>NZ_JAELVM010000009.1 GCF_016745235.1 Chryseobacterium endalhagicum | reverse complement strand
TTTTAGCGGTGGGGCTCACCTGTTCCCATTCCGAACACAGAAGTTAAGCCCACCAGCGCCGATGGTACTGCGAAAGCGGGAGAGTAGGCCGCCGCCAGTTTTTATTAAAAAGTCTCATACATTTATGTGTGAGACTTTTTTTTTATACCCATCCAAAAAATACCAATATCAATTATCAATCATCAGTAATGAGTAATGAGTAATGAGTAATGCGGGGGCAGAACCTTGTAACTACTACTACCCAGCATCACAGATCAATCATCATTAATCACTTATCTTTAAATTTGCCATAAGCCATAAGCCATAAGCCATAAGCCATAAGCCATAAGCCATAAGCAGTAAGCTCCTTAGGAGCGCCCTGTTAATAGGATAGATATTTATAATATTATGTTTTGGATTTATCAGCCCTGTAAGGCGGCCTGTTGTTATATTCATTATTCATATCTAATTAATCAAAATAAAGAATACAAATCCTGTACAATACATACAGGATTTTTTTTGTTTTAAACTTTTATAGAAACATTTAATTGATAGCCAAAATATTCAATAGGAGCGGGCTTCAGCCCGCTTACAATGCATACCCAGTGCAATAGGCTTTAGCCAAAACTTAGAGCTAGACTTAAGCGGTTGTCCTTATATATATTACTTGTAATTAAGAAACAATCTGTTCAATCCGGTAGATCTGCGTGAGATATTCATTGCTGTTAACTATTATCTCAGGAATTTTTACACCTATACCTTTATACAAACCAATCTGATATTCTTATAGTTTTCAATAATCTTAACACCTGGCAGGTCGCATGGCTTTCATTATAGTCATAATTTATGAAACAATAGATCTCACGAAACTGCGCGATCACTGAAAGAATCATCTTCCTTCTTTCTAAACTTTATCTTTCCCAAAAAACTTATCCAGCCAATATTTAAAATTATCCTCCCTAAAACTTCGGCTGCCACTTCCAAAAGTGAAGCGTTCCTTCTTGAGCTTACTATCCACTCAGACCCTATTTCCAACTATTGAACAAACCTTTCCGCTACTACCATTTATCCTCCCTCCACAACGATCATTAATAATCAGTCATTGTGGATAAGTCCGGTTTTCTATTAATGCCTTCAAAAATAGAACCTTACGGAGCTACTTATCCCCAATGCGTCTTGTATGTAAATTTTATGTTAAATAAGTTTGTTTTGCGTTTGAATAAGTTGTTATCTTTGCCCCACTGAAAAACGAGAGTTATACAGTAGCGCAGAAGAGCTTTTAGGTAAGCATAATTATTTAGGATTAACTTTAAGATACAGGAAAAAAGCTTTTAAAATTTTTAGAAATAAAAGTTGTGAGAGTTAAAAAAGTTTGTATCTTTGCAGTCCGGTTAAACGGGGAGCAGAAGTTAATAAGGATAAGGGTTTTGAAAGGATTTAGGGTTAGTTAAAAAAAACTTTAAATTTTCTTGTAAAACATTTTGTCATTAAAAAATAAATACTTACTTTTGCAACCGCAAATAAGGAACAGAACGACAGAAAGATTCCTTATACATTGCGGAAAGAAAAAAGATCATTGACATACAATATAACAACCAAGTAAGAAAAAAACTAAAGCGTAAAACACTTTGAGCGGGTCAGGAAAAACATACAATGGAGAGTTTGATCCTGGCTC
>NZ_JAELVM010000008.1 GCF_016745235.1 Chryseobacterium endalhagicum | reverse complement strand
TGATAAATGAGTAGGGCGGGACACGTGAAATCCTGTCTGAATATGGGGGGACCATCCTCCAAGGCTAAATACTCCTGAAAGACCGATAGTGAACAAGTACTGTGAAGGAAAGGTGAAAAGCACTTCGAATAGAAGGGTGAAATAGAACCTGAAACCGTACGCCTACAAGCGGTCGGAGCCCACAAGTTGGGTGACGGCGTGCCTTTTGCATAATGAGCCTACGAGTTAATGTTACTAGCGAGGTTAAGGTATTAAGTACCGGAGCCGGAGCGAAAGCGAGTCTGAATAGGGCGCTTAGTTAGTAGTATTAGACGCGAAACCTTGTGATCTACCCATGGGCAGGTTGAAGCTCTGGTAACACAGAGTGGAGGACCGAACCGGTTGACGTTGAAAAGTCTTCGGATGACCTGTGGGTAGGGGTGAAAGGCCAATCAAACTGGGAGATAGCTCGTACTCTCCGAAATGCATTTAGGTGCAGCGTCGCAAATGAGTTTATTAGAGGTAGAGCTACTGATTGGATGCGGGGGTTTCATCGCCTACCAATTCCTGACAAACTCCGAATGCTAATAAATGTTCTGCGGCAGTGAGGGCATGGGTGCTAAGGTCCATGTCCGAGAGGGAAAGAACCCAGACCAACAGCTAAGGTCCCCAAATATATGTTAAGTTGAAGCAACGCGGTTGGACTGCATTGACAGCTAGGATGTTGGCTTGGAAGCAGCCATTCATTTAAAGAGTGCGTAACAGCTCACTAGTCGAGCGGTCCGGCATGGATAATAATCGGGCATAAACATATTACCGAAGCTATGGATTTATACCTTAGGGGTATATCTGGTAGGAGAGCATTCTATTTGCGCCGAAGCAGTACCGCGAGGTATTGTGGAGCGGATAGAAAAGAAAATGTAGGCATAAGTAACGATAAAGGGGGCGAGAAACCCCCTCACCGAAAGACTAAGGTTTCCTCAGCCATGCTAATCAGCTGAGGGTTAGTCGGGACCTAACGCGAACCCGAAAGGGGTAGTGGATGGACAATGGGTTAATATTCCCATACTTGCTCACACTAAAAAGGGGACGGAGTGCCGTACTTACTGGAGACTGACGGAATAGTCAAGACCTAGCCTTCGGGCGAAGTTGCTGTAAGGAAAGTGCTTCCAAGAAAAGCCGAAGTGAAGCAACCCGTACCAAAACCGACACAGGTAGTCGAGGAGAGAATCCTAAGGTGCTCGAGTGAGTCGTGGCTAAGGAACTAGGCAAAATAGTCTCGTAACTTCGGAAGAAGAGACGCCATCAGCAATGGTGGCCGCAGTGAAGAGGCCCAGGCGACTGTTTATCAAAAACACAGGACTCTGCTAAATCGAAAGATGCTGTATAGGGTCTGACACCTGCCCGGTGCTGGAAGGTTAAGGAAGGTGCTTAGAGTTAAATCGAAGGCATTAACTGAAGCCCCAGTAAACGGCGGCCGTAACTATAACGGTCCTAAGGTAGCGAAATTCCTTGTCGGGTAAGTTCCGACCTGCACGAATGGTGTAACGATCTGGGCACTGTCTCAGCCACGAGCTCGGTGAAATTGTAGTATCGGTGAAGATGCCGATTACCCGCAATGGGACGAAAAGACCCTGTGAACCTTTACTATAACTTCGTATTGACTTTGAGTAAGTAATGTGTAGGATAGGTGGGAGGCTTTGAAGCCGGCACGCTAGTGTTGGTGGAGCCAACGTTGAAATACCACCCTTTACTTACTTGGAGCCTAACTTCTTT
>NZ_JAELVM010000007.1 GCF_016745235.1 Chryseobacterium endalhagicum | reverse complement strand
TAGTATAACCACAAAGGCAGACAAAGAATATTTCCAGGATGAGAAGTTAAGATAAACAAAGACGTAAACTTTAGCAAGGAAATATGAAGGTAGAAGTTCCATCTTTCTGAATATTTGGAAGCTGATCAATTAATAGAATAAGTGAACTAATTTCTATTAATAATCAACTTATGGTAAAGCAGCGTTACTAAAGAGTGGAAGAATGATTTTCCCACAGATCCCGTAGATAGCACCGAGCTTTATGTTTTAATACCTCTCGCGGATCTGGCAGATTGAGCAGACTTTATAAAATATGGAAAGATATTTAGAAGAAAATATTGGAATCTAGGTTTTGGCTGAAGCCTTTCCTATTCTGATTCTGTTCTAAGCGGGCTGAAGCCTGCTCCTGGTGAATAAGGAAAACAGTCAAAATCATCTTTAGGAATTGCCACTGGATATTTATTGATAGATAGTATAACCGCAAAGGCAGACAAAGAATATTTCCAGGATGGGAAGTTAAGGTAAACAAAGGCGTAAACTTTAGCAAAGAAATACGAAGGTAGAAGTTCCATTTTTCTGAATATTTGGAAGCTGATCAATTAATAGAATAAGTGAACTAATTTCTATTAATAATCAGCTTATGATGAAGCAGCGTTACTAGGTGGAAGAATGATTTTCCCACAGATTCCTCGGATGACACCGAGCTTTATGTTTTAATACATCTCGCTGATCTGGCAGATTGAGCAAATTCTTTTTATGATGGCTTGAAAATGATATGGGAAAAATATTGGAGTCTAGGTTTGGCTAAAGCCTTTCCTATTCTAATTCTGTTGTAAGCGGGCTAAAGCCCGCTCCTGGTGAATAAGGAAAACAGGCAAAATCATCTTTAGGAATTACCACTGGATATTTATTGACAGATAGTATAACCGCAAAGGCAGACAAAGAATATTTCCAGGATGGGAAGTTAAGATAAACAAAGACGTAAACTTTAGCAAGGAAATACGAAGGTAGAAGTTCCATCTTTCTGAATATTTGGAAGCTGATCAATTAATAGAAATAAGTGAACTAATTTCTATTAATAATCAACTTATGGTAGAATAACGTTACTAAGTGGAAGAATGATTTTCCCACGGATCCCTCGGATAGCACCGAGCTTTATGTTTTAATAACTCTCGCTGATCTGACAGATTGAGCAAATTCTTTTTATGATGGCTTGAAAATGATATGGGAAAAATATTGGAGTCTATGTTTTGGCTGAAGCCTTTCCTATTCTGATTCTGTTGTAAGCGGGCTAAAGCCCGCTGCTAATGAATAAGGAAAACAGTCAAAATCATCTTTAGGAATTGCCACTGGATATTATTGATGGCTAATATAACTGCAAAGGCAGACAAAGAATATTTCCAGGATGGGAAGTTAAGATAAACAAAGACGTAAACTTTAGCAAGGAAATACGAAGGTAGAAGTTCCATCTTTCTGAATATTTGGAAGCTGATCAATTAATAGAAATAAGTGAACTAATTTCTATTAATAATCAATTTATGGTAAGGCAGCGTTACTAATTGGAAGAATGATTTTCCCACAGATCCCGCAGATCGCACCGAGCTTTATGTTTTAATACATCTCGCTGATCTGGCGGATTGAGCAAATTCTTTTTATGATGGCTTGAAAATGATATGGGAAAAATATTGGAGTCTAGGTTTGGCTGAAGCCTTTCCTATTATGATTCTGTTGTAAGCGGGCTTCAGCCCGCTTCTATTGAATATTTTGGCTATCAATTAAATGTTTCTAAAAAGTTTAAAACAAAAAAAATCCTGTACGTATTGTACAGGATTTTTGTATTCTTATATTTTGATTAATTAGATATGAATAATGAATATTAAATATAGCTACAGGCCGCCCTTACAGGGCTAGCAAATCCAAAACATAATATCAATATCTATTAACAGGGCGCTCCTACGGAGCTTACCAGCTTATGGCTTATGGCTTATGGCTTATGTAAAGATAAGTGATCAATGATGATTGATAAGTGATCTGTGATGCTGGGTAGTAGTAGTTACAAGGTTCTGCCCCCGCATTACTCATTACCAAT
>NZ_JAELVM010000006.1 GCF_016745235.1 Chryseobacterium endalhagicum | reverse complement strand
CGCTCTCAGTCTCCCGAAGGAAACCTACCGCTCGGCTTGCATGTGTTAGGCCTCCCGCTAGCGTTCATCCTGAGCCAGGATCAAACTCTCCATTGTATGTTTTTCCTGACCCGCTCAAAGTGTTTTACGCTTTAGTTTTTTTCTTACTTGGTTGTTATATTGTATGTCAATGATCTTTTTTCTTTCCGCAATATATAAGGAATCTTTTCTGTCGTTTCGTTCCTTATTTGCGGTTGCAAAAGTAAGTATTTATTTTTTAATGACAAAATGTTTTACAGGAAAATTTAAAGTTTTTTAACTAACCCTAAATCCTTTCAAAACCTTTATCTTTATTAACTTCTGCTCCCCGTTTAACCGGACTGCAAAGATACAAACTTTTTTAACTCTCACAACTTTTATTTCTAAAAATTTTAAAAGCTTTTTCCCTCTATCTTAAAGTTAATCCTAAATAATTATGCTTACCTAAAAGCTCTTCTGCGCTACCGAATATCTTTCGTTTTTCAGTGGGGCAAAGATAACA
The DNA here is from genome assembly GCF_016745235.1 of Chryseobacterium endalhagicum. Taxonomy (GTDB): domain Bacteria; phylum Bacteroidota; class Bacteroidia; order Flavobacteriales; family Weeksellaceae; genus Chryseobacterium; species Chryseobacterium endalhagicum. The sequence goes on along the minus strand of NZ_JAELVM010000006.1, from coordinate 2,594 downwards.
ACTTATTCAAACGCAAAACAAACTTATTTAACATAAAATTTACATACAAGACGCATTGGGGATAAGTAGCTCCGTAAGATACTATTTTTGAATACGTTAATAGAAAACCGGACTTATCCACAATGACTGATTGTAAATATTGATAATGGAAAGGATCCTTAAAATACTCAAGAATATGCTTTAGATTTGGAATAAAGCCAGGAAAAAAGGCTTCAAAGTTGGGATAATCTGAGGAAAATATGGGAATCTAAGTTTGGCTAAAGCCTTTCTATTCTGATTCTGTTGTAAGCGGGCTGAAGCCCGCTCCTGGTGAATAAGAAAACAAGCAAAATCAATTTTAGGGATTGTCACTGGATATTTATTGATAGATAGTATAACCGCAAAGGCAGACAAAGAATATTTCCAGAATGGGAAGTTAAGATAAACAAAGACGTAAACTTTAGCAAGAAAATACAAAGATAGAAATTCCATCTTTCTGAATATTTGGAAGCTGATCAATTAATAGAATAGGTGGACTTATTTTTATTAATAATCAACTTATGGTAAAATAGCGTTACTAGAGTGGAAGAATGATTTTCCCACAGATCCCGCAGATAGCACCGAACTTTATGTTTTAATACCTCTCGCTGATCTGGAGGATTGAGCAAATTCTTTTTATGATGGCTTGAAAATGTTATAGAAAAAATATTGGAGTCTAGGTTTTGGCTGAAGCCTTTCCTATTCTGATTCTGTTGTAAGCGGGCTAAAGCCCGCTGCTAATGAATAAGGAAAACAGTCAAAATCATCTTTAGGAATTGCCACTGGATATTATTGATGGCTAATATAACCGCAAAGGCAGACAAAGAATATTTCCAGAATGGAAGTTAAGGTAAACAAAGGCGTAAACTTTAGCAAGGAAATACGAAGGTAGAAGTTCCATCTTTCTGAATATTGGGAAGCTGATCAATTAATAGAATAAGTGAACTAATTTCTATTAATAATCAACTTATGATGAAGCATCGTTACTAAGTGGAAGAATGAATTTCCCACGGATCCCGCAGATAGCATATGTCTTAGAATACACCGAGCTTTATGTTTTAATACCTCTCGCTGATCTGGCGGATTGAGCAAATTCTTTTTATGATGGCTTGAAAATGATATGGGAAAAATATGTAGTCTAGGTTTTTGGCTAAAGCCTCCTGTTCTGATTCTGTTCTAAGCGGGCTAAAGCCCGCTCCTGGTGAATAAGGAAAACAAGCAAAATCATCTTTAGGAATTGCCACTGGATATTTATTGATGGATAGTATAACCACAAAGGCAGACAAAGAATATTTCCAGGATGAGAAGTTAAGATAAACAAAGACGTAAACTTTAGCAAGGAAATATGAAGGTAGAAGTTCCATCTTTCTGAATATTTGGAAGGTGATCAATTAATAGAATAAGTGAACTAATTTCTATTAATAATCAACTTATGGTAGAATAACGTTACTAAGTGGAAGAATGAATTTCCCACAGATCCCACGGATAGCACCGAGCCTTATGTTTTAATACCTCTCGCTGATCAAGCAGATTGAGTAGATTTTTATTTTACAGATATGGAAAAATGTTGTTAAAAATCCTGGAATCTAGGTTTTGGCTGAAGCCTTTTCTATTATGATTCTGTTGTAAGCGGGCTAAAGCCCGCTCCTATTGAATATATTGGCTATCAATTAAATGTTTCTAAAAGTTTAAAACAAAAAAAATCCTGTACGTATTGTACAGGATTTTTGTATTCTTTATTCTGATTAATTAGATATGAATAATCAATATAGCAACAGGCCGCCCTTACAGGGCTGATAAATCCAAAACATAATATCAATATCTATTAACAGGGTGCTCCTACGGAGCTTATCAGCTTATGGCTTATGGCTTATGGCTTATGGCTTATGGCTTATGGCTTATGGCTTATGGCTTATGGCAAATTTAAAGATAAGTGATCAATGATGATTGATAAGTGATCTGTGATGCTGGATAGCAGCAGCAGTTACAAGGTTCTGCCCCCGCATTACTCATTACCAATTACTAATTACTGATCTATTATGCTTGATAATTGGTGATTCATAACTTATCATTGATCATTTATATTGGTATGGTTTGGATATCTGGTATAGGTATATAACAAAAAAGTCTCATACAAAACTGTATGAGACTTTTTAATAAAAACTGGCGGCGGCCTACTCTCCCGCTTTCGCAGTACCATCGGCGCTGGTGGGCTTAACTTCTGTGTTCGGAATGGGAACAGGTGAGCCCCACCGCTAAAACCACCCTAAAGAAGGTATATATTGTAGAATGTCGGGTGTATCTTGTACAATGTATTTTACATTATACTTTGTACAGCCTACATTTTACAAGTTTTAATTCGATAAAAACTTTCACAAAGACAAAACCTTGACTGCGCATAAAAGGCTTGTTATTATTATTAAATCATTCAATGATTAAATAATTTAAATTAATTATATAGCAACCAATAGGCTATAAATCTACGGGTAATTAGTACTACTCGGCTATGCTGTTACCAGCTTTACACCTGTAGCCTATCAACGTCGTCATCTCCAACGACCCTTAAAAGATGTCTC
>NZ_JAELVM010000005.1 GCF_016745235.1 Chryseobacterium endalhagicum | reverse complement strand
CTTTTTTTTTTTAATTTATATATTTTTGTGGGGTTTGTGGTGGGTTTGGTGTTGGCCGCCCCCCCCCCCCCCCCCCCAACCAAAAACCCAAAACCGATATCCTTAAATAAATATCCGCAAACACCACAAACCCCATAGGTTTCCAAAACCTATGAGCTTTTATTAATTGGAAGAAAAAAATTCGCACAAACAAAAAACACCAGAAAAGCATTTCACCCTCATTAAATCAACGTTTTTATCCATTCCACAACGTAAACATTATTTAATGAGCAATCATTCATATAAAAATTTTATTCTCTGCGAAATAGTTTTATTTTTGTTAGATGATGCAAACGGGCTCCCCATTTTTGGATACTATTTTTCTGCTGCGGAAAAGCGGAAGCATGACTGTTTTTTCAAACATACAGGAGATCTCAAAGAAGGAGGAAATGGAAGCCGGAGATTATTTTGAAACAGAATTTGAAAAAGAGAGACTGGAATTTTTGTCAACAGAAATTCACTGTCATAAAGAAGCGGCAGTTTGGGCGGCAAAAGTGTTGTATCACAGTACCCAGCTCTATCTTATCCGGGAAAATACAGCAAAAGATCTCGATAAGCTGATCCCGAAACTGAAAATAGCACAGGATACTTCTTCTGTTTTGTCTGCGGATTTATCATTGAGATTTTTACCTCAGATTGCATCCCTGCTTCATACCGCTGATCCCAATGATCCGTTGGTGGGCATTCTGGAAGATATTCTTACCCGGTTTCATTATTCAGGGATAGGATATCCTCTTCATCTTGAAAAAATCGACTGGGAAAAGGAACTGAAAGACAAAATATACCGGAAATTGTATCTGGAAAGAATTGTAGAAAAGAAAGCTTATGAACTTGCTGAAATTCCATATCTTAATCAGCTGCTTATCGGGGAGTTTGGAATGTATAAGGAGGAATTTTGGAGAGAATTAAAAATAATAACTGAAGAATAATCAATGACTCAAAATATCACAAAATTTAATACCGTTCTCAGCTACGTAAAAGACACCTTCGTAGGGAAAAATGATGTAGTGGATCTGCTGGGAATATGTCTGCTGGCAAAAGAAAATGCATTTTTGTACGGACCTCCGGGTACCGCGAAATCAGCGATTGTAAGAACGCTTTCAAAAACAGTGAAAGACGGCAGAAACTTTGAATATTTATTAACACGTTTTACAGAACCGAACGAAATTTTCGGGCCCTTTGATATCAGGAAATTAAAAGAAGGTGAACTTCTCACCAATACGGAAGGCATGATGCCTGAGGCTTCACTGGTTTTCCTGGATGAAATTTTCAATGCCAATTCAGCGATCCTGAATTCATTGCTGACGGCGCTGAACGAAAAGATCTTCAAAAGAGGAAAAGAAACAAAAAAACTGCCCGCACTCATGTTCGTGGGGGCCAGCAATGTGCTTCCTGAAGATGAATCACTGAACGCTCTGTTTGACCGTTTTCTGGTGAGAATTAATGTAGATTATGTAAATCCCGAACTTCTTCAGCAGGTACTTCTTGCCGGAAGAAAGCTGGAAAACGAAACGGATGCGGATATTCCTGAGATTCATGCCGACGAGATCAGAGAGCTTCAGAATTTATGTAAAACAGTAGATCTCCGACCTATTTATGAAGTCTATCTGAACACCATCATCAGCCTTCGGAATACGGGAATTGCCATCTCCGATCGTAGAGCGGTAAAACTTCAAAACCTGATTGCAGCCAGTGCACTCATCTGCGAAAGAAATGAAGCTGTACTTTCTGATTTATGGGTACTGAAACATATCTGGGATACGGAAGAGCAGATTGAGATCTTGGAAGGAATTATCAACAGGACTATTGAAAAAGATGATCATCCGAAGTCCCATCCCCAGGCGATGCAGAACAAAACTCCCAATCCGGAGGAAGTGATGAAAGACGTAAAGATCCTCGTGGAAAAATGGAACAGCGGTACCCTCAGCTTTGAAGAGCAGAATGTCATCAAAGATAAACTGAGATACCTGCAGACCCGCTGCGACTGGATCAGAAATCCCGAGCAGAAACAGTATATCCAGCAAGAAATTGAAAGCTTATGGCAGAAGATCCTTCAAAGCGTATAAAAGAATTCTGGGCAGAACTTCCACGGGCTGATGAAGATTTTTTAGGCGCTGTCAGAGACTGGAAAAATGTACAGATCGCAGTGGATGATGATACAGTGTGGCTGAAAGGTTTCACTGAAGAGCAGGCTGTATCTGCGGAAATTCAGCAGCTGCCCGATTTTATATTGTATGAACTGCGCGAAGGGCTTTTATTTAAAAAAGAAGCTTTGGTTCCTAGCAAAAAAATGAGAACCGCTTTGCTGTGGTCACCAATAGACAAAGCATTGCGTCTTACCTTCCCGGCTTCGAACCAGAATTATTTTGGAATCGATGAAAAAATTCAGGTCAGATTAAAACCCGGCAGCGAAGAACATCCTGTGGTAGCATTAGTAAGCATTCTATCAGAAATTAAAGAAAACATCCCACTCCAGCAGAATTTTAAGCTTGAAAAAATAGAATGGGCGGTGATTAATGATAAAGCATTATTTCTCGGAACTCCTTTGTTGAGTCTTCCGGGGAAAACCTATTGGACAAAACACGGGCATCTTCTGCCTGCAGGATTCGATTTTGAATTTAAAAATCTAAGTTCTCTCCTTCAGCAGCAATATAATAAAGGGTCGGACAAATGGCTTTTATGGAATGAAGACGGAACCTATCTTCCCATTAAAAAAGAAGATTTACGGCCGCTGTCTGTAAGCTCATTCCGTCTTACCGAAAAAACAAAAGAATGGATCTGAACGAATATTTCCAGTCATATGAAAACTACTTTTGGGAGTGGGAGACCGACGAGGATATTGCCGGGGATTCCGGGTACCATGATAACAACCTCATCTCGATTCCGGGGGTTGGGGCTATAGCCTACAGACCTTATGTGATAGAGATTCTGAAAGAACTTCAACCATTGGGATGGCCGCCGTTCGGTGCCCTTTTGATTGTTCTGTACGCCATGCAGGACGGCTACACCGATTTTGCCGGACCTCTGAAACATACCGCGAATTTTCACAGTATCGGAAACTTTGATTTTACCGCAGAAAAGAGCATTGAATTCCTTGAAAAGCTGAAATCCTTAAATAAAGTCTATAAACAGGGACAAAACAGAATGATACTTCTTCAGACCCTGTTTCAGGACGCCCACAACAGAATAGCGCCGAGCCGAGCCGAAATGATTCTGGCTGTCTACTACAAAAGACCTCATATGCTGGCTGCAAGTGCTGAAAAAAAATATGCAGGGCCGTCAGCGATTAATAAAGATCTGAGTACTCTTAATCTTTTAAACGAAAGATTTCCTACTACCCAGTCCATCATTGATGCCATGCGCGATCACATTGATGAACCGGAGCTGGATGACGAAGTCGTGGAGGAAGAGACAACCATAGAAACCGACAAAGATTTTATCCAGCAGCTCATTGAAGAGCCTAAAACGTTTCAGGTAGGAAGCCTGATCAAAAGGATCTGGAGCGGGTTGAGAATTCCTATGCGCCATCTTTCTCCCGGTGAGCAGCCTATTGGAGGAATTTCAGATATGGCGAACAAAGGTGATCTCCACAGAATGCTTTTGTCGGAATTTGCCAATGATGATGAGGTATTTATGAACCGCGTGGCCAATAATGAAGCATTATATATTCAAAGAGAAATACCGCCGGAAGAAAATATTTTTGAACGGATTATTTTAATAGATACTTCCCTGAGAAACTGGGGAACGCCGAAAGTACTGGCTTTTGCATCGGCAATTGCGGTCATCAGGCATCCCAAAGCCCATTCAGAGTGTAAAGTTTTTGCATTGGGGCAGACCGGGATTCCTATTTCTCTGGATAAGCCTGAGCAGGTGATTGAAAACCTTAATCACGTAAGTCCGGTGCTGGAAGTTTCAGAAGTGCTGGAAAAGTTTTTTAATCAAGAGCATTCGGAAAAAGATCTTGAAGTGTTCTTCATTACCCATCAGGAAAATCTTGCCGATGAAAAGGTCCGGAAGGTGATTCACGAAAACAGGGACAGGTTAAAATTCCTGATCACGACTGACTCTTACGGTGAACTGAATTTTTATAAACACCATAAAGGAGCCCGAAAACATATTCAGAAGATTAAACTTCCGCTTCAGGAGCTATGGGCAAACCCGCCGGAACGCAGGCAGAAAGTTCAGCAAATTAATGGCAAAAAAACAGATCTTCCGCAGAATTACCCAATCCTGTTTCCAACGCCGTCCAGCAAAATTGCCCAGTTTTTATACGAAGGCGAATTTTATATTTTAAGCTCAAAAAAGCAGCTGCTGAAAACTTACCTTTCGGATAATTATTATGACCGTAACTCCTATGATTATTATAAAACCTATCATGGAAGCGAGGTTTTAATCGAAGATATTTCTGTAAAACCAAGAGGACAGTTTGCGTTGGCTAAAAATAAACAGCAGCAGTTCATTTTATGCCAGTACCAGGCTGATAAAAAACTGGTCTCAAAGCTTAATCTGAATACTAAAGAATATTCCGAGCAGAACGTTACCGGATTGAATATTCCCAATTCCTATCATCTGATTTATTTCGGAAGAAATTTCTATCTGCATCAGCCTATGAATTCCTCTCTTTATAAAATCAGTTTAGAAGGAAATGCATTTGTAGAATCAATTTTCAATGATGATGGTGAAATAGACAAGAATGTAGCCAAAGCAGAAACAGAAGTAGCCAAACTGAATCGCAGCGGAATGAAAATCATCAGCAATTTCAACAGAATGGGAATCAACGAAAACAATAATCTCGTGATCTCAGGAAATGAACTCTGCAAACTGTATGATAATTCCCTGAATTTATATAAAAACAGATTTACAGTTAAGATCCTTGCAGAGCAGAATAAAAATAAATTTACATTTCAGGACGGCAGCGAGGTCATTACGGATTCCCGAGGAATGCTTACTTTTAAGAGCAGCAATACCGGAATTCCTACATTTTATATTCCCTCCACAGAATATGGTTTTCTGGCCCTGGCCACCAATTCGGAATACGGCGGATCAGAATATTATCTTCCGAAGCAGACCTTACTGAAAGTGAAAACAATGGAGGAAATGTATTCCATGTATTTAACAGCATTTATTGATCAGATCCTGGATTATGGAACTTAGAATAAAACCTTTTCCGAAAAACAGCTATCCTAAAAAAGGCCTTTTAATCAAAGACCCGTCACCCGTGGTGTGGCTTCAGGAGATGGAATTGCTGGGAATAGACCTCAATAAAGTTAAGTCTTATGCTGTTCCGGCGGACCAGCCCAATATTTTATATGGATGTCTGTTGGTTTTCTATGACGAAGCTCCTCAGGACATTGGAAAAAATGCTTACTTTCAATGTGTGGATGACCGGCTTTTTATCCCTGAAAATACGATATTTTATCCCAAAATCAATCCTGAAGACTGGCAGTCTGTCGGCTGCAGGTTTGTGATCATGCACCCTGAGTTTGGTTTTGTGAAGCTGACAGAAGAAATAGACTGGCTTTCCGTGATACAGGAACCTGAAATTTCAATAGGAAAAGTAAGAAAACCTTCGAATGGCGTGAAAATTTCCCAGCATATCGAAAGTTTCACGGTTGAAATGGATGACGAGAAAGTTCTGGCTGGTCTTCAGCAGCCGAAAAATGAAGAAGAATGGATGAAAAATCTGCCTTTTGACCTTAAAAAAGTAATGGCAGGAAATAAAAAAGAAATTGAAAAATATTTAAAATATATAGAAAAATATCCTGACAGAGCCGTAGAACTGGGAGTTCCGCTGGATATCATGGGAACTTCAAGAGGTGACGGATTTGGACAGTTTACCTTTGGAGAAAGCTGGCTGAGTGCCTTGTTCGGAGGTTCACAGGATAAAAAAGAAACTGTGGGAAGCCGGAATTTCCGGTGGATCTTCTGGAGTGTTGTGGTGATCGCAATACTTTTAAGAATTTTTCTGCCTTCGGACAAAGACAAAACCCAGAAAGAAGATTTTCTGGTTTCGTCTGGGAAAATTATGAACGGAACAGAAAAACTTCAGGCAGATATCATTGCTTATCAGTCCGGTGTGACGGATATTGACATGAAAATTGATTCTATTTACGGAAAAGAAAGAAAAAAACTTTCCAGTGAATATACAGCGGCAGGGGCTGCGATGTCAAAAGATAAAAATGACAGGGAAAGGTATAAAAAATCAGGTGGCAGAAACCTCGGGGAAGTAGGAAATGATATTGAAAAACTCAATGCCAGAGAACAAAACAGCCGCGATTCCCTGAAAATTGTTTATTCAAAAAAGATTACCAGACATCTGGTTCAGCAGGAAGCAAAAATGGAACGCCGGATTTCAGATTCACTGAAACAGTATTCAAAAGGAAAACCTGTTGATGGAGGAATTGTAAAATCTGTTTTAATGAAAAAACAGGTGCTGATGGCGGATTCGCTCGGACGGTTGTATGGAACCCTTGATATTACAGAGCTTCCTCCGTCTCCCGTTAAAGATTCAAAAACAGGAACCCTGGAGTCAGATGATAATGGTCCTAAGGAAAACGCAAAGGTTTCCGATATCCTTTATCTGGTGATTTTCATGTTCGGGGCGGTAGGAATTTATTCTTTTATTTTCAAAAAGAAATCCTTAAACCTGGGTGGTGACAATGTGCCGCTTTGGGTGAAGATGATATTGTCTGTGGTCCTTGTTTCGATGCTTGTGTATCTGTTTTATCCGTTGATAAAAATGTTCGGATACAACTGGTTCGTATGGATCCTGGTGATTTTTGTGATCCTTCTTCTTTACCGTCTGTTCAGTGAAGATAAAACCATTTTAAACTCTGATGACGATGAATAAACAGAAATTTATAGACAAGTTCCTGATTGCATTTATGATCCTGACTGTGTTTAAGATCATCGGAATTGCAGCACAGCTTTTTCACGAAAGCGTCTGGAGCGTGATTTTCACAATGGCGGTTTTCATTATTGCCGCTTTTATTATCATGATCGTCATCACCGCATTAAAAGATAAAGAACAGAACAGGAAAAATTCAGGAAGAAGAGGTTCCGGAGGTGGGAATTTTTATCTGGAAACATCATTATTTGACCGGATCAGAAGTAAATATGAAGAACTCGCCGAAAAATATATCGCCGAGAAAGATTATAAAAAAGCGGCTAAAGTATACATGAACCTTCTTCAGGACAACTTCCGTGGCGCAAAAACTCTGGAAAGCGGAGGCTTTTACAATGAGGCGGCAGCGGTTTATCTTAAAAAACTGAACAATAAAGCAGAAGCGGCATCCTGCTACGAAAAAGCAAAGCAGTACAAAAGAGCGATCGATCTGTACAAAGAAATGCAGCAGAAAGAAAAAGTAGGCGACCTTTACAAAGAACTGAATGATATTCCAAATGCCCACAGCTACTACCGGATGGTTGCGGATGACTATACAGCGAACAACCAGATGGTAAAAGCGTCCCTGATTTACAGCAAAAAAATGGAACAGCCTGAAGAAGCGCAAAAAATCCTGCTGAAGGGCTGGAACGAAGATAAAGATGCTTTCAACTGCCTGAATAATTATTTTGCGAATGTTTTTGATGTGAAAAAACTGGAAAAGGAAATTCAGAATCTTTATCAGGAGACGCCTTCATACAAAAAGGTCATCTATCTTGAAGCCATGAAGCATGAATTCAAAAAAGATCCTAAGCTGCAGTCTGTAACCCGCAGTATTGCCTATGAAATCATTGCGGAGAAAGTAGGAACACGTTCTGAGATCATCAATGAACTGAAACATTTCAATCCTGATGATAGTGTTATTCTGAAAGATATTTCCAGATTTAAGACGGGAAGGAATAAGATGTTGAGGAATTAAAATTGAAGGATTTCAAGATTTAAGAATTGAAACATTAAACGGGGTTCTGTTCTGCCACCTTGCTGGCCATATAAAAACAGCAGTAGCATTTGTGAAAAACAATTTTTCATATCTTTGCGCCAGAAAATTATGACAATACAAAGAGCACATATCAATGTAAATCTATGCGATAGCCCTTCAATAAAAGGATTATTCGGATACGAATGGATGATATGGAATGAGGCGAAATGTGCTTGCTTTGAAAATTATTTACAATAAACCCGTAAAAATTTAAACAAAATACTGCAGAAACGCCTCGATAAGTCGAGGCGTTTCTTGTGTTTTAGGCCATAAATTATTTAGAATGAAAAAAAATAACCATAAAAACGAAAAATTTTTAATTAATAATGAACATTTAATACGATAAATAAGAGTGATAAGTAACCCGATGAGAGACAGTCATTTAGGTATTTAAGAGATCCGCAGGATATTGCGGACAGATATTTCTTATGCTGAAAATTGAATTTAACCAATTGATTATTAATGGTTTAAATGAAAAATAAATTTGCAGATTAAAAAATTTCATACTTACTTTGCAACCGAAAATTGAAAGCAACAGGTTTTCAGGATTCAAAAACTTTTTAAATAACAAGAATATAATGAAACAATTACATAACATATCTAATCAGTATTCAAGATTACACGGACAGGAGCCGAAAGGATATGCATGTATTATTCTCGATAGTGAATTTATAATTAAAAGGTGCTTATATACGTGGGTCAGCTAATGATCTCTTACGTCAGAATATATATAGCACCTCCCGAAAAGAGGTGCTTTTTTTATGGTTTCTTTAGCTTATTTGGTAAAGCGCCGGTCTGTGGAACCGGAGAACAGGGTTCGATCCCCGAAGATACCCAAAGTGAATGGAAATGGAGAAATTTTGCTAAGTGTAAATGGTGAATGGTGAATTTTGTTTCACAAGTGAATTTAAAATTGACGAGCAAAGCGAATTGACCATTGACCATTCACAAAATAAAAAACAATCTCATAGCTCAACAGGTTAGAGCACCGGTCTTTTAAACCGGGGGTTGAAAGTTCAAGTCTTTCTGGGATTACGATAGATGTTAGAGATTAGAAGTTAGAAGTTAGAAAGATGAAAAATAGGAGTGATCATACTACGAATAATTATTATTCATCAAACACCATTGATCAATTATTGATTCTGTAGCTCAATTGGATAGAGCGTTGGTTTTCTAAACCGAAGGTTAGAGGTTCGATTCCTCTCAGAATTACAAAAAAAGGTCTATTGAGGTAATGGCTAACCTGCCCGACTGTCTCTTGGGCACTGCGGGTTCGATTCCCGCATAGACCGCTAAGATTCATGGAAATTTTGCTCCGGCTGTCTCCCGGAAAAAAATGGAAGTGAATCTGAAAAACTGGAAAGATAACGGTGGTTGTTTACCCGCCTTGGACGCGGGAGGTTGCAAGTTCGAATCTTGCTTTCCAGACGAGTTTTTGCCGTGGGGAAAAAATGAAGAGTGAATGATGAGGAGTGAAGAGTGAAGAGTGAATTCTGCTTCGCAGGTGAATTTAAAAATTGACAGTAAAACGGATTGACGATTTACAATTCGCACAAAAAAGATTTCGTAGCTCAATGGGTTAGAGCGCCGGTCTGATACACCGGAGGCTGAAGGTTCGAGTCCTTCCGAAATTACAAGAGAGGGGAAAGTGAAGAGTGAATGATGAAGAGTGAAAAGTGAATTCTGCTTCGCAGGGGAATTTAAAAATTGACAGTAAAACGGATTGACGATTTACCATTCACACAAAAAAAAGATTTCGTAGCTCAATGGGTTAGAGCGTCGGTCTGATACACCGGAGGCTGAAGGTTCGAGTCCTTCCGAAATTACAAGAGAGGGGAAAGTGAAGAATGAGGAGTGAAGAGTGAAGAGTGAAGAGTGAAGAGTGAAAAATGAAAAGTGAATTCTGCTTCGCAGGTGAATTTAAAAATTGACAGTAAAACGGATTGACGATTCACCATTCACACAAAAAAATGATTTTGTAGCTCAATGGGTTAGAGCGCCGGTCTGTTAAACCGGAAGTTGAAAGTTCGAGTCTTTCCGGAATCGCAGATAACTAAATGTTAATTGTTTCAAAAGAAGAGAAAAAAGGTATGTCAAGAGCAGAAGATCTTTACGCCAAATACGGAAAATACAGACAGCCTTTTTCTTTTTTTATTAGAAGTTAGTAATTAGAAGTTAGAAGTTAGAGAGTATGTAGATTCACTATTCACTATTCACTATTCACTATCAATTATCATTTATCATTCGATGGTTCGCCGAAGTGGAAGAGTCGGGGCGGTCTGCAAAACCGTTGTGAAAACTGAGTGGGTTTGAATCCCATAACCATCTCAAATAACTAAAATGAGATTAGTTCCGGAGAAAAGTAAAAGTTTGTCGAGCGCAGAAGTTCTTATATCAAACAAAAAATTAAGACAGGCTTTGTTTTTTTCCAAATAGGAATTAGAGGTTAGAAGTTAGAGATTAGAAATTAGAAGTGAGTGGTCGTTACAGGATTACCGATCAATTATCACTCATCACTTATCATTTATAAAATTTAGTTAGTTCAGAAGAAGAAAAAGTTTGTCGAGCATAGAAGTTCTTATATCAAACAAAAAATTAAAGACAGGCTTTGTTTTTCTTCAAATAGAAATTAGAGGTTAGAAGTTAGAAGTTAGAAGTTAGAAGTTAGAAAATTGCTCATTACTAATTACCTATTACTCATTATATCTGGAAGTACGCCGAAGTTGGAGAGTCGGGGCAGACTGTAAATCTGTTGCTTCATTGCTGAGCAGGTTCGAATCCTGCTACTTCCACCAAAACCGCTGATAATGTAACGGCAGCATGCAGGAAAAGTACTCTTGTTGTTCAGGTTCGAGTCCTGGTCAGTTGGTTTAAACGCTCCATTCGTCTAACGGTTAGGACGCCTGCCTTTCGAGCAGATGATAAGGGTTCGATTCCCTTATGGAGTACCAATGTGAATGGTCAAAAAATCAATTCAAAATGATGAAATACCATGAAAGTTCAGATCGAGGAAATAAATTGATTCGCTGATCATTCACAGAAAAACGGGAAAGAGAAAAGTTTGTCGAGCGCAGAAGATCTTACAAACACTAACAGGCATAGTTTTATACAGACAGGCTTTCTCTGACCTTCACTTATAAACGATCATTGATAAATTATAATTGATAAAAAATCTACGTTTTTAAAAATTATTTATCACTTATCAATGATCATTTATAAAAAAAACGCGGGAATGGTGGAAATGGTAGACATACTTGATTTAGGCTCAAGGTTTTGGGGGTTCGAGTCCCCCTTTCCGTACAAGAATTGCCTCTCTATTCCAACTGGCAGAGAAAACGGCTTTAAACCCCGTAAAGTCCCGGTTCGAATCCGGGGAGAGGTACAAAAAATAAGCAATAAATAATGTGTAATAAGTAATAATTAAGCACGCAAAATATTACTCATTGCGGATTACTTATTACTCATAAAAAACGGAAGAGTGGTGTAGCAGGTCTGCACGTTAGTCTGAAAAACTAAAGGTACAGGTTCGATTCCTGTCTGTTCCACCAAAATATCAATGATGGTTGATCAGTGATTAATGATCAATAGCAGATAGTAAAATTGACATAAGCATCAATTATCAATCATCATTGATCAATTATAAAAAATACTCTGATGGTGTAATGGCAGCATCTCAGTCTCCAAAACTGATGGTATAGGTTCGAGTCCTGTTCGGAGTGCAAAAATGGGAATGATAATAGTGAATGGTGAATAGTGAATTTTACTTCGTAAGTGAATTTTTAGAATATTGACCGTGAAACGAATTGACAATTCACCATTGACAAAAGTGAATCGTGAATTTTACTTCGTAAGTGAATTTTAAAAGATTGACAGTGAAACGAATTGACAATTTACCATTGACAGTAGTGAATCATGAATCGTGAATGGTGAATTTTACTTCGTAAGTGAATTTTAAAAAATTGATTGTGAAACAAATTGACCATTCACCATTGACAAATTAATATGTAAAGCAAATTTAAAACATGTAGAAAAAATGGAAACGCAACAAGAAGTATGGCAGAATATGAAAGGAATTTTTTTCCGGAAACCTATCACACAGCTGGTAGAAGAAGCCATTATCCGCGAACAGGCTAACGGCCACCGACTGAAAGTATGTGTGGGATCAGACTCCCACGTGTATGGCGATGCCATCAGTTATGCAACCGCAATTGTATTTGTTCGGGAAGGAAAAGGAGCGTTTACCTTTATCAGAAAAGACAGACAAATACAGAAGATCAGTATCAAGGAAAGAATGCTGAATGAGGTGAACAGATCCGTAGAAATTGCTTACGCTATCTGTGCCATTCTGGATGCTTATGGGGTGGGAATGGAGGTACACGCAGACATTAATACCGACCCCGATTTTAAGTCAAATACCGCATTAAAAGATGCAATGGGCTACATTCTGGGAATGGGATATGTGTTTAAGGCAAAACCTTATGCATTTGCAAGCTCCAACTGTGCTGATATGATGGTTTAATCTTTTAATTTAAAAAAATGAAAACAGTTTTACTTATTAATGGAGAAAAGTATTGGAAAGATTATTTTGATGGATTTAATATTGTTCAAAAAAGTCTTCAAACTTCAGAATTTATAGTGAAAAATTCTTCTCTGTATGCTGTTGATGCAGAAAGTGTCTGTAAACCTGATGTAATATTTTGGCGGCTGGGAGCCTTAAATCCAGAGCCAAAACATCGAAATATTTTAGAACTGATAGAATATTCAGGAATTCCATGTGTGAATTCTGCGGAGACATTATTAAAAGGATATGACAGATTATCTATGTTGAATACATTGAGGAAACTTGGGTTACCTGTGATAGATTTTGATGTAACAACCAAAACCAGCCAATTGAAAAATCTACAGATGCCATTTCCTTTCGTAGTGAAAGTTGGAAATCATCATGGAGGATTCGGAAAAAGTTTGGTGACATCCGAAGAACAGTGGGAAGAACTCAAAGATCTGCTATTCATTCATCAGGATTATGTAACCGTTGAAAAATTCATCGATTATAAATATGATATCCGCTATTTGGCGATTAATGATAAGGTTTGGGCAATGAAAAGAAAAGGAAAATATTGGAAGGCCAATTCTCTGACTCAGGAATATCAGATCATTGAACCCGAAAAAGAATGGATAGAAAAAGTGAAACTGTTACAGGAAAATATTAAGGCTGATATTGTTGCTATTGATGTTCTGGAAGCAGAAAACGGAGAGAAAACAATTGTAGAATATAATGATATCCCCGGTCTTTCCGGATTTCCTGAAGATACAAAACTGGAAATTTCGAAAACAGTGAAAAACAAATAAAAAGAATCAAATAAAAAAACTGATAACCATGTATTTTTTAATTCAGGCTAATGTGTATTTAGATCCGGATCATTACAAAATTTTTAATGCATTGGAAGAATTAAATGTTGATTACGAGGTAATTAATATTCTACCAACAGCAGAGAAAATAGACTTTAAAACAGACAGAAAGGATGTTTTCGTGTATGGTTCTGTGACGATTGCAAGGCTGGCAAAACAAAATTCAGATTGGTTTCCAGGTTCTTTTTATGGAGGGAATCACTTGTATGAGGTGTATTCCAGATTTTATGGAAAAAATCTCCTTAATTATAAAGTTTCTGTTCATAAAGTTTCAGAAGACCTTGTTTGGAAGAATGATGAAAAAAAATTCATAAAACCTTACAATGAAGCTAAAATTTTTACAGGAAGAGTTTTCACAGAGATTGAATGGAAAGACTTCATTTTTGAAGCATTGGAAAGTCAATCTAATAGAATTACTAAAGATTCAATCGTGCAGGTTTCAGAAGCAAAGCATACCATAAAAGAAGCAAGACTTTGGATTATAGGAGGACAAATTGTAGATGGAGGATATTATAAATTTAATGATGATGTTCCTTTCGAAGAAAAAATTTCAGAAGACGGACTTATTTTCGCCAATGAAATGATCGGGCTTTTTAATCTTGAGAAAGCTTTTGTAATGGATATTTGTTTAACAGATAAAGGCTGGAAGATTGTAGAAATCAACTGTATCAACAGTTCCGGGTTTTATCCCAATACCAATGTGAAAAGTATTATTAAAGCATTGAATATTTACTTTTCAAATTAAAAAAAAAACAGGATGGAAATGACCAAAAGATTATTATTTCTGGATGATATAAGATATCCCATTGAGGCGTATCATTATACCAGACAGGGTATTTTCCTCAGAAAAGACTGGCATATTGTTCGGAATTACGAGCAGTTTGTCAACAGGATTCTGGAAAAAGGACTTCCGGAAATGATATCTTTTGATCATGATCTGGCGGATGAACATTACCTGGAACCGGACACCAATACATTTGCTGAAAAAACCGGATATGACTGCGCCAAATGGCTGGTAGAATATTGTATGGATCATTATTTAGATCTGCCCAAATTCTACTGTCATTCCATGAATCCCGTAGGAAAGGAAAATATTCTAAGCCTTTTAGAAAATTTTAAACAATTGTAATCAATATTTTCAGAGCAGCGCAAAAAGATTGCGTCATTACTTTTTTACTTTGCACCATCATCATATCAAAGATGATAGAAAAGAAGAAGCTGAAGATGATTGATCTTAAAAACTATACAAAAATGTTATGGATATTTTTAGATTCATTCAGGATATAAAAACGCATTTGAAACTCAGTTTTGATGAAGTAGACAGATGGTTTGATAAAGATAAGAGAACACTGGACCACAAGCCTTCAAACGGAGGCTGGACCGTTCAGCAGATTCTGGAACATATTTATCTTACGAACTTTTATTTGCTCATTCTCATTGAAAAAGGTTCAAAAAAAGCAATGCGGAATCATCTTGAGCTTGATCTGGATTCCGAAATAAAAAACTACAGTTTCGATCATGAAAAATTTGAGAAAGTAGGGAAACATGGTGCCTTCGAATGGATAAGACCGGAACATATGGAGCCGAAAGGAGTGTTAAACCTGAATGAAATCAGAAATTTAATGGCCCAGCAGTATCACCAGTGTTCAGATTATTTAAACCTCATGAAAAACGGCGAAGGTCTCCTTTGTAAAACAACAATGACGGTGAATGACCTGGGAAAAATCAATGTGTATGAATACATTTATTTCCTTTCACTTCACTCGCAGCGACACCTTACTCAAATGAAGAATAATGAGTCAGAAACGATTAAAAATTTAAAAAAATGATTTTCAAAACATATAACACGATAGAAAACGCTTACCAGGCCCGTATGATCGAACAGATCAGACTTCAGGGTTTTGGGGGTGAGGTTTTCATTGTGCAGGAAAAGGTTCACGGGGCTAATTTCTCTTTCTTTACCGACGGAAAGGAAATTAAAATCGGTAAGAGAACCGCTTTCATTGAAAAAGATGAGAAATTCTACAATGCACACCATATTTTAGAACGTTACAGAAAAAATGTAATGGATTTGTTCCAAAAAGTAAAAAACATTCATCCGGAATTGGAAACCGTAGTGATTTATGGGGAACTATTCGGAGGTGGCTACAAACATAAAGAAGTAGCACCCGTAAAAGATGCTATCAAAGTACAAAAAGGCATTGAATACGCACCTCATAACGAATTTTATGGATTCGATATTAAGCTGAACGGAACTACTTATCTGGATACCGATAGGGTGAATCAAATTTTTGAGGAAACCGGATTTTTCTATGCTAAAATATTATTTCAGGGCACTTTGGAAGAAGCTTTGAAGTTTCCGAACGTTTTTGATACTAAAATTCCGGGATGGCTTGGCCTGCCTGAAATTGAAAACAATATCTGCGAAGGAACCATTGTCAAAACTTTGAAAACCAGATATTTTGGAAACGGTTCAAGAGTCATTCTGAAAAATAAGAACGAAAAGTGGACTGAAAAATCCAAAATGGTTAAAAAAGACAGACCCATGAAGGAACAGGTGCATTTCAGTGAAACAGCTCAGAATATTTGGGAAGAAATCCAGAAATATGCGACAGCGAACAGATTGAATAATGTAGTAAGCAAAACAGGCGAATTTGAACCCAGGATGATGGGCAGAATTATAGGTCTTTTTGCACAGGATATTCTGGAAGATTTCGGAAAAGATTTTCCTGAGGCTTTTGGCAGCATAGAAAAAGAAGAGCAGAAAAGGATCAATAAAAAGTTGAATACTTTGGTAATTGATTGTATAAAAGAAGAGTTTATGACTCTTAAAGTTTAAGTTTCGGTATATTTTACCGGAACTTTTTTATGTTTAAAAACGAAGAAAAATGATACAGGCAGAAATAAAAAGTCTTTTAAGAGAAGACATCAGCATATTAATAAAAATCACCAATTCAGGAAAGCATTATTTGTGCGATTGCGGTGAAGCCAGCCAGCTGATAGTAAAAGAAATACAGTCACTTTCGGCGGTGTTCATCAGCCATACGCATATTGACCACTTTTCAAATTTTGACGGAATTTTCAGACATCAGATCGGAAGCAGAGAAAAAGTGGTCATCTGCGGACCGAAAAATATCCACCATCAGATTGAATCCCGGTTGAAATCTTACACATGGAACCTGATCGATGAAAAAGCCATTGAATATGAAATCAGGGAAATTGTTTCTCCTGAAGAGATTAATGTATATGTGATCCGTCCTCCGCATTGGAATCTGGAATTCGTGAAGACTCAGAACTTTCTTTTTGAAGATGATCAGGTGAATGTAAACTTTGCAATTCTTGATCATAAAACAGATTCCATCGCTTATCTGTTCAGCGAGAAAGATTCAGTAACCTTTCATGAAGAGGCTTCCGGTTTCAGAAAAGGAAAATGGATCAGCGAACTGAAAACAGCTTTTGAAAATAATGATGAAGATAAAGAAATTGAGATTGAAGGAACGGTGTACAAAGCATCTGATCTGTTTTATTTACTGACGAAAAACCACGGTTACAGGCTTGGGGTAATCATGGATCATGCAGCAGATAAAGAAAATTATGAAAAAATAAAAGCAGTATTCAGCGAGGCAGACCTCGTTTATATTGAGAGTTTTTATAAAGATTCGGATCAGGAGTTGGCGAAGCTTAATTATCACAGTTTTGCTTCTGCGTCAGGACAGATTATGAAAGACTGTCGGGTGAAAGATGCCGTTCCTATTCACTTTTCAAGAAGATATGCGGAAAACGATGTCAGTGAAATTGAAACTGCTTTTTATAAAGCATTTCGCGAAAATTAATTAAAAATTAAAACTACAAAGCATCTTTAAACACAAATAGCACGAATAATTTTCACAAATAAACACAATCATCTGTGAAAATCTGCGCAATCCGTGGTTAAGAAAACGGTCTTTTTTTTAAACAAGTACCACCAAGTATTTACACAAATCAACAGAACATCTGTGTATTCTGTGTAATCCGTGGGAAAAACGTAGTAAAAATTAAACAAAAAAATTATTAAAAAAATGAAACCTAATATATTTTTTACAGCTGACCATCATTTCGGTCATGCCAATATTATAAAATTCTCAGAGCGGCCTTTTGAGTCCCTAGACCATATGAATGAAGAACTGATTAAAAGATGGAATGAAAAGATCGGTATCGGCGATACAGTCTACCATCTTGGCGATATCAGTCTGGGAAAACCTGATTTCACCAAAGAAATCCTGGACAGGCTGAATGGCAATATCCATCTGATCAAAGGAAACCATGAGGGTGCTGCGCTTACCTATCCCAAACGATTTGATTCGATAAGGGATTACCACGAATTAAAAATTGATGAGTCTGAAAATGCCAATGGCAAGCAGAAAATTATTCTCCTGCATTACGCCATGCGCAGCTGGAACGGCTCACACCGCGGGGTATGGCAGCTTTACGGCCATTCACACGGAACATTGCCGGATGATGAAATGGCACTAAGCTTTGATGTAGGCGTAGACTGCCACGATTTTTATCCGATTTCCTACGAAGAAGTTAAAGAAATTATGAAGCGCAAAAAATGGACGCCGCCGTTTGGAGCAAGAGAGAACAAAGAATTATAAGTAATGAGAATGAGTGATAAGTGATGAGTGATGAGTGATGAGTGGCGGTCAGTGACACAAAAAACTGCCATCATCATGAATACATTTTACTTTTTACATGAATACATTATACTTTTTTACATTTTACAAAAAAACTATGAACACAAACGAAATACTAATCATCGATCTGGAAGCGACCTGTTGGGAAAATGACAGGATTCCCATTGGCCAGAACGTTGATATTATAGAAATAGGGATCTGCAGGCTCAATTTAAAGTCAAAAACCATTTCCCAAAAACAAAGCATCTACGTAATCCCTGAAAGATCAGAGATCAACGATTTCTGTACAAAACTTACCGGAATCACTCCGGAGCTGATTGAAGAAAAAGGAATCTATTTCGAAGAAGCCTGCGAAAAAATTATAGAAGAATACAATCCCGGAACACTTACCTGGGCGGGTTTTGGAAACTTCGATAAAGAGCAGATCTTCGAGCAGTGCGACTGGCTGGGAATAGAAAACCCTTTTGACGGAAATTATCTGAATATCATGGAAGAGTTCAGAGGCCATTTCAGACTTCACAAAATGATTGGACTGAGAAGAGCTCTGGATCATCTGAATATGAATTTTGAAGGAAACCACCACAGCGGATCAGACGATGCTTACAATGCTGCCAAAATTTTAAGGAAGATTTTGGAGTAATCCCTAAGAGGAAAGTTTGAAGCCGGAAGAGAGAAGTGAATAAAGTATACCTTAAACTTTCTTCCTCCAGTTCCCATCTTCCTTCTTTTAAAACATTAAATTTTAAACAAATGAAAACAACAGAAAATATATTAATTATAGACCTGGAAGCCACTTGCTGGAACGACAGACCGCCGAGAGGCCAGGAAAGCGAGATCATAGAAATTGGAGTATGCATTATGAATGCTGCTACAGGCAAGGTCTCAAAGAATGAAGGGATTTTGGTAAAACCCCAGTACTCGAAGGTAAGCCCTTTCTGTACAGAACTCACGTCCATCACGCAAAGCATGCTGGATAATGAAGGCATTATGCTGGAAGATGCGCTGGATATCCTCCGTGCAGAATATGACTCCGAAGACCTTACCTGGGCAAGCTACGGAAACTATGACCTGAATATGCTGCAGGATCAGGCCAGAAGATTCAATGTGGATTATCCGTTAAGTGATGACCATATCAATGTGAAAACATTATTCGGCCAGCTCCATCCAACCGTGAGAAAAAGTGTGGGTATGAGCAGAGCTTTGGGCGAGCTGAATCTCAAACTCGAAGGTACCCACCACAGAGGTGTGGACGATGCGAAGAATATCGCGAAAATCCTTCACTGGTGCTTAAATAAAGCTTAAAAGTAGGCCAATAAATTTTACGATGTAAACAACGACTCCCTTCCCAAAAAGGGAGTTTTTTATTTCTACTCATCCCCAAAACAAAGAATGTATCCGGAGTAGAATTATCCTAACAAAATCTTACGTAAAGAATTGCTGAAAATCTCTGATTTTCTTGCGCCTTAAAAAACTCCAGCATCATAAGCTTTGCGCCTTCGCGATACACCAACAAACCATTGATATCCCAACGCGAAACCTATAAGGTTTGAAGCAAGCACAGGAAATTTTCCACAAAACTATTTTTCATACAAAAGAATTTCAAAAAGCAGCATCCCATAAAATAAAGAATTATGGCTCTTTTTTCAGAAACAATATAAAAATTCTTTTTAACTTTTATTCAGAAATGCCTGCGAAACTGCTCCAGAAAGCATAATTTTTTGTTAAAAAACTCACTTTAAAGGGATAATTTAATTTCTGACACTCATTTTTTTGTTATTTTAGTCGCTCAAGATTGGAATTATGCTTATTGAAGATGAATTGAAGAGGATTTATTTAAATTATAAAATCAAAGAAATAATTCCTTTTCTTAAAAAGCTGACCCCAAAAGAGAAGAAAGAAACTGCAGTCATTTTAAAGAAATTTTTAAATAAAGACTGGGGTCATAATCACGTCTCTATGCTTGCCCTTCTGGCATCCAGCCCTACTCAGGATCAATATGAAAAACAGGCTCCCGGCTATTATGCATTACCAGTCAGTTTTGTTGATGAGCTGTTCGAATCCTATGTCCCGGAATGGATTGGAAATTCCTATCCTTTTTTAAGGAATATAGACTATCTCAAAGTCATAGAGTGGGAGAAGAAAGGCTATCTTACATTAAGGGATGAAGTCTGTGCCCATCTGCTTTCAGAATCCATATTTTCAACGCATACAACGGAAGAAATCCTTTTTACTTATCCGGAAACACTGGAAGCTCACATCTGGCTTTTGTTTCAATATAATTCCGAAATTACGGCTAATCCTAACAGCGAAAAAAACTGGAAATCTATTGTAAATCATCTGGTTGGCGAAAATAAGTTGGAACGTTTACGGGTCTTGCAGTCATGCTTGAATGCCATCAGTTTAAATTTCTCGAAAGACCATAATATTTGGTTTCTGGAACTTTTTTCTGATCTGAAACCAGCACATTCTGAAATTTTAGGACTTCAGGATCAGCTGTTTTCTATTTTCCATGCTACTCAACATTCTCTTTTTGTTCCGGTATTGAAAATTTTAAGTCCGATACTTACGGAAAAAGATTTTAAGAATGATGATTTTCTCAATGCAATTGCGCCTTTAGCCAGTATTCAGGTGAAAACTGTACTGAATGCCCTGATGCAGTCTCTTGAGAAAATAGCAAAGAATAATAAAAAATACGGGGAAACAATAAGCTTATTCCTGATGCCGGTTTTCCTGAATAAAGATGCCGCGATCCAGATAAAAGCGGCAAAGATCATTGCAAAATATGCTGATCCTGATTCTGAACATATCAAAAACGAAATACAGTCTTATGCGGGATCACTTCTTTCAGATGCTGTGTTATTGCTTGACAAATTCCTGCTAAGCGAAAAAAATCAGAAGGAAGATAAAACAGATGAACATCCGGAATCTACCGTCTGGCATGTCTCTCAACCCGTTTCTCCCATTGAAACCGTGGAAGAATTGATGTTTTTTGCTCCACAGGTTTTCAGTCACAATAACCCCAATGATTTTGATCTTTTTATTGATGTCCTGATGAGACTGAATCCGGAGATTAATCCCGGACATATAACACAGCTGGATCCGGCTTTTAAAGCGGCTCTTAAAATTAAAGGAGGATCAGGAATGCATCATCTGTATGCCTCATTTTTTGTGGCCTATGGTCTGATGAAAAGAGAAAAGCCATCTCCGGTACTCATTGAAGCGAAAAAAGAATTTCCGGACCTTGAAAACTGGGTTGGAAAACGCACTCCACTCATTTTTAAAGCCTATCAGCAATTGCTTCTGGGAATTTCTGAGCTTTTAAAAAAAGGGAAAAAGCTCCCGTTGCTTTCACTGCCGGACAAGACACCGTGCTGGATTGATCCGCATGTACTTGTTGACCGGTTAAAAATATACCAGACTAACGAAGAGTTTCCCGTTCCTTTCGATCTCGAAAGAGCAATACTCAGAGTAAAAAACCATCAGCTGGAAGAATTAAAGGAATACGCCCGGAAAGAACTTAGTAAAGATTATTATAAACTGCTTGAACCTCTTTTCGATCCTGAATATTTTACTGGCAGATATGAAAAATCTTATCTTGAAGGGAATTTTGACAGAAAAACCGGAACCCGCAAGATCTATAAAGGATATGTGGCAGAAGAAATTCCTGAACTTACAGTGACCATTGAAAATAAAGCTGTTCCGGATGACGGTTCTCTTCTGGAACATTTATTCAACTCATACCATGGAGTTTATGATCTGGATCTGATCCGGATTTTACATACAGCTCCCCATTTTTCGGGATCTGTTTTTGCTAAAAAATACAACGAAACACTGTCCAATTCAGTGTATCAATATGACAGCCGGACCAATACGGAATTTTTAGATGCGTGGATGCAGCTGGATCTTCCCTGGCAGCAAATGCATTATTTATTCCTTTCCGCCGGTATGTTCAGTAAAGATAAAACCTTCTCTGGTACGGCTTTTGAAGCGCTTATTGGCAAGATAATTTCGGATGATTTTGACACCGCAGCATTAGGATTAATGATCGGTGAAAAGATCAACTTCGGACTTGTCCCCGTTAAAAGACTGACAGATGGACTTACGGCCTTTACAGGCTTGAATCCCAGTCATAACCGGGCTTTTGAAAAACTATTAATATCCATTCTCACAACAGTAAATCAACCTGTTTTTAATCTTAAAAAACTTCTGGAGATTTATGATGAACTGCTGCATCTTAATCAGGCCAAAACTGATTCTGCTGTTGCCGTAAAGCTAAAAGAATGGCAAAACGAAAATAACCTGAAAAAAATTATTATCAAATTAAAAACAAATGAAAGAAAGACTTTATGAGATCCTTAATGAGGAAAAAGCACATGAGATTATACCCTTTCTGAAGCAGCTCAGCCCGGAAGAAAGGAAAGCCCTGATCCCTACCATAAAAAAGCTGGACAGGGAGATCAGTAAGATTGTAATGACGAAAAACTCCTACCATACTGCCGGTTCTGCAGACCAGCATTCAATCATTGATATTGCATCATTTGTCTGCATGGATCAGAAGCATTACGGGAAAAATTACTGGAGTTTTTTCAGAGACAAAGAACAGACCGGAAAGATCCTGGAATGGGGATGTCCGCCCTGGTTTTCAGACTTTATCAACGATTCTATAGAAGCGGAATTTACGGCATTTAATTATCAGGATATTCTGGGATGGGCAGAAAAAGGCTATGTACAGCCCAGACCGGAGCTGCTCGGATATCACTTAAGCCTTCAGCCGTATGATCTGGAAAAAAATCCCGATACGCTTGAAACCCACTTCTGGTATCTGTGTGAATTTCCATCGAAGTCACTTCCTTTTACAAGAGAGTGGTTTCCGACGGTTCAGAAGCTGATCACAGAAAATAAAATTGAAAGAAAAAGATTTCTCAAAGAATGCCTTCTTGCGGCTAACAGGAATTTTAATAAAAATGTGACCGGATGGTTCATGGATGCATTCAATGCATTAAAGCCTTCTGATGAGGAACTGATCATGCTTCAGGACGAACTGATGGCAGGGCTGGCTTCTGTACAGTCGAAGGCGGTGAATACTGTTCTGGCTCATTTGAAAAAAGTAGTCACTGATCCGGCATTCAGAACCGGAGAGTTTTCTCATTT
Organism: Chryseobacterium endalhagicum; assembly: GCF_016745235.1. Taxonomy (GTDB): domain Bacteria; phylum Bacteroidota; class Bacteroidia; order Flavobacteriales; family Weeksellaceae; genus Chryseobacterium; species Chryseobacterium endalhagicum. The sequence goes on along the minus strand of NZ_JAELVM010000005.1, from coordinate 82,468 downwards.
TCTTCCGAATCTGTTAAGTTCCGAAGTGAAAACGGTAGTGGCAGCCAGCCTTACGGTTACAGAAAGAATTTTTCAGAAAAGAAAAACAGATACTTTGAATCTGGGCCTGGCATTAAGTGCAGCATTTGTAAGCAAAGATGAAAGCATTCAGACCAAAGCAGCGAAAATCATTCTGAAATATATTCCCGTTTCCGAAGAAATAAAGGAAGCCCTGTCTCATTATGCGGATAATATATTGGCTAATGTAAGACCGGGATTGGTTCAGTACATAGAAAGCAGACAGCTGGAACTGGATGGTGTAGAGCCGGAAAAACTGGAACTGATCAGCGAAGAAAGCAGGGTTCAGAAGCCTGAGAGCTTTGAAGACCTGATGTTTTTTCTTCCCCAGGCCATAGAAAATCCGGGAACTTATTATTATGATCTGGCCCTGGATGGATTTATACGTTTTGGAAATGAAACGGATGAAGAATCTGTAAAACTTTTTGAACCTGTATTTCAAAAAGCCTGTAAAACCATTGCAAAATGGGAGGTTCATCATTTTAATGTCCTGTTGTGCAATCTGATCATCAATTACGGACTTTTATTATTGGAAAAATTTCCGGTTCAGCTTAAGAATCTGGAAAAAATATATAAAAGAACCAGCGAAGATGAGGCTACAAGAGAAGTATATTCCAGTTATTATAAGAAACTGGGCCCTCTAAAAGATACCTATGCGGGAGGTTTGGCTATGGAACCTTTCAAGCGAATTGCAGTCCATGTTTTTGATAAAATCATATCGGGAGATGCAACCCCGCTGCTGTCTACAATAACCCATGAACCGTGCTGGATAAGCCCGGAAGCATTTGTAGAAAGACTGGAAATTTATCAGAACACGAATACAGAACCTGAAGATCTGGATATACAGCTTGCATTGCAGCGTTGTTCACTGGAAAAAACTTCTGATGCCTTAGCATTGGCGGGAAAAAAATTAAAAGGAGAATATAAAGATCTGCTTCTTTTCTTTTTCAGTAAAAATAAGGCTCCGAAAGGGAAATTTGAACATCCTTCATGGTGGATGACGGCTGGAATTACATGCTCGCCCGGAAAAGTTTTTGATGAATTTAAAGACTTCGGCTATGATGGCATTCCTGAAGAGTTTCTTTCCGGAGTTTATACCTGGAAAACCATCGACAGCAAAAAGAATTCTTACTATCCCGTTGAGCTCAATATCAGTGTTCCGAAATACCACCTGAAAAAAAGAGAACATTCGCTTTTCCTGGAATATTTTGTTGCAGAGCAGAAACATTTTCCTGAGGTCGCTTCTTTTATCTGGAGCTTTCCCAATACCCCTGGAAATATTTTTGCGAAGATCATTAAATATTGCCTGTACTATTCAGGGCTTGCCGAGGTTTACGAAAGAAATCTTGTACTGAGCACTGCACAGGCACTGCATCAGATGAAAAAACCGCTGGATGCAATGGGATCTCTGTTTTTAGGAACTATTTTTCTGGACGGTGACAAAGTGATCCGCGGAACAGCAGCTGAAATCTGGCTGGAACATGTTTCCCATAAAGTAATGGACAATGCAGCGCTGGGGCAGGTAATCGGGCTCCACGAAAAGCTGGAATGGGCTCCTATAAAACGATTTACGGATATTGTACAGCATCAGATGCTCAATGTAAGCAAAGACCATAATCAGGCTTTGGAAGATCTGCTGACCCATATTCTTCTGCAGATGGAAACTCCGGTGACCAATCTGAAAAAAATATTGGATATTTACCACGAGGTTTTGGCCTTAAACCAATCAGAGGCTGATAAAAACTTAAAAGAAAAACTGAATACCTGGAAAGAAAACTCCAGTCTGAAAAAAATCTGCAATCTTCTTCTAAAAAAATAGATTATGGAAGATACGCTTATTTACAATTATCGGAGACCATCGTCTTTGATAAGAAAAGAGGCATCTGAAGCATTGTTTCTGTCCAAGTACAGCGAAATTCAGAAGAATACGGATGCTCCCTGCTTTTTCTGGGGAGATGTCTGTCAGCCGTTTATACTTGCGAGATGTCTGATCACGCTTTCCAATATTGTGAAATCCAGCTTTAACCTGTCTCCTTTTCAGATGGCACTGCTTAAAGATCCCATTGTGACTGCCGGAAACAGCAGACTGCGCTTTGAAGGATTTTCGCATTGTGCAGGCGTGTACGCAAGGGTAGATGTAATCCCTGAGGGCGTTCACGGGGAGTTTATGGAAAACGGAACCACCAATGTGGATTTTAACCAGGCTATGATCACGGCGCTGGGAAGCATCCGTCCCAATGAGAGAATCATGCTTTCTGTGGGCGAAAAAGAAGTCGGGCTTTACAAAGAAGACCATAAAGTAGTGGAACGCAAGGTTCCGCTGCCAGTAAAATGGATCAAAGGACTGAGTACGGTTCAGATTTACCTGTCTCAATCTCAAAAGCTTCATTCTTTCAATAAAATTCAGACCCAGCAGCTCTTCAGGGGAATCCCGAAAGGCGCTGTAAAATCAGACTATTATTTGATTATCAGAGGAAATAAGCCTATGTTCTCACCTGTAAAATCGGCGGATGCTGTCTGCATCGGCGGACTTCACAGGCTGCGTCTTCTGGAACCACTTCTTCCTTATATTGACCAGATGAATGTATTTCCGCACTCGGATATGCAGTCTACCACATGGCAGCTGTATATGGGAAATATAAGGTTCAGTTTTTCATTGTCAAGAGAAACCTGGAGAGGGTTTTCCGGTGAAGGAGCCGTGCTGGACAGCCTGATTGAGGATATTTCCGATGAATGGATTGATGCACTGGATAAATATGCCTATGCCAATCAGTTTTTTAATCCGTCAGCATTTGCTTTAGAGGAAAATATCAGTCTAAAGACAACAGACAATCTCACAGGAAGGCTCACCGCGATGGGTCTTTTGGGCTATGATCTGGAGGAGAAAGGATTTTTCTACCGCAGGCTGCCCTTTAAACTTGAACGTATCATCGGTTTAAATCCACGGATGAAGAATGCTGAGAAGCTTATTGAAGAAGGGAAAGTTGAGATTTTAAATAAAAACACCGCCAGAACCGAAGCCAGGGTAGAAGGAACGGGCGTACATCACACCGTAATCATCGATCATGATAAAGAACGCTGTACCTGCGAATGGTTCAGTAAATATCAGGGTGAAAGAGGACCATGCAAACACGTTCTCGCTGTAAAGAAATTAGTGCAGATCTAAATATAAAAGGCAGTTTTTAAATGTAAACTGCTTTTTTATTGCTGTTTTATCCACTCTTCGTAGGAAACCACACCCAGTTCCGGTTTTCCTTCCCCTTCGAGGATGGAAATAAATTCAAGCTGATTGCCGTCCGGATCATTAAAATAAATGGCCAGTGCGGGCATCCATGCAAAAACCATAGGCTGGTCAAGGCCGTCTTTCAGAAAATTATAGGGTTTCAGGTCTTTATTTTTCAGAAAATCTACGGAATAATTCAAAATATCTTCTGTGCTGCTTGAAAAGGCAAAATGTCTTGGCTGAAGGTTTTCTTTCTGCTCCCAAAGTCCAAGCATACATTCTTTCCCTTCCCCAATCCATAAAAATACAATAGGGCGGTTTTCATCTCTATGAGCCAGCCTCAAACCCAATACTTCCGTATAAAATCTGACCGAATTTTCCAAATGACTCACCTGAATATGGGTTTCATACAATCCCTTGATCATAATCTGAATTTTAATGTACGCAAAGCTAGACAATGCATTTGGAGAACGGTAAAATTCGTGATTTCTTTGGTGGAAATGAGTGATAGACAAAAAGTATGTGAGGACTAGGGATTAGGGAGTAGGGTTGAGGGATTAGGGATTAAGAAGATCCTATTAATTTTCAATAGGGGTGGGCTTCAGCCCACCTTCAAAAAATAAATTCCATGCATTGGCTTTAGCCAAATTCTAAATTTAAACACAAATGCCACAAATGTTTTCACGAATAACACAATCATCTGTGCGTATCCGTGAGATCTGATGGAATTTACAAAACAATTTACATCAACCTTCAAAACAAACTCCATGCATCCGGCTTTAGCTAAATTCTAAATTAAACACAAATACCACAAATGTTTTCACGAATAACACAATCATCTGTGTACATCTGCGGAATCTGTGGGAAATTAAAAAACATTCTAAGAAATAATAATCTTCCTGAATTTAAAAAAAATTAAAAAAATTAAAAAAATATTTGCTACGCAAAAACACTGCGCAATCCTGTTTTTACTTTGCATCAGAAATCAGAGAGGAATGATCCTCCAAAATGTTTAACAAAAAAAACAGTAACTCATGAAATTTAATTTTTTAAAGAAAGAGAAAAATACCGTATTGAACTACGAAGGTGCAAAAGCATTTAAGATGACACCTGCCGAAGAATTATATAGTGCTGTTGTTACAACAGGATTATCCAATACTTCTTATGAAAAGGGCAATGACAGATTGGAAAGAATTCAGTCTCTGATCAAAAAAAACGATCCGGAATTTGTAGCTAAACTGGCGGTGTATGCAAGAAAAGATATGTATCTGCGTTCTATTCCGCTGGTGCTGACTGCAGAACTGGCAAAACAGGCCTCGGGTACTGATCTGGTGAGCAGAACAGTGGATGGTGTTGTTCAGAGAGCAGATGAAATCATGGAACTTCTCGCATATTACCAGATGACTAATGAAAGAACGGAAATGAAGAAACTGAACAGACTTTCAAAGCAGATCCAGAAAGGTCTGGCGAAGTCCTTCAATAAATTTGATGAATATCAGTTTGCAAAATACAACAGAAAAGCTGAGGTGACCCTGAAAGATGCCCTGTTTCTGGTACATCCTAAGGCGAAAGATGAAAATCAGCAGGCCGTTTTTAATAAAATTGTGGGTGATACTTTGGAAACTCCTTATACATGGGAAGTGGAACTTTCTGTTTTAGGTCAGACAAAATTTGCAGATGATGCAGAAAAGAAACTGGCTTTCAAAAATAAATGGGAAGAATTGATCTTCAGCAATAAGCTGGGTTATATGGCGACCATGAGGAACCTTAGAAATATTCTGGAAGCAGGAGTGTCTTCTGATGCGATGTCTAAAATCTGCAGCTATTTATCCAATGAAAAAGCGGTAATGAATTCAAAACAGCTTCCATTCAGATTTTTGGCAGCGTATAGAGAATTGAAAGCTATGAAGTCACCTTACTTGTCTTCTGTATTGGAAGCTCTTGAAGATGCCGTTTTGGTGAGCGCGAAGAACATTAAAGGTTTTGGTTTTGATACTTCAGTTGTGATTGCAGCAGACGTTTCAGGCTCTATGCAGAAACCTGTTTCTCCGAAAAGTAAAGTCTTGCTTTACGATATCGGTTTGCTTATGTCTATGATTTTACAGTCACAATGTAAAAATGTGATCACCGGCATGTTCGGTGACAGCTGGAAGAGAGTTCCGATGCCTAAAAATGGTATTTTGAGAAACGTTAATGAGTTTTACAAGCGTGAAGGAGAAGTAGGTTATTCTACCAACGGTTATCTGGTGATTGAAGATCTGATCAAAAAGAGAGAGAAAACAGATAAAGTCATGTTGTTTACCGACACACAATTGTGGAACAGTAAAGGAAACGGACATTCTTTTGAAGATTCCTGGAACCGTTATAAGCAAATAGCTCCGGATGCAAAATTATATATTTTCGATCTGGCGGGTTACGGAAATCAACCTCTGGATATCAAAAAAAATGATGTTTACCTGGTTGCAGGCTGGTCAGATAAAGTTTTCGATGTATTGAATGCTTTGGAAGACAAAAAATCTGCGGTTCAGATGATTAAAAAAGTGGTGCTGTAAAAGGCACTACTTTTAATAATAAACGATGATTGATTAATGATGACTGATGAATGGCTTTCATGACAAAACAAGCGAATAGTTTAAATAAAGCTCAAACTAAAATTCTCAGAGTATGAAACTTACTAATGTAATAGAAATTTGTCCAATAAAATATTCAAAAGAAGGATATGGATTACCAGATAATTCTGATATTCCAGATTCTGAAATTTGGTATAAGGAATGGCAAAAATCTGTTTTTAGTCTGAATTCTAATTTTAATCCAATAGATAAAGATTCTTATCTTTTTGATATAGAGGTGATTGATGATAATAATTTAGAAATTATTCTTCAGGGATTTCAATTTGATGAATTTGAAAATATTGGGTCTTTTGATGGTGGAATTGCTCTGATTGAAAATAACAAAGCATTGGTGTTACCAACCTGTTGTGGAGATATTGGAAATATTAAAGAATGGAAAAAAATTCTTGAAAATAAAACCGAAGAATGGGATGAGCTATGGATTGGTCATCCATGGATTTTTTATAAAAAAGTGAATGGGAAGGTTCAGTTGTCAGATTATTCAGATGAAAGTCTAAAAGATTTAATAAATATACAGCCAGTTCTTGAAATTGATGAATTAGAATTGAAAATTGAACTGGAGAAAGCAGAAAAACAGCTCATTAATTTCAAAAACAGAATATCAAAAATTCTGGAAAAGATGGAGGTAAAAAAATTTGATAAGATCTCAGAAATGTTGACCGGACTATATAAAACGACCTAGGAAATGGAGGCGTGAAGAAAATAAACTATGCGAACGTTAAAAAAATTCTACTGTTTGAGCGCGAGACTAAATTTGAACTCATACAGCAATATATAATTCGCGCGAGTTTTAGAATTTTTAGAGAGTATAGATTATTTTTAGCCGGAGTTTCCAAGTCTTGAATTTTTGGTTCTTTTGCTTCAAGGCAAAACGAACAAATATCCTGATTTCGAGATTGCTTCGTCACTCCGTTCCTCGCAATGACAAAAAAATATAAAAAACACATTCACATAAAAATAAAATTCACTGCGTAAAAAGAATGCGCACTATAGAAATAACTTTGCATTGTTATTAATCCGGTGCCGTAAGGAAAGAACTTCTTCGACTTTCACTTGAAACAGAGTCTTTCCGCTGGATCGCCCGGTAAAACAAACCAATGCCGTACACGAAGAGTTTCATCGTCAAACTTCCAATTTGAATACATTCAAAAACTCTTATGGCCAGTTGCTTGGTTTTTAATTATAATTATGGAAAATATCTTTTACAGAATCGAAAAGGATCTTGAAGGAGGGAGAAAGAAAAAAGCCTGTAACAGACTTAGAAATCTTATCAATCAGTTTCCGGATGATTTGTCTTTAAGGAAAAAACTGGGACAAATCTATTTTGAAGCAGGTTTTCTGGATGAAGCTGGTAAATTCTGGATTTTATCCGAGCCGGATGACAAAGAAATGGAAAATGCAGTTGAGATTTATAAACGCTCATTAAGCTATTCTGGAAATGCTATTTTAAAAGATATTGTCTTCAGAGGAGATAAAAATATCCTGAGTGATTGTGCGCAGCGTGCTTTAAAAGATCTTGAAAATGACAGCTTAAAAAAGACCAATCACATTCCTGAATATAAACGGAAATACAAACAGGAATCAAAAGATGATCATCAATTGAGCTTCTTAAATAAAATTGGAATCGCCTTATTAATAGGAATAATAATTCTGATACCGATTCTAGGAATTGTTAAGCTTTTTGAACTGATCAAATTATTATTAAATTAAAAAGATCTTTTGATCTGAATATAAAAAATAATAACCATGAAAATGTATAAACCATGTCTTAAAGAAGCAGTGTATTGAGGTTAATTCCCAATACACATGAAAAAATATAAGACATTAAGACAAGCTTTTGGAATCAATGAATACAAACTCATTGACTTTCCAAAGAAAATTTCCGGGATACAGATTTCAAGACTATTGTATGGAAATGAAATGGGGTGTTCATATTGCTTTCCACACGGTTTCGAAACGGTGAATTCCCATGACGAAAAATACCAGCGGAACTGGAAGAAATACAGAAAAACCCGCTGGAAAAAATAAAGCAGGTGCCGTAAAACAGAATTGCTTCGGTGGGTGGCAGCAATACAGGTTCGAATCCTGTTCTGGAAACAGATGGTGTAAGGGGATCACTCTGTCCTGAGTTTCTGTTTGACCAAATGCCCTGCTTAAAAAATAATCAAGTGTCGTTTCAGGATCATACTTCGGGATTTAGAAACATTGGGTCGCAGGTTCGAATCCTGCCTTTTCCCTCGAAAAGGAGAGGTAGCTCAGCAGGTAGAGCAAATGCACGGAAGATCCTTTCATTATTACCTTGATTTAAAAAAATATAAAAACATAACATAATCAGCATTTAAACCGCTTAAAAAAATTAAAATCATCAGGTGTCGTTTTAGGATCATACTTCGATTGTTAAACGTTTAGGCCGCAGGTTCGATCCCTGTCTTCCCTGTTGTAAACGGGATTGTAGCTCAGCAGGTAGAGCAAAACGCAGGAAAACATCCTTTCATTATTGCCCTGATTTTAAAAAAAGTAATATTATAAAAACTTCAATTTAAAATGAATTTTTAAAGTAAAAAGTCAAGTGTCGTCTCAGAATCATACTTCGATGCGGGTCATCAGGCTGCAGGTTCGAATCCTGCCTTCCCCGTTGTAAACGGGGTTGTAGCTCAATAAGGAAGAGCAGATGAAAATGAAAGATTCCGGATTTTTTACCTTGATTTTAATAAAGAGTGCCGTAGAAAAGGCTTACTTCGAATGAAAAATTAGACGTCAAAATCTAAGAAAAGTGTAATATCCCCGAATAACAGTAAGGAAAAAGGTACACGTCTGTCTTTTCGCCTTTAGCCTCTTTTTAATTTAGAAAACAGCAGATAAGTGTCGTAGAGAAGGGTTCCTTCGTATTAACGGTCCTAAGGTAGCGTAATTCGGGCGACCGAACCAGCGAAGCCGGATTGAAACCCGGCCGGGCAAAAGTTTTCTCCGGAAAACGGAAGTCTCACGCAGATGTAGAATTGCCGGTTCACTGCCCGTTATGGGTAAGAACGACGCTCTGAAAAGAGCAGACTCTTTTCGCCTGTTTCCTTATCTGTTTAAAAAATATAAACAAGTGCCGTAGAAAAGTGTTACTTCGCTCATCACGACGGGGTCACGGGTTCGAGTCCCGTCTCTTCCACAAAAAACACAGTCTGACATAGGAAGGGTAGCTCAGTTGGTTAGAGCACGCTTATACACTTTCAGCTGTTGCCTTGTTTTAAAAAATAAAAGTGTCGTACAGGAAAAATACATCGTAGCATCTTTTGGGGAGGAATAGCGAAGCCGATCACTCCGGCAAGGTTATCCGGTTCGAATCCGGCAAACGACAGCCCCGGTTTTCCTGGCCCATTACCTTTTTACAATCAAAATGCCGGTGAATTATTCGCCGGCATTTTTTGTTATATTTCTTCAGAAATTAAACTATTTTTGCGCATGCTGCCCTATTTAAGAATAAGAAATACCATAATCCTCCATCTGCTGTTTTTGATACCTGCTGCATATTCAGGACAAACAGATAGATTTGACAGACAAAACGAAAAAACGCAGAAAATAGCCGAACGGTTTATAAAAAAGCATGATATTCCGGGAATGGCTGTTTCTGTATCTTATATGGGAGATCCCATTTTTTCTAAAGGTTTCGGATATGCAGATATTAAAAACAAAATAAATGCTGATCCAGACAAGACAAAGTTTAGGATAGCCAGTATCACAAAAATGATCACCGCCCTTACTTTGTTGAAAATGGCAGAAAATAACTCTTTAAATATAGATAACACACCTCAATATTATCTTGAGAATCTGCCAAAGAAAAAATATGATTTTACCTTAAGGCAGCTTGCAGGGCATCTTTCGGGATTAAAAAGAAATCCAGGCAGGGAAAGATGGGACGAGGCCAATAATTTCTCTGAAAAAGATTTTTATGAGGTTTTCGGAAGTGAAGAGCTTGAATTCAGCCCCGGCTCCGATTTTTTATACAGCAATTACGGTTTCAAGCTGCTTGGTCTGGTCATTGAAAAAAAATGTGGAAAACCTATTGACGAATGCCAGCATGAATACGTTATTCGAAAGCTCAACATGGAGAACACAACAATAGATGAGGGCAAAGAATATCCTGATGCCGCTGTATTTTATCATAAAAACAAAGGAAATAATGAAGTGGCTCCGTACATGGACTGCAAATTTAAATATGCCCAGGGATGCCATTTTTCAACATCGGAAGATCTGCTGAAGCTGGGGAATGCTTTTCTCTATCCGTCCCAGATTTTCAGTTCAAATAATTTCATTAATACGGCAGTAAAATCACAGACCTTATTTTCAGGAGCTAAAACGAGCTATGGAATGGGAGTTATGACCAGTCATGATTTTTACGGTAATTATTTTTTCGGACACAACGGTATGGAAAATGGGGCAAGATCATTGCTTCGGGTATATCCCAAACAGAAACTTACGATTGCCGTACTGGTGAACAGTGAGGAAGCAAGCCTTGAAGAGCTGGTAACAGAAATCATGTATAATTATATAGAATCGCTTAAATAATAAAAAAATGCCGGTGAATTATTCGCCGGCATTTATTACTTGTTCTATTTCTTCTTCGAAAGTTTTTTTCCAGTTCATGATCGTTGTTCTGCTGATCTTATATTTTCTGGACATATAACTTGTGGAAAATCCATGCTTGTTCTGATACTGCAAAAGCTTGAACATGGTTTTCTTGTCATAGGTTTTCAGCTTCTGGTTATTGATCTGGCTTTCCTTCGATTGTTCGAATATTTTTTCGTTAAAATTCAGGATATCCTCCGTGGTATTCAGTTTTCCCAAAAGTTCTTTTATTTTGGGGTCTTTCAGCTTTTCCGGATGTTCCAGCCTCAGCATATCGTAGTATATCTTTTTGTAATTGGGACGCATCTTGAATTCTGTTTATCCGTTAGTATTGTCATTATTCTTCTGAAGCCATCGGTGAAGCGTACTTTTGGGAATAGAATATTCTTTGATCACTTCGCCATACGTCATCTCGCCGGATAAAATCCTTTTCATGATAAAATCTTTGATTTCCTGGGTATAGATATTCTTTCTGAAATAAGGAATTTTTTCAGATTTTTTCTGGTTCTTATTCACAGCAGACGGCGGTGCGTACAGGATAAGATGAGAACTGTAAAGCCTGAAGAAGTCGTATTCCAGCAGTTTGCTCCATCTCAGCAGAAGTTCCACATCTATGGATTTGCTGTTGTAAATATTTTCAATAAACGCTTCATCCTTATTGAGAAAATTACAGATCCTCTCCATGGGTATCTCATTTTCATCAACCATCTCCTTGATAAACTTTCCAATATGAATTTCTTTATATAACATGTATTGCGTACTATTTTTGTTAAATTCATGAACTAAAGAGAATAGATAAGATATTACATTCCGGTAGTGAATGCATAAACCGTCTAAAAATAAAATCAGGCAAAGAAAATCAATCTCAGCGGCAGCAAATGGGAACATTAAGCTCAGTGCCGTATGCAGTATTCGTATGGCCGGCATTCTTTTGCAAGTTTGCCGATAATTTGATTTTCAGGTTATTTTGTCTTAAGAATTTTATATTCCCATATCCCTCCACTGTATCCTTATATAATAGACTTAGTAAGACCTTTTTTCATGCAGCTTTATCCGTAATATTTTTAACTATTGACCTTAGTGCAAACCAATTATTTTTCTTTCTTGATTTATATAATAGACCAAATAATTTGTTTGTTCGGTTTCAAATTTAAATAAAAATTAGAAGCTAATTCTTAAAAATGGATAAAAATACTCTTTAAAAATAAAATTTAATTAAAATTAACATATTAAATACACATATATGTGAATTATTTTAAGTTAGCGAAATTATATTGGAATGAACGTATCAAGAAAAATATCCGGATTGAGGGCTATTCAGTTTGATGCTGTTTTCCAAAAAAAAGACCGTCTTTAAAACGGTCTCTCTATTATTTTGGCATTACACGATAAGTAGGATCTTCCTGAATATTCACTTCTATAAAACCACTGGCATTTTCCAGCAGTTTGATGCAGTCCGGGCTCAGATGTTTAAGAACTACATGCTTGTTCAGGGCTTTATATTTTTCTGTGATTTTATTAAGGGCTTCAATGGCGGACATATCTACCACACGGGATTCCTTGAAATCGATGATGATGGTATCAGGATCATTGGCAATATCAAATTTATCTGCAAACGCTGTTGTGCTTCCAAAGAAAAGCGGTCCGTAAATTTCATATACTTTATTCCCTGACTCATCCACGGATTTCCTGGCCCTGATTCTTTTCGCACTGTCCCAAGAAAATACCAGTGCTGAAATTACAACGCCAATCAAAACAGCTAATGCAAGATTATGAAGCACAACCGTAATAATGGCGACCAAAATCCCTACAAATATATCAGATTTGGGCATTTTTGTGATGATGCGGAATGAAGCCCACTCAAAAGTGCTGATGGCTACCATCATCATAACCCCAACCAAAGCAGCCATTGGGATCTGCTCAATAACAGAACCTCCTGCAAGAATAATGATAAGGATCGTTGAAGCTCCCACCATCGCTGAAATCCTGGTTTTTGCACCGGCCCCGATGTTCACCAGAGTCTGAGCAACCATGGCACAACCGCCCATTCCACCGAAAAATCCGTTGGTGATATTCGCAATTCCCTGAGCTACTGTTTCCTGATCAGATTTTCCTTTGGTGCTGGTAATTTCATCTACCATATTCAGGGTTAATAAAGATTCTATAAGTCCTACACCGGCCATCACCAGTGCGTAGGGGAAAATAATTTTTAATGTGTCTATACTGAAAGGAATTTCAGGAATATGAAAAGAAGGTAAAGAACCGCTTACAGAAGCAATATCTATTACTTTTTTCGTGTCGATATTTAAAAAATAAACCAGGGCAGAAACAATAATAATGGCAACCAATGATGAAGGAACAGCTTTGGTAATCTTTGGAAAAAGTAAGACCATTCCAATCGTAAGAGCTGTTAATCCTGCCATAATCATCAATGCCGAACCTTCCATCCAGGTGCTGATGCCGTCTTTTACAATTTTAAACTGAACAACCTGAGCCATGAAAATAATCACAGCCAGACCGTTCAAAAAGCCATACATAACCGGCTGGGGAATAAGCCTGACAAATTTCCCGAGCTTAAAAGTTCCTACCAGTATCTGAATAATTCCGGCCAATATCACCGCTCCAAAGAGATACTGAACACCGTGAGATGAAGCCAGGGCTATTAAAACAACCACTGTTGCTCCGGCACCTCCGGAAACCATTCCCGGGCGGCCGCCAAAAACAGCAGTCACAATTCCCATTAAAAAAGCAGCATATAAACCGGTGAGGGGAGACAGCCCGGCAAGAATCGCAAATGATAAGGATTCCGGGATCATGGTCATAGCAACCGTTAAACCTGCCAGAATTTCGTTTTTAAAATTTACATTACGCAATGATTGAAAACCAGATAATATGTTTTCCATAAACTATTGATATATTATAAAACACCCGTCACTCAATAAATAAGGTGTAATTATTAAAATTGATTGTATATATAAGGAATAAATATCCAAAAGAAATTCCGGATATGAGAAAATAGTTCACCTTACTACTTAAGGCGGTGTGATTGGCGAAGATGTAACTGTAAATATTTTCATAACAGACCACAAAGGTAGAAAAAATAAAACGAATGTAATTGGGGATAGGGAGATTGAAAGATTTAAAAATTTAAGAATTAAAAGATTTGGAGATTCAAAAAATTAAAAAATCTGTGTCATCTGAGAAATCTGCGGGAAAAGAAAATAATGGTCAATTATTAAGAAAGGAATATAGAAGATAGATAGTTTTACTAAAAAAATATGGGTGAGTGAAACCTCTGGAAAATTTAACCATTAAGATTCAATTAAGCTTTTAAGAATATTAAGTTGAGCTACGCTTTAAGCAGTACGGCTTAAAAAAATCTATTTGATTTTTTCTTAATGAAACTTAATCTCTTCAATACCCTTAATGGTTCAAATTAAAAATCTGTGCCATTTGAGAAATCTGCGGGAAAGTAAAAATTCACAATTAACCATTGACCATTCACCCACAATAACCCAACAAGGACTGTAAATCACTTTACAGCCCTCGTTTTTTAGGTTATTAATGTATTTGCAATGAAGTCAGGCACTAAAGCATAGTGCGCCAGTTTCATGCTGATCGAAGCTCTTCCGCTCGTCAGCGTTCTCAGATCGGAAATATATCCGAATGTAGAGGCTAACGGAACTTCCGCCGTGAAAATCTTTCTTCCTGATCTTTCATCAATGGACGAAATAATTCCTCTTCTCCGGTTGATATCAGCAGTTACAGCACCCGTATATTCCTCAATACTCTGAATTTCCACCTGCATCACCGGTTCCAGAAGTTTCGGACTGCATGATAAAGCAGCGGCCCTGAATCCGTCTCTCGCAGCATTTTCAAAATCAAATGCGCCAGAATCCTGATCATGGAAAGAGCCGTCCAGAAGTCTGATCTTCATACTTTCCAATGGATAACCTTTCAATGGGCCGTTTTCCATAGCTTCTCTGAAACCTTTTTCTACGGAAGGGATAAATTCACCGGGAATAACACCTCCTTTGATCAGATTAATGAATTCCAAACCGGGTTCATTGTTTTCTCTTGGCCCGATCTCAAAAGTGATATCGGCAAACTGTCCGCTTCCGCCATTCTGCTTCGAAAGTTTTTCCCTGTGCGTTCTGGTTTCCGTTAAAATCTCACGGTAAGACACTTTAGGTTTCCCCTGATTGACTTCTATTCCATGATTCAGACGGATCTTTTCCAGAGTGACCTCAAGGTGAAGTTCGCCCAGACCGCTCAATAAAGTTTCTCCGGTTTGCCGGTCTCTTTCCACCACTAATGAAGGATCTTCTTCCTGAATTTTAGCCAGAACCAAACCGAAAGATTTCTCATCACTGTTCGTTTTAGGCTCTATCGAAACCCTGATCACAGGAGCAGGAATGGTAATCGCTTCCAGTAGGACAGGTTTTTCAACCGCGGCTAAAGAGTCTCCGGTTTTAGCATCCTTTATTCCTGTTAAAGCCACAATATCACCTGCTTTTCCTTCCTCTATTGATAACGTTTTATCCGACTGCATCTTCAGAATTCTCGATATCCTGAAACTTTCCCCTGTTCTTACATTCAGAACCGTATCGCCGGATTTTATGGTTCCGGAATACAGACGGAGCATGGCAAGCCTTCCCATATGTTTATCGATCACGACTTTAAAAACAAGCCCTGAAAAAGTTTCCGTTTCATTTCTTGCCAGTTGCACAGCTTCTTCCGTGTCGGGATCTTTCCCCTGAATGTCCGGAAGCTGATCCGGAGCCGGAAAATAAGTAACGACCGCATCCAAAAGTGGCTGTACTCCTTTATTTTTGAAGGCAGAACCACAGAGAACCGGAACCGCAGCTCCTGATCTGCAAACCTTTTGTAAAGCTTCAGTGATCATTTCCCCGGTGACATGGTTTTCAGGATCCATGAAAATCTCAAAGAACGTTTCATCATATTCCGCGAGGGTTTCCATTAGTTTCGTCCTGTATTCATCGGCATCAGCTTTGTAATCTTCCGGAATTTCCTTTTCTGCGATGATTTCTCCGTTTTCATCCGTCCAGTATAAAGCTTTCTGTTTGATTAAATCAATCACTCCTTCAAACTGGGCTTCAGCTCCGATCGGGATTTGAAGCGCCATGGGAACTGCATTAAGCTTCGTTTCAATCTGCTTAAGAAGGGCGAAGAAATCTGCTCCGATCCTGTCCATTTTATTGATGAAGCATATCTTTGAAATTCCATGTTTTTCAGCCTGGAACCAAACGTTTTCGGTTTGCGGCTGAACCCCTGAAGAGGCACAGAAAACAGCGACCACACTATCCAGAACTCTTAATGAACGCTCGACTTCTACGGCGAAATCAATGTGTCCGGGCGTATCGATGATATTGATGTTATAAACCGTTTCCTCCTTTTTCCATTGCGTAGATACGGCTGCGGATGAAATGGTAATTCCTCTGCTTCTTTCCTGGATGTCTTTATCCATGGTGGTATTTCCATCGTCTACATTCCCGATCTTATGAATGAGACCTGTGTAATAAAGGAGCCTTTCCGTTAAAGTGGTTTTTCCTGCGTCTACATGTGCTATAATTCCTATATTTCTTGTGTTATATTTCATTTTGCTGAATTTAAATTGTTGATTTTGAGAATACGATCAGGTATTCTCATCGTTTTGAGGTCGGAAAATAAGGCAGCAAAAAAGACCCATCTGAACAGATAGGTCTTCAATATATTTTGAGTAATAAAAGATCTATGGAACTATTCAGATAAATATTGATTGCTGCCAGAGTACACAGCTCTCACAGGGTTACTTAAAGTTATTATATTTATCATTTTTGTTGACATTGTTGATTTTAATCGGTTGCAAAACTAGATAATTTTTTTAATTGTCCAAAATTTTTCAGGGAAATTTTTTGATATGCGAATTTAAACAAATGGTTAAGCAATAACCTGGATCGTATGAGAAACCTGTGAAAATTCATAAAAATTTCTTAAAACAGAGAAGTACGTAATGCATTTATGAGAAAAATTTTATCTTTGGGAAGAATAGCCCAAATAAACACTTGTTGATGATTAAATAATTTTAAATCTTTTTCAAGAAAGCTAAATAAAACTTTTAACTTAAAACTATTGAAAACGGATATTGACATTCACAACCACTGTCATTTTTCTTTTGACTTGTGGCTCACCTTAATCAAATCTCATCCTGAATTTAAAACGAAAAGAGTTGAGCTGTTCACCTCGTTTTTTAATGTGGATAAATCTGTTGGCGAAGTTGCGAAAGCCGTAAAATATTATGATGATCTTTGCAATACGATCAATGAGGTAACAGGCGGCAATATCGATACATTTGAAATCTACTTAATGATTCTTGGTTCTCTGGATGTAGATGTAAAGCAATTGGATAGAGAAAAACTGGAAGCGTTTTATCTTAAGAGTGAAGAGCTGTTTTTAGAATATAAGCCTGTTGTGATTTTCGAAAATATAAAAGAGTTTTTTGATCAGATTAAAAATCAGGGAAAGACTGTCAATATTTTAAGCAATACAGGATTTATCAAAGGAAAAACAATGAGAAAGTTTCTGATCCAGGAAGAGCTGGACCAGTATATAGATTTCCATATTTATTCCGATGAGATCAATATTTCCAAACCCAATCCCCTTATTTTCCAGGAAGTGAAGAACCATCTTAAAGATCAGGAACTTCCGATGCACCGCGTTCTGCATATAGGAGACAATCCGATAGCAGATTATAAAGGAGCGAGGGATTTCGGTTTCAATGCCCACTTATTAAAACACTGATACATATGAACAAAAGATACAGCTTACATCACATTCATTCGGCGGATGAATTCACTTTTTCGCCCGCGGAATACAGCTATTTCAAGTATGGCGCGAAGTCGTATGCTGAAAAATTTGCTAAAGAATTATTCGACGGATTTATTGCGGGACATGCAGAGCTTTTAAACACAGAAAAAGAAATCGTGGTCCTTCCAAGCCCGTATATGGCTATTCCTACGGCCTCCAATTTTTTATGTTTTTTCTTTAAAAAACATCTGGATATGTATTTGTTCCAGAAAGGAATGAAATCCAGTATTTTATCAAAGATTAACAGGAATCACACGTATATCACGGATTACGGGAACCTGAATTTCGAAGACCGTAAAAATCTGATCGCCAATGATACTTATTATATCGATAAGGACTTTTTACGCGGAAAACTTTGTATTTTTATAGACGATATCAAAATCACGGGAAGCCACGAATTCACGGTGAACAGGATTTTGAATGAATATAATGTGGAAGCCGATTTTATGTTCCTCTATTATGCGGAACTGATGAATTTTGATCTTGATCCGAAGATTGAAAATTTTTTCAATTACTATGCAGTGAAAAATATCAAACACATTGCAGAAGTAATGGGGAAGCCGGATTTCGAGTTTAATACAAGGATCGTAAAATATATTTTAGGCCTGGATTCAAGTAATTTTGACTATCTTACGTCTAAAGTAAAAAAGGAGCAGATGGATCTGCTTCTGGAGCTGGCGATCAGTAACAATTATCATTTAATAAAAGAATACGAAAATAACATCAATACTTTAACACAAACGGAACTCTATTATGGCTATTAACTTACAAAAAGGACAGAGAGAAAACATTAACGCACCTAAATTCACAGTAGGTTTAGGATGGGATATCAATAATACTTCAACGGGAACAGGATTTGATCTTGATGCTTCTTTATTTTTACTGGGTGAAGACAGAAAATTAGTATCAGACAATCATTTTATTTTCTATAATAATTTAGAATCTCCGGACAAATCTGTGATCCACACAGGGGATAACCTTACCGGTGAAGGTTCAGGAGATGATGAGCAGATCAAAATAGATCTTACAAAAATAGATTCTGCCATTCAGGAAATTACAGTAGTAGTGACCATTCACGATGCAGATGCAAGAAAGCAGAACTTCGGACAGGTGAGAAATTCTTTCATCAGAATTTTCAATTCAGATACGAATGAAGAGATCCTGAAGTATGAACTAGACGAAGATTTCTCTATTGAAACTGCGGTAGAATTCGGAAGAATCTACAACAGAAACGGAGAATGGAAATTTGAAGCTGTCGGGGCAGGTCAGAGAGACGGTCTTGACAAATTCGTATCAATTTATCAAAAGTAATTATGGACAATCAGGAAAATCAACCCATAGATCCAATGGGGTCAATTGAACCTCTTAAAACATTCGAACCAACGCCTATGGCTCCACCGAGCCAGCCTGTACAAAATGCAGCACCGCCGGTTCTTGTGGACAAGGAAGGAAATGTAAATCTTACCCATTTACAGACAGAAGAAAGACAGAAATATGAACTTCTGGCCAATTCTATCGATGAGACCAATCCGGGCTCCATCGTGAATTATGGTGCGGAGCTTCAGAAAACTTTATCCAACCAGAGTGACAGCTTCTTAGGAAATGTAAGAAGATCCAACTCAGGAGAAGTTGGGGTACTGATCAACGATTTGTTGGTAGAACTGAACTATGTGGACGTTGAGGAACTTCAGCAGAATAAAGTGAAAAGCTTCCTGAGCAAAATCCCGTTCATGAAAAAGGTCATGACACAGGTGGAAAATCTGTTCGCAAAATATGATAAGATCATCAACAATATCGAACAGATCGCTCATAAAGTAAACGCTGGAATCATTACTTCAACCAAAGATAATGCAGTTCTGCAGACTATTTTTGAAAGCAATGTGAATTCCATCAAGGCTATTGAAGAACTGGTCATTGCAGGAAATGTAAGAATGGAAAGAGCGGCGGGAGAACTGGCTTTAATGGAAGCGGCTCCACAGAACTACCAGGATTACCAGATTGCGGATAAAAGAGATTTCATTGCGAGACTAGACCGTAGAATGGCCGATCTTAAAGTGGTGCGTATCATCATGATGCAGTCCCTTCCGCAGATCAGACTGGTACAGAATAACAACGTTTCTATCGCTGAAAAAGCACAGACGATCCTTACCACTACACTTCCGGTTTGGAAAAACCAGCTTTCACTGGCGGTGGCTATGTTCAGACAGCAGCAGAATATCGAAATTCAGCAGAAAGTATCTTCTACCACAGAAGCCATTCTGAAGAAAAACGCAGAACGTCTGGGCCAGAATTCAGTGAATGTGGCAAGAGCCAATGAGCAGACCATTGTATCGGTTGAAACATTGAGAGAAACCACTTCAATGCTGATCAATACATTGAATGAAGTGAAACAGATCCAAAAGCAGGGAGCGGAAGGAAGAAGAAAACTGGATCAGGATCTTCAGACATTGGAGCACGAACTAAAAGCAAATGTCAGAGGTTAAATAACAGGATACCAAGGTGGGTGATGACGCAGCAACCATAATGTCTCAGAGTAAAAGAAGATTAACAAAGCTTAAACTTCTTGCTAATTTTTTTGAACATATTGATATCATATCTATTTACATCAAAACAGATATTATTCATAATTTATTTCAGGAAAATAAGGCGCTGGACTACAGCAAGCTGGAACTTTTTCACCTTCAGTATACCGACAGCCTCATTGAGCTTCTGACCAAAATAAAGCGTCAGAAAGAAAATGACATGCTGACTGTTATTAACGAAATTGACGTCAATACCAAATATATTGAAAGTTTTGAGGAAAGGCGAGTAGACAGTTTTCAGACCGACAGGAAGATGTACAGCGGTATATTTTCCCAGCATCTGAAAATGCTTTACAAAGACCTTACTGAAGATATCTTTACGGCAGACTGGAATAATGTGCTCTACTTCCACAAAAAGTACGGACAGGAATTCTACAGAACTGGAGCAGATGAAACCCAGCTTAAACCCCAGCCTTTTCCGGCCTATCAGTATAAGGATTATACGATAGAAAGGAAACTTTTGGGAAGGCTGAACATTCAGAGTTTCAAAGTACGCTTTGTTTGCGGCTATCTGATCGGGACCTTCGAGTATGAGCTTTTTAAGATCTTCCAGTCCGATGATTATTTCATCTTTGGAGTGGATGATAAAAAGCTTTACTTATTTGACGGCGATCTGGAAAAAATTGATATTTCAGAGAACCAGTCCAATCAGAGTTCGATTATCAATCAGCTTAAAACAAAGAATGAGCTGCTTGAAAATTCCATCAACGAAAGGAAAAGAACGATTCCTTCGGAAGTGGAAAATGTCCTGAAAGATTATCTTAAAAACCTCGAAAATATAGATATTATGAGCAAGATTTTCGCATTCGATGAAGAAACGAATATCCTGCGGGCAATGCTTAATTTGAATTTGAATAACAATTAAAGCGAAAGAAAAAACAATCATTTCGCCTTAGAATACATAACAATACTAAACATAAAAAGATGGCTATTAACTTACAAAAAGGTCAGAGAATTAACCTGAAAAAGGAAAACGGTGCCGAGCTTACCCAAGCCTGTGTGGGAATCAACTGGGGAGCAATTGAGAAAAAAGGACTTTTCGGAACTAAAAAAGAAGCAGTAGACTTAGATGGAAGCTGTATCTTATTTGATTCAAACAAAACACTTACGGAAGTGATCTATTTCGGAAACCTGAAATCAAGAAACGGTTCTGTAAAACATAGCGGGGATGATCTTACCGGTGATGTAAACGGAGACGATGGTCTGGATAATGAAGTGATCACAGTAGATTTCAGCCAGCTGGAACCAAACGTAGAACACGTGGCTTTGGTACTGAACAGCTACCAGGGACAGGATTTCGGAACCATTCCTTTTGCTTCTATCCGTATTTATGAAGGAACGCCTACCAATGTAAGAGAGGTTTTCGCTAAATACGATATTGCGAATGATGCTTCATTCAAAGGGCACGTAGCAATGGTAATGGGAGTTTTCTATAAGAGAAACGGAGAATGGAAATTCAACGCGATCGGGGATCCTACATCGGACAGAAAGCTGGAACAGACGATCCAGACGGTTCAGGCCAATTATTTATAATCAATAGACAATCAATAAGAATGGGCTTTGGCACATTCAGAAAAAATGAATAGTTTTATAGGCTTGAGCTAAAACTTATTGATCAGATTGATATCAAATAAAAAAACATTAAAAATTAGCAATATTTGTGCATCCAGTACATCTATTGCTTTTATCATATAATAACATAAACTGAAGTGGAACATCAAAGTATTTTAGAATTGCACCCGGGCTTGGTGTGGGGATTTGCGGTAACAGTCGTTATCATGCTGCTCCTGGATTTAGGAGTATTCAACAAAAAAAGCCATGAAGTAACCTCCAAAGAAGCTACCATCTGGTCTATCGTATGGATTTCATTATCCATGGTATTCTCAGGAGTGGTATATTGGGTTTTCAACACAGACGGAACGCCTGCAAGCCACGCATTGGCTATTGAGAAATTTACGCAGTATCAGGCCGCCTACTGGATTGAAAAAGCCCTTTCTGTGGATAACTTATTTGTATTTATCCTTGTTTTCGGGTTCTTTAAAGTTCCGAAATACCTTCATCACAAAGTACTCTTCTGGGGAATTATCGGTGCGCTGATCTTCAGAGCGATATTCATCTTTGCGGGAGTAGGGCTGATTAACCTGACGTATCTTCCTGAAATGAATATTTTCGGACATCCGGTACAGATCAACGTGGTGATGACCCTGTTCGGTCTTTTCCTTGTGTATGCGGGGATCAAATCATGGGGCGACGGTGGCGATGATGACGATGAAGATTACAGCAACACGGCTGGTGCAAGACTGATCAAAAGTTTCTGGAAGGTTTCCGATAATTATGACGGTGATAAATTCTTCACCATCCAAAACGGAATCAAAATGGCGACACCGCTTTTAGTAGTGGTAGGCGTTATTGAATTTACTGACGTTCTATTCGCGGTAGACTCTATTCCGGCGATTTTTGCAATTTCAAATGACCCGTTCATCCTTTATACATCCAATATTTTTGCGATCTTAGGATTAAGATCTCTGTATTTCTTATTGGCGAATTTTATCCATATGTTCAGCAAGCTTCCGTACGGATTGGCGATTATCCTTTCATTTATCGGGGTAAAAATGCTGATTGCACCATGGATTCATATTCCGTCTCCGGTTTCATTGGGAATCGTAGGAGGTGTATTGGTACTTTCTGTTCTTATATCCATTATGTTCCCTGAAAAGGAAGATGAGGAAAAAGAGAAACTGGAAGATAAATAAATCTTAAGAATTCTTTAAAAATATAAAGCTCCTGAAATATCACTTTCAGGAGCTTTTTATATTATTATCAGCAGTATATTCATTGTATTCCTTTTGATATGTGAAACGCCTTTGTTTATCTTAAAAATAAAAACACATTTGTTAAAAACCTTTGTCTGCCTTAGCGATAAAAATTTACCCGAAAGCTGAATTAATAAACCATTAAGAAAAATGAAGTTTTTAAGATGATTAAGATGGAGCTCCGCTTTAAGAGCAAGGCTTAAAAAAATCTTTAGATTTCCCTTAACTATTCTTACCTCCTTCACTCTTCTTAATGTTTCAAAAAAAACAACAGCACAAAAATATTCACTATCCGCTCCATCCGCGTGAGATCCTAAACCTTACATTCTGAATCACCAGACACATTTTTACATTGTATTCCTTTGATTAAGTGAAACGCCTTTGTTTATCTTAAAAATAAAAATAATTATTAAAAACCTTTGTCTGGCTTAGCGATAAAAATTTACCCGAAAGCTGAATTAATAAAACCACTAAGAAAAATGAAGCTTACATTGTATTCCTTTAATAAGTGAAACGCCTTTGTTTATCTTAAAAATAAAAATAATTATTAAAACCTTTGTCTAGCCTTGTGATAAAAGAAACGGAAAAAAAACAGACCAGTCTGTCTATGTTGAAATTTTATCGTACATTTGTCGTACAAAATAACAGAACATGGCATCCCCAAGAGAAAGAATTCTGGAAATAACTTTTAATCTGTTCAGCCAGCAGGGCTACAATTCCACGGGAATCAACCAGATTATTTCCGAAGCGAAAGTCGCCAAAGCAAGCTTCTATCAGCATTTTAAGTCCAAAGAAGATTTATGTGTGGAATTTCTCAATGTAAGACATCAATACTGGTTCGGCGAACTGAATCATTTTTGTGATGACGAAGCAAATCTTAAACTAAAAATCCTGAAATCTTTCGATTTTTTAATCTATATGAATCAGAAAGAACATTTCCGGGGCTGCAGTTTTCTCAATATTCTATCAGAGATTCCCATGGATAATATTAAGATTTTGCAGGTAATCCAGCAGCATAAAAAAGATCTTAGACATTATTTTTCGGAGCTGTTGAAGGATGAAGAAATTTCAGATCATATTTATTTGCTTTTTGAAAGCAGTATCATCGAAAGCCAGCTTTTTAAATCCAATGAACTCATTGAAAGATCAAAAAAAATAGTCAATAATTTAATTTCTTAAACTATGGAACAGAAACATCCGCTTCCGCCTTTCACCCTTGAAACGGCAATAGAAAAAATTCAGATGGCAGAAGATGCCTGGAACAGTCAGGATCCCGAAAAAGTATCCAAAGCCTACACCGTTGACAGCGAATGGCGGAACAGAGATACTTTCATTAACGGAAGAGAAGAAATCGTCAGTTTCCTGCAGAAAAAATGGGCAAAGGAACTGAATTATCAGCTTAAAAAAGAATACTGGGCCCATACCGGCAACCGGATTGCAGTCCGCTTCGAGTATGAATACCAGACCAAAGAAGGAAAATGGTTCAGAGCCTACGGAAATGAAAACTGGGAGTTTGATGAAAATGGACTGATGATGAAAAGATACGCCAGCATCAATGATGTTGCTATACAGGAAGAAGAACGGAAGTTCAGATAAAATTTCAATCAGATCACTCCAAGGTGAGCCGAACCCGGCCCGCCTTTTCTATATCCTGAAAATGTTTGAATACAATCAGGTCAACGTCAAAAACTCATCACTCATCATTTATAACTCATCACCTATAACTCAAAACTTTTCCCGTGCAGCAGCTTATTAATCTTTCTCCTCGTCTGCACAGAAACCTTGTAAGCTTCATCACGCAGCCTCTGTATCTTCCCCACAGGCTGGAAAAAAATCTTGCTTTCAAAAGGATTGAATGATAAGAGTTCACTGCTGCAGCTATTCGGATCAAGAAGTGCTCCCTTATTGATTTTCACTTCCCCGATCCGGATGAACGGTGAATCTTTCCACTCTACATTCAGTCTGTTGATCGGCTGATTTTTCAGATCATAACAAAGTTGTATAAGGACATCTGCGGAATAATCATGATCCTGGAAATAGTTTTTTAAAGCGGCTTTCATCTTTAATTTCCGGCCAAATTTTCTATCAACAGAATGAGGAACAAGCTTTATTTTGATCATATAATCTCCAAGACGGTAGGCACCTACCGAATGATAGTCAAATGACAGGATAAAATCATTCCTTTTGCCCATGAGCTTGAAAATATTCCTTATAAAAGACAGGGTGCAAATGCTGGGAATCACCTTAACAGCCTGGGCGGCCAGTGAAAAGAAGCTGCTCCATTTCTTGATGTAAAACCGGTTTAAAGCGGTAAATAACTTCAAAAAATGAGAAACGGAATTGGTTGGAAATAACGGAAAATTGACAAGTGGAAAATTAGCGATCAGCCCGCCGTTTTCATCCTTTATTTTTACAGCAAATCCATACGCAGGAATATCTTTTCCGGTATTGTTGATTTTGAGGCTGGCATTCGAAAGTCTTATGGTAAGATCGAATTTATCTCCGTCAAAATAGGGTAGAAGCTCCTCGGGAATATTTTTATCGATGAAAAATGTACCATCAGCGACTGTATAGGTTTTGGCATGGGCATTCCGGGTGGCATAATTCACGTCACTTATACAGGATGACTGCTCAACGAAATCGGCAATGGTTTTTTTATTGATGTCAAGAAGTATCTTTTCCTCTTCATTAAGCTCATCGAATTTCTTATTATATTTTAGTGGTTCTGGCATTTAGTTTTTAAATTCAATTATAACGCCAAGTTTCTGAATACGTGTTAACATAATATTAAAATTATTTGAATTTTGAGCGAAAGGCTTTTGGGGTTGCGAGTTGTCAGTTTCTGGTTGCGGGTTGTCAGTTGCGGGTTGCCAGTTTTCAGTCTCAAAAGCGAATAAAAGATGAATTGTTTTTAGAACCTATTTTTCCCGCACCGAAACCCGCAACCAGCAACTGACAACCCGCAACCAGTAAATTCTCAACAACTATTTCCTCCTACCCACTACCATAACTCCCATCCTCCGGCTTCCCTCTTCCATCTTCTCAAAAACCCCTATCTTTGTAAAAAATATCAACAATGGGCGTAGCAGATATGTTATTTAAAAAGAAAAAAGAACTCGCAGAAAAAAACCTGAATGACGGGAAAGAGTACATGGAGGAATACGGGAAGAGAGAAAGCGTTGTACAGTTGCCAAGCGGTCTGCAGTATGAAATTATTACAGAAGGGGATGGTGCCAAGCCGGGACCAAAATCCACTGTAAAATGCCACTACCACGGAACTACAATTTCCGGTAAAGTTTTCGACAGCTCTGTAAAAAGAGGAACACCGGCATCTTTCCCTTTAAACAAGGTGATTAAAGGATGGACGGAAGCTCTTCAGCTGATGCCTGTAGGAAGCAAATGGAGATTGATCCTTCCGCCACACCTGGCGTATGGAGATCAGCAGATCAGTAAAGAAATCGGGCCCAATTCTACATTGGTTTTCGAAGTGGAACTGCTGGATATAAAATAATCCTGCTTAAAAATGGCTTAAAAATTTACCTGTAACCGGGTAAATTTTTTTATTTGTACTATATTCGTGTAGATCAATTGCAAAGAACGAAGATTGTTAAACCTTTTGTAAAGATTTTGGAAGCTAGAAAAACAGTATAAAATATATGCAGTTTTAAATTTTATCTCTGATAAAATCCTTGCGTCTTAAAACAAAACGAAAGAAAAAAATCGCGTCCTTGCGATGATCCAACACCATCACACAAAGAAAAAATAGAACTGAATGAAAAAACTCTTTTACCTTCTGGCTGTATTCACCCTGCTGACCTCCTGTGTTTCCAAAAAAAATCAGGTGATCAAACAGAATATCCTTACCCTGAGAGACAGTTACTGTAAGGCTCCTTTCAAATACAATTACAGCAACAGGGTTCCTTCCTATAATTCAGATTCTATTTTAGCAGCCAATAAAGAACTGCAGGGAACGTTTTCCGATCAAAGTATTTTGATTCTGAATGCCCTGGATAATCTTGATGAGGTTCACCAGATTATTGACCTTAAAAAAGATTCTTCCATTGCTTCACAGGTAAAAGTATTGCAGCTTAAAAGTAAAATTAACAGTAAAATTACCATTGCCCTCACAGAGCTGGATGCCGTAGCCGCAGAATTCGATTGTGAAGGGGAAAGGGTAGCGCAGATCGGGAATTATGTAGACAATTTGAATGAATCCAAAAATAATAAACTGATTTTGCTCTCTATCGTAACCGGAGCGGCTGCTTCAGTGGCAGGCGGTATTGTGCAGGATGGCGGCTGGAGCAATGCGATTGATATTGGAGGAGGGGTTCTGGGAGCAGGTTTTGGTCTTGCCACCCTCAATCCGAAAGGAAAGAAAGTAGAATTTATTCACCAGAGAAATCTTTTGAGAGATATCTGGAGAGAAAAACTGGAATCTCCGAATTTTCCGCCGTTTATCTGGTATATGTATACGGAGAAGAAATTTTCGAACAAAGAACAGCATTCCATTATAGGAAGTATGAGGGAGAGATGGCTCCATTACCAGTTTGATGACAGCAAAGCGGAAGCAGACCAGTCCGTGATCTTCAGCGACGGAGGTTTCTACAGGGCAGATGATCTTCACAACCGTGCAGCGATGCTGAATCAGATGCAGTCAGCTACGAGAACTATCAATCAGAATATCAATTATCTGCTGCTGGATCTGGATAAATTAATTCTTTAAGAAAAATTTAACTGTAATAAAATTTGTTACATTTAAAAATTTGTCTATCTTTGCAGAGTAATTAAAATGAACAATACAAGATTTGCTACGGCGATACATATTATGACCTTGCTGGCGAAAAGTCCTCAGGAGTGGCTCACTTCTGAATGGATTGCGGGCAGCGTGAATGTAAATCCGGTGATTGTAAGAAAGGAATTGAGTGTTTTAAGAGAAGCAGGCCTGATTATAAGCAGACAGGGGAAAGACGGCGGAACTCAGCTTGCGAGAAATGCAGATCAGATTAGTATTTCGGAAATTTATAAATCTGTGAAAAACACGGATGTGTTGGGGAAAAAGAATCAGAATCCCAATCCGGCATGCAGCGTGGGAAAAGAAGTCAATGTTCATTTAAATACCCTGTTTGAAGAAACAGATCAGTTGGTCATTAATTTTTTAGGAGATAAGTCATTGCAGGAATTCAGCGATCAGTTCGAATAAAAATTTTTTACCCATAAATGTAACAAAAGTTATTACAATTAATTTAAAATAAAATAGTATGAAAAAAGTATCAGTAATCGGTGCGACCGGTTTTGTAGGAACAAAAATAGTGAATGAGCTAACATCAAGAGGGTATACAGTAGAGGCTTTGGTAAGAGACGCTTCTAAAGTAGAATCAAAAGAAAACGTAACCGCAAAAAGCGTAGATGTGAACAATACGGAAGAGCTTGCAGAAGCTTTGAAAGGAAGTGATGCGGTCATCAGTGCATTCAACGCAGGCTGGACGAACCCGAATCTGTATAACGATTTCCTGAACGGTTCTGTAAATATTGAAAAAGCGGTAGAACAGTCAGGCGTAAAAAGACTCATCGTAGTAGGAGGGGCCGGAAGCCTTTATACACCGGATAATGTACAGATCGTAGATACTCCCGATTTCCCTGAAGCTTACAAACCGGGTGCAACAGCAGCGAGAGATTATTTAAACAAGATCAAAGAAAACAATACCCTTGACTGGACATTTTTCAGCCCGGCTATAGAAATGAACCAGGCGAATGTAGGGGAAAGAACCGGAAAATACAGAACTTCTCTGGAAACCCCTGTTTTTGACGAAAACGGAAGAAGCCGTCTGTCTGTAGAAGATGTAGCAGCCGTATTGGTAGACGAACTGGAACAGAACAACCACATCCGCGAGCGTTTTACAGCAGCTTACTAATTCACAAAAAAAAGAGACAATGTTAAAAAAGAAATTATTATCACTGGCAGCAGTGCTGGGATTGGTAAGTATCATGTTTGCGGGAAATTTGAAGATCAAAGTATACAATCCCGGCTCAAAAGCCATTTTTCCAATTACTTCCACTATTATTTACGGAGATAAAGATGCTGTGCTTATCGATGCCCAGTTTCAGAAGCAGTATGCAGAACAGTTGGTGAAGGAAATTAAAGCAACAGGGAAAAATCTGAAGACCGTTTTTATTTCCCACAGCGACCCTGATTTTTATTTCGGACTGGATGTGATCAAAAAAGCATTTCCCAATGTAAAAATCATTTCCACAGCACAAACCGCGTATCTGATATCCGCTTCAAAAGATGATAAGATGGCAGTATGGAAACCACAGCTGAAAGAAGATGCTCCCTCAGAGATCATTGTTCCGGAAGCTGCCAATGCTATTCCTGATTTGGAAGGAAATAAAATTGAAATTAAGCAAAATGCTGAAGATCCTGCTCACAGTTTTGTCTGGATACCATCTTTAAAAACAGTGGCCGGAGGGATTTCAGTTTCCGTAGATTCTCATATCTGGATGGCGGATACTCAGAATATCAAGGCAATTGATCAGTGGATCGGGCAGATTGATGCGATGAAAGCATTAAAACCTGAACAGGTTGTTCCTTCCCATTTTGCAAAATTATCTCTGTCTCCACAGTCTCTGGATTTCGTTAAAAACTATCTGGAAAATTATAAAAAAGCAGTGACGGAAAACAAAACATCTTCCGGTGTTGTAGATTTTATGGTGAAACAATATCCTGACCTTCACGGAAAAGATGAACTGGAAATGGGAGCGAAAGTTTTCTTTGGGGAAATCAACTGGGACCTGAAGTCACCTTATCCTGCGATAGGCAACAAAGTGGAAGCTGATTTCGGAACATTTAAATTCGTTCTGGACTTCAAAAACAATAAAGAAATGTCCTTCACAGGCGTTTCCGGAAATGTAAAAGGAAATACAGATACCGTACAGTATACTGCAACAGAAGTAGCCAAGAATATCTTTATGGTGTACTGGCACGAACCAAAACTGGGTTCAAACATTACCCACATTCAGGATTATAATAAGAATATCATTTATACCAATATTGCAGAACCGGACGGATCATTTACGCATCTGAAAGGAACGCTTAAAATTGTGAAATAATATAAAACTGCTGTCCAACGATAGCAGTTTTTTTTATTGATAATACAGGATATTTTCCGGTAACAAGATCATTGATGACAAACATTTCTGGGGGCTGAGGCTCCAGAAGCCCCCATGCACTTCAATTATTTTAACCACAAAAGCCACAAAAGCTTATAGTTTTAAACACTTTAGATCACTTTAGTTTCAAAAGTTTTATCATCCTGAAAAATAATAAGAACACATAAAGCAGAAAAATCAAAGATTTTCATAAAACTTTAGTGTACTTTATAGGTGTATTATATTTAACTTAAAAAATAACTTAAGTGTTTGAAAAGCTTTGTGTGAGTTTTTATTGACCACAGTTGACACAGATCATATTGTTTACTATAAAATCTTTGATTTTTTAAACTTATGCGATCTTCTTATTCACAAAGTATTTAAGCTTCAAATAACTTGAGTGTTAAAAGCTTTTGTGACTTTTGTGGTTGATGTTTTTCTTTTCCCACAGAGTTTTCAGAATACACAGATATTCTTTGGATATTCTTACATAAAAAATGGCCGTCCAACAGACAGCCATTTTTTTATAAATTCATAAACAGTTTCGGATTGACCGGGGTGTTGTTTTTGTGTACTTCGTAGTGAAGGTGCGGGCCTGTAGAACGTCCGGAGTTGCCGGATTTGGCGATAACCTGTCCTACTTTTACTTTCTCATTTACTTTTGAAACCAGTTGCGAAAGGTGACCGTAAAGGGTAGCCAGTCCGTTTCCGTGAGAAACAATGACACAGTTTCCGTAACCGCCTTTCTGCCCTGAGAAAATAACGGTTCCTGCGGCAGCAGCTCTTACATCTGAGCCGTAAGCCACTGCAATGTCCAGTCCTTTGTGGAACTGCATCTGATCTGCTTCAGCAGGTGGATTATTCTTTCCCATCGGCGCTTTCGCTGAGGCATTTCCTGCTACAGCTTTCGTTGAGGCAGCAGCCGGAGATGGTGCCGGAGCAGCAGGTGCCGCTTTCGGAGTGACCATTACTTTTACTTCTCTTTTATTACCGTAGCTGTCTGTTAATTCAATGATTTTTTCAACAGGCTCAGCTTTTACTTCCGGTTTTGGTGCGGCAGCAGCCATGGGTTTGGATTCTGCGGCAACAGGCTTTACAGAAGCAAATACGGTTTTAAAAGGAATTGGATTTTTTCTGATTCCGAAATTGGAGGAGATGTAGCCGTCGGTAGGCATTCCCAAGGGAACCTGCATCAGTTTTTGCTGAAGATTCATTAAATACTGGCTGTAGCGGTTGGCCTGCTTGGCCAGATAGACAGAGTTGGAGATACTGTCCTGACTGAGGGCCATCAGTTTTTCGTTGGTGATGTCTTTAGATTTCAGAAATGAATTCAGCTGAGCTACAGTCTGGTCAACTACTGTGAGATCTGTTTTCATTTTCAAATAATCTACACTGTCTTTCTCAGTGTTTATTTTAACAAGATTCACTTCATACATCTTGTCGTCTTTTTCAGAAAACAGTCTGCCGATTAAAATGGCTTGTGCAAAAACTACTAGCAAAAGTCCTCCAAGGAGAATATTCACGTTCTTCCTGCTGGTTAGAAATTTCTTCATTTTTCTTCTTTAGATAAATTACAAAACGGTTTTAAGCGTGCAAATTTAATTAAAAATACTCTTTGAGGGATATTTTTAAAGAAAACTTATATTTTTCTGTATTTAACGGCTAATTAGATATTTAATTGTGTTGAAGTGTTAATTTTTTCAGAAATTGGGTTTTATCATAGCCCCGGAGTCGGTGTTGCGGCTATGTTTTTAATATATTTGCAGTTCACATTCCAATTATGGCTAAAAAGAAAATAATTTCAGAATCTTCTCATCCAAAAAAGAATAAAAACGATATTTCTGTAGGAGTAGTAGGAAGCGGAAGTTTTGCTACCGCTATCGTAAAAATGCTGGTTGAAAACTGTAAAGTGGTGCACTGGTGTGTAAGAAGCGAGTTCGTAAAAGGAGCTATTGAACTCCGCGGACACAACCCGTCTTACCTTACCGCCGTTAATTTTAATCTTAAAAGTCTAAAACTTACCACAGATATCAACGAGCTGGTGAGCGCCTGCGATGTGATCGTACTGGCAACCCCTTCCATTTACCTGTCGGATACAATGGATAAAATGACCTGTGAATATGGGGACAAAATTTTTGTTTCTGCAATTAAAGGGATTATTCCTAAAGTGAATGATGTGGTAGCACATTATTTAAGAGACGAATTTAAAATTGGTTTCAGAAACCAGGCCGTTATTGCAGGACCATGTCACGCGGAAGAAGTTGCTATGGAAAGACTTTCTTATCTTACCGTTGCTGCCGTAGAGGATGAGACAGCAGATAAACTGACAGGAATTTTCGGTTCAGATTTTATCAAAGTACATTCCAGTAAAGATATTTTAGGAAATGAATACAGCGCGATTCTTAAAAATATTTTCGCGATCGGGGCGGGAATAGCAAGCGGACTTGGCTACGGAGATAACTTCACAGCAGTTTTTGTTTCCAATGCGATCCGTGAAATGGAAATTTTCCTGGAAGCGGTATACGAAGCTCCAAGAGATGTGAATGAAAGTGCTTATCTGGGTGACCTTCTGGTAACGGCGTATTCTCTTTTCTCCAGAAACCGAAGCTTAGGAAATCTTATCGGAAAAGGATATACCGTAAAATCGGCAATCCAGTCTATGAACATGGTGGCAGAAGGGTATTATGCAGCAGATTCGATCTATAAAACAGCTAAGCAGAAACATCTGAAACTTCCGATCATTGATACCGTTTACGCCATTCTTTATGAAGGCAAAAATGCAGAAAAGCAGTTTAAAAAATTAACAGCAAAACTGAATTAAACTGAATCCGGGCTTAATATAGTTTAAAAAATAATTAACCGTCATTTAGTATAATGGCGGTTTTTTCTATTAATAATTCACATGATTTACCTTGCTCACACTGTTGTAGCTATCAATATAAGACTTTGGAGACTGCCCGATAATGCTTTTAAATACTCTGTTGAAATTCGTAATACTGTTGAATCCTGTTTTATAGGCTACTCCTGAAATACAGTCTGCTTTTTCTCCCGTAGTAAGACTTTTACACGCCGCATTAATCCTTACTTCATTCAGAAAAGAAATAAAGGTATGGCCTGTGTGTTTCTTGAAGTATCTGCAAAAGGCCTGTGGCGTCATAAAAGCTGTGTTGGCGACATCTTCCAGAGAGATAGGATTGGTATAGTTGTCCGTAATAAAATTAATGATTTTGCTCAGCCGCATCCCTTCATTCTCGCTGAAATTAGATGAATACAGATCTGAGCATAGTCGTTCTACATTTTCGTTCAGATCCTGTAAAGTATTCATTAATTTCACAAAACTGAACAGAACATCGATGCCTGTTGCCTTATGAACCGTAAAGATTTGTTTCATGATGTCTTCTGTAAAACCATATGGAACTTTAAAACCATGCTTGTTTTTGTCTAAAAAAGCTTTTGCCATTTTCATTTCAGGTAGCCCGAACAAAGAAGCGAGAATACCACTGGGATTGAAGTAGACGGAACATGCCTTGATCACCTTTTCGCTGTCATCGGCAAAATATTCTGCATTGCTTTTAAATAAATGGGGAAGCTTGGCACCGATCACAAAGACATCTCCGGGACGGAACGCGTGCATATCATTACCGGCAATCAAAGTTCCTTCACCGCTTTCTACATAGGTAATCTGCCACTCATCGTGCCTGTGAAGATACTGATAAAAATGAGGGAGCTCAATATACTCTGTGATCACACTTTTATCTTTCGGGACAAGGATGGTAAACGGTAATACTTTCATAGTAATCTGGCTTATCAATTACGACTTAAAAGTAATCATATTAACCCAAATCTGAATAATATTCACATGATAAGGTTAAAATATGGCTATATTCTGGTAATATTGGAAAACCGTGATTCTTCCAGTTTTTCAAAAATAGGCTATTTATCTGGCCACCGAAAAAGGTTCTATTTTAAGTTCAGTAACTATACCCTCAGCAATCTGGCTGACCAGTAATCCTGTTGCCATACCTAAGCTCAGTCCCATCATGCCGTGACCTGTAGCAATAATTAAATTTTCTCTCTTTTCACTTCTCCCGATATAGGGTAGACCGTCAGGAGACGAAGGACGGAAGCCATACCAGATATCTTTTTCTGCCGGAAGCACAGGTTTTAAATCCGGGAAATACTGTGGAACAGATTCTGCAATTCCTTTGACCCGGTGCATATTGACTTTGGTATTTATTTTATCCAGTTCCATCGTGCCTCCATACCTGATCTGGCCATTCATAGGGGTGAGAGCCACTCTCGCTTCACACAGCAATGCCGGTATCGTTAAGCGGTTTTCAGGTTCAGGCTCCATAAAAGAATAGCCTTTTCCGGGCATCAAAGAGACAGTAAGATCAGCCATTTTTGCGACTTCCGGTGACCATGAGCCTGTTGCAATGACATATTGGTCTGCTTCCCAGCTCTGTTTTCCTGTAAACACCCTGATCACCCGTTTTCCTGTAGTCTCAATTTTATCCACCTTCTTATTACGTTCTATTTTCACTCCATTATTTGCCAGATAGCGAAGCAGAGCATTCATCAGCTTTGTTGGATAAACATGAGCATCACAACGGTAATGGACTGCACCCAAAACGTCTAATTTTAAGTCAGGTTGTAATGCCGTACATTCAGCAGCATTCAATACTGCCATATCCAAGCCCAGTTCAATGGCTCTTGCAGCCAGATGAGCTTCTTCCTCTCCGGCTTTTTCAGTTTTGTAAAAAGCTAAAATACCGTTATGGGTAAGTTCAAAATCAAAACCGGGTTCTTTCGCAAGATCTTCATATAATTTTTTACTCAGCAGGGAAAGGTCATGTAAAGGCTCTGCCGACTGGCTCACATGCTTTGCTGTGGCATGTTTTATAAACCGGATTCCCCAGCTGATGAGATCAGAATTTAATGACGGGCGAACGTAAAACGGGCTTTTACTGTTAAACATCCATCGGATCCCCTGTTGAATCATTCCGGGAGCGGCCAGCGGAATAAAATGACTGGGTACTATCATCCCTGCATTACCAAATGAGCAGCTGTCTGTAATGTCACCTTTATCCAAAACAGTGACCTCATAGCCTTTTTTTTGTAAATAATAGGCTGAGCTTAAACCTACAATTCCGCCTCCTATAATCAATACTTTCGACATTCTTCTATTTTAATGGTCTTGAAAATTTAATTTAAATCACCTGAAATCCGTGTGCATAGGGATCATCTTCAGCGTCAATTTTAATGGTATTGTAACCAAATACTTTAGCCCAGCCCTCTACACTTGGAATGATGGCTTTGATTCCGTTAAGTTCCACTTCTTCTTCAATTTTTCCCGTAAACTTGCTGCCGATAAAACTTTCGTGAATAAAATCTTCGCCTAGCTTTAGTTTTCCTTTAGCGTACCATTGCGCAAGGCGGGCAGATGTTCCGGTTCCGCAAGGTGACCTGTCGATCGCTTTATCTCCATAAAAAACAGCATTTCTGGCGGTTGACGCAGGATCGATGGTTTTTCCTGTCCACAGGACATGGCTGCAGCCATTGATCGTTGGGTCTAAAGGATGAACAAAAGTATATTGCTCATTGATTCTTTTTCTGATGGTTTGGCTCCAGGTAACCAGCTGTGCAGCGGTATAGTGTTCCAATCCCGGGAAATTTTCCTGAGGATCTACAATAGCATAGAAATTTCCGCCATAAGCTACATCAAAAGTAAGCGTACCCAAATCCGGACATTCTACCTGCAAATTTTCAGCAGCAAGATAAGAGGCTACATTTTTGAGCTTTACTGATTTTACTTTTTTACCTTCCTGTTTATATTCGATCAGGACCAGGCCTGCCGGGGCTTCCATTCTGATGATGCCGGGTACTTTGGGTTGAATAAGGCCTTCTTCAATAGCAATGGTGATGGTACCAATCGTACCGTGGCCGCACATAGGCAGACAACCGCTGGTTTCTATGAAGAGAACCGCAACGTCATTATTGGGATCATGAGGAGGATAAAGAATACTTCCCGACATCATATCATGGCCACGCGGTTCAAACATTAAACCGGTTCTGATCCAGTCAAATTCCTTAAGAAAGTGCTGGCGCTTTTCACTCATGTTGTTACCTGCTAACTGAGGACCGCCACCCGCCACCAACCTTACCGGATTTCCGCAGGTATGGGCATCGATGCAAAAAAATGTTTTACTCATGAGATTTGTTTATTTCTGGTTAACGGTTCTGAAAATACCCAAAGGATTTCCGTCTTTCAATTCATCGGGTAATAATTCCTCTTCCCAATCCTGATACGCCAGTGGCCGCGCAAAACGGTGAATAGCTGTAGAACCGACTGAAGTAAACCTGCTGTCGTTAGTCGCTGGAAAAGGCCCGCCATGCTGCATGGCAGCGCAGACTTCTACGCCTGTTGGCACTCCATTGAAGATAATCCTTCCCGTTTTGTCTGTCAGTTTATCAATTAAATTCCGGTGATTCTGAAGTTCCTGTTTTTCGGCCATTATGGTTATGGTGAGCTGTCCTTCCAGTACATCGACTGCTTGTTCGAGTTCGGAGATATCCCTAGCCACGACCAAGAGTGAATAAGGACCGAAAATTTCTTCACGGAGCTTTGGATTATTGATGAAATGACTGGCGCTGACCTGAGCAATTTTAGCCTGAGATTGATTTTGGAGTTCGTCGTTCTTTAAATTAGAAGCCGATAAAAGGGCAACACCGTCTTCATTGACAATCTCGGTAGAAAGTTGATTATAGTTATGGGCAATTCCTTCGGTAAGCATGGTCGCTGATGGAATTTTGGCAATAGCCTCTCTTAAAAAGGTTATAAAGCTGTCGAGTGCCGGTGATTGAACGGCTAACAATAACCCCGGATTGGTGCAAAACTGACCAGCCCCTAAAGTAATAGATGCTGCATATTTTTTAGCCAGTTCTTCGGCCTGATTTTCTATGATCTCCGGAAGGAAAATAACAGGATTGATGCTTCCCATTTCCGCAAAAACAGGAATAGGATGTTCACGTTGCTGTGCAAGATGAATCAAGGCCATTCCGCCTTTAAACGAACCTGTAAAAGTGACCGCTTTAGTCAGAGGATGCTGAACCAAAGCGGTTCCAATTGTATATCCATCATCGTATAATAATGAGAAAACACCTTTCGGCATTCCTGTTTTTTCGGCCGCTTTGATAATGGCTTCACCTACTAAAGCACTGGTTCCATAATGGGCCGGATGTGCTTTAACAATCACGGGGCAGCCCGAAGCCAATGCGGATGCTGTATCACCCCCTGCAACTGAAAAAGCTAACGGGAAATTGCTTGCCCCAAAAACAACTACAAGGCCTATGGGCACCAGCATTCTTCTGATGTCAGGTCGTGGCAGAGGCTGTCTTTCGGGAATTGCGGTATCGATAATAGCATCTACCCATGAACCTTCGGCAACAAGATTGGCAAATAGTCTTAATTGGCCTGTTGTTCTGCCCAGTTCTCCCTGCAAACGGCCCAAAGGCAAACCACTTTCTGCTGAAGCCCTGGTGACCAGTTCTTCACCGATGCTGGTAATTTCGTCGGCAATGGCATTTAAGAAATCAGCTTTAAGATCTTTATTGAGATGTCGGTAGCTTTTGAAAGCTTTGGTGGCAGATTGTAAAGCTTTATTAACAAGGGTTTCGTTCGCTTTATCAAACTCACCTTCAAGCATTAATCCTGTTGCGGGATTTACAGCTTTCAGGCTTCCATCGTTAATTTCTACATACGCACCTTCTACAATATTTTTTCCGTTCATATCTGGTTTTTAAACTATTTTACCCCAACTGCCGGCCGGAAGTTCCGGTCTGGTTGCTATACCATCGTTAATTATTTTTAAAACTCTTTCACGTTCTGCCCCTTTTAAAGCTAAACGTGGAGCTCTTGTTCTCTCTGTTCCGATACCGGTACCGACTTCGGCCAGTTTAATGTACTGGACCAATTTAGGATGTGTATCCAATTCCAAAATCGGTAAAAACCAACGGTGGATTTTCAAAGCTTCAGCTGTTCTGTTTTCTTTTACCAGACGGTAGATGGCAACGGTTTCTTTCGGGAAGGCGCATACCAAACCGGCAACCCAGCCCACACAGCCCATGACGATACTTTCCATGGCAATAGGATCAACGCCTGTGAAAATGGCAAAACGGTCACCGAAACGATTGATTAAACGTGTGATATTTGAAATGTCACGGGTACTTTCTTTGATGGCCTGGATGTTGGGATATTTGGCCAGTTCTTCGAACATATCTAAAGTTACCTCGATTTTATAATCAACAGGATTGTTGTAGATCATGATGGGTAATTTTGTGCTTTTAGCGACTTCGGTCAGGTATTCAAGAGTTTCATCAGAATCCGCTAAATAACGCATGGGTGGCAGCAGCATTAAACCCTGTGCTCCTGCTTCTTCAGCTTTTTGAGCGGCAGCAATTGCTCTTTTGGTGGTAGGTTCTGCAATATTTAATAAAACGGGAACACGGCCATTCACGATTTCTAACGTATGCTTTAAAATCTCTATTTTTTCTTCATCACTTAAAACACTTGCTTCTCCCAATGTCCCTCCCAAAATAATTCCTTCTGCACCGGCTTCCAATTGGGCTTCAATGTTTAAGTCAAATGCCGGAAAATCTAATTCATCGTTCGCCGTAAATTTTGTAGTTACGGCAGGGAAAACCCCAGTCCATTGTATACTCATGTATTTTTATTTTTTTATGATTAATATGAGCTTTGACCAACGTTTAAGCTTGGTTGATCAAAACATTGTTTAGTTAGAATTCAGGAAGATTGGTTTAAATCTTTTATCAAAAGTAGGGGTTAAAATAAGATCTAAGTTGTTGGATTTTAACCGATACCAGCCGGAATTAGACTATTTGAACAAGAGAGATTGATGAATGGGCTGCACCCAAAAAAATGGTATCCTTCCGAAAAAGAATACCATGAAAAAATATCTCAGATGCTTACATCTGATAGAACTGTGAAATTTTATTTTTAATAAGCTTCGCTTCTGATTGCTTCGATTTCTTCAGTAGTTAAGGCCAGATGTTTACCCAACATTCTGCTTCCGCTGCCAGTAATCAGAAAATCATCTTCCACCCTGATACCGCTGAAATTTCTGAATGTTTCGAGTTTATCGTAATTAATAAATTCAGCAAACTGATTGGACGCTTTCCAACGGTCGATAAGTTCAGGAATGATGTAAATTCCAGGTTCAACGGTTAGTACATAACCTGCTTCCAGTTCTTTGCCCAGCCTTAAAGATTTAAGACCAAACTGGGTTGTATTTTTAATGAGATCATCCGTATAACCTACGTATTGTTCCCCTAAATCTTCCATGTCATGGACATCCAGACCCATCATATGACCTGTACCACATTGAAAAAACATGGCATGAGCGCCAGCCTGTACGGCATCATCAATATTCCCTTTCATCAGACCGATGTCTTTTAATCCCTGTGCCAGCATTTTGCATGAAGCCAGATGCACATCCAGATACCTTACACCGGGTGCTAATAAATCTTTAGCATGATGATAGGCATTCAGTACAATATCATATACATCCTTTTGCTCAGCAGTGAAGGTCTTGCCCACAGGAAAAGTACGGGTAAGATCGCCGGCATATCCTAAAGCGGTTTCCACTCCGGAATCATTTAAAACCAATTGTCCTTCCTTAAGCTGATTGCCATAATAATGATTGTGAAGAATTTCCCCCTGAACCGTTAAGATCACCGGATAAGCCAGATTCCCTCCCGAAGCCAATGCTTCACTTTGTATTTTAGCGGCAAGTTCCCGCTCGTACATTCCTGGTTTTGCCTGTTGCATGACCATTAAATGAATATCAGCCGATACCGATGCTGCACGATCCAATTCTGCAATTTCCTCAGCTGATTTGATTGAACGCTGTGCGACAACGGCTTTTATGAAACTTAATGATGCACGTTCTTTCAGTTGAATGGTAGGAATGTCAAACCAATTCGTCAGTTTAATGATATTTTCCGGGCGGTAAGGCGGTAAAAAATGAACCGAACGGTTTTTCTCCTGATATTTTTTGAGATAGTTATCAAGCTGATCCAACGGAAGAATTTTTGATAAACCGGAATCGGCACTTTTTTCAGCTAACGTTTTCTGTCTGCCCATCCATACAATATCATCAATACTCATTTCATTTCCGAAGAGAATGGTTTCATCTTCATCAAGATCGATAATAGCCGCCAATGAAGGTTCATTAATTCCAAAATAATACAAAAAAGTACTGTCCTGCCTGAAATGATAGATATTATCTTTAAAATTCATCGGGCTGTCTTCATTACCCAAAAAGAGCAATATCCCGGAATTTAATTTCGATTGTAAGGCAGCACGTCGTTGCAGGTACACTTTCTTTTCAAACATATCATTAAGTATTAAGCAAATATCCCCAAAATTGATTATTAATTAAACCTTATCATGACGAGTGGTTAAAATATGGGTGATATGTGCAAATTATAAGCTAAGTTATTAAAGTTAGCCTATATTTTGGCTGATGAATGCCTGATTTTCGCAAAATTTTAAAATGGTCTGTCAATGGGCTTTTCCGGAAACCAATGAACGATTTGATTGCTTGTTTCGATAGGAAAGCATAGGCCGTATCCATAGAATTTTTTTGCCTGTTCGGAAACTGTTTTAACAATAAAAATTAACGTGTTAAAATCGTTAAACCCGCTCATACTTATCAAACTTTTCCCGAAATTTGATGTAAATTTTAGAATTATGCCACACTCGCTTACAAGCAGAACACCGAAACCAAAATATGACGTTGTACTGATAGGCGGCGGAATCATGAGCGCCACTTTAGCAACACTGCTTCACGAATTTGATCCCAATCTGGAAATCGCCATATTCGAAAGGCTTGGAAGGTTTGCGAAAGAAAGTACAGCAGCCTGGAACAACGCAGGGACGGGGCATTCGGCTTTTTGTGAACTCAATTATACTCCTGAAAAACCAGACGGCACCGTAGATATTACCAAAGCGGAAAGCATCGCTGAACAGTTTGAAATGTCAAAACAGTTCTGGGCGTATCTGGTAACCAAAGGATATGTTCAGGATCCTAAAGATTTTATCAATTCATGTCCTCATATGAGTTTGGTATTTGGTGAAAAAGATGCTGAATATCTTAGAAAGCGTCATGAGAAAATGGCAGACTCCGTTCTGTTTTCCGGAATGGAATATTCTATGGATCATGAGCAGCTCAGAGAATGGCTTCCATTGGTGATGAGCAAAAGAAATCAGTCTGAAGTGATGGCAGCTACCAAAATGGATATGGGAACGGATGTGAATTTCGGAACATTAACCAGAAAAATGGGAAGGCATTTGCTGGAAGATTCCAATGTTGAGGTTTTTCTGTACCATGAAGTAAAAGATGTTGATCCGAGGGAAGACGGCAAGTGGGAAATGAAGGTGAAAGACAGAATCCACAATCATAAACAGGAAGTAGTGGCTGATTTTGTATTCATCGGTGCCGGCGGTTATGCACTTCCTCTTTTGGACAGTTCAGATATTAAAGAAAGTGAAGGTTACGGAGGTTTTCCTGTTTCCGGGCAGTGGCTGGTAAGTCATAATCAGGAACTGGTAGAAAAGCATCACGCTAAAGTGTATACTCAGGCCACTGTAGATGCTCCGCCCATGTCTGTTCCTCACTTAGATCTTAGAATTATTGATGGTAAAAAAGCACTTCTTTTCGGGCCTTTTGCCGGGTTTTCCACGAAGTTCCTGAAAGAGGGAAGTTATCTGGATTTGCCGGAAAGTGTTAATACAAAAAATTTAAGATCATTATTTGGCGCCTGGTGGCATAATCTTCCTCTGACGAAATATCTTATTCAGCAGGTAGCCATGACAAAATCCCAGAGAATGCAGCATCT
This sequence comes from Chryseobacterium endalhagicum, assembly GCF_016745235.1. GTDB lineage: Bacteria > Bacteroidota > Bacteroidia > Flavobacteriales > Weeksellaceae > Chryseobacterium > Chryseobacterium endalhagicum. The sequence goes on along the minus strand of NZ_JAELVM010000005.1, from coordinate 40,614 downwards.
GAGAGAATTTATCAAAGATGCCAACGAAGAAGACTGGGAACTGAAAGTAGCCGGACAGAGAGTACAGATCATCAAAAAAGATGAAAAAGATGGTGGAAAACTGGAATTCGGAACTGAAGTGGTTGTGAATAAAAACGGAACTATCGCTTCATTGCTGGGAGCTTCTCCGGGTGCGTCCACAGCGGTGTATGCCATGCTGAACGTTCTCGAAAAATGCTTCCCTGAAAAACTGCAGGGTGAGTGGAAAGACAAACTGCTGGAAATGGTCCCTTCTTACGGTCAGAAATTAGCCCACAATGCTGAGCTTACTGAGAAAGTGAGAAATTATACAAAAGAAAAACTGGAACTGGAATATTAGAAAGCGAAGAGTGAAAAATTAAGAGTGAAAAGTGAAGAATGAAATGCTTATGTCAATTGTGAATTTTTAAAATTTCAACACAGAGATTCGCTTTTAATTTTTCACTTTTCACTTTAAATTCTTCATTATAAAATGACTCATCATTTATGGAGGTTGAAGAAATACTCGTAAAACCCATTATCGCAAAAGAACTGCTGGAATCCCTTCAAACCAAAATAGAAGAGGAGAAGCAGGTCATTGTACACTGCTGCTTTCCGGCATCACCGTTTTTAGGAAACCTGATCAGGATCTGGAATTCCACTTATCTTTTGGACAATCAGTCTGATCATAAAAGTAAGCTGATTCATGCTGAAAACATTACTATCTATCCCAACTGGACAGCTGTGCCTTTTATGCAGGATTTTTGGTTTACATTAGTGTTTTCCGGATTGCCGAGAGACTGTAAAAGCTTTGATCTGAAAGAAGTGATTCCTGAAGAAGGCGGATTTTTTGTGGAATCTATTAAAAGAAATTCTCTTGATGTCTATCGGGTGAAAATCTCAGAATCTTATTAACAGAAAACCATGAAAGCGCGGGAAGAAAAATTGGAACAGATCATCCGTTGGGCAGAAAATAATCCCGACATCCGTGTTGCGCTGCTGACAAGTTCGCTCGTGAATCCTTATGCACCTGTAGATGATTTCAGCGACCTGGATGTAGAACTGGTCTTTGAAAATAGACAGGAATATGTGGTAGATAAACAATGGATCTCTCTTTTTGGCGAACCCATTTCCATGGTGGAAGAAGATGAAACTTATTTTGACGGGAAACATGCGATGAAAATGGTGCTGTACACCGATCATGTGAAGGTTGATTTTAAACTGTACCAAACATCAGAATTTATAAAAGAAGTTCAGGCAGAAACTCTTCCCGAGGATTGGGATGTGGGGTATAAAGTTTTGGTGGATAAAGACAACCTGACTAAGGATTTGAAACCGCCAACCTATCAGTCTATTATGATCCATCGGCCGACAGAGCAGAAGTTCCGTCAACTGATGAATGATTTCTGGTGGGATACGACTTATGTGGCCAAATGTCTTAAACGCGGTGATCTTTTTTATGCTAAATTCATGTCTGAAGATGTGATCAGGACAGATTATCTGGTGCCTCTCATCGAATGGTATATCGCCAGTTTCCACGACTGGAACAATATAACCACCAATAAACATGGGCGCTTATTCAAAAAACATCTGTCCACAGAACTCTGGACAAAAGTAGAAGCTACTTTCTCAGCAAGTGATATAGAGGACAACTGGCGTGCACTGTATGCTTTCGCGGATCTGGTTCATGAACTGGGGACAGCTTTAGTGGAAAAACTTCATTACGAATACCCTCAGAAGCTGGAAAATGACATCAGGAAATACTTAGATGAGGTGAAATCAATTCCTCAGCCTTAGGCAAATTCATTCTGTCGGATTAAATTTTCAATACAGTATTCTGCAATAGCCGTAATGGTGACAAAGGGATTGACCCCAATGGTTCCCGGAATTAAAGAGCCATCCAAAACATATAGGTTATCGTGATTATTTAATTTTCCATATTCATTAGTTGCTTTACCCAATACACAGCCACCCAGCGGATGATAGCACACATCTGCCCCAAAACCATTATTGAAGAGAAAATGACTTCTCGTCCCGCCATTCGCCCGGTTCATCTTTTTGATGAAATAATCGGCGTTCTCTCTCATTTTCGTAGTATTGCTTTGATCCCAGTTCAAACTGAGCTTTTTGTTGATACTGTCATAGGAAACTTCTCCTTTTTTATCCACCCGGTTGATCAGCAGATATAAGGCTGTAGCCACATCCATTCCCATCGGAAGCGGTGCAATCTCTGTGAAAAACGGATGTTCTTTATCTTCCCAGTTATCGATACCACCCACAGGAATCGTTGATTGTTTGGCCCCGGTTCCGCCTGACAGAGGTTTTACCCAATTTCTGCCGGTCATAAAATTACCATTGTTGCCCCAGCTTTTTCCAATCTGTTCATGAATCGGGAAATTATTGACCGCATTGGATTTTAACAGCAGTTTCAATGTTCCCATCGTTCCTGCGGCGAGAATCAGTTTTGTACAGTTGAATACTTTATCAGCAACCACAGTTCCTGAAGTATCCGTTTGCTGAACATTTAAAGTATAAGTTTTATCCTCGTTAAGTTTGATATTGTCCACACAGTGAAGATCCAGAATTTCTAGATTTCCGGTATCAAGAGCCTTTTTGAGATAGGTTTTATCCAGGCTGTTTTTACCATGATTATTTCCATAGATGACTTCCGTATTGAAAGCCGAGCGGGGAACTTCATTTTTATATTCCTTCTCCATGTATTGAAAATCGTAGACGTTCGGAACTCTAATCGTTTTAAAGCCTGCTTTATGGGCTTCGGCCTCACCAACCCGGGTAAATTTATAATAAGGACAGTCTTTTAAAAACTGTTCGCCAATGACATTCACTTTTAATTCTTTATGGACTAACGGGAAATAAGTATTGTAGAATTTATTAGCATCAAGATCAGGGAAAACTTCCTTAAAATAGCTTTCCTTAGGAGTCACGGCCATTCCGCCATTGACCAGAGAACCGCCACCAACACCTCTTCCTACCCAGATATTGATGTGCTCAAAATCCATTCTGTCCAGTGTTCCGGTAAAAGGTGTTAAAGAAAAAATATTCATAAACGGTGCAATCGTTTTCTTTTTCAGCCACGCTGCACTTTTTCCGGGTTTCAGCATATTGGAAAATGGAATTCCGGATTTTTCCCAGTTGAGCCCCATCTCCAGCATCACCACTTTTTTTCCGGCTTCACAAAGACGCAGGGCAGAAACAGCACCTCCGTATCCGCTTCCGATGATCAGGATGGGAGCATCGGTGATTTCTTTTTCCTGCAGACCGGTTTTGGGCTGCATCGCCTTAAACAAATCCGTGTTGAGGAAATAAAAACCCGCTCCAGCGAGAATGCCTGTTTTAATGAATTTCTTTCTGTCCATGTGCTCAGTGGGTCAAAAAATATGCTAAAGAATATGGACCAGGAATTATTTAAAACAGATTGTGTGTTTTTATTACAATTTTAACTTTTCATGCCATGAAAAATTCATAGTTTTACTTATAATTTGAAGCATTCATGAAAAAATACTTAATCATACTTCTGCTGTCTCCATTGTTTATTTTTGCCCAGAAAAAGGCTTCAAAAGAGATTGTGGAGATCAAGAAATTTCAGAAAGAACTCAATGCAGAATATCTTAACCCGAAGGAAACGCCTTTACGCGGAGATAATTTTACCCATTTTAAAGAACATCCCTTCTTTCCGGTTGATCTAAAATACAGAGTGACTGCTCAATTTACCAAAACAGAAAACCCACAGCCTTTCGATCTTCCTACTTCTTCCGGTAAAACCAAATCTTACCGTGAATATGGAAAAGCAACATTTGAACTGGATGGAAAACCTTATACACTGACGCTTTACCAAAGTCTCGACCTGATCAAGCAGGAAAAATATAAAGACCATCTTTTTCTTCCCTTCCGTGATGCGACGAACGAAAAAGACACATACGGAGGCGGAAAATATATGGATCTGAAAATACCGAAAGGAAACACCATCGTTCTGGATTTCAACCAATCTTATCAACCCTATTGCGCCTATAACGCTTACGATTACAATTGTCCGATCGTTCCTGAAGAAAACAAACTTCCGGTAGAGATCAGAGCGGGTGTGATGTATCAGGATATTTATCATCATTAAAAAATATGGTCAGATTAGAACTTTTTAAACAGGAAGATTTCTCCGCGCTTAATTATGCCCTGGATGAAAATCAGCAGCAGTATACTTCAACGGTAGAACAGGCTTTGAAAAGAATTAAAGAGAGAAATGATTCCAAGGCTTTTTCTGTTACTGTTTTTGAAGATGACGAACCTGCCGGATTTTTCGTCCTGGATTTTGGAGAAGATAAATTTGAACTGACGGATAATACTCAATCAACCCTGTTGAGGTCTTTATCTATAAATCCCGCTTTACAGGGCAGAGGGATTGGAAAAGAAGCTATGCAGATTGTTGATGAGTTTGTGAAGAAAACCTTTCCTGACTGTGATGAAATTGTTCTTGCAGTCAATCAGAAAAACCTTTCTGCCTACCATATTTATCTAAAAACAGGATACGTATATGATGGTAAAAGCAGAATGGGAAGAAGCGGTCCGCAATATCTCATGTACAAAAAACTTTAAGAAAATTTTAAATTTAAAAATTCCATCCTGGTGAATTGTTTGCATAACTTTGAGTAACATCAAATCATACACTATGGAAATATCACTTCGCAATCAGGTAGCTGTCGTTACGGGAGCATCCAGCGGAATAGGTTCAGGAATCGCAAAATCTCTGGCAGATGCCGGTGCTACAGTAATCGTCAATCATTCTTCAGAAAGATCAACCGATGAGGCGAAAGCTGTTTTAAAGGAAATTACAGATGCGGGTGGAAAAGGAATCACCTACCAATGTGATGTTTCCAAAGAAGATCAGGTCATTAAAATGTTTCAGGATTCCGTTTCACAATTCGGAACCGTAGATATTCTTATCAATAATGCCGGCATTCAGAAAGATGCGAAATTCACCGAAATGACCATCGACCAATGGAATGCGGTCATAGGCGTGAATCTTACCGGACAGTTTCTCTGCGCCCGCGAAGCCATCAAAGAGTTCCTGCGCAGAGGTATAGATCCTTCCCGTTCCATTGCCTGTGGAAAAATAATCCATATCAGTTCCGTTCACGAAATTATTCCGTGGGCTGGTCATGCCAATTATGCTTCCAGCAAAGGGGCTATCAGAATGCTGATGCAGACTCTTGCACAGGAATACGGAGCCGATAAAATCCGCGTCAATTCTATTTGTCCCGGTGCTATTCAAACGCCCATCAATAAAGATGCATGGAGCACTCCGGAAGCATTGAATTCTTTGCTGAACCTTATCCCTTACAACAGAATAGGACAGCCACAGGATATCGGAAACTTAGCCGCTTTCATCGCAAGTGACCTCGCAGACTACATCACCGGAACCAGTATTTTTGTAGATGGCGGAATGACGACTTTTGAGAGCTTTTCTACGGGAGGATAGGCGGGTTTCCAGATACGGGATACGGGTTTGAGAGTTTCGGAAAGTGATGAGTTATAAATGATGAGTGATGAGTTTTGGGATTCGGGATACAGTTTTGAGCGTTTTAGAGTAGAGAGCATTAGAGTTTAAAGCTGTGTCCGAAAGTATTGAACAAACGACAAATACCCGGTGACTGAGGCTCCCGAAGCCACCAGTAATAACCTCCCACATTTCTGAAATCCGATATCATATACATTGTACATTATACAATAATACATTATACATTAAAAAGCACATGTCCGAAAAACAAAGACTTTCAGACCTCGCATGGAAAAAATGGGGACCCTACGTCAGCAACCGCGAATGGGGGCTTGTCCGTGAAGATTACAGTGCCAACGGGGATGCCTGGAATTATACCAATCATGATACGGCAGAAGCCAAAACTTACCGTTGGGGTGAGGAAGGGATTTGCGGGATCTGTGATGATCTTCAGAAGCTGGTCTTTTCCATAGGATTCTGGAATAAGAAAGATAAAATGGTGAAAGAACGTTTCTTTGGCCTTACCAACGGACAAGGGAATCATGGGGAAGATGTGAAGGAATATTTCTACTATCTGGATTCCACGCCTACGCATTCTTACATGAAAATGCTGTACAAATATCCACAGAATGCTTTTCCGTATGAAGATCTTTTAAAAACCAATGCAGAAAGAAGTAAGGATGAACCTGAATATGAGTTGATTGATACCGGAATCTTTGATCAGAATGAATATTTTGATCTGTTTATAGAATATGCCAAAGAAAGCGAGCATGATATTTTGATTAAGCTTACAGTCATCAACAAATCTGAAAAAGAAGCCCCGATTGTAATATTACCAACCGTCTGGTTCAGGAATACATGGAATTGGGGATATGATGACTACAAACCACAATTGGACAGCGAAGATGCTGAACGTATTGAAATCAGCCATAAAGATCTTACCATCAAAAATATTTATGCAAAGCAGTCTTCAAAAACATTGTTCTGTAACAACGAAACCAATATTGAAAGACTGTATCAATCCGCAAATGAATCAAAATATTGTAAAGACGGAATTAATGATTTTGTCATTAACGGAAACTCTCAGGCGGTTAATCCAAAAGGTACCGGAACGAAAGCCTCTTTTTTCATTGATGAAATCCTGAAAGGTGGAGAATCTAAAACTTTTGAATTCAGGTTGACGGATAAAGAATTAAAGGGACCGTTTGCTGATTTCGAAGAAACTTTTGAACTGAGAAAAAAAGAAGCCGATGAGTTTTACGCTGAAATTCAGGAGGGAATAAACACAGAGGATGAAAAACTGGTTCAGCGACAGGCTTTTGCGGGGATGCTCTGGAATAAAATGTTTTATCATTATAACGTAGAAAAGTGGCTGAAAGGTGATCCTGCAGAAATGCCACCGCCTAAATCCCGTGAAAAGATCAGGAATTATGAGTGGAAGCATCTGAATAATGAACATATCATTTCAATGCCCGATAAATGGGAATATCCTTGGTATGCGACATGGGATCTGGCGTTTCATGCGATCAGCTTTTCATTAATTGATCCTGATTTTGCAAAACATCAGCTGAAACTTTTCCTGTTTGAATGGTATATGCATCCCAACGGACAGCTTCCTGCTTATGAATGGAACTTTAGCGATGTGAATCCTCCGGTTCATGGCTGGGCTGTTTTCAGAGTGTTTAAAATTGATGAATATATCAATGGAAAACCGGATATTGAATTTCTGGAAAGTGCTTTTCAGAAGCTGCTCATGAATTTTACATGGTGGGTGAATAAAAAAGACAGCAACGGCAATAATATTTTTGAAGGCGGATTTTTAGGACTCGATAATATTGGTGTTTTTGACCGAAATACAACGCTTCCGAATGGTGAGCAGCTGGAACAGTCGGACGGAACAAGCTGGATGGCCATGTTTGCGCTGAATATGATGAGAATTGCGCTTGAACTGGCTCTCTACAATAATGTGTACGAAGAAATGGCCATGAAGTTTTTTGAGCATTTCCTTTCTATCGCCAATTCACTGGATAATATGGGTGATGAGGAATTCAGTCTTTGGAACCAGGAAGATGAATTTTTCTACGATGCCATTGCTTCCAGCGATGGAAATCATATGTATCTGAGGCTGCGGACCATCGTTGGACTTATTCCGATGTTTGCCGTTGAGGTCATTGATGATGAAATGATCGAAAAACTTCCCAATTTCAAAAAAAGAATGAAGTGGGTTCTTGATAATAAGCCGGAACTGGCCTCGCTCGTGTCGAGATGGGAAGTAAAGGGTCAGGACTCCAAGCACCTTCTGTCATTGCTTCGCGGGCACAGATTAAAGAGACTTTTGAAAAGAATGCTGAATCCTGAAGAATTCTTAAGCGATTATGGTGTTCGGGCTCTGTCCAAAGAATATGAAAATAATCCGTACACACTAAATTTAAACGGAACGGATTACTGTGTAAAATATACGCCTGCTGAAAGTGACAGCGGCCTTTTTGGAGGAAACAGCAATTGGCGCGGACCGATTTGGTTTCCGATTAATTTCCTGATTATTGAAAGTCTTCAGCGGTTTTTCTTCTATTACAGCCCGGATTTTATGGTGGAATATCCTACGGGAAGCGGAAATTATTCTAACCTTGATCAAATTGCAGATTCTCTTAGCAAAAGGCTATCAAAGATCTTTTTAAAAGATGAAAACGGAAATCGCCCGGTGAATGGCCAATACGAAAGGTTTCAAACCGATCCTGATTTCAAAGACTATATTTTATTTTACGAATATTTCCATGGTGATAATGGGAGAGGAGTAGGAGCCTCCCACCAAACGGGATGGACCGGACTGATCGCAAAAATCCTGCAGCCGAGATTCTCCAAAAAAGAAATGGCGGAGTCTGAAACGGAAATGCCGGGAGAGGCGAAGGGGTAATGGTTTGGAGCTGGAAGAGGGAAGATGGGAGTTAATTCTAGGGGTTTTAATTCCTTGCAGTTATCATTCCACTTGATGGAGTATGTTCAAAAACTACCAGTTAGACTGTTCAGAATCCTTGGCAAGGTTTTAAACCTTGCCAAGGATAGCAAGGATATTTTTCAAAACTTTGGACTGAAATTTTTGACCCTTTTATTCAAAAATCTGCTGAATAACTTCCAGCGATGTCGGGATCTTAAAATCTGTAATATGATAATGATAATAGACGAGAAGACTGTCCAGAAAATCTTTTCTTAAAGCGTTGGGAATCTTCGTCGTATAGAGGTTTTCAGCACATAAAGCTGTTTTCCAGATGTCTGAAATTTCTTCAGTAAAGAGATGGTGAGTAGAAACCATAGAAAATGTTCCGGTCTCCGGATCTAAATATGTTCCGTCGTTGATCAAAGGAGCTACACCCTGAATTTTGAGTATTGTAATTAAAAAAAGAAGATGACACTGGTAGTTTTTCCCATTCAGCTCATCGATAAATTGATCGATACTGAAAAAGAGACCGGGGTTTTTGTTTTCGTGTCTTAAAACCTGATTCAGGAAATCGGAGATGAAAAATATGACGGTATTGGCTTTGATATCCATATACATATCATGGCTTTTCACCAGTTCAAACCTTGAAACGGAAGGGATTCCGTTGCCTCTTGTGGGATTAATGGTAAAGCTGAGCATGCTCAAAGGCTGAAGCAGGGCTTTCTTTTTATTTCTTTTGGAATAAATCCCCTTTACGAAATAAGTCTGAAAGCCATCCTCTTCTGTAAAACAATGCAGAACTGCATCATTTTCGCCGTATTTTATAAATGATAATAAAAATCCGTTTTGTGAATTCATTAATTAACCACACCTATTTTTGCGGTAGCTTTATCCGATCCGTCTTCATTTGTCATCAGTACAAAATACATCCCTGAAGCTACTCTGGTGCCTTTCTGATTATTCAGATCCCACTCGTAATAACCTCCTCTGGCTACTGCAGAGTGGATTACATTTCCGGCAGAATCTGTAATTCTGATATTTGTTTTTTCCGCAAGACCTTTAATCGTTACTTTTCCTTTAAAGTTTGAATAGACTACAGGATTAGGATACACCACGATCTGACCGAAGTTTGCATTCACGTCTCCTACATCACCCTGATAAGCCACAATACCATTGTACGTTACAAAATAAACTTTTCCGGTTTTTCGGTCTACTTTTATATCGGTTACAGTATTGGTAGGAAGCGGAGAGTTTTCTTTTGTGAAATGCTTGATCGTTTGTTGTCCGTCGGCAGAAAGATAGTATACACCGCCTCCGTCTACAGAAACCCACTTGTAATTTCCGGCATCCACTTCTACCTGAAGAATCTGGCCGTCTCTGAAAAGTTCTTCTCCAAGACCGCCCTGCTCTATAATGATAGGCTCTACTTTAGGATCCGGATTTTTTATTTCTGCGGCAGCATTGGGTAATATTCTTAATCCGCTGTCTGTTCCTATCCATGCATCCCCCGATTTATCAAAGGCTACAGATAATGTTCCTTTTGAATTTCCGGCAAAACCGTTCGTATCATCCAATATATAGTCTGTATCATCAGAAAGATTGGCTGCATTTTTATAGTCGTATACCATAAAGTTATTGGTTCTCGGAAGGGGAAGCCACAACATATTTTCGTAAACAACCGGTTTTTGTACACCGGGACTTGATAAGCCAATCTTTTTAAGGGTAAAACTGTCTGCTGCCCTGTCGTAGATCCAGATAGAAGGATTGGGTCCGTCAAATCCAATAGATACGAAGATGTTGTTTTGACTGTCCGTAGCAAAACCTACAGGACGGAAAGGTCCGGGATAATATTTTACAAGATCAAAATCCTTATTGGTGGAATTGTATTTCATCCTGTAAACTCCTTCCTGGGTATTGGTATAGTTGGTGAAAAGTACTTCACTGTTGTCTGCAGGGTTAAGGATAGCATCCAGGACATTAACAGCTCCGGTATTTCCTATAAAATAAGAAGGAGCAATCCATTCAGATCCGTTAAAATAATAAAACCCGGGTTTCTTTGGGTTTACGGCTCCCTGGTTGAATCTGTTCAATCTGGCTCCTGACGATACCAGCATCTGGTTGTTATCATACAGGTTGATTTTGTAAGCAGAATTGGTATAAGGTCCGGAAGGTTTGTAAGTCGTACTGCCTTCATCTTTGATGCCTGACAGTATAGTTCCTCCATATATTTTTCCGGTGGCTGTTATTGCAGTATTGCAGTCTTCTCCTAAACTCACAGAATTGATTGAAGTTCCGTTTAATCCGAAAGTATAAATTCTGCTGTCGGTTACCACAATATTATCTGAACTTATAACGATGTCCTTAATATTTCCGAAAGCAGCCGGAAGAGTAGAAGGAGTACCATTGTTATAAATAAATGCTGATGTGGCAGAAGAATAGATCAGTGATGTACCCTCTGCATCAATATGCTTAAATGATCCGGGTACTTCTGTGGTCCATGTAGAAAATACGGGAAATGTGATATTCATTTCGTGGCTTTTCAGACCGGTATTGGTTACAGAATATACCTTATTTCCAAAGATTGCAGCTTCATTACTGGCTTCATAAATACCTCCGCCGGTCATAAAGAAGGTAGAATCCCCGAATTCCAGCTTTTTAAGATTAAAGATAGACAGTCCGTAACCTACGGAAACTACCGCCTGATCTCCTGTAATAGAAATATGGTTGATGCTTTTGCTTCCGTTATATCCGGTTGCAATCGGTATATCAACCACGTATTTAATCTCCTGTGGGGTAACGATATCCAAAGAACCGTTGGCATATCCTATCACAGCTACTTTGGTCTGTGGATTATAATCGAAGGCAGATATGTTCACATCATGGAGACCATTGGCTTTTGACAGTTTTGTAACCTCTCCGCTGGAGATGGTATAATAGAATATCCCGTTTTCTGTCGCGGCAATTATTTTTCCATTGTCTTCCTTCATAGCCAAGACATTATTGTAGGAAAAATGATCCGTCCATTTTTTTGATGAAATGACCTGCGCATTCACAAATTGCAGGGATGCTAAAATACCGAGAGAGATTAAAGAGAGTTTTTTCATATTATACGGTTATACTGCTGTCTATGGCCTGGTTGTTCCAGGAAATATGCTTTACGTTTTTATTCGCGTCAAAGTAAAAATCTATTCTGCCGAGAAGAAGACCTGCCCATCCTACCTGGTTTACCAGTACATTTTTACCCTGTCTGTTGGTAAAATTCTGTGGTTCAGGTAAAAAAGTATGGGTATGTCCGCCTAAGATAATATCAATATTTTCTGTTTTGGCAGCCAGAATTTTGTCGCTTATTTTATTGGGATCGTCGTCGTAATCGTAGCCGATATGGGAAAGGCAGATCACAAGATCACATTTTTGATCGTTTTTCAGGAAGTTGGAATAATGCTGGGCTACTTCTACCGGATTCGAGTACACTGTTTCAGCATACTGCTTTTTGCCTACAAGGCCGTCCAGTTCAATGCCCACTCCGAAAATCCCGACTTTTATTCCATTTTTGTTAAAAATTTTATACTGAGAAGTTTTTCCGTCCAGAATGGTATTTTTAAAATCATAATTTGAACAGATAAACGGAAATTTTGCGTTCGGAAGTACTTTTAAAAAACCTTCAAGACCATTGTCGAAATCATGATTTCCCATGGTAGAGGCATCGTATTTCATCATAGACATCAGCTTAAATTCCAGTTCTCCTCCGAAGAAATTAAAATACGGGGTCCCCTGAAAAATATCTCCGGAATCCAGAAGAAGAACGTTGCTTTCCTGGCTTCTTATCTTTTGGATTAAACTTGCCCTTCTTGCAAAGCCTCCCTGATTGGGATTTTTGGTATAGCTTGCATCAAAAGGTTCTATTCTGCTGTGCTGGTCGTTGGTATGAAGAATCGTCAGCTTCGTTGCGGAAATAAATGGATTGAGTTTCAATTCTTCTGCCATCATCATATTGGGAGCTAAAGCTGCTGCTAAAGTTCCGCCACCTATTGCTTTTAAAAAACTTTTTCTATCCATTATTTCTTACCGATAAAATTTAAACGAACATCTGTACCTGGAACCACCTCAGAGGTTTTCTTGAAATATTCTACGAAAAGTTCTCTCAACCCGATTCCTGTATAAATTGATTCTCCTTTGGAAAAAAACTTCATATTGTCTCCTCCAAGCGCCAGATAATCTGAAGTAGCGATATAATACTCCTGAGAAGGATCTACCGGCTTTCCGTTAATCAGGGCTTTGACAACCTGTCCGTTATTGGTTTCAATATATAAATGGGACACAGGATTGTTCACCTGAGTTTTTGCATAATATTCAAAAAGCGCCTGAAGATCCGATCCTTTCATTTTTACAATAACCACCTCGTTTTTAAAAGGCATGACCTCATAAATATTTTTCAGAAGAATATCTCCTTTTCCGATGGTCGTACGGATTCCCCCGATATTGATCAGGGCGGCATCTACACTTTTATTCAGATTCTTTTTCGTCCATGCATCAGCACCATCGAAGGTGTAGTCGGCCAAAAGATTCCCCAGATTGCTGTTACTTCCCTGTTTGGTAAGATCTACGCTGGTATGGGAAATTTTTTGATTCATCTCCTTATCCAGTTTCTGCTTATAGGGTTCAATAACTTTTACAAACTCCTCATCATTCGTTAGCTCATTATTAATAGAAATATTTTTCTGGGGCTTTACTTCGGCCAGCTGCAGCGTGGAAGCTGTTTTGCAGGCAGTAAGTGAGGCCAGAGCAATTCCTAGTAACAAGAATTTATTTTTCATATGTTGCAAATTATTTTTTTAAAGGTCATATGGAATCGCCGGTACTAAGGTACTTTTATACATAACTTCGGTGATAGCGATGCCATAATATCTTTTAGTATATGCAAATATAATTATATGTAGAATAAAACATTATTATTTATACAAATTCTTATCGTAAATTATTAAATTTGACAAAAATAATTCTTACAGATGAGCATTTTAAAAGGAGTAGGTGTTGCGCTGGTAACACCCTTTAATGAAGATTTATCCGTTGATTTTGACAGTTTAACGAAACTTGTTGAATACAATATCGAAAACGGAACCAATTATTTAGTTGTTTTGGGAACTACAGCAGAAGCTGCAACGCTTTCTGATGAGGAGAAGAAACAGGTGATTGAACATATCATTAAGGTTAATAATAAACGTCTTCCCCTGGTTTTGGGAATCGGCGGTAATCATACTCTTGAAGTGAAGAAACAGATTGAAGAAACAGATCTTTCTGCATTCGAAGCTGTACTTTCTGTATCTCCATATTATAACAAACCTAATCAGGAAGGACTTTATCAGCATTACAAACTGCTGGCTTCCACAGGTAAAAATATCATTATTTACAACGTACCGTCAAGAACCGGACAGAATGTGGACGCAGATACTACAATCCGTCTGGCTCAGGAATTTCCTAATTTATTCATGATCAAAGAAGCGGCACCGAATATTCTTCAGTATTTCGATATTTTAAGAAAAAAGCCTGAAGGATTTTCACTGGTTTCAGGAGATGATGAATATACACTTCCGGTAACTTTAGCAGGTGGAGACGGTGTGATTTCCGTAATAGGGCAGGGCTATCCGAAAGAATTCTCTACCATGGTTCAACTTGCTTTTGAAGGAAAGGTGAAAGAAGCCTATGAAATTCACAACAGGTTGGTAGATATGACGAGACTGATTTTTGCAGAAGGAAATCCTTGCGGAATTAAAGTGATCCTTACAGAAAAAGGAATCATTAAAAATTACCTGAGACTTCCATTGGTTCCTGCTTCAGAAGGACTTTATGCGAAGATCAAAGCTGAAATGGCGAAAATTTAAGAAGTGTGAATTGTGAATCGTCAATAGTGAATTTTTTAAAAGTACGAAAACATTCACCATTCACTTGCGTAGCAAAATTGACCATTGACAGATAATTTAAGAAATGTGAATTGTGAATCGTCAATAGTGAATTTTTAGATGTACGAAAAACATTCACCATTCACTTGCGAAGCAAAATTGACCATTCACAATTATCCACTAACATAAAATAATAAGGTGAAAAGTTCCGGCTTTTCACTTTTTTTAATCAGAAATAGTATGAAATTAGTAGAAGCAACAGAAAAAGACATTCCGCTTATCCAGGATCTGGCGAGAAGATCCTGGGAAAATGCTTATGCAGAGATCCTTTCTAATGAGCAGATGGAATACATGCTTTCAGAAATGTATTCAGAAGCGGAAATCGGAGGCCATCTTCAGCATCCGGATTACCACTATTACTTGATCCGGGATGAGAATAATGGATCATTTGAAGGATTTATCGGGTACCAGCATCATTACGAAGGGAGCTCAACAAAACTTCACCGTATTTATCTTGTTCCTGAAAGTAAGGGCAAAGGATTTGGAAAAGGCGCACTGGAATTCCTCCATCAAAAAGTTTCAGAAAGCGGAGACGGAAGAATTATTCTCAATGTCAATAAGCACAACGCTGCCCGAAACTTCTATGAGTCGCAGGGATACAGGGTTTACGACGAAGGGACTTTTGATATTGGGAACGGTTTTGTGATGGATGACTATCTTATGGAATTCTTAATTCACAATTAAATGACTTAAAATTGTGTAACATTTAATTTTAATTCTATAACGTGTGATGTTTTTTTTTGATCCATCTTTGTATCAGAACCAAATCACTTTCAATAATACATTCATATGCTTGGTTTTGAGCTCATGCAGCTTTTTATCAGTATATTTTTTTCATCCTTAGTGTTTAAATTCCTGTATTCAATATGCAGGAGTTTTTTGTTTTTATACATTATGTTAAAAATAATCATGCTATTTCACTTTTAAATGAAATAAATTGGTATATTTACTTCGAAATTTAAGACACTACACCAGGATGAAAATGTATGTAAAATTTGATTTCAACGCGCTCTGTAAGAAGGTGTTGGATGAAAAGCTAAAGGAGCATGGGCTGAAATACCGCCTGCTGAACTTTGGCGAAGTGGAATTCTATGAACCCATTACGCAGGAGCAGCATAATCTTTTTAAGAAGAATCTTAAAGATTACGGAATAGAGATTATTGAAAGCCAGAAGACAGCTTTGGTACAGAAAATAAAAGATACCATCGTAGAGCTTGTGTTTTCTGAAAACGCCGTTCCGGTAAAAGCTTCTATTTATATTGCCGAAAAACTGAACCATAGTTACGGATACCTTTCCAATCTTTTTTCGGAGGTTGCTTTTACGTCTATTGAGAACTTTATTATCCTTCAAAAAATTGAGTACGCCAAGGAACTGATCCTGAATAATAAGCAGAGTCTTACAGAAATAGCCCATAAACTGAATTATTCAAGTGTAGCCCATTTGAGCACGCAGTTTAAGAATACAACCGGAATAACCCCTTCACAGTTTCAGAAGATTATTACCAAAAGAAGGAAAATCCGGAATGCTGCTGTAAATTCTAAAATGATATATGAATAAAGAATATTTGAATGTAGTAACAGCAGATGATGACGAGGGCAATATCATATTCTTTAAAAATATTTTCAAAGATCTGAAGATTGGAATAAAGTCCCAGTGTTTTTCAAATGGGGAAGATCTTATGAATTACCTCGAAACTAATGGAGCAATTATTCCCGAAGTGATCTTCATTAAATATACTATTTCCGGGAAAAACAGCATGGAATGTCTGGAGGAAATAAAAATGAATCCCAGATTCAGCAATATTGTTTTTGCCGTGTATGCTGACCAGATTTCCGAAAGTGAAATAGAAGACATCTTCGTGAACGGAGCCAATATTTTTATGAGGAAACCGGAGACCTATGAGGGCTTGAAAAAAGCGGTTACGGAAATTATAACGATTAACTGGCAATACCATACATCGGGACTTAATAAAGATAATTTCATCCTGAAAGTATGATGAATAAACACTTTTTAGTGTTTTATATTTGAATGAATTGTTTGTATTTAAAGCATACTATTCACATAAAAGTGAAAATTGTATAATTAATAATTAAAATAATATAAGGAGGAATCCACGCAATATCAGCAATTTTGTAAACGTAAACATTGCAACACAAATTAGCCATATAAAAAAGCAGTGGATGATAGAGAATAGATTATTTCATCAGAAATAAAGATATAAGTCACAATGTTAGTTTTAACAAAATGAATTATATTCATTTCCAGCTATAAAGCATAGAAGATCTTTAAACAAAACGGTACAATCATGAAAACTTAAGAAAGTTGAAGGGTATTTATTCGTTTCATTCCCACTTCCTTCAACCCGAACAGTTAGTTTTTATAATAAGCAAGTTGGAAAAATAATTCATTTTGTTTTTTTAATTTATTTTAATAGTCAGAACTGAAAATTCAAATAGTATATAAATATTTTCACATCCAATCACAAAATATTAGTTCTTACTATTAAAATAAATTAAAAAAATAACCAGAAAAAAGTAATTTCTTCTAAATAACAGTTTTATAAGGGGGCCGCGTAAAGATATTTTTCTTTTCGCGGTTTTTTTATGAAATTTTACTCCATTTATTTTTCCCTTTGTAGTACTTCAGGTAGTAATTCTTAATGATCAGATTGTCCGGTCTGGCCAGATGCGGATCTGCTTCCAGAATTTTATCAACCGTATTTTTTGTGGTTTTAATGATGGCAGAGTCATTCACAAGATCCAGTCTCTTAAAATCTACAACACCGCTCTGCTGGGTTCCCAAAATATCTCCTGGCCCTCTGAGCTGCATATCTACTTCAGAAATTTTAAATCCGTCATTCGTTTCCGTCATCGTTTTGATACGCGTTCTGCTTTCTTTTGAAAGTTTGTCAGACGTCATCAGGATACAGTAACTCTGTTCTGCGCCTCTTCCCACACGGCCCCGCAGCTGGTGCAGCTGGGAAAGCCCGAATCTTTCAGAACTTTCTATCACCATAACGGAAGCGTTCGGAACATTCACACCTACTTCAATCACGGTAGTAGCGACCATAATTTCTGCTTTTCCGGAGGCGAAATAATTCATCGCAGCATCCTTTTCAGCAGGTTTCATTTTTCCGTGGAGCATGGTGGTATTATAATCGGAGAAGGCAGTCATGACATGGTCGAGGCCTTCCATCAGATTTTTATAATCTAAAGTTTCAGATTCCTCAATTAATGGGTAGACAAAATAAACCTGCCTTCCTTTTTTGATCTCGTCCCTGCAGAAATTATACACATAGGTTCTGTCTTTTTCACGTCTGTGAGCGGTGATAATAGGTTTTCTACCCACCGGCATTTCATCAATCACAGAAACGTCCAGATCAGAATAAAAGCTCATGGCCAGCGTCCTTGGAATAGGTGTTGCGGTCATCACCAGAATATGTGGCGGGATTTTATTCTTTGCCCAGAGTTTTGCCCGTTGTGCTACTCCGAACCTGTGTTGTTCGTCAATAATGGCCAGTCCAAGGTTCTTAAATTTCACTTTATCCTCTAAAACAGCGTGCGTTCCTACCAAAATAGACAGGGTTCCGTTCTCAAGTTCCTCGTGAATGATCTTTCTTTCCGAGGTCTTGGTAGATCCGGTCAGAAGGCGCACATTGATGCCGGTTTCCGTTAAAAGATCTTTAATTCCGTTATAATGCTGCTGGGCCAGAATTTCTGTAGGAGCCATCATACAGCTCTGAAAGCCGTTGTCCATAGCAATCAGCATCGTCAGTAATGCGACCATGGTTTTTCCTGACCCTACATCACCCTGAAGAAGCCTGTTCATCTGAACCGGTCTTTTCATATCCAGACGGATTTCCTTTAAAACCCTTTTCTGTGCATTGGTCAGGTCAAAAGGAATATGATGGTTGTAAAAATCATTAAAGTGATCACCCACAATGGGAAACGGATTTCCCGGCGAATGGCTTTTATGATGAAGTTTTTTCAGGGCGTATCCCAACTGGAAAAAGAAGGATTCTTCAAACTTCAGTCTGTTATCCGCTTTTTCAAAATGCTCCATATCTTTTGGAAAATGGATGTTTAGAAAAGTATGCTGTCTCGATAAAAACTTAAATGCTTTCATCATATAATCAGGAAAATTTTCTTCAATCAGATTAGGGATTTCTTTACAGATATTCCTTAAAACAACCTGGAAAAACCTTTGGTTCAATCCTCTTTTGGTCAGTTTTTCTGAACTGGGATAAATAGGTTTCAGGCGGCTGTCGTTTTCCTTATTTTCCTCTGCTTCAATTTCCGGATGCGGCATAGAAAACTGACGGTTGAAAACATTGATCTTTCCAAAAATATAGACTTCCCGATTGATAGGGAGCTGTTCTTTCAGCCATTTTGAATACTGAAACCACACCAGATCCATGGTTCCGGTATCATCACTGAATTTGGCAGAAAGTCTTTTGGTTTTCCCGGTCTGGACTTCCTGAACCATGGTGATTCTTCCTTTCAGCTGTACTTCAATACTGCTTTCTTCAAGCTGGGAAATTTTAAATACCTTACTCTTATCCAGATAACGGATGGGGTAGAAGTTCAGAAGGTCGTCCACGGTAGACAAACCCAACACATTCTTGATGAGTTTGGCTCTATCAGGACCGATGCCTTTGACGTATTCTATTGAGGTTTCTAAAGTCATTGTTGTCCGGGACCCGTTCTTCAGGATCCGGGTTTTGAGTAAAAAAACAAAGGTTCGAATTTCGGTAAAATAAAAAAGACTTCCAAAAAAATGAAAGCCTTAATTATATATTTTAAAAACCGGAACTGTTGTCCGTATTAATCTTTGATCTTAGATTTGAACTTTTTCTGATAATCTTCCCATTGTTCTCTGGAGCGGATCTTTTTAAACAGATCTTTTGAGATAAATTCTAGGTATGGCTCCAGCTCTTTGGCAGACAATTCTCCCTGAAGAATGGTGATAGGCCCGCCTTTCTCATCCAGAAATACTGTGCTGGGAACTGCACCCACATTCATATACTGTGTGAATTCGTGGAGGGAATTTCTTCCTTTTTTATGTTCTTTATTATCATTGGAAAATGTTCTTCCAAAAGCATCAATAGCTTGTTTTTCCTCTGCATTGAATTTTACAGGATAGTAATTTTCATTAATGATCTGCGCAATCACCGTGTGGCCGTATGTTTTTTTATCCATGATCTTGCATGGGCCGCACCAGTCGGCATAAAAATCGATCAGGATCTTTTTAGGATTTTCTTTCTGAGCTTTTAAAGCTTCTTCAATCGTCATCCATTTAACTTGCGCAAAACTAAAATTTACTATAAGTAGAAGGAATATGCTTATAATTTTCTTCATAATTTGATATTTAAGTAAAAATAAGCATAATCTTGCTTACTTTTATTTTACCTCCTGCATTAATTTTCTTATGAACGAGGATAGCAAAATTAATACCACACCGGCAATTAAGGCGTAGATTCCCAGAGTTTTGTATCCATCGGTATACGCGATAAGCTTACTCATATTGGTATTTCCGGTATTGGCTTCAGATAAACTGGCACCAATTTTACCCGCAGCAAACTGCCCGAAAGCACTGGCCAGAAACCATAATCCCATCATCATCCCGAACATTTTCTTTGGAGATAATTTTGTAATAATGGACATTCCGATAGGTCCCAAACACAATTCACCGAATGTGATCACCAACCAGGTGAACGTAAATAAATTAAGGGAAGACTTCCCGTCTGCTCCTGCGAAATATCTTAAGCTGTAAAACAGAAAGAAACCTCCGGCAAGGAATAAAAATCCAATTCCAAATTTATTAATCGTATTGGGTTCCAGTTTCTTTTTATTTAAAGCCACCCATGCAAGGCCAATAAGCGGACTGAAAAGGATGATGAAAAAAGAATTGGCACTGTTGTTAATGATATTCGGATCCATCCCAAAGCCTAACAGATTGTGAACCAGGTTGTCTTTTGCAAATAAAGACAGAGATCCTCCGCTTTGTTCATAGATTGAATTGAACAAGAAGTACATGAAGATAAAGATGAAAGCGGCAACAAGCTTCTTTTGATAAGGCGTTGTCTGTTTCAATGTTTCCACGATAAAATACCCTACAGCTGCAATACCGATTAAATACATGAAATAATCTGTATAGTCCGTATTTTTCACCATAATGAAAATAAGAGGCATACTTAGCAATGCACCAATATATACCAGGACTTCACGTAAAGTTCTTTTAGACTGGGGAAGTACCTGTAACGGCGAATCTCCAATAGGTCCCAGTGATTTTTTTGTAGCAAAAAAAGTGATTAAACCCAGAAGCATTACAATAGCTGCTGCCAGGAAACACCATGACCAGGAATGGTATTTTCCGAGGTATACACAAAGCGCTCCTCCTAAAAGTCCGCCAATATTAATTCCGGCATAGAAAAGTCCGTATCCTGCATCTCTTCTAGGATCATCCTCTTTGTAAAGTTCTCCCACCATGGAAGAAATATTGGGCTTGAAAAATCCTGTCCCAATAATTGAACACGTAATCCCGAAATAGAAGAAATCATGTGGAGAAAAAGCAATGATAAGGTTCCCGACTGTCATGATAAGTCCTCCGAATACCAGAGACTTTTTGAATCCAAGAATTTTATCGGCAAAAATTCCACCTATGAATGTGAAAGCATAGATAAAGGCTTGTATAGCTCCATACTGTAAGTTGGCTTTGTCTTCCAACAGTCCCAGCTGATCCACCATAAAGATGGTAAGAACACCCCGCATTCCGTAAAAACAAAAACGCTCCCACATTTCTACCGTGAACAGGGTCCAGAGCTGTTTAGGGTATTTTCCTTTAAAATTTTGTATTTCTTCTAGAGTTAAGCTCATAATCGTATATGATTGATTTTAATTAAGGTTGTTTATTATTGTTTTGATCCAGTTCAAAGCGGAGTCTGTCCTGATCTATGATTTCTTTTAATTCCTCTTCTTTTGGAAGGTAGAGTAAGTATTTGCTGGCAAAGAGATTGTTTTTTAGGTAGAAAGCCTGAAAACTCAAAAATATAGGGATCTTGTATAATGCTGCGGATATTCTCTATTAAGGATTTTTTATGTTCCAGAACTCTTTCGTAGGCAAGAGAATTGATCTGTCTTTTCAGGTCTCTTGAACTCCAGTTATTTTGGATACTTTCTTCTATATAATAATTGATTTTTTTTGGAATATCTATTTTTAATAAAAGTCTGTAATGAGTCCAGCTCAATTCTTGACGCATTGCGTCAAGAATTGGAAATGTAAGATAAAATTTCCGCATATTGGAAAGATTGGTGTAATCAAAGCCTTTTCCATATTCTGGAGAAAGTTTCCGGGATAAATTTTTTAATGTATATTTTCCGTAGGCGGCCCGTTCTTTTCCCTGCTGCTCATCTTCCACAATGAGTTTTCCGATTTGCCAGTACGTAAGCAGTAAAGTAGAATTCGTGATCCGAAACACTTTTTCGCGCGACTGCCTAATAATTTCCTTTACGGACTGAAATAAAGAATCTTCGGAAATTTCCATCATACGAAAATAAAAAAAACCTCCGACTTAGCAGAGGTTTTATGTATTTTATTGATGCGGTTATTTTACACCGTGCATCATTTTCTTTAAGATTGGAGAGATCAGACCCAAAATAACAGCTGCGATACCACAAAGTACTACGAATACCATAAAGAATTCGAACAGGTTGTGAATCTCAAATCCTGCAAATGTAGGGTTGTGCAATGGTAACTGAGCTTTCTCAAATGCTACAGTCTGCTCAGCAGTCAGGGTTACTTTTTTATCTAAAACATCCTGAAGATTGACTCCGATTTCTTCTGCTTTCTTGAATTTATCACCTGTTGCAGGGATAAGGGCTCCTAATGAACCTGCCAAAGCATAACCGGCAGCATTGGAAATAAAGAAAACACCGTATAATAATGAAGCAAATCTTTTTGGAGCCAGTTTACCTACCAATGATAAACCGATTGGAGAAAGACAAAGCTCACCACAAGTCTGGATGAAATACAGAAGCATTAACCATTTAATAGCCAATAGCCCGGAATTTCCAAGATCTTTTACGTTATGTGCAATGATGAAATAAGAAAGTGCAATTAAAGCTAATCCCATCGCCTGTTTGAAAGGTGATACAGGCTCTTTTCCTTTTGCTCTTAATTTATCCCATGTCAAACTGAAAGGAACAGCCAATAGCACTACGAAAATACCATTGAAAATCTGAACCATTGAAGGCGGCATATTCCAGCCGAAGATGTTTCTGTCTGTCTGATTATCTGCAATAAAGGTTAATGAAGATCCTGCCTGCTCGAAAGCTGCCCAGAAGAAAATGATAAAGAAGGATACAATATAAATTACCCAGATTCTTTGTCTTTCCACTTTGTTTTCTGCAGAAGTCATGATCAGGAATGCCAGGGAAATACCGGCTGCATAGATGAAAGGATAAATGATTCCTTTAATCAATTGACCCATTTCTACGGAATTAAACCCGAATTCACCAACCAATAAATATCTGAAAGCGAAGAATAAAACAACAAAAATAAGTCCGGTGATCCCTAATGATGCACCTGTGAATTTTGCGGTCTGCGTTTCACCTTCTTCAAAATCTTCACTTGTATTGTGTTTTGGTAATCCTCCGATAGGTCTTCCTTCCGGATTTACCACATATTTATTTTTAAGGATAAAGAATGTTACGGTTCCAATGACCATAGCAATTGAAGCGGCTAAGAATCCCCATTTAAAAGCAAAAATATCTCTTACTCCTGTAGTGGCATCTTTCACATCTCCTACGTACGGGCAGATAAACTGTCCAAGGAATGCTCCGATGTTGATTCCCATATAGAAAATGGTAAAAGCAGAATCCAGTTTGGATTTTTCCTGCTTAGGATAAAGACTTCCTACCATTGAGGAAATATTAGGCTTGAAGAATCCGTTACCGAAAATAATAACGAATAAAGCCAGCCACATCACCATTTTGGAGCTGCCCAGATCGGCAGAGAAAGTAGAGGCGCTGATAAAAAGAAGGAACTGACCGATGGCCATTAAAGATCCACCGATTAAGATGGCATTTCTGTTTCCGATATATTTATCTGCAATGAAACCTCCCAAAAGAGGCGTTAAATAACATAAAGCTAAAAATCCACCATAGATGATCGCCGCATCCGCTTCTTTTATTAATAAGGAATTTACCATAAAGAGCGTTAAAAGTGCTCTCATTCCATAAAAGTTGAAACGCTCCCACATTTCTGTTCCGAAAAGAACCCATAACCCCTTTGGATGTCTTGAATTCTTATTCTCTACAAATTCATCCGGCTTCGGACTTAATGCTTCAGTATTATCCATTCTATTGTTAATTTTTGTTAAGACTGACAAATATAGTTTTTTTTGGGTTTTTGGCAAGGTTTTAATTTTATATTTAAATAAAAAAGCTGCAGAATGATTCTACAGCTTGATATTCTTTATGATAAATAAGGATTAGTGCCCTTTTTCTTTCATGATTTTATTTAATCTTTTTAACATAGACAGTCCTAAAAGGGTTGCAAATATTAACAGAGCAAAGTTCACCAGGAAATAATTCATTTTGTTGTCGTAATTATACCATGTACTGGCCAGAATTCCGGAAAGTTTATTTCCTACCGAGTTGGCAAGGAAGAAACCTCCCATCATCAAAGCCGTAATTCTTGCCGGCGAAAGCTTGGACACAAATGAAAGTCCCATTGGAGAAAGGCATAATTCCCCGATGGTGATGACTCCGTAACCCGCTACCAGCCATAAAGGTGATACTTTTACAGCCCCGTTATCTCCAGCCATTACAGCAAGAACCATCACCAAACATGACAATCCTGAAATAAACAGTCCCAAAACAATTTTTGTAGGCGTCAGAGGTTCTTTTCCTTTTCTTCTTAATAATGCCCAGAACCCTACAATAAGAGGCGTAAGCGCTATTACCCAGAAGGGATTGATGGATTGGAATAATTCGGTATTGTATAAATAAACCTTTGTTTCCGGGTTTTTCTCTAAAGCGGCACGCTGTTCAGGAGAGATATTTTTGAAGTATATATCTTTTCCGGTTTCCTTAATGGTCTTTCCGTCTTTGTCTTTCTGAGACTGAAACTGGTTGTCATATACAGGAACTTCCTTGTTCTCATAGCTTTTCCCTTCAACCATATAAATATCTTCAAGAGGCTTTTCCAAAGATGCCGGAACACTTCTGTCCGTATAATAATTGGCCCATCTTGTAAGCGCGGTACCGTTCTGTTTGAAAACTGCCCAGAAGAACATACTGATCAGGAATACGGAAAGCAAAGCCCCGATGGACGGTTTTTCTTCCGGTTTGGCCTTAAAATAAAGAGAAGCGTAAAAGTAAATAACAGGAGCACAGGCAAAAATAAAGGCATCCGTACTGTCGCTTCCGAAAATATTTCCGGGAATAAACCATCCTATCGCTCCCACGGCAATCGCAGGGACGAAAACTTTAATCAGAATTTCAGAAAGCTTGGTATCTCCTTCCTCCACAGGTTTCATCTGCGCAGCATGGATGTAATGTTTCCTTCCGATCGTAAAAATCACAAGACCTATCAGCATTCCCACTCCGGCAGTAATGAAAGCCTCGCCCCATCCGAATTTATTACGCATAAATGCAGCAATGATATTACAAATAAACGCCCCGATATTGATGCCCATATAGAAAATATTATATCCGGAGTCTTTATTGGCTTTATAAGGTTCTTCAGAATAAAGATTTCCTAAAAGAGTAGAGATCGTTGGCTTAAAGAAACCGTTTCCGATAATAATTAAAGCTAATGAGCCGTAAAAAAGCGGCAGTTCTTTGAAAACACCCATCCCGATATATCCGGCCGCCATCAGGATTCCTCCCAGGTAAATGGATTTGATATAGCCCAAAACCCTGTCCGCCAGAAAACCACCAAGGAAAGGAGTAAGGTACGTTAAAGCGATATAAGTTCCAAAAATATCATCAGCGGTTTTGTCCGGAAGTCCAAGTCCTCCTTTCATTCCGGTAGGCTCAATAACATACAGTACAAAGATTCCGAGAATCAGATAGTACCCGAAACGCTCCCACATTTCTGTAAAGAAGAGGAAGGGCAGGCCTTTAGGATGTTTAGTCTTCATATAATCAAATTTCAAATTTCCCAAAAATAAGTTTTTAATTTCAATTGATAAAATAAATAATATCGGGTGAAAATGATTAATGAAATGAATAAAAAAACCTCCCAATATAAGTTGAGAGGTTTTGAAATTTTTATGATGAAAAGGATTATAAATTATTCAAAATAAAATCCGTCATTTTCTGATACAGCTGCGGTCTTGTCTGTCCGCCGTAAATTCCGTGGTTTTTATCCGGATAAGCCATGAAATCAAATTGTTTTTTGTTTTGAATCAAAGCTTCGGAGAATTCCATGGAGTTCTGGAAATGTACGTTATCATCAGCGGTTCCGTGAATCAGTAATAATTTCCCTTTTAATAGCTTGGCATATTCTGTCGGAGAGTTTTTGTCATATCCGTCCGGATTTTCCTGAGGCGTTCTCATGAATCTTTCCGTGTATACAGAATCATAATATCTCCAGTTGGTAACCGGGGCTACAGCAATTCCTGCTTTGAAAACATCAGCACCTTTGGTCATTGCCAGACTGGTCATATATCCTCCAAAGCTCCATCCGAACATTCCGATTCTTGTTTTGTCAATATAAGACTGGTTTCCGAACCATTTTGCTGCGGTGATCTGATCTTCAATTTCGTATTTTCCTAAATTCATATAGGTCACTTTCTTGAATTTAGTGCCTTTATAACCTGTTCCACGGCCATCTACACAAGCCACGATATATCCTTTCTGCACCAAATGATTGAACCATAAAGCATTTCCTGCATCCCAGGAGTTCGCCACCTGCTGTGATCCCGGTCCGGAATACTGATACATAAACAGGGGATATTTTTTGTTCGGATCAAAGTTTTTAGGCTTCATGATCCATGCATTCATCTGGTCACCGGCATCATTCGGAATGGTGATGAATTCTTTATCTACGAAATTATCAGCTTTTAATTTCTGAAGCTGGTCGTTATTGTTCTGAAGCTCTTTTACCGTCTTACCGTTCCCATCCTTTAAAACAAAAGTATAAGGTTTTGCAGCGGTAGAAGAGGTTTCGATGAAATAATTATAGTTTTTGCTGAAGTTGGCAGAATTATTTCCTTCTGCATTAGAAATCAGCTGAGACTTCCCGTTTTCAATGTTCACTTTGGAAACCACTTTGTTGATGCTTCCTTTTTCAGTGGTCTGAACATAAATTTCTTTAGACTTTGGATTGAATCCATAGTAATCGGTTACTTCCCAGTTTCCTTTCGTGATCTGCTTTTTAAGCTTTCCGTCTTTATCATACCAATACAGATGGCGGTTTCCGTCTCTTTCAGAAGCCCAAAGGAAAGAATCATCCTCAAGGAATTCCAGAGTAGGGCTGTCCGTATCGATCCATTTTTCATCTGTTTCTGTGAATAACTTCTGAATAGCTCCGGTTTTGGTATTCACTTTTAAAATATCGGAGGCATTCTGAATTCTTTCAGAAGTTACCAAAACGATTTCATCCGCTTTTGCCGTCTGGATAACGTTCGGGATATAATAGTTTTTAAAAGAACTTAAATTTAAAGCAATGGTTTTTCCTGTATCAAGACGGTACAGCTGAGCGGAAACGATAGAATTTTTTTCTCCTGCCTTAGGATATTTATAACGCATTTCCTCTGGATACAGCTTTTTACCGTAAATTGGAATATAAATCTCAGGAACCTGGCTTTCATCAGACTTTACAAATACAATGGCATCAGAATTTTTTGTCCATT
Source organism: Chryseobacterium endalhagicum (assembly GCF_016745235.1). Taxonomy (GTDB): domain Bacteria; phylum Bacteroidota; class Bacteroidia; order Flavobacteriales; family Weeksellaceae; genus Chryseobacterium; species Chryseobacterium endalhagicum. The sequence continues at coordinate 13,353 of NZ_JAELVM010000005.1, read as the reverse complement.
CATATAGTCTTGCATGCCCGAATTCTTCTTCATACACCCAGTCTGCAAGTCCGTTAATGATAGAATTCTTTTTACCATCATTAGTGATCTGTGTAATTTTTCCTGAGCTCAGGTCCTGGTAGAATAAATTATTTTCCGCGATAAAAGCTACTTTGGTGGCATCAGGGGAAAATCTCGGTTCCTGAACCGTTTTGCCATCATTCAGGCTTATTGTTTTTCCTGATTTAAGATCTTTTACGTCAAATTTTCCAAGGAAAGAATGTCTGTAGATCGGCTGACTTTCTTTTAAAAGAAGAATTTTGGACTCGTCATCCGAAAATTCATAGCTTTCAAATGCACCATCAACAATATTTCCTTCTTTTTGGGAAGTTTTGTAAGAATATTTAGCAATACCCGTAGGTTCAATAACAAGATAATTCTCGCCGTTTTTCATAGAAGCGATCCCTGCAATGCCCTTGCCACGGTAATATCCTGAATATATTTTATCTAAGGTGATTTCCTGAGCTGATACATTATGGAATGCCACAGCCACAGTAAGAGTTAAGAGTAATTTTTTCATTTCTAATTTTAGTGATTCCAAATTTAATAATTCTTATTCAGATAACCATATAAAAGAAAAACAGAACCCTCAGATCCTGTTTTTATGGTTATTTTGTAAATTATTTTTACTCTGGTGGATTCAGTTCCGTAAGACAAACCGGAAGTGTAGGGTTGCATGAATTCTGCATTGGCGGTACCGCATACCACATCATGGTTTGGCAGGTAACCGGATCCGAACATCTCTTCATTCCGGGAAGACCTCCTCCGTGTACTTCTTTTAATTGTTCTCTCGCGATCTTTTTAAGATTTTTCATAGTGTAATAATTTTTTCTGATTAGAGGCTCTAAAGTAATAAAAAAACTCATTTGTTGGTGAATTTTTTAAAATTAACAATTTGGCAAAAAAATTGAATGTATTACCTTATAATCAAATTAAATAATAATTATGGAAACGAATGCATACAATCAGAAACTGAATCGCTACGTCCTGGCTGATCAGGTAGTTTATACCGGCTTTTCAAGTTTTAAAGATGCCGAAGAATGTGCAGCGAAAAAAGGTGGAACTTTGGTAGAAGTAGGCTTTAAAGACGGAAATGATAACCCACAGATCACTAATGAAGCCGGACTTATTGAGAAAAAACTTCATTACTACGTCTACGCCGGAGATGAGTATAAATTTATCCATTCATCTGATCCCGGATTTAGAAAGTATGCAGATGAACTTCAGAAAATAAAAGCAAGTAAGGATAAAACCAGTCCGGATGAACGCTATTTTGCCAATTTTGAAATAGAAAATATAGAAGACCCGATTATTGTGATTAAAAATGATCATTTTGAATCGGTAACTTCCAGAGAACGCTCAAAATATTTGAAGCACGCTGAAGTGTATGAATTAGGGGTATCCCTGCCAAAATCTTAAAAATTTTTTATCATGAGCAAAACTAAATATTCAGAAAAAGCTCAGGACAAAGTAGGAAAAGTAATGCACGAATTCAAGGAAGGAAAACTGAAATCTTCTTCCGGAGAAAAAGTGACCAGCCGGAAACAGGCTATAGCCATCGGGATTTCTGAAGCTAAAGAAAAAGGCTTGAAGGTCCCGAAGAAAAAGAAGGAGTAATTTCCAAAAAAAGATTGCGGCAGCCTCCGGTTGCCGCAATCTTTTTTTGGAATAGCTAAAAGGTCTAATTGCATATTCAGCTCTTTTCGCCTTTTCGCCGTTTAATCTTTTTGTCCATTATACAAAATCCTGTAATATTCATCCGCCATTCTATCACTGTTAAAGTGTTCCTGAACGTCATTCATCGCATTGTACTGGATTTTTCTCCAACGTTCCGGATGATCATAGTAAGTGGGAAGGATTTCATTTTCAAGGATTTCATAGAGTTTATTCAGGTCATAGGTATCCTGTTCATAAATACTCATATTCAAATAATCTGCCTGCGGAACCACGAATGAATTTTCTCCCGGTTTTGCAAATTCAGGAATCCACCCATCGTCGGTAGAAAGATTGACAGATCCGTTCATGGCAGCAGTCATTCCTGAAGTTCCGGAAGCTTCCCGTGGGACTCTTGGATTGTTCAGCCAAAGATCAGAACCCTGCTTCATCGATTTACTTAAAGCTAATTCGTATCCTGTAAGGACAGCCATATTTTTATGATTTTTACTTTCTTCCACCAACGTGTTGAACGTAGAAATCGCAGAATAATCCATCGGATAAGGTTTTCCTGACCAGATGATCTGTACCGGATATTTGGAATTATTTAAGAGTTTGTAGAATCTTTCCTTGTCATGAAGCAGTAAGTCAGCGCGTTTGTAGCCTGCAAATCTTCTCGCCCAGACAATGGTGAAAATATTCGGATTGAATAGGTTTCCGGTCTGATCCGCCACAATCGTGAATAATCTTTTCTTCAAGTGTTTTTTACGGTAATCGAAAACCGTTTCATCATTTTCGTCTTTCGCGTTATAAAGAGGTTTATCTGCCCAGTATTTGAATTCCTGAGCATTGGTGATGGACGTGATTTCACATATTCCCGGATATTTGCTCCACATGGCCCGCGAAACCACCCCATGAAGCTTGGAAACTCCATTGGCGATTCTTGCCATTTTCAAGGCGCACAGCGAGTGGTTGAAACGTTCATCCTCGGAACCTTCAATACTTTTTACCTCCTGCATACTGAATCCGGAAAAATAAGACATATCATAACACAATTTCAGGTTATGTTTCTCATTTCCGGCCTCTTCCGGTGTATGGGTAGTGAAAACCAGTTTTTCTTTTACCCTGTTCAGATCTCCGTTGTATTTTTTCAGAAGATAGAATGCGGCAGGAAGTCCGTGGGCTTCATTCAGATGATAAACTTCTCTTTCGGCATTGATTTCATCCAGTAATTTCGCGCCTCCTTTTCCAAGAAGAATATATTGAGCCAGTTTTGTGGATTCGTTGGCGTCATATAATTTATGGCAGATGGTTTTGGAAACATGATCGTTTTCAGGGACATCCGTTGAAAGAAAGAACATCGGAGCCGTATTGAAAATTTCAGGATCAAGGTACCATACCTTTACCCATACCGGAGCACTGTGGATTTCGATCTGGAATTTTATCCCTGTATCTTCCAGAAAGCTGTACATTTTTCTGGTCCATACCGGCTGAAGGGTCTGGTCGTGATTTCTTGCCTGGTCATAATAACCAAACTTCCATAGAATACCGATTCCGATAAGATCCTGTTTAAGATTGTAAGCACTTCTCATGTGGGACCCAGCCAGGAACCCCAGGCCTCCCGAATATATTTTTAAAACCTGGTCAATGGCAAATTCCATTGAAAAATAAGCGGTTTTTTTAGAATATTGTGGATTGACGCTGTAAGGTATTTTAAAATTTTTAAAATCCATAAATCGCAGTTTTATATTTTGAGGGCTAAAGGTATTGATTATGAAAATAAACTTTACATTAATTATTTGATAAATTAATTTAAAAGTATCTGATGAATAGTTTTTTTACTTACCTTTAATAGGTAAATTTTTGAAAATCAAAAACTTCTAACGGTGAATACCCAATTTAGCATGCGCTTATTGGCCACATAAAAAAATCACCTATGAAAAAGACATTTTCTGACGAAGATTTAATTAAAAATCTGAGTCTATACTATATGAACCGGCATTTGAAAAAAAAGCCGATGGAAAAATACCACCGTACCATAGACGAATCTCTTCTTCATGACCGCGAAAAATACCGTAAGAAGTCTGAAATTTTACTGCTCAATTCTTTTATGCACCATTTCCCCGATGTGAAATTTGAAAATCTCACCTGCGAAAGCCCCGACTTTATCGCCAAACTCAACGACAAAAAAATCGGGATAGAGCTTACCGAAGTGATCAATCATCTGGAAATGAAAAAAGTAGAAAGTACTTTGAATAAAATGTTCCGTCAGGCAGAAATATTATTAGAACAGGAAGACACCGCGAAATACCGTGGTGTTTATTTTTTAGAATTCCACCCGAATATCAGGTTTGACAATATAGAACAGCAGGAGGAAAATATCATCAATATTTACAAAAGCATTAAAAAGAATAAACCGGTTGGCTGTGTGAAAGGGATGAGGAAATCTTTTCACCGCAGAAACGTATTTATTACCCATGAATACAGTATGAACCTTTTTGATGAGCTTTGTTCCGAGAAAATTCTTGAACTTATTGATAAAAAAAATGAAAAATTCCCTTATTACGATACTTCCGTGGATGAATGCTGGCTGGTGATTGTTTCTGACATGAATTCCATTGCCTCCAGATACACTTTTATTCAGGATAAAGAACACTTGCAGGAAGTAAAGAGTCCTTTCCATAGAATTTTCCATCTGGAAAACCTGTGTGGAAATATTACAAGTATAAAATAGCCTTATTTTCTTGCAGGATGTCGTAATGATTTCATGCTTTTATTTAAAATAATTTAAGATTTTCAAAAATCCATTGTTTGTGATTAAATTATAGGTATATTTGATGTATGTGTTGTAAATCAATGCATAACGTGTGATTAAAAAATCATATAAACTAAAAACAATATATCTATGAAAAAACTTTTACTCATTATTTTTTTCGGTATTTCGCGGGTCTTACTGGCCCAGGCAGACTGCGCGACCGCTTTGGCCGTCTGTGGAAATTCAAGTATTACATATAATCCGACAGGATATGGGGACATCAAAGAAATGATCAATTCCGGAACCTGTATAGATGCAGCCGGGGAACATTATTCTATCTGGTATAAAATCACCATTGCCACCGGAGGAACACTCACCTTTGATCTGGTCCCGAATGATCCGGATGCGGATTATGACTGGGCGATTTTTGGTCCAAACGTAACCTGCGGAGCATTGGGAGCACCTATACGATGTAATGCCGCAACCGTTATCGGGCCCGGTCCGTCCACAGGGTTAAATATGACCAGTACAATTACCAATGCCATAGGAGGTTCACTTACACCTTACTGCAGGTTTATGGATGTTTTGCCGGGGCAGACCTATTATTTGTTTATCGACAACTGGGTGAGCACTACCAGCAGTACAACAGCTCCGTTTTCCCTTACCTGGGGAGGAACAGCAACCTTAGCTTCACCTTTTACAGACCCGAATACACAGCCTTATCCGTTCAATCCTCCGGGAGTTCCGGCTGCCAATCCGGCAGATCCGAGAGAAGTGGTTGTGTGCGCGAATCCTCCTTTGTTTGATTTTTCTACATTGTCTGCAGGAATTCTGAATGGGAATCCTAATTTCAGTATCAGCTACCATACCAGCCAGAATGACGCCCTTACCGGAAATAATGCCATCACGGTTCCTACGGTAGTCAGTATGACCGCTACCTATTATTACAGTATAAGCTATACCGATCCGGGAAGCCCGAACAGCCCACTTAATAAATGTAAACAAATCGGATTATTTAAATTCAGAGACGGGAGAATCACTACAAAAAATGCGACATTAACGCAATGCAACAATAATAATGCTGGAACGGCTGTGTATGATCTGACAACAGCAGATGTCATTGCAGATCCGGCAGTAACCAAGAAATATTATAACACAATTCATGATCTGAATGCAGGAATCAATGAAATTACAAATCCTACGGCATTTACTTCTGCTGAAGGAACAATTTTTGTGAAAGTAACCTCTCCGTTTGGGTGCAGTGCCACAGCACAGATCATCCTTAAATTTAATCCTGTGGTGGTTGTAAATGACGCTACCCTGAGATCATGTTCCATTGAGGCTACTCCTGCTACAGCATTATTTAACCTTACTGTAGCTTCTGTGACCACACAAACGGGAGCCATTAAAAAGTATTACCGTTCCGAAACCGATGCGATTAACCAAACCAATGAGATAACGACACCTCTAACCTATACTGCTCCCAATGGAGTGGTTTATGTGCGGGTTTCCAACGCTCAGGGCTGTTATAATATCGCGAAAATTACTTTAATCGTTATTCCGCCGGTTTATTCCACAGTTCTTAAAGATAAAATTATCTGTGTGGAAGATAAAACGACTTTGGATGCAGGGCCAGGCTTCAACGGATATGAGTGGAGTACAGGGGCAACAACCCAGACTATTACAAATGTAGGAGTAGGAACTTATTGGGTGAAACTGAAAACCGGAGATTGTACCGTAATGCAGCATGTAAAAGTATATGCTTCTGAGCAGCCTGTTGTATCAAGCATTGAAATTTCAAATACTACGGTTACCGTATTTGTGATGGGAGGAACACCTGCTTATAAATATTCAATGGATAATGTCAGCTGGCAGGATTCCAATGTATTTAATAATGTTAAAAGAGGCGATGCGACCATATTTGTAAAAGACTCGTATGACTGCGATCCTATAGACATCAGTATAGTCGTTCCAAATCTTGTTAACGTGATCACGCCAAACAGCGACGGTTATAACGATGTGATCGACTATTCCGCTTTGGCGAATAAGAAAAACTTCGTCATGAATATTTTTGACCGTTACGGAAATATGATTTTCAAAATGGATAAGCTGAGCGGCTATAAATGGTACGGAACCAGCAGTAACGGAACCAAAGTGCCTACCGGAAACTATTGGTATTCTGTAGGATGGAATGAGAATGACAAAATGAGTACACCTATCAAGTACTCAGGCTGGATTGTCGTTAAAAACAGAGATTAAGCTTTTTAATAATAAACTATTCAGGTAAAACCATTTCGAAAGAAGTGGTTTTGCTTTTTTTGACAAGTACTTTTAATTGAAAGCCTTTGTATCTTTAAAATAATCAGAGAGGTAAATAATTTTTCCATCTTCTGAAAAATGAACAACCGTACAGATATTATTTTCATAGACTCCTTTGTGGGTCATTGTTCCATAAGATGTAGTCTGGTAGAAATACTTCTGGTTTCCCAAAGGAAAAATTTCAAAAACCTGCCATTCAATAGAATCATACTGCCTGAAAATTGCCCTGAATAATGCTAAAATCCTGTTTTTTCCCGAAACTTCCTTTGAAGGAGGGATCCAGATCGTACTTTCATCGGTGAACCATTTTTCAAGATGCTCAATTTTTAATGAATTCAGATCTTTCATAAAGTCATTGATCTTACACACCATATTGCCGTTTACCTATTATATACGGGAAAATTGCTAACTTGGTTTTTATTTTTAAATCCTATGAAAGATCTTTTTGAAAAACGCTTTAAGTATTATAAATCACTTGGGGACAAATCATTTGCACAGCTCTCGGAGGAGCAGATTTTCTGGCAGTATAATGATGAAAGCAATTCCATTGCGGTGATTGTAAAACATCTTGCAGGAAATATGCTTTCCCGATGGACCAATTTTTTAACGGAAGACGGAGAGAAGCCATGGAGAAACCGGGATGATGAATTCGTCAATACTTTTAAAACCAAACAGGAAGTCACCGATTATTGGGAAACCGGCTGGAAATGCCTCTTTGAAGGCTTGGACCAGATTAATGATGAAAATTTACATCATACCGTTTATTTAAGAGGTGAGCCGCATTCTGTTCTGGATGCCGTCTGTCGGCAGCTGGCCCATTATCCGTACCATATAGGGCAGATCGTTTATATTGCGAAAATGACAAAGGATAACGACTGGAAAACACTTTCCATTGAAAGAAATAAGTCCGGGGAATTCAATAATGAAATGAAAGAGAAGTTTTCCGGGAATGATGCAGCTTCCAATGCATCACCTGTATGCTTTCAAAACAGTCCTGAAATACGGGATGAATATAAATAGCCTGATTTCTGATTAAGAAAACTAAGATTATAACAGGATGGGAGCTGGAAGAAGGAAGATGGAAGTTACTATTGGACCGATTATTTCTTCGGGTATAATAAAATTGATTGACTCATTCTATGGAAAAATTAATAAAAGGGCTGATATTAGTTTTTCAGAATCCGAATAACTTCCCTCTTCCAGCTTCGGGCCTCCTTACTTGATCATGAAAAAGTGTTTTATGCCAAACTCAGTTAGAATAATAGATTGAATCAATTTAGAATTCTTATTAAAATTACTATCTTTGCACCCAGAAAATTCAGAAGTATTCAATGTCTACTTTTCACGGAACTGCCGCATATCATACACTCGGCTGCAAATTAAATTTTGCAGAAACATCTACTATTGCCCGTCAATTGACAGATGCCGGTTATGATAAAGTAAGTTTCGATGATAAAGCAGATGTCTATGTAATCAACACCTGTTCCGTAACTGAAAATGCCGACCGTGAGTGTAAACTTCACGTAAAAAGAGCAATGAAAGCCAATCCTGAGGGGCTGGTGGTTATTGTAGGATGTTATGCACAGCTGAAGCCTGAAGAAATTTCACAGATTGATGGTGTGGATCTTGTTTTGGGAGCCAAGGAAAAGTTCAATATCTTAAGCTACCTGGATGATCTCGAAAAATCTGAAAGTGAAGGCGTTGTTCATTCATGCGAAATTGAAGAAACTGATTTCTTTATCGGAAGCTACTCAATTGGCGACCGTACAAGAGCTTTCCTGAAAGTACAGGATGGATGCGACTACAAATGTACCTACTGTACCATTCCGCTGGCAAGAGGAATTTCACGCTCAGATACCATCGATAACGTCATTAAAAATGCCAGAGAAATTGCCGAAAGAGACATCAAAGAAATTGTTCTTACCGGTGTAAATATCGGAGATTACGGTAAAGGCGAATTCGGAAATAAAAGACACGAACATACGTTCCTGGATCTGATTTCAGAGCTTGATCAGGTAGACGGCATCGAAAGGATTCGTATTTCTTCCATAGAACCGAATCTTTTGAAAGACGAAAGTATTGATCTTGTTTCAAAAAGCAAAAGTTTTGTTCCCCATTTCCACATTCCGCTGCAGTCGGGATGCGATGATCTGTTGAAAAAAATGAAGCGCCGCTATCTTACCAAACTGTATAACGACAGAGTCAATAAAATCCGCGAGGTCATGCCCGATGCGGCTATTGGTGTAGACGTTATTGTAGGATTCCCGGGCGAAACCGAAGAGAAATTCATGGAGACCTATAACTTCCTGAATGAGCTTCCGATCACTTATCTTCACGTATTTACCTATTCTGAAAGAGAAAATACCGAAGCAGCCGGTATGGACGGCGTAGTGCCGATCCCGGAAAGAAAAAAACGTAATAAAATGCTGAGAATACTTTCTGAAAAGAAGAAAATGGCATTTTACCAGACCCAGCTTGGGAAAAGGCTTCCGGTTCTTTGGGAGCACGAAAATAAAGACGGCAAAATGTACGGCTTCACAGAAAACTATGTGAGAGTCCAGAAAGATTTTGATCCCGCATTCGTTAATCAGATTGAATTTCTAAATTTAGAAAAAATCCTGTCAGATGGCACGGTTTCTGTGCAATCATCCTTCGAAAGTTTTTTAGCAAAAGCATAGTCTCTTTGCGAAAATTCCACTAAATTTATTTTAACTTTAAATACTACATTCATGAGAGATAAGTTTTTATCTTGGGGAATTGTATTAGTAACTGCTACATGGATCGTGGCATTACTGATCAGAGCGCATTATTGGATACCCATCCTGTTATCTGCCATCTATGCATTGGGGGTTTACAATGCTTACCAGTCGAAACACGCTATTCTGAGGAACTTCCCGGTCTTAGGGTACTTCAGGTACTTTTTCGAGAGTATTTCACCCGAAATGCAGCAGTATTTCATCGAAAGGGAGACTGATGGGAAGCCATTTCCCAGAAACCAGCGTTCTGCAGTATACAGAAGGGCCAAAAACCTGAGTGATACCGTAGCTTTTGGAACACAGTTAGAAGTTAATCACAGAAAATACGAAGGGATCAAGCATTCCATTTATGCTAAATCACCTAAAGAAGAGCTTCCCAGAGTTTGGGTAGGAGGCGAGCAGTGTACGCAGCCTTACCATGCCTCTTTATTCAATATTTCAGCTATGAGTTTCGGAGCGTTAAGCGACAGGGCTCAGATTTCTCTGAACAGAGGCGCAAAAAAAGGAAATTTTTACCATAATACAGGAGAAGGAGGAATTTCTCCCCACCATATGGAAGGAGGAGATCTTTGCTGGCAGATCGGAACCGGATACTTCGGGTGCCGTGACGAAGAGGGGAAATTTAATCCGGAACTGTTTAAAAAGTATTCCACCCTGCCTAATGTAAAGATGATCGAAATTAAACTGTCTCAGGGGGCAAAACCGGGACATGGCGGGGTACTTCCCGGTGTGAAAAATACGCCGGAGATTGCAAAGATCCGTCACGTCACCCCTGGAATGACCGTTATTTCACCACCATCCCACACTTCATTCTCCGATGCTCCGGGTCTGCTGAGGTTTGTACAGCATCTGAGAGAACTTTCAGGAGGCAAGCCGGTCGGTTTTAAACTGTGTATCGGAGATACCAAAGAATTTGAAGATATCTGTGTACAGATGAATGTTTTAAAAATCTATCCTGATTTTATTACCATCGATGGAGCAGAAGGAGGAACAGGAGCCGCACCGCCGGAATTTTCGGATGGGGTAGGGATGCCTTTGGAACCGGCTTTGATCTTTGTAAACAGAACGCTCAATAATTATAATGTAAGAAATAAATTAAGGGTGATTGCCAGCGGGAAAGTATTAACGAGTTTAGATATTCTCCGTGCTGTATCTATGGGAGCAGATATGTGTAATAATGCAAGAGGATTTATGTTTTCACTGGGATGCATTCAGGCTTTAAGATGCAACACCAATAACTGTCCTACAGGAGTGGCCACTCAGGATAAAATGCTGATCAAAGGACTGGACGTTACAGACAAAAGCGAAAGGGTATATCATTTCCACAAAAATACCCTGCATACCTGTAATGAACTGATTGCAGCGGCAGGAAGAAGTTCTTACGAAGAAGTAGATGCTACGATGTTTATGAGAGGAGATGAATTTGATCATCTGGCAGATCTTTATTTCCCTGACATTTTAGGGAATGTAAAACAGAAAGCAAGATCTTAAAAGAAAAAACAGAAAACAAAAACCGCCCTCATCTGAAGGCGGTTTCTTTATTTTTTATCAAGACTAATCAAGGATTTCGTCTGCAGGTCTTGGTTTTGTTCCGTACACCTGGAAATTAAATACCATTGAATAATTTCTCAGAGAATACTGGGGATTGTAAGGATAATGAGGATCTCTTGCAAACGCAGCTCTTGACGGCACTATAATAACACCCTGAAGATTATAAGGGTGTTCACTTGGAAGGTCATTAAATGCTTTGAATTTCTGTATAGCTTCACGGAAACCTTCAACTTCATAATAACTTCTCTGTTGTGCTACACCAGTTGTTGCTGCTACACGGATAGACTTCTTTACATAATAATACAGCGGATCTACCAACGGAAGTGCACTTCCGTTAATGGTATTACTGATTGTAAGTGAAGAGATGAAAGATACATTCCCGTCAGTACTTCCGGCTAAATAAGCATTAGCTCTTATCATAAGCGTAAGCATATCAGAATTTCCGATAGTTTTTCCTTCCGCAGCTGTTGGCTGTGCTCCGTCTCTCATAATGTATATTGTTCCGGAAGGAAGGGTCTGGTAAGGCAGGTCGATCAGCTTTTTCTCATTGTCATCACTGGTATCCGTAGTGCTGAAAGCTTTTATATTTCCCTGAGCATCCAGATAATTATCGTTCATAAACTTCTTAATAGCCTGATCATCATAGCTGTTTTGAACGGCAATATCTTCCGGTTCTTTATACGTTTCAATTTCATCATCTTTCTTACATGCAGAAAAACATAAAGATCCCGCAAGGATATATAAAAATATTTTTTTCATTTCAAAAAACTTTAATTACTTTACAAATAATATAACGGCAAAAGTATAAAAAATTATGAGAATAGATAAATTTTTATGGTGCATTCGTTTTTATAAGACGAGAAGTATTGCAACAGAGGAAATTAAAAAGAACAGAGTTTCAGTGGGAACGTCTGCCGTAAAGTCGTCCAAGGAGGTTAAAGAAGGAGATGTCATCAAGATCCGCAAAAATCAGATTGATTATAAAATAAAGGTGATTCAGATTCCTAAAAGCAGGATGGGGGCCAAGCTGGTTCCTCTTCATATACAGGATGTGACGGATAAGGAGCAGTACGAACTGCTTAAACTCCGCAAAATGTCGCAGGACTATTACCGTAATAAAGGAGAAGGAAGACCTACCAAAAAAGACAGGAGGGAAATGGATGAGTATGTAGGAAATGATATTGCCTCAGACTTTACAGACTGGGATGATTTCTTTGGAGAAACTGCAGACGGTCCCGAAAATGACAGCCCCGAAAGCGAAGATTAAGGATAAAAAAGCTCTAGAGATAGAGCTTTTCTATTATTTCCTGTACAATGTCTTCCGGATCTCGGGCATCGGTATTCACACTGAACTGTGCTTTACTGTAAAATGCATTTCTTTCAAACAAATGCTTCGCAATAAATTCAGGAAGATCCTCGTCCGGAATATTCGCTATTAAAGGTCTCTTTTCTTTCTGTTTCGAGATTCTTTCGAATAAAGTATTCACCGATGCTCTTAAAAATATACTTTGTGAGCTCGTATTGATAAGTTCCATATTATTATAATAAACCGGAGTTCCTCCTCCCAGGCTTAAAACTACATTTTCTTCCGACGCAAGAATTTCCTCCAGCGCCTCTCTTTCCAGCTTTCTAAACTGAATTTCGCCCTTTTTTTCAAAAATTTCAGGAATGGTTAATTTATTCCTCCTGGAAATCTCTTTATCGAGGTCTATGAGTTTAAAATTTATTTTATCGCTTAAAATTTTGGAAATGTGAGATTTGCCACATCCCATGTATCCGATGAGTGAAATAACCATGAATTTTTTTTAAACAAATTTGCAAAAAAGTTTTGAGATAACGAAAAAACGCCTATCTTTGCACCACTGAAAACGAGGGACATTATTCAAATGTAAATCGTTGACAAAGTGACCGACTCGGTAGCTCAGCTGGTAGAGCAATACACTTTTAATGTATGGGTCCTGGGTTCGAATCCCAGCCGGGTCACAAGCGAAGAAATTACTGGATTTTTTGTAATTTTTAGCCTGCGTGGTGAAATTGGTAGACACGCCATCTTGAGGGGGTGGTTTCCTAAGGATGTGCTGGTTCGAGTCCAGTCGCAGGCACTGCAAAGAAAATTTTATAATTAAGAAATAAATCATTATATTTATTCTTAATTGTGGCCGACTCGGTAGCTCAGCTGGTAGAGCAATACACTTTTAATGTATGGGTCCTGGGTTCGAATCCCAGCCGGGTCACAAGTTTACTGAAAAGTAAATTTTTTTCATATTAATATTTTGTGAT
>NZ_JAELVM010000004.1 GCF_016745235.1 Chryseobacterium endalhagicum | reverse complement strand
TTTTTATTAAAAAGTCTCATACAGTTTTGTATGAGACTTTTTTGTTATATACCTATACCAGATATCCAAACCATACCAATATAAATGATCAATGATAAGTTATGAATCACCAATTATCAAGAATAATAGATCAGTAATTAGTAATTGGTAATGAGTAATGAATAATGAGTAATGCGGGAGCAGAACCTTGTAACTACTACTACTACTACTACTACTACTACCCAGCATCACAGATCACTTATCAATCATCATTGATCACTTATCTTTAAATTTGCCATAAGCCATAAGCCATAAGCCATAAGCCATAAGCTGATAAGCTCCGTAGGTGCGCCCTGTTAATAGGATAGATATGAAAATTATGATATTATGTTTTTAGATTTATCAGCCCTGTAAGGGCGGCCTGTAGCTATATTTAATATTCATTATTCATATCTAATTAATCAAAATATAAGAATACAAAAATCCTGTACAATACGTAAAGGATTTTTTTTGTTTTAAACTTTTAGATACATTTAATTGATAGCCAATATATTCAATAGGAGCGGGCTTTAGCCCGCTTACAAAAGAATCAGAATAGGAAAGGCTTCAGCCAAAACCTAGATTCCAATATTTTCCTATATCATTTTCAAGCCATCATAAAAAGAATTTGCTCAATCCGCCAGATCAGCGAGAGGTATTAAAACATAAAGCTCGGTGTCATCCGAGGAATCTGTGGGAAAATCATTCTTCCACCTAGTAACGCTGCCTTACCATAAATTGATTATTAATAGAAATTAGTTCACTTATTTCTATTAATTGATCAGCTTCCAAATATTCAGAAAGATGGAACTTCTACCTTCGTATTTCCTTGCTAAAGTTTACGCCTTTGTTTATCTTAACTTCCCATCCTGGAAATATTCTTTGTCCGCCTTTGCGGTTATACTATCTGTCAATAAATATCCAGTGGCAATTCCTAAAGATGATTTTGCTTGTTTTCCTTATTCACCAGGAGCGGGCTTTAGCCCGCTTAGAACAGAATCAGAACAGGAGGCTTTAGCCAAAAACCTAGACTACATATTTTTCCCATATCATTTTCAAGCCATCATAAAAAAAATTTGCTCAATCCGCCAGATCAGCGAGATGTATTAAAACATAAAGCTCGGTGTCATCCGAGGAATCTGTGGGAAAATCATTCTTCCACCTAGTAACGCTGCTTCATCATAAGTTGATTATTAATAGAAATTAGTTCACTTATTCTATTAATTGATCAGCTTCCAAATATCCTGAAAGACACAACTGCTACCTCGTATTTCCTTGCTAAAGTTTACACCTTTGTTTACCTTAACTTCCCATCCTGGAAATATTCTTTGTCTGCCTTTGCGTTTATACTATCCATCAATAAATATCCAGTGGCAATTCCTAAAGATGATTTTGCCTGTTTTCCTTATTCACCAGGATCGGGCTTTAGCCCGCTTACAACAGAATCAGAATAGAAAAGGCTTTAGCCGAAACCTAGCAATATTTTTCCTATATCATTTTCAAGTATCATAAAAAGAATTTGCTCAATCCGCCAGATCAGCGAGAGATATTAAGACATAAAGTTCGGTGCTATCTACGAGATCTGTGGGAAAATCATTCTTCTCTTTAATAATGTTGTCTATATCCTGTTTAATTTATTATTGCTAGAAATAATAGCACATTATAATTCGCCAACTATTTCTTATCCCACCAAATACGTCCCAGGATATCACTTTCACTCGTTCCGAAATCAGGATCCTGTTTCATCTGATCGAGGGCTGCTTTTTGGTTTTGATAGTTCAGATTATCAGCTGAAGGAGTAGGAAGAACAATTCTTCTGGGCATTGTCAATGGAATCCCTCCATCGCGTGAAGGTGCTTCCAGTTTAAGACCTGTTGATGTATTAGGCATACCCGTTCTTTTGATGAGTGCCCAGACTTCATTTGGCTGTTTAAAATAATTCAGATATTCCTGTATAATAATTTGTTCAAGGGCTTTTGAAGCATCAAACTTTACCGGTGTGGAATTAAGATAATCTGTAATCTGGGTTGCTGGTGTAGGAACATATCCAATCACCATAGCTTCTTTGGCAAAATAATTATAAGTTTCGATCGAAGCTCTTACTCCTTCTTTATATAATGTTTCAACATTACCTGAAATGATACCTCTTGCTGCAAGCTCAGCTTTTAAGAGAGAATAATCGGCATAGGTAAGTATCGGGAAAACAGCGTTTCCTGTTCCTGTACCGTATTCAGGCTGCCATATCCTGTACTGGATTTTGGATATCGTGTCGTAATTTACACCATTCAATAATCTTCTTGCTGATGTATAATAACGGCTTTTATTCACACTGACCATATCCGGGCTTGTCGGCCCTCCCACATACCGCTGACTTTCAGATGCGGAACTCATCATACCTGCAGCAACAAGTTTATTAATATTATCCTGTGAGTAATCATTTTTTTGATAGAAAATCGGTAGTCTCGGATCATTGCTGGCATTCATAAAGTCGATCATGGGCTTTGAGGCAGACATCCCTTCCGGATTAAAGTTCCCATGTTCAGTGAATCTTTTTGAGAGCAGAGAAAAATCCTCAGCTGTTTTACTGATCTCTTGTCTTGACAGTACCTCAGTAGCAATCGCTGTAAGCTTGGCCGGATTTCTCTTCATTAATCTTGAAGCCATTTTTAATCTTAATGAATTGGCTGTCCTTTTCCATTTGTCAATATCTCCGTTAAAAAATAAATCTTTGTTGCCCGGCTTTACCTGTATGGACTGATCAGCAGCTTCAATAGCTGTATAAACCTGATCCAATTGCTGGTCGAAAATATCATAAAGCTGTTCCTGAGTTTCGTACTTGGGAGTCAGTGTACCGCCATATCGTGCCTGAAACGCTTCTGTATAGGCAATACTTCCATTAACATCCGTTACATACCATGCATAATACACTTTGAGAATGGTCGCAATAGATTTTATATTCACATATTTTGCCTGCTGGTCCGCGGGCATTTGATTGATCTTATAAATAATATCAGACAAGAGAGAACCATGATCCCCATAGAACACTTCTTTTCTTTGATTCATATTGACACCGTTATCCATAAAATCCGAAGTGTTACCGGTACTGGGAACCAAAGTCTGCGTCCAGGGCATAATTCTTCGGTAAAAATCATAATAATATTCGTAGCTGGCATCATAACCTTTTTTGATGGCCTGTGGGAGAAGTTCTTCAGGGGTTGCCGTTATTTTATCCAGCGGATTGGTATTGATTTCAGCAAAATCATCAGTACAGGAACTGAAGACAGAAAGTGCTATAATAAGTGTAAGTATGTTTTTTTTCATTGTAATCATTTTTAAATTAATAAGCTTAAAAAGAAAAATCCAGATTGAATCCTAAATATCTCGACATAGGTGAACCTCCATATTCTGCAAAGCTTCCCGCTCTGTTTGTATACTTGCCTTCGGGATTAATACCATCCGGTAATTTATTGTAGATATAGAATAAATTTCGCCCTATTACAGACATATTAAGAGAATTTAATCCGAGCGGCTTGATCATATCAGGCTTAAAAGCATAAGTTAATCTCAGTTCACGTAAAGCGACCCAGGTATTTTCAAAAATAGCATGCTCTCTGATACCCGTACCCCATGATCCCAGATTTCTATAGTAAAGATCTGTTCTCACAGGATCTATCCAGCCTTTTTCATAGACTTCCTGATAAGTCATTCCACCTACATCCCTTGTCATTCCCTGCTTATCATTAATTTTTGTGTTTTGGGCAAATATCCCTTCCGGAATTACTCCATACTGAATCATACCATTTGCATCCGTATATTTAATTCCTCCTCTGGCTTCATCCCTGTATTGTAAAGTGGAAGGAAGATTACCAAACTGTACACCATAATTATAAGTAGCGGAAAGAATATCCCCGCCAACCCTGGCATCAATCAATACGCTTAAAGAGAGATTTTTATATCTGAAACTGTTTCTGAAGCTGGTCAGGAAATCAGGCGTTAACTTTCCGACTGTCCTGTATCCCTGGTTCTGATAAGAATCTGAGCGCATATAGAAGCCGTTGGGTTTTAAGACTCTCATTCCGTTTCTGGGATCATCAATCTTATTTCCGTTCGCATCTAGTGCCTGATATCTGGCGTAAGCATAATTGGTTTGAATCAGGCCGTACTGCTGTCCCGGTATGGCCACACTTTTCACATCGCTTCCCATCGCCCAATCCAGAACATATTCGTTCACACCGGGAGCCAGCTCAATCAGTTTATCCTGGTTTTTAGCGAATGTAAGGGTAGTATCCCATCTGAAATTACTTGATTTAACAGGAACCGCATTGACTATTACTTCAATCCCTTTGTTTTGTAAATTTCCGGCATTAATCTGCTGCGAACTGACACCGGATTCCTGAGGCAGGGAAAGCGTTAATAATTGGTTCGTCGTATTCGTTTTATAAACAGACACATCAAAATCCAACCTGTTATGAAAGAAAGCCATATTCAATCCAAATTCTATGGATTTGCTTAATTCATTCTTGAGGTTATTATTGGAAAGCGCATTGCTGTTGAACCCGGTTAACGGAATACGTGTTCCGCCGGGCGAATTATAGGCTGACGGATCCGGTCTGTAATAGAATCCTGAGCTTGTATTATATGGGAAAGTATCCCGTCCTACCCAGGCTAGGCTTCCTCTTAAGCTTCCGAAACTGATCCATTCCGGAAGTTTAAATGAATTGGAGAACGTCCAGTTTCCAACGAATGAAGGATAAAAGTAGCTTATATTTCCATGACCATCAGGATAAATTAGAGTCGAAGACCAGTCATTACGGGCTGTAACATCTATAAACAATTGATCCTTCCATGCGAAGTTGGCAAATGCATAAAGCGACTGTATTCTTTTCGGTGACTGTTCAGCATCTGTGTAGGAGAGTTCATTTCCGGCAGGGTCTACAGAATTTTGGATTTGGAACAAGCCCGGCGTGTTCAATCCTCCGTTGGTCCATTGTTTGGTAGATTTATATCTCGAGCGGAAATCTTCTCCCCCCAAAGAAGCATTTAACGTTAAATTTTCCATTAATTTAAAATTAGCATTCAATAGAAATTTAACATTATACTGTTCTTTCGTACCTTCTAAAATGGTGTAGCTTCCACCGGTAAATCCAGGATTATCGCCCAGTATTTTGGATTCATTGATGAAATTATAATTATTGAAATTACCGCTAACCGTTAGATTTAGCCAATCAGCCAGCTGGGATTTCAGTTCCAGACGGCCGATATAATTATTCTCTTTCTGCGTTCTTGTATTCTGAAACAGATTAAAATATTTGGACGCCATATCATAAGGATCAGCGCCATCCCTTTTTCTTCCTCCGTTTACAGGATCCAGATAATTATTACGCCAGTAAGCCGCATCAAAACTTCGGGGAACTCCATAAATATAGCTGAATAGCGGACTTTCATTCCCCCCTTGCGGTACAGGATTCTGTCCGAAAGATCTGTTGTAGTTGAAACTGGCATCTATTTGCAGATACTTATTGAATTCATGAGTAGCACGAAGATAATAAGCATTCCGGGTAAATTTATTTCTGGGCAGAATTCCATCGGCTTCCTGATTGGTAAAGCTTAGTAAAAATGTAGATTTTTCACTACCTCCGGATAGCTCAATTGAATTTTTCCGGTCAAATCCCACCTGATAAATCTCCTTGTAATTATCTGGCTGCGGGTTCCACATCACGGTTCTGCCATCAGCATCCCGGACAGGCAACCCGTCAAACTTCGGCCCGAAACTGAAGTAAAAAAGGTTAGGATCCACGAAGCGCTGTCCGTTGCTGTCCGTTGGAAAAGCTGAACCAACCCCTGCTCCGAATTCGTTTTGAAATTTTGGTCCGGCATAAACATGCTGTGTCGTAAGTGAGGAATTAATTTTGACTCCTACACCGTTTTTGCTTTTCCCTTTTTTGGTGGTAATCACAATCACTCCGTTGGCAGCACGGGAACCATAAAGAGCAGAGGCTGCAGCACCCCTGAGCACAGATACCGATTCAAAAACATCAGAGTTTAGATTTTTCATTTCATTACCGAAATCATATCCTGATCCCCACTGATCTGCGCCGGTAACGCTGTTGTCTATGATCACGCCGTCTACAACAACAAGCGGTTGGTTATTTTTTCCTAATGACGTATTACCACGGATCTGAATTCTTGCGCTGGACTGAGGACCGCCTGAACCGGCAATAATTTCCACACCGGGAAGTTTTCCCTGAAGTGCTTCCATTGGATTCACAACTCCCGCCTGTGTAATGTCTTTACTATCGACCTTTGTGATGGCATAACCGAGTTTTCTCTGATCTCTTTTGATTCCCAGTGCGGTGACAACGACCTCCTGAATTTCCTTACTTTTTGCCGTGTCCTTTTTTACTTTTTGGGCATAGACCTGATTGGCGGTGCCTAATAAAAAGCAAAAAACTCCTACAGCAAAGGGATAGCCAGTGCTTAATTGTTTCATTATTATATTTTGATGATTTGGGTTAACTGTGCAATAATAAAAAAAAATAGGTCAGAATCTTATGACTCAAGTTTTCCCGGTGAAATTCTGGATTTTTTCTTTATGAATATTTTAAACCAATTTTATTATTTTTAGTTCTATTAAAAGTTAAATATTAAAAACAAACGAAATATTTTCTTTTTAATATTTTTTTTAAGAATATAAATTTTTTTTGATTTTTTTTAATAAAAGGTGAGCTCCATTTCTATTGATGGTTTTTAATAATAAAAAAATTAATAAATCAATATCATTAGTTTTGTGAATATTGTAAACTAAAAAATCATCCTGTAAAGATGATTTTTCATGTGTTTATGATCCTGATGCGCTTATTTTACAAAATCCTGTTCCTGTCCTGTCTGGATTTTAGCCGGAATATAAACTTTATAAGTACACTTTTTGCTAATAACGGGGCTGAAATATATTTCAGTTCCGTGATCAGAGTACGATCCTGAGATTGATGTTTTAGTTAAAGTAAAGGATACATTTTGGCTTCCGTCCACACTTACACCTTTGAATGTATTGATGTTTTGAACAGGCTGTTCGGAAATGCTGCTTTCTGCCACATTAAAAATCAGTTCTTTTCCATTAGGGGCGAATATCTTTAGCTGTAGAGGCTGTTTCTTATTTTTGATAAATTCTTTTCTGAACTTTTTAGCATCAAATTTAAACTGGTATTCTGTGCTTTGAGAATATAAACCAGTAAAAATAAATAAGAGAATCAGGAGTATTGTTTTCTTCATGACGGATGGCTTTTTAAATTAAACACATTTTCTAAATAAAAAGAGATGGCTGTTACACCATCTCCATTCTATTTTTCAGTTCATATTATTTTTTGATAACGGTTTCCTGATGGATCAGGCCTTGTTTATCAAATAACCTTAACAGGTAGGAACCTGTAGCATATTCACGGAAACTGATGCTTCCTGAATATTTCTGTCTGCCGGTAAGATTTCTTCCTGACATGTCATAGATTTCGTATTGGCTGATTTCTTTATCAGTCATTACAGAAAGCACATCTTTTACAGGGTTAGGAACAATTTTTATACCAGTGCGGGTCTGGGAATTATCTGTTACATTCAGACTTGCGGTTAAGGTAAGAGTTCTTGAGTTCTTACTTTCACTTAAACAGATATTCAAAGCTATAAGCTCACTGATGCTTTTGCCCACAAAGTTTGAAACATTCGCTGTGCTGATATAAGAGATACCTTCTACAGTATAAGTACCGGCCGGAAGAGAAGTAAAGTTGGCGGTAGGACTTACAGCCTGAATTTTACCCGTCGCCGTATTGATCGCTGCAAATGTGTAGCTGTAGCCAGCCGGAGCCGCAGACGTTTCATACAAGCTTCCAGGACCGGCAGCTGTTATCGTATAGCTGTTGGCATTGGCCGGACTCGAAAAGTTAGAAAGCACAAAGTAATAATCAACGCCTTCGTTTAATACGACTGCTTTTGTGGATCCGGTAGATGTATAGTTGGAGCCGTTGTAATAGGCATTTGAAGTTAAAAAGTTGGCCATTGAAGCAGGACTTCCTGAATGTATGGAAGTAATCAGGAATCCGGAGGATTTGGAGAAAACGTATGAACCGCTTTCCGTCACCCTGAACTTGAATGTATTGGTCACTGAGCTGCTGCTTACAGAATAAGGAGCCGTCATTGCAGAGTTACTATATACAATAATGCCATTGTTACTGGTTCCCACATTATATACGATCGTTTTGGATGTGTATGAAGGACCTGCGGCATCGGGAGCCGTCATATTTAGATTGCTTGACGGGCTTCCGGCAATCGCTGTAACAGCAGTTTTTGGTGTAATGTATGATGTATAAGCATTACAGTCAGATGTTATCGTGAAATTATTGTCAGACACATCAAAGAATTCTGCGTATGGATTAATGACTCCCACTACTTTAATTCTCGCCTTATCTGTAGCAGGAATGTAAGGGACGGTAATATTGGAGCTGCCGTTATTTAAAACATTGGAAGCTAAAGTATAAGGGAATGTTATACCACCATCAATAGATAATAGGATATCAACATTGCTTTTAACGGTATTTGTATTATTCACAGCCCATGTAACGGTAATATTGGCATTTGATGCCACTGAAACACCGGTTGCATTTGGATAAGTCACAGCCAGTGGTCCTGTGTTATTAACCGTTACAATAATTTCATCTGAATCCAGACCACCGTTGGTAATATGATTATCTCTTACCGTAAAGCGGAATTTCATGGATCTTGCCACTAAAGGAAGAGCTTCAGCATCATTGGTAGGAGGGTTGTTTTGATTGTTAAGGACAAACTGCATTTTTGGAAAATACCTTTCCGTAGTCGAAGCACTTTGTTCAGACCGGAATAAGGGTGCCGTGGTACTGTTCACCGCAGTATAGCCGCCTGCTCCGTTAATGGTGGAACCAAAGGCTCCTTTATCGTTAGCCGTTGCTATATCAGCCTGCTCCCAGGTATAAGAAATATTGGTATCATTAGGGTCAGAGCCGATTCCTTTTAACTTGAACGGTGTGTTTTTCGGAATGGTAACATCCACTCCGGCATTGGCAGAAGGAGCAAGGTTGGTACTGGCCACCAAAGTATAACAGTTAGCAGGGGACTGCAGGTAATTCAGGATTTGATCCAAACTTCTTGCATTAAAGTAATTCAGATTATTATTTCCGGAATTTGTCTGATTATCTGGTGTTGTACAGTTGTTGGTATAACTCATAATTGTCGATCCGGCTCCGGGTTCAATAGCTGCTCCCGAACTCCACCCGCTTGTACAGAAGGTAGGGCTGCTTGCACTGCCTCCAACAGCATTATAGGTATGCCCGGCAGAAAACTGATGACCCATTTCGTGGGCAATTAAGCCTGCAACCGTTCCCTTAGGCATAGTTAAAGCCCACTGGCTCCATGCTCTTGCTTTCGAAGTATTGTTACAAGGCTGCGGCCCGGCCTGACCCTGTGCCCCGCCACTGCTCATGATATTGAAAGTATGCCCGATATCATATTTATTGTAGATCAGGGTGGCATTGGTATTAAGTGTATTAAAACCCGTCTGTGAATTCGCTGCACTGGCAAAAGAAGGATTTACTGTGAACGGATCTGTAGCTGGATCTGTGAAAATCAATGATTTGTTAGTAGTTTCTGCAATAAGACTGAATGTTATGGAAACCTCAGATTCATAAATTTTATTGATCAGATTCACCATATTGACAAGTTCTGCCAGAGCATCATCTGTATTTCCGCTAAAAGCCTGGGCAAATTCACCCGTCGTAGCAACTGCCAGCCTGAATTTCCGGATCTGGTTTCCAAAAGGAAAATTAATTACGGATTTAGAAGCTAAAGACTGTTTAACCTCTGCCAGTTCTTTAATGACATCATTCTCTTCCACACCGCAGACAAACCTTTCCTCAAAGTTTGAAAATGCGCTGTAGATTCTGTATTCCCCGGGAGCTGTTTTGTAAGGTTCTACAAAAAAGTACCCTGTATTGTTTTTAATAATAGCATTAAAGTGATCTTTGAAAACAGATAGTTTTAAAGAAGATGTTTTATCATCACTCACCCCGTCAAAGGTAAGGATGCTTCCAAGTCTTTGGTCTGTAAGGCTGTTTTCATTTAAAGTAAACCTTGTACTTCTTCCGTTTTCCGTAGGAAGCGTAATAGACATTTTTGTAATTTTTTCTTTTTTTAAACGATTTTCTTTGAATTGATTTTCAAATCTCTGAAAGTCAAAGCGGAAAACGCTGCCCGGCAGTGATTCATCTTTTGTAAGATTCTGCCCCCAGAAACAGTTAAAAACCATTAATAGGACTAAAGTCAATTTGTGATTCATATGTAAGTGATTTTGTCTTATAAATTTAGTAAAAATAAACAACGGCAATATGAATAATTTATCATATTGCCGTTGTTTTAATATTTTATTTAAAAAATAAACTAATAATTCTAGAATGTTTTTCAGACCTGAATAACTCCCAGGTTGAATTTTTCCGTAATAGGAGCGTGGTTAGCTGCTTCTATCCCCATAGAAATCCATTTTCTGGTATCTGTAGGATTAATAATAGCATCCGTCCATAATCTTGCAGCGGCATAAGTGGCCTCTGTCTGTTTTTGATATCTTTTGGTGATGGTATTCAAAATTTCGTTGTGCTCTTCTTCTGAGATTTCTTTCCCTTGCTTTTTCAGCGTTGATTCCTGGATCTGTACCAATACTTTTGCTGCCTGTGCACCGCCCATTACCGCAAGATCTGCCCATGGCCACGCCACAATTAATCTCGGATCATACGCTTTTCCACACATGGCATAGTTTCCAGCTCCGTAAGAATTTCCTGTAATAATAGTGAATTTCGGAACTACAGAATTGGAAACGGCATTAACCATTTTGGCACCATCTTTAATGATACCTCCGTGCTCTGATTTTGAACCCACCATAAATCCTGTAACATCCTGAAGGAAAACCAATGGAATCTTTCTCTGGTTACAGTTAGCTATAAATCTTGTCGATTTATCCGCAGAATCAGAATAAATTACACCGCCGAACTGCATTTCTCCTTTCCCGCTTTTTACCAGTTTTCTTTGGTTAGCGACAATTCCTACAGACCAGCCGTCAATTCTTGCCGTTGCACAGATGATGCTTTTTCCGTAGTCAGGTTTATATTCTTCAAATTCTGAATGATCCACCAGGCATTTAATGATGTCATAAGTATCATACTGTTCCGCTCTGGAAACCGGAACAATTCCGAAGATATTATCAGGGTTTTCCTTTGGCGGAAAGCTTTCGATTCTGTCAAAGCCTGCCTTTTCAGTGCTGCCAATAGATTTCATGATGGTTCTGATTCTGTTCAAAGCATCTTTGTCATCTTTAGCCTTATAATCTGTAACTCCTGAAATAGAGCAGTGTGTAGTAGCTCCTCCCAAAGTTTCATTATCAATAGTTTCTCCAATCGCAGCTTTTACCAGGTAACTTCCGGCAAGGAAGATAGAGCCTGTTTTGTCAACGATCATCGCTTCATCGCTCATAATAGGAAGATAAGCACCTCCGGCAACGCAGCTGCCCATAACTGCCGAGATCTGGATAATTCCCATAGAGCTCATTTTAGCATTATTTCTGAAAATTCTTCCGAAATGCTCTTTATCAGGGAAAATCTCATCCTGCATCGGAAGATAAACCCCCGCAGAATCTACCAGATAGATGATCGGAAGCCTGTTTTCCATGGCAATTTCCTGTGCTCTCAGGTTCTTTTTTCCGGTAATCGGGAACCAGGCACCGGCCTTCACAGAAGCATCATTGGCCACCACAAGACATTGTCTGCCGGAAACATAGCCCATTACGACTACAACTCCTCCGCTGGGACATCCGCCATGCTCTTCATACATCTCATAGCCAGCAAATGCACCGATCTCTATGGAATCTGAACCTTTATCGAGAAGATATTCAATTCTTTCTCTTGCCGTCATTTTTCCTTCATCACGAAGCTTTTGAAGCCTTTTTTCTCCGCCACCTTTTTTTATTTCAGCGAGCAATTGATTGAGATCAGATAATTTTAATCTGTTTTGATCTTCCCTTTTGTTGAATTCAAGGTCCATAAATTTTCAATTTTTTCCGGCTAAAGATACTATTTTTATAATGAATAGCAACTGAAGTAAAACACGTGTTTAATATATTGGTTCTCAGAAAATTGTGAAATTTTTAACAAAAAAATATTTTTAAATTACTGATATTTTTTCTAACTTTACTTCAGAGTAAAAGGGATCATATTCCCTGCTAAATACTCTAAGTTCCTAGTTTATTTTTTTAATAGTTTATTATTTGAAGGCCCTGAACGTTGAACAAATTTTCAGGGTTTTTTGTGTCTTATGATCGCAAAATGAACAGGATTTTACATTTTCTGATTTTTCTCAGACTAAATCTATCTTTTTATCAATATTTCTAAATGCTATTTGTAAATTTGCCTGTTAAAGATTTATAGAAGTTAGGATATGCAAAAATTAGCGCTTTTCAGGCTGCATCTGATCGTTTTTTTATGGGGTTTTACGGCAATTTTAGGAAAACTGATTCATGCCAATGCGCAGATTCTTGTTTTTTACAGAATGCTTTTTGCGGCGGTATTCCTGTTTTTATTCATCAGAGTTTACAAGAAGGAAAGCATTAAAGTATCGAAGAAGATATTTTTTCAGCTGGCCGGGATCGGCTGTGCCATGGCCCTTCACTGGTACTGCTTTTTCTATTCCATTAAAGTATCCAATGTTTCCATAGCGTTAAGCTGCCTTTCGCTTTCCACTTTATTTGCCTCCATATTGGAACCCATTATCTTTAAACGGAAGATTGATATTTCAGAAGTGGTAATGGGAGTGGTGATTGTTGCCTGTATACTGCTGATCTTTAAAACAGAGTTTCATTTTAAGGAAGGTATTATTTATGGGATTCTCTGCGCCATATTCGGGACTATTTTCTCTGTTTTTAACGGTAAAATGTTCGGAAAAACCAGTTCCGGAAACATTATATTCTATGAAATATTCTGCGGATGGTTTGTTCTGGCCGTATTTTATACACTCACAGGGCAGATTTTTCAGATGGATGAAATAAACTACAGAGATCTGGCGTTAATATGCTTGTTGGCAAGTGTTTTCACAGCTTTCCCAATGCTGGAATCGGTGAAGCTCATGAAATATATTTCGCCTTTTACTCTAATTTTAACAGTTAATTTAGAACCTGTCTACGGAATTATACTAGCTTTTTTTATCTTTGGAGAATCTGAAGAAATGAGTCCTGTATTTTATGCAGCTTCAGGCGTTATGATATTGGCTATCATAGTAAATGGATTAATGAAGGCTCGGAAAACTAAAAAACAAATAAACCTTAACTAAGCATCAAATTTATATGATGAAGAAATATTTTTTACTTGCATTTTCACTGCTGTTTGGGCTGTCTCAATCTCAGATCATAAGAAAGTACTCCAATGAATTTTTGAATATTGGAGCCGGAGCAAGAGGTCTTGCCATGGGAGGAGCTGTAATTTCCAATCAGGACGATGTATATTCTCCTATGTGGAACCCGGCCGGGCTCATGGCCATTGAAAGAGACTGGCAGGGCGCAGCAATGCACGCAGAATATTTTGAATCTATTGCGAAATACGACTATCTGGCGTACGCTAAAGTACTTGAAGAAGGCGTATTCGGAGTTTCAGTGGTAAGATTGGGGGTAGATAATATCCTGAATACTACCCAAATGATTGATGCAGAGGGGAATATCGATTACGATAAAATCACCAAATTTTCCCAGTCCGATTATGCAGCCATTCTTTCCTATGCTTTTAATCCCGGAGGAAATCCTAAGCTGGACGTAGGGGTGAATGCTAAAATTGTTTACAGAAATGTAGGGAAATTTGCCAATGGATATGGTTTCGGTTTTGATATCGGAGCGATTTATAAAGCAGATAACGGATGGAAATTCGGAGGTATGCTTCGTGATGCTACCACAACGGTGAATTTCTGGAGCATTAATCAAAAGGAACTTTCAACGGTCGTGAATGGAGAGGAATTTAACCCTGCTCCTAAAGATAAAATGGAACTTACGATGCCTAAACTGAATGTTGGGGCCAGTAAAATATTCAATATCAACAGCAGTCTGTATGTTTTGCCGGAAGCCGGAATCAATGTAGATTTTGCAAAAACAGCCGCTTTGGTATCTACAGATTTTGCCAGTCTTACGCCGTATGCGGGAGCTGAGCTTGGGTATCAGAAAATGATCTTTGTGCGACTTGGGGTGAACAGATTCCAATCGATCACCGATATTGAAGACCTAAAAAGAAAAGTTTCTTTCCAGCCGAGTGCTGGTATCGGAATCAGATACAGAGGCCTTACACTGGATTATGCGATTACGAATTCCGGAATCGGAGGCTCTAATTTCTATTCCAATTTCTTTTCTCTTAAACTGGATATGGGAGCATTCAGAAATGATTAACTTTATAGTATAATTAAATGTAATGAAAAAGATCATATTACTTTTTCTAATTTTTTTTAAAACGAGTTTTTTTTGCCAAACAGGCTTTGTAAGTAATATTAATACTAAACTGAAGCGTATTCATGCTGAAGTTGGAGATAATGTAGAAGTAAAATTTACGGAAGTGTTAAAATATGATGCTTCGGATTTTATAAAAAAGCTCACTGCACAAACTATCACTTTAAATGATTTTGATTTTAAGATTTTAGAAAATAATGGCTTTTCATCAGATAAGAAACAAAAAGAATATTTAAAGAATTTTTGCGAAAAAAATAACATTGAAAAGATAATTATCCTTTATAGAAACCCCTTTTTTTCTCAATACTCACCATATAAAAATTTCTATAGATTAAAATTTGATTTTGGAATTCTTACTCAAGAAAGAAAAAAGAAAACTATTTATTATACGAATAGAATGACTTTAGCTTATTATACTGTTAAAGAAGATAAATTACTACCTGTCTTCTTATCAGGAGAAGATTCATTAAATAAAGAATATTACAAAAGAAATGTAGAGAGAAACGCTGTAGATGGAGAATCAAAGAAACTTCTAGATAGTAATGATGTTGAAAATGATTTTATAATAAAATTTGAAAGCAGGCTTAAAAAGAATTTTGATGATGCTATGAAAAAATAATGGTTCCATAATAATATAGACATTAATAAAAATGAAAAAAATATCGGTATTTACATTGATGCTTGCTGGAGCAGCTATTTTTGGGCAGAAAGTTTCAGATTATAAATATATTTCCGTTCCGGAAAAATTCAAAGCCTTTGATAAAGATTCATATGGTCTTGAAACTGCATTGGTAAAGGGGCTGACCGATAAAAAATATACCGTTGTTCAGGTCATAAAAGATTGGCCTGCTGAAGCTAAAGATAATCCTTGCAGTGTAGGCTATGCTAATGTTTTGGATAACAGTAATTTTTTAAGGAACAGGGTAATTATTGAGATTAAGGATTGTAAAGACAAAGTCGTTTTTACGTCCAAAGGATTTTCCACGATCAAAGATTTTAGACAAGGATTTCAGGATGCATTGAAACAAGCTATCATTGCCGTTCCGGTTTCATATCCTGCTGAAATTGCACCAGCTGTAAAACCGGAAGAATCTGTACCTGCACAATCTGAGAATAAAAATGAGGCAGTTTCCTCTTCACCTGCTTCGGAAAATAAATCTGAAAAGTATACCAATGGGAAGCTCAGTCTTCAAAAAATACAGGTTGATAACAATCAGTTTATCCTGGCAGAAAATGGCAGTTCTGTACCATTTGCTGTATTTAAAGCTTCATCAAAGAAAGATGTATTCAGAGTAAAACTTACAGACGGAAATTATACGATCGGTTATTTTGAAAATGGAAATATCATCATCGATATGCCGCAATCTAACGGTGAATATTCTAAAGAAGTATTTTTATCAAAATAATATTTCGTTAAATGAACAATATATAATCCTTAATTCAAACTGAGTTAAGGATTTTTTACGCCCTCCATCCATAAGTTTAGAACAGGCAGATGTTTATTCAGCATTAAAAAACTCCCAAATCACCTTCGCCTTACTTTTTCCAAGGATCTCTTCCAGAGTTTCCAGACTTGATTCTTTGATTCTTTTCACCGATTTCAGTTTAGAAAGCAGAAGCTCAATCGTTTTTTCTCCAACGCCCGGAATTTCTTCCAGCTCAGATTTTATGGTGGAATTTTTCCTTCTCGTTCTGTGATGCTTTACCCCGAAACGGTGCGCTTCATCCCTTACTCTCTGAAGGATTTTTAAGGTTTCTGATTTCTTGTCCAGATACAGTGGAATGGAATCTTCGGGGAAGAAAATTTCCTCAAGTCTTTTGGCGATTCCTACAATCGTTATCTTCCCGTAAAGTCCCAATAGTCTCAAACTTTTTACAGCAGAGGACAGCTGGCCCTTTCCTCCGTCGATCAGGATCAGCTGCGGAAGGCTTTCCCCTTCGTCCAGCATCCTTTTATAACGGCGGTAGATCACTTCTTCCATTGTGGCGAAGTCATTGGCTCCTTCTACAGTTTTAGGGTGAAAAATCCTGTAATCTGCTTTACTTGGCTTACCATCTTTAAAAACTACACATGCCGAAACAGGATTGGTTCCCTGAATGTTTGAGTTGTCGAAACCTTCAATATGTCTCGGTTCCACAGGCATTCTAAGAAGTTTCTGCATTTCGGCCATGATTCTGTTCGTATGCCTTTCCGGATCTACGATCTGTACCTGTTTTAATTTTTCCAGACGGTATTCTTTTGCATTCTTTTCCGAAAGTTCCACGATCCTTTTTTTGTCTCCAACTTTCGGAACGATCAGTTTTACATTCGGGATTTCTACCGAAAGATGGAACGGAAGCAGTACTTCTTTAGAATCGGAGCTGAACTTTTGCCGGATCTCGATCAGTGCTTCTTCCAGAATATCTTCATCTGTTTCCTCCAGGATCTTTTTAATTTCTGTCGTAAAACTCTGGATAATATTTCCGTTTCTGATCTTAAAGAAATTCACATAAGCCGCAGCTTCATCACTGGTCATTCCAAAAACATCCACATCATCGATATTGGGGTTCACGACTGTATTTTTAGCCTGATAATCTTCAAGGATATCCAGTCTTTCCTTAATCGTCTGTGCCTCCTCAAATTTCAGATTTTCCGCCAGTTTCATCATCTGACTGACCAGATATTCCTTCGCTTTCCGGAAATCCCCTTTGATAATTCCCCGGATGGCATCAATCTTTTCATCATAATCCTCTTTACTTTCCAGGTCTTCACAAGGTCCTTCACAGTTTTTGATGTGGTATTCCAGACAGACTTTATATTTTCCTTCGGCTATTTTGGAAGGTGAAAGATTAAGGTTGCAGGTTCTGAGCTTATAAATATGTTTGATGGTATCCAGCAAAATCTTGGCAGGACGCACTTTCGCGTAAGGTCCGTAATATTCCGAGCCGTCTTTGATGACATTTCTGGTCAGGAATATTCTGGGAAAGCTTTCGTTTTTAATGCAGATCCACGGATATGTTTTATCATCCTTCAGCAATACATTGTAAAAAGGACGGTGTTCCTTGATCAGGTTGTTTTCCAGTAAAAGAGCATCATACTCACTGTTCACGATGGTGGTTTCCAGACGGACGATCTTTCCTACCATTATTTTGATACGGTAGCCCGGAAGATTTTTGTTGAAATAGGAGAGAACCCTTTTCTTTAAATGTTTGGCCTTTCCTACGTACAGCAGCTGATCGTTCTTATCATAGTAACGATAAACGCCCGGTTCTGATGGTAAAGTTTTGAGCTGTAATTCTAAAGAAGGATTCATATAACAAAATTACGGAATTTTGCTTTGATCTATTATGACTTATTATTTTAAATCTGTTTTTAAATTTCAGAGAGTAATTTCTTGCGGTATTCAATATAAGATAAATGGTCATCAAAGCTTATTTCCACGAACAGAATTTTCTTTCCTTTATTTAAGATTTTTAAAGAGCCGTAAATTTTTTCACCCTCAGAGAATACGGAGTGATTGATGAGGTCTTTCTCACTTTCAAACAGCTGCAGCCGGTTGCGGTTTTGCCCTTTGAATACTTTCCATTCCTCCAATGATTTTTCCTGATTTTTTTCAAAAGTATACACGGTAATCATAGATTTGTCATTGATCCAGATTTTATCAATAAGCGGATGCTGCAGAGAAGTTATTTCATGAAAACCTGGCGGTATGAGAAGATCAAAACCGTTTTTTGAATAGATATAATTGTCACCTACCTTTTTATTATCATCTTTAATATTGCCGTCAAGATGATAGAATTTCTTCATTTTGGAGGCGATTTTTAAAACCTTGAATAACTTCTTATAACTCATAAAATCAATATCCCTGAGGCGGCTTTCAATAATTTTCTGATACTCAGCCACCCTTTCAGAAGGAAGATATTTGAGGTCTATCTGATCAACCTGTTCTTTTAACTTTGGATCTTTAAGTTTCAGATCATTAATAATCTTTGTATCAACGAGCTCTGCCGTTTCGATATGCCGCTGCAGCGTAAGTGGATCTTTGATCACAGACTCGGAAGTGAGATAGCGCCCCATCGTTTTATAATTGGTCTGATAGGGAATATGATCAAGGTTTTTCACATAAGTTCCGGCATGTACGGCATCATCAGCCTTTGAACAGCCTTTAAATACTCTTCCCAAAGCACCCCAGAACAGGAAGCTTACCATCAGAACGGTATTGATAGAAAATTTCATGGGGACTATTTAAATTAAGAGGTAAAAGATAAAAAAAAGCTGCGGAAAATCCTGCAGCTTTATAAATATTTTCAAATGATTATCCGTTGCTCATTGCAGTATATTCACTGATCAGGAAGCTCAGATAATCCCATTCCGCAGAATCTTTCGGGTATTTTTTTATGAATTCTGCATTGTCACCAAAGAGAAAATCATAATTGTCCTCAAAATCATCCTTGTGCAGCCACATCACCTTATCACCTTTCTTTACATAATAAGATTTAATCACGCCGCCACCAAGCTGAGGTGAACCCATCATAGAAAAACCGCCTGTTTCTTTAGCTCTCGGATCATGGTATACAGAAATAATATCACTGAATTCAGGATTGATCAGCTGCATCAGGAACTCCTTGTCATCTTTTTTATTTTTCAGGGAAACAGTCTGATTCACGAAATGGATCCTTCCTCCGTCTGTATTTTTAGTCAGTTTTTTTGTGCTGAAGTTTCGGATATTTCCCATGTATTTGGCAACTTTTGCAATTTTTTCAGCATTACTCGGATACACATACATTTCACTGATTTGATCGGCAGTAAAGATTTCACCTTTTTTCGAGATGCTGTCTTTCAGTGAAACCTCATAGATCTGTCCTTTTTTAGTTTCAATTTTGCCGCAAAACCCTTTGTGCTCCGTTCCATCCTTTAAAATAACCGTTGATGTTTTTTTAGGAGACGGGGCATTGAAGCCTTCATTAAAGAGATAGGTTTCCATTTTCTTTTTCTCCTCTTTGGAATATTTTACTTTCTGGGCGAAAGATGCGGTACCTGCCACACAAAAGGCAAGCAGTAAAGTTTTAAGTTTCATAAGTTATTGGTAATTGTTTTTTAAATTTCGGAGGTAAAAATAGCAAATTAACCTGAGTTTGGGATAAGGCATTTTCGTTTTTATAAGAGGTAAGGAAGTTTGAAGCCGGAAGAGGGAAGTTATTGAAGTCCAAAGGTAGAAATGTACAGCGGTTTTATTAATTTTTTGAATCCGCTTCAACAAATTTAAAGGCAGTTATTTAATATTATTGTCCAATAATAACTTCCAGCCTCTAGCTTCTCGCTTCCCGCCTTTTAATCTTAACTTCTTATCCCGAACTCAAGTTAAATTAATTGACGTATCGTCAGAAAAATATAGTACCATAAAATTTACCTTTTCCAATTATTGTTAAATGCGTATTTTTAAGGAAATTTTTAGAAATGATATACGGTGTAGATGTTTTCACTTTCCATGATGTTCTGGAAATCTGTAAAAAACCAGGTAAAGCTAAACTTAATAAAGCTGCCAAAGAACAGATCCTGAAATCCCAGAAAAATGTTCAGAAAATTGTAGAGTCTGACAGATGTGTTTATGGGATCAATACGGGCTTCGGACCGCTTTGTGATACTAAGATATCAGCTGATGAAACGGCACAGCTGCAGTATAACCTTATTATTTCCCACGCAGTAGGGGTTGGGAAGCCTATCAATAAAGAGTTTTCCAAGATCATGATCATTGCAAAAGTTCATGCTTTGTCTAAAGGATTTTCAGGTGTTTCCCTGGAAGTGATTGAAAGACTGATCCTGATGCTTGAAAAAGATATTATTCCGGTAGTACCTGAGCAGGGGTCTGTAGGAGCTTCCGGAGATCTTGCCCCTCTTGCTCACCTTGTGCTTCCATTGCTTGGATTGGGACAGGTTTGGGAAGGAGATCAGATCTTTGAAACCATGGAGGTTTTGGAGAAACACGGTCTGGAACCATTAGCTTTAGGCCCGAAAGAAGGTCTGGGACTGATCAACGGGACGCAGTTTATTTTAGCCCACGCCATTAAAGGGCTGGAAAAATTTGAATATTTATTAAACCTTGCGGATATGACTGCCGCAATGAGTATCGAAGCATACAGAGGTTCCGAAAGTCCGTTCAAAAAGGAACTTCATGAGATCAGACCTTTTGAAGGAAGCAAAAAAGTGGCAGCCAGAATGGTTAAATTCTTAAAAGGTTCTGAAAATATGAAAGCGCACGAAGACTGCGAAAGAGTTCAGGATCCTTATTCCATGAGATGTGTGCCGCAGGTGCATGGTGCCAGCAGAAATGCTTTCGAACACCTTAAATTGATGGCAGAAACGGAACTTAATTCAGTGACGGATAACCCGATTGTTTTAAGTGCTGAGGAATCTATTTCCGGTGGAAACTTCCACGGACAGCTGATGGCGCTTCCACTGGATTACGCTACACTGGCTGTAGCTGAATTAGGAAATATTTCAGACAGAAGAAGCTATTTATTACTGGAAGGAAAATACGGATTGCCGAGATTACTGACAGAAAGCTCAGGACTGAATTCAGGATTCATGATCCCGCAATATACTTCCGCTGCTTTGGTGACGGAAAATAAAACACTGTGCTTCCCGGCGTCGGCAGATTCTATTCCTACAAGTTTAGGACAGGAAGACCACGTTTCTATGGGAAGTATTTCCGGTAGAAAATTTAATCAGGTTTTAGGAAATCTGGTGAATATATTATCTGTTGAACTGATGTTTGCAGCGCAGGGATTAGAGTTCAGAAGACCTTCCAAATGTTCTAAAATTATTGAGGAGAACTTTGCCGTGATCCGTTCCAAGGTAAAAAAGCTTGAAGACGACAGGCTGATCGGGAAGGATATGCTGGCCATTGCAGAGTTGATTAACGAAAGAAAATTCAACGTTGACGCCTGATTAATTCAAATGAATTAAAAATAAATAAATCCTAAGCTTCCTCTCACCGGGAAGCTTTTGTATTTTTGGGTTAGTCTTTATATGCTTAAATCATATTAAATTTTAAATCAATAAACAATGATCACCAAAAGAACAGATTCCTCAGACGTAGATTTCCAGAATTTAGTAAAGCTTCTCGATGCCGATCTGGCTGTACGGGATGGGGAAGATCATGCATTTTATCATCAGTTTAATTCCATTGATATGCTCAAAAACTGTGTCGTAGCGTATTCGGGAGATCATGCGGCCGGATGTGGTGCTTTCAAGCCTTTTTCCGCGGATACGGTTGAAATCAAAAGAATGTATACGGATACTGAAAACAGAGGAAAAGGAGTCGCTTCAAAAATCTTGAATGAGCTTGAAATCTGGGCTAAAGAAGAAGGCTACAGCAAGTGTGTTCTGGAAACAGGAATCGCGCAGCCCGAGGCCATCGCTTTGTACGAAAAAAGAGGGTATTGCCGAATTCCTAATTATGGTCAATATATAGGTGTTGATAATAGCGTCTGTTATGAGAAACAAGTGTGAATTTTTTAAAGGGTGTAACCGGATATTAATATTCTTGTAATACTAAATTCATTTTTTCTGCGCTTTTAAATCCCATCAAAGTGTTATATTGTGTTTCCAAATTATACAATTAAAACTATGAAAAAAAGCGTATTTTATCTTGTGGCATTATTTTTTGCCCTGAATTCGTGTACCCGTGACGGACTTCCCACAGAAAATCCATCCACTGAAATGGTTCAGAAAGATCCTTTGACGGGAAAACAGATCAATGCTGAAATCAACAGTACGATCAAGAACACGGGATCTTTTAACTGGAAAAACAGCTCTGATCATCTGCTTTGGAGTGCTGTTTTCAGAGGAAACAGAATGGTGTCCATCGGATTCGGATCTTCGAAGGATGATTTTGACAGAAGTCTTTCCGCAGACAGCAAAACCATGGAAGCGGATATCCTGAATCTCATTAAGCAGTATGAAGGCGTTGACCAGGCCAGGTTTTTAATCACTTCTGACACGTATCTTAACCAGATTGACGTTCTTATTGAAAAGGAAGAAACTATTTCTGCCTTGAGAAAGATGAAAACCATCCGATATGTAGAACCGGGAGATTATCATTATTTTGAAGTAGAAAACGGGCTTAATGCCAATGCCAAATCCAGCGGATCATCATCAGGCTGCGGATTTGAATCTACTGCTTTAAATGCAGCAGATTATACTTCAACAACGCCTAATGCAAAAGTTCCATGGGCTTTTACACAACACAATATCCCGAACGCATGGGGCTACAGTACAGGAGCCGGAGTTACCATCGGACTTATCGATACCGGAGTTTCGCCGGAACAGACTTTACTGGGAAGCAGCTTTAACAGCGGGGCTTCATCAGGAAGAACAATCAGCAAGTTTGGATCGTATGTTAACGGTTCCACTACAGATGGTCCGGCAGACCAGTGCGGACACGGAACAAAGATGGCTTCCGTAATGGCAGCCCCGAAAAACAATGCAGGACTTCCCGTAGGAGTAGCTTATAATGCGAATTTAATTACTTACCGTGCGGCTTCCAATGTAGTTCTGGAAACTTCCAGCGAACAGAACGGTGTAAAAACAGCCTTTACAGATCTTGCCAATAATACCAGCGTAAAGATTATTTCTATGTCTATGGGACATATTTTCTCGGTTGGAAAAATTGAAGACGGTGTGAAGTATGCGTATTCAAAAGGAAAACTGATCTTCTGCGCAGGAGGAACTTCCACAAGCTTCACCACTTTTGTTGGGGTTATTTTCCCGGCAAGCATGTCTGAAACGCAGGCGGTAACGGGAGTTAAAGAAGGAACTTCCAACCAGAAGTGTGATGTGTGCCACTCCGGAAGCCAGATCGATTTTACATTCCAGATGGAAAGATCAAACGGAAATACAGTTCCGGTTTTAAGTTATTATAACAACCAGGCTGATTACGTGGGAGGATCATCAGTAGCTACGGCTGCCACAGCAGGAATTGCTGCTCTTGTCTGGGCAAAAAATCCTTCATGGACGAGAGAGCAGGTGCTGAATAAAATGAGACAGTCTGCTACCTATTATCCTTCGGTAAATTCAAGCTACGGTTATGGAAATATCAATGCTTTAAAAGCAGTACAATAGAATAAATATTGTTAAAGATGGAAGTTGGAATCGGGAAGTTATTGTACATCAAAAAACTTCTTTCGGCCAGCTTCCATCTTCTTTTTTAATAAAGGGGAATATCTTAGTCTCCCAGCTGGTAATCCAGCGGAAGCATGTTTTCAATTTTATTTTTGGAAAAATCGCCTTCGTTGATGAGCAGGTCCGGATTCGAGATATTTCCTTCTTTTGAAACCTCGAATGTTTCACCTTCAGGATGCAGAAAGGAAGATAATTGTACAGGAAACTGACTTTTTACCAGTTCCTTTCCTTTCATATCATAGAAATACTTCTGATAATTCACCTGAAGCATATCTTTAAAACTGAAAAGAACCTTTCCATCTTTTCTTTCCACGTAATCAGAATCGGGAATGAGAGTTTTCACAATGGCCAGCGAGTAGGGTGTCTGACTGTTTTTTCTCTGGGAAATATCACTGATATTCTCCGGAATTTTTGTCATTCCGGAACTTTTTACCATCTGTCTGAAATTTTCCAGGGTTTTCAGTTCCTCTTCCGTTGGATATTTGGGATTGGGAACTTTTACTACATGATTGACCACAAATTTATCTGCCGGAATCGTATTGTTATAAATACTTCTGAAAAAATGAAGCATGCTTCCGTCATACGCATTCATCCGGTTAAGTTTGATCTTCTCCGTACCTTTTGTTTCTTTAAAAAAACTGGTCCCGGTATAATTCACCATGTTCGTCTTAAAGTCAGAGGAGTAGCTGATAAGATTATACTGGATTTCGTAGCCCAGGTTTTTATTTTCTATGATTAAAGTATTCGGGGCTTTTACTTTCAGGAATCTATTTTTTTTGTCGTAAGAGAATTTCAGAGATTTTTGGTTTTTGATCCTTACATTTTCCCTGTCGCTACCGATGAAAGTATCCAGAAAATAATTGATGTAATTCGTATAGGCTTCCGGAGTGTAAGGAACCAGCCTGATTTCCTCAATGGCATTGGTTTTCGTTAAAACTACTTTCAGGTTTTTATTCATAAGCTCTGAAACTGCAGCAGAAAAAGTTTCATAATCATCTTTCTGAAACACTACATTTCCGAAGGTTCCCGAAGAAATGCTCAGGCTGAAACTTCCATCTTCCTTAGAAACCGTTGCAGTTCTGGTTCCGTCTATATAGATATTAACATTGGGGATAAGGCTTCCGGTATCGTTCACCACACGGCCTTTAATGATTTGTGCTTTTAGCAGACACAACGGAAGGATCAAAAAAAATAGTAATATCGTTCTTTTCATGGTAAAACAATATTACTAAATTTCTAGTGATAAAAAAAGGAAGAAAAGTGAGATTTATCCGATCCTTACACTCGTCATGCTTAAAGATCCGCCGATCAGCTCATCATTGAATAGAGAAAGACTTTCAGAGCGATCTTTTAAACCTAAAGTATACATCAGGGGAAGGTAATGATCCGGTGTAGGCACTGCATACTGCAAAAATGTTCCCTGTTTCCGGTAGTCTATAATATTCTGGAAATTTCCGTCCAGCAGCCAGTTATTGGTCTTCTCTCTTGCTTCTATAGCCCAATCCCATCCGGCACCTACCGTATCTATATTTTTCCAGTCGATGAGACGGAGATTGTGAACAATATTTCCACTTCCGATAATCAGAATGCCTTTTTCACGAAGCTTATTCAGTTTTGCCGCCAGATCAAAATGATACTGAGGAGGTTTTGTATAGTCTATGCTTAGCTGAATCACAGGAATATCAGCCTCGGGATACATATGTTTGATGACCGACCATGCACCGTGATCAAGCCCCCAGTTATGATCTTCCTCCACCAAAACAGGGGTAAGGAGCTCAACTGTTTCTCTGGCCAGTTCCGGGCTTCCGGGAGCAGGATACTGAACATCAAACAATGCTTTTGGAAAACCTCCGAAATCATGGATTGTTCTGGGCATATCCATAGCCGTTACGTAAGTTCCCTGTGTGTACCAGTGTGCAGAAATACACAGAATGGCATTAGGTTTTGGAATTTCCTGCGCTGCTTTTCTGAATCCCCGGACAAACTGGTTTTCTTCTATAGCAT
Organism: Chryseobacterium endalhagicum; assembly: GCF_016745235.1. GTDB lineage: Bacteria > Bacteroidota > Bacteroidia > Flavobacteriales > Weeksellaceae > Chryseobacterium > Chryseobacterium endalhagicum. The sequence continues at coordinate 130,005 of NZ_JAELVM010000004.1, read as the reverse complement.
TCATAGGAGAGCCGTGCCCGAGAAATAAAACGGGCATTCTTTGGGTATTCCCAAAATTCTGACTGATGTTTTGGAGATCGTTGAGGTTCATAGATTGATCAATATTGAAAAAGGTTCAAGGTTTTTAGAAAATCCCTGAACCTTTTATGTTATACCTTTTATGGATATTTTTTTATTACACCGTTTTACGAATTGTAATTCTTCGGATATTTTTAATAGGATTGCATCCTATTCTTTGTTAAGTCGCCACTTTGTGGCTCCCTCTGTGAAAATATTCGTTTTTTATTACGCCGTTTTATGGATTGTAATTCTTCGGATATTTTTAATAGGATTGCATCCTATTTTTTGTTAAGTCGCCACTTTGTGGCTCCCTCTGTGAAAATATTCGTTTTTTATTACGCTTGTTTTACGAATTGTGATTCTTCGGATATTTTTAATAGGATTGCATCCTATTCTTTGTTAAGTCGCCACTTTGTGGCTCCCTCCGTCAAAAAATCCGATTTTTTATTACGCTTGTTTTACAAACTGTAATTCTCCGGCTATTTTTACTTCTTCGCTTACCATTACACCGCCTGCTTCAAGGGCTGCATTCCAGTTCAGTCCGAAATCTTTTCTGTTGATTTTTCCTTCAAAAGAGAAACCTGCTTTTGTGTTTCCCCATGGATCTACATTGATTCCCCCGAAATCTACATCTAAAGTAATTGGTTTTGTCACACCATTTACAGTAAGGTTTCCGGTGATCTTGTCATTAAGAGCCTGAGATTCAAATGTGATGGAAGGATAAGTCTCTGCATTGAAAAATTCAGCAGACTTTAAGTGATTATCTCGGTCTGTATTATTTGTAAATACAGAATCCGTCTGAATTGTAGCGGTTGTTTTGGCGTTGCTGAAAGAATCGTCTTCAGCTTCAATTTCAGCATTGAAAGTTCTGAAGTTTCCTTTGATATTAGAAATCATCATGTGTTTTACTTTAAAAGTAATTTCACTATGCGTTGGGTCTAGGTTCCATTTTGTTGCCATTGTATTGTATTTTTTATTTGTTATTGATACTGCAAATGTAGGGCAGGAAGCATATACAAGTCATTGATATAGGTTAAGAAATGAAATAACGCCTGTTTTTTTATGTGAATGGTCAATTTGCTTTGCAAGTGAAAGGTGAATTATGGCGGCTATAAAAAATTCACCATTGACGATTGACAATTCACCATTATTATCTGTGAATGGTCAATTTTGCTTCGCAAGTGAAAGGTGAATTATGGCGGCTATAAAAATTCACCATTGACGATTCACAATTCACTGTCATTATCTGTGAATGGTCAATTTTGCTTCGCAAGAGAATAGTGAATTATGGCTGCTAAAAAAATTCACAATTGACGATTGATAATTCACCCTGATTCTCTGTGAATGGTCAATTTTGCTTTGCAAGCGAATAGTGAATTATGGCGGGCATTAAAAATTCACAATTGACGATTCACCATTGACGATTGACAATTCACCGTCATTATCTGTGAATGGTCAATTTTGCTTCGCAAGAGAATAGTGAATTATGACGGGCATTAAAATTCACAATTGACGATTGACGATTGACAATTCACCGTCATTATCTGTGAATGGCCAATTTTGCTTCGCAAGTGAAAGGTGAATTATGGCGGCTATAAAAATTCACCATTGACGATTGACAATTCACCATCATTGTCTATTAAAGTTAAGAATTTATTTTTATCAATACATAAATCCTATTTTATGAATGTTTTATTTTAACATTAATTAACGGATGATTTTTATTTCTTACTTTTGAAGGATTCAATTTTATACAATGAAATTATATAGATTTTCTTTATTGATGCTGGTTTTGGGCAGTACTGCAATGGCGCAGACCCAAAAATTTACAATGGCGGAGGCAGTAAATGGACTGAGATCGAATCTTGCCGTGAAAAATATCTCCCAATTTTCATGGTCTGCAGACGGTAAATCATATATCCAGGCTGTAAAAGGCGGTTACCTGATCACTGATCTGAAGACGAATAAGCAGGATACTCTGGTATCTTTGACGCAGCTCAACAAATCATTTTCTGATGCAAAACTGAAGGCTGTTCCTCAAATCAAATTTATCAGCAGTTCAAATGGTTATTTCAATGCCAAAGATAAAATGGTCTGGATTGAAAAATCAGGAAGTGACTGGAAAGTAAAAACTTCGGCTGCAGTAGACGAAAATGCGTCTAATGTAAAAGTATTCGGAGATAACCAGACTTTTGCCTTTACGGTAAAGAACAATTTATTTATCAGCAAAAACGGAAAAACAACTGCCGTAACCAATGATTCTGATGAAAATATCATCAACGGAGGCGCAGCAGTTCACAGGAATGAATTCGGAATTGATACCGGAATTTTCCCGGCTCCCAACTCTGAAGCCGTAGCTTTCTACAGAATGGATCAGACGATGGTGGCAGATTATCCGATCATTGACTGGTCTGTAACACCTGCCGCAAACCACAATATCAAGTATCCGATGGCTGGCGAGAAATCTCATGAGGTGACGCTGGGTGTTTACAATATTAAAAACCAATCAACTACTTTTCTTAAAATTGAAGGAGAAAAAGACCAGTACTTAACAGCCGTTACCTGGAGCCCGGATTCAAAATATATTTTTGTAGGCGTTCTGAACCGTGGCCAGAATCATGTTAAAATGAATCAGTACGATGCTGTTACAGGAAATTTTATCAAAACGTTGTTTGAAGAAACCAGTGACAAATATGTAGAGCCTCAGCATCCGCTTACTTTCTTCCCGAATTCCAATACCGATTTTATCTGGCAGAGTCAGAGAACGGGATATAACCATCTTTTTCACTACAGTCTGGAAAAAGGGCTGGTTGCTCAGATTACAAAAGGAGACTGGCTGGTAACCGATATCTTAGGCTTTAATGAAAAGAAAAAGGAGATCTATTTCACATCTACGAAAGAGACTCCTATGGAAAAACATTTATACAAGATCAACTGGACCAGCTTTAAAATGCAGCGTTTAGATGATGCATCCGGTGTACACACGGGAATCCTGAGCAGTGACGGAAATTATCTTTATGATATTTACAGCAATGCAGGGACGCCAAGATCTGCGAATATCATCAATACCGCGACAGCTAAGTCTACCAACATTCTTACCGCTGATAATCCGTTAAAAAATTACCAGAGACCGGAAATTAAGAATGTAGAGCTGAAAGCTGATGACGGAACACCGCTTTACGGGAAAATCATTCTTCCAACAGATTTTGATGCCAGTAAAAAATATCCTGTTATCGTTTATCTGTACAACGGGCCGCATCTGCAGCTGGTGACCAATACATTCCCGGCATCCGGAAACCTTTGGTATGAATATATGGCGCAAAACGGCTACATTATTTTCACTATGGACGGAAGAGGTTCTGCAAACCGTGGAATGAAATTCGAACAGGCTGTTTTCAGAAACCTGGGAACAACGGAAATGAACGACCAGATGAAAGGGGTAGACTATTTAAAATCTCTTCCTTATGTAGATGCAGAAAGAATGGGAATTCACGGATGGAGCTTTGGTGGATTTATGACAACGAGCTTTATGCTTCGTAAACCTGATGTATTCAAGGTAGGCGTTGCCGGAGGACCGGTAATCGACTGGAAAATGTACGAAATCATGTATGGCGAAAGATATATGGACACACCGCAGGAAAATCCTCAGGGATACGCGGCAGCCAATCTTTTGGATAAAGTTCAGAACCTAAAAGGGAAATTACTGATGATCCACGGAGCTCAGGATGATGTGGTGGTATGGCAGCATTCCATTAAATTTATCAAATCTGCGGTAGACAATGGTGTTCAGCTGGATTACTTTGCCTATCCGGGACATCCGCACAATGTAATCGGGAAAGACAGGGTTCACCTGATGCAGAAAGTGACAGACTATTTTGACCAGTATTTGAAGAAATAATAACAGAATCCAGCCGCAAGGCTGGATTTCTTTTTTTAATGTTGAAGTATTTTTTTATCTCATGCAGATTAAAATGATTAAGCTGATCGGGATATTATAGTTTAATCGTAAAATTCTTTAATGATATAGGTGCCGTTATTGATTCTTTTCAGTTCTTTTAAGATATAATACCGGTGAAGAAAACCGGTCAGCACAACGATCTTTTTGCCGGGATACGTTTCAGCAATTTTATAAATATTTTTAGCCATGGTCTGGTTTCGGAGATCCCAGAATCCGGACATCAGCTTAAATCCGTCTCTGTAGCTGATCTTTTTTCCATTGGGTTTCACCACAAATCTTGCCGTAAATTCAGGCCTTCCTTCTATGATTTTCAGTAAATCGGAATATTGTGCACTCTGTCTTTTTTCAGAAATCTGATCTGTGGCTGCATTATTAAAATTCTTCGGGGATAGTTGCGCGATTTTCATCAAATCTTTGGTGGTATTTGTGAAATTTTCATATAGTTTCATTTCAGAAGGAGCCAGTTTCTTGGCTTTATACAGGCTGTCAATTAATTTAACTGATAAATTATCCGTCGGAACCATTCCTCTGTCTTTTCTGTATTGGTTTCTGCCTTCAAAATCAAACGGAAATCTTAATGTTTTTGGATATTTCTGCAGGTAAGAATTACTTGCTTTGATTTCATTCTCTGTAATGCCAATGCCGTTTTCATATTCTTTCATGCCGCGGCTGTCTACTTCATGAAGGATAATGTCTGGTTGTACTTTATCCAAAATGCTGAACAAAATTTTAGGATGATAATTGGGTACGCTGTCATGGATGTTACCGATAACATAGATCTCGGTTTTGTTCTGTGAAAAGCAGAATCCGGTTGATAAAATCAAAAGAAAAGCAAAAATAGATTTCATAGGTAAAGAATTGTGATAAGCTCTAAATATAGCGAAATCCATTCTTAACAAAGGTCAATGCTTTTCACACCTGTCATTTGTAATTTTGTTAATCTAAAAATGTAAAACATAAAAATCGAAAATATGGAATTAGGAATAGGAATGTTTGGCGACCTGGCTTTTGATCAGGCAACCGGAAAATATAGAGATGCAGGCGTGAAGATCCGTGAAATACTGGATCAGGTAAAATTGATGGATGAGGTGGGAATTGATGTTTTCGCGATGGGAGAGCATCACCGTCCCGACTATGCTGTTTCTTCACCGGAAATGGTGCTGGCCGCTGCTGCAAGTATCACCAAAAATATAAAACTGGCAAGTGGAGTTACTGTTTTAAGTTCTTCTGAGCCTGTAAAAGTATATGAAGATTTTTCAACTTTGGATCTGATCTCAGACGGGAGAGCTGAAATATTTGTCGGAAGAGGAAGCTTTATTGAATCATTTCCATTATACGGCTATTCATTAAATGACTATGAAGAGCTTTTTGATGAAAAATTAGAATTGCTGTTAAAAATCAATTCAGAAGAAAATGTAACCTGGTCCGGAAAGCTTCGTGCTCCAATGCAGAACCAGACGGTTTATCCAAGAGCAAAAAATGACGGAAAGCTTTCAATCTGGAGAGCAGTAGGAGGAACACCGCAGTCTGTTTTAAGTGCTGCGAAACTAGGAATGCCTTTGGTGGTAGCCATTATCGGGGGAATGCCGGTACAGTTTAAAAACTTAGTGGAATTCTACAAGCAGGAATACCAGAAAGCGGGACATGATGTATCTCAAATGCAGATTGCCATTCATTCGCATACTTTTGTAAGCGATGATAAAGCTGTGGTGGACGGATATTTCAATAACTATAAATCCCAGATGGACAGAATCGGGGCAACAAGAGGCTGGGCTCCGTATACCAAAATGCAGTATGACGGCGGAAGAGGAAGAGATGGCGCACTGTTCATTGGGAATCCTGCAGAAGTTGCTGATAAAATTGCTTATATGAAAGAGATTTTTGGCATCACAAGATTCATCGGGCATATGGATATTGGTGATCCGGCGCATGATATTATGATGAAATCTATTGAATTGTTCGGCGAAAAAGTGAAACCGGTTATTCAGAATTTATAAAATGAACCCTCCGCATTGATTCTGCGGAGGTTTTTATTTTTAGTGCATATGTTTATAAAAATTGGAATTCTGTTAATTAATGGTATTTTTGGTTAAAACTATTTAAAATGAAAAAAATTCTGACGGTTTTTGCCACTTTTATTTGCTTGATGATGTATGCTCAGAACGTAGAGAAAATTGCAAAAGAAGTGAAAGAAGAAGGTGTAGAGCTGTATCGCAGTGAAATGGCCAGTTGGTATGGTACAGATGTTTTCAGGGAAAATTATAAAAACATGGATGATGTTGGGGGATATTTTTCTTATATAGATGATAAAGTTCCAAAATGTGTTTTCTTTTCCAAGAATCATAAAGTCATCGGAACAATATCCTTTCCTGCCAATTACAACCCGAAAGATGCTAAAACGGATTTTGAAGAAAGAGAATTTACGCCAAAGGAGCAGGATTATTTTACCATAAGGCAGAAGGCTCTTGAAAGAGTACAGAATGACACTATTTTTAAGGTTTACAAAAACACTAATCTTAATTTAGTTCCCGTTATTAGAAATAATTTAAAAAAAGTATATATTTTGACGGGAACATCTGCATCGAATACTGTAATTTTCGGGAACGACTACCTGATTCATTTTAATGAAAGAAATGAAATTAAAAATGTTGAGAAACTTCATCAGGGAATGGTTGTACAAAAACTTCATGAAGAAAATGAATCAACAGTTGGAGGTGCGCACACTCATATATTGGATAACTGGCAGACAATTACCCCTACGGATGTATGCACTTTAATGCTTTATCAGAGATTTACAAATTGGAAAAATTATACAGTTGTTTCAAAAAAATATATAAGTATCTGGGATACCGGATCTGAAAATTTGATGGTGATGAAATCTAAAGATTTTGAAAAAATGTCAGAAACTATAAAAGAGAGGAATCAAGTAAAGAATAATAAATAATTAATGTCACAGTCCCAAGACCCTTTACACGGAAAAAGACTCGATGCAATTCTTGAAGAGCTGGTAGAATACTATGAAGGCTTTGAGAAACTGGGCGAGCAGATCAATATAAAATGTTTTACAGATAACCCCAGCATAAGCTCTTCCCTGAAGTTTCTCCGGAAAACACCATGGGCAAGAACCAAAGTGGAAAGCCTGTATCTGTACGTATTGAGACAGAAAAAACGAAACGGAGAAAAGAACGGAAACTGATAGGTATAGTGTTTTGAGATTTTTGTTTTACAATGTATCAGGAACCAATCATTTCAAAAAATAGTATATTTGTGCAGTTAACTGTGAAAAAATATCACGAAAAAAAAGAAAGAATATGACAATTGAAAATAATCATGTTGTAGCAGTAAGTTATGTACTTCACACAATCGAACCGGATGGAAGCAAGATTCTTGTAGAAGAAACGACAGCAGAAAACCCTCTTACATTTTTATACGGTGTAGGAAGAATGATCCCTAAGTTTGAACAGAATATCCTTGGTCTGAAAGCCGGAGATAAAGCTGCTTTTGTTATTGAAGCAGAAGAAGCTTACGGAGAAAAAGATCCGAATTCAATCGTGCAGCTGCCTATCGATATGTTCCAGGAATCAGGAACTCCGCCTATTGGTGCTATTTTGCCTTTATCAGATGGTCAGGGAAATAATTTCCAGGCATTTGTAGTAGAGGTAACTCCTGAAGGAGTAGTGGCAGACCTTAACCACCCAATGGCTGGGAAGGTTTTAGATTTCCAGGTGGAAATTTTAAATACACGTCCTGCAACAGAAGAAGAACTGTCTCACGGTCATTCTCATGGAATAGACGGAACAGAAGCTCACTAAACCATACTTAATGTCCGGATTTTTTCCGGACATTTTTTTCTTTATTCTAAAAATTCTCCACTTACATAAAACCAGCGGTTTTGAATCATTTTGAATTTTGATAATTCGTGATGAACCTGCTGATGCCCTTCCTCATCTGTATAATAGGCCTTAAATTCAACTTTGCTGACAGAAGGCTTGTCTATAATTTCCAGTTTTGTCCATTCATTGATTTCTCCCCACTCCTGAAGATCTTCCCTGTTGTGAAGTTTTCTTTTCGATGGAAATGTGGTCTCCATTAAATAAGCTCCGTTCGGAACAGCAAATGCTGAAAAACGGGAACGCATCAGAGCTTCTGCGGTTGGTGCATGCTTTTCTCCCTTGTGATAAGGCTTGCAGCATTCTTCGTATAATTTTCCTGAGCAGCAGGGACAGTTCATTATGTAATAATTTAAATCAGATATTTCTCTTACGGAAAGACAAAATTAATATTTAAATATTAAACAACAGAAGCAGGCAAATAGGTTTTAGAAGTTTTGTATAAGTATTCATAAATAAATTTTAACACGTCGAGTTCTGGCGTCGTAGGGTTATACTTTTGGATAAGATCACAACTGAGTGATGAACCAAGAAAAGTGCGCACCCAATCATTTTTATTAACCTTTAAAAAATTTATTTTATGGACACATCATCATGTAACCCTAAATCCCCCTTTGTAAAACTGGAGGATAACGGAAAAGCTTCAATCCTTAATTATAACCTGCCTCAGCAAACCACTTACAATTCTGTAAGTTATGTGGGACTTAATATTTCTAAGGAATTGTTTAAGAAAGAGCAGTATACCCAAACGCAATCCACTTACTGGACTGCCATAGATGAGGTAAAGCAACTCAATACACAAGGTATTAAGGAAGCCATTAAAACTGACAATAATCTTATTCAGAATTTTGCCATTCTTGATAAGAATATTAAACTGCAGGCTACAGAACTGTCTGCCATTACAAAGACAACATTATTGAATAAATTACAGCAAACTAAAGCTTTTGCTCCTGAGTTTATTCAGCTGCAGGCTGTAAGAAATGACGGGGCAAAAATAGCCGAAGTAAAAAGTGTACTTCCTACCATTAACATTAAAGATGTAGTGAAGGCAGAATTTATTGACGATGATTTAATTGCTCAAAAACTGTCCAAAGGTCTGATGCCTGTAGCAGTTGAGCGTTTTTCAAAAAAACCGGAAGTTTTATATATTCCCAGACCGAAGGAAGCCAATCCTACCTTAAGTATGGTGCTTCACCTGAAAATGGCTTCTTACCTTGGAGATTACGGAGCGGGACAAACTGTTAAAACATTCTCTTTACTTCCCGGAGAAAAAACTACAATCACAGTTCGTTCATATCAGCACGATGAAACTAAAAAAGAACAGTCACAAAATGTATTGGACAGTTACAGTGAATCAAGTGCAGATGATCTGCAAAATACCGTAGAAAAAGAAACGCAGTTTACAACCGGATCATCTAAGGAAGAAACGACTTCTAAAACCGGAGGGTGGAATGCCGGTGGAAGTATCGGCCTGAATCTTGGGTTCTTATCCATCGGCGGAGGCGGAGGTGGGCAAGGAAGCAATACAGAGGGTTCTACTTTCAATTCCAGTGTACAAACCCAGGTAAGCAATCTTGTTGGTTCTGTGAGTCACCATGTTTCAAAGGCAGACAGTATGCGTCAGATTGATGTTAATTCAGAGAGCAGCAGTCTTCGTATTAATGAAAATGAAGAAACGATCGTTCGTGAATTGGAAAATATCAATAAAAGCAGAGTGCTGAATTTTGTTTTCCGCCAATTATTACAGGAATATTTCAGTGTTACCTACCTGCACGATGTTTCATTTGTTTATTACAATGGATTTCCTGAGAGCAAACGCACCGTAAAGCTGGCACAGCTTCCTGAATTGCTTAGAGAAATATTGGTTGACGAAAATGCGGTTAATCAGATCAAAAACCAGGTATATAGTTATTTATGCAGTATTTATAACTACCAGGGTGTTCCGTCCAGCTTTATAGAAAAAGTGGAAGAAAAACTTGGAAATTGTATCAATCCTGAAATTCCTGCACAAACGACATACTATGTTCGTAAACGTAAAGGCCTTTCACAAATGTATAATGATAAATCTGTAGACGGAATTATTCTGGATGTAACCCACAGAGTAATGCGTACTCCTTCTCTTATAGTAGATGCATTATTAGGACAGGGTGAAGCGCTGGATTGCTACAATCAAAATTTACAAAGTGCTGCTGTATTGGGAGCTCAATTAAATAATGAGACTTTAGAACTTCAAAATAGCATTGCAGGAAACGAAATCAAGCGCGCAGCCGGACGTTTTGAAATGGAAACACAACAGTGGGAGCAGGAGAAACAGCGTATAGATCAGGCCATGGGTATCATCGACAAAATAGATGATGCAATGGAAAAAGCCAAACTCTATAAGAAAATTTTCACAGACTGTTGTGATGTACCACAAAGTGGAGGTTGCGGTTGCAATGGCACGTCGGAAGAGAAAATATAATGATTTAATAACCAATCCTCCGTACTGCAAAGCTACGGAGGATAAAAAAATAACGTTATGCCAGAGAAAAAAGTATTAACAACTATAGATAACGAAGATGGTACAGTAACCCTTGTATATACCGATGGTACAGTAGCAAAAATAAAAAACTGGGGAGAATTGGAGGAAGTCGTCGTTACAGCGGATAAAATTAAACCTAAATGGTGGCAGCAGTACGATTCTGAAAAATCAGAACAGGCACGTTTAAGCTGGAACCAATGGATGCCACAAAATTATACAGATTATAGCCAAAATAAAAACACTCCCAAAGCACTACAGACAAAAGCTGTAGAGCCGAAAGAGCCCTGGCAGCAGATGATGTCCTATCAGAGACCTGTAATGCCATATGACGGACCTGATTACAATAGAAATGCAAGACTGGAGCAGCAACGGTGGGATTTTATTAATGAAGAAGCAGGAAAAGACTACACATTCCAGGATAATGGAAAAGAGTATTTAACAGTAATTAAAAAAGAAAAAAATAACCTTCCTCCTGATGCTGAAAGTGAGTCAGTATATGTAACTTATAAAGGGAAACGCTATTCTACAAACTCTATGATGACCATATATGGGAGAAATGAAAAAGGGTATAAAAGTAAAACACCTGCATTTTCAGGAATATATGAGCTTGAAAGGCAGGATCTGATAAATCTCTTAGGATACGGGCGGTTTGTATTTACTACAGCAGGTATGCGAAACTGGAATAAAGAAGATGTAGTGGCAAGAGAATCCAATGCAGGACCTTTAAAAAATAATCGGAAATTATTGGATTTCAAAAATCAGTTGTATAATTTGTTTGAATTAAATACTGGTAAAAAAGAAGGAGTAAGATCAAAGCTGGATTATCTTTTTGCTATTGATGGAACATTATATAATGCTAATGAAGCGGGAAACTATGTATGGTCTATGATTCTGACTTATGAAGGACTTCTTTTTACACCTAAACAATTTGCCAGTTTTTCAGGACTTAGAACCGATGAATTTTGGGACAGTAGGGCTATTAATAAAGGCGTCAAAAAAATGAATATAATGTCGATCAGTAATAATGATGAAAAATTCATACATGACGTGTTTTTACGTTACAGAGATGATTATAATTTGTTTTATAGGGAGCATGATGAATTTACAAATTATAAACCTTCGGGGTTATTAAACGGATTAAAAGATTATCGTGATACCGAAGGCGAACAACCCATCATTTATACAGATTAACATTAAAAATGAATTTCTTAATAATCATTTTCAAAAAATATTTGAAAAACCGCCTTCAAAAAAGCATCTTGGTTTTAGGAATGCAAATTTTTGATGTCAAATCAGGTTACGAATCAAATTAACAGTAAAAAAAGAAGCACCCCAAAAAGGGTGCTTCCTGATATATTATTTTATAAAACCTCTGTTTCTCAATAAAGGCTTAATATCCGGATCATGTCCTGTGAAATCTCTGAATGCCTGATTAAGATCTACAGAGTTTCCTACAGAAAGAATATATTTTCTGAAACGGTCACCATTTTCTCTGGTCAGTCCGCCATTATTTTTAATCCATTCCCATGCATCGTTATCAAGGGTCTCAGACCATAAATAAGCATAATATCCAGCTGAGTATCCTCCGCCCCAGATATGCGCGAAATAAGGAGTATGGTATCTCGGCGGTACCGTTGCCAATGTAAATCCGTGGCTGGCTAATGACTGTTTTTCAAAATCCAGTACAGGAATCAGCTGACTTTCATTGGTCACCGTATGCCAATCCATATCAAGCGCTGCTGCAGACACAAGTTCCGTAGTCATATATCCCTGATTGAAAGTCGCTGCTTTTTTTATTTTTTCAACCAATGCCTGAGGAATCGGCTGTTTTGTTTCGTAGTGAATCGCGTAATTTTTAAGAACTACAGGATCTAAAGCCCAGTGCTCATTGATCTGCGAAGGAAATTCCACGAAATCTCTCGGTACGCTTGTTCCCGAAAGTGAAGGATATTTCTGGCTTGCAAACATTCCGTGGATAGAGTGGCCAAATTCATGGAACATCGTAGAAACATCATCATAGCTGATCAGGGATGGTTTTCCCGGAGCAGGTTTCTGATAGTTGTAGCAGTTTACAATCACAGGCTTTGTTCCCAGAAGATAAGACTGCTCCACAAAATTGCTCATCCACGCGCCGCCGTTTTTAGAATCTCTGGTATAAAAATCAAGATAATAAATCGCGATAGATTTTCCGTCATGATCAAAAACTTCGTAGGTTACTACATCAGGATGATAAACCGGAAGATCAGTTCTCTTTTTGAAAGTAAGTCCAAAGAACTTTTCAGCCGCATAGAAAACCCCTTTTTCCAGAACAGTAGTGACTTCGAAATAAGGTTTGATCTGGTTTTCATCAAGATCATATTTGGCTTTTCTTACCTGCTCTGCATAGAAATTCCAGTCCCATGGTTCTACCTTGAAACCGCCTTTTTGCTGGTCGATGAGGTCCTGGATATCTTTTGCTTCACGTTTTGCAGTTTCCACGGCAGGAGTGGCAATCTGGTTCATCAGCTTAGTCGCTGCTTCCGGTGTTTTAGCCATCTGGTCCTGAAGCTTCCATTCTGCAAAGCTTTTTTTACCTAAGGTCTGAGCTTTTTTAAGTCTGAGTTTAGCCAGTTTTTCAATGGTTTCACGGGTATCATTTCCGTCACCTTTTTCAGCTCTCAGCCATGAAGCTTTGAACAATTTTTCTCTTGTCGATCTGTTTTTCAGATTCTGAAGAAGAGGCTGTTGTGTGGTATTCTGAAGAGCCAGAAGATATTTTCCAGGTTGTCCTGCGGTTTTAGCATCAGTGGCTGTGGCTTCGATCTCATCGGCAGAAAGTCCGTCCAGTTCTTTGGCATCAGAGAAAAAGACGCCGCCCTGTTTTCTTGCTTCCAGTAATTTATTGGCATACTGCGTAGAAAGAGAAGCCAGCTCCTGATTGATCTGCTTTAATTTTTCCTTATCTGATGCAGAAAGATTAGCGCCTGCAATTTCAAAATTCTGTTGGTAATATTGGACAAGTCTTTTTCCTTCGGCATCTAAACCGTCTTCTTTAATGGACTTGATTCTTTTATATAAATTTTCATTCAGGTACATTTTATCTGAATGGGCTGCAAAAATAGGAGCATATTCTTCATCTAAAGCCTGAAGGGTAGGGTTTGTATTCGCGCTTGTAAGATTGGAGAAAACAATTAAAGCTCTTTTCAGAACCTCACCGCTTTTTTCCAAAGCAACAATAGTATTTTCAAAAGTAGGGGCTTCCGGATTGTTGGCGATCTTAAGGATCTCAGCATCATGCTGTTTAAGACCGAATTCGAAAGCGGGTTTGAAATGTTCGTTTTTAATTTTATCGAATTCCGGAGCTTCATATTGAAGCTTGCTTTTCTTCATAAATGGGTTGGAAGACAAAGATGGATCGGTAACAGGAACCTCCTGTTGAGTATCGGTTTTCTTCATTGTAGTACATGATTGGTTAAGTGCCAGGGCAGAAATTAACAATACCGATGAAATATTTTTCATAAATTAGTTGTTATTAAAGTATAAAGATATTAAAAACTTAATTTATAAAAGCAGTAAACATGAAATCAACAACTCTTTTTGTATTTTCAGCAGTCGCGCTGATGGCCTGTAATGAAAGACATGACAGAAGAAATAACGGTAATAATAATGATAATAATGACAATAACAACAACGGCTGGGTAGACAAAGTAATCGATAAAGAAAGCGGCCCGGTGAAAGAGAAAACATTTAACGGAGATTTTGACGAGATAGAAGTTTCCCAAGCTATTGATGCTGAGATCATTAAATCCGATGTTGAAAAAGTGGTTATTTCTGCTCCGGAAAATATCATCAATGAAATTCTTGTGGACAACACTAACGGAAGCATTCATATCCATTACAAAAGAGGAATCAGAGTAATGAACAGCCACAATGTGAAAGCAAAAATCTATACCAAAGATTTCTCTAAGCTTACAGCCAATTCAGCGGCGAGTATTGTGATAAAAGATAAATTTACCCAGGATAAAATGGATTTGAATATATCCAGTGCGGCCAGCGTTTCCGGAGATCTTGAAGCTAATGATTTTGATATTTCGGCAGACAGCAGCAGCAGTTTCAGCGGAAAAGTATGGGCGGTAGATCTTGATATCGATGCCTCTTCAGCTGCAAGTATTGATATTTCAGGGAAAACGAAGAATGCAGATATCAGCTCTTCATCTGCAAGCAGTGTAAATGCCAAAGGGGTGATTGCCGACAACGTAAAAGCAGATGCATCAAGCGGTGCAAGTGTGATGATCAGTGCAGTCTCATCTCTGAATGCGGAAGCCTCTTCAGGCGGAAGTGTTGATGTTTCCAAAAAGGGTGAGCTGAAGAGCATCAACAAACAGGAAAGCAGCGGCGGAAGTGTAAGCGTTCAATAGACAGATTATTTAAATAAATATTAGATAACCCTTTAACTCTAAAGTTAAGGGGTTGTTTTTTTTATTAAGTGTCAATGAGTTAGATCTTTTTTTTTCTGAATCGTAGTTTTACTACAAATTCAAAGATTTATCAGGAGTCTTGCATTGGGTGTGAAGTTTTTTTTCTAACTTTAGTGATATAAATAAAAAAAACACACTCAAAAATCATGAAAAATAAAACCTCCAATTCTGACAGAATTTCGGAGAATCAAATAGTCGGTATCAATCGTGTCATAAAGCTGGATATTGTTGCAGATGGTAAAATCATCAATGGTTTTAAACATTTCCGTTTACATCAAAGTGCAAAAAGACACCACAGTTTTGAACTGATACTGGCTCACGATTCTTTGGGAGAAGTCCAGAACCATAACCTTGAAGAAGCCCAGCAGTTTCTGGGAAAACGACTGACAGTGGCCTTTAAATACAAAGACCCTGAAAACGAAAGTCCAGAAAGATCATTTGTAGGGGTCGTTACCAAAGTAGCATTCAGTCAGGAAAAAATGAGTCTTGGGAATATTGTACTGAAAGGATATAGCCCGACCATTCTGATGGACTCCGCTCCACATACCCAAAGTTTCGGAGGAAGCCAATCTGTAAATACCTCTATTATTGCTGAGAGAACCATTAAAGAAGCGTTAGGAACTGATGGTTTTGACTTCAGGGTTGATACGCAGAACAAAAGCTACATCAACTACAGTTCTCAGTACTGTGAAACCCATTACAACTATCTTTCAAGACTGGCAGAAGCTTATGGAGAGCAATTTTATTATGATGGAGAAGTATTACACTTTGGAAAGCTTCCACTTCATGAAAAGCCTGTTAAACTTGTTTATGGAAGTAATATTACAGATGTTCAGGTAGAGTTAAAAGCAGTTCACACCAAACCCGAATACTTCGGTTACAATGGCAGCAGCCATACAAAAATGCTGGGTTCCGATGATCAGATTAAACACACCGGAAGCTTATCAGCAAAAGCCTATGAACTGAATAATAATATTTTTAAAACCCGTTCACTGACTCCAACACCTGTTAATGCCAATATGTTTCTGGATGTGGATGATTCCCAGAAAAGTGCAAGAGGAAGTAAAGCCGTAGAGGTTTTTACCGTTTCCGGAAACACTACGGTTCCTTTTCTATACATAGGTTGTGTGGCAGATATAGATATGAGAAATCAGGACACTAATGAGACTTCTCATTTCACAACTTTGATGATGACAGAGGTAAATCATGAAGTGGATGGCAGAGGTTATTATAATGGAAGCTTCGAAGCCATAGCTGAAGGAACCGGTTTTATGCCTAAGCCTGATTTCGTAATCCCTAAAGCAGAACCACAGATCGCAACAGTCATTTCCAATATTGACCCTTTGAATCAGGGAAGAATACAGGTGCAATTTGACTGGCAGCTCAATGATACTACTCATTTTATCCGAATGATGAGTCCGGATGCTGGAGGAACAGATGTTATAAGCCAAAACAGAGGATTTGTGGCTGTTCCAGAAATTGGAGACCAGGTGATGGTAGGTTTTGAATACCACAATCCGGATTTTCCTTTCGCAATGGGCGGAATGTTTCACGGAGGTGTTGGATTGGGCGGAGGGGTAGACAATCGTGTGAAATCTTTACAAACAAGAAGCGGACACCGTTTGGTCTTTACAGAGGATGAAAGTATTTTGCTCACAGACAAAAGCGGAAATGAATTAAGGTTTGATACCGAAGGAAGTAACATCAACATCACCGCTCCCGAAACCATTACCATAAAATCAAAGAATCTGAAATTTGATATTGAAGAAAATATTGAAACCAGAGCAGGAAAAAATATGGACACCAATGTGGGAGAGAATATCAAGATTGTTGCCAGGCAGGAGATCAGCCAGGACAGTGGTAAGAAAACCATCATCAATGCCGGAACCAATACTGAAATATCAGCAAAAGCCCATTTAGACCTGTATGGCAAAGAGAAATTCATAGGGTATACAGACGGACAGACGGAATTTGGAGCAAAAGACAGAATGCATGTGTATGGTGCTAATTCATTATTGACTGCTAAAGATAAGATTGAGTATAAAGCTCCTCAGATGAACAAGCTTCCTGAGAATGGGGCGTTTGAGTATACAAAGGAAAAGCAGATTGTGAGTGTTCAATGGATGGATGCGGAGGTAGAAGAAAATCCAGAAGCAGCATTTTTAGGCGATAAACTTAGTATATTAGTTCAAACAAGAAATTTTGAAGAAGGAGAAACGGTTAATATTGATATTGAAGATGATATTGATGGAGAGATTAAGGAAATTTCTTATTCAGGAGCTGTCGATAAAAATGGCTTAGCTATTTTAAAACAGGAAGTTGAAATTAAGCACGAAGGTAAAAACGAAGAATCTGTTTAACTCATATGTAATTAAATCATGGCAAGAACTCTGACAATAAAAAAAATTAATGGAAATACTAAATTTCAACAAACGATTCCAGTAATTACAGGAGGAATAATTGGTGTAAGTAGAGTTTCAGGAATGAGAATTTTAAACGAAATTCAAAATTCTTTTTATAATTATGAAGACATCAAGAAAATTTTTAAATTAGAAGATAATGGTTTAAAGATGCATATCATAACGAGGGCTGATTTAGAGGCAGCAATCCGAGGTCAAAATGCTGATATTCGATCATTAGCGTATGCATATTATCTTGCGATAAATTCTAGTCATTCACATTATGTGGACATGACCTTCACGTATGAAACGTTAAATACCCGTACCATTACTACACTAGGATTACAGCCTAAGACTAAAGGCTTGCAGGCGGACAATGATTATGGTGGAGGTGTGAACACCATTTATCCAGGTGGTGGAACTTTAACAGTTGTAGTTATGGATTCAAAGGCTGATATTGGAGATTTTACATATGCCCCAAATGGAGTACAATATCCTAGACATTCTACACCAGCAGAATTATTGGCTCACGAATTATTAGGACATGGTTATGGAAGAGTAATTGGAAGTTCAACCTATGGTCACGAAGATGCCGTAAGAATGAGTAATTTATATTGGAGAGCGAGAGGCTATTATAATTTTTTTAGAAATGGTTCTTGGCATGGAACTCAAGTATTATTAAGCAGATCATCAGCCAATCTAATTCCTACACATTTTCAAAAGTAAATATTATGAAGAAAAATATAAGCATATTATTTTTAATCCCTTTTGCATTTTTTTGTTGCTCACAAAAGAAAGAGAATATTGCCATTGCGGATAAAATACCTCAAAATGTGCATGAAAAACATATTAAAAAGGAAATTATCAATGACACTCTTACTGTGAAAATTGATAAAGATATACTCTTGAAATGGAATGTTCGCGAAAATGAATTTGTAAAAGATACCAATTTTTACAAATACTCAAAAAACAATCAGGCATTAAAAAAAATAGCAGAAAGTATCCTGTCAGAAAATGATTTGCATGTGAAAATATGTACTAAGAAAACATCAAATTTAAAGACTGGAGATATTGCATTTCTATATTTATGGAAGAATCAAAAAATATATATATTTAAATGCTTGAAAATACAATTTGATGTTATTAATGAAAATTGTAAAATCCCTGAATATTTATTAGACTATATCGAAAAAAACCGTATGACAGTACATAATAAGGTTATTGAATGTAAAAATTAAATTTTAATGCCCCAACACATCACAAATACCACCCAGCTAACATGTGATAAAGGAACCATTCCAACTCCTATCACAGTAACCAGCCAATCCTTTATGAGTATTGAAGGGAAGCTGCAAGCCACAGAAGAAGACAAACAGCCTAATACGAATATTAAACCATTTGGTTTATGCAGTGTTTTGAGATCCTCTTGCACACCATCACCCGTTAAATGGGATAATACCTCTGATTTTGAAATTGAAGGTAAAAAAGAACTGCTGGACAGCTCTACCTGCCAGTGTTCGGTTGGCGGTAAAATTTCTGTAATACAGTCTGCACAGAATTTTGTGAAAGAATAATTTTTTAGAAATCAGGCTTCGTTTTCCTCGTCGCTTTCTTCATCTACTGACGAGGATCCTTCCCAATTCCGGTTATCGAAATTAAGATTGTCAAAAGCCAGTAATTCCTCTTCCCGCTGAAGGATTTCTTTTGTGGTAAATAATAAAATTTCATCATCATCCTTTGCTTTGGCCAGCCTTCTGATAGAGGCTTTGTCGATGGCCATAAACCTTTGTCCCATGCGTCTTGCCGCATATTTTCTCATCCCGGTTTCATGCAGGACATCCACCGCCATATCTACAGCAGTTCCTAAGGTTTCACGGTAAATATTTTCAATGCCGTTGTTCAGATAATTATAGGCGTCAATTCTGTTTTTTGCCCGTACAAAAATCCTTACTTTCGGATAATGTTCACGCACCAGATCTGCAATAAATTTATTGTCGTCCGGGTCATCGAGACATAAGACTAAAATTTCTGCATCATCAATTCCTGCAGCCCTTAAAATGGGAATTCTTGTCGCATCTCCGTAATATACTTTAAAGCCGTAACTTCTCAATAGTTTCACCCGGTCGGAATCCCTGTCCAGAACCGTTGCCGAAATTTTATTAGCCTTTAAAAGACGGCCTACCGTACTTCCGAAATGCCCGAAACCTACGATAATAATTTTCTTCTGGCTTACATCATTATCCAGAATATTAAAATCGTTGTCTTCATCAGGGATTTCTTTAATGAATTTTGATGTAATGAATTTATCGTTGATGATCAGAAGGATAGGCGTAATACACATCGTAATTGCCGTGACCGCCATCATCTGTGCATTAAGCTCAGGTCCCAGCAGGTAAAGATCCGATGCATAATTGATCAGGACAAAAGCAAATTCTCCCACCTGGGAAAGAGCGAAAGCATAAAATAAACTCTGAGGTGTATCAATCTTAAAAAACTTGCCGATAGCGTACAGCACAATAAATTTAACAGCCAGTACCGCAAAAACAGTTGAAAAAATAAATAGAGGATCCTTCTGAATAATATTAAAATTGATCGTTGAGCCTACACTTACAAAAAAAACGGCAAGAAGAAGTCCCTTAAACGGATTGATCTGCGCCTCCAGTTCATGCCGGAACTCACTGTTGGCAAGCATCACTCCCGCAAGGAAAGCTCCAAGCGCAGGTGAAAGTCCTATGCCGGCCATAAGCTCTGATACCCCAATCACAAGGAATAAAGACGAAGCCGTCAACAGTTCCGTCATTCCGGATTTTGAAACATACCGTAAAAAAGGAACAAATACATATCTTCCCAGAAGAATCAATATGGCAACCCCTAAAATCACTGTCCCGGCCTGCAGCCATTCCGGAAGCTTCTGAATCAGGATCTGAATTTCATTATCATGGTGGCTTGCTTTGTAATTAGCAATCAGAGGCAGGATAGCCAAAATAGGAATCACAGCGATATCCTGGAACAGCAGGGTAGAGAATGATGCTTCTCCCGCCATGGTTTTAAAGTTGTTTTTCTCCTGAAGCGTTTGCAGTACAATAGCGGTAGAAGAGAGGGCAAAACACATTGCAATGGCAATAGCTTTGTCTATGCGCCACCCGGCACTCAGAAACACCAGAAAAAGAAGAGAAATGGAAAGCAGCATCTGGGTAAGCCCCAGTCCCACAATTTTCTTCCGCATTTCCCAGAATTTCCGGGGTTCAAGTTCCAGTCCGACCAAAAAAAGCAGCATAATCACGCCAAACTCGCTGGCATGCATAATGTCATTCACATCTTTTCCGGTAAGCCGCAGAACATACGGGCCGATGATAATTCCGCCCAAAATATACCCGATCACAGAACTGAGTCCGAATTTCCTTGCCAGCGGAACCATAATAATGGCTACACCTAAGAAAAGTAATGTATTCATTGCTAAGCTGGACTCCATAGGTTATTGATTGAGTAGTTCTGTAAATTCTTTTTTATGCAAAATAATATCTTTTTTGCTCAGTTTATTCGCCTCATAAACAATCTTGATATGTTTAATATGGGCTTTGAAAACATTTAAAGAGACGATGAGACCACTCACCAGTTCTTCCACGGTGTATTGGTAAGTTCCGTTTTTGGTGAACGATCTTTCCTTGCCTCCCGTGGTGATCAGAATATAAACTTCTTTTCCTTCCAGAGGATTATGTTCGCCTTCCTTCAGCCAATCCCTGTCGAAAACTTCATCAATCCATAATCTTAATAAAGGAGGCATGCCGAACCAGATGAGCGGGAACTGAAAAACAAAACGGTCATAGTTTTTTAATCTTTTCCTTTCCCTGAATGCGGCAATGTGAAAATCCGGATATTCTTCATAGAGATCTCTGAGCGTATAATGCTGGTGGCGAACATAGAAATTGATAAGCTCTACATTGGAATTGGAGTGCTCTAAATAGGGATGTGCAAAAACTACCAGCGTCTTCTTCATAAACCTGTTTTCAGTAAATATAATGAAAAAATTTTGAATAAAAAACGGGTTTTGAGTGGTTTTGTTAATTTTTTAATATGTAAAGTTGAATTTAATATTGAAATAAGACAAAGAAACAGCTCTATTTTAGCATATTAAATAAAAAATCGGGCAATGAGCCCGATTATATTGAATTTTGTTATCTGTATTTACCATCCGCCGGATGCACCGCCGCCACCGAAGCTTCCTCCGCCGCCAAAGCCGCCGAATCCACCTCCGCCGCCACCGGAACTTCCGCCTCCAAAACCGCCTCCTCCGAAGCTGCCCGGGAAAGGAAAGAATCCACCGGGATAATTTCTGCGTCCTCTTCTGGTGATAATCACATCATCGTCATCATTATTGCCGCCACCGCGTCCTCCGCCTCTGTTTCCAAAGATAATAGCGAGTATAATAAAGATGACAAAGGCAATAATCAGGATCTTAAATGCACTTCCGTTTCCTGATGGTGCTGTAGTTTCCGCAGGTTTAAATTTCCCCTGGACAGCCTCCATGATCGCGGAAGTACCACGGTTGATCCCTTCATACCATAATCCCTGTCTGAAATTAGGTGTGACAATATAATCCAGGATCTGTCCTGCCACGGAAGCGGTAAGGTACTGTTCTACGGCCCGTCCCTGCTGGATAGACATGGTTCTGTCTTCGGTAGCAATCAGGAAAACAACACCGTTATCCACCCCTTTTTTTCCGATTCCCCACTTCTCACCGAACATAGTAGCCAGAAAATTCACATCGTCTCCTTTGGTAGAGGAAATAATAATGACTTCAATTTCCGTGGAAGTGGAATCTGCAAATTTGATCAGCTTATTGTTCAGTTCATCTTTTTCCTGCTGGCTGAGCAGGCCTGCTTCATCAAATACCGGATACAGAACCGCCGGTTTTTGCGGAACGGTATATTGTGCTGATACAAGAGTGTACAAGCAGAAGAGTAAGAATGAAAATATTATTTTAAGAGAACGTAATCTCATTAGACAGCTGGTTGGGATTTTTTCCCTCTACAGGAAAATATTTTTTTAATTCAAGACCGGTTTCCAGGATGCCGCTTTTTAAAGCTTTATAATAATTCCCCTTGGCAAATTCAGCGGTAATGTAGTCGTGCAGGTGATCCCAGTACGACTGGTGTACCTTATCGTGAATTCCTATATCACCAATAATGGTAAGGTATTTCTGTTCGAAATTCACATGAAAAAGCACGGCATTTCTATCGGCAGTCTTATTCATACAGAGTTCTTTGAAAACCTCAAATGCAGTCTGCGCATTTTCTGTTTCCGTATTCGAGTCAATGTGTATTCTGATCTCGCCCGTAGAATGTTCTTCCGCCGACTGTATCGCTTCCACCAGGGAAGTGATCTGCTGATTTGTCAGGAAACGGTTCATTATTTAAATACTTCAGGCGCTTTTTCTGCACCGGCTTCAGCCTTGAAGAAAGGTTTTTCTTTAAAGTTGGTGAAATTCGCCAGAATATTATTCGGGAATGTTTTGATCGTTGTATTGTAATCTTTGGCAGCATCATTATAATACACCGTTTCGGTTCTGATGCTGTTTTCAATTGCTGTAAATTCTCTCTGGAAGTTAATGTACTGCTGATCCGCTTTCAAATTAGGATAAGATTCCACTACAGCCATTAATCTGCTTAATGCTCCGGATAATTCGCCCTGTGCAGCCTGGAATTTAGCCAGATCAGCTTCCGTCATGTTCGTAGGGTCAATGTTAATGGAAGTAGCTTTGGAACGTGCTTCCACAACTTTTGTCAGGGTTTCCTGCTCAAATTTTGAATACGATTTCACTGTTCTTTCCAGATTTGGGATCAGGTTGGCTCTTTTCTGATATACAGTCTCTATATTAGACCATTTGGAATTCACATTCTGTTCTTTAGAAACAAAATTGTTGTATCCGTTTTTTCCCCAGAAGAATAGTACACCTACAATGATAAGAAGTGCAATACCGATAGTTCCTGCGCTTAGGCAGCCTTTATTTTTCATAGTTTATTTTTTTTAATTTTTTGTGCTAATCAAATATACAAATTATGTGCTAATTTTGTAAAAAATTATTAGAATGACAACAATAGTGGTGGCAATGGGAGAGAAAAACGAAATCGGTTTTGAAAATAAACTGCTGTGGCATCTTCCCAAAGATCTGAAACACTTTAAAGATATTACTTCCGGACATCCCGTGATTATGGGGAGAAAAACCTATGAAAGCATTGGAAAAGCTTTGCCGAACCGCACCAATATTGTTATTTCCAGAAAGAAAGACTGGTTTGAAGAAGGCATCCTGATTGTAGGTAGCATTAAGGAAGCTGTAAAATTTGCAAAAAAAATAGATGAAGAAGTCTTCATCATCGGGGGCGGAAATATCTACGAACAGACCATGGAGATCGTTGATAAACTGGAGGTGACTCTGGTAAAAGCAGACCTTGAAGCCGATACATTTTTTCCAAAAATCAATGAGAAAATCTGGAAAAAAACGAATGAGATCTGCCATGAAAAAGATGAAAAAAATCAATACGATTTTTGTTTTCAGACGTTTGAAAGGATCAAGAGCGAATAGTTGTGAAAATCTAGCTTCCAACCTCTAGCTTCTAACCTCTAAATTTTCTATCTTTGCACTTCTAAAATTGAATAATGAATAAGTACATAAAAATTGTAATTGCAGCAGTTCTTATCCTTTTAGGACTATACATGATGATTTTTACAAGAAATCTGGGCTGGGGGATCGTTATTTTCCTTCTGGCAGCACTGCCTATTTTACTTTTCTTCAAAAATGAATACATTCTTCTTGCCTTCTGGCAGCTGAGAAAACAGAATATGGAAAAAGCGGCACAATGGTTAACCAGTATCACCAATTACCAGGCGCAGCTTCACAAATCCCAATATGGATATTTCCATTATTTATTGGGACTGACACAAGCTCAGGAACATCCAGCCAAGGTGGAGCCTTTGATGAGAAAAGCTTTGGAATATGGCCTGAACATGAAACATGACCGTGCAATGGCTACCCTGAATCTTGCCGCAGCAGCTATTTCTAAAGGGAGAAAACAGGAAGGACAGAAACTTCTGGAGGAAGCTAAGAGATTAGACAGCGCAGGAATGATGACAGACCAGATCAAAATGATGAAGGACCAGCTGAAAATGCCATCCATGCAGAAGCACATGCACAACCCGAATATGAGACAGAGAGGAAAATTCTTCTAAGAAAAATATACGAAACGACAAAAGCACCTGAATTCGGGTGCTTTTTTTGTATTGAGATTTAAGGTAGAATCAAGATTTTAGATGTCAGATTTTAGACATGAATTATGATGTTTCGGGATGCGCGGTTTCGTGGTCAAAGCCGTCAACCAGTAACCTGTACCTCGCAACTGACAACCCGCAACAGAGCATTACATTTCCGAGTTCTGATCATATCCATAAAATTTAGGCATCTGCCAGTGGTATTTTACGGCAAGCGTTCTGATGGCAACAATCAGTAGAATAGTGAAAATCTGTATGAACGTATAGGAAAGCGGAATAAACTTGGTCATCAGGAGAAATGCAGATCCTCCGACGATACATGCTGTGGCATAGATTTCCTTTCTGAAGATCAGTGGAATCCGGTTGAGCAAAATATCCCGGATAATTCCTCCAAAACAGCCGGTGATGGTTCCCAGGGCAATACAGATCAGCGGATGAATGTCAGCATTCAGCCCTTTCTGAACACCAATTATGGTAAATAATCCCAATCCGAAGCTGTCAAAAATAAAAAGGGTTACTTTAAAATTCTTTTCAATGGACTTGAAAACCATGGCGAAAATACTTGTTCCCAGGATCAGGGCACAGGTTAAAAGGTCATGCATCCAGAAAACAGGAATATCCAGCAGGAGATCCCTTACTGTTCCTCCTCCCACAGAAGTCACGAACGCAATAATCAGTACCCCGAAAGGATCAAGGCGTTTCTGCATAGCCGCAAAACTTCCCGACATCGCGAAGGAAATGGTTCCGAGAACTTCTATGGCAAAATTGAACTGTTCGTGCATAGTTTTTATGAGTAATAGGTAATGGGCAATGAGTAATAAAAATTATGCCATTTAAATTTGGGATAATTTAAACTTATATTTGGTCATGACCTTTACAAGTTCTTCACATTCAGATTTTAATTCAATCATCTTTTCAGGACTGAGATATTCCAGTGCTTCAATGATCTCAAGCCAGAGTTGGGTTTCATCAATTTCTTCCACAACAATGCAGAGTTTAGCAAATTTTTCTTTTTCTGATCTTGCTCTTGAAACAGCTCTGTAATTGGCTGCCACTGAAGTAGAAGACCGGATAATTTGCTTTCTTATAACCGAAAGAGCATCTGAATAAGGTAATGATAAGAGGGATTGGATCACAAGAATAGAAAAGTTTTTAGTTCTTTCCCGAAATACCTGATTATAATCCATAGCCCCAAGATTACTCATTACCTATTACTCATTACTTATCTTTCTACCCTCACCGAGTCCGGAACCAGCAGTTCGTATTCTCCGCCGTGGTTGATGATCTCTCTTACAATGCTGCTGCTGATGAAAGATTTTCCGGATGAGGTTAACAGGAATACGGTTTCCAGTTTTTTGTGGGCCAGGGTTCTGTTGGTATGGGCAATGGCTTTTTCAAATTCGAAATCGGCCGGGTTTCTTAAGCCTCTGATAATGTACTGGGCATTTTTTTCGAAACAGTAATCTACGGTTAATCCTTCAAAATAATCCACTTCTACATTGGGAAATTCTGCGACGGAATTTTGAATGAATTCCATTCTTTTTTCCAGTGGAAACATATATTTTTTCTGGGAATTCTGCCCGATGGCGATAATCAGTTTGTCAAAAAGCGGAGCCGCTCTTTCAATAATATCATAATGTCCCAGGGTAATAGGATCAAAGGATCCGGGGAAAACAGCAATTTTCATGTTTTACGTGTTATGATGAGTTATGGGTTGTGAGGTTCGTGTTTGGGGTTGTGAGATTAGGGGATGTGAGATTCGCGTTTCGGGGTAATATCCACCGGGTTTTTCTTCGATCTCCTATCTTCAAACTTCCCTCTGTAACAACTAACTTCTAACCTCTAATTTCTAACTTCTATTATTATTTATTCAACGCTTTTTCTACTTCGTTTCCGCAAAGGTCTGTAATGGATATTCCATAAATTTTAGCCTGCTGCGGAAGAATGCTGGCTGGGGAGAATCCGGGGTTGGTATTCATTTCAAGCATGTAAGGAATGCCGTCCATCAGGATGAATTCACTTCTTGAAAAACCGCTCATACCAAGGGAGTTATATGCTCTTTTTGAAATTTCTTCCACTCTGATTCTGGTAGCATCATCAATTCTTGCGGGTGTAATTTCTTCTGAAGCACCTTCATATTTAGCCTCATAATCGAAGAATTCATTGGTAGGTACAATTTCTGTAATTCCCAGAACGATGGTTTCGCCTTTATAATCTATAACGCCAACGGAAACTTCCATCCCGTCCAGGAAACTTTCGATCAGGATTTCATCATCTTCTTTGAAAGCGATTTCCGTAGCAGCAAGTAATTCCGATTTTTCCTTCACTTTTGAAATTCCAAGGGAAGAACCGGACTGGTTGGGTTTAACGAAAACCGGAAGCCCAAGACTTTCTACAATTTCATCTGTATTGATGGCTTCTCCTTTTCTTAAATAAATACTTTTAGCAGAAGGAATCCCATATTTGGAAAGTACGGCCAGGGTGTCTTTTTTATTGAAGGTTAAAGCACTCTGGTAGAAATCACATCCTGTATATTTCTGTCCTATGGCATCCCAGTAGGCCTGAAGGATTCCGTTTTCACCGGGAGTTCCGTGGATAATGTTGAAACAGGCATCGAATTTCAGTTGTTCATTATTATCTAATGTGACTGAAAAATCCCCGCGGTTGATTTCATATTTTTTGTCGTTGTCTCCTAAAAAATACCATTCATCTTTAAGGATAACCACTTTATGTACATCATATAGATTTCTGTCCAGAGAATCGTAGATCAACTGACCGCTTTTTAAGGAAACCACATATTCATCTGAATAGCCTCCCATGACAACGGCAACACTTTTTTTGCTCATAACCATTATAGTATCAATTAAGGCAAATTTAATCATTTTATGTAATGCAATAAGGGAAATTCAGAAATTTTAAAATTGAAAATGAATTGTGTTAAATAAAAGGACATTTAAAATTATTAGCTATATTTGCCGTTATAATTAAAGTATTTTTAAGTATGCTTAAATCACTTTTCAATTGGAAAGTTTTACTGAATTTAGTAGTCGCCATCGGTGTTTTTGTGGGGTTGGTGTGGCTTACTTTCCGCTGGCTGGAATATCATACCAATCATGGTCAGGAGATTCCTGTGCCCAATGTTATTAATAAATCCGTTTACGATGCCGTAAAAATATTGGAAGATACAGGGCTGGAATATGAAGTGGACAGTGCAGAATACAATCCTAAATATAAGCCTTTCCAGGTTTTAAAGATGCATCCGATATCCAGTTCCCGTGTAAAGCCGGGATCGCTGGTAAGAATTGTTGTGAACCCTAGAACATGGGCTCCTATTACCGTTCCTGATGTGATCAACAGATATTCAGGACTGGCTTTCCAGAGACTGGACCAGGTGGGGCTGAAGATCAATGACACCATTTATGAACCGAGTATCCAGAAAGATGCTCTTCTGAGAATATTATATAAAGGGAATGCGGTGAACCCGGGATCACGCCTTCCTAGATTCTCCGTGATCGATGTGGTGGTAGGTTCAGGACCTATGAGGAATATCTCTATTCCTAGTGTGGTAGGACTTTCTGTAAAAGAAGCGAGAGCAGTTATTGCAAAAAGTATGTTCGAAGTAGGACTGGTAGAACACGAGGACGGCAGTAAAGACGAATCTGATATTATTTATTATCAGGATCCGGCTTCCGGAGACGTAAGAGACCAGGGAATGCAGATCGACCTTTGGGCGAGTAAGAGAACGCCTGCCGAGCTCAGAGCTAAGGTAGAACAGCTGAACTCTATTTACCGTATGAAAGTAGATACTTCACTGCCTCCGGTACATTATGACGAAGTTCCGGTTCATCAGGAGCCAAGCTTTGATCCGCCGCCAGCAGTACCTGTACCTAAAAAAGAAGTTCCGAAATCTGAACCGGTGAAAACGGAGCAGCCTAAAACCAGTGCCGCTACAGGAGCAAAACCTGCAGGAACCACTGCTGAAAAACCGAAATCCGCTGCAACAGGCAGCCAGGGTTCGGGAACGGGCAGTAAACCTGCTGCCGGAAATACGGCACAGCAGCCGGCTCAAAAGCCAAAGGCTAAAAAAGTAGTAGTAGAATAATAACGGTTTATTATATAAAATATAGGCTTCAACTGCAAAATGTTGGGGCCTTTTGTGTAAAAAAATAAAACAATGGCAGAAGATAACGAGGATTTTTTAGATGAAGAATTATTAGAGTCCGATAGTCTCGGGAATATCGATATTGATGATGAAAATAAAGGATTGTACGAACATCTTAATATCACCGTCGATAAAAACCAGGAGCCGTTAAGAATTGACAAGTTCTTACAGATATACAGACAGAATTCTTCAAGGAATAAAATTTCGCAGACGTGCAGAGCGGGAAATGTAGTGGTAAACGGAACTCCGGTAAAGCAGAATTACCGTGTAAAACCCGGCGACCAGATTTCGGTGCTTCTTGCGCATCCGCCGAGACAGAACGTGATCATTCCTCAGGATATTCCGGTGAATATTATTTATGAAGATGATGATCTTGTGGTTGTGGATAAAGAACCGGGAATGGTGGTGCATCCGGGACACGGAAACTGGGATAAAACGCTGGTGAATGCACTGGCTTTCCATTTTGAAAAGAACGGCGAAAAATCTGATCTGGACAGGGTAGGACTTGTTCACAGAATTGATAAAGACACTTCCGGACTGCTGGTGATCGCAAAAAATGAATATGCACTGAGCTTTTTAGCGAAACAGTTTTTTAACAGAACCACCAAAAGATTATATTGGGCTTTTGTCTGGGGAAATCCTCAGGAAGACGAGGGAAGCATCAGAGGACATATCGGAAGACATCCTAAAAACAGGATGCAGATGTCCGTTTATGAAGACGGAAGCCACGGAAAGCATGCCGTAACCCATTATAAAGTGCTGGAACGCTTCAAATATATGACCTGGGTGGAATGTAAACTTGAAACGGGAAGAACACACCAGATCCGTGCGCATTTCAAACATATCGGGCATACTTTATTTAATGACGAAAGATATGAAGGCCATACGCCGCTTAGAGGAGTGAATCTTCCTAAGTATAAGCAGTTTATAAAAAATGTTTTTGAAATTCTTCCAAGACATGCACTCCATGCTCATACTTTAGGGTTTATACACCCCACTACGAAAAAGGAATTGTATTTTGAGAGCCCAATGCCGAAAGATATGGCGGATGCTGTAAAAAAATGGAGAAATTATTTAGAAAACTAAAAATATATTGAGAATTTTTTTATATTTGTTGAATTGAAATCAAGATTTGTTATGAGAAAACTATATGCTATCGTATGTTTAGCTCTTTTGTCAAATGCATACAAAGCACAAGAATCACTACCATACTATCAGCAATATCTTTTGGATGGTGAATTCCTGTTCAACCCAGCTCAGTACGGAAAGACCGATTACGTGCAGCTTAATGCTAATTACCACAAGCAATTTGACAAGTTTAGCGATTCTCCAAATACGCAGTCTATAGGAATCAACGGGAACATCTTCGACAGAGTAGGAGCAGGGCTTTCTATTTTCAGAGATAGTAACGGGCCTATTTCTGCAGGAGGAATCACGGCAGGAGCGTCATACTTTATTCCACTAAGTAGTGAAGGAGAAAGAAAAGACCAATTCTCTTTTGGTACCAGTGTTTCATTTTATAATATGAACTTCGACTATACTTCAGTGAATGTTGAAGATGGTTACGATCCACTATTGATCGGTAAAGAAGGGAATATTTTTATGGCTTATGCCAACTTCGGTGCGGCAGCTACCTATAGAAATATTTTTGCAGGAGTATCGGTAAACGATATCGCACTAAGCAATGATAAGGCTATCGTAAACGGAATTGAGCCTTCACCAATTAAATTCTTCTTAAACTTAGGATATGACTGGCATTTTGCTGACAATATCTTTGTAACGCCATCCGCGTTAATTAACCTGAATACGAATTCAACAAGAATGATCGACTATAACTTAATGGCGACTTTCTTTAATGATATCAACTCATTCTCTGCCGGGGTAAGCTACAGAACGGTACAGAACAGATTCGACAGCCAGCAGCTACAGGTAGCACCGGTTGTTAAAGTAAGATTTAATAAATTCATGATCGGAGCTACATACAACATCGGAATGTCTGATATCCAGACGTATGGTGGAAACAGCTTCATGATCAGCTTAGGGTATAATTTCGATAACTTTATTAATCATAGAGGATATAGATATTAATCTGATATAATTTAAATAAATTTGAGCTCTGAAATTTTCAGGGCTTTTTTTATGATATATATTCACATTCCATTCTGCAAACAGAAATGCAGCTACTGCAATTTTCACTTTTCCACATCTTTGAATTTTAAAGATGAAATGATCAGTGCCATGAAGACCGAAATAAGGCTGCGAAAAGACGAACTGCAGAACAAAAATTTAAAGTCCCTGTATTTTGGAGGCGGAACCCCGTCTATTCTTTCTGCCGATGAAATCCGTTCTATAATTGATGAAGTGCTGAAGTATTTCAGTTTTGATCACGATATTGAGGTCACTTTAGAAGCTAATCCCGATGATCTGGATAAAAATTTTCTAAAACAGCTTGCTGATTCTCCGGTTAACAGGCTTTCTATCGGAACCCAGAGTTTTTTTGAAGAAGATCTGAAAATGATGAACCGTGCCCATAATGCTTCCGAAGCAGAAAGTTCCATTAAAAGAGCTCAGGATTTTGGATTTGAAAACTTAAGCATAGACCTGATTTACGGTTCGCCAACCTCGAATCTGGAGATCTGGAAAGAGAATTTAAACAAGACGATCGCTTTGGAAGTTCCTCATATTTCATCGTACGCATTGACTGTTGAGCCGAAAACAGCTTTGGAAAACTGGATCTCGAAAGGGAAAATAGCCAGTCCGAAAGAAGAAGAGCAGAATAAAGAATTTTATTACCTGTCGGATTTCCTGAAAGACAACGGATTTGAGCATTACGAAGTCTCCAATTTTGCTAAACCAGGCTTCTATTCAAGACATAATTCGGCCTATTGGAAATACAAAGAGTATCTGGGAATAGGTCCTTCTGCCCATTCTTACAATGGTTTTGATGTCAGAAGCTGGAATGTGGCCAACAATCAGCAGTATATTAAAAAACTTCACAGCGGAATTCTTGCCAAAGAAGAAGAAATCCTGTCTCAGCAAGACCAGTTCAATGAAATGATTATGATTGGCCTCAGGACAATCTGGGGAGTAGATCTCAATAGCCTGAACCAGAAATTCTCCGGCAAAATTCTGGAACATTTTCATCAGGAAATAAAATCCAAAATTGAAGAAGGAATTTTAGTAACTGAAGATAACCATTTGAAAATCCCGGAAAAGCATTGGTTTATGGCGGATGGAATTGCTTCAGATCTGTTTATTGTGTAAATCAATGATCATGCTTCGACTCCGCTCAGCATGACTTTGCTAATACCAGTTGTCATAATGTACGGAATCATTGTCACGTGTCATGCTGAGCGGAGTCGAAGCATGATAGAAATAAAGTGTAAAATCAGGACTCCAGAAATCTAAAAATCTTCGTATTTTTGTATAAAATTTCAGCTCACTTGAAAACTAAAAAGCAAGATTATTCACATCTTTCACAAAGCCAGCCTATCGGTATTTTCGACAGCGGGGTGGGAGGACTTACCGTAGCCAAAGAGATCAAAAGACTTCTTCCTCATGAAGACCTGATTTATTTTGGTGATACCAAGCACCTTCCTTACGGTGAAAAATCGAAGGATGCGATCATCGAATATTCTACCAAGATCACCAATTTCCTGCTTCAGCAGAACTGCAAAGCTATTGTGATTGCCTGCAATACGGCTACAGCAAATGCTTTGAATGAGGTGATGCAGTCTGTAAACGGGAAAGTTCCTGTCATTGATGTAATTAATCCCGTGGCTGAAAAAGTGGCGTATGAGATTCATAACAATGTAGGAGTTATTGCAACAAAAGCAACGGTCAATTCCGGGCTGTACAAAAAAAGCATCAGGAAGCAGAATAAATGGATTAAAGTGGATGAGCTTGCCACACCTTTATTGGTTCCCGCCATTGAAGAAGGATTCAAAAATCACCCGATCACCCATGCGATCATCTATAATTATTTAAGCAACAATAAGCTTAAAAATATTGAAACCCTGATCCTCGGATGTACCCATTATCCCCTGCTGATCGATGAAATCAAACAGTATTACGGAAACAGGGTCCGGGTAATTGATTCCCCGAATATTGTAGCCAACCATCTGAAGATCATCCTGGATAAGTATCATCTGCTGAATGAAAACAATCCAAAACCAAGCTATCATTTCTATCTTTCGGATCTTACGAAAAACTTTGAGAAGATCTCTAAGAAATTCTTCGGAAAGACGATAGATTTAGAACTGAAAGTATTATAATACAAAAAAGCTGTTTCACCCGAAACAGCTTTTATTTTTAGCAGAAATCATTCGTTTTTAGGGTTCTACGATTACCATTTCACTTTTAAGTCTTCTTTTCGGAGTATTTGTCGGATGGTTGTTGTCATTTTCAGCTCTTTCTCCGATAGCAACCGCGAAAAGAGTTTCATAGGAATCGTTTTTCAGGATTCCGTCATATTTTTCCGTTTCAATTCCTTCCATTGGAGTAGAATCGATTCCCATTGCGGCACACGCAGAAAGCAGAACACCCAGCGAAAGATAAACCTGATGTCCCATCCATGAACGGATCGCGGCTTCATCATTGGGTTTTACCATGGTTCTGTAGTAATTGACTGATCCTTCAGGAAGGTTTTCCTCAATTTGTTTTTCAAAATCTTCCGGGTTTTTCAGCACCTGAAATACGATAACATGGCTGCTGTCCAATACTTTTTCTTTGTTAAAGTAAGAAGCTTCCGCCAGCTGTTCCTTCAGTTCAGGCTTGCTCACGAAAATAAAATTCCATGGCTGGCTGTTGATCGAAGAGGGACTTAAATTAAGGATCTCTTTTAATTCTGCAATCTGTTCTGCACTGATTTTTCCTTGAGGGTTATACTTTTTTACCGTATACCTTCTTTTCATTTGTTCTAGAAAGTTCATATTTTTATACTATCATTTTTATAGTAGCAAAATTAATGTAAGTTTATTACCTTTGCAATAACGGTTAAAAATGATAGTATAAAATGTATACAATAGATAACAAAGAATATCCCTGCTGTACCAGCGTAACGATGAAATTTATAGGAGGGAAATGGAAGGCCGTCATTTTATTTCATCTGACGGATGGCCCGAAAAGATACAATGAGCTCAGGAAGCTGATTCCTACCATCACAGAAAGAACGTTAAGCCTGCAGCTGAAACAGCTTGAAGAAGATCATATTATCAACAGGAAAGTATACACGGAAAAACCGCCTCTGATGGTGGATTACACACTGACGGATTTCGGGAAAACACTTTTACCGGTGATAGAAGCGATAACACAGTGGGGTAGGTCGGCGCCGGATCTTTCCATAAAAAAAATAATCAGGAATTAAATTTCCTGATTATCTTCTTTATTCGGTTCGAAAAAACTGAAACTTACATTTCCGTATTTTCGGGTTTCTGTTAAATTCGGGTGTTCAAGCTTCATTCTGCTCTGATGTTCCACGATTAAAACGCCGTTGGATTTAACGAATTTATTGTTTAAAACCAAGGACAGAAGCTCGTAGTATTTCTTCTCTTCCATTTCAAAAGGAGCATCGGAAAATACAATTTCAAAGCTTTTCTTGTTTCTGAATTTTTTAAGCCAGTCAAAAACATCACCTCTCTGAACATTGATCTGCAGAGACATATCAAGTTCTGAAGCCGTAGAGTTGATAAAGCCTGTATGCTTTGGATTCAGTTCAACAGAAGTCACATCCCGGCATCCTCTGGAAGCAAATTCAAATGTGATAGAACCGATGCCTGCAAAAAGATCAAGCACAGAAACAGACTGCATATCGTATTTGTTTTCCAGGATACTGAACAGCGCTTCCTTCGCATAATCCGTGGTAGGCCTTACATCAAAATTCTTTGGAGCGGCTATTTTTTTGGCTTTCCATTTGCCTGAAATTATTCTGAACATATTGATTAGGATTTAGGTAATAGGTTTTAGGGAGTAGGGAAACGCACTAAGGCTAAGCCCTCATTCCTGATTCCTAGTCCCTTTTAATTAAGTATAAAATTTTTATTAGGAACATTGTCAAAAACAATTCTCATATTCTTGACGAATTTCTGAAGTTCCGAAATGAAAGTCTCGTTTTCTGTGGTTTCACCATATGCGTAAAAATTCGTTTCATTGATTCCAAAACCTATTTTACTCAGCGTAAACATCACGAAATAAAGAAAATCTACTTCAGAATTCACATCCAGATTATTGTATAGAATGACCTTCTTGTTATCGATGGCAAAAAATTCACATTGGTTATGATACAGATTGATGTGAATTTCCTTCGTATTCTTATTGTTGATTGAATTTAAGAACTTCTCACCTGAGAAATTAAAATGAACCGGAACTGCCAGTTCCTTTATTTTCTTATAAAAGTTTTTAGGAAACGTATAATAAAACTGCACCCCGAATTTTTTATTCACAGAAAGCATCAGTTCTTCCTTTTCCTTGTCCGCAGGAGCATTGAATGCAATCAGTTCAAAGCCTGCATCGTGCTCTGAAAAACCTTCCGGCATCAGGGTAAAATGGTTCAGTGCAGAAATCACGTGGATCTCTTCAAACCTCTGCTTCAGAAGAACTTCATCAAGTTTGTCCTCAATCAGGTTCTCCGGTGTTTCTTCGGTAACGAAATAAGACTTTTCCTCCAGAATGTTTTTATTCTTCACAATCTGATAGATTAATCCGTCTTTGGTAAAAAGTAAATTAAGTACGTTCATATTTCAATTGATGCAAATTTAGTGAAATTCTATCATAACGGCACCGGATTGATGGTGAAGTATTTCCTTATTATAAAAATCAAGATCTCTCTGGCTTTCCAAAACATCCATAACCATTCTCTGCAGCGTTCCGTCACCAATTCCGTGAACAATTTCCAGTCTCTTTAGATAGTGTTTTCTGCAAAAATCGAGAACCTCCGTTAATTTTGCTTTTTGAATGAAAAGTCTTTCAAAACTATCATAATCACTGGGATTTTTCACCAGATTCTCAAAGTGAAGATCCAGCACCATATGGTTTTTCTGATGCTTTTTTGAAATAACTTTTTGGGGTTCTGCCTTTTTTACCACCCGGATATTTTCATAAAGATCAGCATTTTTAGGAACCAGTTTTTCTTTAGGATACTGATACGTAAAACCGTATTCGTCCTTAAAAACAACAATATTACCATTCACAGAAGTGATCATTCCGCTTAAATCTTCATCTACTACAGAAACTTTGTCCCCGATTTTCATGTATTATGCTCTTCTTTATAATTTAAAATTAATTTTTCGGTCCCAGTTCAATGATTTCCAGATCCTTGATTTCTTCACCTTCCACTACGAAACGCATCATCGTTCTCGTTTTATGCCACCCCTGTTTTCCACAGGCTCCGGGATTCAGATGCAGAAGATTATTTTTTTTGTCAAACATGGCTTTCAAAATATGGGAATGCCCTGAAATAAAGAGCTTGGGAGCTTTTTCAGAAATCTCCTTATTCGTAAGCGGTGTGTATTTTCCCGGATATCCGCCGATATGAATCATCAGAACCTCAAGATCCTCACAGAAAAAACGGTTCACTTCCGGAAACTCAGCCCGGATTTTGGCGTTGTCTATATTTCCGTAAACCCCTTTTAAAGGCTTTATTTTTTCCAGTTCTTCAATTACTTCCATGCTTCCGAAGTCACCGCAATGCCAGATTTCATCGGCCTGACGGGCATATTCTAAAATGCGGTCATCTATATAAGAATGAGAATCGGAAAGAAGAAGGATTTTTGTCATTAAGATCTGAAATTTGTGCAAAGTTAGGAAGATTTTATGTTCTATTAGGAATCAGTTTATTTAAATAACCTGAGTTCGGGATAAGAAGTTAAGATTAAACGACTGGAAGCGGGAAGCTAGAGGCTGGAAGTTATTATTGGACAATAATATTAAATTACTGCCTTTAAATTTGTTGAAGCGGATTCAAAAAATTAATAAAACCGCGGTGCATTGCTGCCTTTGGACTTCAATAACTTCCCTCTTCCGGCTTCTAACTTCCTTACCCTCTTATAAAAACGAAAATGTCTTATCCCGAACTCAGGTTAAATAGACAAAGTTTTTGCGGGAGAATTCGTCATGACCTAATATTTACTAAATTTGAGAAAATTAAAAATAAATGAAGCAGAAATTTTCTCTTTTAGTTTTTCTTGTAGCAGTGGGACTTTTCAATGCCCAGGTTGAAGAAAAGAAATTGGATGAGCTGATCCAGAATACTTTGAAAACCTTTGATGTTCCCGGAATGTCAGTAGGGATCATAAAAGACGGAAAAGTATTGTATTCCAAAGGTTTCGGACAGCGTTCACTGGCCACCAAACAGCCGATGGATGATAACACGCTCGTAGGAATAGCATCCAATTCCAAAGGTTTTACCTGTACTGCCCTGGCCATTTTAGCCGATGAAGGAAAACTGAACTGGGACGATAAAGTTTCAAAATATATCCCTGAATTTCAGATGTATGATCCGTACGTTTCCCAAAATGTAACGATTAAAGATCTTGTGACTCACAGAGCTGGATTAGGCCTTGGACAGGGAGATCTTATGTTTTTTCCTGAAGGCGGGAATCTTACGGTTAATGATATTGTCCACAATGTGAGATATCTGAAGCCGGAAAATCCTTTCAGAATCAAACTGGATTATAACAATATCATGTTCATCGTGGCCGGAGAAGTGATCCACAGGGTTTCCGGATTGAGCTGGGCAGAATTTATTGAGCAGCGAATTATGAAGCCGGTGGGTATGACTTCCAGTTTTGGAAGCTACAACAGGGCAAAAGCAGTAGCCAACAAGATCGATGCGCACGCTCCTGTAGACGGAAAAGCGATCGCCGTTCCTCACGACTGGAATGAAACAGGGAATGCAGCAGGCGGAATTATGAGTAATATTAAGGATATGACGATCTGGGCGGACTGCCTTTTAAATAATTTCACAACGAAAGATGGGAAAAAGCTGGTTTCAGATAAAAATGTACAGCAATTGTGGAGTTTACAGATCCCTGACAGGGTAGCTGCGAAAAATCCTTATGATACCAGTTTTTATGGCTATGGTTTAGGATGGTTTCTGAGCGATGTTAAAGGACATAAGCAGATTCAGCATACCGGAGGATTGATTGGAACGGTTACTCAGTTTACACTGATCCCGGATCTGAAATTAGGAATTGTAGTTTTGACGAACCAGCAGTCGGGAGCGGCTTTCAATACCATCACGAATACTGTAAAAGATTCCTATCTGGGTGTGGAAGACAGAAACTGGCTGAAAACGTATGGGGAAAGAATGTCAAAAGTAAATGTTGATTTCGAGAACCAGAAAAAAGAAGCTTACAAAAAATCCGAAGCTTTTAAGAAAGAAAAAATCCTTCAGCCTAAAGCAGAGCAGTTTGTTGGAAA
This sequence comes from Chryseobacterium endalhagicum, assembly GCF_016745235.1. Lineage (GTDB taxonomy): Bacteria > Bacteroidota > Bacteroidia > Flavobacteriales > Weeksellaceae > Chryseobacterium > Chryseobacterium endalhagicum. The sequence goes on along the minus strand of NZ_JAELVM010000004.1, from coordinate 91,875 downwards.
ATACAATGACCAATGGTTTGGAGATGTTGAAATTTCTCAGCAGGGCAGCACATACAGAATCCTTTGCAAAAACTCTCCAAGACTGAAAGGTGAACTTCTCCCTTATTCCAATAATTCATTTATTATCAAATGGGACGACAGAAGCTACGATGCTGATGCCTACATTATTTTTAATTATGATGAAAACGGAAAAGCAGAATCCGCGAAATTAAAACCAATTTCAGACATTACTGATTTCAGCTTTGATTTTGAAGATCTGGATCTGAAGAGAAAGTAAATGGCTAAAGATGCTGAGAAAGCAGATTTATGAATAACAGACAAAAGATATGTTCTTTTAATAATTAATAAAGAATGTCACAATATTCAATAGGAACGAGCTTTAGCCCGTTCTTTTTTTTAACCAATTTCAAAAGGCTTCAGCCAAAACCTAAAAGAAGGATTCCAACACCTGCTGAAACCCTTCTTTTTTAATCAATATTTTTAATCTTAATCAGCCTTAGCCTTAGCCTCAACCTTAGCCTTAATCTTCTATTCCTTAATAAACTTCTTAATAACATCCCCGATCTGAATAATATAAGCTCCCTTTTCCAGACGGCTTACATTAATAGAATCCCGTTCCAATGTTCCGGAAAGTACAAGATTTCCAATCATTCCGAAGATTTTATAATCTTTTGAAGGGGCATTGCGAACATTCAATACATCTTTTGCCGGATTTGGATAAATAGCGGTAGTGTTCTTTTGGTTTTTATAATCTGAAACTGAAAGAGCTGCTAAATCCGCTTTTAATAAAGAACCTGCAAAAAAATCTGTAACGTACATTGTGTTACCACTTACTGTCAGTCCGGAAGGATATTCAAATCCGCTGGAAACAAGACCGCCCGATACAACGGGATTGGCTGCTGTATAATCAAGTTTGGAAACTTTAGCTGCTCCGGCTTCACAGATGAATAATTCTTTCCCATACGAAGTAAGCCCTGACGGATAGCTTAATCCCTGTGCTATGATCTCCGGTGCGTTCGAACTGTTCATATCAAATTTTGAAACCCTGCCCTCAAATCTTTCCGTAAAATAAATAACATTGTTGATGATTTCAAGTTCAAATGGAGACTCTGCAGAAGTTACATCAACCAGTTGAGGAGTAGTTTGAGTTACATCTATTTTAGCGATCTTATTATCTCCTTCAAGAGCCATATACAGATCATTTCCTACGAATTCAAGTCCTAGAGGGCTGCTTATCCCTGATAATACAATTTCCCGGTTTGGATTGGCTGAACTAAGATCAACTTTAGAAAGGCGGTTTCCTCCAAACTCTGAAATATACAGAACATTGTCTTTTAAGGCTAGTCCATACGGTCTGTTAACACCGGTTATTACATCAACCGGAGGAGATGTCGGGTCATCTATATTCACTTTGATCACCTTATCTTCATAGTAAAGGCCAATATACATCGTGTTGCCATCAATAACCATTGGATTGGGTGTGTTCAGATTCTCAATATATACATTCGCAGTGGCCTGTGCGTTTAATTGAGTTCCCGCTAAAAGAAGAACAAAGAGGAATAAATAAAGCTGTCTTTTCATTTTATTTTTATTTAGAATAATTAAATTTTAAACAAAAATACTTTATTAAAAATAAAATTTACGAGGTTGTGACAAAAGTCATGCAGCCAGGAAATGGAGTTTTCTATCATAAAATGCAGAAGTATAAATGAATCCGGATATTTATCACGGACCTAAAATCTTCAAATTCTGAATGACTCGTAGTTGAATACACTACCATATTCAATAGGAACGGGCTTTAGCCCGTTCTTACCAATAAAAATTCAGATTCGGCATTAGCCCAAACCTGTTTAAGATATTTTTGGAAAAGATTATTTTAACAGATTAAGATCCTGCTCGGTACGTGAAAGCTCAACGTTTAAATGCTGCTTTCCAAAGAATTGTTTCAGATCCTGAAGGCGTTTCTGAGGATCATACGGTAAACTAGAATTTAATTTTCGCTGGCAGAGTGAACAGGCCCGCGCAAAGTGAAAATCGGTCTCCGGAAGTGAATTGCTGCCATTCATCACACAATTCGCATTTAAACAGTGGCTGATTCCGAACATATGGCCAATTTCATGAGAACTTACTTTTATCAGCCTTTCAAGACTTTGATTAAAATTCGAATCAGATAGATATCCGTCAGAAAATCTGTAGATGGAAGTTACGCCCACGCCATCTTCATAAGACGCCTGCCCGAAAACATAATTCCATTCAGGTTTTGGAAAAAGATCTTTTTCTGTAATTCCCATTAACACTACGGCATCCTTAGGCTTTCGTTTCATCAGAACACTGTCCAGAACATACCCTGCCAGAATCTGTTCCTGCCCGTCTTTGAAAATTCTTCTTACATTTTTTGGAAAAATGGTATTGGGCAAATCCGGAAGAATTTTGGTTTCCAGCTGGAAAAAACGGCTCAGATATTCCCGGTTCAGTTCTATTTCCTTTCTTTGAAGTTCATTGAATTCTCCTATAGGCTGGAGATAAATAATATTTTTTCCCGGTTTGGGTTTTACTTTTTTTAACTTCTGAAAATCTTCAAAAGTCTGAAATTTTTCGTCGTGGGAATATCTCCAGCCACCGGGTTTAGCTTTTGGAAGCTGAACATCGTTGATAGCAATGGTTTCAATATAAGATTTCTCCTTTTTACGGCACGAAAAAAGGAGTAGGGTGGTGGCGAGTAGAAAAAAGATAACATTATATTTTCCCGGGTTCATAAAAGAACAGAAGCTTTTTCTTGGCACCGTCGAACTCAGACCATGAATTACAGTCGATTTCGAAGCCGGCTACTCCGCAGGTCGGGAAATGAAAAATATCTTCAGAAATAGAATTCGCAAAATTGGAAATTCCGTTATTATGTGAGAAAAGAGCTACAGATCCCACACTGTCATCCAGATCGTAGATTACAGATTCAAAATTCCTTTCTGAAGGATTATACAGTTTATCTTCCGTGGAAACATTAAGCTGATAAGCCTGGTTAAAAATCTTACAGGTATTCAGGGCACGTACTGCCGGGCTGGAAACAAACTGATCAATAGAAATATTATTGCTTTTCATAAATCTGGACATGTTCATAGCATCCTTCAGTCCCTTGTCTGCCAAAGGTCTGTCGAAGTCGTCCGTTTCTTCCGGCCAGTCACTCTTCGCATGTCTTACGAGGATGAGTTTCTTCATATTTTCGTTTTTTGGAAGATTAAAATTATAAAAAAAATAATGGAATAAAACATCATTTCCATAAAAAAACTGCGTTATGAATAAAATCATTAAATTTTACTAAATTTGCACACTTATGGGACAGATCCTTGCAATAGACTATGGAAAGGCACGTTGTGGTATCGCTGCAACGGATGATATGCAGATTATTGCCAGCGGCCTGGACACTGTGGAAACACGGTTTTTGATGGAATTTCTGAAGAAATATTTCACCGAAAATAAAGTGGATGATGTGGTAGTAGGACTTCCTACAGATTTGAAAGGAAATATTTCTGAAGTGGAGACGGATATTTTAAAATTCATTGAAGAATTTCAGAAAGAATTTTCAGGGATTACGGTCCACCGTTTAGATGAAAGATTTACCTCTAAAATGGCTTCTTTTTTTATTTCCCAAAGCGGAAAAAGTAAGAAAAAAAGACAGGAAAAGGGGTTAATAGATAAAGTAAGTGCAACGATTATTTTGCAGAATTTTTTAGAACAAAGAATACGATGATTTTACCGATAAGAGCTTTTGGAGATCCCGTTTTAAGGAAAGTGGGAAAAGAGATAGAAAAAGATTATCCCGGTTTACAGGAACTTATAGATAATATGTTCGAAACGATGTACAGTGCAAACGGTATAGGACTGGCTGCACCTCAGATCGGGCTGGATCTGCGTCTGTTCGTGATTGATGTGACTCCTCTTGCGGAGGACGAAGATTATGAGGATATCAAAGATGAACTGGCTGAGTTTAAGAAAGTTTTCATTAATGCAAAGATTCTTGAAGAATCCGGTGAAGAGTGGAAATTCAATGAAGGATGTCTTTCTATTCCGGATGTACGAGAAGATGTGAAAAGAAAAGGAACGATTCTTATTGAATATTATGACGAAAATTTTGTGAAACATACAGAAACTTTTTCCGATATTAGAGCCCGCGTAATTCAGCATGAATATGATCATATTGAAGGCGTACTGTTTACCGACCATTTAAGCGCTTTGAAGAAAAAGCTTGTTAAAGGTAAACTGACAAAGATTTCTCATGGCGATGTAAGCATCGGCTACAAAATGAGATTTCCAAAATAATTGAATAAAGGATTAAAAAAATAAAATAATACACCGCAAAAGGCTCCGTGCCGATTGCAGAATTTACAAAAAATAAAATTATGCTGTTAGAAAAAATAATTTCAATTTCCGGAAAGCCAGGACTTTTCAAATTAGTTTCTCAATTAAGAAACGGTTTTATCATTGAAGATGTTACTACAAAGAAAAAAGTAAGCATCGGAAACTCCAGTCAGGTGAGTTTACTGGATAATATCGCTATGTTTACGTTTGATAAAGAAGTTCCTTTGTTCGAAGTTTTTGAAAATATTGCTAAGAATAATGAGTATAAAGAAGCTATTTCTCACAAATCTTCAGATGATGTGTTGAAAGATTTTATGACGACTTCTCTTCCAAACTATGATACAGAAAGAGTATACGCTTCAGATATCAAGAAACTGGCTCAGTGGTATAACATCCTTCAGAAAGCAGGATATGTTACGCCTGAAAGCTTCGTAAAAGCAGAACCTGAAACTTTGGATGGTGCACAGGAAGAAGTAAGCCTTGAAAAAGAAGCTCCTAAAAAAGCAGCTCCAAAAGCAGAAAAGCCTGCCGCTCCAAAAGTAAAAGCTACTTCTGCAGCAAAAGCAGCTCCAAAAAGTACACATACTAAGAAAGGATAATTCTTCCTGAATTTAAAATATAAAACCTTGTCAGAAATGATGAGGTTTTTTTGTTGCTATATCTGTCATTGCGAGGAACGAAGTGACGAAGCAATCTCAAAAGAAATCTTGTTAAAAAATCAGATTGCTTCCTAAAAGTTTGCAATGACTTACCTACTCATTCACACACCTAAAGAATAGCTGAAAATCTTTGATTTTCTTGCGTCTTTAAACAGCTTAATGATAAAAAAGTTTTGCGTCCTTGCGAATAAAAACCAAAACCCAATATCAGATGCTATCCATGTCAAGGTTTTAAACCTTGACATGGATTCCTCGAGTACTAAGCAAGCTTCATTTTATTTTTAGCAGAATTTCCAGGTCTTGAACTTTTCTTTGAAGACAAAAGAGCTTAATTAAAGATTTACCCTAAATTTGCACTACTTTGAATTCCCAATTATGAATACCAAACAGGAAAAACTGGAAGCTTTCGGAAGATTACTAGACATTATGGATGATCTCCGTGAAAAATGTCCGTGGGACCAGAAACAGACACTGCAGTCCCTGCGTCATTTGACCCTTGAAGAAACTTATGAACTTTCAGATGCCATCCTGCAGGAAGATTTACAGGAAATCAAAAAAGAGTTGGGTGATGTACTGCTTCACCTGGTTTTTTATGCTAAAATAGGCTCCGAAAAGGAAAGCTTCGATATAGCGGATGTCATTAATTCTTTAAATGAAAAACTGATCTTCCGTCATCCTCATATTTACGGAGGCATAGAAGTGAAAGATGAAGAAGAAGTGAAGCAGAACTGGGAAAAACTGAAACTGAAAGAAGGCAATAAGTCTATTTTGGGCGGTGTCCCGAAAAGCCTTCCAAGCCTTGTAAAAGCTTACAGAATTCAGGATAAAGTAAAAGGCATCGGATTTGAATTCCATGATGCGGAAGATGCATGGAAAAAAGTGGATGAAGAAATCCGGGAATTTCATGAAGAGACGGACTTAGATAAAAAAGAACTTGAACTTGGAGATGTATTTTTCTCCCTGATCAATTATGCAAGGATCTCAGGACTGAATCCGGATTCTGCGTTGGAAAGAACCAATCTGAAATTTATTTCCAGGTTCCAGAAAATGGAAAGGCTGGCGGAAGAATCAGATGTAAAGCTGGCGGATTTGTCTTTGGAGGAGATGGATGTATTGTGGGAGAAGGCAAAACTCATGTCATAAATGAAGGCAGAGCGTCCCGTACACCACAGGTTTCAGTATCTGCTGGAATTTAAAAAGACAGAAAGGAAGTGGCATTTTCCCTTTCTGGCAGCACTTTGTATTGGCAGCTGCCTGTTTATCGGCTATTTCCTCGGAAAACCCAATTACGGAAGTCTGTCGAGTTTGGGAGCGTTGACGATTTTATATTTTACTTCAGCGCCAATCACGCAGCGCATGGTGCATCTGGCGGTTTGTGCGTTCGGGATGGTCTTTTCCTTTACCATCAGTCTGTTTTTCAGCTTTAATGCTTATGCCGCAGGTCTGTCTTTGGGAATTGTCTCTTTTCTGGCCCATTTTATTACCTCGTATTTCAAAGTTCCGCCACCGGGAAATTTTTTCTTTATTATGCTGGCCTCCATGGCAAGCACCTATCAGTTTGATCTGGAAATGATTCCTACACGGGTAGGACTTGTTGCAATGGGAGCGATCTTATCCTGTTCATTGGCTTTTCTGTACTCTGTTTTTATAGAGAAAGGAGAAGTTTTTTCTATTCCCAGAAGGAGAAAATTTAGTAAAAGAAGATATACTAAATTTGTAGAAAGCACCATCATCGGCTTCTTTATGATGCTGACATTAATCGTTGGACATCTGCTGAAATTTGAAAATACCTATTGGATCTCTATCGCAGCCATAGCAATTATACAGGGCCGGAATTTTGAACACGTACGCCAGCGGAATATGCACAGGATCCTCGGAACCTTTATTGGAATAGGTTTTGCATGGCTCATCCTGCTGTTTGATCCTGCCAAAATAGAAATGATCATCATTATTACCGTGCTGCAGTTTATCATAGAATTGCTTATTGTAAGAAATTACGGTTTTGCAGTGGTTTTTATAACCCCATTAACCATTCTTCTGACGGAAACGGGAAGCCTGGTTCATCATAATGTAGAAAATCTGATGCATGCAAGACTTCTGGATACCATTATCGGAAGTTTAATAGGGCTTACGGCCGGTTTTTTTCTGCACCGTCAGCAGATTATTAATAACTTAGAGAAAAATATACGGTACTCGTATTTTCAGTTTAAAAAATTAAAAAAATAGCTATGTTGCGTATTCTTACCTTGTCCGCTTTTCTGTTGTGGAGCTGTAATCCGAAAGCTCAGGATTCCCCTAAAACAGACGATCTGAAAATAGAATTTTCATTACCCAAAAAGCTGAAAGAAGTTTCCGGAATTGTTTTGTCCCAGGATAAAAACACCGTCTGGGCTATAGAAGATCAGGGAAATAAAAATGTGGTATACGGTCTGGATATGCAGGGAAAGCTGGTGACCGATGTTCTGGTGGAAAATGCTGAAAATAATGACTGGGAGGATATTACAAAAGATGCCCAGGGAAATATCTACCTCGGGGATTTTGGAAATAATGACAACATCAGACAGAATCTGGCGATTTTAAAACTGGATTTAAAAGACAGTTTTCAAAAAACGACCAAAGCTGTTCAGACTACAAAATTCCATTATGAAGGGCAGACAGAATTTCCTCCGAAGAAATCAAACTGGCTGTATGATTGTGAGGCTTTTGTAGAGATGAACGGAAATTTCTACCTTTTCACCAAGAACAGAAGCAAAGGTTTTGATGGAACTTTCCTGGTTTTCCAGGTTCCTAATAAAGAAGGGGATTTTGAAGCAAAACTGATTGGAAAATTAAAGCTTGAAGGAAAATACAGCGATGCTGCCATCACTTCTGCTGCCATCAACAGTACCAATGATAAGATTGTTCTGCTTACCCATAAAAATATTCATGTACTTTCAGGATTCGGGGCGGATAATTTCAATACTTCCAAAATTGAAAGAATATCCTTAAACCACAATTCACAGAAGGAAGCGGTCGTTTTTCTTGATGATCAGACCTTGCTGATTGCTGATGAAAAAGACAAAGATACCGGTGGAAATGTATATAGATTTGAATTTAACCCTCAGACAAAATAGCTGAAGGTTAAATCTAAAAATATCTTACGGCGTAAGGTAAGAAATGTGAATATTACCCGCAGATAATCTGAAATTCTGGGTGTATACACATCGTACCCTGAACGTTTCATCCTTATTGAAATAAGTAATGGAGGACAGGTTGTGGTTCACGCCCAGTGTACGCTCGCCATGTCCCGTGGAAATGGAAGCCAATGTGGAGGTAGCCGGAGAAACCCTCTGAATGGAAGACTTCGCTGTTCCTGCCGTATAGCCGTTGCCGTTTAAGCTGAGGTCATACGTGATGTAAGGAACAATATTGTAGTATCCGGGTTTTACTACGGTGAATAATCCTGTCGTTGAATTATACGTAAGATAGGTATTATCCACTTTGTTCGTCACATTGTATACATAGCTTTTTGCGTAGCTGTCATGCGTGCTGATCGGGTTGCTTCCGGTACCGGTATAGCTTCCCGAGCTCGGATTGATGTCCGTTTTATTGCCGACAAATACTACTTTTAAAAAATTCTGGGATTCAATGGTGGTCCAGGATGGTGCATTCCCGTTTCCATTTGACATTAATACTTCTCCGCGGTTTCCGGAGTTTCCTTTCGTCTTTGCGTTGCCACCTACGTTAAGGTCTTTTACCACCTGAAGACTCCCGTTCACATGGAGTGTGTTCTGTGGTGTTGGGGTTTCTATACCCACTTGTGCGTTTACGTTTAAAGACATGACAAATAATGCCATGTATGATAGCGTTTTCTTCATCCAATAGTTTGTTTTGTTGAAATAATTTGAAAACAAATATAGATGGTTTTAAAAACATTGATTTTTTAGCAGATGTACAAACATATTGAACTATGTGTGTATTTGTTTGAAATTCAAAAATATATGATCTGACTTTCCAGATCGTATTTGCTTTATTTGTAGTGATTTATAAATGAAATGAGTCGCCTTTTAAATTTATTTTATAGTAAAAATTGATATAAATCATATAACCACCGGTATATTTTTATACCGGTTTACCACTGATCTTCGTAAAGGTTTTGCTTAAAAAGTCATTCCTACCCCTGCAGAAATTCTGCCACCATCCGAGCCGTAAAAGTAATTCAGTCTTGCGGAGAACATTTCTACAACGCTCATCCAGAAGCCTGCTCCCACGGATTGGTGCCACTTGTCAGAATCTTCATTGTCATTCCACACACGGCCCAGATCATAACCGATCAGAACACCCATATTAGCAGGAACAATATTGTTTCTCACCCTTCCGAAATCCCAGCGGATCTCAGAATTATTGGTAAAGTAAGATTTTCCTGAAAACCTGTCATTTCTGAATGCCCGCATCCCGTTGTTTCCGCCAATGCTTGCTGCCTGGTAGAATTCAAAATTATTGTTGCTGATCCACATTGCATTACTGGAATTGGCAAAAACAAAAACACCTCTTTTGTCAAGCTTATGATCAATGGTTAATGTTCCGTTCAGGGTGAAGAAATTCCTTTCCGTATTGGACGTATTCGTTTTCCAGTCGGCATTCACAAGGAATTCAAGTCCTAAAGTAGGGAAGGCATTGTTATCTAAATTCTTAAAACTGAATGTATAATTGGCTCCCGCAAACTGCTGGCTGTTGAAAACTTCCGGCCGCACATCCGGAGACTGGTCTACGAAGCGGTCTCCTTTGCGCTGAACCTTATTGCTCTCAAAGGTCAGCTGGAACTGATGCTGAAGATTCATCCAGCTTTTTTTAGAGATCGAAGGCGCAAAATTGAACTTAGAGATCCTTGCTCTGTTGTATTCTCTTTCCGTCTCTTCCTTATCGTAGTAACTTTCGTTGGAAAGCCCGAAAAAGTTTTTTGCAAACTTAGGAGTCGTGTAAGCCGCATCAAGGTTAAAGTCCCATCCGCCGATTGCCTTTTTGAAAATACCTTTGTACGCAACGTTAAACCCTGCCGTAGCCGTATAGAAATTAGCTTTCAGGCTGTGTTTCTGCGTATAAGGATCGCGGATGAAATTATTTACCGTGTAATTCGCCAGAACGCCTATGATCACTCCGTCGTCTGGATTGTAATCAGCATTCGGATAGCCTGCAAAGAAGTTATATTTCGGATGTTTGTAATTGTAGGTATTCACATCATAATCATCAGAAATATTTTTTGTTGCCGAACCGTTGTAGGTATTTTTCTGGGATTTAAAATCATAAATCTTTACACTTTTTCCGTCAGCAATATTGTAAACATCATGGTTGTACCCCCCGATGAGCCTGATGCTCATCTTAGGTCTTCCTTCTCCCGAAACCTCATAAATATCATCATCTTCAAGACCGTAGATCCAAAGTTCTTTTGTTTTCGAATCCTCGTAGTTTTTCTCAAAAACAAGCTCAGGGTTTTCTTTGTTTTTATCTAATTTATATTGCTTTACATTCACGGATTTCCCCGTCTTTGTAATCACGAATTTATCCGGATTCACCGTACCTGCCAGAGATACCTTTTCTTGAAGTACATCATAATACTTCGCTGCGTAATCCTGTAGTTTTGTTTTTCTTACTTTTAATTTTCTCTGAATATCAGCTAACGTTTCATCTTTCACTTCTTTCGGAAGATTGGTGAACGCATCGTCAATATCAGCATCCGTAAGATGTTCCTGGATATACTGAGCCTGTGCGATCCATTCTTCCTGAGTAGCGCCTTTTAAAAAGACAAGATCCAGCGGATACGGCTCCATATTCATCCATTTTACATTTTTGATGTCTTCTTTAAACGTTTTCATGTGGCGGATGGCCGGAACATTCATAATAATTCTGAAAGCAGCCCCGTCGTATTTACTGAAGGCCTGATCTCTGTCCTTGGGAATAGGTTTATAGATAACCTTGTCGCCATCCTCGTATTCTGCCCATTTCCACTGGTCGGAATGCCTGTCCCAGTCGCCGATCAGCATATCAAAGATCCTGGCTCTGATATAAGATTCACGGTCTACGGAATATTTATAGTTTTTGGAAAAATTTTTCAGGACATCATCTGTAGACACAATATCTTTTGCGTTGTCCAGCGAAGCCAGCGTTTTAGGATCAGAAGAAAAACGTTCCTCGATCATGTACATTTCATCCCCGTAATTTTCATTGTACTCTCCTAAAGCATATTGCTTTGGAATGTAATATAATTTGGGATTGCTATGGAAAATATTCAGTTTATCAGCCATATTTCCCACGGAGAATGGTGTAAACGGATGATTCGTTGTATAAAAATCCAGAAGGAATTTTTCAGGGAAGGTATTGTTCAGCTCATTACCGAACGTACTTTTCTTGAAAGCCATATTGTTCAGGAAACGGACGGCACTTTTTTTCACCCCGCGCATCACAAATTCCTGTCCGTCTGCCGCTTTCAGCCTTAAACTGTTCGACTGGTTACCGCCACCTTCTCTGAACGGCGTAAACCCACCGTTTAAAGTAGCAAGGTCTGCTGTAGGCGCATCAATAGGGATTCCGTAGTATCTTCTGTAATGCTCACCCCAAAGCCAGCGGTATACAGGTCCTTTTTTCGTAAGCTCCACCGGATAAATACTTGATGTGACATTCCCCGGAAAAGATTTTGGATAATTGTTCACAAATGCATCCGGCTTTGAGATCACCGAAATATGGGTAAGCTTTTTCAGGCTGTTGTCTTTCGTGGAGAAATATTCAACGTCTGTGCTTTGGTCTTTTCTGAGGTTAAGAACGGCAAAACCGCTGCCTCCGTATGAAAAGTCACTTTTTTCCACAATCGTGGAAGGATCAATTTTTGAACCTGCGCCACTTACGATCTGCCTGATATTCCGGTCTTCATGATACTGCAGATTATGATCATGTCCAGAAACAAAAATAATATTCTCTTTATCCTGAACGATACTTTTTAAACGGTTGGCCAGATCAGCATAGTGTTGGTTATTAATGTCTTCCAGACTTGCTCCGGAAGAACTTCTCAGGATATTCACCACGCTGGCAACCACCGGAACCGGGATTTTGCTTTTCAGCGGGTAAAGATGTGCCTTCGCAGAGTTGAAACCTGCATGGGTTCCGCTGCTGATCACCGGATGATGGAGCGCAACAATAATTCTTTTATCCTGGTTTTTAGTAACAAGATCTTTGAATTCTGTGAAAAAATCTTCGCGGGTTTTGATCGTACAGTTTTTATTCACGCCGGGATATTGATCCCAGTTGACGAGTGCCCATTCGGTATCAATCACGATAAGCTTGATGTCTTTCGATAAATTAATATCATCAATTCCGCAGGAATTTTTAGGCAGAAAAGCTTTTTTATCGTTGAAATAGGCTTTCACAAGGTCTTCCTGAGCTTTTAACCCGTCCAGGCCGTTATTCCAGTCATGATTTCCCGGAATGACCAGTGTTTTCCCTTTAAAATTTTTGGTAACCGAAAGCTGGTTTTCGAGCTTTTGTTTGGCCGCTGTGTAATCCTTATCTGATTCCTTTGGCAGTCCGTTGGGATAAATATTATCACCCAGGAAGATCAGCATAGAATTGCTGTCTGCAGAATCCAGTTTGTTTTTGAGTAAATTTAAAGTATTCTGTGCCTGTGGCTCATCTGAATTTCCGGCATCTCCGATCAGAAAAACTTTGAAATCGTTTTCAGATTTTATGTCGGAATTTTGTACTTCAAATAAGTTTTTTCCCTTTTTTACGTTATATGTTGCGCAGGAATACAGAACTCCGGCAGACAATACGGTCCGAAAGGCAATAGAAGTATTTTTTAAATGAGTTTTAAAGGATAAATTCATAAATTTACATTAACAAAAATTCAGGAATGGGCATTTTACACAAAGCTAAAGATTATGTCGAAAACTTATTCAAAGATAAGTTATCTTCTGTATATTTTTATCATAATTTTATTCATACGACTTACACGGTCAATAAGGCCGAGGAGATCATCAGAAATACGCCTGTTTCCAAGGAAGATCAGGAGAAAGTGTTGCTGGCGCTGTGGTTCCATGATACAGGATATATAGAATGTGCCCAGAATCATGAAGAAGAAGGCGTGGCCATCCTTACTGCTTTTCTGAAGCAGGAAAACTTTCCTGAAACTTATATTGAGGACGTTTCCAAACTGATCCTTGCTACAAAAATTACCTACGAACCGCAGAACCTTCTGGAAAAGATTGTAAAGGATGCAGACTGCAGTCATTTTGCCAGCCACGATTATAATGATATTTCGGATGCGCTGAGAAAAGAATGGGAACTTACCAATGTACGATGCTTTTCCAATGAAGAATGGAATGCCGGAAATCTGGATATGCTGAAAAACAGACATCATTATTACACGGATTATGCAAAGGAAAACTGGGAGCCTCTGAAAAACGAAAATATCAGAAAAATAGAAAAAAAATTGGACAAAGACGAGGAAAAGAAAAAGGACAAAAAAGAAAGCTCAGAGACTAAAAAGGAGCCTAAAGATCCTAAATCTGACCGGAGTGTAGATACTTTATTCAGAGTAACGCTGAACAATCATACCCGGTTGAGCGATATTGCGGACAGCAAAGCGAATATTCTGCTTTCTGTAAATGCAATTATTATTTCGGTATGCCTTTCCGTACTGGTTCCAAAGCTGGATACGCCTAAAAATGCACACCTGATCATTCCGAGTTTTGTATTGCTGCTTTCAAGTGTTCTGACCATCATATTTGCGATTTTATCCACCAAACCGAATGTGACCAAAACCCACTTCACGGCTCAGGATATTGCAGACCGAAAGGTGAACCTTCTGTTTTTCGGGAATTTTCACCAGATGATCTTTAATGATTATCATGATGCCATGAAAGACTTGATCAAGGACCGGGATTATATTTATGATTCTATGGTGAAAGATCTTTATTTCCTAGGAAAAGTTCTGGACAGAAAGTACAAGCTTTTATCGGTAACGTATAAGATATTTATGGCCGGAATTATTATTTCCGTGCTTTCTTTCGGATATGCTTTTCTTTCGCTTTAATTTTAAAAAATAGATACAGATGATTGTCCGACAGCGTACCCATTGGCTGAAAATGTTGTTTATATGGAGAGGTTCCGTGCTGAAGAAAATAGTGGTGCAGCTGGCGGTTATTCTGGTGTTTTCTCTGTCAATTTACTTTTTTAAAGGAAAGATTTTCGATTATAAAGTCCATCTTAACCCTACCATTTTTACGCTCATTGGGCTTGCCTTGGCTATTTTCATGGGATTCTGTAATTCCGCGAGCTACGACCGTTTTTGGGAAGGCCGGAAGCTTTGGGGCTCACTCGTCATTGAAACCAGATCTTTTACCAGACAGATTTTATCGCTGGTGAATGATCCGTCGCCAACGGCCAAAGAAGAAAAAGAAAAAATCATTAAGATGGTATCGGCATTCTGCTGGGCCCTGAATAACCAGCTGAGAGATAAACCCGGAACTGAACATTTAGCGGGGCTGCTGTCTCCGGAGCATCTGGAACAGGTGAAGGATAAAAAGTTTATTCCCAGTATTATTCTTGGTTTTATTGCAGACTGGCTGAATGAGCAGCAGCGGAAGGGTAATATTGATACGATCGTTATGACTGCTTTGGATCATCAGCTTAATCAGTTTTCCAATATTTCAGGAGGATGTGAGAGAATTTACAACACACCATTACCTTTTGCATATAGCGTTCTGCTGCATCGTACGGTGTATCTGTACTGCTTCTGGCTGCCTTTCGGGCTGGTGGATTCATTGGGATGGATGATGCCTCTGATCGTTCTTTTGATCAGTTATACATTTATTGCACTGGACGCTATTATTCAGGAGATCGGAGAACCGTTTGGGGAAGAGGAAAATGATCTGGCACTGAACAGCATGTGCAGAACCATTGAATACTCTATCTTCGAGCAGGCCGGAATACCTCAGGGAGAGCTTAAAAAGCCGGATTCTTACTTTATAGATTAGTCTTTTGGAGGGAAGCTGGAAGATATGATAGGAATGTACTTTTTGAAGACAACTGATTTAATGAAATTTTAGAAATATTCCGTAAAAACATCATAGCCATAACGGGCGATCATCAGGGAAACCACCACAAGAAATATTTTTCGGACAAAACCATTCCCTTTTTTCAATGCCATACGGCTGCCGATGAAGCTTCCTGCTACGTTAAAGAAAGCCATCATCAATCCAATCCCCAATATATAGTGTCCCTGTCTGATGAAAACGGTAAGTGCGGATATATTGGTCAGACAGTTGATTACCTTGGCATATGCTGAAGCCATTACAAATTCGAAACCCAGCAAAAAAACAAAGCCCAGGATGAAAAAACTTCCGGTTCCGGGACCGAATATTCCGTCATAGAAACCCACTACTGAGCCAATAAGAGATCCTAAAATCATTTGTCTTAATGGTGTTAAGTTTTTGGTCTGAACAGTTCCGAACTGCTTTTTTTTATAGATGTAAATCATCATGACGATCAGAATCACCAGGATCACAGGTTTTAAGATTTCCGTCCGGATAATGCTGACCACCTGAGCGCCCAGTAAAGAAGCGATGAAAGCAAAGATGGAAACCACAAGCAGCAAAGAATAATTAAAACGTACTTTCCTTGTATACTGGCTGGCAGCAACCGTAGTTCCAGACAACGCCGCTATTTTATTGGTTCCGAAAATAGTAGCCACCTGCAGATTGGGAAAAGCAATAAGAAGTGCCGGAATCTGGATCAGTCCGCCGCCGCCAACCACAGCATCAATAAAGCCGGAAACAAAAGCAATTAAAGATAAAGAAATCAGAAAAAGAAGGGAATATTCAGCGAAAAATGAATAAAGATCCATAGAAAGATAAATGGTTTGAGAATGAATATCAGGTTTATATTTCACTTTCAAAGATAGATAATACTTTCTTCTCAGGATGTATGATTTTGATTAAAATAACCAGTAAAATGATATGATTTAAAATGATGAAACTGACAGAAGAATAAAATGTTACGGCTAGGTTTACACCAACGAAATCCTCAATGCCAGCAATCCCGTAATTCCCTGAAGATCCTCAACTTTCAAAAATTCCACGTCATTCTGGAGAATTCCTTTTTTCTGAAGTTTACTGATGTATTCCAGATATTCTTTCTGGTTTTCCATCCCGAAATATACGATGGTAATCTTTCCCGGACAGGTTATTCTTTCTGAAGAATCTTTTACATGGGCTTTGTCCAGACGTTTTTTTATGATCTCGTAGTATGAATTATAGGCGCCATCTACATCGAAGCGTTTTTCGTCCATGCGGAAACGGATGTCTATTTTTTCATTATAAACAAAGATCAGGGACGCGATATCAAGCTGGATCGGAAGATCTCTTTTAAAGCTCTGAAATTCGCGCTCCATGGTACAGATGGTTTTCAGCTGCCAGTATCTTAATTTGTGGACTTCTTTTGAGGTGTAATGAAGATCCGGAGCAATATTATGGCCGATATAGAGATTGTGCTCCACACCGTCAGATTTAAATCTTTCATAATAATGCGGGAAAATCTGCTGGGCCTTTACCTGGCTTTCATCCAATAAATCGGCAAGCTTCCTGTTCACCAATGTTATAGAATCATCAAGGCTTTTTCTGTTGGCATAAAAAAGATCTGTCTGGGTAAAAACCTGCAGAAAATAATCTTTGATTTTATTCTTTATCTCACGGTCGGTTTTCAGTTCCAGTTTTGCCTGCAGGAAAGGATGGATTTCCTCTCTCAGCAATCTCTGGAAGCGCTGTTCCGTATCCGCTTTGATCTCGTTGTTCAGTTCATTCTCAAAAATGTCCAGTGCCAGAAGATACTTTTCCGAATCGGAATTGATCATGATAAAAATATCGTGAAGGCTTTCCAGCTGCTGGTTGAGGTCTTCCAGCATCAGATTAAACCGTTTGTCGGAAGAAGAACGGATATCCGAGAACCCGAACAGCGGCGTCAGGTTTTTAAAGGAAATCTGCTTCAGCGTGTACATTTTTTTCCCGAGTGAAGCATTGAAATATTTCTCAGCCTCATTCCTGAATTTCCAAACGACACTGTCGTGGATGGAAGTATATTCCCGCTGGATAATGGCTTCTATCTGGTAGTTTTTCTCAAAATTGAACCTGTTCAGGGAGAAGAGGATCATATCGGTAAAAAACTCCATTTTTTTGAGTTTTAATCCATTGAAACTGTTCGCCTGCGGTGAAGTAAATTCCATGATTGCCAGAAGTTCTCCATCTTTCATGATAGGAATGACCATGAAGCTGTTGATATTGTTATCCCTCAAAATACTGAAGGAGGGAAGTTCTTTAATGTCACTATCCAGATTGTTCACATTCGAGATTACAATCGGTCTGGAATTATGATTGATATTACTGAATGTATTCTTCCGGGTTTCTTCATCAAATGCATTAATCCAGAAATCCAGCACATGATGGGTAAAAAGATTTTCGTAAATGGGAAGCCTGCCCAGTTTCTGATCTTTTTTGTCAAACAGCATCAGCCCGAAATTAAGTTCCGGGACCTCGAAATAGGATTTGAAAATTTCCACAAGATTTTCATCCGGGCTCAAATCTTCCGGATCAATCTCGATCATGCTTGATTTAAGGTCAGACAGGGCTACTTCAGATGTACAGTCTACCAGGGAAACAATAGTAAATCCTTTTAAAACCCATGATCTTGAAGGGAAATATTTTTTCCAGAGCTTAAAATCGTCCAGGTTTTCCAGCAGCATGTCCACCACATCATCCGACGGGATTTTTGCATCTTCGCCAGGATAAACTTCTGTAAAATCTGAATTGACCGTAATTTTATAATGCTTCATGATTCCCAGCCTGTTGGGGATATCATAATAAAGAGGCATCGTACTTTTGATATCTCTTTTGAAATAAGCCTGAAGGATGAGACAGCAGCAGAATACATAAAATTCATCGTCCCCGATATTCCTCAGTTCTATTTCAAAGTCCTTTCCGGCATCTTTAAGGATACCTTTAAATCTTTCGGTATAGTTGAATGTAGTCTTGGAAAGCGGAATACTGGCCGCCTTGATTTCATTGTGGGTAAGGCCGGTAGGGAAGAGGTCTGCCAGGATCTGCCTGATGAGGTCTTCGTGTTTTTCGAGAACAGCTTCATCCAGGAATCCGTCTCTCAGCTCAGGAAATTTCTTCGTCCTTTCAATAATAGATTCGGCATAATTGGCCCTGTACTCCAAACGGTCGTTGTAGCGTATATGTTCCAGCACATCCAAATATTTTTTGAATGAGATAAGAACCTGAAATGGAGCGTCTTTTTTGTAAAGATTGGCCAAGAGCTGAAATTTAAAGTAAAGTTATAAAAAAAACGGCACTTTCTAATCGCCTTCAAATTGGTAAAAATGATCTTTCTGAATGACTTTGTTTATTTTTTCCAAACAAAATTCAAAAAAAGATAAAGCATTATCTGTTCCCTCTTTTCTTTTTGAAAAATTCGGCAGTTTTGTGATAAAGATTAGGATAAAATTCTGAAGTTCCGATCTTTAATTCACGGGTTACCGGAAAGAGAAATTTCATTAAAGGGACAGAGAATATAAGGGCGAAAGGGAGAACGAACATTCTGTAATTCTCAGTAGCTTTTTGGTCTTTAGTGACAAAAAATACAACGGCTGCGATGAGCAGAGCTGTAAATACGGTGATGAGGAGTTTTTTCATGGTGATTAATGGTATTCAAATGTAGTGGTTTTCGGGGATTTTATGATACTTGTATAGATTTTTTTGACGCAAATTTTCTTATTAATGCTGGATATTTTGAGGGTGCAAAGTTGAATCAATGTTTGATTGATTTGATTAAGCTGATGTTTTATTTGCGCCTAATCGCTGACGAAATCCGTTCCTTTGCTTTCCTCAAATCAAACTTTTTTTAATGGAAAATCTGTATGGAAAATTTCTCACAGATCACGCTGATTACACAGATTTTTTGCATATCGTATTAGTGTTATCCGTGAATTCATTTGTGAAATTTGTGTTTAAAAAAGCGTTTCATTTTTTAAATGTTTGTAAAAAAAACTGTTCCAGATATCTTTCCATAAAAAAAGCACAACCGGAAAGTTGTGCTTTTATATATTTTATATCGGGATCTTATAATCCGAATTGTCTTGCGAACAGGTCTGGGAAAACACCCAGCAGGATAATAGATGCAATAACGAATACAGCTACAATATTGTACGTAAGCGTTACTTTTTCTGAAGATTTGAATGTAGATTCTTTGAAGAAGAACATCGCAATAATCAGTCTTAAATAGAATGCTATAGAAAGGGCAGAACCTAAAACAGCAATTAATACAAGGAAAGCTGCACCGTTCATCGCTTGGGAGAATAAAGCAAATTTACCCATGAAACCTGCTGTTAACGGAACTCCAGCCATGGAAAGCATCGAGATTGCTGCTGCTGTAGCCAACAGAGGCTCGGTTTTCGCCAATCCTTTGAAAGCTCCGAAAGAAGTTTCTCTTTTTAATTTTTCTACCCAGATCAGACACATGAACACACCTACTGTAGATAACGAGTAAGCAAACAGATAAAATGCCAGGTTATACGTAGAAAGGGTTGTCATTCCGAAGAAAACCAGCCCGATGTATCCTGCGTGGGATACTGAAGAGTAAGCCAGCATTCTTTTCGCATTGGTTTGGGCAAGACCCATCACGTTCGCCAAAAGTAGGGTAATGATTAAGAATACTCCCAATACATTGATCCATTCGTGGGTAACGCCTGCGAAACCTATCGTCATCAGTCTGAATAAAGCAAAGAATCCTGAGATCTTTACGACACTCGCCATAAATGCAGTAATCAGGGATGGTGCTCCGGCATATACATCCGGGCTCCACATGTGGAAAGGAGCAAGAGCCACTTTGAACGCCAGCGCACAAAGGATCAGCAAGACCCCTAAAATGAACATGACATCTTTAGAGTTTTTCACTCCGAAATCCTGAATTTTATATAAATCAAAGCTTCCTGCACTTCCGTAAATAAATGCAATCCCGAACAGTAAGAAACCTGTTGCGAAAGCACCCATCAGGAAATATTTGATTGAAGCTTCGTTTGATCTTAAATCAGTTTTATTGGCACCTGCCATCACGTACAACGGAATGGAAAGGATTTCTACTCCCAGGAACAGAGTTACCAGATTCTGGAATCCGAAAAGTACAATACCTCCCACTAATGCAAAAAGCATCAGGGCGTATAATTCCGACTGGTGGCTTCTGTGATTGCTGAATGCAAAACCACCCAGGAAGAATAACAATAGGGTTGTTACAATAGATATTTTGGTGAATAATGCGGTATTTAATGAATACTCATACATGTGTCTGTACTTTTCGAAGAAAGCACATTCCGGTAAGAAGCTTACATACAAAGCCACGATTAATCCTAAAATCCCAATGTACCTCGCGAATTTTCCCTGTTCGAAAACTCCTGAAAATAACGCAATAACTGCCGTTAGGAAAACAATAATTAAAACACTCATATTATAGATTTGAGATGTGAGATTTTAAAGTTCAAAGTTTAAGGTTCAAGGTTTAAAGTTTAAGGTTTAAAGTTTTGTTGTAGCTGAGTGCTGTTTTCAAATCTTTATTCTTTTCTCTTTATTCTTAACTCTTCTCTCTTTTGTCCTTTCTAATCTCTTAATTTTTTAATTTTTAAATCTTTTAATTTCTTAGCTGGCCATCGCTGTATAAATAAACGTCAGCGAACTGTGCACCATATCGATTACCGGCTGAGGGAAAATACCCAGCAGGATCACGAAAACAGCTAAACTTGCCAATACGGAGAATTCTACACCGGAAAGGTCTTTTGCTGTACTTAAAACAGCTTCGTCTCCTTCTCCAAACATGGCTTTTCCGTAGAATCTCAATAGATAAACCGCACAAAGAATAACTGTAAGACCAGCGATTACTGCTGCCAGTCCGTTGAAATCATATACCGATTTCAGCAAAATAAATTCTCCGATAAATCCATTCGTCAATGGAACTCCCATTGAACCTAATAAAACGATCAGGAACAATACAGCAAATTTAGGAGCCACTTTGGCTAAACCTCCCATTTGTCTGATGTCTCTTGATTTAAATCTCTTATATAAAATATCACAGCAGTAGAATAATCCCACTACGTTGATACCGTGTGCAAAAGTCTGTACCATTGCGCCTTCAGCCCCTTCAATATTGAATGTTCCTCTTAAAGTGATCACTGCGGAAGAGAAAATCCCAGCTACGATTAAACCTACGTGAGAGAAAGAAGAATACGCAATGATTCTCTTCATATCGGTCTGGATGATTGCGATGAGTGCACCGTGAACAATTCCTACGATAGCGAGGATGATAACGATCTGTCCTGAAATTCCTGCAATAGGAAGCGGAGTGATCGGAAGCAGGTAACGGATAACACCATACACCGCCATTTTCAGCATGATCCCTGATAAAAGCATGGATCCCTGAGTAGGAGAGTAGGTATAGGTATCCGGCTGCCACGTATGGAAAGGGAATACCGGTAATTTCACTGCAAATGCAAAGAAGATAAACCAGAATACCACCGTCTGCTGTACTTCATTAAGCTGGGCATTGTATAAATCTGTTAAAGCGAATGATGCAGAGTGGTTGTACACATAGATCAATCCGGCTAACATAAATAATGACCCAACGAATGTATAAACGAAGAATTTCGTAGTGAATTCAAATCTTTTGTTTTCCTGGCCCCAAAGTCCGGCAATGAACCAGATCGGAATCAGGGTTACTTCCCAGAAAATGTAGAACAACAGTCCGTCTAAAGAAGTAAACACGCCCACAAGCCCGAACTGCATCAGCAGGATCAAACCGTAGAATGTATTTCTGTAGCTTACATTTTCGTTAAAAGAAGATAAAATAATGATGGGCGTAAGAATATTGGTCAGCAGTAAAAGCAGCAGACTCATTCCGTCTATCCCGAAATGAAGCGAGCTTTTAATAAACTGTGACCAAGGGTAATTGATCTCGTGCTGCAATACACTGTCTACCGTTGGATTAAAATCAAAATCCGCTACGATATAGAATGTAATAAGCATTTGGATCAAAGCTATTCCCAGTGCCAAATATTTGCTGGATTTATCTTTCCATGCAAAAACTAATCCCGAACCTACAAGAGGTAATAGTAATAATGTTAATAATAAACCAGACATTATTGTAATATAAAGTTAACAATCAGTATAATTCCCACAGCTAAAGACATGATAAGAATATAAGTCTCTACATTTCCGTTCTGGATACGCTTCATGGCTTTTCCGCTGTCTTCAGCGCCTTCGCCCACAAAGTCTACAAAACGGTCTAAGATCCCCTTATCGAACATCTTTCCTCCGCGTCCTAATCCTTCAACAGTTTTTACAATCAATGCATTGTAAAGTTCGTCTACATATAATTTTTTAGCAGAAAGCTTTTCCCATCCGGTATAGCTTTCTTCTGCAAGAGCCATTTTTTTCTTTTTCACGTAGGTATTTTTTACGATAAACCATACGCAGAAGAACATCAATACAGTAGCGCCCAATAGAATCATTTCAGTTCCAAACGGTACTCCTGAAAGGGTAGCTTCCATCTGACTGTAGCTCTGCTCGGTAAGAACAGGCTTCAACCATTCCATTAATTTAGCATAATGACCGTGTCCGATGAAGTGAGGAAGGTTAATGAAACCTCCAAGCACAGAAAGGATAGCCAGAATGATTAACGGAAGGGTCATATTGGACGGGCTTTCGTGTAAATGATGTTTTTGATCTTCCGTACCTCTGAACTCTCCGTGGAACGTCAGGTAATACAGTCTGAACATATACGTTGCAGTCATGGCCGCTAAAACAAATAAGATCACCCAGTAAACAGGGTTTTTAGCGAATGCTGCTACTAAAATTTCGTCTTTTGAGATCATCCCTGATAATAAAGGGAAACCTGATATCGCCAGTGTTCCGATAAGGAAAGTAGCGTGGGTAATAGGGATGTATTTTTTCAGACCTCCCATGAAACGCATATCCTGCTCGTTGCTCATCGCGTGGATTACAGAACCTGCCCCTAAGAATAATAAAGCCTTAAAGAATGCGTGCGTCATTACGTGGAACATTGCTGTAGTATAAGCTCCCAACCCTAAAGCGATGAACATGAATCCAAGCTGTGAAACGGTAGAGTAGGCCAATACTTTTTTGATGTCGTTCTGACGAAGTGCATAGAATCCTGCCAAAGCCGCGGTTAAGAATCCAATCAATAGGATTCCTCCCTGAACGGTAGGAGCCAGAGTAAATAAGAAGTTTGATCTTACCACTAAGTAAATACCCGCCGTTACCATCGTTGCCGCGTGGATTAATGCTGAAACCGGAGTAGGACCTGCCATTGCGTCCGGTAGCCATGTATATAAAGGAACCTGAGCGGATTTACCGGTTGCCCCGATAAACAAACTCGCCGTAATAAAGATAATTACTGTTCCGTCTAATTCAAATTTTGAAGCGTTTTGCGCTACAGTAAGGTAATCTACCGCATTAGTCTGAGCAGCGATCATAAAGATCCCGATCAGTAAGGCAAGGTCACCAATTCTGTTCATGATGAACGCTTTTCTTGCTGCTTTACCGTATTCTTCATTGGTATACCAGAATCCGATCAACAGGTAAGAACAAAGACCTACACCTTCCCATCCGATGAACAGGATCAGGTAGTTGCTTCCCATCACTAAAAGTAACATGGAGAAGATGAAAAGATTCAGATAAGTAAAGAACTTATAGAAACCTTTGTCGTGGCTCATATATCCGATAGAATATAAATGGATCAGGGATCCGATACCTGTAATGATCATCACCATCATTAAAGAAAGCTGATCGATCTGGAATCCGAAATTGATCTGAACGCCGTTTACGGTAAACCACTCAAATGCCTTTACGATAATTGGCTGGCTTTCAGAATCCATTTTCAAGAAAAGACTTACCGCGATACAGAATGATCCGAAAACCATTGCTGTAGCCAGAGAGCCTACAAATATTTTGGGAAGGTTTTTCCCGAATAAACCGTTAATAAGAAACCCTAATAGTGGTAAAAGTACTATTGCATACACTAAATTTTCCATTCCTTATCCTCTTAATTTATTAAATATACTTACATCCACAGAACGGGTATTTCTATACAGCATAGCAATAATTGCCAGACCTACCGCAACTTCAGCGGCGGCTACCACCATAATGAAGAAAACTAAAAGCTGTCCGTCTCCGTTTCCTTTGTACGCTGAAAAAGCAGCCAATAAAAGGTTTACAGAATTCAGCATAAGCTCTACACAGCCCAAAATAACAATAGCGTTTTTTCTCAACAATACTCCCAATACTCCCAGACAGAACAATACTGAAGAAAGCATGATGAAATAGTTAAGAGGGACGCTTTGTATAAATGTATTTACTTCTCCCATAATTTTATAAATCTTTTTTACCGATTAATACCGCACCTACAATACCTGCCAAAATAAGGATGGATGCAAGCTCAAACGGTAAAACATATTGATTAAACAAAAGTCTGCCCAGATTTTTGGTAAGACCCACACCCTTGTCTACATTTTCAACAACAATGTGATTGTCCTGAACGCCTCTGAATACGCCTAAAACTCCAATTAATAAAAGACCGGCTGTAAAAACTCCAACAAATTTTAAAGTATTGTTCTTCTTACTTTCGTCTTGTTTATTAAGGTTAAGCATCATCAGGATATAAAGGAATAATACCATGATGGCTCCTGCGTACACTATGATCTGAATGATTGCAAGGAACTGGGCATTCAGAAGAATGTACATTCCCGCAATTGAAAACATCGTAACAATTAATGACAAAATAGCATAGAGCGGATTTCTTGCAAATACAAAGTATACTGCACTGGCCACTGCTAAAAACGCCACCAAGAAAAATAAAAACTGATCCATTATTTTACCGCATTTTTTTGTTTCTCGGATTGTCTTGTCGTAATGTCAATCCTTTCATTTATTTTTTCAACCAATTTGTCTTTTCCATAGATGAAAGATCCTCTGTTGGTTTCCACATCCACCAATCTGTCTGTAAGATATATCGCAGATTTAGGACAGGCTTCTTCACACATTCCGCAGAAAATACATCTCAGCATATTGATTTCGTATACTGAAGCATATTTTTCTTCTCTGTAAAGCCCTTTTTCCTCCTTCGTTCTCTCTGAAGCCGTCATGGTGATGGCTTCTGCAGGACAGGCTACGGCACAAAGTCCACAGGCTGTACATCTTTCTCTGCCTTCCTCGTCTCTTTTCAGAACGTGCTGACCTCTCCAGATGGTAGTTCTGGGTTTCTGTACTTCCGGATACGAATATACTGCGGGAGCACCTTTTATCACGGTTCTTACAGCATGCTTAAATGTAATCCCCATCCCGGTAAAAATAGCAGGAAGGTAGATTTTTTCAGCAAGGGTCATTTCTTTGTTGGAAACAACTTTTGATCTGTTTGTAAGTTTCATTTAATTATAGATGTTAGATGTTAGACGTTAGATGTTAGAAGATGGAAGCGGGAAATTCTGCCCGGATCACCAAATTATCACATCATCACATCATCTCATTTTCAAATTATTCTAGTTGGCAAATGCTAAAATTACAGCACCTGTTATCAATAGGTTTACTAATGCCATTGGGATCAGAGTTTTCCATCCTAAGTGCATCAGTTGGTCATATCTGAATCTTGGAAGCGTCCATCTGATCCACATAAAGATCAGAATTCCGATTACCGTTTTCGTTAAAAATGCAACGATACTTAAGATTCCTGCTACGTTTTCGCCCCAGTTCTGAGTGACCCATTCAATTCCCGGGTAGTTGTAACCACCGAAGAAAAGAACGACCATGAAAGCATTGGAGATAAACATGTTCACATATTCACCGAACATATACAGTCCTAACTTCATGGAAGAATATTCCGTAGAATATCCTGTTACCAGTTCAGATTCACATTCAGGTAAATCGAAAGGGTGTCTGTTGGTTTCTGCCAAAGCAGCCACGAAGAATACAAGGAAGGCAATCGGTTGGTAGAAAATATTCCAGTTCATACCTGAAATCCAGGGAATAACTCCCCATAATTTTCCAGTGGTCTGACTTTCCGTAATTTCTTTTAAGTCTAAACTTCCTGACATCATGATGATAGAAAGCAAAGCTAATCCCATCGCCAATTCGTAAGAGATCATCTGTGAAGATGCACGGATAGCTCCTAATAATGAATATTTGTTATTCGAAGCCCAACCTCCGATCATGATTCCGTATACACCAATGGAAGCCATTCCGATGATGAAAAGTACTCCAACATCAATATTTGCTACTTGTAAATCATAGGAAACTCCACCAAAATTCAATGTTTTACCCCAAGGAATAACGGCTCCCGTGATCAATGAAATAAACATAACCAAAGCCGGGCCTAATACGAAAAGAAACTTTTCAGCATTGGCAGGGGTAAAATCTTCCTTGAAGAAGAACTTTCCACCGTCAGCAAGAGGCTGCAGCAATCCGAAAGGTCCTGCTCTGTTGGGACCAATTCTATCCTGCATGATAGAGGCAACTTTTCTTTCTGCCCAGGTAGAGTAGGCGGCTATCGTAAGAGACAGCAGGAAAAGCGCTAGTACAAGTATAACTTTAAATGTTAGTAAATCCATTTTTATTTTTAGATGTTAGATATTAGAAGTTAGATGTTAGAAGATAGAGATTAATTATCGTATCATCTAATCATCACATCAACTCATTATCAATTATTTTTCGTCTTTTTCACTGATTTCTTTCGCCATAGGATTGTCTAATACTCTCAGCTCATCCTTAGGTTTTTCGTAGTGGTTCAATGAAATTACCGAGTGTCTGTCGATATGTCTGGGACCTTCAATATTCCAGTCAGATAGTTCTTTTCTTTCGAAACGACAGGTATCGCAGATGAATTCTTCTACTTCTCCCCACTGGTCTTTTCTGGCCGTAACTCTTACAATTTCGTCACCTTTCATCCAAACTACGGCTTTTCCTGAACATTTATCACATTTGCAGGTCGCATTCATTGGCTTTGTGAACCAAACTCTGCTTGCAAATCGGGAAGTTCTGTCAGTTAATGCACCTACCGGACAAACGTCGATTACGTTTCCGATGAAGTCATTATCCAAAGCTTTATTTAAATAGGTTGAAATTTCAGCATGATCTCCTCTGAAAAGAATACCATGCTCTCTTTCACCTGTTAACTGATTGGCTGCCAATACACATCTTGCACAAAGAATACAACGGTTCATATTCAACTTGATATTCGGACCAAGATCGTCTGCTTCGTACGTATTTCTTTCAAATTCAGTTCTGGTCTGAAGGTTTCCGTGCTCATAACCAAGATCCTGAAGGTGGCATTCACCAGCCTGGTCACAAACCGGACAGTCAAGAGGGTGATTCACCAATAAGAATTCGGTAACGGCTTTTCTACCTTCCTGAGCTTTTTCAGAAGAAAGGTTTTTCACTTCCATACCGTCCATTACGTTAGTTCTGCAACTAGCAACTAATTTAGGCATAGGGCGGGGATCTGCTTCGGATCCTTTCGAAACTTCCACTAAGCAAGTTCTACATCTCCCCCCACTGGTTTCCAATTTGCTGTAATAGCACATTGCAGGAGGTACAGATTTTCCACCAATTTGTCTGGCAGCTTCCAAAATAGAAGTCCCAGGCAAAACTTCGGTAGTCTGTCCGTCTATAGTTATTTTGAATTTTTTAACCTCTTCGCTCATATTCTATGCTTTCGCTTATGCTTTTAAGGCGTTAAGCTATATTTTAATTATACTTCTTCGTGTTAAATGTATACCCGATTCCTGCAAGGACCTGTCCGAAAACAAAATCCTGACGTGCTTTATCCGGCTTATTATTCAATGTAGTTTTAATGTCCCACATATTGATATATCCGGCTTTAGCCTCTGCTCTGATCATCCAGTTTTTCCAGAAAACCATATTAAGGCTGGTTCTAAGATCGGTTCCCATACCTGCTACGTGAAAACGGTCGCTTCTTTCATTTCCGAAAAGCTTGATGTTACTTTTAGGAAACATCACCCCGATTCCTGCACCGTAAGACCATACTAAATCTATATTCTTCTTATGAATCAGATTTTTGTATTTCTCAAGACCTAAATTTTCATAATTCAATCCGTCTGTATGCTCGAAAGTAAGGAATTGGGTGTCGGCTAAATTAACCTGTCCGTTCTGTACCATTCCTGCATATTTAGGATCTGAAATTGTGCCTGAAAAATCAACAGTCTGATTTTGCTTCATCACGTATTTCATATGATCTATCCCTAAAACAAGGGCTAAATTATCTTTTATAAAATATCCAATCCTGAAATTGTACTGCGTTACGGTAAACCAGCTTGGATCGAAATAAACGATTCCAAATTTTGTAGGCTTATCTCTTGCCTGTACATTATTCAGTTGAAAATCATATCCATTTCCTGTGAAATGAATGTCAGAATTGCTGAAAGCTCCTCTGTTCCACCCAAAGAACACAAACACCTGACCTTTCTTGCTCAAAGGATTGGGTTTTTGTTTCTTTTCTTTAACTGGAGCTGCCTCCAATGTATATTCTTTGTCTAATGTATCTTGTTTTATCTGCCCGAAAGCAAACCCCGACATCATTAAGCCGACAACCAATAACTTCTTCATCTTTTTAGCTAAGCATTATTTTCAACGGCCGGGATAGGATCTGCATAATTGGCCAATCCATAATTTTGTGTCTGAGATAATTCAGGGTTCTTGATATGCCATTCAAATTCATCTCTGAAATGACGGATCGCTGCGGCAACCGGCCAGGCTGCTGCATCACCCAGCGGACAGATCGTATTTCCTTCGATCTTTCTCTGAATATCCCAAAGAAGGTCAATGTCTTCCATTTTTCCTTCTCCTTTTTCTATTTTCTTTAAAATTTTGTACATCCATCCTGTACCTTCACGGCAAGGCGTACATTGTCCACAGCTTTCGTGATTGTAGAATCTCGCTAAAGTCATGGTATGTTCCACGATACACTGGTCTTCATCCAAAACGATGAAACCACCTGAACCCATCATGGTTCCGGTAGCAAAACCACCGTCTGCCAGTGATTCATAGTTCATGTATCTTGGTTCTCCGTTTACTGTTCTTAATAATAAATTAGCTGGAACAATCGGAACTGAGCTTCCTCCAGGGATACAAGCTTTTAATTTTTTTCCGTCTTTAATTCCACCACAGTATTCATCAGAATAGATGAATTCCTCAACCGTAATGGTCATATCGATTTCGTAAACTCCAGGTTTGTTGATGTTTCCACAAGCCGAAATCAGTTTCGTACCTGTAGATCTTCCCACTCCGATTTTAGCATATTCAGCTCCTCCCATATCAACGATTGGAACGATGGCTGCGATAGATTCAACGTTATTTACAACCGTTGGTCTTTCCCAAAGTCCTTTTACAGCCGGAAATGGTGGTTTTAATCTAGGGTTTCCTCTTTTCCCTTCAAGAGATTCAAGCAATGCTGTTTCTTCACCACAGATATAAGCTCCACCACCTCTCTGAACATAAATTTCGCAATCGAAACCTGTTCCCAAGATGTTTTTACCTAAAAATCCTGCTGCTTTGGCTTCTTCAATGGCTTCTTCCAAAATATCCGGGATCCATGAATATTCTCCACGGATGTAGATATAAGAAACATTGGAACCTAAAACAAAAGATGAGATCAGCATTCCCTCGATCAATAGATGAGGAAGGAATTCCATCAGATATCTGTCCTTGAAAGTTCCAGGCTCAGATTCATCGGCATTCACTACAAGGTGTCTTGGTACGCCTTCCGGTTTTGCCAGAAAGCTCCATTTCATCCCTGTCGGGAATCCAGCTCCACCACGTCCACGAAGTCCTGAAGTTTTTACTTCTTCAAGAATTTCCTCAGGTGTCATTTTCAAGGCTTTTTCAGCTGCGGTGTAACCTCCCTGTTTACGGTAAGTTTCAAAGTAGCGAATGCCTTCTATATGTGCGTCTTTAAGTAAAAGTTTTTTACTCATTGTTATTTGCTTGTTGCAATTGGCTTTTGGCTTCCTGCATTTAATTATTAAAACTTAGTGAATAATTTAAAATCTAAAATTTAGAATTTAAAATATTTATTAGTCTAAAGCCACTTGTCCCTGTCTGCAAAGATCAAGGATTTCGTCCACTTTTTCTATCGTTAAATTTTCATGAAAGAATTTTCCAAGCTGAAGCATGGGTGCGTATCCGCAAGCTCCAAGACATTCAGCAGGCTTTAGGGTAAACATACCGTCTTCGGTAGTCTCTCCGTCCTTTATGTTCAGTTTGGTTCTGATATGGTCAAGGATCTTTTCGCTTCCGCACACCATACAAGGTCCCGTTCTGCATACTTCCAAAACATATTTACCAACCGGCTTCATATTGAACATGGTATAAAAAGTAGCTACTTCATATACTTCAATTGGCTTAATACTTAATAATTCTGCAACATAATCCATCACAGGAACGTCTAACCATCCTCCGAATTCTTTCTGTGCTAAGTGAAGTACAGGAAGAAGAGCAGATTTTTGCCTTCCCTCAGGATATCTTGCGATAATTTTGTGTACCTGTGCTAAACTTTCCGGTTTAAAAGCTATTGTTTCGCTCATTTTATTTTGTTGTAAAATGTACATTGTACAAAGTACAAAGTATTTATTATCTATTTATATTTTCAAGTACATTGTACATCCTACATTGTACTTTTTACATTTTTTATGCGTCTAATTCTCCCGCAATAATATTCATACTACACATGGTAACGATCGCGTCTGAAATTACAGAACCTGTGATCATTTCAGGATAGGCCTGATAGTAGATGAAGCATGGTCTTCTGAAGTGAAGTCTGTAAGGGCTTCTCCCTCCGTCGCTCACCAGATAGAATCCTAATTCTCCGTTTCCTCCTTCTACAGCATGGTAAACTTCTCCTTTAGGCACGTCTGTTTCTCCCATAACGATTTTGAAATGGTAGATCAAAGCTTCCATTTTCTGATATACATCTGCCTTTTCAGGAAGATAGAAATCCGGAACATCCGCGTGGAATGGTCCTTCAGGAAGGTTTTCGTATGCTTGTTTGATAATTTTTAGGGATTCCCAGATTTCCTGCTGACGAACCATGAAACGGTCGTACGTATCACCCGCAGTTCCTACAGGAATGATAAAGTCGAAATCCTCGTAAGAAGAATAAGGCTGTGCAACTCTTACGTCATAATCTACTCCTGCTGCACGTAGGTTCGGACCTGTAAAACCATAGCTTAATGCTCTTTCGGCAGAGATTGCTCCTGCACCAATGGTTCTGTCCATAAAGATTCTGTTTCTTTCCAATAAAGTTCCGAATTCTTTGAATCTTGCCGGGAAAGTTTTTAAGAAATCCTG
Organism: Chryseobacterium endalhagicum; assembly: GCF_016745235.1. Lineage (GTDB taxonomy): Bacteria > Bacteroidota > Bacteroidia > Flavobacteriales > Weeksellaceae > Chryseobacterium > Chryseobacterium endalhagicum. Next base: position 60,425 of record NZ_JAELVM010000004.1, on the reverse strand, counting down.
TAACAGCTCATGGAATTTCGGGGTGAAATCTCTTTCAAATCCTCCGATTCTTCCCATATTCGTCGTCATTCTCGCTCCGCAGATCTGTTCGTACATATCGTAAATACGCTCTCTTTCGATGAACATATAGGTAAGACCTGTAATAGCTCCTGCATCCATTCCGGTTACCCCGTTACAGATCAGGTGATCACCGATTCTTGCCAGCTCCATCAAAATAACACGCATATAATCTACACGCTTTGGAACTTTTACGCCAATCAGCTTTTCTACCGTCATGTGCCAACCCAGGTTGTTGATCGGTGCAGAACAGTAATTCATACGGTCGGTAAGGGTAGTGATCTGAGAATAATTTCTTCTTTCGGAAATTTTTTCAAATGCTCTGTGGATGTATCCTACCGTCTGCTCTGCGTGAAGGATTCTTTCTCCGTCCATCGTTAAGATATTCTGGAAGATCCCGTGGGTAGCAGGGTGGGTAGGTCCTAAATTGAGGGTATACAGCTGCCCGTCAATCTGCTCCTTACTTTCGTATTGGTTAAGTATATTAGATAATGAGTTATCTTTCATAATGATTGCTTTTAGCTATTTGCTTCTGGCTATTGGCTGGCTGCCATTGGCCATTCGCTTTTTATCTTCCGAACATATTATCGTCCTTATCTGTTCTTGTTCCATCTTCCAGACGGTATTCCTTCAGCATGGGATGGTATCCGAGGTCTTCCATATTCAGGATAGGTCTCAGATCAGGATGTCCTTTGAATTTAATTCCGTAGAAATCATAAGTTTCTCTTTCCATCCAGTTGGCTCCTGCAAATAATTCCACTAAAGAATCCACTTCTACATTTTCTCTGGACATAAAGATTTTCAGACGTAATCTGAAATTAGCCATCATATTGTGCAGGTGATACACTACACCAATTTCCTTCTCCGGAAATTCAGGATAATGGATCCCGCAGATATCAGTAAGGAAATTGAATTCCAACGATGAATCTCTCAGATAATGAATGATCTTTTTGATATCTTCCTTCTTCACTTCAATCGTCAGCATTCCATAAGGTTCTGAACTTGAAATAACAGACTCCGGAAATTCTCTTGTGATGGCTTCTAATACAAATTCGTTTGTCATCTCTTAGTTGCTTATGTTGTAAGAATCTAATAATTTCTGATATTCCGGCATATCTCTTCTTCTGATGCTTTCGCTTTCTGAAAGAGCCTGAACCTGCATTACGCCTTCAATGATCTGCTCCGGTCTTGGAGGACATCCCGGAACGTAAACGTCTACCGGAATGATTTTATCGATTCCCTGAAGTACAGAATAAGTATCAAAAATACCACCGCTGGAAGCACATGCTCCCACTGCAACTACCCATTTTGGCTCGGCCATCTGAGTGTAAACTTCTTTTAGGACAGGTCCTAATTTCTTAGATATAGTTCCGCAAACCATCAGCATATCTGCCTGTCTTGGTGAGAAAGAGTTTCTTTCCATACCAAATCTTGAAGCATCATACGTAGGATTCAGGGTTGCCATAAACTCGATACCACAACAAGAGGTTGCAAAAGGTAACGGCCAAAGTGAAAACTTTCTTGCCATCCCGATTACACTGCTCAGTTTCGTTGCGAAAAACCCTTCTCCTTCAAATCCTTCCGGAGCAGGTGCATCTGTTCTTATTACTGGTTTTTTATCTGACATTTTTAGTAAATATTTAAAGATTGAAGTATTTAAAGATTCAAAAATTAAGGATTGCCCTTTTTTAAATTATTTAAATAAATTAAATCTTTTAATGTTAAAATTTATTTATCCCAATCCAAGGCGCCACGCTTCCAGACATAGAAGAATGCCATGAAAAAGATGGCCACGAAGGTAAGTACGGCCAGGAATCCTTCTAATCCGAATTCTCTGAAATTAACCGCATATGGGTAAAAAAATACGATTTCAATATCGAATAGTACGAACAATACCGCAGTTAGGAAGTACTTAATGGAAAACGGTGTTCTGGCGTTTCCTTCCACAGGAACTCCACATTCCCAGCTTTGGTTTTTTACAGAATTTCCTTTTTTCTGTTTCGGTCCCAGAAAATGGGCTCCAAGCAAAGAAACTGCTACAAATGCCACAGCTACACCTGCTTGAATCAGGATTGGAATATAACTTTCAGGTAAATTCATTTTTGCATTATTATCTCAATTTGCAAATTTAGCGAATAAACAAGAAAGCATGAAATTAATAAGCTTAAAAGTGGGATTAAAATAGGGAAAAGTGGTAATTTAGAATGAATAAAAATTAGAGTCCTGCTATTATTTTTTTAGCGGATTTTTCCCCTTTTTTTGTAGCACCCGTTAAAAGGGAAATATTTTATTTCAGACAGGAATAGCAGGTGGTGAACCGTTACTTCTTCATTTTTTTCAGAAGAGCGTAGGCCATGAAAGCGATGTATCCGAAAAGAATACTGGCAAGTACGATATTGGCTACCGTATTCATTCTGTCGTCTTCAATCCTGAAGAAGAAATTATAAGCGATAAATGCTGCGATAAGAACAGCGAAAACTATGAGGTGTGGTTTCATGGGGTTTAGGGTTTCGGGTTGCGTGGTTCGGGTTACGTGGGTACGGGTTTTGAGAAGCGGGTTTTTGAGTTGAAAAGTTTGAGTTATTAATGACAGGTTTAAAATAAGTCACTAATAACCCATTACCCATTACTCATTACTTATATTCAGCGCGTACGTTCTTCTCCTCTTATGATTTACCGGATTGTAGTCCTGCCACAGAACCTGAACGCTTTTGTTTTCTTCCAGTTCCGGATTGGTTTCGGCAAACTCAATTCCCATGCTGGTAAATCGTACAAAAATTTCTTTGAATATAATGGCTGTCACCCCTCGTCTCTGATATTCAGGGTGAATTCCGATCAGATAGAAATTGGCGCGGTCGTTTTTCTTTCCGGCCTGTAAGAAATGCCACCATCCGAACGGAAACAGTTTTCCTTTGGATTTCTGTAAAGCTTTTGAATAAGAAGGCATCGTAATGGCAAATGAAACCAGTTCGTTATTTTCATCTACGACACAGATGACGTAGTTTTTGTCTATAAAAGGGAAATATTTTTCTCTGTACGTCTGGATCTGTTCGTCTGAGATAGGTGTATACGTTGAAAGATGCTTATAAGTTTCATCAAGCAGTTTAAACATAGGCTCTACGAAAGGCAGAATTTCCTGTTTCGACTTAAAATTAAGAACTCTAAGTTTGTATTTCTGCGCAATAAGCCCGCTGAATTTTTCTACTTTTTCAGGCAGAACTTTCGGGAAATTCATTTCATATTCCACCCATTCTTTTTCCTTGGTCAGTCCCAGGGCTTCCATATGTTTAGGGTAGTACTCATAATTATAAATTCCGATCATGGTGGCCAGCTTTTCAAATCCCATCGTCAGCATTCCTGCTTTGTCGAGGTTCGTGAAACCCATTGGGCCTTCAATTTTATCGATCTTATTTTCTCTGGCGTAATCTATTGCTTTTTGAATTAAAGCTTTGGAAACTTCCTGGTCATCAATAAAATCAATCCAGCCAAACCGTACTTTTTTAATGCCTAATTCCTTTTCTTCCTTGTGATTAATCATCACAGCGATTCTTCCTGCAACCTTGTTGTTTTTATAGGCCAGAAACTGCTTGGATTCTGAATAATTCAGTGCCGGATTTTCTTTGGCATCCCAGATTTTAATTTCGTCTTTTATAAAAGAGGGAACATAATAGGGATTGTTTTTATAGAGATCCATCGGAAACCTTACGAATTGTTTTAATTCATTCGGGTTTTTTACTTCAATTATGGAAATTTCAGACATATTTTAGAGGGTAATTATAGGACAAATATAAATAATAAAATGTAATACTTTGGCACAGTTTTTACATCATTATGGTTAAAATTAAACACAAAAAATCTATATAAAATGACGGGTTATTATATCATTATCGGTATTTCAATGCTGGTGAGCTGGTGGGTTTCATCAAGGTTGAAATCGAAATTTGAATATTATTCCAATGTACATCTCAGAAACGGTTTATCAGGGAAAGAAGTGGCAGAAAAAATGCTTAGAGATAACGGGATCAATGATGTGCAGGTAATTTCAGTTCCCGGCCAGCTTACGGACCACTATAATCCGGCAGACAAAACAGTTAATCTTTCTGAAGGAGTCTATATGCAGAGAAACGCAGCGGCAGCAGCCGTGGCAGCTCATGAATGCGGACATGCCGTACAGCATGCTGTAGGGTATTCCATGCTGAATCTGCGTTCAAAACTGGTTCCTGTTGTCAATATAACGTCTAATCTGATGCAGTTTGTCCTGCTTGCAGGTATCGGGATCATGGCGGCTACAAGGTCTATTCAAGACCCGAACGGAAATACAGCTGTTCTGGCGATTGGAGTAGCGATGTTTGCCATGACGACACTTTTCGCTTTTGTAACGCTTCCGGTTGAATACGATGCGAGTAACAGAGCGATGAAGTGGCTTAAGGATACAGGCACAGTGACTCAGGAAGAATTTGTAGGCGTACAGGACAGTCTGAAATGGGCAGCCAGAACCTATGTTGTTGCAGCGATCGGATCGCTGGCACAGCTTCTTTACTGGGGTTCTCTACTGCTTGGCGGAAGAAGAAATTAATCTTTAAATTCAAATGTAACATACTGCATCTCGGATAGTTTATCTGAGATGCTTTCTTTTTGGGCCAATTTTAAAGAAGCAGTCAGAATGCAGTTTTCGTTCGCATCGAAATTCAAAACCTTAGCATCATATTTTGAAAGCAGGGTAAAAATAGTATTCTGCTGGTTGAAATTAAACTGAATCTCAATTTCCGCTTCCAGTTCCCTGGTGATGATATTGGCTTCTTCAAGCGTGATTTTAGCACATTCTTTATAAGCTTTTACCAATCCGGAAACTCCAAGTTTCGTTCCTCCATAATACCGTACGGAAATCACTAAAACATTCGTGATTTCATGAGCCAGAAGCTGATTGTATATTGGAAGACCCGCACTTCCGGAAGGTTCACCATCGTCATTGGCGCGGTAATTTTCACCTTCCAGACCCATTCTGAACGCATAGCAGTGATGGGTAGCCTTTGGATGTTCTGTTCTTACTTTTTCCAATGCGTCCTTCAATTCCTTTTCATTATTCACAGGAAAGGCAAATCCTATGAACTTGCTTCCTTTTTCTTTTAGTAAAGTGTTTTCTATGGGTTTTTCTATCGTTTTGTACTCGAACATTTCAGGTTACATTAATTATTATTCTGCTTCATTAAGTTGGCTTTCCATTGGTCGTATTCCAAAGTGGGAAGTCCGATATTGCGGCGTCTTATATTAAAGGTATCTTTTGGGTAGTGCGTTGTAATTCCTCTTGAACGGATGGTATCTCTGGTCGTTTGTTCAAAATACTTCTGCTGATAAACAAGTTCATATTTTCCAAGCATAAGCATTTTCATTTCAAAAGGGGCGGCTTTTCCTTTTTTGATGTTTTCAAGTAATAATGTCCGGAATTCTTTGTATTCATCTGCTCTGGCAAAGTGATGATAGATAACGGGAAGTATAATATTTTCATTGCCTGTTCTTCCCACAGTTGGAATATCCGGATAGCCTTTGGTTCTGATAAGGTGAATTAATTTCCTGATATTATCTTCATCTACCTGTGGCTCCTCTTGCTTTCTTCTGCTGCTTTGGTCAATGATGGACATTTCTTTCAGTAATTTCCGGTATTCCCAGTCAATATTTTCATTGTGCTGCTGCTCTAGAGCAAGAAGTTCAGTATCAGAGAAATTATTTTTTAAAATTTGAGTTAAAGCACTTTCTTTTTTAAGTTCTTTTACGGTAAGCCCCCAATCTTTGATGAGACTTTCGAGGTAAGGTTTAGTGTCAATGGTTTTCTTCAGTTTTTCAGAAAGCAGTACATAATTCAAGAGTTCAGAATATGCCTCCTGATTGATAGGATGATAAATTTTGAACAGACTGTCCAGTTTCTGAAAGGCCTCTTCATCTTTTTTAATCACCATTAAACTATCTGCTTTATAAATTTCCAGATAATAGGGGATATAGTTGAGCTCCTGTGTAGCCTGTTTTTCCGGGTTGCCGGCTGCCATATTTTTCTTTGAACTGCATGAGATCAAGACTATAATAGCTGTTATTGAGAAAAGGAAAGTTTTCATGTATTGTGTAGGTTATTAATCGTTATGGATTATTAACGTACTTATTCAATGCAAAAGTATACAATGTGGGCTAAACTACACTATGATCAATAAAGAAGCCGTCAAAATTTTTGACGGCATCCTGGATATTTTTTTATATTGATTCTTATTATGATCCGCAATAATCCAGCGGAAGCAGGCACATGTAGTTGGTAGGACCACAAAAATCCACAGGACACTTATCTCTACATCTTGTAGATTCTCCGGTAGGAAGTGTGCAGTTCACAAATGCGCCACCGCTAATGCTTTTTAAGCCGATTCTTGAAATTTTCTTTAGATTTTTCATTTTAATTATAGTTTTAATTCACCGTTAAGTTACTTATTTATTTTAAAATCAAAAGGTTCTTTTCTATGAATTTTATTATGTTAAATTGAATCGCTGATAAACCTGTTCAAAAGTTAAATACATTGCAGGCTTTAAGCTCTTGTATTCCGGAAATAAGTGAAACGCCTTTGTTTATCTTAATTTAAAGAAAATTCAAATGAATCTTCGTCTTTCCTTGCGTTTAAAAACCACAAGGCTAAACAAAGTTTTTCAAAAAAATGTTTTTAATACAGATAAACAAAAGCATTTCATTTAAAAAAGTAAAACGAAGAATGAATAGTATCAACGGATTAAGATTGATTTTCAAAATGCACAATGGGAAAACTAAAAAGTCCGGCTTACTTATTGAACAGATAAAATGAAACGGTATTATCCCTGAAAGTTTTAATCTCATAAGGTTTTGAATTTAGATGCGGGGCCCTCGTTCCGTTTTCCAGTTTTAATCCTTCGTTTCTGATGACAATAGCTTGATCCCAAAGCTGCTCTTTAATAAACTGCTGCAGGGTATAGCTTCCACCTTCAATAATCACGGACTGGATCTGTTCTTGATAAAGGGCATTCATCAGATCCTGCAGGAAGTTTTCTTTTCTGGCTTTAATGAATCTGATATTGTTTTCCGTTCCTTCTTTTTTATTATTGATGATGAAAGTAGGGGCTTCATTGTTGTAAATTTTAAAATTTCCCGGTACCTTCAGATCAAAGTCGATAAGGATTCTCACAGGATTTGTTCCTTCTGCATTTCTTACGGTAAGGCCTGGATTATCAGTTAAAGCAGTTTGCGTTCCTACCAATATGGCATGCTCATCAGCTCTTAACTGGTGAACAAACTGATTGACCAAAGAATTTGAAATGGCTGTTGGCTGGAAGTCCTTATCTAAGAATCCGTCCCCCGATTCTGCCCATTTTAAGATAATATAAGGTCTTTTCTTTTCATGGTAGGTGAAAAACCTTTTGTTCAACTGAATGCATTCCTTTTCAAGAATTCCTGAAACCGCTTCAATGCCTGCATCCTGAATAATTTTCTTGCCTTTTCCATTCACTTTATCATGGGAATCCATCGCACCGATGACTACTTTTTTGAAACCAAGTTCTTTAATTTTTAAAGCACAGGGCGGTGTTTTTCCGTAATGCGCACAAGGCTCCAGGGAAACGTAGATCGTAGATTCAGGAATCAGACTTTTATCTTCTACAGAATTGATGGCATTGATCTCAGCATGATTTTCTCCTGCTTTATGATGGTACCCTTCACCAATGATCTTTCCGTTGTGAACAATCACGCTGCCCACAAGAGGGTTGGGGTAGGTTTTACCAATGGCTTTTTGGGCCAGTTCGATGCATCTTTTAATATATAATTCGTCGTTGTTCATAGGGTAAAAAGAAAAAAGCGAAGACAAATTGCTTTGCTCCGCCTTTTTATATTGTTTAATAGATTATTCTCCGGCAATGATTTTGTGAAGATTCTGTTTCAATGTTTCCAGATGAGCCTTCTTCTCGTCAATCGTATTGAAAGTATCTCTCAGAAGAGGATTTTCTTTTGTAGGATTTTTGAAGAATGCCAGGTTGTTTTCCAGTTTTACAATTTCACCTTCAAGGTCAGAGATCTGGCTCTTGATTTTTCTTGCTTTGTCTGTAAGCTGGTTCTCCGTTAATCCTTCTTCTTTCAGCTCAAGTTCATTGATCTTGTTCAGCTTCAGTTTTTCTCTTAACGTTCTGTTGAATTCGGTATTAATTGAGATTTTGTCTCTCGGTACTTTCCCGATATTGTTCCAGGCGGTTTTTATGGCTTCTATTCTTTCGATGCTGCCTTCGTCATTGGAAACGGTTTTCAGATCTTCAAGAATTTCTTTTTTCTGCTTGTAATTTTCTTTCCAGTTGTCGTTGGAAGCATTATTCTTCTCTCTGTAATTATTGAAGAATGTGTTGCAGGCATCACGGAATTCATCCCAGATCTTATTGGTCATGCTCTTTGGAACGTGCCCTATTTTTTTCCAGTCTTCCTGAAGCTTTTTGAATAAAGGAACAGCAATATCCCATTCTTCATTGTTCATATTGTCCTGAGCGGTCTGGATCAGTTTTAATTTTTCTTCCAGATTGGCCTGCTGTGAACCTTTCAGAGATTTGTAATAATTATTTTTAGTGGTATTGAAACCCCTCAGAATCGTTTTAAAATCATTCCAGTTCTGGTTAGACAGTTTTCTTGGAACGCTTCCTGTTTTTAAGAATTCAGTACGGAGATCTTCCACTCTTTTAATGGAATTCTGCCAGTAGCTATGGTTAGGCGTTTCAGCAGGTTCAGAAAGTTTTTTGATTTCTGCAATGATCTGGTTTTTCTTTTCCAGGTTGTCGCTTTGTTCGCCTTCAATAGCTGCCGAAAGTTCAGATTTTCTCTCGTGGATTTTGTTGGAGATTTCTTTGAACTCTTCCCATGTTTTTTCACGGAATTCTTCTGCTACCGGCTCTGCTTCTTCTTTCCAAAGCTTATGAAGATACTGAAGCTCGTTCAATGCTTTCTGAATGACAGGCTCGTTTTCCAGTTCCTTGGCACGGGCAATGATGTGTTGTCTTTTCTCCAGATTATGGCTGAATTCCTGCTCCAGAAATTCTTTATTCAGATCCAGCATCTGATAAAACTGATTCAGATGGTGGAAATAATTATTGTTAAGAATCTTAAATTCTGATTTGGCAACCTGACCGGCCTTTGACCACTCTTCCTTGATCTCACGGATGGATTTGAAAAGATTGACTCCCGGCTCAGAATTAGTGTAAAGGTTTTTAAGTCTTTCTATGATATTCTGGCGGTGTTCAAGGTTTTTCTTCTGCTCCTCATCCTGCGATTTCTGGTAAGTATCGTGCTTTTCTCTGAAAATGTTGATCAAAGCAGAAAGTCTCGATTGGGAAGGGTGTTCATAGCTGAAGTTTTCAGGAGCGTTTCCGGCTTCTGTGTACTCATGCTTTTTGTCTTCCACTTCATCGTGGATGTAATGACTTGCTTTTTCTTTTAACTGATTGAATCTTTTGAAATTCTCACCAGCATTAGCCGTGTTGATGATAGATTCCATTTCTTTCAAAGCATCAGCCAGAGAAATATCATCGGCATGGTCCTCTTCTGCATGTTCTGCCTCATCATCATGAGCAATTTCATCATGAGCAACGGGGGTTCCTGAGGTTTCTTCCTGAGATACTTCTTCAGAATTTTTGTTTTCTTCGTTTTCAGAAAGATTGTTTTCTGTAGTCATAGCAAATCTTTTATGTGAGTGGCGTTAAAATCCTTTTGTATATAGCTGTAAAGCCAATTAAGGTACTAATTTAGGTTATTTTTTTTGAAAATTCCAAATTTCCCAGGCTTTTTCTGCTTGCTGTTCAAGCATATAATAACCATTGACTGTTTTAGCTCCTTTTTCTGATGCTTTAATGATGAATTTCGTATAGTTTGGGTTGTAAATAAGATCAATGATCAGATGCTCCGAAGTGATTCCGTCAAATGGAAACTCCAGACAATCCTCAACATTGGGGAATGTACCCACCGGCGTACACTGGATAATGATTTTATGATCACGAACCGTGACGCTGTCCAGGTTATTGAAATTAATTTCTGAATTTCTGGAAACAACGATGGATGGAATTCCGTGCTTGTCCATAACGTATTTCACAGCTTTTGCAGCGCCTCCGTTTCCTAAAATCAAAGCTTTGTCCTGATGCGCTTTCCTGTGGAGAAGAAAGGTCTTTTCAAAACCGAAAGCATCCGTATTATACCCTGTCTTTTTTCCGTCTTTGATTAAAACGCAGTTCACCGCCCCGATTTTTTCTGCTTCATCACTAAGCCCGTCAAGATAATCAACAATCTTCTCCTTGTAAGGAATGGTAACATTGAAACCCAGAAGTTCAGGATCGGTAAGGAGTTTTTCTACTTCGTTAATTTCACTCAGATCAAAAATATCGTAGGTGAAGTCTTTCAGCATCAGTTTCTGGAACTTGTCTTCAAAGAATTTTTTAGAAAAGGAATAGGAAATATTCTTTCCTATCAGGCCTAATTTTTTATTGGAATCCATACATCAAAAATAAAAAAAAGACCGGATAAACCGGCCTTCGTTATTAAATATTTTTTACAGTTTAATCTACGATGAATTTGGTAGAAAAACGGTCTGTTTTTAGGATATAATTTCCTTTGGAAAGTCCTTTAAGATTGATCTTATCAGAGTTTTTAAAAGGATTGGCAATCACTTCGATCAGCTTCCCGGAAAGGTCATAGATCTCAGCTTTTGAGATTTTATTCAGATTTTCACCTTTTACAGACAATTCGTTGTTTCTTACCGGGTTAGGGTAGATGGTGAATTCAGAAGCATCTTTCTTCACGTCTGAGGTTCCCAGAGTTCCGGCGCAGGTCCAGGTAAGATCATCCAAAGCAACTCTATTGGTTGTTGATGAATTTGTAAGTTGAATAACGACATTTCCACTGACATTAATATTACTGATCGTTGTGGTGGCTTGTGTTGCACTGTAAGGAATGGTTCCTACATTCACATTATTGACAAGAACATTGAAAGAACCGGCGCTTCCTCCAAATTTTAACTGAGTTGTTAGCGTCAGGCTTTGAATTCCTCCTGAAATAGTTGAGCTGGTTAAGTCACCGTTTCTGATGGTAATGGCTTTTCCTGCAATGGTCTGATCTGTTCTGGCATCAGTAGCGGTCCATGTAATTCCTGCATTCGTCCATGTTCTGGTTCCGTAACCGTTTCCGCCGTTAGGAATACTTTCAAAGTTTTCTGTTCCACAGCTTGATCCTCCAGGCTGTCCTGCCAGGGTTGTTCCATCTGCGTTGTTACTTTGCGGAGACGAGTTTCCAGCCGCATCTCTTGCAATAACGTAGAATGTATAAGTGGTAGACGGTGCCAGTCCCTGAACGGTTGCTGTAGTTCCCGAAACGGTAGTTTTTAATGTTCCGTTGGCGTATACATCATAATTGGCAACTCCTATATTATCAGTACCGGCAGTCCAGCTTAAAGATATCGTGCTGGAAGTCGGGTTTTGTGTGATCAGGTTGGTAGCCGCAGTAGGTGCTTCCGTATCTACTACAGGTGTTCCCCAGATCTGGTTGGCATATGCCGGATTATCAATGAATGGGTTTCTGTTTCCCTGATAAGTATAGGATGCGTTGTTTCTGGCTACTTCCTCAGCAGATACGGGATCTGCAGCATGCCATGCCAGAAGCTGGTTCAGTTCCCATGACTGAAGTCCCGGGAAAGCAGATCCGCCAAGCATATTTCCTGTACTGAAAGAAGAAAGTTCAGCTTCATATCTGGTCACAAAATAGAAGATCATTCTGGCTACATCACCTTTAAAAGCATCGATCGGCTCAAATACGGTTCCTCCATATCCCGGAGACATAGAGTTTCCAAGTCTGGAACCATTATCTGACGTAAAAGTGGCAGTTCCTACTTTTCCAAAGGGGTAATTAGATCTCATTCCGTTTACTTTTCCATCTGTAGGGCGGATGAAGTGGATGTCGGATACCATTGGACTGTTCTCACTGAAAAGACTCTGAGGAACAATATGCTCTCTGTTGTAGCAGTCTCCTTCCGATGAATACTGTCCGCATTGGTCGGTTGATAAAGTATAGGTGTACGGATCCGGTCCGTTTGGGTTTTCAGAATAGATATCTAAAATCTTTCCGTCATTTTCGTAAAAATAATCACGGTCTGTTGTGGCATAGCCGATCCATAGACCGCCATAGCCATGGTCCTGATGACCCAGCTTAATAATGCCTTTAAGAGCTGTTTTTAATGGAGCTCCCGTAAGGCCTGCAGCAGGATCATAATAACCGGCTGGTGCCTGTGCTGATGCGAAAATCGCATAAGTCAGTAAAAAAAAGGATAAAATTCGTTTCATTTCAAAAAAATTGGGCCGTAAAGGTACATAAAATTGAATATGGAGCGAATTTTATTTTAAGATAGTGTGTTAATTTTTAGTAATATAGTCTTTACCGATTTTGGAAAAGAACCATGAAATAATGATTCCGAAGAGGGAAGCGGTGAATGCTACGATAAGATAATTTTTTCCAACAATTTTTACAGGGAAAGGAAGTATTTCATTCGCCCTGAAGAATTCCGTATAAAGCTGGAAATAGCAAAGTAAGGTTCCCATGATCAATCCTGAGATGACTCCCGAAATCACAATAAGAAGTCCGGTATAGAAATACGTCATTCTTAAGTGGCTGATCGGGAAGCCCAGTGAAACAAGAGATCTCGACTGTTCTTTTTTATCCAGCTGGAGAATAATGATGGCTCCCGCCAGATTGAAGGTGGTAATGAAGATCACCAGCGCAAAAATCAGATAGATGAACATTTTTTCAGTATTGATCATCTTCCAGAAGGCCGCATTCTCTTCTTCTTTGGTCTTAATTTCAATATTTTTCCCCAGCGAATTCAGAAGACTCTGCTTTACAGCATCTGCATTTTCCGGATTTTTTAATTTAATGACAATCTGATAAGCCGATTTTTTGGGAAGGCTGAGAAGTTCCTCAGTAAGTTCAATTGGAGCAATGATATAGCTGTCCAGCTGTTCTTTTCCGGGAAAAACTCCCGTTACCAGAAAATCTCTTTTATTGTAGATATCTTCCTCTTTATTGATGATTCCGGTTCCTGGCTTGGGCATGAAGATCGTTGCATAGCTGCTGCTGGAATCTATAGGAATTGATAATCTGTTGTGCAGATTGGTTTCCATCAGAACTTCATTGGAATATTTGAAACTCGGATAGGTTCCGTAGAATACATCTTTATCTATGGGATTAACCTTAATATATGCGGAATCTACTCCTCTTAAATAAGCAATATCACCCTTGCCTTTATAATTGACGTATACTTTTTCTTCAATGACACGGGAAAAATGACTGATGGCTTTATCATTGTTCAAAACAGCCGTCACCTTATCCAGATTTTTCACTGTTTTTCCTGAAACACTTTTCAGGGTAAGGTCTGCATGAAGATTGGAGATCAGGTCTTTGTTCAGCGTTTCAAGGCCTGAAAATACGGAGATAATGACGAACATTGCAGTCACAGCAACCATCATGGCACCTACCGAAAGCCACGTAATAAACGTCACGGCGGTACTGCCTTTTTTAGCCAAAAGGTATCTGGATGCTATGTAAAATGCAATATTCTTCAAGATCTTATAAAACCGGATTGTCGCCTTCGCCTCTTAATTCTCTTTCCAGTCTTTCAACGTCGTCCAGAGCGGTATCCAGATAAAAATTAAGCTGAGGAATGATACGTACCTGTTTTGCCATTTTCTGGCCGATAAAATTTCTGTACTGCGCTTTGTTTTCTTCAATTTCCTTCATCACCGCAGAACGGAATTCCTGCGGGAAAATGCTTAAATAAATCTTAGCAATTCCCAGATCTGCCGATACTTTTACGTCTGAAACGGATACCAAAATACTCTGCTTGCTTTCTGAAGCCTGTTTGCGAAAAAGCTCTGCGAAGTCTTCCTGGATGATCTGTGCTACTTTTCTTTGTCTGTTACTTTCCATAAGTTATGCAAATTTAGTACTTTTGTTTGAATTGATCCCTTTGAAATTCAGCTCAGGGAATAAATTTACGATTTAATTATATTTATTAGTATTTATGAAGCTAGAACATATCGGTATTGCCGTAAAATCTTTAGGCGTTTCGGATGAACTTTTTGCTAAATTATTAGGGAAAGAATCCTATAAAAAAGAAAGTGTGGAAAGAGAAGGCGTGGTCACCTCTTTTTATGGTACGGGAGAAAGTAAAATTGAACTTCTGGAAGCCAGTAATCCCGAAAGCCCCATCTCCAAATTCATTGATAAAAAGGGCGAAGGCATCCATCATCTGGCATTTGGCGTAGAAAATATTCTGGAAGAAGTAGAAAGATTAAAAAAAGAAGGATTTCAGTTTATCTCCGAAGAGCCGAAAGAAGGTGCTGATAACAAATTAGTTGTCTTCCTGCACCCAAAATCCACCAATGGAGTGCTGGTAGAACTTTGTCAAGAAAAGCAATAAAAAGTTTTGTAGTGAAAGAAATTTTGCTATTTTTGCAATCACAAAATTTAACCAAGTTTTGAGGTCCTATAGCTCAGTTGGTTAGAGCACCTGACTCATAATCAGGTGGTCCCTGGTTCGAGCCCAGGTGGGACCACTTTTAAAGCCTAAGCAAATCATTCAGATTACTTAGGCTTTTTTTATGCCTTAAAATAAAGGTTTTATATTCTTCTTTTTTCTAGAACACTCTCATTATCTTTTAAATCTACACTAAAAAAGATCCCCAAAAGGAACCCCATTCTGAGAAATTGGAACCCCATTATAACCCTCATTAATACTAGAAAATGACAATTAAAATATTATTTGTATTAGATAAATCAAAATCTAATAGTAAAGGTCTAGCTCCCTTAAAGTGTAGGATTACTTACATGGGAGAAAGAAAACCTTTTGCTACAGGGATATTTATTAATCCTCAAAACTGGGATAACAAACAGCAGAAAGTTAAACCACCTAATTCTGAGAATGAAACTATCAATACCCAATTGAGCCTGATTAAGAATAAAATTAATCAGGCTTTTTTGTTTTTACAGGTAAACGAAGAAGAGTTTGATGTGGAAGATATTTTCTTGCAGTATAAAGGAAATCCTCCTAAAAAGAACAAAACTATATTACAGCTCTTTCAAGAACATAATGATAGAATTGAAAAGCTGATAGGTAAGGAGTATTCTATAGCAACTTTATGGAAGTTTAAACAGGCAAAAGAACTATTAAAGGACTTTATTAAGTATTCTTTTAATAAGGGAGACTATCATTTCAAAGATTTGGACTTAAAGTTT
Source organism: Chryseobacterium endalhagicum (assembly GCF_016745235.1). Classification (GTDB taxonomy): domain Bacteria; phylum Bacteroidota; class Bacteroidia; order Flavobacteriales; family Weeksellaceae; genus Chryseobacterium; species Chryseobacterium endalhagicum. Next base: position 45,064 of record NZ_JAELVM010000004.1, on the reverse strand, counting down.
ATTCAAGATTATGAATTCTTTCTGAAGGTAGAGAAATCTTTAGCTCTTGCAACTACTAATAAGATGATACAAAGGTTCAGGAAGATAGTTAAGCTTGCTATATCCCAAGATATTATACAAAAAGAACCATTTACAAGCTACAAAGTAAAGCATATCAAAAAAGAAATTACTTATTTGACTAGGGAAGAGTTAGCTAAAATAGAAGAGTATCAATTTAAAGCAGAGAGATTACAAATAGTAGCAGATATGTTTATATTCTGTTGCTATACTGGATTAGCTTATAATGAGATGGCTAATCTTGAGAAATCTCATATTATAACTGGTTTTGATGGGAATGAATGGATTAATATGAAAAGAGCCAAAACTCAGCAAACCTTATCAATTCCTCTACTTAATAAGAGTAAGATAATAATTGCGAAATATAGGAATACAAATGAAGTAAAAGTATTACCAAGTTTAAGTAATCAAAAGTTCAATGTCTACTTGAAAGAAATAGCAGATATAGTAGGGTTAGATAAAAGACTTACCCATCACTTAGCTAGAAGAACCTTTGCAACAACTGTTTTACTTTATAATGATGTACCTATGGAGATTGTAAGTGAGCTTTTGGGACATTCTAAAATCACTATTACTCAAGAGCACTATGCTAAAGTTGTTAAGAGTAAGGTTGCTGAGCAGATGAATAAGCTAAATTCAAAATTGATGTAAAATAAAAGAGGTGGTTATTCCCACCTCTCTATTTTTAAATTAGGTTTAACTCCAATATTCTCTTTCATTACATGAACTAAGACAGACTTTACATATTCAACATTTTCCTCTGTGGTAATTATAGAGTCATGTAATGTAAATAAAGGGATATGGTCTTTATCCATATCAATTCTTTTACAAGCTTTATGTAAAACTAAATCAGCCTCAAGGCTCTGTAGTACAATAGCTAATGTGTTATGTTGTCCTTTTTTTACATACTTAAGAACTTTATATACATTTGGAAAGATTGCTTGGAATATCCTAATGTAGTTTGAATAGCTAATAGCTTTGTTGTTACTGAACAAGGTGCTGAAAGTTATATTCTTGACTTCTTTTCTTAAGTTATCATTTGAAATATCTTCAAACTCTCCATTATCTTTTAAGATTTTTCCAAACTCTTCATAAAACTTTCCAGAAGAAACTATTTTTTTGAATAAAAGAACATCTTCTTCTTTAGATATGCTATTGATTAAAACTCCTAACATAATAGTATCTAGTTTAGGATTAATTCTCTCTAGCTTTTCTTTCATCTTACATTCTTCATAAACATTATGATTAAGTAATGACTGTAAGAGAAATGGTTGCGAATTTGAAATATCTATACTGCATAAAAGTTTGCCTTTCCATTTTAAAAACTTTCTTAATTCTGATTTAAGCTGAGTTATATAAGTATGTAATCTTCCAGCAGTCTTATCCACAAAAAATAGTGGATTTTCTTTTGTACATAGTTGTTCGATAGGAAGCAATCTACTATTATATTTTAAGATTGCATTTTGGGAGTTTTCAGATTTAAAATCTTCTTTCCATTGCCTTTTTAAATACTTTTTGCCAGCTTTAATATCTACATCAATATCTTTAAACCATTTTTTCAGAAAAATTAAATCATTTGTTAGTTCTGAGTTATAGTTCTTTCTGAGATAAACTATGTTTTTTATTAAAGTCCATGATGTAATCTCAACAGGTTTTAAATGTTGCCTATATACATGAGTAAATCTCAAACCACCACATTTTTTATCAGGAATATAATTATCTTCCTCTACAATACCTTGCTCTTTAAGATAATTGATATGATCCCTATAATCTTTAATAGTACTGCCAAGTATTGTTTTACTGACAGGTGTAAAACCATTATAGTTCTCAATAGATTTCTTTTTCCTAGCAGGAAGAGCATAGATTAGATTAAGAATATAAACAAGTTTATCCCTGCCATAATTGAATTGAGGAGGATTATCTTGTAAAACTTTGTCTATATCTAAATTTTGAGGTAAATAGAAAGTAAGCTTGTCTATTACGGGATAGCCACCCTTTGTTTTTATCTCAAGTGTTGCCTTTTCACTTGGGCTATTATTCTTTTTAGAGTTGGTTGCAAAGGCAAAACCAACTTTTTGATTTTGTGCCATTACCCCCTCTCCTGAGGGAGCTGTGCCTTTGGAGTGTTAAATCCAAGAGGTGCTTAGCAGTAAAGCAAGTGGCCTACAATTATTTTACAAAATTACAACTTTAAAACCATAAATAGTTTATTTCACTTCGTAATTAAAAATGTTTAACATTTACTTTTATATACGTTCATATTAATATTAAGGTTACAAATTATGCAATTAAAACAATCACAAAGACAGCAAGTCAAGCTCAGATTAGGATTATCAGGAGCTTCTGGATTTGGAAAGACCAAATCAGCTTTATTATTAGCCTATGGAATGACACAGGACTGGAGTAAAATAGCTGTAATAGATACAGAGAATTCTTCTGCTTCCTTATATTCAGACTTAGGAAACTACAATGTACTGGATTTACAAGCTCCTTACTCTCCTGAAAGGTATATACAAGCTATTGAACTGTGTGAGAAATCAGGAATTGAAATCATTATCATAGATTCAGCCAGCCATGAATGGAATGGTATAGGAGGTTGCCTAGAAATCCATGAAAAGTTAGGAGGAAGATTTCAAGATTGGTCTAATGTAACTCCAAGACACCAAGCTTTTATTAATAAGATTCTACAATCTACCTGTCATATCATTACTACCACTAGAAGAAAGATTGATTATTCTTTAGATGTTGGGAGTAATGGAAAAACCCAAGTTGTGAAGCATGGAACTAAAGAAATCACAAGGGATGGGTTTGAGTATGAACTAACTATAAACTTCGAGCTTATTAATGAGAATCACCTTGCTAAAGCCTCAAAGGACAGAACAGGATTATTTATGAATAAACCTGAATTTCTTATTACTTCTGATACTGGTAAAATGATATTAGAGTGGTGTAATTCAGGCTCAGAAACTAATCCATCTCAAATCTTTATTCCAAGTTCTACAGGAAGAGACTCTATACCTAAAATAGATCCAAGTGATGCTTTTGAATGTTCTCCTAGTCAGAATCTAATGGATGCTACAGAACAGGAAGTATATGAGGCTATTCAGAACAGCAGGTCTGTTACTGAATTATTAGCTTTATACAGACAGTTTCCACAGTATCAGGAAAGTCTACAGCCTGATTTTGAAGCTAAAAAATCTTTACTTATTAACCTCAATAACTCTAATAATTTCAGTAAAAATGGACACACAAAGCTTCAGTAAAACTCCCAACATAATAGAAGTAAGTTTAAGAGCAGAAGAGCCCCTAATTAATCTACAGCTAAGAAATGTAAATAATACTACTGTTGTAGAAAAGAAAACAATTAGAGATATTTTCCTAGATGTCAATGAGGGCTTTAAAGATGCAGAAGTATTTTATCCAAGCAAGATGAATGATATTGAAAAGAAAATTGACACTCCTATACAAGCTGTAAGAGTTGATGTTCCCAATAAAGAGCCTGAGCATAAAGAAATGTTTCAGGCTTTTTTAATGCCTGTTTCTAAAGTTCAGACAGTAATTAATAATTCTGAGGTACTAGATGAAAATGGGGATAATCAGCATAAGCCTTTTATTGTTGCTAATACCTCAGAAGCTACATTACATCATTTACAGAATGATTGTATTATCCCTGTATTTAGTAAGGATAATGAGAAAACTATTGCACATCAAGAGTTTATTGAAGTAGTTTTAAGTGCTGTACAGAAAGTATTTCCACATCAATGTATTAAAAAACCTGAAATTAGGGTTTCTCACCAAATTAAGGGTAGAACACCAAATGCTATATATAAGCCTGTAAAAGAGCTATTGGAGCATGAAAAAACTATTTATTATGAGAGAATGGCTTTCATTATTAAAGTTCCCACTATTACTGATATTGTGAATGGTAATGAGCTTTCTCTTACTATTGGTGGGGTGAGAAGCTACAATTTGGAAAACCTTTACAATAAGAAGTCTTTGGAAAAGTTTAAGTTCTTTATTGGATTTCAGAATCAGGTTTGTATGAATCTCTGCGTGAGTAGTGATGGCTTTGTTGAAGATATGAGGGTTGGGAGTGTAAATGATTCGTATTCAAAGGTTTTAGAAACAATACAGAATTATAATGCAGAGCTACATCTAATGGAAATGAAAGAACTTACGCATGACTATCTTTCAGAACATCAATTTGCTCAACTGATTGGTAGAAGTAGATTGTATCAACATTTACCCAAGTCAGAGAAACAAAATATGCCTCTACTTAATTTTAATGACAGCCATATGAATACTATGGCTAAGGATTATTATGAGGATAAGAATTTCTGTAGATTAGAGAATGGTAGGATCAACCTTTGGGATGTATATAATCTCTTTACACAGGCTAACAAGTCTTCATACATAGATACTTTCCTAGACAGGAATTTGAATGCCTTTGAGTTTTCAAAGGGTATTCAGAAAGCACTTAATGGTAGTTCAGATTATCATTGGTTTTTGAGTTAGTTTTTTTTCCACCCTACAATACAGGGTGGAATTTTTTTAGCTCTAAAATTATTTTTAAATAGATAATTTAAAGCTTTGCAGTTCAGAAAGCTTAATCCATTTAATATCAATATCTGATATTAAATCTATGGATTTTAAATCTATTTTATCAATTTTAATTTTACTGATATTTTTATCATCATATACTAGGAATAAAATACCTTTAGCATCACGGACATTATTAGAGTAATATTGAATGCGGTAATCAAATTTTTTGATATTATCATACAAAAGATTTGGTATAATCCTATTCTTGTAAAACCTAATTTCAACTAATTCATCAATATATTCATTTGAATTAGATTTTAGAAGTATATCATATTCAGTATGCTTAAGTCTCACATTTGGATAAATTATAAATTTATTTTGGTTAATTTTATTATACTTATTTAGAATTGTGTCTTCTACTAACCTATATTCATTCCGTATATTATCTAAAATTAGACCTGATTGAGTTAGCTCTTCTGAATTCACTATTTCTTGTATTTCAGAATTAATTTTCTCTTCTTTCTCTGCTGGAGACATTTGGGTGATTTCTATTTTAAGTTTTTCTAGTTCCTTATCAAATTTTTCATCAATTTTCATTTGTCTTTTATTCCAACGTCTTATTCCAATTATAGTTAATGAAAGACCTATAATAAATAGTCCTCCAGATATATAAACAATTATGTTTTGAAAAAATAAAATGTTAGATTGTTTATCAGAAATAATTTCTTGGCTTATTTTTGTGTATGATTTGTAATCATTTTCTGAAACAATTATTCCAAAGCTTTCTTTTAAATAAAAATAAGGAAGTAAAAAAGCCAAGGCTATTAAAATTGTCCCAATAGAAGCGAAATATCTATTAATATCACTAAACTCAATTTTATTAAACATTTATTTAATTTTTGTTAAAAAAGGTTATTGTCAAATATAATACTTTTGATATATTTATGAAAATAGTAAATCAATGGTGTTTGATATAGAAAGTAAATCTAAAGAAATACAATCAATAATTTCAAGATATACAAAAGAAAGTTTTGTGGCTTTTTTAGCTGATTTTATTCGCAATAATAACTTTAGGGGCAATACTGGGTTTTCTGAAATAATGAAATCTAAACTTAAAGATTCGTTATATCTTATTGCTCTGAGATTAAGTAGTAAAGAAGAAGGAAAAGAGAAGTTCAAATATAGCGTTCCTAATGAAATTATATTAACAGATGTAGTTAGAAGATTAAATAATATTATAAGTAATTATCTTAGCTCAAACTATACCCCCTCTTACTTAAATGGAGATGTTGATGAACAAAAGAAAATAATTATACATGAAGGTACATTTAACAGTTATTTTTTAAATGGTGTTTTAAATTATAGACAACAAGAAATAAATCATGTTGTTAGTATGTTTTCGCCTTATAAAGATAAAATTAGAGAGAAATTAGGAATAGAATTAAATACTTTAATTGATATGTGTAATCATTCTGAAAACTTATATAGTAAAAAAGTCAAGAATGGCTATGCCAAAATAATCAAATCACCAGAACTCTTAAATTTATTTGATCAGGCTAATAAAATAGGATCTACAGAATTTAATCAACTATTGTCAGGGTTACCAGCTAGTGAATTTAACCTGTTTATGGATTTTTATGAAAAACCTCATTCTGCATTAATCTTTACAAAACAAGATTTTTATAGTAAGTTTAATGAAAAAGAAACAAATATTTTCTGTGAATTATTTTCTATTGATATTAATAACGAAATAGACTATTTGTTTTATACAGATACTAATCCTCTCGAATTGAAGCCAATAATTAAATTGAATGATAATGAATATTTAAATATATATCAAAAGCAATTACCAACATCTTTATATAGAATACTGTATGATACTTTAGGTACTACTCAAAAAGAAAAAACACATCTTAATCACAGAAGAGGAAAAGTTGTTTTTGAAAAAAAGGTTATATCCTTATTTAAGAAAATCTTTTCAGATTCAAAAGACTTTAGACTTTATGATAACTATTATGTAAATGGTAATGAACAAGATTTATTAATTATTTGTAATAATTACGCATTTGTAATAGAATGTAAGTCTTCAAAAATTAGAGAACCCTTAAGAAATACAGAGAAAGCCTACAAGAAAATAAAATCTGAGTTTAAAGATTGTATTCAAGCTGGGTACAATCAATGTTATAGAGTGGAGAAATGTTTCTGTAATGAACAAGAAGTGATAATAAAAGATAAAGTTGGCAATGTTTTAGAAATAATTAAAACAGAAAATATTAAAGACATTTTTTCTTTGGTCATAACTTTAGAGAGATTTGGTCCTATACAAATAGATTTAAGTTTGCTATTGGAAAGAGAATCTGATGATTTAGTCTATCCTTGGTCAGTAGGAATAGATGATTTAGAAACATTTTTGTTAACTCTAAAGAAAAAAACAAAAGATCCACTGACTAAATTCATAGACTATTTAACATTACGTGAGCCTTTAAATGAAAAGGTTATATCAAGTGATGAGCTAGATATATGTGCATTATATATGAGAAATCATAAAAAATTTAAAGAACTTGCAAATAGTAATCATGATTTTATATTGATAGAGCCAACTTTACAGAACTATTTTGATAATTTATATCACGAAAATGTTCTTAATTTTAATTAGTTACTTATATCCCAATAAAAAAGGCTGTCTAAAAACAGCCTTTTTAAATTTTATATATTTTAATAATATGAATTAGTCACGATTTAATCTGACAGTTGATATTATTCAACCTTATAACATCCTGCGATGTCTCTAGGTCTTTTACTTTTTAAAAGATAACAGAATGAATTATCTATTGATATAGCAATATAATTTGATTTACTTTCTTTATCTAACAATTCTTTTTCCTTTATTAATCTGATTTTCCAATTAGGCATTCCAGAAGGAGGAGTGAAATTATCAATGATTTCTTCAACAGTATTATTAAATAGATGTTGTATTAATTTTTTCAAATAGACATCATGGTCTGTATAATACACATAATATTCCAATTCTCTAAAGTTCTCTAATAGACATCTTTTGTTAGCGTCACCAACATACCAGTATGAGGACCAATAATCATAAAATAAGTATTCATTATTTATTTCTATTGTTAATAAGGCTCTTCTTATATCATTTGAAATCTTATCACTTTCAGCACTATTAAAATGCTCATTAATAATATTTAGTACCTTTTCAAAATTACTTTGTTCAAAATTTTCAATATTCCCATCATAGTCAATACAATCAAATGCAAATTCTATCCTACCTTTAAAGAAGCTTTGATCTTCCATTCTATTGATTAAGTCTTTGTATGAATCAGATTCTAAAATTAATTTAGCCTTTTTAATTTCTTCATCTGATTGATACCTTGCAAATGAAGAATTAATTTTTTCTACTTCAGAAAGATGTTTATAGATGTCTGCACATCCTGCTGATAATTCATTAACCAAATTAATAATTCCATCAAAGGTTTCAGGACTTCGTATTATGTCAGGTCTAGAACCCCCTTTCTCAACACTTCCTCTAGCAATTATATTTCTTACAACTCGTAGCCAATCTTCAAATTTAGTTTTATCAAAAACAGGATTTCTTAATAGATACTCTGTTTGAGCAAAAAATAGAACTTTTTGTGTGTAGGATGCATTTCGATCTGTTGCTACAACTTCATTTAAGAAGTCAATTGTTGGGGTATGCCTCCAAAAAGGAAAATTTAATTTTAAGCAATCAAAATTCTCTAGATTAGAGTAGATTTCAAAACTTTTATATATGTACTCAAAAGTATCTTTGCTAATTAGATTTGCTTTAATATTATTAAAATTATCTTGGATTTGAGAAATTAAGGTAACCCTATTTGTATTTCTTTCTAATGATATTCTTATCATTAATAAAGTTGAAATGAACTTCATTAATGGTACATCTATACTATTGTTTTTTTTAAAATTTTTCCAAAAAAAATCAGTCCAGTTAGTATCAATCTGAAATGCAAAAGTTTTACTTTTTTCAATACCCTCTTCCCAATTATTATCTTCAATGTACTTTTCAAAACTTGCCTTAAAGTTTTCATATGATGATAATAACTTACCTCTAGCATTCATTTTTATATACAAATCATCAGTAAGTCCAATGTCTTCTAATAAAACATAATAAAAAGATAATAATTTCTCCTCAATTAACTTATTTAAAAGGTCTTCTACTGGGAAAAATATATCATGAATATCATCCAAAGTTCTTAACATTGAATTGATTGTAGGATCATTATCCCAAGAAAGAAAATACCATTTAGAATCTCTAATTCTATCACTTATTTTTTCTCCTTCAACAATAGCAATATCATTTTTAATTAGTGCTTCACAAAACTCTCTCGATGATATTCTTGTTTCGTAAGTAAATTTTAATAATTCTTTTTTTAACTCATCTGAATTGGTATTTCTATTAGCACCATACCAATGAAGTAAATATAATGTTGTTAGCCTCTGCTGACCATCAAGAGGTTGAAAATTATCATCAACTTTACTCCCATAAATAAAATCTAATTGTATAGGTTTGCTCGAAACTAAACTATCATATATAGCATTTAAAAAATTTTGTCTTAGGTCCTTTTTGTCAACTCTTCCTTGTGCATAGTCTCTTTGGATGATAGGAATTTCTATTTTAGTCTCATTATTTAATAAATCAATAAAACTAATTATATTATTTTGTGTTGTCATTTTAAGCTAGATAATTTGATAATATTTTCTTTAAATCATTTTCATAATTCACTCTGTCTTCTTGTGTCCAAAATGAAATCTTAGGAGGATAATCACTAAAATATTTTAAAAAAACATTTTTTGTACAAAGTGGAATAAATATCCCATTTTTATCTCGATCTATAATAGTTTTTCTTTTTAGGGGAAAGACTGCATTTTTATAACTTCTATTAGTTTCTGAATCTAATAAAGTTAAATTAGATATATCATTTAAATCATCATCAATTATTTTACTGTTAAAATGAGCAATAATATCTTCATACAATATTTTAAATATTTCGTCATTTTTTGAATCTTGTTCAGAAAGTGCTTCTGCTCTTTCCCTCAGTTGTCTACCTTCCTCATTTTCTAAATCAATAAATATTTTTGCATCTGAAATCCATTCAAACCTGTTTTTATCTGGCATGTTATTTTTTATTGATGTGATATGCTCAATATCCCATTGCCCATTTTTAAAATACTCAAAGGGAAAATATGAGTTATCTTTATCATTATTTAACATGGTAACAATGTTATATAGCAATAATACTTTTCTCACATTATCTTTGTCAAAATACTGTAATTCATCAATAAAAATATCTTCAACACTTCTTTTAATTAGTGAATCTAAATAATCTAAAAATTCACTCTTTGACATTTCTGAAGATTTTTCATAAAGTTCTTTAATATCTATGAAATCAACAGATATAAGATACCCTATCTTATGAAACAATGTTCTATTGTCAAACCATTCATTAAATCTTTGAAAACGCTTTTTAATATCTCCCCAAACCTCTTCTATTTCTTTTTTTGAATGCCTTTGAAATTTATTACTAAAAAATCTAAAAGTTGAATATTTATCATCCCTGTCAATTTCTGTATTCATCAATTCAAATATGAATTCTATTCTATTGATCGCTTTTTTATTTGCAGTAAGAAAATACCAGAATTTGTCTCTTTGTAATGCTTGTTCAATAGCATCCCATTCAGAAGCTATTTCTAATTGCCTTAATTTTAATTTTTCATCATGAAAGGAGAAATTTGAGCTATTTAAGAATAATGCTTTAATTAGTTCAGAGTTTGTAAGGGGAATCTTACCAATATTAATCCTTGTAAATAAGGCTACAGAATCTTCTTCTTGACTCTCGTACCAGATAACTTTAGTGTTAAACTTAAAATTTGATTCAAAGTCATTTCTATTAAAATCATTTCCTTTGCTCATAAACCAACTTTTGATTGCTTCATAAGCTCTTTTCATATAAAAGTAATCTATGTTATCATAGTTTTCTTCTTGATGTATTGTTTTTAGAAAATCTGTTGATGTTGGTCTGGTTTCATAATCCAATTCATAAAGCTTCATTCTAAAATCTTCAGCATAATATTGATTTAAGTAAAAAAGTAATATGTAAATTGAAGTAAGTCTTTGTTGCCCATCTATAACTTCATAATTATTGTCACTAATTTTTTTTACAACAATAGGTTGTAGACAGTACCAAGTCTTATTATCAGAATTTTGAACTTCTTTAGGCTTAAAGTCAGCAATATCTTTTAATAGATCTTCTATTTCATTTACTGACCATCTATAGCCTCGCTGATATTTTGGAATAAAAAAATTAAATTCTTGAAGTTCATTAATAGTTTTAAGTGATAGACTATTTTCCATTTATTCTATTTCGTGTTTAATTAAATAGGTTATTATTTTTTTAAGATTATAAAGTTAATAAAACAAATTTATTAATTCCTATCAATCAAATATTTTGTGTATCTAATCCCAATTGTTTAGTACATTTTTAGAGAAGTCAAAATATCTTTCATGTGAATTTATTACTACAAGATTTTGTTTAGTTCTAGTCATTGCAGTGTAAACAATCTTATCCAGAACTTCATCAGCTACTATGTCATTCCTGTTAATATACAAAATAACATTTTTTACTTCCCAACCTTTAAAACTGTGAATTGTTGATAACTTTAGTTTTCCATCTCCCATCCAAAATGCTCTTTTGTGGGTGTGTAGCTTTTTTTCATTTTCTTTTTCAAAGACGTGATTTACATATAAATTCTTTCTTGAATAAAAATATTCTACACATTGATATCCTAATAAAGAATCAGGTAATAATATTGCTATATCTGAATTATGCTTATAGTCAGCTTTATGTTTTATCAAATCAAAAGCTTCAAAGATTTTATCCATCCATTTCATTGGTTCAATATTCCACCATAAAAAATGTTCTTCCTCGAAGTTTAATTGCCCAGTATTGTATTTATTATTAAGCTTAACATCCTGATTAAGATTGAATGTTTCACTAAACTTATTTGTTAGTTCAAATATTTTTACAGGTAATCTTAGATTATTTTTCAGTTCATACCAATCTCCAAATTTTTTAACTTCAGTTTTCCTTCTATCTAGCCACTCCATATTTCTAGAATAAATATTTTGTCTTTTATCACACAAAACCAGTATTTCATCATTATGAGTAAGGAAATTACAAAGCATTAAATACCATTCCATAAAATAATCTTGACCCTCATCTATTAAAATAGCATCATACTTATCTTGTTCACTAATCTGATGAATATAATTATTTACAATACTAGGAATAGTAGTTTTGAAATACTCTTGTAAATTTTTACTATGTTGAGGCAAGCTTACTCCTAAATTATTCAAGTAAGTTTTGCAAAAGCCATGAAAATGGTCAAAAGTAATTTGGCTCCAAGAAAACTCAAATGGGCTTCTTTGAATCATATCTCTTATATAATGCCATAAGGTTATATTGAAAGTAAGAATTAAAACTCTCTTACCTTCTGATGCTAACTTTCCTGCTCTATAAGCCATTACTAAAGTTTTTCCACTACCTGCAATACCTCTAACTCTATGATGCCCCTTTTGAGGATTAGAAGCAACTTTCTGTTCAGGAGTTAAATCAATTCGTATTGTTTGTTCAAGAGAATGAAAAGGAGGAATTAACCAAAATAATACTTCCTTGTTAAAACTTTTATCCCATTTTGAATATTTATATCTAAGTTCAGGTATAATTTCTGATAGTTTGTTTTCTTTTAAACTATCAAAACCAAATACAGGATGATATTTATATATACTCTCACTGGATTTAATAAAGCTTTTTGCTTCCTCAGTAGTTGCATTATGAAAATAAACAGAGTAACAGACTAAAACTTGTTCAATTTTATCCAAATATTCACCTATTTGTGGAACTAACTCTCCAATTAGCTTTGTCCTATAAAATTTAGCTTGTAATAAAGGTGATTTTATTGGGTATTCTCCTCTTATATCATGTACATAAAATTGTACTTTGTTACCATTAATTTTTTGGGATGAATAATTTTTAAGGTTCCAATCTTTCACTTCTATAATCTGAACTCCTTTATGTGGGTGGAACAATATTATATCTGGTCTATTGCCATTTAAATATGGTTGTACAAAAATTAGCCACCCATTATAACTGATTAAATCACTATTGGAATCATGCAATTCATCTTTTGGCAGATTTATATCTAAATAATTAATAATATATTTTTCGCCTAAAGTTAAAGGTTGTTTAAAATTATTTAATACTTCCCATCCTGGAATTATCCTTGAAAATGCCATGTGTGATATAATTATAATTTTAAAAATACATTTTTTCAACTATCTATGTAACAATTTATTAAAGATTTATAAAAAAAATAGTTTATTCTCATATTACGCTTACCCAACCTTCAGCTTATCTCTTGCACTCTGGAAAAATTTATAAAAAATAAAATTTTTGTAGAGCTTATTTTCATGTGAATGCCCCTGAGAGAACACCCCCACCTATGTTGGAATGGGGAAACTCCCCCATACCTTTTTTCTGGGAAAACAAGTTTTGCAGGCAGATTGAGCTTTAGTTGAAAGTAAGGTTTGGTTTACTGTAAGCTTGCTTCCCAGAGAGGTCATTCTTTAACTCAAAAATCAAAAACAATGGTAAGAATTATCAGTTACACAACAAGACAAAAAGAGGATGGAACAAACTTTTATCTTCTAGAGGTACAAGGTGGAATTGAAATGGTATTAAGCAAGACTACAGGTCAATACTATGCCACAGCTAAAAGAGCAACTCTATCAACCACATTTGATGAACAGACCTGTATAGGCTTAATAGGCTTTGAGATGTCAGGTAAGATTGTTAAGGTTACTACAGAGCCTTATCAGTATACTATCAAAGAATCTGGAGAGGAAGTTACCCTTAATCACAAATACATCTATCTTCCTGAAGGTGTAGAAAGTTCTGAGGAGAAACTAGCAAAACAACTTGAAGAAGCCTTTGCATAGTCATTCTAAAGCATAAAGACTTAATACGTCCATTTTTCCTGAGTCCATATATAAGGGTTAAGAATTTTGGATGTATTTTTTCTTTTCCATAATAAAAATGTCCATTTTGTGCAGAAGTATATAGTATTACCACACAGAATGGACATTTCAATTCTCATCCCATTTACTAACTAACAACCTTAATCCTTACATGAAAACAAATGCAAAAGTTGTAGAATTACTTGTTTCTTATTCTAACAATATAAGTCCAGAACAAAAAATAAGCAACAGTGATGACAGTTATGATATTGTTATGAATCTATGGAATCTTAATACTATTCAAATACAAGAAGAAGTGAAAGTAATATTTCTCAATGATGCCCTTATGGTGATAGGCTTTTATTCTTTATCTAGAGGAGGTATATCATCTAGCATAGTTGATATTAGATTAATATTATCAGTGACTTTAAAAGCTATAGCAACAGGTATTATTTTAGTTCACAATCATCCTACTGGAAATCTTAAACCTAGTAAAGCGGATCTAGATATTACAAAGAAATTAAAGTCTGCATGTGATGTTATGGGAATAAACCTTTTAGATCATTTAATTATCTCAAAGGAGAACTATTTTAGTTTTGCTGATGAGGGGTTATTGTAGTTAATGTGGAGTCCTCTCTATATGTAATCTAGGACCATTGATTTATTTTTTAATATTATTCACACTCGCACATAGGATCTAAATACTATCCTAAGCTAACTGAATTTAAAGATAATAGCCAAATCCTATCACATATATAATATAGCCAAATTATAATATTCTAGTGTATACTGGATTAACAAATAAAGCTCTTAAGTAATGAAATAGATACTCAGAGGTGCTAGATTAAAAGGGAGATAGATGGGGGGAAAGAAAAGTTCTAAAAGCCCAGAAATCATAATAGCCAAATCTTACCTTTCAGAAGCTTCAATATTTAATAGATCAATAAGCTTAATTTCTAAAGCTTCTGCTATTCTATATAGCGTTATAACTGTAGGATTAGTTCTGCCAGCTTCAATTCTTGATATATTAGTAGGATCAATATTTCCTTCCATTCTGCCCACTAAATCTGCTTGAGAAATACCTTTTTGTACTCTCAGCTCTTTAATTCTTTTACCAATTAATTTTAATATTTCAGATTTTTCCAACTTGTCATATTTGTCAAGTCAAAGGAACTTAATATATTTACAGTTTGTAATGCCATATATGACAACATCGCATTCTGTCACTTTATGGATTCCCATAAGGTACAACCAAGATTTACAAGTAATTTGCTAACTAAAATAAACTTAAAACAATGAAAAAAACTTTACTACTATTCATCTTGATATGTTCAACTTATTTATACTCTCAAACATCTCAATATGTAGAATTTCCAGACATAAACTCTGAGGTATCTCCTAGTAAAGCTAGAATCTATATTATAAGACCAACAGGGAAGTTAAGCCATTACTATATAACTCTATCATCTAATGGAGATATGATAGGCAGACTTGATTATAAGAACTACCTGTGTTGGGATGTAAATGCAGGTACATATAATTTAGAAGGAGCTTTTGAGGGTAATAAGATTAGAAAGGATCAGACTGAAAACAAAGATTTCTTTACTGTAAATGCTAAAGAAGGAAAGACCTATTACATAAGACTTAGCCCTGCTTATGGTCTGACAACAGGAAAAGCTTCTTTTGATATTATTGAGCCTGAAAAAGCAAAAGAATACATTAAAAAGTTCCCACAACCTAAAGTGAAATATGTAAACTAAAGTAATATGAGAAAGATTTTACTATTATTCATAATGACAATATCAGCTTGTCTTTATTCACAAGATGGGTTCCTGTATGTTACTACTAGCAAAGATGGTACTGATTATTACTACCAAATATCAAGTGACGTAGATAGTAATATGGGATTATACACTGACTTCTGGTTAAAAACAGGAACCCCATTAAAGAAAATAAAAACCAAGTCAGGGAAATATTCTACCACTGGAGGAGGATACTTTTTAACTCTGATGAGAATCTCATGTTTAGTAAAAACATATTTGTTCAAGAATACAATCAAGTATGATAGTGCTGGAAAAGTTATAGGGACACATGATTTTCCTATATCTGATGAACCCAAACCTGTTGTACCAAACTCAGTTATTGAAACCATTTATAAAACTGTATGTAGAAAAGAATAAGCTTTACAGGACAATAATACTTATAACCACCTCAAAGCAGGTGGTTTTTTAATCTCAAAACTAATATGAAACCCAAAATACCATTTCGTATAGGCTACCAATATGATAAGTGGGAACTAAACCTAATGAGCATATCAGACAGCATCCCTGATAATTCTTATTGTAGCTATATATGGGTAGGAAGTGAGATTAAGAAGTTCTTAAACTTCATACCTCACAGAACAGAGCTTATATTCTATTGGGATATACTGGAAGTTGTAATCCTTGAGTTTGATAAGAAATCTGAACACTATTACAAAAGGCTCAATAAAGCCTTATCAGAGAGAGCCATTAGAGTGAGCCCTGAAGTTCTTCCTGATGGTATGATTATTCACAAGTTTATAACTAGCAAAGTGACTTATTGGAATATCTACTTTCCTGTAAATAAAGAAATAAGGTTGATTTACTTTTCAAACTCCTTTGCTTACATCAAAACCTTACTGGAATAAAGCTTTGAAATCATTATTAACATTAATATAAAAATATAAAATGGGAAGAATACTTATCACAACTGACAACCATGGGGCTTTAAAAGCTGTAAAACAGGTCTTGGAAAGCTGTAAATTCAATCCAAATGAAGACTTATTAATAAACTTAGGAGATGTAGTTGATAGAGGTAAAGAAAGTGCTGAATTAGTTCAATTCTATATTGAGCTTTCAGAAGAATGTTTATACAAACCCTTATTTATTAAAGGTAATCATGATGATTACTGTCATAAATGGTTAAAATCAGGAGAAATCAGTATGGAGTGGTTAATGAATGGTGGTACAGAAACTATTGATTCTTATATCAAAACAGGTTATTTAGATAGTGAAGAGCATTTAAACTTCTTTAATGAAATGTTTGACTTCTATATTGACACTAAGAATAGGGGGTATGTTCATGCAGGATTCACTTCTCATAGTGGTCTAGGAAATGACAATCCTAACACATACTATTGGGACAGAACCCTATGGGAATTAGCTATGGATAATAAAACAGAACAGCTTCCAAAAGAATTCAGAATATTTGAAGCCCATAAAGAAATATTCATAGGTCATACTCCTACACTTAATTGGGATGAAACAAAACCTATGAATAAGTATAACATTTGGAATTTAGATACTGGAGCAGGTTATAGGGAAGGAAAGCTCAGCATCATGGATTCGAGTTCTAAGGAGATATGGCAAAGTGATACTATAAAGAATTATATAATCTAAAGAAGAATACTAATAACTAACTACTATTATGTTGGGAGTTTTTTTTTGGATGAAAAGGCATAGTTTTAGGCATAGCCCTAAAAAGAGAGTATTAGTAATTGAATCATATATACAGCATGCTCAGTAGATTAGAGATACTGGGGGTAACCCAGATGTACTTTGGTTCGAGCCCAGGTGGGACCACAGAAAATAAGCCACTTACAGTAATGTGAGTGGTTTTTTGTTTTACTGCAAAAACACTCGGATAATTTTATTCCTGTAGGTTTTTAGAATTGAAGAATTTTAGCTGACCGGAAAATCTTAAAAATATCTATTAATTTTTTTCTAAGTTTCCTTACCACATTCATTTTTGTTTTTGAAATCCGAAAATTTAAACAATGAGGCTTTTTTGGAATACTCAAAGCCAATAAATAATACTGAGATCATTTTTCAGTATTATTAAGTGATGAACAGATTGTAAAACTGAAGAAAATTATGAGTGCCTTTAATCCAGACCTGCAAAATCTCTTGGGGAAATAATTCATTTCCGAAATCAGAGAATTCAAATGGTGTAAGGAATTTTCTCTTAAAGTAAACAGTATTCATCCAAGCAATTATTAAGAAATATTGTTGAAGTGATTGCAGATTCTATAGAATTGACCGGTCTTTTTATAAGCCTTAGCTGTGTTACTTAGGTCTTATATATTGAAAGATATGAGATTGGAAATACATATCAATGTATTGTTTTTGAAAAAAGATATCTGTTCTTCAAAATATCAAAGAGAATGGAACTTAATAGTTTAATGACAAAAGTCTAAATGTTATTTAATATTAAATTAATAACAAGTCAAAAGATATTTTAAAACGACCGATATGTCGTTTTTATAGTAATAAGGCTTGTATCAATAAATCTGAAAATCTCCAATAGGTGATAAAACTCATATTGATTCTCTGTAGAGAGAAGTTAATAACTATTAAAAAATGTTAAATTTGCACATTTAATATAAATAAAACAAATAACAAATGAGAAAACTCTACATGAGTGCATTTTCCATATGTACGCTTTTTGGGCTGTCTGCCCAGGAAATATTGTGGCAGAAGGACATCAAATCTTCTACACAGGATTTTTTAAGTCAAGTTACCACGACAATAGACCAACAGTACTTAATTACAGGAAGCTCAATTCAGAGCACTAAGCTTCAGGTAGAAGGCGGCAGACAAAATAATGGCTACGATTTTCATGTTGTTAAATTAAATCAGGAAGGACAGGTGGTTTTTAACAGATATTTTTCTGGTAATGCTCATGATCATTTAATATCTACAATTCCTACAAAAGAAGGAGGTTTTCTTCTTTCAGGAACCTCTTATTCAGGCAAAGGGCTTGATAAAAAAGAGAGTTCAAGAGGAGGTTCTGATATCTGGATCATACGGATTAATGAATTTGGAGATGAGCTTTGGCAGAAAACATTGGGAACTTCAGCAGATGAGGAATCGAGTGCTGTTATTCAAACTACTGACGAAGGCTTTTTTGTAGTGGGAAATATCCAGAATACTTCTATCGGATATGGTAGTAAAGATATTGTTATCTATAAACTTGATAAAGATGGTAACGAAATTTCAAGACTTATTTTAGGTGGGAAAGGAAGCGATGAAGCAAAAAAAATGCTTCCTACACGTGATGGCGGTTCTTTAGTGGGAGTCTATTCCAGAAGCACTAAGGGAGGTAGTAAAAAGACTGGTAATAACGGAGATGGAGATTTTTGGCTTATAAAGCTATCGAAAGATAATAATGTAGAATGGGAGAAAAATTATGGTACACAAGCTGATGACCAGCTTAAAACACTGGCTTTAACCACTACCGGCTTTTTAGTAGCTGGAGAAACCCAAGTAAAAGAAGGTACCGACCTTTGGATTCTCTCTTTAAACGAAAAAGGCGACGAGATCTGGAATAAAACATACACAATGGGAGGTCGTGATGTTTTAATGGGAACGAATATAGTCCATTCGGGTGATGATAAAACGACAAACGGAATATTATTAGGTGGCTACACCCAAGCCGATGGCAAGATCGAGGAAAACGACGAAAGTTTTTGGCTTCTGTATCTTGACCAGAACGGGAACGAATCTTGGAGAAAACATGTCAAAGGCGAATCTCACCAGAGGGAAGAGCGGTTGTCTGATGTTAAACTCAACCGTGATGGCAGTATAATTTTAGCTGGCACCAGTTCACCACAATTAGGAAGCGAAAACTGGAAAATTGTGAAGCTAGGTGATAAACAGATCACGGAGCTTATCCCCAAATATGATATTAAAGTGTATCCAAATCCTGTGTCCGACTATACCTATATTGAAATCGGCTATGATTTTAAAGAAGCAGATATCATCCTGTACGATATGGGGGGAAGACAGCTTTACAACTTGAAGACAAAGAATAAAGTCACTAAAATTAATACCCAAACTCTGGTACAAGGTGCTTATCTGGTTTCTATTAAAACCGATACAGATAAGACCGCCAGTGCCAAATTAATAAAAAAATAACCAGTACTTATGAGAAAAATTTTTATTTCATGTCTTTTTTTAGGCATGGTGGAGAGGTTATATTCTCAAATCACTCCCCCAGCGCCAACCCCTAACGGGTTTCTTAACTCACTTATGGTTACTGATACTAAAGAGCCTTCAGTAGCAAGATTTCAGGAATATAGCTTTGTTCCGGTAGATTTATACTCTGGTAAAGCTAAAATAGAAATTCCTTTTTTTCAATTGGATTTAGATGGTTTAAAAATCCCTGTTTCTTTGGAGTATAATACTCAGGGTATCCAGGTGAATTCTGTAGCCTCCAGAGAAGGAACTGGGTGGATTCTAAATGCGGGTGGAAATATAGGGAGAAGCATAAAAGAAGTTAATGATTTTCATTTTGTAGCCCGTAAATTTAGTGGATCTCTTGGATCTGGAGGAATGCCACTGGATTGTAATGACACTTTAGGACATCCATTGCGGGTGGGTTGGAAATACCGAAATTCAAATGTATGTGTTTCCACTCTTCCAATGCCAAATCCAGGACCTAATAATATAGATATCTCACCAGATATTTTTACTGCAGCCGCACCTGGCTTACAGAGCCAGTTCTATTATCCGGATTCAGAAATGGCTGTGGCACCCAATACAGACCAGCCGGAGACTACTGCTCCTAAAGAAATTTTTCCAATTGGTGCATCTTACAGCAGCAGGATTAAAGATTTTACAGTTACCTACCCAAGTGATCCTAATCTTCCTTCCTTCTTTCAGAATATTCCTTTAAATAGACGAAGGGTAAGAGATTATTTCAATTTCGGTATTACTCATAGTGGATTTAAATATAGCTTTAATGACTATGACCTTTCTTATTTGAATTCACCTAACAGTTACTATGATTCTCCACCTTGGGGAGGTATTGATCATCAAGAGCTTAACTGGGATATTTCAGCATGGCATTTAAATACTATTGAGAATGTAAACACAGGTAAAAAAGTAGATTTTGTATATGAAAGTGTTCCTTTTTACACTACCTCTCAATTATTGTACAAATACTTTATTGACCAACCGAATTACGGAAATTATATGAGGCCCCCTGATTATAACAATGTAACAGAGACTAATGTTTTTCTTTCACCTAAGAGAATCAAAACCATTACTTCTGATGAAGTTACGATACAATTTAAATATGAGCACCCACGTAAAGATCTGATAGGTGATTATGCCCTTACAGGGGTTGAGGTATGGAGTACTATTCAAAATAAGCTTATCAAAACATACAAGCTCTACTATAGCTATATGAATGGTTCTGTTGCTGACGGTTTTGATAAAAGGTTATATCTGGATTATGTAGAAGAGCTCGGGCAGAATAATGGGGGAGTTGTTCAGAAGTATGTGCTTAACTATGTTAAAGGAAATCTTCCAGGCAGTAATTCTACCAG
This sequence comes from Chryseobacterium endalhagicum, assembly GCF_016745235.1. Taxonomy (GTDB): domain Bacteria; phylum Bacteroidota; class Bacteroidia; order Flavobacteriales; family Weeksellaceae; genus Chryseobacterium; species Chryseobacterium endalhagicum. The sequence continues at coordinate 24,047 of NZ_JAELVM010000004.1, read as the reverse complement.
TGAAGGAGACTGGTACGGATATTATAAGAGAAATTATTCTGGAGAGGATCGGCGTCCCATCCTTTATATGAATACAGGATTGAAGAATTTTTCGATCCTTCCTATCCAATTACAGGGTACAGAAATTTATCCCTTAAGGGGAACCCGTAATATTTATCCGGATGTAAATGATATGAAAGTGGGAATGCTGTCAAAAATTACTTATCCAACCGGAGGATATACTAATCTCATTTATGAGGCTAATAAATTCAGGCTTAAAAATCAGGAAGTATTAGGAGGGGGGCTAAGAATTGCCAGCCAGGAAATCTCCGATGGCACTAGTGTGAGAAAACTTAAGTATAGCTATCAGGAATCTGACGGTCTAACTTCAGGATATGTAAATAATGTACCTTCTTATGGATATCCAACTTCTGAGCTTGGGGAAGGGGTTTTTGGTTCTGGAGGATTTAATAATTTGACATGGCAGGAAAAGCAGGATTTTATTGGAGGAACTTTCCTAACCATGATCCGAAGCCTGATCAGTGTGGATAAGACACAGAACACGTATGTTGGCTATTCCAGCATAAAAGAGGAAGAAGAAGGAAAAGGGTTTACCCTGCATAAGTATACCTCGCCTAAAGAATACCCGAGTATTCCTCCCTTAATTTCTATGGGAACAGGAGTGAACGATACCTTTTTTATAAATAATACAGGCTTTCCCAATCTGGATGTCCAGACAAGTCTGGATGTAAGAACCGGTAAGCGGACCTCTCAGGAAGTTTACAGTGCTTCAGGTGAACTTTTACGAAAAGAAACATATAATTACAATTATAAGGTTTTGGGTGAGACTGTGATTGAAAGAGGGAGGGAAATTCCTTTTGTTTCGGGATACTCCAATGGTTATGGTATGACTGTAAAACTGCTGTCTCATAGGGATATGCTTGCCGAAAAACATACTTTTGATTATGCAGAAGGAGGTGTAGTGGAAAACGTGGAAACTTTTGAGTATGATCCGGATCTGCCTCTTTTAAAAACTCAGACTGCTACTTTGGGAGGAGATGTAATGAGCGGGAAACTATATTATCCAAAAGATATGCTTGGAACGCAGCCTTCAGAAATGCAGCAGCTATTGAACCAAAAAAAATATGGTGAGGTAATTAAAACCGAATCCTTTAAAAATGGTATCAAGCTGGGAGAAAAGCAGGTGAAATATGGACTGAGTACAGCAACGGCAGGAAAACTTCAGCCTGTAGCTTCCTATCAGTCTATGGATGCTGTCAACACGGCTGGTGAAGAGAATAAAGTGATGAGCATAGATCTGTATGATGAAAAAGGACATCTATTACAGACTACAGATCAGTCAAAAATCCCGACCACTATTGTTTATGGATACAATAAGACCCTGCCTATAGCTAAAATAGTCGGAGCGAAATATGACCAGATCTCTGGAAGCATTTCAGATATTGTAGATAAATCGAATCTGGATGTGGATGCAGCTTCTGAAAAAGAGCTGGTTAAGGCACTAGATCTTTTTAGCCAGAACCTACCAGCTTCTTTCCTTGCTACCACTTATACTCATGATCCTCTTATAGGGGTTACCAGTGTAGCTGAAACGAATGGAATCAGGAAATATTTTACCTATGATTTTGCAGGAAGATTGCAAAGCACTAAAGATTCTGAGGAAAAAACGACAGCTTCTTTTAAGTATAATACAGCATTAAAGTTTTATAATGCCGCTCAAAATCCAGTCTTTACACGTAATAACTGTCAACCCGGCTATGTTGGGGGATCCTATACTTATAATGTACCCTATGGAACCTACACCTCTACCGTAAGCCAGGCAGACGCTGAAAGTCAGGCGCAGAATGAAATTAACTCTTCGGGGCAAATTTTAACTAATATGATTGCTTCTTGTGATCCTAAAAGCTGTCTAATTCAGGGAGTTGCCAGTCCCGGAGATATATACTACATTTTAACTTTAGGTTCGGCAACAACATTTATGTCAGGAATTTTAAAAGTCAAAGTGAAATTTTATCATAATGGAGGTGCTACGAATGCTCAAATAGTGGGTGATTGCATTACTTCTTCCTCGCCTGTTATGCAGACCATTGATTCAGGAAATTGGCGTATTCTGGTGATTAATAATGGAGGCTTGATAATAAGACCTAGGCCATTTGTAACAGTACCTAATGGCTTTACAGAAGCAGAATTTTATATCCCTGTAAATTAAAGCATGATGAAAGAAATAACACAACAAACAAAAGAAAAGCAACTACCGAAGTTCCGGAAACTTCAAAATATAAGATGCGGCAAAACTAAAATGCTTCAAAGAATATCAATTTTGCTTATGGTTCTTATCTCCGTCTTATCATTTGGACAGCTAACCCCAACGGAGAATTATGTTGACACAAAAGACTGCTTAAATAGTGACTGTACTAAGTACAGTGAAACGGTCAACTATTTTGACGGGCTGGGCAGGCCTAGGCAAGTAGTAGGAGTCAAAACTTCCCCTGATGGAAAAGATGTGGTTTCACATGTCGAATATGATGCTTTTGGAAGACCTGTAAAAAACTACCTTCCCATTCCTCAAAGCTCAACCCAGAATGGAGCTATTTATACCAATCCTTTATCAGGTGCTTCTGCCATATATGGAACAGAGAAAATTTATTCTGAAAAGGTATTGGAAAATTCTCCTTTAGGAAGGATTCAAAAAGAGATTCAACGTGGGAATGATTGGAGCACAAAGCCTATTAACTTCGGTTATGCTCTAAATACTACGGCAGATAAGATAAGAAAGTTTACCACCACCACGACTTGGGAGAATGGAGCTACAAAATCTAAGCTTAATGAAAATGGGTTTTACTCTGCTTCCCAACTTTATAAGAATACCATTACCGATGAAGATGGAAATACAGCAATAGAATTTAAAAATGCCAAAGGACAGATCATTTTATCCCGCAAGGTAAAGGAAAGTACAGAGAATGCTGATAAATATTATGTATACAATGAATATGATCAGCTTGCTTTTGTGCTTTCTCCGCTTGCTGGAAACTCGCCGGATATTACATCTAATACGGTAAAACAGGACCAGCTTCTATATCAATACCGTTACGATAAGAAATACCGGGTTGTGGAAAAGAAAATGCCGGGCAAGGGCTGGGAATATATGGTATATGATAAAGGAGATAGGCTGGTATTATCGCAGGATGCCTTATTGGGCAGTACTGCTAATAATTTTGGTAAAAAAGGCTGGCTGTTCACCAAGTATGATCAACTTGGAAGAGTTGCCTATATAGGATTCTTTGCCAACGCTTCTACCAGAGCTATTATGCAAAATGCTATAAATAGCATGGCTGCTAACCCAGGAAATAGTGAACTAAGGGTGTCTACGCCTTTTAGCTTAAACGGGATGGATATTTATTATACCAAAACAGCTTTCCCAACCGGAAGTATGACGGTGCTAGGGATTAATTACTATGACTCCTATCCTCCTGATACCCCTCCAGTTCCTACCCAGGTTTTCGGGCAGAATGTATTGCAGCAACCAGGAACAGGAAGTTTTATCCCGGGAAGTACAAGGGGGCTTCCTGTAGCATCCTATATAAAGAATCTGGATGACGACCGCTGGACAAAAAATTACAGCTATTATAGTACTAAAGGAAGAGAGGTTTCTACAGTATCGGTCAATTATTTGGGAGGATATACAAAAACGGAAATGGAATTGGATTTTACAGGAATGCCTTTAAGAACCTATACCTATCATAAAAGGAAATCCGATGAAACAGGGGTCGTTGTAAAAGAAAGATTTGTATATGATCTTCAGAACAGGCTGAAACAACATTATCATCAGGTGGATGATAATGCTGAAGTATTGCTCTCTGACAATACCTATAATGAGCTTTCTCAGCTTACAAATAAAAAACTGGGTGATAACCTGCAAAGTATAGATTATACTTACAATATAAGAGGCTGGCTTACCGGAATCAACAAAGACCAGATGGGCCTATCTGATATGGGTGGGAAATTATTTTCTTACAAGCTAAAATATACCCAGAGTGAAGGAATCACTAATCCGGACGGAGTACTGTTTCCTGGAAAAAATGTTGTTCCAAAATATAACGGGAATATTGCTGAAGTAGATTGGAGAACGGTAGAGATTCCAGGGGTTTTTCCATCTATTACTCCAAAAAGATATGGCTATGCATATGATTCTTTAAACAGGCTTACAGCAGGGTTTTACCAGAACCCCGTTAATCCTTATTCCAAAGAGAATATAGAGTCAATGGCTTATGATTTAAATGGTAATATCACAGAACTATACAGGACTTCCGTTATGGAAAACGGAAGCGGTACAGCAACTAAAATTGATGATTTAGCATATTCTTATAATGGAAATATAGCCATTAAGATCAAAGATAACAGTAATAATAGTACAGGATATGAGGGTACAGCAGGATTCCCGATAGAATATGATGCAAATGGGAATATCACTTCCATGTTGGATAAGCAAATTACTGGAATCACTTACAATCATCTGAACCTTCCTTCTACTATTAAAATAGGATTTGACCAGATAAACTCACAAATAAAAACCAATTATGGTGCTGATGGTGTGAAGTTAAGAAAAGAGAATATTAAAACATCAATAGGTTTTGCCGGAACGGATACTACAATACAGGTAACAGATTATTTGGATGAATTCCAGTATTTTAAGACTACTTCTACAAGTTCATCAGGAGGAGGGGATTCTGAGTTGTCTTTGATGTCCCGTGCATTTGAGCCACAGGCTTTTACTCCTATTGAAATTGTGGAGCCGGGTCCTATTTTTGGTGGTGGAACACTGGGTCCTATTACCGTTATTACTGAAAAAACTCCTGACCTGCAGTTTTTTCCTACTTCGGAAGGATTTTATGATTACTTAAATTCTCGATATATTTACAGCTATACAGATCATTTAGGGAATGTAAGGGTGAGTTTTACTAAAGATAAAGTAGGTGCTCTTGAAATTGTCGACAGTAATGATTACTATCCTTATGGAATGAATCACTTAAAAACCGGAACAGCTTATTTTGGACAGAATACATATAAAAAATATAAATTCTTAGGAAATGAGCTTCAGGAAACAGGAATGTACGATATGAATGCCCGTTTCTATATGCCGGATTTGGGAAGATTTGGGCAGCATGACCCCTTGAGTGAAACTTCTTTTGATCCTTATGGGTATTCATTTGGAAACCCTGTCTTCTTTAAAGATCCTACAGGATTAATTGGAATGTCTATTGGTTTTGGCGAGCAGGGAGGAGCGAGCCCAACTGATTGGGTATATAACTTCTTGACCAATTCAGTATATTGGAATTCTAGTGCTACGAGCCAGTCTACAGCAGGGGAAAATGAAACATATCTTGGAAAGTCTGGAACGTTTACTGCCTATGACAATACTACAACTCAATTAAATTCAGATGGTAGTCACAAAAACAATTCTTTATTGGGTGGATTGGGGATAATGACTAATTTAGATCCCTTAATAAAAGCAGGACAAAACGGACCCGCGATGAGTGTAGCGGCTTTTGGTACTCCCGGAGATGGTTCTTATATAAGGGCTACCCCAGATAATCCTTTTGCCAATCCTTCTTCTCAGTTGGCATATAATGGTTTAGTTGCTATGCAAATGGCAGCATCAGGAGTTGCGGCAGAATTTGTTGCAGCAAAAACTGGTCTTACATTTTTATCTTCATTTGGAGGTCAAGGTATTTCTTTGTCTCGAAATGGTATTGGAGGAACCTATTCAGTAATTACTGAAGCTGAAATATCGGTTGGACCAGCTTTGTTTGGGAAGAAATTTGGAAAACACGGAGTAGAAGACTTTGGTCTCACAAACGATGCAGCCGGAAGAAGTATGTATTTAGATGGAATAGAAAATACATTTCTCAATGGAACTATAAAGCAAATTCCAGCAGGTTCTAAAGTTCACAGTGGAGAAACTCATTTCTTACAGAATGGTAATTTGCTGAGAGTAAATCAAGGACAGTTCCGAAGCTATTATCCTTTGGACCAAACAAAACTATAAAAGATGGGTATGAATTTAAAGGATTTACATTTAGGAAATTTAGAAGCTGTTTTATTTTTTAATAAAAAAGAGGTAGAAATATTAGAAATTATTCAAAAAATAGAAGAATATAAATACGAAAAAAAGCATTATACAGGAATAGATTCTTTCAATTATGAGATGTCTTTTTTTGATAACCAAAATGAATTAATGAGCTTGAGTAGTGTATTTATGAAAAAAATTACATATCATAAATCTACAGAGAGTATCATGCTTGAATATAAAGATGATAATGTTTTATTGAGTCATTTTTTCAGATATGATTGGTATAATCTTCAAATAGATGAATTTTTAAATATTATGAATTTTTATTTTTCAAAATTGGAAGATGTTATACTTGTAATTGGATTTGAATTGTCTTTTGACGCTATAGATTTTGAAGAAGTTTTAAAAGAAACTATTATAGATACCAGTCAACACCCTTTATATATTGTAACGAAGAAAGGTGGAAATATAAAAGCAGACAAATATATTTCTGATATATTGAAAAAAGAATATGACTGGTCAATCATGGACAATTATCTAAAAAATATCATCAACAAGGGCACTTATTAAGTGGATTGGTTATTTTATGGTACTACCACTGCAGTATATTACTTAGAATACCTTTTAAACAATATAAATACAACTTTACATAGTTTGTAATATTGATTAGTATTATTTAAGCCAGAACAGAAGTTTTTTTGTTCTGGTTTAATTCTAGATTTTTAATAGGCTTTAGATATTTTCCCATAGAGTTAATATTGAAAGATATAATGAACAATCAGAAGGGTAAAAACAAATGTCATGATACTATCAGTGGTAACAAGGTGATAGCAATGTTTAAGTTTAAATCTAACTAATTGAAAATGTTAGTAAATTCAATATCTCCAATTCCAAAATTATTACAAGATTTGCTGTTGGAAGTTCTGATTTTTCATTAATGGCTCATAATCAGCTAGTCTCTCGTTCGAACCTAGGAAGTCCTATAATAAATAAACCACTTACAGTAATGTGAGTGGTTTTTTGTTTATTGCGGACTGCATTTTTAAATAACTGAATATATAATAAAAATTAAATAATATTTTTGTGGGAAATCGTGCCTTTAATATGCAAAAATGCTTTTGTTTCTTATTAGTTATAAACGTTTTTCTAAATAGTTGTTCTGCTTATAAGGACAAAACTGTTAAGGTTGAAAAAGAAATTAATTTAGATTTTCCAAAAATTTCAGAAATAAAGAAGGAAGAAATTTCCCAAAAATCGAAAGATGTATCATTAGGCTATTTTTGGGGAGTAAGTGAAGAAATTTATCCCTATTTCAGGAACCATACATTTGAAAATCCTATTTCTTACGAAAGACCTGCTAATAATTTTGTTTTGAGAGTTGATTATTTCTTCGATAAAAAAGAAGAGGTAAAACTTAAATTCTATGAGTGGAATGATAACGAGAAAATTGAAACTCCAAGAGATGTTTTTACGGATAAATTTGAAGAAATTAAGAAATTTCTATCAGAAAAAATAGATAATCCGGCCTTTGTGAATTACGAAGATTTAGAGAAATCTAAGGAGGAAACGCTAAGAGATGATGTAAAATGGAGAAGCAAAAACTTAAATGCTTACCTTTTTTGTTTTAAAGGAAAAGGTGGTTTTGACCAGATAAGACTTGTTTTATATAAAGATTAAATCCAGCTGATATAAACCACTCACCGAATGTAAGTAGTTCCTATATAATCACTATCCCACAAAAAAAGAGAGCTTAAAAAGCTCTCTTCGTTTTAAGTTATATCAACCTATTTTTTTATAAACTTCATCACAATCACTTCCTTCGGAGTTTCCAGCTTCAGAATATAATTTCCAGGAAGTAAATCATTAACATTGATACTATTATTTTTTACAGGACCTGCAGAATGCATCATTCTTTTTCCATTCATATCATAAATTTCATAGCCGTTGACCGGATCCTTCGATGTGAATTGCAGATTGCTTCCGACAGGATTTGGATAAATTTTCACCCTGTCGCTGGTTCTTTCAGCCTCTGCAGCAGATAGATTATTCTGAGAGAAGAAATATTTTCGTACAGTGCCCACATATCTCGTCTGAGCTCCGTACCAGATAGAGTAGATGCCGACCAGTACAATGGAATTTCCATACAATTCAAAACCTTTGTTAATGACATAAGAACTCCCGGTGCCAATGATCGGGGTAATAATCTTCCCGTCCACACCGAAAGAGGGATCCAGATTTCCATCAGCCTTCATTCTTAGAGCAAACATCGTGTGATGGCCGGTTCCTCCAATGATGAAAGAATTGTCAGCCATGCGTTTTACTTTTACAGGATCAGAATTTGACTGTATCGGCAGTACAAACGCTCCTCCGTTTTTATACGAAGGATCTAAAGTTCCGTTGGGAAGAAGCCGGTAGGCAATCAGGCCAAAGCAATTGTTCCCGTTGCAGAAGGTTCCGGAAGTAAAGCCCTGGATTTTTCCGTCTTCAAGGAGCTCTAAGCGGGTGTAATCGCCAACATACTCACCGGCGGGGCGCAGGAAATGTCCGTTGGCTCCGAAGCTGGTCACCAGATTTCCGGAGGCATCAAACTTTGAAACCAGGATCTGGCGGTTGGTTTGACCGATCTGGTATTTTCCTCCGATAAAGATTTCATTGTTGGCATTTACCTTCACTTGTCTGTATGCGTAAGTTGAACCTAAAGCGATCTCCCCGTTATTTGCAAAGGTAGTATCCACAAGACCATTGGGAAGCAGACGGACCAATCGGTGGTCATTACTCATTTTTCTTATCACGTAGATTCTTCCGTCAGCATCAATATGCATATCCATATAATCCCCGGGTTGGCTATAAGTGGTAAAACTGCTTACAGAATTTCCGTTCTCGTCTATTTTTAAAATCTGCCCGCCTGTACTGCCATCCAGCACGATATAGTTACCGTCTCCGGCAGGTTTTACCATATTATAGGAATGGGCAGGATATATCAGTTTATAGCCCAATCCATTGTTGAACGTCGTGTCCAAAAGACCGTTTGCTGTAAAACGGGCAAAAAAACTGACACCCACTGCCAGAATTTTTCCGTCCGGAAGCTGGGTCGTGTCATGGATCTGGAGACCGCCGCTGGGCTGCCCGTTGGTATAAAATGCAAAATCAGAAGTACCATTGTTTTGGCCGTAAGTGGTATCCAGAAGGTTTTCCTGAGCGGAAAAAGTAGATAAACAGGATAATCCTAAAAATAAGAGAGTTTTTTTCATGTTTTTTAGTTAAAGGGCCAAATATAATATTTTATAGCGGCCATTGTCTTATTTTTTTTCGATTGATTACAGATAGAATGTTTTCTGCAACAAAAAAAGCCTCTGATGATTCAGAAGCTTTGTATACGGATATAATGATTGAATTTCAACACATAGATTATTCTCTGTTTATTGGCAGTAAGCAGAGTCGATATGTCTGCAGATTCCGTCGGCACAGCAGAATTTGATATTACAATATTGCTCTTCATTACAATATCTGAGGCCTCCTTTGATGGTTTTTAGATTTTCTCTTGAAACTTTCTTTAAATTTTTCATAATATTTTAGTTTAATTGACTACTAATATATGAATAATTCCAATATAAGGGATATAAATGTAGAGCGTTGATTATTAATGATTTTTATTACTCATTACTCGCCGTTTTCACATCTGTTGTCTTGATATCTGTTCCGAGTCTCTGCAGATAAGCGATCATCGCCACAATTTCCCGCTGCTCCAGAGGAACAAACTGATTTCCTTTAGTGGCTTTTTCCTTTTCAATCTGTTCTTTAATATCAGTAGCTTCCGCATAAATTCTCTTTACAATACCCGCAGCTTGGCCGTCTGCCCAAACATTGGCCGAATCGATCTGAGCTTTAGTATAAGGAACCTCAAATGATTTTTTCATCAGTTCCATTTTGCTGAGCATCTGGGAACGGTCCAGTTTATTCGTGATCAGCCATGGAAAACGGGGCATGATGGAACCGGGAGACGTAGACCGCGGATTATACATATGTTTCAGGTGCCATGAATCCGGATTCCGGGCTCCTTCCCGGTGCAGATCCGGTCCGGTTCTCTTGGAACCCCAGAGAAAAGGATGATCATAAACGAATTCTCCTGCTTTGGAATACTGCCCGTTCTTCCCTTCAAACCTTACAATTTCATCCCGGAAAGGCCTGATCATCTGCGAATGGCAGGCATTACAGCCTTCACGGATATACAGATCGCGGCCCTCAAGTTCCAGAGGCGAATAAGGTTTAACCGCTGAAATAGTCGGAACATTTTTCTTGATGGTCATGGTGGGAATAATTTCCGCAGCTCCTCCCACAGATAATGTGAAAAATGCACCTATCGTAAGGATGACAGGTTTTCTTTCAATCCATAAGTGAATGCCTTCTCCTGCTTTTCTTCCGCTTATTCTGGCCAATGCCGGAGCTTCTGCAGAAACCTCTCTCTGAAAAGAGCCCTGTCTGATGGTTTTAAAAATATTGACGACCATCAGCAATCCGCCGCTGAGATAAAAAATACCTCCGAGAAAACGCATTTTATAATAAGGAATCACTGCAGTTACTGTATCCAGCCAGTTTTTATACATTAAAGTGCCGTCAGGATTAAACTGTTTCCACATTAATCCCTGGGTAAATCCAGAAATATACATCGGAACCACATAGAATAAAACCCCAAGGGTGCCCAGCCAGAAATGCCAGTTGGCGAGTTTTACAGACCATAAATTCGTCCGCCACATAATAGGAACCAGATAATACACAATACCGAATGCCATAAACCCGTTCCAGCCCAAAGCTCCCAGATGTACGTGCCCGATCACCCAATCGGTATAATGACCTATTTTATTTAAGGTTTTAGTGGCTAAAAGCGGTCCTTCGAAAGTCGCCATACCGTAACAGGTGACGGCAACCACAAAAAATTTCAGTACAGGATTGTCTCTAACCTTTTCCCACGCACCTCTTAATGTTAATAATCCATTCAGCATGCCTCCCCATGACGGAGCAATAAGCATAATGGAGAAACCTGTTGCCAGAGCCTGGGTCCATCCCGGAATAGCCGTATAATGTAAGTGATGCGGTCCGGCCCAGAGATACACGAAAATGAGTGACCAGAAATGAATGATGGACAGCTTATAAGAAAAAACTGGTCTGTTGGCCGCTTTCGGAAGGAAGTAATACATCATACCGAGAATTGGAGTGGTCAAAATAAATGCTACCGCATTATGCCCGTACCACCATTGAATCAAAGCATCCTTAACCCCGGAATATAATGAATACGATTTCCAGAAATCAAGCGGAACCTCAAGATTGTTAACAATGTACAGTAATGCCACTCCAAGCCATGTGGCAATATAAAACCAAATTGCAACATACAAATGCCGTACTCTTCTTTTGGCTATGGTCCCGAACATATTGATCCCGAAAACAATCCATGAAAAGGTAAGCAGAATATCCAAAGGCCATTCATGTTCCGCATACTCCTTGGACGTATTGAAACCCATAGCAAAAGTAATCCAGCTTGCAACGACCATCAGCTGCCATGTCCAGAAATGAATCCAGGAAAGAGTGGCATTGTACATCGGTGCTTTTAACAGCCTTGGAAGACTGTAATACGTGGCGCAGAAAAAAGAATTACACACGAAAGCAAAGATCACGGTGTTCGTATGCATCATCCTGATCCTCCCAAATCCCAGTATTCCCTGTGAATTCACCAATCCCTGAATACCGCTTTGCTTCAGGCTCCGGATCGTCATATCATCCGTTCCAAACAGAAATTCCGGCAGTTCAGGATAAAAAAGCATCAGGGCAGTGGTAAGCCCCAAGACAAATCCTGCAATCCCAAACGCAACAGTGGCGTACAGAAAAGCACGCACGATATTATTGTCATAACTAAATTTTTGTATCTCCATTGTATAATATCAATTTTTAATGTGCTGGTTAATTTTCAGAGTGATGATCCGGGAGGAAAGAATAAAGGAATAAGGCCTTTGACCTTATTCCATATCGGGTTGTTTTTTCATTTCATAACCTTCAAAACTGCAAACGGTCTCCCACGGCAGGTTTAAAGCTCTCGCAACTCCTTTTCCATAGTGAGGATCTGCTTTGTAACAGTTTCTGATATGACGGATCTGGATAAACTGCTGTGCACCGCCCACGGCATCGGCAGTATTCTGGAATAACAGCTCTTTCTGTGCATCGGACATCAGTCTGAACAGGTTTCCGGGCTGGCTGAAATAGTCATCGTCTTCACGGTGATCCCAATGGGCCGCATTTCCGGATAAAGCCAGAGGCGGTTCCTCAAAAGAGCGCTGCTCCTGCCATTGGCTGAAACTGTTGGGCTCGTAAGCAATTTTACTTCCGTAATTTCCATCGGTTCGCATCGCTCCATCGCGGTGATAGGCCATATACGGACATTTTGGAGCATTCACCGGGATCTGGTGGTGATTGACACCTAAACGGTAACGCTGCGTATCTCCGTATGAAAACAAACGGCCCTGCAGCATTTTATCAGGGGAAAAACCAATTCCGGGAATGATCGTGGCAGGATTGAAGGCAGCCTGTTCCACCTCAGCAAAATAATTGTCAGGATTCCGGTTAAGCGTAAATTCTCCCACGGGAATCATCGGATAATCTCCGTGAGGCCATACTTTCGTTAAATCAAAAGGATTGATAGGATAAGTGTCCGCATCAGCTTCTTCCATGATTTGAACATACATTTTCCATGACGGGAAATTACCTTCTTCAATGTTCCGGTATAAATCCCTCTGGTGGCTTTCCCTGTCTTCAGCGATAATTTGTTTAGCTTCGGTATTCGTAAGATTTTCTATTCCCTGCTGGGTCTTGAAATGGAATTTAACCCAGAACCGTTTTTGTTCTGCATTAATAAAACTGTAGGTATGACTTCCAAAACCGTCCATATGGCGGTAAGACTTTGGCAGACCTCGGTCGCTCATGGTGATGGTGACCTGGTGAAGGGATTCGGGGAGAAGCGTCCAGAAATCCCAGTTATTGTCCGCACTTCTCATATTGGTGCGGGGATCTCTTTTTACGGCATGATTCAGATCAGGAAATTTTAGAGGGTCGCGCAGGAAAAAAACCGGGGTGTTATTTCCTACGAGATCCCAGTTTCCTTCCTCGGTGTAAAATTTCAGGGCAAAACCTCTGATATCTCTTTCCGCATCGGCAGCTCCTCTTTCCCCTGCGACTGTTGAAAAGCGGATAAATAAAGGGGTTTCTTTACCTATCTCTGCAAAAATTCCTGCTTTTGTGTATTGGGTAATATCATGAGTCACTTTAAAGACTCCGTAAGCTCCGGAACCTTTCGCATGCATCCTGCGTTCCGGGATAACTTCACGGTCAAAGTGGGCCATTTTCTCTAAAAACCATATGTCCTGCAGCAATGCCGGCCCGCGGCTTCCGGCTGTTAAAATATTTTGATTATCAGACACCGGGGCTCCGGTTCTGTTAGTGAGCTTGTTTTTTTCCATCTGAAAAGCTTTTTAATTTGATGTAAAGCTAGCCACTTCAGGATTTTTTACTCTCATCCAGATTCATCAAAAAAGTGTGGTCCAATAACCTCTGAGAATATAGAAAGGATTAGATTAAAAGGCAGGAAGCTGGAAGCTAGAGGCTGGAAGTTACTATCGGACAATAATATTAAACAATTGCTTTTAAATTTATTGAAGCGGATTCGATAAAACAAAAAACAGCAGAAATATTAAAATTTCTACTGCTTCTTTTATTGTTTCTACTACTGTACTGTTTTTTCAGTATTTATAGTAAACTTTATTTTCCGCCGCCGCTGTTTTTCTCAACATCGGTTTTGGTGTTTGCTTTTACTTTCTGGTTTCCGAAACGCTTTACGAACGAAAGTGAAAATCCGTACCAGTCCGACCTCATCGAAGATCTTACGGTACCCGCTTCGCTATAGGTTGTATTGTCGAAAATAGGTCTGCTGAAAATATTCATCAGCTGCAGACTCACTTCCATCTGTGTTTTCGGGAATATTTTGGTAGCAGAGAGGTTATGGAAGACGTTTGTTTTATTGGCCAGTGAGTTTCCGTTGTTCTGGTTAGAGACTTCCACCCATGCGCTCAGATTAATGTTTTTGTTAAAAAGATTCGTATAGGAGAGATTGGCTGAAGCTCCCATATAGCTGATGTAGTTTTGACTCTTAATCTTGTTCACTTCGTTGAAGTCATGGTTATCGATATAATACCATCCGACTCCTACATTCACGTTCAGTTTGTTTTTAAGGAAAGTCTGATTGGTATTGGCAAAAAGGTAATATTTCTGCACTTTTCCATTCAGGTTGGCAGGGAGGGTAACCATTTTATTGCCTTCTTCCACAAAAGAAGTCCAGTAATCCCTGTCCGTATACATATACCTTGCAGAAAGGAAATACTTTTTCTTGAATCCGAATTTCATATAAAGTCTGTGGCTCGGGTTCGGGTCCAGTTCCATATTTCCGCGGGAGAAGGTTCCGTCGTTGGTAGGGACAAGGAAAGGATTGAATTCCGCATACCAAGGACGCCATAGATTACGGTTATACGTAAAACTCAGGTCATACTTTTCCGAGAAAGAATATTTCAGCAATAAATTGGGAAGCAAAGTTCCGTAAGAATCTTTTCTTTCCGTTCCGGCCACATCTTCCCTCATTTTGTAATCGATATGTTCATAACGCACCCCGATCCTTGTTTCCAGTTTCCCGAAGAAGGTTTTGCTGTAGTTGGCATACAGGGAATTGATATTGTCTTCATAATGAAAAACATCGTGAGGACGCAGGTTATCAGCATTATTTCCGGAAAGTGTATTCGGGATCACGTTATTGTTGAAATCCATTTTTCCGCCCACTTCGAAACTTCCGCCTTTTCCAAGCGGCTGGGTGTAATCTACTTTTATATAATAGTTCCGGGTCTGCTCGTGGGAATCTATTCCCAATTGATTGATTATCCCTGTGTTGGGATAGGTTTTTAAAAATAAATTCTGATTGTTCTGGGAATTGTAATTGGAGCCCAGGTTGATATCCAGAATCCTGTTTTTCTCCTTGTCATAATACTTGTAAAAAGCATTCGTTCCCAGTGTACGGTAACGGCCGTTGATATCCTGATCCTGATGATAGGCATCGAAGTATTCCCCATTTTTGGTTCTGCTGAAATCGGCATCAGAATAGGAATTGTTTTTACTCTGATAATATTCCAGGATAAGACCTATCGTGTTTTTATCATTCAGCTCATATTCGGAAGTGGAAGACAGGGAAGGGCTTTTACCATAGCCGAGCGTTTCATTGCTGGCATTGGTGACATCATTATCTTTATACAGACTGTTTACACTGGTATTTCTCTGGAAATAGGTATTGTCACTGTAGCTTCCGATCAGGGTCTGTGTGAAATTCTTCTTATGATAATTAAGGTTGAGGTTGGTATACTGCGAGTTTTTGGTATTCTGTCTGTTATTAAAGGTGACACTGCCTTTAATTCCCTCATCGTCTCTCTTTTTCAGCACGATATTGATCACGGATCCGGCCGTTTCATAACGGGATGACGGGCTGGTGATGACCTCAATTTTCATCAGGTTGTCCGCAGGAATCGTTTTCAGATATTCCTTTAATTCCTTACCGGTGAATACAGATTTTCTGTCATTAATATAAACCGTCACCGATTCTCCTTCAGCTTTTATGGCATCATTGTTATCAATGCTCACCAGAGGCGTCATTCTTAAAACATCCCAGGTGGTATTTCCGGCGAGGATAGAGCTGTTGGATACATTAAAAACGGTTCGGTCAACCTTTGATTCTACCGTGGGTTTCCTTGCTGTAATAGTAACCCCTTCTATTTGGTTTTCTTTCTGCTTAATCGTGTCGTTTTTAGCCTGTGCGAGGACTAAAGACCCTAATAATAAAGCAATTGAAGATATAATTATTTTCATTCAAAATGATATTTCACTAATAAGACACTTATTCTTGCAACTTTGTTACATCAAATTCAAAAAATAAATAAAACTTAATAAAGAGCTATATGTATAAATCTTGTTGGCAACCCACAAAATGATGGAAATCCACTATTTTTCGATGTAGATAATCCCACTAATTTTGCTGGCATATTGAGTCAGAAGATCTGCTGTAAATCAATAATTTATAATGCCAGTTCTTTTCCTCTAAAAAAAAAACACAGCTAAAAAAGAACAGATTGGATAGCCAAGTCTGTTTTCTTGATAGAAAAAAAATTATGAAAAAAAATATATTTTCTGTACTCATCATAAACTACAGTGGTTTAGGATGTTCACAAATAGGGATTGGATTGATGCATCCTAATATTTCAGAAATTCAGAAAACGATCAGCTGATGTAAAAAGCAACGGATCACATTCAATAAAACTACTGTTTCTAATTATAAAAAAATAACCTTGACCTTATTATTTCATGAGTTTCGACAAGTACATTATTAATTAAAAAATCAAATTTAACAACGATGGAAAAAATGGCTTATGTAATGTTGCTATTCAGTTCTTTTTGTTTTTCGCAGGTAGGTGTTAACACAAAAAGTCCGGATCTTTCAAGCAATTTAACGGTTTCAGCGACCAATCAGGATAACCGTTTTAAAGGGACTTTGCTGAGTCCCATGACTACTAATCAAATCAATTCTATTCAACAGCCTGCAAAAGGACTGCTGACGTACGATATAGAAAGAAAATGTCTGAAGGTAAATGTAGGAAAACCGGAAATTCCCGACTGGAAATGTTTAAAAACTAAAATGAACTGAAATGATGAAGATAACTTTTAATTTAACGATACTTTTTCTAATTATTTGTGGAACTGTACAAGGACAAGTCGGTATTGGGATTGATACCCCTGATCCATCCTCCAACCTACATGTTGCCCCCACAAACTCTGCTAAAGAATATAAAGGAACATTGCTGGGAACCATGACGTCATCCGAAAGGGACATGATATCACAACCTGCCTCAGGACTGATTATTTTTAATATTACGGATAACTGTTTACAGATTAATGAAGGAACACCTGATCTTCCTAAATGGAAATGTCTGCTGAATGAAGATGACTCTGTTTTCTCTGAAATGACTACCGCATTGTATAAACCCATTTATCCGGGATTACCCGGAGCTTCTTCTCTGGCGTCGAATGGAAGCCCTCCGACCTATTCAAATTCTGATGCCAAATTATATGGAAAGCTTACCCAAAACGGATCGTTTGCTCAAAATGACCTTTTCAGAATAGAAGTAGGCTACAGAACTGGAGATACATTCACATCTATTCTGTATAATAAGTCAGGGGGGAGTTTAAGCTTTTCATTCAATACCAATGCTTATCATAATCCGGAAACATCGTCAAAAACCCTCGCAAATAACCAGGGATTCTATATAGACGGAGATTATATTACGTATTACAGAGAAGCGCAGAACATCTATGTAACTGTGACAAGCGGTGTTCATGCAGGAAGAAAATTTCTGGTCGGGTTGAATATATTTAAACTGGATAGTACAGATATAGCAATGGGGGGGAATGGTTCCGGAAAGCAAAACCAAGCTATGCTGACATATATTTATGAATTTAAATAATAATTCTGAACATTGATATAGTATAGAAAGATACAGAACCCCAAAACAACCAAATGGTTGAGAAAATATAAAAGTAAAGTTAGTCGTACCAACATTAGAGAATAAAGTATATTCAACTTAACACATGAAGAAAGCAGGGCCTGACTACAAAAATATATAACGATATACTTATACAGAAATATCCAGATAAGAGGAAAGAATGTGGAAGTATTCTGAAAAAAAATCATTGTCTATATTATTGAACTATTTGTAGTGAAAATGCTGCTGAAAATCAACAGTTCCGGTCTTACAATGAATATGTTGTTGCTTATATTGGATGATCAGAAAAAACACAAAATTAATAATACCCAGCTGGCAGTTCACTTTAAAATGAACCGGAATACGATATCAAAATGGAAGAAAGATTTTTGTTGTTAATAATATTACTTCTGTTTCAGGCATGTTTTTGTATAATGATTTATATAGAAAAAATAAGATGGATATGTATTTCAGGCAGAAATGATAGAGATGTTAATGATGTTTCTACGATTTCAGAGTTTTTCCTGGATATACAGCTTACTTATATGTAAGTAGAATAGGTCTTATCTTTAGTGGTTTGTGGCGAAGAGGTTGTCTTTATAGACAGCCTCTTTTTTGTCAGCTAGCTATTATTTTATATCTGGAAGATAAATCTAATCCTTATATTTATTCTTATAATCCGGTTTTTATCATTAAGACATGGAATAAAAACAACAGAATGAATTTAAAGAAACAGATGGGACAGTTTCCCAATGAAAAAAGAAAAACCTATTTCAGTACGCTGGACAATTATACCAACGGGAAATTTCAGAATATACTTCCTACACCGGCTCTTCTGGAAGGAGAAAGTATGACCAAACTGCTTTTTCAGACCTTATGCAAAATAGAAAATGTAAGCCCGAAGCAGCCGCTTCCATTTGTCACAACAGATCTGAAAAAGCTTGCATCTGATGAAAATGTATTGGTGTGGTTTGGGCATAGCTCGTATTTTATTCAGATTGAGGGTAAAAAGTTTCTGGTAGATCCTGTTTTCAGCGGGAATGCTTCTCCAATGCCGGGTTCCATAAAAGCATTTGCCGGGTCAGATCATTACAAGCCGGAAGATATGCCGGATATTGATTTTCTTCTCATCTCGCATGATCATTGGGATCATCTGGATTATTCTACCGTTCAGACTTTGAAGGATAAAGTGGGAAAAGTGATCTGCGGATTGGGTACCGGACAGCATTTTGAATATTGGGGCTGGGATCCGGAAAAAATTATAGAAAAAAACTGGTGGGAAAGCGTTGACTTAGCCGTTGGTTTTACAATTACTCTTACGCCGGCAAGACATTTTTCAGGACGGCTGCTCAACAGGAACATTTCATTGTGGACTTCCTTTGTATTGGAAACACCATCCAAAAAACTGTTTCTTGGCGGCGACAGCGGTTATGGAAACCATTTTACAGAGATTGGTGAAAAATACGGACCGTTTGATCTTGCTGTGATGGAATGCGGTCAGTACAATGAGAAATGGCCTTACATTCACAGCTTGCCGGAGCAGATTATTCAGGAAGTAAAAGAACTGAAAGCCAAAAACTTTATCCCGGTTCATAACTCAAAGTTCAAGCTGGCACAGCATCCGTGGTTTGAGCCGTTGGAGCTTGTTACAAAATATGCGGAAGAAAATGATATTCCCGCTACACTTCCTATGATTGGAGAAAAAGCAGATCTCGATCAGCTGGGAGCGGTCTCATGGAAAAAATGGTGGCAGGAACTGATGTGATTACGCTTTATTTAAGATCATTTGTTCAGCAGAATATCTCAAGAAAAATATTGTAAAAGCCAGCTCGATATGAGCTGGTTTTACATTCATCAACAACTAACTAAAAAACACCTATGGTTCCTGATGAGCCACTTTGGTATGTATAATATCGTAATAAAAAGAAGGGTTTCCTGCGTTAGGAATTATTCTGTAGGTAAATTCTGAACTATTTAAAGTAAGAATATCAACAACCCGTGTGAACAGTACATTTCCATTCGCATCCAGCGCAGTAATCGTTCTTTTCTTTCCGTCCGCAGAAATTGACCATGTTCCCTGTGATCTCAGAACATTATTCAGTCCATAAATCGTGTAAGTTCCGTTGGCTTTAAAATAGGAGTATCCCACAAATCCGGCTACACTGGCATCTGTTAAAGCTACCGGATTACCGTTCTGGTCTTTGGCTCCGGTTGTTTCCCAGGGCGTGGAAGCCAGGGTAATCTGTCCGTTGCCTGGTTCCGCATGAGCTGTTTTTTTATGGATAATATCATAGTAAATTGACGGGTCAGTGGGGTTGGTGCGGATTCTGTACGTGAATTCATTACCGTTCAGCACAAGAATGTCTACCACACGGCTGAAAATTGAAGTACCGTCGGGATTAAGTGCCGTGATGGTTCTTGTTTTTCCTTCAGGATCTACGGACCATGTTCCTCTGGATCTTAATGCATCATTGAGATTGTAGATCGCAAAATTTCCGTCAGCCTTGAAATAGGCAAAACCCACAAATCCTGCCACATTCGGATCTGTCAGAGCCATCGGATTTCCATTGTTATCCCTGGCTGCTGTAGTTTCCCATGGAGTAGAAGAAAGAATTTGTGAGGGAGTGGGCTGGTCCATTACGATATCATCATTATCGATGCATGATACAGCCGTTGTGAGCAGAAATACTGCTGCAAACAGATAACATAATTTTTTGAAGGTATTCATAATTGATATTTTTATTCACTGCAAACATATCCCTTATGAAAATCAAAACGTTGTATGAAATATCTCTTTTGTTGTAAAATGTATAACTCCTCATTTCAGATGTTGATAAATTAACCTGAATTCGGGGTAAGAAGTTAAGACTAAAAGGCAGGAGCTGGAAGAGAGAAGCTGGAAGTTACTAATAGACCATAATATTAAACAGCCACCTTTAAATTTATTGAAACGGATTAAAGAAACTAATAAAAACCATAGTGTATTTCTACCTTTGGACTTCAATAACTTCCCTCTTCCGGCTTCAAACTTCCCGACCTTATTATACAAACGAAAATGTCTTATCCCGAACTCAGATTAGATTACAAATAACGAAGCATTAAAAATCACTGCCGGTAATTATTTCCGCTTAAAAAACTATTTTTGAATATGAATAACAGAAACCGCGGAAAAAATACAGAAGATGACGGGTTGAATCACTGTGGAAAATGGTTTAATCTTATCGGTTATCTGATCCAGGAAGAAAAGTTGGACGTCAATCTTATAAAAATGTTTGAAAATGGACCTGTTTAAACTGTACATACCCCTATTCTCGGATTCATGGAAAGAAAAATATAAATCAATCCTTGCCGAAGAACATCTGCAGATCATTGAAAATAATTTCCTGAAATTCCAGAATAATAATCCGGATTGGGAACTTCCATATTTTAATGAAGAAATTAAAACAGACCGGAAAGAAAGTTTTCACCTGTTTATCAATATATTTCAAAGCATTGAACCCGATGAGGTGAAAGTATTACAGTTAGAAAGAATTCCTTTTGAGCACTGGCTAAATATTCTGGGACAGCGTCTCACTTCCGCCAGTATCCGGGATGAAAATGCTGTTCCTCCTTTGAAAAATAAACTGCTCGATGCCTGCTGTAAACCCTTTAACAGCGAAATAACCATGGCACAGAGAGCCTGGGAAAAACATAGCGGAAGGATGGATGATGCGTTCTGGGGCGAGATCAGAGGAAATAATCAGCAGAAGCAGGAAAAAGTCATGGAAAAAATCAACGATATTTTGGAGAACAGAACCTGGTGGAATGTTTTCTATCATTATAAACATGAGCTTGTTTTTGAAGTCAGAGAAAAGGAAGGACATGGTATTCGCTGGAGCCACGGCGGGGAAAATCTGATTGGTTTTCTTGAAAAATTTATTAATGAATAATGAGGAAATTTTTGATTGCGTAAAAAGATTGCGTACCAACCGGATACTTTTGCCAACTTAAATGACAAACCAAAAAACAAATGAATACATACATTGATATTGGCATTAATCTGACCAATAAACAGTTCTATAATGAACACGAAGAAATCATCAACCGCGCCCTGGATAATGGGGTAGAGCAAATGGTCCTCACCGGGACAAGTGTACGCGGAAGCAGGGAATCTGCCGGGATTGCAGAAGATTATCCTGAAATTTTATTTTCAACGGCGGGAATTCATCCGCACGATGCAAAATCTTTTAATCAACAAAGTATCCCGGAGCTCAGGAATCTTCTGAAACTGGATCATGTGATTTCAGTAGGTGAATGCGGCCTGGATTTCGACAGGGATTTTTCTCCAAGACCCATTCAGGAAAAATGTTACAAAGCTCAGCTGGAACTGGCTGTTGAGGTAGATAAACCTCTTTTCCTTCATGAAAGATCAGCATTCAAAAGATTTAATGAGATCACGGATGAATACCTGTCTGAATTACCGGAAGCGGTCGTACACTGCTTTACCGGAACACTGGATGAAGCCAGAATATATCTTGATAAGGGATTTTATCTGGGGTTTACGGGAGCAATCAGTGATCATAACAGGTTTAAACACCTGGAAGATGTTATCAGATACACTCCGCTGGACCGGATGATGATAGAAACAGATGCCCCTTTCATGCTGCCGAAGAATATGCCGAGAATGCAGAACCGCCGCAATGAACCGTCTTTCCTGCCTTATGTAGCCCAAACCATTGCCCATTTAAAGAGGATCAGTATTTCCGAGGTCGCAGATGAAACTACGGAAACCGCTAGAAAATTTTTCAGACTATAAAAAAGAGCTCTACTAATAAAGTAAAGCTCTTTTTTTTGCCTTTTTGTCCTTTTACTATTAAAGACTTTTCAACGCCGATTCCAAAGCCAGTTCCATCATGGGTTTAAGGGCTTTTTCTCTTTCGTCGGCAGAAATTTTTTCGTGAGTAGGAATAATATCGGTTACTGTAAGGATGGTAGCTGCATTTTTTCCTAAATGCTGGGCATTCGCGAATAATCCGAAAGCTTCCATTTCTACAGCCGGACAGTTGTATTTTGTAGCAATAGCAGGAATGTTCTGATCTTTTCTGTAGAAAATATCACTGCTGTGTACATTGATCGCTTTTGCAGCCAAAGAAAGCTCCTGAGCAGTTTCATTAATTGTTCCAAAGATATTTCCCTGATGAGAAAGGATCTCGTCTTCAATTTCCCACGCATATTTTGCGTACGTACTTTCACTTGCCGCATTTTCAATATTTAAAATATCAAAAAGCTTAAGATCTGTGGTATAAGCTCCACACGTTCCGATTCTGATGATGGTATCTACTTCATATTTTGTAAATAATTCAAAAGAATAGATCCCGATGCTCGGAAAGCCCATTCCGCTGGCGCCTACAGTAATTTCCTTACCTTTGTAAAGACCTGTATAATAAAAGATTCCTCTTGTTTTGCTTACCAGTTTAGCATTTTCCAAATAATTTTCAGCAATATATTGTGCACGAAGCGGATCCCCCGGCTGCAATACTACTTTAGCAATTTCTCCTTTTTTTGCACTGATGTGAATACTCATAATGTTATTTTGAAGGGACAAAGATAGCAACTTTTAGATTGAAATATTCAAAGCTTTGTGCCTCAATCTACTAAGTTAAATGATAAACCTCATAGGTTTCCAAAACCTATGAGGTTTAATATCCATAAGCAGAATAATAATCTGTGATATCTGCTCAATCTGCATGAGAATGTACATACGCTGCTCATTACTGCAAATACAGCATCAAAAAGGAACAACACAGAAGAAGTATTTCCGGTCTCTCCTTACTATTTTAGCAGGATTAAAAGAGATTCAACAATGAAAATTGAGCACATTGCGATCTGGGTAAAAGACCTGGAAAAGATCAGGGAATTCTATCAGAAATATTTTGGAGCTGTTTCCAATGAGAAATACCATAATCCGGTAAAAAACTTCCAGTCTTATTTTTTAAGTTTTGATAACGGCTGCCGTCTTGAGATCATGAATAAACCTGACATTCAGGAAAGCGGAAACTCTTACGACTCCCAGCAATTCGGGATTATCCATCTGGCTTTTTCCACGGGAAGCAAAGAAAAAGTGGATGAACTGACGGAAATTTTAAGAAAAGACGGCTACACCATTGCAGGAGAACCCCGAACAACCGGTGACGGATATTATGAAAGCGTCATTCTGGATCCTGAAAATAATATTATTGAAATAACGGATTGATTTTTATTTTGAAAAATTATTTGGGCAGGTTTTGGGTTTTTGGGGGGGGGGGGGGGGGGGGGGGGGGGGGGGGGGGGGGGGGGGGGGGGGGGGGGGGGGGGGGGGGGGGTGGGGGGGGGGGGGGGGGGCAGGAGGC
>NZ_JAELVM010000003.1 GCF_016745235.1 Chryseobacterium endalhagicum | reverse complement strand
AATACACTTTTAATGTATGGGTCCTGGGTTCGAATCCCAGCCGGGTCACAAGTTTACTGAAAAGTAAATTTTTTTCATATTAATATTTTGTGATTTGGTGTTTCAAAGGTCTCCGCAAGAGGCCTTTGATTTTTTTAATATTTCTTTGAAAATCCTATTGCAGGAATAAAAAAAGATTTATATCTTTGCACCTCTTAAAAACGATAACATTGCTGGTCAATGCCGTCGTTAGCAAGTGACCGACTCGGTAGCTCAGCTGGTAGAGCAATACACTTTTAATGTATGGGTCCTGGGTTCGAATCCCAGCCGGGTCACAAGTTTACTGAAAAGTAAATTTTTTTCATATTAATATTTTGTGATTTGGTGTTTCAAAGGTCTCCGCAAGAGACCTTTGATTTTTTTATATAGTGACTGTACAAAAAAATAAAAAACTCTGATCCACAGAATCAGAGCTTTGTTTTTTATTAGAAGTGTGTCCTTCTGTTTTTGTTGAACACGTGTTTAATATTAATCAAGGTGCATATTGTCAATTAATCTTACTCCATCCACTACAACTACGATGAATGCACGATAGTTTCTGTCTTTATAGAAGAAATCGGTTTCTTTCAGTGTTTCTTCGTCAGCGATCAGAAAATATTCTAATTTCATTCCCTGCTGCTGATCGAAAATATCCGTTACCCTTTCTTTGATTTCAGGAATAGTTACGGCACGGAACCAGTCATTGACTTTATTCAGGGTTTGATAAATAACTTTTGAGGCTTCTTTTCTGTCTTCGTGAAGTCTTTGGTTTCTTGAGCTCAGTGCCAGACCGTTTTCGGCTCTGTAAATGGGAACACCGGTTATTTTCACCGGAAGCTGCTTTTTTTCTACCATTTTCCTGATAATGGCAAGCTGCTGAAAATCTTTTTCCCCAAAATAAGCATTGTCCGGATGGATTTGTCTGAAAAGCTCTTCCACAACAGTTCCTACACCGTCAAAATGCCCGGGTCTTGATTTTCCCTCCATTTCATTTTCCAGTCCGTCGAAATCATAATGCTGGCTTACGGCTTTCTCAGGGTAAATGTCTGTTACTTCTGGGATGTACACAGCGTCCACCAGTCCTGAGTTTTCAAGTATAAGAATATCCCTGTTGATGTCTCTTGGATATTTTTCCAGATCTTCAGGATTATTAAATTGGGTTGGATTTACAAAAATTGAAGAAATTACGAGGTCATTATCTTTTCTGGCTTCTTCATACAGGGAAAGATGGCCCTTATGGAGCGCTCCCATAGTAGGGGCAAAGCCTATTTTTTTTCCCATTTCTTTCTGTCTTTCAATGAAATCCTGAAGGGTTTTCTTGTTCTTTATAACTTCCATAGTTTATTTTAATACTAATTCAAAAATACTAAAAATATCACATAATTATATGAGTTTTTAATAATTTGAAAATAGGAATTATCGTAAAATAATGTTAATTAAAATAATGTTGGATGTTTTTTTGTAATTTTGCACATTAAAGCATTTTTACAAAAATATAGATAGAAATTTATGCCGAATCAAAAAATACTGTACATTACTACAGAGATGTATCCATATCAGGAAGATACAAATATGGCTGCAGTGGTAAACAAAATGGCACTTAAGATGCACAATGAAGGCAATGATGTAAGAGTTTTTATGCCAAGATTTGGACAAATAAGTGAAAGAAAATTCCAGCTTCATGAAGTGATCCGCCTTTCAGGAATGAATATCATCATCAATGATCTGGATCAGCCTCTGATCATCAAAGTAGCCTCTCTTCCTGGGGAAAGACTTCAGGTATACTTTATTGACAACGAAGAATACTTCAAAAGAAAACAATATTATGTGGACGATGAAGGAAATCCTTTTGATGATAATGATGAAAGAGCGATTTTCTTTGCCAGAGGAGTTATTGAGACCATCAAAAAACTGAACTGGGTTCCGGATGTAATCCACCTGAACGGATGGATGTCTTCTTTCGTTCCAATTTACCTTAAAACCTATTACGAATCTGATACTTATTTCAAAGACGCCAAAATAGTTCTTTCCCTGTATAATGAGAAAGACGCGAATCTGGATAAAAAGATTTCTGAGAAATTAGCATTCGATAATATTTCAGGATTAAAAGCGTTAGATAATCCGACGATCAAAAACTTCGTTATCGAAAGTATGAACTACGTAAACATGGTAGTGAAAGGAGATGAATTTCTGGATGAAGATCTGGATAAAGGTTTCAATGAAACAACAGCTCCGAAATCTGAATACGTGGACGTAGATTCTATAAACCAACTTTATTAAAAACACTTTTTTAATGACTCATACTGTTAAAAGGACTTTAGCCATGCTTTTTGTGGCTGTTTTCGGAAGTACCCTTCTTTATAACTGCGAACCGGAATTGGATTCGTTGGGTGAGCAGCTGTTTCTTGACGGTGCTGCGGAAGGGAATGTAACTTCATATGACCTTATTGCTTATAATGTTAATAATAATGATTCTATCCGAAGTGATGCAGGAAGACTTGTAAGCCAGGTAAGTACTACAGGATCAAGTTTATCTCTTGCTGTTTTAGGGGCTTTCAACGAGCCGCAGTTTGGTATGCAGAAAGCATCCTATCTTACCCAGCTGAGAATGAGTACGGATAATTTTGATTTCGGTAAAACGCCAAAAGTAGATTCTGTTGTATTGGTCATGAAACCTTATATTTCTTCTGCTGCCGATTCGATAGTAACGCGTCCGCTTAAAGACGAAAATATATTGATAGGAACCGAAAATGTAGCTGTTTCTACAGATATAAAAACATATCCTACCGATTTTTCTTTTAAATACGGTAAGACAAAGCTAGGTTCCGGTGGATCTCATAGTCTGATGCACATCAATGTAGATGAAATTACTACATTCTTAGATGGTAATTCAGATGCTTTCAGATATTCCAATGCGTCTGTAAGTACCGGAGAATCTTTGGGATCTGGTATTCTTGAGGGACGGGTAACCGCTAAAACCATTACCAAAAAATCAGATAATTCAACAGTATTTACTTCAGAGCCGGGACTTAGAATCCGTTTGAAAAACGATTTTTTCCAGACCAAGATTCTTGACAAGAACGGGAAACCGGAGCTGATGGATGCAGCCAACTTTACAAGATATTTTAAGGGGATAAGACTTTCCGTAACCGATACAGACGGATATCTTTTACAGATGGCTCCTGATAATATGGAGATTATCATGTATTACACCAACGAGAAGGACACCAATGGTACTATTACAAGACCACAGTCTACTTTTAAATTACTGTTAACAGGAAGTCTTGGTAATGCACGTCTCGGCCAGTATGAATACAACAGAATAGGTTCTGCCTGGAATACTGCAAAGGACATGATCAATACAACAACCGGAGATCCTAAACTTTATCTTCAGGGAATGGGAGGTCCTTCGGTACGTGTAAAAATACCGGATGAAACTATTACAGAACTTAAAAAGCAGTATAATGAGAAAAAAGCGGCTATTGTAAGTGCAAAAATCAGAATCTATACAGATGCTGCAAGCTGGAGCAATAAGTATAAAAAAATAGCAGATAATTTTACTCTTCTTTTTTTAACAGAAACTGCAACAGGGTCAGGAGTATTTACTCCGAAGGAATTCCTCGCTGATACCTCTGTAGGTTTTACATGGCTAAGATCATATGATCTGGATAAAAATCCTTCTTACTATGAATTTACAGTAACGAAAACAGTAAAGGATATTGTGGAACCGGCGGAAGATGGAACTACTAAGACTAATAAACTACTATTGCTAAACATTGGGAAGTTTGTTATGTCTGATACTGCCCCGTTAGGATACAGATATACAAAAAGAGCATTTGAAACAGAAAGAGGCGTTTATGTTGGTTCAGACAAAACAAATCCAAAAAGAATTCAGTTAAGAGTCATTTACGGTACTAAACAATAGTACAGATAAAAATAAACAAACACTAGACAAAATAAAAATATGTGCGGAATTGTAGGATATACAGGATTTCAAGATGCGTATGAAATTGTAATCAACGGTCTTAGAAGATTAGAATACAGAGGGTATGACAGTGCCGGAATCGTTTTAGAAGGTTCAGACAGAAAATTTGAAGTAGAAAAAACAAAAGGCAAGGTAGATGATTTGGTGAATATTTCAGCGCAGTTGAAAGGCACAGCCAAAATAGGAATGGGACATACGCGATGGGCTACACATGGAGTTCCAAGTGATAGAAATTCGCACCCGCATTTATCAAACAATAACAAGATCGCTCTTGTACACAATGGAATTATAGAAAACTATGATACCATTAAAAAAATGCTTACGGAAAAAGGATTTACATTTAAATCTGAAACAGATACGGAAGTTCTGGTAAACCTTATCCAGTATTTCATGGATGTGAATACGGAAATAGATTTCCCTACTGCGGTGAGATATGCTTTGAATGAAGTATACGGAGCCTACGCTATTACTGTGCTTCACGAAGATTATCCGGGAGTATTGGTTGTTGGAAGATTAGGATCTCCTTTAGCAATCGGAATTGGTGATAAAGAATATTTCATCGCCTCTGATGCTTCTCCTTTCGTAGAATTTACAAAAGAAGCGATCTATCTTGAAGAAGGTCATATGGCTACTATTTCATTGGAAAATGGAGTAGATATCAGAACTATTAACGATAATTCGAAAATTGAGCCTGAGATCCAGGAACTGAAATTAAGCCTTGAACAGATTGAAAAAGGAGGTTATGAGCATTTCATGCTTAAAGAGATCTTCGAGCAGCCTAAATCTATCCACGATACGATGAGAGGCAGACTTCTTGTAGATGAAGGCGTTATCAAAATGGCAGGGATCTGGGATCATGTGGAAAGATTCAAGAATGCCAACAGAATTATCATTATTGCTTGTGGTACTTCATGGCATGCAGGCCTTATCGGGGAATATCTTATTGAAGAATATGCAAGGATTCCTGTAGAAGTGGAATACGCTTCCGAATTCAGATACAGAAACCCTATTATTACAGATAAAGACGTTGTTATCGCCATCTCTCAATCCGGAGAAACTGCTGATACGATGGCTGCATTAAAATTAGCAAAAGAAAAAGGAGCATTTATATACGGTATTTGTAATGTAGTGGATTCTTCCATTGCAAGAATTACAGATGCCGGTTCATATACACACGCCGGTCCTGAGATTGGGGTCGCTTCTACAAAAGCATTTACAGCTCAGCTTACCATTCTTACCTTAATTGCATTCAAATTAGGAAAACATAATGGTAACCTAGGAAACGCAGAATTCATGAGCTTAATTTCTGAATTGGATGCTATCCCTAAAAAGATCGAAGAAGTTTTAAGTACCACCCACGAGCTTACGCAGAATATTGCAAAAGACTTTGTAAACGCAACCAATTTCCTTTATCTGGGAAGAGGTTACAATTATCCTGCTGCATTGGAAGGGGCCCTTAAACTGAAAGAAATCTCTTATATTCATGCTGAAGGATATCCTGCTGCAGAAATGAAACATGGTCCTATCGCCCTTATCGACGAGAATATGCCAATCGTAATCATTGCGCCTAAAAAAGGGCATTATGACAAGATTGTAAGCAATGTTCAGGAAATTAAGGCCAGAAAAGGAAAAGTGATTGCTGTAGTGAATAAAGGAGATCAGCAGGTAAGCTCAATGGCGGATTATGTTATTGAAATCCCGGAAACTTCGGAATGTTTCTCACCAATCGTTGCATCAGTGCCTCTACAGCTGTTAGCGTATTATATCGCTGTATACCGTGGAGCCAATGTAGATCAGCCGAGAAACCTTGCAAAATCGGTGACCGTGGAATAAAAAAGAGTTGTAAATAAAATAAATTTAGATTTCTTCCGTTATTTCAAAAAAAATCTTAAAAGTTTCTTAAAAAAATTATATATTTACGGCTTAATTATAAAAATTAACATGAAAAGGATATTTCTTTTATTATTGTCTGCGTCGGTAGCATCAGTATCTTGTTCAGGTGGTGGCAGTTCTTCTGTAGGGAAGCCTGGAACGAAAGGAGAGTTGATACCAAGAGAAAAAACGAAATCATTTGTTGCGGAAAGACCATTTGGAATGGTTGCTATTCCTGCAGGTTCATTTGTTGCTGGTCTTGCTGATCAGGATCCAACAAATACCCCTGAAAAAGCATCATTGAAAACGGTTACTGTCTCCTCATTCTTTATGGATGAAGCGGAAACTACCAATGCAGAATACAGAGTATTTATCAATTATGTAAGAGATTCCATTGCGAGAACTCTACTTGCGGAAGCTGCTGGGGAAGGCGGTGAAGAAGGCGGACGTAGAGGAGCAAGCATCGGTGACTATGCATATCTTGCTAAAAAAGAAGAAAATTTAACACCTTATCAAGAATATTTAGACGGCCAAGGAGGAAGAGAAGATGGAGGATATGATGCTTCTAAAAAATTAGACTGGAAAATCCCATTACACTGGAGCACTGGAAAGTATCCTGATGTAGAATATGCGGAAGTTCTGGAATCTATGTATTTGCCTGCTTCTTCAAGAATCGGAAACGAAAGGATTTTAGACGTAAGTAAACTAAAATACAACTATCAGTGGGGAGATATGGATGCTGCGCTTGCTGACAACGAAAGAGGAGCTAACTACCTTAAAAGTTCAAGCATCGCCATTTATCCTGATACTACAGTTTGGGTAAATGATTTCCACTTTACATACAACGAACCATTGTTCGAGCAGTATTTCTGGCACAAAGCCTATAAAGATTATCCTGTAGTAGGGGTAACGTGGGATCAGGCAAGAGCTTACTGTAACTTCAGATCTAAACTGAAAACAGATTACAACGAAAGTTTAAAAAGAAAAAAACAAAGACCATTGATATTCCGTCTTCCTACAGAAATCGAATGGGAATATGCAGCAAAAGGCGGAATGCAGAATGCTACTTACCCTTGGGGTGGTCCATATTTAATGGATGACAGAGGTTGCTACCTTGCCAACTTCAAACCTAAGAGAGGTAACTACATGGAAGACGAGAAAAAAGGTACTTATACATATACAGCTCCAGTAAAGAAATTTAAGAAAAATGGATTTGGGTTATTTGATATGGCTGGAAACGTTTCTGAATGGACAGAATCTGCATATAACAACTCTTCTTACGGATTCTCATCCACGTTAAATCCTTCTACAAAAGATAAAAAGGATACGAAGAGATCAGTAAGAGGTGGATCTTGGAAAGATATAGGATATGCCCTGATGACAGGTGCAAGAGATTGGGAAAGAAAAGATTCCGCAAGAAGCTATATCGGATTCAGAACTGTACAGGATATTCCTGAAGCAGCAGTGAAGCCAAGAAGAGTTAACAGATAATTAACCATACAATTATTTTTCAATAACAATTTTATTTAACATTAAAAAAACTAACTTAATATGTTTAAGACTAAAGATGCTTGGATGAATTTCTTTTATTCATTCGGTGCTGCAATTGTAATTCTTGGAGCTTGGCTTAAAATTACTCACATTACCTTGGGACCTATTAACGGTAATATCGCTCTTACAGTGGGACTTATTACGGAGGCTATTATCTTTATCATTTTCGCATTCGACCCTCCTAAATCAGAAGAATCTTATGCATGGGAAAACGTTTATCCTGAATTATTAGATAAGCATGCTAACCCAAACCCTTTACATTCTAATGTGTCATCTAAAAACAATGCACAGCAGTTTGCAGAATTAGAAAATTCTCTTTCAAATAAATTAGACAAAATGCTTCAGGATGCAAAACTGGACGTTCAGTTGTTCGACAGATTAAGAACCGGTATCGACAAGTTCTCTAATTCTGTAGACCAGATCAACCAGACTGTTGACGTTTCTGCTTCTACTCATAAATATAACGATCAGCTTAACAAAGCTGCTCAGCATATGGAAAGTATGAATGCTTTATACGCAATGCAGCTTGAAAGCGGTAAAAGACAATCTGAATTTGCTAACAAATATGTAGCAGATATGCAGAAGTCTGCAGAGCAATCTGAAAAATTCAATCAAGAGTTACAAGGTTTAACAACTAATCTTAACAGCTTAAATAGAGTTTATGGTGGTATGCTTACTGCTATGAAGTCTTAATTCCTAACCATTTCTAAATTTAACTACTTAATCTAAAACAAAAGAAAAGAGAATGGCACAAGGAAAACAGACCCCTCGTCAGAAGATGATCAACCTGATGTATTTGGTGTTCATCGCGATGATGGCCCTAAATATTGATGCAGAAATCATCAGATCATACTATGACTCTACCAGAGCATTGAATGAAACAAGGACTTTAACAGAGAATAAAAACGAAAAGATTTTCGAAAAAACGCTTGAGGCTAAAGCGATGCAGGTACCGGATACTTATGCACAGCCTTGGGGACAGTATAAAGTTTTAAAAGGTAAAATTGATGTTTTGGTGGCTTCGGCACAGGGGATCAAGGATGCTTTAAAAAAATCTTCGGATTTTCATGATAAAGATCCGAAAACAGGAAAAGATATTGATGTAAGCGAAAATTTCGCAGCGCTGAATAATAATGAAGCGACTACAGAATATTTCTTCAAAGAAGGAGAAGAAAATACGCCTTCAAAAGGAGCTTTAGATTTAAAAGCAAAAATTGACGACGTAAGAAAT
The DNA here is from genome assembly GCF_016745235.1 of Chryseobacterium endalhagicum. Lineage (GTDB taxonomy): Bacteria > Bacteroidota > Bacteroidia > Flavobacteriales > Weeksellaceae > Chryseobacterium > Chryseobacterium endalhagicum. The sequence continues at coordinate 1,111,768 of NZ_JAELVM010000003.1, read as the reverse complement.
TATATCAATGCAACTTTTGGAAACAATCCTCAATTGAAAGATTTAGTAGACAGAGCTAACAAATCTCTGATCGCTGAATATCCAAAAGGAAAATCTCCGAATGACAAGACTTGGTTTCAGAATAAATTCTATCACCAGCCGTTAATCGCCGCTATCTCTAATTTAGAGATTATCCAGAATGATGCGAGAAACGTACAGTCTGATGCATTGGCATTATTACTTCAGGAGAAAGTGGATGCAAGTATCAAATTCTCAAGCTATGAGCCTATTGTTTCAGGTCCGGTAGATATCCAGGCAGGAAAACAGGCTGAAGTAAAAGTAATGTTGGGTACTTATTCTACAAGTAACAAGATTGCCATCTCAGGGGTAGGCAGAGTAGAGAACGGAAAAGGGATTACCTCTATTTCAGGTTCCGGTATCGGCGAGCACAAACTGGGAGGAACAATTACTTTAACGGATGCTTCAGGAAAACCTCAGAGTTTCCCATGGACGCACACGTATAACGTAATCGCAGGACCAAGAGAAGTAAAACTTGAAAAAGGATTATTGCTTTCTGCGGATAAAATGAATGTAATGTATAGAGGACTTGAGAACCCTGTTTCAGGATCAATCTTAGGTGCTGATAATTCTAAACTTTCATTATCTGCTCCGGGAGCTTCAGTGAAAAGTACAGGTCCAGGAAAATGGAATGTGAAACCTACCTCAGGGAATACGGTTAAACTTACATTATCAGGAACTGATCCTTACGGAAAATCTGTATCTCAGGTATTTGAATATAGAATTAAGAATGTTCCGCCGCCACAAGGTCAGATCAGAGGACAGAGTATCGTAGCGATGCCGCCAGGTTCAATCCAGAACCAGACAGTACAGGCAGCGATTCCTGACTTTGACTTCCCGGTTTCATTTACTGTAACGCAGTTTATGGTGAGAGTACCAGGTAGAGCAGCACTATTAGTTCACGGAAATTCATTGAATGACGCCGCTGGACTGGTGAAGAATCTTAGATCTGGAGATGTAGTTTCCATCTTCGATATCAAAGTTACGGCTCAAGGACTGGATGGCCAGGTAATTAAAAACATTACTCCTATTATCATTAATATTCCATAGGACTAAAATTGTAATTTATTATGAAAAAATATATTAGCACCCTTTTAGTATTAGTTTCGGGATTTGCTTTTTCCCAGACTATTCTGAACGCAGCTTCGCCGGAAGAGTTCAGACAGATGAGAGAGGAAAACAAACAAAAAGTTGGTGATACTATTGTTGATAAAACGGTAAAGCCTCTTGAGTACGGTTTTGTAGAAGATAAAGATATCTATAAGAGTATGTTTGTTTGGGAGATCATTGATATGAATGATAAGATCAACCAGCCATTCTACTATGATAATCCGGATGGGCTTTTGGCTACACCTACAAGATCCCTGTATCAGTTATTACTGGATGCTGCATTAAGCGGAAAGATCGAGCAGGTTTATGATGATGAAAACTTTACAGTGAAACTTTCTCCGGAAGGAATTCAGAAAAGATTGGAAAAAGTAATCATCAATGATGCTGCTATTGATATCCTTAACTCAGGAAGACAATTAACTGAACAGGAGAAAAAAGAATATACCGACGTTTTCAAGACGACTACTGATAAAGTAAAAGTTCTTAAAATCATGGGTATGTGGTTTATCGATAAGAGAGACGGGCAGATGAAATACAGACCTCTTGGTATTGCAGCTATGGGACCAGATCCTGCTGTACAGGGTGTTATCGGACCAGATGGTAAGCCTATTGCGAGCAATGACGAGCTTATCGACCTGTTCTGGATTTTCTATCCGAATGCAAGAGACGTGTTGGCAAACAATTTTGTGTACAACAGAAAAAATTCTTCTGCAGACCTGTCTTTCGATGATATCATCAATGCAAGAAGATTCTCTTCAGTAATCTATAAATCATCAAGCGGTTTAGGTGACGGTACCATCAAGGACTATATCCCTAAAGATGCTGACGATCAGATGGAAGAAAGCGAAAGAATCAAAAGTCAGATCCTTAGCATGGAAAATGATATGTGGAATTACTAAGATTTCACTTGATATTTATACAAAACCTGAGTACTTTTACTCAGGTTTTTTTATTTATGAAACATATAGACTATATTATCGTTGGAGATGGGTATGCGGGGTTGTTTTTCGCTCATCAGTTAATAAAGCACAACAAATCTTTTGTCCTCTTCTCAGAAGGCAGAAAAAGTGCTTCTCAGGTTTCTGCAGGAATTATCAACCCTGTGGTGCTTAAGAAATTCACGACTTTCTGGAAAGCGCAGGAACAGATCGACTTTCTTAAAGATACTTTAGCAGAGATAGAATCCTACACCGGAAAAAATTATCTGATCAGTTCACCCATCCACAGAATTTTTCATGATGAGAACGAACAGAAGCTCTGGCTGAAAAAATCGGGCAATGAAGAACTTTCTGCTTTTCTTGATCAAAAATTCGATCATTTAGAGGTAGTAAAAAACGACTTTAACACCGGAAAGGTCAATCAGTCTGCCAGACTTCAGGTAAATGGATTTTTCATGGATCTATTTGATTTTTTAGAAAAAAATGAACTTCTGATCAAAGAAAAGTTTGATTACGGAAAAGTAGAGGCTTCTGAAGGAATCTACAAAGATCTTCAGTTTAAAAATATGATATTCTGTGAAGGAATGGGTGTGAAAGAAAATCCTTTCTTTTCGGATATTGCAGTAGTTCCGAACAAAGGACATCACATCAAGGTAAAACTTTCAGAACCTATTCCTGAAGATATAACGATCAAAAAGAAACATTTTCTGTTTCCGACGGATAACGGACTCCATTTCTATGGCGGAACCTATGACAGAGAACAATTGCATCATCACGTAGACGAATCCGCAGTAGCTCAACTCGTAAATGGGCTGTCCGAAATTTATCCCTATGATTTTGAGGTGGAAGAAGTGAATTTTGGTTTCAGACCGACTGTGAAAGACAGAAGACCCATCATAGGAAGACATGGAACTTATGATAATCTGTACGTTTTCAATGGACTTGGGGCAAGAGGAATTCTTAATGGTTGTTATTTCTCTCACAGCCTGTATCAGTTTATTGAAGAAAATATTCCACTGCACGAAGAAGTTTCAAGTGACAGATTTAAATAAGCAAAAGCTAGAAGCCATTAACCAAAAAAAAATTAAACTATGGACGAAAATATTCTGGGTATCATTGCAGGGGTTCTTACCTCCATTTCTATGATCCCTCAGCTGATCAAGGTGATCAGAGAGAAGAATGTGGAAGATATATCTCTGGTGATGCTTCTGGTTCTTATTTCCGGCCTGTCGCTTTGGGTTTGGTATGGTTTTAAGAAAGATGAGCTGCCTATTATTTTGTCTAATGCATTTGCCGTTCTGGTCAATATAAGCCTGCTGATCTGCTATATGTTCTATAGGAAGTCTTAACAGAGTGTCTTTGCGACCGGAAAATAAAAGAATTAAAAGAGCTTTGCGGATATCTAGTTAAAAATAGTATAAACGTACAGGATATTTTAAACAAATATTATCCCGAACTCAGGGTAAATAAAAAAGGCAAATGTGCTTATCTGCCCATTTGCCTTTTCTGTTTTATCAGCTTTTTGGTCTCTCCCAATTAAGGTTGAAGAACAAATTTAGCCAAAGGAGCCATTCTCGCTTTATTTAAAGTCAATGTATTTCCGTTTACAGAATAATTGTCTGCAGCCAGTAAAGCTTTCGTGAAACGTTGTTCCGTTTCAAGATCGTCACAAGCCATCATCGTAGACATTCCCTGGTTGAATTTAATTCTCATGGCATCGGGCTTGATCTCAAAAGTTCCGCCTACACCGTTGCATCCTGCATGTCCTTCATATCTCATGCCTTCCGTATTAAGTTTGAAGTAAGGGTTATTTTTAGGATTTTTAAGCTGTATCGGCTGCCCGTTCAGCTCCGTCAGTTTCCATGTTTTCCCCATGATATCAGCTGTTGTAGTCTGTGCCGGGGGAGTTTTGCATGCCGTAAGAAATACGAGCAAAACCAGCGTGGATAAATAATAATATAAGTTTTTCATAGTATGATTTTGTGATGTTTGATTTTTGTGGATTTCCTCAATTAATAAGAAGCCATTTTTGCAGGTCCGGAACCTTTGGGATCACGTTTGGCGTGAAACAGGACCATATCTACATTTTTTTTAAGCAGGGTAATATTTCCTTTAATATCAGAGTATTGATATTCCTCATTACTTGCCGTGTATTCAGGAAGAGCATCGCTTTTTTTAAGATCGTAGGTTTTACCCTCCAGATGAACGGTTGCTGTACTTTTTGTGTGATTGATGGTGACCTCAATTTTTTCTCCATAAGCATCGGTGAAAACATCTTTTGAGATCTCGTCTTTGTTTTCAGGAACTGCCTCGGTTACGGTTTCCGCTTCTTTGCCCGGATGTTTACACGCTGTTGAGGAAAGGACTGCCAGCCCGATAAGGACCGATGTGAATAATTTTTTCATAGTGATAAGTGATTTGTAAGTGTGTCATGAAATTGTGATATTAATACTACATAAATTTACAAATATTTCTAATAAATATATGTTAATTTTACATAAATTAATCTTATTTTTCTATTTGTTCTGCATTACGGCTTCTTTGCAGTGTCTTTTTATAAATCGTAGAAGAGACTGTGTTCTTTAAAGGTGGATTATGCAGATTACCGTTGGAATACTGCTTTAAGCAGCCGGTTTTAAGAATAAAAAAGTACATTTTTTTTTCATGGTTACATTTGTTGTTTTAATTGGGTGCAAATTTATTAAAAATTATATAATGCTGATACCCAGTAAAAAATGATTTAAATCATGCCGTCGGGAGTTTGCTTTTTGAAGTGTTGCATAAAAAAAGAGAACTGAAAAATGCAGTTCTCTGTAATCGGTATTTTGTAAAGCTTTTAAGGAGCTGTGATCTGGTCAATGGTGAAAAATGCTTTAGTTGTGCTGCATGTGCCTCCCGGGCAGGTGGTAGCGTTTCCTACACTTGTAGGTGAAGATGAGCCCATCATGTAATACAGTTTATAAAACACCTTGTCGGTACCGCTGTTGGTAGTCCATGCATAAATTCTCTGCTCAGGCATCCCTCCTGCGTAGGTTTCCGGATCTCCCCAATAAGGATTGGTGGATGCTGTTTGAATTCTTGCGCCGGTTGTGGCGTCAATAAGAGCTGCACTCGAAAGGGCATTGTCACCTGCCCATGCTCCAGGAGGAAGTCTGAGCTGATTTTGCTGATATCCTCCGGCGCCACTCCAAAGATAGTGTCCGTTGGAAATGATTTCCACATTGCCGGTTGAATTATTTCTGATTTGAAGGTTAACCTGAGAAAAAGCTAAACTTGTGGGGATGAAGGTCCGGACAGAGAATTTCCCGTCAGGTGTGGTGATCGCCAGAGCATATCCAGTTCTTCCGTTATCGGTGGTTGCTGTAAGTGGTCCCATAACTGCTATGTTCTCAATGCTCGCAATAGGTCCGTTTCCGCCGCCGCCTCCCGATGAAGAAGTATTGAAGACTCTCCATTCAGAGCCGTTCCAGAAATAATACCCCGAAGGAAGAACCGGGCCTGTGTTGTATACCAGAAGACCTGTGGCGTTCGGGTTTCCGCTGAGCTGCATCGTAGCTGAAGTAAGGCTGATTCTGGGTCCCAGTATTCCTCTGTCAGGCGAATTGATCTCCAGAATGGCGGAGGCATCCGGAGCTGTTGTTCCAATTCCGGTACTGCCGGTTGAGGTAATAATGAAATCGTTGGCTTGCTGGGTAGAAGTGGGGGTTCCTACCGGTAAGTTGTCCTTGGCCCCATCCACATGGAAGGTGTTTTGCGGATTGGGGGTGTTAATTCCGATCTGTGCTGTAAATAATGATGAAATCAGCGTTAATCCTAGTAAAAATAGTTTGTTTTTCATATTAAAAAAAGTATTAAGGTGATTAGTTCAGTTTGAGAAAAACCAAAATCTTGTCTTCATTTAAGTGGAGACAATTAAAGATTTCGTAAAATAAAAGATGGCCAGGCTGTAGTGGTTGTTTTCGCCTGAGCAGAGTTAAGGACCGGTAAGAAAGACTCTTTGTTTCATAATTAATATTTTCTATGGTTGGTTAGTTTAAAAAATAACTATTAAATCAAAAATTACAGTTATATTATTTTTTTTAAGTTTTCAAACTGTGTTAAATAATTGATTTATTGTTATTAATTTTTAATAAATATACAAATTATTATGAATAATATTAATATATAATATATTTTTAAATAATAATTAATATTGTATTGAGTTTTGAATTCTGTTAACTGTTTTTTTGTATAATATTTCTTTCTGCATTAAATGTTAGGTCTTATTATTTTTTAATTTCCATGATTTTTAATAATAATTCTGAGAAATAGGCTCATTCAGCTAATTTAAAGGAGCGTTAAATTTTGTTAATCTGCTATGAGGATATACCTTTCTAAATGTACATTTGCCACTTCAAAATGAGAAACTTTATTATTTACTTTTTAACCGGTCTTTTTCTGCTTTTCGTAGTAGAGAGCAGGCTTAGTGTTAAAACACTCCGAAATGACTATTCAGGTCATGTTTCTCACCATATGCCCAAAAAAGCCAACCGCCTGAACCAAACCTTCGAAAAGCTTTCGGTGCAGCAGATGGCAGACAATATTGATAATTCCACGCTGGAGCTTGCTGAAGATGACTTTCAGCTGTCTGATACCATACAGATCATTGCTGTATTTGCCAGTGTATTCAGTTTGGTCTATATTTTTGGACTTCGTTCTTTTAAAAGCAGAAAACCTTGTATTCATGGCTTTCTTTCGCTGTATTCCAATGTTAAAACATTCATTCTGATCCGTTCTATCAGAATTTAAAATTTCATTTTCCGAGATCTGTTTTCTGTCCGAAATCCGGCCAGGAGAACAACTGCGTTGTATATGCCGGTAATCATCACGGCGCAGGACTTCTATTACCGCCTTTTCATTCAAAACATTAACGATTTATATTAAACTCTAGAATTATGATCAAAAGAGTTGCCTCAGGCATTGCGATAAGCACCCTTTTACTGACCGTTGGCTGCAGTCAGAAGAAAGAAGAAAAAGAAGAAGCCGCAGTATATCCCGTGACCAGCCCTGTAAAAATGGACACGGTGATCAACAAAGAATATGTAGCCCAGATCCAGTCTGTAAAGAACATTGAAGTCCGTGCACAGGAAAAAGGATTTCTTGAAAAAATTTATGTAGACGAAGGTCAGTATGTACATGCCGGGCAGACCCTTTTCAGAATTATGCCGCAGCTTTATCAGGCGGAATTATTAAAAGCCAAAGCAGAAGTGGAGCAGGCTTCCATAGAACTGAAGAACGCCAGTACGCTGGCAGGCAACAATATTGTTTCGAAAAACGAAAGAGCCATGGCCAAAGCCAAGCTGGATGCTGCCAATGCTGAAATGAAACTGGCCCAGATCCACCTGTCTTTTACCGATATCAAAGCCCCTTTTTCTGGGGTGATCAATAGAATTCCGCTGAAACTTGGTAGCCTTGTAGATGAAGGAGATTTACTAACCTCTTTATCAGACAATACTAATGTGTACAGTTATTTTAACGTTTCGGAACCGGAATATATCAGCTACCAGACTCATGCGGCGGACAGAGGCAGCAACCAGGTATCTCTGATTATGGCCAATGGGGAAATGCTTCCTCAAAAAGGTGAAATCCAGACCATAGAAGGAGAATTTGACAACGAAACAGGAAATATCGCCTTCAGAGCAAAATTCCCGAACCCTGATAAGCTGCTTAGAAACGGAGAAACCGGAAAAGTACAGATGACACTTCCGGTTCACAATGCACTTATTATTCCTCAGAAAGCCACGTACGAAATTCAGGATCAGAAATATGTTTTCATCATTGATAAAAACGGGACTGCCAGATCCAGAAATATAAAAGTAGCTTATGAACTCCCTGATCTGTATGTAGTGGGTTCAGGGCTTGCAGAAGGAGATAAAATCCTTTTGGAAGGTGTTCAGAAAGTGAAAGACGATCAGAAAATACAGATCAAATTCCAGGATCCTAAAAAAGTTCTTCAGTCATTGAAACTAAAAGCAGAGTAGTCTACTCGTAAAACGAAGCAGTATGTTTAAGAAATTCATCCGCAGACCTGTTCTGTCTATTGTGATCTCACTGATCATTGTATTTATGGGGATTCTGTCGCTGGTAAAACTTCCAGTAACCCAGTTTCCCTCCATTTCACCCCCAAAAGTAAATATCACCGCAGAATATCCGGGCGCGAACAACGAACTATTGATCAAATCAGTAGTAATTCCCCTCGAAAGAGGACTGAACGGAGTTCCGGGTATGAAATATATGACGTCCGATGCCGGTAACGACGGGGAAGCATCCATCCAGATCGTATTTGATCTTGGAACAGATCCCAATGTAGCCGCAGTAAACGTTCAAAACCGTGTATCTTCCGTGGTCAACAAACTTCCTCCGCTGGTAGTGCGTGAAGGGGTAAAAATTACCCGTGAAGAACCGAATATGTTGATGTACATTAACCTGTACAGTGACGATCCCAAAGCTGACCAGAAATTCCTTTTCAACTATGCAGATATCAATGTGATGTCCGAATTGAGAAGGGTAAGTGGAGTAGGTTTCGCTGATATCCTTGGAACCCGGGAATATGCCATGCGTATCTGGCTTAAACCGGACAGGCTTACCGCTTACAATATTTCCGCCGACGAAGTGATGGAATCCCTGAACCAGCAGAGTTTAGAAGCTTCTCCGGGTAAAACAGGTGAAAGTTCAGGAAAACGTTCTCAATCCTTTGAATATATTCTGAAATATTCCGGACGTTTCAACAATGAAAAAGATTACGGGAATATTATCCTGAAAGCAAAACCGGGCGGCGAATTTGTAAGATTAAAAGACGTTGCAGATATAGAATTCGGTTCTTCCATGTATGATATTTATTCTACATTAAATGGAAAACCTTCTGCTGCGATTACTGTAAAACAATCGTACGGTTCCAATGCAAGTGACGTTATCAAAAATGTAAAAACTTTGATGAAAGATCTTGAGAAAAACAACTTCCCGAAAGGAATGCACTACGACATCAGCTATGACGTTTCCAGATTCCTGGATGCATCCATGGAAAAGGTGGTTCATACTTTGTTTGAGGCCTTTATTCTGGTAGCCATTGTGGTATTTCTGTTCCTTGGAGACTGGCGTTCGACCTTAATTCCGGCGCTGGCGGTTCCGGTTTCACTGGTTGGTACATTTGCCGTCATGTCCGCATTTGGAATTACGCTGAACATGATCTCACTTTTTGCCTTGGTAATGGCCATCGGGGTCGTCGTCGATGATGCCATTGTGGTGATTGAAGCCGTTCACGCGAAGATGGAAGAAAAAGGATTGTCACCGTTAAAAGCAACAGAAGAAGCGATGCATGAGATCAGCGGAGCGATTATCGCAATCACCCTCGTTATGGCCTCTGTATTCATTCCGATTGCGTTTATGTCAGGTCCTGTTGGGGTATTTTACCGTCAGTTCTCCATTACGATGGCTTCTGCCATTATCCTTTCGGGAGTTGTAGCTTTAACACTGACGCCGGCTTTATGTGCTTTGATCTTAAAAAATCACCACGGAAAAGTTAAAAAGAAAACCCCGATTACCATTTTCTTAGATAAATTCAACAATTTATTCACGAAAGGAGCCGGAAGATATGAGAAAATGCTTAACAAAACCGTTAAGAAAAAATCAATCACACTTCCTTTATTGCTGGCATTCTGTGCCTGTACCTTCTTCCTGAGCAATTCACTTCCTTCAGGATTTATTCCGGCGGAAGATCAGGGGATGATTTACGCCATTATCCAGACACCTCCGGGATCTACTCTGGAAAGAACCAACCAGATCGCGAAAGAATTATTAAGAGAATCTGAAGATATTGATGGGGTGCAGTCCGTTTCTTCACTGGCTGGGTACGAAATCTTAACAGAAGGTACGGGATCCAACTCCGGAACCTGCCTGATTAACCTTAAAAGCTGGGAAGAACGAAAAGAATCCGCTGCTGAGATTATTGAAAAGCTTGAAGAAAAAGCCAAGAATATTCCGGGAGCCAATATAGAATTCTTCCAGCCGCCTTCCATTCCAGGGTATGGTGCTGCAGGAGGTTTTGAGCTTCGTTTACTGGATAAAGCCGGAAGCGGGGATTACCATAAAATGGAGCAGGTCAGCAATGATTTTGTAAAAGAGCTGAAGAAACGTCCAGAACTCGGATCTGCATTTACTTTCTACTCTGCAAGTTTTCCACAGTATATGCTTAGAGTGGATAACGATCTTGCTGAACAGAAGGGAGTAACGATAGAAAATGCAATGGACAACCTGTCTACTTTGATCGGGTCCAACTACGAAACGAGTTTCATCCGTTTTGACAGACCTTATAAAGTGATTGTGCAGGCCGGACCTCAGTACCGTGCGCTGCCTACCGATCTGCTTAAATTATATGTGAAAAATGATAAAGACCAGATGGTTCCGTATTCAGATTTTATGAGAATGGAAAAAGTATATGGACTGTCAGAAATCACCAGACATAATATGTACAATTCTGCGGAGGTGAGCGGAACGCCGGCACCGGGATACAGCAGCGGGCAGGCCATTAAAGCCATTCAGGAAGTTGCGGATAAAACGCTTCCTAGAGGTTTCGGTATCGACTGGGCAGGTATTTCCAAAGATGAAGTAAGCAGAGGAAATGAGGCAGTATTTATCTTCCTGGTGTGTCTTGGATTTGTGTATCTGATCCTTGCGGCGCAGTATGAAAGCTTTATTCTGCCGCTGCCGGTGATTTTATCCCTTCCTACAGGTATTTTCGGAGCGTTTTTATGTTTAAAATTATTAGGTCTGGAAAACAACATCTATGCTCAGGTGGCAATGGTGATGCTGATTGGTCTGCTGGGTAAAAATGCCGTACTGATCGTAGAATTTGCGGTTCAGAAGAAAGCGGAGGAAGGAATTCCGGTTGCGAAAGCGGCTATTGAAGGGGCGGCCATCCGTTTCCGTCCGATCCTGATGACTTCGTTTGCCTTTATTGCGGGACTTATTCCGTTGGTGATGGCAACCGGGCCGGGAGCAGTAGGAAACCGGACGATTGGTACTGCCGCAGCCGGAGGGATGCTGATCGGAACTATTTTCGGGCTGATGATTATTCCGGGGCTGTATTATATTTTCGGAACCATCGCAGAGAAATCAAGACTGGCAAGATATGAGGAGGAAAATCCTTTAACAGAACAAACTGAACCTTATCAACACGATGACAAACATGAAGATTTATAGTAAATATATAGCAGCCATCGCCTTATCGCTTGTACTCACAGGCTGTAGAGCGCCTATGGCCACCGTTATAAAAGATGAGGTGAAAGAAAACATCCCTCAGAATTTCAATCAGGAAGAGCAGCAGAATGCGAATGTAAACAGTGGAACAACTCCCTGGAGACAGTTTTTTACAGACCCGAATCTGGTAAGCTTAATTGAAACAGCTTTAAAAAACAATCAGGAATTACTGATCACGCTTCAGGAAATTGAAATTGCAAAAAGCGGTGTTTTAGCTAAAAAAGGAAAGCTGACTCCAACCGTTTCTGCCGGAATAGGTGCGGGACTGAAAAAAGCAGGCCGCTACACGAGTGAGGGTGCCGGTGATGCCACTACAGAAATAGAACCCGGAAGAGAAATGCCGGATCCGCTGGGTAATTTTGAAGGCGGATTGATGGCGAACTGGGAAATTGATATCTGGAAAAAACTCAGAACGGAGAAAGAAGCGGCTGTTGCCCATTATCTTTCTACAGTTGAGGGAAAAAATTTCGTGCTGTCCAATCTTATTGAAGAAGTAGCGGATAATTATTATGAGCTGCTGGCACTGGATAATCAGCTGGATATTATTCAGCAGTATATCAAACTGCAGCAGAGAGCACTGGAAATTTCTAAAATTCAGAAAGAGGCTGCTGCCGCTACGGAATTGGCTGTGAAGAAGTTTGAAGCAGAGCTGGCCAAGTCCAAAGCCGCGGAGTATACCATCCGCCAGGATATCACGGAAAAAGAAAACCAGATCAATGCATTGCTGGGAAGATATCCGCAGCCTATTGTAAGATCGAAGGAGAGTTTTATGTCTACGATGCCGCAAACGGTGTATACAGGAATACCGTCCCAGTTACTGGCGAATCGTCCGGATATCAAACAGGCAGAATTGGAATTGAAAGCGTCAAAGCTGGATGTGGAAGCTGCAAGAAAGGAGTTTTATCCATCGCTGGAAATTTCAGCAACATTAGGTCTGGAAGCATTCAAGCCTTCTTATCTGGTTAAAATGCCGGAATCTATTGCTTATAATTTAGCGGGTGAACTGGCGGGTCCGCTGATCAACAAAAGTGCCATCAAAGCGAACTTTCAGACTGCAGATGCGAAACAGATCCAGTCCTTATATGAGTATGATAAAACCATTTTGCATGCTTATCTGGATGTGGCCAATCTGATGTCGAAGGTGAAAAATATTGACCAGTACTATCAGATGAAATCGCAGGAAACCAAAGCGCTGGATCAGTCTATTGATATTGCGAACCAACTGTTCCGGAACTCAAGGGCTGATTATCTTGAAGTGCTTCTGAACCAGAGGGACGCTCTGGATGCGAAAATGGAGCTGATAGAAGCCAAACAGAAACAGCTGAGCACCGTGGTAGATATTTACAAAAGCTTAGGTGGAGGCTGGAAATAAGACATCATAATTCTATCTATATAAACAGTTAATGTTTTGGGCTGATTCTTTCGGGGGTCAGTCCTTTTTATTTTTATACGTCAAGTTTTGTCGCATCACAGAGTTAATTTTGTTCACAAATTAAAAGGGAAGTATGAATAATATTCTATTCCTTTAAAACTTACATTAAATCTCGGCAATGAGATTTGTGGTACGTTAAAAAGTGTTAAATTTGTCGCGAAATTATAAAACTAATCTTAAACTAAAATACACAAGCAGATGAAGAAATTCTATTCCGGTGCATTTACTTTGTGCACACTTCTTGGGCTGTCTGCTCAGGAAGTATTGTGGCAGAAGGACATCAAATCTTCTACACAGGATTTTCTAAGCCAGATAACGACGACGATTGATCAGCAGTATCTGATAAGTGGTAGCTCTATTCAGGCAGGTTCCCTTCGAGAGCCTCAGGGAACAGCAAGTAAGCAGAATAACGGTTACGATTTTCACTTAATCAAATTAAACCAGCAGGGTGAAGAAGTCTGGGAAAAGTATTTCTCAGGACAAAACCATGATTATCTTTCAGCTTCTGTAGCTACTCAAGAAGGAGGATTTTTAATTGCAGGAACTTCCTATTCCGGAAAAGGATTAGATAAAAAAGAAGATTCAAAAGGGGGTTCAGATATCTGGTTAATCAGACTGAATGAATTTGGAGATGAACTTTGGCAGAAAACGCTGGGAACTTCTTCAGATGAGGAAGCCAGATCGGTTATTCAGACTACAGATTTTGGATTTGTTGTGGCTGGAAATATCCAGAATTCTTCCAAAGGTTACGGTTCCAAAGATGTTCTGATCACTAAACTTGACAAGAACGGAAAAATTCTTTCTGAAACCATTTTGGGTGGAAAAGGTCTTGATGAAGTGGAGAAAATAATTCCAACGAAGGATGGAGGAGCATTGCTAGGGATCTACTCAAGGAGTTCCGAGGTTCGTGTTTCGGGTTCAGTTGATAAAACGGCTGGAGCTACCGCGTATCCCGTATCCCGCACCCCGAAATCTACAGATAACTACGGTGAAGGCGATTACTGGATTGTAAAGCTTTCAAAAGAAGGAAAAGTAGAGTGGGAAAAGAACTTTGGAGGAAAAGGAGATGATCATATAAGAACTCTGGCATTAACATCCGTCGGATATTTGATTGGTGGAGAATCCAGATCAGAAAAATCAGGGAATAAAACTGTAGGAATTGAAGAAGGAACAGATCTGTGGTTGATCTCACTTAACGAAAGAGGTGAAGAGATCTGGCAGAAATCTTACAATTTTGGAAATAGGGACATTTTAATGGGAACAAGTGTTCTGCATTCAGCTGATGATAAATCTTCAAAAGGAATTTTATTAGGCGGATATACGCAGGCAGAAGGTCCTTCGACAGGCTCAGGAACCTCAGCAGATGACGAAACCTTCTGGATGCTGTATCTGGATCAGGACGGCAATGAACAGTGGAGAAAGCATGTGAAAGGAGAATCCAGAAAAAGAGAGGAAAGGCTTTCAGATATTAAACTGAACAGGGACGGTTCTATTGTTCTTGCAGGAACCAGCGCAGAAGAACTGGGAAAAGAGAACTGGAAGATTGTAAAGCTGGGTGATAGCCAAATCAATAAGCTGATTGAAAAACAAGACATTAAAATTTATCCGAATCCGGTTTCAGACTATGCTTATGTGGAAATCGGATATGAATTTAAGGAAGCAGATATTCTGTTGTATGATATGGGTGGCAGACAGCTTCAGAGTTTGAAGACTAAGAATAAAGTGACGAAGATTAATACGCAGAATTTAATTCAGGGCGCTTACCTGGTGACGATAAAAACGGATGCGAATAAAACGGCGAGTGCTAAACTGATAAAAAAATAAGAAATGAAAAATAAAATTTTATTATTGATAGTTTTGAATTATACAATAAATGTTTCTGCTCAGATCAATGTAAAATCACCTAATCTTGATGCATCATCGGTGTTTAAATTTACAGAAACACCGGTTTCTCTCAATAATGGACTTGTCAATATTAATTTGCCAATATATACAATAAAGACAAAGGATCTGGCTATCCCTATTCAATTGGATTACCATTCAAGAGGAATAAGGGTAGAAGATATAGCTTCAACAGTGGGGTTAGGATGGAGTCTAAGCTATGGTGGTATGATTAGCAGACAGGTGAGAGACAGACCTGATGATTCATCAAACGGCTATCTGATTACTGATAGTTATACTAATTTTTTTAGCGATCTTCAAAAGAGATTTGCGGTCTACAACCAAACAATTGCCTCGCCAACAAGAGATTTGGTTCCTGATCAGTTTTATTTTTCTACACCAGGTTATTCTGGAAAATTTATCTTTGACCAACTCGATAAAAAAATTGTTCAACAGCCTTTTAGTGATTATAAAATATCACCAACTGCCACTCAAAATTCTTTACTGAACAGTTGGGTAATCGTTGATGACAAGGGAAATAAGTTTCACTATGGAACTTTAGGCCCAAAATCTTTTAAAAGTTCACTTCAGATACAAAGCTATATTCAAACTGGTACACCCTTAAATTCTTATGATTTAAATGGTGACAACTCAGAAGATGCATATACTGATACCTGGTATTTAATTCAGATTGAGACTGTTAGTGGTGATCTGATAAAATATAATTATACTTTGGATGAGTCTTATTATTATAAAAAAGATTACGACAAGATTGTTTATCCTTGTATTTCTACACCTTGTGATCAGCCTACCAACCCGGGAGTTTATACCTACTTTTCTAAGATTATTGAAAATAAATATATTCTGGAATCAATTGAATTTTCTGAAGGAAAAGTTAAATTTTTACCATCTTCTGTTAATCGTACAGACATTCAGGGAGGAAAAGCACTCGATAAAATTCAGATTTTTGACAGTAAAGATCATTTGATTGAATACTTTAAATTTAATTATAATATTCAGGAATCACTCCAGAATCCAAATATGAATTCACTATTGGCTTTATTAGATACTTCCTCAAATAAAAGAATGTTTTTAAGTGAAGCTATCCGTTATTCGAAAGAAAATACGGTTATTGAAAAGTATAATTATAATTACACCACCACTTTGCTTCCCAATAGATTTTCAACATCTCAGGATATGTGGGGATATTATAATAATGCTGCAAACGGGTCTTATCTGCATTTTTTTGATTATAACGGACACTTATCAAGCAACAGAGAAAGTAACGAGGAAGGGTCTAAAGCTGGAATCTTAGAATCAATAAACCATTCTACAGGATTAAAAACTGAATTTACCTACGAAAATAATCTTCTGAAACCTACTTTTAATATGGAGGGGACATTGGGTACGATTAACGCTCCATACCAAACTAAATCTGAAATTCTTCTAAAAGCAGGAGATATACTTCCGAATTACAATACTGCTACAAATTCATACTATAAAGATATTATTATAGATCCCAACTTGTATGATTCAGAAGTAAAGATAACACTTGATTATCACGCATTTGTAAATCCTAATATGCCTACGCAATGCAGTTATTACACCGGTTGGGTAGAGCAAAATGGTACAAGAGTTATTCTTTTCCCCAATATAGGGGCTAATAAAACCATTGTGAAAGGTACTTCTACGACCAGAGCATTAACCGGAGGTTCGTCATACAAATTAGGTATAACAGCATACGGCTGCTCATTGGATGATATAATTTCTAACGAATCTGAAAGTGTTTCGCTGATATTAGATTATAAAGTAGCAAATAATAGTACTAATAATGAGACATTTTACTACGGACCAGGAAATAGGATCAGGCAAATCAGATATTTAGATAATAATCAATTAAAAATTAAAAAAACATTTGAATATAAAGGGCCTACAGGAAAAGGCAGTGGAGATTTATTTGGAATGAAGGAATATGTAGGGATTGTGGGGTTGAATGCCAATAATGTTCGCATTTTAGATCCAAAAGGTGTTTTCGCTGGTTCAATAAACTCTTCTCTGGAGTCTAACAGCATGGGATATAGTTATGTAAAAGAGTACCAAGGTGATGAACTTGAAAACAAAGGACGTACGGATTATGAATTTACAAATTTTGCCGATGGGAATAATTTCTTAAAATACCCCTTTACTTTACCTACTGATAACCAGTGGTCAAGAGGACTTTTGATATCAAAAAAATATTTTGAGAACATCAATAATTCTTACAGACTTTTGCAGGAAGAATTGAATGAATACAAGTTCGGTGGTTTTGATACTCCTTATGAAATCAGTCCCCCGATGGGTTTTGAATCTGCAGACGGAGCAATCACTGGCTATACTAAAAACAGAAATTATTATGTTGTCCCACTGGCTCAAATGTATATGAATCTTTCTCATCTGGTAAACAAACCTCTGCCGCATAATAATTTTTTAGTTGCAGATTATGGGGATAATTTTAAAATATACTATAAGCCTTATTATTTTAACAGTGGTAAAATTGAAAAAAATAAAACTACAAATTATGAGTACAGGAATAATCAGGTTTTAACCTTTAAGGATACTTTCTCATATGATAGTAATGATCATTATCAGCTGACTGCTCAAAAAAATGTTTTCCCGGATCTTGGTACTCAAGAGACGGTTTACCAGTATGCTCATGAGAAGAATAATACAAAGCTGATTAATGCCAATATGGTAGGGATACCTTTAGGAACTGTTGTAAAGAAAAAACAAAATGAAAGTGATACCGGGAAAATAATTTCAAGATCCGAAACGAAGTATGATAGTCCTTCCAATCTGTTTCCTAGTTCAGTTCTTTCCTACGATCTTCAGACAGGAACAATTCCATCTACCGAGATTACCTATGATAAATATGATTCTAATGGCAATCTGCAGCAATATACAACCAAAAACGGTATTTCAACCACGATCATCTGGGGCTACAATAATACCCAGCCTATTGCTAAAATAGAAGGCGCAAAACTCTCAGATATTCCACAAACATTGATAGATAATATTGTTAATGCCTCTGTTAATGATGCTCAGCAAGGTACAGATGCTTCTGAACAGTCTTTGATCTCCGCTTTAGATTTATTCAGAAATAATACCGGACTGTCAACCTATCAGATTAGCACCTACACTTATGATCCTTTAATCGGTGTAAAAAGTATCACCCCGCCCTCAGGAATCAGGGAAGTATATATTTATGATACAGCCAATAGATTAATGGAGGTCAGAGAAAATAGTACTACAGGAAAAATTTTAAAAGAATTCAAATACAATTACAAACAATAAAAAACTCAGATTATGAAAAAAACAATATTCATCGCAGGCATTTTTGCTGCTCAATTGGCTTCTGGACAACTATATACATCTGGAAGTATTATCAACCCAACATCCACTCCAACATCAGCTAATGTAGGAATTGGGGTTCATGATCCTCACTCCAATTTAGAAGTAGCAGACCAGAATGGGGGTAAAATAACCATTTCAACGGGGGGATGGAGTGCCTTTTCGGCAAATCCAAAATATCCTGCTTTAGAATTTACAGGATACCAGAACTCTCCCAAAGCCAGAATAACAGCTACGGAGGAAACAGGAAATACCTATGCCTCAAAATTTTCTATCTCAGTGAATGACGGCAACAGTGCGGCAAGTCTGGTAGAAAGATTGTCAATCCTTAGGAATGGAAATATAGGAATAGGAACTTCCGCTCCCCGGGAAAAACTGGACGTTTCAGGTAATGTATTAGCGGGTGGCAGCAATTCTTCTGAAGGAATTAATGCTTTTGCGATTAGATATGAAGATGGTTCCTTAAATAACTGGGGATCTTTAAGGAGTTCAACATCAACATATATGAGTTTTGGAGTTAAGGCAAATGGCGCAGGTTTGGGATGGTTATCCAGTAATGGAACACTTGACTTTGCAAAAGTGGCCATTACACTTGATAATGAAGGAATCAGTTTTTTAACCAAGTCTAATCAGCAGGTTGCTTTAAATGCTCCTGTATCGATGAATGAAGTTATGAAAATTTCCTTGAATGGAAATGCTCTTCTTCAGGGAAAACTGGAAGCCAAAGAAATAAAAGTGACCCTGACTCCAACTGCAGATTTCGTTTTTGAAGAAAATTATGACCTTCCCAAGCTGGAAGAGGTGGAGAAGCATATCAAAGAGAAAAAACATTTACCCGAAATAGCTTCTGCCAGAGTAATGGAAAAAGAAGGCGTTAATGTGGGGGAGTTTCAGATTAAGCTGTTGCAGAAGATTGAAGAACTGACCTTATATGCCATTGAGCAAAACAGACAGCTGAAAGATCAGCGGGAAAAAATTCAGAAGTTAGAAGCAGAGAATTCAGCATTACAGAGTATTTCATCAGAAATGAAGCAGCTGAAAGAAGAAATTCGTCAAATGAAAAGCAGTACCACCCATTAATTTAATAATATGCACAAAAAAATATATCTGGGCATAGCATTGATATTGGGCAGCTATCATTATGGGCAGATTGTTTTGACTGCTCCTCCCGCTCCCAATACAGAAGTTGCCGATCCCCAAAAGATCCGGATGCTTCCGGGATTCAGCTTCAGTTCTGTGAACGGAACCTTCAGGGCTTATATCGGAACATCTTCTACAGGAAATCCCGGTAATACGTATACGCCTATTACGGTTGATTATTCCTCTACGATTCCCAATACTGAAAATTATATTTATACCAGACAGTATTTAGTACCCACTGAGGTTTCAAACGGCTCTCTGCAGCAGATACAGAGCGTACAGTTTTTCGATGGCTTAGGAAGACCCAAACAGTCGGTAAGCATCAAATCTACGCCTACCGGAAAAGATCTGGTCACCCATATTCCGTATGATGGATTTGGAAGACAGGTAGACAGCTGGCTTCCCGTTCCTATGTCTTCGCAGAATGGAAATATCCAGACTGGAGTGGAAAGCAGTACCAATACTTATTATCAGGCCAACGGAATTAATGATTCCTATCCTTTCAGCCATAAAAATCTGGAAAATTCTCCGTTGGACAGAATTCTGAGCCAGAAAAATCCCGGTACCGACTGGCAGAACAAGCCCGTAGTATTCGGTTATGATACCAATACGGCAGATGAAGTGAAAAAATATACCACCGTAACCAGCTGGGTTGATGGAGCAACGTCTTCCGTATTAAGCATATCAGGAAATTATGGGGCCTCACAATTGTATAAAAATACCGTTGCCGATGAAGATGGCAATAAAACCATAGAATTCAAAAATGGCAATGGGCAGACCCTTCTGGTTAGAAAAGTGATCAGCGCCTCTGAAAATGCAGACACCTATTATGTCTACAACGAATATGACCAGCTGGCATTCGTGATTCCGCCATTGGCTGCCTCTTCCACATCAGTATCTGCTTCAGCTTTGGAACATTTATGCTACCAGTATAAATATGATGGCAGAAACAGGCTGGTAGAAAAGAAACTTCCCGGAAAAGGCAAAGAACAGATGGTCTATAATAAAAAAGACCAGATAATCCTGTACCGGGATATTGTCCTGAAAAATGGAATTTCCAATTTTACAGCTGATAATTCATGGATTTTTACCAAATATGATCAGTTTGGCAGGGTAGTCTATACCGGAATTTCAAGAGATGGAACACCAAGACAGGATATTCAGAATTATGTCGATAATCAGGCTGCGAACGTTTCCCACGAAACCCGTGGCGGAAGCTTCTCCCTTAATGGAACAGCTATAGAATACGGAAATGTTTCTTATCCTACAGGTATCGATAAGATCCTTTCAGTAAATTATTATGATACTTATCCTCAGGGTGCTCCGGCGGTTCCCGGAACTATTTTAACACAGGAAGTTTTACCGCAGATTACCCAGAATTCAAGTGTAAGTACCAAAAGTCTGCCTACAGCATCTTATGTAAAGAATGTTGAAAATGACAGCTGGACCAAGACGTATACCTATTACGATAAAAAAGGAAGAGCGATATCTGCCCATTCCGTCAATCATCTTGGAGGCTATACCAAAACCGAAAGCTTTCTGAAATTTTCAGGCGTGCCGGAGTATACCCTTACCGAGCATCAGAGAGTGGCAGGTGGTACAAAAGTAAATATCAAAGAGACTTTTGAATACGACCATCAGGAAAGAATGGTAAGACACTGGCACCAGCTCAACGGTGGGGCACAGGAACTCCTTGCTGAAAACCTGTACAATGACCTTGGGCAGATCCAGACCAAAAATGTTGGAAATACTACAGGCAGCCCGCTGCAGACTGTGAAATATGCCTACAACATCAGAGGATGGCTTACCAGATTAAATGACCCCTCCAATCTGCAGAATAAACTCTTTGCCTATGAGCTGAGGTATAACAAACCGGACAGCCAGTTTTCCGGCTCTGCAAAGTATAATGGAAATATTTCCCAGATGTCATGGATTACCCAAAATGATGCCGTATTAAGAAACTACTCCTATGAATATGATCCCCTGAACCGTCTTAAAGAAGGCCGTTTTTGGGATGCCATGAACTTAGACAGAGGAGAATACCATGAGCAGCTTACCTACGATCTGAACGGAAACATCAAAACCCTTCTCAGAAGAGGAAAACAGCTTCCCGGCTACACCGCCCCTGAAGTGATGGATGACCTGGAATATCATTATGAAAATGCTGAACAGAGTAATAAATTAGCCTACCTTAAAGAAAAAGGAACCGGTAATGCATTAAGCGGCTATCCACTGGCATCCGGAAGTACAGGAAGCATTATCAACTATGATCTGAATGGAAATATGACGGTTCAATCAGATAAAGGTATTTCTATTCAATATAATTATTTAAATTTACCAGGCAAGGTTACCCAAAACTCCAAAGTAACAGATTATACTTACAGAGCAGATGGGGTAAAAGTTAAAAAGCTCTTTGGAACAGAAGCCACCGATTATTTAGACGGCTTCCAGTATGAAAATGGGATATTGAAATTCTTCCCGACTGCAGAAGGCTATTATAATTCTGAGACTGGAAAGTATGTGTACAATTATACAGACCATTTAGGAAATACGAGACTAAGCTACTTTAAAAACGGTGCAGGAGCGGAAATTATTGAGGAAAGCAATTATTATCCGTTTGGCTTGAAGCATGAGGGGTATAATGTTTTGCTGGGGAATCCGGCGTATAAATACAAGTATAATGGGAAAGAGCTTCAGGAAAGTGGGATGTATGATTATGGAGCGAGGATGTATATGGCTGATCTGGGTAGATGGGGAGTTGTGGATCCGTTGGCAGAGAAGATGACTCGTCATAGTCCTTATAATTATGCTTTTAATAATCCGATTAGCTTTATAGATCCCGACGGAAGGGAGGCAAATGGGTGGATCAAAACAATATTAGATGGAAAAACAAGTATCACTTATGACAAAGATGTTCATTCACTACAAGATGCAAAAGATAAGAAATATACTGGAGTTCAAGAATATTATGATGCCCTAACTGTAACCGGGACTAGTAATGGGCAACAAAATTATCAATATACTTTAGATGCTTCAGGTGTGGCAACTGACTCAAGTGGAAAGGTAATGACAGAATCTTTTACAACTGGAGGAGGAACGCAAATTGGGGTGAATCCTGATAGTCAGATGTTAGCTACTATAAGTCAATTACCTTTAGCTGGATCTGGTGGAATGGGTGGAGAGTTTAGATTTAGTACAATAATTGGGGCTGGATGGTCTGGAGCTATAGGATATGTTTCTGCAGATAATAATAATGGGAGTTCTTTTTATGCTAATATAAATTTTGGAGTTGGTTATGATGTAGGACCTTCTTTTAGTATGTATAGTGTTACTCCTGCTGCAGGGCATGATTTTAAAATTGGGGACTTTGCGGGAAATGGTATGAGCTATTCAGGAGGAGTTCCTTTCTTAAATGCTTCTTACGGAGGAACGGACTACGATGGAAAATTTCAATTTAGAGATATGAGCCCGAGTAATTTTGGACTAAATAATAATGGTGCAAAAGGTTATACAACTTTTGGTATTGGTACCAATCCAATTGGCTTAGGCTTATCATATCAATACGGAGCAACGAAGCTTTTTGGAACTACACCCGTTAAAAATTAATGTTGAAATGTTAAAAAATAATAAAATATTACTCATCATCTCTTTAATCGGATTCATAATTCTTTTTATCTATTTTAGTTCAAAAAAGAATAATATGTCTGATTTTTTCAAATCGGGGAAAGAATCATTTATAAATGAATTTTCTCCCATTGAAATGAGAGGAAATAAATATTTAGGTGAAGTTGCAGATACTGCAAATCATATGAATGCTTATATGAATTTTGGTGAAATTTGTCTACCTATGCTTGACCAATGGAAAAATAAAATTCAAATAGGGGATCATGTTTCTAAAGAAAAAAACAATCTAACACTTTTTATTGAAGGTCAGAATAAAAAATATTATTTGCATTTTGATAGTAAGAATTTTGATGGCGCCCCTCCGCCATGTAAATGTAAAAAATTGAGTAAAAATAATTAAGTGTTAATAATATAGAATTCGTCTCAACTTTTGCCCGGGACGCTCGCACCAGTAATAAAAATAAACCACTGTTTTTTGCAGTGGTTTTATTATTTTAGCTTAAAATAAAGTAAGAAAGATCTTCGGTACCGACACCACAGATTATATAGACGGCTTCCAGTATGAAAACGGCACATTGAAATTCTTCCCAACGGCAGAAGGCTATTATAATTCTGATACCGGGAAGTATGTGTACAATTACACTGATCATTTAGGAAATACAAGATTGGATTATCTTCAAGCTAACCCCATAACAGCAAATTTTGATATGTATGAGCAAATGTGGGGAAGATCAAATGTATCTTGGTATAAATTAGGAGATGAAACACTTTTTTTAATGACTGATTCTAAGTCACAAGAGTCATTGTTTTATAGATTACCAGTAAATAATTTTGAAAGAACCGATGGAAAGGTAAATAGTTATGACAATACATATCAGACTTATATATGGACTGAAAGCAAGTCCGAAGTTCAACAAAAAGTAGTTAACCCAACCTCAAATAACGTTTTTAAACAAGCTATAACACCACCATCTATACTAACAAGACCTAGATTTTAAATCGAACAAACTTAAATTTAATAAATATGAAAAAAAGTATAAGTTTAATTTTATTACCTTTTTTATTTTCTTGCCAAAATATTAGTAATGAAGATATATATGGAAAATATTCACCCATATCATACAAGAATACATATGACACTTTAACGATTAACAAGGATGGGGTTTATAACAGAGTAATTTACAATATAAAAGGGAAGAAATTGTTGAATTACAATTCGAAATACAAATTAGAAGGTAACACAATAGAGTTTAATGATTTTTATTTAAATTTTGATAAAGATTTAATTGCCTTTCCAGAAGATGTGAATGATACTGATATGACCTATACTACTTTTTTTGAGAAAAAAGATAAGAATATTATACTTTGCTTTGGCTACCATGATGGGGAGAATTGTTATAAAAAGATTATAGATAAAAAACACTGAGCAAAGTCCCCGGCTGGCGCGAGCTTGTAGCCCATGTCTTCGTAAAGATCACTGTTTTGTAGTGGTGTTATTATTTTAGCTTAAATTAAAGTCTCCAAGACCTAAGAAATCAAATTTGTAAAAAACCTTTTAATAGCTAAATATTGATTATGATAACAGAAATTGAACAACAAACAATGGATATGGATTGGTTTTTCACAGATGCTGAATATGTGGGATTTATGGCTTCCGGTGGTGGAAAGCTACCTGATTCTGTAGCTGAATCTGAAGAAAAGCGTCAAATATTAGTACATTATTTTAGAAACTTACCCGAAATATCTGAAGTAGAAGTTAGTTCAAAATTAGACAGCATATTGATTAAAATATCAGGTTCAGGAGCTGATGAAAGATATTTGGAAGACTATGTATCGATGACAAAGAAAGGGTTATATTCTTTTGATAAATCTTATCCAAATCAGTTTTCAGAGCCTTATTATCATTTAGTTGCTGGTCCAGAAAATCCATTAAAATTGAATGAACTACCGCAAGACATATTGGATATACTTGTCAAAACTCAATATAGCCATAAGCTTATGGAGGTTCAGGAAATTAATAGATTAGAAATTAATTAAAGGATAAGCTTAAAGCGAGCACCCAAAATTGTTCATCCCTTTTTTAGAGAAATACTAAGCTTTTCGTACAGGTATCATTATTTTGTTTGGTATATTTGTTACACCACACAAAATCTACTGCCATGAAAAAGTTCCTTCTCATCATTCTTGGGATTCTTGTTATTTTGGTTGCTGTACTGCTGATCAAAATGTATACCTACCCATTTAAAAAAAATACAGCTGGAAATTCGGACGGCTGGAAACCCGTGAAAAATGATTCTGCCCTGATACGTTTTTCAGGCGGTCTCAAAATTCCTACAGTTTCTACCGGAAGCCTGGGCGAATTCAATTACGCTCCCTTTGATCAGTTTAAAGAATACCTGAAAACAGCCTATCCATCGGTATATCAATCTACTGAAAACACGGAAATCAATACCCATGCCCTGGTGTTCAGGCTTAAAGGAAGTGATCCTGTGTTAGAGCCCATACTTTTCCTTTCCCACATAGATGTAGTGCCTCCCGGAGATGCCGATGTGAAAAATAATGAACAGAATATTTTCCGGCCAGGTGATAAGCCGCTGCCTCCCGTTTCCCAAGTGTCAGAAGACTGGGATTTCGAACCCTTTTCAGGAACCGTCGCGAACGGAAGAATCTACGGTAGGGGAGCCATTGATATGAAAGGAATGCTTTTTTCCCTGATGGAATCCATGAAAGCGGTTATTGAGAGCAAAAAGCTTCCCAAACGGGATGTTTATCTGGCTTTCGGTTTCGATGAGGAAGTGGGCGGACAAAAAGGGGCGATGCAGATTGCAGAGTACTTTAAGAAAAAAGGATTGAAGTTCGAAGCAGTATATGATGAAGGCGGCCTCATTATGCGGAAAGGAAATATAGCAGGAATAGATTCGGACGTCGCTGTAGTAGGCTGTGCAGAAAAAGGCTTTTTATCGGCCAAGATCAAGGTGAAAGGACTTGGCGGGCACTCCTCAATGCCTCCTATGGAAAGTGCCATCGGAAAAGCCGCCGTTATTATGCAGCGTCTTGAGGATGATCAGATGAAGCCGGAGATCACCCCATTGATCAAAGAATTTTTCGATAATATTGGCGGATCCATGCCTTTCACCAGCAGGCTGGCCATTTCCAATCAGTGGCTGCTGAAACCTCTTCTTTTATCGCAACTCACAAAAAATAATACCACCAACGCGCTTGTAAGGACTACTACCGCTTTAACCATGATGAAAGGAAGCGACGGAACCAACGTTCTTTCCCCTGAAGTGGAATTTGTAGTCAATTTCAGACTTCTTCCCGGAAACAGTCTGAAAGATGTGCGTGACCACATTGCAAAAGCGACAGAAGGCTTCGACGTTGAGGTAGAAGAAATCGACAATACAAGAGAAGCTTCCGCCGTTTCTCCTTCCAATACTAAAAGTTTTAAACTGATAGAAGCCGGTATCAGGGAAATTTATCCCGGTGCCATCGTCACTCCATACCTTACCATGGCCGGAACCGATGCCTACAAATACCAGATCGTAAGTAAAAATATCTACAGATTTATGCCTATCCGCATCAACAGATCAGAGCAGCAGAGCATCCACAGTACCAATGAATACCTCAGTATCGAGAACTACCTGAAGATGATTCGTTATTTTGAATTTATGATGACGAATTATGATCAATAGTTCCGGGGTTTCGAGTTCCGGGGTTGGAGAGTCGGAGTGTTTTAGAGTTGGAGAGTATAAATCTGGAAATATTGAATAAGTGACAAACACCAGGTGGCAGAGGCCCTCGAAGCCACCGTCGTTTCGGGTTTCGGAGTGAGTGAGTTTTAAATTGTCATTGAATAAACGACAACCATCTGGTGGCAGAGGCTCTCGAAGCCACCAGTAATACTATCTCTTGTCTGAAATCTGGTGTCTGACATCTGAAATCTAACATCTTGCTTCCTGGTTCTTGCCTCTTATCTCTTATAAAAAAAATAACACGTCAAGTTTTGTCGCATTACAGCAATAGCTTTGTCTTATCAAAATTACAGAGCTATGGAATTGCCGTTTTACTTAAGTTTTAAAGAATTTGAAAGCCATTATTACGATACCCTTGAAAAATGGTTTGAAGAATATCACAATGCCAGCGAAATTGATTATTTAAAGGCGCTTGCAGATCTTTACAGTCCGTATTTGTACTATAACTTTGCAGATGACAGGCTGATGGCTGATGCTTCCATGGAGATCAAAGACTGCTTTTTTCCTTATCACGAAAAGATCGGACTTTCTTTCTGCACAAGCTGTGAAAACGGAAAAGATCCTAAGGCTTCCAAAGGCATGAACCATATATTTGAATGGAAAACCATTACGATGATGGAATATGCCCAGCACATCCTGGATAAAATCAACAGGCATCTCCTAAAAAACGGAAATACACTGGACGGAAATAAAACGATCCTGGATTATATCAATGATCGTGAGATTATTACGTCAAGGGAAGGAGCCGGATATTGTGTCAATTATGGCAGGCATCAGGCTGCAGTTCCTTTTTTGAAGGCTTATCTTCCTTATTATGGACAGACTGTTGATATGGCAGTGTACAGGGATTTTATTTTTTCTGTGGCCCAGATCGCAGAATATATCGATAAGAAACTGAAATCCGTACAGGCTTTTGAATATACTTCGTATGCAAAACTTAAATCGGAAGCCAAATTCAAAGTGCAGATGAGCCATCAGTTTCTGACCATTTGTAATTAAATTTTCGACCAAACATTCATATCTAAATTATATTGTGGAAGATCCGGACAGATCCTCCAGACAAATCCCGGCATTTCTGTTGGGATTTTGTTTAATTTTGCCACCATTCACCATTCACCATTCACCATTCACCATTCACTCATCACTTATCACTCATCATTCATCACTTATAACTAAGGTTCCATATAACATCCACCGCCAGATAATGCACTCCGCCTTTCTTCACACTTCTGCTTCCACGGTGAAAGGAGAATGAGGAATATTGAACATATAATAAGCCGCAACCCGCATTTCCCTGTACCCGAATGATGTCCATTTCCGGTTTGGCTGATTAAGATAACTGGTGGAAAACAAACCTTCAGTACTTAAAGCCAGTTTCTGATTATTTTTCTTTGATAGCGTATAGGTCAGCTGACTTTTTATCCTCGTTCTCAGTTGAAAATTTTCTTCAGCCTGACGAAAATCAGAATCAAAAAACTTCCGGAACTCCTGGCGGACGGTATTCTTCAGTTTCCATCGTTTTCCTAAAGTAAAAGTGTAGGCATATCTTCCGTACATTCTGAATTCCTGTTCCGTAACCTCCTTTTTATAAGGCGAAGCACTTTCATATTTTGGCTGCCTGCGGTAACTGATAGCGTAACTGTATTGCTGATGAGGAGCAAAAGAATGGTAGACTTCATGGTTTAAAACAACAATAGCCTGTTTCGAAACCGGATTATACTGGTCCGGGCTGCTTTTCCGGCCCAGAGCGATATAGCTTAAAGTTTCTTTCTTTCCTAATGAATCCAGCCGCTTCTTTACTCCAAAAGCTAACCACGAAGCAGTATTGGCATCTCCAAGCCCCGGCGGACTGATCTGCGCTTGTAATAAACTGCTTGTTAATACGGATAAAAATATTCCGATACTAATTTTAGTTCTAAAAATCATTCCGAACATAAAGTCTTTCTTCATTAAATAACTGTCTGATTGATATCAACACTATTGATAAACAGGACAAATGAAAGACATGATTTAGGAATATTTTAGGAATAGAAAAGCCTGCTGACAATCAGTAGTGGCTTATGGTTTTTAAAAGAAAGATTTGATTAAATTTAATGACGGGTAGGGGAATATATTATTGTATTACCTTTTTAAGCATTTACGCCTTTGTTTACCCTGATAATACACTGGAATTTAATTAACCTTGCGATAAAGTAGCACCAATTTATAAACAAAAAAGTCTTAAACAACTAAGTTTAAGACTTTTATAATTTTGCAGAGAGGAAGGGATTCGAACCCTCGATACAGTTACCCGTATACTACCTTTCCAGGGTAGCTCCTTCAACCACTCGGACACCTCTCTATTTGAGATTGCAAAAATAGGGTAATTTCTGGAATCTGCAAATTATTATTGAAAAATTAGTCAGTTATTTCTCCACAAAGACTTCTGGTGAAGTTGTCGGCGAAGGTTCCTGTGTAGTTGGGGTTATCAATCAGGTGCATTGCTTTGGTGATAGCGCTTTCGGCGGTCATATCCCTTCCGCTGATTGCTCCGATCCTTGAGAATATATTGCTGTTTTCATACTTTCCAAATGAAATACCGCCTGATATACACTGACTTACCACCACAATTTCGGTTCCATTGCTTCTGATTTCTTCAAGCGTTTCCTGGGTTTTTTCACTGCTGAAAATCGTTCCGGAACCAAAAACCTGAAGAATCAGCACCTTCATTTTAGGGATTTCTTTAAAGTGGCTCAGGTGCATTCCCGGAAAAATTCTCCAGAAAAGAATATCTTCAGAAATATGTTCATCTACGTGAAATTCCACTTCAGGGTCGCAACGGTACAGATTATCTTTAATGATATTTAAATGAACGCCCGATTGTCCCAGAATAGGGTAGTTGGGGCTTGAGTACGCATCAAAATACTCCGCAGAATATTTCAGCGTTCTGTTTCCTCTTAACAATTTATATTCAAAATAAACGGCAACCTCCTGAATTACAGCTTCATCATTTTCATAGAGACTGGCATAATAAAGACTGGTCAGAAGATTTTCCTTGGCATCAGTCCTCAGATCTCCGATCGGAAGCTGCGAACCGGTCATGATCACAGGTTTTCTAAGGCCTTTCAACATAAAACTTAAAGCAGAAGCCGTATAAGACATCGTGTCCGTTCCGTGAAGGATCAGAAAACCGTCATACAGCTCATAATTTTTGAGAATATAGTTGGCAATTACCTTCCATTCCTCAGGTCCCATATCCGATGAATCCAGCGGTTTTGCAAATGGATGGACAAATACTTCACATTCCATTAATTTCATCTCAGGCATTTTTTCGAAAATATTTCCGAAATCAAAGGCACGGAGACTTCCGGTTTCATAATCTTTTTCCATACCGATGGTTCCTCCGGTATAAATGAGCAGGACTTTTCGTTTCATGAATTACTTTTTTCTAAGAAATTGAGCCTCGTTCAGGTTCATAGCCCAAAATTACGTTAATTTGCAAAGATTTGAAAATGAATGGAAGATTTAGCGCAAACTTTTGAATATTTAAAGCAGTTTTTAACAGAGAAGAGATTAGAAAAAATAGAGCATTTTTCTCAGGAAAGTTCCGATTTTATTCTTCCTGTGATGGATGACGTGTACCAGTTCAGAAATGCAGCAGCCATCATAAGATCCGTAGAAGCCAATGCTTTTCATAAAGTGGTGGCGATGGAAGAGGAGAATATTTTTGATCCTAATCTTACCGTGACCAAAGGTGCCGAAACATGGGTGGAAGTTGAGAAAATGCCTAAAAATATAGCTTCGTTACAGAATATTAAGGACCGAGGCTATAAAATTCTGGCTGTTTCGCTGGAAAAGAATGCGGTGATGCTTCCTGATTATCAGATTACAGAACCTGTTGCCCTTGTATTTGGAACCGAAATGGAAGGCGTATCTGAAGAAGTGATAGATTTTGCAGACGAAACCCTGGCGATTCCGATGTATGGCTTAACGAGAAGTTACAATGTTTCCGTAGCCGCCGGAATCTGTATGTACGAACTGAAACAAAAACTTCTGAAATCAGGGATTGACTATAAATTAAGCGAAGAAAAACTGCTGAGAATGAAGATCCGTTGGGCCGTCAATTCCATGCGGAGCGGACAGCAAATCTTCGAAAAATATCTGAGAGACCACAACCTTGAAATGTAAGTTGATGTGATGATGTGTTAATTGGATGATATGTTGATAAATGGACATACTAATTTCTAACTTCTAGCCTCTAACATCTAATTCCTCATCATATTGAAATAATTCCACGCCGCCACAAATACACCCGCCGTTTCAGTTCTGAGCCTTTGGTTTCCAAGTGAAACTGCTTTTACATTACTGTCGGACAGAAACTGGATTTCCCTTTCAGAAAAATCCCCTTCGGGACCAATTAAGAAAGTGATCTGTTCCAAAGCAGGAATATTTTTAAGTTCAATCCTTTCAAGGTTTTCATGGCAGTGAGCGACAAAAGTATGTTCCGGATCAATATTTTTTAGAAAATCCGTCAGTTTCACAGCATCATTGATCACCGGAAAATGAAATCTCAGACTCTGTTTGGATGCCGCAACTGCCTGTTTCCTGATTTTATCAATATTGATGTTTTTACGCTCGGTTTTCTCCGTAATAATAATACTGATCTCAGAGATGCCCATTTCCACGGCTTTTTC
This sequence comes from Chryseobacterium endalhagicum, assembly GCF_016745235.1. Classification (GTDB taxonomy): domain Bacteria; phylum Bacteroidota; class Bacteroidia; order Flavobacteriales; family Weeksellaceae; genus Chryseobacterium; species Chryseobacterium endalhagicum. The sequence goes on along the minus strand of NZ_JAELVM010000003.1, from coordinate 1,080,480 downwards.
CACAAAAAACTCGATCCTGTCGATGTTCTTTGTCGGAGCAATAGCGATGTGAAGTTTAGGATTGAAGTCCGGAGTATCTTTTTTAATTTCGGAAACATCAAGGCCGGCTTTTTTCCCTTCGATCACTAATTTTCCGGAAGCAACATTCCCTTTACCATCCGTCACATAAATATCTTCACCATCTTTCATACGAAGAACTTTCACAATGTGCTGCTGTTCTTCGTCATTAATTATTGCCTTTCCGTTATTAATTTCGCCAAAAAAAAGTTTCATATATTGATATTTAGAATGCACCTGAATTTTATAGATAAGGGATGATTAAAAGGTTGGAAGATGGGAGCTGGAGGATGGAAGTTACTATTGGACCGTAAGTATTTAACAATTTCTTCTAAATCGATTGAAGTAGTTTTGAAAATATTAATTAAAACACCTATATTCTATCTTTGGACTTCAATAACTTCCCTCTTCGGGCTTCTGACTTCCTTCCGTTATGATAAACCCGAACTCACGTTGATGATTAAAAGGTAATTTCATTCTCGCTTAAAAATGCGACACCAGTTTTTATCGTGGTATAAATATCACCTTCACAATCTCTGTATGAACATGAGTAAATTTCTTCCACCCACTTATTATTCAGAAAAATTAAATTCAGATATTCGTTTTTTCTTAAATTATTTTTGATGGATAAATAATCTCCTTCTTTGGGCTCGTAAGGAAAACTAAATACATTTTCTGAATTGATTTTCTCTACGATCTCTTCCTTTATATTTTGAACATATCCGATTTCTGAACTGATCATTAAATAATCTTCGTCTTCAGATGTTTCTGTCACTTCATTTTTTCCTGTAACGGTTTCTAAAACCCAGTAGTATTTTGAGTTCTTTTTAGACTGCGTTCCCAGTACTTTTTCTTCTAAGAGTATTTTCATAAATCATATTTTGCAGTTGCGGAAATTCTCATATCCGTAAATTCTCCTCTTTCAAATTTCAGCTGGGCGACCATGGCGATCATCGCAGCGTTATCTGTGGTATATTCAAATTTTGGAATGTAAATATTCCAGCCTAATTTTTCATGATTATCCTGCATCGCTGTTCTCAATGCGGAATTGGCAGAAACACCACCGGCAATGGCTACTTCTTTTACATTTAATTCCTGGGCTGCTTTTTCAAGTTTGGCCATCAGGATTTCAATAATGGTTCTCTGAACGGAAGCACAAAGATCGTTGAGGTTTTCTTTGATGAAATCCGGATTTTTTTTCACTTCCTTCTGAATGAAATACAGAACCGAAGTTTTGATACCGCTGAATGAATAATCATAGTTTTCCATTCTGGGTTTGTTGAATGTAAATGCATTCGGGTTTCCTTCCTTCGCCAGTCGGTCTATAATAGGTCCGGCAGGATAATCAAGGTCGAAGATCTTTCCGATTTTGTCGAAAGCTTCTCCTGCTGCATCATCAATAGTTTTCCCGATAATTTCCATGTCGAAATAATCCTTTACCAGGACAATCATTGTATGGCCGCCGCTTACCGTAAGACACAGGAAGGGGAATTTTGGCGGCATAGGATTTGCATCGTCAATGAAATGGGCTAAAATGTGGGCCTGGAGATGGTTTACTTCAATTAACGGAACATTTAAGCTCATAGCCAAAGACTTAGCAAATGATGTTCCTACCAGTAGTGATCCTAAAAGTCCGGGGCCGCGTGTAAATCCTATAGCTGAAATAGCATTTTGTTGTATATTTGCTTTAGTAAGAGATTTTTCAACAACGGGGATTATATTTTGCTGATGCGCTCGCGATGCCAGTTCCGGGACTACACCTCCATATTCTTTATGGATGGCCTGATTCGCAGCGATGTTCGATAGAATACAGTTTCCCTTGATGATAGCTGCTGAGGTGTCGTCGCAGGACGATTCAATACCTAAAATTATAGAGTCGCTCATAATAATGGCAAAGTTAGAGAATAATAACGAGAATGAGAATAAAAAATCAGTAGCTGAGAACATAGGTGATCAGGTACAGAAGACTGTTGAGAATGTAGAAGGTGCTGTAAAGGAAACAGTTAAAGAAGCATCTGAGCTGGCATCGGATGCTATTCATCATCCCGTGGAGACGGCTGAAGAATTTGGAAAGCAGGCGGTGAAAGATGTCACCAGCTATTCCTGGTGGGCCAAACTTCTCCTGATCCTTTTCTGGCTGGGCGTGGTTATTGTGGGAGGTGTTCTGATCGTGATTAATCTTCCTGCCACCAAGCAATGGGCGGCAGATCAGGCACTTCAGATCGTTAATAAAGATTTTAAATCCGGGATGACTACCGAAAGTGTAGAAGTAGATTATTTCGGAGATGTAACGATAAAGGGATTAAAGATCAAAGATTACAAAGGTCTGGAATTCATCACAGCAAAAGAGTTCCGCGCCAATTCCGATTGGATGGCCCTTGCTTACAATGCGATTTCCGGAAACAGCAATTCCTTAAGTTTCAATTCCCTTACCCTTGTCAATGCAGATGTAAAGGTCATCACTTACAAAGGGGACAGTATTTCCAATTTTATAAGATTTACGCAGCTTTTCGACAGCGGTAAAAAAAGAGATCCTAAAAAACCTCCTTTCCAATTGGATTCCCGGGTTCAGATCATTGATTCCAAGGTTTCCATTACCAGTCAGAACTCTCCGGGAGAACCGGGAAAATGGCTTACCGCAACAAAATTCAATTTAAAAGCCCCCAATGTAAAGGTCAATGGTCCTAATATTTCAGCGCTGATCAATAATATGTCCTTCGTCACTTCCAGATGGGGGAAATCCCATTTTGTAGATACTTTTTCCACCGAACTTTCTTTGACCCCTGAGTTTTTGTCTTTGAAGGATCTTACCTTAAATACCGATCATTCACTTCTTCAGGGAAATATCAAATTCAATCTTCATGACGGCTCGTGGTCCGATTTTGCAGACCGCGTGCGCTGGGATATGGAAATTAAGCAGGGAAGCCAGCTTAGCGGGTATGATATCAGCTATTTTGTAACGAACTGGGATAATTTTAAACCGTTCAATCTGGCAGGAAAAATGACCGGCCCGCTGAATAAGTTTCACCTGGAAAACTTCCTGATCAGAAATCCTGATGTGAATATTGCGACCAAAACAATGAAAGTTGACCGGCTGCTGAAAGGAAACTTCTCCATCGAAACCAAAGATCTTTCCACCGATTTTACCTACAAAGACCTTAAAGCCATGATGCCTTCATTTATTTCAAAGAAGATGAAGAATTTTGCAGATGACTTCGGGAAACTGAAATATAACGGAACGGCAAAAGTAGATCCGAAGCAGGTATACGTGACGGATGGAAATCTGATGACAGGAATCGGGCAGGCTAAGATCAGCAAACTTTCACTTACCGACTACAGCACGGCAATGCCTAAATATTCCGGATATCTGGAAGTAAAAGACCTGAACACGTCTGTGATCACGAAAAGTAAAGCAGTGGGTCTGATTTCCGGTAAATTTGATCTGAACGGACAGAGTTTTGACGTCAATACCATGCGTCTGACCACCAAATCCCAGATCACCAGCATTGATATTATGGATAAGCACATCAGTAATGTGTATCTGGACGGATTATTGGATCATAAAAAATACAACGGACTCATCACCATGAATGATGAACAGGCTAAAGCTACGATTAAAGGACTTATTGATTTCAGCACGCCAAGGATCAATATGAATGTGAATGCAGATGTTACCCATCTGAATATGAATTATTTCACCAATAAACCGGGAAGCCAGATCGTAAGCGGCCAGGTGGAAGGTAAAATGTCTATGTCTTCCATTAATGATCTTACGCTGGACGTTGATGCCAATAACCTTAATTTTGCTACAGCCACCCAAAAATATAATATTCCGAACGCGAAAATTAAAACTTTCATAGAAGCCGGAGGACGTGTGATTGATGTGGATGCACCGGGAGCTGCAAGCGGGAAGATCTCCGGGAAATATAACCTGGCAGACCTTGCCGGAATGGTAGAAAACGGGATCGGAAGAATATTGGTAGGGCCGCCGCCTAGAAAATTATACAGAGGCCAGAATTTTAAAATGAATTTTGATATTCAGCAGGGTGTGGTGAATTATTTCCTTCCTGACCTGAAACTTCCGCAAGGCGCTGTAGTAGAAGGAGAATACAACGGAGATTCAAATGATCTGATCCTGAATCTGGATGCCAACGCTCTGAAATATCTCATGACGAAGAAAGAGGAGATAACGGATGCAGACAAAGCTCTGGCAGCCGCAAATCCTGATTATAAGATCAATGACCGGGACAATATTTCCAGGGACAGTGCGATGATCGACAGTGTGATGGTGAGGATCAATACGGCCAATCTTAATGAGCAGCTGTATGCAAGGATCAGCAAACTGGTATACAATAAAAATATTATCAAGGATTTTGAACTTAAAGGGAAAAATGAAAACGGAACTGCCCTTCACCTCGCAACGACTTTCAAGCACGGAAGTCCGGAAGATGAGCTGAATGAAAATCTCAAAGCCTACGCGATTAATGTAGACCAGTCTACCAATGCGGCAGGAGATTATGTTTTCAGATTTGAACCTACAGAAGTTAAATTCAATGATGTGACCTGGGCTATTGATACAAGCCCTGAGCTGGATCATTCCATTACCTATAGAAAAGCCACCTCAGATTTTGATATCCGGAACCTGCGGGTATTCTCGGATAAAAGTGCTTTGTTTATTAAAGAGGCTCAGTTTAAATCTGCAAAAGATTTTTATGTAGATGCGGATATTGAAGAATTTGCCGTAGAAAAGCTGCTTGAAATGCAGTCCGGAGGTAACCCGATGGGTATTAAAGGCCTTGCCAACGGAAGTGTGAAGATCAAGATGGACAAAAGTACATTGCAGCCGCTTGTAGATCTTACGGTAGATAATATTATGATGAATGGCAATGAGATGGGGAATCTTACGATTTCCGCAACCAACGGTTTCTCATTAAATGTATATGATGTTGATGTAAAAGTAGCTTCGGCTGGAGTTCTGGGAAATAACAACCTGCATCTGACAGGAACAGTAAATAATAATACGGCTTCTCCCACGATTGATCTGACGGCTGAAATGCGTGATTTTGACATTGCTTTTACCCAGCAGTTTGTTCAGACCATTTTTGGAAACTTACGTGGAAAAGCTACGGGAGACCTTAAAATCAATGGAAAGCTGAGCGATCTTGACTACAGCGGCGACATTGCAATGAAAGGCTTTGGTCTGAAACTTCTCTTTACAGGCGTAGATTATTCATTTGATGATACCGTGATTCCGCTTTCCCGAGGACTTGCCATCCTTAACAATATTGAAGTTCACGACGGAAGATCCAATTCTAAAGGAACAATTTCCGGAGCCATCCAGTTTGAAACCATTTCTTCAATGGGAGTCAACCTGATCATGAGAGCAGATAACCTTCTGATGCTGAACACGACCCAAAAAGAGTATGACCTTTTCTGGGGAAGGGTTTACGGACAGGGAGATCTGTATGTGGACGGACCTGTTTCCGGACTGAGTATTTCCACCCCAAATATGAAGGCATTGAATGGTAGTAATTTTACTTTTAATTCAAGCTCAACATCGAATGTAGAAGAATTTAAAATGCTGAGGTTCCTGAAAGAAGGAAAAGACGGCCTGATCACTCTGGAAGAAAAGAAAAAGACGGGAGCCAACATGAATATTGACTTCAGTCTGGATGTAGATAAAGGCACTACCGTGAATGTACTGGTAGGCGATGATGTAGGAAATATTACGGTAAAAGGAGTGGCGGACAAACTTAGATTCCAGATGGGAAGACAGGGCGCGATTGCCATGAACGGTACCTATAAAGTAGATAACGGAACCTTTGTTTCCAAAGCGATCCTGAATAAGACTTTCCAGATTGAGAAGAACAGCAGCATCCGATGGGATGGGGACGCCATGAAACCGGCGCTGGATATTACAGCCAATTATGTAAGAATGGTATCCAATGCAGGTGAATATTTAAGTATGGGGAAACTGCAGCCTATCAGTGTCCTGCTTCAGGCGAATATTACCCAGTCATTGATCAATCCGAAAATAGACCTGAATGTAACCGCGCTGGATGTATCGAGCCAGGTTAAAGAAACTTTGGCGGCCAAGATGAGCCAGGAAGGGGAAAAGGTCCTTCAGTTTGGGTCAATCCTTTTGTTGAGTACATTTAACGTGTCCAATAGTGGAGGCGTAGATTTTGATGTGGCAGGAGTCGCAGAATCTTCAGGATATAATATGCTTCTGAAACAGCTTGGATCTGTTCTGAACACAATGAGTAACGAATTCCAGATTGACCTGAACTATGTAAAAGGAGATCAGAACTCCAATACTGCAGACCGGGCCAATGCCGGGGTAAGTGTAGCGCTTTCACCGAGGATTAATATTAAGACCGGACTGGGGATTCCTTTAACAAAAACAGAAGGCACACAAAACAATTATCTCTCCGGAGAAGGATCTATTGAATATGATATTTCCAAAAAGAATGACGGAAGTCTCGTTCTGAGAGGATACTCCAAACCTACCAATATCGGAATGGTAAGTACGAATGGTTCTGCAAATCAAGCGTATGGTGGGGGTGTAGTGTGGAGTAAAAGCTTTAATTCCCTATTTAAAAAGAAGAGAAAAGACAAAAAACCACCGGAAGCGAAAGTGGAAATAAAAACAGATTCAACAAAATCAGGGAGTAAATAATCGTAATATTTTAATGATTTTTATCATCTGTGTTAATTATTGTTAATGTTTGATATAATTTTTTTAGTTAAATTATTTTTTATAAATTTGCAACAAATACATAGATTTTTTAAGAAAATTGTAATTTAACTAATATGAACTATCAACTGGACGAAATAGACAAGAAGATTCTTGATTTCTTAGTCGAAAACACAAGAATGCCTTTTACTGAAATTGCAAAGCAGATGGATGTTTCTGCTGGAACAATTCACGTAAGAGTGAAAAAAATGGAGGATGCAGGTATTATTTTGGGATCATCTCTTAATATCGATTATGGTAAGCTGGACTATCACTTTACAGCTTTCATTGGGATCCTTTTGACAAAATCAAACCGCACTCAAGAGGTATTGAAAGAATTATCAATACTTCCAAATGTAATCGAAGCAAGCGTTATTTCCGGGAAATATAATATTTTCTGTAAAGTAAGAGCTAAGAATACAGAGGATGCGAAGAGAATTATTTATCAGATAGACGACATTCAAGATGTAATGAGAACCGAAAGTATGATCTCTATGGAGGAGTATTTGAGCGACAAAAACAGATTGATCAACGCTATTTCTATATAATTCAAATTTTAAACGAATATTATATTAAAGAACTTATGGATTTATTCATAAGTTCTTTAATTTTGTACCTATGGAAGAATACAGTTATTTTGATGAGGATCCAAAGAAAGGATGGGGTTTTATTTTAGCATTTGCAGCACTGATGCTGTTCACCGTGATGGGGCTGGGAATAGATGTGGATGAATATCTGCAGCACGAATATCTTCAGATCCCGAGGTGGTATTTTTTCGTGATCTTTTCTATTGACGTACTGATGATTATCGGGCTTGTCCTGATGTTTTTCTACAGGAAAATCGGAATTTTTATGTTTCCGGCTTTGCTGGTCCTGCATTTCTTTATGCACAACTATTATCTGTCTACCTTTTTATATACGGATGTAACCAATCTTTTTCTGTTCACAGGATTCGGGATGCTGGCGATTATTCCGAAATGGAAATTTTTCAGATAGGAATTTCAGAACACTAAGCATTAGCTGCTTTGTCCGTAGAAGCTGATAACCTCTTTTTTTAGCGGATTTGTACTCCACGCTTCCCATTTTCCCGTATAAGGATCATAACCGCATTTTAAAGGCTTGGAAATATCTAATCCCTCACTGTCTTTGTGGTTTCGTTCCGTGTAGGCTCTGCAGTCTGTACAGATATACCGGAATTCGCAGTCTTTGCAGACATTTATCTGATCTTTGGTGATATTCCAGTATTTTCTGAATCCTGGTTTGGTTAAAGCTTCTTCCAGGCTGGTATCATTAATGTTTCCATAGCTTTCAGGCATTAACGGACAGTTTCTTATGTTGCCGTGAATATCTATTCCGATCTTTTTGTGAAGGCAGGAATTATGATGGATGGCTTCCGAAACTTTTGAGATATTGGTATTGAAATATTTCAGGTCTACTTTTCCGCAGGAGGAAATTTTGAGATTTTCACGGCTGAACTGTAAGGTGAATCTGAATTCATGTTTGTGTCTGAACGGAGTTTTTGAGCAATTATAAAATACCAAATTATAAATTCTGTCTACGGTTTGATGAAGAGAATCAATAAATTTTCGGTCTACATGAGCGTGGAAAGGAGAGATCATTTCAATACCGTTTAAGACTGAACTTTTAAATTTTAAGTCAATATCCTTGAAGTCCCTAAGCGAAAGTTTTTTATGACTGTAAATAACAAGATGCTTCACTCCAAGGTTTTCTACATCCTGTTTGATTTTGTCCAGAACTGAAATGTCATTAATTTCGATGAGGATATTAGAAATTTCATTGGGTTCATAAAATTGATAAGAAAGTGGCGGGAAATTCCTGTCCCAATCTCCTTCCGTTATGAAACCGTATTCTTTTTCAATCAATAAATTAATATATTCCTGGACGAATAGGATGGATTCTGTATCATAATTTTTCAGGATATTTTCTATAGACTTATTCTTCAGTTCCCCTATAATTTCATACAATTCCAAAGGGTACAGTTCCGAAAAGTTTCTTTGAAGATCAGAGACTAAAATGCGTGTGGCTCCTTTAGTTATGAGGATATTATTGAATACATTAAAATATTTCATAAAATTCTTATAAGCGGTTTTAGCGGTTTTTCTCTTACATGATGTTCTGTCTGGTACTTTTCACTGTGTACAAAAAATAACATGTTGCTATGGGTTTTACCTACATTTTTGGTTTTAAAGATTTCAATATATTTGAACGTAAGAGGTAATTTATTTTTTTCGTGATAAAGTCTTTTCATAAGTATTCGGCTATTTTTTGTTCGAGGAAACCATTGCATGTGTTGGAAAGTCCCATGAACTGACCAATTGGATTAACCTCCAGGAAATAATATCTGTCTCCTTTCTTTATAAAATCCAGTGACCCGGAGTTAAGATCCAAAGACTGCATGAGCAAATGAATTTTTTTTTCAATAGTAGAGGGAAGATGATAGGAAACATTTCTGTTGGGTTTCATTTCATTATATTTTCTGAAATCTACCAGAGTTTGTGCATCATTTTGTGAGAATATAGCCATAGACCAGCATTGGCCATTTAAATAGAACGTTCTTATTTCGAAATCTTTTTCAATCTTCTCTTGAAAAAAAGTGATGAAAAAATTTCCTTCTTCCTGATCCTTAACCACAGCTGTATACATAAAACCACCGGCATTTTTTTTGATCTCATCCAGCATAACATTTCCATTCAATGTTTTTATAATGGTCTTTTCTATTTCTACATGGTCAGTATTTTCTGCTAAAAAGTATTCAGGAACATCAAATCCAATATCTTTTGCTTTGTCCAGCACGATAAGCTTATTAACGTCGCTGTTACTTTCTTTGTTTATGCTTTTTTTGGATTCCAGTACCTTTCGGATATAGTCTTCAAGCCAGTGCTGTGTCTCCGCCATATTCAAATGAATGGAACGATTAGTATATTTCAATCTTTTAAAATTTAATCCTCCTCTGCGGTACCAGACACTTTTTATTTCATCAAGGAAGAATGTATTACGGCTGCTTTCAAGAAAAATCTTCTTACTACGGGTTTTTATCTCAAAAAATTCATCCTCATGAATACGGATAAATTTTTTCTTCATCTGAATAAGATATTTAATAACTTCTGTTGTAGTGATGTCATTATTTTGAGAGATAATCAGGATCATATAAATTAATGATTATTTATTTTTCTTTGGAAGTCTTTTGTTATTTTTGAAGACTGTTTGAATGTGGGAAAGCCTACTGCTTGCCGGTCGCGATTTATTCTTATAGAATCTTCAGTACTAAAATTCGTGTCATAATGCATATATACTCCGTAAATAGGATGTAGATAATGAATATATTGGAATTTGTCTACCATCTCAATATAATCCCTTGGGGTACACTCACCGGATCTTACATATTCCAGTAATTTTGTCTTGAAGTATTCATAATGCTTTGTTCCTGCCATATGATTGAGAAGGGTTCCCATATACATAAACTGCTCATTGTTTCCATAAAGACCTATTTTCTGTCTGGATGGAAATCCATAGTTTTTAAAGGTCCAGATCAGAAGTTCTGCATTTTTCCGATCATTCATTTCAACATATGGTCCAACGCGGTCATTATGCTGATCACGTTTAAATGCAATGCTAAAAGAATCTATCAGAGTTTTGTTCAAACTTTTTTTCCATTGAAGAACTTTTTGCTCAACAGTGATGCTGTCAATTCCATACTTTTTATAGAGTTTAAAAAAATCAGGTTCCAACCTTTTGTATTTCCAATTGGGAGCAGCCTGTGCTATGAGTTTATCAAGACTTCTTTTTCCACCAAAATTTCTATGATATTGGTCTGCATATCTGATGTAAGTTTCATATTCCTCCATTCTTTCATTCTGTACAGGAGGAAATTTCCTGAACAGTTTTCTGTACTTTCTTATGGTTGCTAAAGTATCTTTATCGACCCTGAAAGTACTATCAATTGCATAAACCTTATTGTAATAATTGATGTAGTTAAGCTTTTTACTCTTGCAGGAAATAAGAGTGAGTATTATCAGTGGCAGGAAAAAGATTATTCTGTATTTCATAACCAACGTATTTTGTTATATGAAAAAGAGGGGGAAATTCCCCCTCCTATTTAATCAACTGTTATGGTAGAATGAGGTTTTCCATCATTCAGAAGTCTGGTATCACCAGTATTACCAGGCTGACCATTAGGAGCCGTTTCTTGGGTTGTTCTAACATTTGTACCACCTCCAAAAATAACTTTTGAATTTTTCAGCTTCTTGTTTTCCAATGAAGAAAAGTTCTTCATTCCTTGTAATTTTTTCATAATTGAATAATTTTTAATTAATATTTGTGCTGCCATATCATCCCTGGCATTGGGTTTTGCTGTTCTGTTTTTCTTTCTGTACTGTACACTTACAGGCGGATCTGCCGAACAGACAATCAACATTGATGGTTTCAAAACTAGAAATAATTACATCACATCTTTGTGAGTAATAATGCGTATTTTTTGTGAGTTTTCGGGTTTGTACACAGGTTTGTACATAGGTAAATGAATCTTTAAAAAGCTTTTAATGGAAAATTTTATTAATTAAAAATTCTAAAATAAAGCGGATGAACCGATAGGATTGCATCACAGGACAAATATTCTGATATTCCTTTTGTACAAAAGGATAAAAGGCTGATGCATACACAAAAATAAGATGTAGAATGTGCCAATTGATAGTTCAAACCTTCAATTTTTCATCTATTTTTGTAGTTTAATGGTCATCAGAAAACCAAATCACCCAATTGTCTTATGCAGAATCTTAAAAATCTCAATATTGAGTTAAAAAATTATCTTGCCACTACTACAGAGCAGATGGTTGAAGACTTTGTACAAATGCTTAAAGGAGGTCTGTTAACTTATTTCAAAGATAAAAGCGCAATAGATACCGGAGCCCTGTATTTTGAATATGAATACGATTATCTGAACATTACTGCCTGGGCTGCAGACAAAAAAGGAGAGATCATTACGGAACCATTACACCTGCCTGTCCACGTGAAAAAAGACAGTTGGAATGCTTTTCTGCCGGAAAAAATATGGGATGCAGCTGCAGATTTTCAGGAGAACAGTGAAGATGACGAAGAATTTGATGAGATCTGGGACGAATACAATGACGAAAAATATAAAATATTTGAAGACTGGTTCTGCGAATGCTGGAAAATTGCTTCAACGCAGGCGGAAGTTAGTAAAGATGCTTATTTTTCTATCCATGATTCGTATTTTAAAACAGATTTGAATACCTTTAAAACCATAAACGACGACGAGATTGCAGAACGTTTTAAAACTCTGTAATATAGCTATACCTTAAACAAATTACTATTAATCATGAACTCTTATCAATTTTACAAAAAAGACGGAACTTTATTTGTTTTCAAAAATCAGCCGGTATTTATTTCCATACTGGTTATTCTTTTTTTTATTGCCGCAGGATTGGCTTATAAATATGGAATTCCTTTATTAGGTCTGTTCCTTATTGCGTTTGGAATACTGATCATCGTTAATTTCTTTGCAAAAAAACTGGTGATAGATACTGAACGGAAGACGATCACCGGAAAGCATAGTATTTTCGTTTCTGCAAAAACCTATTCCTTCCAGGATTTTACCAATTTCGAGACCCTGGCAATGAAATATATGGGATTCATCACAACCAATGTGATCCTTTCTATTCATTTTAATATCAACGGAAAAGATGAAAAACTTACGATAGGGCAGACCCTGACGCGTAAAGGGATACAGAAAATGGTGAATGAAACCGAAGATATCATGCGTTTAAATGAAAATATACGATGAACACTGCAGACCGGTATCGATTTGAAGAAAACGGCAGCGAAATCACTTTTATGCCCCACTATTATTTTCTGCGTACCCTGAGATGGTGGCTGGCGGCCGGAATACTTGTCGTCCCGATTGGCTACTGGTTAAAAGACACCGTCAATGAAAAGGTCCTGATCATTGCCTTTGCCCTCTGGGTTGTCTATATGGGCTACCTTCTGGTGGATCTGGTTTTCAGGGTTCCTGTGAAATATATTTTCGATAAGCGGGAAAAATCCATCTACAGAAAACATTTTACCACTAAAAAGATCATGAACTTTGATGAAATGACCTATTTTATCAATGAAGACAGCGGGGGATATTATTATGCAATCGCAAAAAAAAGAAGCCAGTTCATTAAAAACTATAAGGTCAGTAATTATTTTTCAGGTTCCAAGACATCCCGGGAAAGGGAAAATGAATTCCTTCAGAAAATACTCTATCCGGTTCTTGATGCACTTGAACAGCCGATAAACAGGCCTCTGTAATAATCCAGATCTATAAAAAAATCGGGCTGTTTCGAAGAAACAGCCCGAATCTATATGATATAGCCAATCTTAGTTCGCTAAGATTCTTTTTACAGCTTCTTTTACAGCCGCAGCATCAATCTTGTATTTCTTCATCAATTCCGCTGGCGTAGCAGATTCTCCGAAAGTATCATTTACAGCAACAAATTCCTGTCTTGTAGGTCTTTTTCTTGCAAGCATTCCCGCGACAGACTCTCCTAAACCACCCAGATAGTTGTGCTCTTCAGCAGTAACGATCTTTCCGGTTTTTTCAACAGATTTAATGATGATTTCCTCGTCTAAAGGTTTGATCGTGTGGATGTTGATCACTTCACAAGAGATCCCTTCTTTTTCAAGCTCATCAGCCGCTACAAGAGATTCCCATACCAGGTGTCCTGTGGCAACAATCGTTACATCAGTACCTTCCTGAAGCAGGATTCCTTTTCCGATCTCGAAAGGCATATCTTCAGGGATAAATACAGGAACTGTAGGTCTTCCGAATCTTAAATATACAGGACCATCGTGCTCAGCAATAGCAATAGTAGCCGCTTTCGTCTGGTTGTAGTCACATGGGTTGATAACCGTCATACCCGGAAGCATTTTCATCATCCCGATATCTTCCAGAACCTGGTGGGTAGCTCCGTCTTCACCTAATGTAAGTCCGGCGTGAGATGCACAGATCTTTACATTTTTCCCTGAATAAGCGATAGACTGACGGATCTGGTCATACACTCTTGAAGTAGAAAAGTTGGCAAAAGTTCCGGTAAAAGGAATTTTTCCGGTAATGCTCAAACCTGCTGCAATCCCCATCATGTTAGCCTCTGCAATTCCAATCTGGAAGAATCTTTCCGGTGCCTTTTCAATGAATTTCTCCATTTTCAAAGAACCGATAAGGTCTGCACAAAGCGCTACTACATTAGGATTTTTGTCAGCCAGTTCTGCTAATCCCGCTCCGAAACCTGAACGTGTATCCTTTTTTTCTGTATATGTATATTTCATTTTTACTAAAGTTTTTGGTCGTGATAAATGATAGGTTTAAACTTTATAATCTCATCATTTATCGGTGAAAATTTATCATTTATAATTAATAGTCTGCCGGAGCTTCCAGATAAAGCTGCTTAAATGCATTGTCAAGCTGCTCATCATTAGGAGCTTTTCCGTGCCATGCATGAGAACCCATCATATAATCTACACCGTAACCCATTTCTGTATGAAGAATGATCACTACAGGTTTTCCTTTTCCGGTTTCAGTTTTTGCTTTCTCAAGGATCGCGATTACCGCTTCAAGATCATTACCGTTTTTCTCTTCCAGAACAGTCCATCCGAATGCTTCAAGTTTAGCATGAAGATTTCCAAGGCTCAATACATCATCCGTATCTCCGTCGATCTGGCGCCCGTTGTAGTCAATCGTTGAAATAATATTATCAACTTTTTTAGCCGCAGCATACATCAAAGCTTCCCAAACCTGACCTTCCTGAAGTTCACCATCACCGTGAAGCGTGTAAACAAGAGATGGGTCGCCATCCAGTTTTTTACCCTGAGCTACTCCAAGTGCTACAGAAAGTCCCTGACCAAGAGATCCTGAAGCGATTCTGATTCCCGGAAGACCCTCATGAGTAGTTGGGTGTCCCTGAAGTCTTGAATCCAGTTTTCTGAAAGTTCTCAGTTCATCTACAGGAAAAAAGCCAAATCTCGCTAAAGTAGAATAGAAAACCGGTGAAATATGCCCGTTTGAAAGATAAAAATGATCCTCATTTTTCCCCTCCATAGTGAAAGGCAGACTGTAGTTCATCACCTTTCCGTAAAGCGCTGTGAAATATTCCGTACAACCTAAACTTCCGCCCGGGTGACCTGAATTTACAGCGTGAACCATTCTTAAAATGTCTCTTCTGATCTGCGTAGTAAGAGATTTTAACTCTTCGATACTTTTACTCATTATATCTGATTTATTTGCACGCGAATTTACAATTTTTTAATGGCTTATGGAAATGCAAAAATCCAGACTTAAGATCCGGATTTAGAATTATTTATAAGAAATACTGGTTTTAACAGCCTTCATTAAGGTATACAGAGATTTCTGTAATCATGTTGTTCACAAATTTAAAGGAAAGCTGGGTGCCTGCATCAAGATCTTCCAAAGTGAAATATCCGGTGTCTTTCAGCCGTTTCTCACCCTTGTCATCCCATGCCGGATGTACCGTAAAGCTGGGATGATTTCTGTAAGCATTGATCAGGTCGTCTTTCGTGTTTCCGATACCGATTCCGCTTTTTGTTTTGAATTTTTTACTCGTGGTCGTCAGTCCCATAATGCTTGCCACGCTGGGTTTTGCTTCGCTGATATAGGTATCGTAAAGATCAATCTGGATGGTTTCTCCGTTATGCTTCACATTGTTTTTGGTAGTTCCGTCTGTTGTTTTCAGTTTTGTTCCGGAAATTTTCTCAGCTTCTGTTTTTTCCATAAAAACTTTGTACGGGCCGATCCTCAGCGTTGATACCTCAAAATCCTGGGCTGTCATGCCAGTGAATGTGAGGATGAATACAAAAAGAGAAATAATTTTTTTCATGGTGTATGATTTGGGTTAAGGTTAAGGTTAAGGTTAAGGTTAAGGTTAAGGTTAAGGTTAAGGTTGCTGGGGGATGGGTAAAAAGATCTGGAATTTATTTTTTTCCTGATGCATTCTGAATGGCTTTTTTAATAATCGGTTCCATAATGGCATAACCTGCAGCATTCGGATGGATACCGTCTTTTGAAAGGCCTTCCCGCATGCCGCCCTTTTCATTACGCATTGCTGTATTGTAATCAGCGAAGGTGAGTTTACTGGCGTGTGAGTATTGTTTCAGTCTGACGTTCAGAGCATCTACTTTCTGGACAGCATCGGTTATATCCTTGCGCCACGGGAATGCTGCGGCAGGGAGTACGGATGCAATAATCACTTTTATTCCGTTGCTGTGGGCAATATCAGCCATAGCTTTGATGTTGTTGAAAGTGAAATCAGGATCATAAGCTCCGGTATTTTGAGCAATATCGTTGGTGCCTCCGTTAATGACGACCAGTTTTGGTTTTAAAGCCACCACATCATTCTGAAATCTTAGCAGCATTTGTGAGGTGGTCTGCCCGCTGATGCCGCGGCCAGCGTAATTATTCTCAGAGAAAAATTCAGGATGGCTTTTAACCCAGCCTTCCGTAATGGAATTGCCCATAAAGACCACATCCGTTTTTTTCCTGGCATTAAGAATAGTGGCATTGTCATCTTTGTATCTCGCAAGATTAGCAAAATCAACAGCACTCTGAGCTTTGAAAAATACGCCTAAGAATAAACCCATGAGAAGGAAAACAGATAATTTCATACAGATTGTTTTGTTTCAGATAGCTGCGAACAGCCGCAGTTTTACAAAAATACGATGAAACTCTCTGGTTTTAACAAAATTGCCTGTTATTTCTTTCTGATCAGCCAAAGTCCTATAAACGTCAGCAATCCGTTGATGATCAGCAGTTCCAGTCCTATTTTAAAGTCTCCAAAGATGTTTTCCTGGTATTTGTCAATGAAAAATGAGATTACCGGTGCTGCGATACATACATAAGGAACCAGCTTGTCATTAACCTTGTATTTAGTGAAAATTCCAAAGGCGAAAAGTCCCAGAAGCGGCCCGTAAGTGAATCCGGCAAGCTTCAGAATAAGACCGATCATGGAATTGTCATTGATCACCTTAAAGATCACGACCATAATCAGGAAGGATAGGGCGACAATAAGGTGTATTCTTTTTCTGAATTTTTCTTTTTTGGAATCATCCCAGTCCTGCTTTTCTTTCATCCCGAAAATATCAATACATAAAGAAGAGGTAAGAGCCGTCATTGCACCGTCCGCACTTGGAAATAATGCTGAGATCAGGGCAATAATAAAGATGATGGAAATAAAACCGGGCATATGGTTCAGTGCAACGTCAGGGAAAAGCTGGTCTCCTGAGCTGGCCACATGCTCCTGAGCTCCGTAAAGATGAAGAAGCCCGCCCATATAAAGGAATAATGAAATAACTCCAAGAAGAATGAAGCCCAAAGTCACCATATTTTTCTGTGAATCCTTCAGTCTGGTTACCGATAAACTTTTCTGCATCATTTCCTGATCTATTCCGGTCATGGTGATGGTAATGAAAGCTCCTGCAAGAATCTGCTTGATGAAGAAGCTTTTCTGGTTCGGATCAAAATCAAAAATTTTGGTGTAGCCTTTATCCTGCATAGCGGTAAAGCTTTCGCCGAAACTTAATCCTAAGTGATTCAGCATATAAACCGTACAGATGATCAGTCCCAGAAGCATACATGAAGTCTGTAAAGTATCCGTCCATACAATTGTTTTTACCCCGCCTTCATAGGTATACAGAATAATCATGGCTAAAATGATCAGCGTTGTCACAATAAACGGAACTCCCAGGTTGTCCAGAATAGAGATCTGAAGGATATTCACTACAAGATACAGCCTTGCTGTAGCCCCTACCAGTCTGGAAACAATAAAGATCCATGCCCCTGATTTATAGGAAAGCTGGCCCATTCGCTGCTGGAGATAACCATAGATAGAGGTCAGCTTCAAGCGGTAATACAGAGGAAGAAGAACATACGCAACCACAATATATCCGATAAGATAACCCAAAGTGATCTGCAGGTACGCAAACTTATCATTTCCTACTGCTCCGGGAACACTTACGAACGTTACTCCCGAAAGGGACGTCCCGATCATTCCAAAAGCTACAAGCATCCAGTTACTCTTACGGTTTCCGATGAAGAAACTTTCATTATCACTTCCTTTTCCTGTTCTGTAGGCTACCCACAGCAGCAATGCGAAGTAGACGATAATAATAGAGAGTAATATAACTGGAGACATAGTTTTTCAATTAAAATTTTACAAATATAGTTTTTTTCTGTTCGGTTCTGAAAATAAAAAACCTTCCGGAAGTATACTCCGGAAGGCCTGTATCTTAAGGACAGAAATCAGACTTAGTTGACTAAAACATCCTGCAGTTCCTCACTTTTCTGAAAACTTGCTTTGGCAAACGGACAGAGAGGGATGATCTTTTTGTTGTTTTTCCTGGCAAAGTCTACGGCTGCCAGAAGCATTTCTTTGCCTACACCTTTTCCGTTATAGGCTTCTTCCACCTCTGTGTGGTCTATGATGAATCTTTCTTCTCCAGCCCAGGTATACGTCATCATTCCTGCGCGTCTTCCATCTATGAAAGCTTCAAAACTTCCGTGTTTTTCGTCGTTGTTTTGTTTTACTTCGGTCATATTATGAAAATTTGGTTAGTATTTCTATTTCGTTGGTTAGCATTTTGTGTACAGGGCAGGCATCTGCGATGGTATGGAGTCTTTTTATCTGCTCATCATCCAGAATGCCTTCAAAGGCAATATCCCTTTTGAAAACAGCTCTTTTCGTGAGAGGATAATTTTCCAGCTCTACTTCCACATGGATGTTTTCCACATCCCATTCCTTTCTTTCAATATACATTCTTAAAGTGGCAGCAGTACAGCTTGCCAGGGAAGTTGCTAAAATTTCGAATGGATTGAACCCTTTATTCTGCCCGCCTTTATCTATAGGTTCATCGGTAATGATCCGGTTTTCGCCAGCCGTTACCTCGGTATAATATTTTGTTTTTCCTAAACTTGCTTTTACGGTTACCGCCATTATTGTTCTGTATTGAATTTATAACTCAATGCTCCCGAAGGACATTGGTCTATCTGGTTTTTAAGTTGTTCTGGACTTGCGTTTTCTGCTTTTATCCACGGTCTGTCCTTGGGATTGTAGACTTTGGGAAGCATTTTTACGCAGACAGCCGAGTGGATACACTTCTGGGGCTGCCAGATGACAGTGATACTGCCGTTGGGATACTCGTGTGTTTCCATATTAATCTTCTTTTAGTAATTTTTCGATTCTTTTGTCCGGAATCAGCCATATCAGAGCCACGAGATAATAAAAACCTATGGCAATATAAGGATAAAAAAATGAAACAGCGATTCCGAGGACATAAAATATGATGGAGATATATTCTTTAAACTTTGAATGTATCGCTTCCTTTAATCTGGAATTTTCACCCTCACACTGTACAATCAGATGCTCCATAATCGTATAGGCTACTGCAGACATGATCAGGCATATGCCGTACGCCGCGACCGGATTTTCTGCAAAATGCGTGGCTCCGATCCATTCTGTTGCGATGGGCATTAATGAAAGCCAGAACAGCAGATGAAGATTGGCCCACAGGATGCTTCCGTTCACCTTTTTTACAGCCTGAAACATATGATGATGGTTGTTCCAGTAGATTCCTACATAAATAAAGCTGAAAATATAAGCAAGAAACTTGGGAAGTAAAGGTTTGAGGCTCATCCAGCTGCTTCCTTCAGGTACCTTAAGTTCAAGGACCATAATGGTAATGATGATCGCCATAACGCCATCACTGAAAGCCTCAAGTCTTCCCTTAGTCATTGGTTTTTATTTCATTTTTAAAGCGTGCGATCTTGTCTTTGAGATCTTTAAGCATATCCGGATTGATCACGCCGCTTTCAAGATCAAAATTTTCATAAAACTTGGGAAGCGAGAACGTATCCTTAATATCTGCTGCAAACTGGGGGAAAAATGTTTTTGCCGTATTCATCACATTACCGCCGCCATAGCCTCCGGGAGATGTACTCATCAAAAGCATGGGTTTGTTCTGAAAAACTTTTACATTGATCCTGGACGACCAGTCGAAGACATTTTTAAAAGCTGCGCTGTAAGACCGGTTGTGCTCTGCAAGAGAGCAGATGATCACGTCACATGCTTCAATTTCCTTTAAAAAATGATGGGCTTCATCCGGAAATCCTTTCTTTTCAAGGTCTACAGAAAAAACGGGCATGGTGAAATCATTCAGATCAATCAGATTGATTTCCTCGTCCTGAAAATCTTTCAGAACAAATTTTACCAGCTCCCTGTTGATGGATGTAGAGGATGAGCTTCCTGCAAATGCTAATATTTTCATGGTTGAATAATCTGTAAGGCTGTTATTTTCTGTTTAAAATGGCCTTTGGAAGTGGAACATATTCTTTGTCGTCGCCCGGAACCTGAGGAAATGCATCGTGATTCTGATCATTCCAGTTGACTTTGGCCTGATCCAGCAGTTCCTTATCTGAATTCACGAAGTTCCAGAATATAAAACGCTCCTCCTCAAACGGCTCGCCGCCGAAAAGATATACCGTTCCGTTTTCACTCATTTCAAATTCGCAAAGTTTCGTGTCTTTAGCAATCATCAGCTGTTTTGAACCGTAAGAATTTCCATCCGTGGAAACCGTTCCGTCCAGAACATACATGGCTGCTTCGCCGTAAAGATCTTTTCCTATGCTTATTTTCTTCGCTTCTTTAGTTTTGATCTCAATAAAAAATAATTTACTGTGAACAGGAACTGCAGAGCTTCTTCCGAATGCTTCTCCGGCAATCAGTTTATACTGAACTCCGTCTTCTTCCCATACCGGGATTTCATCCGCTTCAATATGATGGAAACTGGGCTCGGTCTGCTCCAGATGCTTTGGTAAGCCTACCCAGATCTGAAACCCATGAAGCCGCTTGTCGCTGTGTCTTAAATATTCAGGGGTTCTTTCGGAATGTACAACGCCTTTTCCGGCTGTCATCCAGTTCACAGCGCCCGGTTTGATTTCAACAGCACTTCCGATGCTGTCTCTGTGAAAAATAGATCCTTCCAGAAGATAGGTTAAAGTAGATAATCCGATATGCGGATGCGGCGGAACATCAAGGTTCTGGTAATCCTTCAGTTCAGACGGTCCCATATGATCAATGAAAACAAAAGGTCCCACTGCTCTTTTTTCGCGGAACGGAAGAAGCCTTCCCACCAGGAAATTTCCTATATCTGCTGCTTTTTCTTCTATGATAAGTCCGATATTTGACATGATAAAATAATGTTTTTGAATTGAGATTAAGTTAATGAATAGAGGTTGAATTGATGGCTACAGTTTGTCGTATCCTTCAAATCTTTCATCAACAATACGTTTCCACTCCGGATGTTTCTTGATATAGGCAAAAACATAAGGGCAGAACGGAAGAAGTTTTTTCCCGTTTTCTTCAATATAAGCCAATGTTTTTTCTACAACGGCAACAGCTGCCCCCGTTCCCGCAAGTTCAGGCTCTGCTTCGGTGTGTATCAGAGCGATCTGGTGGCCCCATTTCACGGTAATCGATAAATGCAAAATGTCCGTCGATTTCTATTTCAAATCTTTTCTCTGCCTTTACAAGAGGTATATTTTCAAATTCTGGTTTCATAAATTGTTGTATTGTAAGTAGGCTGGCGGACCGCAAAGACTAAAAAAAAATTGAATATTTATAATGCTTTTCTTTATTTCACTAAACCTTATAAGTTTCAAAAATCTATAAGGTTTGATGTATTTATTATAACATCATATTTCAATTGAATTTGAGTCTCTGCGTTTCACCAAACACTATTATATAAAGTTAATAAAAAAGGAATAATCTAAGATTAAGATAAATTTAAATTTCTCAATCTTCCAGATAGCCGAACTTTCCGGTATTGAAATCTTCAAACGCCTGCATGATTTCTTCCCGGGAATTCATCACGAAAGGGCCATGCGGATAGATCGGTTCATTAATAGGCTCTCCGCTGATGATGAGTACAACAGCATCTTCAAGAGCTTCTATGGTGAATGTATCGCCTTCATTTTTAAATAAAACCAGATGATCTGATTTTGCTTTTTCTTCTCCGTTTACCATAATGCTCCCCTCAATGACCAATGCCGCTGTATTAAAACGGGCCGGAAAACTGAACTCAGCTTTTCCACCGGATTTTAATTTGGCATTCATCATATTCAGTGGTGTAAAAGTTTCTGCCGGACCTTTGTGACCGCTATATTCTCCTGCAATGATCTCCACAAAACCATTTTCACCCAGATCCACACGCTCCATAGCTGAATTTTCTATCGCTTGGTATTTGGGCTGGCTCATTTTATCTTTGGCCGGAAGATTGACCCAAAGCTGAACCATCTGGAAAATACCGCCTTTTTTAGACCACTCGGTTTCATGGTATTCTTTGTGAAGAACGCCTTTTGCCGCGGTCATCCACTGTACGTCGCCTTCTCCGATAACGCCGCCGCCTCCTGAGCTGTCGTGGTGCTCTACTTTACCCTGATAAGCTATCGTTACGGTTTCAAAACCCCTGTGAGGATGAACGCCTACACCTCTGGGTCTTTCAGAACCGTTGAAATGGAATTTTGAGTTGTAATCAAGCATAATGAACGGGTCCATTCTTTTCATGTCCAAACCTTGTACCCCTGGTATAAAATTATGAACCCTGAAACCATCGCCTACAAAATGTGCAGGTCTTGGTGATACTACGATTTCTACTTTTTTCGCTGTCATAATATTGTGAATTTTATATAACAAATATAGTGAAGCGGGCAATCGGGGGCATTGATCTGTGTTAAGTTCGAAAGGGGCGAAGAAAGCAAATTTGCTTATCAGCCTTTTTGTCTTACTCCTCCTTCGATTTCATATTTTTCCCATCTGAAATATGAAGTCTTCTGAACACAAAACCGGAGATGATGGTCAATATGCCTACAGTAAGGAAAGTATAGCGGAATGCGTTGTGAATTTCACCTTCGATAAGGTCTGAATTTTCAAATAATTTTAAAACAATCAATCCGAAAGCAATCCCAAACCCGATGGCGAGCTGCTGGTTGACGGAGATCAGTGAATTACCGCTGCTGGTCTGGAAATTCCTGAGATCAGCAATAGAAATGGTATTCATAGAAGTAAACTGAATGGAATTGAAGAACCCCAGAATGGCAATAATGGGAACGAACCAGTATAAATTGGTATGGATATCAGGAATGGCAAGAAGACAGATCAGGGTTCCGATGATGAAGGTATTCACCATTAAAGTCTGGCGGTACCCGTATTTATCCAGAATTTTAATCACCGATGATTTTCCGAATATGGCGGTCAGCGCCATGGGAGCAATGATCCAGCCCGAAGTTACGGCAGATTGTTTATAAGCAATCTGAATCATCAAAGGAAGCAGCAACGGAACGGAACTGATCCCCAGCCGGGTAGCCAGATTCCCCACAATTCCAACACGGAAAGTTCTTACCTGAAACAGATCCAGCGGAAAGATAGGATTTCCTCCCCGTTTGGCATGTTTGTAATAATAGTAGAGGAACAGGAAACCAAGAATGAAAACAAAAAGAACCGGACTGATATTCTGCATATCTCCGAAGAGTTCCAGAGAAATGGATAACAGAAGCGATGCTGCTGCAAAAATCAGGAACCCTTTCAGATCGAAATCGACATCGGCGGATTTGTAATCGGGCATATATTTTAAGCCTAAAATAATTCCTAGAATTCCTATTGGAATGTTAATCAGAAAGATCCAGTGCCAGGAAAGATAATCTACCATATAACCTCCGACCAGTGGACCCAGTACAGGGCCTATTAAGGCAGGGATGATAGCGAAATTCATGGCTTTAAGCAGTTCGCTTTTATCAAAAGTTTTAATGAGGGCCAGTTTTCCTACGGGAGTCATCAAACTTCCTCCAACCCCCTGAATAACTCTTGAAATCACCAGATGCGTAAGATTTTGAGACATAGAGCAGAACAGTGAACCCAGACTGAAAAGAACCAGTGAAAAAATAAATACTTTTTTAGTTCCGAACCGGTCCGCCAGAAAACCGCTCGCAGGCATGAAAACGGCTAAAGTCAGAACATAACTGATGATAGCATTCTGCATATTCAGCGGAGATTCATGAAGATCCTTGGCGATTGAGGGCAGGGAAGTGTTCAGAATGGTGGAATCCAGCATCTGCATAAAGATAGCAGTAGCCAGGATGAGTGGAAGTATTTTTTTTACAGAGGTCTGTTGCGGGCTTGTTTCTGTCATTGGGTGTAGACTGGAAACCTGATGGATTCCAGATTTGTTTTTTTAATCGATGGCTGTTTTAAAACCGTTTGATCCTTAGATAAAGGATTTCATATAAAATTAAAAAAGTCCTGTGAATTTTCACAGGACTTTTTGATTTATTTTCTAGGTTTTTCTACTCCTTTCCATTCGTCGCCGGCTTTTCTGTACTGGCTTAAGATGTAAGTTTTGAAATCTTTTGTTTTGTACTCGATGTTATCGGTGTTTTGTTCAAACGGCATGATATAGTAGTAATCGATATCTGTTTTGTCTGATTTGTTTCCTTTTTTCACTGTAGGAACGTACTTGGAAAACTTATAGCTTGGAAGATACTGTTTCAATCTTGTGTAGAACGCTTTGTCTTCTTTTTCGTTAGGAATGATGTCTACAATATTAAGATCATCTTTTTTCTTGTCGATCCACAAATAATATGTTTTTTCTTCTCCTAAGTTTCTGTTGACAGAGTTGAAAGCAAACAATTCTTTAGGAACCATTTCTTTGATCTTTTCAGGGTCCACTTTGGTATAGAACTGTCCTTTGGAAGGATCTACATAGGTTTCAAGGTTGTACATTAAAACCGAATTGTTCTCGAAGTTCTTATTTTTAAAATATTGATTTAAAGATAATTCTGCTGTTGCTCTGAGTTCTTTTCCCCTTTCATCCAGCTTTTTGGTAGGATTCTGAGGATTTACATATTTTACAAACTCATATAAAACAACAGGCTTTATATCTTTCAGGTGAGGATACGTTTTAAGCTGTTCTGCCTTTACCAGCCAGTAAAACTGTTGATAGTAATCATCCTTATCAGCATCTTTCACGCTTTTATAAGTTAAGGCAAGCTTTTTTGAATTCAAGTATTTGCCATATTTTCCCTGTCCAAAAGCAAAACTGATGGATAGCAAGGCAAATAAAACAGTAAGATTTCTTCTCATTTTTTTATAATTGATATTTTCGTTGTCCAAATATAATTATTTCTTGGATATTATTTTTGATTGTCAGTTAAATTATATTATATTATTAACGTTTATTCAAAAGAAAATCCCGTATTGCTACAGGATTGATAATGTTTTGAGAAATAGAAGTTAGAAATTAGAGGTTAGAAGTTAGAGAGATCAGATGCCAGATGTCAGATTTCAGACAGGTGAGGGCAGAACTGGTGGGTAGGAACTCCCGAAGCCACCAGATATTTGTTGCTTATTCAATGTTTTTCGTAACAAGCGGTGGCTTCGAGAGCCTCTACCACCTAGTGTTTGTCGCTTATTCAATATTTCAGGATTTACACTCTCCAACACTAAAACACTCCGACTCTCAAACCCTGAACTAGCAACTGTCAACCAGCACCCCGAAACGAACGGTGGCTTCGAGGTCCTCAGCCACCTGGTGTTTGTCGCTTATTCAATATTTCCGGATTTATACTCTCCAACACTAAAACACTCCGACTCTCAAACCCCGAATCACGAAACACGGAACTCCGCATCATGAACCATAGCTCGTCTCATGCACTTTTACCGCTCTTCCGCTCGGGTCATTCATTTTTTTGAAAGCTTCGTCCCATTCCAGAGCGATAGGCGTGGAGCAGGCTACTGAAGGAACAGATGGAACCGTTGCCGCAGCAGTTTCACTTGGGAAATGTTCTTCAAAGATGGTTCTGTATCGGTATTCCTCTTTGTTTTGAGGCGTGTTCAGCGGGAATCTGAATCTTGCGTTGGCCATCATTTCATCGGTAACTTCTTTTTCTGCCACTTCTTTTAAGGTATCGATCCATGAATATCCCACACCGTCTGAAAACTGCTCTTTCTGTCTCCAGGCGATAGATTCCGGAAGAATATCCTCGAAAGCTTTTCTCAAGACCCATTTTTCAATTTTTCCTTCTGCGGTATTGATCATTTTATCCTGTGGGTTTACGTTCATGGCAACATCCATAAATTCTTTGTCAAGGAAAGGAACCCTGCCTTCAATTCCCCAGCTCATCAAAGCCTTGTTGGCTCTTAAACAATCATACAAATGGAGCTTGCCCAGTTTTCTTACCGTTTCATCATGGAATTCTTTCGCGTTGGGAGCTTTGTGGAAATACAGATAGCCTCCGAACAGTTCATCTGAGCCTTCTCCGGAAAGAACCATTTTTATTCCCATAGATTTAATCACTCTGGCCAGAAGATACATTGGGGTGGAAGCTCTGATGGTCGTGACATCATAAGTTTCCAGATGGTAAATCACATCACGTACGGCATCCAGGCCTTCCTGAACGGTAAAATTAACTTCATGATGAACCGATCCGATATGATCTGCCGCTTTTCTTGCTGCCGCCAGATCTGGAGAACCTACCAATCCCACCGCAAAACTGTGTAGTCTTGGGTACCAGGCTTCCTGCGTGTCGCCGCTTTCGATTCTCTGTCTTGCAAATTTGGCGGTCACCGCAGAAATTATGGACGAATCCAGGCCTCCGGAAAGAAGTACGCCATAAGGAACATCGCTCATCAGCTGTCTGTGAACGGCGTCTTCAAGGGCTTTTCTTATTTGGGGAATATCGGTTTTGTTGTCTTTTACGTGGTCAAAACTTTCCCAGTCTCTTTTGTACCATTGTTGAAGTTCTGCACCGTCCGGACTGTATACTAAATGTCCGGGAAGAAAGGTTTCAATTGTTTTGCAGATGCCTTCCAGGGCTTTCAGTTCGGAGGCAACGTAATAGTTTCCGTTTTTGTCCCAACCCTGATAAAGCGGGCAGATTCCCATGTGATCACGGGCGATCAGATAGATTCCTTTTTCTATATCATAAAGGGCAAAAGCAAAAATACCGTTCAGCTTTTCAATAAAATCTTTTCCGTATTTTTTGTACAGGGCGAGGATCACTTCACAATCCGACTGGGTTTGGAATTCAAAATCAGGAAATTCTTCTTTTAATTCTCTGTGGTTGTAAATTTCACCGTTCACCGCCAAAACGATTTTTTCGTCTTTGGTGAATAAAGGCTGTTTTCCTGAAGTAGGATCTACGATCGCCAGCCTTTCATGGGAGAACACCACTTTCTCATCCTGAAACACACCGCTCCAGTCCGGCCCGCGGTGACGGATCTTTTTTGACATTTCTAAAACCTGGGGTCTTAGTATTTCGGTCTTTTGTTTGGCATCAAACAAACATACAATTCCACACATATTGTTAATTATTTGATACAAAATTAGATTTGATGTTTATAAATAACAATAAAAAATCAATAAAAGTTAATATTTTTAACTTATTAATTTATTTTGGCGAAAAATTTTAACTATTCGGGTTAATTATAGCGTATTTAATTAATTTTTTTCGCTGAGGGAAAATAAGTCTTATATCCTATACAAAATTAAAATGAAATAATTATTAATATATGGTAATTTATTATACGAATTTTAACCCTTACTTTGTGGCTCGAAATAATTTTTTTTCATCATTTGTGTTTTTACCTTCTTGCAATTCTCTTTGCAAGAAGGTTTTGTTTTATTGGGACCCTAGCAGAGCGCCGGAAACGTTCCATGAACTGAAACTTGTACCTTCCATCGCTCCCTGAGGAATCTTCACCTGTATGGTATGCTGGCCTGCTTTCAAATCTCCAAGAGGAATGAAGTTAGGATTCGTAACCGTTCCCGGGCACCAGTTAGATCTGCTGAGGTCTGAAGAGGAAAGCCCGTCCGGGAAATTACCTGATGCGGGGTTATAAAGCCTGTACGAACCACAGTCTGATCTCCAAGGGGTAAAAGAGAAGATCATTTTTCCGTCTAAGAATATAGAATTGGCTTTCGGAACAAATTCATCTCCGTTTTCCCAGCCTCCGTGCCCGGTAGTGATGTATCTCAATTGAGCATTTTTTAGGTCTTTCTTCAGGGTAAATTCCACCAAAAGACCTTTATCCTTATCAAACATCGTGGAATACTCCTGACCGGCCATTTCCATAATATTCAAGGTATTAAAAAGAGGAATAACCGTATTGTTTTTATAAACCGTCTGATCACTTTTGTGAATGGTGATTTCAAGGCTTATTTTGTGTCCGCCTTTATCATAATTACCAATGAAAGCGCCTACCCAAAGTTCCTTGCCGGAAAGAGAAGGCTTTAATTCTGTAATATCCTGGCGGTAAGGGCTGATCGTCTGCCAGTCTTTTCCTTTCAATTGAATATGATTGAATTTCTGGATGCCGAAAGCAGTGAAAAACCGCATCATTTCTGTAGCTGGATTATAATTTTCTGTAGCTGTTACGCCGTAATACTGCTTTCCGTTTCCGTTTTCATACACAGGAAGCGTCTTTGCACCTTTTTCCAGTCCGTCAAAAAAAGAAGAAGTCTTATCCTGCGGAATAAAGAATACGGTTCCAGTTCTGTCGTAAGCATCACCATTGGACTGCTGCTTCACTTCAACAAAAATATTTTCACCTTCCTTAATGGCCGGAAACTGTACTTTTTTTAGAATGATGGTTCCGTTGGCGAATTTTTTTACCGTCTCATTCGACTTTGATTCATCTGAAAAGTTAATGGTTTCATTATCGAAGACTTTGAGTGTGGTAAAACGGCTTTTCCATAACAGATCTTTATAGCCCAACAGGTCTGTAGACTGGATAGATCCTTTTAAAATAGCATCAATATCTGTTTTTTTGACCTTTTTAACAGAGCTGGCTGTGATGACTGAATTTTTATTTCTTTCAATCTCCAGCACAAATCCTAAGTTTTGCCCCAAAACAGAAGGCCCGCCATTGATTTTTAAATCCTGAGTGTACCAAACTTCAATGGTATTGGAATTGATCTTTGTGACTGCTTTTTTGCAGGTATAACCCAGAATTTTTTTTGTTTCATTGGTTAATTCAAAGGTCTGTTTTCCTATAGATTCCGCATCTGAAGAGGAAATAATTTCTCCCGGCTTCAGGAAAGCGTAGGAAACAATGGTGTTGGATGGTCTTTCAACCTTGGTAATTTCAAATGGATAATCGCTTTTCTGTTCTCTGATGGTATTATTCAGAATAAAATTTTCTTTTCCGTCTGCCCACACAAGGGTAGGAGACTGCTCAGTAAGAACTTTTCCGTTGTAAGAGCTGGTGTACTGGATCTCATATGTTTGTGCATATGCAATACAACACAGAAATAAGGCAAAAAAATTAAATAAGGCTTTTTTATACATAGGAACGGGTTTTCTGCAAAAATAATTCTAATATTTTGATCATTTTTTCACAGGTTTTTGAAACGGATTACATGATAATAAGTAGGGATTAATGATCCGGATGTTACAAACTGCTTTTAATTTGATAAAAAAACCGATAGATCCGGATGATATTTTTCCAATAAAAAAAGCTGCCCCAAACAGAGCAGCTATATATTTTTATAATTGAATCAGATTAAGAAACCCTTTCAATCAGAGCCATATAGAATCCATCGTAACCCTGGCTAGGCATTACTTTCTCATCATTAACCAGTTTAAAGTTCGGATTGTTTTTCAGGAATTCTTCAACCTGCAGATTGTTTTCTGAAGGCAGGATAGAACAGGTTGCATACACCATTTTTCCGCTTACTTTAAGCATTTTGGAGTAGTCCTGAAGAATCTGCTGCTGTTCTTTTTTAATTCTGTCGATAAAATCCTGGTCAATTTTCCACTTACTGTCCGGATTTCTCTTTAAAACACCAAGTCCTGAACAAGGAGCGTCAATCAGAAGACGGTCTGCTTTATCATGAAGACGCTTGATCACTTTATTGTCAGAAATCATACGGGTTTCAATATTGTGTGCTCCCGCTCTTTTTGCACGGCGTTTCAGTTCGGCAAGCTTCCATTCAAAAATATCCAAAGCCACGATCTGGCCTTTATTTCCCATCAATGCCGCTAAGTGAAGTGTTTTTCCGCCTGCACCTGCACAAGCATCCACTACCCGCTGTCCCTCTTTTACATCAAGAAAATACCCGATTTTCTGTGAAGAAGCATCCTGAACTTCAAATAAACCTTCTTTAAATGCTGTTGTAAGGAATACATTCTTCTTTTCCTCAAGCTGTACAGCATCAGGATAGTTTCTTACTGTATAAGCCACAACATTTTCGTCAGCAAGATCAGAGATCAGCTCTTTGGTTGAAGTTTTTAAGCTGTTTGCTCTCAAAACAGTTGGAGCCTGCTCATTTAAAGCCTTCATTTCCTTTTCCCAGTTTGCTCCCAGTTCTTTTTCAAGAGTTTCAGCAAGCCATTCAGGGATAGAATGTTCAATAGCTTTGGTAGGAACTGTATTTTTTTTAAGTTTAGTCAGGATATCGGCGATTTTTATTCCGTCAAATTCCTCAAACTTTTTATAATTGGTCTTACTCCAAAGCAGGTAAGCAATAATCAGTTTATAAATATTATTGGGCTTTACTCCTTCTCCCATATAATATTCAAGACGTTTTTTCCAGCGGATAATATTATAGAAAATCTCAGAAACAACGGCTCTGTCCTGGCTTCCCCATTTTTTATGAGCTTTTAAAAGTCTTTCGATCACCTTATCGGCGTATTTGTTTTTCTCGAAAAATGTTTCTTGTAAAGCATCGTGAATTCCGATGGCTAAGTTTCTGTGAATAAGTTCCATAAATTTGCTACGCTGTTTGAATCTGCAAAAGTACGAATTATAGTTGAGAGTTGATGAAGGTTGTTGAGTTTGAGTGTTGGAGAGTTCTAGGGTTGGAGAGTATTTAGTTATGAGTTATAAATTATGAGTTATAAGTTTCGGGATGCGGGGTAGAGAGTCGGAGTGTTTTAGGGTTGGAGAGTATAAATCTGAGAGTATAAATCTGAGAGTATTGAATAAGTGACAAATACTAGGTGGCAGAGGCTCCCGAAGCCACCGGTTGTTACGATAACATTGAATAAACCACAAATATATGGTTGCTTCGGGAGCCTCCACCAGTCTTTCTGTTTGAAATCTGAAATCTGGCATCTGAAATCTAAAATCTTGACTCTAAAAATTCACCATTCCCTTGCGAAGCAAAATTCACTATTCACCATTTCAGATCTATCTAATTCAAAAAATCCTACCTTTGCAAAAATCAAAAATATGAGTGATACTGTACTTTGTCCGAAATGCGGCTCTGAATTTACTTACCCAAGTGATAATATGATGACCTGCTCTCAATGCTTCTACGAATGGAGCCCGGAAGAAACTGCTGCAGAAACAGCTAATGAAGGAAAAATACTGGATTCAAACGGAAATGAACTTCAGGACGGAGATTCTGTGGTTGTTATTAAAGATCTTCCCGTAAAAGGAGCCCCAAAGCCTGTAAAAGCTGGAACAAAAGTTAAAAATATCCGCTTAAGACCGGACAGCGATCATAATATTGACTGTAAAATTGATGGTTTCGGATCTATGGCTTTGAAATCAGAATTCGTAAAGAAAGCATAAAATATAATTGGCTTTTAGCTGCGCAGGATAAGCTGTTTGCTGACAGCAGCGCATAAAAAAAGGAAAGAATTGGACAGTGTAATCTTTCAAAGACTTAATTGCAGGGAGGTGCTAATGTCCGTCTTAAGGCAGAAAGAGAATTAACCAAAAATTTCCTTATGCTGTGGAAATACAAATGTAAGAAAAAGTTTCAGACGGCTTCTTAGATTTGTATTTTTTTTATCCACATATTAACAATAACTGTAAGAAAATGTATAAGTTAGCTTTGTCCTTCCGCTGTTTCGCCTTTACTCAAAAGAGACTTTAATATTCCCTTCAACCTTCTCATCCGTATACATAATCAGTTCTTTATTCTTCACCCGGACTTTGTTCCAGTAGTGGTTTCCGGCAAATCTGCTTTCAAGGAGTTCGGCTTCGGTACCGTGGTCCGAAATTTTTATTTCTTTAGGATAATATGAAAATTTAGGAAGCTGAAAATCTGCCGCTTCTTCTTCACTGAAAATATTGACTTCACCAAAAAGTTTGGCTACATAAGAATTGTAAGGACGTTTGTAAGTTTCTTCAGGGCTTTCGTTCTGGATCAGTCTTCCATCTTGCAGAATAACGATCTGATCGAGCCACGGCATGATTTCCTGAAGTTCGTGGGTAGAAATAATCAAGGAGATCTGGTGCTGCTTCACGTACCTGAACAGTCTTTCTCTGAGTTCTATTTTCCTTGAGAAATCCAGGTTGCTGAACGGTTCATCCAAAACAAGCAGTTTGGGCAATACGGAAAGGGCCCGCGCGATGGCCACTCTCTGCTGCTGGCCTCCGCTTAAATATTTGGGAAGAACACCGGCAAATTCCTGCAGTCCCACTACCTCAAGAAGTTCCAGAACAGTTTCTTTCTTTTGGGCTAAATTGATATTGGAAATAAACTTCCCCACATTTTCGGCAACAGTGGCGTAAGGCATCAGATCAAAATTCTGAGCGACCAGCTTCATCTCCGCTTCTCCGGGAACCAAATTTCCTTTTGGGCCTAAAAGTCTGGTGCCGTTAAAAATAATCTCACCGCTTTCCCAGTCCAGAAGTCCGTAAATAAGGTTGAGCAATGTAGACTTTCCACATCCGCTTTCTCCGGCCAGGGCAATGATCCTGCCTTCCTCAAATCCCAGATTAAGGTTCTGAAACAGGGGTTTATCTTTAGTATGGGAAAAATATAAATTGTTTATTTCTAATAGCATAATACAAATGTAAGGTTTTTATGAAAAAATAATTTTTTTTATTATATTAGCGGAAGTAATAAAAATATATCAAAGATGAAAAAAAAGCTGTTTTCACTGGCTATTCCTGCTTTATTGGTGACGGCTGTAATGGTTTCTTGTAAAAAAGACAAACCGGTTACCAGCGAAAGTAATGAAGTGACCACTACAAAGGACGGGAATCAGTTTACAGTGGATACTTTAAACAGTAGAGTGGAGTGGAAGGGATATAAAATATTCAAGTCTGAAAGTACCAGCCATTTCGGAACCATTAAGTTTGAAAGTGGTGATGTAACCGTAAAAGAAGGAAAGCTTGAAAGCGGAAAATTTGTTGCTGACATGAATTCTTTAACCTCTGTAGATCTTAAGGACGATGCAGATCAGCTGGCAAAACTAAACGGACACCTTAAAAGCGGAGATTTCTTTGAAGTGGAAAAATTTCCGACAGCTTCTTTTGAAATTACAAAAGTAACACCCGCTACTGAAGGCGATTACAATACACTTCTTGATGGAAATTTAACGATCAAGGGGATTTCAAAACCGGTTCAGTTTAAAGCCAATGTATCTGTGAAAGACGGAGAAGTAAGTGTGGCTACTGAGCCTAAGGATATTAAAAGAGAAGAGTTTGGCGTAAAGTTCCAGGCTCCTGCTGAAAACGGTGTGATCAAGGATGAGGTAACGCTTCAGATCAACGTTAAAGCTTTAGAAAAGAAATAATTTTTTTATTTAAGTGAAATAAGTGATTGAAGTCTGCCTCCCATAAAGGGGCAGATTTTTTTATCACAGATTCATTATTAAACTTAAAAAACGTATTTTTGCAAAACATTTTGAAAGGGTAAAACAATGATAGAAAAGATAGAAGAACTACTTACCGAAGTAAACAGCTTCAATGCTACGTCTAAAGAGGAAATTGAAAACTTCCGGATTAAGTATAATGGTAAAAAAGGTGTTCTGAATGATTTTTTTGAAAAATTTAAAGAAGTTCCAAACGACCAGAAAAAAGAATTCGGCCAGAAGATCAATTCTTTGAAACAGGCTGTTGCCGGAAAATTAGAAGATCTTAAAGATGCTTCCCAGTCTGCTATTATTACGGAAAAGGAAGATCTTACGAGACCTGCTTTTCCATTGGATCTTGGGTCAAGACACCCTATCAATCTGGTGAAAAACAGGATTATTGAGATTTTCAAATCCATAGGCTTTGCAGTTGCCGACGGTCCTGAAATAGAGGACGACTGGCATAATTTTACGGCTCTTAACCTTCCGGAGTACCACCCGGCAAGAGATATGCAGGATACGTTCTTCATTGAGCAGAATCCGGATATTCTTTTAAGAACCCATACATCTTCCGTACAGATCCGTTATATGGAAGAAAATCAGCCGCCGATCAGAATTCTTTCTCCGGGAAGAGTATTCAGAAACGAGGCTATTTCTTCACGTTCACACTGTATTTTCCATCAGATTGAAGGATTATATATTGATGAGAATGTAAGTTTTGCAGATCTTAAGCAGACGATTCAGTTCTTTACTACGGAGCTTTTCGGAAAATCCAAGATCAGAATGAGACCTTCTTATTTCCCTTTCACAGAGCCTAGTGCCGAAATTGATGTATACTGGGGATTAAATTCTGAAACCGATTACAGAATTACCAAAGGAACAGGCTGGCTGGAAATTATGGGCTGCGGAATGGTAGATCCTGCCGTTCTGAAAAATGTGAATATTGATTCCGAGAAATATTCAGGATATGCTTTCGGGATGGGTATTGAAAGAATCACGATGCTTCTTTACCAGATGAGCGATATCCGAATGTTCTTCGAAAATGATATCAGAACTTTAGAACAGTTTAAATCACTATAAAAATCAAACCTCCGGAATTTCCGGAGGTTTTTGTTTTTAATTACTGACCTAAGAAACAAAACGTAATTAAAAACGAGATTTATTGAAAAATTACAACGTGTATTGTTTTAATAGAGGCATATTAATTTTACATTAATTTTTTCCTTTTCTGAAAGCTGTGTCACGCTGAGCGGAATCGAAGCGTGATGGTACTGTTTTTTATCCCCATGAATCTTTATGTCTTCCGTTATTAATAAGACAATCCATATTAAAAATCCATTACATATTTTTTGAAAAAAAGAAAATTATTTTATTTGTTTAAGATATTGCTTATGGATCATACCGATTAAATGTTAAACAGCGGCTTAACACCAGCACCAGATGCTTTTTTATTTACTTTTAATTTGTTAAACAAACTAAAAAATGAAAAAAATAGTATTACCGCTTCTATTGGCGGGTGGGCTTCTTAGTGCCCAAAAAATAGAGGTTTCTGCGAGTTATGGAATATCTTCTATGTACGGCGGATCTTATGGACTGTCGTATGATATTGCAAACGGTATTATTCCAACCAGTGTTAGCAATGGAGATGGCCGTAGCCCTTCAAGTATGGGAGTTGCTATCATAGGAGTAGCGATGTACAGTGAAAATACGAAATGGCGTTTTGGGGTAGATATTGCGAATGAGTTTTTCAATAACACATCTACTGCCAAAGAAAACATGTTCTCGGTATTACCGAAAGTAGATTATTTCTGGCTTAAAAAAGAAAAATTAGGATTGTATTCAGGGGCAGGTGCCGGAGTCAATTTTGTAAGCAATACCTACATTAATCAAAACAATAATCAAATAGAGGATAACTATGGGATGTTTGCATTCAACGTTACTCCTATTGGCGTTAAGTATGGGGGAGATCTGAGTGTTTTCCTTGAAACCAATATCGGGATCAGGGGAATTCTCCAGGGAGGTGTTTCCTACCAGTTTTAGCAACTAAAAAGGAGCAGTTAAAATAACTACTCCTTTTAAATTTATAAGCTGAATATCCTTATTTAATATATTTCAAAGGGTATTTCACATTTTTAAGATCGTCGATACTCGCTTTCAGGGAACCTACAGCCAGTTCAGCTTTCAGAAGCATCGGGATATGGTTCGCATCATTGGTTACCCACATGGTTACCCCTTCTTTTTCCTTGAAAACTCTTCCGCTTTTTACGGATGGAATGATTTTTAAACAGTTTATAGTCCCGAATTTCGTTTTTAGATCTTCCGTTCCAGTCACTTTTAGCTGGAATGGGAACATTTCATCGTCTATCCAGACATTCATATTGATAACGGTTCCTACCTTCAGCTCACTTGTACTTTTACTTCTGAGGAAATAGAAGCAGGAAAGCATATCCTGCACGCCCTTTACTGATTTCAATACCTTTGAACCGTTGGTCGGTGTTTTTTTGTCAGTAAGGATCAAAGTATGGTTGTCATGGTTGAAAACGGTCTCGAAATGCTGGCGGTAGCTTCCTTCGCGTACATTTCTCACGTAAAAGCTGGGAAGTCCGGTATCAGTATTAATAAAGCTTTCATATAAATCTTCTACCTTAAAGAAGGCTTTCACAGCACCTGTGGTCTGCCCGGTACCTTTAACATACAGATGGGGATTGCCCATATAGTTTACTTTCTTTGTGGTAAGATTGGCGGTTCCGGCATTCAGGATTCCGTAGTGGATTCTGAAGGTAATAGACTCGCCGTCAGCAATATTATCAATCTGAGCATGGCCCAACAGGAACATAAATATTGCAAAAAGATTTAAAAATTTCTTCATGGTATCACATTTAACAAAAACACTGCCAAATTTAAGATTCTTAAGTATTTACAGAGATTTGATAAATCTCAGGTTTTTATTTAGAATCAATTAAATATGCTTCGCATTAAAATTAGTAAATTTGCACTTACATGTATAATTAAATTATCTTATTATTATGATAACCACTGATATATTGATCATAGGTGCCGGGCCTACCGGGCTTTTTGCTGTTTTTGAAGCAGGTTTATTAAAAATGAAGTGCCATATTATTGATGCACTTCCGCAGCCGGGAGGACAGCTAGCTGAGCTTTATCCTAAGAAACCTATTTTCGATATTCCGGGCTATCCTTCGGTAAATGCCGGAGAATTGGTAGATAATTTAATGGAGCAGATCAAGCAGTTCCAGCCGGGATTCACTTTGGGAGAAACTGCGGTTTCCTATACCAAGGTAGATGATGAGTGGTTTGAAGTGATCACGAATAAAGGAACGGTTCACAGATGTAAAGCGATTGCTATTGCGGGAGGATTGGGAACTTTTGAGCCTAGAAAACCTACTTTCGACAATGTAGCGGATTATGAGGAAAAAGGGCTTGAATATTTCGTTAAAGAACCTGAGCATTTCAGAAACAAAAAAGTGGTTATTGCCGGAGGTGGTGATTCTGCTTTGGACTGGAGCGTTTTCCTTTCAAACGTTGCGAGTGAAGTAACGCTGATCCACAGAAGAAACGAATTCAGAGGAGCTTTGGATTCCGTGGAGAAAGTTCAAGATCTTAAAAATGAAGGAAAAATTAAATTGATTACGCCTGCAGAAGTTACCGGTATCAAAGGTGACGGAAAAGTAGAAGCGATCACGGTAGAAATTGAAGGACAGGAAGCTTACGATATTGAAACGGATTATTTTATTCCTCTATTCGGATTGACTCCAAAATTGGGTGAGATCGGAAACTGGGGACTGAATATCGAGAAAAATGCAATTGTTGTAAACAATGCACTTGATTATCAGACGAACATCGACGGAATCTACGCAATCGGTGATATCAATACGTATCCTGGAAAATTAAAGCTGATCCTTTGTGGTTTCCACGAAGCAACTTTGATGTGTCAGAGTGTGTATAACAGACTGAACCCGGGCAAGAAATTTGTACTAAAATATACGACAGTAAGCGGTGTGGACGGATTCGACGGCAGCCGTAAGGAAGCAGAAAAGGCAGTTGTGAAAAAAATTGACTAATTTTGCATTATTATGTCAGATATTAATATAAAGATCACCGATCGGGAGGGTATTACCCATGATGTTGTAGCACCTACAGATATGTCTATGAACCTGATGGAGATCATCCGTTCTTATGAATTGGCGGAAGAAGGAACCATCGGAGTATGTGGAGGAATGGCGATGTGCGCCTCATGTCAGGTGTATGTGATCCATGATCCGGGCCTTGAGCCTATGGGCGATGAAGAAGATGCCATGCTGGCGGAAGCTTACCACGTAAAAGGCAACAGCAGACTGGGATGCCAGCTGCATATGATGGATGAAATGGAAGGTCTTGAAGTGGAGATTGCTCCTTATCCTTAGAATATATTTTTTTAATCTTCATAGAAACCCGTTCGAAAATCCGAACGGGTTTTGTTTTGTGCATTAATTATCATTTTGAATAACACTTCTCTTCGTGAATGATTACAGTATCTTTTTTAATTATTTTATAATATGGCTCTCCTTTATTTTTTATAAAATAATCACCCGGCTCAAATTCTTTTTTATAGAAAGACCACCATCTGTTACCATCATTGCATTCACAGGGTTGAAAGGTTTCCATATCAGTTCCTATTAATTTAAATGTTCCTGTATGATCAATTTTTTCGATCTTAATTTTACATTCTTCCTTTTTGATTCTTTCAATTTTTGTTTTACAATCTTCTGTAAGGTAAGGAGATAAGGTTGGAAGAATAAAGATAAAGACTACAGATATAATAGCAACTCCAGCCATTTCCCTATTAACATTGTAGTTACTCATATGAAACTATAAAGGTTTTAAACTTCATCCTTAGAAATCCACTTCCCAACAGTAGGCGCCTCATAATTCCTCATTTTTTCCAAAAGCTCTTCTATGTTTCCACTTATTAAAAGCATATCTCTGTTTACCTGCTTTAAAAATCCTTTATCCACCATCGTTTGAACCAGCTTGATAAGATCATCATAAAATCCGTCAATATTCAGAATGCCGATCGGTTTTTTATGAAGTCCCAGCTGGGCCCAGGTGATCATTTCAAAAAATTCTTCCAGGGTTCCATAGCCGCCCGGAAGAACGATCACGCCGTCACAGAGATCATTCATCTTTGTTTTTCTTTCGTGCATGGTTTCTACGATGACGAGTTCAGTGAGGTTTTTATGGGCAATTTCTTTGGATTGCAGGAAGTGGGGAAGAACTCCGGTGACTTTTCCGTTTTCACTTAAAGCTCCGTCTGCAACGGCTCCCATTAAACCTGTGTCTGCACCGCCGTACACCAGCTGTATGTGTTTTTTCGCTAATGTCTGACCAAGCAGGAAAGCCTGTTCTTGGAAAATGTTATCTGAGCCGAAACTTGAGCCGCAGAATACTGTAATATTTTTCATTATTTTAAATCTTGTTACATAATTTTTAAACCATTAAGATCAATGAAGTTATTAAGGGTTGTTAAGTAAAATATCAAAGATATTTTTAAGCCTAATGCATATGGATTCTTAATGATCTTAACGACTTAAACAAACCTTAATGGTTCAAATTAAAAATATCCAAAATCATACGACTTTGGATATTCAATATAGCAATTCTATCTTCTTATTTTAAAGGAATATTCGCTAAAATATCCTTAGTAAAGCTCCAGAATTTCTGAGCAGAAGGAATATTCGCTTTTTCATCCGGAGAGTGCGCGCCTCTGATGGTAGGTCCAAAGCTTACCATTTCCATTTCAGGATAATTAGCTCCGATGATACCACATTCCAGTCCCGCGTGACAGGCAACTACGTGAGGTTTTTCACCAAATTTCTCCGTATAGATCTTTTCCATCAGCTGAACGATTTCAGAACCCGGTTTTGGTTTCCATCCCGGATAAGAACCACTGAATTCCACATTCATACCAGCTAATTCCGCAACGGATTTCAACTGTTCTGCCACAGAATATTTAGAGGAATCTACAGATGATCTGGTAAGGTTTAAAATTTTAAGCTCACCGCCTTTTAATTCCACTCTTGCAACATTGTTGGAGGCTTCTACAAGATCCTTTACATCAGGACTCATTCTGTAAACTCCGTTATGAAGAGATTTTAAAGTCAGGATGATTTTCTTTGAATCTTCTTCAGAAAGAGCCTTGTCTGAAGTGGTAGAGTTTTCAATATTGATCTGCAAACCTGGTTCTACAGAAGCAAACTCTTCAAGGATTTCTTTTTTAAGACCTGTTGTAGCTTCTTCAATAAATTCCTGGGCATTTCTCACAGAAATAAGGGCTACTCCTTCTCTTGGAATGGCATTTCTCAATCCGCCGCCATCTACAGAGATCAGCTGAACATTCTGCTTAGCCAAACCGCTGTAAAGAAGTCTTCCTAAAATAATATTGGAATTTCCGAAACCTTTGTGGATGTCCATTCCCGAATGTCCTCCCTGAAGTCCTTTCACTTCAATTCTTACAATCTGTCCTTTTGCCGCTTCTGTTCCGTAATTCTGAGTAATGGTAACATCTACACCGCCTGCACAGCCGATGTCAATTTCATCATCTTCTTCCGTATCAAGATTTAACAGGATTTCTCCGGTCAGCTGCCCCGGTTTTAAACCTAAAGCACCCGTCATACCTGTCTCTTCATCTATTGTGAAAAGCGCTTCCATAGCCGGATGAGGAATATCTGTACTTTCAAGGATAGACATGATGGTAGCCACTCCCAGACCGTTATCGGCTCCTAAAGTGGTTCCTTTGGCCTTTACCCAGTCACCATCGACCTCCATTTTGATTCCTTCTGTATCAAAATCAAAATTGACGTCATTGTTCTTCTGGCAAACCATATCCAGGTGCGACTGAAGCACTACGGATTTACGGTTTTCCATACCCGGAGTAGCCGGTTTTTTGATGATCACGTTTCCTACTTCATCTACCGTAGTTTCCAATCCTAAATTTTCACCAAATTCTTTGATGAAAGCAATCACCCTTTCTTCTTTTTTAGATGGTCTTGGAACAGCATTCAGCTTGGAGAAATTCTTCCAGATGATCTGCGGTTCTATATTAGATAATTCCATGAAATTTTATTTTTCTCAAAATTACGAAATAAAAAATGCTTCCGTGAATTCAGAAGCATTTTTTGTGAGTTGTATTAGGGCGAAATCGCGAAACAGCAAATTAGCTTTTTAGTTTCAGGCTAGCATCCGCATTCCCCATAAATAGGAATCGTTTCTACCGTCCCGTCCGGTTTTTCAATCGTCAGGGTGCCTTCGAAGAGTAAAGCTTCCTCGCTTTTTATTTTCTTCCCTTTTACAGAGATTTTGTAGTGATCGCTTTCAATTTCTTTGGTCAGTTCTTCATCCACTTCCATATCGCTCGAGGAAATAAGATTCATGGCGATTCTTTTACCGTCAAGTTTCATATAGGCGGTTTTTCCCGCATCGTCAGCGTAGATGTATTTTTCAGCCTCGAAATCAGCTTTGTTTCTGGCAAAATAGCAGGAGCATTCTTTGATCTCTTTTGGAAAAGGAATGATGTCTACCAGTACTTTTCCTGATGCAGCCTGTGTTTTTGCAGAATCCTTTACAAGATTTAAAGAATCTGCAGATGTTGAACTTTGAACGGTTTCTTTGTCTTTTTTACATGCGGTTAAAAGAAACGCTGAAAAGAAAATGATTAGATATTTCATTGTCGGTGATTTTTTATTTTTTTAGCCTCTGGCTCTTTCCAGAAGAACCATCATCAGTAGGGATAAGATCACTAAGCTTTCGTCTTCGTCATCAATATCAATCACTCTGTCCAGCTGGAACCTTCTTCCGAAGAATGACGGCATTTTTTTCAGTTTAAAATATTCTTTTCCGTCTATCCCTCTTACCGTGTAAGCCGGGTTAAGAAAATAACCTGTAAACATCCCAATAATTGGAATTTCACTCACCATTCCATCGAAGAATTTTGTCCATCCGTTATCTTCTGTAACGGTAAATTTGGGTTGATCGTTGGCATCCAGAATATCATAGCTGGATTTCCAGAGAGAACGCATTCCTTTTCTGGCCAGTCTTCCGTAGTTTTTATTATCGGTAAGATCATTCAACGAGTAAGAAGCATTGAAATCGATCCATTGGTTGGCTTTAATTCTGAAAAGCTCTTTGGATTTACTTTCGTCATTGAAAACCACCACATCTTCTTTCAATTTAAACATTTTCTGACGCACATACGCTACATAACTTCCGTTTCTGTCAGTAATATTGAAATCACTTGCCAGCGTTGAAATCTTGAATTTGAAATCCAGAGGATAATTTAAATTTTTAAGTACCATTATTAGTCTATTTTTTTTCATATTAGAACCCCAAAGATAGAGGTTTTTTTAGAATGGGGGAATACGGCCAGGAAGCGGGAGCCAGGAACCCGGGTTTTAGACATCAGATGTCAGATGCCAGATTTCAGACATGAGACATTACTCCGGTGGCTTCGGGAGCCTCTGCCACCTGGTGTTTGTCGTTCATTCAATATTTCCGGATTTATACTCTCCAACCCTAAAACACTCCGACTCTCAACCCCTAACCAGCAACTGTCAGCCAGTACCCCGAAATTTATAACTCATAACTAAGATACTCTCCAACCCTAAAACTCTCCAACTCTCCAACGCTCGAACCCCGCATCCCGAAACTCACCACCCAAAAACTCTCGCGCTCTAAAACCCAGAAACCCGCACCAATTCTCAACAATATTCCTTATTTTTGTACTTATGGATTATCCTAGTAAAGTTTTGGCAAAAGCTGTAGATGAAATTTCAGGGCTTCCCGGAATTGGGAGAAAAACAGCTTTGAGATTGGCACTGCATCTGCTGAAACAGCCCAGCTCCAGAGCGGTAAGTCTTGGAAACTCACTGATCAACCTTGTCAACGAAATAAAATACTGCAAAGAATGTCATAATTTTTCAGATTTTGACGTGTGTGAAATCTGTAGTAATGAAAAAAGAAACAGTGAACTGATCTGCATCGTTGAAGATGTACGTGATGTGATTGCTATTGAAAACACAGGAAAATTTACAGGAAAATATCTGATCTTAGGCGGGAAAATATCGCCAATGGAAGGGGTAGGACCTAACCAGCTCAATATTCCAAGTATTGAAAGAAAAGTAAATGAAGGCATGGTGAAGGAATTTATTTTTGCACTCAGTGCGACGATGGAAGGGGATACCACAGCATATTATATTTATAAGAAATTTAAAAACTTTAATGTTAATTTTTCAAGCATTGCGAGAGGAATTTCAGTAGGGGATGAGCTGGAATATGCGGATGAGGTCTCATTGGGAAGATCCATTATGAACAGGCTGCCTTATAACGAAAAGGATTAGTATGAAACTCTCAATAATTATTGTTAACTATAATGTCACGAAGCTGTTGAGAAACTGCCTTCTGTCTATCCGGAAGTATACTGAAGGAGAGAATTATGAAGTGATTGTTATTGATAATGCCTCCACAGATACTTCCTGGGGCGATCTTATTCCTGAATTTCCGACGGTCCGTTTTATGTCCTCAGAACATAATGACGGATTTGCCATCGCGAATAACAAAGCTATCAGAACAGCAGCCGGGGAATATATTCTTCTTTTGAATCCGGATACTGAACTTGAGGGGTTTTATATGAAAGATATTCTTGATTTTGCAGATTCAAAGCAGGATTTCGGATGCCTGGGCGTAAGAATGCATGATGCAGAAGGGAATTTTCTGCCGGAAAGCAAACGTTCCGTTCCCGATATGTTCAATTCTTTTGAAAAACTGTTTACAAATTTTAAAAGAAGCAATTCAAAATCTTACTACAGAAGTGATATTGATGAAACCGCCATTGCAGAAGTAGAAGTGGTTACCGGAGCTTTTTTATTGATCAGAAGAGATGTGTACGAAAAAACAGGAGGACTGGATGAAACCTATTTTATGTATGGGGAAGATATTGATCTTTGCTATACCCTGCTGATCAACGGGTACAAAAACTATTATTACGGAAAAGCTTCCCTTCTTCACTATAAAGGCGAAAGCACCATTAAAGATGAAGTATATCTAGACCGGTTTTACGGGGCCATGCAGATATTCATCGATAAATATTATAAAGAATCCAAGCCCATGCAGTATTCATTTTTAAAGGCAGGGTTGAAGCTTCGCCATAAGATTGAGAAAATCAAACTAAAATAAAAAAGCAGTTCAATTTGAACTGCTTTTGTTTTATAATAAGATAAATCTTGTATTATTTTGCCGGAGCTACAGGAGTCTGAGCCGGAGTGGTAGTTGAAGCTGCCGGAGCTGTTGTCTGCTTTGCGGGAGCTTCTTTTTTCACGGGTTGCTGTTGTGCAGGAGCTGCTGTTGTAGGCTTCCCTGTGATCACAACGCTTATCAGGATAAGAACGATGATTACTGCGCCCAGAGTCCATGTTGCTTTTTCCATGAAGTCATTGGTTCTCTGTACCCCGAACTGTGCAGGTGATGCACCTCCGAAAGTACTGGAA
Organism: Chryseobacterium endalhagicum; assembly: GCF_016745235.1. Lineage (GTDB taxonomy): Bacteria > Bacteroidota > Bacteroidia > Flavobacteriales > Weeksellaceae > Chryseobacterium > Chryseobacterium endalhagicum. Next base: position 1,036,481 of record NZ_JAELVM010000003.1, on the reverse strand, counting down.
AGACCTCCGCCTTTAGGATTTTGAGCCATAACGATGATTACCAATAAGATGCTGGCGATCATAACAAGAACCATCAATAGTGTAAATATAGTATCCATTAATTCTGATATCTTTTTGAATGGGCAAATTTAATCTTTTTTTACCGAATGACAAAGAAGATCATGGTAAATGTTATTAAAAATAAAAACGGCAGCGTCAGCTGCCGTTTTTTCTATAATTGAAAAGGATTCTTATTTAAAATCAGAATCTTTAGCCTGGTTCACATCGTATGATTTTACACTCATCGTCATGTCCATGCCCATTTGGTTTACTGTAATGGTGAAAGGCATTTTCACACCATTCACATCCTTGTAATTAGAAAAAACCGTAGGAATGGTGATTTCCTGTCCCTGCGCTTTAGCCGTTCTGGTTTCTCCTGTTTTCAAGCCTGTAGCTACACTGTAGTAGTACGTGGTACTTTTTCCTTTCACAGCATAAGAATCTTCGCCTGATATTTTTTCAATACCTGCTACTTTGTAATCCGGAGATTTTGCAAAGTTCAGTTCTTCAAAAAGTTCAGTATTTTTCTGTTTTTCAGCAACCTGTTCCGGTTTCATAGGAACTTTTTGTCCCATCTGCTCAGAATATCCTTCTTTCCCGTCGAAAACCTGCTTTTGAACCACCTGTCCCATGGCTGTAACAGACGTTAATTCTTTTCCGCCCTGTGCTTTTATGATCTTAAAATCAATATTCTGCCCCTGCATAGACATAGAAGCATTCATTGTATAAGAAGAGATCTTGGCAAGATTAGCTTTCCCTCCGATGGCGTTGATGTATTTATCAGCAATAGAAGCTACACTTACAGCAGCATCAACCTTTTGTACCGTTGGTTTTGCTGCCGGATTCGCTTCTCTATCGTAATATTTTACAGGATATCCTAATTTTTCCAGTCCTTCAGAAATGTCAGAGGCCTTACCTGCAATGAAAATTCTGCTTTGGTTAGGAAGAATATTCGCTTTTACAGCAGTGGAAATATCTGCAGCAGTTACCTTATCAATTGACTTTAAATAATTGGTGTAAAAATCAGAAGGAAGATCCTGAACCTTTTGGTTTAAAGCAAATTTTGCAATGGTTTCAGGCTTTTCCAGAGACATAATGAAAGAACCTTTCAGTTTTGCTTTGGCATTGGCAAGTTCTTCTGGTTTTACCGTAGAAATGCCATTAAGCTCATTCATAAATTCCTTCACCGCCTTGTCTGTAACTTCATTTCTCACACTGGCGTTAGCTGAAAAATCAGAAGAATATTTATCTGCATTGATGCTGGAATACGCTCCGTACGTGAATCCGTTTTTCTCACGAAGATTCATGAAAAGTCTCGCTTCACCGCCTCCGCCTAAGATGTAGTTGGCCATTACAGCTGCGAAATAGTTCGGATCCTTCATCTTAAGATTGTTCAGGTTGTTCACAGAAACTACAGACTGTACTGCAGAAGGAACATCTACCACATTAATCTCTGTTTTAGCCAGATTGGAAGCCGGTTCCAGAGCTGTGACAGGGGTATTGGCCTTTTTCCAGCTGCCAAAAGTTTTTTCAACCAAAGATTTCACCTGATCAAATTTCACATCTCCTACAATCACTAAGTAAGCATTGTCCGGAGCGTAATATTTTTTATAAACGTTCTGTACATCGGCCAGCTGGATCTTGTTGATGGTTTCTTCTGTTTCAAATTCACCTCTTGAAGTGTTTTTGCCATACATTAAGGCATTGGAAACTTTTGAAGCAATGGAAGACGCATTTTTTTCATCTGCCTTCAATCCTTCCAAAGCTCTTTCCTTTGAGTTTTGAATTTCTTCCGCAGAGAATTTAGGATTGATGATGGCATCTGCCATTAAGCCCAATACCTCAGGGAAATATTTGGAAAGAGAATTCGAAGAAGCACCATTGGAAGAAAAGCCAAGGTTAGCTCCCAGATAATCTACTTTTTTGTTGAAATCGTCCTTGCTTATATTGGTGGTTCCGTTTTCAAACTGTTCAGCCATGATAGAGCTTACTCCGGTTACATTTCCCTCGTGGAATGGAGGTCTGTCCATAGAAAGGGTAGTGTTTACTCTTGGGAGTTTATTGTTTTCCACTACCATTACCGTAAGACCGTTGCTCAGCTGGAAAGTTTTTGGTTTTGCAATGTTGATCGCGGGTGTTGGTCCCGGTTTCGGCATTGCGTTAAGATCTATTTTTTGTGCAGAAACCGTTCCTGCGAATAAAAACGCTGCAGCTATATATGTTAATTGCTTTTTCATTTGTAAAAATTTAATTTTTAATAATCATATTTTAAACCTGACAGTTTTAAATGATTACTTTTTTTCAGGAACGTAATTGATGATTACCCTTTGATTAGAATTCAGATATTTCTTCGCTGCGTTCTGCAGATCCTGCTTTGTAATAGATCTGTAGATGTCGATTTCCTTATTGATCAAATTGGTATCACCCATCAATACGTGGTTGGTTGCTAATGAAGCAGCAATTCCCTCGATGCTTGAATTGGCATTTACAAACTGATTTTCATACTGGTTTTGCAATTTTTGATAATCTTCATCAGAGATAAGGCTGGTCTGAACTTTTTTGATTTCGGCATCAATATCAGCCTGTAAAGTCTGTTTCGTAGTCTGTCCCATCGGGATTGTGAAAAATGCGAAAATACTGTAATCTTCAAGACCCTGGCTGAATGCCTGTACAGCAAGCGCCTTTTTGTCCTGGTCAACTAATTTTTTGTATAAAACAGAAGATTTACCGTTGCTAAGGTAAGACGAAAGCATATCAAGAACGTAAGCATCTTTTTCCTTATTGGCAGGAGTTCTGTACGCAAAAATATACGCAGGAAGCTGGATGTTCGCATCCGTCACCGTTACTTCTTTTTCCTGAGTGATAGGCGTTTCTTTCGGGAAATCTTTCGGATAAATTGTTCCTTTCTGGATACCTCCGTAATATTCCTCGATCCATTTTTTAGTCTGCTCAGGTTTGATGTCTCCTGCAACCACTAATGTAGCGTTGTTGGGAACATAGTATTTTTTATAGAAAGCCTGAAACTCTTCCAGTTTTGCAGAATTCAAATCTGCCATAGAACCGATGGTTGGCCAGTTGTACGGGTGATTGGTGAATAGGTTATTAAGAATAGCTGTTAAAAGATTTCCATACGGTCTGTTATCCATATTCAGTCTTTTCTCTTCCTTCACAACCTCTCTCTGAGTATCTACTCCTATTTGGTTGATGATTGCATGGCGCATTCTTTCAGCTTCCATCCACAGTCCCAGCTGCTCGTTGTTGGATGGGAAAGTTTCATAGTAATAGGTTCTGTCGTTTGATGTATTGGCATTGTTTCGTCCTCCGTTTGCAGAAACAATTTTCATCCATGTACCCCTTTTGATATTTGGGGTTCCTTCAAACAGAAGATGTTCGAAAAAGTGTGCGAAACCCGTTCTTCCTTTTACTTCATCCTTCGCCCCTACATGGTACATTACACTTGTGGTAACTACCGGAGCAGAATTGTCCTGATGAAGAATTACGTGAAGACCATTGGGAAGATCATACTCTTCGAATTTAATTTGCTGTGCATTCAGAACCATTCCAAAGAAAGATGCCGCCGCAACAGAAAGAAGTCGCTTTTTCATAAAATAGAAATTGTTTGCCAATTAGTGTCAAAAACACCTCATTTGTTACAGTTTCCTATGAAAAATTTACAGAAAAATGATGTTATAAATTAATATATACCGGAAAAAAAGAAAATTATTTAATCAATTGAGAAGAAATATCAAGGAAGAGACTTTGAAAAGTATCAGAAAAGGTTTTGTAAAAAATTCTTTTCAGTCAAATGCCTCAATAAAAATAAAAAACCGCATCAAAAAGATGCGGCCCTGTTATTTAGCATTCTTGTACATACATAGTCATTTCTAGTGGTCCTCTTCCAAGATCTGTACTTGTTCCGATTCCGTTGCTTTTTACACCGCATCCCATTCCTGCTCCTCCGCTCATTGGCGCGCAGCTGTCACAGTGGTGCATAGAAATTACTTTGCCCGAAGAACATGTCATTCCGCAAACCAGGCTTCCTTCTCCTCCGGTTAATTTTCTAAGCTCGTTTCTCGACAGTTTTTTAAGATTTTTCATTTTTAATAGTAGTTTTAATGTTTTAGGCCATGAAAGTAAGAAAAATAGTTCACCAGAGAAAGAAAAATTTTATTATGTTAAGTGGCTATTGTATGATGAACAGTATATATTTTAGTTGTTTTATTCTTAATATTCACAGTAATTGGAGTTTTACAGAATTTTATTTTTAAAGATTTTAATAAAAAACAATTAGGCTGATTGATGGATCATATTGTTTAAAACATAAAAATGATGTTTGAAAATCACTTCCAATGATTCCCGGAAAGTGCAAAAATTAAGTTAAGCGGTTTCATAATTTGAATTGTCCTTTGAATACATTAATTTTGTGTTCCCAAAATTTTTTGCAGCATGGATTATCTGAAAGGACTCAATGAATCACAATATGAAGCCGTTACCTCACTACAGGGACCATTGATGGTTCTTGCCGGTGCCGGTTCCGGGAAAACGCGTGTGCTTACCATGCGTATTGCCCACCTGATCCACAACGGAGTGGATCCTTTCAATATCCTGGCCCTGACCTTTACCAATAAAGCGGCACGTGAAATGAAAGAACGTATCGCGAAAGTAGTAGGAGACAGCAATGCAAGAAGCCTGTGGATGGGAACTTTTCACTCTGTTTTTGCAAGAATTCTGAGGATAGAAGGTCATTATCTGGGCTATCCGTCCAATTTTACCATCTATGACCAGCAGGATGCCCTGAATGTGATCAGAAAGGCAATCAAGGACATGAATATTGATGCTGATCTTTATAAACCTAAAAAAGTTCAGGCCAGAATTTCAACCTACAAAAACAACCTGATCACGGTAAAAGCTTATTTCAACAATCCTGAGCTGATGGAAGCTGATGAAAAAGCCAATATGAAATTTATCGGGAAGATCTACCAGAAATATGTGGAAGAATGTTTTAAGAACGGAGCCATGGATTTTGATGACTTACTGTTGAAAACCAATGAGCTGCTGACCCGTTTTCCTGAAGTGCTGGCCAAATATCAGGACAGATTCAGGTATATCATGGTGGATGAGTACCAGGATACGAACCATTCCCAGTACCTTATTGTAAAGGCGCTGGCTTCCAAATTTGAAAATATCTGTGTGGTAGGGGATGATGCACAGTCCATTTATTCCTTCCGTGGGGCGAATATTTATAACATCCTGAATTTTAAGAAAGATTATCCTGATGCCCTGACGGTTTCCCTGGAGCAGAATTACCGTTCCACCCAGAATATTGTGAATGCAGCCAACGTTGTCATTGCAAAAAACCTGCAGCAGTTTAAAAAGAACGTTTTCAGTGACAATGAAGAAGGAGATAAGATCAAAATATACCGCTCTCTTTCCGATGCGGACGAAGCGAATTTCGTAGCAGGAAATATCTGGGAACTTAGAAATACCGATCAGAGAAAATACAGCGATTTTGCTATTTTATACAGAACCAACTCTCAGACCAGAGCATTTGAAGATGCACTGAGACGTAAAAATATCCCGTACAAAGTCTACGGCGGACTTTCTTTCTACCAAAGGAAAGAAGTGAAAGACCTGATTGCTTATCTGCGTCTTCTGATCAATGAAAATGATTCGGAAGCTTTGATGAGAATTATCAATTATCCTGCAAGAGGAATCGGTGAAACCACTCAGAACAAACTGATCGTTTTTGCAGATGCCCATAATATTGCTATTTCGAAAGTTTTAGATAATCTTTCGATGTATTCCCCTCAGTTAGGTTTAAATAACGGGGTTTTAAATAAGCTGAATGACTTCTGGTCCATGATCAAGGCTTTTCAGGTATTGCTGAAAACCGATACGGCATACAGCGTAGCCATGGAAGTGGCGAAACGAAGCGGACTGATTAAATTCTTAAAAGACGACCAGACGCCGGAAGGAATTTCCCGTGTAGAAAACGTGCAGGAATTGATGAACTCCATGCAGGGGTTCATTGAAGAGCAGATGCAGTTGGAAGATGGAGATCCGAGCCTTCCGAATTTCCTGGAGAATATCGCGCTTTCAGCAGATACTCAGGATAAAAATACAGATGAAGATATGGTTTCACTAATGACCATTCACCTGTCCAAAGGTCTGGAATTCCCGGTAGTACACCTTGTAGGTCTGGAAGAAAATCTCTTTCCGAGCTTTATGAGTTCTGCTACCAGAGAAGATCTGGAAGAAGAAAGACGTTTATTTTACGTGGCATTGACAAGAGCTGAAAAGCAGGTCTTTTTCTCGTATGCGGTTTCCCGTTTCCAATGGGGTAAAATTACCGATGCAGAGCCATCTAGATTCCTAAGCGAAATTGATGAAGAATATATTGAATTCTTAAATCCTGCTCTGGAAAAGAGATTTATCAATAACGCAGGGATCAAATCCAATATTTTTGATGAACATCCTTCAGAACAGAAAGCATTCAGGAGAGTTGAAAAGAAAACCATTGATAAAGGAGACAGCTCAAAACCTGCACCGGAAGTCAGAAAACTGAAACCGGTGAGTACAGCCAAAATCATCAATCCAAGCGGAGCTTCTTCTCAGGATATTGAGGTAGGAGATAAGGTGAGACACGACCGTTTCGGAATCGGGGAAGTTTCTTTCCTGGATGGTACGGATCCTCAGAATATCAAAGCGAAAGTGATATTCATTCATGAAGGAGAGAAAAACCTGATCCTGAAATATGCTAAGCTGACGAAAATATAAAAGCAGGTTTCCCAGTTGTAAAAACTGGAAATCATAAAATTGAGAACGGATTCTATTTGGAGTCCGTTTTTTATTGATTATTTTTTATCACAAAGGAAAACAAAGGTTTATTTCTTTGAATGCTATTATTAAGATAAACAAAGGCGTAGACTTATCAATGTAAAACAAGGGCAATTCCTATTGTTGTCTTTCTTAAAAAAATATCTAATATAATCTTTGTCTTTCTTTGTGATAAAAATTAAAAAATACGCTCTCACAACACAAATAGCACAAATGTTTTTCACGAATAACACGAATATATTTTGCATCCTTAGTGCCATTTGTGAAAGTATTTGTGTCATTAGTGTTTAAAACTCAATTCATCAAACGCAACAAATATCACGAATGTTTTTCACGAATAACACAAATTTATTTTAAGTTTTAGTGCCATTTGTGATGATATTTGTGTCATTCGTGTTTAAAAAAACAATAGACTAAAACTATTATAACCTTTCAAAAAACAAAAGTCTATTGATTTTGTAGACTAGTAAAATTGTTTTACATTTGCCACTCAAAAAAACATAAACTATAAATTGATGTAAGGGTATGAAAAACAAAAAGACTATTTTATCAGCTTCCGTACTGTTTTTCCTCGGAACCTATGCTTTCGGGCAGGAAAAAGGAAAAGACAGTGTGAAAACCAATACTGTAGAAGAAGTGGTGGTGCTGGGCTCAAGAGGAGGAGCAAGATCAAAAACAGACAGCCCGGTTCCCGTGGATGTCTTCAATATAAAAGAAACATCAGTAGTACTGCCGCAGTCCAGTATAGGACAGATTTTAAATGCAGTGGCACCTTCTTTTACATCTACCATTCAGACGAATTCGGATGGAACGGATCACCTGGATCCTGCACAGCTGAGAGGATTAGGCCCGGATCAGGTATTGGTTCTGGTGAATGGAAAAAGAAGACATACTTCTGCATTGGTCAATGTTAACGGAACACCCGGAAGAGGAACGGTAGGAACCGATTTAAACTCAATTCCTTCTTTTGCTTTAAACAGAATTGAAGTATTGCGTGACGGGGCTTCAGCTCAGTACGGATCGGATGCTATTGCAGGGGTTATCAACCTTGAATTGAAAAGAGATACCGGAAAACTCGCTGGACAAGTGAGCTACGGTGGAAATTTAACCCCAACGGCCAATGATCATACCGGAAATTTTGACGGACAGAACATTCAGGTGGATCTTAACTACGGAAATAAGATCGGAAATAAAGGCGGTTTTTATAATATTACCTGGTCTTCCCAGTTCAGAAACCCGACTTTCAGAGCCGGCGCCGAAAGCGGAGCGATCTATAATGCTTACAACGCTATTGAAAGACGTGCTCTGAATGACGGAGTCAATTTGTCTTCACTGTTCACCAATATCAATAATGTACCCAATTCTCAGCAGCTGATCAATTATATTCATCAATATGCCCAAGGCGTCAATTATTTTTCTCAGGATCTGCAGAATCAGATTCAGGGAGCCAACAGCATTGGAGTTTTGCAGGGACTTTTGAAGGGGGATTTTACAGATCAGGAACTCGCGTACAGAGGACAGGAAAGAAAAGATTTCAACATGCAGGTAGGGCAGTCTAAACTGAATAACCATCAGCTTTTTGCCAATATTGAAGTTCCAATTAATGACAACTGGAAAGTATATTCTTTCGGAGGATACAGTTTCAGACACGGAAGTTCGGGAGGATTCTACAGAAAACCGAATCAGAGCAGAACCTTTACAGGACTGTATTCAGACGGTTATCTGCCACAGATTGGAACGGATATCCAGGATTTATCACTTTCAGCAGGAATCAAAGGAAACTGGGACGGCTGGAATATTGATTTGAGTAATACGTTCGGACAGAATTCATTCACTTATAATATCAGGAACACGGGAAATACTTCTTTACGTTTTGCATCCCCTGACGAGTTTGATGCAGGAGGCTTGAGATTTTCCCAGAATACCATCAACCTTGATTTTTCTAAAAAATACGATGTCTGGAATGGGATTAATGTCGCTTTCGGAGCAGAACACCGGTATGAGAATTTTAAAATAACGCAGGGTGACGAAGCTTCTTACACGACTTATGATGCCGCAGGAAATGTTTGGAATAATAGTAGCCCGAGAGCTACGGATTTCTTTGGAAATGCACTTCCGGGAGGTTCTCAGGTGTTTGGAGGATTTAAACCGGTGAATGCCGTTGATAAAAACAGACAGGCAGTAGCGGCGTATGCAGATGTGGAATTTAATTTTACGAACTGGTTATTAGTGGATGCTGCAGCGAGATATGAGAACTATTCGGATTTCGGGTCTACTTTTAATTATAAGCTGGCCTCAAGAATTAAAGTTACTCCTGATTTTAATGTAAGGCTGGCAGGTTCTACCGGGTTCAGAGCCCCTTCCATTCATCAGATCTATTATAACGTAACCTCTACTTTATTTACCAACAGCCAGCTTCTGGAAGTGGGAACTTTCAGTAATGATTCAAAAATTGCAGGACTGCTGGAAATACCAAAACTGAAACAGGAAACCTCTAAATCTGCCAGTGTAGGATTTACGTACAGAATTCCTTCTGCAGGCCTTACCTTTACGACGGATGGATATTTTACCAGAATCAACAACAGAATTATTCTTACAGACCAGTTCTTAAGATCGGATGTTCCGGTTGAAGCCCAGGCAGCTTTTGATGAAGAAAGGGTTAATGGCGCACAGTTTTTCACTAATGCCATTGACACGGAAACAAAAGGAATAGACCTTGTGATTTCCCATAATGCCAGATTTTCAGGTTTAAAACTGGAGAACAGCTTTGCGGCCAATATCAGCGAGACCAGAAAAGTAGGTGATACCCACTCCTCAGGATTGCTGCAGTCTCCCAATCTTGAAAAAATCTATTTCTCAGAGAAATCAAGAGTATATCTGGAAGAAGCGGTTCCGAGGGTAAAAGCAAGCTTATCCCACACGCTTTCATGGAAAAATGCAAGTGTATATCTTAGAAATACCTATTTCGGAAAGGTGACAGGTGCAGATATTATTGATGCCAACGGTGACGGGACTATAGGGTTTAACGAGCATCAGCAGATCGGGGACAAGATCATTACCGATCTTTCATTAGCTTACCAGTTTACAAAAAATGTAGGACTGACCATCGGGGTTAATAATCTGTTTGATATTTATCCGGATAAAAACCTTACCGCATCTACCAATAATGATCAGTTTGTTTATTCGCGTTCTACATCTCAGTTTGGGCAGAACGGGAGATATGTTTTCACAAGACTTAATTTTAATTTTTAAATCATAAGTCTGTTTAAAAAATATTTATAAGTTGGAGCATCGCAAAGACGCAAGTTTTACTTGAAAAAAACGTTTTAAGACGCCAGGATTTTATCTCTGATAAAATTGAGTACCACTGTCATTGCGAGGAGCAGAGCGACGAAGCAATCTCTTAAAATAACTCTCTGCAAATTCTTATGAGATTGCTTCACCTTAACGGTTCGCAATGACAGGATGTAAAAAATAGCTAAAAATCTATGATTTTCTTGCGCCTTAAAACAGTTTCATATTAAAAAAACTTGCGCCTTTGCGTTTACCAACAAAAAAACAAAAAAATTCCATATCAAAAAAACGGATTCAAATTTTTGAATCCGCTTTTGATATCTGGTGGCTGAGGGCCTCGAAGCCACCAGATATTTGCCTTTTATTCAATTGAACTCAGATTCATCTACTTCCAAGTTTTCAGCTCGTACGCACCCTCCCAGAAATGGAATTCCATTCTCGTGGACATGATAAAAGCTTCAGTCATCTTTTCTCTTATTTCCTCCGTACTGTTCTCTGCCAATCGGTCACAGATCGCAATAGCCTGATCTACAGCAGCAGAAAATTCATCCCCTCCATAGGTTTCAATCCACTTTTGATAAGGATTGTTGATGGTGTTTTGAGTGCTGAAAATATAATCTCCGACTTCCCTGTAAATCCAGAAGCACGGAAGTACGGCCGCCACGGCAACTTCTACAGATTCTAAAGCTGCGGTACTTCTCAGGAAGTGAATGTAATGATGACAGGCGGGCTCTAATATGCCTTTATCCGTAACGCCAAAATCAACAAAGTAGGATTCATGCAGTGCATTTTCCACCACAATTGCATTTTCAGCAAATCGCATAAACGCAAGGACATCCTGAAGATCCTGAATTTTGGCTGCAATCAGAGAAAGCGTTCTTCCGAAATGTTCAAGATATAAAGAATCCTGAGCCATATAAAACCGGAACTTTTCCTGCGGTAGGGTTCCGTCCGATAATTCTTTGATAAACGGCATGTCCAGAATAGACTGATAACGTTCTTCTATAGCTTGCCAGGTGTGTTCAGACCATTTCATTTTTAATGAGTTTTTGAGGGTTAAAAAAGTGATTAAGCGGACCGTTTCCATGTCCTGTTTGTACGTCTTTTCCGTTTTCTATGGCTTGATAAACGTAGTCTTGTCCCAAAGAAACGGCATCGTATAAAGTTTTACTCTGAGCCAGATAGGACGCAATGGCAGAAGAAAGCGTGCAGCCTGAGCCGTGGGTATTATTGGTGTTAAATTTCACCGTCTCGAAAGAATGGAATTTCTCATGTTCATCATAAAATAAAGACGTGATCGTTGAGGTTTCCTGATGTCCGCCTTTCAAAAGAATGCTTCTACAGCCCAGCTTTTTTATTTCTTTTCCGGCATCATACAAATCTTCAAGGGTCTCGACTTTCATTTTGGCTAAAATGGCCGCTTCGTCCATATTAGGCGTAATCACATCAGCAATCGGGAAAAGTTTCTCCGTAATGGCTGCTATCGTATCTTCTTCAATCAGGCGGTGACCACTTGTAGCAACCATGACAGGATCAAATACAAGCGGTATTTTTTTATACTTCCCTAACGTTGAAACAATGGTTTCGACCAGTTGCGGAGTATGAACCATCCCGATTTTTATAGCATCCGGAAAAATATCATCCAGAATGGCTTCAATCTGATCGGCTACCGCTTCTACCGGAACAGGATATATTTTCCTTACCCCTTGCGTGTTTTGTACAGGTAAAGCCGTTAATACAGATGTCGAAAAACAACCCAGTGCAGATGCTGTTTTAATATCAGCCTGAATGCCTGCGCCGCCGCTTCCGTCAAATCCGGCGATCGTTAGTACCGATGGATAGGTGTATTTTTTCATTTTAAAATTTCGTTTTTTAATTGATAGGCTGCTTTTTGAGGATCAGGAGCGCTACAAATAGCAGAGACAACAGCAAGACAGTCTGCACCTGCGTTGATTACCGCTTTTGCATTTCCTGAATGAATATGACCAATGGCTACTAAAGGCTTTTCTGTAAGCTGTCTGATGGTTTTAATTCCTTCAAGTCCCCATTCTGTAACCGTATCTGTTTTCGTGTCGGTTCTGAAAACGGGACTGATTCCAAGATAATCGGAAACGGTTGTCTGTTCATTGTCAAGCTGGGAAAGATATTCGATTGAATAGCCAATGATTTTATGATGGAGAAGAGGCTGTTGTCTTAAATAAACCGGCGAAGCATCACTATTGCCCACATGAATGCCTGCTGCATTCACCTTTTCTGCAACCTCTATATTATCGTTAATGATGAGTGGAACGGAATGTTTATCTGTCAATTCAATAAGCTGTTGAGCTTTTGTAAGAAAGGAATCTGTACTGCTGTTCTTTTCTCTCAGTTGAATCACATCAACTCCTCCGAGAATAGCCTGTTCGGCCACCTGCAGGAAATTTCTACCAGCACAGTCAGCTTCAGAAATAACCAGATAAAGCTGATAAGGAAAAGGATTTAAACTCATTTCCTTTCTATTTTTAAACGGGTGGAAAATTCCTGCTCAGTGATTGTATACAGCTTATCGATGAGGTTCACCTGAAGACTTCCGGGACCTTTGCTTTCCTCAGCAGCCAGTTCACCCGCAATCCCGATCAATGTCATGGCAGCAGCGACAGCTATTGTTTTATCCTCTGTAACGCCGATGAATGCACCGATTAAGGCTGTGGCAGAACATCCCAGACCGGTTACTTTCGTCATAAGCGGATGTCCGTTTTTAATGAAAATTTCCTGTTTAGGATCCAGAATAATATCAGTCTCGCCGGAGATGCACACAATGGTGTCATATTGGTTAACAAGACTGCGAGCAGCATCTATAGCTTCATTACTCTGTGCAGTGCTGTCCACTCCTTTCGTTGCAGTGGTATTGGCTTTGGCTAATGCAATAATTTCAGAAGCATTTCCTCTGATAACAGTAGGCTGATGTTGTAATAATTGATGTAAAACTTCATCCCTAAAACTAGTCGCACCGGCTCCCACAGGATCTAAAACCCATGGCTTCCCGGTTGAATGTGCAGTTTTAGCAGCCAGGATCATAGATTCCGACCAGTATTCATCCAGCGTACCAATATTGATGACCACTGAATGTGCAATAGCGATCATTTCCTGAATTTCAGATTTTGCATGCGCCATGATAGGAGAGGCTCCTGCAGCCAAAAGGGCATTGGCGGTGTTGTTCATCACCACATAATTGGTGATATTATGAACCAGTGGAGACTGCTGTCTGACAAGCTGTACCTGTTCCCAAAGAATTTTTTCCATTGTTATCATTTAAATAAAAATAGCTTCAGGAAAAAATCCAAAACAAAAAGTACACTGTTCACAATGTCATTTTGCTTTTCCCTACGTCGGTGTTAGCCGTATCAGGTTCAAAGGGACTCTCTCAATTCTTTTTCAGAATACCCCTAAAGCAAAACAAATGTATAAAAATTATCAGAGCAGGCAAAAACTCAGAAAGGATTTATGACTTTCTATCTTTCCACCAGCTCTTTGACAGGTTCCCCGTAATAATCCGTCACTGTGGTTTTGATTTTCAGAAGCTGATACCATTTGATAAAAGCTCCAATGAATACGATCAGCATCAGAACCATAGCCGTTACGGCTAAACCTGCCAGTAGATACTGTTCTTTGGGAAGATAAATTGCAGTGACCTGGATATAGCCTGCCCAGAACGTAATTCCGGCCATAAAAACTCCCGGAACCGCCGAACATAATGCATATTTCCCTCTGTTCATCCGGATCAGCATCGTGGTACAGACAATCAATCCGCAGGCTGCCAGGAGCTGGTTACTGATCCCGAATAACGGCCAGATACTGCTTACATTCCCCGTAAATACCAGGTAGCCCCAGGCAAAAGTAAATAAAAGACTGCTGATAATAATTCCCGGAATCCAGTTCTTATCATTGAATTTTGAAATCACAGAACCCAACATTTCCTGTAAAAAGAAACGGCCGACTCTTGTGCCTGCATCAATGGCGGTAAGGATAAATACAGCTTCAAACATGATGGCAAAATTATACCAATACGCGGTAAGCTGGTCCATGTAAGGAATTTTATTGAAAATATGAGCCATTCCAACGGCTAAGGACACTGCTCCACCCGTTCTTCCGTGAAGCTCAATGCCTATTTTTTGTGAATAATAATCGATGTCTACACCGTGAAGGGAAGGATGGGCTGCCAGAAAAGCATCATAGGATTCCTTCGGAGTATTGATGGCAAAATAATCACCAGGCATAAGTGTACAGGCTGCAATCAGAGCCATTAAAGCCACAAAACCTTCTACCAGCATTGCTCCGTACCCTACAAAAAGGATCTCTTTTTCTTTGTTAAGCATCTTAGGTGTTGTTCCTGTTGCAATCACAGCATGGAAACCTGAAATGGCTCCACAAGCGATCACAATAAAAATAAAAGGAAGTACAGGTCCGCCGATAACTGGTCCGCCACCGTTCACAAACTCTGTAAGGGCAGGCATCTGAATCGTTGGATGAATTACAATCACACCCACAGCAAGCATAATGATGGTTCCTATTTTTAAGTAGGTTGAAAGATAATCTCTCGGTACTAAAAGCAGCCAAACCGGAAGCACAGAAGCCAGAAAACCATACAAAGGAATAGCAATAGAAATCGTTTTTATATCCCAGGTAAACAGGTTATTCATCGTTTCGTTCTGCATTAAGCTGTGGCCGCCAATAATTCCCGCCACCAAAAGGATCCCTCCTAAAATACTGGCGAAAAGCACACTGTTTTTTCTGTACCTCATGATCAGACCCATGATCACTGCAATAGGCATGGTAATCACAACTGTGAAAAGAGACCATGAAGCCTCATGCATCGCATTGATACAGGCCAGCGACAGACCTGCCAGCGTAAGGATTAATATAAATAGAATGGCGAAGCCGGCAACTGTTCCCGTAGTCTTCCCGATTTCTTTAGAAGCAATGGTAGCAAGGCTTTGACCCTTGTGTCGTACGGAAGCAAAAAGAACCACCATATCATGAACACCGCCCCCGAGTACACAACCGATCAGGATCCATAATGCGCCGGGAAGATAACCGAACTGGGCAGCAAGCACAGGCCCAACCAATGGTCCCGCCGCAGCAATAGCCGCAAAATGATGCCCGAACAGAACATTTTTATTGGTTGCTACATAATCTTTACCATCAGCAAATTCTACGGCCGGAGTGGTATTGTTATCATTGAGGCGTAGTACTTTATTGGCAATAAAAATTCCATAAAAGCGATAAGCGATCGCGAAGATCAGTATCGATACGAAGATCAGGGTGAGTGCATTGGTGTTATTCAGAAAATCCATATCATCGGTTTTTTAAGCATGAATAATTAAAAATATTGGATGTTTTGTTAAGAATAATTTAAACAAAAGCCAAGTTAATTATTTTAGATATAAAAAATGATGATATGTATATCAATCTAGCAAATTTGTATTTTTTTTGAACCTTTTATTTATTTTTTGTTTTGATTGTTAGTTAATTGAGTATTTTCGATTTCGAGTATGTATATATTGTCCTTTATTTTGAACTTGTGAATGAGCAGATTATTATGGAGGTTACGCCTCTTTATATTTAGCTGGAGCTGTAAATATATTTATTAGTTTTTTGAATTGTTTTGATGTAATTTAAAAAAAATAAGTGTCAATGTTGTTTCTTTATGTATATTTTTTATATAATTAATAAATTTATTGCGTTTTTTTTGATGAAATATTATTTCATCTCATTAATGTTGGTGATTTTTTGAGATACATATATTTTTGTTGAAAAACATTAATGAATCTATGAAAAATCTATCTTTTTTGGGATCTTCACTTCCCCGTATTTTATTGTTTTTTACTCTCTTTATTTTAATTTCTCCCGGGTTGTATTGCCAGGATTCACAATTAACCAATACAAACTACAGCGCCTATGCACTTTCTACGAACTCACAGAGTTTTAGCTATCTATCAGGAGGAACAGGGGTAAGCATTAATGGAAATGATAAAACAAGTGGAAGTATCCCTTTAGGGTTTACCTTTAAATTTGCCTGTGTGGATTATACTAGCGTATATGCAAGCTCAAATGGGTTTTTATCTTTTTTAGCTCTTGGTATCTTTGACAGTAATTATAATAATTCATCGGCACCAAGCGGTAAATTTTTAGCTCCTTTTTGGGATGATTTAGATGGAACAGGAGGTACGGCAAGTTACAAGACCGAAGGTGTGGCTCCAGGCAGGGTTTTCAGTATAGAATGGAAAAACTGGAAAATGTCAGGTTTTTTCTCATCCGGTTCTCTTTCTTTTCAAATCAAGTTATATGAAGGAACGAATGTCATCCAATATATCTATAAGCAGGAAAGTGCAAGTGGAGGGAATAATATTTCTGCCAGCATCGGCCTTTATGATGATAATGATTCGTCAAAAAAAAGATGGCTGAATAATTCCTCTGCATCTCCTACAGCTTCTGATATTAAGACTGCAGATATTGCCAATAGACCGGCCACTAATCAGGTTTATATTTTTACACCTCCTACCAACTGTTCTATAATCTGTACCGGGAGAACTTTACTCAATGGGACTGGCGGAACAAATACTGCGGACGGTATGCGTGTCATTATGAGTGGGGCAGGTAATCTACAGATCCTTAGAAATAATAAAGGACAAATTTACGGACAGAACAATGTACTTGCTTCAGGATCATCCAGTCCTTATTCAACACCGTCTTCATTTGGTTTTCACGGGATTGTATTGGGTATTGGAAAAACACAGTATACGGGGGGAGGAACCGAGGCTTCATTTGGGTATACTGACGGGGGGAGACTAAGCATCTTATCTAGTACATGCCAAGGCAGTACAGGTCCTGATGCACAAGGATTTGAGCAAAATGTTATCCGTTTGAAAGCCACCAAAAATAATCTGGATTACTATCTTACCCTTACGTATACCTATAAGAAACCTGATGGTTTTATTATGGTTGATTATCATGTTGATATTCCGGCAGGTAATACAGAGGAAATAAAGCTGGCTCACGGCTGGGATACCTATTTATCCGGCAATGACAGGGGTCCGGGATTTGTTTACGGAAAAGCCCCCAATTTAACAGTAGGCGTATATAACCCTAATGTGGAAGGGATTTATGAAGCCTTTCAATATGTGTCCGGAGTAAAGTGGAGTGGATATTATTCTGCCAGTTATAGCGGAGGAAATGGGGATCTATCCAATAATCTGACTTTTAAAAATACTATCGATCCAAATGCGAGTACAGATAATGGAATTGGCATTTCCATTAATTTTGGAAGTACTGCCGGCCAATATAATAATAAAACGAAAATTCTTTTTACCTGTAATGCTCCCAATTCAGCACCAGTTCTCACTTCAACTTCTATTGCCTGTGCCAATGGAATGGTTAATCTTAATAATTTTGTGACTTCCCTAAACCCAAATCCATACAATTTGAAAATTATCTGGAGGTCAGGTACTACCAATGCTGAGATATTGGATCCCACTCATGTGAACCATCCGGGAACCTATATTGTTTCATATAAAGATACATTAAATAACTGCGAATCTCCAGGGAGTACTTTTACGATAACAGGAACATGCTCGAATTCATGTGTTAAGTCGCCATCTACAGCCACCCCTGAAAAGTTTACGAAAATTGGAATATCCGGATATGAAAAAATCCAGAATAACTGGCCCGGTAAGATACCCAACGGTTTTATTGCTGTGGAATCCGGATTTGAAGGAATAGTCCTCACTAGAACTACACCGGAAAAAATTCTTAAGCCTATTGAAGGGATGCTCATTTATGATACATCAAAAAACTGTTTCAGTTTATATAATGGTACGGCTTGGAAGTGTATTCAGAAATCATGTAATGAATAATATATCTGCTAAATATGAATAATAAATATCTAAAAAGAAATATGACTTTTTTTCTACTCTTTTTTGCTGCCGCAGCAAACGCACAGATAGGAGTGGAAAGAGAATCCGTAAGAGGAAGTGGAATTCTGGATTTTGCAGAAGGACAGGATAAAGGAATTATTATTCCTATTTTGAGTACATCTGTTAACCTTAATCCTTCGCCGGGAACTATACTGATGCATCAAAGTGTCATAAAAGGAATAACCGGTAGCGGACCACTGAATCTTAGCGGTACCGGGGATACTTCCATGGTAACCTACAACAGTTCTGCACCAAGAGCATCAGGAGTTAATCATATAATCATAGGAAACTCAAGCTCTTCAGTTTCAGGTGGTGCTTTGATTTTTGAAGCCGAAGATAAAGCATTGATATTGCCTTATGTTTCCAATGTAGAACAAATGCCAAGTCCCTATCCCGGAACAATCTGCTATGATGTTAATAGCAAGAGTTTTGCTGTATTTGATGGGAAGGTCTGGAATTTTTGGAAATAAATACTGTTTATGATCAATCCGCAGGAATGCCGCTGCGGATTGATTTATGAATAAAAAATTATACGACCAATTCCTCAAAAAGTTTACCAAACGTCTTTTCCAGATCTTTTGATTTTCCCGGATGAGGTCTTGAGGTCTGAATGGCAGAGCTCCTTACAGCTGTCAGCCAGCGGAAACGTTCCGGAATCTCCATCAGAGCAACCGGGCCTCCTTCTTTGTCGCCGTTGGCAATTTTCTGGAAGCTTTCGAGATTTTGCAGGACATCTTCAAAATCCATTTTACTGTGCATCAGTTTGAATTTGTCCGGACACAGGTGAAACTCCATGCGGATGAATTGCTCTTTTTTGGAAAACATCACAAGACCGATATTGAAAAATTCCTCTCTTTCAACTTTCGGGACCAGGCGGATAACCGCGTATTCGTATATTTTATCTTCTTGCATTTTTGGCTTCGTTTATAAAGATTTGAGAATTTTGTAACCTTGTTTTCAGGAACTGGAAATAGATCTCGCGGATCTCTTCCGGACTTTCATCGGCATCCTCCCAGTGGAGCCAGTCTTCAGGAATTAAATTGACGATCTCTCTGAATAAATTATCATTCAGCACTTCATGGGCAAACTGATCCGCTTCATCCAGCATTTTAGCTTTTGGAAGCAGGACGTGGTCCTTCACATATTTGAAAGGGGTTTTCGCAGCCGTATCGAAATTCTGCCATGAATGGTGGAAATAAAAAGAGGCTCCATTGTCGATCACCCAGAGTTCCTTATGCCACATCAAAAGATTGGTGTTTTTAAAAGTACGGTCAATATTCGTAATGAAGGCATCCAGCCATACGATTTTTGAGGCAAGAAGCGGATCAACCTTTACGCCGGGATCATAAGTGATAGAACCCGAAAGATAGTGAAGTCCCAGGTTCAGACCTTCCGAAAACTTCAGCAGGTCCTGAATTTCTTCATCAGCTTCCGTTCTCCCGAAATCTACATCCAGATTCACAAATACCAGCTCAGGAATTCTCAGTCCTAACGCTTCCGTGATCTTGCCGCCCAGGAGCTCGGAGATCAGCATTTTTACCCCATGTCCGGCGCCCCGGAATTTCAGTACATATTTAAAATCATCATCAGCTTCTGCCAAAGCAGGAAGAGATCCTCCCTCTCTTAAAGGAAGAATGTAACGCATGACAGTTACCGTTCTTAAATCCAGCATACCGCAAAAATAAGGTTATTTTATAATTATTCAGTCAATTCCGGAACAAAGGAATCACTTTTTCAGATAAATATTTTTTTATATATTTCGGTTAAAGTGAATACGGCGGTAAGTCCGCTGTTTGGGAATACTAATTAATAATTTGATATGAAATTGATAAAAAGCCTTAATATAAAACTCGGAAATGCAGAAACCAGGGATTTTCTGGCTGATGCTGTTTACCCTGAAACGAATGAAAAACTGCCGCTTGTTATTTTTGTTCATGGCTACAAAGGATATAAAGACTGGGGAGCATGGAATCTGATGGCTGAAAAATGGGCTGAGGCCGGTTTTTTCTTTGTTAAATTTAATTCATCTCACAACGGAACTACTGTGGAAGATCCACATAATTTTGGTGATCTGGAGGCTTTCGGAAATAATAACTATTCAAAAGAACTTTCGGATCTGGGGGTTGTGATCGATCATTTTGTAAAAGATCCTCATGTGGATGACCAGAAAATTATTCTGATCGGACACAGCAGAGGAGGTGGAATTTCTATCATCAAAACATTTGAAGATGAAAGGATCAATGGGCTTATTACGCTGGCAAGTGTCGATACCTTAGAGCGTTTTCCGAAAGATAATGCCCTGGAAAAATGGAAAGAAGACGGAGTATATTATGTCCTGAACGGTCGTACAAAACAGGAAATGCCTCACTATTACCAGTTTTATGAGGATTTTGAAAAGAATATCCACCGTTTTGATGTGGAAAGGGCGACAGAAATGGCCAAAGCATATGTACTCGTTGTTCACGGAACCCACGATGAAAGCGTTGATGTAAAAAGTGCCGAGCATCTTCATATCCTGAATCCGAATTCGGAATTGTTCCTGGTTGAAAACGCAGATCATACTTTCGGATCAAAGGAACCGTGGACGGAAAAAGACCTTCCGGAAAACCTGAAAATTGTCACTGAAAAATGTATAGATTTTATTAATAAGAATATGAAATAAGCTTAATAGTGGAATAAAAATTGAATGTTAACGTTCTAAATAACTGAGTTCGGCGTAAGAAATCTAGATTTTTATTATGACGTAAAGAAGTCAGAGGCTCTAAGAGGGAAGTTAATGAAGTCAAAAGATAGAAATACAAGGGTGTTTTATTCATCTTTTTAAAACGACTTCAATCAATTTAAAAGGAAATGTTAAATACTTATTGACAATAGTAACTTCCATCACCCAGCTTCCATCTTCTGGCCTTTTAATCTTACCTTTTTATCCGGAACTCAGATTAATTATTAACCACCACATTAAATTATTATGAAAAAATTGATCGTAAGCGCATGCGCGTTTTCATTATTCGCAGTGACCTCATGTAAAAAAGAAGCAAAAGCTGATGTCCCTGCCACCGGCGACTCTTCAGCGACTACCATGCCGAAAGATTCTGTAACAACACCTAAAACAGACTCAGCAACTTCTACACCTGCTGTAACGGCTTCTGCGGATAATATTATCACTAAAAATACGGGTAAATATCCGCATGATATTAAGTTATTTGAAGATAAGAGTTTTGCAGACCGTGTTAAAAAACTTACCGGAGCGCAATATGATGAAATGCTTAAAAATTTCAACGTTGAATCTCCTATTGTTTCTGAAAACGGAATCTATAAAGTAACAGGCTGTAAGCAGCATGACTGCCCGGGATATTCAACATCGATCTTCTATGATTCCAAGGCTGATAACCTGAATGTGTCTATCGATAAAAACGGAAAAGTAACAGATTTTGCTGAGAAAGGGAAAATTACCGTTACAGATGCATTGAAGTCTAAATAAAATTTAATCATCTGTGTCATCAGCGCGATCTGTGGGCTATAAACCTTGCATTTGTTGGAATTCGCAAAAGCGCAAGGCTATACCTGAATTACGTTTTAAGACGCAAGAAAATCGAAGATTTTCAGCTATTCTTTATGTTCATGGGACTACAACAAGCTGTCATTGCGAACCTTCAGGTGAAGCAACCTCATGAGATTGAAACTGCAGATGAATTATTTTAAGAGATTGCTTCGTCACTTCGTTCCTCGCAATGACGGCGGGATTCAATTTTATCGGAGATAAAATCTTTGCGCCTTAAAGCATTCGGATTTGTTTATAAAATTGCGTCTTTGCGAATTCCAACATAAATAGAGTGAGCAGTTTTTTTTCACGCAAAGTTTTTAAATTAAACCTGTTTATTTTAGTAGAGCAAAGAGGAAATCAACAAGTTGATTTGACGAAGGAGTGTGAGAGCATTTAAATTTTACAGCTAAAAAAATAAATAAAAAACCAGCCTGATTGCAGGCTGGTTTTGTTTTTTGTGGAATTAATTATATTGTTAAAAGCGTCCAGGCTTCTTCAATTTTACTTTCCAGCAGTAGTTTCTGAACGTTGATATGAACATTCTCGTCCGCATGAAAATCTCCGGCAGGAAGTATTTCTACGTTGGCAAGCATTCCCAGATCATTTCCTGTAAATACCTTGCTGTACTTGATGGAGTCCGGCAGAAGATCAAACCCGATTCCTTTCGTTACCAAAGGTTTCGGAACTTCGAAAAGGCTGTTTTCATTGCTTCTGGAATACCAGTTGCTTCCCAGACGGGCTATCATATCGAGTTTTTGCTGATCTAAATTTCCTGCTTCATTCAGATATTCTTCCCTGATGTGAATCTTCTGAACCTCACAGATCACCAGATTTCCTGCGCCGCCCTGATCTCCGAGTGATTTCACTTCCAAAACTTTGCATTCAAAGTTCACGGGGCATTCATCAATCAGTTTAGGCTGAATAAGATCTGCATCTCTCATGGTGAGGCCGGATTTAATGAATTCATTGACTCCGGTTTCATATTCTGTAGACGCTAAAGAAATCTGCTGTACGATAGGAAAATTCACGGTTCCAATCACGACTTCCGGAACTTCCAGAACATTTTCCAGGGTATGTTTTGTGGTATTGTCGCGTACTCTCCTTGATGGTGAAAAAATCAATATCGGCGGAACGGTACTGAACATATTAAAAAAACTGAATGGTGATAAATTGATGGTTCCGTTTTTATCTACCGTTGACGCTAAAGCAATGGGACGTGGTGATACCGCGGTCTGCATAATGGTCTGAAGCTGTACGGGGGATAATTCGGAGGGGATAACTGTTTTCATTATTTTTTTATTTAACACTTAAGTTAATTTTAGTTTTTTTGCTTATGTTTTATAAGAGCACTTTAGCTTTTTGAAAATCGTAGATTTTCAAACTTTTGGCAGATCTCTAAAAGATTTAGCCGCAAAAAACTCACAACCTTCATGATAGAGGTTATTAACGTTAAAATTGACCAAGATTGAACGAGGTGCTTTTAGAAGATTCATATAGTTCATTGTTTGAGCCTTATGAAGAGGATGAATTTCAGAAATAGATTTTAATTCCAGGACAATTAAATCTTCAATGAAAAAATCACATTTCAACTTACAATCTATAAGCTTTCCTTTATAGATAAATGGAATTTCAAGTTCACTTTGGTATTTTAAACCTAACAGATGAAATTCTTTTTCTAAACATTGATGATATACTTCTTCATACAAACCAGGACCTGCCAATTTGTGGACCTCTATACAAGCTCCAACAATTTTATAAGAAAGCTCGTTGATTAATTTTTGTGTAATCATAAGCGTAGTAATATCAATGAAAATCGAAGATTTTCAAAAAACTAAAGTGAACTTAAATTTTCCATTATCATGTAACTTGATTAAACTAAAGTGTTTAAAAGATTAAACTGTCGGAATAATTTTACCGGAAACTTCACCGAAACCTACTCTCACACCATCTTTTTCAGCCCACGCTTTCATCGTAACCGTATCATTGTCTTCAATGAATTTTCTTTCCTGGCCGTTGCTTAGCTGTAAAGGATTTTGTCCTCTCCACGTCAGTTCCAGCATGGATCCGAAAGACTTTGGATCGCTTCCGGAAATGGTTCCGCTGGCGTACAGATCTCCAACTTCCACGTTACATCCGTTTACCGTATGGTGAGCTAATTGCTGCGTCATATTCCAGTACATGAATTTATAATTACTTTCTGAAATCAGGTTTTCTTCACCGTTTTCAGGTTGTAAATAGACTTCAAGATTGATATCGTAATTTTTATCGCCTTCAAACTTTAAATAATCTAAAACTTCAGGATCCTGCTTTGGAGAAGCTGTTCTGAATGGTTCAAGGGCTTCAAGGGTAACGACCCATGGAGAAATGGATGAACCGAAGTTTTTGGCAAGGAAAGGTCCCAGCGGAACATATTCCCAGGCCTGAATGTCTCTCGCAGACCAGTCGTTGAATACCACCATTCCGAAAATGGCATCTTCAGCATCTTTTGTGGAGATACTTTCGCCCATTTCTGTGTTTTTGTTCAGGATGAAAGCCATTTCCAGTTCAAAATCCAGCTGCTTGCTTGGTCCGAAAATCGGTTTTTCTACATCAGCAGGTTTTGTCTGGCCTTTCGGACGGTTGATTTCTGTTCCTGAAACAACAATTGAAGACGCTCTTCCATGATAGCCTACCGGAAGATGTTTCCAGTTGGGAAGCAATGCGTTTTCCGGATCGCGAAACATTTTTCCTACGTTGGTTGCATGTTCTATGCTGCTGTAAAAATCCGTATAATTCGGGATGTGTACAGGCATCATCATTTTTACTTTATCAAGATCATAGAATGCATCCTCGATGGTTTTTTCGTCTTTTGACAATATGGAACCTTCCTGAAGAAGCTCCTGAATTCTGGTACGTACCGCATTGGTCGCAGGTTTTCCCAGCTCAATAAATTCGTTGATGGTATAGGCTTCAAACACATTGTCGCCCAATCCTTCGATATTTTCAAAATAACCAAGGTCATACAGGGTAGCAAGATCAACTACCTGATCTCCGATCCTTGTACAGCATCCGATATATTCTTTGTTAAAAACTGCTACTCCGAAAGGAATATTATGTATAGAAAAGTCTGAATCCGAAGTATATTCTACAAATGATTTCATAATTTTTTTTGGAATTAAATTAAGGTGTAAGATAACCAATCTATAATGATCTGCTATCCCTTTTGTCTGTTGTCAGAGAGGAATTTATTTCTTTTTGGAATAAGAGGCTTCGTCTATCCATCTGGCTTTTGTATTGACATCTATCAGATACAGAATATTATCCTGCTTCGTCAGCAGCAAAGTTTTGGTTACAGGCATCGGAACTTTTTTATTTTCAAGCTTGTCTGCCCGCAGGGAAAGAATATTTTTTCTTCTGACAATATCGCCTGTAAAAACATTTGAACTGCTTTCTCCCGTTGCTTTGTCATCAAAAACTTCTACATAGGTAGCTTCGTTTCCTTTGATGATGATAAAATCTCTTTCTGTATGGTCTGCCTCATCTTTAATGTACACAAACTTCTTATTGTCGATATTTACACTTTCAAGATTCTGATTGATTCCTTTTCTTTCTTCCAGGCGGTTAAGAATCTCGTTGAGCGTACCATATTGAGCTTTAAGCCCTAATGTTCCGAAAAATAAGATCCCAATTAAAAATTTTCTCATAATATGTGTTTTATAAAAAAGTTTTGTCAAGACTGTTCATCCTGACAAAACTTATTATTTTATTGTAAAATTAAAGATTTCCTCTTCTCTCTTGCTCTCTTTCCAATGCTTCGAATAAAGCTTTGAAATTTCCGGCACCAAAACTCTGTGCACCGTGTCTTTCAATGATTTCGAAGAAAAGAGTAGGGCGGTCTTCTACAGGCTTTGTAAAGATCTGAAGTAAGTAGCCTTCCTCATCATGATCAATAAGGATGCCTAAGTCCTGTAATTTTTTAATATCTTCATCAATATGGCCAACTCTTTCCGGAACCATATCATAATAAGCCTCTGGTGGAGCGGAAAGGAACTCTACACCACGCTTCTTCAGTTCAGTTACCGTGTGGATGATATCCTTTGTAGCCACAGCAATGTGCTGTACTCCTTCTCCTTCGTAGAAATCAAGATATTCTTCTACCTGAGATTTCTTTTTACCTTCTGCAGGCTCATTGATCGGGAATTTAGCAAATCCGTTTCCGTTGGACATTACTTTGGACATCAATGCAGAATATTCCGTGTTGATCTGCTTATCGTCAAAAGAAAGGATGTTCACAAATCCCATTACTTTTTCATACCATTCTACGGTAGGGATCATTCTGTTCCAGTCTACGTTTCCTACACAGTGGTCTACGTATAATAAACCTGCGTCTTCAGGATTGTAAGCACTTTCCCATTTTTCATAACCAGGCATGAACGCTCCTTTATAGTTTTTTCTTTCGATAAACATGTGGATCGTTTCTCCGTAGGTATAAATTCCGGACATTCTTACTTCACCGTTATCATCCGTTAAAGTAACAGGCTCCAGATAAGGTTTTCCGCCTCTTTTCGTAGTTTCTTCGAAAGCCTGGTAAGCGTCATCTACCCAAAGTGCCAAAATTTTCACTCCATCACCGTGTTTTTTTACGTGTTCGCTGATTGGTGAATCGGATTTAAGCCCGGTTGTTAATACCAATCTTATTTTCCCTTGTTGAAGAACATAAGAAGCACGGTCTCTTACTCCTGTTTCAGGACCCGCATATGCAACAGACTGAAAACCGAAAGCGGTTTTGTAATAATGGGCAGCCTGTTTAGCATTTCCTACATAAAACTCAATGTAATCTGTACCGTTGATCGGTAAAAAATTCTCAGCTTGAGCAATTTTTTCGGCAAATGTAAGTGTTGACATAGTTCTATTTTTACTTTTATTTTAATGTATGCAAATTACGAAAATCTTATAAATGGCGAAAACATTGAAGAGGTTTCCTTGAATATACTTAACATAAAGTTAAAGAAGTGTTCATTTAAGTATATTTAAGTTTCTTTATAATAAAAAGGGATGTCTACATTTGTTATCACAAAGAACAAGTGAAAAAAAGAATATTTTCGAAACAGGAAAGCCGTAGAATTTCTACGGCTTTCTTTATTTTTCTATTTCAAATTTCCTGTTCAGTCTTCCGGCATCAGGGTTATAATTATCCCAGATCTTCCAGATGTTGTCTATTTTCCGGATAAAATAGATTTGCGTATTCAGTTGATTGACAAAGTGTTCCTCACCGGTTTCACCTACTTTAAACAGAAGATTCCAGAATTCCTGGGTTTCCAGGATTTTCTTATCCGGCTCATCCGTAACAAGATGGATATCAAAAACTTCGTAATTTGAACGGTTGTTTTTGGTGACCAGCTGAAAATCTCTTTCACATAATTCTTTGCTGAACTGTGAAGTTCTTTCTAAAAACGGAGACCCGTCAAAAACCAGTTCTTTAAAAATTTCAGGTTGATGACTGGGAAAATTCTTATAAAATTCGAAAGTGGTAGCACAATAATCATACACCATTTTTGTAAGAAATTCCAGACTTCCTGACGGTTCCTGTACATGGTTGTTTAATTTTAACGACTGTATATAATCATTTAAGTCTTTGTAACCGAGGAAAATACAGATCTTATCCAGTGTTTTCAGGAACCTGAGATCATTATGGGTCTTGTCCTGATAGTCATTTTCAAAAAAACGCTGTAAAGTAACGTGTGATATCGTATTTCCTATTTCAAATTTTTTTCCGCCTTTTAGTTCTTCGGCTTCAGATAATTCATCTTTTATAATTTCGGAAAGAATAATATAATGGCTTCTCTTCCATTCACTCACATTCCCCAAAACAGAATTCCTTACCTTGGAATGTTTTTCAACTTCTTCCCGTATCGAATTATATATCGTTTTCAATTTCCTTGGTTTTGAATGGTTTTATCAAAAACACTGCCAAAATGTTAAAGTTTTATTAAGTTTCATTTTGTTTTTGATTCATATAAATATAGCTCACTTTAAGCAGATATTGTATATAAACTGTAAAACATTTTTTTTATTATTTAAACCGTTCATAAGCAGCTCTTTCCAGCATCTCTCTGTCATCAGGATGTGCGATGCTGATCAGTTCCTGTGCTCTTTGGCGGAGATTCTTGCCGTAAAGATAAGCTGTGCCATATTCTGTCACTACATAATGGATATGTCCTCTTGTTGTCACAACTCCGGCACCCTGTTTAAGAAAAGGAACAATCCTTGAGATTCCTTTTTTGGTTCTTGAGGTAATGGCAATGATCGGTTTTCCGTCTTCACTTAAAGCGGCTCCTCTCATAAAGTCCATCTGGCCGCCGATTCCGCTGTACTGAAGCGTTCCGATGGAATCTGCACAAACCTGTCCCGTAAGGTCAATTTCAATGGCAGAATTAATGGCTACCATCTTTTTGTTTCTCATGATATTGATCGGGAAATTCACGTCGCTTACATCTTTGAAGGCAAAAACAGTATTGTCGTCCACATAGTCGTAGAGCTTTCTCGTTCCGAAACAGAAGCTTGTAATGGTCTTATTGTCATTATAACCTTTATATTTATTATTGATGACATCATTCTGGATCAGGTCTATAACACCATCGCTCAACATTTCTGTATGAACACCGAGGTCTTTATGGTTGTTCAGACATTTCAGGACGGCATCAGGAATTGTTCCGATACCCATCTGCAGGGTGGATTTATCTTCAATAAGTTCTGCTACATTTTTTCCGACAAGCATTTCCTCAGGGCCTACTTTCGAACCGTAATCTACTGTCGGAAGTTCTTCTTCATGCCATACCAGCTTGTGGATTCTGCTGATGTGAATCATCCCGTCTCCGTGGGTTCTCGGCATTAAGGGATTCACGATGGCAACAATGATTTTAGCCGTATCAACAGCTGCTCTGGCCACATCTACGGAAGTTCCCAAAGTACAGAAGCCATGTCTGTCCGGTGGAGAAACCGTTACTAAAGCTACATCCAAAGGCAGGATGTTTTTTCTGAATAAAATTGGAATTTCACTCAGGAAAACAGGAACAAAATCTCCGCGGTCAGAATTCACCGCATCCCGCACCGGAGTGGATACGAACAGTGAATTAACAAAGAAACTGTCCTTATATTCCGGTTTTGCAATTTCTACGTTTCCCTGCTGCGTAATGGAAACCATTTCCACATTTTCCAGGCGGTGAGACTGTCTTGCCAGCTCGTCTATTAAATAATTCGGGGTACACGCACTTCCGTGGAAAAATACGCGGTTTCCGCTTTTTATGGTATATATCGCTTCTTCTGCACTAATATAATTGTACATAATGAAATTTTTTATGAATGATTTTTTATTCTTGAGAACGGTCTTCCATGGTTTTGTCTGATTCTTCCAGCCATGAAGTTTTGTAAGAAGGATCTTCTACTTTTAAAGCCTCCTCCGTAATTTTCAAAGGACGGAAAGGATCTACCATCACCGCATATTCTTCAGTGAATTTCTTACCGATACTTCTTTCCATAGCGCCAGGGTGAGGTCCGTGTACGATTCCTCCCGGATGCAGGGTAAAGTCCATTAAATCGATGTGGTTACGGCTCATAAAGTCGCCTTCCGTGTAGAACAGAACCTCATCAGAATCGATGTTGGAGTGGTTGTAAGGAGCCGGAATCGCCATTGGGTGGTAGTCATACATTCTGGCGCAGAATGAGCAGACTACGAAATTATGGCCTTCAAAATTCTGGTGTACCGGAGGCGGTTGGTGAATTCTTCCTGTAATAGGTTCAAAGTTCTTGATATTGAATTTATATGGATAAAAATATCCATCCCAGCCCACAACATCAAACGGATGGGTGGCGTAGATGAAATCTGTGATCTGGTTTTCTTTTTTTACTTTAATTAAGAATTCTCCTTTTTCATCTTTCGGCTCTTTAAAAACCGGAGCAATCATGTCTCTTTCGCAGAACGGAGAATGTTCCAGAAGCTGCCCGAATTCATTTCTGTAACGCTTCGGCGTGTAAATAGGAGAGTGGCTTTCAAGCACAAAAAATACGGTGTCCTCTGATTTCAGCTCCACCTGATAAATAGTTCCTCTCGGAATAATAAGATAGTCACCCGTTACAAATTCCAGGTCGCCTACAAAAGTTTTCAGAATTCCTGTTCCGTTGTGAACGTATAAAAGTTCATCACATTCAGCATTTTTGTAGAAATAATCCATCGACTTTCTTGGTTTTGCCAGTCCCATTTTCAGGTCGTTGTTCATCAGAAGGATCTTTCTGCTGTCCATGAAATCGTCTTCAGGCGTTACATTCATACCTTTAAACATTCTTGGAGCCACATTTTTCTCCACAGCAATTTTGGGCGTTACATCTTTTGCCGGACCGATGGATTTGATCTGGGTTGGGCGGTGTGTATGATAGAGCAGTGAGGAAATTCCGTGAAAGCCTTCCGTTCCGAAAAGCTGTTCATAGTAAAATTTATCTTCCGGTGACTTGAAAATCGTATGTCTTTTTGGTGGGATATTTCCCGCTTGATGATATCTCATTTTACTTTTATATGTAGTTTCTCAAATTTAATCATTTTTCGCGAATTGATTTCAACAACATTTATCATGATGTTTTGTAATTCAAAAATAATTGTTAGATTTGTCTAACAATTATGATTTCATGAAGCGAATACTATTTTCTATTATTTTTTTATCTTCCTACTGCTTTTCCCAGGAAACGGACAGCCTGGGTTTACAGCCAGTCATAAAGGGAGATTCTACGTTAATTCCGAAGGCGAAAATTAAAACAAGTAATATTGATGATGTGGTTCTTACCGGAACCATAAAGCCTTTCAGCAGATCAAAAAGTCCGGTGGCCGTAGAGGTATACAGCCAGAAGTTTTTTCAGAAAAATCCCACTCCGAGTATTTTTGAAGCCATTGCGATGGTGAACGGGGTAAAACCTCAGCTTAACTGTTCCGTATGCAACACCGGAGACATCCATATCAACGGGCTGGAAGGACCTTATACGATGATCCTGATCGATGGGATGCCTATTGTAAGCTCCCTGTCTACCGTCTATGGTTTAAGCGGAATTCCAAACAGCCTTGTTGACAGAATTGAAGTGGTAAAAGGCCCGGCCTCTTCCATCTACGGCTCCGAAGCAATGGGTGGTGTGATCAATATTATTACCAAAAATGCCCTGACAGCTCCAAAATTGAGCGTAGACGTGATGACCAGCACTTGGAGTGAAAATAATGTTGATCTTTCCACGAAATTTAAGGTCGGAAAGAATGCAGCAGCATTATTAAGCTTAAATTATTTCAGTTTTAAAGAAAAAATAGATCAGAATAAAGACAATTTTACAGATTCAGCGTTGCAGAGCAGGGTTTCCGTTTTCAATAAATGGAATTTTCAACGGAAAGAAAACCGCCAGGCAAGTTTTGCCTTGAGATATTTGTATGAAGACCGTTTCGGCGGCGAAATGCAGTGGGACAAATCTCACCGTGGAAGCAGCGACGTATATGGTGAAAGCATTTATACCAACAGGGCAGAGGTTTTCGGACTGTATCAGTGGCCCTTAAAAGAATATATCGTTACCCAGTTTTCCTATAATTACCATGACCAGGATTCTTTTTACGGCAGCAATCCTTATGATGCATTGCAGAAAGTGGCTTTTGCCCAAACATATTGGAGTAAAAAACTGGGACAGCATGATCTGACGGGAGGAATTACGTTCAAAAGAACATTCTATGATGACAACACACCCGGAACGATGTCTTCAGACGGAATCACCAACGCACCAATGAAATCTCCGATCTGGGGAGCTTTTGTTCAGGATCAGTGGGAAATTAACGAAAAAAATACACTATTGTTAGGATATAGGTTTGATTATGATAAGATTCATCACGAAGTTCATTCCCCACGATTCGCCTGGAAATTTTCCCCGAATCCTTACCATACTTTGAGGTTCAATTTCGGAACAGGTTTCAGAGTGGTGAATCTGTTTACGGAAGATCATGCGGCACTGACCGGTTCACGTGAAGTTTTAATTAAATCTGATTTGAAACCTGAAAAATCCATCAACGGAAATTTAAATTACATCTGGAAAATTCCGGTGGGAACCCGTATGCTGCAATTGGATGCTTCAGCCTTTTACACTTATTTCAGCAATAAAATCGTAGGGGATTTTGATACCGACCCGGATAAAATTATTTATGACAACCTCCATGGATACGGAATTTCAAGAGGTGCTTCCCTGAATGTAGATTATAATTTCAGTTTTCCTCTGAGTATCAATCTGGGCGTGACTTATCTGGACGTATACCAGAAATTTGATGGTGAGACCGAAAAATCACAGCAGCTGCATGCCCCGAAGTGGAGTGGAACCTACAATCTTTCGTATAAATTCCCAAGTAATCTGACCATAGATTTTACAGGACAGTTCTACGGACCAATGAGACTTCCTGTACTTCCGAATGACTACCGCCCTGAGTATTCACCATTTTATTCTCTGGCTAATATTCAGGTTTCAAAAAGTTTCAAATCCGGTTTTGAGGTGTATTGTGGAATTAAAAACCTCTTCAATTTTACACCAAAAGATCCTTTAATGAGACCGTTTGATCCGTTTGATAAATATGCGGACGACCCGATCAATAACCCGAACCATTATACTTTTGATACCGCTTATGGCTATGCGCCAATGCAGAAGATCAGAGGTTTTCTGGGGGTAAAATATACTTTGAAATGAAAACTTTTATTTTATTTTTAATGTTAGTGCCCTGTTTTTATCTGTCTCAGATGAAGACAGGCACTTTTTCCGATCTTGAAACTTCAATGAAGAAAGATCCGAAACCTGTTATCATCCATATGTACACGGACTGGTGCTCAGTTTGTAAAATGGAGAAATATACTTTGAATAAAGACAAAGAAGCGATTGATCTGATCAATGAGCATTTTTATATGGTCAATTTTGAAGCGGAGAAGACGAAGGAAAAGATAAAATTTCAGGGAAGGGAATTCGGATATCTGCCGAATGGAAATTCCGGGATTCATGAACTGGCTCTGGCTTTGTCAAAAAATAAAGATCAGCCTGTTTATCCTTTGTGGATCGTTCTGGATAAGGATCAGAAGCTGGTGTATTATCATGAAGGGATGATGAAACCTGAAATCATGAAGCAGAAACTTCTGGAAATTTCTGCTTTGTAGTTTTTTGTTGGCGAATGTAAGGACGAAATATTTTTACACCGTCATTGCGAGGAGCAAAGCGACGAAGCAATCTCAGAAGTCTGTTGGTCAACGCAAGGACGCAAGATTTTTTTCCAATTCGGATGCTTTAAGGCGCAAGGATTTTATCGGAGATAAAATTGAATACTGCTGGCAGTGCGAGGAAAGTGACAAAGTAATCTCAGAAGTCTGTTGGTCAACGCAAGGACGCAAGATTTTTTCCAATTCGGATGCTTTAAGGCGCAAGGATTTTATCAGAGATAAAATTGAATACCGCTGTCATTGCGAGGAGCAAAGCGACGACGCAATCTAAAAAAATGATTCTTTTTGCTAAATAAATTTGAGATTGCTTCACCTAAAGGTTCGCAATGACAACGACAAAAAAATAGCTGAAAATCTGTGATTTTCTTGCGTCTTAAAAACACGTCCTAAATAAAAACACTTGCGTCTTTGCGTTTACCAACAAGCTTTTAAAGTTTTTTATTCCCACAAATCGCACAGATAACACAGGCCTTTTCTTAGAAGAATAGTCGTAGACCCCAAATCTTTAAATCCTTTAAATGCTTAAATCTTTCAATACTTCAATCTTTAAATCTAATGTTCCGCATCAATCAAAACGGCGAGCTGAATACACGGCTCATCCGACCGGTTGCTCCATGCATGATTGGTTCCTCTCTGAATAACAATATCTCCAGGTTTGAGGAGTGTTTCCCCTTCTTCCATGATTAAATAAAGTTCACCGGAAAGAATAATAATATAGTCTAAGGTTGGGGTTTGATGCATCATAGGGTGAGGTTCCCCGGTTTTGAATTCCACGCCGAGATCTTTGTCCGGTGGAATAACCACATAGCGGAAATACGTTCCGTTTTTCGGAGTCTGTGGAAATCCTGTGTTGGGAATTCGGGTTTCATGATCTAATGCTGCAGGCATTTCCTGTGTATTCCAGATATCTGAAATAATTAATCCGGGAAAATGTTCTACAACATTTTCCGATTGCCGGTCCTCAATAATAATAGATTTTCCGTCTTTAATTCCTGTGACGATACGTCTGGGGATTTTATTCATGTTTCATGATTAATTTATGACCTTGGGTCTGGTTGTCTTTAAGAATAGAATGGGCTTTTAAAACGGTATCCAGAGAAAGATCTCCTACGGTTTTATAATTAGGGGGGCTGATTTTTCCGTTTTCAATAAATGTTGAAATTTTCTCTAAGTTTCCTTTGTAATATTGATAGTCTTTGTTCATGCTGTAGGAGTAATTGGAAATATTCATGATCACTGTTCCTTTATTGAAAAGGGTTTCGTGGGCATCTTTTGAAATTAACGCGGTTACATCCACATAAGTCCCATTGATTTTCAAAACCCCTGCCGTGATTTCCGACATATAATTTCCGACGAGATCAACTCCGAAATCAAAAAGCTGACCATTGTTGGCATTTAAAAGATGGTCTGCAAGGTTTTCGTCTTTATAATTGATGATCTGATGATTTTTAAGGCCCAATCCAAGGAGAATCTGTCTGTTTTCTTCACTTCCGACCGTCGTTGTAATGTTTTGGAATTGATTCGCGATTAAAAATTTAATCACAAAAGAACCGACTCCGCCTGTTGCTCCAGTCACTAAGACAGTATCATTTTCGTTTAGCTTTAAACGGTTGACGGTCTGTAGCCCTGTAAGTCCCGCAGAAGGAATAGCAGCCGCCTGTTCAAAAGAAATACTTTTAGGTTTTAATGCAACAATAGCCTCAGGAACAGCAATATATTCGGCATAGGAACCGTTGCTTCCCATAGACCCGCTTCCGCAGAATACTTCGTCTCCGATATTGAACTGATGAACATCTGCTCCTTTTTCAACCACAATTCCCGACATTTCCCGGCCTAGAACAGGTGATTTAAGCAGTTTCCGTTCCAGCTCGTTCTCAATCATCTGATAATCGATAGGGTTGAATCCACTGGCTTTGATCCGGATTAAAACTTCATGACTTTTCGGTTTAGGTGTTTCTATCTCCGCCTCTCTGAGCTGGAAATTTTCATTTAATATAATGGCTTTCATAAGAGTAATTTGATAGACAAATGTAAAAACAGAATAGTTTATATTTGCTACCAGTTAACTATTGGTAACTAGTTACCTTAATGAAACCATTATGGCAAAAATCATTGAAAACGGAATAGAAAGGGAGGCCAGCTGCACGGAAGAGCTCTATGCAATGCGCGACAGTCTGGATGTTTTAGGCGGAAAATGGAAGCTGATGATTATCCGGTATCTGACCAACAGAACCGATCAGCAGATCCATTTTAAAAAGCTGCAGCGCGGTATTACCGGAATTTCGGCAAAGATGCTGAGCAAGGAATTGAAAGAACTGGAAATAAACCTTCTCATCACAAGAACCATTCAGGACACAAAACCAATCACTGTAGCTTATGCGGTTACGGAATACGGAAAATCAGTTTTCCCGGTGACGGAGACTTTAGTGAATTGGGGAATTATTCATCGGGAGAAGATTAAAGAGTCGATGGGGTGATTGATTTAATTTAAAAATTGAAGAATTTAAAAATTTAAAGATTTGGGGTCTACGACTATTCTTCTAAGATCTGTGTCATCTGCGCGATTTGTGGGAATATAAAACTTTATAAGCTTGTTGGTCAACACAAAGGCGCAAGGGGTTTTATTTAGGATGCGTTTTTAAGGCGCAAGAAAATCAAAGATTTTCAGCTAATTTTTTTATTTCTGTCTTTTTATCTCTGTCATTGTGAACCTTTAGGTGAAGCAATCTCAAATTTATTTAGCAAAGAGCCGTTTTTTAGATTGCTTCGTCGCTTTGCTCCTCGCAATGACAGGATGAAATTTTATCGGAGATAAAATCCTTGCGTCCTAAAAAATTTGAATCAGGAAAAATTTTGTGTCTTTGCGATGACCAACAAATTTTTTAAAATACAAGCCAAAAAATAATTCAATAGCTTTTCAGAATTATTTCAAAAGAACAGCAATTATCGCCAGTATCGCCGGTAATGCCTGAACAAAAAATATCCTTTTCGTAGCAGAAACAGCTCCATAAATTCCCGCTATTGCCACACAGCTCAGAAAAAATAATGCAACATTGGTCTGCCACTTCGGATCATCAATGAAGAACGACCAGATCAGTCCTGCCGCAAGAAATCCGTTGTAAAGTCCCTGATTGGCAGCCAAACCTTTGGTAGGCTTAAACATATCTGCGGGTAATGCCGCTTTAAACACTTCCTTTCCTTTGGTTTCCCAGGCGAA
The DNA here is from genome assembly GCF_016745235.1 of Chryseobacterium endalhagicum. Taxonomy (GTDB): domain Bacteria; phylum Bacteroidota; class Bacteroidia; order Flavobacteriales; family Weeksellaceae; genus Chryseobacterium; species Chryseobacterium endalhagicum. The sequence continues at coordinate 1,000,352 of NZ_JAELVM010000003.1, read as the reverse complement.
CATTTCCATCCAAAGGATATAAATATGTTCCAGTGCCACGATGGCGATGAGAATTTTAGCAACGAGTTCCATGATTTATTATTTTGTAATTGTAAAACTAAAAAAATAAAGTTAAGTTTGATTACTCAATTGCAAAGATGGATACTTTCAAACAACATTTAAATAAATTTATTACGGTCACGGATGAAGAATATGTGTCTATATTTTCTTTTTTCAGGGAGATGGAAGTGAAGAAAAAGCAGGATCTGATGCTTCACGGTGAGATCTGCAGATCGATGTATTTTGTGATGACGGGCTGTTTGAGAAAGTTTTTTGTCAATGAGAAAGGAGCGGAGCAGACTACTGAATTTGCCATAGAAAACTGGTGGATGACGGATACTTTCGCGTATGAAAGACAAATTCAGTCCGGATTTTCTATCCAGGCGGTGGAACGCTCTTCCATTCTTGTGATTGATCTTCAGCAGCAGGAACTTCTTTTGCAGAAGCATCCTATTATGGAACGGTATTTCAGGATGATTTACCAGAGGGCTTATGCCGCTTCGGAGAGGAGGATCCGTTATTTATATGAGATGTCCAGGGAAGAGCTGTATGTTCATTTCAGTACTTTGTATCCTTGGTTTATTCAGAGGATTCCTCAATATTTAATTGCTTCTTTTTTAAATCTTACTCCGGAATATCTGAGTGAAATCAGGGCGAAATTACGTTCTTAAACCAGTTTAAGATTTTTACCGATTATAAGTCGGAGATTTGTCATGTTATTAAAAGCCAATATCATGACAGACAAAAATATTAAGTTCCCACAGTTATTTTTAAGACTTTCCATTGCTGTGACCATGCTTTCTGCGGTGGCGGACCGGTTCGGTTTCTGGGGTGCGGATGCTGCCTGGGGAAACTGGGCAAATTTTGAAGCGTATACGAAAAAGCTGACCTTTTTTCTTCCGGAGTCTTTAAGTGTTACTTCAGCCTATGCAGCCACTTTTTTTGAAATTCTTTTTCCTTTAATGCTGCTTTTCGGCTGGAAAACCAGAGTTGGAGCTTATGGGGCGGGTTTTCTTCTGCTTGTTTTTGCTTTGTCGATGACGATGGCTTTGGGACCAAAAGCGCCACTTGATTATTCCGTATGGGTAGGAAGTGCTGCCGCATTTTTACTGGCCGTTCAGCCAACATATTTTTTCAGTATAGATCATTCAACCAATAAATAAATAATATTATGAGCGCAAGATTAAATATTGCCAACGTAGATTCAGCAGCTTACAAAGCGATGCTAGGACTGGAAGGATACCTTCAGACCATTTCTTTAAACCACATTCAAAAGGAATTAATCAAGATCAGAGCTTCCCAGATCAACAGATGTGCTTTCTGTCTGGATATGCACACCAAAGATGCCCTTAAATACGGGGAAACAACGCAGAGAATTTTTATTCTTAACGGCTGGAGAGAAGCGAAAGACTTTTTCACGGAAGAAGAGCAGGTTCTTTTGGCGATGACAGAAGAAATTACCCTGATCAGCGATAAAGGACTTACAGAAGAAACGTTCCAGAAAGCAAAACAGTATTTTGATGAAGCAGCTATTGCTCAGATCATCATGGCTATTGTAACCATCAATGCATGGAACAGAATTGCTGTAAGTACACATTTAGAAGTTCCAAGATAATTTTTTTGTTTAGAAAATTATTAACAAAAAGAGCCTTTCAGTTTTGAAGGCTCTTTTTCTTTTAGCTGAATCCCGCAGAATATTTAGTAGACCGCAACCGGATTGATATTCACCTGCGTAGAGCCTGTATACAAAGGCTGCCCCAGAACAAATAAAAATTCCCAGATCTTGTCTTTTACCAATGGCCGGCTGTCTATCAGCTCAAGATTATAAATTCCCTTTTTGGCCAGCATAAACTGATTGACAGGAAATTCTTCTTTGGATTTCGGGTTAGGATAAACTTCTGAAGCCCATGTGTCTCCTCCGAAAGCAACAATACCCTGTGAGGCAAGCCATTGTGCTGCTTCCATACCAATTCCAGGTTCTGTTTCTAAGAATTTCTGATTTTCTTTTCCAATCAGTTCCAGCCAGCCTGTGTTGAAGAGGACAATATCTCCTTTTCTGAGGGTAATTCCCTGTTTCTTTAAAACGGCTTTAATATCTTCAGTAGTAAATTCCGTACCGCCCGGAACGACTGCTTTTCCGTAATGAGCGGTCATATCTAAAACAATTCCGCGGGTCACGAAAGGAGGCACTTTTTCAATTCCTAGTTTCTTTACGCCTTCTACCGTTACAAAATCAGCGGCTTTATTTCCGTTGTAGTACGTATTATCAATCCCGATGTGGCCGATACTGTTCAATTGGGTTCCTACTCCGGTCCACGCATTGACAAGCTCATCATTAAAGGTGAATTTATTCGGTCCAATGCTTTTTCCTGCCTGTTGACCGGGCTGGATGTTGTATAAATTAAAGCTTCTGTGTCTGAATGCCGGAAGATTTTTATCAATAGGCACGGCTAAAGGAAGTGTTTTCCCCTGTTTTACTAATTCTATGGCCTGTTTTACCACTTCGGGGGTCAACAGATTGGCGGCTCCTATTTCATCGTGAGCACCATAAACAGAAGGATACCATGAGGTATCGTTTGGGTTGATACTTAAATTTTGCGCTTTTAAAACAACGCTGTTGATAGTCAATAGAGTAACCAACCCGAACATTTTGATCAGATTCTTTTTCATTTTTTATCATGTATGGGTTAAAAGAGAAAAATCAGTAAACAAATTTATCAGAAACAGTTTACTGATTGTATGAAATTAGATTTCGCTAAGCGCAGAATTGATGAAATTCAATTCGTCCTTAGAAAGGTCAATGGACATCGCCTGAGCATTTTCAATAGCCTGCTGAGCATTTCTGGCTCCTGCCAAAACCACTGTAATGGCCGGCTGTAATGTAGTCCAGCGCAATACCAGCTGTGAAAGGGAAGCTCCTTTTTCTCTGGCAATAGGCTCGATTTTTTCTAAGAAAATTTTTACTTTATTTAAATCAAACTGTGAAAAATAACCGTTTCTGTGGTCGTTATCTTTCAATTTATCTTCTTTGAAGTATTTTCCGGTCAGAAGACCTCTTTCCATAGGACTGTAAACGATAATTCCCGAATTGTTTTCCAGAGAATAGGGAACAAGATCACTTTCAATGGCTCTGTTCAGCATGCTGTAGGAAACCTGGTTGCTTGCTAAATGCAGTGTTCTGTTACCTTCCTGCATTTGCGGAACCGTATAATTGCTGACTCCCGCGGCAAGAACTTTTCCCTGCTGGATCAAGAGTTCCATGGCTTCCATGGTTTCACAGATGGCCGTTGTACTGTCCGGCCAGTGAAGCTGTAAAAGGTCAATATAATCTGTTCCCAGTCTTTTTAAGCTTTCTTCCACTTCTTTGATGACATTGGCTTTTGAGGCATATTTGTAAACCGGAAGTGTTTTACCTTCATCATCAGCATCAAAGAAAAATTCACCTTTTCCGTTGTTGCTGCCGTCCCATACCAGACCAAATTTGGTCAGTAACTGAATCTTTGAACGGTCTTTTCCTTTAATGGCTTCCCCGATCATCTCTTCACTAAGCCCGAAACCGTAGAATGGCGCGGTGTCAATAGAAGTTACGCCGTGATCCAGAGAGGCATGAATTGAATTGATGGAATCCTGTTTTTCATTGCCGCCCCACATATTTCCTCCGATAGCGAATGCACCGTGAGTAATTGCAGACAGTTCCAGTTCCGTATTTCCTAATTTTCTGTATTCCATTTTTTTGTTTTGAATTTTTATTTAAATGTTAAACCACAAAGTATTTTGTTGGGTATCGCAAAGACGCAAGTTTTTTCTAATTCGAATGCTTTAAGGCGCAATGATTTTATCTGCGATAAAATTTCCTCCTGTCATTGCGAGGAGCAGAGCGACGAAGCAATCTCAAAAAGTGATTGTTTTTTTACTAACCACAGATTGTACAGGTTTTCACAGAGGCTTATGTATTTTGTTGGGTATCGCAAAGACGCAAGTTTTTTCTAATTCGAATGCTTTAAGGCGCAATGATTTTATCTGCGATAAAATTGAACAGGTTTATTGTATACTAAGTAAATAGCTGAAAATCTTTGATTTTCTTGCGCCTTAAAAACGTATCCTAAATAAAAAAATTGCGTCTTTGCGTTTATCCAACTTAAAAAAGAATATTTTCACAGAGGTATATCATTCAATATAAAAATCTCTGATTTTTAAAGAACTTATATGAACTTCTTATTCATAAAGTATTAAACTTCAAATCACTTAAGTGTCAAAAACTTTGTGTCTTTTGTGGTTGTTTTTTTATTAACCACAGATGACACAGATTTTCACAGATGTTTATGCATTATTTAATGTAAAATCTCTGATTTTTTAAGGACTTATGTGAACATCTTCTTCGTAAATCTTTTAACTTTAACTCATTTAAGTGCTAAAAACTTTTGTGTCTTTTGTGGTTTAAAAAAATTATTTGCTAAGTTCCTTTAAAATCGCTTCACCCACACTTTTTGCAGACTGCGGATTCTGTCCTGTGATCACTCTCTGATCTGTCACCACATGGTTTTGCCAAAGCCCTGATTTTTCAAATTTAGCCCCTCTTTCTTTCAGTTTTTCTTCCAAAAGGAAAGGAACCACATGAGTAAGTTTTACTTCAGCTTCTTCTTCATTGGTAAAAGCATTGATCTTTTTTCCGTCTACCAGGTATTTCCCGTTGCTGAGCTTAATATTGACAAGACCTGCCGGACCGTGACAAACACCTGCTACAATACCATTGTTCTCATAAATTTTTGAAGCAATAGTTGCCAGTTCCGTATTATCTGCAAAATCCCACATCGCGCCGTGCCCTCCAGCGTAGAAAATAGCGCTATAATTGGCTGGATTTACCTGAGAAGGCTGCAAAGAATGGTTGATTTTATTTTTGTATTCCTTGTTTTCCCAGAATTCTTTGTTAACGGGATCTTTTAAATCAAATCCGTCTACCGGAGGAGTTCCGCCTTTCGGACTTACAAAATCAATTTCATATCCTGCTTTGTGAAGCACTTCCCACGGATGGGAAACTTCGCCCAGATAATAGCCGGTATCTTCTCCGGTGTTTCCTTTTTTATCATGACTGGTCACGACAAATAAAATTTTCTTTTTCATAGGTTTAGATTTTTGGTGTTGTGCATGAATAATTCCTATAGTGAACAGGGTTAAAAATAAGACGGCTAATTTTTTCATATTAAAGAATATTAGTGAGATAAATTTGTGGCTGTTCCTGTAATTTTTCATCAATGATGGCTCCGAAAGCTTTGATGTAAGGCTGTTGGTTATGTTCTGCCAGACCTTCTTCGCTTTTCCAGATTTCGTAGAAAATAAACTGGTTTTTGTCTTCAATACCCTGGTGAAGGCTGTAAAGCTCACACGCTTCTTCTTTTCGGGTTTCTTTTACCATATTCTGAAGAATTTCCAGTACTTCCGCCTGATGTTCTTCTTTTGCTTTTATAACTGCTGTAAGATAAATTTTCATAACTAAATAAATTTTTCAATAGATTGATATTGGGGTTTCCAGCCCAGTTCTGTTCTTGCCTTGTCTGCATTACAAAGGCTGTTGGAGGCAAATCCGAAATATCCGCCTGCCGGACCGAAAGTATTCACGGCTTCCTGTATGCTCACAGATTGTGCAGGTTGTAAATGATACTGTCTGCTAATATTTTCTGCCAGATTTCTGATCGTTGAAGATCCGTTTTCTGCATAATAAAGAGAGCCTGCTTTTGCCTTTTCCAATGCGAGTACATACAGATCTGCCAGGTCCTCAATATGGAGATTGGACCATCTGTTTTCTCCTTTTCCAAAATAGGTTCCAAACCCTTTTTCTTTAGAAAAATTGATCAAAGCCGGAAGCTGAATGCTGTCCTTTTTCAGTCCCAGACCTTCTCCGTAAACCATTGTGGGTACAATAACAATGCTTCTGATATCTTTTTTAGCCGCCTGAAGAACATAATTGTTGATCAGTACCCTTGAAGCCATTTCCAGTCTTGGCTGTAAAGGAACGTCCTCCGTGTAGACAAATTCACTTTTTTCTCCATTCTCTTTTCCTCCAAAAATGGCGGAACCTGAAGTGAAAATAAATGTTTTGCCGCTTCCTTCCAGTGCATTGATGAAACTGTCGGCAGCATAGGCGTCATCGGCAGAATCTGCCGTGTGGATAATCACATCGGCCTGGGAAATTGCAGCTTTCAAAACGGCTTCATCATGGATATTCCCTATAACTGGTTCAATTCCCAGTTGTTTCAGTTTTTCTGCTGCTGCTTCATTGCGTACAAGTCCTGATACACTGTAGTTTTTGTCTAATAACTTTCTGGCAACAGTACCGCCGATGTAGCCGGTAATTCCTGTAATAAATACCTTTTTCATATTAGGCTAATTGTGGTTTAAGCTCTTTCTCGAAAACCTGTTCAAGGTGTTCTCTGTACAGCTTCATATCGCGCTCTATATTGGCGTTTTTCTCTACATCATGGAAGTGAAAACTTTCCATTTTTTCCAGAGAAACAAAGGCGTTCATTCTATGGAAACCAAATAACGGTCCATTATCTACACTTGTCTCATTGAAGAATTCTCCGGGAAGGGTAAAGGCTGTTTCAGGGGCGTTCCAGCTGGTGGTTACCATATATTTTCTTCCGCCAAGCATTCCTCCCGTTCCATAATTAATTTTCGGATTTTCTGCATTTCTTCCGTCACTCATATAAATTCCTTTGGCGTGTCCGGCCGTAAAAACTTCATCGATGTATTTTTTAAGGCCATTAGGAAGCTGAAACCACCAGATCGGGGTATGGTAGATGATAAAATCTGCCCATACAAATTTCTTTACTTCCTCATTCTTATCGAAACCTTCAGCAACCTGAGTGGTTTTTATTTCTACATTTCCGAATTTCTGAAGTACTTCCAGTGTATTTTGCGCGATAGTGTCATTATATTTTCCTCCGGAATGTCCGAAATTTTGTCCTCCGTTGATGATCAATACTTTTTTCATTTTATGATTGTTTAAATTTTATGATGCAAAGTTACAGGGAGGGTTTGTATAATAAAAATAGTATAAATTATAAGTAACTATTAGAATAATGATAGTTTAAATTTTATCATTCATGTAAAATGTCATACTTTTTATTATTCATGTTGTCCCGGGTCTCTTGTACATTTGTTTGATGAATACAATGAATAGGGTACAGATTGCAGTTTTCAGTGATGTGCATGGAAATCTTCCGGCATTGGAAATGGTGTTGAATGATATTGAAAAAAGAGGAATCCGGCAGAAGTTCTGTCTGGGAGACCTCGTCGATTTTGCTCCCTGGGGAAATGAGGTGATTGAAAAGATCAGAGATCTGAATATTCCCTGTATTATGGGAAACCATGATGAACGGATTGCTTTTGATATTCCTGTGATTCCTTTATCCAAGCATTCTGAAGAAGAAACGGAGGCCAGATTTGCTGCAATTGATCATTCTAAAAAATTGATCACAGCTGAGAATAAAAAATTTTTATCGGAACTTCCATTTCATTTAAAACTAAACTACAAAATAGGGCAGAAGCACTGGAATATCCAGCTGGTTCATTCAGGTTTGTCCAGTAATGATACGTATCTGTATGAGTCAGAGCATGATGAGGTTTTTATGGATATGCTCGAAGAATCTCAGTCTGATATTATAGTTATGGGGCACACTCATTTATCATTTAAAAAACCTTTTGAGAATAAAAAATGGGCGGTGAATTGTGGTTCTGTAGGCCGTTCAAAAGAAGAAAACCGCCTGGCTTCCTATCTGATCCTGACGATGGATGAAGAAGAGATCCTTCCTGAAATTATCCAGATCACTTATCCAATTGAAGAAACAGCTCTTGCCATCATGGAAAGTGCGATTCCTGACTATTATGCTGCGTTCCTGAAAAACGAAAACATATCAGTATTATAATTATTTTGTAAATTTGTATCAGAATATTAATAATTAAAGTTATGGTCAATCTAGAATGGTACCGCACTTTTAAAGCGATATACAAAACCGGAACCCTCACCGGTGCTGCAGATTCCCTGTTTATCTCACAGCCTGGAGTGAGTCTTCATTTAAGCTCACTGGAAGCTTATGTGGGCTATAAGTTATTCGACAGGACCGGAAGGAAAATGATCCCCACGGAAAGAGGAAAAGTCTTGTTCAATGCTGTTTCTGAACCTATTTCCAAATTGGAAGATGTAGAGAAGAATTTCCAGAAATCTACAGAAAAACTTACGCCGACCATAAGCGTTGGAATGTGTTTTGAAACTTTCCAGACAACTTTGGAGCAGTATGTTTCTACGCTGCCTTTTAACCTGATCATCAGCTTCGGAGAGTACCCGGAAATGCTGGACCAATTGGATAAAGGGATCTTGGATCTTATCATTACCCCCAAAAAAGGAGTTTCACCGAATATAGAACATGAAGCGTTTTCTTCCGAACAGATTATTTTGGTAGGCGGAAAAGATGTGGATCTTGAAAGTTTTCAGGAAACCGTCAGTACCAAAGGCATCGAACATGTGGAAGAATGGCTGAAGCAGGAAAAATGGTATGGAACTACGGGAGATATGGAACATTTATTTCAGTTCTGGATCATGAATTTCGGGCATAAACCGAATTTCCGTCCCAACTATATCGTTCCGAATTTAAATTCCATCATCCGCTGTCTGAAAGGAGGAACCGGACTGGCTGTGATTCCCAATTTCCTGTGCAAAAACGAAATAGAAAGCGGAGAAGTGAAACTTATCTGGGAAGGAGAGAAAAAATTGGAAAATACCCTGTATTTCGGATGCCGGAAAAAAACAAATTATCAGGCCGAAATTGATCATATCAAAGGATTATTCAGAAAGGTCATGAGCCAGAACGATCATGTCGCGCATCTGTAAACCATTTTCATAAATAGGGAATGGGTAATGCTCCGTAAAAAAGTTTTTGCGTATTCCCTTTTTTATAAAACCATTTTTTTCGTAGAAGCGGATCTGCTGAAATCCTGTATCTGAAGTACCGACGGTTAAAGTCTTGTAGCCGTTTTCTGTGGCAATTTCTTTTGATTTTTTGATCAGGATACTGCCAATTCCCTGACTTCTGTAGTCTTCAGTGACTGCTATATTTTTGATTTCAAGTTCTGTACTGCTGTTGGGATACAATGCAAGTACGGCCATATCCTTCATGCCGTCATTTAAAAGATAAATAACAGAATTGAAGATATATTGATTGATTGCTTCCACAGTTTCATCCGCCAGAAGCAGCAATTCATAAGGAATATCTGAACCTGAATCAAGTTTATAAAAAGTGAAATTCTCCATTTACAGACTCATGTGAATAAGAGGATAATCCTTTCCTGAGCCGTCCTTTTCGGATCTTCCGGCCTTTTTAAATCCCATATTTTCATAAAACCCGATTGCCTGCGGATTCTGTTCGTTAACGTCTACTTTGGTAAGCCCGGTTGTTTCCTTCATGAACTCATAAAGTTTTTTCCCGTAACCTTTTCCCCGTGCATTATTATGAATGAAAAGCATTTCCAGATTGTCTTCAGCAACGGAAGCAAAACCCTGAGCTTCATTATTGTCAGTGATTAAATAGACTTCAAGGTTAGGAAGATAATCTCTTGGGATGACTTCTTTAAAATAATTAAAATCTTCTTCTGCAAGAAAATCATGGGTGGCTTTTACCGCAGATTCCCAGATTTGCATGATTCTGGGATAATCTTCAGCATGCGCCAGTCTGATCAGGTGTGACATGAGTTTGAGTTTCCTGCAAAAATAGGAATTAGAGGTTAGAAATTAGAAGTTAGATGTTAGAATTTAGAAGTTAGAAGTTAGAGATTAGAATTTAGAAGCTAGAATTTTTATAAAGGAAAAAAGTGGCAGTTAAAAAATACGGATAAAACAGTAAAAATGGTAAGCCGGTATTCCAATTTTTTATCGGAAATTTGTTAGGCTTTACATTAATATTAAACATTAAATTAAAGAATTATGCAAAAGAAAACATATGCAGGCCAGCCTGTAGTGACTTTAAATAACGGGGTGGATATTCCTGCTTTAGGTTTTGGAGTATGGCAGATGGAAAACCTGGATGAATGTGAAAAAGCTGTAGTAAAGGCGATTCACACAGGGTACAGAATGATTGATACGGCAGCCATTTACCAGAACGAAACGGCAGTAGGCCAGGCGGTGAAAGACAGCGGTGTCAGCAGGGATGAACTCTTTATTACTTCTAAAGTATGGGTTCAGGATCACGGCTACGAACAGGCAAAAAAAGCATTTCAGAGAACGCTGGACAGGCTGCAGATGGATTATCTGGATATGTACCTGATCCACTGGCCGTACGGTGATTTCCTGGGAACATGGAAAGCTTTGGAAGATCTTTATAATGAAAGAAAAATCAAAGCTATCGGGGTCTGTAATTTTACAGTGGAAAAACTAGAGGAATTGAAAGCGAATTCTACGGTTCTTCCGGTGATTAATCAGATTGAACTGCATCCGGTTTTCCAGCAGAAGGAACTTCAGGTGTACGACAGGGAAAATAATATCATCACACAGCCGTGGAGTCCGCTTGGAAACGGAAATGCGGATCTTTTAAATAATTCCGAATTAAAAGCTGTTGCTGAAAAATACGGAAAAACAGTGGCTCAGGTGATTTTAAGATGGCACCTGCAGGAAGGATTCGTAGTGATTCCTAAATCTGTAACGCCTTCCAGAATTGAAGAAAATTTCAACGTTTTTGATTTTGAACTGACGGAAGATGAAATGAACATTGTCCGTTCTTTAGACACTGGAAAAAGACTTTTCTTTGATCCGAAAGATCCGGAATGGGAGCAGAAAATGCTGAAATCTGTAGCAGATATTTAGCAGGATATACCCATTATATTTCTCCCGCAGATCAGGCAGACAGCACAGATTTTTATTATAATCATCAGCTGAATCGGTCTGATCTGCGGGAATTTTTTTAAATTTAAATAAAAACCATGACCGCTGGACAATTCATAGAAAAGCTATCTACTTTCCGGAATGAGAAAGAGATCGATAAGGTTGACAAATTTTTTAAAGGAAATGATGGGATAACGAAACCTTTCGGGGTGAAGTTCGGGGATGTTTTTAAGATAGCCAAAGCGTTCTCTGCAATGTCTCTGGAAGAAATTAACAAGCTTCTGGACAGCGATTTTTATGAAGTAAGAATGGGTGCAGTGAGCATCATGGACTTTCAGGCAGGAAACAAAAAAACGTCTGAAGAAAAGAAAAAAGAACTCTTTGATCTCTATTTAAAACGCCATGACCGTCTGAACAACTGGGATTTTGTAGACCGGGCAGCGCGGAATGTCATAGGTGAATATTTAATTGATAAGCCGCGGGATATCCTGTACCAGCTGGCTGAATCTGAAAATCCGTGGGAAAGAAGGACGGCCGTAGTGAGTACCCATGCTTTTATCAGGAAAAATGATACAGAAGACACTTTCAATATTGCAGAAATTCTTGTCCATGACCCTAACGAGCTGGTGAATAAAGCCGTTGGAAGCTGGGTAAGGGAAGCCGGCAAGAAAAATCCCAGAAGACTGCATCATTTTCTGGATCAGTACATCAAAACAATGCCCGCTGCAACATTTTCCTACGCAATAGAAAAACTCGATGCTGATACCAAAAAGCATTATAAAGACCTCCGAAAGAAAGCTTAGAATATCCCCCGATCATCTGTGAAAATCGGCGTCATCTGTGGTCAAAAAAACAACCACAAAAGTCACAAAAGTTTTTTAACACTTAAGTGATTTGAAGTTGAAAGCTTTGCGAAGAAAAAGTTCACATAAGTTTTGAAAAAATCAAGATTTTAAACTGCATAATATCCACAATCATCTGTGAAAATCTGCGTCATCTGTAGTCAAAAAAAACAACCACAAAAGTCACCAAAGTTTTTAACACATAAGTGATTTGAAGTTTAAATACTTTATGAAGAAAAAGTTCATATACATATAAGTTTTAAAAAAAATCAAAGATTTCTATAATATATATCCATAATCATCTGTGAGAATCTGTGTAAAAAAAAGAAATAAAATTTAAACCATTAAGAGCCATTAAGTTTTTAAGAATATTAAGATTAGCGTTGCTTTAAGCAGTATTACTTAAAAAATCTATAGATTTATCTTAACGATCCTTAACCCTTAAATTATTCTTAATGGTTCATCTGAAAAAAAATCAGTTAAAGAAAAATATATCCAGGGAAGTTTCGTGAGCAATATCATCCTTTAAAAATCAAATGATATCACTGTTTTTTCGTAAATTTTAATTAAAATAATCCCTATGATCTGGCCCGACACTATTACTCAAAAATTCAAAGTTAAATATCCCATCATCCAGGCTCCGATGTTTGGAGTAAGCACACCGCAAATGACCGCCGCCGCAGGAAAAGCCGGATGTCTGGGTTCTCTGGCACTGGCAGATCTTTCAACGGATCAGTCTGCTGAACTGATCAGGGAAACTAAAAAACTCACTGACCAGCCATTTGCAGTTAATATTTTTGTTCATGATATTCCGGAAATTACAGATTCTTTAAAGCAGCAATTCTTTAAAGCAAAACAGACAATTACCCATCTTGCAAAAGAAAATAATCTGGAGGTTGATCTTCCTGATCTTGAAGATATTAAGGTTAAAAGCTACCACGAACAGCTGGATGTCGTTATTGAAGAAGGCTGTAAGATTCTGAGTTTTACCTTTGGAAATCTGGATGATGAGAGTATTCAGAAACTGAAAGAAAATGGAGTGACTCTTGTGGGTACCTGTACTTCGGTGGAGGAAGCTTTGATGCTGGAAAATTCAGGAATTGACGTCATCTGTGTTCAGGGAATTGAAGCGGGAGGACACCGCGGAACGTTTGATGCTGAAAATATCCCGATGATTGGCGGAATGACTTTACTTTCTGAGGTATATGATCATGTAAAGGTTCCATTGATCTATGCTGGAGGAATTTATAATGGCAAAACCTTAAGAGCTGCGAAAGAACTGGGAGCGCAGGGTTTTCAGGTGGGAAGTATATTGCTGGCCTCTCAGGAAAGTGCGTTGAAGCCATTTGAAAAGGAAGGGCTCAGCAGAGTGGTGGAAAAAGATATTGTCCTGACCAGAAGTTTTTCAGGGCGGTATGCAAGAGGAATCCGGAATAAGTTTATCGAAAATATGGAAGCTTCAGGTGATATTCTGCCTTATCCTTATCAGAATAAACTGACCAATGAGCTGAGGAAGGTTTCAAAAGCTTTGCAGAATACAGATTTTGTAAGCATTTGGGCTGGACAGTCGATTCATCAGTACAGTTATCTGTCTACGGAACAGATCCTGAATCAACTTATAGCGGATGTAGAAGGGATTTAGAGGTTTGGAGCACGAAGAGGGAAGCTGGAGGTACTACTGGTCATTCATTTTCTACCAGTACTTTTAAAAATATAAAAACTGCCTTTTAGTTGTTCTTAAACGGATCAATAACTTCCATCTTCCGACTTCAGGCTTCCTGACATTATCACAGACAAACATGCCATATCCCGAACTCCAGTTATTTAATGAAAATTAGTTTAATTTTGCAACTATTGAAGCTTAAAACTAAATTATGAAGAAAATATTTCTACCATTGACTCTGTTTGCGATGATGGGATGCAGCGACAACAATGATGAAAAGGAAGATGACCAGCGTACCATGATCGGTACATGGAAAATGACGAAGGTAGAAGCCTACAAATCTTCTATAAAGGAGACGGAAACACGGGTTCCGACTGGCTGTGATGCAGAAATGACCAATGAATTCAGATCGGGAGATATGACAACCATACATTTTACTAAGAAGAATAATGTATGTGTTCCTGATGAAACGGTAACCAGAAAATATACCTACGATCAGCAATCTAAAAAATTCTGGTATGAAGAAGAGTATGATTATCCTTATAGGGTTCCGCAATTAACCGCCACCCAGATGATTCTGGAAAGTAATGTGGATGATATTGATGGCGATGGTATTAATGACGTCATTAAATACTATTTTCAGAGAATTAAATAATATAAAAAGATGCTGCTTAAAAAAGCTTCCCAAGAATAATTCTTAAGGCTTTTTTTCTTTCTAGATTATTTTTTTCAAGATTTCCGGCAAAACGAGTAGTTTTATTAGACGCAAAGCTTAATTTTTGATACTGGATATTTGAGGTTGCAAAGATGAATCAATCTTTGATTGATTTGACTAAGCTGCTGTTTTGGTTACGCTTTAATTACTTACTTACTTACTTACTTACTTACTTAATTCAATCATTTGTTAATGGAAACTTTGTATTGAAAATTAATCAAAAAAAAGACCGTCTCACTTGAGACAGCCTCTTTGTTTTATGTTTAGAAAACCTGAAATAGATAATTACCTGAAATTTTCAAATCATCACATCATCGCATCATCAAATTATCACATCACCAAATCATCACATCACCTCGTCAGATTAAGACCTCCGAAATTCCCTGAACTCATCATCAGGAAAACGCCGTCTGTTTTGTCTAAAGTTTCCCAATAGGCATGAAGTTCTTCAGCATTGGTGAACACTCTTAAAGTATTATTTTTAAACTTTTCCTTAATGAATTCCGGAGAAATAGGCTCCATTCTTTTGATTTTTAAAGCATCTTCAGAATAGAAAACTATGGCTTCATTCAATCCGTCCATCGCGTGGTCGTACTGCTCAAGGAAAACAGGATTCAGGCTGGAATAGGTGTGAAGCTCAAGGAAACCGTATTTCTTTTCCTTTTTAAACTGTTCCTGGAATGCCTTCACTGTTGCCTTTACTTTGCTTGGCGCGTGGGCGAAATCTTTGTATAATGTTCCGTGATCTTCTCTCTCTACTTTTTCAAGACGTTTTGAAGCACCTTTAAAACTCATGATAGCCTCATAAAAAGCCTCATCCATGATTCCCAGCTGTTGGCAGATGTGTCTTGCGCCTTCCATATTCAGAAGGTTGTGGGCACCGAAAACAGAAAGCGGAACGTCGCCCATTTCGGTTTTTAAATATACTTTTCCGTTGCTGATCTCATATTCAGGGGTTTTGTAAGGGATTTTTCTGAAATAATTTTCAGCGGCTTCCACTACTTTTACCACTTCGGCATCTTCTTCATTGTACACCAGAACACCGCCTGGCGTAATGCTCGCTACAAATTTTCTGAACTGATCGATATAATCATCAAACGTTTTGAATACATTGATGTGGTCCCAGGCAATACCGCTCATTAAAGCAATATTCGGCTGGTACAGAAGAAATTTTGAACGCAGATCGATAGGAGAGGAAAGGTATTCATCACCCTCCAGCACCATGAAATCGTTGTCCTGGGTTAGTTTTACCATACAGTCAAAGCCTTCCAGCTGAGCACCCACCATAAAATCTACATCTTTCCGGTGAAAGTTCAGAACGTGGAGGATCATCGAAGTAATCGTTGTTTTTCCGTGTGAACCGGCGATAACTACTCTGGTTTTGTTTTTCGACTGCTCGTAAAGAAACTCAGGGTATGAATAAATCTTTAAACCCAGCTCTTTTGCTCTTGCCAGCTCAGGATTGTCCTGATGTGCATGCATTCCAAGGATCACGGCATCAATATCCGCAGTGATCTTTTCCGGGAACCAGCCCATTTCCTGAGGCAGAATTCCTTTGTTTTCCAATCTGGATCTGGAAGGCTCGAAAATAGCATCATCTGAACCGGTCACCTGATATCCTTTGTCTTTTAACGCAATAGCAAGATTATGCATGGCGCTTCCGCCTATAGCAATGAAGTGGGTTTTCAATTGTATTTACTGTTTTTTTACATTGTTATTAATGATTTCCTGGAAAGCATTCACGATATTGTTCCAGTTGGTCGTAAAGTTCGGCATGATCATACTTGCATCAGTCTTGCTGCCTTCATTCGGGCCTTTCTTGATGTTGATGGAAGTACTTACATTATCATACAGTTTTTTACGGTCTTCCTGTATCCTTCTGAAATTATTCTGGGAAAGGGTTTGGTTCAGCTTCTTCAGGTCTTCACTGGAGATTTTAAAGTCCTGTCTGAACTTTTTCCCCTGACCTTCATAGGAATAATGGGCATTGTTTCCTTTGACCAGCAAATTCTCATATACCGGGGCAAAACCACCGCTTCTTGAAAAGCTGATGTCAAAATCTGAATACACCTTCTGGCTGTTACACGAAACTAATACTATGACCGCGAATATGATCCCTAATATTTTGTTCATAATTTTTACTTACTATTAATTATTTGAGTCCTTTTGTTCTAATTTTTTAGCTTTAAGTTCTTCATCATAATTGTGCAGTACATTGAAGTCTTCCGTCTGCTCTATAGCAGTCATGATCTTCAATAAAATTTCAGGCGCTTTTTCGTTGTCGTAATCTATATCAAGAGGTGCTTTGAATTCCATGGTAGGTTTTACGCCTGTAACCTTTACACGGAGGCCTTTTTTGTCAAATGCCCTTCTGAACCCGTTGATCTTGATAGGGATCACGATAGGGCGCTGGTTTTTGACCAGTTTGGCTGTTCCTCTTCGTCCCTGTGCAAAAGCAGATGTAGTACCTTGAGGGAAAGTAGCTACCCAGCCGTTGTCCAGAGCTTTCATAATATTGTCTACCTCGGTAAGGTCTACCATTCTGTTGACGTTTTTACCTTCCGCTCTCCACGTTCTTTTTACCGTTACAGCACCTGCGATCTTGAAGATCTTGGGAAGAATTCCTTTATTCATGGTTTCTTCGGCTGCTACATAATAAAAATCGATCTTTGGATTAAGCAGATAGATCGGGTTTTTTATCGTATCCAGATATCCGTTATTCACAGCGCAGAATGCATGATACATGGCTGCCACGTCTGCAAAATAAGTCTGATGGTTGCATACAAAAAGCACATTGGAATCCGGAAGATCCACAAGGTGTTCCGTACCGGTTATCTTCAGTTTATTAAAGCCGTTGAACCTTCTGTAGGATACAATTCCTAAAATAAAAATAACCAACCTTTTTAAAAAATAAGGTGTTCCGAATGCATCGGTGAAAATATTTTTCTTCGCCATCTCTCAATTAAACACGGTAGTGCAAAGTTACATTTTTTTCAGCAACTGGCTAAACTCGCTCAATATCATCGCTGTAGCCCCCCAGATAATATACCCGTTGAAATTAATCACCGGAACTTCATGCCCGGCGGCACCCGGCAGGGCCATCATCTCGGGATTATCAGGAAGATTGAGGAAAGAAGTGATAGGAAATTCTATGGTTTCCACTGCTTCGCTCTGCTGGAGAACGAAAAGCGGATTCTTTTTAGTATACGAAATATAGGGATATACGTAAAAATTACTCGGCGGAATATAGATAGGAGACATTTCCCTGATGATCCGGATATAATGCTTTTCTATACCAATTTCTTCCGAAGTTTCACGTACTGCAGTTTCAGCAAAATCCCGGTCCATTTCCTCACGTTTTCCGCCCGGAAGTGAAATCTGGCCGCTGTGTCTGTCGTGCTCGTTGATGGTTCTTTGGATCAAAGGGAAATACCATTCATTGTCTTTTAAATACAGAACGATATTAACGGCTGCAAACTTTGGATTTTTTGCCAGCACTTCATCATAGGTAAATACAGGTCGGGAAGGCGGCGAAAATACCCCATGGGCATTGATTCCCGGCAGTTCCACATTGGTTATTTTCCGCAATAAATCTTTTCCAAAACTTTCCATACCGTAAATTTAGCAATATATACTGAAGAAAAGAACAGGCGTTAACATTAATTAACCATTGGGTAGTCATTAAATGATTTAAGGATTGAATGATTTAAAAATTGAAAGACTTGAGAGGAGATAGATTAATTTGTGTTGGAAATTAGAGTTATTTTATTTATCTATTTGAAAATCAATATTTAAAATACCGTATTTCCCCGTAACTGAAACAGGTGATATGGAAAAAGCTGTAAACAGTGACTTCTAAAACTGTAAACAGTGATTTTAAAAATTTACACTTTAGCCGTGGTTTTTCATTTTGGTTTTGCCTATACCTTTGTCATACTATTAACCAATTAATTTTTATCAAAATGAAAAACTTTATTTCAGGTGTATTTACACTAATGGCCATGAGTTTCAGCTTCGCACAATCAAATATTGATATTACTGCCCAGATCGGAAACTTGAATACCGCTACTGTTAGTCAGACAGGTCTTTTAAATATCAACACCCTTACACAGGATGGAAACCGTAATACGGCAGACATTGATCAGGTAGGTGTTCTCAATGTCAATACTGCAGAAAGTATCGGTAACAGAAACTCAATTGACGTGGACCAGGCAGGTCTCGGAAATACAAATGATGTAAGCCAGATGGGAAACAGAAACTCTGCAGTAACCTGGCAGCTTGGTGCTTTTAACTCTACAGAACAAACTCAGATCGGAAGAAGAAATGAAACATCCTCTGTACAGCTGGGTATAGGAAACGCAGTAGTACAGTATCAGGATGGAAGAAGAAATGATGCTTCAGCTATTCAGATCGGTAACGGAAACGATGCTTACCAGATCCAGCTTGGAAGAAGAAATGATGCCAGCGGCCTTCAGGTAGGTAACGACAACCTTTTGGTTCAATATCAGGATGGTAATGACAACAGTGCTACACACGATCAGGCAGGTAACAATAATATTGCCGCTTCAGTTCAGGTAGGAGATGATAATACAGCTATTGGTGTTCAGATTGGAAACAGCAACCAGTTATATCAGCTTCAGTTAGGAGATTCCAACACAGCAGTGGATGTTCAGATGGGTAACAATAACTTTACCTGGGTGGCTCAAAGCGGAGATTCCCACATTCATGTAGGAACTCAGATGGGTAACGGAAACTCAATGGTGATTAACCAATCCAACTAACAATGTACTGTAATCAAAAATAAAAAGGAGTAGCTGCGGTTATCTCCTTTTTTTAAGCTTTTCATGATCAGCATACCCGGAAACCGTGATTTTATATATCTACCTGCCGGGTGTGTTTTTCCGGATACTCTATTCATGTACCTTTATTAAAAATTAATACCATGTTTAAACCGGGGTGGGGTGCCTTTACACTTTTCGCAGTAACCTGTTTACATGCACAGCAGATAGACTGGGACAAGGTCAACAGCCATACAGTTATTGAACTTATAGCAAGACAGCAGACCGAACAGCAGGGACTTTACGGTTCCCATATCATCCAGATCGGGGACCAGAATAATGCGCAGCTTTCTCTTAATGCCAGAACAAATATTGCCATACAGCAGCTGGGAGATTACAATACGCTTTATTTTATCAATTCTTTTACTGATAAAGAAAACAAAACTGCCGTTACTGCACAGGGAAATAACAATATTATTGATATTACCGGAAGCAACAGTGTCTCAGACGGAATGCAGATTAATGTAAAAGGCGACAACAAAACTATTTTCATGAGGAATTATTAAAACACACGTGATGAAACTTTTATATTCCCTGAGCCTGTGCACTTTATTTATCTTCCTGTCTGCAACAGTTGACGGGCAGGAAGATAAAAAAGTGAACGCCAAGATCGAAAGTGATGTCCTTGAAAACCAGATCAGGCTCAAAGCGGTGGTGACCAATAATACCGCAGTCTATAAAGAACTCAATTACCTTTTGATTTCCATTAAAAAAGGAAATGCAGGAAACCTTTCCAATAACCAGCAAAGCGGGAAATTTTCCATCAATCCCAATGAAGTAAAAGTTTTATCTGAGATCAATGTAAATCTTGAACAGAAAGATGCCCTGAAAGCCTTTCTCTATGTAAAAGATGAAGAAACACAGAAACTTGTCGCCAAAGACAGCCTGGAACTGAATACAGATCTGTTTAAAAAGAAAACCGCCAAAGTGGAAGAAGATGCCGTCTTTGAGCTGAAAGGTCTTACGATTGATGAAACCAAAACAAAGGTCGGGAAAGATTTTTATGATCTCTTTTATCTTCAGTATAGCCAGCTTCCGGAGAAAAGCAGCGGAGCAGTGACCATTTCAGAGCTTCCGCTCCGTGGGACAAGCGGCCAGATCAGCATTCAGATTGATGACAAGGTTATTTACAGTTTTATGACCAATCCCAATGATGATTATCTCAAAGAACAGCTGGTAGCCAGCTTAAAATATATCAAAGAATTTAATACCAGGAAAAATCTTATTAAAAATGAATTTATCTACTAAAAACGTCCGCCATGAAAACTTTTATCATTATTTTGACCTTTATTGCGGGTATTTTCTCCGGAAAATCTCAGCAGCTCGTTTATAAGCCCGTCAATCCGGCATTCGGAGGTGATACTTTTAATTACCAGTGGCTTTTAAGTTCAGCAAACGCTCAGAATCAGTTTGACGAAAAAGATGATTACAGCAGTCTGCTGGATGACATCAATTCTTTAGACAGTTTCAGCCAGAGCCTCAACAGGCAGGTGCTGAGCGAACTGTCCAGGAAATTATTTGAAGATCAGTTCGGGGAGGGCAGTATTAAGCCCGGAAATTATCTTTTCGGTTCGCTTTATCTGCAGATTACTACTACAGCCCAGGGACTTTTGATCAATATTTTGGATACCAGTACAGGCGATCAGTCCGAGATCGTAATTCCAAAATAAAAAAATAACTAAAAACCAAACTAACCATGACAACTTACACTTACACCAGAATTTTTTTCTGTACGTTGCTCCTGTGCATCATGCAGGCCTGCAGTTCGATCCTGGGGCTTCCTTCCGATCCCGAAAGATCCACGATGGGAGAGCTCACACCATCCACTGCAGAACTGAGGAACCTTCCTCTTCCCAAAGAAAAAATCGTCATCGGCGTATACAAATTCAGAGACCAGACCGGCCAGTATAAACCGTCTGAAAACGGGAACAACTGGAGTACAGCCGTGCCCCAGGGAACCACTACCATTCTGATCAAGGCACTGGAAGACAGCCGGTGGTTCATCCCTATCGAAAGAGAAAATATTGCCAATCTTTTAAACGAAAGGCAGATCATCCGGTCCACAAGACAGGAATATATGAAAGATGCCGATAAAAACAGCCAGGCACTGCCGCCTCTTCTCTATGCAGGAATTCTCCTGGAAGGCGGGGTGATCTCCTATGACAGCAATGTGATGACCGGCGGCCTCGGAGCAAGATACTTCGGAATAGGGGCGTCCACCCAGTACCGCCAGGACAGGATCACCATCTATTTGCGTGCTGTTTCTACGCTTAACGGCGAGATCCTGAAAACCGTTTACATTTCCAAAACCATTCTTTCCACCAGCGTGAACGGAAGCTTCTTCAGATATATTGATACGGAAAGACTGCTGGAAGCGGAAGTAGGGCTTACTCAGAATGAACCCGTACAGCTTGCCGTGACCGAAGCCATTGAAAAGGCCGTAAGATCTTTGATTGTTGAAGGCATCAGGGATAAAATATGGGGAAAAGCCTCAGAAAACTTAACAGGGTATCAGGCAATGATTAATGAGTATAACAGAGAGCAGGAAGAAAATGCAGGCAGAACGGTTGGAAATAAATTCCCTGAAAATTACAGACAGAAAGTTTCCTTTTTTGCGAATATTGAAGCACAAAAGATCAAAGATGACTATGTAAATCCTGAAATGAATGTGGGCGGAAAGCTGGGAATCAAATATTTTATAAGTCCCAATTTCAATATTGAGGCCAGCGGAAGCTATTTCACATTAGAAAATAAAAATATTCTCAAAAGAAATTACGTGGTTCCTGAGTTTAATCTCGAATTTCTGCTGTTCCCAAAATACAGATTGAGTCCGTACATCTATGGCGGGCTGGGAGCCATGTTTTCAAAATACAAACCACAGTACAAAGGCCAGGTGGGCGGCGGTCTGGAATATATGGTCGGGAATAACACCGCCATCCGCGCTTCCTCACAATATGATATCGGTTTTAAAGACAACTGGGAAGGTATGGTGAACGGAAAAAGAAAAGATCAGGCACTCCGGTTTGCGATTGGAATCAATTTTTACCTTGGAAACAAATAAAAACATGAACTATGAAAACTTTAATCAAAATACTCAGCATATTCATCCTTACTTTTTGTCTGTTTTCATGTGATGAAGATCTTATAGAACAGGCTCAGACAGGATCATTGAAAGGAAAAGTTGTAAAAAGAGGTACCAATGTGCCTATTTCAAATGTCAAAATTTTTACAGCCCCTACTACTCAGACGGTTTTCAGCGGGACAGACGGCACTTTTGAAATTGCGGCCATGCCTGTTGGGAATTACTCTGTAAAGGCCGAACTATCAGGATATATCACCAATTTTCAGGGTGTTAATATACAGAATCAGAACCAGGTAGTTACCGTGGTTTTTGAAATGGATGATGACGAATCACTTAATTCTCCTCCTTCCGCACCGCAGCTGCTCAGTCCGGTAGACAATGCGGTGAATCAGCCCTTAAACGTTGAGCTGACGTGGACTGCTACAGATCCCGATACAGCAGATGTTTTAAGATATAGTTTAACAATTAAAAATAATCTTGATACCCAGGTGGTTCAGATTAATGATTTGGCGGCGAATCACTATTCGCTTTCCAATTTGAAGTTTGGTGTTAGTTACTTCTGGCAGGTGTCTGTTTCGGACGGCATTCACCCGCCAGTTTTAAGCTCTATCAGTAAATTTACCACCAATACAGTTCCTGCCAACCGCTACCATTATGTTCAGAAGCAAAACGGAAATTTTGTGATCATGTCCAGTGACGAGCAGGGAAACAGCTTCCAGTTTACGAATTCATCCTACAACAGCTGGAGACCAAGGAAAAATAATAATGCCGGGCTGATCGCGTTTCTACGTACAGAAGGCGGAAGTACCCATATTTATACGGCTAATCCTGACGGATCCAATCCATTTAAGGTCACCTCGGTACCCGCAGCAGGATTTAATAATTATGAAATGGATTTTGCATGGAGTACGAACGGTCAGGAAATTATTTATTCGAATTTCAATAAATTATACAGAATCAATAAAGACGGAAGCGGGCTGAATCTGGTATACACCACTCCCGATGGCAGCATGATTTCCGAATGCGACTGGAGCTATGACGGAAGCAAAATTGCTTTAAAAACCAATGATTACAGCGGGTACAGTACCCGGATCTATATTATTGATATGAGCGGAAATATCTTAAAAACCGTTCTGTCAGGCATGGCGGGAGCCGCAGGAGGATTGAATTTCTCTGTGGACGGACAAATGCTTGTCTACACAAGAGATGTGGCCGGTTATCAGGATGGAAGCGGAAATTACCGCCAGCTGGATTCCCGTATTTTTATCTATAATCTCATCAATGATACCGTATACAATATCTCTGAAGAAAGCGAAAAACCGCTCGGAACCAATGATCTTGATCCAAGATTCTCCCCGAATAATGCCCAGATCATCTTTACGAACACTTCCAATGACAATATCTCCCAGAAAAACGTGATGGTGATTGATCTCAACAGTACGATGACAGATCTTGAACGGGAATCCCTGTTCAGTAATGGGGAAATGGCGGATTATGAGTAGGGGATTGGGTTTGAGTTTGAGAGTAGGAGAGTTGTAGAGTATATGAGGGTGAGAGAGTTGCTGGTTGACAGTTGCTAGTTCTAGGATTGAGAGTTTTTTAGATCGTTAACCTGGAAATATTGAATGACCGACAAATATCTGGTGGCTGAGGTTCCCGAAGCCACCGTTAGTTTCGGGATACGGGATGTGAGTTGGAGTGTTTAGAGTTTGAAAGTTTGGGTGTTTGAATCCGAAAGTATAAAATGAAGGCAAGTCTGTGGTGGCTTCGGGAGCCTCAGCCACCACATACAGTTATTGGGCACGAAATACGAGCGTTTTTTGGTTTGAGTCATATAGAACCAGAAAGTTGTATTTTGTGTATCCGAAAACATTGAATAAAGTGACAAATACCTGGTGGCTGAGGCTCCCGAAGCCACCAGTATAATAGATTCACCATTCACTTGCGCAGCAAAATTCACCATTCACTTGCAAAAAAAATCCAAATCTTTGATTTGGATTTTTTTGTAGTTAATCGAAATTGGTTATTCATCAGTCGATAATGTGGTTTTCTAAGGCGTATTTTACAATTCCTACTGAATTTTTTGCGTTTAATTTTAAGAGAATCCTCTTGCGGTGGGTTTCTACCGTATTGATGCTTATGAAAAGTTTTTCAGAAATATCTTTGCTGCTGAAGCCGTCGCATATCAGTTTCAGGATTTCCATTTCTCTGCGTGTTAATGGTTCTTTAATGTGTGGATTGGGTTTTCCCTCTTCACTGCTGATAAAGTTGATCATTCTTTCTTTTGCGTTGTCGCAGATGTAGATCTCGTTCAGCAGAAGAGCGTTGATGGATTTCAGAAATTCATCATATCTGCTGTTTTTGTCAAGATAGCTTTTTATGCCTTTGTTGAAAAGCTTCCGGATGTCAATCATATCATAACTACTGCCTATGACAATAATTTTGATTTTTTTGTCTTTTGAGGTAATGTCTTCTACGAGTCTGAAAATATCGGTAAGCATCAGCATATTGGAACTGATCACCAGGATTTCAGGAGGATCTTCTTTTAATTGTTCAAATAGGGGTTCATAAGAATTACAAATGTCAATCGTGTTAAAAATTTTGCTCTGGGAGAGCAGTTTTGATAAACCTTCTGTATACAGTAGCGGCTCATCAAAAATGGTTAATCTCGGTTTCATCATGGTTAGTTTTGTTTATATAAAAATATAAAAAAATCTTTACATTTTACATAAAAATAACAATTAATTGTAATTTTTTACATAAATAATGATGGTAAAACTTAATTTTTATTGATTATTTGATAAATAATTCTCTTATTGTGGAGTTTTGAATGGTTATTTTAGAGTTATTATAGTTAAAATTCTGTATTGATGGTATTTATGCGATATTTAATTTCTAATAAAAATTATTTAACTAACACGCTGGGGATATGTTTTACCGGAAAATTAACTGATCTTGCAATGAAACAAAACTGCCCGGCCTTGTGATGAAGTTCCTTTGCCTTTTCAACCATGGATTCTTCTGTTACAGTGACTGCAGGATGTAAAGTGACGGATGTAAACTGTCCGCCTCCATCTGAGGTTTCAGTCATAATTCCTGTGGCTTCATCTGTGTAGTCGGTGACGATAATGCCTTCTTCGGAGCAGAAATGAAGATACCAAAGCATGTGACATGAAGAAAGCGAAGATAGAAACAGATCTTCAGGATTGTGCCTGGTTTTATCACCTCTGAAAGCAGGATCAGAAGAACCTTCAATAAGCATTTTGTTTTCAATCTGAATGGTATGGCTCCTTTCGTAGTTTCTGTAGCTGCTGGTGCCTGTTCCTGTGTTTCCTGTCCATTGGATGGCTGCTTTGTAGTGATGTTCTTTACTCATGATGAATGAATTATTGTATTGTAAATGGGACTTTATAAATTTTACTTAACCCGTTTTCGCCTTCGGTGGTATATTGCTGAAAATCGGAGATATTTTTGAATTTTTTAGGCGATAAATTGTTTCTTCTGCTGGTAAAATATAAAACCTGTTCTTTTTCATCATAAAAAGGGCAGTACTCCATCCATTTTGTGTTGACGGGAGTTCCCAGATTCTCAGCTTTCTGCCATTTTCCGTCAGCACCTTTTTTAGACATATAAAGATCGCCGCTTCCCTGGCCGCCTTTTTCATTGTATTTGGTGAAAAGGATAAAATTTTCTTTTTTAGAAACAAATGCATTGAATTCATAACCGCTGCTGTTGATATTCTCATCCAATATTTTAGGCTCGGAATATGTGTTGTTTTCCCATTTGCTGAAATAAATATCGTCTTTACCCATTCCGGCGGGAGATTCCATCGTGAAATATAAATTTTTATTATTAGAAAGGGATGGAAAGAACTCATTCATATCAGAATTCACAGGTTTCCCCATATTGACGGGCTCAGACCATTCCGAGTTTATATTTTTCCTTTCCACATACCAGATATCAAAATCCTTTTTCTCTGTTTTTGTTTTATCTAAAGGGCGGTCTGATGCGAAATACAGCCGGGTTCCGTTATCCGCCAAAAAGGGTTCCATATAAGAATATGCGTTATTAAACGGCAGCAGTTCAGGTTCAGACCAGCTGTTTTTATCTTTTTTAATACTTGCAATTTGGGAAACTTCCTGATTGGGACTTTGTATGGTGAAAAAAGCTTCATTACCATCTTCTGAAACTGAGAAATCCCTTACATTGAGAAATGGATTGAGTTTTTTATCGAAAAGAGTGATTGCGGTTGTGTTTTGAGCATTAAACAAATTGATGATGAGAAGGAATAGAGCAGCTGTGTAAATATTTTTCATCGTGAGAAATTTATGGTCTAATTTAATATAAAAAACCTCCAGATGCAGGTCCGGAGGTTTAAATTTTTATTAGTTGAGAAATTCAATTAATTCTTGATGAGTTTTTTAGTCACCACTTTTTTATTTTCGAAAGTGATTTTTGCGATATAAGTTCCCTTTACTAATTCTGAAACATGAGTATTGCTGCCATGCAGTGTTTTTATTATTTTTCCGTCAACCGAATAAATTTCAATTTGGCTTACTTTTTCTTTTGATTGGTAAACCAGATTTTGTTTAACAGGATTTTCAAAGGAAATACCGGTGTTTTCTTTAAAGGTTTCTGTTGCAGACAAAGTTGTATTCGCAAACAGATATTTTACCATGTAGCCGTTTCCGTTAGCAATAATATTATTTTGATTGATGATCATATCATTGATGTAATTTAAGCTGGCATTGCTTTCTACATAATAATTGAACACGGGATCTAGGGTACCGTTTTGATTTAATTTGGAAATAAAAAACCGGTTGTTGTTATTTTCTTCTTTTGCCCCGCCAATATAATAGGACCCGTTTTTTTCAACAATACTTAAGATCCATATCGGAAAGCCAATCTGAGTGGCAGGATTGAAACCGAAAGAGCTGTCCAATGTCCCGTCCGGCTTGAATCTGCTGATTTGTCCCACTGAATTGGTAAGAAGAATATGGTTATTGCTGTCCATGATTCCTCCTGAATTATAGAGGGTCTGCACCGTACCGTTATTTCCAAAACCGGTTAACGGCTGTCCATCCGGAGTGAACTTTTCCATAATTCCATTGGCATGACCGCAAACGATATTAAACTGATTGTCAACAAACGTAGAAGTTAAGTTCGACCATGTACCGAGTGTGAATATAGAACCGTTATTTCCGAAACTGGTATCAATCGCTCCGGACGCATTCAGTCTGTAAATTCTATGTCTTAGAAGACTGTCCGAAGTGTCAACGCCATAAACCATTATTTTTCCGTTTTGCAGAATAATTCCATAAGAACCTCCATTTCCGTCAACACCCAACGCCGGAACTGCTGAAGAGATCCCATTAGCCCCAAAAGTGCTGTCGAACTGCCCGGTTGGCAGAATTCTTAAAATAGCAGGCCCGGTGTTTGAAGAACTCAGAATGACAAGTTTTCCGTCGGATTGTTTTTTTAACTGGCTGTCATCCGTAAAATAGGGCAGCTCAAGCTCTCCATTGGTCCCGAAAGAGGTGTCTACGAGTCCGTTTGCATTAAGCTTTGACAGGAAAGATTTTTCAAGGCCTCCGGTAGTGCTGTTGTTTCTGTCGTAGGTAAAATAAATGCTTCCGTCAGAATTCTGTACCATTCTCGATGGAGCAACAGAATTGTTGGTGCTTGCTATGGAGTGGATGCCGTTTGAAGCAAAAGTAGGATCTTTAGAAATAATCTGCGCAAAAGTAATTTGTACTGCGGAAAGCAGCACAAGAAGTAAATTTTTTTTCATTGTGTTATATTTTGGAGGCAAATATAATAAAAAAACCTCCGGAGAGGAGGTTTTAAATTTTGTCTTAATTAGAAAATTCGATCAATTCTTCTTTTTTGGAATTGTAAATCTTGTATTCTAAATATTTGAAAGAATCCCTTGGGATGATGGTTACCCATTTTTTGTATTTAATGAACCATTTCATCTGGATGCTTTTGATGCCTTTGGTAAGGTAGGCTTCCACGAACGGGTGTACATGCAGGAAAACTTTTCCTTTCTCTTTCTGCAGGATGCTTCTGAGTGTTTCGCCCATTCTTTCCACGATCACGATAGGAGCTACAATTTCTCCATCTTTGTTCGGGTTTTCTTCTTTGGTCTCGATCTGTTTTTCCGGACGGTTTCTTTGTCTGGTGATCTGGATAAGACCAAATTTACTTGGCGGAAGAATTTTGTGGCGAGCTTTGTCGCGCTTCATTTCTTCCTTCAGGTGTTCGTACAGATCCCTTCTGTGTTCGGGGTTCTGCATATCGATGAAGTCGATTACAATGATGCCTCCCATATCACGGAGACGAAGCTGTCTGGCAATTTCTGTGGCTGCCATTTTGTTTACTTTCAGAGCGTGCTCTTTGTTTACGGCGGCTCCGGTGGTAATATTATTTCCGGAATTTACATCAATCACGTGAAGTGCTTCTGTATGCTCAATAACAAGATAAGCACCTTTTGAACTTGGAATATTAACGTGTTTTCCAAAACTCTGCTTGAGTTGTTTTTCAACGTTATAATATTCGAGGAGAGGAATGTGGGAATTGTAAAACTGGACAATATTCTTTTTTTCGGGAGCGATGACTTCTACATAATTCGTCATATCGTCTACCATCTGTTCATCATCACAGATGATACTCACGAAATCCTGGTTGAAATTGTCTCTTAAAATAGCTGAAGCTTTGTCTTCTTCGCTTAAAACCCTGGCCGGAACTTTACTTTTCTGGATATTTTTGAAGGTGGTTTCCCATTTCTGAATCAGCTGATTCATGTCATTGTGAAGGTCCGCCACTTTCTTTCCTTCTGCTACCGTTCTTATGATGACGCCAAAACCTTCAGGCTTGATGCTGTCAATAAGCGTTCGCAGTCTTTCTTTTTCCTCAAAAGTTCTGATTTTTTTGGAAATAGAAACTTTGTTGTCGAAAGGGATCAGAACCAGAAAACGTCCTGTAAGTGAAACCTGGGTAGAGATCCTCGGACCTTTGGTAGAGATAGGTTCCTTGGTGATTTGAAGCAGAACGAGATCGTCTTTTGCTATGACTTTGTCTACGGTTCCGTTTTTGTCAATTTCGGGTTGTATTTCGAAATTCTTTAAGCTTGAAGTGCTCTGTTTTTTGGAAATGGTATCCTTTAAAAACTTTCTGTAGGTAAGATACTGAGGTCCCAGATCCTGATAATGAAGAAATGCATCTTTATCGTACCCTATGTTTACGAATGCTGCATTCAGATTGGGTGCCAGTTTTTTTACTCTTCCTACAAACAGATCTCCAACTATAAATTCGCTTTTGTCCTCTTGCTCATGAAGTTCACATAGTCTTCCGTCTTCCAGTAGCGCAATCTTTGTAAGATCATCTTCATGCGAAACTATTAGTTCTTTCTTCATTTTGTTATAAGATAAAAATTATTAAGATTATAGGAAACCGGCGCTTTTTTTAGCAGATAAATAATATTAAATATAAGCATTTACAATGAAACTGCTTTATCTTTTTGAAAATATCTGCAGAAGCCGTTGTTTTTCCCGTGAATCTTATAGTTGCAAACAAAAATATAGTCGGTGAACTCTAAATAATTAAAACCACCAACTATATTATTATATTGTAAATCTCGAGAAAAAGAGATTATTTTTTCTTATGTCTGTTTGCTCTTCTTCTTTTCTTTCTCTTGTGAGTTGCAACCTTGTGTCTTTTTCTTTTCTTTCCGCTTGGCATAATTTTAATTTTTTAGTAACTAGTTAATATTCAGTTAATTTTTTATTTTACTGCGACTTTTGTTTTTACTTTCTCCACAAAAGATTTTGAAGGCTTGAAAGCAGGAATATTGTGAGCAGGAATCTCAATTGCAGTGTTCTTAGAAATATTTCTTCCTGTTTTAGCAGCTCTTGTTTTAATGATAAAAGATCCAAAACCTCTTAGATAAACGTTATCTCCATTATACATAGAAGTCCTGATCTCCTGCATAAAAGCTTCTACAACTTTCTGTGTTTCATTCTTTTCTGTTCCCAACTTATTTGAGATGGTGTTTACCAATTCTGCCTTTGTCATTTCCTTTTTTAATTTTAAATTTTAGGTGTGCAAATTTAGTTAAAAAAATTGAATACTAGCAAATTAGTGGTGAAATTTTTTGTGTAAAGAGTTAGAGTTTTCATGTTTACCCTATATTAATATTACGTTAAATCTTCCTACATGCTGGAATTGTAGTACCCATTTTCAACGCAGAAACGGATGAGATGAAGCTTTGTCTTAAGACCCAGTTTTTCCGTCAGCCTGTTGATATAGGTATCAATAGTCCGGGTGCTGAGATTCAGTTTTTCTGCAATTTCTTTGTTGCTGTAGCCTTCGTAGCAGAATTTCATCAGCTGTATTTCAGTAGGATTAAGCTCTTCCTGGCCCTTTTTCTGCCTTTCCATGTAGTTTTGCACAGCAAGTGGCTGCTGCTCCCATTCTTTGGAATACTGCTCATAATCGAAGCCGTCAGAAGCAATGCTGCCTTTAATGATATCCTTTATAATGGTGCTTTTTTTCTGGCAGTAATAGATATTGGGGATTTTGGACAGGATTTCGGCCATATCTTCCTGATAAGTGCTGGAATAAGTAACGATAGGAGTTTCCGTATTGTTTTTCCGGATGTATTTGATAGCCTCTATCCCGCTTAATACCGGCATAAACAGTTCTATAATAAACACATCTTCCTGTCTTCTGTAGATTCTGTTCACAAGCTCGTGCCCGTTGTTACAGTCATTCAGAAGCATATAGAATGGATTTTCCATAAGGGTTTTGATCATGATCTTTTTGAAGTAAAAATCACTGTCTGCAATAGAAAACCGTAATGTATTTGATAGTAGTTTACTCACCTTTTAATATCTGTTTGGTCCTAGTTTTTTAAAATCGAGAGGTCTAATTTAGGAAAAACTTATGAGAGTTGAAATTAATCTTCGGTTAATTAGGGTTTTCCCGGATCAGCCTCAGGGAAAATACGTGTTGCCTATAAAATTTTTTTTTTATACTTTCACAGGCCAAACAAATTGCAAATATATGTCTTCTAGCAGGGAAAAAAAATTAAACAAATCTGACGTCAGAGCGGGCATTTGGAAGTTTATTCTTTCTTTCGCCGTTCTGTCAGTAGTGTCTTTTATGTGCCTGTTTCTCTTTTTTAAAAGTTACAGCATACAAAGGGAAGGAATTACCAAAGATGCCGATGCTTACAGGGATCTTATGGTTCGCGGCGATGTTCTTAGAGCTCAGGTTGAGAAAATATATGAGCGGATGAATCAATATAACATCAATAAGGTTGAGAATGAAGTTTTCTTAAAAACCAGCATTATGGATGATATCAATGATGCGAAGCTGATCATGGGTAAAGACAGTGCGGATAATTTCAAGCACTATGCTATTTTGCTGAAACAGATAGGTCCAATGCTGACTTTGAAAAATGATATTGCCGGAGTAGAGTATAGAAAAAGAGGAGTTCTCAGGGATCTCGACGACTGTATGTCTAAGGTACAAAGAGCCAATGGCCAGCTTAGAAAAGATCCGACAAGGAATTTTACAGGAGGCAGAAGAAGATAATATTAAAAACAAAAACACATGCAGGGTCACATTACACTATCTAAAAAAGAAAGACACTATCAGTTTTTTTACTTAATACTGATGCTTCTGGCAGCTATGATATTCCTTGGAATTATATTTTTAAAAGGATTTGATTCTCCATTCTCTGATGAAGATGTAAGAGGGCTGGAGAGTCTGAAGCAGAAAGCCGAGTTTGAACGTCAGCAAAAGGTGATACAGCCGGAAGTAGACAGTGCTTATGCCAGAATCAGCAGAATCAGGGACAAAGCTCCGGAACCATTTGAAGAGGGTAATATTATGAATGGAGTGAATGGTATCGCCAGCTTTTTTAATGCCAATCAGGTGATAGACATCCGTAAAGACGGCTATGCACAGATTGCCCATTTCTATAAAATGTACTATGATGACAAAAAAGTTATTTCTACCACTACAGAGGATATCAAGAAATTTGAAAAAGAAGTGGAAGACTGCAGAATAGGTTTCAAAGACACTCAGAACCGTCTGTTTGAAAGGCAGAATGCATTAAGGGAAAGAACTCAGTAAGGAACATTAAAGGAATAAAATACATCACAATCACTTAACTATGAATTATTTTCAAAAAAACAAGAAGAACATTATTATTGGTGTTATCGCAACGCTGCTCATTGCGGCCCTCGTTGCGCTATGGCTGCAGAAAAAGGTGATCCATTCTGCCGATGATATTGTGGGAATTGTCAGTCCAACCTCATTATCTGTTGGGGATACCCTTCTGTTTGAGGACAAAACCCAGTTTGCAAAGACCAAAAGATGGATTTTTGCAGATGGAACGAGCTCAGACAAAAGTTCGGGCATACACTTTTACAACAAACCTGGGTATTATCTGATCAGCCTGATCATTGATAACAAGTATACCAAAACCTTTCCGGTAATGGTATCCGCAAGACCTCAGAAAGTAAAAGACAGTGTAAGAATGACCACCACCATTGAGGCTCCTTTACAGGCTATGCAGAATGAGAACGTTACCTTCCGTGCTATTTCGGAAGCGACCAAGTTTGCATGGAAATTCGGTGAAACAGGAAATACGGATGCTAAAGAGAAAATGACAATTTACTCATACAAAAAGCCGGGAGACTACCGTGTTACTTTGTATACGGAAGAAAACGAAGAGCCGGTGTTCCACACCATCAAAATTCTTCCTGCCTACAATTCTCTGGAACAGGATGAAATACCGGTAGAAGATGCTTACAAAAAGGTGGATGACGATTTCAAATACCACCTGCAGCAGATTGCCAACGGAAACAGCTTCAATATGCATTACAATTATCTTCTGAATACCTATCTGTGTAACAATGAAAACACAGTGGTAAAAGTAAGCGACAGCAAAGCCAACAACTTCTATATGTACTGTGCCGGGCTTCAGTTTGATAAAAATGTAGTTATCCAGAGTGTAAAAGTAAATCTGGATGATAAGCAGAACTGTGTAACGAAAGTTGACATTAACCAAAGCAAATAATACGATCCGGCACGTCCGGCTACACCAATCATTAAAATAAAATAGGAATGAAAAATAAATTTCCTCTAGCAGCATATTACATAGGATTATCAGTATTAATAACGAGCTGTCAGGTGAAACTGCCATATAAGAAAACACCAGAACCGTCGCAATACGGATCAGTGGACAACTCAAAGGTGGTCAACGGATATCCGAAGAAATCAGTTCCATGGATCGTGATTTCGGACCGTTCCAGAAATACAGCATACCTCGATAAAAACGACGAGAAATCCTATAAGGAAGTTAAGTTTCTTGAGCCTTTAATGGTTCTGAAAAACAGAGACGGAATGGTAAAAGTGGCGGAATACGTTCCGGATGCTTTAATGAAAAAAGTGTCTCCAAAATCCATTAAAACATACGGCTGGATTCCTGAATCTGATCTTCTTTTATGGAATAATTCTTTAAAAAGCGAGCAGACGGGTTATCCTGTAAGAGTAGCTGTAGTGCCGAACAACAGTGAAGTGATCAGAAGCTCAGAAAGATACTATAAGAATGACTCTATCATGGTGTTCAACTCACCAAGTCTTATAGAAGCAGCCAATGTGAAAATTCCAAACGGACAGATGGTATACGTCTACAAACAGGCGGAAAATAACAAGCGTTTTCTGGTAGGTAAAAAACCTTCCATTGATATAGACAGCATCAGTACGAACCTTTACGGATGGGTAAGTGCCAACGTAATCTCTGCATGGGGCGAGCGTTCTGCCATTAAACTTAAAAATGATACCGGAATTACCGACACCGAATTAGGAATACATGAAGGATATCCTGGTGGAATGGATGATGGCAGCAGAACAGCAATACTTCTTACGGATGTCAACAAGAGAACACCTCTTGAAAACATTTATCCTGTAAACTTAGCATTGAATGAAGCTCCGACACCGGATTCCAAAACAAAATATTTTACCAATATCCTGGATTATAGCAAAAACTATATATTCAATGTTTTGGGAGAGCCTATTTACTTTAACCGTTATAGAGAAATCACGGAAAGAGATAAAAATATCAATATCGTTTTTGCTTTAGATGTAAGTGCTCCTAATGCACCGTATGCCCCTATCGTAAAATCACTTCTGCAGGATCTTCAGCTTAGATTTGAAAAGCCTTCTTACTTTAACGGAGTGAAATACGGAGTGGTTTTATACAAAAATAATCCATGTGGAGAGAATGTTCTGGCTTCCAATCTAAGTACGGACTATAACAAAATTACCGCTTTCATCGATCAGAGAACCAATGAGATGAACTGTGCCAGCAACAGCGGATACCAGCCGGTAGGGGAAGCACTTACTGCTGCAGGAAACCTTTTGGCCAATGTTCCGGATGAAACCAATATCGTGGTAACAGTAGGAACTTCTGCCAACCAGAGCGGAAATATGTACAGCGTGATCAGTTCTCTTACCCAGGCACAGGCCAGAGTGATCATGTTCCAGACCAGCGCGAGATCATCCGATACATACAATGATTTTGTATTGATGGCTGAGAATGTGGTAACCAATACCGCAAAAAATATTGCAGAACTTAAAAAACAGAAGATCATTAATCAGAATGATGTTCTTACTAAAAATAATTTCAGCCTTGTAGAAGGTGATGCCGGATTCTTTTCATTGGATTATCCAAAACAGAGTATGTCTCAGGGATTTGTAATCTTCCCTAAAAAAGGAGATGTAACGACGCCTGGTTACCTGAAAAAATCAGTGGACAGCCTTATTGCACAAGTTACACTGGATAATGAGACGATTGATAAATCACTTAACGAATACTTCCACTCTTCAGTAGGAGCAGGGAAAACAGATGTGGATCTGAAGTACAAATATCTGTATCCGGGTCTTACCAATCCTGTTTCTGCAGGAATTGCGGCACAGCTGATCAACTATGGTAACCCATTCCTTGTGAAAGGGCATATTCCGAAAGAACTGAAAGATGTTAAACCGAGTATTGAAAAAGGAATTCTTATTTCCGAATCAGAATACGACAATCTTAAAAATTTCTATACCGAAGTTCATCTAAGAACAGAGCCTGAAAAGCCAGGGTTCAACCAATCCAGAGCCATTAAAGAGTATATCAGGCTTCTGAAGAAATACAATCCTACCTTGAAATTCCTGGATAAATCTGAACTATACGAAAAGCCGATGTCTTATGCAGTAGCTTTGAGTACAGGTTTTGATAATTCAGAAGAAGAATTGATGTCAAAATTCAAGCTGAAAGGCTGGAAGAAACCTAAGATTGTTTTGAAGGAAACCGTAAGAAAGTATTTCAAAGATTACAAGGATCTTGCTGAAAGAATGCTGACCCACAGAAATAATCCTGCGGTAAAAATCCAGCAGAACGGACAGACTTTCTACTGGCTTAATGAATACTTTATGCCGACCACTCAGATTATTGAAGAGCCGGAATACACAAAACATTAATTAGTAATCTATTATATCAAAAAGCAGGAGTTGTAACTTCTGCTTTTTTTGTTGAAATGGGGTTGGTGTTTTACA
This sequence comes from Chryseobacterium endalhagicum, assembly GCF_016745235.1. Lineage (GTDB taxonomy): Bacteria > Bacteroidota > Bacteroidia > Flavobacteriales > Weeksellaceae > Chryseobacterium > Chryseobacterium endalhagicum. Next base: position 964,692 of record NZ_JAELVM010000003.1, on the reverse strand, counting down.
TATCAGATATCAGACGTATGCTGCCGGTGGCTTCGAGCGCCTCCACCTGGTATTTGTCGTTCTATTAATATTTCCGGATTCACTCTTAGATTCTAAAGCTGTTTTACTCTATAACACTCCAACCCTAAAACTCGCACCCCCCGGATCTCGCATCTCACATCCGGACCTCGTATCCCGAAACCCGAAACCCGAAACCTTCATAATTTAAACACTAAATCTCCCAATCAGGAATAAAAAATCTGAAAATGAGTGCTCAAATCAGGAGCTATTTCTCAAATAAGTGTAAAATTTCATTTTTTCAGGGTTTTTGCAAAAATTGCGAAACGGCTTCCAGTGATCTGTAACGGCGATTTTTAAATCTATAGTCGTAGAATTACTACAAGAAATCGTAGAATTACTACAAAATATGAAATTTATATTCAAATACTTTCAGAATAGAAACAGGCTCTCTATATTTGTTAAACAATCACCACATCACAAAATATTAATAGCTGTTAATTAAGCGACACTATTACACATCAACATTCATAAAAAAGACTGTCCTTTATAAAGACAGTCTTTTTGTCTAAGACCACCGGATTTGAAGTTTTATTCCGAAAAACACATCCATTCATGAAATTAAAATTAACCCAACCATAAAAACACTCAAAAAAAACTTATTACTTCTCTAATCAAAGAATTACTATCTTTATCTCTACGTACATTTTGTATAAAAAAGATATATTTGTAAAAAGATATATGAAGACAGATTGCACCAAATAATCGGATAAAAACTAAAAAGAACACATACATATTAATATTAGAAAAATTATAAATGGGAGTACTAGTAACCAACGAAACAGTAAAACAGCTATTTCATATTGCTCAGTCGATAGCGAAGGAGAATTATAATGCTACCTATGGCGGCCCGCACATCCTGCAGGCTTTGATGCACAAAGACATTGGCCTTAACGAATTTCTGAAAAGTATAGATAAAGATCCCGGCTACTTCTACGAATGGGCAGATGTCCGCATTGAAGAGTATCCGAAAACAGCCCATATTCCGGATGAAGTTCGTCAGGATGACGCAATAGATGTTCTTACGGAAGAAGCGGACGACATCCGTTTAAAACTGGGTCTGGACGAGATCACACCGATCTGTATCCTTACCGCTATTGTAAAACCTGAAGTCGTTTTTTCACTTCAGCAGCTGAAGTCGCTGCCGCTGAGAGAACATGAGATCTTCAATTTATATAGAAAAGATACCCCTTTTGCCGTATCAGAGGATGGTGATTTTTCGTCACTGTTTTCAAACGGTTCGGATTTCACAGACTCCTCATTTCCATCCATTAAAAGCTATTGTGTAGACAGAACAGCACAGGCCAGAAAAGGAGATCTGGAAAATATTATAGGAAGAGACAAAGAACTTAGAATGCTTGTTGAAATCCTTTGCCGCAGAAGTAAGCCGAATGTAATCATCATCGGTGAGCCGGGTGTAGGAAAAACAGCATTGGTAGAAGGTTTTGCCATAGAAATCACCAAAGGAAACGTTCCTGAAATGCTTAAGAATGCCACCCTTCTGGAGCTGGACACCGGAGCTTTATTGGCAGGAACATCTTATAAAGGTGAAATTGAAGACCGACTGAAAAAGGTGATCAATGAATGTAAGAAGATTGAAAAAGCAGTTCTTTTCATTGATGAAATACACACCCTTTTAGATCCTAAAGGAAGCATTGGAAATGTAGCCAATCTTCTTAAGCCGGAGCTGGCCAGAGGAGAAATTACCGTCATAGGAGCTACCACACAGGAAGAATACAGGAAAATTATCGAGCCGGAACAGGCTTTCAACCGCCGTTTTGAAGTTCTGACGGTGAATGAACCGGATGAACAGACCTGCGTAAAAATGATCGATGTACTTCTTGATGGCTACAAAAAACACCATGGCATTGAAGTGGAAAAAACATCCATCCGCGAATGTGTACGTCTGGCCAAAAGATATTCAAAAGGTAAAAAACTGCCGGATGCAGCGATCGACTTACTGGACAGAACCATGGCAGCCATCAAAATGCTGGACGAACTTTCAGAAAAAGAACTCGCAAGCTGGAAAGAAACCTATGAAGGCATTTTAAAAGAAGAATTTACAGATCCTAAAGACCAGGCTAATGAGCTGATCTGGAATTATAACCTGCTGAGAGATAAAATCAGTCCTATTCTTTGGGGATCCCTGCGCGAGCAGCCGGTGATAGACAATTCCATGCCTATTGACCAGATCCACAAGATTATTGATGATACTTATGCAGAGCTTTTGGAGCATGCCGCTGTGAAAAGAGAAAAAGTAGACCGTTTAGAGCTGGCAGCAGTAATGGCGGCAAAAACCAATATTCCTATCGGAAAAATTCAGGCTCAGGAAAAAGAAAAACTCCTGAATATGGAATCCCTTCTGATGAACAGGGTCGTAGGGCAGGATCACGCACTGAAAATTCTGTCGGACGCGATTGTTGAAAACCGAAGCGGACTGAACAAACCGGGACAGCCTATCGGATCATTCTTCCTTCTGGGGCCTACCGGAACAGGAAAAACCGAACTGGCAAAATCTATGGCAGAACTTCTTTTCAACGATGAGAAAGCCATGGTACGTTTTGATATGTCTGAATTTAAAGAAGAACATTCCGCTGCGTTACTGTATGGTGCGCCTCCGGGATATGTAGGGTATGAAGAAGGGGGAATGCTGGTCAACAAGATCAGACAGCAGCCTTATACCGTAGTTTTATTTGATGAAATTGAAAAAGCCCACCATTCCGTTTTTGATGTATTTCTTCAGATTATGGATGAAGGGAAAGTGCATGATAAATTAGGAAAAGAAGGGGATTTCAGTAATGCCCTGATATTATTTACTTCCAATATAGGAAGTGAAGAGATTGTAAAACAGTTTGAAGAGGGAAAAATTCCGGAATCATCCTCATTGATGCAGATCATGTCCAATTCAGGAAGATTCAGACCTGAATTTTTAGCGAGGATCACAGAAATTATTCCTTTTGCACCAATCACAGAATCTATCGCAGAAAGAATTTTCAATATTCAGCTGAAATCACTTCATACCTCACTCACAAGACTGGGGATGGCTTTAAAAATCAGCGACGAAGCCGTGAAAAACCTTGCACTGGGAGGATTCAGCAGTAAATACGGAGCAAGACAGATCTCCGGAGTGATCCGTGCACAGCTCGCAAGACCGATCTCAAAAATGATCGTAAGAGAAGAAGTGAAAACAGGGCAGACCATGCATGTAGACTGGAATAATGAAGAAGCAAAACTGACCTGGAAAGTAGATTAAAAAACGCTAAAAAAGGTAATGGGCTGATATGCAATTTGCTTTTTAGCCCTTTGTCTTTAGGCTTAAAACATAATACAATGAAAACCCTATTTAAAAATATCTTTACAGGATTCATGCTTGCAGGGAGCTTTGTAATGGTGAACGGACAGTTTCTTGCCGCCTCCGATACTTCGGAAAGCAGTGTGAGGAAGTACAATACCATTATTAAATCCAATAAAGACATCGTAGAATTCATCGAATACTCATTGGCAGAGAAAGGTCTTCCAAAGCATTTGAGAAATCTTGCGCTGATAGAATCACACTTTAACAGAACGATCACTTCGGGAGCCGGAGCGGTAGGGATGTGGCAGTTTATGACCGCGCACGCCAATCAGTATGGCCTTACGGATCAGGGACGTACAGATGTGTATAAAAGCACCAAAACAGCCGTAATTTCCCTTAAGAATCTCTATAAAAAATACGGCGACTGGATCACTGTGGTGGCCGCCTATAACTGCGGGGAAGGAAATATTGCCAAAGCTATGCAGGCTGCAGGTTCCACACAATATCACATATTTTCCCAGTATTTACCGGGAGAAACCATTACTCATGTTAAAAAATACCTGAACGCATGCTATGCCACCGGTGAGCTGGAAAGTGTTTTGAATAACTACAATTCTTCAAGATTGAATAAAGTATTCTTTGCAGAAGGCAGAAGCAGTGAAAATAATGCAGTATCTCTTCAGGAAACGGAAATTAATGCAGGATTTAATCTGAATGTCATTGCAGATGAACTGAAAGTACAGGTGAATGAAATCCTTGCCTGGAACCCCGGAATCGTAGAAGAACTGGAGAAAAAAGGCGAAAGTTCTCTGTATCTTCCCACGGATCTGATGCCGGATTTTCTTTTGAGAAAAACTAAAATCCTTTCACGATCTATAAAAGAAGGAAGCAGGATGCAACAATAAACCGCAACAATATAATTCTAAAGCCGTTACTAAAAGTGACGGCTTTTTTTATGGTTTTTAAAACTTTAGAAACCTTGTTAAAATTGAACTTATAATTCTTAAAAACTCTTAATATTTCTCTTTTAAGTGTAAAAGAATAGTTGAAAGATTAATGTTTTAATATATGTAAATAATTTATAATCAATTATTTAATGTGTGTTCTTAAATCTATAGTCGTAGAATTACTACATCAAATCGTAGAATTACTACAAATTCTCAGATTTATATTCAAAAGCTTTTTTACTATAAAAGGACGTTATATATTTGCTATGTAATCAATCACCAAATCACAAAATATTAATAATTAAAATTTACAAATCATGGCAGCAAATTCAAGAGGAATTTTAAAATTCAACAACGGAGGCGAGCAAAAACTATTAAAGCTAAATTATAGCGTTTCAAGATCTACAGACGTTTCAGGACGTGTAGCATCAGACCCTTCCAATGCACTGATCAAAATCACAGTAGAAGCTACTGAAAAATCTGACATCCTTGAAAGCTTACTGAACGGAAAGTACAAGCCTACTACAGGAGAGGTTACTTTCAATAAATCTCACGAAGAAGGAACATTGACTACTCTGAAGTGGGAAAACGGATATGTGATTCAGCACGAAGTAGATTTCGACGCAATTGACGAAAACAGCATGCTGATCAGCTTTGTAATAAGCGCAGAAGTGATCACTTTAGGAACTTCTGAGTATCGTGGAATGTGGCCTTCAGACGGAAAATAATCTGGACAATCATCTTAGTAAAAATAAATTGGTACAGGACGGTGTATTCGGAAGAATATACTGTTCTGTTTTGTCGTATGTAGACGTTAGGAACGCGATTATGACTCATGCAGATAGCTTTTCCAGCGTCTTTATTTAAGAATGAAAAACGGCCTCTATATTGCTGTAAGTACCTGGAAGCTATTTAATTTTATTGTATAATTTAAACAAAAAAACACTCATTATGTTTAAGGATGATCAATCGATAAAAATACAAAACCCGAAAAGCAGTATAAAAAATACGGCAGGGGAGCAGCTGAAAAATGCTGAAAATGTAGCGATGCAGAAAGTAGATGATAAGCTTCAGAAAGCTGATGAAGCAGTGAAAAAATCTGCAAAAAAGGCTCAGGAAATTTATTCCGGGACCGCTCAGGGATCCAAAATGTTTATGAACCAAACCCTGGTTCCCAATAACCCATCCATTGTAGAAAATAAAGTCTGGTCTAAACAGCCGACTTCTAAAATACATAACGCCGCCGCGATTCCCGAAAGCTTTATTGCCGGAATCAACCGCGTTGTCATGCTTGATATTGTCATTGAAGGGCAGTTAATCAAGCATTTTAAGCATTTTAAACTGGTGCAGAGTGCTTCAAAACATCATGAATTCAGTCTGATGCTTGCCCACGATACATTAGGCGGTGCGGAAAATCATAATTTACAGGAAGCCCAGAACTTTTTAGGAAAAAGAATTACTGTCGTATTTAAATATAAAGATATTGAACAGGGACCTGAGCGTAATTTCGTTGGAGTCATTACAGAAGTAGGATTCAGTCAGGAAAAAGGAAGTCTTGGAAATATTGTTCTTACAGGCTTCAGCCCGACAGTTCTGTTGGATGCTGCCCCTCACATTCAAAGTTTCGGAGGCGGACAGGAAGTAAGTCTGAACAGTATTGCTGATCATGTGATAAGAGAAGGCCTGGGACAAAATAAATTCGATTTCAGGGTTGATGCCCAGCATGGAAATGTACCTTACAGCTCTCAATACGAAGAAACTCATTATAATTATCTGGCAAGAATTGCGGAAGCCTATGGTGAGCAGTTTTACTATGACGGTGAGGTCCTGCATTTCGGGAAACTTCCGCCTCAGGAAAAGCCTGTTAAGCTTACGTATGGAAGCAGTGTAAGTGATATTGCCATCAAAATGAAGGCTCAGCACGTAAGTCCAAGCTTTTATGGGTATAACAGCAGTAAAAATGAGAAACTGACGACAGGAAACTCAAAAATCAGTCATACTTCAGATATCGCTAAGCGTGCTTATGAAATATCGGAAAGAACGTTTAAAACCCCATCATTGAGAGTGGCGCCTATCAAAGCTACCTCATTTATGGATATTGATGCCTCTCAGAAAGGGACTGCGGGAAGTAAAGCATCAGAAGTATTCATCACTTCAGGATCTACAACCGTTCCGTTCTTATACCCGGGATGTACTGCCGATATTGAAATGCGTAAAGCAGATACCAATGATACCTCTTATTTTACCAAATTAATGATCATAGGCGCTACCCATGAGGTAGATGCCAGAGGGTATTACGACGGAACATTCGAAGCTATTGCTGCGGATACAGGATTTATTCCCCGTCCGGAATTTGAAAACCCGAAAGCAGAAGCCCAGTTTGCCAAAGTAATTTCCAATACCGATCCTTTAAACCAGGGAAGAGTAAAAGTGCAGTTTGACTGGCAGGCAGGACAGGATACCACAGAGTTTATCCGCGTCATGTCTCCGGATGCCGGAAGCAGTGATAAAGTAAACAAAAACCGTGGTTTCATGTCTGTTCCGGAGGTTAATGATCAGGTGATCATCAATTTTGTCCATCAGCATCCGGACCGTCCTTTCGTAATGGGAGGTATGTTCCATGGATCTATCGGAGCCGGAGGCGGTGCAGGGAATAATGTGATGAGCTTTAGTGGAAGAAGCGGTGCCGAATTAAAATATGATAATGGCGCAGGATCTATGAACCTTAAGGATCAGGGAGGTGCCAATATGTTTTTTGACGGAGCTGGAAATGTAGTGCATAATGCGAACAATGACAGTACCAAAACAGTCGGAAACGATAAAACAGATAAAGTAGGCAACAATAAAAAGCTGGAAGTAGGATGCGACCATATTGCCGATGTGGGAAATACCCATAAAGTAGCGGTTGGTGGTGAAAATAGTGTATTTAAAATGGATAACGCAGGAGTTATCGACCTGACCGGAGTTAGTAAAATTACCCTTAAAGTAGGAAGCAGTGAAATTGTGATTACCGGTACGAAAATTTCGATAACGAGTAGTGAGGTGGATATCAAGGCAGGTAGTGCTACGGCTAATTTTAAAGGGGATACGAAAATAACAGGTGGAAAAGTAGAGATAAATTAATTATATGAAAGTAATTAAATATGAGATAAAGAAAGGGGATACACTAGCATCCATAGCAGAAAAATATGAAATTGGTATTGAGTATTTAAAAACCTTTCATAATTCCCATAGTGGTTTGGCAAGTTTAATCATTGGAGATAAATTGCCTATTCAGCTTAATCATGTAATTATAAACGCAGAATCATTTAAAGATGTTCTGCACAAAAATCAGAATGTTAAAGATTTAAATTTTAATTTAAAATCCAGATATCGTTGTGAACAACTTAATATTACTAGAGTAAACAACGAGGTTATTACAATGTCTGCCAGTACTTATTTAGAATTTTTAGTTCAAAAAGTTGATTATAGTGCTATTTTTAATATCAGTATGACTGATTTTACATTTAGTGTAGATCCAGCAGTATTTAATAAAGGCTTTGAATTTTCACATAAATTCGAAAAAATAAAAAGTCCTATAACTGTTGAAATATCAAAATATGGTACGGTTGATAGAGTATATAACAGAGATGATATTGAACAGAGATGGATTAAATTTAGAGACTTTGAGTTGGTAAATGATGATATGTTTAAACAACTTTCTTCGCAGGCACCTACACAGGCTAAGGATGTTGTAGATACTGGAAATAAAGAGTTTTTGAAAGAAGATAATTTTGCTAGAATGGTGGATAAAAATCTTTTTTATCATATCTTTTTTAGGGCTTTTCAGGGAGGAAACCTTGAAAATTATACGATAGACCAATTCTCACAGATTTTCCCGAATATTAATCTATCAACGGATGTTGTAAAGTCTGTGGTTAATGAAGATGAAAATTCGGCAACTTATCGCCTTGTAGGAACTCTTAATAGAAGTAACTTGTCTGAAGAAATTCTTACAGATATGTATGATAAAATATATAAGCCTACCCTTAAATATAGCTATTCTGAATTTGATTTTGTTTATAGAATAACTTATACAATAAATAAAAAAAATAACTTTATAACAGAAGGAAAAGCTTCAATAGCAGAGAAAGTAAAAAATAATTTCGAAATAATTACTGAATATAAAATTAAACAAGTAGAATTATAATATGCAAGCGCAATACAGAATCGCAAACTTTAAAGTTTTACTCCTATCTATGCTGGCAATGGGAATATTGGTAGTCGTATTAATTTATTTTGCTCAAAAGTTTAGTTATACTATTAACCAAACTTATTTCTTAATATGTGGATTGTCCTTACTTACATTTATGATGTTTTATTTCAATTTAAAATTTTCGAAACTAGTTTCATTTCGTAATGTAAATAATAGTATAAATGTAATTGAAAACAATAAAAATATAGCAATAGAGGAAGGCGATGTCATTGATTATGATTTCTATTTATTAACTCATAAAACAATGGGACATTTGTTGAGGATAAATACAAAAAATAAAGAGTATTTCTACTGGATTGTATGGGTTAGTCTTCAAAAAATTAGTGAAGAAGAAACAAATAACGTTAAAAATCTTCAGAAAGATATAGCAGAGTTATTAAGGACAAAAAAGATTAAAAAAAGTATAGATTACTGTATCATATTCTTGTCTTGGATACCTTTTATATTATTAGCATTAGGACTAGTAACTTTATTATTAGGCTTCTTTTATGTATTTTCTTTATAAAATAGACATTTACTTGAATAAGTTAATCACATGGAATAAGAAAAATCAATATTATAAGAAAATGATTGAAAAATAGATACAGTTCGTATTAAATTAAATGTTAAAAAAGATTATGGCAGTTTCATATATTCCACAAGATAAAGTTTTTGCAGTATGTACTTACCAGCTAAGTTCAGATCCGCAAAAATTTTCTTTCAGCAGAAAAACGGCAGATGTTTATTATCAAAATACCAAACAGCCTTTATTAACGGTTGATGATAAAAATATTATGGTTGAATTTACATGTAAATCTCCTGCAAACTTAGCCGGTACTTTATTAGCTTTTGGTGCAGGGCTTATTGTCGGAGCTTTGTTGTTATCAAACCCTTTAGGTTGGGTTGCATTAGCTGCTGGAGGTATTTTATTGGCTTCCGGAGTTGTTGCAGCTGTTGTTGCAGTTAATCATAAATGTACTGATCCTTTAAATGGAGGACAATGGTTTTTAGCACATAATAGTGTAAAGATCAACGGAGCTTCAGCTATCACCCGTTCATCTATTTTAAAATGTAAAAAAGATGGTATTCTTACTCCTTTTTTTGATGAAGCATCTGCAAAAGCAGCAGCAAGTTCTATTGCCACCAAGAATAAGTGGGAATTGGGAATTAATGTTGTTGCTTCATTTGGAGCAGGTTTTTTTCTTCCAAGTGCATTTGCAGGATTTGGAACGGCATCAATTGGAATGAAAGCGTGGATGACAGTTGGACGATTCGGATTGGGTTTTCTTGCCTTTAGCAGTATAAACTACGGACTTAGAGGAGGAATGAGATGGATACATGAAAACAATGGAGACTTAAAGGATAATACTACTTATGATAATATGAATAATCATAAGGAGAATATTATTGATCCGAAAACAGGGAAACCAGAAGAAACAGATATTGACGAAAACAAGTATTGGGCTCCCCCTGCTAAACCTGATGACTTAACACAAGATTCTGAAGATCTTCTTAAAGTGGAAAAGAGTGGAGGGAAATATAATATTACTGTTTTGAGTAAAGTAACTAATGTTGTTACATCTTATACAATTTATTCTGATAATAAAGATTTAATGAAGCAGTTGGATAAACTGGAAGGTCTCAGTCGTCCAGTCTTAAGAAATAATCCTCTGGCCAAACAATTATTGAATGATTTAAATAGTGGTAAATATCCGGAGTGGAAAAACTCTATAAGATTCTATAATAATGGCAGGATGACCCCGAGTATGGTTGATGATGGAAGAACAATAGTAGCTGAAAATTTAAAATCAAGTCTTGGAACTCTTAAATCCAATTCGATACAAGGAGGGTTGTTTTTAATACCATTTATAGGTACTATATTTTCAGAAGAAGCAAGAGCAGCGTTAGCAGGAGGAATGGCTAATGACATGGCTGCTGAACCTAATGGTAGTAGTGTTGTTGCTAATACCCCTGTAGACTAAAAAGTAATATTTATGGACTATTTTTTTATTAATCAAGTTCTTTCTAAATTTAGAATATAACCAAAGGAGGCAAAAAAATAGGAACTCCGGATATTCAAATTAATTTCAAGATTTTAGATTCCTTAGAAAAGGTTCAGAATAAATAAAAATGATATTATAAATTTAAGCTCTCGGCAGAGAAAATTTAGAAAGCATATTTCATAAAAAAAGACCTGAAAAGGTCTTTTTTTATGAAATATGCTGAGACAGAAAAATTGACCATAATTTCCAATAAATCCCACATAAAACAAATGAATAAATATATGTATCAGATTACGCATAAAAAACCTCAATGTTTAACTCAAGCAGGAAGAGCAAAAATAAACGTGTTAGCCGCTAAGATTAATTTGTATGATGAGAGTCAAAGAGTTTAATATTCAAAAAGCTATAGCTTTATCAGGCTTCATTTATTTTTTATATTCAATAGGTCTTACTGCATACGATGCCTTTCATTTAAAACGTGAAAACTGGACGCAGGCTGAAAACCAGAGTACAGTTTATTCGAGTAGGAGAAGTACTATTGTTACTTATAATTTTGTAAGAAATAACATCAGGATCAGTAGGGAATATCCAGGAATTTTAGAGGGCATTAATACATGGATGTGGGGAATTAATAAAGAGAATGATGTTGTTGATATATCCTTTTTTATCAAGGAAAAAGATTATCATAAAATTAAAAATAATAAAATCAGAAATCGGCATGATATTTTTGGTGGGAAATTGAATGAGTTAGAGGCCATTCCATTTTTTGGATTAAGAGAAATAAATATAGAATCCAATAAGTTTCTTTTGATATTGGATATTTGGAAATATAACTATTCGATATTATTTGCTTTTTTTTTAATTATTCTTCCTTACATACTCTTCTTTATCTTAAAAAAAGTGTTTAAAATAGAAATAGAAAAGAATCAGGACAAAGTTAAACAAAGTGAGATCGGAGGATATATGATTTTATCATTTATAATTTTAATTATTAACTTAATCGTTTAGTTTATGAAAAAAATAGTACAAATTATTTTAGGTATTATTGCATTGGGTTTCTTAGTAGTTATTATTAAGGATAATTTTTTTACAGACAGTAACACAAAATCATATAATGATGGGTGGGAAGCTTATGAGAAAAATCAATATGAAATGGCAATTTTCAATTTTAACCATGTAGATAAAACTAAGCATCCTGATGTTTTGGTGGGGCTAGGCTCATCTTATTCAAAAATTGGTGATTATAATAATGCTATCCAGCATTTACAAAAAGCTTATGATATTGGTTATGGGAAGGGAACAGAAGATTATAATAAAGTTTTGGTTTCTTTAGGGATGAGCTATTTATATTCCGGAGATTTAAAAAAGGCAAGATATTATTTAGATGAGGCAAAAAAAATAGGAACCCCGGATATTCAAATTAATTTTAAAATTTTAGACTCCTTAGAACAGGTTCAAAATAAATAAAACGATATTATAAATTTAAGCTCTCGACAGAGAAAATTTAGAAAGCATTAAAAATAAAAAAGACCTGAAAAGGTCTTTTTTTATTATGGTTTTAATGAAAAATGAATTAAAAACAAATGAAAAGAATCAACTTAAATTTATTACCCATATCCATATATTTTTGGGTGTTATATACATTTTACACCATTGCAGTCTCTCTCTACGATTTTTCCCACGTAAAATATATTACCTGGAAGCAGGCAGAAAACCAAAGCTCCGTATATTCAAGCAGAAGAAGTACAACGGTTACTTATAATTTTGTAAAAGATAATGTAAGAATCAGTCGTAAGTATCCGGGTATTTTAGAAGGCTTCAATACATGGATCTGGGGAATTAATAAAGAAGATCAAAAACTGGATATTTCATTTTTTATTCGGGAAAAGGATTACATGAAGATTGAAAATAATGAAATTGCATACAGAAAAGATATTTTTGGAGGAAAACTGAACGAATTAGAATCTATTCCTTTTTTTGGGCTTCGGAACATTAATGTAAAAGCAAATGAGATGACCCTCCTATCTGATATATGGAAATACAATTATCATTGGTGGGTTTTTCTAATTTTTCTGTTGGTTCCTCAATTGCTAAAATTTTTAGCGAAAAAGATCGGATTTAATACTACCGAGACAGAGAATAAATCGAAATTTACTAAAATGAATGATTATATTTTCTGGATATTATCAATTATAAATATTATAAATCTTATTATATAGTAATGAAAAAGATATTTCTAATACTCAATCGGGATAATTGCATTAGGCTTTATCATTGTAATCGCTAAAAATGCAATTTTTACAGATGCAAATGCTCAGTTTTATGATGACGGGTGGACGGCACATGAAAAAGGACAGTATGAGCTGGCTGCATTTTATTTTAGTAAGGTAGACAAAAACAAATTTCCTGATATTCCTATGGCTTTGGGGGCTTCATATTTAGAGCTTAAAGACTATGACAAAGCAATAATAAATTTTGAAGAAGCCTATAAGAATAAAAAAGCCTACAGCCCTGAGGATTTTAGTAAAATTCTCAACTCTTTGGGATATTGCTATCTTGAGACAAGGAATCTGAAGAATGCAAAATATTTTCTTCAGGAAGCTGAAAAATCAGGAAATCCTAACAGTAAAAGAAATCTTCAGATTTTAGACTCCTTAGAACAGGTTCAAAATAAATAAAATGATATTATAAATTTAAGTTCTCGGCAGAGAAATTCAAAAAGCATTCATAAAAAAAGACCTGGAAAAAAGGTCTTTTTTTATGAAGTATCCAGAGACCTAAAAATAGATAATAATTCCCTCTGTATTATTTCCTTTAAAAGTGAAAAAAATATATTTTCTAGAAGGGTTAATTGTATCAAACCTCTTATAAAACAAAGCTTTCCGTATTATGTTAAATCAAAAGTAGTAGAATTACTACATCAAATCGTAGTATTACTACAATATCTGAGATTTGTATTTAAAAACTTTTTATTTACTCTGTTCGGGTCTATCTTTGCTCTGTATTCAATCACTAATCACAAATTATATAACAATTAAAATTCACCAATCATGGCAGCAAATTCAAGAGGAATCTTAAAATTCAACGGAGGAGAAGGACAAAAATTATTAAAGCTTAACTATAGCGTGTCGAGATCTACAGACGTTTCAGGACGTGTAGCATCAGACCCTTCCAACGCATTGATCAAAATTACAGTAGAAGCTACAGAAAAATCTGATATCTTAGAAAGTTTATTGAACGGAAAATACAAGCCTACAAGTGGGGAAGTTACTTTCAATAAATCTCACGAAGAAGGTACATTAACTACTCTTACATGGGAGAACGGATATGTAATCCAGCACGAAGTAGACTTCGACGCAGTAGACACAAACAGTATGCTGATCAGCTTTGTAATAAGCGCAGAAGTTATCGGTCTTGGTACATCTGAGTACCGTGGAATGTGGCCGGGAGCTTAATAACAGACCCAAGTCTTTTAGTAAAAAATAACATCAGAACAGAATGGCAGAAATGCTGTTCTGTTTTTTTTGTGGGTGAATTCTGAGTTAAGATTCAAGAGCCAAGAATCAAGATTTTAGATATCAGATGCCAGATTTCAGACATCAGTACTGGTGGCTTCGGGAGCATCAGCCGCCAGATATTTGTCGTTTATTCAATATTTCAGGATTGACAATCTAAAAAAGCTCAACCCGTGAACTAGCAACTGTCAACCAGCACCCCGAAAACACTCCGACTCTCAAACCCGCATCCCGAAACTCATCACTCATCATTTATAACTCATAACCCACCCACTCTCAAACTCTCAGTAAAAAATAACATCAGAACAGAATGGCAGAAATGCTGTTCTGTTTTTTTGTGGGTGAATTTTGGAGTTAAGATTCAAGATTTTAGATATCAGATGCCAGACATCAGTACTGGTGGCTTCGGGAGCCTCAGCCGCCAGATATTTGTCGTTATCCAATATTTCAGGATTGACAATCTAAAAAAGCTCAACCCGTGAACTAGCAACTGTCAACCAGCACCCGAAAACAATCCAACTCTCAAACCCGCATCCCGAAACTCATCACTCATCATTTATAACTCATCACTCATAACCAACCCACTCTCAAGCTCTCAAACTCTCCAACTCACTTACCCGCACCCCAAAACTCATCACTCATAATTTATCACCCATCACTCCTAAAAACATTCCTATTTTCTTATATTTGTTCATTATAGATATTATGGACGCAACACAAGATAAAAGACTCTTTCTCATCGATGCTTATGCAATGATATTTAGAGGATATTACGCACTCATCAGGAATCCGAGACTCACCAGTACAGGGCTGGATACTTCTGCTATTTTTGGTTTTACCAACTCTTTGATAGAATTGATCAGAAGAGAAAAACCGACTCATTTAGCCGTTGTTTTTGATGTAGGACAGGCAAGTGTAAGGACTGATGATTATTCAGACTACAAAGCCAACAGAAGCGAAACTCCGGAGGCGATTAAAATTGCGGTTCCATACATTCACAGGATCCTTGAAGCGATGCATATTCCGATTTTGGGCGTGGAAGGTTATGAAGCGGATGACGTTATAGGAACTATTGCCTGCAAAGCAGAAAAAGAAGGATATACCACCTTCATGGTAACGCCGGATAAAGATTTTGCCCAGCTGGTTACCGATAAGATCAAAATTTATAAACCCGGCTTAAAAGGAGGTGATATTGAAATTCTGGGTGTAGAAGAAGTAAAGGCAAAATACGAAATTGAAGATCCGAAACAGGTGATTGATTTTCTTGCAATGATGGGCGATGCGGTAGATAATATTCCGGGTCTGGATGGAGTGGGTGAAAAAACCGCCATGAAATTCCTTAAAGAATTTGGAAATATTGAAACCTTACTAGCCAATACCGATAAGCTGAAGGGAAAACTCAAAGAAAAGGTAGAAGCTTCCGCAGAACGTGGAATTTTATCCAAAAAATTAGCGACTATTATCTGTGATGCTCCTGTAGAATTCCATCAGGAACAATACGATCTGGATACACCGGATTTCGAAAAAGTGAAAGAAGTTTTTGATGAAATTGAGTTCAGGAGATTATATGAAAACCTGTACAGGGCTTTTGCTACAGCGGCACCTGTAGAAACGGTTGTGGTAAGTGAAGTTGAGGTGAAGCAGACACCGGCAGGCACTGAAGTGAAAGGCCAGGTGATGCAGCTCGATCTGTTTGCTAATTTTGAAGAGCTTGAGCAGGCGACTTCCACCAAATCCAATATTGAGCACAATGACCATCTCTATCAGTTTGTAGACAATCCGAAGGCGCAGAAAGTATTGGTTAATAATTTACTAAAGCAGAAAGCAGTCTGTTTTGATACCGAAACCACCTCACTGAACGAACTGGAAGCTGAGCTTGTAGGAATGAGTTTTTCCTATAAAAAAGGCCTTGCATACTATATTCCTTTATCCGAGGATAAGGGAGAAGTGCTTCAGACACTTGAAATTTTCAGACCTTTCTTTGAAAAGGAGGATCTTCTGAAAATTGCACACAATTTAAAATTCGATTATAAAATATTAAAACAGTACGATATTACGGTGAAAGGTGCCATGTTTGACACCATGATCGCCCATTATCTGCTGAATCCGGACGGAAGACACGGCATGGACTATCTTTCCGAAGTCTATCTGAATTACAAACCTGTTTCTATTGAGACCATTATCGGGAAAAAAGGAAAAAATCAGGGAACTTTCAGAGACGCAGACCTGAGAACGCAGACGGATTACGCTGCAGAAGATGCCGATGTTACTTTCCAGTTGTACGAACTGTTTGCTCCGCAGCTGAAAAAAGAAAACCTCGAAGATCTTTTCTTTAAAATAGAAATGCCCCTGATGGAAGTTCTGGCTAAAATGGAACTGTCCGGTATTTCTCTTGACGAAAAATGGCTGGCACAGGAAAGTATTGATCTTGAAAACGACCTACGACAGCTGGAAACCAAAATTTTTGAACTTTCAGGGGAAGAATTCAACATGAACTCTCCCAAACAGCTTGGCGAAATCCTGTTCGAGAAAATGCAGCTCGATCCGAAAGCAAAGAAAACAAAAACCGGACAGTACGCAACTTCCGAGGATGTTTTACAGAAACTTTCCTCGAAACATGAGATCATCAAGCATATCCTGGAATACAGAACCTATCAGAAGCTGAAGTCAACTTATGTAGACGCGCTGCCTTCGCAGATTGATAAGCTGGACAAAAGAGTACATACCAATTTCTCCCAGACCACAGCTGCTACAGGCCGTCTGGCAAGTGTGAATCCAAACCTTCAGAACATCCCGATAAGAACAGTCCGTGGGCAGCAGATCCGTGGCGCTTTTGTTTCAGGAGAAGGAAAAAAAATCATCTCTGCCGATTATTCACAGATTGAACTTCGTCTGATCGCTGAGATCTCAGGAGAAGGAAATATGATCCAGGCTTTCCAGGATGGTGAAGATATTCACGCATCCACGGCAGCTAAACTGTTTAAAATTCCTTTGGAGGAAGTGTCCAAAACACAGAGAAGCCAGGCAAAAACCGTTAATTTCGGAATTATCTACGGACAGGGAGCTTTTGCACTGGCAGAGCAGACCGGGCTTTCCAGAACGGAAGCGAAACAGATGATTGAGGCCTATTTTGAAACCTATCCGAAATTAAAGGAATATATGGCCGAGCAGGTAAGCAAAGCCCGCCAGATAGGTTATGTAGAAACAATTCTTGGAAGAAAACGTCATTTAAAAGACATCAATTCCAATAATTTTGTGGTACGTGGACATGCAGAAAGAAATGCTGTGAACGCGCCTGTACAGGGAAGTGCGGCAGATGTGGTAAAGCTGGCCATGATTAAAATTGATCAGGAGCTTAAAGCCCAGCAGCTGCAGACCAAAATGCTTCTTCAGGTACATGATGAACTTATATTTGAAGCTCCGGTAGAAGAAATTGAAGCCGCTTCAAAACTGATTAAAACCGAAATGGAAAGTGCTTTGGAAACAAAGGTTCCATTATTGGTGGAAGTAGGTGTCGGGAATAACTGGCTGGAAGCGCATTAATATTATAAATTACAAAAAGGTGAGTTTTTAAAACTCACCTTTTATTTTGCTTTTATCTTATTTGATTTTTTAATTGCATTTATCATAAGCAAACCATTGGATTGCATTGCTGAGTTTACGCCTTTGTATATCTTAAAAACTAAGTATCATATGGTTAAATTCCTTTGTTTAGCATTGCATTTGAAACCAAATCAGAACTACAGGACAGCTTTATGCCAGACCAATAAAAAAGAAGACTAAAAACTTTAGCCTTCTAAAACTGCTGCTTTTGACAGGAATTTTTTGTAATCATTTTTCACCTCATCGGTTTTACCTTCGTCTCTGGTTTTTTAAGGCCTGTATCTGAAAAAAATAATTATTCATTCAGATTAATACAGGATAAAGATATTAAGTATAAACTAAACCCGAAATACTACTTTTGTGGTAGTTTTAACATAAAAGAAACTTATTCATTGACAGAATCATACACTTTCTGTATAATATCATCCGGGGAAGCATTTTCAAATAAAAATCTTTGCTTTTTAATAGATGAGGTCTTGGATTCTGCCGGCATTTCTTCCTCCATTGTGTTGATGGTTTCATGGGTGACCTTTCCCTTCATCGGCAGATAAAACATCGCGGAATGAGACCCGGCTCCCATATTGTAGGTTTCTATATAAGATAAAATGAGGTTTCCATCCATGTATTTAAACCGGCTGAATTGATTTCCATACGGTCCCACATCATACAAACTGATATGCAGTTCTCCCTTTTCGATGGCAATATCCTCCGGGTCGTGTATCTTATATCCGGATTCATTGTATTCATCGGGCAAAACGGTGTCTGAGGTTTTGTACAGGCGGTAAGTCTGATCTATGTTTTTCAGCAGGATCAGCATTTTTCTTCTTGCCAGCGTATCTTCTTTTTTTCTGACGATCAACGCAGCATCTGCCATCCCGTCCAGATTAAGATCTCCTTCCGCATCATACTGAATCTCGTAACCATCGGGAACGAGATCGGAAGGCTTTTTTCCGGTTTGAAGAGATTGTGTTGGCTGCTCAGATAAAGAGTGTATCGAATCTGTTTTTATGTTTTTTACAATACTATCATTTTTACCATTTTTGTCCTGCTTTTGATCTTTTTTGCAGGAATAGAGCAGAAGAACGCATCCGGAGAGAAGCAGTAGAATTTTTTTCAAGGTTTTTGTTTTTGTGTAGTGAATTTAGGAAAGAATTTATTTACAATTAACCAAAATTTATATCTTCTAACCCCATTAAACTTATTTGTTACCGTATCAATCTTATCATCGCAAGATCATCCGTTGGCTTTAAACCATAATGATGTTCCAGCTTTTTTAGTTTTTTATTAAGCATTTCCTCTGTATCAGCAAGTGGTGGATCAATCATTAAATATTCAGCTGCGTTAATTTTTTCGTCGTTATCCGTTTTTTTGATGGGAGAAAACGTTAGAATACCATCAGTGGAAATAGAAATATCTTTCAGACTGTCAAAGCCTATTTTTTGGTTTTGTTGGGAATACCAGTTTTCAAAATCCTCATGAAGATGATATGCCATATAATCAGGTTTATTGTCCCTGTCAAATTCGGTTATTTCTCCATTGATACAGATTACTCCGTCCCCGATCGATAGAACGATGCCCTTATCCTCCCTAAAGTTATAAAGAAGAATGATTACAGTGCTCAAAAGCTCCTTTTCATCAAGCATAAGCCGGTTTTTAACCAAACCCATCTCATTGAATAGGTTTTGAACGATTTCTTTCAGTTGTTCTTCCAGGTTTTTGGTACAGGCATTTTCATAAAGCTCCTGATAGCCTTTCTCGATTGCTGTTTTTCGTAAAATTTTTCCGGTTAATGTTGAGGCAAAGTGGCTGTCCATCGCTGTAGAACAACCATCCATGACAGCACATAGTATTTTATCAGAAACAATTTTCTTTATGATTAAATCATCTTCGCAGTGATGAGTATGATAATCTCCCATTTGAAGGGCCGAGTAAATATTCATTGATTGTAAAAATAGTTTAATTCTGGAAATTGAAAAGAATTAATGAAATATTTCCACTCTGCATTTCTACTTTTCCTCCACCTTATCAATCTCCTTTTTCATCCTTTCCTTCCAGCCCTTTCCATTTCTTTTTTCAAGATAGGCATCCGTAAGCTCGGTGTATTTTTCCTGAGCTTTACTGTCGGTTTTATCAATAATACATCCTGTATTTTTTAAAACAATGCCATATTTTCTGTAAATACTGTGGATGAGTCTCGCTTTTTTCTCGTCTTGCGGAGGAAGAGCAAATCCACTGTATCTGCTGACGATCAAATCATTTTTGATATCTTTTTCAGCTTCCCTGATGTAATGGTTTTCCTGAATACTGAGCGCTTTTTTGTTTTTGATAAATTCTTCTGCAGCAATATAAATGAAAAATGCCATCGCCAGGAAGTTTAAAAGAGGATAAACGCTTAAAAATTTAGACTTAAAATTTAATTTTTTAAAATCTAAACTGCTGATCAGGTAAGAAGCCAGTGCTGTCACGACAAAAACGGCTGCCAGGTATTGGAGCCCGCATTCTTTTATCATGAACCACAAATCAAACTTCATGGGATAATTGATAAAATAATATCCCACAATATACACAGCAGTTACCAGCAATATCACGCCCAGATTGAAGGCAATAAGTCTTTTGTACATATCAGAAACCTTAGCTTACTTAAAATTAAGATTTTCTATCGATAATTAATACGCTTTAGTGATTTTAACTTTTCGAAATATACACTGCATACTATATAATTCAGATTGAAAGAATTCAGGTGTAAATTTCATGAATCAAAAGTTCCCGGACACTTATTCATGGCTGGTTTTTGTATATGTGATCTCTTCATCAGCAGGTCTTGAAATACTACAGTTTTCAGGACTCAGGTCGATGAGGTCGAAAAAGAAATTGAAAGTATAATTTCTGCCATTAAGCAGCTTGGAATATTGTATGGTTTCTTTGATGGGAACGGTATAAAGATAGCTTTGTCCCGGCCTTAGCTTTACCGTTTTTTTGATGCAGTCGGTAAAACAGTCTACATCAGCTGTATAATGTATTTTATTTTCTCCGCTATTACTATTTTCCCGGATGTTTTCAAGCTGCAGCCGGTATGGAGAATAATATGTATTGATTCTGACCTTTGTGTTCCCGGTATTGGTGACAGTCAGTTCTACAATTCCCTTGCTTTGCAGATTGGCGGTGCCGGATTCGAGTTTTAATGCACATTTATTCTGCCCGAAAACCAATGATGCAGACAATATCAATAGAATAAATAGAAGCTGTTTCATGAATAAATTATTAAACCTAAGATACTTAAAAAAGTAGACACCCAGAGTTCCTGCAAACAAAAAGGATCACAGAAACTCCGGGAAGTTGATGTGATCCTCTTTTTAAAGCCTTTTTACAAAGCTATATTTCGTATTCAATTTCGCCGATATAGTACAAAGCATATTCCTCGTCATCCACCGAAACCGGCTTGGGAATGATATGTCTGCTGGCAAAAATAATGGCATTCACCGGAGTTTCCAGACCCAGTTCATTGATTTTTCGCTCAACGGCCGGAAGCCACTGGTCAGCATAAGAATAATCTGTGAATTTTTCATAGATGCCCAGACTTTCCTCTTCAAAACCATATTCTATAAAATCGTAATCAAACCATTGTATCTGCTGGGTTTCTGCAAATTTTGAGACGTACAGGTCCTCATTTTCCTCTTCCGTATAATATCTTTCATCCTCCTCGGCGAAATCAATAAAATCTTCCTCATTTTTAAAATATCCCAACCAAAAGTGTGAAATCTCTTTCTCCATAAATTATTTTTTAAAAGTATACTGTATGTTATTTTAATCTTCTTAATTGTTCACTTTCATGAATAACCTTCTCAAGTCTTGAAAGCTGTGTTTTTTCCTGCTTGGCACTCATCAGCCAGTGAATGATCGTCCTTTTGTAAGAAGGAGCCTGCTTCTCAAAAAATTCCCACGCCGTTTTATGCGCTTTAAACTGTTTTTCGTATCCGGGATCAAAAATAATCTGTTCCTTCTCATGCGAATAGATTCCTGTTTTGTCCTCTTTCCTCGCTTCGAATGCTTTCTGTCCTTCCGGCGTCATCAGCCCGGCTTTGGTGAGCTCCTCAACTTTTTTAATGTTGATGATACTCCAGATGCTATTTGATTTTCTCGGGGTAAAACGGTTGGTAAAGCTTTCAGTATCTATAGATCTCCGCACACTGTCTATCCACCCGAAACACAGAGCCTGATCCACAGATTCAGACCAGTTCATAGAAGGTTTTCCGGTGCCTTTTTTATAGAAGCCCACCAGAACTTCCTTTTCTTCCGTATGATTTTCCTCCAGCCACTTTCTGAATTCTTCCTTGGTGGCAAAAAATATAGGTGTCATCGTGAATCTGTTTGCTGATATTAAAATGTAATATTACAAAACTTTTCTTTTAAACAATACAAAGTAGGCAGATCAAAAATATCATGATCCACTTTTTTATTGTAATTTTATTCGGATAAAACGCTATACCATGGATTTTCTTCAGGATCATTATGCCGTCCAGAACGAGTTGCTGCTCATCCTTATTTCCGTTATTCTCGGACTGTTCATCGGTGCAGAGCGTGAATACCGGAACAAGTCTGCAGGACTGCGGACCTTTATTCTGGTATGTTTCGGATCCTGCTTGTTTACCATTCTTTCCATTAAAATAGGCGTTGAGAATCCGGACCGTCTGGCAGCCAATATCATCACCGGAATAGGTTTCCTCGGAGCAGGCGTCATTTTTAAAGGTGATAATAAAATAGACGGAATTACAACCGCCACCACCATCTGGGCCACCGCTTCCATAGGAATGGCTGTAGGTTCAGGATATGTCTACCTTTCACTGCTGGGAACTGCGCTGGTCCTTTTAATCCTTAGCGCGCTGATCTATCTTCAGAATTTTATAGACAGCAGCCATAAAATCCGGGAATATAAAATCACTGTGGCCGGATCAGAAGATATTAAACACTGCGAAAAAATATTTGAAGAGCATCACCTGAAATCTTTTATGCTGAAACTTCAGTATACACAGGGAAGTCTTTCCATTACGTGGAGACTCACCGGAAAGCATACCAGACATGATGAGGTGGTCAGAAGCCTCATCAACGATCCTAAAATTACCGCTTACCAGTTTTAAAAACAGGGCAAAAAAATAAAGGCCTGAGCCCTTATTTTTTATTTCTTCGTGAAAACATACAGGTCTTTGTTTACCCCTGTGATCTCCTTACCGTCCATATCCAGCTGGAAAAGCTTGTTTTCGCCTACTTTATATTTGTAGCTGGCCGTTTTTCCTTTTAATGTGATAACGCTTCCTGAAGCATCCCATTCAAAAGTTCCTTTGTCCTGGTTCTTGGAATTTCTGTCGATATATTCCTCTGTAATGCTGAATGTTTTGTCATTGTTAATCGTAAGGGAAGTTTTAATTCCCGGACAATCAGCACATGGAACAACGGCTTCGTAAGTTCCTGGCCAGTCGAGAGCATTTTCCGAAGTATCACCAGCCGCGGTTGGCGTTGCTTTTGTAATGCTGTCAGAAGGCGGGGTCGTTACTGCTGCAGAATCTGTCGTTGCATCAGTAGTTTCAGTGGTTTTTTCTTTAGGATTACACGATGCTAAAAACGCAGCGGATGCAATTCCTAAAATAAATAGTTTGCCATTCATCATGATAAAGTAATTTTAAATATATTAATAATTAAGTGCTTTTTCTGGAACAAAAACTGAGCCGTTTCAGGGTTTGAGGGTAGGAGAGTTTTAGAGTGTGGGTGAGTGATGAGTGATGAGTGATGAGTTTCGGGATACCAGTTGATTTGCGGGGTTTTTAGAATGTTTTGAGTTTGAGCGTTGAAGAGTACGAATCTACAAGTATTGAATAAACGACAAATACCCGGTGGCTGAGGACCTCGAAGCCACCGGTCATTTCGTGATACCAGTTGACTTGCGGGGTTTTTAGAATGTTTTGAGTTTAAGAGTTGAAGTGTGAATCTGCAAGTATTGAATAAGCGACAAATACCCGGTGGCTGAGGCTCCCGAAGCCACCGGTAGCCATTTCACATCCTATGTCTGAAATCTGGCGTCTGACATCTGATATCTAAAATCTTGATTCTTGGCTCTTGATTCTCAAATCTGAAAACTCCAATTTCCCATCCATTTCATAAGGCATATATACAATATTCTTTGTAAATTAGGGCAAAATTTTGATTATGACAAAAAAGATACTTTTATCTGTATTTCTTTTGCCGGCTGCAATGGCATTTGCGCAACAATATGGTGGAATGTGGATTCCCACTGAGCTGAATGAAAAAGAAATGAAGGATCTGGGAATGAAAATTTCTGCCAAAGATATTTTCAATACCCAGAAGCCGAGCATAAAAGATGCAGTAGTACAGTTTAACGGCGGATGTACTGCCGAAATCATTTCACCTAAAGGATTATTGCTTACCAATCACCACTGTGGTTACGGACAGATCCAGGCGCATTCTACAGTGCAGAATGACCTTCTTTCCAATGGATTCTGGGCGAAGAATCCGAACGGGGAACTTCCCAATCCGGGTGTAAAAGTAGACTTTATTGTAGACATCAAAGAAGTGACGGATCAGATCCTGGAAGGCACGGATAACCTGCTGGAGCCTGAGTATACTAAAAGGATCAATAAAAATATCGAGGTTTATAAAAACTCTCAGAAAATAGAATCTTACCAGTCGATCATTGTAAAATCAATGTACTACGGTAACAAATATTACGCTTATACCACGGAAACCTATAAAGATATCCGTCTGGTAGGCGCACCGCCTCAAAGCATTGGAAAATTCGGAAGTGATACAGACAACTGGGTTTGGCCGAGACATACCGGAGATTTCTCCATGTTCAGAATTTATGCCGGAAAAGACAATAAGCCTGCAGAATATTCAAAAGACAATGTTCCTTACGTTCCGAAACATTACCTTCCCGTTTCGATAAAAGATAAAGCTGAAAACGATTTTACCTTTGTATTCGGTTTCCCGGGGAAAACTACGGAATATCTTCCTGCAGTAGCTGTGGAGAAGGTCATGACCGATATTGATCCGGCAAGAATCGCCGTTCGTGAAGTAGCTTTGAAAACATTGGACGAAAAAATGCGTGTTGACAGTGAAACACGTATCAAATATTCGTCAAAATATGCTTCAGTAGCCAATTACTGGAAAAAATGGATAGGTGAGGTAGAAGGCCTTAAAAAATCCAATGCAGTAGAGAAAAAAGTAATGTACGAAGGTTCTTTGGTAGCTAAAAACCCTGAGATCAAATCAACTTTGGACCAACTGAATAAACTGTATAACGACCAGGCACCTTTTGCATTAAACAATGCCTATTATACCGAAGTGATCAAAAATGCTGAAACGCTTAAGCTTGCAGGAGATTACTACGATTATATAGCTTCTGTGGAAGCCGGAAGAGTGGAAGAGAAAGACCTTGCCAAATTAAAGTCAAAAATCACTTCGTTCTACAAGGATTACAGTGCAGAGCTTGATGCGAAAGTAACCGCGAAATTACTGGCTTTATACGCCAATAAAACAGCACCCCAGTTCCTGCCGACAGGATTCAGCAAATACAAAGACGAAAACCAGAATATTCCGATGATAGAGGAAATGTCTAAAAACTCTATCATTACAGGAAGAACCCAGGTAAATGGAGCTGCGCTTACAACAGATATTGACAAAGCATTTTCCAATCAGGACAAACTGATCAAAACACTGAAAAAAGACCCTATTTATCAGCTGTTTGTCTCAATGAAGGAAACGTATATGAAGATTGCAGATCCTCAGTTCACAGCTCTTCAGGGGAAAATTGATGTTCTTCAGAAGAAATTCATGGCACAGCAGATGGCAACGGATAAAGACAGAAAATTCTTCCCGGATGCCAATTCCACGCTTCGTGTAACTTACGGAAAAGTAAAGGGGTCTACGCCCAGAGATGCTGTTTCTTACGGTTATCAGACGCATTTAGCCGGTGTTATTGAGAAATATGTTCCCGGAGATTATGAGTTTGATGTCCCTAAAAAGCTGATCGATCTTTACAACAAAAAAGATTACGGTTTTTATAAGGACAAAACAGGAGATGTTCCTGTGGGATTCACCGCTACCAACCACACGACAGGAGGAAACTCCGGAAGTCCGGCTCTTGATGCCAATGGAAACCTTGTAGGTCTTAACTTCGACAGACAGTGGGAAGGAACGATGAGCGACATCAATTATGACCCGCGTTTCAGCAGAAATATCATGGTAGATACCAAATACATCCTCTTCATCATCGATAAATTTGCCGATTCAAAATGGCTTATCGACGAAATGAAGGTGATCAAATAATACATAAAAGTAATACCTTTAAGAATCTATTTAAATCCAATTTGAATAGATTCTTTTTATTTAACAGAGATGAAAGATAAGATCATCAGTATACTGGCAGGTTTCGAAACAGAAAATACCGGGAAATCTTTTCCGATGGAGTACTGCCTGCCCGTTTATCACTGCGTTTCTGATGAGGATCTGCCGCACATCAGGCACATCATTCAGTATAAAAATACAAAGCAGTTTGAAGAAGATCTGGACTATCTTTCAAAACATTTTCAATTTATAAACTGGTCGGAATTTAAAGATTTTGTTAATGGCAGCTTTAAACCGGCAAAAAAGATTGCCCTCCTTACTTTTGATGATGGTTTCAGGGAATTTTATGACATTGTTCTTCCTGTTTTAGAACGGAAGGGAATATATGCGTGCAACTTTGTAAATCCCGCGTTTATCGACAATCGTGAACTGATGTTCAGATGTAAAGCCAGTTTAATTGCAGAGGCTTCGCAAAAAGCAAAAACACTAAATCCGGAAGTTTACAGAATGCTTTCCTTAGAAAATCCATCCAAGGAAGCATTCAGGCAACAAGTATTAAATATCAGATATCATCAAAGGGAAATCCTGGATAAGCTTACTGAAAAACTTGAAATCGATTGTGAAATGTACTTGAGAGAACATAGTCCTTACCTGACAACTGACCAGTTGAAAACGCTGACTCAGAAAGGCTATGGAATTTCTTCTCACAGCTGGGATCATCCGAAATACGGAGAACTTTCGTTACAGGAACAGATGGAGAGTACAAACCGGACCTTCAGCTATCTGAAGGAAAACGGCTTTATCTACGAGAGTTTTGCATTTCCATTTACAGACTTTGGAGTAAAAAAAGATTTCTTTGATGAGCTGTTTAAAAATGAGGAGATATTCTGCAGTTTCGGAAGCGCAGGCGCAAAATTGGACAGTGTGGAAAGAAATTTTCATAGAATCCCAATGGAAATGGGCGAAAGCGGGGAACAGACCATTAAAAAAGAAACCGCTTACTTTAGGCTGAAAAAAATGATAAACAAAAATAAAATAGTACGGAGATGACAGAGCTGAAGACATTCAACAAAAAACAACTTGAAGATTTCATTTCGTCAGGGGAGTTCAGCAGCTTTGATTTTCTTCCGATTTCAGAGCACCGCGCAAAGTCCCAGATCAGAAACCCTAAAGCTTCAGATGACCAGACGCTTTTAGTTCTGGCTTTGTATGATGGAAAGCTGGCCGGTTATGTGGGATGTTTTCCTGATTACTATGTCATTGATGGAAAAATTTTCCGTTATGCCTGGCTGAGTACTTTATTTGTAAGTGAAGAATTCCGCGGGAAAAGGATTGCAAAAAACCTGTTGAATAAAATGTTTGAAGAATATGATGGCAATATTATCGCAACCGAATTTACCAAAGAAGCCGAAGCCCTTTACAACATTTTAGGTGTTTTTGATTATGTACATCCAAAGGCAGGAAAAAGATACTATTTCCGTTCAGACGCATCTTTCATTATTCCCGAAAAAAAGCCCGGAACAAAGCCTTTAAAGCCCCTTTTTCAAATAGCTGATGCAGCCGCCAATTCTGTACTGGCCCTGAAAAATATTTCGATAAAAAAACCGGCATTCAAATTTGAAATTCTTGACCATATTGACACGGAAAGCTCCGGATGGATCTCTGGGTTCCCATGCAGACGCAATGCTGATGAACTCAACGTCTACATGAAACATCCCTGGGTTCTGGAAGGTTCAGATAAAGAAGACCGGTATCTTTTTTCAAGCTATGCCAGCGTTTTTAAATATTTCTGGATAAAAGTATACGATGAAAACAATACATTAGCCGCCTGCTCACTGCTTCAGCTCAGAGATGGAAATCTTAAGATCCCTTACCTGTTTTCAGACTCCGGTTTGGATCGTTTTATTCACTTTTTAAGCTATTTTATCGTCAAAAATAAAATTAAAACCCTCACCAGCTATCAGAAGGAGCTCAATAAAAAAATAGAACATTCACAAGTATTCCCAAAGATCTACGAACGGGATTTTGAAAGAAGATACCTGTTCCACAAGCAGCTGATCCAGCATCTTCCTGAAAACTTCAACCCGGAATATCAGGATGGGGACGGGGATTGTATGATGACATAAATTTGGTGTGGGAGTGTTTGAGAGTGGGAGTGTTTTAGGGTTTGAGAGAGTAGTTACGGGATTCGAGTTTCGGGGTGCGAGCGTTGGAGAGTTTGAGAGTTGAAGAGTACGAATCTGCAAGTATTGAATAACCGACAAATAGCCGGTGGCTGAGGCTCCCGAAGCCACCGGTCGTTATGATAACATCGAATAAACCATAAATGTCTGGTGACTTCGGGAGCCTCAGCCACCAAAAGTAATGTCTTATGTCTGACATCTGACATCGGAAATCTAGCATCTAGCATCTAAAACAAAAAACCGCTCCCTATTACAGAAGCGGTCTCTATTTTTAACGGCCGAAAATTTCGTCCAGTGTCAGTTCCTTAAAAGTTCCCATCTGGTTCACGGCATCCATGTTCAGGTTTTCTTTTTTACCGATAATGGCGGTGTTGAAATGGATTGGTTTGATGGCTGTCTGATAAAAAACTTTCAGGTCTTCAAAGTTCAGGTTTTCAATCTGTCCGTAGATATCTTTTCTGAAATCGTGATAAATCCCGAGCTTTTTCAGTCGTAAAGTATTGAAAAATATATTATTCCGGGTAATTCTTGTTGAAGCGATCTGTTTCAGGGCTGCATTTTTTGCACTTTCAAACTGGATCGGAACTTGCGGAAGCTCGTTCATCAGCTCGCTCATAGTACTTACTGCGGTCTGAAGCTTATCCGGCTGGGTTCCTATATACGTCGTAATATAATCAGGATGTCCCAGTTCAGAATTGGCAGCATAGGAAACGTAGGCGGAATAAGCTAAGCTTTTGCTTTCACGGATTTCCTGAAACACGATAGAAGACAATCCTCTTCCGAAATATTCGTTGAAAACATTGATCTTTCCGAAGTTTGAGGTTTCCACTGCGTGTCCTTTTCCTACTTTGCTCATTTCCATCTGAACCATATCATAATCCGTGAAATAAACGTTTCCGCTGGTTTCAGGCTCAGGATATTGTTTAGGTTCAGGGATTTTGAAGGTTTCATTTTCCACATAGGTTCCAATGTATTGCTTGAACCTTTCAAGATCCTTGCCGTAGAAAAATATTTGATATGGGTATTTGAAAAGATTTTTCATCCTGTCCGTAAATACCTCTGCATTGCTGCTTTCAAGCTCTTCTTTGGAAATAATATCTGTGTAACGGGATAAACTGCCCAGCTTTGTGTAATTGGTCAGCGCAGTCATGATCCTGTTTTTATCTTTTCTGGTGGCCTGACGGTTTTCTATAACGGTTTCCACAAACTGGCGGTAAATTTCCGTATCAGGTTGTACACCGTACATCCATTGCTGAAGAAGTTCAATTCCTTTTTCAATGTTCTCTTCCAGGCCGCTCAGTGAGATCATGAGCTGGTCATTGGTGGTTTTAAAATCATTCGTCACCCCGATTTTAAAGAATTCCTTTTTTAAATCTTCAGGAGAAAGCTGTTCAGTTCCAAGATACTGCAGCAGCTGTGTGGAAATTCCAAGATCCCTGTCATGATCACTTCCAAAAGGGAAAATAAAATGAACCTGGGCGATATCGTTGTATTTATTACGGACAAAACTCAGCTTCTTATCTTTGACTGTATCTGTAGTGATTTCCTTTTCATAATCAATGAATTCCGGAGGTATATCTTCCGTTTTTTCAGCAATAATTTCCTTTAAAAAATCTGACTGTGCTTCACGGTTTATTTTAATAGGCGTAATTCCAGGGTTTTCAACTCTTACCAACTGATCATTAACCCCTTTTTCTTTGTAAACAATAACATAATTGTCCTTAAAAAAAGTATTGGCAAAATCTACTACATCTTCTTTGGTAAATTCCTGATATTCATCCAGTTCATTCAGTTCCTGTTCCCATGATCTTCCTTTGATATAGCTGTCATAAAGGTTAGTCGCCAATCCGTCAGCTGTTTCCAGGGTTTTCAGACGCTGAAGTTTAAAATCGTTGATGATCGCAGGAAGCATCCAGTCCGGAAAATCTCCTTTTTTGATCAGTTCTATCTCTTCAAGAACCATTTCTTTTGCCTCATCCAGGGTTTGGGTTTCCTTCGGAACGGCTACGATCGAAAAATATCCGTATTGTTTTAAACCTACAGAAAAAGCCTGTGCCCACAGCATTCTTTGGGTCTGGTTGATATTAAGATCCAGAAGTCCTGCTTCTCCTCTGTTGCTGAGAATATTGGCCGTAATATCAGCCAGCATCGCTTCCCTAGTCCCATAATTATCCGTTCTCCACGCCAGCTGAACTCTTGGAGTGGTAGGGCTTTTTGCCGTTCTTTTTACGATTTCTGTTAAAGGCTGTTCAACGATTGGCGTTTTTTTCGGAAGTTCTTTATACGGAATACTTCCGAAATATTGGTCAACCAGCTGGATGGTTTCCTCAAAATCCAGATCTCCCACCAAAACCATTGCATAATTATTCGGAACGTAATATTCATCAAAATATTTATGAATAGCCTTCATAGAAGGATTTTTCAGGTGTTCCGGATTTCCGATGGTCGTCTGCTGGCCGTTCGGGTGCGTAGGAAAAAGCGCATCCATCAGTTCATAATTCACAAGCCTTGAATCATTATCCTGAGCCCTGTTAAACTCCTCATAGACGGATTCCAGCTCCGTATGGAAAAGACGAAGAACAACGCCTGAAAATCTTTCCTTTTCTATTTTAAGCCATTTTTCAAGCTCATTAGCCGGGACATTATTTTTATATACTGTTTCATCAAACCAGGTATGGGCATTGGTACCGTTGGCCCCGAGTGAAGAAATCACCTTATCATACTCATTCGCAATGGCGTACTGGCTGGCTTCCTGAGAGATTTCATCTATTTTTTTATAGATTTCCTTCTTTTTCTCAGGGTCCTGCTCGGCTTTATGCTCTTCATATAATCCTGAAATCTGATCAAGAAGTTCTTTTTCCTTCTCCCAGTTCTGGGTTCCGATTCTGGAAGTTCCTTTAAACATCATATGTTCCAGATAATGGGCAAGTCCGGTATTATCTGCCGGGTCATTATTGCTTCCCGTTTTTACAGGGATATAGGTCTGGATTCTTGGGGCATCAAAATTCTGCGCAAGAAAGACCTTAAGGCCGTTCTTCAGGGTATAAATTCTTACCTGATTGTCGTCATTGGTTACTGTAATATATTCGTAGTTGTTTTTATCTGTATGAAGCGTTTCTTTATGCTTTTGGTCAATCATATACTCTGTTTTTCATTCTTTTAAATCCGAATGCATTACAAATGTAAGCAATCGGGAAAGAAGAACCTGAATTTCCTCATTATTGCATCTATAGTTTTAATCTATATCAGAGAAATCTGGGGTAAATTAAAAATTGGAAACAGGTATCAGAGAAAGTATATACTGGTTCACCTTCTTCATTTTCTTTACTTCTTTTCCAAAATAAATTCAATAAGTTTGTACAGGTTTTCCAAAAACAACCACTATGTCCGGAAACATTCTGATCATTGATGACGAGATCAAGCTCCTGAAATTACTGGGAATGATCCTTTCCCAAGAAAATTTTAACGTTAAAGAAGCTTCTACAGCACGGTCTGCGATGACGATGCTGGAGCAGCACGAATTTGATGTCGTACTCAGTGATGTCCGGCTTCCGGATGCGTATGGGGTAGAGCTGGTAAGATCCATTAAGACCAAATATCCGCATCTTGAAATTATTTTGATGACAGCGTTTGGAAATATTACCGATGCGGTACAGTCCATGAAAAACGGAACGTATGATTATCTGGTGAAAGGGGACGACAATGAGAAGATTATTCCGCTGGTCTATAAAGCCTTGGAAAAAGTAAAAGACAACAGATCTAAAATAGTTCAGAAAATCAATGTATCAAAAGGATTTGAACAGATCATCGGTACATCTCCGCTGATCCTGCAGTCTAAAAAACTGGCAGAAAAAGTAGCACTGACAGATGCTGCCGTTCTTCTGACAGGAGAAACCGGAACCGGAAAAGAAGTTTTTGCGAATGCCATTCACGACGGAAGCGAAAGGAAGAAAAATAATTTTGTTGCCATCAACTGTTCGGCTTTCAGCAAAGAAATTCTGGAAAGTGAACTTTTCGGACATAAACAGGGCGCTTTCACAGGGGCTGTAAAAGATAAAAAAGGACTGATTGAAGAAGCCAACGGAGGAACATTATTCCTTGACGAAATAGGAGAGATGCCCGTAGAACTGCAGGCGAAATTGCTCCGTGTTCTGGAAACAGGAGAATTCATAAAAATGGGTGAAACCAAAGTCTCCAGATCTGATTTCAGACTGATTGCCGCCACCAACCGGGATCTTGAAGACGAAATCAAACAGGGACATTTCCGCGAAGATCTCTATTTCAGGCTGAATGTTTTTGAAATCCATCTTCCGCCATTGCGCGAAAGAAAAGAAGATCTGAAAATGCTGGCTAAAAATTTCATCGATATGTTTTCCCGGAAACTTCATCTTTCATCTCTTCAGGTGAATCCGGATTATTATAAAATGCTGGAAAAAAACGACTGGAAAGGAAATATCCGCGAGCTCAGAAATGCCGTGGAACGAAGCCTTATCTTAATGGACAATAATATCCTGGATGTCGACAGCCTTCCCCATTATTCCGAAAAACAGATTCCTGAAAACGACTCTTTAAGCATAAGATCCCTCGAGAAAATACACATCCAGAAAGTCCTTCAATACACCAAAGGCAATAAAGCCGAAGCGGCAAGACTGCTGGAAATTGGTATTGCAACGCTGTACAGAAAGTTGGAGGAGTATGGATTGAGGTAAGTGAGTTTGAGAGTCGGAGAGTTTTAGGGTTTGAGAGTTTCGTGGTACGACTTGTTGGAGGGGTTTTAGAATGTTTTGAGTTTGAAAGTTGAAGAGTGCGAATCTGCAAGTATTGAATAAACGACAAATCCCCGGTGGCTGAGGCTCCCGAAGCCACCACTAATAACGTCCTCGTCTGAAATCTGAAATCTGATGTCTGACGTCTGGCATCTAAAGTCTTATTTCCTGAATCTATCAACCCTCCATTCCCCTGCAAAGCAAATTCATTACTCACAACCACGATTACAGCTTCGGCCAGCCCTAATCCCTAATCCCTGCAACCTAACCCCTGATCCCTATCATTTCAATAAACCAGCCTATCAAAATGATAGGCTTTCGCGCTTTTATATCGTTGAGTTGTTTTAATTAAATTACTGTAATTCAATATGTTGATTGTTTTATTTTGAGAATGGACTTTATTTTGGCCTATAGGTTTCAAATAAAATATTTTAAAAATGACAATTTCAAGAAAAACGTTCAAAAAACGTGAGCATGCCGTTTTCAGCCGGCTGGTGGTATCGTATGTAGTTCTTACCCTTTTAATCCTAATGATTTCGATATGATGCTGATAAGTTTGATCCTGCTTTTTGCAGTGATGTTCTGGCTTCTTTACAAATCCGTTGAATTTTTTGATAAAATATAAAAAATATGTGGAGTTTATTTTTCCTTTCAATTCTGGCCTTTGTGTACATCTGCTATGTTTTGATAAAACCTGAAAAATTTTAACCGGTCATGAATACAGAAATTTTAGGCGTAATTGCCATGTTTGCTATCACACTGGTGATCGGAGTATTTCTTGGAAAATACATTGCCAATGTGTATGGGTACAAAAAGACCTTTTTAGATCCTGTTTTTGAACCTGTTGAGAAATTAATTTATAAAATATCGGGGATCAACCCGGCCCGTCAGATGAACTGGAAGCAGAATATGTATGCCATGCTGACGATCAATCTGGTGTGGTTCGTTATAGGATTTCTTATCCTGCTGAACCAGTCATGGCTTCCCCTGAATCCGGATGGAAACCCGAATATGTCACCGGATCTTGCTTTCAATACAGCTATTTCCTTTTTGGTGAACTGTAATCTACAGCATTATTCGGGAGAAACGGGGGTAAGTTATCTGAGCCAGCTGTATCTGATGTTCCTGCAGTTTGTGACCGCAGCGACCGGAATGGCAGCAATGGCCGTTCTTTTTAAAGCTTTTAAAGAAAAAACAACTACGGAATTAGGGAATTTCTATGATTTCTTTACTAAATCTGTGGTCAGAATACTCGTTCCGATCAGTATCCTTGTTGCTCTGATCCTTTCTGCCAACGGAAGTCCGATGACTTTCGAAGGAAAAGACCCTATCACAACACTGGAAGGACAAAAAGTTGACGTTTCCAGAGGTCCTGTAGCTGCTTTTGTAGCCATTAAACATTTGGGAACTAATGGGGGTGGTTTCTTTGGAGCCAACTCTGCACATCCGCTTGAAAACCCGAATTATATAACCAATATGACCGAAATGGTCACTCAGATGATCGTTCCGTTTGCCATGATTTTTGCTTTAGGATTTTATCTGAAAAAGAGAAAACTGTCATGGGTCATCTTTACCGTAATGACAGTCGGTTTTCTGGCCCTTACCATCCCGAATATTGTGAATGAAACCAATGGAAACCCTCTTATCACCCAAATGGGAGCAGACAGCAGCCTTGGTGCTATGGAAGGAAAGGAGATCCGGTTTGGAAGTGCGTCTTCAGGATATTGGAGTATTGCAACGACTGTAATTTCTACAGGGTCTATCAACTCCATGCACGACAGTACCATGCCGCTTTCAGGAATGAATCAATTGCTGGCGATGATGATCAACTGTTTCTACGGAGGCTGCGGCGTAGGAATTCTGAACTATTTCATCTTTATCATTCTTGCTGTATTCATCAGTGGTCTGATGGTAGGACGAACCCCGGAATTTATGGGTAAAAAGATTGAAGCTAAGGAAATGAAGATCGCTATGATCGTAGCGCTGTTCCATCCGTTCTTAATCCTTGTAGGAACCGCTCTAACCGCTTATCTGCCGGAATTTGGAGCCAAAACATTGAATAATCCGGGTTTCCACGGGTTCAGTGAAATGCTGTACGAGTTTACTTCTTCCTCTGCGAATAACGGTTCCGGTTTTGAAGGTCTTGGCGACAATACCCCATGGTGGAATATCTCAACGGGAATTGTATTGCTGTTGTCCAGATTTATTCCGATCATAGGACCTGTAGCGATTGCAGGATTACTGGCCCAGAAAAAATTCATCCCGGAAAGTTCAGGAACCCTGAAAACGGATACGGCTACTTTCGGCTTTATGACGCTGGCGGTGATCCTTCTTATTGCAGCCCTGTCTTTCTTCCCGGCCCTTACATTGGGACCTATCGCAGAACAGATCCAGTATTTCTCTAAATAAAAATTAAATTAAAATCAATAGTCAACCATTAGGAAGATAGAAATATCGGGGAACCAGTCTAAAAACTCATCGAAACATTCACCTGAATATATTATCCATTTTCAAACCTTGTTTTTTTAGTCTGTCTTAATGGTTACCGTTGGTTTATAATGATATAACTCTTTCAAAAAAATGAAAAATCAATCACAGACATTGTTTCAAAAAGATTTGGTGAACGAAGCGATCAAACAGTCTTTCGTTAAACTGAATCCGAAAATCATGTTTAAAAATCCCGTGATGTTCCTGGTGGAGGTCGGAACTGTTGTGATGTTCATTGTAAGTCTTTTCAGTCTTACAGGCGACAAATCACAGGGAAGCTTTGCTTATAATTTCACAGTATTCATCATATTATTTTTTACAGTTCTGTTCGCCAATTTTGCGGAAGCCATTGCAGAAGCCAGAGGAAAGGCTCAGGCGGATACCCTCAGAAAAACGCGTGAAGAAACTCCCGCCAAAGTCGTTGTGGAGAACAAACCGGGCTTTCAGGTAGAAACCGTTCTGAGAATGTCTGCCGAAATGAAGCTTGGTGATATCTTCCTTTGTGAAACCGGAGATCAGATCCCGATGGACGGAGAGATCATCGAAGGACTTGCCACCATTGATGAATCTGCCATCACCGGAGAAAGCGCACCCGTGATCCGTGAATCCGGAGGCGATAAAAGCTCTGTAACCGGTGGTACAAAAGTGCTTTCGGACAGAATAAAAGTAAAAGTGACCACCAAACCGGGAGAATCCTTTTTAGATAAAATGATTGCCCTGGTAGAAGGAGCATCAAGACAGAAAACACCTAACGAAATCGCATTAACTATACTTTTGGCAGGATTTACCCTGACCTTTATTATCGTAACACTCACTTTAAAACCTTTTGCAGACTACGCGCAGACACCAATTACCATTGCGGCATTTATTTCACTTTTCGTTTGTTTGATTCCCACAACCATTGGAGGTCTGCTTTCTGCAATCGGGATCGCAGGAATGGACAGAGCCCTGAGAGCAAATGTAATCACCAAAAGCGGTAAAGCCGTAGAAACTGCAGGAGATATTGATGTATTGCTTCTTGATAAAACAGGAACCATCACCATTGGAAACCGTAAAGCAACGGAATTTCACCCCGCAGACGGAATCAGGCTGCCGGATTTCATTAAAGCTGCTGCATTGAGTTCAGTAGCCGATGAAACACCGGAAGGAAAATCCATTATAGAATTGAGCCAGCTAAAATCAGAAGATCTTCTTGTTCCCAATCCTGTTTATATTGATTTTACGGCAGAAACAAGAACCTCCGGAATTGATTTTGAAGACACAAGAATCAGAAAAGGAGCTTACGACACGATAAAAAAACTGACTGAAAAAGCCGGGAACACCTTCCCGAAAGAAACCCAGGATGCGGTAACCAAAATTTCTGAAAACGGTGGAACTCCTCTTGTGGTTATTGTGAATGAAAAAGTATGGGGTGTAATTGAGCTTCAGGACATCATTAAAACAGGAATTCAGGAACGTTTCCAGAGACTGAGAAAAATGGGCGTGAAAACGGTGATGGTCACCGGAGATAATCCCCTGACTGCAAAATTCATTGCTGAAAAAGCGGGCGTAGACGATTTCATTGCCGAAGCGAAACCGGAAGATAAGATGAATTACATTAAAAAAGAACAGCAGGAAGGAAAGCTGGTGGCCATGATGGGAGACGGGACGAATGATGCGCCGGCACTGGCTCAGGCCGATGTGGGTGTAGCGATGAACAGTGGAACCCAGGCTGCAAAAGAAGCCGGAAATATGGTAGATCTTGACAATGACCCTACAAAACTGATCGAGATCGTAGAGATTGGAAAACAGCTGCTGATGACCCGTGGAACGCTGACAACTTTCAGTATCGCGAATGACGTAGCTAAATATTTTGCCATTATTCCCGCATTGTTTATTACATTCATTCCTTCACTTCAAAAGCTGAATATTATGAATCTTCACAGCCCGGAAACTGCCATATTATCCGCTGTTATTTTCAATGCCGTGATTATTCCTTTCCTTATTCCATTAGCATTAAAAGGAGTGGCTTATAAACCAATCGGGGCCAGTGCACTCTTAAGAAGAAACCTTTTAATCTATGGTTTGGGTGGGGTAATAGTTCCATTTATTGGCATCAAAATCATCGATTTAGTGATCAGTTTATTCTATTAAAATTTTAAAAATGAAAAATCATATTGTTACAGCATTCAGACTGACTATTGTAATGCTGGCTGTCATAGGAATTTATCTGCTTATCGTGTATGGAGGTTCCAAAGTATTGCCTACGAAAGGAAATGCAGAGATCATCACTCAAAACGGACAAAAATTCTATGCGAATATCGGTCAGGAGTTTAAGTCTGATAAGTATTTTCACGGTCGTCCGTCATCCGTTAATTATAACGCTGCAGGGAGCGGCGGGAGCAATAAAGGTCCAAGTAATCAGGAATACCTTGAAACTGTACAGAAAAGAATTGACACTTTAAAAATGAGTCATCCTCAAATGGGAAATACGAAAGTTCCAGTTGAGCTTGTTACGGCAAGCGGAAGCGGTCTGGATCCTGATATTTCCGAAGAAGGGGCTTTGTATCAGGTCAAAAAAATTGCCCAGGTAAGAAATCTTTCTGAAGAAAAGGTAAAAGATTTAGTGAAAAACCAGACAGAGAAACCGTTTTTAGGACTTTTAGGACCTTCAAAAGTCAATGTACTGAAGCTTAATATCGCTTTGGATCAATTAAAATAATAACCTCTATTTTCTTTTGTCTTGAAACAAAAGAAAGAAAAATTCAAGACCTGGAAATTCCGGCTAAAAATAAATGATATTCTCTAAAAATTCTAAACTCGTGCGGAAAGATTATTTCTCATTTGATTCATACTTCGTCCCGCACTCAAACACAAGAATTTTTTTAACGTTCACATCAATTATTTTTTTAACGCCTCCATTTCCAAAGTCAGGACAAGATACAACTTTAGAACTTTTATGAAAAAATATATTATTCTAGGAATTATGCTGGGAATTTTTTTCCCGAAAGCACAATCATCAGACTCATTGAAAACAGAGAATAAAGTCACTTTTTCTGCCTATGCAGAAATGTTCTACACCTATGATCTGAATGAGCCCGCGAATCATCTCCGCCAGAATTTTTTATACTCCTACAACAGGCATAATGAAGTGAATCTCAATTTAGGATTGATCAAAGCCAATTATCAGAGTGAAAACCTCCGTGCCAATGTTGCTTTAATGGCCGGAACCTATGCTCAGGACAATATGGCTGCGGAACAGGATGCATTGCGTTACGTCAATGAAGCGAATGTGGGAATCAGAATTTCAAAGACCAAAAACCTGTGGATTGATGCAGGAATTATGCCTTCCCATATCGGCTGGGAAAGCGCCATAGGAAAGGACAATATAAACCTTACGAGAAGTTTTGCCGCAGAAAATTCACCCTATTTCGAGACCGGAGCCAAGATTTCCTATACTTCAGATAACGGAAAATGGTTTCTGAGTGGATTGGTCCTGAACGGCTGGCAGCGCATCGCAAAACCTGAAGGCAATCAAACCATTTCATTCGGACATCAGGTGACCTACAAACCGAATGATAAGATTACCCTGAACAGCAGCTCATTCATCGGAAATGATAAGGCAAAAGATGAAAAAAGAATGCGCTACTTTCATGACCTGTTTGGAAGTTTTCAGCTGACAGATCAATTCTCTGCCGTACTTGGTTTCGACATCGGAGCAGAACAGAAAGAGAAAGGAAGCAGCAACTACAATATCTGGTATACCCCAAATGTCTTAATGAAATACCAACTGGACAGCAAATGGGCTCTGGCAGGAAGATTTGAATACTACAACGATAAAAACGGAGTCATCATCAGCACGAAAACACCCAATGGATTCCAGACCTTCGGATATTCTTTAAATGTAGATTATGCGATCCTGAAAAATGTGGTTTTCCGTACAGAAGCAAGAGGATTTACGTCTAAAGATGCCATTTTTGTGAAGAATGATGAGATGAAGCAGGGGAATTTCTTTGTAACGACGAGTCTGGCTGCATGGTTTTAGAAAGTGAAAAGTGAATAATGAAGAGTGATTAATTAACCACAAAAGTCACAAAAGTTTTTAACACTTAAGTTATTTTGAAGTTTAAATACATTGTGAATAAGAAGATCATATAAGTTTAAAAAAATCAAAGATTTTTATAGTGAATCATATGCGTAAACATGTATTGAAATAATATTGGATAAACGCAAGGGCGCAAGGTTTTTTATTTAACACGTTTTTAAGGCGCAAGAAAATCAAAGATTTTCAACCATTTTTTGAGATTGCTTCGTCGCTATGACGGCGGGATACAATTTTATCGGAGATAAAATCCTTGCGCCTTAAAGCATTCGGATTTAAAAAAAACTTGCGTCTTTGCGATGTCCAACAAAGTGTCTAAACATCTGTGAAAATCTGTGTCATCTGTGGTGAATAAAAAACAACCACAAAAGTCACAAAAGTTTTTAACACTTAAGTTATTTTGAAGTTTAAATACATTGTGAATAAGAAGATCACATAAGTTTTTAAAAAATCAAAGATTTTTATTCTGATGATTATCAAAATCTGTGTAATCCGTGTGATCTGCGGGAGATAAAATACATCAACAAGATCGTTCAGCGAAACATTTTTATTCAGAATAATCGTAACTTACTTATACATTCTAAAGTGTTGGAAAATAAACCTTTTGTGCCTTTTGTATTAAAAAAAATAAAGCAAAAAAAATCAATGTCATCAGCAAAACATTTTTTAGAATTGATTCAGAAATCCAGGAAAGGAAAATTCAAGATCTATATCGGGATGAGTGCGGGCGTCGGAAAAACATTCCGGATGCTTCAGGAAGCGCAGTCTCTTCTGCGGAACGGCATTGATGTGAAAATCGGCTATGTAGAAACCCATGACCGTGCAGAAACCGTAGCCCTTACCGACGGAATTCCTGAAATACCGAGAAGATCGGTGTTCTATAAAGGTAAAAACCTGGAAGAAATGGACCTCCAGACTATTATCAATGAACATCCGGAGGTTGTTCTCGTGGATGAACTGGCCCATACTAATGTGGAGGGTTCAAAAAATAAAAAGAGGTGGCAGGATGTGCTGGAAATCCTTGACAACGGCATTAATGTCATTAGTGCGATGAACATCCAGCATATAGAAAGCCTCAATGAAGAAGTAAAAAAAATCACCGGAATAGAAGTGGCTGAACGCGTTCCGGATAAAATCCTTGCACTGGCTGATGAGGTAGTGAATATAGACCTTACCGCCGATGAACTGCTGACCCGTCTGAAAGAAGGTAAAATCTACAAAAAAGAAAAAATCCAGACGGCACTTACCAATTTTTTCCAAAGCGGGCATATCCTTCAGCTCCGCGAACTGGCTTTAAAAGAAGTGGCTGCCCACGTTGAAAGAAAGGTCGAAACGGAGATTAAAACGGAAAATTTTAAACCTATCAAATTCCTGGCCTGTATCAGCAGCAATGAAAAGATCGCGAAAAATATCATCAGGAAAACGGCCCGTCTGGCAAGTTATTACAACAGTCCCTGGACTGTTCTTTATGTACAGAAGCCATCTGAAAATCCGGAAAAAATTGCCCTCGACAAACAGCGGTATTTGATTAATAATTTTAATTTAGCACAGGAATTGGGCGCAAAAGTGGTGCGGGTGAAAGAAAGCAGTGTCCACAATGGAATTCTGGACTATGTGATTGCCCACAATATCACCACAGTATGCATCGGAAAGCCCCATGCAAAGCTCTGGCAACGTCTTTCCGGCTACAGCTGGATCTATACGCTGATGAACAGGCTGAATGAAAGGCAGATAGATATTATTATTTTATCTTAGAAGTAATGAAACTTAAAACAAAACTCACCTTAGGCGTAGGACTCCTGTTTTTACTGATTGTTTTGATGTCGGTCATCGGATCCGTCTATATCAATAAACTGAAATCTGATACGGAGAAAATCCTTACTGCCAATTACAACAGTCTGGAATTTTCCAAAAATATGCTGCTGGCACTGGACAGAATAAGTACAGACAGCGCTGTTGCCATCACGGATTTTCAGAAATACAACAGGATGCAGGAGAAAAATCTTACCGAATTTGGCGAAAAGGAAGCGACCCAAAACCTCAATCAGCATTTCAAAAACTATCTTCAGCATCCCGCTCCGGAAAAAGAGAAACTGATCCGTGAAGATCTTGCCAAAATCATGTCCCTGAATATGAAAGGTATTGAAAGAAAAAGTGATATCGCTATCATTACTGCCGAAAATGCCACCTTCTGGATCGTCAGTCTCGGAACCGTGTGTTTCCTGATTGCTTTTATCCTGCTTTTCAATCTTCCGCAGACGATTGCTGAACCTATCAATCAGCTTACCTTCAGTATCAGGCAGATTGCGGCGAAAAATTATAACGAAAGGGTTCATTTCAAAGGCAGTGAAGAATTCAACAGCCTTGCAGATTCTTTTAATACCATGGCGGAAAAACTGCAGGAATACGAAAGCAGCAGCCTTTCCAGACAGCTGATGGAGAAAAAGCGTATTGAAACGCTGGTCAACAATATGCATGATGCCGTGATCGGATTGGATGAAAACCATTTTATCTACATGATCAATGATGAGGCTCTGAAGATCACGAATCTCCGTAAAGAGGAAATTATCGGAAAAACAGCTCATGAGGTGGCTGTGAATAATGATCTGATGCGTGAGCTGCTTAAAAATATTGACCATCCGGTTAAAGAACCTATTAAGATCGTGCGCGATCATAAGGAAAACTATTTTGAACAGGATATTATTCCCATCAATATTGTAAAAACGGGTGAAAAGGAAACCAAATATATTGGAAAAGTGATTCTTCTCCGGAATATTACGCCTTTCAAAGAGCTTGATTTTGCTAAAACCAATTTTATTGCAACCATTTCCCATGAGCTGAAAACCCCGATATCTGCCATAAAAATGGGTGTACAGCTGCTTGGAAATCAAAAATTCGGGGAATTGAATGACCAGCAGAAAGAACTCCTGAAAAGCATTAATGATGACGGACAGAGATTACTGAATATCACCGGAGAACTGCTGAATCTTTCACAAGTAGAAACCGGAAATATCCGTCTGACCATTGAGAAATGTTCACCACAGGAAATGGTACAGACAGCTGTAAAAAATGTTGAGAAACTGGCGGAACAGAAAAATATCTCCATCAGCACGGAATATCTGTCAGGTGATGATTTTGTGAATGCAGATTTTGATAAAACAGTCTGGGTAATGAATAATTTCCTGACCAATGCTGTAAAACACTCCTTCCAGGATGAAAATATTAAGATCAGGGTAGAGAAAGCAGATGCTATGATCCAGTTCAGCATTACCGACACCGGAAGCGGAATTGATGAAAAGTACCACCGCCAGATCTTCGACCGCTATTTTCAGGTGCCGGGAGAGCAGCAGAATGGGACCGGCCTCGGGCTGGCCATCTCTAAAAACTTTATAGAAAAACAGAGCGGTGAAATAGGCGTGCA
Organism: Chryseobacterium endalhagicum; assembly: GCF_016745235.1. GTDB lineage: Bacteria > Bacteroidota > Bacteroidia > Flavobacteriales > Weeksellaceae > Chryseobacterium > Chryseobacterium endalhagicum. The sequence continues at coordinate 921,745 of NZ_JAELVM010000003.1, read as the reverse complement.
GAGTTCTCCCAACCAGGGAAGTACTTTTTATTTCAGGCTGCCTGTGGTGTAAAAAAGTTTTAAATAATCTAATTGCAGATTTAAAAATAAGCTGGGCGGAAGCTGAAATGTAAGAATGAAGCTACTGTGAATCCTTGTCAAGGTTTTAAACCTTGACAAGGATTTCTAGGTAAAGGCAAAGCTAGGAAATAAAATTGTCTTGCAACTCTGCGTTCAATAAACTTTTATTTTCCTGCTTCAAGCTTCCTGATGTCATCACAAACGAAACAGCTATTCATGATTTGGTTAGGCTATTTTTTTTAAATTTGAATTAAAATCACACGAGATGAATATACCAGACCCGAAAACTGATTTTAAATTGAACGAAAACGAATTTAATCTGAATGAATCTCAAGAAGATAGGATAGTAGAAGCTAGAGAAGAATACAAAAATTCAGCGTATCTTACAGAGGATAAAGCCAATCAGGATATGGAGGAAATTTTAAAAAATGGAGATTTGATATATCTGAGCCTCCAATGAAAGAACTCCATTTCTATTCGAGTAAAATGACAAGCGTTATCTTGTTTGTAATCTCTGCGGTATTTGTTTATCTGTTTTTTTCTTTGGATCAGGATCGGTATTCTGTGTTTATGGTAGTTATGCATAATTTGGGTTTTGCTCTATTCTCATTGGGTCTTATCTATTCCATTGTTTTATTGTTTCGAAGAAAGCCCCTGCTTACTATTACTGATCATCAGATTATTATTTACCATATGTTTGCGAAGCCGGTTTCAGTTGGTTTTGGTGATATTGTATCATTTTATGTATCGGACACAAGACACCGTGGAATTAAAACAACTGAACATATTTTTATCGTTTTAAAGTCTGCTTATCAAAATAGAAAAGGAGGGAAGTCTTCACCCTTCAACCAGCAATCTATACAGGTTGATATTTTAAATGTCAAAGCAAAAGTTTTACTGGAACTTTTGAATTCGAGGCTTGAAACTTTTAATGATGTAAAGAAATTTGGTTCAGGTGAAATCGTTTAAATTTGAATTAAAATTACACAACATGAATATATCAGGTCCAAAAACTGATTTGATTGACAGGATCTTACGCCTGACCAGATCAAACTTTTCCAGGAAGCTTTAAAGAATAGAATGCCTTCTGTTCGACATTAACAAAATTCTTTTACATTTACAGAATAGCAAACCATTCCATGAAAAGACCTATCAGCCTGTTATTACTCCTGTTCTTTTTCTATTCCTATTCTCAGGTTTCAAAGAGAACGGCTGCCATCATTAAACCTCTTGAAAAAACAAGATTGTTTTATTCAAATGATGACAAAGAAATAAAAAAGGTGGAAGAATTACTGTTTAATGACGCGCGTTTGGCAGAACTTGTCTACTTGGCAGAGAAAGGCAAAAACGTTCATATAAAAGCAGTAGCTATTGATGTTTTGGCCCATAAAAAAGAGGGTGAAAAAATGCTGGATGTGTTTAAGAAAAACCTTCATTCAAAGGAGAAATTACATTATAGAGGAGGTTGTACTGTAAGTGAACATCTTTTATCTGCGTATGTTTTTGAAGGTGTCTCTGCCGGGGATAATTTTTCAGAAAAAGGAAAAGAGAATCTCCACCGCGAGATGGTATCAATTGCTCTGAATGCCCAACCTATTAATGCGGAGCTTCTTGAAGCCCTGATCTATGATTTACCGACGGATAATGATCTCTATGGTAAAATCAGAAAACTGGTAATAGATACAAAATCACCCATACTGCTTGTGAATCTTGCAAAATATAAAAATCCGAATGATATTGATCTGATCAAAAGCTTCGGAAAACAGGCGTATCCAGCCATTGAAGAATTTCCGGATCCTGCGTTTCTGCCGATGATGAAGGAACATATTACTGACTCTTCTCATTTTGCTTTTATGTTTGCATTATCTAAATTCTGCGGTGAAGAGGCTAAAGAAATCGTAATCAAAGCTATTGAATACAATAAGAAAACCAATAAGGGAAAGGATTGTGGCGGCGATTGTCTGGCCTTCCTCTATCAGCAGATTTCCATGAGAAAATGTACGCTGTATGATGCTGCACTGGCTGATCTCTGGGTAACGGATAAGATCATTTCTTTTGATATTCTGGATGCCTATGAAAAAACACACACAAAAAAAGAAACCGCAAAATTTCTCCTGGATGGATTTTTGAAACCCGGACAAGCTGAAATTATTGCGGTGAATGCGTACGATATGGATCATGTGGAGGATTATGTATCCGGTGAAATGACTTTTGATGATAATCTAAGGCTTGCTGCACTGCTGGAAAAAACAAAAAAGATTTCCAGGGAAACGTATGAAAAGGGAGTAAGAAATTCTCTTCAGTATCTGGATGATCTTGATTTGAACCGTTTCATCTCAAAACTGAAAGATAATGATGCTGTACTTCAGCATAAGGATGTTCTTCTGGACAGGGTTAGAAATAATGAAAATGCTTATGGTGCCCTCACGATCATGGATGGTCTGAAAATGCTCAAAGATGAAAAGCTTTTCAGTGAAGGGGCCGTTATTATTGTCAGCAGAAAAGCAGAATTTGAGAAATTTCCGGTATGGAAAGAGAGATACAGAAATTTTATCAAAGAAAATAATATTAAAGGATAACCGGATTATGAATGCTCTGAAAATCATTTTTATCAACCTGTTTTTCATGCTGTTTCACGCTCAGGTTTCGGGACAGGCTTTCAAACTGGAAGAGCTTGCCGGATTCAACAGGCTTGATATGGCTGCTTTTAAAACAGAAATTAAAAAACATCAGTATAAATACTATGACAAAACAGAAAGTCCTGCATTTGTCCTGTATGAATACGAAAGCCCGGATTATACCTACAAGATCGGCAAATTTGAATATACGGAAGAAAAGTCTGAGGACCGGATAGAATTCAGTTTTAAAGACAAAAAAGATCATGATATTTATTTAAAGGCAGTTCTCGGAGCAGGGTATAAACAGACCGAAAAAGGGAAGATCATCACCGGGGAAACGTATGTTGATTATTTCAGAAACAAATCACAGATCAGAATCGTAATGCCTGCAACAGAACAGGATAACTACACGATTCTTGTTTTCAAATAGATACTTTGCTGCATCCTTTTAAATAAAAACAGAGCTGTAAAAAATTACAGCCCTGCAGATATAGATCAGGTTATTAGTTTATTTTTTGATGAACTTCTGAATCATTGTTTTGTCTTTTGTAAACAGTTTAATGATATAGTTTCCTTTGGCCAGCTCAGCTACATTCACCGAGCTTCCTTTTACCCCTGTAGTATTCAGGATTCTTCCGGAAGCATCATAAATTTCAGCTTTAATGATCTCCTCACCGGATCTGATGTAAAGAATATCCTGTACCGGATTCGGATAAATGCTTACATTTTCCCTGCCTGGTTTGGTCTCAGAAACAGCCAGTACATTTCTCACCGTGGTCGTGTAGGTATTGGTGATAATCGGAGCATTATAATCAAAATAAATACCTGCCGTATTGCTGAATGCATCACCCAGAGTCAGCGTAGATTTTGTTTTGATCTTGAAACTGATATATCCGTCGTTGTGATCGTCATCAAACGGAAGCTGTATATTTTCGAAAATAAATTCGGCCTTGTTCGTTCCGGTCATTCTCGTTACAAAACTGTGGCTTGCGTTTAAAGGAGTCAAAGTAGAAATATCAAACTTTGAAGTATCAATTTCGTCCTTCACCACAATGTTTCTGGCATTGGCTGTCCCTTTGTTTTCAAACCGGATCAGATAATGCACATAGTCTCCCACCTGGGTTTGTGCAATCATCGTTCCTTCAAGACAGGTTTTATCATTCGGATCCAGAGAGTTTACCACCGTTTGGTTCAGGGTAAAGGTATTGTCTGCCGGAGTATCATCCGGAGCTCCGTTGATCTGAGCCGTGTAATGAAGCACGTCACCATCGTTAACAGGTGGAGTGTCAGTAGGCGTATTCAGTTCAAATTTAACCTTTACTTCCCTGGTTTCAAAAGGAGCCAATCCTGTGAAATTCCAGGTAAGGCTTCCTGTAGATTGCAAATCCGGTGTTACCGTAGAGCTTACAAAATCCATAATATTATCATTGTAACTGAATCCAACAGTTCCGGACTGCATCGTTGTCCCTTTGTTTTTGTAAACGATTTTATAATCTGAATTAAATCCAGGTACCGCAGAATCCAATGGAATAATGACAATTTCAAGATCCGGATGGGAACCATTGGCCGTGATACAGAAATTCTGAGTTAATGGACTGGTCATCATCGGGAAATTAGCCGTAAAAGATGCCGGCGATATGCTGAAGTAGGCCGGGTTTTCAAGAACCGGAGTGATGGTGTGTGACCCTGTCTGCACCGGAATAGAGTAGTCTCCGGATTGGTTGCTTACAATGCTTCCCGTAGTTCCGCCTCCTGCAATATTGAATTTTTGTAATGCTTTATTTGGATCTGTTGCGTCACAGCCGCTGCCATTGAGATCATATTTTGTATTTCCTTTGATGGTGTAGAATGTTCCGCCCGGAGTAAATGAACAGTAAGAGTTCACCGTTACATTATTATAGCCGTACGTAGCATTTTGGTTCATGATATTATTGAGTTCCAGATCATCACAGCAGATATAGCTTAAATTGGGATTGTTCTGATACATACCCGAGGTCATTCTGCCGTTTTTTATAAATATGCTCTGTAAATTGTTGTTGGGAGCACTGAACGTGTTCAGAATGGTGTTGTGGCTGATATCCAGAGATGTAAGCTGGTTATTATTAAGGAAAAGCGTCTGCAGTAAAGGCACCATTGAAAGATCAATACTTGTGAACTGATTGTTGAAGACTCTCAGATAATTTAAAACAGGGCTTTGGCTTAAATTTAAAGAAGACAGATTATTATAGCTGGCTTCCAGGTATTTTAATTTAGGCGTATTCTGAAGATTGATTGAAGTAAGCTGGTTGGAAGGGCAGTTCAGGGTTTCAAGCTTTGTCAGATTACTCACATCAAGGCTTGTTAATAGATTTCCTGAAATATTAAAGCTATAGAGATCCACCAGTGGGCTTACATCAATGCTGGCAATGTCATTATTGCTGCAAAGCAGATATTTCATCGTTGTACTTCCTGCATAATTAATTGTTTGCAGTTTCCCTCCGTTGCATGTCAGGATATTCATTTTTGGAAGATTCGAGATATCCAGATTCACAATTGCGGAATTGGAGACATTGATGTTTTCAAGAACAGGGCAGCCTGTAAAGTTCGCGGAAGTCATATTGATGTTCCCCGTAAAGCTTACCAGCTTTATTTTTTGCATCCCGCTGACATCTACAGAAAGAAGGTTCGGAGAGTCGGATACCTCCAGATATTCCAGATTCGTGAAAGATTTTACCCCCACAATAGAGGAAATCTGAAACGGACTGCCATTTGAGCTGTAGATGTTGATATTCCTGATATTGGCAGCCTCGGAAACCTGTATTTCACCATCGTTATTGAGATCCATGGAGATCCAGTTGCCTGCAAGATCCTGTGTGATCTCGTTGGTAGCCGTTCCGGAAAGGAGGTTGGTCTTAAACTGAAGATCCGGAATGTTAACAATCTGTGCAACGACAGATAAGTGCGCCAGAAAGAGCACAAATAAGTAGAGTTTTTTCATAGTTAAGTGATATTTGTTTTGATAAATATATAAAAAATTGTATTACGAAAAATAATTACTTTTTGTTTTTTATTATTTTATATAATATTGAATTGTTTGATTTTTATTTAATTAATTTATTTAAATATTGATTTTGAGTGAATTTTATTTTATGTTGAATTTATGCGGAATCTTGGATTATAATAAAAAGAATAGCCGTTTTTTTACATCAAATTTAAATTTTGGCTAAAGCCATTCTCATAATTATTAAAGGTTGAAGGGGCTAAAGCCCCTTCCTATTGAATATCTCAGCCGCATTCATAAAAATCTGCGTAATCTGATCAATCTGCGAGGAAAATATCCACAAACATCTGCGAAAATCTGTGCAATCCGTGGTGAAAAAAAACAACCACAAAAGTCACAAAAGCTTTAAACACTTAATTTATTTTGAAGTTAGAAGCTTGATGAAAAGAAGTTCACATAAGTTTAGAAAAAATCAAAGATTTTTATACCGCATAATATCCATAAACATCCGTGAAAATCTGTGCAATCCGTGGTGAAAAAAACAACCACAAAAGTCACAAAAGCTTTAAACAGATAAGTTATTTTGAAGTTAGAAGCTTGATGAAAAGAAGTTCACATAAGTTTAGAAAAAATCAAAGATTTTTATCCAGAATAATATCCACAAATATCTGCGAAAATCCGTGCTATCCGTGGTGAAAAATATCAACCACAAAAGTCACAAAAGCTTTAAACAGATAAGTTATTTTGAAGTTAGAAGCTTGATGAAAAGAAGTTCACATAAGTTTAGAAAAAATCAAAGATTTTATCCAGAATGATATCCATAAACATTTGTGGAAATCTGCGGCATCTGTGGGAAACAAAAAAGACCATCTCAAAAATGAGACAGTCTTTCCATTATTCGGAACCTAAAAAAATTAAGCTTTAATAAATTTAAGCGTCACTGTTTTGTTTTTTGTAGAAACCCTGATGATATAGTTTCCTTTATTCAGGCCGGAAACATCTACAGCATTGTCCTTTACACCCGTTGTATTCAGGATTCTTCCCGATGCATCATAAATATCAGCCTTAATCACTTCATCCTTCGATTGGATATACAGCATATCTTTTACCGGATTAGGATAAATGCCGAAATCATTTTTTGTATTGACCACCTCAGATGCGGCCAATACATTTTGTACCGTTGTCGTGTACGTATTTGTGATGATAGGGTGGTTGTAATCAAAATAGATATTGGCTTTATTGCTGAAGCTGTCACCAAGCACTAAAGTGGATTTTGTTTTGATCTTGAATGAAACATACCCGTCATTATTCGCATCATCGAATGGCAGCTGAATATTTTCAAATATAAATTCTACACTGTTTCCGTTCGTTCTTGTGACAAAATTATGGCTTCCGTTCAGGGCAACCAGGCTTGATACGTCATATTTGGAAGCATCAATATCATCCTTTACCACAATATTTTGCGCGTTGGCAGTTCCTGTATTTTCAAATCTGATCAAGTAATGAACGTAATCTCCCACTTTTGTCTGGGAAATTGAAGTTCCTTCCAGGCAGGTTTTGTCATTCGGATCAAAAGAATTAACCACCGTTTGATTCAGTGTAAATGTATTGTCAAGAGGCGTATCATCCGCTGCACCATTGATTTGTGCATTATAATGAAGAACCGTTCCGCTGTCCAGTGGCGGGTTTTGCGTTGGCGTATTTAATTGTACCGTTACCGTGATTTCTCTTGTCTCAAAAGGAAGAAGATTGCTGAAATTCCAGTTCAGGGCTCCCGGCAATTGTGAATTCGGGGAAAGTGTTGAAGACAGATAATTCATTACATTATCATTGTAATTAAAAGTAAGATTTCCTGACTGTACAGATGTTCCCTTGTTTTTATAAATGATTTTATATTGGGCCTCAAAACCCGGACGAGCGATCGTAACCGGCAGAATAACGGTTTCAAGATCATTATGATTTCCGTTCGCAGTAAGACAGAAATTCTGAGTAAAAGGCGCCGGTTGAGTAGGGAAATTAACCGTTGCTGAAGTTGGTGAAACCGTAAAATATGACGGATTTTCCAAAACAGGTGTGATTACATTGGTGCTTGCCGGAAGATACATCTGATGAGAACCGCTGCCGTTGGCAATGGTGCTGGATATTCCTGATCCATACGTTAAGATATTGAACTTCTGGAAAGGTTTTGAAGGATCGCCGCTGTCACATCCGTTTCCGTTGCTGTCAAATCTTGTCGCCCCCTGAACCAGATAAGAATTTCCTCCCGGTGTAAAAGTACAGTAAGAATTTACAACCACATTTGGCTGATTGTATTGGGTGAGAAGAGCATTAACGACATAACTTTCTCCCTGATCCACACAGATGTATTTCAGCTGGGGAGTATTGGCAAACGCACAGGCTGATCCGGAACCGTTATAACTTTCTTTTCCGTTTTTCATAATAAGAGTCTTGAGATTCAGATTATTAGAACAGTCAAAAGAAATCATGGCAACATTAGATGAAAAATCAATAGTGGTAAACAGATTACTTTGGATCTGAATTCCGGCCACATAGGGAATCTGGTTGAATGCCAGATTTTGTAACTGATTACTGCCGGCATAAAGATACTGCAGATTCGTATTGTTGTTGAACGTTAATGTTGAAAGTAAATTATTGGTCACTGTAAGCGAAGCAAGCGAATGATTAGAGCTGAAATCCAGGCTGGTCAATTGGTTTTCATGCGCGTAAAAGGTTACTAATCCCGTATATGGAGCAGGATCAAAAGTCTGGAAAAGATTCGTAGAGATAGTTAAATGATTAACCAGAGAAGGGTTGGGAACGCTGAGGCTGCTTAGTTTATTACGGAATAAATCCAATTTTTTTAAAGCTATATCTCCTGCAAAATTTATATCCGTCAGAGATTGATTTTCAGTAATGCTTACTTCCTCAAGCGAAGGGATGTTGCTCAGGTTTAATGAAGTTATCGCTGAAGCATACAGAGAGAATTTTTTAAGGTTTGGTGTTGATGAAATATTTACAGCATTTATATTATTCAGCTTAACTTCCTGAACAGGCGTATTCTGTATGTTGATTATGTTTCCATGAGCTCCCAGACTGGCAAGATTTAAAGCATTACAGTTTTCAATCGTTACGTTGGCAACCTGGCCGCCCATAAATTTGAGGGTCTGAAGATTAGGATAATTGCTGAAAACCAGATGATAGGCTGTTATATCAGGATTGGTTAATGTCAGTTCAGTCAGATTGGGAAATGTATTCAGACCAGATAAGCTTGTCACTGTATCATTAAGGTCAAAAATATTGATTTTATAAACCGCTGCTGCTTCTGATACCTGGATTTCTCCGTCACCATTCGCATCAAGAGTGATATAGCTTCCGCTGGAATTACTGGTTGATCCGTACGTAAGTAATTTTGATTTCAGATAGCTGTCCGGAATATTCAGGACCTGTGCATGAAACACAGAAAGCATAATCATACAAATGACTAAGTAGATTTTTTTCATGAATTAGTTTTATTTAGTTTATTATTCTTTTCTTGGTGAAAAAGAAACAAAAATAAACCATTGAAACGTCATCTCAATGGTTTATTTATTATTTGTTAAAGAAATTATTGTTTCTCTATCAGATCCAGAAATTCCTGTTCATCAAGAATCGTGATCGTACCAATATCCTGGGCTTTTTTCAGCTTGCTTCCCGCTTTTTCACCTACCACCAGGAAGTTGAGGTTTTTGGAAACCGCAGAAATGTTTTTTCCGCCGTGCTTTTCCACCATTTCCTCAGCCTGCTCTCTTGTGAATAAAGATAATTTTCCGGTAAAAAGGAAAGCTTTTCCGTCCAGAACATTAGACAGTACTTCATTCGTGCTTTCTCCCTTTTCAAGCTGAACACCGTATGATTTCAACCGCTCGATCATCAGAATGTTCTCCGGATTGTTGAAAAACTCCACAATGCTTACAGCGATCTTCGCCCCGATGTCTTCCACCTGGCAAAGCTCTTCCACGGTAGCACTTTTAAGCTCATCAATTGTAGCAAAATTTTTCACCAGCTTTTTTGCAACCGTTTCTCCCACATGCTTGATCCCGATTCCGTACAGAACCTTTTCAAACGGAATTTCCTTTGATTTTTCAATCCCCGAAATAATATTCTGTGCAGATTTTTCAGCCATTCTTTCCAGCGGAAGAATCTGTTCCTTCGTTAAAGCGTAAAAGTCTGCAGGATTTTCAATTAACCTTTCTCTATAAAGCTGCTCTATCGTTTCACTTCCGAGATTATCAATATTCAGAGCCTTTCTGGAAACATAATGAATCATTCTCCCCACCACCTGCGGCGGGCAGTGAAGTTCGTTCGGGCAGAAATGAATCGCCTGATCTTCTACTTTCACCAGCTCTGTTCCGCATTCAGGGCAGTGCTTGATGTATTCTATCTCTTTGCTTTCGGAGGTTCTTTTTTCAGTATTTACCCCTACGATTTTCGGGATAATCTCACCGCCTTTTTCCACATACACAAAATCATGCTCATGAAGATCCAGTTTTTTGATGATATCTTCGTTGTGAAGCGAGGCTCTTTTTACAATGGTTCCGGCCAGCAGTACAGGTTTCAGATTGGCAACCGGAGTGATGGCGCCCGTTCTTCCTACCTGGTAAGACACGCTCTGAAGTTCAGTTTCCACCTTTTCAGCCTTGAATTTATACGCCATGGCCCATCTCGGTGATTTTGCCGTATACCCAAGCTGCCTTTGCTGCTGCAGGGAATTTACTTTCAAAACAATTCCGTCAATTTCAAAAGGAAGATTGTGGCGTTCCGTATCCCAGAAATTAATGAATTCCTTCACTTCGTCCATTGTTTTACACAGTTTGGCCTGCTGTGAAGTCTTAAAGCCCCAGCTTTGGGCATTCTGAAGCAGCTCCCAGTGGCTGTTTGCCGGAATATCCTCAGAAATAAACTGGTACAGCACAGATGAAAGTCCGCGTTTCCTCACTTCTCCGCTGTCCTGCATTTTTAAACTTCCGCTGGCGGTATTCCTCGGATTCATAAAAGGGTCCAAACCTTCTTCCTCACGCAGCTTATTGATCTTGTCGAAATTCTTTCTCGTTAAATAAATTTCACCTCTCATGAAAAAATGAGGTGGGAAATTACCTTTCAGCGTCAGCGGAATATCTGAAATCGTACGCACATTTGGTGTGATTTCATCGCCCTGAAAGCCATCGCCGCGGGTGACAGCCTGAACCAGTTTTCCGTTTTCATAAAGGATAGAAATAGAAGCACCGTCGTATTTCAGCTCTGCTACAAATTCCACCGGATCATTGATGGTTTTGATGATTCTTTTCTCCCAGTCCTCCAGATCATCAAAATCATAGGAGTTATCCAGAGAATACATTCTGAATTTATGCTGAATTGTAGGAAAAACCTTTGTAATTCCGCCGCCTACACGCATGGTAGGAGAGTTTTCATCGTAAAATTCAGGGTGTTTTGCTTCCAGATCCTGAAGCTCTTCCAGAAGCATATCAAACTCATAATCAGAGATGGTAGCTGCGTCCAGAAGGTAATAATTTTCGTTATGCTGGTGAAGCTCTTTCCGGAGCTGTTCTATTCTTTGCTGTATGTTTTCAGACATTCCTTTCTATCTTTTAAGCAAAAATAGCTAAACTAATCTCATTAAAAAATACCGGAATAAAATATTCTGAAAACATTAAAAAAGCGTAACATTATTTAAGGTGTTGAATAATAGCAGATTAAAACACTTGTTTAAATTAATTTAACATCATGTTATGATTTAATTGAAAAATTGTTAAAACTCCCGTAAACACGCAGCTCGGAAAGTCAAAATACCTTTGCACATCTGATTTGAAGAAATCTGGATGATTGTACAGTTTCTCGTAAAGTGAAAATTATTCAGGTTCCTGACGGCCATAAAAATTAATAAAAAAGATTTTCGGAAGAGATGAGAAAAGTAAAGATTGTACTAGGATTATTGTTTTTGGGATTTGGAACACTGGCTTATGCGCAGACTACGCAGGCTTCTATTGTGGGAAAAGTAACCGGACTGGGCAGTACAGCTCAGGAAAAAGTGAAAGTAACGATCGTGAACGAGTCTACAGGGTTCAGGACGGAGACGGAGACCAACTCAAAGGGAGAATATATTTTTAAGGAAATTCCTCTGGGAGGTCCGTACACCATTATCGTGAACGAGGAGAAAAAAGAAGGCTACAACGTGAACTTCGGAGACCAGGTTACGGTGAATATGAGCCTGGGCGGCGAGCAGAACCAGATAGAAGAAGTAGTGGTTACCGGAAATCTTAAAAACAAGATCGGAAACCTTGGGGCAGCTACCGCTATTTCAGCGAAGAACATCAGCATGCTCCCGGTAAACGGAAGAAATTTCAACAATCTTGCAGAACTGTCCCCGTTAAGCGGAAAAAATGGAAACCTTTCCGGACAGCTGGGATCTTCCACGAATTTTACCATCGATGGAATGACGGCAAAAAACCCAACGTCAGCGGGATCTACAACCAGCCGAAGCGGTGCGCCATTCTCTATTTCCATTGAAGCGGTACGTGAATTTAAAATAACCACCAACCAGTATGATGTAACGCTGGGTAGAAGCGGTGGAGGAACAGTAAGCGCCGTTACCAAATCCGGTACGAATAAATTTTCCGGAAGTGCCTGGGAATACTTAAGAACCAACTGGCTGTCCAGTCCATACGACATCAGGGGAAATAAAAGGGAGAACGATTTCTCTACTTCCCAGTTCGGATTTTCATTGGGAGGACCAATTATTAAGAATAAATTACACTTCTTTGTGGCATGGGATCACCAGCTGGATTCAAGACCTTTACAGATTGCAGATATCAAATCTGCAGATGACGAGAAAAGATTCAATACCACAACGCAGACGCTCAACCAGTTTCTGGATATTGCAAGATCTAAATACGGGGTAGCCAATACGCCGCAGTTCGGAAGTTTTGACAGGGTGAGAAATTCGGATGCAGGATTCCTTCGTTTAGACTGGCAGATCAACGAAAAAAACTTATTGACCTTAAGAAACAATTTCACGTATGACCTGAATAAAAACGGGTTGGGGGATAATACCGCCATCAACTTTTTTGAGTCTTACGGAAGTGATAAAAACCTTGACAACAGCTTACTCTTAACGTTAAGAACAAATTTAAAACCTAATCTGACGAACGAATTAAAGGCACAGTATTTATATACATTCCAGGACAGTTATCAGAACAGTGAGTTAGGAAAAACGGTTCCGAGAGCAGTGGTTGAAGGAGTTGTTTCCAGTGTTGGAGCAACCAATATCCAGATCGGAGGACATCGTTTCGGGCAGGAAGGTTTCCGGAATAATGTATTCCAGATTGTAGATAATTTATATTACAACACAGATAAAATTAAATATACTTTTGGGGTAGATCTGATGTATACGAGATCAAAATCTATCTACGGAAGTGAAGTGAACGGAAGATTCCAGTTTCAGGGAATGACGAATTTTGCCAATCTTACACCATACAGATTCTACAGAGAAGTTCCTTTGATGGATGATCCGTCTGTAAAATCCAGCATCTGGAATGCCGGAGTGTATGGGCAGATTCAGACCAAAATAGCGACAGGCCTTGACTTTATGGCCGGATTGAGATTCGATTACGGAGGCTATCCGAAAGCTGAATTCAATCAAAAGCTTTTTGACGAAATGGGCATCAGAACGGATAACACAATCAAATCTTTTGTGGTTCAGCCTAGATTTCAGTTTGACTGGAATATCAATGAAGAAAATAAAGATTTCCTGAAATTTGGTGCGGGACTCTTCTCTTCCGATATCAACAACTACATGGTGATCAATAATCTTGTTTTCGACGGAAAACATCTGGCAACAGTGGATGTGAATCCTGGTACTGTAGGTCTTACTCCTGATTTTCCAGGATATAGAGAAAATTACGGAGCGGTTCCTTCATTGTCACAATATCAGATTCCGACCATCAATTATACTGGAAAAGATGCAAAAGTTCCAATCGTTTACAAAGCAAATATCTCTTATACCCACTTCTTTAATGAAAGATTCAGGGCAGGAATTGCAGGATATATGGCATTGGGAAGAAACAATTACTTCTACTATGACAGAAACATGATGGCCAATCCGTTCTTCACTTTAGCCAATGAAGGAGGAAGAGGAGTGTATGTTCCGGGTTCTACCATCATCAATAATGATAATAAAAGTGTGAGCATCGACTGGAAAGAAGGAAGAATCAATAAAAAATTCGGAAGAGTACTTGAACTGGTAAGTGACGGTAAAGTGAACCAGTATTCATTTGTAGTAGATACCAGCTACCGGTACTGGAAAGATGGAGAGATCACGGCAAGTTATACATGGTCTGATATCAAAGACAATACTTCATACAACGGAAACGTAGCAAATACGGCCACCCTTTCCACTCCGGTTCAGAGCGATCCGAGAGATTTAAGGATGACTTATTCTGACAACCAGTTCAGAAACAAGATCGTGGTTTACGGTAACTCGCCTACCATTGCAGGATTTACGCTTGGAGTACGTTATTCAGGGATCGGAGGAACGCGTTTCTCGGTGACTGCGGGAGGAAATATCAACGGTGATTTCGTGGATTCCAACGACCTTGCTTATATTTTCCCGGAAATCATTACCCAGCCGCTTCTGAATGATCCGGAAGTAGGACAGGCCCTGAAAGATTATGTTGAGAAATACAATAATGCCATTGCGGAACGTAACGGGGGTAAAAACGGGTTCTTCGGCGTATGGGATGTGCGTGTTGCCAAAAAGATCAAGTTTGAAAAAATCGGTGCTTTTGAAATTTCTGTAGATATTTTCAATGTAGCCAACCTTCTTAACAAGGAATGGGGCGTGAATAAATCTTACGGTAATATGTCGTTGTACAGAGTAACCAAATTCAACCACGAGACCAAACAGTTTGAATACGTTAAAAATACCAGCGGTCTGGCACCACTTTCCGGAAATCCTTACCAGATCCAGATCGGGGCGAAATACAGCTTTTAATATTTTAACGTTACCTTTATCAGACGTTTTTAAGTTTTTAATTTAATTATCGAATTGTATTATGAAAAAAATTATCTTAGGGTTAGCAGTTTTAAGCACAGTTGTAATGAAGGCACAAACCCAGATTATTGCGCACAGAGGCTATTTCCAGGCCCAGCCGCCCACAACGGAAAATTCTGTGGCATCTTTAGAAAATGCCCAGAAATTAAAAATATACGGATCCGAATTTGATGTGAGAATGACCAAAGACGGCGTTCTTGTCATCAATCATGATGAGCATCACGGCGAAATGGAGATCTCCGAAACTTCTTTCAAGGAACTGGAGAAGCTGAAACTTTCTAACGGTGAAAAATTTCCCACCTTAAAGGATTATCTGAAGCAGGGTAAAAAAGATCCTTCTTTAAAGCTGATTGTCGAAATTAAGCCCGCTAAAACTCCCGAAATCGAAAACGAGATCACTCAGAAAACCCTTAAAATGATTAAGGATATGAAGCTGGAAGGGCAGAGCGAGTATATTTCTTTCAGCCTGAACATCTGCAAGCAGATCAAAAAGCTGGAACCGAAATTCAAAGTACAGTATCTGAACGGTGAGCTTTCTCCTGAGCAGATCAAAAATGAAGGTCTGGACGGAATGGATTATCATTACAGCGTTTTCCAGAAAAATCCTACATGGATCTCTGAAGCTAAAGCACTGGGACTGATCACAAATTCCTGGACAGTGAATGATGCAGCAGTGTATCAGGAACTGAAAAATCAGGGGATCGGTTTTATTACCACCAATATTCCGGATCAGTTGAAAAATAAATAACAGAGGTATCCTAAGAAATTAGGCTGAATACTAAAATCTAAAGCCTGTCTCTATTCTGAGGCAGGCTTTTTTTATGCCTTAAATAATAAAATAAGATTTTAAAGCCGAAATAGTGAATTATTCACTGCCGGAAATTAGGAATCCAACCATAGCTTCCTTCCTCCCTTCCTCTATCTTCCATTCTGTAAATCAATATTTTACATTTTATCAAAAAAAGACAATAAAGTTAGAGGAATGATGATATAAAACGGCATTAATAATCCTTAATTCTCTAAACGCTTGTTTATCAGGCGTGTATCAATGTTGTTAAGGATCTGTTCATCTTTTGTTTAATAATCTTTTAATAAATGTTAAAATGATGTTAAAACCATAGCCATAATGTAATTTTAATTTTGCGCAAACAAAAAGGATATGCGTAAAGAGATACAAAAACTGCTGGTTTTGTCGCTGCTGGGATTAGTCAGCGTCAATCTGGCAGCTCAGCAGAAAGTAAAAAAAGATACTGTTAGAGGCATTGATGAGGTGGTGGTAACCGCTCTTGGGATCAAAAGACAGGACAAGTCTTTAGGATACTCTACCCAGACTGTAAAGTCAGAAGAAATCCTCAAAACCCAGAACAACAACTGGGCACAGGCATTGGAAGGAAAAGTGGCCGGACTGAAAGTTCAGACCGCAGGAGCGGGACCATTGGGAACCAGCCGCATTACCCTCAGAGGAGATGTTTCGATGAATATGGGCAATAACGGAGCCCTGATCGTTGTAGACGGTGTTCCTTTAAGCGACAGAAGAAACGGAACCGGAACTTCAGCCTATGGCGCAGGTTCGGGAGGCGATCTTCCCATTGATTATGGAGACAGCTACAACAGCATCAATCCGGATGATATAGAATCCGTTACCGTTCTGAAAGGACCGAGTGCATCCGCATTGTATGGTTCCAGAGGTTCCAGGGGAGCCATTATGATCACCACCAAATCCGGAAAAACAAAAAAAGGAAAGGTTCAGATCACCCTGAATTCATATACCAGCTTTGATACCGTTCTTAAATGGCCGGATTACCAGTATGAGTACGGGCAGGGGACCATGCAGAAAGATAAAGGCGGAAATTATTACTACTCTTACGGAGCTTCTGCAGATGGAGTGAATACCGGATCTACCAGCAGCGCTTTCGGACCGAAATTTGACGGGCAGTACTATTTTCAGTATGATCCGTCGGTAGAAGGGCAGGGTAAAGAAAGACAACTCTGGAGGCCTTACAAAAACAATATTAAAGATTTCTGGCAGGTTGGAACCACTTACTCAAACAGTCTGTCATTGGAACATTCTAATGAAACCACCGCTTTCAGATCATCTCTTTCTTACCTTAAAAATGAATGGATGATGCCGAATACCGGCTTTGACAGATTAAATGCTGCCGTATCCGTTGATCATAAAATGAGCAGCAGGCTGAGAGTCGGGACCAAACTGAATTTCAGCCAGACCAAAAGTGATAACCTTCCGGCTACAGGGTACAACAACCAGTCGATCTCCTATTTCATGATCTTCCAGAATCCCAACGTAGATCTGGCGTGGTACAGACCTATCTGGAAAAACGGACAGGAACAGGTAGACCAGATCCATCCTTTCAGTTCTTACATCGATAACCCTTACGTTATTGCATATGAAAACCTGAATTCTACAGATAAAAAGATCATTACCGGAAATATCAACGTAAATTACCAGCTGGCAAAAAACTTTGATGTTGCCCTTAAATCCGGTTTGGAATGGAGCAATGAATTCCGTACCCAGAGAAGGCCGTGGAGTTCTGCCAACTATCTGAAAGGTTATTACAGAGAGCAGTATATCCGGTATTTTGATTTGAATAATGATATTTTGTTTACCTATAAAAATAAATTCGGAGATTTTGGCGTAACAGCTTCGGCCGGAGGAAATATCAGGTATTATGAGCAGAGCATGAACGACTACAGGGCGATAGGTCTCAATAAAGCAGGCGTATATCAGCTCACCAATGCAGTCGCTTTGGATAATAAGCTTCCGAAACCTAATGATAATCAGGTAAACAGTACCTATGCACTGGCAAACTTCAGTTATAAAGATCTTGTTTTTGTGGATGTGACTGCCAGAAACGACTGGAGCAGTACGCTGCCTAAACACAACAGGTCTTACTTCTATCCATCAGTATCATCATCATTTGTTTTGTCTGATATATTCAAAATAAAGTCGGACCAGTTCAATTTCTGGAAACTGAGACTGTCATGGTCAAAAGTAGGAAACGATACCTACAACTATATGCTTGACAAATACTATGAGAACAGCTCTTTTGCAGGTTCCGTAGAATCTCCGCTGCTGTATCCCAACCCGGATCTTAAACCGGAAATGATCACGAATATCGAAGGAGGAATGGATTTCACGATCCTTAAAAACAGATTAAACTATAATATCACGGCCTATCAGAACAATTCCAGGAACCAGACGATTGTGATCCCGGTCTTGTATGAAGTCGGGTATAATAAAAGGATCATTAATGCCGGTGAAATCAGAAACAGAGGAATTGAAATGACGCTGAATGCCTATCCGGTAAAGAATAAAAACTTCTCGTGGAATATCAGCGCCAACTGGTCCATGAACAGAAATAAAATTCTTTCCCTTCCTGAAGAATTCCACGGTGAACCTTATACCATCGGAAGTGTAGGCGGAGTGGTTTATTACAATGCTGTAGTAGGAGGTTCGCTGGGTGATATGTACGGTTACGGCCTGATGTATTCTCCGGACGGACAGGTGATCTACGGCAGCGACGGGCTTACAGCAAAACCTACGGAAATGAAAAAGATCGGAAATGCCTATCCGAAATGGAGAGCCGGTCTTCAGAATGAATTTAAATATAAAAATATAACGTTAAGTTTCTCATTTGATGGGCAGTATAAAGGAATTGCCTATTCCCAGTCCCATCACAAAATGTCCGAACAGGGTAAACTTGAGCACACCCTTTGGGGAAGAGATAATCCGAACGGCCTTATTGTAGGGCAGGGCGTGGTTCAAAATCCGGATGGAAGTTTCTCCACGAATACCAAAGGAGTTGCCGTTCCTACGTATTATGCAGATTATTACAGAAGAGCCAATGTGGAAACCAATTCATTCGACACTTCATTCATCAAGCTTAGAGACGCCAGGATTTCTTATTCTTTCCCGAAATCAATTATTGATCCTTTGAAAGTTACGGATATCACGCTTGCCTTATTCGGAAGAAACCTTTGGATGTGGACCAAATTTCCACTCTTTGATCCGGAGGCCGCAACACTGGATGATTCTACCATTACACCGGGGATTGAAATGGGGCAGCTGCCTACTTCAAGAACAGTTGGAATACAGTTAAACGTTAAATTTTAAAAATCAGAACAATGAAAAAACTTATCTATATATCTGCATTTCTTGTGCTTTTGGGAACTGCTGTGTCATGCGACAGAAATCTCGATGAGATCAATAAAGACCAGAGCCGGATCAATACACCCGTGGCCAGCTCCCTGCTGCTTCCGGTACAGTATAATATGGCTTCAGTAGGCTATAACAGGGCTAATGATTTTACTTTCGACCTGATGCAGGTATCTCTGGACTTTCCCAATGAAGGAAACTCGCTGAGCCGTTACTACATCACTGAAAATACAGGTTCCGGATTCTGGAATAATTCCTACAGATGGCTGAAGCAGGTGGACGACCTGAAAAAAGCAGCCATAGATGAAGGCGACAAAAACTATGAAGCCATTGCTTTGGTCCTGAATGCATGGATCTATTCCAACCTGACCGATACGTATGGCGATATTCCTTTTTCTGAAGCATTGAAACTTGATGAAGGAATTTTACAGCCTAAATTTGACAGGCAGAAAGATATTTATGTAAAACTGCTGGATGATCTGAAAACCGCCAATTCCCTTTTTATTACCAATAAAGTGCTTACAGGAAATGACCTGTTTTACAAGGCGGAATCGGATGCGAACGGAATTACCAACTGGAAAAAATTCTGCAATTCACTTTCTTTAAGACTGCTGACAAGAATTTTAAGTAAAAACGGCGAAGTGAATGTTCATGCGAGAATTCAGGAGATCATCGGTAATCCAACGGTCTATCCGATTTTTCAGAGCAATGCTGATGGAGCCAAGCTGGATATTTCGGGAGTTTCTCCTCTGATGCCGCCTATTGCCAGACCTCAGGATTTTACCACGGGAAGAGCTGCGTCCGAGTTTTTTGTATCTACATTAAAAAATAATAATGATCCGCGCCTGGCGATGTTCTTCTCCCAGGCCAAAGATCTGAACAATGTAAATATCGGGTATAAAGGTGCACCTTCCGGTTATCCTTTTGGAACAACCTTCGATTATCAGCCTTCCAATCTTAATCAGAACCTTGCCAAAGCACCTCTGAAGATCCTGATGTATCCGTATGCTGAGCTGCAGTTCATCCTGTCCGAGCTTGCCTTTAAAGGAATTATCCAGGGAAGCGCACAAACGTATTATGAAAATGGTGTAAAAGCAGCGATAGAACAGTGGGGAGCTGTGGTTCCTGCCAATTATTTCAGTAATTCCAATGTGGCTTATCAACCCAATATGGAAAGAATTATGCTTCAGAAATATGTTGCCCTTTTCTTTGTGGATCAGCAGCAGTGGTTTGAAAAAAGAAGAACGGGATTCCCTGTGCTTCCGGATAACGGCGGTCTTCTGAATGGCGGTGCCATGCCAAAGAGATTAATGTATCCTCCCAATCCCAAAGTTCTGAACACGGCTAATTACCAGGCAGCAGTACAGCAGATGGGCGGAGATGATGTGAATGTGAGAATGTGGTGGAATAAGTAGAATTTTAATTAAAGAATAAAGAATAAAGAATAAAGATATGAGTATAAGAGTAAAACTTTTAATGCCGTGTGTGCTGATTTCAGCGATGGCGTTCTCACAGGATTCTGTTTCAGGATATGTGTTTGAAGACAGCAGCAGGAACCAAAAGAAAGAAAAACGGGAAAAAGGAATTGAAGGCGTTGCCGTTTCCAATGGAGTCCAGGTGGTGCTTACCGATAAAAACGGAAGGTACAGTCTGCCGGTTCAGGAAGACCAGACTATCTTTGTGATCAAACCTTCAGGATACCAGACTGCTCTGAACACGAATAATCTGCCGCAGTTTTATTATCATCACAAACCAAAAGGTTCACCGTCTGATTTTAAATATAAAGGAACAGCACCAACAGGAGAACTTCCAAAAGAGCTGAATTTCCCACTTTATAAAAAAGAGGAAAGTAAAAATTTTGACATCCTTGTTTTTGGAGATCCGCAGCCTTACACGGAAAAAGAGCTGGATTATTTCAAAAGAGGCATCGTGAATGAAGTGAAAAACACCAAGAAAAATGCAGTGCTGGGAATCAGTCTTGGAGATCTGGTGGGTGATAATTTAAGTCTTCAGAAACCTTACGCGGATGTAATGAAAGAGATCGGGCTGCCGTGGTACAATGTGATGGGAAATCATGACATGAATTATGACGCCAAGGAAGACCGTTTTTCAGATGAAACTTTTGAACATAATTTCGGCCCGGCCAATTACTCTTTCAATTACGGAAATGTACATTTTATTATTCTAGATGATATTCTGTATCCCGATCCAAGAGACGGAAAAGGCTATTGGGGCGGATTCCGTGAGGATCAGCTGAAATTTATTGAGAACGATCTGAAACTGGTTGATAAAAACAAACTGATCGTTATCTCTTTCCATATTCCGTTGGAGCATAACAACGAAGACAATTTCAGAAATGCTGACCGCCAGAAATTATTTGATTTCCTGAATCCTTTTGAAAACGTTCTTCTTTTATCGGCTCATACCCATATTCAGCAGCAGATTTTCTACACCAAAAAATCAGGCTGGAACGGAGTAAAAGACCTTCATGAATACAATGTTGGAACCACGTGTGGAGACTGGTATTCCGGAACACCGGATGATGCGGGACTTCCTACTTCCACGATGAGAGATGGAACAGCGAAAGGCTATTCTTTCATCAGCTTTAATGATAATCAGTATAAAGTTAAATATAAGACAGCAGGGAAGCCGGAGGACTATCAGATCAAACTGTATGTTCCGAAAGTAATTCCTTATCCGTCAAAAACGTCTGCGAAAATTCTTGCCAACTTCTTTATGGGAAGCAAAAAGGATAAAGTAGAATACAGGATAGACAACGGAAACTGGGAGGAAATGGAGTACGATGAAGCAGTAGATCCGAATTTTGCCCTTTCCGTATTCAAATGGGATTCTACACAGAATTTATTTCCGGGAAGAAGACCTTCCAATCCTGAAATGTCAAAGCATATCTGGGCTGCCGGTTTTCCAAAGAAACTTGCATTAGGGAAACATAAACTTGAAGTGAGAGCAGCTGATATGTACGGAAATCAGTTTACGGCTTCAGAAGAATTCGAGGTGCAGAACCCGGTTCTTATTCCATAGCTTTTCATTTTTCTACTATACTTTCAATAGAAACCGGTTTTATAATAAGCCGGTTTTGTTTTTTTATCTCCCGCAGATCACGGATTACACAGATTTTGATAATCATCAGAATAAAAATCTTTGATTTTTTTTAAACTTATGTGATCTTCTTATTCACAACGTATTTAAACTTCAAAATAACTTAAGTGTTAAAAAGTTTTGTGACTTTTGTGGTTGTTTTTTTCACCACGGATACACGGATTTTCACAGATGTTTATACATTTTGTTGGACATCGCAAAGACGCAATTTTTTTTAATCCGAATGCTTTAAGGCGCAAGGATTTTATCTCCGATAAAATTGTATACTGCCGTCATTGCGAGGAGTATAGCGAGAAGCAATCTCAAAAATGGTTGAAAATCTTTGATTTTCTTGCGCCTTAAAAACGCGTTAAATAAAAAACTTGCGCCCTTGCGTTTATCCAACTTTATTTAAGCATATTCAGTATAAAAATCTTTGACTTTTAAACAACTTATGTGATCTTCTTATCAAAAAGCTTTTAACTTCAAAATAATTAAGTGTTAAAAAACTTTTGTCACTTTTGTGGTTAAAAAAAAATCTTCAGATCCGACTCTGTTATTAAAATTCAGTTAAATCTGGATTCTTCCCGCCTTGTAAAAATGTTCTTTTGTAAATTTGTGCTGCGAAACAATATCATTATGAATATAAATGGAAAAAATGCCATCGTTACAGGTGGAGGAAGAGGATTAGGAAAGGCTGTTGCGATAGCTCTGGCTCATGAAGGCGTACATGTTGCGGTGACGGGAAGAAACGAAGAAAATCTTAAAAATACGGTTGAGGAAATTAAAGCATTAGGTGTAAATTCTGCCTATGCAGTTTTCAGCATTGATGATGAATCTGAAGTAAAAGCAGGAATTGAATCTCTTGCCAAACAACTTGGAAGCGTAGATATTTTGGTTAATAATGCAGGAATTGGAGATTTTGGAAGCATTGAAGACATGTCTTCCGAAACCTGGGAGCAGGTGATTAAAACCAATCTTTTTGGAGTTTATTATGCGGCTAAAGCAGTTTATCCGTTTCTGAAAGCCAATGGCGAAGGAGATATCGTAAATGTGGCTTCTACCGCAGGTTTGAAAGGGGGCCCGAATATGTCAGCGTACGCAGCTTCTAAAGCAGCGGTAGTTTCATTGTCACAATCCATGATGGCGGAATGGAGAAAGCAGAATATCCGTGTAATCACTTTGACGCCAAGTACCATTGCTTCTGATATGAGTATCCAGGGCGGACTTACAGACGGAAATCCTGATAAAGTCCTTCAGCCGGAAGATTTTGCAGAATGGGTAAGAGATATTTTGAAAATGAACAGAAGAGCACTGATCGCGAACGGTTCAATTTTTTCTACGAATCCGTAGGGGAGTTATGAGTTATAAGTTATAAGTTATAAGTTATAAGTTATTAGTTATTAGTTATTAGTTATGGGATTCCGGTTACGGGGTCGGTGTATGACTGATTTTTAGATAATAAATATTCAATAGGAGCGGGCTTTAGCCCGCTTTTTTGATTTAACGTTGATGAGGTTTTGATGCGGCATTGTATGTCGGGTAAAATCAAAAAATAGTAAAGATATTCAATAGGAGTGGGCTTTAGCCCGCTTTTCTATTCATACAGGTGCATCAGGCTTCAGTCAAAATTTAGATATCTGCAGTAGAATAAAAATTAAAAAAATCACTGAAGGTCATACTTCCATTTTTTTAACCGTAATAACATCCTTATTTTTGCATTAAATTATTCACTCACATGCAAAATTATTTAGAATTCAATTTCAAGATTTCTCCACTACAGCCATGGAACGAGATCCTAATGGCAGAGCTTATTGAAATAGGTTTTGACAGCTTTACAGAAGAAATTGACGGAATTTTAGGATATATTCAGAAAGAACTGTTCAACGAAGAAGAGCTTAAAACACTCCCGCTTTTTGAAAATGAAAATGTACAGATCACTTATTCTTTCGAAGAAATGCCGAACATCAACTGGAACGAAGAATGGGAGAAGAACTTTTCACCGATCAATATTGATGATAAAGTATTGATCAGAGCAGAATTCCATGAATCGGTACCGGGAATGCATGAAATTATCATTCAGCCTAAGATGTCTTTCGGAACCGGGCATCATCCTACCACCCACCTGATGATCCAGCAGATGATGGATATGGATTTGAACGGTAAAAAAGTTCTGGACATGGGATGCGGAACTTCTGTATTGGCCATTTATGCCAAACAGCAGGGAGCCGGAGATACAAAAGCAATCGATATTGATGAATGGTCTGTAGAAAATTCAAAAGAAAACGCTGCCAGAAATGGTGTTGAATTGGATATTGAATTGGGAACGGCAGACAATTTAGGAAAAGAAAATTTTGATATTATTTTAGCCAATATCAACAGGAATATCCTGATTTCCGATATTCCAACCTATGTTTCTGTAATGAATGAGGGTGGTAAATTATTGCTTTCTGGACTGTGTTTCTTTGATGTGGATGATATTCTTGAAGTGTGTAAAGAAAGCGGCCTGGAGCTTACTAAAAAGTTACAGCGTGAAGAATGGGTAAGCTTACTGCTTGAGAAATAATAGAAAAACAAATACAAATATGAAATCCTTATTGACGGTTTTATTTTTAATGGTGCTGCAGTTTTTTTCAGCGCAGGAAGAAAGTATGACGTATGCTGACGGTGTTTTTGGTTTTGAGGAAAATAAAGCCCAGAAAATTTTTACAGACTGGACCAGAGTTCGAAAAGAACCGGATGTAAAATCAGAAGTTCTGGATTCACTGCAGACCAATCAGCAGGTGATGATCCTTAAAAAAGAAGAGGCTATTCTTAGGTTAGGTGAAAGAGGGGCCAACTGGTACAAAGTTTCCTATCAGAAAGGAGATGCTGTTTCCGAAGGCTACATCTGGGGCGGAAATCTATGTGTAGGGTACCGAAACAAAAACGGTTACGACTTCCTTTTTGGGCTTTCAAAAACGGTAGACAGAAAAAGTAAAGACAACAGCGGAACCATTAAACAGAATATTGCAGGGATAAAAGTTCTTGAAGGAACCTCCTTAATTGATGAGGTGTATTTCGATACAGGAAGAGGAGAAGAGATGAGTTATGCCACATTTACCATTGAAAGCGGTCATAAGTTGCAGAATGTGGAATTAACCCTTAAAGCCATGGTTTCCGGCGAGGCCTGCGGAATTGCAAGCTACGACCAGTATGTTCTTTTTAGAGATAAGAAATTGGTTGCGCTGCCACAACTTACAAATGTAGGGGATGCTGATGTATATTATCATTCAGAAGAATTTGTATTTCCCAATGATAAAGGAGGAATTCCCAATGCTTTTATCTTTAAAACAGAGGAAATGGAAAGAGATGACAAAGACAGGGAAAAGAAAAAACGTTCTTCCAAAACCTATCTTTGGGACGGAAGTTCTTATAAAATCAAATAAGCTTTTAGCTGAAAATAAATTAACCGCTGTATCAATTACGGCGGTTTTTTTATGCAGGATTAATGAGATCAGGTTAATACTAGTTGTTGCTGAGGTTCTTCTGTTTATCATTTCTGTAAAGTCCGTAAATAATAAAACCAAATATTATTTCCACACAACCTCCTGCAAGGGCAGATAGAAAAGCTCCTGCACCTGTTTTAAAAAGAATGAAGGCTGCCAGTCCCAGAGCAGCTCCCAGGATCCAATAAATTTTTGTGCCGTAAATGGTGGCAAACGTCAGATATCTTCCGCCAATAATCATCAGCATTCCTTGGAAGAACCATTCAGCTTTGTGTAAAGATAGTCCGTATGCCAGAGGGATACACATAATCATCCAGATCGTGCCTTCCATGGCGAGTTTTCCGAGAGGATTAGTCTTTTGATGAGCTCCTTTGATTCCTGCCAGTTTTCCTATGAGTGTTGAAACTGGGAAAATGAATATACCGCCAATAATTAAACACCAGATGCCTTTTTGCGGAGTATAAAAATGTACTGCCAGGCTTGAAAGCATCCAGATCATTCCGGAAATAAGAACGCCGGTTGATCCATAGCCGTAACCGTCTTTCATATCATGCTGAGCTTCGTCTAAATGATTCATAGGTAAGGAGTTGTTTTAGTCAAAATAAATATGCAAAAGTTTTATTTACTAAACAAACCATACGTTTGAAAATCTATGAACAACAGGGATTTCTCTACATAACAAGGTTTTTTCACTGCCTGAAAGAATAGCGATTCAAAACAAAAAAAGACTTCACAATTCTGTAAAGTCTTTTTATAAGTGAGCGCGAAAGGATTCGAACCTTTGCCGTCCCGATTACAAAATCGGGATGCTCTATCTAAACTTGTAAATTTTACTGAAGTATTATAAAACAAAAAAACTCACAATTTTCATTGTGAGTCTTAAGTGAGCGCGAAAGGATTCGAACCTTTGACCGTCTGCTTAGAAGGCAGATGCTCTATCCAGCTGAGCTACGCACCCATTCAATAATTTTATGTAAAATTATAAAACAGTCGGGGCGGCAGGATTCGAACCTGCGACCTCCTGGTCCCAAACCAGGCGCGATGACCGGACTACGCTACGCCCCGATTGATGGTCATCTAAACGAATATTTACTTCGTTTTAGCGAGTGCAAAGATAGCAACTTTTTTTAAATAAAAAAGAGAAATGTAAAAAAATATTAAAATATTATTGAGCCCTGTCAAACAATGATGAACATAGAGAATCCCTGTTTTCCAAAGCTTTCGGATATTGTTCATTATAGATCAGTGGATTATGAATGAAAAAATCTGTTGATTTAAAGTTTTAACCCGATAATTATATTTTAAAAAAAATTAACTCCCTTTTTTACGAACAAACAAATAACAGCCCAAAACGGCAAAAATAAATACAGCAGCGATATTGCAGTAATCGAGTCTTTCAAAAGCAATATTTTCAAATGATAAATTATCACAAGATTTATATCCGCCGGTGTAGACTATAAAATCGGAGAATTTTTTTTCTTTGGCAAGTGCGGAAAACAAAAGCATAAACATACTGAATCCGATAGGGTAGATGAAGCTTTTAAAGGTCAGACTTAAGGTCAGCTGCACCATGGCAATTGCACAAAGGGTGATGGAAAATTTTAAGAAAACATAAAATATCACTTCCCTGAAATCATAGTCATGAAATCCCAGACCGGGAAACAGTGTTCCCAGAACATAACCGCTTGCCAGAAATGTAATATAGGATAGCAGCAAAGAGAATACAACCGTGATCAGAATAAATAAAACCTTGGAAACGTATATTTTCAGTTTTGAAACAGGGATCGTAAACAGGATCTTATAATTGTTGTTCCGGTATTCCACATCACAGCAGGCATGTACAAACAGCGACACAAGGATAGGATACAGCATATAAAAAAACATAAAAACATATCTTCCCAGTATCAGTTTCCATGGATTGCCTTCTGCTTCAGTATTTCCGGAGCGTATAGCTTCATAAATAATATAAAAGTCTATGGCTAAAATAACCACGACCGGCATCAGAAGAATTCCGAAGATCTCCCTGTTTTTGGAGAGTTTGTACTGTTCGGACGAAAAAGCTTTGTAGAAAGTATTAGTCATGGCTTTTTGAGATTAGGTTAATAAAGATCTGTTCAAGGTTCGCGCTTTGGGATTCGATGTCATAAATTTCAATACCATTACTGATCATGGTTGTTAGAACGGTGTTGAATTCCTTATCATCACTGGTTTTTACTGAAATTTTATCAGGTTTATTCTGAGAAACAGAAAAAGTTTCCTGAAGGAGAGAAGCCGCCTTTTCGCCGCTGCTGACTTTCAAAATAACATTCTTTTCAACCTGGCTCAAAAGTTCGTTTTTCATTCCCTGGAAAACCATCTTTCCGCCCTCAATAATTCCTATATGAGTGGCTGTTTTTTCCAGTTCGCTTAAGATATGGCTTGAAAGGAAAATAGTTTTTCCCTGCTCATTCAGCTTTTGAAACAGTTTCCTCATTTCAAAAATTCCCTGAGGATCCAGACCGTTTAAAGGCTCATCCAGAATCAGTAATTCAGGATCATGAAATATGGCCATGGCAATGCCCAGCCGCTGTTTCATCCCCATAGACAAGGCGTTTGCCTTCTTCTTTTTCTCTTTTTGAAGGTCTACAAGCTCCAGAACTTCATCAATTCTCTTATTTCCTTTCCCGTAGATAATGTCCAGGTATTTTAGATTTTCAAAAACAGTAAGTTTAGTGTAAAAGCAGGGAGATTCAATAAGATTTCCTGTGGAAGAAAGAATTTCCGTTCTGTTGTGCTTTAAACTTTTATTCTGAATAAAAATCTTATCGCCGGTTTCCTCCAGAAGACCCAGAAGAAGCTTTATCGTGGTCGATTTTCCCGCTCCGTTTCTTCCCAGATAACCGTAAATGCTGCCTTTCGGAACATTCAGGCTGATATTGTCCAGAATAGTTTTAGAACCTATGGCATAACTCAGGTTTTGTGTAGTGATGCTTTCCATTATTTCTTTTGTAGTGGTGTTAGCTTGGTATTAATGTCTATATAAAAGATTCCGTCAAAAGAGCGGCTCCATATCTTTTTTTGATCAATTCCCTGATTGATGGTGGATACGAATTCCTTTTTCAGAGGTGAGCTTTTAGGAATATCCCTCAGATTCATAAAAAAGTAAGGGGTTTTTGTCTCGTGGAATACATTTTCGATGGCAAATTTCCCGGGTTTATTAGTGATATTACCATGATCGCCCCTTTTGCCGTAGGATGAAAAATCAATCATATAAGAAGCTTTGCCATATTTATTCTTGATATAAGTTCCCAACGGAACGTATACCTTTTCATATTTTTCTGTGAATGTGTGTATATTGGCGCACCATACAATGATTTTTTGGTCCTTGTATACAGAATCAATCTGATGAATAAGATTCCTCGCCATCAGTGAATCCCGTAATTGCATGCTCGGCAGGGATTGGGGTTCGTATTTCCATGATTTATTGAATGTGTCCCTCATATCATGAAAATATTGGGCATAAATAGTGTTTTCCGGTGTTTTTTCAAGTTGTAAGACCGCTTGCTCGAGCTGGCTGATTTCCAGAAGGAATTTCTTTTTATTTCCTTGAAGAATCTTATCAGCAGTACTTTTAAAGGTTAAATACTCCAGATTATCCATATTTTTGCTGAAAACAGGAAAACTGTTGAGGTTGATCTTGTTTTTGCTTAAAAAATCTTTCAGGAGTTTCGCGCGTTTTTTGAAAAGATGGCTTCCCGTAAGCTGGATGTCAAAACCTCCGATTTCAATGGGATTCGGAGAGGTTTTAGTTTTTTGATAGTAATTGATCAGAGGCATAGATTCTTTAGTCTGCCACCAGAACCAGAAAAGTCCCAGGCCTCCGATAGAATCTGCCGGCACCTTCATCCTGTGAGTCTTCATTTCTTCGTTCATGACCCATGTGTCGTATTGCCCGGCCTCATACAGGACAACATTGTAGTTCAGGTTTTCATGAAGATATCTGATCAGTCTGCTTTTAGCCTGTGATGTGGCGCCATCATAATGCGTGTTTTCACCCAGCATCAGGACCCTGTTGCCCTTTAAGACAGAATCCAGAACTTTTAGGTCGCTGTTGTCCTGATAATCCGGAGAAACGCTTTTAATGGGGTGTTTGTAAAGCTGAACTTCAGTAAGGAATTTCTGTCTTTCCTTTTGCGGAACATCCCGGAACACCAGCTTGTTCAGAACAAAAGCTGCAATCACAGAAATAATAAAGGCGTACAGTATTTTCTTCATATTTGAGAATTTACATGATTATTGAATGATGCGGTGTTTTTTTATAATTGGTGTGGTTCTGTTAAATATTGTTACTCTCCTGTGTGAATTATTTACGCTGATGACGAAAATAATACCATAACAAAAGATATGGCGAATTGGCATCTGGCCTTTTCGATGGTAAAGATATTTAATCCGGGAAATTGAAATTCTTTTTGAGAAGAGGTAATCATGCTGTTTTGTTACAATTAACATGTGGGACGCAACACTTACTAACAGAAAATGTACGTTTACTAATTTGTATCTGATATCCTTTTATAACTGGTATGAATACCACTTTTCAGCCCTTTAATCTTAGCTTATTATCCCGAACTCAGGTTGTGTTAATAAGTATTTATATGCAAAAAATATATTCTGTTCCGTTTTCATGTTGAAATTTGATTTAATTTGTAAAAAAATAAATCATGTCCGGACAAAACACTTCAGACTTCCACAAAAGAATTACGCTTGCAGGATCGCTGATCGCAATAGGCATCGTATTTGGAGATATTGGTACTTCTCCGCTCTATACACTTAATGCGGTATTTCATCACAAGATAATCACAGAAGCGATAGCACTTGGGAGCTTAAGCTGTATTTTTTGGACGCTTGTTTTTCAGACAACCATTAAATATGTTCTCATTACTTTACAGGCGGACAACAAAGGAGAAGGAGGAATTTTCTCCCTGTATGCTCTCGTGAGGAGATACAGTGGCAAATGGCTTGTTTATATTGCTATGGCTGGAGGTGCATTTTTAATGGCTGACGGTATCATTACACCTCCCATCTCTGTAGCTTCGGCAGTGGAAGGAGTTCAGGCGGTAGTTCCCGGCTTTAATACTGTTCCCGTAATTATTGGGATTCTGATAGTACTGTTTATTTTTCAGCAGTTTGGGACAGATAAGATAGGTAAGGTTTTTGGCCCTGCGATGATTATCTGGTTTGGATTTATCGGAGGAATTGGGGTGATGGCACTGGGTGACAACTGGGAGGTTTTTAAAGCTTTAAACCCTTACTACGCTTACCAGATGCTGGTTAACGAACCGAAAGGATTTTGGCTCTTGGGAAGTATTTTCCTTTGTACTACAGGGGCAGAGGCTCTTTACAGTGATATGGGGCATTGCGGAAGAAATAATATCAGGATCAGCTGGATTTTTATAAAAATTGCGCTCATACTTTGTTATGCGGGACAAACGACCTGGCTTCTCAATCATGTTGGAGAAGAAGTAGGAAGCTTAAGTCCTTTTTATCATATTGTTCCAAAATCCATTTTCTGGCTGGCACTGGGGATTGCAACACTCGCCACAATTATTGCTTCACAGGCTTTGATCAGCGGCTGCTTTACATTGATCAATGAAGCGATACGACTTAATATCTGGCCCAAACATCTTGTCCTGTTTCCCAGTAATGTAAAAGGGCAGTTATATATTCCTGCCATCAATTGGTTTCTGATGTGCGGCTGCGTGGGAATGGTGCTGTATTTTAAAGAAAGTACTAAAATGGAAGCTGCATTCGGTTTAAGTGTAACCCTTACCATGCTCATGAGTACCATATTGATCAATGCTTATCTCCGGATAAAAAGAGTTCCTTTTATTTTTAATATAATGATTACAGGCGTTTTCTTATTGATTGAACTGAGTTTTCTGGCAGCCAATCTGCAGAAAGTGAAGGAGGGAGGATGGATAACCCTGATACTGGGCTTTTCTTTGTTTGCTGTAATGTATATCTGGTGGAGAGGAAGACACATCAAATCACAGATCCAGTCATTTGTGAAGCTTTCAGATTATCTTCCGCTGCTGAACAAGCTGAGCACTGAAGAAAATCTTCCGAAATATGCAACAAATCTGATCTACCTGACCACATCAGACTCAGAAAAAAAGATTGAAAAGACAATCATGGATTCCATCTTAAAATTTGGACTTCCAAAACGGGCTGATATCTACTGGTTTGTACATATTAACATTCTGGATGAACCCTATGCACAGAAGTATTCTGTAGATACCATTATCAGGAATGATGTGTATTATATTCAGTTTGACCTGGGATTCCGTGAAGACCCTAGAGTAGGGTATTATTTTAAGCAGGTGTTTAATGATATGGTTGAAAATAATGAAGTTGATGTTGAAGATTCTCCGGAACAAGCCTATCAGCAGAACAAAATCGGGGATTTTAAATTTATGATCATGGACAGCTTTCTTTCGTATGATAACAGAATGCCTTTCTGGAAAAACTTTATCATGAAGGGGTATTACAATCTACGTTATCTTTCAGTGAAAGATCACATCAATTTTGGATTAGACAAAAGCCATATGGAGACCGAGCAGTATCCGTTAGTGGTTGTTCCGTTTGCTGAAAATAAGATGGAAAGAAAGATGTAAATAAATGAGTGTATCGCTGCATTTAATCCAGGCTTTTTAAAATGGTTTTCGCCCAGGCGCTATAAATAGGATTTCTGGGGTTGTCCATCCAGCTGGAGCCGTTGCAAAGAATCACTAAACCGCTTTTGGTAGGCATGTGCAAAAATAGAGAGGCACACCAGCCATCGTTCTCACCTGTGTGTCCAACGGTCGGAAGCCCTTCAAAATTAAAAAATCTATAGCCCAATCCGCTCTGTCCGTTATCGGATGCGGGCTGGATGGGCTGCTCCATTAAACGTATAGTTTCAGGTTTTAAAACTTTGTTTAATTCTTTACGATCAGCGGTGATGGACAGTTCAGCGAAGTGAGATAAATCTAAAATGGTTGTCTGTAACCCTGCAGCAGCCTGCTCGGTAAATATTCTGTTTTTGATAGGCTTTCTGAGTGTGTCATAAGCAGTGGCTGAATTGGCTTTCATTTCCTCTGTCCATTCATAATTGCTGTCATTCATTCCCAACGGTTTAAAAACATTGTTTCTCATGTATTCAGCAAATTTTTCTTTGGTTCTCTCTTCAAGTAATAACTGGGCGAGCGTATAACCGCCACCCGAATATTTCCACTGGGTTCCCGGCTCCATGATAACGCTTACGCTTTCTCTGTTTCTTTTGGTTTTTCCTGAAAGAGATTCTTCCAAAGACAACAGTTTTGCCCCTTGTTCAGAACCTCCGTATCCGTGCACGGAAAGTCCGGCTGTATGACTCAGCATCCGCCTTAAGGTAACTTTGGAATTATCGAAAGAAGACTCTGGTAATTTCCAGCGTGTCAGGTATTGGTTAACAGGGTCGTCCAGTTTTACCAGACCTTTCTCCGTCAATTGCATACATCCCCATGAAGCTACCAATTTTGAAACAGAACCCACATTGAAAATAGTTTTGGTTGTTACAGGCTTTTTGCTCTCTACATCTGCCCATCCGATACACTGTATCCATGCAACTTTTCCATTTTTAATTACAGCAACAGCAAGACCTGGGACATTACTTTTTTGAGTATATTCTAAACCTATTTTCTGAATTTCTTTATACAGTGAATCTTGATCATTAACGTCAGTATTTGCTTTATGTTCCGCCATTATACCTTTCTTTGAAGTACAGGAAAAAAGAGACAGGATACACAAGATAAAACAGATGAAAAATGATTTGATATTTATCGTTTTCGTGATTTTATTTCTCTTCCAAGACGCAGTTTGGCTGTCAATCCCTATCAAGCGGTAATAATTTTGAGAATCTGCTGATGTTTTTTCAATTAGATCTTTTATTTTCATAAATATGGGCTGGTGTGGTGAGAGGTAAATCTACCATTTTTTAAACATATAATTCTGAATATAAATGTTTTGTGAAACAAAATAGACTTAGCAGCTTAAAAAGATGTAAATAATGCCTCATTAAGTGAGTGCGGGAGCATCTGTCTTCAAGGCTGGTGCCTTATTTAATTTATATTATGGATTAATAAAAAAGATTCAGTATTTCTGTAAAGTCTTTTCTAAGCGAACCTCAAAAGAAGCAATTCATTCGAGTAATAAAACAAACCTTCAGGTGTGAGGTTATAATAAATCAAAAATTAATACGTTATATAGGCATACAATCCGGTAATGTGCCGGAAAACTCAATACCTTCCTCATTCCAACACCCGATTTTAGCACATCTGTTTGTTCGCGTCAGGTAGATCAAACAAGATAGTTATGTCACAGAAAGTAAAATTCTCATCAGCTTCCGGGTCTAGTTTTTATGCTACCCTCAGGAGCAGAGTAGATCAGTTTTTCAGCCAGCGCGAATTAAGCCAGCATGCCAATGCTCACATGTGGGGCAAAACTGTATTTTTCCTTTCCGGGTTCACCGGAATTTACCTTACAATTATTTCGGGCCTGGTGCCTGTCTGGATGCTGTTGCCGCTTGCCGCACTGCTGGGAGTATTTAGTGCCTTTGTAGGCTTTAATGTATGCCACGACGCCATACATGGCGCCCTCTCCGGTAATAAAAAGGTGAATAAGGTGTTCGGGTTTATTTTTAATCTGATCGGTGCCAATCCATACGTTTGGAGCATTACCCATAATATGGTTCACCACACCTATACCAATATCCCTGGACATGATGAAGACATTGAAGTCGCTCCGGGATTGATCCGGATTGCTGAAAAAGATGAAGTGAACCGTATTCAGAGATACCAGCATTGGTATGCCTTTCCGCTTTACAGTCTGGCTTCCCTGTCATGGGTGTTTCGTAAGGATTTTGTGAAGTTTTTCCAGAAAAAAATTGGTGCCCATCAGAACAAACATCCCAAGGTAGAGTATTTCAATTTATTTTTCTACAAAGCAGTCTATTACTTTCTTTTTATTGGATTGCCGCTATTGGTGCTGGATGTAAGCTGGTGGCAGTTTCTGATCGGCTTTCTGCTTTTGCATATTGCCGAAGGTCTGACGATGGGACTGGTGTTTCAGCTGGCCCACGTTGTGGAAGGTACCAATTTCCCGGAGCCCAACGAAGCCGGGCAGATGGAAGAGGCCTGGGCGGAACATCAGATGCATACAACCGCGAATTTTGCAACTCACAATAAGCTCGTTGCATTTTTTCTTGGCGGGCTGAACAGGCAGATCGAGCATCACCTGTTTCCTAAAGTATGCCACATACATTATGGAGAGATCTCCGTCATTGTGAAGAAGACAGCGATGGAGTTTAATTTGCCTTACAATGAAAATAAGAGTTTTTTATCTGCGCTGCGTTCACATTTTCTAACGCTGAAAAAATTTGGCAAAGAAGCAGCCGCCAATTAACCAGAGCATACCTGGTAATTTTGTACAAGTGCGGTCATTTTAGTTTATGAAAGAGAGTAGAAGAGTATAGTTTCAGAGTTAAATACAATCTGTATTTTTAAGTGAATAAAGGGGGAGGATTCGAACCTTTGTCGTCCCGATTACAAATCGGGATGCTCTATCCTTGTCTGCTTTATAGCTTACAATAAACAAAAAAGACTTCACATTTCTGTAAAGTCTTTTGTAAGTGAGCGCGAAAGGATTCGAACCTTTGACCGTCCCGATTATAAATCGGGATGCTCTATCTTTTCAGATTGATTAATGAGTTTTTGAATCATGGCTTTACTTTTCCAAGCTTTAATCTCCCGTTCTCTTTTGTAAGCTTCAGATTTTGAAACAAAAATTTCAAAATAAACAATAATCCAGTCTTTAATTTTTGAAGTGAATCCTTTGTGATCTGAAAGGTGCTTTCTTAACCTTTCTTGCAGATCTTCACAGGAATGTCCAATATAATACTTTTCCAAAGATTCGGAATAAAGGATGTAGCAATAACACATGAAGCTAATATAAAAAAAGACTTCATAATTACGTAAATTATTTATAAGTAATTGATCGCGAAAGGATTCGAACCTTTGTCGTCCCGATTACAAATCGGGATGCTCTATCCTTGTCTGCTTTATAGCTTACAATAAACAAAAAAGACTTCACATTTCTGTAAAGTCTTTTGTAAGTGAGCGCGAAAGGATTCGAACCTTTGACCGTCTGCTTAGAAGGCAGATGCTCTATCCAGCTGAGCTACGCACCCATTAAATAATTTTGAAAAAATTAATAAAACTGTCGGGGCGGCAGGATTCGAACCTGCGACCTCCTGGTCCCAAACCAGGCGCGATGACCGGACTACGCTACGCCCCGAAGTATATTTGAAGGTAAGAAAAAATAGCGGAGGGTAAGGGATTCGAACCCTTGCGACACTTTCGCGTCGACAGTTTAGCAAACTGCTCCATTAACCACTCTGGCAACCCTCCTTTTCTCTTATTTTTTAATGATCGTTGTTCCGTTATTGCGAGTGCAAATATAGAACAGATTTCTTTATTTACCAAATAAAATTCAAGAAAAATTTGCGTATTTTTGAGGTGATAAATGATTAAAAAATTAAACGGATGCGTAAGACATTATATATCATCGGATTAAGTGCTTTTGTTTTTTCATGTACTTCCCAGCAAAATGTGAAAAAAAATACATACAAGCCGAAAACCCCGGTATCACAGGCAAAACCGGCAGTTAAAACTCCGGCAGCTGAAACTTCGAAACCTAAAATTACCAACGAACACGGGGTAGAATTTTTTACTACCAATGTTGCAGATATTACGAAAAATGATAACACCATAAGCTACGGTTCTATTGTGTCAGCAAAACCGGCCGGATACAAAGTGGTGAAGACCCATTTTCCTGCCATAGGACAGAACTTCAGACAGCGTTATCTTATATTGCATTATACGGCGCTTGCCGACGATAAATCCATTACCGTTCTTACCCAGCAGGGAGTAAGTGCACATTACCTGGTTAATAATACCGGAGATAATGAGATTTACCAGTTGGTTGATGAGAACAAACGTTCATATCATGCAGGTGTAAGCAATTGGAGAAATGATAAAAACCTTAATGATACTTCTATAGGAATTGAAATCGTTAATGCAGGTTATACTTCAGATGCAACAGGGAAAAAGATATTTGCAGGATTCAGTGATGATCAGGTGAAAAAAGTGGCTGCCCTGGCTAAAGATATTGTTAACAGATATCAGATCCCGGCCACCAATGTTCTGGCTCATTCAGATATTGCTCCAACGAGAAAGCAGGATCCGGGACCTTTGTTTCCATGGAAAAAACTCTATGACGAATACCAGATTGGAATGTGGTATGATGAAACGGCAAAACAGAATTTCCTGTCTGTGGCACAGGAAGAAGTCCCTTTAAAGTATAACGATCCGTCGTTTATCTTTGCGATCCAGACGGCATTGCAGAAATTCGGGTATTATATTGATCTTAGCGGAAAGTGGGACGATGGAACCAAAAGAACCATTGAAGCTTTACAGTATCATTTCCGTCCGCAAAATTATGATGGAATCATGGATGCCGAAACATGGGCCATCTTACAGGCTCTGAACCAAAAATATCCAGCGAAATAACAACTAAAACGCATCGGTTAAGATGCGTTTTTGCTATATTTAAAAAAATAAAAACAAATTATCTGTAATGGAAAATTTCAGAAAAGAAAGTGATCTGCTGGGCGAACTCAATGTGCCTGCAGGTGCATATTATGGGGTACAGACGCAAAGAGCGATCGATAACTTCAAGATCTCAGGACAGCTTTTGTCATCATACCCGGACTTCATCAAAGGTCTGGCTTTTGTAAAAAAAGCAGCTGCAAAAACCAATTACGAATTGGGTCTGCTTGAGGAAAACCTATATTTCAAAATAGCGGAAGCCTGTGATGAAATTGTAGCCGGAAAATACCACGAACAGTTTCCTGTAGATATGATCCAGGGCGGGGCAGGAACTTCAATTAATATGAATGCCAACGAAGTGATCGCCAATATTGTTTTGGAGAAACTTGGAAAAAATAAAGGGGAATATGAATTCTGTTCACCCAACGACCATATCAACCTTTCCCAGTCAACCAACGATGCTTATCCTACAGCCATCAAAATGGGATTGCTGCATATGAACATCGGACTTGTTGAAAGACTGGAGAAAATTGTTGAGGCTTTCCGTGCGAAAGGAAAAGAGTTTCACGATGTGATCAAAATGGGCCGTACCCAGCTTCAGGACGCCGTTCCAATGACTTTGGGACAAGAATTTGAAGCCTATGCCGCTACGCTGGAAGAAGATATTTCCAAATTAAATAACAATGCCAACCTTTTTGTGGAAGTAAACATGGGGGCAACGGCTATTGGTACAGGACTGAACGCTCCGGTTGGTTATGCTACACTTTGTGCTAAAAATCTGGCTCAGATTACTGGCTTTCCGGTTGTTTCGGCACCGGATCTTGTGGAAGCAACCCCTGATACAGGTTCTTATGTGATCTATTCTTCCGCTACAAAACGTCTTGCTGTAAAGCTTTCCAAAATCTGTAATGATTTAAGATTGCTTTCCTCAGGTCCAAGAGCCGGATTGTTTGAAATCAATCTTCCTCCGATGCAGCCGGGATCATCCATTATGCCTGGAAAAGTAAATCCTGTTATCCCGGAAGTAGTGAATCAGGTTTGCTTTAAAGTATTCGGAAATGATCTTACGGTAACCTTTGCTGCAGAAGCCGGACAGTTACAGCTTAATGTAATGGAGCCTGTGCTTTCTCATGCTATCATGGAAAATATCAACTTCCTTTCCAACGCGCTGGATACGCTTCGTGAAAAATGCGTGGTAGGAATTACAGCCAACAAAGAGATCTGCCTGAATATGGTAAAACACAGCATCGGAATTGTAACGGCACTTAATCCATACATCGGATACAAAAAGTCTACAGAAATTGCAAAAGAAGCTCTGGAAACCGGAAACAGTGTGTACAACCTTGTTTTGGAGAAAGGCGTTCTTTCTCAGGAAAAGCTGGACGAAATTCTGGATCCTAAAAACATGCTGAAACCGCACAACAAATAAAATTATTAGTGAATAATGATAAGTGATGAATGATTATAAACATCACGAATTCATCACTTGTCATTACTTATCACTTATTACTCACCACTCATACCTAAATACGTGAGGTTTTTAATCATCATTCCTGCCCACAACGAAGAGGAAAATCTTCCGTTCACCCTGGATTCTTTACTGCAGCAAAGCTTTAAAGATTTCAAAACCGTTGTTGTTAATGACGGTTCTACGGACAAAACACCGGAACTGATCAGAAAATACATGGATAACGATTCCCGTTTTGAAACGGTGGATCTGCAGAAATCTGCCCATCAGCCGGGCTCTAAGGTTGTTAATGCATTTAAAAACGGACTGAAGACCCAGAATACAGACGGGTTTGATATCATCTGTAAATTCGATGCGGATATTATCCTGCCCGGAAATTATCTGGAAACTGTAAAGAATGCTTTTGAAAACAATACTGAATATGGGCTTGTCGGTGGCCTGCTGTATGTAGAAAAGGATGGAAACTGGGTGTATGAAGGCAATTCAAATAAACATCATGTACGGGGCCCTATGAAAGCCTATCGCAAAGAATGTTTTCTGCAGATGGGAGGTTTAAGGGAAACTTTAGGCTGGGATAATATTGATTCCATTCTGCTGGAAAATTTGGGCTGGAAAGAAGTGGTCCTGCCTGAGCTCCATGTAAAGCTGATCAAAGTGAAAGGTGCAGATTATACGATAAGACCTGCGGACTATTACGGCCGTTATTTTTACTTTTTAGGCCTGAACAGGTTCCTTGCCTACATTGCAGCCTCAAAAGAAGCGGCAAAGAGCAAATCGGCCTCTTTTTTCTTTAAAATCGTCAAAGCCTACGAAGCCTGCAAAACCAATAAACTGGAGCTGAAAATCTCGAAAGAAGAGCAGAAAGCCATCAATGATAAAAGGTGGAAAATGCTGAAGAAGAAATGGCTGAAAATGTAACGCCGAAAAGGCAAAACCGCAGAAGGGCAAAGAGATGAATTACAAAAAAATACCAGTAAAATTTTTAGAAAAAATGGATTGCATTCAATCAGAGGTTTTACCTTTGCTAAACCCTAAACCCTAAACCCTAAACCCTAAACCCTAAACCCTAAACCCTAAACCCTAAACCTTTTGAAAAAAATCGCCTACATAGAAATCGATACCCACGCAGAGATTGCCCAGGCTTTCATGGATATTATGAGGGATTCTACGGAATTTAGTGTGGATTATTACTTTTCAAAAAAGATAGGAGATCTGGTAAAGGATAACGGGGAAATGGTGTTTCTGTCCGACAGTTCAATGATCATGGAACAGCTGAAGCTGAAAAAATACGATCTGATTATTATCGGGACTGTTCACCGTTATTTCAATACTTTTCATGCGTTGGTTCAAAAATACAATGCATCGGTCATTGTTCATAATATCAATTTTTCGGTGGCTTCAAAAGCAGCTCTGATGAAAAGTGTTTTCAAAGGGGATCTTATTTACAGATTAAAGCTTTGGTGGAAAGAAGGATTGTTTTATACTTCAAAAGCCTACAGAAACGCTAAAAATTTACTCGTTCTGGATGAAGAGCTTTCATCAAAGACGTATCAATTTCTTCCCTTATTTTACAGTGAAAATTTTGAAAAACCGGAGAATGATAACCTTACTGTTGTTATTCCCGGAGGAGTTTCTCAGAAAAGAAGGGATTACCATCATGTGTTTAAGACCATTCAGAATTTAAAAACTGAAGAGAAATGTGAATTCGTGTTTTTAGGAAAAGCTAAGGACGGCGAACTGAAGCAGCTGGAAAAACTGGCAAAAAATCTGCCTGATCATATTTCAATACAGTATTTTTCAGACCGTGTTTCTCATTCTGATTTCGAAAAAGGAATGCAGCGGGCAGATGTTTTATGGTGCCCGATTCAGCAGAAAACCGAATTTTTCAGCAGAGAGGAAATTTACGGACTTACGAAAATGACCGGAAACCTGGGAGACGCCATTAAGTTTGGTAAAACAGCTATTTTTCCAAAGGATTATCCTTCAAAGTTAGCGTTTATTGTTCCTGAAAAAGATAATATTTTGGAACAGTGTAAAGGGCTGAAAAATACTCATTTCGATTTCCAAAAGAATTACAACAAAGCATCTGTTCTGAAAAAACTGGAAGCTGTACTTACCAATTTAATTTCTGTTTAATTGACTCAATATATTTCTTGTTTGTAAACACAAACTCGCAAGGTCTTTTTGCTTTTTAAGACATAATAAAATCAAAGTTTTTTATACTGAAAATTTACGTAAACATCTGTAGAAATCAGCGCCATATGTGGTGAGAAAAACAACCACAAAAGGCACAAAAGTTTTTAACACTTAAGTTATTTTTAAGTTAAAGGCGATACGAAAGAGAAGTTCACATAAGCTAAAAAAAATCAAAGATTTTATACTAGGCAATACACCTAAACATCTGTGGAAATCAGCGTAATCTGCGGTGAAAAAACAACCACAAAAGGCACAAAAGTTTTTAACACTTAAGTTATTTTTAAGTTAAAGGCGATACGAAGAAGAAGTTCACATAAGCTAAAAAAAATCAAAGATTTTACACTAGGCAATATACCTAAATATCTGTGGAAATCAGCGCCATCTGTGGTGAGAAAAACAACCACAAAAGGCACAAAAGTTTTTAACACTTAAGTTATTTTTAAGTTAAAGGCGATACGAAGAAGAAGTTCACATAAACTTAAAAAAATCAAAGATTTTATACTAGGCAATATACCTAAACATCTGTGGAAATCAGCGCCATATGTGGTCAATAAAAAACTTTTTGAGATTGCTTCGTCGCTCTGCTCCTCGCAATGACAGGGTGAAATTTTATCGCAGATAAAATCATTGCGCCTTAAAGCATGTGAATTAGAAAAAAACTTGCGTCTTCGCGAGATTCCAACGATAAAAAATATTAACTTTTTTAACCTAAGCTCAGATTATTTAAATTTAAAGATACTTTTAATAAATCTTACATTCAGATAATCCTCGAGTGGAAATACTTTTGTGAAATAATTTCCGATGTAGATCAGAATCAGAACAACAGCAGGTTTATAGACCAGATTGATAAAATTATTGTTAAAATTCGGCAGTACAATAGCTACTGTGATCGCCAGAGTACAGATGATGGAAACGAAAATCATTTCTATCGTCAGCGGCGAAACTTTAAAGACAAAATAATTGAAAGCGATCTTGATAACATTATAAGTCGTCAGTGAAATAGCGGTAGATAAAGCAATTCCGATTAATTTCAGATCCGTATTTTTAATGAAATAATAATTCAGTCCGATCGTAAGACCAGCCAGAAGAAGCATGATCAGGATATTGAATCTGTAATATTTGGAAAGGGAAATGATATTTCCGTTGAATCCCGTTGCCAGATCGATTAACACAGCAGATCCCCAGATCCATACCACAGGTTCATATTCTCTCAGCATGGTTCCGTTTTTAGGCATAAATTCAGTCAGATAAGGAAATCCTACCATAATGCATGAAAACAAAACGGCACCTAAAAAATATAAAGATAAAGACGTTTTTTTGTGAAACCTGTCAAGTTCTTCCATATCGCCGTCTGCCAGTGTTTTGCTGATGATCGGAGCTGAAATATTGAACAGTCCAAGCTGTGGAACCGAGATTAATGAGATCAGGGCATACAGTACAGAATAAATTCCCACTTCCTCCATTCCCATAAATTCGCCGATCATAAAGCTGTTGATCGCTAAATAATTCCCGAAAGTCCCCAGAAATCCAAAAAAGCTGTAATTGAAAAACTCTTTCCAGAAACCATCTTTCTTAAAATAATCCGTATTAAAATCCAGCTGTATCCTTTCAAGTCTGTTCGTGTAGTAAATGTATCCGAAAAGCATTAAAGCGAAAATTCCGAAAAAGAAACCAAACGCTATTTCCTGGGAAAATAAAAAATAAGCAGAAAGACAAAACGCTCCCAGATTGGCTATTTTAGGGAAAAGATTGTCAAAAATATTGGAAACCACAATTCTCTTGTAGTTAGAGGTGTATTTGTTGAAAATAGCACAGAAGGAAAGCGTCAGAATCAATGGAAGGATCATTTCTTTAAGCTTCCATGCTTCTGTATATCTGAATTTTGGCCAAAAATAAGGGAGTATGAAAAATACACCCATGAAAATGATAAAATTAATAAAAATAGCAAGCAGCGACAGCGACAGCATATTCTGCTCCTTGCCGTCTTCTTTTACCCTGTGAAAAAATTTGACATTGGAATATGAGATTCCCAGAACAACAACAGGGACCAGCATTTCCGCAGTGGGAAGGATGTAGCGCAGCTTTCCGTAAAACTCAAAATTGTACGGGAAAATAAAAATCGCGGATATGGTACCCAGAAGAAAACCAATATAACCTATGATGGAATATTTGAAGCCCTGTCTCGCTACTACACTCATAATGTCTTTTATTGATTTTTTGGCGTGAAAATAATGTTGTTGATATAGCTGGTCTTATTTTTTTCGTCGTTAATGTTTTTTATTAAAATTTCCTCAGTCAGCAGTTCCAGCTCAAAACTGTTGCGGTTTAGGTATTTTGCTTCATATCCCCAGTTCTTAATTTCAGTAATGTCATTCCAGATAGGGGTTTTGTGGTGTCTTTGTTCCATTTCTACCATCAGCGTCGGGCGGAATCGTTTGATGATTTCTTCAGCGCCGTACAACGTTCTCATTTCATTTCCTTCTACATCTATTTTGATAAAATCCAGTCTGTCAAAATGTTCTATAGCAGCCCAGTCATCCAGCTTGATCACTTTTACCTTTTCAGTGTAGCTTTTCTCTTCGCCTTTTTCTTTGTACGACGTGTTTAAAGTTCCGCGGGAAGCAATCAGCTTACCATTAATGATGGGAACCTTGAATTCAGCCGTTGTATTTTCGTCAGAAAGCGCCAGGGGAAGTACTCTCATTCTTGGGAAAAGCCTTTTCAGACGGCGGTACAGTTTTTTGTTCGGTTCAAAACCATAAATGTGTTCATGGTTCAGCTTATTCTCCAACTGGTAGAGAAAAGTTCCTACATTGGCCCCGATGTCCAGTATTACAGCATTTTTCGGAAGATAATCTTTAATCCAGACCAGTTCCGGTTCTACATTCCGTGCCGAAAAATTATCTTTGGTAAGATGGATTAAATTCTTAAAATATCTTTTTTTGTAAAAGCTCGGACTTATATATTGTAGCTTTTCTGCAATTTTTTGGTATAAAGACATCCCTGGTTGTTTGACGAAAAGCAAAGATAAGCAAAAATGTTAAACTAATGTTAAAAAATAATAAATATAACCCATTGATTATCAATTTATAAATTTTAAGATCAGTTTTATATAAAAATGAATTTTAGCATATCCCGTTTTGCTGTAAAGACGATTAAAAGAAATATTTTAAATACAATCTAGCTCTATCAGCGGTAAATTATACTATCAAAAAATTTAATCTTTTCATAAAGAATAATATCCACAAACATCTGTGAAAATCTGCGTCATCTGTGGTGAAAAAAATTAACCACAAAAGCCACAAAAGTTTTAAATGTATTTTGAAGTTAAAAATTATACGAAAAAGAAGTGCACATAAGTTTTAAAAAAAATCAAAGATTTTTATAGTAAATAGTATCTATAAATTTGTGAAGATCCGTGCCATCTGTAGGAATAAAAAATCAAAAATGTTAATACATTTAATTTCAAAGATCTGCATAATCTGCTCAATCAACGGGAAACTAAAAAACAAAATTCCCACAGATCACCAAAATTCAAAAGCTATAACCTTCAAAATTCTTAGATCCGCAGGAACTTTAAAAAAAACTACTTAATTAGTTCTGAGAATATTTAGCATAAGCTTTCGCCAGCTTTTCATCGTACTTATTTTCCTTGTATCCTGCTCCATTATAAAGCCTGGCAAAACCTGCCCAGTTTTTATTTCTGAGATGGGGAAGACATCCGTTCTTCTCCAGAAATTTTCCAAATGCTTTCAAATGTTCACCCTCGTTCATCTCCATTTTTGAAACAAAATCATCCACACTCGGATAGCCTAAATTTTTGGCGTGATAACCCATAATCTGAAAACTTCCCCATGAA
The DNA here is from genome assembly GCF_016745235.1 of Chryseobacterium endalhagicum. Classification (GTDB taxonomy): domain Bacteria; phylum Bacteroidota; class Bacteroidia; order Flavobacteriales; family Weeksellaceae; genus Chryseobacterium; species Chryseobacterium endalhagicum. The sequence goes on along the minus strand of NZ_JAELVM010000003.1, from coordinate 877,058 downwards.
GCGGAAGATAGTGCCGCCTCTTTGAAACTGGGATCATGATTCAGGCCGATGGCTTCATTCAGCCGGTCGTATTCCTTAACTCCGCCCTGATAGAAAGCTCTTGTCCATTTCGGATAAAGAACATTCCGGCTATCTGTATTATAATATGAATTGGGATCAATTCCTCTTTTTTTGAGTTCGTTCCAGAAAACATGGCCTTCAAATAGGATTTTGGGTTTATTGTTGATTAAAAATCCCTTACCGCTGCTTTCAATTTCATTAACAGCTTTTACAGCAGCCAGTTCAAGATTGTATTCGTCTGCAAAACCGGCAAGGTCGCTTTCTTTAAGGAATTTGTCGGTTTGACTGACAGGTCTGGTGTCTTTTTCCAGAAGGACGGCCCAGGTTTTTACCCCGACAATTCCATCGACAACCAAAGCATTTTTCTGCTGAAAATCCTTTACGGCAGCATCCACTTCAAGACTGAATGAATCTGAGATCTTAATGCTGTATCCCAGCTGATAAAGAATCTCGCACAAAGTAAGCACTTCCGGTGCTTTTGTATAATATTTTAAAAGTTTCATGATGATGTTTTTTTTGTTAAATAGTTGTTACGAGTTACGAGTTACGTGTTTCGAGTTTTTTAAGTTTGTGTTTTTGAGTTGCTGGTTGCTGGTTATTGGTTGCTGGTTTTGAGATATTTGAGGAGTTCGGAAGTCGATTTAAAGTAAATTCCGTAACTCACCCCGAATTCTTAAAGCTAGACAATATAACCCGCAACCTCAGAACTCGCACCCCGAATCTTCGGAACTCGAAACCCGCATCTACCCAACCGGTATCCTCGGCATCCTCTCACAAATCATCCCGATCAGAAAATAGGATTTGAATTTCACTTCCTCTCTTTGAAGTTTATATTCAAGATTAAGCGGTAACGCGCTGTTTACACTGAAGTTTTGATTTAAAACAGCATAGTCGTCAATTCTCAGTTCAATTCCGTATTCTCCGGGAGGAATTAGCTGGCTGATGATTCCAGCTTCATTGCTCTCGATCTCAAAGATTCTGTTGTTATTGGTTCCTTTTATGGAGATTGCGCATTTGTAGATCGGCTCATTGTTGATCTTATCCAGAATATTGAACTGTACCATAGCGCCTAAAGGAGGCGGAGGTGGAACCGGAATAGGAATCGGCGTAGGCATTGGAGTCGGAATCGGTGTTGGGATCGGCCTCGGGATAGTCGGGAACTTGGGTCCCCAGGAACCCCACGGTCCTTTTATAGGGCTGGTAGGCTGAGGTGTGGGTTGTACCGGACTGGCTCCGTGAGGGACAGGATTAAGCGGTCTTAAATTTTTTATGTTGTTCAGGATATTTCCTGTGTTCATTTTTCCGGCAAAAGCTGTTGTGGCCTCTGTTTTCATCATTTCCACGGGTTCGGCATCCATTGTGGTTCTGGCTGACATGCTATTGACTACTGTCGCTTTTTGAGTTTCAGCGATCATCGTTTTTTTAGCTAAATAATTAAGCTGGTCAGATTTGATTGTTTTTACATTCGTTATCGCTTTCAGGAACTTCTGATTGTTATTTTTATTCACAAAAACCTGCTGTTTCATCACCATCGGCCCGAAATAAACCAGCTGTTCAGCATTGCTGACACTCGTGCTGATGATAGACGGATCCAGAATCACTTTCAGGTTTTTGATCAGGATCATGGTTTTTGGAAATGCGGGAAGCTTGAAATCATTCGAAATGGTCTGTCCGTCTGATATTTTTTTAGCCTCATTCCATTCAAAATGATTGGACAGCATAAAATTCTTATTGAACCAGTTTCTTTTTAAATGCACGAAAGAATATTCAACTTCCACAGCCTGGATCATACTTTCATCATAATCGATGGATAAAATTTCTGAAGGAAGATTTTCATTACTGTTCTTGGCCTCCGAATGCAGTCCTTCCAGTTCAGATTTTTCAATACGCATGCTGTTCCATCCGGATTCATTCTCCATAAAATCATACGGAATAAAATTGATGTCGTGAATAGAAGAATTGCTGATCACATCCGTTTTTTCCGCTGCCTCAAAACTATGTTTGGCATTCTGTGCCATCGCCAGATAGAGATCGGCATCAGAAGATTTATTGATTCTTGTCAGCTCTTTTTCAATGGTATCCTTGAATCCTTTTACTTTCCATTCAGAAAAGGCTAACTCTTTAAGATTATTAAGGCTCACAAGTCTGTCGTTCCAGTTGTTTTTTTCTTCATCAGTATCCAGGGCGTCAAATAATAACAAGTGATCGCTTATTTTATTGACCGTATCTTCAGATAATGTTCTGTATTTTTTATAAGCTTTAAATTCTTTGGTATCGCTGTTTTTAGCATCGAAAAGAACCGTGCTTTTGCTGTCAAGGACTTTGTCCAGGTTTTCTTCCAGATCCTTCAGGTTGTTTTTGTCCAGGATATCCCTGTAAATATCAAACAGGGAATTATTCGGGTTCAGGTCCCAGAAATTGGGTGAAATAGGAACCGAATTCAGTTCATAGGCCACATTCTGTTTTTTAATGATCGAAAGCGCTTTTTTCTGCTCATCATTCAGGAGGCTCTGAGGCTTCAGGAGTTCCAGTTCCTCATTATCATAGATGCGGAGTGAAGGGCAGATCATCGGCAGGTCGTTTTCCATCGAACTCTGAGACATATAAATGTTTTTCAGCTTCTGATAGACGGCTACAAAATATTTCATGGTTATGGTTTTTAGTTTTAGGTGAATAACCGGCAGAAAAAAACTTCCGCCGGTTATTCTATTGAGAAGGATATATTAGGTTTATAAGATGGGAAGAGGGAAGGAGGGAAGCTTGAAGTTAGTGTACTATATTGATTTTTTCGTCTCAATAACTTCCATCTTCCATCTTCAGACTCCCTTACTTCTTAAGACTTTCCGTCCGCCCATTTTTTAATTTCCGGGTTCGGGTTTGGAGATTTAGGAACAATATGACATTTGTACCCGATGATATAAATTCCTTTTGAGGTCAGTTTTTTACCTTCCCATTCATAGCTGGATCTTACATTCTGGTTGTCGTAGCTGTAATTTCCGCCGATCATGAAAGGTCCTATTCCCACGGCACCGCCTGCATTGATGGAGTTTTTCGCTTCAGTGTAGGCAGAGCTGGTATCCTTGAAATTCAAGGAAACATCTTTTGCAATGATGAGTTCTGTGATGATGGCCGGCATTAATCCTTTACCTTTACCATCACTGATCATGTCGCCGTTCAGGGTTTGTGGAGACTGCTCGTGAAGCTTCCAGTATTTGGATTCTATAAACTGCTGATTGAACCAGCCTCTTTCCACTCTTACCTTTCCGATTTTGAAAGAGATGTCCATGCTGGTGTAGTCAGATTTTATCTGTGTTTTTTCGTTTTTACCGCCAGCTTTTGCTCCGATGGAAAATAATCCCATGCTGAAACCTCCGGCTACTCCCCAGTTATGAATGGATTTGGAATAATCGTAATTTGATTTCCCCTGAGAAATTGAAATTTCAGGCCAGCCTTTGGATTCCCTCAAAGCATTGGCTGCTACCGGAATACACGGCGAATAATTGGTGTAATCTAAAATTCTTGTTCTCTGGCTATTTCTGAATTCAGCCTGAATTCTCTTCTTGATCACAAGCATATGCTTTTCTTCAATTTCGCTCAGATAATTCTGAATTCTTTCCACAGCTTCTTTATATCCTAGAGACTGCCATGCTTTTAAAGCAGCATCTTCACGCTTTTTCATGTTTTTCCCGTCGATAGACAGTTTAGCCATCGCATCTGTGTCTCCGTTGTCTGCGGCAGTTCTGATCTCGTTGTTGGCATCCACGATATCATAATACTTCATTTGGTACTCTACATATTTTGCGTAAGTAGGCGCTACAAAAGTATGAATCAGTTCAGGCTTGTTGAAATCATCTACCGGAGCGTTTTCATCAAAATCAGGATTCTTTACCTTTTTAATTTTGAATAATTTATCTCTCAGTGAATCCAGTTTTTTCTCCGTTTTCTTGTCGAAATCCGTATCTACTACTACAGACCACTGTAAAAGATCTTCGTAAACCTTTGAAACCCTTTTCTGTGAATCGTTCATAATGGTGATTGCTCTTCCTTTTCCATCCTCGGTAAGGGGTGGCAGCTGCGATGGGATAGCGTCAGCCATAGCGGCGAACTGCTCCATCTGAAGATACTTCTTGAATTTACTGTTGGACAAAGCCGTTTGATAAGCTTCCATATCTATTTTAGGATTTCCGTCTGCATCCAGAACAGGCTTTCCTGTCCCGTCAAGCATTGGTTTTGGTGAAGGAGCGTCTCCGAACAGTCCGTTCAGGGCATAATCGAAAGTGTCTTCAGAAAGTGTAATCCCTACCGGATCAAATGCGATGAAATCATCTGTTCCCAGGTGTTCAGGATTTCCTCCGTTGGTTACTGTGTCATAAACCTGCTTTAAAAGCATGCTCATTAATGAATTGGCTTTTGCGTCTTGAGTTAAAGTTGGCATGGTATATTAGTTTTTAAAAATTTCTTTGCTTACTCTTTTCGGTTTTCAGCATCCCCGATTTTTCTATGGTACAAATGTATTTTGGTTTCGCAATTAATTCATCAGTGTTTTTCCTGTTTTATGATGTGGTTTTCACTGTTTTTAATTTTATGGTACATATATTATAAATAAGAGGCGCTTTTTTGCGAAAAATTAAATGGATTGAACTTGTTTTTTGAAGATTTCGGAGCGATGAGAATGTTAAATTTTACATATTGTTATAAAATTTTTTAAAATACTGATGTTTTGACAAAATTTTGGCAGATGTTTTGATATCGAATCATTACTTATCGATAAGAACACTAAAAACTAATAATCACTTATTTTAACAGTTTAAATATTTTAATAGTGATGAAACACCTAAACCAAAACCAGGAATTTCGTTTCAACGAAGTTCTTTTCGAGCACCGGAACAAAGAATACGGCGCTTATGCATTAAGAAATGAATCTGATAGAATATTAACCAAAGCGCTTTTTGTGGGCGTAAGCTTACTGGCTGCTATTTCAATAACACCGTTTGTAATTTCAGCATTTCAGAGTGATGTGCGATCAGTAGGCAGGGATGGAGTAGAAATAGAATTAGTAGATCCGGTTGTTCCGCCTGATGTTCAGGTTAAACCGCCTGTACAGATTCAGAAGCCAGAAGTTCAGCCACAGAAAGTTAAAACTTATGATGCGAGTCTGGGAGAGCCAAAAGCCCATGTGACGAATGAAAAAGTGGTAGAAAAAATTGAAGGAGCCGTTGCAGGACCGCAAAATAATAAAGATGGAATCATTGCAACAACAAATTATCATCCAGTACCTCCTCAGGCAGGAACAGGACCGGCAGTGCCTTATATTCCACCGACTCCGCCTGCTCCAAAAGTGGATGACAATCATATTGCAGATAAAGGCGAGCTAAGTGCTGAAGCCGTATTCGCAGGAGGAATTGATTCATTCAGAAATAAAGTAATGAACAGTTTTGACGGTTCAGGCTTTGAATCCAGTGGAGATACAATGAGAACAATGATCACCTTTATTGTAGAAAAAGACGGAACAATTTCCGGAATTAAAGCCAACGGTAAGGATGTTGAATTTAATAATGAAGCCATCAGAACCATTAAAAATGTAAAAGGATTATGGAAACCTGCTAAAAATAAGCAAGGTGAAAACGTAAGAAGCTATTTCAAATTTCCGATTTCCATGAACTTTGAACAATAAGATAAAAAACAAATCCTGATAGTTATCCACAAAGAATTTTTTTTGTGGATAATTTTTTTAATTGTTAAGTGGCTTATTAACAATATTTTAACTCAATTTTGAATTTCGCCACTCACCGGGAGCAAAGAAAAAAGTGTATTTTTGAAACCTAAAGTTCTAATAATGGCAAAAATCATAGGTATCGCTAATCAAAAAGGAGGAGTTGGAAAAACAACAACAGCTGTAAATCTGGCGGCAGCATTAGGGGTATTGGAAAAGAAAATACTGATCATTGATGCAGATCCACAGGCGAATGCCACTTCAGGTCTTGGGGTGGAAGATGTTCAGTATTCCACATACAATCTTCTGGAGCACAGTGCAGAAACCAGAGCATGCATCAAAAGAACAGCAACTCCCAATCTGGATATCATCCCTTCACATATAGACCTTGTCGCAGCTGAAATTGAGCTTGTGGACAAAGAAAACCGTGAGTATATGCTGAAAAAAGCATTGGCGGAAGTGAGAGATGATTATGATTATATTATTATCGACTGCGCGCCGAGTTTAGGACTTATTACCGTGAATGCGCTTACCGCAGCAGATTCCGTGATTATCCCGATCCAGTGCGAATATTTTGCCCTGGAAGGATTAGGCAAGCTTTTAAATACCGTTAAGAATGTACAGAAGATCCACAACAAAGATCTTGGAATCGAAGGGCTGCTTCTTACGATGTATGACAGCAGATTAAGATTGTCAAACCAGGTAGTGGAAGAAGTAAATTCTCACTTTCCGGACATGGTTTTTGAAACCATCATCAGCAGAAACGTAAGATTGAGTGAAGCACCGAGTTTCGGGGAAAGTATCCTGAATTACGATGCAGAAAGCAAAGGAGCCATCCAGTACATTCAGCTGGCAGAAGAAGTTTTATTGAAGAACGAAAATTTAGTAAAAAATTAATTTAATAATAAATGGACCTTATAAGTGAATGAGCACCATCACTTATCAATCATCATTTATCAATTATATATATGAAGGACAAAAAAAGAGCTATGGGACGTGGTTTGGGCGCTATTTTAAGTGCTGAATCCAAAGCGAGTATCAACTCCGCTACCGATGAAGGAGCAGATAAGTTTGTAGGAAATATCGTAGAGGTTGCCCTTGAAGATATTTATCCGAATCCGACCCAGCCAAGGACTTATTTTGACGAAAAAGCATTAAACGAGCTTGCCCTGTCTATTAAAAACTTAGGAGTAATCCAACCGGTTACCTTAAGGAAAGACGGTGAGAAGTTTGAGATCATATCAGGGGAAAGACGTTACCGTGCCAGTAAAATTGCCGGTCTTCCGACGATTCCTGCCTATATCCGTTTAGTAAACGATCAGGAGCTGCTTGAAATGGCTCTTGTTGAAAATATTCAGAGAGAAGATCTTGATGCTATTGAGATTGCTTTGACGTATCAGAGACTTTTGGATGAGATCGGGCTTACCCAGGAAAACCTGAGCCAGAGAGTAGGGAAGGACAGAAGTACCATTACCAACTCGATCAGATTGCTAAGACTGAACCCGGATATCCAGAACGCCATCCGAAGCGGTGAGATTTCTGCGGGACACGGGAGAGCTATCATCAGTCTTGAAAGTGAAGAGCATCAGCAGATTTTATTTGATCTGATCATTAAAGAAAAACTTAATGTACGCCAGGCCGAACAGGCTGCCACTGCATTGAAGAATCCTAAATCATCGGCAGCGAAAAAAGTAAATGCTGAGCTTTCCAATAATTATAAAAGAGCCCAGAAAACGATCGCTGATATTTTAGACGTAAAAGTTGAGATCAAAACCTCCGGAAACGGTAAAAAAGGTAAAATAGTCCTGGACTTCAAAAATGAAGAAGAGCTGGAGTATATTTTATCCCATATTAAATAATGAAGAAAATATTTTTCACATTTTTTCTGTGCACTTTTGCTTTCATGTATTCGCAGGTAACCCCGGGCGACACGGTTCGTGTAGGGCCTCTTCCAAAGGACAGTACGGTAGCCATCGTGACCCAGCAGCCCGTAAAATCTGTAAAACCAGCGAAGACTGAAGCCAAGCTTATTGAAGATCTTGAAAACGCAAACGGGCCTACGAAAAAAACCATCAAGCTTAATCCGACAAGAGCAGGATTGTACTCTGCCGTATTTCCGGGTTTGGGACAGTATTACAATAAAAAGTATATTAAAATTCCTATTGTTTGGGGCGCTGTAGGGGCCGGAGTGGGTTATGCGATATGGAGCAACAACCAGTACAGAAAATACAGGGAATATTATATTGCCAAACTGAACGGAACACCCAATGAATTCGTAGATACCCATCCGTGGCTGGATAAAGTGGCTTTGGGTAATGCCCAGGACCGGTCAAAAAGACAGAGAGACTATGCAATAGCCATCACAGGCCTGATCTACATTCTGAATATTGTGGATGCCGTGGTTGATGCCCATCTGTATGAAAGCCGCCATGACCCGGATCTTACCTTCAATCCTACGGTAATCCAGGATCAGTACGGGTTTTCCACACCGAAAACAGGTTTAAGTTTAAGTTACAGATTTTAAAAACGAATTTTAAATAAAAGATCATCAGAAACCTTAAGGGTCATGAGATCATCATAAAATATACCACATGAGAATAGCATTAGTTGGATACGGTAAAATGGGGAAGATCATTGACGAGATCGCACAGAAGAGAGGTCATGAAATCGTGGCACGGCTGAAAGAAACTCCAACTGCTGAAAATCTTAACAATCCGGATGTAGCTATCGAATTTTCACTGCCTGAAGCGGCATTTGACAATATCAAAGCCTGTCTTGAGAATAAAATTCCCGTGATCTGTGGAACCACAGGCTGGCTGGAGAAAAAAGAAGAGGTGGAAAAAATGGCTGTAGATCATGATGCAGCGTTTCTATACGGATCAAATTTCAGTTTAGGGGTAAATTTATTTTTTGCCCTGAACGAAAAAGTAGCCGAAATCATGAAAAATGTAGATGAATATTCCTGCCAATTGGAAGAAATTCATCACGTTCACAAAAAAGATGCTCCCAGCGGTACTGCAATTTCCATCGCGGAAGGAATCATCAAAAACAATCCTAAATTTAACGCCTGGAAACTGGAAGAAACACAAAGTGATCAGCTTGGAATTTTTGCGGTCCGCGAAGATGAGGTTCCCGGCACCCACAGCGTGTTTTATAAAAGCGAGGTGGATGAAATTGAGATCAAACATACGGCTTTCAACAGAAACGGGTTTGCACTCGGAGCTGTAGTGGCTGCAGAATGGATCAGGGATAAAAAAGGAAATTTTACAATGAAAGACGTTTTGGGGCTTTAATTTGTAACAAATTCTTTAAATTGCATACCAATAAAAACAAAATGATGAATAGTAAATTATGAATAGCAGAGCGCTGTAATCATTTATTACTCATCATTTATATATTTAGAATAGGCACAGAAAAATTATGAATTATTTTTTAACTTATACAGTATATGTTCTCATTCTGTCTGTACTGATGGGAATTTCCACCTGGAAGCTGTTCAAAAAAATGGGGTATAGTCCCTTATTTGCATTCATCCCTTTCTATAATTACTTTATTATTTTAAAGGAGACCAAGCATCCGAAATGGTGGGCTATCCTGTCCTATCTTCCGATAGTGGGGCCTATTATGATGTCTGTGTTTCATATTTATTTAATGAAGAAATTCGGAAAGAGCCTTTTCCAGAACCAGCTTCTTACGGTGATTCTGCCTTTCATTTATATGGCTACGGTAAACTATTCTAAAGACGTAGAAATAGAAGATGAAAACGCGAATGATCTTTTCATTACAGACGAAGAAAAAGAATCAAAAAAGAAAGATACATTCATTGGGTCTATTACCTTTGCTGTGGTTTTTGCCACTATCATCCACGTATTTGTAACCCAGCCTTTCGGGATTCCTACAGGATCCATGGAAAGAACATTGCTGGTAGGTGACTTCCTTTTCGTGAACAAATGGAGCTACGGATACAGAATGCCGATGCGCCCTGTGGCCATTCCATTCCTTCAGGGAACCATTATGGATACAGGACAGAAAGGTAACCCTAAAGATGATGCGAAATCTTATGTGGATGCCGTAAAACTTCCTTATACAAGAATTTTTCAGTTCAGCAAGCCGCAGAAAAATGATGTGGTGGTTTTCAACTATCCAAGAGATTCCGTGCATACAGCGATCGACAGAAAAGATCCTTATGTAAAAAGATGTGTGGCTGTAGCCGGAGATACTTTCGAAATGAGAGCTGGAAGACTTTTTGTTAACGGAAAACCTGAAACGGTTTTAGGAGATCAGGAAGTACAGCACAGATATATCGTGAATACAGGGAGCCAACTGGATATTCCTGCATTATATAACACCTATGGATTCTTACCTGTACAGGAAATTCAGAGTGATAAAGGATATATGTATGCTTTCCAGGGACTGACTGATAAAACAGCTAAGGAAATCAAAGAACTTCCTCAGGTTATCGACATGAAGGAGGATATCACTCCAAAAGGTGAAGCCGCGGTATATTACAGAGACGAAGCCAAAACAAAAATAGACACTACACAATCCATTTATCCGATCAACAAACCCTGGAACCAGGATTGGTATGGACCGCTTAAAATCCCTAAAAAAGGTGATGTAGTAGCGATCAATAACGAGACCCTTCCAATGTATCAGTGGATTATTTCCGAGTATGAGCACAACAGCCTTGAGAAAAAGAACGGAAAGATCTTCATCAATGGTAAAGAAGCGGCTCAGTATACCATTCAGCAGGATTATTATATGATGGTTGGGGATAACAGAGATGCTTCATTGGATGCAAGATTCTTTGGTGTGGTTCCGGAAGAAAATATCGTTGGAAAACCGATGTTCACATGGATGAGTCTTCAGGGAGCTTTCTCAGACAGCAGCTCTTCTTATCAGGCGCCGTTCAAGATCCGTTGGGACAGAATGTTTAAAGCAACAAACACAGGAGAAGCCAATAAAACTTCATACTGGTGGATTGCTGCCATGATTCTTATCCTTTTCTTCGGATGGGAGTATTTCGTGAAATTGTTCAGAAAGAACAAAACGGAAGAATAGTTATTATTGAATTAAAAAATTTAAAATAGAATGAAGTGTTTGAAAAAATACTTCATTTTTGTATCATGAATATGACGAATGTATTATTGCCGGTATTTTATATGCCTCCGGTTTCATGGTTTTCAGTGTTTTTAAATCCTGAAAACGAGATTATATTTGAACAGTTTGAAAACTTTCCGAAGCAGACCTATAGAAACAGAGCCAACATCTATGGAGCCAACGGGAAGCTTTCTTTGATCATTCCGATCAATCATAACGGTAAAAGAGAATACAAAGATATTGAGATCTCCTACCGTGAAGACTGGAGAAATCTGCACTGGAAATCCATCAAGACCGCTTATCAGAGCTCGCCTTATTTTGAATATTATGAAGATAAGCTCAGGAAAATATTTGAGCTGGAAGAGAAATTTCTTCTTGATTTCAACCTTAAAGGCCTGGAAATTATTCAGCAGATTCTTAAAACAGAAAAGGCACAGTCTTTGAATGAAGAATATATCAAAAATCCGGAAAGTATCAGTTTCAGAGAGAAATTTTCAGCCAAAATTCCTTCTGAATTTCAGATGGAAGACTATTACCAGACCTTCTCTGATAAACTTGGATTTTTGAAAGATTTATCAGTTTTGGACCTGATTTGTAACAAAGGCCCTGAATCTCTGACTTATATAAAAAGTATCAAACTTTAATTAAGGTAAAAATAATTATCAACATATGAAAAAGGTATTATTAGCTGCTGTTTTTCTGGCAGGTTTTAGCTTCTCTTACGCTCAGGAATCTCAGGCGAAGAGCATTGATCCAAAAGAAGATAAAGATCTGATGACTTGGTATCATAAAGATTTTTCAACATCAAAAGTATACGGAGTCAATACGGCAAACGCTTATAAATATTTAGAATCTAAAGGTCTTAAGCCTAAAACGGTTGTAGTAGGAGTTTTAGACAGCGGAGTTCAGGTAGACCACCCGGGTCTTGTGAAAAATGTATGGTCAAATCCTAATGAAGTTCCTGGAAATGGAAAAGATGATGATGGAAACGGATACATCGATGACGTACACGGCTGGAATTTTATCGGTGGGAAAAACGGAGATATTGATATCGACAATATGGAAGTAACCAGAGTTGTTGCTAAATATAAGCCTGTTTTCGAAGGGGATGATTCTACAAAAAACAAAGCAAATCAGTCTAAAATGCCGGAAGAATTTGCGATGTATATGAAGGCTAAAGAGCTTTTTACTGCTAAAAGTGCAGAAGCAAAACAGGGCTTTCAGACTTATACAAAAATCAACAGTCTTATTCCTAATATGGTAAAACTGTTGGGAGGCAAGCCTGTTACTGCAGCTACACTGGAAGGAATTAAACCTTCTACAGCACAGGATGATGCGATTGCGCTTCAGGTTCTGGGCCAGGTTTCAACAAATCCTGAATTCCAGGGTAAATCTGCTGTTGAATTTGAAAAAATCATGAAAGAGCAGATGAAAGAAGCTATTGATCACTTTGCGCCACAAGCTAAGCAGTATGATCTGAGCTATGATCCGAGAAAAGAAATTGTAGGCGATAACTACGATGACTATTCTGAAAAAAGCTACGGAAACAACGACTATGAAGGTCCTGATGCAGAGCACGGAACTCACGTAGCTGGAATTATTGCCGGTCTTCCGCAGGGAAAAGAAATACAGTACGGGGTAGCTTCAAAAGTAGCTAAAATTATGTCTGTAAGAACTGTTCCAAACGGAGACGAGAGAGATAAAGACGTTGCCAATGCCATCAGATATGCCGTAGATAACGGAGCGAAGATCCTTAACATGAGCTTCGGGAAACCTGTATCACCAGGGAAAAATGTGGTTTGGGATGCTTTCAAATATGCTGAAGACAAAGGCGTTCTTCTCGTAAAAGCAGCTGGTAATGAAAATGAAGACGTAGCCGAGCACCTTGCTTTCCCTACGAACTTTAAAAATGTGGCAGACGAAAAACCGTTCGTAAACAACGTATTGGTTGTAGGGGCAAGCACAAACAGAAATAGCGACCTAAGAGCAAGCTTCTCCAATTACAACAAGAAAATGGTGAACGTTTTTGCACCGGGAGAACAAATCTACTCTACAGTTCCTAAAAACGAATATAAATACCTTCAGGGGACTTCTATGGCATCACCGGTTGTAGCGGGAGCAGCGGCTGTATTATTAGCCTATATGCCAGAACTGAAGCCTGATCAGATCATTGAAGCATTGGTAAAAAGCAGCAATCTGAGCGCTGAAAACAAATTCCCAGACTATTCTCAGGCTGGAGGCGTTATAGATCTTCAGAAAGCAGCAGAATATGCGTATACCAACTTTTACAAAGGGAAATCTTCGGTAAGCAAGAAGCCTGCGAAATCCGTAAAAAAGGCTGTTAAAAAATAATTTATCTTCCTGTATAGAAGGAGAAACCATTTAAAGTCCGAAATTTTCGGACTTTTTTTATTTTTATAATTCAATTTGGCACGGTTTTTTGTAGCTTTATAAATAACAAAATAATAAACAACATAATGAAAAAGTTACTACTTGCAGGATTGATTGGAACATCTCTTTTTGCAGTGTCTTGTTCCTCAGTGAAAAATGCAGAAAATTCACAAAATCAGAGAGTTGAATACCTTAAATTAAAAGGTGACTGGCAGATTACCAGTATAGATTATGAAAAAGGACTTAAAATCAAGCCTTTTGATGAAGGAGCAGACGCTCAGTGTTTTGTAGGAAGCCATTGGAGATTAATTCCAAATAACTACACAGGTGCATACACCTTAAACGGCGGTGGAGCGTGCCCAAGCGTTACCCAGCCTATTAAATTCGAAGTAAAGGACGGCAATACCTTCATGTTTAAGAAAATTGCTGCAGGTACTAAAGCCAAGCAAAATCTGGCAGGATATACCCTGACGATTACCAACCAGTCTACGGATCAGTTTTCCCTTGTACAGAATGTTCCTTTCGACGGAAGCACAGTACAGGTGGTTTACAACTTCCAGAGAACAGGAATGAAATAATTTATCAACATAAAAGATCAAAAAAATGAAATTTACTAAAACATATATAGGAGCTCTTTTCTTATCATCCGCATTATTATTAACAAGCTGTGAGGCTGTTCAGAATTCTAACCACCAGCAGAGAGGTACAGCCGTAGGGGTTGCATCAGGTGCTGTAATTGGAGGTATTTTGGGGAATAATGTAGGAAGTGGTAAAAACTCAGCTTTAGGAGCAGTATTGGGAGGTATTATCGGTGGTGTTGCAGGTAACGTAATCGGTAACAAAATGGATAAGCAGGCTAAGCAGATCAAAGAAACTTTACCAGGTGCTGAAGTAGAAAGAGTAGGGGACGGTATTAAGATTACCATGAACGAAAGCATCGTAAACTTTGCGTTTGACTCTTCAAACCTTACTTCTGTTGCTCAGACCAACCTTAATAAATTAGCTCAGGTTCTTGCTGATAACCCGGATACCAATATCAACATCTACGGTCATACAGACAGCAAAGGTGCAGATTCTTACAACCTTTCTCTTTCTCAGAGAAGAGCAGATGCTGTAAAAGCTTATTTGTCCGGTAAAGGAATTGCATCAAGCAGAATGTTTACAAAAGGTGAAGGTGAATCTATGCCGGTGGCTACCAACGATACAGACGAAGGAAGAGCTAAAAACAGAAGAGTGGAATTTGCTATTACCGCGAATGAAAAAATGATTAATGAAGCCAAACAAGGGCAGTAATTAATTTAATTATATAAATATTTTCGTAAAAGACCGCCCCGGCGGTTTTTTTTGTATTTTTATGTTTTGAATTTTGAATTCACTATTTTTGTAACCGAAATAGCATAAATGAAGAAATATCTTAAACTCCTCCGTGTGGAGCAATGGGTGAAAAACCTGTTTGTTTTCGTCCCTCTGTTTTTTTCCGGAAACATTACAAACATAGACTTACTGACCAAAAGTGTCTTTGCTTTCATTATTTTTTCCCTTGCCGCCAGTGTTGTTTATATCCTTAACGATTATAATGATATTGAGGCAGACCGGAAGCATCCCGAAAAAAGAAGACGGCCGCTTGCCAGTGGCGCTATTTCAAAATCAAAAGCTGTTGGAATTCTCACAGGGCTTGTTATTGCCGATCTGGCTCTTGTATTTCTTGCCCAGATCTATTTTCAGGAATCTTTATGGAAGTTTGCAACCATCATAGGCTTGTATATTGTGATCAATCTCGCTTATACTTTCAAGCTGAAGCATGTTCCCATTATTGATATATTCATTATCGCATTAGGTTTTGTACTCAGAGTTCTGGCCGGTGGTTATATTACGGGGATTGGTATTTCGCAGTGGGCGATCCTGCTGACATTTGTACTCGCCCTTGTCCTCGCGATCGGAAAAAGAAGGGGAGAACTCATTAATGCTCAGGTTTCCGGGAAAACAAGAAAAGCGCTGGATGGCTATAACGTACAGTTTGCAGATATTGCCCTTTCCATTTCAGTGACGCTGGCGATTGTCTGTTACCTGATGTTTACCCTGTCTCCCGAAGTACAGGCAAGATTTCATGAAAGGGTTTTTTATACCGTGATATTCGTTGTTTTTGCATTTTTAAGATATCTGCAGCAGACTTTAGTGTACAACAGAACGGAGTCTCCTACGAAAATAGTTTACAGAGACAGGTATATTCAGATAACCTTAGTGTTATGGGTCGCCGCATTTTTAATTCAGATTTACTTTAAAAAATGAAGCCGAATTTCACACAGAAAGTGACCAATTGGGGTAATTTCCCGGTCGTAGAAAAAGAAATGAGATCCGAGGACAGCTTCAAAAAAATAAAGGAGTTTGTACTCGGTCATAATGAAGTCATTGCAAGGGGAAACGGAAGATGCTATGGAGATGCTTCACTGGGAGAGACCATATTTTCCACCAAAAAATTAAATAAATTCATCAGTTTTGACCGTCTCAACGGGGTAATAGAATGTGAATCCGGCGTACTGCTTTCAGATATACTTGAAATTTCAGTTCCGCAGGGCTACTTTCTGTATGTGACTCCCGGGACCAAATTTATTTCCGTAGGCGGAGCCATTGCTTCAGATGTTCACGGAAAAAACCATCATGCAGAAGGCTGCTTCTCAGAATATGTTATTGATTTTAAATTAATGACTGAAAATGGGGAGATCATCACCTGTTCAAGAGAGGAAAATCCAGATAAATTCTGGGCGACCATCGGAGGAATGGGGCTTACAGGAATTATTCTTACCGTAAAATTCAAGCTTAAAAATATAGAATCTGCTTACATCCGCCAGGAAAGCATTAAAGCAGAGAATCTGGATGAGATATTCAGGCTCTTTGAAGAAAGCGAAAACTGGACGTATACCGTAGCGTGGATCGACTGTCTTCAGAAAGGAAAAAATCTGGGAAGAAGCATTTTAATGAGAGGGGAACACGCTTTTCAGCACGAACTTCCGCAAAATCTGGCCAGACAGCCTTTAAGATTAAAGAAAAAACTGCAGCCTACCGTTCCGTTTTATTTTCCGGGATTTGTTCTGAATGCGCTCACCGTAAAGATCTTCAATCTTCTGTATTATAAAAAGCAGGCCAGAAAAGAAGTGAAATCCTTCATTGATTATGAAACCTTTTTCTATCCGCTGGATGCCATTACAGATTGGAATAAGATCTACGGAAAATCCGGTTTTATCCAGTATCAGATGGTTATTCCGAAAGAAACGGGAAGAGAAGGCATGAAGCAGATTCTGGAAACCATTGCTGCAAGCGGGAACGGGTCGTTTTTAGCTGTTTTAAAGCTCTTCGGAAAGAATAATCCGGAAGCTTACAATTCATTTCCTTTTGAAGGCTATACGCTCGCCCTTGATTTTAAAGTGAATTCAAAACTGGAAAAACTCGTGAAAAAACTCGATGATATTGTACAGCAGTTCGGAGGAAGGATCTATCTTACCAAAGACAGCATGAGTAGATCTTCGCTCACGAATTACCTGAAAAATATTCAAAGTTCAAAATTTGTGTCATTACAGCACAAAAGAATCATAAACAACAATTCATAATGATAGTTCTGGGAAGTACGTCTGAAGTGGCGCAGGCTTTTGTGGAAAAGGCGCTCCAGGAAGGAGAAAAGTTTGAAAAAATTTATCTTTTCACTTCGAGTAAGGAGACTACCGAAAGATTTGCAAGGCATATTGATGTCAAATTTCTGCAGCAATCCGAGGTGATAGAGATTGATCTGATGAAAGAAATTGATTATACTACCTTTGATCATGTCAGTTCGCACATATTATTTTGTGCCGTAGGGTATTTGGGAGACGGAACCGAGGAAGGTCTTTATGACAACAGGAATACGGAAAAGATCATTAATATCAATTATTCAAAGCTGATTCCGGTGATGAACTATTTTGCTCAGAAGTTTGAAAGCAGAAGATCTGGAACCATTATCGGGCTTTCATCCGTAGCCGGAGATCGTGGAAGACAGAGTAATTTTATCTATGGGAGCGCAAAAGCGGCTTTTACAGCTTATCTTAGCGGGCTCAGAAACTATCTTTTTGAGAAGAAAGTACATGTTCTTACCGTTAAACCGGGTTTTATGGCCACAAAAATGACGGAAGGACTGCCATTGAATCCCAAACTGACGGCTACACCTAAACAAGCTGCGGCCTGCATTTACAAAGCCTTCAAAAAGCAGAAGAATGTAGCCTATGTTTTGCCGGTTTGGAGTATTATTATGATGATTATCAGAAATATACCTGAATTTATATTCAAGAAATTAAAGCTTTAGCGTTATTTTGAAAGATAAAATCATATATAAGTCCAATTCTTTTTCAATTAATCTTTTCGTTTTTTTTCTGGGATTTATTTTCTTCAGTTTAATGATTGTTTTGAGTTACAGCTCTCTGGAACAACATTCAGATACAGATTCGAAAATTGCGCTTTATATTATTGATTCTGGATTTTTACTGTTTGCGTTAGGCTCATTGTTCTATTTTCTAAAGACTCAGGTCATTAAAATAACCCACAATGACCTGATTGTTTCCTACCAGTTTTTACCTTTTTCAAGAAAGATTTCGCTTGAAGATATTATGGGATTCAAACAGATACCAAGACCTGTAAAATATTCGAAAGGATTTGAGAAGCAGAAAACTGTTTATACTATTTTTGAAACATTCATTATACTGAAAAACGGCAAAAAAATCAGAACCTATGCTTTAGATGATTTCGAATTCAGGGAAGTGAGAAAATTAGTGGAAAAAATAAAAAGAAAGGAAGGAAATGTTGAAGTAAATAGATTAACCACCGGAGAATTTGTTTTTCAAAATTTATCTATGATTTTGTTTTTAATAATTTGCTTATTTTTGATTGCCGGGTTATCGAACGCTTTAATCAATAACTCATAAAATTTACCTTAAGCCATAGATTTATGAAAAAGTTGTATTGTTTTGATTTTGACGGAACCATAACGTATAAGGATACCATGTTCATGTATCTTAAATTCTACGATTCTACCAAATTCCGGATACAATTTTTAAGACATGTTCCTCTCTTTATTTTATTGAAACTGAAGCTTGCCGAAACGGAAAAAGTGAAGAAAAGCTTTATAGGATCTATTCTCAAAGGGCAGAGCCAGGAAAAGATAGAAATGAAATCCAAACTGTTTTTCGAGCACCATTACCCGAAAATTGTACGGGAAAACGCTCTTGACTTTATTAAAAATATCGATAGGGATAATACACAGAGTTTATTGGTTACCGCTTCGCTTGATATCTGGGTGAAACCTTTTGCGGAAGAACTGAAAATGCAGCTGGTTTCTACCCGTGCAGAGTTTAAAAACGGCATCTTTACAGGGAATTTCATCGGAAAAAACTGCAATGGAAAAGAAAAACTGGTAAGAATAAAAGCTGAAATACACGACTCTAAATACGATAAAATAATTGCTTTCGGAGATACTTCCGGAGACCGCCAGATGCTGAAATGGGCAAATGAAGGTCATTACCAATTTTTTCACTAATTTTGGGAGGTAAAAATGTAAAAATGAACAGACTGCTTATTTTATGTACTGCAATCATAATGAGCTGTGCAGCGACGCCGTCTCAAAAATCACCAGGTATGCAGGAAAGCTCAGAACTTCTGGTTTCCGAGGCACAGGGCGGCCCGGATCAATCCGGATTCAAGATTGTAAAGAATGAACAGGAATTCCGGGATGTCATCAAAGGTAGTTTCGGTCTTATTGAAGTGGGTAAAGAGCCTTCTATCAACTACCCGAAATTTCCCAAAAACAAAAAAGTGGTTTTGTATCATATGGGCATGTTCAGATCGGGAAGCCACAGAATTAATACCGTTAAAAATACTTTCGTAAAAAACAATATCCTATACGTAGAGGTTCCTGAAACTCCTTCGGGCGGCATGGAAATTCAGGTGATTTCAAATCCCTGGTTTATGGTTGCCGTTCCTTCGGATTATCAGTTTACCTCAGTAGAATTAAAATACTCAAAATAAAAATGAACAAAATATATTTAGATAACGCTGCTACAACTCCGCTTTCAGAAGAAGTAATAGATGCCATGGTGGGAACTATGAAAATGAATTTCGGAAACCCTTCTTCTACCCACAGTTTCGGACAGGAAGCAAAAATCCTTATAGAAAATGTGAGAAGACAGGTGGCAGATTATCTTCACGTAACGCCTGCGGAGATTATCTTTACTTCGTGCGGAACAGAATCGAACAACATGATCATTAAATCCAGTGTAGAACACCTTGGCGTAGAAAGAATCATCAGTTCACCGCTTGAGCATAAATGTGTTTCAGAGAGTATTCTGGATATGAAGGCACGAAAAGGGGTAGAAGTAGCCTATATTCGTCCTAATGAAAAAGGAGATATCGACCTGAATAAACTGGAAGAATTATTAAAAGCTTCGGATAAAAAAACACTGGTAAGCTTAATGCATGCCAATAACGAAATCGGAAATATAGCAGATATCAGGAAAATTGCTGAATTATGCAAAGAAAATAACGCTCTTTTCCATTCGGATACTGTTCAGACTATGGCTCACATGAATCTGGATTTTTCAGATATTAAAGTAGATTTTGCATCATGCAGCGGCCACAAGTTTCATGGTCCGAAAGGTGTAGGCTTCGCTTTCATCAGAAAAGCCACAGGAATGAAGGGAATCATTACCGGAGGACCTCAGGAAAGAAGCTTAAGAGCCGGAACTGAGAATGTAAGCGGTATCGTAGGGCTTGGTAAAGCTCTGGAACTTTCTTTAAATCATATGGAAGAATACACCCGCCATATGCAGGAGATCAAAGATTATACGATAGAAAGACTTTCTGCAGTGATTCCGGGGATTAAATTCAATGGAAGAAGTGCCGAGAAGGAAAACAGCCTTTACACGGTGTTAAGTGCATTGCTGCCGTATAAAAACCCGTTGATCGGGCTTCAGCTGGATATGAAGGGAATTGCAATATCTCAGGGAAGTGCATGCTCTTCAGGAGCATCAAAACCTTCTATGGTAATGATGATGGTTCTTTCTGAGGATGAGATGGATCATTGTACGCCATTGCGTATTTCTTTCAGCCATATGACGACAAAAGAAGAAATCGATGCGCTGGCAGAGGCTTTGGCAGAAATTTCAAAGGACTTTGCTATAGAAAAAACAAATGTTGAGCATAGATAGTCTTATCGCTTAAAAAGCGTAATTTTGAATATCCAATTAAGGATTGAAACAAGAATATAATATTAATTTAAATAAAAGAAACAAAATGGCTTTAGAAATTACAGACAGCTCATTTCAGGACACGGTTTTAAAATCAGACAAGCCGGTATTGGTAGACTTCTGGGCAGTATGGTGCGGACCATGCAGAACTTTAGGACCAATCATCGAAGAAGTAGCATCAGATTTTGAAGGAAAAGCAGTGGTAGGAAAAGTTGATGTAGACAACAATCAGGAAATCTCTATGCAGTATGGCATCAGAAATATCCCTACAGTTCTGATTTTTAAGAACGGTGAAGTGGTTGATAAATTAGTAGGTGTAACTCCAAAGGAGATTATCGCTGAAAAATTAAGCGCGCACTTGTAAAAAATAACTTTGATAATGAATGCCTTCCGTTTTTGGAAGGCTTTTTATTTGCAAATAATTTGCAGATAACGAAAAAAGGTGTAATTTTGCAATCACAAAAAAGAAACGTAGTTCTTTATCACAACAGAAAATGATCCGGTAGTTCAGCTGGTTAGAATGCCGCCCTGTCACGGCGGAGGTCGCGGGTTCGAGTCCCGTCCGGATCGCAAAAGTTTTTCAATTTACTTTAAAAAAAAAATTAGATCCGGTAGTTCAGCTGGTTAGAATGCCGCCCTGTCACGGCGGAGGTCGCGGGTTCGAGTCCCGTCCGGATCGCAGAAGTTTTCTCAATTTCTTTTTAAAAAAATTGATCCGGTAGTTCAGCTGGTTAGAATGCCGCCCTGTCACGGCGGAGGTCGCGGGTTCGAGTCCCGTCCGGATCGCAGAAGTTTTCTCAATTTACTTTAAAAAAATTGATCCGGTAGTTCAGCTGGTTAGAATGCCGCCCTGTCACGGCGGAGGTCGCGGGTTCGAGTCCCGTCCGGATCGCAAGATCTTTAATCCCTTTCAAGCAATTGAAAGGGATTTTTGTTTGTATGTCTATCCACGACCTAAGGATAAATTTTACCGGATAAGGTGCAAAAATCAAAAAAATAATACACAATCAAACCTTATAGGTTTTTAAAACCTATAAGGTTTCGTTATTTAAATATACCTTCTGTTCAGATTTTACAAAGATTGATATTGACACTATGATAAAATCGACTTCGGAAAATGGAGCGTTAAGAAAATAAATGCTGCGAACGTTAAAAAAATTCTACTGTCCGAGGCGCGGGACGGAAATTGAAACGAAAAAGCAACAATACATCCGCGCAAGTTTTAGAGTTTTTAGAGAACAGGATTTATTTTTAGCGGAAGTTTCCAGGTCTTGAACTTTTGGTTCTTTTGCTTCAAGGTAAAAGAACAGTGATAAATCATTTAATTTTTCATTTCTGGGGCTGGGGATAGCTAAAGTTAAAAGTTCATCAGTATTTATAAAACAATATAGTCCACAATGGCCTCACAATGTATTTTCGTTGTATCAAAAACCGGAATGCTGAAATCATCCTGGCTGATCAGCATAGGAATTTCTGTACAGCCGAGAATAATACATTCTGCGCCGCGGCTTATAAGATCTCCTACAATGGAAATATAGCGGGTTTTAGTCTCAGGATTAATGAATCCCACGCCAAGTTCATCTTTTACGGTATGCTGGATATAATCCCTAGTTTCCTGACTGTCCGGAACCAGTACTTCCAGGCCGTATTCTTCCAGCTTATTTTTATAAAAATCCATTTCCATCGTAAACTTGGTTCCGATTAATCCAACTTTTGTAAGCCCTGCTTTCTGTATTGCTTTTGCCGTTTCAGTCCCAATGTGGATGATTGGAAGTTGTACCTTATCCTCAAGTTCGTCTGCAAAGAGATGAGCGGTATTGGCACACAGGACAATGCTGTCCACACCGCTGTTTTTCAGGTGTTGGCAGGCGTTGAGCAGTAAATCAAAGGAATTCACCCAGCCTTTGGCCTGAACGTCATTGAAATTTAAAGAATAGATCATGCATTCAGCGGCATTCAGTCCACCCAGCCTGGCATTAACGCCTTCATTAATGAATTGATAATAATCCAGGGTGGATACCCAGCTTATTCCTCCTACCAATCCTACTTTTTTCATAAAATTCTGTTATTGATTCAAGGCAAATCTAGATAAAAGTTTCCACTGTATGTTGTATGTCTGTAGGAAAATTTCGTTAAACACGGGTTCAGTTTTTCAAGGGTGTGGCCGTGTATTTATATTTTACTGCTGTTTTTGCTCAGATAACCTGTCCTGTCAAATGATTTATTCATGGTTTATTGCTACATTAGTGAAACGCATAAAGAGATTCAATGTCACAGAGAAAATTTATTCTGCTTTCCATCCTTAAAACATGGTTTATGGCTGCCGTTATTTCAATGATCATTTTGATTACTTATCTGGCAGCGACCAAAATTCCCGTACAGGATGGCAGTCCTCCCAGAAATTGTGATATGAGCGGTCTGGCGTATGGCATTGTATTGTTCTGGGTTTTGTCTTTGAGTCTGGTTTCCATCAGCAGTCTTTTTTCTCTTTTAAAAGGGTTCCGGGGAAATATAAAAAGGGGATTGTGCTGGTTTGCTCTTCCGGTACTTTTGGCGGGATGTTTTTTGGCAGGAATCTCCGGTGGGAATATAGATAAAGAGACTGTGGTTTTCTTTCTGATTGCTGATGTACCGTGGTTTCTTATCTGGACTTTTTACTATTATAAATTTATTTCTCTGTTTAAATAGTATATTGAACCATGACAAAAAGATTTCTACTATTATTGATGTTTGCTTTTCTTTTCATGTCCTGCAGCGGACAGGAGAATCCCGAATTTATTGGTCCGTCATATGGTGCTTTCGATCTGGATAAAATAACATTCAAAGAAGATCCGGACCATCTGTTATCCAAGGTTGAAAAATACTATCAGATACCCACGGAGAAAACAGTTGATGGAAAAATAATACCTTATAAAATTTACAGGATATTGCCGGAATACGTAACAGAAGGAATGTTCCTGTTCAGAAATTTAAAAATCAAAAAAAGAAATATTGTAGATTTTTATGTGGATCCGGCTAAAAAGCTCAGTATGGTTGAGTTTTCCGCTTATTTAACCATAAAAGAATACAATGACCTGCTGAAAGACAGAAGGGATTTCAAAGATATCACGCCCGATAATGTCCGTAAATTTCATAATGGAAAATATGAGATCCTTCAGAATATCCAAAATGAAAAGCAGATAGAAACAACATGGTACATCCTTAAAGTAAAAGATGAAAATGAACCCGGCTCCGATTATTTTCTAAGAGTATCCATAAAAAATATAAAACCATAAAACGTAAGATAACCATGAAAAAACTTTTTCTCCTCTTTGTAGCTGCTATTTTCGGGACTTTTCTGCATGCCCAGCCCATTACTTTAAAATCTGTTGATGCAGAAAAAGAGTTCAGGCTGAAACTGTATTACGGAAATGGCGGAAAAGGGGCCTTTGTACAGTATGAAGGGAAGAAAGATATTATTCCGTTAAGAGTTAAAAGCTACAGGCTGGATACTATTTCAGGAGGCCCGGATCAGCCTGCCAAACATTATTTTGCCTGGGATGAAATGGTTAACGGGAAATTTAACGGAACCTATAAACTGCTGCAAATGGGAAACTTTATTGTAGATGCTTCTTATCTGAGAGCAACAGGTTTCAGACATTTCAACCTTGAGCTTGTGGAAGAAGAAGGAGATCCGGATGGCGATGACAAATACCTGCTGTATGGTGCTATGATCTCTTTTAATCATTTTTATAATAACAAACTGCTGATTGAATATCCCGATGGGAGGAAGATGAATGCAGAACTTCCTTTTCCGGACAGACCTGATCCGGTCCAGCAAAGCATTATTGAAGATTATAATTTTGACGGATACGATGATCTTGCTTTCACCATTCCGGATGCAGGAATGGGTGTTTACAGTATGTTTACCATCTACCTTTATAACCCGAAAACAAAGCGGTTTAATCTGTTCAAAGAACCGGATTACTCAAAGTCCGAATGCTCATGCCTTTGCGATGTGGCTGTAGACAAAATAAATAAAGTGCTGTACACCGGATGCAGAGGAGGAGCTTCCTGGTATCAGGATGCTTACCGTTTTGATAAAAATGGAACGTTGAAGTGGGTTGGCTCGCATGAATGAGAATAGAGATTTTAGATAGGAAATTGTCAATGGTGAATTTTGCTCCACAGTGAATGGTGAATTTTCAGAGTTCAGAATCAAGATTCTGGATGTCAGATATCAGACGATAGATAATGATACTGGTGGCTTCGGGAGCCTCAGCCTCCAGTTATTTGCCGTTTCTTTCAATATTTCCGGGATTCGCACCCCAAACTCTAAAACGCTCCACTCTCAAACCCTCAAGGGCTACTACTCTCAAATCCTAAACTCAAACCTTGTGTAAAAAAAAATTACTGCCCGAAAAGACAGTAATTATAAGATCAGCGTATGATGCTTCGCTCAGTTTGTGTGATTTTTTTGCAAAAATTAATTCTATGATTAAAATTGCTGATCTTTAAGGGCTGCTTTAATCCGGCCTTTGTTTTTTAATATCTTCAGTCTGAATGCACCCGCATGGGTTGAGTTATTTACGATAAAAACTTCATGGGCGAAATTTATTGTAACGTAGACCGAATCGTTTTTGGGCAGCTCCTTTATTTCATGGTTATTGATTCTGTATTGAAGAAAATCGGTCTGTGAAGGATTGTATAAAACCACTTCAAGACTTTCTTTTGCTGAATTTTTTATGCTTAAACTTTTATGGGAGGGGATATTCCACTGGTTGCGGTAGATATGTCTGCCCCGGGTAATCTGAAAAGAGGTAAGAATAAATGCTGCACCGGCGATCAATAGTGAATAAAAATAAAGGTTTTTCATTTTTTAACGATCTGATTTGTTTTTATGATGCAGAATTATAATTATTTTTAACAAAAATAAATCACGGTATTTTGATAGCCACTACACTTTTGTGTAGATTTGCTGATGGATGAGAAATACTACACTTTTGGGTAGCTGTTTTGTTGATTGATCAATAGTATATGGAAGAAATTAACAGATTTTTTAACGATAAAAATGATGTCCGCAGCGATGCTGACATCAACCGCAGCCAGACCGCGGAATATCTTGAAACGGTGAAAGCGTTTTCAAGGCTTACCTACCAAAGTCTGTATGTAATAGATTATCAGACCAGAGAATTCGATTATGTGTCGGACAATCCTCTTTTTCTATGTGGGAAAACCTCGGAAGAAGTGAAAGAGATGGGCTATGCTTTTTATTTTCAGAATGTAAAGCCCGAAGACGTGGAACTGCTGATCAAAATCAATGAAGCAGGGTTTAATTTTTATGATAAAATTCCTGTGGAGGAACGGAAGCTGTATTCCATTTCTTATGATTTCAATTTGATCAACGGCAAAAAGAATATGGTGCTGGTCAATCATAAACTTACCCCTATGTTCCTTACCGAGGAAGGGCAGATCTGGAAGGCACTGTGTATTGTTTCGCTTTCCAACAGTACTTCTGCCGGAAATATTGTGATCAGCCGGGAAGGTTCCGATGATGTCTGGAAATTTGATCCTGAAGCCGGAAAATGGTTGAAAGATGAAAAAATAAAACTTTCGCAGAGGGAGTCTGAAATCCTGAGTCTTTACGCCAGCGGACTGACGATTAATGAAATTGCAGAAAAATTATTTATTTCGGCAGATACCGTAAAATTTCACCGCAAAAAACTTTTTGAAAAAATTGGAGTAAACAACATAGCAGAAGCACTTGCGTATGCTCAAACCAATAAACTGCTTTAAAATCATTTACATCCATACCGTTTTTTTACGGTATTTTTCACAAGCTCTTTTTTTGTTCAGTTTTAGGTCTGATATTTGCACTGGGTAGCCAAACTAGATGACCTGATTTATTTATGAAAAACATATCTGTGAAAAAAATACTTTTATATGCCGGTTTTTGCGCTGCAATGCTGGTTTCATGTAAAAAAGAAATTGAAAAAATAAGCGATACTTTAAAAGATACCGTTTCTTCATCAGAAACTCCGGCGGTAGAAAAAGATTCTATCAAGAAAGATTCTGTGGTGCAAAAGGAATCTGTGCCGCCTGCCATGCAGGAAACCGGTTTTTATAACGCGTTTGTCCTTCCAAAAGATAAAAAGCTGAGAGATTCCGTATATGCAGAATTCAGCAAGAAATACAATGAGAAGGAGCGCTATGCTATCCTTGCTCTGAACAGACTGGATTCCAAGAATAAATGGAATTCTGATACTTTGGTGGTTCCTGCCAAAATAGATACCACACTGATGTCTTATTCACCGTTTCCGATGCAGCTTGACATATTAAGCGGCGTGAAGAAATTTGTGATTTTTTCCTATCCAATACAGGCTTACGGGGTTTATTCCAACGGGAGCCTTGTGAAATGGGGCCCGACGAGTATGGGTAAAAAAGCAGCGCAGACCACACGTGGACTTACGTTTGCCAACTGGAAAAAGAAGCTGTCCATCTCTACAGTGAGCAGCGAGTGGAAACTTCCGTATAATTTCAATATCCATAATATTGGCGGTATCGGATGGCACCAGTATGATCTTCCGGGATATCCGGCCTCACACTCATGTTTACGTTTGCTGATGAAAGATGCCCAGTGGCTGTATTCTTATGCTGACACCTGGATCCTGAATCCCGGAGGTGCAACAACCAAAGCGAAAGGAACGCCTGTGATGGTGTTCGGGGATTATAAATGGGGTGGAAGAAAACCCTGGAGAAAACTTCTGGAAGACCCTAATGCGAACAATATTTCTGTGGAAGAAATGACCAAGCTTCTGGAATCTCATGTTGATAAAATGATCAAAGAACAGGATAACAGGGAAAAAGTAGCAGATTCCATTAAAACGGCTAAAGCTATGGCTGTACCGGCCCAGACTGAAAAGCCGGCTGAAATTCCTGCTAATTAATTCTGGCTGGAAGATGGAAGCGGGAGGCTGGAAGTTACTGTTAGGCAACACTATTAAATAGTTACCTTAAAATTATTCCTTGAAGTAGGTTGGAAATATTAAAACGATATGACAATGCTGCTTTTGGGCATCAATAACTTCCATCTTCGGACCTCAAACTTCCTGACCGTATTACTTAATTAATTTTCTTTTCAAACTGTAATGTAGATTCTTCGGCAAATCTTCTCAGCTTAAGCATCTCTTCCTTGCCCTTGTGCTGCCCGAATCTGGCTGCCGCATAAGTAAGAAGGATAAAGAATATCATAACGAATGAAGCGCTCAGGGCCCACGGGAACTCAGCGCTTTTTATCTGCTTTTCTACATAGTACATCGTGAAAAACGTCATCCAGAGAATGGAAAACGAAAAATACAGGAACATAAAAAATGTCCAGACCGCAGAACTCGGCCCGAATATTCCCCGGATAGCCGTTTCGTCATCTTCAATTTCTACCCGTAAAGATAATCTGGGCTTCCAGTAATTATCGTATTCTGTCTGAACCCAGATGGTGGCTACTTCTTTGTTGATATTTCCGGAAAATTCTTCTTTATGATCGGCGAGATATTTTTTCAGATTTTCAGCATATTCTTCTTTCGTAAGATGGGTAAACATCTTGAATCTCGGCCGGGTTCTTATTTTATCTATTGTGCTTTCTTCTGTTTTCATAGGCTATTCTCGATAAGGTATAGGATCTTCCAGTACAAAACTAAAGGTCATTTCTTTGTCCTTTCTCATGACCACCATGGTGATATTTCTTCCTTCATCAGATTTCATGATTTCCAGGATTTTTTCCATGGTCATGTCCGAGGTCCGGCTTCCGTTGATGGTAATGATGCGGTCATCTTTTTTCAGCCCGGCATTAAATGCAGGTGAGTCTTTACGGACTCCGGCTACGGAAAAGATGGGTTTTAGTGTAAATTTATACTGAAAATTATTTCCCATGGAAATTTCAGTGCCAAAAGAAGTGGGTGATAGCTGTTTGGGCTCAATTTTTACCCGGTCCTGCTGCCATTCCAATCCGTCCTGCTTAAAATCCAGTCCGCTCATATTAAAATGAAAAGGATCATTGAAATTCCTGTTCTTCTTCAAATATAGTTTTTCTCCCGGATAATCGAAAACTATAGAAAACCTGCGCATTATTTCTCCGCCCACAGAGCCCTTTCTGTCTTTTACAAGCGTAACATGCTGGATGGAATACTCATCAGGCATGGAGGTAAGAGGTTTTTCAAATTTAAAATCATTGAGATAAAAGTTGTGAATTCTGCTTCTTTTACCAAAAATATCCCCATTGAATCCCCGGCCCAGATAATCATCAATATTCGGCCGGTTGTAGACAAAATCTTTGATAAGGGTAGGGAAGAGCCATATCGCATCGCTGTTTCCAAGATCTATCAGCAGTTTTGAGCTTCTTTTTTCGTTGGTCATTTCGATGTCGGCATAGAGGTAAGGTTTGTCTTTTTCTATGCTCATTGGCAGTACATCAAACTTCCGGATTTTCTTTTTAAATGTTTTCTCGTCCTGATAAATGGTTAATTTTTTGGATGTATAATCTATTGAAATGGGATGATTCTTAAAAAAATGATATCCTATTACCCCGTTTACAGGAATTCCGATGTGGGATGAAATGTTGAATTCTTCATCAACAACAATATACAGAAGCATTGATGAATTGATGACGTTATCACCGATCTTGGCTATGTTACGGTCAGATTTAAAACCGTCAATACTTAAATTACCTCCAAGCCCTGAAAATTTTATCTTTTCTATGTTCTGCAGCTTCACTTCCTTATTGTCCAGGCTGAAAAGAATGGTTTCCGCCACTCCGGTATCCAGCATAAAAGTCAGTTCTGCACCATTTACAGTGATCGGGATGAAAATAAGATTGTTGATAAGCTTAAAAGGAATCACTGCTTTTTTTGTATTAATGAGCTCAAAAGAGTTCTGGGCACTGAGAAAAATGCTAAGGAACAATACCAGAAGAAAAAGCTTTACTTTCATTTACTGAATTTAGTGAAATAATCCCTAATGTCAATAAAAAAACATTCCAAATACAGGAATGTTTATATAAACTTCAATGAAGATGGGTGTTTTGATTAAATTATTATAATTCGTGGGTTATTTTGAAAAGAAATCCATAAGATCCATATAATTCTTCTGATTCACTCCATGCCCGCTCATGTATTCCCTGAAAGTAAAATAGCAGCTCAGGTCATAAAGAAGGTCTGCCGCTTTTCTTCCCCATTCCATAGGGATCACTGCATCATCTGTTCCGTGTGATATGAAAAAACGAAGTCTTTCCAGTTTCTTTTTGTCTTTTACAATATCATCCAGAAGCTTTTCTTCAGGATAGCTGCTCAGGCACGCTACATAATTAAACATATCCGGATGTTTCAATGCCAGCGCATAGCATAATATTCCACCCTGGCTGAAGCCGCATAAATGCACCTTGCCTTCGGTAAGTCCATAATGATTAACGATTTTCAGGATGCTTTCCAGCACTCCGTTCAATGATTCTTTAGCCTGTGGAAGATCAATGAAATTCTCAGCATTATTAAAGTCAATATCAAACCATGAATAACCTTCAAACTGGGTATCTCTGGGTGCCCTGAAGCTTACGATAAGCCAGTCGGCAGGAAGGGTTTCCCTGAAGCTGAAAAGATCCTGTTCGTTGCTGCCATAGCCATGAAGCATGAAAAGGACTGTGGTATTTGGGGTGATATGTTCCGGTTCTCTTACTATATAATCTAAATTCATACAGCAAATATAATTAATAAATTACATTGAAAACACTCCAAAATCGGTGCTGATTTTTGTCTTTGTGATGAAGCTGTTTACACGTTCCAATACGGACTGATCCTGAAAATATTGTTTTTGCTGATTTGATATTAATTGGAAATCTTTATTGGAAATTTTTCATAAAAGTTATTTTTATATTAATAAAAAACTTATATTTGAAACATTAAAAATCTATTTGGAGAAATGAAGCAATTTTACAAATCAAAAAGTTTACTTAGACTTTCTTTTTTATTCGTTCTGTTATTTTCTGTAATTACTGTGGTTAATTCTTGTAAAAAGGATGATGATGATGAGGAATTTACAGATCACGTTGTTCAGTTTGAAGTGAAAACAACTACCGGAGGTGTTATTAAAGCTATTGTAACGCAGGTAGGAACAGCTAAAACTGATATTTTCGATCCTGTAGGGACAACCTGGACGAGCGGAGAGTTTTTCGTTAATTCCAGCCAGGCTCAGTTGAATCTTGATGCGAAAGCAGATCTTCCGGATGCCGATTCAGAATTGGTCGTTAATCTTTGGATAGACGGAGAAATCGTAAGAACACAGAAGAAAAAAGGAGCAGGTCCTCTGGTAGCTTCTATTGATTACAGCTTCCTGGAATTATAAAATATATACTCATATATATCAAAACCGCTTTAAAAAGCGGTTTTTTTTATTGTAATCTTTGTCAATTTATTCTTCAAGCAGATGCTGCTGGACAGCGCGGTTGATCAGCTCAGTGGAATTCTTGGCTTTAAATTTCTGCAATAGGTTCTTTCGGTGGGTGTCCACAGTCAGAGGGCTGAGAAACAGTTCTTCCGCAATCATAGCACTCGTTTTCCCCTGCGCAACCATCTGAAGGATCTGTTTTTCCCTTTTGGTAAGCCTTGGTATAGGGTGGTCGTTCTGAGACGGTCTGCTGATGATCTGCTTGGTTTCATTACAAAATACAATATTCCCGGAAAGTGCCCCTTTGATGCACACGACCAGTTCATCTATAGACGTATTTTTCAGAAGATAACCGCTGGCTCCGTTCTGTATAGCCTGCATGATAATGCTTCGCTCCGAGCGGTTGCTGAACATGATCACCGAGGTTTGGGGTGATATCTTTTTAATTTCACGACAGAGTTCTGTTCCATTGGCATCCGGCAGGGTAATGTCCAGAAGGATAATATCCACTTCATGGGTACGGATGAAACTTAGGATCTCTGAACCGGACGTAAAGCTTTCGGAAATATTAAAAAAAGGCTGGCTTTTCAGCATCATTTTAAGCCCTTCGATAACGATAGGGTGATCATCTACAATAACGATATTTATTTTTTCATTCACCATGTGTACTGAGTTCAATGTTAATAGTTGTTCCCTGAGGGTCTGAGTGTATTTCTATTTTTCCTTTCAGGTAGTTCACCCTGTTTTTTAAATTTAAAAAGCCCATGCCCTTTACCGGTTCCTGGCGTTCTTTATTGAATCCTTTACCATTATCTTCTATGGTGATCAGGAAATTTTCTCCGGACTGAGAACATTGCAGCAGAATGTTACTTGCTCCGGAATGTTTCACCGCATTGGCCAGCAGTTCCTGTACAATCCTGTAAATATTAAGCTGAATCGTAAGAGGAAGTTTCTTTTCAATATTAATGGGCTGGAAATAAATGTCCAGATCTTTCCGGATGTAAAATTCGCACAGATCATGTAAAGCCGTTTCAAGACCGAAATTCAGCAGGGATTCCGGCATCAGATTTCTCGCAACATGTCTCAGTTCAGCGATTGAAAGGTCAAGCTGATCTAAGATTTTGTAAAAATCTCCATGTTTCTTTGCTTCCAGATGGGCAGATGACCAGGTGGAAAAATTAATTTTAACGCCGGCCAGCATTCCTCCAAGACCGTCATGAAGATCCTTTGCAATACGTTCTCTTTCTTTTTCTTCACCTTCCAGAATCGCTTTCGTTAAAGTGAGTTCCTCTTTCTGTTTAATATCTTCTATTTTCTGCTGAAGGTTGATCTCTTTCTGTTCGGACAGTTTTTTATTATTTCTGTAAATAACGAAAAGGAAGATTAAGAGAATAATGATCAATAAGAGAACAAGGCTTAATACCCACAAATAATAATTTTTCTTATTGACCTCCATTTCCTTCTGGTTCTTTTCCGAATTCAGGAAGGCTATTTTTTTCTCCTTTTCGGAGGTATTGTATTTTCTTTCAATCTTATTGATCTCCAGCTTGATGTTTTCCGCATTTAAGCTGTCATTCAGTTTGGAATACTTTTTCTGCCATACCAAAGCCTGTACAGGATCTCCCAGGATTTCATTGATGTCGGAAAGATGCTGATACATTATTTTTTTATTATTGAGATCTGTTGCCAGGGTCTTTTCTGCAAGGATATCTTCCAGTAAATTTTTGGCTTCAGTAAATTTTTTCTGTTTTTTGAAGATATCATATTTATGGAAATAGAACATCTGCATCATCAGTTTCATCCTGAATTTTTTAGTGTAGAACAGTCCCTTATCTATAGCCTGCAATGCTTGATCATGCTCCTGCTTACTTACAAAATAAAGCGTTTTATTATAGTAGAAAGATGCATTTGAAGAAGAATCGGGATAAGGGGAAATCATTTTTTCTGCTTTATCCAGAAACTTTTTTCCCATGTCTGCCTTTACCTGATAGCAATAATTGCTGGTCATATTAAGGTAGGTAAAAAACATCTCGGGAGATTGAGGTGCTGTTTTCTCCAGAACCTGAAGGGCTTTTGTGTTATAATTGCCTGCTTTTTCAAATTCTGCATTATACGTAAGCATCAGGGCAAGCTGCGTATACAGAAACCCCAATACCTTGGTTTCGCCATGTTTTTCAGCTATCGGGATGCTTTTCTCAAGCATGGTTTTTATTAAGTAGGGATAACCTTCTGTGTTCTTTTTCGCTATACCGTAGTTGTACCAGCACAAAGCCAGATAGAAATCAGACTCTTTGGACTTTAGTTTTGAAAATGCCTGAATGGCGTTCTGGTAGTATGAAATTGCTTTTTCTTTATCCTGATCCGTATAATACTGCCCTTCATAATAAAAATACTTAGCAGCAGTGAAAGGATCTTTACCCATAAGTGCTTTTCCATTATCCAGATACTTCCGGCTTGATGCAGGATCAAAATTCCGGTAATAACTGGACAATAAAAAGTAAGCATCAGCCCTGGAAAGGCCGCTGTTTCTCTGGTTATCCGCAGTCGTCTGTAAACTGTCTGTATATTTTTTCTCATTAAGCGGAACCAGCTCCTGTGCCTTTAGTACAAAAGCCGTCAGAATGCATAGAAAAAACATTATTCTCTTCATCTCTTTAGTTTGATGATTTTTTATTTGTAAAAGGCTGAATTTAGTTAAAAATACAATGATTAAAAATACCTAAAAATCAGTAGAAAAAATTACAGCTTTTCAAGGATTGTTTTCCACCTCTTCCGCCGATAGCTTTGCAGAAGTCTTAACACACACAAAAGCAAACAACATTAAAACTTAAAATATATAGAATGAAAAAAAAGATCTTTTTACTGGGCTTATTTTCCTTTTTTGGAATTATGAATGCCCAGAGGGTACAAAAAGGTGACGCTCAGATCAACGCAGGGATCGGACTTGCTAACGGATGGGGAATGCCTGTTTATGCGGGACTGGATTATGGAGTTCACAAAGATATTACCGTAGGGATTGAAGGAAGTTTTGCTACCGAAAAATATTCTGGCGATATCAAAGGAAGATGGTTCGGAGTAGGAGTGAACGGAAACTACCATTTCAATACCCTGCTTAAAATTCCGAATAAATTTGATGTATACGCAGGAGTTACCTTAGCCTATAATTCTTTTTCTTACCAATACAGAGACTCGGATTATGATTATTTAGACGGAGACTCTTCAGGTGTAGGCTTTGCCGGCCAGATTGGCGGCCGTTATTATTTCACAGATCATTTCGCAGTGAATGTGGAAGTAGGAGGTGGAAGTGTAGCATCAGGAGGGAAAGCCGGGATTTCATATAAATTTTAAACAGATACCCATCAAACAAAAGGAAAAACTCACCAAACACTAAACATATGTAATTTTTATAATAGTTTTTTCATGTCAATTTTGAAGTGAATAATGAAGATTATCAAAACTTTAAAATGATAACTCTCTCTACAAAGGCCGTGAGTCATTCCACGGTTTTTATTTTAAATTTTTACGAAATCAAAAAGGCTGTTTAAAAAAAACAGCCTTTTGATATGATTATATATGAAGTATCTTATTGAACTTTTACGATGAAATAACTCTTTTTACCCTTTTGAAGCAGTAAAAATTTACTGTCAATCAGGTCGTTTTCATTCGCGGTATACGTGTCGTTTACTTTATTCTTGTTCACAGAAATTGCATTTCCTTTGATCTCTCTCTGTGCCTCACTTTTAGATTTCAAAAAACCTGATTTTTCGGAAAGAAGGTCTACAATATTTACTCCCAGAACATCAGCCTTTGGAAGCTCTTTCTGTGGAACACCGTCAAAAACCTCAAGGAAAGTGTCCTCATCAAGGCTTACCAGATCTTCAGCTGTAGAACGTCCGAAAAGGATTTCAGAAGCTTTCAGTGCTTTTTCATACTCTTCTCTTCCATGTACCCAAACCGTTACTTCCTCCGCCAGTCTCTTCTGAAGTTTTCTCTCATGAGGAGCGGTTTTATGTTCTTCAATTAAAGCTTCAATTTCTTCTTTTCCGATGAAAGTATAGAATTTAATGAACCTTTCAGCATCTTCATCTGTAGCATTCAGCCAGAACTGGTAGAATTTATAAGGAGATGTCTTCTTTTTGT
Source organism: Chryseobacterium endalhagicum (assembly GCF_016745235.1). Lineage (GTDB taxonomy): Bacteria > Bacteroidota > Bacteroidia > Flavobacteriales > Weeksellaceae > Chryseobacterium > Chryseobacterium endalhagicum. The sequence goes on along the minus strand of NZ_JAELVM010000003.1, from coordinate 841,985 downwards.
CCAGCCAGTAATTTTCACCGCTTTCGGATTTTCCGAACTTGGAACCGTCAGCTTTGGTGATCAATGGAACCGTTAATGCAAATGCTTCTCCCTGAGCCTTTCTACGGATCAGTTCAGTTCCCGTGGTGATATTTCCCCATTGGTCAGAACCTCCCATCTGCAGTTTCACATTGTTATTCTGATACAGGTGAAGGAAATCATATCCCTGAATAAGCTGGTACGTGAATTCCGTAAAACTCATCCCGTCTGCACCGCCGTCTCCGGAAAATCTCTTTTTCACGGAATCTTTAGCCATCATATAATTTACGGTGATATTTTTTCCTACATTTTTGGCAAAATCAAGGAAAGAAATATTCTTCATCCAGTCGTAATTGTTCACTAATTCCGCTTTATTAGGACCATTGTCTTCAAAATTCAGGAATCTTGAAAGTTGGTTCTTTAAACAGTCTACATAATGAAGAAGGGTGGCTTCGTCCAGCAGGTTTCTTTCCGCAGATTTTCCTGAAGGATCACCAATCATTCCCGTAGCACCGCCTACCAATGCAATAGGCTTGTGGCCATGCTGCTGGAAGTGTGCCAGGATTTTGATCTGGATAAGACTTCCGATATGCAAAGAATCAGCAGTCGGGTCGAAACCAATATATGCAGTAGTTACCTCTTTATTCAGTTGTTCATCGGTTCCCGGCATCATATCGGCAAAAAGACCACGCCATTTCAGTTCTTCTATAAAGGAATTCATTCTCTGTTTTCTTTAAAATTTAATGGTGCAAAGATAGTAAATTCAGGAGTATGAAGGGCAAAAAGGCAGAACGGCAGAACGGCAAAAGTGTAAAATAGCTTTCACAGGGTCTTTAATACCTGAGAAACGGATTTCCTGATGGATCATTGCAGTTTCGCCTTTTAACCATTTAACCCCTTTGCAATTTTCATCCAAATCATTTATATTTGTTAATAATGAACGACGAACAGCTATTCCTGCTTATTCAAAAGGCAAAAGAAAAGGACCAGAAGGCCCAGACCAGACTCATCAATGTTTTTTGGGTGGATGTTTTTGCTTTTGTGATGAAAAAAGTGAAAGACGAAAATGATGCAGATGAAATCACGGTGAATGTTTTTTCCAAAGTGCTGTCGAAGCTCGATATGTATGATCCGCACTTTCAGTTTAAAACATGGATATTGACCATTGCCCAAAATACGGTAATTGATTTCTGGAGAAAAAGAAGCCGGGAAAATCAGGACCCTACGGAGAACCTTGATGAAGTGAAAAACCAGTTTGCAAAGTCTCCGGAAGAACTTATGATCTCCGATGAAGAACAGAAAAAGATCATTAAAACCATTGAATCACTGGATGCCAATTACCAGGATATTCTCAGATTAAGATTTTTTGAAGAAAAGAGCATTAAAGAAATTGCAGAAGAACTGGGAATTTCCGTTGCCAATACCAAAGTAAGGGTAATGCGGGCCAAGAAAGTCCTTGCAGAGCTGCTGAAAAATAATGATTTTGATGATAATTAGGTTTGAGATCAGAGCCAAGAATCAAGAACCAGGATTTTAGACTTCAGAGGCCAGATTTCAGATGAGTTCATTGTGTTTCGGGATGCGGGTTTCGTGTTTCGAGACTAGTAATTCAACTAAGGTTAATGCGATAAGAATCCCGGTAGCTTTTGAATGGCTTTTAAACTTAAAGCGAAGCTCATCCTTACTATTCTTAAAAACTTAAACAATCTTAACGGTTCAAAATTCTCACAAATAAATATCCTCTTTCGTCTTAGGAAGAATAAATTTCCTCTGTTTCTCCTGATGCCTGTTCTGAAGATCAATCTTTAACCCCTTTTTAATATAGACTTCCTGCTTGGATTGGCCATATTCTTTAGTGTTTTCTACTTCTTTTTTATAGTTGATCTGCCCGGTGGAAAGGTTAAAATCCACTTCCGTCCAATAATCTCCGGGTCTTCCGTTCTCTGAAGAATGTCCGATAAGCTCAAAACGTCCGTTCTGAAACCTGTATTTGTCCGTATAGCCCCATTTCCAGCTGCTGCCACCGGCCTGGGTAATATTCAGGATCCCCTTTTCAATAGTGGTTCCCTGATAAGGATCGCCCATCATGCCGCCGCCTGCACTTTCCAGTATCGCATTTCGGGATTTAGCAAGAATCTTCCACGTTCCACCGCTTTTTTTCAGAATCTGAATTTCACGAACCTTACCCAGTTCCCCTTCATCTTTGGTGTTGTAAATGATAACTTTTTCAGGAATTTTATCACCATCGAGATCTCCTTCCACAGTTTCTATCACTTCAGATCCGGCCGGCTGAAATTCTTTCTGGGCATAGCAAAAGGTAGTAAAAACAACGGATAGGGCAAGGAGGATCTTTTTCATGACGTCAATTTGATCATTTAAAATTACAATTATATTTTGAATCAGATTAATAAAACTGTGTTGCCTGTGCTCGGGACCTTAATAACTTCCCTCTTCCAGCTTCAGACTTCCTGACCTCATTAAAATCATTATTGAAGATTATCTGTTCCATCAATTTTTCCATTAGATGGTTTCCATTAAAAATTCCTTAACTTTGAACTTCAATTTTAGAGATGGAAAATTTAGTGCAAGATACTACCGTTCAAAAACCAAAGTGGATCCGTGTAAAACTTCCTACCGGAAAAAATTACAGAGAGCTTAGGACTTTGGTGGACAAATATAAATTAAATACCATATGCCAGAGCGGAAGCTGTCCGAATATGGGAGAATGCTGGGGAGAAGGAACGGCCACGTTCATGATCTTAGGAAATATCTGTACCAGAAGCTGCGGATTCTGCGGTGTAAAAACAGGAAAACCGCTTGATGTGAACTGGGATGAGCCTGAAAAAGTGGCGCGTTCTATCAAATTAATGAAGATCAAGCATGCTGTTCTTACCTCTGTAGACCGTGATGACCTAAAAGATATGGGTTCAATCCTTTGGGGTGAAACCGTAAATGCCGTAAGAAGAATATCTCCGGGAACCACTATGGAAACGTTGATTCCGGACTTTCAGGGGCTTACAAAACACCTTGACCGTTTGGTAGCCGTAGCTCCGGAAGTGATCTCTCACAATATGGAAACGGTAAAACGTCTGACCAGAGAAGTAAGAATCCAGGCTAAATACGAGCGAAGCTTAGAGGTATTGAGATACTTAAAAGAAGCCGGCCAGAGAAGAACAAAAACCGGAGTAATGCTAGGTTTAGGTGAAACTAAAGATGAGGTGTTCCAAACCATTGAAGACATCAGAAATGCCAATGTGGATGTAATCACCCTTGGACAATATCTTCAGCCTACCAAAAAACATCTGCCGGTAAAAAAATTCATCACGCCCGAAGAGTTTGATGAACTCGGAGATTTTGCAAGAAGCTTAGGTTTCAGACATGTGGAAAGCTCACCATTGGTACGAAGCTCTTACCACGCTGAAAAACATATACACTAAAACAATAAAACCGCTCCAAAGAGCGGTTTTATTGTTTGATTAAAAGATTAAAAGATTAAAAGATTAAAAGATTAAAAGATTAAATGATTAAATGATTAAAAGATTAAATGATTAAATGATTAAATGATTAAATGATTAAATGATTAAATGATTAAATGATTAAATGATTAAATGATTAAATGATTAAATGATTAAATGATTAAATGATTAAATGATTAAATGATTAAATCAATCCATTAAATTCAATAGCAATGGGCTTTAGCCCATTTTCAAAATAGTAAACATCATCAAGGCTTCAGCCAAAACCTAAAATGCAATCATCTGTGCAAATCCGTGCAATCCGTGGTTAAAAAAAACTCAATAAAAAATTCTAACCACCCATTTCAATATTCTTCAAATGCTTTTTCCTGAATTCAGAAGGCGTTTCACCCGTATGCTGCCTGAACAGTTTATTAAAATAAGACAGACTCTCAAAACCCACCTGAAAACAAACCTCCGTGACAGAATAATCCTTCAAAAGAAAGATTTTCGCCTGATTGATTCGGTAGTTATTCACAAATTCCGTAAACGTCATATTCGTCTGTTTTTTAAAATACCGGCAGAAAGCGGGAGTGCTCAGGCTTACCATCTTCGCAATTTCATTAACGTTCGGCTTTTTATCGTAATTCTCATGGATATAATCATAGATCGTTCCCATTCTGATTTTATCATTCAGAAACCATTTTATCCGGGTATCTTCCTTATTCAGTTCTTTCACTTCTTCTGAGGCAGCAAGGGTTTGTAGGATTTCAATAAGTCCCATCAGGGCGTCAAAAGAATTTTTATCCATGATTTCATTCATTTTTCTGACCACCAGTTTTTTCGTTTCTCCTGAAAAAGAAAGGCCCAGATAAGACCGTTCGAGAAGCTTTTTAATATTTTCAAATTCCGGAACGGGAAGGATAATGTCCTGAAGAAAATTTTCCCGCATCTGCAGAACCATCTGCCTGCATTCCGTCTGGATGCCGTAATCGAAATTCAGATGAGGCACATTGGAGCCTATCAGAAGAAGATCGCTTTCCGTAAAGCCTGAAATATCCCTTCCAACATGGCGGATACCGTTCACAGCTTCCACGTACACCAGCTCTATTTCAGGGTGGTGATGCCAGAAAAAACAGTTCTTTAAAGACGGCGAGAAAAGCTTGAAAGATTTTCCTTTTTCAAACTCTATGACTTCCTTCTGAATTTTCATCTTGTTCTGATTTGATTGTTTCTGATTTTAAAATTACATAAAAAGGTTAATAGAGAGCAAATTTTTATCATTTAAAGAGAAGTAATACCCGATATTTCTTACGATTTTTGCACTTTCAAAATAAAGATGGAGCATCATCCCGGATTTTCTTGAAAAACCATTGAATATTAATTCGAAAAAAGTTTTACTGATCATGAAGATTGATAAAAGAATAATACCGCTGGCCATAGGCGGTTTGGGAATCGGAACCACGGAATTTACCGTAATGGGACTGCTTCCCGATATTGCAAATACGTTAAAAATTACCATTCCTGAAGCTGGACACTTGATCTCCGCCTATGCGATGGGCGTGGTTATCGGGGCTCCGATCCTGATCGGATATTCTGTGAAATTTCCTCCTAAAAAAGTGCTGATGGTTTTAATGATCCTCTTCACTTTATTTAACGGACTTTCTGCAGTGATGCCAGATTACACGAGCATGCTGATCATGAGATTTATGTCCGGGCTTCCCCATGGAGCATTTTTCGGGGTAGGAACAGTGGTAGCATCCAGAATGGCCGGAAAAGGGAAGGAGGCACTTTACATATCCCTGATGTTTACGGGGCTTACGGTCGCAAACCTGCTGATGGTTCCGCTGGTAACCTACATCGGGCATGTATATCACTGGAGGATTTATTTTGCTATTGTAGCCCTGATCGGACTTTTCGCCATATTATTCCTGAAATTATGGCTTCCTGCTATAGAATCGAATCAGGATACCCATTTCCTTGAAGAGCTGAAATTTCTTAAAAACAAGCAGTCATGGCTGGTATTGGGAATTACGGCAATCGGATTTGGAGGGCTTTTCACATGGTTCAGTTACATTACCCCGTTAATGACCATAGTAGCAGGCATTCAAAGCAATCAGATGGCGTATGTAATGATCCTTGCCGGAGCCGGAATGGTGGTAGGAAATCTTGCCGGGGGATTTATTTCTGACAGGCTGGGACCTGAAAAAACATGTGCGTTGCTGATCTTTTTAATGATGATCTCTCTGGCAGGCGTATTTTTTCTTGCTGAACATAAAAATATGGCGCTGGTGCTGACCTTTATCTGTGGAGCATTATCGATGTCCGTTGCGGCACCTATTAATATTATGATGATGAAAGCAGCTCCTAAGAGTGAAATGATGGCCGCTGCATTTATGCAGGCTGCTTTTAATATAGCCAATGCGATGGGGGCTTTCCTGGGTGGAATTCCTTTGGAATATGGTCTTTCTTTCAAATATCCGTCACTGGTAGGCGTAGGAATGACATTCATTGGCCTTGCCATAAGCTTGAGATACAGATATCTTTACGGTAAAGAATCTCCGGAAAATGAGGACGCTTCTGTGGAATGTGTGCCTTGTGATAAATAAGAAAGGAATATAAATTAAAGCAGCTATTTCATCAAAGCAATTTGCTGATTCCTGCTTGACCAATCAACGGATACATACAAAAAGAGACTTTGTTCAATGGATGGACAAAGTCTCTTTTTTATTATATTACAGCTGAGGGTGGAAATACTAATGGTGGATGATAGAATTAAGAAACAAGAATCAAGAATCAAGAATCAAGATGCAAGACATGCCGGCTACTAAAATATTTGTCGTAATTACGGCCAACCAGCAACTGTCAACCAGCAACTCTCTTCTGGATTAAATCCCTCAAACACGAATCCCATACCCGTTACGTTCAGCGTAGCATCACACTTCTACCTCATTACCGTTTTTACACCAGTAAAGGGCATTGTATAGATTTTCTTTGGGAAAAGATTTGAATTCTCCCGGCATCAGGACACTGAAAATATCGGTGAAGTTCTGTACCCCTTCTTTATCTGTAACGATGGCTGCTCTGTTCCATTTTGTAAGATTTTTCAATCCTAAAAATGCATCTTGAAGCCATGCTCCCATGGTAAAATTATCCAGATCGGTATCTAAATAAAGGAGGTAATTCAGCTCACCAAACTCCTCCACTTTCTCTTTTACATGAGGAATTACAAGATTTTCAAAATCTTCTTTAGTCACTTCTCCGTTTGCACTGAATGCTGCAACATTTTCCGGAGCTTCTGGAATAATCGTTATCATATTATTTTTTTTTAGGTGGTTGGATTTTAAAACTGGGTACAATAATTGCACCATAAATTGATAATAAATAGTTAAAAAACACACATGTGGTACATTTTCTAATATAATATTCAATTATGGATTTAAAATCAAACGAACCTTTCTGGTTGCTGAAAAACGGACTTACATTTTCTTACCCATCCCTGAAATCTGATGAATCATGCGATGTTCTGATTATTGGCGGAGGCATTACAGGAAGTCTTATTGCTCATCAGATGATCAGTGACGGCTATAAAACAGTCCTTATCGATAAGCGCGAGATCTGTAATGGAAGCACTTCTGCCACAACATCCATGCTGCAATACGAAATAGATGTACCCCTTTTTGAACTCACTGATATGATTGGCGAAAAAGGAGCCGTTCAAAGCTATAAAGCCTGTTCTGATGCCATAGATATTCTTGAAAAACTTTCAAAACAGATCAGATCTGATGCAGGTTTTAAACGGAAGAAATCTTTGTATTTCGCTTCAAAAAAGAAAGATGTGAATTGGCTTAAAAAGGAATATAAAGCCAGAAAAGACGCAGGGTTTGATGTAAAGTGGCTCGAAGCGGACCAGATTATCAGGCAGTTTGGCTTTGAAAATACGTACGGAGGAATTCTTTCCAGACAGGGAGCCAGTATTGATGCTTTTAAATTTGCCCATGAATTACTGGAGCACAATGCAAAAAAAGGACTGAAAATATTTGATAAAACCGAAATGAAAAAAGTGGAGTATCATAAAGGTTTTAATCTGGTGACGGTTGACAGCGGTTTTCAGATAAAAGCTACAAAAGTGATCTACTGCATCGGTTATGAAAGTAAAACCCTCCTGAAAGAAAATTTTGTAGATTTAAAAAGCACCTATGCCATCGTTTCAGAAATTGATGATGATAAATTCAAAAATATCACCAGTACACTGGTTTGGAATACAGATGACCCCTATATCTATATGCGTACCACAGATGACGGAAGACTTCTGATCGGCGGGGGAGACGAAGATTTTTATAATGCTGAAAAACGGGATGCCCTTCTCAATAAAAAAGAGAAAGAAATATTAAAAAACCTGAAAAAAATAAAACCCGATTATCATTTTTACACAGATTTTGTCTGGGCCGGAACGTTCGGGGAGACGAAAGACGGTCTGCCTTATATCGGGGAACATAAAAAGTTTAAGAATTCCTATTTCGTACTGGGTTTCGGAGGAAACGGAATTACATTTTCCGTCACGGGAATGGAAATGGCTTCTCAGTTTATGAAAAACAAAAAACATTCGCTCTCAAAATATTTCAAATTTAACCGATAAATTATATTCAAATCTTGGATGATCAGGATACAGTTATTTATTTTGTATAAAATATCTTTTTTTCAGCCTGCTCAGCGAGACAGGGTGCATTCCAAGATAGGTAGCCAGATCCTTGGATTTTACCCGGAGGATAAGCTTCGAATTTTGCTGAAGCAGCTGGAGGTATCTTTTTTCAGGAGTAAGATGCAAAAAAGAGTAGAATTTAACATAAATATCCATTGCCGTTTTTTTCCAGAGCGCTAACAGGAGAGCCGTAATATTGGGATAATCCCTGATGGTATTCTCGAGATCATTATAATTGAACATGAATAGGGAAGTTTCCTCCAGCGTTTCAAAAGTTAATGATGAAGGGCGATTAAGGGTTAGAGTTTCCATGGATCCGTATGTACTGTTTTCTGAGAAAAGCCAGACGGTCTTATTGTTTTTGTCATAGGCTCTTATCAGGCCCTCAGCTACGATCCCCACCTGTTTCATAGGCTCACCTCTGTGCATGATGATTTTATTTGCGGGATAATTAATAATCTGAACCATTTCCGTTAGCTTTTCTTTATCGCGGTCGTTTAAAAACTTATTTTGATCAAAATAAGTTTCTATAAATTCATTGTATTTCATTTAAATTGTGTTTTTATAATTTCGAAGTTATAAATATTATTTAAGTTTCTTGATCCAAGGCTAGGATAAATATGATGCTAAAAGTTTTTTTTGATTGGTTATTAACCTATGTTAAGAAATCATTTAGCCGTAGTTAATAAATCACTTCGCAGTGGAGTAAAGTGGTTTTTCTGTGTTGGGAAAACATAAATTTGTTATGCTAAATCGACAATCATGAAAACAATAAAATTTATTCTAATCCTATTTCTTTTGTTATCGGGAGGAGATCTATGGTCTCAGGTTGGTATTAATACTAATGATCCGAAGGCTATGTTAGATGTCAATGGTAACCTCCGTGTACGGGAAGTAGAAAAATGTGAAGGCGATTCCTGTGGTGACTCCATCCTTGTGAAAACCAACGGTGGTTATGTTCAGACCATTTCAAGAGATCAGGTATTGAATTCAGGAAGGTCATATGTTTCCGGCTCCGTAAGCGGCGGGACTGTTTTACTATCTGTTGTCTTACTCTCAAATTGGCTGAAAGTATCATTTGATCAGGAAAAGATTGATGAAAATAACGATTTCAATATGGTAAACAGTATATTCACGGCCCCACGGAAAGGAATATACGAGGTATACGTCCAGCTGAAAGGATCTTCCCTTCTCTCTGCAGGGGATTTCGGAGTAGGAATCTTTGTAAAAAGAGGGAGCAGCTCTCCTGAATTGATTGCAGATGAAAGTTACCTTAATGTAAGTGTTTTGGGAATCAATGTTTCACCTCCTACAAGAAATACACAGACAATAGTGGCATTGGAGGCCGGGGATCAGATGTTTTTTGGAGCCAAGACCAGCCTGCTGTCGTTGGAACTGCTGGGTAGCGGCTCGTCATTTTTTTCAATTTATCAGATAAAATAAAAAATGCCGGCTCATTTTCTGGCCGGCATCTGTTTTAGTTGGTGTACCCGTTTTTTTTCGCCTGATCTATGATAGACCTTTGAATGGCTTTTCCAAGATCATCAGAATCTGCGCCGCCTCGTTTTTTCATCTCAGCATCAATATATTCCTGGCGTTTTCTGGACAGTTCTTCAATCTCTTTCTGGATTTTTCCACGTTCCGCAGATTTTACAGCAACCACTTTTTTAAGTTCCTCTTTGCTTTTGCCTTTCAGTTCGGCGGGAAGCGCATCATCCTTAACGGTGGCAATAAAACCGGCATCTTTTTCAGCTTTGTCTACCAGATCCCAGTGATCATTTTTATAGGCGTTCTTTTTGGACTTGGCAACGGTTCGTTCCACATAATTTGATACCGACTGCACTTCAGCATTTTTGTCCTGCGCGGCTTGCTTAAGCTTGTATTCAGAGCCATGACTTCCATAGTAGATGTAGGTATTATTCAGTTTGGCGTTGCATTCTGAGATTCTTACATCATATGGTGTTTCAATGTAGATCACCTTCCTGTCGCTGTCGATATTGAAATATTTACCGCCTCCTACGGTGGCTCCGTTTTGCCAGAAGGTTTGGGTTCCTTCCTCTCTGCTTCCACAGAAAATAGTGTTTGTATAGATGTTTTTATTTTTTGCTTTTAAAATCACATCCTTATAATCTATTTTTCCTTGGTCAAATGATTCATTTCCGGCGATGTAGATAAGTTTCATGCTTTTTTCGTTGCCGTCCCAGTTCAGATTGGCTGCCGCATCGCGGATCACGGCCCCACAATATTCATTTCCACCGTTGGTCCTTAAAGAAAACAGTTTCTCGGAAACCAGATCCAGATCCTGGGTAAGCGGTGTTACCTGCCGGATGTAATTTTCATCACGGATCCCGTCATTTCCGTATTCATAAAGAGCAATTTCTACCTGTGGAGCCTGGCCGTTGTATTTTAAAGTGGTTAGTGTATTCACAATATTCCATAGTCTGGATTTCGCCTGATCGATGAGCCCGTCCATGCTGTTGGAGGTATCCAGAAGAAGGGCGACCTGAATTTTATTGTCTTTTCCCGCGGTTACTGTTGGGGCTATGGAAGCATTCTGTAGCTGTGTTGCTCTGTTCGTTTTATTACTGTCCGAACAGCGTATGCCTGATAAACTGCCGGAGCTTAAAAACGCTACACCTGCGGCCATTGATAAGATTTTTAAAGTTGTCATAATATATTTTTTTATTGGTTATCTGCTGTAATATTGAATCTGCATTTCTTTCGGATACTTCACTTCGTAGGAGAAATTAATTTTGTCCGAGCTTCCGCTGCCGATATTTCTGTTCCAAAGAATGCTGCCCGTTTTCTCATCAAAACTTCCGTTTCCAATTTCCAGGGCTTTAACCTGAATTTTAGAATTTTCGCTGATCGGAAGCTGATCAAGGATTTCCAGTTCAATGCTTTCCTTCGTATTGTTTCTGATGCTGATCTGATAGGATTCTGTTTCCCATTTATTGCTGTTCAGTGTTTTTTGCGAAGTTTTATCTTCCAGCTTGATTCTTTTCACCGTAATTCTTTCGTCCACACCCAGAGAAATCGGGAATTCATCCTTTACATAATGGGTGGTGATATCTGTTTTTCCGATATAATTATCTTCAAAATAAATATTGGCTTCTCCGGAAATCAGGTTCAGATTCTGCCAGTTTTTGATGAAGGCCATCAGGAATACCTGGTTATTCAGTTTTGGAACTGTGTGGTATTTGTAGGTAGCTTCAATCTGTTTTTTGTCAAGAATAACGTACTGTTCTTTTTCCTGGCTTAAGATGGTCTGATTATAATTGAGTTCATAAATCACATTCATCTGGCTGTCCGAAACTGTTGCTACAGGAATCTGGCTTGGTGCTGCCACCGCGACCTCATCTCTCATCTGGTAAGAATTAACTTCCTTGGCTGCTGCTTTTAATTTGTAATTGGCCGTTTCAGCCTGTGCGTTGTAAGCCGTATATTCAGCTACATAAAGCGGAGACAGAATAGGTCTGTTCTGGTTGTAAGAAGGTCTGTACGTTGACACAAACAGTTTTACATTTTTCCAGTCCTGACCGGTTTTCTGATAGATTTTTCCCTTGTAAACCATTTCAAGAGGTTTTTTTACAGATTCTGCACGCAGGTCGTAAGATGGAATCCATCCCGCATCAGAAACAATATAGCTTACGCCTAAGTTCAGGTTCGTTTCATAATCTGCAAGGATTTCCAGAAGAAGCTCTTTTCTGTTGGTATTTTTGTTCGTCTGCTCTTCCGCGGACTGCTTATTGATTTTGGCAATGCTTTCATCCAAAACAGATTTCTGCTCATTCAGTACAAAAACCTGGTTGTCAATTTCCAGCATTCTTTTTCTGTAGAATTCAGTCAGTTTGATCAGCTGTTCCTGCGGAGTAGATTTATCATTGGTGGAAATCTTTAAATTATCATTGATGATATTCTGCTCACCCGTCAGATTTTTGATCTGAATGTTCAGGAGACTGGCCTGGCGCTGTAATTTTTTTCTTTCATCATCCAGTTTCTTTTCTCCTTCAGATAATTCGTCACTTTTCAGGAAGTTGCTCTGTGGCGTCACAGAAAGAAGCGTAGTATTTTTTTCAAGATTGATCTTGTAGGTATTTTCGTCCAGATTGTTCGGAAGATTGATGATTCTCACCCTATTTTTTCCTTTCTGAAGGCTGATATTGGTGCTTCCGAAAACTTTGGCTCCCTGCAGGTATACGGTAGCCTGCTTTATATCAATTTCTTTTTTTATTTCCTGTGCTTTTAAAAATGAAACAGAAAATGCAATGAGTAGTATTAAATAGCGTTTCATAGTATATTATTTTAAATTCCTGAAGTAAAATTATCAGTATTTAAGGCTCAAAACCGGGAGACTTGGTGAAACAGGCCTTTCACTTGGTGAGTTGAAAAAGCAGGTTGAAAAACAAAAAAACAGCCCTTTCGGACTGTCTTAAATCTGTTAATTTTAAAGGATTTCGTACCTTGTTTTAATGCTGTATTTCAGCTTGATATTCTCAATATTGTCAAAAGAAAAATCTACCGCGGCATCTGCTGCTTCCAGCTGCATATTTCTCACACTGCTTTTATAGGCTACGGGTAGAACCATATCGCTGGTATAATCTTCAATTTCGATGATTTCCAGAGGAGCTCCGGTTTTTTTACCCATACTTTCCAACAGGTAATCTGCCTTTTCTTTTGCTGCTTTTAAAGCATTGATCTTAATCGTTTTTCTGAAATCTGCTATTTTAGTGTTTTTCACTTCAGCTACATTCAGGTTGCTTACCCATTTCTGGTTCAGGTCTTCAAATATTTTGCTGATGTTCGCTTTTGTATTGGCTTTAAATTGGTAGCTCTTCGTGAACTTTCCGTTTTTAGCATATATGTTCTGGTACATGGATTTGAATTTGATGTCTTCGTTTTTAACACCTCCGTTCTTCAACGTTTCGAACAGCTTCTTTTCATTGTCTGCCAGTTCATTCTTGTTATCAGCTTTGATGCCGATGCTGAAGATGATCTCATCCGGTTCCACTTCCATTTCTGCCATTCCTGTAACTTCAATTGCATTTTTCTTTACTTCCTGTGCATTCGCAAAACTTCCCAGTGTAAAGATCCCGATTAATAAAAAATGTCTTAATTTCATAATTTTCTGTTTTAAATTCTGATGTAAAATTACTGCGATCCGGAACCCGAAATAAAGAGACTTGGTGAAATGAGCTTTTCACTTGGTGGATGGTCAAAAAAAAGACGATCCCCGTGAGAATCGTCTTTTCAAGCTTTTTGAATAGGCTTTTTTTATCAACAAACCATGTCAAGGTTCAAAACCTTGACATGGTTTCCGGCAGTAACTTCCAGCCTCCAGTCACATTTTAATATAAAAAGTAAACCTTTGAAATTTTATCATTTTTAATCTCATAGATAGCCGTTGCTTCGGTTTTCATACCCGGTCTCATTCCGGAAACACTTTCCTTATCAATAACAGAATTAAGATTCACGATCCTCTGTTTAAGCTCGCAGTGCAGATCAGGATATTTTTCAAACATAGCGGAATAGGTTTTTCTCATAGCCTCTTTTCCTTTGCTGATCAGCTTTGAAGGGAATAAATACATCTCCACATCCTCGGCATAAGGTTCCAGAAAAGCATCAATATTTCTTGCGTTGTACGCATTAAGCTGCTGCTGGGCCAGAGATTCCGGTGTGACGTTTACAATTTTTGCCAGATCTACAGGCAACCCGTTTTTCATCACCAGATCGATTTTTGTAAGATTATCCAGCTGATCAACCGGATTAGCATTCAGTAATACAAAATCGGCGGTTTTACCTGCTTCTATGCTGCCGTACTCGTTTTCTTTATTAAGGATCTTTGCAGGAATGATGGTCGCTGACTGAAGGACCTGCCATTCGTTCATCCCACTTTCTTTCATGGCTTTAAGTTCCGCAATGAAAGATGAAGCATGCTGAGTTCCGATATTTCCGGCATCGGTACCTGCAGCAAGCATTACCCCTCCGTCAGCCAGTTTTTTGAGATTGACTTTCCGGATAGAATCCATTTTTGAAATATAAGCTTTTGTTTGAGGGGTATTGAATCTTGCTTTAAACTTATTGAGCACCACAGAATCTGAGGTTTGCGTAAGATGCTTCAGGTCGTACATAGAGCCGATGCTTTCAGGATCGGAATTTTCCAGTTCGTAAGTATTGTAGACTTTCTTTTGTCCATAGGTATCATAATAATTATCCATGACCGTGAGGGTAGGGCTTACAATGACTTTTTTTGATTTTAAAAGCTTTACAAAATCATCAGAAATGATCTCATCTTCTATATTATGAACCAGAAAATCAGCACCGTTGAGTACTGCGGTTTCTGCCGTAAAGCGTTCTGTAGCATGAACGGCTACTTTTAAATTATTTCTGTGGGCTTCATCAATAACAGCTTTTATGGTTGGTTCCAGCTTCTTCGTCTGTTCTTTCTTTTTAGCAGGATCTCCCGTGATGATATACCATACTTTGATAAAGTCAGGTTTGTAGGGAATCTGTTCCTGTACCAGCTTTTTGGCATCATCAATGGATGTAAGCAGCCTGAAAGGTTCATTTTTATTGAGATTTTTAAAAACTTCCGGTTCGTATGTGGTAATCAGCGGTCCGGACATATACACTGAAGGCAGACGCTCATTGACTTTCAGGGAATCTCTAAGTTTCAGCAAATTATAGGTCGCTCCCGGATCAATGACCGAAGTAATCCCCATTTTAAGATAACGCTGCATAAGACCTTCCATATGATTATGGCTCCAGCTGATCTCTTTTTCGTAAGGAACATGCTTTCTGAGATCAAGGGCATCCGGTCTGGTATACAAGCCTCCGCTCTGAAAAAAGTGAACGTGCGCATCCGTCATCCCGGGAATCAGGTATTTACCTTCACCATTAATGACATGGGAGTTCTGAGGGATTTTAACCTGCTTGCTGGGTTTTACTGCTGTAATGGTTTTGCCATTCATGATAACAGTCTGGCCCGGAATCATCTTTTTATGGATAACATCCGCAACCGTTACATTCTGAATGTAGATCTGTGCATTAAAACTACCTGCATAAAATAAAGCTACAAGTATAATTCGGAGTTTTTTATTCATGATTTTAATGTAAGTACCAGACAAAGATAGCAAAAGACTCACGCTTCAGTGGTATATAATAAATCCCCTTTATCAAACTTTTAAAACCCCGGCTTAAAAATCAGAATGATTTTTACTCATTAACCTGAGTTCGGAATAATGCATTTTCGTTTGTATAATAGGGTCAGGAAGTTTGAAGCTGGAAGAGGGAAGTTATTGAAGCCCGAAGACAGAGATATATCGCGGTTTATTAATTTTTGAATCTACTTCTATAAATTTAAAGGCAGCTATTTAATATTATTGTGTGTAGTAACCTCCAGCCTCTAGCTTCCATCTTCCAGCCTTTTCCTCTTAACTTCTTGTCCCAAACTGGTTAAAAAAAATTACAGTACCCTATATTTCAATCAAACTTGGTGAAACAGAGTTTTGACTTGGTGGAGAATAGGATCAGATACATAAAGTTTTAGTTACTTTGCATTAAAGATCTGAAATCCGTGAATATAGTTTTTAAAATACTTTTTATCTTCATTCTGGCTGCAGGAAATTTCTGTCAGGCACAGGATTCTACGCGGGTTACCAAGGCTTATAAATCTACAGCCAGGCTGAAAAAAGCGGTAGACAATAATGATAATAAAGGCGTGGCCGACAGCTATGTGGGAATTGCCGGTGATTATTACAATCAAGGGAATTATGCCAAAAGTGAAGAGTTTTTGGTGAAGGCCAGAACGATTTACAAAAATCTCAATGATAAAAAAAATCTGGAATCCGTTACCCGGAAAATTGCCCAGTCCCAGGAAAAACAGAACAAAATAACTCCGGCGATCAGCAATTACAGCATGGCCGCCGAGATGAGCTACAGTGAAAAAAGCAAGGCCGTGAATACCAATGATGCTGCCAGACTTTCTTCTCCGACACCTGAACAGAGAGCGGAAGCCATCCAGGATAATATTAAACTCAATCTTAAAGAAAAGGATAAAGGCGATCTGGCCGAAAATTACAGTCAGCTGGCTGATGTGAATATCCAGCAGAATAATATTCCCAAAGCGGAAGAAAACCTGAACAACGCGTATGTTCTGTCTAAAAAAGAAGCACCGCAGCAGGCATTGGAGATCAATCAGAAGCTGACCAATTTCTATGTTGAAAACAGGAATTTTGAAAAAGCCATTGAAGCCAAAAAGAAAGTCCTGAAAGAAGATTTTGTGAAAGAGAATTCACAGGAAAAAGTCAATCAGATTCAGGAGCTGGCCGATATTTATATTAAGAAAAATGATCCTGAGGAAGCGGTGGTCTTACTTAAAAATGCATACGGAATTGCCCTTGAAAAAGGACATACCCTGGAAGCGCAGAAAAGTGTAAAAAGACTGGACAGCCTTTACAATATATCGGGAAATACCAATGCTTCTGTGACATTGTACCGGGATTTTCTGGGGAAACTTCCTGATCTGGTTTCAAAGGACAGAAGCCTTGTAGACAATAAAATACTTGAAGATACTGAACAGAGAATCTCACAGCTTGAAAAAGAAAAAGGGCTTAAAGACGAGCTGATCCGCAAGAAAAGTGTATTTAATTACAGCCTGATCGGAGTTCTGATCCTGCTGACCGGTTTGATCATCTTTATTTTCAGAACCCTGAAAAAAGTTCAGATTAAAAATAAAAAAATCGCCCTGCAATCGCTGAGACGTGAAATGAACCCGCATTTTATCTTCAACAGTTTAAACAGTGTGAATCATTTTATTGCGACGAATAACGAGCTGGAAGCCAACCAGTACCTGACGAAATTCTCAAAGCTGATGCGAGGTGTAATGGAAAATTCTGCCGAGGATTTTATTCCGTTCCAGCAGGAGCTGGATCTGCTTCAGAATTATCTTGCCCTTGAAAAAACACGTTTTGCCGATAAATTCGATTACGAAATTGAGGTAGACGAAAGCCTGAATATGCAGAGCCTGAAAGTTCCCGGAATGCTCATTCAGCCGTTCCTTGAAAATGCCGTCTGGCACGGGCTGCGCTACAGAAATGATAAAGGATTTTTGAAATTAAGTTTTGAAAAAGAAGACCAGTATTTAAAAATCACCATTGAAGACAATGGCATCGGGATTGAAGAAAGTAAAAAGCAAAAGACCGAGCACCAGAAGACAAGAGAAGGACGCGGGATGAAAAATACGGTAGAAAGAATCAGGCTGCTGAATGAGCTGTATAAAAAAGACATCACCTGTTCCATCAAGGATAAGGAAGGCAGCAGCGGCGTTTTAGTTCATATAAAAATCAATCTGGCTTAATAGCATGGAAATGAAGAAATATATATTCATCTGGTTTGTGATATTCACAGCAACAGTGCACGGACAGGAAATCAACAGTGTCCGCTATGAAAATATAGTGAAACATCTGAAACTGGATAAAACGAATATCAAAGAAGAGTTCTCTACCGAAAAGAAAATGCCGAACGAACAGGATTCCTATATTGCCGTTATTCCTGTCGTGCAGGAAAAAGATGGGGACGGCTTTTTTGTATTCAGGAATTATATTGTCATTACAGATGAAAACGGAGGAATTAAAAACCAGTATTTCGATCCTCATGAAATCACTTCCGATGCGGTAATGCTTCAGGAAATTACGATAGATACGGGTTTATACCATATCAGCAATGGAATCAGGGCATTTGGAGTGAAAATAAGTGTCAGAAACGGAAGCCAGCCCAATCCTTATTCATCAGAAGTCATTTCGCTGTATTATCCTGCTGGAGCCGGGATTAAAAAAGTTTTAAATAATTTAGAATTAAATACCCATGGCGGAGAATGGGATACCCGATGCAACGGGGAGTTTAATGACGAAAATTCCGTAATCATGATGGATAAAACAAAAACCAATAATTTTACAGATTTAAAGATCAAAACCATATCCGTCAATACAAAAAACGAAGAAAAAAACGGAGACTGCAAACAAAATGAAGTATCACATACCTCATACAACATCCTGAAATTCAAAAACGGAAAATACCAATAACATTTCCTTTCCCTAATCCCTAATCCCTAATCCCTAAAACCTAATCCCTTAAAATGAAAATAAAATCCGTAATCGTAGACGATGAGCTCATTGCAAGAGAAGTCCTTAGGAATTATCTCACCAAATACTGCCCGCAGATAGAAATTGTAGGCGAGGCGGAAAATATCAAAGAAGCCGTTCCTCTGATCGCTGAAGAACAGCCGCAACTGGTATTTCTGGATGTGGAAATGCCGTTCGGAAATGCATTTGATGTGCTGGAAGCAACTAAGGAGTTTTCCTACGAAACTATTTTTATCACCGCATTTTCCCAATATTCACTGCAGGCGCTTAATAAATCTGCCAGTTATTATATTTTAAAGCCGATAGATATCCAGGAACTTATTCTGGCGGTTAATAAAGTAGCGGAAAGCCTTGAAAAAAAAGAAGAACTTAACCGTAATAAAATTCTCCTCGAAAATTTAAAGTTAAAACCCGAAAAACAGCAGCTCATTCTGCCTACACTTCAGGGGTTTGATGTGGTGAAAACAGAGGATATTTTAAGGCTGCAGGCAGATGGAAACTTTACCCAGGTTTATCTTACCGATGGCTCAAAGAAAATGGTTTGCCGATTCCTGAAGCATTTTGATGATCTTCTCGAAAATCCTTTTGTAAGGGTTCACCGTTCCCATATCATCAATGCAGGTTTTGTAAAATCTTACCATAAAAGCGGAACCGTAATGCTTTCAGATGATACGGAGATTGAAGTTTCAGGCAGCTTTAAGGACAATTTCCTGAAGGTCTTTTCCTAGAATTTATTGTTCCTTAACATCTTAAAGGCATTATTTTTGAAGTTTTCATGGCAATCACGCAAAATATTCCATTATGAAGACTTTTCAGAAAATTGCTGTTCCGGTTACATTAGGTGTTTTAGGCCTGATTCTGTATCATTCCTGTTCAGCAGGTATTCCAAAAGGAGCAAAAGCAGTCAGTAATTTTGATGCTAAAAAATATTTGGGAAGGTGGTACGAAATTGCCCGTTTCGATTACAGATTCGAAAGAAATATGGACAACGTCACCGCTGAATATTCAGAAAATCCAAACGGTTCCATCCGTGTCAGCAACAAAGGCTATAATTACGTTAAAAAGGAATGGAAAGAAGCGATTGGGGAAGCCAGGTTTGTAAAAGATAAAACTGAAGCCCGCCTGAAAGTCTCATTCTTTAAACCGGTATGGGCCGGCTACAACGTGATTGATATTGATGAAGATTACCAGTATGCACTGGTGGCCGGAAGCAGTTTAAAATACCTCTGGATCCTTTCCCGTACGACAACCATCCCCGAAAGTATCAGACAAAGATTCCTTGAAAAAGCAAAAAAGCTTGGTTATAAGACGGATGAGCTTATTTGGGTGAAGCATAACCAGTAATTTTACAACAAAAGGGCAAAAGAGCGGAATAGCGATTTGGCCCTTTCTCTTTTTCGCCTCTAACCTATTTTGCCCATTCACCTTTTTTACCGTCCTTTGCAGAAGATTTTTTTTCAAGAATTACGATATGGAAAAAGCTGTTCTCATTACTATAGGTGATGAAATTCTTTCCGGAAACACGGTTGATACCAATTCCAATTTTATAGCTACCGAGCTTAAAAATATTGGCATACAGGTTACACAGATCTTCACAATATCTGATGAGATTGATACCATTAAAACTACTTTAAAAGCTGCTTTTGAGCTGGGTGACCTGGTGATTACAACAGGAGGCCTGGGTCCGACAAGGGATGACAAAACCAAAAAAGCGCTGGCAGAATATTTCAATGACGAAATTGCGCTGGATAAGGTCACATTCAATCACCTTAAAAATTATATGGAAAAGCGGGGCCGCATCGATATTCTTGAAAGGAATAAAGAACAGGCTTTCGTACCTACAAAATCTACCGTTTTTCAGAACCATTTCGGAACTGCACCCTGTATGATGATGGAGCAGGCCGGAAAATTATCTTTCAGTCTTCCCGGCGTTCCTTATGAAGTGAAACCGTTGATCAGAGATCAGATTGTTCCTTATTTAAAAGAAAAATTCAACCTTTATTATATCCACACAAGAATAGTTTCTGTAGTGGGAATTCCTGAGAGTATCCTTGCAGACACTATTGAAGAATGGGAACTGGCCCTGCCTGAAAATATGGCGTTGTCTTATCTGCCTGTTGGAACCCGTGTAAAGCTGAGGATTACAGCATCAGGAGATAACGAAGAGGCTTTGAAACAGCAGGCTGAGGATGAGATCCGGAAACTTCTTCCCCTTGTGGAAGGTCATGTCATTGCCGTGACTGAGGACAAAATAGAAAAAATACTGGCAGAACTTCTTATCGAGAGAAAACTTACGATTTCAACAGCAGAAAGCTGTACGGGTGGTGAGCTCGCAAAAATGATCACATCCAATTCCGGAAGTTCCCAATACTTTCTCGGCGGGATCGTGCCGTATGCTACCGAAAAGAAAATTGAGATTTTAAAGGTTTCCAAAGATACAGTAGATCAGTTTACTGTGGTAAGCGAGCAGGTTGCCGCTGAAATGGCGCTTGGCTGCCAGAAACTGTTTGACACCGATATTTCCCTTTCCACAACAGGCGTGGCAGGTCCGGGAAAAGGAGAGGACGGAAAAGAAGTGGGAACCGTTTTCTATACCATCAGGATCAAAGACAGGGAAGTTACCTCAAAGTTGTACATGCCTCATTTAGACCGGCTTGATTTCATGAATTTTGTTTCACAGAAGATCATCCAGGATCTGGTGGGATTATTAATTTCAGAATAAATTTTTAACTATTAAGGTTTAATACAATCCATATTGAGACCTGTTGAATTTTTATTAAAAAGAATCGTAACAAATTCTAAAAAAGACAGACATATAACAAAAAATTGCTATCATAATGAAAAAACTAACGCTTTCTTTGTTTTTATTGGCAGGAGTTTGCTCGCTGAATACAGTGAACGGACAGGCTAAAGCCGTGAAAACAGCAGTTAACAGCACAGATAAAGGCTTGGATATTAGCCTTATGGATACTTCTGTACGTCCACAGGATGACTTTTACAATTACGTAAGCGGAACCTGGATGAAAACAGCCAAAATTCCTTCCGATAAGCCAACTTGGGGAAGTTTCAATAAACTGGCTGAAGATACAGACAACAACTCAATGACTATTCTGAACTCTCTTCTGAAAGATAAATTTGCTGACGGAAGCGAGGGTAAAAAGATCCAGGATCTGTATGCTACTTATATGAACATGCAGAAAAGAAACGCTGATGGAATCAAGCCTATCCAGGAAAACCTGAATAAAATTGATGCCATTAAAAATCTTGCAGACCTTCAGAATTATCTGATTTCTGTGACCAAAGACGGAGAAAATACATTCTACGGATGGGGTGTGGATGCAGATCTGAAAGACTCTAAAATGAATGCCGTTTACTTAGGAAATGCTTCTTTAGGATTAGGAAGAGATTACTATCAGAAAGTAAACGAAAAAAATACAGAGGCTCTTGCTGAATATCAGAAGTATGTAGCTTCTATGCTTAAAGAATTAGGCTACAAAAATGCTGATGCTGCCGCTAAAGGAATCGTTGATTACGAAAAAAGCATTGCTAAAACGTATCTGACGAACGAGCAGAGCCGTGACAATACGCTTCAGTACAACCCAAGAACAATGGCTGAACTTTCAACATTGGTAAAAGGGGTGGATATTCCTGCTTATCTTAAAAAAGTTGGAGTAAGCGCTGATAAAGTGATCATCGGGGAAATCGGGTACTATAAAGATTTCGATAAATTAGTGAATGCTCAGAATCTTCCTGTGATTAAGGATTATTTGAAATTCCACATGATCCACGGAAGTGCTTCTTACCTGAGCGAAAACCTTGGAAACACGAAATTTGCCTTCTATGGTAAATATTTAAGAGGCCAGCAGGAGCAGAGAGCATTGAACAAGAGAGGATTTGAGTTGATCAACGGTACCCTTGGGGAAGCTTTCGGAAAACTATACGTTGAAAAATATTTCCCGGCTGAAGCTAAAGCTCAGATGGTGGAACTGATTGATTATTTAAAGAAAAGCTTCGCCGTTCACATCAATAACCTGGCGTGGATGTCTTCTACAACGAAGGAAAAAGCAATGAACAAACTGAACAAGTTTACCGTAAAAGTAGCTTATCCGGACAAATGGAAAGATTATTCAAAACTGGATATTGTTTCTGAAGCTAAAGGAGGAAGCCTATACGGTAACCTTCAGAATATCACAGAATGGCAATACAACAAAGATCTTGCAAAAATCGGGAAAGCTGTTGACAAAACAGAATGGGGTATGACGCCGCAGACGGTAAATGCTTACTACAATCCGGTAAATAATGAGATTGTATTCCCTGCTGCTATCCTTCAGCCGCCTTTCTTCAATCCTAAAGCTGATGCTGCTGTGAATTTCGGAGGAATCGGTGCAGTTATCGGTCACGAAATGAGCCACGGATTTGATGATTCAGGAGCGCAGTTTGATGCAGACGGAAACCTTGTAGACTGGTGGACTCCGGAAGATAAAGCCAACTTCGAAAAAGCAACAAAAGCCCTGGCCGCTCAATATGACAAATACGAGCCGGTAAAAGGAACTTTCGTGAACGGTACTTTCACAAACGGTGAAAATATCGCTGACTTAGGAGGGGTAAATATCGCTTACGATGCGCTTCAGATGTACCTGAAAGATAAAGGAAATCCAGGGAAAATCAGTGGATTCTCTCAGGATCAGAGATTCTTCCTGAGCTGGGCAACCGTTTGGAGAACCTTATCCAGCGAAAAATATATGATCAACCAGGTGAAAACTGACCCGCATTCTCCGGGATATTTCAGAAGCTTTGGTCCGCTTATCAACGTTGACGCTTTCTACAAAGCATTCGACGTAAAACAAGGAGACAAACTATACAAAACTCCGGAAGACAGAATCAAGATCTGGTAACATCCGGTAACAATAACGAACCGCTCAGCAATGGGCGGTTTTTGTTTTTTTAGGTGGCAGGTGGCAGATGTTAGGTTGCAGGTGAGGGGTTCGAGTTTCGGGTTGCTGGTTTTGGAGTTGCTAGTTTCGAGTTACGAGTTACGGGCTGCGAGTTTCGGGTTTCGGGTTATGAGCTATTGATTTCAAGATTGCTTTTTACTCAAAAACGTTACCATTCTCTAACCCCAAATACTCTCAAACCCAAAACTAGCAACCCGCAACTTCAAAACCCGCAACCCGAAACTCAAAACCCGAAAACCCCGAAACTCGCACCTCGAAAACTCTTTATCAATTATCATTAATCACTTATCATCAAAGTTTGTATATTTGATATAATCTAAATAATTTTTAATGAAAAAGCTAAATATTGGGATACTTGCTCTTTCCGGCGTTGTATTTTTAAACTCATGCGGAACGGCGAAAACGGCAGGTACAGAAACTAAAACAGAAACTACCGTAACTGCTGCAGAGCCTATGAAAGAAGAAGTAAAAGAGGAAGGGATCAATTTATCTTATATGGATAAAAATGTACGCCCGCAGGATGATTTTTTTAGCTATGTGAACGGGAATTGGGTAAAAACAACCCAGATTCCTTCCGATAAAGCAAGCTGGGGTTCTTTCAATGCGTTGAGAGAGAATGTGGATGATGCTTCACTGGATATTCTGAACACCATTTTATCCGAAACCTATTCTGAAGGTTCAGAAGGTCAGAAGATCCAGAACCTTTATGCATCTTTCATGGATGTGAACAAAAGAAATGCTGATGGGCTGGCTCCTGTCAAAGGAGATTTAGCCAAAATTGAAGCGATCAAAAACCTTAATGATCTGCAGAAATATCTCCTTGAAGCTACGAAATTAGGCGACAATTCTTTCTACGGATGGAGAGTAGGTGCAGATATGAAGAACTCTAAAATGAATACAGTGTATCTTGGCGGCCCGGATCTTGGATTGGGAAGAGATTACTATCAGAAAGTAAATGATGCCAATACCAAAACATTAGCGGAATATCAGACGTATGTAGGAAAATTATTTGGAGTTCTGGGGCATAAAAATTCAGCACAGGCTGCACAAAATGTCGTGGATTTTGAAAAACAGCTGGCCAACTACCTGCTGACGCTGGAGCAGAACAGAGATGCCAATTTAAGATACAATCCCAAAAACGTAACTGAACTTTCAGGGCTGGTTAAAAATGTCAATCTGGCAAATTACCTGAAGGATGCAGGTGTGAATACGGACAGAGTGATTATCGGGGAACTGAAATATTATCAGAATATGGATCAGTTCATCACGGATAAGAACCTTCCGCTGCTGAAAGACTATTTAAAATATCATTTAATCAACGGAAATGCCAGCAATCTGGATGATAATCTGGAGCAGATCAGATTTGATTTCTATTCCAAATATCTTCAGGGCCAGAAAGAGCAGCGTCCGATGGACAAAAGAGGACTTACTCTTGTTAATGGTGTTCTTGGTGAGGCTTTCGGTAAATTATATGTTGAAAAATATTTCACCCCGGAAGCAAAATCCCAGATGGAAACTTATATTGATTACCTTTTAAAATCATTCAAGCAGCATATTAATGATATGGACTGGATGTCTGCGGTAACCAAAGTTAAAGCTCAGGAGAAACTTTCCAAATTTACAGTCAAGATCGCTTATCCGGATAAATGGAAAGATTATACTAAGTTAAAAGTTGGATCTCCAAAACAGGGAGCGACTTTATATTCCAATCTTCAGAATGTAGCTGCATGGCAGTATCAGAAAAGCCTTGATAAAGTTGGAAAGCCTGTAGACAAAACAGAATGGGGAATGACTCCGCAAACGGTAAATGCTTACTACAACGGTTCAAACAACGAAATTGTTTTCCCTGCAGCGATCCTTCAGCCTCCTTTCTATAACCCTAAAGCAGATGCTGCAGTGAATTTCGGAGGTATCGGAGCTGTAATCGGTCACGAAATCTCTCATGGATTTGATGACAGCGGATCACGTTTTGACGGAGACGGAAATCTTAATAACTGGTGGACGGATGCAGACCGTAAGAACTTTGATGCCAAGGTAGGCCAGCTAGCCGCCCAGTACAGCGCCTACGAACCGGTAAAAGGAAGCTTTGTGAACGGTAAATTCACAAGCGGTGAAAATATCGGAGACCTTGGTGGCGTAGCAGTGGCTTATGATGCTCTTCAGATGTATTTAAAAGACAAAGGAAATCCGGGGAAGATCAGCGGATTTACGCAGGATCAGAGATTCTTTATGAGCTGGGCAACGGTTTGGAGAACAAAATCAACGGATCAGTATATGATTAACCAGGTGAAGACAGACCCGCACTCTCCGGGAGTGTTCAGGGCATTCGGTCCGCTGGTAAATCAGGATGCATTTAGCAGGGCATTCGATATTAAACCTGGAGACAAAATGTACAAAGCTCCTCAGGACAGGATAAAAATCTGGTAGAATCACCGGAAATTGTTAGAAAAGAAATGGGGCTGTCTCAAAAGGGACAGCCTTTTCGTATATTTATGAAAACTTTGCAGGGTAAATTTTATAATTTTTTTTGACGAAGATTTACTTTAGACGATGTTGAATTTAAAGGAATGCAAAGAGTTCGACTTCGTTACTGATGAAGCGAATGGATGATACGTCTGCTTAATCAAATCAATGATAATTGATTCCGTCTTTGCCACCTTAAAATATGCAATATTATAATGAAACTTTGCGTTAAATCCTTAATGAAGTTTACATTTTATCATCTGTTACAACCCCCGGGATTCAACAAAAGCTTTGCATATATAAAAATGCAGAATTATTATACGTAAAGCTTATCTAACAAATCGCTTTATCAGAGGAAAGCAAAGAAGATGGCTGTGCCATTGATGAAGCTATTGGTTGAAATTACGCTTATCACATCAACAATGCTATTGGATGCTTAGTCACAAAAAAATGCGTCACCTTTGAGCAAGTTTGCTTTCTTTTAATAGGCTTTCTTATAATTCCGGAGAACAAAATTTATTCCCGTTTCTATAATATCTCCCATGGTTTTGCAATACTTGAAATTGACGTCGTAGGTGAGTTTCTGCAAAGCTGTTTTCAGCTCTGTAACATTGGCTTCCGGGGCAATATCTTCTTTTTTCATAATAGAAATAAGTTCATCGAATCTGCTTCTGCTGCTGGTCACTCTTTTTACAATTTGGGAACGGACTTCTTTCCGATACTGTTCTATGGAATTGGGCTTCAGTTTTTCCAGGACCATATTCACCATCACGCTGTTTTCTTTGAAATACTGGGGAAGATAAACTTTCAGATTGCCTTCATAACTTTGCTGGTCAAAATCTATGGGGCGGATTCTGTAAATAACCTGATCGAAATCGTGAATAGGAATAATCACATAATTATAAGAACGCATATCACCAAGCAGCCCAATAAGGCAGCGCTCATTGAATTTTACAAATTCCTTGGAAATCTGTGCTTTCTCCAGTTCCGTACACTTGTGCAAATGATTCTGAATAAAAACATCACCGGGAATTCCCAGGATATGCTCTTCAATCAGGGTGTTTTTGTAAATCAGAAAGTTAATCCGGTTGGGTGAAAGCAGGTCTTCAATTTCCAGTCCGTAGATGCGGGAAGCATCGGCCTGTTTAATATAAAAATTGGTATGATTGTCGTTGAGAATATTCCTCACCCGGATCCGGAAAGGTTTGGAGTTTCCAAAGGTGCAGAAGTCGATGGTATCTACTTTCAGATAGGGCAGAGTAGCTTCGTCTCCATCAGAATGAAGAAGCGTGTAGATCTTGTTTAAATTGGCTTCTATTTCTTTAAATTCATATTCAGAATACAATACACCAAGCCACAAAGTATCTTTGCCCTCCTTATCAAGAATCCTCACACTGTCGCTGAACCTGAGCAGGTCTTCATATAAAAACTGAATCTTGGTGGTTCTGTTATGCTTTTCCAGATACTGCTGTAATGCTTCTGAAACAGGATATATGGGTTTTCTAAACGCGATCTTTACATCTTTCATGACTCTGTTTACTTTGTTTAAATATAAAGAATATTTTTTCCCCTCACCGGAGGAATTCTTATTTTAATAGGAGTCATGGATAAGATATTTTGTTTTTAATGATATCAGGAAACCGGAAAAGGAGGGTGTTGAAACTAAAATCAGCACTGCAAACAGTTTTGTAGCCTGAGCATGGCAAGGTTTAACCCTTACCATAGTTAACTTCCAGCCTCCCTTTTCCAGCTTCCAGCCGGATAATATTAATTTCTGATCCGGACTGCTTAAGTTTATTTATTTTTTCATAGTTTAGTGACATCGTAAAGTCATGATTTTACGATATATATAATATGGGTTAATTTAAATATTTCAAGAAAAATCTTGACAAAATTTTGTATGTTACAGTTTTTTTTTAAATTTAAACATTGGATTGGTAATTTATTTGATTCATCAGTAAATTACTCAAAGACAGATCCAAACCAAAATCAGAAATCTCAAAATAATAATAATATGGCAATGTTTAATTATGGTGTTGGCGGAAACGAGGTAAAAGTAGACGCTAATGAAGCTATTCAGGAAATACAGGAAAACAAATCTCTGATCGTAAGCCAGCTTACTACAGAAGAATCTTATACCCCTGAAATCGTTACAGGATTAAAGACGGTGGATGATGTTTTCAGACATTTCCAGCCTTCTGTGGCCGTACAGCACGAAACAGAAGATGGAGGCGTGGTAGAAGAAGAATTCCGTTTTCAGAATCTTGCAGACTTCACACCCAAAAACCTTACTCAGAAATCAGATTATCTGCAGCAGCTTAGCATGGAACAGGAGCAGTACAATAAAATCGTACGTCAATTGAAAACCAATAAGATTCTGCGTAATATGCTGGAGAACGAGCAGACGAGAGCTGCCTTCATCGAAGTATTGAAAGATGTGGCACAAGAACTTGAAAAATAATTATTTACACTAAATCAAATCATGGATAGCAAATTACAGGCACAAGAAAGCCAACAGCAGGGTCAGCAGCAACATGCAGGGCAGCCGAAAGGCAACCCGCTTGCGGAGCTTAATAAAATGGGAGGTTTTGGCTTTGTTGAATCCGTTGTAGACGGTATCGCCAATATGAACCCAACGAGAAAAGCAAGGAAAGAAATTTTCCTGAACGACAATAATAAATCAGATGAAAGAAAAGAACTTCTTCAGAAAATAAACCTTTGGGTAAGTCTTTTGGAAGGAAGTGAATCTGCAGATAAAATGGCTGATACGTGCAAAACCAAAGCACAGGCAGCCGATCAGAATTTAAAGACCAACTTAAAAAATACACTGGATTCCGTTCGTTTGCTGGAAACTAACTACAGAACTGTAGCTCAATTCTACAAAAACACAGAATTGGATAAAGTGGATAACGTAAGCATCGTGAATGCAAGTCTTGAACAGGTTTCAGATCTGGATAATCCTTTATTTATCGATGCTATTTCCGAAGAATTCAAGAACTACTATGACCGTTTAGACCTGAGAGACAACTATTCTATCCTGGCTATACCTGGATATTTAGGGTCAAATAAAGTCATCGAAAAATGGGCAAAAATCTGTAACGAGAATAAAGTAATGATGGTTACCGATTTCGCTAACCTTGATAAGCCGGATGACGTGGTAGATTTATTCCACTCTGCTAATCTTACAGGTGGAGAGCTTCACAGAAGTAACGTGATCATGACGTGTAACTGGCTTGTGGGAAGAGGAAAAGCTGAAGAAGTAGGAGAAGAGGAAAATGTAGAACTTCCACCTTCCACTTCATTGGCCGGAAAAATCCACAAAACGCTGATGTCTCAGGTAGCAGCAGGTAAAAAACATGGTAACATCAACGAAGTAGACGCTGTAAAATTCGAATTGAAGAAAAGTGAAATTTCTCAGTTGGAAAAAATGGGTCTGGTTCCGATGGTTAACGAATATGGAAAGATCATGGCATTCTCTGCCAAAACATTATTTACAGGAGATAACATCGGTCTACAGACCTATTCTGTAGTACGAGTATTCGACTACGTAACTAAAGTTTTACTTGACTTCCTGAACAGAAGAGCTTTCGAAAACTGGAATGCCAAGAACGAAGATGATCTGAGAAGACAGATCGTTACTTTCCTTGACAATATCAAAGGTCCGGATAAATTGATTGAAAAATTCAAAATTGTTCGTTTCGAGCAGGACAGAGTAAACAAAGACAGAGTATGGCTTGATATCCGTATGACTCCTTATTTTCCTACTAAAAGTTTCGTTATCAAATTGGACGGACACAAAGGAGATGATGGCAACGAGTGGGATGCACAATATACTCAGGAATAATAATATACCAACTTTTAATAATAAAAACCGATGCATTTCACATCGGTTTTTTACTGCCAATTCATATGAAAATTAATGTGATCAAAAAAAGTTCAGTCTTTTTCCTGCCTCTGTTCATGCTCTTTATTTTATCAGCATGTGAAAAAAAATACCAGGCACCGGATCATTATTCGGTGGATCTTTTTAAAGGCGAACGCGAAGAGGGAAAAGCTTATGTTATGAATGAAGAAGAATGCTTTGACGGCAGCGAGCTGGTCATCGCAAGTTCTGCTGTAAAGCTTGCAGACAGTTCAAAAGGAAGAGGCAAAACATTCTTTCTGTATAAAGTAAGATCCGGAAAAGTTCTGAAAACAGTGAGAGATTCTGTGACAGATTATCCTTTTATGTTCCTTTCCCAGCAAAGACTCAAGCTTAAAAATGATTCGATATATCTCTATCTTAAAAAGCTGGACGGCTACAGGTTTATTGCCGCAGAACGAAATCTAAAATACGAATGGCTGAAAGCAGCGCCTGTATACTCCGTGAAAAAGGATAAATAGTTTTATCTTTGCAGAGAAGAATTAAACGTCTGTAAATTCACGAAGCATCCATAATGAAGAAGAACCTTTGGAAAAAATAGAAAACGATAACTTCAGACACATAGGAAACAAACTCCTCAGCTGGTACGGAAAAAATGCAAGAGATCTGCCATTCAGACAGACTAAAGACCCTTATAAAATCTGGATCTGCGAAATTGTTTTTCAGCAGACAAGAATCAGTCAGGGGCTGAATCACTATAATAACTTTATCAAAAGATTTCCGGACGTAAAAACATTGGCAGAAGCTGATGAAAATGAAGTTTTACTGTATTGGAAAGGGCTTGGATATTATTCAAGAGCTATTAATATTCATAAAGCTTCACAGCAGATTATGAATGACTACCAGGGTAGTTTTCCTGCTGAGTATGAAGAAATTTTAAAATTAAAAGGAATCGGAAAATACACCGCAGCTGCAGTTTCAAGCATCTGCTTTGGAGGGAGAATGCCTGCTGTGGACGGGAATTTCTACCGTGTTTTAAGCCGTATTTTTGCCGATGATTTTGATATTTCCAATTCTAGGGCTTTTACCTATTTTTCACAGCTTGCAACCTTGATTATGCCTGAAAACGTGGGCGATTTTAATCAGGCCATGATGGATCTGGGCTCTGAAATCTGTAAACCCAAAAATCCTCTCTGCGGTGAATGCCCCGTTAATGATGACTGTCTGGCCTTTACCATGGAAAAAATATCAGAATATCCGGTAAAAACGAAAAAAGTAAAAACGGAAGACCTGGCTCTGACGTATTATTTTGTGCACAGAAACGGACAGTTTTTGATCCGGCAGAGAAAAGACGATTTTATCTGGAAGAAATTATTTGAATTTCCACCGGCAATTTCTGCTGATCTGGAACCCTTTATAAAAAATGTGAAAACAATTACGCATAAGCTTACCCACAAGAATCTCACCATTGAAATTTCAAATGTTGAGGTGGATTCAGAAGCGGTCTGGAACAGCTTTATAGTACAGAATCAGTACATGATTACAGACTTTGAAGCCTCCCATGACAAATCTTTTCCCAAGCCTTTGGAAAACTACATTCAAAACTCACTGAAAGACTGAAATTTGTCTCCCAAAATCTAAAATCTAATTTGTACTTTTGCAAAATGATAAAAAACGTCATTTTTATTTTTGTGTCACTGCTTTTAATTTCCTGTGGGAAAGACCACGTTCCCAAGCCTTCCGGTGAACTCCGTCTTGAGTACCCGGAGCCAAGGTATCAGAAATTTGAAAACAGCTGTGCCTATACTTTTGAATATTCGGATTTTGCAAGGATTACAGATGCTAAAAAGCCGTGCTGGTATTATATCAACTACCCGAAAATGAAAGCAAAGCTGTTCGTGACGTATTACCCTATCCAGAATGATTTTGCAGATCATATCAAAGAAACAGAAAAGATGGTGTATGAACACACGATCAAGGCAAGCTCCATAGATACCAAATCATTTGAATATCCGGACAAAAAAGTCTACGGAAATTTCTATGAACTGAAGGGGCAGAGCGCTTCCAATCTTCAATTTTACATTACAGACAGCACAAAACACTTTGTGACTGCTTATTTATACTTTAACACAAGGCCGAAACCTGATTCTTTGGCCCCGGCGGTGAACTATATCAAAAACGATATGAAACACATGCTGGACACTTTTGAATGGAAAAAATAATAGACTTTAAAATACATTGAAAAATATATGAAACTTTTAGTTGTAGGAAGTGTTGCATTCGATGCAATCGAAACGCCGTTTGGTAAAACAGATAAAATTTTAGGAGGTGCAGCCACTTATATTGGGATCACTTCTTCTATTTTGGGCGTTAAATCTGGTATTGTTTCTGTTGTAGGAGGAGATTTCCCACAGGAACACCTTGATATGTTCACAGACAGAGATATAAATATTGAAGGAATTGAGATCGTAAAAGAAGGAAAAACGTTCTTCTGGTCCGGAAGATACCATAATGACCTGAATACCAGAGATACTTTGGCTACAGAAGTGAATGTTTTAGAAAACTTTGATCCGAAAATTCCTGACTCTATGCAGGACGCAGAGATCCTTCTGCTTGGAAACCTTCACCCGGGCGTTCAGCTTTCCGTACTGGAAAAAATGAACAACCGTCCTAAACTGGTTATCCTTGATACGATGAATTTCTGGATGGACTGTGCTTTGGACATCCTGATGGATATGATTGCTAAAACCGATGTAATCACCATCAATGATGAAGAAGCCAGACAGCTTTCCGGAGAATATTCCTTGGTAAAAGCAGCTAAAAAGATCCACACCATGGGTCCTGACTATGTGATCATCAAAAAAGGAGAGCACGGAGCTTTACTTTTCCACGACAATAAAGTATTTGCTATCCCTGCGCTTCCGCTGGAAGATGTTTTCGATCCTACCGGAGCCGGAGATACTTTTGCAGGAGGTTTCGCCGCTTATCTTGCTAAAAAAGGTAAGTTTGATTTCGAGACGATGAAGTCTGCATTGATCGTAGGTTCTGCGATGGCTTCTTTCACCGTGGAGAAATTCGGAACGGAAAGAATTGAAGAAGTAAATGAATCTGATGTGTTCAGCAGATTAAGACAATTTAAAGAATTAACAACATTCGATGTTGAACTGCAATAAATAAGTCTTTTTAAGAAATATTTATAATAAAAAATTTAGAGTAATTCGTTAAGAATTCTAAATTTGCAACTTGTTTAAAATAGTAAAATGACAAATAAACTAAAAATCACTTTTCTTCTTGGGATTTTCATGATGATATTCTCTTCAAACATGAATGCTCAGCTAAAACCGGGAGAATTAGTGGATGGTATTGCTGCTGTTATCGGGGATGAAATTGTTCTGGAATCTGATGTGAATGAGCAGATGAACTATGCCAAACAACAGGGAGCTTCACAGACTGATAAATGTGACTTCCTTGAAAACCTGATCAGCAACAAGCTTCTTGTATACGAAGCCAAAAAAGATACATTAATTGAAAACCGTTCTGCTGCCATTAAAGAGCAGGCGAATGCGAAATACCGTCAGTTACTTTCCCAGTTCCCGGACGAAAAAACTATGCTTACTGCCTATAAATTCAGAAATGCATTTGAAATGAAAAACGCTATCGAAAAGATAGACGTGGATCAATACTACGGGCAGGCAAAATATCAGCGTATTACTGAAAAAGCAGACGTAACACCCAATGAGGTTACCGATTTCTATAACCTGTACAAATCGCAGCTTCCGGAAGTGAAAGATGAGATTTCTTTAGCTCAGATCATGATGTATCCTAAGCTTACAGAAGCGCACAAGGAAGATCTTATCAAAAGATTAAAGAAAATCAAGCAGGATATTGCAGGCGGAGAAACCTTCGAAAGCCAGGCTAGAATTTATTCTGAAGATGAAGGATCTGCTGCAAACGGAGGATTGTACAAGAATATTTTTAAAGGACAGATGGTAAAACCGTTTGAAGCGGCTGCCATGAACCTTCAGGAAAATGAAATCTCAGAACCTATTGAATCTGAATTCGGATATCATATCATCCAGCTGATCAAAAAATCAGGGAAAGTATATGATGCGAGACATATCCTGTTAAAAGCTACTCCTACAGATGATGAAATGAAAACGGCAAAAGCAAAACTGGACAGTATCAAAGGTCTTATTGTTGCCGGTAAAATGACATTTAAAGATGCCGCTTTTAAATTTTCAGATGATAAAAGAACAAAGTTCAATGCAGGAATTATTGCAGGAGCAGATGGTTCTGATAAAATTGAAAGAGAAAGTATTCCAGGAACGATCAGTTATGAATTAGCCGGTTTGAACAAAGGAGATATCACCGCCCCTTTTGAAGATGAGGACAATAAAAGAAAAGTGGTAAAGATCATCAAACAGGAAGATGTGATTCCTGCTCACCAGATCACAATGGAAACGGATTACAACAGGATCAAGCAGATGGCGCTTAATAAAAAGCGTAATGAAATGATTGAAAAGTTTGTCAACTCTAAACTACCGACAACCTTTATCTCCATAGACGGACGTTACGATGCCTGTAATTTCAAAGCCAACTGGAAAAAAGAATCGATCAAAAAATAAATAGAAAACCTTCAGAAATTCTGAAGGTTTTTTTATTTCAATACTTATCATCTTTCTAAAAAAATTATATTGAGATCATAAATCTAAAGTAATGCGGGTTTCGGGTTTCCGGAGTACGGGTTGCTGATTTTAGAAAGTTGCGAGTTATGAGTTTCGGGCTATGAGTTGCGAGTTGCTGATTGCAGGTTTTTGGGTTTGAGAATAGTAGTGTTTTTTGAGTAAACAATTTCGAATCAATGACTCATAATTGCCACACATAACTCGATATCTCGAAACCCGCACCCTCACCCCAAAACTTTTTAAGTAAAACATATTGGAAGCAATTGGCTCAACTAGCAACCAGCAACTCGCAACCTTCAAAAACCCGCATCCCAAAACTTACAGCTTCCAGTGATTTTATTTATTTTTTACCTCTTGAAAACCGAGGTTTTTATTATTTTTACGCATGAGCAATTTTATAGATTTCAATTCAGCTAAAAAGCTTCAGGAAGCTCAGGCTGGCCAAAATAGAATTACCGAACTTTTTAATATACAATACCCTGTTATTCAAGCCGGAATGATATGGCACTCAGGATGGAAGCTGGCTTCGGCGGTTTCCAACTGTGGCGGATTGGGTCTGATAGGCGCAGGAAGTATGTATCCTGACATCTTAAGGGAGAATATACAGAAATGTAAATTGGCTACGGATAAGCCTTTTGGCGTGAATGTTCCCATGCTGTATCCCAATTTGGAAGAGATTATCCAGATTATCCTGGAAGAAGGCGTGAAGATTGTTTTTACCTCCGCAGGAAACCCTAAAACCTATACGGAAACCCTTCAGAAAGAAGGAATAAAAGTAGCCCATGTAGTTTCTTCAACCAAATTTGCTGTAAAATGTGAAGAAGCCGGAGTAGATGCAGTCGTAGCCGAAGGCTTTGAAGCCGGAGGGCACAACGGAAGAGACGAGACTACTACTTTATGCCTGATCCCGAATGTGAAAAAACATATTTCCAAACCGCTGATTGCCGCAGGAGGAATTGCATTGGGCTCACAGATGAAGGCAGCCATGATTCTAGGGGCAGATGGCGTACAGATCGGTTCCCGTTTTGCAGCCACTCTTGAAGCAAGTGCTCATGAAAACTGGAAAAAGAAAATTACCGAACTTAATGAAGGCGACACTCATCTTACTTTAAAAGAGCTGGCACCCGTAAGAATGGTTAAAAATAAGTTCTTTGGCGAGCTGGAAGAGATATACCAGTCGGGAAGAAATAAAGAGGCTCTGATTGCTTCTCTGGGTCGCGCAAGGGCCAAACG
This sequence comes from Chryseobacterium endalhagicum, assembly GCF_016745235.1. Taxonomy (GTDB): domain Bacteria; phylum Bacteroidota; class Bacteroidia; order Flavobacteriales; family Weeksellaceae; genus Chryseobacterium; species Chryseobacterium endalhagicum. Next base: position 806,470 of record NZ_JAELVM010000003.1, on the reverse strand, counting down.
CGGAATGTTTGAAGGAGATATGGAAGACGGCGAACTGGAAATAGGGCAGGTTTCCGCCTTAATTGATGATATATTACCTGTAGAAACTGTTTTCAACAATTTACTCAAAGAGTTTAAGGAAGCAACAGCACCGGTTTTATAAATAGAGGAAAAGATCAATGGAAGAACGAATAATTGAAGTAAGGGAACAGAAACTTTATATCACCTGTAATAACTCATTTGAAGGAAAACCTGTACTTGTTTTTCTGCACGATTCTTTAGGCTGCACACAGCTTTGGAGAGATCTGCCTGTAAAATTGTCTGAACTCACTGGCTGTAATATTTTAGTGTATGACAGACTGGGCTACGGAAAATCCGGGCCGATGCTGACCCATGAGAGACCTGTCAATTATATGGAATTGGAAGCCGATTTGCTGAATGACCTTTTGATTAAGCTTAATATCAGCAATGCTATTCTCTTCGGACACAGTGATGGCGGAACGATTGCATTGATCACAGCAGCGAAATATCCTGAGAAAGTAAAAGCTGTTATCTGTGAAGCAGGACATATATTTGTAGAAGATGTAACGTTAAAAGGCGTTTATGATGCATGGGAAGCCTATAAAACCACCAATCTGGCGGAACGTCTCCAAAAGTACCACGGTGATAAAGTGGAAACACTTTTCAGAGCATGGACAGAAACCTGGACCCGCGAAGACTACAGAAGCTGGAATATAGAATATCTGCTTAAAAATATTCAGTGTCCGTTACTTTTTATCCAGGGAGAAGCTGATGAATACGGAACTTTGGATCAGGTTGAAAAAACAGTTTCCCAGGTAAACGGACCCGCAGAAAAGTACATAATTCCCGGAGTAGGGCATACGCCGCATAAAGAAGTTCCGGAGCTGGTTCTCAGTAAAGCAGCAGAGTTTATCGCTGTAAATATCTGATTACAAAGGAAGAAAAGACTTTGAAAAAGATTTTACTTGTACATAAATAATGCATAAAGATTCATTTGTACAATTTTCTATACAAAAAAAGCTGTAATCTTTGGTTTACAGCTTTTTTTGCGTGCTTTTTTGTATGATTTGTCTTTCTTTATTATGCATTTTTTAACGGAAATCAAAAAGTAAGAATTAATATCTGAGATAATTTTTAAATTATTTTTTTGAGCTTCTAAATATTTTTTCTCAAAGATATTAAGGATAAATTTTCTCCTTTGTCATACTGCGATCTTACACAAAAGATACAATCCAAATCGCATGAAAATACTGTAGTGATCTTTATTTTTGAATCATCAGTAAAGAGATTTTCAAATGGTTTTGATCTAATGAATGTGATCTATTGGTGTTGAGAAATGGATGTTTTTCATGATGGGGGATGCAATTTTTTGCATCTCCTTTTTTATTTTTTTATCTTGATTCTTGATTCTTGATTCTTGATTACAAGATCCTAAGCTCCTCCGCTATATTTTCCCTGGCCTGCACTTCATACTGATCCCTGAATTTTTCAGTTTTAAAAATGCTTTCAAGCTCAAGAAAATGTCTGAGCACCTTTCTTCTTCCCGGTTTGTACAGAAGATTAGGATAAATGGAGTATTCCTTCCGGATCTGCCGCGTGTATTCCATATAAACGGATAGTTCCTTTCCCAGAATGGCAAGATCAGCATCGAGAAGATAATTGGTGTCCGTATCAACAGCTTTTTGATGAGATTTTGTGGCTAAGATCTGTTCTGAAACTTTTGAAATTATATTTTGATCTAAACTCAGTTTTTGAAGTCTCTCCGCGGCAAATAATGCGCTTTTCTCTTCATTGGATTTTGACGTGGCATCATAAATCACATCGTGGTAAAACACAGAAAATGAAATGGCTGTGAGATCTGCAATAGTACTTTTCACAGTTTCCAGTTCCAGAAACATGTTTTCAAGATGCAAAAGATTGTGATAATGCCTGCCTTTCTCTGAATAGCGGATTTCTATTTCCTGCCAAAGACTATCGATGAGGTCCTGGTTTTCTGTGTAGGAGAGACCAAGAACTGTAAATTTTTCTTTCAGATTCATGACGAATGAAGATAAAAAAAGGAACTTTAAAAAGTTCCTTGATTTGCTTCCAGTACAGCTTTCAGTTCAGCCCAGCCTCCGCCGTTATGACCGTCCTTCAAACCTTGTCCGTTAAGATATTCCAATGCTTTTCCGCTTCTGTTTCCGCTTCTGCAGAACAAAATCACAGGCTTTTCAACAGCTAGAATCTCTTCTTTTCTGTCTTCAACCTCTCCCAGAGGAATATTTTTGGCTCCGTCTATATTTCCGTCCATTTCAAGCTCCATTGGCTCACGGACATCGATCAATTCATAATTTCCTGATTGTATAACTTCTATTAAAGACATAAGTATTCAATTTATAGATTAAAAAATAAGAACGAAAATACGTAATTTTTTTCTGAAAAAAGTCTTAAAATTTTTAGAAAAGGGTATAGCCCAGAATTATTGATGCCGTTCTGTAATCAGAACTCAGAAAACGGTAGTTTCCAGTCAGACTTCTTGCCGTTCCGACTCTAACTTCAGCACTGAATCTGTCATTGTATTTAAATCCGGCTCCAAATAGAAAATTGCCTCCCGGTTTCACTTCAATGGATTGTTGCCCCTGAGTAAAACTTGAACTCATTTTAAAATCTATAAGATAGCCTGCGTTCACAAAAACCTTTGAGTTATTGCTTAGGAAAAAATAATGTCTTATACCAAAAGGAACTTCTATCGACTTATAGTCTATGTTGCTTTTCATTTTGTATTCAAAGAGAGTGCCCGGACTAACAGTTTCTTCTGCTTCACTTTTGTATGACTGATACGTTGGTTCCACGAAAATGGCCCATTTGTTTTTATTAAACGGTAAAATAAATTCAGCTTCAAGTCCTATTCTGAATGATGTTTTATTTGCAAAATTGGTTTTATCAGTAGAGTAGAAACCTGCATAGGTGGTACTAAATGAAGAAAAATTAATTCCGGGTCTGATATTCAGATTAAAAAGATCCCTTTTCTCCTTTTCCTCTTCATATTGTAAAACTCCGCCGCCGGAACACTGATTATACAGAACAAAGAGATTGGTTAAGTTTTTTTCTTTGTATTCTGCTTTTTCAAGAACCTTACTGTTTATACCGCAGTCCAGATTTTCAGCGATCTGCTTTTTATATTCTTCATTATAGGCAACCTTGTTTTCAGTAACGTAATAAGGTTTGTAAATAAGCTGCTGAGGCTCAGAGCCGTTTATGCTGTAAAAAAATCTTTTTGTATCTCGGCCGTTATAGTATAAAAGGGATGCTTTTCCCTCTATCATATATTTCAGGAATATAGTTTCTTCCTTAAAATCCGGAGCTTTTTCGTCAGACATCCTGTTTAGGTTGGCAGAAGACCGGTCCATCATCACCTTTTTTCTTATATATTTGCTGGTTCCATCGATGCTGAATTCCTGGATATTTTTGATGCTTTCCTTTTTGATTTCTCCCTTTTCTTCGGACTTATATTCAAATTCAACAGGATTATTTCTCCAGTCTAAATTTTTAATAAATACTTCTGTTTTTTCACCCGAGTTGTTAATGAAGTATCCTTTTTCAAATTTAATTTGTGCATAAGAAACACTTGCAGCCAGAATAGCAATCAGCAGACCGGTTTTTTTCATAATTTATGGTTTCGTTTTTTTTATAAATGTGTTAAATCTCTATTTAAAATAATGATTTTTTTAACCGCCGCAAATATATAAATTAATCTTAATTTTGCAAGGTGAAAATTCTCAATTCCAATGCCGGAAAACACGCTCAGTTAATAAAGTCCAAAGCAGAACGTTTTGGATTTCAGAGCTGCGGTATCTCGAAAGCGGATTTCTTAGAAGAAGATGCACCTAATCTTGAAAATTGGTTGAAAAATAACTTCCATGGTGAAATGAAATACATGGAAAATCATTTCGATAAAAGACTTGATCCAAGGCTCCTTGTAGAAGGTTCGAAATCTGTTATTTCACTTTCTTACAACTACTTTCCTGAAGAAAAAATTTCTGCCCTGGAAAATTATAAGATTTCCAAATATGCTTACGCTGAAGATTATCATGAAGTAGTGAAAGAAATTCTCCGCGAGATGGTTTCAGAGCTGCAGGAAGAAATAGGAGAGTTTGGCTTCCGGGTTTTTGTAGATTCTGCGCCTGTGATGGAAAGAAGCTGGGCAAGGAAGTCAGGCATTGGCTGGGTTGGGAAAAATGCCAATCTTATTACCAAACAGAACGGCTCATTTTACTTTTTGGCAGAAATCATCTGCGATTTGGAACTGACTCCTGATCATGCCACCACAGATCATTGCGGGACCTGCAGAAAATGTATCGATGCGTGTCCTACAGATGCAATTGTCTCCGATAAAATCATTGATGGAAGCCGCTGTATCTCTTATGCCACAATAGAGCTGAAAAATGAAATTCCGGACCATTTTAAAGGAAGAATGGAGGACTGGATGTTCGGATGTGATATCTGCCAGGACGTTTGCCCATGGAACAGGTTCTCTGCACCCAACCGTCAGGCGAAATTTGCACCCAACGAATCACTGAAAAGCTTTAAGAAAGAAGAGTGGAAGGAAATTACCCAGGAAATATTCTCCGAAATATTCAGAAAATCTCCGGTGAAGAGAACCAAATTTGCCGGCCTGAAACGAAATATAGAGTTTCTGGAACGATCTTCGGATAGCGGTTTATAGTTGCGGGTTGCGGGTTTGAGAATAGGAGGGTTTAAGTGTTTTTGAGCTATAAATGATATTCTCGGATTGTTGGATACGAGTTGCTTGGAACATTTTAAAGTTGGAAAGAATAAGTCCAAAATTTTGTAAGAATGATAAAGATTTGTAAGTGAGATTTCTACCGGAGGCTGAGGCTCTCGAAGCCACCGCTAGTCGCGGGTTGTGTTCATTACCGTGAAATGTCAATTTTGCTTCGCAAGTCAATAGTCAATTTATGGCAATTTTAAAATTCACAATTGACCATTCGCTCATTGACAATCTTTAGTGTGAAATGTCAATTTTGCTTCGCAAGTCAATAGTCAATTACTGCAGTTCTAAAATTCACCATTCACTCATTGACAATTGCCCCATTCTCTATTCACAATCTTTTTTTATCCAAAATTTTGGTGACAAATCCTCATCTGGAATTTTAAGGTTCCAAAACTCAGGAGGATAACCAGCCATCCCTTAAGCAGTCTGCTTTAAGGAGGATAAGATCTAATGGTATAAGAATCTTTAAAAAGCTTTTCCTAAAAAGAAAAATTGACTCTCAGGAGACGGAAGTCCCACCGAAAATCAACGTTTTTTTTGTACTCTTTTTGGAGCTGTTTTTACTCTTACTTTAAATCTTTTTTGGGATTTTGTATTTTTACGCATATTTGTGAATATTTCGTAACTAAATTTAATCAATTTTTCGATTAAAACAAATACTTTTACAGAAAATTGAAGATTAAATTTTATTAAACATGAATGTGAAAATTGTATTGATTTATATCCTGAAAACGCTGGGAGTTATTGTAGGAATTGTTGCGCTTTACGTTGTTCTGGCGCTTGTACTGCCGTTGATAGAAGTTTCTGCAGAAGATGACGGGCAGCCGAAAGATATTCCGATTTATATCTATACCAATGGCGTTCATACCGATATTGTGATGCCTGTAAAGAATGATCTTCAGGATTGGGGAGCAAAAGTTCCGTTTTCCAATACAAAATCAAAGCGTACGGATTATAATTATATAGGAATAGGCTGGGGCGATAAAGGCTTTTATCTTGATACCCCGACCTGGGCGGATCTGAAGTTTTCCACGGCTTTCAATGCTGCATTCTGGCTCAGTGATTCTGCTATGCACTGTTCTTATTATAAAACTATGAAAGAAGGGGATGACTGTAAAATGATCATGATCAGCAGAGATCAGTACAAAAAACTGGTAAAATTCGTGGAAGATAAATTTGACAGGGATCAGAACGGAAACTTCATCCTGATTCCTACAGATGCTGTTTATGACGTTAATGATGCGTTTTATGATGCGAAAGGGAAATACAGTTTCCTCAATACCTGCAACACCTGGTCGAACGATGCGCTGAAGGCTGCCGGACAGAAAGCCGCTCTTTGGACAGCATCAGATTTTGGGATTTTCAGACATTATAAATAGTTTTAATGAAGATTATTGCCGTTCTTCTGGCTATTCATCTGGTGTTTTCCTGCAGCTACGAGCCTAAGGAGAAACGTGTTCCGGTAACAAATTCTGTTGTAAAAGAGCCGCAAAAAACTGAACCTGATTTCTCCAAAATCGAAGCTAAAGCTGAAGAAGCCCTGAAATTCTGTGTTGCAAAAAAATTCAGTACAGATTTCTGTATCCTGATCGATATGAGCATCCATTCCGGAGTCAAAAGATTTTTTGTCTGGGATTTTAAAAAGAAATCAGTGATCAGGGAATATCTCGTTGGTCATGGTTGCGGTTCCAACCCATGGAGCTTTGACGGTTCAAAGGACCGCCCTGAGTTCAGTAATGAAGACGGAAGCCATCTTTCATCTTTGGGAAAATATAAACTGGAAGGAAGAGGCCACAGCGAATGGGGAATTAATGTCAAATACCTGATGCATGGCTTGGAAGAAACCAACAGCAATGCTTTGAAGAGATATATTGTATTTCACTCCTGGGATCAGATGAGTGATGACGAAGTTTTTCCAAAAGGCTCCCCGGAAGGCTGGGGCTGTCCTACGGTTTCCAATAATGCCATGAGAGAAATAGACCCAATGCTACAGAAGACCCGGAAGCCGGTTCTGATGTGGATGTATCAATAAAATATACACAGAAAACATGAAGCACCGCCTTTTTCGCGAACAGCAGCTGAATTGTACGATTGAAACAGCTTGGAAATTCTTTTCCGGAGCCGGTAACCTTTCCGAGATTACCCCAAAAGACATGAATTTCATTGTACTGACCGCAATGGAAAATGATGAGATTTATGAAGGAATGCTGATCGATTACTATGTTTCACCGCTGTTTGGAATAAAAATGAAATGGCAGACCGAAATCATTAAAGTAGATTTCCAGAAAAGCTTTATTGACTTTCAGAACAAAGGACCTTATAAATTATGGCACCATCATCACGAGTTTATTCCCAATGAAAAAGGAGTCCTGATGAAAGATACTATAGATTACGAACTTCCGCTGGGATTTTTGGGTGAAATAGCGCACGCTCTTTTTGTCAGGAAGAAATTACAGCATATTTTCGATTACCGGTATGCCGTGCTGGAAAAAATGTTCAAATAAATCTCAATTGAATTAATATCACATCTGCTTAATCGAATCAATGATAATTGATTCTGTTTTTGCCATCTTAAAATAGGCAGTATTAAAATAGAAAACTTGCGTTAAATTTTTTATGTTTTAAAGGATAAAAGCCGCCCCAAAAGGACGGCTTTCTTTATTGTCTTACTAATCTGCGTCAATCGTGCAGATCTGTTATGTTATTTGATCAACTGGATATTAACAGCAGAGAATCCTTTTGGAGACTTTTCTTTCTCGAAAGAAACCTTGTTCCCCTTTTTTACAGGATGAGCACAGCTGTTGTTGTGGAAGAAAATATTTTCTTTGGTATTGTCTTCCGTAATGAATCCGTATCCTTTTTCACTGTGGAAAGTGATGATTCCTGACTTTCTGATATCTTCCTCCATAATAGGAGCAGCACCAAGCTGGATGTCATCAATGTTTACTTCCTGTCTTTCTCTGTCTTCAGGAGGTGTAGGAGTAAGTCTTCCGAATTCATCTACATACATGAAAACATCTTCCGATCCTTTGTTGTTGTTCGTTTTACGATCTTCGCGTCTCAGCGCTTTTTCTTTTTGCTTTTGAATTTTTTTCTTGAAATTTTCTTTTTTAGAAAAAGAGTCTGCCATAAATTATTGTAGTATTTAATTTTAAATTGTAATATTTGTTACCTGATCTGCCGTGTACTTGTAAAGTCTGCGGTTGTCCGTCCGTCCTTCTTTGTGAAACCAAACGCCAAAGTTGTATCTGGGCTGTTTATGAATAAAAGAAGTCATTTTAAAAAATGAGGCGTCTGAAAAAGCGGGGACTGAAAAGAATGATTTTCTAAACTATAACAGAGGGCAAAGGCATCGGCCTATTAATTAATGTACAAATATACGACAATTAACCGAATAAACCTATTTTAAATCATTGATTATCAAAAAAGTATTTTGTGTTCTCTGAAAAAGGAAGTATTTGTTTCATTATTTGTCTTGTTTAAAATAAAAAAATCCTCAGGATTCTGAGGATTATAAAAAAAATATATTATAAAAATGAAGTGGTGTATAATACGGTTCATGGAGCTGCAAATGCTGTGCCTAAAAATCACTTATTTTGGAGATCTATTGTGCGGATATTGAATATCAGGCCGTTTGAAGAGTGTATCCTGCTGGTATGTAATGTGATATATTTTATAAAAGTTTCTGAAAAAAAATATTGTTCTTAGATTTTAATTAATGTTTTGCTCTGATAGGTGTGGGAAATTCGGAATTCATTACAGTTTCCGAAAGATTCACCATGATGAATTGGCGGTCTTTGTCCATCTTTGTTTCAGTAACATTTAAAAACAACACATAATGTCAACACAAGATGTCAAAGGAAAAGTAGTATTAATTGCCGGAGGCGGCAAAAATTTAGGAGGATTGCTGAGCAGGGATTTTGCTGCAAAAGGTGCAAAACTGGCGATTCATTATAACAGTGAAAGCTCAAGAGCAGATAGTGAGAAGACTCTGGCTGAAGTTCAGGCGCTTGGAGCAGAAGCATTCCTGTTTCAGGGAGATCTTACCAAAGTAGAGAATATTAAAACATTCTTTGATGAAGCCGTAGCCAGATTCGGAGGGATAGATATTGCGATCAATACCGTAGGAATGGTGCTTAAAAAACCTTTCGGCGAAACCACGGAAGAAGAATATGATACCATGTTCAATGTAAATTCAAAATCAGCTTATTTCTTTCTTCAGGAAGCCGGTAAAAAACTGAATGACAACGGTAAAATCTGTACGATCGTTACTTCATTGCTGGCTGCATATACAGGCTTATATTCTACCTATGCAGGGGCAAAAGCTCCGGTAGAACATTTTACAAGAGCGGCTTCCAAAGAGTTTGGAGGAAGAGGAATTTCTGTAACGGCAGTAGCGCCGGGTCCTATGGATACTCCTTTCTTTTACGGGCAGGAAACTGAGGATGCCGTGGCTTATCACAAATCTGCGTCTGCATTGGGTGGATTAACGGATATTAAAGATATCGCTCCATTAGTAGAGTTCCTTGTAACCGAAGGATGGTGGATCACCGGACAGACGATCTTCGCGAACGGCGGATATACGACGAGATAATCAGGGCTGGAAGAGGGAAGAGGGGAGATGGAGGTTGTGAAAGCGGGCTATGATAAATGTAAGTCTGCCAATCACTTCCATCCTCCCTCTTCTGACTTCCTTTCTCCTAACCATTAAAATTTAGAAGACAAAAGTTATATGAGCTGACTTCCAGAAATCTTCAGGCTGATAGTAACTTCCATCCTCCATCCTCTGACTTCCCTCCTTCATATACACTTTTAAGCCGTTCATAAGCCGCAATTCCCATTCTTTTCCATGATTTTTTAACTTAGATTCATGAAACAGAATTTCTATCTCCGTTCAGCATTGTCGGTTATTTTACTGATGCACAGTGTAGTCTCTATTTTCAGCGGAGATGTCAATGATTTTGGGCGTCTTTATCTGGATACCATCGGTTTCAGCCCGTTCGGGATCTATCTGGCCTGGACCGTGAAGCTGATTCATCTTTTTTCTGTTTTTCTGATCTGGTCGGACCGGTATGTTAAAGCGGTTTCTGTGGCTCATATTTTGATCCTCATGCTAGGAATTTATTTAGTACACTGGCAAAACGGCTGGTACGTAGTAGGTGGCGGGACCAATGGAATTGAATTTAATGTTTTGCTCATCTGTTGTTTCTTACAGCTTATATTTACAAAATACCTTTACCAATACAAAGAAAACCGGAGTTCGTAGACGCTTAGTTGGGGTTGTATGTTTTATATTTTTATCTCATGCCGAAATATAGTATTTTGCATAGTAAATCCCATCACCTTTGAAACCAGACAGAAAATCAAAATTATATGTGCATCTGCTCTTTTGGATCCTGTACTATATTCTGGAGGTTTATCTGGATTTTTACTGGTCAAGGTATCAGTTTCCCGATGCAGAATGGCAGACAAGGCTTCAGAATACAGTGCTTCTGGAATTCGGCTATCTTTTGATCAAAATGCCGATGGCGTATGCACTGCTGTATGTTTATGAAAAAAGCGGAATCAGGAAATTTCTGAACTCCATTTTCTATTGCTTTATTATTGTTGCAGCCGTTCTGGCGCACCGTTTTTTTACCCATTATATTATTTATCCCCACATCTATGGAGTTGTGGAAACACTGGATGGAAAAGAACCTTCTGGGTTTATCAACGGGCTGGTGGTTTTCAATTCCTTTATGGATCTTATTTTCCTGGCAGGCTTGATTTTCGGCGTGGAAATTACCCGGCAGAAAAATGTTTTGAAGGAACAGTTCTCGCAATTAAAAGCAGAAAAGCTGGATCAGGAGCTGACGATGTTAAAAGCCCAGATCAATCCTCATTTTCTCTTTAATACCCTTAATAATATCTATGGAATGGCGCTTAAAAAAGCCGATGAAACGCCTGATGTCATCCTGCAGCTTTCCAAAGTGATGCGGTATAATATTTATGAGGCTGCGGAAAGATATATTTCGATAGATAAAGATGTGGAAAATATCAGGGATTTCCTGCAGATCCAGCAGATCCGCCACCATGATCTGGTGATCCGTTTTAATGAAGATATTGATCATCCTTCCCAGGAAATTTCACCGCTTATTCTGATCCAGTTTGTTGAAAATGCTTTTAAACATGGTGTTTCTGAGACTTTGGGACAGAGTTTTATTCATATTGATATTCAGCTGAAAAGCGGCATTCTCCATTACCATATCGAAAATTCAAAAGAAGAAAAACCCCACGGAAATTCTACAAAAATAGGCCTGAAGAATATCCGAAGACAGCTTGAACTGCTTTACCCAAAGCATATTCTTACCGTTGAAAGTACCAGCGACCGCTATATTGTAACCTTAATTATTGACCTGAATGACTCATCCCGTTTCTAAAAAATACAACTGCATTATCGTAGAAGACGAACCGATAGCTGCAGAAATCCTTGAAAACTTCGTGTCAAAGGATGAAGAACTGCATCTGGTAGAAAAATGTTCAGATGCGGTGTATGCCGGAAGTATCCTGAACAGGCAGGATATCGATCTCATGTTTCTGGATCTGCATCTTCCGGTGATAAAAGGCTTTGAATTCCTTAAAAAACTGAAAAATCCGCCTTTGGTTATTGTTACTACGGCCTATCATCAATATGCTGTGGAAGGCTATGAGCTGGATATTGTAGACTATCTGATGAAACCCATTCCCTATGAAAGGTTCACGAAAGCGGTTGAAAAATTCAAGTATCTTATGAATGCGGAAGAGGCTTTACTGGAAGCGGCAGACCGTGACCATATTTTTATCAGCAGTGGAAAAAAACAAATAAAAATTGTTCTTCACGATATTTTTTTCATTGAAAGTTTACGGGAGTATATCCACATTCACACCAAAGCGGGAACCATTACGGTAAAAATGCCTATCAGCAGGATAGAAGAAAGCCTGGACCCGAAAATGTTTGTCAGGATCCATAAATCTTACATTATTTCCAGATCTAAAATTGAAGTCCGTTCTGCCAGCATGATCCAGGTGAATGGGAAGAAGCTTCCGATTGGAAGGACTTATAAGCCTTTTATAGAGTTTTAGGTTAAAGTTAAAGTTAAAGTTAAAGTTAAAGTTAATGTTAAGGTTAAGGTTAATGTTAAGGTTAAGGTTAAGGTTAAGGTTAAGGTTAAGGTTAAGGTTAAGGTTAAGGTTAAGGTTAAGGTTAAGGTCGCAAGATAACCCATATTTCATATCCCGAACCTCCGTACCTCGTACCCCGTATCCCAAACCTCTAAATCCTTCATAGACCCAAACCTTTATTTGATAGCTTTTTCTTCTGTTGTTCTCTTGTTTTAAGCAATTTTAAAGAAAAATAACCGGTTACTGTAATTAAAATAAATGTGAATGTTTAGTATTCTGACTGAAGAATGCGGATTGGCTTAATAACTTTAAGCCAATTTTTTATTGATGATAACAAAAAAATCTCCGGAAGCCAAAGGCTTCCGGAGATTTTTTTAAACGTATATTTTTTGATTAAGAAACCTTCATTTCCCTTTTATCACGGATACTTTTAATAATAAAGAAAAGTCCGATAAACAGAAACGGGATACTTAAAATCTGGCCCATATTCAGGCTCATTCCCTGTTCAAAATCCACCTGATCTACTTTGATAAATTCTACAAAGAACCGGACGATAAAAATCAATAGAGTCGTGATTCCGAAATAAAATCCTTTTCCTACTTTAAAGCTGTCTTTTCTATACATCATGTACACAATAAGGAAGATCAGAAAATAAGAAACAGCCTCATACAGCTGTGCAGGATGTCTCGGAATCTGGTCCACCTGTGTGAACACAAAAGCCCATGGTGCATCAGAAGGCGTACCTATGATTTCAGAATTCATCAGATTTCCCAACCTGATAAAAGCTCCGGCCAGAGGTGTTGCAATCGCGATAACATCCAGAACAGTCATAAATTTGATGGAAAATTTTCTGGCATAAATCAAAAGCATAATGATAAGCCCGATCCCGCCTCCGTGACTGGCCAGACCTGCATAGCCTGAAAAGTGGTAAGCACCGTCTGCTCCTTTCTGTATCGGAAGGAATATTTCAACAGGGTGCTGGGAGTAATAATCAAAATCATAGAACAGGCAGTGTCCTAATCTTGCCCCCACTAAAATTCCTATAAAAGCATAGGAGAAAAGAGCTTCGTGAGCCTTCTCGCTCAGATTTTCTTTTTTATAAATTGATTTTAGGATCGTGTAGCACAAAACTAGTCCGGCAAGAAATAAAAGTCCGTAATATTTTAGTGGAAATCCGGAGATATTGAAAATTTCGGGACTTACATCCCAGTTAACGTATAGTAAATTCATTGATAATAATTGTGGAATTATTTTTATTCGGGCAAATATAGCGGATATAGCTGTTTTTTAAGGAACAGAACGTAAACTTTAGGATATTTTTAGGGAGGATATCATGTTTTGAAGGGAAAAATTAAATTTAAATTTTACATTTGAACAGAGATACTGTTACAACTTCCGTACATTAGGATACTTCTTAATTGTGATGATTTCGGAGCTTTGTTCCGTTAAATTTAAAAAAAGAAAATTATGCAGACAATATTGGGCGCCAATGGACAGATCGGGGAAGAATTAGCCAGAGAACTTAAGCGGAATTATACATCCGATATTAGGATTGTTAGCAGAAATGCGGCGAAAGTGAATGATACGGATACGGTGTTTTCAGCAGATCTTTCAGACCGGGAACAGGCTATTGAAGCGGTAAAAGGGAGTAAAATTGCTTATTTTACCCTTGGGATGCCCATGAATACGGAATTATGGGAAAAGCAGTTCGAAATTATTCTTAGAAATGTAATCGATGCCTGTAAAATCAACGGAACAAAACTTGTGTTTTTTGATAATACCTATATGTACCCTCAGGATGGCCGCATTCTTACGGAGCAGACTCCTTTTAAGCCTGTAGGAAGAAAAGGGAAGGTAAGGCAGAATATGGCAGATATGATTCTGAAAGAAATGAAAGCCGGAGCACTCAATGCGGTTATTTGCCGGGCTCCTGAATTCTATGGCCCCGGTAAAACACAAAGTATTACGAATACCTTGATTTTTAATAATATAAGCGCTCGTAAAAAACTGAAAGTTCCTTTAAAAGATGATACAAAAAGAAGCCTGATCTGGACACCGGATGCCAGCAGGGCAACTGCATTGATCGGAAATACCCCGGATGCCTATGGACAGACGTGGCATCTGCCGGTGGATGAACATAAGCTTACTTACAGACAGTTTATAGAGCAGGCATCACAGGTTTACGGACAGGAGTTAAAATATTCCGTCATTCCAAAATTTATATTTAAAATAGGCGCGTTTTTGAATAAGCAGGCAAAAGAACTTCAGGAACTGCTTCCAAGATACGGCTATGATAATATTTTCGATGACTCAAAATTCAGAAAACGTTTCCCTGATTTTAAAGTTACTTCATACAAGCAGGGAATAGAGCAGATTAAGGAAGAACAGCAGCGAAAAAAGTAATAATTTTAGGCGTGGAAGTTATGAACAGGACTATAACTGTTCTGTATGCATTCAATAACTTCTCTCTTCAACCTCTGATCTGCTTACTTAATTAATTAAAACTCATGAAAGCACCGGAAAAAATAGCTTCAATCCATGCTCTGCATCAATACCTTCAGCTGAAAAAGCCTTCAAATCCCCTGATTAGCGTTTTTGATTTTACTGAAATTTCAGCAGATGCGGCCAGTCTGAAGAATGCGGTAACTACTGACTTCTATCTTATAGCTCTTAAAAAAGACTGTGCGGGAAAATTCAGATATGGGCAGCAGTATTATGATTTCAATGACGGGATCATGTATTTCACAGCGCCGCAGCAGGTACTCCAGTTTGAAGATATATTGCTGGATGAGGTAAGGGGAAGTGTTTTGGCTGTGCATCCGGATTTTCTACATGGCTATTCATTAGCCGGCGGGATCAGGAAGTATGGTTATTTTTCCTATTCCAGCAGCGAGGCTCTTCATCTTTCCGAAAGAGAGGAAAAATCTGTTACAGATATTATGGAGAATATCAGGCAGGAAACAGAAAACAATATGGACGCTTTTACCCACGATCTTTTAATATCCAGTATTGATCTTCTGCTGAGATACTGCAACCGTTTCTACAACCGCCAGTTCCTCACCAGAAAAAAAGTAAATACGGACATTTTAAGTAAGCTTGAACAGGTACTTGATGATTATTTCAATAATGATCAATTGATCCTCAAGGGAATTCCATCTGTTCAATACATAGCGGGTGAGCTTGACATTAGTCCCAATTACCTGAGTGATATGCTTAGAATTCATACAGGGCAGACTACGCAGCAGCATATTCAGAACAGGCTGATAGAAAAAGCCAAAGAATTACTGTCCACAACATCAATGTCGGTTTCCGAGATCGCTTATCAGCTTGGTTTTGAGCATCCGCAGTCTTTTCATCGTTTGTTCAAAAACCGCGTGTCTGTTTCCCCGCTGGAATTCAGGGATTCTTTTAACTGAAACCTTCAGATATGGTAGGGTGGTCGGGAAGTCAGAGGCTGGGAGAGGGAAGTTATTGAAGTTCAAAGATAGAAATACACCACTGTTTTAATTAATTTTTTAATCCGCATCAACAAATTTAAAAGCAGCTGTTTACTGTTATTGTCTGGTAGTAACTTTCAGCGTCTGTCTTCCGGCTTCCGGCCTTTTAGTCTTAACTTTTATTCCGAATTCAGGGTGAATAAAAAAACCTCTCACATCAAGTAAGAGGTTTTAACGGGCATCAAATAAGAAATAGTATTACTTCTCAATCAATACTCGTTTAAACGTTATATTCAAACTATGCTAACTTTACGTTAACTGCATTTAAACCTTTGTCGCTTTTTTGTACTTCGAAAACTACTTTATCGTTTTCACGGATAGATCTTGTGTCTAATCCTGAAGAGTGTACAAAAATATCTTTACCTCCGTCTGCTGGAGATATAAATCCGAAGCCTTTTGCTTCATTGAAAAATTTTACGGTGCCTTCTTGCATTGTAATGGGTATTAAAAAATTATTGTATTATTTATTTTGTGGGCTTACATAAAGCCGGTTTTTTGTTATTGTATGATTTAATGTGGAGATTAACGAACTAAGCAGATTGATTAATGGTCTATATTGGGAGACGGTACGGGATCTGCCGCAATTTCCACAGGATTTTTCAGGATACTTTCCCCGAATTTACGGACTGCCGAGGGCATGGTGGATGAAAAGAACAGCGTCTGTTTTTTTGCTGAGGTTAGTTTTAAGATCTTTTTTATATCATCCGCACATCCTATATTCAGCATTTTGTCAGCTTCATCCAGTACCAGGATTTCAATTTTGGAAAGGTCAATAGATCTCTGGCTTACCAGGTTTAATAATCTTTCCGGAGTTGCGATTAAGATATCCACTCTTTTTCTGAGAGCAGCCAGCTGGCTTCCCGACAATACCCCTCCAAAAATAGCGAATTGTGATAATGGCAGATATTTACTGTAGATTTTAAAATTTTCTTCCAGCTGCAGGACGAGTTCCTTGGTTGGAGCTAATATCAAAGTCCGTATTTCTTTATGATCTGGTGTATTTCTTTTTAAAAGTTGAAGAATAGGCATTGCAAATGCTGCCGTTTTTCCTGTTCCGGGATGAGCATGTCCTATAACATCCCTTCCCGCTAAAATATGGGGAACAGCCATATACTGTATTTCTGTAGGTTTGGAATATCCGGCTTCTGTAACGGCACGGACAATAGGATTTATTAAATTTAAATTTTTAAAACTCATCATATTCTACCGGATATCCGGTTCTGAGTGGCCAGATCCGTTAAGATCTGAATTGTTGTCTTGTATTAAGTATAATGATTCTCAATCAGGATAGGCATTATCTTTAATTATTGTTTTACTTTGCATTAACCTGATCATACATTCAATGGAATATATATACTGAGGAGTGCAATATCGTTCATTCTCAAGCCAGGGTCTTTTTGAAGAGCCATACTGTCCTGAGCTTTATAACTGCTTTTTTAAACCTGAAAACCAAGCAGGCAGTATTAAAAATTATTTAAAAAAATAAATTTTAACCGGGCAGCTGAAAAAGCAAAACTGAAAAGAAAAATGAGGATTTTAAACTTACAGAATAGCAGAAGGCAGAGGCCTGTTTTTATAAATGCTTTGCAAATCTACAATAAAGAAATTGAATAATAACAGGTTTAAATAATTGATTATCAAAAATTTATTCGTAGATTTCGCACGTTAACTGAATTGTTTGCAGCCAGCGGATAATTTTAAATCCGTACCTATGCAGATTTCCGTTCCTTCACCCAGCCCCCAGCCTCAAGCTCTGGAATCCCACTCAGACCAGCATGTGAGAATTGCCTATTTCATTATGGTTCATCACAAGCCGGAAGTATTCAAGTCTATGTTTCAGAAGATTTACACGAGAGATCAGTTTTACCTGATTCATATCGACCGTAAGGCGAAGGAGGAGATTACCGATGAGATTCAGATGTACCTCGTAAAGTTTCCCAACGTCTATATTCTGGAGAGCATCAACATTGTTTCGGGCGGATTCAGTATGATTCAGGTGGAACTTGATGCCATGGAATTTCTGCTTAATGTAAGTCAGGAATGGGATTATTTCGTTAATCTGAGTGGTGAAGACTATCCTTTAAAATCACAGAATATCATCAGGAAATTCCTTACGGCGAACAATGGGCGTAATTATCTTTTCTATTATGACCAGAAGTTTTACCGTCCGGATACGCTGCAGAGGATACAGAATCATTTCACGGAACTGTCTTATAAGATCTCATCCCTTATGTACAAAAGAGAGTTTATGAAAGGAGTGACCCCTTACATAGGCGGAAAATGGGTGATTTTCACCAGGGATACCTGCGCTTTTCTCGCCAATAACAAAAGAGTGATGAATTTTGAGGATTACTATCTCCATACATTTCTGCCGGCAGAATCATTTTTTCAGACCGTACTGATGAATACCTCGTTCAATGACCTCATTGTGAATGATGACAAAAGAGCTGTCATTGAAAAATCCATATTCGGAAAGAAGCAGACGGCGGAGGAACTCATTCTTTTTCTGAAAACCACCAATCATCTTTTCATCAGAAAAATCAATGATAAAACGGAAGAAGAAGTGCTGAAGTACATTGCAGAAAGCTATGATTTCCCTTTGCCGAATGTAAATGAAGTGGAAAGAGAGCTGAAAATAGACCGAAGACAGGATAATTAACCCTGTATGTGCTAAAAATTACCATCCGATTTTTTGAAAGTGAATTTAAATAAAACCTCCTGCTATTAACAAGAGGCCAATAAACATGTAAACTGTTTCAATTTAAATGTTCTTTAACTATAAATCAAGACATTGAATATCGCTATCTGAAATAATTTTCATTAAAATCCCCATGACGGGGATAGTAGAAATATAAATATTGTGTTTTTTTAAGCTCTATTTCTGTATTAAATGTAAGGGATTCAAAATGAATACTACTACAAAAAAGCATTTATTTTCAATGGGTTATACCTTTCAGGCCTCATAGAACAGCATACAGATGATTCCTGACAAAGCCGGATCTCCGTACATTGATGAATAAACTCCAATATGGTTTATGCATGAATATAGATCACGATTCAGGCTGACAAGTTTTTAGTTGAAATTGAAAAGGAAGTAAAATAGGTCTTAAATTTCGCCCATCACGTACATATTCTCCATGGTAGGAACTGCGCTGCCTCCCTGCTTTTCAAGGGTTATAGCGAATGCCTGCGCATTTGGAATCTGGGCAAGGGCTGTTTTGCTGTCTTTTTCTTCGGTATACATTCCGGCGCTTACAGGTTTCCCGTCGGCAATAGCCCACAGCTGGTACTGCATTCCTTCCGGTGCTTTCGGGAGATGTTCAGCATTGAGGTACACCTCTTTTGTTTTTTTATCCCAGAAAACCATGGCTTTGGAATCCGTATGCTTTTCTACACCTTTCAGCATAACCATCTGCATATCAGGATTGGAAACCATGCTCATTTTCTGATTCATTTTTTGCATCGCGAGGTCCTGATTTTTTTTCTCGGTCTGCATCTTGGCAATTTCCTCCTTGGCTTTAGACTGGTTATTCATCCAGAAAAGATTCCCGGCCGCACTGATTAAGAATAATACAGAAGCGGCAACAGCATATGTCTTCCAGCTGCTTTTATGCTGAGGCTTAATGTCCTGTTGAGGCCTTACAGCTGGAATATCCTGAATAACCGCAGGCTGCACTTCTTCCGCAGTCTGTTCCTGCTGGATCTTATTCCAGATCTTAGATTTTAAGTCGGATGGAGGTGCTACAGCCTGGCTGGTTGCCAGATCTTCCAAAGTTTTTTGGGCTTCTTCAAAAGCCGCCTTCACTTCGGCATTGTTTTTCATCACACACTCCAAAATCCCTGCTTCCTCGGGAGAAGCAAAACCTAGAATATAAGATTCTATAATTCCGGATGATATGTATTCTTTAGTGTTCAATTTATTGATAATCTTTTAACAAGTCCTTTAATTTCATCAGTGCGTTCCGCATTTTGGTTTTCACCGTTCCAAGGGGTATCTTCAGCTTTTCCGATATCTCGTTCTGAGTATATCCCTGGTAATAAGCCAGGTTAATAAGTTCCTGTTTATCTGTTTCCAGACCTTCAAGCACATTATTAAATCCAATAAAATCGGACGAATTATTAGTCGTTGAAAGTTCTGTAGAGTTATATACGAAATCCGGAAGTGGCTGGTTTTTAAGTTCGTTCTGAAAAGCTTTTGATTTTAAATAATCAATTGCGGTATTTCTCGCAATATTAATCATCCAGGTATAAAATCTTCCTTTTGATGAATCATACTGATGAGCGGCATTCCAGATTTTAACAAAAACATCCTGAATGATTTCTTCCGTATATTCTTTTGACTGTACAATTCGGAGAATCACCCCATACAGGGCACCTGCATAGTGATCATATAAATAATGAAAGCCGGTTTCGTTTTTTTCTTTCAGTAAAACGATAAGCTCTTCTTCCGAATAGGTTGTTTTAATAGCTTGTAATTTTTCATTCCAAATGTAATAAAATAAAACATATAACAAAGAACATCCGAAAAATCTTTTATATCGTAAATGATTTTAAGGAATCCTTTAGAATGATCAAATATGAAAATAAAAAATATAAAGATGTTTTCGGTTTTTGATTTTCCTGGTTCCGGTTCTGGAAATAAAGGAGCCAGATTTTAAAATATTTAATAAAAATCAAACTTTTTTAAATCTAAATCAAAACCAACCTCGTAGATGATACTAAGAACACAATTCAAATACATATTAATTCAAAAAATCAAAACAATGAACACAAGATCAAAAATCGCAGTACTGGCAATGACCGCTTTATCATTCGCTTTCAGTGGAAAGGTAACTGCACAGACGATGAAAGAAAAAACAGTGATGGTAGGCGGTGCAGCCATGTATCCATCTAAAAATATTATTGAAAATGCAGTTAATTCCAAAGATCATAAGACTTTGGTAGCTGCGGTAAAAGCTGCAGGCCTGGTAGAAACACTTCAGGGAGCAGGGCCTTTCACCGTACTGGCTCCTACAGATGCAGCTTTTGCAAAACTTCCGAAGGGAACAGTTGAAACTCTGGTAAAGCCTGAAAATAAAGAAATGCTTACCAAAATCCTTACCTACCATGTTCTTGAAGGAAAATACAGCGCTAAAGACATCTGGGCTGCTGTAAAAGCAGGAAACGGAAAGAGCTTGATGAAAACGGTAGAAGGGGAGGGACTGACTTTCTGGACCAAAGGAAAAGATCTCTATGTACAGGATGCAAAAGGAAAGAGTGCTAAGGTGACCATAGCTGATGTGAATCAGTCAAACGGGGTGATCCACGTGATAGACACGGTGTTGATGCCGTAATGTTTTAGTTTTTAGACAGCATAATTTATTATGCTGTTTTTTTCTCTTCTGAAAATGATATAACACTTAAAACCTAATATTATGAAAAAAACGATTAATGTTTCTAACCAGGGAGTGACTCTGGATACAAGCAGAAGAAATTTTTTGAAACTGGGCGGTATAGGGCTTGCTATGGCAGGACTTACGCTCATTGGCTGTGATGATGATAATGATTATGGAATGATGGATGACGGTCAGATTTTTGACCTCGGCACCGGAGATGTAGGTGTGCTGAATTACGCCTACGCGCTGGAACAGCTTGAAGCTGACTTTTATACTAAAGTGGTGAATAATTTCTACTCCGGAATTTCAAGTGTTGAAAAAGAACTGTTCACAGATCTTTACCATCATGAAGTTATTCACAGGGACTTTTTTAAAGCGGCCATTAGCGGGGTGACCCAGAAAGTTCTGCCAACGCTTCAGTTCCAGTACACCAATGTGAATTTCAACGACAGAAATTCTGTTCTGGCCACGGCAAAAGCACTGGAAGATACAGGGGTGGCTGCATACAACGGTGCCGGTAAATATATTACCAACCCTGCGTATTTGGTTATTGCAGGAAAGATCGTTTCTGTAGAGGCGAGACATGCTTCCGCGATCAGGAATCTTATTAATCCGGGATCTACGGATTTTTCCGGAGATGATGTGATTGACGCAAACGGACTGGACCTTGCCAAAGAGCCTAAAGATATTGTGATGGCGGCAGGAGGGTTTATAAAAACTCCTTTCACATGGAAAGAAAGAGGAATCAGCTAATTATTCATTTTCAAAATCTACCATTATGAACATTCTTAAATTACTAGATAAGCTTTCTAACGATAAATTTTTTACCACAGAAGCTACAAGATTAGAAACGATCACCAATATGTCAACATTTGGTAAAAAAGCAGCAGCAGCCTCCGTTCCACTTGGATTGGGAGCATTGATGGCCACTCCGGCCAAAGCGGAAACTTTAGATACAACCGCTTCCGTAAGCTTCTTTAAAAATGCTTTGACAGATGCTTTACAACTGGCACTGGTTCTGGAATATCTGGAAAATGAATACTACGCACTAGGTCTGGCGGCTGCCGGATTAATACCCAATTCCGACCGGGCTGTTTTCATGCAGATCTCAAAACATGAATCAGCCCATGTTGGGTTCCTGAAAAGTACCCTGACCTCTTTAGGAGAAACACCGGGAGCAAAACCGGTCTTTGATTTTACTGTCGGAGGAAGTTTTACGCCTTTCACGGATTATAACCAGTTTCTGGTTCTGGCTCAGGCTTTTGAAGACACCGGAGTACGGGCCTACAAAGGTCAGGCTGGAAATGTGATGTCCAATAAAGCGGTACTGCAGGCTGCCCTTCAGATCCATTCTGTGGAAGCCAGACACGCTTCACAGGTAAGAAGGATGAGAGCCAATAAAGGCTGGATAGAACTTGCTGACGGAGGAAATATGCCTGCTGCCACGAATCCTGTGTATGCGGGAGAAGGTAATGTAGATCAGGCAGGATTCAATGCCGGGGCCGCTTTTGGAGCAGCGGCAGGATCTGCGGCTTATGATGAAATTCTAACAGGAAGCGAAGCTCAGGCTATCGCAGGCCTGTTTATTGTCTGAAAAGTGATTTTATTTTTAGGTGTGAATCCTATCCTTAGAAAATGTCTGAGGATAGGATTTTTTTTATCCTATAATGATGTACGGAGAAATAGTACCCAAAAGGGTAATTGATTTGTTTTGTTTTTATGACCAGTTTTACTATAGAAATAATAAGGGTAAAAACTTATGATGAAAACCATGAAACTGCGAGCTACTGGAGGTTCTAATCTTCAGATGAAGTTGAATTTTAATAATCAATAACTGCTAATAAAAACAAAATACCATGAAAGCATTACATTTAAAAAGCTTAAAGATTTTTGTGAGCTTGTTCTTACTTGCTCTGTTTACAGATCTTTATTCACAGCCTCCGGTTCTGGTAGGCAGGATTTATGACCAGGCACATGGGCAGTCCTTTGTTCTGTACAGTGATGGAATGATGATTCAGGATGGAAATCCCATGAACAAAGGAATAGCTTCCCGGGACCCTTCAGGAATAATGTATCTGAGGCTGCCTGCTGCCAATCCGTACCAGAAAGCCTTTTTTCTGGATTATAACAAAAATGTTATTGAGCTTGATTATATGTTGGGAAGCAGAATCATAGGTTTTGCAGATATTCAGATCCCCCCGAACCCGATGATACAATATATTCCACCGGTATACAGTCAAAATGTTGGAATTCAGACAGCAACTGGTTTTCAGCCATTACCCAGCCAGATTGTAGATACTAATAATCCATATGGTGATCTGATGATAACAAATGGACAGACTGCTAAAGGCTGCTACGATCAGTCAATAGGTTTTAACGGTGCATTGGACAGACAGAAATTCGGAGATTGTATGGTTGCGAACATGGCCGGAAAGAAAGAAAATGAAATTTATAACTGTGTTAAAAATGCTTCAACTCCTGAGGAGCAGGCCTTATGCCTGGTAGGAACCATGGGAGGTACGAATGAGAAGCGGATCTCTGCTTCCTTATTGAAATGTTACAAACAGTATGGAAACGATTACAGCAAATATCCCTTATGCTTAGCCGGAGAATCTTCTGATCCCGAACTTCAGAGGCTTCTTTCCTGTGTACAGCAGCAGGGGCAGTATGGGCAGGTAAGCTTTATGAATACAGCGGTATGTTATGGAGCAGGCAAGCTTAATTTGAATACCGAAGCCCAGATCGTTGTGCAGTGTGCCGTAACTTCCGGAGGTCAGCCTTACGTTTTTGCAGGCTGTGCAGGCGGCCAGTTGATGGCAAGAGAGCTTGATAAATGTTTTACCGATGGGGTAGGTGGAGACTCAGGATGCTTTGGTAAAAATAATGATATTGTTAAAGGTTTAAATAAAATAGGTTCAGAGTTACAGAACCAGTTTGGTCCTACCAATGACATTGTCAGAACATGGAATACTACCGTACATGACATTCAATACGGTCCGGGCAAAAATCATGAAGCCGTAAAGATTCTCACAAATGTAGGTAACGAACTGGGAAAAGCGGGAAACAATATCGGGAAAGAGATCAAAAAAGTACTGCCGAGAATCAAATGGTAGAGAGGATAAGCCGGTATTTTCAATAAAAAAGCCCTGAAAGTCTAATTTCAGGGCTTATATATTTTATGTAGCCAGATCATTAAATAGAAATGTTTTACAATGTAGAAGCCCTATACACCAGCTCTGCATCCATTAAAACAGTTCTGTTGGGTGCTGAACTGTCTTTAATCTTCTCCAGCATTAATCCGGCTGCGGCCTCGCCCATGCTTTTTAAAGGCTGCTGAACACTGGTCAGCTGAGGATACACAATACTGGAAAGTTCAGTTCCTGAAAAACTCGCTACAGCAACGTCACCGGGAATTTTAATATTGTTTTCAAGGAGAAAATTCATGGCTCCGATCGCTAAAGTATCGCTGAATGCAAAAATACTGTCAAATTTCACTTCTCTTTCCAGCAATTGCTGTACGGCTTCTTTTCCATGTCCGAAGCTCATTCCTTCCGTAGAAATAATCAGGTTTTCATCAAAAATATTGTATTTGGTCATGATACGTTTGTAGCCATTGGCTCTTTCCACAGCATTGCGGATGGTTTGCGGTCCCATGATGTGGGCAATTCTTTTTCTTCCGGTTTTAATGAGATATTCAACCATTAAGGATGAATTGATGGAGTCGTCCACGATCACTTTGGAAACATCAAGAGATTTACCAGGAATTCTGTCAAAAAATACCAACGGAGTTCCCTGATCCATAATCTGTTGGTACAGATCGTTATTATACGTTTCATGGCATAAATTGATAATGATTCCATCCACATTAAAGTCTTCCAGAAGCTGCAGATTCTTTCTTTCAATCACCGGATTTTCATCAGACTGGGTAATGACCAGCCTGTAACCCAGCGGATAAAGTGCATTCTGAATTCCTTCCAGAACCTTCGCGGAAAACGGAGTGATCATCTCCGGAACCACGATCCCTATTGTTTTGGACTGCCCGGATTTTAAATTCAAAGCCGTAAGGTTAGGTTTATAGCCCAATTGGTCCGCAGCATCCAGTACCCGTTTTCTGGTTTCCAAGTTTACATTTTTATCATTAAGCAGCGCCCGGGAGATGGTAGAGGTAGATAATGACAAAAATTTAGACAGATCTTTTATGGTAATTCGCTTCATCGGACTCTGTTTTTTGATAAAAATAATAAAAAAATAACCAATTGGGAACGTTCCCTGAGTTTCGGGAACGTTCCCAATGAATATTTTTCAAAAAAAACTCATGATGAACTGATTGTTAATATAGTTTTAACACATTGACTAATATATTAATAATCCTTTACCTATGAATACCATTTCTTATCATTATGATGCCAAAAAAATAACTTCTGGAATTCTGCACATCGGCGTGGGAAATTTCCACCGCGCGCATCAGCAGTTTTATACCAATATCCTGTTGGAGTCTGAAGATCAGAGACAATGGGGGATCTGCGGAGTCTGCCTGTTACCATCCGACGAAAAGATAGTGCGCAATTTAAGAGCTCAGAATCTTGAATATTCCCTTACCGTATGCGGAAGAAACGGAACCGATGAGGTACATCAGATAGGATCGCTGCGGGAACTGATCTGGGGCATTGAAGATCCGGAAGCCGTGATCAACAAAATCGCTGATCCTTCCATCAGAATAATCACTCTGACGATTACTGAAGGCGGCTACAATCTGGATAAGGAAACCGGTGAATTTATGACAAAGGATGAAAAAATTCAGCAGGATTTAAAAAACACAGGAATTCCTTCTACAGTCTTTGGATTTGTAGCGGAAGGGCTTCGCCGGAGAAAAGCAAAAAACGGGGAAGGAATAACGATTCTTTCGTGTGACAACCTTCAGCACAACGGAAATACAGCCAAAAGAGCCTTTACCACATTCATCGAAGCTCAGGATAAAGACCTGGCCGTATGGGTAAAAGATCATGTTACCTTTCCCAACAGTATGGTAGACCGCATTACGCCTGCCGTATCTCCGGAAGATGTGGAAAGACTGAACCGTAAAAGCGGAATGACAGATCTGGCTCCTGTTTACTGTGAAGATTTTGCCCAATGGGTGATCGAGGACCATTTTGCAGCAGGAAGGCCCGCCTGGGAAAGAGCCGGGGTGGAATTTACCGATGATGTCACCGCTTTTGAAAATATGAAACTGAGCCTGCTCAACGCATCCCATACATTATTGTCTTATCCATCTTTTCTGATGGGTTACAGAAGGGTAGACGAAGCCATGGAAGATCAGAATGTCGTGAAATTCGTGCGTAATTTTATGGATACGGATATTACGCCTCTTGTCCCCGCTCCCGCCAATACCGATCTTGAAGAATATAAAAAAACACTGATCGAAAGGTTTGCGAATCACAGCGTAAGTGACCAGGTAAGCAGACTGTGTTTCGACGGAATTTCAAAATTTCCGGTGTATATCATTCCCAATCTGATTACGATGATCAAAGCCGGCATGGATGTCACCCGTGTGACGTTTCTGATGGCTTCCTACAAACATTATCTCAAATACAAAACCGATGACCGCGGACAGTCTTATGAAACCGCTGAACCGTGGCTGACTGCAGAAGATCAGAAGCTGATTGATGCTGAAGATCCTGCTGCGTTTTTAGATCTGTCTGCTTTTAAGGGAGCGGATGTAAAAGGTTCTGTAAAATTTGTGGAACTGTACAGGGATTTTGCAGAAAAAATTAAGAACCAGGGCGCCGGTCCGGTTTTAAAATCAATTATAAAATAACGCACCATGATTATAAACTCTGATATCCAGCCTTCAGGATCAAAGGCCAGTAACCCGATCCTGCCGTTTGTTATTATAACATTCATCTACTTCATTGTGGGCTTTCTGACCACCGTGAACGAACAGCTTCAGGCTCCTTTGAAATTTACCTTTCTCAGCCAGGCCGGAGGGCTTAAAAATACGTTCACCACGCTGATCTCCTTTTTCTTTTTTCTGGGGTATCTGCTGAACGGAACTTTGGGCAGTAAATGGGTCAACGCTTTCGGGTACAAAAACACGATCCTCCGCGGGCTGTTCTTTATGATCTCCGGACTGTTTATGTATCTGTGCTCATCGTGGTTCGGGTATAAGTATCCGGATCTGAAATTCAATATCAAAGATGCGGTGATCCCTTTTGGTTTTGTGATTTTTGTGATCGGATCTTATTTAATGGGAACTGCGGCAGCGGTCATTCAGGTAGTTGTGAATCCTTATGCGGCCTCTTATGAATTAAAAGGAACCCAGCCTGTACAGCGTTTAAATATTTTAACAGCGATCAATTCCATCGGAACGACTTCTGCGCCGTTTTTTGTTACGGTTGTGATGTTCAGCGGGATTTCTATTGAAAATATTGAGATCAGACAGCTGTTGCTGCCACTTTCGATCCTTATCCTGTGCATCCTGATTATTATTGTGATCACCAAAAGGCTTCATCTTCCCGACATAGCCCATACACGTGCTGTAGCAGGCGAAAAACTGGAAAGAAGCATCTGGTCTTTCAGGCATTTTGTACTCGGGGTTATTGCTATTTTCTTTTATGTAGGAACAGAAGTGGCGATCGGTGCGAATATCAATCTGTATGCTTTTGAACTGATGGATTCCGGACATCCGATCACTTTCTTTGGGAAGACTGATATTATCATCGGAGGAATGGATCTGGGAATTCATGCTTTATTATCCACACTGTACTGGGGAGGATTCCTGGTAGGCCGTGCGGTGTCCAGTTTTTTGAGCAGTATTTCCGCGAGAACACAGCTGGCAGTAACTACGGTTTTAGCAACGATACTTGCCCTGGTTTCAATGATCACTCAGAATTTATGGTTCCTGGTGGCCATCGGGCTTCTGCATTCTTCCATGTGGAGCTGCATTTATTCCCTGTCTATAAAAGGTTTGAATAAATATACTTCCAAAGCGTCCGGAATTTTTATCTCTGCGGTATTTGGCGGTGCTGTTTTTACCCTTGTGCAGGGAGGTTTGGCGGATATTCTCGGATCATGGCGATGGACGTGGTCCCTTACCGTAATCTGTGAATTATTAATGCTGGCTTATGCACTGTTCGGATCCCGTATCCGCGAGAAAGACCTTTTAACCTGATCATATTTCCATTAAAAAACACAATATGCTTAAATATAATCTATTCATCTTTTTCTCGCTGATCATTGGGAGTGTATCGGTGGGCGCACAGGAGCTGCATTCTGCCCTGCAGCTTAGAAACAGTCATCTTTGGAGAGGGCTTGAAGTGTCTGCAGGGTTCATCTACACGGGAGATGTACATCTGGATTTTAAAAATTTCTACGGAGGTTTCTGGGCGGGTGGTAATTTCGATGGTTCTTATAAGGAATTTAACCACTACATCGGGTATAAGAACAAACATCTGGTCCTTGAATTGTGGGATATTTATAATTTCTCTCCGGGTGCAACGTATAATAATAAGGAATATTTTAATTATTCTGCCCGTGAAACCGGACGTTTCTGGGATTTCAGGTCCTATTACACCATGAGTGAGCAGTTTCCGCTGATTCTCAGCTGGAATACAGTGGTTTTCGGAAGGGACAGGAACAGCATCAATACGGAAAATAAATATTCCACTTTTGTTTCGGGAGAATATCCTGTGTATAAAAAAGAAAGCCTTGAAGTTCGGGGAAGGTTAGGCTACAGTTTTGCCCTGAATAACAGCAACGGAGAAAAGAACAACTTCTTTGCAAAAGACGCAGGGTTCAATGAAATAAGTCTTATTCTTTCGAAAAGCTTTACCATTGAAGGCTACAAAATCCCTGTCGGAATATGGGCGATGTGGAATCCGGTTAATAACAATGCGTTTCTTCAGTTCTCCGTTCAGGCGTATTCATTTTAAAAATAAAAACCGGGCAGAAGTTTTTCTGTCTTATTTAAACCTATAGAATTTTTAGTAATTTACTGGTATGATAAAACAATACCTATCTATTTGAACATATAATTTAACGGATCATGGAAGATAAAAAATATAAAGCAGTCTGCTTTGGGGAAGTCCTTTGGGATATATTTCCTGGAGAGCAGAGAAGGATTGGGGGCGCGCCGTTTAATGTCGCGTATCATCTTTTTAAAATGGGTCTTGATGTAGAGATGATCAGCAGCGTTGGGGATGACGATCTTGGCCGTGAATTGCTGAATAAAATTAAAAACTGGCAGATCTCTACAGATCATATTCAGATCACTGAGGAGTATCCTACAAGCACAGTAATTGCGTCTGTGGACGAAAACAATGATGCCCATTATGAAATTGTAGAAAATGTAGCCTGGGATTTTATTGAAACTACCCAGGAAAATCAAAAGGTACTCAGTACAGCTGATGCTTTGATCTTCGGAACACTGGCTGCACGGAATGAGAAGTCGAAAAATACGTTGTTTCAACTGCTTGAAATAAGCTCGTACAATGTTTTTGACATCAATTTAAGGGAACCGTATTATGATATCAGAATTATTAATGAACTGCTGCACAAAACCCAGCTGGCCAAATTCAATAAAGCGGAACTCCGCATGGTCCTTGACTTTTTAAAGAAGGAATACAAGGATGAAAAAGACAGCATCAGATTCCTGCAGGATAAATTTAACATCCGCGAGATCATCGTTTCAAAAGGAAGTAAAGGCGCTCTGTATGCTCATGAAGACCATTTTTATCTGTATCCGACCATTCCCGTTGAGGTTAAAGACACTGTTGGCAGTGGCGATTCATTTTTAGCCGGATTTTTATCCAAAAGGTTACAAAAAGAATCTTCCGCTCATGAAATTATGGCTCAGGCTGTATCATTGGGAGCTTTCATTACCTCGCAGGAAGGCGCGTGTCCGGAGTATACGCTGGAGGAATTTCTTGGTTTTAAGGGGAGGAATGAGCTGGAGGCTCTGAGTTTTTAAGGGAATAATAAGTGAAAAATAAAAACCTCTGAAATCTTTTGATTTTCAGAGGTTTTTTTATAGTATTGATGATCTGATGTGCTGAAAATTTGCCCTTTTTGACAATGTTTAACAACAAAATTTAATGATTTTTGTTTGTCTGAAAACAGGAAATTTTACCCAAGTTTTAAATTTCAATACCAAGCAAAAATGGCTGTTGATTGGAATAAAATTATTGAAAAATGAGGGAAATCTATTATTTTTTCGAGTGTTTAAACTCAGTAAATTTGCTGAATAATTAAATACAAAAACACAATGAAAAAAATGATTAGATTAGGAATTCTTCTTATTTCCTCAATTTCATATTCGCAGGTTGGGATTGGCACACAGTATCCTAATAGTACGCTGGCTGTAAATGGATCATATGCAGGGAGCTATAAGTCGGTAGCAGTGGATGCTGACTTAACCATTGCTGATCAATTTGTAAATGTAGTAGGAGCCTCATCTGGTGTTACCATTACTCTTCCTGATGCTGTTGTAGCAGATGTAGTGAAAAATTCGTTTTATGGTAGAGTATATCATATTAAGAATACGTCTTCTTTTGATGTCACTATCAAAGGGAAGGGTACACAGCTGCTTCAAACTGGTCCCGTTTCCATCGCCAATACTATTATTATTAAATCGGGACAATCGGTAATGGTCGTTAAAAATTCAAATAATGGGACAACAACTCCTTTATGGGATATTTTTCAACAGACTACGGTCTCTAATGATAATACTATTCCGGTAGGTGCCATTAAATCGTTTAGGGCGGTTGTGCCAATTAATATTTTTACAGCTAATGGAGGAACAAGAAATATAATGACCGGGAGAGCAGTAAGCAATACGACTACTACCGATAGACGGTCTGCCTATGAGCTTTCCAATGTTACTGATCAGGCAAAATTTATTGTGATTAACGGGTTAAGAATGGATTTTTTGGAAGCTACATCATCAGGAAATGTAAGCCCTAAATTTTGTAATGTTACCTCTGCTCCAATTACATATGGTGTTTCTTCTCTTTCAACAAACGATCGATATATGAATGGAGCTAATACCACTATTGCCGGGCCTGGTTTTTATTACAGTTATAAAATTGATGGAGATGATACTTTCGGAACAGATAGCATAGATCTATCAGAGTATGTGAATACCATGATCACCTTTCCTAATGGAGAGTGGTACAATTGTACATGGCATGCGACAAGAGATACTGTCAACTACTATTTTTACTTTACTGCTCAACGCTTAAATTGATTGCCAAGACCTAATTTAAAAAACACATAATACAAATATAAAAATCACAAGTGATGAAAAACAATAAGTTACTTTTAATCCCCATGCTGATATGGGGCGGATTTCAGGCACAAATAGGGATAAATCATTCGAATCCAAAATCTACTCTTGATATTGTAGGAGGAACGAATGTTAATAATCCGGATGGAATTTTGATTCCCAGATACACAGCCCCAGACCTTGGTAAAAAAGATAATGCATATGGGGCTGATCAAAATGGAACCCTGATATTTGTAACTGAAGGAATTGGGAACAGTCTCAAAACCATTAATGTTAAAGCTACAGGTTTTTATTATTATGATGCACCTAATTCTATATGGAAACCTATAAAAGGTGAAAGTAATGGAGGATCTATTTTACCGGGAGAAACGATCTATTATACAGAAATCTTCCATTTAAATGGTTCAAGCAACCAGGATTTGAGTAATCAGCCATTAGTAAAACCTCTTCCAATTTTAGATGGATTGATGATAGATATTAATTCCTACACTGGCACTTATGCCTATCATCCTAAATTTTACAACACTACGGCAAATTCCATAACTATCAGTTATACAATGGGCTATAATAACGCTTCTTATAGCCATGGCTACCTTTCTATACCAGCGTCTGGGCAATGGTTTCCATTTGGTAATTCTAGTAGCCCTAATTCATCGACAGGAACTATGCCGTCCTGGGGAAGCACCTACGCCACTAATGCTATGGTCACTCTTATGATTAAGGAGAAAGCATATAGGATTGAATGGTTCTGTTATGACATCCAGGGAGTACCGAGTAATACACAGCGCAAGGTTAATATATTTATAACAAGATTAGGGTAAAAATCTAATTGAAATCACCATGAAGACTTTTAAAGTTTATAACAATAAAACAAAAGAAAATGAAAAAAATATTTTTAATTTTTGGTGTTGTTACTGCTTTGGCATCTTGTAAAACAACAACTCATGTAAAGACTTCTAATAAAGTAAGAGTTCAGCCTGATCTTGATAATACAGCATGGAGCTTGATAGGTGACGGGCAGAGGAGAATACCAACCTTACACATTAAAGGCAAAAAAATAAATGGGAATACAGGCTGCAATAATTATTTTGGTACTATTACAACAGAGGCTTCGTCCGGGGCTTTTTCAGTAGGGAAGATTGGTTCCACAAAAATGGCTTGTCCCAACCCAGACGCAGAGCAGAATTTCCTGAGTCTGCTTCAAAAGACTAATAAGTATGTAATCAATGGTGATAATTTGGAGTTGTACCAGGCTGAAACTTTACTGTTGAAATTTCATGTAGCTGAATCCTCTCATATTGTAAAATAGGACAGATTGGTAATGATTAAAAACACCTGCTTCGTTTACGCAAGCAGGTGTTTTTATATTTAAACGAAGAGAAAAATTCAATTACAAATTTTTTCCGGCTGATGACGAGAGCGCTTTTATATTAAGTTGTGAATCATAACAAATGCAACGAGCTCAGATGATGTTTTTGTATTGGTTTTTTTTCGGAGATTTTGTTTGTGATTTTCCACTGTATAGTACGAAATAGAAAGTTTCAGTGCAATTTGAGGAGTATTATAGCCTGAGCAAATGAGTTCCAGGATTTGCTTTTCCCTTTTACTTATTTTTGGGACATCAATCTCAATGTTTTTAATCTCTCTTTCAATATATTTATAATACTGTGTTTCTTTACTATCGTCAATTACGGAAAATAATGGAAGATTAGGAATCTTAAAATGGGAAATGTCATAAATCACAACTAAAGAGGCTTCTATTTCATTTTTATCATTAATATATTGGCCTATTGATTTAATCATTACCAAACGATATTCATTATTCCGATCCCTCATTCTTCCATAAAAATTAAATTTTAATGTCCCTCTTTTGGAATCAGGTAAACTTAAACGTGTTTTCTCCGCAAACTGAAAAGCAGCATTTAAATATTCTCTGTCTTCAGGATGATATAGCTCCATGTAGAAATGATTTTCGAAGCTTTGAATCCAGTCATCTTTTTTAGTAGGAGTAAACTGTTCAATATTCTCACTTACCATTTCAATTTTCCATTCCGATCGGTTAAGGAGAATCCAAAAATAAGTACTGATGGCATGGTCTGCGATACTGTTTATTTTTTCTTCAAAAAAACTATAATATTTTATTTGTGTATTATTCCTATGATCAAGCGAACTGAGCAGTTCATCAGTGCTGATAGGATGAATTTTTTTCATATAAGTTGTTTTTTATAAAATTAAGGACAATAAAGTTAGTGAAATAATGAAGGAGAAGGGAAATAAGGGTGGTTTTTAGATTAATTTAATCTTTAAAGTAATACTCTGTAAATGGGGATGTCACTAAGGTTAATAAAACATTCTTCGAATCAAAGCATGAATCATAGAATAGGAAAATGAAGTTACTTATTGTTTCTTAAGAGGAGTGGGTAAATATTTTTCAATCACTTTTCCTCAATTCCAAAAAAAATAAAAACGGTCAATTTACTTTCCATTTCTTCCATTCAGCTGGTCTGCTGCCACCCATATTTTATAGTGTTATTTTCATCAAAAAAAACAAAAAAATAAGCGATTAAATTATAATGCGACAAGTTATGACGCTGTGTGCCAGTACCTTTGTATCAGAGATAAGATAAAGAATCCCGGGAAATTAATTGTCTTACTAAAATTTTTAACCTTAAAATAACTCTTTTAAATTATGTGTAAAAAACAACTCACCATCGTTTTTCTTTTTTTATTTTTCATTTCCTACGCGCAGAATGAATTTGTTACGCTCTGGAAACCCAATGCAAATGGTATTATTGACCATTCCATAACTTTCGGCGGCACAGGAACCGATTACACCATTTATTGGGAAGAAGTAGGATATCCTGAGCATAACGGACTCATGAGTTCTGTAACCTCTAACAGCAACAATCCTATAACCATAAATTTCGGACCATCATTACATACAGATCCCCTGCAGGCAACCTACGAAGTGAAAGCATCCGGCGGTAACGGGCTATTTTATGGGTTCAGGGCCAATACCGGCATTATGCCTCCCGGTGGAAATCAGGAGCTCATAGAAGTGAGCCAGTGGGGAAATACTACATGGCTTCAGCAATTCGACAGCGCATTCGCCAACTGTCCCAATCTTAACGTAACGGCTGCAGACGGTCCTGATCTGACCCAGATTACCAGTTTATCACAAATGTTTCTTAACTGTTCATCTTTGACAGGTCACACTTCATTTTCTTACTGGAATCCATACAATGTTAAGGACATGAGCGGTATGTTCAGCGGAGCCACTCTGTTTAATCAGAATATTGGAAACTGGTATACAGGAAAAGTAACAAATTTTAGCAGCATGTTTTCTTTTGCCTCTTCTTTCAATCAGGATATTTCTGGCTGGAACACGATATCCGGAACCGATTTCTCTTCCATGTTTTCGGATGCCACAGCTTTCAACCAGCCATTAAATTCATGGAATACTGAAAATGCTGTTGATTTCCGCTATACATTCTATAATGCAGCAGCATTTAATCAGCCTCTTAATAACTGGAATACAGGTAACGCAAAAGATTTTGAGCATATGTTTGAAAATGCAGTATCATTCAATCAGCCCATCGGAAACTGGGATGTAAGTAAGGTTGATTATTTTGCCGGATTTAATATGTTTGCGGGTGCTTTACATTTTGACCAGGATATTTCTTCGTGGAATATCAAGCTTCAGAACTTCACATGGAATTCAATCTATTTTGGCTTTAAAAATGCCGGCTTATCATGTACGAATTACAGTAATTTTCTCATTGCTCTGAATAATAATCCCACATGGACGAACTCAACAATAACGTCCGGAACGATAGATGCAACAGGACTTATTTATTCTACACCGCAAGCCATGCTGGCCAGAGCCCAACTGATCAACAAAGGGTTTAATATTATTGGAGATTCCTATATTTCCGGTTGTTTTCTGTCCACAAGAGAAGTTTCAGCAAAAACAAAAACTTCGGCTTATCCTAATCCCACGACAGGAGTGATCAATGTGGAATCCTCAGCGGACGAAAATGTTCATTTATATGACATCAACGGTAAACTCATTAAAAATATGATATTCAGAAAAGGGAAAAATACGATTGATCTTACTGAATATCCATCAGGGAACTATTTCTTAAAAGGAAACACTGTCTTCACTAAAATAATCAAGGAATAGCAGATCAGCTGAAAGGTTACCTATTTAAATTCAGCTCCAGAGTCATTGTACTTTGGAGCTTTTTTAAGTTTTATAAACGAAAAAGATCCAGGTTGGGTTGTTGTAAAAGAAATGGTTATCCTTTTAACCACCCACAAAAATAAAAACCTCCGAAAATCAAAAGATTTCAGAGGTTTTTTGTACCCAAGACCGGGATCGAACCGGTACTCCTAAGAACTGGTGTTTGAGACCAGCGCGTCTACCAATTCCGCCACTTGGGCATGTGTTAAATTGGTGTGCAAATATAGAAACTTTTTTTAATGTTCAAAAGCTTTTTGGAGGAAAAATTTTAAAATTCTATTTCCAGTCCGTCGTAGGCCAGATGCATTCCTTCCGGAAGCTCCTTATCTTCAATATCATGCAGTCCCAGATGGTGGCTGATGTGGGTTAAAAATAATTTTTTAGGCTGAAGCTCCTTAAACAGGGCAATGACGTCCGGAAGGACAAAATGGGCAGGATGCGGATCAAATTTCCTGATGCAGTTTAAGATCAGCACATCCAGATTCTTCAGTTTTTCTTTTTCTGTATCTGAAATGAAATTGGCATCCGTGATATACGCCAGGTTTTTAAATTTATAGCCGAAGACCGTAATTTTATAGTGAATAACTTCAATGGGAGTAATTTCCGTGTCTAATACATGGAAAGGTTTGTTCTCAATTTCATGAAGATCAAAAGCCGGAGCGCCGGGATATCTTATATCCGTGAAAGCGTAAGGGAAACGTTTTTTGATCTCGTGACCCACTCTTTCGTAACAGTAAATGGGCATGTCTTTCCCGCTTTTAAAGATCAGCGGTCGCATATCATCGAGGCCTATTACGTGGTCATTGTGTTCGTGGGTAAGAAGGGCAATATCTACGTTGTGCTCGTGGTTCAGAAGCATCTGTTCCCTGAAATCCGGTCCGCAGTCGATCAGTATTTTCCGGCTTTCCTCTGTAGTAATCATTACGGAGGATCGGAAACGTTTGTCTTTGGGATTTTCGGAGGTACACACTTCGCAGGTACAGCCTATAACGGGTACACCCTGGGAAGTACCGGTTCCTAAAAATTTCAACTTCATTTTCTTTTGAGGTTGGTTTAATTTTGGTAAATTTACGAAAAATTTTACGTCCTAATGTATCAGAAACTAACTCCTAAACAAAAAGCATTAACAATTAATCTAGATCCTACTATTTATGGTACTTTCGCAGAAATTGGAGCAGGGCAGGAGACTGTTCGTCACTTTTTTAGAGCAGGAGGGGCTTCCGGTACAATTGCTAAGGCGATGTCTGCTTACGACAAAGATTTTAGTGATGCCATCTACGGAAAAGAAGCAAAAAACAGGTATGTCACCCAAAACAGGCTTCGAAAAATGCTCCGCTATGAAGTAGCATTGATTGAAGAAAGAATTTCAAGGGAAAATAATCCGAATAGAAAATTTTTCTCTTATGCCAATACGGTAACGACCATTAATTTCGACAAAACGCTCAAAGGCCACGGCTGGGTAGGAATCCGTTTCCAGACCAAAGAAAACGAAAATTACAACGAAATTGTAATTCACGTAAAATTCAAGGAAAATGATGCTACCTTACAGCAGGAAACTTTAGGAAACCTTGGGGTAAACCTGATCTTCGGAGCTTTCCACTACTACGACAATCCCAGAACTTTAATCGAATCCTTATACGACGATATTGCAAAAGACGGTCTGGAGATCGATATGATCGATTTCAGCGGTCCCGCTTTTGATTACGTTGATAACCGTTTAATGTCTCTGCAGCTTGTAAAACATGGCATGACAGATGCTGTGATCTTCAATTCTCAGGGCAGCAATATGCTTCCCGCAGATGTTTTGTACAAGAAGAATATATTTGCGGTAAGAGGAAGTTTCAGACCTGTAACGAAGGTGAATATCGACATGCTTAAAAACGGTCTTGAGATGTTCCAGAAAGATGCGACCTGTACCCATGAAGAGACCGAAGTTCTGATTGAGATCACGATTTCAAACCTTAGGGCAGACGGAGATATCGATGAAAGAGACTTTATGGACAGGGTAGATATTCTTGGGAAATTAGGCTATACCGTTATTATTTCAAACTTCTCGGAATACTACAGACTGATTGATTATTTTGCCTCCTATACTTCCGGAGATATTGGTGTGGCCATGGGAGTGAATAACCTTTTGATGGTTTTCGACGAGAAGTATTACAAAGACCTTTCAGGAGGAATTCTGGAAGCCTTCGGAAAATTCTTCAGAAACGGAATGAGAGTATATCTTTATCCTTACAAAGACCCTGAAACCCACGAATTACTGGATTCCGAAAATCTTAAAGTAGAAGAAAATTTAAAAGAGCTTTATAAATATTTCAAACATAACAACCGTATTGTAGATATTACGAACCACAATCCGGAGTTTTTGGAAATTTATTCAAGAGAGATACTAAGAAAAATTGCTTGCTGCATCAAAGGCTGGGAAAACCAGGTTCCTGAAGGTGTTGCAGAAATGATAAAAGAACGTGGAATGTTTGGG
Source organism: Chryseobacterium endalhagicum (assembly GCF_016745235.1). GTDB lineage: Bacteria > Bacteroidota > Bacteroidia > Flavobacteriales > Weeksellaceae > Chryseobacterium > Chryseobacterium endalhagicum. Next base: position 768,677 of record NZ_JAELVM010000003.1, on the reverse strand, counting down.
TACAAAGAAGAACTTTCTCTCAAACAATTCTCTTAAAAAAATAAAACAAAATGTCAGAATTAAAGAAAAGACTTTCTTCCATTCTTGAAAGTCCAAAACATAATACAGAAGAAAAACTTCAGAAGGTGTGCCACCTGTTGGACCAGGAAATTTCCTATTTCAACTGGACAGGATTCTACTTTAAGAACGGAGATAAGGATGAGTTGAAATTAGGTCCATATGTTGGAGCCCCTACTGATCACACGATTATCCCCTACGGAAAAGGAATCTGCGGGCAGGTTGCGGTTTCCAATGAGACCTTCGTAGTTCCGGATGTACATCAGGAAAGCAATTATTTAAGTTGCTCTATTGACACAAAGGCTGAAATCGTAGTTCCGATCTTCAGAGACGGTCAAAATATCGGCCAGATCGATATTGATTCCCATACGGTTGATCCATTTACAGCTGAAGACCGTGAACTTCTGGAATGGCTTTGTAATGAAGTATCCAAAGTTTTGTAATTGAAATTTCAATTTGAAATATAAAATAGGAGCCCTGATCTAAAGTCGGGGCTTTTTTTGTATTTGAACCGGTGGCTGAGGGCCTCGAAGCGGGCGGTTGTGGTGGCTTCGAGGTCCTCAGCCACCAATCGGTTGGTTTAAGCGATATTAGTTAGGAGATGATATTCTTCAATGAAGATTGTTAATCCTGGAAATCGAAAATCTTTGATTTTCGGAAAACTTAAGTGTTCTTCTTTACATGCAGCAAATAACTTAAAAAACTTAAGTGTTTAAAATCTTTTGCACCTTTTGTGGTAAAAGAATCACCGCTGCATCGCATGAATCTCACTCAGTAATTCTTTAAAATAATCCCCGCACTTTGCAATGTGTGTTCCATACCAGGAAAACGCCTCTCCATCCACAATCATAATCTTTTTATCAGGATAAAAGGCTTTCATTTCCTCAATATGTTTTTCTTTAAAAGGAAAAGGTTCGGAAGATAGCATAATCACCTCTGCATCGGCCAGATCTTCCATTTGAATTTCAGGATAACGGGTTTTGTCTTTGAAAATATTTTCAAAACCTATTTCTGATAATATCCGGTGGATGAAAGTATCAGAACCGATGGTCATATAAGGATTTTTCCAGATAAGATAAGCGGTTTTTACAGGTGAATCGAGCTTTGCCTGTTCTAAAATATCATAGATCTTAAGATTGAACTGCTGTGCTCTTTCCTCTTTATTAAAGGTGTTTCCGAGTGTTTTTAGCAGGTAATAATTGTCTTCGATGGTCTCTACGTTGGTGACAAGGACTTTAAAATCGTCCATCAGAGCTTCTACCTGTTCTTTGATGTTTTCTTCCTTATTGGCCAGAATAAGATCCGGCTGTAAAGCTTTTATTTTATCAATATTAATGTTTTTTGTACCACCGATAATCGCGACGTTTTTTATGCTGTCTTCGGGATGGATGCAGAATTTTGTCCTGCCAACGACTTCATTTTCGGTAAGACCCAGGTCAAATAATGCCTCTGTGATAGAGGGTACAAGAGAAACAACTTTCATATTCAGACTTTGTCTGCCTAAATTACAAAAGTTTTCCTGTCAGGAAAAGTCCCGCAACGGAAAAATAAATGATAAGTCCGGTAACATCTACCAGAGTGGCTACAAATGGAGCAGAAGAAGTAGCGGGGTCAAGGTTTAATTTCTTCAAAATAAAAGGAACCATGGAGCCCGAAAGTGTTCCCCAAAGTACGATCATGACGAGAGAAACGCCTACACTCAAACCTACATAAGGCCAGTACATCCCATAATCGAAGAATCCTGCTTCATGCCACACCATAATCCTTAAAAATCCGATAATCCCAAGAATACCGCCGAGTGCCAGCCCGGTAAAGATTTCTTTTTTCATCACATACCACCAGTCTTTCAGGCCAATTTCCTGAAGCGCCATCGCACGGATGATAAGCGTTGCAGCCTGAGAACCGGAGTTTCCTCCACTGGAAATAATTAACGGGACAAATAAAGCCAGTACCACTGCCTTTTGAATTTCATCCTCAAAATAACCCATCGCAGAAGCTGTCAGCATTTCTGAGAAGAAAAGAATGATCAGCCAGGTTCCTCTTTTTTTGATCATCTCGATCAGGGAAGTCTGGGTATAGGGATCATCCAAAGCTTCAAGACCCCCGAATTTCTGGATGTCTTCCGTATTCTGCTGCTCAATCTGGTCGAGGATGTCATCAATCGTTACAATACCTACAAGAACACCAGCTTCCGTGATGATGGGAAGGGCTGTTCTGTCATATTTTTCAAAATACGTTACCGCATCTTCCTTTGAAGTAACGGTGGTGATCGCAACGAAATGATTGTCGGTCATATCAGAGATCAAAGTATCTTCCTCAGCCAAAAGAAGGCTTCCCAAAGCAATATCATCAATCAGGCGGTTCCTTTCATCCACCACATACAGGTGGTTCATGGTTTCCACTCTTTTACCGACCTTTTTAATCTGCTGCAGACATCGTTTTACCGTCCATTCCTTACGGATCTGGATGTAATAAGGCGTCATCAGACGGGCAATAGAATCGGAATTGTAGCCCAAAAGCTTCAGGGCAATTCTTCTTTCCTGAGGGTTCAGATGATTGATGGAATATTTGATCAGCTCATCCGGGAAGTCCTCAAAAAGAGCCGTTCTGTCATCCGGTGTCATTCCGTTCAGGATTTCAGAAACCTCTTCACTTCCGATACTTCTGATGGTATCCTCCTGGAAGTCAGGGTCGAGGTGGGAGAAAACTTCCGCTTTGTACTCCTTCGGAACCTTCAAAAACGCCAGAAGCCTCTCGTCAGCAGGAAGGTTGCTAAGAGTTTCGGCAATGTCGGCAGGATTAAAGATAAGTTCGTCTCTGGAATTCAAAACGTGAAATTTTAGGATATGCAAAAATAATTCAAAAATTTAAGACTATAAAGGAAAGCGGGAAAATTAAGGATTAATTAAAGTTTAAAATATCTGATCAGACTTATTTTTAAACCTGAGTTCAGGATATGAAGTTAAGATTAAAAGGCAGGAAGCTGGAAGGCAGAGGCTGGAAGTTACTATGAGACAACGATATTAAACATTTGCCTTTAAATTTCCTGAAGCGGATTAAAAAAACTAATAAAAAGCGCGGTGTATTTCTGCCTTTGGGCTTCAATAGCTTCCCTCTTCAGGCTTCAAACTTCCTGACCTTATTAAACAAAAAAACACCCGCCGGAGCGGATGTTCAAAAATTAAATTTTAATTCATAATACCTATATTATTCAAGAATAGGTCCGCACAATGGGTAAGGGGAAGGCATACACATTCCTCCTTCACAGCATTCACCGAATCCACACTGCGTATGAACCTGGCATTTTTTGCCCGGTCCGCTGCCGTTGATCGTCTGCTGTTCTTTTCTGGTGAGTTTTTTTATATTTTTCATGGATTTGGTATTAAGGGAAAAACTGATTTATTCTTCAATACAGTCATATTCCATACACACGCCCCAGCAGCAGAAACCAATAAAACATGGTCTGGTTGCGCTGCATTTTTCAAAAGCTCCTCCGTTGATTTTTCTTTGCTGTTCTCTGTTGAGTTTCTTTAAATTTTTCATGATAAATATTTTTTAGTTCAGTAAAAGATAAGACTCTTAGAATTCAATACATGCGTGTGGGCTACATACTCCATCACAACACCATCCAACGGTGCAGGGTCTGGTTAAACTGCATTTTGCGATAGCCCCGCCATTGATCTGGCTTTGCTGTTCTCTGTTTAATTTCTTTAGATTGTTCATATCAATAGATTTAATCATTAAGATAAAAGATCTAATACTTAAAGTTCAGGATCAATACATGCATAAGGTGAGCATACTCCGCTGCAGCACCATCCTATAGAACAAGGTCTGTTGGTATTATTGCATCTGTTAATAGCGCCTCCATTAATTTGTTTTTGCTGCTCTCTGTTGAGCTTCTTTAAATTTTTCATATTGTATAAGTTTTAATTTGTACAACTAAAATAGTAAAAAAATATTACATTATTCACTATGTGATGAAAATATTTAACTAATAATCAGGATGTTTGGAGGTTTTTAAAATTTTATTGAAAAATTATTACCAGGAGAATATGTTTGTAAAAGGAAGCTGAATAGATTGTGAATTGTGAATCGTCAATGGTGAATTTTGGAGCAGCATCGATTCACTATTGACTTGCGAAGCAAAATTGACCATTCACACAAAAGAATTGTAAATCGTCAATGAGTGAATTTCATCTGCTGCAATAATTGACAATTGCCTTGCGAAGCAAAATTCACAATTGACCACTAAAGCTCTGCTTCAGCCCCGGATTTAAGTTTTCTGAGTTTTTTTAAGATCCCTTTGATCGCTCCGTCTGTTCCTATTTTAATGGAATTTTCGGTAGAACCTAAAAGGCGCATATTTTTACGGTAGGTGTCATAATCTGTTTCCGTTACCAGATTTCCGCCTGCATCAAAGAGTTTCATGCTGATGACAACCTGATTGGAGAACACATATTTTCCGATGCCTACTTTGAAATATCTTACTTTGGGAACAATGGCAAAATCTGCATCATTGTTGACGCAGTAATCGGTGATCGTTTGTTTTTCTACGCTGTCGAAAGGAATTTGTACTTCAGCTCTGAGCATTTTATTTTTTCTTCCGCTGAAATTATCTGAAACCGCACTGAAAAAAGCGAGGTTGGTAGGTTCTTTAATTTCCTCAATATCCGGTTCTACCTCGGGATTGAAGTATAGGATCTTTTTTATTTTATGGTCGGCATTTTTCTGTGCTTTTACTGAAGCAAGACCGACTAATAAAAAAGTACTGACTGCTGTAAAGAATATAATTTTTCTCATTTGTAATTCGTATGCAAAATTACTGCCTTTTCATTGGATGACATACATTTTATTAAGAAATTTTTAACATTTTTTTCTATCAAATTTGATACATGAAATCAATAATGTTTTGTAGAATTAAAAAATAGTTGTAATTTTGCACCCGTTACATAATAATCATTAAACAATATTGGAATGTACTTAACAACAGAAAAAAAGCAGGAAATTTTCTCAAAACACGGGAAATCTGCAACAGACACTGGAAGTGCTGAAGGACAAGTTGCACTTTTCACTTACAGAATCAACCATTTATCTCAACACTTAAAGGCTAACCGTCACGATTTCGCTACGGAAAGATCTTTGGTAAAATTAGTAGGTAAAAGAAAAAGTTTACTAGATTACCTTAAAAATAAGGATATCGCAAGATACAGAGCGATCATCGCTGAACTAGGTTTAAGAAAATAATCTACAAAGATTTTCAAGATAAAGCAGTTTCGAAAGAAGCTGCTTTTTTTTGTCAGATATTAACCATAAAAGATGCAAAAATCTTGATTGAACCATTAAGATGGATGAAGTTTTTAAGAATATGAAGGAGAGTTTCACTTTAAGAAGCACAGCTTAAAAAAATCACTTGATTTTTTCTTAATTTTCCTTACCTTCTTCATTGCTCTTAATGTTTCAAAAATACTAAAGATTAAGTGCTTTTTTTCCGATCTTTCCCAAGTGGGTGTTCTGGAAGCTGTCCGGATACTTCAGTCCATAGCCCAAGAGCCTGTCAAAAGATGAGTGGGCAAACATAATGGCTCCAGCCATCTGAAGATAGGGAAGAGAAAGGGCAGTTCCGGCAAGGTAGAGCACAATGGCCAGTCCGAGATGATGGAACAGATTGTAGAAAAATGCCCCGGTTTTAGTATTGATCAAATATCCAAGCATGGAAAGATCCGGAGCAAAAAAGAGTCCGGCAAACCACCACCAGGAAATACCTGTCTGTGCAAAGGCAAAAATTCCCAGCACTATAAAAGCAAGATATTCGAGCTGTAATTGGATTTTCATAATCGTAAACATATTGATTATCTGATGAGTGTCTGTTTGTAAATAAAAGTTACATTTCGAATAGGTAAAAATAAAAGTGAGACGTTTTAAAAACATCCCACTTGATTGTATTAACCAAAACCTTGTATTACTTAAAATAAGCGTTAGCGGCTTTGTATATCTTAAAAGCAAGTTACTGCCTGTAATTCTTTGTCTGACTTTGCGATAATAAAAAAATCTAGTGTCCGGATTTCGCTTCCGTAGTTTCCACATGGCCTAAATATTTTGTGCAGTACGCTCCAAAAATCAGGATCACGAGATAACAGAATACCGGAATGATGAATGAATGCTGCACGCCAAACTGATCCGCCAGAAATCCCTGGAAAATCGGAACAATGGCACCTCCCAGGATGGCCATGACCACCAATGAAGATCCCTGACTTGTATATTTACCCAAGCCTGAAATAGCTAATGTATAAATATTGGAGAACATGATTGAATTGAAGATCCCGATTCCTAAAATGCTGTACATTGCCAGTTCACCGTGATTTACCATGGCTGAAATCAGAAGAACGACGTTGATGGCCGCAAAAATAGATAATGTTCTTGCCGGAGCTGCTTTGCCCACAAAGAAAGCGGCGAAATTAAGCACAATGAATACCAGGAAAAAGCTGATCTGTGCAAAACTCAAATCAACGATGCTGAAAATCACCAGGAAAACTGCGGCTGCGGCTCCCAGCATATAAATGGCTTTCTTAGCCTGGCTCAATGACTGGTTTAAAGAAATAGCTCCCAGAAAACGCCCGATCATAGCACCGCCCCAGTAAAGAGCGAGATAATTTTTACTGATAATTTCATTAAAACCCATGATCTGAGGCTGCTCCAAAAAGCTGATAATGAAACTTCCTACGGCTACTTCTCCGCCTACATAACAAAACATGGCAAAAACTCCGAATTTCAAGTGACTGAACTCAAGAGCGCCCCAGCCTTTTACGATTTCTTCTTCCTGAGACTGGAATGAAGGCAGTTTTACCCTTGAAATCAATAAAGCGACCAGTAACAGGATTCCTGCAAAGATCAGATAAGGAATTCTTGTAGCCACAGCACTGAACGAACCGTCCGGAGCTGAGAAAAATTCAAAGATCAAATGTCCTCCAAGAACAGGGGCAATTGTGGTTCCGAATGCGTTGAAAGCCTGCGTCATATTCAGACGGCTGGAAGCAGATTCTTCGCTGCCGAGCAATGAAACATAAGCGTTGGCTGTGATCTGAAGGACGGTAAAACCAAGTCCCAGAATAAACAAAGCTCCGAGGAATAAAGGATAATAGGAAAATGTAGCGGCCGGATAAAATAAAATACAGCCAAATGCTGCGAGAAAGATCCCGAACAAAATCCCTTTTTTATAACCCGCCTTGTTAATGGGGTCTCCTTTTGAAATAGAGATCAGGAAATAAATCAGTGAACCGATAAAATAAGCTCCGAAAAAGCAGAACTGTACCAGCATGGATTCAAAGAAGGTGAGTTTGAAAAGCTGTTTCAGATAAGGGATCAGGATATCATTCATACAGGTGATGAATCCCCACATAAAAAAGAGCAGGGTAATGGTAATTAAAGGAATCGTATAATTCCTGCTCTGTGTTTTTACTTCTTTATTGATCATAAACATGTATTTATTTGAAAAAGAATTGTTAGGCTCTTTCAGTTGTTTTCGTCTGCTGCATATATTTTGAGAAGCAAGGCAAATATAGGTCTGAAACCTTTTTTCTGCAACTTTTCAGGTGTTTTTCTGTAAATAATCTGTCTTTGTAAAAGATAAAAAACATTATTTACTTATTTTGAGACAATAATACGAAAACGAATGGACTCTGTAATTGATTTTTCTGAAAAAACTTCAGAGGATTTGGTGTTTGTTTTGGGATTAGTCTTAATTGATTGATAATTAAGCACGTATTTTGTTTTACCTTTTTAAATGAAATGCCTTTGTTTATCTTTTTTAATAACCATTACTTAAAAACTTTGTTTGGCTTTGCGATTAATAAGCACAAGGAAATACAAGGATTTGATTTTAAATCCTTTAAATTAAGATATACAAAGGCGTTTCACTTATTTTCGAAATACAAGAATTCAAAAATGCAAAACGAGGTTCATGTTAACGGAATATGATGAATAAATTGAACAGGGCATACATAATTTTTAAAGCTTTGACAATAGACAAGGGGATTATCTTATGATCCGGCATGCTATTTCTGAGGCTGAAAATTTAATATTTCATTATTATATGTTACCTTTGCAGACGAAAATTTAAAGAGTTTAAATATTAATTCATACTCAATACGGAGTATTAAGACGACAAATTTATGAGTGTACCTCAAGCGTTTACAGAAACGATTACTCTTGCAGACGGCAGAGAAATCACTATCGAAACGGGAAAATTAGCCAAGCAGGCTGATGGATCTGTGGTAGTAAAAATGGGTGGAACAATGCTTTTAGCAACTGTTGTAGCCAACAAAGAAGCAAATCCTGGTGTAGATTTTTTACCTTTAACAGTAGATTACAGAGAAAAATTTTATGCAGGTGGAAGAATTCCTGGAAACTTCTTCCGTAGAGAAGCAAGACCTTCAGATCAGGAAATTTTAACGATGCGTTTGGTAGACAGAGTTCTACGTCCGCTTTTCCCTGAAGATTTCCATGCTGAAGTTCAGGTAATGATCTCTCTTATTTCTTATGATGGAAAATCTATTCCTGATGATTTAGCTGGTTTAGCGGCTTCTGCTGCGATCGCGATTACAGATATTCCTTTCAACGGGCCAATGTCTGAAGTAAGAGTAGCGAGATTCGACGGAAAACTTACCGTTAACCCAAGCTATGAAGATCTTAAGGTTTCAGAGCTGGATATTATGGTAGGAGCGACTAAAGATTCCATCGTAATGGTAGAAGGAGAGATGAAGGAGATTTCTGAGCAGGAAATGCTGGAAGCGATCATCTTCGGTCATGCTGAAATTAAAAAACAAATCGAAGCTCAGGAAAGATTAGCTGAAAAAGTTGGAAAATCTTTACCAAAAAGAGAATACAGCCACGAAAATCACGACGAAGCGATCCGTGAGAAAGTGTGGAAAGAGACTTACGATAAAGTATATGAAGTAGCAAGAACTCCATCCGGAAAAGATGAGAGAGGAGAAAAATTCAAAGCAGTTCGTGAAGAATTTTTAGCTCAATATGTGGATGATGCAGAAGAATTGGAAAGGGTAACTCCTTTCGTAAAAGTATATTATCATGATGTAGAGAAAGAAGCCATGCGTCAGATGATCCTTGAAGACAATATCCGTCTTGATGGCCGTGATCCTCAAACGATCCGTCCGATCTGGTCAGAAATTGACTACCTTCCGGGAGCTCACGGTTCTGCCGTATTTACAAGAGGTGAAACTCAGTCTCTGACTGCTGTTACCCTTGGTTCTGTAAAAGATGCGAACATGGTGGACAGCGTTATCTCTCAGCACGACGAGAAATTCTTCCTACACTATAACTTCCCTCCATTCTCAACGGGTGAAGCAAGACCTTTAAGAGGAACTTCAAGAAGAGAAGTAGGACACGGAAACCTTGCTCAAAGAGCACTACAGGCAGTTATTCCTGAAGAAAATCCATATACCATCAGAATCGTTTCTGATATCCTTGAATCCAACGGTTCGTCTTCAATGGCAACAGTTTGTGCCGGAACATTAGCACTAATGGATGCGGGTGTACAGATTACAAAACCGGTTTCAGGTATTGCAATGGGACTTATTACTGATACAAAATCAGGGAAGTTCACTGTACTTTCTGATATCTTAGGAGATGAAGATCACCTTGGAGATATGGACTTTAAAGTAACAGGTACTGCAGACGGTATCACTGCTTGTCAGATGGATATCAAAATTCAGGGACTTTCTATGGATATCATGGAGAAAGCTTTGATGCAGGCCAGAGATGGAAGATTACACATCTTAAATAAAATCACAGAAACAATTGCTGAACCAAGAGCTGATGTGAAGCCTCACGCTCCGAAAATGGTAGTAATGGAGATCTCTAAAGACTTTATTGGTGCAGTAATCGGGCCTGGTGGAAAAATCATTCAGCAGATGCAGAAAGATACGGATACCGTTATCGCTATTGAAGAAGTAGGAGAAATCGGACGTATCGAGATTGCAGGTACAGACAGAGAGAAGATCAATGCTGCTGTGGCTAAGATCAACGAAATTACTTTCGTTCCTGTCATAGGTGAAGTTTACAATGGTAGAGTAGTGAAAGTAATGGATTTCGGAGCTTTTGTAGCGATTGCAAAAGGTACTGAAGGACTTCTTCACATCTCAGAAATCGAGTGGGCTCGTCTTGACAAAGTTCCTTATGCAGAAGGTGATGAAGTAGAAGTGAAGTTCATGGGTTACGATGACCGTAAGAAAATGAAACTTTCCAGAAAAGTACTTTTACCAAGACCTCCAAGACCGGAAGGAAAACCAAGACCAGAAGGTCAGGGCAGACCGGAAGGACAGGGTAGACCTGAAAGACCGGCAAGAAACGAAGGAAATGGAAGACCGGAAGGTGATCAGCCAGCCGTAGATCAAAACCCTTCAACTGAAGCTTAAGATTAATTCTTATATATATCGAATCCCTCAATTTTGAGGGATTTTTTATTTTTAATACTCATGATACAGCTTTATTATTGATCAGCGGGAATATCATTTTCAGGTTGTCCTGATTTTAAAATGATAAAGGTTTACTTTCTTCATTCTTCTGAAAGTACTTTAAAAACTAATTAATTTTTTTTGTGTGGTATCTTAATAAATGCAAACGCACAAGTAGGAATTAATATCTAGTATATCAGTGATTTAACATAAAAAAATTTTTCATTTTCGTGTGAATTATATTGATATATTTGTTAATAATCAATGAGTTTTTTTAACATAATTTCCGCAATACTTATAATAAATTTCTTTTTAAGAAAAACATCATTGTTTAGAGAGAAAGTCACTACTATCAACGTAGAAGCATAAGTTTTACGTACCTCTTACTTAAGGATGTAAAACACATAAAATTATTCTAACCATAATCATTTAAACCAGAAATCATGAAAAAAATAATTTTTTTAATCCTGTCTTATGCTTCAGTAAGTGCTCAGGTTGGGGTGTATACTGCGACTCCTACCAGAAGCCTTGATGTTAACGGAAACTTAAGAGTAAGAACCCAAACCAACCAGTCTGCCAATGCATCGTATGATAATGTACAGATTGCAGATGCAGATGGAAATGTTGATTACATTAAAAAAAATGTACTCAACCAACAGATGGTACAGCTATTCAGTCTCAGTACTTTGAATACGGTAAATACAGGAGGAGACGGAACGGCTCCGGTGAGTATCAGCAATCAGTCTGTCACCTTGGCAAAACCAGCTTTTGTAATGATTAATTTTTCAGTTCCCGTTACCTTGTCAGCCGCATTTTCGGATCAGAGGTTAAAGATGCTGAGAACACACTTAAATGTTAACGGAACGAATGTTGTGAGATCTTCAAATAATTATACGAACGGAATTGCTACAGGATCTAATTTAACCGGAATCTTTTATAATACCGGAAGTTATATCGCCTTGCTGGGAGCAGGAACCCATTCCATACAACTTTTGGGAACATGTTTTGACTTCACAACGGCAAGTCAGTGTGTTCAGGGAGGAAACTATGCAGGGACGCTATTTCAGGCATTTGCAATGTACAATGATTATTAACAGTTTTCTATTCCCGTACTCCAATAGGAAAAAGCAGCAGCCGGCCCTTTTGGGAAATATATCAACGAAACAAAATGAACCACTGAAATTTCAGTGGTTTTTTATACAATTTATCTTCAGAAATTAAAATATTGGAATGATGACGTGTATGTTGGAAAATCGCAAGGGCGCAAGGGTTTTTACTTTTAACATTGCTTTAAGGCGCGATAAAATCAGAGATTTTAACCATTTTTTGAGATTGCTTCGTCGCTATGCTCTTCGCAATGACGGCGGTATACAATTTTATCTTCGATAAAATCCTTGCGTCTTTTCCACAGCGATTTTGTAAATAATCTTTTGCGTCTTAGCGTTTAAAACAATTTAAACATTCATAAAGTGATAAATAAAAGCCCCGCCGGAATTTTCCAACGGGGCTATTTCATTAATATAATATCATTGAATTACCAGATTTTCACTCTCTCTTCCGGTTTTTTATAAAGCTTATCTCCGGCTTTCAAATCAAAAGCTTTGTAAAACGCTTCCGTATTCACCAATGGTCCAAAAGCCCTGTACATTCCCGGTGTATGCTCATCTGTTTTAATCTGGTTGATTAAAGCAGGCTCCGTGTAAAGTGTTCTCCAAACCGTTGCCCAGCTCAGGAAAAATCTCTGATCCTGTGTATAGCCGCTGATCTTCGGGGTCTGACCTTTGTCTTTCAGAAACATTTGAAGGGCATCATAGGCGATGTTTACCCCTCCCAGATCTGCAATATTTTCTCCATTGGTAAAAGTTCCGTTCACGAAAGTTCCCTTTACAGGCTCGTACTTATCATATTGGGCAGCAAGAGATTTTGTGGCTTTTTCAAAATTGGCTTTATCCTCAGGAGTCCACCAGTCTGTCAGGTTGCCTTCTGCATCAAACTGCGCTCCGGAATCATCAAAACCATGGGTGATTTCATGACCGATAACCGCTCCGATACCACCAAAATTAATGGCAGGATCAGCCTTTGGATTAAAGAACGGCGGCTGAAGAATCGCAGCCGGGAATACAATCTCGTTATTTTGTGGATTGTAATATGCATTAACAGTTTGAGGAGACATTGTCCATCTTGATTTGTCTACAGGTTTTCCTACTTTGTCAAGAGCTTCCTGATATTTCCATTCAGTGATGTTCTGAAGATTTTTATATAGATTTCCACCCTGGGCTTCAGACAGAATATTCAGCTTGGAATAATCTTTCCATTGATCCGGATAAGCTACTTTTACCGTGAATTTATTAAGCTTGGTTAATGCCTTTTCCTTTGTCGTAGAAGACATCCACGAAAGATTGCTGATGTGTTGGGCAAAACTTTTCTTTAAATAATCAATCAGTTCCACCATCTGAGCTTTAGCTTCTGCCGGGAAATATTTTTCAACATATAATTTACCGAAAGCTTCGCCCAGGCTGCCGTTGATCAGCTCATAGCCGCGTTTGTTCAAGGCTCTCTGCTCTTTCTGGCCGCGAAGGTATTTGCCATAGAAACCGAACTTCATTTCGTCCAGCTGCTGCGTAAGGGAAGCTGCATTTCCTGATAACAGATTGAATTTTAAATAATCTTTGATGACACCAATATTCTGGGCAACCAGCAAATTGTCAAGATTTTTATAATAATTCAGCTCCCCGATAATCACTTTATCAGTCTGTACGCCTGCCTTTTTCAGGTATGAAGGGAGATCTGTATTTTTAACCAAAGCAGAAAGCTCAGCCATGGTTTTCGGATTGTTCTGAAGATTAATATCGCGGATCTGTTCATTCGTAAGCAAAGTTTTAGCGATAGATTTTTCAAAATCAACGATCTTTCCGGCGGCTTCCGGAGCGTTTTTATATCCCAGAACATTCAGTATGGCAGCAATGTATTTCGTGTATTCTTTAATGGCTTCCGCATTCTTTTCGTTGACCTTCTGATAATAATCGCGGCCCATTCCCAGAGCACCGCCGCCCAGATAAACCGCATTCATCTTTGAGTCGGCAAGATCCGCACTCACACCCCAGCCGTAAAAAGGATTGTCACCCTGTCTGGTGGCTGCCGTAAGATATTGATTCAGATCTGCAACGGTTTTGATGGCATCAATTTTAGAAAGATCTTCCTTTAAAGGCGAGATTCCGTCCTTATTTCTTTTCTCCATATCCATATAAGTGAGATACAGATTCTGGATTTTTTTACCTTCGCTTCCATCCGCAAACTTATCTTTTAAAAGAGAATTCAGAATAGAGATCGAATTGTTATCAGTATTTTCTCTAAGCTGGTCAAAGCTTCCCCATCTCGAACGGTCGGAAGGAATTTTCGCTGTTTTCATCCACTTTCCGTTCACGAAATTGTAGAAATCATCCTGAGGACGTACAGACATATCCATCAGGGACATATCAATACCCGGATCGCTTGCGGTAGACGTTACCGATGTTGCATTGGGCCCGGATTTTTGAGCTTTTACATGATCAAAGGCTAAAAGAGAAGCAATAGCCAATAGGGTGATGTTAAGTTTTTTCATAGTGCTGTTTTTATCGTTAATTTTTTATTGTATCCTTAGTATTCATTAGGCTCCGATTCTCTGTTTCAGGTCATCCGCGCCTCCGGTTTTTCTTGGCTGCCCGTTTTTGGAAGATCCGAAATTGTAGGTGTAGGAAATCGTAGCCACACGGGAATCTCTTTTCACCACGAAGTTTTCTACATAATTATTGAAAGTGGTCTGTGCCTGCGGATTGCTCGTAAAGAAGATATCGTTAAACGAAAACTTCAAAACGCTGTTGTTTTTAAATTTCTTCTGAGCCCCGATGTTCAGGTACCAGTTCGGTTTTACATCCATATAGGCATATACTTCTCTGGCTCTGTAGTTTCCGGTAAATTCAGCCGTGAAACCGTTCCCCAGTTTAAAAGAATTGATGCTGTTCAGATTGAAAGTGAAATTCCCTTTATTATTGATCTGCGTTCCCGAAACATTTCCGGTATACGAGCCGTAATAGAAATTCGCGCTGTTGTTCATGTCCCACCATTTCGTCACTTTTACAGGAGCAATCAGGTACAGGCCGAAATATGAAGCAGAATTCAGGTTTTCATTCGTCTGAACCGTAATATTCTCCCCGTTTTCTACAACCGGTTTGATGACATCTGTAATATTGTCATTCGTTTTGCTGTAGCTTAAGGTCGCAAAATATTTACTGTTTAAGCTATACGTCAGCTCATAGTTCATGGTCGTCTGCGGATTCAGTTCCGGATTTCCGGCTTTATAAGTCGTAGGATCCAGGTAAAATTTGAATGGATTTAACTGATTATAGCTCGGTCTTGTAATTCTTCTGCTGAAATTGATTTCCAGATTATTTTTTTCCGATAAATCATAGGAGAAAACCGCACTTGGAAACAGCTGGGTATAATTCTTTTTATTCACCTGATTAGTGGTCATCTGCGTTCCCGTTACATTCGTATTTTCAGCTCTTAATCCAAATGTGGCACTGAACTTCTCCCACTTTTTAGAAACATTTCCATACGCTGCATTGATGTTTTCTTCATAAATAAAATGGTTCGTTTTATTCAGATCCAGTTCCGGAGTTCCTGAGCTGGCATCAAAGAATTTCAGATCGTTATCTGCCTTCACAAAACTTGTTTTAATCCCGGCCTCCAGTTTCCAGCTGTTTTTAAGGGTTTTCGTTAAGTCCGATTTTAAAGAATAAATATTCAGGTTTCCATCGATATCTCCCTGCAGAATATCAAGATTATCAAGACTTCCCGATTTCGCATACGTTCTCGTTTCAAAATTCTGAAGCGAAGTATTGGAATAGTTGATAAAGTCAAAATCCGTGGTAATCTCCGATCCCAATGAGTCCAGCGTATACTTATGGTTCAGGTTGAATGATATGTTTTTCCAGTGGTCATGAGAACGGTTCTTCGTGGTAAAACTGCCGTCAGGAAGGCGGTCGCTGCCCAGTATCAAGCTTGAATTATCACCTTTCGGATCAAATTTATTGCTCACAAAACCTACGGAGAATCCAAGAACATTTTTATCATTCATATAATAATCCATTCCCGTTTTTGCAATGTGGTTTCTGAAATTGAACTTCAGGAAATTATCCTGTAAGTAAGCCTTATCAAAAGTATCGCCTGTGTAAAAATTCCTGTCCAGAACCAGATGATTGTAAAATTCCCTGTATGCAAAGCTGTAATTCGCAAAAACATTCACTTTTTTGTTTCTGTGATTGATGCTGAAACTATTATTGTTTTTGATGAATTTTCCGGTTCCGAGAGAAGTTGAAACACTTCCGTTGGTCCCTTTTCGCTGGTCCTTTTTTAATCTGATATTAATGATTGAAGTTCCCGCCGCATCATACTTGGAAGACGGATTGGTGATGAATTCTATTTTTTCTACCGTTGATGAAGGAATTCCCCGCAGATAAGCTGCCAGATCTGCTCCGGTCATCGGCGTATTTTTACCGTCAATCTGTACCAGCAGGTTTCCTTTGCCGCGGAGGCTGATATTGTCATTGCTGTCTACATTCACACCCGGAGCCTTTTCCAATACCTCAAAAGCTGAATTTCCCGTGCTGGCAATACTGTTTTCCACATTAAGGATCATTTTTCCGTCCTGGCGTTCAATATAAGGTTTGGTTTTTGTGATCGTCACCCCTTCAATGGATTTTACATTGAGGTCAATAGGAGAGAGGGTTTTGTTTTCCGCGATCTGAATGTTCTCCGACTGATAGACCTCCGTTCCGTTTCTGCTGATCTTTAATTTATAATTTCCTTCCTTCAGATCATTGAAGGTGAATTTCCCGTTCTGTTCCGCAATTTCTGTTTTAACTAAAGCATTTCCGGAATCAAACAGGTTGATTTCCATCTGTTCGGTTTTCTCCGCATTGATGTTTCCCGAGAGCGAAAAATTTTGGACACTCTGTGCGGAAAGCAGGCTGCTGAAGAAGGTCAGCGCCCATGCCGATAAAAGTAAAAATAGTCTGGCCATTGTGTTTATTTTTTAGGATTGATACAGTTTTCTGATATTTTGAGCAGGGCATTGTTCATCGTTTCCAGCTCTTCTTTTGTGACAGTGTCTAAAGCTTTTTTCCTGTTGCTTTCTACAATTTTCTGTACATCTTTGATGATCTTGATCCCGGATTCTGTGACCTCAAGATTGGTTTTTCTGCGGTCTTCCGTATGAATATGGCGGATTACATATCCCGATTTTACCATCAGGTCGATGATTCTTGTCACCGAAGCATTGTCCTTAAAAACCAGATCACCAATTTCGTTCTGCGTGATCCCCGGATTCTCCAGAACTGCTTTAATAATCAGCCACTGATCAATGGTAATTGTAAAACCATTGGCTTTAAGCTGACGCTGCGCATAGTTTCTGTAAGATCTGATCGCTTTATCGATATTGTAGAATATGATTGAATTTAATTTTTCCATGTTTTCAGTATTCCAATTAAAATGATTAATCAATTATTGATATATCAACTAATTTGTAGTAAGTGATTTTATTTCGTTACAGATTCCTGAAAATATTTTTTCTACGAATGAAAAAAGACTGCAAATGTATTGCAGCCAGATAGCATAAAAATTAAAAAATCTGCTTTATCTGCTCAATCCGCGCGAGATAAATGTTTTCTCGCAGATTAAGCAGATTGGGCAGATCTAGATGAATAATTTATTTAAAATTTAATGTTTTATAATGTTTTGAAAAGTGCGTCTATCTGTTTTTTTGTTTTAACATCCGGTGAAACTTTATAAAATTCATTAAGAAGATCTAAAGAAGAAGGTTTCTTAGGATATGTATTGTTTTGAAGAAAATTTTTCAAGGCAGCATTGACTTTTTCTTCCCCGATCAGCTTGCTTAACTGAACCATGGCCACAGCCCCTTTGGAATACGCAATGTGAGGAGCATCTCCGGTTGCCCTGTAGATTGGAACGTTTTCAGACAGTCCTTTTTCGTTGTCATAGATTTGCTGGTGCATTTTTATCCTGTCCATCATTTTTTCCTGTCCGTGCATTTTTTTATACAGCATCATTTCCGTGTACATGGCGAGCGTTTCAGTAAGCATTACGGAGCCTTCTCTGTCATCAGGATCAATCTGACTGTTGCCCCACCAGAGATGGGAAAGCTCGTGCCCGGCAAGCTCATTGATGACGTCCTGCTCCTTATCCGCATGAATATTGGCATGGAAAACCATATCTTCAGGCATAAAAACAGCGGACGGATATGCTGTGGCGGCAAAACCTCTTGTAAACGATGAAATTTCAGCAAAATTGATCGTTTTAAAAGGATATTTTCCAAAATTCTGCGTACAGTAATCCAGTGTGATCTTTGCATTTTCAATGAGATGATCCACGTTTTCAAAATGTTTTTTGTGATAGAAGATATTTATCGGAATACCTTTATACAAAACACTTTTCACAGCATAATCCGCTGAAGAAACGGCAAACCGGAATGGAATACTTTCAGCTTTATATTGAAAATAATTCCGTCCTGATTCGGTCCATTTTTTCACAAGATCTCCTGTTCCTATGGCGGTTTGGCTGCCTTCAGTGGAAATGGTCATGTTTAAATTGATAAAATCATTTTCAGAATTCTCCGGAGCTTCCGGTTTTTTCAGTGCGATAAGTTTTGTGAGCTGATGGTCTTTTCTGAGCTTCTCATCCTGAATTTCTTCCCCTTTTTGATAGCCGATCACCGGATAATATCTGCTGATCCTCATAAAAGATCCATTTTCTATGACCGCATTGAAAGACTGATGACCATTAACCGCATACCATTTGTAGGACAATTTAAAATCCAGATAAGCAGTTCCATTAGGTTGTAACGGATGTTTTAATTGAACTTCAGATACATTTTTATTGATTTTGATGGTTTCAGAACCGGATTGAAAAGCGGCAGATTCAAGTCTGAGATCAGGATTGAAATTAACAAGGATTTTGTCAACAGGCTGATCTGTAAAATTGGTCAGGATGTATTTTCCAGTGATCTCATATGAATTTTCAGAAGGATAAAGCTTAATTTCAGTAACAACATCTGAAATCTCCGGCTGAGGAAGGTTTTCATATTTCTTAAAATTTTTCTCATACTGAACAGCTTCCAGAATGGCTTGGTCTTCATTTTTCGGAATGTAGCCTTTCATGAAAACTGTTCCTGCAAAAATGCCTGAAATCAAGAGGATTAAGCAAAAAATAACTGAATTGCTGTTTATTTTTTTCGTTTTAATGACTCTGTTCATCATCCATAGCAATGAAATAATTCCTATCCCGAATAAAAGTCTCATCGTGAAAGCAGAAACATAAATGCCGTAACCGCTAAAATCACTATAACTTCCGGTAAAATCTGAAAATATTCTTAAAAGAGGATAAGGAAATATCTTGGAAGATCCGGCACCAGTCAGCAGGAACACCGCCAGAACGGAAACTCCCAGAGCAATAAATTTATTTCTGATGTTATTATTGATCAGCAGAATAAGTGCTGAGAAGAGAATCAGCGGGAATGTATTGAAAAGAAAAACGCAGAGATAGGCGTTCCAATCAATAGTAAAATACTGATAAGCGGCCTGAAACAGAATACCTTCCGCAATTAAAATTCCGGTAAAAAACAGCAGAAGAACACTTATGGCAATGAAATGTCCGGTCAGTTTACTTTTTGAAAAGAAAGTACTGTCTTCAATTAAAGAAAATCCGGATGAACGGCTTCTCCAGTACAAATCATTAATGAAATAAGCCGACAGCAGAAATCCAAACAGCGGAAAATTTTCTGAAATGGTCGCTGCCATAAGCCCGGACCCTGCGTACTTCTGGGGAAGGCGGATTCCTTTTTCAATCTCTGCATACATTTCCATGCCCACGAAGAAACACAACAACAGGGAAACTGCCGGAATACTGATGCTTTTGAAAAGGTAGATTAAATCAATCCTGGCAAAGGAAAGGACAGAACTGAATGTGTTCTTCGAGCCAAAATCTAATTGGGTTACTGTATAACTGGAGGTTGAGATCTTTTGAGTTTCGGGTTCAGAAGATATTTTCTTTACTTTTTGCTTAGAAATATTTGAAAAAGAGAACGAAAAATAAGTGAGAAAGAGAAATCCGGCAGTGGCTGCCAGGAAAATAATCCTGTTGAATAATAAATATCCGGAAAAAGGGATCAGTAAGGTGTTTTTTTGCTGAACAGAAAAGGTTCTTGCTTCAAAAAAATAGGACGATAATCCGAACGGATCCAGGATCGCTGAAGTCTGCTGTGTTTCTATCGATTGTGGCAGAGCTCCGGCCATAAACGGGGAATTGGAAAAAACCAGAACCACCATATAAAGTACGTAGAGCAGCAACCCGCCTACGACCACCAGCAGTTTTTTCTTACTTATGAGGGACACAAAAAAAAGAAAACTGCATACAAAAAAAGAGTTGATCACCCCGAAAATCAGCATCGGATACAAATAATAGCCTATATTGAAATAAGACTGCATTTCACTGCCTGTGCGCGTGATCTGACCGATCAGGAAACCCAGCATTAAAAAAGAAAAGCTAAGTAATGTCTGCAAGAAATAAATGCTGAATTTTCCGCTCAGATAAGCCCGTTTGGAAACTGGAAAAGAAAAGAGCACGAGATCAAATTTGGAATCCTGATCTTTAAACAGCAGCTGTACAGCATAGATCACGGCGATAAATATGATGGAAAGACTCAGCATTCCGGTCATAAAACCAATAGAATAGGGTGAGTTCAGGAAGATTCCGTCTCCGGTGGCAAGGTTGAACTGGCTGCCGCAGAAAATACCAATGCCTGCTAAAATAAAAGCGATAAGATAGGCTGGCCAGTGCTTGGAGATGCGTCCGGCTTCGAATGAAAATATGGCGTTCATGATTAAGGTGTTTGGGTAAGAGTATGGAAATAAACGTGTTCCAGCAGTGGGTTTACAGCTGTAAAGTCTGTAGGCTGTTCCTCTGAAAACACAGTGATGTGAAGGGCTCTTTCAATCAGCTGTCTGCTGATGATCTCGTGGCTGGAATGGTAATTTTCCAGTTCGGTTGTGTCTATCGGTTTTGACCAGATTCTGTTTTCAAGTTCAGTAATTAATTCTGCGGGTTTTCCCTGTCTGAGGATCTGTCCTTTATTCATCACAGCCATTTCCGAGCACAGGTTTCTGACATCTTCCACCAAATGCGTGGAAAGAATGACAATTACGTCCTGGCTGATTTCGTTCAGGAGAGAATTGAAACGGTTGCGCTCTTCAGGATCGAGGCCGGCTGTAGGTTCATCCACAATAATGATTTTCGGATTTCCCAGTAATGCCTGAGCAACCCCGAAACGCTGTTTCATCCCTCCGGAGAAAGTATGAACCTCTTTTTTCCTGAAATCGGAAAGGTTGACTTTTTCGAGCAGACCCATGATCTGGTTTCTACGTTCGGTAGCATTGGTAATGCCTTTTAAGACAGCAATATGTTCCAGAAGATCATACGCTGAAACTTTAGGATAAACCCCGAAATCCTGTGGCAGAAAGCCGAGATTCTGTTTAATATAATCCGGATCTTTGGAGACATCGGTTCCGTTGAAGATAACAGTTCCGGAAGTAGGTTTCTGAAGTCCCACAATGGTTTTCATAAGCGATGACTTTCCGGCGCCATTAGGCCCCAGAAGACCGAACATGCCATTGGATATTTCAAGCGATATGTCTTTAACTGCCTGATAACCATTTTTGTAAATAAGGCTTAGATTGTTAATAGATAAGGTATTCATATGATTAGGTTTAGGTAATAGAAGGACAGGGCAGGCTGTTGAGGCTTGCTTAATATGAGAAGTTAGATTTTAGAAGTTAGATGTCAGACATCAGATTTCAGACTTGAGGGTGGCTTCGGGAGCCTCAGCCACCGGCTGTTTATCGGTTACCAGGTGTTTGTCGTTTTGCAATATTTCCGGATTGATAAACCGCACCTCGCACCCGGAACCCGAATCTCGAAACACGTACCCCGGAACCGAAAACTACTCCCGGAACTCAAGAATATCTCCCGGCTGGCATTCCAGGATTTTGCAGATGGCTTCCAGGGTATCAAAGCGGACACCTTTTGCTTTTCCGGTTTTCAGAATAGAGAGATTAACGGGCGTGATCCCTAATTTTTCTGCCAATTCCTTACTCTGCATTTTTCGTTTGGCTAGCATGACATCTAAGTTGACTATAATTGGCATTTTATATAAATAGATCTTGTTCGTTTTGCAAATGTAGTCCTTGCTTAAAGATATTCGCAAGAAACAGACAGAAAATTCCAAGCATGAAATGGATAAATACCAATCCCCAGATCATGCTTTCCACTTCCACAAAAAAACTGGCGACAATGACCAAAGGCAATGGAATGAAAATATTGTATCTGTAAAATATCGTGAGCTGATGTATATGGTCTGCCGTAAACAGCTTTTCCTGGAAAAATACCCTGAAAACAATGGCCGACAGCCAGAAAAATATTCCGTAGGAAAGCAAAACTGTAAGAAATGAAAAAATAATGTACGGATAATTGTCTTCAATATTCAGAAACGGCTGTTCTGTAAAAGGAAAATTGATGTGAAGAAACTCACCGTTCTTATAAGGTGTCACCCCATAACCTGTAGCCAGACAGAAAACAGAATAGGCTAAAGTAATGAGGTAGCCCGCCGAAAGCACGGAGCAGATGTAATACAGAATCTTCGAAATAATTTTGGTCTGATTCATGGCAATAAATTATTTTAACTATTGCAAATGTATAATTAATTATCGTAAAACAATAATTAATTTATATAAAATTTTATTTTTATAATTTCTGAAACGGAAAAAATACCTTGCTTATGGGATTTTTTAGCTAATTTTAAATGATAAAAAAATGACAATGGCGTACAACATTGAACTGGCCGACAGAGTCCGTGAAAGGCTTTTGAAGAATGCGGATCTTGAGATCACCGAGAAGAAAATGTTCAGTGGACTGTCATTTTTGGTCAATGATAAAATGTGCATCAATATAAGCCACGATAATCTGATGTGCAGATACCATCCTGATCTGGAAGAAGAAATTGCAGAAAAAACAGGCTTTCTTCCCATGATTATGAAAGGAAAACAGCTTGCCGGATATTGCTATGTAGAACCCGCAGGATTTCAAAAACCCGATGATTTTGAATACTGGATAAAAATATGTCTTGATTACAATCCAATAGCCAAAGTTTCAAAGAAAAAATAATTTTGGAAAATACTTAAACCACTAAACCTAAATCTTAATGGTTAAAAATAAATTAGTTTTTACATTTGTTTGTGAGTGTTTTTCTCTCGCTGATTTTGCAAAGGACGCTGATTTTAAGCTGATTTTATAAAGGGACTAAACCTTATAGGTTTTAATATGCAGGAGCTTTAAAACCTATAAGGTTTAATTTGACACAGCTTGTTATGTGTAAAAAAAAAATCTGCTCAATCTGTGGCATCTGCGAGAACAATTAAAATCTTTTTAAAGAATTGAATGTTATGCAAAAAATCAAACTTAGAAATTTAAACAGGCTCTAAAATAAGGCTTAGCGGTATAAATTCTCCCGTATCTCAATTAAAATTTTCTCTGTCTTTTTTACATCCGGATAATCAGGAAGGGTAGAGGCCGAGTGGTAATGGTCTATAGATGCTATCAGGTCTTGCGCCTTTTGCATAACCGCTTCATAGGACCAGTTTCCGGCTTTGATATCGAGTAATTCTTCCCTGTTGTCTACACGGATCTGCAGAGAATCTGTTCTAAAAATATGTTCGCAGGACTGCAGCAGGCGGATGGTATGCATCATATTTTTGCTGTCGTAGTTCTGGCCATGCGTCTGATTGACATTATAACGGTCTTCATTACGCTCAGAAACCCATTTCCAGTATTCCCGGTAATCTTTGCAGTACGTGGAATAGGCATCCAGATTGCAGGAAAGATAAGCATCCGGTTTTTCATCTTTAGGAACCGGCGATACCGAAACCTGGTTGGCTTCCTCCTGCTGAATAATTCCTTTATACCCCAAAGCTTCCGATTCATCATAAAACAGCGCATACATCCCATGCGTATTTCCGATACTGATCAGTCCGCATTTCTCCTGAACTTTTCCGTTCCCGGCAAGCCATTTTTTCAGAGGAACGGATCCCTGATCTTCAAGAACGAAGCAGAAATCGAGAATAGATTTTCTTTCTTTTTCTATGGGATTAAGAATTTTTTTATTCAGTCCTTTTGCTTTTTTAATCTGTGAAACAGCATATCCGGCGAAAGTATCTTTACATAATTTCGAAAGGAAATCTTCGGTACGCAGACTGTCCATTACCGCATGTTTTTGCAGTACACAATCTTCCGGGCTCGCCAGTACTTCAAGGATATTCGGGTTGTTTTTCTGTAAGAGTTCTATAAATCTTCCGATTTCGTAATAAGTAATATCGTTGGTTTCGTTGGAGATTTGCGGAATATAGTTCAGTCCGAAAAAATCTTCTTTCGGCAGATAATAAACCCCACGGATATCCGTATCCGAATTTTCCGTCGCCAGCCCGAATGAGCGACTCCCGGAAATGGTTTCGAAGAGGATGAGGTTTTGGTTTTTCAGGTGCTGGATGGTCATGATAACTTTTATTTTATCTTCAGAATATCTTTCAAAAATAATCTATAATCTTCTCTTATCGGTAAATCTTTTTCATGATACAGCTCATTTCTCAAACATTGTGAAGTCATTTGTGTTAAAGGATTAAAACCCTCTTTCGTTACTACTTTACTATAAATGCCTACACCACGTTTTTGCCATAGCGGGAGATTATTATAATTGATTCCGAACTGAAAAAGCAATTCATTTTTATCTGATTGTGACATTTTTTCAATTTTTGCAGTAGCCTGTTTTGCGGTGAAATTATTTTTTATCATAGTCCAGTAGCAATAGGCAGAAAGAGAATTCCGGTGAGAATCTTCCTGTCTCCAGCAGAAATAATCCAGAATCATATCATGGTTAGGGATCGCGATCGTCCTGCAGTCGAAAACACAGAGTTGCTGAAACTGTAAACTGAAAAACGCACTTGCTTCTCCTGCTAAAACTGAGTTGAATTTTCTTATTTTTCTACTGAATGTATTTTCATCTCTGTGAATTAATAGCGAAATCTCGTCGCTCTGCGTGTAGCCATACAATACTCTAAATCCTACAGTGAAGAGATGTTGCGTTGTTGCTGTCATAGCCTGATGAAATCTTTCATCAAAAGGTTTTTCAAGATTCAGTTTTTCTTTGGTGAGTTTCGTAAAACCTTTTCCGTCTAATCTTACGATGATAAAATTTCCGGGAAGAATATACTGCTCGGATAAGATTTCATTTTTCCTCATTAAGATTTCAATTTCTTCAAATTTCATAAGGGCTGATTATAAATTTATTATCTATAATTTTTACAGTATGGATATGATCAAAACCTTCTTCATAGAGAGGCTTTTCCAGTTCCTTATATTTTGATTTTATACCGGCTTCATTAATGGTATCTTTACGGTATTTATTTCTTTCCAAAGCATCCGAAATATTACTTTCAAAATAATATCCTACAACTTTATATTTATTTTGTTTTGCCAGTTTTATATATTTTTTACGGTCTTCTTTTGTGATATTAGTATTATCGATAACCATTTTGGATTGTGTTTCAAAACAATACCGAAGCAGTTTTCCTTCCTTATTTCTCGTATTAAGAAGATCCATGCTGATCCTGATATGTGTATTGAAAAAAATATCCTTATACAAAGAACTTTTTCCGCTGGCAGGGATTCCGATAAAAATAATCATCTCCATTGTGTTACTATTTAAACAGTTAATTTGTTACAGTAAAAAACTCCGGAAAACCATCAGTTTTCCAGAGCTTTAATATAATGAAATACTTTATCACTCCATCCGTTGATCTCAGCCGTCCAGTTTCCGGTTTTTATACCGTGGGTTTGCGTTGAGATATCAATGATATAAGAGGCTTTATACGGTGAAGTATCCGGTTTTCTATCCAGTCCGTAATGAGCGTCGATATCCTGACTATCAGAAATTACGACCAGTCTTTCGGCATTTTTGGCATAACCGTTCTCCTTCAGCCATTCACACAGCTGATACGTGAAAATACCACCACCTCCCATTTCAAGGGAAATTTTGCTATAATTAGTGAACAGTCCCAAACCTTTCGATCCGTTCCAGATCATATGCTTACCTTTTCTCTCACCATCGCTTCCGGCAGTGAATACAAGGATAAGATCTTCAAAAATATAAGAACCCGCAGCTGCCATGGCAAATGCCAGATCCATTCTTGAAAACTTTGAATTGGAGGACGTCACAGATCCCATACTTCCGGAAACATCAATCGCCAGAATGGTGGTTCCTTTGATCTTTTCCTGTACGAAACATTTTTCCATGGCTTCATCAATTGCAGCGGTATAATCCGGTGCATTTCTCTGAGCGGCCAGGAAGTTCAGAGGCGTTAACCAATAGCTGTTCACCTGTGATAAGGCAGTTCTGATATATTCTCTTGAAAGTCCTGCTTCCGTCATATTTCTAAGGTTTCTCAGGATCGCCAGAGAACCCAGACTTTTTTCACCGATCATTCTTTCAAAAGTCGCTTTTTTATCAGCACCTTGTGACAGGGCTGTTTCCCAGGTATTGGCTGGCTGTAGCGTATCTGCAACAAGTCCTTTCAAAGCCTGTTCATTTTTGGCGGTTGGTTTAGGATGTACCAGATTCACTACGTCTACCAGAGACATTTCCATATTGCTTTTTCTATACTTGGCGATCTGGTATTCATCATAGTTATCGAACGCTTTAGCCAAACCTTTTTTAATGGATTTTGACATTTTATATGAACCGTTTCTCACCTTTAGCATCTGAAGAACATCAATGGTCATATCCGGTCTGTTGGCAATTCTGGCCAAAGCATCTTTCACGGAAACATCATGAATTTCACTGGCAAGAATCAACAGCCATAGCGGTGTATGTCTTAATTTCTGTTCAAAACGGCACTCCAAAGCCAGTTCAATGATTTTTTCACCCGCTACTTTATAGCAAAGGTCTTCAATCTGTTTCATGATCTCATCTGCAGACTGGTAATAGTTGGATTCAAAAAGCATATTGGCAAGAGTGACTCTTCTCAATAGTTCATAATCTGAGTATTTTCCTGCTTTATCTGTCAAGTTTCCAGCGATGATGCCGGAGTCAAACCCAGTTTTTCTTGTGTTAAATTTTGACATATTCTTAGTTTTTTAAATTAATATAAAAGAAGCGGTTTAAAATTGATTAAGGCTTTTTTGTTTGGAATCGAAGTAACCTAAATCTCACACCGCTTCAATCTGGGAAGCTGGCCGGGCTCGAACCGGCGGCATACGGCTTAAAAGGCGAAGTAACTTTATGGAACACACCTGCCAAAGCAGATTAAAATTAGTATAAAGTGTTTTTACGTTGCTCTACCAACTGAGCTACAGCTTCCTTGTTGTTTGATGATGCAAAGTAAGGGAGCATGTGCGCAGTGTTTTTGCGTAGCAATTTTTTAATGGAAAATAATTGAAAAAAAAGATAAATATTTACATAAATTATTGATTTTCAATTTGTTTTTTTTTTTTTTTATTTTGAGTGAATTTGAAAACCTATACCAATAAAAAAAAGCCCCTTACAAAAGGAACTTTTTTATACAAACTCAAATTTGAGTGAACAAGTCTAATTTTTCACATAACTCATCATTCATCACTTTTAACTCATCACTCACAAGATCTCCCTAAAAACCCTCTCCATCTCATTTTTATCCGTTTTTCCACTTCCAAGACTTTTAGACTTCTCTTCGTTTTCCAAAACCGTTTTCTCAAGAAATCCAAACAGTTCCCAATCATTCGGATGGTAATAAGATTCACCTTTGGTCGCTTTCAGAGCAACAAGGTCTTCTATCTTTTTCCGGGTATAATCATCCGTTAAAACAAGCAGATCACTGAATAAAACAGGCGGAACCGTTCCTTTTTCTATGATCCATTTTCCCGTCAGTGCGGTTCTCAGACAGTAAAAATAACTTTTCAGTTTCACTTCATCATTTCTGCAGGCTTCCAGATATTTTTTGCTCATACTCAGATAATGATAAGAAACCGCTACCGGAGAAAAACAGGCATCTGCCAAAGGAGTAAACAGCTCTGTAAACCTTGTATTTTCCTTATAAACGATTGGAGAATAAAACCAGCTCAATAAAGCTGCATTCGATTTCAACAGCAGATGAAAAGTCTTGCGGAGATCCCATCCGGAGCCGTCCAGATCATCTTCAGTCATGAATTCTATCGTCTCATCTTTATCCCACGGAGAAAGATACCAGTCTTTTTCATGACGGTAGATAAAACGTATATCATAATCGCTATCCGGAGAAGCAAAACCCCAGGCCCTGCTTCCGGATTCCACGGCCAGAAGGACTTCTATCCCTCGTTCAGCCTCTATTTCTCTTATTTTTTCTACTATTTTTGGTGTCATTTTGTTTAATTTTAATGCAAAGTAAAGGTGGGAGTGCGCAGTGTTTTTGCGTTGCTTTGCTGAGTTGGAGAGCTATTGGGTTGGAGGGTTTGAGAGTTTTAGGGTTGGAGTGTAGTTATGAATGTTTAGTTTCGTAAGTGTCTTAGAGTTTGAGAGTTTTAGGGTTTGAGCGTAGTTATGAGTGTTTAGTTTCGGGATAAGGGTCTTAGAATTTTAGAGTTGGAGTGTTTGATTGTAGTTATGAGTAGTTAGTTTCGGGATACGGGATACGGGATACGGGATACGGGGTGCGTTTTTGAGTTTGAGAGCTGAAGAGTGTGAATCCGGAAATATTGAATAAACGACAAATATCTGGTGGCTGAGGACCTCGAAGCCACCAGTAAAATCTTGAATTTATCCCTAATTTCACTATTATTGCAACTTTACTACTCAACCAAAACTACGTACACATCAATGTTAACAGAAGAATTACAGCATAAAATAGATTTCAAGACAAAGCCCTTGGGTGCTTTGGGACATCTAGAAAACCTTGCTTACAAAATAGGAATGGTTCAGAAAACGGTTTCGCCCATACTTTCCAATCCTCATATGGTGGTTTTTGCGGCAGATCATGGCATTGCGGCATCGGGCATAAGTGCCTATCCACAGGAAGTTACCTATCAGATGGTGATGAATTTTCTGGGTGGCGGTGCGGCGATCAATGTTTTTTGCAGACAGCATGGGATAACCATAAAGATTGTGGATGCCGGAGTGAATTTCGATTTTCCTGAAGGTCTGGAGCTGATCGATAAAAAGATTCGGAAATCCAGCCGTAATATCCTGCAGGAACCGGCAATGACTTCAGAGGAATATCAACAAGCGCGGGAAAACGGAAGATCTGTGGTATTGGAGATTATAAAAACAGGATGTAATATTATAGGTTTCGGAGAAATGGGAATCGGAAATACCTCTGCATCTTCACTGATGATGAGCAAGCTTTTTGATCTTCCGGTTGTCAGCTGTATCGGTCGTGGAACCGGGTTGAATGATATTCAGTTGCTGCATAAAATTCAGGTTTTATCAGAAGCCATTGAAAAATATCCCGATGTGAAAACTGCGGATGAAATTGCGCAGACATTTGGCGGACTGGAAATTGTGCAGATGATGGGAGCCATGGAAGAAGCCTATCATAGAAACATGCTGATCATGGTTGATGGATTTATTGCCAGTGTGGCTGCTGCTGCAGTCTGGAAGAAAATTCCTGAGATTCTGGACAACTGCATTTTTTGCCATGTCAGTGATGAAAATGCCCATCAGAAGCTTCTTGAACTGTTGGGACAGAAAGCGCTGTTGAACCTTAATCTACGTTTAGGGGAAGGAACAGGTTGTGCATTAGCCTATCCGTTGATTCAAAGTGCGGTTAATTTCCTGAATGAAATGTCAAGTTTTGAAGATGCTCATGTTTCAAATAAAGAATAAATGGAATTGATTAAAAACGAACTCATCTATTTCGCTACGGCTCTTATGTTTTTCACCCGGATTCCTGTTCCTTTTGCGGTTCCGTACTCCAGTGACATCATGAACCGGTCGCAGAAATATTTTGCCTGGGTAGGATTGCTGGTAGGCCTCATCAATGCAGGTGTTCTGTATCTGTCCTATCATCTTTTTAATCTTGATATTGCCATTGTTCTCATGATGATTTCCAGTGTTCTCCTCACCGGAGCGTTTCACGAAGACGGTTTTACCGATGTATGCGACAGTTTCGGCGGTGGCTATGGAAAAGAAAAGATCCTTACCATTATGAAAGACAGCCGGGTAGGAGCTTATGGAGCGGTAGGGATTGTATTACTATTTGCCCTGAAATTCTTTTGTATTCAGGCTTTGGGAAATATAGATTTACTTAAAGTTCTCGGTATTATTGTTCTGGCTCATACGGCAAGCCGGTTTATTTCGGGAACGATGATCTACACCCATCAGTATGTGACGGATATAGACGTAAGCAAATCGAAACCTTTAGCCAATACACCTCTTGATAAAAAGTCTTTACTAGTAAGCTTTATAAGTGTCCTGGTATCATTTCTTCTGATTCCGGACTGGCGGTTGGTTTTTGCTTTTGCACTGGCTTATTTCGGGAAAATCTGCTTGGGCTGGTATTTCAAAAAACATATTGGGGGCTACACCGGAGACTGCCTGGGAGCGGTTCAGCAGGTAACTGAAGTTTTATTTTATTTAGGAACAATCATCGTATGGAAATTCATCTGATCCGTCATACTGCTGTAGAAAATCCTGAAAATCTGTGTTATGGTTTTTCAGATATTCCGTTAAGAAAAGATTTTGCTGAAGATTTTAAAGCGGCTAATCCCGGTAACACTTTTGATCTGGTTATTTCAAGTCCTTCACAGCGATGTACTCATTTAGCAGAATATTTTAAATTGAATTATAAAACGGATGAAAGGCTCCGGGAAATGAACTTTGGCGATTGGGAAATGAAAAAATGGACAGATATTCCTGAAGAAGAAATCAATCCCTGGTACAAAGATTTTGTTACTATAAAAACTCCGTCCGGTGAAAATCTTCTAGACATGCAGGCCCGTGTAATGGATTTCTGGAACGAGATCAAAGGTTTAGAAAAAACAGATCAAGTTTTAATTATTACCCATGCCGGAGTGATCCGTCTGATCGTTCAGTCTGTTTTAGAATTTCCTCTGAATAACATTTTTAAGCTGCAAATCGATTACGGAAAAAAAGTAATTATTCACCTCAATGAAGGACATTTTTCTGTAAACAGAATGAATGTATAAACTGTTTTTAATATCAAAGGAGTAAAGCCTAAATAATTTTCGGTCATCAATTTTATCTTTGATAAAATCCTCGCGTCTTTTAAAACGCAACATGATAAAAAATTGCGCCTTTGCGATTGAAACAAGCCAAATTTTAAACCATCAAATCACAAAAAAAAGAGGCTGTAACAAAAATGTACTGCCTCTTTTCAATAAAATTAAATTCTAACTACTTATATGTTTTAAGCACTAATCTGCTTGGGTCCATTTCCTTTATCCTGATCTTTTTTATCCAGTTTCTCAGATATTTTCTTTACAATATACTCTATTGCAATCGGCGCTATGATAGCAATTAATGCTTTAAATATTCTTGATTTCATAGTTTAACTTTTTTATAAATAAACTAATACAATTTCCAAGCCATTTTAAAAAAATCCCTACTGGCAGGTTATAGAAGAGCCGTTGTAGAGTTACTCAATCGTATAAAAAGAGGTTTAAAAAACATCAATTTTCACCATCAGCGGGCAGACTTTCATAATTTTTATAGCCAGCCATGAATTTATCATGAAGTCTTAATCGTAATTTTCTCGGCCTGTGAACAATCAGCGACTCTCCAAATCCAAGCAGCAGCCTTTCCAGCTCAAAATTAATTTGTACACAGATCTTAAATAAGGTGCCTTCTTCAGTTTCACTGATAATTTCCTGGCTTTTATGAAGAGGTTTTGTCTTTACATACGGCGCATTGTGGGAATCAACAAAGAAAACAACATTCTTCGGAACCATAGTCTCAGAAACAGTAACCCCTACAATATCCTTAAAATATTCATCACCATCCAGATCCTTATCAATATAAGGTATATTTTCTTCGGGACTAATGGTTTCCATCCGGTCTAAAGCTAAATTGTACATTTTACCTTTGTGCTGACAGATCAGGAACCAGCGGTTATTAAATTCCTTCAAAAGCTGGGGATGAACCACATAGCTGCTGGATTCTCTGGCGGTAAAACTCCGGTAGAGAATGTTCAGAACCCTTTTGTTTGAGATGCTTTCGTAAAGAATATCAATATGCTCAAGCCCTTTCAGCTGCTCATTTTTATCCAGATGAATGATCGATTTCTGCCCCGTAGAATGAATGGAATCTTCCAGCTTCTGTATAACCCCGTTCATTTCTTTGAACATCGAGAAATCTTTGAACTGTTTCAGAATCTGAACGGCATTATTCATGGCTTTCAGGTCGCTTTCATTCACCGATATATTATGGATGCTGTATTCGGAATCGCTGTAGCGGTAATATTTCCGGTCGTAAACTTCAATCGGAGCTTCATACCCGAATTTTTCACTCCGCATATTCTGCAGATCGAGCTGAACCGTTCTCCGGCTTACATAAGATTCTTTTCCTTCGAATTCAAAAAGAGCATCAGAACAGGCATCAATAAGGTCTTCCAGGGTATATTTCCTGTATTTGTTCTTAAGGCATTTGTCTAATGTTTTGTACCGGATGAGTGCGTTTTTATTGGATGACATGGTTGTGTTATTTTTTGGATAATAAGTAGTGAAATGTCAATGGTCAATGGTCAATGGTCAATGGTGAATTTTGCTTTGCAAGTCAATTTTTTAATTGTTTTCATATTCACCATTCACGGATAATGAAAGTGAATTGTCAATAGTCAATTGTGAATTCTTTATAGCCACCATAATTCACCATTCACTTGCGAAGCAAAATTCACCATTGACCTTGAAATATTTCTTTTCCAATGTGTCATTTCCTAATATATGAATTGTTTTCAAAATTGACGATTCACTTGCGAAGCAAAATTCACCATTGACCTTAAAAAGCTATTTCTCTTTCAATCCTTCTCCTTCAAAAGAAATCCCTTCCCATCCGTATTCCATAAAGTTCCGGATATTCTGGTGATCTGTTCCTTCCGGATTTTTTAAAACATCTTCTCTGTAAAACTCCCCGAAAAGCGGAAGGACCTGATCTTTTGGAAGATTCTGAAGTTTTGCAAAACTGAAAACCTTGCATGAACCGTTGTTCTGGCCGGCTTCATTCACCGTATTTCCATTTTTAAAAGAAACAGGTGTGAAATCATAATGTTCATCAATATAAGCAATAACCTCTTTAAATTGAATAGTTTCAGGATTGTTCTTTAATTGTTCTAATAACATATTTTTCTATTTAATATTGGTAGATCGTTCGAAGGAATCAAACAAGCCTTTTTACTCTTTTGCGATTTCATTATCTTAGCATTCTTTGCCCTCCTTTTTACAACTTTCCACAAAAATAATGAAAATAATTTTATCTACGCAGAATTATTGCGTACTTACGTTGTTACTTTGCACTATCAAAATGAAAAGACACATGGAATTTAACGGAAATCATTTAATAGAATTAGGATATAGACCAGCTAAATGGTTTAAAGATGCTATCACACATATCAACGAGAATAATCTGGATGACGTTCAGATTACAGAATATCTGGAGCAGTTCAGACAGCCTGATATTATTCCGCTTCATGATACGGCGAAAGACTTTATCATCAATATCAGAGCTGAGCATGAAACCGAAACGGATAACGTAGAAAAAGTAATCAATACGATGAAAGTCCTGATGAAAACGCCTACGCTTACTGCCGGTGCCCTGATGCCCGATGCCTGTCCTACAGGTCCTGAAGGATTAATTCCGGTAGGTGGAGTGGTTGTGGCTAAAAATGCGATCCACCCGGGATTCCATAGTGCAGATATCTGCTGTTCTGTGATGTTAACCGATTTTGGAGATGCAGATCCTAAAAAAGTGCTGGATGCAGCCCATTCAGTGACGCATTTCGGATATGGAGGAAGACCAAGAGGAGAACAGATGCCTATGTCTCAGGAATTAATGGATGCGTTCAGGGAAAATGAATTCCTGAATGATGAAAAACTGATCAGCATTGCCCGTTCACATATGGGAACTCAGGGGGACGGAAACCATTTCCTGTTTGTTGGAACGTCCAAAAACACAGGAAATACCATGTTGGTTACTCATCACGGTTCAAGAGCTCCGGGAGCAGCCCTTTACGATAAAGGAATGAAGGTAGCGAACCGTTTCAGACAGGATATTTCTCCTGAAACATTGAAAGAAAATGCATGGATCCCTTTCGATACGGAAGAAGGAAAAGCCTATTGGGAAGCCCTTCAGCTGATAAGAACATGGACTAAGGAAAACCATACGAACATCCATGATGCGGTTTTGAATAAACTGGGAACAGAAAAGCTAGATAGATACTGGAACGAGCATAACTTCGTTTTCAAAGATGGGGACCTGTTTTATCATGCGAAAGGAGCCACGCCGCTGGATGATAAATTTATGCCGGATATTACAGGACCGCGTCTGATTCCGTTGAATATGTCAGAACCTGTTCTGATTGTTCAGGGAAAAACCAACGAGAGAAATCTGGGTTTTGCGCCTCATGGAGCCGGAAGAAATTTCAGCAGAACACAGCATAAAAAATCACTGGCCCATAAAACGGTTGAGGAAATTTTTGAGGAAGAGACCAAAGGATTGGATATCCGTTTTTTCTCCAATGAAATTGATATTTCCGAGCTGCCAAGTGCCTATAAAAGTGCTAAAAATGTGAGAGCTCAGATTGAAGAATACGGACTTTGCGAAGTTCTGGATGAGGTGATGCCTTACGGATGTATCATGGCCGGCGATGTGGGTAAAAACGCACCGTGGAAGAAAAAGAAGAAATTCAGAAAGGCATAATTATTATAACGATGATTAAACCTTATAGGTTTTTAAAACCTGTAAGGTTTATATTCCCGACGATGATCAACTTAAAAGAGTTTATACAATAGAAAATCAATATCAACGGGGCAGTAGCTCAGACGGTAGAGCAGTGATCACTTTCCGCTTTTTGGCAAATAAAGTTCCTATTTTACGTGTCACAGGTTCGATTTCTGTCTGCTCCACAAGACTGATAAAAAATACTTATATTTGAATATCATTGAAGTGTTTTTATCAGCAAAAAAATAAGGCAAAAAGAGTTCCTATAATTGGTAATTACTCTCCGCCTTTTCAAAATAATAGGTAAAAGGAGTTCCTATACTGTTTCTTTACAAAACCATACTCCTCACTTATTTTAATTTTAACAACATGAAAACACTTCAATTATTTAATGCCGTGCTGGCTAAAAAAACAGGAAATGAGCCTTTTATTTCGAATGAAGGCTTTGTGATTGAGGCTGATGCTCTCTGGGCTAAAGATGAGATCATAAAATTTTATGCAAAAGAAAGATTAAACGGAAATGATCTGAATAAGACGTTCCATAAATCCTGGCAGAAAATAAAGGAAAGCACGAGAATAGAGCTGTTCATAGAGCAGCTGAAGCATTATATGTCTACCTATGGAAGTAATTTTCAGGATGAAATCTATATTCCTGATGAAGTGTTGAATGTTCCCAATACAAAACTTATTTTTAAAGTAATCAAAGCATATACTGCAGAAGAAATGGTTGAAAAATGCCTTTCTTTGCTGAAATCGGGAATTGCTTTGCAGGAAAAAACGATCGATGATCTGCTTTTTGTCTTAACTAAAGAACTGAATTATACTTTTACGGGAACCGAAAACATCAGAAATAAAGAAGCCCTTGTAAAAATAGCGGATCTGTATCAGGTGTATCCTTCAAATCCGGTAGAATTTTTCAGATATATTATTTACAAAACAACAGACACTACACTTCTGATCAAAAATGAAGAGCTGATTAATGCTATTAAAAACAGCAGGTTTAATCCCTCTGCATTGTTTGAAAACTATGGTCTGGAGAAACTTGCTGAGATTTTCAACAGGTTTAAGCCCTTGTTTTTAGCCTATAAAAAAAGATCGGGGAAAACGGTCAACAAAATATCAAAGCTGTCGAAAACGTTTCACCAGCCATTGGTATCCAATCCATTGAATGAGGCAACCCATGCACTGCTGGATAAAAACGATCTGCACTGGCTGGATCATGCGACTCCTTTTACATTGTTTAAGGCTTTGTCCGCTTGTTATCTCAGAATGTACGGTCAGGATACCTTTGTTTACAGAATCAGAAACGGAAAATCCTGGGTGAGAACCGGAAATGCAGGCTCAGTGAGCGAAAGGAACTATGATTTTATTTTAAATTATCTGAAGTCAAGATTTGATCTTTCCGGAAAGAAATTCTATTTCCCTGAAAATGTGGAATTCGGGCTCCCGACTTCTGAAAAAATGTTTGTAGGAAATATTCCTGCGGGAACAAGGTTTTTCGGAGAGAAACTGGCTGTGGGAATTTACTGGGAAGATGATTGGGGAGCCAATGATCTTGATCTTTCCGGACTGAATATAGGCGGAAAGACAGGTTGGAATGCGGCTTATAACCAAAACAACGGAAGCCTGATGTATTCCGGAGATATGACCTCTGCGCCTAAAGGGGCCGTTGAATATCTGTACGCTGCCAATGGCCTGAATGTTCCGACACTCATCATGAACAATATATACTCCGGAAGTACGGACTGTGGATATAAAATTGTGATCGGAAAAGGAGATGATATTTCGAGAGAATATATGATGAATCCTGATCATCTTTTTGCAGAAGTGAAATGTAAATCCGTTCAAAGACAGACGGTTCTGGGAATGATGCTTCCGAAAGGAGAAAAACAATGCTTTGTACTGCTTAATTTTGGAGCCGGACATACTCATGTTTCAGGAAGTTCCGAAGTGTCAGTGATGGCTACGGATGCACTTTACCAGCAATGGTACGAACCTGTATCATTCAATATGCTGGTAACAGAACTGGGTGCAGAAATCACCTCCGAAAAAGCTGAGGCCAATTTCGATTTCTCACTTGGAAACCTTGAAAAAGATAGTTTTACAAAGGTTTTTAAATAATACAAAATAAGTGTAAAGCAAACATCTGAGCCAACTGCAAAATCTACGGCAGCTTTATGAAAATACTCTTAATTTTTATTTCAATCTCAACCCAACCTCATAGATTTCAAAAATCTATGAGGTTTTATTTTGTAATATTAAATAATCTGAGTTCAGGTATAAAGCATTTTCGTTTATATAATAGGGGGCAGGAATTTTGACGCCGGAAGAGGGAAATTATTGGAGTCAAAATGCAGAAATACCCGGGTTTTTATTATTTTTTTAATCTGCTTCAATAAACTTAAAGGTAGCTGTTTAATATTATTGTGTAACAGTAACTTCCAGCTTCTGCCCTCCAGCTTCCTGCTTTTTAATATGAATTAAATAAAATCATAGATCCCGTTTTTCCAGCCCAATACTTTGGAAGAATCTGCTTTAAGCCAGTTTTTAAGAATTGTGGTATAAACCTTTCTGAAATCCTCCGTATAGATCAGATCCCCCTCATTCAGTTTATGTAAATCCGGAAGAGCATTCAGAAGACCTTTCTTTTTAAGACCGCCGCTGATAAAAAACATTTGATTGGCGGTTCCGTGATCAGTTCCGTTGCTGGCATTCTGAGCCACCCGGCGTCCGAATTCTGAGAATGTCATCAGAAGTACATTATTAAAAAGTCCGTTACTTTTCAGGTCGGCTACAAAAGATTTTACCGCTTCATTAATGTCCGTGAAGAGTTTTTTCTGCCGGTCATTCTGGTTAACGTGTGTATCGAAACTGCCTATGGAAAGATAATAAACCTGCGTATTAATATCAGATCTGATCAGTGAAGCGACTGTTTTAAAATCTTTTCCAAGCTGCGAGTTCGGGTAGATCTGATCTGTTTTTTTTGATTTACTTTTCTCGAAAATATAATCTGCATTATTGATGGTGGAGCCGAGGGTCTGGTATAAATAAGAAACCGTCTCATCCTCGTGATGATGGTCATGAAGAGATTTGAAATACTTCTCCTGACTGGTCTGATACAGCCTTTTCGGGTCTTTGAAGGCAAAAGCTTTATTATTTTCTCCTTTCAGTGCCAGGCTCAGCATATCATCTACCTCTAATGCCTGGGTAGGATGTTCGCAGCGGTAGCACTCCTCGTCCAGAAACCGTCCCAGCCAGCCTGTTTCCAGAAACTCATCGCTGCGGCTTGCGGAATGCCAGATATCCATGCTTCTGAAATGGGATTTGTCGGGATCGGGATACCCTACATTATTCATCACCGAAAGTTCTCCGTTATCGAAAAGCTCCTTAAAATAAGAAAGCGAGGGATGAATCCCGGTTTCATCGTTGAGCACCAAAGAATCTTTGATTGCAATATGATTCCGTTCCCTAAAATAGATGTCATTTTTTGTTGGAATGATCGTATTCAAGCCATCATTCCCGCCCGTAAACTGCAACACGACAAGAATTTTCTGATTGGGCTCTAATGCTTCATCCAACGTCATTGCTTTCAGGAAATTGGGCATCATGAGTGATGCGGTAGCTAATGAACTTATTTTTAGGAATTCTCTTCTTTTGATTAGCATGATTTCTTTTTTAGGGATTAGGGATTAGGGATTAGGGATTAGGTGTTAGGTGGCGGGTTGCAGGGGCTGGATCTCAATTTTACTAATTCCAGGTATTTATTATTAATATTTTTAAAGCAGCAAATCATAAATCAAGGGTTGCATAGCTAAACGCCGAACACTATTACTGCTACCTGCAACCTAAAACCTGCAACCTAACACAACTGATATTCCGGTGTAGACATCAGATTAATGATAGTCATCTTTATACTTCTGTCCGAAAAGTTCCTTACCGAATCCATATCCAGCGTTTTTGTGTTTTGGATCAGATAATCTTCACAGTTTCTGTTGGCGAAAACTTTTTCCAGCCTGCTCCAGTCTATGGTAATATTGGGGTTCTTAAATGATTTATTCAAAGCGGTTTCACGGGACTTCATCCCCATATCAATATCATCATCCTGGCGCGGACTGTATTCCAGAGGGCGTAATCCGGACCATATCTGTGGGATTTGCAGCCTCAGCATAAGCGTAGAACTGTCTATCCATGATCTTCCGCTGGGCCATCCGGCTACATTGGGAGGGTAGAGAAGCATCTGCCCGAGAAGCTTCTGATAAACGATCAGGTTTTCAGGATTCTGGATATTCATCGGAAGCATCCGCATCATTCCGGCCATCAGCTCTATCGGGGATTTGATTCTGTTTCCGATATTTTTTTTATCATAAAACCAGGTGCTGGAGAAGATCGTATTCATCAGTTTCTTGATATCATATCCGGAATTGTAAAAATCGGTGCTTAACTGCTCCACAATCCGGCTGTCTGCATTTTCATTGACGAAAAACCTGTAGATTTTTCCGGTAATAAATGCTGCGGTGGCTTTCTGTTCCAGAATAATATTCAGAATATCTGTTCCTGTAAAGTTTCCGGTTTTGTTCAGAAATTGTTTGGACCCTTCGTCATGCAGGTTTTTTCTTTCCTTAAAATGACCTTCCTTGTTATAGCCCCAGCCTGTAAACGCCCTAGCCCCTTCTCTGATGTCTTTTTCCGTATAATTTCCTCTTCCCATGGTAAATAATTCCATCACCTCACGGGCAAAATTTTCGTTGGGATGGCCTTTTTTATTTTGCTGGTTATTCAGGAAATTGAGCATGGCAGGGGACTGGCTCACTTCGAAAAGAAGATCTTTAAAATTTCCCAGCGCATTCTTTCGGATGGTATTAAGAAGCTGTCTGCTGAATTTCGAGTTGTTGATCCTCGTTGCAAAATGTCCGTGCCAGAAAAAGGCCATCTTTTCTCTCAGCTGATCTTTGCTGTTGACGATTTGATCAAGAAAATTAAGGTTCAGTTCATTATTTTGCTTCCTCATGATCTGCTGCATTTCCTTTTTCATTTCTGCTGCGGCTGGGGTAGCCATCATGTTATCTGAAATAGGGGTGTCAGGAGTATCATAGTTGATTTCGGTGAAGCTTTGTTCATGAAGCAGATCATTGACCAGCGTTTTCATGCTTTTATTCTCCAGATCACTGATTTGGTTGATTCCCATTCCGAAACCGGCACGCCAAAGGAGATGTTTATGATGTAATAATGAATCAGCCATATTGAGAGCATTTGTTTTTTGGATATTCTGAAAAGCGAAAGGTTAAAACAAGAACGGTAAATGAGGAGTAATCGTATGATTTGTTAAGATTTAGTTAAACAATCATTTAATTTTAAAATAAAATTAACATATTGATATTCATTATTTTACAAACGGGTTATGTGTTAAAATCAATGCAAAAGCTTCCCTTGGCACGATTTTTACAGCTTATTCGATTAGTAAAATTTAAAATTAGAGTTATGAAAATGTTAAAACAAGCAATATTACTGGCTGGAATCTTAACAGCAGGTATCGCAAGCGCACAGAACTCAAAGATGAATAACATGATCAAGGTAGGCGCGAATGTTGGTTTAGCAGTTCCTGCAGATAACTTATCCGCAGCTGCAGGGGTAGATGTATCTTACCAGAACCTGATCACTCCCGGCTTTGGACTGGGTATTGCAACAGGGTATACTCATTATTTCGGAAAAGATAACAACGGTTATAAAAACAATGATGTAGGCGTAGTTCCTGTAGGCGCTTTGATCAGAATCTATCCTAAACAGACTGGTTTCTATTTTGGAACTGACTTAGGATACGGTTTCCTTGTAGGAGATGATAAAGTAGCTTCCAACAGTTCTGTGGACAGACCGGACGGAGGTTTCTACATCAAACCGGAGATCGGATACCACAACAGAGACTGGAATTTCTTCGTACAATACCAAAAAGTTTTTGTAGGAGATAAAGGCGATATCGCCGGTCAGGACTACAATGTGGGGAATATCGGAGTAGGTTTCGGATACAATATTCCATTAGGGAAGTAGTAAGATTTATATATAAACAATTATTAGCCAAACCTTTTTATGAAAATGAAAAGGTTTTTTCCTTCCCTGCAGGATTTACCAAAACTATTGTTATATTTGATAAAATTTGAAGGTATGATTTTGAATCCAAAATTTCCGCTTTATTTACCAGGAGTAGAGAACAGTAATAATGATAATGTTACTATCATTGGAGCAAGTCTCCGTGAAGATATAACCATCTTAGGCTATTTTGTTTCCAGTAACGGAGGTCTTGAGATAAAAATTCAGAATGAATATAGCACCAAAGACTATACTTCATTTTCTGATATATTGAAACAATTCATTCAGGATAACCAGCTGCAGAATGTTCAGCGTCTGGCCATGGCTGTACCGGGACCGGTAATTGACGGGAAGAGCAGCCCTGCAAGATTAGGCTGGGACCTTGATATTGAAGAATACACCAAAGGTTTCGGATTTGAGAAAGGAGATATGCTGAATGACCTTGAAGCTTCTGCTTACGGTATGGCACTTCTTGAAGACAGCGATCTTGACCCGATCTATACCAGCGGACACCTTGAAAAAGGAAATGTAGCGATCCTGGCTCCCGGAAACGGACTGGGTGAAGCCGGATATTTCTTTGACGGAAAATATCTGAGACCTTTTGCTACGGAAGGAGGCCACTCGGAATTCTCACCGAGAACGAATGTTGAGGTTGAGTTTTACCAGTTCCTGAACAATATCTACGGGATTGTGAGCTGGGAAAATGTACTTTCCAAAACAGGTCTTTTCAATATTTACAGATTCCTAAGAGACGTAAAAAGACATCCGGAACCGGAATGGCTTGCTGAGCGTCTTGCCGGAGGAAACTTTGCAGAAGAAATTTACAAGGCGGCAGTGGAAGAGGATGTTTTAATCTGTAAAATTGCTTTGGATACTTTCCTTGAATTCCTTGCGAGAGAAGCCAACAACCTTGTGCTGAAACTGAAAGCTACCGGAGGACTTCTGATTTCAGGAGATATTCCGCAAACGATCAGAGAATATATCGATAAAGGAAAATTCTATGATAAGTTCAAGATCAGTGATAAGATGGAAGGCATGTTGAAAAATACACCGCTTTATCTGATCAAACAGAACCACACGGCATTAAAAGGGGTCGCGCTCTATACCGCTTATTACCAAAATTAAGATACCAAACTCCGAAACTTTTCGGAGTTTTTTTATGGGATGATATTATTCATAAAAATAATTAATATTATTGATATACATCAATGAAATCTATTAAATAAGTAGACTATATTTGCACCGTTAAACAAGTAAATAACTTATTCAAAAATGAAAAAAATATTCTTATTGGCAGTTGTAGCCAGTGGTCTTGCATTCGGACAGTCAAAGAAAGTAGTAGCATCTGATGTACACTGGTGGGGGTATAAAGTAGCAAAATCTGAAGCAAGCTCTCACGACGGAACCGTGAAAGTAAAATCAGGAGATATGATCATGAAAGGAAACAACCTTGTAGGAGGAAGTTTTGTTCTGGATATGACGTCTATCAATGCAACTGACCTTTCCGGAGAATATCAGCAGAAACTGAACGGGCACCTTAAGAACGGTGACTTCTTTGAAGTTGAAAAATTCCCTACTGCTTCTTTCAAAATCACTTCTGTAAAGAAAAACAGCGATAAGATTTATAATTCTTTAGTAACAGGAAACCTTACTGTTAAAGGAAAAACAAGCGCGATTACTTTCCCTGCTAAAATTTCATACAGCAAAGGAGTGGTAAGCCTGGTTTCTGAAAAGTTCTCTTTCGACAGACAGAAATTTGATGTAGCGTACAAGTCTACCATGCAGGATGTTTTTGTGAAAGATGACATTGAAATGCTTGTAAAGGTAAGTGCTAAATAATTTAATCAAAAAAAGATTGTTAAAAGTGTAGAAGTTCTACACTTTTTTTTATTTTTGTTGAATTGTAAATAAAAAAGAATGAAAAGATTACTATTGTTTGCTATGGTGTGCGCCAGCATATCATTTGTTTCTGCACAGAAGAAGTTTGATAAGGTGTCAAAAGTGACTTCATCAGAGATCAGGTGGTGGGGATATAAAGTTGTAAAAACTGAGGCTTCTTCACATTCAGGGACGGTAAAACTGAAAAGTGGAAAATTCAATTTTGATAAAACGGTTCTGGTAGACGGAGAGTTTATTATAGATATGAGAAGCATGATGGCGGGAGATGTTTCCGAGGAAGATCAGATCAAGCTGACCAATGAGCTGAAAAGCACGAATTTCTTCGAAGTGAAAAAATTCCCGATCGCAAAATTCCACTTGACTAAAATTATTCCTTTAGCAAACAGTGAGTACAATTCAACCATCTACGGTGATATTACCATCAAAGGCGTGAGAAAAACCATTACTTTCCCTGCCAATGCTTATGTAACGCAGTTTACAGTAGTGATAGAATCAGCTAAATTCTCATTGAACAGAAGAGACTTTAAAGTATTCTACCAGTCTTCATTAAAAGATTATTTCATCAAGGACGAAATGGATTTTCAGTTCAAAGTTTCCACAGAAAAACTGGATAACGACAACAGGGTTCCTGTGAAGAAAAAGAAATAAGTTTAAATACTACAATATAATAATGGGCGGTTTATCAACTGCCCATTTTTTTTGATACTCCATTAAACACTAATTTCACAAATATTTTTTCACGAATGACACTAAATACATTTGACATACTGGTGATATTTGTGAAAAAGCATTTGTGGTATTTGTGTTAAAAAAAATCAATTAAAGTATCAAGTCTATCTTCAAACTCTAAAAACCTTTAATCTTTTTAACAGCTCAGAACCTCACTGAATTTAATCTATTTTTCCTAAATTAGTCCTATGAAAATTTATGTAGTAAGCGGTCTGGGAGCAGATTTTAAAGTGCTGGAAAGACTTGAGTTTCCGGAGAACTGCGAATTGGTTTTTATAGACTGGCTCATTCCTGAGAAAAACGAGCCCTTTCATTCCTATGTGGAAAGAATGGCTGAAAAAATAGATGTTTCCGAGCCGTTTTCTCTGCTTGGATATTCCTTTGGCGGCATTATGGTCCAGGAAATCAATCAGCTGAAACCTGCCCAGAAAGTGGTGATCATGGGAAGCATCAGATCAGATAAAGAAAAATCTAAATTTATTAAAACCGGAGAAATCACAAAACTTCCGCGAATACTTCCTACAGGCATGTTTAATGATAAAGCGGCGAACGTTTATTCTGTGGTGAGAAAACTGTTTGATCCCAAAAATCCCAGAATTCTCCAATATTTCAGGGTCAGAGATCCATACTACCTGAAATGGTCGGTGGAAAAAGTGTCCGAATGGAAGTTTGAAGAAATCCCGAATGTGATCCAGATATTGGGTGACAAGGATATTGTATTTCCTATTAAATATTCAAAACCGGATTATGTGATCAAAGGGGGAACCCATCTCTTTCCAGCTACAAAATATAAAGAAGTTTCTAAAATATTGAAGGAGGTGTTTGTGTGAAAATGAGCTTTTTTTAAATTTTTGTTTAATTTTTTAAGGGGTATTTTTTAAAAATAATATGTTTTTATAAAATTTATATTTAATTTTGATAGGGTTAAATGTAAATTATATGAAAGTTGGTTTAAAATGGATCG
Organism: Chryseobacterium endalhagicum; assembly: GCF_016745235.1. Classification (GTDB taxonomy): domain Bacteria; phylum Bacteroidota; class Bacteroidia; order Flavobacteriales; family Weeksellaceae; genus Chryseobacterium; species Chryseobacterium endalhagicum. The sequence goes on along the minus strand of NZ_JAELVM010000003.1, from coordinate 724,423 downwards.
TTTCATTTTCGGTCATTACCCTTGTTGCATTCGGGGGATTACTCTGGAGCCCGATTGTAGATTTCCCCAACAACGGAGAGTTTCTCAGTGAAGATAAAATCGTAGGCGCAGATGTAGCCTGGATTCTTGCAGCAGCAGGCCTTGTACTGCTTATGACGCCCGGCCTGTCATTCTTCTACGGAGGAATGGTAGGAAAGAAAAATGTAATATCCACGATGCTGCAAAGCTTTATTGCACTTGGAGTTATTTCTATCTTATGGGTGGTTGTCGGCTTTTCACTTTCGTTCGGAGATTCTCTGGGGTTTGAAGTGAATGGAGTGCATTACGGAATTATCGGAAATCCTTTGAGTTATCCTTTTTTCAGTGGAGTAGGTGTACTGCCTCACAAAATGATGGCTTCTACCATTCCTTTCGTATTGTTTGCCCTTTTTCAGATGAAATTTGCCGTCATTACACCTGCTCTTATTACAGGATCTTTTGCCGAACGGGTACGGTTTATCTCTTATCTGCTGTTTATGGTCCTTTTCAGTATTTTCATCTATACACCGCTTTGCCATATGGTGTGGCATCCGGACGGACTTTTAAATAAATATTTTGGCGTAAAGGATTTTGCAGGCGGAACAGTTGTGCATATGAGTGCCGGTTTTGCAGCGCTGGCGGGTGCTTTAGTGCTGGGCAACAGAAAAAATCCACATCATGAACCCTCCAATATTCCTTATGTTCTTTTAGGAACGGGAATGCTGTGGTTCGGATGGTTTGGGTTCAATGCCGGATCTGCTTTAAGTGCCAATGCCTCGGCAGCCATGGCTTTCGGAACTACGACGATAGCTTCCGCTTCCGCAATGATGACCTGGATATTTTTTGACAGGATCAACGGGAGAAGTGTTTCTGCATTGGGAGCTTGTATCGGAGCTGTGGTTGGTTTGGTAGCCATTACTCCCGGTTGCGGTTTTGTCACTATTCCGGAGAGCCTTTTTATAGGATTTGCCGCCGCTATTGTTTCCAATCTGATGATTAACTGGAAAGCATTGAAGAAAATAGATGACACCCTGGATGTTTTTGCCTGTCATGGAGTAGGAGGAATTATGGGAATGATCCTGACTGCTGTTTTTGCCCACGGTGAAAATGCCAGTCTTCTGCATGGAGGAATTGAAGTTTTTGCCCATCACATGGCAGCCTTGGTTCTTGTGTCCGTTTTTACGTTTTTTGGTTCCCTGCTTTTATATAAAATCACAGACGTTATGATCACGCTCAGAGTTTCCGAAGAAGCTGAAAATAAAGGGCTTGATATTTCCCAGCATGAAGAAAGCCTGAAATGGTAAATTTAGGGTCATTAATTCACTCATAAACCTGATTTCATACTGGCAGTATTAATATTTATCATGTATCTTTGTTTTAAGTGGAAAATGAAAAGTGATTTATGGAATCAATATCGGTTTTTGAGATTATTAAAGTAGGAATAGGCCCGTCCAGCTCACATACGATGGGGCCCTGGAATGCAGCGTCTGCATTTATCAGAATTATAAAAAGAGAAAGGTCTATTGCAGAGGTAAAGGAAGTTTTCCTTGAATTTTTCGGTTCACTGGCAAAAACGGGGATTGGGCATGGAACTGATATTGCCGGAATGCTTGGGCTGAACGGAGAAGATTTTACAACCATCAATACCTCAAAAATTGATGAAAAAATAGAAAAAATAAAACAAGATCAGACGATTAAGCTTGGTGGAGAAAAAGAAATTCCTTTTATCTACGGCTATCATCTGGTTTTAAATATGCATAAATCCCTTGATTTTCATCCCAACGGTATGATTTTTAAGGCTGTTTTTGAAGACGGAACCGAGCTTGTTCAGGATTTTTATTCTGTAGGAGGTGGTTTTATTGCCAGCCAGGAAAAAAATTCCATCCAGAAACAATGCGTACGAACCCTGTACCCGTGTCATCACGGTTCGGATATTATAAAATATTGCGAAAAGCTTGGATTTAAAAGGTTTTCAGATCTTATCCTGATCAACGAAGAAAGCTGGAGATCCCAGGAAGAAACCCGACAGGAAGCCCTGAATATCTGGCGAAATATCAAAGAATGTATTTACAAAGGCGTTAACAAAGAAGGCATCCTTCCCGGAGGCCTGAATGTAACCAGAAGAGCGGCAGGAATCAACAGAAAGCTTTTGGGCGATAAGATCTATAAAAATATGGATGAATGGTTCCAGCTGGTGGTAGATGCAGAAGAAAATTTCACGAATATCAATAAATGGATTGCGTGTTTTGCCCTTGCTGTAAATGAAGAGAATGCCAGTTTCGGAAGAATCATCACAGCACCTACAAATGGGGCAAGCGGTGTAATTCCTGCCGTTTTAATGTATTCACAGGCGTTTACCGAGTTTGTAAGCGATGATGATATTGTAAGATTTTTACTGGTTGCCGGAGAGATCGGAACTTTATTTAAGAAAAATGCTACCATTTCTGCGGCAATGGGCGGATGTCAGGCTGAAATCGGGGTTTCATCAGCGATGGCTGCGGCCGGGCTTACAGAAATTTTAGGAGGAAGCATAGGACAGGTGTTGATGGCGGCGGAAATAGCCATGGAGCATCACCTTGGACTTACCTGCGACCCGATCAAAGGGCTTGTGCAGATCCCATGCATCGAAAGGAACACAATGGGAGCCATGAAAGCGATTACAGCTGCCAATATTGCCCTGGAAAGTGATCCTACGAAGGCAAAAGTAACGCTGGATGAAGTAATCCAGACGATGTGGGAAACTGCATTATCCATGAGTGACCGTTTCAAAGAGACTTCAGAAGGTGGATTGGCCATTGCGGTGAATGTTCCGGAATGTTAAGCAATAAAAAGGCGAGTCAGCTGACAGGTAAATACCTAAATACCTAAAATACTTAATCAAAAGGGCAAAAGCGATTTTAATGAATTACTTTTGCCCTTTTGCTGTTTTGTCTTTTACTTTCTTACCTCAAAATTCCTCTGATTCTGTTCGCATTGGTAATAAGCTCTTCCAGGTACTCATAATTTTCTTTTTCCAGAGCAGCTTTGAATTTTCTAAGCTGGGTAATATGCTCATTCAGAACATCCAGGACGTTTTCTTTATTCTGCTTAAAGATCGGAACCCACATTTCCGGGTGAGATTTTGCGAGACGTACCGTACTGGAGAAACCGGAACTGGCAAGCTGGAAAATGGTTTCCTCTTCACGCTCTTTTTCCAAAACGGTATTGGCCAGCGCATACGACGTAATGTGTGAGATATGGGATATATAGGCTGTATGGATGTCGTGATCCTGTGCATCCATGTAGATCAGGTGCATATCCAGATTTTCTGCAACTTTTTCAACTAATTGCAGGGCATCGGCGGCAGATTCTTCTTTATTGCAGATCACTCCGGCTTTACCGGAAAAACTGTCGGAAACAGCAGACTGCGGACCGCTGTTTTCTGTACCCCACATCGGGTGGAATGCCACAAATCTTGAACGGTTCGGGTGGTCTTTTACAGCATTCACAATTCCTGCTTTGGTAGAGCCTGCATCCATCACCGTCTGTTTGTCGGAGATAAGATCAAGCACGCTGGGCAGAAGCTTTCGGGCGGCATCTACCGGAATGGCAAGAATAATGAAATCAGCGTTTTTAATTCCATATTCGAGATCTGTACCGGCATCAATAATACCAAGCTCCAGTGCTTTGGAGATATGCTGCTGATTGTTATCAATTCCGTAAATGAAATCCGCAATGCCTTTTTCTCTTAATTTTAAAGCCATTGAACCACCGATTAAACCTGCACCGATAATACTTATTTTCATCTTTCTAAATTTTTTAAAATAAAAAACCCCGTCCCAGGACGAGGTTTTAAGTTATGTTCATAAGAATCCTAGCCCAGATCTGAGTTAATAATTCTATAATAATATGTTCCGTTATTAAAATTCACAGAGCGAAGGTATAAAATATTTTTTAAACTCAGGATATTTTGGCTTAAATTCTTATTTGAGATATCAGATTTAAGGGTTCATTTTTAATCGGCGCTGTGTATAATGAGCCTTTTAACGTCCTTGTTCTGCTGTTCCAGACTTAAAGTGGTTACGCCGCCTTCAAAGGAAAATTCAATATCAGTTTTTTTAGGAGTCACCGTATAACTGATGGAAATAAGGCCATCCTGATTGATTTCTTTAGTGATATTTTCTTTGGGAAGCTCCGTCAGCAACAGCTCTGATTTTTCTATTTCTTGATCTTGTATTGTCGTTTTGTAGACATCAGCAATATGGGCATTGCTAAAGATGCATTCCTGTTCCGTTTCGTATTCTATCTGTTTCTCGGTGCATTTTTTTAATGCGGGGATTTCCTTCTTTTCAGAAGCCGTTTTATTTTCCACAGCAATTGCTTTTGCTTCAGCGGTATCTTTTTCAGCCGTTAAGGTTTCAGTTGTTGTTTTTGAATCGTTTTTACAGGCTGTAAAAATTAGTAGACTGATACACAAGAAGCTTATTTTTTTCATGAGTGTGATTTTAAATTTTTTGGTCAGCAAAGATATGATTTTTTATAACTCTGATTGTTGAGAAAACGTGCATTAATAATAGAATGATCATTATTTTTAAGCCATTATAATTGATATTCTTTGAGCCCGGATTTATTCACGCAGATTTTACGGATTAAGCAGATTCACTATACTTTTAAGCATGTTTTTTCTTATCCAAACACCTGAAACGCAAACATCTGTGCAAATCCGCGTCATCTGTGGTTAAAAACAACAACAAACAGAAATTTTCCGTAGATAAAATACATTTCATCAGATGATTATGTAGGTAAAGAATTGCTAGATTTGCAAAACAGCCCAACCCAAACACAAAAGCCATGAAAACCATCCTTTTTTACACCTTACTCATTTCAGCAGCAGCTTTCAATAGAGTTCATGCAGCTATTGACTTTCAGATTGTGAAGAAATCTGTTACTGTCAGTGCATTACAATCGGATACCATCAAGATCAAAGAATCCTTTAACCAGGAAGACATTGCTGTCAATGAATTTTTAACAGACAGACTGAAACCTATCCGCCGAAATTTTAAAAGAATCAATTCCATTACCAGATGGAGCTCCATCACAAAAAGAGACGTAGAAGGAGAGTCGGCAGAAGGCGGTGAGGCCGTATTTTACAGGCAGAAAGACCGGCTTGAAAAAATTAATGTAAGGCTTTACGGAGAAATGGGGCAGACGCTTACGGAGTATTATCTGCTTAACGGCCAGCTATCTTTTGTTTTTGAAAAGATGTATAAATACAACCGGCCTTTGTTTTATGATGCCAAAGCCATGAAAGAAAATAATGATACCGAAGCTTTTGACTTCGAAAAATCAGAAATAGAAGAAAACCGGAACTATTTTGAAAAAGGAAAACTGGTTCACGTACTCAATAGTCTGGATTGCGGCGCCCCTTTCAGCGGTGATTATATGATGGAGGAGGAAAAGAGAATCACTGAGCTTTTTAACAAGCTGTTGAAACTGTCAAAAGAGAAATAATGTTTAATGTAACAATGTAACAATGTAACAATGTAACAATGTAACAATGTAACAATGTAACAATGTCAAAAACTAATGAACCGAGTACGTTATTGGTAAACTGTTATACTGTTACATTGTTACATTATTTAAGGATTAGAGATAATTAAAGTCGATGGAATGTCAGACAGCCAGAGACTTTTTGTATCGAGCAGGTTTTTCCAGCTTTTGGCACTGATCAGCATCAGGTCCTGGGCATCAAGAAATTCTTTCTCAATCTTCTTTTCGTTGTATAGTGTGATGTGATTCGGGGCTACCTGCTCAATACTTCGGATAAGTTCTTTCACCTCAATATTGCTGCGGATCTGTCCTGCCACATCTAAAATAATAATCTGGGAATTGTTATTATTGATGAGCCTTTTTGCATATTCAAGCAGGTAAAAATCGCTTAAATTAAAGATAGGAACAAACACCTTATCCGCGGACTGGAATTTCTTGTCAACCAGAACTCCCACCGGGATTGTGGCTTTATCCAAAAGCTGAAGCGTAATATCGTCAAAAGGAGAATTGTTGAAAATATTTCCTTTTCCTTTTACCGTATTTAATAATTTTTCAGGATTAATGATTTTTGTTGTAAAACCTAGCAGTCTTCCCAATAAACTTCCTTCATACATTGATTTTCCAAGCATGATCAGCAGAAGATCGTAATTTCCTCTGTTTGTAATACTCGCCAGATCACTTTCAACATCGGTAGAGGCTTTAAAAAGAGTCGTGATTTCCAGGTTAAGTTCCTGTGAGGTTTCAATAACATCTTTGAACTGATCCTTTTCATAATCGTTGATATCGAACGCGTGAAGTTCATCTACAGGGGCAATGTGAACGGCTGTTACACTTTTATTTCCATTCATTTTACGGGTAAGATTGTCTGCCAGATGGAGCAGGGTACTTCCCGATTTTATGGTTTCAAAAGACAGAAGGACACGGTATTTCGAGTCGTTTTCCTCTTCTGTTTCATCTTCTATCATTGATTTTTTACCTTTAAAAAGATAATTGATCAGATCAAGACATGGTCCCGTCATAAACGTGGTAAATAATGCCATGATCACAAGCATTGCAAACAGTTCAGGGCCTAAAACACCAAGATCATACCCGATATTCAGAACGATAAGCTCGGTAAGCCCTCTGGTATTCATCAAGGCACCAATCGTGAGACTGTCTTTCCAGCTTAAATTCAGGAATTTCGCGGCAAGTGCACTTCCTACAAATTTTCCGATTACTGCGGTTAAAATGATTAACCCGCCTATTTTCCAAAGGTGAGGATCATTCAAGAGCCCGATCTGTGTTCTTAATCCCGTAAATACAAAGAAAAGCGGAAGTAAAAGCACCAGAGCAACATCTTCAATTTTCTCTATAAAAAGATTTCTGAATTTTACATTTTCAGGCATAATGGCTCCGGCCATAAACGCCCCGAAAAGTGCGTGGATTCCAATAACTTCTGTAGCGTAAGACGAAATAATCAGGATCAGGAAAAATACTGCAACAAGTGATTTGCTGATAAAGCCTTTTCCTTTCTGGGATTCAGCGATCCTGGCCAGGAATGGTCTCACGGCTTTGATCATGATGAAAACATACAGAATCGCCATTAAAATCACGAAAACGGATCCTGAAAAAGAGCCTGCTTTCACCACTGCTATAACTGCCGCCAAAATACACCAGGCTGTAATATCGTCTGCCGCGGCGCAGGTAATCACTACGGTTCCTATTTTGGTCTTGTGAAGATTCCGTTCCTGAACAATTCTTGCCAGCACGGGAAATGCCGTGATACTCATGGCAATGGCTATAAAGAGAGCAAAGGAACTGAACTGGATGCCTTCCGGTGCAAATTCCTTATAAATCAGATAAGAAAGCCCAACGCCCAGTGCGAAAGGTATAATAATACTGGCATGGCTGATCACCACAGCATCATGAGCTTTTTTTCTCAAAACACTCAAATCAAGCTCCATTCCTACGATATACATAAACAGAATCAGACCGATCTGGCTTAAAAACTGCAAGTTTGGCAAAGATTCTTTAGGAAAAATAAAAGCTGAAAGTTCCGGAAAATACAGTCCGAAAAGGGATGGGCCCAGAACAATACCTGCAATCATTTCTCCAATTACGGAAGGCTGTTTCAGTTTTACGCAGATCCATCCGAAAAGTTTGGCAACCAGAATAATGGTTACGATCTGAGCAAGAAGAAGCGCCAAAGGATGATGAAGATTCGTCAGAAAAGAATCTGTGAAGTTTTCCCACATCGTAGCGCCTGTGGCTTTGCTGGGAGTAATGTTTTCCCCTATTTCCAATGTCTTACCTTCAATAAAAAACCAGTACATAAGGCATGAAAAGAATGCGATGGTACTGATATAGAAGATAATATTTTTGTATTTCCCCAAATTCATAGTCCGTTAATTTTAGTGTAAATTTCCAAAGAATATGTTTATGTTAAATACTATTCTTTTTAAAATGTAATAAATGTTCTAAAAAATGTAATAAACTCGTTTAATAAGTCAGGAAGCTTGAGGCTGGAAGAGGGAAGTTATTGAAGTTCTAAGGCAGAACTCCGCTGCATTGTTATTAAATTTTTAAAGTTCCTCCATCCAATTTTACCAGAACCATTGCCTTCTTCCAGTTTTCAGCCTCAGATTATCTGAAAGAATAGCCAAGTCCTGCGCCCACTTTCCACGAGCCGTCTTCTGAAGCCGTTTTTGAATTGTAATAAACCGGTATCTGAACCGCGATCTTTTTGTAAATTATGGTAAGACCAGCGCCGAGAGTCGGCATAACCGGACTGTTTTTGGTTCCGGAAGAGCGGTCCTCTTTAATTCTGAGCGAAGGAAGCATTCCGGCCATAAGTTTGAGGCTGTTATGGGTAAAACTTACGTTAGGCCCTGTAAAGTTGATAAAAGCCCCATGATCCACATATCCGGCCACGGCAACTCCATCGAAAAAGGAAGCTTTGATCCGCGATCCGGTTTCCTGTGAAAAGCAAAGCCCGGATATGAGAATTCCCACTGCATACATACAATTTTTCATGATACAATCATTTAATCAGCAGCAAAAATACACTGTGAAACTGGCTTAAACAGGAGGATGTAATGAAACTGCCGTATTCTGCAGCAAAACCGGAAAGGTTTGAAAGATCTACTTTCCGAACAGCTCCATTAATGAATGTTTGTAAGCTTCCCCGATCTGGAGCTTAAGGAAATGATCTCCTTCTGTTTGAATGGTGGTAATGATTTCGTTGGTAGAAAATACTTTGATGGAAGAAAGAGCGATGATCTCTTTTTTATTTACCTGTGCAAAATCTTTTGAGGGAAGCATTTCAAGAAGATTTTTAAAATTAAGGTTTTTAAGAACAATTGTGGTTCCGTCATTCAGGATAATGTCCTTATCGCGGCTGTCGATTTCAGAGGTCTTAATATAGGCGATCTGTTCGGTAAAAATAACGGTTCTGCCGATGTTGGTATTCCATTCAATCAAATCCTTTTTATGAGGAGTATCTACCAATTCTTTAGCTTTTTCAAAGGCTTGGATAAGTCTTTCCTTTTTGATGGGTTTCCGGACATAATCCACCACATTCAGATCAAAAGCTTCTGCTGCATATTCTTTGTAAGCCGTAGTAAAAATAATTTTTTTGGAGCCGGAAATAAGCTCGGCGACCTGAAGTCCGGTCATACCCGGCATTTCAATATCCAGAATACACAGATTGCAGTCGATATTGTCTATTTCGTTCAGGAAGATTTTAGGATCGTTGAATGCCTTTACCACTTCTACATTTTCGATCTGCTCGCAGAGAAGTTTTAAGTAGCTGATCGCCAGTAATTCATCATCAAGAATAACGCATTTTATCATAGAATTCGCCTAAATTGATTTTTAATTCTGCGGTGAAGATACCGTTTTTTGAGTTTTTTTCAAGCTGATAATGATTGTTGTAAATCATTTTAAGCCGCTGATCCAGAGACTGGCTTCCGAAACCGCTGTTTTCCTTTTCAAGGACGTTCTTCAAGGAAGCTTTGTTGCTGACTTTCATGATGAAAATACTGTTTTCAAGCTCTAAACTGATGGAAATAAAGGAATCCTGAGCCAGAAAATCTGTATGTTTAAAGGCATTCTCAATAAGGTCAACGGAAATCAGCGGGGCAAAAACCTTTTCTTCATATACCGCATCAGATTTGTTGATTCTGGATTTGATCCTGAAGTCAAAAAGGGGATTGATCTTTATTTTATTGATCTCGATAAGGCTTAATGCAAAATTCAGTTCCTCCTTCGGGCTTACAAATTTATTGTTGCTTTCGTATAAGATGTAATCCAGGACATTCGCCAGTTTATCCAGCGACATATAGGTCTGGTAGGCATGCGACTGTACGGAATTCAGGATGTTTTTAAACAGATGAGGATTCAGCTTTGTACCGATGTGTTCCAGCTGTACTTCATTCAGTTTCTGCTCGATGATCTTGTTCGTTTCAGAAAGCCGGGTATTTTTTTGTTTGAGCCTGGTGTTTTGGCTGAACAGGTAAATACCGACGGTAAGAAGAAAGAAAATAGCAAAAACTCCAATGAATATCAGATAATCGTGGATCATGTAGTAATTGCCTTCCATAAAAATAGTTTTTGGTAGTTTTTAATGTTTAAAATGTATTTTTAAACTTAATTTTTTTAAACCATTAAGAATATTTAAGTGATTAAGATTTATTAAGATAAAAATCAAAGATATTTGACGGAGCCAAACTCTTAATAATTTTCAGCTGAATCTCTAAGTTCCTTAATTTCTTACTATTCTAAACCCTATTTCAATTTCTTCAGAGCATTCAACATCACGGTTTCCTCACATTTTTCAAACGTAATTTCATACACAGGATTTTTTTCCGGATAGATGATTACATAATCAGGGCAAGGTTTCTTCTGCGCGTGGCTTTTGTCGAAATCTACTTTTCCATTGGTGATGATGCTGTCCTTTATAAATTTTTCATCTAATTGATAAGTACTCATTCCGTTTTTGAAGTCTTCAGAATATTTGAATTCTTTAGACAGGGTTTCAGCTATTACACGACTGTTCGGAAGATATCCGCTGCAGCTCGCGCCTTTTTTGTTTAAAATAAAAAATACAAGTATCAGCCCGGGAATAAGACCTATTAAAAAGAATTTAAGTTTTTTCATTAGAAAATTAAAAGATTGATATCATGGTAAGTAAGTCCGAAACGGTCGCAGATCACCTTTTTGGTGTGTCTTCCTTTGTACATGTACAGGCTCTGCTTCATTTCGTTTTTGCGGATCAGCATATTTTCAAAACCGCCTTCTTCATCGTAATTCAGAATATAGGAAAGGAAGAAATTGGAAATTGCTTTTGTAGTCGTTCTCGGCATTCTGGACGTAAGGTTCGGAAGTCCGCAGTGGATGACACCGTGCTTGATGACGTATGGATTATCCATGGTGGTAAGTTCAGAAGTTTCGATCACCTTGCCATTGTCTATGGTAATATCGATGATGACGCTGCCTTTCTTCATTTTCGCAACCATTTCTTCGGTAACGATCGGGGTCATATTTAATCTCGGAAGAGCTCCGATCACTACGTCGGCACGTCTTAACGCTTTGCTTAATTCTTTAGGATCAATAATGGAAGTCGGAACCCGGCTGTCTACAAGCGTATGAAGCCTTCTCAGCTTGGAAAGTGAATTGTCAAAAACCCTTACGCTGGCTCCAAGTCCGATGGCTGCCTTCGTAGCAAATTCTCCTACGATTCCTGCCCCTAAAATAACAACTTCTGCAGGTCTTACCCCTGTAATACCGCCCAGCATTAAGCCGTTCGACAAAGCCAGAAGTTCTGATGCATATAATATAGAAACGGTTCCTGCAATCTCGCCCACCAGTCTTACCAGAGCAAGCTGCTTATATTCGTCTACAATAAATTCAAATGCGATGGCATTGATTTTTCTCTCTGCCAGCTTTAAGAAGTAATCCTTATCTCTGAGGTTGATCTGTAGCGCTGAAACGAGGTACGTATTAGGCTTCATGTATTCAATTTCCTCTTCTGTAGGCGGATTCACCTTTAAAATAAGATCCTGCCCGAATGCTTCTTTGGGATCATTGGTGATCTTAGCCCCGGATTCGGAATACTGCAGATCTGTAAAAAAAGAACCTTCCCCGGCACCGGCTTCTATAATAAGCTCATGACCGTGTTCTACCAGGACCTGTACCGCGTCCGGAGTGATGCATGTTCTCCTTTCATTAAGACAGGTTTCTTTAGGAATTCCAATACTGAATTGTTTTCCTTTCTTTATAACCTCCAACTTTTCTTCCTTCGGCATCAATTCTTCTTCGGTAAAAGGAGTAAAAATATTTGTAGTACTCATTCTTTAATTAAATTAGGTCTTACAGGTTGTTATTTTACAATTGAATCAGGAAGCAAAGATACATAATATTTACTCGAATGAGATGTCTCTTTCATCACCGGTATTCACGATACTCATTGTGTGGTACTTAAGCCCGTAGAGCTCTTCTTCATACACTTCCGGCCATTCTATGATGCATAAAAAAGCATTGTCCAGGTATTCTTCAATACCGATGTCATACACTTCTTCAATGTTTTTTAAACGGTAAAGGTCAAAATGATAAATTTTTCCTTTCGGTGTAGTATATTCATTGACAATAGAGTAAGTAGGAGAGTTCACTTCATCCTGACTGCCCAGATTTTTAAGCAGAAATTGAGTGAAGGTTGTTTTACCTGCTCCCAGGTTTCCTTTTAAAAGAAGAATATTATGTTTTAAGTCAGGAATAATCTTATCGACAACTTCCTGCCAGTCTTCAAGCGTATTGATCGTAAACTGCATACAAGTAATTTGTGCAAAAATAAGGAATTTAGTTTGAGTGTAGGGGAGTTTGAATGTGGGAGTGTGGGAGAGTTTGAGAGTTTGAGGGTGTGGGGGTGGGAGTGTAACAGAGTGACGAGGGGGCGGGAAATATGTTTTTTTTGTTTCTTAATCGTAAAAAATATTTATGTTTCTAAGGCTAATAAACTCAAAAGACGCTTTCACTCTAAAACTCTCCAACCCTCAAACTCTTCCAACTCTAAAAATTTCCTTATTTTTACACTATGATTTCCAAGCAGACCATAGATAAAATTTTCTCAACGATACGGGTAGAAGAAATAGTGGGAGAGTACGTTCAGCTGAAAAGGGCAGGGTCTAATTTCAAAGGACTCAGTCCCTTCCATGAGGAAAAATCACCAAGTTTTGTAGTTTCGCCAAGCAAGCAGATCTGGAAAGATTTCTCCACAGGAAAAGGAGGGACTGCCATTTCTTTTCTAATGGAAATCGAGAATTTCACGTATCCTGAGGCCCTTCGCCATGCTGCAAAAAAATACGGAATTGAAATTGAAGAAGATCAGCGTGAGTTTTCCGAAGAAGCCAAACATGCACAGACAGAAAAAGACCAGCTGTATAAAATTCATGAAGTGGCCAATTCTTATTACCAGGAGATTCTCTGGGATTCGGAAGAAGGAAAAAGCATTGGTCTGGCCTATTTCAGGGAACGTGAGCTGAAAGATGATATCATTAAAAAATTCCAGCTTGGGTATTCTCCGGAAAAGAAAAATGCTTTTACACTGTATGCTGAGGAAAAAGGATATACCAAAGAAATCCTTGAAAAATCCGGACTTTCCATATTTCCTGAAAATACACCTTCCGGGATCGACCGTTTCCGGGAAAGGGTTATTTTCCCGATTCATAGTTTTTCGGGGAGGGTTTTAGGTTTTGGTGCCAGAATTTTAAGGAATAATGTAAAAACGGCTAAATATTTAAACTCGCCGGAGACTGAGATTTACCATAAATCCAATGTGCTTTATGGCTTAAATCAGAGCAAGCAGGCAATTTCCAGAAAGAATATATGTCTTCTTGTGGAAGGGTATATGGACGTTATTGCGCTTCATATGTCCGGAATCGAGAATGTTGTGGCGAGCTCAGGAACCTCTCTGACCACGGAGCAGATTAAGCTGATCAAAAGGCTTACAGAAAATGTAACCATTCTTTTTGACGGGGATAATGCCGGTATCAAAGCGAGTTTCAGAAGTATCGACATGCTTTTGACCGAAGGAATGAACATCCGTGTTCTTCTGTTTCCCGATGGTGATGACCCGGATTCTTTTTCCCGGAAACATTCGCAGGAATATGTAGAAAAATTCATCGAAAATGAAGCGATGGATTTTATCGATTTTAAAGCCGAAATTCTTTTAAAGGAAGTCGGAAATGACCCGATCAAAAAGGCAGAAGCGATCAGGGATATTGTAAAATCTGTTGGGTTCGTTCAGAATGCTTTGAAAAGAGAAGTATATCTGAAGCAGGTTTCCAATAAATTCGGATTGTCGGAGCAGAGTCTTTTCAACGAGCTAGATGTTCAGAAGCAGATCACCCAAAACCAGAACCAGCATGCCCAGCAGCAGAAGGAAAAAGTTCAGCCAAAACTGGAAATTGTTCCTTTAAATGAGGAAAAAGAAGATCCTTATCTGTATGATGTTCTGTTTATGGAAAGCAAGCTGGTAGATCATATGCTGATGTTTGGCGATATTGTTCTGAAAAGGACCAATGAAAAAAACGAAGAATACCAGATCACGGTTATAGAAGAGATTCTGCTGCATTTTGAAGAAGAACAGTACAGCTTTCTGGTCAAAGGAAATGAAATCATCATTGATCAGGTAAAAGAGGGAATACAAAAGGATGAGCTGAGGAGCGGGAACTTCTTTGTGTCATTTATGGATGAAGAAATTACTTCCAAGGTCGTAGATGCACTGATGCCTCCGGACGAACTGGAAAACTGGGGTTCCAGAAATATTTATCCTCCCAACTACGGCGACAAAATAGCAGAACAGGTACAGGGTGATGTTTTGCTGCATAAATACAGGTATATTGATTATCTGATCAAGGAAACCGCAAAGCAGCTCGACGAGTACAGCGGTAAGGATGAAGGAAAGTATTATGAACTGATTAAAAAGATCACCCTGCTGAAACAGGCTTCCATGAGATTAAGTGATATTATAGAATATTCTCCTATCAAAGGAATCTATGTGGACAGAAGAAGATAGACCGACGTCCTGTATTTTAAGAATCAGCGGGATATTCTGTGACAAAAAGTCCTATAAAATTTTAGGAATAAAAGTTGTAATTTAAACTTCGAAAAAAATATTTAATAATACATAATAGAAATATGGACATTAAAAAAGACTTCAGAGATTTCTCTGTAAAACATTTAGGAAATAGCGGTCTGGTTACCGATCAGTATATGGGAATGTACGGCCCAACAAACCTTACGCCGTACATCATGGAAGAAAGAAGATTAAACGTTGCTCAGATGGACGTATTTTCACGTCTGATGATGGACAGAATTATCTTCCTGGGAACAGGAATTGACGATCAGGTTGCCAATATCGTAACGGCTCAGCTTTTATTCTTAGAAAGTGCAGATCCGTCAAAAGATATTCAGATCTACATCAACTCTCCGGGTGGAAGCGTTTATGCAGGTTTAGGGATCTATGACACGATGCAGATCATTAAGCCGGACGTAGCTACGATCTGTACAGGAATGGCCGCTTCTATGGGAGCTGTTCTACTGGTTGCAGGTGAAAAAGGAAAACGTTCAGCACTTAAGCATTCAAGAGTAATGATCCACCAGCCTTCAGGAGGTGCTCAGGGAGTAGCTTCAGATATGGAGATCAACTTGAGAGAAATGCTTAAACTGAAGCAGGAATTGTATGAGATCATCGGTCACCACTCAGGACAGACTTACGAGTGGGTAGAGAAATCATCAGACAGAGACTACTGGATGACTTCTGAAGAAGCAAAAGGCTACGGAATGGTAGACGAAGTTTTACAGAGATCTACAGATAAAGAAAAAAAATAATTCCTTTGGGAATAATGAAAAACGCACTGGTTTCGGTGCGTTTTTTTTGTTTTATCACAAGAGTAACTTCCAGCCTTTTAACCAGAACGTCTTACATTGTTAAAATATATTTATTATTAAATTTAAGATCAGTTTATAATCAATCTATATTTTCGCGGCATAAAAGTAACTATGAAAAAACTGCTGCTGTCAGCGATCCTATTCACGGCCATCATGTCATGTAAAGATGACGATAATGTGAGTAACCAGAACATCAATTATACCAAGCTTCCTCAGGAATTTCCTTTTTCTACCTTAATGACTTTAAATGGAGTTAATGTTATTAACGGCGGATTCGGTTCCGGAGCTGCCGCACACCCGACCCAGAAAGGGGAATTCTATGTAATTACCGACCGTGGTCCCAATGTAGCTTACCAGAACGGAATCAAAATCCTGGTTCCGAACTTTACGCCAACGATTATGCATTTCAAAATCAATGCAGATGGGAATATTGAAGTTATTAAATATATTAAACTCAAAAATCCTTCCGGGCAGCCTATTACAGGACTTCCAAATCCTGTAGGAATGGGCAGTACGGGCGAAACCGCCTATGCTGCGGACGGAAGTATTCTTGGAACGGATAAGTATGGTCTGGACAGTGAAAGTGTTGTGGCTGCTACAGATGGAACCTTTTGGGTTTCTGATGAATATGGTCCTCATATTGTTCATTACAGCGCGGATGGAGTAGAGCTGGAGAGAATCAGCCCGATTGGTGTGAACACCGGAACAAGAAAGCTACCTGCTGTGTTTTCCAAAAGAAGACCCAACCGCGGAATGGAAGGAATGTGCATGACCCCGGACGGGAAAATGCTTGTAGGTACAATGCAGTCGACCATGTATGTTCCTACAAAAGCTTTGGCCACGAACACGACTTTAACGAGAATTATCACTTTCGATCTGGCAACCGGACAGACGAAACAATACCTATACAAACAGGACGGCGGAGCTTCAGATTCTGTCTGTGATATTACCCCAATCAGCAATACGGAGTTTCTGGTGATCGAAAGAGACGGAAATTTCGGCTCTTCAGGCGGACTTAAAAAAGTGTACAGAATCAATCTTTCAGGAGCTTCCGATATTTCAGGAACGGATTTAACGGCTGTGGACGGAATGAAAGTCAACGGGAAATCCCTTGAACAAAATACCTGGGACGAAATCAATACAGCAGGAATAAAACCTGTTACAAAAACACTGGCTGTAGATTTGGTAGCTAAATTAGGCTATGACCATGATAAATTTGAAGGCATCGTGTATCTGGGAAATAATAAGCTGGCGGTTTTCAATGATGACGACTTTGGTGTTGCAGACGATGGCAACGGAAACCCAAAAACGAAAGTGCTGCCGAAAACAGGTAAGCAGGATAAAGGAACAATGTATGTAGTCGATATTCAATAATTAGATTTTTTAAAGAAGAAACGGCGGCCTCGAAGAGGCCGCCGTTCTTGACTATATGTTTTGACTATATGATTAAATATTCAATAGGAATGGGCTTTAGCCCATTTAATTTAATAAAATAGAAATTCCATTGGCTTTAGCCAAAACCTACGCGTTGAATCCCTCAATAATTTTTGAGAAATCTTCCAGTTTTAAAGCTGCCCCTCCGATCAATCCACCGTCGATATCAGGCTGAGAGAAAATTTCCTTAGCATTATCTGGCTTCACAGAACCTCCGTAAAGGATAGAAACCTCGTCAGCAACTTCCTGTCCGTATTTTGCAGCAATGATGCTTCTGATATGTGCATGAATCTCCTGAGCCTGCTCCGGAGTTGCCGTTTCACCTGTACCAATAGCCCAAACCGGTTCGTAAGCAATTACTACTTTCTTAATTTCTTCAGCCGAAAGCGTGAAAAGAGCCACTTCAGTCTGATTTTTTACCACTTCGAAATGCTGCCCTGCTTTTCTCTGCTCAAGAGTTTCTCCATTGCAATAAACGGGAATAAGTCCTTTATCAAGAGCTAATTTGATCTTTCTGTTGCAGTGGGAATCAGTTTCACCATGGTACTGTCTTCTTTCAGAGTGCCCGATCAAAGAACCTGTAGCATCAATGGATTCAAGCATATCAGCAGATAGCTCACCCGTGTAAGCACCGCTTTCATGCTCACTCATATCCTGAGAAAATACACCGATCTCATCTTTTTCAAAGATGTCTTTGGCCATCATTAAGTATAAAGAAGGCGGTGCAATCCATACTTCGCAGTTGGTGGTGTTATTGTTTTTATAGCTCAGTAATTGAATCATCAACTGTTGTGCGTCAATGACATTTTTATTCATTTTCCAGTTTCCTGCAACTATTTTTCTTCTCATAGTCTTCCTAATTATGTAAAATTTATTTTTATTATTTTATTTCTCGCAGATTTTAGGGTTCAGATAATTATTTTCAAAACAATAAAATCTGCAAAATTCGCAAAATCTGCGTGATGCTTATTTACTAATTCCCTCCAGTTTAAACATAAAAGCATACACCAAAGCCGTATCCTTCAGATAATCAAATCTTCCGGAAGCACCGCCATGGCCATATTCCATATCCGTTTTTAAAAGCAGAACGTTTTTGTCTGTTTTCATATCTCTTAACTTGGAAACCCATTTCGCTGGCTCAAAATACTGTACCTGAGAATCGTGAAGTCCTGTAGTTACTAAGATGTTAGGATATTTTTTCTTTTCTATATTTTCGTAAGGCGAATAGGATTTCATGTAGAAATAAGCTTCCTTATTATTCGGATTGCCCCATTCGTCATATTCATTAGTCGTTAATGGAATACTTTCATCGAGCATCGTATTGATCACATCTACGAAAGGAACCTGTGAGATCACCCCATTCCATAAATTCGGGCTCATATTTACAACCGCTCCCATCAGAAGACCTCCGGCGCTTCCGCCCTGAGCATAAAGATGTTTCGGCGAGGTATATTTTTCTTTAACCAGATATTCTCCTGAATCAATGAAATCAGCGAAAGTATTCTTCTTTTTCATCATTTTCCCGTCTTCATACCACTGTCTTCCCATTTCCTGA
Source organism: Chryseobacterium endalhagicum (assembly GCF_016745235.1). Classification (GTDB taxonomy): domain Bacteria; phylum Bacteroidota; class Bacteroidia; order Flavobacteriales; family Weeksellaceae; genus Chryseobacterium; species Chryseobacterium endalhagicum. Next base: position 705,960 of record NZ_JAELVM010000003.1, on the reverse strand, counting down.
CCGCCACGGATATGCGCGATGGCAAAGGCAAAACCTCTGTTCAATAAGCTTAATCTTGTACTGCTGAAAGTAGCATCCATTGAGCTTCCGTAAGATCCGTAAGCATAGAGCAGAAGCGGGCTGTTTCCATCTTTTTTATATCCTTTTTTATAAACAATAGAGATAGGAATTTTCGTTCCGTCTTTGGCTGTTGCAAAAAGTCTTTCCGTGACATAATTGTTTTTATCATAACCGCCTAAAACCTCCTGCTGCTTTAATAAAGTTCTTTTTCCGGTTTTTAAATCCTGCTCAAACTGGGAACTCGGTGTTACCAGTGAAGTATAGCCAAAACGGAAATTGTCCGTATTGTACTCCGGATTATCTGATGAATAAACAGTATAGGCAGGCTCATCAAATTTCAGAAATTCCTTCTTACCGGTTTTTCTGTCATAAATCACCAGCTGGGAAAGTCCGTTTTGTCTTTCTCCAAAAACAAGGTAATTTTTAAAAGCACTGATACTCTGCATCAGCACATCACTTCTGTGCGGAATAAAATCCTTCCAGTTATCAATACTTGTTTTATCCAAAGGAGTTTCAACAACCTTGAAGTTTAAGGCATCCTTATTCGTTCTGATCAGGAATCTGTCTTCCAAGGGAGTCACCGTATACAGCACGTTTTTCATCCTTGGCTGAAAAACCTTGAATTCTCCGTTGGGCTGATCGGCATTCAGATATTTGGTTTCAGAGGAAGTAGTAGCTTTGGAATAAATAAAAATGAATTTCTCATTTTTGGATTTATACACCGAAATATAATTCGTTTTGTCTTTTTCCTCATAAACGGTGACATCCTTCGCAGGATCCGTTCCTAAAGTATGTCTCTTGATTTTTTCAGATAAAAGCGTTACAGGATTGTTCTCCGTATAGAAAATGGTTTTGTTGTCATTTCCCCATTCTGCAAAACCTCCGGTGTTTTTAATATTCAGATCGGTAATTTTTCCTGTACTCAGATCCTTCAAAAACAGTTTGTATTGTCTTCTCGAAACATCATCCACACCATAGATCATTTGGGTATTATCAGGGCTGATGCTGAAACCTGAAGCAGAATAATAAGAATGTCCTTCCGCCATTTTATCTATATCAAGAAGAATTTCCTCAGGAGCTGTAAGACTGCCCTTTTTTCTGCAGTACTTAAAATATTGTTTTCCCGCTTCCGTACGGCTGTAATAATAATATCCTTTCTTAAAAACAGGGACAGATTCATCCTTTTCCTTGATTCTGGCCTTCATCTCCTTGAAAAGCTCTTCCCTGAAAGGTTCCGTATCCTTCATCATGCCTTCCCAATAGGTGTTTTCGGCTTTCAGGTAATCAACGACTTTCGTAGAATCTTTTCCTTTCTTAAAATAATCAATCATCCAGTAATAAGGATCATTCACTTTATCTCCGTGAATTTCGCGGATGTGTTCCTGCTTTTCGGCAATAGGAGCCTTAAGGGCAGGGAATTTCTGAGATTGTACTGTAGATGCGCTCATGATTAAAATTCCTAGATAAAATTTTTTCATAATATATTTTGTCTTTTTGGCGCAGTTTTAGGCTAAATTCCACAGATTTTTTAAAAGTTTGTAGAAAGTATGTTCCTCATCGGTCACTTTATTATCAGCTTTGATCAATGTTTTGGCAAATTTCACAAATTTTACACGTTCATCCTCCGTAGAATCATCGAAGAAACATCTGGCGTGGAATTCAAAATGGTCTTTCCACTCTTCAGGCTGTAATAATGCCAAAGTTTCAAGCTCATTGTCAAGATTCATTCTGAACGGGAACTCGTCCGCCATATATTGCTGGATCAGCATTCCTTCCTCAGGAGCAAATTCTCCGTCTACAGAAGAAAGGATCATTAACAGATGATAACCGGCGATGGATTTATTTGATTTTTGCATATTTAGTAATTCTTTATTAAATGGTCTAAATTATTTTTTTCTAAAATTCTATCAAGATATTTCCCTCTGCTGCTTGCTTCCCTTTGGTAGGGCGCAAATTTTGATGCTACTTCATTAAACTCTTCATTTAATTTCATAAGCTCCTCTTTTTCATTGTCGCTAAGCATCTTTTGAGAAAACAGCGAGTTGAATTGTATTAATTTCTTGACAATAATTTCCTTTTTTACAATTTCTTCTTCAGTTGAATGAAGAGTACAGATTCCGTAGATACCTTTACAATAAGCATCCCATTCCTCTTCAAAAATTTCATTGATTTTTTGCTCATCTTCAAAATCATCTTTCAAAATAGAAGGATAAGCAAAATTTTTACTAGGATTCTTCATCAGATCCTGAATAAATTTTTCTTTAAATTCAGCTTTGTATTGCAGAGAATTCTCCAGATTTTTATGTTCATGAATCAGCTGAATACAATTTTTACTGAAATATTTTTCTGTGATTTCACTTTGGAATTCATCATTCAGAGATGAAGTGATTTTTATATTTTGAGAAATAACATAAGAGGCATCCGGAACTAAATGGCTTTGGATAAGTATGTTAAGTTCATCTTTGGTAATGCCTGTTACAGCACATACATTATCTTCAGTAATGTAATTTTCATTAATATATCTCAAATTCTTTTCCATGACTTTATTTTATATAATCTTTAGCAGGCTGCTTGTCCACAATTTTCCCTTTTTCCAAGATCAGGACAAACGGATTGCTTCTTGCGATGGTTTTGATCGCTGTTCCGTCCATCATTGCATTTTTAATGGTTTTAAAAGTATTATGATCTGTAGATACACCGTAGATCACCGCTCCTTTCTGTGCGTTCACTTTGGCTTCAACTTTCCGGATCAGTTCAGCGGGAACTTCTTTCGGATGATAAGAGAAAACCAGGACAGCTTTTGGCGCATTGATGATTTCGTCCGTAAGATCCATACCTGTAGGATCTTCAATTTTGAATTTTACGATCTCAGATTTGTACCCTTCTTTTACGAGTACCGATTCATTTTTTCCTTCCTCAATTTTCCATGGAGAACCTTCCGCCCAGTATTTTGTTTCTTTAATATAATCATCCTGATTCACCTTTAAAACTTCTCCTGTTTTCTGGTTTTTAAGAGAGTAAAAAGTTTTGTATTCAGAAGGATTTTTATTGATTTTTTCTTTTTCTGCTTTAATATTTGTTTCAATTTTATAATCACGGAAATCAATCAGAGGTTCATGCATAATTCCCTGTGCCATAATGTAAATCATAACCACTGAAAATAGTCCCAGAACAGCATATCTTAACTTACCGGAAGGCTCTTTAGGGCCGCTGCTGCTGTATTCGTCTTTCTTCTGGAACTCCTTTCTGTAAAGGATAAACAGAAGGATAAGTCCTGCAAGAAGAACAATATCTTTGATAAAGCTCTGCCACGGGGTAAACTTGATGGCATCCCCAAAGCATCCGCAGTCGGTCACCACATTGAAATAAGCCGAGTAAAAAGTAAGGAACCCAAAGAAGATACAAAGGGCAATTAATGCTGAAAGGGTAAACTTAAGCTTCAGTTTTAATAAAAGCATAAATCCCAGGAAAAGCTCCAGTACAACGACAATAATTGAAAACAGAAGCGCAAATTTTTCAAGGAAAGGCATATTGAAAACAGAGGGGGCAAAATATTCTTCCATTTTGAAAGAAAATCCTACCAGATCCACAGCCTTTACAAAACCTGAAAGTATGAAGATAACAGCAATAATAAAGCGTAATAAACCTTTGATCATAGTAAATTATTTTTGGGTTTCGGAAATATTTTCTTTTTCGGAGAACTTAATCAGGCAGAAAACAGCATAATTCAGCATATCGAAATAGTTGGCATCCAGACCTTCAGAAACGATGGTTTTTCCCTGGTTGTCTTCAATCTGCTTCGTTCTCAGTACTTTCTGGTAAATAAGATCGGTAATGGAAGAGATTCTCATATCCCTCCAGGCTTCACCATAATCGTGGTTTTTTCTTTCCATTAAGGCCTGGGCTTCATGAGCATATCGGTCATAAAGACTTAAAACCTCCTCCTTATTTTCGTTAAAATCATTGGAAAGTCCCTTTTCAAGCTGGATAAGCCCGATGATAGAGTAGTTTACAATCGCAATGAATTCATCCTCTTCGCTTTCGTCCACCATTTTTTTATCCGTCATCTGCAGCGTCCGGATTCTGTTCACTTTAATGTAAATCTGATCCGTAATGGAACTGGGTCTCAAAACCCTCCATGCGGCTCCGTAATCCTGTAATTTTTTACTGAATAGATCACGGCACTGACTAATAACTTTCCCGAACTGTACTGATGTTTCTGACATAAATTCTCTTAATCTCCCAAATATACGAATTAGGTTTTAGGTAGCAGGAATCAGGGGTTGATTTTTGTCAGAGTTTAGGTTTTGGGGTGGAGAGAGTGGGAGAGTTGGAGTGTGGGAGAGTTTTAGGGTAGGTATTCGGGTGAGAGGGTTTGAGAGTAGGAGCGTTGGTGTTGGTTGTCAGTTGTTGGTTTTTTTGTTTCTGGTTCCCGGTGGGATTTGGAAAATAGGTTTTGAATTATGATTTGTGTTTTGCCTTCTTAAATGAAATGCCTTTGTTTATCTTATTAAATGCTATTTTATTCTAAAAAAAGCCTTGTTTAACCTTGCGATTATTAAACAAAAAAGGAAGAAGAATTGATTTCAATTTCTTTATACTATGTTTTTGTCAGAGTTTAGGTTTTGGGGTGGAGAGTTTGAGAGTATTAGGGTTTGAGTGTGGGAGAGTTTTAGGGTAGGGGTGAGAGTAGGAGCGTTGGTGTTGGTTGTCAGTTGCTGGTTTCTTGTTGGGAAATTTTAAAATAAAGAATATAAATTTAATTTCTATCTAAAAAGCACTCGTTTCTGCCCAAACCCTTATCAACCAATAACAAACCAACAACCAGCAACTGACAACTAGCAACTGTCACCTAGCAACATTCCACAATAAGTAGTAATTTTGCAGAATAGTATCATCTACCAATCATCACTTATCAATCATAAACAAAGCATGCTTTCAAACTCCGAAACCCTCCCACACTCAAACTTTAAGACACTCGAACCTTTCCACTCGATCAATTGCAATGGCAGACTGGTAGAACTCAGCGTCCCAAAAATCATGGGGATCCTCAACCTTACCCCGGATTCTTTTTCAGACGGTGGGAAATTTAACAGTGAAAAATCAGCACTGGAGCATGCGGAGAAGTTATTGAAGGATGGGGCAGAGATCATCGACATCGGACCGCAATCTACACGCCCGAATGCGGAATTTTTGAGCAGTAAAGAGGAAATTGAAAGAATCGGAAGCATGATTTCCCGGATTAAAAAGGAATTTCCACAAGCATTGATCTCACTGGATACATTTTATGCAGAAACCGTGAAATTCGGGTTTAATGAAGGGATTGATATCATCAATGATATTTCAGGCGGGCAGTATGATCACAAAATGTTCGAAACTGCCGCTGAAACGAAACTTCCCTACATTCTGATGCATGTGAATCCATCTTATGAGACGATGCATGATAAAGTAAAATTTGAAGATATTTCCCTTCAAGTCAACCGTTATTTTTCTAAAAAGACCACAGAACTTCTTGAAAAAGGAGTGAAAGATATTATCCTTGATCCCGGTTTCGGATTTGGAAAAACGGTGGAAGATCAGATGAAAATGATTGGCGAAACCGGGTATTTGGGTTTTGGGAAATTTCCTTTGCTAATAGGCATTTCCAGAAAATCGTTCATCTATAAACCGCTGGGGAAATCTCCGCTGGACATTAATGAAGAAACCCAGAAACTTCATCTGACAGTTTTGGAGCAGGGAGCAAGAATTTTAAGGGTACATGATGTGGCGGAAACCGCAGAAATCCTAAGGCAGTTTTTACGGAAAAAATAAAAAGTGTTAAAAAAACTTGCTCAGTATTTAAAAATTAATACATTTGCAGTATGAATTTTACGAATCAGAAAAATATTATTGTCATTTCTAACATTATTGTTGTGGTTAACAGCAGTAAGGAAGCGGCATTGTAAAATATTTTAATTTAAATTATATAAGCCGTTTCATATTGAAGCGGCTTTTTTTTATTTCAGAAATTATGTATCAGTTATTAACAGTAATTATTATCGTCATTATTATTCCCTTGCGTCTGTGAGAAGGAAAGAATATGACTGTACATATTTGGGCCCTCTCACAGCGTGAGAGGGCTTTTTTTATTCCCTTTTTGTTAATTTTTTAAACCTCATACAATGTATTACAACGACCACACGATCGTTTATTTTAACGGAAAATTTCTCAAGGCAAACGAAGCCGGAATGGACCTTTACGGGCAATCTCTTCATTACGGTTATTCCGTTTTTGAAGGCATAAAATCCTATCGCACAGACCACGGAACCAGGATCTTTAAAGCAGAAGAACATTATGAAAGACTCAAAAGATCCGCAGAACTTATGCATATCCCGTTTGACTATTCAGCCAGTGAATTAACGGAGCTTACCTACGAACTTTTAGAACGGAATGGGTTCAGTGATGCTTACATCCGCCCGCTGGTAACCTGTTCGCCCAATATGTCCCTTTCAAAAGGACAAAAATCCTATCTCTCCCTGCTGGCCTGGGAATGGAGCAATGGCTATCTCGCAGACAAAATGAAAATCATGACCTCAGGTTTTCAACGTCCCAATCCCACAGCCTTTAAAGTGGAAGCTAAGGTAGGCGGACATTACGTGAATTCTATTCTCGCCTGCCAGGATGCCAAAGACAAAGGCTATGACGAAGCCCTTTTGCTTGATGAGCACGGAAATGTTGCCGAAAGTTCAGGAGCCAATATATTCTATGAAAAAGACGGAACATTATTCACGCCCGCAAAAGGAAGTATACTGCCGGGCATCACCAGACAGACCGTTTTTGAAATATGTGACGAACTGAATATTCCTGTTAAAGAAACCTTCTTTAAACCCGAAGAAATGAGAGGAGCCGATGCCGCTTTTTTCTGTGGTACCGCAGCTGAAATTGTAGCGTTGGAATCTTTGGATGATATTCCTTTCACTAAAGGCTGGAATGATACAGCAAGTGAAAAGGTACAGCAGGCCTATCAGAAACGGGTAAGACTTCTGTCATTGTAAATATTAAGAATTTAATTATTTGATTATCAGTTATATGTATCTATTTTTCGAACAGTTGAATATTGTATTTTTCGTAAAAATGAAAATAAAAAAAATATGACAAGCTGTAGTTTTGGACCAAAATTAAGTAAAAGCTTCTTATACGAATTCTCCAAAATTAAAAAATTTGATACCAAACTAGGTGATGATAAGAACAGAAAATGCAGGACAATATGTTAAATAAATATTCAAAAACATTCACACAAAACAATGAACAGCCCGCCGCAAAAGCCATGCTTTACGGGATAGGCTTTACAGAAGAAGATATGCACAAGGCCCAGATCGGGATTGCGAGTATGGGGTACGATGGGAATACCTGCAATATGCACCTTAACGATCTCGCCAAAGTGGTAAAACAGGGAACCTGGGATAACGGACTTGCCGGTTTAATTTTTAATACCATAGGAGTAAGTGACGGAATGAGCAACGGTACGGACGGCATGCGGTATTCACTGGTAAGCCGAGACGTAATAGCAGACAGCATCGAAGCCATCTGCGGAGCCCAGTATTATGACGGGATTATCGCACTACCGGGTTGCGATAAAAATATGCCGGGAACCATTATTGCCATGGGAAGACTGGACAGACCATCCATCATGGTGTATGGAGGAACCATAGCTCCGGGATGTTATAAAGATGAACCCCTTAATATCGTTTCTGCCTTTGAAGCTTTGGGTAAAAAAATTGCCGGAGAAATTTCGGAAGAAGATTTCAATGGCGTAATTAAAAATTCCTGTCCCGGTGCAGGAGCCTGCGGAGGAATGTATACAGCGAATACCATGTCTTCAGCCATAGAAGCACTGGGAATGAGCCTTCCATATTCATCATCAAACCCGGCATTGAGTAAAGAGAAACAGGAGGAATGCCTTGAAGCAGGAAAATATATAAAAATACTGCTGGAAAAGGACATCAGACCATCAGATATCATGACCCGTAAGGCTTTTGAAAATGCACTTCGTCTGATTGTTATCCTGGGCGGAAGTACCAATGCGGTGCTCCATTTTATAGCCATGGCGAAAAGCGTTGGCGTTTCCATCACCCAGGATGATTTCCAGAAGATGAGCGACATCACTCCGGTATTGGCAGACCTGAAACCAAGTGGAAAATACCTGATGCAGGATCTTCATAACCATGGAGGAATACCTGCCGTCATGAAATACTTACTGGAAGAAGGTTTACTGCATGGCGACTGTTTAACGGTTACCGGAAAAACCATCGCTGAAAATCTTGAAAATGTTCCCAGCCTTGATTTTACAAAGCAAAAGATCATCAGACCTTTATCAAATCCAATCAAAGAAACGGGACATTTGAGAATACTATACGGAAACCTCGCTGAGAAGGGGAGTGTTGCGAAAATCACCGGAAAAGAAGGCGAGAAGTTTTCAGGAAAAGCCCGGGTATTTGATGGTGAAAAAGATCTGATCAAAGGGATTGAAAATGGAAGAGTTCAGCATGGGGACGTTATTGTCATCCGCCATGAAGGCCCAAAAGGCGCACCGGGAATGCCGGAAATGCTGAAACCGACAAGCGCTCTGATCGGAGCAGGTTTGGGTGGAAGTGTAGCTTTAATTACCGATGGACGTTTCAGCGGCGGAACCCATGGTTTCGTAGTAGGGCATATTACTCCCGAGGCTTATGAAGGCGGCCTGATCGCTTTCGTAAAAGATAATGATCTGATTGAAATTGATGCTGTAAACAATACCATACAATTAAAAGTTTCAGAAGAAGAAATCGAACAGAGAAAAAAAGGATGGCAAAAGCCTGAACTCAAAGTAAAAAAAGGATTGCTGTATAAATATGCACTTACCGTATCATCCGCAGCAGAAGGTTGTGTAACAGACGAAATCACCTAAGAGAAAATATAATGAAGAATGAAAATTTATCCACAGAAAAAGAAATCAGCGGAAGCCGGATCATCCTTGAAGCATTTCTTCAGGAAGGAGTAAAAACAATATTCGGATATCCGGGAGGAGCTATTATTCCTATTTATGACGCACTTTACGATTACAAAGACCAATTAGAGCATATACTGGTCCGCCACGAGCAAGGGGCTGTCCATGCAGCGCAGGGATTGGCCAGAGTTTCGGGGGAAGTAGGAGTGGTATTGGCTACCAGCGGCCCCGGAGCTACCAATCTTGTGACAGGTTTAGCTGATGCTTTATTGGATAATACGCCTGTTGTCTGCATTACAGGACAAGTTTTTGACCATCTTTTAGGAACAGATGCTTTTCAGGAAATAGATGTGATGAATGTTACCAGCCCCGTTACCAAATGGAATTACCAGGTAACAGATGCGAATGAACTTTCTGAGGTACTGGCGAAGGCTTTCTACATCGCAAGATCGGGAAGACCAGGCCCTGTACTCATCGATGTTACAAAAAATGCCCAGCTGCAAAAGGTTTTTGATAAAGGATATACGCCCTGTGAGTTTTTAAGAAGCTACACACCGGACCCTGTTCCGGATATGGACTATATTGAAAAAGCAGCTTTCCTGATCAACAAAGCGGAAAAACCGTTCATCATCGCAGGGCAGGGGATTATGTTGGGAAAAGCTGAACAAGAGTTTCTGCAGTTTGCCGAAAAATCAGGAATTCCTGTAGCATGGACAGTATTAGGAATGAGTGCTATTCCTACAGATCATCCGCAGGTAGTAGGAATGGTGGGAATGCATGGAAATTACGGACCCAATATTCTTACCAATGAATGTGATGTTCTGATTGCTGTGGGGATGCGTTTTGATGACCGGGTGACCGGAAAAATTGATCAGTATGCGAGACAGGCCAGCATTATTCATTTTGATATTGATAAAGCAGAGATCAATAAAAATATAAAAGTTGATGTACCGGTTTTGGGAAATTGTAAAGAAACGCTACCTCTTTTAACCCAATTGATTGAGGTTAAAAATTATTCTGAGTGGTTTGAGAGATTTAAAGGTTGTGAAGAAATTGAACAGTTGAAGCTGATTAATCATGAACTCTATCCCTCATCAGGGGAAATAACGATGGGAGAAGTGATCCGGCACCTGAATGAAATGACAGCAGGGGAAGCTGTAATTGTGACCGATGTGGGACAGCATCAGATGGCAACGTGCAGATATTCCCGCTTCAAACATTCCAGAAGTAATATTACCAGTGGCGGGTTAGGAACGATGGGATTCTGTCTTCCTGCCGCTATAGGAGCTGCTTACGGAGAAACTCAACGTCCGGTTATCGCCGTGATGGGTGATGGCGGAGCTCAGATGAACATCCAGGAATTGGGAACATTGATGCAGTATCAGCCGGATATCAAGATTTTAATTCTTAATAACTGCTATCTGGGAATGGTGAGGCAATGGCAGGAACTGTTTCACGAGGAAAGATATTCTTCGGTAGATATCCAAAGTCCGGATTTTGTACAGGTGGCTAAAGGCTACAGTATTCCGGGGAAAAAAGTGTCACAGAGGGAAGAACTGGAAGCCGGCCTCCGCGAAATGCTTCATCATAAAGGTGCTTTCCTTCTGGAAGTCATGACGGGAAAAGAGCATAATGTCTTTCCAATGATTCCCCAGGGGAAAAGCGTTTCGGAGATTGTCCTGAATCATACTAAAGTTTAAAATTTAAATAATAAAAAGATGAAATCAGAAAATAAAGAATACACCATTACTGCTTATACAGAGGATTATTTAGGCCTGATTGGAAGGATCAATGCCATATTTTCCAGAAGAAGGGTTTCTATTGTGAATTTGAATGTAGGACCTTCCGAAATGGAAAAGATCAAAAAATTTGTAATCGTTATCCGGGAATCGGAAGATTCTGTAGAAAAAATTACACGACAGATGGAAAAACAGGTAGATGTACTTCAGGTTCATTACCACAAAAATCCATATCTGACAGCGGTGGAACATGCAAGCTGATCAGAAAATAATATCATAAAAACAATCATTAACAATCAATAAAAATTAAGAAAATGGCAAAATTGAATTTTGGCGGAGTAGAAGAAAATGTAGTAACAAGAGAGGAGTTTCCATTACATAAAGCTCAGGAAGTATTAAAAGATGAAATAGTAGCGGTAATCGGTTATGGCGTACAGGGGCCGGGACAGGCGCTTAACCAGAAAGATAACGGAATCAATGTGATCGTTGGCCAGAGAAAAAACTCAAAATCATGGGATAAAGCTGTGGCAGACGGATTCATACCCGGAGAAACATTATTCGAAATAGAAGAAGCCCTGCAGAAAGGAACGATTATCTGCTATCTCTTAAGTGATGCCGCCCAGATCGAATACTGGCCGAAAGTTAAACAGCATCTTACCCCTGGAAAAGCACTGTATTTCTCACACGGATTTGGAATTACCTTTAATGAACGCACCGGAATTGTTCCTCCGGCTGAGGTTGATGTATTTCTTGTTGCTCCGAAAGGATCGGGAACCTCATTAAGAAGAATGTTTCTTCAGGATCGCGGACTGAACAGCAGCTTTGCCGTTTATCAGGATGCCACCGGGAAAGCAAGAGAAAGAGTAACGGCTTTGGGAATAGCCATCGGAAGCGGTTATTTATTTGAAACAGATTTTAAAAAAGAAGTATTCAGCGACCTTGCAGGAGAAAGAGGAACCTTGATGGGTGCCGTACAGGGAATATTTGCCGCCCAATATGATGTATTGAGAAAAAATGGTCACAGCCCTTCAGAAGCATTTAACGAAACCGTTGAAGAATTAACCCAATCATTAATGCCATTAGTTGCGGAAAACGGGATGGACTGGATGTATGCGAACTGCAGTACTACCGCACAAAGAGGAGCACTGGACTGGTGGAAACGTTTCAGAGATGCCACTTCTCCTTTGTTTGAAGAATTATACGACAGTGTTGCCAAAGGAGATGAAGCCCAACGGTCCATCGACAGCAACAGCAAACACGATTACAGGGAAAAACTGGAAGTAGAACTGACTGAGCTTAGAGAAAGCGAAATGTGGAGAGCCGGAAAGACAGTCCGCAGTCTCAGACCAGAGAACAATTAATCACGAAAAACAATGGAAGAAACGTATCCTTCTGTTTTGGACAATGTCTATAAAGCAGCAAAAAGACTCAGAAATGTAGTGGTAAGAACCCCTTTGGCGATCAATAATCATCTCTCCGGTATTTATAATGCAAAGATTAGCTTTAAAAGAGAAGATCTGCAGCAGGTGAGATCCTATAAAATCAGAGGAGCTTACAATAAAATGGCGGTAATGTCACCTGAAGATCTTGCCAAAGGCGTGGTGTGTGCCAGTGCCGGAAACCATGCCCAAGGAGTAGCTTTTGCATGCAGCACCATGAAGGTGAAAGGAACCATTTTCATGCCTCTGCCCACGCCGGGACAAAAGCTGGAACAGGTGAAAATGTTTGGAAGGGATGATATTGATATTGTGCTTTACGGGGATACTTTCGATGAAGCTAAAGATGCCGCCCTGAAGTTCTGCAAAGAAAATCAGGGAATATTTATTCATCCGTTCGATGATCAGGATATTATTAATGGGCAGGCTACAGCAGCACTGGAAATTCTTGAGCAGTCGGATGAGCCCATTGATTATCTTTTTCTTCCAATTGGAGGGGGTGGCCTGGCTGCAGGCGTTTGTTCTGTATTCCGGGAACTGTCACCGCGTACGAAAATTATTGGGGTAGAACCTTCTGCAGCAGCAAGTATGAAAAAAGCACTGGAAAAAGGAAAACCGGTGCTTCTTGAAAAAATCAGCCGTTTTGTAGATGGAGCTGCCGTACAGAAAGTAGGAGATCTTAATTTCGAACTCTGTAAAAATGTGCTGCACGATATGGCGTTAGTGGACGAAGGAATGGTCTGTGAAACTATTCTTTCTCTCTACAATAAAGATGCTGTGGTCGTGGAACCTGCCGGAGCCCTTTCCGTGGCAGCCCTCGGAAAATATAAAGATCAGATCAGAGGAAAAAATGTGGTCTGTATCATCAGCGGAAGCAATAATGATATTACCCGTATGGAAGAGATTAAAGAAAAAGCGCTTTTATATGCTGGTTTAAAACATTATTTTCTGGTTAGGTTTGCCCAGCGTCCGGGAGCTCTGAAGAATTTTGTTCTGAATGTTCTGGGACCGAATGATGATATCACTTTTTTTGAATATACTCAGAAAAATTCAAAGGAAAAGGGAATTGCTGTTTTAGGAATCGGGCTGAAGGATAGTGAAGATTTTACTCCGCTGCTCAATAATATGAAGAAGTATGATTTCTTTGTCAATTATCTGAATAATGATCCGTCTTTGATGAATTTGCTTATTTAAAACGGGGTGTGAAATGGTGTTAGATTTCGCAAAGTCGCTATTTTTTTCATGCAATGCGTTGTTAAGGCGCGAGGATTTTATCAAAGATAAAATTTAATGCTGTTGGATTTGATGTATTTCTCGCGGATTTTTGAGATTTGGCAATTTTTTTAACCAGATTTTCGCAGATTGGCACAGATTTTTTCAAAGGTTGGTTTTTATAACTGCGATAAAATTGACATAGGAAAATGGTAAATGCTGTGAACGTTAAGAAAATTCTATTGTCTGAAGCGCGGGACAAATATTGAAACGAAAAAGAAAGAGTAAATCCGCGCAAGTTTTAGAATTTTTAGAGAACAGGATTTATTTTTAGCGGAAGTTTCCAGGTCTTGAATTTTTGATTCTTTTGCTTCAAGGCAAAAGAATATGATAGAATATTTTTGACATTGATTTCTGTAAATTGTTGGGTAAACGCTAGGGCGCAAATTTTCTTTCAAACCAAATGTTTTAAGGCGCAAGGATTTTATCAAAGATAAAATTTAATGTTGTTGGATTTGATGCATTTCTCGCGGATTTTTCAGATTTGGCAGATTTTTTTAACCACAGATTTTCGCAGATTGACACAAATTTTTTCAAAGGTTGATTTTTATAACTGCGATAAAATTGACATAGGAAAATGGAGCGTTAAGAAAATAAATTCTGTGAACGTTAAAAAAATTCTACTGTCTGAAGCGCGGAACAAGAATTGAAACGAGAAAGAAACAGTAAATCCGCGCAAGTTTTAGAATTTTTAGAGAACAGGATTTATTTTTAGCGGAAGTTTCCCGGTCTTGAATTTTTGATTCTTTTGCTTCAAGGCAAAAGAATATGATAGAATATTTTTGAGATTAATTTCTGTAAGTTGTTGGGTAAACGCTAGGGCGCAAATTTTCTTTCAAACCAAATGTTTTAAGGCGCAAGGATTTTATCAAAGATAAAATTTAATGTTGTTGGATTTGATGTATTTCTCGCGGATTTTGCAGATAGGGCAGATTATTTACCCCAGATTTTCGCAGATTGACACAAATTTTTTCAAAGGTTGATTTTTATAACTGCGATAAAATTGACATAGGAAAATGGAGCGTTAAGAAAATGAATTCTGTGAACGTTAAGAAAATTCTACTGTCTGAAGCGCGGGACAAATATTGAAACAAAAAAGCAACAGTAAATCCGCGCAAGTTTTAGAATTTTTAGTGAACAGGATTTATTTTTAGCGGAAGTTTCCAGGTCTTGAATTTTTGATTCTTTTACTTCAAGGCAAAAGAATATGATAGAATATTTTTGACCTTGATTTCTGTAATGTTGGATAAACGCTAGGGCGCAAATTTTCTTTCAAACCAAATGTTTTAAGGCGCGAGGATTTTATCAAAGATAAAATTTAATGCTGTTGGATTTATATATTTCTCGCGGATTTTGCAGATAGGGCAGATTTTTTTTACCCCAGATTTTCGCAGATTGACACAAATTTTTTCAAAGGTTGATTTTTATAACTGCGATAAAATTGACATAGGAAAATGGGGCGTTAAGAAAATAAATGCTGTGAATGTTAAGAAAATTCTACTGTCTGAAGCGCGGGACAAGAATTGAAACGAAGCAGAAATAATACATCCGCGCAAGTTTTAGAATTTTTAGAGAACAGGATTTATTTTTAGCAGAAGTTTCCCGGTCTTGAATTTTTGATTCTTTTGTTTCAAGGCAAAAGAATATGATAGAATATTTTTGAGATTAATTTCTGTAAATTGTTGGGTAAACGCTAGGGCGCAAATTTTCTTTCAAACCAAATATTTTAAGGCGCAAGGATTTTATCAAAGATAAAATTTAAATGCTGTAGACTGCTATGTTTCCATAATGTGACTTATAATAGTAAGGGAGCAAACCTTATAGGTTTTTAAAACCTATAAGGTTTATATAAGACAGCAGCTAAGCTTTCTTCTTTGAGATTGCTTCGTCGCTGCGCTCCTCGCAATGACAAAAAAGAGTATCGGCGGCCCGAAGGGCCGCCGATACTTTCATTTATCTCTCAAGCGTAAAATTAGAAATCACTTTCGGCCGCTCTGTTTCATTGGCAACCTTCCAGGATGTTCTGTACATCCATTCCGTCATTTTATACAGCTTTTTATAGTTGATATTTTCAGATTCATCCTGTGGTGTATGGTACTGATCATGCAGCACACTGGTGAAAAATACTGCAGGAATTCCGGCTTTTGCATACGGCAAATGATCACTTCTGAAGTAGAAATATTCAGCATGATTCGGAGAATCCCAGTCTTTCAGGTATGTGAATTTTGTACTTTCATTATTGGCTTCCTCGGCCATTTTTACCAGCTCTTCAGAATTTTTATGGGGTACGTTTCCTCCAAGAAGGGCAGCTTCATTATTGTCATTCCTTCCGATCATATCACCATTCAATACAGCTACGATCTTTTCTTTTGGAACAACCGGATGAGCGGCATGCCATCTGGAACCGAGTAATCCTCTTTCTTCCGCTCCATGGAAAACAAACAAAATACTTCTTTTTCCCGGCTGCTTTTTATAAGCTCTGGCCATGGCAAGCATGGCAACACATGTACTGGCATTATCGTCGGCACCGTTGTAGATCGTATCATTTTTTACCGGATGTCTGATTCCGTCATGATCTTGGTGACCGCTGAGTAAAACGTATTCGTTTTTAAGAACCGGATCGGTACCTTCTATCTTTCCGATGATATTGACAGAAGGATATTTGTAGGTTTCCGTGATGAGGTTGAGAGACATCTTAGGATTGCTTTTCACCCAGTCTGCATTTTCTCTTTTGATCCATAAAACCGGAATATTATCTGTTATTTTCTCTCTCAGACCTTCCACGCCGTAGGTGCCTCTCGTCATCTGAGGAAGCACTTCCACCCAGCTTTTTTCAGAAATATCGTCTGTGATGAAAATCACGGCTTTTGCGCCCAGTTCAAGAGCTTTGCTGTAATATTTTGTCCTTACAAATCCGGGATATCTTCTTACAAAAAGCGTCATTTCCTTATCGATATTCTTATCTGATGCGTTCACAGCAAGAACTTTTCCTTTGATATTTAGTTTGGACAGCTCTTCAGGTTCTGTATTTCCGGCATATACAATTTCAGAATCTATGGAGGAATTTACAGGTTCGGACACCAGAAAATCTCTCCAGAGTTTCAGGTTTTTGTCTCCAATTTTAAAACTGCTTTGAGGAATCACCTGATGCCTGTACATATCAAAAAACTGGAAGAATGTGCCGTTGTCACCCGCAGGTTTCATTCCGGCTTCTTTGGCTTTGTCAGCAAGCCACATGGAAACTTTTAATTCATCTAAAGTTCCGGCTTCACGGCCCCAGAACTGATCTGCAGCCAGTTCGTACATGTCTTTTCTGAGATCGGTTTCTTTGATGGCAGAGACCAGCGGCTTTTTATAGCTTTGGGCATTCCCAAGGCTGAACAGGAAAATACTGAGTATAGAGAATACGTAACTTTTATTCATCAGATTTTTAATTGAAGTTAGCCAATTTATCTGAGAACTGTTTTGAAAATTCCTTTCTGTCTTCCTCCAGCTTTTCTTTGTCAGCAGGAAGGATATAGTTAAAAAGGACTTTATCTTCATTGTCAAGAAATATAATCTCCTTTTCATTACCATCGATCATCTGTGCGAAAATTTCCCACATCGGAGTATCTTTCAGTCTTAGTAATTCAAAAAACTGTTCTGCTTTTATTTCTATTCTCTGCATGTTTTGTTTTTTATGTATTGATAAATATTGTTTAAAATTCTAATAGTTTCAGCTTAAACTGAATCGCGAAGTTCTGTTTAAAATTGGGAGTGGTGTAATATCCGACTCTGTAGAATAAACCCAGATTGAAGTAGCTGGACAGGAAATTATTCCACTCCAGGCCGACTTCCTGATAAAGATGATCCAGTTTCCTGAATTTAAACTGATGGTATTCCGGATGCTTCATATCTCCGATGGTTCCTCTTAAAACAAAATCAAAGCTGGAAATATTCTGCCCGAAACTTTTAAAATATAAAGGAAGTTTATGGGTGAAATAGTACGCAATGAATTTATCATTATAGTATTTTCCGCCTTCCAGCGTTGCAAAACCAAGATAAGAAGTTAAGTTGAAATTAAAATCCTTTCTGGGAGAGGCCAGACCATTCATGGTAAAATGCTTCCAGATCGGAGCTTCTCCCAAAACCATTCCCCCATACAGCCTGAACCCTGTAGTCCCAAGCATTGTCTTAAAATTGTGAACAAAGAGCACATCGAAACGGGTGTAATTAAAATCTCCGCCTAAAGCCTTGTAGCTCTGTTCATAGTTAAAATACAGCTCAGGATACTTCTGATCAATGATCGATTTTCCCTGTGGGGTCATGATATTCGTAGAGTTCGGAGAATATTTTAATGTAAATAAAGTATTGAAATTATCGAATTCGCCGCCTCTTCCTCTAAATTCATAATCAAACTTAGCCTCTTCAATATTTCTTTTGGCAGCAAAAACCAGCGTGAGCCCGTTGGTTACATCGTTCAGATAAGATAGTGAACCACCCCGGAAGTGGTAGTATTTATCATTGTTGATGTTATTTCCGTAATTCATCGTTCTCATCTTGAAATTCCAGAGCCTGCGGTAAAACTCTCCTGAAGCTGTTACGTCATCATAATACTCGATTCTGAAGAATGAATTTTTATCCAGCGTCGTCTTCATGTCAAGACCGATTCCATATTTCCATTTGTCATCTTTGAAACCGTAGGCGAAATAGTAGTCCGGTGAAAAGTAAGGATTGAAAGTTTCATTCAGTTTGACTTTTAAACCAAGTCGGAAACCTTCATATAAGCTATAATTCACAATTTCATCTACAGCAAAATCCACGATGCCCATTCTGATCTGTCCATTGATGAGACCCGTCAGAATTTTTGCTTTACTGTCGATATTATATTTTTTACCCAGGCTATCGATCGTTGTGTAGGTATTGCGCTCCCGTTCCGTCAGAGGGTCTGTTCTGTACTGGTCCAGAAGATGTCCGTCCGCATTTTTTACAGAATAGGTGTAGCCTTTAAAATCATTTCGCTCTTCTTCAATCGGCGATTTAAAATCAAAATAGGTAGATGTCAGGAAAGCATACGTTCCGAAACTGGTTTTATCCTTTTTCTCGGAATGTTCTTCCTTCTTTTCTTTATTTTCCTCTTCCATAGCCACTCTGCTCATCCTCAGTTTTACCTTTTCCTGAGCAAGAAACCATTTATTATTGTAGAAAACCCAGGTGCTGGTGATAATCCCATCGTTTTTATTCTTGCTGAAATTCTCGATTTTTTGAATTCCGTAGGTTTCAGTATCTATATAAATGGCACCGTTGTATTTTCTTCGTTTATCCGGCTTTTTATAATTCACTTCACGGAAACGGATCACAAAAGTTTTTCTTCCACCCACCTCAATGGTGTCTGAAAGGAAAAAACGGTAAAGTCCCCGGTTTTCCTGCTTGATCTGATTGGGGATTTTATCTCTGTTGCTCTGCTGAATGGCAATCATTTCATAGATCGGCTGTTTGAGACCGGAAATTCTATTGTCCAGAATATTGACCTTTTCCCCATATTTTTTAGAATAGAGAAACTCCTGGGCTCTTTCCCACAGAAAAAGTTTGCTTTTTGAAAAAATCTGTTTTGCAGAAAGGTTGCCTATAGAATCTTTTTCCCTTTTTTTTCTGAAAAGATTCGTGTCATTAAAAAACTGGTTAAATTGTGAAATACTGTCCTGATCGATATCCAGGGAAACCTTCTCGTAAGATTTGAATGAATAGGATCCTAAACTTTTCGGTGAATTTTCATTGAAAAGCTGGTTCACTTTTTTAAGGACTTCCAAAGCACGGGGATCGCTCCGGTCTTCAATAATTACTTCTTCAATATCAGTGGTCTTTGATGCTTTTCTAAGCAGCGAAACCTCCATATCTGCTTCTGTAGTTGCTGTTTCATTCTGATATTTTTCAGCCTGAATTTCTAAGGTGCTGCATGAGGCTTTAAACTCCAGCGTCCCCTGAACGTCTGTGTATCCCAAAACCTTTCCGTCACAGGATATTTTTGCATTCGAAACAGGCTTTTGATCAACTTCGTCAATAACTCTGATCTTTGATTGGGAATAACCAAAGAAACAGATTAACAAGAACACTAAAAATAAAAACCTTTTCATGCAAAAACTAGATCAAAAATAGTAATATTTCTTGTGTCTGGAAAGTTTTTATGATTTGTTAATACATTGATTTAATCTAATTTTCTGATAGAATAATTGAGTTCAAGAAAATGCTGTATTTATTTTTTTAACCACTGATTTCACAGATTTTCACAGATGATTGCGTATAGTTTTTTGAAACATTAAGATAAATGAAGATAATAAGAATAATTAAGGTGAAATCTAAAGATTTTTTAAGACATATACCTTAAAGCGAAGCTTAAGCTTAATAGTCTTAAAAACTTAAAGAATCTTAATGGTTTAATATTTTATCTCTCGCGGATTTTGCAGGTAATGCAGATTATTTTTTAACCACAGATTTTTGCAGATTGACACAAATTTTTAAAAGGCTGGGTTTTTATAACTGCGATAAAATTGACATAGGAAAATGGAGCGTTAAGAAAATAAATCCTGTGAACGTTAAGAAAATTCTACTGTCTGAAGCGCGAGACTCATTCCGAACCGAGTAATCCCAATTGAACTCGCGCAAGTTTTATAATTTTTAGAGAACAGGATTTATTTTTAGCGGAAGTTTCCAGGTCTTGAATTTTTGTTTCTTTTGCTTCAAGGCAAAAGAATATAATAAAATATTTTTGATATTGATTTCTTTAAATTGTTGGATAAACGCAAGGGCGCAAATTTTCTTTAAAACTAACTTTTTTTAAGGCGCGAGGATTTTATCTGCGATAAAATTTGATAATGTTGGATTTTATATATTTCTCACAGATTTTCCCAGATTTTTTAAAGGTGGGTTTTTATAACTGCAATAAAATTGACATAGGAAAATGGAGCGTTAAGAAAATAAATGCTGTGAACGTTAAGAAAATTCTACTGTCTGAAGCGCGAGACTCATTCCGAACCGAGTAATCCCCATTGAACTCGCGCAAGTTTTAGAATTTTTAGAGAACAGGATTTATTTTTAGCGGAAGTTTCCAGGTCTTGAATTTTTGATTCTTTTTGTTTCAAGACAAAAGAATATGTAGAGAAAGCAAATTATTAAAGCACAATGACTGCGCATAGTTTTTTGAAACATTAAGATAAATGAAGATAATCAGAATAATTAAGGTAAAATCTAAAGATTTTTAAGAAAGAATGCCTTAAAGCGAAGCTCAGACTTAATACTCTTAAAAACTTAAAAGAAATCTTAATGGTTTAAAGTTTTATCTCTCGCAGATTTTGCAGATAATGAAGATTATTTTTTGACCATATATTTTCGCAGATTGACACGATTTTGTTTTGAGACAAAATAACATTTACCGGTCATTCAAAGCTCCCATAAAATCAATCACAAGATCCATTTCTTGATCACTAAGCTGCAGCGGAGTATCGGAAAGCGTCTGGTTTTCTACTTTAAAACCGAAACCTTTTCCGCCGCCTTTATTGTAAAAATTCATGATTTCTTTTAATGTTTTATAACCTCCGTTATGCATGTATGGAGCTGTTTTGCTAATGTTTCTTAAAGTTGGGGTTTTAAAGGAATGCTGTAATGCTTCCACTGTCTGATGGAATTTTCCTCTTCCCAGATCCTGATCAAAACTTTGATTGTTTCCGTTTACGGCCGTTCCCAGTACTTCCTGCTCTGTTTTTTTGAAATTTGGAGGAACGGTACCGTTAAACAAAGGAATAAAATGGCACAAAGCACACTGGGCTTTTCCCACAAAAAGATTGAAGCCCTGTTTCTGGTTTTCTGTCATGGCAGAGCGGTTTCCACGCATATATTCATCAAAATTGGAATTGAATTTCGCGAGAGAACGGATGTAGCTTGCCAGTACATTCTGAAGCTGCCATGTTTCAGCTTTTGAGGTACGATAGATTTTTTTGAATTCAGGGAGGTAGTCAGGATTCTGATTGATCTTACCGAGAATAATATTCAGGTCGCCGTGCATTTCTTCTTTATTGGAGATTACATCCGAGCTCTGGCCTTCCAGATCATCTTTCCGCATATCCCAGAACTGTCCGTGCTGGAAACCTGCATAGTTTAAGGAAGGGGTATTCCTCAGAAGTTCTGCATTTTCAAGGGACATGGATTTTGCAAGTCCGTCTGTAAAGGCTTTTTCAGGGATATGACAGGTCGCACAGCTTCTGGTATTGTTGTTGGAAAGAATTTTATCATTGAACAGTTTTTTGCCTAAAGCAGCCTTTTCATCAGAGAACGCGAATTCTTTTCCGGGAACAAAGGCATTGGGATTGAAAGCGTTTTTGGAGAAAAAAGTAGCGGCACTTTTGCTTAATGCTGAAGTCACTTCAATATCCGGGATGGCTTCCTGCTTTTTAAATTCAAGTAATAAAGAGGTGATTTTATTTAAATGGCCGGGAATAAAATTCACATAATCAAAAGTATTCCGGTCTGTATTTTTTTTAAGAACATTCACTGCTGCACCAATCGCTGAGTTGATGTCTTTCAGTGCTTTTTCTTTTGATTTTTCGGTAGAGATCTGCTGTAGAGTGAGTTGAACAGCTTCCAGCGAATACGGCATTTCCTTTAAAAATGTTCCGGAAACGGGCGTGTCAAAACCGGAAATACCCAAACTTGAGATCCTGAAAATTTCCTGTCTGGCAGCATCAAATATCTGATCTTTGCTGATGGTGATCGCTTGGAAATTGGTTTTAATGGTATTGCTTTTATTGATCAGCTTTTTGAGATAACGTACCGCTTCATCCTTATTTTCGGGAGTGTATGGATAGAAAAGCTCTTCCAGCACCTGAAGTCCTTCAGGTTCCAGTTCCGTATGTTCATCCATCTCAATTTCCGGCAGGGCAGGACCGTTGATAAATCGGGCAGAATTCGGAAGAAAATATTCTACCGCCCATTCCATTTTTTTATAAGTGATTCTGAGTTCTTCAAACTTAGTCTGAATAGCTTTTTCATCTGCATTTCTGGAAACAAGAGCCATCAGTTCATTGATCTGTTTTTCAAATGCAGTATTGGTTTTGGAAATTTCATTTTTTACCGTCCCCAGATCCTCGTTGATGGGCTGGTGTTTATCGGTTTTACATTGAAAAAGAATAAAAAGAACAGCTGCAGTAAATACAGCAAAAAGAACCGGATATTTTGAAAATATTTTCATAGGCATGAAAAAGTATCAACGGAAATATTCCCGCTGATACTCTGGATTTTTATTGAATATTGAAAAGTTATTTCTCTACGTTTCTGATGATTACAATCTGGCCTCCTTCCTTATTGGTATTCACTCCGGCACCGTCAGCATTTTTAAATTTATCTTTCTGCCATGTATGAGAGTGGATATTGACTGCGAAAGTATTCGGAATTCCGATGATATCTGAAATATCAACCATGGCTCCAAATTCCCATGAACCGAATTTCTGAAGGTTTCCGGACTGGTTGTAAGCGGTCTGCCATGCAGCATCTCCTCTGTTGTGTTTCATATTTAGCCATGGCTTGTACTGCTTCGTAGCAATATTCAGCTGCCAGATATAAGAATCGTGGGTGGCTGCCGGATAATATGAATCTCCGTCTTCCTGGATATACACAAAGTTTTCAGTAACACAAAGGTTGTCAGGATTGATCAGGTTGTGCCCCGGATTTGAATCTCCTTCTGCTGCCACTTCCAGCTTTCCTGTCAGCATATTGTTTTCATTCAGAACCAGCTTGTAGACTCTTCCCCACATCGTAAGTCCCGGTTTTGGAGTAACACCGTCTGAAGATTCTCCGGTTGCCGTAAAGTAGATTTCTCTTCCTTTTCCGGCTCCTTTTCTGTAATCTACATCTTCAACTCTTGAAAAACGGATCGCGCTGTTGTCAATATTTTTCTGATTGATCTGCGCGCCGGTTGAGTTTTTAGCGTTGGTAATTTCTACAAATTCCACATCGTAAGAACCTCCTTTTACCATATCGGTTTCCGTATAGTTGCTGTTCGTTCTTTTCAAAGCATATAATTTTCCGTTCTCAAGATCTCCCTGGGTATTGGAAACATACATGATCAGCTGTCCTGCAGACTGGTGTGATGAAGAATAAGACTGGTCTTCCCCAATCATAATGTAGGTTTTCCCTCCTGAAACATCTTTAGGAAGCGGAACGGCATTTTCCATAGAAGCTTTTCCCAAAGCGGGCTTTACTCTGGTCTGGTCTGCAGCCTGAGAAGCAGGAGCCAATGGATTAATAGCGTGAACCATACTTTCTTCACCGGATTCTCCAGCGGTAAGGAATGCACTGAATCCATGGGTTTCCGGAGTGGCAAGGGTCGCAGAACATAATCTGGTCATCCCACCGATTCCGTTCAGGATGTATTCTCCTTTTACAGGCTTGAATGTTTTATCTAAATAAACTCTTGATACAGATTGGGTGATCTCGTGGTTGGTGATCATTAAATAACCGTCGGAGTTCGGATCTTTCATAATTCCCATTCCGTCCGGCTGGCCAGCAAAAACGAAGTTGGGGGTTCCTGCAAGAACATCTGAACTTGAAATCAGGGTGGTGATGTTCAGATTTTCAAATCCCTGCATACCATAAACGAAAGCCGGCTCCTGAGAGAAGTTTTCAATTTTGATATTTTCATTCACAGGATTGGTTTCCTGACCTTCATTATTGTCATCATTACAGCCTTGAAAGGCCATAGCAGCGAACAATAAAGCTCCGATAGTTTTGTTAATTTTCATAATTACTTTTTTGAATTTCGATTGTAGCAAAACTAGAGGTCTATTATGAACTATATTTTAAGGGGACGAAACAAATAGTTTAAGTTTAGGTAATGGTTTGTTAAGATAAGATCAATAATTAGAATGGTTATAAATAAAAAAACTCCTGAAATTTTCAGGAGTTTAAATGTTTTATAATAAAAGAATGCTTAATCCTAAATATTTAAAGCTTTTTGGTAAGCATTTTCCAAACCGTCAAGATTTTTACCTCCTGCCGTGGCAAAACCCGGATTTCCGCCGCCGCCGCCCTGGATTTCTTTTGCCAGGTCTTTGATGATGGCTCCGGCCTGATAATCTGCTGCCAGATCGTCAGAAACACCTACCGTGATCATAGGTTTTCCATCGGCATCGGAAAGAATGATCGTTACCGAAGTCGGGATTTCTCTTTTCAGCTGGAATACGATGTCTTTCACAGAACCTGCATCCAGAGAAGTTTTCTTCACCAACAGCTGTTTGTTTCCTTTCTGCTCGTAAGCATTTTTCCATTCACCGATCTCGCCTTTAGCTTTTTCCTTTTTAAAGGCTTCCACTTCAGATTTTAAAGACGCATTTTCTTCAATCAGTTTCTCGATAGATCTTACCACATCTTTAGATTTCAGCAATTGGGTAAGCTCAAGGATCTGATTTTCCAGATTTTTGAAATATTCCTCAGATTTATCCCCGGAAATAGCTTCTATTCTTCTGATTCCTGCTGCTGCAGAGCTTTCGGAAACAATTTTAAAGTGGCCGATCTCCATGGTGTTTTTAACGTGAGTTCCACCGCAAAGTTCCTTAGAGCTTCCAAACTGGATCATTCTCACGCTGTCTCCGTATTTCTCACCAAACAAAGCCATTGCTCCCTTGTCCAGAGCTTCCTGAATCGGAATGTTTCTGAATTCCTGCAAAGCAATACTTTCCTTGATCTTATGATTTACTTTTTCTTCTACCAAAGCCAGTTCTTCCTCCGTCATTTTACTGAAATGAGAGAAGTCAAAACGAAGATAATCAGGACCTACGTATGAACCTTTCTGTTCAACGTGAGTTCCTAAAACTTCTCTTAAAGCCTCGTGTAAAAGGTGGGTTACAGAGTGATTCGCCTGAGAATTTTTTCTGTCCGTTGCATCTACTTTCGCGTAGAAAACAGCTCCGGCATCTTTTGGAAGTCCGTTGATCAAGGAAATAATAAGTCCGTTTTCTTTTTTGGTTTCTAAAACTTCAAAGCTTTCAACGGCATTTTCCAGAACTCCTTTGTCGCCTACCTGGCCACCGCCTTCAGGGTAGAAGGGAGAGCTGCTCAATACTACCTGATAGAATTCCCCGTCTTTATTTTCTACTTTTCTGTATCTTGTAATATAGGTTTCAGATTCGATCTGATCGTAGCCTACGAAGTTTTCAGGCTTCGTTTCCAAAGTTACCCAGTCGTAAACCTTCTGTGCAGAATCAGCTTTTGAACGCAGTTTCTGCTTTTCCATTTCAGCTTTAAATCCTGCTTCATCAATGGTAAGCCCTTTTTCCTCTGCAATAATTCTCGTTAAATCGTCCGGGAAACCGTATGTATCATATAATTCAAAAACTTCTTCGCTTGGTAATACTTTTGAACCGTCTGCAATGGTCTGCTCAATTAATTTTTCAACTCTGATCAGTCCGTTTTCAATGGTTTTTAAGAATGAATCTTCTTCACTTTTAATCACCTCTGAAACCAGTTTTCCTTGTTTTTCCAATTCAGGGAAGAAGGGTCCCATCTGTTCCTGAAGTACAGCAACAAGCTTGTAAAGGAATGGTTCTTTCATCCCCAGGAATCGGTAGGAATAGGAAATTCCTCTTCTTAAAATTCTTCTGATTACATAACCAGCACCTCCGTTGGAAGGAAGCTGCCCGTCAGCAATAGCAAATGCTACCGCTCTGATATGGTCTACCACAACACGGATCGCAATATCTTTTTCGTCCTCTAAAATTCCTGTATATTTTTTACCTGAAAGTTCTTCCACTTTAGCAATAAGCGGTGTGAAAACATCCGTATCGTAGTTGGAAGATTTACCCTGAAGTGCCATGCACAGACGCTCAAAGCCCATTCCTGTATCCACATGCTGTGCAGGAAGCTTTTCAAGAGATTTATCTGCTTTTCTGTTGAATTCCATGAAAACCAGGTTCCAAACTTCCACTACCTGAGGATGGTCGTTATTCACCAGATCAAGTCCTGAAACTTTAGCTTTCTCTTCTTCAGTTCTAAGGTCAACGTGGATTTCTGAACACGGTCCGCACGGTCCGCTTTCTCCCATCTCCCAGAAATTATCCTTCTTGTTTCCATTGATAATTCTGTCTTCTGAAATGTGTGATTTCCAGAAATCGTAGGCATCCTGATCCCTTTCAAGGTTTTCCGAAGCATCTCCTTCGAAAATCGTTACGTATAAATTTTCTTTTGGAATTCCGAATACTTCAGTCAGTAATTCCCAGGCAAAAGCAATAGCATCTTTTTTGAAATAATCACCGAAAGACCAGTTCCCCAACATCTCAAACATGGTATGGTGGTAGGTATCTCTTCCCACATCATCCAGGTCATTATGCTTTCCGGAAACTCTCAGACATTTCTGTGTATCGGCAATTCTTGGGGCTGTAGGTGTTTTGTAGCCTAAGAAAAAATCTTTGAACTGCGTCATTCCTGAGTTGGAAAACATAAGGGTAGGGTCGTCTTTCAGCACGATAGGCGCTGAAGGAACGATAAGGTGGTCTTTACTTTTAAAATAATCTAAAAATTTTTGACGTATCTCTTGTGATGTCATAGTATTGCTTTGCTTTTAAAACTATCAGATTTTTGATAAGATGCAAATTTAATGTTTTTAAGCGATTTGTAAATAATTTTTATGCTATGTTTTGAATGGTACTGCTATGCTGTATTTCCAATATAATAGGAAGTGTTTCTTTTTGTGTTGGATAAACGCAAGGGCGCAAAAGTTTTTACTATTGAAACTGTTTTAAGACGAGAGAAAATCAAAGATTTTCAGCTCATCTGTATGCTGGAGTATGTATCAACGGCATGCAATTTTATCTTCGATAAAATCCTTGCGTCTGTTCCACAGTATTTTTGTAAATAATCTTTGCGTCCTAGCGTTAATCCAACAATAATTCTGCATAGATCATGTGCGACGAAATAATCTTAAAGTTGAGGTTTAATTATTGTTCTATATAAACCTTATAGGTTTTTAAAACCTATAGGGTTTTGTGAGTGTATCATTATAGGCTATTACTTTAAATCTACAATATTTTAGCATATATCCATCACAGGTAAGAAGCAATTTTATTTAAATTTTTGTATATTATCATTTAACTTTTTATATTCGTTTTAATATTAAGATAAAGACTTTGCATGATAAAGGAATCTATTTTATGGAATTCATAGTTTTTATAATATTAAACAATAAGGAATGACGAAAAATGAAGTGCTGAAAAGCTGGGTAGAGCAGTATTCGGGGCCTCTTCTGAAAAGAGCGGCTTATCTGCTTTCAGATAGAGTAGAAGCGGAAGATATGGTGCAGGATGTTTTCTTAGCCGCATTTTCGTCCTATGATTCTTTTGAAGGAAAAAGCCAGCCGTATACCTGGTTGACAGCTATTTTAAACAGAAAGGCTGCTGATTTTTACCGGAAAAAATATAAATCGGAACCGCAGATCAGGCTGGATCATTTTTTTGATGAAACAGGTTCCTGGAAAAATGATGGTGTTTTGAATGACTGGAATGTTTCAGAGGTAAATTCTGAACTTTTAGACAATAAAGATTTTAATAAAACCCTGGAAGAATGCCTTGAGGATCTGCCCGCCAGATGGAAGATTCCAGTGAAAATGTATTATCTTCAGGAAAAAAAAGCACCGGAAGTGAGTCAGGAATTGCAGATCTCTGCGACTAATCTATGGAAGATCCTTCAGCGAAGCAGAATGCAGCTGAGGGAATGCTTAGATAATAACTGGTTTGCCAACTAATAACCGTATCATAAAAAATGTTGAGGAAATTTATTCATATTTTGTTCCTGCCATGCAGTAAAGCAACGATGCTGATGGAAAAAAGGAATGCAAAAGCCATCTCCCGGAAGGAAGACTGGCAGCTTTCCATGCACCTGAAAATCTGCAAATGGTGCAGAGCCTATGAAGAAAAGCTCAAAATACTGGATGATATTCTGAAACGGAAACTTTCCCGCAACGAAAAAACAGAAATTAATGATGTTGATATTCAGAACTTTAAAAGTAAGGTTTTAGAAAAATTAGATATTTAGAAGAAATTTCTGTCAGGATTTTGAAACTGTTCCGACTATACTTTTGAAAATAATAAAGTATCATTCAAAATCTTAACAACATGAAAGGAACATCAACACTTAACGTCGAATCAAAGACATACAAAACGGGATATTATATTTCGCTTTTCGGAGCTGCACTTATTTTGCTCTGGATTGGAATATTTAAGTTTACCCCAACAGAAGCTGCCGCGATAAAACCATTGGTAGAAAACCATTTTCTGACTTTTTTCGTATATAAAACAGCAAGTGTCCAGACGGTGTCAAATGCTATCGGAGTGATAGAAATTATCATTGCATTACTGCTGATATTTAGTGCGAAATTTGCATCATTAAGGAAGTTTGCCGGAATCGGGATGATCATGGCATTTCTGGTAACGCTGAGCTACCTTTTCACAACTCCCGGAGTATGGAAAATAGTGGATGGAGTTCCTGTCACAGATTTTTTTATTCTGAAAGACCTGATGCTATTGGGATTCGGATTGATGATCATACAAAACAAATCTGTTTAAAAATAGATTGATATTTAAATAAGTTCAATAAAAAAGTAATGAATAAAAAGAGAAAAATGAAAAATATATTTATCGTACTCGGAATTATTCTGGGTATCGCAGTTTTTGCTGCCGGATCAGGGCTTTTTAAGAAAAATAAGCCGAAAGAATTAACAAAAGAAAAAGAAAATCAGGAAATTATGGATAATAAAAATGTCAGAGAAATCTATTTTGCAGGCGGATGTTTTTGGGGTACGGAACACTTTTTCCAACAGATCCGTGGTGTGGTGGGAACTGAAGTAGGCTATGCCAACGGGAATACCCAAAATCCTACTTATGAAGAGGTTGTGAGCCATACCACAGGTTTTGCAGAAACCGTAAAAGTAAAATACGATCCTGAACAGGTTGATCTGAAATTATTAATTGATCTTTATTTTAAAACAATAGACCCTACAAGTCTTGATAAACAGGGCAACGACAGAGGAAATCAGTACAGAACGGGAATCTATTTCACCAACAAAGCAGATGAAACACTTGTGAAAAATGAGGTGCTGAAACTGGCTAAGAATTACTCCAAGCCTGTGGTGGTAGAAACGATCGCGTTGAAAAACTTCTATAAAGCGGAAGATTACCACCAGGAGTATCTGGATAAAAATCCGGGTGGCTACTGTCATATCGAACCGGGACTTTTTGAAATGGCTAAAAATGCCAATCCGCTTCCGAAAGTAAAATACCAGAAGCAGGACAAAAAAGCTTTAAAAGAAAAACTGACTGCAGAACAGTATAATGTAACTCAGGAAAACGCCACGGAAAGACCCTTCCAAAATGAATACTGGAACGAAACACGGGAAGGAATCTACGTAGATGTTACCACAGGAGAACCATTATTTATTTCGACAGATAAATTTGAATCCGGATGCGGATGGCCAAGTTTTTCAAAACCGATCACGAAAAAACTGATCGATGAGAAAATGGATAAATCTGCTGGAATGATAAGGGTGGAAGTAAGAAGTAAAACTGGAGATGCCCACCTGGGTCACGTTTTCACAGACGGTCCTGAAGATAAAGGAGGACTTCGGTACTGTATCAACAGTGCTTCCCTGAAGTTTATTCCCAAAGCTGAAATGGAGAAAAAAGGCTACGGAGACTATATCTCCCTGCTGGATAAAAAGTAATATGAAGAAGAGACCGCTGAAAAGCGGTCTTTTTTTATTCATCAACAACAATCAAAAATCTGGTGTCATTATATATTTTGAAGTAAAGGATAGCTGAAAATCTTTGATTTTCTCGCGCCTTAAAACAATTTTAATAATGAAAAACTTTGCGCCATTGCGATTGTCCAACAAAGTAAAATATATAATTGATTCAATAATAAGATTAAAAATCTCCCGCAGATCTCGCGGATGACGCAGATGTTTGTGCTTATTTTATTAAAAACAAAAAAAGTGATCCACAGGACCACTTTATTTTTAAATTAATTAAATCTTTCAATTTTTAAATCTTTCAAAAACCTCTACCAATCCCTTTTTCTCAGAATCCAGTATGAACCTGCAATAAAGATCACGCTCCAGATGATACATGCGAACATGCTTTCTGTAGGATAATTGACGGTATATTTCACGCCCATCACTTTGATCATATCCAACCGCATTAACGGATTGGGAATTAAATTGGACATGCTTTCCAAAGGGAGAAGGCTGGTCACAAAAAAGTCATGTTCAAGGACTGCTTTTCTTTGGGCGTCCTGTATTCCGGATAATCTCTGGAAGGTTTCTATACCTGTCAGAATCTTTTCAACAACCCAGTATACAAAGAAACCAAGAAATACAAACATGGATTTTCTCAGCAATACGGAAATGAACATCAGGAAAGAAAAGAATGTGAACAGCTTCACAAAGTAATTTCCGATATAATAAATCTCGGCATACATTTTAGAAGAATCTGTGACTTTGGAATACTGATGTCCCAAAAACATAGTGATCACAAACACAATCAATGTGGAAACAGCCGTAAATATCGTAATGGTTAATAGTTTTGAAGCTATAAATTCCTTTCTGCTTAATCCGTCGATGGTGTTTTGCTTAAACATTCTGTTGGTAAACTCCTGAGAGATGGAGAAAACAATAATCAGTCCCAGGAAAATTTTCAGCAGGGCTACGATCCAGGTCGTGAAATTCCAGATTTCCGGAAAATTATAAATACCCTGTTCCTTTAAATTGATGGTAGCTCCAAATACATTCAGATCTACCAGGCCAATGAAAAGAAGAGCGATGAGAATAGCAAAATATAAAATACTGAAAACCTTGAACGGTTGGTAATTCAGATTTTTGTAATATTCAAGTTTTAATAATTTAAGCATGATCGTTTGTGTTTTTTACAAGTTCAAGGAATTGAGTTTCAAGAGAAAGCTTTTTCTTCGTCAAATGAGAAAGATAAATTCCCTTTTCAGCAAGCTTCTGATTCAAAGCTGAAGCAGATATAGAGGCATCTTCCCGGATCTGTGCTTTGATGATCTCGCCTTCGGATTTCACGGAAGTAAACCATTGAAGCTCTTCCAAAGCACTTAAAAGCAAAGTATTGTTGTCTGCTTTTAATTCAAAATATCCGTTATTGGCGGTCATTTCATCCACTCGTCCGCAATAAATGGAATTCCCTTCCTTTAAAACAATAACGTGGCTGCAGATTTTTTCAATCTCATCCAGCAGGTGGCTGGCAATGATAATGGTAATGCCCTGTTTCGCAATATTGCTGATAATTTCCCTGATCTGGATAATTCCTTCAGGATCCAGACCGTTGGTAGGTTCATCAAGGATCATCACCTCAGGATTGTTCAGCATGGCCGAAGCTATGGATAAACGCTGCTTCATCCCCAGGGAATAGGTTTTGAAAGTATCTTTTTTTCTGTCAAAAAGACCGACGGTCTTCAAAACTTCATCGATCCTTGTGTAAGGCGTTTCTTTAATCTCGGCGACGATCTTAAGATTGGTTTCAGCATCGAGATAAGGATAAAAATTAGGCTGTTCAATAATAGCCCCTATCTTTTTCAGGGTATCCGGATCCGTTCCTTTTTTTCCAAACCAGTACCAATCGCCGCTGGTTGGGTTAATGGTAGACAGCAGCATCCCGAAAGTTGTGGATTTTCCACTTCCGTTAGGCCCTAACAGACCATAAACATTTCCTTTTTCCACATCAAAGGAAATATTATTGACTACAGTTCTTTTGAATTTTTTAGTTAAATTCTTTACTGACAAAATTTTTTCCATGTAATTTGTTTTACATAGTAGTAGTCTATGTAAAATTCATATTGTTACAAATCCTGTCATTTTTTTCAGAGAAAGTGAAGTAAATTTTTCTGATGCCTGATGTAACAAGATTCAGACAATCATTGTTTTATACATGTAACTATTTTTAAAGAAAGAATACTCATTAGCAAAACATCATTAAACAATATAACTATGAAAATTTTAAAATGGATCAAAAGATTAGGCATGCTGCTTTTTCTGATCTTCGTGCTGCTGCTTATTACAGGATTTGTTTTTGAGAAAATATCAAGAGCAAAGGCAGAACAGATGAAGGCTGACGGTCAGTTTGCAGAAGTTGACCAACACAGGATGCACTATCTGAAAGAAGGAACAGGCGGCCCAACCGTAGTTTTTGAAACCGCTTTTGATCCCGCCGGGCATTTGCAGTGGTATCATATTCAGAAGAACCTTCCCAAAACTTATACTACATTTTCCTATGACAGGTCCGGAATTCTCTGGAGCGAAAGAGGAAAAAATCCCAAATCAGGAGATAAAATAGCCGAAGAGCTTCATGCCCTTCTGGAAAAATCAAACGCTCCCAAACCGTATATTTTGGTCGGACATTCTTTTGGAGGCATGCTTACCCGCTTTTTTGTTAAAAAATATCCTCAGGACGTGGCCGGAGTGATATTGGTAGACAGCCAGTATCCGGCGGATGATCAATACCTGTCCCCTGAACTGTATAAAATGGTCAATCAGGGTCTGCCTGGGGGATTCCTGAAGTTTGCGAATACCTTTGGAGCGGCAAGACTTATGTTTAAAAATATGTTTCCCGCAGAGCCTCAGTACAAATATCAGAATACCATCATGCCGGCACTGCTTTACAAAAGTGCTGATGCCACGCTGGAGGAACAGGATCACATGAAATCCATGAAAAAGGAGGCTGCGGCTATCAATTCCTTTGGTTCAGTTCCATTGTACGTCCTTACAGCAGGAGATAAAACGAGGTATGACAATTTCATTAAAGATGAAAAAACAAAAACCGAAATGCTTGGAGCCTGGGCGAAAATGCAGAAAGACCTGTTAAATCTATCTACAGACAGCAAGCAGATCGTGCTGCCAACGAGTGGTCATTATATCAATCAGGATCAGCCGAAGATTATTGAAGATGCCGTGAATCAGATGGTAGAAAAAGTTTCTGGGAAATAAAAAATACTTTGGTGCGGGTTTCTGGATTCGGGTTTTGGGGTGAATGAGTGCTGCAGATGCTCTTTTCGGCCTTAATAACTTCCTTCTTCCAGCCTTGGGCTTCCTTACAACTTCATTTATTTTAACATACATCAATAGATTTTCAAAATTAAAATATTTAAATTTGATAGAATTAATCGTTTGTTTATGAAGTTAATTGAATTAGCAAAGGAGCTTAATGTTTCGGCAGAAGCTATTAAACAATTTATCCAGGATTTTGATCTTGAACTGGGTGTCTGCATCAGCACGAACTTTGAAGTGAAGGAAGATTTCGAGAAATTTGCCCGTGAAAATCTGGATTTTTTAAAGCTTTATGAAAAAGATCTGGACAAAAATAAAACCCTGGAACAGATCGCCGAGGTGATCAATCAGCCTAAAGAAAAAGTAGAAGAAGCTATAAAAGAGGACAATCCCAATATTTTTGATAATGGTTTTTTCCGTTCGTCAATTTCCAGTTATGGAATCGATAATAAATTAGGTGGAAATTACCAGTTTGTCTATGATTATTTTGGCCATAAAACCAGTCTGATGCATCGCGATTTTATTGGCTACAGAGATCTTTTCTTTTATATATCATCCGCTTTGGAACCCTTCCTGAATCCCCAGCAGATCAAAGACTGGGGAATTCATAAACCCGCAGGAATCATCTTATACGGACCTCCGGGAAGCGGAAAAATATTCTGGGCAACCAAAATTGCTGAAATTATCGGATATCACTTTAAAGAAGTTAAAAAACATTACCTTGGAACCTCTTTTGTAGACGGGAATAAAACCAATTTCAATGATTTTCTGCTCAGCATGATGAAAGAAGAAAAAGTACTGCTTTTCCTTGATGATTTTGATGAGATTATGATGGAAAGAAGAGCTGAAACCGATGTGGCTTCCTGTAATCTGGAAACCCAGGAACTGGTGCTCCATTATATCGGGAAATTTGAAAAAGAAGAGCTGTTGATGGTAGGTTCCGCCAACTCCGTTTCCGAGATCGATGAGGAAATTCTCGCTCCGGGAAGATTTGATGTGATGATCCCGGTCTTTCCGCCGAATGCCGCAGAACGCTCAGAAATTATTCTGTATGCGATGACCAGAGGGCTGGAAGAAGATTCGCTCCTCTACAAAATCATTAAAAAGAACAAAGCCGATAAAGTTCCGTTCTGGCATGAGATTTCATCCAGAATGAAAGCATTCAGCAATACCATGCTGATTGATTTTACCCAAAGTCTTAAAAAACGCCTGAAAAATCAATACCAGAGAACCAAAAATGAAAACCTTAAAATTGATCAGGGTCTTCTGAATGCTGCTCTAAGAGACGCAGCCGGAAAACTTACTGAAGAATATCTGGAACAGGTAGCAAGATTCCTGGCAGATGCTATTATCAATAATTTTGACGAATTCAGGTTCAGAATTCAGGCCCTGAAAAAAGAACTCGATACCTATAAAGCAGTCGAGGAACCAAGAAGAGCCATCGGATTTCAGCATAATGGGGAAGAGGGTGATGGCGGAGCGCAGGGGTGATGTGGGTTGGAGAGTTTTAGGGTAGGAGAGTTTTAGAGTTTCGGGGTTCGGGTTTGAGAGTTTTAGAATTTTAGGATGTCATCCAGAAATATTGAATAAGCGACAAACACCCGGTGGCTGAGGCTCCCGAAGCCACCACTAGCACATCCCACATCTGAAATCTGCCATCCTAAACTAAATCATACCACAAAAATTACTCATTACTTATTACTTATTACTTATTACTTATGAAAAGCATCTGGGAACTGGAAACCTTCTACAGGAAAAGAGACATCGTTATTATCGGGGCCGGATTTTCCGGGCTGTGGACTGCTGTGTCTATTAAGGAACAATATCCCGAAAAATCTGTTTTAATAATCGAAAGAAGTCCGGTTCCGCTGGGAGCTTCAACGAGAAATGCAGGATTTGCCTGTTTTGGAAGCCTTACGGAAGTCATTGCAGATGCTCAGAAAATGGGCTGGGAAAAGACTCTGGAACTGGTGAAGATGAGGTTCGAAGGACTCCGGAAAATCAGACAGTATTTTAACAATGATGATATAGATTTCGATCTGACCGGAGGCTATGAAATTTTAAATAATGATGAACCCCTACAGCAGCTGGATATCGTTAATGAAAAACTGAAAACGATAACCGGTCTCGATAAAACCTACGTTCTGAATCAGGGGAAGATCAAAGAATTTGGTCTCGGAAAATCTGAATTTCTGATTGAAAATCCATGCGAAGGAAGTCTGCATTCCGGAAA
Source organism: Chryseobacterium endalhagicum (assembly GCF_016745235.1). GTDB lineage: Bacteria > Bacteroidota > Bacteroidia > Flavobacteriales > Weeksellaceae > Chryseobacterium > Chryseobacterium endalhagicum. Next base: position 670,184 of record NZ_JAELVM010000003.1, on the reverse strand, counting down.
ACTACTGCAAAAGCTTTTGGAAAAATGTTATGAACTGAAAGTTGAGTTTCTTTTCGGAACAGAAGTGAAAAGTATTGATGAAAATGCTGATGAGGTTAATATTCATCTTTCGAAAACGCTTTCTGTAAAGGCGGATAAGATTATTTACTGTACCAATGCTTTCAGTTCAAAATTCCTTGAAAAAGAAGAAATTATACCGGCCCGGGGACAGATTCTTTTAACAGAACCGATCGGGAATTTAAAGCTTAAAGGAACTTTCCACTACGACGAAGGCTTTTACTATTTCAGAAATCTTGGAAACAGGATTCTTTTGGGTGGCGGGCGGAATCAGGATTTTAAAACCGAAGAAACCACCTCCTTTGAAACTACAGAATTTCTCCAGAATCATCTGGAAGCATTTTTAAAAGAAGTAATTCTCCCGGATCAGGAAGTGAAAATTGCCTTTCGCTGGTCAGGAATCATGGCTATGGGATCTGAAAAAACACCTATTGTAAAGCAGCTTTCAAACAGACAGTTCTGTGCTGTAAGACTCTCTGGAATGGGTGTGGCACTGGCCCCGAAAATAGGGGAGATGATGGCCGGGATGGTTTGAGGTGTGGGGTTCGGGTTGCGAGATTCAAGGGTTCGGGTTATGGGATGCGTGATGTGAGGTTTTCTGGTTATGAAAAGCACATTTTATTATTTGTTTTCCCACCAGTGGATAATCTCCCCGGTGATCTTTTCTGAATCAAATTCATAGGAAAAAAGTCCATATGCACATAATTGTGATTGAATAATCTGGTTCAGTTTTTCTTTGGAGCTACCCTTCTCCAATTACTGAAGTAGTGCCTCAGCCATGGGAACATATTGGTCCTTATCCATTCCACGAACTAAATTCATAGATGCAATGAGCTTTTTTAATTCCACAAAATACGCTTTCCGCTCATTAATTAAAATATTCATGTAGTTGATATCCATCCAACAAAATTTTTAAGATTATAAATATAGAAAATTTCAGACATCAGATGTGGGATGTGCTAATGTTGGCTTCGAGTGCCTCCACCGAGGTATATGTCAGCCACTGGATGTTTGTCTTTTATTAAATATTTCTGGATGACATCCTAAAATTCTAAAACTCTCCCACTCAACCCGCAACTCGCAACCAGAAAACCAGCAACCCGAACCTCGGAGCTCAAAAAACTCTCCTACCCTAAAACACTCACCCCCCCCAAGTACTCAAACCCGAAAAATTCCGTATTTTTGTATAAAATAAAAAAATTCGTGATCAACAACGACCAGATAAGAGAAGTTCAGGCCAGAATCGGCGACTTACATAAATACCTTCAGATTGAAAAAAAGAAGATCGAAATAGCGAATGATGATGAAAAAACCGCTGCTCCTGAATTTTGGGACAATCCCAAAGAGGCAGAAGTATTTCTGAAACAGCTCCGTTCGAAAAAGAGATGGGTGGAAGATTATGAGGAAATCAATACCCAGTTTGAAGACCTTCAGGTGCTGGCAGAATTTGCCCGCGAAGATCCCGACTCTGAAAAAGAGCTGGATGAGACATTTCCAAAGCTTGTAGAAAAAATAGAAGACCTTGAGTTCAAAAATATGCTTTCCAATGAAGGGGATGAGCTTTCTGCGGTTCTTCAGATCACAGCGGGAGCAGGAGGTACGGAAAGTTGTGACTGGGCATCAATGCTGATGAGAATGTATACCATGTGGGCGGAAAAGCAGGGCTACAAGATCCGTGAACTCAACTATCAGGAAGGTGAAGTCGCCGGAGTAAAGACCGTTACTCTTGAGATCGATGGCGAATATGCCTTCGGATATCTGAAAGGTGAGAATGGCGTGCACAGATTAGTAAGGATTTCTCCTTTTGACAGCAATGCAAAACGCCACACAAGTTTTGTTTCGGTATACGTTTATCCTTTGGTGGATGATACCATTGAAATCAACATCAATCCTGCCGATATTTCATTTGAAACCATGAGATCTTCAGGAGCCGGAGGTCAGAACGTCAACAAGGTAGAAACTGCCGTACGTCTTCGTCACGCACCAACCGGAATTATCATTGAAAACTCCGAATCCCGTTCCCAGCTTCAGAATAAAGAAAAAGCCATGCAGCTCCTTCGTTCCAGACTTTATGAAATGGAGCTTGAAGCCCGTATGAAAGCAAGAACCGAGATTGAAGCCAACAAGATGAAAATAGAGTGGGGAAGCCAGATCAGAAACTATGTGATGCATCCGTATAAGCTCGTAAAAGATGTCCGTTCAGCTCATGAAACATCAGATGTGGATTCCGTGATGAACGGAAATATCACGCCATTCCTGAAAGCCTTTCTGATGGCCGATGGGACTGCGGTTTCAGATGATGATCTGGACTTGTAAAATATCATGTCTGTATTTTAGTTAAAATCTTATAATTAATTTTTGTTTCAGACTTTTTACCCCTATTTTTGTTGCTAATCGTTATATATGGAAGATTTCAATAGCTGGAGAGATTTACTGAACCCCGAGTTTTATATTAAAATGGGTGGGTTCTGGCTTATTTTATTTATTGTTTTTGCCGAAACAGGTCTTTTTGTAGGGTTTTTCTTACCTGGAGATTCATTACTGTTCGTGTCAGGAATTTATGCCGTTGAAATCATCAAAGAGACTATAGGCTCCACAGGGAGCGATTTTCTGGATACTACTATTCTGGCTTCCAGTGTTGCATTGGCTGCCATTATAGGAAATGAAGTAGGGTATTACTTTGGGGTAAAAGCAGGACCTGCTTTATACAAAAAGAAAGATACCATGCTTTTTAAAAAGAAATATCTTTATCAGGCTCATGACTTTTTTGAAAAACACGGTGCCCTGGCGATTATTATGGCAAGATTCTTACCGGTAGTAAGAACTTTTACGCCTATTGTGGCAGGAATTGTAAAAATGGACAAAAAAGAGTTTTTAAGAGACAATATCATTGGAGCTGTTCTTTGGTCGTTCATTCTGATCTTTGCAGGACATTATCTGGACAAACTTTTCCAGGAGCAGTTTGGCATCAACTTAAAAGAGAAGCTGGAGCTGATCATCATTATCATTGTTTTGGTAACAACGCTTCCGGTGATCATTAAATTTGTTTTTGGGAAGAAAGAAGACCTTTCAAAATTTGAAGACAAAGATTTTGAATAATAAATAATCTCAATACACATATCAAGGTTGCTCTACAGGGCAGCCTTTTTTATTTACATAAATTCTATCAAAACAAAGTTCAGGCTCAATAATCGCAAGGGTAAACAAAGGTTTTTTGAAGTGAAGCTGGTTTAGTAAAGATAAACAAAGGCATTTCATTTAAAAAAGTAAAACAATACCAAAGTTCAACGAGTTCTTTTCTATTGAAACAGAGTGAAACAAAAATTCAGCGCTGGAACCCTTGTATTTCGGAAATAAGTGAAACGCCTTTGTTTATCTTATTGTAAAGAAATTAAATCAATCCTTTGTTTTTCTTTGCGTGAAAAAAAAATATATATTTTAACGTTTCCATTTTAATATTGCATATTTTAAAGATGCGAAGACAGAATCAATCTTTGATTAATCCGATGAAACGGATGCTTTGGCCATACGGCTTAATCACTGACGAAGTCAGATTCTTTGCTTCACTTAAATCAAGTATGTATCAAATGGAAACTTTGCGTTTTAATAATTCTATATTTTTAGAACTTTAAAATACTTATCCTTGTAAAAAGTAACTTACTTTTTAATCCATTCCAGAATATTCGGATAAATAATGCTGTCCCTTTTTACTTTGCTGAAAAACCTCGGAACATGGCCGGTTCTTTTCATAAAGATAAGTTTGTGGGGTACATTCAGCCGGGTGAGTGCAGAATCCATGGCAAGACCCTGATGCTGGTTTACCAGAAAATCATTGTTTCCCTGAAAAAGCAATGTAGGAACATTGGAAATATTGGCGATCGGGCTTGCTTCTTTGAAAGCTTCAGCTATACTTTTCCGGTCAAATTTCGTTCCTACCACTTTCTGGAAAGTCGGGGAAGTATATTTTGAGTAAAATGAATTGAGGTATTCCGGGCTGTAGAAATCTGTAGGGCCGCTCATAGAAATAATTTTCCGGATCTGTTCAGGATGTCTGTATCCGTAAAGCAGGGCAAGATGTCCTCCGGCACTTTCTCCCAGAAGAATATAATTGTTAGGCTGAAGTTCCGCTTTTTCAGCCAGGGAATTGAATTTTTCAATAGCTGCTCCGATGTCTTCAAGCTGTTGTTTATAAGTAATTTGTTTATTTTTAGAAACCAGCCTGTAGTTCATATTAATGCTTGGAATCTTATGTTCGAAAAGCATTTTCTGAACCTGGATCATATGTTCCTTTTTTCCGAGTGTCCATGCGCCGCCATGAACAATCAGCAGAACAGGAGCATCTTGGGCATAGTCCAATGGAAGAAAAACATCCATTTTCTGTCTTTTATGTTCTCCGTATTTTAAGTTGTAAATTTTCTGCTGGCCGCCCGTACCCACCCAAACTTTGAATTTTGTATTGCATGACTGCAGCAGGAAACTGAGGCATCCTACAATGAAAAAATGGTATCTGAGGACAAGCTTTTTCATACCTTAAAAATACTGAAAAAAATTGGCAGATAGAACGGAAAACTATGATTTTTAGAAGAGCATAAAACTTTTACTCAACCGTTAAAAAGTATTTACAGCTTTTCTGCTGTCTTGCTGGAAAGTCCGTTTTTCACCTGGATTATTTCTTTCCCATCGTCTTTGGAAAATGTAATTTCCGTATCATCATCAAAAATAAAGAACGAATTTTCTTTTTCCGGAAGTATTCTTAAAACCGGTCCCTTGTTGTTTTGAAAGAATAGTTGTCCGTTTTCAAACGTAACGTGAATCACATCATCTTCCGAAAGTTGATAATTACCCGTATATTTTTTTAGGATCAGACTGTCAAGAACGATCTCTTTTTTGGGCTTAGGAAGCTGATACGGCTTATTTAAAAGAGCAGCGAGAATAGTATTTCCGGCTTTTTCCAGTTTTTTACTGGTGATGTTATTAAGCAGTATAATACAAATATCATCTTCAGGAATCATAGCCAGATAGCTTGTAGCTCCTTCAATATTTCCTCCGTGATTGATCACTTTTTTTCCGTAAAGATCATCAATGAACCAGCCGTAACCGTAACCACTCAGGAAAGGTGTCGTTGCTTTTTTAAAGGCTTCTTTCGAAACAATTTTATAGTCTCTGATTCCTTCATAATATTTATAAAGGTCTTCGGCAGAACTGTAAATCTGCCCGGCAGCACCCGTTAGTTCTGGATTCCATATTTCTGTTTTTTCCTGTTTTGTTTTTGAAAGGAATGCATAAGGAACCGTTTTGTCCGTGCTTTTCAGTGAAGAATAAACAAATCCTGTATGACTCATATTCAGCGGATTTAAAATGATTTTTCTTACTGCCTTTTCATACGAAAGACCTGTGATTTTTTCAATAATGGCTCCCAGCAGGATATATCCGGAATTGGTGTACGAGAACTTTGTTCCCGGTTCGAAATCCAGAGGCTCATCTTTGAAAAAAGAAATTTGCTTAGCCTGGCTGATGCTTTCTTCGGTGTGAAGAAGGCGGACATATTCTTTATTTCGAAGAGGCTCATAAATTCCGGAAGTGTGGGTAAGCAGATGCTCAACCGTTATTTCACTGCCTCTCGGATAATCGGGAATAAATTTAGAAATGGGGTCTTTTATGGAGAGTTTTCCATCTTCTGTAAGCTTTACAATGGTTAAGGCCGTGAAAGATTTGGTTAAAGAAGCAATCTGGTAAATGCTGCTGTTATGATTAAGGATTTTCTTTTCTGCATCCTGCCAGCCGTAAGATTTTTCGAAAATGGTTTTATTCTGATCATGAACCAAAGCAGTTCCATTGAACTTATTAATGGTTGCATAAGCTTTGATAATACTGTCTATCTCCTGTTTTTTTCTTTCCAGTTTTTCCCCGGTAAATTCTGTTTTCTTTTGAGCATTGAAAGAAGAACAGAATGTACTGAATATAAAAGTGATACCTCCTAAAAAGAGAATAGAGTATTTACGGCGCATGGTGTTATTGTTTTTAAAAACAGGGTAAAAGTAAGCAGAGTTTTTCTCAAATAAACACTTCAATATCAGAAAATATTTAAAATTAATATCCAGAAACAAATAAAAATAGATTTTAATAATTATTTTTGCTCCACTTAACAAATATTAAAAAAATATTAAAATAATATGGCATCTGGTTTTTTTGCAATTTTAGATGATATTGCGGCGCTGATGGATGATGTAGCTGTTACAAGTAAAATAGCAACACAGAGAACAGCAGGTATTCTGGGCGATGACCTGGCTGTGAATGCAGAGAAAGCTACGGGTTTCCTTTCTTCAAGGGAAATTCCGGTTTTGTGGGCAATTACAAAAGGATCATTTATCAATAAACTGATTATTCTTCCTGTTGTATTCCTTCTCAACTGGCTTTATGCTCCCGCCATTAATTATGTATTGATTGCCGGAGGGCTATATCTGGCGTTCGAAGGTGTTGAAAAGATCATAGAATTTCTTTTTCACCGGGACAAAAAAGGTCACGAAGTGGTAGAAGAAATTGTAGAAGACGAAAAGAGTGATGAAGAAATAGAAAAAGCAAAGATAAAATCGGCTATCACTACAGATTTTATTCTATCTGTTGAGATTGTCATCATTGCTTTAGGAACGGTTTTGGAAGAAAGCCATCCTTTCATTACCCAGATTTTGGTGACAAGTCTGGTTGCCTTTATCGCTACAGTGGGAGTGTACGGAATTGTTGCTTTGATCGTAAGAATGGATGATGCAGGATTTAAATTAATCAAAAAGAGCAATGACAAAGGCTTCTTCGGAATGCTTGGACACTTTTTGGTGAAAGCCTTACCGGTTGTTATTAAAGCGTTGGGAGTTATAGGGACCATCGCATTGATTATGGTAGCCGGCGGTATTTTTGCACACCGAATAGAATTCCTTCACCATGTTCTACCTTCCTGGTCTTCAAATGAAATGCTTACTATTTTAAAAGAAATTATCCTCGGACTTATAGGAGGTTTATTTGCTGTAGCCCTTTTCACCATGGGAAAAGGTGTTGTTTCTCTGGTAAAGAAGAAATAGAAATTTGATATAAATAAACGTATCGGCGCGGCTTCGAAGAAGCCGCGCCGATACGTTTATAACCAAAAAAAGAGACTAACAAAAGCCTCTTTTTATATTTTAGTTGAATAAATCTTTCACTTTATCAAAGAAAGTTTTTTCCTTTCCGGAAGGTTCTGCCACCATTTCTCCGCTGGACATCTGCTTCTCAAAGAAATCCTTCTGGTCTTTCGTAAGCTTTTGTGGGGTCCATACATTGATGTGGATGAACATATCACCTTTACCATAGCTGTCGATGCTTGGAAGCCCTTTTCCAGCCAGTCTAAGGATCTTTCCGGACTGAGTTCCCGGATCAACGGTAATTTTCACTTTACCGCCTACGGTAGGCACTTCTTTTTTGGTTCCCAAAGCAGCTTCTGCAAAAGAAACATAAAGTTCCTGGTGAAGATTATCTCCTTCTCTCTTAATTGTTTTATCTACTTCCTCTTCAATGATTACCAATAAATCCCCTGGAATTCCACCAAATGGTGCGTCATTTCCTTTCCCTCTCACATTAAGCTGGATACCGTCTCTGGCTCCTGCCGGAATATTGATGGAGATTTCTTCCTCATCCTTGATCAGTCCCTGTGCATTGGCTCCTGCAGGAATTTTATCGGCTACTTTACCGATTCCCTGACAGGTACTACAGGTGGTCTGCGTCTGCATCTGTCCGAACATCGTATTCATCACTTTAAGCTGAACACCGGAACCGTTACAGGTAGGACATGTTTTTGAAGTGGCACCTTCTGCCATCTTCATTTTTTTTACTTTGATGGTTTTCTGCGTTCCGTTCACCATTTCCTCAAGGTTCAGCTTGATTCTGATCCTTAAATTAGAACCTTTCACCTGCTGACGTCCTCCGCCACCGCCGCCAAAACCACCGAAGCCTCCGCCTCCGAAAATATCTCCAAACTGGCTGAAAATATCTTCCATGTTCATGCCTCCGCCGAAGCCTCCGCCTCCGAAACCTCCGTTTCCGCCCATTCCGGCATGTCCGAACTGGTCGTATCTCGCACGTTTCTGGTCGTCGCTCAGTACTTCATAGGCCTCTGCAGCTTCCTTAAATTTTTCCTCAGCCTCTTTGTCACCTGGGTTTTTATCCGGGTGAAATTTGATGGCCATTTTTCGGTATGATTTCTTTATCTCGTCGGCCGATGCAGATTTACTGATCTCAAGAACTTCGTAATAATCTCTTTTTGACATAATGCTTATGATTGATTATTGATGAATGATCATTTACCATTCATCATTGATCATTGATATTTTTAGTTTCCGGTTACTACTTTTGCAAAACGGATCACTTTATCACTTAAAGTATACCCGGTTTCAATAACGTCTACAATTTTACCTTTCAGTTCTTCAGAAGGCGCAGGAATCTGAGTGATCGCTTCGTGGAAGTCTACATTAAATGCATCACCTGCTCTTACTTCCATAGCTTTTAGGCCTTTTTCGGTAAGTCTGTTCTTAAATTTCTGATAGATCAGTTCTACACCCTGAAGATCAGATGAATTTCCGTTTTTAGCAATTTCCTTTAAAGCTCTTTCGAAATCATCCAGAATACCCAGCATAGAAATCATCATATCCTGATTGGCATACTGGAAGAATTCCATCTTCTCCTTTGCCGTTCTTTTTTTATAATTTTCGAATTCAGCGTACAATCTGATGTAACGGTCTTTTTCGTCTGCCAAAAGTTCCTCTGCAGAAGGTTTTGCTGTCACATTTTCTTCAGCTGCCACTTCGTTCTGAATGTTGTTTTCTTCGTGATTATTGATGCTTTCTTCGTTAATATCCTGATTGTCCATAATTCAATATTTATTTAAAGAAATGATTGACAAAGAACCTGCCAAATAGAAAATATGGACATTAAGGCAGAAAAAACGCAGCGTGTTGGAGGGGAATGGTCAATTTTGCTTCGCAAGTGAATAGTGAATATTATGGCTCGAGAAATTCACGATTCACGATTCACCATTCACAGTATTCTTGTGAATTGTCAATTTTGCTTCGCAAGTCAAATGTGAATAATCCGTTGGGGGAAATTCACCATTGATGATTCTCCATTCACATTATTTTGTGAAATGTCAATTTTTGCTTCGCAAGTCAAATGTCAATAATCCGTTGGAAAAAATTCACCATTGACGATTCACCATTCACCTTTTTTATCCTGTAAAAGTCTGGTACAGCAGATAAAGGTTTAAAACAATAATCACAATGGAAATAATCCACACCATAACTTTAAGAAAAGGTTTGTTGACGAATTCTCCCATTTTGGCTTTATCATTGGTGAACATCACCAAAGGAACCACTGCAAAGCTAAGCTGCATGGATAAGATAACCTGGCTTAATACCAATAAATCTGTTGTTCCTTCCTCACCGTAGATAATGGTGACAATTAAAGCCGGAATTACGGCGATCAGCCTTGTGATCAGTCTTCTCAGCCATGGCTTCAGGCGGATATTTAAGAAACCTTCCATGACGATCTGCCCTGCAAGTGTTCCGGTAAGCGTAGAATTCTGTCCGGATGCCAGCAAAGCGATGGCAAAAGCAATACTTGCCATAGAAGCACCAAGGATCGGAGTCAGCATTTTGTAGGCATCGTGGATATCTGCTACATGCTTGTTCCCTGTGGTATGAAAAGTAGCCGCCGCCAGAATAAGAATGGCTGCGTTGATGAAGAATGCCAGCATCAGCGAAACGGTACTGTCTAATGTGGCAAATTTTATCGCTTCTTTCTTTCCTTCACGATCACGCGGGTAATCTCTTGTCTGCACAATACTGCTGTGGAGATATAAATTGTGGGGCATAACGGTAGCACCCAGAATTCCTATGGCAATATAGAGCATAGCCGGATTCTGGATAATTTCTTTTTGAGGAACAAGACCTCCAAGGATTTCTTTGAACGCAGGCTGGGAAATTGCAATTTCATAGATAAAACACGCCAGAATAATGAAAATAAGTCCGCCAACGATACTCTCGATCCATCTGAAACCTTTAGCCTGAAGCAAAAGAATGATCAGAACATCTACTGTAGTGATCACAATTCCCCAGGTCAGAGGAATATGGAACAGAAGGTTTAATGCAATGGCTGAACCTATCACCTCGGCGAGATCACACGCGGCAATGGCTATTTCACAGAAAATCCATAAAATAAAATTGGTGGTAGGGTTGAAGTGGTCACGGCAGGCCTGGGCCAAGTCTCTTTCTGCCACTACACCCAGTTTTACGGATAAATGCTGTAAAACCATCGCAAAAATATTTGAGATAAGAATCACCGAAAGCAATGTATATCCAAACTGCGCGCCTCCTGCAATATCTGTAGCCCAGTTCCCCGGATCCATATATCCTACGGCGATCATAAGTCCCGGACCGGCAAAAGCCAGATATTTTCTCCAGAAATTGCCTTTGCGGGGTACTTTTATCGTTGAATATACTTCGGACAGAGAGTGGGAAGTTTTATCTTTACGCCAGGCGTTGTTTATATTAAAATTCATAAATGTTAGAAATGACTAACAAATTTAATTAAATAAATATAAATACGGAAGTAAGGGGATGAAAAAATCCCGGAAATTAACTTCCGGGACTCTATTTTTAAAGATTCTAAAGATCTATTTGGCAAATCTTACAGCCATTTTTCTGTCTGCAGCTCTTTCTGCATCAGAAGCTTTAGCATCTACTTTAGCATATTTACTTCCGTAACCTTCAGCTTCCAAAACCTGAGCACCAACTCCTGCTTTTCCTAAAGCCGCTTTGATGAACTCAGCTCTTGCTTTGGATAGTTTTACGTTGGCTGCTTCATTTCCTGTTTTATCAGTGTAACCGCCGATTTTGATTTTTGCATCCGGGAATGCTTTCAGAATTGCTACTAAATTATCAAGCTGTCCCTGAGAACCTGCTTCCAGTTCAGTAGAACTTCCCATTTTGAAGTTTACGTGGTCAAAATCATACCACTTATCTTTCAATGCTGCATCATCCGCTGCATTTTTGTAGTTTCCGGACTTCAGGAAGGTAATCATCTGATCTTCCATACCTCCTTTGTACCCTTTCAGCATTACGCCGTTAAGATCGATGTTTTCATCGGTTTTTGCAGCTGGCGTTGCTGTAGTGGAAGCAGAAGTGTCCGCAGGAGTCGTTACAGCAGCTGTATCTGTTGCAGATCCTGTAGAATCAGTAACTGTAGTGGTAGTGGTTGTTTGTTTTTTGTCGCATTGTTTCCAAAGGAAATATCCTGCGGCAATTAAAAGTAAAAGCGGAAGCAACCATTTCCAGATTGAACCTCCGCCTTCATTATTATTTCTGTCAGGATTGGTTCCTGCAGCTGTAGTACTTCTTGTAACTTCTATTTTCGGTTCTTCTGTTCTAGGTGCAACATCTGCATTAGAACTTCCTCCACCAAACCAGCTTCCTAAATTTAAGGATGCCAGGGAAAGTCCTGCCGGTAGGAGTGAAGAAACAATTCCTTTCTGCTCACCTAACAGGCTTGAAATACCTGATTTGTCTAAATTATTATCAGCAGCATATTTTCCGATAGAACCTACCGTAGCTCCTGTTACTAAATTCAGCAATGAACTCGAAGAATTATTACTGATTCCTGCGTACGTAGCAATAGCATTTACTATTCCACTGATTTTATCTCCAAAAATAGAGGTCAGCAGCGTGGAAATTACAGGGCTGCTGGATGCACCACCTAATAGATTTCCTAAAATTCCGCTCGACGAGGCGTTGGAAATTGCATCCAAAACTCCCGGGTTATCGGAATTATTAGCTAATCCTCCCAGCACTGCGGGAAGCATACCTCCAATTGCTTTTGAGATACCGGATTCACTTTCTCCAAATTGAGAAGCTGCTTGTGAAACCAAAGCGGGACCCAACTGTCCTTTAATTAAATCAATGACATTTAAAGACATAATAAATTATTTTTTAGATTAATGTTGCATAAATTTAAACAAAAATCTGTCCAAATGTCACTTTTCTTGAATATTTATTTAATTTTCTGTTGAGTTTTTGAATATCCACCAAAAATTATTAGTACGCTTTTGCGAATAATACACGTCTTTTGGACGGTTTTCCACTTACCAGGGAAATACCCTCTTCAATGTCATCATCTAAAGGAATACATCTGATGGTAGCCTTCGTTTCATCCTTGATCTGCTCTTCTTCTTCAGCTGTTCCATCCCAATGGGCATAGATGAAGCCTCCTTTTTCTTCAAGAACCTTCTTGAACTCTTCGTAAGTATTTACTTTTGTAATGTTCTCGTTTCTGAAGTTGAACGCCTTTTCGTAAATATCTTTCTGAATGGTCTGTAACAGTTCTTCGATGTAAGCATCTAAGCCGTCTATAGAACGAACTTCTTTTGTTAAATTATCTCTTCTGGCAATTTCAACAGATTTGTTCTCAAGATCTCTTGGTCCCATGGCAATTCTTACAGGAACACCTTTTAATTCGTATTCTGCAAATTTCCAGCCTGGTTTGTTGTGCGTATCGTCATCGAATTTCACTGAAATTCCTTTTGCTTTTAATTTAGCCTGAATCTCCAGAGCTACTTCACTGATCTGTGCCAGCTGCTCTTCTCCTTTAAAGATAGGAACAATGACAACCTGGATCGGAGCCAGAGTCGGAGGAAGCACCAATCCGAAATCATCAGAGTGGGTCATGATTAAAGCTCCCATCAAACGGGTAGAAGTACCCCATGATGTTGCCCATGCGTGCTCTATCTTTCCTTCTTTGTTGGTGAATTTTACATCGAAAGCTTTCGCGAAATTCTGGCCTAAGAAGTGAGAGGTTCCTGCCTGAAGCGCTTTTCCATCCTGCATCAATGCTTCAATACAGTAGGTTTCATCTGCTCCTGCAAATCTTTCAGACGGTGTTTTTAATCCTTTGATAACAGGCATCGCCATGAACTTCTCTGCAAAATCTGCATAGACGTCATTCATTTTTTCAGCTTCTTCTATCGCTTCATCTTTGGTAGCGTGTGCCGTATGCCCTTCCTGCCATAAGAATTCTGCTGTTCTGAGGAACAGACGTGTTCTCATTTCCCAACGAACAACATTGGCCCACTGGTTGATCAGTATCGGAAGATCTCTGTAAGACTGGATCCAGTTTTTGTAGGTATTCCAGATAATGGCTTCAGAAGTAGGACGTACAATAAGTTCTTCTTCTAATTTGGCATCTGGATCTACAATCAGTTTGTGTGGATTGTCTGGATCTGTTTTTAATCTATAATGGGTAACTACTGCACATTCTTTAGCAAAACCTTCTGCATTCTTCTCTTCTGCCTCAAAGAGGCTCTTGGGCACAAAAAGCGGGAAATAAGCATTAACGTGACCTGTTTCTTTGAATCTTTTGTCCATTTCATCACGCATTTTTTCCCAGATTGCATAGCCGTATGGTTTGATCACCATGCATCCTCGCACTCCAGAGTTTTCAGCTAAGTCAGCTTTTACCACCAACTCATTATACCATTTGCTGTAATCTTCGCTTCTTGAGGTTAATTTTGCCATTCTTTTTTAAAATTTTTTTAACTTTTGTACATTATTGTAATCTAAAAATAAAAATCTATTTTTGATAGATTTTTTTACCAGTATTTTGGTACATTTTTGGTACAGATTGCAAATATAATTTAAATTAAAAATCTTTACGTTATCATGAAAAGAAATATACATAAAAATTTGCTCGGTCTGTTAAAGTCCAAAGGGATTTTAGCGATATCAGGCGGATTACTGCTTGTGTCTTGTGGAGCCCAGATGGGAGGATACACGGAGACCGACGGGGTATACTACGACCCCAATAAAGATACGCTGCCAGAAGGGGTGATCATCAATGATGGCGGAAACAGAGTGGGAGAGAATTACGATTACTACCAGGACTCGAATGTAATCCAGAATGCGCAGAATAATTCAAGAGAACAAGAAAACAGATATAATACCTGGAGCGATAACAACTGGAATACCAATGCTACGGATTCAGACTGGGGTGCGTTTGCAGGGTCTCAGACCAACTACTATGACAATTCCTGGGGATCTCCCTGGGGATGGTACGGCGGTTACAGCCCTTATTGGGGCATGAATCGCGGCTGGGGCTGGGGTGGATCATTTGGCTGGGGCGGATCTTTCGGCTGGGGCTGGGGCGGTTCTATGGGCTGGGGAAGTCCTTACTGGGGCTATGGATATTCTCCTTACTGGGGTGGATATTATGACCCGTTCTGGGGCGGTGGTTATGGTTGGGGCTATGGCGGCGGCTACTGGGGCAACAGCTACAGACCTGTGGTTTACAGAAGAAGCGGAGGCGGAGGATTCAGCAATCCTGGTTTAAGCAATGCTGTGTACAGAACGAATACTTCCAGAAGTAATGGATTCAGAAACAGTGATGGATTCCGAAATACTAATAATGGCGGTTTCAGAAGCGGAAGCACCAACGGAGGTTTCAGAAACGGGACCAATGGAGGATACAGAACGAATAATTCCAATGGCGGCTTCAGAAGCGGAAATTCAAATGGAAGTTACAGACCGCAGCAGCAGTCAGGAGGATTCCGTAATTCAAATTCTCAGCCAAGCTACAATAACAACAATAACGGTGGTTTCAGATCCAATGACAGCGGAGGATTCAGATCCAGCGGAAGTTCATCAGGAGGCTTCAGAGGAGGTTCTTCCGGTGGCGGAGGCGGCTTCAGATCTGGCGGCGGCGGAGGTGGCGGCTTCAGATCCGGAGGAAGATAATTTCAAATTAAATAACTATTAAAAAAATAATGTTAAAAAAATCTTTAGTATTAATGAGTATCTCTGCTGCATTTTTTGCGCAGGCTCAGGATGTTTCTATATTGAGAAATACTGTAGATGTTTATTCCAGTACTCCTATGGTGGGTTCGTCCAAGTTTAATGCAATGGCTGGAGCTAATGGAGCATTAGGAGGTGATGCCAATTCACTGCTTACCAACCCTGCCGGTTTGGGAGTGGCTATTTCCGGTGAAGTTTCCGGAACACTGTCTATCGCAGGAAATAAAAATAAAAGTACCTGGGCTGGTTCTACTATCGACTACAGTAAGACCAATACAGACCTTGGCAATGTAGGAGGTGTGATTGCCTTCCCGTTAATGTCTGAATCAGGATGGAAGTTTATCAATATCGGGATCAATTTCTCCAACCAGTCACTGGATAATTATGTAGAATCTCCCGGAAGTGATAATGTGATCAAAGATTTCACCGATAAAAGTGCATCACTTTCCGGTCATGCCTACAACAGGTATGGAAATCTTTCCAAGACAAGCTTTGGGGTAGGGGCCAACTATAATCATACTTTATATTTGGGTGCGGGAATTAATTTTTTCAATGCATCTATTGACCAGTATGATACAGCAGCCTTTAAATCACTTTCCAATGGCTCTCTGGAATATTTTGACAGACAAAATACACCTATGTTTGAAAGATCTTCCGGTTTTTCAGCTACCGTAGGGGTAATCGGAAAACTCAGCCCGAATTTCAGAATAGGGGGTGCTATTGAAACCCCGACATTCTGGCGTATAGACAGAGATTATAATTTTTATAATGATCCTGATTACGGAGACGGTACAGGGACAGAATCGAGAGATCTTACCACTCCGCTTAAAGCCACAGTAAGTGCGGCATTTGTAGCCAGTAAAAACTTCTCTTTGAATGTAGATTATACACTGGGACTTACAAGACCTAAATATAAAGTGGTTACAGGTGCTGAGAGTGAGCTGAACAGTTTTTTCAAAGACAATTATAAAAACACTTCAGAAGTAAGAATCGGGGCAGAATACAGAGTAAGTCAGTTTAGATTAAGAGGAGGGTATTCTTATGTTTCCAATCCTTTCGATGCTGTTACGGTAAGCCAGGTGAATCCTGATGCTTCAACATCTGACAGATCTTATAATGATATGATGCTGAATAACAGAAACCTTGCTTCATTCGGTATAGGATATGATTTCAAAGCATTTTATGTGGATGCATCTTACCAGTATGTAACGTCTAAGTACAGCAATCCGTTCCTTAGAGGAATCAATACAGGAGATCCTGCTACAGACACTGCTTATTACTCTGAAAACAGAATTATGTCATCAGATTACTTTGCGGTTTCTGAGGTTAAAAATAACAGAAATAACTTCTTTATTACATTCGGCTGGAAGTTCTAATTCCAGATTGTGTAATGAGTGATTAAATTGAGGCTCCGGATCGAAGATCCGGAGCTTCTTGTTTTTTATTTAAGATTTGAAATACAAATGCAAATAGCTTTTTGTTGGTCCATCGCAAGACGCAAAAGTTCTTTCCTTTCACGAAAATAATATATAAAGCTTTGCTGAAAATCTTGGATTTTCTTGCGCCTTAACAACATAACAATTTTAAATTTTTTGCGTCTTTGCGATAGCCAACAAACACACTTTCCCTATTAATCTTAAATGGTTTTAAACGCCAAGACGCGAAGTTTATTCACAAAAATGCTGTATAAAAGACGCAAGGATTTTATCGAAGATAAAATTGTAAACCGCAAAAAATACTCACTGAAACTTGCTGAAAATCTTGGATTTTCTCGCTTCTTAACAACACAATAATTTTAAATTGCTTGCGCCTCTGCGTATACCCAACAATGCATAGGTGAAAATCTGCATCATCAGCGAAATCTGCGAGATAATAGCATAAAACCTAAATCATAGGTTATGATGTAGATATTCGTGCTGTAATAAATTAATGATTACGAAAATTAATGTGCATGGAAAAGATGCATGATCAGGGCTAAAGAAACCCCAAGAATCACAAGGCCAATCTTTACCCAGTCGATATTATGGTTTTTATTGCTCTCAAAAATGATCACAGATGAAATATGAAGGAAAATTCCGCCTACAATAGCCAGGAAATACGGCTGAAGGTTTGGATTGAAATAATTCCCAAGCAGCATACCCATCGGGGAAGCAAGGGCAAATAAAGCCACTATTAAAAGCGAAGGATAAGGTGAAGTTTTAGACTCTTTTTTTCTGTTGAATAAAAAAGCTCCCAGAATAAACGAAATCGGAAGGTTGTGAAATACAATTCCGAGAAGGTAAGGGGAGAGCTGCTGTTTTTCATTAGCCAAAGGAATTCCCTCTATAAAAGCATGGATAAATAAACCAACCATCAGTGCCACAGGAAGAATGTTATGTTCACTGTGATGATGGAAATGTCCGTGTTCAAAACCTTTGGTAAGCGCTTCCAGGATCATCTGAAGCAAAACTCCGGCAATCACAAAAATTCCCAGGCTGCTTCCTGCCTGTGAGGTATACACCTGCGGGAAAACTTCATTCAGACAGATGGTGATCAGGAATCCTGCACTCAGAACCAGCAGATTTTTAGCCAGCTTTTCTTTTTTTCCGAAATGCTTGCCGAGAAAAACGCCTGTTACAACGCTTAGTATCAGTAAAACGACCGTTATCATGCCTTTTTCTTAAATAAATTGATGCATCGTGGCGAAACCTCACGGTCAAATTCATTCAGCTGATAATCGCCCCAGATTTTTACTCTTTCAAAGCCGCAGTCTGTTGCATATGAATTGATGGCTTCCAGCGTATGAAGCTTTACTTTTTCAAAGAAATGAAAAGAATTTCCGTCTGCTTCGAAGCGGATGTCTTTAATAATATGTCTGCCCTCGATTTTTTTAAGGATTTTAAAGTCAATATCACCGCGGGTTATGGTAGTTTCAGGAACAATACGTTTTCTTACGAATTCTTCATTCAGATAATCCAGAACAAAATAACCTCCCGGCTTCAAGACATTGTAAACCGACTGAAATACTTTTTTATCATCCGTTTCATTCTCAAAATACCCGAAGCTTGTAAATAAGTTGAATACAGCGTCCATAGGATCTGCATCAATAGGGTTTCGCATGTCATGAACATTGAAAAGAAGCGTTTGTGTTTCAAACTGCTTGTCAAATTCAATACTCTGTCTGGAAAGATCCAGCCCTAATACATCATATCCTAATTTGTTCAGGAAAACAGAATGCCTTCCTTTTCCACAAGCCAGATCAATAATCTTGGATGACTGCGGTAACTGAAGGTCTTCAGTAAGCTTTGTAATGAAATTTTCGGCTTCCGTATAGTCTCTGTTACTGTACAAAAGATGATAATAAGGTGTATCAAACCAAGATTCAAACCATTCCATAATGCAAAAATAACTAAATTTGTGCGGTTAAAAGCAAAGTATTTTAGAGATTGTAGCATTGAAAAATTCAATAAGTACGAAGGAGATAGCCTTAATCTCTTAATTTCTAAATCATTAAATCTTTTAATATATATTTATGGACACAGAAAATCTAAAGATTCAGATAAAGACATTCTTCGGACTGGAGCAGATTCTTGCTGAAGAAATCAAAAAATTAGGCGGAAAAAACGTTGAAATTAAAAACCGGGCAATTAATTGTGAAGGCGACCTTGGTTTTCTTTATAAAATTAATTACTCTGCAAGAACAGCGTTAAAAATTTTAATTCCTGTTTTTGAATTCAAAGCATTCAACCAGCATCAGTTTTATAATAAGCTTTCTGCGATTGCATGGGAAGAGTATATGGATGTAGACCAGTCTTTCGCGATAGATTCTACTGTAAATTCCGAAACATTCAAGCATTCACAGTTTGTGACGTTGAAAATGAAGGATGCTATTGTAGATTATTTCCAGGATAAATTCAAAAGACGCCCGAATGTAGAGACCAGAAACCCTGATATCAAGTTTCACCTGCATATTGACAGAGAATTGGTAACAATCTCTTTGGACTCTTCCGGAGATCCTTTGTTTAAACGAGGTTACAGAAAAGAGCAGGGCGAGGCACCTATCAACGAAGTGCTGGCAAGCGGTATGCTTCAGCTGGCAGGCTGGGATGGGAAAGGAAACTTCCTGGATCCGATGTGCGGTTCCGGAACCCTTCTTGTAGAAGCGGCAATGATTGCCCTGGACCTTCCTGCACAAACTTTCAGAAGAGGATTTGCATTCCAGAACTGGAAGAATTATGATGCCGATCTTTTTTCAAAAATCAGAGAAGTAAGAATAAACAGAGTAAAAGAATTTACCGGAAAAATCATAGGTTACGATATTGATGGCAGAATGCTGAACGCAGCAAGAACGAATATTGAAGCCGCTGAAATGGAAGATGTAATTGAGGTGAAAAAGCAGGATTTCTTTGAATCCAAAAAAGAGCACTTCCCGTTGCTGATGGTTTTCAATCCGCCATATGATGAAAGAATTTCCATTAATGATGAAGATTTCTACAAGAAAATTGGTGACACCTTCAAGACAAGTTATCCGAATACGTTAGCCTGGCTGATCTCTTCCGATCTGGAAGCGGTGAAGAAAATCGGTCTTCGTCCTTCAAGAAAGATCAAACTTTTCAACGGAAAACTGGAAACGAGATTCCTTCAATATGAAATGTACGAAGGGACGAAAAAACTTCATAAACTGGAAAAAGAATAATCATTTTTTTAAATAGAAACCTTCCGTAAATGGGAGGTTTTTTTGTGTAAATGGGGCAAGGAAGCTTGATTCTGAAAGATGAGGTTGTCATTTGAGTTTAATATCCATACCTCCTCTTACTGTTTTTCGCATCAAAATATTTTTTATTTTTGTTCAAACTCAAATTAAAAGTATGGCCTGGAACCTTTTTGAGATCTTAGGAAATATCTCGGATGCTTTAGACGTACTGCATCTGTTTGGCGGTGGCTCTTCATCTTCTGCGAGCCTGAATTACAATGATAAACCTGCAAAAAAGAAAAGATCAAAGTATTTCACTGAAAAAGTAAGTGCAGGCTTTATAATAGCGGCTGTCATTTTACTTTTCTTTGTATTTAAAGATCCGCTTCCAGCTGAAAATTATACCCAAACCTTAGTCGTGGCTTCATTGATAGGAACCGGAATTTCAGGCCTCCTGTTTTTTCTTCTTTATGTTTTGGAGCTTTATTATTTTAAAAATCTTTTTAAATTATTGCTCTTCAGCGGTTCGGTAGTTCTGTTTTTTACTTCTCTTGTACTTTGTATTTACTTCAGGTCGGGTCTGTTTATTTAAAATATTGAATTAATAATGATCATTTTGTCCGATGAATTTTCCCATAGATTCCACGGATTGCACAGATTTTTTATGAGGGAATTTTTTTATCGTCAGCACTTAGGCACAACGCTTCATCAAAATCAACGAAGTTGATTTCCTCTTTGCCTCCTCAAATCTGAAATAATAATAATTTTTTTGCGTTGAAAAATTTTCCCGTTGCTTTCCGTAATCGTTCAGATTTATATTTTTAAATAAAAAAGCCCCTGTTAAGGAGCTTAATTTAAATACTATTTTATTCAACTTACAATGTTGTTTTTGTAAACATCTGTACAGACATATAGCCTCTTCCCCAGTTGAAGTTCGGATCGGCAGTAGACCACATATTAAATCTTATGGTCGCTGTATCCGCGGTAGGCTCTACATAACCGTTCAGTGCATAAGTGACATTGACTGGCGAAGCGGTATTGTTAGTGACCGTATCTCCTACCGTAGCATTAACAGAGGCCATTCTTGAGCTGGCACTGGAAGAAACCGCCGGAACGGTATATTTTCTTGAACCTGCCGGAAGTTCTGTTCCGTTCTTTAAAAACCGGACGCCAAAATAACCTCCGAAACTGGTTGCTATCGCTGTAGTCCCCATGGGAACACTGTAAGTGGTAACCAGTTTTGCCTGTGTAAATGCCGGAACGGTGATGGTTATACTCAATCCCAAGTTAATATTATTCACTGCAGTGGTAGCGGTCACGGTTTGGTCTACAGGAGCTGTAGCGGTCACGTCGAAAACGTTATCAAGTTTCCAGGCTGTTTTATCGCGTTGCTGGTAGGTGATCCATTTAGGAACGGCAGGTGTACCGTAATTGGTGTAAAATCCTTCCTCCATATTGGTATTCACATTGGTGTTGTAAACAATAAGTCCTTTTGCGGGGGATAATATGGTTGCTGCGTCATTAGGGGCTGTTAATGCGACACGGGGAATCAGCATTCCTTTATCAGTGGCATTGATCTGAAATTTGGCGGACGCATCCGGTGTAATAGTCCCCAAGGCAGCAGAACCGGTAGATGTTACAATGAAATCATTGGCCGTTTGTGCAGCTGTAGGCGAAGCTGCATTATCCTTATTACCATCCACATGAAAAGCGCCTCCCGGTGTATTTGTTCCGATTCCCACCTGTGCGTTTGAGAATGCACTTATGACGAATGCAATAGCTGCTAATTGTGTTTTCATAGATTGTGATTTTTTAAAGTAAATTATTTGTAATTCGAAACGATAATGAGTTGATTTAATCAAAAATACTAAAATCTATTCAATCATAAGTATTTACATTTTGCTTTTCTTTACTATTAATCTTTTATAGGGGTATAATCACGGATTTTATATTCTGCGCTTCCCATCAGCTTAATGCAGGGGATATTTGTAGTGTTTTAAAGGCATAAAAGAGTGGGAGAAACTTTTGAAACCAATATCTATGAATATCACAGAACCACTTTTTATAAGCTGGATTAAAAATTAATGCATCAGTGAAAGATGGTTTCTGTTTAAAATTTGTAATATTTCTTTTAATGGATAGAATTTTATTAATCTATTTTAAATGTTTCAATGGTTGTTATTTTTAATGATAAAATAATAACATATTTTGACGATTTACTATTAAATGTTTTATTTGACCTTATCTAAATTCGTATAAAACAACTAAATATTAACAATATGAAAAGGATAAGCCTAATGTATCTGCCAATTTTATGTATTGGTATGTTCATAATTAATTCGTGTAGTTCAGAACGATCAGATGACGTGTTAAATTCTAATGAATCCGTATTAGCTGAAGGTAGCACAGCGTCAAAAGTGGCCGCTTTCGGAAAGAAACCATTGTCAGTGATGTATGTTGAAGTCAACAATAATGATATCAGGGAAGTAGGCAAGTATAAGCTGGCCGATGGGAAACAGCTTTTTGATGTCGCTATTATTTTTGCGGCCAATATCAATTACAATACTTCCACCCAGAAAGCCTATCTCCATTTTAATGATCAGGTTACCAATGTACTTACTAATAAAACTACTTACATAAAACCTTTACAGGATAAAGGAATCAAGGTAATGCTGTCCATTCTTGGAAACCATCAGGGAGCAGGGTTTGCCAATTTTCCGAATCAGACTGCTGCTAAAGCGTTCGCCCAGGAATTAGCCAACGCTGTGAATACCTATGGTTTGGACGGCATCGACTTTGATGATGAATATGCAAATTACGGAGCCAACGGAACTTCCCAACCGAATCAGTCCTCATTCGTATATCTGGTGACTGCCCTGAGAGAGCTGCTTCCGGATAAAATCATTTCATTCTATAATATCGGACCTTCTGCTAGTAACCTTTCTTACAACGGGGTAACAGTCGGATCCAAAGTAGATTTTGCATGGAACCCATACTACAGCACCTATTCCGCTCCTAATATACCTGGTTTGGATAATGCGCATAAAGGGGCTGCAGCAGTCAATGTAAAACCTGGAACCTCTACTTTTACAAGCAGTTCTACTGTAACAAATTACGCGCAGAGAACTAAGAATGACGGGTATGGTGTTTTCTTGTATTATGATTTAGGATCTACAAATATTGCGTCTTATTTTTCAAATGCAACGAGTGTATTGTACGGACAAAACACGGTATATCAGAATTAACTGCTGTTTGATTGGTTTATTCAATCTAAAGAATCAAATGAATAAGGCATAATTTTGTAAAAGGACAAATTTTCTTGGAAAATTTGTCCTTTTTTTATTTAAACTATTCTCTTCGTCGAATCAGCTTAAAGCAGACGGCACAAGGCCATATTGTTTTTTAAAGGCATAAGAGAAGTGGGAGAGATCCTCAAAACCGACCTCCAGAAATACATCCGAAGGTCTTTTATGTTTTTCCTTTAAATGATAATAAGCCAGTTCCAGACGTTTTTGAGTAAGCCACCGCTGAGGGGTCGTCTGAAAGATCTTTCTGAAGTCCCTGTTGAAAGTGGAAAGGCTTCTGCCTGTAAGATATCCGAAACGGTCCAGAGACATATTGAACATATAATTTTTTTCCATAAAGCCTGCCAGATCAATTTTTCCCGGCTCCTCAAAATCGGTGAGGACAGCATCTATTTCCTTGTCAATTTCCCTTAAAATACTGATCGCTTCAGTGATTTTTAAAGAAGCAATGTTCTCAGGAAAGTGGCCTTGCAAATCAAAATAAGGAATCAGGGAAGCGAGACAGCTTTTCAGAAGAGGATGATCCTGAAAGCTGTGGATCTTGGATTCACGGGTAAAAGTACTGGGTTCCGTTTCCACTGTGGCATAAAAATGTTTCAGCTTTTCTGTGGTAAGATGCATGACTACAGCCTTATGAGGAAGTCCGTCTTTAGGATAATTAATGATTGTGGCGAGATGATTCCTCGGAATCAGGAAAATATCTCCCGCTTTGAACACATAGGTTTTATCAGCCTGGATAATTCTAGTTTCACCGGAAATAAACCAGACCAGCATATGGAATTCAAAAACAGTTTCCGTTTTGAAAAGCTTGTCGTCATAGGTGGAAAGTTTAATATCCGGTGTGATATATTGTATCTGAAAATCCATGGCCTGAAGTTTATAAGTACAAATGTATTTAAAAAGTGTTAGTCTGCAGCGAATGTAAAGCCAAGCATTTCTTCACTTAATTTCCACAATCTTTCTGCATTTTCCCTGTCGATGGAATAAGACTGAACTCCACGGATGGTTGCCGGTTCATCATATCTGTGTTCTATCTGCCCAAGATTTATTTCGGCAATATCACAGTTTTCACAATACATCCCGCCGATATTCTCAAGAAGAGGGCTGGTTGCACACCAAACCGTTGTGGCAGCACCCTGTGGGATGGTTTTCAGTTTAGCTTCAACCTCAGGTTTTATTTTTCCATCCTTGTCATGCGTTCCCATCTGGATATAAAGATCAATCGGCTCCTCTCTTCCCAGATCAGTTCCATACACAGACCCCGGATGCAGAGAATACGCTCTGATATTGAATTTTTTTCCTCTTTCATCCAGAGCTGTAGAAAATAAATTACAGGCAGTTTTCGACTGTCCGTAACCCAAAAGCGTCTGATATTCTCTGTTTACAAAATTCGGGTCTTCAAAATCAAACGGAGCCATCTGATGCCCGTAAGAAGAAACGCTGAGCACCCTTGCCCCGTCTGCTTTTTTCAGCGCGGGCCAGAGTTTTGCCGTAAGATGAAACTGTCCGAGATAATTGGTTGCCAGCTGGGATTCAATACCTCTGCCGTCCCTTTTCAGAGGAACCCACATAATTCCTGCATTGTTAATCAGGAGATCGAGCTTTCTCCCGGATGCCAGGAATCTTTCGCTGAATGTATCGATGGATTCAGGGTCCATAAGATCCATTTTTTCAAGTTCAATGTTTTCGATACCGGTAAGGTTTTTTCCTGCTTTTTCCATATCTCTTGCCGGTACAATTACTTTTGCGCCTGCAGAGGCAAGGACTTTTGTGGTTTCAAGACCTATTCCTGCATATCCGCCGGTAATGATCACAGTTTTACCGGTAAGATCGGTTCCTTTGATAATTTCCTGAGCAGTAGATGCTGCATTGAAGCCGGATTGAAGAGGATGCTGTTGGGGATTGATGTTCTGTATCATTTTTTTTGGTTTAAATTTCTATAGCAAAGGTAGAGGCTGTCGGTGAGGGTCATTTTGTTTAAAATGTCAAATAATTGTGTTGAAAATGTCAGGATTGATTTCTTTTAGAATAATTCCGTTTGAAAGTTAATTTCTTTGAATAAGCTGTTAAACTGTTTGCGGATTCCTCTGCGAATAAGTAATTTTGAAAAATTTTCAATTTGAGACCTACCATTTCCATTGTTGTTGCTATTTTCAACCGAAAAGACGAGCTTTTTGAACTCCTGAATTCGCTGACATTTCAGACGGACAAAGACTTTGAAGTGATTATTGTGGACGACGGCTCTCTTATTGACCTTAAACCTACCATTCAGAATTTTGACGAGCTGTTAAACATTAAGTATTTCAGAAAAGATAACTCAGGACCGGGTCTTACAAGGAATTACGGTGCCAAAAGAGCTCAGAATGAATGGCTGCTTTTTGTAGACAGCGATGTGATCGTAGAAAAAGACTATATCGAAAATATTAAAAAAGATATAGAAACCATTCCCTGTGATGCTTTCGGAGGAGCGGATAAGGCCCACAAAGGTTTCAATCTGATGCAGAAGGCGATTTCTTACTCCATGACTTCAGTGTTTACCACCGGAGGAATCAGAGGAAGTAAAAAAGCGGTATCCAGATTCCAGCCGAGAAGCTTCAATATGGGTGTCAGAAAAGAAGTCTTTGAAAAAGTAGGCGGTTTTTCTGAAATGAGGATCGGGGAAGATCCGGATCTGTCCATGACACTTTGGGAAAACGGTTTTACAACAGCATTTTTCGATGATATTGCAGTGTACCATAAGAGAAGGGTAGACCTGGGTAAATTTTCCAAACAGGTGTATCAGTTCGGATGTGCAAGACCTATTCTGAATCAGAGGCATCCCAATTATGTAAAGATCTCATTTGCATTTCCCACACTTTTTATGCTGGGCTATATCTTAGGATTTATTGAATATTTTGTGCTAGGAAGAGGAATTATTCTCGCGTTCTATGGACTGTACACATTTCTGGTATTATTCCATGCTATGATCGTAACCAAAAACATCAGTATTGCCGGAATGGCGGTTATCTCAACCTATATCCAGATGTTCTCGTATGGATATGGTTTCCTCAAATCATGGGTACTCCTGAATATCCTCAGAATGAAACCGGAAGACGCATTCCCGAAACATTTTCATATAAAATAGAAACTTCTTTAATTGATTTAGGCTTAAAAGAATTAGAGTGAAATAAGGAGTGGTTCAATTTAACGCAAAGTTTAATTATCATACGTTATATGTTAAGCCTGTAAAGGTGTGATCAATTTTCAATTGATCCGATGAAGCAGCTGGATAAATTCGTGTCTGACTATTTAAATAAAAAACATTTTTTGTATTGCAGGCTGTGATAGTGGCCTCGGAAGCTGTAGCGTTAAAAAAATAAATATTGTGAACGTTAAAAAAATTCTTCTGTTCGAAGCGCGAAACTAGTTTTGAATCGAGTAGCCCATATTGAATTCGCGCAAGTTTAGAATTTTTAGAGAACAAAATTTATTTTTAGCGAAAGATTCCAGCCTTGAATTTTTCGTTCTTTTGTTTCAAGACAAAAGGACATTAAATAAATAAAGAACCTTCTGTGTATGAGATACTTGTGTCGTTAGCGTAAAATATTTATGCTATTTGTGTTTAACAATGCAAAATTTTTGTGGAGCCCTGGATTTTGTATCATATCTTAAAAATATAAATTAAAACAGGCTTTAAGCACAAAAATAAAAGCTGCCGGAAGTTCCAACAGCTTTTATAACAATAAATTAAGATATGAATATAGTTTCATGGTTGAGAACGCCTGTTTTCAGCATGCATTCCCGCATTTTTTCATAAGTTCTGGCAATATCATGATCAAGTCCGATAGAGAATCTGATCAGTCCGTCCGATATGCCCATGGCTTCACGCTCTTCCTCCGGAATCTCCGATGAGGTGGAACTTCCCGAGCATGAAAATAAAGTTTTATAGAATCCTAAGCTTACTGCCAGATACCCCAGGTTTTCCTGCTGCATCATTTCCATCAGCTCATTGGCTTTGTCTGTAGTGCCGGCATCTACCGTCAGCAGTCCTCCGAATCCGTATTCCTCATGCATCATGCTTTTCAGCAGCTCATGGTCTTTGTGGGATTTCAGTCCCGGATAAGATACTTTCAACCCGTCTTTTTCAAATCGTTCAGCAAGATACAAGGCATTGTGGCTGTGCTGTTTCATTCTGATATGAAGGGTTCTTAAGTTTTTCAGGATGCTTGCAGAACGGAAACTGTCCATGGTTGGTCCCAGAAGCATACAGGCTCCGTTATTGACATTTTTCGTGTCATTAATGAATTCCTGGCTTCCACAATATACACCGCCTACCGTATCGCTGCTTCCGTTGATGAACTTCGTTAAACTGTGGATCACGATGTCTGCTCCCAATAGCGTTGGAGAAACAGAAAGAGGAGAGAAGGTATTGTCTACGATCAGTTTCAGGTTGTGCTTTTTACAGATTTCAGAAAGTTTTCTAAGGTCTGCCACTTCAAGAAGCGGGTTGCTTACACTTTCGCAGTAGATTACTTTAGTGTTGGGCGTTATAGCGTTTTCTACAGACTCAAAATTGCTGATATCTACAAAAGTGGTATCGATTTTAAAAGGAGGCAGGAAATTTTTAAGGAAAGCATAGGTTCCGCCGTAGATGGTTCTGCTGGAAATAATATGGTCTCCGCTTTTGCAAACCTGCATGAGGACAGAAGTAATGGCGCCCATTCCGGATGCCGTAACGTTGGCTGCCTCTGTGTTTTCCATTTTAGCCAGTGCCTGTGCAAGATACAGGTTCATCGGGGATGAATGTCTTGAATATAAATAACATCCTTCAGCGTTTCCTTCAAAGGTGTCGAACATTGTTTTTGCCGAAAGGAAGGTATAGGTGGAGCTGTCAGAAATCGATGGATTTACGCCTCCGAATTCACCAAAATATTGCAGATCCTGGATCTCGTTGGCTGCATTAAAATTTTCCATAAGCTTTAGGTTTTATTTGTTGGCCTAAATATGCTCTGTTTTCATAATAATTACAAGATATATTTAAATATGTAGAATATAAATCTATATTTTTTATTTTATATAGAAAATATGTTTATTATATTTGAATTTGTTAAACTTTATCCAAAAAATTATCTATGAATTTTGATGAAACCGATAAAAAATTGCTGCTGTTCCTTCAGGAAGACTGTAAGCAGACCACCAAAGAACTGTCTTACAAGCTTGGTTTGTCCGTAACGGCTGTTTATGAACGGATCAAAAAGCTTGAAAATCTTGGGGTGATCTCAAAATATGTAGCCTTACTGGACCGGCATAAAATCAGCAGGGATTTTATTGTTCTTTGCCATATAAAACTCACCCAGCACAAAAAAGAATTTGTTCTGCAGTTTGAAAGAGAAGTTATGAATCTTCAGGAGGTCACGGAATGTTTCCATGTAAGCGGAGATTACGACTACATTCTTAAAATAGGCGTGAAAGACATGGAGGATTACCGTAATTTTATGCTGACCAAATTAACGGCCCTTCAGCACATAGCAAGTACGCACAGCTCTTTTATGATCTCTGAAGTGAAAAATACAACGGCTATCGTGCTGTAAATTATACGAGGACTCCGTTCTTGGAAGCAATAGGCTCAGGAAGATCATCATGTTCCCCGATCATTTGAAGGACATCAATTTCGATGGTCCGGCAGATGGAAAGCATGGGAATGTCAAACATCATTCCTTCAAACGGGTTTTCGGAATAATCACCGACTAATTCCATGACAATATAGATCCATCCGATGATGACGCAGAAAGGAACACTTATTAATATTCCCCAGTTTCCGAGCTTGGCAAATTCATTGACAAGCCCCAGCGGAAGAAGCATAATGAAAATCACATTGAAGATAAAGGCAGTACTGGCAAACTGTCGCGGTGAAGGGAATTTTTTAATTCTTTCCGCCTGTCCCTGATAGTCGTAAAAAAGATTCAGTGCTTCCTGCAGCTGCATTTGATTAAAATCTGAAATATCCCCGAAGTTTTTCAGGTCATTGACCTCTTTGGCCTGTTTTGAAATCAGGTAAGTGGCAAAATTCTTATATTCTGACTGTAATTCCAGTTCTTGTTCAGAAAGATATTTATGAAGGAAAATGGGAGTTCTCCCGTAATCCGGAAATCCGGCCTTGATCAGTCTGTGTCTTTTGATATTGATATCCCCGAAATGTCTTTTCTGCGACATATGCTCCCATTCCGTAGGAACCAGAAGCTGCTCACGGAAAGTATACAGCCACGCAATATGCCTGTAGGCGATTTTCTTCTTTATCGTTTCCGTTTCGCTATTGCCTTCACCATTGGTATTGAATGCATACAGCATAGAGACAAAAGACCGGCTGGAATTCACAATGCCACCCCAGATTTTACGGGCTTCCCACAATCTGTCATAAGCCTGGTTGTTTTTAAAACCTACATAAAAGGCTTCCGCAGTACCGATCAGGGCTACGGGCACCCAGGGAATGATCATCCACTTCCACTTAAAAAAATAGAAAAGTGCTGCCACTAAGCTGCACCATGCTGTAAGCCAGATAATATGTCCGCCTGCGAGATTGAGAACCTGTTTGTAATTAAAATATTTGGTGGTGATCATATTGTTTCATCAAGTTTGGTGTGCATATAAGCAAAAGAAATACCAAAACAAGGTATTCCTTTCGTTTAATAAATGTAATAAAAAAACCTCTAAGAAAATTAGAGGTTTCATATAATTAATATGGGTTGATTAATTTTTCAGCATTTCTTCAATCTTTCTGCTTAATTTTTCAGCATTGGGAAGCATTTCTTTTTCCAGTACCAGATTGATAGGAACCGCCGGAACATCCAGAGATCCTATGGTTTCTACAGGAGCATCCAGATATTTGAAACAGTTTTTCGAGATACGGTGTGCAAATGCTTCGGCAAATGAATTGTTCAGCTGCTCTTCCGTAAGAACGATACATTTTCCGTGGGCTTTTACTCTTTCGAATACCAGTTCTTCATCAAGAGGAATAATGGTTCTCAGGTCAATTACTTCAACTCTTCCGTTAAAGTTCTTTACAGCCTCTTTTGCCCAGTAAACGCCCATTCCGTAAGTAACCACCAATAAAGTTCTTCCTTTTTCGGTTTCATTCTGATCAGCTTCAATGATCACTCTTCCTTTTCCGAACGGAAGGATATAGTCTTCTGCCGGCTCAATCGTCTTGGCATCTTCAGTTCCCGGAACTTTGCTCCAGTATAAACCTTTGTGCTCCAGCATGATTACCGGATTCGGGTCGTAATAAGCTGCTTTTAATAAGCCTTTGAAATCGGCAGCGTTGCTTGGGTAAGCGATCTTGATTCCTTTAATATTGGCCAAAATACTTTCAACACTTCCACTGTGGTAAGGCCCGCCGCCGCCGTAAGCACCAATCGGTACACGGATAATATTGCTTACAGGAAATTTTCCCTGACTTAAATAACTTGATTTTGAAATTTCAGTGATAAGCTGGTTGATCCCCGGATAAATATAATCTGCAAACTGAACTTCTACAATAGGCTTTAATCCTACCGCGCTCATTCCTGCAGTAGACCCGATGATATAGGCTTCCTGAATTGCTGTATTGAATACTCTTTTGCTTCCGAATTTTTTCCCTAAAGTAACGGTCTCTCTGAAAACGCCCCCGATTCTTTCTCCTACATCCTGTCCGTAAAGAAGTGCTTCAGGATGTTTCCACATCAGCTCCTGTACGGCGTGGATAGCAGCATCCACCATAACGATTTTTTCTCCGCCCGCAGGTTCACGTGTTCCCGTTTCCTCAGTAATCGGAGTGGGAGCGAAAACGTGCTGCATTACTGTTTCAGGCTTCGGATCTTCTGCGTTTTTAGCTTTTTCAAAAGCTTCTTCTGCTTCAAGACGGGCTTTTTTAGTGATCTGTTTCAAAAGATCTTCATCAACTCCTGATTCCAGAAGCTGTTTTCTAAGGATTTCACCCGGATCTTTAGCTCTATGTTTTGTTAAATCTTCTTCGTCTCTATAAAATTCTCTTCTTACCCCGGAAGTGTGATGCCCGATAAGAACCGTTTTAGCACAAACGACCAAAGGCTTTCTTTCGTTTCTCACAAAATCAACAGCCTTTTTCATAGCTTCGAAACTTTCCACAAAATCAGTTCCGTCTACACGCATTCTGCTAAGGCCGGTAAATCCTGCCACGAAATCGTAGGCGTCACATGTTCTTGCTTCCTCTTTGGTCACAGAAATTCCCCATTCATTATCCTGTACAAGGAATATAATAGGAAGCTGATGAAGGGCTGCAAACTGCAAAGCCTCACTTACTTCACCTTCCGTTACCGAGTTGTCTCCAAGGCTGCAAACCACAACAGGATTATTTTCGAATTGCTGTAAATCAAAATCCTGGATATATTTTATACCTTGCGCAACCCCTGTAGTAGGGATCGTCTGCATTCCTGTTGCAGAACTCTGATGGATGATTTTCGGTTTGTTTTCATCTCTGCTTGATGGGTGGGAGTAATAGGATCTTCCTCCTGAAAAAGGATCTTCTGCCTTTGCCAGAAGCTGCAGCATAAGCTGATAAGGTTCAAAACCTATTCCTAGCAGAATACTTTCATCACGGTAATAAGGAGATACCCAGTCTTCTTTTTTCAGCTGATAAGCAGTTGCCAGCTGAATGGCTTCATGGCCTCTTGAGGTACTATGAACATATTTACAGATATTTCTGTTTTCTTCATAGATATCCGCCATGGCTTTGGCCAGCATCATATGATTGTACGCCTTAAGCAAAATATCCTGAGAAACTTTTTCGTGAAGTGTATTTTCCATAGGAAGCAAATATACACAAAAAAACAAAATACGAACAAGTGTTAGTGTTTTCTTGAGATTGTTGTACGAAAGGATTTATTATGTGACAGATTTTTAAATAATCAGTGCTTTCAGGCTGTGTTCTTTATCATAGTTTACCTATACAAAAAAGCCGCTTTCAACATATGAAAACGGCTGGAATGAATAAAGAATTAATTGACTATTCTTTAATAACTTTTTTGGAAACTGTTTCTTTTTCAGTTTTTACTTCAATGATATAAATACCTTTAGTGAATGCTGAAAGGTCTAAAGATTCAGTATCACCATTGGTTGTTCCGCTCTGTAATTTTTTACCTGAAAGGTCATACACACTGAAAGCAGCCTTGCGAGGTGCATTTAATATCTTAACAATATCCTTCGTAAGGGTAGGGGCAATCGTAATTGTTGACGCTGCCTTCGTTTCCTGGGTGGCAAGCACTTCATTGCTGTAACCGCTAACCAGAATGGAATAATTTTGAGGAGCGTTCACACCCGCATTATTCACAAGATTTCCTTTGTTTGTAATTTCTATTCTGTAGTTTCTTCCTGCAACCGGAGCATCAATTACCACCTGCTCTACATTGTCTACCGTGTTGTCAGCCTTTGTAGCTGGCGTCATCGGGCTGTTGGCGTTCAGTTTCCATGGATAATAAATTGTATTATCAGTAGTATCTATGATTCTTAAGTCTAGATCATTAACAAGCCTGGAAGCCCTGTTGTTGTAAACATCTGCAACTGTTAAAGTAGCTGCTGCCGGAAGTTTGTATTCAGGATCAATCCATGAAATGGTTACTTTAAGAGGCTCGCTGCCGGAAGCCGTTACGGTTTTACGGTTCGCGGTTCCGCTGTTAAGTACTTCATCTTTAAATATGATGGTATTGTTGGATTTTGCAACAAGCAGTTCGGCTCCTTTTTTAGCATTGATGAATCCCCAGCCATGCCAAGGATCCGGGCCCACGTTTCCTGCTTCAGATGCAGAGTGGATCGTTAATACTTTGGCTGATGACGCATTAAATTCTGCATTATTAAACAATTGCTTATTAATCTGAGTCCACAATCCGATAATTCCGGTAACTACCGGTGCGGAGTAAGAGGTACCGCTGCCTACAATATAAGTACTGCTTCCTGTTGTATCCTCAACGGTAGAACCACTGGCAACATTGGTTCCCACGGTTGTAATATCAGGTTTAATCCCACCATCATCCCTTGGTCCTGCGCTGCTGTAACTGGAACGGACAACATCTGCCGCTGCGGTATATCTTCCGTCGTTGGCTGTGATTATATCTGATGCACCCACCACGATAATGTTTTTTGCTAATGAACCGGGGCCGATACAGTCATATCCTAAAGAGCAGTTGTTGGGCGGAAGGTTGGCCGCATTGGCTGTAAACTGTACATATTGGGTTGGTGTTACTGAAAAATTCTTATAGTATTTTGGAGTATTATTGCCAGTAGGTCCCATTCCAAAATAGTTTCCTGAGGACTTTACAATAATATAGGACGGATTGTTATAAACAATCTGATCATAATTTTGATCATTAGAATAATAAGTTCCCTGAAGATCATAGATGTTCGTACCTCCGGCTTCATAATTCCCGTTCCACACCAATCCATTGGGCTGATTCGGATCGCTGTCCGTCCATCCCTGATTGGTTCCGTAAGAATGGTTGGATATTTTTGGCTGTGCGGTCAGTATTTTTTGAAATACTGTACTGGTACTGGCATTTCCGGGTAGTGTGGTGGTTTGAAATGAATAAGAATCCATCGTGGAATTCATCGCTATTCCTTTAGGGTTATAGGTATTGCCGCCGCCGGAAAGACTAGCAGGCTTAGCTCCAATAAATCCCCCAACGTTGGTTGCATGAGCACTGTAATTCATTGTGCTGGCTTCCATATTCGTTATTCTGTTGGGAGCATTGTTGAAAAGGCTATGCCCACCAAATATTCTTCCGCCATCAAACACGGTGAACTTAATGTTTTCACCGTTAAAAGAGCCATTCAGTCCATTAATGGTACCGTTCTGAAGAAAATCAGAATTAGAATTTTTAATCTGGTTAATATCTTCTGACTGATGGAAATAAGGGTTTCCGTTTAGTGAAAATCCTGCCAGGTTGGCCCGCTGTTCTTCAATTTTCTTTGCAACGTCAGGATTTCTTTCAGTTCCATAAAGTTTGGCTGCATAAGCATCAAATCTTTCATTGTTCTCAGTATTCTGCCTGGAGAATTCTCTTTTTAAACTTTCATTATTATTTTGTGCACTTAAAGTTATAACGGCCAAAGTGCAGACCGGGATAAAAATTTTTCTCATAACAGTTTATATAATTATAATATGATGTAAATATATAAATAAAGGTTATTGTTTTTAACTTAAGTGGTTGTAAATGAATTGTTTGGTTTAAATTTTGAATTAATTTTTATCTATTGATGAATATTTTTTATAAAATAAAAAGTATTGCGTTTTTTTATTCTACAGAAAAAATTAATATTATGTTTAGTTCGCCTGAATAAACTGTTTTTTATTGTGAATTATATTTTATTATCAGTGTAAAATAGATTGTTTTCATAAGAATATTTTGTTTTATTGTGAAAAATCTATTCCTGTTCTTTGATGTTTTTCCTGCTGAATTTTTGAAAAAAATGGAGTAACTTTACATTCTCTTTTTTAAAAAAGTTAGAAAATTATATGTACTTAATTTTTGACACAGAAACAACCGGTTTACCCAAGAATTTCAATGCTCCGCTTTCAGACTCTGACAACTGGCCAAGAATGGTTCAGATTGCATGGCAGATCCACGATGATGATGGGAAATTAATTGAAAACCAGGATTATATTATAAAACCTGAAGGGTATGATATTCCCTTCAATGCCGCAAGAATTCACGGAATTACCACCAAGATCGCCAATGAAGAAGGACGTGACCTGCAGGAAATCCTGGAAGAGTTCTCAAAAGCGCTGGACAGGGTAAGAGTAGTCTCCGGACACAACGTGGAATTCGATTATAATATTGTAGGAGCAGAATTTTTCAGAAAAAATATAGAGGACAATCTTCAGAAAAAGCCCAAAGCCGATACCATGGTTTTAGGGACAGATTACTGTAAACTTGGAGGCGGAAGAGGCGGAAGATACAAGTCTCCAAAGCTTGAAGAGTTATATGAAAAACTCTATGGACATAAATTTGATGAAGCTCACAACGCTGCTGCCGACGTAAATGCAACAGCCCGGGTTTTCTTCGAAATGATGAGGATAGGCGTAATTCCTGCCGAAGTACTGAAGATCTCTGAAGATCAGCTGACCTATTTCAAAACACTTTATCCGGACCCGATACAGGCGTTTGATATTGTGATCCGAAGACAGGTTGCAGATTTCAATAATAAGAAAAAACAGCAGGATTTTGGAAGTATTGACGAGATTGATATCGGAAAATATTTCAATTTCAACAGCCACAGTGTTTTCTCCACCTTGATGGCCACTTCCAGCATCAATGATCTTATAAAAAAAGCTGCCGATGATAACTTTCCTGCCGTAGGAATGGTGGATATCGGAAATATGATGGGAGCTTTCAAATTTGTTTCAGCTGTAGAATCCGCGAATTCAGACCGTTCAAAAAAACATAAGGAATTCCTTGCGAAAAAGCAGGAAGCGGAAGAGAATGGAACAGAATTTACAGAAGCAGAACCCGTTTCAACGCCGCTTATCCCTGTTGTAGGCTGTGAATTTTATATTTCAGAACGATACGAGCAGAAGCAGTTTACCAAAGATGATCCGGACAGAAGAACGCAGATGGTTCTTTTGGCCAAAGATTTTAACGGCTATAAAAACCTCGCCAAACTTTCCAGTATAGGATTTTTGAAAGGATTCTATTTTGGAGTGCCGAGGATCAGCAGGGAATTAATTGCTGAATACAAAGAAGGATTGATTGCCGTAACCTCCGGAATTTTAGGTGATATTCCTGATGCGATCCTTAATACGGGAGAGCAGAAAGGGGAAGAGCTTTTCAAATGGTGGAAAGAAACATTCGGGGATGATTTCTATGTACAGCTTCAGAATCATAAACTTCCCGAGGAAGAGCATTTGAATGAAGTTTTACTCTATCTGGCAGATAAATACAACACCAAAATTCTGGCCCAGAACGAAACATTTTATACCCACAGCGATGATGCCAATATCCAGGATATTGTAAGCTGCATCAAAGACGGTGAAAAACTAAATACCCCAGTAGGAAAGGGATTCGGAAAACGAAGAGGGCTTACCACGGGAGAATATTATATAAAAAACAGTGAAGAGATCAAAGAAGCGTTTCTGGCTTATCCGGATGCTTTTGAGGCTTATGATGAATTCCTCGCAAAATTCAGTCCTTATACCTTAAAAAGGGATGTTCTTCTTCCAAAATTTGATATTCCTGAAGAATTTATCCGTCCGGAAGATGCTGTGGATGGGGGTAAAAGAGGGGAGATGGCCTACCTGACCCATCTTACCTATGAAGGAGCGAGAAAAAGATATACTGAAATTACAGAAGAAATCAAAGAACGTCTGGACTTTGAGCTTGATGTAATCGCCAATACCGGATACCCGGGATACTTCCTTATTGTACAGGATTTCTGTAATGAAGCCCGGAATATGGGCGTTTGGGTAGGACCGGGAAGGGGATCTGCAGCAGGTTCTGCGGTAGCCTATACCATCGGGATTACCAATGTAGACCCAATTAAATATGATCTCCTTTTTGAGAGATTCCTGAATCCGGAGAGGGTTTCCATGCCTGATATTGATATTGACTTTGATGATGAAGGAAGGGATAGGATTATTAAATGGGTAATTGAAAAATACGGCCAGAGCCAGGTAGCGCAGATCATTACTTACTCGGTTCTGGGAGGGAAATCAGCCATCAAGGATGCCGGAAGGGTATTGGATCTTCCGATTCCTGACACGAACAATATTGCAAAACTGATCCCGGCCAGCCCGGGAATGAATATTGCCAAAGCTTTGGCAAAATACGACAAGCTGAAGCCTGAAGAGCAGATGCTGGTAGATGAAATGAGGATGGTGCTCGATAATCCTGAGGATCCGCGTTTCGATGTACTGGCGAGTGCGAAGAAAATGGAAGGCTGTATCAGGAACACGGGAATTCATGCCTGCGGGGTGATCATTACGCCTGAAGATGTGAGTAATCTTGTTCCGATAACGATTGCAGCGAAAGATGCCGATATCTTGGTTTCCCAGTTCGATAACTCGGTAGCGGAAAGTGCAGGACTTCTGAAAATGGACTTCCTGGGACTGAGAACCCTTACGATTATTAAAGATGCGATGAAACTGGTTAAGCAGAGACATAATATCGATCTTGATCCGGACGAGATTCCGCTTGACGACGCCAAAACCTACCAGTTATTTAAAGAAGGAAGAACCATCGGGATTTTCCAGTATGAAAGTCCGGGAATGCAGAAGTACATGAGAGAGCTTAAGCCTACGGTTTTTGCCGACCTTATTGCCATGAATGCTTTATACCGTCCGGGCCCGATTAAATATATCCCGAACTTTATCAACAGAAAGCACGGAATCGAAGAAATTGTTTACGATTTACCGGAAACTGAAGAATATTTAAAAGAAACCTACGGAATTACCGTATACCAGGAGCAGGTAATGCTTTTATCCCAGAAACTGGCCGATTTTACCAAAGGTGAGGCGGATACGCTGAGAAAGGCGATGGGTAAAAAGCAGATTGACGTTCTGAATAAAATGTACCCTAAATTCATTGAGGGCGGAAAGAAAAACAATCTGGATGAAGACCGTTTAAACAAAATCTGGAATGACTGGAAAGCGTTCGCAGAATATGCCTTCAACAAGTCCCACTCTACCTGTTATGCTTTGATTGCTTATCATACAGCCTATCTGAAAGCGAATTTTCCGGCAGAATATATGGCGAGTGTGATGAGTAATAACATTAACAATACCGATTCTATTACGATGTTCATGGAAGACTGTAAAAGTATCGGGGTGGATGTTTTAGGTCCGGATGTGAATGAATCCCAGTATAAATTCTCTGTAAACGAAAAAGGACAGATCCGTTTTGGACTGGGTGCGATTAAAGGAATCGGAGAAGGACCGAGTGAGGCTATTACAAGAGAAAGAGCCAATGGAAGATTCAAAAATATCTATGATTTCTTTGAAAGGATTCTTCCTTCCCAGATGAATAAAAGAGTGGCAGAAAGCTTAGTGCTGGCAGGTGCTTTCGATGAACTGGGTTCTTACCACAGAGGCCAGTATTTCGATATTGATATGGCAGGGAAAACTAACCTTGAACGGTTGATCAGATACGGACAGAGTTTCCAGGAAAGCAAGAATGAAATGGAACATTCTCTTTTTGCTGATTTTGCCGATGAGGTACAGATCGAGCAGCCCAAACTGCTGCCTTGCCCGGAATGGCCGAATATGCACAAGCTTAATAAAGAAAAAGAAATCATCGGATTCTATCTTTCTGCGCATCCGCTGGATGAATTCAAATATCAGT
Source organism: Chryseobacterium endalhagicum (assembly GCF_016745235.1). Taxonomy (GTDB): domain Bacteria; phylum Bacteroidota; class Bacteroidia; order Flavobacteriales; family Weeksellaceae; genus Chryseobacterium; species Chryseobacterium endalhagicum. The sequence goes on along the minus strand of NZ_JAELVM010000003.1, from coordinate 631,972 downwards.
TCCAGTTTATGCAGGGACAGCTTTCCAAAAAAAGTGTACTGGAAAAAGAAGGAGAAGAAAAAACGGTAACAGATGAAGTGCCTATTTTAGAAACGGATACCCAGGATGAAACGGTAGACCTTACGGAAATTATTTCTGATGATCTGTCCATCGGTGAAGAGGAAGTAATAGAGGAAGTGATGAAAAAAGCAGAACCGAAAGGTAATTTCCTCTTTTTAAACCTTGATGAGGTGGATGCTTATAAAGAACAGGCTTTCTCCAATAAACAGGAAGAACTGTTTGAGGAAAAGAAGAAAGACTGGAAAACCATGCAGAAGGAGCGCGAAAATGGCGGCGCCGGAAAAGAATATACAGTGGCCGGGCTGATTACGGAATACAGGGTTCAGGATGGCTTCAGAAGTGGTGAAAAGGTAGCTTTTGTTACCCTTGAAGATTATTCCGGGTCGTATTCTTTCAGGTTGGGAGACCGGGATTATATGCGTCTGAAGGAAAAGCTGGAGGTTCAGAGGTTTGTGATTTTTAAAATAAAATTTGCACAGGTGAAGGATGGAAGGGTTTTCGTGAATGTGAACGATGTGATTGAACTTCAGGAAGCTTTTGAGAGATTTGCCAAAAGCATTTCCCTGGTGATGGATGTGATGGATGTGCGTACGGAAGACCTTGAGTTTTTCAGAACGGTTCTCGACAGGAATAAAGGAAACCAGAAGCTTAAATTCTTTATTAAAAATATTGATGATGATTCCCATATTGAAGTGCAATCTATGAAACATTCCGTGGATCTGAACGGTGATCTGATCAAGCAGATTCAGCTCCTTAACAAATATGAGTTTTATTTGAACTAGGATTTGTGAAATATCTTATAAAAAAGCGGCATTTTTTGCCGCTTTTTTTATTAATAATATATCGTTATTTGGTGAAAATTTTAAATATTTTTTTATGTTAAATAGAAATTTTTCCATTATTTGTGACTTTAAAATTTAATTTAAGTTGTTGTTAATCAGTGGTGTTGTGTTTTTATCAGGGTTGATTATTTAACATTAAAATTAAATATATGTTTAATTTTAGGCAATAAAGTAATTATTTTAAGAATATTTCACTAATATTTTATGATAATTTTAGAATTTAGAGGGAATATTTGTTTACTTTTACCCTCTAATTTTATTTTTACTACATATGAAAAAACTTCTACTAACGTGTCTGGCTTCCATGAGTATGGCGGCTTATGCACAGGTAGGTCCGCCACAGGCAGCAAACCCCAATACCAACAATGGGTACGGGTTTACGCAGAGCAGCGGAACCTACACTCCGCTGTCAGCAGGTCGTACCATCTGGCAATCCGGTGCAACTCTGGGAACAGATGCTGTATCGGCAGCTATTAATTTACCGTCGGTTTTTAAATACAATGGTAAATCCTATTCCAGCGTTTACATCAGCAATAATGGTTTTGTAACGCTTGGTACTCCCGCTTTAGCAGGTACTTACAGTGGTCTTTCTACGGATACCACTACGCCGTTTGAAGGTTCTTTTGCAGGATTTGCTGTTAACCTAAGACATGCAAGTACTACAACGTCTGAAATTTCCTATGAAACCGTAGGCTCCAAATTTATTGTTCAGTTTACGGATCTGCAGGGGAACTCTGCTGCAGCTGCCCAGTTGCTTAACTTTCAAATACAGCTTGATCTAACATCCAATACAGTGGATATCGTATATGGAAATTGTGTTTCTGGAACTGCGACAATAACTGGACAGGTGGGGATACGGGGTGCCGAAAGCTCTGATGTTAACAACAGAACGGGATCAGACTGGACCGCTACCGCTATCGGAACATCCAATACTTCCAGCTGTACTTTAGGGACAAGCAACGGAACTACAGTTCCTGCTTCCGGTCTTACTTTTACCTATACTCCGGGAACATGGATTGCTGCACCAGCAACCTATGCCACATTGCCTTTCACCGAATCTTTCGGATCATGGGCAAACGGAAATTCAACAGGCGATCTTCCGAATGCTGCCAATTGGAGAACATGGCCTTCAAGAGGGGATAACTCCTGGAGAGCAAGTGATAATTCCACTTCCGGATTTTCAAGTGTGTCCGGATGGACCAGTACAAGTGGTACCGCTACTGTTGCTGCACCTGCTGTGGCTCCTACGGCAAGATTTCACGCGTACAATACAGTAAATGCTTCAGGGTATATGGATTTATACATTGATTTATCCGCCGGTGCCGGAAGCAGAATATTAAGTTTTGATTATATTAACCCAACCGGAACGGATAACCTGAAAATACAGGTTTCCACGGATGGTGGAACAACATTCAATGCTGTAGGCTCTACTTATGGTGTTTCAGCATCATGGTCAAGCAAATATGTTGATCTGGGAACCAGCAGTGCCACTGCAATAGTGAGATTCCTGGCAACAGGTGATAACGGAAGTGATGATATTTATATTGATAATGTAAGTATCAGTGCTGTTACCTGCTTAATGCCGGATACAGTTACTGTAGGGACTTCAACAGCTACTACAGAATCTGTAAGCTGGACTATTGCTACCCCTGCACCTTCTTATGATATTTATTACAGTACAACCAATACCGCTCCTACCAGCGGAAGTACACCTAATGTAATAGGTGCTACAGGAACAACCAATACCCTGATCAACCTGAATCCGCTTACCACGTATTATGTTTGGGTAAGATCCCGTTGCAGCACTACGGATCAAAGTATCTGGATTGCCGGGCCATCCTTTACCACCAAAGCATTCTGTCCGGTAGTTTCAGCGCCTGCTGCTTCTGCATCCGGAGTTTCTTTGACGCCTACATTTACATGGGCTGCAAATGCTGATGCCACAGGATACAGACTGACTATCGGAACTACATCAGGAGGTACGGATATTTTAAATAATGTAGACCTTGGTAACGTTACAACGTATACGCTGCCTACAGCACTTAACACCTCTACAACTTACTATTATACCATAAACTCTTATAACGCCGGAGTAACTTCTACGTCATGTACAGTGAGAAGTTTTACCACCATTTGTGGTGTGATCACGCCGGTTTATACTAATGATTTTGCTTCATTCCCTGGATCATGCTGGTCTCTGGCCAATGGCGGAACACCTGCTACCGGTCCTGGTACAGGTACTACGAATTACTGGGTTAATGATGGTTTCCTTAACGTGGGATCTTCAGGAGCTGCCAGAATGAACCTTTATTCTACAGGAAGAAACGGATGGTTAAAATCTCCTGCCTTTAATCTGTCTGCAGGAGGATACAGAGTGAAGTTTAACTATGGAGTAACCGGTTATGACGTTACAACAACCAGTGTTATGGGTTCTGACGATATAGTGCAGTTCCTTGTTTCTGTAGATGGCGGAACCACATGGGAAGTATTAAACACCTGGAACGCAGCCAATGCCCCTAACAATACTTCAAATACCTATACTTTTGACTTAAGTAACTTTTTAGGAACGAATACAGTATTTGCAATATACGGAAGTGACGGTGCAGTTAATGATGCCCCTGATTATGATTTCTTTGTAGATAATTTTGCAGTAGAAGCAATTCCGGCTTGTGATACTCCTGGAAGTTTAAGTCACTCAGCGGTAACAGATGCTTCAGCTACAATTTCATGGGTTGCTCCATCAGCTGCTCCGGCGAATGGATATCAGTATTATTATTCAACAACTAATACGGCTCCTGCTTCCGGAACATCTACTGCGGCTATGACTCAGAACCTTGGTCCTTTACAGCCTCAAACTACCTATTACTACTGGGTAAGATCTATGTGTGCAGGTATGGAAAGTGCATGGGTTTCGGGATCTTTCACAACGCTGGCAAGTCCGCCTGCCAATGATAACTGTGCTTCTGCCGTGGATTTGGTAGTAGGAGGTACATTTGCACAAAATGCGGTAACAGGAACTACGGCAGGTTCTACAAATACACCTGCATTAACAGCCAGCTGTCTTACAACGACAACGAATGTTGCAGGAAATGTCTGGTATAAAGTAGTGGTTCCTGCTTCAGGAAGTGTTACCGTTGAAACAGATACAACTACAGGTACAGCATTGACCGATACAGTGATGTCAGTATTTGCAGACTGTAACAGTACGACTTCTATTTCTTGCGATGATGATTCCGGTAATGGTAACTTCTCAAAAGTTTCTCTTACAGGGCAGACGCCTGGTGCAACACTTTATGTAAGTGTGTGGAGATATTCCAACGCAGGAGGTGGAACAGACGGGCAGTTCAAGGTTTCTGCTTACGACGCATCTCTGCTGGCAACTTCTGAAGTTTCAGCAGCTAAAAATGATCTTAAAGCTTATCCGAATCCTTTCGCAGATGTCCTGAATATTTCTGATATTTCAAAAGTAAAATCAGTATCTATCGTGGATCTTGCAGGAAGAGTAGTGAAAACTATTGATAATCCTTCGTCAGCGCTTCAGTTAGGAGACCTGAAACAAGGTATGTATCTTGTGACGCTTAATCTGAAAGACGGATCTAAACAGACCATTAAGGCCATTAAAAAATAATATTTTTATTGACCATGTGATATAGAACAGCAGCCGGAAGGCTGCTGTTTTTTTTGATGAAGATCTTTTGTTGAAGCTGTCTTGTATAAATGGGCGGAAAATTTAGATAGGGGATTATTTTAAAAATAAATTTCATATGGTGAATTATAGATAATTGTTAAAATATGAAACAGGATTCCATTATTAATAATAAGAAATAAATGAAGTGTTTGTTTTTTATGTAATTGATTGATTTATTGCTCTAATGATGAAATATTTGATACATTACCATTATTAATTTTAAACTCTTAGGATATGAAAAAACTCTTATTTTTTATGACAATGTTTCCTGTTTTTATCTTTGGACAGTGGACAGAAAATTTTGATTCCGGAACGACACTTCCCACAGGTTGGGCTGTCATTAACGGCGGCGGCAGTAATGGCTGGGATATTCGTGTGCCGAATATAGGAACAGCACAGTCCGGTACAAACGTAGCGGGAATTAAATATAATTCTACAGCTCATGATGATTATTTGATTACAAAAGCTATCAATGTTCAGGCAGGGATTAGTGACAGATTTTCTTTCTATATAAAATCAGGATATACATTCGCTCTGGAAAATTATGAAGTCCTGCTTTCAACAACAGACCAGACACAAGCAGCTTTTTCCACAGTGATTCAGGCTACGTCAAAGGCTTCGGGTACATGGACACAAAAAACAATTAGTTTATCTGCATACGTGGGACAAACGGTGTATGTAGCAATTCATGCAACGGATACAGATCAGTTTTATCTTTTTGCAGATAATTTTGTTGTAGATACACCTCCTACCACCGCACCTGCTTGTACAACATTTACTTTGCCGGCAAATGGGGCTACAGGAGTAAATGCAGACGGCATCCTGAACTGGAATCTGGTATCAGAAGCTACAGGATATAAAATTAAAGTGGGTACTGCGACCGGAGGCACTGATATTGTAAATAATACCGATGCAGGAAATGTGAACACCTATAATATTCCGGGCAGCCTCAGTCCTCAGACAACATATTATGCCACAGTGATACCATATAATGCCATTGGTGATGCTGTAGGATGTTCTGAAATTTCATTTACAACATTGGCTGCTCCTGCTAATGATAATTGTTCAGGAGCCATAGCTTTAACAGTTGGAGGAAATTTCGCAGCAAATGATATTATTGGAACAAATGTAGGTGGTATTACCGATGGTACAACAACCTGTCAGTCAAACAGGGCTGATAATGTTTGGTATTCAGTGGTAGTTCCTGCATCCGGATCTGTAACCGTAGAAACGAAGGCGGTTACCGGATCAGGGTTTATAGATTCTGTCTTATCTGCTTATACAGGAAATTGCGGAGCATTGGTGGATTTAGCTTGTGATGATGATAATGGTGATGGCAATTACTCTAAAATTGCTTTAACCGGTCAAACACCAGGCTCTACAATTTACTTCAGTGTTTGGAGGTATTCGTTAGGAACTGGTGTAGACGGAGAATTCCAGATTTCTGCTTACGATTCCTCTCTGCTGGCAACGTCAGAAGTTTCAGCAGCTAAAAATGACATCAAAGCCTATCCGAATCCTTTTACAGATGTTCTGTCTATTTCAGATATTTCTAAAGTGAAATCAGTATCTGTACTTGATGCTGCAGGAAGACTAGTGAAAACCATTGATAATCCTTCATCAGTACTTCACTTAGAAGACCTGAAACAGGGAGTTTATCTGGTAACTCTTCACCTGAAAGACGGATCTAAACAGACCATCAAAGCCATTAAGAAATAATATTTTTTTTTGACTATATAATATAAAACAGCAGCCGGAAGACTGCTGTTTTTTTGATCTATCCATTTATAAATTATTATGTCCAAAATGGGAGATAAAATGACATCAAAAACCTAATTAAGCTATTTTGTTTTTTTTGCTATTATAAGTTAATAGTTAATAAAATAATTGAATGATATAAATTTGGTAAAATACAATTATTTAAATGTTTAATTGTGCTTAATTATTGTGTTTTTATTAAATTATTAAATTTAATTGATAAGTTTATGAGGTAATTTTAAAATTTCACAATATGAAAAAAATGTTTTTTTTACTTTTAATTTTTCCTGTTTTTATTTTTGGATATGGAGCAGAGAATTTGGACTCCGGAACGATGTTTCCCAGAAGCAGAAATGTTATAGACGGAGGGGATGTTAATAGTTGGGTGGCCAGACCACATTTTTCTGCTTTAGTACAATCAGGAATAAATGTAGCTGCAATCCAATGTAATCAGCCCGCCCGTTATTTAGTTACAAAAGCTTCGGTACCGGAGAATGATAACTGTGTCAATGCAGTTTCACTGTCTGTAAGCAATACGGCTGTATGTACAAATCCGATAAACGGTTCTACTAATGGGGCAACCCCAAGTAATGATGCACCTCCGCCATGTCATACAGGTGAGGCAGATGATGACGTTTGGTATTCATTTACCGCCACAGCTGATGCGCATATAGTTAATGTAAATTATACGGGGGCCGAAACCAGCACGCAGGTTTACTCAGGGTCTTGCGGAAACTTGACTTCTATTGTTTGTGATTTTGGAGCCTACGGAAACTCCAATGTGCTGGTACAAAATCTTACCGTTGGAGAACTATATTATGTAAGGGTATATTCAACAATAGATTATCCTTCCGTAAGCTCTAATTTTCAGATTTGTATCACAACGCCTGTGATACCTTCCAATGATACATGTTCTGGTGCTATAGCAATACCATGCGCAGGTACCGTAGAAGGTAATAATGCTCTGGCAAACAGAGAAGTCCTTACAGGTGATATTTGCGGAGAGGTTGCTCCTAATGCAATTTCAAGAGGAGTATGGTATACAGTGAAAGCTCAGACTACAGGAACAATTACAGTGAGTGCCTGTGGTACCGAGTTTGATGCATACCTTAGAATATATTCTGGAAGCTGTTCTGCTCTTAGATGTATTGGGGCTGCAGAAGATGGATGTGAAGGTGATTACAATACGTCTTCCTTCCCGGCCTATACATTTAATGCAACAGCTGGTACCACATACTATATTTTGTTGACAAGCTTTAATGCACAGTTTGGGAATTATAAGCTTTCTGTTGCACAGAATTGTATTCCGTTGAATACATCCCGTATTGAAAAAGAAGATAGTTTTAAAGGATATCCGAATCCTTTTACAGATATTCTTGATATTTCTAATATTTCCAAAGTAAAGTCGGTATCTATTGTCAATTCTGATGGAATTGTTTTGAAAACCATTGATAATCCTTCATCAGTACTTCACTTAGAAGACCTGAAACAGGGAATTTATCTGGTAACTCTTCACCTGAAAGACGGATCTAAACAGACCATCAAAGCAATTAAAAAATAATCATTAGTGAATATATTTATCAGAGACGGCCAAAAAGCCGTCTCTTTTTTCATGATAAAAAAATTGTAATTATGTTTTTTTCATTAAATTTGTTTTAACCATAAAAAAAATATATATGAGAAAGATTTTACTTGTGAATTTATTAATGATTAGCGCATTTGCCTTTGGACAGACTTATTGCATCCCTGAATTTGATGAAGGATGTGATGGCGGAGATATGATCGACAGTTTTACGATCCCATCCGCCGGATTCAGTCATCTGGATACAGGGTGCAGCCAGTCGGCGTATGGAGATTATACCAGCCAGACCATCAACATGAATGCAGGTGTTAATTATTCCTTTTCTGTTACCCATGGATATGAAGACCAAGTCGTAAGGGTCTGGATAGATTTTGATAACAACGGAACTTTTGATGATACAGCTCCGGAGCTGGTAGGTGAGGCTTCCAGTGGAAGTAATTTATTTACTGACGGTGTGATCACAATTCCTGCCACTGCAACACCGGGAACGTATAGAATGAGGATAGCAGACCGTTTCCTGAGCGATCCTGAACCATGTAATACAACAGGGTATGGAGAAGCACATGATTATACGGTGGTTATCGGAGCTGTTCCAAGCTGTCTGGCACCGGGTAACTTATCATCAAGTTTGGTTACATCCAATTCTGCGACTGTTTCCTGGACTGCATCTACCAGCGCGGTGGGAGTAGGTTACGACTATTATTATGATCCATCAAATACAGCACCTACAAGTGCTACTGCAGCTACAGGAAGTGTAGGAGCAAATGCCTTATCAGTGCCATTATCCTCGCTTACCCCGGCAACCACTTATTATGTATGGGTAAGATCTGTATGTACTGCTACAGATAAAAGCGGATGGTCTGTAGGAACATCATTTACGACTGAGTGCGCTGCTGTAACTCCTACAACAACGTATACCAATGATTTTGCAACATTCCCGGGAAGCTGCTGGGAGCAGGCTTCAGGCGGTGATGCCACAACAGGACCTACCGGAACAGATGAGTCATGGTTTGACGGAGACTTCCTGAATGCAGGCGATGGGAACAACGCTGCAAAAATCAACCTTTATTCCGATGATACGGCAGCATGGCTGAAAACCGTTCCTTTCAATCTGTCAGCAGGAGGATACAGAGTGAAATTTGACTATGGAGTTACAGAATTTTTTGATGTTACGCCTTCAGCTATGGGATCGGATGATGTGGTGCAGTTCCTGGTATCAGGTGACGGCGGAGCTACATGGACTGTTCTGCAGACATGGGATGCAGCCAATACACCAACCAATACTTCCACGACCTATTCTTTTGATTTGGCAAATTATACAGGAGCGAATACCGTATTTGCATTTTTTGCTTCGGACGGAACAGTAAATGATTCTGAAGATTACGATTTCTTTGTTGATAATTTTAAAGTAGAATCAGCACAATTGGCAACATCAGAAGTGACCAAAGCGAAAGACGTCATTAAGGCTTATCCAAACCCTTTCACTGATGTACTGAATATTTCCAAAGCAGATCTTGTAAAATCTGTTTCAGTATCCGATGTATCAGGAAGATTGGTGAAAACCATTGATAATCCTTCTTCATCCCTTCACTTGGGAGATCTGAAACAGGGATTGTATTTCCTTACCTTAAACATGAAAGACGGTTCAAAACAAATGATCAAAGCGATCAAGAAATAAAGAATAACAACAGTATCATATTGAAAAAAGACGGCACCAGCCGTCTTTTTTTATGTTACTCATCACTCATCACTCATCATTTTTCACTTATCACTTATCACTTATTCGGCACTGGCTGAATATCTCCCGTATTCATACTCTCAAAGACAGCAGGGAAGAACATCACCAGTATAAAATAGATAATGATCATTAATACAATTAAAGCAAAAAGGATAATGACCAGACTGTTCGGTTTATTTTTCTTTTGTGGTTCCATGATTTTTGTGGTATTTGGTTAATAGATTAAATATCAATACCAGATACTAAGCTAATTTCTTGCCACATTGTTTACAGTATCTCGCATCATCATCTATATCTTCATTACCGCACTGGTCGCAGATCTTTTCCAGGTTCTGTCTTTTGTTCCGCATTTCAGCTGTTACAATTCCGGTGGGAACCGCAATAATGGAGTAACCTGCAAGCATTAAAATAACGGCAAAAAACTTACCCATTGGAGTAATAGGCGAAACATCCCCATAACCTACCGTAGTTACTGTAACGACGGCCCAGTAGATAGACTGCGGAATGGTTTCAAAGCCGGGTCTTCCGCCTTCCACCATAAACATCAGAGAACCTACGATCACTGAAAAAATGATAAGGAATAACAGGAAAATATAGATTTTTCTGGAGCTGTTCTTTAAGGCACGGACGATAAGGTAACCGTCATTCATAAAATCAAGAAGATTGAATATCCTGAAGATTCTCAGCATTCTCAGCATTCTGAAGATCAGGAAATACTTGGTGACAGGAAAGAAAAAACTCAGATAAAAAGGAACCAGCGCAAGAAAATCTATAATCCCGAAAAAGCTGAAAATATAATGTTTCTTATTTTTAACGACACTGATCCGCAGCCAGTATTCAATCGTGAAAAATATAGAAATGACCCATTCCAGGATGATGAATGTTTTATGGAACCGTTTATCCAGTTGAGCAACACTTTCCATCATGATAATGGCTGTGCTTATCAGGATCAGTGATAATAAAATAATGTCAAATAACTTTCCGAGTTTCGTGTCGGCACGGTAGATAATCCTGTAAAGAAATCTTTTCCAAAGCTTGTCTTCGGGAACAAGATTATGTTCTCTTTCCATTTTTAATGTTTTTTAAAATTAACAAATAATCGTTATTTTCGTAGCAAACATACAGAATAAAATGACAATAAGCGAAGTAATTTCAAAAATAGAGAACCGTATTCCCCTGCAGCAGGCAGAAGATTTTGACAATGTAGGACTGCTTTGCGGAGTTCCGGACCGGAATGTGAGCGGAATACTGGTGTGTCATGATGCTCTGGAGAATGTAGTGGAGGAGGCTATTCAGAAAAACTGTAATATGATCGTATGTTTTCACCCTATTATTTTTTCAGGATTAAAATCCCTGACCGGGAAAAATTATGTGGAAAGAGCGGTTTTAAAAGCCATTGAAAATAAAATTGCCATTTATGCCATTCACACAGCATTTGATAATGATTTCTTTGGCGTAAACCATGGAATCTGCACCCAACTGGGATTAAAAGATCTGAAAATCCTTCAGCCTAAAAAAAATAATTTAAAACAGCTTACCGTCTTTGTTCCGAAAGATCATTCTGAAAAAGTAAAAGAAGCATTATTCAGTGCCGGAGCCGGAAATATTGGTTTTTATGACGAATGCAGCTTTACGCTTAACGGAAATGGTACTTTCAGACCCATTGAAGGTTCAAACCCGTTCTCCGGACAGCAGAACATCCGTGAAAATGCTGACGAAGATATGATTTCAGTGATTTTTGAAGACTATAAAAAAGGAAGAATTATTTCAGCACTGAAAGCCGCGCATCCTTATGAAGAAGTGGCTTATCAGGTGTATCAGCTGGACAACGAGAACCAGCATACAGGTCTGGGAATGTACGGAGATTTTGAGGAAGCGGTGGATGAACAGGAATTTTTAAGATTTGTGAAAGAGAAATTCGGACTGGAATTAATCAAACATTCAGATTTTACCCATAAAAAAATCAAAAGAGTAGGGGTTCTGGGAGGATCCGGAGCCAGCGGAATCAAGGCGGCTTTGGCTCAGAAATGCGATGCCTATCTCACCGGAGATATCAAATACCACGACTATTTTCTGGCAGAATCCAAAATGATGATCTGTGACATAGGCCATTATGAATCCGAACAATTTGTAACTCAACAATTATTTGAAATTTTATCACAAAAATTTAGTACATTTGCAATTTCAAAATCTATTGAAAAAACAAACCCAGTAAATTATTTCATTTAAATATGGCAAAAACCAACGATATTTCAGTTGAAGAAAAATTAAGAGCTTTATACGATTTGCAGATCATTGATTCAAGATTGGATGAAATCCGAAATACCAGAGGAGAATTGCCAATTGAAGTTGAAGATCTTGAAATTGAGATTGAAGGACTTGAGAAGAGAGCTGAAAAATTTCATGCAGACATCAAAGATCAGGACGATCAGATCAAAACCAAGCATGAAGTGATTAACCATGCAAAAACTTTAATTGAAAAATACAAATCTCAGCAGGATAATGTAAGAAACAATAAAGAGTTTGAAGCATTAGGAAAAGAAATGGAGTTCCAGGATCTTGAAATTCAGCTTGCTGAAAAGAGAATTAAAGAATTCGGAGCTAAAATTGCTCACAAAAATGAAACTTTAAGCGAGCTTAACGACAAAATCAGTGATTTGAAAAACCATTTGAAATTCAAAAAAGAAGAATTGGATGGTCTTATCTCTGAAACTCAGAAAGAAGAAGAATACTTAATTGAGCAGTCTAAAGAGTTTGCCGGTAAAATTGACGAAAGATTGCTTTCTTCATATAACAGAATCAGAAAAAGCTCTATCAATGGATTAGCTGTAGTAGGATTGGAAAGAGGAGCTCCGAAAGGATCATTCTTCACCATTCCTCCTCAAAAGCAGATGGAGATCGCGCAAAGAAAGAAAATCATTATTGATGAGCACTCTGGGAAAATCCTTGTTGATGATGAGTTGGTAATGGAAGAAAACGACAAAATGAAATCTGTAATTAAATTCTAATTACAATTCGTAAATAATATTAAAAAGTGCTTCAGAAATGAAGCACTTTTTTTGTTATCCGGAAAAATGGAAATATTTTTTTATCTCCCGCAGATTTAGCCGATTACACAGATCTCATAGCGTGGAAAATATTCAATAGGAACGGGCTTTAGCCCGTTCTCACAGAAAATAGTTATCATTTTCAATATTCAGAAACAGCAGGTTTCGTAGATACAACTGAAATATTCAATAGGAACGGGCTTTAGCCCGTTCTCAAATATTAATATAATGAAAAAGGCTTTAGCCAAAACATAGCAAAAGACATAAAAAAAGCTGCTCCATTTGTGAAGCAGCTTTTGTATTATTAATCGTGGTGTTCGTACATTTTATTGTACAGATCCATGAATTTTTCTTTGATCGCTTTTCTTTTAAGCTTTAAAGTCGGGGTAAGGAGTCCCGTATCAATCGCCCAGACTTCAGGGGTAAGCTCAATTTTTTTGATCTTTTCCCAGTTTCCGAGGTGTTCGTTGATGCCTTCCATTTCTTTCTCAATTCTTTCCTTCAGTTCAGGGCTTTTGGCAATCTCAGCAGGGGTGGAACCGATATTCAGGTTATTTCTCATCGCCCAGTTTTTAGCAAATTCAAAATCAGGCTGTACCAGTGCGCAAGGCATTTTTTCGCCGTCACCTACCACCATGATCTGCTCTATGAATTTGGATGCTTTCGCCAGATTTTCAATCGTTTGCGGAGCGATATATTTTCCGCCTGAAGTTTTGAACATTTCCTTTTTACGGTCAGTGATCTGAAGGAATCCTTCTGAATCAATATGTCCGATATCTCCTGTTCTGAAATAGCCGTCCTCTGTGAAAGCTTCTTTGGTCATTTCTTCATTTTTAAAATAACCTTTGAAAATAGACGGTCCTTTTACCGTAATTTCACCATCTTCCTGGATCTTAACCTGTAGATTATCCAATGGAATCCCCACGGTGCCTACCTTCATTTTATCAAAACTGTTCACAGCGATTACGGGAGAAGTCTCTGTCAATCCATAGCCTTCCAGAATAGGAATTCCGGCATTCTGGAACATCATATTTAATCTTGTAGACAAAGCTGCAGAACCGGAAACCAATGTCACGATTTCGCCACCCAAACCTTCTCTCCACTTGGAAAATACCAGTTTATCTGCAATGATTTCCTGCAGTCCGGATGGTTTTGAAATGGTTTTCTTTTTGGTGATCAGATTCAGTGCCCAGAAGAATATTTTGGATTTCAGGCCGCCCGCAGACGATCCTGTGTTATAGATTTTATCGTAAACTTTTTCTACCAATCTCGGTACTACCGTCATATATTGAGGCTTCACTTCCTTGATGTTTTCGCCCATTTTGTCAATACTTTCGGCAAAATAGATGGAAAAACCATTGTACTGGTACAGATAGAAAAGCATTCTTTCAAAAATATGGCAGATCGGAAGGAAGCTTAACGCTCTCGAATCCTTATAATCAAGACCTTTTCTCTTTGGAATTCTTGGAATTGAACCCAGAACGTTCGAAACAATATTGTGATGCGTAAGCATGACCCCTTTTGGCCTTCCCGTGGTTCCGGAAGTATAAATAATAGTAGCAAGGTCTTCAGAATTGATCGCGTTGGAAAGGTCTTCTACCTCAATTTGAGTTGAGTCATCTTCACCCAGATCCAGAATTTCTCTCCAGTTGGCTGCTCCGCTGATAGTATCGAAAGTAAAAATACCCTGTAGAGAAGGAATATTGTGTTTTACTTTCATCACCTTCGTAAGAAGTTCCTTATCTGACACAAAGCAGTACTGTATTTCAGCATTATTAAAGATAAATTCATAATCTTCAGCAGAAATACTCGGATATACAGGCACGGAAACCACACCGATCTGAGACAGCCCCAGATCCATAACAGCCCATTCCGTACGGGAATTGGTAGTGATCAAGGCAATCTTATCTCCAGGCTTAATACCCAGTTTTAAAAGCCCCCTTGATATCTTATTTCCCTGGTTGATAAACTCCAGTGTAGAAGTTTTTTTCCATTCGCCCTGATATTTCGTCACAAACATATCCGTTTTAGGAAATTTTTCTAAAGCGTACTGTGGAATATCGAATAATCTTTTGATCGTCATGATTTTTTAAGCAATTTTTAAAGAATTTTAAATATAAGCATTTTTTTTAATTGTAGTAACCAGAAATGATTAATTGGGAATTAATTGAATGCCTGCCATAATATCCGGGACTTTCCATTGGTTGTACTCCTAAAATTTGAAGGCTCCGGCTCTAACTTCTAACTTCTCATCTCTAACTTCTATTTATATTTTCAGATTTCGTTAAAAAGTGTAAATTTACGCCTATCTAATTATTATTTTTTTATGGACTTTAATTTATCGGAAGAACAGCTGATGATTCAGCAGGCTGCAAGAGATTTTGCACAAAATGAACTATTACCCGAAGTTATCGAAAGAGACCGCGACCAGAAATTTCCTACAGAACAGGTGAAGAAAATGGGTGAGATGGGTCTTTTGGGAATGATGGTAGATCCTAAATACGGAGGTGCTGGTATGGACAGCGTTTCTTATGTTTTGGCGATGGAGGAGATTGCAAAAATAGATGCTTCTGCAGCTGTTGTAATGTCTGTAAACAACTCACTGGTATGTGCAGGTCTTGAAAAATTTGCTTCCGAAGAGCAGAAAGTGAAATACCTTACACCTCTTGCAAGCGGAAAAGTGATCGGAGCTTTTGCATTATCTGAGCCTGAAGCAGGTTCTGATGCTACTTCTCAGAAAACAACAGCAGAAGACAAAGGAGATTATTACCTTTTAAACGGGATCAAAAACTGGATCACCAATGGTGGGACAGCTTCTTACTATATCGTAATTGCACAGACAGATCCTGAGAAAAAGCACAAAGGAATCAATGCGTTCATCGTAGAAAGAGGATGGGAAGGTTTTGAAGTAGGGGTGAAAGAAGATAAATTGGGAATCAGAGGAAGTGATACACACTCTTTGATCTTCAACAATGTAAAAGTACCAAAAGAAAACAGAATCGGAGAAGACGGTTTTGGATTCAATTTTGCTATGGCTGTATTGAACGGCGGTAGAATCGGGATTGCTTCCCAGGCTTTAGGTATCGCTTCAGGGGCTTATGAATTGGCTTTAAAATATGCTAAAACAAGAAAAGCGTTCAAAACAGAGATCATCAACCACCAGGCTATTGCATTTAAATTAGCGGATATGGCTACCCAGATCACGGCTGCAAGAATGTTATGTTTCAAAGCTGCATGTGAAAAAGATGCCGGTAAAGATATTTCTGAAAGCGGAGCAATGGCAAAATTATATGCTTCTCAGGTGGCGATGGATACTACTATTGAAGCAGTACAGATCCACGGAGGATACGGATACGTGAAAGAATACCACGTAGAAAGAATGATGAGAGATGCGAAGATCACGCAGATCTATGAAGGTACTTCCGAGATCCAGAAAATTGTGATCTCCAGAAGTATTGCAAAATAAACTGAATAGTAAACACACTTCTTATGAAAAAAACTTTGTGGATCAGCCTCGGCGTAGTTCTTCTCCTGATAGGCGTAGTAGTATGGTATAAATACTATTTCGTTTTTGGGGAAGGGGTAAAATCCGGTTATCTGAATTATGCCATGAAAAAGGGCTATGTCTTCAAAACCTATGAAGGAAAACTCATCCAGGAAGGCTTTGGAAAAGGTAAAACCGGAACCATTACAAGCTACGAATTTGAATTTTCTGTAGAAGATCCTGAGATTTTTAAGCAGCTGGAAACCAACAGCGGCAAAACTTTTGATCTTCATTACAAAGAATACAACGGAGCACTTCCGTGGAGAGGAAACACAAAGTTTATTGTAGACAAAGTAGTGAATATGAAATAATAGAGAAAGGCTCCCGATCGGGAGCCTTTCTTTTTACAAACCACTTAATTTAATAATATATGAGATATTATCATTCTCTGTTTAAATTCATAGGGAAATAAAGCTTTTCCTTATGGTGATAAATATAAGAAGAAGTAGCGGGTTTAATTTTTCATCGTCATTAAAATAATATTAAAAAATCCTTCTTTCGGTGAATTCCTTTTTATTGAGGATGGTCATCAGTCGTTTTTTTGCTTCTTTTCTTATAAAAATAATATCCGATTCCGGCAATCAGGAATAAAGGCCATAGCGGAAGCAGGAAAAGAAAGATAGAAGTGATCACGTCCCAGCCGGAAGATATAGCAGCCAGTGATTTTTCGCCGAAGTTTTTAGGTTCCTTTTCAGAGTCAGATTGATCGGTAAGGGTCATGGTTATCGTGCACAGGGTATTATCTACATAATTGTTTCCGGAAACCTGTATGTTTTTCGTTTCAATATCCCCGATATTGCTCAGGTCATTCATTAATTGATCAAAATTCCGGATAGGAACTTTAATATCCATATAATATACTCGCTGACTGTTTTCAGGATAAGAAGAATCTCTGTTGGCGGTTTCTGCTGTAATATAGGACAGTTCTTCACCCTTTACATATCCGTTATTTCTTATCGTCTCTTCTCTTACAAGTTCTTTTACGGTTTCCGCGTTATCAGCTTTTACGGAAAGAATACCGGTTTTCACCATTTTATTTTTAAGTTCGTAGCTGTCATTCTGTGGCTTGTCCTTATAAACTACTTTGGTTTCTTTGATCACTTTGGGAGCAGGTACATTCACAACAATCTTTTCAGCTTTTTTCTCTGTGGAATCCTTCTTTTCGATCTTCGATTCCAGTTTTATAGATGAAATTTTATCGGATATCGAATCTACCATTTTGGAAGTGTTGTCTATTTTCTGCTGAATCTCGCCTTTAGTATCTTCAAAGTCTTTTATTTTAATATTAGCAGAATCCAGAACCTTGCTGGCGGTACTGTTAATATCATTCGCGGCTTCTGTTACAGCCGAAGCCGCACTGTCTGCAGCATGTAAAGTATCCTCGATTTGGGATTTTGCAGCTTCTCCCTTTTTACACATAATGAAAGTGCTTGATAAAGCAACCAGTAATATGAACTTTTTCATAACATTAATTTTTGATGAAGTAAAATTAGCGGGGATCGGGGACAGGTTTTTGTAAATGCAAAGTATTGTTCTGGTAAAATATTAAGTGGTTTAAAACCAGTATTTTGTATTTGTTTTACAATTGTTTTACAAATTACGTCTGGCATTTTATCCTGTTAATCATAGTGTGTTATGATTTTGAATATTTAAAAAAGATGAGATCATCATTTGATTCTTATTGTCTCATTTTTAGATCTTTATTGTGAAAAATGATAACTTAAATTAAGTGATTGTGTTTAAATAATTTCTATATTTGTAATTATGGGTTTATATATTAAATGTTTTATTTTATTGAATTTTTCTAACTTTTTAGTGCTTAATTGTGCCGAATATAAAAGTATTTCACCAATGAATCAGGAAAGTAAAATTTCTCAAAAAGTAGAATTCACTGAAATAAGAAGATTAAACTCTAATCATGATCTCGATGAATATACGGTCATAACTTCTACCAAAGGAATTAAAGAACTCTACATGAAATTCAATGATTCCCGATATTCCAGATCTGCGCCCATACCCGTTTTAGAAGAAGGAGAATATTTTCTGGTCCTGAAACCGAAATTGAAAAAAGTACAGAACGGAGACCTTGAAATAGAAAAACTGGAAACAGACGGATCTACTCTGAATGTTTTTTATAAAGAAATTGAAAATCAGGAATATGCGGAGAAGAAGCAATCGAATCCTATATTAATCCTGAAAATCATGGACAGTCCTAAAAAAATTAAATTAACCACTATTTAAATAAATTATGAGACAAAAACTATTATTTCTGACGAGTCTTGTGCTTCTTTCGGGAACAGCTGCAGCCCAGCAGAACACGTGGAGCAGGACCACAGATAAAACCGTGAAAGAAACAAGAGAAAGAAATGTAAGAACTTCAGAATACCAGTTGGTCAGTTTGAATACAGATGAACTGAAACACCAGCTTAATCTGGCACCTGACAGAAACAGACTTACTTCAGAAAAGGGTATTCTTGTGAAATTCCCGAATGATCAGGGAACATTCGATACCTATGAAGTATTTGAAGCATCTACCATGCATCCTGATTTACAGTCAAGATATTCCGACATAAGATCTTATATGGGGCAGAAAGTAGGAGATCCTGCCACCAATATCAGATTTACCTACGATCCGTACTTTGGATTGAATGCGGTAGTGAGAGGAATAAAAGGAATGTATTATATAGATTCCTATTCCAAAGATAACAAGACCTATATGGTATATGACCGTAAAAATGCCACTTCACAAAGCCGTTTTGACTGTCTGTTTAAAGGAGATTCTCCTTTGGCCGACCTGGCTCCCAATATACAGGGTAAAACGGTTGTAGACGGTTTGATGCGCAGATACCGTCTGGCTATCAGTACCACAACGGAATATACCACTTATACAGCACAGCAGGCTGGTGTAGGTGCCGGAACTGATGCCCAGAAAAAAGCGGCTGTACTTGCTGCGGTTAATTTGGCGGTAGCAAGACTTAACCAGGTATTTGAAAATGAAATTTCTGTGTCTTTACAGCTTATAGCCAATACGGATCTGTTATTTTTCACTTCTGTAGATACCTTTGATGCGCTGGATGCCTATCAGATGATTGATGAAAACGTTGTAGTAACCAATAATGCGATCGGGGTTAATAATTATGATCTGGGACACGTATTCTTCCAGGCTACTCAAGGGAATGATAACGGATTGGCGTATACCCCTTCTGTATGTGGCAGCGTAAAAGCGGGAGGCGTTACAGGTTCAGCAGTTCCTGTAGGAGATCCCTTTGTGATTGATTACGTAGCACACGAAATGGGACACCAGTTTGGAGCAAATCATACCCAGAATAATGGCTGTAACAGAAATAACAATACTTCAGTAGAACCTGGAAGTGCAAGTTCTATCATGGGATATGCAGGAATCTGTTCTCCAAATGTACAGAATAACAGTGATGCTTATTTCCATGCCGTGAGCATCCGTGAAATGTACACAAGAATTACCGGAGGAGGAAACTGTGCCGCCAATACAGCAACAGGAAACAATGAACCGACTGCCAATGCAGGACCGGATAAAACAATCCCTATGGGAACCCCATTTGCTTTAACAGGTGTAGGTTCCGATCCGGATGGTGATGCAATTACCTACAACTGGGAACAGATTGACTTTGGTGCTGCTACCATGCCTCCAAGACCTGCAAACACAGTAGGACCTATGTTCAGATCGCTGTGGGCTACCACATCTCCAACAAGATATTTCCCAAAACTTTCAACCATTGTTGAAGGGTACAATTCAACCATTATTACACCTTCAAACCCTAAGTCATGGGAAAAATTGTCTACCGTAGCAAGAACTTTAAATTTCTCTTTATTAGTAAGAGATAATAAGCCGGTTGGCGGACAGACAGGACGTGATGATATCCAGCTTACCGTATCTACTGCAGCAGGGCCGTTTACCGTAAGTTCTCAGAATGCAGCAGGCGTTGTATGGGATATAGGTACACCTCAAACCATTACCTGGAACGTTGCCAATACCAATGCAGCACCTGTAAATACAGCCAACGTAACGATCTTACTTTCCAAAGACGGAGGGCTTACCTTCCCTCACACGCTTGTAGCCAGTACACCAAACAACGGTTCTTATGCATTTAATGTTCCGGGAGGTCTGGGAACTACTTCTACAGCAAGAATTATGATCAAAGCTATTGATAATGTATTTTTAAATGTGAATACCACCAACTTCACCATCAATTCTACATTGGGAATCAGTGAGGCTGAAAAAGCTGAATCAGGAATAAAAATTTATCCTAACCCTTCAAAAGGAATTTTCACCATAGAAACTGAAGCCTCAAACGGTATGACGTATACTGTTTTTGCGATGGACGGAAAACTGGTCAATGCTAAAAAAGAGCTTAAAGGCAGTAAAATCCGTGAAGAAGTTAATTTATCTTACCTTCCTTCAGGAGTGTACCTTATTCAGGTAGAAAAAGACGGTCAGAAAATTTCCAAGAAACTGATCATCAAAAAGTAATATAGATCTTATTACAAAAAAAGAACCCGTTCAATACGAAATTGAACGGGTTTTATTTTTACTGAATGTAATATTAGTCATTACTGAATTCACTGATAAAATGCAGTTTTACATTCGGGAATTTCTCCTGTGTCATATGAATGGTAAACGAAGAATCTGCAAGGAATACCAGTTGATTGTACTTATCCCTTGCCAGGAAACGCTGCTTTAATCTGGCAAATTCTTTGAATTCCTCAGACTTTTCATCAGCTTCCACCCAGCATGCTTTATGCATGGATAAAGGTTCGTAAGTACATTTTGCCCCATACTCATGCTCCAGACGGTACTGGATCACCTCATACTGAAGGGCTCCAACGGTTCCAATGATTTTTCTGTTGTTCATTTCAAGGGTAAATAACTGGGCAACCCCTTCATCCATCAGCTGATCAATCCCTTTCGCAAGCTGTTTGGCTTTAAGCGGATCATTGTTGTTGATATAACGGAAATGCTCCGGAGAGAAACTTGGAACTCCTTTGAAGCTCAGTTTTTCACCTCCTGTCAGCGTATCTCCGATCCTGAAACTTCCGGTATCATGAAGGCCAACGATGTCTCCGGGGAAACTCTCGTCTACAATTTCTTTTTTATCAGCAAAGAATGCATTCGGAGAAGAGAATTTCATCTTCTTGCCTTCTCTTACCAGCAGATAATTTTCATTCCTTTTAAATGTTCCGGAAACAATTTTTACGAAAGCAAGTCTGTCTCTGTGCTTAGGATCCATAT
Source organism: Chryseobacterium endalhagicum (assembly GCF_016745235.1). Classification (GTDB taxonomy): domain Bacteria; phylum Bacteroidota; class Bacteroidia; order Flavobacteriales; family Weeksellaceae; genus Chryseobacterium; species Chryseobacterium endalhagicum. Next base: position 610,447 of record NZ_JAELVM010000003.1, on the reverse strand, counting down.
TGGCGTGGATCTTGAAAACAAATCCCGTGAAATTACTTTCCTCAGGTTTTACAAGACGCGTATCACTTTCCTTAGGCTGAGGCATAGGCGCAATTTCAATAAATGCATCCAATAATTCACGAACCCCAAAATTATTTAAAGCAGATCCGAAGAAAACAGGCTGCAGGTCTCCGGACATATAATCGTCACGGCTGAATTCAGGATAAACAGACTGTACAAGTTCCAGTTCATCTCTAAGATTCTGCGCTGCTTTTTCTCCGATCACCTCATCGATAGATGGATCATTGATGTCATCAAACTTAACAGTATCGCCCACTTTCTGTTTCTTTTCTTCCAAAAACAGCTGGATATTGTTTTCCCAGATATTATAAATTCCCTGGAAGTCACTTCCCATTCCAATCGGAATAGATAATGGAACCACTCTCAGTCCTAATTTCTGTTCCACCTCATCCAGAAGATCAAAAGCATCCTTACCCTCACGGTCAAGCTTATTGATGAAAACCAGCATCGGAATGTTTCTCATTCTGCAGACCTTAACCAGTTTCTCAGTTTGTTCCTCAACCCCTTTGGCTACATCAATCACAACGATTACGGAATCTACAGCAGTTAAAGTACGGTAAGTATCTTCAGCGAAATCCTTGTGACCGGGTGTGTCAAGGATGTTGATTTTGTGGTCTTTATATTCAAAAGCCAATACGGAAGTCGCCACAGAGATCCCTCTCTGTCTCTCGATTTCCATAAAGTCGGAGGTAGCTCCTTTTTTTATTTTATTCGACTTTACCGCTCCGGCTTCCTGAATAGCACCCCCGAAAAGAAGTAATTTTTCCGTAAGGGTTGTTTTTCCGGCATCCGGGTGGGAAATGATCCCGAAAGTCTTTCTTTTTTGTATTTCTTTGATTAAGTCTGACATAGTGTATTTTGAAGTTGCAAAAATCGGGAATTTTTATGAGGTTTCAAATAATTTGGCGGAATAAGTTGTAGAGGAGAGTTTGAGTTGGAGTGTGGGAGGGTTTTAGAGTTGCGGGTTTCGGGATTTCGGGTTTCGGGATGCGGGTTTTTAGTGTAGGAGTGTGGGTGAGTTTCGGGATGCGGGATTTTGAGTTGGAGGGTTGGAGAGTTTTAGAGTTTTGAAGCTGAAGATCTAAATTCAGAAATCTTGAATGAACGACAACTATCTGGTGGCAGAGGCCCTCGAAGCCACCAGTAGTGCGGTTGCAGCATCATATAAATCCGAAAACATTCAATAAGCGACAAATACCCGGCGGCTGAGGTTCTCGAAGCCACCGGCTCCCATACATATACCCACACCCCGAATCCCGAATCCCGGAACTCAAAACGAGCAACCAGCAACTCGGAACCTTCGAAACCCGCGTAACTCGTATCCCGCACCTCACACCCCAAAACAAGTTCCTTTTTTAGTTGCTTCGGGTTTTCAAAAAAATTACCTTTGTTTTTATAAATTTCACAAAGAAAAGTATGGAAAATAGCAGGTATCCGAAGTTTACGTTCACATGGATCGGAGGTCTTGTGCTGCTGGCAGGATTATTTATAGGAACAATGGCTGTTTCCTTTTTCGGCAGTTTCTGGAAAATAGCTTTCCGGGAAAATCTGGAACTGAAAGACTGGTTCCTGATGGTGACCAATGCCGCCGGATTCCTTACTGCTATTGCTTTTTTTGATTTTTTCATCGTCAGACCTTCAACCGGTAAAAAACTGAATTTCAATTTTTCACCTACCAATTTTTATACCTATCTCCTGATATTTCCCATGATGATCGGGATGATGTTCATCTCAGAGTTTATCACATCGCTTATTCCCACAACAGGACCTTTCTGGGGTAAATACTATGATTATTTCTCACAGCTGATGGAGCAGCTTACCTTTGAACCGGTCATTATGATTATTATGACAGTGATCATGGCTCCTGTTTTTGAAGAAATTATTTTCAGGGGAATTATCCAGAAAGGATTGATCAATAAAGGAGTAGATCCAAGAAGAGCTATTTTTTACGCCTCTGTAATTTTTGGATTGGTTCATGGAAATCCGTGGCAGTTCGTAGGAGCGGTATTGCTGGGATGCGTGCTTGGGATGGTGTATTATAAAACAAAATCCCTGTTGCTGCCGATGTTGCTGCATGGATTCAATAACCTGTGTTCTTCATTGCTGGTCACTTATACCAAAAGTGAAAGCTTTGCTGATGCATTTAAAATTTCAGAATGGGTCATTCTGGCTGTGGGAATTGTGCTTTTTTCCCTGTTTTATTATCTTTTCACAAAAAAGAATAAAGTACATTACGCCGAAATATAGTAAAGAATAGAATATACAATTAATGATAACCAGATGCCTGGGAGAAACCAATTGTATCAAATGAATAATAGATTATGGAATTATTAGTAGCTACACATAACGTTCACAAAAAAGAAGAGATCCAGCAGATTCTGGGAAATGAATTTACCGTAAAAAGTCTTACCGATTACAACATTCACGAAGAAATTGTAGAAGACGGTGATTCCTTTAATGCCAATGCTCTGATTAAAGCCAAATACTGCTTTGAAAAAACCGGAGTTCCAAGTTTAGGAGACGACAGCGGGCTTGCTGTAGAAGCTCTGGACGGCCGACCGGGGATTTTTTCCGCACGTTATGCAGGAGATCATGATTTTGCTAAAAATATTGAAAAGGTTTTAACCGAACTGGAAGGCGAAGAGAACAGAAAAGCCTATTTCATCACGATTTTATGCTATTATGATGAAAATGGAGCCCGTTATTTTGAAGGCAGAGCCCATGGGAATTTATTAACCGAAAATAAAGGACACAAAGGATTCGGATATGATCCTATCTTCGTTCCTGAAGGATATGACAGGACTTTTGCAGAAATGAACCCCGAAGATAAGAACAGCATCAGCCACAGAAAACAGGCTTTGGATCTGTTCCTGGATTTCCTGAAAGTAAAAGACTGATTCTAAACCGATGTTTAGATTTTCTGTCGTACATTTGTTATAATAAACTATTGATTTGAGTACTTATTTAACGATATTAGGCTTTAATTCAGCTATTCCGACCATCAATTCTTCACCTACAGCCCAGCTGCTGGAAATAGAAGAAAGACATTTCCTGATCGATTGCGGAGAAGGAACCCAGGTACAGCTGAGGAAAGCAAAAGCGAGATTTTCAAAGATCAATCATATCTTTATTTCGCATCTTCACGGCGATCACTGTTTTGGTTTGCCGGGGCTCATTGCCTCTTTCCGTCTGCTTGGAAGAGACAATCCTCTGCATGTTTACGGTCCCAAAGGCATTAAAAAAATGCTGGAAACCATTTTTACCATTACAGAAACACACCGTGGCTTTGATGTTATTTATCACGAGCTGGACAAAGATTATTCCGAAAAAATATACGAAGACAGCAGGGTAGAAGTCTATACCATTCCTTTGGACCACAGGATATACTGTAACGGGTATCTTTTTAAAGAAAAACCGAAAGACAGACACCTGAATATGAAGGAAATCGCCAAATACAGCGAAATAGAAACCTGCGATTATCATAATATAAAAGCCGGAAAAGATGTGGTTCTGAGCGATGGTTACGTCCTTAAAAATGAAATACTGACGGTGGATCCGGCACCTCCTGTTTCCTACGCCTTCTGCAGTGATACCCGCTACCTTGAAACGGTACTTCCGATCATTAAAAATGTCACCGTTCTTTACCATGAATCTACATTCCTTCACGATCTGAAAGAAATGGCAGATTATACAGGTCATTCAACTGCTCTTGAAGCGGCAATGATCGCGCAGAAAGCAGAAGTGGGGAAGCTGATCCTGGGACATTTTTCCAACAGATATGGAGACCTGACCGTATTTACCGATGAAGCCAGAACCGTTTTCCCGAATACCTTCCTTCCCAAAGCTTTGGAAAGCGTAAAAATTTAAAACCTGTATGCTTAATTTTGAAGAATTAAAAAGCTTTTTGAACGAAAAGGCAGATCAGTACAACAGTCCCGATTTTATTCAGGATGACCCGATACAGATTCCGCACCGTTTTTCTTTAAAGCAGGATATAGAAATTGCAGGTTTTCTGGCCGCCACTATTTCCTGGGGAAACCGGAAGTCTATCATCAGATCCGCCGATAAAATGCTCGATATCATGGGAAATTCTCCGTATGATTTTGTAGTGAATCATTCTGAAAAAGACCTGGAAATCCTTAATGATAAAAGTATTCACAGAACTTTTAACGGTCAAGATTTTGCTTACTTCATCAGACAGTTCAATAAGATTTATAAAGAAAACGAAAGTCTGGAAAATTTATTCATAGTCAATGATGGTGAAACTAATTTTTTCCATGCGATCGAAAGGTTCAGAAACAGCTTTCTGAATCAGGAAAAACATAGAAGCCATAAGCATATAAGTTCACCGTACAAAAATTCTTCCTCCAAAAGAATCATTATGTTTTTGCGTTGGATGGTTCGGAAAGACAGGCATGGCGTAGATTTTGGAATATGGGAAAACATAGATCAGAAAAACCTCTCTATTCCATTGGATGTGCATACCGGAAATATTTCGAGAAAACTCGGTTTGGTTTTCAGAACGCAGAATGACTGGAAAACGGTGGAAGAACTGGATATAGCCATCAGACAATTTGATGACAAAGATCCGGCTAAGTATGATTTTGCTCTTTTTGGACTTGGAGTAACCAAAGAACTCTTATAATATCAGAAAACGATGAAAAAAGACAAAGAAAAAACAGAAGTTTTAGAAAAAATTGCGAACGGCATTACGTGGTGGGTAGGTTCTATTCCGTCACTTATCGTTCATACGTTATTTTTTATCACATCGTTTCTTCTGCCGATGCTCAATCTTGTTGAGTTTGATAAAATGCTGCTGATCCTTACCACGGTGGTTTCTCTGGAGGCGATCTATCTGGCTATTTTCATCCAGATGTCCGTAAATAAGAGTCACGAGAAAATTGAGGATATCCAGGAAGATATCGAAGAGATCAGCGAAGATATTGAAGACATCCAGGAAGATATTGAGGAGATCAGTGAAGACATTGAAGAGATCAGCGAGGATATCGAAGAGATCAACGAAGATATTGAGGACATTCAGGAAGATATTGAGGAGATCAACGAGGATGAGGATGATGAAGACCATAATGAACGCGCTAAGAACGTTATCCTCAAAAGCAATGTGAACTCCAATAAAAATGAAATAAAAGCTTTGAAAGATATTATCAGCCAGCTTCAGAATGAGATCGATCAATTGAAAAAATAATAATGAATGATCTCCACCTAAATTATTCAATAAGAATCTTAGCAAATAACCTGATTTTGGGATAAGAAGTTAAGATTAAAAGGATGGAAGTTATATTTAGACTTCAATAGCTTCCGTCTTCAAGCTTCAAACTTCCTGACCAGTATATACAAAATCAGACCTTTACAAATTCAGGTCTGATTTTTTTTATATGATTTTTGAATTCAAAATTTAATCCTACTATTTTTGTGGAATATGTAATTATAAAATAGATTTATTGATAATACAGGTGGTGAATTATATTGTTTGTGCTAAAAAAAGTTTATTTTATGGATATTTTTGCTACATTTGAACAAACAATAATAAAAATGTTAGGTTATAGATTGAACAATTACTTTTTAGTTCTGACATTACTGTTAACCTCTGCAACAGTATTTTCTCAGAATATCAGGAAGAAATCACCTCCGAAGAAAGCGGGTCAGGCTACCATGAAGGCCGGAGTGTTTATAGACGTGAACGTACCTACTTATCCTCAATCTCTGTATACGATTGAGCAGCTTGTGAAGAATGTGCTGATATCGGGAGGTTCGGTATGTGCGGCCCCCAATGTAAGTAACGTGACCGTTACGCCTAACCAGCCGGTTACGGATGCAGACAGAGCATGGGGGTATTTTCATAAAGGAACGACCAATTTCCCTTTCACCGATGGAATTGTACTGGCAGCTGGTAAAGCCAGAAGAGCCGGAAATGCATTTGAAGGACCCGGGGAACTCTCGGATCAGGTTCCGAATTCAGGAGTTGACGATCCGGATCTGGTTGCAGCAGTGAATCCTCCGGTTATTCTCAAGGATGTAGTAGCCGTGGAATTTGACTTTGTTCCGAACAGTAATCAGGTGAAATTTAATTATTTATTTGCATCAGAAGAGTATACCAGTGGATTTCCGTGCGGTAATTTTGCGGACAGTTTTGCCCTTCTTCTGAAAAAAGCAGGTGACCCTACTTATACCAATCTGGCTGTTTTGCCAGGGGGAGCGGGACCTGTAAGTGTGACCAATATTATTCCGCTGGGAGTAGGATGTGACGATGATGTTGTTAACGAACAGTATTTCGGAGGACTGAACACTACGAATATTGAAACTAATTTCATCGGAAGAACAGTTCCTCTTACAGCGATTGCAACGGTAATTCCAGGACAGACCTATCATTTCAAACTGGTGCTTGCGGATGCTTCGGACCAGCGTTATGACTCTGCTGTATTTCTGCAGGGAGGATCTTTTGACATTGGGATGACTATTGTAGACAACAACGGAAATCCGCTTGGAGACAGCATCAATATGTGTGATAATACCCCGCAGGTTTTAAAAGCACAGGTAAGTGCCGTTCCGGGAATGACTTACAAATGGTACAAAAACGGTGTTTTGATTCCCAATGCAACCAGTGCCATATACATTGCTACTTCACCGGGAGTATACGAAGTGAAAACTTTTGTAGGCGGAACGGAATGCCAGAAAGCAAGTATTACCATTGTAGGCGGAACCTCACCAACTGTGCAAAGTGCAACTTTAAAGCTATGTGCAACGCCTACCCAGAGCACATTCAATCTGGAAGATTCAAAACCACAGATCAGTACAACGGCAGGGGCGGTATTCCGTTTTTATGCCAACCAGGCTGATGCACAGGCTCAGAATAATAACTTTATTACCAACCTTACCAATTATAACGGGACGGATGGACAGATCATTTATGTAGTGGTTTCAAACGGAGCTTTCTGCAGCAAAATGACTACATTAACCCTGAGAAGAGAAGAAACACCTATCGCACAGGTAAGTGCCCCGAGGCTGAGAATATGTGCCGGAGAATCTCTGGTATTAACAGCAATCAACGGAGTAACTTATCAGTGGGGTGATATTTCCTCTACTGCAGGCGTAAGAACCGTAAGCCCTACACAGACCACTACGTACACTGTATATGCTATCGGGGCACAGGGATGTAAATCTCTTCAGCCGGCTACCATTACGATTGATGTCGTACCGGCTATTGTATCTTCATTGAAAGGCGGACAGATCTGCGTGGGAGATACCATTCTTTTAGATGCAGGTTCCGGTCCGGGTTATACTTATGAATGGAACACGGGAGAAACTACCCAGGCCATTACAGTAGACACACCGGGTGAATATACGGTGACCATATCCAATGGAGTATGTTCCCAGGATTTCAAAACTCAGGTAATCCGTGCTGTAGTTCCTCAGATCATAAAAGTAGAGTATAGTGAAAACGGAACGGGAACCATGATTCTTACAGCCAGCAATCCTAGTAACGGACCATTGGAGTATTCGGTGGATAACGGCTATACCTGGCAGACATCCAATATATTTACCAATGTTCCTAAAAACACCGTTATCTCAATCCGTGTGAAAGTGAAAAATACAAGCTGTGAAGGCTTCCTGGAATACTTTACATTTGTGATGAAAAATGTGATCACACCTAACGGAGACAAAGTAAATGATATCATCGACTTCAGTGGAGTAAGCGGCTACAAAGACTTCAAAGGCTTTGTATTTGACCGCTACGGAAGAGAAGTTTTCAAAGCCGGGAAAACAAGACCTTACTGGGATGGTTTCTTCCAGGGAAAACGTCTGCCTACCGCTTCTTACTGGTATCAGGTGACCTATGAGGATCCGGCCAGTAAACAGACTGCAGTGAAAACAGGATGGATACTCCTTAAAAATCTGGAATAAGTTTTTATATAATATGTATAAAGGCTGGCATTTTTGCCAGCCTTTTTTTATTGTTTTTAATTAAAGTGAATTTATATATTAAAATAAATAAACTTATAGTAATGATAATGTAAATTGTTCTAAATTGAATTTCAATCAAAAAAAATAGTATTTTTGTTTCAAATACTATAAAATGTTAAAAAGGAGGATTGGAAGTTTATTTTTGGTGATATTTTTTGCATTGCTCGGAAGTTCTGTTTTCGCTCAAAACCTGGACAGATCTAAAATACCAGCAAAAAAAATCAGCGCCGGTTCTATGAAAGCAGGGGCTTTTATAGATGTGAATACACCCAACTATCCGGAATCCAACTTTAGCATTACACAGCTGGTAAAAGATGTACTGATATCGGGCGGCGCCTGTTCTACTGCCAATGTAAGCAATGTGAATGTTTCTCCCAATCTTTCAGTAAATGATGTCAACCGAAGCTGGGGCTATTTCAATAAAGGAACTACCGCTTTTCCTTTTGCGAAGGGAATTGTCCTTACAACAGGATACGCCAGAAAAGCCGGGAATAGTATTCAGGCTTCATTAAGTGATGTTCTTCCTACTATGGGAGATATAGATCTTGCTACGGCATTGAATGTAAATAATGGTTCATTACGCGATGCTACCTATATCGAGTTTGATTTTATTCCGAGTTCTACAGAAATAACATTCAGGTATTTATTTGCTTCCAAAGAATATGATACCTCGCACCAGTTTGCATGTTCCATATCCGATGGATTTGCCCTGCTTTTAAAAAAAGCTACCGATCCTACCTATACGAATCTTGCTGTACTTCCGGGAGCGGGAGGACCTGTAAGTGTAACCAATATTCACCCGCCGATTCCAGGAACAGCAGGATGTGGTCCTGTCAATGAACAATATTTTGCAGGGATCAATAATAACCCGATGATTCAGACTAATTTTGACGGGCGTACCATTCCTTTGACGGCTAAAGCAACGGTAATTCCGGGTGAAACCTATCATTTTAAAATGGTTCTGGCAGATTATTCAGATCCCAATTTTGACTCCGCTGTTTTTCTTGAAGCAGGTTCATTTGACATCGGTGTAAAGATCCTGGATCCGGCAGGAGTACAGCTACCGGCATCTGTCAATATGTGTGATAATACCCCACAGACATTTACCGCTTCAGTACAGGCCCCGAATGTTACCTATCAATGGTTTTTAAATAATAATCCTATTCCGGGCCAGACCGGAGCTAGCTATACGGCTACACAGCCGGGAGTATACAGGGTTGAGGTATTTATTCAGGGAAACAGCTGTCCGGGAACTGCCAGTATTACGGTAGTAGGCGGAACTTCCCCTGTTGTGCAGAACGCAACCCTCACCGCCTGTTATGAAGCAGGAAACGCCACTTTTAATTTACCTTTGGCACAGCCTTCCATAAGTACGACGGCTGGTGCTACATTCTCATATTATATCAATCAGGCCGATGCAGTTGCCGGAAACGGAAATACAATTCCTACTCCCGCAGCTTATTCTAGTCCGGGTGCTCAGACTATTTATGTTTTGGTTAAAAACGGATTCTGTTCCAAAATAGCTCAGCTTCAGCTGGTAAAAGCACCTCAGATTACAGCATCCATTGCGCCGCCGCCGGTATTGACCTGCGCAAGCTCACAAGCGACTTTAAATGCTTCAGCTTCCGTTTATCCGGCGGGATCTGTTTTTGCATGGACTACTACAGGAGGAAACATTGTTTCAGGAGGAAATACATTAAATCCCGTTATCAATGCTCCGGGAACGTATACATTAACCATCTCAAATACTTTCCAGCCGGGGAATGTACTGTGTACAGGTGTTGCCAATGTAACCGTAACAGGAGACAGTGCTCCGCCGGTTACAGGACTTACAGCGAGTAAAATACAGATATGTAACGGTGGCTCGGTAACTTTAACAGCTTCCGGAGGTACGACTTACAACTGGGGAGCGCCGCTTACAGGCACAGGAAATACACAGACGGTATCACCTACCACCACTACTACCTACACAGTAACTGCGGTAGGTGCCAATGGTTGTATATCCCAAAACCCAGCAACCATCACCATTGAGGTTTCACAGCCTATCACTGTACAGGATGCTGTATTGCATAAATGCTATGCTCCGGGACTTACGTATGATCTTACAACGGCTCAGCCCCAGATCACTACCGCTGGAGGAGGGGTAACTTTTACCTATTATGTCAATCAGGCTGATGCTCAGGCCGGTAATGCCAACTTTATTGCAACGCCAAACGCATATGCGCCACCAGGAAACCAAACCATATATGTTTTAGTGAAAAACGGAGGATGTCACTATGTAGTTTCCCTTCAGTTACTGAGAACCGCTGAAACAACCCTTACGATAGCAGCACCACAGGAAATTACCTGTACCACACCTCAGACTACATTAAATGCTTCAGCGTCTGTAGTCCCTGCCGGATCTACCATTACCTGGACAGCAGCCGGAGGAGGAAATATTGTATCAGGTGCCAACACATTGACTCCTGTTGTGAATGCAGGCGGAACATATACACTTACGATTACCAATGTATCACAACCCGGGAATTTAAGCTGTACTTATACAGCAAACGTTACCGTGACTCAAAATACAACACTCCCGGTAGCCGCAGTAGTTTCTTCCCAACCTAGAATATGTGTGGGAGAATCTGTAACGCTGACGGCTTCCGGAGGAGCTACTTACAACTGGACAGGACTTCCGGGGAACGGAAATACCCAGGTGGTTTCTCCAACGGTTACTACCGTATACGAAGTATTTGCAGTAGGAGCCAATGGATGTATTTCTGCAACGCCTGCCACCGTTACTGTAGTGGTAGGACCGCCAATTGCGGGTATAGCAGCATCCAAAACAAAAATATGTGTGGGAGAATCCGTTACATTAACGGCTACCGGAGGAATTACCTATAACTGGGTAGGACTTCCGGGCAACGGAAATACCCAGGTGGTTACTCCAACAATTACTACTGAATATTCTGTATTTGCCCTTGGAGGCAACGGCTGCAGCTCGGTAAATGCTGCGAAAGTAATTATACAGGTGGTTCCTGCCATTGTCTCTACATTACAGGATGTATATGTTTGTGCCGGAGATACCGGAATTTTAGATGCCGGTGCGGGAACAGACTATACGTATTTGTGGAGTACCGGAGCAACTACCCAAACCATCTCTACCAATGTTCCGGGAACGTATACCGTTACCATCAGCAATGGAGTGTGTTCCAAAGTTTTTTCTGCAAAACTGATCAATCCTGAGCTGCCGAAGTTTACGAATATAGTGTATGAAAACCATGTGCTGACCCTTACGGCAAGCAACCCTACATCAGGAATACTGGAGTTTTCAATAGATGGAGGAATCACATGGCAGAACTCCAATATATTTACCAATGTGCTGGATAACGCGAATTATCATATTATGGTAAGAGTAAAAGATGCGAAATGTGGCAACTCAATAGATTTCTTCACATTTGTGATCAGGAATGCCATTACGCCAAATATGGATGGGATAAATGATACCATAGACTTCTCAGGAATCAGAGGATATAATAATTTTGCAGCATCAATCTTTGACCGCTATGGTGCAGAGATTTTCAGGGCAACCAAAACAGATGCAGTCTGGAAAGGTTCTCTGAAAGGAATGAACATGGCTACAGGCACTTACTGGTATAAAGTACAGTGGGAAAATCCGGCCAGTAAAAAGCTGGAACAGCGATCGGGCTGGATATTGCTGAAAAATAGAAATTAAAGGACGAACCTTCCACATATGGAAGGTTTGTTTTTTTTTAACGGTATTAACCATAAAAAAACAGATGATACGTTAAAAAATATATAAAAAATAGAGGATATGTTTGGAAAAAAATTAAATTTGTTGAAACAAAAGTATTATGCGAAGAAATCTCCTAATTTTTTTATTTTTCCTGGTCACTTCGACCTTTTTTTATTCCCAAGTCAATGGCCCCCGGAAGCCGCCCAAAGATAAGCCTTCCGCAGCGGCAGTTCAGAAAGCCGGTAATTTTATAGATGTCAATACGCCCAACTATCCGGCATCATCTTATTCAATTACGCAGCTGGTAAAAGATGTTCTGATCTCTTCCGGAACCAATACGTGTGTGACACCCACCGTAACAAACGTGAAGATAACACCTAACCATGCAGTAACTGATGCCGACAGATCCTGGGGATATTTCAACAAAGCAACAACCAATTTCCCGTTCAAAGACGGTATCGTACTTTCTACCGGGAAAGCAAGAAGAGCCGGAAATGCCCTTGAGGGAAACCTGAGTGACAATAACGGCGGTGGAACAGATTCTGACCTGGCACAGGCCATAGGATCTACCGGAACACTAACGGATGGTGTTCTTCTGGAATTCGATTTCGTTCCTACAACGTCACAGATTAAATTTAATTATATCCTGGCTTCTGAAGAATATTCTGGGTCATTCCCTTGTCAGTATGCCGATGCATTTGCCATTTTGCTTAGACCGACATCCGGAGGTCCTTACCAGAATATGGCCGTGCTTCCTGGAGGTGCAGGTCCTGTAAGCATTACCAATATCCATCCCCTGATTTCAGGATTTGGAGGCTGTGCTGCTGTAAACGAACAGTTTTTTGGCGGCTACAATACAACCAATATAGAAACAAATTTCGAAGGAAGAACAATTCCTCTTACTGCAACGGCTACTGTAACGGCAGGACAGGAATATCACTTTAAAATGGTGGTTGCGGATTTTGCACCGGGAAGCTTTGAAGACCACGGTTGGGATTCTGCAGTATTCCTGGAAGGAGGATCATTTAATATCGGGGTAGAACTTCTGGATCCGAGTGGTGCTACATTACCTTCAGATATTAATGTGTGTGATAATGAGCCGCAGGTGATTACAGCTTCCGTAAGTGATCCGAACTTATTATACCAATGGTTTCTGAACGGAGCTCCGGTACCTGGTGCTACTTCCAATACCATTACAGCGGTACAGCCGGGAACGTATACTATTGAAGTAAGTGTTCCGGGAAATCCATGTCCCGGTAAAGCAACCATACAGATACACGGCGGGACTACTCCTCAGGCGCAGGATGCCACATTGCTGCTCTGTGCAACACCGGATATTACCACCTTTGACCTGACCAATGCAATGCCTTCAATAAGCCCTACACCTGGTGCTGTTTTCAGATTTTATGTGGATCAGGCAGATGCTATTGCCCAAAATGGCAACTACATTACAAATGTTTTAAATTATAACGGGACAGACGGCCAGATTCTTTATACAGTGGTTTCAAACGGAGGATTCTGCAGCAAGCTCATCGAATTGAAGCTGCTTAGAGAAATAACTCCTACAGCAGGTCTGAAATCTTCCAGAATAAAAATATGTCCGGGAGAAACAGTAACACTGACTGCAGATGGAGGCGTAACCTACCAATGGACTAACTTCCCTGGTACGGGGAATACACAGACGGTAACCTTGTATCAGACCACTACTTTTACAGTGTATGCAGTAGGAGCAAAAGGATGCCGCTCTCTGAATCCGGCTACCATTAGAGTAGAGGTGACGCCTGAGATCACTTCTCCGCTAAAAGACGTTGAAATGTGTATAGGTGACCGCGTTGTTCTGGACGCAGGAGCCGGACTGAATTATAAATATCTATGGAGCACAGGTGCTACCACGCAAACGATTACCGTTGACAGCTGGGGCGTTTATTCTGTAGAAGTTGATAATGGTTTCTGTAAAAAAACCTTCACGGCTAAAGTAGGCGGGGCAGCGACTCCTTACGTTACTGCAGTCAATTATGAAAGTGCAAAGAAAACTGTAACGATCATTGCTGAGAATCCTATGATGAACAACACGCCGAGCACTTTAGAATTTTCTATAGACAACGGAGTGACATGGCAGGAATCCAACATCTTTACCAATCTTTTGGACAATACCAATTATACCGTATTGATTAGAAGAGTAGGAACGCATTGTGTGGGAACATTTGATTTCTATACTTTACAGATCAATAATATCATTACCCCTAATGATGACGGTGTGAATGATGTATTGGATCTTAAAGCTCTAGGAGAGTTCAAAAACTTTACCGGATCTGTTTATGACAGATATGGTGTGGAAATGTTCAGATTCTCCAAAGAAAAACCGGTATGGGACGGAACTGTAGCAGGTAAGAGACTTTCAACAGCCACGTATTGGTATAAATTCAATTTTGAATATCCTAAATCAAAAGTGATGATGAACTGGTCCGGATGGATTATGCTGAAGAACAGAGAATAATAGGATAAAACATACAAAAAAGCCTTTCAAGTAAAATTGAAAGGCTTTTTTATTTTTTCAAGGTTTAGATGAAGGATAATGGATGAAGAATATTATTAAACAATTGTATCTTGAATTTCAAAATAAGTGAAACTACAATGTAGATTTATATTTTCAGACCTCAATAACTTCCAGCCTCCCTCCTCCAGCTTCCAGCCTTAATTACTGATTTTCTTTCCAGAGATTAGCAAAACCAATGAAATCCAGAACGCTGAGCTCTTCCGCTCTCTTGTCTAAAAACTCATGGGTTTTTAAGGCTTCAGGAATATTAAGTATTTTCAGAGAATTGGAAAGTTTTTTTCTCCTCTGGTTGAATCCTGCTTTTACAATCTGTTTAAAAAGAACCTCATTTCCGGCCAGCCCTTCTTTAGGATTTCTGGTCAGTCTGATAACGCCCGATTTTACTTTCGGAGGCGGATTGAAAACGTTTTCATGAACCGTGAACAGATACGTCACATCATAATAAGCCTGAATCAGGACAGACAGGATACCGTAATCTTTAGTTCTTGGAACGGCAGCCGTTCTTTCTGCCACTTCTTTCTGGAACATTCCTACCATTTCAGGGATCTGCTGATAGTAATCAACGATTTTAAAAAGGATCTGGGAAGAAATATTATAAGGGAAATTACCAATGATAGCGATCTGCTCTCCATTGATAAAATTAAAATCCTGTTTCAGGAAATCTCCCACAAAAGTAGTTTCTGTGATCTTGGAATAGTTGTTTTTCAGGTATTCTATGGATTCCGTATCAATCTCAGCCAGATAAACGGTCTGGTCTTTTTCAAAAAGATACTTGGTAAGGACACCCATTCCGGGACCTACTTCCATGACATTTTTATAGTCTTCAAAATGAAGGCCTTCCACGATTTTTCTCGCGATATTCTCATCTGTCAGAAAGTGCTGTCCGAGATGTTTTTTTGCTTTTACACTCAAAGTTTTTTATGATTTTATTAACAATGATTTTCTTTATTTCGTCCCAAATTTCGGAAGTTTTTTTCTAATTTAGCCAAAAATTTTAATATTAATGGCTAAATCTGTAGATGAGTTTAATAAGAAAAGGCTTCGGTCCAGCAATATTACAGTAGTAATAAGTATTGCCTTAGTGTTATTTTTGTTAGGATTAATGGGGCTTATTTTAATCAATGCCCAGAAGTATTCAGACTATATCAAAGAACAGTTGGTGGTGAATGCTTATTTTGACGAAAACTATGACGCGAAAGATTCTGTAAAAATTGCAAAACTGGAGGAAGAAACTTTTAAAAAGGTACAGACGTTAGCTCCTGTAAAAAAAGCAACTTACATCTCAAGGGATATGGCGGCTAAAGAAGCCAAGAAAACAATGGGGATAGACAGTGACGCGCTTTTTGAAGAAAACATCTTCCCTTCATCTATTGAAGTGGCATTAAAACCTGAATATGTGGATCCGGCAAAAATAGACGGGGCCATCAAAATAATCAAAGCCGTTCCGGGTATTGTGGATGTGAAAAACGACAGTACTTTGATGGTGGATGTGTATAACAACCTGAGCAGGATTTTAAAGTGGATCTTAGGATTCTCCGTTCTTTTCCTGATCCTGGCAGTGGTCCTGATCAACAATTCCATCAGGCTGAAAATATTCTCCAAAAGATTTATTATCAAAACCATGCAGCTGGTAGGGGCGAAAAGAAGATTTATCCTTAAGCCGTTTATCATTGAAGCTGTTATTTTAGGGGCTATCGGATCTGTAATCGGTCTTCTGGCACTTGGCGGTGTATGGTATTATTTTACAAATCAGATCGGTTCAGCTTTCGTACAGGACAACACCCAGTATTTCTGGCTGGTTATCTTAGTGCTTGGTGTAGGCGTTTTCATATCTGTCCTAAGTACCATTTTCGCTACCTGGAGATTCTTAAAATCAAACGTTGACGATCTATATTACTCTTAACAATGAGCAAAAAAACAAATAAATTTGCCGCCTCAGAGTTTGGCAAGGAAACCGAAGTACCACAGGAAAACACCTTTTATTTCGGACAGCAGAACTTCAAGTGGATGCTGATAGGTCTGGCATTTATCGTAGTAGGATTCCTTCTGATGATGGGACCCGATGCGAATACGGTAGACGGTAAATTTGATCCCAATTCATGGAATGACGGTATTTTTTCCATCCGCAGGATCAGAATAGCACCACTGTTTATCGTGATAGGCTT
The DNA here is from genome assembly GCF_016745235.1 of Chryseobacterium endalhagicum. Taxonomy (GTDB): domain Bacteria; phylum Bacteroidota; class Bacteroidia; order Flavobacteriales; family Weeksellaceae; genus Chryseobacterium; species Chryseobacterium endalhagicum. Next base: position 593,943 of record NZ_JAELVM010000003.1, on the reverse strand, counting down.
TGTCATAGAAGTGTATGCGATCTTAAAAAGAAAATAAATTATACAATTTTTATTTAGAGATTAAGAGATTAAGGAGTTTAGAAGCATTTTCTAAATACCGGAGTCTCTTAATCTTTTAATTTTATCAATATTATGGATTTACTTAAAGCAATCATTATTGCTATCATTGAAGGACTTACCGAGTATCTTCCTATTTCTTCAACGGCACACATGGGATTTGCGGCGAACCTGATGGGTCTGCAGGATGATGAATTTCTGAAAATGTTTCAGGTATCCATCCAGTTTGGAGCTATTTTGTCCGTTGTGGTAGCATACTGGAAAAAATTCTTTGATCTGAAAAACCTTCAGTTCTATTATAAATTAGCTTTTGCGGTGGTTCCTGCATTGGTTTTAGGATATTTATTTGATGATAAAATTGAAGCCGTCCTTGGAAACCAGATTGCTATTTCTTCCGTATTGGTACTGGGAGGTGTGGTTCTGCTTTTCGCAGACAAATGGTTCAAGAATCCTAAAATTGATGATGAAAAAGGAATTACGGTAAGAAGTGCCATCACCATAGGATTTTGGCAGTGTCTGGCCATGATGCCGGGAACCAGCCGGAGTGCAGCATCCATCATTGGGGGAATGTCGCAGGGGTTGACGAGAAAAGCAGCTGCTGAATTTTCGTTTTTCCTGGCAGTTCCTACCATGCTGGCGGTAACGGTTTATTCGGTTTTCCTGAAAACATGGGGTAAAGAAACCGGACATCCGCAAAAAGGATACGAAATGATTATGGCGTCTCAGGATCATATTATGATTTTTGTGATAGGAAATATCGTAGCGTTTATCGTGGCATTAATTGCTATTAAAGCGTTTATTGGAGTACTGAATAAATATGGTTTTAAACCTTGGGGCTGGTACCGTATTTTTGTAGGAATTGCCCTTTTGATCTATTTCTATTTCTTTAAGTAAGACCATGAAAAATACTGTTTTAAAGATACTGGCTTTTTCCGGTTCAATTGTTTCCTGTGCACCTGCCCATACCTTATTTGTGAAAAATAATACGGCGGAAAGAATAGAAGTAACGGTAGAGCTTAAAGAAAAAGCTCCCATTGGAGATTTGCTGATCTGTAAAGAGCTTGTACCGGATGAAAAGCTGGAACATAAAGCTTTTATAGAATACAACAAAGAAGGAAAGTGCTATCAGCAGAAAATCACAACGATCAGCAAGACCAGCTATAAATTCAATTTACCGCAGAATTATACCGTGAACATTGTTCCCAATAGTTCCGTATATCCATTCCAGAATATATATTATTTCTCAGGAGATAAAAAATGTTTTATCAACGTAGAGAACGGTCCGGACTGTAAGCAGAAAACCAATAAGCTTCCCGGGATGGTAAGCATTACAGAAATTTTAGAATAATGACAGCTGAAGAACTGCAATCAGGATATGTATTTTTATTGGACAAACCTCTGGACTGGACTTCCTTCCAGGCAGTGAATAAAATGAAATACAAGCTCAAAAGAGAGTTTAATCTTCCCAAGAAATTCAAGATTGGCCATGCCGGAACTTTGGATCCCAGAGCTACGGGCCTTCTTATTGTCTGCTGTGGAAAATTTACAAAGAAAATTCCTGAAATTCAGGATGCCCCCAAAGAATACTGGACCGAGATCAAGATCGGGGTACAGACAGAATCTTACGATACTGAAAAACCTGAGATCCTTCAGCAGGATATTGCCCACGTTACTGAAGAGCTGATTACGGAAGCACTGGAAAAATTCGTTGGAGAAATCGAGCAGAAGCCTCCCGTATATTCAGCAATAAAAATTGACGGGCAGAGAGCTTACAATCTGGCGAGAGCAGGAGAAGAGGTGGAAATGAAATCCAGAAAAACCACGATTTTCTATATTAAAGATATTAAAATAGAGCTTCCTTTGGTCAGTTTTACGGTAGGCTGCTCAAAAGGAACCTATATCAGAAGTCTGGCTCATGATATTGGCCAGGAGTTGGGGGTAGGAGCTTATCTAACCCAGCTCAGACGTACAAAAATTGGAGATTATTCCATTGAAAACGCTACAGTTGAGTTTTTGGAAAACGAATACAGATTTGAAAATTTATAATCAGAAGTTGTACTTTTACAGATATCAGCAATAAAAATTATACAGGTTACGGAGAAGATTAATGGAAAAAACGCGCATCAATAAATATTTATCAGAAGTAGGCTACTGTTCAAGAAGAGCCGCAGATAAGCTTTTGGAGGAAGGCAGAATAACGATTAACGGAAAGGTTCCTGAGATGGGAACGAAAGTTTCTGATGAAGACCTTGTAGAAGTAGATGGAAAGCCTATCCGTGAACCTCAGGATAAGCCTGTTTATATCGCCTTTAATAAGCCTATAGGTATCGTTTGTACTACTGATACCAAGCGTGAGAAAAATAATATCGTAGATTATATTAACCATCCGAAAAGAATTTTCCCGATAGGCAGACTGGATAAACCCAGTGAAGGCCTGATTCTTCTGACCAGCGATGGTGATATCGTCAACAAGATCCTCAGGGCAAGAAATAACCACGAGAAAGAATACATCGTGCGGGTTGACAGACCTCTTTCCCCTAAATTCCTTGAAAAAATGAGGAATGGCGTTCCCATCCTTGATACCATTACAAAAAAATGTGAAGTGGAAAGGATTGATGACATGACGTTCCGTATTATCCTTACCCAGGGACTGAACAGGCAGATCCGAAGAATGTGCGAATTTCTGGGCTATGAAGTGAAAAAACTGAAACGTATCCGTATCATGAACATCAAACTGGATCTTCCGGTGGGAAAATGGCGCGATCTTACAGATGAGGAACTTAGCTCGCTGAACAACCTCCTTTCTGATTCTATTAAAACAATCGATTAAGATGTTATCATAAATAAATAAGATGGTAAGCAGGGGATATCTCCTGCTTACTTTTTTTATTCCTGTTTTGGTCACGCAAATTAGAGTTTCTGTCTCCAGATAATCAGTCTGAATAAAATCAATGGAAAAGATATATAAGACGTTATTTTTAAATAAAATTCACACATTAGTGTAATATTTTTAGTTTGTTAGTGGATATGTGGTATATTTATAATAGTAACCACTAACAAACTAAAAACCATGAAATTAAAGTTTAATCCACTTTCCCTTGTTATTTTATTAGCATTTTCAAATTGCCAAAATGATAACCATAATCCGGATCTTCCGCACGATTCTACATTTTACATTGATTACAGAAGCCTGAAAGGATTACCGGATGGAGTAGCTGTCATTGAGCTCGATCCTGAAGCTCCAAATTTTGGACATATCAGCAGTAAACTTGAATTGGGTGTTGGTGTCCTGCCTCATCATCTTTATTATAATCAGGGTGCAGACAAACTATACACCACTGCTTTAGGAGGAAGCTATCTTTACCAGATAAAAACGGAAAAAGACAAAAACGGACAGCCAAAATTAGTGAATGCAACACCTATTGATACAGGTGAGAATACGGTAGGTGAAAATTTGTTTTTTACGAATGACGGAAGATATTTTATGACTTTTATGGGAGGGGCAGGAGGACCAAAGGATGGGAGTATAGGTGTTTTTAATGCCAGCAATAACCAGCTTATCAAAACTATTAAAGCACCGGTTCAGGCCAATCCCAATCAGTTTATTATGTATCCGCATGGTATTTCCGTTAATGAGGAAAAAGGAATAATGATGGTCACCTCAACCATTCACCCGGATCTTACGACCGGAAAGGGAAACACCTGCACGTTATTAGATATGAATACCTATGAATTAAAAGAGACCTATCTGGTAGCAGACTCGCAAACGGATATGTCAAGTCCTGTCGAGGTTCTGTTACTGCGTGGGAAATTTCCACAATATGCCCTTGCAACCACAATGCTGGGCGGTGATATCTGGATCGCGCCATACAATGCTGCAACCAAAAAATATGATGCTTTTAGTAAAATATTTGATGGAAGCACGCAGGGATTAGGCTGGACACTCGAAATGTACATTGATGATAACAGCAGGCTCTATGTAAGTTTTGCAGATCCTGGAAAAGTTTTGGTCTTTGATATAAGTAATCTTCCTCAACTAAAGCTTTTAAAAACCCTTACCGCAGATAAAGGAGCACATCATATGGTTTTCTTTAAAACCAAAAAAGGAAAAGAAGTTGTAGCAGTACAAAATAACCTGTTGAATATCCCGAACTTAAATTCCGGCACCATTAGTATCATTGAAATCGAGACAGGAAAAACGTTAGGAACAGTAGATTTACGCACCAAATACGGAATATTGCCTGAATCCATTGAAGGCACCAATGGCCCAGGCAGCTACATGCACCATTAAAACGTAAAATAACCTGAGTTCGGGATAAGATATTTTTTTAGACATCAGACATCAGACTTTCAACTGGCAGTAAAAATGTCAATGGTGAATTTTGCTACGCAAGTGAATGGTGAATTTTAGGTGGCAGGTAGCAGATATTAGGTGGCAGGTTGTAGAGATTAGAGACTGTGCCAAAGGTTAAAACTAGGAAGCTTTTGGTTTGGATTTTAGGTGGTGTTGATGTCAATGGTGAATTTTGCTTCGCAGGTGAATGGTGAATTTTAGGTGGCAGGTAGCAGATATTAGGTGGCAGGTTGTAGAGATTTTAGACATGAGACACAAGACATCGGACGATAATTTATTAGCTTAATTACTACCAACCAGCAACTCATGAACTAGCAACCAGCAACCAAAATCACCCCGAAACTCATAATTCAAAACTCATAACTCATAACTTCCCCCTCAAACTCCGGTTATTTTAAATATAATTTCATTCTTTCCTCATATTCTGGCTTTAGTTTTAAAAGCTTCAGAATTTTCTTATCATCATGGTAGCTAGTCCGGTAGAATATAATTTTTTCAGCAGAATATTTGAAGTAGGGATGATCTTTCAGCCATTCTTCAGGAGCATCGGTGAGGGAATATTTAGGAACATTGGAGGTATTGAGCAGGCATGTGGAAATCAGTTTCTGAACCATCTCTTTATCAATATTATAAGTATCCAAGATCTGCTGTTTATTGACAAAGCCACCCAGCTTTTTCCTGAATCCAAGCATAGAACCTGCGCTCCGTTCATCCAATCCAAACTCCAGAAGCTGTTTAAAGGTAATGGTATTGAGATCGGTTTTTGAGAAATCAGTTTCCTGTCTGGATTCCTGCTTTTTATTTATATCAGGACTGAGCTTAATGTAAGGTCGTAATTCCGCGAATTTTTCCGGAGAAATGACAAAACATTTCTGAATATCTTCCAACGAGGTAAAACTTCCTTTAAGGTTTCGGTCCCGGTAGTTTACGATGGTCTGCGCCTGCTTTTCAGAGAATCCTAAAGCTCTCCATCCACTCATATCTAAAGCATTGGGATCGAATGAGCGGTATTGAATTTTAGAGGCTGTACTGTAATGCTGTCCTGAATGTTTAAAACCGTCAGGTGTTTTTTCCGGAAGCACTAGATAGGGCTCAAGTTTACTGTAATTTTCTGAAGAAATAATAAAACACTCCCTGAATTTCTCCTTACTTACAAAGCTTCCACCAAGATAATTCCTGTACTTTAAAATGGCTTCTGCCTGCTTTTCACTGAAACCCATACTGATCCATTCGCCGGCAGAAAATCTGTCCGGATTGAATCTTTTAGAGACAGTGATCTCTTTCTTCTCATAGCTTTTAAATTTTTCGGAATGCGCTTCTCTGCCTGTTTCCGGAAGCATCAGGAAGGCTTTGAGCTCTGCAAATTTTTCAGGAGAAACTGCATAGCATTTTCTGAACTGCTCCTTTGAAGTGAATGTTCCTCCGACTATTTTTTTATAGTTAAGAATTGTAGCTGTCTGCTTTTCAGAAAACCCTAAGTGCTGCCATTGCTTTTCATCAAGATCATTGGGGTTAAAATCATCCAGATCCAATGGAACCGTACTTTCTGTGATAAACCGGATCTCAGGAAAATCTTCTTTTTCCCTGCTGGTATACTTCTGGAAGGTGAGGAGGAGAATCAGCAGACCTCCCATGAACGCCAGTTTCTGGTAATAGTTTTTTCTCATCATTGCGTAAACTTATCAATAAAAATAAATCAAGGCAATGGGAAAAATAAGATTGGATTGTTTTGTACAGTAATTTCTTTCAAATGATTTTTAAATTCCATTTGATTACCTTTTCCGGAGAATGATTTAAAGAAATTAAATGTAGATTCTTCGGAAAAACAAAAGCATCCTTTGAAGAATGCTTTTTATAATAGAACCTGTTTTATTCGGAATCTCTGTCCGCCAGGGAAGCTTTGAGTTTCTGCAGTTCAGCTTTGATAAATTCCAGACGGTCGATAATCGTTACGGTTTCAGAAATCTTACTGTTTGTGGTTAATGCAATCCGTGCCCCATCCAGTGTATAGCCTTTTTCCTTGACCAGGTGATAAATCATCTGAAGATTTTTGATGTCTTCAGGCGTGAAGTAGCGGTTGCCTTTTTTGTTCTTTTTAGGTTTAATGATAGGAAACTCCTGTTCCCAATACCGTATCAGTGAGGTGTTTACATCAAAAGCTTTTGCAACTTCTCCTATGGAATAATACAGTTTATCGGGCAAATTTATCTTCATTTTACAGATCCTAAAAGTCAAAGATAAATATTTTTTAAACTCTGATGCAAATATGGGGACGGTAAATATCCTGTACATTGTTATTTGGAACTTTTTTATCCAAAAAAATGACCTAATTTTTGTGTTTGATATTCAAAAGAGATAAAATTTTTACACATAATCGTTTTATTGAATGTAATAAATTAATCAAATTCAATTAAAGTGTTGAATTATTGTTTTTAACTGTGTAAATATCTTTAAATGAGTGTTTTATGTAGTATGTATTTCTTAGATTTAACAAAATATACGAACCATATTATTAAATCACCATATTTATGAAAAATTTTATCTTAGCTTCCATGCTGATGCTTCCTTTTTTAGGATATTCACAATGGACAAAAACATCTGTCAGGACGCAGAAAGTAAAAGCGTCACAGGAAAAACTGGAATACGCAGGACTGTATTCCTTAGATACCAACCAGCTTAAGCAGGCTCTGAAAGATGCTCCGGAGCGTTTTTCAAGATCCAAAGGAGTAATGGTTTCCCTTCCTACTGCCGGAGGAAAAATTGAAAAATTTCAGGTTTGGGAATCTTCCAATATGGATCCCGCTCTTCAAAAAAAGTATCCGGATATCAAATCCTATGTAGGGACAGGTATTGAGGATCCTTCGGTTTATCTGAGATTCAGCATGTCGCCTGTAGGGTTTTCTTCCATGATCACCCGTTCCGGTATATCAGAATTCATTGAACCTTATACAGAAGACAGAGCGGTGTATGCCGTATTTGATTCCAATGCAAGAAGAGGGCAGGATAAAGAACCTTTTGAGTGCTCTGTGAAAGAAGAAGCCGGGAAAATTTCTGCCGGAAAAAAAAACGAAGCTGCCAATAAGAAAGTAGCAGGGTTTAATGTGTTCAGACTGGCATTGTCGGGTACCGGTGAGTATGGGCAGTATCATCTTACCGCTGCAGGAATACCGGCTACAGCATCCGATGCCGAGAAAAAAACAGCCATCCTTGCAGCCATGAACGCATCACTTACCCGGTTGAACAGTGTTTTCGAAAAAGATCTGTCGCTGCATTTTAATTTAATTGCGAATAATGATGTACTTATATTCTGGGATGCGGCTTCTGATCCTTATACCAGCTTTGGTACCGCTTCAGCACAAGCTGCAATATCTGCACGAGTTCCTGCTGAAGACTATGATATGGGGCATTTAATAGATAAAAGAAATGCAAACGGAGTAGCAGGTTTAGGTGTAATCTGCCTCAACAGCCAAAAAGCGAGAGGATATACTTCCTGTAATTTTCCGGAAGGAGACAGCTTTGATATAGACTATGTGGCGCATGAAATGGGGCATCAGTTGGGAGCGAACCATACGTTTTCTTTATATCTTGATGGCTCAGGAACTACAGAAGTGGAACCGGGAAGCGGATCTACCATTATGGCTTATACCGGAATCATGGGAGGAAACGATGACGTTCAGTTTAATTCCAATGATTATTTTCATGCTGTAAATGTTACAGAAATTAAAAATACAATAAACAGCGCTGCCTGCGGGGCCAATACTGCGTTCGTAAATCCGGCGCCGGTAGTAAATGCGGGTCTGGATTACACCATTCCTAAGTCCACACCTTATGTATTAAAAGCCACAACCACAGACGCAAACAGTGCAGCGTATACTTATAACTGGGAGCAGGTGGATGCCGCCCCGAACGCTCAGACAGGTGCCAATACCATTGCCTATGCTGCAAAACCTGCAGGACCTAACTTCAGATCTGTAGTTCCCGTAAGTACTCCTGTAAGATATTTTCCTGAGTTTAATAAAGTGCTTGCCGGAGTTCTTACTACAAGATGGGAATCCGTCTCCAGTGTAGCGAGAAACCTTAATTTTAGTGTAACGCTCAGAACCAATCATCCTGTTGATCCCCAGACGGCTAAAGATGCAGCAGTTATCACAGTTAATGCAGCTGCAGGACCTTTCCAGGTGACTTCACCTGCATTTGGGCAGTCACTGAGTTCCGGGGGTGCAATTAATGTAACCTGGGATGTTGCCAATACCAACCAGGCACCTGTCAGTACGGCTAATGTCAATATAAAATTGTCTACAGATGGCGGGCAGACATTCACGGTTATTGCAGCCAATACCCCGAATGATGGAAGTGAGCAGGTTACGCTTCCTGCAGGTTCTACTTCTGCCAATGCATACATTATGATTGAGGCTGTTGGGAATGTTTATTATGCAGTAAGCCCTAGCTTTGTAGTAGATTATACTGTGAGCGGAGAAACATGTAATACCTATACTTATGCCGGTGCTGCCGTTCCAATAACAGATGGCCCGGGAGGTTCAGATATTTCTGCTCCAATAGTTTCTGCCCCGTTGATGGTCAATAATACCGGAACCATTACGAAAATTAAAGTAACCCCTTCCATTACCCATCCAAACGTGCGGCATCTGGCTATCGGAATTCAGAGTCCGGTAGGTTCTTCTGCGCTGATCTGGAGCAGAAGCTGTGCAAACAGTTCAGGGATTACAGCATCATTCAGTGATGCAGGAAATGCTGTGGCATGTGCTTCACCTGTTCAGGGAGAAACAAAATCTTTTGAATCTTTAGGAATATTTAAGGGACATACAGCACAGGGAGAATGGAAACTTTTTGCATCAGATAATAATCCTGGAAGTACGGGATCTATTACAGGATGGTCTATGGAAGTATGTACAAGAGGGACTCAGGCATTAGGTGTAAAAGATGCAGCATCTCCATTGGCGGATGATATTAAAATCTATCCTAATCCAAGTGACGGGAACTTCTTCATCAAATCCAGAAATTTAAAAGGAGAAGTAAGAGTAGGAATGTTTGATGCCAGCGGAAAACTGGTATTCTCTTCCGCTTACCAAAGTGAAAACAACAGTACAAAAGAGTTTAATGTGAATGTTCCGAAAGGAGTGTATGTGATCAGCATCACCTCTTCAAAAGGAGCTTACAACACTAAGCTTGTCATTAAATAACAGATCAATAATTTCTGAATGAAGGACCGGTAAAGCCGGTCCTTTTTATTTGATGATAGGTATAACTGATTGTTTGAGAATGTTTTAAATGTTTATTTTTTTCTTAATTAAATAATAAATAGCGTATGTTTTACATTATACTTTGTTTTAATTGGTATTTTATTCTATTTTAATATGTTTTATTATCAAAACGATAATGTTTTAATCTTTTATTTGAATTTTACTATTATTTTTAAGTTATATATTGTTATTTTTGACAAACCATACAAATAACAATATCTATGAAGAATTTTATCTTTGTTTCCATGCTGATGCTTCCTTTTTTAGGATATTCGCAATGGACAAAAACATCTCTCAGGACGCAGAAAGTAAAAGCGTCCCAGGAAAAACTGGAGTACGCAGGATTGTATTCCTTAGATGCAAATCAGCTTAAGCAGGCTCTGAAAGATGCTCCGGAGCGTTTTTCAGGATCCAAAGGAGTGATTGTTTCCCTTCCTACCGCAGGAGGAAAAATTGAAAAATTTCAGGTTTGGGAATCTTCCAATATGGATCCCGCTCTTCAGAAAAAATATCCGGATATCAAATCCTATGTAGGGACAGGTATTGAGGATCCATCAGTGTATCTGAGGTTCAGCATGTCACCTGTAGGGTTTTCTTCCATGATTACCCGTTCCGGCATGTCAGAATTTATTGAACCTTATACAGAAGACAGAACAGTGTATGCCGTATTCGATTCCAATGCAAGAAGAGGACAGGATAAAGAACCTTTTGAGTGCTCTACCCCTGATAAGCCGAAAGCTAAAGATTCTGAAAAAAAAAACGAAGCTGCCAATAAAAAGCTTGCCGGATTTAATGTTTTCAGGCTTGCTATTACCTGTACCGGAGAATATGCACAGTATCATCTGACAGCAGCGGGAACTCCGGCCAATGCTACAGAAGCCCAGAAAAAGGCAGTAGTTTTAGCTGCGATGAATGCCTCTCTCACCCGAATGAACGGAGTTTTTGAGAAAGACCTTTCACTCCATTTCAATCTGGTGGCTAATAATGATGCTGTTATCTATGTAGATCCTGCAACAGATCCTTACGGCGAATTTGATGAGCAAAATCCGCAGGCCCAAACTACAATTACAAATAATATAGGTGCCGCAAATTATGACATGGGGCATATTTTCGATAAAGAAGACGGAAACGGGTATGCTCCAGGGGAGATCTGTGATGATGCTTCAAAAGCCCAGGGATGGACTGCCAGTAATTTCCCGGAAGGCGATACCTTTGATATCGATTATGTAGCTCATGAAATGGGGCATCAGTTAGGAGCTAACCACTCATATAGCTACCAAAATGGATCTGCGGATCCAACCTCTCTGGTAGAGCCCGGCAGCGGTTCCACAATCATGGCTTATACGGGAATCACCAATGCTTATGATGTACAGTTTAATTCCAATGATTATTTTCATACTTTTAATATTACAGAAATTAAAAATACGATCAATGCACTTGCCTGTGGAGTTAATACACCTTTTGCCAATCCGGCTCCCAATATCAGTGCAGGAGCAGATTATACCATTCCCAAGTCTACACCGTTTGTCTTAAAAGCAACAACTACCGATGCCAATACCGCGGCCTATACCTATACATGGGAACAGATGGATGCTGCTTCAGGTCAGTTTGGAAACAATTCAATACCTTATACCGCCAAGCCTGCCGGACCTGTTTTCCGCTCCTTTGAGCCTGTAAACAAATTGGTAAGGTATTTCCCGGATTTCAATAATGTTTTGGCCGGTGTACTTATTACGAAATGGGAAACTGTTTCCAGTGTGGCAAGAAACCTTAATTTTGCTGTAACGGTAAGAAACAATGATATTACAGCACCTCAGACCAATAAAGATGCAATGTCAATAGCAGTAAATGGTGCCGCTGGTCCGTTTAAAGTTACGGCACCAACATTTGGACAGGCAGCTGTTTCAGGAGCGTCTGTAAATGTGACATGGGATGTAGCCAATACCACACAGGCACCTGTAAGCACAGCTAATGTTAATATAAAACTGTCTACAGACGGAGGGCAGACCTTCACAACTGTTGCAGCCAATACTCCAAACGATGGCAGTGAGCAGGTTACGATTCCTTCAGGATCTACTTCTGCCAATGCCTATATTTTAGTGGAAGCTGCAGGAAATATTTATTATGCAGTAAGCCCTAGCTTCGTGATTGACTATACCATTGCCGGAGAAACATGTACTACCTATACTTACGAAGGTGCCGCAGTAGCGATTACAGATGGCCCGGGTGGAAATGCCGCTATAGCATCGCCTAAAGTTTCTGTTCCTTTGATGGTCAATAATCCGGGGATTGTAACTAAGATTAAAGTGATTCCTTCTATTACGCATCCTTATGTAAAAGATCTGTCTATAGGAATAGAAGGTCCTTTGGGAACCTCTGCCCTTGTATGGAACAGACAATGCGGATCGCAGGATAATATTACAGCGACCTTCAGTGATGCAGGAAATGCTGCTGTGTGTGCTACTCCGATTCAGGGAGAAGTGAAATCCAATGAATCATTGGGAATTTTTGTAGGACATCCGGCTCAGGGACAATGGAAGTTATTTGCATCTGATAATTATACCGAAGATGCCGGAAGCATTACCGGATGGTCACTTCAGGTATGTACACGCCAGACCCAGGCATTAGGCGTAAAAGATACTGCTTCTCCATTGGCAGATGATATCAAAATCTATCCTAATCCAAGCGACGGGAACTTCTTCATTAAATCCAGAAACTTAAAAGGAGAAGTAAAAGTAGGAATGTTTGACGCCAGCGGAAAACTGGTATTCTCGTCTGCTTATCAAAGTGAAAACAACAGTACGAAAGAGTTTAATGTTAATGTTCCAAAAGGAGTGTATGTGATCAGCATCACCTCTTCGAAAGGAGCTTATAACACTAAGCTTGTCATTAAATAACAGATAAGAAATTTCTGAATAAAGGACCGGTGAATGCCGGTCCTTTTTATTTTAAAATATATCTAACTGATTATTATTTAGTATTTTAAATCTTTATTTTTTTCTTAATTAAATATAAAATAACGTATGTTTTACATAATTTAGTCTTTTAATTAGTATTTTGTTTTATTTTGATGTTTTTATTATCAAAAATATATTATTTTCATGTTTTGTTTGAATTTTATTATTAATTTTTAATTATATATTGTTATTTTTGATAAACCATACAAATAATAATATTTATGAAGAATTTTATCTTAGCTTCCATGCTGATGCTTCCTTTTTTAGGATATTCGCAATGGACAAAAACATCTGTCAGGACGCAGAAAGTAAAAGCGTCACAGGAAAAACTGGAATACGCAGGACTGTATTCCTTAGATACCCATCAGCTTAAGCTGGCTTTAAAAAATACTCCGGAACGTTTTTCAGGATCCAAAGGAGTAATCGTTTCACTTCCTACTGCAGGAGGAAAAATTGAAAAATTTCAGGTTTGGGAATCTTCCAATATGGATCCCGCTCTTCAGAAAAAATATCAGGATATCAAATCATACGTAGGAAGTGGTGTAGATGATCCTTCGGTTTATCTGAGATTCAGTATGTCACCCGTAGGATTTTCATCCATGATCACCCGTTCGGGCTCTACAGAGTTCATCGAACCTTATACGCAGGATAGAGCAGTTTATGCCGTATTTGATTCGAATGCAAAACGAGGACAGGACACGGAACCTTTTGAATGTTCTGTTACTGAAACCGTACAGAAAAATGTTGAAAATAATGAAAGCACCAATAAAAAACTAGCAGGTTTTAATATTTTCAGGCTCGCCTTGTCCTGTACAGGAGAATATGCAGAATATCATCTAACGGCTGCAGGTACTCCGGCTAATGCTACAGATGCCCAGAAAAAAGCGGTTGTCCTTGCAGCAATGAATGCATCACTCACAAGGCTGAACGGCGTTTTTGAAAAAGATCTGTCATTCCATTTTAATCTTATTGCCAATAATGACACCCTGATATTTCTGGAAGCGACCTCCGATCCTTATGTAAGCGGTGGTCCGAATGAGGCACATACTCAGATATCTGCAAGAATTGCTGCCGAGGATTATGATATGGGGCACTTAATAGACAAAAAAGGAGGAAATGGATCTGCTGGCTTAGGAGTAATCTGTAATAATAATTCCAAAGGAGCCGGATGGACCGCCCATAATTTCCCTGAAGGAGATAAATTTGATATAGACTATGTAGCCCATGAGATGGGGCATCAGCTGGGAGCCGGGCATTCCTATACGTACAGGTCTGCACAGTCCGATCAGAAAGTGGAGCCGGGAAGCGGAAGTACCATCATGGCATACACCGGAATAACAACAGCTTCGGATGTGCAGTTCAACTCCAATGATTATTTCCATACCAACAGTGTGACACAGATCAGAAATAAACTGAATAGTATTGCCTGCGGAGCCAATACACCTTTTGCAAACCCTGCTCCCAATATCAATGCCGGAGCGGATTATACCATTCCTAAATCTACACCGTTTGTACTTACAGCAACCACTACAGATGCCAATACTGCTTCCTATACCTATACGTGGGAACAGGCGGATCAGGCTGCTGCTGCCCAGATTGGAGCCGGAGATATTTCAATAGCTTATCCTACAAAGCCTACAGGACCTACTTTCAGATCCTTTTCTCCGATAAGTGCTCCTGTACGGTATTTTCCTGATTTTAATAAAGTATTGGCCGGTGTTTTATCAACCCGTTGGGAAGCCGTTTCAAGTGTAGGAAGAAGCCTTAATTTTGCGGCGACACTGAGAGATAATAACCCAATACAGCCACAGGTGTCCAAAGATGCAATGGCCATTACGGTAGATGCAGCATCAGGTCCTTTCCAGGTGACAGCTCCTGCTTTCGGACAGTCTTTGAACTCCGGAGGGATTGTAAATGTAACCTGGGACGTTGCCAATACCAACCAGGCTCCGGTAAATACGGCAAATGTTAATATTAAATTATCCAAAGACGGCGGACAAACCTTTACGGTTATTGCAGCCAATACTCCTAATGACGGGAGCGAGCAGATCACAATACCGGCAGGTTCTACCACTGCGAATGCATACATTATGATTGAAGCGGTAGGAAACGTTTATTATGCGGTGAGCCCAAGTTTTGTGATAGATTACACGGTAACTGGTGAAACCTGTAATACCTATACATACGGCGGTGCGGCAGTAGCCATTACAGACGGACCGGGCGGTTCAGGTATCTCAGCGCCTAAAACTGTCATTCCTTTAACGGTCAACAATACAGGGACCATCACCAAAATAAAGGTAACTACTTCTATTACCCATCCAGGCATTAATCAGCTTGCGGTAGGAATTGAAAGCCCTGTGGGATCATCCGCTCTTATCTGGAACAGACAATGCTCCGGACAGTCCGGAATCTCAGCTTCATTCAGTGATGCAGGGAATGCAGTAGTCTGTGCTTCACCGGTTCAGGGAGAAACCAAATCCAATGAATCCCTTGGAATCTTCAAAGGGCACAAAGCGCAGGGAGAATGGAAGCTTTATGCGACCGATAACAATGCAGGAAATGCAGGAACGGTAACTGCCTGGTCTCTGGAAGTATGTACAAGAGAAACCCAGACTCTGGCCACTCACGAGGTTTCTTCTCCATTGGCAGATGATATTAAGATTTATCCTAATCCAAGCGACGGGAACTTCTTCATTAAATCCAGAAATTTAAAAGGAGAATTAAAAGTAGGAATGTTTGATGCCAGTGGAAAACTGGTATTCTCGTCCGCTTATCAAAGTGAAAACAACAGCACGAAAGAGTTTAACGTTAACGTTCCGAAAGGAGTTTATGTGATCAGCATCAGCTCTTCAAAAGGAGCTTACAACACTAAGCTTGTCATTAAATAACAGATCAATAATATCTGAATAAAGGACTGGTGAAAGCCGGTCCTTTTTTATGCGTTTGTATTTTCCCGCTTTTTGCAGTAATTTTATCCTTTAACTACGATCTGTATTACGCGTAATGAATTCCATCTCTGTCCTTCATATTGAACTTTTCCAGTCCGGCAGGAATACTTCAGATTTTTATTTCAATACCATGAAAGAACATCTCGTTGTGGGACACCGTCATATTGAAAAACCGCACCGCCACGACTTTTACGCAGCTGTTCTTTTTACCGGGGGAAAAGGAGTTCATGAGATCGATTTCCAGAAATATGATGTTTCTGAGGGAAGTCTGTTTTTTCTTTCGCCGGGCCAGATTCATAGCTGGGAACTTTCGGAAGATATTGAGGGCTATATTTTTTTCTGTTCGCAGGAGTTTTACGAAATGCATTATGTCAGCCAGAAACTCCGGAATTTTCCATTTTTCGGCTCCGTATCTTTTCCGCGAAAGCTGCAGCTGGATGCTGAAGAACTAGAGAAAACTGGACATCTTTTTCAGGAGTTAGGAAAAGAGCATCAGTCTCAGGGCGTGATGAAAGAAGGGTTTATCCTTTCCCTGATGTCACAGGTTTTTATCAATGCAACACGGCTTTTTTCAAAAGATACAGATGTACTTTCTTCTTCTGCCAGCCTTTCTTATTTTAAACATTATCAGGATTTTGAAAACCTGATAGAACAGCATTTTACGAACCAGAAATCGATAGCTTACTATGCTTCATTACTGGGAATCACCCCAAAACACTTAAACAGGATTGCTCAGGCCGTTGTCCGGAAAACCGCAACCGATGTCATTACCGAAAGGGTCGTACTGGAGGCTAAAAGGATGCTGATTTATCTGGATGAAAGCCTTGGAGAAATAGCTTTCCGGCTTGGCTATGAAGAATATTCCTACTTTGTAAGAGTATTCCGGAAAAGCTCCGGAATGACTCCTACTCAGTTTATGAGAAAATATAAGGTTTAAAGTTCAAAGTTCAAGGTTCAAGGTTTAAGGCTCAAAGTTTAAAGTTTAAGAATGGGAGAGGAAGTTATAGAAGTCTTAGTCTGTAATGTCTCCAATCCCGAACCCCGTAACCCGCATCCCGTAACCTCCGCATCACAGCAAAAGCTTAAACGGTCCTTCAAACGTAGTTTCAAATGAATCCAGCATTTCGCCTTTTTCATCAAAAACGCCGATTACCATATTCTGCTTGGAAAATTTAATTTCTTCCTCCGGGAAAGTGATGTTGATGTTCCCTTTCAGGATTTCATCACCCTTTAATGTAATCTTTTTCGGACCGAAGTAGGTAATTTCTGCATGCGCGGGAGTCATTACCTTAATGGTCAGGATTTTTTTCTCGTTGGATTTATTTAAAAGAGTGTAGATAAAAGTATTCGTGATCTTACCGTCTTTAATGAAGAAGGTGGAGCCTGCCGGCTTAATGAATTTGGCTTCCATAGATCCGCGGTCATACATTAAGAATCCTAAAAATCCGATGAGAAGAGCCAGAAATACCGTTGTAGCCTTCATTCTTGAGGTGAACTTAAAAGCAGCCTGATTTTCAATTTCCGCTTCTGTAGCATAACGGATCAATCCTTTTGGAAGGCCCACTTTTTCCATCACCTCGTCGCAGGCATCAATACACGCTGTACAGTTGACGCATTCCAGCTGCTGTCCATGTCTGATATCAATACCGGTAGGGCAGACCACTACGCACTGATGGCAGTCGATGCAGTCGCCTTTTCCAGCGGCTTTCCGGTCTTCATTGTTTCTCCATTTTGAACGGCCTTCTCCTCTTTTAAAGTCATAATAAACATTGATGGTCTGTTTGTCGATCAGTACGCCCTGAAGCCTTCCGTACGGACATACCAGCGTACAAACCTGCTCACGCAGCCACGCAAAAACAAAATAAAATGTCATGGTGAAAAAGATCATCACAAGGAATTTCAGGGAATGATGGGCAGGGCCTTCACTCATGATCCGGAAAACCTCTTCATATCCCACAATGTACATGAACATAAAATGGGCGATAACCAGAGAAATGAATGCAAAAGCAGACCATTTCAAAAGTCTTTTTCTGATTTTCTCCGCATCCCATTCCTGTCTGTCGAGTTTCATCTGTTTATTTCTGTCGCCTTCGATCCAGTATTCAATCTTACGGAATACCATTTCCATAAAAAGCGTCTGCGGACACAGCCATCCGCAGAATATTCTTCCGAAAACCACGGTAAACAGCATGACGAAGATCACGGAAGTTACCGCTCCCAAAGCCAGAATAAAGAAATCCTGTAAGTAAAAAGGCTGGCCAATAATGAAGAATCTTCTGTCGATCACATTAATCAGAAGGAAGGGATTTCCATTAATTTTCAAAAATGGCAGTCCGAAAAATATAGCCAGCATGATGTAACTGGTGTAATTCCTGTAGTTGGTGTATTTTCCTTTAGGTTTCCGGGGAAAGACCCATTTTCTCTTTCCGGTTTCATCCATGGTTCCCACTGAATTCCTGAACGTGTCATTTTCCGTTTCTATGAATTTGTCACTGCTTGATTCTGCACTCATTGCGGTACTTTTGTTAAGTTAAAAAGTATTAAGGTGATATTTTGAGGCTGGATCAAGCTGTTTTTCAGTCAGTTTTAAAGAGGGAAAAGAAGTGTTGATCTTACCACAGCAAAGGTCCGGATAATCCATTTTTTTAACTAATACCATCTGCTTCCAAAATAGGACAATTGAGACATTTTATGTTTTGATTTTTATTGTATCAAATTGGGTGAATATATTGGGATCTTACCCGCGATATTGTAACTTGCGTGCTTTAAAGAAATGAAGAATGAAAAAGATCGGTAAAATAAGCATGGTTGGTTTGGTTTTCGCATTGCTAAACTGTCAATCAGTAAATTACAGCAAAATGTTTTATGGAGATGTACAGCCGGAGAAGGTTTCAGATCAGTTCAGTTTCACAGAAGGACCGTCTTCGGATCAGCAGGGAAACGTTTATTTCACAGACCAGCCCAATGATAAGATCTACTACTGGGACTGGAAATCCAATACCATCACGGAATTTTTAGGAAAAACAGGTCGTGCCAACGGGACTCATTTCGACAGGGATGGAAATCTCATCACCTGTTCTGATGATCAGGGCGAGATCTGGAAAATTTCCAAAGACAAAAAAGTGCAAGTGATCCTGAAAGGTTTCGAAGGTAAAAGACTGAACGGACCTAATGATGTCTGGAATGATTCTTCCGGCGGCATGTATTTTACAGATCCTTTATACAAAAGGGATTACTGGGTTGATTTTAAGCAGGAAATTGCTCACAAAAGCCTTTATTACAGAACAAAAGAAGGGAAAACCATTAAGCTGGAAACTTTTGTACAGCCCAACGGGATCGTAGGAAGCGAAACCTTTAAAAAGCTATATATTTCAGATATTGACGCCGGAAAAACCTATGTGTATGATATCCTTGGCGATGGAAAATTATCGGAAAGAAAATTATTCTGCGAAATGGGTTCAGACGGAATGACGCTGGATAAACACGGAAATCTTTATCTGACCGGAAAAGGGGTTCATGTTTTCAACCGCCATGGAAAGAAAATCTACCATATTCCTATTGAAGAAGATTGGACGTCCAACGTCACATTCGGAGGCGAAAATAATGAGGTTTTATTCATCACCGCTTCAAAATCTGTGTATACTTTACCGACAAAGGTGAGGGGAGTGAAGTAGGGTTAAGGTTAAGGTTAAGGTTAAGGTTAAGGTTAAGGTTAAGGTTAAGGTTAAGGCTGAATATGATAAAGTCTTAACCTTAGTCTTAATAAGCTACTTCCATTTTTACTTTTTTACCTTTCAGTTTTTCTGTACTTAATTTTCTCAAAACAGAAGCTACTTTATTTCTTGATACAGCAACGTAAGAAGTGGTATCTTTCACTTCAATAACGCCGATATCCTCTTTCTGAAGTTCTCCCTTTTTAATCAGGTAGCCTACAATATCCACTTTATTTACTTTATCCTTTTTTCCGGCACTGATGTAAATGGTCTGGAAAGGTGTTTTTTCAGGAACTTTATTGAAGCCTTCCACACTTTCTTCCGGTGTATTACTTTTAATGAACGGGAAATTTTCGTCTGCAGTCATGATCAGGTAGGCGAAACCTTTGGCATTCATTCTTGCGGTACGGCCGTTTCTGTGGATGAAAGCATCTTCTTTAGGGGGAAGTTGATAATGAACAATGGATTCCACCTCAGGAACATCCAGGCCGCGGGAAGCCAGATCTGTGGTGATCAGAATCCTTGCAGAATCATTTCTGAATTTCAAAAGAGCGCGTTCTCTTTCGTCCTGTTCCATACCGCCGTGGAAAGTCTCCCGGTCGATTCCTTTTTCAGCCAGAAGATCAGAAATACGGTCTACAGCCTCACGGTGGTTACAGAAGATCAGCGTTCTTTTGTTTCCTATTTTGCAGATTAGGTTAAACAGTGTGTCCAGTTTTTCCTCAGAAATGGTCATAACTTTTCTCAGTTGGATATCCGGCTTTACTTCACTTAATTTTAAAAAGTCAATGATCTTTTCATTTTTTAAGCCTGTAAACTTCGGAATCTCGTCCATTGCTGTGGCTGAGGTCAGAATTCTTTGCGAAAGACCCTTCAGAGCATTGGAAATAAATTCCATATCTTCATGAAAGCCTAATTCCAGGGCTTTATCAAATTCATCCAGAACCAATGTTTTAATCGTTTTAGGATCAAAATTGTTATTTCTTAAATGATAAACCACTCTTCCCGGAGTTCCGATCAGAACCGCCGGAGCTTCAATCAGATTATTGACTTCAATCTTTTTATCATGACCGCCATAACATACGGAAACCTTAAAATCTGTTCCCATAGATTTGAAAACCTGCTCAATCTGCAATGCTAATTCTCTCGCCGGAACTAAAATCAATGCCTGAATTCCGGAAACATCCTTTTTAAGATTTCGGAGAACAGGGAATAAAAAAGCGAGTGTTTTTCCTGAACCTGTAGGCGAAAGCAAGACAACATCCGTGTTGTTTTCAGTAGTTTTATAAGCAGATTTTTGCATCTGATTCATGTCCTGAATCTGCAGCTTTTGATAAATTGATTGTAGTTCCATGCTGCAAAGGTAGTGAATTTGGGTGGAGAGTTTGTGATGCGGGTTGCGAGTGTGTGAGTAGGAGGGTTGGAGAGTATGAGAGTTTGAGAGTTTGAGAGTTTGAGAGTTTTTGGGTTTCGGGGATACGGGATGTGAATAATGAGAGTAGGAGGGTTGGAGCGTTTTGAGTTTTTGGGTGGGAGCGTTTTAGGCTGTGAATTCAGAAATATTGAATAAACGGCAACTATCTGGCGGCTGAGGCTCCCGAAGCCACCAGTAATACCGTCTCAAATATCTAAACCTGCCCTTAAAAAATTCACCATTGACTGGCAAAGCAAAATACACTATTCACAAGCCACATCACAACTTCAGCCTGCCCAGCATTTCTTTCCCGCGCAGTAAAGTAACCGGATATGTTTCATCAGGGTTGGCAATGGCTTTTTCGTAGAATTCTTTAGCGGCAGCGGTATTTCCCTGGGTGAAATTGATGAAGCCGGTCATTTCGTACATGAAATTGCGGAGTTTGAGATCTTTTTCTTCTTTGATGCTGAGGTATGTTAACAGTTTTTCAGCGGAATTCAGGCGGGAATCTTTGTACGGTTTGTAGTCGTATCCGGTGGGTTTACTGAACCAATAATCCCACATGGCACCATTATGATGTTCGTTCCATGAATATTTGATAAGCTGTAAAGCAGCTTCCAGTAAGGCGGGATCCAGATTTTTATTTTTTGGATCTGATTTTTTACTTTCTGCAATATAACGGTCAATGGTGGTTTCTGTCCCTTTCTCCAGCATTTCCTTGAAAATAGATTCTTTAAGGTATAAAGCATGATTTTTGGAGAAGCTTTCATAAGCAAATGAAGCAGGGAAATGATCAGCCAGATTTTCTATGTGATATCCTTTTTTCAGTTCAGATTTTAAATCAATCTTATAAACGGTATTGTAATCGTGAAAAAGATACACATAGATAATTCCTTTTTTAAGATCGCAGATGGTAGAATATAAAGTGTTCAGTTCTCCTTCCTGATGGGTCTTGTCTAAAATAGTTTTCAGAAACCCAATATTGTTTTCCTTGGAAGTGGCAAGCATTTCATTGGCGATGTCCGGCCTTCTGCATGACAGTTTTCCATTGATCATATTGCAGTTGGAATTCACCTGAAAATCGCCTGTCTTTTCTGTGATACCTCCGGGAGTGATCACGATAGAGTTTCCTTCCTTGTCGGCTAATAAAGCTTTGGCAGATATAGCAAAGTCATATTTTTTCAGAAGGACCATGGCTTCTTTTACGGTTTTGCATTTTCCTAATATTTCCCACATCAGATCTCCTTTATAGGGATTTTTCAGGGTCAGTTTACTCAGGTCGTAGTTGGCTGCTGCAAAATCATAGAACAGTCCGTATTCATTCATTGCTGCGGCGGCCTGCATATCCGGAGCCCCGAAGCTGACAGAGCCGTAACGGTCTTTAGAGGCTGGGTTATACCAGATTCTGGTAAAAGGCGTCATATCATCTTCATTGGCAGCAACGAAGGTTTCTCCACCTCTGGAGCAGGAAAATATGGTACAGGCTTTTACCGTGTTCATACTATATGAAAATAAGCTGATTAAAAACAGAAGAAGTGTTTTTTGCATGGCTGGTGTATTTGTGAATGGTACAGGTTCTTTTATTAAAACACTTCATGGAACGGATGCATTACATGAACCCTAAAGTTTGTGCTTGATTTCTAATAAGAAAGACAGCGTAATCCATTGGTAATATAAAATAAAATCCTTATCTTTGCACCCACTTTTGGGGCGAAAAGGTTTGAAGAGTAAATTACTTATAATTAATTACTTCCGTATTTTTTAATCCGCATTTATCAAACCGTTAAAAAAGAAGGAATACAAATTTTATTAGAAAATGTCAAAAGAGACAAATTCAGCAGAGGTTTTATTAAACCAAAACGTAGCACCAGAACAATTTGATTGGGATTCATTCGAATCAGGTCTTGATGCAGATGCAAGAAAAGAGAAAAGCGATTTAGAAGAAATCTATAACGGATCTCTAAGCAGCTTAAATGATAACGACGTTATCGTTGGTAAAGTTGTAAGATTGACGGATAAAGAAGCTATCGTAGACATCGATTTCAAATCTGAAGGTGTTATTTCTCTTAACGAATTCCGTTACAACCCAGGTCTTAAAGTAGGAGACGATGTGGAAGTAATGGTAGACAGAAGAGAAGACAAAACCGGACAATTACAGTTATCTCACAGAAAAGCAAGAACGCTTAAAGCTTGGGATAGAGTAAACGAACTTCACGAAACTGGAGAAATCGTTAACGGTTTTGTTAAGTCTAGAACTAAAGGAGGTATGATCGTTGACGTACACGGAATCGAAGCATTCTTACCAGGTTCTCAGATTGATGTTAAGCCAATTAAAGATTACGATCAGTTCGTAGGTAAAACTATGGAGTTCAAAGTTGTGAAAATCAACCCAGAGTTCAAAAACGTAGTAGTATCTCACAAAGCATTGATCGAAGCAGATATCGAAGGTCAGAAAAAAGAAATCATCGCGCAGCTTGAAAAAGGTCAGGTTCTTGAAGGTACTGTTAAGAATATTACTTCTTACGGTGTATTCATTGACTTAGGAGGTGTAGATGGATTGATCCACATTACAGACCTTTCTTGGTCTAGAGTGAACCACCCATCTGAAATCCTTGAGGACGGACAGACTGTGAAAGTTGTAATCCTTGATTTCGATGATGAGAAAACAAGAATCCAGTTAGGTATGAAGCAGCTAGAAGCTCATCCTTGGGATGCTCTTTCTGCTGACATGAAAGTAGGAGACAAAGTAAAAGGAAAAGTAGTAGTTCTTGCTGACTATGGTGCATTCGTAGAAATCGCTCCAGGTGTAGAAGGATTGATCCACGTTTCTGAAATGTCTTGGTCTACTCACTTAAGATCTGCAGGAGACTTCGTGAAGGTAGGTGATGAAGTAGAAGCTGAAGTATTAACACTAGACAGAGAAGAGAGAAAAATTTCTCTTGGTATCAAGCAGTTATCTAAAGATCCATGGGAGAACATCGAAGCTAAGTATCCGGTAGGATCTCAGCATGTAGGAACTGTAAGAAACTTCACTAACTTTGGTGTATTCGTAGAGTTAGAAGAAGGTATCGACGGATTAATCTACATCTCTGATCTTTCTTGGACTAAGAAAATCAAGCACCCATCTGAGTTCTGTGCAGTAGGTGATAAACTTAATGTTATCGTTCTTGAATTAGACATCCAGGCTAGAAGATTATCTCTAGGTCACAAGCAATTGACTGAAAACCCTTGGGATAAATTCGAAACTAAGTATGCTGAAGGTACTATCCACGCTGGTAAAGCTGTAGAGGTTCACGATAAAGGAGCTTCTGTACAGTTCGAAGACGTAGAAGTAGAAGCTTTCTGCCCATCAAGATTATTAGAGAAAGAAGATGGATCTAAAATCAAGAAAGGTGAAGATGCTCAGTTCAAAGTGATCGAATTCAACAAAGAATTCAAAAGAGTAGTTGTTTCTCACACTGGAATTTTCAGAGACGAGGAGAAGAAAAATATGAAGGACATCTCTTCTAGAAATGTATCTTCTTCTTCAAACAACGAAGAAAGATCAACTCTTGGAGATATCGATGCATTAGCAGAATTGAAAAGAAAAATGGAAGAAGGTAAATAATCTTTGAACCATTGATCATACAGAGCCGCTCATTTATTTGAGCGGCTTTTTTTGTTTTCATATAATAGATAAAAAACGTTTAACATTGAAATAATGGATGTTTTGGATGTATTTTTTAATTTATTTTAATTATGGTTGAAATATTTCATCAAATTGGGAAAAAATATTATTTTTAGCCGACTAAATTTAAAATAGTAACCATGAAAAAAACATTCTTATTTTTCTTTGTGGCATTGATCATGTCATTGGGTAATCTTAATGCCCAGCAATCCTCAGATTACATCATTATGCTCGATAACGGAGGATCTACTACTAATGACAGCTATGTTCACATGAAACGCGGCGCAGTTAAACTGATAGAGCAGCTTTTAGCCTGTAATCCTGAAAATAGAGTAGCAGTTGTACAATACGGTGCCGGAATATACGGTAACCCGGCCGGAGTAAATAAAGCTTTAATTTATATTGAAAGTGATTTTACCAATGATGGTTTCACAGCAACAAATTTTAAAAGACGTCTGGATTTTGGAGATTATTTTCGTGAGTCCCTGGAGCTGATGGAAAATGCTTTCAGTGGAGTTTTTAACGGAGATATTGTAAGCATCCAGAATACTTTAAACATTGCCCAGCCTCTGAAGATTGTTGTGTTTACTGATGCAGAAAGGAATTCAGGAACTCCTCACGACTCCTATCTTGTTAATTACAATAATACAGCTTTTAATGATCCTGCGGCATTTGATACTGTAGTGAAGCTTAAAGTTGGCAGACAAGCCCAGTTTACAATGATTCATGCCAATACAAATACTCAGGCATTAAACGCTGCAGCATCTATTTCCAGTGCAGGTGGCTTATATACCGGACCATTGGAAACCAATACCTCGGATCCTGATAATGGTGTTTTGCCAAGACTGTATTATAACAGACCCAATGGCTTTTTTATAGGACATACTGAAGTGGATTACTGGAAGGAGCTGGCCACCAATATTTGTAATTCAGGTAATTTAGCGACTATAGATTTCAGATATGAACCGGGAGAATGTATAGAAAGTACGTCCGGTATTGGGGGATATTATAACCTTCCTGCCGGAGCTACTTTGGTCAATATGAGACTGGAGCTCATAGGTTTAGAGGATGGAACTGTATACCCGGTAACATTTAATCCTTCCTTTGGTCCCGGGAATTTCTACAATTATTTTTTTCAGCCGTCGGATTTTAATTATCCGGCAAGTAACGGAGCTACAGGCCTGCAGAAGTTCAGAATAAGTATGGTATATCTTCAGAACGGAGAATATAAGATTGCTTACAGCTGGAATAATTATCCTTATTTTGATTATGATATTAATATGAAATGTCCTGTACTGAGAAGTGCCCAGCCAAAAGAAAAAATGTTTACCCTGACATCCAATCCTACCAACGGATTGTTTAAAGTAATTCTGAAAAACAACCTTGAATCAGGACGGCTGGAAATCAGAGATCTGAACGGAAATGCAGTGTACAATAAAGTATTACGCAATCAAAAAGAAATAGATATTGATATCAGCTCCAGAAAAGAAGGGGTTTATATCGTGAATGTTATCAATGATAAGAACGAAATCTATTCAGAAAAAATAATTAAAAAATAAGCCGGACGGACCCATTGATTATAGAAGTCGCTCATTTACCTGAGCGGCTTTTTTATTGGCTGGATAGTACTACTGGTGGCTTCGGGAGCCTCAGCCACCAGATATTTGCCGTTCATTCAATATTTCTGCATTTACAATCTTCAATCTCAAAATTCTGCAACCTGAAACCCAAAAACGATCCAACTCTAAAACACTCCAACTCAAACCCGCATCCCCAAAAAACACTCCATTGATAAAGTAATAATTAAGGTGTTTTATTATAATTTTCTACCAATTGCTTTTATTTTTTAAAATAATTTTATTTTTCAATATTTTAAATGTGAATTATTTGTAGATTTGCCCGTTTAATAGTAAAAATGAAAAAGATAACTCTACCTCTTTTGTTTGCTGTATTCACAGCATTTCCTATTAGTTTATTTTCTCAGGATAACAATAAGCTGATTAAAGATTATATTTCTCAAAACAAAACCAGAGAATATAAGAAGAACGATCTTACCAATTTCGTCATTGATAATGTTGACCCTTCAAAGTCAATGAGCGGAGAAGTTGTAAAGTTCCATCAGACCTATAACGGAATGCCGGTGTATGGTACTGCAGGAACCGTGTTAATTAAGGATAATAAAGTTGTTTATTATTCAGATAACTTTTTAAAAGATTATAACGGATCTACTTCTGCTACGGTAGGAATTACAAAAGAAGCAGCATTGCAGAGAATTGCTGAAGATTTAGGGAATGAGGAGGTTTCCAGACTTCCGATCATGAACTTTTTCGAAAAAGGACCTAATAAACTGACAGCAGCCAAACAAAGGCTGATGTACACAGCAGATGAAACTCAAAACCTGCGACTGGCCTATGAGTATCTGGTACATGTACCTAAAACATCAAACCACTGGAATATTCTGGTTGATGCCCATACCGGGAAAATTCTAAGTAAGCTTGATCTGAACCTTTCATGTAATTTCCATGATGAAGCATTTGCTCACGGTGAAAATACAATGGCTTCCCTGCCTCAGATAGAAACGGCTTACCCTGCAAGTAACAGTAATTTGGTGACTTTAGCACCGGATAATGCTTCCTACAACGTTTTCCCATTACCCGTAGAATCTCCTACGTTTGGAACAAGAGCTATTGTAAACAATCCATGGCTTATTACGTCTTCACCGGAAGGATGGCATTCTAATGTAACTAACCATTATACAACCACAAGAGGAAACAACGTATATGCTTATGATGATAAAGATGATGATGAGGACACATTCGGGATTTCTCCGGATGGCGGGGCAGCAAGAAACTTTGATTTCCCGTACAGCTCAACGGCTTTAGCTTCTGCTAATCTGTCTGCTGCTACCACGAATTTGTTTTATATAAGCAATAAAGTACATGATATTTTCTATAAGTTCGGGTTTACCGAATCTATAAGAAACTTCCAGAGCAATAACTTTGGAAACGGAGGCCTTGATGATGATGAGGTTTTTGCCCAATCTCAGGATGGCGGAGGCTTCAACAATGCCAATTTTGCCTCTTATCCTGATAACTACAACCCTGTAATGCAGATGTATCTGTGGTTGGGATCAAACCGTAAACTGTTTTACAACGCGCCTTCCGATGCTGTTGGCCGTATTGTAAATGCTGGTGTTGCCCAGTTTGGGACTCCTCTTAATGATGTAGGAATCACCGGAGATATAAAGCTTGCCAGCGTTATTGACGGATGTGCAGCATTGCCTGCCGGAGAATTAGCCGGAAAAATAGGTCTGGTAGAAAGAGGAGGCGTTTGCGGATTTTCAGTAAAAGTGAAAAATACTCAGAATGCAGGGGCTATTGGAACTATTATCTATAACAATACTGCCAATGGTTCTACCTTAATTAATATGGGAGGGACAGATGCTACTGTTACAATACCGTCTATCCTGGTTACAAATGCTGAAGGAGAGTATATTAAAGCAAAACTGGCGGCAAGTACTACAGTTAACGTTGATTTAAGAGTGGATGCCAAGTATGACGGAAGTTTCGATAACGGAATCGTTACCCACGAGTACGGTCACGGAATCTCTAACAGAATGACAGGTACTGGATATAATTGTTTAAACTCAAATGCGGACAGAGAGCAGATGGGAGAAGGCTGGTCCGATTTCTTTGCCTTGATGGTAACGAACAGACCTGGCGACAATGCTTCCGTACCAAGAGGAATGGGAACTTATCCTATCGGTCAGGCAACAACCGGAGGTGGTATCAGACCTGCGAAATATTCTCCTGATTTTGCCATCAATGGCTTTACTTACGGAGATACCAACGGAATGGAGTATGCCAATCAAAATGGGGTTCTTGTTCCGGATGTTCACTCTATCGGATTTATCTGGGCAACCATGCTATGGGATCTTCACTGGAAGTATGTTGAAAAATACGGTTATGCATCCGAGGTAACAGCCAATGCCACAAGTGGAAGCGCAAGAGTACTTCAGCTGGTAACAGACGCATTAAAGCTTCAGGCATGTAATCCTACTTTTATTGATGGCAGAGATGCTATACTTCAGGCTGAAATGGCAACAACTGCCGGAGTGGATAAATGTATGATCTGGAGAGTCTTTGCAAAAAGAGGTTTAGGAACAGGAGCTACGGCTGGAAATAAGCAGAATATCAACGACCAGACGGAAAGCTTTACTCTTCCTGAGGCATGTGCAGCATTGTCAACAGAAGAAGTTCAGGCTGCTAAAAATAAAATTTCCATCTATCCAAACCCTGCTAAGGACGAGTTTTATATTAACTTCCCAGGCACTACGATTGGAAAAGTAAGCCTGGAGATTTATGATATGTCCGGAAAACTGGTTTCTTCGGAAGATAAGATTTCACCGGATTCCAAAAAAGCAGTTTCTACGAATAATTTAGTGAACGGAACCTATATGGTAAAGGTAAAAGGCCTTGGTTTCGAATCTACAGCTAAAGTAATCGTTAAAAAATAATTAAGATTTATAAATAGGTAAGGAAGCCGGAAGAGGGAAGTTATTGAAGTCCAAAGAAAGAAATGCAGGTTGGCTTTATTAATTTTTAACTCCTTCAATAAATTTAAAAGTGGTGATTAGTATATAGTATAAAACTAACTTCCATCCTCCATCCTTTTGTCTTACTTACACAATCAATTTTAAAAATCGCCGCAAGCAAAGCTTGCGGCGATTTTATTTATCTATCATCCTGACGTCTCAGGGTACTTTCATTATTATGTTGTAACTTTGCAGGCTGTTAAAAAAATTATGAAGAAGAAAAATATACTCAAGGGAGTTTTATTCGTAGGAATCGGGGCAAGTATATACGGAATGCTGGCTACATTTGTAAAAATGGCTTATCATGATGGCTTTACGACATCTGAAGTGACCACTTCACAGTTTCTGCTGGGAATTGTTGGACTTTTAATCCTGAATTTTATCCAGACCATCACCTCAAAGCAGAAACTTTCATCGCCAAGTTCTAAAGAAGTGAGAATGCTGCTGCTTGCCGGAACATCTTTAGGGTGTACCAGTCTGTTCTATTATATTGCCGTTCAGTATATCAATGTTTCCATAGCAATCGTACTGCTGATGCAGTCTGTTTGGTTCAGTGTGGTGGTGGAAAGCATCATTGCAAAGAAGCTGCCTAATGCAAGAAAAGTAGTTTCAGTAATTATTGTTCTTGCAGGAACGATACTGGCTACCAACCTGATCAATATGGATATCGAACTCGACT
The DNA here is from genome assembly GCF_016745235.1 of Chryseobacterium endalhagicum. GTDB lineage: Bacteria > Bacteroidota > Bacteroidia > Flavobacteriales > Weeksellaceae > Chryseobacterium > Chryseobacterium endalhagicum. Next base: position 564,299 of record NZ_JAELVM010000003.1, on the reverse strand, counting down.
GGCACGGGGTATTCTGGGGGATGATGGCCGCCGCTTCCTATACGATGACCATGTTCACATCCAATACACTGGCAACCCATCTTCCCGTATTCAGAAAAAGTATTATTATGCTTTGCGGAGGGGCAGTGGTTGTGTTTGGCTTCCTGTTTTTTGCCCAGATCGGGCCGATGTATTCGGACGGATTAAGATCATTATATTTAAATTTTACAGAAAATACAGAGCATATTCACGCGTTCAATTACTCAATATTCTGGACGTACGGGTTTATTCTGGCTTTATTTGGAACCATTGTTCCTCCTATTTTGTTCAATATCGGTTTCCCGAATGCAGGATTGGGACTGGGAAGCATTGTTTCATCATTGGAGCTGCCGGTTTCAGTAACGATGGCGTTTGTTCTGCTGGGTGAAAAAGTTTTACTCGTACAGTGGGTAGGAATTATCCTCATCCTTTTTGCAATTGTTCTGATGAATTTACCTGCAAAAAAAGAATTGAAAACAGTTGAAGTAGCTTAAAAAAACAATTAAATAGTGTTAAAAACCGTTCCTTTTGGAGCGGTTTTTTTAATTTTAACCTGAGTTCGGGTTAACAGGTAAGATTAAATGATTGGAAGAGTTTAAAAATTAATAAAGCCAGGGAATGTTTCCATCTTTGGACTTCAATAACTTCCCTTTTCCAGCTTCAGGCTTCCTGACAAAATTATAAGAAATGTCCTATTCCGAACTATGCTAATTTTAATATCTAAAACAAACCGCTCATGACCTATTTCAGAAAGGCAGTGGCTGTAACCATGCTGGCTGCAGTACCCACCTTCTTATTTTCGCAGATAAAACCACTGGATGCCATGCTGTCCGATTATCAATATCCATATGAAGTTCATTATCTGGATCTTAAATCTCAGCATAACGATCTTAAAATGGCTTATATGGATGTAAAACCCCAAAAGCCAAACGGAAAAACGATCATGCTTCTCCATGGAAAGAATTTTAACGGAGCCTATTGGGAAAAGACGGCAAAAGACCTTTCGGAAAAAGGGTTCAGAGTGATCATTCCGGATCAGATCGGATTTGGAAAATCTTCCAAACCCCAAAGCTACCAGTTTTCTTTTTCGCAGCTGGCTGAAAATACAAAAGCGATTTTAGATCAACTTCAGATTGATAAAACAATAGTGCTTGGACATTCTATGGGTGGAATGGTAGCCACAAGATTTACCCTTCTTTATCCCGAAAAAGTTCAGAGGCTGATCCTGGAAAACCCAATCGGGCTCGAAGATTATAAAGCCTTTGCAACCTATCAGACCATTGATAAGGCGTACCAGTCGGAGCTGAAAAATACTGCGGAAACGTATAAAAACTATCAGCTTAAATTTTACTACGACAACAAGTGGAAAGAAGAATATCAGCCGTGGCTGGATCTCATTGCAGGATGGACGCTTCATAAAGATTATCCGAAGGTAGCATGGGATGCTGCTTTAACCACAGATATGATCTATAACCAGCCTGTCTGCTACGAATTTAAAAATATCAAAACACCAACGCTGCTTATCATCGGTACCAGGGACAGAACTGCCATAGGAAAGGACAGAGCTCCCAAAGAACTTCAGCCTAAAATGGGGCAGTATCAGGAACTGGGCAAAAAGACCCAGCGTGAAATTCCCGGCTCAAAATTAGTTGAACTCGAAAACGTAGGCCACCTTCCTCATATTGAAGTCTATCCGAAATTTTTCACATCCTTATATGATTTTATTAAATAGATATTTGTGTATTATATTAATCTTAATTTGTTGATAATTAAGTGTATTTTTTTTGTTTTACTTTTTTAAATGAAATGCCTTTGTTTATCTTAATTAAAAAATCTTTGTCTAGCCTTGCGATAATTAAACACAAGGAAAGACTAAGAACTGATTTTAATTGCTTTAGATTAAGATAAACAAAGGCGTTTCACTTATTTTCGAAATACAAAGATTCCAGTCTTGAAGTTTGGTTCATTTTGTTTGACTACGTTGATCTGTGATTTTAAGACAAAAGAACAAATATAAAGAGTAACTTTTCTTGAAATTAAAACTGTAATCGGGAGCTGAGGCTCTCGAAGCTCCCAAATAAAAAGAGACTATCTGAATTAGATAGCCTCTTTTTGTATGTATTGTTGTCTGAATTACTTTTTCTTGTAAGCAGCATCTTTGATTCTAGCTTTCTTACCTCTAAGGTCTCTGAAGTAATAGATTCTAGATCTTCTAACTCTACCTCTTCTGTCAACTTCAATTTTCTGAAGTGCAGGCATGTTGATAGGGAATACTCTTTCTACACCTACATCACCGCTCATTTTTCTGATCGTGAATGTTTTTGTAGCGCCAGTACCTCTTAATTGGATAACGGTACCTTTGAAGAACTGAGTTCTTGTCTTCTGTCCTTCTTTAATTTCGTAATACACAGTAATTGTGTCTCCTGCTTTGAATTCAGGGAAATCTTTTTTAGTAATGTACTGATCTTGTACGTACTTTAATAAATCCATTTTTAATAAAATAAAATGTTAAAGCTAAGCAACTTACACGTTCTTCGTCAGAGGTTGAATAACAGGTCGCAAAGATACAAAATAGTTTTTGATTCTGCCAAATAATTAATGTGCTAAAAACAATAATTTTTTCACCCAAAACAGGCCGTAAAATTAACGGTTCTTTTAAATTCCCATCAGGAACAGTTTATATAGGAATTCTACTTTTGCCGGAAATTAAAAAATCAGTTCAGAATTTTTTTAATGATCTGATTTACAAATTAAAATAAATCTATACAAAAGTAAAAATTTTATGAAACATTATTTCTTCTTTTTCTGTTTTGCCGTCCAGATGGCATTCGGGCAGACCCTGTTTCCTTATCTGCAGAATCCGACGCCGAATTCAATGATCGTCAACTGGAAAACAGCCTCCAATAACGAAACTACAGTAATCTACGGAACCTCTGCAGCCAATTTGAATGTAACGGTTACCGGAACAACAAACATTTTCTCTGATACAGGTTATAACAACAACTATTATTACCACACTGCAAAAATTGCAGGCCTGCAGCCGAATACAAAATACTATTATAAGGTAAAGACCGGAACTACGGAATCGGCAGTCTACAACTTCAGAACACTTCCATTACCGGGACAGCCAGTAACAGCAGATGGAAAAATACGTTTCCTGATCATGGGAGACAACCAGATCAAAGCGGAACCTAGATATGATTCTCTGACTTTGAATGCTTACAAAAAACTAAAACAGAAATTCGGAGCCAATTCTGATCCTTCTGATAATATTGCCCTTACTTTTATGGTGGGAGACCAGGTAGACGTGGGAACTTTGGATCATTATGAAAATGTTCACTTTAAAAAGAACATCAAGTTATCACCTTACCTTCCTATCCAGACCACGGTAGGAAATCATGAGACGTATGGAAGCCTTGGGATGAATTCTTATTATGCCCACTTCTATATTGATGAAATAGGATACAAAAATATTTTTTCAGGAAACGAAAACTATTATGCCCAGCAGGCAGGAAACGTTCTGTTTGTAAGTTTAAGCTCTGAACATACAGGAACAGCCCAGCAGACGTGGCTTTCCCAGGTTTTGACTGAGGCAAATAATGACCCTACGGTTGACTGGATCATTTCTTTAAGCCACAGGCCTTACCAGGCAGAGCAGTATGTGGGAGATATTTCTACATGGGTACGAAATAATGCGGTTCCTTTACTGACGACTTCCAATAAATATTTAATGCATGTGGGAGCCCACCACCATTTATACCACAGAGGACAGCTGAAAAATACCCCGAATTACCAGATTATTTCCGGAGGTACAGCATGGGACCAGTATTGGGGAATGTCTAATGAGCAGGATTTTGATGATGTACAGAAAACACTGACGGACTGGACTTACCAGATCGTAGAGGTAGATACACAAAATGGAAAAGTAGATATCGAATCCTATTCAATAGGGGGAGTTTATAACAGAAAATACAATGAACTTGTAGATACTTTCCACCGATATAAAAACCAGCCGAAGCCTTCGAAACCGAGTGTAAGCAATACTTTCACAGCTCCGGTAACGCTGCCGCTTACACTGAACGGAAGCGCCTTTGCATCATCCAACGGCGAACTTCTGAACACGACACAGTTCATGATCAGTAAAGCTCCTGATTTCTCTGTAGTTGAAAAAGAATTCTACCGTGACTATGAAAACTGGTTCGGAAAAGACGGAAACGGAACTCCGGACAGAACAAAAGATTTAAATGCCGGGGTTGATATTACCAAAGCAACAATCGCAGCAAACTCAATTTCAAACGGAATATATTACGTAAAAGTCCGATACAGAGACAGAAACCTGGAATGGAGCGACTGGAGCGATGTGAAACAGTTTGAAGTGTCAGGAAGTGTGGTTTCAAATCCTACATTTGTTTTAGATAAAACTGAATACACACAGAATGAGCCTATAACAGCTACTTACACTGGTGGTCCGGGAAATCAGCAGGATTGGGTAGGACTTTACAAAAAAGGACAGACACCTGCTGCAACCACTTCCCAAGGCTTCCTTTATACGAACGGACAGACCGCAGGAACAGCAGTTTTCACCAATGGTTTAGCCAATAAAGGTCAGTATTTCGCAGGATTCTTTGCGAATGGAGGCTACACGGAAATTACAGGCAGAAAAAGCTTTTATGTAGGCCCGAAAGTACAGCTTCAGACTACCGCAGATACGTATCCGGTAGGCGGAACAGTGGTTATTAATTACAGCAACGGACCGAATTTAGTGAAAGACTGGATCGGGATTTATAAAATGGGCCAGACACCGGGAACGAATACTTCTATCAAATGGAGCTACGTGACAACACCTTCCGGAACATTGAATTTCACAGGGCTTCCGAAAGGATATTACTACGCCCAGTACCTGCTTGAAGACGGATATACAGGAATCGGAGATAAAGTATTCTTTAAAGTAGGGGATATTGTAACGGAACTGTGGATCAACAAGCCGGTGTATACATTAGGTGAAAATATTACAGCTTCATGGACGGATTCTCCGGGAATTATCAAAGACTGGCTGGGAATTTATCCTCAGAGCATTCAGACACCGGATGATAATTTTGTTTCTTATACTTACTTTGACGGGGTTACCCAGGGAACAAAAACAATTCAGGGAACAGCACTTCCTACCACTCCGGGTAATTATTATATGGTGATGTTTACGAATGACTCCTATACGGAAGTATCCAACAGAAAGCAGTTCCAGGTAACAGCCGGAACATTGGGAACGGATGAAGCAAAAAGTACCGAGAAAAATGTAGTTTTATATCCTAATCCTACAAAACCGGGCGAACCAACCTTCATTAAGAGTGATTACCCGATTGAGAAGATTGAACTTGTTTCAGCATCAGGACAACTGCTGTATGAATCAAAGAATATCAATAACCAGCGCTTCTCTTTAGTGAATGAAAACCTTCCGAAAGGAGTGTATTTCGTGAAAGTTCACACCAGAAAATTATTTACTTTAAAACTGGTAATACAGTAAGATTCTAACAATATCGTGAAAAAGCAGGAAATTTATTTCCTGCTTTTTTTATGTAATATAAACAGGAACAGGAAAATACAAATAACAATAATCATCGCTTTTACTTTTTAATGGTGTACGATTAGGTTCATTAAAGCTCCTAAAATCATGATCGAAATACCAAACGTGATCATTCCCAATACGTAGGAAGCAAGGGCTTTAAAATAGCTGGCTGCTCTGGATTTATCAAAGAATTGCCCTACAGCCCAGGAAAAATAGGCAAACACAATCACGGCGGCAATCGGCATGAGATGAAATTTCGTCACTCCTTCCAAAATGGCAAAAGCCGAGAACATCAGCATTTCCATTCCAAGAATAAAGCATAGCAGAATTAATATTTCAAAAAAATTGTAATCATACTTCCTGAAAAATATTTTTAACCAGAAAGCAATAAACCCACCCATTATAATATTGGAATATCCGTAATGCCCCTGAACCCAGCTGTTAATAGCATTGAGTTGCTGATCTTTTCCACCGTCAATTTTTATATAGCCTGCTTCAATATGGAAAAAATGATTGATCAGCGTATAAATCAGTGAGGTGACAATAATAAATATCACCGGTTTCACAAGCCTGCTTCTGTTTTCACTGATGAAATGCCTGATGTTTTCTCCGGGTTTTATCAGTAATTCTCTTATCGTATATAAAATACCTCTTTCAAAATGTAAAACGTGTTCAATTTCATGGAGAATGTAACGTCCGTCTATTCTCTTAGGTTTTAAATTTTGTTGACAGTTTGAGCAAAATTCTTCATTCATAGCAGTTTAAGTTTTAAATGCAAAAAAAGCTAAATGAATTGAAATAAGCTTTACACTTTAGTTTAGTTTTTAATGCTTTTTACCAATAAAAATTTAAAACAAATTCATTATCCAACAGAACAGAAAAAAATAATGCTGAGGATAAATTTCGGTATATTCAATCATTCTTTACTTGAATATTTTCCCGCAGATTCCACAGATTTCTCAGATTTTTTTATGCACTCAGACACTTCGCTTCGTCAAATCAATCGAAGATTGATTTCCTCTTTGCTTCGCTTCAATCTACAGCATAATAAATCATTCTTTGCGTCAAATGAACATCTTCTTTTTACCACAAATAGCACAAATAATTTCACAAATAGCACCATCATGTCAAAGATTTTGTGCCATTCGTGAAAAACATTTGTGAAATTCGTGTTTAAAAAATCACACATACATAAACCGTTTAAAATCTTAGAAAAAACAAAACCGACCATTACAAACAGCCGGTTTTTTATTGAAATTTAAAATATTTTAGAAATCATACAGAAGATCAGCTTCCTGTAAAGTCGCGCTAAAAGCAGTATAAGGATCCTGAGGTTCAGCATCTGCAAGGAGTTTTGAATCCTGAACAAGCTTTCCTTCAGGATTATAAAACTTCAATAGCAGCCATTTTCCGCTGCGTTCTATTTCTTTTAACCCAGACTCGGTTTTATACTTGATTTTTCCGCTCTGAAGAACACCGTCTTTTACAACAGCTTTATTTCCCGGCTTTCCTTTCACATACTGCACAATCTGGGCTGTAAAACCTTCCGCTTCTTCCAAAGGCTGGCTGTAGGTATAGACAACACTTCCTTTATCATCATAAATGGTTGAATCGTACCCGGTTTGTTTGGTATTCAGCTTTTTCTCTGATTTTACTCTTTTGTTTTCACCAAATGATTTCGAATATACCAGAATACCGTCTTTATATTGCTGCTCACCCATATTGCCGTCATACACCGTTCCGTTATAGGGCAGATCATCTTTATAGGTTAACGTCCCTTTCAGTCCTCCGTCCGGGGAATAGTATTTGATTTCCTGTATTGAACCATCTTTTAATACATTTTCAGAAGACAGTTTTCCGTTGTCATCAAAAAATTTATTCAGTATAGGAGAACCGTTTTTATAAATATCAATGGTAGAAAAACCGGTAAGTTCACTGTTGTACTGATAATCTTCACCATCCTGAGGCGTATAGACATTCGATTCCTTGTCATATACATAGGTTAGGTTTCCTAATTTTTTTCCGGCTTCATCATAGGTTGTTTTATAGCCGTCTTTTTTGCTCATTTTCTGTTCCTGAAGGATTTTTCCACTTTTTGAATAGGTAACTCCTTCCTTTACAGTTCCGTCGCTCTTGTACTTTTCAATTTTGGAAACCTTCATTGGGTTAAAATAATATTCTACCAGAATAGTTTCATCCGCGCTGCCGGAATTACTGGTGCCAATATGTTTTCCTTTATCACCGTAATATTTAGTTTCATACTTACCGCTGCTGTCTGTAGTAATTTCATAACGGATCCCTTTGATGTCTTCATCATAAGCGATGGTTTTAAAAGAATCAGAGCTTTCATAAGTCGTGATGCTGTTAAAAAGAGAATAGCCGTCCGGATCTTTATAAGTGTACATTTTTCCCTTAAAAGTGCCGTCTGCTTTATAAACCAGATCCTCCAAAGGCCTTCCTTTATCATCATAAGTCTGTGAAGGTCCTATCTGTTTCCCCTCCGAATAGGTACCTGAGCTTACGATTTTGCCTTCAGGGCTGTACCATGTTACTTTACCGTCATAAATTTCGCTGCCCGGTGTAGCATCCGAAGCAAGGCCTTCCATCTGAAGCTTTCCGTTTTTATAGAAATCTTTAATCAGGGTAAGCTTGCCTTTGGTTTCAGTTTCCCGGTAAAATTCCATTTTATCCTGAGTGGTTTTTTCCCAGTTTTCATCAAAATAGATCTTCTCCTGAGCGCTGATGCTGATGCTTAGAAACAGGGCAAGAACTGCTGAAGTAAATAATTTTTTCATGTTTTTATGATAGTTTAAATGATTTAGCTTTTAAAATAGGGTGTTGAGTTAAAATATTCCGGAAATAAACACGGCACAGAGAAGAAACTGCTGGATTAGCAGAGAAAATTTTTTTCATACAAATTGCGTTCAATATTTTGTTGATGTGATGATCCCGGTTGAAATAAGCCAACCTTTGATTTTATCATGTCAAATATAAGTCAAATTGATGAGAAATAAATGAAATTTCAAGCTGAAAACCACCGTAAAATCACGGAATTTTTCAGAAAATCAGGTAGAATGATCTTTGTAAATGAATAATGATTATTTCCTTCTCCAGTGTATCCATCGGTCGATTCCGAAAGCTTTATATCCGTAAAGAGAAAACATTCCCAATAGCATAATAAACAGAACCTGTGGCAGAAAAAAGAAGTACGTAAGCCATGTGAAACCGTCCATAGAGCGCGTTCCTACAGCAGGATCAATGGGAACCAATTCGGTAGGAATGGAATGCAGATCTTTAGTGACCAAAGCCACAAGCATAATGACAATTAACGACAGCGAGCTGAATCTCGTCAGCAACCCCAATAATAAAAGAAGTCCCCAGAATGCTTCGTTAAAAGCCACAAAATCGGCCATAAACTGAGGATTGGAAAAGCCTAAGCTGCTGATGGTTTTAAGCATATAACCCTGGAAAACAGGATGGAAAAGTTTATTCAATCCGGTAATAAAAAAGAACAGTCCGATGCAGATTCTGCAGATCACGTAAAAAAGGTCTCCGGCTTTAGTGAATGTATTTTTTTCCATTTAATATTGATAATCGTTTAAAACTTTTCTGCTTGTGAAGGATGTTCCCAACTATGATAACAAAATACGCAAAAAGTTAGATCAGAATTCAAATAAATTCCTGAGTACTGTAGATATGAGAAAAATGATTAAATTTAACGGACAGAAAATCTAATATTTCATGATAGATAAAAGAGTAAAAAATGCAAAGGAAGCCATCGAAGGAATTAAAGATGGAATGACTTTAATGCTGGGCGGATTCGGTCTGTGCGGTATTCCTGAAAACTCAATAAATGCTTTGGTAGAAAGCGATGTGAAAGATGTAACATGTATTTCAAACAATGCAGGCGTCGACGATTTTGGATTAGGACTGCTGCTTCAGAAAAGACAGATCAAAAAAATGATCTCTTCCTATGTAGGAGAAAATGCAGAATTTGAGAGACAGATGCTGTCTGGAGAGCTGGAAGTAGAACTGACACCACAGGGAACTTTAGCAGAAAAATGCAGAGCGGCACAGGCGGGAATTCCTGCTTTTTATACACCTGCAGGTTACGGAACAGAGATCGCAGAAGGGAAGGAGGTGAAAGATTTTAACGGAAAACCTCATATCCTTGAACATGCCTACAACGCAGATTTCTCAATTGTAAAAGCATGGAAAGGCGATCATGCCGGAAACCTGATCTTCAAAGGTTCGGCAAGGAATTTCAACCATCCGATGGCAGGTGCTGCAAAAATTACCATCGCTGAAGTTGAAGAGCTGGTAGAAGTGGGAACCCTTGATCCCAACCAGATTCACATTCCGGGAATTATGATCCAGAGAATATTCCAGGGCGAGAAATTTGAAAAAAGAATCGAGCAGAGAACAGTCAGAACTAAAGAATAGTTTAATGATAAACTTGTTTAAAATTTTATATTTTGAACCATTAAGGTGAAATAAGTTATTAAGAATATGAAGTTGAGCTTTGCTTTAAGAAGAGTACAGCTTAAAAAATCAGAATGATTCATCTTCACTAAACTTATCCTCTTAAACTCTTAATCGTTCAAAAACAGATTTTAACCAGGAATTTTTACAATAAAAACAAAGCGCTGAAGTTATCTTCAGCGCTTTGTTTGTTTTATGCCTGCGGATTGAGGGTTTTTCTTTCCCCGATCTGCTGCCGCCACATGGCGTAGTATAATCCTTTTTCAGAAATCAGATTCTCGTGAGATCCCATTTCCACGACCTGTCCGCGTTCAAGAACATAAATTCTGTCTGCATGCATAATCGTACTCAGACGGTGAGCAATAAGAACCGTGATCTGTTCTCTTTCTTTTGAAATATTCTTGATTGTAGATGTGATTTCCTCTTCAGTGATGCTGTCCAGCGCTGAAGTGGCCTCGTCAAAAATCAGTAAATGAGGCTTTCTTAAAAGAGCTCGGGCAATAGCAATTCTTTGTTTTTCCCCGCCGCTTAATTTCAGTCCGCCTTCACCAATCACCGTTTCAATTCCTTTTTCCGCTCTTTCCAGTAATGCGGTACAGCTTGATTTTTCCAAAGCAACAGCCAGTTCAGATTCCGTAGCATTTGGATTCACAAAAAGAAGATTTTCTTTGATGGTTCCGGCAAAAAGCTGGGTATCCTGGGTCACAAAACCAATCTGGTTTCTCAGTTCATCAAAATCAAATTCTTTCCCGTTGATCGTATTGTAGAAAATATTGCCTTCCTGAGGCCTGTAAAGCCCAACCAGCAGCTTTACCAGGGTGCTTTTCCCCGAACCGCTTGGTCCCACAAAAGCAATGGTTTCTCCATTTTTAACATCAAAAGAAATATTATTCAATGCTTTATACTGGGCTGATTGGTGTTTGAAAGATACATGTTTGAATTCCAGTTCTTCAATAGCACCGATCTGTTTCGGATGCAGAGGCTTTTCTTCCACATCTTTTTTCATCAGGTTATCAAAATTTTGAAGTGAGGCTTCAGCTTCACGGTAAGAAATAATGATGTTCCCGATTTCCTGCATCGGTCCGAAAATAAAGAATCCATAAAACATCAGAGACAGGTATTGTCCGGGAGTTACAATATTTTTAAAGATCAAATACAACAAGGTTAATGTGATCAATTGCTGTAGAAAATTCACCATTGTTCCCTGAATAAAGCTCAAAGAACGGATGCTTTTAACCTTTCTGAGTTCCAGCCCGAGAATTTTATACGTATTGTTATTTAAACGGATAACTTCCTGATTGGTTAATCCTAAACTCTTTACAATTTCAATATTCCTTAAGCTTTCCGTGGTACTTCCGGCCAAAGATGTGGTTTCCGATACGATATTCTTCTGAATAACTTTGATTCTTTTACTCAGTAAGTTGGTGATAAAGGCGATCAGAAAAATTCCGCAGATATAAACCGGCATAATCGACCAGTGAAGGCGGATGGCATACACGGAAACGAAAATAATACTGACTAAAATTCCAAAGAAAATATTAATGAAGTTGGTGATGAATTTTACAGAATCCTCCCTTACTTTCGTTAATATAGATAAGGTTTCACCACTCCTCTGATCCTCAAATTCCTGATAAGGCAGCGCCATGGAATGTTTCAGACCGTCTGTAAAGATTTTCGCTCCAAATTTTTGGGTAATAACACTTACCGCATAATCCTGAAAAGCCTTGGCAATACGGCTTATCATCGCAGTTCCGATCAGCAGTCCCAAAAAATAGAAAGCACCGTGATAGGCTTCGCTCCCGTATAAATATTCGTTCAGATTACGGGGTAAAAGCTTTTCCTTATCGAAAAAATTAGGATGCGTAACCAGCTGATCCAGGATATTACCCGTAATAGCCGGCGCAAATAAAGAAAAAACCTGATTAATGGTTGCCAACAGCAAAGAAATGACAATCAGCCATTGGTAAGGCTTGAGATATCTTAAAAGTATTTTCATTCTGATAAATAATGTTGCAAAATTAGAGATATTATTTTGACTTATGGTATTAAGGTGAGTTTGGGTTAAAAAAATTAATATTACATGGCTGGAGGCTTTAAGTTACGGGGTTTGGGTTTAAGTGTCGGAGAGTTTGAGCGTTTCTGAATATGGGATACGGGTATAAGAGTGAAAGATTTATAATGTTTTAATATTGAAAATACAGATCGCCTTCTTAGTCTCTCTCAGCCTTTACCTCAACCTTAGCCTCATACCTGAAATCCGGCATCACTAATTTTGAATCACAAAGCCCTTTTGTATTCAAGTGAAAAGAATTAAATTGCAGTCTAAGTTTTTACTATGCTTACAAAAGAACAAATTGCCAAAAGAATTTCAAAAGAACTGAAAGATCGTTATTATGTAAACCTGGGAATCGGGATTCCTACTTTGGTTGCCAACTATGTCCCGGATGGTATTTCCGTAGAATTCCAGAGTGAAAACGGAGTTCTGGGAATGGGGCCGTTTCCTTTCGAAGGAGAAGAAGATGCCGATATCATCAATGCCGGAAAACAGACCATCACCATTCTGCCGGGAGGTTCATTTTTCGATTCTGCTTTCAGTTTCGGGATGATCCGCGGTCAGAAAGTAGATCTTACTATTCTTGGAGCCATGGAAGTATCCGAAAACGGAGATATTGCCAACTGGAAAATTCCCGGAAAAATGGTCAAAGGAATGGGTGGAGCAATGGACCTTGTGGCTTCTGCAGAAAACATTATCGTTGCCATGATGCACGTGAACAAAGCAGGAGAAAGCAAGATCCTGAAAAAATGCAGCCTTCCGCTTACAGGGGTCAACTGCGTGAAGAGAGTCGTAACCGAATTAGCTGTACTGGACGTTACTCCGGCTGGGTTCAAACTTATTGAAAGAGCACCGGGCGTTTCAGTGGAACACATCATAAAATCTACAGAAGCAGATCTGATCATTGAAGGTGAAATTCCTGAAATGCAATTCTAAATACAATAAACCTTGCCGATAGCGAGGTTTTTTTATATCATGTAAAAAAGTATTCCCACAAGTGTTTTACGCTCGCAGATTTTGCAGATTGGGCAAACTTTTCAAGTACAGATTTACACAGATTAGCACAGATTTTTACAAAGATTGATTTTCCAACTATGACAAAATCGACATAGGAAAATGGAGCGTTAAGAAAATAAATTCTGTGAACGTTAAGAAAATTCTACTGTCTGAAGCGCGAGACCTATTCTGAATCGAATAACCCATATTGAACTCGCGCAAGTTTTAGAATTTTTAGTGAACAGAATTTATTTTTAGCGGAAGTTTCCCGGTCTTGAATTTTTGCTTCTTTTGTTTCAAGACAAAAGAATAATAGGATAAAAAAAGTTTGTTTATTGTCATATTTCCCACTGATTTACACAGATTAGCACAGATTTTTACAAAGATTAATATTTCCAGCTACGACAAAGCCGACATAGGAAAATGGAGCGTTAAGAAAATAAATGCTGTGAACGTTAAGAAAATTCTATTGTCTGAAGCGCGAGACCTATTCTGAATCGAATAACCCATATTGAACTCGCGCAAGTTTTAGAATTTTTAGTGAACAGAATTTATTTTTAGCGGAAGTTTCCCAGTCTTGAAATATCATTCGTCGACTTTATGGAGACAATTTTTGCTTCTTTTGTTTCAAGACAAAAGAATAATAGGATAAAAAAAGTTTGTTTATTGTCATATTTCCCACAGATTTACACAGATTAGCACAGATTTTTACAAAGATTAATATTTCCAGCTACGACAAAACCGACATAGGAAAATGGAGCGTTAAGAAAATAAATGCTGTGAACGTTAAGAAAATTCTACTGTCCGAAGCGCGGGACAGCTGTTGAAACGAAAAAGCAACAGTACATCCGCGCAAGTTTTAGAATTTTTAGTGAACAGAATTTATTTTTAGCGGAAGTTTCCCGGTCTTGAAATATCATTCGTCGACTTTATGGAGACAATTTTTGTTTCTTTTGCTTCAAGGCAAAAGAAAAAGGCTGTTTCAATCTCTCAAAACAGCCTTTTTATGCTTAAATTTGTCTAATACTGAAATATAGTTGAAGATACATTGCCTCGGTATGGCATCACTAAAAATCTTAGTTGTAAGCCAACAAACATCTATTTCGAATCCTGAGCTCCAAAAACCTTCTGTAAAATAGAAGTTGTTCTCATGGCAGGCGTATTTCTTATTCTGCTTTCCTTTTCAGCGACCATTTTGAAAACCCCATTGATGGTTTCTGTCGTAACGTATTCGTTAAGGTCGGTCGTTACAGATTGTCCTGTAAACGTATTGTATTTTGAAATCAGGTTTTTCCAGACTGTATCTGCGCCTACTTTTCCCAGTGAAGCTTTTACTTTCGGCTGGAAAGCGGTGAACAGCTGGCTCTGTGTTTTGGTTTGTAAATAATTGGTGGCTGCATTATCACTGCTCAGCAGAATATTTTTAGCATCAGCAATAGTCATTGAAGTAATGGCTTTGGTGAAAATAGGAGCAGCTTCCGTTACCGCATCTTCGGCAGCTCTGTTTAATAATTTAACCCCTTCATCAGCAAGGCTTCCCATTCCTAAGGAACGGAGTGTGGTATCGATCTTTCTTAACTTTTCCGGCATTAAGATTTTAACCGCTTCATTTTTCAAAAAACCGTCTGTTAAAGCCAGTTTTTTTACTCCATCTGTTACTCCCATGCTTAAAGCTTCTTTGAGTCCGGAAGAGATCTGCGATGAGGTAAGGCTTCCCAGATTTACAGAAGAACTTTTAGTTGGAGTTGTTGTAGTGGTAGCAGCAGTTGTGGAAGTTTTAGGCTTTGAAGGGTTTTCAAGGTCAACCCCTGTCTGGCTTTTCACTGTAGATTTGATTATGTCTAAAAGCTGTGCCTGTGCGGAAACTGAAAATAAGAGTCCTGCCGCAAAAAGAATGTTTTTTCTCATTGTATTTTTTGCAAATTTAGATGTTTTATTATTTAATAGGTTAAAAATGACCCGGGAGTTTTAGAAAATATTTATCTTAGCTTAAACCTTAATCCTTAATCAATGCGACGTTTTCTTTTTATGTTTTCTGCTCTTTTTTCCACGATGTTTTCTGCTCAGAAGAAGCCGAATTTAATTCCTTACCCTCAAAGTGTAAGCATACAGCAGGGAAAATTTATCATTCCTGAAACTTTGATACTGAATGACAAACTTCCCAAAGAAGAGACTGAATACTTAAAAAAACGTCTCGGTTCATCCGTTCAGTTTAAATTCAGCAGCAATGCGGCTGAGGCTCAGTTAATGTATATGCAGATTCCCCAGCCAAAAACTCCGGTAAATGCTGATGGAGATAAGGAAACTTATTCTATTGACATTTCTCCGAAAAGAATATTGATCAGTTCCAGTACAAAACAAGGCTATTTTCTTGCCCTTCAGACACTGATACAGCTGTTTGAAGAACACAAGAATGACAAGGAAATTCCGGCCATGGAAATAAAGGACCATCCAAAATTCGCCTGGCGTGGGATGCACCTGGACGTATGCCGCCATTTCTTCACGGTGGATGAGGTGAAACAGTACATCGATTATCTTGCCATGTACAAGCTGAATACTTTTCACTGGCATCTGACGGATGATCAGGGATGGAGAATTGAAATAAAAAAATATCCGAAACTCACGCAGATTGGTTCAAAACGTAAAGAATCAATGATCGGAGCTTACGTAGACAATACTTTTGATGGAAAACCTTATGGTCCATATTTTTATACTCAGGAGCAGATCAAAGATGTCGTGAAATATGCCCAGCAAAGACATATAACAGTTGTGCCGGAAATTGAAATGCCAGGGCATGCCTTATCCGCTTTGTCGGCTTATCCGGAGCTGGCTTGTACCAAAGGACCGTTTGAATCTGCGACGAAATGGGGTGTCTTTGATGATGTTTTCTGTCCAAAAGATGAAACATTTACATTCCTTGAAAATGTTTTGGATGAGGTTATTGCATTATTTCCATCGCAGTACATCCATATCGGCGGCGATGAATGCCCGAAAACAAGATGGAAAGAATGTGCCCACTGCCAGGAACTGATTAAAAAAAATAATTTGAAAGACGAACATGGTCTGCAAAGCTATTTCATCCAGAGAATTGAAAAATATGTGAACAGTAAAGGCAGAAAGATCATTGGCTGGGATGAAATCCTGGAAGGCGGACTGGCTCCAAACGCAGCAGTGATGAGCTGGACAGGCGTAAATGGAGGAATTGAAGCGGCAAAATCCGGACACTTTGCCGTGATGACGCCGGGTGCATATTGTTATTTTGACCATTATCAGGGTGATCCACAATCTGAACCAAATGCTTTTGGTGGTTTTACACCGTTGGATAAAATTTATTCCTATAATCCCATTCCTTCCGAACTGAATGCTGAACAGGCTAAATATATTATGGGCGTTCAGGCTAATTTATGGACAGAATATATCACAGATTTTAAACAGGTTCAGTATATGATATTTCCAAGACTGATGGCACTTTCCGAAGTAGGATGGGGAACATCTGATCCCAAAAACTACAAAGAATTTGAAAACAGGGTCATCAGCCAGTTCAAAGTGCTGGACAAAATGAATGTCAATTACGCCAAAAGCATTTACAATATCTCCGGAAAAGTAATTCCGGCAGACAACGGTGTGGTATATGAACTGAACGTATCACAGGATCCAAAAGGAATAAGATACACAACAGACGGTACCGAACCTTCCATGAATTCACAGGTTTATAAAGGAGGGATTCCCGTATCAAAATCTCTGATCATTAAATCTGCCTATTTTGAAGACGGAAAACTGAAAAGTGCCGTTTCTACACAGGAATTTAAAGTTTCAAAAACAACCGGAAAAAAAATCACACTGGAACAGCAGCCGAGCGAAAATTATTCTTTTGGAGGAGCCTTTACTCTGGTAGACGGAATTATCGGAAACACCAGACAATTGGGCAAGACATGGCTGGGATTTCAGGGAAAAGATGTAGTTGCAACCATTGATTTCGGAAAGAAAACAAGCTTTTCAGAGGTTTACTTTAATACTTTAGAAAACAAAGGAAGCTGGATTCATCTGGCTAAATCTGCACAGGTCTTTATTTCTGATGACGGTACGAATTTTAAAATGATCAAAGAAATTGGTAAAGATGAAATCCAAAATGCAAAAGGGAAAATAAAACTGAACGTAGGAAACCAGAATTCAAAATACATCAGGCTTAAAGTAGAAAATGCCGGAATTATTCCTGCAGGAAACCCCGGAGCAGATTCAAAAGCATGGCTTTTTGTTGATGAAATTGGGGCGGATTAATAAAACACATGGTCAGTAAATAAATTAAATCAATTGATCATTTTGACTGTAAAAAATAAAAAAAGACCACGGCTTCGATGTCGTGGTCTTTTTCCTTTTATGCTAGCCGGAAAATTATTAATTTGTAAGCCTAATAATCTCATATGCAAAGTAGACGAAATTTCATTAAAAAAACTGCCGCCGCATCTCTGGCATTGGCTGTAAATCCTCTGGATCTTATGGCTTCGGAACTTCCTGATCGTAATACAACCGTTGGCAAACCTATCGTTCTTTCCACCTGGAATTTCGGACTGAAAGCCAACGAAGAAGCCTGGACTATTTTAGGCAAAGGCGGAAGAGCTCTGGATGCAGTGGAAAAAGGAGTTCGTCTGGTAGAGCTGGACCCTGCTGAAAGAAGTGTTGGTTACGGTGGCCGTCCGGACAGGGATGGAAGAGTCACCCTTGATGCCTGTATTATGGATGAAAACTATAATATTGGATCGGTAGCCTGCCTGGAATATGTTAAAAACCCTATTTCAGTGGCCAGAGCAGTGATGGAAAAAACACCTCACGTCATGCTGGTTGGAGACGGAGCACTACAGTTTGCACTATCACAGGGATTTAAAAAAGAAAACCTTCTCACTCCCGATTCGGAAAAAGAGTGGAAAGAATGGCTGAAAACCAGTGAATACAAGCCGGTTGCCAATATTGAGAACCATGACACCATTGGAATGATCGCACTGGATGCGAAAGGAAATCTATCCGGAGCCTGTACTACCAGCGGTATGGCCTTTAAAATGCATGGCAGGGTAGGAGATTCTCCTATTATCGGCGCAGGATTATTTGTAGATAATGAAGTGGGCGCGGCTACCGCTACCGGTCATGGTGAAGAAGTGATCCGCACCGTTGGAACCCACCTGGTCGTTGAATTGATGAGACAGGGCCGGAATCCTCAGCAGGCCTGCAAAGAAGCGGTTGAAAGAATTGTAAAAATTGCCCAGAGAAGAAATAAAAACCTGAAAGATATACAGGTCGGTTTTATTGCATTAAATAAAAAAGGAGAATACGGTTCATACTGTATTCAGGATGGATTTAACTATGCCGTGTATGATCAGAAAGGAAACCGTCTGGAAAAGCCGGAATTTGCATTGAAATAATCATATACTTTTTAAAATTCAATGGGGACGGGCTTTAGCCCGTTCTCAAATACATACATTCAAATGTCTTTAGCCAAAATATAAAAACATCAGTCAGAATATGAAAAAAGCAGTCATCGCGTTATTGCTTATAATAACAGCCTGCAAAGAAGAACAGAAACAGGTTTCAGCCCAACAGGAACCTTCCCACAAAGTCATTGCAGAAGACAAACCGGATAAGTCCGAAGAAGCAAAAAAATGGCTGATGAAAAGTATGGAAAACTATTTTAAAGCTGATCTGGGAGCATCAGACAAAATGATGCAGAAGATAACGACCCCGGATTACTATGATTATAAAACCGATGCTATGAATGTCGATATGGATGTTGATGGAAGCCTTTCTGAAAAAGAATTTCAAAGCAAATGGAAAGGCAGGTTTGATACCGCTAAAGCAGGAATCGGTTCCGGATTTTTAATAACCGGACAGGATTGGGATGAGATAAAAGTATCAAAATGTGAGCTGATCTCGGAAAACAAAGAGGACAAGATGTTTGATGTAGTCCTTTCCGATAAGAACCTAAAGGCAGAATATCCTGTTAAAATAAAGGTAGAATCGGGAGAAAACAGTTTTCTCATTGCAGATGTTCTTCAGTAAGATTAAAAAATAAATAAGGAAAATAAAATGTCAAAAATAGAAATAGCATGCTTCAATCCCGAATCAGCAGTGATTGCATTTGAAAACGGAGCAGACAGAATAGAATTATGTGACGGATTGAGTGAAGGCGGAACAACCCCTGATTTTAACACCGCGAAAGAACTCAGAGATAAAATAAATATACCAATCTTTGTCATGATCCGCCCGAGAGGAGGAGATTTTACCTATTCAGAATCTGAATTTGAACAGATGAAAAAGGAACTGACAGCACTGAGATCCCTTAACATAGACGGTTTTGTTTTTGGAATCTTAAATGAAAAAGATGAGGTTAATGTAGAACAGAACCGAATTTTGGTTGAAATGGCAGCTCCACTTCCATGTACCTTTCACCGAGCATTTGACAGAGCAGCTGACCTTGAAAATTCCCTGGAAAAAGTAATTGAGTGCGGTTTTAAAACCATTCTCACTTCAGGCCAGAAACCTAATGTTTCAGAAGGTAAGGAAAACCTGAAAAAACTGGTAGAACTTTCAGCTGGAAGAATCGAAATACTGATTGGTGGCGGCCTTAGATCTACCAATATTGAAGAGATCAGAGCATTTACCCATGCAGGCTATTTTCATTCCTCGGCAATCACGGATGGCGGAGCTTTTGCAAACCCGGATGAAGTGATCGCTTTGAAAAATGAGTAGTTTTTCTTTCATACCGCGTTGAATTTAAAGGAAAGCAAAGAGAGTGGTTTAATACGCTCGCTTAATCGAATCAATGATAATTGATTTCGTCTTTGCATGCTCAAGGTATGCGGTATTAGAATGAAGCTTTGTGTTAAATTTTATATTTTTTTTGACGCAAAGTTTTTACTTTAGACAATGCTGAATTTAAAGGACAGCAAAGAGTTCGACTGCGTCGTGATTAAGCTGATGGATAATACGTTCGCTTAATCGAATCAATGATAATTGATTTCGTCTTTGCCACCTCAGGATATACAGTATGAAAATGAAACTTTGCGTTAAATTTTATATTTTTTTTGACGCAAAGTTTTACTTTAGACAATGCTGAATTTAAAGGAAAGCAAAGAGTTCGACTGCGTCGTGATGAAGCGAATGGATAATACGTTCGCTTAATCGAATCAATGATAATTGATTCCGTCTTTGCCACCTCAAAATATCAAGTATTACAATGAAACTTTGCGTCAAAAAAACATTTTATTAAAATTCAAAATATAAAACACAAATGAATGACAGAAAACGAATTATCCTACAAAATAAT
This sequence comes from Chryseobacterium endalhagicum, assembly GCF_016745235.1. Classification (GTDB taxonomy): domain Bacteria; phylum Bacteroidota; class Bacteroidia; order Flavobacteriales; family Weeksellaceae; genus Chryseobacterium; species Chryseobacterium endalhagicum. Next base: position 543,872 of record NZ_JAELVM010000003.1, on the reverse strand, counting down.
AGGAGCTGCGATTGAAGTTCATAGAAATCTTGGAGTTGGATTATTAGAAAATGCCTATGAAACCGCTCTGGCGTATGAATTGAAAAAACTGGGGATGGAGGTAAAACAACAAATTTCCTTACCCTTAGAGTATAAAGAAATTATAGTAGAAAATGCTTATAAGATTGATTTAATTGTAGAAAATAAGGTGATCATTGAAGTAAAAGCCGTCTTTGATCTGAATCCTGTTTTTCACTCTCAGGTTTTAACCTACCTAAAACTGACTGATCTTAAGCTTGGACTACTGATAAATTTTAACAGCGAACTCATCAAATATGGGATTCACAGAATTGTAAACAAACTCATTAATGAATAGATTTATCCTTTTTATTGTACTTTTTATTCTGAATACAATGACTGCACAGATCACAGAACGGAATTTATCTTCAGAAAAATGGCAGTTCAGAAATGCAAAGGAACAAAGCTGGCTGCCTGCAAAAATTCCAGGGACGGTACATCTTGATCTCATGGATAATAAGATCATTCCTGATCCCTTCAAAGATGAAAATGAAAAAAAAGTACTGGGGATAGAAAATGAAGACTGGGACTATCAGACCCGCTTTAAAACTTCATCGGAAGAACTCAAAAACCAGCATATAGATCTTGTTTTTAATGGTCTTGACACTTTTTCAGAAATTTATCTGAACGGAAAACTGCTGAAGAAAACAGACAATATGTTCAGGAAGTGGGAAATTCCTGTAAAAGACTATCTGAAAGCAGGAGATAATGATTTGTTGATTAAATTCAGATCGGCAGTAACAGAAGGAAAAGAATTAGCTAAAAAAGTTCCGTTTACCATGCCGGAATCCCCCAGAAGCTTTGTCCGAAAAGCACAGTATCAGTTTGGCTGGGATTGGGGCCCGCGACTGGTCACTGCCGGAATATGGAAAGATGCAAAACTGGAATTCTGGAATAAAGCAAAAGTCAAAAACATCCAGATTCAACAGCATACATTGACAGAAGCTTTAGCCGAAATTTATTTTAATATCCAGATATGGGCAGATGCAGAAGGAGAATATACCGTTGGAATTAATTTAAATAAAGGAAAACGCAGCTTTCATCTTAAAAAAGGACTCAATAAAATATCCGTTCCCTATAAAATAAAAAATCCGAAACTGTGGCAGCCCAATGGATGGGGAAATCCGGAATTGATTACGACGAGGATCAGTCTTTTTACAGACAAAGGAAGTAAGATTGTTCATGATTCCAAGGTTTCATACGGATTACGAATGGTAGAACTGGTTCAGGAAAAAGATGCAGCGGGAAAATCGTTTTATTTTAAAGTGAATGGAAAACCACTGTACGCCAGAGGAACCAACTGGATTCCCGGAGACAGTTTTTCACCAAGAATGACCAAAGAAAAGTACCAGAAGCTGATCAAAGATACGAAGGATGCCAATATGAACATGATCCGTATCTGGGGCGGCGGAATTTATGAAGATGATGAATTTTATAAAGCCTGCGACGAAAACGGTATTCTGGTCTGGCAGGATTTCATGTTTGCAGGAAGTTTTTATCCTGCTGATGAAGCTTTTTTAACGAATGTAAAAGAAGAAGTGAAAGATCAGGTGGAAAGACTTCAGAATCACCCGTCTATTGCTTTGTGGTGCGGAAATAATGAAGTGGATGAAGCCATCGTCAACTGGGGTTACCAAAAGCAGTTCAAATATTCAAAAGCAGATTCACTGCAGGTTTGGAAAGATTATAAAAAACTCTTCCATGAATTGATTCCCAATACTTTAAAAGAAAATCTTACCGCGGACAAAAATATATACTGGCCAAGCTCTCCTTCCATTGGATGGGGGCATAAAGAAAGCCTTACGGAAGGAGATTCCCATTACTGGGGCGTCTGGTGGGGCGAGCAGCCGTTTGAGATTTTTAATGAAAAGGTAGGCAGGTTCATGTCCGAATATGGTTTTCAGGGAATGCCAACTCTGGAAGCTGTAAAATCTATGTTTTCAGGAGTTCCCGATCTCAACGTACAGAATCCGGTCATCAAAGCGCATGAAAAGCACAGCAGAGGTTGGGAAATCATCAATGAATACCTCAAAAGAGATTATAAAATTCCGGCAGATTTTGTGAAATACAACTATGTTTCCCAGCTGTTGCAGGCGAGGGGAATGAGAATTGCCGTTGAAGCCCACCGCCGTGCAAAACCTTACAATATGGGAACTTTATATTGGCAGCTGAACGATTGCTGGCCTGTTGTTTCCTGGTCTTCCATTGATTATTTAGGAAACTGGAAAGCTTTACACTACCAGATGAAAAGAAGCTTTGAGCAGCAGATCATTCTGGCAGAAGAGAAGCAGGGACTTTTACATTTTTATGCTGTTAATGATGGATTAAAGGCTTTCAACGGAATTCATTTAGAAATAGAAGCTGTACGTTTTGATGGTAAAACGATAAAAAAGATCAAAGCGGTTTCAAAGGAAAAATCATTGGAAAGTATGCTGAAATTCGATCCTCTTCAAATTAAAGATCTTATTCCGGAATCTGACAAAAATAAAGTCTTTTTACAACTTACGTTAAAAGATAAAGACGGAAATAGTATTGCAGTCAATCAGCATTTCTTTTCCAAACCTAAAGATCTGGAGCTTACAAAACCGGACATTAAAATCAAAAGAATAGGATCTGATGAGATTGAAATTTCTACAAATGTTTTGGCCAAAGACGTTTATCTGGTAGGAGATACCCACTTCAGCGATAACTTCTTTGATCTTCTTCCCCATACTTCAAAAAGAATTAAACTTTCCAAATCTATTGATAAAATTGAAGTGTTGAGCCTGTGGGATGTGATAAACAATTAAAATCTGTAAATGAATAAAAGGATCTGCAGAATCCGAAAAATCTGCGGCAACAAAAAAACAACCTCATAGGTTTTCAAAACCTATGAGGTTTATAATTTAATTACACTCCAATCAAATTTTATCGCAGATAAAATCTCCGCGCCTTAAAAACAGTATCCGTTAAAATATCCTCGCAACTTTGCGAAATCCCAACAAAATACCCAGAACAATCCTTCCGCGTAACATATTAAAAAACTTAATTTTTCTATTCCCAACTAAAAAATCAGCCGTAACTTTGCATCATATTTCTTAAATCCTATGGTAAATTTTGTTCTGATTGCAGTGTGCATTATCGCAGGAATGGTTTTCAAAGCAACAAAATCTATCCATCCCGATGCCCACAAAGGCATTAATACCTGGATCCTTTATCTTGCCCTGCCTGCTGTTTCATTTAAATATCTGCCCAAAGTAAAATGGACAACCGAAATGCTGTTTCCCATTGCAGCCACCTTTCTGATCGCTGTTTTCTGTTTCTTTTTCATGATGTTTTACAGCAAAAGCAAAGGCTATTCAAGGCGTTCCAGAAGCACACTCGAACTGACAAGCGGCTACAGCAATACTTCGTTTATAGGCTTTCCCCTGATCAGTGCATTTTATGGAGAAGGTCTCTTAAGTATTGCCATTATCTGCGATCAGACCATGTTTTTAGCGCTTTCTACCTTAGGAATTATTGCTGCGGTGAAGGGAGGCAGCAGGTCGGGAAAAGTAAGTGCTGTATTTATTCTCAAAAGACTGGTTACATTTCCTCCGCTGATAGGATGTGTAGCAGCATTGGTCTTATCGCAGTTTATAGATTTTTCTGCCGCAGAACCGTTTTTTGATAAGCTCGCAGCCACAGTAAGCCCATTAGCGTTATTTTCTGTGGGACTTCAGCTTAAATTCAACGGTTGGAAAAAACTTATTCCGCAGATGTCTGCTTCCATGTTGTATAAACTGATCCTGGCCCCGGCTATTGTGCTGGGACTGGCTTTACTCTTGAATGTAAAAGGTGACGTAGCAAAAATTACCGTATTCGAGGCTGCGATGCCTACCGTGGTTACTTCCAGTATTATTGCAGAACAGTTCAGATTGAATACCAAACTCACCAACCTGATTATCGGATTCAGTATCATTGTGGGCTTTCTCACTTCAGCGGTTTGGTACCAGATCACCGAATATTTCTTTTAAAAAATAACCTCGCACAGACTTAGCAAAAGTTTACACTATTCTTTTAATCTGTGTAATCGGCGTGATCTGTGGGAAATAAAAATCTGAACCATTAAGCGGCTTTAAGATTTTAAGAATATTAAGTTGAGCTTTGCTTTAGGAAGTATGGCTTAAAAAATCTTTAGATTTACCCTTAATTATTCTTCCTTCCTTAACCAATCTTAATGGTTTAAAAGCGGAGAATGAAAATCTGTATATTCCGCGGGAATAAATTTTAATGATACCATATCCCCGAATATTTCTTTTAAAACAATAACCTCTTGCAGATTTTACAGATTCAGCAGAGGGTTACGCTGTTTTTTTATATCTGTAATTTCAGCAATCTGTGTAATCGGCGTGATCTGTGGGAAATAAAAATCTGAACCATTAAGAGGCTTTAAGATTTTAAGAGTATTAAGGTGAGCTTTGCTTTAAGACGTATGGCTTAAAAAATCTTTAGATTTTACCTTAATTATTCTTCCTTCCTTAACCAATCTTAATGGTTTAAAAGTTGAGAATGAAAATCTGCATATTTCGCGGGAATAAATTTTAATGTAACATGTCACGGAATATTTTTTCAACCAATAAATTAACAGGCACACATAAATGAGCTGTCCAAATTTCCTATAGAAGACCAATATATTCAATAGGAACGGGCTTTAGCCCGTTTTATTTTAAAATCATGCCCATGGCTTTAGCCGAAATTTAAAATTTAAACACTCCCTTTTAAACCTTCATTTGAAATTATAAACAACAAAATACAATCTCAACAAAAAATTGCAGTTCTCTCAGGAAAAATCTAATTTTACACTTTAAAAATTTCCCTTGTGCAGTACGCCCAAATCGTTTTACCCCTTAATTTAAAAGGATCCTTCACCTATAAAGTTCCCGAAGAGCTGATACCTGGTATTCAGCCCGGAATGCGTGTGCTGGTACCGTTTGGAGGGAAAAAGATTTATACCGGAATTGTATTTGAACTTCATGATAACGCTCCTGAAAGCTTTGTGGCAAAGGAAGTCATCAGTATTCTGGATGACAAACCTATTCTGCCGGAAGAACAGATCAGTTTCTGGAACTGGCTTTCAGACTATTACCTGTGCGGGCTGGGAGAGATTTACCGCTTTGCATTTCCTTCCTCTTTAAAACTCGAAAGCGAAACCTATTTAAAATTAAAGCCCAATATAACGGTTGACTTTGAAAATCTGGATGTCAATGAAATGTATCTTATCCAGGCGCTGGAAGTACGTCAGCTGATCAATCTTACCGATATTGAAGCCTTTATTCCCAAAAAAGAAATCATCAAAACAATCAATTCCCTGATTGATCTTCAGTATATTGAAATTGATGAAAAGATTGCTGAGAAATATAAAGCGAAAGAAGTTGCTTACGTAAAAATCAGTGATGGGGTTTTGAACAATCAGAACCTGACGGATATTCTGGTAAAGCTCAGCAGGGCCGCCAAGCAGAAAGATCTTTTTCTGGCGATTCTGGAAAAGCAGACCGAGCATCCTGAAACTCCCATCAAAAAGGCAGACCTGTTTGAAGATGATTATTTCGGGGCCAGCCATCTTAAAGGATTACTGGACAAAGGTCTTGTGGAAGAATACCATATGCAGAAAGACCGGATTGAAAGCTATGAAGGGGAAATTGAAGAATTGGATGAACTGTCCGAACAGCAGAAAGAAGCCAAAATTGAGATTGATGAAGCTTTTGAAGAAGGGAAAAATGTCCTCCTTCACGGGGTGACTTCCTCAGGGAAAACCCACATTTATCTGGAGAAAATTGAAGAATGCATTCAGGAAGGGAAAAATGTACTGTTCCTGCTTCCGGAAATTTCTTTGACCAAACAAATTACCCAGAGATTAGAGAAAAAATATGGGCGGCAGCTTGGTTTTTACCATCAGAAACTGACGGATTTTGAGCGCGTGGAAGTATGGAGGAGAATTACACAGAACGACATTAAAGTTCTTATCGGAACCCGGAATGCCATGTTTCTGCCTTATCAGAACTTAGGACTTATTGTGGTAGACGAGGAACACGATTCTGCATACAGGCCCAGAGAAGCTTCACCCTATTTCAATGCAAAAGATGCTGCGTTGGTGCTGGGTAATTTTTACGGAGCCGGAGTGATTTTAGGCTCCGCAACGCCTTCTGTAGAAAGTTATTACAACGCGAGAAAAGACAAAATAAAATATATTTTCCTTAACGAAAGGTTCGGGAACGTCAATCTGCCTGAATATGAACTGATCAACTTTAAAGAAGCCCAGGAATCCAAAAAGGTGTCAGGGAATTTTTCTTTACACTTAATTGATGAGATCAAAAAAACACTGGACGAAAAAAATCAGGCCATTGTGCTTCATAACCGCCGTGGTTATGCCAATGTGATAGAATGTGAAACCTGCGGATACGTGAACTATTGTTCCAATTGCGATGTGGTGATGACCTATCATAAGGCTGCCAATGAAATGAAGTGCCACTACTGCGGACAGAGAGCTTCAAAGCCCAGATCCTGCCCGAAATGCCAGTCGGAAAACCTGAACGAAAGAGGTGTAGGCGTGGAGCAGATTCATGAAGAAGTGTCCAAACTCTTTCCTGATCATGAAGTAGACCGGATGGATGTAGATTCCATGCGTAAAAAATTTGCGTATGAAAAGCTCTATGAAAAAATAGAAGACCGGGAAACGGATATTATTGTAGGAACGCAGATGATTTCCAAAGGTCTCGATTTTGATCATATTGAACTGGTGACCATTCCAAAAGCAGATTCCCTTCTGTATGTACAGGATTTCAGGGCGGAAGAGAGAGCTTACCAGCTGATCACTCAGGTATCCGGAAGAGCGGGAAGAGTGTCCGGAAAAGGAAAAATTTTAATTCAGACCTATAATCCGGATCATTCCGTATTCCAGCTGATCAAGATGAATAATCCTGCCAAGATCTATAAATACATCCTTACCGAACGGCAGAAATTCCACTATCCGCCATTCACAAAGCTGATTATGATCGAGCTGAAACACAGAAAAGAAGACAAAGTAAACCGTGCTTCTCAGTTTTTAGGATCTATTCTTAGAAAATATCTTCCTGAAGAATGTGTTTTGGGACCGGAAAGAGCCCAGATCGCAAGGCTGAATAATTTATATCAGTTCCAGATTATGCTTAAACTTCCACGTGGTAAAAAGTATGATGAATTCAAAAAAATGGTTTTGCTGAGTTTGAATGAATTCGATGAAATCACTGCTTATCAAAGTATTAAAAAAGATGTTTTTGTAGATTTTTAACAATTTTTAACAAACTTTACGGTCTTTTATAAGATCCCTGTGATCCTTTTTCTCACAATAATTTCTACATTTGGTCGTTGATTAAGTGTTTGACTCTTTAATCGGGTGATTTAACTTATCACTTTTTACTGTGTCAAACTATGGAACCAAAAAAAGATAGATGGTAAATTACAGAAAATATATTTCAGGTGTAGCGGTATTGGCTTCTGGGTTTTTCCTTGCTCAATCTACCGTTTCTACAGTTCTTTACTCACAGGCTTACGAAAATCAAAGAAATTCTCTGAATCTTCCTTCTCCCGTTACTTCCGTAGCGGAGAAAACGATTTTGTCTGCCAAAGAACTTGTAGATATTAATGTAAACACAATGATGGCGGATCCTGTGCTGAAAAATGCATCCTGGGGATTCGTAGTGTACGATCCTAAAACGAAGAAAGTAATCTCTTCGTACAATGAAAATACTCCCTTAGTTCCGGCTTCCACGACCAAACTGTTAACCACGGAAACAGCCCTGAATATTCTGGGCGAAAACTACCGTTGGATGACTCAGCTGGAGTATTCGGGAACTGTGGACGAGAATGGAACTTTAAACGGAAATCTGTATGTAGTAGGAAGCGGCGACCCTTCACTGGGAACCAATAAAGCAGGAGCATGGTCTTACAGAGACATTATTTCAGACTTCATGAGCGGACTTTCCCGCGAAGGTATCAAAAAGGTAAATGGTGATATTATCATTCAGACAGCGCTTTTCAAAGGCAATATTGCAGTGCTTCCGGAAAATGTTGTATGGCTTGAAAACAATAATTACTATCTGCCTGTAGGAACTACCCGCGAGATCAATCCTGCCAACGAAAAGCTGATCGTGAAAAAATCAGGGTTTTCTTCTGACAAAAAATATTTCTACGTTTCTCCTTATGTAAAACAGACGGTGTACGCAGAAAAGTATGACGGAGACGGTATCCTTACCACAAAACTTCCTGATGCTCCGGCTTACCTTGCCAATTCTTTCAGAACGACGCTGGTAAAAAGCGGAATTGGAGTAACCGGTAAAGTAACGCCTAAAATGACAGATGCAGCTCCTGAAAGCAGAAAATTGGTTGCTGCCTATAAATCTCCTACTTTAGGTGATATTGTATACTATACCAACCAGCACAGTGACAATTCACTGGCTGAAGCTCTGCTGAAAACAGTAGGTTTCCAGAAATTAGGGGATCAGACTTCAGAATCGGGAAGAATGGTCGTAACCAATCACCTGAAAGACGAAAGCTTTGATATGATAGGCCTGAATTATATGGATGGAAGCGGACTTTCAAGAGGTAATAACGTAACACCTATTTCCCAGGTGAAGTTTTTAACTTCGCTGATGGATGAAAAATATTATAAAACCTATTTCACTTCACTTCCGGTAGGAGGACAGTCCGGGACTTTGAAGAGAATGTTCATCGGAACCGGAAACGGACAGGTTTTTGCCAAGACAGGAACTTTAAATAAAGTAAAAACCCTGGCAGGATACCTAAAAACGAATTCAGGAAAAACGCTGGTGTTTTCCCTAATGGTCAATAATTATTCAGGATCTGTGGATATGGTCAAGAAAAGGATGGAAAAAATCCTTGAGCCGGCTCTGGATCTTTAACAGACAATATACTTTTAAAAAAACCTTTTAGCAATTTGTTAAAAGGTTTTTTTTATCTTTGATCTTATCTAACATTCTGAGTATGAGAAAATTTTATCTTCTGATGCTGGGCTTTCTGATGTCCCAGCCGTTTTACAGCCAGATCCAGGAACAAAATATTGAAATGAAGGGGCTCATCGCGAAAGAAATGAATGCTTTTACGAAGAAAATGACCGCCTACAACATCAATCCCAATACCCTGAATTATGATCTTCAGTATCAGAGAATGAATGTGACGCTGGATCCTGCGGTATATAATATTTCAGGCTCTGTGACTTCTCATTTTAAACCTAATCAGAATATGAGCAGCATTTATTTTGATCTGTCTGATATTCTCGTGGTTTCACAGGTGCAGTATCATGGAAACAATCTCGCTTTTCAGCAGCTTCCTACCAAGGAATTAAAAATAGATTTCCCGGCTTCTATTTCGGCGAATACCCTTGATTCCCTGACCATTCATTATTCAGGAGCACCTACAACAGGAAATGCTTTCTCAACCACTCTGCAAAGCGGAATTCCTATTTTATGCACTTTGAGTGAGCCTTATGGCGCACAGGAATGGTTTCCGACCAAACAGAGCATGAACGATAAAATTGAAAGATTTGATTTTAAAATTACCACACCTTCAGCCTATAACGTTGCTGCCAACGGAAAACTGATGTCTGAAGCGGCTCTTCCCGGCAGCCAGAAACTAACCTTCTGGAGAACGGCTTATCCTACCGCTGCTTATCTGATTGCCCTTTCCATTACCAATTTTGTGAAGCTGAATGATACCATAGGAAATCCACCTTTCCCGTTCGTCAATTACGTATATCCGTCTACCAATGCAGATCCTGTAAGCATGTCCAATATTGAATGGACCAAGGAAATTATGAATACTTTTGAAAACTATTTCGGACCTTATCCTTTCAGAAATGAAAAATACGGGCATATGCAGTTTAAATTCGGCGGAGGAATGGAGCATCAGACCATGTCTTCCATGGGAAGCTGGAGTAAAGGATTGATTGCCCATGAGCTTGCACACCAGTGGTTTGGCGACAAGGTGACCTGCGGGGCATGGAACGATATCTGGCTGAATGAAGGTTTTGCAACCTTCGGGGCTGTTCTTGCCAATGAAAAATTACTCATGACCCCTGCGGAATTTAAGAATTTCCTGCTGGGAGAAATTAATAATATTACCTCTGCTCCCGATGGTTCCACCTATGTTCCGGATGCTGATCTTTCCTCGGTCAGCAGGATTTTCAGCAACAGGCTGACCTATGCAAAAGGGGCGTATATTTTGAGAATGGTCAAATGGATTTTGGGTGATGCTGCTTTTTATCAGGCCGTAAAAGACTATCATGCAAGACCCAATCTGGCTTATAATTATGCAAAAACTGCAGATTTTAATGCATCCTTATTATTATCTACCGGAAAAGATTTTACAGAATTCTTTAATGACTGGCTGTATGGTCAGGGTTATCCTTCCTATGCAATTAAATGGAGGCAAACCGGAAACCAGATTCTGTTTAAAGCAGGACAGACGCAGAGTAATGCCTCTGTAAGTTTCTTTGAAATGCCGCTCCCGATCAAAGTAAATGGAACCGGCGGCCAAACCGCTTATTTTGTACTGAATCATACAGCAAATAATCAGGGATTCCTTGAAACAGTGTCTTTCCCCGTTGCCAGTGTGGAATTCAACTATGAATACCAGATTCTGGAAAAAAATTCTACGGTAGTTCAGGACAATACACTGAGCGTAGATTCTGTGATAAAAGAAGATTTTGCCTTATATCCGAACCCTGCAAAGAATGAACTTTATCTGAAAGGAATTACCAGGTCTATGGAATATGCTGTACATTCTGCAGACGGTAAATTAGTCATCAAAGGAACCTGTCAGCCTGGAAAAGCAATTGGAATTTCAACATTGGTTCCCGGGACTTATATTTTTACCATTAAAGACGAGCATATTAAGTTTATTAAATATTAAAAAAGCAATATATTTTCTGATTGATCATTAATATTAGGTGCCTGGCGTTATAAAATTGTAAATTAAAACATTGATTTCGCCTTATTGGATATTTAAAAAATTATATATTATTGAGAATTAAACGAAATAAATATTCTAATAAATCAATAATTTAAATAAATTTTTATAGTAAAATTCATTTTGAATAAAATTAACCTTTTAATCCCTGATTGAAAGGTTTTTATTTATATTTGAGCGTAAAATTTTATTTGGGTATGAAAACACTTTATCTTCTGATTCTGAGCTTATTGCTTCCACAGGTTGCATACAGCCAGCATGAACATGATCACAATATTGAAAAGAAAGGCCTGATAGCATCAGAAATGAAATCTTTTGCTAAAAAAATGACCACTTATAATGTGAATCCCAATACCTTAAACTATGATCTTCAGTACCAGAGAATGGATATTTCCCTGGATCCTGCCGTTTATAATATTTCAGGTTCTGTGACTTCTCACTTTAAGCCGAATCAGAACATGAGCAGCATTTATTTTGATCTGTCAAATGTACTGACCGTTTCTCAGGTGAAGTACCATGGGAATAATCTTAGTTTCCAGCAGCTTTCTACAAAAGAACTGAAAATAGATTTTCCGGCAGCAATTCCTGCCAACACATTGGATTCCCTGACTATCAACTATTCAGGAGCGCCATCAAATGCTAACAGTGCTTTTTTTAATGGGAATCAGGGCGGAACAGCTGTCCTTTCCACTTTAAGCGAGCCTTACGGTGCTCAGGACTGGTTCCCGACCAAGCAGAGCTTAAATGATAAAATTGAAAGATTTGATTTTAAAATCACAACTCCCTCTCAATATAATGTAGCAGCAAATGGCAAGCTGATGTCTGAGACCACACTTCCGGGTTCTAAGAAACTGACTTTCTGGAGAACTGCTTATCCAACAGCCGCTTATCTGATTGCCCTTTCTATTACCAATTTCACGAAACTCACCAGTACGATAGGTAATCCGCCGTTTCCGTTTGTGAACTATGTATTTCCGTCTACCAACGCTGATGCTACAGATATGTCAAATATTGAGTGGACCAAACAGGTGATGACTACCTTTGAAAACTATTTAGGACCTTATCCTTTCCGCAACGAAAAATACGGCCATATGGAATTCACCTGGGGTGGTGGTATGGAGCATCAGACCATGTCTTCTATGGGTACATGGAGCAGGGGTATTATCGCCCATGAGCTTGCCCATCAATGGTTTGGAGATAAAATCACCTGCGCTACATGGAATGATATCTGGCTGAATGAAGGTTTTGCAACATTCGGAGAACATCTGGCTAATGAAAAACTTTTGATGAGCAATGCCCAGTTTATGAATTATCTGTTGGGTGAGAAAAATAATATTACAAGTTCTCCGGGAGGAAGTACTTATGTATCGGATGCAGAACTGTCCAGCTCAAACAGGATTTTCAGCGGAAGGCTTTCCTACGCAAAAGGAGGTTATATCGTAAGAATGCTTAAATGGATCTTAGGTGATACCGCTTTCTATCAGGCCGTAAAAGACTACCATGCAAGACCGAATCTAGCTTACGGGTATGCGAGTACAGCAGATTTCAAAGCTTCGTTTCTTCAATCCACAGGAAAAGATTTTACAGAATTTTTCAATGACTGGTTATACGGCCAGGGATATCCTACGTATACGATCAAATGGAGACAGACAGGAAATCAGATCCTTTTTAAGGCAGGCCAGACGCAGAGCCACTCTTCGGTAAGTTTTTTTGAAATGCCTTTACCGATCAAAGTTAATGGAACCGGAGGAGAAGTTGCTTATTTTGTACTGAATCATACCGCTAACAATCAGGGGTTTCTGGAAACGGTTTCTTTCCCTGTTGCGAGCGTTCAGTTCAACTATGAGCACCAGATTTTAGATAAAAACTCTACCGTAGTTAAGGACAATACATTAAGTGTATCTTCCGTAGAAAAAGAAGAGTTTGCACTATACCCGAATCCTGCAAAAAATGAATTATACCTGAAGGGAATCGACAGATCTGTAGAGTATTCCATTCATTCTGCGGACGGGAAATTGATCAGAAAAGATGTCTATCAGCCAGGAAAACCAGTTGGAATCGCTGAACTGGTTCCGGGAACCTATATCTTTACGGTTCAAGAAAAAAATATTAAGTTTTTAAAACATTAAAAATACTTCGAATAGGATAACAAAAACGGGCCGCAGGTCCGTTTTTGTTATTTTCAGGAGTATCATCAATAAGAAAGATGATAAAAAAGAGGATAGAAAGAATGCAGAGAACGTTCTGCAGAGGTTATGGCATATAGTAATTCCATAGTTGAAATGATTTTAAGGTTAAATATATGTTGAAGAATTTCAGATCAAAAAACTTTTGTGCCTTCTGGCAGCTTTGGCAGCTCTTTTACGGGCCGTTTTTACCTTATACCTGAACCACTTTTCTTTAAAAATCCGGCGCATGATATTGTCAAAATTCCGGGTGACGACCATATTTTTGAAACCCCGCCATTTTTCCAGGAGATTTGACGGAAGTGCTCTGATGGAAATAGAATATCCTTCAGTTTCATATTGAATATAATGCCACCAGCCGGAAGGAATGTACAGCGTTTCCCCAGGCTGCAATACCGCTTCATAGCCGTTCAGATAGAGGAGGGCAGGGAATTCTCTGTAATCAGGATCTTTGATATTCGGGAGGCTGTGGAAGTTATAAGGCAGTTTGTACATCAGATCCGACTGTTCCCACGGAAAAAGCCATATTCTCTTGATCCCGTGAAACTGGGTGAGAAAAACATGGGACATATCAATATCGATGTGGTTTCTGGTAATGGAGCCTTCACCGCCGAAGAACATGAAAGGCAGCCATTTTAAAATCTTCCCGTTAGTGACGTCATTATACTGAATGTCATCTTTGAGTTCCGGTCTGATATTGAGTAAATTAAACAAAAAAAGCCTGTGCTCTGTAGGCGTCGTGCTGATCAGATCCAGATATTCCGAAAAGGTAGTCTGCCCGATGGGACTGCTCGCCACCCGGTCCAGAGATTCCAGTTCACTTCCGTAAATATTGACCCTGTGGTCCCCTGCAATTTTCTTGAAATACTCATAATTCCACTTTTTAAAAGCAGGACTTTCCGGGTCGATAAAATCTTCCATAATGATGGGAAGACGCGGCTTCATATGGTTTTTTATAAAGCTTCGGGAACTTATCGTATTTACTTTTTTTATCGGAGTCAGTTTCATATTCCTGAATTTATGGAACAAATATAACTATTATCCTACTAAATTAGTAGACTAATTGTGTTAAAACTGAAATTGATCTTCATTTTTAGAATTAAACGGATAAAAGCTGATAGTTTAAAGCCTTTTTATTAAATTAGCACATCTAAAAAATTACTAAAAAATGATCTCTGAAAAATATCTTCAACATTTACAGAATGAACTGCAAAACATTGAAAATGACGGTCTTTACAAAAGAGAAAGAATCATCACTTCTCAGCAGAGTGCAGAAATTGAAGCCAACGGAAAGAAGCTTTTAAACTTCTGTGCGAATAACTATCTGGGTTTATCCAACAATTCTGAGGTGATGAAAGCCTCTCAGGATATGATAGAATCTCATGGTTATGGAATGTCTTCCGTACGTTTTATCTGCGGAACTCAGGATATTCACAAGCAGTTGGAGAAAAAGATTGCAGATTTTCTGGGCCTTGAAGACACTATTCTGTATGCCGCCTGTTTTGATGCCAACGGAGGAGTTTTTGAGCCTTTATTTACAGAAGAAGACGCAATTATTTCAGACGAACTGAACCATGCTTCCATTATTGACGGGGTACGTTTATGTAAATCAGCGAGATACCGTTATAAAAATAATAATATGGCTGATCTGGAGGCTCAGTTGATTGCGGCTTCCGAAAAGAATCACCGTTTCAAGATCATCGTTACCGACGGGGTTTTCTCTATGGATGGTATTGTTGCCGACCTGAAAGGCGTATGCGACCTTGCAGATAAATACAATGCTTTAGTGATGGTTGATGATTCACACGCGACAGGTTTCATCGGGAAAACAGGCCGTGGAACCCATGAAGCGAATGAAGTGATGGGAAGAGTAGACATCATCACCTCTACATTAGGAAAAGCTTTAGGAGGTGCTTTGGGAGGATTTACTTCCGGTAAAAAAGAGATTATCGATATGCTGAGACAGCGTTCCCGTCCGTATTTATTCTCAAATTCACTGGCGCCTGGGATCGTGGGAGCTGCTTTGAAAGTTCTGGATATGATCTCTGAGGATACTTCACTTCGTGATCAGGTAATGGAAAATGCAGAATATTTCAGAACAGAAATGGTTGCCAAAGGATTCGATATTCCTGAAGGTGATGCTGCCATTGTTCCGGTGATGCTTTACGATGCACCTCTTGCCCAGAAAATGGCCGAAAAGCTTATGGATGAAGGCATTTACGTAATCGGATTCTTCTATCCTGTAGTACCGAAAGGAAAAGCAAGGATCAGAGTGCAGCTTTCCGCTGCCCATACCAGAGCCCACCTTGATAAAGCTATTGCTGCTTTTGAGAAAGTAGGAAAAGAGCTGGGTGTGATTTCTTAAGTAAAAAACAAAATACAAATGCTTCGATTTCGATCAGCATGACCCGATTCTTACGTTTGGATTTTAACAGAATGAAAAATGTCAGCACAATTGAGGTCACGCAGAACGCAGCCGAAGCATTTTTATCATTATTTCTATCAGATATTTTTGTTATTAACATTATATTTGCCATTATTTTAAAAAATGCTTTACACAATAATCAAAGCACTGCATATTATCTTTATGGTAAGCTATTTTGCGGGAATTTTTTATCTCGTAAGAATTTTCGTTTACTACAAGGATACCGATGAATTTGCAGAAGAGAAAAAGAAGATCCTGAGAGAACAGTATACTTTCATGGCCCGGAGGCTTTGGAATATTATTACGGTTCCGGCAGGAGTGATTATGGCGGTTTGCGGAATTGTCATGATCTTTCTGAATACCGGACTGATGAAAATGCCGTGGTTCCACGTTAAACTTACCTTTCTGATCGGCCTTGCGGTATATCATTACTGGTGCTGGAAAAAAGTATTGAAATTAAAAGAACTGAACGGCAATACCATAGAAACACCCAATATCAAGCTGAGACAGGCTAACGAAATTGCGACATTCCTTCTGTTTCTCGTTGTTTTCACCGTAATTCTGAAATCATCGGTCATTGAGTACTGGTGGCAATTAATCGCCGGATTTTTCGTTCTTGTATTTCTGATCATGATGACCGTTAAACTCGTTAATAAGAATAAAAAAAACAAATAATTGTTCTAAGTAGGATATTTACATAAATACATTTTACTTTTTACATTTTACAAAAAAACTATGATTGCAATTTTAAAAAAGGAACTTTGGAGTTACTTTGGAAACTGGAGCGCTTGGGTGATCATCGCAGCATTCAGTCTGATAACCGCTCTTTTCCTGTTTTTTTTCGAAAATGATTCCAATATTTTCGATATCGGAATGGCTTCTTTACAGAGCTATTTCGTACTCGTTCCATGGCTGCTGATGTTTATTATTCCTGCACTTTCTATGAAAACCTTTGCAGAAGAGCAGCAGACGGGGACCCTGAACTGGCTTTTTTCACAGCCGTTAAAAGTTTCAGAACTCGTGACAGGGAAATTCCTTTCAGTGTGGATCGTTGGAGTTTTATGTCTTATTCCATCACTGATTTATCTTTATACCATTTATGTACTTGGTGTTCCTGCCGGGAATATTGATTTTGGGATGACCTTCGGAAGTTATATCGGGTTGATTATGCTGATTGCAGCTTTTGCAGGAGTAGGAATTCTGGCTTCTTCATTGTCGCAGAACCAGATCATGGCTTATTTGCTGGGCGTTTTCATGTGTTTCATCATGTACTTCGGAATAGAGCAGCTGGCCAGCTATAAATTGTTGGGCGGGGCAGATTTTATCCTTCAGAATATAGGATTCTACCAGCATTTCCTGGGCTTTACAAGAGGACTTATCGATTTTAAGGATGTAGCTTATTTTATCCTGATCATTGGTGCAACGTTATTATTGTCCAACCATTTTATCACCAAAAAGAAGTAGCATCATGAAGAAGTTCAATATAAAATCTCCGTTGGGAATTTTCTTAATCGCAGTGGTTCCTTTGGTAATCCTGCTTACGTATTCCGGAATCAGATTAGATTTAACGAAAGAAAAAAGATATACGCTTTCTGAAAGCACGGTAAAAGTACTGGAGTCTGTGAAAAAGCCGCTTACCGTAGATGTTTACCTTGAAGGTGATTTTCCGGCCAGCTTTAAACAGCTTCAGAATGAAACCAAATTTATGCTGGAAGAATTCAGAAAGATCAATCCGAAGATCGATTTTAAATTCATAGATCCTATTAAAACCAAAATGTCTCAGGACACGCTGATGGCTATGGGAATGCAGCCTTCGGTTCTTCCTGATATCAAAGACGGAAAAATTTCACAGATCACCCTTTTTCCTTATGCGGTTATAAAGTATGACAAAAGGGGAGTTTCTATACCTTTGGTGGTACAGCAGGCCGGAATAGATGCAGATCAGCAGCTCACAAGATCGATAGAAGGTCTGGAATACAGCCTTGTTTCCAATATCAAAAATATTGCAGCCGACAGAAGAAAGAAAGTAGGAATTCTGGTGAATCATGATGAACTGAGCCCTGAAGAATTCCACGGATTTATGCAGCTGGCCATGGAAAATTATGATGCCGGTCCTGTGATTCCGAAAAACCAGACAGAGCTTACTTTGGAAGATCTTCCTTTGCTGAAGCAGATGAGTGCTTTGGTGATTGCAAAACCTAGAAAAGCATTTACAGATAACGAAAAAGTGATCCTTGACCAGTTTATTATGAACGGCGGAAAAACACTTTGGATGATCGATGCCGTGAACGCTGAAATGGATACGCTGACAAGGTCTCAGAAAGTGATGCCTTTCCCTGTAGATATCAATATGACAGATTTCTTTTTCAATTACGGAATCAGGATCAATCCTGCGCTGGTAAAGGATGTGAAGAAATTTGCCCTGCTGAAACTGGTAACCGGTGAAGTAGGAGGGAATCCGCAGTATACGAGTCTGCCATGGCCGTACTTTCCATTGGGAATTGCTGAAAATGATAACCCCATTACGAAAAATATCAATCCGGTAAAATTTGAATTCCCGACGTCTATTGATACTTTGGGCGGAAGAAAAAATATTAAAACCAATGTTCTTTTTGAATCCAGTGAAAGAACCCTTCTGAAGCAGGTTCCGAACTATGTGGATCTGAAAGAAATTGCCAGTGTGGACAGTCTTGGACAGATGGAAAAACCAAGCACACCAAAAATCTTTGCCGTGGCACTGGAAGGGAAATTTAACTCTGCTTACGCATCAAGAATTGAAAGAAAAGGCTATCCCGGTTTCAAAAACCAGAGCCCTGAAAATAAAATGATCGTGATTGCTGACGGAGATGTCGGAAGAAATAAAATACACAAAGGCGAGCCGCTTCCGATGGGAATTGACCGCCTGACCAACCAGGAATTTGGAAACGAACAGTTTCTGAGAAATGCCCTGGATTATCTTCTGGACGACAGCAACCTGATGGCGCTCCGAAACAGAAATATTGAAGAAAGACTTCTCGACAGAAACCGAATCACAGAAGAAAAAACAAACTGGCAGTGGCTTAACCTCCTGCTTCCTTTGGCAGTAATCGGACTGCTGGGAGGATTGTTCTTCTGGATGAGGAAAAGGAAGTTTGGATAATACAAAGAGGCTGTTTCAACAGCCTCTTTTTTTGTCATTGTATTTCTCTGATAAGCGTCAGCGCCATTGTTTAGCTTAAAATTTTCATCACATAACAAATCTTTGTCTTACTTTGCGATAAAAAATAAAAGCAGCTTATTTACTAAGCTTACCCTGGTATTTCTCAAGCACATTCCATATCCCATAAAAGACATCATTTCCTTTTTTATCTGAAAAATTGGTATTAAAAACCATAATCCGCCCCAGATTATTCTTCGGATCAAAAAACATGATGGACATCACGCCCGGATCTCCTCCCGTGTGGCCTATAAATCCGGTATAACCATATCCGATAAAAGCTCCTGTATTGTAGGATTCACTGTAGGGATTCTGCTCATTTCTTTCAGTAAAATTCTTGGCAGCAAGCTGTGGTTTAAAATATTCTTTATAGCTTTCCGAGGTTAGTAAAGTTCCTTTGCCGTTATACCCTTTCATCAGTTCAGCTAAATACTTGCTCAGATCATTGATATTGGTGATCAGGCCTCCATCCGGATACGTTATGGAATGGTAATAGGGAAGGACGGTTTGAGGATTTTCATAAAGACGGGAAAACGCTGAAAAATTAATTTCTTCAAATTTCCACCCTGAGTCATTCATTTTTAAAGGTTTCAGAATATATTGTTTTGTAAAATCACTGAAACTCTGTCCTGTGGCCTGTTCTATAATAAAAGCAGCGAGCGTGGTTCCTACGTTGGAATATTCGTAAATAGTTCCGGGCTTATGGGCTGAAAAACTGTTTTTGTTCCATTTTCCGTTTTCTGTAAGGACATTTTCTAAAAATGAAGCCATAGAAATAATGGAACCGGAAGGGTTAAAAACCTGTTCATCATCAAAATTAAGCTTAGCACCGGCCAGATTTTGATCCGGTTTCAGATAATAGGTTTTGGACAGATAAAATTCATTGTCGGTAATTGAAGAAGTATGCGCTGCCAGCTGGCGGATGGTAATAGGAGTCTGTGGAAAATTGGGATTGGCCACTTTGAAGGGCAGATACTTTTGAATGGGATCATCCAAATGGAATTTTCCAAGTTCCTGAGCCTTCAGAAGGGCAATTCCAACAAATGTTTTAGAGACAGAAGCGATATTCTGAAGAGTATGATTGGTGTAGGCTTTTTTACTTTTTGTTTCTGAAAAACCAAATCCCTGCTGATAGAGCGTTGAGGTATCATCAACGATGGAAACAGCAAACCCGTTGAAAATTCCCTGCTGGTATAAAGCGTTTATTTCTGTATTCAGCGAATCTTTTATATGGGGCTGAATAGGTTTGACTTTTAATGAGTTACAGGATGTTAAAGCAGCATAGACAAAAATAAGTAAGAGATTTTTTTTCATATGTCTTTTAATAGTATAACAGCCGGTACAGCAGATTTATTACGTCATTGAATGTTAATAATAAATAATAATGCCGGGTTTAAAAGTGTTGAAGCTCTTAAACCCGGCATTTTATTCTGATATTTTTGTGTAAGATTTTTTAGTGTTCTTTATCAGCTGTTTTTGGAAGCAAAGCCGCTGTTTTATAATAGCTTATATCCGCATCAATCTGATTCTGGAGATTCTTGAAAGTGGAGTATTCGTAGTGCTCCCAATCCAGATCATTCTCAGGATTAGGGGTTTTGTCGATGGCCAGTTCAAGTTTTCCGTCTTCCTGGTAGCTGAATTCTATGGCTGCATATTTTTCGCCGTTTTCATCAGTAGTGTACCAGCATTTTGTGGTTCTTTCCGGAATCGGTTGAAGGGTTTCGTTATCAAGAATCTGGGAGCAGATGAAGTTTTCCGGATCATCCTGATAAAAAACCGTTTTTGAAATCAATGGTTTATCCTCTACAGCCAGCGAATACATTTTGTTGGTCGCAATAATGAAATTTCCTGCAGATTCTCTCTTTTCAATATCGAAAAGATCAGATTTTTCTTTCAGATAATTTACAATCTGCTGCTCATTTTCATCATCACTGATATAGTAGTTGATGCTGTAGATCTCATCTTCTGAGAGAAATTCAATCTCTTTCAGTACATCAGAATCCTTTTCATAATAATAAAGATGATAATCATCCAGTTTCTCAGCTTTTGCTTTTGAAATCACTTCTCCAAAAATGTTTTTGTATACTTTTCTCATGCTTAGTTCGTTTAATGTTAGTGTTTTCATCGTGTTTATATCAAAGGGAATCGGGGTTATCTTACAAACCCTGAAAACCTCCACCCTTTAGATGGAATTATCTTTAATTGGTTAAGTTGGCTTTGGGAATTTCATGCGTTTTTTACGCAGAAACTTTTCCAGAAGTATTCATTCTGAAATTTAAGGCCGTTTTTTTATAGTTCGGTAGAAATTCGGTAGTGTATCATGCAGGTATCCCAGGCGGAGTTTTTTATCCGCTGCATGAAGTTATCTGGTCTTTATTCTGGTTGTCTGTATGACGTACCATTTGTATTTTTTCCCATAGGCATGGATGCTGTCCACGAGCTTAAAACTCTCATTTCTATACTCAATTTTCATGGGGATGTTTTTTATAGGTTCAAATATATTTAAAATCAGAGAATTAAAGAATAATATTTGAAATTTTTAACATGAATTTTTAGAAAAAAAATCACGAAATCCTTAAAAAAGAGATATAGAGCCTTTTTGAAGGGGTTTTAAAATCTTAAAAAGAGACAATAATGTTAAACTCAATCTTTGTGATGACTAAAAAAACTTCCGATGATGTTTTATTTGAATCACATATAACGTTCTTCCGGAGATTTTTTTGTTCTGAAAAGAATTATTTTCCTATACATCCTTGATAAAATCCTCGTATTCATAATAAAATCTCTCAAAGCCATCCATTTTTTCCCGGAAAAATTCGAAAGTTTCCTGCCATGTATTTTTATTGAATACGGAAACACCATGTTTCTCAACCCAGATCCTGCTGATCATTTTTCCGTTGTCCAGCGTAAAATATTCTTCCTTTTGAAAATCTCCAATAAAATCTTTCAGGATATCTTCCAGTGACCAGATCTTTTCATAATAAGCATTCCGGAAAATCTCATCCTTCATTTCAATATCAAGGGAGACCTCTGCTTTTTTATTGTCGGCATGAAATTTAAATGACATGTCCTTGATCTTGGTATCGTACAGGAGCCATTTTCTCGGAAATGATTTTCCAAAAGCCGTCCAAAACTCCTTTTTTAACTGCTGTGCTTCTTGTTTACTGAACATAGGAACAAACTTAAGGATTTAATGGGAAAAAGGCAAAGAAAGCTATTTCGCTTCCTCCATTTATCTATTTCAAACAATTTTCTTACTTTTGCTGTAATGCTTTCAAAAAAATCCCAATATGCTTTCAAAGCGCTTTCATACCTTGTAGAGAAAAGGAATGACGGCCCGGTCCTTATATCCGAAATTGCGGAACATAAGAAGATCCCTTTGAAGTTTTTAGAAAATATTCTGCTGGAACTGAAAAAAGCGGACATCCTTGACAGTAAAAAAGGAAAAGGAGGAGGTTATTTCTTACGGGAAAACCCTGAAAATGTGAAACTCGCAAAAATTATCCGTCTGGTTAATGGTCCCATTGCGATGCTTCCATGCGTAAGTTTAAACTTCTATGAAAAATGCGAAGACTGCAATGAAGACCACTGCGGCCTGCATGACGTACTGATTGAAGTCCGGGATGCCTCACTGAATATTCTTGAGAGAAAAACTTTAATGGATCTGGTTGATTAACCTGGTCCTTTTTTTTGAATAATTAGTCTACTTTTTTGGTAGGGTAATATTTTTATTTGATATTTGCAGTACTCCAAATGATTCACTCACCTGAAACGGGCTGCGGGAACGTTTTAAAAGTTTTGATATTGCATATGATTATTTCAAGAAAAATTCAGATAAGACTCAATGTGTTCTTTGTTACGGCTGCAATACTGTTGATTGGTGTTGTATCTATGTACGAAATGGGCTATCTGGATGAACTGCTGAATATTCTGGCCAAAGACCATTATATTTTTTACTGGATGATGCTGGTTGGAGTTTTTGCAGAGATCGTAGCAGGATCAATGGGGATGGGGTATGGCGTAATTTGTACTACCACGCTGCTGTTTCTGAATATTCCGCCTCATATTGTAAGTGCCAGTATCCATTCTGCTGAAAGTTTTACAACCGCTGCGGGAAGTATAAGCCATATCAAACTTAAGAATGTCAGCAAAAGTTTAGTGAAGAAGCTTGCCATTCCGGCAGTGATCGGAGCCATTATAGGAGCGGTAAGTCTTACGTATTTAGGTGAATATTACGCCAAAATCACCAAAACAATCATTGCATTTTATACCCTTTATCTGGGAATTCAGATTCTTTCCAATGCGTTTAAAGAAAAACAGAACCGCGCGATGAAGAAGAAAACCAATCTTACCAGACTGGGAGTGATCGGAGGATTCATCGATTCTTTTGCGGGAGGAGGCTGGGGCCCTTTGGTGACCGGAACACTGATCAAGAATGCATTTACCCCGAGATTTGCAGTAGGGAGTTCTACAGTGGCAAAATTTATCCTGACCATAACAGCCGCAGTCACTTTTTTCTTCACCCTCGGAATTCAGCACTGGAATATTATTCTCGGCCTTCTGATTGGCGGGATTATTACAGCTCCATTTTCAGCGATGCTTACTGCAAAGCTCCCTGTAAAAAAGATGTTTCTGGTGATCGGAATCCTGGTTATTGTCATGAGCTGTATAACTATTTATAAATCAGTTTTTAAATAAAAAATAATGTTTTTTGTGTAAAAATAAAGCCTCAAAAATGCTTTCGGTTTTGAAAATAGTATACTTTTACATCTCTAAATAACAGAACATGAATTTACATATCGTAGCGCTTTTTAAGTTTAATGAAAACTATCTGATGGACGCTGTGGAACTTTTTCAAAACCTTGTAAAAGAGACGAGAAAAGAAGAAGGATGCCTTCAGTACGACCTTATTGAGGACAAAGACAATAAAGGAACTTTCTTTCTGGTTGAACTTTGGGAAAGCGTTGACCATCACAACAGACACAACGGACAGGATCATTTGCTGGACTTCCGTAGAGATGCTTCAAAAATGATGGAGAGCGCTGTGGAAGTGTATAAGGGGTTTAAGATTTATTGATTTTTGAAAATTTAAAGATTTAAGTATTTAAATATTACGGGAGATTTTAATCAGTACCAAATCTAATATCTAAAATCTAACCTCTAATATCTAATTTAAAAAAAATAAAAGGCAGTTTCAGAATCTGAGACCGCCTTTTGATTAGAAAAAATAGAAAGTATTAAAGTTTTGAGTTTATTTTACAATAAGTTTTTTGGTTTCCGTACTTCCTCCGAAACTGATTTTTACCAGATAATTTCCGGAAGTAAGATGGGATAAGTTCAGATCCTGCTTGTAGAATCCTGACTGATTGGTCAGTTCTGAAGTATATACTTTTTTACCGGTAAGATCATACACCTCGATGCTTCCTTTGTTGTCAGCTTTTTCTTTCACATCAAACAAAACAGTCACTTTTTTGTCAGCAGCCGTAGGGTTTGGATAAATTCCGAATGATGCTTTTTTGCTCACTTCCGTTATTCCTAAGGTCGCTGTGATCTTTTTATATTTGAAATACATATCTCCGGTAGTCGCTCCTCCATTGGTAGTGAAGTACATTCTGTAATAATCACTTCCTTTTTTCACATAATACACTACGTCACTGTAAACGTTTCCGATACCTTTCCATGAGTGGCCTATAGTGGTGATATTTGAAGAAAAGCTGGTATCCGCAGGCGTTGCAAATGTTGCTGTTGCCTGAGTTTCAGGCTGAACTTTCGCTACTTTTACACTGGGTCCCTGGATAGCTCCTGTAAGCGGATACATCATCATGTTGTTGTAGAACGTGTAATACTTTGTAAACATGAAATCCCACGCACTTTTTGAAGGTTCCATATCAGGAACTTTTGCTCCTGTTGTGAAGGAGAAATAGTTGAAATAAGCATCATCCGATCCGTTGGCAAGGGTTCTTGTTTCAGTAGGTCCCCATGCGGTTCCGTTCCACTTGGAATATTTAAAGGTATATCCGCCAAAAGCATCTTCAATGGCAAATTTCACATACGTATTGGATGTAGTATATTTTAGTACAAATATGGCCTTTCCTTCAATATGATGAGTCATAGAATTGTATACACCCCAGCCTGTTGCAGGAAGAGTAGCATGGGTAATAGGCCCCTGTTCAAAAGCTCCCTTGCTAAGATCAGTTGTTTGATCCGGGTTGTAAAGCGGAGCTCCCCAGCTTGCTATATTGCTGATGTTAATGTTGTCCCAGTCTGCAAGAGTAGTAGATGCTGTGTATACTTCAATATTAAGCGCATCATTGATTCTTGTTCCAAATGCATAATTGGAGTTTCTGTAAAAAGCTACATCCCAGGTATTAGCCTGCTGAGAAACCATATTGCCATTGGCAAGGTTAAAAAACACACGATTTTGGTAGGAAGGTCCCATCGTCATATTTGCCTGCGTGTATCCCAATGCGTCAGTCTGTGCCAAAACAGTCTGCTGAACAGAAAGAGCAAGTACCGAAGCCAATAATAGTTTTGTTTTCATAACTGATTGTTTAGATTCTTATTTAGAATGATTCCACAAAAGTAAATAATTATTTTTAATGATTCTAAATAAAAACATGATATTTGTCGTGTTTTATCTTAAAAGATGACAATTTCAGACATAAAAAAGCCGGCTGAACGATATCCAGCCGGCTTTATAAAGGTATACTGTCTAATAAACCTTATTTCTTAATGAACTTAGATTTTACTGCTGTGCCTTCTGCAGTTTCAATAAGCATATAATAAACACCGGCATGAAGTCCGCTGATATCAAATTTCTGTCCTTTTAATTTTCCTTCCGCAGCTTTTTGCCCTGCAGCAGAATAGATTTCGATATTTTTAGGCTCTGATTTCGTTACGAATTCCAAAGCGGTATTGTCTGAATTTACTGCAAATTTCAAGTTCTCGTTTGATTTTGCAATATCATTCACCGCCAGTGTAGTAGAAGTATTGTATACTACATCGTCTACCTGTATAGCAACGTGTGTAGCGGACGGAGTAAATTTAAAAACAATATAAGAACCTGTAGAAGCAGGAATATTTACACTGATATTTTGTACAGTTCCAATGGTGGTAACGTTAATGAGGTTTCCAACCGGTACGAATGTCGTCATATCCGTTGGGCTTGAAGCCACTCCGATTTGAATGGTTCCCGGGCCGGGAGATGGAGATACCAGCGTAGTTTTAAATGTAAGGGTCTTATTTCCTGTCGGAGTTTCAATTTGTGGTGAAATCAGATAGGAAGGAGTTGTTGCATTATTTCCGGCATAGGACTGGATAAATCTCTGTGAGTTGTCAGTATCAAGGGCAGCTACAATCATTCTTGGAGATACAGGTGGAAATGATCCGGTAATCGGAGCTACTACTGCAGACCAGTTCCCTTGTGGGAAAGTGGTATTTCCAAGTGTAAAGTTGTTGAAATTCTCATTAAGCGTGGCTACTTGTGCATTCGCTGTGAAAGCCGTTAACATCAATGTTCCTAAAAGTAGTTTTAATTTCATAACGTTATTTTTATTTAGAATTGTTCTACAAAAATAAGTATTTATTTTTAACTATTCTAAATAAAGCATTATATTTGCGAAAATTTTTACTCTATGAAGAAGAAAGTGCTTTCCGTTCTATCATTATCCATTGCCTTTTGGATGAATGCACAAGAAAAAGATTCTCTTAATAAAAATAAAATAGAGGAAGTTGTTATTACCGGACAGTATATGCAGCAGTCGATTAACAAATCAATATATAAAGTTGAAGTGATAGATGCCCAGCAGATTAAAAATATGGCGGCTACCAATGTAGCGGATGTTTTAAATCAAAGTCTTAACATACAGATCACTCCAGACACCCGCTCCGGAAATTCTACAGCGAATATGATGGGACTGAATGGAAGTTATGTAAAAGTACTGATTGATAATATCCCGGTAGTAGGGGATACAGGGCTGGGAAGTAATATAGACCTGACCAAACTTTCACTGAATAATATAGAAAGAATTGAGATTGTAAAGGGAAGTATGGGCGTAGAATATGGTAACGGGGCCGTGGCCGGAGTTATCAATATTATCACCAGGAAAAGCAGCAGTAAAAAAGTTAGTTTCAGAGCATCTCTTCAGGAGGAAAGCGTTAGAGATAACTACGATTTAAAGAAAAAAGGAAACGGCAGACATATCCAGAACTTTAATTTTGATTATAATATCAGTGACAACTGGTTTGCCAATATCAACTTCAACCACAACCAGTTTATGGGGTATGAAGGGGAAAGCAAAGGATATAAATACTTTGAAAGAGATAATAAAAGAGGCTTTGACTGGAATCCTAAAGATCAGTACGATGCCTCAGCACTTATCAAATATTCAAAAAATAAAACAACGTTTTTCTATAAACTTTCCTATTTGTATGAAAAATTTAATTTCTACAATCCGGAAGTAGCCCGGATTCCGCTGAACGATGGAATGGGAGGAGCACTTTACGAAAGTATCGACAGAGAATTCAATACCAAGCGATGGGCTCATCAGTTTAATATTCAGACCAATATCGGGAATATCAAATATATGGGAGATTTTTCTTACCAGAATCAGGACAGAAAATACCAGGATTATAATTATGATATTCCAAACAGATCAGTGCGCATCAGCAGGGATGAACAATCCTATTACAAAACGGATGTGATCTATTCAAGAGGAATGTTCAGCAATTTCCTGAATAACAAAACATTTGACTTCCAGCTGGGTTACGAACTGGATTATACCAATGGGTATGCCGCACTCATTGCAGGTGATTTCTTTGGTAATGCTGTGAAAAGAAAGATTTTTACTTACTCCAATTTCCTTTCAGCGGAATGGAATATTTCAGATAAATTCTCATTAAGACCGGGAGCCAGGCTTTCTGTAAGCGAGAATTTTGATAACCAGTTTAATTATTCACTTTCTGCACGATATAAAACTTCTGAAAATTCTAATTTAAGAGCTGTAGCAGGAACCGCAAACCGGTTTCCTACCTATGATGAGCTCTATACCTATTTTGTGAATATCAATCACGATGTACAGGGAAATCCTGATCTGAATCCTGAAAAAGGTTTTTCAGCCGGAGCTTTCTGGGATCAGAATTTTTCAATGAGAGACTGGAAAGTTGCCTATAGCGTTAATGCATTATATTTAGATGTACAGGACCGGATAGAAATGGTACTGGTGAAAGATCCTTCTACCTACAAGTTCATGAATATGGATAAGTACAGAAATATGTTGCTTTCTGCCAACATAGATTTTAGAAAGGATCAGTTGGCCTTATCCTTAAGAGGGTCTGTAAGCGGAACTTCCGTAGCTCTGAGCAGTCTTTATCATACATCGCCTACAGATTATCAATATCTGGTTCAGGCAGGCGCTTCGGCAACCTATAAGTTAAAAAATATCAACACAGGTTTTGCTTTATACTATAAATATACAGGTTCAGGAAGAAATTATGTCCTGGAAAGCGAAGCGAAAGGTTTCAGACTTGGAAAAGTAGATGATTTCCATATGATGGATTTTATTGTAAGCCAGCCATTCTGGAAAGACCGTCTGGAGCTTTCTGTGGGCGTAAAAAACATATTTGATGTAACCACTTTAAATTCGACCGCAACGGCAGGAACCGCTCATAATGCAGCGCCAGACCGCCTTAACCTGTACTACGGAAGAAGTTATTTTGCGAGATTAATCTATCAGTTCTAAACAAAAGCTACCCTTATGAATTATTTAAAAATATTTGCTCTTTTTTCAGCGATTGCTTTACAGTCCTGTATTTCGGCTGACGAAGATCCGGTTCCGGCACCTCCTATTACCGGGTCTGTAGTAAAAGTAGAAATAGGAGGAGCTACCGAGCCTAATCAGGTGTGGATAGATCTAAGTGAACTTAAGAACCAGGCTGCCAATAAAAGAACAGACTGGGACCTGGGATTCTATACCGGAGATGGTTTTCATGTGGTCATTAACGGTTCTATTGCTATGACTGTAGCCAAAATCCCAAATGCAAAAGACATCAAAGCAGTAACTGAAGCAGATGTAGCAGCCCTTAAGGAAAGTGCAATGGTAGGAACATTCAATCCTGCCAATATGAAATATATTGATCATCCTGATGGTAATTTCCTTACTCAGACGTCAGGAATTGAACCTATTAAGGAGAATGATGCAGAAAACCCTGTATATCTGTTAAATCTGGGAAGAGAAATTCCATCTTCCAACAATATCGGTCCGGGATCCGTAAGTCTTTCCGGTGCTGCCAGAGGCTGGAAGAAAATCCAGATTTTAAGAGCCCTGAACGGTTATAAAATAAGATACGCTAATGTAGGCGATACAACCTACAGCGAATATTTAGTGCCAAAAGACACAGAATATAATTTCACTTTTTTCAGTTTTAATACCGGGGCACCTGTAAAAATTCAACCTAAAAAGAAAAACTGGGATCTTGGTTTTACAACTTTCACCAATGAAGTGTTCACAGCACCCGGAGTAAGTGCGGGAAGCTACTTCTTTGCAGATTTTGTGGTGACGAATACGTTTAATGGAGTGGGCGTATATCAGGTAACTCCTACCGGAAACCTTGATCAGGCTTACGGTGCATTTAAATTAGGTGATGTTGATCAGAGCAAATTTGTATTTAATGATCAGAGAGCACTGGGTGATAAATGGAGAACAACTACAGGGACGGAGAGCAATCCGCAGCCCCATGTATACGCTGACCGTTTTTTCATTCTTAAAGATGCCGAAGGATTTTATTTTAAACTAAGATTCAATACCATGAAAAGCGAAGACGGACACCGTGGAACGACCAACTTCGAATTCGAACCTTTATAATAATCAAATAAATTGTAGATTATGAAAAAATTAATCCTTGCAGCGTCCATTATGATGGCTGTATATTCATGTAAAAAAGAAGAAGGGGCTAAAAAAGAAAATGCAACAGAAGCATCTGCTGAAGCTCCGAAAAGCAATAATAAAATCGTTACATTAAGCGGAGGTATTACCGAAATTGTAAGTGCGCTGGGCCACGAAAAAGAAATTGTAGCCACAGATGTTACCAGCACCTATCCTGAAACATTGAAAAAGACGGCTGAAAATCTGGGTCATGTAAGATCCATCACCATTGAGCCGATCATGGCTGTAAATCCTACATTAATTTTAGCTTCAGAAAAAGATATCAATCCTGAATTGATGGGTAAAATCAAGTCATCAGGAATTAAAACTGAGGTTTTCAAGCAGGATTACACTGTAGAAGGAACTAAAAAACTGATCACTGATGTAGCCAAAGCAATTGGAAATACTGATTATCAGAAATTAACCGATAAAATTGATGCGGATTTAAAGCAGATCCAGCCCATTGCCAAAAAACCAAAAGTACTGTTCATCTATGCAAGAGGAAATATGATGATGGTAGCCGGGAAAAATACCCCTATGGCTTCACTGATCAGTATTGCAGGCGGAGAAAACGCAGTAACCGATTTTGAAGATTTCAAGCCTTTGACACCGGAAGCGGTTGTAAAAGCCAATCCGGATGTTTTATTCTTCTTCTCAACGGGCCTTCAGGGTGCCGGCGGAAACGAAGGAGCTCTTAAAATGCCGGGCGTAGCACAAACCAACGCAGGTAAAAACAAGAAGATCATCGCAATGGATGGAGGATTAATTTCAGGTTTCGGACCGAGATTAGGAGAAGCAGCAGTAGGATTAAACAAACTTTTAATTGAGAACACAAAGTAAACTGTACTTTTATTCAGCTATAGGTGTCGTACTGCTTCTTATTATAGCAGTACTGGCACTTAATACAGGAGTCTATGACTTTGGGGGAACATCGCCTTTCAAAGTTTTGTGGCAGTATATAAAAGGAGATCCGGGCTTATCTTTAAGCCATAAATATGTAATCTGGGATGTACGGGCAGCGAGAATTATTATGGCTATTTTAATAGGAAGTATGCTCGCCGTTTCAGGAACCGGTCTGCAGGGGCTTTTCAAAAACCCTCTGGCGACGGGAGACCTGATAGGACTTACCTCGGGAGCCACATTGCTGGCGGCCATTGCCATTGTTTTAGGAGGGCATTTTAAACAGTATCTTCCTGAAGCCGTACAATTTTCGCTGGTGGGAATCGCGGCATTCATAGGATCTTTTTTATCGATGATGTTGGTATACAGGATTTCTACAAGCGGTGGAAAAACCAATGTTGTGATGATGCTCCTTACGGGAGTGGCTATTACGGCAATAGGATTTTCTATCACCGGATTTTTGATTTATATTTCAAAAGACGAACAGCTGCGGGATCTTACGTTCTGGAACCTGGGAAGTCTGGCAGCCGCCACATGGACGAAGAATATTATTTTAGGAGTAGTGCTGATCATTTCCTACGTCATCCTGCTTCCAAAAGGAAAGGCTTTAAATGCCATGATGCTTGGAGAAAAAGATGCCCAGCATTTGGGAATCAATGTAGAAAGGCTTAAAAAGCAGATCATTATTATTGTAGCATTAATGGTGGGAATCAGCGTGGCATTTTCCGGAACCATAGGATTTGTAGGCCTTATCGTACCATATATTTTAAGGCTTTTATTTAAATCAAATTATACATTTATTCTGCCTTTGTCAGCCATATGCGGAAGTATATTACTGTTAACGGCAGATACCTTCAGCAGGAGCATCGTAGAACCTTCCGAACTTCCGATCGGAATTCTTACCGCGCTTATGGGAGGGCCGATTTTTATTGCTATTTTAATTAAATTCAAAAAATCCCTGTAATGATAAAGGCACATCAGATCATTTACAAGCATAAGGACTTTCATATTCTGGACGGAGTAGATGTCGCGCTCGGATATGGTGAGTTTCTTGCTATTGTAGGCCCGAACGGAGCAGGAAAATCCAGTCTCCTCAGTGTTTTGGCCAATGAGGTGAAATCCAGACAGGACGTATTGTTTAAGGATAAAGCAATTACAAAATGGGACGTGAAAGAGCTGTCTTTACATAAGGCTAAATTTTCACAGCACAACAGCAATGACATTCCTCTTGAAGTAAAAGACGTCATTATGATGGGAAGATACCCTTATTTTGAGACTCAGCCCGGAAAAGAAGACCTTGAGGCCACCAATAAGATGATGTATGAAACCGATATTTTCCACCTTAAAGACAGGGAATACAACACTTTGTCCGGAGGTGAAAAACAGCGGGTACATTTGTCCCGGGTGATGTCTCAGCTTGAAAACGATATTGCCCATAAACTGGTATTTCTGGATGAGCCATTGAATAATCTTGATATAAAGCATCAGTATAAAGCGCTCGATATCATCAAAAAATTCACTCAGAAAGCCAATTCAGCGATTGTTGTCCTGCACGATCTTAATCTTGCGGCACAGTTTGCAGACAAAATTTTATTAATGAAATCAGGAAAGGTTTCCGCATACGGAACGCCGGAAGAAGTATTCACCGCTGAAAATATCAGCCATGCCTACAATTTTCCGTGCACCATCTGCGAACACCCTATTACCAATAACCCAATGATCATTTTTGGATAACCATGGAAAAAGATGAATTAAAAATCCTCGCTCAGAACCTTGCCAATCCACAGGGAGAAAAAGGAATTGAGATTGCCGGGATGATGAATGAAACCAACATCAGCATGACCTTAGAAAGCATTAAAACGCTTTTAATAGAAGATGATGAGCACATCCTTGAAATAGGACACGGAAATGCCGGACACCTGAAAAACATTCTGAACAGAGCACAGAATCTGAAATATACAGGCGTAGATATTTCCGAAACCATGTATAACGAAGCCAGAAAGCTCAATAAAGACTTTGAAAACCAGGCAGAATTTGTACTGTATGAAGGAAAAAAGCTTCCTTTTGAAGACAAGACCTTTGACAAAATATTTACCGTCAATACCGTTTATTTCTGGGAAGAACCGGTTGAATTTCTCAACGAGATTTACAGGGTTTTAAAGAAGGACGGAACATTTGTCCTCACTTTCGGACAGCGGAAATTCATGGAGACTCTGCCGTTTACAGAATACAATTTTACCATGTACAGCAACAGCGAAATGGAGCAGCTGGTTTCCAAAAGCCATTTCAAGAGGATGAAGATTTCCGAAAAAGAAGAAGACATCCAAAGCAAATCCGGAAACGAAACCATTCATAGAATCTACACAGTTTTAACCATAAAAAAATAAAATAATGAGCACGTTAGTTAATGATTTAAAGGAAAAATGGGAGGCTCTGAAAGCAGAAAATCCACATATAAGAATAAGAAATGCAGCAGCACAGCTGGAGGTAAGCGAAGCTGAATTACTGGCAACAAGCATAGGAGAAGGCGTAACCGTACTGAACCCTGAATTTCCTGCGATCCTTACCGAAGCAGAACAGCTTGGAAAGGTAATGGCACTTACCCGTAACGATGAATGTGTACACGAGAGAAAGGGAACTTACCAGAACGGTGATTTTAGCAGCCCGCATGCACAGCTTTTCGTAGGGGAAGATATTGACCTTAGAATATTCCTTAACCATTGGAAATCTGCATTCGCCGTAGTGGAAGGAGATAAAAAAAGCCTTCAGTTCTTTGGTAAAGACGGTCTTGCCCTTCATAAGATCTATCTGACGAAGACCAGCAATGAAGCTGCTTTCGATGCAATCGTAGAAAAATTTAAGGCAGAAGATCAGAATCAGGCATTAACTATTGAAGCCGTAGCTCCGAAAGCTCCTGAAAAAGCAGACGCTGAGATTGATGTGGAAGGTTTCAAAACAGCATGGACTGAATTAAAAGACACCCACGACTTCTTCATGATGACCAGAAAATTCGGGGTAAGCAGAACTCAGGCATTGAGACTGGCTCCGGAAGGATTTGCTAAAAAAATCGACAATGCTAAAGTGGTAAACATCCTTGAAGATGCTTCAGAAAAGAACATTCCGATCATGGTATTCGTTGGAAACAGAGGAATTATCCAGATCCACACCGGAAACGTAAAGAAAACCCTTTGGCATCAGCAGTGGTTCAATGTCATGGACCCTGATTTCAACCTGCATCTGGATGTAACGAAAATTGCTGAAGCATGGATCGTGAAGAAACCTACTGAAGACGGTGAGGTAACGGCTATCGAAGTATTCAACAAAGAAGGTGATTTTATCGTTCAGTTCTTTGGAAAGAGAAAACCGGGTATTCCGGAACTTCAGGAATGGAAAGATCTTGTAGCAGAATTAGAGAAATAATAATTAGATGATTTTGAATGAGCCGTTTTGTTTTTTAATTCAAGGCGGCTTTTTTTTGAAGCAGATCCGGATTTGCTGAAGAAAAAGAAATTGCAAATTTTTTAACCACAAAAGTCACAAAAGTTTTTTATTTGGACAGTTTAGAGCACTTTAGTTTTAAAACTCTGGCATAACAAGAGCACATAAGCTGAAAATCAAAGATTTTTATAGAACTTAAGTGTACTTCTTGTTCGTAAAGTATTTAATTTTAGAAATAACGAAGGTGTTAAAAGTCTTTTGTGACTTTTGTGGTTATAAATCAATGTAAAGATTTGTGATATTTGTGAAGAAACATTTGTGTAATTTGTGTTTAAATAAAATAAAAATGAAGAATATTTTCATAGCCATACTCATGATGGGTTTGGGAATGATCCAGGCTCAGGAATTGAAAGCCTATCAGTTTTATGATAAAAAAGGAAAGGAAGTAAAGACAGACAAACTGATTAAAGAGCTGGCTGAATATGATGTGGTTTTCTTTGGTGAAAATCATAACAGTTCCATTAATCACTGGCTTCAGCTCAAAGTTACTGAAGGTTTATTTGCAAAGAAAAACGGTCAGATTATTTTAGGGGCAGAGATGTTCGAAAGAGACAACCAGTCTCAGCTGAATCAATATCTGGAAGGAAAATTTGATGCTAAAACATTAAAAGATTCCGCCCGTTTGTGGAATAATTATCCTACGGATTATAAGCCTCTCGTTGATTTTGCCAAAGCCAAAAAGCTGAACTTCATTGCCACCAATATTCCAAGAAGATATGCTTCCCAGACGGCAAAAGAAGGTCTGGAATCTCTGAATAAATTGAGTGCTCAGGAGAAAGCGTACATTGCCCAGCTTCCGATTAAAGTGACGCTGGATACCCCTGGATATCAGGAAATGAAAGCCATGATGGGTGATCACGCGGAAGGCACCAAAGTGATGAATTTTATCTCGGCACAAGCTACAAAAGACGCTACCATGGCTGAATCTATCCTGAAAAGTATGCAGGCAGGAAAAACGTTCATCCATTACAACGGAAACTATCACAGCAAGGAATTCGGTGGAATTTATTGGTATATCAAACAGAAAAATCCAAACCTTAAAATGGCAGTGATTTCTGTTTTTGAGTCTGAAGATCCGGAATTGAAAGTTCCTGCAAAAGAATACATTCCTACAGATTTCAATCTGATCATTCCTGCAGATATGACGAAAACATTTTAATATTCAATAGAAACGGGCTCTGGTCCGTTTTTTTTGTTTAAAATATCATGAGGCTTCGACTCCGCTCAGCCTGACAATGCTAATACTATGCACAATGTTATCGACTGTCAGGCTGAGCGGAGTCGAAGCCTTTCCAAATGCAGTTCAGATATCTATATAATGAATCCTTTAAAATTCAATAGGAACGGGCTTTAGCCCGTTTAATTTATAAAAAACAGAATTATATGTTTGAAGCACATTACCTATCTTTGTATCACAAATAATAAAAATGAAAAAAATACCTTTTCTGCTGATTCTTTTTATCGGATTGGTCAATGCTCAGAAGCTTACATCAACCGAACTTTCAATTATCACTCAAGGCGATATAAAAACGGCTTTGCCTATCTATCAGACTACAGATGCTGATCAGCACAAAACTTTACTAAGCCTTTCCACGGAAATTGATCCAATGGATTCCAATACCGCAACCTTGGTTAAAAGAATGAAAGAATCTCTCCTTTCCACAGACGGTGGAGTAGGAATTGCAGCACCCCAGGTGGGCATCAACAGAAAAGTGATCTGGGTGGAACGTTTCGATAAAACAGGGAATCCTTTGGAATATTTCATCAATCCTGTCATTGTATGGCGCTCAGAATTACAGAACCTTGGCCCTGAAGGCGATTTGTCAATTCCTGAATTTAGAGATCAGTTTTACAGAAGCAAGGTGATTCAGCTGGAATATGTGGATTTGAAAGGGCAGAAGTATTCAGAAATTGTGGAAGGTTTTACCGCAGTAATTTTCCAGCATGAAATAGACCATCTTTTTGGGATATTAATTTCTGATAAAAAAGAAAAGGAGACAAACGATTTGTACAAAAAGGTCGATGCCTTTAAGAAAAGTGATTCTACCACGAGATAATATCTGATAGAAGTCTTACCTGTTGTTTCTTGTATATGTACACTTCGGGAAATGAGAACAGCCCCAGAAAACCCCATATTGACCATCTCTTTTAATAAGGTTTCCTCCGCAATTTGGGCAAATATTTCGGTTGATAGTAGAGTTGGCTATTACTTTTTTATCTTCAGTACGACTGTTTTTTCTTGCCGTGAGAATGGCTGCGACAATTTCGTTCTTGGTCCGTTCATTGATATAAGCTGAATCATATTTTTTTATGGTTTTCACTAACTTATTGGTATAAACCACATCAGTATATGTTTTGGTCTTAAGGGTTGCCCTTTTTGTAAATGCAATGATGGAGTAATATCTCAAATAATTATAGTTTTTCAGGACGTGCTTTAAAGCATAAATATGACCCTGATTTTGTAAAACAGGATTGTAAAACTTACGTCTGTACTTATAGATGACCTGATACCAGTACCTGTCTTTTTCATAGCCTAAAATCCAGCCTTTATAATTCTTGGTTTCAATAACAAATATTCCATAATCCGAAACAATGATGTGATCTATTTGTGAAATGGAGCCTTTAATCTTTAATTCAATATTATTCAGGACAATATATTCTTTAGTGTTTAATCTTTTAAGACTTTCAGAAACCCTGCGCTCGCCAATATATCCCTTTATTTTGGGAGTATAATATCTAATGACCAGGTACAGGATGCCTAAAATAAAAATGATTAAAAAACTATTGTCCATGCTGTTGGTATCATATTTAAAAATCTGCTCCCAAAAGAAACAGATTTTATTTTAATTAAAGAAATTAAGGCTTAGTTATTCGTAACCGAAAGCTTTACCTCCATATTATTTCTCGTCGCATTAGAATACGGACAGATCTGGTGGGCTTTTTCAGTCAGAGACTGTGCTTCTTCAAGAGAAACTCCCGGAATATTCACATCCAGTTCTGCCGCCAGCCCGAATCCTCCGTTGTCCAGCTGCCCGATAGTTACCTGAGCAGTAACGGTGGTTTCTCCGGTTTTTACTTTGGATAAGCTGATCACTCTGTTTAGCGCACTATCAAAACAAGCCGAATATCCCGCTGCAAAAAGCATTTCAGGGTTGGCAAAATCATCAGTGCCGCCACCTAAAGCTTTAGGCATTCTTACATCCAGTTCCAATACTCCGTTTTCACTTTTTACGTGGCCGTTTCTTCCGCCTTGTGCTGTAACTTTCGTTGTATATAATGTTTTCATTTATTTTTCTATTTTGTTTAATATTTTTAATATTGTTTCTTTAAGATGGAGCAGATCTTCCGTCTCTACCCCAATTTTATTCTGTATTTTTCCGGGAATTTCGCAAGCCTTTTGCTGCAGCTGTTTTCCTGATTCTGTTAAAAAAACTTCAACCACCCTTTCATCTTCTTTTTTTCTTTTCCGGGTAATAATTCCCTTAGCTTCAAGTCTTTTCAAAAGAGGTGTTAAAGTTCCGCTGTCCAGAAACAGTTTTTCACCGATATGGTTTACCGCCAGTCCGTCATTTTCCCATAAAACCATCATCACGAGATACTGTGGATACGTAATATCTATTTCGTCAAGGAATGGACGGTAAAGTCCCGTGATCTCCTTTGCAATAACATACAGCGGAAAGCAGATCTGATTTTCCAGCTGTAAAGATTTTGAATTTTCCATAATACCCGATTTTGAAAGTTTATACTGAATATATTACTTTTTGATGATAAATTCCTCCATAGGAACCCTTACTTTTTTCATCGTTGAAAGCCAGTCTTTTTCTTCATCCTTGTAGCCAAGATACAGAAGACTGACACTTTTTAATCCCAATTCTTTTAATCCAAGAATTTCATCCACTGCTTCATTACTGAATCCTTCGGCA
Organism: Chryseobacterium endalhagicum; assembly: GCF_016745235.1. Classification (GTDB taxonomy): domain Bacteria; phylum Bacteroidota; class Bacteroidia; order Flavobacteriales; family Weeksellaceae; genus Chryseobacterium; species Chryseobacterium endalhagicum. The sequence goes on along the minus strand of NZ_JAELVM010000003.1, from coordinate 505,782 downwards.
GGTGTACTGTCGATCTTTAATTCAGCAGCCTGGGCTAAAGCAAATCCCAGCGCAATATAGGTTTGGCGGGCTGTATGTGCAAAATGCTCATCCGGAGTCTGTGCATCATACATCGCCTTGATTTTATCCGTGTAGCTTCCAAAACGTCCTCTTGGAAGCTCTCTTACGTCGGTATGATAATCATAAACCTGATCAATTTTTTCATTGGAATAACTGTCCCAGGCAGCAAATACCAAAACATGAGATGAATCTCTCATCACTTCAGGGTTTAAAGCCCCTGCCATCATTTTCTCTTTTAATTCCTGATTTTCCACAACAATAACGCGGAAAGGTTGAAGCCCTGAAGAAGTAGGAGCCAGTCTTGTGGCTTCCAATATGGTGTTAAGATCTTTTTCTGATACTTTTTTAGATGGATCATAGGCTTTCGCTGCATGTCTCCACTGTAAGTTTTCTATTAATGACATTTCTATTATTTTAAATTATACTTTTCGATCATCTCACACGATAAATTAAATGCTGAGATGAAAATAACAGTGCAAATATAAGACCAATTAAATTGTGTGCAATTTAATTTTAATAGATTTAATTTATAACGATTTTAGGAAAATGTAAATGATAGGGTAAAAAGGCAAAATGATAAAACAAAGACCAGGGTAGATGCCGGAATTTCTGTTATTAGGTAAAATAAAATCCCCATCAGCGTTGTGATGGGGGATTTTTGAGGGGTAAGTGGTGTGTTTTTTTCATCGGCCTGCTTTTTTAAAGCAGTATATTGTGCAAAAAAAGGGAGTCACGTCACGGAACTTCATTGACCTGTTTTATAATGTTGGTATTATTTTCAATACCTATATTATATGCTTTTCCTTTTTTGTGGCTCTGGCTTGCTTTTTCAAGGAGAGCTTTGTAATCTGCTCCTTTTTTAGATAAATAAAAAATCTGCGGACTTATTCCAATGGATACCCGCATGAATTCTTCCGGTTTTTCCGGATCTTCAGCTACATTGGTGATAACCGAGTTATTATACCAGGTCAGGTTCTGTGAACTTGAACTGCCGGAACAGGATGTGATCATAAATAGGATGAATAGTATATAAGTCCAGATTTTCATAAAAAATATTTTAATACAAAGCTCCTGGCTTTTTAATGACAGGAGCTTTGGAAGTTAATTAGAATCCACAGCTTGCCACACTTGGAGCCGGTGATGGTGAACATCCTGAAAGTGATGAGAATATATTCAGGACACAGTTGGTGTTCACTAAATTATTGTCATACAGATAAGATGCGCTAGGGCTTCTGTAATATACATTCCCTGCAGTATTAGCATAAGAAGAAACAGAGGCAGATCCACAGGTTGTGTTGATGCATGCGTTTCTCCATGCAGTATCCGTAACCGGTCCGCTTGGGAACAGGGAAGGATCTATGATTCTTTTTTCAGTAACGCCTGATGCATTTTTGTAGCTTACCAGGATCGCAACGTGATAACTCCATGCAACGCAGCAGGTTCCGGTAGATGCTTTTAAGTTTCCGTATACAAACTGTTTCTCACAGTCGTAGCCGTTGTTGATCAGGATTTGTCTCATTTTATGGGCTCTCGCGTAGCATCCGTCTACAGGATATCTGAAAGTGATACACGGAGAAGATGCCGTAGAAGTACCGCAAGCCTGATTTTTGATTAAATTAAACATACTGTTCAGAGTAGCTACGTTGGGAAGAACGCTGGTTAATTTGTTTGTTTCATTTTTAACCTCTTTTGTATAAGCCGCTTTGAAGAAGCGGATATCTTCTTCGTTTCCTTTTTCTACTTTTGCAATTTCATGCGTTCCAGGCTTGATAAAAACCTGAATAGGAGATTCATTTTTAACCGCTTCCCTGATCAGGCTGATGTACTTTTCATTTTCCTTTGAAGGAGCGATTGTGTAGAACTGTGCCGTAACAATGAAGGATACTTTAAGGGTACCGTTTTCATTCTCTATCCCTACCGGAACTGTTTTTCCCAGATCTGTAAAGGTTTTGCTATTAGCTTCGGTCTGAATCATCTGCTGCTCTGCAACAGAATCTTTACAGGCATTAGATGACAGGGCTGCCACAAATACCATCATTGATAAGATTAGTTTTTTCATAATTCTCATAGTTTGGTGTTAGTAATAAATGTATATCTAAGTTTTTGGTGTGTGTCGTTTCATTAAAAGATGAATTATTTCAATAAAAATAGTTCACTTTATTGTGATATTAAAAGTAGATAAAAATACAATACCAGCAAATTATTTTTCAATAAAAAACTGATTATTTTAGGATTACACTAAATAAAGCCTGTATTTAAAAGCTTTTATTTGGCTTTGACTATGAGTTTGTTAATAGAATTGCATTTATTATGGTAAGAAAGATGGAAGCCCGAAGATGGAGGTTATTGAAGCCTAAAAACAGAAATATAATGTGGTTTTATTAATTTTTAAAATAGAGTTAATAAGTTTAAACATGGATATTCAATATTAGTGCCTACTAGTAACTTCCATCTTCAGACCTCTTATTTATCCTTTATCAGACTGCTTTTTAAAACAATATCCCTTATCAGCGCCTCATGATAATAATAAAGCGTACTGTCCTCACTCATCTGGTTTTCCATGACCACAATGCTGACATCTGAACCTGGAACATACACACTCAGGGAAGCAAAACCGTCACCCAAACCTGTATGGCCGAAATAGGGAATGCCATTATAATTCACGATCCGGATGGCATAACCGTAACCCATTTTGCCTTTTCCGAAAACATCATGCTCAGAGAGTACGGATGAACTGGTCATTAATGCATAGCTTTTTTTATTCAGGATTTTCCCGTTATGAAGCAGAGTATTCCATAATGCCATATCCCGGGCGGTGCTGATAATTCCGTCAGCAGGCATATTGGTATCGTTGATAAATGAATTTTCAACAGGAGTAAATACATTATTTTTATTCATATGGCCGGATACCAGATTCCTGTTATTATTTTTTGAATAACAGAAGGTGTTCTTCATATGAAGTTCTTTAAACAAGGCGTTGGCTTGCTGGATGTAAGAAGAACCGGAAGTGTTTTCAATGATTTGTCCCAAAAGAATATTGGAAAGGTTGCCATATTTAAATTCCGTACCGGGTTTAAAGGCCAGAGGTTTTTCCGTATCGAGAATTCCGTGGGTATGATTTAAAAGCTGATGAACCGTAACCGAATCGGCCCAGGGCTGTGTCAGAGTTGGAATATATTTTTTGATAGGAGCCTGCAGATCCACTTTTCCTTTTTCAGACTGTTTCAATAACAAAATAGCGGTGACCTGTTTGCTGTTGGACATGATTTCAAACTGATCATCCATTTTTAAAGGCACCTTTGTTCTGTTGTCTTTAAAACCATACGCTTTGGAATATTGGGTTTTACCGTTTTTAGTAATCAGGATAACCCCGTTAAATGGTCTTGGGGAAGGTGATTGTATCAAACTGTCAATCTGTTTGGAACAGGGAGTATTGTTTTGGGCACAGGATTGGGATGCAAATACAAGGAATGCAGCTGTGCAGCAGATTCTGATTACTGATTTCATTAATTTTTTAATTTGATGAGAAATAATAGGATCATCAAAAATAAGTTTTAAAATAACATCATGGTCAGATAATTTCACAGATGTTTATTGGCGGGCAAAAAATTCTGGCTACGCAATTGATGAAGCAAACACAATATGCAGACCCTTCATCGAATCAGTCGAAGCTTGATTTTTACCTTTGACCTCCTTAAAATATATAATATTAAAACTTTGAGTTAAAATCTCTCGCAGATCACACGAATTGCACAGATTTTTTTGCCTATCAGATTAGTGTTATCCGTGAATTCATTCGTGAAATTTGTGTTTAAAATATTTCATCTTTGCTTAATAAATTTTGTATTTCTATCAATCCGTACAAACCGGCATACAAAAAATCTTTGCAGATCCAGAAATATAGAATTTTTATCGCAAAGATTTATCTAGCAAACCGCTTTATCTGAGGAAAGCAAAGAATTCTGACTTCGTCAGTGATGAAGCTGATGGTTGACATTGCACTTAATAGGATTAATAATGTTATTGGGTAATAGTCAAAAAAAGCCATCTCAATTTTGAGATAGCTTCTGTATATATATTGATAAATAATTTACTTATAGATCAGTTCAGCTCCGAAAACATCTGCAAAATGCTTTCTGATCTTGGCTTTCAGGTCTTCTACTTCTTCGGTGGTCAGATCTCTTTCAAGCTCTCTTTTTACGGAAGTTACCTGCTTGTCTTTAATCCCGCACGGAATAATGTATTCAAAATAACGCATATCGGTATTTACATTCAGCGCAAAACCATGAAGGGTTACCCATCGTGAAGCTTTTACACCCATGGCACATATTTTTCGGGCATAAGGTTTCCCTACATCCAGCCATACTCCCGTTTCTCCCGGTGAACGCTCACCTTTAAGTCCAAACTCGCCAATGGCTCTGATGATCACTTCTTCCAGATTTCTCATATATAAATGAATATCCGTAAAGAAGTTTTCAAGATCCAGAATAGGGTAGCCAACGATCTGTCCGAAACCATGATACGTGATATCTCCGCCACGGTTCACCTTTACGAAAGTAGCGTCAATTTCTTTCAGCTTATCAATCCCTGCAAGCATATTTTCTTCATGGCCGCTTTTCCCCAGTGTGTACACGTGCGGATGCTCTACCAGTAGGAGGTGGTTAGGAGTGGTGATATGCTGTTCTGCCGGTAAATCACGGTTTTTAATCTTGGTGTCAATAATATTTTTCATCAGACTTTCCTGATAATCCCAGGCAGGCTGATATTCTTTTATCCCCAGATCTTCAAATTCTACTGACTTATTCTGATTTGTATTCATAAGTTGATGTCTGTTTTCTTTAATGGCTGTGAAATTTTAATTTCATACCATTTTTTGACATACAAATTTAGTGAATTTTACCCTTTTACAGCATGGATAAAATCTATGGCAGCATTCTTCCAGTCTTTATTGTTTAAAAGGGTATTCACAAAGGCGGTTCCTATAATCCCGCCGTCTGCTTTTTCCGTGACATTCTCAAAATCATTTTTAGATTTGATTCCAAAACCGATCATCACCGGATTTTTAATAGGAAGGGAAGCCAGCCTGGACAAATAGTTTTCATTTTTCAGAACGGCATTGTCATTTCCTGTTGTGGATGAAGAGCTTACTGCATACAGAAACCCGGAACTTAAAGAATCCAGATAGAGAATCCTTTCATCCGAAGTCTCAGGTGTTACCAGAAACGTAAAATTAAGGTTATACTTTTTTAAGATCTGCTGGTAGTTGTTTTCAAATTCAATAGGAGGAAGGTCAGGGATAATAAGTCCCGAAACTCCGCTTTCCGAACATTCACGACAGAATTTTTCAAATCCGAAGCTTAAAACAGGATTGATATAGCCCATCAGAATAACCGGAATTTTAATTTCATCTTTTACTGTTTTTAGCTGTGAGAACAGTTTTTCAATGGTCATTCCGTTTTTTAAAGCCAGCTCATGAGCCAGCTGAATTACCGGCCCGTCTGCTACGGGATCAGAATAGGGCATTCCGATTTCCATCATATCTGCACCGGAATTCTGGATCAGTTTTAGAATCTCAGCGGTATCTTCCAGTTGCGGAATTCCTGCTGTGAAATATATGTTTAGTTTTTTCATTGTTATAATAGATGTTAGGTATTAGAAGTTAGAAGTTAGAAGTTAGAGATTAGATGTTAGAAGGGGGAATAGTACAATTTGAAGTCATAAAAACTAATTTTTCACTATTCACTATTCACTATTCACTCTTTACTATTCACTCTTTACTATTCACTTTTCATTTCTCTTAAATACGTTTCCATATCCTTATCCCCACGTCCGCTCAGGCAGATCACGACCACATCATTTTCACTGAATTTCTTTTTATCTAAAACAGCCAACGCGTGGGAGCTTTCCAGAGCGGGAATAATTCCTTCCAGCTTCGTCAGTTCAAAAGCAGATTTCAATGCTTCCTCATCATTGATGCTGAAAAATTCGGCTCTTTTTTCCTTGAATAAATGAGCATGGAATGGCCCGATTCCCGGATAATCCAGTCCGGCAGAAATAGAGTGGGGCTCAATCACCTGCCCGTCATCAGTCTGCATGACAAGGCTTTTGCTTCCATGTAGAACTCCCAGTGTTCCTAAGAAGGTTGTCGCGGCAGATTTCCCGGAATCCACACCGAGACCGCCCGCTTCCGCAGCGATAATTTTTACGTCTTTTTCTTCCACAAAATGATAGAAAGTTCCTGCTGCATTACTTCCACCGCCTACACAGGCGATAACATAATCTGGATTTTTCCTTCCGATTTTTTCGTGCAGTTGCTCCTTGATTTCTTTTGAAATAATGCTTTGAAATCTTGCCACCAGATCCGGGAAAGGATGAGGTCCCACCACACTTCCGATCACATAGTGCGTGGTCACAGGATTATTGATCCAATCTCTAAGGGCTTCATTCACAGCATCTTTCAGTGTTTTGGAACCTGAGGTGGCAGGAATAACTTCTGCCCCCAGCATTTTCATCCTTGCGACATTCGGGGCCTGGCGCTGGATATCAATTTCACCCATATAGACAATGCATTCCAGACCAAGAAGGGCACAGGCCGTAGCGGTAGCCACACCATGCTGTCCGGCACCTGTTTCAGCAATAATTCTTGTTTTTCCGAGACGTTTTGCCAGAAGAACCTGTCCTAAGGCATTGTTGATCTTATGCGCTCCGGTATGGTTGAGGTCTTCTCTTTTCAGATAAATTTGGGTATTATATTTTTGGCTTAAATTTTTAGAAAAATAAAGCGGTGTCGCACGGCCCACGTAGTTTTTAAGCAGGTCCTGATACTCATTCTGAAACGCTTCAGATTCTATGATCTCCAGGTAATTGTTTTGTAGTTCTTCTACATTCGGGTAAAGCATTTCAGGGATGAAAGCACCTCCGAATTCTCCATAATATCCGTGTTCATCAGGGTTTTTATAATTCATTGTCGTATTTTTTAGTCTGTTAAATATGCATTTTTTCCGGGACCAAGCAGTCTAACTTGATAATTCATCATTCAAACTGTTGATAAATTGTATGTTGTAATTTCTTTGCTGTTTTGTAATCAGCTTTTTATGCTGCAGCATTTCAATTTTACTGATCAGGTCAATTAAAGTCGCAACGTCTATCTTTGAATCATACATGGTAACTGCAATTTCGAGATTATCGATTAAAAAATAGGGGTCAGCCTCTTCATACAGCAGAAAGATCTTCGCATAAATCTTCCCGAGATCATAGTTGACATTGGCCTTCACATGACTATCCAGAAATTTATCAGAAATAATGACCAGATAATAGCTGTTCCATAAACTGATTCTCTCAAAAAAATACTGAATATCACTTGCTTCAAAATTCTTAATAATTCCTATAAATTCATTCAGCTGCCCATCTATGGTCCAGTATTCTGCATCACTGTCATTCTGCGAAACAAAATTATACAGCAACTGGATTTTTTTATTCCCGAACTTGGGCGGAAATAAGGTTTTATAGAATGTTTTTCTTAACAGATGTATGTTCATCATCTTAGTGTGTATTTTTTTATATAAAGAGTCCCGAAGGGACGATTTAATTTTATAGTAAAGGATGAAGTCCTTTATTACTATCAATTATCATTTATCACGAAATTCAGTCCCAGATATATCTTTCATCATATTCAATATTGTGGCTGTCCAGCATTTCAATCAGTTCATTTTTGAACTCTTGCGTTTTATGATGCAACCTCTGGTTTTTGATATAATTAACGACTCTATTGATTTCATTTCTACCGACAGAAAATGCTCCATATCCGTTCTGCCAGAAGAAATTTTCATACTTAGATCCTTTTGTCTTGATCCATTTTGAGGAATGTGCCTTAATTTCCTGTACCAGCTTCATCAATGCTATTTTCCGTGAAAGGACACATAAAATATGGATATGATCATCAGTTCCTCCTATCTGTAACGCAGGACTTTCAAAATCTTTGCATAATACTGCGATATAGGAAAATAATTCTTTTTCTATTTCATCATCAATGAAATTCTCCCGGTGCTTCGTACTGAAAACTATATGGATGTAATTTTTTACGAGGGATTGGGGCATTTTTGTGTTTTTTTTTGTGTTTTAATTTCATTGGACTGCATCCAATGCTTTGTTAAATCGTCCCGTTGGGACTCTTTTGAAATGTTTTTTTTATTTTTTCAATATCTTTATTTCCGGGGTCAATTTCAAATTTTGAATTGATATCAATGGCATAAGGCTTTTGTTTTAAAAGGCTGATATTTTCAATGTTTCCCTCTGAAATGCCGCCGCTAAGAAAATAGGGAAGTGGAATCTCCATTTCATCCAATAGGGTCCAGTCGAACTGTTTTCCCGTTCCTCCGAATGCCTTACTATCTGTATCAAAAAGGAAATAATTGACCATTAAACGTCCGGAATTAATCTTTTCTTCTGTTTTTTTTCTGGTTTCCCCATTATTGCTTCCCATTCTTATGACCTTGATAATTTTAACGTCCGGATGTAATTTTTGTTTTAATTCAAGAATAAAATCTTCATTTTCATCGCCGTGAAGCTGAATCAGATTCAATTCTGCGTTTTCTGAAATCCTTATAATATTATCAATGTCTTCATTCACAAAAACGCCTGTCTTTCCCGGATGATTGATCTTGGCTATATCTTTCAATTCCAAATGATTCAAAACATATCTCGGGGATTTTTCATAGAAAATAAACCCAAGAAAATCTGTTTTCATGGAAATCAGTTCCTGAATCTGATCTAATTTTGTCAATCCACAGACTTTCAGTTTAGATGGCGGGCCGTTCTTCATTGTTAAATTGCTAGACTGTTATATTGTTACATTGGATACAAATTCAGCAAATGTACTCGCCGGATCTTCATTTTTCATAAAATATTCTCCCATCAGGAAACCGTCGAAGCCTTTTTCCTTTAAATATTTAAAATCTTCGATATTGTAAATTCCGCTTTCTGCCACAGATAAAACATCTTTCGGAAGCTGGTCTTTTAAAAGGACAGAATGCTGAAGATCAACTTTAAAATCCTTTAAATTCCTGTTGTTGATACCTACGAGATCTATTTTAGAATTAAAATGCTGTAACTCTTCTTCCGTATGAATTTCCAGCAAAACTTCCAGATCCAGCTCGTGGGCCAACTCAGTAAATTCCTGAACTTGATTCGGTGAAAGGCAGGCTGCAATCAGCAATACTGCATCTGCTCCGATACTTTTGGCTTCATAAAACTGGTATTCATCCACCATAAAATCCTTTCTGAGAATGGGAATTCTGATCGCGTTTCTTACCGCTAAAATATCATCAAAGCTTCCTCCGAAAAAATCTTTATCCGTTAGAATAGAAATTCCGGATGCTCCAAATTTCTCATAAGCAGAAGCGACTTCCAAAGGCTGAACTTTATCGTTGATAATTCCTTTTGATGGAGATTTTCTTTTAAATTCAGCGATAATTCCGCTTTTATTTTCAATGGATTCTTTAAGTGAATAACCTTGTCTTCCAAAAAACTCAGAATCCTTCAGTTGAGCAATTGAAATCTCTGATTTTGAAACCGCGATTTCTTCTTTTTTTCTTTCAATAATTTTATCCAGTATGGTCATGTGCTTGTTTTTTATAAGAAGTTAGAAGCTAGAAATTAGAAGTTAGAAAATCCGTGAAATAGTAATCCCGAACCCCGCATCTCGCAACTTTTTCACTCTCAATTATTAATCAATAACTCCAGGCTTTTCAATGCTTTTCCGCTTTCCAGACTTTCTTTTGCCATCAGGATACAGTCTTCATAGGTTCCGAATTTTTGCGTATGGAAAAGGGCTGTAGATGCATTGGCCAGAATCACGGAATTCTGTTGTGAAGTTCCTTTTCCTTCCAGAATATTTCTGAAAATCCTTGCCGATTCTTCAGGAGTTTCCCCTCCTTTGATATCTTCCGGGCTTACAGAATCAAATCCAAGATCCTGAGCAGAATAAATCTCTTCCCCATTTTTTGTAATGATCTTACTGTCCTGTGTAAGGCTTATTTCATCATATCCATCCAGGCCATGAACGAGGATAAACTCACGGTCTTCCTTTTGCAGAAGATATTGGTAGATCCGGGCAATTTCAAGATTATAAACCCCGATCACAGAGTATTTGGCTTTAGCAGGATTTACCAGCGGACCCAAAAGATTAAAGAATGTTCTCAGCCCCAGGGATTTTCTCAAAGCACCTACAGATTGAAGGGCCGGATGAAAATAGGGAGCATGCAGAAAACAGATATTGGCTCTTTCAAGATCTTCATTTAATTGATCCGAACTGTTTTTAAACTGATAACCAAGCTGCTCCATTACATTGGATGATCCTGTAGTGGCAGATGCTCCGTAATTTCCATGTTTTGCGACTTTCTGCCCCGTTCCGGCAACTACAAAGCTTGCTAAAGTTGAAATGTTGATCGTATTTTTTCCATCGCCTCCGGTACCTACGATATCCATAGTATCCGTAGTGTTCAGATGTACAGGAACTGCCATTTGGAGAAGCGCTTCTCTGAAACCTTCCAGTTCCTGCACTGTAATGTTCCGCATCAGAAATACACTGATAAAAGCGGTAACTTCTGCAGAATTAAATTTATTCTGAGCAATTTCAATCATGGTGGCCTTTGCCTCAGATTTGGACAAGGTATGATGATTGAACAGGTATTGTAATATTTCTTTCATTTGTGGAGTTTTTATAATGTTGGGCATTTCTGTAGTTTTCAAGACAAAAGGAAATTTCTGATAATCACTTCTCCATCAGGCGTTAAAATGCTTTCCGGGTGGAATTGTACGCCATGTACATCATACGTTTTGTGCTGCAGTGCCATGATCATTCCGTCTTTGTCTACGGCTGTAATTTCCAGTTCTTCCGGGAAACCCTCAGGGTTAACTGCCCAGCTGTGGTATCTTCCGACTTCCATTCCGGAGGTCAGGTTCCTGAAAATTTTAGTGTCTTCTTTAACCAGTTCTGCAGAGGTCGCTACACCATGAAAAATTTCAGACAGATTGATCAGGTTTCCACCGAAAGCTTCTGCAATGGCCTGCTGTCCAAGACATACACCCAGAATACTTTTAGTAGGAGCATATACTCTGATCAGATCCAGTAAAATTCCTGCTTCCTCGGGAATTCCAGGGCCTGGAGAAAGGATAATTTTATCATATTTTCCGATTTCTTCCAAACTAATCTGATCGTTTCTGATGACATCCACTTTTTGATCCAGAATTCTTTCAATGATCTGAACCAGATTGTAGGTAAAACTGTCATAGTTGTCAAAAACCAGAACTTTAAGTGGTTCCTGAGTTGCCGGTTGGTTTATATTGTTGTTCATTTTTTGTTTTTTTAGTTGTTTGAATTGCTGATTATTAGTTTTTTGTTGCTGGTTGCTGGTTGTCAGTTGTTGGTTATTGTTAATTTATCACTCATCACTTTTAACTCATCACTATTTTCCCCGCTTTATCTACCGCTTTTTTCAAAGCATTCAATTTGTTATTCACTTCCTGAAGTTCATTTTCAGGAACGGATTTTGCAACCAATCCGGCTCCGGCCTGATAATAAAGGGTATTGTTTCTGCTTAAGAAAGTACGGATCATAATCGCCTGATTGCAGGTTCCGTTTAACCCGATCATGCCAATACAGCCGCCGTAGTACCCACGGGAATCTTTTTCATACTGATCAATAAGCTGTAATGCTTTATGTTTTGGAGCACCGCTTAAAGTACCCTGGGGAAACGTTGCGGAAACCATATCCAGAGGATTGATGTTTTCAGGAAGATCAGCGGTCACTTCACTTACCATATGGATCACGTGGGAAAAAAGCTGGATCTCTTTCAGTTTTGTAACAGTTACATTTTTTCCGAGCTTGCCAAGGTCATTTCTGGCTAAATCTACCAGCATGGTGTGTTCTGCATTTTCTTTCGGATCATTTTTTAACGCTTCAATAGATTCAAGATCGGTTTCAAGATGTCCTGTTCTTTTGAAGGTCCCGGCAATAGGGTGGATAATTGCTTTATGATCCTTGATGATCAGCTGGCTTTCCGGACTGGAACCAAATAATTTATAATTCCCGTAATCGAAAAAGAAAAGATACGGGGAAGGGTTGATATTCCTAAGTGCGCGGTAGACATTGAATTCATCACCTTTGAACTTCTGTTCAAACCTTCTGCTCAGAACCAGTTGGAAAACATCCCCTCTCATGCAGTGTTTCTGGGCTGTTTTTACCAGCTCGATATATTCTTCATCGGTAAGGTTAGAAGTTTCGTAACCTGTTTTTTCAAAAGGATAGACTGGCGTATTCTGGTTTCTGATGAGGTTTTCCAGAAGATAAAGCTCAGATTTCAAACCGGGAATACGGTTTTCGATGATATGCATTTCGTCATTGTAATGATTGATCGCAATTACGTACTGATACAGTCTGTAGCGTAGGATGGGAATTTCTACCTCCGGACTTTGCGGTTTTAAACTGATGTCTTCAAAGAACTGTACAGCTTCAAAACTCGTGTATCCAAAAAGGCTCTGAGCAGTCTGCTCAATAGGATCATGCGTAGTCTCACATTCAAAAACGCTTTGGAATTCATCAAAAATATCAGTGATATTGCGTTCGCCGATCAATTGTTTCACAGGATCTGAACCCGGAAGCTTGATTTCAAATTCACTAAGGTTCTTCACTTCAATTCCTGCCACAGCATTTACCGCAATAAATGAAAAATTATTGTCAATATTCTTGGAATCCGAGCTTTCCAGAAGAATGGTATCCCTGAAACGGTCTCTGATCTGAAGATAAATATTCATAGGAGTATAAAGGTCTCCCAGCGTTTTCTTGGAATCGGTTTTAATTGTTATTTTTTGAGTGGTCATCTGACTTGTATTTTTTTGTTTTGGACTAATAAAAAAAGGCTTCAACGGAATCCGTCAAAGCCTATATATTGTGTATTTTAATTACTTCTGCTATACTTTTAGCAACATGATAATACCTCCAGACCCGACGAAGAGTTTGAAAGCCACCACCAATTATTGTTGCTCATATTTAACATGGGACAAATGTAGAAATTTTTTTTAATACAAAAACAAAAAAAAGACAGAAAATAAAAAATTTAATATTGGAATCCTTTACTGAAGCTCTTTCAGCTCCTTTTTTAATTCTTCAATTTTTATTTTGTATTCTTCATTATTGTAGGATTTTACGTATTCCTCCAAGGCCGAAATATATTCTTCAATAAATTCTTTATTCGTTCTGTCTGCCTCATATTTGATTTTTGCAGAATTCACCGGAGCCATTTTTTCATACTGCAGAAGCGCGTTTCCTTCTTCAGACTTATAATAAAGAATCACAATGTTTTTCTCGTATCCCGGAATATATTTTACCGGAAAATGCTGTTCCATTCCCGGAATTCTGATGGCATTTTCAATAGGGTAGATCGCAGCACTGGTTGTTGAGAAATAAGTGGAAACATATTTTCCGTCCTGTTTCTTTACAATGGCTTCATAATCATGAATGTACATGTCATTCAGCGTTGAATTGGTCTGTACATCAGAAGTAATGACCGCCGTACTTTCCACACCATATCGGTTTAAAAACCAGGCATTCAGGTACTGTCCTGCAAAACCGTTCAGAATGGCCAGAGGAAGAATTGGGGCCAGAAGCCATGCCTTTTTTGTGACCCACGAGAGCAGAACAAAGAATACAAGCAAAATAATCACTGTGTAAAAACCATGATGACTGGTGAAAAACAGAATTTTGGAGATAAAAATCATAGGTTAAATTTAGAATTTTCAGCACATATACCTATCATATAATCATTAAATTTCCTGAAAAATATGAGCAATGTGGAGATAAGTCATGAGTTTAAAAGCTTATTTTTTATATTTTTGTCTAAATTTTATAGAAAAAATAATGAAAAAAGTATTAGCAATTGCATTCGTTGGAAGTTTATTCGTGGTAAACTGTTCTAAGAAGCCGGATCACCAATTACAAGACAGCAACACAATGCTGCCGGAACCTGAAGCTGCAACAGTAGTAGATTCTACTGCCAAAACTCCTGCTCCAGCGGCGACTCCTGCAACACCAGCTCCTGAAGCTGCTAAAACAGATTCTACTGCAGCAAAAAAATAATGAAAAAACTGCTTTTGGCAGGAATTACGGGATTTTTTATCCTTTCCTGTTCTAAAAAAGAAAATACGGAAGTACCTAGTCTGGCTTCTGAAACATCCGCTGTTTCGGAACCGGCAAAAGCTAATCTTTCCGGTGATCAGATCATCGAAACATTAGACTGCTCAGGGTGCCATTCCGTAAATGAGAGAATGATAGGACCTTCTTATAAGGAGATCGCAGCAAAATATTCTGAAAAAGATATTGAACTGCTGGCCTCCAAGATCATAGAAGGCGGAAGCGGAGTTTGGGGAGGTGTTCCGATGGCTGCCCATCCACAGGTATCTAAAGAAGATGCAAAAAAAATGGTGGAATATATTCTGAGTCAGAAACAAAAATAATGTCTACCGAAAAATCCAGTCTGCACACAAGAAATCTGCATCGGAATCCCTATGATTTTGATCAGCTTATTTCTTGTGTGCCAGAACTGAAACACTATGTTTTCGTAAATGCCTATCAAACGGCAACGATCAATTTCAGTCTTCCCAAAGCAGTCAAGCTTCTCAATAAAGCCCTGCTTTTACATTTTTATAACATTAAAAACTGGGATATTCCTGATGCTAATTTATGTCCGCCCATTCCGGGACGGGCAGATTACGTGCATTATATTGCCGATCTTTTAGCTGAACATCAGGGCAAAATTCCTTTGGGAAATTCTGTATCAGGTCTGGATATCGGTACAGGAGCCAATCTTGTTTATCCTCTGCTTGCTCACAGATCTTATGGCTGGAAGATGCTGGGAACGGATATCAATCAGGATTCTCTGGAAAATGCACAGCGGATTTTAGATCATAATCCCGATTTATCATCGGTTATTCAGTTAAAAAAGCAACCCAATCCGGATTATATTTTCAGAAATATCATAGGTTCCGGAGACCGTTTTACCTTTTCTATGTGCAATCCTCCCTTTCACGATTCCGAAGCATCTGCACTGAAAGGAAACCTCAGAAAAACGAAAAACATCAATCATTCAAAGTCTAAAAAGCCGGTGCTTAATTTTGGCGGCCAGCAGTCGGAATTGTGGTGTGAAGGCGGTGAGCTGGCTTTTATTTCAAAAATGATTGAGGAAAGCATCCAATATTCCTCACAGGTTCTTTGGTTTACCTGTTTAGTCTCTAAAAAAGATAATCTGTATAAATTAACCACACTTTTAAAAAAGGTCAAAGCAATTGATTTTAAAACAATCGATATGGCTCAGGGGCAGAAGATCAGCAGAATGCTGGCATGGACTTTTGTTGCTGAGAAAGATAGAAGAGGTTGGATTTAAAGGTCAACGGTTAATTGTCAATTGTGAATTTTGCTTTGCAAGTCAATGGTCAATCTAATCCGTATAATGAATTCACTGCGAAGCTAATTCACAATTGACGGTTCACCTTTTACATTGTGAATGGTGAATTTTGCTTTGCAAGTCAATGGTCAATCTAATCCGTATAATAAATTCACTGCGAAACAGATTCACAGTTGACGATTCACATTTTACATTGTGAATGGTGAATTTTGCTTTGCAAGTCAATGGTCAATTTTTGTCTGTACAATAAATTCACTGCGAAGCAGATTCACGATTGACGGTTCACCTTTTACATTGTGAATGGTGAATTTTGCTTTGCAAGTCAATGGTCAATCTAATCCGTATAAGAAATTCCTGCGAAGCAGATTCACGATTGACAATTCACGATTGACCATTGACAATTAAAAAAATCATCATTGACAACTCACCAAAAATGCCTAAATTTGTACGCTTTTAGAAAAATAAGAAATGCAATTATCAGAACAAGAAATCATTAGAAGAGAAAAGCTGAACAAGCTTACTGAAATGGGAATTAATGCATTCCCGGCGGAGGAGTATACCATTACAGATACTACAGAATCTATAAAACAGGATTTTTCTGAGAATAAACAGGTGAAGATCGCTGGTAGATTGATGTCCCGCAGAATTCAGGGGAAGGCTTCTTTTGCAGAATTGCAGGATTCTAAGGGTAAAATCCAGGTTTATTTTAACAGGGATGAGATCTGTCCGGGTGAAGATAAAGAATTATACAATGAAGTATATAAGCACCTTTTGGACATCGGTGATATTATCGGTATTGAAGGGACTTTATTCACTACTCAGGTAGGGGAAATGACCATTTTAGTAAAGAACTTTACGCTGCTTACCAAAGCGCTTCGTCCGCTTCCTCAGGCTAAAACTGATGAAAATGGAGTGGTACACGACGGATTTACCGATCCTGAACTGAGATACAGACAGCGTTATGTAGATTTAACGGTTAATCCGCAGGTGAAAGAAATCTTCGTAAAAAGAACAAAAATGTTCAATGCGATGAGAACTTTCTTCAACGATGCCGGATATTTTGAGGTAGAAACACCGATTCTGCAGTCAATTCCAGGAGGAGCGGCGGCAAAACCGTTTATCACGCACCACAATGCTTTAGATATTCCTTTATATTTAAGAATTGCGAACGAATTATATCTGAAAAGACTGATCGTTGGTGGTTTTGACGGAGTTTATGAGTTCTCTAAAAACTTCAGAAATGAAGGAATGGACAGAACCCATAATCCTGAATTTACAGCAATGGAGATTTATGTAGCTTATAAAGACTACAACTGGATGATGGATTTCACGGAAAAACTTCTTGAATTCTGCGCTACACAGGTGAACGGAAGTGCGGAATCTACTTTCGGGGAACATACAATCAACTGGAAAGCTCCTTATCCAAGAGTCTCTATGACAGAAGCCATCCAAAAATATACAGGTTTCGATATCACCGGAAAAACTGAAGAGGAATTGTTTGATTTTGCCAAATCTATCGGAATTGATGTGAATGAAACGATGGGGAAAGGAAAATTAATTGATGAGATCTTCGGTGAAAAGTGTGAAGGAAACTTCATTCAGCCGACTTTCATTACAGATTATCCTATTGAAATGTCTCCATTGACAAAGAAACACAGAAGCAAAGAAGGCTTAACGGAGCGTTTTGAATTAATGGTTTGCGGAAAAGAAATTGCCAATGCCTATTCCGAGCTGAATGACCCTATTGATCAGAGAGAGCGTTTCGAATCCCAAATGGCTTTATCCGAAAGAGGAGATGATGAAGCGATGTTCATCGATCAGGACTTCCTGAGAGCATTGGAATATGGTATGCCTCCAACTTCCGGATTAGGAATTGGAATGGACAGACTGATTATGTTCCTTACGAACAATGCATCCATTCAGGAAGTATTATTCTTCCCTCAGATGAGACCGGAAAAAACGGTTCCTCAGATTGAACTGGGCGAAGATGAAAAAGTGATCCTTGAAATTTTAAAATCAGGAGAACAGCTTCCATTAAATGATGTGAAACAGCAAAGCCAGCTTTCCGGCAAGAAGTGGGATAAAGCTTCTAAAACTTTAACGAAGAATAATCTGGTGAAAGTGGAGAAGATTGATGAGATTCTTTTGATGAAACTCGCGTAAGCTTACTTTAAAATAAATAAAAACCGGTACAGAGCTATTCTGTACCGGTTTATTTTTTTTATTTCTTTGTCAGTTTTACTTTCTCAGCTTACTGAATGAAGCCATCAGATAAAACAAAAACGGCAGGATAAACAACGAACCCAGCATCAGTGCCCAGCCCAGAGCTGCAATGGTTTTTGGCGGAGCCATATGTTCCAGTAATGAAAGATGCTGTCCGTTTCCAAGCAGGATAATATCGGGATTATGCTGATAGGTAGCTGCAATCAGGATCATCACGATCTGGAAACCGGCTAATGCCCGTACAGGAAGTAGTTTTCGCTGATGAAGGGAGCGGAGGATAAGTCCTAAAGCCACAGTGGCAAAGGAAATCGCCATGATTCCTAATGGTTTTGAAAATACCCACATCACAAGAGGAATATCAGAAATGTAAGCTGTCAAAAACACCAATATTCCAGTGATCACAACAAAAACCATCGTCTGTCTGGATTTTTTGATCATGAGGGTAAGATCCATTTTGTCACGGGTTTCCCTTAATGAAAAGATAGACGCCAGATAAGCGCAAAGTGCTACTGTAAAAAGGCCTACGGAAACGCCGAACCAGTTCAGCCAGCTGAAAATATATAAGTCTAAAAAACCTGTTGCATCAGGATTGATGGAATGCGAAACCGTTGCAGCCGCAATCAATCCGAGGAAAAACGGCGTTAACAGGCTTGCATAGTAAAATACCTGAGTATATAGCACCTGCCAGTTGTCTTTCACCGCATCATAATGCCTGAATGTAAAGGCTGTTCCCCTCGCAATAATTCCTAAAAGCATTAAAACCAAAGGAATATGAAGGTAGGTAGACATCGTGGTGTAAATTTCAGGAAATCCTACAAAAAGAATTACAATCGCAATAATCAGCCACATATGATTGGCTTCCCATACGGGCGCAATAGATTCATACATGATCTCTTTTGTTTTGTGACGAGCCTTTTTATGGGTGAAAAGCTCAACAATTCCGGCTCCGAAATCAGCACCGCCCAAAATAATATAAAGACAGATAGAGAGCCATAGAAAACCTATAACAACGTAAATCATGATTTTTTGTTTTTATCGTTAAACTGAGCATCGGTAGGGTCGTAAAGTCTCGGTACCATCTGGATCTGTCTTCTCAGAAGGAAAATCAGAATCAGGGATAATGAAACGAAGATAGCGGTGAAAAAGTAGAAAGAATACTGGATTCCCGGCATCGGCGTCACTGCGTCTACCGTTCTCATGATTCCGTAGATGATCCAGGGCTGTCTTCCCACTTCTGTAACTGTCCATCCGGCTTCCAGGGCAATATATCCGAAAGGAGTCGCGATCAGGAATGTTTTTAAAAGCCAGTTTTTGTTCAGCCACTCCTTTTTGAAAAAGAAAGCATACAGGTAAACAGCTCCAATACAGATCATCACCACTCCAAAGAAAATCATAATCTGGAAAGCATAGTGAACAACGGATACCGGAGGCCATTCATCTCTTGGGAAATCATTTAAACCTTTTACTTCGGAATTAAAATCATTACTTACCAGAAAACTCAATACTTTTGGGATTTTTACAGCATATTTCACTTCTCCTTTTTCTTCATCGGGAATACCTCCCAGTACAAATGAAGCTCCTTTTTCGGTTTCAAAGTGAGCCTCCATCGCGGCAAGTTTAATAGGCTGTCTTTCTGCAACAGATTTTGCAGCTACATCACCACTTAAAGGTGCTCCGAAAGCCCCGATTAAAGCAAATCCCGCCGCAATTCTGAATGCTTTGGTGTGGAATTCCACATTTTTCTTCCGCATAATTAAAAAGGCATGAACACCAGCCACTGCAAATCCTGTAGCACAGAACGCAGCAACCGTCATGTGAAGGGCCTGCGGAAACCATGCATCATTGAACATGGCTTTAATAGGATCTATATTTACATACTGTCCGTTAATATAATCAAAACCCGTTGGTGAATTCATCCATGCATTGGCGGCAACCACCAGTATACCTGAAGCCAAACCGCTTAAACCTACCAGAAATCCGCAAAACCAGTGGAACCATTTGTTGAATTTTTCCCAGCCATATAAAAAGAATCCCATGGCGATCGCTTCAATAAAAAAGGCAGTTCCTTCAAGAGAAAAAGGCATTCCGAAGATGGGGCCGGCGTGTTTCATAAATCCCGGCCACAGAAGCCCAAGCTCAAAAGAAAGCATGGTTCCTGAAACGGCACCTGTGGCAAAAAGGATGGCAACTCCCTTGCTCCAGGCTTTTGTAAGGCCCTTGTATATTTCATTGTTGGTTTTAAGGTATTTCCAGTGGGCGAAGGCCATCAGGAAGGGCATTACCATTCCCACACATGCGAAAATGATATGAAAACCCAGCGACAGAGCCATCTGCGCACGGGCTGCAATAAAATCATCCATACTATCAACTTTTGAGTAAATAAATTTAAGCATAAAATACGGATGTATAATATGATTTTATACAGATGGTATTTGGTAAATAGGTAATAACTTTAAGCTTTTTTAGCCTCAGGATGATTCTCTTTTTCTGTTAAAAACTCTGCTCTTTTTTGACACATTTTAACTTTCATAAGTCGAAAAAAATCACGATATTTGTAGGTCTTTGCATTAAGCAAAATTATTAATTTTTATATGAGTCAAAAACAATATACAGCTAGCAGTATCCAGGCCTTAGAAGGTATGGAACACGTTCGATTAAGACCATCAATGTACATTGGAGATGTAGGAGTAAGAGGTCTTCATCATTTGGTTTATGAAGTAGTAGATAACTCTATTGATGAGGCTTTAGCAGGGCATTGTGATACTATTTTAGTAAGAATTCATAAAGGAGATGCTATCTCTGTAAAAGATAATGGTAGAGGTATTCCTGTAGATTTCCACGAAAAAGAGCAGAAATCGGCTCTTGAGGTGGTAATGACTAAAATCGGGGCAGGAGGAAAATTTGATAAAGATTCTTACAAAGTATCCGGAGGTCTTCATGGTGTAGGGGTTTCCTGTGTGAATGCACTTTCTACATTATTGGTTGCTACCGTGAGCCTTGACGGTAAATTATACCAGCAAAAATATTCAGAAGGTAAGGCACTTACAGAAGTGGATGTAGTGGGAACCACCACGGAAAGAGGAACAGAAGTTTTCTTCCAGCCGGATGGTACCATCTTCCAGGAGCTTGTGTACAACTATGATACCCTTGCGACAAGATTGCGTGAACTGGCTTTCCTTAACAAAGGGATTACCATCACCCTTGTTGATGAGAGAGCAGAAAATGAGGACGGATCTTTCCCTATGGAAATTTTCCACTCTGAAGGAGGTTTAAAGGAATTTGTAGAATATATCGACGGAAGCAGAGAATCTATCATGGAGAACGTGATCTTCATGGAAGCGGAAAGAGATGATATTCCTGTAGAAGTGGCGATGCGTTATAATACGTCATTCAGCGAAAACCTGCACTCTTACGTTAATAATATCAATACCCACGAGGGAGGAACCCACCTTGCCGGTTTCAGACGTGCTTTGACAAGAACACTGA
Organism: Chryseobacterium endalhagicum; assembly: GCF_016745235.1. Classification (GTDB taxonomy): domain Bacteria; phylum Bacteroidota; class Bacteroidia; order Flavobacteriales; family Weeksellaceae; genus Chryseobacterium; species Chryseobacterium endalhagicum. The sequence continues at coordinate 484,555 of NZ_JAELVM010000003.1, read as the reverse complement.
AGAAATATGCAGATGATCTGGGTATTCCGCAAAAAGAAAAAGTAGAAATTACAGGGGATGACTTCCGTGAAGGATTAACAGCCGTAATTTCAGTAAAAGTAATGGAACCTCAGTTTGAAGGACAGACCAAAACAAAACTGGGGAACTCTGAAGTTTCCGGTGCTGTAGATAAAATTGTAGGGGAAATGCTTACCAATTTCCTTGAAGAAAATCCTAACGAGGCGAAAATTATTGTTCAGAAAGTTGTTTTAGCCGCAAAAGCAAGACAGGCCGCCAAGAAAGCCCGTGAAATGGTTCAGAGAAAATCTCCGATGGGTGGTTCAGGACTTCCTGGTAAATTATCTGACTGTTCATCCAAAGATCCGGCAGAATCTGAGCTATTCCTTGTAGAGGGAGACTCCGCAGGTGGAACGGCTAAACAAGGTAGAGACAGACATTTTCAGGCTATTTTACCATTAAGAGGTAAGATCCTGAACGTTGAAAAATCTATGCTTCATAAAGTATATGACAACGAGGAAATCAAGAATATCTATACTGCTCTTGGAGTTTCTGTAGGAACCGAAGAAGACAGTAAAGCCCTGAATATGGTTAAACTGAGATATCACAAAATCGTAATTATGACCGATGCTGATATTGACGGATCTCACATTTCTACCCTGATCCTTACATTCTTCTTCAGATTTATGAAGGAACTTATTGAGAACGGATACATTTATATCGCTCAGCCGCCTTTGTATTTATTGAAGAAAGGAAATAAAAAAGTATATGCTTATAATGAGAAAGAGCGTGAAGAATTTACACTGGAAATGGCTCCGGACGGAAAAGGTGTAGAAGTTCAGCGTTATAAGGGTCTTGGAGAGATGAATCCTGAGCAGCTTTGGGAAACAACGCTTAATCCTGAACACAGAATCTTAAAGCAGGTAACGATTGATAATGCAGTAGAAGCAGATAGCATATTCTCAATGTTAATGGGGGATGAGGTTCCGCCAAGAAGAGAATTTATCGAGAAAAATGCAAAATATGCAAAGATCGACGCATAATTATTATTAAAAATAAATTGAAAAAAGCTTCTATGTATTAGAAGCTTTTTTTATATTTGGTGGAAACCAATAAAAATTAATAATATGTTAACTCTTTTACAAACAGACCCTTATGAAGGGGTGGATGCAATGTCTGGTGCGGCAGCTGCAGGACTTGGAATGGGCACTATGATCTTCGGACTGCTGATTTATATATTTTATGGATACTGTATGTATAAAATATTTCAGAAAGCAGGAAGAGAAGATGCATGGGCTGCTTTTGTTCCAATTTACAATAGTATAGTTCTGCTGGATATTGTAAAAAAACCAATATGGTGGATCATTTTATTTATAATTCCATTTGTGAATCTATATGCTTATTGGGTTGTAAATGATAGATTGGCGAAAGCTTTCGGAAAAGAAACTCCGGTGTATACCATTCTGTTATTTTTCTTTGGGTTTATTTTCGTTCCGGTTCTTGCTTTCAGCAGTGATAAGTACGACAGCAACAGAATTCCCAATGATCAGTAAAGTAAAATAAAGATTATATATAAAGACTTCAGAGATGAGGTCTTTTTTTTGTTTCCGGTTTTAATAAATAATCAAAAAAATATAATTTATTAACAGAATTATAAAATATCCTTATCCTGAGATATAAAGTCATAAAATAATTGCTATAAAATAAATAATTGATTAATAGTTTTCTATAGTATTTATATTTTACATTAAAATAAAAAATTAACATTTATTAAGATTTTATTATTTTTGCGCAATTATAATAACCATGATGAAAATTTTAGTTATAGGGGCGCTTTTCACGGCATCTTTATATTTCGCACAAACTTATCCTGTTTCTGCCATTCCTGAAAATCTGAAGAAAAATGCGGATGTGGTCATCAGGAAGGATCATAAGACGGTACTGATTAACAAAATTGATGAAATTAAATATCAGTATAATAATGTGACCACCGTTTTAAGTAAAGATGGGGATTCCAAAGCTGAGGTTTATATTCCATACAAAAAAGGAGATCATATTTCCGATGTGAAAGTGACGGTTTATGATGAATCCGGGAAGAAGGTGAAAAGCTTTTCAAAGTCTGATTTCGGAGACTTTGCCAACAATTCTGAAGGCATATTTTATTCTGACAGCAGAATTTTAGCATTACCGTATACCCCGGCTCATTATCCTTATACCATAGATTTCTCGTATCAGAGAACGGATGAGAATACCATTTTTATTCAGGATTTTGTGCCTTTCTATTCTCAGAATACCTCTCTGGAAGATGCTCAGTTTAAAATAATTAATAAATCCGGGATTGATCTGAAGACCAAAGTATATCCGTCAAAATACAATTATGCTGAAGTTTCTGTTGCCGACAATGGAAATGAGAAAACATATTCCTATAAAAATGTTCCGGCCGTGGATAATGTTCTGATGCTGCCCCAACCGGAAAAAATCCTGCCTAAAGTAAGTTTTACGCTGACAAGATTCAATCTTGAAGGCAGACAGGGCACTCTGAATGGCTGGACGGATTTCGGAACATGGTATTATAATAATCTCATAGAACCTGTTTCCGTATCTACTCCTGCTATTAAAGCTGAAGTGGCAGCCCTTAAACTGCAGGGCTCAACGGAGGAAAAAGTGAGGAAAATCTACCAGTATATGCAATCCAGGACCAGGTATATAGCAGTAGGACTTGGCATTGGAGGCTGGCTTCCGATGACGCCGGATGAAGTTCAGAAAAAGGGCTACGGAGACTGTAAAGGGCTTACCAATTACATGAAAACCATGCTGAATGAGGCCGGAATACCGTCTCATTACTGTGTGATTACCTCCGGTTTATCAGATATTTCCTTTGATCCTGACTTTCCGTCAATGGGTGGAAATCATGCCATCCTGATGGTTCCTACTGAAAAAGGAAACATTTGGCTTGAAAATACGTCACAGCAGACGGCTTTTAACCATTTAGGATACCGTACAACAGACCGGAATGTTCTTGCCATTACCCCAAAAGGAATCGAACTTATCAGCACACCAAGTTATACTGCAGAACAAAACAAAGAAAAGCAGACGCTTAAAATTAATCTTGCAGAAGACAACAGTATCAATGGAGAGATTCAGTTTGCCTACACGGGAAGCCAGTATGATATGAATATGTCTTACACTTATCTTGCCCCGAAAGAAAGGATGGAGGCTGTGAAAAAGAGATTTGATGTTCTTAATTTTGATAAAGCTGAAATCAAAGACTTTGTCAATGATAAGGATAATGCAGTGATCAGATTCAGTCTGGACTTTAAAGCGAATCATTACTCCAAAACGGCTGGAAATAACCTCATTTTCCGGGCGGTACCTATTTTTACCAATAATTTTTATAAAACAGACGAAAACAGGGAACTTCCATTTGAAATCGGACAGTCTTTTCAGGATGAATATGAAATAGATTTTGCCATTCCAAAAAACTATAAAATAGATGAACTTCCACAGAATCTTCTGATCACTTCGGAATTTGGAACTTATACACTGACCCTTGTAAAGAATGGTGAATCTTTGAAAGTAAAACGGTTCATTAAAATTAACAAAGGTGTGTTTCCAAAGGAAAAATACAATGACTATGTAAGTTTCCGTAAAAAAACATTAAACGGAGATAATTCTAAAATTCTATTAACCAAAATTTAAACTATCCATGAAAAGAATATTTTTAACCTTTTTCTGTTCCGGCACTTTGGTCTTTGTGAGCGGTCAGAAGCACGAATTTCTGAATCCTCCGAAATTTGATGAGACAGATCTTTCCAAAACAAAATCGGCTCTTGATGAAAATGCTCCGGCGGAAATTTTATACAAATCCGTACATTTTGGGATCGATACTTCTTCGGGAGATCTTCGGAAAAAAGTCTTTTACAGGGTTAAAATTTATGATAAAGCCAAAGCAGAAGACTGGTTGAATCTGGAAATTCCGCTTTATAAGAACTCAAAGGGAAATGAAGAGGTTTTAAATAAAATGAAAGCTTTTGTTTATAATCTGGAAAATGGAGCATCAGTAGCTACAAAAGTGGATAAAAGCTCAAAATATAAAAGCAAGGAAAGTAAATATACCACGATAACCAAATTTGCCTTTCCCGGGGTAAAGAACGGTTCCATCATAGAATATCAGTATGAAGTTTTTTCTCCGTTTTTATATGCGATACCCCAGGTTATCATAGAGTCTGATACCCCTTCATTGTATACCGAATATGTTCTGGATAGTCCTGCTTATATTGCTTACAACGTAAATTATACAGGTTCTTTATCACCCAAATATAGAATGATAGAGGCTAAAACTTTATATGGATCGGATTATAAAACCTATAGATTCGGATATGAAAATCTAAAAGGTTTTAAAACTGAAAAATTTGTTAATAATGACAGAAATTACCGTACAAAAATAAGCGCGGAGCTTCACTCTACGAATTTTAGAGAGCTTAAAATGCATTCCTCTTCATGGGAAGAAATCAAAGACCAGCTTTATAAAGACGAAGATTTCGGAGTAGAACTGAGAAAAACCAAACTGGCCAAAGAAAATATGCCGGCGTCTGTTGCTGGAATGTCTTCTGATGCTGAAAAAGCGGATGCCATCTTTAATTATGTAAAAAATACATTTACCTGGAATAAAGACAGAGGAATCTATACAGAAGACGGGATAAAAAAACTGATTGAAACCAAAACAGGAAACGCTGCCGAAATCAATCTTTTTCTTATTATGATGCTTAGAGAAGCCGGACTGAAAGCAGATCCATTGACTATTTCCACCATAGACAACGGTTTACTGAATTTAGCATCTCCAAGTGTAGTCAGTATGAATTTTGTAATCGCTGCCGTTAAAATAAAAGACGGAATGAATCTGTACGACGCCACTTCAAAACAGTCGTCAATGAATAACCTTCCTCCAAGAGATTGGAATCAGTTTGGCGTTCTGATGGCTAAAGACAAAGCATCACTGATGCAGATGGGAAATACCACGGCAAGTTTCACCTACCTGACCACAGAAGCGAAGATCAACGATGATGGCAGTGTTTCAGGGACCTATTCCGATAAAGATACAGGCTCATATGCTATGTTTGCAAAAGAAAACTATGATGAAAATGCAGAAAAGTACAAGAAACAGTATAAAGATAATTTCTCGGTAGATTTTACAGGAATTGATTCCAAAATTTTGGAAAACGGAGATTTCGAAAGTACAATGAAGTTTTCTTCAGAAAATATGATCGATAAAATAGGGAAAAAGATGATCATCAGCCCTATGCTTTTTCTGAGCAAAAGTTCTAATGAATTTGATCAGACCGAAGAAAGAAAATACCAGATCGATTTTATTTCTTCCATTACCAAAGTGAAAAAAGTAATTTTGGAAATTCCGGAAGGATATGTAATCGAAGCCATGCCTAAAAGTAAAAAAATCGTTACCCAGGATAAAGAAATTGAATACAGCTATGTTGCCGAACAGAAAGGCAATAAACTGGAGGTGGTTTCCACTACAAAAATTGCCAGCCCGGATTATCCTAAAGAATATTATCCCGCTTTCAAGCAGATATGGGAAACTGCTTCAAAAAGCGAAAACCAGGTCATCAGCCTGATCAAAAAGTCATAATTTCCAGATTAATAAAAATAATTTTGCAGAACCATTCATTTTTGAATGGTTTTTGCATTCATATTAAAAAGATAATTATGAAAAACACAATTGCCGTTCTGGCAGTTTCTTCGCTCCTGGCATTCTCAGCCTGTAAAAAAGGAGAAAATACAGCCGCTTCCTCTAATACAACTGAAGCTTCACAACCGGAAAAATTTGTAATAGACTCTGCGAAAGTGAGTGATTCCTCAAAGATTTCAGATTCACTGAAAGTAGCTTTCACTTCCAAGCTGCTTGTTTTTCCAACCCTGAAAGATAAAAAACTGTTGGACAGTATTTATTTTCATAACCAGGGAATCAAAGACTTTTCCAAAAAAGGACTGGAAGCCTATCTGGATAAAGAAAAAAACAAATATTTTCAATCGATTAAAAGTGACAGCAAAGACTGGATTTCAGATATTTCCTATGCTCAGGAATGGTATTCAAACTCCTCTATGAATTTGATTTCCAATGAAAATGATTATATGCATATCCAATATGCAGGAAGTTCATATGAAGGGGGAGCCCATGATAATTATGGATTCTCTGAAAGGGTTTTTGACCTTAAAAACAACAGAAAGTTGGAGCTTAAAGACATTACATCCATGCCAAAAGCTAAACTTGAAGCTTTGTTGATGAAAAATATTAATAATGTTAAAAGCGGAACAACAGACAGTGGAGGAGATGTAAAAAATTCAGATATGTTGCTGGTAGAAGTTATTCCGGCGAGCAATAATTTTTATTTCGATCAGAAAAACCTGTATTTCCATTACAGCCCTTACGAAATTGCGGCTTTCGCTGCCGGAGACATAGTAATTCCAGTTTCCTGGAAAGAGCTTGAAGGCACAATCAATGGTGAGTTTAAAGAAAGAATGAAAATAAAGTAAAATTAATGCTTCCGGATGCGGAAGCATTTTCTATTTTTGCGGTAATGGAAAAAGTAGCTTTTATTATCAATCCTTTTTCGGCCAAAAAGAATTATCAGCCCTTTCTTGACGAGTTAAAAAAGAAGGTGGACCGTCCTTCCTATTATATCTCAGATTCTATAGCGGGGACGGATGAATTTATCCAGGAGCGTTTTGATAAAGTTGATATATTTGTTGCCATCGGCGGTGACGGAACCATTTCAACAGTGGCCCGAAACCTGATCCATACAGATAAGATCCTTGCCATATTCCCGGCCGGATCGGGGAATGGTTTTTCTAATGAGACTAAATTCAGTAAGAATCTTGACGAACTTTTAGAAAAGATTAAAGCCAAATCATCCAGGAAAATAGATACTTTTACGGTTAACGACAGATTGTCTATCAATGTTTCAGGAACCGGATTTGACGGAAAAGTGGTAAAAGAATTCGAAAAAACCAGCCGTGGATTCAAGAATTACATTAAGGTTTCCCTGAAAACTTTCTTTAATTATAAACCCATCAAGGTTAAATTTTTTGATGAAGCCTACCAGCAGTACAATGGAAAATACCTGATGCTGAACGTAGCCAATACCCGCCAGTTTGGAAATAATGCTTACATTGCTCCCAACGCAAGTAAAAGTGACGGACTGGTAGATATGGTTCTTGTGAAAAAATTTCCACTGACCTATTCAGCGCTTTTTGCATTCAGAATGTTCACCAAAAGACTGAAGGATGATGAATACGTTACGTATCTTCCCGTTTCAGAAATTTCATTTAAAGTCAATACCAAAAACTGGCATCTGGATGGGGAATTCAATAAAATAAAATCACCCATTCATGTGAAGGTTTCTCCGGCAAGCTTGAATATTTTGGTTTAAGGTTCAAGGTTTAAAGTTTAATGTTTAAAGTTTAATGTTTAATGTTTAATGTTTTTAGAGTGTAAAGGCTCGGGATTCATTGTGGAAAATAGGATGAAGAACTTTTCTAGTCTTTTCATGTATCATTTTTGACAGCGCACAAACCTTAACCCTATAAGGTTTAGAAAAAGCCAACATTATTGATATTTATCACCCATCCTGAAATATACGCGGAAAAAAAACTTCCCGCACCCAGCTTCCATCTTCCTTTCTTTCCCAATCAAACCTCCAGTTTCTTCTCAATTTCACCGGGATGATCCAGGCAATACTGCAGCTGTTTTTTATCAAGCTGCTTTTCCCAGTTGGCCACAACGACAGTTGCTACGGAGTTTCCAACAACATTGGTTAAAGCCCTGCATTCACTCATAAATTTATCTATTCCCAGGATCAGGGTCATTCCTGCAATCGGAATTTCAGGGACAACAGCCAGTGTTGCTGCCAGGGTGACAAATCCGGCGCCTGTAACGCCTGCTGCACCTTTTGAACTTAGCATCGCAACCAGAAGAAGCATCAGCTGTTTTTCCAAAGAAAGATCAATATTCAGAGCCTGAGCGATAAAAAGAGAAGCCAGCGTCATATAAATATTGGTTCCATCCAGGTTAAAAGAATATCCGGTAGGCACTACAAGCCCTACAATAGCTCTTGAGCAGCCTGCCTTTTCCAGTTTTTCCATAATTCCCGGAAGAGCAGATTCAGAAGAGCTGGTTCCTAAAACCAACAGCAGTTCCTCTTTCAGATAATACATCAGTTTGAATATATTAAATCCGTTGTACCATGCCACTGCTCCCAAAACAAGAACAACAAACAGGATAGAGGTGATGTAGAACGTTCCCACCAGAAATATCAGGTTCAGGACAGAATGAAGACCATATTTTCCAATCGTAAAAGCCATGGCGCCAAAAGCTCCTATCGGAGCCAGCTTCATCAGCATATGGACGATTTTGAAAATCGGGGTAGACAGATCCTGTAGGAAATCAGTGACTTTCTGGCTTTTTTCTTTAGTCAAAACCAATGCAATACCCATTAAAATAGCAACAAGCAGCACCTGAAGAATATTTTCTCCCACCAGCGGACTGAAAAGCGTTTCAGGAATAATATTCATGATAAAACCCGTCAGCGTAGAGTCGTGGGCCTTCTGCTGATATTGGGAAACATCGCCGGAAAGAGTGGCGGGATCAATATTTAAACCATGTCCCGGCTGTAAAAGATTTCCCACAATTAATCCTATGATCAATGCTAAAGTGGAAAATGTAAAGAAATAAATCATGGCTTTTACGGCAATACGGCCTACTTTTTTGAGATCGGTCATATGAGCAATCCCTAAAGTAAGGGTAATGAAAATCACCGGAGCGATGATCATTTTTACCAGTTTGATGAATCCGTCACCCAGCGGTTTCATTTTTTCGCCCAGTTCAGGATAATACGTTCCTAAAAGTATACCTGCTGCTATGGCAATAATAACCTGAAAATAAAGCTGATGATAGAATTCTTTTGCTTTCAAAGGATGTTTTTTTAGATTTTGAAACCGAAAATTAAGAATTTTTATCTGAAAACATGACGAAAGTCAGTTAAAATTAATGATGGAAGAAAGAGATGGGAGATGGAGGTTCTGTAGGTTATAGGTAATAATAGTGGATAAAATAATGCTTCGACTCCACTCAGAATGACCATGTTGATGTAATGGGTCATGCTGAGCGGAGTCGAAGCATGTATAATCAGAATCCCGGATCCGGCTTATTCCACCGCAACAGAATCATCCCCGCGGCCATCCGCCACTGCATGAATATTACCGTTGTCGTCCATCAGGATCAGTTCTGTTTTTCCGATGTATTTTATCTTTTCAATCACATAATTCTTACTTTTAAGTGCTGTGATTGTACTTTCGGGGAAATTATTTTCTACTGTAATTTTTTCAGGAAGCCATTGATGGTGAAACTTGGGTGCATTTACAGAGATATTCGCATTCAGCTTAAAATCTACCACATTTACAATAGACTGATAAACGGAGGTAGGAATAGTGGTTCCTCCCGGAGTACCTACCACCATATAGGGTTTTCCGTTTTTAAGAAGAATGGTAGGCGTCATTGAAGAAAGCATTCTTTTATTGGGCTGGATAGAATTGGCCTCTCCGCCTACAGCTCCGAACATATTGGGAACTCCGGGCTTGATAGAGAAGTCGTCCATTTCATTATTTAGAAAGAATCCCGCTCCTGAAACCACCACTTTACTTCCATAATATCCGTTAAGGGTAGTCGTTACAGAGGCCGTGTTTCCGTCTTTATCAATCACGGAAATATGAGTCGTTTGCGTTGATTCATTCGGCTGGCTGATGATTTTTCCAACTTCTGAGCTTGGGGTAGCTTTACTGAAGCTGAAGCTTTTCCATCTGCTTTTTAAATAGGCATCGGAAGTCAGATAAGTCGTTTTATCTTCAATGAAATCCGGGTCGCCCATGTATTCGGCCCTGTCTGCGAAAGCTCTTCTTTCAGCTTCGGTCATGATCTGTACGGCTTCCGTAGAATTCTGCTGGTATTTTTCCAGATTTTCGTATCCGGCCATGGTCAGCATTTGGGCAAGGAGCACGCCGCCGCTTGATGGAAGAGGCATCGTGACTACACGGTTTCCTTTATAATCAAACTCAAGAGGTTTTCTTTCTGCGGTTTTATAATTTTTAAGATCTTCCAGGGTGATGATTCCGTTTCCTTTCTTCATTTCAGCCACCATCAGGTCAGCTGTTTTCCCTTCATAAAATCCTTTTGCTCCCTGTTTCTGAATCAATCTCAGCGTTGCCGCCAGTTCTTTCTGTACGAGAATATCCCCGGCTTTCCATGGAGTATCTTTTACAAAAGCAATGGAAGAGGTATTGTGTTTAAGGAATTTTTCTTTGTGCGTATTCAGCATTTCGGCTTCCATTTCTGTGATAGCGAATCCTTTTTCAGCTAAATCTATCGCAGGCTGGATGATTTTATCCATCGGAAGTCTGCAATGCTTTAAAGTGGCAAAAAATCCGGCAATACTTCCCGGAATACCTACAGCAAGCCTTCCGTATTGGGAAAGATCTGTATTGGCTTTTCCGTTTTTGTCCACGTACATATCTCTGGATGCTTTTTTAGGAGCGGTTTCCCTATAATCCAGCGTGAATTTTTCACCGTTATTTTTAACGCCTACTAAAAAACCTCCGCCGCCAATATTTCCGGCCTGAGGATACACTACAGCCAGCGCATATTGGGTGGCAACAACGGCATCATAGGCATTTCCGCCCATCTTCATCACTTCCGCGCCGGCTTCACTGGCAAGGGGATGCGCGGAGACTACCACGCCCTTATTCTTTACTTTTACTTCCTTAATGATATTGAACCCTGTAAACTGCGCAGGTGAAAAATGAAATGCCATAAGCACGGCAGCCAGAAATACTCTCTTCATAAGATTATGTTTAAGACAAAAGTAGATAATTTTTTAATGTAAAGAATGCAGGCTGAACCTGTGAAATAACTGTTCGGGATCTTATTTATAAAGAAACAATAGTTATGGTCAGGTATTTTTAATGAATTTTCATGAAATGATGAATATGATTGATTTATAAAATATTATTTTTTTAATCACTTTTTCATAGTACAAATCAGTAATCTGTTTTTAAATACAGCTTTTTTATTATGATAAGCATGATTTTTTTACTTTTGTACAACTCTAAAAAAAATAAGTAAAATGGAATCCTATACGGAAAGAATATTGATTACAGGTGCTTTGGGACAGATCGGCACCGAATTGACGAACAGACTGGTTGAAATTCACGGCGCTGAAAATGTTGTAGCCTCAGGATTGGACAGATGGCAGAAAGGAATTACCGCTGCAGGGCACTACGAAAGAATGGATGTGACCAATACGCAGCTGGTAAGACAGGTGATCAAGGATTATGAAATCACTACAGTATATCACCTGGCGTCTCTTTTGTCCGGAACTTCAGAAAAGCAGCCTATTTTCGCATGGAAACTGAATCTCGAACCTCTGCTTCAATTTTGCGAACTGGCAAAGGAAGGGCTTCTTAAAAAGATCTTCTGGCCAAGTTCAATCGCGGTATTTGGAAAAGGAATTCCAAAACATAATGTAGGACAGGATGTGGTTTTAAATCCTACAACTGTGTACGGAATCTCTAAAATGGCCGGAGAAAAATGGTGTGAATACTATTTCGATAAATACGGAGTAGACGTGAGAAGCATCAGATATCCTGGTCTTATCTCTTGGAAAACTCCTGCAGGTGGAGGGACTACAGATTATGCTGTTGAGATTTTTTACGAAGCCATAGAGGATGGGAAATACACAAGTTTCATTTCCGAAGATACAGGAATGCCGATGTTGTATATGGATGATGCCATCAACGCGACCTTGAAATTAATGGATGCTCCGAAGGAAAGTCTTACGGTTCGTTCGTCTTATAATTTAGGAGGAATGTCATTTACGCCGAAAGAACTGGCGGAAGAAATCAAGAAAGAAATCCCGGATTTTTCCATCGATTATCAGCCGGATTTCAGACAGGCAATTGCAGATTCCTGGCCGGCTTCCATTGATGATTCCGTAGCGAAAAAAGACTGGGGACTGACGTATGATTTCGGAATTTCTGAAATGTCTAAAGACATGATCAAGAATCTTAGAGTGAAATTAAACAAAAATTAATTACTTAAAGTTAATGTTTAGATAAAAGTTATTTTAACATTTGATTTTTAATTAATTACAAATATTATCTAAAATTTAATTTAAATGATTTTATTGACTTTTAACATCGTAAATATTGAGGCTGAAGCCAAAAACAGCGGTCAGATTTCTGATGAAGAGAGACTGAAGATCACCGAAGACAACACGAAAGCTGTCCTTCGGATTTTAGATATTCATGACATCAAAGCCAGTTTTTTTGTGGAGATTTCCATCGCAGAAAAACTGCAGAATTTAATAAAAGCAATTTCATCCAAAGGGCATGAAATTGCTTTTTATAATTTGAATTCTGAACTTCAGAAAATTGAAGAAGTCAAAAAAAATATTCAGGATCTTTTAGAAAAACAGGTGCGGGGAATCCGGCAGAAAGATTTTAAAATTCCTCAGGAAAATCTGAAATTGCTGGAGTTTAATTATGTCTCCAATATCGATAATGCAGACATTCTTTTTCCATTCAAAAGATTAAAAAGAGATACGGAGATCAACGAAGAGGACGGATTGAGTATTGTACCCGAAAGCATCTCACCCTACAGCCAGCTGCCGTATAATGATTTCGTGTTCCAGATCCTGCCGATGAAGTATTATCAGAGTATGGTTTTTGAAACCCTCAAGAATGATGATTTTGTTTTAATCTATCTCAATTCCTGGCAGTTTACGGATTTTAAGAAATACAGGTTTGATATCCCGTTTTACAGAAGCCTGTTCTCAGGAAAGAAAATGGAAGACAAGCTGGATACGCTCCTTACCTGGATCAATGAGCATGATATGGCGACGTCGCGGATGAAGGATTATATTTTTTAATAGGTGGCAGATATTAGGTAGCAGGTGATAGGTTGTAGGGATTAGGAATTAGGGATTAGGGATTGGGGATTTTGCCGAAGGTTGAAACTATGGTCTTTTGACTTGGATTTCAGACGGATTACTGGTCAATAGTGAATTTTGCTTCGCAAGTGAATGGTGGGGTAGACAGACGTCAGACTTTAGACGCCAATCATGAGGTGATTACTCATAAACTTTACTTTTACAGACTAGCAACCAGTAACTTACAAATGAGTGAAATTAATTGTCAATTGTGAATCTTTAATTTGAAAATCTATAATCTCAAATCTTAATAACCCGAATCACGAAACCCCGAATCACACAACTCGTAACCAGCAACCACTTTCAAACTCATTTACTCTAAAACTCTCAGACCCTAAAACCCTCTCCCTCTCAAACTCAAAACTAGCTCAGCTCAAACAAAGTAATCTCCGGCAGTACACCCACTCTTCCCGGGTATCCTAATACACCGAATCCTCTGTTTACATACAGCATTTTGCCTTCGCTCTCATACAAATCAGCCCATTTTGGATAACGGTACTGAACGGGAGACCATTTGATGTTTTTCAGATCCAGACCGAACTGCATCCCATGGGTGTGTCCTGAAAGGGTCAGATGGATGTTTCCAGGGTGTTTTTTGACCACATAATCAAAGTGGGTAGGGTCATGACTCATCAGGATCTTCGGAGCGGATTCCGGAACTCCTTTTAACGCGTCATCTATTTTTCCGAATTGAGGGAATGGCTTCAGTCCCCAGTTTTCAACGCCGAGAATGTAAAGTTTTTCGCCGTCTCTTTCGATCACTCTGTGTTCGTTTCTCAGCATATCAAAACCGGCCTGTCTTTCGTATTCGATAAGGGTGTCGAGGTTCTTCTTTTTAGCATCCACAGAAGTCCAGGTTACATAGTCGCCGTAATCATGGTTCCCCAGTACAGCAAATTTGCCATCTTTAGCCTTAATTTTTGAAAATAAGGGAATGAATGGTTTGAATTCATCAGAAATATTATTCACCATATCTCCGGTGAAAAGCACAAGATCCGGATTCTGTTCGTTGATCAGATCAATGGCATGCTGAAGTTTGGATGGGTCCGAGAAGCTGCCGCTGTGTACGTCGGAAATCTGGATCACTTTATATCCGGTGAATTTTTTTGAAAGACCCGGTATTTTAATCTTGATTTTTCTTACCGTATGCCTGTATTTCCCAAACGTAATTCCGTCGATAAACAGTGCCGAAAGAACGCCTCCAAGGCCTAATCCTACCATGCTCAGGAACTTTCTTCTTTCCGGGAAAAAGTTTTCCTGGGGCCTGGTTAAGCCGATCAGATAAGTTCCGGTGCGGAAAATATCATCAATCAGTAAAAACAGAACCACAAAGATTTTGGGCAATATAAAGATCAGGAATAGTGAAATGGTGATCTGGACCCTCATGGAGCTTTTGTCTGATCTTTGGAAATGGGTAATTTCATAGGCGAAAATCCCATACACAGTTAAAGATACCACCCAATACCCGAGCCTGATCCAGAAATTATCTGTTAAAGTTCTGATGGCCTGATAGATATATACTTCTAGAAACAGGAATATGGCAGCAATAATCAAAAAATTTCTTTGCATAATCGGTCTAAAAAAAGCACAAAGAATTTGTTTCCCTGTGCTTTATATTTTTTTGTTAATTAAATATTTTTAAGGAAATCTGTAAACGATAGCATTGATGTTCATTCCGGCACCTACCGACGTCATCACAATGTTACCTTTATCTTTAAACGTTTGACCCTCCATTTTTCCTTTAATTATTAAATCATACATGGTAGGAATGGTTGCTACAGACGTATTTCCAAAGTCCTGGATTGTCATAGGAGAGATCGCATGGTCATAATCTTTCACGTCATACAGCTTGTGAAGTCTTTCGATCATGGCATAATCCATCTTTGCATTCGCCTGGTGGATCAGGATCTTATCGATATCTTCAAGCAAAAGACCTGCGTCTTCTATAGTTTCCTTGATGGCTGAAGGTACATTTTTAAGCGCGTATTCATAGATCTTTCTACCCTGCATTCTTACATAAAGGCGTCTCTGGTCTACATTGGCGTTGATTGATGGCGCATTTTCAAGATAACACAGCTCAGGACCGTTGTCACAGATTGTGTTGTGTGAAATAATACCTACATTTTCCTGATCGGTAGCCTGTACCACTACAGCACCCGCTCCGTCAGCAAAGATCATTCTGTTTCTGTCATGCGGATCAGTAACGCGGCTTAAGGTTTCTGCCCCAATCACAAGAATGGTTTTGGCAGCTTTTGCCTTGATAAGGTTGTCGGCAAGGATCATGGCTTCCACCCATCCCGGACATCCGAAGATCATATCATAAGTGATGCATTTTCTGTTTTTAATGCCCAGCTTATTCTTTACCCTTGCTGCCATATTAGGCATAAAGTTCACATATCCGTCTACAGTAACTTCTCCAAAGTTGCTTGCATAAATAATATAATCCAGTTCCTCACCATCTATTTTAGCATCCTCAAGCGCCGCTTTTGCAGCTTCAGAGCCGATCTGCGAGTTGGAAAGATCGTCTTCAATAAATCTTCTGTTTTCTATTTCTGTGATTTCTACAAACTTCGCGATGGTTTCTTCAGCAGGTTTTTCAATCTTTACTCCGTCTTCAGTGTAGAACTCAGAATCCATGAAATAATCTCTACCAATAACTCTGTTAGGAATATAGGACCCGGAACCAATAATGATCGTATTCGGCATTCGTTTATATGATTTTTTAAAGATGCAAAGTTAATAATTAATATTAATAACGGAGAATTAAAAATATTATTAAATTTGCAAAAATTGTACTTTACAATCGTATGAAAAACAACTCGTCCTTAAAAGGCTTACTTATTGCAGCTGTGGTGTTTATCCTCGCCTTTGGGATCTACTTCTTTTTTTTAGCAAAGAAAAATTATTTTGTCGTAGATAATCCTACTTCCAACACCTATTATTTCAAGATCAATAATGGTTCCGAGGGAATTATTTCTGCGGGGCAGTATGTGCATGTAGACCTGAAGCAGGGGAAAAACGCTATTCAGGTTTTTGACCAGAATAAGAAAATGCTCTATGATTCTGCATTTGAAGTGAATAAGATCCGCGGGCTGATCAATATCGCCCATCAGGATTATTATATCAATGATCAATATTATGGATACAATCTTAAAAAAGATTCATTACTTTTGGCTCTTGATAAAATCACGATAGACGGAAAAGATTATTTTGGAGGAGCTAAGCACTTCAACAAGCTTTATTCTGAAGATTTTTATTACAATGTGGATGAAGATTATGACAAAGTGATCAAAAATATCCAGAAAGTGGAATCCAGATCAAAGATTTTCAGAAAGCAGGATTTCCTAAATTATTACAAAGAATATTACAAGTTTTAAGTTTTGACAAAAGATATTACCAAAGTTACTCCCTACAATTCCGAGGCTACCAAGAAAAGCCAGGTAGAGGATATGTTCGACAATATTGCACCGAAGTACGACCTTCTGAATCATGTTTTATCCATGAAAATTGATGTTTTATGGAGGAATACACTGGTGAAAATGATGAAAAAAGACAATCCGCAGGAAGTGCTGGATGTGGCTACAGGAACGGGAGATTTAGCAATTACCATTGAAAAAGGAACCGATGCGAAAGTAATTGGTTTAGATTTATCACAACAAATGCTGAATGTTGGCGTTATTAAAATAAAAAAACTTAAATTAGACGGCAAAATTTCCATGCAAAAAGGAGATGCAGAAAATTTACCTTTCGAGGACAATAGATTCGATGCTGTTTCCGTTGCATTTGGAGTAAGGAATTTTGAAAACCTTACCAAAGGTTTGGCAGAATTAAGAAGAGTAGTTAAAGATAACAAGAGTGTTTATATACTGGAGTTTTCAAAGGTTGAGGGGTTCTTAGGTCCATTTTATATGTTTTATTTCAAAAATATATTACCTGCCATCGGCAGATTGGTTTCCAAAGATAATAGGGCGTATACATACCTTCCGGATTCTGTAAATGCTTTTCCTTTCGGGGAAAAGATGAAGCAAATTCTTTTAGATACAGGATTTAAGAAAGTAGAATATAAAAAGCTAAGTTTAGGTATAGCCACAATTTATAAAGCAACAAAGTAACCTATGAATAAATTTCTATTAAGAGCACTGGTTTTAGCCTCAGTTAATATTGCAGTTTTTGCAGATGCGCAATTCAGAACCCGAAACAGAATGGATAAGTTGGAAGACTTTGACGAGCAGAAATTCAGTTGGGGTTTTTATTTAAACGGCAACAGGCTGGACTACCGTATCGTCCTTCATCCGAGATACGGTTCGGAAGGGAATCAGAATCTTGTTAAATCCAAAGAAAGCTACAGCTTCGGGGCAGGTTTGATCGCCAAATGGAGACTGAATGATCATTTGGATTTAAGATTGGAACCAGGCTTGCAATTTGCTCAAAGGCAGTTGACTTTCAATACCCAGTCCAATGACCAGTACGCTGCTGGAACATTGACGAACCCTCCTTTTTTCCCAATTGCTTTAACTGAGAAAGATAAAGTAAGAGAAATTAAATCTACATTGGTAGACATTCCTGTACTCTTGGAACTTCACGGGAACAGATGGTACAATTCCAGACCTTACATTGCGGCAGGGGTGAACTATGTGGTGAACCTTCAGTCCAATTCAGATTCTGAAGATGATAACATGCAGCAGGTGTTCAGATCTACCACGCATAACTTTGCATGGTCAGCTGAAATGGGAATCCAGTTTTATTTCAACAAATTCAAACTTACTCCGGCGGTAAGAGGAACATTTTTCATGAACAATGAGAAGGTTGCTGATAACGCCAATACGCCTCCATACTGGGCTACGGCCATGTCTACACTTCAGACAAGAGCCATCATGTTTGTGTTGAAATTCGAATAGAAGAATATACATTAAAAATACCAAAGGAGATGCATCAGTATCTCCTTTTTTTGTTGCTATTCAAAATATAGGGGCATTTATTTTTGTTACTGTTATTATTTTGTTATTTTTGCTATTAGTTAGAATATACAAAACCTGAAATGCTTCAAGATTTAGAAAACAATTTTTCAGAATTAGAGAGAAAGATTTTGCTTTTACAAAGGAATTATAAAAATCTTACTGAAAGATTATCAGACTTAAGTATTGAGCATGAGGAACTGAAGACGAAATATGATGAGGAAAGAAGAAGAAATCAGGTATTAGCAGAAGAACAAAAAAATATAAAACTTTATTCAGCAATATCAGGAAATCCTGAACACAACAGGTTAATGAAAAACCATATCAACCGATTGGTAAAAGAAATTGACTTCTGTATTGCACAGCTTCAAAACAGTGGATTATAATGGAGGTAAGAAGAATAACCATCAACATTGCAGGAAGGGTATATCCGCTGAACGTGCCGGCCGCCGAGGAAGAAACTCTGCGTAAGGTAGGAAAGCAGATCGAGAATATGATTAAAGATTTTGAACAGAACTTCGATGTAAGAGATAAACAGGATGCTTTGGCCATGTGTGCCCTTAAACTGGGGACCAATGCGGAAGTAGTTTCTCTTAACTACGAAAAAAATATAAATTCTACCAACGAAAGATTAGTGAAAATCAATCAGTCGTTGAATGAAATTGGGAAATAGATTTTTTTCCCATCAGACTGCCTACAATAATTCTAACACATTTAAGGTAAACTCAACGCTAAACAATTACCGAGCAAATGTCCGCTGAATGGCGCGCCGGTTCTCCGGATTACAGACAGTGGAAATCAGTTCAAATCGTGTTGATTAGGAGTTTACTCTCAATCCCTGAATTGTTGTAGGTTTTTTTTATTTAGATAAGTGTAAGACAATTAAAACTCAATATATATTATGACAACAGCCATTATAGTCGGCGTTATTTGCTTAGTAGTAGGGGCAGTAGTAGGGATACTTTTCTCTAAAAGCTCGCTCAATACCAAAGCAAAATTTATTGTAGATGATGCAAAGAAAAATGCCGAAAACCTTATAGAAAAAGCAAACGTTCAAGCTGAATCCATAAAAAAAGAAAAGAATCTGCAGGCCAAAGAAAAATTCCTGGAATTGAAATCCCAGCATGATGCAGATATCCAGTCCCGCGAGAAAAAAATGCAGGAAGTGGAAAAAAGGATCAAAGACAAGGAGCACAAGCTTAATGATGAGCTGAGCAAGACCGGAAAACTTGAAAAAGATCTTGACAGACAGATTGGAGATTACGCCAAGAAAAACGAGATCTTAGACAGAAAACAGCAGGAATTGGATGTAGCTACCACTAAAAAGGTAGAAATTCTGGAAAAAATAGCGAATTACACCGCTGAAGAAGCTAAAGCAGAATTGGTAGAAACCATGAAAGCAGAAGCCAAAACAAGAGCTCAGGCACATGTTCAGGGGATTATGGAAGAAGCTCAGCTGAATGCTAAGAACGAAGCCAGAAAAATTGTGATTCAGACCATCCAGAGAATCGGGACAGAGCAGGCGATTGAAAATTCAGTGTCTGTTTTCAATATTGAATCAGATGAGGTAAAAGGAAGAATCATCGGTAGAGAAGGTAGAAACATCCGTGCTTTAGAAGCGGTAACAGGTGTGGAAATTATCGTTGATGATACTCCGGAAGCTATTCTTCTTTCATGTTTCGACCCGGTAAGAAGAGAGATTGCAAGACTATCCCTTCACAGATTGGTAACGGACGGAAGAATCCACCCGGCAAGAATTGAAGAAGTAGTAGAGAAAACAAGAAAGCAAATCGAAGAAGAAATCATTGAGGTGGGTAAAAGAACCATCATTGATCTTGGAATCCACGGATTGCACCCGGAACTGATTAAAATCGTAGGTAGAATGAAATACCGTTCTTCTTACGGACAGAACTTACTACAGCACTCAAGAGAAGTAGCGAACATTGCTGCAACTATGGCTGCTGAATTAGGATTAAACGTAAAACTAGCAAAAAGAGCAGGTCTTTTGCACGATATCGGTAAAGTGCCGGAGCAGGAATCAGAACTTCCTCACGCTTTACTAGGGATGCAGTGGGCAGAGAAATATGGTGAAAACGCAGAAGTTGTAAACGCAATCGGAGCTCACCACGACGAAATTGAAATGAAGTCATTATTATCACCAATCATCCAGGTAGCCGATGCCATCTCAGGAGCAAGACCGGGAGCAAGAAGACAGGTGCTGGAATCTTATATCCAGAGACTGAAAGATCTTGAATCTGCTGCATTAAGCTTCGATGGGGTATCCAGCGCTTATGCAATCCAGGCAGGTAGAGAACTGAGGGTAATGGTAGAAAGCGGAAAAGTAAATGACGAAGTAGCAAACCAGTTATCTTACGACATCTCCGAAAAGATCCAGAATGAACTGACGTATCCTGGACAGGTAAAAGTAACCGTGATCAGAGAAACAAGAGCTGTGAATATTGCAAGATAACAGCAATATCAAAATATTTATAAAAACCTTTCAAATAATTGGAAGGTTTTTTTTATTTTTAGCAAAAACATAAATATGAATGAACTGTCTTTGTCTTCAAAATTGAAGTACATCTTCTCTATCCCTGTTATTATTTCAGCCCTGGGCTACTTTGTAGATATCTACGATCTGCTTTTGTTCGGTATCGTACGTATCCCCAGTTTAAAGGCATTAGGCCTCAATCCTGATGCCGACGGAACCTTTATTCTCAACTGTCAGATGGTAGGGCTTCTTATCGGAGGTGTTTTCTGGGGAATATTCGGTGATAAAAAAGGAAGGCTGTCCGTACTGTTCGGATCTATCCTGGTCTATTCCTTAGCAAACATCGCCTGCGGATTTCTGCCCTATTTTCCCAAAGAACATTTGGTCTACCAATACGCGGGTTTAAGGTTTATTGCAGGAATCGGACTCGCCGGAGAGCTTGGAGCCGGAATTACCCTGGTTTCTGAAAGTCTGCCGAAGAGTTTAAGAGCAATCGGGACGTCTGTTGTTGCAGGTTTCGGATTAATGGGTGCGGTAGTTGCCCAACTCACCGTGGAACTGGCCGGCGGATGGAATATTTCCTACATCATTGGCGGGGTCATGGGAATTATGCTGTTAATCCTGCGGATAAGTGTCTCGGAGTCCGGGATCTATAAAAATTTAGAGCATAAAAATATTTCCAAAGGAGATTTCCTGTCTTTTTTTACCAATAAAGACAGATTGATCAGATATCTCAAATGCATAGCCGTAGGGCTGCCTACGTGGTATTGTATAGGTATTCTGGCTGTTTTGGCCAATCAGTTTGCCCCTGAATTGGGAATCACGGAGCTGAATCCCGGAAAAGCCATTATGTGGGCCTACGTGGGTATTTCTGTCGGTGATCTGATGAGCGGATTTATTTCCCATGCCCTCAAATCCCGTAAGATGGCTATTTTTTATATGCTGCTGTTCACTATAATTGGCGTGGCTGTAATGCTCTTCGGAAATACCAATACAGAAACCAGATATTATATTTTCTGTGTCTGGCTGGGATTGGGGACAGGCTATTGGGCCATGTTTGTGACATTGGCTGCGGAACAGTTCGGAACCAATATCAGAAATACGGCTACTACCACCGTTCCCAATATGGTAAGAGGCTTAGTACCTGTCATGATTCTTGCATTCGACTTGCTGAAAAATAATTTTACAGTAATTATAAGCGCGGCTGTGGTCGGAATTGTTGTCTTCGGACTCGCTTTTTATTCATCCCTGACCATTTCAGAAACCCATGATAAAGACCTTGAATTTACAGAATAAACCACTGGAGGATCAGGAGTTTTAAAGTGATTTAACTAATATTTTTTATAGTAAGCACTGTTTATTTTAAATATTTGATAGCCAGTTTAGCTGAAAATCTTTGATTTTCTTGTGTCTTTTAAAAATAATAAAGCATAAAAACCCTTGAGTCCTTGCGATCTTCCAATAAATATCTACCACTCAATGAACGTATTAACATTTTTTTGTGATTATAAACATTATTATTTGTTTACTTTTGAAAGTAACCGAATTAATTCTATTGTTTAATTAAAATCAAAACATCATGTCACAGGAAATTTTTAAAAAAGCGAAAAAGTTAAAAAAAGATGATCTTAAGAACATTATCGGAGGGATTGGCGGCGTAACAACCCCGGACCTTTCAAAATGTGGCTGCAGCTGTACAGGTGCAGTAACGGGACCTTCCTATTGTGTAAAATACAAAAAGTGTCTTCAGGTAATCACCTGCTAACAGAAAAACAATTAACTATAATAAAAAACCTTTCAAGCTATTGAAAGGTTTTATTTTTATTGCACCCAAAAAATTGAAACAGGGAACAATTTAATTCATGAAATAGTATACTTGTTTAAAAATATTTTCAGCCTGAAATTCATTGATTGCTTATTAATGTCAATGAAATCAGTATTTTATATATTTTGTAATAAATTATGTTGCGAATAATTAATATTTGTTTAACTTTGAAAGGTAACTAAACTATATCGTTTAATCTTAAACTAAATCACGTAACATTATGAAAAACGCTAAAAAATTAAAAAAGGCAGATCTAAAAAACATTATCGGAGGAATCAGCGGAAAACCTGATTTATCACTTTGCGGATGCAGCTGTTCAGGTTCTGTAACAGGACCTTGGTACTGCGTAGAGTATATTGGTTGTCCACAGGTGTATACTTGTGACCAGTCAGCAATTTAAGAACTGTTTCAGTAAGAAATAAACATTTCCACATTTAATAAACGCAAAAGCCTTTTGGGACCTTCCAAAAGGTTTTTGTCATTTAGCTGATGATATAAATAAGGCTTCCTACACTGATCATCACCCATAAGATAACCGCAGCGGCCAACGGTTTGATCCCGATTGTTTTTAAAGTCTGAAGTGAAAGGGTAGAACCGATAAAGAATAAAGTGAGATTCAGTCCGGATTTCGCTACGGTAGTTACAGAACTGCTGATTTTGTCAAACACAGGAAAATAAGTATTCAATAGGATAGCGAGAATAAACCAGCCGATAAACCACGGTATTTTAATTTTGGATTCTTTATTTTTAAAGATAAACATCGTGATCACAGAAACCGGGATGATCCATAAAGCACGCGCCAGCTTTACAGTAGTTGCTATTTTTAAAGCTTCATCACCATATTTTCCCGCTGCACCTACAACAGAACTCGTATCGTGAATTCCCACCGCACACCAAAGGCCGAACTGTTCCTGCGAAAGCTGCAGTAAATGTCCTACAGCCGGATAAACAAACAATGCGATTGAATTCAGAGTGAAAATAATGGCAAGTCCCAGAGAGATTTCTTTTGTTGCCGGCTTAATGATCGGAGAGACCGCTGCAATGGCACTTCCGCCACAAATAGCCGTACCCGCAGAAATAAGATAGGATAGTTTTTTTTCAAGCTTAAATACCCTTCCTAAAATGTATCCGGCAATCATTACTGTTAAAATACTCGCAACAGTAAGAACAAAACCCGATTTTCCTGCCTGAAGTGCTTCATCCAGCTTAAGACCGAAACCCAGCCCGACAATAGAGATCTGAAGCAGAAGATGGATATATTGATGAAGATATTTTTCAAACGGATTGCCTATAAAAACGACCAATCCAAAACCTAAAGCCAGTGCAATGGGTGAGGAGACCAATGGAGTGAGACAGATAAGACCTGATCCGATGAAAATTATTTTTTGTGAGGCTTCATTTTGAATAAAACTTTTCACGTTATAGAACTTTGAAATCATGCTTCAAAATTCCGCAAATTATCATCACAAAATAAATTGTATTTTGTTATTGAATATAACTTTTAGTTATAACTAAGGTGTTTCAGGAAAAGTTTGATCAGCTCGGACTGTTCCCCTTTGGGAAGAATATAATGAAAGTTCCTTTCAATGCTGAAGTTCCTGATATCTATAATGCTGAGGGTATTGTTTTTAAGCTCACTCAAAACCGTGCTGATGGACAGGAAAGCCATACATTCGGAATGAAGAAGATAGTTCTTGATGCTTTCACTGCTTCCAAGCTGCATAATGACGGTAAGATGTTCCAGGTGAATCCCTTTTTCCTTTAAACGGTTCTGAATAAATTCCTGCGTTCCCGAACCCTGCTCCCGGAAAATAAGATCCAGATCATATAAATCTTTCAGATGCAGATTTTTACGGGCCAGCGGATGATTGGATTTGGCGACCAGAACAATTTCATCTGCTTTGAAGGGGTGATATTCAAAAAATGAAGACTGCGATTCCCCTTCAATAATGCCTACATCTATTTTTCCCTCTTTAAGAAGAGCCGAAATCGTTTCCGTATTCTGGGTAATCAGTTCAATTTTAATGTCTTTGTAATAAGAATGGAAAGTGGCCAGAATTTCAGGCAGAACGTACTGGGCTACCGTTGTGCTTGCCCCTACAATCAGTTTTCCTTTATGCTCCTGATTAAACTGGTTGATTTCAAATTCAAGGTCACGGTACAGACTCCGGATCTTTTCTGCATATTCAAACAGAATTTCTCCGGCCGCAGTTAACTGGATGCTCGTTCCTTTCCGGTCAAATAATTTGGCAGCAAGCTGATTTTCAATTTCTTTGATATGCTTGGTGACCGCGGGCTGGGTAATATTAAGCTCTTCCGAAGCTTTTGTAAAACTCAGTCTGGAAGCTACGGTATGAAAAACTTTAAGTCTGTAATCAAACATGGTATTAGTCTTGGATAACAAATTTAGTTAAATTATGTGAGATTCGGATTCGGGTTGTGTGGGAGGGTTTTGGTGTTGGAGAGTTGGAGAGTTTTAGGGTTGGAGGGTTTTAGAGTTGGAGCGCTTGTTTGAGTTATGAGTTATAAATGATGAGTGATTAGTTTCGGGATGCGGGATACGAGTTGGAGCGTTTTAGTGTTTCGGGTTATCAGGGTGGCAGGTTACGAGGTGAGAGTGGAAATGTTTTAGATTTTATAAAAGGAGTGTTTTAGTATTTCAGGTTTGGCGAGTTTGAGACTGTGATTCAGAAATATTGAATAAAGGACAACCATCTGGTGGTTGAGGTTCTCGAAACCACCAGTAATATTTCCTTCTCCTTAAAACCCTCCAACTCTCCTACGCAACCAGCAACTCGCAACCCCGATAACCCGAACCTCGAAACCCGCACTCACCTCCCGCTTTTCACTTCACCCATCCTCTGTTTGCTATAAATACTGTTGTGTCCCGATAAAAGATAGGAGACCACGCACGCAATGGCAATATACACTCCGGATTCTGCTCCGAATAATTCAATTCCCATCAGCATGCAGGCCAGAGGAGTGTTGGTAGCTCCGGCAAAAACGGCTGCAAAACCCATTCCGGCAAGAAGCCCAAACGGTAAGGGAATAAACAGTGATAATGCGCTTCCAAGAGTTGCTCCGATGAAAAATAAAGGAGTGACTTCACCGCCTTTAAATCCTGCCGAAAGGGTTACGATGGTAAAGATCATTTTTAACGCAAAATCATATAATGGAAGCTGTTTTTCAAATGATTCCAGGATCACGGGGATTCCCAATCCTATATATCTCGTTGTTCCCATCACAAAAACTGCCAGAGCAACGATAATTCCTCCAATTACAGGACGGAATGGCGGATATTTGATCTTTGATTTAAAAACCGAACCGGCCCAGTGAATAACCTTGCTGAAAGCTGCTGCACAGATTCCAAAAGCAATTCCTGCAAGAATACTGTACAAAATAGGCAGAAATTCCAGCTTAGGAATACTGGCGATATGATAATGGGTATGTTTGACGTTCCAGAGATTGGTGACCATATCTGCAAGAATAGCTGAAGCAAATGCCGGGAAGATGGCATTATACCGTATTTTTCCGATCAGAAAAACTTCAAGTCCGAAAACGGCCCCGGCGAGCGGTGTCCCGAAAACAGATCCGAAACCTGCTGCAATGGCGGCGATCAGTAGTATTTTTCTTTCGTTTCTGTCAAGTTTAAACGGTTTGCTGAGCTGGTCTGCAATAGCTCCGGCCATTTGAAGGGCAGTACCTTCCCGGCCTGCTGAACCTCCAAAGAAATGGGTGGCAATAGTTCCGAGATAAACAAAAGGCGCCATTCTGAAAGGAATAATCTCCTTAGGATCATGAATACTGTCGATGAGCAGGTTATTTCCAGCCTCAATATCTTTTCCGAAATAATGGTAAAGGAGACCAATCAAGAAACCGGCAGCAGGAAGCAGGGCGATCAGCCAGATATGATGTTCCCGGAATTGCGTTGCCCAGTTCAGAGACTGTAAAAATCCTGCAGAAGCTGTTCCCACCAAAGCACCAATAATGATACTGATGCATAACCATTTGGAAATATAAGGCAGTGCCGGATATTTTCTGAAAAAAAAACGGGTATGAAAAACTGCTTTTCTGCGTATTGTTCTTTGATTTTTTGACATGATAATCCTGATAAGTTATTGGTTAATAATCTCTTAATCAGGCGTCATCAGCTTCTGTAAAGCGGTTGGGTAAGGAAGAGCACCATTTCCTTTGATGCAAATATAGAAATAAGATTTAGTTTTTATGTTTAATAATTGTTTTGAAAATGATTTATATCCACTTTATTGATTAATAGTTATGATGTATTTGTTAACTACACTATCAGATACAGGATTATCGAATATAAAAAAACAGTTACTTATTCTTTTATAATTTTTAAGGTTTGATAATTATCATTAGTTTTAATTTTAAGAAGATAACTTCCGGAAGCAACATCTTTTACATCAGCGGAAATAGTTTTACTGTTTTTATTAAAAGTAATATTCTTGATAAACTGTCCCGAATAACTTAGTAGCTGTATTTCCTTGATCTCGCTTTCTCTTTTCATAACAATATGTAAGACATCCTTTACAGGATTTGGATAATATGAAAAAACTTCTGATGGAGTCGTTTCAGATGTCGATAATGTTGTTGGGGAGAGTCTTCTTACCGCACCATTAATGTGATTGGGTCCATATACTTTACCGGAAATCATAAGTCTGTTTTGATTATCGAAGATCATATCTGTTTTGGGAGTAGAACCAATCGAATAAAATAACCCGTTGTTTCCAAAGGTATTGTCAATAGTACCATTTACATTAAATTTACTAATATATGCATCAGGTCCGCTAACATTTGAGCCATGAGACATATCAGGATATTCCTGGGCAATATACACTCCTGTATTATTGGCTGCTACAGTTAAGAGTCTTCCACTTTTACCAGTAAGCATATACGAATTATGTTTTACGATTCCGTTTGTTCCAAATGAAGAGTTCATTATTCCATCTTGTGATACCTTTGCAATCCAAGTCTGGTAGGATGGAGATGCGGGTACACTAGATAAATTGGAGTAGCCGGTGATATAAAAATTGCCATTATTATCCCAAACTGCTTTTGAATACTGAGAAGGATTGGGAATATCTAGATTAAATATCAGCCTCCCGTTATTTCCGAAAGTTGTATCATAGGTCCCGTCAAGATTTAATCGGATCATGTAAATGTCATTATTGATGGGAGTTCCTGAAGGGTCATTGATATTACCGGTACCTACAATGATCAGCTTGTCGTTTTGAAGAAAAACATTCTTTGCTCCTGAACTTTCATTGCTATTGTTTTCATTTATTGTTATATATAATCGTCCGTTATTTCCGAAAGTGGTGTCAACAGTTCCATCCTGGTTAAATCTAGTCAGCGCAGTCTTGGTTTTAGGATAATTATAATCTGCAATTCCACAAAGTAACACCTTTCCGTCAGATAACTCTACAAAATCAGTGACTTTGTCATAGAAACTAGGTGAATTACTGGTGGCATAATTCGGATAATCCATTTTAATAGAGTTGTATTTTTCTGCAACACCATTATTATTAAGTAACAGACTATAAAATGATTTAACACTGGAGGAAGGTGATTCTGACCTGTAGTTACCCAATATTGAATATTTATTATTACTTAACTGAATCAGTTTCGTATAGGTAGATTCATAAAAAGTTTGTCCCTGAAAATTTCCGTATGGAAGGACAACAATGCCACGCCAGATAGTTGTATTGGTCTGAGCAAAATTATCATTAATATATTGCCCGTTATAAGTGGCCTTATGAATTGATAACTTTCCATATAAGTTTCCTGAAATAATAAGATTACCGTCAGAATTGAAAATCATGCTTCCCATTTCGCTACTTTCACCTAATGTCAAGGTACCTCCTGATCCAAAGTAGGGATCAATGGACTGTGCATAAGAAAATTGGCCAGCTAAGATAAATGCTATTAATATTTTTTTCATAGTTAAAGTTTTATACAAAATTAAGAAAAAAACTGATAGCTTATAAAAAAGGCTTCATTTCATCCTCAATCTGGGTTCTCAGATCCATCAGGCGTTTTGCATACTGTTCCTGCTGCTTTTCCTCTGGGGTTTCAGGAATCCATTTGGGAACGGGAAGCTTTTTGCCGTTTTCATCCACTGCCACGAAAACAATGATGCAGTGCGTCTTTTTATCAAAAGTAGGCTGCTTCAGGTTTCTGGAAAATACATTAATGGAAATATGCATGCTGGATGATCCCGTATAAATCACCTGTGCATCTACTTTTACCACTTCCCCGATCTTGATAGGCTCATAAAAACGGATCCCGCCCACATAAACGGTCACCGAATAATTTCCACTCCATGTGGTGGCACAGGCGTAACCTGCCTGATCAATCCATTTCATAACGCTTCCTCCATGTACATTTCCTCCGTAATTGACATCTGAAGGCTCTGAAATAAACTGAAAAGTGATGGGCTTGTTCTGCATCTTTATAAAATTTTAATAAAGTTATTTAATAATTTCCAGAATCTTGGATTAAATCCTACTTTTGAAAGACCAAACTGCTGAAAAGCGGTGGAATTTAAATAACAAACAGATTTAAAGAATCATAATGAAGAAAGTATTTTACCTTAATACATGCGATACATGCAGAAAGATTTTAGCGCAATTCGACCTGAGTGACTGGGAACTGCGTGAGATCAAAAAAGAACCCATTACAAAGGAGGAGCTGAGTGCAATGCACAAAAAAACAAAATCCTACGAAGCCTTATTCAGTAAAAAATCCACACAGATCAAATTAAGAAATCTGGATGTAAAAACGCTTGAAGAGAAAGATTTTAAAGATCTTCTTCTGGATCATTATACCTTTTTAAAACGTCCGGTTTTCCTTACAGATAAGGAGATCTTTGTTGGAAATGATAAAAAGAATGTGGAAGCTTTGAGGGTATTCTTTGGAGTGGAAGCAGAAGATTAAAAAAATATTTATACGATTATAAAAGAGCTGCAGATTCATTCTACAGCTCTTTTCTATTTTAAATTAAATGTACCCTGACTTCGGAATAAAACATTTTCGTTTGTATGATCGGGTCAGGAAGTCTGAGGCACGAAGAGGGAAGTTATTGAAGCCTAAAGCCAGAAATCCCGGGTTTTTATTATTTTTTTAATCCCGCTTCAACCAATTTAAAGGCAGCTGTTGAATCATTGTCTAATATTAACTTCCAGCCTCTATCTTCCAGCTTCCCGCCTTTTAATCCTCAGGTTAAATGCATTTCTTATCAGTTGATTGTATACGTCTTCTCGGTCACTGTAGTATAGATTTCTGAAACGATATTGTCTACAAATTTCCATTCTGCCTGTGCACTTCCCGAAGTAAATTTCACATTCAGATAGCCTCTTTTATACAGATTGGCATATTCCAGATCATCTATAAGGACAGAAAATGCCTGGGCCAGTTCTATAGCCTGTGTAGGATCAGAAGTGATCCCCAGATAGCCTTCCAGTCCCGGAGATGAGACGGAGCTGCAAGCCAGTTCTGTTCCTATAAAATTCCCCTGAGCATTCGTCAGTTTTCCCAGCCATGCATTGTGGGTATCTCCTGCAAGAACCACTACTTTTTTTCCTGCAAGAATGGAGTAGAGCTGCTCTCTTTCCATAAAGTAACCGTCCCAGGCATCAAGATTATAAGGCAGGGTGGTTGTAATTCTCGCGATTTCCTGAGGGGTAAGGGTAGGATCCTGCTGCTGATGTCTCATTTTCAGAACAATCAGCTGGGAAATAGTGTCTTTAAGTAATAACATCGTGGCAGGCTGTGCACTTCCGTACTGTTTTATTTCTGCAAGAATTCTGTTCAGTACCATCAGCATTTCGGCGGGAATCAGCATTTTGGTCATTAAGATCTGCTGGCCCAAAACTTTCCATGTTGAGGTGTCCGCATTGATCTGTGAACCAAGCCATGACATCTGTTCACTTCCGATCAGTTTTCTGCCGGAACTTAGAAAATCGGTTTTAAATTTTACCTGATCGAAATTTCCGGCGGCATCCAGGTAATCTGCATAGTCCAGCTGCTTGTCCCTTGCAATTACTCTTGTATCCATCATATAAAGCGATACAATGTTTCCAAAGTTGAAGCTTCTGTAGATTCTCAGATCTTTTCCTGTTTTTAAAGGAATATATTCGCTATACGCCTGGAATGCGGCCATCTTCCGGGCATCGAAACTTCCTTCATTGGGCTGATGGTTTTCTGCCCCGGATTTATAGGTGTCATTGGCAAACTCATGATCATCCCAAACGCAGATAAACGGTTTTTTCTGATGCAGGAGCAAAAGGTTCTTATCTCCTCTGTACTGTCTGTATCTTTCCCTGTAATCGCTTAACGTAAGGATTTCTTTTGCAGGCTGATGAGCTCTCCCCAACTGATTGGTATAAGGGTTGGTTCCGTACTGTCCCGGAGCATACTCGTAGATATAATCTCCCAGGTGAACCACTACATCTGCATCAGACTGAGCGATTGCTCCATAGACATTAAAAAGCCCCGCAGGAAAATTAGAACAGGAAACCACGGCCATTTTCACGTCATTTACTGAATCTGTTTTTGACGGCAGCGTTCGCGTTTCTCCTGTCACACTGGTTTCCTTGGTTTTAATATTATAAAATCGGTAGTAATATTTCGTATGGGATGGAATATTCTGAACATCCACGGCCACGGTAAAATCATTCACTGACGTTACATTGGCCTTTCCTGATCTTACAATATCGGAAAAATTACTGTTTCTGCTGATTTCCCAGGTAATTTCAGCATCTACAGCTACAGAGTATCGCGTCCAGATGATCACGCCTGTCTGGGTGGGATCAAAACTGGCTACTCCGGTTTCAAATCCTTTATTTTGCAGATCAACAGGGCCACTTCCGGGATTGGTAATATCATCGTCCGAGCAGCTTTCAATTAAAGGAGCAATAAAGATTCCTCCTGCTGCAAGCAGTGAATGTTTAAGAAATTTCCTTCTGTTGATTGAGTTTTTGTTATCCATCAATTTTTTCCTGCAAAAGAAGATAATTGAAAGAATAAGTCTATTAACTCAGCTTTAATTATGTTTTATGATTATTTAATTCATGTATTGCATAATACTTTTAAGAAACCAATTCGAAAACCATTAATTCTTAAATGCTTATATTAGAATCACCAAAAAAATAGTAACATGAAAAAAAACTTTTTAACAACAAAAAAACTGAACAGATCTGAATTGAAACAGATCAGCGGAGGAGCAGCAAGGATTCCGGTATGTAGTATATTATGCGGCCCGGCAGGAGGTGTGATTTCCAACAGACCGGGTATCGGTGATGCCTGCAATCCGGACAGATCGATCTGCTGTATCTGCTACTAATCAAAAAAAGAGGCTGTAAAATGAATTACAGCCTCTTCTTTTTCTGAATATTTTGAATATTTATACGAAAGGAGCTTTCACTACTTTTGCAGGAATATTTTTATTTCTAACCTGAATGAAGATTTCAGAACCCAGTTTGAAGTGAGGTTTAGCTACATAAGCAAGACCCAATCCAATCTTTTTCATAGGAGACTGTGTTCCTGAAGTTACTTTTCCAATCACATTTCCTTCCACATCCACTACCGGATAATCATGTCTTGGAACGCCTTTGTCCTGAAGTTCAAAACCTACCAGTTTTCTGGTAACGCCTTCTTCTTTCTGTTTTGCGAATGTCTCTTTAGAAACAAAATCTTTATCAAATTTGGTGATCCATCCTAATCCTGCTTCAATAGGAGAGGTCGTATCATCAATATCATTTCCATAAAGGCAGAAACCTTTTTCCAGTCTTAAAGTATCTCTGGCAGCAAGTCCGGCAGGAACAATTCCTTCTGCTTCACCTGCATTGATGATAGCATCCCAAAGCTGTTCTGCGTTTGCATTGTTGAAATAGATCTCAAAACCACCGCTTCCCGTGTATCCTGTGTTGGAAATAATCACATTCTCAATTCTGTCTACACTTCCTACCACAAAACTGTAGTAAGGAATTTCAGAAAGGTTGGTTTCTGTAAGCTTTTGAAGGATTTCCGTAGCTCTTGGTCCCTGAACTGCTAATAATGACATTTCGTCAGAAGCGTTGGTCATCTGGGCACCAAACGTATTATATTTTGAAATATGATTCCAGTCTTTTTCAATATTTGAAGCGTTTACCACAACAAAATATTTGTCGTCTTCCATTTTGTAAACAATCAGATCGTCCACGATTCCTCCGTTTTCGTTGGGAAGACAAGAATATTGGGCTTTTCCGTTTTCAAGAGCGTCTACATTGTTCGTTGTTACAAACTGTAAAAGATCTTTAGATCCCGGACCTTCAATAAAAAACTGTCCCATGTGGGAAACATCGAACAATCCTGCTTTTTCTCTTACTGCAAAATGCTCTTCCGTAACACCGGAATATTGTACAGGCATCTCAAATCCTGCAAAAGGTACGATTTTAGCGCCCAAAGAAACGTGTTTATCGTATAAGGCTGTTTTCTTCATATTTAATTTTTATTTCTTTATTTTAAAGCTGTTGAAAGTTTCGTTAAAGAGGCTCATATAATTTCCGTTCCAGAATTTCTGGCCGCAGTTGATAGAAACAAGATACAAATCCTTGTCTTTCTGAAATGCTCTGGTGATCCAGAACAGTTTTTCCTTTTCATCAAAATATTCGTAAAAAAATTCGGTGTATCCTTTTTTACCCCTGCTTTCTTTTATTTTACTCTCCGGTTCCTCAGATTTGTAAAGAGCCAGGATAAATTTTTTCATTTCTGTTTTCGGAAGATTCAGATCGTGGTATTCCGAAATGGTAATGGCTCCGATCTCATTATCAGGGAAAATATTCACTATTTCACTGTCATTCGTAGATCTCCAGCCTTCAGGAACGTTGATAGAGTAGCTGGGCGTGTCGTACACTTTTGCTTTCTGGGCAAAAAACAGACTTACCGATAAAAAAGCGGAGACAAGAAGGATTTTTTTCATCAATTAAAAATGGTGTTTATATTCTTCAAGGATAATTTTAAACCATGCCGTAAAATTTTCAGGATTTTCAGCCATTTCCTTATCAAGATCTTCAATGGAAATGAATCTTACTTCTTCCACCTCGTCCTGATTCAAATGAAAATCCGCTTCATAATCTCCTGTAAAAACATAGTCCAGTTCATGTTCCCAAAGACCGCCTCCCACATCTGCCTTATAGATAAAATTGAATTTTTCCGAAAGCTCAGCTTCAATTCCCAGTTCCTCCTGTAATCTGCGCTTGGCACCGTCTATATACGTTTCATCCTCTCTTGGATGAGAGCATACGGCATTGGTCCACTGATTGGGAGAATGGTATTTTCCGGACGCTCTTTTCTGAAGGAGCATCTCACCTTTGCTGTTGAACAAAAATACAGAAAATGCACGGTGCAGAAGACCGTTGATGTGAGCCTGCTGCTTTTCCATAAGACCCAGAACTTCATCTTCAGGATTTACTAAAACTACAAATTCTTCCATTTCTACAAATGTAAGCCTAATAAATGTATTTTGAAAATTTTTGGATAAACATCATATTCTTTGGAATGGCAAGAGAAAAAGGAAAAAAAGCGGAAAGGCAAAATTGCTGATTTTTGAGTTTCAGACTATAAGTAAAAATACGGCAATGATCAACTAATCATTCAAAACAAAGCTAAAACATAATCATCTGTGAAAATCCGTGCCATCTGTGGTTAAAAAAATAAAATATCATTAGGTCAAACTTTAAGTAGGATAAATACTATCTAATTTTAATATTATAGGGATAAAAAGATAAATAAGAAAATTTTTAATCATAATGCTTTAAAAAACGAATAAATTACTTATTTTATTCATTAAATAACATTTTTTATAGTAAATTTTTAACTTAAACTCAATTTAATACTTTCTTTGTTTATAAAAGTCTTAACTTTGCATCTTAATAATTAGTAATGGAGTTAGAATACAAAGAGCATTTAAGTCCGATTCTTAAGGATGGAGTAAAAAATTACTTAATAGACATTGACGGAACCATTACAGATGACGTTCCGAATGAAGAACCGGAAAGAATGGTTACCTGTGAGCCTTATCCTGATGCGCTTGCTACAGTGAATAAATGGTATGACGAAGGACATCAGATCTGTTTTTTTACTTCAAGAACAGAAAATCTGAAGCAAATCACCATCGACTGGCTTGATAAACATGGTTTCAAATACCACAGCGTACTCTGCGGAAAACCAAGAGGAGGAAACTACCACTGGATAGACAACCACCTGGTGAGAGCTACAAGATACAAAGGCAAATTTACAGACCTTGTAGAAAAGCAGGTTACTATTGAAGTTTTCAAAGATTAAGACAACATATACGAAGATTTAAAAATTAAATGACTGAGGTGTACACACCCGAAACCTTTAATTTTTAAATCTTTTTCACTTTTAATATCAATTGTATTTATGAAAGTTTTAGCAAATGACGGGCTGGATCAATCTGGAATTGATGCGCTGGCTGAAAAAGGGTTTGAAGTAATCACTGCAAAAGTTCCGCAGGAGTTTTTGGTAGATTACATTAATGAGCATAAGATCCGTACCCTGTTGGTAAGGAGTGCTACACAGGTAAGAAAAGATATTATTGACGGCTGTCCTTCCATAGAGATTATCGGACGTGGCGGAGTAGGAATGGATAATATTGATGTCGATTATGCAAGAGAGAAAGGAATTCATGTAATCAATACGCCTTCTGCTTCTTCAGAATCAGTGGCTGAACTGGTTTTTGCCCACCTGTTTTCAGGAGCGAGATTCCTTCAGGATTCAAACCGAAAAATGCCGTTGGTAGGAGATACGGAATTTGCCGGACTTAAAAAGGCCTATACTGCAGGGATTGAACTGAGAGGAAAAACCATCGGAATCGTTGGGATGGGAAGAATAGGACAGGAAGTAGCCAGAATTGCCCTTGGATTAGGAATGAGAGTGGTAGCTGCGGATAATAATGTAGGAAAAGCAAGCATCAAGGTGAAATTCTACAATAACCAGTTCATCAACGTAGATATTGAAACAGAACCGCTTCAGGACGTCTTGAAACATTCGGATTTCATCACGCTTCACGTTCCGGCTCAGAAAGACGGATACATGATCGGGAAAGATGAATTTGAGATGATGAAAACCGGTGTTGCCATCGTGAACTGTTCAAGAGGTGGTGTTATCGACGAATCAGCATTAATTGATGCATTGGATTCCGGAAAGGTGAAATTTGCAGGACTTGATGTTTTCATTAATGAGCCTACGCCTTCCAAAGCTATACTGAATCATTCAAAGATTTCCCTGACGCCTCACACCGGAGCCTCTACTTTAGAAGCACAGGACAGGATCGGGCTTTCTCTGGCAGAGCAGATCTCAAGCATTTTACAGATTCAGTAACAGCTGAACCATATAAAAATAAAAGAAGGCTGTCTCTTAACTGAGATGGTCTTTTTCTTGACTAAATTAAATAGAAAGTCCTACAAGTGACCTAAGAAACTGGAAGGTTAAGAAAATGAATTCTGTGAACGTTAAGAAAACTCTATTGTCCGAGTGCGGGACAGATTTTAATTCTAAACATAGAATGCTTCCGCACGAAACCTAACGAAGTGGTTCGACGAACGGAGAGAGTCAATTTAGAGTTTTTAGAGAACAGATTTCATTTTTAGTGGAAGTTTCTAAGTCTTGAATTTTTGGTTCATTTTGCTTCAAGGCAAAAGAACAAATCAAAATAGTAAAAAAAAGACTGCCACTTAAGGCAGTCTTTTCTGTTTTTATATATTATTCTTGCTTTTAAGAAGATCTCTGATCTCCGTAAGCAATTGTTGGTCTGCAGTAGGTCCTGCCGGAGCAGCCTCTTCTCTTTTAACGATTTTATTGGCTCCTTTGATGATCCAGAACAGCACCATGGCAATACAAAGGAAACTGATCACAGCAGAAATGAAATTCCCGTAAGTTACCCCGTTCCATGAAAGTTTTGAAATGTTTTCAGCACCTGCAGCTTTCAAAGCCGGATTCAGCAAAAGCGGTGTAATAACATCTTCTACCAATGAGGAAACAATTTTCCCGAACGCTCCACCGATGATGACACCGACAGCCAGGTCAAGTACATTGCCCTTGAAAGCAAAGTCTCTAAATTCTTTAACAAATCCCATAATTTATATTTTTTAATTAGTATATACACAAAAATAGAATTAAAAAATGTAAAAAACATAACTTTTCAAAGTTTTTTTATTCCATCAATATTGAATTATGCGTAGCATTTAAAAGGTTTTTCACCAGATCAGAATCAGTCGGTTGAAAGCTTTCTTGCCATAATGATCTAAATGTATTTTTATCATGAAGAAACAAATCAAACAGGAAAACTTTCGTAATTTGGTTAAAAGTTTGAACATCCTATGAAAATATTTTCTGCAGAACAGATACGCGGCTGGGACCGGTTTACCATTGTGCAAGAACCGGTTTCTTCCATACAGTTGATGGAGAGAGCTTCAGAAGCACTGGCGGGCTGGATTTCGGAAAACTGCAAAAACCACAAAAAAATAGCGCTGTTTTGTGGAAACGGGAACAATGGCGGTGACGGATTGGCAGCCGCAAGAATTCTTTATATGAAAGGCTTTGATGTAGATGTATTTGTAAAGAATGTGAAAGGGAAATTTTCAGATGATGCTTCGGTGAACTTAAAAAGACTCCGGGATTTTTCAGGAATTTCTGTGAAAGATTTTAAAGAAGCCGATCAGTATAATTTTGACAGTAAAACGATTATTCTTGACGCTCTCTTTGGAACTGGTCTTTCCCGCCCATTAGAAGGAATCAGCAAAGAAACAGTTGAATTTCTGAATGAAAAAAGCTGTATTAAAATGTCAGTTGATGTTCCTTCGGGACTGCCTGCCGATCATCTGTTTGAAGAGGGAGCAGTCATCTTTAAAGCAGATTATACCTTAAGCTTTCAGTGCTGGAAAAAAAGTTTTCTTCATCCTGAAACCGGAAGATATGCAGGAAAAGTGATCATCCTTGATATAGATCTCCATCCTGAATATTCTCATACAGAAGCTGCTGTAGATTTTGTCATTGATGAAAAGCTTGCAGACAGCATTTTTAAACCCAGACAGGAATTCTCCCATAAAGGAACCTATGGGAAAGTTACGATAGCAGGAGGAAGCTATGGAAAGATAGGAGCTGTGGTTTTGGCGACCAAAGCGGCATTAAAAACAGGTGCCGGCCTTACTTTTACGCTGGCTCCGGAATGCGGTTATGCTATTTTGCAAACCTCTTGTCCCGAAGCCATGTTTATAAAAAGCGGAACTCGGTATATTGAAAACATTGAAGCGGAAGAGGGGATGGTATACGGAATCGGGCCAGGACTGGGAAGTGACAGCCAGACTGAAAAAGGACTTTTACATTTTCTGAAAAACTATAAAGAACCTCTTATACTAGATGCTGATGCCCTGAATATCATTTCAAAAAATCCGGAATACCTCAGGCAGGTTCCCGGAAAATCTATTATAACTCCACATCCAAGGGAATTTGAAAGGTTATTTGGGAGTACAGAAAATTCGTTTGAACGGCTAAGGCTTGCCATCGAAAAAGCTGCGGAATTCAATATCTATATCGTATTAAAAGACCATCATACCCAGATCGTGACTCCTGAAGGAGAAACATATTATAACATTACCGGAAATGCAGGTTTAGCAAAAGGCGGAAGTGGAGATATTCTCACCGGAGTTCTTACGTCACTGCTTGCACAGGGATATTCTGCAAAAAATGCCTGTATTTTAGGGGTATGGCTTCACGGAAAAGCAGCAGATGTAGCGGCTGAAAAGTATTCTAAAGAATCTATGCTTCCTACGGATGTAATTAATACGTTTGGAAGTGTCTTCGAAGAGTTAAACAGGAGAAACGGCGTGAAACTTTAGAGTCAGAGAGTTTTAGAGTTTTAGAGTCAGGACGTTTGAAAGGTTTAAACTTAATGGGTTTTGCCATTTGCCGGTTAGCTGGTTCAGTCTGATGTCTGACGTCTGATGTCTGGCATCTTGCTTCTTGGCTCTTATCCCAATAAAAAAAGGGCAAATTCGCTTTTCCGCCAATTTGCCCTTTCATATTTATTCAGGTTTCTCGTTTTCCGCCTGAGTGATTTTAAATTTCTTGGAAATAATCATGATTACAACCCCGGCAATCATAAACGGAATGGAAAGTACCTGTCCCGTGTTGAGTCCGCCGATCTGGATAAATTCATCGCCTTGAGGCTCTTTTAAGAATTCAACAAAGAATCTTACAGCCCAAAGAATGATAAAGAATAATCCGAACAGCCATCCCTGCTGATATTTTTTGTCTGTTTTTCTGTATAATACCCATAATAGGAGGAACAATAGGAAATATCCGGCAGCTTCAAGAAGTTGTCCTGGATAACGGGGAACGGTAGCACCGTATTCACTGCTCTGTTGCGGGAAAAGAACAGCCAATGGAGAATTAGGATCAACAGCTTTTCCTACGATTTCAGAATTGAAGAAATTACCGATTCTTACAAAAGCACCGCCTAAAGCAACCACGATTCCGATTCTGTCATACACCCAGAAAGGGTTTTTCTTAATGATCTTAAATGAATAATATAAGGTAGTGAAAATCAGTGCTATGGTAGCTCCGTGGCTCGCAAGTCCGGAGAATCCTGTGAATTTGAATCCGTTTTTAGTGCTTATCGGTAAAAATACACTCCAGAAATCTTCTTTGAACAGTTCAGGCTGATAGAAAATAACGTGCCCAAGTCTTGCTCCTAAAATGGTTCCGATTAAGGTCCATGTGAAAAGCGGTTCCAGATATTTCTGGTTCACATTATCAATTTTGAAGATTCTGAGCATTAAAATATACCCAAACCCGAAGGCAAAAACGAACATTAAGCTGTAGAAATGCAGGGTAACCGGCCCCAGCTGAATTCCTTTGGAAGGATCCCAGATTTTAAATGGAGTGTCAAGCGCAACAGTATCTGATCCGCTGATCGGTTTTGCAGTTTTCACCGCATACTTGAAATGAGTGATATTATCTTTTGTAGCAGGACCGTCGATCAGTTTAAAATTTTTGTCGAAGAACTGGTACTGTAAACCTTTGTATTTTTCCAGCGTGGTCATACTGTAATTCACGTAAGCCGGTTCAAAATTGGATTCGTTCAGAATGACCAGAACATTACTGCCTGCGTTTGTTTCAGGAAAAGCATTCAGCTGGTCTATCTCGGTGGTAGAAAAGATTTTTACAGGAACGTTTCCACCGTTTACTTTCAGGGTACCGTCTGATAAACCTCCAGGATAGTCCTGAGCAAATGTGAACTGCATCATAAATGCAAATACAACAAGATAAATTCTGAAAAATAGGTTACTCATTTCTATTGATTTAATAGTTTGTTATTGATTTAATTTTTTAGGCGGAACAGGGTCGTAGCCGCTGCCTCCCCACGGATGGCATTTTAAAATTCTTCTTACTCCCAGCCAGAGTCCTTTGAAAATACCGTGCACCTGAAGAGCTTCCACCATATAGTGTGAGCAGGTAGGTTGATAACGGCAGTTTTTGGGAAGCAGGGGCGAAATAAACCACTGGTAAAATTTGATCAAAATTACCAAAGGAAAACTAATGATTTTATTGAATGTAAGTTTCAAAACAATGCAAAAATAGGGTAAAAAAATTAAAATTAGTTTAATTTTGTTAGAAGTTTCAGAGACAAAAAACTGAAGCTGTTCATCCTAAAAATTAAATTATCTTGAGCCAAAATATACCATTAGCCGAAAAATTAAGACCCAAAACCCTGGAGGAAGTTCTGGGGCAGGAACATCTTACCGGTGAAAAGGGCACGATCAGGAAGATGATCGAAAATAATACCCTGAATTCACTCATTCTCTGGGGGCCTCCGGGAACAGGGAAAACAACGCTGGCGGAAATTATTTCTGAAAAATCCGGGAGGAAGTTTTATAAGCTTTCTGCGGTTTCCTCAGGAGTGAAGGACGTACGTGATGTGATTGAAGATGCCAAAAAGCAGAATTTATTTTCAGGGAAATCTCCTATTTTATTCATAGACGAGATTCACCGGTTCAATAAGTCCCAGCAGGATTCGCTTCTGCATGCCGTTGAGAAAGGGTGGATTGTGTTAATTGGCGCGACCACAGAAAACCCAAGCTTTGAAGTGGTTTCGGCGCTTTTGTCCAGAAGCCAGGTTTATATTCTGAAAGCACTGAGCTATGAAAAACTAGAGGAATTGATTGATACCGCGTCACAGAGATATAATAAAGATGAAGGAACTCATTTTAAAATCAAAGAAAATGAAGCACTCATCCAGTATTCCGGAGGCGATGCAAGAAAACTGATCAATTCTGTTGAGCTTGTCCTTAACCAGTACAAAAATTCGGATAAGGAAGAGATCAGCAATGCAGATGTTCTTGAGGTTCTGCAGGAAACCATGGCCCTTTATGATAAAAACGGTGAGCAGCATTATGATATTATTTCCGCTTTTATAAAATCCATGCGTGGCGGTGATCCCAACGGTGCCGTTTACTGGCTGGCAAGGATGATTGCGGGAGGTGAGGATATTAAATTCATTGCAAGAAGAATGCTTATTCTGGCGGCTGAAGATATCGGGCTGGCCAATCCTAATGCGTTGGTGATTGCGAATAACTGTTTTCAGGCGGTTAATGTGATCGGAAATCCGGAATCCAGAATTATTTTGAGTGAGACTGCGGTGTATCTCGCGGTTTCCCCGAAAAGCAATTCAACCTATATGGCGATCAATGAGGCGCTGGCTCTGGTGAAGCAGACCGGAAATTTACCGGTACCGCTGCATCTGAGAAATGCACCCACCAAGCTGATGAAAGATCTGGATTATGGGAAAGACTATAAGTATGCCCATTCCTACGAAGGGAATTTTGTAGATCAGGATTTTCTTCCGGAAGAAATTAAAAATGTAAAACTTTATCAGCCCGGCAGTAATGCCACTGAGAAAAAAATCTATGAGGAGCTTAAGAAAAAATGGAGCGACAGATATTAAGGATGGGAAGCTGGAAGAGGGAAGTTTGAGGTTATTCGTAGTCGATACTTTTAACCGGTTCTCTAAAATTTGATGTAGAAGGCTAAAAATTAAACAGGAAAACACTGTAGTTTTACTTTCGGCCACAACAACTTCCATCTTCAAACTTCCTGACCATAAAAAAGGATACCGCCATGGTATCCTTTTTTATATTGTTGTAGACAAAGTATTTTTAAAGAACCTTCAGGAATACTGTTTTCTTCCCGTTGTGATCTTTAACTTCCGTTTTGCCCAGTATATCACCGTAAATCTTGATGTTGGTATCCGGAAATTCATAGCCCTCAATAAAAACAGGGGTATTTTCCGCAACACCGTTTTGAGTGTTCAGTTCAGCAAGGGATATTCTGTCAAGAGCTTCGTAACCGTTTTTGATTTTGAACTCTGTAAGACCTCTTTCAGCAATAAAGCCGTATTTTTTTAATCCCTGAGGCAGTCCTGCAGCATTTTTGTAAGCGTTTGAGCTCTGAACGATGGCTTTTTTTGCATTGAACATACCAACTGTTCCGACAATATCATTGGCAACGGCAAATTTTACAGAAGGATTCTTCTGCGCAAATAATGTTGCAGATGATAATATTAAAAAAGAATAGAGAATTTTTTTCATAACCAGAATATGTAACTGTTAAAAACTGGATAAATATAACTAATTTTTATAAAATGTGAATGAATTTTTACGATATTTTAAATATTGTTTAGAAATAATAGCTTTTTTCGGAAATAACCTACGCGACTGGAAGAGGGAAGTCCCCAAATACTGTTTAATTTTGCATTAAACATTAAACATTAAACATTAAACATTAAACATTAAACATTAAACATTAAACATTAAACATTAAACATTAAACATCTTCCTCTTTCTCCTTCTTATCAACCATATTTTTAATAATATTCTTCAGCCTCTGGAACGTAAACGAACTCAATAATAAAATAACTCCCAGAATAATAAATGCCGTAATTCTGGAGATATTGTCCATCTGCCAGACATCATAGCTGTAGAGCTTCAGAACCATGATTCCAATGAGGATAAAGCCGATTCTGCTGTATTCCGGAATGTTTTTTTTCAGGCTGATATAGATAAACAGACTTGCCAGAACTGTCCATATAATAGGAAGATAAAGAATGGTAAAGTGTTCTTTTGCTTTGTAAATCTGGTCGAGGTCAGTTACAGAACTTACAAGGTAGGTATTGTAAAAACCGCAGCTCACCGCAACTGTAAGCGTTGCAGACAAGGCCCAGTAAGAAATGTTTGATTTATAAAAATCAGGAACAAGAGAGGTGTTCCAAAGGATATAAACAAAAGGAATCCAGTGCAAAAGATGAAGCATATAAAAACTGAGCGCCACGTTTTTATATAAGACTGAGGTTGCCAGTTCTGAGGCTACAAATGAAGCATTAAAAGCAATCAGGATCAGGATGAGGTAGACCAGTCCGGCCTGGATGGTTTTGTCTATATCCAGTTTTTTTCTGAGCAGCAGCAGGCCGGAAATATAATAGATGCTGAAAAGGACTCCGATACTCATGATAACAGACCATGGCCTGTCTGAAATATGATAAGTGATCTCCAGCAGCAAAGCAAGATAGATAATCCCATAACTTGCTATTGAGAAAACAGTCTCAAAGAAACCGTCTTCCGTTTTTCTGTCCTCATTGATTTTTTTCAGAAGAAAAAGATTCACGATTGTTGTCGCAATGGTAACCAGGCTGGTCAGAAATACCGGATTAAAAACCACAGTCATATTTTCCTTATTGAAATAGGTGGACCACGTCACAATCTGGGCCATAATCACCAGCGGAAACAAAACATAAAAACAGGTTTTGAAAATGCGATGACCACTTTTTTTCCAGATATAAAGCAGAAGTGATGCTTCTACAGCCCAAACACTGGTTATGAGGTGTGTTTTAAACTGAAGAGCAACCGCAACAGTGATAAGACTGATGGTGAGTGCCGCAAAGATAGAGTAGCTGAAACCGAAATCCTTTTTTTGATATTCCTTTAAAAGAAGAACAGCATTAACCACAGCAAAAATAAGCGGGAAAATAATAACAGGCTCGTAGCCGGCTGTGTTGAAAATATAGATTAAGCCTATAATACCCGAAAAATTGATCAGAACAAGCATTAAGGTATTCCAGGGCGAAAGTACTTTGTTCCTGATATAATCCTGAAGGGCAAAAAAGTAGAAAATAATATAACTGATCATATAAAAAAACACGGTAAGCAGCTCCGGCTTTTCAGAAGTCCAGGAAAACAGATAGAGACTCGTGAAAACATAAGCCGTCCAACCCACACTTCTCCAGTTTTTAAGAAATGCAGCGGCAAGCATACCGATATTCAGAAGAGTAAGGTAAGTGAAGAGGAACAGATAATTGCTCTGTCCCGTACTGATCATCAGCGGTGCTGAAAACCCGCCCAGCAGTGCAAAAATAATAAGAAGTTCACTTTTATAATAATAGGCG
The DNA here is from genome assembly GCF_016745235.1 of Chryseobacterium endalhagicum. Classification (GTDB taxonomy): domain Bacteria; phylum Bacteroidota; class Bacteroidia; order Flavobacteriales; family Weeksellaceae; genus Chryseobacterium; species Chryseobacterium endalhagicum. Next base: position 440,715 of record NZ_JAELVM010000003.1, on the reverse strand, counting down.
AGAGCAATAGAAATTACGGTAATCAGTGTAGTGATGAAGAAAGCCGTATTCTGTGTAAAAAGATGATATTCCCTGAAGGCAATAGTGGTTGTAAAATACAGAACCGCGATGCCGCCTCCGGTGATGATGGATGCAAATACTGCATAGTTTTTTCGTAAGAAATGTCCGGCCAGTATAATTCCTGCTCCCACCGCAAGACCTATTCCGGCTCTTGCTGTTTCACCGATCCAGTTTTTGTCGATGGCATATTTTACAAAATACCCTATCCCAAGAACAAGGGTAAAAATACCAATAATCGTCAGGATATTTTGTTTCAGAAAATCAAAAACAGGCTCCAGCCAATCTTTTTGAGGAGGTGAAGGAAGTTCGGGAGCATTGGATTGTTGAAGTTCCGGAGTATTTTGAGCCTGCTGCAGTATTTCAGATTCTGTGGCAGGTTCTCTTTCAAACTGTTGATCTACCGCATTTTTTTGAGGCTCATGAAATTTAAGTTTTAAATCATCAACCTCTCTCTCAAGCCTTTTAATCTTAGCATTAAGGTTGTTAAAGATAAAAAACAGGATAGCTATGATTAATATAATTAAGAGAACTTCACTCATTCTTTAGTTTTTATCAAATATAAAGCAAATGTTTTTAACCGGATCAAAAATTAATCCACCACATATTCTGTGATGGATTAACTGTGTAGAGTGATTAAATGATTTTTGTTCTAATTGGATACTTTGTAGATAAAGAAAGAGCTGACACTTGTCCCCAGTATTGCTGCCTCTAAAGCAGAAGATCCTGTAAGCCCGAATGAAATCTTGTCTCCTGCCTGAAATGAATACAGGGAATTAATAGAGCTGTCTGAAATGGTTAAGCTTAATAAAAGAGGAATGGTAAGGCCGCTGAATACACGATTGTCGATAAGAGTACCAACACCTGCTCTGTTTCTAAAAATTCCAATTCCCGGCGTATTTGTAAGAATGGCTGCCTGAAGCCCTGCGCCATAACGGAACGAAAATCCTACCTGATAAACCCCTGTAGAAGGGATGGTGAACGTGTTATCCGTATCAGAGAATAGTGCTGCGGATCCTACTGATCTTTCGGAAGCTAAAAAGTTAACCGCCCTGAATCCATCCGGGAAAAGACCTAAACTCAGAAGATTGATTCCTGTAGTTTTTTTGGCCGCATAAACACTGGTATTTACGGTAGAATTGTAAAGAACTTGAGGGTCTACTTTGGCGATCTGTGCACTTCCGGTATTCAATGCGAGAATTTCATACCCTGGAAGGGCTGTAGTTAAAGGAATGTCACGCACCTTTACAGTACCATTAACGTCCAATGTAGCTGAAGGCGAAGCTGTATTTATCCCAACTTGGGAAAATACGGGAACGGTAGACAGAGCTAATAATAAGCTGTAGATTTTGGTTTTCATGTGTAAGTTTTTTAATTAGTTTTCAAAGAAGTAATGCAAAAATCATGCCTTATTTATGATTTATTTAATAAATTATTAATTATCGTATGAATAATTTAAACATATGTTTATTATTTATTTGACTTTATCCCGTAATGTGGTTATGTATCTTTATTTTAGAATTTATTTTATGCTGTAAAAATATGTAATTTATTTCTTTATATCACTAATTAATGAAATATTTAACATGAAAAAATGTCAAAAACTGTCATTTTTTGTGACAAAAAGTGGAGTAATTCTGTCAGTACCCAAATGATAATGGGATTTTTGGAGTAATAATGTAACAAAAAAAACACTGCCTTTCGAAGCAGTGTCTATGGGGTAAAAATGAATGTTTTTTAGCTTTCCAGAAGGAATTCTTTGTAATTTCCGAGAAAATCAACTTCTGCATTGATCGACTGGAGTTCCAGAAGTGCGTTCCCATGCAGGATGTCTTCCCATTTTCCGGCAACATTGATGAAGAAGAAATAATTTCCAAGTCCTGTTTTTAAAGTTCTGGATTCTATTTTGCTGAGGTTCATTTTTCTCCATGCAAAAACAGAAAGTACCTGATGGAGACCTCCCGGGTGATCTTCCGGAAGATTGATCAGCATTCCTGATTTCTCACCCAGCACCTGAAGACTTTCATTATGGTATGTATTCTGCTGTTTTGAGATCACGATAAACCGGGTGTGATTCTGTTCAAAATCCTGGATATTGCGGTGAACAATCTTTAATCCATATAAATTAGCCGCAAACTGATTGGCGACTGCTGCTATTTTCAGATCCTTATTTTCCGAAACATATTTTGCGGCGGCGGCGGTGGAGGAAAAATCCTGTCTTCCTATTTCTTTAAAACGGGTATCCAGGAAATGAAAGCTTTGCGCCAGAGCCTGCGGGTGCGAATATATTTTTTCAACATCCTCAATAGTATTCTCGGGATGGATCATCAGATGGTGGGCGATGGGCATGACGCCTTCCGCTTCTATTTTGATGGATGGTGTTTTGTATAAATAATCCAGCGTCATAGAAACCGTTCCTTCAATAGAATTCTCCAAAGGAACAACTGCTTTGTCCGCTTCCCCGGAATTCACTGCATTAAAACAATCTAAAATATTGGCTTGGGGAAGGAGTTCATCATCAGGAAAAAGCTGCGTGGCCGCAAGTTGTGTGAAACTTGCATGCGGGCCCAAAAATGCGATCTTCATAGATATATATAAATGTATATAGTATTAAAATAATTATTATGGAAGTGCAAAGATGCAAATTAGTTTAAAAACAGCCATACTTTAAGGAACTATCCTTCTCCATATCTAAACTTTCACCTATAACCTGCCACCTGCTACCTATAACCTGCTACCTATCATCTGCGACCTGCCACCTAACATCTGCCACCTAACATCTAATTACTCCAGTTCTCCTCAATCAGCTTCATCAGAAAATCCGGACACTTGATCACCTTGTTGGTTTTGGCGTCCAAAAAGAATAGAGTGGTGGATGCTTCTGTGATTTTCACCTGATCTTCATTGTAAATTTCATATTCAAATTCAATTCTTACACCGGGAATTTTTTTCACATACGTATGGATTTCCAATTTTTGATCATATAAGGCCGGACGCAGATACTTGATTTTATAGTCTGAAACAGGGAGCCAAATTCCTTGGTTTTCAATTTCATCGTATGACATTCCTATGTTTCTGAACAGTTCAACTCTTCCAATTTCAAAGTACTCTGCATAGTTCCCATAGTACACATATTTCATAGGGTCTGTTTCTCCGTAACGTACTCGTATTGAGTGGGTTGTATGTATCATTTTTAGTCTGTATTTATACATACAAATATATTTTTAAATAATCAATACCCGCAATATTTTTTTTTAAAAAGAAAAAATTGGACCTTTGTCTTCCTTCTACAAAAAGTACTAACAAAGAATTAATCGGGGCATAAATATGGATGAAAATTTAATGATGATATGGCAGAAGTGCCTTCAGTTCATGCGTGATAATTTGAACGCAGCTGAAGACAATTCTGATCTAAAGAAGCTTGAAAAATCCTTCGACATGCTATTCGATAAGGTACAGCCACTTTCGTTGGTTGCCAATAACCTTACGCTTATAGTGCCGAGCGATTTTTACAAGGAATATATTGAGGATAATTACCTATCCCTGCTTTCTGCTGCCCTGAAGAAAAATCTTGGAAAAGGAGTGAAATTGTGGTACTCTGTGATGGAAAACAGGCCTACCGGAGAGGAAAAGCCAGTAACGATGAACATGAAGGGGAAAAGCGTTCCAACACCAAAAATGCAGGAAACAATGCCGCAGGGATTCTCTGCCAATATTGTGAATCCTTTTGTAGTGCCGGGAATCAGAAAGGTAAATATAGACTCAAACCTGAAGTCTGACTATTCTTTTGATAATTATATAGAAGGAGAAAGTAATAAATTTGCTGCTACGGTAGCCAGATCCATTGCTAAAAGACCAGGAGCAACCGCTTTCAATCCATTATTCCTTCACGGAGGATATGGAGTAGGGAAGACACACCTGGGACAGGCGGTAGGCCTTGAAGTGAAAAACCAGTTTCCGGATAAAGTAGTCCTTTATCTGTCCTCTGAAAAATTTATCCAGCAGTTTATTTCTGCCGCGAAAGCTCATAAGCAGACCGAGTTTGCCAACTTCTACCAGATGGTGGATGTTCTGATCATTGATGATATTCAGTTCCTGTCCGGTAAATCTGCCACACAGGACAGTTTCTTCCATATCTTTGATCATCTTCACCAGAACGGAAAGCAGATCATCCTTACTTCAGATAAGGCACCTGCAGATATTATGGATATTCAGGAAAGAATTGTTTCCCGTTTCAAATGGGGACTTTCTGCTGAGATCAAATCTCCGGATCTTTCTACAAGAAGACAGATCATTGTAGATAAATTAAGCCGAGATGGAATCGTTCTTCCGGGGGATATGCTTGATTTCTTAGCTGCTGAAGCTAAAACCAATGTAAGAGAACTTATCGGGGTGATCAACTCTGTAATTGCTTACTCTACGGTTTACAGAACAGATCTTAGCCTTGAATTGCTGAAAGATACCATCAATAAAATTGCTGCGAACCAGAAGAAAGTCATCAATATTCCTTATATTCAGGAAGTGGTGTGCGATTATTTCGGAATCAAGAAAGAGCAGCTTCTTTCCAAAACAAGAAAAAGAGAAATTGCCCTTCCAAGACAGCTGGCGATGTATTTCTCAAAAGAATTAACGAATGCTACCTTTACAAAAATAGGTGAGGAAATGGGTGGGAAAGACCATTCAACCGTAATGTACGCCTGCGATACCATCAAGGATGTATCAAAAATTGATAAAGAAGTAAAGAAGTATGTAAAAGATCTTGCTGAAAGAATCAAAAAATAGAAAATAATTTTATCTGAATAAATTGAAATGGAGAATAGCAGTATTCTTCATTTTTTATTTAGTTTTGCTTCTGGTGAACAGCGGCAAAATCTTTAAATCATTAAATTATTTAATCTTTCAATTAAAAAATATATGAAAATACTAATGGTCTGCCTCGGGAATATTTGCAGAAGTCCTTTAGCAGAAGGTATTATGAAGACGAAAGTTCCTGGAAATGTTTTTGTAGACTCAGCAGGAACCGTTTCCATGCATGAAGGAAAACATCCAGATAACAGAGCTGTCAAGACGGCTGCAAATCATGGGATTGATATTTCAAAACAGAAATCCAGACCCATTACCAAAGCTGACTTTGATACTTTTGATAAGATTTACTGCATGGATATTGATGTATATGCAGATGTGGTCTCAAAGACACGCAATGAAGAACAGCGTCAGAAAGTTTCATTATTTCTGGAAGTCCTTGGTGATCACAAAAATACAGAAGTTCCCGATCCTTACTGGGGAGATATGAACGATTTTGAAGAAGTTTTCCAGCTGATAGACAGAGGCTGTGAAGCTATTAAGAACCAGCTTTCTTCTGTCATTAATCCAATAAAGAACTAAAAAACAATACAATGCTTTTTCTACTCCCTGCTTATTTATCAGAAAACACGTCTATCACTCATTTTTCACCCGTTCTGAAAGAGTATATTATGCAGACGGATTACTTCTTTGTGGAAAACGAAAAAACAGCCAGAAAAGTGGTTAAATTTTTCGCTCCTGAAAAGAAGCAGGCTGATCTGAATCTGTTTCTGCTGGATAAATACACGGAAAATGCGGATATCAAAGAAGCTCAGAATCTGATGCTTAAAGGCCAGGATTTCGGATTGCTTTCTGAGGCGGGGCTCCCATGTATTGCTGATCCCGGAAACCTGATTGTAAAATGGTGCCATGAGAAAAATATCAGAGTGATTCCGCTTTCAGGGCCTTCATCTATTATTCTGGCATTAATTTCCAGTGGATTTAATGGGCAGGAATTCACATTTCACGGGTATCTTCCGATTGATAAAGGAGAAAAGAAAAAACAGATCCAGCGCCTTGAAAGCCTGGTTCAGCAAACCGGATATTCACAGATCTTTATGGAAACACCATACAGGAACAATGCGCTTTTTGAAGATCTGACTAAATTTCTGTCTCCAAACACAAAGCTCTGCATCGCAGCCAATATCAACGATCCGGAACATGAATTCATCCAGACCAAAACCATCAACGACTGGAAAAAGGTAAAACCGGAACTTCATAAAATCCCTGCTGTCTTTGTACTGGGAAAATAAAAGGCTGAAAAGATAAATCCATTTTTAATTTTTCCGGGTTTACATTCATTAATTTCACTTATTAACACTGATTGGCACTAAGAAAAGTGACGAAAATCGGTGGTCTTGCTGCGTCTGAACTTGAAGATAATTCTAATGATTTTTGAAATTAAAGTAATTTATTTCATAATTAATTTATGTTGATTAATATTAATCATAATTATATTTATTTGAATTAATTTTCACTTAAATGTATTAATTATAAGATGTTTTTTTAAATTTGAGTATCGCTTTAACGAATTCCGTTTACAGTGCTTAAATAGCTAATCATATACTCCTATGGTTTTTAATTGTTATGATTAACAGCGAATTCTTTAGGATGTCCGCTCATCATTTTTTTGATCAGAAAATACCCGGTTTTTATTAAAGATCTGGTGATGATAAAATAGAGTAGTCTTTCCGTCAGATTAGCTGGAAAAATAATGAAACACCTTAAATACATTAAATATGATTAAACTTAGAAACTTTTTTTCAGCACTATTGTTGTGTGCTCTGGCATTTTCTTCAACACAGCTGTCAGCCCACGGATACGTAATGAGTCCGGCTTCACGGGGCTATCAGGGAAGTCTTGACAAGGCTACACTCGGTTACACCGCTGCATTGGGAATTTATGGCAGTGTAATCAATGAACCCGGATCTCTCGAAGCCAAAAAAGGATTTCCGGCATTCGGTCCGGCAGACGGAATGATCGCTTCTGCCAATGGAAGTATAGGAGGCAATACGGTTCTGGACCTTCAAACCGCCGACCGATGGAAGAAAACCAATATCACAACCGGAGTGAATACCTTTATCTGGAAGTATCTCGCTTATCACGCCACAGCAAAATGGCATTATTATATGACGAAACCGGGCTGGAACCCCAATCAGCCGCTTTCACGTCAGAACTTGGAGCTTATCGGTGAGGTGGTCCATAATGGTACGCCGCCTCAGGATAATACACCGCATCATATCACTATTCCCGCTAACCGTCAGGGGTATCACGTTATTCTTGCCGTTTGGGATGTGGCAGATACCGAGAATGCATTTTATAATGTCATTGATGTGAATGTACAATCAACAGTAACGCCTACACAGCCGGCTGCCCCTACAGGTCTCACCAAAATAGGAGTAACAAGCTCTACGGCAAAAATCAGCTGGACACCGCAGTCAGATGCTGCATCCTATACGGTTTTCCGTAACGGACAGGCTGTACAGAATGTAAACGTTCCTGAATTTGAAGATAGCGGCTTAACTGCCAATACGAATTACACTTATGAAATACAGGCTAAAGGTTCTACAGGACTGACTTCACCGAAAAGCGCTCCGCTTATTGTGAAAACCGACAGTCAGAATACTCCTGAAAAACCTGTAGCCCCAGCGAATCTCCATTCAATGGGCGTCACTGAAAACTCTGTTTCACTGATGTGGATGGCTTCAAGTCATACATTGGGCATTAAGAATTATCAAATCTTTGAAAATGGAGCCAAAGTTGGAGAAACAACGCAAACCAGCTTCTTACGGACAGGTTTAAACCATGACACGGAATATCGCTACACGATAAAAGCTGTGGCGCAGAACGACCAGATTTCTGATGCCAGCAATGAATTAAAAATCAGAACTAAAAAAATAGAAGGCGGAAATGGAGTGTATTGCGGAGCGCAGCAATATAATCCGGCCAATGCTTATCCAACGGCTCAGACAAGCGTATTCTATGCCTGTAAAATCTGGAAAAATAAATGGTATGCTAATCCGAATGAACTTCCCGGAAGCAATATGGTTTGGGAAGAAATCAGTACATGTACAGAAGGCCCGAACTGCCAGACAAGCGGTCCAGTTACCTATTGCGGATCACAATCATATAATCCGGCTAAGGCTTACGCAACTGCGGGTACAAAAGTATTTCATGCCTGCAAAATCTGGGAAAACAAATGGTATGCAAATCCGGGAGAAGCACCGGGAAGCAATGCCGTATGGAAAGTTGTAAGCAATTGCAATGAAGGTCCGGAATGTACTGCTGTTGGAAGAAATAGTCAGGAAGACGGACTTTCAGTAATTGTATCGGATCATCTGATCAGTTTTGCACCGGAAAGCTATTACGGGAAGATCAGTGAAGTGCAGGTAATTAATACTCAAGGTCTTCAGATGCTTTCTTCAAGAAACGTTTCAAAAAGCAGCTTGAATATCAGTACTCTTCAACGCGGAATCTATTTTGTAAAAATTATATACAAAGATGGAGGCAGTGTCACTAAAACGATCAAAAAGTAGAATACAGGTTAATACATAAAAAATCAATTAAAGCCATCTTTATGATAAAGGTGGCTTTTTTACGGTCTGTATACATCTGAAAGTAGCTTCAAAAAACATTTAACAGCCCTTAACATCTCCTTTGCACCATTCTTGTTTTATACAGGACATAACACAAAAAAATAAATTATGTCAGACAAGAAATTAGCAGGACTTTGGATTGATACGGAAAAAGCAATTGTTGTAAAAAATCACGATGCTCAGAATGCATTCAAATTTTTTCTCTGCAGCCCCGTGAAAGCAGAAATACAGCACGGAAATTCCAGTGAAAATGCAGCCAACAATGCAGAACGTACCAACAGAGTCAAATTCTTCAAAGAAGTGGAACATCTTCTTACCAACTCCCAGGAAGTTTATATTACAGGTCCGGGAACCATTCAGGAAGAGCTGAAGAATTATCTTCACGATACAGCTCAGTTTAAAAACCTTAGCATAACGCTGGATACCGCGCAGAAAATGTCGGATGAGCAGGTGCTGGAAAAGGTTAAAGAACATTTTAATGCTTAAATAACAGATCATGCAATAAAAATCCGGGTATCTTCACGATATCCGGATTTTTAGTATATATAAAACATTATTCTTGTCATTTAGCCCGAACCCGGAAACACGAATCTCAAAAACTCGAACCCCGAACCCCGCATCCCGAAACCTCAGGCTATTTTTTTCTTCCGGCTCTCCATTTTCTCCACAAATAAATAAGAATTGGAATCAGCAATAAAAACGGCCAGAATGAAATAATTCCCAGCAGAAAACTTACAAAACTGTTCCAGCCTTCAGTGGCAGAATCGGCAAACCGGCTTCCGAAGCCAATTTTTGAGGTAGCAGAGCTTCTCACTTTTTCTTTGTATAAACTCAGGTTGAGTGTACTGTAATTCACACGGTCATCAATAAACCGAAGTCTGCCTTCCGCAACATCTATTTCATCTTCAAGTTCACGGATTTTCTCCTGAATTTCAATCATGTCTTTAGTGGTAGAAGCACTTCTGAGCATATTCCGGTACTTTTCCAGATAAATTCTTTTATTGGCTAATTTGATGGAAACATCCGTATATTCTTCTGTAACATCATCAGACGAAATATTTTTGGACAAAACAGAGCCCACTCCGTCAGAAAAAGAATTGATTAAAGCATCAAAATTTTTATGCGGAACACGGATCACAAGATCCAGATTATCATCATTATCGGTGTTTTGATACTGCTCAGTCTGAATATAAGCATTGTTTTTCTTCAGAATATCTCCTACCTGATTCTGTGCTTTTTTAATATCTCCCACCTGGATTTTCATATTGCCGTTTTTAATGACCTTTTTACTGATGGTGTCGATTGGTTTTGGCGATAGAGCGGGTTGTGGAGACTGATCTACTGTTTCTGATTTTTCTGAAATAGAGCTTACAGGCGCCATTTGATAGGCTTCTTCTCTTGGTGGAGGCTGACTATTAACTATATCTGGAGAACTTACAGCATCCATTTCAGATTTTTTGCAGCTGCTCATTAAAAGAAGCATACATAAAGGTAAAAATAATTTGATCATGAATATTTTTTATTGAATCTTATCAAAAATTATGCACAAATCTTTGTTTTGTTAAAAATTCATATTGTTTTATGAGAATTTTTATGATTTATATATTTTAATGAAGTTTAAAAATCATTTTTGAATCTAAATTATTTTCTATTTTTATACAATGAAAAAAAGTCTTTTAGCATTCGTGTTTTCTCCATTTCTGATGTATGCTCAGGAAGCTCCGAAATTAACTGATGAAATGGCGGTTAAATTATTGGAAAAACCTCTTCACTGTATCAATCAGGAATACCCAAATAAAACGGCACATATCATTAATAATGCCGGAGAAGTTCCTCTGACGCCAAAAGATCTTCACCCAAGCTTTTATGGCTGTTTCGACTGGCACAGCTCTGTCCACGGCCACTGGATGCTTGTGAGATTGCTGAAGACAAAACCGAATCTTGCCAATGCTAAAGACATCGAGAAAATTCTTGACAATTCGTTAAATAAAGAAAACCTACAGACCGAAGCTGATTATTTCACTAAATATCAGCTGACTACAACGTTTGAGAGAACCTATGGCTGGGCATGGCTGCTAAAGCTTGATGAAGAGTTGACTACTTGGAATCATCCTAAAGCTAAGATCTGGCACGAAAATTTAAAACCATTAACAGATAAGATCTTACAGTCTTGGAAGACTTATCTTCCCAAACAAACCTACCCGAACAGAACCGGAGTTCACCCGAATACTGCATTCGGACTGGCTTTTGCCATCGACTGGGCTATTGCAAACAATGATAAGGAATTTGAGAATCAGCTGAAAGAAAAAGCAAAATATTTTTACGGAAAAGACCAGAAAACCCCTGCGTATCTGGAACCGGACGGATCCGACTTCTTTTCGCCAAGTCTTGAAATTGCCGACCTGATGAGAAGAGTGCTTCCTCAGAAGGAGTTTGTCGTCTGGCTGAATAATTTCTATGAAAAAAGAAGCCTGGAGAATATTGAAAAAATTCCTGTGGTAAGCGACCTGAGCGATTATCAGACCGTTCACCTTGTGGGATTGTCCTTTTCCAAAGCCTGGTGTATGAAAGGAATATCAAAAGCACTTCCTGACGGTCATCCTTTGAAAAAAGATTTCAGAAAAACGGCTGATGTATTTTTAGCGAACGGGCTTCCTCTGCTGTTTCAGGGAAATTATGGCGGAGATCACTGGCTGGCGAGCTTTGCAGTGTATTCCCTGGAAGACTAAAATATTGTAGACACAGAATATATTGGCTACATTTGTGATATGTCAGCCTTAGAAAAATTCGGTGTTGAGATTTTTACCCAACATAATATTTTCGAGAGAATTTCTGCGGATAAGCCTTTCCGCCCGGAAAATCCTGCCTTTATTTTTATCAAGTCGGGGACTATAAAGCTCCGTCAGCATTTCAGTGATCTGGAGCTTTCCGCCAATATGTTTATGGTTACCGATCCGCAGACGATCTATGAGATGGTTTCTGTAAGCGGGGATTTTCAGTCCCGGATGGTTTCCTATAAAAGAGAATTTATCTCTGCGTTGTCCCTTAAATTCAACAGGTTGATCACGTACCGCTATTTCCGCCAGCAGATGAATAAAGGCGTTCCTTTTCCTGAAAACGAAATGGATATAGTCTGGAAAAGTGTCAATTTCCTGAAATTTATTCTGGATTCAGATGCAGAAATGCTGTATAAAAAAGAAATGGTAGAGCATCTTTTTTCGGTTTTCTGCTATCAGATGTCCGGAATTATTTCTAAAGAGGACAGCTACTCTATGAATCAGATGTCCAGACAGGAGGAGATTGTTTTTGTATTTCTTACGGATCTTTCCAACCATCATCTTACCGAGCGGACGGTAGAGTTCTATGCCGAACGCCAGTCCATTACAACCAGACATCTTTCTTCGGTGGTGAAATCCATTACAGGAAAGTCTGCAAGCCAGATTATTGCTTTAATTGTGATGAATGAAGCGAAAGTGCTTTTAAACTCCTCCAATAAACCGGTTTCAGAGGTGTCTTCAATCCTTGGATTCAGCGATCAATACTCGTTTTCCCACTTTTTTAAAAAGCATCTTGATGTAAGTCCTACCCAGTACAGACATCAGTTCGAAAATTAAAATCTTACATTTGAACATCTTTTTCCAAAATTCAAACATTTGTTTGACTTCATAGCTGCCGTAACTTTGCCTTCGTAAAACAAGGTAAAATGACAAAGAATATAAAAACAGCACTATCACTCGTGGTAGCTCTATTCCCTGCGCTGTTTTTTTCTCAACAGATCAAACAGATGACTGCAGGTGAAGCGGCCGATCTGGCTGTGAAAAACCATCAGCAGTTAAAAGTGTCTGCTCAGAATATAGACATTGCGAAACAGAATACAAATGTGGCAAAACTTCAAAAGCTCCCTAATATCACAGCTTCTACAAGCCAGTTCTATTTAGGTGATGCGGTAGCCATAGACAAAGATTTTTCAAGCTCAACCAATATTCCGATGCCTCATTACGGAAGCTCGTATGCGGTACAGGCAACGCAGCTGATCTTTAAAGGAGGTTTAGTGAATAAATCCGTTGAAATGGCGGCTCTTCGTGAACAGCTTTCCGAACTGGATCTGGAAAAAAACAAACTTGATGTAAAATTTCTTGTGATCTCCAATTATCTGGACGTTTACAAAATGGTGAATCAGGAATCTGTATTTCAGAATAATAAAAAGCTGGCACAGGAACGTCTTAAAAACATTCAGAAATTTTATCAGCAGGGTATGGTGACCCGTAATGAAGTGATCCGTGGAGAGCTGGCGATCAAAAACCTGGATCAGGGAATTCTGACCTTAACGAACAATAAAAAGATCCTTAATTATAATTTAAATATGGCATTGGGACTGCCTTCTGAAACGGAAATTGTTCCTGTTGAAAGTCTTGAAGGTAAAGAATCCGGTATCGGCATGGATTATTATATGGATCTTGCCCATGACAGCCATCCACAGCTGAAATCTGCCAAGAAAAACATTGATGTTGCTTATAAAAATATAGAAATCATCAAAACAGATCAGATGCCCACACTTTCAGGGTTTGGAGGATATACTTTACAGCGTCCGGTTACAAACAGAAATCCTGTTCTGGATATGTATTCAGGAGGATGGCAGGCTGGCGTTTCATTAAGCTATAATATTGATAACCTGTATAAAACAAAGGAGAAAGTAAAGCTTGGTGAACTGCAGAAAACACAGGCAGGAGACGCGGTAACGCTGGTTCAGCAGAATGTGGACATGGCGGTAAATGCTTCTTATGTAAAATACCAGGAATCGATCCAGCAGGCTGATATTCTGAATGATGCGAAAAGACTGGCAGAAGAAAACTACAAGATTACGGAAGCGAAATACCTGAACCAGCTGGCAGTACAGGCAGAAATGATTGATGCACAAAATCAGAAGCTGCAATCGGAGCTGGATTTTGCCAATGCGGAAATCAATGTGCTGTATCAATATTACAACCTGCTGAAAGCTGCGGGGACTCTTTAATTTAAAACTGAAAATCAAGACAATGGAAAACAAGGAACAAACAACTCAAAATACTCAGGCGGCTCCGGCACAGTCAGGAGCGGTGGTGAAAAAGAAACAGAATAAAAAGAATAAAATAAGAGCGGTAATTTCTAATATCGTAGTATTTCTGGTAATAGGATTCGGGCTTTTCTGGCTGGTCCGTGAATATTTCCACATTGGAGATAAAACGTATACGGAAGCGGCTCAGGTAGAAGAATTCATCAACCCGATCAATACAAGGGTTTCAGCCTATATTAAAGACATAAAATTCATCGAACACCAGAAAGTTAAAAAAGGAGATACCTTGGTTATTCTGGATAAAAATGAACTTTTAACCCAATTGGGTCAGGCGGAAGCTGCTTATCAGAATGCACTGGCACAGAGATCGGCAACAAGTTCATCCGTCAATACCGTTTCCAATAACGTAAGCGTGATGGAATCCAATATTGCAGGTGCTAAAGCCAGATTGTGGAATGCCGAGCAAAATTTAAACAGATATAAAAACCTTCTTGCTGCAGAAGCGGTGACCAGACAGCAGTATGACCAGATCAAAACTGAATATGATGCGCAGAAAGCAGCGTATGAAACACTGGTGAATCAGAAGCAGTCTGCCAATCTTTCTACCACTGAGGTGAAAAGTAAATTAGGAATCAATGATGCGGAGATCAAAAGAACGAAATCTGCACTGGATATGGCGAAGATCAATCTTTCTTATACCGTAATCACAGCACCTTATGATGGGGTAATGGGACGGAGAACGATTTCTGAAGGACAGCTGATTCAGCCCGGTCAGCAGGTGGCGACCATCGTTCTGAACGGTCAGAAATGGGTAACCGCCAATTTCCTGGAAAAACAGATGCCGAATATTAAAGTCGGTCAGAAAATGATGATGACTGCTGATGCTTTGGGAGGAAAGAAATTTGAAGGAACGGTTACGGCTATTTCCGCTGCAACAGGTTCAAGATATTCAAACGTTCCTACCGATAATTCCACAGGAAACTTTATCAAGGTACAGCAGAGAATTCCGGTAAGGATAGAATTCAGCACTGCCAATAAAAAGGAAGACCTGGCTCAGCTGAGTGCGGGAATGAATATGAATGTGAATGTAAATTAAAAAATTAAAAAATTTAGAGATTAAAAGATTAAGAAAGGAAGCCGGAAGCCAGAAGAGGGAAGCTGATGCAGATGAAAAAACAGTTTCTGGCTCCTCTCTGATAATTTCTAATTTTTCTAAAGGAACTTATTTGGAATGCAGAAGTATAACGACAAAGATAAACTTCCATCTCCCATCCTCCCGCTTCCATCCTCTAACTTCTAACCTCTAATATCTAACTTCTAAATTCATGTACAACAAAGGACTATACAACAACTGGGTACCAAAACCCGTACAGCTTCTGCTTATCGTACTGCTGCTGGCTGTGGTGATGCCGCTTGGTGGTGTGTATACGGGAAATATCAGTTATCTGGTAAGCGGTACCGGAGCCATGACCGAATATTTCATGTGGGCTAATTATGCGACAACCATAGGAATGGGTGCCTGTATGCCGATTGTCCTCAGACTGAAGATGAGATTCAAGGTGAGGGATAAAATGACCATACTGCTCGTATTGTTAGGACTGCTGAGCTACATCAACGGAACGACAATGCAGCCTATGATATTTGTATTTACGGCTCTGTTTATCGGTTTTTTAAAGATGATGGTGACGATTGAGCTGTTTCTTCCCCTTATGGCGATGATCGGGAACAGAGGGATGTTTTACGGATTGTTTTACACCTTTGTTTTGGCGATGAATCAGGTGGCGGCTTATTATGCAGCGGTAGTTTCTATTAATTACAACTGGCAGCATTTTTATGTGATTGCAGCGGTATTATGTTTTATACTGGCATTGATTCACTGGGTTGTTATGCATGATAAATATTTTGCATTAAAAGTTCCGTTACACTACATTGACTGGATGAGTATCATGCTCTTCGTTTCGACGTTTATGTTTTCCGCATATGTTTTTTCATTCGGGAAACAGCAGGACTGGTGGAATTCAAAAGACATTATGAATGCGAGCATTGCGGCTTTTGTAAGCTTTGCATTGCTGGTGGTTCGTCAGTTTACTTTAAAAAGACCTTATTTATCATTCAAAATTTTCACAAAAAATAATGTGCAGCATGGTTTGTTTATGCTGTTGTGCCTGGGAATGTTCTTAGGAACGACTTCACTTCAGAATACCTTTGCGGTAGGAGTTCTTGGTTACGACCAACAGACGAATGCTGGATTGAATATGCTGATGATTCCGGGAATTATTCTGGCAGGTGCAGTCGCTGTATTCTGGTTCAAAAAAGAAATACCCCTGAAAATGTTCATCTTCTCCGGTTTTTCTGCGATGATGGGATATTCATTGATCATGTATTTTTCAATGGTCCTGGAATTCAATTATGAAAACTGGTATCTGCCGATGTTTTTAAAAGGATATGGAATGTGTTCGCTGTTTATTTCAGTGTGGTTTTATACGCTGGATAAACTTGAACTGGATGATATGCTGGCAGCCATCGGGCTGGTCTTGGTTTGGAGAACTTTCCTGGCGGTGGGCTTTTTCTCAGCACTGTATTCATGGTTTCAGTACCGTTTTCAGGTGACGGCGGTAGGTGATCTTGCTGTGTATATTGATGGAATGACGGTGAGTCCCCAGAATATAGCAGCCAATATGAAGACTATTCAGCTGAATGCCATTATCGTATCCGGTAAAAAGATCTTTGGATACATTATTTTAACCGGGTTTGGAGTATTGCTCTATGTACTGACCCATCATTTCGGAAGAGAAAGATTCCAGTATTTAAGATTTATCAGGGTTTTAGGCGGTAAATCTGTAATTGCGAGAAGAAGACTTCGCGAACATAAAAAATTAATAGAAGAAATAAAAGACGCAGCAGGACCTGCGGTTTAAAGATACCTTGTTTTTCACCGTAAAGCTCTGCTGCAATTTTGTAGCGGAGCTTTACATTTTTAGATTAATTGTTTTTATTTAGACAAAATAAAATTAAATTTGTATTGAATAAAAAATAAAAAGATGACAAGAATTCCAACAGGCCGCGTTGTTGCAGAACTTATCAGAAAAGAATATATCACAGGCCATTTTATAAGAGTGTATCTCTATTCTCCTGATGCTCATTTGTTCAAAAATACTTCCATCGGCGATAATAATAAAATTGCTGTACCTCCGGCGGGTTTAAATGAAATCCATTTTCCCACTCTGGATGAAAACCGCCAGTGGGTTTATCCTCCAAAAGAAGTGGCTCCGGCCGTAAGAACCTACACCCATCGCGGAATAGATCTTGAGAAAAATATACTGATCATCGATTTTGTGGATCATGGAGACGGTGGTCCCGCTTCAAAATGGGCAAGAGAATCTGAAGCAGGTTCAAAGCTCGGCATCATGATGCGTACAGAAACAAAAGAAATGTATCCGGAAGCAGATTGGTACCTGTTTGCTGGAGATGCTACAGCCATTCCGGTTCTTGGAGCCATGCTGGAAACACTGCCGGAAAAAGCAAAAGGAGTCTGCATCATCGAAGTTCACGGAAAAGAAGACGAACAGATTTTTGAAACCAAAGCTGATATTGAATTCATTTGGCTTCATAACGCAACACCTCATATCAGCAGTGAAATGGCTGATACCGTAAAAAGCATCAATATTCCGGAAACCACAAAATTCGGGTACATTGCAGCAGAATTTTCAAGTGTCAAAGACATACGGACTTACCTGCGGAAAGAAAAAAACTGGACCGCACAGGAGCTGAACGCCTATTCCTACTGGAAAGCGGGCGTAGCGGAAAATGAATCGGAGAAGGATAGGCATAAGGAGAAGGATTCGATGGGGTAGGTGTTGTGGGATGCGTGGTTCGGGTTTCGGGATTCGAGATGTGGATTTTGTTTTTTATTTGCGAGTTTTTTGTTGCTGGTTGCTGGCTTTTTGGTTACTGGTTAGAGTAGTTCGGTTAATAAGGGTGTATTATTTTTGATACCCGTTGTGTGATGTTTGGTTTCTTGGTTCCTGGTTCTTGAATCCTCCATTCACCACTCACTTGCGAAGCAAAATTCACCATTGACCTTACTATTCTGACTAAAACCATAATTCCCCGTACCCCGAAACTCGAACCCCATACCTCGTACCGCGAACCCCGTACCCCGAAACAACTTGCACCCAGCCCCCGAAACCCTTATCTTTGCACTTTTAAAGACAGCAATGAAAGATTTAATGGGTAAGGCAGTCTGGGATTATTTTCACAACGAAAATCCAGAAGATCTGCAGACGGAAACTTCAATATCGGAACTGGATGAACTTCCGGTAGACTACCTTTTCAGGGATTTTGAAGAGATGAACGATATTGAGCAGAAAGCGCTGGATGCAGCTCAGGGAAAGGTGCTGGATATTGGTGCCGGTGCCGGTTCTCATGCTTTGTATCTTCAGAATGAAAGGAATCTTGATGTTTTGGCATTAGATATTTCACCAAAATCGATTGAAGTCTGCAAACTCCGTGGAATAAAAAAAGCGGTTTGTGAAAATATGCTTGATTTCTCCGGTGAAACTTTCGATACCGTTCTGCTTTTGATGAATGGAACCGGAATTTTTGAAAGCCTGGACAAAATTGATACCTACCTTAAAAAACTTCACACTTTCCTGAATGATAACGGACAAATCTTAATCGATAGCACAGATATCCTGTATATGTTCGACCGTGATGAAGACGGTGGTGTATATATTCCGGCTGGCGGTTATTATGGCGAGCTGGATTACGTAGTTCATTACAAAGGAGAATCCGAAAACCCGATCAAATGGCTGTATCTTGATTTTCAGACCTTGAAAAATGCTGCAGAAAATAATGGTTTTACAGTAGAAAAAGTAATGCAGGATGAAGATGCTTACCTGACAAGGCTGACTAAAAAGTAACTCTTCTGTCATTGCGAGCGAAGCGAAGCAATCTCTTAATATTCTTAATCGCTAAACGGTCCTTAATGGTTTTATTTGTTGAACCATTAAGATTAAAATTAAGTTTTTAAGATTATTAAGTATAAACTTCGTTTTAAGAGATTGCTTCGCTTCGCTCGCAATGATAGGAACAAAATAAAAAAGACACACGAAAATCGTGTGTCTTTTGTTTTATCTGAAATATAGGTTTATCCTATCTCAATACCGTTTTCTACATTGCTGTCATCCGGGGTTACGAAAGACAGTTTTCCGTCCGGTTTTGTAGTTAATAAGAACATTCCCTGAGACTCAATGCCTCTTATTTTTCTTGGAGCAAGATTTAACAGGATCATTACCTGTTTTCCTACCAGTTCTTCCGGTGTAAAGCTTTCTGCCACACCTGAAACTACAGTTCTGATATCAACACCTGTATCTACTTTGAATTTCAGTAATTTATCAGCTTTTTCTACTTTTTCAGCTTCTAAAATGGTTGCTGTTCTAAGGTCTATTTTAGCAAAATCATCAAAAGAAATCTCTTCTTTCATAGGGTTGGCGTTAGGGTTTGTTTTTTTATTGTTTTGTTTCGTCTGTTCCAGTTTTTCAATCTGAGCTTCAATTACGCTGTCTTCAATTTTAGAGAAAAGAAGAGAAGCTTCATTGATTTTATGACCTGTTTCTACTAAGACAGATTGAGTTTCTACATCATTCCAGTTTACCTGCTGAGCATTAAACATTGTTAGTAGCTTCTCAGAGCTGAAAGGCATAAATGGTTCACATAACTGAGCTAATGCAACAGCAAGCTGAGCACCAACAAATAAAGACTGTGCTGCTTTTTCAGGGCTGTCCTTAATGGTTTTCCAGGGCTCTTCAGTCTGAAGATACTGGTTTCCAAAACGGGCAAGATTCATTAACGCAGTTAAAGCATTTCTGAATTCATAATTTTCCAGGAATCCTGAAATTTCTTTAGCCGCTTTGTTGATTTCTACTAATTCAGGGCTGTTGACGTCTCCCTGAGGAACAACACCATCATAATATTTATGAATCAGTACAGCAACTCTATTGATAAAGTTCCCGAAAATTCCTACCAGTTCAGAATTATTCTTAGTCTGGAAATCCTTCCATGTAAAATTATTATCCTTTGTTTCAGGAGCGGAGGAAAGAAGTGCATATCTTAAAACATCCTGCTGTCCCGGGAATTCTTCCACATATTCATGCGCCCAGACTGCCCAGTTTCTTGACGTTGAGATCTTGTCGTTTTCAAGGTTCAGGAATTCAAATGCAGGAACGTTTTTCGGCATGATATAATCTCCGTGAGCCTTCATCATCGCAGGGAAAATAATGCAGTGGAATACAATATTATCCTTTCCGATAAAGTGAACCAGGTCACTGTTTTCGTTCTGCCAGTAATCTTTCCAGTCTTTTCCGTTTTTCTCTGCCCATTCTTTCGTGAAAGAAATATATCCGATTGGCGCATCAAACCATACGTAAAGCACTTTACCTTCCGCATTTGGAAGTGGAACCGGAACTCCCCAGTTCAGGTCTCTGGTCATTGCACGCGGCTTTAAACCGTCATTAAGCCAGGATTTAACCTGTCCGTAAACGTTCGGCTTCCAGTCGTCTTTATGGCCTTCAATGATCCATTCGTTCAGGAAGTCTTCGTATTCATTTAAAGGAAGATACCAGTTTTTGGTGTCTTTTAGGATCGGAATATTTCCGCTCAGCATCGATTTCGGATTGATCAGTTCTGAAGGGGACAGGGTAGAGCCACATTTTTCACACTGATCTCCGTAAGCATTCTCATTGCCGCAGTTCGGGCATGTTCCTACAATATAACGGTCTGCCAGGAATTCTCCGGCCTGCTCATCAAAATACTGCTCAGAAACCTCTTCCGTGAATTTCCCTTTTTCATAAAGAACTTTGAAGAAATCCTGACTGGTTTCGTAATGCTTTTTAGAGGTCGTTCTGGAATACTCATCAAAAGAAATTCCCAGATCCGAAAAAGATTTTTTGATGATCTCGTGGTATTTATCTACGATATCCTGAGGCGTTACTCCTTCTTTTTTTGCTCTGATGGTAATAGGAATTCCGTGTTCATCCGACCCGCAGATAAACGCTACATCTTTTCCTAATCTTCTTTGAAATCTTGCGTAAACATCCGCAGGAATATATACACCTGCCAAATGTCCTATATGAACCGGTCCGTTTGCATAAGGCAAAGCTGCCGTAATCATCTTTCTGTTTGACATTTTATAGTAAAGTTTTAACTGCAAAGATAAGGATTATCTCAGTAAAACCGCTTAAACTTCCATTATAATAAGTTTTTTCCTCTTCAGGAAGCGAAGGATATTACATTTAGTTAAACAAATGTTTAACTAAATGTTAATTTAATTCACGTATTATGCTTTGCATAAGTTAACGTAAAGTTATGAATAACAGGTATTTGGTATTGAATGGATTGTAAATTTACGTAAAATTGTGCAAATTTTCAATAATTTTATGATAATTATAATTTTTTTATAAATTGCAAAGCTGGTCAGACAGCTTAATTAAAACGAAACTAAAAAAACGATATTGTGAGAAATTTTACAACGGTGTTAAAAATAGCGCCTGCATTTCTATTGGCTGGTTCAATGATGCATGCGCAGGCACAGGACTCCGCTACAAAGGAGAAAAAGATCGAGGAAGTGGTATTGATCGGATATGGGAAGCAGAAAAAATCAGACCTTACCGGATCCATTACTTCCGTAAGTTCAAAGGATTTTAACGGAGGTGCAGTTTCTGCCGGGCAATTGATTCAGGGGAAAACACCAGGGGTGCAGATCACGAACAACAGTGGTGCACCAGGTTCAGGAACCAAGATCAGAATCAGGGGTACCTCTTCCTTGAGTGGAGAAAACTCCCCATTGATCGTCATTGACGGAGTTCCTCAGGATTTTGTGGGAATGAACGGGGTTTCTGATCCTCTATCTTTAATCAATCCCAATGATATTGAGACCTTTGATATCCTGAAAGATGCTTCTGCTACTGCGATCTATGGTAACAGAGCTTCCAACGGGGTTATTTTGATCACGACTAAAAAAGGAAGTGCCGGAAAATTTAAGGTAAATTTCTCTACAGTGGCTTCAGTTTCCACTAAGATGGGAAATGTGGATGTGCTTAATGCGCAGGAATTCAGAGATTTTGTGAATACCTATGGATCTGCCAATTACAAAGCCAAGCTTGGAACTTCTGATACCAACTGGCAGAACCAGATTTATCAGGCTGCATGGGGAACAGATAACAACTTAGCCCTTGCCGGAGGTATTAAAGGACTGCCTTACCGTTTATCATTAGGGTATAATGAGCAGAATGGTATCGTAAAGTCGAACTCTTTCCGAAGAACTTCAATAGGCTTGAATTTAAATCCAAAATTCTTTGACAATCACTTATCAGTAAATGTAAATGCAAAAGGGACCTTTACGGATAACCGGTTTGTAGATGGCGGAGTAATCAAGGCGGCTACCTATTTTGATCCTACACAACCTGTGTATTCAGGAAATTCCAATTACGGAGGGTATTATGAATGGCTGGCTGCGGGATCTGCAACAGGATACAATGTGAACGCCAACACCAATCCACTTGGACTGATCTATGGGGTAAGAGATGTATCTTCCGTTACCAGAGGATTGGGAAATATTCAGCTAGACTATAAATTTCACTTTCTTCCGGACCTGCATTTTAACGTAAACGCTGGTTATGATTATACAAAAAGTGAAGGACATAAGTATAAAGATGCCACTTATAGACCAGGTTTTGAAGACAAGGGAAGTTCGAACTTCTATACAATGGAAAAGAACAACAAGCTTTTGGAAACCTATTTTAATTATGTGAAGACTATCAGTGCCATTAATACCGGTGTGGATATTACGGCAGGATATGCTTACCAGGATTTCCGTATGAGTATTCCGGGAGCTGTTACCTATAGAGGAACCGGAATTAATACACAGGACTTGGATTTCAGGACTCAATATACACTGGTTTCTTTTTATGGAAGAGCAATTTTTACAGTAGCGAATAAATATATTATTTCAGGATCTGTTCGTCAGGACGGTTCTTCAAGATTCTTTAACAAAACAAGAGATAACGTATGGGGTGTTTTTCCGGGAGTTTCATTAGCCTGGAAGCTTAACGAGGAAAGTTTTATCAAAAATATTTCTGCCATCAGTACGTTGAAACTGAGAGCAGGCTGGGGGAAAACAGGACAGCAGGAACTTCCCGCTTTAAATGGTAATAAACCTAATAACTATCCGGCTTTTGCAGCTTATAATCCAAGTTACCCTGAAGCAAGTTACCAGTTTGGAAATGAATTCTATTTTATGTTCAGACCTGCTAACTATAATCCGAATCTTACCTGGGAAACTACGACTACAAAGAATATAGGTTTAGATTATGGTTTTGCTAAAAATAGAATTACAGGATCCATTGATCTTTTCAGAAAAGATACCAAAGACCTTTTAGTATATGCAGATGAAGCTGCAGGAGGTTTAAGCAACGCCAGCTGGCAGAATGTAGGGGATATGAAGAATCAGGGAATTGAAGGAAGCATTACGGTAATCCCTGTTAAAAACGAAAAAACAACATGGGAAATGAGTTTTAATGCAACTCATTACAAACCGGTAGTGACCAAGCTTAAAGATAGGGCTGATGAATCTTTCAACATGGAAGTTGGAGGCATTGAAGGAGGTTCAGGAAACAAAATCCAGGCTCACGCCGTAGGATATGCTCCCAATTCATTCTGGGTATATCAGCAGGTATATGACAGTAACGGAAAACCTGTGGACGGCGCATTTGTAGACCGAAACGGAGACGGGACTATCACACCTAAAGATATGTATTATTACAAATCTACCACTCCGGATGCAATTTTAGGATTCTCAACAAAAGTATCTCATAAAAACTGGGATTTTGCCCTGAGTGCAAGAGCGGTTTTAGGAAACTATGTGTATAACAATATGGCTTCCAACAGCTCAATACAGTCTACATCCACCAATGAATACCTTCAGAATGTATTCTCCTCGGCACCGGAATATAAATTCGCTGTACCTCAGTATAAATCAGATATTTATGTAGAGAACGCATCGTTCTTAAGATTGGATAATATTAATGTGGGCTACAATTTCGGAGAAGTTTTCTCTAAGGGAAGCAACCTGAAAATCTATGGTATGGCTCAGAATGTTTTTGTAGTGACCAAATATACAGGAGTAGATCCTGAAGTTTTTGGCGGCATAGACAACGGATACTATCAGATGCCTAGAATATATTCATTAGGCTTAAACTTTCAATTTTAAATTTTATTACGATGAAACTAAATACAATCAAACTTAAAAATATAGTACTGCCTCTTTCTGCTGCATTTTTACTCACTACTGCATCTGCATGTATCAGTGATCTGGAAAGAGAGCCTATTACGGACGTAACATCAGCGAATATCTACAAAGATTTCTCTAATTATAAAAATATTTTAGCCAAGCTTTATGGAGGTTTTGCTATGGGTGGGCAGATAAGCGGGGATGGTGACCAGCCTGATAGTGATATCAATGGAATCAACGGTGGATTCTCCCAGTACACCAGATTACTGTACAATCTGAATGTGGTTACCACTGATGAAGCTGTAATCGGGTGGAATGACGGAAACCTTCATACCCTGCACAAAATGACCTGGGATTCTTCCAACGAATTCATTGCAGCCATGTATTACAGGATCTATACGGAAATTGCTTTCTGTAATGAGTTCCTGAGAAATGTAACGGATGAAAAGCTGACGGAAAATAATATTACAGGAGACAATCTTGCCCAGGCAAAACTTATGAGAGCAGAAGCCCGTTTCCTGAGAGCACAGTCTTATACGCATGCCATAGATATGTTTGGAAATGTTCCTTTTGTAGATGAAACCTATCTTCCTGGATCGGTAAATCCGCCACAGAGAATAGACAGAAAATCATTATTTAATTTTATTGAGTCTGAATTGGTTGCCGTAGCAGCAGAATTGAAAGACCCTAAAACCAATGAGTACGGAAGAGCGGATAAAGCCGCTGCATGGTCATTATTGGCAAAATTATATTTAAATGCAGAAGTATATACAGGAACACAGAGAAATACAGATTGTATCACCTATTGTAACAAAGTCATTGCAGCAGGTTACTCTTTAAAGCCGAAATACGATGAGCTGTTCCTTGCAGATAATAATCTTAACAACCCGGAGCAGATTTTCAGTGTCAATTTTGACGGAATCAATACACAAACCAATGGTGGAACCACTTTCCTTGTGCATGCTGCGATCGGGGGTGATATGAAAGCAGTGGAATTCGGAGTTAATGGCGGATGGAGCGGTTTAAGAACCACGAAAGCATTTGTAGGACTATTCCCATCTAATGGAAGTGATAAAAGAGGAAGATTCTTTACAGCAGGACAAAACCTGGAAATTAATGACTTAGGTTCATTTACCGATGGTTATGCATTTATCAAGTATAAAAATATAAAAAGCAATGGAGCAGCAGGAGCCCACAACAACTGGGTAGAAGCTGATATTCCTTTATACCGTCTTGCGGATATTTATCTGATGTACGCTGAAGCAGTCCTTAGAGGCGGTGGCGGAGGAAGCCAGGCAACTGCAGTTGGCTACGTGAACCAGTTAAGAGAACGTGCTTACGGAAATACAAGTGGAAACGTAACCTCAATCAATCTGAACTTTATTTTGGATGAAAGAGCAAGAGAACTTTCATGGGAAACAACCAGAAGATCAGACCTTGTGCGTTTTAACAGATATACAACAGCAGATTATCTATGGCCTTGGAAAGGAAATGTGAAAGATGGAAAAGCAGTGGAAAGCTATAGAAATCTTTTCCCTATTCCGAACAAAGACATTATCGCTAACCCTAACCTGATTCAGAATCCTGGTTACTAACCTTTAAAAACTGTTAAAATGAAAAATTTATTCAAAATATTATCCCTGTCCGTACTGGGAATATTGCTGGTATCTTGTGAAAAGGACGAAGACAAGGCAGTAATCAGCGAAACTTCTGCAGGTAAGGTCTCCTCTGATAAAAATACAATAATTCTCAGTGAGCTTACGGCAAATGATGCTGTCATCAGCTTTTCATGGACAAAACCATCATTTAATATTGCCGTAGTTCCTTCTCAGCAGATAGAATTTGGTTTAAAAGGAGATGGCTTCAAAAAAAGTGCGACCATTGATTTTTCCAATGATGTTACACAAGGTTCTGCTACCCATGCCGCGGTGAATGCTGCGATGTTCAACATCGGGGCCACTCCGGATGTGGTGAATGAAGTGGAAGCAAGATTAAAAACATCTGTAGGATCAGCAGCTTTTTATTCCAATGTAATAGCGATTAAAGTAACGCCTTATACTCCAAATCCGGATCTGATCTATCCAAAGATCAATGTACCGGGAGCTTATGCAGGAGCGGCGGGATATGCCAACTGGACGCCAGCCAATTCTCCCAACCTGTTTTCCCCTGAAAAGAATGATAATTACAGAGGATTTATCTGGATTAACAATGCAGCAGGTGATAACGGGAAGTACAAATTCGCGATTAATCAGGACTGGCCGGGAAATAAAGGGGATGACGGAACAAAAACCGGAAAACTGGTTGTAGACGGGTCAGATATCGTGCCGGCTTCAGCAGGAACCTTCTACATGAAAGTGGACTGGGCAGCCAATACCTATTCTTCGGTACTGGCCAACTTCGGGGTGATTGGAGATGCCACGCCTGCGGGATGGGGTTCAGATACAGATTTTGTCTATAATCCGGCTACCAAAACTTATGTAATCAATTCTATTATGCTGAACAGCACAGGATTGTTTAAGTTCAGAGCAAACGACGACTGGTTGTTGAAAATCCAGCCTAAGAAAACGGATGAAGCACTGGTTTCAGGAAAAGCCGTACAGACTTATTTCAATGCTGAAAATACAGTAGACGGTGATCCTGGCTATAAAGTATCAGAAGCAGGAAACTATAAAATAGAACTGGATCTTCATAATTCAGCCTATTACAAGTTAACGGTTACAAAATTGTAAAATAATACCAATTAAGCAGATAAAGTGTTGCTTTACCGCAGCACTTTATCTATTTTTAAGTTTATAAATAGTCATTATGAAGAAAATTACAGTTGGAGCATTTTTGCTCTCAATGATGTTCGTGGGGGTGAATGCACAGTCTTTGAAATCACCGGATGGAAAGTTTGAAATGAACTTTCAGCTGAAACAGGGAGTACCTTATTACAACCTGAAATACAACGGGGCTGTGGTCGTGGAAGATTCTAAATTAGGATTGAGATTATTTAAAGACTCAGCCATTAAATTTGCATCCGAAATTGCAAAACCGGATGATGCCAAATTTGATCTGAATAACGGGTTCACGAAAAAAGATGAAAAACGCGACTCCAAAAACGAAACCTGGCAGCCGGTTCTTGGCGAAAAGAAAAACTATATCAATCATTATAACGAGCTTGCGGTTACCCTTGATCAGGCTTCTACAGACAGAAGTATTGTCGTAAAGTTCAGACTGTTCAATGACGGTCTTGGATTCCGGTATGAATTCCCGCAGCAGAAAAACCTGAATTATTTCGTCATCAGGGAAGAAGATTCCGAAATCGATTTTCCTACCGATATGAAAGCCTGGTGGATGGTGGCAGATTACGATTCTCAGGAATACCAGTATCAGGAAACCAAAATTTCCGAAATTCCTGCACAGTGGGACAAAGCATTTGATGCCAACGCTTCACAGAAACTGGTTAAAAATGCGGTTCAGTCTCCGTTAATGCTTAAAAAAGAAGGTAAAGAGCCATTGTATGTAAACGTTGCAGAAGCAGCCGTTTTGGATTACCCGGCTTCCCATCTTGAAGTGGATGCTCAGAATTTTAAATTCAAAACCCATCTTACGGCTGACAGACAGGGTGCGAAAGGATACATTCAGACACCGTCTGTAACGCCGTGGAGAACCATTATTGTTGCTCCGAAAGCTGAAGAAGTGATGGATTCCAAAATGATCTTCAATCTTAATGAACCTACAAAATATACCGATACCTCTTACATTCACCCTACAAAATACATGGGAGTCTGGTGGGAAATGATCATCGGAAAATCCCAGTGGGCTTACTCTACAGCAGAAAATGTTCATTTGGACAAAACAGATTTTGCAAAGCTTACCCCGAACGGGAAACATGCAGCCAACAATACAAAAGTTAAAGAATATATTGACTTTGCTGCTGAAAACGGCTTCCAGGGACTATTGATTGAAGGCTGGAACATCGGATGGGAAGACTGGTTCGGTCACTCCAAAGAATATGTCTTTGATTTCATTACCCCTTACCCGGATTTTGATATCAAAATGCTGAATGATTATGCCCATTCAAAAGGAATTAAGCTGATCATGCACCACGAAACTTCAGGTTCTGCAACCAACTATGAAAGATGGGCTGATAAAGCTTTTGAAGTCATGAATAAATATGGTTATGATGCCGTGAAAACAGGATACGTAGGCGATATTATTCCAAGAGGGGAGCATCATTATTCCCAATGGACGATCAACCATTTCTACAGAATTGCTGAAAAAGCGAATCAGTATAAAATTATGGTCAATTCCCATGAATCCGTTCGTCCTACAGGAGAAAGCCGTACCTACCCGAACTATATTTCGGCAGAAGCGGCCAGAGGAACTGAATATGAAGCATTCGGAGGAAACAAGCCGGATCACCAGACCGTTCTTCCATTCACCAGATGGATGGGTGGATCTATGGATTATACACCGGGAATCTTCCAGACGAAATTAGACTATTATTTCCCTGGAGATAAACGTTTTGTGAAAACCACACTGGCAAAACAGTTGGCGCTGTATGTTACCATGTACATGCCTCTTCAGATGGCGGCGGATCTTCCTGAGAACTACAAAAAGCATATGGATGCCTTCCAGTTCATCAAGGATGTGGCGGCAGACTGGGATGATACCAGGATCTTATCAGCCGAGCCCGGCGATTATGTCATCACGGCAAGAAAAGCAAAAGGAACAGAAAACTGGTTCGTAGGCGGTATTACCGATGAAAACAAACGTGAATACACGGTAGATTTCTCATTCCTTGATAAGGGCAAAAAATATGAAGTAACGGTGTATGAGGACGGAAAAGATGCAGACTACATCGACAATCCTCAAAGCTATAACATCTACAAAAAACAGATCACAAGCAAATCTAAATTGAATTTCAAAATGGCGAGAAGCGGCGGTTTCGCAGTTTCTGTGAAGCCTGTAAATTAAGATCTGAATTGATATTTCAGGGATGCCCCGGCTCATTGTACATCAGGAAAATGATCCGGGGCATTATCTTTTTTGCACGATAATCACGCGAAAAATTTTACGTTTTCTAACCTTGTTTTCGAAATATAGTATTAAATTGAAATTTGATCCTGAAAAAATGAAAAAACTATCCATTGTATTGGCACTTTCGATAGCTGCTGCAGCCTTTTCCCAGACCAAACCTTTAGAAAAAGTAGAGCCTGCATTCTGGTGGAAAGGAATGAAAAATCCTGAGCTTCAGATTCTGGTCTATGGAAAAAATATTGCACAAAATGAAATTGAGCTTTCCGACGGTATTCAGATAAAAGATATCAAAAAAGTTGAAAACCCAAACTATGTATTTATCACCGTTAATACCAACGAGATCAATGCTCCAAAGTTTAAAATCAATATTAAAAAAGGAAAGAAAAATATAAGTTCCTACGATTATGAGCTTAAACAGAGAGCAGCCGGCTCTGCGGACCGCGAATCTTTTACTTCAAAAGATGTCATGTACCTCATTATGCCGGACCGTTTTGCCAATGGAGATGAAAAGAATGATTCCAGACCTGATCTCATTGAAAAAAATGACCGCAGCTTACCGAACGGAAGACACGGCGGCGACCTTCGGGGAATTATCAACAACCTCGATTATATCCAGAACCTTGGCGCAACCTCTGTCTGGCTCACACCCGTGAATGAAGACAATGAAAAAGTATACTCTTACCACGGATATGCACAGACGGATCTTTATAAAATTGATGGACGCTTCGGAACCAATGAAGAATACCGCGAACTTTCCCGGAAACTGAACAAGCGGAATATGAAGCTGGTCATGGATTATGTAACGAATCACTGGGGTGTTTCCCACTGGATGATCAAAGATCTTCCTTCCAAAGACTGGATTCATTGGTTTGATGAAGGGAAAAACGGCTTTTACCGTTCCAATTACAAAACCACCACACAGTTTGACCCCAATGCATCAGAAATTGATAAGAAATATGCACTGGACGGATGGTTTGATACAACAATGCCCGATATTAACCAGAAAAACCCGCTGGTCTTAAAATACCTCACCCAAAATGCAATCTGGTGGATAGAATATGCCGAACTGGGCGGTTTACGCGTAGATACTTATCCATACAATGATAAAGAGGCTATGGCCAAATGGGCAAAAGCCATTACCGATGAATATCCAAAATTCAATATTGTAGGTGAAACCTGGCTGTATACCGCCGGACAGATCTCCGCATGGCAGAAAAACTCTAAAACCGGAGAAGCCGCCGGATACAATTCCAATCTGCCTTCCGTGATGGATTTTATGCTGTTTGCCGATATGCCGAAAGCCCTCAAAGAAAAAGAAGGCTGGGATACCGGAATGATCAAGCTTTACAATGTTTTTACAAGCGATTTCCTGTACCCTGATCTTAATAATCTTCTGGTTTTCTTTGAAAATCACGATACGGAACGATGGAACGAGATTTTCAATGCCGATCCAAAGGCTTATAAAATGGCACTGGCCATGATTTCTACGGTAAGAGGAACTCCACAAATTTATTACGGCTCAGAAATAGGGATGCGCGGTGATAAAACCAAAGGCGGTGATGCCGATATCCGCAGGGATTTTCCGGGTGGCTGGAAATCTGATACTCAAAATGCTTTCAACCCTTCATCACAAACCCTTGAACAAAAGGATTTTTATCAGTTTTCGCAAAAATTATTGAACTGGAGAAAAGGAAAAGACGTGATCCATACCGGAAAAACTAAAAATTACGTTCCCCAGAATGATATTTTTGTGTATTTTAGATACAATGATAAAGAAAATGTAATGGTGGTCATCAACAATAATGAAAAAGATCAGATGGTAGACTTAAAACGTTTTTCTGAATCATTGAACGGGGTGAAAAAAGGTAAAGAGGTTATTTCAGGAAAAGATATTTCTCTGGAAAACAGTCTTGCTGTACCTGCTAAAACGCCTCTGATCATCGAATTCCAAAACAAAAATTAATTATACAATGAAAAAAATAACAATCATCTGCACACTGGTGCTTTTTATGTTTGGATTTACAGGGATGAATGCCCAATCCAAAGGAACTCAGTTTGAAAAAGAAAAAACGGAAATAGGAACGATGCTGGACGGTTTCAATACTGCCGCGGCACAGGCTGATTTCAATGCCTATTTCGACTACTTCGCAGATGAATCCACCTTCATCGGCACCGATGCTACGGAAATCTGGGATAAAAAAGCGTTCATGGTTTGGGCAAAACCTTATTTCGACAAAAAGAAAACCTGGAACTTCAAAGCTCTTAAAAGAAATGTGTATTTCAGCAAAGACGGAAAACTGGCCTGGTTCGATGAATTGCTGGATACCCAAATGAAGATCTGCAGAGGTTCAGGCGTGGTGGAAAAAATAAACGGAAGCTGGAAAGTAAAACAATATGTACTTTCTGTAACCGTTCCGAATGATGTAGTGGATAAAGTAGTTTCAGAAAAAGCAGCTATTGAGGATACCTTAATAAAAGCATTAAAGCAAGAGTAATGAATCCTTCAAACAGTACTCTTTCAAGAAAGATAAAACCGAACCTTTCAATGGCCCAGATCATCAATATGAGCATGGGTTTTTTGGGAATTCAGATGGCTTTTGGCCTGCAGAACGGCAACGCGAGCAGGATTTTGGCCAATTTCGGGGCAGATGTTCATGAACTTTCATGGTTCTGGCTTGTTGCTCCTATTACAGGACTCATTGTTCAGCCTATTATCGGGCATATGGGAGATAATACCTGGAGTCCGCTGGGCAGAAGGAAACCCTATTTTCTGATTGGTGCCGTTTTGTGTGCCATCGGTTTAGTCATGCTTCCGAATGCCGCTTCTGCAACACAGATGATGGCTGCCAATGTTTTACTCATCGCTGTTATTTTCCTGGCCATGATGGATGCGTCCATCAACGTAGCCATGGAGCCTTTTCGTGCACTGGTAGGAGATATGCTTCCGAAACATCAGGCTACCATTGGATTCTCTGTTCAGACTATTCTGATCGGGATTGGGGCCGTAATCGGTTCCGATTTACCGGGCTGGCTGACTAAGTGGGGTGTTTCCAATGAGGCACCGAAAGGATTTGTGGCAGATAATGTAATCTATGCTTTTTATATTGGAGCAGCCGTTTTGATTCTGTCAATTTTATACACCATTTTTACCACTAAAGAATATTCTCCGGAGGAATTTGCCTCATTCGAAGGAGGAAAACCTGTTGTAAAAAACGAATCGAAATTCTCAGATATTTTTAAAGATTTCAGGAATGCGCCTTCTCAGATGAAGAAACTGGGAATCGTGCAGTTTTTCTCATGGTTTGCCCTGTTCACGATGTGGGTGTTCACGACCAGTGCGCTGGCAACCCACCATTTCGGGCTTTCTCCTGACGATACGCATTCTGCAGAATTTAATAAAGCTGGAGATCTTACGGGAAGTTTATTCGGAAGCTATAATTTCTATGCAATTTTCTTTGCTTTTGCACTAACTCCCATTGCAAAGTTTATAGGCAAGAAACAGACCCATGCACTGGCTTTGGCTTGTGGAGGACTGGGTTTGATCTCCATGTATTTCATTAAAGATATTCATAACCTCTGGATTTCCATGATCGGATTAGGATTTGCATGGGCAAGTATTTTAGCCATGCCTTACGCTATGCTGATTGACTCTATCCCGCAAAAGAAAATGGGAGTCTATATGGGAATTTTCAATTTCTTTATTGTCATCCCGCAAATTATCAACGGTATTTTCGGAGGTCCAATTGTAAGCAGTGTTTTTGGAAAACAAGCCATTGATTATATCGTTGTCGGAGGAATTTGCATGCTGATTGGCGCTGTAGTGACCATGATTTTCGTAAAGTCTGAAGATGAAACTCCTCAGGAAATAGAAGAGGAGATCAAACAGGTGCATTTTTAGAAAAGAGGTTAGAGATTAGAAGTTAGAAGTTAGAAGTTAGAAGTTAGAAGTTAGAAGTTAGAAGTTAGAAGTTAGAGGAAGGGGCTGGAGAGTTGATGATGAAGATGGAAATTTTGAAGATATTATATCAATAATCACGAGATAATTCAATAGGAGCGGGCTTTAGCCCGCTTTTATTATATGCAGCAGTAGAACGGCTTTAGCCAAAACATAAAATATCACATCATTCGTCTTACATAAAGAAGGTCTGCAATATATTCTCCCACAGATTTCTCAGATGACAAAGATCTTTTATTTTTGGAAACCATTAAAAAATTTTAAGTTGCTAAGATTATAAAGATGAGCTTCGCTTTAATTAATACTCGCTGAAGAATCATTGATCTTAACTTTCCCTATCTGCTTAATTGATCTTAATCGTTTAAAAGATCAGTTCCCACACATGTCTTAAAATACACAGAATCCCGGATTATAAAAATCTGCCAAATCCGCCAGATCTGCGTGAAATAAGAAACAATACATTTCAAAACTACTTCATATCCCCAAACAATTTTATCTTCGATAAAATCCTCGCGTCTTAAAACATTCACAAAGAATAAAAAACCTTGCGCCATTGCGTTTTTATCCAATATTCTCAAGAAATTCAATAGGAGCGGGCTTTAGCCCGCTTTTATTATATGCAGGAGTAGAACGGCTTTAGCCAAAACATAAAATATCACATCATTCGTCTTACATAAAGAAGGTCTGCAATATATTCTCCCACAGATTTCTCAGATGACACAGATCTTTTATTTTTGGAAACCATTAAGGAATTTTAAGTTGTTAAGATTATTAAGGCAAGCTTCGCTTTAAGTAATACTCGCTGAAGAATCATTGATCTTAACTTTCCCTATCTGCTTAATTGATCTTAATGGTTTAAAAGATCAGTCCCGCATATGTCTTAGAATACACACAATCCCGGATTATAAAAATCTGCCAAATCCGCCAGATCTGCGTGAAATAAGAAACAATACATTTCAAAACTACTTCATATCCCCAAACAATTTTATCTTCGATAAAATCCTCGCGTCTTAAAACATTCAGAAAGAATAAAAAAGCCTTGCGCCATTGCGTTTTCCAACAAATAATGGCTAACAAAAATCTAATAGAAAAAGCCGCCTCAAAAAGAGACAGCTTCTATAAGTCAAGAAAGACTTAATATCTTAACAATTAAACTTATTTACGCCAAAACCGTTTCAATTTCCGCCACCGTCTTAGAAAAATTCTCATCTTTCAGTTGAGGAACCATCATTCCCTGGGATTTAAAAACTTCCACATCAGTAATCCCGATGAAACCGAATAATGTTTTTAAATAATGCTCCATATTCTCAATAAGCCCGTTTTCATACACGCCGCCTATGGCAAAATTTAAATATAATTTTTTGTTCTGGAGAAGACCTTTTGGTGTTCCGTCAGCATAAGAAAATGTTTTTCCGGCAACAGCAATACTGTCGATCCATGATTTTAAAGTAGATGGAAAAGTGAAATTATAGAAAGGAACTCCAATCACAATAATATCAGCTTCCTGAATTTCTTTTAATGCTTCATCAGAATATTGGGATGCTTTTTTCTGTTCCTCATTTTTTTCCTCGTCCGGAATTCTGGAAGCACTGAAATGATGAATTTCCAGATGGGGAATCGGGTTTAAAGCCAGATCACGAACCAGAACTTTACTGTTTGGATCTTTGTCCAGCAATTGATTAATGACGGTTTGAGAAAGTTTGTTGCTTACAGAATTTTCTCCGCTGATGCTGGTTTGGATATTTAAAATATTTGCCATTGTTTTAAATTTTTTGATTTTTATTACTGACAAAATTATTGTAAATTTACTTTCCAAAGTATAGTGGTTACCTAAAGGAAAGTGAAAAATGGAAAAACAACATAATCATAAAGATTGCATGCAGGCATTAAAACCTGTTCGTGACACTCTTGATGTCATTAATGGCAAATGGAAACTGCAGATTATTATTTCGTTAAATGCAGGAAATAAACGTTTCACGGAGATTGAACGAAGCATTCCAAAGCTTACCTCAAAAGTTTTAGCCAAAGAATTAAAAGAGCTCGAACAAAACGGATTGGTTGAAAGAATAGTCAAAGACACCTATCCCGTAAGCATTGAGTATTGCCCTACACCTTATACCAAAACACTTCAGCCTGTTGTTGAATCTTTGAAAGACTGGGGCCAAAACCATCGTAAACATATTTTCGGAACTCCTGCAGAAACAGAAAATGTTGATCAAAAGTAGCCATTACCAATCCGCCCAATCTGCCAGATCCGCGAGAGATAACAACATATGCGTTTATCCAGAAAATATTCTTAAAAAAACTCAATAGGAGCGGGCTTTAGCCCGCTTTAAAATATGCTGCATTAGAACGGCTTTAGCCCAAATATAAAATATCACATCATTCGTTTAAATAAGGTTTGCAACATATTTTCCCACAGATTTTGCAGATAACACAGATAAATGTATTTTATAAATTAGCTCAATCTGCCAGATCCGCGAGATAAGAAAATTATACATTTCAAAACCAATTTATATCCTCAAACAATTTTATCTTTGATAAAATCCTTGCGCCTTAAAAAGATTCAAAGAAGAGTAATTTCTTGCGCCTTTGCGTTTATCCAAAAAACATTACCAAAAACAATCACAATTTTCATTTCTTTTAGTGCAAAAAATCCTTTCTTAACCTACATCAACACTTTCAAAAGCTTCTATCCACTACATTTGTACCATAAAATAATCACAGTATGAAAACAGTATATCATAAAGCAGATTCAAGAGGCCACGCAGATCACGGCTGGCTAAACAGCTACCACACATTCAGTTTTGCCAACTATCAAAACAAAGACAGAACGAATTTTGGAGTACTAAGAGTGTTGAATGACGACACCGTTTCGCAGGGAATGGGATTCGGGACACATCCCCACAGGGATATGGAAATTATTTCAATTCCGTTGGAAGGAGATCTGGAACACAAAGACTCCATGGGAACTACAGCGGTTATCAAAAAAGGAGAAATTCAGGTGATGAGTGCCGGAACAGGTGTCATGCACAGCGAATACAATAAAAATAAAGATGAGGCAGTGAAGTTTCTTCAGATCTGGGTTTTCCCTAAAGAACTGAATGTTGAACCAAGATACGATCAGAAAAGCATAAAAGAAGGCGAAAAGATCAACGGATTCCAGCAGATCCTTTCTCCAAACAAAAATGATGACGGTGTATGGATCCATCAGGATGCATGGTTTAATCTGGCTAATTTCAAAGCCGGAAACGGTAAGAATTATATGCTTAACAAAAAAGGAAACGGAGTATATGCCTTTGTTTTAAAAGGAAGTGCAAAAGTAGGAGACAGAATATTGAATGAAAGAGACGGATTAGGTATTTGGGACACCCAGAGCTTTAATATTGAAGCCATAGACGATGCTGAGATCCTTTTAATGGAAGTTCCAATGGACCTGCCGGCTTATCTTAAATAAAAATTAAATTTGTACATTAAAAAATAGATAAAAATAAATGAAAGTTTTAGCAATAGCAGGAAGCAATTCGGATGCTTCAATGAACAGACAGTTAGTGGCTTATGCATCATCATTATTTGAGAATGCAGAAGTAGAAGTCGTAGACCTGAACCCTTTTGAAATGCCGATCTATAAGCACGAAAGAGAACTGGCAGGCGGAGTTCCTCAGGAAGCAAAGGATTTTGCAGCAAAAATAGATGGAGCTAACCTCCTTCTGGTTGCATTGCCGGAGCACAACGGAACTTATTCTACAGCCTTTAAAAATGTGTTCGACTGGGTATCGAGAATCAAGGACAGAACCGTTTGGAATGAAGTACCGATGTTACTGATGTCTACCTCTCCCGGAGGAAGAGGTGGAGCCGGGGTTCTGGAAGCTGCATCCAAGCGTTTCCCTTTCCATGGTGGAAATATTGTAGAAACATTTTCATTGCCTTTCTTTAATGACAACTTTGATAAAGCAGCTCAGAAGATTTCTAATGAGGAGAAAAACAGCGAATTAAGAGAAAAAATAAAGAAGATTTCAGCCATTGAAACGATCCTTGAAAAATAGAGTTTGAATATTAATTTAAAATTACTATTTTTGCAAAAAGAAAAGAGATGAAAATTCAGACCACTTTTAAAGAATGTTTTTCAAAGAAAGGGAAAACTATGGGCTCTGAAATTCTGAGATAATATAACGGCCGATAATCTACCAAGATTGTCGGCTTTTTTATTTTCGAAAATCTGATAAAAAGTAAAGATATAATGTACCAATTGATCAATGTATCAATCTAACAATTCAATTCATTGTTACATTAATTAGACTGTTACATTGCTAGATTATTATAAATTATTAAACATGAGCAACACTTACAAATCAGCAGGCGTAGACAAAGAAGAAGGATACAAAACGGTTGACAAGATCAAAAAAGCGGTTGGAGAAACCCACAACTCAAATGTATTGAACCATTTGGGAAGTTTTGGTGCTTTCTATGAGATCGGAGGATATAAAAATCCTGTGCTGGTTTCTGGAACAGACGGAGTAGGAACAAAGCTTAAAGTAGCATTGGATACCAAAAAATACGGTTCTATCGGTATCGACTGTTTCGCGATGTGTGCCAATGATATCCTTTGCCACGGTGCCAAGCCATTATTCTTTTTGGATTATCTGGCATGTGGAAAACTTGATTCAGAAATTGCTGCCGAAATCGTTCTTGGAATGGTGGAAGCATGTAAAGATAACAACTGTGCATTGATTGGTGGGGAAACTGCCGAAATGCCTGGAATGTACCAGCCGGGAGATTATGATGTAGCAGGATTCTGTGTAGGGATCGTTGAAAAAGATCAGATCATTGACGGTTCTACAATTAAAGCAGGAAACAAGATCATTGCCCTTCCAAGCTCAGGATTCCACTCTAACGGATTTTCACTGGTAAGAAAAGTATTCCCGGATTTTGAAGAAGAATTCGAAGGAAAACCTTTATACGAAACTCTTTTAGTGCCTACAAGACTGTACTACAAAGAAATCCACAAAGTTCTTGAAGAAGTAAAAGTATGCGGTATCGCTCACATTACAGGAGGTGGTCTTTATGAGAACGTTCCGAGAATTATTCCTGAAGGACTTTGTGCTTCCATTGATGCTGCCAAAATCAAAATTCCTAGCGTAATGCTTGAACTGGAAAAAAGAGGCGGTGTATCCCGTGAAGAAATGTTCGGAACTTTCAATATGGGAGTAGGAATGATCATCGTTGCTGATGCTGACCACGCCGAGAAAGTATTACACCTTTTAGACGATGCTTACGAAATCGGAGAGATCACGGAAGAAAACGAAAAGATTGATTTAGCAATATAACAATTGATCAATGTACCAGTGTACCAATTGAATTCATTGTTACATTGCTAGACTGATACATTGTTACATTAACAGCATGAAAAATTTAGTTATACTCGTTTCAGGTTCCGGCACCAATCTGCAGAGAATCATAGATACTATTGAGAGTGGAGAGATCCAAAATGCAAAAGTATCTCTGGTAGTGGCAGACAGAGAATGTTACGGACTGGAAAGAGCCAAAAATCATAACATAGACAACATTCTGATTCCAAGAGGAAAGAATTTCAGCAGTGAACTGGCGAATGTCATTCCAAAAGATACAGATCTGATCGTATTGGCAGGATTCCTATCCATTTTAAAACCTGAATTCTGTGAAAACTGGACGGGAAAGATCATCAATATCCACCCGGCACTGCTTCCGAAATTCGGAGGAAAGGGAATGTGGGGAATGCATGTTCACAACGCAGTTATTGAAGCCGGAGAAAAAGAAAGTGGAGCCACGGTACATTTTGTAACTCCGGGAATTGACGAAGGAGAAGCCATTCTTCAGAAATCTTTTGAAGTAACCGCTGAAGATACTCCGGACACCGTTGCAGAAAAAGTTCATCATATTGAATATGAGATATTTCCGAAAGCGATCAATAAAGTGTTAGGAAATCAATAGATAATGTACCAATATAACAATGTACCAGTTTACCCATTAAATTCATTGTTACATTGCTAGACTGATCCATTGTTACATTAAAAAAGAAATCTAAGTAAATAAAAATAAGTCCGGGGGTGAAAGGCCGGGCTACAGTTTGAAATAGCTGTAAAAAGTAAAAATTGAAAGCAAGAGTCCCGAAGGGACGATTTAATCAAGCATAGGATGAAATCCTATGTAAAAAAAATCCCCAAGGACAAATTAAACAAACGCAGGATGAAACCCTGCGAAAAACTGAAAGTAAAAATGAGTAAAAAGAGAGTTTTAATCAGTGTTTCAGACAAAAGCGGATTGACAGAGTTCGCCCAGTTTCTGGAAGCCCAGAATTATGAGTTGATCTCCACAGGAGGAACCTTCAAACATTTGAAAGACGCTGGTTTAAATCCGATTCAGATTGATGAGGTGACTAATTTCCCTGAAATGCTGGACGGAAGAGTGAAAACCCTTCACCCGAAAGTTCACGGAGGTCTTTTGGCTGTTCGTGCCAATGAAGAGCATATGAGAACCGTTCAGGAGCACGGAATAGATCTGATCGACATGGTGATCGTAAACCTTTACCCTTTCTTTGAAAATGTAAACAAAGACATTTCTTTACACGAAAAAGTAGAGTTTATCGATATCGGAGGCCCTTCAATGCTTCGTTCGGCAGCTAAAAATTTCGATTCCGTTACCGTAATTACTGATGTGGAAGATTACGCAACAGTAAGACTTGAAATGGAACAGAACGGAGATTCATACATTGAAACCCGTAAAAAACTTGCCGGAAAAGTATTCAACCTTACTTCAGCTTATGATGCTGCTATTTCAAGAATGCTTTTAGATGAAGAATATCCAACTTATCTTAATGCTTCCTACAAAAAAGTATCAGATTTAAGATACGGCGAAAACCCTCACCAGACTGCTGCTTACTACGTTTCTACCTTTGAGAACGGAGCGATGAAAGATTTCGAACAGCTGGGTGGTAAAGAACTTTCTTTCAACAACCTTCGTGATATGGACCTTTGCTGGAAAGTTGTCACTGAGTTCAAAGAAGAAATGGCCTGTTGTGCAGTGAAGCACTCTACCCCTTGTGGAGTAGCCATCGGAACTTCAGCTTTGGAAACCTATCAGAAAACTTTCGAATGTGATCCGGTTTCTATTTTTGGCGGAATTGTTGCAATGAACTACAAGATCGACGCAGCAACAGCTGAAGAATTAAACAAAACATTCCTTGAGATCGTAATGGCTCCGGATTTTGATGAAGCTGCTCTTGAAGTTTTAAGAAAAAAGAAAAACCTTAGAATCATAAAAATCGTAAACCCTGTTTCTGACAAACAGACCTGGGTGAAGATCGACGGTGGCATCCTGGTTCAGGATAATGACACCCATTTCTCTGATGATATCAAAGTGGTAACTGAGGTACAGCCATCAGAAGAGCAGAAAAAAGCCCTTCTTTTCTCTCAGAGAGTCGTAAAATATGTAAAATCAAACGCAATCGTTGTTTCCAATGGCATTCAGGCCTTCGGAATCGGTGGCGGACAGGTTAACAGAATCTGGGCTACGCAGCAGGCTATTGAAAGAGCAAAAGAGAAATTCTCCGGAGATCTTGTATTGGCTTCTGACGCATTTTTCCCTTTCCGTGATGTAGTGGATTTCTGTGCAGAACAGGGGATCAAAGCAATCATCCAGCCGGGTGGAAGTGTAAAAGATCAGGACAGCATTGAAGCTGCTAATGAACACAGTATTCCAATGATGTTTACTGGTGTTAGACATTTTTTACACTAATTAAAATAGAATTAAAAAATAATTTGGGATTGTTTTTATAGCATTCAAAATTATATATTTGTAAATTAGACTAGATAATAAATAAAGTATGAGAATATTAATCATAGGTGAAGGCGGTAGAGAATCTGCTTTAGCAGCAAAGCTTCAGAATGACCCGAGAATTTCTAAAATGTTTTTTGCTAATGGTAATGCTACCACCGATGTAATAGGGAAAAATGTTCATTTATCCGAAATCAAAGAACTGAGAGACTTCGCCATTAAAGAAAAGGTGGATCTTACGATCGTAGGCCCGGAGGCTCCGCTTGTTGCAGGGTTGAAGGATGAATTCAAAAAGCACGATCTTAAAGTTTTCGGACCGAACCAAAAAGTAGCAAGTCTGGAAGGAAGTAAGGCTTTCTCTAAGAAATTTATGCAGACCTATGATATCAAAACCGCTAAAGCAGTGGTATTTGATTCATACAATGATGCTAAAGAGTATGTGCAGACACAGCAGTATCCTTTGGTAATCAAGGCTAGTGGTCTGGCAGGCGGAAAAGGAGTTGTCATTTGTGATAACCTTGAAGAAGCTGAAGCTACGATCCATGATTTCATGATCAGAAGAATTTATGGAGATGCGGGAATCCGTCTGGTTATCGAAGAATATTTACAAGGTTTTGAGGCTTCAATCATTGCATTCTCAAACGGTGAAAAGATTTTCCCTTGTATCGCTGCAAAAGATTATAAAAAAGCCGGAAACGGTGATACAGGACCAAACACAGGAGGTATGGGATCTGTAGCGCCAAGCCCTGATTTTACACAGGAGCACTATGCTGATTTTGAAAAAAATATCCTTGAGCCTACCATTAACGGTCTTAAAGGAGAAGGATTCAGCTTTAAAGGAATCATCTTCTTCGGATTGATGGTCACTAAGAACGGAACTTACCTTCTTGAATACAATATGAGATTCGGAGATCCTGAAACTCAGGTGTTAATGGCACTAATGGAAAACAATCTTCTTGATGTGATCCAGGACTGTATGGACGGAAAAGATATCGAGCTTAAGTTTAAAGACGAAAAAGCAGTATGTCTTGTGATGTGTTCCGGAGGTTACCCAAGAAACATCGAAACAGGATACGAAATTGTAGGCGAAGACAAACTGAAACACTCCAAACTTCTGTACGCAGGTGCCGT
This sequence comes from Chryseobacterium endalhagicum, assembly GCF_016745235.1. Taxonomy (GTDB): domain Bacteria; phylum Bacteroidota; class Bacteroidia; order Flavobacteriales; family Weeksellaceae; genus Chryseobacterium; species Chryseobacterium endalhagicum. Next base: position 398,956 of record NZ_JAELVM010000003.1, on the reverse strand, counting down.
AAGAAAAGGAGATAAAGTGGTTTCCAACGGCGGACGGGTTCTGAACGTTGTGGCTACAGGAGCTACCTACGACGATGCCCGCAAAAAGGTATACGAAGATGCAGCCCACATTCATTTCGATTACGGATTCTACAGAGAAGACATCGGAAAGTTTTAAAATAAATCACGAAAAAAGATTTGGAACATTTCCAAGTCTTTTTTTGTAACACAGTCAATATTAGATACCAGATGCAAGATCTAAGATACCAGACGTCCATGTCTGAAATCTGATGTCTGACATCTTGTATCTGATATCATTAATCAATCATCAATCATCAATTATCATTTATAAAATGAACAACGGTATTATCATATTAGATTTCGGATCACAGTACAACCAGCTTATCGGAAGAAGAATCCGTGAGATGGGGGTATATTCTGAAATCCTTCCTTTCAATACACCTTTACAGGATATTTTAGCAAAACAGCCAAAAGGAATTATCCTTTCCGGTGGACCAAGTTCTGTGAATGCAGAAAATGCTCACCTGGTAGAAAAAGAGTTGTATGAGCAAGGGATTCCTGTGTTGGGAATTTGTTACGGAATGCAGCTTACCGCTCATCTTTTAGGCGGAAAAGTAAACAAAGGGGAAAAAGGAGAGTACGGAAAAGCACACCTGGATATCATCAAAGAAAATGCTTTGCTAAAAGGTGTGACTCAGAATTCTATTGTATGGATGAGTCACTTTGACGAAGTAGGAGAGCTTCCTGCTGGTTTTGAATTGAATGCAAAATCAGGAGTGATGGCTTCTATTTCCAATGAAGACAGAAAAATCTACTGCGTACAGTTCCACCCGGAAGTATCTCACACAGAAGAAGGCGGAAAGATGCTTGAAAACTTTGTTTTTGCCATCTGTGATGCTGAGAAAAACTGGAAACTGACCAATTATATCGAAAAAACAGTTGAGGAAATCCGTGAAAAAGTAGGAGACAGCAGAGTGATTCTTGGACTTTCAGGAGGCGTTGACTCTTCAGTAGCTGCGGTTTTAATTCACAAAGCGATCGGTGATCAGCTGACATGTATCTTCGTAGATACAGGGTTATTAAGAAAAGACGAAGGCCAGAAAGTAATGGACAACTATGGAGAACACTTCCATATGAACATTAAAATGGTGGATGCCAAAGAAAGATTCCTTTCAAAACTGGCAGGAGTAGACGATCCTGAAGCAAAGAGAAAGATCATCGGAAACGAATTTATTCACGTTTTTGATGAAGAATCCCATAAAATTGAAGGCGCTAAATTCTTGGCTCAGGGAACCATTTACCCTGACGTTATCGAAAGCCAGTCTGTAAACGGACCATCTGCAGTGATCAAGTCTCACCACAACGTGGGAGGACTTCCTGAAGATATGGAATTCGAATTGTTAGAGCCGCTAAGAGAGCTTTTCAAGGATGAAGTAAGAAAAGTAGGTGAGGAGTTAGGTATTCCGCATCACTTGGTACACAGACACCCTTTCCCGGGTCCTGGATTAGGGATCAGAGTATTGGGCGCTGTAGATGCTGACAAAGTGAGAATCCTTCAGGAAGCGGATGATATTTTCATTGAAGAATTATACAAAAATGACCTTTACGAAAAAGTATCTCAGGCTTTCGTAGTACTTCTTCCTGTAAAATCTGTAGGAGTAATGGGAGATGAAAGAACCTACGAATACACAGCAGTAGTTCGTTCTGCCAACACCATCGACTTTATGACGGCAACGTGGAGCAGACTTCCTTACGAGTTCCTGGATACCGTATCCAGCAGAATTATCAACGAAGTAAAAGGAATCAACAGAGTAGCTTACGATATTTCAAGCAAGCCGCCTGCAACGATTGAGTGGGAATAATCTCACTAAATTTCTTTAAAATAAAAAAATCCTGTTTATATCTTTATAAGCAGGATTTTTTATTAGTATTAAATGATATTTCTACCCGTTGTTTATTTAAGAGTGATATTGTAAAAAAATCTTCGACTTCGCTCAGACCGACAAAGTTCCAAAGCAGCCTGTTATTAGCAATGTCACACTGAGCGAAGTCGAAGTGTATTTGAGCATGCACTAAAGCCTTTGTTTTCAGTAGATAAAGAAAAAATAAATTAAAAACTATTTATCCTCAGAATTATTATACATTTAATACCCAAACTCATATTCCGGAAAATGAAAATAAAACTTCTGCTTATAATCATCGGCCTTAGCTGGGCTTTGACTGGCTGTACAGCTGCCAATAAAAATATTTCTTCTGCCGACAGCTATCCCTGGTTTCCTTTTTCATGGTATGCGGCGAAAATTTCAGGAAAGAATTTTGATAAAGTAGCCATGCTCGTTCCGGTGAAAGTGAATGATTTAAATGCAGATTTTACCCTCCAGTTCGACCTTGGAAGTGATGCAACCCTCATCTACGGAAATACAATAGACAGCTATTACAAAGAAAGTGAAATCAAGAACTTCCTCATAGAAAGCTCAAAATCTACAGATAACGGAGGGAAAAATGTGTACAAAACAAAAGGACTGATCTATCATTTAGGAAAACTGTCAAAAGATAATCTGTTCTATAAAGCAGGTTACGGAGATAAAATCGCCAAAGATTCCTTATTTACGAAGAAACCAAAACATATCGGAACTTTAGGCGCTGATGTGTTTAACAACAAAATCCTGATCATCGATTATCCAAACAAAAGAATGTGTGTGCTTGATTCTTTGGACAGTCATTGGAAAAAAGTGACCACGTTTGTAGATGCCAAATCCAATAATGGCAGACTCCATATTCCACTGACTATTGCAGGGGAAACCCATTGGTTTTTATTCGATACCGGAGCCAGCTTATTTCCGATCAATACCAATAAAGAACTCTGGACTTCACTGGTAGATCAAACCGCTAAAACAGATACGATTATTGCCAACTCGTGGGGTGAGAAAGTGAAATTTTATGGAAGACCGATCAAAGAAAAAGTATACCTGGGAAAAAGAAAACTGGAAAATGATTATGCCTGGTATAATGATAACAAAAGACTTCAGGAATTCAATACCACCGAGAATGTAGACGGTCTTACCGGAAATGCATTTTTTGTCAATAATGTTATTGTCCTTGATTTTAAAAATAAGAAATTTGGGGTAGTGAACTAAAATAGAACTTATTAATACTACATAATTTCCTTTTCATTAGGTTACATTATAAAAGTAAAAATCATCAGCAGAAAAATTGTCTAAATCCCTCATGTAATCAAAATAAGTATTATAAATCTCCGGATCTACTGATAAGCACTGGTCATCTAACGTACTGACCATAATATACTGTATATCATAGCTACTTAAGATGGATTTTATTTGTTGAGAATATGTGTTTTCTAAAAAGATGATCGGGTAATTTAAATGAACATATCCTATAATCTTTTCTTCTGAACTTAAAACGCCGAATTTTTCTGCATTTATTTCAATATCAACATGATAATTCAAAGACAAAGCATCTACTACTGATTCGAAATCAGAGTGCTTCCAATTTGTATTTGAGTTGATTGCTTCCTGTATGTTTTGAGTAATATCCACTGTTAAATTAATTTAAATGATTGTGAACTGCTTTCCTTTAAGGATTTAAGTTAAATATTTTCACTAAATTTAAGTAAAATTACGTCAAATGCAAATAGAAACAAGAGCCCTGACCCTTCAGGATTATGATGAACTGGTAATTACAATGAAACGCGCCTATCCGCAGATGTCCGAATCTATTTGGTCTAAAAAAAGCATAGAAAAACTCACCCGGATATTTCCTAAAGGCCAGATCTGCATTACCGTAGACGGAAAACTGGCTGCTGTAGCCCTTTCGATTATTGTGAATTATGACGAATTCGGAGATGACCACACCTATGTGGATATTACCGGAAATTATACATTCAATACCCATCTTTCAACTGGAAATGTTCTTTATGGAATCGAGGTTTTTGTAGATCCTGAGTTTCGTGAACTGCGTCTGGGAAGAAGACTGTATGATGCCCGAAAAGAATTGTGCGAACTGCTTAATCTGAAATCGATCATTCTGGGCGGAAGGATCCCGAACTACCATAAATACAGTGACGAACTTTCCCCGAGAGAATACATCCGAAGAGTGAGAGACAAGGAAATTTACGATCCCGTACTGTCTTTCCAGCTTTCCAATAATTTTCTTCCTATAAAAATTCTGAAAAAATATCTTCCGGAAGATGAATCATCTCTGGAAAATGCCGTTTTGCTCCAATGGAATAACATCTATTACAGCAAAAAGCCCAATACCATGCAGGACAGCATTATCCGTTTGGGACTGGTGCAGTGGCAGATGAGACATTTTAAAAACATCGATGCTTTTTATGAGCAGGTGGAGTTTTTTGTCAATGTGATGGGCGACTATAAATCGGACTTTGTCCTTTTCCCGGAGCTATTCAATACGCCGCTGCTGGCACCTTTCAACAAGCTTTCAGAAAGAGACAGTATGATCGAATTGGCTAAATTGAGTGAGGACATCAAAAATAAAATTTCCGAACTGGCCATCAGCTACAATGTCAATATTATTTCCGGAAGTATGCCTGTTTTTGATCCCGACAACAATGATCTGTACAATGTAAGTTACCTGCTTCACCGTGACGGCCGCATCGATGAATACCGGAAGATCCACATCACGCCCAATGAAAGAAAATACTACGGAATGAAAGGCGGAAACGAGATCAGAGTGTTCGATACCGACTGCGGGAAAATAGGTCTTGTGATCTGTTACGATGTAGAATTTCCCGAACTGCCGAGAATTCTCGCGGATCAGGGCATGAAAATTCTCTTTGTACCTTACCTTACCGACACGCAGAATGCCTACATCAGAGTACGACATTGTGCTGCTGCAAGAGCTATCGAAAATGAATGTTATGTCGCAATTGCCGGCTGTGTAGGAAACCTTCCGGGGGTGAACAATATGGACATCCAGTTTGGTCAGGCTGCTGTGTTTACGCCCTCAGATTTTGCTTTTCCATCCAATGCAGTGAAAGGAGAAGCCACTCCGAATACGGAAATGACCCTTATCGTAGACGTTGACCTTAATCTGCTGAAAGATCTTCATCATAACGGCTCCGTTCAGGTGATGAACGACCGTAGAAAAGATCTCTATGAAACCTACCTTAAGTAAAACATATAACTATAACTTGTTGTAGGAAGAATATGATCAAAAATATCTTCAAGCAGCTCCCAAAAACAGGCTGCTATTAGCGATGTCACACTGAGCGAAGTCGAAGTGTTTATTGAAACTGAATTAAAAAATATCCTGTCCCTGCGGCAGGATTTTTTATGAGCTTTTTTGAAATACCAGCCGCGACCATTTTACATTTTCCTTTCCCGGAAGAAGACTCGGTTGATTTTCCAGCAATAACAGGGTTTTCAATCCGTTTTGCTCAGCCTGATGTCTCGTTTGGTCTGTATAAGTTGGATAAACGCAGCTGCCCCCGCCGGCAGGACCATTCCTTAAACTGAGAGCAAAAATTCCGTTTTCTGCAAGAAGCTCTGAAACTTTTATTATTGAAAGCTGCTGTTCATCCGGATTGAGATGATGCCATACACCCGATGAAAGAATAAAATCAAACTTCAGGTCAGCATCTAAACGCTTCAGATCGGGTAGTGAATCATGGATCCAGTGAATCGCATCATGAGCATATAAATTTTTTCCGGCCTCAAAAAGTTTTTCAGACGGCTCTACAGCTGTGACCGCATGGCCCATAGAAGAAAGTACAGAGGCATCTCTCCCTATTCCGGCTCCAAGATCAAGAACTTTTCCCGATTTTTGAGGAATAAAAGGAAGGAAATCTCGGTGCAGTTCAGTGAAATCTATTGATAGCGTAGCTTCAATGAATTGATCAGGAATACTGTCATATCCTTCCGTTCCGGGAACTTTTGCTGCCATGAGGTTTTTTGTAAATAAATTTGTTTAAACTTTTATTTTTTGAACCATTAAGATAACATAAGTTGTTAAGAATATTAAGACGTTTTCGTCAAGATCTTAAAAAATCAGGATGATTGATCTTAATGATTCTTTACTCCTTAAATTCTTCTTAATGGTTTAAAATAAAGATTAACAGTTTTTAATCAAAAAGAGCAGATAAATTTCTGCTCCGTATTTAAATTAAATAATTCTCTACATCTACTATTGCGGACAAATCACTGCAGGGCAGATCAGTCTCGGACATCTCGGCCTTCCGTCGGTTGGGCAGCATTCATTGGAACAGTTCCCGATAATGATACCGCTTCCGGAAATTCCTTTTAATTGCTCTCTTGACAGTTTGCTGTTGCGTAAATTTTTCATTTTGTAATATTTTATAGGTTAGTTTAGTAAAGATAAATATTAAAATAGTATAACGTGTTTTTAATGGTTTTATTTACTTTAATACAGGGTTTTTTGAAAAAAATATACAATAATGCAAATCTTTTGCTCAGAATAATAATGAAATTACTATCTTCACTAATCAATTTAAATATAATATAATGACAGGAACAGTAAAATGGTTCAACGAAACCAAAGGTTTTGGTTTTATTACACCGGACGCGGGCGGAAATGATATTTTTTGCCATCATTCAGCGATTCAAGCTTCAGGCCTAAGAACTTTAAAAGAAGGACAGGCAGTGGAATATGATATTAAAGAAGGTAAAAAAGGTCCTGAAGCAGACAATGTTAAAGTAGTAGGATAATCACTTATTAAAGATATTGTTAAATAAAGCTGCCATTTTTGGCGGCTTTTTTTGTGGCCTTTGACTTTGTAAAATCATTTGTAATAATTAACCTTTCCCATAAATTGTTTCACGCAAAGAATCAATTCTATTAATAATATAAGGATGCAAAGAAGAAATCAATCGTAGATTGATTTGATGAAGCGTTTGCATAAACCATCTGCTTCATCAATGGCGAAGCCATAATTCTTTGCTCATCTTTTAATATGGAGAATCATGATTGAACTTTGCGTTTAAAAAATGTATAATAAGATAAGTCTGAAATATTTATTATTTCCTCCGTGTTAAAATGATAATTCTATTTTGTTTAAACACCAAGATTTACCATTCAAATAAAAATTAAAATAGCAATAGGAACAATTTTTGGAGTAATTTGCACCAACTATCCAGAAATATATGTTTGACAAGCAGCAACGAAAACTGAAAAGATCAGCAAGGCTTATTTCCGTCCTCAGCAAATACGGATTTAAAGATATGCTGGCCCGTATGAATACCGGAAATAAGCAGGAACAGGAACCTTCCGATTCTGATGAAGTGGTTTCAAAAGGGACAGTATATGAAAGAATCAGGCTGGTGCTGGAAGAGCTCGGACCTACATTTGTAAAATTGGGGCAGACTTTCAGCAACAGGGAAGATCTACTTCCTCCGGAACTGATCCAGGAGCTGCAGAAACTTCAGGACAAAGTGGATACTGTAGATATGGATGTGGAAGAAATTCTTGAAAATGAATTCAATATATCTGTTAAGGACCATTTTCAGGAAATTCAGAAAGAGCCTTTAGCCACGGCATCCATTGCGCAGGTTTACAAAGCTGTTTTGATGGATGGAAGCCCCGTTATTCTTAAGCTTAAAAAAGCGGATGTACAGAACGTTATTGAAGATGACCTGCTGCTGATAAAAGATCTGGAAAAACTGGTGTCTGCCTATTCCGAAATCGGGGAGAAGCTTAATCTTAAACAGGCGATTTCCACTTTTGAAAAATCTTTGCTGGAAGAGGTTTCCCTGATCAATGAAAAGGAAAATATCCTGCACTTTGCCCGTAATTTCAAAAATAATAAAGAAACTTATGTTCCTAAGATCTACGAAGAATTTTCCAACAACAATATTCTTTGTATGGAATTCATCGATGGGATCAAGGTTACCGATAAAGCTGGTCTTTTAGCCCATAATATTGATCCGGTGAAAGTCTCTGAAGTAGGATTGAGGCTGTTTGTCTCCCAAATTCTCGATTATGGATTTTTTCACGCCGATCCGCATGCCGGTAATATTTTAGTAAGGAAGGATGGGAAAATAGTTTTCATTGATTTTGGTGCCGTAGGAAAAATTCAGCCGAACGATAAGGAAATTCTTGAAAACCTTATTGTAAGTTTTGTCGCTAAAAATTCACATAAAATCGTTCGTCATCTCAAAAAAATGGCGGTCAGCTATGAAATTCCCGATGAAAGACGTTTTGAAAATGATGTGGAAGACATTCTGAATTTTGTTCACAGTTCCTCGCTTCAGGACATCAATGTTCAGGTGATCATCAATAAAATGAAAGATATTTTAAAGGACAACAGGCTGCATATGCCGGATTATTTTTATCTTTTATTCAAAGGAATCAGCCTGATAGAAGGAGTAGGAAGAACCATCAATCCTGATCTGGATATTGTGAAAAGTCTTCATCCTTACACCAAAAAAATATTAACCAAAAAAATACGTCCTAAGAATCTTTTAAAAACAGGAATGGACCGGATGATGAATTTCACGGATAATGTAGATGAAATTCCTAAAGAGCTCAGATCGGTTCTTCAAAAGCTGGACGACAATAAATTTACCGTATCCAGTGAGATTAAAAATATTGAAAAGACCAACCAGCTGATTAAATCAAGCGTTGTCAATTTAATTTTAGCCATGATTCTGGGCGCAAATATTATAGCCACTGCTATTGTTTTTGTTTCGGAATCCGGCCCAAGGATAGGGGAACTGTCTTTGGTAGCGGTATTGGGCTTTGTATTTTCAGTGATTTTGGTTCTGGTGCTTTTGCTGAGAGTGACGAGGAAATAGAATTCGAGTTCCGGGTTCCGGGTTTAGAGATGCAGGTTGCGGGTTTTCGTGATCCGGGATTCGGGATTCGCGTTAATATGTTAGAAGTTAATGCTGAAAATTGTAATTTTATTCCACTTAAGCTTAAAAATATAGAACTCACCCCAAACCCCACATCTCGAAACCCGAAACCCGAAACCCGAAACTCGGAACTCGGAACACGCACCCCGAAACCCCGAATCTCGAAACACGCAACCCTATGAAAAAACTTATCTTAACCACGATGACATTCTTCAGTTCACTTTTCATAGCTCAGGAAGCTGCTGAAAAAGGTCTGTCTGGAGATTTTGACGGCAACGGAACAAAGGAATATGCCTACACCAAAGTAAATGATTGTACGGATGAATGTGATGGAAAATGTGAAACAACAGTCTATTTCAGTGATAAAAAAATAAAACCGTTTATCATTTCACCTGCGAATAATGGAGGGTTGTACAATCTGGGAGATCTTAATGAAGACGGAAAAGATGAGATTGGTTTTTATCCGGGCTGGTGTACCAGCTGCTGGCATGGCTTTCATGTATATACCCTTGATAAGGCAGGTTGGAAGCCTTTAGTACCCTCTATCTCCACACACTGTTCACAATGGGAAGAAGAGAAATTTCCGATCAGAAAAGATCCTAAAAAGAAAGGATATGTGATCATCACTTCAAGTACTTGGGAAGATGATGATATTAAAATTAAAAGTAAGAGCGTGAAAGTGAATTGAGTTTTGCGATAGAAGTTAGAAGTTAGAAGTTAGAAGTTAGAAGTTAGAAGTTAGAAATTGGCGGTGAAAATTGTAATTCTATTGCATCTACGCTTAACCCTAGACCTTTTATCCCTCACCTTGAGACTCAAAAACCCTCTCACTCTCCAACTCTCAAACCCGACCCAGCATCCTCTCAATTTAAATACCTATCTTTGCACCATGGAAAAACTCACTTTTGCGGATTTTGACCTGCCGGTTAAAGTTCTTGATGTTTTAGCGGATCTGGAATTATTTGAACCTACACCCATTCAGGAGAAAAGTATAGGGCCAATACTTTCAGGAAGGGATGTTATGGGAATTGCACAGACGGGTACCGGTAAAACATTAGCTTATCTTCTGCCGGTTCTGAAAACATGGAAATATAATAAAACAGGAAATCCTACCGTTCTGATTCTTGTTCCTACAAGAGAATTGGTAGTACAGGTTTCCGAAGTCCTTGAGAAACTGACAGAAAATATTACCGCAAGGGTAATCGGAATATACGGAGGAAAAAATATCAATACACAGAAACTTTTGTTTAATGACGGCTGCGATATCCTGGTAGGAACGCCTGGAAGGGTAATGGACCTTGCCATTGATAATGCCATTTCATTAAGAGAAGTACAGAAGCTGATCATTGATGAGTTTGATGAGATGCTGAATTTAGGTTTCAGACCGCAGCTTACCCACATTTTCGAAATGATGAAGCCGAAGAGACAGAACATTCTTTTCTCGGCTACCATGACGGAAGCAGTAGATGAAATGCTGGACCAGTATTTTGCCAGCCCGATAGAAATTTCACTTGCAAAATCGGGGACGCCACTTGAAAAAATTGATCAGACAGGATATAAAGTAGAAAACTTTAATACCAAAATCAATCTTCTTGAGCATTTATTAAAGAATAACGAGGATATGTCCAAAGTGCTGATCTTTACTAATAATAAGAAGAATTCAGACCTTTTATTCTCGAAAATTGATGAGCTTTTCCCTGAACAGTTTGATGTGATCCACTCCAACAAATCTCAGAATTACAGGCTTAAAGCCATGAAAAAATTTGAGAATGAAGAAGTAAGAGGACTGATCACAACCGATGTAATGGCCAGAGGTCTTGATATTTCGAATATTACCCACGTCATCAACTTTGAAACGCCTGAGATCCCTGAACAGTATATTCACAGAATAGGAAGAACGGGTAGAGCGGACAAAGACGGTAAAGCGATTACTTTCGTGACTAAGAAAGAAGAAGCTTCTATTCTTGATATTGAGCTGTTAATGGATAAAGATCTGAAGTTTAATGATTTCCCTGCGGAAGTAAAAATAAATCCTAAGAAGATCGCTTCCGAAGAAGATGTGATCATTATGAAAAATCCTGCTCAGGTAAAGCTGAATGAAGGAGGAGGAGCATTCCACGAAAAAAAGGATAAAAATAAAAAGGAAAACTGGGGCGGACCATCAAAAAGAAAGGCTCCCAAGAAGTTTGGAGCTAACAGAGCCCAGCAGAAAGCCATATCAAAATCCAAGAAAAAGAAATAAAAAAAATCCCGTTCAAGGATTTTTTTGTTAGCTTTAGGAGTTAATACGATATTAATTCATGAAAAATCTTTGTTTATTTATTTTTCTCCTGATGTCTGGCTGTAAAGTTTTTGGGCAGGATGAGGTACTGAAATTAAATCATATGTATTTTGTTCTGGATTCGGTTTCTTTTCAGGAAATTAAAGCCAGTAAACAGTTAATGAACTGGGGCAATTTTGATAAGGGATTACCGGGTTTTGATCCTGTGGATGGAAAAAGTACAACAGCTTATTTGCGCGGAGGCTCTACCTATCTTGAAATTATGGGACCGGACAATAAATTTGGTGAGAAAGAAGGAGCCATAGGCATTGGATTTTCCTGGGATGTTCATGCGCCGTTTTCTGATGATATTGAAAGTAAACTGAAGAAAAAAGGACTTAAATTTGAAAAATCAGAAGCAAAATGGAGTTTTGGAAATGAAAAGATGCTTTGGTATTCCGCCTATTACACAAAGCTTAAAGGCAGCGTTGCTACATGGTATGCCTTTTATAATCCTGATTTCCTGACCCGTTTGTATGGTACGCCTTATACTTCTTTTACCAGAGAAGATTTCCTGGAAAAGAAAATCAATACCAACAAAGAAATAAAAGACCTTTCCGGGATTGTGCTTGAATGCAGTACGGAAGATTACAAAAAAATCACTGAAGAGCTGGCCTCTTTCGGAATAAAAATAAAAGCTTCGGGTAAAAAATCCGTAACCTTTGAGGTAGACTCCATTGAGATCACGCTTCATCTGACAGACAGAAAAACGACAGCAATAAGAGAGTTGAGATTAAAAACTCAGAATACGCTGAAAGAGAAGCTTCAACTGGGAAAAATTCAGCTCGAAAGCAGGAATAAAGAGCTTATCATGAAATTTAAGTAACAGATAAGATCATGCTTTTCAATTACTGTCTGACATAAGAAATAACTGAAATATCCTGAACGCCGTCATTGTCATAATCTGCCTTACCGGTGATGGTTTGCATTTCATTGCTCGTGAGGGAATGTAAATTCTCCGTACCCATCTGATTATCGCTGCCATCCACATTGATATAGAAGGTAATTACCATACTGCCTTCACTGTATTTAAACGTTCCGGTTTCCCATGAATTCGTGCATGAGCTTCTGTATTCAAAATCACCATTGGCCCGGAAATCATACGTTGCTCCTGCATCGCATCCCGTTATTGGGCTTTGCAGCAGTATCACACCGTTGCTTCCGGAAATAGTTATGTTTTTTGCAGCTTTCCAGGTTCCCAAGATAGGAGAATCTGCCTGATCATCATTGTTACAGGAGATGAGGAGAAAAGCCGACAGGCATGTTGTCAATAATAATTTTTTCATAGTGTTTGCAATTTGGTAGTACAAAGTAAATAAAAAATAATGACTGCCTGTTTTATACGAATGAATACCCGATTAAAAAACAAAAACTCCAGTCTGAACTGAAGTTTTTATTGAATTATTTCATATATGGTTTCATGACCTTGGTCCAAACCTCATATCCTCCCGGAGTAAGGTGCAGCATATCCTCCACAAAAAGATCTCTTCGCACATTTCCGGTGGAATCTTCCATGGCTTTGGTAATATCGATGAATTCTGCATTAGGCTCTTTTTTCATGAAAGCAGCAATCTTCTTATTGGTTTCCTTCATCTGCGGCCATAGCTTTTCGCGGCTCGGAGAATATTTAATGGAAATAAAATCTACCTCAATATTGGGAAACCGCTCCCGGATCTTAGAGTAGAAGGTTTTAAACCGTTTTACGACAACTTTTGCTTTCAGGTCATGATTATCTGCAAAATCATTATCTCCGCAGTAAATGATGATCTGTTTAGGCTGATAAGGACTTAAAAGGTCATCCGCAAAATCATTAAGGTCTGTCATTCTTGAACCGCCGAACCCTCTGTTGATAATTATTTTATCAGGGAAATAATCGGCTACATCCGTCCATTTTGTGAAAGAAGAGCTTCCTATTAAAAGGATGGCATCTTTAGGCGGCGGGTTGTCCTGATCTGCTTTTTTGAAATTCTGAATGTCCTGCCAGAACATGGGCTTTTTTTCCTGAGAAAAGGCAACGGTAAAATACAGCAACAGAAATGCTGAAAGAATCTTCTTCATTGTAATCAATTTTAATATCGTATAAAAGTAATAAAAAACTCCCGGTTTATCGGGAGTCTGTATTTATCTTTTGTAGGTAATGTAGTATAGATCGTCTGTTTCGTCATTATTAAAATCAATAGCACCGAACAGCTGTGCCAGCTTCATATCTTTGCTGGTAAGAACTTCCACCCTGTACCTTCTTTCGGTATCATTGGTGTTTTTGATGTTTAGCAGCTTAGACTCTTCACTGTACGTATACTGTCCTTCATTTTTTCCGCCCATCTGACATTCAAGGCCGACTTCGGTAAAGTACGTATAACTTGTATAATAATCGGTTCTGAAGTGCAGAATATTTTTAGATTCGCAGTCAGAAATGGTTTCAGTGTAAAGTACTGTTTTATTGTCTTTTCCGGAAATGATTTCCCTTTTACTGATTTTCCAGTCTCCGCTCATCATTTCCAATTCATAAGCTTCGATATTGTCATCTTTACAGGAAGTTAGTGCCAAAGCTGAAAAGGCAAATAAAAGTAGCTGTTTTTTCATTTTCACAAATTTAAGAATATGCTAAAATATAAATAAATTTGAAATATCTATAATGAAATCGTGCTTTTTTAAACGAATGTTTATAAATAACTGGAATTTATATTGTGCGGAGGCTAAATGAATGTAAGATACGGGTTGCGGGGTTCGGGATTTGGGTTTGGGTACGCGGGATATTACGACTGGTGGCTTCGGGAGCCTCTGCCACCAGATATTTGTACTTCAATCAGTATTTCTGAATTCACACTCTCCAACTCAAAACCCGCACTCCGAATCTCGAAACCCGGATCTCGTACCCCGAAACTCTAATAACTCATCTCCACAATCTTATAAGCATCCTCAGGCGTCAGTTTTTTATATTCGCCCAGGCCGGACCAGTTTCTGTCTTTAAAAGCTTGTTCCACTCTTTCGGCAGTACCTTTATAATCTTCCGTGTATTCGGACAGCTTGGTTTTAATATCCAGGCTGTGGAAAAATTCTTCCATTTTTTTGATGCCCTGCTCTGCTTTTTCTTCTAAAGTACCGTCTTTGATTCCCCAGACTCTTTCCGCATACTGAGCCAGTTTTCCTTTCTTCGTTTCAAAATTGTAACGGTAGTGGGAAGGAGCAATAACAGCTAAAGTTCTTGCGTGGTCAATCCCGAAATAAGCGGTCAGCTCGTGTCCCATGGCGTGTACTGCCCAGTCTGTGATCACTCCTTTCTGGATCAGTCCGTTCAGAGCCATCGTACAGCACCACATAAAGTTTCCGGCCGCATCATAATTAAAATCATCACCAAGAACTTTAGGCGCGGTTTCCTGAAGACTGATAAGGATACTTTCTGCAATTCTTTCCTGAAGATCGGCAGACGAAGGCGCTGTCATATACTGCTCCAGAACATGGGTATAGGCATCTGTGATTCCGTTAACGATCTGGTTTTTTGGAATGGTTCTGATCACTTCCGGATCTAAAACTGAAAATTGCGGGAAAAGTCCCGGTCCGCCGGAGGATAGCTTCTCATTGGTTTCTCTTCTGGAGATCACGTATCCTGAATTCATTTCAGAGCCGGTAGCAGGAAGTGTAAGAATACTTCCGAAAGGCATTCCTTCCCCTTCAAAAGTTCTTACTGAATTTCTGAGGATTTCCCAGGGTTCACCATTATAATTGGCCGCCGCAGAAAGGAATTTAGTTCCGTCGATTACAGATCCTCCTCCTACAGCCAGAAGATAATTGATGTTTTTTTCTTTGATAAAGTGTAAAGCGTCCAGCAGCACTTCATACTCAGGATTTGCGGGAACACCTCCGAATTCATAGAGTTCGTGGTCTTTCAAAGCTTCTTTTACCTGATCGTAAACGCCGTTTTTTTTGATGCTTCCGCCACCATAGATCATCAGGATTTTAGCATCTTTCGGAACCTCACGGGAGATTTTAGCGATCTCACCTTTTCCGAAAAGTATTTTTGTTGGATTTTTAAATTCGAAATTAAGCATTGTTCTAAATTTATTTGATTCAAATTTACGGAAAGCAATGCGAAAACTGAGTTAATGAAGTTTTAAAATTCCTATTGCAGTGTTTTATAGTTTAGATGTAAGAGCCAAGAGCCAAGATGTAAGACATCAGATTTCAGACATCAGATTGGAGGCTTTGAGATTTGTGAAATGTCAATTGTGAATTTTGCTTTGCAAGTGAATGGTATTCAGAACCGATAAACTTTTATTCTAGACTAGCAACAAACAACTGAAAACAAATGACTCTCTGAATCAAGAGCCAAGATGTAAGACATCAGATTTCAGACATCAGACTGGAGATTTTGAGATTTGTGAAATGTCAATTGTGAATTTTGCTTTTGCTTTGCAAGTGAATGGTATGTTGAACTGATAAACTCTAAACCAGCAGCTCTCTGAATCAAGAGCCAAGATGTAAGACATCAGATTTCAGATATCAGACTGGGGACTTTGAGATTTGTGAAATGTCAATTGTGAATTTTGCTTTGCAAGTGAATGGTATGCTCAACTGATCAACTCTAAACCAGCAACTGACAACCAGTAACCAGCAACTCATTTACTCTCAAACTCTCTCTCCCATAACCCGAAAACCTGAATCCCAGAATTTCCAGGCTTCTCTTTTTATTTTGATAAACTCTGGGCAGAAGTATCGCAATTCTCACCCTTAAAATAGATGCCGTTATTTTTTGATTCAAGTTTCCCGCTTTTTCTATTGATTTTTATAATGTAAGATTCTTTAATTTCAGGACAGCCTTTAGTCTTTGAAAGATAAAGAGCGATATGTTTATCCTCAATTTTATAAGAGCTGCTTAATTTATCGGTGGAATCCACTGAAAAGCCATACGTTTTAGCGAGTAAAATAGCTTCAGGAAGATTATCCACACTGCCGATGAAATCCTTCAGCTGCTGTTCACTGGTAAAATAAACGGATCTCTCCTTTTTGCAGGCAAGAATATAGGAAAAACATTTTTCACCAAGACATTTCTGGAAAAAACCTTTCTCAGGAAAAGGTTCGTTGATCGTCATGAAATCCGGCATCTGGCTCTCGTAGATAATAGCTTTGTCGGGATCCGGATCATTGGTCAGTACTCTCCAGTATGCATATTCTTTATCCGGAACAATAAATGGGTAAAGGAGCTCGATATTATCAAGGATTTCCGGAATTTTTTTGAAATCGGAGGGAACTGTATTCTGGGAAAGCAGTAAGCCTGGTAACAGAAAAGAAATGATCGGAATAATTTTCATAATTCTTGTTTAAACTATTGCAGTACAATTTTATAATATCCTTTTTCGTCCGTTACAGCAATATTGACACCTGTAAATGTTAATTTATTGATCTGATAGCCATCGCAGCCTGCATTAAATTCTGAGGAATGTATGGAAAATTCAAAAGTTTTAACATTAGATTGAAAAGTATATTTTTTAATCCCATTATAAGCCCCTACATTTTCTAAAATCACCATATCGTCAGATGTTCTGGTTAACTGTACTTCAGTCTGGCTTTCATCTTTAATTGAATACATCGTCAGTATTCCGTTCGTGATCAGATTTTCATCATTGGAATCAACGAATTTAAAAGCGATCGTCTGAGGAGGATTATAGCAATCTTTACCACAGCCTGTGAAAACAAAAGCCATTAAAAAGAATATAAATATGTTTTTCATAAGATGCTGATTAATTTCTGTAAAAGTAAAATTAATCATTAAACTGTTGCATTCAAAATTATAATAAGCCTGAATTGTCGCAACCGTTCTGATTATTTTTAAAATCTGTGTTCAATGTACAGGAAGTCCATAAGAAATATTGATTTTTATTTCGAAGTACTCCGTTTTTTTGTCATTTGTCAATTCATTTAATTTCAAAATCCATTACATTTGTTATATGATACACGACCAACGAGCAGAAAAATTCAGGCAGATCGTGGAGAATAAGTTCCAGATCTACAATTCATTATTTATGAGCCTGCCTTATGATAAAATGACCAATATCGGGATGCTTCTCCCGTTCCTTTACGAGGAAAGCCGAAACGGATATGAAGAGGGCAAAACCCCGGAGAAAATCGTCGAAGAATTCTTTAAAAACCATACCGATCTCCAGACGGAAGAGCAGAAAGTGGAACTGCTTTTTAAGATCATACAGTATATCGAAAGACAGGTGGTTTTGTTCGATAGTATAGAAGATGCAGCGTTTCCGAACCTTCATTCTGAAAGTGACAGCGGAACGGTGACCAATCTTTTCGAACGTTCATACCAGGATCATAAGCTTGAAAAAGTTCGTGAAAAGCTTAAAGATTTTACCGTAAAAGTCGTATTTACAGCACACCCGACGCAATTTTATCCAAGTTCAGTCCAGAGGATTATTCAGGATCTGAGAGGTGCCATTACCAGCGATTCGGTGACGCAGATCGATATGCTTCTGCAGCAGTTAGGGAAAACGCCGTTTGTAAATAAAGAAAAACCTACTCCGATAGATGAAGCCTTGAGCATTATTTCTTATTTAAGGTACGTGTATTATGACACGATAGGAGAGCTTTTTACCAAGATTAAAAAGACATTTGGCAACGGACATTTCCATCTGCACGAAGATATTATCCAGCTTGGCTTCTGGCCGGGTGGGGACAGGGACGGAAATCCTTTCGTAACGGCTGATGTTACCAAAAGAGTCGCAGAAGAATTGAGATCCGCCATTCTGAAATCTTACTACAGCCATTTGAAATTTATAAGAAGAAGGTTGAGTTTCAGAGGCGTTTCAGAAATACTGACCCAGCTGAGTGACGAGCTTTACGGAGCGATCTTTAACGGAAAGATCATCACAGCACAGGAAATTCTGAAAAGAACGGATGAAGCTGAAAAAATACTGGTGAATGACCACAATTTCCTGTTTTTAGATCTTCTGGCAAATTTCAGGGACCGTGTGAAAATTTTCGGGACTCATTTTGCAACGCTGGATGTACGTCAGGACAGCAGAATTCATCAGAAAGTGATTGATGAGGTTTTTGCAAAAGTATCCGGAAACACTGATGCTTCTCAGGAAGAAAAGTTCAATACACTGATCCAGCTTGGCAATAAAGTCAATGCAGACCAGTTCGAAGATATTGTGAAAGATACATTGCTGACGGTTTCTCAGGTTGCCGAAATTCAGCAGCTGAACGGGCATAGAGGGATGAACCGCTACATTATTTCCAATTCCGATGCGGTAAAAGATGTGATGAATGTCTATGCATTTTTCAAAATCTGCGGGTACCAGGATGAGGAAATTCAAATGGATATTGTTCCCCTTTTTGAAACGATGGAAGGTTTGGCCAACTCTGAAAATGTGATGAATGAACTCTATCAGAACCCTGTCTATAAGAAACATCTTGAAAGAAGAGGAAATCAGCAGACCATCATGCTCGGTTTTTCAGACGGAACAAAAGACGGCGGATATTTAAAGGCCAACTGGGAAATTTATAAGGCGAAAGAGGTCTTAACTAAACTTTCCGTTCAGAATGGAATTAAAGTGGTATTCTTTGACGGCAGAGGCGGTCCGCCGGCAAGGGGAGGCGGGAAAACCCACGATTTCTATGCTTCCCAGGGAAATACCATCGCAAACAATAAAATAGAACTGACGATACAGGGACAGACGATCACCAGTATTTTTGGAAATAAGGAACAGGCGAAATACAATTTTGAGCAGCTTCTGACAGCCGGAGTGGAGAATGACGTCTTTAAAAACTCAAAAAAAGATCTCACCGAAAAAGAAAGAAAACTGATTATTGAACTGGCAGAGATCAGCTATAAAAAATATTCAGATCTTAAGGCCCATCCTATGTTTGTACCGTATCTTCAGGAAATGAGTACCCTGGAATATTACGGAAAAACCAATATCGGAAGCCGCCCTTCCAAAAGAGGAAACGGAAGCGAATTGAAGTTTGAAGATCTGAGAGCCATTCCATTTGTGGGATCATGGTCTCAGCTGAAGCAGAATGTTCCCGGGTTTTTCGGATTCGGATTTGCTATGCAGCAGATGAAGGAACAGGGCAGACTGGAAGAAGTAAAAGAACTGTATAAAGGCTCCGACTTTTTTAAAACTCTGGTTCTGAACTCTATGATGAGTATGAATAAATCTTACTTTCCACTGACTTATTACATCAAAAACAATCCGAAATTCGGAGCATTCTGGAATGTCCTTTTTGAGGAATATACACTTTCAAGAGATATTATGCTTGAGCTTACCGGATTTAAAATGCTGCAGGAAGAAGATCCGCTTTCAAGAAAATCGGTCAAGATCCGTGAAAAGATTGTATTGCCGCTGTTGAGTATCCAGCAGTATGCACTGATGAAGATCCAGAAAGGAGAAGGCAATAAAGAAGCTTACGAGAAGCTGGTGACAAGATCATTATTCGGGAATATTAATGCGAGCAGAAACTCAGCATAACTGATAAAAGAGCGCCTTTCGATGGAGAGGCGTTTTCTTTTGTTTAAAACCGAATAAACGGGTGCATTTTAGATTTTGGCTAAAGCCATTGGCTTCATCATTAAAGTAAAACGGGCTAAAGCCCGTTCCTATTGAATATCTTTGTCGCAATAAAAATCTGTGTCATCTGAGAAATCTGCGGGAAATAAAATAGTATTGCTATCTTTTATTATCATTAAAAACGGAATAAATTCCATTTTCTAAAACTTCCGGTTCATATTAATATTTGTGATATTCGTGCAAAGCATTAGTGTAATTTGTGTTTAAAAAACAAACCACAAAAAAACTACTCCTTCAGGAATTTCTCATAAAAAACCTGATCCTTCGTCTGAATTTTAAGATAATACGTTCCCTTTGGAAAATCCTCCACTTTTACAGATTTCTGATCTTTATTTTTCCTGATCAGCTTCCCTAAATTATCATAAATTTCCAATGATAAAACTTCGCTTTCCGAAGCTATATTTAAAATATTTTTTACCGGATTCGGGAAAATGGCAAATTTTTCTTTTTTCACTATTTCAGAGGTATTTAAAACCTGGTTGTAAATGCTTCCGAAATTAAGAATACCATAGCCCATCTGGTCGGTATGATTGGGATAAAGGGATGCGGTCTGACGTAATTTTGTTTTGATCTGTTCCCTGTTCATTGAAGGAAAAGCCTGCAGAAAACACGCTACGCCGCCTGCAGCGATAGGGGTTGCGATGGAAGTTCCGTTAACTGCAGTTAAAGTACTGTTATTAACTGTTGCCGCTGCGCTTCCTCTGGCGCTTCCGTCAGGTTTTACAATACCCAGTGCATTGGGACCGTAAGATGAAAAAGCTGATGAATTCCCTGTGGCATCCACTGCGCCTATACTGAATACCTTTGGATTGTCGGATGGGGTCATCAGATAATGCCATGGCTGCTGTCCGGCATTTCCTGCGGCCGCAAGAACGAAAATTCCTTTATCAGCGGCAATTTCTGCTGCTCTGGCGATGAAGGAAGTGGTTCCGTTCATATCTGAATAAGTATAACTGTATCTCGTATCATCGTAAACATTGTATCCCAGAGATGCTGTAATAATGTCTACACCTTTTCTGTCTGCTTCTTCCGCCGCTTCTATCCAGTACAGTTCCTCTTCAGGAATCTCTCCTACAGCATTTTCACTGCGGTACAGGTAAAAATCGGCATCCGGTGCAGAGCCTACAAACGTATTTTCAATATAGCCTCCGATAGCGCCCAACACTGCCGAGCCATGATTGCTGATGGAGGTGCTGTAAACGTTGTTGCTTTTCGTCACAAAGTCATAAACAGCTTTGATTTGATTATTGTTCCGGATTCTTGCAAAAGCCGAACCTGTATTAACGTAAGGAAATCCGGCATCAATAACCGCGATGGAAACTCCGGTTCCTGTAAATCCTGCAAGGTGCAGCGGTCTTATATTGATCTGGTCGATCTGTGCAGAGCCTGAGCCATAATTAAAAAGGGTGAGCTCATTCTGAGTATCAGAAGTGGAATTCCACTTGTTCTGGGCTGCTGTTTTGGGAACAGAAGAAGTATTTCTGGCAAAGCGTCCGACAGATGAAACATAAGGCTGTCCCTGTAATATAGTTATTTGTGAAGGAGTAGCATTTACTGCTGCCCCGTTGAGCCATTTGGAATAATCTGTAACGGTAAAACCAAGGTTCTGAAGATTCTGGATATAAGACTGCTCAATGGGAGCGTCCTGATCATTCAGTGAAATTCCCAGCGAAGTACGTCTGTTAAGGGATTTTTGACTGAGTTCAGACAGTGGATTGGCGTAAAAAGCAGCTTTATTCGGTTTATCGGTAAAATAAACAAAAACAAGCTCTGTTTGCGCATTTACAACCGAGTAACCCGTTAAAAGACAAAAGAATAAAAGTTTTTTCATAAAGTTATTTTTTATAAAGATAAAACAAAATCAATAAAATTTTTGATAGGATTTTAAATTCCTTATTTTTACACAAATATTTATTTATGAAAAAAATTCAGATGGTTGACTTGCAAAGTCAGTATTACAAAATAAAGAATGATGTAGACAATGCAGTTTTGAATGTAATGGATTCTGCGGCTTTTATCAACGGCCCTGAAGTAAAGTCTTTCCAGAATGAATTGGAATCTTATTTAGATGTAAAGCATGTGATCCCGTGTGCGAACGGTACAGATGCTTTGCAAATCGCGCTGATGGCTTTGGACCTGAAAGAAGGAGACGAAGTAATCACGGCCGATTTTACTTTTGCCGCTACAGTAGAAGTTATTCATTTGCTTAAACTGAAATCAGTGCTGGTAGATGTAGATTACGATACATTCACGATCTCTACGGAAGAAATTAAAAAAGCGATTACGCCAAGAACAAAGGCCATTATTCCGGTACATATTTTCGGACAGTGTGCCAATATGGAAGAAATCTTAAAAATTGCAGAAGAGCATAATCTTTTTGTGATTGAAGACAATGCTCAGGCAATAGGTTCCGAGTATACGTTTTCAGATGGGACTCAGAAATATGCAGGAACTATGGCAACGGTGGGAACCACTTCATTTTTCCCTTCTAAAAATTTAGGATGCTATGGTGACGGAGGTGCGATTACGACGAACAATGACGAACTGGCGCACCGTTTAAGAGGAATTGTAAACCACGGGATGTATGAAAGATATTATCATGATGAGGTAGGAGTGAATTCAAGATTAGACAGCATTCAGGCTGCGGTTTTAAGAAAGAAACTTCCTCACCTTGATTCTTACAACGAAGCGAGAAGAAGAGCCGCTGATTTTTACGATGAGGCATTTGCAGGACATGCACATATTCTTACCCCAAAAAGATCAGAAAGTTCTACCCATGTATTCCACCAGTATACGCTGAGAATCCTTAACGGAAAACGTAACGAGCTTCAGAAATTCCTTACAGAAAAGGAAATTCCGGCTATGATCTACTATCCGGTAGCATTGAGAAAGCAGAAAGCCTACTATCAGGAAAGCAACGATGCAGATTTTGTGAATACCGATAAGCTTCTGGATCAGGTAATTTCCCTGCCGATGCATACGGAATTAGACGAAGAGCAGCTGAAGTATATTACGGATGCGGTGTTGGAGTTTATGGCATAGCAACCTGTTTTAAAGAGAAATGAAAAAGGAAATATTTAGAAGTAATATTTTACATATATTTTCTATAGTTGTTAATATAATTATCATATTTTTTTTAACAATTAATTTTAAAGAAGAATACAGTCATACGATTAAAAATTGGAATTTTCAACATGTTGAATTTTTCTATTTCTTTTCTATTATTGTTGCTGTAATCATCAATACTTTATCATTGATCTCTTTAATTTTTAATATGAAGAAAGCATTATTAATTATTAGATTAAACTTGATAATGATGATTGGTTTCTTTTTATTTAAGCTTTCAGAGGTGAATCTTTTAAACAATCAGAATTCAGATATAGAAAGAGAGGACTTTATAACTTTCTTTCTTTTCATTCTTTTTTTTGGTGTATATTTTTATATTGTAGAAAGATTTAAGTATAAAGAATTCTATGACGAAATAGAAGAAATGGGAAAACACAATGATTAAAAAATATTATTAAAAAATGGCAGTACTTGTTACAGGAGGACTTGGATACATTGGTTCCCACACGGTAGTGGAACTTATCAATAATGGCTATGAAGTGGTTATTGTAGATGACTTGTCCAACTCAGAAAGGTTTATTTTAAAGAACATTGAGGAAATTACAGGCAAGAAGCCGTTTTTTTATCCGTTTGATCTGAGACGCAGAGAACTTCTGACTCAGGTTTTTGACGCTCACCAGATTGAAGGATGTATCAATTTTGCTGCTTCCAAAGCAGTAGGAGAGAGCCAGATAAAGCCGGTAGATTATTATGAAAATAATTTATTCACGCTCATCAATATTCTTCAGGAATTTAAAGAAAGAGGAATTTCCAATTTCATTTTCAGCTCTTCCTGCACGGTGTATGGACAGGCGGAAAAAATGCCGATCACTGAAAATACCCCCCTGAAACTTCCGGAAAGTGTTTACGGGAAAACAAAGCAGATGGGAGAGGAAATTTTGATTGATTTTGCAAAAGCTTATCAGAGAAAAATCTCTCTTCTAAGATATTTTAACCCGATTGGAGCCCATCCTTCCGGGAAATTAGGTGAACTTCCGATAGGAGTGCCTAATAATCTGGTTCCCTATGTGATGCAGACTGCGGTAGGAATCCGTGAAAAGCTGAACATTTGGGGAGATGATTATGATACGGCGGACGGAACACCTATCCGGGACTATATTTACGTGGTTGATCTTGCGAAAGCCCATGTAAGTGCATTGAAGAAGCTGATGGAAAGTAATGAGCAGACAGTGATTGATATTTTTAACCTGGGAGCAGGAAAAGGTTCATCAGTACTGGAAGTGGTGAAAGCTTTTGAAACAGCAAACGATGTGAAGGTTCCTTACCAGATCTGCCCGAGAAGAGAAGGTGATATCACCATTGCGTACGCAGATGTTACTAAAGCTGAAAGAGAACTTCACTGGAAGTCTGAGACCCCTTTGGAAGAATCTTTAAGAACAGCCTGGAAATGGCAGCAGTATCTGGAATCGAAGACCGTTTGATAGAAGGAACTTAAAAGAACATTAATAAAAAATTACTAAATCTTTTCCCTGAATTTCCCGTTTTTATTGTAAAATTGGATTTTTAATAAGGGAATTTTAATCAACATTAATATGAAGACACAGAGAATAGGTATTACATTTTCTTCATTTGACCTCCTGCATGCAGGACATATCAAAATGCTTGAAGAAGCTAAAACAGTATGCGATTATTTAATAGTAGGGCTTCAGATCGACCCGTCTCACGACCGTCCGAATAAGAACAAGCCCAGCCAGACCATTGTAGAGCGATACATCCAGTTAAAGGCTGTCAACGCTGTAGATGAAATCATCCCTTATTACACGGAGGAAGACCTTCAGGATATCCTGAAATCATTCGTCATTGATGTCAGAATCATTGGAGATGATTATATGGACAGAGACTTTACCGGTAAAAAATATTGTGAAGAGAAAGGTATTGAGATCTTTTACAACAAAAGAGACCACAGGTTTTCTACCAGCGACCTCAGGCGAAGAATCTACGAAGCTGAAAAAGAAAAATTCGAACAAACCGAAGCTGTAAAATAAAAAAAATCCCGAAAATATTTTTCGGGATTTTTTTGTGTATTACATTGGACCTTGCTGGTCGTCGTCTCCGTTCGTATTGGAGTTAATATCTTTTTTAACCTTCGGTTTCGTGTCTACTTTTTCACCCTGCTTAAATCTGTAAGTGAAAGATAGGGCAAACTGTCTTGGCTGCCACTGCATTTCCATCTCTCTTGTAAACTGCGCATTATTGGTATAATTTCGCATTTTTCTTGTATTGAAGATGTCACGTATATTAAAGCCGATGGTAGCATTTCCTTTCCAGATGGTCTGGCTTGCTCCCAAATCGAATCCATACATCGCTTTTCTGTTATTCATCGCTGTTTTTTCACCTGCTCTGTAGAAACTCTGAAGCTGGACGCTTAGGTTTTTAGTGGGCTTAAATGTATTGTTGAAACGAAGTCTGTATGAAAAACCTGTACCTGAAAAGTCATTTAATGTTTTCGGATTATCAGGGAATAAATTATAACTCCCTGTATTTTTATATCCGTACAAATCTGCGGAAAGCATCATTTTCCACCAGCTGAAAGGGTCATACGTTCCGTTAAGATCCAAACCGTAATTGGTTTCGGTTCCTACGTTGAAAGGAATGGTATTGACAGCTCCGGCTTCATCAACATACTGGTATCTGTTCTGCTCATCCTCGGATCTTTTCAGATAAATTGTTGGATTGAACGTGAATTTTTTCTTGGAAAGGTTATAACCAAATTCGAAGGAATCCTCATAAGTCGGGTTAAGGTCAGGATTTCCTCTGAAATAGTTTCGGTCATCATCAAAAGACATGAACGGAATCAAAGAAAAAGCTCTTGGACGGTTGATCCTTCTAGAGTAATTCAGTAATAACTGATTGTTTTTTGCAAGATCATAGCTTAAGAATACGGAAGGGAAGAGCTTGGTGTAGTTTTTATTGACTTCCGGTGTATACTTGGGATTTCCGTTTTCATCATAGTTTTGGAAGTTAATATCAATTTTAGAGGTTTCACTTCTTAAACCAACCTGATAAGCAAATTTTTCTCCGATCTTGCTTTTGAACTGCGCATATATTCCTAAAATATTCTCAGAATATACCGTGTTACTCGTAAAATCATATCTTGTAAAAGCTGTACCTCCATTATTGCTCTGATCTACAAAATAATCGTAGGTATTTTTATTGTAATCGTAACGTGCTCCGGCTTCAAATTTTGATTGTTCTCCTATCGGAAGCTCATAATCCAGTTTTCCTATAAAAGTATCCGTTTGGGAGTTCGTAGTCACATTGTTGATGGAATTCCCTGTTGACTGAAGAACGCCATCTTTAAAAGACGTCTGAACAATCTGGTTCACCCCGTCAGTTTTATTGGTCTGGTAGCTGGCAGAAGCAGCAAGAAGCTGTCCGTTATCGCCGATTTTCTGGTCCAGGCCAAGGTCGAACTGTGTTGCGAAGTTTTTACTGTTTCCGAAGCTGTTTCTTTCTCTTAGGATATTATTATATGTAGTGGGATTCGCATACACGATCTCATTATAAGTATTCAGCGTTTTTGAATCATTATCAAAACTTCTGATCATACCGGAAAAGTTAATCGAGGTTTTATCACTGAAATCATGGGTAAATCCAGCATTCAAATTGTAATTGTCACCCTCTCTTTTGGTTTTACCATCCTGATTGGAATACTGTGTAAAAGGAAATGCTTTGGTTGGATCCAGTGCGCTGATGTCATCCTTTCTTATCGTTAAATTCCTGCTGGTACTTTCATTTCTTTGATAGCCGCCGCCGCCATTCACGAACCAGGTCCAGTTTCCTTTTCTCCAGTTCAGGTTAGCATTAAGGTTGGTTCTCGGCAAATAGCCTATACTTCCTGTAACGCTTCCGTTGAAGCCCAGCTTCTTATCTTTTTTCAGAATAATATTTAAAATACCTGCCGTACCACTTGCTTCAAATTTAGAAGAAGGATTCGTAATCACTTCAATTCTTTCAATCTGATCAGCCGGAATACTTTGTAAAGCATTCGCTCCATCATCAACACCCAGAAGAGAAGATGGTTTTCCGTTAATCAGAAACCTTACGTTGGTATTTCCTCTCATAGAAACCGTACCATCCGTATCTACAGAAACAGAAGGAACATTGGTAAGAACATCCTGAAGGTTTCCGCCCTTGCTTACAATATCCTGCGAAGGATCATACGTCTTCTTGTCAAGCTCAACTTTATAAGCTTTTGTGGCAGCAGCTGTGATCACTACACCTTGGATTTCCTGTGTTTTTGCACCTACCGTACTGGTCGCTTCAGGCTCTATAGATAAGGCTCCGATATTTCCGGCACCCGCAATATTTTTAGTAATAGTGCTGTTCTTGTAATCGATAGCTTCTACTGTGATATCATAGTTTCCAGGAGCTAATTCCAGGCTGTACTGTCCCTTTTCATCGGTCAATACAGCATCGCTTAATGTTTTGTTCACTTTATTGCTGAACGTCACAGAAGCATAAGGAACCGGCTGGTTGTTCTTGTTGACAATCATTCCCGTAACCCCGGCTTTTTCCTGTGCGAAAGCCATGGCTGCCGCTGAAAGTACAAAAGTAAGCGCCAGTGTTTTTTTTGTGAAAATGTTGACAATTTCCGTCTGATTCATAAGGTATTTTTTGTGTAAAATCATGAATTTATAAGCCTTAATATTGTGAAATTATTAATTGGGTTAATTTTCAGAATGTTAAGATTTATGTATTATTTATAGATGTATAAGTCGTATGTAATTGTTAAAAGTTAATTATTGTATTGTTAAAATAACGTTAAATTTATTTCCTATTTAATATTTTTGGAATTCAGCCAGTCCTGATACGCTTTTGCATTGATGGCATGCTCCTCGGCGCTGTCCGTAAATTTGTGAAAACCGAATCTTGCAGGATCAGCACACATAAATATATAATTATTGTTCTCCGGGCTTAAAACAGCATCAACAGAGTTTTTATCTACTACACAGATAGGTCCCGGAGGAATTCCTGCATTCGCGTAGGTATTGTACGGTGATGGGGTAGACAAATGTTTATATAAAACCCTTTTGATCGGCTCTTTAAAATTAGTCTGCTTGTTGATTGCATAAATCACGGTAGGATCAGACTGTAATTTCATTCCTTTTCTGAAACGGTTCAGGTATAATCCGGCGATGGTCTTCATTTCATCCTTTTTACCCCCGGATTCTTTATAAACAATAGATGCCAGCGAGTAGATCTGATCTCTGGTAAGACCGGACTGCTGTTCCTTATTTTTTCTTTCGCTGGTCCAGAATTCATTGTACTGCTCATCAAATTTATTGAAGAATTCTCTCGGGCTTACCGTCCAGAAAAAATTATACGTATCAATGAAAAAATATTTCTTCAGATCCTCCGCATTTTTATAGCCTTTTTCTACGGCCACTTGGTTCAGATCATTCACAAAATGCAAAGAATCCAGCTCCGTCTTTTTGGTCACCTTACCGATCATCTGGTACATATCCCCGAAATCTCCGATTCTGAAACTGTTTTCAGACTGATTTCCAGCTTTGATCATGTTCACAAGATTGGTATTTCCCGCCCCGGACTGAAAATGATACCTTCCCGGCTTGAAATATTTTTCCAGATCTTTATCTCTGGCCACCGCTTCAAAAGCTTCTTTATCTTTTACGTACGGCCCCACAGAATCAAGGATCTGCTTGAAATTTGCTTTATGCGGGATAAGAACATAACCGTCCTTTTCCACGTTGTTTCCGTAATATTTATTATAGAATCTCAAACCAAAAAATCCAGCCGCTCCAAAAACAAGCAGAGCGATAATGAGAACCGTTTTTTTCATTATTAAAAAGAGTTGATTAAAAGTTTGTTTTTAAATAAGATCTGTTTTACCTCTAAAAACTTGCTTCGCAGGACCTTCCAGCCAAATATTTTGAAAAGAATTTCCGTTTTTCTCAGCATGAACTTTAAGATTTCCACCTAAAGTTTTAACTTTTACAGAGATTAGATTATGTTTTTGCAGAAAAGTTAAAGCAGAAGCGGTAACTCCTGTTCCGCAGCTGTAAGTTTCGTCCTCAACGCCTCGTTCATAGGTTCTTACGAAAATTTCATCATCCGTAATTTTTTCTACAAAATTTACATTGATGCCTTTTTCTTTATATTTTTCTGAATTTCTGATCCCGTTTCCCTGGGCAAAAACGTTGTAATTCACCAGATCTTCCACATATTTTACATAATGGGGAGATCCCGTGTTCATTACCGTATCCTCACCGTCCCCTGAAATAGTATCCACATCAATCATTTTTAATTTAATGATCCCGTTATAGATTTCAGCTTCATGTTCACCGTCTGTAGCAATGAATTTACATTTGTCTTCAAAAATATCCAGAAAGAAAGCAAAGGCTACCAGACATCTTCCGCCGTTTCCGCACATCGTGCTTTCGCCGCCGTCTGAATTATAATATACCATTTTGAAATCATAGGCATCATCATTTTCCAGAAGGATAAGACCGTCGGCACCAATTCCGAAACGTCTGTCACATAATTTTTCTATAAGATCCTTTTCTTTGGGAAACTGCAGGTCACGGTTGTCTATCATGACAAAATCGTTTCCCGTTCCCTGATATTTATAAAATTCCATATTTTTAGTCTAAAATTAACGAGCAAAATTAATATATTTAAAATGAAAAACGAACAGTGTTAGCTGTCCGTTTTCTTATTTATAATCGTTTTATCTAAATCCGCCTCCGCTGGACTGCTGTCTTGTAGTACCGCTGTTCTGCTGAGTGTTCTGGGTGCTTGTGCTTCCCCTGAAACCGCTGTTGGAAGATTCCGCAGGTCTGGTTGTACTTTGGTTCTGGTTCTGCTGCGAGTTTCTGAAACCACTGTTATTCTGATTGGTCTGAGGTCTCTGAGTATTCGAATTCGTGTTTTGTCCTCTGAAGCCGCTGTTGTTTTGGTTGCTCTGCGGTCGCTGGCTGTTATTGGAGTTGTTACTGTTCGAACTTCTGAATCCGCCATTGTTGCTGGTGGTTCTGTTACCATTGCTGAAACCTCCGTTATTACTGTTGGTTCTGCCTCCATTGTTATTATTCCCTGTATTTCGGAATCCGTTGGATCTTGAAGAAGTTACAGTGGTTTTTCTTTCCACGTATACTTTTCGTCGGTCGTTTCCATTATTATAATAGTAATAAGGAACACCGTTATCATAATAGTAATTAACGTCGTTTCTATAGTAGTAGCCGTCATTTCCATAATAACCGCCATTTCCGTAATATCCGGAAGGAGCATAATAATATCCGTTATTATAATAAGGATCTCCGTACCCATTATCCGAATATCCGTCTGTATATGCTGCCAGACATGAGGTTAAACTGCTAATAGCTACGATACTGAGTGCTATTTTAAATAAATTTTTCATGACTTTATTGTACTTTTTTCTTTTAAACTTTTTTTCCAGTTAAGGTATCCGAGGATAGCCATTATAGTAAATACCAAATATTGAACCGAAGTGATGCCAAGCTCCTTAAAAATCATCATCGGGATACAAATAAGATCTCCGATAATCCAGAAAATCCAGTTCTCAATGCGCTGTCTGGCCATAAACCACATACCCACTAAAAATATTGAAGTTGTTAAAACATCCAGCCAGTTGGCCCAGTCCAGATGATATAAACCCAGATGGGTTCCTTCCATAGAAAACTGATTGTCAATATAAGGTTTGTAATAATAAATAAGGGTAACCAGCGCGAGACTTATTATAAATAGGAATGTGGCCAATATTCTTTCCTTTTTTGTAGCCCACGTAACTTCCACGTGAATATGATCTTCGGAATTTTTTGACCATAAAATCCAGCCGTATATACTCATTGCCGTATAGTATACATTGATCATACAGTCGCCAAGCAGTCCGAAATTGAACAGAATATAAACATAGATCAGCGTAGAAACAATGCCGGTAGGGTATACCCAGATATTTTTTTTAATTGAAAAATACACGCTTAAAATTCCGAAAAATGTACCGGAAGCTTCAAGCAGAATTTGCACAGCACTGTAGTTTTCATACGGCTTGACGAAAAGATCATATAAATTCATGCGATCAAAAATACGTAAAAAATGAGACTTTTAAAAATAATTTAAATAATGTGTAAATCAGATTTTTAAATCCTTTTATTTAAAATAAATCATGAAAGTTTATCAATAAACGTTAAGGTTTATAAAATTTTTATATTTTCGTAAATCTTTAATTAAATAAAAAAACATGTCTAAAATTTGGGTTAAGAAACCAATGAGCGCCTATGAAGCCGATATCAAAAAGAGTCAGCTGAAACGTGTTCTGGGAAAATGGAGCCTTACTGCTATCGGGATCGGAGCAATTATCGGAGGAGGAATCTTTGTACTTACGGGAACGGGTGCTTATTATAATGCAGGGCCTGCACTGGCACTATCATTCGTAATTGCGGGGATCGCCTGTGTATTTGCTGCACTTTGCTATGCAGAGTTCGCTTCCATTCTTCCGGTAGAAGGTTCGGCTTACGCCTACGCTTATGGAACAGTAGGGGAAATTTTTGCCTGGATCATCGGATGGGGGCTTATACTGGAATACGCAATGGGATCTATGACCGTCGCCGTTTCCTGGTCGGGATATTTTGGAAAGCTCCTCAAAATGTTTGGTTTGCATCTTCCGGATTATCTTACAACGGACCCACAGACTTATATTGCTGCAGGAAATTCCGGCTTCTCTATGAACCTGCCGGCATTTTTAATTGTTTTCTTTGTGATCTCAATTCTTGTAAGAGGAACAAAAGGAGCAGCCAAAGCCAATAACTTTATTGTAGTGCTTAAAGTTTCCGCTATTATTTTTGTGATCGTTGCCGGAGCATTTATTATTTTAAACTCTGCAGAGCCATTTAAAAACTGGATTCCTTTCATTCCTGAGCCTACCACCATTACAGAAAACGGCGTCTCGCACTCCGCTTATGGTCTGGCCGGAGTAGTGGCCGGGGCATCCGCCATTTTCTTTGCTTATGTAGGTTTCGATGCGGTTTCCACTCAGGCGGGAGAAGCGATTAACCCTAAAAAAGATGTACCATTTGCCATCATCGCTTCGTTGATCATCTGTACATTATTATACATCCTTGTTTCTTTGGTGTTGACAGGTATGATGCATTATACGGACTTTAATCCGCTTGGAAAATATCCTGATGCCATCAAAGCTCCTGTAGCATATGCCTTTGATATTGCAGGATATGCATGGGCAGGATATATTATCACCATTGCCGCTACTGTAGGATTGATTTCCGTATTGATGGTAATGATTATGGGACAGTCAAGAATTTTCTTAGGAATGTCCAAAGACGGATTGATTCCAGCTACTTTTTCAAAAGTAAACCCTCAAACAGGAGTTCCTACAAAGAACCTTCTTATTTTGGGAGTAGTGATTGCTATTGTTGCTTCATTGACGCCAATTAATGATCTTGCACACATGACAAGTTTCGGAACTTTATTTGCGTTCACCATGGTTTGTGTTGCCGTTTGGGTATTAAGAGTGAAAGAACCGAACCTTCAGAGAAACTTTAAAGTGCCTGCACTTCCTTTAATCGCGTGTTTAGGTATTGCGATCAACGTTTATCTGATCTTCAACCTGAGCAAAGAAGCACAGATGTATTCTTTTGCATGGCTGATCATAGGATTCTTTGTGTACTTCCTGTACAGTAAAAAACATTCCAAGCTTCAGAACGGAGGCTATGGAGAAACTTTTAAAGCAGAACAGGAGCCTTTGGAAAAACCTTAAAAAAATATAATCACAATCCGCAGATATTCTGCGGATTTTTTATTTTTGTTACTTATGAAAAAAACATTTTCCCTTTTATTTTCCTGCGTGGGGCTGTTGGCATTTTCCCAGCAGATTGAGAGTCTTACTCCTATTTTGAATGAAAAAATAAGTATAAGAGCTGTTGAATTGTATGATAATAAGGTCTGGTACAGCGGAACAGATTCCAAATTCGGGTATGTAGATCTTAAAGATTCCAAAAATCAGAAACAAATCATACTGTCTGATAAAAAACTGGAATTCCGGACGCTGGGACAGGATAAAAAATCTTTTTTTGCCATCAACGTTGGAAGTCCGGCTTATTTTTATAAAATTGATAAAAAAGACCTGAAAACGGAAATTGTTTATACAGATACTGTAAAAACTGCTTTTTATGATGCCCTGCATTTCGTGAATGATCAGTTGGCTTATACCTTTAGTGATGCGGATCAGGATAATCTGTTGAAGCTGGCGGTGTACCAAAAAGGAAAGTGGAGTATGTTCAATAACAGTTTGAAATTGAATCCTGGTGAAGCAGCCTTTGCAGCCAGCAATACCAATATTGCTTCATCCAAAGATTTCTTATGGATCGCTACCGGAGGAAAAGCATCAAGGATTTTGAGAATGGATGTAAAGAATGAAAAACTGGACATTTTTGAAACGCCTTTTATTCAGGGAGAATCCTCACAGGGAATGTATTCTATAGATTTCGACAGCGAGAAGTTCGGAATTGCAGCAGGCGGTGATTATACCAAACAGGCTGCTAACGTAAATAATATTGCCACTTCCACAGATGGCGGAAAGACCTGGCAGATTCAGGCTTCAGGCCAGAATGCAGGCTATACAACCTGTGTAAAGATAAAACCGGGTTCCAAAGGGAAGGAGATTATAGCGGTGGGCGATCAGCATATCAGTTATTCTTCCGACTTTGGAAAAACCTGGAAGAAAATTTCCGATGAAAAAGGCTTTTTCGTTTGCGACTGGGTGGACAATAGCACTGTTGTCCTGGCTGGAAACAGTAAGATTTCCGTGATGAAGTTAAAATTTAACTAGATTTTGTTTTTTTTAAATTAATTAAATCAGAATTTTAAATCTTACGTATAGAATTTATCATTATCCGGGAAATTCCAGCAACCGTCGTATTTAGACTCATTATAAAATACGGCCTAATATAATTCATGGTTTAAAATTCATTACTAATGGTTAATTTTGCAGAATGAAACTGATGGGAAGTCAGATTTCATGATTCAATAATACCTTAAATTTTCAGATGAACTCTTTAATAGATAAATACAACATTCCCGGGCCGCGTTACACATCTTATCCTACCGTTCCTTATTGGGATGAAACTACGTTTTCGCCCGAAAAGTGGAGGGATAGTGTGATCAGGTCTTTTCATGAGAGCAATGCAGAGGAGGGAATTTCTATTTATATCCACCTGCCGTTCTGCGAGGCACTGTGTACTTTCTGTGCATGCCACAAACGTATTACGAAACAGCATAGCGTTGAAATTCCATACCTGGAAAGCGTTTTGAAAGAGTGGAAGCTCTATCTTGAACTTTTTGAAGAAAGACCGAAGCTGAAAGAACTCCACCTGGGAGGTGGTACGCCCACTTTCTTTTCACCGAAAAATTTAAAAACATTACTGGAAGGGATCTTTGAAACAGTGGACATTGCAGAACATCCTGAATTTTCTTTTGAAGGACACCCGAATAATACCACCAAAGATCATCTTCAGACCTTATATGATCTTGGCTTCAGAAGAGTGAGTTTTGGAGTACAGGATTACGATCCTAAAGTTCAGAAAGCCATCAACAGAATCCAGTCTTATGAAAAAGTAAAAGAAGTTACCGAGCTGGCGAGAGAAATAGGCTACAGAGGAATCAGCCATGATCTGGTATTCGGACTTCCGCACCAGAACTGGGAGGCGATGGAACATACCATCAGAAAAACGATGGAACTGAAACCGGACAGGCTTGCTTTCTATTCTTATGCACATGTTCCATGGGTAAAAGGAGTAGGGCAGAGAGGATTTGATGAAAATGACCTTCCGAGTGGTGAAGAAAAACGCCGTCTGTACGAAGATGGAAAAAAACTTCTTGAGGATTTAGGATATATCGAGGTGGGAATGGATCATTTCTCACTGGAGCACGATGATCTTTACCAATCCCTGATTCAGAAAAAACTTCACAGGAATTTTATGGGCTACACTTCAAGCAATACCCAGCTGATGGTAGGGCTTGGAATGTCTGCGATCTCAGATTCATGGTATGCTTTTGCCCAGAACGTAAAAACGGTGGAAGAGTATCAGAAAATTGTAGAAGAAGGACAGATTCCTGTTGTAAAAGGACATATTCTTGATGAAGAGGATCTTACCGTAAGAAGACATATTCTCAACCTGATGTGTCAGCTTGAAACCACTTTTACCGATAAGAATTCCTTCCCGGGACTTGAAAATGCCCTGGAGATGCTGGAAGAAATGGAAAGAGACGAGTTGGTGGAGATTTACGATAATCAGATTAAAATTACTGAAAAAGGAAGAGCATTTACGAGGAATGTGGCTATGGTTTTTGATCTCAGGATGATGAGAAATAAACCGGAAACGAGGATCTTCTCCATGACGATATAGAAATAAATATGAACCGGAAGTTCCTGATCGTTTTTCTGTATGTATATGCGCTGGCCTTCAGTGTGATTAAAACCATAAGACTTCCCAATCAGTGGTCTGAGGCCCATTGGCTGATGGATTACCGGTTTGGATTTATAAAGAGGGGACTTGCCGGAGAAATTTTCGGTTTCTTTTTTGAGAAAAACCTATTGAATATCCAGATTCTGTCTGCCGTTATTTTATTGCTGCTGTATACGGCATTACTCATTATTGCTGTCCGTCATACGCTGCAGAAATACAGCATCAGAAAGGTTTTGTTTTATCTGGTCTTTTTTCTTTCACAATATGTAGTGCTCTCTGCACATCTTATCGGCTATCTTGATCATCTGATCTTCCTTCTGACCATACTGGCGGTTTATTTGATCAGGCATAAAAAAGTTTTTCTGGCGTCGCTGCTTACCGTATTTTGTGTTGTTGTACACGAGATCTCATTTTTTCTGATGGTTCCCGTTTGCCTTTTTGCACTTCTGGTGTATGAAATGCCGGGTAAAACATGGGTTCTGTCATCAGAAATGTTCAAAAAAGCAGGCTTATTTCTGTTTCTACCCGTTGTAGCTACTCTTTCTGTATCTTTTTATCAGGAATTGTACGGGAAAGAAAATCAGCAGTTAATTTTTCATTACCTTAGAAGTACCGGCTTTATAAGCAGACCTGTGGCAAAGATGATCTCTTCTGCTTATACAGAAAGTTTCGGAACTTATCTTAAACAGGAAAGTCGGTTTTTTATAGACAGGCTCTTTTTTTCTAGAAATACGGTTAAGTTCGGACTTCCTATCTTGTTTGTCATCTGGCTTGCATGCAGGGAATTCAGGAAAGTAAACAAATACATTCTTCTGCTTCTGATAGCGGTTTCCTTATTTCCGCTTCTGCTTCATGCCATTGCCTGGGACAGTTTCAGGATATGGGCATTCCCTTTTATGGTGCTTTTCCTCGGATTTTGGATTGTAAGCAACAGATTTTCCGATGTGGAAACTCCGGACGAAAAGCTTTCATGGTTTGAAATTTTACTTTTTATTGTTTCAGCGGTTCTTGTAGCCGTTTTTCAGAATACTCTTTTTGAAAATGAAATAGAAAGGATTCCGAAACTTGAAAGATGTGTTTTGCTGCTTCCTGTATTCATAACAACAGCTTTTCTTTATTTAAAAAAAGACCCCAATAAACGAATATTGAGGCCTTAGAGTTTTTTATTTACTCAAGAGTCAAGAGTCAAGAATCAAGAGCCAAGATGCAAGACATCAGATTTCAGACATGAGACTTTTAGGTTAAGGCTGAGATTGAAGTTGGAAGATGTCAATGGTGAGTTTTGCTTTGCAAGTGAATGGTGAATTTTAGATTCCAAGAACCAAGAACCAAGAACCAAGACGTCGGATTTCAGACAATAAATCATTAACTTAATTACTACCAACCAGCAACTGACAACATTCTCAAACCCATTAACTCTCGAACCCTCAAACTTCAACACCCGAATCCCGAATCCCGAATCCCGAATCCCGGACCTTGAATCCCGAACCTCGACTATTTAATAATCAGCTTCTGGCTGTAAGATTTAACCTCTCCCGATTTAATGATCAGATAATAAACTCCCGGAGGAATTCCTGTAATATCAATACTTCCGTCATTTTCAATTTTTGCTTTATCCAAAACTAATTTTCCTTCCGTACTGAACAATTCTGCTGTACTGTTGATCATATCCAAGCCTTCCACAAATACTTTTTCGGAAGCAGGATTAGGATGAATGTATATGGAATTTGAATTAACTGTTTCATCTGTCGCTAGAGTTCCCGTCGTGATTTTAAATACTTTTCCACTGGTCACCGCAGCTACAAAAAGCTCTTTCTGGGAATTCTGCCCGAAGGTTGAAAAATTATTCCCTGAACTTGCCGGGCTCCAAACGATAGAATTATCAGCATTTAAAACTCCGATCTGGGTAGAGCAGTAGTCAGCAAAGATATATTTCCCCTGAAGCGAAGGATACTGGGTTCCACGGTACACATAACCTCCCGTGATGGAACATCTTCCTCCGGAATGATTATAAACGGCCACAGGGAAGGTCATCGTAGACATAGCTGCACATCCTGCAGTATTGTAAGCCGAATTTCCTTCGTAGCAGCGCCATCCGTAATTGACTCCCGCCTGTGTAACAGGCATCTTATTGATTTCCTCAATGGCATTCTGGCCCACATCCGCGATCATGACATTGCCGGTATTTGTATCAAACGAAAATTTCCATGCATTTCTGAGTCCGTAAGCCCAGATTTCATCAGATCCGGCCACCGCTCCTGCAAATGGATTGTCCGGTGGAATATTATATGGACCCGTTGCATTCACATCTATCCTAAGCATTTTTCCCAAAAGTGAATTTTTATTCTGGGAGTTGTTATTGGGGTCTCCTCCGCTTCCGCCATCTCCTGTCACGATCCATAAATTTCCGTCAGGGGCAAAATGAATGCTTCCTCCATTGTGATTGTCAAATGGTTTTGGAATATTCAGCAGTATTTTTTCTGAAGTTGGGTCGGCAATATCCGGATTGGTAGAATTGACCGAATACCTCGCCACAATAATATTTCCCGCGGTATTGTTGTAATAAACGAAGAAATAGCCGTTTGTGGAATATTGGGGATGGAAGGCAAGCCCTAGAAGACCTCTTTCTCCGCCATAAAGAACCTTGGAGCTGATATTGATAAAATCAGCGCTGTTCGTTGTTCCATTAGGCTGTACGATCTTAATAATTCCGTCTTGCTGGACGACAAAAAGACGGGTGTCTCCTGCATTCGTAATTTCAACGGGACTGGTAAATCCCGATGCAAATTCTACCAAATTAATACTTTGAGAATTAAGGATTAAAGAGGTAAAAATGCTTAAGGTAAAAAATAGTTTTTTCATAATATTTTGATATTTAGTGTATTGATAAGTGAATGAAAATTTTATACCAATTAAAATTTGAAAATTTCATTACGATAAGGAAGAATAATTATTAAATCTTAAATAGAAATTAAAACCCCGATATATCTGAAAATAAACCATTTCTGCTGTTAAAAAATTCATAAAATAATAATAAAATCATTATATTTGCCGACTTAATTTAACGTAGTTATAACAAAATGCAAGGAAAAGGACTTATTACAATTGTTGCTATTGTACTAGGGTTAATTTGCTTAAATGAGCTATTACCAACTTGGTACGCCAGCAAAATTGAAAAGCAGGCGACTGCTGTTGCAGGAGACAATCCAGAAAAGTATCAGAAAGAAATCGCAAGACTTTCTAAAGAAGATACTTTGAACCTGGGATTCACAAAACTTTATTACACTAAAGCCAAAGACAAGGAAATGAAACTTGGTCTTGACCTTAAAGGCGGGATCAACGTTCTTTTGGAAATTAACCAAAGAGACCTGGTGAATGATTTAACGAATTATTCTACCAACCCTGTTCTTATCGAGGCTTTAAACAAGACAGATGAAGTTCAGAAGAATTCTACAAAATCTTATATTGATAATTTCTTCGACCAGTTTGAGGCGATCAATAAAGCAAAAGGAACCAACCTTAAGCTTGCTGATCCTGAACTTTTCGGAAATACAAATTTATCAGAGATTAAGTACAATACTTCTGATGATCAGGTAAAAAGCATCATCAAAAGAAGAATCGACCTTTCTGTAGGGACTGCTTTTGAAGTAATCAGAACCAGAATTGATAAGCTTGGAGCGATCCAGCCTAACGTTCAGAGAGTTCCTGGTACGGCAAGAATTTCAGTGGAAATGCCTGGTATGAAGGATATTGACAAAGTGAAGAAAATGCTTCAGACGTCTGCAAAACTTCAGTTCTGGGAAGTACAGCAAATCAATGAGGTTGCTCCTTATTTCCAGACACTGTCTACGATGGTGGCTATCAAAGGTGATTCAATGGGAGTGGCTAAAAATGTCAACTTCATGAACATCTTGCAGGGAGGGAAATCAATGACTCAAAGTGCTGTAGGAAGTGTAAAACTATCTGATACAGCGGTTGTAAACAAGATCCTGAACAGCAAAGTAGGTCAGTCCTTACGTCCAGCAAACATTAAATATACCCAGTTTATGTGGGGCTACAAGCCGGAAGCTACGGATTCCGAAAGTCTGGTATTGTACGCCATCAGAGGGAATATCAACCAGAAAGCTCCGGTAGACGGTGCGGTTGAAACGGCAAGCATCAGCTATGATGAGCTGAGCAGAGTAGTGGTAGACATGCAGATGGACTCTAAAGGTGCTAAAGAATGGAAAACATTAACTGAGAAAAACGTAGGAAGACCAGTTGCAGTAACATTGGACGGAAGAGTGTATACCGCTCCGAATGTTGTGGGTGCTATCCCTAACGGTAGAACTCAGATCTCTGGTAACTTCTCTCAGGAGGAAGCTAAAGAATTGGTAGACGTTCTTGGTGCTGGTAAATTACCGGCAGGTGCTAAAGTAGTTCAGGCTACTGTTGTAGGACCTTCATTAGGACAGGAATCTATCAACGCGGGTGTGATTTCATTTGCCATTGCCTTCTTAATTATCATTGTTTATATCATTTTCTATTACGGTGGTGCAGGAGTGTACGCTGTAATTGCAATGATCATCAACTTATTCTATATTTTCGGAATTATGGATTCCGGAGACTTTACACTTACGCTTCCTGGTATCGCGGGTATTGTACTTACAATGGCCATGGCGGTAGATACGAACGTAATTATTTATGAAAGAACAAAAGAAGAACTATTCGCAGGAAAAAGCATTCTTGAAGCATACAAAGACGGTTTCAAACATGCATTGAATGCGATTATCGACGGACATACAACAACGTTACTAACTGCAGTTGTACTATTCTTCTTCGGAACAGGACCTATTAAAGGTTTTGCATTAACTCTTATGATTGGTATCGTGATGACTTTATTCACATCCGTACTTCTTTCAAGAGTAATGATCTTCAGCAGACTGAACAAAGGAAAAGGTCTTTCCGTATGGACAGCACCTACGAAAAACCTGTTCAGAAATACATGGATCGATTTCATCGGAAAAAGAAAATATGCTTATATCATTTCTGCAGTGCTTACAGTGATCTGTATTGTTTCCATTGCAACGCACGGTTTCAAATACGGTATTGATTTTACCGGTGGTAGAAACTATGTGGTAAGATTTGACAAAGCGGTTAATGCCAATGATGTTGAAGAAGCTTTAGTAAAAACATTCAAAACTGAAGACGGGAAGAACTCTTCCGTAGAAGCTAAAACTTTTGGAAACGACAAGCAGTTAAAGATCTCTACCGATTATCTGATTGAAGATGAATCTTTAAAAGCTGACCAGATCATCGAGCAAAAATTATTCGAAGGTCTTAAATCCAATCTTCCTGCAGGAATTACTTTATCAGATTTCAAATCTGCTGATAAAGAACACGCAGGGATCATCTCTTCTGAAAAAGTAGGACCTACGGTAGCAGACGATATCAAAACTCACGGTATCCTTGCAGTAGTGGCGGCCCTTGCGGGAATCTTTATCTATATCCTTGTAAGATTTAGAAAATGGCAGTTCTCTCTTGGTGCGGTAGCAGCCCTATTCCACGATGCGGTAATTATCCTTGGAGCTTATTCACTGCTTCACAAATATATGCCGTTCAACATGGAGATCAACCAGGATTTCATTGCAGCGATCCTTACCGTATTAGGATACTCAATCAATGATACCGTAATTATCTTCGACAGAATTAGAGAATATTTAAGAGAGAAGAAATCTTTAACATTAGCAGGATTATTTGATGACTCTATCTCCAGTACTTTAGGTAGAACATTCAACACCTCATTCACAACGATCCTTGTGATCCTGGCGATCTTCATCTTTGGT
The DNA here is from genome assembly GCF_016745235.1 of Chryseobacterium endalhagicum. GTDB lineage: Bacteria > Bacteroidota > Bacteroidia > Flavobacteriales > Weeksellaceae > Chryseobacterium > Chryseobacterium endalhagicum. The sequence goes on along the minus strand of NZ_JAELVM010000003.1, from coordinate 357,796 downwards.
GGAGATAACCTGAGAGGATTCATGTTTGCGATGTTGATTGGTATTGGATTCGGTACCTATTCATCCATCTTTATTGCATCGGCTATCGCGTACGATTTCCTTAAAACGGGGAAAGAAGAAGACGTACATGGTAAATCCACCAGCACCAAAGAAGGACTTGCTACAAAGTAAAATAAACTACAATAAATAAGTAAAGACCGTTTCGAAAGAGGCGGTCTTTTTTTTGTTCGGGGTGCGGGTTTCGAGTTTGAGAGTTACGGGGTTGGAGCGTGATAGAGTATTAGAGTATTAGAGTATGAAGGTCTGTAAAGTAAGCCCGGGAGTATCGTATAAACGACAAATAGCCGGTAGCTGAGGTTCTCGAAGCTACCATTTTACACCCGTCAATTACAACAAACCCATATTCCGCAACCTTTAAACCCGAACCTCACACACCCAAGACCCCGTATCTCAAATCCCTCACAATTTAGATCCATTATATTTCAGATTTGATTAATTTTGCACCACTATGGAAAACTCAAAGAAAAAAGCAGCCATTGGCTTTATATTTATCACCTTACTGATTGATATTACAGGATGGGGAATTATTATTCCTGTAGTTCCTAAATTGATTGAGGAGCTCATCCACGCAGATATCAGTGAAGCGGCAAAATATGGCGGCTGGCTTGGTTTTGCCTATGCATTTACCCAGTTCATTTTTTCTCCGGTGGTAGGAAATCTGAGCGATAAATACGGAAGGAGGCCTATTATTCTGATTTCGCTTTTCGGGTTTGCCGTCGATTATATTTTCCTGGCTCTGGCGCCGACGATCTGGTGGCTTTTCCTGGGAAGGGTTATTGCGGGGATCACAGGAGCCAGTGTAACAACGGCCAGTGCATATATTGCTGATATTTCTACAGATGAAGACCGGGCCAAGAACTTTGGACTTATTGGGGCTGCATTCGGGATTGGATTTATTATCGGGCCTGTATTGGGCGGCGTTCTGGGGCATTACGGTGCCAGAGTACCTTTCTATGCAGCAGCGGTTTTGTGTCTGCTAAATTTCCTGTATGGTTATTTTATTCTGCCGGAAAGTTTAGATAAAGATAAAAGAAGAGAATTCGACTGGAAAAGAGCGAATCCTGTTGGTTCATTTAAGTTTTTAGGAAAGCATCCTGAAATTTCAGGACTTATCGTTGCCCTGATTTTAATCTATATTGCCGGACACGCTGTACAGAGCAACTGGAGTTTTTTCACCATGTATAAATTTAGCTGGACCGAAAGAATGGTTGGGCTTTCATTGGGAGCGGTCGGACTTTTAGTAGGTTTGGTTCAGGGCGTTCTGATCCGCTGGACAACTCCAAGGTTAGGAGAAGAGAAAAGTATTTATTACGGGTTGGCTCTATATGCAGTAGGAATGCTGCTCTTTGCTTTTGCTACCGAAGGGTGGATGATGTTTGCATTTCTGATTCCTTACTGTTTGGGTGGGATCTGCGGACCTGCACTTCAGTCCGTAATCACGAAAAGTGTTCCTTCCAATGAACAGGGAGAGCTTCAGGGAGCCTTAACCAGCCTGATGAGTGCTACTTCCATTATAGGGCCTCCATTGATGACCAATCTGTTTTACTATTTTACCCATGATGAAGCACCGTTTGAATTTTCCGGAGCACCGTTCTTCCTTGCCTTTGTTTTAATGGCAGTAAGTGTAGTGATGACGTATTATGCCTTTCAGAAAAAAGGGAATAAAAAGGTTTAAACTGATTCCTGTTCTTGAAGGAAAAGATTAAATTGCTTTAACAAAATACATCTTATGAGCCGTATCCCTCAGTATAAACCTGATGAATTTAGTTCAATCCTTGATATAGACTGGACCGGGAAATCCACGGCAAAAAAAGAACTGAATGACTTTTTTATAGAACCGCTCCATATCTTGAAAGAAGGGAAAATTCCTTCCCGCCCACACCGTAAAACGGTCAATGATTTTATTTTCATTACCAAAGGGAGTATAGAGAAAATGGTTTGTTCAAGCATATTCGGGGTAGAAAAGGGGATGATTATGCTGCTTCCGCCGTATAAGATCCGGACATTTTTGCGTTATACACCTGATGTAGAAGGATTTTACTGTCACTTTTCCAATGAATTTATTGCAGACGGACCCGGCCTTAAATATTTACAGGATATATTGAATCATGCTGAAATTCTGTATAATCCCACTCTTTTTCCTGATCAGGTGCATCAGGAAAGGATTGGTACTCTTCTTCGGCAGATGGAGGAACTTTATCGGCAAAATCAGGGTTTTGATCTTATCAGATTGTATCTTTTCACGTTATTGGGCGAGATCCGGCATTTCATAGACAACCTTCCCCGTCCAAACCTTTCTGCGAATGAAACCTTGGTATTCAGGTTTCGTAAGCTGATCACCAGCCAGATTCAAAACCTTCATTCAGTGAAAGAATATGCAGATCTGCTTCATGTTTCCCCGAATCATTTAAACAAATCCATAAAAAATACAACAGGAAAAACCGCTTCCGAAATTATCAACGAATCCCTGCTGATGGAAGCGAAAGCACTTCTTTCCCAACCTCATTATTCGGTGTCGGAAATTTCCTTTGCATTGGGTGTGGAAGATGTTTCCTATTTTTCCCGCTTTTTCAAAAAACACAGTGGCATAAGTCCTTCCGACTACCGGAAAGGGATTGATTTGTCCTGATAATAGATTTATCTGTTCTAACCGTATTTTGTTGTATTTCAGAATTTTGTAAACACAATTGATACTGTTAAAGCATGAAAAAAATAATACTTTTAGCAGCAGGCTTCATTCCTGTGCTGTTGTATTCCCAGACTGAAACTCCCGCCTCAAATCCGCCTGTCATATTTGAAGTTTTGGCCGGAAATAAAGGATTGGCTTCCCAGATGACCGTTAATAAAGGGTTTGAAGGCAGTAAAAGATTCGGTTTCTTCAGTGTGGCCAATATTTCTTCAAAATGGTCTGAAGATCATTCCAAAGATGCCATGATCCAGGCCAATATTACTTTTGAGGTCATCAGAAACCTTCGTCTCGTAGGTGGTTCTCATTACACGCCCAACACAGGATTACGGCCTACTGCCGGATTCATGTATTCAAAGAATTTTAAAGATTTTTTACTGGTCGTTAATCCCAGATTGATAGGATTTTCCGGAAGCAGTATCGCAGAAGGTTTTATCATGATGGAGTATAAACCTGAAATCAGTGAAAACTGGAATTTGTATTCCCGTATTCAGGGGTTATACTCCGAAACCATTAAAGATGGCGGGCATGCCCGAAGTTATTTAATGCTCAGGCTTGGGATGAGCTATAAATGGGTAACGTTTGGTGCCGGAGCGAACTTCGACAGCTATGGCCCGATCAAAGAAAGCAAGCAGAATTATGGAGTTTTTGCAGCGGTGAGATTATTTAATTAAACGGAGCCCGGGATAAGAATTTCTGTTTGTAAAAGGTAAGGAAGGCAGAAGCCCGGAGAGGGAAGTTATAGAAGTCAAAAGTAGAAATGGAGCCTGGCTTTATTATTTTTAGAAGCAGTTTTAATGGTAGCTGTTCAATATTTATGATCCAAGAGTAACTTCCAGCCTCCGTCCTCCATCTTCCAGCCTTTTAATCTTGCTGCGGTCAATAAAACAGGGAAGCCCAAAAGCTTCCCCATTTTCTATTGAAAAATATAATAATGTGTTCAGAATGTTTACGGATACAATGATTTCGTTCCGTTGCTTACGATATTGCTTCCCAGTCCTGAAAATGATACCGAGAAATTGCTTGTGTTAAAGCTTAAAGAACCTGTAGGAGTACAAAGTCCAAGTGCGTATCTGCACTGTCCGTAAGCACCCGTTCTCTTAGTAACTTTGCTTTCACTTTTTGCTTTTCCTAAGCTGATATTCCCCCAATCGCTTACATCAACATTGGAAACTGTAGATCCGGAATAATAAATAGTGATCTGGTACCCGATTTCTCCTCTTTTCGAACCCCAAAGCCATTTCGCTGTCCACCATTCTTTGAACCATTTGGATGATACTTTAGCCTGGGCATCAAGAGGTGAAACTTCAGAATTTCCTCTGGTGTCCATCATGACAAGTCCGGAAAATATATTGTCCCAGATAATTCCTGATTCATTATAAAAACATAAAGAAGTGAACTGCTGTCCCTTGTGGTTCCACGAGATTTCCAGAACATCAGTCCCGGTTTTGATCTGTTCGGAGGCAGCTTCTTTAATTCCTTTCTGGGCTTCAGATAACTGATCTCCGGAAAATAAAGTCCCGATTTTTCCCACTTTTACCGTTTCAGGCTCAAGAATGTTTCCTTCTGCAGTAAATTGTTCTCTGTCAGAAACTAAAGTTTGAGAGATTTCAATCCCTTTCTGCGTTGAAAGTTTTCCTAAAACAGTAATTCCAGTGATTTGAAGGTCGTTTTTCAGATACTTTTCCAGATTACTCTTGGAATCATTAATCTGAACCTGAACATTGTCCGGAACAACCTTTAATCCTGGAGTGATTTCTTTTTTCAGGTCAGCACCCGTTACTTTGGCAGCAGGAGCTTCCTGTACCATTTCGCTGTTTTCATTCTGACAGGCAGTAAGCGTTAATACCGATATCACGGCAAAAAGCTTAAAAGTAGTTACAAGTTTTTTCATAGTAATAGATATGGTTTTTTATGTGTAATAAATATACTCAATTTTACAATAAGTCTCGTTTGTTTGAATTAAATATTTGTTAACTGAACGTTGTGTGGAGTTTAATAGTGGAGTTGCGGGTTGCGGGCTGAAGTTGTGATGTTGGTGGTGAATGGTAGCTTCGAGAGCCTCAGCTACCGATATTTGTCGTTTATTCAATACTTCCGAATTTATAGGCTCAAACCTTAAACTCACGAATCCCTAAGCAAATCATACACCCCATAACTCCCAAATTCATATCTTATAACCCGAAAACCGAGATCAAGAAACTGACAACCCGCAACTGACAACCCGCAACCCATTCACTCTAAAACTCTCAAACCCTCCAACTCCAACACCCCGTGACTTCCAAATTTGTAACTCATAACCTGAAAACCGAGATCAAGAAACTCGCAACCAGCAACCAGCAACCAGCAACTGATACCGCAACCCATTCACTCCAAAACTCTCAAACCCTCCAACTCAACCCCCCGAATCTTAAAATTTGTTTAAAAATTATACTTTACCGCAAATAACTGTATAATCTTTTGTAATTTTACCGCATGGAATTAAGCATTGGAGAAATGGCACTGATCGCGGTAGCGATTGTTGTATTATTCGGTCCGGATAAACTTCCTCAGATAGCGCGTGACTTAGGAGCAGGCGTTAGGAAAATGCGTGGTGCAGTGGAAGACATTAAAACGGAGATCATGAAGGAAACGGATAATCCTGTTTCCGAGATCAAGCGTGAAATAGAGAAGGTAAAAGATGCGGCAAAAGATTTCAATCCTATGAAGGATATTGAGAAAAATATAGCCAATGAACCTTCTGCAGCTAATGAACCTCCAAAATTAAAACCTGCCGACGACGAAACATACGAAGGGCCTGTAAGCAGATAATTTTATGGAGGAAATCATTCAGGAAGATAAAAAGGTTTTTCTATACCTTAATAATTTGGGCGACAGTTCGTTCGACCAGTTTTGGATGCTTATTTCCAGCACATGGATCTGGGTACCGCTTTACATTATATTTCTTTATTTTTTATATAAAAATTTTAAACTAAAATCATTAGTTTTCATTCTTATATTCATTGCTCTGGGCGTTACAGTTTCCGATCAGCTGGCCAGTGTTTTCAAATTTGGAGTGGCCAGGCTGCGGCCATGTCATGATCCTTCACTGGAACATTTTATGAGGATTGTGAAGTGCGGCGGACAGTACGGGTTTTATTCTGCCCATGCTTCCAACACCTTCTTTCTTGCCGCTTATTTAAGTATTTTATTGAAAAAGAAAATCAATTGGTTTCCATATGCTATATTTGCATGGGCTATAATAGTTTCTTACAGCCGGATATATTTAGGAGTTCATTTCCCGATAGATATTTTGGTGGGGGCGTTTGTTGGATCTTTATTGGGAGTGATATTTGGAGTACTCGCCAAAAAAGTCATCAACAAACAAACTATAACTTCATGAAAAAAACTTTACTCATTACAGCATGCATATGCTTTTCATTCAATCTTTACGCGCAGGACAAAACCAAAGCTGAGGAATGCTTTAAAAAAGCAGACTACAAATGCGCCGAAGAGCAGTACACCAAGCTTGCAGAAAAAGAGCAGATCCAGAAATTTCAGTCTGAATATTACAATAATCTGGGAACAGCTCAGAGAAGGCTGGGGAAGACTACACTTGCGTTAAAGTCTTATGAATCAGCCTTAAAATCTAATCCTTTGTCCGCTCCGGTGTATGCAAATCTTGCCTCACTGAACAGCCAGAAAGGAAATAAGACCAAAGCACTGGAATATATTTCCAAAGGGCTTAGCATCGATGCTGAGAATCCCGAATTTTATCTTACCCGTTCCAAGATCTATGACAGCCAGGGAAAAAAAGACCTTGCTTTAAATGATCTGAAGCAGATTCTAACCTTTGCCCCTGATAATATTTTCGCCAAAACAGGACTGGCCAATCTGAAAAAAAATAACGGCGATCTTGACGGAGCTTTAAAAGATTACAATCAGCTGATTTCCGAAAAACCGGAATCACTGCTGTACAATGGCAGGGCGGATGTGTATCTCAAAATGAAAAAAACAAAGGAAGCTCTTACAGACATTACGAAAGCCATTTCCATAGACCCTAAGTTTTCCCACTCTTATGTAACGAAAGCTTTAATCCTGTTTGATACGGCAAAACCTAAAGAAGCCTGTGAAAATCTGGATAAAGCTGTAAGTTTAGGCTATGAAAAAGCTATTTTGGCGGATTATTATACGAAATGTACCGTAAAAAAATAATTCTAAAATAACAAGGCTGTGTTTACAGCTAAAACAGATAGTGGAACCGTAGAGTTCCACTATTTTTGAACCTAAAAAAGAAAGATATATAGATGTTGAATATTGTTCTTGTAGAACCCGAAATACCCAACAATACAGGTAACATAGGACGATTATGTGTAGGAACAGAAAGTAAATTGCACTTAGTTCACCCTTTTGGATTTGTGATTAATGATAAAAACCTGAGAAGATCCGGACTGGATTACTGGGTACATCTGGATGTTACAGAATATGCCAATGTGGAGGAATGGATCCATTGTATTACCGATCCTTCCCGTGTTTTTTTAATGAGCTCCCATGCTGAAAAATCCTATCTGGAAACTGAATTCCGGGATGGCGACTGGCTGGTGTTCGGTAAGGAAAGTGTGGGCTTGGGTAAAGAAGTGCTGGATCATTTCGAAAATCATTTAACCATTCCGATGTCAAAACTGATCCGAAGCTTTAATATTGCGAATTCTGTGGCTTTTGTTGTTGGTGAGGCAAAAAGGCAGATTAGTTTAAAAGTTTAGGGATAATACCGTCAGGAAGTTTGAAGCCCGAAGAGGGGAGTTACTGAAGTCAGGATAGAAATATCAGGTGTTTTATTAATGTTTAAAATTACCTTAACAAATCTTAATTTAATTATTTTTTTTGATTAGCTTTCCCGATATCCAGTAAATAGCTGCAAAAAGTAAAATAAGGATTGCTGCCAATAGAACATAGCCCCAATTTCCCAAAGACCATAGAAAACTGAATAATATAGCAGTTGCTGTATTAACTATATTTAATGCCTTTTCGGGATGTCCGTCTTCTGCACTAATGCTGCCTATTACCAGTAATAACGCGTAAAGAATAATCAAAAAAAGAACAAAACTCAAAAGACTTTTTTTTGTTATCATCTATCATTTATTATTTTACGTTGCCATAATTATACCAATAGTACAAATTAATTTTGGTTCAGGAAAAAATTAATCATTATGATAAGGCTTGCCCTGCAGGATCTGGTCTGCACGGTAAAGCTGCTCCACAATAAACAGACGGATCATCTGATGCGTAAATGTCATTTTAGATAATGACATTTTTTCGTTGGCCCTGTTATAAATTTCCTCAGAAAAACCATAGGCGCCCCCGATAAGGATATGAACTTTTTTAACCGATAAATTCATCCAGGAATCTATTTTCTGGGCAAACTCACGACTGGTAAACTGTTTTCCTTTTTCATCAAGGATAATCACCAGATCATTTTTGTCAATATGATTCATGAACAGCTTGGATTCTTCCTTTTTCAAAAGATCTGGAGAAAGGTTTTTTGCATTTTTTACATCAGGAATTTCAGTGATTTCAAAATTCCAGTGCTTGGGAAGGCGGGTAAGATAGTAATTGATCAGAGAAGTGATCTCTTTGTCATCTGTTTTACCGATACAAAGTAAGCTGATTCGCATGATAGAAGGGTTTCAAAGGACAAAGATACCATTTTTGCAGATTTAAAACGGACTGGATGTTCAATCTCAATCCAAGGCTCTGTTTTCGTTTAAGATAACCTGAGTTCAGAATTGTAATTAGCTACTAATTTCTAAAGCTGATGATATCTCGAACTATCCTTGGCAAGGTTTTAAACCTTGCCAAGGATACGGTAAAAGGACAAAGGTAGTTTTAAGTTTTAAAGACTAATCTTCACCCTCAAAAATTCACCACTGACTTGCGAAGCAAAATTCACCATTCACTCTACCTCCTGACTCTTATACTTATTTCTGTAATCCACAGGGGTAAGTCCCGTAATTCGTTTAAACACCGTTCGGAATGTTTTTAAATCATTGTAACCGATACTGTAAGTGACGTCGGCAACATTGCTTTCTCCGGTTTCAAATGCTTTTTTTGCAGCTTCCACCTTCACACGCTGGATGTATTCTATAGGATTCAGGCGGGTTGCATTTTTGAATCTCCGGATGAAATTCCGCCTGCTCATATTCACCTCGCCGGCAATCTGTTCTACTGTAATATCTGTTGTAAAAGTCTGCTCAATATAGCTCTGTGCTTTATGAATTTCATGATCATCGTGAAGCCGCTGGCCTGAAAATACGGTGAAAATACTTTGGGAAGTCCGTCCGTAATCCAGTGCATAGAATTTACTGAGTTCAACGGATATTTCTTTACTGCAGTTATGTTCTATAAAATACAGCATAGCATTTAATGATGAAAAACCGCCGCCACCGGTAATAATTGCTTTTGAATGGGTCACCACATGATCCGGTTTGAAATCAATGAACGGATAGCGTTTCTGCAGATCTTCCATGGCGCCCCAGTGTGAAGTAGCGGGCATATGGTCCAGCAATCCGGATTCTGCCAGAAAATAAGCTCCTGTACACAAACTGATCAGCTGTTTTTTCTGCTCATATTTTTCTTTGATCCAATGAATCAGATCATTGTTTTCAGCCAGAAGGCTGTCAATATGTTCCGGTTCCGTACTCATGGGCGGAATAATGACAACATCCGTCTCAAATTCCTCAGAAATGATTCTGCTGCAGGAAAACTGCACGGGAAGATTGGATTGGATGGTTTTATCCCGGACGCCCACCAGTTCTATATTGAAAGGAGCTGGAATTCCTTTTCTTACGGCAGATTCGTTGGCACTCATCAGAAGAGAGGCTGTGTTGGATACCGCTGTAGACAGTACGCCCTGATAGACTATGATTGAAATATGTTTCATTGTTTCCAGGTATATGATGATTAAAGGTAGCTGTTTTTTGGCACAAAACACCCTGTTGAATGTCATTTTTACGGATCAGGACTTTCTGGGAGCCTTAATAATTTTACAGAAAGAAATTATTATGAAAACAATATTTGATCATCATGTAAGAGAAGAACTGATCACAAGGATCGACAGTCTTACTCAAAAGAATACCGCCCAATGGGGGAAAATGAACCTTTTCCAGATGATGAAGCACTGTACGGTTTGGAATGACTGGGTACTTGGGAGAAATAATCAGACCTACAAACAGGAGTTTTTAGGCTGGCTGTTTGGAAAAATGGCTTTGAAGGGAATGGTAAAAGATGAAACACCGATCAAGAAAAATATGCCGGCCGGAAGCTTTGCGATTAAAGAAGCAAATGGAGATACGGAACACGAAAAACAGACCTGGAGGAATCAGATTGCGGCATATGAACATTTCTCAAATCCGGATTTTATTCATGATTTTTTTGGAAAGATGAAAAAAGAAGAGATCGGTATTTTTGTGTACAAGCATATGGATCATCACTTGCGTCAGTTTAATGCGTAAAAGGTTAGGAAGTCTGAAGAAGGAAGTAATGGAGGTGCAAAGATAGACTGCAGCCTGGTCTATTAATTTTTTAAAACTGTTTTAATAAATTTAGAAGTAACTGTTTTATATTAGGTTCAATAGTCCATCCAGCCTCTTTTTTCCAGCTTCCAGCCTTTTTAATCTTAACTTTTAACCCGGATTCAGATTTAACTTATTGGAAAATTTCTCCGTCTGTATTCATTTTCAGATACTATTTTCTTTGTGAAAATGAAAGAAGCGTATATTTTCACTGTAATCGGTGCATATTGATCAGTTTCAGCCGTGTACGCGGAAAAGGGAAAATGTTTATATTTGTAGAAAGACTATTTAAAACAGCCTGTTTGTAATGCCAATACGTTTGTTTTTTTAGTGAAATACACCAAATAGATGAGTATAAAAGTTCCCAGATTTATCTTGAAAATTCAAGAGTTTTTTGACGGTATCCATCTTCCTGTTTTGGGAATATCGCTCTGGCAGATGTTTCAGATTTATATTTCCGGGATTTTCAAAGGGAATATCGGGAGAAAGGCGGCCGCTATTTCCTGGAGCTTTACCATCAGTCTGTTTCCGTTTCTTCTCTTCCTGCTTTCCGTTTTGCCGTATATGCCGCATTATGACAAGCTGCAGTTTTATATTTTTGAAGTGCTGATGCATAATGTTTTTCCTTCCAATATGGAAGGCGATGTAAGAGGATATATAGAAACCAATATCATCCCGAATATGAAAGGTATCAGCAACCTTACCATCATACTGGCTCTTGTTTTTGCAACCAACGGAACGTTTTCACTGATTAACGGATTTAATGAAAATTCAGATGAAAAGCTCACCGATGTAAAGGAATTCATTCTTTCCTTCTTTATCACCATAGGCTTTATTACCATTGTCTTTCTGGCACTTTTCGGGGTGTATTATGTGGAAGTCGTGATGAAGCTTTTTACGCCGGCTTATGATATTTCATGGCTGGTGAACAACCTCTCCAAGATCATCGGATTTGTATCTTTTCCGCTGTTTTATTTTATCCTTCTGACGTTGTTCTACTGGCTGGGAACGGTGAAAATTGCCAGATTCAGACAGGCGGTTCCCGGAGCTATTTTAACAACGGTTTTATTTGTTCTCACTACTTTTATCTTTGCGATTTATGTGAAAGATATTGCCCGGTATAACGTTCTTTACGGGTCCATCGGAAGCATGATCCTGCTGATGGTCTGGGTGAATGTGAACGTGTATCTTCTTCTTTTCGGAAATGAGCTTAATATGGCCCTTAGAAAACTGAGGATAGAGAAACTTCTTTCAGATGAAATTAAAAAAGAAGCCATTCATTACCATTCACAGGTTACAGAGCCCAACCTTGAAAGCGATGATGAGCACAGAAGAAAACTGGAAGAACAGAAGAAAAACTAGTTTTCTACCGCGTCCTTATCTTTTTTGGAACTTACACTTAAGATCAGAAATCCTAAAACCGCTGCTAGGAATGATGCAATCAGAATGGCAAATTTAGCTTCATCCTGAATCGGAATATCATCTTTAAAGGAAAGAAGAGCGATAAAAATAGACATGGTAAATCCTATTCCCGCCAATAACCCAACGCCTGTCATTTGCAGCCACGTGCTGTTCTGAGGCAGGGAGCTGAGTCTTAATTTGATCGCAATAAAAGAGAACAGATTGATCCCGATCAGTTTTCCCAATACTAATCCGCAGATAATTCCCATCCCTAAAGTACTTGTAACTCCCGCCACCATTTCGCTGGTAAAAGCAATATTGGTATTCGTCAAGGCGAATATCGGCATAATCAGAAAGCTCACCGGAAAATGAAGCTTGTGTTCCAGTTTTTCAAGGGGCGAAATTTCCACATTCGAAGCATTCGTAGGAATCGAAAAAGCAAGTAAAACCCCTGCTATGGTTGCGTGAATTCCGGAATGATGAAGGAAATACCACAAAAATAATCCAGGAATAATATAAAAAATAAGACGCGTAACCTTTAAAAAATTCAGAACAAACAGTAAAGCAGCCGTTCCGAATGAAAGCAGTAAATACGTCCAGTGAATCTGTTCGGTGTAAAAAACAGCAATCACCAGAATAGCTCCCAGATCATCTACAATAGCCAGTGCGGCAAGGAATATCTTGATAGAATTGGGGATTTTTTTACCCAGCATCGAAATGATGGCGAGTGAAAAAGCAATATCCGTGGCCATGGGAATTCCCCAGCCGCTGCTGTACGCTGTCCCGGAATTGAAAAATGTATAGATAGCCGCCGGAACCAGCATTCCGCCTACCGCTGCAAATATGGGAAGGGAGGCATTTTTAAAGGACGACAGTTCGCCTTCTACCATTTCCCTTTTAATTTCAAGCCCTACCAGAAGGAAGAAAACAGCCATCAGTCCATCGTTGATCCAGATGCTTACAGGATACGTAAGATGGAAAAGGTGAGTGCCCACTTCCTGGTCTAAAAAGCTCTGGAAGCCTTCACCTGCAGAAGAATTTGCGATTAATAATGAAACAAGCACGCAGAAAATAAGTATAATTCCTGATGCCTGGTTACTGCTGAAAAATTTTTTAAAATATAGAGATAAATTCATGTTTATGATTGTAGCCGTCTCACTCTTGAAACTCCGTCAATGTCTTTAAGTTTTTTAAATGTTTCCTCAAGCTGACCTTTATTTTTAACTTCAAGATTGATGCTGCCCATAAAAACGCCGTTGTTGGATTCTATGGACATACTTTTCATATCCATTCCCATACTTCCGCTGATCACAGTGGTGATATCGTTGATCATTCCCATTCTGTCAAGACCTTCAATTTCAATCTTCACTCTGTTTTTAAAGCTTTCCGCGTTCACCCACTTGGCAGGAATGACACGGTAGTCGTATTGGGCTCTCAGGTTGATGGCATTCGGGCAGTTGTCGCTGTGCACCTTGATTCCGTCTGAAATGGTAATGAATCCGAAAATTTTATCACCGGGAATCACCGTACAGCATTTTGCGTAGCTGTAATTCAGTTTTTCTTCATCTTTCCCGAAAATAATCATATCCAGATTCTGCTCCTTCGGCTCTTCAAAATGAGTATTTTTCGAAGGTGATTTTCTGAACCTGGAAAGCAGATTGTTGAATACGTTCTTGCTTTCAATATATTTTCTCAGGCTGCTGACATCCAGTTCGTTACTCTGGAATTTAAGGAACAGTTCCTGTGATGTTTTTAAATTGAAAAACTTCTGAAGTTTATTTACTTCTTCGTCATTAAAATTGATCTTCGCGTGACGCAGTTTTCTCTGAAGGATTTCCTTGCCATCTTCTACCAGCTGGTTTTTCTGGGAATTCAGATAACTTTTGATCTTGGATTTGGCTTTGGAAGTCACTACAAATTCCAGCCAGTCCGATTTGGGTTTCTGATTCTGAGAAGATAAAATATCAATCTGATCTCCGTTTTGAAGAACATAAGAGATAGGGACCAGCTTGCCGTTGATCTTGGCTCCAAGACATTTCATTCCCAGATCCGAGTGAACGGAAAAAGCGAAATCCAGGGCGGTGGCATTGGTTGGAAGGATCTTAATTTCCCCTTTTGGAGTAAATACAAAAACTTCTTTGGAATATAAATTAAGTTTAATATTATCTAAAAGTTCAGACGTAGAAAGGTTTTGCTGCTGTTCAAGCACTTCCCGGATCTCCGTTACCCATCTTTCAAAATTACGGTCCTCAGAGCTTTGCTTGTAGCCTTCTTTGTATTTATAGTGGGCGGCAACGCCTTTTTCTGCAATTTCATTCATCCTTTCCGAACGGATCTGTACTTCAATCCATTTTCTGTCCGGTCCCAGAACGGTTAAATGGAGACTTTCGTACCCGGTAGAACGGGGCTGCGTGATCCAGTCTCTCATTCTTGAAGGATTACTGTGATAAACGTCCGTTACAATAGAGTAGATCTTCCAGGCCAGGAATTTTTCATTTTTCGCATCCGATTTGTAAATAATCCTGATGGCGTAATTGTCAAAGACTTCCTCAAAAGAAACGCCCTGCTTCAGCATTTTTCTGTAAATGGAGGAAATGGCTTTTGCGCGGCCTTTGATGTTAAAATTTAAACCTTCTTCTTTTAATCTTTCTGAAACTTCCGTTTTGAATTCTTCAATATATCTTTCACGGTTTTCTTTGGCAGATTCCAGTTTCTCCGTGATTTCATTGTAAACTTCAGGATTGTTGTATTTTAATGAAAGATCTTCAAGCTCAGATTTGATATTGTAAAGCCCCAGACGGTGCGCCATGGGAGCATAAATATAAACCGTTTCCGAAGCGATCTTCTTCTGCTTGTCCGGAGCCATGCTTTCAAGGGTCCGCATATTGTGAAGGCGGTCGGCAATTTTGATCAGGATTACCCTGAAATCTTCCGACAGCGTTAACAGCAGTTTTCTGTAGTTTTCAGACTGTACAGAAATGTTCTGATGATTCATGATGGAGATCTTTGTGAGCCCGTTCACAATATTGGCGATCTTCTCTCCAAAAATCTTTTTCAGATCTTCATAAGTGTAGTCGGAATCCTCTACTACGTCATGCAGCAAAGCACAGGCAATGGAAGTAGCTCCCAGACCAATCTCTGTGGCTACAATTTTGGCTACCGCAATAGGGTGGTAGATGTAAGGCTCTCCGGATTTTCTCCTTTGATCCTTGTGGGCATCCAATGCGATATCAAATGCCTTTCGGATAAGCTTGTTGTTTTCCTCATCCAGTGTTCTGTATGTATTCGAAATCAGATCCTTATAGCGGGCAAGGATCTCTTTATTTTCCTGTTCTAAATCGTAACTCATTTGTGCTAATGCCTATAATTAAACGAAAATACGAAAATTTTTAAACTTTTCAAACATAAAAAATCCGCAGAACGCTCTGCGGATTCCCGGTTATTAGGTTTTATGTTTTTATCAGAATTTCACTTCTGAATCCATGCCGCTGCTTGATGCCTTTATTTTCACATCGGGGCTGTTATGGATTTCGGCTCTGTTTCTGGCATCGATAAATCTTTTGATATTATCGTAGTTTGCATGTTCAATACCCATATTCTCAAATAGATAGGTCTTCAGTACTGAATTTTGGCTGAAAATATTCCGGGCACCATCAGTTTGGTTATTATCTTTTACCGCAACACTCGCGAGGTACTGAGAGGTATCAGAGCCGTTTTTTAGATATACTATGTAATCTGAATTTTCAAATCCTGAATTTTCCAGATCGGCTTCAAGCTTTTTGTAATCGCTGTGATGTGCAAATAATCCAGCTAATATATTTGACATAAGCAATAGTTTTTAAATTGTACTTAAAGATAATAAATATTTTTTAATATCGTTAATAAATATTTAATAAAATTTAGCAATTAATATTTTATCTATAATATAATGTTAAAATATATGAGAATGTCTATTGAACGTGTGTTTAATTTTATCAATGCTCAAAATGTAAGTTCTAAACAAAATCAAATCGAATTTTAATTTAAGCACAAAAGGGGTAAAAGTTTTTTACACTTTAGTTAAATTTAAATAGAATACTTAAGTTTTTAAAAAATCAAAGATTTTTGTGGTACTCGTTTTTTTTTAATACAGGAATGCATATGCTCAATCATCTGTGTTTATCTGAGCCATCTGTGGTTAAAAAAAGAGAAAAGATAAAAATGAACCGTTAAGGTTGTTTAAGGTTTTAAGAATATTAAGATTGAGCTTTGCTTTAATATGTACTGCTTAAAAAATCTTTAAATTTTCCCTTAATTATTCTTAATCCCTTCATTCAACTTAATGGTTCAATGTTTAACGTTTAATATTTAAAATGGGCTAAAGCCCATTCCTATTGAATATATTTGTCGGGTTTAGTGGTTCGGTAAATGATCTGAGGTTCTCGGAATCACAAATGTGTTTTTATTTCTTTTTATTTTACAAAAAAAACGGGCTAAAGCCCGTTCCACAATATGTTATTTGAAATTTAATTATATCCTTTCATTTTTAATTTCCTCCACAATTTCAGGATTCAATAAGGTAGAAATATCTCCGAAATTACTAAAGTCTCCTTCCGCAATTTTTCTTAAGATTCTACGCATAATCTTCCCGGAACGTGTCTTAGGAAGTCCGGAAACAAACTGTATCTTATCCAGCTTGGCAATTGGCCCTATCTGGTCTGCAATAAGCTGGTTGATCTCTTTCTTAAGGTTTTCCTTGTCACGGCCTTCTCCGGTTTCTTTTAAGATCACAAAGCCGTATAAAGCATTTCCTTTGATGTCGTGAGGGTAACCTACGATAGCAGATTCTGCAACCGCCGGATGCTCATTGATACTGTCTTCAATTGGAGCTGTTCCTAAATTATGTCCGGAAACAATGATCACATCATCCACACGGCCTGTAATTCTGTAATATCCCACTTCATCCCTCAATGCACCGTCACCAGTGAAATATTTTCCAGGGAAAGCACTGAAATAGGTTTCCTTGTATCTTTGATGGTCGCCCCAGATCGTTCTTGCGATGCCCGGCCATGGAAAACGGATGCAGAGGTTTCCTGTCACCTGATTTCCGGTGATTTCATTGCGTTTATCATCCATCAGCACAGGTTGGATTCCCGGGAGTGGAAGCGTAGCGTAGGTAGGTTTGGTTGGAGTCACAAATGGAAGCGGGGAGATCATAATTCCTCCTGTTTCCGTCTGCCACCAGGTATCTACTACCGGACATTTTTTCTTTCCGACATGGTCATTGAACCAGTGCCATGCTTCTTCGTTGATGGGTTCACCTACAGAACCAATCACTTTCAAAGTGCTCAGGTCATGTTTGTCTACCCATTCTGAGCTTTCTTTGGCTAATGAGCGGATGGCGGTAGGAGCGGTGTAGAACTGGGTGATTTTATGTTTTTCAATTACTTCCCAGAAACGGTCCGGTTCAGGATAGGTAGGTACGCCTTCAAAAATAACGGTGGTTGCTCCGTTCAGAAGCGGTCCGTACAAAATGTAGGAATGTCCTGTGATCCATCCGATGTCTGCGGTACACCAGTAAATATCATTTTCTTTATAATTAAATACATTTTTGAACGTATAGGCAGTGTACACCATGTAACCGGCGGAAGTGTGAAGCATTCCTTTAGGTTTTCCTGTAGAACCGGACGTGTACAGAATGAAAAGCGGATCTTCGGCATCCATAATGACTGTGACAAAATCGGCAGATGCTTTTTCGTAAAGCTCAGCCAGCCAGTGGTCTCTGCCTTCTTTCATCTTGATCTCGTTGTGCGTTCTTTTCACTACCAGGACAGATTCTACGGTGGGTGTTTTTTCCAAAGCTTCATCCACGATACTTTTCAGATCCAGAACTTTGTTTCCTCTGTAACTTCCGTCTGATGTGATGACCATTTTAGCACCACAGTCATTTACCCTTGAAGCAACGGCAGAAGCAGAAAATCCGGCAAAAATAACGGAATGTACAGCGCCTAATTTCGCGCAGGCCAGCATTGTTACAGCCAGTTCAGGAATCATCGGAAGGTAGATGCAGACCCTGTCGCCTTTTTCAATTCCCATTTCGCGCAAAACATTGGCTGTTTTATTCACCCGGTTGTAAAGTTCGTTGTAGGAAATATGCTGTGCTTCTTCTTTAGGGTCGTTGGGTTCCCAGATGATTGCTGTTTTTTCACCTCTTACGGCCAAATGTCTGTCGATGCAGTTTTTGGTAATATTTAACTTCGCATTTTTGAACCATGTGATTTTGGCTTCATTCATGTCATACTTAACCACCTTGCTCCATCTTTGGTACCATACAAAATTTTGGTCGGCTATCTTGTCCCAGAATTTTTTAGGATTTTTGATAGACTTTTTATACTCTTCAAAATAATGCGGCAGATCTTCAATTAAGTAATTTCTCATATCCCTTCGTTTTTGAAATTTGAATTTTATTAATATTAAATATATGTTTAATTTATGGCTTAAGCCCTGTATTCATCAATTTTTTCCTGAATTTCTTCAATGATTTTTTCATCATCTATCGTAGACGGAATCTGGAAATCCTTTCCATCCAGCAGTGTTCTGATCAGCTTTCTCAGGATTTTTCCGGACCTGGTTTTCGGTAAGCGTTTGACAACCATTGCATTCTTTAAAAAAGCTACGGCACCAATCTTCTCCCGGACCATTCTGATAATATCTTTTTCAATATCTTCTTCAGTAATTGCCGAGCCATTTTTTAAGACAACCGCAGCAAAAGGAACCTGGCCTTTAAGCTCATCATCAATTCCTACAACGGCACATTCTGCAACATCGGGGTGGGAAGATACAATTTCCTCCATTTCCGAGGTAGAAAGCCGGTGTCCGGCAACGTTAATAACATCATCAACCCTTCCGGTTATGAAAATATAGCCGTCTTCATCGCGAATAGCGCCGTCTCCCGAGAAATAATAACCTTTATACTGCGAAAGATAGCTGCTCTGGAAACGTTCATTATCATTCCAGATGCCCAAAAGCGCTCCGGGGGGAAGTGGAAGTTTGATGATTAAATAACCTTCCTGATGCGCGTCAAGTTCATATCCGTTCTCATCAAAGATCTTGATGTCATATCCCGGAATGGGTTTTCCGGCAGAAGCTCTTTTAATTTTGTAATCCTCGTTAAAAGTCATCAGTCCCAGCATGGGCCATCCGGACTCGGTCTGCCACCAGTGATCAATAGCAGGAACTCCGATGTGTTCTGCAAACCAGTCCAAAGTGGCTACATCACATCTTTCCCCTGCCAGAAACTGTTTCTTGAAATGAGACAGATCGTATTTTTTAACCAGTTCTCCGTTTGGATCTTCTTTTTTAATCGCTCTGATGGCGGTAGGAGCGGTAAACATCACAGAAACTTTATATTCTGAAATAATTCTCCAGAAAGTTCCTGCGTCCGGTGTCATAATGGGTTTTCCTTCAAAAATAATTGTTGTATTCCGGTTGATAAGCGGTCCGTAAACACTGAAGCTGTGTCCGACTGCCCATCCAAAATCCGAGGCTGCCCAATAGGTTTCTCCGGGTTCTACTCCGTAAATGTATTTCATGGAAAACTTTAAAGCAGTCGCGTATCCTCCCGTATCCCGTACAATGCCTTTGGGTTTTCCGGTAGTTCCGGAAGTGTAAAGCAGATACAGCGGATGAGTTGATTCTACGGAAACACAGTCTGCGGGCGCTGATTTTTGAACCAGTTCTTCATAATCGATCAGGCCGTCAAACATTTCATGTTGATTGTCTACCAGTTTTCTGTTGTAAACAATGATGTTATCAACCTTATCCTGTGCCAGTTCAATGGCTTTTTCTACAAGCGGCAGATAAGGAATTCTCTTTGCGATTTCCACACCTGCGGTTGCGGTGATTAAAGCTTTTGGCTTGCAGTCGTCGATTCTTACCACCAGCTCATGCGGAGCAAAACCTCCGAAAACCACATTGTGAATCACTCCGATTCTTGCGCAGGCCAGCATTGCGAAAAGCGTCTGCGGGATCATCGGCATATAGATCACAGCAGTGTCGCCTTTTTGTAAACCTAAGGAGGCAAGTCCTCCGGCAAATTTTGAAATTTCCTCCTGAGCCTGATTAAAAGTATAGGCCCTTTTCTGATGGGTTACCGGAGAGTCATAAATAATGGCGGTCTCGTCTCCAAAACCGTCTTCAATATGCCTGTCGATGCACAAATAGCACATATTGAGTTTTCCGTCGGAGAACCATTGTGCATACTCATTTTTATCTTTGGAAAGAATCTGTCCGGGAAATTCAAACCACCGGATTTCTCCGGCCTGTTCTTTCCAGAAGTTTTCTTTGTCTTCTATGCTTTGTTTAAATAAAATATCTGCGTCCATATTAATTTTTGTGTTTCATGTTTTGTTTTTGCGGAAGGTCTGTAATCCCTTAAAAGCAATGCTGAAACTTAATAGTCTAAACCACTTAAATAAAATCTTAATGGTTTTAAAAAGATTAAGATTCATTTAGAAGTTAAGTACATTAAGAGATTGCTTCGCTTTGCTCGCAATGACTGAGTCTTGTTTTTAATCTACTATCCGGTATTTTCAGTGGTAAGTCTGAATTTTCCTATCCTTGGCAAGGTTTTAAACCTTGCCAAGGATGTCCACACAGTTTTTAGCTTTAATTCAACACTCCGGTTGTAAGTCTGGAGTCTGATATTTGGAATCTGATGTCTAAAATCTGAAATCTCCTACCCAAACATCTCCTCAATCTGCTGCATCAGCTTTTTAATGGAATACGGCTTCGTTACATACGCATCAGCGCCCATTTTTAATCCTTTTTCAATGTCTTTCGGGTTGTTTTTTGCGCTCAGGAAGATGACTTTTGTCTCTTTGAGTCTTTCATCTTCTTTGATGGCCTCCAGGGTGCTATATCCATCCAGATTCGGCATCATGATATCCAGAAGAATTACATCAGGAACCATGGTTTTCAGGAAGTCCAGAACTTCTGTTCCGTCTCTGGCAATGTAAACGTCGTAGCCGTTTTTCTTAAAGCTGTATTCCAGCGACATTAATATTTTGTGTTCGTCATCGGCAATAATGATCTTTCTCATAGATGGTTATTGGTTTTGTTCAACTTCATTTATAATCTTTTGTAGTATGTTGTAAGGTATGCGTATCGTAAAAGTGACGCCCAGGCCGCTGTTTTCCGCGTGTATGGTCCCGCTGTGCGCCTGTACGATCTTTCTGGAAATAGCCAGTCCGAGTCCGCTCCCTGTAGGTTTTAAAATATTCTGGTTTTTGGATTGGTAAAACTTATCAAAAATCATTTCCAGATCTTCTTCAGGAATGTGTCTTCCGGTATTGAAAATGGAGATGGTCAGTTGATCTTCCTTATCAGACAGTTTGGTTTGTATGGTTCCCTGATCATCGGTGAATTTTAAAGCATTTCCGAGGATATTCTGAAACAATTGGATCATTCTTGCTTCATCATAGTCAAATAATGTTCTGTTCAACAAATTCACTTCACTTAAATGAATGCTTTTCTGCTGAATCAGATGGAGCAATGGATTTAACGCTTTTTTGAAGGTTTCCAAAATGTTGTTCTCACCGATATTTAAAGCAATTTCCCCGTGTTCCAGCTTGTCAAGATAAAGAATGTCATTGATGATCTCGCTCAATCTGTCAGATTCCGTGATGATATTGTTTAAAAATTCCTGTTTAATATCCGTTGGAATATCATCATCGTCTGCCAGAATTTCTCCCGCAGAACGGATGGCGGTGATCGGGGTTCTCAATTCATGGGCAACGGAATCAAGGAAATCGTCTTTCTGACGGTCTTTGACAATCAGGTTTTCATTCGCTGTTCTGAGATCATCAGAAAGCTTTTGTAATTCCTCAGACTGTTCCGTTAATTTTTTATTGAGTGTAATATTTTCTTTAGATTCCTCCAGAATATTTAAAACTTCCTTTAAAGATATTTTATCCTCCTTCGTCACGCCTTCAATCAATATTTTTGCTGATGCCGTTCCGATTCTTCCCGCCAGAAGGTTTTCCGAGAACTTGATGAACCTTGAATCCGCTGTTTCGGTTTTAGAATCAATATTATATTTTAAATTAAAGATTCTTAAGGCCTGTTCCGTTTTGTTTTTGCCCAGAAATCTTTCAAGAATATTCTTAATGTCAGAAATATAAGCGGTTCCGCGCCAGATAAAAGCATTTTCGTGGTTTTGAATGTATTTGTCGATGTCAACATACAGTTCTGCGAAATTTCTTTCCCTGTAATTTCCTTTCACACTCACAGAAATAATGGCAAACAGGGTTGTATTCACAAAAATAGACCAGAAAAAAATCTGGGATATTCTGCTCAGAAAAGGGATGTTGAAAAACGCAAAAGCATCATACATTTCCCGGATCACTCCTTTGAATTCCTGATTGTAAGAGAAATAATACTGCGGAATAATCAGCCCGAAATAGCAGATCGCCAGTCCCGCGAGAAGTCCTGCTACAGCACCTTTATAACTGCCTCTTCTCCAGAAAATAGCCCCGAAAAAGGAAGGAGCCAGCTGCGCAATGACAACAAAAGAGATCAGTCCTACGGAATCCAGCGACGTTTTCAGGATGAAATATTTATAGAAAACAAAAGCCATGATGATCAGGGCGAAGATGCTGAATTTCCTGATATTCGTGATGTTTCTAGTATTCTGAACCTCGTTGTCGGACTTGAATTTCCCCAGTAAACCGTAAGGAATGATGAGGTTGTTGGAAAGCATGATGGATAGGGTAATGGCGGAAATAATAACCATGGAAATGCATGAGCTCAGGCCGCCAAGAAATACAAAAACCGTAATTAAAGTATTGCCAAAATGCTGCGGAATCAGGATAGAGTAGAACTCCGGATTCACATTCTGACCGTCAAAAATAAGCCTTCCGCCCCATGCAATCGGGAAGATAAATATGGTGAAGATCAGTAAGTACAGCGGAAAAAACCAGATCGCTGTTCTGATGTGCTTCTCCTGACGATTCTCGATAATGGCTGTATGGAACTGTCTCGGCAGAATACAGATCGCTGTGGCTGAAATCATACATAGAACCATCCAGTTCATGGCACCTTCAATTCCGTTGAATGTATTTTTTTGTTTAAAATCTTCAAATTTGCTCGCCTTTTCATAAATATCCGAAAATCCGTCGAAAACAAAATAAATGACGAATATTCCCAGAATGATGATGAAGAACAGCTTTAAAAAACTCTCCAAAGCAATCGCTGAAATAATTCCCAGACGTTTTTCCGAAGCATCTACGTATCTTGTGCCGTAATAGGATGAAAATAAAGCAATTAAAACAACCACGAACGTTGCATTGTCCGTCAGTATATTTTGAGACATGGGCGTTTCGGTAACCAGATGAAAAGTCTCAGAAATCGCTTTGATTTGAAGCCCGATATAAGGAACGATAGCCAGTAAACAGACAATCGTGATCATAGCACTGAAACTTCTGCTGTTTCCGTATCTTAAAGAAATAAAATCCGCCAGACTGCTGATTTTGTTAATCCTTGAAATCCTTACAATCCTTGTGTTGATATAGATCCAGGCCGGGATAATCATGATAGGCCCGATGTAAATGGGAAGATAGTTCAGTCCGCTTGTGGCCGCAACACCAATGCTTCCGTAATAAGTCCAGGCTGTACAGTAGACCGCCAGAGACAATGCATAAATGTAAGGATTGTTGATCCACCGTTTGCTCCTCTTCTTTTCTGCCAGGTGGGCAACCAGGAACAAAAGGGCCAGATACAGCAGAACGACAACAAATAACGCGAAACTACTCATCATACTTTTTTACGATTACAAAAGAAATAATGATAGAGATCATCCAGACGGCGAACAGATAGATCAGGATCATCGGGTAGCCGAAAACATCTTTTTCACTGTTGAATAGCAGTGAAATAGGGATGCTGAAAGCCATCATCAGTCCGATGCTCAGGATAATCAGTTTTTGTTCGTGTCTTTTTTTCATAAATGATGATTGATAAAAGATAATTGATGAGTAACTATCACCCATCAATTATCATTAATCGTTTATAAACTTAAATCTTATCGTCCGAATATTCTCCTATCAGCGAATAGTATCCGAAAATGGCCATTCCGCCTGAGATAATCGGCATCAGCACAAATAAGATGATGATCCCGAATACCAGATCTTCCTGCTTGCCTGAAGTGATCTTTGGAATTCCTAAAACCGTAGTTCCGAAATAGCCCACCACCAGTGCCACTGCAATCCAGAGTATGCCTAATATTTTTTTTAGTCCGTTCATTTTAGTAGTTTTAAAATTAGTAAAAAATTAAGTGATTCTGTGTCTAATCATGAATATTATTATTCTTATTTTTAAGATAAAACAATCCGATGATTAAACAGACCGTGGCAACCCCGATCGGGTACCAAAGTCCTTCCAGATACCACGTTGGATGTCCTGCATCTTTTCCCTGAGTCACCAGATAAGTGGCAACCGCCGGAAGAAGTCCCCCAAATACCCCGTTTCCGATATGATATGGCAGCGACATTGAGGTGTAGCGGATTCTTACCGGGAACATTTCCACAAGGAAAGCAGCAATAGGACCGTAAACCATGGTTACAAATATCACCTGAATGAAGACCAGAAACACCAGGTACCATCTTGTATCGTTATTCAGTGTAATCGATTTTGTAATTTTTGGTTCTTCTGCTTTTCCGTCTTTCATGACAGGGCCGGCTGCAGACCAGTGTACGATGCTGTCCTTTTTAATAAAGGTTCCGTCTGTAAACGTCGTTTCTTTATGAAATGTAATTAAGCTGTCCGATGCAATATCTTTGTGAATGGCGGCGGTTCTTGTCTCCTTGATGCCATTATTGGCAACGGTTTTAGCTTCTATGTTGACACTTTTGTACATGCTGTCGTAAATAGGTCTGTAGGCTAAAATAGCAACCAGCATACCGGCCATCATAATTGCTTTTCGTCCGATTTTATCTGAAAGCCAGCCGAAAAAAACAAAGAACGGGGTTCCCATTAACAGGGCAGTAGCCATTAGATAATCCACCTGCATCGAATCTATATTCATTACTTTCTGAAGGAAACTCATAGCGTAGAATTGTCCGGTATACCAGATAACACCCTGACCCATTGCAGCCCCGAATAGTGCTAATAAGACGAATTTGAAATTAAATTTATTTCCGAAACTTTCTTTCAAAGGATTTTTAGAGGTTTTTCCTTCACTTTTAGCCTTGGCAAAAAGCGGAGATTCTTTCATGTTTTTTCTGATGAAATACGAAACACCCACCATTAAAATGGAAATCCAGAACGGAACCCTCCATCCCCAGGAATCAAATTCTGCTGCAGATAATGTGTTTTTAGTAATTAAAATCACGATTAGTGAAATGAAAAGTCCTGCGGTTGCAGTGGTTTGAATCCATGAAGTCCAATATCCTCTTCTGTGAGGTTGTGCGTATTCTGCAACATAGGTTGCAGCACCTCCGTATTCTCCTCCCAATGCCAAACCTTGTAAAAGTCTTAAGATTAAAACTAAAACCGGCGCCATGAATCCAATGGTTTCATATCCGGGAATACATCCGATCAGGAACGTGGAGAATCCCATGATCAGCAAAGTAACAAGGAATGTATATTTTCTTCCAATAATATCGCCCAGTCTCCCGAAAAATAAGGCTCCGAAAGGTCTTACCACAAATCCTGCGGCGAAAGTAGCCAGTGTAGATAAAAAGGCTGCGGTAGGATTATCTGCGGGAAAAAATTTGGTCGCTAAAACAATGGCTAAGCTTCCGAAAATATAAAAGTCATACCATTCTATCAGAGTACCGAGAGATGAGGCAGTGATCACGCTCCAGATGGTGCGGTTTTTCTGCCGGTCGGTCATATTCTCGTAGTTTTCGTGGTGATTTTCGCTCATGTTGATTGATTTTGATGTTAATGGATTAAGATATTAAATTCATCCGAAGTTGTTGGCTTGAAATTATTTTTTCACCATTAAGTTTTTTTTGAGTGGTTAAGAATATTAAGATTACAGCTAAAGCTTTAAGTAAAATGCTTTATCCATCTTCGATGGAGCTTAACTTATCTTACTGTCTTCATTTTTCTTAATGGTTTAAAATTTTATAGATAAATCTGGAACTGTACAATAAATTCCCCTTTTGAAGAAGGGCTTTCCGTAGGATTGGTATACACCGGTCTTGTGGAATACTGAGTCGTGATCTTTGCGTGATGACCGTCCAGAAACCAGTTAGCTCCTATATCGAACTGGGATGACGATTTGTCAAGCGCTTCAAAATTTTTATGAGTGTATGCCGCAAAAGGCTGTATCCTGATCTTCGGTTTCTCTGCCTGGCTGGGAAGGAGTAATCCGGCCTGTGCATAGATCACGTTGCCGGTTCCGATCATAGGCTGTAAATTTCCTGGTCCTGCGATGGCTTTATTTCCTGTAAAATTAGGATCCGATGCTGCAATGTTCATCGTTCCGAGGTTTCTCAGATAATTAGGACCGAAATTGTAATTAAAATATCCGGCGTATGCAGAAACCGCCATTTTATTTTTCGCATTCCCTAATGGAATATCTGCAAAAGCATCTACCGCCAATAGTGTAATATCATGTTTTTCTATATTGGAATTCACCGAAGTTCTTGTTCCGTCTGCCTGATGATAAAAACCTGCCCCTACATTGAAAACCTTCTTTGTTCCCAGATAAGAACCCACTTTGAAAGGAAGTGTATTGGACTCATCATCAAGAAACTGGTACTCAACATATCCGGCTTTTGAAAAGCTTGGGTTTCCATTATTGTCTACAGCAGCAGCCCTGGCAGGATCAGTAACGTTTACCGGAACCAGATCGGTTGCAAAAGGCTTGTTTAAACTGAAACGGTATTCCAGCTTACCATATTTTCCTTTAGCAAACATCCCTAGCTGTCTTGCAAACTGATCCGAGTTGTCAATTAAAGGCCATGAGAAAATAGGAGAGTCTACAGTAAGGAAATTCAGGGTAGAAGCCATCGTCATACGGGAAAGTCCCATATAATAATGAAGCCCTGCGCCTAAAGATAAACTGAATTTTCCGGCTTCTCCAGGTAAAATAACTGCATACTCATTCCATGCATCATGGAAAAAGAGCTGGGTTTTCTTGCCGTTTCCGTAACCTCCTGTTCCTGTGGTTCCTGTAGCTCCGCCGTTAATGAAAGTCTGATTGTTGATTCCAAAATGAAGAAGAATCATGTATCTTTTGGAAATCTGTGCATAGGCTAAGGCGCGTAATCTTCTGTTTCCCAGACTCCAGGAATTATCAGTAGCTTCATTCGCGACCATACTTCCGGGATTCATTTCCGTATTTCTGAGCCAGAACTGGTCCCATAAAATAAATCTGACAAATTTATCTCCTTCAGGGTTGAGGTTTAATTTTAGTCCGCCTCCGTAATCAGGAGAACCCTGTGAATATAAAGAACTGCTTATTAGGGCTAATCCAATAAATGAAAGTAATTTCTTCATAAATTATCAATTTTTGGCGTTGTTTTTTGTGAAAGCCAAATTGTAATTAATAATTTGTTTACGAAAATTTAATATATATTAGTGGTAATGGTATAGTTTTTAGTTTTTATGGTTGCTTGTTGCTTGTTGTTTGTTGCGGGGTTCGTGTTTTCGAGATTGGAGAGTAAGTGTGTTGCTGGTTGTCAGTTGCTTGTTGTTGGTTTAGAGTTAGAGTTTATCAGCTCGGTATACATTCACTTGCAAAGCAAGATTCACAATTGACATTTCACAAATCTCAAAGTCTTCAGTCTGACGTCTGATGTCTGAAATCTGATGTCTTGCATCTTTATTCTTAAATCTTCTCTACTTCTTAAACCTCTCCCACTTAATCAGCATATACTTATCCGCAAACTGCGTAATAATAAGCCCAGAATTTTTAAGGTTTTCCTCTTTGGAAATATACTCGGTCAGTTCATTCTGTTTTAAAATTTTATACACCGGATGGAACTCTGAGTGGGGTGGTCTTGTGATGTTATACTTCTTGATCCAGGAGCTGATCGTTACATGGGAAACCCCGATAATCCGTTCGATTTCGCGATAGCTTAAACCTTCAAGATAGAGCTGGAGAGCTTTGGTGACGTAATAATCATCGATCTGTTTTCCCATTTTTTTTACGGTGAAATAATATTTGCAGTCTTTGCAGAGAAAACGCTGCTTTTCATTAATGACACCGCTTTTTACAATCTCAGATCCGCTGCATTTTGGGCACTTATTTTCCATGACTATATCTTTTTAGCAAATATATAATAATTTAGCAAAATTAAATTTGCCGTTAAAGATAAAATTACCTGTTTATTTTATTAAAACAAAAATTTTATCTTTTTTATTTGGTTTTTAAAGTTATTATGCTTTAAATTTGCCAAAAAATTCAGATAAATAAATGGAAATAGAAATTTCCTCATGCGAACATTTAACATATGTGGGTGAAATACAGCAGGAAATGTATGATTCTGCACAGCGTAGAGGAACGGGGATCGCAAAACGTTCCATCGAATATTTAACGAAAAAGATTTCAGAAGGCAATGCTGTGGTAGCCACTGAAAACGGGGAATGGGTGGGATTCTGTTATATAGAGACCTGGTCGCATGGTCAGTTTGTAGCCAATTCCGGACTTATTGTGTCTCCAAACTACAGGAACAGAGGCGTAGCCACTTTGATCAAGAATAAAGTGTTCCAGTTATCCAGAGAGAAATATCCGGATGCAAAAGTATTTGGATTAACCACAGGACTTGCGGTGATGAAGATCAATAGTGATCTTGGATATAAACCGGTAATTTATTCAGAACTTACTCAGGATGAAGAGTTTTGGAGCGGGTGTAAGAACTGCGTGAATTATGAAATTTTAATGAAAAAGGAACGTAAAAACTGTCTGTGTACAGCCATGCTTTTCGTTCCTGAAAATAATAATAAAGTAAACGGGACTGAAATTCAGCAGTCCGAAATTGATGAGTACAATGGAGAAAAAGAAAGTAATCTTAGCATTTAGCGGAGGTTTGGACACCTCTTACTGCGCCAAATATCTTAGCGAGACACTTGGATATGATGTGTATGCAGTAACCGTAAATACCGGAGGTTTTTCAAAAGAAGAAGAAAAAGAACTGGAGAAAAAAGCCTTTAATCTTGGAGTAAAAGGGTACAGGTGCGTAGATGCTCAGGAAGATTACTACAATTCATGTGTAAAGTATCTGATTTTCGGAAATGTGCTGAAAAATAATACCTATCCTTTATCTGTGAGTGCAGAACGTACAGTTCAGGCGCAGGAAATTGCAAAATACGCGATTGAGACCGGTGCTGATGCCATTGCCCATGGAAGTACGGGAGCTGGTAACGATCAGGTCCGTTTCGATTTGATTTTTCAGGTGATGTGTCCGGAAGTGGAAATTATCACACCTATCCGCGATATGAGCTTGTCCCGTGAGGAAGAAATTGAATTTCTGAAAAGCCATGGGTATGAAATGGAATTCCATAAAGCCCAGTATTCTGTCAACAAAGGACTTTGGGGAACTTCTGTAGGTGGAAAAGAAACATTGACATCAAGAAATTCTCTTCCTGAAGAGGCTTTTCCGTCTCAGGTTAAAGAAAATCAGCCTTCAGAACTGGAAATTGAGTTTAAAAACGGAGAGATTATCGCTGTAAACGGCGAAAGCTTTGAACATTCCGTGTATGCGATTCAAAAAATTGAAGAACTGGCTTCTGCTTATGGAATAGGCCGTGATATCCACGTTGGAGATACGATTGTTGGGATTAAAGGAAGAGTTGGATTTGAGGCTGCCGCTGCTTCAGTGATTATCAAATCGCACCATTTACTGGAGAAACATACCCTTTCAAAATATCAGCAGATGATGAAGTCCCAGCTTTCCGACTGGTATGGAAACTGGCTTCATGAAGCTCTTTTCCTTGATCCTGTGATGAGAAATATTGAATCTTTCTTACAGGATTCCCAGAAAACAGTAACCGGAAAGGTATTTGTAACCCTTTATCCGTACAGGTTTGTTTTAAACGGAATTGAATCTGCCCACGATCTGATGTCGGATAAATTTGGAAGCTACGGTGAAGCCAACAGAGCCTGGACAGGAGACGATGTAAAAGGATATACAAAAATTGTAAGCAACTCTCTGAACATCTACCACCAGATCAATTCAAAATAAAAAATAAAGAGTTCCAACGGAACGATTTACCCCAGGATAGGATGCAGTCCTATCAATAGAAACAATTTACCGAAGGATAGGATAAAATCCTATCAATTATCAACATCATCATATCATTAAAAATATGAAAAAAGTAGGAATTGTAGGCGCCAACGGCTACACCGGAAGCGAATTGGTCCGTCTGCTGGCTTTTCATCCCAATGTGACATTGAGTTTTTTATATAGCCGTTCCAATTCGGGGACAAAAATTTCAGATTTGTACCCGGATTTAACGGCCGTTTGTGAGCAGGTTTTAACGGCTACACCGGAAGAAGTGGATATTCTTTTTCTGTGTCTGCCTCATAAGGAAAGCCGGAATTGGTTAACTCAGAATCCTGTTCATGATGATACCATAGTCATTGATCTGGGCAATGATTTCCGTTTGGAGAATTATTTTGGAAACAGAAATTTTATCTATGGACTTCCTGAGATCAATAAAAAAGATCTGCTGGGTTCAAAAAGCATTGCCAATCCGGGATGTTTTGCTACGGCTATTCAATTGGCCTTGCTGCCATTGGCGGAAAGAGGCTTACTGAGTGAAGTGTATACAACCGGAATTACGGGATCCACAGGAGCGGGGCAGTCTTTGCAGTCTACCACTCATTTCACATGGAGAAATGATAATATTTCAGCATACAAAACCCTGACGCACCAGCATGTAGAAGAAGTTTTGCAGCAATTGGTTTCTGCCAACAAAAAAGAGGTAAGCTTGAATTTCGTACCATGGAGAGGAGATTTTGCAAGAGGAATTTTTACAAGTTCTACAATAAAAACGGATTTAATTTTTTCAGATATCAGTCGGTTGTATAAAGATTTTTATGCAGATCAATCTTTTATAAAAGTGAGTGAAAGTGCAATTGACATGAAACAGGTTGTCAACACGAATCGCTGTGTGATTCATATAGAACAGAGTGGAAATGTAGCCGTTATTCACTCAGCGATTGACAATCTGCTGAAAGGAGCTTCCGGACAGGCTGTACAGAACATGAATATAGCCATGGGCTGGGAAGAAAACCTGGGACTGAACTTAAAACCGGTAGCATTTTAAAATGTGAATGGCCAGTAAAGTGAATGGTCAATAAGTCAATTGTGAATTTTTAACCCGATGGTTCAAATCCCGAATCTCGCAACCCGAATCCCTGAACTATCATTCATCATTTATCAATTATCATTTATAACAAGACATGAATTTATTCAACGTATATCCATTATTCAACATAAATCCTGTAAAAGCCCAGGGCTCATTCCTTTGGGACGATAAAGGTGAAAAATATCTTGATTTCTATGGCGGTCACGCAGTGATTTCCATAGGCCATAATCATCCGCATTATCAGAATAAACTGAAAGAGCAGCTGGAAAAAATTTCCTTTTACTCAAACTCTGTTCAGAATGAATTGCAGGCTGAACTGGCTGAGAAACTGGGGGGAATTTCAGGCTATGAAGATTACAACCTTTTTCTGTGCAACTCAGGGGCTGAAGCAAATGAAAATGCATTAAAACTGGCTTCTTTCCATAACGGAAAAACTAAAGTGCTGTATTTCTCCGGCTCATTTCATGGAAGAACTTCTGCCGCGGTTTCTGTAACAGATAACCCTAAAATTGTGGCGCCGGTCAATTTTTCAGAAAGATTTATCAAATCAGAATGGAATGACATCAAACAGCTTGAAGAGATCTTTGAAGGACAAGGAAGTGAGATCTCGTCTGTTATCATTGAAGGAATTCAGGGCGTGGGCGGAATTATGATTCCCACGGAAGAATTTTTATCCAAAATCAAAGAATTGTGTGAGAAATATAATGCTGTATTGATTCTTGATGAAGTTCAGTCAGGATATGGAAGGAGCGGATATTTCTTTGCTCATCAGGAATTTGAAATCAAACCTGATATTATCACGACAGCGAAAGGGATGGGGAATGGTTTCCCGATCGGAGGTGTTTTGATTCATCCAAAGTTTGAGGCAAGCAATGGATTATTGGGAACGACTTTCGGAGGAAATCACCTGGCTTGTGCCGCAGCAATCGCTGTTCTGGATGTTATGAAGGAGGAAAAGCTTATGGATAATGCTCAGCAAATGGGTGATTATATTGAAAACGAAATTAAGGATTTTCCACATATCAAATCTATCCGGAGGAAAGGGTTAATGATTGGAATAGAGCTGGATCAGGACTGTTCGGAAGTGAGGAAAAGTCTATTATACGATCATCACATTTTTACAGGAAATTCCAATGACAAAAGTGTATTGAGGGTCCTTCCGGCTCTTAATATTGGCAAAGAAGAAACAGATCTTTTTGTCGGTGCTCTGAAAGTAGTTTTAGATAAGATTTAAACCCCAAAACGGGTTAAGATTATCACCATTAATTAAAAAATTCATCAAATGAAAAAATTCACCTCTGTAAGCGACGTAAAAAACTTACAGGAAATTATAAAAAAAGCTTTACAAATTAAAGAAAATCCCCACTCCGAAACAGAAAAAGGAAAAGGAAAAACCATAGGTCTGGTATTTTTAAACTCAAGTCTAAGAACGCGTTTAAGCAGCCAGATCGCAGCACAGAATTTAGGATTGAATGTCCTGACTTTAAATGCAGCTCAGGAAGCCTGGAATCTGGAATTTGCAGACGGGGCAGTAATGAACGGCGATACTGTTGAGCATATCAAAGACGCAATAGAAGTGTTGAATCAATATTGTGATATCATTGCTGTACGTTGCTTTGCGGGAATGAAGTCTAAAGAAGACGATGTCAATGAAAGTATTCTGAGTCAGTTTGAGCAGCACACCAAAGTACCTGTCATTTCTCTGGAATCGGCAACAAGACACCCGCTGCAAAGCCTGGCGGACTGCATTACGATTACAGAAAACTGGAAAGAAGAGCGTAAACCAAAAGTTGTTTTAACATGGGCTCCACATATCAAACCGATTGCTCAGGCAGTAGGAAATTCATTCACGGAATGGATGCAGGAAATGGACGTTGAGTTTGTGATCACCAATCCCGAGGGGTATGATCTGGATAAAAAATTTACAAAAGACACAAAAGTAATTCATGATCAGGATGAAGCGTTAAAAGATGCTGATTTTGTCTATGTAAAAAACTGGTCGTCTTTCGATGAATACGCAGCGATGCCGGAAGTAAAAGAAAACTGGATGCTGACTGCAGAAAAGCTGGACAATACCAATAAGGCAAAAGTAATGCACTGCTTACCAGTCCGCCGTAATGTAGAATTAAGCGATGAAGTAATGGACGGTGAAAACTCTATCATCTACCAACAGGCCAAAAACAGAATTTTCTCTGCACAAGCCGTCTTCAGCGAAATTTTAGATGAATTGAATGCTAAATAACTGGAATTCCTTTCAATCCTTGTCAAGGTTTTAAACCTTGACAAGGATAAGAATCGTAAGAACGTATTTTTTAATGACCTAAACCATAAAGAGTTCCAAAGGAACGATTTACCCCAGGGTAGGATGAAATCCTATCAATAAGAATGATTTAACCCACAATAGGATGAAATCCTATCAACCAAAATGAAAGAAAAATTATACATCATAAAAATAGGAGGCGCCCTGATCGATGATCCGGAGCTGCTTGATCAGTTTTTGGGTCAGTTTTCTGAAATTAAGGAAAAGAAAATCCTGGTTCATGGAGGCGGAAAGCTGGCGACCACTTTAGCTGATAAGCTGGGCGTTGAACAGAAATTAATCAACGGAAGACGGATTACGGATAAGGAAACGCTGGATATTGTGGCCATGGTGTATGCAGGAAGTATCAATAAAAATATTGTGGCAAAGCTTCAGCAGAAAAAATGTAAGGCAATAGGATTTTCGGGAGCGGATGCGAACCTGATTAAAGCTAAAAAGAGGGAACATGCAGAAATTGACTTTGGTTTTGTAGGCGATATCGAGAAGAAAAGCATCAACAAAAAATTAATCTCAAAATTAATTAAGCTTCAACTTATACCTGTATTCTCGGCTATTACTCATGATAAAAAAGGAAATCTTTTCAATACCAATGCGGATACCATTGCCTCGGTAATTGCACAGGCTTTATCTGTAAAATATGATGTTGAGTTGTTGTATTGCTTTGATAAAGAAGGGGTTTTGGAAGATATAGACAATCCGGAGTCTGTGATAAAAACAATCTCGGAGGAAGAATTTTCTGCTTTAAAGGATGAAGGGAAGCTTCATAAAGGGATCCTTCCCAAACTTGAAAATGCACTCAGTGCTGTAAAAAATAATGTAGATAAGGTGTTCTTAATCAAAGAAACCCAATTAAAAAATCATATAGAAAATCATCATGAAGGAACTGAAATCTGTTTATCATAAGGAAGAATTGCTTGCCAATGCAGTTGAATTGCTTAAAAAGCTGATTGCGATCCCTTCATTCAGCAAAGATGAATATAACACGTCCGTGGAAATTGAGAATTTTTTTGTAAAACATCAGATTCCTGTAAAGCGTTTTAAAAACAACATTTGGGCTGTCAATAAAAACTTTGATGTATTTAAACCATCAATTTTACTCAATACCCATCACGATACGGTAAAACCTAACAAAGCATACACTTTGGATCCGTTTCTTCCGGTTGAGCAGGATGGAAAGCTGTACGGATTGGGCAGTAATGACGCAGGCGCTTCTCTGGTGTCTATGGCTCAGGTTTTTCTACATTTTTATGACAAAGAAGATTTAAAATATAATTTAGTTATTGCGTTGACGGCTGAGGAGGAGATTTCAGGATTTGATGGAATTGAAGCTCTGTTTCCACAGCTTCCGAATATAGAACTCGCCATTGTAGGAGAACCCACGCAGATGAATCTGGCGATTGCTGAAAAAGGACTGCTGGTCATAGATGGCGAAATGAAAGGAACTCCTTCCCATGCTGCTCACCCGAACGACGATAACGCTATTGTAAAATGTATGGAAGATCTTCAGGGTATTCTGAATTTCAGATTTCCTAAGATTTCAGATTATTTAGGAGAAATCAAAGTTACGTTGTCGGGAATTCACGCCGGTGTTCAGCATAATGTGGTTCCGGAATCCTGTACATTCACTCTGGATGTAAGGGTTACTGATGAATACTCCAATAAGGAAGCCTTTGAGATCATTCAGTGGCAGATGAAATCTACACTTACGGCCAGATCTTTCAGGTTGAATTCCTCAAAAATAGAAATGGACCATCCGTTTGTGCAGGCAGGTCTGGAAATAGGAAGGACCACTTACGGTTCGCCTACATCATCGGATCAGGCCATTATTCCTTGTACCTCGGTGAAAATAGGTCCCGGAGACAGCAGGCGCTCCCACACAGCGGATGAATACATCTATATCAAGGAGATTGAGGAAGGAATTGAGATCTATATCAGGATCCTGGAAAAAGTGTTGTAAAAAGAAGTTAGATATTAGAAACTAGAAGTTAGAAGTGGGAAAATTTTGTACACCCGAAACTAACATCTAATTTCTAACCTCTAACTTCTAAAAATAATGTTTTAACCCCGCTCAGCAGGCAATCAAAGTTCAGTTTTTAATAAAGATTTATGCAAAAAAGAAAATTAAAAACGAAGACTTTTCAGTGCGGAGATGTTTTTTTATAGTTAAAGATGCTTTGCTGAGCAGGTTGAAACGAATTTGAATATTGTAAAGAATAGTATTATGAAAAAAATATGGCAGAAGGATGACCTGGCCACCAATATATTAGTCAATAAATTTACAGTCGGGAAAGATCTTGACTTTGACGAACGTTTAGCAAAATATGATGTTAAAGGTTCCATGGCGCATTGCCGGATGCTGGCAGAAACCGGAATTATCTCAGGGGAAGAATCAGAGCAGATGCTTTCGGTTTTGGAAGATATTTTAAAAGATATAGAAAACGGAAACTTTGAAATCGATAAAGAAGCGGAAGATGTCCATTCTCAGATTGAGGCTATTTTAATTGAAAAATTAGGAGATACCGGAAAAAAGATCCACACCGCAAGATCCCGTAATGATCAGGTTTTACTGGATATTAAACTTTATCTGTTGGATGAGGTCCGTGAAATAACGGCTTTGACCGATGAGTTTTTTCAGATCCTCATCAAACTGGCTGAGCAGCATAAAAACATACTTCTTCCGGGCTACACACACCTTCAGATTGCCATGCCATCTTCGTTTGGATTATGGTTTGGGGCTTATGCCGAAGCATTATTAGATGATGTTGAACTGTTGTTTTCGGTGAAGAATATCATCAATAAAAATCCACTGGGTTCTGCGGCAGGATATGGCTCTTCTTTCCCTATTGACAGAGAAAGTACGACCTACAACTTAGGTTTTAAGTCTATGAATTACAATTCTGTGTACGCACAGATGACCCGTGGGAAATCTGAGAAGATGCTGTCGATGGCGATGGCGACTTTAGCAGGAACACTGGGGAAGTTTGCTTATGACGTCTGTTTATATCTAAGCCAGAACTTTAATTTTATCAGTTTTCCGAAAGAATTTACCACAGGAAGCAGTATTATGCCTCATAAAAAGAATCCGGATATTTTCGAACTGGTTCGTGCACGTTGCAGCAGAATTCAATCCTTACCTAATGAATTGATTCTGCTGACCAATAATCTTCCTTCAGGCTACCACAGAGATGTGCAGCTGACAAAGGAAATTCTTTTCCCGGCTATCGATTCATTAAAGGAATGTCTGGAAATCTTAAGCTACACGCTTCCGAATATTCAGGTAAAGGATGGAATTCTGGAAGATGAAAAATATAAATATCTGTTCAGCGTAGAGAAGATTAATGAAGAAGTAAAAAAAGGAAGTTCATTCCGTGACGCCTATGTAAAAGTAGGGCAGGAGATTGAAAATAATGAATTCGAGTTTGAAGTGGGGAATCTCGATCATAGTCATCAGGGAAGCATAGGAAATCTATGTCTGGATAAAATAGAATATCAGTTTAATAAGCTGAAAAATAAATTATTGGGTTGATCAACTTTAATCACTTGGACTTTTAAATTTGATTAAAAGTTTGATCAGATGCTTCGTGAACTTCGTTCGTAAACCTTTGGTTTATACTCAGCATGATATCGCTACAAAATGACATTTAGTATTAGATGGGTCATGCTGAGCGGAGTCGAAGCATCTTTAATATGAATGGCTAGTTTGATTTGAACAAGGAAATTATTCAAGATAATTTTAAAGTAGATTGACTTTGAATCATTAAGATCATTGAAGTTCTTAAGTTTAATTAAGAAAATCTACGATTTTAAATACAGGAAGCTTATCAGGTTTCGCTTGCGAATCCTTAACGATGCTTAATCACTTAAAATAATCTTAATGGTTTAATTAAATTTAAAAAATGATTATTCCAGATCAATCTTAAACTTAGTTGATTTTTTCACCTCATGAAGCACAATAGAACTGTGGTACTGCCCAATATTGGGGATATTTGAGATCACATTAACCGCGAAATCATTATAAGAATTAATGTCCTTTGCAATGATTTTAAGCATATAATCATATTCGCCGGAAAGACTGATAATTTCCTGAACTTCATCATGTTTCGTGATGTTTTTCTCAAAGGTTTCCAGTACTTTCTGGGATTGTTCTTTAAGACGGACATTACAGTAGACCACAATATTCAAACCCAGTTTTTCACGGTTCAGAAGACCCACATATTTCTCAATAATGCCATGTTTCTCCAGCTGCTTGATTCGTTCATAAGTAGGAGTAAACGTAAGACCTATCCTCTCTGAAATTTCTTTCACCGATAAAGTAGAGTCTTCCTGAATGATGCTGAGAATCATTTTGTCTTTTAAATCCATAGGGTAGGTTTGAGTTTTAACAAAAATATCAATTAAAAATGAGAATAAGGAACGATTGGCGGGTTTTAATTTATTTGAAACTTTGGTTTTGTAGATTCGTAAAAATGTTATATCTTTGCACCTAATGAATAAAAGAGTATTTATATCATTAGATTTACCGGGCGAAAGCGCCCTTTACGATATTTATTGTTATTAAGCGAAGATCCTGTCTTCGCTTTTTTTATGCTCAAAAAATAAGAATTATGTTTACGATTACAGAACTAAGCACCGAGAGAATCAACAGTATACTGACCGAAGCACTGGCTTTTGCCAACGGGAAAACTGCAAAAATTGAAGGAGAAATTTTCTGCTCAAATCTTTTCTTTGAAGACAGCACAAGAACAAAGACCAGCTTTGACATTGCAGAAAGAAAACTGGGGCTGCAGGTAGTACCATTTGATGCTTCACACAGCTCTGTAAACAAAGGGGAAAGTCTTTATGATACCGTAAAAACCATTCAGAGTCTGGGAGTAAACCTGGTGGTGATCAGAGACAAAAAAGACCGGTATTTTGAAGAATTAAAAAATATCAGTATCCCGGTGATCAACGGGGGAGACGGAACAGGAAACCATCCTTCCCAATGCATGCTGGATCTGATGACGATTTTTCAGGAATTTGGAAAATTTGAAGGTTTAAAGATAGGAATTGTAGGAGATGTAAAGCACAGCCGTGTAGCCAATTCAAATGCTGAAGCTTTAAGAAGATTAGGCGCCAAAGTATATTTCTCCGGACCGGAAGACTGGTTTGATGAAGGGGCTTTAATTAATGGAACGTATTTACCGGTTGATCAGTTAATCGCTGAGGTGGATGTATTGATGCTTTTAAGAATTCAGCACGAAAGACACGATGCAAAAATGAGCTACACCGCTTCCGAATACCACAGAAAATACGGTTTGACGAAAGAAAGAGAAAAAGCAATGAAAAACGGAGCGATCATCATGCACCCCGCACCTATCAACAGAGGAGTAGAAATTGATACAGACCTTGTGGAATGTGAACGTTCAAGAATTTTCAAACAGATGCAGAACGGAGTTTTCGCAAGAATGGCGATCCTGAAGGAAGCCCTGGAAAAAGAAGGGTATACCTTTAAAGAATTGTAAAAAAGTATAATGTAAAAAGTAAAATGTATGAATATAAAATACATTATACAACCGACATTATACATTGTACAAAAGAAACAATACAGAATAAAATAGAATAAAGAGATAAATAAAATGAAGAAAAAATTAATACTGGAGTCCGGTGAAGTGTTTCATGGAGAAGGTTTCGGAGCAGAACTGGAAACTGCCGGAGAAGTAGTTTTCAATACCGGAATGACTGGGTATCAGGAGTTGATCTCCGATCCGTCATACTGCGGTCAGATTGTTTGCATGACCTATCCGCTTATCGGAAATTATGGTATTAACCGTGATGATTATGAAAGTATCGAGCCGGCTATTAAAGGGCTTATCGTAAAAGAACTTTGCGATCTGCCTTCCAATTTCCGTACTCAGATCACTTTAGATGAATTATTTAAAAAGAAGAACCTTTCAGGAATTTCTGGAATTGATACCAGAAGACTTACCAGAATTCTTCGTAATTCAGGCGTTGTGAAAGGAAAAATTGTAAACGTTGAAACGGATGAAAACGAAGTTGTTGCAGAATTAAAAGGCACAAACTTCCCAACTAATCAGGTGGAAACTGTTTCTACAAAAACAGCTTACGCCAATCCGGGAAGAGGTTTAAAAGTAGTTTTGGTAGATTTTGGTTCCAAATTAGGAATCATCAGAGAGCTGTCTCAAAGAAACTGCGATATCACTGTAGTTTCCCACGACACCACAGCAGAAGAGATTCTGTTAATGGATCCGGATGGAATTATGCTTTCAAACGGTCCTGGTGACCCTGAAGACAACCCTCAGGCATTGGAAATGATCCGCGGATTATTAGGGAAAGTTCCGATTTTCGGAATCTGTCTGGGACATCAGCTGATCGGTCTGGCTTGTGGCGCTAAAACATTCAAACTGAAATTCGGACACAGAGGCGGAAACCACCCTGTACTGGATCTGGAGAAAAACAAAGTATCCATCACTTCCCAGAACCACGGTTACGCAGTAGATCAGGAAAGCCTTAAAGATACAGATCTTATTGAAACCCACATCGCCCTGAACGACAGAACCAATGAAGGTCTGAAACACAAGATCCACCCATGCTTCTCCGTTCAGTACCACCCGGAAGCAAGCCCGGGCCCTGAAGATGCGAATTATTTGTTTGATGAGTTCCTGGATTTAATGTACCAATTTAAGAATGTAACAGTTTAGCAATCATTACAATGATCAATTTCGAAAACAATCCTTTAATTGAAAAAACAGTAAAATTCTCTTTAGATATTATTGAGTTTTGCGAATTATTGGAGCAGCAAAAGAAATTCGTCATTGCTAAACAGTTATTACGCTCAGGAACAAGTATTGGTGCCAATTCTTTTGAAGCGCAGAATCCTTACAGTAAAAAAGATTTTGTGAATAAAATAAAAATTGCAGCCAAAGAACTTGAAGAAACAAAATATTGGTTATATCTGTGTAAACACTCCAAAAATTATCCTTTTGAAGATAAGCTGGAAGCACAGATCATAGAAATTGGGAAAATTATTTATAAAATTTTAAGCACAAGTTTATCAAAAGAAAACGGCTTGTAAGCATTGTTACACTGTTAGATTGATAAATTGTTACATTTTAAACTTATGAAAAGAAACGACATAAAAACAATTTTAGTAATCGGTTCAGGACCCATCATCATCGGTCAGGCGGCTGAATTTGATTACGCAGGAACGCAGGCTTGTCTGTCTCTGAGAGAAGAAGGCTACAAGGTGATTTTGATCAATTCAAACCCTGCGACTATTATGACGGATGTGGAAATCGCGGATAAAGTATATATCGAGCCGATTTCGCTTCAGTTTGTAAGCCACATCATCAGAAAAGAACGTCCGGATGCGCTTTTACCAACACTTGGAGGTCAGACAGGTCTGAACATGGCGGTAGAACTTGAAAAATCAGGAATTCTTGAAGAATGTAAAGTGGAGGTTTTAGGAACTACGCTTTCTGCGATCAACAGAGCGGAAGACAGAGACCTTTTCCGTGAACTGATGAGAGAACTGAATGAGCCGGTTCCCGAGTCAGATATTGTAACCACAGTAGAAGGAGCAATTCGTTTTGCTGATGAGATTGGATATCCGGTGATTGTTCGTCCTGCCTTTACGATGGGAGGAACAGGAGGAGGTATTGCCTCTACGGAAGCTGAACTGAAGGAGATTGCTGAACTGGGATTGAAATACAGCCCGGTAACCCAGTGTCTGATCGAGAAATCAATTGCAGGTTTCAAAGAAATTGAATACGAAGTAATGCGTGATGCAAACGACAATGCGATTGTGGTTTGTAACATGGAAAATATAGATCCGGTAGGAGTTCACACAGGAGATTCTATCGTAGTGGCGCCTTCTCAGACGCTTTCTGACAGAGAATATCAGCTGCTGAGAAATGCTTCCCTAAAGATCATCAGAGCCTTAGGAATTGAGGGTGGATGTAACGTACAGCTGGCTTTAGACCCGCATTCATTCAACTATTATATCATTGAGGTGAATCCTAGAGTTTCCCGTTCATCGGCACTGGCAAGTAAAGCGACAGGATATCCGATCGCGAAAATCGCTGCTAAAATTGCGGTAGGTTTAACGCTTGACGAGATCATGAACCCGGTAACAGGAAAAACTTACGCATGTTTCGAGCCTGCTCTTGACTACGTGGTAACAAAATTCCCAAGATTCCCGTTCGATAAATTCGAAACTGCGGACAGAAGACTGTCTACTCAGATGAAAGCGACCGGAGAAGTAATGGCCATCGGAAGAAACTTTGAAGAATCTTTACAGAAAGCCATCCGTTCTCTTGAAACAGGAATCAGACATTTAGGATTAAAAACA
This sequence comes from Chryseobacterium endalhagicum, assembly GCF_016745235.1. Lineage (GTDB taxonomy): Bacteria > Bacteroidota > Bacteroidia > Flavobacteriales > Weeksellaceae > Chryseobacterium > Chryseobacterium endalhagicum. Next base: position 316,133 of record NZ_JAELVM010000003.1, on the reverse strand, counting down.
AAACAGGCTGAAGCTTTAACGGCTGAAGAAATCGAAAGAAGAATCAGAGTGTGTGATGATGAGAGATTATTCATCATCGGTGATGCTTTAAGAAAAGGATACGACTGGGAGCAGATTGTAGAATGGAGCAAGATCGATAAATTCTTCATCTGGAAACTGAAAAAATTAGTTGATTTCGAAAAAGTAATTGCAGCCAACAAATTTGATAAGGAAACTTTAATTCAGGCTAAGAAATTAGGCTTCGCAGATATGAACATTGCCCACCTTTGGGAAGTGAAGCAGCGGGAAGTTTTCAATTTCAGAAAAGAGAACGGAGTAATGCCGGTGTACAAGATGGTAGATACCTGCGCTGCTGAGTTTGAAAGCGAAACCCCATACTTCTACGGAACTTACGAGGAGGAAAACGAAAGTGTTGTTTCCAATAAAGAAAAGATCATCGTTTTAGGTTCAGGACCTATCAGAATCGGACAGGGAGTAGAATTCGACTATGCAACGGTTCACTCAGTTTGGGCGATCAAAGAGATGGGCTACGAAGCCATTATCATCAACAACAACCCTGAAACAGTTTCTACAGACTTCTCAATCTCAGATAAATTATACTTCGAACCATTAACGGAAGAAGATGTAATGAACATTATCGAGCTTGAAAAACCAAAAGGAGTGGTGGTTCAGTTCGGAGGGCAGACAGCGATCAACCTTGCGGATAAACTGGCTTCACACGGGGTACAGATCCTTGGAACTTCACTGGAAGACCTTGACAGAGCTGAAAACAGAGATAAATTCGAAAAGGCACTTCAGGAAATGGGAATTCCTCAGCCTCTGGGGAAAACATCCACTTCAAAAGAAGAAGCCATAAAAATTGCCAACGAGATCGGTTATCCGGTTCTGGTACGTCCAAGCTACGTATTGGGAGGCCGCGCCATGGAAATCGTATACGGTGAAGCTGAACTCGCTTACTACATGGAAAACGCTGTAGAAGCAAGCCCTAAACACCCTGTTTTGGTTGACAAATACATGGTTGGAAAAGAAATCGAGATCGATGCCATCTGCGACGGAGAAACGGTAGTAATTCCCGGAATCATGGAGCACATCGAAAGAGCCGGGGTACACTCCGGAGACTCTATCGCGGTTTATCCTACACAGAATGTTTCACAATCAGAGATTGATACTCTGGTAGACTATACACAAAGGCTGGCCAAAGGATTGAATGTGATTGGTTTAATGAACATCCAATACGTTCTTTTCGAAGGAAACGTTTATGTGATCGAGGTGAATCCACGTTCATCAAGAACAGTTCCGTTCCTGTCTAAAATTACAGAAGTTCCGATGGCGAATCTGGCTACAAAAGCTATCTTAGGACAGAAACTGAAAGATTTAGGATACAAAAACGGTCTGGTTCCAAGCAAAGAAGGAGTGTATGTAAAAGTTCCTGTGTTCTCTTTCTCAAAACTGACGAAAGTAGACATCTCCCTGGGACCTGAAATGAAGTCTACAGGAGAGGTAATGGGGAAAGATACCACACTGGAAAAAGCCCTTTACAAAGGATTGATCGCTGCAGGAAGAAAAGTTCCGATGCATGGTTCCATTCTCTTCACAGTAGCAGACAAGCATAAAGAAGAGGCAGCGGCTCTTGCAGAAAGGTTCCATGAAGTAGGATTCAGAATCTGGGCTACCGAAGGAACAGCCAAATACTTTGAGCAGAAAGGAATTCCTTGTAAAATAGGATATAAAATCGGAGAAGAAGATGTAAATCTTATCGACCTGATCCAGAAAGGAAAAGTACAGTATGTAGTGAATACCATGACCAAAGGAAAACAGGCAGAAAGAGACGGATTCCAGATCAGAAGAATGAGTGTGGAAAACGGCGTTCCTTGTTTAACCTCAATGGACACAGTAGAAGCCATCTTAAAAGTAATTGAAAGCATGAGCTTTAAAATGGAGACGATGTAATTTCGAAACCAGATAATATATTTACCCCTCGTAAGAAAGCTTGCGGGGGGCTTTTATTTAACATAATCTGAACATCGATATACTACAAAAGGGTAATTGACTAATAAACATATGCGTAGTAATTTTAAATAATATAAATAAAACTACTATTATGAAAACTATTACAACATTCGGATTACTTGCAGTGTCTCTGTTGACCTTTTTTCTGTCCTGTAATAAATCATCAAGTGATATACAGAAATCAAAAACAGAGCCTGACTCAAAAATGAAAATTGCAACTTTGTCAAATGATTCCCTGAGAAAAATAAAAGTTTGTACAGCTTTAGTAAGCGAATCACATGCTCTTGATTCAGGGAAGGAGGCTTTTGGTAACTCTGACTTATTCTGGCCTGAAGACAAAAGAACTCTCTACGTCAATTTTCTCGATGGAGATCCAATCGTTCAACAAAAAGTAATGAATGTAGCAAAACAATGGGAAAATTATTGTGGCCTTAAATTTATATTTTCAAATAGCCCTAATCCTGATATTACCATTTCTTTTAATGAGATAGGCTCTTGGTCTTATATAGGAAAAGATTCCAAGGGAAAAATACCGTCCATGAATTACGGCTGGCTTAATGCTGATACACCACAATCTGAATATGACAGAGTGGTACTGCATGAGTTTGGACATGCGATTGGATTATGTCATGAGTTTCAATCTAGTAATAACAATCCAATTATTTGGGATGAACCGGTTGTTTATCAGTATTATATGGGGCCTCCGAATAATTGGACCAAAGAAGAAGTAGATTATAATCTTTTTAAGAGGTACAGCTCAAGTGAATATAATGGAACCGAATTCGACCCGTTTTCAATAATGCAATATTCACTACCAGCTGAATTCACGAAAAATGGATACCATTTGAGTTCTGTTTATAAGTTATCAGAAACTGATAAAAAGTTTATTGCAAGTATATATCCAAAGTAAAATAGATATGTGTAAATTTTTGTGTATAACTATTATTGGGCTTTATACTTTATTGTATGTGTCCTGTAATCCAAAGAGGGCTGAGGAAAATTTTGTTATGCCAACAAAAAAGGACAAAGGTGTTGTCGAAAATTTCAAAAAAGCATGTTTTTTTGTTTCATCACAAAAAGAAATAGACTCATTAAAAAAAGTTTCTAAAATAGATATAGAGCTGCCTACCAATAGGGAAATTGAACAGGTTAGACAGATTACAGACTTTATTGGGCTGCCTCAAAATTTTGGAATTTATAAAGGGAATATACGTAATGCAATGGCAGTTGTTATTAACGGAAAAAGAATTATTATTTTTAGGAAAGATTTATTAAGGAGAATTGATAGAGCGGGAGGAAGTGAATATTGGTCTTCAATGTTTATACTTGCTCATGAAATTGGACATCATTTAAGTAATCATTTTTCTACCGACAGTCCGAATTCAAAAGACACAGAACTTGAGGCGGATTTTTTTGCAGGATCAGTGCTTTGCCGGCTTGGAGCATCATTAGAAGAAACAATAAAACCAGTTAGTTTTGGGTTTTTAACCACCTCTATGGATCATAATAATCATCCTGATAAAAAAAGTAGAGTAGCAATGATTACAAATGCGTGGAATAGTACTAATCTTCAACTTAATAATACTTTTGCTGTCCCGCCGCCGCCGCCAGATGACGATGTAGATTTTGGAACACAATCAATATTTACACCGGAAGATTTCCATTTAATGCATGATGATCTATTAAATAATATAATTGAAAATAAATCATATTACGAGTTGGAGGGCATTATTACCAGAATTCATTATAATGATTCTATATATTTCAATTCGCCGAATAATATTCAAGAAATCCAAGTTGAGATAACCAAAGACAATACAGGTTTTTATGAAAATAAAGAAAGTGGCGTAAAAATAGGGACTCGGATATTAGTGCAGGTTCCTACGGGCGAGGAAATGTGTCACGCCTGTATTAGAAATTATCTCTCTATTTTAGCTAGAGGAAGAAAAATCCGTTTCAAAACATATATATATGGATCTGGTTTAGATTCATATATGTTTTATTTGGAAAAATTAAAAAGATAGTGTGATAATAAATGAATATTCAGATAATATATTTCAAACCCCGCGAGTTTCTTGCGGGGTTTTTTCATAAAGACCTAAAAAATACTTGTCCGTTTTTCGGTTGTATAGCAGGAGGATCTGTATTACTTTTATAAAAAATTAAAATGACAGCAATTCATAAATTCAGAGAACTGCATAAGCAGGATGATCCGTTATTAATAGGGAACGTTTGGAATGTACAAAGTGCCAAGATATATGAAAAACTAGGCTATCAGGCAGTAGCAACCTCGAGTTCTGCCGTAGCCTTTAGTTTGGGATATGAAGATGGTGAAAACATGAGCTTTGATGAATACTTTTACATTATTGAAAGAATTTTGAAATCCATTACAATTCCTCTGTCTGTAGATCTGGAAGGAGGTTATGGGAAATCGGTGGAAGAAATTGTTTTAAACATTTCCAGACTGGGAGAGGCAGGCGTCGTTGGAATCAATATTGAAGACAGTGTCATTGTTGATGGAACCAGAAAACTATTGAGCACACATGATTTTTATGAAAAATTAAATGCAGTCATTCTGAAACTTAAAGAGCAGAATATTGATATTTTCATCAATGTCAGAATAGATCCGTTTCTTTTGGGTGTAGACAATCCGGTACAGGAAACCCTCGACCGGATGGAAATCATTGAGAGAGCAGAGGCGGATGGAATTTTCGTTCCATGCATTACCGAAGTACAGGATATTGAAAACGTTATTAAGACGGCAAAGCTTCCTTTCAGTGTGATGTGCATGCCTGAACTTCCCGATTTTCAAACCCTGAAAAGGTTGGGTGTTAAAAGAATTTCATCAGGAAATTTCTTAAATGGTTATATTTATGGCCGATTGGAAACGGCATTAAAAGCCATTGGGGAAACAGAAAGTTTTTCACCGATTTTTTAGAATTATGAAACTTACAGAAGAAAGGATGTATCAGGCATCTTTGGAAAAAGATTCCTCATTTGAAGGCATTTACTGGATGGCTGTAAAAACCACGGGTATATTCTGCCGGCCCACCTGTACGGCCAGAAAACCCAAAAGAGGGAATGTAGAATTCTTTGTCAATACCGAAAAAGCAATAGAAAACGGCTACAGACCCTGCAAAATATGCAGACCGCTTGAAAAACTGAATGAAACACCCCAATATATTCAGGATTTGCTGGATGAGCTGCAGCAGAATGAATCATTAAAAATTAAAGACGCAGACCTTTTGAAAAGAAATATTGAACCGGTAACGATCAGACGGTGGTTTCTGAAAAATCATGGAATGACCTTTCATGCCTTTCAAAGAGAATCCCGAATGAATAAAGCATTCAAAAAAATAAAAAACGGCGAAAGTATCATAGAAGTGGCATTGGATTCAGGTTATGAAAGTTTAAGCGGATTTAATGAACGTTTTAAAGAAGTCATTGGTACCACACCTAAAAATACAGACCGCCGGACGATTATTGACCTGAAAAGAATAGAGACGCCATTAGGCCCCATGTTCGCCTGCGCCTGCGAGGAAGGAATCTGCCTGCTCGAATTTACGGACCGCAAAAATATAGACCGGCAGTTGGCCCATTTGTCCAAAGTAATGAATGCAGAAATAGTTCAGGGTGAAAATAAACATTTCGAACAGCTGGAAAACGAACTGAATGAATATTTTGAAGGGAAAAGAACAACGTTTGAGGTACCTCTTTACATTACAGGAACCGATTTTCAGAAGAAAGTATGGCAGCTTTTAACCGAAATACCCCAGGGAGAAACCCGTACCTACAAGCAGCAGTCTGAATTTTTGGGCAATCCTAAAGCCATACGTGCTGTAGGAACAGCCAATGGAATTAATAAAATTGCCATTATTATTCCGTGCCATCGTGTGATAGGTTCAGATGGCGATCTGGTAGGGTATGCCGGAGGTATATGGAGAAAACAAAAGCTGCTGGAACTGGAAGGCGCCATCTTATTTTAAATATCTTTACACAAAACACCATCATGTCCTCAGAATTTGATCCAATTATAAACCATTTCAGCCAATACATCAGGCTCAGCGAGACTTTAAAAAAAGAACTGCTGGACAGGTTATCCTTTCAGACTTTTGAAAAAGGAGAAATTCTGCACGATTCCGATAAGATCTGCACCAAAAGTTATTTTATCCTGAATGGCTTAACGAGAACTTATTATATGAAGGACGGAACCGAGATCAGCGAATATTTCTCCAGCGAAAATGAATGGGTGAATTCTCCCAAAAGCTTTATTGGACGCATCAAAGATATCTATTCCATCGACTGTCTCGAAAAAACGGAAACCTTCTGCCTGAAAATAAATGATCTGGGCTATCTGTTTGACAACTTCCCCGAAATGGAAAGGTATGCAAGACTGTCAATGGGAAGTGTTTTCGGACATCTTATGGAACGGATTACCTCACAGAGATTTACCACAGCTAAAGAAAAATATGAACATTTCCTGACGGTTTACAAAGGAATCTATCACAGAATTCCATTGGGAATGACAGCTTCTTACCTTGGAATTACACAATCCACGCTCAGCAGACTGCGCGCAGAAAAGTAGTTTTTGATCTAGAGCAAAAATAATCCGGGAAGTCTGCAATATTTTTGTCAAAAAAAACAATGAAACTACTCTTTAAAATTTTCTTTCTCCTTGCTTTTTCCTGCACGGTGCTTAAAGCTCAGGATACGATTCATTCAAAGAATACAGATGCTATTTTATACCAACCTTCCAAAAAGATCCGCGGTCTCGTCGTAGGACTTGGAGGATCAGAAGGGGGCAACGCATGGGCATCAAAACACTGGAAAAACACAAGAGACCAATTCCTTGAAAAAGGATATGCATTCCTGGCGCTGGCTTATTTCGGTTCCAAAAATTCTCCAAAGCTGCTTGAAAAGATTGAAATTCAGGAGGTCTATCATGCTATAAATCTTTCAAAACAGAAAATTCATACCGATAAAGTTGCCATAATTGGCGGTTCCAGAGGAGCAGATCTTGCCCTGTTGCTGGGAAGCTATTATCCTGATATTTCCTGCATCATCGGTTTGTCAGCCAGCCACGCTGGTTTCCCCGGAAATACAGATCATTTTTCCACTTCCAGTTGGACGTTTAATGGAAAAGAACTTCCGTTTGTTCCGGTCAACGAAGCTGCAGTTCCTTTTATGATGGAAAGAAAAATAAGACAGGCTTTCGAAGCAATGCTTCAGGACAAGGAATCTGAACAGAAATCCCTTATCAAAGTGGAACAGATCAAAGCTCCAATTCTCCTGATGTCCGGAACCGAGGACGAAATCTGCCCTTCATCAGAAATGTCTGATAAGATCATTCAAAGATTAAAGGACAACCGTTTTAAATACCATTATGAACATGTGAAGTTCGAAGGCGGACATTCCGAACCTTATCAGCATTTCGATAAAGTCTTTGATTTTCTTCAGAAAAACTTCTAATCTACTTACCCTGATCTTATCCTCAACCTTAACCTTAACCTCCAACCCGTCTATTCATCGCATTTTATAAGAAGTAAATTTTATGACATGTATCATATTTTTATTTAGAATTAATAAAAATAAGATATTTTTGCAGAACTAACTTACTTATACAATGAAAAGAACAATTATTTCTGCTTCCTTATTAGCAGTATCCATGCTGAGTGCTCAGGAAACCGATACCATCAAAGTTTCTGAAATCCAGTCCGTATCGCTTCAGGGAACCAACAACTACAGAACCAAAAAATCTGAATCTGTAGCGAGACTTCCACTCGAAAACCTTGAAAATCCTACCGTATACAACATCGTCCCGAAAGAGATTATCAGCGAGATGAACGCTGTAGATTTTAATACCGCAATGGCTTCCGCGCCAGGTGTTGTGGTGAGTAACAGTGTGAATGACAGCGGGAATGATATTTTCCTGAGAGGTTTCAGTGCTTCCGCGAATTTTAGAAACGGACTTCTTCAAAACCCAAGGGTACAGTCTGAAATTGCAAACGTAGAAAGGGTGGAGGTGATCAAAGGGCCTTCCGGAACCTTATTCGGAGGAAGTCTGGCCAATTATGGAGGAGTCGTGAATATTGTCACCAAAAAACCTCAGGAAACCTTCGGTGGAATCATTGGATACACTACGGGAAGCTGGGGCATGAACAGGATCACGGCAGATGTCAATGCACCTTTAAATAAAGAAAAAACGGCGCTGGCCAGATTCAATGTAGCAGCCTATTCCCAGGATTCTTTTCAGGATGCAGGATATAACAAAGGGCTTTTCTTCTCAGGAAGTATTTTATACAAAGTAAATGATAAAACCACAGTTACCTTAGATACAGAATTCCATGCGCCGGAGAAAACACTCAATGCTTACGTAAGACAGTCTGAAAAATTGACGATCGGCTCTATGAAAGATCTTGCAGGCGCTCACGAAAGGTCATTTACCAGCAATGACATCGGCTCCAAAAGAACCAATTTCGTAACGATGGCAGAAGTAACGCATAAATTCAATGATCAATGGACTTCCAGAACCTCATACCAAAGGGGAGAAGCCAATGAAAACGGATCTATATTTTTAGTCTTAAGCTATATTGACAATAATACCGTAAGCCGCGGGATCCGTCCTTTTGACAATTTTAAAATAACCACAGACAATATTCAGCAGAATTTCGTCGGGGATTTTAAGATCGGGAATTTAAGAAACAGGTTGGTTGTAGGGTTGGATTACTATCAGCAGAGCACGAAAAACCAGTACGGAATGTTCAAAAGAAGTGCAGCCGATACTGTGGGATCTGTTTTTGCTCCCTATGATATTATTAAATTAAATGAAGCTTCACCATGGCAGCCCATTTCCAGAAGTCTGGTCGAAAATTTAGAAAGAATTCCAATCAATCAGAATCCGGGAAGTCCTGATAACCCGGCCAGCCTTGCAAAACCAACGAATCTGGAGATCACCCGTTTCAGTACATTCAGTGCTTACGTTTCAGATGTATTGAACCTGACCGATAATCTATTGATCATGGCCAGTTTAAGAATGGATAATTATAAAAACGAAAATACCATCGTCAATGGGGTGGAAGTATCCGAATCCAATGGTTTTCAGTCCAAATATGTCATGGGCTATACCCAGACCCAGTTCTCTCCAAAATTCGGTTTGGTGTATGAGATCGTGAAAGACCAGATTTCATTCTTTGCCAACTATGTCAATGGATTCAAATATTTTGCGCCGTCGGCCAATCAGGATGGCGTTCTTACCAAATGGGATCCCGAGCAGGGAAATCAGATTGAAGGTGGTTTTAAACTGGATCTTTTCGGTAAAAAATTACTCTCTACCATTACCTACTACAATATGAACATCAAAAATCGTTTGGTTGCTGATCCGGGAGGTGCGGGAAGCATACAGGACGGGAAAATCAAAAACCAGGGATTTGAAATGGATGTGATTATGAATCCTTTCAGAGGCTGGAATATCGTGGCCGGATATGGATTTAATGATAATAAATATGACGACAGAGGAGTCAATAACGGAAAAAGAATTGCCTGGACTCCAAAGCATGTGGCCAACCTGTGGACCAGCTACAAGATCATGGATGGTTCATATGAAGGCTTAGGTTTTGGTGCCGGATTCAATTTTGTAGATAAAACTTATATCAATATCACCAACCACTTCCTGTCACCTGCGTACACCACCGTTGGAGCCACTGTTTTCTATGACAAGAAAAAATACAGAATAGGTCTGAAAATGAATAATGCCCTGAATGAAACGTACTGGAATTTCTACGGCCAGCCTCAGAAGCCGAGAGAAATCCTGGCCAATTTTGCATTTAAATTCTAACCTCAATTAAACAAAAATAAGAGCGGTAATCCTTTGCCGCTCTCTATAGATATGGAAAAGAAAACAACGGATAAAAAGAAAAGGCAGGGGAAATCCCTGACCAAAAAAATTACAGGCTGGCTGCATCTCTGGCTGGGGCTGGTTTCTGGGATTATTGTCCTGGTGGTGACGCTTTCAGGGACCATGTTCGTCTTCTGTGATGAAATCATCGACCTTTGTGGAGGAAATGCTAAATATGTTCAGGCTCCGCCGAATGCTAAAAAGATGGCTCCGGAAGAGCTGCTTGCCCGGTTTCATCAGCAGGTTCCGGACAGAAAAGCATTTTATTTTGATACCTATATAGAAGCTGGCAGGAGTTTCAGGGTAGCTTCAGCCACCCAACCTCCCAAAGAGAAGAAGGCAACGAAAGCAGGAAAATCAAAAGAACGCGGGCCGAGAGGGGTATTTGCTTACCATTATCTCGATCCTTATACCGGAAAAGTGATTGGTTCTACAAAAAGCTATGAGTTTTTTTACATCGTAGCCCATATTCACGCCCAGCTGCTGGCAGGAAAATTCGGGAAAACGGTAGTAGGAGTGGCTTCCATTATATTTTTCGTGCAGCTCATTGGCGGATTGATTCTCTGGTGGCCGAAGAAATGGAACAAGACTACCAGAACTACAGCATTTAAAATAAAATCAGGAACGAAATGGAGAAGGAAGAATTATGATTTCCACAATGTTTTTGGGTTTTACTCACTGCTTCCGGCGGTATTTATTACCATTACCGGATTGATCATGGCGTATGAAATTCTAACCAATCTTACGCAGGAAGCTTTCGGTGGAACCAAGGACGCCCATGAGATTGCTGAGAAATATGAACCAAAATTTGATCCGGAAAAAAAAGCATTGTCCTATACGGATTTTGTCAATAAAAATTTCAACAAATTTCCTGAGGCGGAACAGTTCAGGATGAGCCTTCCGAGAAATGATTCCGCAACGGTTTATCATGTGGTAGCAGCTAAGTTTATCGGGTTGAAAAGTCTGGATAAAGGCAAAAGCATGGAAACCAATAAATATACAGGAGAGGAAATTATGTATCCTAAAGAAGTTCAGATGCATGAAGTGATTGAACACATGAATTTTGATCTCCATGTCGGGTATTGGGGCGGTATGTTTGGGAAGATATTCACTTTTGTGATTGGAATTATCTGTACCAGCCTTCCTGTAACAGGGTTCCTGATCTGGTGGGGAAGAAGAAAGAAATCACCCAAGAAAACAACAGAAGTTAAAAACATTCATCAACATAGAAAAGAACATCATGAACAGCCGGCTTAAATTTTTATTACTGAATCTATTCCTTTTTTTCGCTCTTTTGACTAAGGCGCAGGAAAAAATCACAGTGGGAGAGAAACAAACCTTATTTTCAACTGTACTCAATGAAAAAAGAGAGATATGGATCCATCTTCCAAAAACATACAATGATACGGGGATCAACCCTGCGAAATATCCTGTCATTTATCTATTGGACGGAGAAATTAATTTCGAGTATTACGCCGGAATGAGTGATTTTCTGGCTAAACCTCCCTACGCTGAAATGCCGGAGTGCATTGTTGTCGGGATTAAAAACACGGAAAGAACCAGAGATCTTACCCCGACAAAATCCGGAAAGAAAAGCCCGGTGAATTCCAATGTCGTTCTTTTCGGGGATAGCGGCGGAAGTGAGAATTTTGTCAGATTTATACAGGAAGAGTTGAAACCTTTTATCAGCAAAAACTACAGAACGCAGGATTATTCTGTTTTGGTAGGGCATTCTTTCGGGGGACTTTTTGCCGTGAATGTTCTGCTTACCCACCCGGAATATTTCAATGCTTACGTAGCGAACGATCCAAGTTTATGGTGGGATAATAAGGTGTTGATATCCAGAACTAAAGATTATCTGGAAAAGAATAAAAATTTTCCGGCTCATAAGTTCCTGTATGTTGCTCAGGCTGACAACGAAGAACAGAATAAAAACTGGAACTCCGATATGACCCAGGCGATTGAAGAATTTAAAGAAATCATCGAAAAGAATGGTTCATTAAACTATAAACACCATTTCTATGAAAATGAAGTTCATGGAACGGTTTCCTATCCCGGAAATTATGATGCCGTGAAATTTATCTTTAAAGGTTTCAGAACCGATATTAAAAAACTGTCTAAGAATCCACAGCTGCTTGAAGAAGAGTATAAAAGATTTTCAGAGAAGACAGGAACCAATTTTCTTCCTTCCGAAACGTATCTGAATGTAGTTCTTAAATTTATGAAAAGCAATGACTTTAAAGAATCGGAAAAGTATTTTAATGATTTGAAACATAAGCTTTATCCTAAAAAATAATACATTAAATCTCCCGCAGATTTAGCCGATTATGCAGATTTTTTTGTCTGATTAAATTCTTTTAAACTGTTTCATCTGTGGCGAAATTTAAAAATGTTTGCACGAAATGTCTGATTGGGCATATTTGATTTTTACTTTGAGGAAGCTCCTTGTCACCATGGCAGGGAGCTTCTCTTTTATTTGGGCAAATTAAAAACATTAGGATTAGTGAAGGAGTCAACGGTAGTTAAGAGAAATCTAAAGATTTTTATGTAATGCGTCTTAAAGCAAAGCTCAACCTTAATATTCTTAAAACCTTACAAAAACTTAATGGTTTCAAATTTTATTTCCCGCAGATTTCGCAGAAGGCACAGATGTTTGCGTAAATTTTCTGTTATTAATATTCAATAGGAACGGGCTTTAGCCCGTTTAAGCTTTAAACATCCATAATAAGGCTTTAGCCAAAACCTATATAATACAATATTAGGGATCTATAAATCTGTTTAATCCGTAAAATCTGCGAGAGAATATAAAGCTAACAGATAATGTCAAGACAAAATTTGTTTACCAACACAATTATGCCACACATTGAGCAAAAAAGACTTAAAACCGTTCACTTATTCGTCTTTTCGTTCTGTTATTTAATTTTATAATAATCCTCCGAAAAATACTTACTTGGCTTGATATACACCGTTTTCCGGTCTGCATCAAAAATCCAGATGAATCTTCTCATCATATCAGCCCCAAAATAATTAACTGCCTGAGTTTTCCGTTTCCCAACAAAAAATCCGGCAGGAACATCTTTTAAAACAGAATTGTTGAGTTTGAAGAAAGGAAGAATGCCCTGTTTCGTGACGATACTTTCCCCGCTGGAATTTTTCATGGTTTTTTCAGAAGTGACTTTCAGCATTTTGTCCAGATTTTTTTCTTCCGCAAAATCATTGCTGTACAGTAAAGCTCCGGAATATCCGGACTGTAAAAGAAAATAAGCCTCCTGTTGAAGATTTCCATCGATAATATTATCTGCATTAATAAAAAACTGACCGTTTTCGTTTAATAGCATCATGCCCTGATATCCTTTTAAATCAGGCTGTTTGTCATAGATTTCAAACCTGTTGTTGTCATAATCTATTTTAAAGGTTTTCCCTGCAAACATACCGGTTCCGATCTTACCATCAGCTTCATGGCCCGTAAGCTCATTATTAAAAAAGCGGACATTATTCAGTGCGAACTTTCCAATTTGTACCGTATTTTTTTCACTGATTTCATTTTTATCGAAAATAAGATGATCTGCCCTTCGTTTTCTATCGGGAGAAATAGAAGCATCTTCCATAGCGATCTGGAACATCAGATCCAGTGAATCCTGTTTATTGACCAGTGTTTTGACAATAATATTATTATGTTTCGTGATCCTGAAAGGAATGGTTTGTTGTGCATTGATGCTGAAAAGACCAGCGGAAAACATAAAAATTAAGCTTGTTTTTTTGAACATTCTGAAGTGATTAGGTGTTAAAATCCGGAATTTTAAAATTACCTATTATCTTTGGAACAGCAAACATCTTAATCATATGATTCAAAAACTTCTGGAAAGCGGCCTTCATTGGGAAACAAAGGAATTCAAACGGAATGAATTGCTGAAAACTTCAGGGAGTATTGATACCGATATTTACTTTGTAGAAAATGGCAGCGTAAGGATCTTTATGATGGATGAAGATGAGGAAAGGATCATCCGGTTTGGCTACATGGGAAATATTATTGTTTCGCTGGATTCTTTTTTATCGGGGAAACCTTCGGATCTTTATATTCAGGCGATTAAGAAAACAAGGGTCAGAACGGCTTCAAAGAAAGAATTTTATGAATTTATTCAGTCTTCTGAAGAACATCTTAAGTTCTGGAACAGTATTTTGGAAGATCTCGTACTGCAGCAGATGGAACGGGAAAAAGACCTGTTGATTAACTCCCCAAAAGAGCGTTTTGAAAGAGTATTAAAAAGAAGTCCGAAGCTTTTTCAGGAAGTTCCGAATAAATATATCGCCAATTATCTCAGGATGTCTCCCGAAACTTTATCCAGATTAAAAAAATCTTGAGTTCAGTCAAGATTTTAGAAGACAACAATCCTGAAATTTGCATAAAAATCATCAATGAAAATGTCTGCATCACAATTACTGGATGAACTGAAAATACTGACCCAGGAACATAAACAATACGCACAGAATCTTCTGAGAGAATCAGAGGAAAAGCTCAATTCCAGAATTTCGGATGACAGCTGGAGTGTTCTGGAATGTCTCGAGCATCTCAACCGTTACGGAAACTTTTATATACCTGAAATCGGCAGAAGAATATCTGCTTCAAAAACTTCTCCTGCACCGGCTTTTAAACCTGGAATGCTGGGGAATTATTTCGCTAATTCGATGCTTCCGAAAGAAAAACTGAACACCATGAAAACTTTAAAAAGCATGAATCCAATCAACAGTAAACTGGATAAAAATGTGGTGGAAGAATTCATCAGACAGCAGCAGCAATTATCCGATTTGCTGGAAAAAGCAGCCCGTGTTGACTTAAATAGAGTAAAAACAAGCATAAGCATTACAAAGCTGATTAAACTTAAACTCGGGGATACCTTCCGTTTTGTGATTTATCATAACCAAAGACATATGAAACAGGCGGAAAGCGTTTTGAAGAATTCTTAAACTTGTATATAGAGATTCAAATCTACGCTACCTGTTAAATCTGTTGGAGAAATAATCGTGCACATTTCAGATTTTGGCTAAAGCCTTTTTCATTATGCTAAAGTTTTAAACGGGCTAAAGCCCGTTCCTATTGAATATTTAATAATTTAATTACAGAAAATTTATGCAAACATCTGTGCCATCTGAAAAATCTGCGAGAAACAAAAAATATAAACCACAAAAGTCACAAAAGTTTTTTGGGACGCTTTAGTCTTTTTAAGTTAAATATATTGCGTATAGGAAGAGCACCTAAGTTTTTAAAAAATCAAAGATTTTTATGGTAACTGTTTTTTTACACAAGAATAAATATGCTCAATCATCTGTGTCAATCCGAGCAATCTGTGGTTAAAAGAAAATAAACCATTAAGGATCTTTAAGGTTTTAAGAATATTAAGGTTGAGATTCGCTTTAAGGTATGCAGCTTAAAAAATCTTTAAATTTTTCTTAATTATTCTTACCTCCTTCATTGCTCTTAATGGTTTAAAATTGAATAGTAAAAATCTGCGACTTCTGAAGAATCTGTGGGAAATAAAAATACATATCACTTACAGTGATGAAAAATGTTTATTACGGAGAATGACTAAACTTGTAGGTGAGAGTTCCAAATATTTATTAATTTTAAATCTATGGAAATCATCTATCGAAAAACACTCCATACTCCGCTGGGAGAAATGGTTGCCTGCGCTATTGAAGAAGGAATATGCCTGCTGGAATTTACCGACCGGAAAAACTTCGAAAAGCAGTTTACTTCCTTATCCAAAGCTCTGAAGGCTGAAATTGAAGAAGGAAACCATAAACATTTCATACAGCTTGAAAAAGAATTAAACGAATATTTCGATGGAAACAGGCAGGCATTTGATGTTCCGCTTTATATCACAGGAACAGAGTTTCAGGAAAAGGTGTGGCAGCTGCTTCGTGAAATCCCGATGGGAGAGACCAGAACTTACAAACAGCAGTCCGAATTTTTGGGAAATCCTAAAGCCATACGCGCTGTAGGAACCGCAAACGGCATTAATAAAATTGCTATTCTGATTCCGTGCCACCGTGTTATTGGTTCAAATGGTGAGCTGGTGGGCTATGCAGGAGGAATCTGGAGAAAGCAAAAATTATTGGAACTGGAGAAGGCTATTTTGTTTTGATTTTTGTAATTTTAGGCAAAAATTTACACGTGAAAAAGTTACTATTTGCACTATGCATATCAGCTTCGGCTTTAAGTTTTGCGCAGGATTATTCTGTACCGGCAGCAAGTCCGCGTCAGAAGGTTGAGCAGCAGTTTTCGATGTCTAAAATTACCATCGATTACGGAAGACCGGGAGTAAAAGGACGTAAAATCTTCGGAGAACTGGTTCCTTACGGACAGGTTTGGAGAGCGGGAGCAAACTCATCCACAAAAATTACATTCGGACAGTCTGTAAATTTCGGTGGGAAAACGGTTCCGGCTGGAACTTACGGCCTGTTTATCGTTCCTACAGAGAAAGAATGGAAAGTGATCCTTAATAAAGATTTCCAGCAGTGGGGTGCTTACACCTATGATCCGAAACAGGATGTAGTAGATGTTACCGTACCGGTGAACAAATTAATCGACAAGCAGGAATGGTTTGAAATTACTTTAAACCCAACCGATGAAAATTCAGGAAACTTAGTGATTAAGTGGGATATGGCTCAGGCTGAAGTGGCTTTGAAACCGGCAAAACCTGATGCAGTGATCAAAATTTCAGATAAGCTGAAAGAAATCAAGAAAATAGAATCTGACGCCGCAAAAAGCAAAAGTTAAGCAATGAAATTTTCAATACAGCCTGTTTTAGAAACGCAGGAATACCAATTAATCCCCTTACAGCAAGGGGATTTTGAGTCTTTATATGAAGTAGCTTCTGATCCTCGTGTATGGGAGCAGCATCCGAACAAAGACCGTTATAAAAGAGAAGTTTTTGAAAGCTTTTTTAAAGGAGCAATGGAAAGCGAAGGTGCTTTTAAGATCGTTGAGAAATCTTCCGGCGATGTTTTGGGAAGTACCCGTTTTTATAACTTTAATGAAGATGAAAACCGTATTTTCATAGGCTATACCTTCTACGGAACAAAGTCATGGGGAAAGGGGATCAATCCTAAAGTGAAGAAAATGATGCTGGATTACATCTTTCAGTTTGTAGACAAAGTACATTTCCACATCGGTAAAGAGAATTTCCGTTCTCAGACTGCTTTGGAAAGGATTGGCGGACAAAAAATTGCAGAAGAGGAGGTTGCTTACTATGCAGAGCCTACCAGAACCAATTTCGTCTATGAAATTAAAAAAGAAGACCATTCATGAAAAAATATAAAATCCAGCAGTCACCGTTTGTAGTGCCTACCACAGATGGGAAACTCATCGAAGAGCATTGGGGAAATTCCACAGGAAATTCAAATGTCTCCATTGCCCATATGGTGGCACCTCCTAATTGGAGCGAGCCGCATCAGACTCCGGAATTTGATGAATTTACCCTGATTATTTCCGGTAAAAAGCAGTTTGAAATAGACGGCGAAGCTGTTGTTCTGGAAAAAGGACAGAGCATCCTGATTGAAAAAGGAGCCAGAGTACGCTACAGCAACCCGTTTTCAGACCCCTGCGAATACATTGCCATCTGTCTTCCTGCGTTTTCTATGGATCTGGTGAATAGAGAAGAGGGTGTTTAAGAGTTGTAAAGTTCAAGAGTCGGAGGGTTTGAGAGTTGGAGGGTTTGAGTGTTTTAGCGTAAAACCTGAATGATAATTTCTTTAGCTACAGCAGATTATTGAATCTCAAAATATAAATGCTTCGACTCCGCTCAGCATGACAGTTTACAAAATACACGAAGTATTCGCAATGTCATGCTGAGCGGAGTCGAAGCATCTTTTTTTAAACGATGTCAAATATCTGTAAACATTCCCAATCATCACATCACCACATCAACCAATCATCACATCACCACATTATTTCAAAATCTCCTTCAAAAACATCACCGTATGATTCCATGCTCTTTTCGCCATCACTTCATTATAATCCGGCGATTTGGGATCGGTGAATGTGTGTTTTGAATGCGCATAGGTAATGATCTGCCAGTCGGCGTTTCCTTCGTTCATTTCCTTAATTAAGTTATTGTAATCTTCCGGAGTTACGCCTTGGTCATCTGCAGGGTTTTCAACCAATATTTTCGTAGAAATAGGCCCGTTTTTTCTGGTCTGATCCTTTCCGATACTTCCATGAATAGAGACAACGCCTGCCACAGGAAGGCTTCCTCTTGCTGATTCCAGAGCTCCTGTTCCGCCAAAGCAGTAACCGATCACGGCAATTTTATCCGAAACAGCGCCATTCTTCTTCAATTGTTCCAGAGCCAGCGAAATACGTTTCTGGTAAGCATCATAATTCTGTTTGTAATATCCGGAAGCTTTGCCGGCGGAAGCATTATCGGCAGGAATATTCCCTTCACCGTAAATATCAGCAATAAAGGCGATATACCCTTGCTTTTCAAGTTCCGCAGCAGCAGTCTTAGCTTCATCATCTATTCCTTTCCAGGCAGGCAGAATCAGAACACCCGGAAGTTTTTTTCCGGCATTGGAGGTGATCAGCCCGTTCAGTTTCTGGGAACCGTCCTGATAGGCAACGGATTTAAGTTTCTGGCCGAAAAGTGTTCCTGCGCTCATCAGGCATACTGTGAATAAAAGGGTGCGTATCATATTTTGTAATTTAGTAAGTTGTTACGAAGGTTTTTGTAAACAGGATCAACAAAAATCCCCAACTAAATTACTGAAAATAACTTAGATGAGGATGATTAGTATATGGTTAATTATAGGCCTGTCAGAATTGAATTCCTAAGCCTTCCAGTTCCTGCTCCAGATCGGTATCAGGATTGATTTTGATTGTGGTAAAGCCTAAAGAACGGGCCATCTCAATATTTTTAGGATTATCATCAATGAAGACAGATTCAGCCGCATTCAGATGGTATCTTTCTAAAAGCACGTGCCAGATTTTCGGGTCCGGTTTGATCATTTTTTCTGTTCCGGAAACCACAATTTTCCCATTAAATATCTGGAAAAAATCATAGTTTTCAAGGGCGTATGGAAATGTTTCTTCAGACCAGTTGGTCAGCCCGAATAACTGATAATCTGTATTTCCCAGACGTCTTAAGATCTCTACATTTTTTGGAATATCACTTTTCAGCATTACGGTCCAGTTGTCATAATAAGCTCTGAGCTCCTTTTCCCATTCCGGGAATTTTTTCACCTGAATTTCGGTGCCTTCTGCAAGACTTCTTCCGCGGTCCTGCTCCTCATTCCATTCAGACTGGGCAATATTTTGGAGAAAATATTCCATTCTCTCATCGTCTTTGAAATAATCTCTGAAAAAATACCTCGGATCCCAATCCATTAATACACCGCCAAAATCAAAGATGATATTTTTAATTTCCATATATGTTTTTAAACTTTTTTAAATTGTATTCAACTACAAAAGTCGCAAAAGTTTTGATATTTAAACCCTTTGGAATACTTAAATTTTAAAAGATTTTTATTCTGGAAATACTAAGTGTACGTAAGCAGAAAATTTAATAAAACTATAAAATAGATGTGTTTTATTTAACCACAAAAGTCACAAAAGTTTTATTTATAAATACTTTTAAATGATTTATTTCCAAAAGATTATCATCATGAAAACACTAAGGTCACATAAACAGAAAATCAAAGATTTTCATAAAGACTTAAGTGTGCTTTGTATACGCAATATATTTAACTTTTAAAATAACTTCCGTGTTTAAAAAGCTTTTGTGCCTTTTGTGGTTTTTATATTTTATTTCCCGCAGATTACTCAGATGTCACAGATGGCCAGATGTTTGCGTAAATTTTCTGCCATTATTATTCAATAGGAACGGGCTTTAGCCCGTTTAAAACTTTGGCATAATGAAATAGGCTTTAGCCAAAACCTGGAATCACCGGATTATTTCTCCCACAGATTCCTCAGAAATCACAGATTTTTTTATGATTTTAAACCATTAAGAGGAGTGAAGGAGATAAGAATAGTTAAGAGAGATCTAAAGATTTTTTAAGAAGTACACTTTAAAGCGAAGCTCAACCTTAATATTCTTAAAAACTTAAAACATCTTAATGGTTCAATTTTTTTATCTCCCGCAGATTGCTCAGATGGACGCAGATGATTGAGCATATATATTCCTGTATAAAAAAAGGTTACCATAAAAATCTTTGATTTTTTAAAAACTTATGTGCTCTTCCTATACACAATGTATTTAACTTAAAAAAATAACGTAAGTGTTCAAAAAACTTTTGTGCCTTTTGTGGTTAAAAATTACTCCGGTTTATAAAATAAATACTGCCCGTTTTCATAATACGCATGGATATGCTGCAAGCCATTCGTCAGGATGATTTCTTTCGCTCCGATGATGGAGTTGTACCTTGCCGTTTGTTCAAATGTTTTCTCCGTCAGTTTGATCTGGGGCGCTTTGCATTCAATCAGGATCACAGGTTCTGTTTTTTCGGTTACCAGCAGATCTATTCTTTTGGTAAGGCCGTTCAGAAGGATCTTTTTCTCTGTGATCAGGGCGGAAGGTGAATAGGCTTTTACGGTAAGATAATAATGTACCCAGTGCTGTCTTACCCATTCTTCGGGGGTGAGGAGAAGGTAAGTTTTGCGGACCAAGTCATAAATAAAAAACTTATCTTTGTCTTTCTTGAATTTAAAATCAAAAGTTTCCTGAAAATTCAGTTTTGGAAGTTCCATTTATAAGATGAAAGAATTAGATTTAATCCTCAAAAATATTAAAAATAAAGAAGTTTTACCTATTTATTTTTTTCACGGAGAAGAACCTTACTTTATTGATGCTGCTGTAAAAGTGCTTGAGCACGACTTTCTGGAGGAAGATGAAAAAGCTTTCAACCAAACGGTGGTGTACGGAAAAGATACCTCTTATCAGGAGATTCTTTCCCTGGCCAGACAGTTTCCGATGATGGGAGACAAGCAGCTGATCATTGTAAAGGAGGCTCAGGACTTGAAATTCAATGAGGAAGAAAATAGGGTGCTTGAAACCTATGTAGACAATCCGGTTCCTTCTACGGTGCTGGTTTTTGCCCACAAACATAAAAAGCTGGACAGCCGGAAAAAAGCAACAAAAGCCTTAGACAAAGCAAAAGCTCTTTTCTTAAGCGAATCGGTAAGAGATACCAATCTTCCGAAATGGATTGCCGATGAATGTGCCCAGCTGAAGATCAAAACAGCCCCGAATATTTCCCATCTTCTTGCAGAATACCTTGGAAACGACCTTTCAAGAATTGCAAACGAACTGAATAAACTGAAAATTATCCTTAAAGAAGGAGAAATCCTGGATGGAACGATCGTAGAAAACCACATCGGAATAAGTAAAGAATACAACGTCTTCGAACTTCAGAAAGCTTTGGGAACCAAAAATGCCGATGCAGCCTTCAGAATTGCTCATTTCATGGGCAAAAACCCGAAGAACAATCCATTTGTGATGATGCTGGCCAATCTTTACAGCTATTTTTCCAATGTGATCATATACCAGACGATGGCGGGACAGCCACAGCAGGTTATCGCCTCGCAGATGGGGGTAAATCCTTATTTTATTAAAGATTATGCAGAAAGTGCAAGATTATATCCGCTGAAACATGCCACAAGAGTCATCTCTATTTTAAGGGAATTCGATATGAAAGGAAAAGGTCTTGGCGCCGTGAATATGGGCGAAGCAGAGCTCATCAAGGAGCTGGTGTATAAGATTATTAATGTGGACAAGATTAAGATGAAAGTGTAGAGCTTCGGGATGCGGGGTTCGGGTTTCGGGGTTCGGGATGCGAGTTCTGAGATGCGTGATTTTCGGGTTTCGGGGTGAGTGTTTGATTGTTTTAAAAGATGAAAATCCAAAAACTCCAATTCATAATTCCACAACCTGCAACAAACAACCCGCAACTAACAACTTCGAACTCGGAATTGATAACCCGCATCCCGAACCCTGAACCCTGAAACGCGTACCTCGAAACCCGCACCCCGCACCCCAATCGACAATCCCCATATTTCATATTGACAAGTATCATTAAAAATACTTTAATAAAACAGTAAAAATTACGAAATTAGCGGACTGAATTAAAATCCTTTGAACAAGTAAATTTATGGAGCAAAATATTTTAGATTGTGTGATCGTTGGATCCGGACCTTCTGGTTTTACAGCGGCAATTTATGCAGCAAGAGCAGATTTGAAACCTGAACTGTATACAGGTTTGGAGCCGGGCGGACAACTAACAACAACTACAGAGGTAGATAACTTTCCAGGATATCCGGCAGGGATTACGGGACCTGAAATGATGATGGATCTGCAGAAGCAGGCGGAAAGATTCGAAACTAAAGTTCATTACGAAATGATCACCAAGGCCGAGTTCTCCAAAGAAAACGGCGGTGTTCACAAATTATATGCAGGAAATAAAGAGATCTTCGCTAAAACCGTGATCATCTCTACCGGAGCTACAGCCAAATATCTGGGTCTGGATGACGAGAAAAAATATGCAGGAGGCGGTGTTTCCGCATGTGCTACCTGCGACGGATTCTTCTACAGAGGAAAAGACGTTGTAGTGGTAGGAGCGGGAGATACGGCAGCAGAAGAAGCTACTTATCTGGCCAAACTTACCAAAAAAGTAACCATGCTGGTAAGAAAAGATGTGTTCAGAGCTTCTAAAGCCATGATCCACAGAGTAGAAAATACCCCGAACATCGAAGTGAAATTCCACCACGAGCTTATCGGAATTGAAGGTGAAAACAGCCTGGTAGAAAGAGCGGTAGTGATCAACAACCAAACGAACGAAACTTCTACAGTAGACGTAGAAGGAATCTTCATCGCGATCGGGCACAAACCGAATACAGATATTTTCGTAGGACAAATAGATCTTGATGAAAACGGATACATCCTTACAGAAAAAGGATCTACAAGAACCAATCTTCCGGGTGTATTTGCAGCAGGAGATGTTCAGGATCATATCTACAGACAGGCGATTACAGCGGCAGGAAGCGGTTGTATGGCAGCGATGGATGCAGAGAAATACCTTGCTGAATTACATTAATATTCAGTGTTTTAAAATACAGAGCGTACCCTTGGGTGCGCTTTTTTTATTGGCTTTAATCTGTGAAATCTGAGCAATCTGCGGGAAATAAAAAAATTGAACCATTAAGGTGTTTTAAGTTTTTAAGAATATTAAGTGGAGCTTCGCTTTAAGGTGTATGTCTTAAAAAATCTTTAGATTTTTCTTAACTATTCTTATCTCCTTTACTGCTCTTAATGGTTTAAAAATTATAAAAAAATCTATGTGATCTGAGGAATTTGTGAAAGAAATAAGCCGGCAGATTCCAGATTTTGGCTAAAGCCTTTTTCATTATGCTGAAGTTTTAAACGGGCTAAAGCCCGTTCCTATTCAATAATAATGGCAGAAAATTTACGCAAACATCTGTGGCATCTGAGGAATCTGCGGGAAATAAAAAATATAAAACCACAAAACCCACCTGTCATTGCGAACAGACTGAAGGTCTGCAAACGTAGTTCAGAAGCGACGAAGTAATCTCCTCAACTGAAATATTGTACGCTTTGAATGAGATTGCTTCACCTCCGGTTCGCAATGACAGTCAAGGTGAAAATAACATCTTCTGTTCTCTATTGAACTAAAAACTCAATATATTCAATAGGAGCGGGCTTTAGCCCGCTTAAACAGGATCAAAATTTCATTGGGCTTTAGCCAAAACTTAATGTTTCAATTTTATTTCCCGCAGATTCCTCAGATACCACAGATCTTTAATAGAAACTTTAAAAATTTCAGGCTTTATACGGCATAGAACTCCCTCCACACAGTTGAAAAACCCTCTCTCGCCCTTTTGTAACCTGCTCCAGCCCCTTTCATAAGTATCCGGAGCCTCTTCATAACGGCCTCCAGCTGCTTTGGGAACGGCCTTTACCCGCTTAGGGAAGGGTAGATACCCCCTTGGGTAAGGGGGTAGATGGACTTATGCAAGGGCCTCCCGACGGGTGTAGAAGGGCATAAACGAAAAAACTGCTTCCGGTGTGGAGCAGTTTTGTTATAATGATCTGTTTTAGAGCCTTATTTTCCGGATTTCAATTTCTGGTTTTCCTTTTTCAGTTCTTCTATCTGTTGTTTCAGGAGGATGATATATTCCTGCTGGTTTTCTAAGATATAATCCGGGATGTTGTAATGATTATTAAGAATTGCAGTTCCGGAATTGGTAGAGGAGTCATGGAAGTTGACTGTATTGCCCGATTTTTCTTCTTTAATGTCATCAACAGAAACGTCCAAAGCTTTCGCCAGCTTTTCCCACTCGTCATCAAATATTCTGACATCGCCGCTTTCTTTACGGCTGTAGTTGGATACATCGGTTGCAATGATATCAGCAAGATATTGCTGGGTAATGCCTTTCTGTTTTCTTAGAGTTCTTAGCTTTTCCATAGAGTGGGGCTGTGTTTTTACAAATATAGAAAAAATGTGGGGTCCTAAAATTATAAAACTTAAAATTTGCTTATAGAAATGAGTAAATAATAAAAACAATAAATTTGATGATACTTATTAAATCTTATTATTTAACCTTAGTCCATATTGCTAACTTACTATTTTTGTTTTCCAACATAATTCTAACCATTCCTACAAAATTAAAATAAGGAGTGGTCAAATCTGATAGATTTGGCTTCATAAAATATTCTTGGTCTTTTTTTATGGCTATATCTAAATATTCTTTAATTAATTTTTCTAGTTCAGAAACTGTATTTATTGAATAGCTTTTTAAATTTTCCAATAATTGAGAGTAGTTTTCATTCCCTTTTTGATATTGATTTGGAATATTTTTTTGTAAAACAGACATCAGCAAATCAACATTTAAAATCTCCGATGGATTTCTATCATAATCAGTTTTTGCAATGTAGCTTTCTCTATCCTGAAGTGTTCTTTCCAATTCTAGATCAACTATTTCTAATAATGCCGAAACTCTACCAATTGATCTTAATATTTCGGGAGGAACATTAGATTCATTCTTATATTGAAGAACGTTAGATGTTTCAGCCCAATTATGTTGAGATAGTGTTCTTATTTGAATTTCTACCGTGTAAGAATTCAGATTTTTGTTTGTGGGAACATTAGTCCAACTATCAGGAATATTGACTATATAATGTTTAGAAGAGTATCCAAACTGATCATAATTTAATTTATCTGCTGGATCGTAATTGCTTCTAACATTAAAATTATTCTTTATTAATTGTGATACTACTTCAATATCTCTTCTAAAAAGTAGGACTATTCGGATACCAATTAAATCCTGCAACTCCAATAGACTTTGCTTGATTCTATATCTTTGAGATTCGTGTTTTTCTACTATGGAATCAATGTTTTTTATCCTTGATTGAACAGGGAAACCTAATTTGACATTATTCTCAATTAACAAGGCTTCTAATTCTTTAATTATCAGATTTCTAAGTTTTTCGAAATTGATAAAGTGTTCATCATGTTCATTTTTTAGTTTTGATATATCAAGTTTTGCCATGTAATTAGCTTTTAACAAATATAATAAAAAGCCCTCTCAAAATATGATATATCGCGTATTCCTTACTGCTATTATGGATTAAGATTTAGCCAGTAGTATAAAACTTCATATTTGTATTAAAATCCATAAATTTACTTCCAATCAAAAAACATGGAAACAAAAATCATAAAAATCACCCACATCACCGGAACCTACACCATTGAAGTTCCCGAAGGAAAACTAAACGAAATGAAAAGCCAGCTGGATAAATGCCTGAATGATGAGCAGGGTGCCATTGTAGTGAAGGGAGAAGACGGCGACCAGTTCGTGTATCCAGCGGATCTTTTAAAAAACAGTTTCATTGCAATAGTAGATAGGGAATAGATTACCATGTTCCGGTAAAAATAATTCCCCTGATTTTAAGTCTATTATTAAGCTTGGTTAAAATTTATTCCGGAAAAGTTTTGCAGAAATATAAAATCGTTTTATATTTGCACCACTGAAAACGACGGTATAGCCGTTATTCAGGAGAGTTGGCAGAGTGGTCGATTGCGGCAGTCTTGAAAACTGTTGACTGTAACAGGTCCGGGGGTTCGAATCCCTCACTCTCCGCGATTTGGGAAACCAAAATAAGCCAAAACGCTGTAAACATTGATGTTTACAGCGTTTTTTGTTTTAGTGCTAGTGTCAAAATTAATAAAATATCTCTGATTACATTTTGCGATTCTTTGTTAGCGGTAGTTATTTCATGAGCAGTTTATATTTTAATTTAGCATCATTGTCTTCTGGCTCTTTTTCAAGGTATAACTTTAGATATTCAATCGCTTGTTTTTTTTGACCTGAAACCCTATATGCCTCACTTATATAATAATAGCCATAGGTTGAGTTTGGGAAAAGGTGAATATTTAACTTAAATAAATCTATTGCCTGATTGGGTTTTTTTTCGAACAATAACTTGTAACCATATCTTTCAATAAGATTTTCTCTTAATGAATATTTCTTTGAATTTTGTTCTATTGCTTTAATTCCAGCTTCGTAACCTTTATTGCATACGGTCTTAATTATATCTTTAGTATAAAAGAAATTGTCAATTGATGGTGCTGAACCCACTAATTGTTTTTTAATCAGATTACTCACTTCCCAATAATTTTCGACTTCTCCATTGGTTAGAATAACAACAGTATAGCCCAAATCCGGATAAATCATTATTTCACAAGCAATACCATCGTGTCCACCGGTATGTCCAAAGATGCGGTGTCCGTTGATTCTGTTTTCTTCAAACCCGTAGCCGTACATTCCTTCTCTATACTTTACTTTGCCTGATGTACAAAGAGCTAGACTCTCTTTGCTAAGTAAAATATTATTTTGTAAAGCATTGGCGAAATTCAACAAATCGTCAGCTGTGGAATAGCCTCCGCCAGCAGGAGTTCCTTTTGCTAAATTCGAGAAAATATTATTTTTCCATTGTCCCGGTTCTTCCAATGACATTGTATAACCAGTCGCTAAATTTGGAATCACATTATCCAATTCGTAAGCATCAGTATTAATCATTTTTGCAGGTTGGTATAGATGTTCTTTTACGTAATCAAAATAATTTTGACCCGACACCTTTTCAATAATTAATCCTAAGACCATATATCCGGAGTTGCTGTACAAAAAGTCACTACCTGGATCAAAGGCTAGCTTTTTATCAACAAACAATGGAAGGTAATCAGAAACTGTTTTGAATTTTTCTTTTGCAAGCTTATCGTATTCCTCCCAAAAACTGTTCATTCCTGAAGTGTGCGTTAATAGTTGATAGATTGTCACAGAATCCGCAACAGTTTTATTAGGATAATCTGAAAGATGCCGGCCTACTTTATCTTGAAGCGAAATTTTTCCGGATTCCACCAATTGCATAATAGCTATTGCGGTGAACATCTTGTTGATAGAAGCTAAATTGAACTTCGTGTCCGGTTTATTTTTAACACGGTCCTGCAAATTAGCAAAACCAAAGGCTTCTCTATAGATTGGTGTGCCGTCTTTTGCAATGAGAACGACCCCGCTTAAGTTATTTTCTTTTTCAAGATTTTTTAAGTGAGACTTTATCGGAGCAACAATATTTTTCAAATTTTGTGATTGGACCACAATAGGTTGCAAAAGAGCTGTCAAGAAGACAACTGTAATAAAATAGATTTGACGGATGGTCATAGGGGTTTCATTTATGATTAAGCGACAAAACTACTTTAAGCAGAAAAGGAAAAATTGTACAATTGTAAGCCTGCCTATAAAAACAGCCAATGAATTTGTTTTTTTTCCAGCGCAGTCGTTTTATTAAAAAAAACTTTGGGAGAGAGCCCTGTAACTGATTTGAATTCTCTTATCATATGAGACTGGTCAAAGTAATCAACACCATATGCAATATCCGTTAAGTTATTTCTTGCCTTATTTGATGAGTATTTGTTAACCGCATTTCTAAATCTTAATATCTTTTTGAATTGAGATGGTGTTTTGCAGATATATCGGTCAAAGTGTTTGTTCAATGTTGTACGCGAAATAGCATTTTTTTTGCATAGTTCTGTAATGGTTAAAGCGTCATTTTCTTCACACATCATTTCAGACAAAACATTTTCAAGGAAATGATGCTGAAACCCACCTAATTTTGATAACCAATATCTTTCAACAGCTTCAATTTTTTCGGAATCATTTTGCAGAGAAAGAATTTCGATCATAGCTTTTCTATAATCTTTAAAAGGTGAAAATTCAGAAAAGTTTGAACTGTTGTAATGGTTTAAATCGTGCTCCAAAAATGAATTAATAGCCAACGGTTTAAAATAGATCGTAATTTCGTTTATTTTCCCTTCGTACTGGACATACACTGGCTTGTTGAAATCAGATACCAAATTGGTCTCCACCTCATTGTCATCGCATTGACCGATGGTCAATTGATTTTCTTTATTGATCGATTTTGATCTTTCACTGCTTGAAACAATGGTGAAAATAGATGGGAAGGTGATATATTTGGCGGGTTTTTCTTCAGAGGTATGTGTGAGTATATAAATACACTCTATGTATTTTTTAAGTAAAGGATTGGAAGGGGAATAAACTTTTATTTTCATAGGCTGTCATTGGACGTTAGAGCCCAACGAACTGTTTGGGTAACTGTATATTTCTTGATTTTAATCCGTTCTACCTATGGTACATTCTAGTATACTAACACCAAAGTATTTATCAAGGTCAATAATTACAAATTTATAAAAAGAAGTATTGTTAAAACTAATAAATTTTCAATTTTCATCTTTTAATACACAATGAGGTCAGGCTTAATTTAGATCAATTTTTCCTCATCATATTTTTGTATCTCCAAAAGTAAACTCGAAGCTTCTGGAAAAAATTCAGGATCAATTAGATGCTGAAAATATAGACCATACTTCTGATGTGAAAATAGAATTGAAGAAGAAGTGATTTTACCGCTTTTTTGCAGGTGACCTATTAGAGGCTTTTAAAAGATGCTGCAGCGAAACGCTTATCAATAAAGAGATAAAGGGAGGTTACAAAATCCCTCTCTCTCCGCTAAGAGGGGTTTCTTCAAGAAGCCCTTCTTTTTTTCTAAAATAAGTAATCCTTTTTCTTTCATTTTCAGATCGTTGTGAGATAGTCTGTCGATCATTTTGGGTGTTCGATAGATACCGGTTAAAATAAAATTGATAAATTAGCAACTATAACATCTTTAAATAACGAATATGAAAAAAAGGATATTTTTAGCTGGTTTGGCTACGGCCTTTATGATTGCTGCGTGCAACAAAGATAAAAGAAACGCGTCTGAAGTGCCTTCAGGAGACCCTGTAAAAACAACCTTAGATCCTGCTCCGAAAACTAATAAATTTAATCCTGAAAATGTTCCTGTTTCTGATAAAGAACTGGGTAGTTTTCCTTACATAGTCTTACCACAGGGCTATGCCAATGTCAGTCAAAACCCGATATCAGATATGGACAAAGCTTACTTTTGGTCCGGAGATCATTTCGAGCAGCCTGAAGGAAAAGTATTTTTCAGCAGGGTAAAAGCTGAAGAAGGCAAAGTTTTTTCAGAACCCGAATTGCTTAAAGGTTTAGGCGAGTCGATTGCTTCCCTGGGAGGCGTGAAAATCAGCGAAGGAAAAATTCCTGCGGATATTGCTGATGGAATTGATGAGGCTAATAAGGTAAAGTATGTAAGTGGATATGGTTTTATAGGATATGCTGTTACTACCACATATCTGATCCGCCGCAGCGATAGGAATATCTGGATACAGATGACGCCTACCGATGATGGTGCTTCAATAGGATGGATGATTCTGGAGACAAAGCCGCAGAATTGAGTTGAAGGGCTGAATAACAATGAGATTGCCATCCTGGAGCTTGAATATACTTTGCGGATGATGGAAACTTTACAACATATAATTTTTTTCATTTCGAAAACTGTGCAGAGCTCAATAGTTCTTTTTTGTATTTTCGCATTCGCTAAACAGGCGGGCCATGCATGTTTAGAAATTGATTAAAATAATAACCTATTTACACATTATGAAAAAAATAACGATGGTAATGTTTCTCCTGTTGGGAGCTGTCTTTCTTAATGCTCAGAAAATTGAGATAAAAGATGATAATGTTTTACTGGATGGTAAAAAGATACTCAAATCAGAGAAGATCAATGTGTTCCAATATTCATTTTATACATTGGATGACAATGAAATTTTAATGTTCAGAATGTTTGACAATGAAACTCCGCAATATCAGGCAGATGATTATTATGTGATCAACTTTCTCGAGCAGAGAGTCAAAGTTCAATGTACGGATTTCAGCCGTGTAGTGAGTGGGCTGGGAATGAATTCAAAAAAGAATATGGAGAAACTGATGGCCTGGCTATTGAAAGAAAAAGTAATTACGCCGGAAGGGACTGTGAATGCAGATAAAGTGGCTGTATTCTATGATAAATATGATGAGAAAATTCTGGAAAGAACAGTTAGATAAGTCTATTTGAGGCTTTGGAAACTATTGTTGGCTGGGGTATTCGTTAATTAACCAATAGTCAGCATTTTCAAATAATTATTTTCAGTCAGTAACACATCAATAAAACAAAGTAGGTCCATTAGAATTCTAATGGAACTGCTTTTTTGCCTTATACCCATCGGCTTAGGAAGCTGAAGTAAAGCACAGCAAGCGACAAACCACTGATAAAACGTAATGAATATAACCCACACTTAATCAGCGATGAAATCACCCCCTTTGCTCCCCTTAAAATCATAAGAATTATAATAAGACCTTCGCGTCAAAAAAAAGCATAGCCACACCCATTGCCCATACAAAGCAATTAAAATGAATAAGAGTACCAATTAAAGTTTAAAAAAGGGATCATTACCTTGAACAACAAAGAAAATGATTCATAAAAAATGAGTATTAATTTTAAACATATTCTATCCCAGAAATCTATTTACATAGCCATTGCATCCGTGTGTTTCATTGCGGTGGTTGCATTCGCGGTGCTCAGTATTCTTATTACCAGCGACAGCCGGAAAAACAACGAAGAATTTGCACGGAAAACCTTTTTCAGAAAATATGAAACCATAGAAAAGGAATTCAGGAATATTGAAGACTATCAGTACCTGCTCCGGGCGCTGATCCGGAAAGACGGCCTGAAGAACTACAAAGAATATTCTTCCGTCCTTAATGATCTGAACAAAAAACGGAACCTGCTGCCGTACAGCTGGTATTCCTATTATAACGACGCTTCCGGAAAGTCCGAAAACAGCAGCCCTTTATCCGAAGTTTTCTCAAAGAAAGATAAAGAAGGGAAGTATATCAAAATACAAAACAACGGTTCAGGGCATTTCAGTGATTTCCTGATCACCCGGAAAGACAGTACCTACTGGGTAAGTTACGACTCGCTGACACTGCCCCAAAAAGCTATCCTGTACTATGGTTCTGCGGTAAGCCTGGATGATCTTCACGAATACTTCATCAATCTGGACAAGACCCCGAACAATTATGCCTATGTTTTCACCAGAGAAGGCATCTGCATCACCCATCCCGAACAGAAGTATCTCGGAAAAAATATCTTTGATTTTACGAATATCAAACCACAGGATACTTTGACCGGTAAAACAAAAGTTGGATACACAGAAGGAACCGCTGTTTCCGAGTATCTGAATCTAGAAGTCACCCGCTTTATAAAACCTTTGAAAACAGAAAACTTTGAAGGCTATGCAGTCGTGAATCATGTTAATTTCCTGATTGATGAAAGTGTAAGCAAAACAAAAACTTATACTGTGTACATCTTTCTGGCCGCTCTGTTTCTTATCGTAACGGTTTTCGTGCTTTTTCAGAGATCTACGGCGCTGGCTTATCAGGAAAAAGAAAAGATTCAGTCCGAAAAAAACCTCCTGCTCGTTGAAAACGAAAAAATGCACAGGGTAGAAGTCCTGAACCAGCTTCAGCAGCTTAAAAACAATATCAACCCGCACTTTCTGTTCAATTCACTGAATTCGCTGTATATGCTGATCGGTATTAACAAAGAAAATGCCCAGCGGTTTACGATGAATCTTTCCAAGATTTACCGTTACCTTATCGTGCCTCCGCAGGAAAATATTGTTCCCGTAGCACAGGAAATTAAGTTTATTCAGCAGTATATGGAACTTCTGAAAAGCAGGTTTGATGAAGAGCTTACTTTTGATGTAATCATTTCAGAACCAAAGAGTTTAGAAAAACGGATTCCATACCTGTCCCTTCAGATGGTGACGGAGAATGCTATAAAACACAATATAGCAACAATAGATCATCCTTTGGAAATCACCATTACAATAGAAGAGAACGGCATTGTTATTAAAAATACATGGCAGCCCAAAAAAGAAGAAGATGTTCAGGGGGAGAAATTCGGAATTGACTATTTGAATCAGGTTTATGATTATTTTAATAAAGATTCTGTTAATATGTCTTTAAGTGGTGAATATTTCATATGCTTTTTACCGTTAATTGAATAAAAAATATAATCCACTCACTCCCAAAAATACACCTCTCACTCCCTATTAATATGTACATGATCTCATTACGTCTAGTTTTGTAGACTGAAACTGAGATATCTAATAATTTGGAATGAATAGGACTATTTTAATGAAGAACTACAGACTGGCACTGTATTTAGGACTCGCTTTAGCCTCACCGGCAGCATTGGCGCAGAAAAAAGACACCATAAAAACAGACAAGGAAAAAACGGATAAAACAGAAACTTCCTCAAAGAAAGCAAAGAAAATTGAAGATCTGGTTAAAAAAGGAACCTACAAAAAAGGACTTTTTAACACCATTCAGGTGAAGACCGATGTTTATTTTGAAATCCCGGACAGCCTGATGGGACGTCAGTTCCTGGTAGTCAATAAACTGTCGCAGGTGCCCATGCAGGTGAACGAAGCCGGACTGAATAAAGGAATGAACT
The DNA here is from genome assembly GCF_016745235.1 of Chryseobacterium endalhagicum. GTDB lineage: Bacteria > Bacteroidota > Bacteroidia > Flavobacteriales > Weeksellaceae > Chryseobacterium > Chryseobacterium endalhagicum. The sequence continues at coordinate 283,250 of NZ_JAELVM010000003.1, read as the reverse complement.
ATGAAAATAAGGTGATTTCCTTTTACCGCGATACCGTAGCCAAAAAAGTATGGGTGAAAACCGTGGTTCCACGGGTATCATCGCCTAAAAATGATGCCATCACAAGATCTGTAAAAGACAACTTTTCAGAATCTGTGATTGAGGTTTTTGATATTGAGGCCCAGAATAACGATTCCACCTCTGTAGCCATTAAAGTAAACAAGATTTTTGACGGAAACCAGAAAAGCTTCAATGATGTTCTGGCGAATGTAGGACTTGGAGGATCGGTAAAATCAAACCTTTCCTATATTGAAAAAGTAAAAACCTTCCCTCAGAACCTTGTCGTTAAGTCCCAACTGACGACATCGGTAAATGAAGGAGGTGTAGACCTTCCGGTAACGCTGGGCGTGACTACAAACCTGGTTTTGCTTTCCAAAGTGCCGATGCAGCCAAGGATTGCAGATTCAAGAGTAGGTTTTTTCAGTGAAAAACACTGGGCGTTCAGCGACCGCCAGCAGAAAATGGATGAAGAGCAGTTCATTACCAAATGGAGACTGGAGCCCAAAGACGAAGACAAAGAAAAATATCTGAGAGGTGAATTGGTAGAACCCAAAAAACCGATCGTTTATTATATAGATCCGGCAACGCCTATCCAGTGGCGTGAAAAGATCATTGCAGGGGTGTACGACTGGCAGGCGGCTTTTGAAAAGGCAGGTTTCAAGAATGCCGTGATCGCCAAAATGCCGGATGATAAAGATGAAGACTTTGATATAGACGATGTAAGATATTCTGTAATCACATATGCTGCCTCGCCCAAGGCCAATGCGATGGGGCCTTCGGTGGTGGATCCGAGAAGTGGCGAAATCATTGAATCGGATATCATTTGGTGGCATAATGTGATGACGTCTCTTCAGGAATGGATGAGAATCCAGACCGGGCCTATTGATACCAAGGCCAGAGGGAATGTCTTCAGCGATGAACATATGGGGGAAGCCATCAGGTTTGTATCCTCACATGAGGTAGGCCATACTTTCGGGCTGAAACATAATATGGGAGCCTCTTTTGCCTTTCCTGTAGAATCTCTCCGTTCAAAGGAGTTTACAGATAAGATGGGCGGAACGGCACCTTCCATTATGGACTATGCAAGGTATAACTACGTTGCCCAGCCGGAAGACGGTGTTACAGCCATCACTCCAAAGATAGGGGTTTATGACAAATATGCCATTGAGTGGGGTTACCGCTGGTATCCGGACGGGATTTCGGAGAAAAAAGCGTTGAGAAATTTAATAGAAAAACACCAGGATGATCCTATGTATTTCTATGGAGAGCAGCAGAGCTATCTGGAAACCATCGATCCGCGTTCTCAGTCTGAAGATTTGGGTGATGACGCCATGAAAGCAGGAGAGTACGGAATAAAGAACCTGAAAATCGTTGTAGACAATCTTTTAAAATGGACCTATGACGACGGTAAAACCTACACAGACGCAGGAAAGCTGTATCTGGGAGCAATAGGACAATGGGATCTGTATACCGGGCATGTAATGGCCAATGTGGGAGGAATTTATCTGAACAATACCGTATTCGGCAGCAAGAGCAAAGCTTATGAAGCGGTACCCGCTGAAACACAGAAAAGAGCGGTTGACTATCTGATCAAAAATGCAGTAAATCTTCCGGAATGGCTGTTTTTCAACCCGATCACAGAGAAAACCTATCCGGTTAAAAATTCACCGATGGGGCCGTTCGAGCAGACTCCGTACACCTTAGCGAGAGGAATGCAGTACGGAAATCTCTATTCGCTGTTTATGGATGACCGTTTGCTGAGAATGCTTGAAAATGAATTAAAACATGAAGTTTCCGGTTCCAAAGAAGAGCTCTATACCGTGGAGAATTTGTTTGACCAGGTGCGTGGCGCTATTTTCAATAAAAAAGGAAGCCTGACCATTCTTCAAAAAATGACTCAGAAAAACTATGTGGATGCCCTCATCGTTTCGGTCAATAAATTATTTGAAAAAACAGCTGTAAAAGCTTTAAAGGTTGAAAATACACTGAATATTCCAACGATCTGCAATTTCCACGGAGAGGAAGAAAGTTTAAGGAATATCAATTATTCATCCATGAAAAGAGTATCCGAAGTCACTACCTATAAACGGGCGGAACTTCAGAAGGTACTGAACCTATTGTATACAACTAAAAATAAAGGAGATGAAGCTTCCAGGGCTCATTATGCAGACTTGATCATCCGGATAAAAGAGGCTTTAAATAAATAATCGGCTATGAAAAAAACTCTAATACTTTTACCTCTTTTGGCGGCTCAGATAGCGTTGGCCCAGGAAAAGAAAACCATTACAGGAAAAATTGCAGACGAAAATACATCACAGGTTATCGTTGGAGCATCTGTAAAAATAGAAACCCAGTCGGTTTCCACCAAAACGGACCTGAACGGGATTATTGAAAGCGTATCCGTAGGTACAGTAACGGATAAGAACGGCCAGTTCATGCTGGAAATCCCGGCAGAAACTAAATCCGTATTGATCAGCTATCCGGGCTATGAGTCCAGGATCATCATGATCAGTGAAGACAAGACCAATTATACGGTAAGGCTGATGCCTGAGGTTTCGGATAAAAACAAGATCCAGGAAGTTATCATTACCGGATACCAGAAAATTGAAAAACGTAAGCAGACTTCTGCGGTTTCCACCGTAAAGATGGACAACATCAACCAGGCGGGTGTCGCCAGTGTAGACCAGATGATGATGGGGCAGGTAGCCGGGGTTGTAGTAACGCCTGAAACCGGAGCGCCCGGAGGTCCTGCAAAAATCAGGATCAGGGGAACAGCTTCCCTTTCCGGTCCGCAGGATCCGTTATGGGTGGTTGACGGTCTTCCGTTAGAAGGAAATGATGTGCCTAATTTCAGCGATAAAGATAATATAGACCAGCTTCAGAACTTTTCTATTGCAGGACTGAACCCTAATGATATTGAAGATATTACCATCCTGAAAGATGCAGCTGCAACAGCCATTTACGGAGCAAGAGCTGCCAATGGGGTAATCTCCATCACCACGAAAAGAGGGAAGAAAGGAACGATGAGGCTGAACTTTTCGGCAGATACTTTTGTGACATCACGCCCTGATTTCAGCAGGCTGAATCTGTTGAACGCCTCTGAAAAAGTTGACCTTGAATTAATGCTTGCCAGCCGTGCCGATCTTACGTACCGTGCTGATAAAGGCGAGGTGATGAGGATTTTAATGAAGAACGGCCAGCTTGATGCCTACAGAAACGGAGGATTGGACGCATTGAATTCAATGACCCGCTATCAGATCGACGGCTTAAGAGCCAACAGTACAGACTGGGGCAAGCTGCTGTACAGAAACGCCATCAATAAGCAGTATGGAGTAAGTCTTTCAGGAGGAAGCGACCGTTCAGATTATTATTTCTCACTGGGATATTATGATGAAGAAGGAACAACCATCGGAACCGGTTTTGAAAGATATAACCTTACTTTAAAGAACAATTACAAAATAAGCGATAAGTTAAATGCAGGAATCGCTATTTTCGGAACACGCAGCGAGAAAGAGTCGTTTATGACAGATGCGGATGCATCAGCGAGCCCGATTAATTATTCAAGAAATGCCAATCCGTATATGAATCCTTTCAATCCGGATGGAAGCTATAACTATGATAAGGATATAGACGGTTTTGCAGATACCTATATTCCTTTCAATTTCCTTGAAGAAAGGGAGAATACAGAATATACCCTGAAGAATCAGTCATTAAAGGCCATATTGGATTTAGAATACAAAGCAACCAAAAACCTGAGGTTTACTTCACAGCTGGGTATTCAGTATGATACCAATAAGACGGAAAAATACGCCGGACAGGAAACCTACTTTACCAGAAAGATGAAAGAGGGAACCCGTTACTATAAAGATGGTGCCTACCGTTATTTTCTGCCTGCCGGAGATATCAAGCAAAACTGGAACAATGATTTCTTTCAATACAACTGGAAATTACAGGGGTTGTACAGCACAAGAATTAATTCGGTGCATGAGATCGATTTGATGGCCGGAACTGAAATCCGTAAAACAGAGGATAATACCACGGTTACCAGAGCTTTTGGTTTTAACAGCCTTACCAAAACAGGAACCCCGATCATATTTCCCAACTCTGATTATGCCGGAGACAAAAAATACGAGACCTATCGTGAAATGCCTACGGTAGAGAACGCTTATGCTTCTATGTTTGCTACCGCTTCTTATACCTATGATCAGAAATATACCTTTTTCGGAAGTGTGAGATATGATGGAACCAACCTTTTTGGAGTCAATAAAAAGTACAAGTACCTGCCAATCTGGGCTGTTTCCGGTTCCTGGCTGGTAACAAAGGAAAACTTTATGAAGAATGTACCTCTTATTTCCAATCTGAGATTAAGAGCTTCCTATGGTTTACAGGGAAATATTGACCGTAATACCTCTCCGTTTTTCATCGGGGAATATGGAGAAGCCAACATTCTTCCCGGACCAAAAGAAGAAATTATTAATGTAATCACAGCTCCGAATGATAAGCTACGCTGGGAAAAAACAACCAATGTGAATCTGGGGCTGGATCTGGGATTGTTTAAAAACCGGATCAACCTTACTGCGGATGTATACAGCAGAAAAGGGACGGATATGATCAGTATGAGAGAAACACCCCTTGAAACAGGATTCAATTATACCATGATGAACTGGGGAAGCTTAACGAACAAAGGTTTTGAATTGGCAGTTTCTACCAGAAATATTGATAATGAAAACTTCAAATGGTCTACCACCATTAACTTTGCTCATAATAAAAGTAACGTCATTACTGAGCAGCCCCGCCAGAATTCAATGCTTCCTTCAAGAGAAGGGCTTCCTGTAAATGCGGTATTTGCTTTGAAAACAGCAGGAATGGATGAGAATGGCAATCCGATGTTCTGGAAAGGAAATGAAAAGGTGAAAATTGAAGATTTCTTTAAACTCTATGATGTGTATGAAGAATTCCTTCCGGGGCAGCTGGTAGGAACAAAGCTTACCGCGGAAGAGATGAGAGGCCTTTTTACTTACGTTGGAGACAGGGATCCTAAATTTACCGGGGGTATTATAAACACCTTTAAAGTACATAATTTTGATCTGACTGTTTCAGCAGCTTTCAACTTTAAACAAACGGTGATGAGATCGCCTTCTTACAGAGGAACGAATCTGGACAGAGGAAGAAATTATACAAGAGATATCTATGAGGCGGGACTTTCACTTCCGGCCATAACAAGTCCTGATATGGAAAGCAATCCGGGATGGATGGGGAACAAATGGCTTACCGACAGTCCGAATAACAGCTATGGTCTGCTTGATATTTGGGCAAAAGAGATCAGTTACCTGAGAATCAGCAGTATCCGTTTAGGATATACACTTCCTAAAGAATTTACAAATCCTATGGGAATCAGCAGTCTGAGACTGAGTGTGGAAGGGCGTAACCTGTTTGTATTCAGTAACGGGTATAAAGGATATTTTGATCCGGAAACCTATGGTAATATTTATGCACAGCCTATTGCCAAATCAGTTACAATCGGCTTTAATGTTTCTTTTTAAAACTTGAAAAAATGAGAAAAATAACTACATTCATTGCTCTGGCAGTCATCAGCTTTACAAGTATCGGCTGTGACCGCTTTCTGGATATTCAGCCTGAAGGAAAAGTGATTCCGGTTAGCGTTGAAGATTACAGAAAAATACTGACGTCCGCTTATTCCAAATATCCTATTCATAAATCCCTTGCTGCACTTCGTACAGATGAGATGGTGATAGACGAAAATACCAGTGATTTCCCTTACTATCGGGAGCTGGCTATGTGGAAGGACAGTAATTATGATGCTGAAACAAAAGAATTTCAGTGGGCAGATTTTTATACGGTCATCTTCTATCTGAACCAGGCGATCAACGAAGGAAGCAAGACCATGAAAGATTCTCCTGAAAAGAATCAGATTCTGGCAGAAGCTTATGCATTGCGTGCGTATTCCTATTTTGATTTGGTTAATTTATATGCAAAACCTTATAATGCTGCTACGGCTTCCGCGGACAGGGGAGTTCCTATCAGTTTGAAAGCTGACATGGAAGCAGTATTAAAACCTTCTACCGTACAGGAAGTTTACAATCAGATTCATGAAGATATAGAAAAAGCAGAGGGACTTATGGTGGAACAGCAGCAGGCTGCCGGTGCTAACTATAAATTTTCTAAAAATGCTCTGATCGCTTTTAATGCAAGACTTGCCCTTTATCAGGGAGACTGGAATAAAGCACTGTATAATGCACAGGCGGTATTGGCTGTAAAAGGAGAATTAAGTAATTTAAATACCAGCAATACTGCCCCCAACCTATATACGTCCGTGGAATCTATTATGGCACTGGATAATCCATTGAATACCAATGTGCAGAATGTGATTTTTGCCTCTCCGGAACTGATTTCAAAATATAATTCCGCTACAGACAAAAGATTTGGAATCTATTTTGAAAAAAATAACAATAAGTATAAAGTGATTAAAGGAGGCAGTAATAATTTCAGAGTCTCTTTCAGAACGGCTGAATTATACTTTATAAAATCTGAAGCATTATTAAAACTCAACAGGCTTGATGAAGCTAAAGAAGCATTGCTGAAAGTTTTAGCCAACAGATATACTCCTGCAGGATATACCTCAGTTCAGAACGAGATCAGTCCAATGAATGCCTCACAGTTCATGAGTTATCTTCTGGACGAAAGATTCAGGGAGTTTGCTCTTGAAGGCCACAGATGGTTTGATCTGAGAAGAGCGGATCAGAAAAAAATTATTCATATCGTCAACGGTGTAGAATATATTCTTCAGCAGAATGACCCGAGATATACCATAGAATATCCTATGAGTGCCAAGAAGAACAATCCGAATTTATAAAACATTTATATTAACATCCCCTGAAACCGCTTGAACGTAATAGTTTAAGCGGTTTTTTCGTACTTTTGTGAGGTTATGAAAATCGCCATTATAGAAGACGAACTGCTGGCTGTTAATTATCTCAGGGATCTGCTGGATAAGCAGACCATCGTCCCTGTCACAGAAACCGTGATTCTCCGTTCAAAAAGACAGGCCATAGACTTCTTCGAAAACCATTCTGCTGACCTTATCTTTATGGATATTCACCTCGGCGACGGCATGAGTCTGGAGATTTTTGAACATGTTGAACTTTTTACCCCGATTATTTTCATCACCGCTTTTGATGAATATGCCATGAGGGTTTTCAGGCATTTTACCATAGATTATCTTCTGAAACCTTTTGAAGAAGAAGATCTGCATAAAGCATTACAGAAATTCATTTCCATAAGATCCAATTTTGATCCCGAACCTGTCCTCAAATCTATTTCCACCTTACGCCAGCCGGAAAATCCCGGGAAAATGAATCATTTCATGGTACGCGAGGGAAATAAACTGAAATCAATAGACGAACATCAGACCGCTTATTTCTTTGCTTCCGGAAAATACCTGTTCCTGACCACCAGAGACAACAAAACCTATATTTATGATGATACCATTAAAGACATCATCCATAAACTGAATCCCGGATTGTTTTTTAAGATCAACCGCAAATTTATCATCAATAAAACTGCCATCGTTGAGATCATCAAGCATTCCAGCCAGAAAGTAGAACTGAAACTGTCCCCGGCTCCTGAAATCAATTCAGACGTATTTATCAGCAAAAGACAGATCACGGAATGTTTAAACTGGATTAAAAGCTGATTAAATCAATTTTCATAAATACACACAGAAACATTTACTGAATTACCCAGGTGCAGAATCAATATTCATAAACATCTGTGAAAATCTGTGGTTAAAAAAATCTGCGAAAGAATAAACGATCACAAAATTATCAGTAAACGTACCAATAAATCAACAGCATTCAATTTTATCTTCGATAAAATCCTCGCGCCTTAAAACATACAGAAGAAATAAAAACTTTTGCGTCCTTGCGATAACCAACAATTTCCAGAAATTAGTCTTCAAGTTACTCTGTAGTTAAAAAAATCTGCATTATCCGTAAAATCTGCGTGAGATATATCAAAAAGCAATTTTTTTCTCTAAATATTCTTTTGTCTTGAAACAAAAGAATGAAAAATTCAAGACCTGGAAACTTCCGCTAAAAATAAATCCTGTTCACTAAAAATTCTAAAACTTGCGCGAGTCCAATATGGATTATTCAGTTCAGAAAAGGTCTCGCGCTTCAGACAGTAGAATTTTCTTAACGTTCACAGCATTTATTTTCTTAACGCTCCATTTTCCTATGTCGGTTTTATCACAGTTGTAAAAATAATCTTTTCAGAAGATCTGTGTCATCCGTGAAAATCTGTGGTAAAAAAAATCTGCGAGAGAGATTTTATCAGTTAATTAATTGCTCAAAAGAAAAATCAGCTTCAAGCATCTCTGCCTCGTTTCTGGATGAAGCCAGCTGTGCTTCCGAAGCATATCTGAACATTTCCTCCTCATAGCTTTCAATAGCATTTTTCAGAGTTTTATAATTGCCTTCCGTTAGTTTTTCAGATAAGAGCAGAGCATCCATCAGCCCTGTATTCACACCCTGGCCTGCAAACGGAGGCATCATATGTGCGGCATCCCCAATCAGGGTGATGGGAAGCGGGCGAGTGGTCTTCCACGGACGATCCAGCGGAAATTTTCTTATAGGAAGGCTATGGAAATCAACTGTAGCATAGAATAATTCCTTAAAACGGTTATCCCAGTCTGAAAACCTGTTCAAAAGAAATTCCCGGATATGATCAGTTTCCTGAAGTTTCAAAGGATGAGCATCATTCCGGCTGTCAGGTTCTTTAAAAATAATACCATAGGTCATATTCCCATTATTACAGGGATTGATGACAATTAAATTACCTTTATAAGCAGCCATCAGCCTTTTGCCGTCACAGAATTCATAAAACTCAGGACACTGTATGTCAGGCTGCGGTATATCTCCCTGAATAATCATGGTTCCGGTAACTTCCACTTCGGAGTCTGTAACGTACGATCTTATTTTAGACATTCCTCCATTGGCCCCGATCACAAGGTCTGCGGTGGCGGTGGTTCCGTTCTCAAAATGCAGCAGCCATTTCCCTTCTGAAATTTCAAGTTCCGTACATTTTCTATCCCATATGATGGTGTTGTCATTTAAACTGTCCAATAGCATTTTCCGCAGAACGTTTCGGTTAATTTCAGGGTTATCATACTGGTTTTCGGGGGTGATCTGTTTTGTGAATATCGTTTTACCTTTTTCGTCGGTCATAATGATTCCCATGGGTAGCGCCAAAGCATAATATTCATCCAGCAGTCCTGCTTTTTTCATGGCTTTTTGTCCCGATTCTTTATGCAGGTCAAGAGTGCCGCCCCAGATTCTTGCCTGTGGATCCTTGTCTCTTTCGTAAACCGTCACATCAGCACCATTTTGCTGTAATAATTTGGCCAGGGTAAGTCCGGCCGGGCCTGCACCAATAATTGCTGTTTTTTTATTGTTGAGTAACATGATTTTGTCTGGTTAAATGTGAGTACAAATTTCCGGGTCATTTTAGAAATAAAATAATTACATTAGTCGTAAAAATAGCTGTAAAAGACTTTTATGGAAAAAGATAATCCTTCGGTTCCCAATGTCCTGAAAAGCCTGGCGCGGTTATTAGGAACAGAGATTAAAGATAGAAGACTGGAGATTCCTTCTCAATCGGGAAAAGGGTATTGTACAGGATTTATCTTTAATGAACATATCCGCATGCTGATCAGCAATTACGAACTCAATGAAGATATTCTGCTTGAAAACCCGGAGAAGGATGGTGGTAAAAGAATGATATTCTTTAAACTTCAGAACATTTTTTCTCAGTCAGAAATTTTATCACCGACAAAAAACCGTACAGAAATCCCCTCTGTTTTAATTGCCACCAGCCGTCTCAATACTGATGAGGTAATCGCAATCCATTCAAACATTGGAACCATTAATATTGAGGTTGATGCAGATTATCTGACCAGATTGTTTGAATTATCCGGCCAGTCACCCATATTAAAAAGCCTGCTGGAAAACACACAACCTTATCTTTTTGAACAGATGATGCACCCATCCCTTCAGAAGATTGTCAATGAAATTCTGTACGAATCGGTTGATGAAGCTTTTCAACTGTTTTTTATGAGGATCAAAGCAGAAGAACTCATCTGCAGATTAATGATGGAACTTGAAAAGCGCAGTGAAAAACGTTTGTATGCCTTAAATGTTAAAGATATCGAAACCATTTACAAAGTACGGGAAAAGCTTCTGGAACATCTGGAAATTCCTCCTGTTATCGGAAAACTGGCTGCAGATTCGGGGATGAGTCCTACCAAACTGAAACGGTTGTTCAGGCAGATTTTTGGCGACAGTATCTTCAGTTATTACCAGACATTCAGAATAAAGGAAGCCGCGTTTCTGCTGAAAGAAAATAAATATTCTGTTTCAGAAGTAGGATACAAGCTGGGTTTTACCAATCTCAGTCATTTTTCAAAGATCTTTAAAGAGCACAACGGAATGAATCCAAAACAATATGCGATGAACTCATAAGGATTTCAGAATAATACAGTTAAAATAATTTCCTGTTAATTTTTTGAAACAGTTAAAAAAAACTGCTTATTTCATTATGAAACTTAAGTATTTTTGAAAAACTAAATATCCAAAATACATGAAGATCAAAACTTCTTTTTATACTCTGCTCATCATCGGAGCCCTTTCCACTTCATTATCTGCACAAACCCAGTCGCAGTTGAAGGCGCAGATTTCCAAAGTAGAAGCCGGATTAATGCCTGCTGTCCGCTTCCAGGGCGAACCTGTGTGGACTTTACAATCCAGAATGAAGCACTACAATATTCCCGGAGTCAGTATTGCGGTGATTAAAAATTCCAAAGTGATCTGGGCAAAATCTTATGGTTTTGCTGATGTAGAGTCCAAAACGCCGGTGAACACCCAAACTCTGTTTCAGGCCGCATCCATGAGCAAACCGGTAAGTGTGTATGCCGCATTAACAGAGGTTGAAGCCGGAAAAATAAATCCCGATGCCGATGTAAATACTTATCTGAAATCCTGGAAAGTTCCTGAAAATGAATTCACTAAAGAGAAAAAAGTCACTTTTAGAAATATTGTCAGCCACACTGCCGGCTTTACAGTAAGCGGATTTCCGGGTTATGAAGCGGGTAAACCTGTTCCGGCACTGGTTCAGGTTTTGAATGGACAAAGTCCGTCCAATACACCTGAGGTCACCGTGAATAAACTGCCTGGAACCCCTTTCCGGTATGCAGGCGGCGGGTATTGCGTTCTGCAGCAGATGCTCATTGATCTGGAAGGAAAAGATTTCACCACCATTATGAAAGAAAAAGTACTGATGCCGCTGAACATGAAAAACAGTACATTTTCTCAACCGCCGTCAGAAGCCTATTCACAGTTTGCCGCTACAGCATACAATCAGGAAGGCACTAAGGTTTCCGGAAAATACCATATCTATCCCGAGCAGGCAGCGGCAGGCTTATGGACCACTGCTGAAGATCTGGCTAAATTCGTCATTGATGTCCAGAACACCCTGAATGGTAAAAGCACCACCATTATTTCACAAAAAACAGCGGAGGAATTCACAACACCATTCATCGATCCGTTTATGGGGCTGGGCATCTTTCTGGAAGACAGGGGAGGACATATGTATTTTAACCACGGCGGCTGGAATGAAGGGTTCTCCAGCAGATTTATCGCCAGTAAAACAAGCGGTGACGGAATTGTCGTATTAACGAATACGAACCAACCCCAATTTGTAGAAGAGCTGATCCGTTCCGTGGCAGAAGTATATCACTGGCCCAAGTTCAACCTTCCGGCTGAGAAAATTTTACCTTTAACTCAGGAAGATTTCAGCAATATAGGCCGCTACAGGAATGATACTTATGGTTTTTTCAGGATTTATCGTGAAAAAGGAAAGCTCATGGCGGTCAATAATACGGAAACGCCTATTGAACTTATCAAAACAGGAAAAGATACTTACTCAGTCCGCGAGTGGGATTTTAAGCTTAAAATGGTGAAGAATGAGCAGACAGGAAATAAAGAGCTTGCACAGATTCTTCCCAATGATAAAATCCGGTCGCAGGGGCCGCAGATGGCTGACATTGAAAAAACGCCTCTGGAAATGATTCTGGAAGGAAATTTCGACCAGGGACTAGAAGTCTATAAAAATGCTAAAATCAAAGATCAAACCCACCACCTTCTTTCCGAAAGCTATCTGAATGATGTAGGCTACACCATGCTGCGTAAGAAAGAGTTCACAAAAGCGATTGATGTTTTCAGGCTGAATGCTGCATTGTACCCTAAAAGTGAAAATGTCTACGACAGTTTGGGAGAAGCTTATCTGAAGGCGGGTCAAAAGGACAAAGCCCGGGAGAATTACCAGAAAGTACTGGAAATAAACCCTAAAAATGAAAATGTGATGAAAGTTTTAAAAACATTATAAATACAGACTGTCTTCAGAATTTTGAAGGCAGTTTTCTTTTAATCCTGAAGCTGCGTCTGGCCTTTCCGTTAGCAGATATCAGAGGTTGATCAGAAGAATGGCTGGTATTTCTTGAATTTTAAACGTTTTATAGTCGTTGCATACCTTTTAAAATATTATTTATTGAATAAATTGATGTTTTTTTGAATAAAATGATTGGTATAGTAATATTTTTTTTAAAAATTGATTTATAAGTATATATGTGTGGTATGTGGCCATAAAATGATTAAAAAATAAATGTTTTTCGAAATTTTGTAAGTATTTTTGATGCTGCCAAATATTTATAAACTACCAAGTACTGATTCATTTTATGATCTTAATTGTTGATGATAACCAAAGCAACCTTTATTCACTGAAAAAACTGCTGGAATCTAAAGATTTTCAGGTAGATACAGCAGAATCCGGAGAAGAGGCCTTAGGAAAAGCTCTAAAAAATAATTATGCACTGATTATTCTGGATGTGCAGATGCCCGGCATGGATGGGTTTGAGGTGGCTGAAACCTTAGCCGACTACAGCAAGACAAAAGAAGTTCCCATTATATTTCTGTCGGCGGTAAATACCGAGAAAAAATTTATCACCAGAGGGTATGCCTCAGGAGGAAAAGACTACGTCACAAAACCCGTAGATCCTGAAATTTTACTGTTGAAAGTGAAGACTTTTTACAGCCTTCAGGAGCAGAATCTGGCCATGAAAAAGACCCAGGAGAGTCTGGAATTGGAAGTGAAAGGCAGACGTGAATCTCAGGTCACCATGAAATCCCAGATCGATCATTTTCAGCTCATGCTGGAATCGCTGCCGCAAATTGCATTTACCCTCAATGAAGAAGGAAATATAGAGTTTGTAAACCAGAAGTGGTTTGAATATTCAGACTCAGATCTTGATTTCCCGGAAGTTCATGATGATGATCTTAACATCAGGGAAGAGTTTGATCGCTGCATGAAAAAAAACAGAGCGCTTGAAATGGAGGTCCGCATCAGAAACAGAGAATCCGGAGACTACCGTTACCATCTTTTGCGCATAACGCCTGTGAATGACGAAAACGGCATCAAAAACTGGGTAGGAACTTTCACGGATATTGATGATCAGAAAAAAGTTGAAAAAGAAAAGGATGAATTCCTGAGTATTGCCAGCCATGAGCTGAAAACACCATTAACCAGTATCAAAGCCTATGTTCAGCTGCTTGACCGTAAACTGAAACTGGACAAGCAAAGCGCAGAAGCCGGATTTATGACCAAAGTTCAGGATCAGATCGAAAAACTGAACACCCTGATTGCAGATCTGCTGGATGTTTCCAAAATAGAAAATGGTAAACTGAAGATCAACAGAAAGCCGACCAGCCTTGAAAACGTGATCAACAATGCCGTTGAAACCATCATACAGACCCATGATGAAAACAAGGTGAAGATCGACAGACACGGTGTAAAACCCAATATTCTTATCCCTATAGACGAAATCCGTATAGAACAGGTCCTGATCAATTTCCTGACCAATGCTATAAAATATTCCCCTCAGAACAACCAGGTCATCGTTACTACTTTTGTAGATGAAGAAGAGCAGGAAGTAAGGGTGAACGTTACCGATTTTGGAATAGGAATTCCCGATTTCAAGCAGGATGCCGTATTCCGTAAGTTCTACCGTGTGGAAGAATCATCGCTGCAGTTCCAGGGAATGGGAATCGGACTGTTTATCTGTTCGGAAATTATCAAGCAGCATCACGGAACCATTGGCGTATCCAGTAAAGTAGATGAAGGCTCTACATTCTTTTTCACCTTACCTTTAAATTAATCTCATGCCAAAAAACATCATAAGAAACCTACAGTTTGGGGTTGGTTTATCGCTGCTGATCCTTATTGCAAGTTCAGTAGCATCCTATCTGAGTATCCAGAACCAGATGGACCACCGGGAAAGCGTCTCCAAAAGCAGACGTTCGGTAGCTGCCGTAAAAGATGTTCTTGTTGCCCTGCTTGATGCAGAAACGGGAAACAGAGGCTATCAGCTTACCGGACGGGAAAACTTTCTTGAACCTTATAACAGGAGTTTAAAAGAATTTTCCCAGGCTATAGAAAGAGCAAAATCACTGGATATTTCCGATAAAAAACAACTGGAACGTTTACATGATCTTGAAGAAAATGTTAACAGTAATATTGAAAACTTAAAGCTTTTTGTTCAGAACAGGCGCAATGGTAAAGTGATGACCCAGGAGCAGATCCTGCTGAGCAAAAGCTATATGGACAAATGCCGGGTGATTGTCCGCGATTTTGTTCAGTATGAAGACAGCCAGCTGGAGATTAAGAATAAAGATCTCGACCGCTCGTCCGGTACAACCGTTTTATTTATCGTTATTTCAGCCCTGGCAGCGGTAGTTGTCACGATCTTTTTTTACTTTAAATTAAGAGCAGACCTGATCCGCAGAGATAAACTGGAAAGAGAACTGAGAGAAAAAGACCAGGAAATCAGCAGAAGGGTAAGCGCTATCCAGCAGATTGCCAACCGCGTTGCCAATGGTGATTACAGCCAGAAAGCGGTAGATCATTCACAGGATGATTTGGGAGATCTGGTAGATTCATTAAATCACATGACGGATTCCCTGAAGAAATCTTTTGACAAGATCAATAAAAGCGACTGGCGTCAGAAAGGTCTTGCTTTACTGAATGAATCCTTAGTCGGAAATAAATCCGTAAAAGAAGCTTCCGATCAGTCTCTGAACCAGCTTATAGAATACGGAAAATGCATTAATGGCGCCTTGTATCTTTATGACGAAGGCACATTAAAATTAAGTGCATCCTACGGCCTTGAAAATACCATGAAAAAAACTTTCGAGCCGGGAGAAGGAATGGTAGGCCAGGTTTTCAGCGATGAAAAAATACAGGTATACAACCACCTCAATGAAGAAGATTTTGTGGTGAGTTTTGCCAGCAGCAGAATAAAAATCAACGGAATCCTCCTGGTTCCGGTTCATGCAGACGGTCATTGCATCGGTATTCTTGAACTGGGATCGGCGACAGATTTTGATGAAGACAGAATTAATTATTTTGCGGAATGCAGCAGAAACATCGGCATTGCATTAAATGCAGCGAAAGGCCGTGAAAAAGAACAGCAGCTGCTTGAAGAAACACAGGCACAGTCCGAAGAACTGCAGGTACAGCATTCCGAGCTGGAAAATCTGAATACCGAGCTGGAAGCACAGACCCAAAAACTTCAGGCTTCAGAAGAAGAACTGAAAGTACAGCAGGAAGAGCTGATGCAGGCTAACGCCGAACTGGAAGAGCGTTCAAGAATGCTGGAGGAAAGAAACCACATGATTGCCCAGCGAAACGGCGAGATCCAGAAAAAAGTGGAAGAGCTCGCTTTAAGCACCAAATACAAATCTGAATTCCTGGCCAATATGTCCCATGAACTCAGAACTCCATTAAATTCAATCCTCCTACTTTCCAGATTAATGGCGGAAAATCCTGATGAAAACCTCAATGAAGACCAGATAGAATCTGCAAAAGTCATTCAGAGCTCCGGAAGCAGCCTTCTGACCCTGATTGACGAGATTCTTGACCTCGCTAAAATAGAATCAGGAAAAATGACCCTTGAATACCAGGATGTTGTCGTCAATGATATCATCCGGGATTTAAGAAGCCTGTTTAATCCGATTATGCAGGAAAAACATATCAGATTTGATATTCATGTAGAGGAAGAGGTTGAAAAATCTATTGAGACCGACAGGCTTCGTGTAGATCAGGTATTGCGCAACCTTTTGTCCAATGCCATTAAATTTACCTCAGAGGGAAGCATCAGTTTACATATTAGAAAAGATACCGAAAACAAAGATTTTATTGTTTTCAGTGTAAAAGATACAGGAATCGGGATTCCGGAAGAAAAGCAGGCGATTATTTTTGAAGCTTTCCAGCAGGCAGACGGATCTACGCGCAGAAGATTTGGAGGAACCGGACTGGGGCTTTCCATCAGCCGTGAAATTGCGAGATTGCTGGGAGGAGAATTAAACCTCAAAAGTAAAGTGAATGAAGGCAGCGAATTCAGCCTGATCATCCCAATAACGGCCATATCTGAAGCCGTTCAGCCGGAAAATGACCAGCATCTTGTGGAAACCATCCGTGAAGATGTGGAAGAAATCCAGAATATCCTGGAAGACGGTGAAGTTGAAACCTCAATTCCGGTGGAAATACTTGCCATTCCGGAAGCTGTAGAAGATGACCGCGATGGCATCACGGCAGAGGATAAAGTGATCCTGATCGTAGAAGACGATATTAATTTTGCAAAAGCCCTTCTCAAATATGCCCGCATGAACCAGTACAAAGGAGTAGTGGTGGTGAGGGGAGATTTTGCACTGTCTGCGGCGGTTCAGTATCATCCGCAGGCTATTCTGCTGGATGTTCAGCTTCCGGTAAAAGATGGCTGGCAGGTGATGGATGAGCTTAAATCCAATGCCTCAACCAGACATATTCCGGTTCATATGATGTCTGTACTGCAGGTGGAACGCGAAAGTTTAATGAAAGGCGCTATTGATTTCATTAATAAGCCGATGGCCCTGGATAAAATGACAGATGTTTTCAAGAAAATTGAAGACGCCCTTCAAAAATCTCCGCAAAAGGTTCTGATTGTAGAAAATAATGCTAAGCATGCCAGCGCATTGGCTTATTTCTTAAGCAATTTTAATATCTCTTTATCCGTAGAAAATAATGTGGAAGACAGTGTGAAAGCATTGACCACAGACTATGTAGACTGCGTTATTTTAGATTTGGGAGCTTCAAAAGGAAGTGAGTACCAGATCATAGAATCCATCAAAAGCTATGAAGGACTGGAAAACCTGCCGATTATTATTTTTTCCGAGCATAGTTTATCCAAATCCGAAGAGCTGAAGATCAGGCAGTACGCAGATTCCATCGTGGTAAAAACAGCCCATTCCTACGAAAGGATTTTAGATGAAGTAGGTTTATTCTTACATTTGGTGGAAGAAAAAAACAACTCTGTTGAAACGGCAAGGAATAAAGTGTTAGGCTCCTTAACCGAAGTTTTAAGCGGGAAAAAAATACTGATCACCGATGATGATGTAAGAAATATTTTCTCTCTGACCAAAGCTCTGGAAAAATATAAAGTTGAGGTTGTGGTAGCCATGGATGGAAAACACGCGCTTCAGCAGATTAATGAACACAAAGATATAGACGTGATCCTGATGGATATGATGATGCCTGAAATGGACGGGTATGAAACCATCCGGGAGATCAGAAAAATGCCGGCGTTCATGAGGCTTCCTATCATTGCCATTACAGCAAAATCCATGATCGGGGACCGTGAAAAATGCATCGTGGCGGGTGCTTCAGATTATATTTCAAAACCTGTGGATATTGATCAGTTATTATCCTTACTGCGGGTGTGGTTATACGAAAGTTAAATGATGAAAAAGAAAATTTTAATTGTGGACGATGATCCACGTAATATATTTGCACTTAAACTGACGCTGAAGGCGCGTGGTTATCAGATAGAAAGCTGCACAATGGCTCAGGTAGCTATTGAAATTTTACAGGAAAAAGAAATAGACATCGTTCTGATGGATATGATGATGCCTGAAATGGATGGTTATCAGGCCATTAAAATGATCAGAAATACACCGGGAATAAGCGAGGTTCCTGTGATTGCCGTTACAGCTCAGGCCATGCCTGAAGACCGTCAGAAATGTCTGGATGTGGGAGCTCAGGATTATATTTCAAAGCCTGTGGACGTAGATCAGTTAATGATAGCTATCGAAAAACTTTCCTAGATGTTAGAGCCGAGTATCGTAAAAGATGAAGAAGTAGAATATCTGATCAAAGATGTGTATGAAATGTACGGTTACGACTTTTCAGAATACAGCAGGGCTTCTTTTAAACGCAGGGTCAACAGGATCTGTCTCATTGACAGGTTTACCAGCTTCGCCGAGTTACGCTATACGATCATCAACGATCCTGAATATCTGAAGCGTTTTGTAGAAGAAATCACGGTGAATGTTACGGAAATGTTCCGCGATCCGCTTTTCTTTAAAAAACTCAGGGAAAAGATTTTACCGCAACTGGGAACCTATCCGCTGATCAGAATCTGGGTAGCGGGCTGTTCTACGGGCGAAGAAGCCTATTCAATGGCGATATTGCTCAAAGAAGCTAATCTGTACCATAAATCACTGATCTATGGAACGGACCTGAACCCCTCTGTTCTGGAAACCGCAAGGTCAGGTGTTTTCCCGTTGCAACAGATGAAACTGTATTCTGAGAATTACATCTTATCTGGTGGTAAAAAAGACTTTTCCGATTATTATACGGCGAATTATGACAGCGTAAGATTTGATAAAAGTTTACAGGAAAAACTGATATTGTCTACCCATAATTTGGTTTCGGACAGTTCTTTCAACAGTTTCCAGCTGATTATCTGCAGAAATGTCCTGATCTATTTTGACCGGGATCTGCAGGAAAGGGTCTTTAAACTTTTTGACAGCAGCCTTGAAAATCTCGGTTATCTGGCTTTAGGTTCAAAGGAAACGCTGAGATTTTCCAAACTGGATAAGGCATATCACCAGGTGGATGACCAGCGGATCTGGAAAAAAACGGAACACAACTAATACTTTGATCATGGAAGCAAAAAAAACGGATACGGAATTAGTCGTGATAGGAGGATCTGCGGGCAGTCTGCAGGTCATTCTGGAAATGCTTAAAAAATTAAAAACAGAGCTGCATTTTCCCATTGTTCTCGTGGTTCACCGTAAGGCATCCTCTACCAATATTCTGCAGACCCTGCTTCAGCAGTTTGTGGCAATGGAGGTGATTGAGATCGATGACAAAACGGAAATTGAGAATAATAAAGTATACATCGTTCCGGCAGATTATCATTTGCTGTTCGAAAATAAAAGCATGATGTCGCTGGATTTTTCAGAGAAGATGAACTATTCAAGACCTTCCATTGATGTTACCTTCAATTCTGCTGCGGAGGTCTACGGTAAAAACCTTGTGGGAATTTTACTTTCCGGTGCCAATGCAGATGGAGTGGAAGGTTTGGGATGCATCAAAAAAAACAAAGGAAAAGTCTGGATCCAGGAACCGGACACAGCCGAGGTAGATTATATGCCCAGGCATGCCGTAGAAGGAGTTGCGTATGATCTCATCATTACCCCGGAGAATCTGGCAGATTATATCAATCAGTTATAAAAAAAGAAAAGAAATAAAAAAACAACCCTAAGATTTAAATTAGAACTACTATGAGTACAAAGAAAATTTTGATTTTTGATGATGATACAACTATTTTAGAGGTAATTACCATCATTTTCGAAGAGAATGGTTATCAGGTCGAAATTTCAGAAACGTCTCATGACATACTGGAGAAAGTTGCCCAGTTTCAGCCCGATGTGATCCTTATGGATAACTGGATTCCAAAGATTGGAGGGGTAGAGGCCACCAAACTTTTAAAAAGTCATGAAGAATTCAAATCTATCCCGGTTATTTATGTGACGGCCAATAATGATATTGTAAGACTGGCACAAGAGGCTCAGGCGGACGATTTTGTGGCAAAACCATTTAATCTGGATGATCTGGAAGACAAAGTAGCTAAATATTTGAAAGATTAGAAGCGGATCAGTCGCAATAGAATAATATGAAAAAAAATCCTTACAGTTGAGTAGGGATTTTTTATTTAAACGATTCTTCTGTCCTCCTGAACACCCGGTTCCTTAAAATGTTTTATCCTTTCACGGATAAGATCTACAGTGCATTTTCCATGGTTGATTTCAGTAATCAAAGCAGATAAAAACAGTTTCAACTGGGGATTGGATAAGATTTTCTTCGTAAATGTTGTCGCGATGATCGGTTTTTTGGATACAATATTCTGGGTAAAGGTATATTCGCCTTCCAGATCTATATGTAAGCAAAACTGACTGGCTATACCAGCCGAGAAATATCGACGGATCAGGTCTGTATTTTGTAACATATTTTCCATCTGGTGTTTTTTTATTATATACAATAATATTCATGCCATAGTTGTTCTTTTATGCATTTTTTTAATTGATAATCAGGGAGAACGGAGAAGGCATGGTATGTTTTAAAAATAAATATTACCTTGCTGTCTGTTCAAGCCATCAGTCTGAATCTGTAAATTCAATTTTCATTACTTATGTTAACAGATATTATCGCCAAAGACCTTACTGTTATTTTTTGCGGGATCAATCCCGGATTGAAATCTGCTGAAGACGGACATCATTTTTCAGGACGGAGCAACCGGTTCTGGAAAGTCCTGCACCAGGCTGGTTTTACACCCTATCAGATAGAAGCTGTAGATGACAGAACCCTTCTGGATTTTGGGTATGGACTTACCACTGCTGTAGCCAGGGCGACCTCCCGCGCCGATGAGCTTTCCAAAAATGAATTTGATGATTCCCTTGAAATTTTTAAAACAAAAATAACGGAGTTTCAGCCCCAATATATTGTATTTCTCGGCAAAGCTGCCTATCAGGGATTTTCAAAAAAGAAGGAAATTCAATGGGGAAGACAGCCTGAGGATTTTTGTGGTTCCAGAGTCTTGGTTTTGCCCAATACCAGCGGCCTAAACCGTGGATTTACATTGGAAGCACTGGTGGAAGCTTATAAAGAACTTTACGCAGAGATTCAAAAATAACTGAAAAAGATTTTTTTACACTCATGCTAAGCATTCAGAGAACCATGTCAGGATTTAAAATCCTGACATGGTTAGTTGCGGTCTGCCTCTTCCATCTTTCATCCTTCAAATGAAATCCTTGCAGGCTTTTAGGTTTCAGTTAAATTTTAATCCCACTTACTTCCCGTAGAAACAGCATATTTTCCCGCACCGGTAAAAAAGAAACTTAAGCCTGCCAGCATATAGATCATCAGGAGCTCCAGTGCCCAGCCTCCGAATTCATTCAACTTAAATATATTACCGGTCTGCGCAAGGATAATCGCCGTAAAACAATTGGCAGCAAAAGCTATCCCTGCCAGCCTGATTCTGAACCCCAGGATAATCATGACGGGTGCGATAATTTCGCCCACAAATACCCCGTAGGCAAAGAAAATTGGAAGCCCTTTCTGTACCATCATCTGTTCGATAAACCCAACACCATGGATGAGTTTACTGATCCCGTACACCAGCATCGGAAAACCTATAGCTGCTCTTGTGATGAAAATTCCTAAATCATTGTTCTTGTTCATTGTATGATTATTTAAAAGTTATATTTTACGAATCCCCCGATATTTTCAAGGGTCTTTTTGGCATTATTAAACTGGTCAAAATTGGAAGCGATGCCGTACATCATCCTGTTCTGTTTCACCCCTAATCTCAGGAATTGCAAACCTCTCGGATAGCCGCTGTCATCTATATTTCCAATAGCCAGCACACTGAAATAGCCCTGAAGATTTTCTTTCAGGTGAGGTGTATATTCGAATGAAACAGACTGTTCAAGCGAAAATCCTTTCTGATAAGTAGCCCCGATTGAGTAAGAGAATGAGTAAGCGGTCCCCGTTATGCGGTACTGTGCATACACACTGAAAAAAGCACCCGGATTTTTCATTCCGAAAGCGGCATTCACGTTGAAATTTGTCGTAAGACGGTACGATAAAGTATTCCTGATAAAGAAAATATTGTCCTTATCTTTTGTGTAGGCTGTGTCAAATAAAGTAAGATTGTTGATTTTCAGCCGGTCGTTCAGCTGATAGTTGATATTGTGCATATAAGTATAGGAACGGTGCCCTAAAACAATATCGGGAGTATAGGCGATTTTCTGGGCGTCCAGCCCGGACGATGCCGCTGCAAGAGCCAGTACCACTGCATATTTTGCCTTCATAATTGTACTCGTTTGATTTTCTGTGAGCAAAATTATTCAGGTCAGAACGGAATCAACTTAAGAAATCTTAAGAAACGTCAGTGAGGTGTTTTTTTCGTAAATAGCTCAGGTATTCCACTGTAATTCCCAGGTAGGAAGCGATCATAAACTGAGGAAAACGCTGCTCAATATTCCGGTAGGTTGAGACAAAATTCCGGTATTTGGTGTAGGCATCAACCCTTGAATGCTCAAAAGTCCTTTCCTGCAGGGTAACGTAGGCACTCTGCATTTTCAGGCGCCAGAAATCGGAAACAGCGGGCACTTCCTTATACAGTATTTCCAGGTTTTCTTTGCTGATCTGAATTACGGTGGTTTC
Organism: Chryseobacterium endalhagicum; assembly: GCF_016745235.1. Taxonomy (GTDB): domain Bacteria; phylum Bacteroidota; class Bacteroidia; order Flavobacteriales; family Weeksellaceae; genus Chryseobacterium; species Chryseobacterium endalhagicum. Next base: position 260,537 of record NZ_JAELVM010000003.1, on the reverse strand, counting down.
TTCATTCGCCTGAATGAACATTCTGGAAGGCTGGCCGCTCAGATAACTGTACAGATCATTGACCCACCAGTTTTCAATGCCCAGCTGGGTGGTATTTTCCCTTCCTTTTTCGTCAATATAATAGGCATAAAGACTTCCCTTTGCAATGAAGCGCATATGCTTCGAAATCTGTCCTTCCTGAAGTAAAAAATCTTTCTTTTTCAGATGAACAATTTCTAATGCTGGAATAATGATCTCAATATCTGTTTCTTCCAACGGAATGATTTCTTTGAAATGGGCTGTTAACTGTGAAAAAATTGTATCTGTATCCATAGTAAAATGCGGTCTGCAAAGGTAAATAAATCTTGAAACCTGTCTCTTTTTAACTGATAAAATCTTTAATAGTAGGGCGGAGTTTTAATCAATATAAATGGATATGATAGAATATTCTAAATGATAAAATGCATGGATGATGTGTGAGAAAACAGTACTTTTATAACTCATAATTAGAGAATGTTTGAGAAGTTAAGAGCCCATATTGAGAAAATTGTCCCGTTGAATGATGATGAATTTGAACATATTTCATCTTTTTTCACCTATAAAAAATATAAGAAACATCAGTTCCTGATCCAGGAAGGTGAGCTTGTACAATGTAATTATTTTGTAATCAGTGGTTTATTAAAGCTGGTGTATACCGATGACACGGCAAAAGAGCATATTGTAGGATTTGCCATGGAAGATTGGTGGGAAACTGATTTTCAGGCTTATTACAAACAGACCAAGGCATCCATGTCCCTGGAATGCATAGAGGATACCGAGGTCCTGTGTCTCCGGCTTGAAGATTACAGAAAACTCTGTGAAGCATTTCCGAAACTGGAACATTTCTTTCTTGAAAAGGCTTATATGGGCTTTATTTCAGCGCAGCAGCGTATCATTTCATCAATGACCGTGGGTATCAAAGAACGGTATCAACAGCTGGTTGAAAAATATCCTTCCCTGATCCAGCGGGTTTCAAAGTCACTTCTTGCCGCCTATCTCGGCGTTTCCAGAGAAACATTAAGCCGGCTGTCCCTTTAGATCTGTGATTCTCCTCACTTCATAATCGTGATCCAGGTCACGCCGGTTTATTGTACTTATTAAGCAGTTTTGTAAAGTAAATATAAAAACAAAATTCAATGAGTACATTAGAAAAAAGAACCGTAAATCCATGGGAATGGCAGAAAGAAAGAAGCTATTCCCAGGCAGTTGAAGTGAAAAACGTATCAGGAACATTATACTGTTCCGGTCAGGCCGCCATAGATCCGGATGGAACGTCCAGTGATAAAGATATGAAATCCCAGCTGGAACAGGCCATAGCCAATCTGGAAGAGGTGATCAGTGCAGCCGGTTATGAACCTGAAGGAATTGTCAGATTAAACATCTACACCACTTCTACAAAAGAGCTTTGGCCTCATTTTCCGATCCTTCAGGAATGGATTGCAAAACACAAGATAGAGCAGGCTGTAACCATGCTGGAAGTAACCGGATTATTTGAAACTTTAAAAGTAGAGCTGGAAGCAACGGTTGTGAAATAATTTGAACTTGGGACGAGAAGTGGTAGAGTTTGAGTGTTTGAGAGTGAATGGGTTGCTGGTTGTCAGTTGCTGGTTAAAATAGCGTTGCGGGTTACTGGTTGTTAGTTGCTAGATCCTAATGATTTAGCTCAACAGTTGTCAACCGGGACATAATGTCTTGCATCTTGATTCTTGACTCTTGATTCTTATAATTAAAAATTCACCATTCACTTGCGAAGCAAAATTCACCATTGACATTTTCCATCCTCAATCTCAATCTTAACCTTAACCTTAACCTTAGCCTCAACCTAAAAATCTAGTGTCTGAAATCTGACGTCTGGTACCAACATCTCATCCGGTTTTCCTATTTTTGCGGAAACTCCATGACTCATGAAAAATGTCCTAAGCTGGATATTAATTGCATTTCTTACGGTTTCCCTTTTGAATAACTGTTTCAGCAACAGTGTTCAGAAGGAAATCCGCGGGAAAGCCTCATTCCTGGCTGAATTGAGGAAATTATATTCCTCAGGAGATTCTTCACAATGGCCTAAGCCGATCTTAGACCCTGATGCAAAACCTTATTTTGCTGAAATAGGCCATCTCCCTGACATTCAGTTTCCCGCAGATAATCCTTATTCGGAAGATAAAGCAGCATTAGGAAAAATTCTTTTCTTTGATCCGAGACTTTCAAAATCCAATCAGATTGCATGTGCTTCCTGCCATGATCCGGAGCTGGGCTGGTGTGACAACCGGACTTTCTCCTTCGGGCACGACAGACAGCTTGGGACGAGAAATGCAATGAGCATTCTGAACGTAGCCTATGCACAGTCTTTATTCTGGGACGGACGTGCCGCATCGCTTGAAGACCAGTCGGAAATGCCGATCCGGGATGAAAGGGAAATGAGCGGGCATATTGATCTTGCCGCCGGAAAAATTGCAAAGATCAAAGGCTATGAAGTATTATTTGAAAAAGCTTTTGGGGACAAAAAAGTCTCAAAAGACCGGATTTCCAAAGCGATTGCCGCTTTTGAAAGAACCATAAAAAGCGGGACCTCGAAATTTGATCAGTTTATTGACGGAAAAGCAGATCTCTACTCCAATGATGAGCTGATGGGGCTGCATCTCTTCCGGACCAAAGCGCAATGCATGAACTGCCACAGTTCCGGATATTTTTCCAATAATCAGTTTGAAAATGTGGGAACTTCATTATTGGGCTCCAAAGAAGAAGATCTCGGCCGTTATCTGGTTACCAAAAAAGCGGAAGATGCCGGAAAGTTTCGGGTGCCGGGACTGCGTGAAGTCTCAAGAACAGGGCCCTGGATACATAACGGGTCCATGACAACGCTTACCGAAGTGATTCAGTTTTACAGCAAAGGAAATCCCGAACATTCACAGAAAAGATCTACCGTTCATGAAGGCATTACACTGACTTCTGAAAAATCAGGTTTTGTAAGGCTTTTAGATCTTACTGATGAAGAAATTTCTCAGTTGGAAGCATTTCTTCGAACGTTATCAAGCAAACCGGAAAGAGTACTTCCTCCGGCATTACCACAGTAATTTATACAGGGTCAGGAAGTTTGATGCCCGAAGAGGAAAGTTATTGCAGTCCGAAGATAAAAATAACCGTGGTTTTATCATTTTTTTTCTACTTTAACAAAATTTAAGGCAGCTGTTTAGCATTATTATCTAATAGTAACTTCCATCCTTTTTAATCTTAGCTTTTTTATCCCAAACCCAGATTATTTTACTTGCAATCCGGGGATTATTCATAAGGTTTTTGTCTTAGATGTAATGCTTTTTTGCTACATTTATCCTTCAACAATGACTCATAATAATCGCTTATGAATATTCAACTTTTTTCAAAAAATGCTTTGGTAGGAGCAGCTACCCAGGGAATAGGAGCAGGAATAGCCTTAGAACTGGCAAAATGCGGAGCTAACGTTACCATTATGGCCCGGAATGAAGAGAAACTTAAAAATATGCTGGCTGCACTGCCTGTCATCAATCTAGATCAGAAGCATCAGTATCTGGTGGCAGATTTTTCGGACTTTGAAGAATACAAAAAATTGATTACCGATTATTTTAGCCGTAATTCCATAGATATTCTGGTGAATAACACCAACGGTCCGGAGCCGGGCTTAGCCCTTGAAAAAGAGGTGAATGACTATCAGAAAGCATTTGATCTCCTTTTTAAAACGGTCTGCGAAACAACACTGCTGGCTTTGCCTTACATGATAAAACAGAAGCATGGCCGGATTATCAATGTTTCCTCACTGTCTGTGAAAGAACCGATCGGTAATTTAGCCCTTTCAAATTCCATCCGCTCTGCCGTGATCGCCTGGGCAAAGACTTTATCTATTGAAGTGGCGCAGCACCAAGTGACGATCAATAATATTTTAACCGGATATTTTGATACCGAGCGCATCCAGAACCTGATCAGGCATGAATCCCAGCAGACAGGAAAATCTGAAGAGGAAATAAGAAAAGGCAGAGAAAACAAAATTCCTATGAAGAGATTGGGTAAAACGGAAGAATATGGCCACCTTGCAGCTTTCCTGGCATCAGAATATTCATCTTACCTAACGGGAACCAGCATTCCTTTGGATGGGGGACTGAATAATACGTATTAAAAATCTCCCACAGAATCCACAGATGGAACAGATGTTTGCGCTTTATTAATCTGTGTAATCTGTTAAATCTGTGGGAAAATAATAATAATCTACTGTTAAAATACTCTCCCGCAGATTCCACAGATCTGGCAGATGTTTGCGTTTATATATCTGCATTATTCGTTAAATCTGCGCGAAATAATTGCAGCAATTTTATAGCTGAATTGGCCAAATCCGTCTGAATAGAAAATTTCATGTAATAATTCCCCAATCTGGGTTGTCTTACTATGTATTGAAATTACATAGTATATGAAGAACTGGTCTTTTAAAAAATGGAACATCGTTTTAGGATGGGTACTGTTCACCATCGCACTGATCACCTATGGTTCCACGATGGAACATTATCTCAGTTTCTGGGATTGCGGCGAGTACATTTCCTCTGCCGTAAAATTGGAGGTAACGCACGCTCCCGGAGCCGCTTTATTTCAGATCGTGGGGGCTGCGGCCAGTATTTTTGCGTTGGGAAATGAAGAGAATTATGCCATTGTCATCAATGCGATGTCTTCACTTTTCAGTTCGTTTACTATTTTATTCCTGTTCTGGACCATTACTCATTTTGTAAGAAGACTTTTAAATAAAGATTTCGATGAAATAACGAAACATCAGGAAATCTCCATTCTTTTTGCAGGGGCTGTAGGTGCATTGTGTTTTACCTTCTCAGATACGTTTTGGTTCTCTGCAGTAGAAGGAGAGGTGTATTCCATAGCTTCGATGTTCATCGCCTTATTGGTCTGGCTGATCACAAAATGGGAAAACGAGTATCTGGCGAAAGACAGTGAAAGATGGATTATCCTTATTTTCTTTATACTGGGACTTTCCGTAGGGGCGCACATGATGTGTATGCTTGCGATCCCGGCTGTATGTCTGGTGTATTACGCGAGAAATTATACATTTACCTGGAAAAACTTTATCTGGGCAAATGCCATCACTTTGGGAATTCTGATCATTGTGTTCAAAATTATCTTCCCATTGATCATGACGATGTTCGGAAGACTGGAAATATTCTTTGTGAACGGATTGGGGCTTCCTTTCCATTCCGGAACCATTGCGGCATTTATTCTCATGGCTGTAATGTCTTATTTTATGATTAAATATGCCGGAAAAGCGAAAAGAACAGTTTTTCAAACGGCTGCTTTGTCGGTGGTGTATATGATTATCGGTTTTTCATGCTGGCTGGTTATTCCTATCAGAGCAAATGCGAATCCTCCGATGAACCTTAATGATCCGGATACGGCGATTGGAATGCTGGATTATTATAACAGAGAACAATACGGTGACTGGCCAACGATTTACGGACAGAACTATACCGCTTTCCTTGATGCGAATGGAATCGAAAAGAATGAAGACGGAAGTTTCAAAACCCAGAAAACCGGTGAGACGTACGAAAAAGACGAGAAAACCGGAACCTACAGAAAGACCGGTGACCGTTTCAACTATGTTTTCAGCAAATCCCAGATCAGCTTGATGCCGAGAATGTACAATCAGGACAAGGATGTAATGGCGAACTACATTTCTATGTACGGAGCTCCGGATTTTACCTTCAATTATTCAAATGAAGATGTGGCAGATAATCCTCAGGCAAAACAGATCTTTGATGAACTGAGAGCGAAATATGAAGACAAATCAATCACAGCAGCAGATTATTTAAAGGTGAAGCCTTACAATCTGATCAACGTTCAAAAGCCTTCACTGGCCCAGAATATGGACTATTTCATCACGTTCCAGAACGGGTATTATTTTGTAAGATACCTGATGTGGAACTTCGTGGGAAGACAGAATGATCTTGAGGGAAAAATGGAAAACACAAGAGGAAACTGGATCTCCGGAATTCCTTTTATAGATAATGCTTTGCTTGGAAATCAGGACAAGATGCCTGCAAAATTCCAGAATGAAAGCACCGTGAAATTCTTCTTTTTACCTTTAATTTTAGGGTTAATCGGTTTCTTTTTCCAGTTAAACAGGGACTTTGGAAGGTTCTATGCCTTACTTTCATTATTTGTTTTAACAAGTATTGGAATTGTTTTTTACACCAGCATCAAACCTTTCGAGGTGAGGGAAAGAGATTATGCAATGGTAGGTTCCTTCTATGCCTTTGCGATCTGGATCGGGCTTGGAGCCGGAGCTATTTTGTGGTTCATTCAGTCTAAAGTAAAATCCAACGGAGCTAACATCGCTTTAGGAGTTGTTTTATTGGGTATACCGTTGATGATGGGCTTTCAGAACTATGTTCCTCACGACCGCAGTAAAAAATCGGCGGCGCGGGATTATGCCTACTCCTTCCTTAAGTCAGTGCCTAAGGATGATATTATTTTTATTTATGGTGATAACGATACGTTCCCGGTTTGGGCTATTCAGGAGACAGAACGTTTCCGGGATGATGTGAAAACGGTTAATTTCACCCTTTTAGCCACTCCATGGTATATTGATCAGGTAAAGAGAAAGACTTACAATGCGGCCGGAATTCCGACCCAGCTTACGCATGAAGATTACAGGGATGGGGTGAATGACCAGATTTATATGATGAAAAAAGAAGACTGGGAAGGTGTTTTTTCTATGTTAAAAGAACAGGGCGTTCCGGATACCCAGTTCGGAGCTTTCAGAAAATACCTTACGCAGGATGCTATAACGCTGAAAGAAGCCATCAGCTTCCTTAAATTCAAATCTTCGGAAAAGGATGAGCTTTTAAAAATGTATTTCGGGGAAGAAAAATATCAGGAATACAATATCCTTCCGGTGAATAAATTCATTCTTCCTGTCAATAAAGAAAACGCTTTAAGAGCAGGAATTATCACTCAGGCAGACCTTCCGGATGTAGTCAATCAAATCATGATCACATACAAAGGAAACACCCTTTACAAAAACAACCTGATGATGCTGGATATGCTTGCCAATTTCGACTGGAAGCGTCCGATCAACTTTTCATCAGGAGGAATCTACGACAGCGAAAATATCTTCTATCTTGATGAATATCTGCAGTTTGAAGGGTTCAGTTACAGACTGGTTCCTATTCATACGAGACAATCTCTGGACGGTGATATGGGTAAAGTAGACCCAAATTCTCTTTACCATGCTGTGAAAAATTTCAGATGGGGGAATTTTAAAGATCTCAGCATCCATTATGACGAGGCGGCAACGTCAAACATTATAGTCTACAGAATGGCGGTTGGAAGAGCAGCTTCAGCACTGGCATTAAGCGGACAGAAAGGAAAAGCGCTGGAAATCCTGGATCTTGCCTCAAGAGAAATTCCGGCTCAGAAATACAATGATCCGCGTTCATTGAGTGCTATGGTAACGGGATACATCATGGCAGGGCAGGAGCAGAAAGGGCTTCAGCTTGCAGAAATCCTGAAAAAAGAGATTTTTGAAGAGTATGATTACTATCTGAGTTTATCACCCGCATTTCAGCAGCAGTCGGTGAGACAGATGAGGGTGAAGCCTATGGAATATTCCATGGTTGTTTCTGCGGTTACCGATGCTTATAAAAAATCAGGACAGAACGAAAAAGCGTACGGCTATCTTGTAAAATCCATTGAACCGATCGATAAAAAATTCAATGTTTTCATCAAGGAGCTTCAGCATATGGGTAAGGAAAAAGCAATAAAGGAATCTGAAAATGTGCAGAAAATCACCCCTTTCTATCAATACTTATTTGATGTGATGCAGCCTTTTGATTCTACCTATTCAAAGGAGAAGGAAGATCAGATCACGAGGGCGATGATGAAAGTGACTCAGTAATATTTGAAATACTGTAATGAAAAGGAAGTATTGAAGCGCCTGTCTAAAAAGCTTCCCAAGAATAATCCCCGAATCCAAAAACTTCGGGGATTACATTTCTCTAGCTGAAAATCTTTGATTTTATTGCGTCTTACATATTCACAATGCTTAAAAACCTTGTGCCGTTGCGATTGCCCAACAAAGCATAAAACAAGCAGAAAACTTTTGTTTTTTATAGTTGGAATAAGGCGAAGACGCAAATTTTATAACAAAAACATGGTATAAGGCGCAAAGATTTTATCTCCGATAAAATTGAGTATGTCATCATCTCTCTAACTGAGAATCTTTGATGTAAGCCTTAACAACACAAATAATCTTTTTTTTTCGGTAAATCACAAAAAAGACCGCCTCACTTTTGAGACTGCAGCTTTTTCATGCTCTAGTCAGTTGTATTCAAATACATCTTCCGGCTGCCGTTTTCCTGCTCTCCGGAATCATCCGGAACTTCTGAAAATCCTATTTTCTTATACAGATGATAAGCTTTTTCGTTGTTGTGCGTCACCTCAAGAAAAATGCTGATTCCATTACATCTTTTCCTCGCTTCATCAATAACGGCCTGAATCAGTCCAAAGCCTATATTTTTCCCCTGAAACTCTCCTTTTACATACATCTGGTAAATATTCCCGGTATTATTTTCATCTTTTACAAAACTGCAGATCCCGATAAGTTCAGCATCGGCAAATGCTCCCAAAACAAACCTGTCCTGAGCCTGATTTTCAATATCCGTTTCCAGCCTGAACTTTTCTATTTTTACTGATTCCTCATAACTGGCACAAAATGCTTCGGGAAATTTTGCTAAACTTTCAAGCCTGATGCTTCTGTAATTTTTGCTTTCATCGGGCAAAAGTAAACGATAATTAATATTCATTTGAAGTAATAATTGTGTTTCTAATTTTCGTAATATATCTTAAATGTGCGAAAATATTTATTAAATAAAATTATTTTTTTTAATAAAACTTAAAATATTCTCTTTTTTAATTAAGAAAATTAAGAAGAATGTTTCTAATTAGTTTTTTGTTTTTATAGTTTTTTATCAAATTAAAATCTAAATTTTTGTATATTTATAACGAAAAATCAACAAATTTATAAATATATTCAATATTGACTTATTAGGTTGATTGAAAAACCAGTACCATACGGAAAACAGCATACCCATAAATAACTGATAAATTTTATATATGAAGACCATCTTATTATGAAAAATTGGATAATCCGTATCATACGGATGATTATATTATTTATTATTATTTCATGCAGCCAGACTTCTCCCTATGAACATACTGAAGATTTTGATGTGCCTTTATTAAAGAAGAACCACATTCTGAATTCATCAGGTGATTTTGAAGCATTGGTGAAACTTAACGGAGAATACTTTAAACAAGCAGACAAAATAGGGTATAAAGAGGGCAAAGGACTCTGTTTTCTCAACGTAGGCAATGTCAATTCTACAGAAGGAAACTATAAAAGGGCACAGGCTCTTTTAAACAAGGCCGGAGAAAGTCTCAAACAGTCAGAAAACGGTTTCCACAGGGCCAAATTTTATGACAGCTACGCTGATTATTATTCCCATCTTAAACAGTATGATAAAGCCATCATCTATAGTGATTCTGCACTCTGCTCTTTAAAAAAAGCCCCTGATTCAAAGCTTAAAAAGGAACTTTTACCCAGAATTTATACGAACAGAGGAACTTATTTTGCCTGGAAAGGCGAGTTTGGAACTTCATTGAAAAGTTTTCGGAAAGGGCGTGATTTAGAAAATTCAGCGTATTCCAACTGTATGCTTGCCCAATATTACCTGTACACCCAAAAGCTGGATTCGGCAGGAGTGTATGCCCTGCGGGCCGGAGAAATGATGAACCGGCAGAAAACAACGGATATTGAAAAGCAGTGGGTGTATTATACGCTGGGCTATTACTATAATCAGGTCAACCAATATGATGAAGCTGAGAAAATGCTGAATAAAGTATTGGAAATGAGTGAAAAGACCAAATCTATCTATTCTTTTCATATAAGAGAGGTCTACAACGCTCTGGCAGATGTTTACAAAAAGAAGAACGATAAAGAAAAGGCCTATTTTTACTTACAGAAATACCTTGAAGAAGACAACCGGCTGAATGAAGCACGCTTTGCCGCGATTAATAAAACGACGGATGATTTTATTCTGGAATCGAAAAAAGAATCCGGGCAGCGGGAAAATGAGCTGTGGATCATCGGAATACTATCTGCAATTATCCTCACAGTGACCGGAATATTGATCTGGAAAAGCATCCGGCATCTGGAATCAAAAAAGAAAAGCTTAAAAACTGAAACAGATACCCTTAAAAATCAGGTTCATAAAAAGAAGCTTCAGGAAGTTATTGAAATGGCTAAGAATAATGATTCCTTATTCCTGATGAAGTTTAAAGAGCTCTATCCCGAATTTATCAGCAGATTACTGACGATCAATCCTGATTTTGAAAATTCTGAACTGGCTTTCTGTGCACTGCTGAAACTGCATTTTAGCTCCAAGGAAATTGCAGATTATACCTTTGTTCAGCATAAATCTATCCAGCAGAAAAAATACAGACTGAGAAAAAAACTTAATCTGGAAGGAGACCAGGATATTTATGAATTTCTTGATAATTTAGAAAAATTTACTGATGAACAAAATTAAAATAGCAAATTCTGCGTTTAGGAATAGATTTTGAGATCTTCACAAGGTATTGAAAACATTTATAATTAAATATAAAAACGTACATGATACGCTGTTTTATTTTCGTTTTGCTCTTTCTTTTAACATCATGCAGGGAAGATTTTCATAATCAATATGAGAAAGATTTTGATATTCCTCTGATTACGCAAAATGAAAAGCTCCGCCTTTCCGGTGACTACAACTGCCTTGTACAGCTTAATAAAAAATACTACCAAAAAGCCAGAGAGCTGGATTATGATGAGGGTAAAGCATTGTGCTATATGAATTTAGCAAATGTAAACATAACGCTTGAAAATTATCAGAGAGCACAAACCCTTTTAAATAAAGCCGATAAGCTTCTTCAGAACTCAAAAAGCAACGTCCATAAAGCTAAATTTTGCACCGACTACAGCCAATTTCAATTGATTCTTAAACGTTTGGATCAGGCCTTCGAATATAACCGGCTGGCTATGAATTATATAAAAGGGGCACCAGCTTCCCCGTTTCAGAATGATGTTCTTTTTAGAATTTATTACAGGCAGGGTGATTTCCTTTCATGGAAAAAGGAATACCTCTCTTCTATAGAGTATTTTCATAAAGCCGGAAAGCTGGACAGTACAGGACGGATAGACTGTGCTATAGGAGACGTTTATTTATATGGTTTGAAGGAGATGGATTCTGCCCGTTTCTATTTGTCCCGGATAGCAGAAAAATGTAACCGGCAGGGAAGAACGGATGGTGTGGCTTTGAATGCGAATACCGTTTTGGGAGAATATTATATGTTTACCAACCAGTATCCCGAAGCGGAAAAATACTTCACCAAAGCTCTGGAAATCAATAATAAAACGAAGTTTGTATTTGCCCAGTACACCAAATATATTTACACTGATCTTAGAACTTTATATGAAAAAATGGGGGATAAGGAAAAAGCCCTTTTCTACCTGCAGGCTTATACCGAAGAAAAAAGCAAATCTGATACGGCATTGCTCAAAGCGATCAATAATGATATGGAGAGCTTTATTTCAGATGTAGAGGAAGATAACCAGCACCACAGGAACAAAGTACTGCTTTTGTGCATTGCCTCTGCGCTGCTTCTCTTTTTATTAGGAATATATGTATGGAAGATCAGCAAAAGGCTGAAGGAGAAAAAAAAGCTTCTGAAAGATGAAGCGGAACGGCTGAAAAACCAGATGGGTGATACCAGCCATGAAGAAGTAATAGAACTGGCAAAAAAGAACGATCCTGCTTTTTTGGATACTTTCAAAAATGTATATCCTCACTTCATTGAAAAAATTCTTGAAATCAATCCCGATCTTGAAAATGCTGATCTGGTTTTCTGCGCTATGCTGAAGCTTCATTTTACATCCAAAGAGATCGCTGCCTATACTTTTGTGCAGCCCAGATCTGTTCAGCAGAAAAAATACCGGTTAAGGAAAAAACTGAATATTCCAACTGAAACGGATACCTATCAGTTTTTTGACAGTCTGTAATAATTAAACGGCTGGAAGAGATACTGGAAATTTATAATCAGATAGCTCTTTTAAATTGTTTTGAAAAACGAATAAAACCATCTTAGATTCTATCTTTCGACCTCAATAAACTTCCCTCTTCGGGCTTCAGACTTCCTGACGGTAATCCTCAATCATTTTAGGGCAAAAAAAAACTGCCTGATAAATCCAGACAGCTTCGAAATATTTTTTTCCATCATAACTGAAAACCAATTTCATCACTTGTTGTTTGTAGTTCAAATTTGAGGCTTTTTATAGAAAACACGAAAAAATATTATACTACATGGGTACTACATGGTTATTTTTTTAATGTAATTGCTTATTTATGGTTAATTATTGTTTTCAGATTAAATTATTTTTTCAGTATTTATCTTGTTGGTTTTTAGTGGAATAGTGTAGGTGTTTAATTAATTTTTGAATAAGGCTGCCTGTTTTTTTTTAAAATTAAAGATGCTGTTGTTAATTTTTTTCACTTTTTTACAAATTGAAGTTTATTTTTTTTGTAGTAGGTAAGTAGCATGCTATTTTTTGGCTGTGATTTTTATATTTAAGAATTTTGAAACGGATGATTGTTTGAAATAATCTTCGTGAGTAAAAAAAATTAGGATGAGCTGCCCGGCAATGTCGGGCAGCTTTTTTTATGACATAAAATTTATTTTAACCAGAGTTTGGGATAAGGTATTTTCGTTTGTATAATAGGTCGGGAAGTTTGAAGTCGGAAGAGGGAAGTTATTGAAGTTCAAAGGCAGAAATACACCGCAGTTTTAAGTAATTTTTTAATCTGCTTAACAAATTTAAAGGCAGCTGTTTAATAAATTGTCTGGTAGTAACTTCCTTCTTCCGACTTCCTGTCTTTTATAGGTTCAAATTTCCGGAAAACGTACCTATATATTACCCGCTTCTTAGAATGATCATCAACATTATTCCTGTGAGGAGAAAATTATGTTAAATAGCTCTGAATGAAGCTGTTTTACAATTTGTTGACAATCAGTTTTTTACTCTTGAGAAGTATCTGAGTAGTATGTGGTTTTTTATACTTTTTAATGGAGGAATGATAGTTTTGTTCTTCAAACGAATCTGCATATTAGATGTGTTTAAATTTTCATTTGGTAATTGATAAATGCAGTGCTTCGTTTCCTATTATTATTGAATAAGTAAACCAACTATTATATAATACTCTGTTTATGAAAAAAAGAATTTTATTAGTGAGCGTTTTGGCCGCGGGATTTACATCTCTTTATGGTCAGCGCTGGGAGCCGGCAAGACAGAAAGTATCCGAGATCAGAAAAGATGTTGAAGTGAAACATTCGTATCACGTAGATATCACATCGCTTCGAAGTCTGCTGAAAGATGCTGTAGAAACAGGAAAAGGAGCAAAGCCTGTGATTATTTCACTGCCAACGGCAGAAGGGAAGATTGAAAAATTTGCCGTTTATAGTGATCCTGTTATGGAAAAATCTATGGCAGACAGGTATCAGCTGGGTGCCTATGTAGGGGTGGGGATAGATGATCCTTCCAAATATGTAAGGTTCAGTACTTCTCCTGCTGAAATTCAGTCGATGATCATTAAAGATGGAGTATTTGAATTTATAGAACCTATTTCTACAGATAAAAAGACCTATGGGGTTTTCTATAAAACCAAGCGTACAGAAAGTGATCATGGCTTTGAATGTACAACGGAAGAAAAGAATTTCAAAGATGTAAAGTCACTGGAAGCCAACGGAAAAAAAAATCTTTCTAATGTAGGCATTACCGGCAGACCTGCCAGTACAAAATACAGAACCTACAGACTGGCTCTTGCGGTAACAGGAGAGTACACCAAAAGATTTGATCCTAATGGTGGAACCGCTAATACTGTAGCACAAATGAATGCTACAATGAACCGTGTTAATGGGATTTTTGAAAAAGATTTTGGAATTAAACTCCTGATTCAGGATCTTCCCACTATTATTTACACAGATCCGGCAACGGATTTTTATACGCCTCCTGCAACCGATAATGACCCGTCATTAAACCTTCAGCTGCAGCAGACATTAACCAGCATTGTTGGTAATGCCAATTATGATATGGGACATGTTTTTCATGCCGCAGGTGGAAACGGTAATGCAGGTTCTATAGGTTCTACCTGTGTAGACCCTGCAACGGCAACTACTCTGGCAAAAGGATCTGCTTTCACGCAGAATGCTGATCCTCTGGGAGACTTATTCGATATAGACTATGCAGCTCATGAAATGGCTCACCAGTTAGGAGGAAATCATACATTTTCGCACAAGTCCGAGGGATCCGGAGTGAATATAGAACCCGGAGGAGGGACAACCATTATGGGCTATGCCGGAATTACCGGCGATAATGTACAGGCAACAACAGACGCTTATTTCCATTATTCTTCCATCAATCAGGTATTAAACAGCCTGGAAAGTAAGCCTGCATGCGGAACATCGGAAGATATCACAACCAATACAGCTCCTGTGATTACGCCTCTTACTGCTTACAGCATTCCTAAAGGAACGGCCTATTATTTAGATGCAGTTGCTGCAGATGCTGACCCTGTAAAATATACATGGGAACAGTATGACAGTGTGGATGAACTGAACTCTATTTCCGGAGACAGCGGATGGGGATATAACCCACAGGGAGCATTAACGAGGTCTTATTTCGGAACAGTAAGCGGAAGAAGATATTTCCCAAGCCTGTCCTTAGTAATGAACGGTGTTTTAACGAATAAAACGGCTCCGGGAAGTGATACTACTCCAAATTGGGAAACAGTATCCTATGTTCCCCGAACTTTACATTATGCGGTGACAGTAAGGGATGAGAATGCTGCAAGACCTATGCTTTCTTCCGCAGAAACAACGGTTACTGTTGGAAATGACGGACCTTTCAAATTTGCAGGCCTTACTTCTTCTTCAGTATTGTATAACAACAGTTCCAATACGATCCAGTGGGATGTGGCCAATACTGCAGCAGCTCCGTACAACGTGGCCGCAGTAAAAATAGATTATACGGCAGACAACGGAACGACCTGGACGGATTTGGTGGCTTCCACTCCTAATACGGGAAGCTATGCCGTACAAATGCCTTCAAGCTTAACCGGATCTGTAAAACTGAGAATTTCAGCAATCGGAAATATATTCTATGCAGTATCTCCGGCAGTTACCATCGGAACAGCACCAACTTCTACTTCTGCTGCACCTACAGGAATTGCAGCGATAGAAGCAGAAATATTCAAAACAACAGCCAGAGTAGCATGGAATACTGTTCCGGGTGCGACATATGCTGTTAATTACAGAAAAGCGGGTACCACAAACTGGTCAAATACAACCAGCACAACAAATTCAGTAGTCCTTAATACTCTTGAGGATGAAACAAATTATGAAGTACAGGTGGCAGCTGTTGTCAATTCTGTTCCGGGAACGTATTCAAATAATTATACCTTCAAGACGAAAGGATTGAAAACAGGAACAGATTACTGTTTAATGACTACCGGCGGAAATAGTTTTGCAAACCTAGCACTTAACAGCGGACTGGCCAGATTAAACGTAGCTAATTTAGCTTACTCAGACCTTGCTTACAAAAGTATTTTCAAAACCTATTTGGATTTCAGTGAAGATGCAGGCAAACTGATCAATCTGACTAAAGGAACACAATATACATTGTCTTACATTAATATAGGAAACGAAATAGGATCAGCAAACTATCCAGACAAACTGGAAGTATGGATAGACTATAACAGAAACGGTGTTTTTGAAGCTTCAGAAAAAATCGGTTCCAAAAGTGGTGTGCCTAACGCCAATGCCTTACATGCGGGAACAATCACATTTACAGTTCCAGCCAGTGCCTATTCAGGAGATAAGCAGTTAAGAATGAGAGTGGCAAGTACTTCCTTCGTGGCGGCCAGCGGACCATGCGGCAGCCCGTCTTATTCAGAAGGAGGAGAAACTTATTCATACGGATCATATAAGGATTTCCCTGTAAAGATCACAAGCGGATTGGCTGTAAACGAGGTAAAAGATACAAAATCAGAACTATCCATCTATCCGAATCCTGCGGACACTTATGTTGAGGTGAAGAACCTGAAAGGAAAAGCTGAGTACAAAATCTACAGTGCAGACGGAAGACTGGTTCAGGAAGGTAAGCTGGACGGCCAGAGAATTAATGTGGCAGCACTGGTAAAAGGAGTATATATAATCTCAATTACAGATGAGGCCAATACTTACAGCACCAAGCTGATCAAAAAATAAAAAATGAGATGCTTATTAATGAAAGGCAGATAATCTTCCTGCCCTGACAATAAAAGCGAATTTCATAGTACCTTTTGTGATGAAAGAGCCCGGAAATTTCCGGGCTCTTTCTATTTTTATAATCAGTTAATCAATAGGTTCCCAAAGCTGGATTTTGTTGCCTTCAAGATCGAGGATATGAATGAATTTCCCATAATCATATGTTTCAATGCTGTCCACGATCGTTACATTTTCCTTTTTCAGCTCTTCTACAAGAGCTTCCAGGTTTTCCACTCTGTAATTGATCATAAAATCTTTTTCAGAAGGTTCAAAATACTTCGTGGTCTCAGAAAAAGGAGCCCATTGCGTCAGTCCTTTTTTGGAGGGATCTTCGTTATCGCGCCATTCAAAGCTGGTTCCGTAAGGACTTGTTTCAAGGCCGAGATGGGTTTTGTACCATTCGTTCATAGCGCCCGGATCTTTTGATTTGAAAAGGATGCCACCGATTCCTGTTACTTTTTTCATGTCTATTTTTTTAATCGTTAGAATATTAGGATAAGGAAAACTGATCTGCATTTCCCCCTGTTTTCAAATATATGTAAAACTTTTTATCGGAATATTCTTTTCATTTCAAATTATTAATGGTTTTACAGAAGATACTTAAAGACTGATGATAATGGCTGTTGATGCCCCAATATAAATCCGTGATTTACATACATATTTCGTGATTCTGCATACATCCGCCTCATTATTTCTCCTGAATTTTGTACTCATAAAAATCAACATTATGAATTTAAATCAGGTAAAATTAGGAAGTCAGGGTTTGGTCATCCCCAATATAGGATTAGGATGTATGGGAATGACAGGTTTTGAAGATGCCAATATGTACGGTGAGGCAGATGAAAGTGAAGCTATTGCAACCATCCACCGCTCTCTGGAATTAGGAGGGAATTTTCTGGATACGGCAGACCTTTACGGACCTTTTAAAAATGAGCAGCTCATCGCAAAAGCTATCGGGAGCAAGCGGAATCAATATATTCTCGCCACAAAATTCGGGTGGGAAATAGATGATGCCGATAAAGTAACATGGGCCATCAACGGAACCCGAAATTATGTAAAAAAAGCGGTGGAAAGGTCACTTAAAAACCTGAACACAGATTATATTGATCTGTATTATATGCACCGTCTTGACAAAAATACACCCGTTGAAGAAACGGTAGGAGCCATGAGTGATCTGGTAAAAGAAGGAAAAATAGGGTATATAGGATTATCGGAAGTATCTTCAGAAACAGTACGGAAAGCCCATGCCGTTCACCCCGTTACTGCAGTACAAAGTGAGTATTCTCTCTTTGAAAGGACTGTAGAAGAAAAAGGTGTTTTATCAACCCTTGAAGAGCTGGGAATAGGATTTGTAGCCTATTCACCATTAGGCCGCGGCTTTTTATCAGGTCAGATCCGTTCCCTTGATGACCTGCCTGAAAATGATTTCCGGAGAGCAATCCCGCGTTTTCAGGAACCATATTTTTATAAGAATATTGAGCTTGTAAAGGCTGTAGAAAGCATGGCTGAAGAAAAAGGAGTTACGTCTTCACAGCTGGCCCTGGCCTGGATCATGAGTAAAGGCATCATTCCGATTCCCGGAACCAAGCGCAGAAAATATGTAGAACAGAATATAGCAGCAGCCAGCATCCAGCTCGATGAAAAAGATCTTTTAAAACTGGAAAGTATCGTACCTTTGGGAACAGATACGGGGGCTCCATACGATGAGTTCAGTATGGGACTCCTGGATTAAATCATCAATCATAAATACTAAGTTATGAATATCATACAGTCTGTTTCTGCGTTCCACCGGTTACTGTCACTGCCTGAGCCCAAACATCCTCAGGTAAGCGTGATCAATTTATCAGAAAGTGTATTTTTGGATGATGAGATTTGGAAAGGTTTTGTCAACAGATTTTACTGCATTGCTTTAAAAAGAGATGCAAAAGGCAAGATAAGATACGGCCAGCAGCATTATGATTATGATAAAGGCGTTCTGAGTTTTACAGCACCCAACCAGATGCAGTACCTGGATTTTCACAACATGGAATGTGGAGCAGGATATCTTTTGATCTTTCATGAAGACTTTATTTTGAAACATCCTTTGGCCAATACCATTTCGGGGTACGGATTCTTTTCCTATGCGGTGAATGAAGCTTTGCATTTATCTGAAGATGAGGAAAATAACCTTATTGAGATTCTTCATAAAATTGATAGGGAATGCCGGCATATAGACAGACATACCCAGGAAATTATTTTGTCGCAGATAGACCTGCTTCTCAATTATTCCAACCGTTTTTATGAACGGCAGTTTATTACCAGGAAAAACAGTAACCAGCAGCTTCTGGCCAGGTTTGAAAAGTTTCTCAATGATTATTTTGATCATGAGGAATCTGCCGAAAAAGGAATTTTAACCGTTCACATGATTGCGGAGGCTATGAACCTTTCTGCCAATTATTTAAGTGATCTTTTGAGAATCCATACGGGACAGAACACACAACAGCATATTCATGAAAAATTGATTGTTAAAGCTAAAGAAAAACTTTTGTCAACGCAGTGGTCAGTCAGCGAAATTGCCTACAGTCTGGGTTTTGAACATTCCCAGTCTTTCAGCACTTTATTTAAAAAGAAAACCCAAATGACCCCACTGGAATTCAGAACAGAATTCAGACTGAACTGATTTAAGAAAAAACCTGTTGGGTGAATTTCCCGAAATGCTTACATTTGAGGCTCAACCTGATCACCCTATGAAAAAAAACATAGTAAGCCTAATTCGTTTTACATGGATTCCTTTAGCAGTTATTCTGGTCTGCGGATGTTCAAAAGAAGAAAAAAAGCAGGAAACTGTACAGAAAAACGCTCCGGCAGCAGCAGCTGTAAATAATTCCGAATCCGCTGCACCTGCAGTTCAAACAAAGAAAGATCCTGCGGAATTTGTCCCGGAAGGCTATAAATTATTTAAAAAATCTTTCGGAGATTTAAACAACGATGGGGCAGAAGACTGTATTCTCATCATCAAAAAAGTAGATCCCGCTAATATCGTTACCGATGAAAATCGTGGAAAACTGGACAGAAACCGCCGCGGTCTGATCATCCTTTTCAAGAAAAACGACGGCTATGAACTCGCTTCCAAGAATTACAGCTGCTTTACCTCAGAAAATGAAGACGGAGGCGTTTATTACGCGCCTGAACTGGATGTTTATGCTGAAAAAGGAAAGCTCTATGTTCATTATGCTCATGGCAGATACGGGTACTGGACCTATACTTTCAGATATGGAAAGTCAGATTTTGAACTGATAGGCTATGACGGCAGTTCCAATATGGGGCCACGCGTGAACAGTACCACCAGTATTAATTTTTTAACAGGAAAACAGCTGGATAGAACCAACGTGAATGAAGGAGCAGAGGGCGGTGATGAAGTATTTGAAGATACCTGGAAAAAAGTAAAATCTACAAAACTGATGACCCTTTCAGAAGTGAAAGATTTTGATGAACTGGATTTGGCTTACGATTAAAAATTAATCATCACGAATAAATAACGGTCAGAATCTGAGAATTAATTTAAGATAAAAAAACCTTTAAATCAATCAATTGGTTTAAAGGTTTTTTGTTTTTATTTCAGTGTAACGCTCATATCCTGAACTTCCTCAGCTGAAAAACCGTAGATCTGCGGGGTTTTCATATCCAGAAGATTAAGATAAATATACAATTCACCCCTGTGATGGATTTCATGTTCTACCATCGCCCGGAGCCACTTCCAGATCGTAATTTCATGGCCCGGAGGGGTCAGGCATTTACGGTTGAGGTCTTCATCGGAAAGTCCGCGAATCAGGTCAATCGTTTGGATATGCATTTCATTAAAAAAGCTCATGGTAGGGTCATAACCGTCTGCCAGTTCCTTTCCGCAGCCCTGATAAGCACTTTTTCTCCCCGAAATGGTTTCCCCGTACATGTATCTTTCTATCGCTGCAATATGCCTGATTTGATCACCGATTGTGAATTTCCCCTGTTTATAGGAAAAGTCAAGATGTTCAGGCCGAACTGCTTCAAGGAGACGAAGCGTTCTTGCCCGTACCTTTTCATAATAATCAATGAATGATGCTGCAGAGGTAATTTCCATACGTTTGATTTTAAAACGGTAAATTATTGAAAATTAACGGACAGGCAAAAGCTTTTGAACTATTTTCTGTTTAATGCTAATGGCTGCTGAAGAATTCCAGCATATGTTCCAATGCTGTTTCAGAATGCATTCTTTCACCGTTTTCCAGAGATTCCTTTGTGGCTTCAGCCGCTCTTTTCCACATCCGGACCTCATAGCTGGCCATGGCCTCCTCTAAACTGCTGAATTGATCAGAGGTAAGGCATTTACTCAGTTCCAGGGCATCCAGCATCGCCATATTGGCACCTTCTCCTGCAAATGGGGGCATTACATGAGCGGCATCACCAAGAAGCGTAAGATTAGGTTTCGTTTCCCAGGTCTGATCCAATGGCATTGAATAAATAGGCCGTGGGATAAAAGGGACCGCTGCATTTTCAAACAGTTCGGTCCAGACTGGGTTCCATTCAGCATATTCTTTTTT
Organism: Chryseobacterium endalhagicum; assembly: GCF_016745235.1. Taxonomy (GTDB): domain Bacteria; phylum Bacteroidota; class Bacteroidia; order Flavobacteriales; family Weeksellaceae; genus Chryseobacterium; species Chryseobacterium endalhagicum. Next base: position 239,544 of record NZ_JAELVM010000003.1, on the reverse strand, counting down.
AAACCATTCCATCATCTGCGTTGAATCAGAAAAATCAAGACCGCTTTCTGCTGCCCAGTTTTCGTCAGTCCGGAAACTTGCATAAAACCCAAGATCGCCGCCGCCTTTTTGACCCAGAAGAAGATTCTTACTGTTTCCAAAGGCCATGATTTTACCGTCTTTGATCAGTTCTTTAATATGAGGAGCTGTTTTTTCCGCATGATACACATTTCCTTCCAACATTAAAATTCCGGAGTAGATCGGCTTCAGATCGGTAAGATAAGGACGGATTTTGGAGTTGGCACCATCAGCAGCAATAACGATATCAGCATAAACGGAGGAACCATTCTTGAAATTCAATATCCAGCCTTCATTTTGAGGTTCCATCGAAATAAAATGGCTGTCCCATACCACGGTTTCAGGCCTTAGAGATTCCAGAAGCATATTCCTCAGCGGACCACGGTCTATTTCAGGTCGGAAATGCTCATTTCCGAAATCTTCATCGGGTTTTGTTTCATGATCGCTGTATCTGATTTCTGCATGCTCATTAACGATCAGTAGTTTGTCTGCGCCCGGACGGTAATTCTTTTTAAATTCTGTCAGAAGATCAGCTTCCCTCAGGGCGTCCATTCCGGATCCTTCATGCATATCGAGCGGAGAACCCTGTACCCTTGCATTTTTGTTAAGATCTCTTTCATATACCTTTACATCAGCGTTTTTCAGCTGCAAAAGTCTGGCAAGCATCAGTCCTCCCGGACCGCCGCCTACGATAGCAATTGATTTATGGTCTATTAACATTGTATTCGATTTTACTGATGCAAAATTATTTCTGCTTCAGCACGGATAATAGTATAAATCGGTCATTTTTATTTTTTGATAATTCTTTCGGGGCAACGCCGGAAAATTTTCTGATCTCTTTAATGAAATGGGTCTGGTCCGTAAAATTAAGCTCTGGAAATAATTTTCCTTCTGCAATATGTTCCAGAGATGCCCGGAAGCGTAGAATGGTGCAGTAGGCTTTTAAGGAAAGTCCCAGATATTCATTGAAATAGCGGTTGATCTGCCGGCTGCTCCAAACCGTTTTCTCCGAAAGCTCCTTCACGCTCATCTCACCATTTGACGAATAGATAAGATCGAAAAGTTTCAGTTTTCTTTCGTCTGTTTTTTCAGGCAGCAGTTCGGTTATTTTAGAACATACTTTTTGCTGAAATGCTTCCAGGCTGCCAAGATCAGCAGGTTCCAGATTCCAGAAATCAACGGGAAGGTTTTTACCGCTGTTAAGGAGATCTGCAATAGATGTTTGAAGAATATATTCAACGGCAAGCGGTCTGAAGCTGACGGCAAAAGCGATGGTCTCAGGCGGAATGACCCTTTCTTCAGGTTCTGTTTCCAGGCCAATGAGAAATACACTGAAAGGATCATCCGTCCCGGAACGCATAAAAAACAGATCCACCCTTCCGTCCGGCATGATGACTACTTCTTTGGGTTTATCCGTAGGATTATGGAACATCCCTATGTTTTCGACAAAGCTGTCCAGTGAGCGGTCCGGCTTGATAAATTTACAGTAGAATTCGTCGTTCATGAGAATGCAGGGCTGTTATGTTTTTTGATTTTAGAAAATTAAATTACAAAAAAATTAAGACAATAGACAAGAATAATTATGTTGATTAATTTAACAAAATATCACATATATCTTTATTTCGTGAATAATTAAGGTTTAAAATTTGGAAAATATCCAAATAACTTTTAATTTAGTTTCAAATCACAATTATGAAATTCCGGCTTTTGCTAAGTCTCTTTATTTTCAGTATTCAGCATCTGATCAGCCAGACCATCGATAAGGAAAAACTTCTGGAATATTATGAATCCCAACGTTATGCTGATGCTGCACAATATCTGCAAAGTATGTATCCCAGCGATACAAAAGATACCAAATCCCTGACCCAGATGGCGTACTGCTATATGATGTCCGGAAAACTTCCGGAAGCTGAAAAGAGCTATCTGAAAGTGAATAGCATAGAACCAGAGAATGTTCCCGTATTATTCAGTCTTGCGACGATCAATTCCCGACGAGGAAATAAAGCAAAAGCCAGGGCTTATCTTTCGGAAATTATCCGTCTGGACTCCCTTAATTTCAATGCATGGAAACAGCTGGCAGGCTATGGTGAGAATGCTGATGAAAGATTAAAATACCTTAAAAAAGCCAATACTTTAAACAATACAGATCCTGACGTAGCCTACGATCTTTCTATGACCTACCGGGAGCTGAAACAGTATCCTCAGGCCTACGAAGTTCTCAAAACAGCTATTGCTGCGGATCCGGGGAATTTTACATTACAGCAGGCACAGCTTCCCGTGGCTAATCAGCTGGGCAAATACAGGGAAGTTGTTGAAAATGGCGAAAAATTGCTGAAAGAGAATACGGATGCTAATGTGATCAATGAAATGGGGCAGGCTTATTTTTATTTAAAAGATTATCAGAGGTGTGCAGCGCTTTTCAAAACACTGGAAGATCTTGGAGTCCGAAACGAAGGAACATTGTATTTTATGGCTCTCAGCTACCGTGAACTGAAAGAATATGATAAAGCGGAGATCTATGCTAAAAAGACGATTGATGAAGGGATTTCCAATCATACATCAATTTATTATACGGCTTTAGGAGGAATTTATGAACAGAAAGAACAGTTTTCAAATGCTTTGGAAGCTTATAAAAGAGGTCTTACCTTCAGCAGCAGTCCTACCCTCTATTACCGTCTGGGGCTTCTTTATGATTTCAATCTAAAACAGGCCAAAAATGCGGTCAATTACTATAACCTGTACCTGAAAAATAAACCGGATCCGGAAGAAAAAGATCAGATCGAATATGCAAAAGCACGGATTGCAGCATTAACAACGACTAAAGAGTTAGTCAAAAAATAAAATGATTAATATTTTAAAATACTTTGTTTAGGTTTAGCCTTGCATTATTAAACACAAAGAATTGATTTTAATTTCTTTAAACTAAGATAAACAAAGGCGTTTTACTTATTTCCGCAATACAAAGATTAAAAGTGTATTTTCAGGGATAAAATTTTCACTTAATGCATTAATTTAGCTTTACCATAAAAGCAAGAAGCGGGTATGAAATTAAAATTAGGAATTCTGGATCAGTCACCCACCATTAAAGGAGGAACTTCATTACAGGCGCTGAAGAACAGCATAGATCTTGCCGTTTTTGCTGATCAAGCAGGTTTTCAAAGCGTTATTTATTCCGAACACCATGGTGTAGAAGCTTATGGAAGCTCTAGCCCTGAAATTCTTGCAGCGGTTGTTCTAAGCAAGACCCAGCGCATCAAAGTAGGAACAGGAGGGATTATGATGAAAAACTATTCGGCTTACAAGATTGCAGAATGGACAAAAATGCTGGGCAGCCTTTATCCTGAACGTTTTATTTTAGGACTGGGAAAAGCACCGGGCGGATTAAAAGATGCCGTATCTGCTTTGAATAATCACCGGTCTGTTATTCTAGCCAGCCAGGAAACCAAGCTTGAAGAAATTATACAGTATATTAAAGAAGAGAAAGGAATTTATGAAGGTTTAATGGCTCAGCCGACAAATCTTACCCATCTGCCGGAAATACTTTGGCTGGGTTCCGGAGTTCAATCTGCTTTAGAAGCTGCAAAACATGGTGTAGGCTACTCTTACGCAGACTTTATGAGCAACGAGCTGGCTGCAGAAAGTACCGAAACTTATTTAAATGAATTTGACAGAACTCAATACAGTCCTGTACCTTCACTGCAGGTTGCTGTCGCGGTATCTGTGGCAGAAAATCTGAAGCTGGCTGAAGAAAATGCCTATGGAATGGCGTATCAGTTTCTCCAGGCACGGCATATTCAGGCTCCGGAGGCACTGCTGCCAATTGAGACTATTCGACAGAGAATTTCTGGTTCCGAAGATGAAGATGAATTCTTTAAAATTCTGGATCATATCATTACAGACACTCCCGGGAATATTTCATACAGACTTCAGGAAAAAGCAGATGCTTACAATACGGACGAACTGCTGATCCTTTGTAATATGTATCATGAAAAAGACCGCATGGATACCTATAAAAGTATTATATTGGGCCATTAATAATCAATACATTCTCCATGAGCTATAATATCCAGCTATTCAGCATTCAGACTAAAGAAAAAGAACGGGCAGCCGATGACGACAGCTTTTTTGACCGTGAAGAAAATCTGGTTCCATTAACGGAGCGGCAGATTTCCGGATTAAAAGAACGTCTGCTAAAATATAAATATGAACTGATCAGTGAAGATAATTCGGGATTGCATTTCAATCATCCTGATGAAGATTTCGGAAGCGCTTTGCTTACTGAAAACGGATTGTATTTCAATGCGAGCCTCACGGAAAGTTCTATTTTTGAAGTGGGAATGACTGCTTCTGAATTTACCGATACCGGCGAATTTGCGAAATATGATCCACAGAATGAAGGCTGGGAAGAATTCTAAACTCAATATTTGCAAGGTGATGTATGGTCACGTAATATCAATAATAAAACAGAACAGGAGGGAGGAATAAATTTGTTGATATTCTAAAATGTGTACATGAGAAAAAGAAAGCCTCCTGTCTGCATTGATAAAAAGTATGTTATGAATATTATTTGTTATTTATAATTTCTGGTTTTGATCTTTCTTAAATCGTACTTAAAACTAAAAACAGAACAGGAGGAAGGGGTTAATTTGTATATAGTTGCCTATTTAAAAAGAATACCTCCTGTTTGCTGCTAATAAGAATCTATTATTTTATTTTGAAGAAAGCTTTATCATTTTGAATTATTCTTTAATAATCTTTTTAGAGATATTTGCCTTTCCCGTTTTGATTTCTATGATGTAAATTCCTTTTGCATAAGATGATAAGTCCACAGCCTGATGATCGCTTTTGATAATACCGGTCTGAAGCTTTTTACCCGAAATATCATAAACAGTGTATGCGGACTCTTTTGGAGCATTAACTATTTGGGAGAAATCCTTGGTGACGGCAGGAACTACGGCAATGTCATCATGAAGTTTGGCTGCTTCACCGGTACCCAGAACCTGTGTATATCCTGAAACAAGAATAGAATAATTTTGCGGGGCACTGGCTCCGGTACCGTTTACCAGGGTGCCTTTATTGGTGATTTCAACTCTGTATTCTCTGCCGGCAACGGGAGCATCAATAATTACCTGCTCTACATTATCTACGGTATTATCTCCCTTTGTGGCTGGAGTCATCGGGTTTACAGCATTCAGTTTCCAGGGTTCATAAATGCTTCCGCTGCTGGTGTCAATAATTCTTACATCCAAATCATTGATTAATCTTGAACTTCTGTTATTGTGGGCCTGCTGATAGGTCAGGTCAGCTGGAACAGCGTAAGCCGGATCAATCCATGAAACAGTTACTTTTAATGGTTCACTTCCCGATGCTATCACTCTCTTTTTATTAGGAGTGCCGCTGGTTAATGTTTCATCGTTGAAAATAATAGAATTGTTTGATTTTCCCACCAATAATTCTGCTCCTTTTTTTGCATTAATAAATCCCCATCCGAAATGCGGATCCGGCCCTATATTTCCCGCTTCCAAAGCAGAATGTACCATTAAAGTCTTTGCAGAAGCCGCATTAAGTTCAGCATCACCGAAAAGCTGTTTGTTGATTTGCGCCCAAAGCCCGATAATTCCGGTTACTACAGGCCCTGAATACGAAGTTCCGCTGCCTATTTCCCGATCCTGGCTTCCTATTGTGTCTTCTGCACTTAAAGCACTTCCTACGTTCGTTCCCACAGCTGTAATATCCGGCTTTATTCCGCCGTCGTCTCTTGGCCCTGCGCTGCTGTAACTGGAATGCACTACATCTGTTGCAGCAGTATATCTTCCATCATTGGATGTAATAATATCGGTGGCCCCTACCACGATAATATTTTTAGCTAACGAGCCAATTCCAATACAATCGTATCCGGATCCACAACTTGTATTGGGCAGCGTATCGGTGGATGCGAATGGAATATAATTATCATTATTATCAACATAATATTTTGGAAATGATGAAGTTCCCGGATAAGCTGGTCCGTAGCCATAACTGTTTCCTGCTGATTTCACGATGATATAGGATGGGTTGGTATATACAATCTGGTCATAATTCTGATCCTGGGTAAGGTAGGTGCCCTGAAGATCATAAGATGTACTTGGGCTGGTAAAATCACCTCCCCATACCCATGCATTGACACCGTTTACCTGACCGAAAGTCCATCCGATATCTATCCCGTAAGAGTGATTGGATATTTTGGGCTGTGCGGTTAATATTTTTTGAAAAACAGTGCTTGCAGAAGTATTGCCGGGTAAAGTGGTGGTTAAGAAGGCATAGGAGTCAATGAGTGAATTTTTGGCAATTCCCTGAAAGTTGATGGTCCTGTTACCAATGGTCTGAGTATGGGGTTTGGCCCCGATGAATCCGGCAACCGAAGTGGCATGCCCTCCATACTTCATGGTAGATGCCTCTTTATTGGTAATTCTGTTGGGAAGATTATTGAAGAATTCATGCTCTGCGAACACTCTGCCCGCATTTTCCGAAAATCCTCCATCGAAAATGGTAAATTTAATGTTTTCTCCATTAAAGGAACCTGTTAAACCACTTATAGTTCCACCCTGGATAAAATCCGAATTGGAATTTTTAATTTGATCGCCGTCATGAGCTTTAAGAAAATAAGGTTTTCCTCCCGGAAGAAAACCGGCGAGGCGTCTTCTTTTTTCTTCAATTTCTTTTTGTATCTGAGGTGTTCTTGCCTGGGATCCGTAATGCTTGGTTACATAAGAATCAAACTGTTCGTTATTTTCTTTATTCTGCCTTTCAAATTCCCTTTTTAGCGCATCATTATCTTGTGCAGCAGCTAAAAAAGCCATCAGCATACTGATTAGGAGTAATTGTTTTTTCATATCCAATAGGTTTTAAAATTTTGATGTCAGTAAATGACGGTGCAATTAAAAAAACTTTATTAAGTATATGAAAAGACTGCTATTAAAAACTTGTTAACAGTTTGGAAAATAGTCCGTTTATTTTGTTAGTTTTAAAATGTTTAAGAGTCAGTTAATCAGGGTTTTAATTTTGTAACTATGTTAGTTGTCTGATTTTTTAAATAAACATTATTCCTTATGTAAAAAATGTTGACGGTTGAACAGAGTTTCATCGGTTTCCCGATGTTCAGGATCGTCTACACAACAGTCTACAGGGCAGACGGTTTTACATTGCGGTTCTTCATGGAAACCTTTACATTCAGTACATTTCCCGGGCACGATATAATAAACGTCGTCTGAATAGGCTTGCTGATAAGCACCTGCATCAGCCTCAGAGCCATCCGGGAAAACTACTTTTCCTGCAAGTTTTGTTTTATCCTGCCATCTCCAGTCGATAGCCCCTTCGTAAATTGCCGAGTTGGGACATTCCGGTTCACAGGCACCACAGTTGATGCAGTCATCCGTTATTGTAATAGCCATAAGATTAATTTTTTGAGCGTTGATTTAAAAAGGGATTTCTTTTGACGGGTATGTCTCAGAAATCCCTGTCTAAACATAACTTAAATGAAAAAAACAGTTGGCTGTAAATACTGATCAGATCAGTTTAAACAGTTTACTTATGAATTTGGGTTGATAGAATTGCATTCTATCTTTTGCTAAATCGTCCCTTCGGGACTCTCCTTGGCTTAAATTTGTTTTGAAATTTTTAAGGAATTGTATCTTGATACCAGTTTTATTCTATCTTTTCGATTTTTCTGGAAGTCGCAATACGGATCAGTTTGTTGAATTTATCTGCATACAATGAAGATATTTTCGTTGGTTCTTCCGGGTCAAATAAACCAGGCCGGATCACAGGCACACTGAAAGGAAGCGGCCAGGCCCGGAGAGATTTTGCAATTACATCCATCGTATTGATGCCGTGCATAGCCTGCAGGCCATCTGCCCAGCAGACAAGTCCTACGGTTTTATCGGTAAGATAAGGCTCGTAATATCCTGCGGTAACTTCAAGCCAGTCCAGGCAGTTTTTCATCACTCCCGGAATACTGCCATGATAAAGCGGGGCAAGCCAAAAATGGATATTTGCTTCCAAAAACAGCTGCGTCATGCGCTCTACTGCCAAGGGTGTTTTGGTAAGTGTAACATCAAACAGAGGAATTCCGGAATCTGCCAGCGTAAAAATTTCAGGCTGAACCCCCAATTTTTTAAGTTCTTCTGCAAAATACTGTGAAATCCTTCCTGAAGTAGATTCTGACCTTCTTTCTAAGGAGCCGTTGAATATCATTGCTTTCATGAGTTCTGAGTTTTAAAAATTACTTTCGGCATCCCGATTTCCCCGTACATCAGGCTTTTAACCAAAGGTTTCAGAAGCCCGGCTGCCAGTAAGTAGAGTGAGGGATCATGATCTGCTCTGGCCCTGACTACAACCTTCTGATTTTTATACGATTTCAGGTCTGCATACATGAGGCGGCGTTTCCAGAGATCCAGCAGAATGGTTTCCGCATTGTTTAAATCTGCATACACCGCATAAGGAAAAAGTTTTTCCATTAAGATCATATAGGCCCAGGGCGGAATAATGGCATCCGTAGAGCAGACGATCCCCACAGCTTTATCGTTGTATACAGAAAAATCCACGGCTGCAATTGATTCTTTGAACTCTTTCTCCTTCACAATCATTCCCATAAAAAGATGCTCTCTGATATCCAGTTCTACAATTTCTGTAGTCGGTTTATAGTGTAAAAGATCAAAAGCAATAATTCCCGAAGCTTCAGCTTTATTGATGAAAATTTTCTGTTCCATAATTGATTTTTAATCAATATTGTTTATCTGATTTTTGAAAGGGTTTCTTCATATTTTCTTTCAACAGCTGACCAGTTAAGAACCGACCAGAATGAATCCAGATAATCCGCCCTTTTATTCTGATAGGCCAAATAATAGGCATGTTCCCAAACATCTATTCCAAGGATAGGAAAACCTCTGTTGGCAGACTGGGTATCCATCATCGGATTGTCCTGATTAGGTGTGGAAGTGATAGCCAGTGATCCGTTGAATTTTACAAATAACCATACCCATCCGGAACCGAATTGTCCCAGTCCTGCTTTTTTCATTTCCGCCTTAAAATTGTCAAGATTTTCAAAACCTGAGTTGATCGCTTCAGCCAGCTTGCCCTCAGGATTGAGTTTAGGTTGGGGAGACAGGATTTCCCAGAATAATGAGTGGTTGTAGTGCCCGCCACCATTGTTTCGGACTGCCGGACTGTATTCACTGATCCTTTGCAGAATGGAGTCCAGATCAGTGGAGGTTTCTTCGGATGCTTTTAAGGCAGCATTCAGATTGTCCACATACGCCTGATGATGACGCTGGTGATGAATCGTCATTGTTTCTTTATCTATAAAGGGTTCCAGTGCATCATAGGCATAAGGAAGCTGAGGTAATGTAAATGCGTTCATTATTTTATTTTTTATTAATGTGTTTCAAAGGTAATAATATATTTCAATAAAACAACTTATTGGTTGTTTTATTGAAGACAATTGATTTCTGTTTAACTTGTTTGTTATCATTTATTTACGTATTAAAATCACAAATTATAGAAAATTACTATATTTGTTGTAGAAAATAAAACAACCAAAATATTGTCAAATGAAGAAGCCTGCAGCGGACCGCATCCTGATGTTTTTAAAAATGCGGGGCGAAGCTACATCACTTTTAATCTCCCGGGAACTCGCCATTACAAAGGAAGGAGCACGGAAACATTTACTGAACCTTGCGGAGGAAGGGCTCATTAAATCTGTGGCAAAAAGTGAAGGCGTAGGCAGGCCGTCCACTTATTATATCCTGACTGAAAAAGGACTGTCTCAATTTCCTGATTCACATGCAGATATTACGGTTCAGATTCTTCGTTCCGTTAAAAATCTTTTGGGGGAAAATGCCCTGAACCTGTTGATTAATGACCGGGAGAAAAATACCTATGAACGCTATGAAAAGGCTTTAGCTAAAGCAGAATCTCTGGAGCAGCGTCTGGATGTTCTGGTCAAAGTCCGGAGTGAAGAAGGCTATATGGCAGAATGGACGAAAGAAGGAGGAGACTATTTCCTGATAGAAAATCACTGCCCGATCTGTGCTGCTGCCACTGAATGCCAGGGATTCTGCAGGGCCGAGCTTTCTAATTTTCAAAACCTGATCGGAAAAAACTATCAGGTGGAAAGGGTGAATCATATACTTTCGGGAGGACAGCGGTGTGTGTATAGGATTTCTTGATTGAAAAATTGAAAAATTGAAGAGATTTAAAAATTTAAAGATTTAAAGGATTTTTAATGAATATTCAATGGGAGCGGGCTTTAGCCCGCTTATGTATATTATAGATTTAAAAATTAGATTTAATAGTCAAAAATTCAATAGGGGTGGGCTTTAGCCCACCTAAAAGAAATATCCCGTTCATTCGGCTTTAGCCAAAACCTAAAATTTGCGGAGGTAATTACTGATTACAATTTTTTATCATAATCCACGGAAAACTACAATCACGGCTTGCTTTTTACACAATCCATTTCTCAACAAGATGCAGCCATAAAGCCTTTTCCTCAGCCATCACAAAAACCGCCGATGACTGGCGACGTGTGGTAGTACTTCCCGTGATTTGAATCTCAATATAGGATGCCAATCCATGGCATTCCGTACTTTCAGCCTCGATATTTTCAAGGATAATCGTTCGATCCGGAAATTTTCCATAAGCTCCCGGAAGCCATTCGGAAAATGCAGCCAATGTAATGGAGTTTCCATTGCCGCTGACCATTTTAAAATCCGGGGCAAATCCTGACAGAAGTTTCTGATAAAGCATCTCCCGGTCGGTATTTCCACGGAACCAGGCTTCAATAGCTGTGTGAAATTCTTTGATTTCTGTAATGATTTTTTCTGTGTTGTTCATAAGTATAAATATATCATGTTTTTATTATTAAAAGAGATAAGGGAATTTCGGTTACTGCCTTTTACTGTATTGTAACAGCTTTGTATTAATTAAAATTCCGGTAATCTGAACTGCCGCGATTGCTGAAACAGCCAGGGCAAATGCTTTGGTAAAGCCTATCAGTTCAATAGTGCTGAAAAATAATGTTCCTATAATGGTCCCGCCGGTTACACTTCCGATCTGTATGCTGATGCTGATCAAACCGGAAGCCTGGCCTGCCTTTTCTTTATTGATCAAACCGATAGCTTTCCGCATCATTACAGGCATTATAATACCGTGACCAAGTCCTGCTGTAAAAAGACTGACATCCATTCCTACAGAAGGTTTTCCCTGAAAATAAATGAATAGTGAGGCAAATGAGAACCCTGAAATCAGTAATCCCAGCCCAATATAGATCAAAGTGTGGGTAGAACGTTTTATTCTGGTAACCAGTAACGGTCCGATGAAAAAAGCAATCCCGTAGGGTATAACAGCCAATCCTGTTTCTACCGGATTCCAATGCAGAAATTCTTGCAGATAGTAAGGATAGCAGATAAACAGTCCTGACGTGAAATTATAAAAGAAGATGATAAAAAGACACAGAACAAACGGCCGATCCTGTAAAAGGGAAGGATCTACCAGTACTGGTCTGTTGTTTTTTGCCTCTTTAATTTCATATCTGTAAAAAATCAGCATTAATAAAATTCCGGCTGATAGGACCGCAAAGATCCACCATGCCCAGTGGTATTTCCGCCCGAAAATAATAGGACATATAATCATCAGTAATGAAAGGATTAAAAGCAGCACACCGGGAAAATCTATTTTCTGCCCTTTTTCTTCCCGGTTATTATCCATGGTGAAATGAATGCCGGTAATGCAGATCAGGGTGACAGGAACATTCACCAGAAAAACCGTTTCCCATGAAAAATTCATCCAGTGAAGCTGAAGCAGAAAACCACCCAGCAATTGTCCCGCCACAGAAGCCAGACCGAATACAGAACTGAAAATACTGACAGCTTTTGGCTGCTCACCGCTGCTGAATAAAACCCTGATTGAAGCCAGAACCTGAGGAGCCAGAAAAGAAGCGCCAATTCCCTGAAAAAGCCGGGAAACAATAAGAAATCTGATATCAGGAGAAAAAGCACAGCCTAAGGAGGAAAACAGAAATAGATACAGACCCAGTACAAATATTTTCTTCCTGCCGTAAAGATCACCAAGCCGTCCCCCAAATACCACGAGTGCAGCGTAGGTGAGACCATAGATAGCCACAACCATCTGCAGCTGATGATCACTGGCATTGAAAGCTTTCTGAATATATGGAAGGGCCATATTGACAATGAAGTAATCCAGTGGGGAAAGAAATGCTCCTGCAGTAAGATAACCGAGTGCCTGCCATCGTCTGGGGTAGATATTCATATTTTTTTATGCAAATTTAACCTCCTTTTATACTTGTAAAATTGTACTTTTGGAGGATAAATAAGTACTGGAATATGAAAGTTTTACCCGTTGAGCATATTGATGTGAAAGAAGTCAGATTCTGTCATGAAGAAATTTTGATCAAAACGAAGGCTTTTCTTTCCCTGGTTTATGTTCAGAAGGGAAGTGGAAGGCTTACTTACGACGAAAGGACCATAAGTTTCACAGAATCTAAACTTTTTGTTATTCCCCAGAATCAGTTTTATCATTTTAAAAGTGAGGATGCGCTGTTGACTGTTATTCAATGTCCTGTAGAATTCATTGATAAAATAAGACTGGAAGCCGACCGCATAGAGAGCTGCGAAAATCTCTATAAATTGCAGTACATCAGTAATAATTACCATGCAAGAGCGGGCTGTGTATTCAGAGATAAAGAAGATGAAAGCTTTGCAGAAGCACTTATTACACAGATTGCAAGAGAATATAAAAATAAGACGAACGACTATCTGATCATACGGAACGGTATGTCTATTCTGCTGAATCTTATAGCCCGGAACATCATTGGAAGCGAAACCTCAGAACTGCAGCAGAACAGGAAAGCTTTCTCCATTATGAAGATCATCACTTACATCCAGGAGCATGTGAAGGATAAGGAAAAGCTCAGAATTCAAATGATAGCCGATCATTTTGGAATTTCAAGGAATTATTTCGGAGAATATTTCAAGCAGCAGACAGGCATTGCGTATCAGGAGTATGTACTGGATTACCGCCTGAAACTCGTGGAAACCTATCTGAAATACAGCAGCGTCCGCCTGAGTGAAATCGCTTACGAACTTCAGTTTACGGATGAAAGCCATCTGGCTAAATTTTTCAAAAAACACCGGGGCATGACGCCTAAAGAATTCCGGAAAACTACTTTGAGCAGCGGAGAAAGATAAAGGAAGCCTTGAAAAAATTAAAGACTAATTACAAACTGTTTACAATCAAATTTTACGATAACCAGAAGCAATACTCTGACTGAAATAACTTCCAGCCTCCCTCTTCCATCTCCCAATCCTTCAATCTTTCAAAAAAAATATAAAGTCAACTATATAGTTCGCTTTATATTTATATATTTGTATTCTAATGATTATTAAATGGATCAGGATTTCATTAAAGAACTGGGCTATAAAGCACTGGACAGCAGGCTGAAAAGAATAAGCGACCGGATGTCGCATGATGTAAGAAAATTCTACAAAGAACAGAATATAGATGTAGAACCGAACTGGTATCTGGTGTTTATGCTGCTTCAGAAAAACAAGGAAATGTCTATTATAGATATTGCCGAACCTTTGGGATATTCCCATCCTTCCGTGGTGGCTATTGTAAAAAAAATGGCAGAGAAAAATTACCTCCACATCAGAAAAGACAGTACCGATAAACGAAAGCAGATGGTTTCTCTGACAGAAAAAGCGCAGAACATGCTTCCACAGCTGGAACAGATCTGGGACAGCTGTGAAAACGCTATCCTGCAGGTGCTTTCTGACGAGCTGGGAATTCTGGCTTATCTGGACGGGATAGATTCCCAACTGAAAAACGAATCTTTTCACGACAGGTTTAAAAAACAATATTTAAAAAAGATATAATATGAAAACACTCATTTTTATGGCTGCATTTCTTTTCTGCGGCTTTACGGCTTCCGCTGTCGAGACTAAAATGATGATCAGGGCCAAAGCAAGAGATGCAAAATTTATAGGAAGCTCATTGGGAGGCGCCCATATCATTGTACGGAACAAAGTGAACCGTCAGATATTAGCCGAAGGAAATACCACCGGAAGCACCGGAAATACAGATCTGATCATGAAAACCTCCAAAACACGCGGGACTTCCATTGCTGATCCGCAGACGGCTGGTTTTCTGGCGACAATAGATATTGAAGAACCTGTTTTTGTAAGTATAGAAGTGATTTCACCATTGAACAACAAACAGGCCCAGGCTGTTGTAAGCACCGAGCTCTGGCTGCTTCCGGGAAAAGATATTCTGGGCGACGGCATTATTCTGGAAATTCCCGGATTCATCATTGATATTCTGAAACCACGTACCCATCAGTATATTTCATTGAGCAGTATTAAAGGAAAACCGTTTCCTTTTCAGGCCAATATCGTCATGATGTGCGGCTGTGTCATTGATAAAGGCGGGATCTGGAATTCAGACGAAATGGAAGTGAAAGGAATCCTTAAAAAAGACGGGAAATACCTCAAAGATGTCCATATGTCGCTGGTTTCCACCAATCTTTTTGAAGGAAACGATCTGCTGAATACCCCGGGAAATTATGAGCTGACCTTGTATGCCTATCATGAAAAATCCGGCAATACAGGCGTGGACAAAGTGAATTATGTTGTCTATGAATAAAGGTTCTGCCTAATAATTCGTTAAAATTTCCATCAGCATCAGGATAGATACCAGTTTTTTAGAAGACTGGTATTCCGGATTCAGCTGGTCCCGTATTTCCCCTAAAGCCTTGCTTAATTTATTACTTACCGTTTTATGGCTGATCCCCAGGGCTTCTGCGGTTTCATGAACAGACATATTCCTTCTGATTCTCATATCATACACGCTCTGTTCCGTTGAAGGAAGCTGTGAAACCACCTCATCAATCAAAGTCAGCAGGGTAGAGATCTCGTTTTCTTCGAGAATTTCAAAATATTCCGTATCCGATATTTCTATTTCATTCCCCGTATCAAATTCATCAATACTTATAGTGGACGGTGTCTTTTTTGAACTGTTATAATGATCAATAATCCTGTAATGAAGATACCGGAGCAGGTAGCCTTTTGCACTTTCGGATTCATCGGTCTGTATGGCATCAGTATCTTCCAGAATCTTGATCCATAGGTTCTGCAGCAGTTCTTCAGACATTTCCTTGTCCCTGGTCCTCATGAAAACAAAACGGTACAGACTGTCCCAATACCGCTCATAAAGCAGCATGAATGCAGGACGGTCACCTGATTTTATTTTCTTCAATATTGTATAGTCTGTAAGCTTCATATCGTTGTGACAAAATTACCTAAAGGAAAATTAACTTTTTATGAACTTTGGGGATTCTAAGATTAATTATTTCTGAAAAATATCCCCGGAATGTGAATCAAATGTTGAGAAAGTTTCAAAATTGGTTAAAATTATTAACAAGCTGGTTTTAATGTGAATACAATATTAAGAACCGCCTGGGGAAGTTTTTCATTTTCACAGTCTTATAGATAGAAGTATCTGTGAATACATGAAATATTTTATGAAAAGCCAAAAAAATAAAAATACTGCAGCTTTCGTTTTTAAGCTCTGGCAAAGAGAAGTTTCCGAAGAAAAGATTTCAGAAAAGGAACATGAAATTTTAAACCAATGGACCATCCGTACAGAAAAGGATCTGGACACAATGCATATGAAGGAATCCAAAGAAAGGATTTTATCTGCATTGGAACTGTACTTTATCAAACCGGTAAAAAATACCCCGGTTTATCCGTTGAGGAAATATTTTTACACAGCAGCAGCTGCCATTATACTTCTATTGTCGGTGGGGGGAATTCTTACCTATCAGCAATTCTTTAAAGCGGACTCTTACACCGCCAATTCAGGAAACCGGAAAGTATATCTGGCAGACGGATCTGTAGTAACCCTGCTTAAAGGTGCAGAACTTACTATTGACAAATCATTTCCGGCCTCTACCAGAATTGTCAACCTTAAAGGAGATGCCATATTTTCCGTAGCCAAATCCAAAACACATCCTTTCATTGTACATGCCGATGGGTTCAGCACCAAAGTACTGGGAACCGTTTTTAAGATTTCGCAGTCGGGAAACAGTAAATCTGTGCAGCTGTACGAAGGAAAAGTAGCTGTTTCTTATGGCGGAACCACGGTTTCTTATCTGAAGCCCAACCAGAAGTGGACGAATTTCGGGATCGCCCATACGGCGGCTGTGATATCGCTTACTCAGGAAAATAATACTGGAAAACAGAACGCCAAACTGCTGTCATTAAGTTTCAATGATGTGGTATTCAAAGAAGTGGCTGAAGTGATGCAGACCAACTATAAAATTAAAATCATGTATCCGAAAGAAAGCGCAGACAAGAAGATCACTGCAGATTTTACCGGAGGAACCGCTGATGAGAATATGGAAGCCCTCGCCTTTATCCTGGGACTTGAAGTACATAAAGAAGATCATACCTATACCCTGAAAAAATAAAATCAACCTAAAAAATAAAACTTTTAATCAAAAGAGAAATTGAACATATGAAAAGATTGAAATGCGGTCTTACCGTTGCGGCAGTATTTTTTACGGTAGCAGCCGAAGCACAGGAATTGGTCCAGAAAGTATCATTTTCTGTCCCGGCAAGCAGGCCTCTCATTGAGGTACTGGAAGATTTTGCCGGAAAAACGGGAATGAGGCTTGCCTATTCTAAAACGGATATCAGAGAGCTGAAGGTAAAGGGGGTAAACTGTGAAAATACAACGGTTAATAACTGTCTTAAAGATATTACCAGCGGACTTCCCGTAGCATTCCGTCTCCGTGGGGATCTGATTTCAATAAAATATGAAGGAACAGGAATCTCTGTAGCTGGAGAGGGAAGAATTTCAGGAAAGATTGTGGATGAGGTGGGAAATCCTGTTGCCGGAGCAGAGGTAACGATTGCTAAGAAAACCATTATAACAGATAACAACGGTGATTTTGCCGTAGATCTTCCCTCCGGAATTTATACGCTTACCGTAAAAGCTTCAAAATACAGCCCGCTGAGGGTAGAAAAGCTTTCAGTGAGCAATAATGAAACCAGTACGGTATCATTTGCCATGAGGCAAGCGCCGGATAAAATAACAGATATCAGGGAAGTGGTGATTACCGGAACCCGAAAAGCAGATACGCAGGCCGGACTGCTGGCCCAGCAGAAAAAAGCAGCCCAGATGAGTGACGGGATCTCTGCTGAACAGATTGCAAAAACGCCTGATAATGATGTGGGAGGAACCCTGAAAAGAGTAACAGGAATTACGACGATCGACAATAAATATGTAGTGGTTCGCTCCATGGGAGAACGCTGGAATACGGCTGCGATGGACGGAATCAACCTGCCGAGTACGGAAGCTTATAACCAGAACTTCTCATTTGATATTATTCCTACCGCTATGGTGGAAAGCATCGTGGTAAGCAAAACGGCAACTCCGGATATGAATGCCAGCTTTGCAGGAGGCTACGTAGAAGTAAGAACGAAAGATATTCCTAACGAAGACTTTACAACGGTGAGTGTGGGAACTTCCTATAATGATCAGTCGGCATTTAAAGAATTTCTGACCCGTAAAAGAGGAAAGTATGATTATTTCGGATATGATGACGGAACAAGAGATTTTCCCAAAGGACTTGAACCTACAGACTGGAACAACCCTCTGTTTTTTGAACAGTCTAAAAGATTCACCAATGATAATTTCAGTACGTACAAGACGACCGGTGATATGGGATCCAATATTCAGGTGGCGCTGGGAAGAACGTTTGCCCTTAAAAATAATAACAAATGGGGATTTGCCGGAGCATTTACGGTAAGAAATGAGCAGAATATGCTGGATATTGACCATACGGGAAGAGGAAACTGGCTGGATACCACAGCACCATACGATCCCAACTGGGAAGCGAACGGTACAAGCCCGATTGTATTTTACAACTTCAAAAACAAAGGAGCTTCATACAATTATAATTCTACCGTAGCAGGAATGTTGAATTTCGGGTTGCAGCTGGGGAAAAGCAGAATTTCATTCCGTAATTCCTATACCCATATTTATGATAATACCCTGACCAGAGTGACGGGCTGGAATGAATATACAGGAGGAAGCGGAATGGCAGCCAATGCGGAAACTTCCTATAATTATTTTTACAACGGAGTGATTCCGAATAATAATCCTGCACTCATCAAGGATCTGGACAGGCCTTATACGGATAACACCAATTATCCTATTTACCAGACGCTTCTGCAGAACAAGCTGGAGGGGAATCATAAGGTTGGAAATATGGAAATCAACTGGTTTGCAGCAAGGACAGGCGTGAAATCTGATACGAAAGACTACACACAGTATCTGAGTCAGTATGACTTTGTAGGAAGTGAAATTCTTACCTATCATATTGTTTACAATTCGGCTTCTAATTTTTACAGGGGATATATCGCCAATAAAGAAACAGACTACAATTACGGAGCTTCCCTTAAATGGAATTTTGATAAGGGAAGTTTTAAAAACGATATTAAAGCAGGGTACGCCGGAGTGATAAAAAACAATACCAATCAGCAGGAGAAGTTTTTTTTAAGAGTGGATGAAAACAGGGATGTCCCGAATACTGAAAAAGGCTATATCACAATGTACGGTTCTCTGAATCAGTGGTTTGATGGTTCCAAATATGTTCCGGGAGGAATAGGCTGGCAGACCAGACCTCTGTTTAAGAATGATAAATATGAAGGAAAGGTAACCCAGAATGCTTTTTATGTGATGTTCGACAACCGCTGGAAGAATATATTAAGGTTGGTTTGGGGAGTCCGTGCGGAATATTTTAAGTATGACCTGATTTCCCAGCAGCTGGATCTTTCGGATAATCAAACGGTCAGAAAAGAACCGATTCATGATAAGCCGTGGCAGTGGATGCCTTCCGTGAATTTCACGTACAGCCCGACCAATAAAATCAATGTAAGGTTAGCTTACAACAAAACGGTAATCCGTCCTCAGTTTAATGAAAGAACAGGACTGCCGTACTTTGATCCGGTAGCTAACGGGTTAATTTACAATACGGAAATGACCTCATCAGTCGTGAACAATTATGATTTCAAATTTGAATGGTTTCCCGGTCTTGGAGAAATATTCTCTGCCGGAATTTATTATAAGGACATCGACAGGCCCATTGAGCGTGAAGGCCGCCTTTCAAACGAAGGAAACCTTTTCCTTTACAACGGAAATTCTAAAAATGCAAAGCTGAAAGGAGTAGAAGTGGAAGTCCGCAAAAACCTTGGATTTATTGCTCAGGAATCTTTCCTCGAAAAACTTTTTGTAAGCGGAAACTTCACCTATAACACAACCAAAGTCATTGCTTTCAAAGATCAGTATAAAACGGGTGATAATGGAGAAACTTATGAAGTGGAAAGACCGCTGTACGGCCAGACTCCGTATGCCTATAATTTAGGGATGACCTATGATGGAGGCCGCTTCGGTGCCAGTTTTTTATACAATGCCAAGGGTGATCAGTATATCACCGTAGGATATGATTATAACGGGGAAGAAATACAGCGTCCTTATGCTGTAGCAGATGCCCAGCTTTCCTACAAATTCCTGAAAGACAGAAATCTGGAAGTGAAATTTAATGTCAGAAACCTTTTCAACAGGGTGAAAGAGTTTTATAACAATTTCAATTCCTATTCCGTGCCCAACGGATCGGGAGGAAGTAATATATCTACCGACAGGGAGGCGTGGAAGCTTCTGCCCGGAGCGACTGACAAATATGACAAAGACATTGATAAGATTACATTCCGTGCCTATAGCGGAAGGATATTCGGATTAAGTGTGAACTATACATTTTAAGGACATTATAAAGACAGAATACAAGAGCTCATTGACGCAATGTACAGGTTTCGGATGCCTGAAGAAGAGCCGGATCAATACTGATGAAGCGCACAGCAGTACCGGATCAGAAAAAAAACCGGACGCCGCTGTTTTTCCCGGACAGCAGCGGATAAGCAGGGAACCCCGGCAGGACAGCTCCTCCTGAAATGCAGGGTGAAAATTCAACCAAATCGCAGGAATATAGAGGCGGATGTTCCTAAATATTAAAATTTCCGGTTATAAAAATAACATTACCGGATCTACTAAAAATTATAACAATGAAAAAACTAACTTTAATTGCTGTTGCAGCTTTATCTCTTACTGCTTGTCAAAATGATAACTTAGCGGATTCTTCTTCACAGTTCGAAATGCAGTCTGCTTCTGCTGAATATATTACTGCTTCTGCTCTTCCGGTAACTGCTGTAAGTGGTGATATCACTGCAAACACTACATGGAGTGGTGTGGTAGAAATCAACGGGATCGTTACAGTAAAGAATGGGGCTAAATTAACAATCCAGCCAGGAACTTTCATTAAATCAAAACCAAATACAACGAATACACCTACAGGAGTTCTTGTGATCTCTAAAACAGGTACAATCGATGCTACAGGTACAGAAACTCAGCCGATTATTTTTACAAGTTATAAACTGTTAGACGGAGACGAAAATACAACGGCTGCTCCTGGTGATTTTGGTGGTGTGATTGTTTTAGGAGATGCTCCTGCCAATACGCCTGATACTAAAACTATTGAAGGATTAACTGGTTCTGATTTCTACTACGGAGGTACCAATTCTGCTCACAACGCAGGAATATTGAAGTATGTTCGTATTGAATTCGCAGGATTCGATCTTTTGGCTCCAAACTCTGGAAACGAGATCAACGGTCTTACTTTAGGTGCAGTAGGAAGCGGTACTACTTTAGACCACATCCAGGTATCTTATGGTAAAGATGATTCTTTCGAATTCTTCGGAGGTACAGTAAATGCTTCTAACCTTGTTTCTTTTGCTCCGGATGATGATAATTTCGATTTTGACAACGGATACACAGGAACTATCACTTGTGCACTTGCTTTGGCAGACAACAACTCTACGCACAGTCTTAGTGGTGGTGTTTCTGATACCAACGGGATTGAGCTTGATAACAACTCTACAGGTACGGCTACACCGCTTATCACTAATCCAGTGATCAACAACCTTACGATCGTAGGATCTCGTACGAATGTGTTATATACTACAACTAACCCTTCAGGTCCATTATACGAAAATGGAATCCACATCAGAAGAGCTGGTAAATTAACGTTAAACAACGCTGTAGTAACAGGATACCCGGTAGGTATCAAAGTAGAGGGTACAGGTTCTGAACTTTCTTCAGCATCTACTTTAAACACGATCAAAGTACACGGATTTACAACTTCTGTTACAGGTACAGGAACTGCAGGAATCCCTGCTGCTAACCTATTGACAGGATCTACAGCTTCGGCTTGGGGAATGACTCAGCCGTTCTTCAACGTAGGACCATGGAACGTGGCGCCTAGAAACTGTGGAAACTTCCAGGGAACTTGGACGAAATATAACTTCTCTATTGTAGAATAATTTTAAATGCAGGGAAAGCTTTCCCATGTCTTTCCCTGCTTTTATTTTTTTTAAATCTCTAATAATCTGTATTATGAAAAAATTATTTTTATTCTCTATTGTATTGCTTTCACAGGCTGCTATTGCACAACAGCAGGTATGGAGCAACTCTTTTGATACCCCGGCTGATCTTCAGGGATGGACCCTTCATGACGTAAACAATAATGGAAACGGATGGGTTCAGGGACAAAACATTTACTTTAACGGAACAAATGCCCTTACTTATGGAACTGCAGGAGTTCTCCGTTATTCTATAAGCCTTGTTCCAACGGGTAATGCTACAGGCTTTGCTAGTGAAAATGACTGGATTATTTCTCCACAGATCAGTCTTGAAGGAGCTTCCGGAACGATTAATCTGGCGGCCTATATCGGAAGACAGAGAACCACTCATTTCAACATCGGACGTGATCTGTTTATTTATGTAAGCACTCCCGAGAAACCGGTTCCTGCACTGGCAGATTTCCAGGCCATGACGGTTGACGCCAACGGAAACGATATCCCAAGCCAGTACAGTGTGATCGCCGGAACTGTTGACAATCCTTTTCCTAATGACCTGACTCAGTTTCAGGAAGATATTATTGATATTTCAGCCTTTGCGGGTAAAAAGATCTACATAGGAATGTGGTCTAACAGAAAATCTGGCGGTAATAACCTTCAGAATATCAATATTGATGAAATGGCTATTTATGCTTCAACATTCCTGGGCACAAAGGATGTAAAAAAGAAAGAAAACTTAACCAAAATAGAAGAAAATCCGGTAAAGGAATTCCTTCAGTTAAAATTGAATCCAAACTTTAAAGAAAATAAAACTGCGGTTACTATTTATAATGCGGCCGGACAGAAAATACTTTCAGCTCAGTACAACAGAGCGGTTAATGTAGCATCTCTACAGGCCGGACTGTATATGGCCGAAGTTTCTGACGGAAACACAACGGAAACGCTGAAGTTTATCAAAAAATAATCACGCAGCAGGATCCACAACCTTCAGATTTGTTCTGCAGGAATTGACCATGAAAACTTAATCGATCAAAGCAGCGTTGAAGCTTCCCCGCAGCAACATTTGATCATAAACATATCCGACCCAGTATTGTATAATTATCCTATTGTCCCGTTCCCCAGCGGACGGGGCAATATTTCCGGGTCAGATTTTTTTAATTTAAAATTATATAAATGAATAAGTTCATTGCACTACTGTTTCTTACATTCCTTGTTTCCTGTTCGGATAACACGGTCATGCAGCCGTTTGACAAGTCACAGAAGCCGGGAGATATTACCATTAAAGGCTACTCAAAGCCGGATGTTATCCAGCTGAGGCTGAACGGAACTCCGGTATCCATCAATGGAAATACTTCTTATACCGATAAAGTGGAAACCAAACTTGAATTTGTCCTGGATGAAGGCGAAACAGAAAGACTTGGCATTTTTAATAACGAAACAGGCACCGAAATTGCCCACTACAATATCACCTACGATAATGTTGCCGATTACAAAACCCTTAATTTCTTCAATCTTCCAGGGATCTTTCTCCGGGCATCAGCTGTAAAACCACAGGTGAATCTCGGAAGGGTAGGATTTGAATTTATCTTCCCGAACCTGGGCGAATTTTCAGGAAGCAGCCTTACCGGTGTGAAAGGTATTTTAAGAAGAGAAAACGGAGTGATTCTGGCAGAATTCGACAAAATCGGAAAGGAGAGCTTTACGCCGGTGAAAATCTATACTTATTTCAGCAATATAGCGCCTGTCTATCTGGAACTCTATAAACCGGACAGCACGGTTCCTTATATCGGATCTGAACTGATTAAAGTGAAAATAAAACAGGATATGGGCGCCAATCTTATCGTTCTTCAGGAAATAATGGAGAATGGAGTTCTCACAGTGAAAGGAGAGATTGATGTAGCAGATTATCTGTAATGACAGGCCATTCTATGAAAAAATATATTAATTTTCAGCTGCTTCTGCTGGTTTCCGTCTTTATGTTATCATGTGTATCATGCAGCCGTAACGATGATGAAGGTGTTCCCAGTTTCCCCGACGGAAGCCGGGAATCTGTAAATCTGTGGGTGCAGGACAGCATGAAGCGGTATTACTATTGGGCAGAACAAATGCCCGCTAAACCGGATTACCATCTTCCGGTGAAAGATTTCTTTAAAAGCCTTTTATCTTCTCAGGACAGGTTCTCATTTGCCGTAGATACCAAGGATCCTTCCTCTTATCCACGCTCTGTCCGGAATATGTATGGTTTTGATTATGCCGTTATCCAGCTGCCTGACGGAAGGGTAGTAACCACCGTAAAACTTGTTATGAAAAACTCTCCTGCCTTTAATTCCGGGTTGGAAAGAGGAATGATGATTACAAAAATCAACGGTAAAGTGATCACAGCTGCCAATGCGGAACAATTAACGTCATCAATTAAAGATCAGACGGTCATAGAATTAACGGTTGGAAAATGGGTAAATAACACGGTTACAGATGAAAAGGAGATCAAGGTGTATTACGGATATTCTTTTGAACAGCCTCTGGAATCTAAAATATTTGAAAAGAACGGTAAAAAGACAGGCTACCTTTATATCTATGATTTCCCGGACGGAATGACCCAGGCACTGAATCAGAAATTTGCAGCCTTCAAAGCAGCCGGAATACAGCAGCTGATCATTGATATCCGGTACAATTATGGGGGCTCGGTAGCTTCAGCAGCGGCATTATGTTCATTGATCCCTTCCGGAATTTCATCCGCATCACCATTCATTATTTATAAAGGAAACAAAAACGGAGGCGAAGTCAAAAGAACCTTTGCCGAACAGATTCAGTACGATCCGAATTCTCTTGATTTCAATACACTTCGGGCCAATGCTTTAGGTTTGAATAAAGTCTATATTCTGGCTTCAAACAGTACAGCATCCGCTTCGGAAATCGTGATCAATAACCTTAAACCTTATATGCAGGTCATTCAGGTGGGAGACGTTACATTGGGCAAGGATATGGCCGGATTCATTGTGGAAGATAAAAGAAAGCCCAAAAAGATCTCGTGGCAGCTTCATCCGGTGATTTATAAAGTTTTCAATGCCAATGGGGAAGGGGCATACGGCAACGGGATAAATCCACAGATTGCAGCCAGTGAATATGCTTCGCTGCCACTGCTTCCGCTGGGGGACCAGGAAGAAACCCTCATTTCCTCCGCCCTGAACCATATTTATTTAAAATCAGCAGGCAAAAATGCTTTGGACAAAAGTGTTAAGATTTTATTTCAGAGTGATACGCCTTCTGCAGCCATCGGAAAGTGAACATCATTTTAAAATTTTAATATATAAACCAAACAGCCATGCAGGGAATAGAACCAAAATTTCACAGCAGCCTTACAGACCGGATGGAATATTACCGCGGTCTTCTGAAAAAAACAGCCGGCGATCCTCAAATTCAGCCCGCAGATATGATTTCCAGGATCTCAGAACTGAGCGAACTTTATGAAGATTATCTGGCCCAGAAAAAGCAATTGGAAAGAAGCATAAAAAACTACAGACAGTATCATAATGATCTGCGAAAACAGCTTACCTTACGGGTGCGGGAACTGAAAAGAAAGCAGAGACAGAAATAATCTTGTAGATTAATATTCATTTTACAAAACAAAATATCTGCTTCATCTGCAAAATCTGCGAGAGATTATTTTTATATTCCCACAGATTTAACAGATTACACAGATTAATAAAAGCGCAAACATCAGCCGAATCTGTGTATTCTTTGAGAGGTTATTTTAACAGGAGATTATTTTTATATTTTCACAGATAACACAGATTAATAAAACGCAAACATCTGCCGAATCTGTGAAATCTGCGAGAGATCAGAATGGTCATAAAATAAACCGCGCAGATTTTGCAGATGAAGCAGACTGTTATAAAGCCTTGTATTCCTGGATTTGTGAAGGTTTGATAGTTCAGGAGGAAATTCATACATTTATGAACTTAGTTTACAGGTGACGGTGTATGGTTTTTAATTGGCTTGATTTTTCCGGTTATTTAAAGATATTCTGGCAGTTTTCATGGCTGCAGTGGATCGTATTCAGTATTTTGTCTAATGTATTTCTGTGTTTGTTCTCGATAGGGCTTTTTCAGTTCATTGAAAAGACATGCCCTAAACAGCAGCTTCAGGAAAAAAGTCATCCTGTCACCAGATCGGATTTTTACCTCTGCCTGCTCACGATTATCTGCAATAGCTTTGTTATGCTTTTAGGGGCTTTTTTATGGAAAATCAACTGGATCAGTCTCGATCAGAGTCCTTCTGCGGTTTCAGTTTTTCTTGAAACTATTGCCCTGATTCTTCTGATGGATCTTTTGATGTACTTTTTTCATTATGCAGCCCATCAGCCTTTTATCTATAAAAAATTACATGCAAGGCATCATGAGCATATAAGCACCAATTTTCTGAGCCTTTTTGTACTGCATCCTTTTGAAACCATCGGTTTTGGATTCATGATCTTAGCTCTGCTGATGGGCTATGATTTTTCTATTCAATCCATCAGTCTTTATTTAATCATCAATCTCATCTGGGGAACCATAGGCCACCTGAACCGGGAGTTCTTTCCGGCGTCGTTTGACCGTTTTTTTGTGGGAACAACAAGATTTCATAACCAGCATCATCTGGTTGAGAATAAAAATTTTGGTTTTTATACTTCCATCTGGGATAGGGTTTTTGGCACGTATCGTTGATGAAATACAGGTGAAAACCTGGGAAATATTAAAGCAATAGTCTTACTATTCTTCTGTTTAAAATTATAAATCATTTTACGTTTCAGTTTTATAATACGTCAACTTCTGTCGCTTTTCCCGAATATCTTCGCATTACAGAAATTAAATATCTGATAAAAACACAACTAAGTGATATTATCTGTGTTAAATCTCAGGAATGAGATTTGTGGTACGTTAAAAAATGTTAAATTTGCCGCAAAATTATAAAAACTAATCTTAAACTAAAATACACAAACAGATGAAGAAATTCTATTCTTGTGCATGTACTTTATGCACACTTCTGGGGCTGTCTGCCCAGGAAGTATTGTGGCAGAAAGACATTAAGTCTTCTACACAGGATTTTCTAAGCCAGGTTACCACGACGATCGATCAGCAGTATCTGATAACTGGTAGCTCTATTCATTCTTCAGGATCCGGCCAGATGCCAGCAGCTAATAGCCAAAAACAAAACAACGGCTATGATTTTCATTTGATAAAACTTAACCAACAAGGCGAGGAGGTTTGGGAAAAATACTTCTCAGGTCAGAATCATGACTACCTATCAGCTTCCGTATCTACGCAAGATGGTGGATTTTTGATTTCAGGTACTTCATACTCGTCAAAAGGGCTGGATAAAAAAGATGATTCCAAAGGTGGATCTGACATTTGGTTGATCAGACTTAACGAGTTTGGAGATGAATTATGGCAGAAAACACTTGGATCAGCGGCTAATGAAGAAGCAAGATCCGTCATTCAGACTACTGATCTTGGATTTTTTGTGGCCGGGAATGTTCAGAATTCATCTAAAGGTTATGGTTCAAAAGATGTTTTGGTTGTAAAACTTGATAAAGACGGCAAAACTTTATCTGAATCCGTATTTGGAGGAAAAGGTCTTGATGAGGTAGAGAAAATAATTCCTACCAAAGATGGAGGTGCTTTGTTAGGAATCTATTCCAGAAGCAATCTAAGCGGTTCAAAGAAAACTGAAAACTTTGGAGAGGGTGATTATTGGGTAATTAAACTGGATAAAAATGGAAAAGTGGAGTGGGAAAAGAACTTTGGCGGAAAAGCAGATGATCATTTAAGAACATTGGCACTGACTTCCGCTGGCTATATTATCGGTGGAGAATCCAGATCAGAAAAATCGGGAAATAAAACTGTAAACATTGAAGAAGGAACTGATCTATGGTTAATTTCTTTGAACGAAAGAGGTGAAGAGATCTGGCAGAAATCTTACAATTTTGGAAATAGAGATATTCTGATGGGAGCAAGTGTTATTCAGAGCCAGGATTCAAGAGCCAAGAACCAAGATGTCACCAAAGGAATTTTACTCGGAGGTTATACTCAGGCTGAAGGAAGAATAGAAGCTGATGATGAAACTTTCTGGATGCTTTACCTGGATCAAGATGGAAATGAACAGTGGAGAAAGCATGTGAAAGGGGAATCCAGAAAAAGAGAAGAAAGACTTTCAGATATTAAGCTGAACAGAGACGGTTCAATCATTCTTGCAGGAACCAGCGCAGAAGAACTCGGAAAAGAGAATTGGAAGATTGTAAAGCTTGGAGATAGTCAGATCAATAAGCTGATTGAAAAGCAGGATATTAAAATCTATCCAAACCCGGTTTCAGATTATGCTTATGTTGAAATAGGCTTTGATTTCAAAGAGGCTGATATTAATCTTTATGATATGGGTGGAAGACAGCTTCAGAGTTTGAAAACTAAAAATAAGGTGACTAAGATTAATACCCAGAATTTAATTCAGGGGGCTTATCTGGTGACCATAAAAACTGATACGAATAAAACGGCGAGTGCTAAACTGATAAAAAAATAAACTGATGAACAACCAATTTTTAAGGATTAAAATCTTATTTTTTATATTAATTCTGGTACATATTGGGGGAAATGCCCAAACCAATGTATTTGAATTTCAGAAGGAATCCATTCTTCGAAATTATGAAGGGGGTTATTCTAAAGGGAAAACTGATGTCAGTATTCCTTTAGGGGGAATGCCCACGTCAAGATCGGCATTAAAAATAGATATAGGACTAAGCTACAATACGGAGAATGTCTCCCGTCTGTACGGAAACGGAGATGCAGGACTGGGCTGGAATATTGATGATGGTGCAGGTTCGGTAAGCAGATACCTGTATTTTGGATTAAATGATAACATGAATGTATATCAGTATAGCTTTTTAGGACGAAATGGACGTTTTTATATTAA
This sequence comes from Chryseobacterium endalhagicum, assembly GCF_016745235.1. Taxonomy (GTDB): domain Bacteria; phylum Bacteroidota; class Bacteroidia; order Flavobacteriales; family Weeksellaceae; genus Chryseobacterium; species Chryseobacterium endalhagicum. Next base: position 211,021 of record NZ_JAELVM010000003.1, on the reverse strand, counting down.
ATACGATAAAAATAGCGGCAGCGTAGAGGCCGTAGAATCATATCCAAGTACCAATAAAATTCTGATTCAAAAGCAGTCTGACAGTATTTTTACGTCATTCAAGATCATTGATGAAAATGGATTTAAATATATTTTTGATAAAAAGAGCGTTTCATACCGGTATGAATATCCTTATATCACAGCGAATCCGGGACATTCGGGCTCTAATCCTGATGCAGAGAAAGAATTATACACGAGTGCTTTTCTGCTGACTAAGATTCTGGATGAGAAGGACAGGCTGATGGTTGACTATGAATATCTGGTTCGTAGTAAATCCATAGAAACCGGAAAAATGATTGTTCAGAACAGGGTAAAAAAGATCAATATTCATGGCGTGGGTACAGTTTCTTTTAACTATAATGTTACCGATGGAGTTTATACATTGGAAGACAGGGTTCAGCTCAATACTGTACTTTTGAAAAATAAAGCAGGACAGCTTATCAAACAGTACTCTTTTGAATATTCTTCTATTGATAGCGAAAGACAAAATCTATATAAAATTATTCAGAAAGACAACAGCAGTAATGAACTGGGAAAATATACGTTCAGTTATCACAACCCTGAAGACGGATACAGCTACGATAAATTGGGCTTCGATCTTTTCGGTTATCCTAATGCCTATGGTTCCTGCAGTTTTGATTATGATTACTTTTTTACCAAAGAAACGATCCATCCCCGTATGTATAAGACCAATTTTTTAAAAACGGTGACTTATCCCACAGGAGGAAAAACAGAATATGATTATGAGGTGAATACGGTTTATGCTCCCAATTCAATTCATGCTGAGATTGAAAAAATAGCCGATATTAATGAGAATCCGCAGATCCTTAACAATCCTTTTACTATCAATAACCCACAAAACTATTCAAGGTTTTTTGTAAGGACGAGCTATGGAGATCTGATAGATCCTGAATTCAAGACAGTTCCGGATCCCAATCTTTGGTTTGATTATAAAATTTATAAATCTGCTGCTGTAGGGGATACTTTGGACAGGAAAATGTATCAATATGACGGGATCAATTTCTGCAGCAAAAATCTGGTAAGAGAATTTAATCCTGGAACCACCAGTAATTTATTCCTGCGGTTTATGGGAAATCAGCCCAATAAAAGTGCTAAAATATATGGAATAAAAAAGGCCATCCGCAATTTCGTATATGCCAAAGGAGGAAGAATCAAATCTGTAAAAACCTTTGAGAGAGATGCAGTAGCACCTGTCAGCGTGATTAAGTTCGATTACAGCCAGTTTTCAGATGCTTCTAAGACCAGCGGGGTTTCTTATATGGATGCTCCCGAATACGATTATGTTTCCGGGCATCCGTATATTATTGAAGGCTCTGATTTTAATTATCTGCAGGAAGTGATCATGTATCAGAATGTAAAAGTTACAGATTCCATTAAAAACACCTCTGTTAAATACACTTATTTAATGCCTGAAGAAATGGATGCTCTGTATGGAAACAATTTTAAGGGACCATTGCAAATGGATCTTAACCATTCACTAAAAAAAGCAGGCATCGTGAAAAAAATTGAAAAGTTTGATTCCGCTGGTAACCTGGTAGAAGAAACGAATGTGGCTAATAATTTTGAATATGTTCCATTGAATGGAATGACAAACGTTGTATATGGTCCACTGAAATATTTATGGATAAAATCTGTGAATACCAATAGTAAATTAAAAGTAGATAATGTGGGGATGCTGGAATCCCAGAGCCAGAAATTCTTTGAATCTGCCAACAATTTAATGACCAAAGAAGTATCTACTGATTTTTCGGGATCTGTTACAGAGCATAGTGTTTTCTATCCGAATGATCTTAATAATCAGAAGCTCCTCACTGCGAATCTTATAAGTATCCCTTTAAAAACAGAAATTAAGCAGGAAGGAGTGCTGGTCGCCAGAACAGAAACAAAATTTGATAATCCTGCCCATGTATTTCCTACCTCGCAGGTAGTGTATAATATGGACACCCAAGCTGCTCAGACACAGGGAGATATTACGGTATATGACGAAATGGGGAATGCCTGGGAAGCTAAATCGAAAGACGGGATTCCGGTTGTTACCATTTGGGGATACCACAAAACCCAGCCTATTGCTGTTATTATTGGAGCTTTGTACGCAGATATCATCAACCTGCAGACAGTACAAGCTGCTATTGCTGCTTCTGATGCCGACAATGATAACCCGACCAATGAGCCGGCACTGATGCTCGCTCTTAATAATCTGAGGAATGATGTGGCTTTAAAAAATTTCCAAATAAAGACCATGACTTATGATCCGCTTATTGGTGTGACTTCTGCCATATCTCCTTCCGGTTTCAAGGAGGTGAATGTGTATGATGCTGCCGGAAGACTCCAGAAAGTAATGGATAGCAACGGGAAAACGCTGAAGGAATTCAAGTATAATTATAAACCTTAAACAGGCTCTGAATTCAAGAAAGATTTAAATTGAACTTTAGCAATCAAAACAATGAAAAAAATTTTAAATATATTCTGTATAGTCTCTGCCGGTAGTTTCTTATCGGCCCAGCAAACCAATACGGAAAACTATATCTACAGCAAAAACTGCCTTGATGCAGACTGTATCAGAAAAACAGAAACAGTACAGTATTTTGATGGTCTTGGAAGACCTAAACAGTCTATTGCCATAAAAGCTTCTCCCAACGGAAAAGATGTGGTTTCCCATATTGAATATGATCAGTACGGGAGGGCATCAAAATCTTATCTCCCGGTTCCTCAGGCGGAAACAAGAAACGGAGGGATTTATGAAAACCCGCTCGGAAATGCAACAGCTCCCGGGATTTATGGTAGCGAAAAGATCTATGCGCAGCAGATTATCGAAAACTCTCCTTTAGAACGGATAAAGCAAAGCATTGGAACCGGAAATGCATGGAGCAGTAGACCTGTTGATTATAAATACACAACCAACACTGCAGGCGATGGGGTGAAAAAGTACCCCCTTACCACTACATGGACCGAAGGCAGAAGCAATTCTGTGCCCGGAGTTCCTGGCGTGTTTGCAATCAATACCCTGATGAAAACTTCTGTAACCGATGAAGACGGAAATACGGTTACTGAATTTAAGAATGGAAAAGGCCAGACACTGCTGGTCAGGAAAAATACAGGTTCTGAGAATGCAGATACTTATTATATATATGATCAGTATGGAAGACTGGCTTATGTGGTTCCGCCATTGGCCTCCGGGTCTTCCTCATTGGATCAGACAACGCTTGACAACCTCTGTTACCAGTACCGCTATGATGGTCTCGGAAGACTTGTAGAAAAGAAGCTTCCGGGCAAAGGCTGGGAATATCTGATCTACAATAAGGCAGACCAACTGGTAATGAGCCAGGATGCTAATCTTAGGACTCAAAATAAATGGATGCTTACCAAGTATGATCAATTTGGAAGAATAGTTTTAACAGGTCTTACGAACAACACGGCTACAAGGCAGAGTCTTCAAACGAGTATTACAGCTGCTGCCTACACTTTTGAATTAAGGAGCGCGGGCTCTTTTACCATATCCGGAATGCCTATCTACTATACAAACAGGGCTCTTCCAGCAAGTCTGGTACAGGTGTTAAACATTAATTACTATGACACCTATCCGGCATACAGCTTTAACCCTGCTTTTCCAGGCTCAATACTGGGTCAAACTATCATTACGGACGGACAGAACGCTTCCTTAAGCACTAAGGCGCTCCCTACGCTAAGCCTTGTGAAAAATATTGAAGATGATAACTGGACAAAAAACTACATCTTTTATGATACCAAAGGCCGTGCAGTAGGAACGTATTCTATCAACCATCTGGGCGGTTATACCCAAACAGAATCTAAACTGGATTTCGCGGATGTCCCACAAACTGTTGTTACAAAACATAAAAGATTAGCCACAGATGCGGAAAAGGTAATTACAGAAAATTTTACCTACGACCATCAGAACCGTATGCTGATCCAAAAACATAAAGTAGACAATAATACCGAGGAAATCCTTGCTCAAAATAAATACAATGAATTTTCCCAGCTGGAATCGAAGAAAGTGGGCGGCATATCTTTAGCATCACCCTTACAGACCATTGATTACAAATACAATATCAGAGGCTGGTTAAGTCAGATCAATGATCCTGCAAACCTGAACGGAAAGCTCTTCGGCTATACAGTAAGGTATACCGATCCTGTTTATGCGGCTGTTGCACCTGGCAGGTACAATGGAAATATTGCTGAAATAGACTGGAATATGTCAACCGTCAATAGTCTGAAAAGATATAATTATACTTATGATAAGCTTAACAGATTAACTGACGCTGAGTACGCAGAACCGGAGGCCACCAATCCTCATAATAAGAAATATGATGAGCGCTTAACATACGATTTAAACGGAAATATTGCTTCTTTAAAAAGAAATGCTATTCCTGTTTCCGGCACCACATCCACAACAGTAGATAACCTGGTGTACCAATATACAGGAAACAGATTGGATAAAGTGATTGAAAATGCATTGAATGACACAGGCTATGAAGGAGGAAATAATATCATTGATTATGATCTGAATGGAAATATGATCAATATGAAAGATAAAGGAATACAGACTATGGTGTACAATTACCTGAACCTTCCGAATACTTTATCCATTAGCCAGCCGGACCCACTTATGCCGGGACAGATTTCAAATACAACCTTAGGGTATATTTACCGTGCAGACGGTTCAAAGCTTCGTAAAAGATATTACAGACAAGGACGTAGAGGAGTGCCAGCCACAACACGCATCACAGATTATCTTGATGGTTTTCAGTATAGCTATTTTGATGGTGGAGGAGAATTGTGTATGACCTGCAGAACAGAGAATGCTTTTGAAGAACAGGCCTATGCCAATGTGGGCAAAACATTAGGAAATCTTACCGGAATTCCGCAATGGAACCTGGATTTTGTTCCCACAGCAGAAGGCTTTTACAGTTTCACGGAAAACCGTTATATTTACCAGTACAGAGATCATCTTGGAAATGCAAGGGTAAGTTTTGGCAAAAACAGCGAAGGCGTTCTGGAAGTTACTGATACCAATAACTACTATCCATTTGGATTAAACCACATCCAGGGCATGTTTGAGGGTTCTAATCTGGGAAGCTATTATAGCTACAAATACAACGGAAAAGAGCTTCAGGAGACCGGGATGTATGATTATGGTGCGAGGTTCTATATGCCGGATTTGGGAAGATGGGGAGCTATAGATCCATTAGCAGAACAGATGAGAGGATATTCTCCATACAATTATGCCTTTAATAATCCTATTAGTTTTATTGATCCAGATGGGAGACAAGCAACAGATTGGGTACATAATAGGCAAACAAATAGTATTTATTGGAACCCAGATGCTAGTAGTCAAGCTACAGCTGGAGGTAATGAAACTTATTTAGGAAAGTCAGGAACATATACTGCTTATGACGGCAGTACTACCGCACTACTTGGAGATGGCACATGGAAGGACAACACTTTACTAGAGTCATTGGGGGTTATGAATAATTTAAACGCTTTAATCGAGGCGGGAAATAATGGACCAGCGATGAGTTATCTAGTTTTTGGAGATCCAAATGCTCCAACTGTAAGGGAAATTCCAGCCTCTAATTCTCCTGAAGTTGCTATGGGGAATCCTTCAGGACAATTGGCCGTTGCAGGCTTGTACGGGCTACAGGGAGCGACAACGGAAATTGGATTTTCTAAAACCATAGGAGTAATAGCCAAAGTTACAACTACCGCAGATGGATTTTTATTTGGAAGTATTAATATAAAAGCACCTTTTAATATTCCTGCTCAAAGATTTGGACAAATGTCTCTTGGAAAGAGTGACTTTTGGGGTTTAAGAGTTGGAACTAGTGAATTTACAAATAGAACTGTGGTAGCTATTAAACAAGAATGGAATTCATTAACTCAATATACTTCAGGTATAATTCCTAAAGGAACTCCAATTAAAGTTGGAATAATTGGACCTCAAGGTGGTGGATTTTATACTGGAGGCTCTATTCAGTTTTTGATAGAATCTAAAAGTGTAGTAAATCAAGCAACTAAAATTATTCCACGTTAAAAATTTATGAAACACGAAACGCCAATAAGTTTTAGAATAAAAATGAATAGTCCCAATGGAAGGGAAATTTTGTATTCTAATACATTCGAAATTTGCCAAGGTTGCCCAGAAGTTGGGAAGCTGTCTATTGACGGGAATACAATAAAAAAAGAAGTGTTTGGAGGCCCTTTATTATATGAAAATGGATTTATTTATGTTCCTTGCTTTAAAAGAAAATGGTTTAATTCTGGATTTTATTTAACTAAAATAGATATTTTTACTTTAGAATTTGTAATAATATCTGATATGTATCAGATAATAGATTTAATAAAAATAGAAGACAATGCTATCTTTTTTTATAACAATTTGGAACAAAGTAATATTGTGAAGATTCCATTAAAATAATTATTTATTTAAATATGAAAAATTTATTATTATTTTTGACATTATTATTAAGCTTAATATTTAATGCACAAAAAATTAAACTAAGTGATTTTAAGCTTGTTGCTTATGATATTGAAGCTAAAGACATTTCAATTTTATCTTATTCGACATTAGATAAAAACGGAAAACTGAATGTATATTTAAAAAGATACCAGGATACTGTCTTTTATTCCTATCAACTCACAAACGAAGAAATTGAGAAAGTAAATCAGCTATTTTCTGGAAAATTACAAGATTTTGTCATACATAAAGAACTAGAAAAAGACACTTATTATGCAGGAAATAGAAATTATATTAATTTTAAGGTAAAAGATAATAATGAAAAACTGTGTTTTATTCCTCCTTTTATGGCCCTTAGGTTCAATGAGATTATAGATTTACTTAAGGAAAAAATATATAAACAAGATGAATCTGCAAGAATATCAGAATTTAAAATTAATTTTGAGCATATTAAGAAAGATATTCTAAAACAAAGTGAGATAGACAATTATTTACCACCAAAAAATAATCCTCCCTTACGCAAAGCCTCTTGATTTTGAGCTGATAAGAAAAAACCCTCGCAAATTACGAGGGTTTTGTGTTAAAAAAATCTATTTAGCAGCTATTTTAAAGCTGCCTCTACAGCATGATGCTGGAGACTATTTTGAAAATAGGCTTTTAAATGATACATATTATAAACGGGGCGTCGGTCTTCCAGGGTCTTTTTCTGTTGGGGTAGATGTATATGTCAAACAGAATTTTAATTTACTATATAACATTTTTAATAAAAAATAATGAAAAATTTCGTTTTATTCACATTAATTTTTTTAAGTATTTCTTTATCATGCATTTTAGTAAAAGGACAAGATAAAGAATTTAATAATTTCTATTTTAATAATTTTCTAACATTTCATTCTTTAGAGAATTTTACGAAAAGTAATGAAATTTTTATTTATGATGAAAATAAAAAAATGGGTGGAATAGAATCTAATTATGAATATAAAACAGATTCCGGGATACAAAAAATTCATATCTTGAATAGTATCCCCAATACAAAAAATTATTTATTATTGTCAGACTATATAATAAATAAAAATCTAGCAGTCATTTCTTTTGCCACTTCCAATCGTAAAGAATATATTATATACACTTTAAAACGTAAAAATGAAAATGAAAAATGGTGGGACGTAATAAGTATTTATAAAGGCTCTATGAATTAATTTTTTATTAATATCACGGTAAGTTAAAGAGTTTACAGTCTAGAGGATATAAACTTTTTTGACTAGAGCACATTGTTCATTGATTGATCTGGATAATTAATACGTTTAAGGAACAAGTATGAAAATAATTAAACCACTGTTTTTTTTCGCAGTGGTTTATTATGTTCAAAATTTTATATTTTTAGTATGTAGTGTAAAAATAATAGAGCTCTTTTGAATAAAATCACTCTTGCTGGCGCGAGCGTTTCGCTCGTGCCATTAAATAAAATAATCTGAAACTATTGCAAATACGATCTTGTAATTATCTTTTAAAAGATATTAAAATAACAGATCCTAAAACAATAATTTTAAATACAAACGCTTTGCCTAAGTATGAATAATAAATTATGATCAACAAACTTATTACAATAGTTTTATTAATTTGGATAACTTGTACTAAAGCTCAGGAGAATAATAATTCTACCCAGCAGATAAAAATCTCCACATTTCTTAAAAACATGGAGACTAAAAACGAACAGACTACTTTTCTAATTTATAATATTGGAAAAGAGTATTTGGTAATTACTCAACTAGAATCCTCCTTCACATTTTATTGGTATAAAGAAAATATGGATTTTACTAATCAAATTAAAACTTATAGTTTAGTCAGAAAACGGCAAAATGTAAAAGATAGACTGTTGGAAAAGCTATTTAAGCATAAATGCAACAGTAAAAATTATGAAAATAAAGATGAAGGAAGCTCATATATTTATTTTGAATTATATTCAGATAATGTAAAGGAATGTGAATTTATGACACCTTATACTTACTACAATAAAGAGAATAAAAAACCGTCCCCCTATTAAAAAGAGATACATGAAATATTTAACAGAAAATTTAGTAACTATTTATCAATAATTATTATGAAAATAGAAAGCAACCCGATTTTTTACGTTTGTTTTTGCTTTATCATTCTGTTTACAAATAGTTGTAAAGCGCAAGAAGTAGAAAATATTTCAAAAGAAGTCAGTATTTATTTTGAAAAACTAAAGACAAAAGGAATCCAGGCATGCATTGACAATGATTACGAATTATATAAAGCCGCAAAACAAAACAAAAATAAGCAGGTACTTGATGCTGTCATGGGAAGTTGCAACGGCAGTGTTAGCCATTATGGTTTATATGAGTTGGATACAAAAAACTTATTATCTGCTTTGTATAAAAATGAAGATTCAGATTTTATTATTGTAAATATGATAGGTCCTGTACATAATCCTGTTCTTTATACTAAATCAACCCTTACATTATCACGTAAAAAAAATGATAAGAAAATTCAGATCATTAGAAATCATTATCAATATGATGATACTAAAAAACAATATGAATTAATAAAAGATTCTTCATTGCCCGGTTTTAATCTGGATGAAAAGATGCAATTAATAGAGGAGTACTTTTACTACAATAAGAATAATTCTATTTCGGATAAGAAACGAGATCAGCCTTTTAAGGTATGTTATGCAATTGCCAGGGTAGATGGGAAGTATTTGATAAAAATGTTATATGATTACACAACAGAAAATTAAGAACTAGCTTGTCATAATATTCATGAGCTAAAAGTTATAATTTGAATTATTATGAAAAACAATATAGAAATTCAAAAAGAAGATTTAAAAAAGATTCTTTTCATGTTAATTGATAAACTGGATGACTCTCCAACGGATAAGTTTTCATTAGAAAAGGATTTATACTGGAACATTCCTGATGATAAACTGTATAATATGTATCAGGAGCCACCAGATTTAACCATTGGGAGTTTAGTGGAAGACTGGGAATTACTTCAGAAAATTTTAAGAAAAGAAAGAGAAGTTCTATGGTATGATTTTTATAAAGTATCTACTATTTTAAATTCAATAGGACATGCTTCAATTATTTAAAAACAATGTCATAAGCCAGATTTTTATCTGTCATTTATTCAAAAACTAGATATTCAATGGGTATAAACTGTTGGCCATTCTGGTCCAAAAATTGAAGCAAAATAGTAAGAAAATCTATCCTAACTTAAACGTGAATCATGGATGTAAATTTAATTGGTTTAATAGGCAGTATCGTACGACTCATCTTTGTTTTTCAATTCAGTTTAAAAAAACAAAACACAGCATCTGAAAAAAGCTTTGAAACAGAAGAGAAGAAAGATATTATAGCAGGTTCCATAGTTATTGTATTGATAATAATCTGGGGTCTTTTAACTTATGGGATTAAGTAAGACTGTACCGCTAAATTTCTCGTTCGTCTCATTAAATAAAAAATAAACCACTGCCAAAAACAGTGGTTTAATCTATATTGAACTTTCAGGACTAATCATTTAAATCACTCAGTACAAATCATAAGAAAAACCAGATCTCCTTAATATTCTTAAAAACTTATCCCTTCTTAATGGTTCAAAAATATCTATTAATTTCCCGTTTTTGCGGCACTCATCTGAGCCTTTATTCGCTCCTCAATCAATCTCCAGTCATAAAAATGAAAAACCCTTCCATTGCTCATCGCAGCAAATACACCCTTTGGAAACTGAGGCCCCAGATTCACGTTGGTGACTTCTGAACCGTCGCTTTCACGGGTAGAAACCGGGATTTCGGCAATTCTTCCTTTCGCCGGATTTTCTCTCAGATATACGTTAAACGTGTCTTTCTGCTGGTTCGAAACCAGGATATATCCGGTTTGTGCTGTAGTAGGGTAGATGGAAATTCCTTCCACATCAGATTTAAAATCACCCTTTCCGAAAACCAGAAGCTCCTCATTTCCTTTCGCCGGATCTGCATAATATTGATGGACCCCGAACTGCTCGTCAGAATAATAAATATAACCCGCTTCATCATCTACAGCAATGCTTTCAATCTCTTTCAGGCCGCTGTATTTTCCAAATTTACGGATAACTTCACCCGTGATTTTTCCGTCTTTTTCAGAAAGCTTGTACTGCCACAGATAACCGTCTGCCGGACCCGATTTTCGTCCTACAATCGTATGAATTGCTCCGGTTTCAGGATTTCTGTACATGGAAATTCCCATTGGGTCACGTTCTGTTTCACCGTCAAATACAGAAAAAGAACCTACTTCTTTCAGATCAGGAAGGCTGTAAATTTTCACCGTATTTGTTTCCCTTTCCGTGACGGCGGCAATATCTGTTTTCTTTCCGTTCAGCATAAAACCGTATTCCAGGTCTACATTATTCGGGCGTTTTAATCCGGATACTTTATTAATGATCTTTCCGTTCAGGTCGAAGGCATACAGTCCGCCGTCCGTGTCCTTATCCGTCCCGATAATGATACTCTTTGACGCATTTTCCGGGTTGATCCAGATCGCAGGATCATCCGTATCATGAACTACCGTTTCAGTAACAACGGTGGGTTGTATTGTTTTTCCTAAATGTTGTGCCGTACAGCTTACCACAAAAGGTAAAACGGCAGCGGCTATAGCTAATGGTAATTTTTTCATTCGTTTAATTAAAAGTCAAATTTCAATCCTAAAGTAAATCTCGGTCTGTAGTATTCCACCTGCGCCGTTCTGCTCTGGATTCCTTGGTAATACCGTAACGGCTGGTTCGTCAAATTATTGGCTTCCGCAAAAACTCTCAGATGGCTGGTCACTTTATAAGAAGCATTCGCATCAAGGAAAACCTGTTTGTCGTAGTAACGGTCTTCAAATGATTTTCCACCCAGTTCATCAATATAATGAGACGCATAATTCATAGAAACTCTTGCTGAAAAACGCTTGTTTTCCCACGAAAGAGAGCCGTTGAACATATGCGGAGCCGCTCCCGGAAGACCTACATCCGTTCTTTCCACACCGTCTTCATTGGTGATTCCTTTCGCTTTTGATTTTGTATAGGTATAATTGACGTACACGCCAAGACCTTTCCAGAACGCTCCCGGAATAAAGTCGAGCTGACGCTGAAGAGCCACTTCAAAACCATAAATATCTACATTGTCACCATTCCTTTGCTGCGTAAAACTCCAGTTGCTTTCCCCTGCAGGAATAGGATTCGACTGTCCCGCAAAATCATTCGCAAAATCTCCCGAAGTATAATTTCTTCTCGAATACGTATAAATAAAATCCTTCAGATTCTTATAAAATATACCTCCCGAAAGAATTCCCACAGACTTAAAGTATTTCTCCGCCATAAAATCGAAATTGTAGGCGTAAGTTACTTTTAAATCCGGATTTCCTGCTGCAATAGTCTCATCTGCAGAAACCACACTCAGGTACGGAACCAGTGAATAATAATTAGGACGCGCTAAAGCAGTTGTAAACGCTGCACGCAGAATAAGGTCCTGAACGGGAACATATTTGAAGGATAAATTCGGTAATATATTCGTATACGTATTCGTACGGTTCAGTTTTCCAGCAAGATCCTCCTCATCCAGCACATAATTTCCCGTGTAATCAATTTTGGTGGTTTCAAAACGCGCTCCCACGATCATAGAGAATTTGTCACTGAAATCCTGATCCCATCTCAGATATCCGGCATAAATATTTTCCTTTGCCGTATAGTTGCTTGAAAGAAACTCTTCCGGTTTTAATTCTCCTTTAAATAAATTAGGATTAAAAAGATCCAGACCTCCAAGATAAGACGGATCCGTAAAAGTTCCCGGAACATAATTCCCCGGCTGGAAATTATGACCGTCAAAATGAACCGTTGGAACCGACATCAGACTGCCCATATCCTGTAAAGGTTCAAAAGCATAATAATCATTATTACGCTCCTTTTCCTTCAAACGAAGACGAAGACCCGCACGGAGCCTTCCTTTCTGGCTGTCGATCACAGAAAACGGAAAACGCACGTTAACCTTGGCCCCAAACTCTTTTTCCTGCGTAAAACTGTTTGCATCCGAAAGATCACTCAATTCATAAACTCCCAAATTATCCGCAGAAAGAGGAGTGATCATAGGTCTTCGCGGATCACTCAGATCTGAGGAGAAATTCATTTTACCATTCTCAAACTCTATATAACGTTCGTGAGGTTTCTTTTCACTCGCGGTTGCATAGTTCATCGACCAGTCCAGATCAATTTTAGAACCCAGAAGATGTTCACCCCTTAAAGCATAATTCTGTACTTTCTGTCTTTCAAGACGCGTATTGTCATTATCAGAATCTCCGCCTTTATTCTGTCTTGTAATGCTGCCTTTCCAACCTGTGATCTCAGTCTCATCATCGTTGTAGACCGGTTTTATTTTGTAGCCCAGTGCAAATCTGTTTTCCTTATCCGTTCTGAAATTGTACATCGCTGAAGCATAGATTTTGTTTTTTGAATTAAATTCATAATCCATATTCAGGTCGAAACTGTGGCGGATACGGTGCTCATTGTAATACCGGACACCCATTTTACTGATGTAGGCCGTTTGTGCGGCATCATCTGCAATGCTCCAGGTAGGTTCAATATTATCCGAGCCAAAATTATTATTGTTGTAGGAAAAACTGAAAACAGCGCCTAATTTCTTGTTTAAAAAACGGTTTCCATACACAAATCCGGCGGTATAATTTCCTTTTTCACGGATAGGATTGTACCCTCCCGCCAGCGTTGCTGAAATTCTCTGCCCATTAGGAGAGGCTCTTGTAATCAGGTTTACAGAACCACCGATGGCATCCGCATCCATATCCGGAGTAAGAGTTTTATTCACCTCGATGGTAGAGATCATATCAGAAGGAATCAGGTCCATCTGCACATTACGGTTGTCACCTTCAGCCGATGGAATCCTGTCGCCATTCAGCGTTACAGAATTCAGGTTTGGGGCAAGACCTCTGATAATCAGGTTTCTTGCTTCTCCCTGGTCGTTTTGTATGGTAATCCCCGGAACACGTTTCAACGCATCCCCAATATTTGCATCCGGAAAACGCCCGATCTGGTCGGATGAAATCACGTTTGTGATATTCGCGTTACTCTTTTGCTTGTTTAAGGCTCTGGCCTGGTTTTTCAGGGTAGATCCGCTCACGATCACTTCTGCGATGGCCGTTTCTTTCCGTGTAAAAATGATGTTTTGTCTCGTATTCTTCTCAGATTCTACAGTTACCTGATATTCATTCGTCCCATAACCCAGATAATCCACGGTCATGGTGTAACTGCCCGGAGGAACGTTCAGGAAAACAAAATTTCCGTGATCATCCGAAGTCGTATAGATATTTCCCGGTGCCAGGGAGATTTTTGCACCTGGCAGAGACAGTTTAGAATCATCATTAATGTTTCCGGAGACAGTACCGGTCTGTGCATAGAAAAATAATGATGCACAAAATAAAACAGAGGTAAAAATTTTCTTCACTTTACAGTATATTAAGGATGAACAAAATTAAACGTCTGTTTGGGCAATCGCTTGAAATCTAGATTACGATTGTTTTAAGGATTTGTGAACAGAATGCTGTGTCAGTAAAGCCGGAAGAGCGGTTTCATAATTTTTTTTTCTGTGTTTTTTGCAGTTTGATAACAGATTTTGAATTGGAAAGCTGCACCAAAAGTACTCCTGATCTTCTGATGCAGCTTTTTGCCCTTATTTCGGCTCTATAGAAGGGATATTGGTGATTACTTTCCATTCCCCGTTTTCCCGGACACAGGTGATCAGCGATGAAAAGCGGAGGACAGGGCTTTCAAGGGAAACCTGTGCATACGCGATACTATTTTTCTGCTCCAAAGAATGATAAATAATCGTTCTGGGTTTGCCGCCGAACACATGATCACGTACCAGCTGGATGTATTGATCCTTAGGAATAATAAAAATTCCGGTTTCATCAAAAAATCCGTCCTGAATATTCTGATAACCGGGATGGAGAACTTCTTCCAGAAGCCCGGTATCGCTGGTGTCGCCTGCTTTGATAAATTTTTCAATGGTTTGTCTGATCTTTTCCATAATTAATTTAGATGTTTACAAATTAAGGTCTCAACTGATTTTGTTTTCTCTGAAAGATCTTGCGGAAAGGCCGTTCCTTCCAGTGGGAAATAGCTGATATCCGTTATTCCCAGATGATTTAAAATACTTGTTACATGAATTTCAAGAGGGTTCATTCCTCCCGGGACCGAGTGGACGCCGCCCATAACAGAAATAATGTGTGCTTTTTTGTGGTGAAGCAATCCTTTAATCCCGGAGTCTGCGGTAAATGTTTTTTTGGTTCTGACTATCAGATCAAAATACGCCTTTAGAGAAGAAGGAATGCCATAGTTGTACATCGGGCAGGTGATCAGTATTTCACTGCTTTGGTAAAGCTCTTCAATCAACTCGTCCGAAAGAGAAAGTTCTTCCGAAAATATACTATCGTCAAAAAATCCATTTACGGTGTTCTGGCTGAGATGAGGCAGCATGGCTCTTGCCATATCCCTTTCCAGAATGGTTCCGTTTGAATGTTTCAATGTCCACTGACTGACAAAATAATCGCCCATCCGGCGTGAATAAGAATCCTGAATCCTGATACTGCTGTCGATTCTGAGAAGTGTGTGCATACTGTTTTTCTTTAAAGACACAGATGCTTTTCAAAACGTGACAAAAGGGTTTTTGGTTGCTGGTTGCAAGTTTCTGGTTGCGAGTTTCGGGGGACAGGTTTTTCAATAGTTTATATCTTTCAATAAGCAATAAGCAATAAGCAATAAGCAATAAGCAATCAACACTCCGCAACCAGCAACCAGCAACCAGCATCTATCAACCAGCAACCAAAAAACTCGCACCCCGAATCACGAAACCAAACTATCCAATCCTTTTCAACTTCTCAGGATCCACAATCGAATAAATTTCCCTGATCAGTCCATTTTCATCAATATCCAGAATATGGCAGTTGTAAATACGTTCTCCCTGCCAGAAGCACAAAGCCGGCTGGTGGTTGAAAACATGAAAGGTAAAATGTTTTCCAGCAAGGAACTGCTGTTGTACATAGGCCAGAAGGGAGGCTGTTGCTGGTTTTCCGGTCTCCACAGCTTTGATGACCCGGACTTTTTTTCCACCATCTGCGGAAAGCCTGATATCATCCATGAGTAGGGCTTCAATTCCCGGAATATCACCTTCGCTTAATGCTTCCTGATATTTTTGGAGGATAGCGGTATTCGCAGAATGGGCAGTATCGGGAGCATACTTTATATTGTGAAGCTGTTTTCCGGCGCGGCTCAGCAGCTTACGGGAATTCTCAATAGAGATATCAAGGGCTTCAGCAATTTCCTGGTGGGAATAATCGAAAGCTTCTTTTAAAATATAAACAGCACGTTCTTTAGCGTTCAGCTTTTCCAGAAGAACAAGAAGGGTATAGCGGGCAGTCTGCTCCCTGATCAGTTTGTTTTCTGGATGGTCAAAGGAGAGAGGCTCGGGCAGCCATTCGCCGTAAACCATTTTTTTGCTGTGCCTGTTTTTAAAATTAATGGCATGGTTAACGGTACTTTTGATCAGGTAATTGCTCTCATTCCTGATCCCGGATTTGTCCAGAGAAATGTATTTTTCTATTACATCCTGCACCAGATCCCGGGAATCTTCGTAAGATCCTGTGATATTGTAAGCATAGGTAAGCAGTCTGCTGTAATTTTCCTGCATGACATTTCTTTTGAAGACAAACTTAGTGAATAAAACGTGACACTTCTTTTCAATAGTTTTTGTATTTTTATGAAAACTGCCTCTTACATTCGGGATATTTGAAAAATTTTTGGCAATTTGCAGCACAAAATTAGCAACCCGGAAATAGAGATGTATGGTAGATAAATACCCGA
The DNA here is from genome assembly GCF_016745235.1 of Chryseobacterium endalhagicum. GTDB lineage: Bacteria > Bacteroidota > Bacteroidia > Flavobacteriales > Weeksellaceae > Chryseobacterium > Chryseobacterium endalhagicum. Next base: position 194,586 of record NZ_JAELVM010000003.1, on the reverse strand, counting down.
TCAGCTCCCATTGGTTGCTATTCTCGCACAGACCAATTTAAATTCATTGAAAAAACTAGTTAACCATTTAAAATTCAGATTGTACCAGATTTTCAGGATCTTTAATCTTGATATGAAGCTCAGCGTACCGTTTTTGCTGCTATTCATTGTGATGATCGTGGTAGAGCTGCCTTCAGATTATTACTATCCGCCCATGTTTTTTATGGCGGCGTTGGTTTTCCACTGTGGCAGAAAAGACGTTCCTTTTTTGAAAAAAGTGTTTGAACAAAACTGGCGGGGCGTTGTTGTGCTTGAATCTGCACTCATTTACAGTGTTTTATTGTTTGGGAATATTCACTATAAGCTGGAAGTAACAGGCTGGGCCTTTTATATCCCGATCACGGCATTTGCTTTTTTCTTTCCCAAAACGAACATTGATCCCGCCCTGAAATGGAATTTTATCCCTGATCATCTGTTTGAATGGAAGAGTTTCCTCAGGAAAAACACTTGGTTTTCTGTGGCCGGATATGTTATTCTCCTGTTGTCATCGTACCATCCGGGATCGCTTATTATCGCCGGTGTTTTTGTGATGGATTATATTTCGGACGTCTTTGAACCTTATGAAAGCAAGGAAATGTTTGAAATGTATTTTAAAAAATCAAGTTTAAAAGAGAAGATCAGAAAAAATTCTTTACTTTTTAATGCCTTACTGCTGCCGGTTTATGTTCTTGCTTTGATCATTAATCCGTTTGAGAGTCTGTATGTGCTGTATTATTTTGTATTTATGAATTTATATTTTCTTCTCATTATCACCAGAAAATACAAGCTTTACCATTACAAAGAGAAAAGAGGCTATTACAATATCGGCGTTTATATTGAATTTATTTTTTGCAGCATGACCATAATTCCGGCTTTGCTTGTCCTGAAAAACAATATAAAAAACGCAGAACAAAATATCAGAACCTATGTTGGAGATTAAAAATTTACAGGTTGAGTTCAAAAGCCAGAAAGTTTTGAAGGGAGTAGATCTTTCATTGGAAGAAGGATATATAATAGGAATCCTGGGAAAGAACGGAGCGGGGAAAACAACGCTGTTTGATTCTTTGTACCAAAGTATTCCATTTTCGGGAAACATCAACTGGAAGAATCAGCCTTTAAAACGAAGCTTTGTTTCCTATCTGGAAACGGAGAACTATTTTTATCCCTATATCACGGGTGAGGAATATTTATCCTATTTTTCGGATAAAAAAGATTTGAATTTCAGTGAATTAACGGATAAATTCAATCTTCCGCTGAAAAAATATGTAAAGTATTACTCCAGCGGAATGAAAAAGAAACTGGCCCTGATGGGGATGCTGATGCTGGATAAACCGGTTAATATTCTTGATGAACCTTTTAACGGAGTGGATTTTGAAGGCGTACATATTCTCTATGATATTATCAGGCAGTTAAGATCCGAAAATAAGATTGTCATCATAAGCTCCCACATTATTGAAACCCTTTTTCATACTTGTGATACAATTGCAGTACTGAAGGACGGAAAAATTGATAAAATATATGGGAAGAACGATTTCAGTGAATTAAATACATTGAAATTCTAAATTTTTTTGAACAGATCATTGAATAAATTGAAAGAAAAAAGCAGCATATCCGATCAGTTTTATATCATCACCGGCGGCCCGGGCGTTGGGAAGACGACTTTGCTGGATGAGTTTTCCAGGAATGGTTTTCTGACGGTTGAAGAAGAGGCGAGGAGAATTATTAAAGAGCAGGTCAGCATAGACGGGGACGGACTTCCCTGGCGGAATAAAGAACTTTACGCTCAGCTTATGTTTGAAGCTTCGGTAAAAACCTATCAGAAAATCAAGGCTGAAACAGCTTCTGGGATTGTTTTCTTTGACCGCGGCCTGCTGGATACGATCTGCTATATGGATATGGAAAATATTCCCGTTGTACAGGAAAAAGAAAGAATTATCCGTGAGATTATGTATAGCAAAAATGTGTTTATTCTCCCGCCATGGAAGGATATTTACGAAAATGATACAGAACGGAAGCAGGACTGGAATGAAGCGGTATTTACTTTTAAAAAGATGAAGGAAACCTATCTGAAATACGGTTATATGGTGATTGAAGTTCCCAAAGATACTGTACAGAAAAGGTGTACATTTATACTGGACAGAATACAAAGGGACCTTCAATAAATGATCATAATTCGTAAGCTATGAATGAAAAAGTTTCAAAACAGATCATGGCCCTTGCTGAAAAAGATTTGGCAGTAAGGGAAAAATTAGCTTCAGAAGGTAAACTTTCAGGCGGATACAATCCTGAAATGGAGCTTGTTCACAAAGAAAATGCAGAACAGCTCAGGAAGATCATTGAGGAAATAGGTTTTCCTAGCGTTTCAAAAGTAGGAGCGGAGGCCAGTGATGCTGCGTGGCTCATTATTCAGCATTCTATCGGTGAGCCTGAATTTATGAAGGCGTGTTACCAAATGATGATTGAAAATAAAGGCGATATCAATCCCTCAAACATTGCATATCTGTATGACCGGATTCAGGTATTTCAAAGCAAGCCACAACGGTACGGAACTCAGCTTACGGCGGAAGGAATTCCTTATCCTGTAGAAGATAAAGATATTGTTAATCAGGAACGTTTGAAAATGAATCTCCCGCCCTTCCCGCAGGAAGTGATCAATGCAATTCCGGATGTTGAAAATATTCCTGAAATAGACGGAAAAGACGCAGATTATACAGTATGGCGAAAAAAAGTAGGCTGGATCTCTGATTTTGAGTAATGATTAATTTGAATGGTTAATTTCAAATTAACCTTGTTTCTGTTTAAAGGAACAAATAAAAAAAGGTTGAACCCATAATTTCCGAAAAATTCACCATTTATATCTCATCCATTTGATGCATATTTGTATTAAATAGCAAACAAATGATCTTAAAAATTATCAATTCTATACTTATCCTTGCTGCCGTTTTTATGGGCATAAAGCAGGGAACAGCCATGTTTACGGGAAAACCTGAAATGACTGCTATGTTCGGAAAATGGGGCTTTGATAAGACCGGGCTGATGATCAACGGGGCAGTAACGGTTATTGCGGCTGTACTGATTTTATTTCCCAAAACATTTGTCTGGGGAAATTTTCTGATGGCTGCCGGAATACTGCTGATCATCTGTTTTCACCTTCAGGACCGGGATTTTAAAGGGGTAATGATTGAAATCCCATTTCTTCTTCTCAACCTGGTGATCGTCTGTCTTCAGCATCCTTTAAAACAATAAACATGCAATATTTTATCATTACAGCTCTATTTTGCCTGTCATGTACAGCATGCGGCCAGAAAACACGTGAAAGGAACACTCAAAAATCAAATACAACACAAAACCAAAAGAATATGGATCTATCAAAAATAACCGACGAAACGGTAAGACAGGCTGTGCAGGCATTACAGGATGGTGATCAGAGCTGGTATACTTATTTTACAGAAAACTCTGTAATGACGGATGACGGCAATACCGTGGATTTTAAATCTTTCTTCTCCAATGCTTTGGGAAAAGAAAAATTCCTCACCATAGACAAGGTGGAAAATGATGGAAAAAATATTTACGGAAACTTCCAGGCAGGGAAGTGGGGAACATTTCCTGTATTTTTCCGGTTTCATAAAAATAATGAAGGGAAATTTGACCGGTTGGATATCGGCCAGGCAAAATAAACAAAATCTTTGGATCTTATTCGGTTCCAGATTATTGCAAAAGCTTTCCGGATGGGAGATTTCTAAGCTCATGAAGATCTGTTCATGCAGGATGTAAATGTTTTTTGATAATGAGTAAAAAAATATTTTGTCAGTTTCAAAAAACTTTATATATTTGCACCACTGAAAACGACGGTACAGCCGTTATTCAGGAGAGATGGCAGAGTGGTCGATTGCGATAGTCTTGAAAACTATTGACTGTAACAGGTCCGGGGGTTCGAATCCCTCTCTCTCCGCTAAGAGGGGTTTCTTCAAGAAGCCCCTCTTTTTTTATCTAAAATAAGCAGTCCTTTTTCTTTTATTTTCAGGTGGTTATGAGACAGTATGCCCATCATTGTGGGTGTTCGATAGATACGGTTTTCATAATATAAATTGCTGTCGAACACCAGATTTACAAATTTCCTTTTTTAAAGCGTATCTGACTGAGAATATGGTCATGTATTAAATAATGATGTGTTTATGATTAAACTTTGAAATCAGTGGAATGCTTGAAATAATTAATTATTATCAACGATTTTGTAGAATTCTTATTAATATTTTTACAATTATGCTTCATAAATTTCATTTTTTGTAACAAACAACATTATCTATCGCCTTATAAGGATATAACAATTCAAAAAACACAATTATGGAATTGACAGTAAATAATATTAGTAAAACCTACGGAAATGGTTTGAAGGCTTTGGATAACGTTAATCTTACGATTGGCAAAGGAATGTTCGGATTATTAGGTCCCAATGGTGCGGGAAAGTCTTCCCTGATGAGAACGATTGCAGGCTTGCAAGCGCCGGACAGTGGAGAGATTTTCCTGGGAGATATCAACGCTTTGACCCAAAAAGAAGAACTTCGAAAAGTTTTGGGATATCTTCCGCAGGATTTTGGTTTTTATCCGAAAGTGAATGCTGTGGACCTTCTCAATCATATTGCAATTCTTAAAGGAATTTCAAGGAAATCTGAACGAAAGGAAATCGTAGAAGGCTTGCTTCATCAAACCAATCTCTTCGAAGCTAGAAAAAGAAACGTCAGCGAATATTCAGGTGGGATGAGGCAGCGTTTCGGAATTGCTCAGGCACTTTTAGGAAATCCAAAACTGATCATTGTGGATGAGCCAACGGCAGGTCTGGATCCCATGGAGAGAAACCGTTTTCATAATCTCCTGAGTGAAATAGGGGAAAACACAATCGTTATTCTTTCCACTCATATTGTAGATGATGTGAAAAATTTATGCAATCGTGTGGTTGTCCTGACTTCTGGACAAATTATTTTAGACGGAACTCCGAAAGGCGTTATAGATGATTTCCAGGGGAAAATCTGGAAAAAACTAATTGAGAAATCTGAAGTTGAGATCGCGAAAGAGCAGTACCAGGTTATTTCTACACACATTTCTGAAGGGAAAGTTGAGATTCGTGTTTTTGCTGAATCTCAGCCAAATGCAGATTTCATTCCTGTGGAATCTAATTTGGAAGATGTGTATTTCTCCAGTATCACAAAAAAAATGACAACCCATGTTTAAGGAGTTATTTTCTTTCGAACTCAGAAGTGGTTTCAAAAAATGGAGTACACAGATTTATTTTTTTGTATTTCTAACGCTTGGGGTGCTCTTAGGGCTGGCAAGTACTGGTGCATTCGACACTTCTACTTCAGATTCTATTCTTACTAAAAATTCTTCTTTGGCAATCGCAAGATTAATTGTTGGGATGAGTGGTAATATTATGGTGCTTATCAATGGAATTATGATGATCAGTATTATGGCAACAGCTATCCAGAAGGATTATGAATATAATTTCCACGGCTTATTGTACACAACACCCATTACGAAATCCGGATATTTTTTCGGAAGATTTTTAGCTAATTTTCTGATAGCAAATTATGTCTTTTCAGGAATATTGATTGGTTATTTTTTTGGATCTCTTTATGGAATTGGAACTCCGCAGTTAGGCCCTATTAATATTATAAATTATATTTGGCCGTTTCTGGTTTTCACAGTAGCCAATACATTGATCATTGGATCCATATTTTTTTCATTGACAACCATTACCAGAAGTACTTTAGCAGCATATCTTTTCTGTGTTATTTTGCTTTTGCTATCCATATTGAGTGACAGTATTCTTTCTGATATTGAAAACAAGGATCTGGCTTCGCTTATGGATCCTTTCGGGAATTTTGCATTGAGACAAGTTACCGAATATTGGACACCTTACGAACAAAATGAAAATACAGTTGCACTTTCGGGTGTTTTGCTTTGGAACCGTTTACTCTGGATAGGAATTGCACTTTTATGTGTTGGGGTAACGTATTTTAAATTTGATTTTAACCAGTTTTTACAGCCATTTTCTTTGTTTGGGAAAAAGAAAACAGTCTTAGAAGAAACATATACCAATTCGGACAGGTCATTGCAGGAAATTCTCAATGTTCAAAAAGATTTTGGATCGATTGCGAAACTGAAAGAACTTTTTTATCTCTCCTTTTTCGAGGTGAAAAGAATTGTTTATACACCATTTTTCAGGATTATTGCTTTCATCTTTGGTGTTCTGCTGATTGTGATTTCCAGATATATGAAGTCAATGTATGATGCGGAGTCCATCCCTGTCACTTTTTTAATGGCGGAGATGGGGCAGGAGGGCTTATCTTATTTTCTGCTTTTGCTAATTGTTTTTTTCTCAGGAAATATCGTTGGGAGAGAGCGTGAAAATAAGATTGATGAACTGATTGGCGTAACCACGGTTTCCAATTTTAACCTTATGTTTTCTAAGTTTCTGGGAATGGTTTGGATGGTGTTGATTATGCAGATTTTCTCTAATTTGATTTGCATAGGGATTCAATTTTACAAAGGATTTTATGATATTGAACCATTGACTTATTTGAAATTCAACCTTTATAATCTGCCTTATTATCTGGTTTTGATAGGCTTTAGTTTGTTTGTCCAATTGATTGTCAATAACAAATATTTTGGATTCTTTTTAGCAATTTTCCCAATTGTTTTCCTTCCGATTTTGTATAATTATTTGGAAATGAATGACATTTTGTACAGGTTCAATTCCAAAGGCCCAACACTTCCTTATTCAGCTTTGAACGGTTTTGGACAGGTGCTTTACAGCTATTTCATTGTGAAATCGTATTGGATCCTGATGATGATGTTCTTATTATTCATTGCACTTTTAGTTTTTCCGAGAGGCAAGGAAAAAGGATTGTCCAAAAAATATCTTTTATCAAAAACATCATTCAGATTAAAACATAAAGTTTTACTGTTTTTGTTCTTGTTCTCAACGGTTGGACTTGGTGCGTTTATCTATTACAATACCCACATTTTAAACTCACAATATTCAGACGTCGAATCTGAAAAAATGAGACTTGAGTATGAGAAAAAATACAAGTATTTAGAAAAAATAGATCAGCCGAGAATCGTTTCTTCGGACTTAAAAATTGATCTTTCGCCAGAAGATCAATCCTGGAAAGTGGATGGATATTACTACATAAAAAACAAACATCAAAAAGCAATTGATAGTATTATCATTAGATATCCAAACAATCTGGATGGTCATTATTCTTTCGATAAAATACAAGTGTCGGGTGCAGGAAAAGAGATTTTCAATGATGAAAAATCGGGATTAAAACTTGTTAAACTCAACAATCCCATTCAGCCTGGAGATTCAGTTTCGATTCATTTCAAATACGAATTCAAACCGAAAGGATTTGCCAACAGCGCAATAACAGATATCGTGAAAAATGGCACGTTCTTCAATTCCGGTAATTTGCCTGGTTTGGGATATAATTCGGATGTTGAACTTTCAGAAAATTCTGCGCGAAAAAAATATGGTCTGAAGCCAAAACCGAGATTGGCAAAAGTGAACGACCAGACAGCTAGAATGAATAATTTTATTTCAACTGATTCTGACTGGATCCGCTTCCAGACTCAGATTTCGACCGATGATAATCAGATAGCAATTGCGCCGGGCTATCTGCAAAAAGAGTGGAAAGCGAACAAAAGAAGATATTTCACGTATAAAATGGATTCACCGATTCTTAATTTCTATGCCTTTCTTTCTGCTGATTATCAGGTGAAAAAAGCAAAATGGAACAATGTGAATATCGAGATTTATTATCAAAAAGGACACGAATATAATTTGGACAGAATGATATCTTCCATCAAAAATAGTTTGACCTATTACACCAAAAATTTTGGACCCTATCAGCACAGGCAGGTTCGCATCATCGAGTTTCCGAGATATGCTGCTTTTGCACAATCTTTCCCAAATACTATTCCATACTCCGAAGAAATTGGTTTTCTGACTAAAGTCGAAAGCGATAAACCAGAAAAAATAGATGTTCCCTTCTATGTGACGGCTCACGAAGTGGCACACCAGTGGTGGGGACATCAAGTTGTTGGGGGGAATGTGCAAGGAAGTGCTATGATGTCCGAAACATTTTCACAATATTCAGCCTTGATGGTGATGGAGCACGAGTATGGTGCTCCGGCTATGAAAAAATTTCTGAGTTATGAGCTTGATAAATATTTGCAGGGCCGAACCAAAGAAACGAAAAAAGAAATGCCTCTGATGCTGGTGGAAAATCAGAATTACATTCATTATAATAAAGGAAGCGTCGTAATGTATGCACTTAAAGATTACTTAGGAGAAGCAAAACTGAATTCTATTTTAAAAAAATATCTGGATCAAACCAAATTTCAAGAGCCACCTTACACCAATTCGGTTGAATTTGTAGATCTTCTGAAAAAAGAGACGCCTGACAGTTTGCAGTATCTTATCAAAGATTTGTTTGAAACCATCACGCTGAATGAAAATTATATTAAGGATCTTTCCTACAAAAAAGTTGGAAAGCAATATGAAGTAAAACTTACGGTTGGAAGTGCAAAGTACCGTGTTGATGGAAAAGGAAAATCGAAGAAAACTCCTGTTAACGATTATGTTGATATAGGAGTCTTTGGAAAAAAATCTATAAAGTTTCCTGAAGGTAGGGAATTGATTTTACAAAAAGTTAAAATAGATAAACCTGAGAAAAGCTTTACTTTCTTAGTGGATGAAGAACCTTTGCAAGCCGGAATAGATCCTTACGCAAAACTGATCGACCGGAATGTGAAAAATAATGTTCACGATTTCAAATCGAAGCCAAACAAAGTAAATCTGGATGAAGATGCAAAATCTGGAGGCGGAGGAGTAGGCGTTACGGTGAGTGCCGGTGATTAATTGGTAACAATTTAGGGGTAATGTTTCAAACTCAGTGATTTGATAATTTTCACAGCTAATAATTTGAATATCAATTAAGATAAAAAATGTTAAAGTTTAAAATTCAAGAGCAGGTTATCCTGCTCTTGTTTATTTTAGCGATAAAAAAACATCTTTGATTGAGGACCATTCTTCGTGTATCAAGATTAGCAATACAGGATTTGTAAAAATTGTTACTTGGAGAATATCATAAAAACGGAACTACAAAGTACTATTCAAATAGAAATCTCCTATTACTTATTAATGTATGGTATTACACTCCTCAACTAGAAAATTAGCGGGTTTGTATTTTGCTTCCAGGATTTAAACTTCTTCGGTTTTGGAATCTAGAAACCTTACCGGCATAATCACTAGTCTAAAATGAGCTGCTAAATATTTGAAGCAAATGGAGAATAGTAAATGTTGTTAAAATGTAAAATTACCTGCCTGGATTTCTTACTGTTTTTTAATAGATTTATGGCCAGATAATTAGATTATGAGAATTAAGTTAACGATGATGTTCGTAATGTTGTTCACAACAGCTATGGCACAAAAACAAATTAATCTTACACCCGAAATTGAAGTAACGCTTTCAAAAGGGTTAAATATCTTTGATGATAAGGAAAATACAGAATCCATAAATAAGATGGTTAGGAGTGGAATCCCACCAGAACCTTATAGATTGCTTGTCACTGATTTCGCATATAAAAAAGGCAATATCATTGTTAGATTTTTTGTTGGAAAAAGTGAATGGCCTACTGACTATAATGAGGATAAAAGGCCAAAGTATAATAAATTGAACACCAGACACGTCAAAGACACGAGCTTTTTAATTTTGGATTACCAGATCGGAAAAAAGTCCTATCATAAGATTGAAGTGAAGAATACAAAAAGCAAGGATGTTGTTACCATTGAAATCGAGTACAATGCGTTTGTAAATGGGGAGAAACAGAGAGCCGGGGATTTAATGAAGGAATTATTAGAGGGTTTTAGATTCAGATAAGCCCGTTAATAGTTTATTTTCGATTAAAGTTTCCTACTACTATTAGATACAGTTCAAAAAAGTTAAAAGACGTATCAAGTGTTCTACAGTGGTTCCTTTCAGTCCGCAAAAGCAAGAGTAAAACTCAGAAAATGCTTAAAAAGGTATCAAACCTGCAATTTTAATTAATTGCAGGTTTTTTTGTTGTTATAGCTGATATTTCAAAAATACTTGCTGCATTAAAAAATTCTCTTCTTACACCTCCTGAATTTTTTAAAAACAGGTTCAGAATTATAAATTGGAACACGTTTTTATATTTAAATGATTTGTTTTCAATTAGTTAAATTATGTCAATATAATAAGTTCACATTTATCCTGCGGAACATTCTAAGCCTTTCCCATGCCTAATTTTGCATCATAAATATTTTTATGAATGCAGAAAAAAGCTTTGCCCTCATCAGAATATTTCAGGGCTGGCGAATGAATTAACCGAAAGCCGATATCAGTTCAGGAAATATGAAAATGCTTTGCATTATCATTTTCACCCGTCAAAAATCTGTTTCGGACCTTCAGTATACCAATAAAAACTCCAATAAAGAAGCTAATTATTATTTAAAAAATAAAAAAATGAAAACACTCCTGATTTTTTCGATGATTTTGAACAGTTATTTTCAACCCAATATGGCGACACCCATTACCAAAGAATATCTGAATTATTCTATTGTAAAAGATGATAAAACCATTGGTAATATCCGTGTGGAGCGTTCTTTGAAGGACGATGTCACCGAATATCTTTTTGAATCGAGGGCTAAAGTAAAAATCCTTTACAGTATTGAAGTTTACGACAAAATGGGGGTCACTTTTAAACAGAATATTTTACAGCAGGCCAAACTTTACCGGACGATGAACGGGAAACTAAAAGTGAACAATACGGCTACCTGGAACGGAAGTTTTTATAATCTTTCCGACAAAGATGGCGCCAATGGTTCTTTGAAACAGTCCATTTTCAGCTCTACTGCAAGTCTGTATTTTAATGAGCCCGGCAATATAAAATCTGTTTTTTCGGAGAAATTCCAAAAAATGATTCCCATTCAGAAGATTAATTCCAAAAAATACAGGATCGATCTGCCGAACGGAAATACAACTACCTACACATACAACAATGGAATCTGCACTTTAGTTGAAGCCAATACGGATTTTGCGAACCTGAAGTTTGTTCTTGATATGAAAGCCAGATAAAAGAGGTTAAAGGGTATTTACGGGAACAGTTCAAACGATCTCTCGACCTGAAAGTGCTTTAGAAATATATAAAAGTATTAAAAAAGCTATAAGACCTGCCTATTTTTACAATTTGCAGGCTTTTCTTTTTTTTATAGTTACTGAAAAGCTGGCTACCTTTTTTCATTTTTTAAAATGGTCTGTTTCGGGGTAAAAGAAATGATCAGCCGTTATGTATTTTTATGTATATTTCCATGTTGATGACAAGTGACTGAAAATGAAATATCTACCATGAGACATCTTCTTTTCTGTTTTGTTGAAATTCAAAGCGAAACAATAAAACTCAAAAAGACACACGGGAGTTGGAAGAGCTCTGATCATAGATTCTCAATAATAAATTCTGAAATCCATGGAAAATACAAATTATAAAAAAATAGGTTTAGCTGTATTCTCAATACTTATGATTCTTTGTAATGGACAGCAAAATTCACAAAATAAGGCTAAACAAAGTTCCGGGAAAATAAATAGACAGGGTAGTGCTCATTCAGCAGCAAATAAAACAACCTATATTGCTCATGTCAATGCAATGTCTCCTTATGAGTTGTACTTAGATGACATACTTATTGATTTCTATTACGGAGACAACATGAGCAATACAACTGAATTGAATCCATACTTATTAGGGAATGGAAAACATACCTTAAAAATCAGGTTTCTTCCTAAAAAAGATTCCCCTGATACAATGGTACAGCCAAAAGACATTATTTTTAATGAAACCGCGAGATGGCACATTTATTTTTCCAAAATTGTTCCGGACAAAGGTGATCCTTTAGGGTATTCAAATGAAATAGATTATGCTAAAAGCGAGTTGAAGATTCAGGCTCCTCCGGAAAAAGTTGCTTTTTGGGAGCAGACCTGGGAGGTAGATGTTAAAGATTTGCCCTACCACGTAACAGGCTGGAGTGAAAGCCAGGATCTGAAGAAAACAGATAAAGATGTTTTGCAGAAAGAGGTAGTAGCGTATTTTTCTAATATCAAAGATTTGCTTAATAGCGGGAAAATTGATGAATATCTTAAATTGCGTACAAAGGAAGATGAGGAATTGGATGTGGTCACCTATACCACACCAGAAGATTCAAAAATTGATTATCAAAACAATAAAGAAAAAATGTTGAAGTTATGCCCTGGAAATATGCAGCCAATTGATCATTATGAAATGAAAATCTATGGAAATGGAAAGCTGGTGACACTGGTGATTCCCGATGGCAAGTTCAGAAACTGGACTGCATTAATAAGTAAAACACCTAAAGGAAGGACAACAAGCTGGGGTATATTATTGCATAAACCTAAAGGCTCAAGTACTTTCGAAATTATTAGGAAATAAGGGGGAGTAAGATTTGAATTGCTGCAAAGTCAGTTCAAAAAAAATTGTAAGAGCAAAAGCAGTTTAATTTTCACTCAGTTAAAAGAAACAGCTTAGAATCGGAGATTCTAAGCTGTTTTTATTTCCAAATGATATATAAATATCTTATTAACTCAATATATCACACGGTGCCACGCAAATAACCCACGGGCATCTTTTTATTCCCGGTGGCGGGCAGCATGCTTGGGAGCAGCTCAAGGCTCCTCCATTGATCGCTTTCAGCTGATCTCTTGAAATTTTCTTAGAATTTTTCATAATAAAGTAATTGGGTTAAATTTTAAAAATTAAGGCTGATTTCCGCCGCCACATCCGTCGTATGCCGTGCATGTCCATTTTCCGCCGATCATGCAGATCTGACCGCCCGGACAGTTGATTCCGCCTTTAATGGTTTTCATTTCCTGTCTGTTGATTTTTTTTAGATTTTTCATAAGAATAGATTTAGTTGTATCCGAAATTAATCAATTTTCCTTAATTGAAATGAAATATTCTGAAATTTTAACGTTGCGGGGAAGGAGGGTAAATTTACTCTTTCGCCTTTATAAGTATATTTACAGGTATATTTGAATATCAATGACTATAATTGAACGAAACGAAGAGAATTTTAAACATTATGGCTCAACCCTGCATGAAGAAGATTTGATTTACCTCTTAAATAAATACGTTGAACCCATTTCTGACAGGTTTTATGGTGATGGATATTGTGCTTCTGTTACGCTGGATGACGGAACGTTTCTTCCCTGTGTGGTATTCCGGCATAAAAGAAAAGCAATTGAGAATATTTATCATGCACTCCATGAAAAACGCTATGGTATTATAGACAAAAAGCCTTATGATACGGAGTTTGTTCAAAGAGGCATCATCGAACATGGTCTTGTTTCTGAAAACATCCTGAAGTTTGACGCTGATGTCGTAAAAGTTGAAACATGTGAATATGCAATGCCTGAAAAAATTATTCAGGGAATGAGCAGTACACCCACGCATTATTTCCTTGTAAAATTTAAAGATGGAACTTATGAAAATTTCCGGCAGGGAGAAGGATACTTTTATGAAGTACCGGCTCAGAAAAAGCTCGAAGACATTGTCGAAATATTTAATTCAACATTAATACTGCAAAATGATGAAATTATTGAATTAAAAAATTTGATGGACTGGAAAAAGAATGAAGCAGTTTTAAAAAAGATACATATTGCGAGACCTTATTTTGTCTGCTATATTGGAAATTCTGATTGTAATGACTTTGCTGAAAATATAAACCATCTTAAAAAAGGTAAATAAAATGTTTTTAGATCGCTCTTCCCAACAAAGGAATATGAAAAAAAATCAGAAGAAAACAGGGAAGATTTTCCTGTTTAGTTTTATCGTTTTAACAAATAAAGCGAATATATAAATGATTTCACAATCGTAAATAAAAATTGAATTATTTTAATAGGGTTTTTATGTAAAACGTTATGAGTTTAATGTTAAATTCGATAAAAATTAATGTAATTTTGCAGTATTCTAAACATCTGTTCCATTTTATGCCTAACTTTATAGGTGTATGAATTCAAATTTGAAGTTTTTGTAAGTATTTTGACGAAAAGGTGAATTTAATTAGTTTGCTTTTTATCAGCTATTTACTGTCATAATAAGACAAAAATTACTTTAACTTTGCAAACTGAATGACAGACTGCACTTGCCGGGTTTCCTGGTAATCCATCTGTCATAAAAAAACTAAAACCGGAGACTTGAATAAACAGAAAATTAATTTAGCTGACAGATCCCTATGAAATATAATTTCTTGAATTTTAAATGGCGAAAAATCGTTCATTATTCTTTGATCGTGTGTATTTTATTGATACAGGTCATTATTGCTGTATTTTTTTATAACGAATTTGTCAATGAAAAGAAACTGAATTTTATTAAACAGCAATTAGAAGAAAGCAAGGTGCTGGGCGACCTCACCGATACTTCCAGGAAGGATTTCATGGATGCCCAGAAATATTTTCAAAAATATATGGTCAGCCAGGATGATAAGGACCTGAAATTATACTTTGAATCCCTCAAAAAGCTTAACGGTAATTTTGATAAAATAGACGGCTACGAAAAGCTCAGCCCAAAACTGAGAAACAACATTATCCAGCGGAAAAAAGACACCCTGCAGACTAATCAGCTGAAAACATTAATAGATTCAGCCTACCAGCTTTCTGCCAATCAGGCTCCTAAAGTCCAGGAGCAGCCTTATGAGCCGAAGAAGTTTAAGAACAACTTCGAAAACATGGATATACAGACGCGTACCTATACGGATACCATTAAAAAGAAAGGTTTCATGGGACGTCTGAAAGATGCCATATCCGGTAAGGTGAATGTGCAGAAAGAAAGCACGGTCATCACATTAACCAACAATAAAACCATAGATCTTTCCAATGTAAAATCTGAAATGGATAATGCCATCAAATCTATGGATAAGCATTATGCTGAAGAAGTGAAAAAGGTTCAGAGGAATGCTGAAAAGAATGTGGCAAGGAATCAGCGGGATAATGCCCACTTTTATAGTAATTTCAGTAAACTGCTGGTGTACAGCAACGGGCTGATCAATGTGTATGAAAGTGCCATTAAAGATTTTAAATCACAGCTGGAGAAAGAATATAACGAGCAAAGTTCAAATAATAATAAGATCAGAACTTATCTGGTTCTTGGATTAATGATCCTGATGTTCATTGTTTCCATTCTGATCATGTATTTAACCAGATTGGCATTTATATACGAACGCAGGCTGAATGCGGCCAATAAAGAGATCAATAAGAGTCTTAATTTTAAAAACAGAATCCTTGGAATGCTGAGTCATGAGCTGATGTCGCCATTGAAGATTGTCAATATTTTTATTGATAAGATCAACAGAACGACAAAAGATGAGGCGATAAAAGATTATCTGAAATCAATCAAATTTACGAACAGCACTTTGCTGATCCAGTCCAACCAGATTCTTGATTACACCAAAAACCAGGAAGCACCGAAGAAACTGACCAATTTCGTTTTCAATCTTAAAGATGAACTTAATTCTGTGGTAACGGCCATTGGACCTTACATTGAAACCAGAAATAATAAGTTTGTCGTTAGCGATGGAATTCCTGCCGATTTGGTGGTGGATGCAGATAAAATAAAGATCAATCAGGTATTCATGAATATCCTGGGAAATGCCAATAAATTTACAGAAAACGGGCAGATTGATCTTAGCATGTCCACAGAACGTACCGGAGAAAACACCGTGTCTCTGATCACAACCGTAAGCGATACCGGAATAGGAATCTCGGAATCCGATCTGGTGAATATTTTTGAACCCTATTATCAGGGAATGGCCTCCGACAAGATGGATAATTTCGGTGCAGGTCTGGGACTGAATCTTTGTAAAGAGATTATAGAACTTTTTGACGGTGAAATAGGGGTGAGCAGTGAGCGGTACAAAGGAACAAAAGTAACATTCAGAATTAATTTAAATATCAATAAAAATGGAGCAGCCAACTGAACATAAAGAGATTGTATTTCTTTTAGCGGATGATCACAGTATCGTACGCCAGGGCATGGCGCTTCTCATTGATGAGATTCTTCCCGATGCCACAGTTTATCAGACCTCTTCCTTACAGAAGATTGAGGAAACGGTCATGGAAAAAGGAATAGATATCGCCATTATTGATGCCCATTTCCCGGACGGAAACAGTCTGCACATTTTATCCCTGTTGAAAAATGCCAACCCGGATTTAAAAATCCTTATTTTCAGCGGCCTTGAGGAAGAGCTTCATGCGCTTAAATTTATTAAAGCCGGAGCCAATGGCTATCTGAGTAAATTAAGTGAAGAAGAAGACGTAAAGCAGGCAGTTTCGGATATGGTAAATAAAGGCGAGTATTTTTCTGAAACGGTAAGAAAATTATTAATAGAGTTTGTTTACAATCCCAATCTTATCAATCCTCTCAGAAGCCTTACGGCAAGAGAATTACAGATAGCGGAAATGTATGCAGACGGAAACGGGAACCTGGAAATTGCCAATGCTCTGGATATAAAACAGAACACGGTGAGCACCATCAAGAAGAATATTTTTAATAAACTGAAAGTAGACAATATTGTAGAGCTCATCGAGATCATCAATACCCATCACAAACTTTAGGATTTCTAAAGCCTTTCTTTGTTTTTGCCCTCATAGAAGCAGATTCGAAAAACATCTACAGCCTTCTCGATATATATCGATGCCTTTTATGAGGCACTTAATATTCTAATGTCGTTACTTTGTACCAGTAAAATTAACCAAGCGAAAACGTCAGTATCGGTCGAAAATTTCCTTTAACTTTTCAATTGGGTACATCTGGTTAATCGTTACGATTCTAAAAACACAAAACGAGTGATGAAACTAATATAGTGTATGCATAGCCTTAGAAACCGACTTCTTGAAGACCTTTCATAAAAAAACACAACTATATAAAGAAGTTAATTGGCCTTTAGGTTATTTAATACAGAAAAAAGGGAGGCAGAAGCCTCCTTTTTTTGTTTTTATCAGTTAAGGATGAATCACTACAGGCGTTCCGCCGCAAAAACTGTCGCACAGTTCATACGGTGCCGGACCCATGGGAAGATCAGTCTGAGCCTGATAGTATCCGAGACAGCAGTTGAAACATGTTGAAAATTCAGCACCTCCCCAGTTATCACAGGCACCTGCAGCCACACCTCCGTTAATACTCTTTAGCTTTGATCTGTTTAAAGCTTCTGCGCCATTGGCAGTTAATTTTAATTTGAGATTTTTCATTGTAAAATGTTTTTTGGTACTCAAATATAAACATTAATTTCAATGGTGAGTGAAAAATTATTATTCAATATATTGAATTTGAGTGCATTAAGCTTGTTTTGGTTTAAGGTGGCTCTGTGAAGTTGATTCAACCATAATATTTTACATTTCAGGATCTGAAACCTGCGCCAGCTCAATCAGCTGAATAGGTTCTTCCAAGAGACTGTCCATTTGTGCTGCAAAATTTTTAAAATGAAACGTTTCTGTATGAAATTCAAAAGCAGCTTTATCTCTGAATGCTTCACGCATATAAAATGTCCCTTCATTATTTTTATCCTCAAAAAGAATATAATAAAGACATCCCGGTTCACTCCGCGTTGGATTGATCAGTTTTAACAGGGCTTCTTTCAAGGCTGCCCTTTTCCCTTCTCTGGCTTTTAAAACAGCCTCTGAGATAAATTGGTTCTTAATCATTATTTTTTTTATTTAATTATATGCTAAGCTCTCCGTTTCGATGAAGACAAATTGTATGGATGATTATTCCCCTCTGCGATAGGGGTGGCAAAAATTCAAATAATTTTTTTGAGGGTTGGTGATAAAACTATTTAAGTTTAACACGATAAATAAAATACGGCGGCGTACCAGAATCTTTCTCACCGGAAAAAGCGGTCGTAGTATTCAGCTGGTTGACTGAAATATAAAGATAGCCGTCTTCTGAAACAGCCACATTATCAGGCCATTTTAATCCCGCATCTTTCACCAGTTCACTCAGTGTTCCATTGGAATCCAGTTTACTGATGCTGTGCCCGCCAAGATTCGTGATATAATGATTGCCGTTCTTATCCGTAGCCACACCGTCACTTACAGGTTTGTCCCCAAATTTCTGAATAGCATGACCTATAGTAGTGTCATCAGCATTTTCCCGGAAAAGTCTGGCCGGAACTTTATACCAGGCTGTACCGTTCATACTTCCAAAGAACAGGGTTTCCCTGTCATCCGAAAGCGTAATAGGATTGACGCCTACACGGGAAGGTTTTCCGCCAAAATCAATTACTTTTCCATCGATGATCATATCTACATCTTCAGACTGTAGAGTACTGTGCCCGCTGAATCTTCTTGCCTTTTTTGTTTTCAGATTTAAAGCGATAATACCCGGATTGGCAATATCTGCAAGATAAGCCCAGCCGTTTTTTTCATCAATGGCTACATCCTGTACAAAACTTCCTTTGGGAGCAATATCCGCAGGGAGCTCAATCTTTTCTGAGATCTTATTTTTCTTTAAATCGATAGACCACAAACGCGTTGTTCCCAATTCCTGTCCCATATCGATCATCCACAGACGGTTTTCCTTATCTATAACAACTCCGAGAGGCGTATCAAACTGTTTATCATTTGCTTTTCCTCCGTTTTTCTGCAGTTCTGCCGATGGAAAAGGAACAGGTTTTCCATTAACGATCTCCACCAGCTGCAGTTTGGGCGATGCTAAAGGATGTACCGTTGCAAATACCCGCCCGTCACGGCTCACGGCTACATTTCCCGGTCTTGCATCATCGAAACGGGCTACAATTTCAAGTGGATTTTCCTGCTGTTTCAGGTAGCCGGCAGTTCCATCTGTCCAGTCTTTGCGGACCGGAGTGAAAAAATCAAGGTCTTCCGTCCCGTCTTCCAGGCAGAAAAACTCGTGGGTAACATTGGCGGGAATAATCAGGACACCGCCGGATTTTACAATATGTTCCTTATTATTCATTAAAACCCTTACACTGCCTTTCGTAATATAAGTTACCTGTTCATTGGGATGCTGATGCGGCGGAACATGAGCTCCTTTATCCATTTTCCAGAATGCGAAAGTACTTTCCGCTCCCGAAACCCATTTACGCTGCAAGCCTTTACCCACCTGCTCCCAGGTTCCTTTATTGAAATCCGTCTGCAATACCTTTTGCTGAGCGCTCATAAGCCCGAAAGAGAATAAAGCAAGTGGTAAAAGAATTGATTTTTTAGTCTTCATATATTGATAATTTTTTGAATGAATTTAATACTGAGCTTTAGCTTCGGAAGATGTCCAGTTGCGTTGATAACCTTCATTATGGCTGTCCGGCAGCTGAACTTCAAATACATTTTTTTCATCAAGCTCTACGATGATTTTTGTATTTGAAAAATTTCCTTCTATCATATGTCCGCCTACCGTTTTGTCCTCTGATAAAAAATGAAAATGGAACGGTGAAAGATCCAGTCCGCCCACATATGCAGGGCTGTAAAACCCTACAAAAGTTCCTTTAATGTTTTGTTTTTTGTAGAGCGGTCTTGTTTTCATAAAAACAGCAATTCCTGTCGTGTCTTTTTCATCAGTTTTAACAGCTCCGCCCAACGTCAGAGTACTGAAATCGGCTTTAATTTTTATCGCATAAAAACGGTTGCGGGAAGGAAGGATCTCCAATATTTTCTGTTGAAGTTCCTCTACATTTTTTATATGGTCAAGGACCATTGATTGATCTTTTTTGAAAAAGGTAAATGATCCGAAAGGCACTTTTCTGTTTTCATCAGCTTCTGCTACAGATCCGTCAGTGGCAATGCGGTAGATTTTACCGTCCAGCGCGACAAGTTCGCCGTCCAGGAAATTATAAGTGCCCAGTCCGAAATCGCTTTTCTTCTTTAATTCTTTCACGGTCAGGTCACCGATGTAAACACCGTTTCTCAGGCCGTCCATCGTAGAGTAGTGGAAGACTTTATCAGTCTGCTGTGCATTGAATGAAACCGAAGCCGAAGTGAGAAGGCTGAAAGATAATATGGTTTTGATCATAGGGATAATTTGTTTCCGATGAAGCAAAATTATACTGATTTTGAGCAAATTATTGGTATATTGTTTCTATGTTTTTGTATATTTTTGCTACAGAAAATAAAACATGATTTGTATGAACAGAGATGTATTATACCAGCCGTACAGCATTCATTTCGAAACCCTGGATACTTTTCCGGAAAAAGAAACCCGGAAGAACTTTTTCGAGCTGGTCTTTATTTTATCAGGGACAGGGCGCCACTGCATCAACAAACACAGCTTCGAATATTCCAATAATCATATGTTCCTTCTGACTCCGCAGGACTGCAGCCAGTTCTGGATAGACAGTACGACCCGGTTTTTCTTTTTGCAGTTCACGAATATTTATCTGAAGGACAGCAATATTTCAAAGGAAAACATCCAGCGTTTGGAGTATATCATGGAGAATGCGAATCATAAACCCGGATGTATTTTAAAAAATCAGAGCGATAAAACCCTGGTTCGTCCTATTGTGGAAGCTTTAATAAGAGAAGCAGTGAATAAAGATGTATATCACAGTGATATCACGGCACAGCTGATCAATACGCTTATTGTTGTGGTCGCCCGGAATATAGCCAAATATCTGCCCCAGAAAATAGATGAAGCATCAGAATCCCGCATCATCAATATCCTGAACTATATTCAAAGCCATATTTATGAACCGGAAATGATCCGTACGGAATGCATCAGCAAAGCATTTGGATTTTCAGAAAACTATCTGGGGAAATATTTCAAAAAACACAGTGGAGAAACCCTGCAGTCTTATGTCAATAACTATAAAACCACTTTAATAGAGCACCGCCTGAAACACAGCGACAGACGGATTACTGAAATTGCCGACGAGCTTGGTTTTACAGATGAAAGCCACCTCAATAAATTCTTCAAAAGCCAGCGCGGGAAAAGTCCGAAAGCTTTCCGATTAGAATTTGTACAGCAGTAAACAGATTTGAGATAAAAGAAAAGGCTGGAAGCTGGGAGGAGTGAAGCTGGAAGTTACTATTAGACAATGATATTAAACAGCTGCCTTTGAATTTGCTGAAGCGGATTAGAAAATTGTAAAAATCACAGCGTATTTGTGTCTTTGGATCTCAATAACCCCCTTTTCGGGCTTCAAACTTCCTTTCCTTAATTATACAAAGGACTCTGTACAGCTTTTTTTGATCAAAAAACAAATAAAAATGCCTTGTAGTAAAGGGTTTCCGGAATAAATCTATAATTTCGCAGCATGAAGATGATTTTTTATGCATTACTATGCTTTCCCCTTTCCCTTTTTTCACAGACAAAGGCAAAAGTAGTAGGAATTTCAGATGGAGACACCATTACCGTTTTATTGGATGGAAATGTACAGAAGAAACTCAGGCTGGCAGAAGTAGACTGTCCGGAAAAACGGCAGCCATTCGGAAAAAATGCTAAGCAGTTTACATCAGATCAGGTTTTTTCCAGGCAGATCACGTTTGTAGAAACCAATAAAGACCGCTACGGACGCTCGGTAGCAAAAGTATATTATGATAATGGGAAGTATCTTTCCGCAGAAATCATCAAAGCAGGCTATGGCTGGTGGTATTATGCGTATTCCAAAAATGCTGATCTTGGAGCAATGCAAAACACGGCAAAAACTAAGAAAATAGGTTTATGGACCGATAAAAAGGCAGTTTCACCCTGGGATTTCCGCAAAGAACAAAGGGAGAATGCCAAAAGAAAACGCCTACAAAAGCAGGTGGAACTGTATTCCCGGAAGAGCTGAAATCATTTATTGTCAAAACAGAAAACAAAAACCGCTGCAAAATACAGCGGTTTTTTTATGGTCAATGCTAAGTTAAGAATGGGTTTTCAGCAAACTGTAATTGGCTGCTGTCGGTTCCTTTCCAAAAAGACACGAAAAGATATTCTGGAACTCGTGGATATACCTGCATCTGATAGAATTGCCGTAAATCTTCAGTCCTTCCAGTATCTTCTTTGAACTTAAATCAAAATCATATTTTATAAATGTTTCCGGTCTTTCATACCGGATCCGTTCTTCCGAGGCATACGTTCGTAGAAAACCGAATTTTTCAAGCCATTCTTCCGTTATCTGGATAGGCTTGATGGCTTCTGCCGGAACGGCAATACTGTGGATGGCATTTTCGATTTTTACAAAATAATTATGATCTCTGCCCTGGAAGATTTCCGTGATGGTGTACGTTTGATTTTTGTACTCAACTAAGTTTTTAATTTTAAGATCTGCTGCATTCATAATTTGGTGAGTTTAGAAAGGTGTATAGTAGATAGTTAATTGCAAATACTATGCCCCGCATTATAGTAAACAGGAGTTATCTTTGAATGTTTTGTTAAATTTTTCACATCAATAATTAATTACATGTTAAAATATCGATGCTTTCTTTAAAATTCACATAAAATGGAAAAATAGAGCGTGGTATGTATGTGGTATCTTTTGTTTTCTAAAAAACTTTAGGGTCTTTTAAATCTATATTCTTTGCAGCAAGGGCAAATGAAATTCCGACGGAACATACCAGAACCGCTATAAAGACATTCCATGAAAATGAATGTAGGATATATCCGGTACCACTGCCAAGAATACTGGACCCGAAATAATAAAACAGCCAGTAAATGGAAGTAGCAGAAGATTTTCCGTGTTTCGCATGAAGCGCGGTCATCTGGCTGGCCATGGTATGAGCGGCAAAAAATGCAAGGGTAAACAGTCCCAGACCGAAAATAAGAACATAAATATTTTCTGACAGCAGAAACAGGGTACCGAGAAGCATAAACAGCACCGAACCTTTGAGGATAAAATTACGGCTGAATCTTTTGGAAAGCCTGCTGGTAATCATCGTTCCGAATACGCCGAAAATATACATTAAAAAAATAAAGGCAATCACGAAATGGCTTAAAGAAAACGGCTGGTCTTCAAGTCTGAAGGTCAGATAATTATAAACACTTACAAAAGTACCCATCAGAAGGGCCGCAATAAAGTATAGACGCAGCATATAAGAATCTGTGAGAAACTTCCTCATCTGTTTTACTTTAAGGGAATAATCCGTTTTCTGAGGATTAAAAAACTTAGATTCCGGGAACAGTTTCCAGAAAACCAGACCTAGCAGAAGACTTTCTATTCCTATGATCAGAACGGCATTCCGCCATCCGAACTCACCGGCCAGAATAGTCGCCAGTATTCTCCCGCTCATTCCGCCAATGGTGTTTCCGCTGAGGTACATGCTGATGGCCAGCGCTACTACGGAAATATTCACTTCTTCGGTGAGGTAGGCCAAAGCAACAGCAGAAACTCCAGACACGACAAACCCTTTTAAAACTCCTGTTGCAATCAGAAGGCTCAGGCTGGGCATCCACGCTGAAATAATGGTAAGCAGTGCAGAAGAAACCAGTGAAAAGGTCATCAGGTTTTTCCTTGAATAGCTGTCCGCCTTAAAAGCAAAGAACAACAGACCTATGGCCATCCCGATGGTAGAGGAAGAAACCAGAAGCGAGCTGTCGCCGGCCGTTGTTTTGAAATATTCCGCTACGGTGGGCAGCATCGGCTGAAAAAGATAAAGCTGTGCAAATACAGAAAGTCCCGAAAAGAAAATACAAAGTTTTATATACCGGAAACGCGGGCTTCCTTTTTCTGCTTTTTCAGATAGATTCATGCTTTTTTACGATTAAAAACGCTGTGGTTTTTATGGAAATTAAGTCCTGTAAAGTTCATGATATTTTTTCAATCCTGAAAACGCTTTGGTCGATAAGGTTTATTGGCATAACCGATTATTGCCTTATTTTGCTGATGTATTCGGAAGGTGTGGTGCCTTCGATCTGTTTAAAAACCCGGTTGAAGGTAGACTGATTGGAAAATCCTGCTTCGGTGTAGATGTACATTAAGGTCACTTTTTCCAGATCATTTTCATCAAGGAGCTTTTTCACACAGTTGATTCTGTACAGGTTAAGATAATTGTTGAAATGCGGGTAGCCTTTATAGCGTATCGATCTTGAAATATAACTGCTGTTGATCCCCATTTCTGCAGAGAGTTTGGAAATATTAAAGTTTACATCCTTGTACAGATGCTTTTCTTTCATCGTACTTTCGATTTTTGCGAACAGATCTTCTGAAAAAGGGTCTTTTTCGGCAAGAGGGGTTGTTTTATGATCAGCCTGAATCTTTTCCTCAATTTCACTGTAGATCTCAACGCGCTTGATCTTGTCTTTAAAATAGAGGAGAAGGGCTATGACCGCTACGTTTGAGATCATCAGAAAGGTATCGGTCATTCTTACATCTTCAGGGCTGTGTTTGGGAAAATTGAAATCAAAATTTTTAGAAATCAGATAGCCCAGAACAATATTGAGAAGAATAAATACGAAATACATCAAAACATATTTTCGGGTAAAAAAAACATAGGCGGCCAGAAGAATAGGAATCAGCCAGACAAAACTCGCCACAGAATTATCCCAGAAAGCCAGCATAATGTAAAAATTATAAAACGAAGCTGAGATCATATAGGTATGAACCAATGCATCTACCGAATAACTTTTACGAATGATAATATAAGAATATACCATGAAAAACAATCCGCCGTAAAGATACCAGGACATGGTTTTGTCCGGTACGATAAATGTGAAAATAAGGGCATAGACCAAAAGAACAGAAGACATCAGGATCATATAATAATGAATCAGCTCTCTTTTGTAGTGCTCAATTTTTTCTGTTTTTGTGTGTTTAGCGATCATCATTTGTGTTTCCTGAAAAATTAGCTTTTGTTTCAATAGCTACATGGGCAGTCAATATCCGGAAATGACTGGTTTAAGCTGTTGTTTTTTAGTTTGTTGTGTTTTTTAAGCCGTTTCCGGTTTTTCACTGCTTATCAATAAAATTGATTTACCGCAACGGATAACTTTGCCGTCAGATCAATTAAAAATATCGGGTTGCAAACAGGTTGGCTTCTGATATAATATTGGTCTGATACTGCTCTGCCTTATAAAAAACAAATATAATTAAAAATGAAGAAAATTAAATTATCTCTTTGCAGTCTGGCCTTAACTCTTATTTCAACGACTTTCTCTGCTCAGATTGGTATCAATACAGAATCTCCCAAAGCCACTCTTCATGTTGCCGGAAAACCTGACATTGCCAGTGTTGCGGACGGCGTTATTGCTCCAAGAATGACAGGAAACCAGCTTAAAGCCAAAGACAATGTGTATCTGGCAGACCAGACTGGAGCTTTAGTATATATCACTGAGGCTGTAACGACTGCTTCTGTAAAAACCGCAAAAGTAGATAAGCCGGGTTATTATATGTTCAATGGAGAAACCTGGAAATTTGCCTTTGGAGGAAGTAATGATGATGATATTGTAGTAGGTGAGCTGGTGTACTACCACGGCAGTATTCCGGCAGGAACTTCCGGAACCAATACCCTGGCCAGCACGTATCTTTCGGATCTTCCGGTTTTAGGCGGTGTGTTAAGGCTGGATGCACAGTTCGACGGCAGCTCTGCAGGAACAGGATCTGCCACGACATTTAACCCGCGTCTTTATAATGTAAGTACCTCGGATATCAAGATCTGGGTTTCAGAAATGTCTACGCATACCGGAGACTCGGACAACGGAAATATAAAGCTTTCTCCGGGGACCTTCCGACAGTTTGATGACGGTGTTTATCTTACCCAGACGCACAACGAGACGGTGACCTTTGATATTACCATGCAGGAACCGGAACCGAGATGGTACAGGGTGTATTACGCATTCCGTGTTGACAATAAATCTACGGCAGGATCCAGCAATTCAACCACTTCGGATTCAAGTACTGCGGACAATACCAGAGAGCTGTTTCTATCCGTACAAAGATTGTATTAATGATAGTCTTTGCATACGGTTCTGAAAACACAATCAATAGGATAAAGAAATACTTGTAAAAATATTCCGGAACTGGCTGAAAAGCTAAACCGGTAACTTGTTTTTGTACAGGGGCTGGATGTCTTAAAGGCATTCCAGCCCCGATTTTTAAATAAAAACTGTTAATTCTCAGATCTGTCAGTGCATCGTTTCATGTACTTTGATCAGTTCAGCGATATTGCTGATATTCAGTTTTTTAAAGATTCTTTTTTTGTAGGTGCTTACGGTAGACATCTGGATGTCCAGCTTATTGGCAATTTCAAGATTTCCAATGCCGCTCGCAAGCAGATTAAAGATCTCATGCTCTCTCGAAGACAGCTTTTCTTCAGGGTTGCTTTGTTTATTCTGGATTATCAGGCCTATCAGTTCGCTTGGGTAATAATAGCCTTTTTCAAGAACCGATTTTACCGCACCCCGGATTTCTTTTTCACTGCTTTGTTTGCTCAGATAGCCTTCAGCACCTTCACGTATATACTGTATAGCTACATCTTTGTCATGACCGGAAAATACCAGAATCTTAAGATCTTCCCGGATTCTTTTAAGCTCCGGAATCATTTTCTTATATTGGGTTCCCGGCATATCAATATCCAAAAGGATCAGGTCATAGGGTTGGGCGGCCAGATGTTTCTGCACCTGCTCATAATTTTCAGCAAAATCTATAGTTAGCTCCGGAAAAGCAGATTCTAACACCAGGGCAGTTCCCGCCCGTACTACATAATGATCATCAGCGATTAAGATTCTTTCATTCATAAAATTTGTTTTTAATTGAGAGTTTTCGTCGATAATTGATCAGGAATTTCAGCAGATTTTCCTGTTCTCCTATCGGTGGTTATGATAATTAGTTTTTTTTGAGTTTTTATAACTTCAGAGGTGGCTGCACAGCATATTGCCGTTTCTCTTTTATCAGAGATCGGGACAGGGTCATAACAATTCTTAACAAGAGACTTTGTACAGCGCTGTGGAAGTCCGTTGTTAATAGTATACCACGTGAAAGTTTGACGTTGTCTGCCCATGTCCGGAAACAAAAGTTCAGAAAACGAGGTCCAGGCCTTCATAAATGCTTAAAATGATCTATGTTTTCCGCGTGATTAGTGCGAAAATGTATTAATAATAGTCATTGTACAAGCCGAAGTTTTTTTAAGGGTTGGGAATAGCTGAGCGCATTTTTTTTTCATTACATATTCTGTGTTGTCCTTTGTCCTTAAACAAATTGGTAATAAGCTGTAAAATTAGTGATTTTATGCACACAAAATAGCATAGCATATAATATTTTAAAAAGAGATTTTGTTGCCTGAGCTTGCTGTGGTACATAGAAATTCTGAGATTGGATTCTTTATCCGGTGAAATATCAATTGAAGAAAATTTAATAACCCTTTTTCAAAACAAAAAACCTCCCAAAAAAGGGAGGTGAATAAAAATTGACTGTATATTGAATAAAAATTCAATCGTTATTTATTGTTTTCAAGCCATTTCAGCCTGCGCTGATCGGGTAGATGCTTTACTTTAAAATTCTCAAAAACTGCAGTAAAGCCCTGTCCGTCGGGGCAAGCCGCCATTAAGCCCACCATAACCGGAGTATTGTCCTGAAGATAAGCATTACGCATCATCGTGTAATTTTTATCATCAAAAGAATAGAACACCTCCACAGCATCCAGCCTTCTTACCGCTTTTATCCAGACCTCAGAAGGCGTTTTGTCTAATGCAATCACACTCCAGTCGCTGGTCCCATGAGTAACCACAGTGCTGAGGTTGTATTTTCCATCTACGAATTCAATACCTGCTTTTATATAATTTTCCTTGTCAGTCCTCAGCATAAGACCCATCTGATCAAATCTTGCTTTATAATTTCCGCTGATCTTTACTTTGGCCTCAAATTCTCCGCCATACGTTGTATAATAAAAAGGAGCATCATCTACTGTAAAGCCATAATGGGAAATTCTCCAGTAATCACTCTGCGGCGTTACAGCCATTGACAAACGGTTATTGCTGATCTCCCATTTTTCGGGTTCATTGAACCAGCTCATTTTTTCCAGGGTTTGGGCAATGCTTTTCTGGGCTATGAAAACAGTACACAGGCTTAAAATCAATCTCTTCATTCTCTTAGCTGGGTGTAAATTATTAATTTAGCAAAAGTAAAACGAAACCCATATTCTGTCAATACTGATAAATAACCATTTATGGAGATCATTGAGAAACTCAACAGCCGGCTTTTGGATAGCACAAAACTACCATGCAAGCTTGATACGGAAGTGTATAAACAGCGGGCATTAACCTATGCTCAAATGGAAGGCGCCATATCGGTTTTAAGTGATATGCAGGCTGATAAAAGCTATGTGTACAAATCTGCAGTTGCCATAGAACTGGGGCTGAATATGGACGAAAACCCGGCAGAGATCGATTCTATCTGGGAAGAGGAGATCATTAAAAAAATACATCCGGACGACCGTTTAAAAAAGTACATCCACGAGCTTAGATTTTATGAATTAATGGAGGCTATGGATACCGGGTCACGGGCAGAATACTGTGTTCATTCCAAAATCAGGATGAAAGATAAAAATAATCAGTACCGGTTGGTAAAACACCGGATGTTCTATGTGTATTCTCCTGATAACGGCAAGCTGAGATTTGCCCTGTGTCTTTATCATATTGCCCTGGATCAGTCGCAGCCTCTGATTTCTGATTTTATGATCATTAACACCGCGAAAGGCGAAGTTGTGGTAAAAGACAGACTGGATTATCAGAATATCCTTTCCAAAAGAGAGCTGGAAGTGCTGAAATATATCGGTGAAGGATATGCCAGTAAAGAAATTGCCGGATTTCTCTCTATAAGCGTCAATACTGTAAGCAGACACCGTCAGAATATCCTTGAAAAGCTCAATGTGAAGAACTCTGTACAGGCATTTAAAGATAGTTTTCATTAAAAAACCTGTGTTGAAGACGAACTTTTCTGTTTTTTTTGGTCAGGAAGTCTGAAGAAGGAAGTTATTGAAATCCATGAATAGAATATACTGTGATTTAATTCATTTTTATTTTATACAGCCTCATTCTTCAGTAGATTGAAAGGGAACTGTGTAATATTTGCCCCCAATAGTAACCTCCAGCTTCCCGCTTCCATCTTCCCTTCTTTTGAAGCATCCGAAAAGTTCACCACGTTATTTTTATTCTTATCTTTAAATTTATAGATTAAAATTTTACTATAACGAATGATGATAATGCAATGAAAAGAAGCGAAGAGATCACCCAGCAGTATTTTGATTTTCTTGAAAAACATATCAGCGAAGTACTTTCCGGCGCAGTTCCCGAATTTATGGAACT
Source organism: Chryseobacterium endalhagicum (assembly GCF_016745235.1). Taxonomy (GTDB): domain Bacteria; phylum Bacteroidota; class Bacteroidia; order Flavobacteriales; family Weeksellaceae; genus Chryseobacterium; species Chryseobacterium endalhagicum. The sequence goes on along the minus strand of NZ_JAELVM010000003.1, from coordinate 165,255 downwards.
TAATGAAATTGCGGGGCATCTTGCAGTTTCCCACACCCACCTTACAGATACCATAAAAAAAGAGAAAGGACAGCATCCATGCTATTTTTATGATCAGAAAATTATCTCCGAAGCCAAAAACATGATCCAAAATTCCGAGCTGTCTATAGCTGAAATTGCCAGGATATTTACTTATGATCCATCCAATTTTTCAAAGTTCTTTAAAAAAATGACAGGGCTTACACCCGGAGCATTCAGGAAGGTCAGCAGATCTGAAGCATAAAAACATGGGAAGATCATCTTTTTTTTGTGAAATAAATTGATTTAACTCCTCTTTTTCTGTTTAAAAATTTTAGAAAAACTTTAAGAATAAAAAATAATATTTTAGTAATGAGGCAATTGTAAAAACATTTGATTTTTTTTGTGATTTATTTAGGGATAGTGATTTATTACTGTCTTTTTTTTGTTAAATTTAGGTTCAGTTAAAAACTAATTAATTATCAAAACCGGTAATTAGATGTATTGATAAGTAAAGCAATTTGATTAGCAGATCATAAGACAAATGTATTATTTGATGGATAATATTTTAATATAACAGGAAGATTTTGCAAACTCCAAATAATCATATATTTGTTTATTCAAACAACTAAACACTAACATTAACAACTAACATTAACACACAACATTAAGGATGAGTATCGATTTTACAACAGCAACATTTAAGGACTTTGAGAATATTCCGGACTATGATATTGCTCAAAGAGCAGACTATTTTTATGAGTTCCTCGATCATATGAAAGCCAGAGGACACATGAATTACAGACTGCGAAACACCTCGGGAAGCAATGCCACTTTAAATATCAATATTGCCAACGAGAATAAGGAATATGTAAGCTTTGTTTCCAGCGATTATTTAGGATTTACACAGCACCCGAAAGTAAAAGAGGCTGCTATTGAAGGAATTGCAAAATATGGAACAGGAACAGGAGCCACACCGCTTATCGGAGGATATTTTGATTACCATAATGCATTGGAAAAAAAGATAGCCAGCTTTTTTGGAAGAAATGAGGACGAAGCCGTGCTTTATACTACCGGATATACCGCTAACAGCGCTACTTTGCAGATCCTGATGCAGAAAGAAGATATTGCTATTTTAGACATGGCTGTACACGCCAGCGTACATGAAGGATGTGCTTTTACCAATAAAAAAACATTTCCGCACAACAATTTGGAAGCTTTGGAACACATTTTGAAGATATCAGAAAATACGTACCGTACGAAACTTGTTGTTGTAGATGGAGTATATTCTCAGGATGGTGACACTTCACGCATTAATGAGATATATGACCTGGTGAAAAAGTATAATGCTTATCTCATGGTAGATGATGTGCATGGAGTAGGAATTTTGGGAGAAACAGGAAGGGGAACCCTGGAGCAGGCTGGTCTGCTGGATAAAGTAGATTTCATCACGGGCACATTTAGCAAGACTTTTGGGAACCTGGGAGGGTTTGTTATTGCCAATAAAAAAATAGCATCATTCCTTAAGTTCCAGTCCCGACAACAAATTTTCTCAGCAACCGCGCCGCCTTCTTCCGCAGGAATAGTAAAAGCTATCGATTTAATTGACGAAGAACCGATCTGGAGAGAAAGACTTTGGAATAATATCAATTATTTCAAAAAAGGTCTTGATGATATGGGTCTGGATACCGGTATTACCTGCTCTGCCATTATTCCGGTGAAGATTGGGGATCAGAGTAAAATGTGGGATATCGGAAGGATATTGATAGAAAAAGGAGTCTATACCAACCCTATTATGTACCCCGCAGTAGCAAGAAAAGACGCGCGCATCAGAATGAGTGTTACCGCAAGACACGAGAGAGAACATCTCGATAAAACACTCAATGTATTTGATGATATAAATAAAAAAATGCATATTGCAAAAAAATAATAAATTATGCCTAGAAAAGTAGTGCAAGGCCCCATTAGGGACAAAGAAAAAACAAAGCAGAAACTGCTCGCAGCAGTTGGTAAAATCTTGAGAGTAAAAGGATACTCAGGTCTTAAAGTAAGTAAGATCGCCGCAGTAGCCGGATTTGATAAAAAGCTTATCTATGAGTACTTTGGAAGTACGGATAAGCTTATTGACGAGTATATAAAGTCTCAGGATTACTGGAGTAAATTCAGCCCGAATATTGAAGAGGAAGTACAGATCGGAAAAGGGAAGGAGGCACTTACTCAGGGAATTCTTCTGCAATTTGAAAGTTTAAAAAAGAATAAGGAACTTCAGAAAATTATTCTTTGGGAACTTTCTGAAAGCAAGCCTATCCTTAGAAAACTGGTAGAGCAGAGAGAAGCGGTGGGTGCAGACCTGTTCGGGAATGTTACCGATCCTTATTTCGGAGATGGTGCCAAAAGATTCAGAGCCATTATTGCCCTGATTGTTTCCGGAGCGTATTACCTGAACCTTTATCCAGCTTATAATGCTAGCGAATTCTGCGGTCTTGATATGAAGACGGATGCAGGAAGATCAGAGATCGAAAAAGCGATCGTAGATCTTATAGAATTTGCTTACCAGAAAAAAGATTAATGATTAAAAGTTTTCCAATTTTACCGAAAGTAAGTTTTTGTGGATAATTTGAAAACTTTTAATTTTCAGATTAAAACTATATTTCTTATTTTTGACCAATGGAAAATTTTATCGTATCTGCAAGAAAATATCGCCCGCAGCAGTTTGACACTGTAGTAGGGCAATCCCATATTACGGATACGCTGGAACATGCCATTGGAGAAAACCAGTTGGCTCAGGCTTTACTTTTCTGTGGTCCAAGGGGTGTGGGTAAAACCACATGTGCCAGAATTCTGGCCCGGAAGATCAATGAAAAGGACGGTTCTGTTTCAGAAGACGGCTTCGCCTACAACATCTATGAACTGGATGCGGCGTCCAACAATTCCGTGGATGATATCAGGGAACTGATAGACCAAGTCCGCTTTGCGCCTCAGGTAGGTAAATATAAAGTTTATATTATCGATGAGGTGCACATGCTGTCTTCTGCAGCCTTCAATGCCTTCCTTAAAACACTTGAGGAACCGCCGGCACACGCTATTTTTATTTTGGCGACTACAGAGAAGCACAAAATAATTCCTACTATTTTATCAAGATGTCAGATTTATGACTTCAAGAGAATTACCATCGAAGATATTCAGGGACATCTCAGAAACATCGCTCAGAAGGAGAATATCCAGTATGAAGACGATGCTTTATATCTGATTGCCCAGAAAGCAGATGGTGCCTTAAGAGATGCTCTATCTATTTTCGACAGGCTCTCCACCTTTTCCCAGAAAAATATTACACTGGCCAAAGCGGCTGAAGTTCTCAACATCCTTGACTATGATCAGTACCTTAATATTGTTGATCTGGCCAAAGAAAATAAAATCCCCGAAGTACTTTTTGCTTTCAGTGAAATTGTAAAAAAAGGCTTCGACCCCCATATTTTTATAGCAGGATTAGGCAATCACTTCAGAGATCTCATGATGGCTCAAAACGCCAGAACGATAGAGCTTATAGAAGTCGGGGAGAGGACCAAAGTGAAATTCGTGGAGCAAAGCCAGAAATGGAATGCCCAGCAGCTGATCGACGGGATTGAAATCTGCAACCATGCAGATATTAATTATAAGAACTCCAAGAATCCAAGACTTACAGTAGAAATTGCATTGATGCAGCTGTCTTCCCTGACAGCTAATTCAGGTGATACTAAAAAAAAAAGTTCCTGATATTAGCTCCATTCCTCAGTGAAAAGCAGGAAGTAAAGATTCCTGAAAAAGCCCCTGAGAAAAAGGAGATAAAAGAAGAAAAGCCGGTTCAGCCGGACATCGTTCAGGAAGCCTCTGTAAAAACTACAAAACCTTTATCCAGACAGGGAATTTCCTCTGGTTTCAGCATCAATTCTTTTCTGAATAAAGAAGAGAAAGAAGTAAAAGAAGAAACTGTAGCCGTAAAAGCGGAAAACCTTCCACAAAATCATTTTACCGAAACAGATCTGCAGATGGAATGGAATCTGATGCTTAAACAGCTTCAGACCAGAAACAGTTTCATCTTTAATGCGGTGAAAGCATTCAAACTGATCAAGTCAGGAGAAAATACCATTAAGGTTTTATATCCTTCCGATTCTGCAAAAGTTGAATTTGACAAAATTGCAGGAGAATTTTTCAATCATTTCAGGACCAAAGTTCACAACCATGCTATTGAGATAGATTATCAGCGTGATTTCGATAACCTTAAAATTGAAGTGATGACCAAAAGAAAAGTATTCGAAAAATTTATCGAAAAAAACCCTCTTTTAAAAGATCTTGACGATCTTATGAAATTTGATTTGACATAACGTATTGTATTTATCGTAATTTTTTTTTGTCAGATTAAGTTTTTTTATATCTTTGTCAAAGATTTGTGCAAAAATTAGATTTTTGACAAAAACAAATCAGATTAAACTAAACAACAAAAAGTTTCAGGACCCAGTGGAAAAATCTTTGATCCCATCTCTGTCTCAGTTTGTACCCGCTAATTTCTTTAGCGGTTATTTTAGTTTTTCTGCTTTCTATTATAGAAATTTCAGAACGTATTATCGATTTTATTGGTACTACTAACTGAATTTCTTTCCAAAAAATACAGGAGAAGTAAAGTCCTTTTATTTTCCTGATTCCTTTAAACCATTTTGAACGGCATTTTTTGAAAAGAATTATAAAGTAAATTTTATAATGAAAGGACTATTGCTGTTAATCTCAAAAATAAAAAAACAATAAATTTAAAAATATGAATTTAAAAGATGTAAAAAACGAGTGGATCAATGAGCTTTCACAACCCTTAATGATCGCAGGGCCATGCAGCGCGGAAAGTGAAGCACAAATGCTTGAAACCGCTAAAAGAATAAGAGAAACCAATGCACAGGTTCCTATTTTCCGTGCAGGAATCTGGAAGCCGCGTACCAAGCCGAACGGTTTTGAAGGAGTAGGAGTAATTGGTCTGAACTGGCTGAAAAAAGTAAAAGAAGAATACGGATTCAAGACGGCTACCGAGGTAGCGAATGCCCACCACGTATTTGCAGCTTTGGAAGCGGATGTAGATGTACTTTGGATCGGAGCACGTTCAACGGTTAACCCTTTCACCGTGCAGGAAATTGCAATGGCTTTAAGAGGAACTGATAAACCTGTATTCGTTAAAAACCCGGTAAACCCGGATCTGGCTTTATGGATCGGTGCTTTGGAAAGGCTTTTAGGTCAGGATATTAAAAACCTTGGAGTAATTCACAGAGGATTCTCAACGTACCAGAAAACAAAATACAGAAATAACCCGAACTGGCAGATTGCTCTTGATTTCAAAAGCCAGTTTCCCAATATCCCAATGCTGATAGATCCTTCTCACATCTGCGGAAACAGAACGGGTCTTGCGGATGTTACCCAGGAAGCATTGAACGTAGGATACCAGGGAGCGATCATTGAAACGCACTGTAATCCGGATGAAGCGTGGAGTGATGCATCACAGCAGATTACGCCTGAAGTACTGGCTGAACTGATTGGAAATCTGAAAGTAAGAAATTCAGGACTGGCAGGTTTTGATAACGAAATGGGAAGACACAGAACCCTGATCTCTGATCTCGACTTCCAGCTGATTGAGCTTCTTTCTCAAAGGATGAAAATCTCTGAAAAGATCGGTAAACTGAAAAAAGAGAATGATATTGCGATCTTCCAGCCTGAAAGATGGAAAGTGATCACCGAATACGCAACACAGAAAGCAAAAGAAACCGGAATGTCTCAGGAATTTATTGAGAAGGTTTTCAAAGCGATCCACGAAGAATCTATTGAAGTACAGAATAGTATCATGATCGAAAGATAAGTTTTCAGATTAAGAGATTAAGATTTAAGGGTTGGGAAGCAATCCTCTAAATCTTTAAATTTCTGTCTTGACTATAAATAAAAGGGCTTAGGGTATCCGGATAAGGGGAAAATTATATGATTTGTTTTCAACTATATCCTGAACCCTAAGCCCTAATTCATTATATTTGCACCACATTATCTATGAAAGGAAAAATCATTAAATCTACAGGCAGCTGGTATCAGGTCATGGAATTCGAAACCGATAAAATTTTCGAAGCCAGGATTCGTGGTAAATTCAAACTGATCAAAACAAGGCTGACCAATCCGCTTGCTGTAGGAGATTTTGTAGAATTTCAGCTGGAATCCGATGATATTGCCTGGATCACTAAAATAGAACCGCGTACCAATTATCTGATCAGAAAATCCGTCAACCTTTCAAAAGAGGCGCACATCATTGCTTCCAATATTGATCTGGCCTGTTTCATTTTTACCCTGAAGCACCCGGAAACTTCTCTGGGTTTCCTGGATAGATTTCTGGCATGCTGCGAAGCTTATAATATTACTCCGCTGATTCTGTTCAATAAAATAGATGTTCTGAATGAAGAGGAAATAGAGCTCGTGAAGGATATAGAATTCCTGTATCAGGAAATCGGCTATGAAACTTTGGAGATTTCATCCTATTCCCAACTGAATTTCGATCAGCTTCGGGAGATTCTTCAAAATAAGACATCCGTGTTCTTCGGGCATTCAGGATGTGGAAAATCTACATTGGTGAACGCGTTGCAACCTGGTTTAAATTTAAAAACTTCTGAAATTTCAGATACCCATCTGAAAGGAAAACATACCACTACCTTTGCCCAGATGCACTTCTGGGATTTTGGCGGAAACGTAATCGATACACCCGGTGTACGTGAATTTGCGATGATCGACATTGAAAAAGAAGAGGTTCAGCATTATTTTCCGGAGATTTTCAAGAAAAGGGAAGAATGTAAATTTCACAACTGCCTTCATATCAATGAACCGAAATGTGCTGTTCTAGACGCTCTTGAAACCGGAGAAATCCAGCATTCCCGCTATGCCAACTACATCAAATTGATGGAAGAGGCTGAAGAAGCTACACAGAAATAGAAATATTCCCATTTTAATATTATCCTTGTCAAGGTTGAGAATCTTGACAGGATAAATTATTTCTGTCATTTCTTTACTGACTCGGGATAAAAAGTTAATTTTTTTTTGAAATAAAATTTCTCACGGAGAAAACACTTCCGTTTTTTTGAATAACTCTACTTTTTACCTTCATTATTCTGCCATAATTGGCTGATTTTTCTGTTCAATATAATATGTAAAGTCAGACCTTGAAAAAATATCAAAAAATTAATATTATCTCATTGATTGAAATAGAAGCAATAATGTATTAATATACTTTTATTGGGTTTTAAAAATTATCATATCCGCAAAATAACTCATGAATTATTGCCAATAAAAAACCCAGCCGAAGCTGGGTAAAAACTAATAACCATGAAAACTCAAATTAAACATGAGAATCGTAATAGAATTAACAATTACTGTGCCAAAGTTTTTTCTCCATTTCTTAATAAAAGTTATTTTTATGTTAAAAAAAAATTAAAATAAAAATCAAAGATATTTTTTGTAATTTTGCGGCATTAAAAAATATACATTTATGTCTAACATTACATTCACTATGATTAAGCCTGATGCTGTAGCAGACGGACATATCGGTGCTATATTAGGTAAGATCGCAGAAGGAGGTTTTAAGATCAAAGCTTTGAAATTAACTCAGCTTACGGTAGCTGATGCTAAAAAATTCTATGAAGTACATGCTGAAAGACCATTTTACGGTGAGTTGGTAGAATTCATGAGTTCAGGTCCAATCGTTGCTGCTGTTTTAGAAAAAGACAATGCGGTAGAAGACTTCAGAACATTGATCGGTTCTACAAATCCTGCAGATGCTGCAGAAGGTACGATCAGAAAGATGTTTGCAAGAAGCATCGGTGAAAATGCAGTTCACGGTTCAGATTCTGACGAGAACGCTCTTATCGAGGCTCAGTTCCATTTTTCAGGAAGAGAGATTTTCTAAGAAAAACTACCTTAAAATATAAAAACCAGAGATGTTTCTCTGGTTTTTTTGTGCCAAATTGTCTGAAAATTATAGACTTACAGATTATTTTGAATGGCATTTACCTTTTCCCTGTGCAATTCAACAGGTTTGTCCAGTAAAACGGCAACGACTGTCATATTGTTATCAAGTCTTTCTTTCGGGAGGTCTATGTATATAATTCCAGGCGTCTCGCTCCAGTACAGTTTATTGTAAATTTTGTGATTGATCATAGATCCGTCACCCGTAATTCTTATTCTCGCAATATTATTTTTTATTCCTTTTAACGCGATGGGGCCGCTCGGAGTGCCTTCCACAAAGAGATAAACGGTCTGCCTGTCTTTGGATAGGGCACTCATTCCTGAATAATGACCTTCAGGAAGACCTTTCCCGGTTTCATAAAGCGCTTCTGCATGCTTGCCGATCCATGTCAGGGTTTCCGGATTTGTTTTGGCGGTTTTGGAAATCTTCATATCCTGTCCGTCACTTGTAAGTCCTGAGCGGTCAAGCAGATTATTTCCTTTGTGAAGAGCAGCAGCCAGATCATAAACGGCCATTTTTGAGTTTTTGTCTTCAAGAATTTCAGGAAGCGGACGGGAATCACTTTTAAAATTGGAAAGCAGAGCAGGAGTATCTTTAAAAATAAGTTCTGCTACGGTAACATCCTGATCGAATTTCACGTTTGATAAGTTGATGGTCATTGTGTTTTCATTATTAAAGCTGAAATTCACTTTAGCCTTTTCATCACCGACAATTTTCACTGCTTCGGGCTGGGTTCCGAGACCGTATACCTTAACGAAATCTTTAGCTTCTTCAAGATAAAGAAAAATTGATTTTTTTGTTTCGGAAAAAGAAGATTTTCCTTTAAAATTTTCAAAAGGAATTCCACGATTGGTTCCGTAGATCGCTTTTTTGTTTTTAGAAGTCCATCTTCCAAGGCTTTTTAAGATTTCAACCTGCTTTTCATCAATGGTTCCATCAGATTTGGGTCCAATATCGAGAAGGAGATTTCCTCCCATGCTGATGACATCTGCCAGCGTTCTGATGATCATATTGGGGGTTTTGTAGTGACTGTCATACGGTTGATAACCCCAGGAATCATTCATGGTATAGCAAAGTTCCCAATAAGGGCTCTGCGGGCTTACTACAGGAATTCCCTGTTCGGGTGTTTCATAATCCCCATGATTAGTAAGTCTTGAATTGATGATAATATCAGGATTATATTTTTTCAGAAGGCTTAAGGTCTGCGGGGCCTGCCATTCTTCTGAAGTGTGCTCCCAGTCGCCATCAAACCATAAAAGATCGGGATGATATTGAGCAGACAGTTCGTTCAACTGGGTCTGATAATAATTGACGAATTGCAGCCAGCGTTTCGGATCATTTTTTATTTCATACCTTTTTTTTGTGCGGGTATTGATGTCATAGTACGGATGGCTCCAGTCCGGAAGTGAAAAATACAGTCCCGTTTTCAATCCCGTTTTTTTCAGGCTTGTCACAAATGGCGTCAGAACATCTTTTTTAGCTGATGAATTGGCAGGAATCGTAACCGCCTTTTCGGCTTTTGAATTCCAAAGTGAAACGCCGTCATGATGTTTGGTGGTAATCACGGCATATTGAGCGCCGGAGTCTTTGATGAGCTGCGTCCATTGATCTGGTTGATATTTTGAGGCTGAAAACCCGTTCAGCTGTTTCATATAATTTTCGTGGTTGATGTAATTGTTGAAGAACGCCCAGGATTCAGAGATGCCGTCAACAGAGTAAATTCCCCAGTGGATAAAAATTCCCAGTTTGGCATTCTTGAACCATTCCATTTTTTTATGTTCCTCCGCTTTTGTCTGGGCGTTAATGCCGGATGCTGCGAGCATTAATCCTAAGAAAATGGCTTTGCTCAACCTGTTTTTCATTGCTTATTTTATTTTAAGGTTAAATATAAATAAACAAGACTGAATTTTCAGATAAGACCAGTAAATCTTATAGCTGATGTTAAAAATATTAATGAAAAACTTTTTATTATAAAATGTTATACAGCAAAATATTGTATTTTTATCAGAACTATAAATGGAATACTTCTTGTAAGTTCCATGAAAAGAAATGTTATGAAAATTCCAGCATTAGTAATGGCTAGTTTATTGGCTGTAAGTGTATCTGCACAGACTACAAAGCCTGTAAAGAAAGTAAAGAAGCCTGTAAAAAAAATAAAAAAGGCAGAGCCTGTAAGATCTAAAGATACGGCTCACACCAAATTTGTCCCTAAAAAAGATACAATTCTTAAGCTTGGCGGGGGCTGTCCGGCCTGTGGAATGGGTTAAAATATGAAAAAGCCGCTGCTGGGACTCTCCATGATGCCCGAACCTGAGTTTGTTTCGGCCATACTTCCTGTTCTGCAAAATAATTCTGTAGATGTTTTGGAGTGGTCTTTTGATACACTTTTTGATTCGGAAGAACCTGAGTGGCTTTCCGGACTTCTTGATTTCTATGCAGAAAACGGCAGGCTTCTTGGTCACGGCGTTTATTATTCTCTCTTTGACGCCAGATGGACGGAAAGACAGGAAATCTGGCTTGAAAAACTTAAAAAAGAGCTTCAGCTCAGAAAATACAATCACATTACCGAACATTTCGGTTTCATGAATACCGAAAATTTTCATCAGGGCGTTCCATTGCCTGTTCCGCTTCATCCCAAAATTCTTCAGATAGGAAAAGACAGGCTCCGGAGACTTCAGGATGCAGTAGAAATACCCGTTGGCGTAGAAAATCTTGCATTTTCATTCTCTGTAGATGATGTGAAAGAGCAGGGAGCGTTTCTCAGTCAGCTTGTAGAGGATATCGACGGTTTTCTTATTCTCGATCTTCATAATATCTACTGCCAGTCCTGTAATTTTGAAATTGATATGCGGGAAATAATCAATATGTATCCGCTGGAAAAGGTAAAAGAAATTCATCTGTCCGGAGGAAGCTGGCAGGAAAGTGCCTATGGAAAGAAACCGGTGAGAAGAGATACCCATGATGACCGTATTCCGGAGGCGGTATTTGAGATCCTGCCGGAAGTTTTATCCCAATGTGAAAACCTTGAATATGCTATTATTGAAAGACTGGGACATACCTTAAACACAGAAACTGACCAACAGATTTTTTTTGATGATTTCAAACGGGTGAAGGAAATTGCAGATGCTGCCGGAAATTCTTCCGGACAAGAGAACATCTGGAACAAAAAAGAAGAGGGAGCCCATGTAAAACCTGTTGAAGATCTCTTGCTGTTTGATGAACAGACGAAACTTACCCAACTGCTTTTTGAGGAAAGAAGCAGTCAATCTGTAAAAGATCAGGACTTTCATTATTTCAAACCCGAGAACTGGGATGAAGAAATGATCACTACTGCTCAGCAGATCATTAAGAAATGGAATCCTTACTAGGATTTTTCCTGCGCTCTATCACAAATCAAAATATATGAAAATGACAACGGTACTTTTACTCATTACGGCCGTGCTGACGGCTTTGATCGCCGGGCTTTTTTATGCCTATTCATGCTCTGTAGTCCTTGGGTTGGGCAAACTTTCCAACACGGAATATTTAAAATCCATGCAGAGCATCAACCGGGAAATTCTCAATCCCATATTCTTTATCAGCTTTATGGGAACAGCGGTTTTGCTTCCGGTAACCACTTTTCTGTTCAGAGGGGAGCAGCCTGTTTTTCTCTTTCTGCTGCTGGCATCGGCGGCTTATCTGATTGGTGTTTTTGGGGTGACGATTGTGGGAAATGTTCCTCTAAATGATATGCTTGATCAGTTTGATATCAGCGGAGCAACTGAGGAAGCGGTTAAGCAGATGCGTGAGCGTTTTGAGAACCGGTGGAATTTTTTAAACAACATCAGAACTGTATTTTCTGTGATCAGCATTGCTTTAGTGGTCTGTGCGTGCATCTGGAGCAGTTTTCAGTCTGAATAATTCCGGGATTACGTAGAAATACTTAATCATAAATTCAGTATTTCTACGGATGTATTGTATCTGATTTATTTGGAATTTTACATCAGTAATAGCACAAGGGAATCTTAAGCATTAAAGTCTTACGACAAAAAACTAATAACCATATAAGCTCAAATTCCGCAAGAAAAGGCAGTCTCCCAAGGGCTGCCTTTGTGTTTTTTTAAAAAAAGGTGCAATGCCTCGTTTCGAAAGAGTGTTTTTCCTGATACTTTACGTGTTGGATATTTTAATCTTTGTCCTATCAAATTATTAAAATTAAAACCAATGAAACATTTAGAAATTTTTTCGACTTTAAGATTCTTATCTCTTAAAAGCCTTTTTGCAATAATTGCCCTGAACTCAATATTCTTAACAACCAGCTGCAGTAAAGATGATGATGAAGCTGTTCGGGAACCGATCGTATACGCTGAGGAGAATCCTTTAAACAAATACCATGAAAGTGCAGGATTTACAACAGTTACCAACTTTATAAACTCCGGAAACTATGAATTCGGCCTTGTGTTTTCCCCTAATGTAAAAGGAAAAATCAATGCGATTACGGTGAAGCTGCCGGATGTAAATTCCAGCTTAAAAGTGACAATCTGGGATTATACAGCAAAAACGGTATTGAGAACAGAAATAGTGAATGTAGCCACATCCAATACTTTACTGACGAAAGCAATTGAAGAACTGGCTCTGGAAAAGGACAAAAAATACATGATTACCATGAATTCGAATGACTGGTATAAAAAGAATAAACCAGATAACTCCAATGCAACATATCCGATCACAGCAGGAAATATCAAGTTTTTGGAATATCGATGGATGGGAACTTCTTCGCAGGTTTTTCCAACCAATATTTCACAGGACTATAATGGCGGTGATCTGAGTTTCAATTTTCAGCAGGTAGACTAATAACCAAATTTTTTTAAGAGAAAAGGCAGCCTATCCGGCTGCCTTTTCGTATAAACAGGTTTTGAAACTTTTTTAGATTTTCAGTAACTCAATGGTTCTTTCCGGATTTTCTGCAGAGAACACTGCATTTCCTGCGACAAGAACATCTGCTCCGGCCTCGAAAAGCTTTGAAGCGTTATCAAGGTTTACACCGCCGTCAATTTCAATCAGCGCTGTTGAGTTATTGCTTAAGATAAGATCCTTGGTTTCCGCAATCTTCTTGTAGGTATTCTCAATGAATTTCTGGCCCCCGAATCCAGGGTTTACACTCATCAAAAGAACAAGATCCACATCCGCAATAATATCTTCAAGCATTAATACGGGAGTAGACGGGTTTAAAACAACACCTGCCTTTGCCCCTCTGCTCTGAATGTGATGAATCGTTCTGTGAAGGTGGGTACAGGCTTCATAATGCACTGAGATAAGATCTGCCCCATGATTGATGAATTCATCCACATATTTGTCAGGCTCTACGATCATCAAATGTACATCAACAAACTTTTTGGCGTGCTGCTGAACGGTTTTCATGACAGGGAAACCAAATGAAATGTTGGGTACAAATCTCCCGTCCATCACATCAATGTGGAACCAGTCTGCCTGGGAGTTGTTCAGCATTTCAATGTCTCTTTGCAGATTCCCGAAGTCTGCGGATAAAAGGGAAGGAGCAATAAGCTTCGTTTTCATTTTTACTTTTATATAGATATTTTAGAATCAAGATTCAAGAATCAAGATTTAAAAGTAGGAGAGATATTAAATAGCTGCCTATTTACATCTTGGTTCTTGGCTCTTGGTTCTTTTTTGTCTCTCTTAGTGATACTTCAGTTTCATCTCCGGTTTAATCTTCAGAAGCGTTTCGTAGATCAGCTTGATTACGTTGCCTACGTCTTCTTTAGATACCATTTCCACTGTGGTATGCATATAGCGCAAAGGTAAGGAAATTAAAGCACTTGGCACCCCGCCGTTAGAGTGGGCAAAAGCATCGGTATCGGTTCCTGTAGATCTGCTGGCTGCAGCTCTCTGGTAAGGAATCTTTTTGGTTTTTGCCGTATCAATAATAAGCTCTCTGATCGTATGGTGAATGCTTGGCGCAAAGAAAACCACAGGTCCGTCACCACATTTCTGGTCACCTTCTTTTTTCTTTTCGATCATCGGGGTAGTGGTGTCATGGGTAACATCTGTTACAATGGCGATATTAGGTTTTATCGTATCAGCAATCATATCTGCACCATACAATCCAACTTCTTCCTGTACCGAATTGGTAATATAAAGCCCGAAAGGAATTGTTTTCTTATTTTCTTTTAAAAGCCTAGCCACTTCTGCAATCATAAAGCCTCCGATTCTGTTGTCTAATGCTCTGCAGACAAAATACCTGTCGTTCATTTCGAAGAATTCATCCGGGTAGGTGATCATGCATCCTACATAGATTCCCATTTCTTCTACTTCTTTCTTGGTAACAGCCCCACAGTCGATGAAGATGTTTTCAATTTTCGGGGTAGGTTCATTCTGGTTGGCTCTTGTATGAATGGCAGGCCATCCGAATACGCCTTTCACGATTCCTTTTTCACCGTGGATATGAACAACTTTTGAAGGCGCAATCGTCTGATCGGAGCCTCCGTTTCTGATTACATAGATCAATCCGTCGTCTGTAATATAATTTACATACCAGGAGATCTCATCGGCGTGGGCTTCAATCACTACTTTAAATTCAGCCTCGGGATTGATTATCCCATAGCAAGTTCCGTAATGATCTACTTCTATTTTGTCTACATAAGGTCTGATGTAATCCATCCAGATTTCCTGGCCTTTATGCTCGTAACCGGTTGGTGAAGAAGTGTTTAAGTATTTTTCTAAAAATTTCAAAGATTTCTTTTCAAATTTCATAAAAGGGAATGATTTTTGCGTGTAATTTTTGTTATTATAAGTGTAAAAATAATGAATTTTAGTAAGATTGTCTGCCTTTTTATCTTCTTTTTTGGAGTCAGTGTTTTTGGTCAGAAGGATTCTATTGTTGCAAAACCCCTCGATCAATATCCCGCTGAATCTTTAAAAACTGATGAGTTTGGAAATAAGTACTATTATGACGAGCGTCAGAAGGTAAAGGTTTATGAAATTAACGGTGAGCCCGTAGTAGTACTGGATGAGCTGGTTCTGGTCAATAAACCGCGGTTTAATAATCAGCTGGACAAAAATTACTATTATTTCCTTAATAAAAAGCTGAACAGGGTATATCCGCTCTTTGTCACGGCACTCCAGCAGTACAGAGATATCCAGGCTGATATGACCGATATGGACAGCAAAGCCAAAAGAAAATTCGTAAAAGAGAGACAGAATATGCTGGCTGATCAATACGAAAAACAGCTTAGAGATCTTACCACAACTGAAGGCCAGGTTTTCGCCAAGCTTATGAACAGGGCTACCGGAAAGAATGTGTATGAGATCATTAAAGAAATGAGAGGCGGATGGAGCGCTTTCTGGTGGAATGTAAAAGGAAAAATGGCAGATATCGATCTGAAAGACCAGTACAACCCGCATAAGAACAGAACAGACGAGTTCATCGAATCGTTGCTGCAGTCCAACTGGAATTCCGGATACCTGCAGCCTTATCCCGGAGCTGGTGATTTTAAGGTCAGAAAATAAATATAAAAATTCCTGTAAGCTACTTACAGGAATTTTTCTTTTAATTTATCAAAGACAATTTTATCTACCGGAAGCGGAAAAGGATTGTCCGGCCTGTCGATCTCAATCCATTCTGTTTTCTCAATACACGGATCAAGGATAAGGAAATCTTCTTCGGTGGTAATATTTACTATATAATATATGGTAAGCAGCTGTTCATTTTCTCTGAAACGCGAAACCAGGAAATCTTCCTGCGTATAAAAATGCTCCACCACTTCAATTTTTACATTCAGCTCCTCATCAAATTCGCGGTGGAGGCATTCCAGAAGTCCTTCACCGAACTCCAGACCTCCTCCCGGAAATTTCATTAAAGGTTCACCTGCATATTCTTCAAACAGCGTCAGTACTTTTTTATCTTTTACTGCACACGCATATACTCTAATGTTGATCTTATCAATCATATGTACTATTTTGTATAGCTAAAATAAGGAAATATGGGGAAAGGGCCAATACAGGAATCTACAAATTTGTCTATTGGCTCCATAGGCCGGCTTTCATTTCTTAGCTTTCAGGATTTTCCTGATCTTCCATTTTTATGGCGTTAATCATCTCTCTTTTTCCCGGAGGGCCCTGCATTTTTTCCACTTTAAAATGAAGTTCCTGAAGGATTCTTCTGACACTGCCTTTGGAAGAGTAGGTTGTTAACAATCCGTTAACGGACATTTTGTCGGAAACCATTTCAAATAGTGGTTTTTCCCAAAGGTCCGGCTGTACCCTTGCCCCGAAGCAGTCGTAATAAACAAGGTTGATTTTAGGTAAGTCTATGGTTTTCAGGTCAAAGAAGTCACATTCGATCTTTTTTAAATTAAAACCAGTAATGATTTCAGTGGATTTTCCCCATTCAGCCTGATGAATTTTTTGATAAATATTTTTGAATTCCGGGTTATCAAAATGCTCAAAGTAGGCGAGATCATTAATTTCGGATTCATTTATCGGGTATTTTTCTAGGGAAAAGTAATTGATGACATGATTTTTGTCAGTTTTTAAATATTCATTAATTGTCACCAAAACATTCAAACCTGTTCCAAAACCGAGTTCTAAAATATTAATTTCGTAATCATTTATCTGATTTAGTCCGTTTTTGATAAACACGTGTTCTGCTTCCTGCAGCGCTCCGTGATGAGAATGGTAGTTTTCATTTAAATCATTGATATATAATGTTTTACTACCGTCGTTTGTGGTCTTAATTTCTCTTTTCAAGCTATTTTTTTGTCAAATTTACTCTAAAATTTTTATATTTAGAAAATTATGTTAAATTTGTAGAACATCGTAAAAATTTTAAAAAATGATAATTCAAAAAACTGAAAACTCCAGACTTTCGGACTTTGATCCGAACAATTTTTCATTTGGAAGTACTTTTATAGACCATATGGTGATATGTGAGTATGAAAATGGAAAATGGGGTGATGTTAAATTGGTTCCTTATGGTCCTATACCTTTTACACCAGCTATGATGGGTGTGAATTATGGACAGGCTTGTTTTGAAGGTATGAAAGCTTATAAAGATAAAGACGGACAGGTTTTCCTTTTCAGGCCGGAAAAGAATTTTGAACGTATCAATAAATCTGCAGCGCGTCTGGCTATGCCTGAAGTGACTGAGGAAATATTTTTGGACGGATTAAAGGCATTGGTGGATATGGACAGAAACTGGATCCCGCAGGGAGAAGGAATGTCATTGTATATCAGACCATTGATTTTTGCTACAGAGGAAGCTCTGAAAGCAAGAGTTGCTAATAAATATATGTTCGCTATCGTGGCGACACCAGCGAAAAGCTACTATTCAGAACCTGTTTCTGTAAAAATTTCAGATCATTATTCAAGAGCAGCAAGCGGAGGAGTAGGTTCTGCAAAGGCAGCAGGAAACTATGCGGCTTCTTTCTATCCTACACAGCTTGCCATTGAAGAAGGATATGAACAGATCATCTGGACGGATGATGCTACCCACGAATATTTTGAAGAAAGTGGAACAATGAACGTATTTGTAAGAATTAACGATACGATTTATACGCCGCCTACCTCTGAGAAAATCCTTGACGGAGTTACCAGAGACAGCTTCATCCAGCTTGCCAAGAAAAGAGGAATAGAGGTTAAAATTGAGCCTGTAGCAGTGAAGACTGTGATTGAAGCTCAGAAAAACGGAACTCTGAAAGAAGTTTGGGGCGTAGGAACAGCTGTTGTAACGACCATATTCCAGGCTTTAGGATATGAAGGCGTGAAACTGGCTCTTCCAAAATTATCAGACGAAGAAAGCTATGCAGCTATCCTTAAAAAGGATCTGGTAGATCTTCAGACCAACCTTAGCGAAGATCCGTTCGGATGGAGAGTTGTGGTTGAAAAAGATGTTTTGGAGACTGTTTAATTTAAACATTATTTGATTCAATAAACAGGCCGGCAGAAATTTATTCTGCCGGTTTTTTTATTTTCTCGTTAAATATTGGTAATTTTTCAGAAAATTTAAAATATATGCAATTCGTGAAGTTCAAATTACCTCTTGGCCTGCTTTCCCTCATCAGTGTTCTGGCTGTTAATTCATGCAGTAAGGATGAGGATTCGGATCTTGTGATCAGTGAGTCTGCTGTAATTACGGTAGAAAATGTCATTGAAAGCAAACCGCTGACGCAGTTCGGAACTTTTGAGAACTCAGGGTCTACCCCTGTCCTTGAGCCGGGTGAATCAGCTTCTTTCTCCTTCTACGCAGGAAAAGGCCAGGCGATAAGCTTTGCAGCCATGTATGCAAACAGTAACGACTTGTTTTTCGCTCCCGCCAATCCGGGAATAAAACTGTATCAGAATAACGGTGATCCCGTAACAGGCGATGTATCTTCACAAATCAGACTTTGGGATAACGGAACACGTAAGAATGAAAATCCGGGACCTACTGTTACTCATCCTGGCGAAGCAGAATCCCCGGCACTAAATATCGCAGAAATTGTAGTATCCGTTCCTGCTTCACAACTATTGAAAGCAGAAATTACCCATGAAGGCGGAACCAAATTTACCCTAAAATTAACCAATACTTCGGGCGGTACAGCCAATGAAACCCCAATCAGTCCAGGAGTATGGACCGTTTCCCACAGTTCCGGAAGCACAATTTTAAAGGAAGATCCCATCTTTTCACCGGGTAAACCATCAGCTAACGGGTTGACAGATCTTGCTGAAACCGGTAAAACAACGCCTTTAACCCAGTATCTTACCGGTATTACCGGCCCGAATTCTGCATTTTCACCCGTGCTGGTCGTAGTATACAGCGGCAATGAGAACCCTATTTTTAAGACCGGCGAAAATGACCGTGGACAAGGTTTAAAAGAATTATCCCAACAGGGAAATCCGGATATCCTGGCTGCTTTTCTTAAAACAAAACCGGGCGTAAAGCAGGTATATGTTCTTAAAGACCCTTCAACAAATGTATTAAAGCCCCGTATAAACGGCAATAATGGTGGTAAAGCTTCACAAGCCCTATCGGCAAACAAAGGAGACCGTATTGCACTCGTAACGATGTATGCAGAATCCAATGACTGGTTTGCTGCTACAACCAATAATGGGGTAGACGGTGCAACAAGGGGAGACATCTCTTCCATTATGGGACTTTTTGATAATGGAACCTTACAGAGTTCTTTTCCCGGAGCACATTTGGGATCGGAGCCGGCTGAGGCTGAAAGCCAGCCGGTACAGCAGCTTGCCAACCCGAACCCGTTCAATACACTTCCATCCCTTCCACAGATGATTAAAGTAACCATTCAATAAGACTACAACTAAATATATGATCACCTCTTTACGGGGTGATTTTTTGTTTAATAAAAATCTGTGAAAATCCGTGTAATCAGTGGTCAATAAAATTTCAACCACAAAAGGAACAAAAGTTTTTAAACACTTTAGCTTTATTAAAGCCAGAATTCATGTATCATTAAAGACCACATAAGTTTTTTGAATATCTCTGATTTTCGTTAGTTTTAAACTTACCTTCAAGCGAAGCTCACCTTAATACTTCTTAACCCCTTAAAATCCCTTAATGGTTCAAGTTTTTCAGAAATAAAAAGATCTGTGTCATCTGAGAAATCTGCGGGAGATTTTTTAACCACAAAAGCGTCAAAAGTTTTTTAACATTTAATTTTATTTAAAGCCAAAATTTATGCAGTATAAAGACCACATAAGTTTTTTGAATATCTCTGATTTCGTTTGTTTTAAACTTATCTTCAAGCGAAGCTGAGATTAATATTCTTAACCTTTAAAATCCCTTAATGGTTCAAGCCTTTCAGAAATAAAAAGATCTGTGTCATCTGAGAAATCTGCGTGAGATTTTTTAACCACAAAAGAGCCAAAAGTTTTTTTACACTTAAGTTTTATTAAAGCCAAAATTCATGTATCATTCAAAGACCACATAAGTTTTTTGAATATCTCTGATTTTCGTTTGTAGTAAACTTATCTTCAAGCGAAGCTGAGATTAATATTCTTAACCTTTAAAATCCCTTAATGGTTCAAGTTTTTCAGAAATAAAAAGATCTGTGTCATCTGAGAAATCTGCGGGAGATTATTTTTTACCATAAAAAGCATAAATTTTCAAATGAACTTAAGTGTTTCGAAAAAAAATTACGGTTAGAGTTTTTAAATCCTTGAATTTTTTTAATCTTTAAATTTCCAATAATCCCATCCCACTGAAATACTTCATCATTTTCTCCAAAATATTTTAAAACCAATGGAACAATATTTCCCCGAAATCCGTATTTTCGCAAAAGTTTATGAAAAAATTACTCTTCATTTCAGCAGTAAGTCTGCTAAGCTGTAACCGGAATGCACCCACGGCGCACCCTCCGGTGGGCGGAGTATTAAGCCAGAAGGATCTGGATGTTTCCAGAGAAAGAATGAGGAATCTCAATACCATAGAACGCGGCCAGATTCAGGATTGGATCAGTGGTCAGTCTGTAAAGTATTATCCTACACAGCTTAATTACTGGGTAAGTGTTGAAGGTTTTGATAAGCGGGAAAGAAGGGCAGACGACACTCCGATTTCTTATGCTTATGATCTGTACGATTTTGATGAAACCAAGATCTACGACAAACCTTTTGAAAGAAGAGATGCCAGATTCGGGCATTTTGATGAACTGAAAGCGGTAGAGAATGCTTTGCGTTTTATGCATGATGGAGAGGAAGTAACGCTTTTGGTGCCTTCTTCACTGGCCTATGGAACCTTTGGAGACGAAAAGAATATAGACAACGATATACCATTAATCATAAAATTAAAAGCTCTATAAATAATGAAATTGTTTAACAAGAATATAATTCTGGCAGCGGCAAGTATTTCGCTGATGAGTTGTACCCCAATCTATAAAAAAATGAACGTAGACAAAGAAACTTACGAAGGTCTTCATGACGGACTTTACGCAAATCTTCAGACTTCTAAAGGAAACCTGATTGTGCAGTTCGAAGACAAAAAAGCACCGGTAACTGTAGCCAACTTTATTGGACTTGCAGAAGGAAAAATAGATAACAAAGCTAAAGCGAAAGGCGTTCCTTACTATGACGGAACTATTTTCCACAGAGTGATCAAAGATTTCATGATCCAGGGAGGTGATCCTCAGGGAACAGGAATGGGAGATCCTGGATATAAATTCGAGGACGAGAAAAACGACCTTAAGCATACAGGAAAAGGAATCCTTTCTATGGCGAATTCAGGACCTAACACGAACGGTTCTCAGTTTTTCATCACTGAAGTAGCTACACCTTGGTTAGACGGAAGACACACGATCTTCGGAAAAGTGGTAAAAGGTAACGATGTAATCGATGCTATCGCTAACGTTGAAAAAGGAGCTCAGGATAAGCCTAAAACAGATATCGTTTTAGAGAAAGTTTCTGTTTTCGGAAAAGGTGATGCTTACAAAAACTACGATGCAGCAAAAACTTTCACGGAAGGAAAAGCTAAAATCGCAGAAAACAACAAAGCTTATATCGCTAAAGAAGAAGCTGAAAAAAAGAAAAAAGAAGAAGAATTCAAAGCGAACCAGGAGAAAATGGTTGAAAACCTTAAAGCTGGAATGCAGAAAACTGAATCTGGATTATATTACAAGATCACAAAAGCGGTTGCAGGTGCAAAAGCTCCTAAATCCGGTGATAATGTATCTGTACACTATGCAGGTAAATTAATCGACGGTACAGAATTCGACTCTTCATTCAAAAGAAACGAACCTATCGAAATTCCAATCGGAATGGGAAGAGTAATCAAAGGATGGGATGAAGGTATCCTGTTGCTTAAAGAAGGCGAAACCGCTACCTTATTGATCCCACCGGCAATGGCTTACGGAGAAAGAGGAGCAGGAGGTGTTATTCCACCAAATGCCTGGTTAGTTTTCGATGTTGAGCTTGTAAAAGTACAGTAATTGAGAATTTAAAATATTAAAAGCCGTCCGTGAGGATGGCTTTTTTTGTGGGAAATTCCGTGGAAATACGGATAACCGTAATTTTTTGTAGATGTAAATTAATAAATTTAAAATTATTAAGAATCTATTTATGAACTTACAATGACCACAATAGAATATTACAAAGAAGCAGGAATAACAGTTACAAAAATACTAGAAAAAAGCCTAGCAAATGAAGACCTAGAGACATTCAATAGCAATTATAGCTTTTTATCTGATTTTGATAATTGGCTAAATATATTAAAAGACAAACCTGAAATTAATATATTAAAAAATGCTATAAAAGAATATCAAATTTCATTATTAAGTTGTTCATTAGGACTATACCAACAGGCTTTTATGGGATTAAGATTTTTTCTAGAAAGAACATTAATTGCAATAATGTTTTCGGCTAAAGAAATCGAATTAAATTTATGGAAAATTGGTGAAAGAGATACATATTGGTCAGAGCTTATGGATACGGAAAATGGAATTTTTTCTAATAAATTTTGCAAGGCTTTTTTTCCTGAGTTGAATTCGGAAATTTCTCATTTTAAAGCGATAACCCAAAAAGTATATAGAGAGTGTTCAGAATATGTACATGGAAATCAAACTGTAATAAGTAAGATTCCAAATGTACTAGAATATTCTGAAGAATTATTTACAGAGTGGAATAATTTAGCAAGTGTAATAAAAAGAATCGTTTTATTTTCCATGTGTTTAAAATATTTGAGAGATTTAAAAAAAGAAGAACATGAACATATTGAGTTTTCTATTTCAGAAGAGTTTAAATCAATTTATCCAATAATTCAATATATAAATCAATAATTATGTCAGATTTACTTTTTAGAACTGAAGATATACCAAATGAAGATATTTTAAAATTGTTTGTTGAAACCAAACAGGATAGGGAAATCATTGATAAGCTAAAATCTATTACTCCTACAATTTTGGTAGGCAGTCGCGGTGTAGGAAAATCATTTCTTATGAAAGTAGCTGAAGAAGAACTAAACAAAAATTTTAATGCAGATAAAATTTTGCCTGTTTATTTAACATTTAATAAAAGTTCTTTGATTCACTCTCCAGATGAAGATCAGTTTTTTCATTGGATGTTGGCTCTTATTTGTTCTAAAATTATACGCCAATTAAGAAAAAAAGGATTATTAGTTAACTTATCAACATCAATTAATGTTTTAAGTGGGGGAGAATACTCAGAAAATAATCTTAGAATTGAAAATATTAAAAACGAATATGAGAGTTCTTGGAAGAATTCTGAGATAACAATAAATTATGATTTTATACCTTCTATTGATGATTTTAAAGATGCAATTCAAGAAATTTGTGAAGATTTGGATATAAAGCGTATTGTTTTATTAATTGATGAAGCTGCGCATATTTTTAGACCAGAACAGCAAAGGCAATTTTTTACACTTTTTAGGGATCTAAGAACTCCTTATCTATCTTGTAATGCGGCTGTTTATCCTGGCGTGACTTCATATGGAGAAATATTTCAAGCAGCACAAGATGCGACTTTTATAAATGTTAATAGGGATATATTTTCATCAACTTATATTATTAATATGCGTGAGATTGTTGAAAAACAATCTGATGCCGATAGTAAATTACTTAATGAAATTTCAAAAAATAAAAATAACTTTGAAATTCTAGCCTATGCAGCTTCTGGTAATCCAAGATTTTTATTAAAAACAATTGCCAGAGCTCCAAAGTTGAATTCAACCCAAGTTAATGAAATTATAAGAGAATTTTATAGGGTTGAATTATTGTCAGAACATACAAATCTAAGTGAAAAATACCCAGGACATAAAGGTCTAATAGATTGGGGACGAAAATTTATTGAAAATATTGTTTTACCCGAAATTCAAAAGAAAAATATATCTTATATGGATAGTGATAGACAGACTACTTGTTTTGTTTGGATTCATAAAGATGCTCCTCAAACTGTTAAAGAAGCGTTAAGGCTTTTAGAATACACAGGTATTATCCAAGAAAATAGTAAAGGAATTAAAGCTGGTAGTTCTGAGATCGGTACAAGGCTTCTAATAAATCTTGGGTGTATCTTTTCCCTTGAATCTACCCCATCAAGTTCATCGCTACAGATGGCTCGAAATATTACTCTTAAAAGAATGACTGAATTTGGAATGAATAATTCTAATTTTAGAGATCTAACCGATGTAATACCGGATTTTGAGGAAAATGATCTGTCAGAAATTTTAGATAAAGAATTAAGTAAATCAATTTATGTTCTTGATTTAACTCCATGGATTAAACAAACTTTGGAAAGTATTAATATTTTTACAATAAAAGATATATTAAATACTTCGGAAGCAAATTTAAAATCAGCTTATTATGTTGGAGATAAAAGGGCTAGATTAGTTAAAAGTGCTGCTATAGCATCAGTTTATGAGTATTTAAATGGCTAAGGTTTTATAAAGACCTTCTATGAGAATTTGGAAAAATAGTTTATTTTCGTGTAAATTATCCACATGAAAAAAATCCTCTACACCCTTCTTATTCTCTCCGCAACAAGCCTTTCCGCTCAGGGGAAGAAATTCTTTAAAGGTGGGGAAGTACAGCTGCAGAATCCAGTTGAAAAAATTAATATGAGATTTGCCAATGATCTGCCTTTTGTGCAGGTCAGCATTAATGGGAAATCCTATAACTTTTTATTTGATACCGGAGCGCCAACGGTAATTTCTACTGCTGTGTATACCGAGCTGGGACTGGAGAAAAAACATAGAAGTACCGTAAAGGATTCGCAGAAGAATAAGCATGATCAGATTTTTACGGTTCTGCCGGAAATGATTGTTGACAAAGCGGTTTTCAAAGATGTAGGGGTGGTGGTTATGGATTTCAGTGTTTCTGAGCTGAGCTGCTTTAAAATAGACGGAATCCTCGGAGCGAATCAAATGGCGAAACTGTTCTGGAAGGTCAACTATTCAGAAAACTCACTGGAAGCTTCTACAGATCTGACTCAATTTAACCCTGATGACTATGATATTGTCATTCCTTTCAGCCCAAGAGCACAGAAAACCCCGGTGGTAGAAACCATTCTGCAGGGGAAAAAAGTAGATGTCACTTTTGATACCGGATTTTCAGGAAGGCTGAAGATTACAGACAACGTTTATGACGCCGAAAAAGCACTCAAGAGTATAGAAGTCTACGGAACGAGCTCTGTCGGGGCTTATGGGGCCGGAAAACCCGCGCCGGGACATATTTTCAGAACCGAAACCCTGTCATTGGGAAATAAAAGCTTTTTGAATGAAATTGTAGCGACAGGAAATGCAAGCCTTATCGGAAATGATTTCTTTAAAAACTTCATTTTCCTCCTCGACTGGTCCGGAAACAAGATCTACATGAAACAAATCAGAAACGAACCTGCCAAACTGGAGTCTTTCGGTTTCGGGTACCGTTTTATAGAAGAAAAACCGACAGTTGCTTTTGTCTTCCAGGAAGAAAATTTTCCACTGAAAGTCGGGGATTCTATTATCAGCATCAACAATGTCAATCTGGATAATCTGGACAAAGGCGGTGCCTGCCACTACTTCCTTAACAGAGTTGAAAATATGCAGAACGCCATTAATGTAAAGATCAGAAGAGATGGAAAGGAGATGGAAGTGAAACTGGAGAAACGGGAGTTTTTGGGAGTATGATTGGGGTTTGAGAGTAGGAGTGTAGGAGTGTAGGAGTGTAGGAGCGTTTTAGAGTTTTTAAATGTAGAGTAAAAAAATCTTTGATTTTTTCTAAGACTTATGTGAACTTCTTTTGCGTCAAGCTTTAAACTTATAAATTACTAAAGTGTTTAAAAAAAACTTTTGTTCCTTTTGTGGTTAAAAATAATTTCCCACAGATTTCCCAGATGACACAGATTCTTTATTACGGAAACCATTAAGGAATTTTAAGTTGTTAAGAGTATTAAGATGAGCTTTGCTTTAAGGAATACTGACTTAAGAAATCATTGGATTTTCTTAACTTTTCTTATCTGCTTAACTGATCTTAATGGTTTAAAAGATAAGTTCCCGAAGATTTACAGATGACACAGATCTTTTTTCTGTAAAATTTAATTAAGTCAAAGGAATATAGGCTAAATAAAAAAAACCGTTCAAATTTATTGAACGGTTTTCTTATAAGGAGAAATTAAAGTTATATGTTTCTTGATTTCTTCCTCATGTAGGAAGAATTCATATTTCCGGCAAGGGAACTGATAAACACAATTCCAAAGCCAATATAAGCCGCAAATGCGGTAAGGTATACAATTAAGCTGTTAAAATCAGGGTTTGAGGTATATGCAAAATACACCAATACGGAGAAAACAGCAAAACTCAACAGAAGCATCAGGCTCCATATATTCATTTTTGCGGCATCTTCATTTCTCTTAAAAATCATTTCAAAAAAGTCTCTCATCATAATCTCTTTTTAAGGGTTATACATCTGTTTTCCGCTCTTTAATAGAACGGTCCGGAATCGTTTTCCGATATAATTAGTTGTCCATAGATCATAGTTAAACTTGGCTAAGGTTATGATCTTATGGCCGTTTAATTGTTCTGCATCAGGGTATGCTTTAAGCTGCCCGGAAAGTTTTCGTTTAAAACAGTATTGAATCCGGAAGAGGATTCATGAGCTTTATGACACCGTACACAATCATCATCGTAAAATGGAATTGATAAGAGGATTATCTCTTCCGTTGCATACGGTATCTAAAGAAAAAGGAATCATATAAAATATGATCAATAGCCTTCATCCGGCCCAGCGGAAACTGAAAATCCCGCGGTAACCTTTCCTCATCGTCTGTGTTTTAAATAATTTTTTTTCAATGTATTACCTTGCGAATTTCATGCCAAAGTGAATTTTTTAATGTATTTTTATAACTAAGTAACTTTAAGTTCAGATAAATTGAATGTCGAATGACTCGTGAAAATTTACATAATGATATACAGGATTTTGCTGTAAGGCTCATAAAAATGACAGAAGACCGATGTTGGAATAAAATTTCACATCATCTTACTTTTATCATTTCAGATTTTAATGAGTTTGGTGAGAATATATATGAAAGAGGAAAGGTGAGAAATAAAATAAACAGATCCAAAAAACCTCAGTCATTGGAAGCAGTTATCGAAACTTTAAAGAATGAATATGATGATCTTTATGATGTCAATCTTTACATATTTAAGGCACTGAAGAATGAAACAATAATTGAAATTCAATATTACAGAAAATCAAATATGGAAGCTGATTATTTTGAAGTAATAAAAGATTATCCAACTATGTTACACGCTAAAATAAATCATCCAAAATATAGATTAGAAGGACACAAATTTGATATCAACTGGGAATCTGGGGGATTGAGGCATCTGAGAAATAGCTTAGTTTATGAGATCAGATATAGATTAACAAGTAAATTAGGTAAAAAAAGAAAATCCATATAATCTGGGAAATCTGTGGGAAACTTATTTTTAAACCATTAAGATCAGTTAAGCAGATAAGAAAAGTTAAGAAAATCCAATGATTTCTTAAGCCTGTACTCCTTAAAGCGAAGCTCATCTTAATAATCTTAACGGCTTAAAATTCCTTAATGGTTCCGGAATAAAAGATCTGTGCCATCTGAGAAATCTGTGGGAGATTTTTAACCACAAAAGGAGCAAAAGTTTTTTTTAAACACTTAATTATTTTGAAATTTAAAGCTTGACGCAAAAGAAGTTCACATAAGTTTAAGAAAAATCAAAGTTTTTTTGCTGCCTGGAAATCTGCTCAATCAGTTTAATCTGCGTGAGATTACAAAATAAAAATCAACAAGCCGATCAAATGAAATCATGAAGAATAAAGCCTAAACTTATTCATTCATCTTCATCAGAATCAACTTGCTGACTGAATTTTTACCATCTGCAATAGATGGTGTTTTATATAGAATTTACATTAAATAAAATCCATAAGTTGCTAAAAACTACCAGTTCTTATCAATCATATAAATAAGCTGGGTCATCGTTGAAGCGCCCAAAAGAAGCTCTCTTCTGTTTACCTTTTCAAAAGTATCCTCTTCCGTATGGTGGATATCAAAATACCGCTGCGAATCCGGAGCCAGCTCTGCCGCAGGAACGCCCATATCACGAAGCGGGTAGATATCTGTTCCTGAATATCTGCCTTCAAAATTGTAAATCCCATAGGGCAGGAACAGACTGCTCCAGCCTTTGATCTGGTTTCTCTTTTCGTCATCCATTTCAAGGGCAACTCCTCTTGGTGTAAATCCTCCCGCATCGGATTCTATCGCAAAAAGATGCTTTTCATTCTTTTCTTTGGCTGTTTTTCCATACTGGATTCCTCCTTTTACTCCGTTTTCTTCATTGGCGAAGCAGACGATCCTGATGGTATGGTTGTTTTTGATCCCTAATTTTTTGAATGTTCTTAAAATTTCGATGCTTTGTACAATTCCGGCTCCGTCGTCGTGGGCTCCTTCACCTACATCCCAGGAATCCAGATGTCCTCCCGCTACGATCACGCTCTGGTCTTTTTTACCGGTAATTTCACCGATCACAGAGTGGGAAAGCTTTTCACCTTTCATTCCGCAGTTGGAATTAAGTTTCGCCGTTACTTTCTGTGCCTTCAAAAGAGCTTCCAGTTCATCTGCTGTGGTATTTCCAATGGCTACTGCCGGGATCCTGGATATATTCTCCTCATAACGCATGGCTCCTGTATGCGGAACATCATCAAACGCTGAAGACAAAGATCTGATAATGGCAAATTTTCCTCCTTTTTTCGCGGTTAATGAAGCGGCAGTTACCCTGTATTTTGCGGCATCACCATATCCTCTGAATGTTTCTACAAAAGACTGACTGAAAGGGTAGTTAAAGAATATAATCTTATCCTTTACTTGATCTGGCGTAAGTTTGTCATATTCCGCCATTGATTTAACGATAATGATCTCGCCCGCAACATCTTTTCCGCCTGTGCCTTCAGAATTTCCAAGAGAAAGCATTTTCAGATTTTTCCATTTTCCGTCTGCCGTTTTGATCTGCAGGGATTCCTTTCCTCTGGTCCATACCGGAACCATCACTTCCTGGAGCCATACCTTATCGGCACCTGCCTCGCGTAGCTTCTGTTCTGCCCATTTTACAGACTTTTCATAGGCCGGAGAGCCGCTGAGACGATGTCCGATATTTTTAGTTAAATCCTTAAGGTCTGTATAAGCCTTTCCGTTGTTCAGAATCTCAATGGAAATCTTGCTGAACTGTATAGAATCTTCTTTAGACTGGCCACAAACAGCCATTCCGAAAAGTAATAAAGAAGTTCCGATTATCTTTTTCATAGTTTACCAATTTTTGTCGATCATATAAATAAGTTGTGTCATCACCGCAGCTCCCAGAAGGAGTTCCCTGCGGTTGACTTTTTCAAAAGTATCTTCTTCTGTGTGGTGAATGTCAAAATAACGCTGCGGATCCGGAACGAGCTCTGCCGTGGGAACACCCATTTCATGCAGAGGAGCGATGTCTGAACCGGAATATTTTCCTTCAAAATTATAAACTCCGTAAGGCAGGAAGAGATTAACCCAGCTTTGAATCTGCTTTCTGTTTTGATCATCCATTTCCAGTGAAATTCCCCGGGGTGAAAAGCCTCCTGCATCGGATTCTATCGCAAAAAGATGCTTTTCATGGCTGTCTTTTGCTGTTTTCCCATATTGTTTTCCGCCTTTTGTGCCGTTTTCTTCATTCGCAAAACAGACTGCTCTGATGGTATGGTTATTTTTAATTCCCAGTTTTTTAAAGGTCCTTAAAACCTCAATGCTTTGTACGATTCCCGCTCCGTCGTCATGCGCCCCTTCGCCTACATCCCAGGAATCGAGATGGCCGCCAACAACGATCACGCTCTGATCTTTTTTGCCCGTAATTTCACCAATGACGGAGTGGGAGCGTTTCTCGCCTTTCATGCCGCAGTTGGAGTTGAGTTTTGCGGTCACTTTCTGTGTTTTCAGCAGTGCTTCCAGCTCATCTGCAGTTGTATTTCCGATGGTAACTGCCGGAACTTTGGGAACGTTGTCATCATAACGCATATTCCCCGTATGAGGCACATCATCGAATGCGGAAGACAGTGATCTGATGATCGCGAATTTTCCACCTTTCTGAGCGGTTAAATTAGCCGCAGAACGTCTGTAAGCTCCGGCTTCCCGGTAGGCAATAAAAGTCTGTACATGTGACTGATTAAAAGGGTAGTTAAAGAACACAATCTTATCCTTTACTTGATCTGTCGTAAGCTTATCATATTCTTCCAGGGACTTTACCATAATGATCTCGCTCGATACATCTTTTCCGCCTGTACCTTCAGAGTTTCCCAGGGAGAGCATTTTCAGTTTTTTCCATGCACCGTTGGCGGTTTTGATCTGCAATGATTCTTTTCCTCTTACCCAAACCGGAATCATCACTTCCTGAAGCCATACTTTATCAGCACCAGCTTCGCGAAGTTTCTGTTCTGCCCATTTCACGGATTTTTCATAAGATTCCGTACCGCTTAAACGGTTTCCGATGTTTTGGGTTAAATCTTTAAGGTCAGAATAGCCTTTTCCATTGTTTAAAATTTCTGTGGAAATCTTGCTGAACTGAATGGAATCTTCCATAAACTGTCCGGAAACAGCCATTTGAAACATCAAAAGCGATAGGGTAAGGGTCTTTTTCATACTACCAGTTTTTATCGATCATGAAAATAAGCTGTGTCATGGCAACAGCACCCAAAAGAAGCTCTCTTTTGTTCACTTTATCGAAAGTATCCTGTTCAGAGTGGTGGTAATCGAAGTACCTTTGAGTATCCACCACCAGTTCAGCTAAAGGAATATCTAGTTTTTTCAGGGGTGAGATATCCTGAATAGCTTCAGTCTGATCGAAATCATAAATCCCGTAAGGAAGGAAATAATTTTTCCATTCGAAGATCTGCTTTCGTCTTTGTGGCGGCATATCTAAGGAAAATCCTCTTGGTGAATATCCTCCCGCATCTGTTCCTAAAGCAAAAACATGTTTCTCTTCTCTTTTTTTCACATAGGCTGCATACATTTCGCGTCCCTGTCCTCCGTTTTCGCTGTTGGCATAAAAAACTACTCTTATTGTATGATTATTTTCAATACCAAGCGCTTTGAATGTTCTTAAAACCTCAATGCACTGCGCAATACCGGTTCCGTCGTCAATAGCGCCTTCCCCGAAATCCCACGAGTCTAATTGAGCTCCTAAAACAATCACTTTAGCATCTTTTTTACCCTGAATTTCAGCGATAATATTGGGATTGGTCGTGTCGCCTTTTGACTGTGCAGTCATGTTTATTTTGGCGGTAACCTTTTGATTTTTCAGTAGTTTTTCTAATTCGTCAGCGGATCTTACCCCAATGGACAGGGCAGGAATTCTTACTTTGTCATCAGGTTCGTAGTACACCATTTTTGCATGGGGTGTATCATCCATTGCTGTGGTTAAAGACCTTATAATTAAAGCTTTTGCTCCTGTTTTTGCAATCACGGAAGCAGAAATCAATTTAGATTTTGCGGTTGCCAAATAAGAATCATTGGTATTAATGATCTTCGGGTCCATGGGAACATTCACGAAAACGATTTTACCTTTCAACTGTCCCACGGACATGGCATTAAGTTCAGAAGTAGAATTGATTAAAACAATTTCCCCTGTAAGATCTTTCCCGCCTGTGCCTTCAGAATTTCCAAAAGACAGCATTCTGATATTTTTCCAATCTCCATTAGCCGTTTTTATCTCCAGGGATTCTTTTCCTCTTATCCAGACCGGAGCTTTAGCTTCCATTCTCCAGATCATTTCAATACCGATAGATTTGAGCTTTTTTTCTGCCCATTCCACCGCCTTCATATAGCCGGAAGTCCCACTGAATCGCGGTCCTATGCCTTTGGTAAGTTCGCCGAGATTATCGTAAGCCGTACCATGGGTCATAATCTCGTCTGAGATATTTTTGAATTCATCGTGGTAGTTGAGCTTTACGGTGGTTGCCTTTTTTACAGGTTTTTTCTGTGGCTTTTTCTGAGAAAATAAAAATCCACTCAAAAAGAGTGGAAGTATAATGAAGATTTTTTTCATTTTTTATTTACCTTTCTTTTTCCGATGATAAAAGTAGGGAAAAATTAGGAATTTATTAAGGTTTCATATCGTACATTAGGAGTGCTGTAACCAATTTTGGCTCAATGAATGTGCATTTTGGCGGCATGCTCAGCTTCAGATCTGAAATTTTGATCATATCATTGAAACTTACGGGATAAATTCCAAAACCAACCTTTCCTTCACCGTTGTCTATTCTTTCCTTTAATTGGTTGATACCTTGAAGATTAGAAGTTCCTTTTGCATACGTGATCTTCTCAGAACTGTCCGAATTTTCTATTTTCAGGATATTTTTAAAGATATATTTGTCTAAAAGGTGATGATCCAGATTATCCAGTGACATTTCTTTTGAACGGAGATCGTGCTTCACGTGAAGTGAATAGAATTTACCATCCAGATACATAGAGATATGGAATTTTTGTGATGGGAAATAAGAAGCTTCCCCTTTTTCGTGGATCAGGAAATACTGGTCCAGTTCCTTTAAAAACTCCTCGCTTGAAAGTCCGTTAAGATCCGTTAGAATCCTATTGTAATCGTGGATTTTGATAGACTGGTTGGAAACGATAAAACTGTAAACAAAATTATAGGCCTCGGTTCCGTTGTGTCTCTTATTTTTCTCTTTGTGGTGCTTGGCATTCAGGGCGGTAGAACCGATTCTGTGGTGGCCGTCTGCAATGTAGAAAGAGTCGATCTGATCAATTACTTCCTTGAACTGCTGAAGTTTCAGACGGTTGTCTATTCTCCAGATCTTATGTCTGATCCCAAGGGAATCCGTATGATTGAAGATAGGAACGTTCTTCTCTTCATGATTCATCAGAAGTTCTATCTTGGAATTGGAAGGGTAGGTAAGCAGCACAGGTTCAGCCTGAAGACTTACTTTTTCCAGATAATGAGCCAGTTTTTCCTTTTTCTGGGGAATGGTACTTTCGTGCCTTTTGATCTTTCCGTTCCAGAAATCTTCAATGCTTGCCAGTCCCAGCAGCCCTCTGAAAACCTGTTTATTGGGATAGATCTGCTCATAAAGATAATACGCAGAACTGTCCTGGACCAGTTTTTTTTCGTCCAGAAGTTCTTCAAACGTTGAGCGGATCTTTCGTAAGTTCCGGTCAATATCTTTGGATTTACTTACAACATAGGGTTTAATCATGTTGATGTAAGTATTTTCAACTTGAGCTTTCTCTGCAATTTCCTCTTGGGTGAAATTGTCCAGCGGATGGGTAGGGAAAGTGCTCTCAAAGTCTTTATGAGGTCTTACTCCACGAAAAGGTTTAAAAACAGGCATATTTTATCTTATGGTTTCTTTTTTTAGCTTAATAATCTGTTCTGCAAGTTCTGCGCCGATTTTCTCCTGTGCATCCACCGTATTTCCGCCTACGTGAGGGGAAAGGGACAAAGCAGGGTTCATCAGTAAAGGAAGCTCAGGACTTGGTTCGTTCTCAAACACATCCAGAGCGGCTCCCGCTACTTTTTCGGATTCAATGAAATCAATAAGGCTTACCTCATTGATGACACCTCCTCTTGCAGTATTCACTATGTAGACTCCGTCTTTCATTTTTTCAAACTGAGGCGTGTCTATGATATATTCATTCGTTTTGGGCGTATTGATGCTTATGAAATCCGTGTCTTTAAGGAAAGCATCCATATCATTGGTGGAACTGATCTCAAAATTCAGGCTTTGCCCGTCGAAAAAGTCCAGGGTAAGAACTTTTGTCTTAGGGTTTTTAGTCAGAACCTTGATTTTCATTCCTAATGCTATTCCTATTTTCACCACTTCCTGGCCGATACTTCCAAAGCCGATTACTCCCAGTGTTTTTCCTGAAAGTTCATAGGCATTGCTGAATGACTTCTTCATGGCGTTGAAGTGAGTGTCACCTTCCAGCGGCATCAGTCGGTTCGATTCGTGAAGGAATCTTGCCAGCGCAAAGAAATGTCCGAAAACAAGTTCTGCTACTGATTTTGAAGAGGCTGTAGGTGTATTGATCACTTTGATGCCTTTGCTTTTAGCATAATCCACGTCAATATTGTCCATCCCGATTCCGCCGCGTCCTACAATTTTAAGGCCCGGGCAGGCATCGATCATGTCCTGCTTTACTTTCGTTGCGCTTCTTACCAAAAGGATCTCCACGTTATTTTCATTGATGAAATTGATCACGTGATCCTGTGCCACTCTGTTTGGCAGGACTTCAAATCCTGCTTCTGTAAGGGCCAGTTCTCCTGTTTTTGAGATTCCGTCGTTTGCTAAAACTTTCATGTGTTATTTAGATTTAAAGATTGAAAAATTCAGATATTTAAAAATTTTAAATCGGGTCGCAAATTAATAAATTTAAATGAACTGCTCTAAATCTTTCAATCTTTGAAATTTTTTAGGGTTAAATTATTTGATCGATTTCATTACATCTACCAGAACCTGCACACTTTCAATAGGTAATGCATTGTACAAACTGGCTCTGTAACCGCCAAGACTTCTGTGTCCGTTCAGTCCGCTGATTCCCGCAGCTTTCCACGCACTGTCGAATTCTTCTTTTTTGCTCTCGTCAATCAGTTTAAAAGAAACATTCATCAAAGAACGGTCTTCTTTTACACAAAACGTTTCGAATAACGGATTGCTGTCGATCTCATCATATAAAAGTTTTGCTTTAGCCTCATTTCTTGCTTCTGCAGCTGCAATTCCTCCGTTCTTTTCAAGATACTGTAAAGTAAGAAGGGAAGCATACACCGGAAAAACCGGAGGCGTATTGTACATGGATTCTTTTGAAATATGCTGGGAATAATCCAGGATAGACAACATATTTTCTCTTCCTGTTTTACCCAGAATTTCTTTTTTGATCACCACCAGAGTCACTCCTGCAGGTCCCATATTTTTCTGAGCTCCCGCATAAATCAGGTCAAACTTGGAAAAATCAAGCTGTCTTGAGAAAATATCAGAACTCATATCACAAACCATCAGGGTATCTACTTCAGGAAAAGATTTCATCTGGGTTCCGTAGATGGTATTGTTTGAGGTGCAGTGGAAATAATCATATTCTGAACCTACCGTATAATCTTTAGGGATGAAAGAGTAGTTGTCTTCTTTGGAAGAACCCACTACGTCTACTGTTCCTAATTTTTTTGCTTCTTTAATAGCACCTGACGCCCATGTTCCCGTATCCGTATAAGCAGCTTTACCGCCTACTTTCAGAAGGTTGTAAGGAACCATGGCAAACTGCAGGCTGGCACCGCCTCCTAAATAAAGTACTTCATAATCATCTCCAAGGTTCATCAGCCTTTTTACAATGGCACGTGCTTCGTCCATTACAGCAACGAAATCCTTGCTTCTGTGCGAAATTTCAAGAAGAGACAATCCAATTCCGTTGAAATCTAAAATAGCTTCTGCTGATTTTTCGAATACCTCCTGAGGTAAGATGCATGGCCCTGCGCTGAAGTTGTGCTTTTTGCTCATATTTTTACTTTTTTGGTTGTGCAAGAATTTTACGGACTTGCGTGTTTTTTATTGAAATTTTATTAGATTTTCTGAGATTTATAGTTAAAAAAACCGCCTCAACCTACTGAGACGGAGCCTTTATTATTCACCGTGTAAGAACGCTTTTTTATTAAGCAGCGCTTCATCAGATTCTACATGATCTTCATCCGGAACACAGCAGTCTACCGGGCAGACAGCTGCACACTGAGGTTCTTCATGGAATCCTTTACATTCGGTACATTTGTCTGTAACAATGAAATATACATCATCACTCACAGGTTCCTGCGGAGAATCTGCATCTACAGTAAGTCCTGACGGCAGAGTAACGGTACCGGCCAAAGCAGTACCTTCAGAAGCTTTCCAGTCTACGGCCCCTTCATATATTGCATTATTCGGGCATTCCGGCTCACAGGCTCCGCAATTAATGCATTCATCAGTTATTTTAATAGCCATCGCTAATTTTTTTTAAATTTGCACAAAATTACAAAATATTCCCCAATTTAAAAGTAATTATGAATACCGAAAATCAAGTTTTAGGACTTATTAAGTTAAGTACAACTATAAAAGAGTTTTTAGCAAAGGATCAGGAGACTTATAATGAGAATGATACCGAGTTTGAATTATTGCTGAAAAGATCTGAAACAGAGAATCCGTGGTTTACCCTTGAGAATCAGAAATTTGCCCTGAATCAATGGGCGGAGCTGCTTACTGAAGAAAGCCTAAATAATTGGCTCAGTGGGTATTCAGTTTCTGAAGCGCCCAAAAAAGTAGGACTGATCCTTGCCGGGAATATCCCGCTGGTAGGGTTTCATGACGTGATATCCGTTGTTTTAAGCGGTCATATTCCATTAATCAAATTATCATCAAAAGATAAACTTATGGTGCCGTTCTTACTGAAAAAGTGGAATGAATTTTCTGATAATTCAGTTCAGTTTGAACTGGTGGAAAGACTGGAAAACTTTGATGCCGTGATTGCTACAGGAAGTAATAACACTGCCAGATACCTTGAATATTATTTTAAAGACCATTTAAGCATCATCCGTAAAAACAGAACTTCCGTTGCCGTATTGAAAGGTAATGAAACGAATGAGGAGCTTCAGCTTCTGGCAGAAGATATTTTCAGGTATTTCGGGCTTGGATGCAGAAATGTAACGAGGATTCTTATTCCTGAAGATTTTGTTATTGACAGGCTTTTTGAAAATTTCATCGGATTCCATGATATCATCAACCATAATAAGTACGCGAACAATTATGAGTACAACAGAGCGGTTTATCTCCTGAATATGGATAAATTCTGGGATAATAATTTTGTGATGCTTAAAGAAGATGATAAATTGTTCAGTCCGCTTTCCGTGATCAATTTCAGCAGATATTCGTCTTTGGATGATGTTAAAAACTTTATTTCCGAAAATGAAGAGAACATCCAGTGTATTGTGGCTAAAAGCGAACTGGGACTGGATTCCGTATCGTTTGGAGAGGCGCAGCATCCGGCTCTGGATACCTATGCGGACAACGTAGATACGATGAAGTTTTTGGAAGTGGTCTGATTTTCGTATCTTAACTCACTTATTTCACCAAAGTAAACCATAAGATCATGAAAAAAATATTTTTAGGACTTACCCTACTTGCTTCATCGTTGATTTTCGCCCAGAAAGTAACCGGGGTAAAGGTAGAAAAAGCTCAGAAAGAAGTGCCTGCACAGCTGAGCAAAGAGAAGATTAATCTGTACAATGATAATTTTCTGAAGTTCGTGACTGCGCTTAAATCTTCGGACCGTCCGGCTGTTGACGCGCTTTTGTCTGATAAAGTAAAGGAAATCGTTACCGATGATGTGCTGAAAAAAGTAAAAGAAGGTTTTGATATCAACAAAAAGCTTGAAATCTTAAAAACAGGGTATCATAAACTGATGGATGGCACCAGTCTTCCGAGTATCAACTACAAATATGCAGGAGATGCTTCTTCCAAAGAGGTGATTATGGCCGTATTTGAAGAGGATGGAAAGATCCTTGGGGTGATGCCTGCAAAAAAGACCCAATAATTATTAAATACAATTAAAAAAAATACTAACTATGATGACAGATGCACTCGTTGCACATTCTTCAGATGTGGAGAAAGCAAGTTTCTACAGGAAAACTTACCTGCATGTTGCTTTATCAATCCTGACCTTTATCGGGGTTGAAACTATTTTATTAAAAACGGTACCCATAGAGATCATTGCGATGATGTTCGGGCAGAAATATACCTGGTTGCTGATTATTGGTGTATTCTGGCTGGCTTCCATGCTTGCCTCTAAATGGTCGCTTTCGCAGAGCAGAACGACTCAGTATTTCGGATTAGGATTTTACATCATTCTGGAAGCTGTGATCTTTATGCCGATGATTTACATTGCAGCAGGCATGCAGGGCGGCGGAAATATTATTTTTCAGGCGGCTATGCTTACTATTGCTATGTTTGCAGGTCTTTCTGCTGTAGCTTTTACCTCTAAAAGAGATTTTTCATTCTTAAGAAATATCATC
Source organism: Chryseobacterium endalhagicum (assembly GCF_016745235.1). Taxonomy (GTDB): domain Bacteria; phylum Bacteroidota; class Bacteroidia; order Flavobacteriales; family Weeksellaceae; genus Chryseobacterium; species Chryseobacterium endalhagicum. The sequence continues at coordinate 127,234 of NZ_JAELVM010000003.1, read as the reverse complement.
ATTATCGGAGGTTTCCTTTCGATTGGATTGATTGTGGCCGGAGCTATTTTCGGATTCAACCTGGGACTTTGGTTCTCGGTGGGAATGGTGCTTTTGGCATCCGCAAGCATTCTTTATGAAACCAGCAAACTTAAAGATGTTTATACTACAGGACAGTATGTAGGTGCTTCTTTACAGCTTTTTGCATCCATTATGCTGCTGTTCTGGTATATTTTGAGAATTTTGATGAGCAGAAGAAGTTAGATTTAAATGAAGAGTGGAGAGTGGAGAGTGAAAATTGTAAATCCAGCTTTAATCTCTTATAAATAATAATCCTGATGATCCGTTCATCGGGATTTTTTATTGGGTATTTTTTTGTAATTTGGGTAACATCTTAATCATGAGAAACTTAATTATGGAAACAAAATTTGAAGGAGGAATTAATATCGCCATAAAAATTCCTAAAAATAAGTACGAGCAGACTGTTTCTTTCTACCGGGATATCTTAAAACTGGAAGTGGAAGAGAAGCCTATCAGCAATCCAACCGTATCAAGAACCCATGAAGTGAAATTCGGAGGTAATATCGTCTGGCTGGACTGTGTGGATAATTATACCCACTCGGAAACATGGCTGGAGCTGAATGTTCCTGATGTTCCGGCTGCCATATCCCATCTTAAAGACCATCAGATAGAAACCTGTGACGAGTTTGAAGAGATTCCCGAAAATACCCACTGGATTACAGACCCTGCGGGAACGGTTTTTATTGTGAAGAACAGGGATTGATGCTTAATTTAAACACAAATAGCGCAAATGTATTCACAAATTCCTTAATCTCTTAATCATCTCAGGATAGTATACAAAAAAATCCCGATGATAGTCACCCGGATTTTTATGGATATTCTTCAATGTATAAACAACAGCAGCCGCTTCAGCAATGGCGTATCACAGAGGCTTTGGTACGTATGTTTAAATAAAATTAAAGAATTGTGAAAATAAGTATTGAGGAAATCCTCAGTAGTATTGTGTTTTTATAATCTTTGAATTATTAAATCTTTAAATGATTCAATAAAAAAATTATTTATCGATAGATCCCAGAACCTTCTGTGCAAAAGAGTTTAAAGCATCCTTTTCACTCATTCCGTTCTGAACATTCGCGTGTACTTCAAGAGCGCCGCAGATATTGGTGATCAGTTCTCCGGCTACATTCAGATCTTCCTCTGTGGTTCCTCTGAACTCGCTGAAGCTTTCCAGAACCTCCAGTGTTTTTTCAAGATTCTCAGGAGTCTGGTTCTGATAAAACTGTCTGATTACGGGTAACTTCATTATGATAATTCGTTAAAAAGGTTAATTAAACTTTCTGCCTGGTTGCTCTGAACCTGGTTTACCAATTCACCGTTTTTAAAAACTGCGAAAGTAGGAAGGTTGTCAACCGTTGCCAGTTTTCTGCTTTCCGGAAGTTTTTCAGCATCTACATACAAAAAAGGGATTTCTTCGTTTTCTGAGGCTAATTTTTTGAATTTCGGCTTCATGATTCTGCAGTTTCCGCACCATGTTGCACCATACTGAACAACCACTTTTTCATTGTCGTTCACGATATTTTGTAGCGTATCTTCTGTTAATTCTGTGTACATTTTGTTGATGTGTTAATGAGGTAATTTGATGATGTGTTAATTTAGTGATGGGTCGATAGGCAAATTGGGTTTTGCCAAGTCTGTAAAAAAGGAATGAGATAATTTGAATGATCAGCAATAGTTCATCGGCAAATTATCTCATTGCCATATTAACACATTATATTAGTTCTTAGCTAAGTATTCTGCTGTAGAAGTTCTGTCTGCTTTCATTGCATCTTTTCCTTCTTCCCAGTTGGCAGGACATACTTCTCCGTGTTTCTGAACGTGAGTGTAAGCGTCAATTAATCTTAAATATTCTTTTACGTTTCTTCCAAGAGGCATATCATTTACAGACTCGTGGAAAATTTTTCCGGTTTCGTCAATAAGGTAAGTTGCTCTGTAAGTTACGTTGGAACCAGTGAAAGTTTCCTCTCCATCTTCATTGTATTCGAAATCCTGATCTACGATTCCTAAGATGTTAGCCAGTTGTCTGTGTGTATCAGCTAAAAGCGGGTAAGTTACTCCTTCAATACCTCCGTTGTCTTTTGCTGTGTTCAGCCACGCGAAGTGTACTTCATTCGTATCACAAGAAGCACCGATTACTTTAGTGTTTCTTTTTGCGAATTCACCTAAAGCATCCTGGAAAGCGTGAAGCTCGGTAGGACATACGAACGTGAAATCTTTCGGATACCAGAAAAGGATCACTTTTTGTTGGTTGGCAGTAGCTTCTTCAAGGATGTTGATTCTAAGATCGTCACCCATTTCAGACATTGCATCGATTGTTACATTTGGGAATTTTTTTCCTACTAAAGACATAATTTTCTGTTTTTATATTTAAATTTCTAGTGCAAAGATATAAATATTCTATCTATCGAACAAATGAATATTGATAAATAAAATCTATAATTGTTTTTAGTGCTTTTGTATTAAAAAAGCCCTGAAATCAGAGCTTTTTGTTTACTTTATAATAGATTTTATCAAGTCTAAATTGAATTTATGAATTGAAAGGAGCCAATGTATCTTTGATTCTTTTCATTGCTTCTCTAAGGTCTTCCTCAGAAGCTGCATATGAGAATCTGATACACTCAGGACTTCCGAAAGAAACGCCGCCTACAGATCCTACGTGGGCGTGCTCCAGAAGGAACATTGCGAAATCATCAGAATCCTTAATTTCCACACCATTCAGGTTTTTCCCGATATAATAGGAAATATCCGGGAAGAAATAGAATGCCGCTTTTGGAAGCAGAACTTTAAATCCTGGAATTTCTTTCATCAGATCATACACAAGATCTCTTCTTTTCTGGAAAGCGTCAATCATGTATTTGTATTCGGAAGGATCGGTTTTTAAAGCGGTGATAGAAGCTCTCTGCGCCATCGTGTTCGCTCCGCTGGTCATCTGTCCCTGAACTTTTTCACATGCTTTTGCCAGCCATTCCGGACAGGCAGAATACCCGATTCTCCATCCTGTCATTGCAAATGCCTTGGACATCCCGTTGATCACGGCAGTCTGCTCATAAACTTCAGGAAACTGAGCGATAGAGGTGGTTTTCGTTTCATAATTGATGAATTCATAGATCTCATCAGAAATAACCGTCACATGAGGATATTTGGCAATGACTTTAGCCATAGAATGAAGCTCATCATACGTATAATATCCGCCGGAAGGATTACACGGAGAACTGAAAAGAATCGCTTTGGTCTTATCGGTAATCGCTTCTTCAAGCTGCTGCGCTGTTATTTTAAAATCTGTAACATAAGAAGTGGGAAGCATCACTGAAGTTCCGCCCATCATTTTTACCATTTCATCATAGCTTACCCAATAAGGAGCAGGAAGCAATACTTCATCACCATCATTAACAACGGATGCAAGAACATTTAAAATAGCCTGCTTGGCACCATTGGAAACACAGATCTGAGAAGGTTTATATTCAAGGTTGTTGTCTCTTTTTAATTTATAAGCTACCGCTTCACGAAGTTCAAGAAACCCTGGAACAGGAGAGTAGTGGCTGTAATTCTGGTTAATCGCATCAAAAGCGGCCTGTTTGATATTATCCGGGACATCAAAATCCGGCTCGCCAAGAGTAAGACTGATCACGTCAATGCCGGCGGCCTTCATTTCCCTTGCTTTGTTTGACATTACGAAAGTCTGCGAGTACCCTAACCTTTTTACTCTGTCTGAAAGTTTATCCATATGATGTTTTTTGATTTTGAACAAATATATAATAAAAACGTTTTTCCGGGAAATAAATTGGGCCCGGAAAAAAAGATTTTTGTCAGTTTTTAATTTAATCACTAGATTTGGAAATACTTGTCTGCTGACGGCGGATAACCGTATTTTTAAATTTAAAACTAAAAAATGTACAGAATTTTGTTTTTATTCATGGCTTCCCTTATTTCTGCCCAGAGTTACCGTTTTGTGTACGAATACAAAATGAAACCGGATACGGGTAAGAAAGACTCTCTGGTGACCGACTATATGAACCTGGATACAGATGGGACGAAATCCTACTTCTACAATGCCGTAAAATACGAGCGGGATTCTGCCTACAGCGTAGATAAAAGCTATCCGGCCCTTTTGAAAGGCAAGCATTATGACCGCAATCTGAGTTATGTCATCGAGAAAGATTATGCTAAAAAAACAATCAGTTTTTATGATAAATTCAAGAATGTAAGCCTGGTGACGGCAGATAATGAAGCCCCGAAATGGACGATTGAGAATGAATTTAAGACCATCAATGCCATGAAATGCCAGAAAGCAGTATCAGAATATAAAGGCAGAAAATGGGAAGCCTGGTTCAGTAAAGAGGTTCCGGTGAATGACGGACCCTATAAATTTACGGGACTGCCCGGACTTGTCGTGATGATAAAAGATTCAGAAAATGATCATGTTTTTGATCTGATTCAGATTAAAAAAATAAAAACAGCAGCTGCTTTTATCCCGAAAAACAATAAGCAGATGACCAATGCAGAATACAGGAAAATCATGAATAATTACCGTTTTTCGCCTGTTGAAGATATTGCAGGGATGAGTATCGATTCCAAAGCAGGAAAAATGGAAATGCAGCTCAAGGACGGCTACGTTGCCCAGTTTGATTACAATGAACTGAAAAAAAGCGGCGCTAAAATGGATGATGTCATTGCCCATCACCTCAGATTGACCAATAATCCTATTGAAAAAGAATAAAATAATGAAACAGAGACTGCGGAAAAGCGGTCTTTTTTTTATCTCAGGAATTATTGATGCCTGTTATGGGGTTGGCTCCTTGTATTTCGTCAATAAGTGAAACGTCTTTGTTTATCTTAATTTCAATAAAAATCGATTCTTTGTTTGACTTTATGTTTAAGAATCAAATGAATAACGGTATGTTTTGTATATTTAAATAATTTTACAATCAACGATATGAAATATTCTCTTGTTTTCCTGCTGGTGCCTTTTGTCGGTTTTTCCCAAACATTTTCAAAAGATGATGAAATAAAGAAATATGTTTCTGAAGTGAGTTCGGATTCTTTACAATCTTATATCGGTAAACTGGTCAGTTTTAATACCAGACACACGCTGAGCGCCACAGATGATCCGAAACAAGGAATAGGAGCGGCAAGGAGCTGGGTGTTTGGAAAATTTAAAGAATATGCAAAAAATTCCCATGGAAGAATGGAGGTTTATCTGCAGCAGGAAGACATCCAGCCGGATGGAAAACGCATAGACAAAGCCGTGAATCTTGGAAATCCGATTGCTTTTCTGAAAGGCACAGATCCAGGCGACAAAAGGATTTTCCTGATATCTGCCCATCTGGATTCAAGGGTGACTGATGTGATGAACAGAACATCACCAGCTCCCGGGGCCAATGACGACGGCAGCGGAGTAGGTGCGGTCATGGAAGCTGCAAGAATTCTGAGTAAGTCCTCTTTTCCGGCGTCTGTGGTTTTTGTGACCTTTTCCGGTGAGGAACAGTCGTTGCTCGGATCTAAGCTGCTGGCCAGCCATGCCAAAAAAGAAAACTGGCAGATAGAAGCGGTCCTGAATAATGACATGATTGGAAATCCCAAAGCAGGAGAAACCGGAGAGATCAATAACCGGACACTGCGCGTATTCAGCGAAGGGCTGCCTTATGTGGAACTGGAGAAAAAAGCCATGAATGTAAGAAACCTCGGGCTTGAAAACGACAGCGAATCCAGACAACTGGCCAGATACATTAAAGAGACCGCAGAGAAATATGTGAAAGGCCTTGAAATCAAACTAATCTACAGGAATGACAGGTTTCTGCGCGGCGGAGACCATTCCAGCTTTGTCACCGAAGGTTTTCCTTCCGTAAGGCTCACCGAATATTTTGAAAATTATGATCACCAGCATCAGGACATCCGGATGGAAAACAATAAACAGTATGGTGATCTTCCCGAATTTATAGATTATACCTACCTGAAAAAGAATACAGCGGCTAATATTGCTGTTCTGGCAAGCCTTGCGAAATCCACCTCAAAACCGGAACGTGTTGAAATGAAGGTCAAAGAACTGACAAATTCCACAACACTGCAATGGGAAAAACCAAAATCCGGAACTCCGGCAGGGTATTATGTACTTGCTAGGGAAACGGATAGTCCGGTTTGGCAAAAAAGGATATTTACAACAGAGCTTTTCCTTAAAATACCTCTTTCCAAGGATAATTATATTTTTGCGGTGCAGGCTGTTAATCAAAGTGGGAATTTAAGTGTTCCTGTTATTCCGGGAATTGCCAGATGACATAGTCTAACGGGAAAGCTTGCATTAAAGCCTGGCCGGGAAACTTCATTTGAATACAACGGAAATAAAACTTATTTTTGCAGATTATAATAATTCATATGGCAGCATCGTTACTATTAAAATACTTTCCGGATCTTACAGAGAAGCAGATCGAACAGTTTAACCAACTGGAAAAACTGTATAATGAATGGAATGAAAAAATCAATGTGATCTCGAGAAAAGACATGGAATCGCTGTATGAAAAGCACGTTCTGCATTCTTTGGGAATTGCAAAAATAATGGAATTTGCACCCGGTACAAAAGTATTGGACATTGGAACCGGAGGTGGTTTTCCCGGAATTCCCCTCGCAATCCTTTTTCCGGATACAGAATTTACCCTGATTGATTCTATCGGAAAGAAAATTACAGTGGTAAAAGCGGTGGCAGAAGGAATAGGACTGACGAATTTAACGGCTATTCACGGAAGAGCGGAAAAAGTGAAAGAAAAGTTCCATTTTGTAGTAAGCCGTGCCGTAACCCAGATGCCTGAATTCCTGAGATGGCTGAAAGGAAAATTTGAAAAAGAACAAATTAATCCCAAACATAACGGAGTTTTATATTTAAAAGGAGGCGATCTTGCAGAAGAGCTGGCCGGAATAAAATGTGAAATCTTCAACCTTAAAAACTATTTTGATGAAGAATTTTTTGATACTAAAAAAGTGATTTATGTATCAAAAGGTAATTTTAACTCTTAATTTTTTAAAATTAAGTAACAAATACTATTAAATTTATACTAATAATCGGTAAATTTAAGGTTATGAAAAAACTTTTAAATATTGGGTTTTCTGTATTGTTTTTAGGCCTGGTTTCAGTCTCCTGTGAAGATGATGATTACCAGACCATACAGTCCATAGAAAAAATCAGGATTGATAGTGTAAAGATCATGAAGGATACCATGGATGTGTATACCATACAGAGTATTAAGACGTATTCTACCTATCCGTCCCAATGCGAAGGGTTTTACGGATATGATTATATTCACGACAACAGCCTGGAAAGATCTGTTACCGCTTACAAGTATACAAGCGAAGGACCGTGTACACAGACTGCTCATGTAGGAGCCGGCCAGATCAATTTCAGCCCGCGACAGACCGGAACATATACTTTTAAATTCTGGAATGGAGGCAGCAGCTGGATCACCAAAACCATTGTAGTTGAATAATACATGAAACTGATTTCACTTTGCTGTTTTCTTTTTGTCAACGCTCTTTTCGGGCAGAAGATAATCTGGCAGGAAGACCGTAAGCTGGTCTGGGACGATTTTAAAAGTCCCGTCAACCGGAAAAGTAATCCTGATGTGGCTGCTTATACCCATTGCGGCTGGGAATACTCTGTAGTGAAATCTACCAATCCCAAATCACCCGTTAAAATTCAAATCACTGCCATCTTTAATGAAGACAAATCCTGGAAAGATGTGAAAAAGATGAGTGATTATATCCTGCTGCACGAGCAGAAACATTTTGATATTGCTGAGCTGTTCGTGAGGAAATTCAGGAAGGAAGTGGAGGAGAAGATTAAAACTTCCGGTGATTATGATAAAAAATTTAAAGCCGTTTACAGCCAAATATCAAACGAATACAAAAACTTTCAGCAATCCTATGATAAAATTACGGAACATGGGATGAATAAAGAAAAGCAGGCGGAATACAACGCCCTTATTACTGAAGAACTGGACCACTTAAAAAGCTACAAAGCCTCTTGAAATTTCTCAATAAAATTATCCACGAACTGCTGGCTCAGAATACGGACCTTTCGGAATTCAATATTGTTCTGCCGGGAAAGCGTCCCATTGTATTTATCAGACAGATCCTGGAAGAAAATAACTACTCAGGATTCTTACCCAACTTTTTTACTGTAGAGGAACTGATAGACAGGATTGCAGACAAACAGCCCGTGCAGGGGATTTCTCTGTGGCTTTTTGCCTTTGATGTCTACCGGAGCCTGGGTCTTATCCCGAAAGATGATTTTGCGGACTTTTTAAAGTGGTTTCCGACCCTTCAGAAAGACTGGGATGATATCCTGAAGTTCTCTGAAAGTGATGAAGCGGTTCTGCAGTATATGTTTGACGAAGAAAGGATCAAAGAATGGGCGCAGGATCTGGGCGAAGATGATGATGTTCCGCGTAAGAAATTCCTTAATTTCTGGCAGAATATGAATATTTTCCTTCCGGCCTTAAAGAAAAAACTGCAGGAGAAAAACTGGGCAACTTCCGGGATGATCCACGAAACGGCCAAAGCGAAGATCATTGATTTTGCTAAAAATACTTCCCAGCACTTTGTTTTCTGCGGTTTCAATGCATTTACACCCGTAGAAGAAAAGCTTGTCAGAAGCCTGTTGAAATGGAATAAAGCACAGTGTTTCTTTCAGGCGGACCGTTATTATTTTGACGATGAAAGACAGGAAGCCGGAAAATTCCTGAGGAATCATAAGATGTGGAAAGAATTTGATGAAAACAGAGCTTTCCAGTGGATAGAAGATGATTTCAACCAGCCTAAAAATATAAAAGTCTACGAAGTTTCCGGGAATGTAACGCAGACTAAGGTGCTTCCCGAGATATTTAACGGGATTACTAATAAAACCTTTTCTAATACGGCAGTGGTATTGCTGGATGAAAACCTGCTTCCAGCAAGTCTGGATGTAATGTACGGTGTTGACAATCTGAATATTACCATGGGTTTTCCATTGAAGAACCTGTCTTTTTCCAATGCCGTCAAACAGCTTTTTTATCTTCAGAAGCAGCTGGAAAAAAATAAGTCTTCATACTACTACCGGGATATTTTCCCTATCCTTGAAGAGCTTCCGAAATCTGCTGAGGATGAACTGATTATCAGTAATTTCAGGACCAAAGTAGAGGAAAGGAATATTGTTTATATATCCAAAAAGCTTTTAGAAGAACTTCTGAGCGGGCTGTCCTATTACGGGCTCCTGAAAAAAGCTGATCATACCGGAGTTTATCTGGATATGCTCATTGAATTCTGTAGACAGATCAAGTGGCTGGAAATAGATGATATCCAGTATGAAAACGTTTCCCATTTTGAAAATGCATTCAGGATTATCAAAAACCAGCTCAGTCCTTATGATTTTGTGATTAAGATGGAGACCCTTGAAATTCTGATCAACCAGCACGTGAATTCCGAAAGTATAGACTTTCAGGGAGAGCCGCTCCGCGGACTTCAGATCATGGGGCTTCTGGAAACCCGTCTTCTGAATTTTGAAAACGTCATCATGCTTTCTGTGAATGAAGGGAAGCTTCCTTTGGGAAATTCGCAGAATACCTATATTCCGTTTGACATCAGACGGTATTTTGATATGCATACCTTTCTGGAAAACGACAGTATTTATGCTTATCACTTTTACAGGCTGATCCAGGATTCCCAGAACGTCCATCTGCTGTACAACGCGCTCAGTTCCGGGGTGAATACCGGAGAGAAAAGCCGTTTTATTACCCAGATCGAAATGGAGAGTTCACATAAGATTGAACATCTCATTATTGAAAATTCTTCCGAGCCCATTGCTTCACAACCGATCGAAATTCTGAAGACTCCGATTGTATTGGAACGGCTTCAGAAATGGAAAGAGAAAGTATCGGCTTCACATCTGACCAGCTACCTTTATAATCCGATTGATTTTTATCTCTCGAAAATCTTGAAGACTTCAGAAACGGATGAAATAGAAGAAGAGTTATCCGTAAAAAATTATGGAAACCTGGTGCATTATTCACTTCAAGAAGTATATGAAATACTTAAGGGTAAAATTTTAAAAGAAAAGGATTTACAGAATTCAATTAAAGATATAGATCAATATATAAATGTGGCTATTGAAAAGCTGAAGCATCAGCCGGAATTCTATGAAAAAGGAATGAATTATATTCACAGGGCCATTGCCAAAAAGGTGATTGAGAATGTGCTGAATCACGATCTTGAACTGGTGAAAAGCGGTAACAGTTTAGAGATTTTGGACATTGAAAAACGGTTTGAAAATGTAGATTTTTATCTGGATACCAATGACAAAATTTCTTTCTTTGGATTCATCGACAGGATAGACCGCCTGAACGGTACCTTAAGGATTATCGATTATAAAACCGCAAAAATCAAGAATCTCACAGTAAAGATAGATCAAGATAACGTGGCAGAATATTTCCATAACAGCGAAAGAAAACAGGCCCTGCAGCTTTGCATTTATCATTATGTTGTTCAAAATCTTCCGGAATTCTGGGGACTTCCTATTGAAACGGGAATCTGGAGTTTTGCAGAAGCCAAAAAGGGTGTGGTTTCCCTGCAGTTTGATAAGGGGAATATTGATGATGCGATGCAGTCTGTGAAAAACCTTATTCTGGAAATTCTGAATCCGGATCTTAGTTTTATTGAGAATATCAAGTCTTATTCGAATTAAAAACATTCATAGCGATCTTTTGGTTTGTTGGTAAAGCGCAAAGACGTAAGGCTTTTTAAGGTGTCTCTGTCATTGCGAACCTTTAGGTGAAGCAATCTCAATTTATATTACAAAGAACCATTTTTCAGATTGCGTCGTCGCTCCGCTCCTCGCAATGACGGCGGTTTAAAATTTTATCTCTGAGAAAATCCTTGCGTCTTTTTTGCAGCAATTTTTGATCATCTTTTGCGTCTTCGCGTTGAGAACAATTCAGTAATTTTCGAGTTTAGAAAAGCTTCATTATAGAATTTTGATAAAAATGTACAAAAAAGACTGTCCCATTTGAGACAGCCTTCCATTTGAAATGAAGAATATACTGATGAAGTCGCTTTATAGTTTTACTTTTTTGTTGACTGTTTTTCCATCGGATGTTATCATTTGAACCACATAAACTCCTGATTCTAAATTGTTTGATTTGAACTCCTGCTGGTTGATATCCTGCTGAAGAATCAGTGATCCCGAAATGCTGTAAATGCTGATGTTCTTGATACCTTTTTCAGCTCTTGCATTGATCTGACGGTTTTGCGTAAATATTTCAGTTTTACTGGCTAAAGAATTTCCGGTTAAGGTCTTTTTGAACTGCAGATTGTAGAATTGGGTAACGATTTCGAAGGTATTGTTTTGATTGTCAATGTCTTTTAGGTCAATTCCGCCATCTTTACTGTACTGTTCCTGAGAAACGGTTTTCAGCAGGTTTTTATTCTCATCAAAAATATTAACACCAAGTAATTCTTCCTGAGGGATTTTCAGTTTTAAAATTCCACTGTTTTCTGACTGTATAATCTCATTTTCAGGAACTTCGGTTGGTGTGTTCTTAATGTATGGAATTAATTTTTGCTCATTGTTTTCTTCTACCTTTAAAAGATAAACCCCGTCTTTCAATGATGACAGGCTCTGTTCTGTTCCTGATTTGCTTACTGCCTTTTCCTGGTTGAAATCAGTGATTCCAACAAGCTGCATATTTCCAAGATCAGGCTTTAGCTGTGAAGAATATACTGAACGGGATTCAGGCTGCGTATTTCCCTGCTGTTTGGAAGTGAGGATCGCCCATTGATTCAAAAGGCCTCCGCTTCTCAGCGTATTGAATTTGGCATTCGAAGCCAGAGTGAAAGGAAGAATCCCGCCTACATGTCCCAAAGGTCCCCAATAGAAAGAATCCAGCTTGTATTTGTTCAGATCCCACCAGGCATAATAGCCACGCTGCACATCGATTGTTTTGGAAGTATTTTCAGGCGGAATAGCCAGATCCACTGTAGAATGTCCTAACGTCATCGGTGTTTTGTTGTACCAGTTATATACATCTTTAGGTTTTAAGCATTGTCTGAACTTACTGTTAAGATTGTTGGTGGTTTCGTTGATGAAATTCTGTGTGAAAAGCTTTCTCCAGATCACAGGACCCCAAAGAAGACCTCCGTTATCCTGAACCACATGGTAATTGTATTTGTCAAGATATTCAGGAGAAATCACCTCTGAAATATCGTTGGTGTAGCTTTTATAGCCCATATTATTGCAGGAATGAACAACATTGGCCAGGAACGAGGTGAACGGATAAATATCTTTCTCCAGAACCCCTTTGTTTAACGTTACGCCTGAAAAATCGTAAGGTCCGTCTCCCATATAGGCATATTTGAACTTCAGGTTCGTAGGATTGGAAGTGTTCAGGCTCTTCAGAGTAGCCATAGCAGCATGTGCGCCTTGTGAGTAGCCTGCGAGGAAATATTCGTCGTAGCGTTTGATTCCCTTTTGAGCCAGAACTTTATTGGCCGCAGTCACGAAATCTATCGTAGCGCCGGCCTCGGTAGCAGCATCTACATAAGGGTGAACGCCGTCTCCGCTTCCCATCCCTACATAGTCAGGAGCCATCAGAATATAACCGTTGAGAACGTAGGAGAGTTCCACTACAAATCCGGCGGTTAAGGTACCTTTAAGGTTGGAAGGAACATTATCCCTGCTATCTGTAGTTCCGTGGTCAGATACAACCGTTGATAGCTTAAAATTAACGTTAGGGTACATCAGAAGTCCGGTGGCTTTAACCAGGACATTTTTTTCGTTTTTGGTGTAATAAGTGATTTTGTATCCTTTAAGACCTACATTGAAGCTATTGAGATAGCTGGCAAAATCAGGGGCATCCTGACTGCCAAGATTATTGGCGATGAAATTGACAACTCCCTGTGGGGTCAGATCAAGTTTTTGCTCAACACTGACAAGATCTCCTGCCTGCTGGGCAAAAAAGAATGGAGCCGTTAAACCTAATAAAAATGTGGATAATTTTCTCATATCAATATTTTTTAATGTGTTTAAATTAATATTTTTTAATAAAATATTTAAAACATTAATACATCAACAATTATTCACTGAATATAAGTTCCCGGCAAAGTGAGTAAAATAAAGAGTCTGCCTAAAAAAACTTTCAAGAAGCAATCCCCGAATCCAAAAGTTTCGGGGATTATTTTTGTTGTTTATTCTTTAAGACTGGTTTCCGGCAAAAGGAGTAATTTTATTAAACGCAAAGTTTGAAGATCATACTTTATATTTCAGGAATGCAAATTAGAGAATCAATTGAAATTGATTCCATGAAGCGTGTGGATAAAACGTCCGTTTATTCAGTGGTGCAGCCGCACCTCTTTGCTTAGCTTGAAATCAGGAGATATAGCATGAAACTATGCGTTGAAATTATTCAAAAAAATGACCGCCTCACTTTTGAGACGGCCTCCTGTTTTGTATATTTCAGCTTTACTTAAAAAGCATTGATTCCTGTAATATCCAAACCGGTGATCAGTAAATGTACATCATGAGTACCCTCATACGTGATCACAGATTCAAGGTTGGCAGCGTGTCTCATCATTGGGAATTCACCCATGATTCCCATACCTCCAAGGATCTGTCTTGATTCTCTTGCGATGTCAATAGCCATTTTCACGTTGTTACGCTTTGCCATTGAGATCTGCGCAGGAGTCGCTTTGTGGGCGTTTTTAAGATTTCCTAACTGAAGACATAATAACTGTGCCTTTGTAATTTCCGTTAAGAATTCGGCTAATTTTTTCTGCTGAAGCTGGAAAGAACCGATTGGCTTACCGAACTGTTTTCTCTCTTTAGCATACTGAACGGCTGTACAGTGGCAGTCAATCGCTGCACCGATTACACCCCATGAAATTCCGTATCTCGCTGAATTCAGACAAGATAAAGGCCCTTTCAATCCGGTTACACCAGGAAGTAAATTTTCTTTAGGAACTTTTACATCATTGAATACCAATTCTCCGGTTTTGGAAGCTCTTAAGCTCCATTTGTTGTGCGTTTCAGGAGTCGTGAAGCCTTCCATTCCTCTTTCAACGATCAGTCCCTGTACTTTTCCTTCTTCATTTTTAGCCCATACTACAGCAATATCGCAAAGCGGGGAATTTGTGATCCACATTTTGGCACCGTTCAGAAGATAATGGTCGCCCATATCTTTGAAATACGTTTCCATAGAACCCGGATCTGAGCCGTGGTTAGGCTCCGTTAATCCAAAAGAACCAATCATTTCTCCTGAAGCAAGGTGAGGAAGATATTTTTTCTTCTGCTCCTCCGAACCAAATTCATTGATCGGGAACATCACCAGCGAGCTCTGTACCGAAGCAGCAGAACGCACCGCAGAATCTCCTCTTTCCAGTTCCAGCATAATCAAACCGTAAGAAATCTGATCCAATCCTGAACCGCCATACTCAACAGGAATATATGGACCTAATGCTCCAATTTTCCCTAATTCCTTCATTAAGTTAGGAATGTCTGTATGATTTTGTGCGGCCTGATCAATCTGCGGCATTACAAAACTTTCCACCCAATCTCTCACCGATTGACGGATAAGTTTGTGTTCTTCAGTAAGTAAAGCATCAATTCCGTAGTAGTCTGGAATGCTTGTAAGAGGATAATATGACATGATTTTTTTGATTTGTTTAAAAGTAAGACTTTTCAGGGGGTTTGAAAAATTTTTTTGAAAATCTTTATGGTCTTTGATTTTCAATGAGATACATTAATATTTACAAGGTTTCAAAAGAAAATACAATGCGTTAGGATTCCTCATCATTGGAGATAGGATACTGATTGGCAGCATTGTGGACCTTGCTTTTGAACTTGTACAGATACGGAGCTTTGTTGGCAGAACCGTCATACAGCTTTTCCAGCCTGTCCAGAATATTTAAGCTTAAAATTTTACGCTGGAAATTATTTCTTCTGAATTTCTGTCCTAAAATGGTTTCATATAAGGACTGAAGATCTTTCATGGTAAATTTTTCAGGAAGAAGATTGCTGGCGGCTACCTCGGTATTAATATTCATACGCAGGTATTCAAGGCCGGTTTCTATAACCCTGTCGTGATCAAATGCCATTTTGGGTAATTTATTCACTTCAAACCATTCACAGCTTTCATTGAAGGCATCAGGAAAGGTATTGGCAATAGAAAAATCGATCAGGCTGCAGTACCCTACGGTAATGAATCTCTGAAAGATCCAGTGGTCTTTGGGAACTTCAATGCCTTTATTATTCAGAAGGATCTGGTGTACATTATTCTCCGTTCGGTCTATTCTCCCGAAGGTGTGAAATTGTTTTAAAAAAAGATCCTTCAGGTGCGTTCTCTCATACAAAACTCTGGCAGCGGCTTCACGAAGGTCTTCATCATTGAAAACAAAACCTCCCGGAAGAGACCACAAATCCAGATCATGGTATTTTAAAAGAAGAACCTTCAGAATATTATTGTGAAAACCAAATATGGTACAGTCAACAGATACATGTGCTACAAAATCTTTTGTATCAATAAGTTCCTGAAGGGTTTCTTTGTTTTTGGTGTCCTTGATTTTCATGGGAGTAAAAATAAAATTATTTTCTATAATTTCTTTCCTGCAAGCCTAAAATATATTAAACTCACTGTAAAAAGCACAGAAACAGCGAGTAATATGTACAGCGGATAGTAGTTTAACAGCTGTTTTCCGAACAATAAAGCCATGATAATAGAACTCACAGAGCTGCCTAAAGATGAAAAAATCACAATTAGGGATGTAAACAGGTTAATTTTTTCCTTATCAATCTTCGCAATCATTTTTGAATTGATAACAGGGTAGAGCGGAGATAGAAAAAGACCGACCACAGGAAATAAAAACAGGATCAGGTTTGAATTTACAGAATCAAAGTACTGAATTCCTAAAATAATCAGGAGCAGCGCTATAATTAATGAAATACATAGAATATAATATTTTGAAAGTGAAAATCTGTGGATGATATTGGCCGTGGCCGTTCTTCCGGCGTAGGAAAAAAGAGCCAGGAAAGAAGTGGCCTGAAGGGCGAAAAATGAATTGACATTCAGATGGTTTTTATAAAATGAAGGCAGCCATGAATTGAATCCCTGTTCTACAAAGACAATAAAGAAAATGACAGCCAGAAATGCGATCGTTGCAGGGGCAGTAAATGCTGACAATTCTGAAATAAGACTTTTGTTTTCTGTTTTTTTCGCTTCCGAAATATTCAACCTGGAAAAAAGATAAATAGTTATGGCACAAAGTACTGAAATGGAAAGGAACCCGAATTTCCAGAATTCAGAATAACGGCTTGAGATTAGCCATCCGAAACCTGTATTGACCACAAAAATTCCCACCATAAATGAAGCTTCTACACTGTTCATCATTTTGGCAAGTGATTTTTCATCAGAGATATTATTCCGGATAATTCCAAAAACACAGATTTTGCCTACCGCAAAGCAGGTCCCGATAATCGCAAACCAAACCTTATAAAACCAGAAATCTTCTACAAAAGGAAGAAGACACGAACAGATCCCGACAATAACCAGAGCAGAAATCAACGCTGTTTTTGTACCGGTTCTGCTTATAAAATTCACAGCAAAAAGTGATATAAAAGCGATCGGAAGATCTTTGAAAGATTCCAGAAAACCTAACTTTTCATAGGTGATTTTTGCTTCCGAAAGCTGAAGGATGACAATGCCCATGCAGTTTAAGACCATTGAGAAAATAAGGAAAGTGAGTTTTAACGGAAGGGAGATCTTCGAAAGCTTGGCTGTCATTTTGGGGATTGTTTTTATTGTTTTTTTATAATTTTTTTAAGAATTATGAAGCAGATTTAGGGCTTTAAACTCCCAAAAATAAACGAAAAATTAAAATAATTGTGAATACAATGTTAATTAATTAAAAAAAAATATATTTTTATTGTCTCAATTTGAGAATTAAAAAACTAACTGTATATGAATCAAAGAATATCAAGAAGCCTGGGATTGGTTGCGGTGCTGTATTTTACAGCGAATTTCAGTGCACAGACCAGCGTCAAGGACACGATCCCCAAAGAGAATAAAATAGACGAGGTTATCGTAATTGGTTACGGAACCCAGAAAAAGAGTAATGTTACCGGAGCTATTGCCAGTATTAAAGCAAGCGACATCGAAAACATTCCGGCAGGTAAGCCTGAGCAGGTATTGCAGGGAAGGGCAGCCGGTGTTTCTGTAGTGACGAATTCCGGGCAGCCTGGTGCTGCTGCCACAGTAAGGGTAAGGGGAATTACCAGTTTTGGAGCAGGGAGCAACAGCCCTTTATGGGTAGTAGATGGGATTGTGGTAGATAATATCGGATGGCTGAATCAGTCTGATATAGAAAGCATGGAAGTATTGAAGGATGGAGCCTCATCCGCAATCTATGGGGTTTCTGCTGCAAAAGGAGTTATTCTGGTTACTACGAAAAAAGGGAAAAAAGGAAAACTCAGCCTTTCTTACAACGGTTTTTATGGTTTTTCAAACACGTCTAAAAAATTAGATCTTTTAGATGCCACCCAATATGCAAAGATCATTAATGAAGGCTTTGTCAATGACGGGCAAGCACCCAGATACGCCAACCCGGAATCATTTGGAAGAGGGACAAACTGGCAGGATGCGATCTTCGGAACGGGCGAAAAATCTTCTCATGAAGTAAGTATCACTGGGGGTAATGAAAAATCTACCTACTATACATCATTTGGATATTTTGATCAGACGGGTATTGTAATGAGTGATATTTCTTACTATAAAAGAATCAATGCAAGGTTTAACTCCACCCATAAGGTAACAGATTTTCTAACCTTAGGACAAACCTTTGCCTATACCCATACGAAATCCCAGGGAATCAGTGCCAACGAGGAATTCGGAGGTCCGCTAGCTTCAGCGGTTAATTTAGATCCTACCACTCCGGTAGTGGTTACAGACTGGTCTATGGTGGATCCAAGCGGCTATACCAACCCATATATTATTCGTGACGAAAATGGCAATCCGTATGGAATTTCCCGTTATGTGAATCAGGAAATGACCAATCCAAGAGCCTTCCGCCATATCCAGCAGGGAAATTACAGCTGGTCGGATGACTTTGTAGGAAATGTTTTTGCTGAGCTTAAGTTCCTTAAAAGTTTTACCTTCAAAACAAGTTTGAACGGTAAGAAATCGTATTGGGGAAGCCGTACTTTTGCCCCGAAATATTATTTAAGTCCCAATTTTAGCAACACAAGCTTTAACAGCCTGAATAAGGTAGACGAAAATAAATTCGAATGGAGCATGGAAAATACGCTGACCTATCAGAATAAATTCGGCGATCATAATTTAAGTGTATTGATAGGACAAGGTGTTTACCGGTATAATATTTCCGGGGGTGCAAGTCTTACCTATACCAATCTTCCTGTTGATAACTGGCAGGATGCTTCTTTCAACTTTAATATTCCTCAGGACGACATTACAGCTACCGGGTGGGATGGAATTCAGACCCGAAAAGCGTCTTATTTTGGAAGGATCATTTACGATTATGCAGATAAATATTTATTTACCGGAACCATTCGTAGAGACGGTTCTTCAAAATTTGCCACGAAAGAGCACTGGGGAACTTTTCCTGCGATGTCTTTAGGATGGAATGTTCATAAAGAAAATTTCTGGCCTGAAAACAAAGTAATTAATAATTTGAAATTAAGAGGAGGTTACGGAGTTTTAGGAAATGATGAAATGGAGAATTTCAGATTTGCAAGTTTCATGGTTTCCGGAAGTAATTATACCACTGCAGGAAATAATATCATCATTGGATATGCGCCAAGCACACTGGAAAACCCGAACCTGAAGTGGGAAGAAACCAGCCAGCTGAATATTGCTGCGGATTTAAAACTTTTCAATAACTTCACGCTTACAGCAGACTGGTACAGAAAGAAAACATCTGATATCCTGAGACAGGTGAATATCCCGGGTTATGTAGGGGTTCCTAATTTACCCTGGGCAAACGTTGGGGATATGGAAAACACAGGTTTGGAACTTGAGTTAGGGTACAAAAAGAACTGGGAAGATTTCACCATATCAGTAAACGGGAACTTTGCGACTATTAAAAACAAAGTTTTACGATTGGAAGATGATATAGATTATTTCAACCTTGCTTCTTTCCAAACGATGGGAGCGGTATCCAGAGTGGCAGTAGGACAGCCTTACGGATCATTCTACGGATTCACATATGGAGGTGTTTTCCAGAATCAGGCACAGGTAGATTCCTATGTGAATGCCAATGGAACCAAACTATTGCCCAATGCGAAACCGGGAGATTTTATCTGGCAGGATAACAACGGCGACGGTAAAATTGATGACAATGACAAAGTAAATTTAGGAAGCTCTATTCCGAAATATACTTTCGGACTGACCGTCAATTTAAATTATAAGAATTTCGATTTTATGATGTTTGCCCAGGGGCAGGCCGGAAACAAGATTTTCCAGGGGCTGAGAAGACTGGACATGCTTGATGCCAATTACCAGACAAGAGTCTTAGACCGATGGACAGGGGAAGGTTCTACCAATGATAACCCGAGAATTACCCGAAGTGATACGAACCTCAACTATTCCAGGATGTCCAATTATTATCTTCAGAAAGGAGATTATGTCCGTTTGAAAATCATCCAGCTGGGCTATACGCTTCCTCAGGATGTTACCAGCCGTTTTGGAATGAGCAAGGTAAGACTGTATGTAACCGGAGAAAATGTCTTTACTTTCACAAAATATACAGGCTACGATCCGGAAATTGCAGGAAGAAACAATTCCGAGCAAGATATCATAGGGGTGGACAGAGCTTACTATCCGCAAGCCAGAACATTTTTATTAGGTGCTAATATCCAATTTTAATAATGAACAAAATGAAAAATAAGAATTTTTTATATAAAGGCCTGGCTATTACATTTCTTACAGGCATGAGTTTCAGCAATATTTCCTGTAGCGATTCATATCTGGATGATGTAAAGAATTCAGGTTCTTTTAATACTGATCTGTATTTTCAGAATGAGCAGCAGTCTTTCAGTGCATTGGTTTCCGTCTATGATCTTTTAAGAAAATATTCAGGAGGATTCGAGAATACGGTTACTTTTTTTAATGCAGGATCTGATGATTTCTTTTCCGGTGGTGGAAACTCCAATGACGGAGCAGGAATTCAGGGTATGAATAATTTTACCATTAATCCCAATACCATGCCTGCGAGTTACTGGAAAGATTATTATCAGGGGATTGCACGGGCCAACCTCTTAATCGAAAGAGTTCCGGGCGCTACCATGAGTGAGGATATTAAAAAAAGATATATTGCCGAGGCCAGAGTATTGCGCTCCCTGTACTATTTTGAATTGGTAAGAATGTTTGGCAATATTCCGCTGGTTCTCAAAACCATTCAGTTTGGGGAGGATTACTGGAATATACCACAGGCAAAACCTGCTGAAGTGTATCAGCAGATAGAAAATGATATTGTTGTTTCAATTCCGGATTTAATGATGACGGCCAGCGGTAATGACAAAGGCAGAATTACACAGGGAACAGCCAGAGCTATACTGGGGAAAATTTATCTCTATGATAAAAAAATGCCACAGGCAGCAGAGCAGTTTGCTCAGGTGAACGGTACTCCCGGAGGAACCAGCCAATATGGGTACAAGCTTGTAGCCAACTATGCAGATCTGTTTAAAGTAGGCCCTGAAACAGCAGATCCATACAAATTTTCCACAGAATCCATCCTGGAAGTAATGCATACCAACAAAGGAAATTCTGATTGGGGTTTTTGGGGACAAGGGAAAGACGAAGGTAATTCAATCAACGTGATGGTGGGACCACGTTCTTATTCTTTAGCAAATGTCCCGAATAATAATGCACCGGATGTCTATTCAGGATGGGCATTTAACACGGTTACAAATGATCTGGTCAATTTCATGCAGGGAGATCCAAGATTGGATGTCACTGTTTTCAATGCAAAACAATTGGTGACAGACGGTAAAATTACTTACAGTCCCGCGTATGCAGATACCGGTTATTTCTTAAAAAAATATTTACCTACCAATGACTTAAAAAGCTCACTTCCAGGACCGGCAGAACTGAATTTCAGACAAAATTATGTTGCCATAAGACTGGCAGACACTTATCTGATGGAAGCAGAAGCTTTAGGAGGAAGCGGGGGAAGAGCGCAGGCTTTATTGGATGCTGTAAGAGCAAGAGTAGGCTTAACTCCAGTTCCTGTTTCTCTACAGGCTATTAAAGATGAAAGAAGGAGAGAGCTTGCCGGAGAAGGACACAGATGGTTTGACCTTGTAAGATGGGGCGATGCACCGGCGAAACTTGCTTTCAAAGGATTTACAAGCGGTAAAAACGAAATTTTACCAATTCCGTTCAATGAATTACCGAACACAGCCATGCATCAAAATCCTTTCTATTAACCTATGAAGTTTCACAGTTTATATAGTTTCTTTTTTAAAGGTACCGCGCTGCTTTGCGGCGTGGTACTTTTTCCTTTATCGTGCGCCTCTGTGGGTACTGATAATGGAAATCATGTTCAATATTGGCTGACGAAAGGCAATGAAAGTATAAAATTACAACCTCAGACGCCTGTGAGATTTACAACAGATTCCAATAGCTGGCAGAATATTGAAATTGATGACACTCAAAAGTTTCAATATGTTGACGGTTTTGGCTATACGCTCACGGGAGGCAGTGTTGAGGTAATCAACCGTCTTTCACCTGCCAGGAGAAAAGCTTTGTTGAACGAACTTTTTGGACATGATAAGAACTCCATTTCCATCAGCTATCTGCGGTTGAGTATCGGAGCTTCCGATCTTGACGGTGAAGTATTTTCCTATGATGATCTTCCGGAAGGACAGACAGATCCTGCGCTTTCAAAATTCAGTCTTGCGAAAGACAAAGATCTGATTGCAATGTTAAAAGAGATTTTAACGATCAATCCTGAAATTAAAATCATAGCTGCGCCATGGTCGCCTCCGGTTTGGATGAAAGACAACGGAAAATCAAAAGGAGGAAGCTTAAAACCTGAGTTTTATAAGGTCTATGCTGAGTATTTTGCAAAATACATTCTGGGCATGAAAAAAGAAGGAATTACCATCGATGCCATCACGCCTCAGAATGAACCGCTTCATCCCGGAAACAACCCAAGTTTACTGATGCTGTCCGAACAGCAGAGAGATTTTATCAAAGGCCATTTGGGTCCTGTTTTTAAAGCTCATCAAATTAAAACAAAAATTGTAGTCTATGATCATAACTGCAATAAACCTGAATATGCCCTTGATATTCTGAAAGATCCGGAAGCTTATCAATATATAGACGGTTCAGCATTCCATTTGTATGAAGGTGATATTTCAGCTTTAAGCACGGTGCACAACGCATTTCCCGATAAAAATTTGTATTTTACCGAGCAGTGGACGGGAGCCAAAGGTACTTTTAACGAAGATCTGAACTGGCACGTTAAAAACGTAGTCATTGGTTCCATGAGAAACTGGAGCAAAATTGCTTTGGAATGGAATGTAGCGAATGATCCTCAGTACAAGCCGCATACAGATGGCGGATGTACGGAATGTAAAGGAGCAATAACAGTTTCGGACAGTGAAAATTTTACCAGAAATGTTTCCTATTATATCATTGCACATGCTTCCAGATTTGTTCCTGCAGGTTCACAGCGAATTGCTTCCTCACAGACAGAAAGCCTGTCTACGGTAGCATTTAAAACCCCATCAGGGAAAACAGTATTGATTGTTCAGAACGGAAACAGTTCCGAAGAAAGTTTTAATATCAAATATAACGGTAAGACTGCTCCCGTAATTCTTTCAGGAAATTCGGCGGCAACTTATGTTTTTTAATTTTATATCATGAAAAGAGCTTATTTCTTACTTGCCATTGCAGCATTAAGTACCCATGTCTATGGACAAAAAACCGTTGATCAGAAAGTGGCAGAACTGCTTTCTAAAATGACATTGGAAGAAAAAGTAGGACAGATGGTCCAGTACAGCGGGTTTGAATATGCAACGGGACCTCAGAAATCCAATTCTGCAGCTGTTTTAGAAGAAATAAAAAAAGGAAAAGTAGGCTCCATGCTGAATGTGGCAGGTGCAGATGAGACTAAAGCTTTCCAGAAACTGGCCCAGCAGTCAAGGCTGAAAATTCCATTGCTGTTTGGGCAGGATGTCATTCATGGCTACCGGACTACCTTTCCTGTCAATTTAGGCCAGGCAGCAAGCTGGGATCTCGGAATGATAGAAAAATCAGAAAGAATTGCTGCTACAGAAGCTTCTGCATACGGGATCCACTGGACATTTGCGCCAATGGTAGACATTGCCAGGGATCCTAGATGGGGCAGAGTAATGGAAGGTTCCGGTGAAGATACTTATCTGGGAACACAGATTGGTCTGGCAAGAATTAAAGGATTTCAGGGGAAAGGTTTAGGGAGTCTGGATGCGGTGATGGCCTGTGCCAAGCATTTTGCGGCTTACGGAGCGGCTGTAGGCGGAAGAGATTACAATTCTGTAGATATGAGCCTCAGGCAGCTGAATGAAACGTATCTGCCTCCGTTTAAAGCAGCAGCTGAAGCGGGAGTGGCCACATTCATGAACTCATTCAATGACATCAACGGAATTCCGGCAACTGCCAGTCAATATATTCAGAGAGACCTGCTGAAAGGAAAATGGAACTATAAAGGTTTTGTGGTTTCAGACTGGGGAAGTATAGGAGAAATGATTCCTCACGGTTATGCCAAAGATGCTAACGAAGCCGCTGAAAAGGCCGTTTTAGGAGGAAGTGATATGGATATGGAGAGCCGTGTTTATATGGCTGAGCTGCCTAAATTGGTTAAAGAAGGAAAAGTAGATGTAAAATTCGTGGATGATGCAGCAGGAAGAATCTTAGCAAAGAAATTCGAAATGGGACTCTTCGATGATCCTTACCGGTTCAGTAACGAAAAAAGACAGAAAGAACAGACCGATAACCAGGAAAACAGGAAATTCGGAAGAGAATTCGGTTCTAAAAGTATTGTCCTTCTTAAAAACCAGGGGAATATTCTTCCACTTTCGAAAACAGTAAAGACAGTTGCTCTGATCGGGCCTTTCGGAAAGGAAACTGTTGCTAATCATGGTTTCTGGTCTATTGCTTTTAAAGATGATAACCAGAGAATTGTTTCCCAGTTCGACGGAATTAAGAATCAGCTGGATAAAAATTCAACTTTATTATATGCAAAAGGCTGCAACGTAGACGATCAGGACAGATCTATGTTTGCAGAGGCTGTAGAAACCGCCAAAAAAGCAGATGTTGTGATTATGACTTTGGGAGAAGGCCATGCCATGAGTGGTGAAGCTAAAAGCCGAAGCAGTATCGGTTTCTCAGGCGTACAGGAAGATCTGCTGAAAGAAATTGCCAGGACCGGAAAACCAATCATTTTAATGGTCAACGCCGGAAGACCTCTGATTTTTAACTGGGCAGCAGAACATATTCCTGCCATAACGTATAACTGGTGGCTGGGAACCGAAGCCGGAAATTCTATTGCCGATGTTCTCTTCGGAGCTGTAAATCCGGGTGGAAAGCTTCCGATGACCTTTCCAAGAACGGAAGGCCAGATCCCGGTTTATTACAATCATTACAATACGGGAAGACCTGCAAAAAACAATACCGACAGAAATTATGTTTCCGCCTATATTGATTTAGACAATGATCCGAAGTTTCCGTTTGGCTATGGACTGAGCTATACAGATTTTAAATATTCTGATATGGCATTAAGTTCGTCAAATCTTAAAGGAAATCAGACTTTAAATATCAGTGTGACGGTTTCCAATACCGGAAAATATGACGGTGAGGAAGTCGTTCAGCTGTATATCAGAGATCTTTTCGGAAAAGTAGTAAGACCTGTAAAGGAGCTGAAAGGTTTCCAGAAAATATTGATCAAAAAAGGAGAAAGCAGAAAGGTAGATTTTAAACTGACTCCCGAAGACCTGAAATTCTTCGACGATGAACTGAATTTCGACTGGGAAAGCGGGGATTTTGACATTATGATCGGAACCAATTCCCAGGATGTACAGACGAAAAGAATTACCTGGACGAAGTAAAAAATGTTTCGGGCTGGGCTTTAGCCCAGCCCGAAACAAAAAAACAAAACTTTGAACAATAAGATTAAACATGATTCAAAGCTCAGAATTGAATAGAACACGAAAATATTCAATAGAGCCGGGCTTTAGCCCGGTCAAAACAAAAAACAAAACCATTCAATAGGGTTGGGCTTTTTAGCCCAACTCCATGTAAACCAAAAAATAAAACGGCTTTAGCCAAAACCTAATCATAAACTATCATTCATGAAAATCAGATTCCTACATATTACCCAACTCTGTACCGCAGGAATTCTAGCCTTTTCTGTGATAAACTGTGCTTCAAACCAACAGATTTCTGGAAAAAAGCTGATCTGGAGTGACGAATTTAACGGCACCGGACTTCCTGATTCAAAAAAATGGAACTATGATGTAGGCGGAGGCGGTTATGGCAACAACGAAGCTCAGTTTTATACAGAGAACAGATTGGAGAATGCCAGAATGGAAAATGGAAATCTGGTCATTGAAGCGAAAAAAGAAAACTGGGAAGAGAATAAATACACTTCTGCAAGACTTTTAACCAGAGGAAAATTTTCTTTTCAGTATGGAACCGTTGAAGTCAGGGCGAAGCTTCCTAAAGGCCGTGGAACCTGGCCCGCTATCTGGATGATGAGTGAAAATATGAAAGAATGGCCGGATGACGGCGAACTGGATATCATGGAGCATGTGGGTTTTAATCAGGGATATGTACATGCTTCCGTTCACACCAAAAAATACAATCATATTCAGGGAACCCAGAAAACGGATACGCTGATCGTGAAAGATGTGAGTGAAAAATTCCATGTGTACAAAGCTGACTGGACACCGGAGAAAATTGATGTCTATATTGACGGGCTGAAGTTTTTTACTTATGAAAATAAAGAGAAAACCTATGAATCATGGCCTTTTGACCAGCCTTATTTTATTATTTTAAATCTGGCGGTAGGTGGTTTTTGGGGCGGAAAAGAAGGAATAGATGATGCTGTTTTTCCGCAGAAGTATTATATAGATTATGTAAGGGTTTATCAAAATAAATAATGAAGAGAGGACGGTTTCGTCCAAAAACAGAAAGAAAAAATTATGAAAAAACTAATTGTGAGTTGTCTGACGGTAGGCGTGTTTTTGAATGCCAATGCACAGAACTACTGGAAAAAAAATGCAGGAAAAACCGGAAAAGTGATTCTTACCCATTCCAAAACCAACGAAAAAATGGTTGATAAAGGAACGGTTAAGTTTGAGAAATTCGGACAGCCGAAAGAAACGGATGCCTGTATCTTCGTGGATCCGGATTTTAAATACCAGAAGCTGATTGGAATAGGCGGGGCCATCACCGATGCTTCTGCTGAAACCTTCTATAAAATGCCGAAGGATAAACAAAAAGAAATCCTTGAGGCTTACTTTGGAAAAAACGGGCTGGGTTACACGGTAGTCCGTACCAATATGAATTCCTGCGATTTCTCCAGCGATTCCTATACTTATGTGGAAGATAATGATACAGCTTTAAAGACTTTCAATATTGCCCACGACGAAAAGTATAAGATTCCCATGATCAAAGAAGCTCAGAAAGCCATCGGGAAAGATTTTACCTTCTATTTTTCCCCCTGGAGTCCTCCGGCATGGATGAAATCAAATAAAAGCCTGTATAAAGGAGGAAGGCTGGAAAACCAGTATTACCAAACCTGGGCAGATTATTATATCAGATTCATCAAAGAGTATGAAAAAAGAGGCATCAACATCTGGGGACTGACCGTACAGAATGAGCCTATGGCCACACAAACCTGGGAATCCTGTATTTATTCCGCAGAGGAAGAAGGAGAGTTTCTTAAGAATAATTTAGGTCCAACCCTTTGGAAAAACGGTTACAAAGACAAAAAAGTAATGATCTGGGATCACAACAGAGATCTGATCTATCAGAGAGCAACGACTACATTAAGTGATCCGGAAACGTCAAAATATGCCCACGGAATCGGCTATCACTGGTATGAAACCTGGAATAATAAAACCCAGCTTTTCGATAATTTATCAGAAACACAGAAAGCTTTCCCCGATAAGTTCCTTGCCTTTACCGAAGGGTGTAAAGAGCAGTTCAAAATGTCAGGAATTTATGATGTCAGCTTAGGAGAGCTTTACGGTAGAAATATGCTGAATGATTTCAATAAAGGAACTGCTTTATGGACAGACTGGAATGTACTATTGGACGAGACCGGAGGACCCAACCACGTAGGGAATTTTTGCTTTGCACCCATTATTGCAGATACCAAAACCGGAGAAGTGCATTATACCTACGAATATTATTATGTAGGCCACGTTTCAAAATTCATTAAACCGAATGCACAAAGGATAGGAACCTCTTCCAACAGAGCAGCTTTGACATCCACAACCTTCATGAATGAAAACGGTCAGCTGGTTACCGTAATTATGAATGATTCTGAAAATGATATCGAAACCAATTTATGGATTGAAGGAATGTCTGCTAAATTATCTGCGCCGGCCCATTCAATTCAGACGGTGATTTTATAGGATTAAATTATTGAGAGAAGCGGGAAGTTACTGTCAGTTATAATATGAAAAACAGTCCTTAGAATAATAAAACCGGGTTATCATTGTTTTTTTGACTTCAAAAACTTCCATCGAACTTCCTTACAACATCTAAACTTCATATTGACTTTTTTTTATAGAACCGGCGGCCGCAAAGAGGCCGCCGGTTTATTTTTGCAATATTTTAAATGCTGTTATTCAACATCATATTTACCGATTACTTTCTGAGTAACTCCTGAACTGCTGAATCCACCGTCATGGAAAAGATTCTGCATTGTTACTTTCTTGGTAAGATCAGAGAAAAGAGTAACGCAGTAGTCTGCACACTCTAAAGCTGTAGCATTTCCAAGCGGAGACATATCTTCAGCATAACCCAGGAATCCTCCGAAACCTTTCACACCGCTTCCTGCAGTGGTCATTGTTGGAGACTGGGAAACCGTGTTTACACGTACTTTTCTTTCTCCCCAGTAGTTTCCGAAAGTTCTTGCGATGCTTTCCAGATAAGCTTTGTTATCAGACATATCATTATAATCAGGGAACGTTCTCTGAGCGGCAATATAAGTAAGCGCCAAAATGCTTCCCCACTCATTCATACAGTCTTTTTCCCAGGCCACACGCATTACTTTATGGAAAGAAACAGCTGAAATATCCCAACCTTTTTCCAACCAGTCATAATTCATTTCTGTATAATGTTTCCCTTTTCTAACGTTGATAGACATTCCGATAGAGTGAAGGATAAAGTCGATTTTTCCAAATTTTGCAACAGCGGCATCAAAAAGTTTTTCAAGATCTTCAATAGAGGTAGCATCTGCAGCGATCACCTCAGAACCTGTTTTTTCTGCTAAACCATTAAGTTCTCCCATTCTCAAAGCAATAGGGGCATTTGATAAGATAAATTCAGCACCTTCCTCATGACATCTTTCTGCAACTTTCCATGCGATTGATTGCTCATTAAGGGCTCCAAAAATAATTCCCTTTTTGCCTTTAAGTAAACCGTATGACATAATTTTTTAATGTTTATTTAAATACAAATGTAGCAATAATTTGCGTTTGGGACATCATAAAAATGGAGCCTTATTGATTTAAGACTCCATTTTCTTGAAAATATTTATACGACTGAAATTTTAATTGGTTTTCTTATTCCATTCTGCCTTTACATCTTCCGCTGCATCTTTGGTTTTTTCCCAGGCTTCATTCGCCTTATCTTTAATATCATCCCAGGCGTCAGAAGCGTTGTTTTTTACCTTTTCAAACCAGTCTTCCTGATTTGCCTCCTGGTCATTATCCCTTTTCTCGTTGATGTAGTCCTTTGCTTTTTGGGCCAGATCCTCTATTTTCCATTTTGCATTGTCTGCTGCATTTTTTAAAGAGTTCTCTGTGTTGTTTACTGCATCTTCCGCTTTGTTGTATTCTGAATTGTTCATAATGTAATATTTTATTGTGTTGTACCAGTAATTAAACAAGAACCATTCCTAAAATTACAGGCTCCTGTTAAACTTTTCTTAATCTTTTGTTATACTTTTCTAAATCGTGGTACCTTTAATATAAAATGTATTGCCATGGAAAAAATACGCTGCGGCTGGTGCGAAAAAGATGACCTTTATAGAAAATACCATGATGAAGAATGGGGAAGACCTGTATATGATGATGAGACTATTTTTGAATTTCTTATTCTTGAAAGCTTTCAGGCCGGACTGAGCTGGTATACCATCCTTTCCAAAAGAGAGAACTTCAGAAAAGCCTTTGATGATTTTAATTATAAAAAAATTGCGCTGTATACTGATGATAAAATTGAGGGGCTTATGAACGACCCTGGAATTATCAGAAACAGGCTTAAAGTAAAAGCAACAGTAAACAACGCACAGAAATTCCAGGAAGTGCAGAAAGAGTTTGGGAGCTTCTCTACATATATCTGGGGTTTTGTAAAAGGAAAACCGATAGATAATAAGCCCCAGACCTTGGGTGATGTTCCGGCCACTACAGAAATTTCAGATGCCCTGGCAGCAGATCTTAAGAAAAGAGGCTTTAAATTTATGGGATCCACCGTAGTTTATGCCCATATGCAGGCAACCGGACTGGTGAATGATCATATAAAAAGCTGTTTCACCAGAAAGTAATCCGTTTTGTTTTATTCAGTTTTATGTGATATTTTTTATAAATTATGTAATCATATATACTTGTTTTGAATTTTGGAGTACCTATTGATAGCGTTCTGAAAGGCTTTTCGTGTGTTTTTTCAGATAAAAATGTTTCATTTAATGGTGATTAGACGGCGATTTAATCACTAATAAGTGTATATTTTATGCTTTTAATAAAAAATATGGTGTTTTGTTAAATATTTGTATATTTGCAGCCTCAAAAAATACACTATTAATAATCAGGTGATGCATAGCAATTTCGGACTTAAGCTTTTTCTTTCTATTTTCTTATTTAATAATTTTATTCACGCACAGGTGGGGATTGGAATATCTTCGCCGGATCCCTCAGCTATGCTGCAGGTGGCTTCTAAAAACAAAGGAGTGCTTCTCCCGAGCATTGCCCTGGCATCATCCACAGACCAGACCACGATTCAAAATGCGGCTGAAGGACTAATGGTCTGGAATAATGGCACAGGAACTTTAGCTGAGACTGGTTTTTATTACTGGAATAAAGGGAAATGGAATATGCTTTCTGTAACTACAGCAAGCAGTGGAAACGGAACAAGCGGGGGAAGTGTTGCGCCATTGGCCGTATGGAATAATTCTGCAACAAACAGCGGTAACTCTGGAGGGGCCAATACGAATCTTTCTTTGGGAACCAATACTTCCGATGATCTTGTTTTTAAAGTAAATTCTACCGCGGTAGGAAGATTGGGAGTGAATAATTCAATCAGTTTCGGGACGGCGGCTAATGCAGCTCAAAACGGGATTGCTCTGGGAAATTCAAGCAGTGCTTATCAGGGAATTGCCATTGGAACCAATACTTCCGTTACAGCCAATGAATCCGTCGCATTGGGAGCGAATTCAAAAATATCCGGATATCAGTCAACGGCAGTAGGATTTAATGCCAAAGTAACGGTGAATGAAGCGACAGCTATAGGAAATAATGCGGAAGCATCAGGTTTTCAATCCATTGCAGTAGGATATAATGCAAAAACAACAACGAATGATGCAACGGCCTTGGGGAAAAACTCAATAGCTTCAGGATTTCAGTCGGTAGCTGCAGGGTACAATGCAAAAACATCTTCTAACAGCGAAACAGCAATAGGATATAATGCTTTAACCAACAACCAGAATTCAACGGCTATAGGATCGGGGGCCAATGCATTGGGTCAGTTTTCCACAGCAGTAGGGTATGGAGCAGCAACTTCACAGGCGAATGCCATTGTAATCGGGAATAATAATGCCAATATCGGAATCGGGACAGAAGCACCGAATGTTTCTGCCAAACTGGATGTAAACGGATCTTATAAACTGGGTGAAAAGGGGAGCGTACAGAAAAATCAGATCAGTTTTGAAGCATGGCCTTCAGTTTCTGTATACAACCTGGAGCCGGGAAAATCCGTGACTATGGAAATTTCAATTCCTGCCAATATACAGCCCGGTTCTACAAGAGCAGCAATCGTTGTTTCTCCTGCCGGAGATTTTGCGGGTAATACTTCTTTCTCTATTTCCAATCCAAGGATGACTTCCACTTCAGGTGTTACCATCAATCTTACCAATGTCTCAGGAAGT
The DNA here is from genome assembly GCF_016745235.1 of Chryseobacterium endalhagicum. Taxonomy (GTDB): domain Bacteria; phylum Bacteroidota; class Bacteroidia; order Flavobacteriales; family Weeksellaceae; genus Chryseobacterium; species Chryseobacterium endalhagicum. Next base: position 95,803 of record NZ_JAELVM010000003.1, on the reverse strand, counting down.
ACGGCAAGCCTGTATTCCGGTCACTTTTATGTGATGATCAATGAGTTTTAAAAGAAAGCAAGATTCTCACAATTTTTTGAGGATTTTATGCTGCGAGTAATGGGCTATCCGGACCTTATTTTCCAACAATAAGCGCTGAAAAACATGTCTTTTTATGTGCATAATTTCCCCTTTTTCAGTTTTATACTCAAAAATAAAGGATAGGTTTGCTTTTTCTTCTGAAATCCCAAAAGTAAATGCCCTTTTTCCTATCCGGAAAGATCTGCTCCAGTTTTTAGATGGAGAATCTGTTGTTCTGTTTTTAGAAATAGCATGTTTCATTTTGTTCTTTATTGATGGGCGGATCAGTGGAATTTAATATCAATTCTATGTTTCAGTGAGCTTAGGAAATTTTCTGAGTCTGCGGTCTGGTTTTCTTCTCAGTATCACTTGTCATTTTATAAGTAAACCTCTGATAAACCTGTTCATGGCCAATCTCTTCCACTTTTTCCACCACAGATTCTTTCAGCTTTCCGGTACTTCTTTCAAAGTGGCGTTCTTCCCTCTGGAACATTTTAAAATTGAGTACATCTAAATCAATCCGTTCTTTAAACTGATGATAGGCGGCATTCAGATATCCTTCTGAAAGCGGAAGTACGGGATAGGTATTTACCAGAACACTCAGCGTATTTGGACTGGAGGTTTTCTGTTCTTCAATATTCATGCTCCATTCCAGATTGGCTGTGTTAAGGACATTGGCGCCTATTATTTTCTTGGTTTTTGGAAAACTGACGTCAAATATCTGTCCAAAATACATATGAAGAAATTCACTGTTTTGAATGGCTTGTGCCAGCTTATCCTTGTTGGTAAATAGAGAATCATTAATGGCTATTAACTTCTTCAATTCATCATTATTAGAGACAGCGGCGGTCATTTCTGCTTTTGTCTGTTCCCATTTAGAGAGGATAAGATCCATATTCAAAACCTCAATAATCTGTCCTTTCTGTGAGAGTTTCAGGTGAAGTTCATTAAACATCCTGTTAAATGCAGCTGTAACCTGTGCAATTTCTTTAACTAAATCATTATTGGACTGATCCAGAAACAGGTCCAGTAAAATAATTCTGCATTCTATTTCATTTTCATTACAACGGATCACCGTAAAATCATACCTCATAATGGTTCTTGAAACCATATGATTGTCGATCAGTTTGGAATTTGTATCAATGACTAATTCAAATTGTTCGTTGAACGGTTCAATAATGATAACTTTATTATCTAGCATAGTTTGTTCTCTTAAATATATTCTGTACTGTATGAATCAATATTACCAATCTCATCATGTTCAAAATAATAATGTATTAATTCCACGGCTTCCTCCCTGGTGACTTTAGTTACCGCAAATTCAATAATATTTTCATCCAGTAATATTTCTACCTTGATGTCTTTGTTGTCAAATACTTCATTGGGACTTAATGTTTTTAGCTGCAAATAGGAACTGCCAAATTCCTGATTATAAAAAGTATAGTCATCAGTCCAGTCCAGGCTTTTGAATAATGCTACTGCTTCATCGTAATTAAGAAGAGAGGCATTATGACCTTTTGATTCACTGTGTAATATTTTTCTTATCTCCATATTATTGTTGAAAAATGAATGGTTATTAAATGTTAAAATTGGAATAGTTTATTATGGGTTCTCCAGAGCTTCAATTAATGGCACGTATTCTATTTTTTTCGCAAAGTCAAGAGCACTTTGTCCGTTATTATTGTAATTTGGATCTGCCCCATATTTTAAATAGGTTTTAACTAAATCAATGTCTTCTGTTTTTTTTACATAAAATACAGCATACCATAAGGGTTGTCCTCCAAATTGATCTGTAATGGTGAGGTCAGCTCCATTTTGAAGTAGGAGTTCTGCAATTTTTACTTTATGATCAACACTGGTCCATGCAATGGGCTGCTTTTCCGGAAGTAAATGTAAAGCTGTTCTGCCCTCAATATTCTGTAAATTAGGATCGGCTCCATAATCGAGCAGAAGTTGTACAGATTCTACACGTTCCATTTTAACCGCCAGCATGAGTGCTGTGTGCAACATGCCTTTCTCTGGTTCATTTATAATTTCTTTATTTCGATCCAGTATTTCTATCAACTCTGTCGGATCTTCTTTTATGGCTGCTTTGTGAATACTCATAGCTTAAGATGGGTTTAATTTCCAAATATCTATTGATGATTGATTTTTATATAATTAAAATTATTGATCAAAAGGGTATAGCGAGGTTTCTGATTCATGAGAGTGGGAGCTGCTTGTCTCTGGTGTTTCAGGTCTGTAATACTGAGGATCATTATAATAGTTAAGAAATTCTTCCTCTGTAATTCGGCCTTCTCTTAATGCTTTAACTAAATGTCTGTATTCATATCCTGGTCTGTGGCCTTTGTGCCAGTTTCCTTTTAAAGGTTCCCCTGGTCTCCAAACTATTTCTTTACCATTGGGAGTAGGATCATAAACTTTTCCAGTAGGTCCTTTTGCATTCTCATAAATCTGCTCATTTAATTCTGCTTCATTTCTGAAACGTGGTCGCCCATCTTCATAAGCCCTGCCCGAAGGAGGTTTAAAAAATGGATTCGCTTCATTGGGCACGGGAGTACCTGCTCTTACTCCCCACGGATTGTTTCGTGTATAATAAGGCTTTCCGTTTGGACTCATCGCCATACCTTTCGGGAGAGCTTTGAAATTCAGTCCGTACAGTAAAAGCATGGCATCGGACAAACGCAGTCCGCTGATTCCTTTTTCTGAAATCCTGCTTCCGAATTCATATTCCGGTAATGCTCCTTTGGCTGCACTATCTAATAACGCAGAAGAATCTTCTTCTCCCAAAGCGTAATCATGCCACGCCGATTCTGCTCCGTGTGTAACTCTGCCTCCAAGCAGCACGGCCCCAATACTTCCTCCTCCTATCCCGAACGAGGCACCCAGGTTTCTCAAAATACTCATTCCGGTAGGTCTGGCCCAAACCATAGCTGCCCGGGAAAAATTGACTCCGGTACCCAGCGTACCACCGGAAGATGTAACTCTGCTTAAAACAGAAAGACCTCTTCCTAAACCCAGTCTTCCCGCCAGTGTGCTGGTTGTAGCGGTAGCTGAACCTGTCACTGCTCCAACTCCGGCTAATTGGCCTCCTGTTCCTATAAGAGCTCCGGTAAGGAAGCATTCTGTTAATTTTGCCCCATAGCTCACCGCAGCATACCCGAAAGCATCCAGCCAGTTTTTGATATTGGGGGCAAACTGAATAAGTCCTCCGGCTTTACATTCCATTTGGTGAATGCCGGTAATGGTTTCGGTACCGGTAGAAATAAAATTAGATTTACTTCCAAGCCATTTTCTGGCAGGCCCCATTTTATGCCCGCATAAAAGTCCTCCTACCACAGCTCCGATTACCCCGCCGACAAGTCCGGCTACTGCTCCTAAAAGCACAAGACCCATTCCGCCAGTTGCTACTGTAAGAACACCTACAGCAACTGCCACTACTACTGCCAGGGCAGCAATAATAGCCATCAGCAGCATGTATTTTTTGCAGCCAAAATCGATCCAAAGTGCAGTACTTGTATCTTCTACGGTAATATATACTTTACCGTCAATGGTTTTATTGCTTTTTCTGGTTCCTTGAAATGTGGTAGGCACTGCCCCCTCAGAGCAAATCCAGAAATCTTTTTCTGTAATAATTTCTGCTCCCATATGCTTAGTTTATAAATACATCGCCACCATCTAATTTTGTTTCTCCACCGATATGATTTTTAGGAGAATTAATTTCCACGGCTTTACCTCCTTTAACTCCAACGCCCTCGGAACCTCCGATTCCGATTACTTTTCCACTTATAAGAATAGTTCCGTCGGATTTCATTGTTATCGAACTTTTGCCGGTCGTGAGCGTAATATTGGTATTGCATGTCAGAGAGATGTTTCCTGCATTGTCCATTTTCAGAAGGCTTTCACCTCCTTTTCCTACATTGATTGTTTTGGAAACTGCAGCATTGGTCGCTGCATTTCCGGCCCCGTCAAACAGCATATTTGCTCCGCCCTGGTCTTTAAGATTCATAGAACCCGCACCATTATCATATTTTAATTCTGCTCCGCTTCTTCCACTGAAGCTCATGACGTTGTTTCCCGCTCCTCCGCCTGCTCCTATGCTGCCATGGAAAAGGCCTCCCATGACGAAAGGACGGTCAGGATGCTGATGGACGAAATTTACGACAATTTGGTCACCCACTTCCGGTACAGACATGAAACCGCGGTTTTTGCTTACCTTATCACTGCTTCCGGCATCTGGAGACATGACCCGGATAAACTCTGTGGTATCCGGTCCGTTTTGCCAGTCAAACTGTACCTGCACTCTTCCTTGGTTTAAAGGATCTGTATTGGAAATCACTTTTGCAAACTGAGGATCCGCTTTTGGGATTTCAAATTCAGGACGGGGAATAAAGCCGGTATCTGCTGCTATAGCTTCAAAATTTCCACTGTAATAACCTCTTGCATCCACTTCATGGGTAACTTCTGTAATCATCAGCTTGGTAAAATAAGCCGTCTGGTTCGTATCCGCTTTCCGCATTTCTACATCTGCCGGGCATCCGGGGTATAAAAACGGAACGCTTGTACTTCCTGAAGTGATAAAAACATTGACCGCCTTGCTTCCTGCTGTTCCCTTTTGTGAAGCATCAATATCCATAAAAGAAGATGCTTTAATCGGGGCAACTCTCAGCGAGGGTGTGGTGAAGGTTTTTTGTGATATTTCATAGGCACGTTTAGCAATATCTGATTGATGGGTTATTTTTGAACTTCCTGTAGTGAGCTTTTCATTTTTACTGCTGTTGTACCCGTAAAAAGTAGGGTTCACATGCTGGGCTTTCATTTTAACTTTAATATCGTGAACACTGCTTCCGTAAATCAGCTGAACGGGTTTTTCCTGTGGAGGCAATTTTCCAAAATGAAGGACTTCACCATCATAGTAAAACTGTTCGCCATAAGCTTCTGCCATTCGTGCAAGGTAATTGTAATGGGTTTCTTCATATTGGGAGCTGTAGGAAACATTTCCGTGCTGGGAATCTACCCTGAAATCAAATTTACTTGAGCCTAAACCTTCTTTGATGATAGAATCTGCAATACTGTTCAGGCTGATCTCCTGTGCTCCTCCGAAACTTTGAATGTGAGGTGCTGCATCCAGCAGTACGGTAGGGCTGTATCCTGTAAGAACAATGTTTCCGAGACTGCCTTTTTCCTGGCTGAATCCTACTTCTGTGATGACGCCTATAAAATTTCTCTCCGGGCTTTCCTCTACATCTTTGTATTTAAAAACTACCGTAAGCCTCTTACCGAGGAAGTTCTGGGCCTGTTCAAGGTTGTGGTTTTCTGCATCGCCCAAAGTATCATGGGCAAGCGTAAGATCAAATTCATGATGCTTAACGGCACTTTGGGTCAGTTTGAAATGCTTGAAATGTTTAATGACTTTACCTTCAATAACGATATCAAGTTTAATCACACGATTGATTCCCAAAAGTTCACTTGTGGGAATAGAACGGGCATTATGTATTTTAGAAGTAGGCTGGTCCGACCAGATTTTGCCTTTATTTATCAAAGGCGTATTGGGTTGTGAAGCCTGATTCAGGAAAGTATTGGAATAGGAGAGAGCCTGCCCGGCTGTCTGCGCTGTCTTTTGAATTTTGCTGTCTGCTTTTTTTACAGCTTCGTTTGCTGGATTTATACCTGCAGGCTGTAATTTGCCCAGGTCCTTTTTGGATTTTGGGCCTGTTTTTTTTGATGATTCACTATCTTGGAACATAACATATTTTTTTCTGGATTTGAGTATATCAATTGCAGACTGACGGACAGTGCTGCCTGAGGTCTTTCTTATCACTCACAACAGATGAAAAAAGGGTCTGCTTTAATAATGGAATTGCATCTTTTGTGAGGAATTTATCGTTCTGTTTTCACTTGATGAATATGGGGCGGGTCCGTTTTTATTTATGTTTTAAAATAGGGTTAATATTTAGTTTTTATAAATTTAATATTCTGATTTACAGGATGTAATTTCTTGTTTTAAAATCACATGGATGTGAAACAAATATAAGAATCAATGCTTCAAATTGGATGAAATTGGCATGGTATTTTTCTTTTTGTCGTAATTCTACTACTAACAAGTGTTAGGTTCAAAATGAGACAAAAAGGATAAGTGAATAATATCTTGTACTAAAGAAGTATGACGGGCATTTCAGATACTTTTTTGGACTGATGGGTATAATTTATTTTTTTAAAGCTACAATGAAGTGAAAAAATTGTTTACCCTATAAATTGGTTTAATTTTGCTGAAAATCTTTTACATCTTCTCCGTAGCAAAAGTCGGAGACAGAAGATTGACATGAAAAATTTATGAAAAAAATTGGAATTATAGGCTGTGGCTGGCTGGGATCAAGGATTGCAGCTTCTCTGTCAGACCGATATGAAATCTATACTACTGCAACCACGAAGGAAAAAGCGGAAGAGCTTACTTCCAAAGGATTCAACGCTTATGTGGCAAGTTTTCCGGATTATCAGCTGGAAGAAAAAATACAGCAATGGAAAGAAATTCCTGAATTGGATGCTGTTATTATTACCATTCCGCTTTCCGGGAAAAGCTGCTGTGCAAGCTCACTTTATAACAGGATACAGCATCTGCTGGCTTTTGTAGGTGATTTTAAAGGACAAATGTTTGTAATGAGCTCTACAGGCGTTTATCCTGACAGTCCGGGAGAATATAACGAAGAAAGCCTTTCTGTTGAAAGCGTTCAGGGAGAAAGATTAATCAGTAATACATATCCGCAGGTTAATGTTCTCAGGTTAGCTGGATTAATGGGAGATAACAGGCTGCTTAAAAACTACAATGTTTCAAATCTGCAGGCTCCGGTCAACCATATTCATTACGCAGATATTTGTCATGTGATTGAAAAAATGATTGAAAAAAGATCAGAAGGAAAACTGTACAATGTATCAGCACCACTTCATCCCTCAAAAGCTCAGGTGATCAATGCTCAGAACAATTTAGCAGCGCCGGAAGATATGATTGGTGAAGGGAAAATAATACTGTCTTCAAAATTGATATCAGAACTGGATTTTGTGTTTGAATATCCAGATCCGAGAGCATTTCACTGAAATACTTCTTTAGCCTTAAAAACTTAGATGAAATAAAAAATCTGCCTGATCTGTTCAGTCTGCGAGTGGTTTTTCTCCCGCAGATTGAGCAAATTAAGCAGATCTTGCTGTATTTTAAGCTAAACCTTATCGATTTTTAAAAGCTATAAGGTTTGGATTTCAAGGATTAAAACCTGAAATATTTCTATTTGATAATTCTCTCCAGTACCCAATCAATCAGGTTCTTTTCGGAAGCGTGATGATCTGCAGAGAATTCTCCACGTCTTCTGTTGGCGATAACGTTATTCACTGTAATGGCTTTGTGACCTAATAATTTTGAAAGGGCATAAATCGCTGAAGTTTCCATCTCAAAATTGGTTACGCCAAGATCATTCAAGGTTTCCAAGAATTTATCATCAACAGCTTTTAAACGGAGCTGTCTTCCCTGAGGTGCATAGAATCCCGGGAAAGTAGCTGTATTTCCGTGGTATTTTGCATCTTTATAATAATCTCCCATTTCCTCTGCCCAATCCGAGAAATAAAGCATCGGCTTGATCTTTTCATACGGAAATTTTTCCATAAAGCTTCTGGAAAACTCATTTTCAAAATGATAATCCTGATAGAAATGCATCAGCCCGTCAAGACCTACTACGTTTTGGGTTACCAGCATATTATCAACCTGTACATCCGGATTTACACTTCCGCACGTTCCCATACGGAAAAGTTCAAGGGCTTTGTGCTCCGTTTTGAATTCTTTGTTTTTAAGATCAATATTCACCAAAGCATCAAGCTCGTTCATCACGATATCGATGTTTTCAGTCCCGATTCCGGTAGACATTACGGTGATTCTTTCCCCGCGAAGCGTTCCTGTATGCGTGTAGAACTCTCTTTTGTTTTTTTTGATCTCTACTTTGTCAAAATATTTCGAAACTTTTGCTACTCTGTCAGGATCTCCCACAAGGATGATCTTATCAGCAATATCTTCAGGTAAAAGATTTAAGTGGTACACACTTCCGTCATCATTCAGAACCAGTTCTGAAGCAGCAAGTTTATTTAGCATAATGTATATTTTTTGTTTTTTTAATCAATGAAAATAGCGTCTTTGTAAGGAGATCCGGCAAGATCGTAGATGGTATCATATTCCTCCACAATCCTTTTCTGTCCCTGAAAAACTTCATAAACTGTGACTACGGTTTTCTCAAAGTTTTTCGGATCCTTGCGCTGAGTGGTGATTTCGTAGAATTTATCTCCCTTTTTCATCACAGAAACCATTTCTTCCTTGGTTGAGTTATTGGATTCCATCATTCCGGGAAAGTCCATCACGATGTCTTTAAGGTCCGTATAGTTTTTGTAGGGTTTTGTCACCCCGTTCGAAAATACATAAACATTGGGAATCGGTTTGTCCTCTTCCAGACGGATCAGGTAGTAGTCGTTACCTTTCTTCTCTGCGTAAACGGCCATTTCTTTGTTTTTCTTTTTCTGCGAAAATGTACAGATGGAAAGAAAACTCGCCGCAACAGCGAATAGTACTTTTGTTTTCATAATAATATTTTGTTTTTATTTTGATGAAATAATGTTTAAATCCTCTCCCTAATATCTTTCGTCATCATTTTTTGCCGGCCTATGGAAATTTTGCAGGCTTTAAGTATAATGAATTTGATTTCGGGGTTTAAAATTAATAAAAATATTTAATCTGAAGTAAGTAAGACATCTCTATTTTTTATGGATGAAAGCGGAAAGAAGGAGAAAGGAGCCATTGAACCCGGAAGAATAGCCAAATGTCTGATAATAACCTCCATTTTCAGGCTTCTGTCTTTAATTAAACATTTATTAATCTGCAATTAAGATTAGCATAACATCGGAACGGTACTTTTGCCGCTAAAAATTCATGAGATTGTATCCGCTGCTAGCTGTGATTGTGTTGATAGGTTTTGCTGTCATGTCTTTTAACCCGGTTGATAAGGGTAGAGAAAACGATAATACCTTTGTGAATAAAGGGTTGTCCGATTTTAAAAACAAGCTTGATCAGCTAAAATCAGATGTGTACCAATTCTCAGAAGATCAGATTTCTATTGAAGAACTTAGAAATTCGTTGAGCAGTACCAGAAATTCATTCAAAGAAATCGAATTTTATATTGCCTATCACTATCCGGAATTTACAAAAACACACCTTAATGCGGCACCGCTTTTCCATATTGAAGCTGCGGGAACTTCCGCCTATACGCTGCCTCCGGAAGGACTTCAGGTTCTGGATGAACTGATATTTTCTGATGAGGCGGCAGATGAGAAGGAAAAGATCAAAACCATTACGGACTTCCTGTACAATTCCTATTCAAGTTTTTATCTGAGCGCTGTGAAAAACGGATTAAGCCGTGGAAACAATAAGACCCTGCCATTAAGAGTAGAACTGATACGAATTTATACACTTGGCGTTACTGGCTTTGATACACCCGGTTCCCTGAATATTTCCGAAGAAGCCGGCCATGCATTCACCGGAATTAAAAAATACATCAACGACGATGCTTATTTTAAAAATTACAATATTCAGAAAGCAGATCAGATTCTTACCGAAGGAATTAGTTATCTTGCTCAGAACAAGTATTTTGAAACTTTTGACAGGATTGAATTTTACAAAAAATATATCCAGCCCCTTTATGAAGAGCTGGGAAAATGGGACGGAAGAGAAGATGATCTCAAAGAATTTTCAGGCTGGAACGTAAAGAATAAAAATCTTTTCAGCAGCGATTTTCTGGATCCTTATTTTTATACGTTGCTGAAGTCTTCGGAAGACAGTCAGGATCTGCGAAATTTAGGAAAATCTATTTTCTACGACCAGAATCTGAGCCAGAACGGTAAAATGAGCTGTGCAGTCTGCCATCTTCCGGAAAATGCTTTTACAGACCTTAAAGTAAAATCCCAGAGCAATGTGGAAGGAAAAACCGTTTTAAGGAACTCTCCGTCTTTATACAATGCCGTTTTTGCCAAAAGATTTTTCTATGATCTAAGGGCTTTTTACCTTGAACAGCAGGCTGAACATGTGATCTACAACGATGATGAGTTCAATACCAGCTATGAGGATATTATCAAAAAATTAAAAACAAAACCTGAATATAAAAAAGCTTTTCGCGCTGCTTTTAAAAATGGCGAAATAAGCAAGGAGAATTTCTCCAAAGCATTAAGTTCTTATGTGGCGTCCTTATATTCTTTCGACAGTGATTTTGACCGTTTTATGAGAAATGAAAAAGAGGTTTCTGATGAGGTTAAAAAAGGATATAATCTCTTCATGGGCAAGGCCAATTGTGCTACCTGTCATTTTGCGCCCCATTTTTCAGGGCTTGTACCGCCGTTTTTTAATGAAAATGAATCTGAAGTTTTAGGAATTACTACAAAACCTGTCACTCAGCTTCCCGTTGAGCTGGATGCTGATCTGGGAAGAGGAAACAGTCCTGTGAAAAAAGAAAAATCCTGGATCTACGATTATTCCTTTAAAACCGTTACCGTACGAAATATTGCCCTTACGAAACCTTATTTCCACAATGGTGCTTTCAATACTCTGGAAGAAGTGATGGATTTCTACAATGAAGGCGGAGGAGAAGGACTAGGCTTAAAAATGAAAAACCAAACTTTGCCACCGGACAAACTGGACCTTACAAAAACGGAGATTCAGCAGGTAATTGCATTTTTGAATGCTCTGACGGATACGGGGAAGGCGAAATAGTGTGGGTTAGGGTTTTTAAGTTGCGAGTTGCGAGTTTCGGGTTGCCAGCTTCGTGTTTGAGAGTTGAAAGTACCAAATGCAGGAGCAGGAACTGAAGCAGGTATTGAATAAAATGCTAAGTGATGAATGTGGAGTGTATAATATTATTGATCCAATCCCAGAACGCAACCCAAATTCCTGTACTTTGAAAACCCGCAACCCGCAACTAGCAACCAACAACCCGCAACTCGCAACTTAAAAAACCGCAACCTTAAAAACCCGAATCCCGAAAACCCGCAACTCGAATTAACAATTATTTAATTCCCTTAACATTAGGTTCTAAATTAATTAATATTCCGAGAACTTTATTTAAAGTCCTATTAACAGCGGTGCCGCGTTAAAAAAATAGTTTTGCAGAGTCTAATAAATCAAGAAAAAATGAGGAAAAAATTACTTACAATTGCGGCACTGGCTATGGTTGCCGGTTTTAGTGTACAGGCACAGACTTTTTTATTCAACAAAAACTCTTCCTGGAGCTATAAAGATAATAACCAGGCCCTGGCGGATGCATGGAAAGGCCAAACCTTTGATATTTCAACCTGGACGGTTGGAAACGGACCTCTTGGATATGGAGATCCGGTAACCACTACGATCAGCACAGGTCTTACCGCGGCTTATTTCGCTAAAGATTTCACAGTAGATCTGTCCACACTTTCAGATAATATGGAGCTGGGGGTAATGAGAGATGACGGAATTGTGGTATACCTGAACGGAGTAGAAGTGGTAAGAGACAATATGCCTGCAGGGACTATCACTTTTAATACTTTTTCAAGTACAACAATAGATGGTGCGGCAGAAAGTGTATATAATATCTTCTCTATTCCAAAATCTAAATTTATCAACGGAACGAACAGGATTTCTGTAGAGCTTCACAACAGATCTACAACCAGTTCTGACCTTAGAATTGATGCTTATCTGAAAACAACAACACCGGTAGTCGTTAATCCGGGATGCACAGGAACGCATATCAGCTGTTTTACATCAATTGTTCCAACCGCACAAACCAATAAACTGATTATTCCTGCTGAACATAAATACCAGCTTATCTTAAAAGAAGGAGATAACTACACTGAAGGAGGCGGAATGGTAGGCGGTCAGAATGATTTTACTGCTTATGTAGCCAAATCCGCAAGCAGCACAAACGGATACCTTTCTGTAAACCACGAAACGAATCCTGGAGGAGTTACAATGGCTGAGATTAATTATAATTCAGCAACAAAACTTTGGCAGCTGACAAGATCCAGAGCGGTAAGTTTTTCAGATCCGAGCCTGGTTCAGACAATCAGAAACTGTTCAGGAGGGGTTACTCCTTGGGGAACAGTTGTTACAGCTGAAGAATCTGTGACTTCCAATGATGTGAACAGCGACGGTTATAAAGATTACGGATGGTTAGTGGAAATTGATCCGGCTACTGCACAGGTTGTTTCTAAAAATACAGACGGATCCAAAGGGAAACTGTGGCAGATGGGTATTATGAACCATGAAAATGTAGTGGTAAATAATGCAGGAACTACAGCTTATTACGGAGAAGACGGTGGAACTCACATGGTTTACAAATATGTGATGGATACACCTAATAATCTTTCTTCAGGAAACTTATATGTCTTAAAACTTGACCAGGGATTAACTGCTTCAGGAGATCCTGTAGGAACTACAGCAACGTGGGTTCAGGTGCCTAATAAAGTAAAGGCAGACCAGAACAATACAACCGCTCTTGCCCAGTCATTGGGAGGAACAAGATTTAATGGAGTAGAAGATGTTGACATCAGTCCTTTAGACGGAAAGATCTACTTTACAGCAAAAGGATTGGACAAAGTGTACCGTCTTCAGGATAACGGAACTACCGCTTCTCAGGTAGAAACTTTTGTAGGAGGTTCTTCTACAACGTATTCTTTCAACACGCCGCAGGGAATGAAAACGGAAGCCTGGGGAGATGGAAATGACAACCTTACTTTCGACGAACTTGGAAACCTTTGGGTACTTCAGGACGGAGGAAAAAATTATATCTGGGTTATTGCTCCGGATCATACACAGGCAAATCCTAAAGTGAGACTTTTTGCTTCCATGCCTGCAGGATCAGAGCCTACAGGATTGACGTTTACTCCTGACCACAAATTCGGTTTCTTCTCGATCCAGCATCCGGATTCTACAATCTCTACAGACGTAGATGCTACAGGAAACACCATCGATTACAGAGGAAAATCCGCAACCATTGTTATTGCTTTAAAGCAAAACTTAGGAACTTCCGGTGCATTGGGAACAATTGATACCCAAAATGCAGAAAATACGGTGGATGTAGCTCCGAATCCTACTTCAGGGATTGTAAAAATCAATTCACCTAAGGGATTGAAAGATATCTCAGTAACGGCTTACAGCATGGATGGTAAGATTGTTTACACGAAGAAGTTCAGTGGCATAAACAGATCATTGGATCTTGATTTTACGAATCAGCTTGAAGCGTCACGTATTCTGGTTCTGAATATTGAAGCAGAAGGCGGTTTCCAGAAAACTGTGAAATTATTAAAAAAGTAATTAATAATACTGTTTCGGGCGGCGGCGGAGCCGCCGCCCGAAATTTATCTCTATGAAAAAACTTCTTCTATTCATTTCCATTCTCTCTATCTGTCAGGCAAAGGCACAGATTGATCCTGTAAAATATCCCACATTTACAAGTATTGATGAGGCATTGAACAGTAAGAAACCTGTCTATAGCATGAGCTTTAGGGAAAAAGGGCTTTTTAACCTTCCTCCTCAGATCTCAAAACTCGAGTCTTTATTTTTCCTGAATATCATGGGAAATAAGCTTGAGAAAATGGATCAGGAGATTTTTGCTTTGACCGGGCTTGAAATTTTGAATGTTAATGAAAACAGTATCAAATATATTCCGGACGACATTGGAAAGCTTAGTAAACTCAATACGTTTTCCATGAATCTTAATGGTTTGACAAGCATTAATCCGAATGTGGCAAAGCTTCAAAACTTAAAGGCCGTTCATTTTGACGCCAATAACCTCAATGTCTTCCCCGAAGCGTTGATGGAAATCCCTGCTTTGGAGGAAATTAATCTCCAGGGGAATCAGATCAGCAGCATTGCGGACCGTTTAAACAAAATTAAAAATTTAAAATTTCTGAACTTATCTGAAAACCAGATCAATGATCTCGGAAACCTGTCATTTCCAAAAAAGATTAAATACCTGGAATTGCAGCAGAATGCTATTGTTAAACTTCCCGAAAACCTTTTTAAGGCTCAAAACCTTGAATTTTTGAATGTAAGCAACAATCATATTGAAGAAATTTCCCCTGGAATAAAGGGACTGAAAAATATAGTCAGCATGAATCTGGCACATAATAACCTGAAAGACATTCCTGTAGAGATGGGGCAGCTGAAAAAGCTGAAAACCCTGATCCTGACCGGAAATCCTATAGAAAAAACAAAGATTGAACGATTGAAAAACCTGATGCCGGACACTCAGATTTATTTCTAGATCTATCCGCCGACTCTTTTGGTTTTATATCCCATTTCTTTAAGGATATTCATTATCTTATCACGATTATCGCCCTGAATAATGATCGTTCCATCTTTCTCTGAACCGCCTATTCCCAAGGTGGTTTTTATTTTTTTGGAAATTTTCTTTAAATCTTCCTCACTGCCTTCCCAGCCTTCAACAATCGTTACCGGCTTACCGTTTCTGCCTTTCTTCTCAAATTTGCACACCAGAGGTTCCTGCTGCTTAAATTCTTCCTTAGGCATCTCAAAATCCTGCTCTTCATGTTCAGGAAAAAGGTTCTTTAGCTGATCTCGTAAATCCATAAAGCAAAATTAAATGTTTAAACACAAATATCACAAATAATTTTTCATAAATAGCACCACTCATTCACATCAGATAAAACCCAATCATCTGTGAAAACCTGCGTAATCTGCGGTTAAAAAAACAGAACTTAGCTCCAGCGTTACAAACAATTTCCACAAAATAACCCACAATTATTCAGATCAGATAAAACCCAATCCTCTGTGAAAACCTGCGTAATCTGCGGTTAAAAAAATAAAAACAATACTTAACTCCGGCATTACAAATAATTTCCACAAATAAACCCACAATCATTTGAACCAAATAAATTTAAAAATCTGTGCAATCAGCGAAATCTGCGGGAGAAAAAAAATACCATCATCATATATTCCTACAGCCCAATGGATATATTATTTTTAGACCGGTGTTTTCAAAATAAACCCTCCAAATTCTTCCATTCATCGGAAATTAGGTAAATTTGTGTAACAAAAGTTATACAAAATGTCAAAAAAAGCAATACTAGCAATCCTTGACGGATGGGGACTGGGAACGAATCCTGAAGTTTCTGCCTTAGACAAAGCAAACACTCCATTTATAGACAGCTGTTATCAAAAATTTCCACATACCACCCTTGAAGCCAGCGGCCTGGCTGTGGGACTTCCTGCAGGACAAATGGGGAATTCCGAAGTGGGACATATGAATTTAGGAGCAGGAAGAGTGGTTTATCAGAACCTTGTAAAGCTCAATATGGCCGTTGAGAACGGAACATTGGGACAGCAGCAGATCATTCAGGATGCTTTCGAATATGCTAAAAGAGAAAACAAAAAACTTCACTTTATCGGACTTGTTTCAAATGGTGGAGTACATTCACATATCAACCACTTAAAAGGATTACTGACGGCTGCCCATGAATTCGGACTGCACGAAAACGTTTTTGTCCACGCATTTACAGATGGAAGAGACTGCGATCCGCATTCCGGACTAGGCTTTATAGAAGAGCTTCAGGATCATATGGCGTCTACCGTTGGAAAACTGGCCACGGTGATCGGAAGATATTACGCCATGGACCGTGACAAAAGATGGGAGCGTGTAAAACTGGCCTATGATGCCATGGTAGAAGGAGTGGGGCTGCAGACAACAGATGCCCTGGCAGCCATTAAGTCTTCTTACGATAATAATGTAACGGATGAATTTTTAAAGCCAATTATCCTTGTCAATACCACAGCCACAGGAAATGTAGTTCCGGTTGCTAAAATCATAGATGACGATGTGGTTATCTGTTTCAATTTCCGTACAGACAGAGGACGCGAGATTACGGAAGTGCTTTCCCAGAAAGATTTCCCTGATTTTTTTATGCGTAAGCTGAACCTTTATTATATCACTTTAACAAATTACGACAAAACCTACCAGAATGTACAGGTTGTGTTTGATGAAGAGGTATTGAAAGAAACCATGGGAGAAATCCTTGAAAGAAATGGTAAAACGCAGATCAGAATTGCTGAAACAGAAAAATATCCTCACGTTACCTTCTTTTTTTCAGGAGGAAGAGAAGAGGAATTCATCGGAGAAAGAAGACTGCTTTGTCCGAGCCCGAAAGATGTTCCTACCTATGATCTGAAACCTGAAATGTCTGCTTATGAAATTACCAATGCCATTATTCCTGAACTGGAAAACGGGACTGCGGATTTTGTATGTCTGAATTTCGCCAATACAGATATGGTAGGCCACACAGGTGTTTTTGAAGCTGCAGTAAAAGCCGCAGAAACAGTTGATCAATGCATTGAAAAAGTAGCCGCGGCAGCGTATGAAAACGGTTATGCAGTATTCATTTTGGCCGACCACGGAAACTCAGATGTAATGATCAATCCGGATGGTACCCCGAATACCCAGCACTCCACGAACCTTGTTCCGTTTATTGTGATGGATAAAGACCATACCTGGAATTTAAAACCCGGAAAACTGGGCGATGTGGCTCCAACCATTCTGAAAGTAATGGGCGTGGATATTCCTGAAATTATGACAGGTGATATTTTAGTAAGTTAAAAATTCAATAATATTGTCAGAAAAATGCCGTTATCATATTATTGGCGGCATTTTTGTATGATTTATGTCAGACATTGTATGAGACGCATATGTTATTATGCGGTAAATAATAAATAAATCATATCTTTGCAAATTAAAATCTATATAGTAAGATGTATCAAAAGCTTGTTAGGAAAGAAGTAATGGGAATATTGGAAAAGGAAGTCGGTTCTTTTCTCGATAAATTTTTAACGCCAATTGAAAAAATCTGGCAGCCTTCCGACTACCTTCCGGATCCTTCAAGTGCTGATTTTAAATATGATCTGGAAGAAATTCAGACGTTTGCACGCGAAATGCCGTACGACCTGTTTGTAACTCTTATCGGAGACTGTATCACAGAAGAGGCGTTACCATCTTATGAATCATGGCTGATGGGAGTAGATGGAGTAGATCAGGAGCAGAAAGAAATCGGCTGGGCAAACTGGGTAAGAGCCTGGACTGCTGAAGAAAACAGACACGGAGATCTTTTGAGCAAATACCTTTATCTGTGCGGAAGAGTAAATATGAGAGAAGTGGAAGTTACCACTCAATACCTGATCAATGACGGTTTTGATTTGGGAACAAGCATGGACCCGTATAGAAACTTCGTATACACAAGCTTTCAGGAAACTGCAACCAATATATCTCACAGAAGAGTAGGTACACTGGCCAAGCAGTCTGGAAACGGAAAACTGGCGAAAATGTGTGGGGTGATTGCAGCAGATGAAGCAAGACACGCAAAAGCATACAAACATTTCGTGGCTAAAATTCTTGAAATAGATCCTTCAGAAATGATCCTTGCATTTGAAGATATGATGCGTAAGAAGATCGTAATGCCTGCTCACATGATGAGACAATCCGGTCAGAAAGCGGGTGAACTTTGGGGACATTTCTCAGATGCAGCACAAAGATGTATGGTATACACCGGTCAGGATTATATCAATATCATGAAAGATTTATTGGATGAATGGAAGATTGAGCATGTAAAAGGTCTTAATGAAAAAGCCGAAAAAGCTCAGGAATATCTGATGAAACTTCCTGCAAGACTTCAGAAAATTACAGACAGGATCTCAACGCCGGACCTTCAGTTCCAGTTCAATTGGGTGAAAAGTTAGTCTTACAGACCATAATTATAAAACTTAAGAGTGCCATCGTTTTTTGGCACTCTTTTTATTTCTTATCTTTGCAAAGCTAAAAAAACAACAAAATGTTAAATAATAAAAAAATTGCTGTTGATTTTGACGGAACTATCGTGGATGATGCATATCCGGCAATTGGTAAAGCAAAAATTTTCGCTTTCGAAACATTAAAAAGACTTCAGGCAGAAGGATACAGACTGATCCTCTGGACATATAGACATGGAAAAACTTTGGATGAAGCAGTAGAATTCTGCAGACAAAACGGTATTGAATTTTATGCCGTGAATTCAAGCTTTGAAGGAGAAGTTTTTGATTCCGAAAACCAATCCAGAAAACTGGATGCAGACTGGTTCATTGATGACAGGAACCTGGGCGGTTTTCCGGGATGGGGCGAAATCTACAATATCATCCAGGAAAGAATAGAATTCCGTGTAGAAGGAAAAGAAGTTCTGGCCTACTCCAAACTTAAAAAAGAAAAGAAAAAAGGACTTTTTTGGTAGAAATTTAAAACAGAAGCTAGAAACTAGAGATTAGAAATTAGTTTTAAAAATTTACCGGAAAAATATAGAGACTCAGATGATTTAAATTTTCAGATAATAATATACATGAAGCATTAAGTCTAATATCTGACATCTAATATCTAACATCTAAATAAGAATGATTCAATTAAAAACAATAGAGGAACTCCGCCTGATGAAGGAGAGTGCGCATCTGGTTTCCAAAACACTGGGAATGCTCGCAAAAGAAATAAAACCGGGAATCAATACATTATACCTTGATAAGCTTGCCCACGATTTCATTAAAGATCATGGTGCAGAACCTGCTTTTCTGGGGTATGGCGGTTTCCCGAATTCTTTGTGTATTTCCCCGAATGACCAGGTAGTACACGGTTTTCCCAATAATGATATTATAAAAGAAGGAGATGTTCTTTCCGTAGACTGTGGAGTGATCCTGAATGGTTTTGTAGGAGATCATGCCTATACATTTGAAATCGGGGAAGTAAAACCTGAGGTTAAAAAATTATTGCAGGTAACCAAAGAATCCCTTTACAAAGGAATTGCGCAGTGTATGAGAGGCAAGAGAATAGGAGATATCTCTCATGCGATCCAGACCCATTGTGAAAAAGAAGGTTACGGTGTTGTAAAAGAGCTTGTAGGACATGGTTTGGGAAGAAAGATGCATGAAGATCCACAGGTTCCGAATTACGGAAAACAGGGAAGCGGAAAAGTCATTAAAGACGGTTTGGCCATCGCTATTGAACCGATGGTGAATCTGGGTACGGAAAAAGTAAAATTCCATAACGACGGCTGGACGGTAACCACTCTGGATAACCTGCCTTCTGCGCATTTTGAGCATGATGTAGCCGTGATCAATGGTAAGCCGGTACTGCTTTCTACATTTAAATATGTTTATGAAGCTTTGGGCATCGTAAGTGATGAAGAAAAGCCATTCCAACTGGATTTTTAATGAAGAAAGTAACCAAACTTTTACTCAATACTTTACCCCGCCCGATGCTGATCAAAATGAGTATCTGGGCCAGACCTTTGATCTATCAGTTGTTCAAGGGGGATAAGTTCTTTGATCCTATTGACGGAAAATCTTACCGGAAATTCCTTCCTTATGGTTACGGAAAACAACGCGAAAATGCATTGTCACCGGGAACATTAAGCCTTGAAAGACACCGCCAGATGTGGCTGTATCTTCAGAATGAGACCGATTTTTTCATTAAGAATGCCAAGGTTCTGCATATCGCTCCCGAACAGGAGTTTTTGAGGAAATTCAAGATGATGAGAAACCTGGATTACATATCAGCGGATCTCTTTTCTCCCATCGTAGACGTAAAAGCGGATATTCTTGATCTGCCTTTTGCCGATGAGAGTTTTGATATCATCTTTTGTAACCATGTTCTGGAACATATACAAGACGATGCAAAGGCGATCAGTGAGCTGTACAGGGTAATGAGGCCGGGAGGCTGGGGAATCTTTCAGGTTCCGATGAGAAATTCTTTGGAGAAAACCTACGAAGATTTTTCCATCACAGATCCTAAAGAACGCCAGAAACATTTCGGGCAGTACGATCACGTCCGCTGGTACGGAATGGACTATTTCGACCGCTTAAGAAAAGCCGGTTTTGAAACAGAACCGAACTTCTATTCCCGGAATTTTTCGGAAGAAGAAATCCAAAAATACGGGTTAAGAGAGAACGAGATCTTACCTGTAGTTTTCAAAAAATAAAACAATAAACCCGCCTTCACATTTGAGGACGGGTTTATTTAATATAGATAGAAGTTGTATCAGATTTTAGTGGGAAACAGATTTCAATCCTACTACAGAACCAATTAAGGTCATCAGGAAAAATATCCTCCAGAAACTTACAGGATCTTTAAAAAAGAAAATTCCCATAAGCGCTGTTCCTACTGCGCCTATTCCCGTCCAGACTGCATAAGCTGTCCCAATAGGAAGGGTTTGTGTAGCTTTGATCAGCAGTACCATACTGATTGTACAGGTCACCAGAAATCCGGCGTACCAGAAATACATCTCAGATCCTGAAGATTCCTTGGCTTTTCCCAAACAGGATGCAAAAGCAACCTCAAATATTCCGGCGATGATTAAAATAATCCAATTCATTTTTTTTGATTTTCTCTCCTGCAAATTTCCACATTTAAAACCTCAAAAAATTTAACAATTGTTAAAAAATGAAATGAAATCCTAATCTCCATCCCTCACTCCGAAACCTCGAACCTCAAAATCATTAACACCGCATCAGGAAATCCCGGAACACACATCACGAAACTCGCACCCCGAACTACTTAATCTCCGCCCGGATCCTGCTCAGGCTCACCTGCGTAATTCCAAGATAAGAAGCAATATGGCCCAGCTGTACTCTTTTAAGAAGATCCGGATTGTTGGTCATAAGGTCTTTATAGCGTTCCAGAGAGGTTTTGAACTGTCTTGAGATAATCAGTTCTTCTGTTTTTACCAATTCTTTTTCTGCAAATTTCCGCCCCCAGTTGGCGATATGAATATCATCTTCAAAAAGCTTTTTTAGATTTTCGGTTTCCAGTACATAAAGATCACAGTCTTCAAGAAGTTCGATGCTTTCATAGCCGGGCTTATTTTCCACATAGCTTTTCATGGAAAGTGCCGTTTGTCCCTCGCTTCCAAACCAGAATGTGATATCATTCTCAGCAGTGGAGGCGTAGGCGCGTACAATACCTTTCCTGATAAAATAAATATAGGGAATGATTTTATCTGCTTCCATCAGACAGAAAGATTTGGGATGGGAAACTTCTGTAATGTGCTGTTTTAAAGCATTTCTGGAAGCTTCCGGAAGAACATAAATGCGGTCGAGGATCTGGTCTATCTCCATGAATTCTTTTGCTGTCAAGTTTTAAGGTATACAATATAAATTTGATCTGTAGAAAATATTTACAAACAGCGTTGTAAATGTTTTTCCGCTTTGGTCACAGATGAATTTTGCCATAAATATATTACTTTTTCAAAGGCTGCACTTACTTTTCATGGAAACAAAACCCAATTAAATTTTGTTTTCACTAACTTTGCAGCCCGGTTCAATATTGAACCTAAAAAATAATATATGCACAAAGCAGGATTCGTAAATATAGTCGGAAAGCCGAATGCCGGAAAATCTACCTTATTAAACCAATTAATGGGGGAGAAACTGGCTATCGTAACGCAAAAGGCACAGACCACACGCCACAGGATTTTTGGAATTTATAATGAAGAGGATTTACAGATCGTATTTTCAGATACACCCGGAGTTTTAGACGCCAAATATGGCCTTCAGGAAAAAATGATGGATTTTGTAAAGGATTCTTTACAGGATGCGGATGTTTTTTTATTCATTGTAGATGTAACAGACAAAGCCGAACCTTCAGAATTTTTAATTGAAAAGCTGAATAAAATTCCCGTTCCGGTACTGCTTCTGCTGAACAAAGTAGATCAGACCACTCAGGAAGGGCTTGAAAAACTGGTAGACGACTGGCACAACAGGATTCCGAAAGCGGAAATTCTTCCTATTTCTGCCCTGAATGCCTTTAACACTGATATTATTCTGCCTAAATTAAGATCTTTGTTACCGGAGAATCCTCCTTATTATGACAAAGAACAGTATACCGATAAGCCGGAAAGATTTTTCGTTAACGAGGCGATCCGTGAAAAAATCCTTTTAAATTATGATAAGGAAATTCCTTATTCTGTAGAGGTGGTTACCGAGCAGTTTAAAGAAAAAGAGGGAATTATTTTCATTGATTCTATTATTTATGTAGAAAGAGATACCCAAAAGGGAATTATTATCGGACATAAAGGAGAGGCTATTAAAAAAGTAGGGACTGAAGCGAGACTGGATCTGGAAAAATTCTTTTCCAAGAAAATTCACCTTAATCTTTTTGTAAAAGTGAAAAAGGACTGGCGTAAAAACGACAGGGATTTGAAAAATTTTGGTTACCGATAAACTAAAACGGCCGGAATTCCGTTCTATTAAAAGATTTTTATTATCTTTAGTCTAAATTTTTAGTAAATGAACTACTTCCAGTCAAATTCCAGCTCACTACCTAAAGATATTATTTTATTTGCAGTGAGAGTGTTTATCGGTTTTGCGATGCTTTCTCATGGTTTTCCAAAGCTTCAGATGCTTTTGGCAGGCGGTAAAATTGAATTTTATGACTTTATAGGATTGGGTCCTTTGGTGACTCTGGTTCTTACGGTGATTGCTGAATTTGCGTGTTCAATACTTCTCATATTAGGGCTTTTCACGAGAGTTTCGCTTGGTTTTCTGATCTTCACAATGGTGGTGGCCGCTTTTATGGTTCACGGTGCAGATCCTTTTGAGAAGAAAGAAATGAGTCTCATTTACCTGTGTGTGTATCTTCTTCTGATGGCTGTAGGGGCCGGAAAGATTTCGGTAGATCACATGATAGAAAAAAGAAAAAGAGCTTCAGACTGGTAGTCTGGTTCAGATAAAATATTAAAAGGTTGTTTCATTGTGAAACAACCTTTTTGTTTCTCATGAAAATAAAATAGATCTTCTAAAAAGAATTTTTTGTAATTCCTTAATTTAACAGCTTAACATACAAAATCCGCTTCATTTTGTGATGCGGATTTTGTATGTTTTTTTTGTCTTATCCTAACCGGAAGACAAAGCTTGAAATTTGTTTTTGGCACCCGTGTCAAGGTTCAAACCTTGACACGGGTATCATCATCCCCGATATCAGCTCTGCATAGTTTATTGACGATAAAAACAAAACAGTCCTCCAGTTCTGGATTTTCATAAACAAATCGGTTTTTGCAACAACGTTTCAAAAAATACACTTTTGGTTTCTTAAAATTCACTAAATTCGTAAAAATGAATTTATATGAAGATAAAACTGACCATCTGCCTTTTGGCTTTTCTCAATTTCTATGAGGCCCAGGAAAATATTACATATCAAAAACCTTCTGCCGAAATCTTAAAACTTGCAGATTATGAAAGACCTCCAAGTGTTCTGATGAACAGCAAAAAAGATTGGGTGGTTTTTACTTATCGTCCTACCTATAAAACCCTGGAAGATCTCAGCCAGCAGGAAATGAAGCTTGGCGGGCTAAGAATCAATCCGGTTACCAATATTTCAAGCAGCGTTACCTATTCAAACAATATCAAGATCAGAAAGATCAATGATAAGAATGAGACTCAGGTGAAAAACCTGCCTGCCAATCCGAAAATTACTTATATGTCTTTTTCACCGGATGAAAAGAAACTGGCATTTACCAATACAACCGCTAAAGGAGTTGAACTTTGGGTAGTGGATATGGAAACTGCTGCTGCCAAAAAAATTACAGCTGATAATCTGAATGCCAATTTAGGGATGCCTTACTCATGGTATAATGATTCTCAGAGTTTCCTGATCAGGACGCTTCCGCAAAACAGACCTGCTCTGATAGATGCAAGCAAGGATCTTCCGACAGGACCGATTGTTTCAACCGCTGACGGTAAAGTTTCCCAGAACAGAACGTATCAGGATCTTCTGAAAAATCCTCAGGATGAAAAAAACTTTGAGGTTCTTACTGCTTCTGAAATTTATAATGCAGATTTAGCCGGAAACCTTAAGAAAGTGAAAGATCAGGATATGTATGCCGGCTTAAGCTTTTCTCCTGACGGAAATTACCTGATGACCACAGTGATCAAAAAGCCGTTTTCCTATATCGTTCCGCTAAGCCGTTTTCCATCAACAACGGTTGTATACGACATGAAAGGAAATGCAGTGAAAACGGTTAATGAAGTTCCTTTGAATGAGATCATGCCTAAAGGATTTTCATCTGTAAGAACCGGAAAAAGAAGTATGACATGGAGAAGTGATGCTTCTGCTACCTTGGTATATGCCGAAGCTCTGGATGGAGGAGACCAGTCTAAAACCGTAGATAACAGGGATGAGATTTTTACGTGGGAAGCTCCGTTCACAGCGGCTCCGAAATCTTTCTTCAAAACAAAACAGAGATATGAAGGCGTAAGCTGGACCAACGATCATTATGCCGTAGTTTCTGAAGGCTGGTATGATACAAGGAATACAAAATCTTATCTGGTAGATCTTAATAACGGAGAATCTAAAGTTTTCGATGACAGGAATTATCAGGATGTTTACAGTGATCCCGGAAATTTCACCACGACAAAAAACCAGTACGGAAGATACGTCATTGATATGAAAGGAGGAAAAACCTATCTGATCGGAGACGGATTTACCAAAGACGGACAGCATCCTTTTATTGATGAAATGGATGTGAAATCACTTAAGAAGAAAAGGCTCTATACTTCCAACATTAAGAACGGTAAAGAAGAAATCATAGATATCCTTAATCCTTCAAAAGGGGAAATTCTTACGACACAGCAGTCTCCAAGCCTGTATCCGAACTATTTTAAAAAGAATATTAAATCTAATAAAGCGGAAGCGGTAACCAATTTCGCCAATCCTTTTGAAAGCATTAAAGATGTATACAAAGAAGTAATCACGTACAAAAGAAATGACGGAGTTACTTTGACGGGAACTCTTTATCTGCCTGCTAATTATGACAGAAAAGCTAAGAAGGAAAAACTTCCGTTGCTGATCTGGGCATATCCTACAGAATATAAAGATAAAAACACAGCAGGGCAGAATACCCAGAATCCAAACGATTTTACATTCCCGTACTACGGATCTTTCGTGTACTGGACAACAAAAGGCTATGCTGTACTGGATGATGCTTCGTTCCCAATTATCGGGGAAGGAAAAACAGAACCGAATGATACCTTTATTCCGCAATTGGTAGCGAATGGAAAAGCGGCTATAGATGCTGTAGATCAGCTGGGGTATATCGACAGAACTAAAGTGGCTGTAGGAGGACATTCCTATGGCGCTTTTATGACCGCTAACCTTCTGACTCATTCTAAAGATTATGCCTGTGGTATCGCCAGAAGTGGAGCGTACAACAGAACTCTGACTCCATTCGGATTCCAGAGTGAGCAGAGAAACTACTGGGATGTTCCGGAGATCTACAACACAATGTCGCCATTCATGAATGCAGACAAAATGAAAACGCCATTGCTTTTGATTCACGGTGATGCAGATAACAATCCGGGAACGTTTACTTTACAGACGGAAAGATATTTCCAGGCTTTGAAAAATCTGGGAGCTCCTGTGAAAATGGTTCTTCTTCCAAAAGAATCCCACGGCTATGCAGCTAAAGAAAATATTCTTCACCTTTTATGGGAGCAGGATCAGTTCCTTGAGAAGTGCTTAAAGAAATAAAATAATTTGAGAGAAAGCCCGTTCATGATTGGAACGGGCTTTTTTTATGTTTCAGGATTGATAGGATTCCAAGTGAATGTTCGCTTTACAAATACTTCAACACTTCATTAATACTTTTCAGTTCCATAAAGTTATCATGTTCCAGATGATGTTCATGTTGTTCATGGCTCCAGGTTATGTGATAAGGAATGTGAGCGGCAGAACCTCCGATTTCCAGTACCGGCAGAATATCTGATTTTATTGAATTTCCCAGCATCAGAAAGTTTTCCGGCCTGCAATCCAGATGTTTCAGCAGTTTCTGATAATCACTTTCTTTTTTATCGCTCATAATTTCAATATGATGAAAGTATTCCTGCAGTCCGGAATTTTTAAGCTTGCGTTCCTGGTCCAGAAGATCTCCTTTTGTTGCGACCACTAAACGGTATTTTCCTTTTAAAGCTTCCAGTGTTTCCGTAACGCCTTCCAGCAGCTCTATGGGCTCCTGAAGCATTTTTTGTCCGATCTCAAGGGTTCTGTTGATCACCTGCATGGATGCTGTTCCGCCTGAAACCTTGCTCACCGTTTCGATCATGCAGAGCATAAAACCTTTTACCCCATATCCGTACAGAGGGAGGTTCTGCATTTCGGTTTTAAATAATTCCTGGGATACGGAATGCTGCGGCAGATAGTCCTCCAGAAGCATACAGAATTCTTTTTCTGCTTCCTGGAAATAAGGTTCATTGATCCAAAGGGTATCATCTGCATCAAAGGCGATGGTGGTTATGTGATTATTCATTTTAGTTTTGTAATTTTCTTTCTGCAAAATTCAGCATAAAAATTCAATCAGAAAAGGACATTTGTCCCGGATAAGCTATGTTACGGACCAATCAGTTATTTTTAAATTATATGGAAGATCTTTACGGGAAACAGGAGCGTAAGGAAGATATTATCATAAAATCATTCTCTGCGGGAGAAAGAATATTGACCCAAAATGAAACGCCTTCCAAAATAATGCTGATCAAAGAAGGAATCACCAAATGTTTTTTCGTTGAAGAAAATGAGAAGGAATTTATAGTTGAATTCCTTGGAAAAGGAGAAATTACAGGAGAAATTGAACTGATCCGGAATATTCCATGTTTGTGCAGCATAGAAACGGTAACGGATGTCACTGTGTATGCGGTATCGATACCCTATTTCAAATCCCTGATTGAAAATGATCTTTCTTTGAATAACCTTTTGCTGGATGTCTTTGCAGAACGTATTGTCAATACCTCCAAAAGAGCATCTTACCAGCAGCTGTATGCGGCAGAACATACTTTAGGCCAGCTTCTTGAACTTCAGGCACAGCAGGAAATTGAAATCTCAAAAGAAGATATGGCCGCTTATCTGGGAATTACGGTGAGAAGCCTGAACAGGACTTTGAAGAATTTGGATAAATAAAATAAAGTAGGGAAGAGGGAGGATGGAAGAGGGAAGTTATTGAGGTCCAAAGGTAGAAATGCAGTATGGTTTTTATTAATTTTGTTTAATCTGTTTCAACAAATTTAAAGGGAGCTGTTTAATAATATCGTCTGATAGTAACTTCCATCCTCCCTCTTCCAGCTTCTCTTCCTCACATTATTTACAATTATTGACTGAATTTCTACTCACAAAAACTTTATCCTCCGTATTTTTGCACGAAATAAAATTGAATCTGTTAAAATGGAATTACAATTCAGGAATGCTGATCTGAAAGATTTGGAAAAAATAGTTGAGATCTATAATTCTACCATCCCTTCGAGGCTGGTGACTGCAGATACTGAAAATGTGTCTGTAGAAAGCCGGATACAATGGTTTGAAGAACATCATCCTGAAACCAGGCCTTTGTGGATTGTTGAGGATGATCATCAAATCATAGGGTGGGTGAGTTTCAGCTCGTTCCATGAAAGACCTGCATACAGCGGGACTGTGGAGATCAGCATTTATCTGGATGCCAGTTGCAGAGGAAAAGGGTATGGCAAAACAATTCTGCAGTATTGTATTGATAATGCCGGAAAATTTGGTGTGATCAATCTCGTAGCCCTTATTTTCCTTCATAATGAACCCAGTCTGAAGCTGTTCAGGTATTTTGGGTTTGAAGACTGGGGAACGCTGCCTGATGTTGCTGTTTTGGATGGGGTTGAAAGGAGTTTGAAGATATTGGGGAGAAGAGTCGGATAATTTGATAATATATAAACGACTTTCGCGAAGCCGGAGGCTTCGCGAAAGTCAGTAATTATTTAGTTTTAAAAGCAGGTTCTTTATCTCTTTCAATATAGATGTAACGGCTTTTTATTCCGTTCTGAAGCATCACTTTCTTTTTGTTGAGTTCTTCAATCGTTTCAATGGTTTCATTCTTAAAAGAGGTTTTCTGACCGTTTTTTATACTTTCGGCTAACGTCCTTGTCGGGTTTTCGTAAAATTCTTCGATGTATGTATTGAACTTCTCATTGGAAATAGGAATAGCAGGTTTTCCGTAATGGGTTTCCACAAACTCTTTGGTATCATATTCCGTAGCCAGTTTTTTATTGCTGATCAGTTTATAGATGAAGTTTTTATCGGTGTCTTCCAGAATAAAGATCAGGCCGGGAAGTCCTCTGAATTTATAGGGGCCTTCTTTAATATTCACTTCATTACAAAACCATGCATTCCAGGTTCTGCCTCCGAAATCGGTAGTGGCTTTTTGAAGTTTGTAGCCGTTATATTCCTGGGTTTCCTGAAGCAGCTTCCAGGTCATTTCGTCATGGGTATTCACCACAAAATATTCAAAGAAGTCCCTGTACCATTTGTTTTTAAATGAATTGGGGGCTCTTTCGATCACCTGGTCGGTTTTGGTGCTGTACCGGGAAACAGCTCTGTTTGCATTTTTATTGATCGAATCATAGTCTGCAAATGTTTTATCATAAAACTTGACAGATTTCGGACTGATATCCAGATTCATAAGATTCTTTCTGTAATCTTCCGAACCGTCTTTCCGGTATTGAAGTTCATAAACAAATCTGTTCGTTTGTGAATAATAAAATGAACCTGCATAAAGCGCGAGCAGGAGAATAATTTTCTTCATGGTTTATTGGTACTGTTGAATAGCGGGGCCAAAAATAGTAAAATATAATAAACAAAAATCGGGTTGCCTGTTGGTAATGCGCAAAGACGCAAATTTCATGACAAAAACATGGTATAAGGCGCAAAGATTTTATCTCCGATAAAATTGAATACCGCCGTCATCGCGAGTAGGAAAGCGGGGAAGGAATTTCACATCCCTTGCTGAAAATCTTCGATTTTCTTGCGTCTTAAATATTAACAAGGCTTCAAGAAACCTTGCGCCTTAGCGATTGTCCAACAAAGTATAAAAACAAGCAAAAAAAAGACGAAGCAATTTCACTATTTCTCTAGCTGAAAATCTTTAACTTTCTTACGCCTTAACAAACATAAATAATTTTGAATTTTTTGCTTAAATTACAAAAAAGACCGCCTCACTTCTGAGACAGTCTTTTGCTTTTAAATATAATCAATAGCGGAGCTTTAATCTCCCAGTTGATCTATTGCTACATTCTGTTTGTACTTCTGCTTAATTCTCTTTGCAGACATATTTAAAAATCGTTTCACCAGGAAAACGGCAGAAACCGTCAGTCCAAGTCCTAAAGCGATCCACATTCCGAATGCTCCCATTTTTAAAGTAACACACAGGAAATATCCCAAAGGAATCGTAATGACCCAGTAAGCAATAAAGGTATAAATTGATGGGATCTTTACATCCTGCAGGCCTCTCAGCATTCCTAATGCAGTCACCTGGATGCCGTCTGATAGCTGGAAGAGAGCGGCGATAATCATTAATTTTGAAGCCAGTGTAATCACTTCAACTTCCTCTTTTTTAGTAAAGAATGTAGGCAGAATGTTTCTTCCCAGAACAAAGACCAATCCGCAGATACACATGAAAATAAAGGCGATTTTCAGGTTATTGATCCCGACTTTTCTTAATTCAACAAAATTCTGCTCACCCAGTTTTCTTCCGATCATTACGGTAGACGCCACACTGAATCCTACACATAAATTGAAGGTAAATGAAGCCATACTCAGTGCGATCTGGTGCGAAGCGATATCATGGGCTGAAATCAGTCCGCAGATAAATGCAGCACCCGCAAAAGCGGTTACCTCAAAGAACATCTGTAAAGCGGTAGGAAGTCCCAGTTTCACCATCTTATCAAACATGCTTTTTGAGAAATCCTGAATTTTCAGTGAGAAGTCTTTGATATATCTTCTTGTCTTTTTCTCTTTCACCAATACCACATAAAGGAATACCACCATGAATATTCTGGAGATCAATGTGGCTAAAGCTGACCCTTTTACACCCATCTCCGGGAAGATCCAGAGACCTTTGATGAAAACATAGTTCAGTACAATATTGATGATATTGGCGATAATCGTTGCTTTGGTAACCCCTATCGTATAGGAAAGACCTTCGGACACTTCACGAAGCGTCTGAAAAGCCATGAACGGGATCATACTGATCGCCATGATACCCAGGAAATCTACCGTATTGGGAATAATTTTCTCAGGCTGGCCGGAATGATAGAGCAGCGGCATACCCAGAAGTAAAACCGCCATTAAAATAATTCCTACCGCCATATTGATCACAAATCCGTGGCTGAAAACGGAATTAATTGTTCCGTGGTCCTGCTTGGAATGCGCCTCAGAAACCAGCGGCGGAATAGCAAATGAAAATCCCAGTGCCAATACAAACACCGAGAAAAACACCGCATTTCCCAATGAAACGGAAGCCAGTGCATCTGCGCCTAAAAGTTTTCCGACAATAATATTGTCGAACAAATTCACTGAGACCTGCCCCACCTGTGTCAACATGACAGGGAGAGCCAGTGTTAGGCATTCTTTCGTATAATTTTTGTTTAAAAAGTTCATAGTATTTTATGATTCATATAGTTTAATACTTAAAATAGTCCAAAAAAAAAATTTGCAGTAAGGCTACTGCAAATTTTTATAATATATTTAATGTTTAATTAAATTATTTCCTTACAAAACTTGCAACATCCTCTTCAGAAACAGTGTTTCCGCCCAGAATAATTAATCTTTCCACAACATTTCTCAGTTCTCTGATATTTCCCGTCCATGAAAGCGATTTAAGCGAGTCAATCGCTTTATCATCGAATTTCTTCATGGCAGTACCATGTTCATCGGCAATCATACCGGAAAAATGCTCAACTAATAATCTGATATCTTCTTTTCTGTCATCCAACGGCGGAACATAGATTTCAATCACAGAAAGCCTGTGGTAAAGGTCTTCCCTGAATTTTCCTTCTTCAATTTCCTTCTGCATATTTTTATTCGTTGCTGCAATAACTCTTACATCAACTTTTATTTCCTTATCGCTTCCCACCGGAGAAACTTTGCTTTCCTGCAATGCTCTCAATACCTTAGCCTGAGCAATAAGACTCATATCACCAATCTCATCCAAAAAGATCGTACCTCCGTTAGCCTGCTCAAATTTCCCTTGCTTGTCTTTAATAGCACCGGTAAAAGAACCCTTTACGTGTCCGAAAAGTTCAGATTCAATAAGCTCAGATGGAATAGCCGCACAGTTTACTTCAATCATTGGACCTCTTGCACGCTCACTTTGGTTGTGGATGGCATGGGCTACCAATTCTTTTCCGGCACCATTGGGTCCTGTAATCAAAACCCGGGCATCAGAAGCTGCTACTTTTTCGATCATATCCTGAATTTTTTTCAATGCAGGAGAATCACCGATCATCTGGTATTTTTTGTTGACCTTTCTTTTTAAGGTCTTGTTTTCAGTTTGGAGATTTTTGTTTTCCTTTTTCAGACTTTCTTTGGCCAAAGCATTCTTTACGCTTGTAATCAGTCTGTTGATGTCGATAGGTTTGGAAATAAAATCGTATGCACCCTCTTTCAGACAGGAAACAGCAGAATCAATATCCGCGTGCCCTGAAATCATGATGAATGTACTTTCCGGTTTCAGAATCATGCTTTGTTTCAAAAGTTCAGTTCCTGAAAGTTTTGGCATCTTGATATCAGAGATCACCAGTGCGAAATCTTCTTTTTCTATCTGTTTGTAGCCTTCAAGGCCATCTTCAGCGATAACAAATTCGTAATCGGTAAGTTCATCAGAAAGAATACTGTGTAATACTCCCGAGATTGCTTTTTCGTCTTCTACAATAAGGATTTTTTGCATAGTTGCAAATTTAGATTTTTTGATTCAATTATTAGCAAAAACCATACCTAAATATACTATTTTGAGTAATCTCTCCTGCCGAAAATAGCGGATCCAACCCTCACAGAATTGGCACCGCATTCAATGGCTGTGGGGAAATCATCACTCATTCCCATCGATAAGGTTTCTAAGCTTTTTAACTGATTTAATTCATCAAAAAGCTGTTTTAATATTAAAAATTCTCTTTTTATCTGGTCTTCATCATCCGTAAATGTTGCCATTCCCATGAGTCCTTTAATCTCAACATTCGGAAACTCTCCATCTATATATTGCTGGAACAATGTTTTTGCATCCTGAATTTCAAGTCCGAACTTGCTTTCTTCAGCAGCAATTTTCACCTGCAAAAGAACTTTGACCGTTCTGCTGCATTTTCCGGCTTCCTTACTGATCTCGGCAAGCAGTTTTTCTGAATCCACACTTTGAATGGTATCAATGAACGGAGCAATATACTTTACTTTATTCGTCTGCAGATGTCCGATCAGGTGCCACTGGATATCCTGAGGCAGGAGAGGGTGCTTCTCCATAAGCTCCTGAACTTTATTTTCACCAAAAACTTTTTGCCCCAGATCATAAACCTCCTGCACAGCCTCAACCGGATGCGTTTTGGAAACCGCCACAAGCTGAACATCGGCCGGAAGCTGATTTTTTATCGCTGTATAATTTTCTTTAATATCCATAAATGCAAATTTCTGAATTTTAAAAGCAAAAAACTAATGAATGTGTAAAATTGTTTGAGGTTCGAGGTTTAAGGTTGATGGTTGCAGGTTAATGCATCGTACTGCTTAAGTTGATTTGATAAATTGTTACACTGTTACACTATTAGATTGTTACATTAGTTAAGTATATCATTGATCTTCGGGTATTGCGAGATCTTCCTAAAAACAAACTTGTTGCTTTTCTGAAGCTTTTCAATGAACAGATCCAGCTCGTTGATAGAGTCGGCGTCTCTCAGATATTGATCATGGGTAAGGAAAACAAGGTGTCTTGATGTTTTTTCCAGATCGTTCAGGAAGATGCTGTCTACTTTTTTGATCATCGCTTCGTGGCTTCCTTTTAAAGTCATTTTTTGAGAAGGTCTCCATTCAAGATCCCATCCGATTACTTTATAGCCTGCTTTTTGAAGACCGTTGGCAGCATCGGTAGAGCTCTTAATATCAGTAACGGTGATGTTATTCAGTCTCCAGATATTTCTTCCGGGAGTTCTGGCTATTTTATCCGAAAGTTTCAGGCTGTCTTTGGCAATATCGAAGTCGTGGACTACGGCATCTGCGTTTTTATAAAAATCCGTGTATTTGTTATGTGCATGACTGAAACTGTGATTGGCCAGCTCAATAAGCGGATTGCTCTTTAGAAGGACCAGATCATCTTTCTGTTTCTTGCTTCCGTAAGCATGTTTTCCAACAAGGAAAGCCGTAGCGCACACATTTCTTTTGTTCAGGATTTTAAGAAGGTTTTCCGTTCCCTGGTTAGGGCCGTCATCAAAAGTAAGATATATAATTCTTTTATCCGATTCTACCTGCTCATCATCTATTTTGGGGACCGTCTGTACGGTGGGATGTTCCTGTGGAGCTCTTTTTTCAAGCTCTTTCACGTCAGCTTTGCCATTGCAGCTGTTGAAGATAATTGAGGCCGCACTCATCAATGCAGTCATCCCAAGAAAAGTCTTATTTATTGACTTTTCCCCAAAAATGTTTTTCATAAAGATAATGGAGTTTAAATCGTTAAAAATTGTTAAAATAACTTCCAAAATGTTAACAAATTATATGCCAGTCTCAGTAAAAATTTTACTTTTTAATTTTATTTTAAGGTCTTTATTATTAATGGATTTTTGTGTTTTCGAATGCTTTTCGGATTATGCATTCTTATTCTTTTGTTTTAACATTTATAAATGCGGAAACAATAGCTTTTCTCTATTTTTATTGAAGTTATTGTGTTTTTCCTTTTTCCGGGAATTATTTTATTTGCATGAATTTGTTTGTAGAGAATAGGGAAGTTTTCAATAAGAGAATTTCTATAATGGTGGATGCTTTAAGGGAAAATAGCAATCTATTCCAAAATTTCTTTTAAATAAAGAGCATTTTTAACAGCAGCAGTTCCCCACGTATTATTGAAAAATATAAATGATTTTCTTCCGGAATGTTTAATTTTTTCTGCCAATGCATTAAGAAAGTCCTCACTGTATTCAGATTTATAAAGAACGGGCTTTCCGTGAAGTCTGTAATATAAGATGTCCGGATGATTGATGATCATTTCTTCAGAAAGATTTCCGGGAAAACTGACTCCGGAAAAGACAATGTTTTTTTCTTTTAAAATATTGAAAACCTCTTCTGTCCACCAGGATTCATGACGGAATTCAATCACATTTAAGTAATTGAAATCCAGATTGGCCAGGATAAGATCAATATTTTCCTGTGAATTTTTGAACGAAGGCGGAAACTGATACAGAAATCCTGAAAGTTTTTCTTTCAAATGGTCCTGAATATGAGTACAGAATGCTGAAATATCTTCCTGAGCATCTTTCAGGCGTTTTTCATGGGTAATGGCTTTAGGAATTTTGATGAAGAACTTAAAGTTGTCCGGTGTTTCATCATGCCATTTTAAAAGTGTTTTTGCGGTAGGCTTCCGGTAAAACGTAGAATTGATCTCCACCGCATTGAAAGCCTTTGAATATAAAGTAAGAAAGTCTTTACTTTGGGCATTCTCAGGATAAAGCGACCCTTTCCAGTCGTTATTATAAAACCCCGAACATCCAATGTAAAGACTTCCTTTTTTCATGTTTTTATTTTACATCCGCATCCAGATCTACAGCGTTTAAGCGTAATGAATTCAGAATGACAGAGAGTGAGCTGACACTCATCGCCGCTGCTGCAATCATAGGTGACAGGAGGATTCCGAAGAAAGGATACAATAATCCTGCCGCAACCGGAATACCCAATACATTATAGATGAATGCAAAAAACAGGTTTTCTTTGATGTTTTTAAGAAGCTTTTCACTTAATAATTTAGCTTTGGCCACGCCTAAAATATCACCTTTCAATAGTGTGATTTCCGCACTTTCAATGGCGACATCAGTTCCGGTTCCCATGGCGATTCCCACGTTAGACTGTGCGAGAGCAGGGGAGTCGTTGATCCCGTCCCCGGTCATGGCAACAATTTTACCTTCTTTCTGCAGTTTTTTTACTTCATTCAGCTTGTCTTCAGGAAGACAGCCTGCTTTGTAATGTCTGATTCCCAGTTCATCAGCTACAGCTTTTGCCGTATGCTCATTATCTCCGGTCATCATGATTACATCAACCCCTTCATTCATAAGACGCTGAACGGCTTTTTTAGAGGTTTGTTTAATTTTATCCGTAAAGCTGATAAAGCCTAAAACAGTCTGATCCTGTGCAATATAGGATATGGTATGCGCCTTTGACTGTACTTGAGTCGCTTTTTCTTTTAATTCGTTGGGAATGGAAAGATTACTGGCGGTCAGAAGGCTTTCATTGCCCAGATACACGGTTTTTCCGTTGATTTTCCCCTGAACTCCTTTTCCGGATATATTTTCAAACTGATCTACCTTTTCTGACGTTAGATTTTCTTCTTTTGCTTTTCTGATCACTGCATTCGAAAGCGGATGCTCTGAGTTTTGATTCAAGGAAAAAGCCAGCTTTAAAATCTCCTTTTTGTCTCCGCTTCCTGAAGTTTCAATATACTCTACAGAAGGCTTTCCTTCGGTTAAGGTTCCTGTTTTATCTGTGATCAGAACATTCACTTTATTCATCTGTTCCAGGGCTTCTGCGTTTTTAATCAGGATCCCGCTTTTGGCGCCTTTCCCGATTCCCACCATTAAAGACATCGGTGTTGCAAGACCGAGAGCACATGGACAGGCTACAATTAAAACAGCAACAGCATTCACAAAAGCAAACAGGCTTCTTTTCCCTTCCGGCCCGAAAAACTGCCATAAAACAAAGGTAAGAACAGCAATAAGAATCACTACCGGTACAAAAACTTTTGAAACTTTGTCTGTCAGTTTCTGGATCGGAGCTCTGCTTCGGCTGGCTTCATTCACCATTTTTATGATCTGGGAAAGCAGGGTTTCATCACCTACTTTTTCAGCTTTCATGATAAATACCTTATTTCCGTTGATGGTTCCCGAAGAAACTTTATCATCAATGCTTTTCTCTACCGGTACAGGTTCACCGGTGATCATACTTTCGTCCACCAGAGAATTTCCTTCCGTGATCTTTCCGTCTACAGGGATTTTTTCACCCGGTTTTACTTTTAATAAATCTCCGATTTTCACCTGGGAAAGAAGTACCTTTTTTTCTTCCCCGTTGACGATCAGATTGGCTTCGTCCGGTGAAAGATTCATCAGTTCTTTAATTGCATTTCCCGTTTTTTTATGAGCGGCTGCTTCCATAAGCTGTCCCAGAATTACGAGCGTCAGAATCACACAGACTGCCTCAAAATAAAGCGGAATTTCATGATTGTGTCCTCTGATTTCATGAGGAATGACGTCAGGGAAAGCCAAAGCTGTTATACTGAAGATAAATGCAGCAGCAACGCCCAGGGCAATCAGACTGAACATATTTAAATTCCATGTTTTGAATGAAACCCAGCCCCTTTTCAGCAGAAACCATCCTGAATAAAACATCACAGGAATCGTAAGAGCAAGTTCTATAAAGCCCTGGATCTTATGGGAAAACGGGAAATTGATAAACATTCCACCCATTGAAAGGATAAAAACCGGAACCGTAAAGGCAAGAGAGATCAGGAATTTCCTTTTTAAGATATTGTAGGTTTCGTCTTCTTCATCTTCTCCGCTGTCGGGCATTCTAACGAGGTCCATACCGCAGATCGGGCAGTCTCCGGGTTCATCACGGATGATTTCCGGATGCATGGGACAGGTATATTTGGCTGTTTTCTTTTCGGGATATTTTACCAGATCCATTCCGCATACCGGGCAGCCTACATTGGAATCGTAGGTTTTGTCGCCTTCGCAATACATCGGGCAGTAGTGTTTTCCGGCCATATCATCTGTGACTTTCGGGGCTTCATGATGATGGCTGTGATCATGATGGTGTGAATGAGAATGGGAGTGGGAGTGTTGGTGACCGTGAGAAGATCCGTTTTTCACAAGCTCTTCCGTGATTTCTTCCAGATGCATATGGCAAACCGGGCAATCCCCTTTTTCATTATAAACCTTATCTCCTTCGCAGAACATCGGGCAATAAAATTTTCCAATGCTGTCCTTGAAGGTAGCAGGTAGGTTTGAAGAAGAGTACGTTGGTTTATGATGGGGATCTTTGGCATGTTTTTCCTCTATGGGAACCAGATACATCTTACAAACCGGACATCTTTCGCCCTGTTTAAAATATACTTTGTCACCTTCACATTCCATTGGGCAGTAATAGACCGAAGATGGTGAAACCCTGTCCTGAGGTTTTACAAATGCAGTTTCGGGTTTCTTAGGGTCTTCCAGTCTGTATTTATCTCCTAAAGCATTATTTAAAACTGAAAGTTCGATTTCCTTATCAGAAGTGATAGTTGCCGTATGGGTTTCCAGATTGACATCGGCCGTTACTCCCTCAACACTGTTGAGTTTTTCAGAAATTTTTTTCTGACATCCGGAGCACGTCATTCCGAGTATATTATATTGTCTGTTCATGATCCTTGAATTTATAGTACAAATGTCCAAAATGTATGGAGAAGGCTGTTATAAATTTAAGGATAATAGTTATAGAATTTTGCCGGGATTGGGTTTGAGAGTTTGAGGGTCGGAGAGTTGGAGGGTTTAGGGTGGGAGGGTTTTAGAGTGAGAGAGTTTGAGAGTGGGAGGGTTGGAGAATGGAAGAGGGTATATCAAATCAATTGGAGTGTTTGAGAATGGGAACTTTCGATGCTGTATTATCATAGTAGAGTAACTTAAAAACACGTTTGCGCTCCAACTCTAAAACCCTCCAACTCTCTCACTCTAAAACTCTCCAACTCAAAAACTATCCAGCGTTTTCCTCTGATGATCCTTCAGTTTCTTGAATTCCGTAGGCGTAAATCCGGTAATATTTCTGAATTGTGAGGAAAGGTGCTGAACGCTTTTGTAACCGAGTTTTCCGGCGATTTCTGTAAGGGTGAATTCGTTGTACAGAAGAAGTTCCTTTACTTTTTCAATTTTGTGAAGGATAAAAAACTGTTCAAGGGTGATGTTTTCGTTCTGTGAAAAGGTTTTGGAAAGTGAACTGTAGTCTTTGTGAATTTTTGAACTTAAATATTCAGAAAGAAGAAAGTCTTCATCAATATCCAGTTCACTGATTTTGATGATGATGATATTTTTGATTTTGTCCACAAGCTGATGAGCCGAATCTTTAATCCTTTCAAAGCCTGTTGCGAGGAGGTTTTCTTCCAGAATCTGCATTTTTTCTGTCGGAATATCGGTTTCTGTCTGCACTTCTCCTAACGTAACGGAATGTATCGCGATATCGGCCTCGCCGAATATCTTTTCGACTGCGGCAATGCAGCGGTTGCATACCATATTTTTGATGAAAACTTTCATTATTTGCTCAGTCTGTCTTTTACAAATTCGATCTTCGTTTTTCCGTGGGGTGCAGGATTACCATCACTGTCCAGGTTTACCATGACAATTTTATCCACTGTAATGATGGTTTGGTGGGTCATTTTGTTTCGTACGTCGCATTTCAGGGTAACAGATGATGAACCGAAATGGGTAGCCTCAATACCTATTTCTATAATGTCGCCCTGCTTGGCCGAACTTACAAAATTGATCTCTGAAATAAATTTCGTTACGACTTTGGTGTTTTCCAGCTGGATGATGGCATAAAGGGCAGCTTCTTCATCAATCCACTGTAATAGTCTGCCTCCGAAAAGTGAGTGGTTAGGATTCAGGTCTTCGGGTTTTACCCATTTTCTCGTATGATAGTTCATGTTTTAATAATTTGCTTCACAAATTTAGTGTTAAAAACTGGGTTTATCAAGGAAAGTGTATTTACTGATCTTAAGGAAATGATTCATTTTCTCAATCATATTTTCTTGGAGCGCATGGCTTTTACCTTTTTTATCGTAGGATCAGTTAAAAATTTTTGATACTCCTTGCTCTCAACAGGAAAAATAGCCACTTTCCCTTCTTCATTGTGATGAATCCCGAAACCGTAACGCTTAGCCAAAGAGGAGGATCTCAGACAGGGCTGGCCTTTAGAGAAAAACAGGATTCTGGTTTCCTTCCTTTCATCGTTTGAAATATCATTTTTCAAGGCATAGCATTCAAATATAATATCATCAGAGGTATATTGATAAGGGTTCTTCAAAATTTGTTCATACTGAAGAAGCGCTAAAGTCTTTATTGTTTTTTCAGGAGGTGTTTCCGCTTGGGATACCGGGCAGTCTTCGGCTATTTCAATAAAGGTGTTGATGTAATTGGTAGTATGTATCATATCAATTAAAAAGGTTTAAATTTTTCAGTTTCAAAACGGACGTATCCTTATTATATATCATTTATTAAGTTTCGAAGTACCGCAAGGCTGGCATTTCAGGGCTATGCAGATAGTGTTTGATATACTAAGATAGAGTATATTATTATGTTAACTAATTTTAACTTTTATCAAATTTAGATAAAAATTAATTGATTTTCAATGTTTATTTATTGTTTTTCGATAAATTTTTAACCTAAAATCATGATCGGGTGACAAATACTTCAAAAAAAACTTTGATTTAAATTTTTTAATTGTATCTTGCATACGTTTATATTTGGAATCAATATTTGTTCATTAATTTATGTTGTTTTTCTTTTATATACCAAATTTTTATTAATTTTTTAATTTTATTCAAAATGAACATTTTTGTTTCAAACATCAATTACGCAACTAAAGAATATGAGTTGCATGATCTATTCGCAGAATTTGGTGATGTATCATCAGCTAAAATTGTTACAGACAGAGAAACTGGCCGTTCAAGAGGTTTCGGTTTTGTAGAAATGGGTGATGAAGAAGGAAAGCAAGCTGTTGAAGCTCTTAATCAGAAAGAATTCAACGGAAAAACTCTTAACGTATCAGAAGCTAAGCCTAGAGAAGAAAAACCTAGAAGAAGCTTTGATAACAACAGAGGTGGAGGTTACGGAGGAAACAACCGTGGTAACGGTGGCGGATACGGCGGTGGTAACAACCGTGGTAACGGCGGCGGAAACCGTTGGTAAAAATATGAAGCGGCTTTTAAGCCGCTTTTTTTATACCTTATTATATCCTGTTTTTAAAATGAGTTGGAAAACATCTGACTTATTTTAAAAACAGGATTTTTTATGTAGTATTCATTCGCTTTTTTTAAACAATTTCTCTGTTGAGTTAGTTTCATTAAATTCTTTCTTTTGTGATTTTTTTAAATTTTTATTTTGTTAACTCATTATATATTCGTAAGTTAACGTTGAACTAAAAAAAATGATAACATGAGAAAAAAATTACTTTTGGCATTATTCGCAATTCCAATCATTGCCAATGCCCAGTTTTTCCAAAATTTTGATGCAGGTACAACTGTTCCGGCCGGCTGGACAGTTCTGAACAGTGGAGATACCAACACCTGGTCTGTTGTGAACTACACCGGAGGTACTGCCACAGCGTATAGCGGGACCAATACAATGTCCATAGGCTACAGTTCCCAGGCTCACAATGACCATCTGGTCACTCCGGCGATTACGGTGACTGCCGGCGTTAGTGATTTTCTGTCTTTCTTCGCCCGAAGCCGTGATCCGCTTTATCCTGAAACCATCAGTTTGAAAGTATCTACCACCACACCTACAGCTGCAGCTTTTACGAATACACTGGCAGCCAGTGTGGCGCCTGCAAGCGGAACCAATTTCTACAGATTTTCGTATGATCTTTCTGCTTATGTAGGCCAGACTATTTATGTAAGCTTCCATTCCACGACTACGGATATGTTCTTTTTTGATATTGATGATGTATTCAATGGAGCTATTCCTGCCTGTGATGTTCCGTCTACTGTTCTTGTCAATTCTACGGCCTCCAATTCAGCGAATGTAAGCTGGACGGCATCACCAACCGCCGGAGCCACCTATCAGATAGAATATGGACCTACAGGATTTACTCAGGGTACAGGTACGGTTATGACAAGCGGAACAGCATCTGCCATGATTCCGGGACTTTCACCGGCTACTGCTTATCAGTTCTATGTAAGATCGAATTGCGGAGCGAACGGTTTCAGTGCCTGGACGTCTGTAAAAGCCTTTACAACGAGCTGTGCGGCTGTTGCATCATTTCCGTATACGCAGAATTTCGATACTGCCACTATTCCTTCCTGCTGGAGTAACGAAGCTGTTACCGGTGGAGGAACTGCTGTATGGACCTATGTAACTGCCAATGGAAATAACACAGTGACACCGAAATCTGCACCAAGAATGGCAGAATTCAGAACTACTACTACCGGAAATAAAGCTAAGCTTGTATCTGCTCCTTTAAATATTTCCGGACTGGCTACGCCTCAGCTGAAATTCAGTCTGGCTAATGTGAATTGGTCGGGAGATATTGATGAACTAAGAATTTTTTACAAAGCCAATAGCGGTGATGCATGGACGCAGATAGGAAGCTCTTATACCACAGAAAACACAGCGTGGCTGGATGTTACTATTCCTCTTCCGAACAAATCTGCCAATTATTATATTGCGTTTGAAGGAACGTCTAACTGGGCCAGAGGGATCAACGTAGATAATGTATCTGTATCAGATGCATCTGCTTTAGGAGTGGATGATGTTACCAGAAATGCAGGGGTTAAAGTTTACCCGAATCCTGTAAAAGATGTTCTGAACATCAGTACGGATAAAAAAATCAGAAGTATTGAGATCTTCTCACTTACAGGACAGCTGATCAAAACACTGGAAAAGGATACCAAACAAGTGAATGTGTCTGATCTGAAAAAAGGAGTTTATCTGCTGAGGATAAAATCTGAAGGAAAAGATGAATCATTTAAGATTGTTAAAGACTAAATAAAAGAAGCGGCTTTTAAGCCGCTTTTTTTATAATATTATACCAGAATTCTATAATCCGATCTGTCTTGTCAACAGGTCATGAAAAATTTCGAACAAAATATTCAAATTGTTAAAAATTAGCTTTCATAATGATTACAGATTAAGGAGTGAAGTTCTTTAATGCAAAGTTCAATCTTATTCCTGCATAGTTTAAGAAGGCAAAGAAAGAATCAACAAGTTGATTGGATTAAGCGAACGTATATTCAGACACTTAATCACAGAGTAGCTCCATCTTTCCTCTTCTTTATAATAAGAAAGGTTTGATAAAAAAAAAATTGCGTGGAAATGCATGATACTATTTTGATGAAGTTCATCATAAAAAAAACGGCTAAAAGCCGCTTTTTTATTTATTTTTCTTTGATCAGGAGAATAGCATTGTCGTAGTAGATATTGTATTTTTTATGATCTAAAGTTTTATCCCGGGTGATGATTGGGAATACTATTTTAAGATGGTATTTTCCAAGATCGCTTTCTACCGAGAATTCTTTCTGTTTTACAATTTCTCCTTTGTTATCATTGTTTTCAAATAATCTGGTTATGGCCTGGCTGAAATCTATTGTTTGTTTTGAATTGAGGGTAATTTTCGTTGCCCTTTGATTATTGGTTTCTGCCTGGGTATTGATCCGAAGGGTATCTCCATTGATATTGACTGATTCCTGATTGTAGCCATTAAATCTGGTTAAATACTGATATCCCTGAATATTGGTTAGATTCGTTTCAGATTCAAGAATAAGCCTTTCCGTTGATCCTGTGGAGGAGGTCTTTTGTACCTTGGTAAAAGCTTCTCTTAATGTATTGCTGATTACCCATGGATACCGTTGTTGAAAATTTCCTGCTAAGAGATCACGGGTTTTGCCTTTAACGAGATTCAATAAAAACTCTTTCTCTTTTCTTTCAGCTAAAAATTCAAATTTATTTGAAATCTCAGTAACCAGTGTATCTGATACTTTCTGCTGGAAATCTAT
Source organism: Chryseobacterium endalhagicum (assembly GCF_016745235.1). Taxonomy (GTDB): domain Bacteria; phylum Bacteroidota; class Bacteroidia; order Flavobacteriales; family Weeksellaceae; genus Chryseobacterium; species Chryseobacterium endalhagicum. The sequence goes on along the minus strand of NZ_JAELVM010000003.1, from coordinate 52,921 downwards.
TTTGTTGTTTACTAAAAGCCTGTTGTCTTCCAATAACTTTACGAGTTCATTTTTCTGGCTTCTTTTAGCCACACTGAATGCATTCAGATAAGGGAAAATCAGAGAAAAAGCTCCAAAGATAAATAAGCTTACCGGAATGAATTTGATACTCGCTTTTTTATTGAATACAAAATAAACCACCACACTCAGCAGCCATAAAGCCAACAGCAGTACGAAATACCGCGGTTCCGTATAACCATATTCCAGGATACGCGTAAAGATGGCTGTGAATAATAAGACTATTAAAGGGATGATGGTATAGTAAAACAGCTTTGAAAATACCTTAACCCAGGATTTTGCTTTTTCCTCTTTCAGCGGATAGACAAGCAGTAGGGCAAGAATTCCCACAATACTGTAGGCAAGCACCAGATAAGATACCCATCCTCTTGGAAGTTCCCAGTTGATAACTATTTTAAATGAATAAATATAAAGGATGATCAGGTAAATAAAAAGCAGCGGGATCAGTACAAACTGAGTGAAAAACTTTAAGATCACAGGATAAGTACCGTCTTTTTCAAGATAATCCAGGCCGGTTTCATTAAAAAGAAGGAAAATAAAACAGCTCCCGAAAATAGCCAGTACATAAAAGGTATCAGCGTAAAGTTTGTCATTGAAATTAAAATCGAATAATTTATCAACAGCCAGGATCGCCAGCTCCACACCTCCGGTAAGAACTCCTGTGAATACGGCCGTGAGGAATATATTTACGAAAAGATTCTTGTTATACTGCCAGAAATTAAGTTCTTTATTTTTTTTCAGGAAGGCAGCAAAAGAAACCAGTAAGTGGGAAAGCAAAAGGGTGATCGCAATAATGAAACCATTAACCTCTGTAAAATCCCTTTCTTTTTCAGGTAATACAAAATAAAACCCAATCAGAAAGGCGGTTCCCAATAATTCAAGGAGCAGCCTTTTTCCGATCCGTTGGGAAAGTATTTTTAAAGCAAACATCAATGAAATCCCGAGACAGCAGCAGATGGTGAATTTGGCATAGGTAAATACAAAATCATGGTCATATTTACTGTCTAATATACAGATGGCTCCAATAGAAGAGAGGAGAGCCATGAGTAGCACCATCGGGTAGCGGAGGATCACATCCTGGGCTTTTCCGGATATTTCGTGGAATTTCGTTTTCATGATCTGCGTATGGTGTGTTTATTCTTTTTTCTTTTTCTTCTTTTTGTCCTTATCCTTATCTTTTGCTTTGCCCTTTTTAACTTTTTTGGGATTTAAGACCTCTTCCGCATATTCGAATTTTGGTTCTTCAATTTTGGCAGGAACGATTTCAATTTTAAGGTCAAAATAATTCTTCAGGTCATCCTGGGTAATCAATTTTTCGTTGAATAAAAATTCCAGAATATCCTTCCCGGAATCATTGAAGAAATTATGGGCAAGTTCTTTTAACAGGAATTTTCTGTATTCTTCCAAAGGGACCACAACGGTATATTTAAAGATTCTTCCTTCCTTTTGAGTAGTGATATAGCCTTTTTCCACTAATATTTTTAAGTAAGTGGAAACGGTGTTCTGGTGCGGCTTCGGTTCTGGATGCTGCTCCATGATATCTTTAAGATAGAAAGATTCAAGCTTCCAAAACAGCTTCATAAAGTTCTCCTCAGCAGCGGTAAGATGATTTATTTTCATAGAATGTTCTTAATGTTGAAATTGTATATTGCAATAAAGATAGATAAAAGATACCATAAATGCTATTCCTGCGCCCATAAATACTTCTTTAACGGTATGTCTTTTTAAAATAATCCGGGTAATTCCTACCAAAGCAGCCACCCCCAGCCATACCAGCCCGGCTTTCCAGTCCAGTGTGAAAAATAAAGCGGCTACAAATACATTAAAGGCTGTATGCATAGAACTTTTGATGAAAAAATTGCTGATCTGCATGGTGAAAATCAGGATCAGAATAAAAAGCATCACAAGATCAATATATCCGTTTCTGAAATAATTGAAGATAAGATAAGTGACCACACAGGCAGCGATAAAAATATAAAGAGTTTTTCTCTGAACCCGGTCTGAGACATCCATATTGGTATATCTTCCGGTCTTCACATTCCAGATCAGCCAGATTACAACGGGAATGATGATCATTAATAGGATAGGAGCGAAATAAAGAATAGATTCTTTCAATGAGTATTCCCTTACACTCATATAGATGAAGAAAATAAATAAAGAAACCAGCGGATTGAAAAAATCTGAAATGATTTTCGATATTTTATGCAGTAGTGAAGGCTGTTTTACTTCCATGTTCAAATTTAAAATTCAAATATAACACTATAAGCAAAAAAACAATTAGTATGTATACGATAAAAACAAAGTTTTTTTTATAATTTTGCTCAAATATTCATCATAAAAAAGCAAGAGCTAGCACATGAAAGAATTTTCTAAAGAGGTATACCTGAAGTGGTATGAAGATATGACTATGTGGAGAAGGTTTGAAGACAAATGCCGTTCTCTTTATCTAAAACAAAAGATCAGAGGTTTTTTACATTTGTATAACGGTCAGGAAGCTATCCCTGCCGGCTTCACGCATGCAATGGATTTAACGAAGGACAGTATGATTACTGCTTACAGATGCCACATCCATCCAATGGCGATGGGAGTAGATCCGAAAAGAATCATGGCTGAACTTTGTGGTAAAGCCACTGGAACGTCTGGAGGTATGGGTGGTTCTATGCACATTTTCAGCAAAGAGCACCGTTTCTATGGCGGGCACGGTATCGTAGGAGGACAGATTCCTTTGGGAGCCGGAATTGCTTTTGCAGATAAGTATTTTGACAGAAAGGCGGTAAATATCTGCTTCTTCGGAGACGGGGCAGCAAGACAGGGATCGCTTCACGAAACATTCAATATGGCGATGAACTGGAAACTTCCTGTAGTATTTGTGGTTGAAAACAACCAATACGCGATGGGAACTTCTGTAAAAAGAACAGCCAACCACGAAGATATCTATAAATTAGGTTTAGGTTATGAAATGCCTTGTCTTGCTGTAGATGCAATGGATCCTGAGAAAGTGGCTGAAGCTGCTTACGAAGCTATTGAAAGAGCAAGAAGAGGAGATGGACCTACATTTATTGAAGCAAGAACATACCGTTACAGAGGACATTCTATGTCTGATGCTGAGCCTTACAGAAGCAAGGAAGAAGTAGCGATTCATAAGAATGATGACCCTATGGAACTTGTGAAGCACAGAATTCTTGAAAACGGATGGGCTACTGAAGCAGAATTGGAAACCATTGACAATAAGTCAAGAGATTTTGTGGAGGAGTGTATTGAATTTATGGAAAATTCTCCATATCCGGATCAGGAGAAAATCTATGAATATGTTTATGCTCAGGAAAACTATCCATTCTTAGATCAATTAGAAAACTAAATAATTTGCTGATAAGATGATATGCTGATGTGGTAATAGTATAATTATCAAATCATCACATCACCACATGATCGCATTAATTAAATTATATTAAAAAAATTATGGCAGAAGTAATTACGATGCCCCGCCTTTCGGATACTATGACGGAAGGTAAAGTGGCAAAATGGCATAAAAAAGTAGGAGATAAAGTAAAGGAAGGAGATATTTTAGCCGAAATTGAAACAGATAAAGCTGTACAGGATTTCGAATCTGAAATAAACGGAACTCTTTTATATATTGGAGTAGAAGAAAGCGCTGCTGCTGCTGTAGATTCTGTTTTGGCAATTATTGGAAATGAAGGGGAAGATATTTCAGGACTAACGGGTGGAGCTTCTGCTCCTGCTGCAGCTGGTTCCGATGAGAAAAAATCAGAAGAAGAGTCGAAAACAGAAAATAGCTCAACCAGTGTTGAGCAGACTACTGCAGAAATTCCTGCAGGCGTGGAAATTATTACAATGCCGAGACTTTCCGACACGATGACGGAAGGGAAAGTAGCGAAATGGCATAAAAATGTAGGCGATACAGTGAAAGAAGGAGATCTTCTTGCTGAAATTGAAACAGATAAAGCAGTTCAGGATTTTGAATCTGAATTTAACGGGGTATTATTGAAGCAGGGTGTAGAAGAAGGCGGTGCCGCTCCGGTAGATTCAGTACTGGCCATTATCGGCCCTGCAGGAACTGATGTTTCTGCTGTAGGCGCTCCAAAAACAGCTGCCCAAACATCTGAAAAACCTGCTGAACAAAAAACTGAAGCTAAGGCAGAAGAAAAAGCAGCTCCTGCAGCTGTAAGTTCTTCATCTTCAGATAGAGTAGCGATCTCTCCGCTGGCTAAGAAAATGGCTCAGGACAAAGGGGTTGACATTAACAGTGTGAACGGTTCAGGAGAAAACGGAAGAATCGTTAAGAAAGATATTGAAAATTATCAGCCATCTTCCCAGGCACAGGCTCAGCCTTCTGTTTCTGCTCCGGCAGCAGCACAGGTGGCATTAAGCTTTGTTCAGGGTGAAGATACAGAGACTCCAAACTCTCAGGTAAGAAATATTATAGCAAAACGTCTTGCTGAAAGTAAATTCTCTGCGCCACACTATTATCTGATGGTTGAGATCAATATGGATAAAGCTATTGAGGCAAGAAAAGAAATCAATTCTTTACCGGATACCAAGATCTCTTTCAATGATATGATTATTAAGGCGACGGCTGTTGCTTTAAGAAAGCATCCTCAGGTGAATTCAAGCTGGGCAGGTGACAAAATCATCCACAGAGGAAATATCAATGTGGGTGTGGCTGTAGCTATTCCGGACGGATTGGTGGTTCCTGTACTTAAAAATACAGACCAGATGAACTATACCCAGATCTCTGCTGCTGTAAAAGATATGGCTTCCAGAGCTAAGAGTAAAGGTCTTAAAGCCAATGAAATGGAAGGATCTACATTCTCTATCTCCAACCTGGGAATGTTCGGTATCGAAACATTTACAAGTATTATCAACCAGCCGAATTCTGCCATCCTTTCAGTAGGAGCAATCATTGAAAAACCGATTGTTAAAGACGGTCAGATCGTAGTAGGAAATATTATGAAGCTTTCATTAGCGTGTGACCACAGAGTGGTGGACGGTGCTACGGGAGCTCAGTTCTTACAGACTTTAAAAACATATCTGGAAAGTCCTTTAACCCTGTTACTGTAACAGGCCAGATAGTAAAATACTAAAACCTCTCACTTCGAGAGGTTTTTTTGTTATTTTTATCGGATTATACTTTAAATTTTAAAGTGTAAATTAAGGTGTTTTAGTGGGGAAATAATTATGTTTTTATTGAGGTAATTAGTATTTTTGAATTATGATTAAAGCGAGTAATATCCATAAATCTTATGGGAATTTAGAAGTACTGAAGGGCGTTGATATCCATATCAAAATGGGCGAGGTGGTTTCTATTGTAGGAGAATCGGGAGCAGGGAAGTCTACCTTACTTCAGATTTTAGGCACTCTGGATCTTCCGAGCAATTCCAATAAGTATAACACGGAAATCAGCATTGCAGGTGAATCTTTCATTAATATGAATGATAAACAGCTTTCCAAATTCAGAAACCAGAATATAGGTTTTGTATTTCAGTTTCACCAGCTCCTTCCGGAATTCACCGCTTTAGAAAATGTACTGCTTCCTACAAAAATTGGCGGTGCCAATGAAAAAGAAGCTATGGAAAAGGCGTATGCCCTGTTTGAAGATCTTAAAATAGAACAGAGACTGCATCACAAACCTAATCAGTTATCAGGAGGAGAAGCGCAAAGGGTGGCTGTAGCCAGAGCCCTGATCAATTCTCCCAAAATTATTTTTGCAGATGAGCCTACCGGAAACCTGGATTCCAAAAATGCGGATGATCTTCACAGGCTGTTTTTTGATCTGAGAGATAAATATAACCAGACCTTTGTGATTGTAACCCATAACCCCAATCTTGCCGAAATTACAGACCGAAAACTGATTATGAAAGATGGAATGATCATAGAATAAACTCCCTTACCCTGATGAAAAACTTTATTTTCCTGTTCCTTTTTATTATTTCCTGCCCGAAATTTGAGTCTCAGGAAAATAAGAGTTCCGGTATTCTTCCGGCAGAAAAGGTGTTGGAGGTTAAGGAGTTTTTGAAAGGGAAAGATTATAATCAGGATATTGCTATTTTTATTAACTTTAAAACATATTCAGGAAATTACAGATATTTTATCCTGGATTTGAAAAGTAATAAGATATTGCAGAAAGCAGTTGTTTCCCATGGTTCAGGTTCTGAAATCAGAAATTCCGGATCTTTAAGATTCAGTAATACGGAAGGCTCTTACCAGTCTTCGCTTGGGAAATATGAAGTTTTGCAGAGCTATACCGGTAAATTTGGAAAAGCTTACCGTTTGAACGGATTGGATTCTACCAACAGCAATGCCATGCAGCGGGCTATCGTACTGCATTCTTTGGGATGTGTTCCTGATCAGGAATCTCAAAGCCCGGCCTGTTTGAGTTTAGGATGCCCGATGCTTTCGAAGAATGCACTCACTGAAACGGCAAAATATCTTGATACCTCTAAAAAGCCGGTGATACTTTATGCATTTTATTAATTCATAATGTAATTTTAACTCAAAACTTCAGAATCATGACCATAAAATTCCTTGCCGAAGATGACAGACCCAGAGAAAAGTTTTTGCTGAAAGGCAAGAATTCACTTTCTAATTCCGAACTTCTGGCGATCATTATGGGAAGCGGAAGTAAGGATGAAAGTGCATTGGAACTGGCCAGAAAGATCATGGCATCCGTACATAATAACTGGCACCAGCTCAGCATTCTTTCAAGTAAAGACCTTATGAAATTTAAAGGAATTGGGGAAGTAAAAGCCCTTTCTATTATTGCGGCATTAGAAATCGGGAAAAGAAGAGCGGTTCAGGAAATTCCCAGCAGAGCGGTTATTTCCAATAGTGATGATGCGTATCTTATTCTTAAAAACCAGTTATCAGACCTAAGGACTGAAGAATTCTGGGCTATATTTCTAAACCAAAGCAATAAAGTAATCCATATCTCGCAACTTACCCAAGGCGGAATAAGCCAATCCGTGGTAGATGTGAGGATTCTATTTAAGACTGCCCTGGATCATTTTTCTACAGGTATTATTATTGCACACAATCACCCTTCAGGAAGTCTGAAGCCCAGTAAAGAAGACATCAGCATTACCCACAAAATAAAAGAAGCCGGAACAACATTAAGCATCCAGCTTTTAGACCATATTATCATTACCCAAGATACTTATCTTAGTTTTTCAGATGAAGGATTATTATGATTAGACGATTGAAATATAACGAGATTGATTTTGAAAAATATACTCAATGTCTTGAAAACTCGGAGCAAAGGAAATATTCAGCATCAAAAACTTTTCTGGACGTCACAACGAATAAGCAATGGGATATTTTAGTCAGGAATGATTATGAGGCCGTGATGCCGGTTCCGTTTATCTATAAGAACAGGATAAAAATTGTACATAACCCTCTGATATGCCAGCAACTTGGCGTATTTTCGGCAAAAGATGATAAAAAGACCAATGAAAAGTTTCTGAAATTTTTGAGTAAGAATTATCTGATCAGGGCCTATTATTTTAATGAAACCAACCAATTTGATTCAGAATTAAAAACAAAAAAGAATTTCCTTTTATATCCTGGCGATTATTCAAAAGTTTTTGCTAAATATTCACCGAAAAGAAAGAGAAAACTGCGATTGGATGATGAAGTAGCCGAAAATTCAGAGATCAGGGAAATAAGCTATCAGGAAGCTGAACGGTTTATAAAAAACAATGTAGTAGGGCTGGATAAAGAAAACGATACGGGAACTTTGCTGAAAACCCTGGAAACATTTTATGCACTAAAATATTTAAAATTTTCAGCCTTTTATTATCACCATGAAATAACGAATATGATCGCCACGTATTCAGATTTTGATACGATTGCGCTTCTGGGGACTTTTAATGATAAAAAATACATTAAAATGGCAGGTGCTTCCACACTTATTGATCAGGTCATTAAAGAAAATATAGAGACTTGTATCTTTGATTTTGAAGGGGGAAATCTTCCCAGCATCGAAGAATTTTTCAGAGGTTTCAGGCCGGAATTAAAACCATATGCTGTAGTAGAAAATTCTATAAAAACATTGATTAAAGACTACGCCTCATTTTTTGCGAGAGGAAAAATATTAGGGTAATTATCATGTGGAAATTGTTATTTAGAATGGTTTTAATTAAATATAATTCGCTACCTTTATAAAGTATTTATTACTAATCACTCAGCTATGTTAAAGCAGATCCGATACTATAAACTGCCCTATATTATTTATAATTTCTTCAATAAGAAAAAACTGCAGCATAATATTCCTTTATACAAGAAATATGGTATCAACAAGAACTATTTTTCCAGTATTTCCAGTGCGGATTTTTCTCACCTTCTTGCTGCGGAAAGGGCAATAGAACAGGACAAGCTTGTTAATACATCATTTTTTAAAGGGCTTTCTGCTGAAAATAAAGAAAGTGCTCTGCAATATGACGATAACGGATATATGATCTTGCGGAACTTCATCAGTACAGATGATGCGGATAAAATCAATACCGAGATCGATAAACTGATGGAAAACGGAACGCTGAAGTTTATTTACGGCGGAAAGCTAATGTTTGCCATCCATCACTCTGAGATCATTAAAAATATTGGAAATAATAAAAACCTGCTGGATTTTCTTTCTGTACTTCTGGACGGCAAAGCCAAACTTTTCCAGAGTATCAATTTCATTAACGGGAGCCAGCAGAAAACGCATTCAGACAGCATTCATATGACGACTTATCCTCTTGGCGGGCTTCTGGGAGTCTGGATCGCTCTGGAAGATGTGGATGAAACTAATGGGGCACTGCATTATATCCCGAAAAGCCATAAACTGCCGTATTTTCTCAATTCCGATTATGACAATGAAGGAGACGCTATCCGGCTTGGGAAAAAAAGCTATAAGGCATATGAAGAGTTTTTAGAGAATAAAGTCAAGGAACTTGGTTTGAAAAAAGAAATTTTCAGAGCCAAAAAAGGGGATATGTTAATATGGCACGCCAATATCCTTCATGGAGGCGAGCCTCATACGGATAAAAACAAAACACGGAAAAGCCTCGTTTATCACTTTTTTGACGAAGAAAGTGTATGCTATCATGAAGTAACGCAGAGGCCTGCGCTGTTTGAACTCTAATTTCAGACGGTATTCAATATGGTAAAGAGAATAAAAATATTTGAATAATACCAGCTGATAGGATAGTTTTTTTACTTTTGTAATCTTTAGTGAATAAAGCACAGATGAAAAAAACTGACCGACTTCTTGTTTTTATATTTTCCATTTACCTATGCCTGATGTCGTACTATCTGTACACCCATCAGTATTATAATGTAGATCTTGAAGCGTATGCGGGGCTCATCTATAAAGCTGAGTATCCTGAGATGAAAATAGAGGAAATTCACAAAAAAGTATACACAGAACTAAAAGATACAAATCCCAAACTTTTCGGAATTACCCCTCAGGATGAGGAAATTGCAGTAGGAGAGAATACTTATTATAAGGTTCTGTCAGAAAATCCAAAGGCCTACGGGGAAGAACTGCAGCTGTTTTCTGTAAAACCTTTTTATAATTTTGTCAATCTGATGTTCTTTAAATCAGGTTTCAATTTAACTACATCCGTATTTTTAACGTCTATACTTTCTTATGTCCTTATTTTAGTTCTTGTATTCTGTTATCTCATCCGAATCCTGAAGAATTATCCTTTAGCATTAATCATCACTGTAATAATTTCTCTGTTCAAACCGCTTCTGGAAGCGAGCAGACATGCGTCCGCAGACAGTTTGTCGTGTTTGTTGTTGTTATTGAGCTTATATACTTTTATCGTCAGAAAGAAACATCTGCCAGCCACTATTTTTGCAATGCTTTGTGTTTTAACACGGCCGGAATATTTTATCCTGTATTCATTTCTGTATATAGTGGCCTATTTTAACAGAAATATACTTGAAATCAAGGCTTCAAAGCTGTTTTTCTCTTATGGGTATATTTTTCTTGCCTTCTTTCTTATTCAGTATTTCAACCAGATCTCGTGGTCTACTTTATTTATGAACCAGTTTACTAAGGTGCAGATTTACCCGATATCAGATCCCGATCCTTTTGTCTTTTCTGATTATGTAAAGTATCTTAAAAAGTCAATGCTGCTGGAGTTCAACGGATCTTATTTTTCTCTTTTGCTGCTGTTTATCGTTATTATTCTGGCGAATAAATTTTCATGGCACAGTAAAAAAAGCTGGGCACAGTGCCTGTTTTTTGCAGCGATTTATATCTCCGTATTTCTCAGATTTTTGGTTTTTCCAAGCCTGGCCAACAGAATGATGATTGGTTTTTATCTGATCATTATCCTGTCCCTGATCTATATTCAGAATTCAAAGATCAATATATTTAAAAACTCTTTAGAAGCCGGAAAATAATTAGTAATTTTGCGGTCTAAAATGATGACGAGTTTTTCAGGATATCTACCGTATGCTTTTGCATTGATTATCGCAATTCCTTTCCTGGTTTTGCTGAGACAATTTGTACACTCATATATTACCCTTAAGAATCAGGAGATCAAGCTGCTTTCTGTAAAATCAAATTCAGAAAACAAAGCCCATTCCTATGAAAGGATGACTCTTTTTCTGGAAAGAATTAAACCCTCAAACATTATTCAGAAGTTTGATAAAGGCCTGGCAGTGCATGAATTTATCTTTCTTACCGAAAAAACCATCAATGATGAGTTTGAATACAATTCTTCACAGCAGCTGTATGTTACGAAAAGTTCATGGAAGAATATCGTAGATTCTAAAAATGCTTTGATAGATTTACTTCACAAAACCTACGACGGGCTGAATGGAAATGCAGATCTTGAAGAGTTCAAAACTATTTTTATCATGAACTATATGGACGGAGATGATTACATCGCGGCCACAATAGAAGACCTTAGAAGAGAAATTTTAATTATAACTTAAAAAAATAACAGATAAATAATGATTCCAAATTTTAAAGCACATCCGTGGCATGGGATTTCAGCAGGAGAAGATGCGCCAAATGTTGTAAACGTATTTGTGGAAATCGTTCCTTCAGATACTATTAAATATGAAGTAGATAAAGAAACAGGATTTTTAAAGGTAGACAGGCCTCAGAAATTCTCCAATATCATTCCCGCTTTATACGGATTTGTACCTAGAACATACTGCCACAATGAAGTGATGAAACTGGCTATAGAAGCCGGAGCTGATGATGTGACGGAAGGAGATCATGACCCGCTTGATATCTGTGTACTGAGCTCTCACAACATCCATTCAGGAGGATTGCTAATGGAAGCTATTCCAATCGGAGGATTCAAAATGATTGATGGAGGCGAAGCTGATGATAAAATTGTTGCCGTAATGATTGGTGACCACGCTTTCGGACATTTCAGAGATATTTCAGAACTTCCTGAAGCAGAAGTAAAAAGACTGATGCACTACTTCTTAACGTATAAAAACCTACCGGATGAGCCTGCTAAATGTAGAATTCATGAGGTTTACGGAGCTGAGCACGCTAAAAAAGTGATCAAAGCTTCTCAAAAAGATTATGCAGAAAAATTCGGAGGATAATATTCCCTGATGTAATGATAATAAAAGGATAGACAATTTTGTTTATCCTTTTTTGTTTTTAAAATTAAGCACCTTTTATTTCCGGTTTAACGCTTGCTAGCTGATGTTTTAATTTTTTCATGTGATATATCAGCTGTAAACTCTCAAATTTTTTAACGCTTTAGTAACAATTATTTATTATATTTAATTTTCTATTACCAAAAAAATATTAAACTATGGATCTATTTGTGTTAGTACCAATTTTTGGTGTTATTGCCTTGCTTTACACATTTCTTCAAAGTAATTGGGTAAGTAAGCAGAATGCCGGAAATGAAAAAATGAAAACGATCAGCGGACACATCGCTGACGGTGCAATGGCTTTTCTAAAGGCCGAATACAAGATTTTAACCTATTTCGTCATTGTAGTATCTATACTGCTGGCGGTGATGGGCTCCAGCAATGCCAATTCTCACTGGAGTATTGGACTGGCTTTTGCCATGGGGGCCGTATTTTCTGCACTGGCAGGATTTATCGGAATGAAAATCGCTACAAAAGCGAATGTAAGAACGGCGGAAGCCGCCAAAACTTCACTCTCCAAAGCATTGAAAGTTTCCTTTACCGGAGGTTCTGTCATGGGAATGGGGGTTGCGGGACTGGCTGTTCTTGGTCTGGGAGCTCTTTTTCTGATCATTAAACAGATTTTCGCACCTGATGCTGCGGTGGACTCTCATGAGATGGAAAGAACCATTGAAATCCTTACAGGGTTTTCTCTGGGGGCAGAATCCATTGCCCTTTTTGCAAGAGTTGGTGGCGGGATTTATACCAAAGCTGCAGATGTAGGGGCTGACCTTGTAGGAAAAGTAGAAGCAGGAATTCCTGAAGATGATCCGAGGAATCCGGCAACGATTGCTGATAACGTGGGCGACAACGTAGGAGATGTGGCCGGAATGGGAGCCGACCTTTTCGGGTCTTATGTGGCCACGGTACTCGCAACAATGGTTTTGGGAAGGGAAACTATGTCCGATGACGCTTTCGGAGGATTTGCCCCTATTCTTTTGCCAATGCTTATTGCAGGAACAGGGATTATTTTCTCCATGATAGGAACTTTATTTGTAAGAATCAATGACAATGAAGGTTCATCCACTTCCAGCGTACAGAATGCACTGAACTTAGGAAACTGGGGAAGTATTGTGATCACCGCGATATCTTCTTATTTTCTGGTGACTTATCTTCTTCCCGAAAAAATGACCCTCAGAGGACATGAATTTACGAAAATGGGCGTTTTCGGCGCTATTATGGTAGGACTTGTAGTGGGTACTTTAATGAGTATCATTACAGAATATTATACGGCCATGGGTAAAAGACCGGTTTCCAGTATTGTGAGACAGTCTTCCACAGGGCATGCCACCAATATTATCGGCGGACTTGCTGTCGGTATGGAATCTACACTCCTTCCGATTATTGTATTGGCAGGAGGTATTTACGGGTCTTATCTGTGTGCAGGACTTTACGGAGTAGCGATTGCAGCAGCCGGAATGATGGCTACCACTGCCATGCAGCTTGCGATTGATGCTTTCGGGCCTATTGCTGACAATGCCGGAGGAATTGCAGAAATGAGCGAGCTTCCGAAAGAAGTCCGTGAGAGAACAGATATTCTGGATGCCGTAGGAAATACCACAGCAGCTACCGGAAAAGGGTTTGCGATTGCTTCTGCTGCACTGACAGCTTTAGCCCTATTCGCCGCTTTTGTAGGCATTGCAGGAATTGATGGAATTGATATCTACAGAGCAGATGTTCTGGCAGGACTGTTTGTAGGAGGAATGATCCCGTTTATCTTCTCATCATTGGCTATTACAGCCGTAGGACAGGCAGCGATGGCTATGGTAGAGGAAGTAAGAAGACAGTTCCGTGAAATTCCGGGAATTCTGGAAGGAACAGCACAGCCTGAATACGAAAAATGTGTAGCTATTTCTACAGATGCTTCCATCAGAAAAATGATGCTTCCCGGAGCTATTGCTATTATTTCACCTTTATTGGTTGGATTTATCTTCGGACCTGAAGTTTTGGGAGGATTCTTAGCAGGAGCCACAGTAAGCGGTGTTCTTATGGGAATGTTCCAGAATAATGCCGGCGGCGCCTGGGATAATGCTAAGAAGTCATTTGAAAAAGGAGTGGATATCAACGGCCAGACTTATTATAAAGGTTCAGAACCGCATAAAGCTTCCGTAACAGGTGATACTGTGGGAGATCCGTTTAAAGATACTTCAGGACCGTCAATGAACATTCTGATTAAATTAATGTCTATTGTTTCATTGGTTATTGCCCCAACACTGGCCGTTCTGCACAAAGATAAAATTGAAGCTAACCGAAAAGCCAAACTGGAAAATCTTACAAGAGTTGCAGGAATTGGTCTGCATACAGTAGGTACAGATATCAAAACCACGCCAGTTTCTTCAATGGAAATTAAGGGACATCTTAATGAAAACGGAGATTTTGTTTACGAAACAGGAACTATTCAGGAGATTAAGCTGGATGGCGAGAAAATAATCACGTTAGGAGAAGGAAGCAGACTATTCCAGCTGTACAATTCCGTAAAAGGAAAAGATCAGACAGTAATAGATCCTAATAACTGGTATACCCTGGAAAATCTCTACTTTGAAACAGGTTCAAGCGATTTAAAAGCAGGTTCCGATGCACAGCTCAATAACCTTGCTGAAATTTTAAACGCTTATCCTGATCTGAAAGTGAAATTAGGAGGCTACACAGATAACACCGGAAATGAAGAAAGTAATCTGAAACTGTCAAACCTGAGAGCTCAGACTGCAAAACTGAAACTTCTGGAGTTAGGAATTTCATCAGACAGGGTAGAAGCAGAAGGCTACGGTTCTCAGCATCCCGTTTGTGAAGCCAATGACACAGATGAGTGTAAAGCAAAAAACAGAAGAATTGATGTAAGAGTTCTTGCTCTTTAAAATCATACAAAAAATATCTAAAGCACCGTTCACAAGCGGTGCTTTTTTATTGATTATAGTTTAACGAAAGAATAAAACACAATCATCTCTGCAAATCCGTGTCATCTGTGGGCAAAAAAATACGGTCAAAAAATAGAAGAATAATTTTTCAGTATCTGCTAAATCGGCGTGAGAAAAAACTTCATTTTAATCTTTAACCACAGATGACACAGATTTGCACAGATGTTTTGAGGGATGTTAAAAGGAGATGGCTTAAAGATTTTTCTGTAAATGCTCCAAAGCCTGAATAATCACTTCATCTTTTTTCGCAAAACTGAACCGCACATAATCTGAGTTCTGTCTTGAATTATAAAATGCAGAAAGCGGAAGACAAGCCGTTTTTTTCTCAACCGTCAGCCATTTGGAGAATTCTACATCCGTCATTGTTTTAGAAACATTCCTGAAATTAACGATCTGAAAAACACTTCCCTCTGCTTTTTTTGCCGCTTCCAAAGGCGTGAAAGCAATCATTTCATTGAATATATCCCTTTTACGCTGCATAATGTGCTTATTTTCAGAAGAATCAAAGACTTCCAGATATTTGGCAACGGCATATTGAGCGGGAGCATTGGTACTGTAGGAAATATACTGCTGATGGCATCTGAATTTAGCGGTCAGATCTTCTGAAGCAAGCAGATAGCTTACTTTCCAGCCGGAAGTATGAAACATTTTTCCAAAAGAAAAAATACAGAAAGTTCTGTTTTTGAGTTCCGGATGAAGGAAAGAACTGTAGTGTTCAAGCCCGTCGTAGCAGTAAGTATCATAGATTTCCTCTGAGATCAGGTAGATTTCCTGATGTTTGATCAGCTCATACAGCTGGTTCCAGTCACTTTGTTTCCAGATGGTTCCGGTTGGGTTTTGTGGTGAATTTACAATAATAGCTTTTGTTTTTTCAGAAATGCATTTTTGAAATTTTTCCCAGTTTATGGTGAAATCATTGTCAAGATCATAATAAACCGGAACACCATTATTTAAAACTACCGAAGGCCCATAGGTATAATAGGACGGCTGGATGATAATCACTTCATCTCCCTGATTGAGAATAGATTTAAGGGCGGTATGTAAAGCAAAAGTTGCACATGGAATAACGGTCACCTCATTTTCCTTCAAATGAATGCTGTTGGCCCGGTTGGCATTGAATGTAATGATGTTCCTGATCAGCAGCGGATTTCCTGCAAGAGGCTCATACTGATGACATTGGTGGGCGGCAGCTTCTATTAAAAATAATTTCAGACGGTCGTCAATATCAAAATCAGGCAGCCCGAGAGACAGATCATAGCTGTTATGTTTGGCCGCAAGTTCAGACATTTGTGTGAAAAAGGAGTAGTGTGTAAATCCGTAAATTTTTTCCATCTGTGTTGCATTTAAATCAAATATAAGAAAAATACACATCCGTTGAAGATTAAATAAAATTTGTTATTTTTAAGCAAATTATTGTCATATGAAAAAAATACTTATCCCGCTTCTGGGGCTGGCTCTGGTGGTCAGCTGCGGAACAGCTAAAACTTCGGAAGGAGTTGCTGCCCAGACTTCATCGGTACCCAAAGCTGATAAAGCATTTCACGCTGCATATAAGACCATTAAGGCAGATGAATTAAAGAAGAACTTATATGTAATTGCTTCTGATGAAATGGGGGGAAGAGATACGGGAAGTCCGGGCCAGAAAAAAGCAGGTGAGTATATGATTAATTATTACAAAAGCCTTGGAATTACTCCTCCCAAAGCATTAGGATCCTATTATCAAAAGGTTCCCGCGGAATTTATGAAGAAAAGAGGCGGTGGAAATCTTCCTGATTCCGAGAATATTCTTGCGTTCATAGAAGGAAGTGAAAAACCTGAAGAAATAGTGGTGATCTCTGCCCATTATGACCATGTAGGCACACAAAACGGAGTGGTTTATAATGGTGCTGATGATGATGGAAGCGGAACTGTAGCTGTTATGCAGATTGCAAAAGCTTTCCAGGAGGCTAAAAAGGCTGGAAAAGGGCCTAAAAGATCCATTCTTTTCCTGCATGTAACGGGAGAGGAGCACGGTTTGTTCGGTTCGGATTATTACACCAGCAATCCGGTATTTCCATTGGCGAATACAGTGGTAGACCTTAACATTGATATGATTGGCCGTGATGATGCTGAAAACAGAGGAAAGCAGTATGTTTATGTCATCGGTTCTGAGATGTTGAGCTCCCAGCTTAAAGTCATCAATGAAGAAGCCAATAAAAAGACGAATAATCTGGAACTGAATTATAAATATGATGATCCGGCTGATCCGGAACAGCTGTATTACCGTTCAGACCACTATAATTTTGCTAAAAATAATGTTCCGGTAGCCTTTTTCTTTGATGGTATTCACGAAGATTATCACAAACCGACTGATGATCCTGAGAAAATTGACTATGCTTTGCTGGAGAAAAGAACACAGCTTGTGTTTGCTACGGCCTGGGAGATTGCGAACAGAGCAGAAAGAATTGTTGTAGATAAAAAATAATACAAATGTTGAATCAGCGCAAAGACATCAATAGCAGATGAACTTTTTTAAGATATAGGAAGCTCAATGATTTTTAAACAAATTATTACCGATAGATTTTATAAGCATTAAATTTTAGCGGAGATAAAATCCTTGAGCCATAAAAACGGAACATTTTTAAAGTAAATTGCGTCTTTGCGCTGACCAACATACAATATTGAATAGGACGGGCTTTTGCCCGTTTTATAATTAAAAAACAAATATCAATGAACCTAATCATTCGTGAGGCAAGGCTGGAAGACATTCCACAAATCCAAAGTGTAAGAAACTCTGTTAAAGAAAATACCCTTTCCGATCCCGGATTGGTAACGGATGCAGACTGTGAAGAATTCTTATTTAAAAGAGGAAAAGGCTGGGTCGCTGAAATGGAATCCCGGATTGTAGGTTTCTCCATTGCAGATCTGAAAGAAAATAATATCTGGGCACTTTTTCTGCATCCTGACTTTGAAAATCTGGGAATCGGAAGAAAACTTCACGACATCATGCTGGACTGGTATTTTGAACAGACTCCGGAAACGGTCTGGCTGGGAACATCGCCCGGCACAAGAGCTGAAACGTTCTACAGAAAATCCGGCTGGAAAGAAACAGGAATGTACGGAAAGGAAATCAAGTTTGAAATGACATATAATAACTGGAAAAACAGAAAATCATGAAACAAGGGGTAAAATCCATCAGACCGTTTATCGGGGCTGCAAATTTTGAGATAAGCCGGAGCTTTTACAGAGATCTCGGGTTTGAAGAAGTCGTTCTTGAGCCTAAATTATCCCTGTTTAAAAGGCAGGAAACCGGATTCTATCTTCAGGATTATTATGCAAAAGACTGGGTAGACAATACGATGATCTTTATGGAAGTAGATGATACGGAAGATTTCTGGCAAGAACTTCAGACATTGAATCTTACTGAAAAATATGAAGGTGTACGGCTAAGTCCGGTGAGAACCATGGAGTGGGGAAAGGAATGCTTTGTACATGATCCGTCGGGGATTTTGTGGCATTTCGGTGAATTTTTTTAATGAATAGAAAGAATATGATTTACGCTTTTGATACATATTATTATGATGACCACGCGAATACGGTATGTATAGCATTTCAGGATTGGAACTCAGAACATGAATCTGAGATTTTTACAGAAAAAACAGAAGTTTCTTCAGATTATGAGAGTGGAGCCTTTTACAAAAGAGAACTTCCCTGCATTCTAAGCTTATTGAAGAAAATTGAATTAAAAGATGGGGATATTATTATCGTGGATGGCTATGTCACTCTAGACAATGACGGAAAAATTGGTCTTGGCGGTTATCTTTACGAAGCCTTAGGCCGGAAGTATGTCATTGCCGGCATTGCAAAAAATGAATTTACATCACCGGATTCCCAGAGAAGAAATGTTTTGCGCGGCGAAAGTAAAACGCCGTTGTTTCTTACCGCAAAAGGAGCAGATGTAGATGAAATCCTTCCCAAAGTGGAGCAGATGCATGGAAACTACCGGATGCCTACATTGTTAAAAAAACTGGATCAGCTTTCCAGAGCTTAATTGATTAAAAATTGATATCAGAAAATTTCATCTGCAGATTGTAGTAATCTCAATTGTATTTTCAGATTATTTTTTTGTTCAAAACAATGTTTTTGCTGATTATTCCATTGTTTTATTTCCTTAAATGTATTTTACAGTTAAATTTCTACAAGATAAAGTACTCCTTAGTTTACGGTTTTTTTTAAGTTTAATAAGCTGATTGTTAGTGCTTTATTTTTATTTGAAGTAATTTTATTGGACTTTTAAACATAAATTATTACCCTGATTTTTACATTATTCTGCAAAAGGTGACAAATGTCATTCGTTTATTATTTTTATTAATTCTAAATAAATATAAATTTGTCTCAAGAAAATTAAGAAATACATGAAGAAATTATCTACTCTTTCTGCCATCGTGCTTTATGCGGGAATGAATGCACAATATTGCAGTCCGGCATTTCAATATGGAGCGGATAGCAATATGATCACGAATGTCAGTTTTGGAACGATCAATAATACATCAACTGCCCAAACCGGAGCGGCACAGGCTTATGAAGATTTTACTTCAAAGTCAACCGAACTGCAGGCTGGAAATACCTATCCAATCTCTGTAAAAGGGCCTTCCAGTACATTTCCAAGTGATGTTGTTGTGTTCATTGATTTTAACAGGAACGGTAATTTTGATGATGCTGGAGAAAGCTTTTATATCGGAAGACTGGCTGCAGCGAATCCTTTCAATGCTTTTACCATAAACGGGAGCATCGCAGTTCCGGCCAATACAACAGCCGGGGCTACAAGAATGAGGGTTCTTAAAAATACCAATATTGCTGCGTATTCGGATCCCAATGCTGCCAATTCCATTAATACAGCTTGTGACAGTGGTTTAAGAGCAGGGCAGACGGAAGATTATACTTTAAATATACTGGCCACAAACCTGGCCACATCGGAGGTTTCAAAAAAGACGGCCGGGAAAATATATCCGAATCCTACTTCAGGTTCTGTAACCGTGAAAACGGAGGCGGGACTTGAAAAATATGAAGTGTATAATCTGACAGGACAGAAGCTTCTGGAGGGAACTTCCAGCACGATCAGCATGGAAAGCCTTACAGCCGGAACCTATCTGATTAAGATCTACAGCAAAGATAAAAACACGGTGATTGAAAAAGTCATAAAAAAATAGAAACACTTATCTAATCATATCCATATCAATTTTTGTTTTTTAAACCGGCAGATTTTCTGTCGGTTTTCTTTTTTTGATCAAGAGGATATGTGTAAAAATACAGAAGGATTTATTCAGACGCACAGCTTTATTGTTGAAACTGTATATTTGAGGTTGCAAAGATGAATCAATCTTCGATTGATTTGACCAAGCGGCTGTTTTATTTACGCTTAATCACTGACGAAGTCAGAATTCTTTGCTTTCCTTAAATCAAATCATTTGTTAATGGAACTTTGCGTTGAAAATTATTCAAAAACAGCAAACTCACTTTTGAGACATTGTCTTATCTAAATTCTTTTCCTGTTTAATAAAAAGCTTCCTTTTGTCGGCAATCTCGGAAGAAAAATAGAGCAAAGCAGCTATTGGCAGATACAAATCTAAACCTTTAATGATAGGAAAGGTTTCGGGCGGGCCGGAGGCCCGCCCGAAACCTCTATTATTATTTAGAGTCTAAAATCTCGAGCAGATCATTTCTTGAAAGCTTCTGGATTCCGGTTCCTTCTGTTTGAAGCAGGTTTTGGGCGAGTTCATTTTTCCTTTTCTGAAGGCTTAAAATCTTCTCTTCAACGGTATCCGAGCAGATCAGCCGTACCGCGATCACATTTTTCGTCTGCCCGATACGGTAGCTCCGGTCAATGGCCTGATTTTCCGCTGCAGGATTCCACCACGGATCTACAAGGTAAATATAATCCGCCTGGGTAAGATTAAGGCCTACTCCTCCGGCTTTTAAACTGATAAGAAATACCCGTACTTCTTCATTTTCCTGGAAATTATTAACAGCTTTAGTCCTGTTTTTAGTCTGTCCCGTAAGGTATTCAAACGGAATGTTTTGATCTTCAAGTTCAGCTTTAAGTAAATCCAGCATCTCTACAAATTGTGAGAATACTAGAATCTTATGATCTTTAGATTTACTCTGGATCTGTTCCATTAATATATCTATCTTCACCGCATGCTCACCGGAATAGCCTTCTTTTAACAGCAGCGGGGAATTACAGATCTGTCTGAGCCTTGTGAGCCCGGTCAGAACATGCATACTGTTTTTGTTCAGATCATCATCGTCATTGGCTGCTATAAATTCGCGGAGCTCTTTTTCATAAGCATCATAGATTTTACGCTGCTCAGCATTCATTTCACAGTAAATCACCATTTCTGTTTTTTCAGGAAGTTCTTTGGCAACCTGCTTCTTTGTTCTGCGGAGAATGAAAGGCTTGATCTTCTGCTGAAGTTCCTGAGCACGTTTTCCATACTCGAATTTATCAATCGGAACCGCATAAATGTCTTTAAAATACTGCTTGCTTCCCAAAAGTCCCGGACATGCAAAAGAAAGCTGGCTGTACAGGTCAAACGTATTGTTTTCAATAGGAGTTCCGGTAAGAACGATCCTGTTTCTCGACTGCAGTAGTCTTGCCGCTTTATACCTTTCCGAATTCGGATTCTTAATCGTTTGGGATTCATCAAGAAAAACATAATTAAAGCAGAAATTTTTCAGGAAACGGATATCCGAAAGCAGCATTCCGTAGCTGGTAAGAATCACTTCATAATCAGCAAAATGTTCTGTAGCTTTTAATCGGTCCGCTCCATAATGAACCATTACTTTTACCGAAGGAGCGAACTTTGCAATTTCCTCCTGCCAGTTGAAAATCAGGGAAGTAGGAACCACCACCAGATTGGTCGTGTGCCCGCGTTTTTCCCGCTGAGAAAGGATGAATGCAATCACCTGAAGTGTTTTTCCAAGCCCCATATCATCCGCAAGACATCCTCCGAAATTGAAGCTGTCCAGAAAGTTCAGCCAGTTCAGTCCGTCATGCTGATAATCTCTCAGAACAGCATTTAATCCTTCAGGAATATTAATCTGAGGAATATTTTTAACCGATGAAAATTGAATTGAATAAGTAGAAAGCTCTTCCTGTACTTCCTGATTTAGAATATCCTTCTCAAACAGGGAAGATATTTCAGTGAAATTAATCTTTGGAATCTTAAGATCTTCAGCATCTATTTCCCCGATCCGGAAAAATTCCTGCATTTTATCAATCCATTCCTCAGGAAGAAGGCCTGTTGTACCGTCATCAAGCAGGACAAATTTACTTCTGTTGCGGATCGCCCGGTGGAGCTGTTTCAGGGCAGCATCTTTCTGCCCGAAACTTACCTTCAGTTTAGCATTGAACCAATCCAGTCCGCTGGTAATCTGAATGTTGATCTTTGCCTTGTATGAATTGATCTTAGTGTTTTTCAGCTCATTGAACCCGAGAATGGTCACACCCTCATTTCTCCAAACCTCAAAAGCATGAAGGAACCAGTTATCTTCCAGAAATTTATCTTTATGAAGGTAAAAATAATCATATCCGTCCATCTGCGCTTCAAAATCCGGATGCTGTTTCATAATGAGCGAAGTAAAACGGGCTTCTTCAGCATCGCTCCTGTTAATTTTAAATACATTTCCGTTCTGATCTGTTCCAAAAAGCTGCTTTCTGGAGTAGACCGCGACTTCCGGCTGACCATACTTCATGACCGGAGTTAAGGCGATATAATTTCCCTGCTGGCGTAGATAAATGATCCGTTCATTCCGGGAATCCTTCTCTTCAAGCTGTACTGGCGTTGCAGGTTGTATGTAGCTGTAATTGATGTGAATGCGTTCCTCAATCGAAGAGAGGACATTCAGCATAAATGCTTCGTATTTTGAGGAATGAACGAGCAGGATTTCATTGTTCGCTTTGAAAAATTTAATAACTCTCAGGATATCCGGATCATCTACAAAACTGAATGTATTCCGGCTGTAGACAAAGTATTCATTCCTGATGGTTACATTTTTAAAAGGAACTGAAATATCATTGAATTCCAGTTCACCCGTTACTTCATAAAACGGTTCCTTTTTAAATACACTGAGCTGGATCTCTGCTTTCAAAACTTCAAGGTTTACCGGAATCAGAGACTTTGCTGAAACGGTTTCCGACAGGTCACGGTCATGGTAAAAAGTATCCAGTTCAAGCGGATTCTGTACGATGAGCTTCAGCGCTTCCAGTTCTGCCGGATTATAATCTTCATTGTAATTGTTCTGAAACGCAGAAACAGCGGTGTAAAATTTAATGTGCTGCGGCTCTTCGGCCTTCCAGATCAGCTGCATGGCATCGACCGGATTTACCGGGTTTTTAACCTTTCCTGACTGTGTGGTTTCAGATTCCATCAGTGAAAAGGTGAGATGGTTGTAATAGCGGTGCTTTCCAATGACCAGTATTTTTCTTTTTCCACTATCCTGTAAAGCCAGTTCATGGATAGCAGAGGAACGTTGTGGAATGAGCTGCTGTTTAAAAGTATCCTCATCCATAGACAGCATTTCCTTAATCTTTGGTCTGACTTCAATTTTACCCTCAGTATATTCCAGTTCGAAATAGACATCCAGATCCGGTTCGTTTTCTAAGCCATAATTTTTAGCTTTTGCTATCAACAGCTTCTTACGGAGGAACGGATCAAAAAAGGTCCTGAATTTTTTTTCTTCTAAAATACAGTGTATAATTTCAGTCTGATGCTCACAAAGCTTGTCTTTGGAACTGTCGCAGCTGCAACTGGTGATCACTGAGCTGCCGATCTGGATTACCGAAACTTCCGGAAAATCCTTAAGAGGCGATTTTTTGGTGAAAATTCCAATATTATTTTCAAGGGCAACTGGAAAAATTTCACGGAAATCTCTGACCTCCAGAAACGCACTGCCGGATGTATGTTTTAGAAGATCATACACGGAAAGTAGATGAATACTGGTGTTTTCAAGAATATATGCCGCCATAAGCATGCGAATTTACGAAAAAGGATGGCAAAATAGGGAGTATGGGTGAAGTAAAAACTCATGATATATCTGGATGTCATAAAGGCTGTTGTATGCTTTGAATACCAATATTAAGATTCAATTATAATTTATCATACGATTAATAGATATTTTATCGTTATTATTGTACAAGATTTAAATTCATAAAAAAAACGAAATGAATTTAAGAAAATTATATATTTTTTTTAATGACAAGCAAGATTATAGGAGTCGGCAATTATATTCCGCCGGAAACAATTACAAATTTATTTTTTGACCAGCATCATTTTATTAATAAAAACGGAGAGTCATTAAAGGAAGCGAATGATATTATTGCCAGAAAGCTAAAGGAAATTACTGGTATAGAAGAAAGAAGATATGCATCTGAGCATCAGGTAACCTCAGATTTGGGACTCATTGCGGCCCAAAAAGCCATAGAAAATTCTAAAATAGATCCTGAAACACTGGATTACATCATATTTGCCCACAATTTTGGTGATGTTCGTTTTGGTACCGTTCAGTCGGACACCGTACCAAGTCTTGCTTCAAGGGTAAAACACCTTTTAAAAATCAAAAATAATTTCTGTGTGGCGTATGACGTCCTGTTCGGCTGTCCGGGCTGGATTGAAGGAATGATACAGGCCAATGCTTTCATTAAGGCAGGGATCGCAAAAAGATGCCTGGTCATTGGAGCGGAAACACTTTCAAGGGTAGTAGATATCCATGACAGAGACAGTATGATCTATGCAGATGGGGCAGGAGCAGCTATTCTGGAAACCAGTGAAGATGAAAGCGGTATACAGTCGCATCTCTCAGCGTCTTATACTTTAACGGAAAAAGATTTTCTGTTTTTTGGAAAATCATACAATAACGACTGCTGTCCGGATACGAAATACATTAAAATGGACGGGCGAAAAATCTATGAATTTGCCCTTGTGAATGTAGCGGATGCGATGAAAAAATGTCTGGATTCCAGCGGATATTCTATCAATCAGCTTGACAAAATTATTATCCACCAGGCCAACGAAAAAATGGATGAAGCAATTGTAAAGCGTTTCTATCAGCTGTATGATCTTCCTATGCCGGAAAACATTATGCCGATGGTTATTGCGAAATTAGGAAACAGCAGTGTGGCTACCATTCCAACGCTTCTGACGATGATTCTGGATGGAGAACTTTCTTCCCATGAAATAAAAGAAGGAGATGTGGTTCTGTTTGCATCAGTTGGTGCCGGAATGAACATCAATTCAATTGTTTATAAATTTTAATACAATATCTAAGGAAAAGAAGGCTGACCATAAGGTTCTTACTTCAATTTCTTATTAAGAAAAAATAGGCTGTTTAAAAAGCTTCCCAAGAATAATCCCCGAATCCAAAAAGATTCGGGGATTACATTTTCTAGCTGAAAATCTTTGATTTTCTTGCGTCTTAAATATTCACAAAGCATAAAACCCCTTGCGCCATTGCGATTACCCAACAAAACAAGAAACAAGCAAAAAACTTCTATTTTTATAGTTGGAATAGCGCAAAGACGCAAATTTTATGACAATAACATGTTATAAGGCGCAAAGATTTTATCTCCGATAAAATTGAGTACTGCTGTCATTGCCAGAAGCAGAGAACCTTTGATTTAAGCCTTAACAACATAAATAATTTATTTTTTTTGCGCTAAATCACAAAAAAAGACCGCCTCACTTTTGAGACGGCCTCATAAATTTAGGAAGAATCAGCCTGTTTTATCCTTCCTATGATAAAGCATTTGTTGTTTTTTAAGATGATCTGGCCATTTATTGAAGATTGTTTGCCGCCTGGTTTCTTACCACTCTGTAAGGATGAAGCCCTTGCAGGAATTGCGGATCTGCCTTCAATTTATAATTAGGGCCCACAAAATAAGTTTTTGCGTCAGCATCATTATACCCTGTGTATTTTAACCAGGCAACACTGATTCCGGCAAATTCATTTTTGGAAATTTCCATCGTTGGACTGAAGTGGGTCGCGGTAGTAGCGGTAGCCGCCCATGCTGGGGATGGATTGAAAATACCATTTTGATGAATCTTCGTATACCATGGCATTACCACAACATCCAGTCTGCCGGTTAAGATAAGAGTAGGAGCCTTTACGGTAAAGCTTACCGCAAGAGGTCCGGGCTCTATAGGAAGAGATCCCACTACTTTCAGGTCCGGATCAATCAGTTTCATTTTATTCTCGGAAATACTCGACGTTAAAATTGAAGCTCCTCCTCCTGCGGAATGTCCCGCTAAAATCATCTTAGACATATCAATTTTCCCGTACAATGGAGATTGGGTATCCTTATTAAGCTGTGAGGCTTTAAACGCACCCAGAAGATGCATTTCCGGCAGGGTATTGATGAAATCTGAAGAAACCACTACTATAAAGCCATGACTGGCCCATAATTTCAGCATCTGAGCATAATTTCCTTCATTGGACAATATACCGCCAACAAAGTTCACAACCGGCAGTTTACCCAAATCAGCGATGTTGGATGGGTAATATACCGAGGTACTGATGGGCGAACCGTTTCCATAAGGCAGATTATTGGTACATTGAATAGTTTGGTCCAGTACATTTATAGACTGCAGGATGTCTATGGCGATACCACCGAGGCCCCCGCAATCTCCCAAAACGGCATCTGTACTTACCTGATAAGGTCCCATTTTTCCGTATTGCTCATTTGCCGTACCTACAGCAGGGAAAAAGTTGGATTTTGAAGCCATCTGTTCCGCAGTCAGCGCTCTGCTGTCCGGGGCTGCTTCTAAAGCTTCTTCTGTGTTTTGACATGACATCAGTGACAATGATGCTGCCAGTACTGAAAAGATCATTTTTTTCATAAGTTTACTTTTTAAGTTGGTCTGTATTTTTGATGAATTAGTATAAATGACAGCAATAAATTATTAATCATTATTGAGTGATTTATTATAGCGAATATCATAATTTCTCAATATTTTTGTCTGGTCCAGTTTCTTGTTTTTTTTGAAAGCAGATAATATTTTGAAAAATACACGTTATTCAGTTGATATTGGTTTATGTTTAAGATAGACTGGTCTGTAATAAATATTAAAACTGGACCAGTGGGAAGGTCTTAAAATTCTTTTTCTTTGAGAATATGTTTTTGGATTGATTTAATAAAAGCTCAGGTAGACATTGGTAAAATTATGATTATTGCTTTACCGTCTTTTACAATTTAGTCCAAAAAAGAGGAGGAAGAAGGACCATGAAGTTATTTTAATTACATCACAGCTGCATTCTTATCATAAACTGATCATTGTAAAAAAGATTTTAATAAAAACAGTCTATAGAAATAATGTTACGACCCTGGAATCTTAATCTGAAAATTGAAGAAAAATATTTTCAGCTCCCCATTTATAAACAGATTGTTGAAACCATTATAGATGCAATACATTCCGGTAAACTGAAGCAGGGAAATGTTCTGCCCGGAACCAGAAAACTGGCGGATATGCTGAAGGTCAACAGAAATACAGTGATCGAAGCTTATACCCAGCTGGAATATGAAGGCTGGGTGATGTCTAAACCAAGAACCGGAACATTTGTATCTTCTCATACGCCTGAAAACAGGAAAGTAACCCCCTCTCCGGATTTTGGCAGAATGAGAGCTTCTGTGAACAAAATAGTTTTTGACCAGGGACTTCCGGATATCAGTTTCTCACCTATGGCAGATATTATGCGCGAGTATAAACTGGTGATGAAAAGCATCCGAAAGCATAAGATTCATATTTTTAACGATCCGGCAGGATACATCAAACTCCGTATGGCTCTGTCGCAGATGCTCAATCATCAGCGGAGGATTATAGGCGATGAAAATAATATATGCATTACCAGGGACGGGCAAATGGCCTTTTTTCTGATCTCGCAGTGTCTGCTGGAAAGTGGCGACTGCGTTATTGTAGAGCATCCGGGATACAGATCTGCCTGGGATACCTTTGAACATGCCGGAGCGACAGTTCTGTACGCGTCAATAGATACGGAAGGAATCATTATTGACGAGGTTCAAAAGTTTATCAATGCCGGAAAGAAGATAAAAGCTGTTTTTATAACGCCTAATTCCCAGTTTCCGACCACAGCAGTGCTGAGCGAATCAAGACGGCGTGCCCTGATTGATCTGTCCAATAAATTCAATTTTTATGTGATAGAATATGATTACTGTATTGATATTAATTACAGTGAAAACCGGCTGCTGCCATTATGCAGTGATGAAAGGCTTAAAAACTACATCTATATAGGCTCTTTCAGTGCCTCGGTAAGTCCTTTTTTAAATATCGGGTATGTGGCAGGAGATCAGGAGATGATAAAAAAAATCAATGCCCTTAAAAATATCATAGATGTGAATGGTGATCCTATTATGGAGCGTGCTTTTTTCAATTTAATTGATGATGGAACCTATACCAAACATCTGAAGAAATCGGTCCCATTCTATAAATACAAAAGAGATTTTTTCGAAGAACTACTGAATAAATACCTTAAAGATAAAATTACGTTTATAAAACCTGAGCTTGGCCTGAGCTATTGGATTACGCTGGTAGAACCGTTAAGAGAAAGCTATAACAGCTATTTAAAAGAAGAAATTATTGCCAAAGGCATAAAACCCGTATTGATGGGGTCCGACTATTATAATTTTGATGAAGGGGAAGGTTTCCTGGTAAGCTTCGGCTCTGTATCCGAAAAAAATATGGAGGAAGCGGTACGGATCATGTCAGGATTTTTTTAGTGGGTGAGCATACGGATTGGGATGAGGGTAATTCATTAACAAAAATCTGTTGTTCATTTTGATACCCTGTATTTCAGAAATAAGTGAAAAACAAATTCTTGTCTTTCTTTGTGTTTAATAATCGCAAGGTTAGACAAAGCTTTTTTTGAAATAAAACAGTTTTAATAAAGATAAACAAAGGCATTTTATTTAAAAAAGCAAAACTATATATGTGATTAATAATCAGTTCAATGGTACAACATTTTAACAAATTATATTTTACAACGGAAGGGAGCTAAAACCGGCTTCCTTCTTCTTGATGGTATAAAAAAGACTCTTCATAATACCATTTCTGCTGTCCTGAATATCCGGAAAATAAAACCTAAACATCCCTTTTATCCTATGAAAAGCATCACTGAAGAATATTTAACCAACGGCTCATTATTTTTAGTGGATGAAGAACATTATGCAGAACTGCGGGGTTATTTAAAGAAAGTAATGTTCAAAAAAGCATCATTCTTTTTGAGGAAAGGAGAATACTGCCGCTATCTGGGATTTTTGAAGAGCGGAGTGATGCGCAGCTTTTATTATCAGAGCAACGGGAAAGAGATTAACGTTAATTTTTACCATGAAAACGGTCTGGTCACAGATTACGACAGTATTTTATCCGGCGGGCAGTCTGAAATAAATATCAAAGCCGTTGAGGATTCAGAAATGTTTCTTCTGGACAGGGAGCATCTGCAAAGCCTGTATCATAAAGATCCGTACTGGCAGGAATTCGGAAGAAAGATTACGGAAACCGCTTATCTTCAGGCCAAAAAAAGGATTGAAGGCTTACTCTGCTTATCCCCTGAGCGGCGATACCATCAGTTACTGGAAGAAAATCCTAAAATTCTTCAGCTGCTTCCACAAAAACATATAGCCAGCTACTTAGGTATCCAGCCGGAGTCTTTAAGCAGAATTCGTAGAAGAATACAGGGACGGTAGAGATCAGGATTATTTTAAGGGGTGAGCTGCAGAAATATGATTTTTTCTCAGACCTGTGGCGGCTTCCTATTCTTCATGTTCTGCTGAAATCCTTTCGCACGCACTGTAATTTTAAGTTGGAACTGAAAATTCAGATCAATTATACACAATAAACGACTTGCTCCATTTTGGATACATCTTCATCCAATTTGGCAACTCCGGCTTTTTTTCTATTGCTGACCTTTGTCTTGTTAATTTAAATACAGAAAAAAATGAAAACAATTTTTATAACAGGCGCTTCAACAGGTTTAGGAAAAGCGGCTGCCCAGTTATTTCAAAGCAGAGGATGGAATGTAATTGCTACCATGAGAAACCCGGACGCAGATACAGAACTTTCCGGTTTGGACAATGTCACCCTGCTTCCTTTGGATGTGACGAATCTGGAGCAGATAAGATCAACGGTTAATAAAGCTCTCGAACTGAGCTCCATAGATGTGGTTTTTAATAATGCAGGATATGGACTTATCGGTCCTTTGGAAGCTTTGACGGATGAACAGATCCTGAAACAGCTGGATACCAATCTTTTGGGCGTGATCCGTGTAACCCAGGCATTTATCCCATATTTCAGAGAGAAAAAGAGCGGAATGTTTATTTCTACCACATCCATCGGAGGATTGATTGCTTTTCCTTTGGGATCTACTTATCATGCGACAAAATGGGCGCTGGAAGGCTGGAGCGAAAGTTTAGCGTACGAGCTGAACTCATTAGGAGTGGATATTAAAACGGTTTCTCCGGGAGGAATTAAAACCGATTTCGTAAGCCGTTCCCTGGACTCTGCCACAAGTCCGGCATATGAAGACATGACCAATTCCTTATTTTCGAATATGGAAGGAATGATGGCGGCGGCATCAGAACCGATGCAGATTGCTGAGGTGGTTTATGAAGCTGCTACAGACGGCAAAAAACAGTTGAGATACGTAGCCGGTGAAGATGCAAAAGCTTTATACGCCCAACGTCTTGAACAGGGCGATGAGCTTTTCAGAGAACAGTTTGGAAAACAGTTTATCTAGGAGTTAGGTATAAAAAAATTAAGGTGAAGAGGATGGAAGCAGGAAGAGGGAAGATGGAGGTTCTCTTTCAGGCTGCGATGAATTGACGTGGGTTCCAGCTGTTTTTTATAATTACATCAACAAGTAAGAAGCTATAGAAGCCTAAATTTGCTTCATCAAATTGAAAGTAACTGTTTAATATTTGCGTCCAACAGTAACTTCCGGCCCCCATCATCCATCCTCCATCCTTATTAATCTTAACTTTAATCACTTCATCAAAAAAACAGAAATGTTTTTAATACATTTATATCATGGAAAAGAAAGATAATACACCGCTGAAAATTTCGTCCATATCGGAGCTGCACCATATGCTGCAGCTTCCCAAACCGCTTCACCCGCTGGTAAGTCTTGTAGACAATACGAAAATGGTTGTCAATAAAGAGTATATCAAAAGAAGCTTTCTGATGGATTTTTATAAAATTTCGTACAAATATTCCGAGCACGGTAAAATAGGCTACGGACAGGGATATTATGATTTTAATGAAGGCGGCATGATGTTTACCTCCCCGGGACAGATCCTCTCAACAGATGTGGATGCTGAATACTGCGGGTACACATTGCTGGTACATCCTGATTTTTTAAGGACTTATCCTTTAGCGAAAACCATCAGGAAATTCGGTTTCTTTTCCTATGATACCAATGAAGCCCTGCATCTGTCTGATCAGGAAAAAAAAGTGATCACAGGACTGCTGGATCAGATCAATAATGAGCTGAATACGGCTATAGATGAGGTAAGCCAGGACGTCATTATTTCTTATATCGAAGTTCTGCTGAATTACAGCAACCGTTTTTATAAAAGACAGTTCATCACCAGAAAAGCGGTGAACAGCGACTTATTGTCCAAAATGGAAACGGTTCTCGAAGATTATTTTAACCAGCAGCAGAGCCTTAACAATGGTATTCCTACGGTGGAATTCCTTGCTTCTGAACTTCATCTGTCCCCGCATTACCTGAGTGATATGCTCCGGAATCTTACCGGACAGAATGCCCAGCAGCACATTCATGAAAAGCTGATCGAAAAGGCAAAGGAATATCTTACCGCTACCAGCTTTTCAGTTTCGGAAGTAGCCTATGCCTTAGGTTTTGAACATCCGCAGTCTTTTAATAAACTGTTTAAAAAGAAAACGGATAAAACCCCTTTGAGCTACAGACAGTCATTCAATTAAGATAAAATAAACTGAGTTCAGGATAAGAAGCTGAGGTTAAAGGGGCAGGAAGCTGGAAGATAGAGGCTGGAAGTTACTTGTAGACTATAATATTAAACAGCTGTCTTTACATTCGTTGAAGCAGGTTAAAAAATTAATAAAATAATGGTGTATTTCTCCTTTGGAATTCAATAACTTCCCTCTTCGGGCTTCAGACTTCCTGACCTATTATATAATTGGAGATCCCTTATCCCGAACTCGGGTTAAAATAAACAGACAGTACATACCCGGCATCATCAGCCGGTTATTTTGTTTTGAACCGCACTCTCTCAAAATAATGATTTGCTATCTGTTCTGAAATACCTAATTATAGGTAGAAAAAAATACATTTTTTTAAGTATTGATGAAATACAGGCTTGGGAATACATTTGTAATAAAAAAACACTCCCTATACCATCACTTCACCAAACCTGAATAAAATATGAAAAAGCTTAATTTTCTCTTATCCCTTACCGTAGGAATCATGGCCTATGCCCAGCCTACGGTAACGCGGTCCGGGGTGGACAGGATCAATGTCCCCATTACATTCCGGTCCGGAGATGTATCAACTACAGCCATTACTGCAGGATCTGCAGGCGCTAATATCACCTGGGATTTTTCTGCGTACACTGGAGATACTCCGATTACAGCAAATACCAATGCATGTCCCGGGCAGACCAACTGCTTCAGATTCCCGACAGCGAACAGAATCACCAACCCAATTGCTGCCGATACGTATGATTTCAATATTATAAGCGATACGGAAGCTACCATGATAGGAACTTATTTCGGTCCGGCTTTGGGAGATGGAACGATAACGTATACGGATCCTTTGATTAATTTTAAATTTCCGGTCACCTATCTGCAGCAGTTTGATGAAACCTATCAGTTCAATACGGTTTCAGCCACGATGAATAGCAGTGAAGCAGGGCAGCAGTCTTTCCTTGCAGACGGCTATGGCACCGTGATTACGCCTACAGGAACGTACAACAATGTTTTGAGGGTAAAAAGAATGAGAACAGCCACTCAAACCAGCCCGGGACTCCCACCGATGTCTTATACCAATGAATCCTATCAATGGATCAGCCAGGCTTCGGGAACGGTATTGTCTTTTGGAATCAATACATTTACCATTAACGGAACTACGAATATCACCAAAACAATTTCTTATCTGGTTCCGGGAGCATTATCCACTTCTGAAACTGCGAAAAGCAAGACTGATATTTCTTTGTATCCCAATCCGGGTTCAGATATCATTCACCTGAAATCGGATGAGGAAATTAAAAATATCATGATTACTTCTTTAGACGGAAAATCTGTTTTAAAAACATCGGATATGAAAAAGATTGACATTTCAAAACTTCCCAAAGGAGTATATATTCTAAAAGGAGAGCTGAAAAATGGAAATACCGTTTCAAAAAAGCTGATAAAAGAATAACATATTTTTTACTTTTCATAGAAAAAAGCCGCTTAAACATCTGAAAGCCCAAAAACTATAACATGATTGTGGAGCCGGAGTGAAATGAACGGGTCAACACTTCATTCCGGGGACAGTAAATTTTCAGATTCATCATATACGCTTTCGGTAAGTGGTTTTTTATAGGAAATGAGTCTCCGGGTTTTTCCGGGGGCTCTTCCGTTTTAATTATCTCTATCTTCACACTCTATAAACTGATAAGAAAATGATACCCAAACTTATACAACGGGCCACTGTATTATCGTTAAGAATTATTGGTTTTCTTGCTATAATGTCAGCAGCTGTACATCCGGTTAAAGCTCAGGAATTCTTTGATCAGAAAGCTCTTCATGACAGCCTTTATACAATTCTGAAAACCAGCAGGAACGACAGTGTAAAAGCAAGAGTTTCTTTCCATCTGGCGCATTACTGGTCTTTAAAAGATTTTAAAAAAGCTGAGAAATACCTCGTGCAGGGAAGGTCCTACTTTAAAAATAACCGTTTTTTACTGGGGATATATTACAGCTCTGTTATTGATGTCTATCTGGATCATGATCCTGTTAAAGCGAGGAAAGCCCTTCAAAAAGCAGATTCTTTACTTTCCATATACCATACGAAGGATGTTTATAACGTACTGGCAAAATCCTGGTACAGTGAAGCCATCAGTGCCCAAAATGCCAATGACGAAAAAAAGGCCCTTGATATCATTGTAAACAAAGTAATTCCTTATACAAAGAAAAACGGGAAGAAAGAATCTTTGGCCATGTTCTATTCACAGGTAGGAATTCTCCTTATGAACGCCAATCAGCTGGAAAAGGCAGAAGAATATTTCTCGAAAGTCATCCTGATGAAAAGCAGCCTTTCTTCCAAAAGAAATACCCTCCTCAGGGCTTATATTTATTCTGCGGATGCATTTGTAATGAATGATCAGCTGCCTGAAGCCAAAACAAGACTGGATGAGGCGGTAAAAATACTTGATAAAAACCCAAACCCGGCAGATTATGCGGATTATTATAAAGCAGCCGGAAGTTATTTTGAAAAAAAGGGGCAGTATGAAACCGCTTTTCTGAATTGTGAAAAGGGAATAAAATATGCAAAAGAGATTCAGGATACCTATCTGGAAAATAATTTGCTCAGAAACCAGTTTGAAATTCTTTTCAAGGCAAAGCAATATAAACCGGCGGAAAAGATCCTGCACAGACTTGTAAATAATGCAGAATACATGGCTAATTTTGATAGCCGGAAAGAAGTCTATGAGCAGATGGCCCGTATTTCTCATGCATTAAACAAAAATGATGAAGCCTATGAATGGCAGAAAAAATACATCAGTTTTTCAGACAGTCTGTATCAGGCTCAGCTGGACAAAGATATTTTAGCAATAGAAGCCAAATTCAAAAATTCTGAAAAAGAAAAAACCATTGTACAGCTTCAGGCGGGCAAAAAGCAGCAGGAACTTAAAAATAAAAATCAGAAACTGACAAGCTGGATTTTGGGAATTACAGGAGCAGCATTGCTGACCGGGCTCTTTTTTTTAGCATTCTATTATAAAAGTGCAAAAAAACTATCCGTACAGAAAGAGATCAACCACCAGCAGCATCTGAATGAAATCGAGCACCAGCACCATCTGAAGCTTGTACAGGAAATGCTTGACGCAGAAGAGCGTGAACGTCAGCGTATCGGGCGCGACCTCCACGACGGTCTGGGCGGAATGCTTGCCGGAATCAAAATGAACCTTACCCAGCAGCAGAAAACAGAATATCATAACCTGACGACTGTGATCAGCAGACTTGATGAATCAGTGGTTGAATTGAGACGTATAGCAAGGAATATGATGCCTGAAAGTCTCCTGAAGATCGGGCTGGAAACCTCTTTAAGGGATCTCTGCGAATTGCTGCAGAGTGATGAAACAATCATAGATTTCCAGTCCATTGATATTACGAAGACTATTCCCGATGCGACTCAGATGCACATTTACCGGATCGTTCAGGAACTGCTTGCCAATGCAATACGGCATGGACACCCCTCGAATATTATGCTCCAGTGCAGCCAGAACCAAAATATATTTTACATTACAGTGGAAGATGACGGAAAAGGATTTGATGTTTCTCTTCTCGATCAGAGTCCCGGGATAGGTTTCACCAATATTAAAAACAGGGTGGAATATCTGAAAGGAAGTATGGAAATTGTATCTGCCATAGGAGAAGGAACTACCATCAATATTGAACTTCATGTAGACGCTGATCATGACAGGAAGGAAAATACCTGAACCATTTCAAATTAAAAAAATAATCCGGAAATTCATCAGATCATGAACCTCCGGATTTTTTATGTAAGATATTCTTTATTAGAATGGACCTCCCGATTCACAGGTGTTTACGGAAACAAGACAATTGTGAATATACGGACAAGGATTTCCTCCCGCCGGAACTACAGAACAACATGCATGAGTTCCGTTCCAAACCACATGATGAGGATAGAAGGGAACACAGGTATGCCCTCCAAGCACTGTTCTGAGTTCTTTTCTGTTTAGTTTTTTTAAGCTTTTCATACTTTATTTTTTAGTTAAAGAGAGTCTTAAAAAGGACAGGCGATCAGAAAATACATACTTGAAGTAGTAACGGTTCCATTGGCAGAATAATAATAAGACCAGGTAACAGCTCCCGGTCCGGCTACCACAGGTTTGTTGAGCCACCATGAACGGCAGGCGCTGGTCCCTAAGTATGCAGTAGCCGGCATACCTGCCAACTCATCTGCTTCCGCCGCATTACGGGGAGCTACACCTGTTTTACGGGTTACTTTGTAATAGGTATAATCTATTAGCGGTTTTACAGTTGGGGCTGTAATTTCAGTATTTAAGTTGACACTTTTTGAAGAAGTAGTGAAGCTGGTCGTCAATGCTACTCCTAAAATAATTACTAGATTTTTCATAACTTTCTTTTATTTGATTATTATTAATACTGTACAGGTGATTCTGCACTTGTTGGTGATTTAAATGTAGCTTATAATAACCACAGCAATCAATAAAAACTTCATAAGTGTTTATGAATATCTAGTAGATGTCTGCTTTCACCCTGTAAGTGAAAAAGCCATAGAAATAAGTAAAAGAGATCTTTTAATCAGTTGATCCCCGACTGTTAAATTCAACGATCCGTCATATTTTCAAATTTTCACTCTTCACTTTTCACTCTCTTCTGGCTGATGAATTGAAAAACAGAGCCTGCGATAAAAAGAATAAATAAAACCAGCAGGGTTTGGCCGATAACCGGATCATTGATCCCTGTAGCCAGCGGATGTCCTATGGGAACGCGGGTAAATGTTTCATTGACGGTAGGCACCAGCGACAGAAAAAAGCTGAAAGACAGCAAAAAGTTCTCAAAATACCGGGCTTTTGTGTTTCCTTTCTTTCTTGCATAGAGAAAATAGGCCAGGCCGACCAAAAGAATGATAAACAGGGAAAAAACGTGCCCCGGATTGAATCCTCCATGCTTTGAGATTCCCAGTGATGTTAATGAAGTTACAAGTGTACCGTAAAAATAGAGTTTCCCCGATACAGTTCCCAAATTGATTTTACCATATCTGATAAAACCTGCCAATGCACCCGCAAGCGCCGCGATGCCGATAATAGTGTGAAAAATTCCTAAGCTTGATAATCCCATCATTATAATTTTTTAGGTTAAATAATCCGTTGTTCCCTGTGCGGAAATATGAATCTCCTGAAGGAACAGTGCAAAATTGCAACAGAAAGAAGGGATTAACTTTGTGAATCAGTTCAATTATTTGGTATTCTCGTCCATGAAAGAAGTAGCTTTTAATCGCTTTAAATAAGTATAAAACGTTACTTGTTTCTTAATTTCTGACGGTATTCTCTGGGAGTACGGCGGTATTTATCGCTGAAACTTCTGGTAAAATTAGCAAGGTCATTGAAGCCGCAATGGAAGGCAATTTCAGTGATCCGCTGGTCGGAAACCAGTAAAAGTTCGGCGGCTTTTTCCAGCTTTTTATTTTTAATATAATTGGCTGGCGTATCATTGTATAATTTAGCAAACTCTCTTTTGAAGGAAGAAAGACTTAAATGACTTTGCTCTGCCAGCTGTTCAAGGCTTAACTGGGAAAAAAGATTGGCTTCAATGATCTGTTTAAAAGTATAAGCAGCAGGAGAAAAAAGCTGCGACAGGATGAGTTGTACCGCTTCCGCATTTTGTGTTTGGGACAGCAGCAGGATAATTTCTTTCAATTTCAGAACCAGGATATCTTCATTCACCAAAGATGGATTTTCAAAGTAAAACAATAAGCCTTCAATATACTTTTGAATGAGAAAATCGTTGTTTATTTTTTCATTGGACTGGTTTGAAATGGTATTTTTAGGGGGCTGAAGCAATACAGGCAGCTCCCGGTCATAAATTTTCTTCAGAATATCCGGATAGAAAGTAACGATGACGATCTCACATGTACTGTCAGAATGGGCATGATGGATCTGCTTTCCCGCGGTAATGCAGTTCAGAAATAAAGAATAGTTCGCAGGAATATTTTCCTCCACGTTATCCGCTTTATATCGGAATTCACCTTGTAAAACATACAGAAAACAGGCCTGCTCGGCAACAGGAAAATCATACCTGAATGGTGAGGTAAGCGCAAGCTTTTGTATCAATGGCTTTCCAAACAGATCGTATTTCTTATAATCGTTGATCATAATTCCCCTAAATTTATCTTAAAACTTTAACCGGATTTAATGATTTAACTAATTTATAATTTCTCCTTTAGAATCCTCCAGCTTTTCACG
Organism: Chryseobacterium endalhagicum; assembly: GCF_016745235.1. GTDB lineage: Bacteria > Bacteroidota > Bacteroidia > Flavobacteriales > Weeksellaceae > Chryseobacterium > Chryseobacterium endalhagicum. The sequence goes on along the minus strand of NZ_JAELVM010000003.1, from coordinate 15,037 downwards.
GAATTTCTGAAGCTCTTCCGTTCCTGGACGAACCCATTCTGCTGCTTCCCCAATGATTTTTAAAGGGGATTCGGAGCGGTAGGATCGGGTAGGGTTACCCGGGAATTTTTTATCGGTCAGATTAGGATCATTTTCATAATTTCCTGTTGGCTCTACAATATATACACGCTCCTTTCCATCGCCTTTTGCCAGTGCAGCGGCAAGTCCGGCACCATTCACCAGCGCCGTAAAATAAATATGATTCATTTTGAATTCAGACTTATAATTGGAATTTCCGCCCGCCGTAAGTACATCGCCAACCTGCAGATCTGCTTTCGTACCATGATAAAAAGGCCCTTTATCTGAAGGGTTGTTCTTTAACTCTAATGCCAATTCAGAATTTTCTTTTGCCTTTTCCGCATTACCAGAATCTTCATAGCATTGGGCGATGTTGGCATACAGAGAAGGCAGGGCACTCTTTACAGTATCATCATTGATCTTCAAGGCATTTTCCAAAGCGGTTTCGAGCCATTTTAATTTTTCAGAAACCGTTTTTTGGTGCCGGGAAACATAATGGGCAGCAAGAAATTTTTCGTGATCATTTGTTGCTTCTTCCCAGGCCTGCATAAACAGCCCGGCTGCCTCGTCCGGCTTGTTGTTTTCTTCCAGGCTCATTCCCTGAAGACACAGCTTAATGACATTGTTGAAGGGTGAAAATTCCATGTTCTGATTTTTTTATCAATCTGATTATAATAGGATGGTAAATTTAAACAAATAGACTAAATTTTTCCAGGAAATCAGGATTTAATAAAATCAATTGAACAATGACTATTCCATAGGGTCATAAATATTGTCAAAAAGAAACATTTTTTAAATTCATAATCAGACTCTTGAATTCATATATTATTTATTCATTTCCGGCCAGGCAAAACCAACACCTCCGTGCCGGTACCTTTCGGTTTCCAGATAAAAAGAATTCACGCCCTGAAGTCCCACTCCTGCATAATATACGAATCGGTCTACATGCTCCTGATATTCGCCGAATTCCCGGTATTCAGCATGCAGGGCGAGTAGCTTGGCCAGTTCTTCATTATGGATCCGGAATGCCTGCGAACACGCATCCTCCAGCGAAAGATTATATTCCTGCTGCAATACAAAAACCAGGTTAAAAACTTCAGTTCCCTTTGCCATTTCTTTTGGCAGAGAATGAATATCATTTTGCCACGCAACAACCAGGGTCATATGGGAAATCATTTTCTGTACGACAATATGCTCAAAAATAGGTTCAGGAAGCACCAGGCCCGATTCAATTTCCCCAAAGATCAGATAAGGGCGCATCAGAACAGAATACTCACGGATCGTTTTGAAAAGGGTAAGGGAAGGCGGACGCTGTGCTATTTTATAAGGATATTCCAATTCAATTCCATATCTGAAAGATTGATAGAAATAATAGATAAAACGTTCAACCCACATGTCCGGCATCAAAGCACGGAATTCATCCCGGATCAGGGCCATATGCTGATAAAGTGCATTTTCATCCGCTCTGGGTTCAGCCCCTTTGAGAATATCCACACAGCGAATCCGTAACTGCTGGATTTCCTCCAGCGACGAATTTTCCACCTGATCATCAAGCGCAACATACTGGAGCATAAATCTGTTGCAGGGAATGCTCTGTTCATAAGTCAGATCTGGCCACATACGCGCTGTACACATATGCAGTCTCATTTTCTTATAGATGGTGCGCTGTTTTTCAGTCAGGAATGTGTAGTCGTTATCAATCCAGCCATCCATATCTTTTCCCATCTGTTCAGCATGTGGGTTGATAAGGTCAGGCCAGGGATAATGGCCGAGCGGCAGATAATCTTTTGAATGATAGTCTTCTGGTCTCATATGGTTTAATATTTAAGTTTTTTGTAGTGATAAATCCTTTTATATTTGATTCAGTTTTTCCCGGAGCTCAGCAGCATTGGGAAATTCCATAGCATTGTAGCGCGCCAGCTTTGTAGAAATATTTTTCCAGCCGCTGAGGACCATACTCATGTAGTGTACCCAGTTGACAACCGCTTCCTGCCAGATCCCGAAATCGGGGAGTGAGGCCTGTAGTGCTACGAATTCTTTCAGGTCTTCATTATGCAGACGCAAATCCTCAAGACATGCTTCTTCCAGAGAAATCTGATGCTCGTTCTGAATTACTTTCACGATATTGTAGTAAATACTTCCTGTGGCTTCATCTTTCGCAACCGACTGTACTTCATTGAAATAAGTGACCAGATGACAGGCCAGCGCCTGAAGACGGCAGATTACAGGATGTTCATGGATTTCCGGAGGCAGGACAACGCCGGTTTCCACTTCCGTAAGCTGAAGAAAAGGATACAGGCAGATAGAATCTTCCCTTAAAGCAATGCATTCCGTAATGGTTGGATAGGTTTTATTTTTCTTATACTTCAGTTCCGTTTCCAGCCCGATAAAATATCTGTTGATCATCTGGCTGAAACGGAAAACAGATTCCTCGGGAATAAATTGAAGCAGTTCCTGTCTTAACGAGTTCAGCATGGCTCCTAAAGGTATAGTTGATTCCGCAGCACTGATTTCACCATTCAGTATGGCAATGGACTGCGACCGTACATATTCAATATCCTGAGGTTCACTTTCTTCATAAAGATCATCATTATATAAAGTCCAGAGCATTAATCTGCAGATGGGCTTAAAACGTTCCACCGGAGCTGTAGGAAACCATTGAGCCGCAATGTGAGCTGTTTTGGTTTTTTTATACTTTTTCCGCAGATCGGGATTATTTTCATAAAGCCAAAGGTATTCTCCGTCTATCCACAGGTTTTCGGTGATTTCCTGCAGCTGATCTGCATTGGGGTTCTTTAAGGTTGGGAAAGGATACTTAAATTGGTTATTAAGGAGTTCAAGTGTGTTCATGGGTATGGTTTTAATTTCACATAGGGAAAAGGGTATCTGTAAAAACTGGCCCGGACCGGACATGATGAAGCGGGCCACATACAGCCTGTAAAAGATGTAATAAAATTAAAAGCAGCTTAATAGAGGAGTGCCTCTGCAAAAAAGAGCTCAACTTATATTGTATCCTTTTGATAGATCGTATAACCAGTCATCCGGAAAAAATTTCGTGACCGTTTAATCCCAAGCTAATCATCTGCTCATTAATGGGAAGACGGATGGTATTAAATGGGAGACTGGTTTTTTGCGTAAATTGACAGCTATCCTGTAAAGGAATAGTGTTTGGGAATTAAAGCAGAATTACTTTCCAATTCCTGAGGGGAACAAATTTTTCATAGTTGTAATTTGATGTTTATGGTTTTAGTTTGTCCTACTAATTTAGAAAATTATTTAACATAATCTAACTTATTTCACATATGTTTGATATTTTATGTGAGGATGCGTTACTATCCTTGTATTTATAATCGTTTGAGGAGAATTTAATTTTTTAAATTCTAGTATAAAATTCTGAAATTCTTGTTTTTATATGAAATTTTTTCACTGTTTTCAGCTGCAATTTTGATAAAAATAGAAAGCTTTACAATGTGCATTCAAAAAAAATCAATCCAACAACCTGAAATAGAAATAAAAAGAACAATTTTTGCTTGCTGTTATTTAATGAAAAAAATCTATCTTTTCCTCTCTGCATGTTGTTCCTCAGTTTTATTTTCTCAAAAGGGAGATTCAGCAACCTTTATAGCAGAAATTAAGATAGATGCTTACAAAAAACCGGCAAACTTTATTGCTTCCACAAAATCTGTTTCCGTGGTCTCTGAAAATCTTATCAATCAGAATACACCCGAACGAATGCTGGAATCTATAAATCAGACAGCAGGTGTAAGGATGGAAGAGCGCTCTCCCGGAAGTTACAGGCTATCCCTTCGCGGAAGCACGTTGAGATCGCCTTTTGGCGTTCGCAATGTAAAAGTTTATCTGGATGATTTTATTGTATCGGATGCTTCGGGAAATACTTATTTCAATGTGATTTCTCCTGAACTGATCGACCGGATGGAAATTTATAAAGGACCGGAAAGCGGTGACTACGGAGCCGTGACGGGTGGTACTGTTCTTCTTAAAACCAAAGATTCGGAAAACCTTTCTGCCCATCTTTCCATAGGGAGTTATGGGACTTTTAATCAGAGTTTTGATGTGTCAAAACAGATCGGGAAACATTTCGTGGAAATCTTTCAGAATTATTATCAGACAGATTCTTACAGACAGCAGTCTGAAATACAGCGGAAGCAGGTCTTTATCAAAGATCATTTTCAGTATTCAGAAAAAGGATTACTCACGGCTATGGTCATGTATACTGATCTGGACTATCAGACACCCGGCGGATTGACTTTTGAACAAATGCAGGCTGATAGAAAACAGGCAAGGCCGCGAACTGCTGCGCTGCCTGGTGCCCTAGAGCAAAATGCAGGAATCCGCAATAAAATGGTTTTAGCAGGACTTTCAAATGAATATCATTTTAACCGGGAGTTTTCCCATTTTATTTTGGTTCAGGGTTCATACGTTGACTTTCAGAATCCGTTTATTACCAATTTTGAGAACCGTTTTGAAAAGAATCTGGCATTACGGACCCATTTGAATTATAAGAAAAACTGGGATAAGATTTCCTTAGCTTACCGGTTTGGCTTTGAGGGTGGTATCAATGATATATTGGTGAAAAACTATGATAACAACAAGGGATATGCAGGCAGTCCTCAAAATTTTGACCGGATAAAAAATACTTCAGGTTTCTATTTTCTGTCACAGAAATTAAATATTAATACTCAACTTTTTACGGATATTTCGATCAGTCTTAATTCAAATTCATATCAGTGGGATCGGGTTTATCCACAGTCAGAGAGCGGCAGAGTAGTGTTTAAAAACCAATGGCTTCCAAACTTTGGACTGACTTACGTTTTGGCAAAAGGTTTTTCAGTCAGAGGAAAGATCGGGAAGGGCAATTCTGCTCCCACCAATGAAGAAATACGGTCGTCCACCCAGGAATTTAACCGTAACCTGGGTCCTGAATTTGGGTGGAATAAAGAAGCAGGCATTAGAAAACAGTTCGGAAATTATATTTTTATAGAAGGGAGTTATTTTGATTTCCGGATGAAAGATGCCATTGTGAGAAGGCAAAATGACTCCGGACAGGAATATTTTGTCAATGCAGGCGAAACAGTTCAGAAAGGGTTGGAAGTTCTTCTGGAAACGAATGAATTTGATTTGAAAAATAACTTTTTCAGCAAAATAAAATTCCGGTTTTCAGGGGCTTTTTACAAATTTAAATTCCAAAACTACCGGCAGAATGAAAATGATTTCTCCGGGAATGATCTGACTGGAGTTCCCGGAACAACGCTTAACAGCTTAGTGAATTTTACTTTTTTCAAAAAGCTGTCTGTTGACTATTCTCATTTCTATACTTCAAAAATCCCTTTAAATGATGCCAATTCTGTCTGGTCCGATCCATCTCTGATCGGAAATATCCAGTTCAGGTTTCCGGTTGATGTTGATAAAACAAGACTGAACCTATATCTGCAGATTCAGAATCTTTACAATGAGGATTATGTATCAGGCTTTGATATCAATGCCTTTGGAAACCGGTATTATAATCCTGCTGCAAAAAGAAATTTTGTATTGGGCATTAAAGCGCAGTTTTAAAAGCCGAAAACTTCATTGACTTCTTAAGGTTGAAAGTTCAATCTTTTTTCAGATGAAAATAGCCCCAATGGATGATGTTTACTAAACAAAAATCAGATTATATTTTATCGTAAAAGCAATTAGTTCTGCTGCCGTTTTTGTATTTGTTTTACGTCTAAGGTTGCTTTTGTGATTTTCCACAGTGCTGTATGATATAAAAAGTATTTTAGCAATTTCAGGAGTATTATAGCCTTTTGCTATCAATATTAATATTTCTTTTTCGCGCTTGGTAAGCTGTGGTAATTCAGGATGTATTTCCAACATTTGCTGATCAGCATGCTTAAAGTATTGAATTTCCTTATTATTGAAATTCATTATGGAAAGCACAGGCATGCTGCTGATTTTTAAATGGGATAAATCATAAATAACAAGTAATGACATTTCTACTTCATTATAAGAGTTGATAAGATTATGGGGCGCAGTCAGCATGATCCAGCGGTATTCCTTTTTTTCATTCAACATTCTTCCGTAGAAATTAAATGTCAGACTATTGCGGTTTATTTCGTCAGTATTTAAAAGTACGCTTGCAGAATAAGCAAATGCTCTTAACAGATATTGCTGATCATGAGGGTGAAATAAATCGATAAAAAAGTTGCCTGAAGCCGAAAGCCATTGCTCTTTGGTAAAAGGAGTAAGTGATTCTACATTATTGCTGACCATATGTACTTTAGAATCTTTATTATCTGAAATATACCAGAAAAACTGACCTATGGCAAATGTATTAATACTCTCTATAAAAGGGAAAAATACATGCAGATCGTCAATACCATATTCTTTAGGGAAAACAGCTCTTTTTGGATCAATAAATTGATAAGGATTGGTGGATTTTAGTATTTCCATTATTGTGTTATTTAAATCAATTCAGTACTTGGCTGAAATTCTAAAGTTAAATATAAAATTAGAAATAATCAATTTTATAACTATGATTTCTGGTTTTTTTACTGTGAAAATACTCTTTCATCTTGGTCTAATATATTACTTAAAGGGATTATAATTTATTCTTTGCTTACCATGCAGCTGGCATAATGAAAAATTTTTATCATTCCCGATACAACTTTATACAATTCAATAGCCATAAAATATAAATAGTATCTGCGCTTTTTTAAGCCTGAAAAATGATGGATTTCCACTATTTCTCATCTAAAACGGGTAGGATAATTTTGCACAAAGAAATAAAGAGACAACTATTCTGTCAAATGATAAGCCTGGCTCTAAAATTTATATTTAAAAACATTTTATGAAAAAAAACAGCATTATTCTCGGGTTAATTTCATTATTTATCAGCGTTGCGGCATATTCGCAGGTAGGTATAGGAATCGCCCAGCCCAATACTTCAACAATGTTGGAAATTTATGGTACTGATAAAGGGATATTGATTCCCCGAGTGGCATTAAATTCAATAACCGACGCTACAACAATTACAAAAGGTAATGTAAACAGCTTATTGGTTTATAACACCAATACAGTGGCAGGAAGTGTAACTCCGGGTTATTATTACTGGCTTAACAATAAATGGATGCGCCTGACAAATGATGATGACTTAAAAACAATAGGAAAGAATTTAACTTCCACAGATCTGCTTATTACCAATGGCGTTGGTGCTACCCTTACAGCAGTATCAGCTGATATAAAAGATGAAGCCGTTACTACTAATAAAATAGCAAACGGAACTATATTACCCATTGATCTGGCAAATTCAACAGGTCCCAATCAAGTCCTGGTTACTGGGGCAAATAATGCTCCGGTATGGTTAAATCAATCAGTTTTAGCTGCTTCGTCTGAACCATGGAAAATACAGAATTCAACCAACCCTGCAACAGACAATACGCAAAATATTTACCAAACAGGTAAAGTAGCGATAGGCAGAGCAGTGACTACCGCATTAACTGGTGCTGATGCCACCGCAGCGTTATATGTAAACGGGACTATTACAACAGCCAACTCCTTATATCCTGATTATGTGTTCGAAGAATATATGAATGGCTTTTCAGAATTAAAAAAAGATTATTCTTTTAAGTCCTTGCATGAAGTAGAACAATTCATCAGCGAACACAAACACCTTCCGGGAGTAACCGGCATTAAAAACCTGAATAAAAACGAAAACGGAGACTTTGTTTTTAATCTTTCCGAACTGTCCGTGCAAACACTTGAAAAAGTAGAAGAGCTTTACCTGCACGTCATCAATCAGCAAAAACAGATTGAATTAAAAAATAATGAGGTAAAAGAATTAAAAAAAGGAAATCAGGAACTGCTTGAGCGCATTCAGAAATTAGAAAATCTGGTTGATCATCTAAAAAAACATTAAAAGATGGGACAAATTGAAATTTTCGAGGAAAAAAGCATCAAAACGATAAAAAGAATTGGGTTGAAGGGCTTACTGGCTGTCCTAGTACTGGGCAGTGCCAAAAACTATGCGCAGGCAACGGGTGTGGGTACCAAAAGTCCTCAGGCAACATTAGATATTACCGGAAACCCGGGACTTGCCACCGCCATGGACGGTATGATACCTCCACGTATTACGGGCGCGCAGCTCAGGTCCAAAACCTATACTTCTGCACAAAGAGGCGCCATCGTTTTTGTTACCGCTCCAGATTCTGCTCCATCAGGGCAAACCATAATGGTAACTGCAATGGGGCATTATATATTTAATGGAACAATATGGAAAAAGATCTCAAGAAAACTGTCTTACGGCGCTGCTTCTGATTTTATTTTGTATTCTGCAGAATCAGTGATTAATCTAAATCAGATAGCTGTAACCTCTTCCAACCAGAATGGAAATATTAATAATATAGATCTGGGTTTAAAAAAAACAGTTATTATTCCGCCTAAAACGACAGCAAAAATACTGGTAAACTACAATATTCCTATCATGTCCAGAGCGGCAATTTTCCGTGGTTTTATTGGGATAAATTTCAAAAAAAATGATGTGGAAATGACTGCAGGATCAAGAAGGTATACTTTCATAAATGGAGTTTATTTTGGACAATCTACTTTCTTTAGTGGAGTAGGTAAATTTGCAGAAACCGTTGTAAACACTGCAAATTCCCCGTTAGTTATAACGTATTCTGCCACCGCGTTTACAGAAAAAATAAGAGGAAGTATTACTTTTAATTCAATGTCATTGGAAAATATTGTTGGGGGAAGTGTCATGGACGTGGCAGTCTATCTTGATTTGGATAATTAAACAGATTTCTCCCCCAAAAAACATACATACACTCAATTTTAAGCGATATAAAAAATATAACGCTGCAATAACAATAACTTTTAATCTAAACATAGATATGCAAAAAATGACAAGAAATAGGAGTACAGCAGGACGTTTGTATTTACCTTTTTTAATGATTATATTCTCGGGATATTCACAACTTTACGCACAGTCCAATACGGGTATTGGAACCAAAACCCCTCAGGCAACATTAGATGTGACCGGAAAACCGGGTTCAACGGTAGATATGGATGGTATTATCCCTCCGCGTATTACAGGGGCGCAGCTTAAGGCTAAAACCTATACAGCTGCACAACAAGGCGCTATTGTGTATGTGACTACGCCCGATCCATCAGGATCAGGACAAACAATTTATGTAAAACAAAGTGGCTATTATTATTTTAACGGTACCGTTTGGGTAGGACTTGCTACACAGACCAGTGATTATTCCATGTACTTTCTTGAAACCATATTTGCCACTGCACCGGTAAATGCTCCATTAACCATGGCAATACAAAAAAATATAGATTTGGGAATTTCCAAAACCATTACCGTTCCTCCCAATTCTACCGCAACCATATTACTGGATTATAATGTACCGGTAGGTACACCCAGCGGAAAAGGAACCGGGTATTATGGGATTATTATCTACAAAAATAATGTAGAACAGGCGCTTGGATCAAGAAAATTTATTGCCGTAACAGATGATTCACCCACCAATCCGTCTACGTCATATAGCATCATAACAGCAACAGGAAAGTTCTCAGAAACTATTGTTAACAATACCAATGCAGACATGCTGATTACTTACAAACTAAATGGCTTTACCGAAAGTTTAGAACTTCAGGCCCGTTTTAATATGTTTTCAGCTTCACCCACAGTTGCCAATAATGCCAGCTGGGGAATAGGCGGAATGACAATTACCGGATATCTGAAAGAAAATAATTAAAGTACTGGGGTTGAGATTTGGATACAATCTATGCAAATGCAGCTTCCTTAGAATGTGTTCTTATTCTGGAATCTCCAGATAAATCAAGGGTTTTACCACAGGTGAAAAGCACAGATGAAATCTCGAAACCCGCGCTCGGAATGATGATAAACACTCACAAAGCCGGAATGAAAAGGCTGGCTCTTTTTAACAGAACAGAAAACCATAAAACGGTTCTAAATTTATAAATGATGATTAGTCTGCGTGTATTAAAGATACACGCAGGTTATTGAAAATGCAAAAAACACACAAATGAACTTCAAAAATATTCACATAGGGCAGATGATTGAAAAACGGGTTTCAGAAAGTAAAATAGAGCTATCCCGCATCCGTAAATTTTTTCAGGATACAGATCAGGAAATCTGTGAAATGTATCTCAAAGAAAGTCTTCCTACCGATATCCTGCTGAAATGGAGCAAGCTTTTGGAATATGATTTCTTCAGGCTTTACACTCAGCATCTGATACTGTACGCTTCATCATCAGTAAAGGAAATACGGGTAGATAAAAAGACAATACTGCCTCAATTTCGAAAAAATATCTACACCAAAGAAGTTATCAATTTTATATTAGAACAGATAGAAACAGGAAAAATGACAAAAATGCAGGTAATGGAACGATACAGAATTCCTAAAACAACATTATACAAATGGATAAAAAAATACAAAAACCTGAACATTTGATCAGTGAGTATTTGAAACGATGTCGAAAACGTTTTTGCTTGTACGCTTCAAAGATGATATGACTTGTAAAATAAAAATCAGAAAATACTATGGGAAAATCAATTATTAATTACCATGCCATTTACACGGATATTCTGCAAAATAAGTTTCCTCAAAAGAAAGAAGAATGCAGAAATTTGTTAGAAAAGCAATACCTGTCCGCTATCGATATTATTGAACTGAACAAAAAAATCTTTGGAATCCCTGACAAAGAAACAGAATCTGAAAACCGGAAACACCGGTCCTATAACAAATCCGATATTCTGGAAATTTTGGATTATCAGAAAAAGAAACAATTCAACAATAGTCAATTGGCAAGTCATTTTAAAGTGAGTCGGAACACAATAGCAAAATGGAAAAAAAAATTTTTGTAATATCAGAGAGAAGCTTCCTTTTTTAATGAATGGGATACAAATAATCTCTTAAGATGATCGGTATCTTTTCTTATGAATTATCTGTTTGGTAGCCCCACCAGGGATCGAACCTGGATCTAAAGTTTAGGAAACTTTTATTCTATCCATTGAACTATGAGGCCTTTTTTTGAATAGAATAAAAATACTAATTAATTTAAATAAACCTGAATTCAGGATAAAAAATAAGACTAAAAGGCTGGAAGCAGGAAGCGGGAGGCTGGAAGTTACTACCAGACAAAATATTCAACAGCTGTCTTTAAATTTGTTGAAGCGGATTGAAAAATAATAAAACCCCGGCATTTCTTCCTTTTGACTTCAATAACCTCCATCTTCCTGCTTCAAACTTCCTGACCCTATTGCAGAAAATGTCTTATATCAAACTCAGGTTAAATAAAAAAGACTTTGGCTATGCAAAGTCTTTTGATTCTGTAAACTGAACGGATACTTCAGGTTTATTCTTTTACTATTTTCAGGTTTTCAAAACTGCCGTCTTCAAACTGTACATTCACCATATAAACTCCTTTGGAATAGGTCGTGAAATCAATTTTAGCATCGTATGCTTTTGAGAAAGGTAAGGCCTGAATTTTTCTGCCATCAATACTGTAAATTTCAACTGCTTTTATGATTTTTCCGGCTTTCAGGAAACCTGTATCAGAAACCGGATTAGGATAAAACTGGAAACTTCTTATAGCATACTCAGAAACTGCCAGCTGATTACTGTTAATCGTCTTTGTAACCGTTTCAGAACATGAATTTCTGGTTACCGTAAGCGATACCGTGTAGGTTCCTGCCGCAGCATAAAGATGTGTGGGATTCACAGAAGTTGAGGTTGTTCCGTCTCCAAAATTCCATAACACGGTGTCATAGTTGGTTGAAAGATTGGAGAAAGAGATGTTCTGTGCACCGCCGCTTACACTGAAACCGGCATGCAGATGAAAAACATTCGAATTCCATTGCGCAGGGTTCATGAAAAATGTCCCGTCTGCCAGCTGCTGGTAATATTCTGCTTTGTTTTGTGTCATCCCGCTGTAGAATGTGGAAGGGAAAATTCTGTCCTGAAAAAGTGCCGCATATACGGAGGCTGCCACAAGATAACTTCCCTGAGGGCCGGGATGAACATCATTATAGGAACCATGCAGCGCAAGATCCTGGGTTGCAGTATAATGTGCTCTTGCAGATTCTCCGGCAGGGATCATCTCTACATGCATAAGATTCGACATCTTCGTGATAGAATCCTTAATGATTTTCTGAAAATTGAAATAGGTATTGTATTCCGTTTGAGAAGGAACACCATACGGAATCTCGTACAGGAATATTTTGGAACATGGACTGTATTTCCGGATGGAATCTCTCAGTTTACGGCCTCTTTCAGCGGTTAGAGAAACAGCATGAGTATGGCCGGCAGATTCACCGGTTCCGGGCTGCATCACCACATATTTGTAATTTTTAGCGCGGATAGTCTGATACAATGCATTGTCGTTGACGTGATTCACAAATCCTGCGCCTCCTACGGTATGGGAGGTCACTTCAACAGTTTTTCCTTTTGAAGCCGCCAGGTCTTTGAAAAGGACAGGCATATCATTGAAATAGGTCATGCTGTTGCCGATAAATAAAACCTGATCAGTCTGAGAAAAAAGCAAAACAGAAAAATTGATCAGAAAAAGAAGTAGAATTCGGGTAAATATAGTGGTCATGAGGATTAAATTTTTTTTGATACGTTAAAACCTGTAGCCCATAAAAACAGGACTACAGGATTATAAAATAACAGGTATGAAATATAAAGGGTTGATCATTTTCAAAGGAAAAGATAAGTTTCAGATCCTGAAAACGGGTAATGAACAATTCGGGTAAAATAAGAAGTAGTTTTTTGCCATAAAGTAATTTTTTTAAATGATAAGAATAGTTATTTATATAAAAATAATATAATGATTAGTGAATTATAATGAATATTGAAATATATTTGCAGTCATAAAAAAAACTTGATTTCTGAATTGCTGAGGTAGTGTTTGTTTAAAAAAACTTTCCCGAAGGTAACCATTATTTTCTTTCCGGAATCCATTTAAAACACTGATAAGTAAAGAGTAGTATCTAATGCGTACCTATATTATACCGCAAGGAGCAGCCCTGCATCGCAGATTGAGGAGTACTAAAAAAACAGTATGGCTAAAATATTATTTTCGTGTTTATTTCTCTTTTTTCTATCGTATTCCTTTTCGCAGAAACTTACCGAAGAAAATTATAAAAACGTCATTTTTGATGTAGAATTTACTACAGCGGGCGACCGGGAAATTAAAAAAATTGACAGTATTATTTCCATTTGCCATCAGTCCGGGTACAACAACTGTGAAACATTCGGGTATCTTAAAATAGCCAATATTTACAACAAGAACAATGATATTAAAAAGGCATTTTATTATACAGACCTTGTTGAAAAGAAAAATCTTATCACTTCCGATACCGATCTTGAAGCGGTCTTTTATTTTTACACCATCCGTTCCCTTTTGTATCAGAAATTAGGAGAAAGAGTGACCTCCCTTAAAATGCTGGATGAGGCAAGAGGCAGGATAAAAGACAACCCTTATTTTGAATATCTCCTGGACTGGCAGTATGCCGGAATCTATAATGAGATGAATGATAAGAAAAAAGCATTAAAAGCCTATAAAAATGCTTATCTGAAAGCAAAAGAATTCAGAGAAAAGCAGGATCCCGATATCAGAAAAAACATGAATAAAATAAGCAACAGCTATAAACCTATTGCTTATCTCGCAGGCATGTATCTTGAAGCCGGAAAGATGGATTCTGCCAAAATCTATATTGAAGAAGCCCTGCGTGAGACAAAAGATATCCAGGAGAAAGGGATTCAATATATTACTTCCTTATATGCCGGAAAGTATTATATGCAGGCCGGAGATTACAAAAAAGCACAGCATCACCTGCTTATCTGCAAAAATATATCCGTGTACCATTACAAAAGCCAAAACAATCGGGAAGCAGTGATCACAGATCTGATCAGCCTTTATGAAAAAATGGGTGAGAAGGACAGTGCGGCATACTATTCCAGGGAATTACTGACGGTGAAACAATTTAATGAAGCCCAGAATAAAGTACAAAAGGATATTCTCGATAAAAGGAAGGCCGGGGATGAAGCGAACAAAAAAGAGGAAAGAAGTACTTTAATTTATATCTGTGCAGGTCTTTTGGTGGCTATCATCTGTATTGCTCTGTACTTCTTTTACTTTAAAAAAGAAAAAACAGAAAACATCAGTGTTTCTCCTGAGATCATTGCAGGACAGGACAACGATCTTTTTGAGCAGGTCATTATGCTGGCCAAAGAAAATAACCCCGAATTTCTCACCAGATTTAATGATTACTGTCCCGGCTTTTCCGAAAAGCTCCTTGAAATAGAAAACTTTAAAAGCTCGGAAATCCGTTTCTGTGCTTACCTGTACCTGAATTTCTCCACCAAAGATATTGCGGAATATACTTTCACCTCAGTAAGAACCGTTCAGACGAAAAAATACCGTCTCCGGAAAAAGCTCAATATTCCAAATGATATGGATATTTATCTGTGGTTTAAAACATTGATGAAATAAGAGCAGAGGATGGAAGAAGGAAGAGGGAAGCTGGAAGTTACTGCTGGACGCTAATATTAAACATTTACTGTAAAATTTGATGTAGCAATTACTCGTTGTTTATTTTAAACCCTTGTATTTCGTAAATAAGTGAAACGCCTTTGTTTACCTTAATTTTAAAGGAATTAAAATCATTTCTTTGTCTTTCCTTGTGTTTAATAATCGCAAGGCTAAACAAAGTTTTTAGAATAAAATCTTATAATAAGATAAACAAAGGCATTTCATTTAAAAAGTAAAACAAAATATCTTATCCGTCCGTACTGATTATTCAAGAATCCATTTTGTTTTTTCAGTAATTAATATTAAATATTTACTGTAAAATTTGATTAAGCAGTTACTCGTTGTGCATTTTAAATCTTTGTATTTCGTAAATAAGTGAAACGCCTTTGTTTACCTTAATTTTAAAGGA
>NZ_JAELVM010000002.1 GCF_016745235.1 Chryseobacterium endalhagicum | reverse complement strand
CATCTTTAGGAATTGCCACTGGATATTTATTGATGGATAGTATAACCACAAAGGCAGACAAAGAATATTTCCAGGATGAGAAGTTAAGATAAACAAAGACGTAAACTTTAGCAAGGAAATACGAAGGTAGAAGTTCCATCTTTCTGAATATTTGGAAGCTGATCAATTAATAGAATAAGTGAACTAATTTCTATTAATAATCAACTTATGGTAAAACAGCGTTACTAGAGTGGAAGAATGATTTTCCCACAGATCCCACGGATAGCACCGAGCTTTATATTTTAATACCTATCGCTGATCTAGCTGATTGAGCAAATTCTTTTTATGATGGCTTGAAAATGATATGGGAAAAATATTGGAGTCTATGTTTTGGCTGAAGCCTTTTCTATTCTGCGTTGTTGTAAACGGGCTGAAGCCCGCTTCTAGTGAATATCTTTTCTGAAGATAAGTAAACTAATTACATATTGCTTCGTGAGACAATATAATAAATATAGGATCTGTTTTAGAAAAAGCGTTTGATTAATGCCTTATATATATAGTACCCAATCAGGCATCCGATAGTATCTGCTACAATATCTAAAGATTCCATGGATCTGCCTAATCCCATCTCTTCCTGAAAGATTTCTGTAAGGAAGGCATATATAAGGATGATCTGAAAGAAGTATGAAAATTTGATTTTGGGAAAAGCAGCAATGAAGGAGAAACCCAGCATCGCAAATATGCTCACATGCAAAACTTTGTCAATCCCGGAGAACATAAACCAATATTCCTGGTTCTCTTCACCCGGCTTGAGGAGCATATAAGTAAGAAATGCCCAGTAAATGGGCAAAATCTTACTGAATATTTTTGAAACCTTATCCAATGATAGCCTGATATTCTTCTGCAGTAAGCAGTTCTGAATGATCTGCACCATCAGCAAGTTCTAATTTAATGATCCATCCGTTTCCATAAGGATCTGTATTTAACAGTTCCGGCTGATCTTCCAATTCTGAATTAAACTCAATAACTTTTCCAGCGATAGGCAGGAATAAATCTGAAACAGTCTTTACCGCTTCTACACTTCCGAAAACAGCTCCACCTTCAAGATCGTCATCTACAGTATCTACATCTACGTATACGATATCGCCAAGTTCTCCCTGTGCGAAGTCTGTAATACCGATTGTAGCAACATTACCTTCAATCTTGATCCATTCGTGATCTTTCGTGTACTTTAATTCTGATGGTGTATTCATTTTAATTTTTATTTTGTACAAATGTATTCAAAATAATAAAAGGTTCAAAGAGGTAATGAATATCTTAATCAAATTTTGGATTCAAAATAAAAAATCGCTGCATGAGCAGCGATTCCTATGTTTTAATTATTACTTTTTTATAATTTTGTTAGGATACTTTTTTCCATTTGAATCAATTAAGTTAACCATATAAACTCCTGATGGATACTGCGATAAATTAATCTCAATCTTATTCTTTGAAGATACATCAAGGGTTATAAGTTTTTTTGCTTCCATTGAATATACTTCAACTGTTTTGAAATTTTTACCATTGAAATCAATATTGAGAAGATCTTTGGTAGGATTTGGATAAATTCTAACTACCCTATCTATCATTATCTGCTGATTTGCATCATCATCATTTAAAATGATCTCTCCATAATAAGCCTGATTTTCTAGTTTTCCTCCGGCTTGTTTAAGATATATTGTTTCGTTTGGTGTTTCTGTTATTTTAGGATTAAGCATATCATCAAACGTAAGGGAGCAATTTGGTATATCAATAGGTAAAGGTTCTTGTGCGATTGCATGAAATTCCGTACCAGCTGCCGCTGAAATATTAAAACCAGGTTTCATAATAACAGAATATTTTCCATATATAGATACATCTTTATTTCCTGTCAATTGTTGTGTTTTATTATCTAAAATTACTGTTTTTGTATCATATGTTGTGGCATTAAAATCATATCCTAGATTAGGAGATCTATATAGAAATTTATTAAGGTTGGCACCTGCCAAATTTTTAAATACTTCTTTTCCATTTACAACAATCCCATTACTAAAATAATAATTATCCAATTTTTTTGGACGGTGATAGGCAGCTGTATAAAATGTCTGATCATTATAAGTTATATAAGGATGAGCTAAATAATCTACTTCTCTTATACTGAAAATTCTACGTTTAACATCATTTCCGTAATAATCATCAGAACTGATTATATACTTGCTATCGAATCCTACTACCTCCTTCCATTTCAACTGTGTCATTTTATCCTTAATCCAATTTCCATTACCAGTCTTTTTAAAATTTACATAATAATAATTGCCATATTCACTACTCGGAGAAGCTATAAAGTTTAATTTACTTAAACTAATAATTTCATCATTTTTCATAATAAAATTAGAGCCATTACTAGAATACATGTTTTTAAAGGCTGCAGGCATTACAATATGAGAAGAAGTGGCATTATTATTAGATAAATTTACCTGCATAAGTTCAAAAGAACCTGTTCCATTAGTATTTTTATAAATAATGTTATATGTATCATTTGATATTTTAAGTATATATAAAGGATCATATTGACCATTTCCACCAGGAATTGATAAAAAAGGATTTGACAGTGATGCTTGCAATGTAAGCATAGCAGAGTTCGAAGCAAGGTTATAAATATTAATTTTATTTTCTCCTGACTGTTGCATAAAAACTTTGTCCCCAACTATTTTTGTAAATACACCATAACCAGCAAAAGATCCAGCTGGTAATGGATTTGTATCTATTTGCCACCCAGCATTCTGTTCATTAAAGAAACATGAATATATTTTATTAATTGAATTTTGACTTACAAGCAACATTAAGTGTTCATTATCAAAATCATAATATTTTCCAATAGTAAGACCCTGCTGATTATAAAAAAGTGTTTTATAGCTTTCAAATATGAGTTCGTTATTTATTATTTTATAGGATTGTATTTCATATGTTTTATACACATTGCCTGCTGCATTATGTCTCCATTCTTCAATGAGAATATGAACTCTATTATCACTAACCCCGACAACATCTACCATACAATCATGAATCTGTCCAATTCCAGGATTCTTTATTGTTATTTTTGCTGGCTTTATATACTTAATTTTATTACAATCAGTTACTTTATATATTCCCCAAAGTTGCAGATTAGATAAAAAATAATTTATATTAGTAGGGTATATATCATATATGTTTTCACTTATAGCAAATGTTTTTTTGTTAGGGGCTATGACTGATCTATAGTAATTAAAATTCATATCTATCTGTTGTTGATAATTACCAGATCCACCAAATTCTTTCAAATAAATTTTTTTCCCCCATGTATTGGCCGGATGAACTTTTTCACCGTTTATATCAATAGGTTCTTCTTCCCAAATTGTCGGCTGAGGATTACCTCCTGGATTTACTATAATTGGGGCACCAATCTGAATAGAATAATTAGGACAATATGGTCCTATAGATTGTACATTTGTTCCATTAGGGTTTAGCCATGGAGACATTGTATAATAATTATTAGAAAATCTTGAGTAATATGTATATAGTTTATTATCATTAGAACTATTAACATTTGGATTAGTACAATTAAAAACATTTGGATCAGGACCGGTTGATAAAGATCCTATTAATCTATCAAAACTGTTAAATAATGGAGATCCCGATGATCCCTTCTCTACAATGGCATCTCTCCACGAGTTTTGTAAGAATGTTCCCTGTGAATTTAATGGCCACGGAACACCAAAATATCCCAGTAATCCTGATTGTAGTATTGGTTGATTACTCATGACTGGATATATTTCCTGAACTAAAGAAATTTTTTTCACATCACCTTTGGGATGATGTACTCCATATGTATTAGTAGGATTTACCGAATAAGAGTTCGGATTATTATCCCAGCCAGCATAACAAACTTTATACTGAGACAAAGCAGCTGCAGTTGCATTAAGTTTTATTAAAGCATAATCTAAAGAATTAGCAGGACTTTGCGTCAATAACGTACAACCTAAAACGGAATTATTGGACAATGAATTAGGAGCATCAGAGCCATTGCTTGTGCAGGTTAAAGCTTCATAATTAAATAAAGAGATTAGTTCTGTATTCCAGTTTATATTATTATTTGCGGCTTCATATCCTATACAATGTGCGGCAGTCAAAAAATAAGGTTCTCCATTTTGAACAGTATTGTTCATGAGGTTTCCGGAGCAACTTGCTGAATATTTATGTGTATTTGTACCCGATTCATATATTGGATATAACATCAAACCCACAGATTTTATATTTCTTGACTTATTGTCAAAGCCGGTAAATACACATGCTACATTCTTATGACAATTACCTGCAGTTCCATAAGCCCCGCCATAAAAATCTGTAAAAGAATGAATAAGTTTTTCAGTAATAAGCAATGGTTTATCATTACTACTTTTAGGATAAGAAAGTTCGATAAAGAATGTATTTCCAGGTATGGGTTGTATTCCAAATTCTAATCCCTTATTTTGTGCATTCGGATTATTTTTATGATTAAACTCTCCTAGAATAAACCCATTATCAGCATAAAAGAAAAGTTTACTATCCTTTGTTAAAAGATATTTTTTAAAATAAAGCTGTAGGGCTTTAGCATCCGATGACTTAACCTTATATAAATAATAATATCTTCCATCATACTCAATCCTATTATTATCATCTGTTATATTAATTTCTCTCTTAAATGATTTACCATAAATATTTTGATTTATATAAGCTTCATCTGTTAAATCAGAAACTTCCTTTATGATTTGTTGATTACTAAATCCATCAGTTTCAAAAATTTTAATATTATCTTTTAATTGTGATAAGGGAATAGAGATTCCCGAAGAGTTTTTATATTCTTGTCTAGCAGTAATACGACGTTCAGAGGATAATTTTCCGTATAAAAATGGATATCCATTATCTCCTACTTGACTTTTAAGAAAGCTACCTAGAAGCAAAAATAAAAATAAAGTATATTTAATTTTATTCATAGCCAAATTACTGTTTATTAGTCTTTAGTTTCTTAACCTCTTCCAAAAGCATTTTATTATCCTCCTGAAGTTTTTTAAGCTGCTTATTCTGCTCAATACTATACAATGTAAGTTCTTCAATCTTCTGAAGAAGCTTAATTTGAAACTCTCCAACATTAACTCCTTCTTTTTCCATCTGGGCAGCAGAGGCAATTTCAGGAAGATGCTTTTTTTCCTTAATATGTCTTTCTACCTCTTCAAGTTTGGGGAGATTATATTTTTTATCAAAAACAAAATCAGCTGTAGGTGTTAGTGTTACCTTTAATTCTTTTGCTTCAAACTTACCTTGCAACAAAGCATTTCCATTAGGAGATATTTTCATCACTTCAGTCATTGTTACTGGTGAGTTTATTGGAATGAATTGCTGTGGGGAGGTTAGAAACTTTACCCCTTCATCACTTAATGTCATGGCAACTTTCGAAAAATTTAAGGTCTCATTACTCGATAGCCATCCATTTCCAGTGCTGCTGTCTGCTTTGACACCAAAACTCATATAACTTGAGGCAGAACTTCTTAAAGATCCCCAATTATTTAGCGAACCATTTCCGTAGCGAACGGCAAAAGCATTTATTCCTTCTGTAGCTTGTGTTGCTCCCGCTAAGATACTGCCCAAAACATCCAATTTTTGATTAGGAGTTGAAGTTCCTATACCTACATCTCCGGTATTTAATAATTGTATCCCTACCCCTGCAGATGTCTGCAATTTTATTCCTCCGTACCAATTAATATCCAATCCATCTGAATTTGATACAGGATAATGACCCAGATAATAATGAACAGGATCCGAATTCCCGTAAAGCTTGTCAAAAGGGATATCTTGAGAAAATATGATCCCAAATGAAAAAAGTCCAAAACTCAATAATATTTTTTTCATAGTTCAAAAATTAATTGATGCAATTTACAGTTTTAAATTCACAGATTCTATATATAGTGAATTAAAACTAAAATCCCTTTCTACAAAAGAAAGGGATTTTTATTTTAGAAATTATATGTTATTTTTTTTCTAGAAACCGCCGCCTGAGTCTCCGAATGTAAACGTGGCAGACAGACCGGCTCTGATGGTAGACAGCGGGAATGCCGTCGATATTTTATACTTGGAAGTCATTTGCTCATAGAACACTCTAAGGTTCAGATTTTCTGAAACATTGTAGTCTGCAGAAAGCTTGATATTCATGAGTTTTTGCCCTCCAGTGATCTGCGAATCATTCAGCAGGATATTCATAATAGAGGTTTTGCTGTCTCTTAATGAAATATCTCCTCTGATGTTAAGGTCACTTCCTTTTCCTCTTGATCCTCTTGTATTAGCCATTCCCAATCTGAAGTTCTTAACGATATACCCCAGCCTCACTACATATTCCGTGTTGGAATCTTCTGTAAGGGTATGGTTAACCAATCCAAGCAGCAACATTCTGTTTTTGTTGTACTGAATTCCGAACTGCATATTATTTCTCATGGTAATATCAATCCCGATAAGCGGTGAGAAGGATTCTACATAACCCACCTGCGAGAATGTAAATGGATTGATGTAATCATTATTAACATCAAATGCATTTCCGCCTGAAATTCTGTTAAAGTAATCAATACTTGACTGGATTCCTGTTGCGGTATAGGTCGCCGTATAGCCATGAAGGATATCAAATTTAGAGAACTGTCCATTGATGATCGGAACATTTCTCAAACCTGAATAGGTAAGCTTCCAGTTTGGAATAGGCAGTCCGGCTTTTCTGGCATTACCCATCTGCTTAACAGACTTCCCTTCTACTGCAGCTCTGAACGCAGGAATCAATACATAGGCATTCGCAATACTGTAATGATCTGCAAATCCGTCACTATTCAGGACTTCTCCCATACCCAACTGCTGGGAAAGGGCCATTGCATTTTCCCTGATGGCCTGATAAACAGCCTGGGTTTCTTTGAACGATGTTTTAAGAAGCATCACAGAATTGGAATAGGTCACCTGGTCATTTGCAAATGCATAATCATGATTGGCTGTTCCCAGATTATTCCGGTTATTGAATCCGGTCTGAGAGAAGTTTCGGTTATAATTATGCAGGGCGCTCAGGTCGATCCTGAAATCATTCATCGGAACGATCTGTAGATTGGCCCTCAATTCCCTGGTGGACATCTTGATATAAGGGTCCGTCATATAAGGCGAATCACTCACCCATCCGTTTTCGAGTACGGTTCTTCTGATATCAGCCTGCGATCCGAAAAGGAATCCGATGGTAGGACCACCCAATGTCTGTCCGTAGCCATACATATTTGGTGCTGAAAGTAATCCAGGAAGCACAGTTCCGTTATTTTCAGAATAATTAATATCCAGCTGTTTGAATGATGTCAGTAAGAAAGCTGTACTCTGAAGCACCGTTAGTCTATTCTTGAATTTGTACTTCTTGTATCTGTATCTTTTCTTCTCCCACTGCTGAGTGTATACATTATTCAGGGAATCTATTTCCTGCTTACGCTTCTGCAGTTTTGCGGAGATATTTTTGAAATATTTAAACTGCCCGAAGAACTTCGGAATATCTGCCGTAGCTGTAGCCTGAATCACGTTTGTATTCTGTCCTACTGAACCTAAGCTTCCTTCCGGACTTGAAAGGAGTGCCGTAGATCTTGCATTCCAGTTGTAGGTAAGTCCATAACCAACTTCTGCATCAATGAAATCCAGATACGGAAGATACTGGAACGGAAGTTTGTAGTTCACCTGTACCCTGTGGTTGTACAATACCGGTCTACCCGCTCTGAATACGTTTCCAAAGATGGATTTATCATTCATCCCATTAACATCTACATTATCGTTAAGGGTTCTTGTGGCAGAATTGATTTCAAGCTTTAATGATTTTGTAAAGTTGAATCCTAAACCATACTGCCATCCGAAGAAGAAGTTTCTGTTTTTAATAGCCGCAAAACTGTCGCCCGTATTTCCGCTAAGGATTGCTTCCACATTCCGGAATTCAAGCTCATTGTAATTCCTGTCTATTTCCGTTCTGAAAGATAGCCTTGTAGGAACAGGATTGAAATTGAATTCTTTCACCCATTTCAGATACTTCGCAGATTTCGCCGTATCGCTGATCATTTTGTTGAAAGGCTTAATTACCCACGGCTTGAATGTATAGTTATAATCTACATACCCTCTCAGATATTGTCTGTAGTTTTTAGAGGTATAGATGTCTCTGAAATAGTCATCGTTATAAACCGCTGTTACAGAAACGTTCTCAATATCATAAAATTTAGGTTTCTTATTAGGGTTCATTCTTTCTTTATGCATGTTCACCACCCCGATGCTTCTCTGCTGTGTGTAAGTTCTTGCTACTTTCTTCAGCTGTTCTTTATTGGCAGCTTTGCTGAACTCCACATCGGTATCCAGAGGATTGTATTTCGGATCCTCAATCGTTTGTGAATAAGAATAGTTTAAAGGAATCTTCATTCCACTTTTTTCAGGAAGGAATTTATCTACATTCACCGCTGTATTGATACTGAACGCTGACTGTGTAGACTGATTTCTTTCCGCCGGTTTTGAATCTATATTTCCAAAACCTACTGAGGTATACGATGCATTCGTATTGATGGTCGCAAAATCTCCAAGGTTAAAGTTTAAACTTGCATTTCCTGCATAACCGCCGTCATTTTCAATTTCGGAAAGACGGATTTCGTTTACCCAAAGAATCCGGTTAAGAGAAGTCTGTGGATCTCCCCTTTCGTTACCGTTTCTGATACCGATCATAATGGTAGTCACGTTCCCTAAACTTGGACGGCCTTTGATATATATTCTTTTAAAATTGGGTCCAAGTTCAAAGTTCGGATCCATTATTCTCTGTGCTATTTTATCTGGGCTGTTTTTATCTCTTCTTATTTTAGCATCTACCAAATTCTGGATTTCCAAATCAACTTCATTTTCAAACGGCCAGATGTCCATTGGTGCAGTCGCTGTACCTTCAGTTAACTTCAGGGAAGCTTCATACTCATAATAGTTGTCTGTAGCGTCACTACCGAAACGGATAAAGAATTTAGTTTTACGATCTATATCACCTGCCCCAGGTTCTCTGATGTTCGGGTTATGAGCATGTACAAAAAGTTTTAGTTTTTTATATCTTCTCATATCCAGAGTTGTATTCTTGAATACCCCCCTTGCCTCACCGCTTACAAGATCGTTTACTTTCATATACAGGGATGCCTCGTTTTGTCTCTGTGCACCAGCATTTCCGCTTAACACTTGTCTGTCAATACCCGGAGGCAATACATATGGTGGTTGATTCAGTGCATTTTCTTCAATATTTACACTTCCAACTTCAAGATTGGTGGTATTCACTTCCAGACCTCCTTCAGTAGTAGCCGGATCTGCTATAGGTTGTGAAAATACTGCAATATTTTTAGGATATTTTCTCCAGTCAGATCTTACAAGGTCCATGGTCCCGAATCTTAAAGTGGATGTATTTTCAAACCCGGTCATCATTAATCTTGCAAACCTTACGTTGTTAAGAACTGATGGATTTTTTTCACCTTCTGCTTCAGGCTCTGCATATTTTGAAACCGGAATTCTGAACAGGAACCATTTTACATCTGAAGTCTGTCCGTTCTGGAAAGTAGCCTTTACAATTTTTTCATCCACAATATTGTTCTTTCCTAATACAAGGTTTGGTCTATCAAGTCTAACAATATATTCGTTGTAGCTTTCTGTCTGGTCAAGGTTATAATCCTTGTTGATATCTTCTGCGTCCGGAGTCTGCGATGCCACTTCCAGTGAATTGGCCTGAGAGTTTCCTTCCGGATTTCTGAAATATTTATATCTCTGAACAAGAGACGCTGCCTGGCCGCCTGTAAATTTATCAGACATAAAGAATACGAAGTCATCTACTGCAGGGTCAGCAAGGTTGGTCACCGGGTTTACGAATGTATTCCCGAATCTCATCGCTTCCTGATCGGAGCTTAAACCATCATATCCAGAGTCCTGAGCTCTTCTGTCATCTCCTTCACTGGAGAATGCATAGAGGATAGGTGGCTGTTTTGGCTGTATTCCCCAATTAGATGTCGTTGTTGTAGAAGGTGCACCTGGTGTTGGAAGACCGTTTTCATACTGCATCTTTCCGTCTTTCAGAATGTCTTCCGACACGTTTCCTAACTGAAGCAAAAGCCTCGCTCTGTCTCCCAAAGTATTTCCATCCGCATAAGGGTCCATCATCCAGAATTCAACGTATTCAATATTTGAATTCACGAAGTTGGAAACACTCACCGGTCTCATGATCCCCGCCCATCTTGAAGAGGCAGCTTCAGAGCCTGGATTGACGTTATATGGACCTTTTTCCTGAGGATAATAAGATATGTCTAAAGTATTGGTGAAAGTCTGTTCACCCGCTACAAAATCTCTGTTATTATAAATTTCAGAGTACTGAACCCTTCTGGATGCGTGATTGGAAACGGATTGTGCCGTAATTCCCGCAGGCGCTCTTCCGCCTACTCCCCAGAATCTCGGGTCAATGTTATACCATGAAAGAAGACCTCTTCCGTAACCACTTGTTGTAGCATCGTCAGCCGGTGCCCCATTGAATGGTGCGGCAAGGTTTTTCTCCGGTCTTGAAGCTAAGCTCCATGCTGCCGGTTCTTTTAATGATATTTTAGAAGTAGTCTGTTCGAAGTCGTCAACGTAGGACTGATCATTTGTTCCTTTGTTAAGGCCCGGAAGCAAATAGGCTGCTTCCATTTTAAAGTTCAGGTTGGATGGTGCTTCGGTATTTACAAATGGAATCTTATCGGTCAATCTCGTCAGGAAAGGAACCTGATTGTTGTACATCATATTGATCCCGGCCATGGTATTGTTCACTGCTTCCTGGCCATAGTTTACCTTTTGGGTAAGCGGAGATTCGGAATAGTTGACAACGGTTCCACCCAATATAAAGTTTTCGCTGAATCTTCTTTCTAGATTTAAACCTAAGAATCTTTTTCTCTGGGTATTAAATGTCAGCTGGTTTTCTAATGAGATATTGATCGCCTGTCCGGACTGTTTAACGTTTTCATTGATAATCGTTACCGTTCCAAGCATATAATCTACGGTATAATCTACTCCCTCCGTCAGCTGAACACCGTTTGCAGACACTTTTACAGATCCCTGCGGTACGTTTACAGCTCCAAGAGAAATTCCCTGCCCCTGTGTTCCTTTATAACGTCCTTCGATGGTGTAACGCTGTGCAAGGTTACTGGCAGAAGCCACCTGTTTCTGCTGCGTATACAGATCGTTGAAGACAAACTGCGGATCATTACTCCCTACCTGACTCTGCATAAAGGCTCCGAAAGGTTTTACTTTGGTAAAGATGATCCTTCCTGTTTCCGGGCGGATGGTGATTCCGTTGACAAAGTCAAAGATACCGTCTCCCATTACCCCGCTGCTGGCCTGGATATCACCGTTCATATTCAGACGGTCCCAATTGAATAATTTCAATAAGTTTTTATCCTGAACAGAAGTACCCGGAAGATAATTTACTTTACCTCCGGTTTTAGGATCTCTGTAGAAAACATTAAGAATAAACCCGTCCTGCGCTACCTGGCCTGCATCCAAAGAATAGATGTTCTTCATCATCAGGTCCCACATCGGAGACTGGGTATTCACTTTGTTGTTTACTCTAAGAACTTTAGTTACCAATACCGGACTTTCTTCGGAGAATTCCCCTACTTTATACACTTTATTGGTTCCGTCCGTATAAGAGTAAGAAACGGCTAAAAGCTGGTTCTCGTTCAGCTTCTGGTTTAATGAAATATATCCTAACTGAGGCTGCAATGTATACTCATTGGTATTCAGCCTTCTTGCTTTTGTATTAAAGATGAACTGTTCACCGTTATCATACGGCTGTGTACTTCCCGGGAACATCTGTCCCTGAAAGGTTGTAGCATAATTTTTACCGGCTTCTCTCGGTCCGATAGCCGCATTAATAGACTGGTACAATCCGTTCTGGGAGTTATCCGGCAGTCCGGCAGCTCCTTCCCCAAGATCCCTGATCCCAACAATACTTTTCTGGTAAGCCAGGTTACTGTTCCCCTGATCCAATACCCAGACTTCCAATCTGGTGATGTTGACCGTGGAATTGATCTGTGGATAATTAAGTAATGAATTGTCATAACGGTCCAGGAAGTAATGTCCCAGGAAGAAGTGCTGGTTATCTTCGTAGTCAATAGCATTAACTTTAAAGTTATTCATCACCCCACCACCCTGTACGACAATGTTTCTGGCTTCCCCCTGCTGCTGGGAGAGAACTACTGTTCCGTAGGTCTTTCCTAGCTGGAATTCCGTTTTCACCCCAAACAATGACTGTGAGCCACGGATAAGGCTGGTAGAAAGCGGCATGTTCACGTTACCGAATTCTATTCTTTTAATGATTTTATCTTCTCCTCCTGCGCTTGGTTTATCTACCTCGCCCAAACCTTTGGTCTGAAGGTCTTTCCAGCTTCCTTTTGCCTGCCATACGAGGTTCATTCTGTTTTCAAATGCAAAACCGCTCTGGGTATCGTAATTGGCTTTTAGCTGAAGGTTTTCCCCTACTTTTCCCAATAAACCGAGCTGTATTCTCTGATCGATATCAAAGGTGAAGCTGGTTCTGTTCTGAGGAAGGATAAGCGGGTTATCAATCTTCTGATACAGTCCTGCAAAATCCAGTGAGGCATATCCTGAAGGAATGATCTCAATTTTATTGCTTCCGAAGATGGTTTCAAACAGCCTGTTGTTGATCATCAGAGACGGAATAAGCCCTTTCTTCCGGGCGTCAGATCTGTCTCTTCTGAAAAGAAGGTTGTATTTATCAGATTTTTCCTTATAATAAGCTCTTGACTGGGTTGCGAGCATAAATTCTTTATACTCTTCAGGAGACATCGCAGTGGGAGGTCCTGTGAATGTATTTCCAATTTTGGGATACACGTAATACATTCCTGTTTTGATGTCATAAAAGGCCTCATACCTCGTGGGGTCGGCCAGTTTGTAATCTTTCTTTATGATGGCAGTATCCCGTACCTGCTGGGCAAAGGTATTTACTGACATACATAGGAACGACAGGAACAATAGTATTTTGAGATGCTTGTTATTCGCCACCAAATGTTAAATGTTTTTTAAAATTTGTTTTACCAATTCTTCTACGGAAATCTCCGGATTCTGTTTCATCATTCTGTCTGCAATCTTCTCGCTCATTCGTTTCGGGATTCCTAAAACTTCTAATGCAGATAACGATTCTTCCTTGACTTTATTATCCACAAAAGCAGAAATATTTTCCTCTCCAACGCTGAATTTTTGGACTTTATCCTTCAAATCCACGATGATTCTCTCTGCAGTTTTGGCACCTATTCCCTTTGCTTTTTGAATGAGTGCGCTGTTCTTGGAAAGGATAGCCGAAGCGATCTCTTCAAGGCTTAAAGTGGATAGCAGTATAAGTGCTGAAACTGCTCCAACTCCGTTAACGCTTATTAACAGATTGAACATTTCTTTTTCTGAACGAGTGTTAAATCCAAAGAGAAGATGAGCATCTTCGCGAATGATCTGCTGAGTAAATAAGAATGCCGGCTTATTCAGGGCCAGGGCCTGGGAGGTCATCAAACTGATACCTACATAGTAACCAACTCCTTGTACATTGATTACTGCGTAGGCAGGCGTAAGTTCTTGAACGCTACCTTGTAAGGAAAATATCATTATTAATTTTTAAAACTCCCAAATATAAAAATTAAACCTTCAACATCAGCATTGAAGGTTAAAATAAATTACTTTTAATCGTTATGGATATTTAATTGCCTCTGACAATTCTATCGGATTGTTATTTTTTTTGAGCGAATTCTGCTGATTTTTTGTCATTTCTTTAAAATCCGGCACTATGTCATTTCCTTTCTCATCCTTGAATTTCGCCTTCACATTTCCGGACTTCATTTCCCTGAACGGATCATTATAATAGTCTATAAAAACCTTTTTGAGATTGGCTACAGAAATGTCCAGAGGTTTTGGACTGATATTCTCCAGTTCCATTTTATAAAAGCTTTTTTTAAGGGCTGTAAAGGAAAATTCATAGGAACCTGCAGCATCTTTCATATAGACAATGAGACCCGGCAGGCCTTTAAAAATGTACGGACCTTCCTGAACGGGGATCTCCTGAGTGAACCACGCCTCCCATTTTCTGCCTTTATAATCTACAGTGGCTTTCTGGCAGGTGTAGCCGTATTTTTTAGCCGTTTCTTTTTCTATTTTCCAGTTCAGTTGTACAGGCTCGGTGATTCTGTAAACGTCCCGAAGCAGAAAATAGTATTTTGAGCTTGTGTTCTGTTTATTTTTGATGACATAAAAGCCGGGGTCTCCTACAGCAAATCCTTTAAATCCCGAAGCTCTGAGAGAATCTACCTCATATTGTTTTTCGGTAAAAAACTTTGATTCTCCATTCTGAACCAGCAGCACCATTTTCTTGGCAGCAGTTTCTGTACTCAGGGAATCTTCTTTATAAATCATGTCATAATTTATTCTCATATCCTGAGAATATATATTCTGAATGACGAAGAAAAACACAAATGTTATTACTTTTTTACAGTGCCTCATTTTATTCTTTATTTTCAATAATTCCTTCTATGTGGTAATATAAGTCTTCTTTTTCAAATTCATGGGGAAAGATGTGCCCGTTTATAAAAACAGAAGGGGTCGCCATAATATTGTTTTGGGCAAACCATTCATTGGAGGACGTGAATTTCTTACTGTTTTCCTCCATATTATATGCTGCAGTGATGGTCCACGGCGCAAGATTTTTATTTTCAAACCAAAAATTCAGAGCTTTTAAAAACTCTTGAGTTCCCTGAACCAGAAAAATATTGTGCAGTATATACAGAAAACGGTTTTTATCTTCCCCGGGCTGTTTTTTGAAAAAGATATTTATCTTTATTTCTTCTTCATAAGCAAAGATAATTTTGTTCACCGTTTCGCAGATCTCCTGACACATTTCACAGTAAAGACTGGTAAAAATGGTCAGTTCCAGATCACTTTCTTCGTTTCCCAGGATCATTACCGGCTCCGGCAGTTCTATTTTCTCCTGTGTGTTTAAGGTATTAATAAAGACCTCGTAGTTCCGGACCGTTCTGTTTTTTCTTATAAGCTGGGTTTTCAGTTCTTCCTTTTGCTTTAAATAATTCCTGATCTGCCACCATAAGATTAAAACAGCAAGATAGAAAATACCATATAAAACGAAAGGGATAAAAGGTTCCAAATTCATATCACATCAGTAAAATATAGGTTTGTAAAAGCAGAATAATGATGATTCCAATGCATAAAGGGCATACTTTTTTAATTTTGAACAGCTGATAAAAAAGGGAATATCCTATGACAGGAAGAATAATGATGAGCAATGTTTTCTGGATGGTAAAAAAAACAGCCTCGCTCCCGCTATTACAAAGAAACAGAAGACTTATGACATTTACTAAAAAGTAAACGAGGCTAAAGTTTCCAAAGTGTGAAACAAAGCCTGTTGTTTTATCACCCGAAAGCGAGCAGTCGGTATACGTGCCGGAGCAGACTTTATCTACCACCGGGCTTTCTATTCCAAATACTTTTCTTAATGAAACCACCGCAAGAAAAAAGCCGCACAATGATAAAAAGAGAAAGATAAATGAATGCAGGCTGATTTGAAAATAGATATAGATCAGTACAATCAAAACAAAAATCCCGGCCAGCAAAAGTTTATACCTTCCGTCTGCCTTTTTTTTAAGTGCCGACTGGTCTTCATCAATCAAAACAACGATATTATTCCAGCTTGAAAGAAAGTCTTTTTCATTCACTTTATATTTTCCATTGATCAGAAAGTCCTGATTCGTTTTTTCAACAAAAGCAAGTTCCTGTTCGTTATCTGCAACAGTTATGAAGGTCATGAAATCATCCGGCAGTTCATCTATCTCGGAGTTATCTATTTCTACTGCGAAGTTGGAGACATAGTTCACGTTCAGAGCGCTCACTATGGAAAGCAGGCTCGGAAATGCGGGATGGGAATTGATCTGGAATGAAAATTCTTTTCTGTCCAGGTGAATATTTTTCTTCTGAAGATATTTCAGAATGTTGCTGATGCTTTCAACCATATCAATTTCTTTTACAGGATATTAAAAGCCATCCGCATTTTTCTCCCACAGTTGCCTGTTCAGTCCAAAGAAAAGATTTCGAATTTCAAGGTGGAATTTTTTATTTGGGGGATCTTTTTCATCAGGATTGCTCATATTAATAAACCTTATCACCCCATTATCCGTTTTTTTGTAAATATCCACAACATGGAATTTTCCGGAATCATAGGCATACAAAACTCCATTTCCCATATCTGCATCCGGATTTCTGCCGTAAGCCTGCTTCACCTCTTCCAATGATGCGCCTTCGTAGTAGAAACCAAGGAGATTGTTGTAAATGCTCATTTTGGTATACATAAACATGAACTGTTCCGTGAAAGGCTTGCTGAAGTTTGTTTTAAGAACCTGGTTAACGTCTTTTGTGGCAAAGAAAATATATTTCTTATTAATCATATTCACCTGATAATCGGCGAAAGTCGTAAACTGCATACTTTCTTTACCGAATTTCAGATCATAAACCGGGTTCCGATCTTCATTATCAACCGCCGGCGTATGTTTCAGATAGTAATAATTCTTACAGCTCTGTATCATAAAGCTCAGAAGGATCAATCCTAACCATGAAATCAGTTTTTTATTCATTTTTTATCTAGTTTAATTCTGCCTGATAGGGATTATAATTACAGTCCACAGCATACCCTTTGTCAGTTTTATAAGGGATATACGCTGCTGAACAGCATAATCTGAATTCACAGATATTGCATGGCGCAATCTCCTCTTTTTTAATATTCCAGATCCCGGAAAGGTCCCGGACCGTTTTGTTTTTTATTTCTTCAAGTGAATCCGTAATATTTCCGTAGCTCAGCTGATCATTTATATTCAATTTAATGTTCCCAAGTTCATCCACGAATACTGTTTTGTATAATGACAGGTTATAATTTCTTGCAATATTGTATGCAGAGGAATTAATATCTACTGTTTTAATACTGAATTTAGGCAGAAACATGGCAGCATCACTAATCTTTATAGAGATCGTAGTCACTTCATTATTACTCTCTATTTTTTCTTTAGGAGCATTGAATAAATATAAGGTCTTTAAGCGGTTGTTGCCGTATAGTTTTTTATTAATTTTCTGATGGGGAATTGAAAACGAGACATTCGTAACTCTTGAATGTACCAGGATATCCAGAATATGATGTATTTTTTCCATGCAGTTCTGATCATTGATATGAAAATGCAGTCTTTTCACTCCCAGCGCACTGATGTTTCTGATGATTGTATCCAGATGTTCACTGATGAAACCGGACAGCATAATGGTCATAAACTGAATCGTTGAAGTATCTTCATTGATGCTTTTTTCCTCAAGCTCCGGGAAAAAAACAGTGTTTGAATAAAAAACAAATTCGTTCTTTTCCAAAAAACCAAGATATTGTTTAGCGATCTTATCAGATTCAAATTCTTTCAGGACATCGCTTAATTTTCTATTTTTTATATAATCCAGAAAATCGATCATTGTATTGGGCACCAGTTCAATTTCCTCTCTCTGAAGATCATAGATGGCACCTCTTTCATGGCCTTTAACAGGGACACAGCATGAAAATACGTGGATATATTTTTCCTTATTATTCTGTAGATATGTTGATTCCATCTTTATATATTCTTAAACAATAGATTTCTGACTGATGAATAGCGGTATCAACCATTCTGAACGGACGGTCTCTTTTTATTTTTTTGATATCCATAGGTTCTGTGTGAGAAAAAATGACCGGAAGCAGCTCTTTCTTTTTCTCATATCCAATTTCTTTTAATAATGTTTTTTTCATGTATTCATTTTTTTTAAAGTGCATGCCACCTCATAATGAAGGTTATAATTACATGGCAGCGCTGTCATTCTGAACTGCCCCGAAGGGTTTACTTCCAAAAAATAATACTCCCCGTCCGTCCCTTTTATGATATCCAGTGATCCTGTATCCAGACCCAGATCTTTCATCAGGCGGCATATCTTTTCATCTATATCTTTCGGTAAAGCATAAGGAATCATCCTGTTCGGTTTGCTGTAGTTGTAATGCCTGTAATCCACTCCCGTCTGCCTGTCCCTTTGGGAAAAAATGGCCATGGGATAGTTTTTTCCATTTAAATGAAAAATCCGGAGCTCATATTCTTTGTTTATTTTTTCCTGAAATAAGCTTGGAAAGAAATGGTCATAGCGGGCCATGGTCTTAGAATTCACTTCTTTGGTCAGAAAAAAGAAGGTCTTTTCTCCTACGTCAATTACGGTTCCGTCTTTTATGGATTTGGTGATGTAGGATTCATCCTGGTTTAATGAATCTGTATGATTGGTGATATTGGTTTTTGGGATGCTTAAACCTATTTTCTGAGAAGCGATAAGCATACTTATTTTATTTAATTTTTTGACGCTTATATAATTATTAAGCCATTTTTTGTCCTTCAGAAAATCAAAAAAGAGATCTAATGTAGCTGTATATTCCAGTTTCAGATATTCCAGCATTTCCACATTCGTTTCGCCTCTGAACTTTTTTTTGAATTTATCAAAGAAGCCGAATTTTCTGTACCACACGCATTTTATATCTGATAAGTCTATCCTTCCAAAAAAAATATTTTCTACAAAGAGTTTAGGTTCCGGTGACAGTTCGTAGTGCATTTTTGTATTTCCATTGAATAAATCCAGATCATTTATTCTTATAAATTTTTCCCCAAGCATGGTAAGATGCTCCATGACGATATTGGAATCATCATCATTCGGGGTTGATAAAATCAGAATCATATTTTTTTTGCAGATTAATAGATAAAGGAAGACTCTTTAGAGTATAAAGAGTCTTTAATTTTTTTTCCTTAAAAATCAGGTGACTAGTCACATCCGTCATTAGTACCACCTCCACCTTTGATCAGTGTAAGCGTTTCCAATACGTGCGGATCACTGTCTGTACCAGTTCCACCACATGGACCTGTAAGACCAACTCCTGACTCTAATCCTTTTTGCCCGGCAAGAATGCTTTTCATGTTACCCAATTTTTTTCCTCTTAGGTTTTCTAATTTTTTCATAAGTTAAAATTTAGTTTAATTTTGGTCACTATTGACAGGTACAATATACAAACAAACAAATCACATGATAAAGAAATAATATGCATTTTTTATGCAAATTCCTTGTAAATAATTCTTAAAATCTGCACATTTGTATAAAACATTAAGAATGGAGACACACGAAAGATTAAAAAAACTGAGAAAGCAACTGGGTTTCTCACAAGTGCAGATGGGGAAAATATTAGGTACAGATGCTTCAAACTATTCCCGCAAGGAAAGAGGGGAAGTAAAAATTTATCACGATGAATGGGAAAAACTGGCCAGGGCACTTGGTGTTTCGCCTGGAGATATAAGAGGTCATGGTGTGAAACCATCTTCCCATCCGGGAATCATTCCTTCGGATCATATGGGCTACGCTAATATTCCCACTTTTATTCTGGAAACCCAAAAAAAATACATCGAAAAACTGGAGCAGGAAAACAGGGATCTCATAGAAGAGAACAATAAACTGAAAAATTCTGAAGCAAGCTGATCTCAGTCTTAGCACGAAGTAAGATCACCAAAACCAATTTATCATTAAAAAACTACACCTCCGGGGGAAAGCTCAGAGACAAAACATAGAAAAGGCCGTTTTTACAGTTGTAAAAACGGCCTTTTCTATTATATATAACAGATAACTGTTTATTTCTTCTCTCTTCTCTGAGCGTCAAGGACCGCTACAGTAGCCAGGTTTACAATTTCATCTACGCTTGAACGCATCTGTAAAACGTGTACCGGCTGCTTCAGTCCCATCAGGATTGGCCCTATTACCTGGGCTACTTTCATTCCTCTGATGATCTTATAAGAAAGGTTGGCACTTTCAAGATTCGGGAAAATGAAGGTATTGGCAGGTGTGGTTCCCAGTTTTGAGAATGGATAATCACTTAAATGGTCTGCATTCATCGCAAAATCCGGCTGGATTTCACCATCCACTACCATTTTAGGATATTTCTCATGAAGGATGCTTACTGCTTTGGCTACTTTTTTGGAAGTATCGGAAATGGCTGCAAAGTTTTCGAAACCAAGCATGGCAATTCTAGGTTCTATAGCAAAAGATTTCACGGTGATCTCTGCCATTTTAGCAATATTCACAAGGTCTTCTGCCGTAGGATTCTGGTTGATGGAAGTATCCGCAAAGAAAATAGGCTTCTTTTCTGAAAGGATCATCATCATAGCCGCTACTTTATCTACGCCTTTATCTTTTTCAATCACTTCCAAAACAGGACGAAGCACTGACGTATAGTTTTTAGAAAAACCAACGATCAACCCGTCCGTATCTCCATGTCTTAACATCAATGGACCGAAATAATCTCTCTGGCGCACATATCTTTTCGCTTTGTACTCGTTCATCCCTTTTCTCTGACGAAGTTTCCAAAGGGTTTCTCTGTATCTTTTTCTGTTTTCTTTCTGATCGTCATCACTTGGATCAATAATCGGAACATCCAGATTGATTCCGAAACGCTCCATCTGCTCTTTGATGTATTTTTTATCCCCTAAAAGACTCGGGAAAGCAATTCCTTCTTCGTAAAGAATCTGTGCTGCTTTCAATACATTATATTCTTCAGCATTTCCTAATGTGATTCTCTTCGGATTAGACTTGGCACGGCTCTGCATCATTCTTACCAGCTTCTCGTCTCTTCCCATTCTGTCCAGCAGCTGATTTTCGTACTCATCGAAATCTGCGATAGCTTTTCCGGCAATACCGCTTTCAATAGCTGCTTTTGCTACGGCACTGGATACTTTGGTGATCAGTCTGTTATCAAATGGTTTCGGAATGAAATATTCTCTTCCAAACTGTAAATTCTGAACATTATATGCCAGGATTACCGCTTCCGGCACCGGTTCTTTGGCAAGATCTGCGATAGCGTGTACGGCAGCCAGCTTCATTTCTTCATTAATACCAGTGGCCTGAACATCCAGAGCACCACGGAAAATGTAAGGGAATCCCAGTACATTGTTCACCTGGTTAGGATAGTCACTTCTTCCGGTTGCCATGATCACGTCTTTGCGGGTTTCAAGGGCAAGGTCGTAAGCAATCTCAGGGTCCGGATTGGCCAATGCAAAAACGATAGGATTTTCATTCATGCCGGAAAGCATTTCAGGCGTCATTA
The DNA here is from genome assembly GCF_016745235.1 of Chryseobacterium endalhagicum. Lineage (GTDB taxonomy): Bacteria > Bacteroidota > Bacteroidia > Flavobacteriales > Weeksellaceae > Chryseobacterium > Chryseobacterium endalhagicum. The sequence continues at coordinate 1,193,209 of NZ_JAELVM010000002.1, read as the reverse complement.
CATTTCCTTTGGATAAACCAATGAAAACATCTGAACCTTTTACGGCATCTTCCAGCGTCTCGATATCGGTATTGGCAATAAAGTCTATTTTTTCAGGGGTAAGATTCTCTCTTTTATGATTGATTACTCCTTTACTGTCGCACATCAGGACATTTTCTCTCTTCAGTCCTAAAGAAATATACAAGTTGGTACAGGCAATCGCAGCAGCTCCTGCTCCGTTCACAACCATTTTTACTTCTCCGATGTTCTTATCTGCAATCTGCAAAGCATTGATCAGGGCAGCAGCAGAAATAATGGCTGTACCGTGCTGATCATCATGCATCAAAGGAATATCAAGCTCTTCTTTAAGCTTCTGTTCAATATAAAATGCTTCAGGTGCTTTAATATCTTCAAGGTTGATTCCTCCGAATGTAGGCGCAATCCCTTTTACAATCTGGATAAATTTGTCCGGATCCTTTTCATTGATTTCAATATCAAAAACATTGATATCTGCAAAGATCTTGAATAAAAGACCTTTTCCTTCCATTACCGGTTTTGAAGCTTCTGCTCCGATATCACCAAGACCTAAAACAGCCGTTCCGTTAGAAATTACCGCTACCAGGTTTCCTTTTCCTGTATAGTCGTAAACGGTTTCCGGCTTATCGTGGATCTCCATACAAGGAACTGCCACACCTGGTGAGTATGCCAATGATAAATCTCTTTGAGAAGAGTGAGGCTTCGAAGGAATAACTTCGATCTTTCCTTTAGGTTCGGCTTTATGATAATCTAACGCGGCCTGATTAAAGTTCTTTTCGTCGCGGTGGGTTTTACTTGACATAGAATTTTGTTTTTTATTAAAGTATATACTTAATATGGTAGTCTACTAAACTTTCGATAGGTTTCTGAACAACGTGTCCTACATTTAAATGAAACTCTTCCGCAACAGCACGAAGGGTCTCTTCATAATAATAGGCGATAGAGCCGATGAAATTGATCTCGGCTTCTTTTGATTCTTTATAAGGAATAACCTGATACTCGAAGAAGTTTTTCATTTCTTCATATACCATATTTTTAAAGTAAGGATGATCCTTTCTTTCGATAACAAATTTGTTGAAATCTGCCAGCCAGGCATTAGGTCTCGGACTGTGATACATATTTTTCAAGGCATCTTCTATTTTCAGTCCGTAATTACGGTCAAATTCTGCATGAAGATCTTCCGGCAGTTTTTTCATGAAATATCTTCGCACCAGCTGTTTTCCAATGGCACTTCCGCTTCCTTCGTCGCCCATGAGAAACCCCAGTGAAGGAAGTTCTATTTTAATGTCTTTACCGTCGAAATAGCATGAATTGGATCCTGTTCCCAAAATACAGACTACAGCAGGTTTTCCACTGTAGGCAGCATAAGCTGCGGCCATGAGATCTTCTCTCACCACCATATCAGCTTTTGTGAATATTTTTCTCAATTCTTCTTCTATGGTTTCACAGTTTTTTTTCACACCGCATCCTGAACCATAAAAAAAGATCTTCGTAATAGAATTTTTAACCAATATAAGGCTGCTGTTTTTTTCTATTTCAGGAACAATAAGTTCTCTGTTGATAAAATTGGGATTAAAGCCGATGGTTTCTGTCTTTAAAAACACTTTTTTGAAATCATCAAGGATCACCCAATCTGACTTGGTAGAACCACTATCCACAATAGCAACCATATATTACATTTTAGTTTAAGGATGCTAAATTATGAATTTATCTTCAAATAGCGTTTAAAAACAGAACGGAAGCTTCTACTGTTTTATATCAGTTTTTTGACTGTTGAACTTTAAAAGCCAGTCTTCGATTTCGTCTTCCAGATAGGAACTCTGAAGCATGATGGCGTTAATAAAATCATCGGGCACAGGTTCGTTGGTGGAATTTTCAAGATTCCACAGTTCGTCTGCCATATTTTCATACTCTGAATACACTCTTTTGAAGCGGGAATTTTCTCTCTCAAGAGCCTCAATATTTTTTTGCTGAAGCTGGAATTTTCTGTATTTGTTTTGACTTTTCATACAAATATTGTTATAAGTTGGGTCGTAAAAATTAAGGTAGTATGCGTTATACCGCACATTACAAGATAGAAAAAACCATCAACACAAGAAGTTGAAAATGAATTTATTATCAGGTTTTGGTTACATCATTCTGAATACTAAATTTAGAAATTATTTTGATTCAAAAAAAAAATTTAACAACTTTTTTCATTGTTTAACATATGCTTATCACAATATTTCAGCAGTGATTTTTTCAAACCACCGCCAGCCCTTTATGGTACCGGGATTTTTATTTTGACGGTCTGTTTTTATATTCATTATAAATTAATTTTCAGGACATTTTGATGTCATAAAAGATTTCGGAAAGACGCCGGGTTTTATATTCTTTTGTGTCTCATTCCGGCATCCACAGCCATTAAACAAAGCAATATCAAATTGTAAATCAATGAGATGCCCAATTATTTCATTTTAAAATAATCTTTTATTCTTACATTATTAACATATAATTATAAATTTGCACTTTCATATATATTGAATGAGAGAATTACTAATACGCCAGAAACAGGTTTTGTTCTTCATTATAGCCGGCGGGCTCAGTGCCATTGTAGAAATTGGAAGCTTCAAGGCATTCAGTACCTATCTCCCGCATTTTTTCTCCGGAGAAACCAATTTTCACGGTATTCATTATCCTTTAAGTAATATTTTCTCTACATGCTGTGGGATCATTACGAATTACTTCCTGAGCATCTGGTTTGTTTTTGAAAGAGGAAAACACTCCAAAAGAAAAGAATTTGTTTATTTCATGGGGGTTTCTTTTGTTTCTACCTTATTAAGCTTAGCATTCTTCCAGATTTTCTATAGCTTTATATTTAAGGACAATATCAATTTAATTTTTTATACCTTAAGCCCGGAAATGATCAGTAAGATCGCGGCGATCCTTCTGGTTTCCATTCTTAATTATTCAGTAAAAAAGAAAGTAATTTTTAACGGTTAAGCAGTGACAAAAATTTTAAATTACCTCTGGAGATTCTGGCTGCTGCTACTGGCATTTGTCTTAACGGTTACCTTAGGAATTCCGGTCTATATTTTATCATTCAGCAAAAAGCATTACAAATACGCTTACAAATTCATCCGTATCTGGTGTTTCGGAATGTTTTACGGTATGGGCCTGAGATATGATCTTACCCACCTTTCCGACGATAAAAAAGATAAAAGCAAGCCGTATGTTTTCATTTCGAATCATACCTCCATCATGGATATTATGCTTACCTGCATCCTGATGCCGCACCATCCCATTTGTTTTGTAGGTAAAAAGGAATTGGTAAAAATCCCGATTTTCGGTACCATATATAAAAGGATATGTGTGATGGTAGACCGGGGCAGTGCGAGAAGCCGTGCAGACGTCTACAGAAGATGCGCTGAAAAAATGGAAGAGGGCAACAGCATTGCCATATTTCCCGAAGGCGGCGTACCGGATGATACTTCCATTATCCTGGACGAATTTAAGGACGGGGCATTCACTTTATCTTCAAAACACCACTCCCCGATTGCCGTGTATACTTTTATAGGCCTTAAGGAAATTTTCCCTTTCGACAGCTCAAAAGGCTATCCAGGACGCGTAAAGGTATATTTCAACGGAATCATTCAGCCTTCCGATTCTCCAAGAGACCTAAAAACAGAGGCTTATAATGAAATAAAAAAAACATTGCTGGAACACTCTATTTAAAAGAAATAGTTATATTTGTTTGCGAAATTTTTAACAAACATGTCAAATTATTCTAAACAAACCAATTGGGGACAGTTTATTCCTCTGGTTACTGTGTTCTTTTTCTGGGGATTCGTTGCGGCAAGTAACGATATTCTGATCCCGGTTTTCCAAAAAGCCTTTAAATTATCCCAAACTGAAAGTATGCTCGTACAGATCTGTTTCTACGTGGCTTACACAGTAGGTTCCCTGATTTATATGGCGGTTTCAAAAGGTTTGAAACAGGATTTGATTAACAAAATAGGTTACAAAAACGGCTTAATTTTAGGCCTCCTTATTTCTGCGGCTGGAACTTTACTGTTTTATCCGGCAGCTAATATGGCATCGTTTCCTTTAATGATCTCCGGACTCTTTATTGTAGGTCTCGGGTTCTCTTTACAGCAGATTGTTGCCAATCCACTGGCCATAGAAGTAGGTCCTACTGAAACAGGATCTCAAAGACTGACCATGGCGGGAGGGATTAACAACCTGGGAACGACCATCGGGCCGCTTCTTGTATCATTTGCTATTTTCGGGTCTGCTTCGGCAGCCAATACGGAAGCAAGCATTGAGAGTGTAAAGATTCCTTATCTTATGCTTGGTGCGGCATTCGTATTAGTAGCCATCATGCTTAAATTCTCCTCTCTTCCGGCCATCACTCCTACCAATACAAAGGATACGGATGATGCAGTTCCGGGAGATCACAAAACATCAGCTTTTCAGTACCCTCAATTGGTGATGGGTATGATCGCGATTTTTGTCTATGTAGGCGTAGAAGTTTCTACAGCGAGTAACCTTCCTGCTTATATGGAAAAAAGCTTAGGTTTTGAAACAAAAGATGTGGCTCCTTATATTTCATTGTACTGGGCTTCATTGATGATTGGCCGTTGGACAGGTGCTGTAGAAGCCTTTGACCTGAATGCGGGATTCAAAAAGATCTTAAGATTCCTGGCTCCTTACCTGGCATTTGGTGTATTCTTACTGGTTAATGCTATTGCCAAGCACGACCTTTCTCCGTTCTATGTTTACGGCGCTGTTATTATTGTAATGATCATCTGTGATATCATGAGTAAAGGAAACCCGGCAAGAATGCTTTTAATCTTCTCTGTAGCGGGTATCGCGGCTTTACTGATCGGAATGTTTACCTCAGGAATGGTATCTGTGTATGCCTTTACCAGTGTCGGGCTATTCTGTTCTACGCTTTGGCCTTGTATTTTTGCTCTTGCGATCAACGGTCTTGGTAAGCACACCAACCAGGGCTCCGGATTACTGATTATGATGATTATGGGTGGAGGTATTGTAAGTTTAATTCAGGGATATATTGCTGATTTAACGACTATTCATATGAGTTATGTAGTAGGTGTTATCTGTTTTGCTTATCTTGCGTTCTATGCAATCCGTGTAACAGGGATCTTAAAATCTCAGGGTATTGATCTGGACAAAATATCAAAAGGCAGTGGACATTAATACTGGAAAAACAATATATAAAAAAAGATTTTGGGCAGGTGTATTACTTGCCCAATTTCTTTTGTTCTATGGCTTCTCGAAGCTGGGTGTGATGATTTCTTTATTTGAGCTTTTCTTTGAATGGCAGAAAAAAATCCATCAGCTGCTTTTCAGCTGGATTCCCTTTTCCTTTGGAGATCTTATGTATATTGTATTGGGCGTTTTTCTTTTGTACTGTATTATTCTATGTTTTAGAAAGAAAAGCAGAAATAATGGCCTCTTAAAGCTTTTAATGACCATTAATATCTTTTACTTTATCTATCAGATCTTTTGGGGAATGCTGTATTTCCAGACTCCGGTTATTAAAAAATTGTTAAGCCAGAAAGATCCGGAAATTGGCAGAGCAAAGGAACTGGCCTTACGGTATCTCGAACGGTGCAAAACGACCAGAGCATCTGTACATGAAGATAAAAACGGAATATTTATAATCACCGATCTTACCTCGATCCAGAAGGAAATTCTTCAGCAGCAGGCTCTCTTGCCCAAATACATCTCCGGTAAAAAAGCTCCGCAGATCAATTCTTTTAAACCCAGCCTTTTTAAAAATGTAATGAATTTTACAGGAATACTGGGTTACTACAATCCTTTTACAGCGGAAGCACAGTATAACTCCAGGCTTCCCCACACTCTGATTCCTTTTACATCTGCTCATGAAAGCTCTCACCAGCTTGGTTTCGCCAGAGAACAGGAAGCTAATTTTGTAGGCTACCTGATTGGCATCCGTGCTAAAAATCCGGAACTGAAATACAGCACTGAATATTTTACATTAAAAAGCCTTTTAAGGTTTATTGTAGAAGAAGATCCGGAATTTGTGAAATCTGTGCTAAACGGCTATTCTCCTGCCATGAAAAGAGACCGGTTATATGAAAGAAGTTTTATCCTCAGACATCAGGGCTGGCTGGATGATTTCTTCGGGTTTACGAATAACCTGTTCTTAAAAAGCAACCAGCAGGAAGGTGCGGTTACTTATTCTTACTTTATTGATCTCCTTTTGAATTACGAAAAGTAATAAACAAAAAAAAAGAATCGTATCAGGCGATACGATTCTAAAAACACAAATGATGAAAAAAAATTTATTACCTTGACTTGTTCCCTCATTCAAGGCGATGTAAAAGTACAATATATTTTATAACTACAAAAACATTTTTACCCTTTTTTCAAACTTTAAGAAAAATTTATGATTTTTTAAGTTTTTTTGAGTTCACCATTGAGAATTATAAATTCACCGAAATAACCAATTCTCTCCAAATTCATCATTTAAATTTTATTTCACCTATTATACTCTTATAAAATTAAACATTTGTTTAAAGATAAAACATTCTTATTTTGCGTATTTTTTCTGAATCGAAAAATTAGAGTTATTTTCAAAATAGAGGTAAAAAAGTCAAAAAAAGGAATTCAAATTTTATCCGTCAAAAAAATCCTTTTCCAAAACACCTGAGATTTTCCTTATTTTCAGATTTTGCCAGTTTGAAAACTACTTTTTATCTCAAAATTCTTCGAAAAAAAAGACTGTCTATTTTAGAGCAGTCTATAAAAAATATATTATCGTATTTTAGTCTTTAATTCTTCTAACTTACTTTTTAATACATTATTCTCTTCTTTAAGTAAAATAATATATTCCCGTAAACTGTCAATCACAAAACCTGGCATATAATAATTTACATTTCCCTCTGTTTCAGAATCTTTCGATGTCTGTTTATCATGCAGGGAAGTAAAGTTATTATCATTCTCTTTTATCATTTCTACCGGAACTTCTAAAGCATTCGCAAGTTTTCTCCATTCATCGTCATGAATTCTGGTTTCACCACGCTCTTTACGGGAGTAATTGGAAGTATCTGTTGATAATATTTTTGCCATCATTACCTGAGACAAGCCTTTTTGCTTTCTCAGATTTCTTAATTTTTCCTGAATCATATCATTTATGTTTAAAGCAAGAATACGCAAAATATGCTCAAACATTGCAAAAAAAATTGCCAAAAAATCGCAAATTATTTCTTATATATGTGATGTATTTATTTTTAGTTTTGAAATGTCAATACTGACACAAAATGAAAATAAATTTATTATGAAAAATTTAAAAAAGCTTTCAAGAAAAGAATTGAAAAATCTGAAAGGTTTAGGATCAACGGTTGACGAGGAATATAGTGAAGGAGAAGGCACTTATAAATGTTGCTCTGATCTATATACTTGCGGTGCATGTAGTATTGGCAGCAATTGTCCATCAGGTTATTTTTTAAGAGCTTGTTAAAATCGACAAAAATCATTGGGGCTGTTGAATAATCATTTGACAGCCTTTTGTTTTAAATAAAAAAATATAATGAATACAACTAAAATCATAATTCTTATTTTTATATCAATTAATATTTTTGGTCAAAACAAACAATTTTTCTATGAATACAAATCTATTCCTGATTCTACCGTGAAAAATTTAGAGAAAGAAATAATGGTTTTGAATATTGGTCATGATAAATCAGAATTCTATAGTTTTGAAAAGCACAAATCAGATTCAACAATGAATGCAGATTTAAAAAAAGGAATCTTCTCCATGCCTTTTAACAAAAAAATGAATAAAGATAGAGTCGTTAGAGATATTAATACTCAAAAAATTGAATTTATTACATCTCTTGAACCTTATAGATATTCAGTTAGCCAGAATATAGATTTAAAATGGAATATACTTGCGGAGTTTAATCATATTTTAGGGTATGCTGTGCAAAAAGCAACTACAGAGTTTGGAGGCAGAAGGTGGATTGCATGGTTTGCAAAAGAGATTCCGATACAAAGTGGTCCGTATAAATTTTTTGGACTTCCAGGATTGATACTTAAAATAGAGGATGTTCACAAAAGCCACAGTTTTGAATTAAAAGGAATAAAAGCCACAAAAGGCGACTTCAATTATCCTTACGTGAATAATTTTAAAGATCTGAAAATTACTTATCCAAAATATGTAAAAATCTATAAAAATTTCAGAAAAAATCCGATGGCAGGTTCAGTTGGTGCTTTTCCAGACCAAACAGATGCTAACGGTGTTTTTCACTCCGGAAATGAAATTTTTCGCCAATTTGAAAATGTGGCGCTTGAAGACTTAAAAAAAGACAATAATATTATCGAACTTGACTTACTTAAAAATTAATTATTATCTTCCTAATAATTTATAAACACAAAATTATCATACGAATCTCGATCGTCTTATAGATTGCTTCAAGCCCGACAAACAAGAATTTTATTTCCAGTTCAATTCATCCAAATTATCCTTCAGCTTTGGCATTCAGCTATACTCTTAATTTTTTAGTCTTAAGAAAAGATGCTTATGAATTGGATAAAGAATATTAGGGTGGATTGCCGGAAAAAGTCATTACCATTGTGGAAGGTTCTTCTTAAGAAACTTTCTGACGCTATACAGTATCCGCATTAAGTTCTTTTTCATTCAATTTAATTATCAAATCAACTTATTTTTTTACTATACAAATCAAAAAACACAATAATATTTACACAAAATCAGGTATTTAACAATAGTATATCACTAACAAAAGAAAAAAAACTTGTTTTTTTAAAACATCTGCGTATTTTAGTTAAAAATATTACTATGATTTTCGATAAACTAATTAACTACTTAAAACTCGATAAACAGGAATTTTCTTTCCAGTTCAATTCTCACCCGAACTACCCTTCTGCCCTTGCTTTTAGTGATACTTTAAACTTTATGGGCGTAAAAAATGATGCTTATGAACTTGATAAGGAATATTGGGATGAACTGCCGGAAGAATTTATCGCAATCGTGGATAACTCCTTTTCTCTGGTAAAGAAATCGGGAGCCGGTTATTCAGTGTATTCGGAAAAAGCCAAAACACTTAATAAGGAAGAACTTCATAAAAAATCCACAGATTTTGTCCTTCTTTTTGAAAAAACAGAAAACGCAGAAAATAAGGCCGCTTTTAATTTCCAGCCGCTTCTGTATCTTGTGTTCGCCATTATTCTTGGATATTCTTTCTTCACACAAACCATCCCTGAAGCTCTTTTCAATGTTCTTTCTCTGGCTGGGGTGTATATTTCCATGGAGATTTTCAACCAGAAATTCGGGAATACATCTACGGTAATCGGGAGTATTTGTGGAGATACTTCAGCAAAACAGACGACCAATTCATGTGATAAGATCATCAAACAGGATAAAACAAGTATTTTAGGGTTGAAATTCTCTGATTTTTCCTTAATCTATTTTATCGGACTTGCTGTTTTAGGACTTTTCCTTCCTGCTACAGCGTATATTGTAAAAGGATTCACCTTCGTTTCTGTACTGGCTATTGCCTATTCATTATACATTCAGGCTTTCGTGGAAAAAGCGTTCTGCAGGGTTTGTCTTCTGATCATTTCCATTCTTGCAGGACAGCTGGTGCTGAGCATCCTATTCTTCCAGAACACGATACTTAGCGTAGGAATGCTTTTACTGACTGCTGTTTTATGGATTCTGATCTTTTGTGCTGTTTTGTATTTCAGCAACATCCTTACCCAGAAAGAAACACTTCAGAAATCAAATGCAAAAAATCTTAGGTTTAAAAGAAACTACGAACTTTTCAAAAGCCAGCTTTTAGAAAATGAAAAAATAGAATTTCAGAACACAGAAACTTTTTCATTGGGAAGCAAGGATTCCAAACTGCGTTTATCTATTGTATCCAATCCTTATTGCGGTTTTTGTAAAGACGGCCACAAAATCATGGAAGGACTTCTTGAAAAATATCCGGATGATATTTCCGTACAGATCCGTTTCAACTATTCTCCGGAAAGAGCTGATGAAAAATACACCAAACTACTGTCTGCATTTAATCATATATATCACAACAAGCCTCAAAAAGAGTTTTTGAAAGCCGTTGAACTGTGGTTTGAGACAAAAGATGAAAACAAAATCGTTTCATTATCAGGATCATCTGCAGCGGAAGATCTTACTCCATTTATTGAAATGACGAAGGATAACAGCATCGCCGGACTGAACTTTACCCCGATTTTCATTCTGAACGGATATCAGTTCCCGGACAAGTATGACCGTGAAGATATTTGGTTTTTTGTTGATGAATTAATGGAAGATGAGGACTTTCAGTAAGAAATCTTTGCAGCATTTAAAAATTCACTATCTTAGGAAAAAATAAAAACAGATTCCGAAATCTTTGAAAGACCAGGAAAACAAGAAAACTAAATACCGCTATGAACAATTTGAAGAAAGTATCAAGAGAAAATTTAAAACAAATTACAGGAGGTTATGGCGCACCTGTCAGTGATGGTATGGGCGGATGGTACTGCAACAACCGTCTGGAAGTAATCTGTCTGGAAGGATGTACTCCTATGTGCATGAGCGGAACACGTTGCAAGCCTTCTCTTTGTATTGACCCTATTTTCGGGTAAATGAAAATAGTTTGCAGAACATTCATACATTCTACAAACGTTATAAACAGACAGCAAACGGTGCTATTATTAGCCAATGACCAGTAAAGACCACAATGAATAAAGCAAAAATGTCGTCCTGTTGTGACGGCATTTTATAATGAGTATTAATTTTGAAGAAATTTCCCTTTTATAAACAGCCGGATGCTAAAGACTGCGGCCCTACCTGCCTTAGAATTGTAAGTAAATATTACGGCAGAAGTATCTCCCTGCAGCAGATTCGTACCCTTTCTGAAACTACACGTGAAGGAAGCAGCCTTTTAGGGCTTAGCGATGCATCAGAAAACTTAGGATTCCGTTCCCTTGGAGTCCAGATTGATTTTAATACCCTTGCAGAAGAAGTTCCATTCCCTTGTATTGTACATTGGAACAAGAACCACTTCGTTGTTGTATATAAAATTGATAAACAGAATAAAGTCTATATTTCAGATCCGAGCTACGGACTGATCACCTATAATCGCGAAGAATTTATCAAATTATGGATCGGTGAAAATGCCAACGAGAATACGGAAGAAGGGATTGCCCTGATTCTTGAAACTACGCCGGCATTTTTCCAGACAGAATTTGATGCTACGGAAAGTAAGGCCAGCTTCTCTTTCCTCTCCAAATACCTGCTGAAATACAAATCGCTTGTTATTCAGCTTGCTGTAGGACTTTTGGCAGGAAGTTTACTTTCGCTTATTTTCCCGTTCCTTACCCAGAGTATTGTAGACGTCGGGATACAGAACCAGGATCTCAACTTCATTTATGTAGTCCTTCTTGCCCAGATCATGCTGTTTCTGGGAAGAATGGGTATTGAAGTGATCCGGAGCTGGATTCTTCTCCACCTTTCTGCGAGGATCAATATTTCGATTATCTCTGACTTCTTTATCAAACTGATGAGGCTTCCGATAAGCTTTTTCGATACAAGAATGACGGGTGATATCATGCAGAGGATCAATGACCACCACAGAATTGAGCAGCTTTTGACAAGTTCCTCTTTAAACACCCTGTTTTCACTGGTCAACCTGATTATCTTCAGTATTGTTCTTTTGTTTTATGATTACAGGCTGTTTATCGTTTACCTTGTGGGAGCGGCCTTGTATATCGGATGGATCAGCTTTTTCCTTAATAAAAGAAAAGAGCTGGATTATAAAAGATTCTCTCAGGTTTCACAGGAACAGAGTAAAGTTATCGAGCTTATCAACGGGATGCAGGAGATTAAAATGCATAACGCAGAAAAGCAGAAACGCTGGGACTGGGAATTCCTGCAGGTGAAATTATTCAAGATCAGAATAAAATCTCTTTCCCTGGAACAGTGGCAGTCTGTAGGAGGAAATTTCATTAACCAGATGAAGGATATTCTGGTAAGTTTCCTTTCTGCCAAACTGGTACTGAGCGGAAACCTTACCCTGGGGATGATGCTTTCGGTACAGTACATCATCGGGCAGTTGAATAGTCCGCTGCTGCAGCTTATCGATTTCATTAAGCAGACTCAGGATGCCAAGATTTCCCTGGAAAGATTAGGAGAAATCCACGATAAAGAAGACGAAGAAGACGTTAATGAACAATATGCGGGTGAAATTCCGCAAAAAGATATTGAGGTGAGTAATATATCTTTCAGATACATCGGATCTGATGTTCCGGTATTTGAAGATCTCAGTCTCAGTATTCCTTATCAGAAGACTACAGCTATTGTAGGCGCCAGCGGAAGTGGAAAAACTACCCTTTTAAAACTTCTGATGAAATTCTACGAACCCAATTCCGGAGATATCAAACTTGGGAATACGCAGCTGAGAAGTATTTCTCCGAGATTCTGGAGAGATCATTGCGGAGTGGTGATGCAGGAAGGCTATGTATTCAATGATACCATCGCGAATAATATTGCGGTAGGAGAAGATCATGTGGACAAAAGCAAATTAAGACGCGCGGTAGAGATCGCCAATATCAAAGAATTCATAGAAAGTCTTCCGTTGAGCTATAATACCAAAATCGGAAACGAAGGTGTTGGGGTCAGCGGCGGCCAGAAGCAAAGGCTTTTCATCGCCAGAGCCGTTTACAAATCTCCTGAATTCATCTTTTTTGATGAAGCAACTTCAGCTTTGGATGCCAATAACGAAAAAGTGATCATGGAAAACCTTGAACAGTTCTTTAAAGGTAAAACCGCTATTGTTATTGCCCACAGATTATCAACGGTGAAGCATGCTGACAAAATTATAGTTCTGGACAAAGGTAAAGTAGTAGAGGAAGGCAACCACGCCGAACTGGTCTCTTTAAAAGGAGAATACTACAGACTGGTGAAGAATCAGCTGGAATTAGGAAGTTAATCTGAACAAATTAAACAAAATCATAAAGCGATATCCGAAAAGCTTACAGAGTAGGAATAACTAAAATTATATTACTATGAAAAATCTGAAAAAACTAACAAGAACCGACCTTAGATCATTGAACGGAGGAGGAAGAATCTGCGGAGATTATTTTCCGGAAAATCCACCTGAAATAGGAACTCCTTTTCAATGTGACTGTGGTTTAGCATGGTGTGAAAAAATGACCGCTTGTGTTCACCCTAGCTTTTTCTCACCTGCAAATTGCAGAGTATAAGGACGGGAAAGCATATCACGCTTAAGATGTACTTATCAGCAACTTTCTTCTTGAGGGTTGCTGATATTCAAAAAATTGTATTATGTACAATAGCTCACAGAGCATCAATTCCGCAAACTGTATAGATTTAATGACCAGAAATGGTATTAAATCTTCATAGATTTTAATTTTTTTATACGATGTCAAAAGATATTTTAGATAACATAGAACTCCGCTCTGAAAGCGTTCAGGACATTCTTACCCAGCCTCCTCATTGGATGATACGCTGGGGAAACAGTGTCATATTAATTATACTTCTGCTTATCCTTGCGATGAGCTATATCATAAAGTATCCGGAATTTGTTGCAGCTCCCGTTGTCGTTACTTCACAGAATCCGCCTGAAAAAATAGAAGCCAGAACCAGCTCAAAGATTGAGAAAATCTTCATTAAAGATCATCAGGAGGTAAAGAAAAACGATGTATTGATGGTTATGCAGTCCACAGCCAATTATAAAGATGTTCTGGAACTGAAGAAACTGATGGATTCTGTTTCTCCCCAACAGCTGCAAAATTTCCCGATCGCAACAACTTCAAGATTTAAACTTGGAGAACTGCAGGGAGATTACAACAGTTTTGCAAAAGCTTTTCAGGATGAAGAACTTTTCACAAGGCTTCAGCCGTATGCACCGGAAAATATAGCCGCCAACCAGAGTATCTCTGAATACAGAGTAAGGATTGCCACCTTAAAACAGCAGAAAAGCCTTGAATTGGCCAAATATGAACTATCAAAGAAAAGCTATCAGAGATCCCAGGAATTGTTCAACCAGGGCGTGATTGCTTCCGTGGAACTTGAAAATGAAAAAATAAAATTCCTTCAGGCCCAGCAGAATCTTGAAAACCTTAATATTTCTATCTCGCAGATGGATGAAGGGATTTCCAATCTGAATAAAACGAAAAGCGGAACCGCCATTAATACCGAAAAAGATAAGATCACCTATTCTTCCCAGACTTTACAGCTTTTTGAACAGCTTCGTAAATCACTAAAACAATGGGAGCAGAATTATCTTGTGATCTCTTCTACAGACGGGATGGCCAGTTTCCAGCAGTTTTTCGGGGAAAATCAGTTTGTAAAGATGGCAGAGCCTATCCTTTCTATTCTTCCTACAAACAAGGAAAAGCTGGTAGGCAGAATGTCTGTTCCTACCGTAAACTCAGGAAAAGTGACTACAGGTCAGAAAGTACTGATCAAACTTGACAATTACCGTTTCCAGGAATATGGAATTGTGGAAGGAAAAGTTCAGAATATTTCGCTTATTCCTGATGACAAAGGAAATTATTATGTAGATATTGTGCTTCCAAAAGGATTAAAAACAAGCTACAACAAAACCCTTACTTTTGATAAAGAGCTTAGAGGAAATGCAGAAATCGTGACGCAGGATCTCCGTCTTATTGAGAGATTCTTCTACCAAATCAGGAAATTACTGGGGTATCAGAGTTAATCTATACTCTTAAACATATCAGGAAAACCGCGGCTGTTACAAGCTGCGGTTTTCTCTTTTATGAAATCAAATAGCAATTTTTATCTCTTACTTTCCGGGTTTAGCCTTTAAAAATATAAAGCTGTAATCGGTAGGGTATTTCTGAGCTCCCACGGATGCATTCTTGTGGCAGTCCATGCACTGTTTTTCCTGGATATAGGTTTCCATCGTAACATTAGCAATATTATTCGGGGTAATGCCTCCATCCATCAGCGGAGCGGTTTTATTGTTATTCGCATCCTGAATTGGATTTTCCGGCCACTGTACATTCACCAGCTGATAATATTGCCATACCGATTTAGGGTTACTGGTTTTGATCATGCTCTGAATCTGTTTGTTCAGCTGCTGGATGTCTGCCGATATCGCATTATCCGCAATACGGACTACCTGAACCGGTGTATTTAAACTATCCTGGCCTGGGACCGGAGACTGGTTCGGTTTGTCTTTGCTTTTGGGATTATAAAAGCAATATTTAACGGCTGGATCTACCTGCCCTTCTGTGGGTGCATTGTTTACATGTTCAAACGTCATCCATGTAAATTGCGGCGACTGATTCGTCTTCCTGATAATATGAAGCCCTACCAATCCAAGGTATTTTGGTGAATATTTGCCGTAGATCGGTTGTTTGTTTTGATCAAAACCTTTAATTTCAGGAACCATCGCTTTAGAAATCTTGTAAAAATTCTTCAGTGATCCCAGCTGGTCCTCCGGTATAATTCTCCAAGCAGCTTTGATCTCAATAGATTCCATCGGCAGCCATACACCTTGATTTTTTGCTGCAAAAGCATTCAGGTTGTCGGAATTGTACAGCTTATTTGACCGTACAAAATCACTTTCAATGCTGTTCATTCTGATCTCATACCAGACGATATTCCCACTCTGATCCGTCAGCCACGCTCCTTTTGCCTGCATGATCTCGTCTACATTTCCTCCCAGCATGGCTCTCAGCTTCGGCTTGGGAAGAGTGGCATTGATATCTGTAAATTTATTGATCTCATTGATGTATTTGATATAGCCGTTTTTGCTTTTAAGATTCCAGGTTTTCGGCTGGCTGGCGGTAAATACATCATCAATACTTAAATAACTCTCCCATACGGTCGGGCTGTAATCTCCCGGCATCCCGTAATCTGCTGCTACGGCAGTGGTATCCGGAAGTCCTCTCTGATCTGAAGCTTTCCAGTTCAGCGCCAGAAAATTTTTCCATGCAAAACAGTTCAGTACGTTCTGAGAACTGTGTCCGCAGGTAGAATCATCAGGCAGCTGATAGCTCACGGAAGGGGGATCGCAGAAAGCTCCGCAGTCAAAATCTGCCAGCTCCTGTGAAAATCCCACCCTGGAGTTTAATTTTTTGTCCTTTTTTCCGGATTCACATGAAATTGCAATTAAACTCAATAGAAAAAAGGAAATTAAAAGCGTTCTCATTTCAACATTTTTTGAACCTGCTTGATCTGCTGATCGGAAAGCAGTTTATGATTAGGCGTAACGTTCAATTTTGGCAGGGAACCCGGTGCGACCACTTCCAATACTCCTGCAATAGAATATTTAGGATCTGATGCATTATTGAACAAAGCAAGCGGTTTTTCTCCCAATACCGCAGCAGAATGAACCGTTATATCCACAATGAACAGCTGATTATCATTCCCCAGATCCTGATAATCGGTGACGGACACGCTGATTCCTGCTCCGAAATCAAATCCGGTTTCTTTATTCGCATCACTCGTCAGGATAGCAATTCCGCTGGTTGTGATTCCGGCTTCCACCTGTGTAATGCATGAAGTCAGATTGGAAAATGTATTCAGCCTGTTGTAAAGACTGGCCTGAAGCAGGTTATTATCCAGAACATACTGCACGCTTGGCAGTGTAACTTCCGGATCTCCGACTGCCGGGTATTTCTGAGGTGTATCTCCACCTCCGGGAATTCCTGTTCCTGCAAGCTGTACTTTGAAGGTATCAGCAATCTGGGAACCCCATCTGATCAGTGATCCTTTAACCGAAATTTCGCTAAGCTTGAACTTAGCGCCGGCAGGAGCCTCAAATCTGGAATGAAGGATCATATTGAACGGATAAAAGGTAGATCCGGGATTGGTATCTGTTCCTCTGATAATTTTGTAGCAGTCTTCTATTTTGTATCCTTCCGCTGAATCCGGCATTTTAAACTGAGTGAAATCCGGCAGCTGGCCGTACAATGCAATTGGATTCGTTAATGATATTTTCAGCTTATTATTGTACACCAAAGAATTCACATTCTGCCCGATTCGCGGGTCACTGTTTCTGTAGATCTGCCCATACTGTGCTGCACAGATCAGCTGATTAGGATCTGTAATTACATTTCCTTTATCATCAACTCTTAAAATGGTGGCAGCTGCTCCAAGATAGATCTCGGCTCCTAATGAATTGGGCGGGCTTGTAAGATGTACGGCTCCACCACCTTCGTTTGTCGCTGATGGACCATTATTCCACTTATTGATCGGGTTATAGGCAGGCTGTCCGGTTTCTCTGACGATCACAGGGTTACCATTCTCATCCAGCAGATAAAGATCTTCTTGCTGTACATTTGGGTTATTCAGGATTTCCTGATACAGGGAAACCACCATATCGGGAGACACTTTCCACATATGGAACCAGTATTCAGGATTTTCATGGGTGAAATCTACCGCGATGATATCTCCGTCTGCATCTCTTGTAACCGCCCATTCACAATATTCATCCTGCCATCCTCTGGGCCCGGAAGGTCCGAATGGTTTCGTTTCTGTATTGGTCGGGTCACATGGTTTTTTAGCGACAGCCAGTGCAATGCCGTATTTTTTACTGAAAGCACCAGGGCCGATATCGGCAAGTTCATGCAGTTTATCCGGAGCATCAGCTTTTCCAAAGCTATCAATAAACAAAGTGGTGAAATAATAGTTGATTCTGTTAGGAAAAGCACCCCACTGTATGGGAACGGTATTATTCTTAACGGGTACCACCGGGGTTACAAGAGGATTGAAATACCAGCTTCTTGGATGGTCATAGGTGCTGGACCAGGGATTTCCCATCTGCGAATTAACGGTGCAGTATTTTACATAATTGCTCCAGGCATTTTCTATCTGGTTTTTCAGATCCGGATAATCCTTGAAGTCTTTTTCTGCCTGATAGGCAGGGGTGTCAAATTTTGTCATGGCTTTAATTTTTTTAACAGGGTATAGTTTTTATGAAGCAGGTGTAATCCTGTAATGATTACAGTCTTAAAATAGATCAGTACTAAAAGGTACAGTGAAGGTCTGTTTTCAATGGGTAAAGTGGAAATTCATATTTCCTGTGCTTACCTGAAATGTAAATCTGATACTCAAAGCTAGATATTATCCTTTGAAATTCTTTACGTATTTCTACGCATTTTTATTTTTCAAAGTTTATACTTAAACCAGAATACCCTTGGGTAAAGAAAAAAATAAAGCCGTAAATTCTCCAGTAAATGAAATCAGGTTAAATACAAAACTACCGCACTTTTCAGTACGGTAGTTTCTCACCCTTATTTAGATTCATCAATAAGTACGGTGAAAGTAGAATATAGTAGAAAACAAAAGTATTCAGTTCAAGTTCAGTGCTGTTTTCAGGTTGGTTCTCGTCCGGGCAATGATGATATGCAGCAGTTTCAGCCGAAAGCTAAAATGCCATCTGGGAAATCTCGGATGTTCCATATGTTCACTGATCATTATGAAAGTCACCACAATCATCGCCAGGTTATGCCCTGCCGGCAGCAGCATAGGAAAGAGCATCAGCGCCCATCCTGCTCCTACACACCAGATTCCGTGCATCATTCCGAACATGACAGCATCACGATTGGCTTCCGGGCCAAAAGCAGCCAATGGAATATGATCATGACCCCGGTTCAGACAGCGTTGTTTGACCGGAGAGAACTGCCAGATAGCAGCAATGATCCCCACTCCTATTGCAGGAATAAAAGAATTAGGCATTACCAGATTTAACCCTACAATCAATGCATTCATAAAAAATCCAACCACGATCCACACTGCCGTATATCCGAAAATAAAAAGCAGGGCCGACCAGAACCGGCGGTTTTTAAAACTGCGGCCATAAATATACTGAACCGGAGCAATGAGCTTGGGTAGCATCATCGCCAATACCATAAGCGTCCATCCCATCATCAGATCCGAAACAGGATTCATCTTCAGCATCATTTGAAGTGATGCTTTTGACGCTCCCTGAAGGGTCATATGACAATGCTTGACCGTCATAATCCCTCCCGGATTAAACAGCAGGATGATCCAGAACACAGCACTTACCGCAAGAATCGTTATGCTTATTGAATAACTGATCCTTTTCGAGGTTTTCATAACTGCTGAGCTTCACGATAGATACTTACGCGGCCTACTGTGATCTTTTCATCTGTAGGCATTACGCTATCTGGCAGAATCGTCACGTCCAGGGAATTAATATCAAGCTCATTATTAATAAAAAGGTTATCAATAATATCTGTAATATTGAGGATAAAAGTAAGCCCGTTTCCACCATTATGACCATTTTTGTCAGAAGCATTCCGCAATCCGAAAAGTGAAATATGCCCCGCAAGCTGATGATTCACTGAAACATTCAGGATATTGGCATCCCTGGTTCCTTTCACATTTTCCAGCTGAAGATAAACCTGATCCGGTAAATTGGACACAGAGGCTTTCATCAGGCTGTTTGGTACATTCTTCCAGGAGCTGCTTTCCAGCCGAACTGTGGTTTTGGCTCCTGATCCGTCTATTTGAACCTGTCCTGCATTGGCACCAACAAGTTCCGAGTTGTCTCCCAGATCCATATTTTGTTCTTGTAAATTTTCGGTGTCTATAGATTTTGCTCCTAATTTAGTTAATCTCTGAGAAAGTGTTTTTTCCACTAACGGAGCTGTTGTAGGGGCAAGATCATCATAAGTATAATCAAGCTTATCCAGACTGGTCATTTCTCCCGGCGTATAAACCCAGGCATTATTATCCGGTAAAGGCATTATAAATTCTCTTTCCCCGTACAAGGCCGGCCCTCCAAGCCAAAGCGGGTTAATTGGATTATGATTCGTGACATTCCAGGCAGCCCACATTCTGTCTATATTACAGTGATGCAGGTAGAAAATAGGATCGAGTCCTGCCGAATCCGGATCAGACATCAGCCCATCATGTCCTCCTACCTGAACGTGTACCAGATTATGAGGATTGCTTTCAAGATTTCCGCTTACGTTTCCATCGTGTGAAAACCGGGTTTCCGGTCCCCCATAGCCGGGTTTTGAGGTTGCAGAATTGCTTCCCGTATAGATTGTATTTCCCTGGCAGGCTTCTGACAGTGGCGGAATTTCAACATAAATGTTTCCATCGCTTTTCGGACCATATCTGGCCGTTACGTATAAAGGATTCAGGGTTCCGTCCGGAAGGGTTTTCTCTGTGAAAGCCGGCGGGATCTTATACTGATCACCGGATCCCAGATAATTCCAGTATGGAAGCGCCCAATCCGCAGGACCACCCAGGCTGATCACTGCCTGACGGATCTGTTCTTCAAGGGCAATAAGATAGCCGCGATGCCATGGTGCAAAATACCAGCTCTGATGCTGACACTGATTCCAATATTTATCTATAATATTCTGGTCAGGCAATGGGCTTGTAGGAACATTTGGAGGTCCGGGAAGAACATTCCAGTTCGGAAATTTTTCTCCTCCCATCTGCTCACCATGCATTGCTGCAAAAAACCACCAGCTGTTTTCGTCATTTAAAGCACGAGACTGCATCACGCCTACCGCTTTTGCATACCATAAAAGATCCGGATTTTCAAAAGTCCCGTTCTGATCCCATGCGTTTTTTCTTGTAAACTTAGCCATAGAATTAATTTTTTGATTTCTGGTTATTATAAAGTTTTTTATGAACATTACTGCTTAGAAAAGCAGGTTGTATGTTCATCACAAATCTATAGATATGACAGAAAAAACGGTTACGTATTTCTACGTAATTTTCCCTTTTGTGTGAAATTAAAGGATGGAAGCCAGAGGCTAGAGGCTGGAAGCTACTTCCAGACAATAATATTAAACAGCTGCCTTTAAATTGGTTGAAGCGGATTCAAAAAAATTAATAAAACCGCGGTGTATTGCTGCCTTTGGACTTCAATAACTTCCCTCTTCCGGTTTCAAACTTTCTTACCTTATTATCAAATAAAAATGTATGATCCCGAACTCAGGTTAATTATCATTCAAAATTTTAATATCGGGTTTCAAAGGAAATGTAAAATCAGAATGGCGGATCACCAAAACTTAGAGTGATACGTTTTTAATTCAGGAATTTGAAATATGTAATAATATGTAATGGCGGGTTCATAAAATAAAAAAAGGAAAGTAATCTGTATTACTTTCCTTTGTGTTGTAGCGAAGACGGGAATTGAACCCGTGACCTCAGGGTTATGAATCCTGCGCTCTAACCAACTGAGCTACCTCGCCGTTTTGGTGGTGCAAATATAGAAAATATTTGTTTACCACCAAAATTATTTTAGCTTAAAATATTCCAAAACATCGCCAACATGGTCTGGTTTATTGATAATCTTATTGTTAGCATCTAAAATAAAATACGTAGGAGTTGCATGAACATTGTAGGTTTCTACATAACTGCTGTTCCATCCTCTTAATTCAGAATCATTGACCCAAGGGAACGCAGCAATTTTCTGGGTATATGCCGCTTTATCCGTATCTAAAGATAGCCCTACGATCTGGATATTTTTAGCTTTAAAATCATTATACTTCGCTAGAAGCTGAGGCAGTTCGCTTTCACAGTGAGAGCATGTGGATGACCAGAAAACAACAACCTTTTTATCCGCTTTTACATCGTATAATGACTTGGCAGATGTATTGGCCGGAGACTGGAATTTAATGTTAGGAAATGCAGCTCCCATTTCAACGTTCGCATTGGATTTTATCGTACTCGCCAGCCTTTCATTAATGGTACATTTCAGGTTTTTGGCAAGGGTAAGATATTTGGTTTTAAATTCATCCATTCCGTAACCGTCAAAAACATCTATCAGTTCAGACAAAACAGTCTGCCCTCTTGGTGTTTCAACTTTTAAACGGTCCAACAAAGCATCTACTGAACCCGCAACATTTGTATTGCCGCCATTATTAAGGAATAAAATCAGGACAGGTCTCAAAAGAGATGATGATTCAAGCATATCATTGGACTTATCCAGGAAGTTGATAATATCATCCTGACTGACTTTTTTATCCGGCGTCGCTGAATTGGCTGAATTGGATAAAAACTTACTGTAATTGGTATTATAATAAGAAATGAACGGGTGCTGTGCAGCATCAATACCATTGCTTGTTCCGGAAAGCCTTCCTATTTCTTCTTTCAGGGCTTTTCCGAACTCTGTGTTATCTTTATAGTATTCTTTGATCTGCGCCAACGCCGGAAGAATAAGCTCCTTTTTCTGGGAACCTTCCTGCTGTTTGTTCATGAGATCATTGGCTTCGTCAAGATATACTACATCTTTTACCTTATTATTCTGAATATCCAGCTTTATGCTTACATTTTTATTCTCAGAAATAAAAGTTACCGCATTATTTGAACCCGGAAAATATACTTTCATCATCCCCATATAATGGCTGGGATACTTAAAGGTCCACGTATTGTTCTTGCTTTGCTCTTTGGTAGCAATGATATCTTTTGAACCGTTTAATGTATATAGAATAGCGTCCTGATCTTTAAATTCGGCAGGAGTCTGGACTGTAACCGTAAACTGTGCCTGCAGGGAAAATGCAGCTAATACTGCAGATAATATATATATCTTTTTCATAGAGTAAAAATAAAAAAACTCTCTGACTAATCAGAGAGTTTAATGTTATTTTAATAAAATTTTAGGCTTTTTGGCTCTTCAATTTTCTTGTATAGAATAAAATAAGTGCAATGGCTACAACAGACAGCAGAATAACATACATGTCAATTGGTGATGCCGGTGCTCCGGGGCCTCCACCTCCAATACCATTTTTCGATGCGGTACCTGGCGCGGGAGGAATTTCATCTGCGTACGCAAATGATACGATAAAAAGAAAAAGAGCTGATACTAGTTTATTGATAGTTTTCATATTATTTTAAGATTTTGGTGTTAACAATTACTCCTTTATCAGAAACCACTTTTACAACATACGAGCTTTTCACTGAATCATTAAGTTCAATTACGAAATCGCGTGATGCATCAACTGCTTTCTTAGAGATAATAAGTTTACCACTCATATCATAAACTTCGATATCTGCTTTTTTCCAACTTGGATCAAATCTAACGATATAATTACTAACCGCAGGGTTATATACAATCATTGTTTTGGAGAATGACTTAGTTTCGTCATTAGTTGCCAGTACTACATTGCTTGGTTCACCATAATACAGGTTATAAGACTGTGAGCTTACAGGAATTACAACTCCCTGTTTTGCCTGCTGTACTGTACCGTTAGAAGCTTTGTAGTAGAATCCTTTTCCAGAAGATAACTGATGCGTTCCTGCAGTAAGCATTTCAGCATTTTCTCTGATCTCAAATTTATAGGATACTATTTTTTGTCCTGGCGTATTGTAATCAAAATTATACATTAGTACGTTTTTTCCTAAGAAATTACTTTCGTTAGCTTCGTTAATGTATAACTGATATTGTGCAGTGTAGTTAGGATCTTCGCCACCGTTCAAGCCTTCTTCATAGGTAACAATCTTGTTACTGGAATCCGTAGCAGCCTGAATTGTTGTAGCAGTAGAAACCTGATGCCCGGTAGTAGCATGTGGAGAAACCACATAATACACCCTTGATACTTCTTTACCGCTAGCATCCAGACCAATTACTCCTAATTGCTTTATAGTTGCAGTTACAGACTTATTCGCGTTAGCAGACTTATTGGCTGTAACACTATAGCTTGTACCATCTACTCTTGCTGTATTGTTAAATCTTCTAAGTGTGTTAAAATCTAATGTCTGAGGATTATTATTCCTCAATTTCATAATAAAAACACCCATTGGTTTTACCATCAGATTATTAACATCTCCTACCGGAATGTGGGTAGTTTCGTCAAATGTCATAGTCAGAGCATTCGTAAATTCACTTCCTACGTTATTAACGTACTGTACGGTTCCCGGTGAATACTGAACAGCCCAAATGTTATTAATGGCATTGCCATCAGTAACTGTACCACCTTCAAGATATCCAATTTTCGATAAATCTAAGTTGGTCAGAAACGGGTTTCCAAATTCATAGATATTCTTTCCGTAAGAACCTGCCCATGGAGTGGTAGTATCTTCAAACTGATCATACAGATATGTATTATATCTTTCATTGTATGAGTTTTTGTAAGTACCGTTCGGTCCGAAATTAATCCCGTTACCTGCATTCACTAAATTAGCGACAGGTAAAGTAGAAAACGGACTACCATTTACAGTGTAAACTCCACCGGCCCCCGGAGGATTACTAAGATCAAGATTATTATTCAGTGATCCCAGCATATAGTAGCCATAAGGAACAGTAGTGGCACTTGCAATCGGTTTGGTCTCACTTACCACAGTAGCATTATTCCAATATAATATTTCATTTTTGGAATATCTGGTGCTGCTGAAAGTTTTGTTGAGTTCCGCTGAAAGAGATGATAATACTTTACCATTGAAAGGCAAAGCCATTTGTTGATAGAAATTACCCTCACCATGTTTGGCATTTCTATATTCTTTACTTACGATACCTGTAACATTACCTTGGGCTAAGCCATCAACGTAAAGTTGTCCGTAAGTAGATGTGGCATAAGTGGCTGGAGTATTCATTCTTAAAACAATATTTCCACCATCGGTTTTATCTCCACCGGTAGTAGTAATCGTTTTAAGAGCATCTCCGGTCGCACCTACAACCATGACGTTTCCATGCACATCCAGGAGACCATTACCTCTTGTCTGTACACCTCCACCACTATAAACAAGGGTGCCTTCGCTCACATACATATTAGCATTAGTGTCAACGTGACATAGTACCTGCGCCTGAACAGAGTAACTAATTGCTAAAAGACCTATAGCAAATAAACTTTTTCTCATTGTATAAATTATTTGTGTGTTAATACAATCTTCACCCGCAAAGGTAAGATTTTTTTTTAAAGAAAAAAAAATATTTTATTTATTAACAAAAATATTATCCTCCGTTAATATAATTTCTTTCTCCTCTCCAATTGAAAACATATAGTCTTCCAGAACTTTTTCAGTGGTTCCTCTTAACCCTCTGGCTCCCAATCCTTTTTCAATGGTTTCTTCTACTATCTTTTCGACAGCGCCGTCTGTGAAAACCAAATTCGTGCCATCCATTTTGAACAGTTCAATAAACTGATTGATGATAGAGTTTTTAGGCTCTTTCATAATTCTTACCATGGTCTCCTTATCCAGTTTATCCAGGTAAGTAATGATCGGGAATCTGCCCAAAAGTTCAGGAATCAGTCCAAATGTACGAAGGTCAATTGCATTAATATTGGTTAATACATAATCCTCTTCACCCACTTTATTGATTTTTTCAGAACTGAATCCGATAGCCTGCTTGTTCATTCTTCTTTCGATGATATCTTTGATTCCATCAAAAGCACCCCCTGCAATAAACAGGATGTTCTGGGTATTCACCTGGATATATTTCTGATCCGGATGTTTTCTTCCCCCCTGAGGCGGAACATTCACAATGCTTCCTTCCAGAAGTTTCAGCAATCCCTGCTGTACGCCTTCTCCGGAAACATCTCTGGTGATACTCGGGTTATCCGATTTTCTTGCAATCTTATCTATTTCATCAATAAATACAATTCCTCTTTCTGCCTTTTCCACATCATAATCTGCCACCATCAGCAGTCTCGAAAGAATACTTTCCACATCTTCTCCTACATAGCCGGCCTCTGTAAGAATGGTAGCATCCACGATACAAAAAGGAACATTAAGTTCTCTTGCGATGGTTTTCGCAAGAAGGGTTTTTCCTGTACCGGTTTCACCAATCATGATGATGTTTGATTTTTCCAGTTCCACTTCCCTGTTTTCGTCCTGGGCGTGAAGCAGTCTTTTATAATGATTGTATACCGCGATCGAAAGCTGCTTTTTTGCCTGATCCTGTCCAATTACATACTGGTTCAGGAATTCTTTGATCTCTTTCGGTTTTTTTAGTTCGTCTATACTTTCTGCAGGTGAGGAAACTGTTTTCGAAACGCTGTCTTTTACAATAACGTGCGCCTGTTCGATGCAGTTTTCGCAGATAAAGCCACTCTGCCCGGAAATAAGCATCTGTACTTCATTTCTTTTTCTGCCGCAGAAAGAACACTGGTTTGAATTCATACTATATAATAATGTTAAAGAAAATCGTAAAAAATTTCTTTTTTACGATTTTATGCTTTTTAAGAATTAATAATTGAGTTTTGGATCTCTTTATATTCTTCGTCTGTTAATTTTAGTCTTTCATTTCTGAAGTTCATGTCTTCCACCTTGTTTAAGGGAATAAGATGGATATGGGCATGAGGCACTTCAAGTCCTACAACAGCTACACCCACTCTTACGCAGGGTACTGCACTTTTCACCTTTTTGGCGACCTGCTGGGCAAATCCCCAAAGGTTTTTATATTCTTCACTTTCCAGATCAAAGATCAAATCAACTTCTTTTTTAGGGATGACCAATGTATGTCCTTTCACTAAAGGCATTGCATCAAGAAATGCGATGAAGTTATCATCCTCAGCGATTTTGTATGAGGGAATGTCTCCGTTGATGATCTTTGTGAATATACTGCTCATTTTTTTAGAAGTTAGATGGTTAGAGGTTAGAAATTAGAAGATTGTTTCCGGAAATTTCAGATTACAGGGTAATCTCCAATACTTCGAAAGACAGTTTGTTTCCGTTCGGCAGTGTGATATCTGCAGTTTCGCCAATTACTTTTCCAAGCAATCCTTTTGCGATAGGGGTATTCACAGAAATTTTCCCTGTTTTAAGGTCACTTTCGTTATCCGGCACCAATGTAAACACCTGCTCCTGATTAGTCGCATTGTTTTTAAGTTTTACCGTAGTAAGAATGGAAACCTTTGAAGTATCTAATTGACTTTCATCTATGATCTTAGAGTTTGCGATAGTATCTTTAAGCTTGGAAATTCTCATTTCAAGCATACCCTGAGCTTCTTTAGCAGCATCATATTCAGCATTTTCAGATAAATCTCCTTTATCTCTCGCTTCTGCAATCTGCTGGGTAATTTTTGGTCTTTCCACAGTTTCTAACTGTTCCAGCTCAGCTTTCATTTTCTCTTGTCCCACCTTTGTTACATAGCTTGCCATAATTTTCAAAATTTAGTTTTGGTATAAAAAAATAATCCGACATTTGCCGGACAATGTTTTACGTGTTATAATCGTTTAACTTTTACAAATATATAAAAATTTAAATTGAAATGAAAAAAACTTTTTCAATCTTATCTATTTTAACATTGCTGATTTTCAGTAATTTAACCATAAACTCATGCGGAAGCAGAGAAGATACCGTGAACTGTTTTCCAAGCAATCCCATTAATGTAACTTTAAACCTGAACCTGCCCGCCTATTATAATCTCACCTTCGACGGAGGCTGGATTTATGTGAACGAGCAGCAGTCCGGGACCAGAGGTCTGATTGTAGTCCGCGTGGGAGACAACTTTAAAGCCTACGACAGAAATGCACCGCATATCTGCCCGGGTCCCAATACTACCCTTGAAGTGAAAGACAACATCAGTATTCTATGCCCGCAGGACAACACAAGATGGATTCTGAGATCAGGACAGCCGGAATCCGGTGCAGCCACTTCCCTGCCTCCTAAAACGTATCCCAACAATTACGATCCGGCCACTAAAACTTTAAATATTTACTTCTAATGAAAATTGTTATCCAGAGGGTATCTGAAGCCAGTGTAAAGGTAGATGGAAAGGTTGTAGGTGAAATTGGAAAAGGACTGATGCTCCTTACAGGTATTGATGAAAATGACGAAAAAACGGATGCAGACTGGCTGGTTCAGAAAGTCTTAAATCTCAGGATATTTGGCGATGAAGATGACAAACTTAATCTTTCCGTAAAAGATATTTCGGGAGAGATCCTATGCATCAGCCAGTTTACCCTGATTGCAGATTATAAAAAAGGCAACCGCCCTTCTTTCATCAAAGCGGCAAAACCGGACAAGGCCATTCCTCTTTTTGATTATTTTAAAGAAGAAATAGCGAAATCAGGACTGAAGACAGAAAGCGGAATTTTTGGGGCAGACATGAAAGTCTCCCTGATCAATGACGGCCCGGTAACCATCGTTATGGATTCCATTACAAAAAGCTAAACAGTAAAATTATACAACCAATCTCCCAGATATCGTTCATGAGTTCTCATTTTAAATTAATCCCGGCATTTTTATTAAGTGTCAATATATTTTTCACAGGCCACGCACAGGACCGAAAAGCACTTTTAAAAACCAAAATGGATTCTGTATTTTCACAGTTATTCAAAGCCAATGAACCCGGCGGCGCCATCTTGATCCAGCAGGGAAATAAGGTTTTGTATGAACATTCATTCGGGCTGGCTGATGTGAAAACCGGGGAGAAATTTACCAGCAAAACGGTATCCAACCTGGGTTCCATAACCAAGACTTTTGTGTCTTACGGAATTCTGATGCTTCAGGACCAAAAGAAACTATCAACGGATGATTCTATTCTGAAATTCTTTCCTGATTTTAAGAATAAAGAGATGGCCTCTAAAATTAAGCTCCATCATCTTCTCACTCATACTTCAGGAATTCCGGATCTCAGAAAGATAGATAAAGACAGTATTTTTTATCTTACCGCGAAGGATGAAGAAAATTTTAAACCTTTACTTTCTGCGGACTCCCTGGAATTTGAGCCGGGAACGAAATTCAATTATTCCAATCCGGCTTATAACGGGCTGGCACTGGTTATTGAAAAAACCAGCGGAATGAAATGGCAGCGTTTCATTGCCCAAAATATATTCGCCCCTTCCGGTATGAAAAACAGCCGCATCACAGATGGCAGCTTTCCTGATAAAAATGTAGCACACGGCTATGTTTTAAGGAATAAAGTATATCAGGAATATGATTACGGCGAATGCCCTACTTTTCCGGCTGCCGGAAACGGAGGCGTATGGAGCTCTATTGATGATCTGAAAAAATACATCACGGCAATCAATGAGTGTAAATTCAGCGACTGTTCTGTTATTAAACAATCTGAAACTTTGTATAATGCACCTGACTGGAAAGGAGAAAAACCGGTGTATCATACCGGAACCTGGTTTGTCCATAAAGGCTTTTATGCAGATACTAAAACCGAAGAAACGGTCAATGTCATAGAGCATGCAGGAGATCAGGGAGGCTTCAAATCCCACCTCATCATGATTCCGGAGAAAAACATTTCCATTGTATGGCTTACGAACAACAATATGTTTATTACGGGACCGATCAGGAGAATCCTTCTTCAACTGAAATACATTGATTAAACCCTGTTTTTGAAATTTTGAAAAACCTCACTATAACGCATTTTCGTAATATAAAAATCACAAAACAATGATTTAATTTATTTTTATACGATTTTATTTCTCATAAAATTATATATTTGGTAAACAACCACTTAATAAAATATTATGAGAACAAAAATTAGACTTTTCTCTCTATTGCTTATTCTAAGCTTTTCAATTTCTTTCGGACAAAACCCGTCCGGCAAAGCAGACCGGTTAAATTCCAACATCTATGTCTGCTTTTCGAAAAACATTAATTCTGAAAAAACAGCTTTCAGCAAAAATCCGGAGCTGGCAGAATTTGTAAAGACCAAGGGCATTTCATTTATTAACGATCTCGGTTTTACAGATCAAAAAATTGATGAGATGATCAGGAGCAGCAAAGCCATTGGCAACTCCGGGGAATCTGTTGAAAAACTAAGACGGATTTTTAAGGTAGACGTAGCTTCACAAAGCTCTGAGGACGCAGAAAAACTGGCGCGTACCCTTGAAAGATTCCCGGAGGTAGAATATGTTTCCGTCATGAGCAGCACTCCTGTTGAACCTCCTTTCGTTAAAGCATTTGTCACAACTCCCGATCTGGAAAGTCTGCAGACGTACCTCAACGATAATCCGGGGATTAATGCAAAATATGCCTGGTCCAGAGGAATTACAGGTCAGAACATCCGCATCCGTGATGTAGAATACGGCTTTTACAAAACCCACGAAATGCTTTCCAATCAGAATTCTATCCAGCTGGAAACGGGTTACAGTCCAAATTCAGGATTAGCTAATAATAACTACCGTGACCACGGAACGGCTGTGGCAAGTATTTTAGGTTCCGTGAAAGACAATATCGGACTTTCCGGAGGAGCATACAGCGCTTCACAAATCATAGGTTATATGGAATGGACGACTGTAGGATACAACAGGGCTTCCGCTGTAAGCAGATCTATTAACGCTTCTCAGACAGGCGATATTATCCTGTATGAAATGCAGACCGGCGGAAAAGACGGCCAATACTGCCCTGCAGAATATGACAGTGTGATCTGGGATTTAACCAAAGCAGCAACGGATTCGGGAATTATCATCATTGCAGCCGCCGGAAACGGAAATCAGAACCTGGATGATCCTTTTTATGCCTCTTATCTTGCAAGAGGAAACAGCGGCGCCATTATAGTAGGTGCCGGATCTCCCAATACCACACACTCTAAATTAAGCTTCAGTACCTACGGAAACCGCGTGGATGTTCAGGGTTGGGGCAGCAGTGTTCTTGCGGCCGGATATGGTTCGTATCAGAAGTATGACAATGATAATAACAGAACTTACAATTACTTTAGCGGAACCAGTTCTGCAACTCCGGTTGTCGCTTCTGCAGCCACACTGATCCAGTCTTTTTACAAACAGAATACAGGACAGAACCTTACCCCTGCAGCCATGAAAAACCTTCTGATCTCTACAGGAATTCCACAGGGCGGCACGGTGACCAATCAGAAGATAGGCCCTCTTCCTAATGTAAAGAATGCCATCCTACAGCTGGAAAGCACTTTCTTCCTTAAAAATAAAAAAGCAGAAGTTCCGCTTCCTTTGGAAATTAAAATCTATCCGAATCCTGTTACCCAATATGTCACTATTCACAGCACAGATGGTAAAAAACTGGATTTTGAGATGATCAATATGCAGGGAAGAACCATCAGAAAAGGATCTGTTTTGCCTGATGAAAAGATAAGCACTTCGGATCTTCTTCCAGGACAGTACATCATCAATATTACGGAAGGACAGCGAAGAGTGGTTGAGAAATTCACCAAACATTAAAATCAATACATTCAGAGGTATTTAACGTGAATTCGGGTTAAGGGTTTGATAGTTGAGTTGCTGGTTGATAGTTGCTGGTTTGAAAATCGAAACCCGCATCCCGAAACGTTATCAGTCTTTAAAATTTATAATGAGGTGATCCGGATTTGGGTCGCCTCATTTTAGTTTTAAAAACTGCAAAATAGGTGTATCTTGTTATCTTTTTAATATAAATAACAATGAGCGGAGAAAAGGATTTGCAAAAGCTTTTAAAAAGTATGAAACCTCAACATAATACCGGCGATTATGTTTTTTGCACCATCAAAAATACAGGAGATTTTGATCTCAACAGTATTGAAATGTTTTTCAGGGAAGAGGAAGGAGGTACACTGATTCTTAAAAAAGAAGCTGCAGATCAATATAATCTGGAATATTCTGTGGTCATGTCGTGGATCACGCTGACTGTACATTCGTCTCTTGAGGCAGTGGGTTTAACGGCTGCTTTTTCAAAAGCTCTTTCTGACAATGGAATCAGCTGTAATGTAGTAGCCGCTTATTTTCATGATCATATTTTCGTTAATAAAAATGATACTGAAAAGGCAATGGAGGTACTGAACCAGCTATCAGAATAGTATCGCACCCGTACCATTACAACAAGAGTATAAAAAAGGCCGCCTTTTTCAGGGCAGCCGTTTATTTTAATGTGGGCAAAAATTATTTTGCAGGAACACTGTTGAAATTAAGTGCTATTTTCAGATTCATATCTGAAGTCGTCTGATTTTTCAGTTCATAAACTGTTCTTACGGTAAGTCCTGAACTTTTCACCACCTCATCCAGATATCCTGTATCATTCAGATCCAGATTTAAGCTGGAAGAATCTGTGGTTATATTGGAACGTGATGCCACAAGCTTTTCTCCTGTTCCGCTGGATGAAACGTATACTTTCACGGATTTAATGGCGCTTAAATTTCCTCCAGACGGGGAAACTACAGAAATTTTGGCATCAGAAATCCTTACATCTTTGATTTTCGCATTGTTGTTTCCTCCAAACCAGGTCTGTACATTCGTAGCGGTAGATGTGGAAGAAACTTCTTTATCTGCCGGCACTCCCGTAGACACCAATACACTGGCGGTATAAGGGAATGTATTCTGAACCAGCGACTGTACGGTTCCACAACTTACTACGATTGCAGAAACTGCCGCTGTCATTAAAAATATATTTTTCATAACTTTTAAACTTTAGGATTGAGTTTGCAGAAATTATACCAAATGGGTAAAATTTATTCTACACTTACATTAAAATTTCCTTTCGTATTTCCTGAAGCCATATTGCTCTTCCCAATGATCAGCCATACTTCTCCGGTTCCTTTGGTCTCGTAGGTAATTTCCCTTCCGAAAGGACCGTCATAATCACCGTTAGGAAGTTTGATCTGGTTGAATCTGATATTAAAGTCTTTTTCGTTGGTTGAAATACTGGCTTTAATATTGGGTTTGTCATAATGGGTCAGTTTTAAAATAAGTTCCTGGCCATCTTTTGTAAATTCTTCTCCCAGGGTGAAAGGAAGCTGGGATGCATCTGCTGTTCTGATGATCTGGCCGTCTTTTTCGGTTCTCATCACTCCTTTTCTCAGTACTTGTTTGGTGACAGGAGCATTGTTAATGATTGAATCTTGTTTTCTTAATGCAGCAGAGTCTGTGTTCACGGCTGTATCCGGCATTTCTGTAACCACGGCAGAATCTCTGTTTGGCGTTTCCGTTACGTTCGGTTCTTTTTTACAGGAAATAATAATCAATGGAATTAACAATAAGGACTTTTTCATAATAATTACTCTTTTAATGTTTCATAGTAAAGAATTTTTGAAAGGAAAGGTTTTGATTTTTCTTCTTTCACTTTTTCCAGTACTTTCTTTTTAAGCTGCAGATCGTTTTTTTCACCGGCATACCTTAGCAGATCTCTTTCGCTGAAATTGACCTGTTCCAGATGATAGGCCACTGCAAAATCTTTACGTTTCATATTCTGGGAGGTTATTATTCCGCCCCAGTTGATATAACTGCAAGCCAAAATTGTTCCATAAAAATACCAGGTCATTCTATTGAAAAGGAATGCATTTCTTTTTTTCTTCTGAATTTTAATAAAAGTAAGAGCCAGCCCTATCAGGGACAGAAGAAGAAAGGCAAATACGCCCAGCCTTTTATAGGTAAAGCCGTAACTGATGATATATTCGTAGTTTTTTACGGCGGCTGAGACTACGAGGACAGCATTCAGAATGATCCAGATTCTTGCCAGCATTTTCATGAGTTTGGCTTTCGGATCAAAATTAAATCCTGATTTGAAATAGAACATAATCACCAGAACCGCCATTACGATGGACATGATCACTGCATTGACCCTTTCGTGGGTTTCTTCCGAAAGCTGAACGGGAGTTTTTGAAACTTCATAAAACTGTTCATAATTGTAGGTGATAATGAAAAATACCAGTAAAATATTCAGGCAGATAAAAGAAATCACCCCGCTGGTTCTTTCTGCCTCCAGATCAAGGAAAGAATAGGTTGCTTTCTGGGTCTTGTTTGCTTCATTAAAATCGTCATCCAGCAAATGATTCTTTTTATAAATAAATCTTTCCACGGCATAGTTCCAGTAATTGAATGCTATAAAGAATCCAAGTACCGAAAGACAGATCACCTGCCAGATATTGACATCCAGTTCATAGTCCCGGAAAAGAGCAGCAAAATGATCACTTCCCGCAGAATAAATTCCAAAGAATATGGAGATAAAGACCAGCGGAATAATAATGAATGCCAATGTTTTCTGCCATACTCCGGAGATATTTCTCTTCGGAAGCCAGGCATCAAAAGAGAAAAACCGGAAAATTGAAGTAAAGCTGTTAATGATAAAAACCGGGATCAGGAAGAGTATTTTCAGCTTCCTGTTTCTTGAGCGGTAGCCCAGCAGCAGAATGGAGCTTACAACCGCCAGCAGAGACGGGAAATCCCTGTACCAGATAAAAGCAATAGCCGACAAGACATTGGTAACAAAAAGTATCAGAAAAGTTCTTGTCCTGTTTTTTTCAGGAGTTTTGAACAGCGTCAGCAGCGCATAAACGATACTCAGGATTCCCAGATTCATGCCGATGTCCTGGTCATAGAAGACGATGACAAATAGGACGGCTGTAAGAAATATATAGTGATGTGTTTTCATAATTTTAGGATTAAGAGGTTGAGAAATTTAGAGATTAGGAATCTTAGCCCGTTAAGAAGACTTAAGGTTTTAAGGTGTATAAGAATGATTTTTAACAGAAAATCTAGGGATCCAGGCTGAAGACGATATACATATAGAGCATGGTGACGGGAATGTTAATCAGGAGCAGCAATACAGAGCGTCCGGAGGATTTCTTATCAGGAATATTCGTCAGGAATTCTAAAAGCTCATAAAACAGAATAAGTAAATTAACCACCGCTGCGATGAGGACAAAATAAAACCCGGATATGATCAGAAAGTCTGCTTTTGTTATCAGATAGCCCAATAAAAGTAAAGTTCCTGATACAAAAGAGATCAGAAATGTATTCCATCCCAGTGTACTGTACCGTGTTTTTTTCATGACCTGTTATTAATACAATACTGCTGTTTCCTTCTGCTTAATATAATCATTCAGGTGGTCAAAATTCTGCCACAGCAGGCTTTCGAAGTCCCAGTGATAGAAAGGCCTCATGCTCTGCCCTTTTCTGTAAGCTTTCATATACAGCTTGAGATATTCCGGAAGAATGAGGGTTCCCAGAACCACAGCCGCCAAAAGATGCGCATTGAGTTTACCATTTCCCAAAAGCAGGTACTGCATGGCAATCTCGTCTTCAAACTGAGTTCCGCATCCGGTAATCAGGTGATGAACGTCGTGGTTTTCCATTTTGGGGATCATAGAAAATCCGTGCTTCTTATAAAATTCTCCAAGCTTTCTTCCCAGAGAGTCTTCTTTGAACTGCAGCAGCTGCTCTTCATTGAACTGCCACTGTCTTTTTTTCTTTTTAAAATATTTCCTGTAAAGTTTCTGGGTTTTATCGTAGACAAAAAGCAGAAAGCGAACACGTACTTTTTTCATAATGTATTATTTAAATATTAAATTAATTCCTAGTATTACGTAAAGAAAGCCAAGGGGAATATTAAACAGGATCAAGCCGATGGCTTTTAAACAGACCGCCATTTTCAAGCTGTAAGTAAAACCATATAAAAGGAGTCCCGTAACTGCAAAAAGGTTAGCCAGTATTCCATAGAAAAAAACAAAAATTCCAAATTCTAGAAACCAATCACTTTTACTTATAAAATATCCTGTAAACACAATATTTCCCAGTAAAAAGCATAGTCCGAACACTATTTTCCCAATGCTAATAATTTCATGATCTTTCATAGAATATATTAAGCTTGAGTTAATGTAAAAACTGTAATTTCCGGACGTACCATAAACCTGACCTGGAAAGAGTGGCCGATAGCTCTGTTGATGTACAGCATTCTGCCATCCTGAAGATCTATTTCCCCTGATATATATTTTTTGTTTTCTACAGGGAGAACGGGTGTGATAATTCCCGGTATTCTGCATTGTCCGCCATGTGTATGCCCGCTTAAAATCCAACCCTGGTAACCGTTCCAGATATCCTTGTCGCAGGCATCCGGATTATGACAGAGGACGATATTGGCTTTGGAAGGATCATAAGTTTTCATCACTTCGGCCGGATAAAAATTAGGTGACCATAAATCTTCAAAACCTATAAAATTCAAGCCGGAAGTTTCTATGCTGCTGTTTTTAAGCATCGTAATTCCACAATTTTCAAGCGTATTGCATACTCTTTCGGCGCATCCGGTATCTTCCCAGTTTTTACCATAATCATGGTTTCCCAATATCCCGAAAGTCGCCAGTTTTCCGTGAACCGCCGCCTCCATTACTTTTTTCAGATCTTCCTGATCCTTTTCAGTTCCGTGATTCACAAAATCTCCGGTGTAGACCACAAAATCAGGATTGAACTGCTGAGCTTTTCTGAAGGAATCGATCAGGAAATTCCAATCGAAACGGTCTCCCACGTGAAGATCCGAGATCTGCATCAGTATTTTTCCTTCCAATGTTCCTGGTAAATTTTTAACCGGAAGTTTTCTCTGGACAAATTCCACCCAAAAAGGCTCTACCTGCCAGGAATACAACGCAGGAAAAGCACCTATTACTGAAAGCTGCGCCAGTCTTTTAATGAAAGTTTTTCTTGTCATGATTGAAACCTGTATGATTTGAAATAATCATTTAATTTCCGGCAAACGGACTTCCGAAAATGCCTACTGCCAATTCAATCCAGGTCAAAGCAAGAACCAGTACAATGACAGCACAGATTAAAATTTTCCAACTTTGTTTTTTGATTTTACTTCTCACAAGATTGACCAGAAAAGCAGTGGCAAAAAGTAAAATTCCCGCAATCAGAAAATCTGAAGGTGACCAATTGACCTCACTGGAAATGATATTCCCAACTAATGGAACACACAGTAAAACCAATGGAAGTGCGTAAATCGTGAATGTTGTTTGTTTTTGTGTCATCATAATATTTATTTTTATTTTATAAAGTACTTTGTATTTCAAAGTTAATTTTCAAAAAAATATAGGGTTTATCTCCCCAATAATTTTTCCAAGGCATCCAAATGCTCATTAAAAGCCTGTCTCCCACTCTGGGTAACCCTGTAAGAGGTTTTCGGTTTTTTGCCGACAAATTCTTTTTTTACTTCAATATATCCTGCTTTTTCCAACGCATTGCTGTGGCTCGCCATATTACCGTCTGTAATTTCCAGCAGGGCTTTCATTTCAGAAAAATCAACCCAGTCATTGACCATAAGAACGGACATAATACCCAATCTTACACGGCTTTCGAATTCTTTATTGAGTTGATTTATATTAATCATAATGAGTGAGTGCTGCAGAGCTTTGAGAAGTTATTTCCAAAATCCTGCAAATTTAGTCTTTATTTATATTTTTTATGCATAATCAGGCCATACACAATATGAAGAACTCCGAAACCAATAGTCCAGAACAGAAGTCCCCAGCCCAAGAAGAACAGTGAAATAAGTCCTAATATGATCTGGCAATATCCAAGGTATTTAATATCCGTTAAAGTATATCTTTCTGCATTCACGAGCGCAATTCCGTAAAAAATCAATGTGGCCGGAGCAATCCATACAAAAAGATGATGAAAAAGAAGTGCAAGGCAAAAAATTCCTCCTGTAACCAATGGAACGGCAAATGTTACGAGCAGACGTTTGGTGGTGGCATCCCAGATTTTCAGCCCTTTCTTTCTGCTTTTATTTGCAGTAAAAATATAGCCGCTCAAAATAGCTGTTACCAAAATCACAATTCCGGTAATAACAAGTTCTCTGACCAATGCGGGGCCAAAAAAGTTTCTGTCTCCGTCAAGATAATTAATTCCTTCGCGTTGGAAAGCACAATACACATACCCAGCACCAATCAATGCTGCAAGACCGGCAAAAACTCCGGACAGTCCGCTCAATGAAATAAATCTGGAAGACCGCTCCATCATGGAACGGATGTGGGATAAGTCTTCGTGATAGTTTTTCGAATCCATAAAAAGAACTTTGAATTACAAAGTTATAATTATTTTTTAACCGACCAATTATTTTTCAAAAAATTTTAAATGTAATCACTTCATTTTTTGTCTTTTATTAATGCAAAC
Organism: Chryseobacterium endalhagicum; assembly: GCF_016745235.1. Taxonomy (GTDB): domain Bacteria; phylum Bacteroidota; class Bacteroidia; order Flavobacteriales; family Weeksellaceae; genus Chryseobacterium; species Chryseobacterium endalhagicum. The sequence continues at coordinate 1,155,438 of NZ_JAELVM010000002.1, read as the reverse complement.
TATTTACTTTTTATCTAGATCATTTTCTCTATAATTAAAAATATACATCATAATTAAAAATACAATTAAAAATATTCTATAATTTTCAAAAAGATAAATTTCAAATTAACCATTTTAACTAAAAAATATAATTTTTAACAAAAATTTAATATTTTAACTAAAACACTATTGTTATATTAAAAAAAACCAACATATTTGTACCAATTATTTATTAAATTTTGTTAATATGAATGTGAAACTAAAAATTCTATCTACTGCAGTAGTTTTTTTTACGGCCCAAGCTGTAACTGCACAGAAAGATTCGACGAAGACTAAAGACATTGATGAAGTAGTAATTGTTGCCTATGGTAAACAGAAAAAAGGAACGATTACCGGATCAAATATCCAGGTAGACGCAGCTAAAATAGAAAACCGCCCTATTTCCAATGTTTTACAAGCATTGGATGGAGCTGGAGCAGGTATTCAGATTGCCGCAGGTACAGGTCAGCCAGGTGAAGGTTCATCAATAAGAATCAGAGGAACAGGTTCTTACCTTGTTTCAAACGAACCCCTTTTAATTGTTGATGGAGTTCCTTTTCCAGGAGATTTAAATTCATTAAATCCAAACGACATTGAAACTATAAATGTTTTGAAAGATGCGTCATCAACTGCTCTATATGGTTCAAGTGCGGCTAATGGTGTTATTATGGTAACCACCAAGAGAGGTAAGAAAAATTCATCAAGATTTACCCTTAATTCAAATACAGGTATTGTAAGCAGATTTGTTCAGGAATATGATAGAGTAGGAACTGCAGATTATTATGTGCTTGCTTGGGAAGCCATGCGTAATGGGAGAAGATTAACCAACCCAACTGAAAGTCTCGCTGCCTCAAACTTATGGGCAACTAATAATTTAATTTCCGGAAACGTAAGAACAAATGTTTATGATGTTCCGGATAATCAGTTGGTTGTTGATGGAATGCTTAATTCTTCGGCTAAGCTGCGTTACAATGATTTTGACTGGGCCGCTCCGATTATTGGTGTAGGCATAAGACAAGACCATAGCATCAGTTTTTCCGGTGGAAATGATAAAAGTACATTGTTCAGTTCACTAGGCTACACCAATGAAAAAGGATATATTGTGAAGTCCAGTTTTGAGCGTCTTAATTTAAGGATCAATGCAGATTCTCAAGTTAAAGACTGGTTTAAAATCGGAACTAGCTTAAATGGCGTTATTACAAGTCAAGGCTTAGCCGTTAACGGAGCAGACAACAATTCCGCTTATATAAATCCTTATGCATGGACACGTGGTATGGGCCCAATCTATAGTCCATATCGACATAACCCAGTTACGGGAGAGAGAATGTACGATGTGAATGGAGATGTCCTGTATGATGATGGTTCTTTACGCGGTGTTGATGCCGCCGCAGGTAGAAATATTATCTGGGAAACATTATTAAATGATGATAAAACTAATTCATACAACCTTCAGTCTAATGTATATGCAGAATTTAAAATTTTACCGGAATTGATGTTCCGAACCAATGCGGCATATAACTTCAGAGGAACATTAAACAAAACCTATGGAAACAGACTCATCGGGGATGCTTTGGGAATTGGTTCTGCTTCCAGAACCATGTATCTGACCAGAGATTTTACGTGGAACCAGGTATTAACCTATAATAAAAAATTGGGAGGACATGATGTAACCCTTCTTGCGGGACATGAAAATTTTGATTTAAAACAAGATTACCTCTATGGTTATAAGCGAAATCAGGTATTGGATAATTTCTACGAGTTTGGAAACTTTGTAGATAACAACACCCTTACTTCGCATCTTAGAGAAAGAACTAAAGAAAGTTGGTTTACAAGGTTGAACTATAATTATAATGAAAAGTATCTTTTAGAAGGCTCGGTAAGATGGGATGGTTCTTCCCGTTTTGCCACAGACGTAAGATGGCAGTCATTCTGGTCAGCAGGTGCCGGATGGGTGATTTCAAAAGAAAACTTCCTTCAGGATAATAAATTTGTCAATTTCTTAAAGCTAAGAGGTTCTTACGGAGAAGTAGGTAACGACGCGTTAGATACGAATTACGCTTATCAAACCTTATTTTCTTTAGGGTATAACAATGGTACGGAGCCAGGGATTTTGCTTACTAATGTAGGTGATCCGTTAATTACATGGGAAACTAAGGCGCAATCTGATGTTGCTTTAGAATTTGAATTATTGAATAAAAGAATACGTGGTACAGTAGAATATTATAATTCTGAAACAAAAGGGTTAATTTTCCCTTTTCAACCTCCTGTAAATGCAGGTATTCCGGGCAATAGCATTGACAGAAATGTTGGCAACATGGTAAATAAAGGGTATGAAATTACTTTGAGTGCAGATATCATCAAGAATCAAAACATGAAATGGACAGTATCAGCCTACGGAACCTCTTATAAGAATGAGATTACTGCCCTTTCTCAAGCCGAATTTATTACTGGCACTAAAAAACTAACGGTAGGTAAAGACTTATATGCTTTTTGGTTAAGATCATGGTACGGAGTGGATCCTTCTGATGGTGCCCCTCTATTCGTCTTAGATCAGGATTTATTCCCTGGTTCTACAGCAGCAGATGTAAGAACCGTCAATGGTGTTCTGGTTACCACCAATCAGAATAAAGCTAAATATGAATATCATGGATCAGCAATTCCTGATTTCTTTGGAAATTTTTCAACTACCTTTAATTTTAAAAACTGGGAACTTTCCGCATCATTTAATTACCAGTTTGGAGGAAAAATATATGATACTAACTATGCAAGTTTAATGGATGCTTTTCCTCAGGGCGGAGCATCGCATACTGATATTTATAATCGTTGGACCACTCCTGGACAGATCACGGATGTACCGGCTCTAAACTCATCTACAGCAGCTGCTTCAAACTCTGCTTCATCAAGATGGCTGGTAGATGCCAGTTATCTCATGTTGAGAAATGCTTCAATAGGGTATAGCTTTAATCCTGACATTGTAAAAAGTGTAGGAATAAGCAGCTTAAAATTATTCGTGAGTGGAGAAAACCTTTGGGTGACCAGCAAAAGAAAAGGCTTAGAGCCCTACTCTACATTTAATGGTACAGTCACTAACAGATATTCACCTTCGAGAATAATTACTTTCGGTTTAAGTACAACTTTTTAAAATTATCAAAATGAAATTCATTACAAATAAAGCGCTTCTAATTTCCGGACTTTCCATATTAAGCATTCTATCATCCTGTGACAGAGATGATCTTGAGAAAGACCCAACTACCGCAGCTAGTGAGCTTTTGGTAACCTCAAGTCTGGATAACTTAAGTATTACAATTAATGGAATGCATAGAAATATGTATTACAGGCAAAACAGCAGCCAGGGGCAGAATGGTGCCACCGGAATATTGATTTATATGGATGTAATGGGAGATGATTTAGTTTTCCCTACTACAGGTAACGGATGGTTTGTAACTACCCTGCGATGGCTGGATAATGCCAATGCTACTTCTACAAATTTATTTTATCCATACGATTTTTTCTATGGGCAGATAAGAATTGCAAACATTATCATAAAGGCAGCTCCTAATGTTCCGGGGGATCAGACGCTCAAGGATAAAGTATTGGGGGAAGCTTATGCATTCAGAGGGTATTGCTATTTTATGCTAGCCCAGATCTATGCAAAAAGATATGTGGCAGGAGCTACAAATTCTCAACCTGGCGTACCACTTAGATTGGATGATTCTTTCAACCCTATTCCCAGAGCATCTTTAGAAGAGGTTTATGCTTTAATAAATTCAGATTTTGCACAGGCTTATGGTTTCCTAAATGGTAAAACCAGATCGGATAAATCTCACTTTAATGCGAATGTTGTTCGAGGGCTAATGGCAAGAGTAGCTTTAGTACAGGGAAAATATGCTAACGCTGCCTTATATGCAAAAGAAGCAAGACAAGGATTTGCACTGATGAACAATACTCAGTATAAATCAGGTTTTAACAGTTACTCTAACTCTGAATGGGTATGGGGCTATAAACCAATTGATGCCACAACCGACTTCTTTGGAAATTTTATGGGCTATATGTCCAGAAATTATAATTCAGGACAGATCAGACAGGCTCCTAAAGTTGTCAACAATTTATTATACGCACAGTTTCCAACAACCGATGTGAGAACACAGGTTATTGATCCTACAGGAGCACATACTGCACTTGCATTGCCTTCTACGTACAGTAAATTCCCTTATACATCTCAGAAATTCCTTTCTGTAAATGCATCAGGAACTGTTGATAACAATACAAGCTTAGGTGACATTCCATTTATGAGAGCTGCAGAGATGTATCTAATCGAAGCTGAGGCGTTGGCCAAAGATAATAAAGAGGCAGACTCTAAAATTGTATTTAATGAGTTTACACAAAACAGGAACCCATCATATGCTGGAGCTACCACTACAGGGCAGGCTTATATTAATGAAATTTTAAACAGCAGAAGATTAGAACTTTGGGGAGAAGGTTTCAGATTTCTTGATCTGAAGAGATTAAATCTTCCTTTAGACAGGACTGGTGCAAACCATGTGTCTGCGGTTACTAATAATTTAATGACTATTCCTGCCGGAGATAAGCGATGGACATGGCTTATTCCTCAGGCAGAGATCAATGCATCTCAAAATTTAGTAGAACAAAACGAACTTTAATTCAACATTCATATTAACTGCAGAGATCCGCTTCGTAACTGAAGCGGATTTCTTTTTGATTAAAAATCAAATCAATACATCAAAAAAGAGGTTAACCTTTTAGGATAACCTCTTCTATTTTAGTTAAATAAAAAATTATTTTGCTCTTAATTTCTCTTTAATCGCTTCAATATTTTTCTTAGCAGAATCTTCAAGAATTAGGCTGGCGCTCATATGAATTCTTGCCGGCATCAGTTCATTAAAATGATCTGTTCCTTCCCAGGATACTTTTTTGATCAAAGCCAATGCCTCACTGCTTCTGGAAGCCAGTGTCTGCATAAATTTTTCTAATTTCGAATCCATTTCCTGAATATTTTCGGATACGGAATGGTAAACATTATGCTGTTCTGCCCATTCTGCCGATCTGAAATCTGCATCAATAGCCATGGCGGAAAACTGAGACTTCCCTATCTTTCTTTCTACATAAGGACCGATTACAAAAGGACCAATTCCAAGATTTATTTCTGTAAGTGCCAAAGCAGAATCTTTCGTAGCAAAACAATAATCTGCACCACAAGCGATTCCTACACCGCCTCCGGTAGTTTTTCCCTGAACTCTTACCACTACTATTTTACCACAATTTCTCATGGCGTTCAGAACTTTAGCAAAACCTCCGAAAAATTTTGTGGATGCCTCTAATTCTTCAATGGCAAGAAGTTCGTCAAAACTTGCGCCTGCGCAGAATGCTTTTTCACCTTCGCTTTTTACAAGAATGGCTTTTACTTCCTCTTTAGCTCCTTCCTCTAAAATGGTCTGGGCCAGTTTTTCTAAAATTGCTCCCGGCAGCGAATTGCTTTTTGGGGTTCCGAAGGTAATTTCGGCGATATTGTTTTTAATTTCTGATGCTACAAATTCGTTCATTTTTATTTTAATTGGATTCTTACAAAAATACTAAATACCACCCTTCCGGAGAAATAATGACGCATAAATTACTGATTAAACTATTCCGCTAAAAAACTCAGGCTTTTCATCGTTTAAATCCTTTCTGCACCTCAGAAAATCATCAGACATTACGTATAAATACGGACTGCTCAATTTGGTATTTTCTACTCTAGTACTGCCTTTTTTTATATCGTTCCTTTGGCTTAGAAAACTAACAATCAATGGCGGAATCTGAAAAGCCTAAAAGAGAGTAGGAAAATTTAATAACTGAAAAAAACTAATATTATGGACGAGTACATGGGAATTGTAAAACTATTTGCAGGAAATTTTGCACCAAGAGGCTGGATGTTCTGTGACGGAAGAATATTGAGCATTGCTCAAAACTCTGCCCTATTTTCCTTATTGGGAACAACGTATGGAGGTGACGGGATAACTACCTTCGCATTGCCTAATCTTATCGGGCGTATGGCTTTAGGAGCCGGAAATATGAGTTCCAACAAATCTTATCCTTTGGGAATTATTGCCGGAACAGAACAGAATACATTGCTTCAGCAAAACATGCCAAGCATGGCAGGCGGTTTTCAATTGAAAGTAGCGAACGCAAATTCTACAGTGTCTGCTCCAGCTGCCAATACAGCGATTGCCATCACTGGAAATCAGGTAGGAAGAGACTTTACTGCAATACCAAGCTTTGTACAGACTGATCCGGACACAGCCATCAATGCGAAGTCTATTACCTATACAGGGCAGAACCTTCCTGTAAACAATATGCCGCCTTATCTGGGGCTCAATTATATCATCTGCGTATCGGGTATCTATCCATCGCGTGATTAATCATCTAATTTTTAAAACCTAAATCATGAAAAGAACTATTTTTTTAACGATCTGTAGTCTGTTCATTTCATTATTTTCTTTTGGACAGACCAGTACAGAGCAATTTGAAACGGAATCCCACGGGAGCCCAAGTTTCACGGATAACGGAGTGATCTTCAATATAATTTCTCATGTAGGAACTTTTGATATTCAGGCTAATTATCCTGGTACCGGATGGAACGGAACGGCTAATGACAACAGATATATTGATAACTCGAACGACACTGCATCACCACCGTCTTTCAGCATCAAAACCACATCGAATCTGTTTAAAGTAAACCGTTTCTGGATGTATCTGTCTGCTCTTAATTTAGATCTGACTGTACAGGGAACTTTAACGGTTACCGGAAGGCTTAATGGAGTCACAAAATTTACACAGACAAAATCCACAGGGTTTACAACAACCATGGCTTCATCAAATGGCTATACTTTGATTGATCTTACCAACTTAAACGGTCAGAATTATTCAAATATCATTATTGATGAGCTTAGGCTTACCTTAGGCGGTAACTACCGGTATGCAGGACTTGATGCTTTTACATGGGTAAAAGACTCAGGTATCGTACTGGCGACCAGCGAAGCCACTTCTTCACAAAAAGGAATGAGCATTTATCCTAATCCTACCAACGGGCCTCTATCCATTAAAACGGAAGAGAGCGGACCCGCTGAAATTTACAGCCAGGATGGTAAGCTGCTTAAAAACCTTGAAATGAAGAAAGGAATCAATGAAGCTGATATTTCGGAGCTTCCGAATGGGGTGTATATCCTCAAAACACCATCAGAATCTTCCAAAATCATCAAAAAATAAAAATTTTCATAAGTAATTTGTGTCGCAAAAGATTCTAATGCATAAATGATAAATTCCCTGAACGATCAGGGAATTTTTGTTTTTTAACGGGTCCATTTGTGAAGATGTTCTATCCTTGCATTTCTTTTTAACAGGGATTGGAACCTCAACTGTAAAAGAATACGCCGTCCTTCAATGGTTCTGGTAAACACCAATTCTGATTTTTCAATTCTTTCGCTCCAGGTTTGCATGAACAGCTCGGCACTTTTTTTATTTTTGGCAAAAACTTCAGGGACAGGATAATAGATGTATTTCTTCCTGAAGAAAAGTTTAGCCTGCTGTTTAAGCAGATAACGGGGATTATCAATTTTGGAAATCACCTCCTGCAAAACCATAATAAACTGTGATTTCTCATAGTGACTTCCACCATCCAGATAACAGAACATATCACCTTTAGCCCCGGAGCTTACCACTTTCATCTTTTCGGGAGCAGTGGTAATAATTCTCTCATAGATCAGGCATTTCAAAACAGTTTCACCTATGAGTCCGATATGTCCTGCCGCGTTTTTATATTTGAGATACTGTCTCAATGCGCGGTAAAATTTTAAACCATACGTCAGAAATCCGAATCCTCCAAAGAGAAACATCACCCAGAAAAAGCTTTTAACAGAATCTATCGCCTCCATATTCTTTAGTATTCCCAGAAGAAGATCCTGTCCAAATAGCAAAACGATTGATATCATTACTTTAGAAAGGTCCGCAATCATTTTTCCGAGATAAGTCATTTTCATATCGGTCACTTCGGTAAGATCGCCGGAAGGAACCTTAATTTCTTCGACGAGAATATTTCCCTTATCTAAAGCTAATTTCCATCGCAGTGTGAGATCTTTCCTGTTTTTAGCCCTGGAAAAACTCTCCTGATTGATCATTGGAATCTGATCTTCTTTTTCAATGGTTTTGAGATTGAGTCTTTCAAAATTATTCTCAATGGACGTTTCATCGTGGGTTGAAATTCCCACAAAGGTTTTAAATCTCTTTTTCACAATATCCATATCCTGGCCGCCATTCTCACTCTGTGGATCAAAACATACGAGATGCCATATATTTCCGGTCTTTTGGAGATTGTCCTTGTCTATTCTTATCACTCTTCCTCTCATCTGGTTGGAAAGGACAAAGGAGCTTACAAAACTGGCAAGGATCAGTGTATTCATTTTAGGAGCATCCCAACCTTCACCCAATAAAGCTTTTGTGCCAACCAAGACCTGAATATAGCCCTGTTGAAAAATTTCCGTAATAATATGAACAATATCATGTTTGATCTGTTCTGTAAGATTGATCTGGATATAGTCTTTATCGTATGTAACAAGAGAAAATGATAGTCCTGATATTTCTTTTCTTGTACACAGCTCATTCATCTTTTCCTTTGCAGATAACGGAATGATGACAATACTTCCCGTCAGAACGCCAATTTTTTTATTCTGGGCATTCTCACGTCTCAGCTTTTCAAAAATAGGAATGGCTCCAATTTCATTCAGATGGAGATTATTTTCAGTATCGGTGGAAAGGTACTCTTTTTTTATAAAGTCGGTAAGGATCACCATTTTCAAATCTTCTTTCAAAACAGAAAATTCAAATTCCACAATGTCTTTGATGCCTTCAAGTTTTCCAATGCTGGAATTGAGGATCTGGCTTAAATTTTTATTGTTGAAAAAACTAATGGTCTTTTTTTCCAGGAATCCCTGTCTTCTTAATCTGTTTCCTAAAGCGGTACGGTGATCTTCTTCGTTTTTGAAATTCACTTCATCTACGATCAGATAAAAGTCGAGAAGTTCTTCGAACCAGAAAAAATCAAATTCGGGAATATACTGATGCTGATCACCAATGATCTCAAAATGAATCTCAGAAATTTCTTTTTTCCTGAAATGAAGATAGATGAGCCCTGAAGTATAGGAGGAGATATTTTCATAGATCCAATCCAGGTGATCCATGGGTTTCTGGTAAACAGGATGCTGTTCCAATGCGTTGAGAAGAATATCATCGTTCTCAATTTCTTTAAAAAAAGCTGCAGCCTGTGTATGATAATGTTCTATTTTCTTTTGTTCCTCATAGGATGGCAACGTAAAATACACCAAATCCTGATGCGGACAAAGATCGCCTTCAATCATTAATTCCGGAACGGAAATCTCTGTATCAATGGGACCGTTCAGCTGCATGTATTTCTGCCATTCGGCACCGGAAACATCAAAAGGAGGTGTTGCGGTAAGGGATACAACAGTAGGTTCTATCGCTGCTTTCAATTCCATTAAGCTTCTCCACCATGCATTTTTCAGGTGATGAGCTTCATCAAAAATAAAGGTTTTCACTTTCTGCTTCTGCAGTTTCTTGATAATTTCAGCTAAGGAAACCCTGGATGATTTTTTATCAACCTCCGTTTCATCGTCATCCGGAATGCCTGATGCTGCGTGAATTCCCTGGTAAGTGGTTACGGTAATGAGTCCGGGATTTTTGATATTTGTGGATATCCAGTCCGGTACTGTTTCTGTGTCAAGAAAAAGTTCGCAGAATCTCTGTACCCATTGATTTTTGACGGCTAAGGTTGGGGCAACAATAAGTGTTGGTTGATTGAGTCTCAGCATAACTTCCAGTCCTAAAACTGTTTTTCCGGAGCCGGGAGGTGCAGTGACGTGCAGATGCCGATCGGTAAGGAACCCGTCAAGATCATCCAGAAATCTCTTCTGATAAGCGCGCCAGCTGTATTTAAATTTTGTGTAGGTAGGAAAAATAGTCATGGTGATTGTTCAGTGATGCAATTAACAGCTATTTTTTCAATGCTAAAATATATTTGTCGATGTACAGCTGTTTTTCTTTTGTTTTGTACTGTTGGATATATCTTGGATGTTCAAGAACGGTCATGGTTTCAAATAGTTGGGCGTCTTTATTCAGTGCCGAAATAAATTCTGAATTCTTTTTGCCGAGAACAAATACTTCGGAAGTATCCACCCCCAGGCTGATATGCTTCTTCAAGGAATCAATCATAAAATCTTTTACCGCTTCAAAGAGTTTTTTATCATCATAATAATTCGCGTTCAGCCAGCCGGTTTTTGTTTTTCTTACAATGGCCAGCGGAAAAGGTGAATTGATATAAACATCTTTGTAAAACTCGTCTGCACCGCCATATTCAGCAATCATATCATACATAAAAACTGAGGAAATTTCATGGGTATGAGCCGACTGCATTTTAATTCCGCAGACGCTTTCCAGCCTTTTGGTATCGGTAAACGGCACACCCGTCACTCCTGCCCCATGCCGGCTGGGATTGATTCCTATCATGAATTTTCTAAGGTTCTGATCATTATAATATTTCTGATAAAATTCCTCCATGACCGTCATCGTTTCCGGATTGTCCAAATACGGATTCATCACTTCAAAACCATCAGGAAGATCTCCTGAAAACTGAAGGTTTTTATTGAATTCTATAACTTGATCTGCAAATGTTTTATTCATCCTCTTCGTCTTCATCATCAGACAATGCCAGTTCTATATCGATAAACTGGATATACAGTCCGCAGATTTCTTCTTTTTCATCGTATGCGAAATAAACAGGGTAACCTCCGTCTCCGAAACCGCTTGCAAACATGGGAATATGATACTCTGTATTGGGAATCTTCCAATTGATCCAGTCTCCCAGCTCTCTCTGATTTTCCGGATGCTCTTTGTAACTCTGGGCAAACTCTCCGGCAAAATAATCATCGTACACATTTTCCACATTCACTTCGGTAAGGAACTTATCGAAATAAGGGAGCACTTCTGCATCGGTGATACATCCCAATCCCGCATCTACCATGAATCCAAAGTAGTCGCCTTCATTTAAATCTTCAAGATTTTCTATCCCGATCAAGGCCTCTCTGTACAGAACAGGTTTTTCTTTGGTGAATTCAACTTTTACGGCAGCATAGCGATTTCCCCATTCTTCTGATTTTACAACTGCAATTTTTACCGGAAAATCTCCTTTGGGAGCCTGTACGAAATAGGGTTTCTCTCCTGCATTAAGAAATACCAAAGGATCTCTTACGATCACTTTTCCGGATGGCAGGGAAACATTCCCGATCTCCATTACTTCCATTTTCTGCTCCATAATTTCATCTGAAGTAAAATAGGTTTCCAAATCCACGGGACATATAAGGATATCTTTTACCTGTTCCCATTTTTGCATCCAGCTTTCGTTCATTGTTTTATTTTTTTGTGATTTAGTTTAAAGTTTAAAAATAGCTGTTTAATTATTCACCGTCAAATTCATCTTCATCTTTCAGGCCTTTTATAAAAGTTTCAAAGTCTTTGGCGAGAAATATTTTTTTATAATCATTTTCCTGATCAATATGAACCACTTCCGGCTCGCCATCTTTTCCGCAATTGGAATAATCCAGCAAGACCATATCATGTCCCGCCGAAGGACAGTCGCAGATGTAAATACCGATTGCAGGATAGCCCCATTCTTCAATCATAAACTGACTTCCGAGTTCTCCGCAGATGGAATAGGTTTTCTCTCTTCCAATACCCATAATTCCGGTAATCGCAATATGATCATCCGCCCATGAATTCTCTTCTGATGTAGGAAAGCAGGATTTCTCAACCAACCCGCCGTTCTGCAGTTTCATGAGTTCAATATAAGAAGCCGGGAGTTTGTAGCCAAGCTCTTCTTCTACGGAAGCAATAAGTTCATCATCGGGAAACGGTTCGATATAATCTCTTACGGAATAGCTGCTCTCGTTCCAGAAGTCTGTAAAGTCAAAGTCTTTGAAAAATTGTAGGTCCATATTTTGTCTTAAATAAGTGTGATTTTGATTGTCCTGTAAAAGTAATTATCATTTTTAATAAAAAATTTTCTTCGACTAATATTTTTCATCTTTATCCAGATTTAAGATTAAGAATTAAAAAAATCCCTTTCAGTAAAAACTAAAAGGGAGTATAAATTTATATTTTAAGAATCCGCACATATGTAACATGCTCTGGGAATATCAGGCCATCTTCCGGGCAGGCAGCAGCTGCCTCGGGGGCAAGGATTAGGATTACAGGACCAGATGGGTCCGGCTCCTTTAAGAGATCTCAATTCAATTCGGGAAAGTTTTTTCAAATTTTTCATGATAAATAGTTTTTGATGGTTTCCTACTCTGTATGCTTTTCGGATTTCGCCTATTAAAGGTAGTGATTTTAAGGCATCATGTAATTAAAAATCCCTTTCAGTAAAAACCAAAAGGGATTATAAATTTATATTTTATTTTGAATTAAATCAATCCAAACTGCTCAAAGTGGTGTGTAAAATGCTTTTTGTGCATCAGTTCCCACATTTCTTTATTCAGTTTTCCGAACACATAATTCATATGTTCTGCCTGTGGATTTTCTTTGTAATAAATTGAAAATCTTTTCAGGGTTTCAAGGAACGACTGTTTGGCGGCTTCAAGATTTTTATATTTCAATTCCAGCAAAGTCTCATCTTCAGCAAGGAATGGAGCAGGGAAATCTTTCGGCATTTTTCTGTGGTTATAAAGGGAATCCTGCCATTTCTCCAACTGTTCTTCCGGGGTGAAACATTTGTCGGCTTCCGGTTCGCCTAAACTTACCAGAACTCCATGTTCCAGGTGTTCGATCATTTGCTGAGGAGAAATTTTACCCCAGTTTGAAGATGTACTTTCCGTTAAGCCGTTTACAATTTTCTGAACATTTTTTACATTCAGATCAATGAAAGGAGAATGTTTTGCCACCAATGTCAGGATTGTTGCTACACAAACGATTTCATCTCTTTGGTTAACAACCTCAACCAGCCATTTTACAACACCGGAAGGAATATTTCTTCCTTTTACCCCTCTGTTGATTTTTTCTTTTGCCGTTAAATACACCGTAATCGTATCTCCTGCGTACACGGGCTTAAAGAATGAACAGTTTTCCAGTCCGTAATTGGCGATAACCGGTCCTTTTTTCCCTGATACAAACAGCCCTGCTGCTGCAGAAAGGATAAAATATCCGTGTGCAACCGTTTTATCAAAAATAGTTCCTGTTAAGCTTGTAGCATCGGTATGGGCATAGAAATGATCCCATGAAACGTTTGAGAAATTAACGATATCTGCGTCGGTAACCGTTCTTCCTGCAGTTTCCAGTGAATCCCCCACCTCAACATCTTCAAAATATTTCTGGAACGGATGCTTGTCCGAGTATTTTTTCTCCGCACCCTGCTGATATACTTTCGTAATAGCAGTCAATACATCCGGCGAACCCTGAATCGCTGTTTTCTGAAGGAAGAAATGAAGACCGTTCAGTCCGCCCATTTCCTCACCTCCTCCGGCTCTTCCCGGACCTCCGTGCATTAATGTAGGAAGCGGTGAACCGTGACCTGTACTTTCTTTGGCGTTATCTCTGTTCAGCACAAAAATTCTACCGTGCTGGGAAGCCATTTTCCATGAAGTTTCTGCGATAAAAGTTTCGTCGTGGGAAATAATAGATCCTACCAAACTTCCTTTTCCTCTTTTAGCAAGAGCTGCTGCTTCTTCGGCATCTTTGTAAGGCATTAAGGTAGAAACCGGACCGAAAGCTTCTACATCGTGAGAGATATTTTTTTCGAAAGGTTTGTCATTCAGGAACAATTTAGGACTCATAAATGCTCCGTTATCATAATCAGCATCTACAAGTTCGTGTTTTCCATCATAAACCAGTTCAGTTTCTGATTTTAAAATATTTACTTTTCTAACGACCTCATCGTACTGTTGTCTTCCTACCAGTGATCCCATTCTGGTTTCTCTGCTCAACGGATTTCCGATCTTTGTCTGGTCTAAAGCTTTAGATAAAGCATTCTGAACATCCCCGACAAGGTGCTCAGGAACAATAATCCTTCTGATTGCCGTACATTTCTGACCTGCTTTGGTGGTCATTTCAGTACGTACTTCTTTGATGAACAGATCGAATTCCGGAGTTCCCGGTTTCGCATCCAAACCTAAAATTGAACAGTTCAGAGAGTCTGCTTCCATATTGAAACGGACTGCATTTCCAGCTACTGACGGCAGAGATTTCAATTTTCTACCTGTCGTTGCAGAACCTGTGAACAATACGGAATCACCATCCTGAACATAATCCAGGATATTTCCAGGCTCACCGCAAACCAATTGAAGTGCTCCTTCCGGAAGAACACCACTTTCGATCATGTCCTGAAAAACAGCATTGGTAAGATAAGACCCGAACGGAGAAGGCTTTACAATAGATGGAACACCCGCCAGTAAAGATGTTGACAGTTTTTCCAACATACCCCAAACCGGGAAGTTATAGGCATTGATTTGGATAGAGACTCCTTCACTTGGTGTCAGAATGTGAGTTCCCAGAAAAGTTCCGTTAGCAGAGATTTTCTGAGTTTCCCCATCCACCCAGAATGGCGTATTCGGAAGCATTCTTTTTGCCAGTCCGGAATAGGTAAAGAAAGTACCGAAACCTCCTTCTATATCTACCCAGGAATCTGCATGGGTAGCTCCCGTTTTATATGATAATTCGTAATATTTTTTCTTTCTTTCCAAAAGGTACAGAGCCACTTTTTTCAGCATCTCGCCTCTGTCATAAAACGTCATTGAAGAAAGGTTTTTATAGCCCACTGTTCTTCCGTAGTCAAGAGCCTGTTCAAAATTCAGCCCTTCGGTATCGGAAACAGCCACCTGTTCTCCTGTAACAGCGTTGTATAAAGGGATTCCGTTTCCGGTACCTTCTACCCATTCTCCGTAGATATAGTTTTTTAGTTTTTCCATATATTTTTAACTTTTTATTTCTTTTTAATGTCTTTAAATCCTACTTTTTCTTTAAAACCTTATAGGTTTTTGAAACCTATAAGGTTTGTGGGCGTTTATTCTAAATCCAGAAAATCATATTCTACATTAGATTTATGATAACCCAGAAAATCTTCTTTCGTATCGAAATATTTCAAAATTTCCCTTCTTTCAATACTACTCGGTTTTTCTGTATTTAAATATGAATTATATGATGAGTACTTCCATTTTTCAGCTTGACTGACAAAACCGTGATGTATTGGATTATTATGAATGTAATGCAATAATTTAAGCAGATACTTCTCATCCTGAACTTTCTTTCGTTTCAGAAAATCAAGAAAAAGCGCTCCTTTCCTGCTATACTTTTTATTGTAAGCTTTAGCATAACTATTCAGAAAGTTACTGAATGGTTTCATTAAATATTGATGTTCATTACTAATCTCATCATTCATTAAATCCTTAAATCTTAATAATAAATGAAAATGGTTTGGCATTAAACAATAAGCATAAATGTCTGCTATCGGGCCTATATATTTTAAAAGTCTGTCCAGAAAATACTGATAATTGCTATCCTCCAGGAAAAGTAAATCTTTCCCATTGGCATGCGAGTATATGTGATAAATAAATCCTGACTCAAAATGCTCTGTTCCGGCCATTTTTCTTTATTAACTCTATATTATTTTTTAATAATAATCTGAATGATCTTTCTCCCACCTATAAACAGCAACAGCAGAACAATAGAAAAATCCAGAATCAGGACTGCATCTGCAAACAGGGTATAGAAAAAGTCTTTCTGTTTCAGCTTCCGGATCACGGTTTCTGATTCCACATGTTCCAGAGCATCGGAAATACCTACTGATTCCCATAAAAAATGGAATCCTGCATAATTGAGCCCGATAAGCGCAATCAACAGGAAAAACCAGTATTTCTTCAGACGATCTGTCATTTCTTTTTTTGAAGAAGGTCTACCGCTTCTTTCAAGCTATATTTTTTGTATTCGAAGCCTCCTGCACCTTTCGCGTAATCTTCAATGGTGCTGCCAAATCCGGAATTTTTTCTCAGTTCATTGACATGATCCGGATCTTTTATCGGCCATACAAATGACAGCGTTTCCGTTTTTCCGTTTTTTGTTGAAAAAACCGAACGTATCTGTGTTCCATAGATCTGCTCTTTATTTTCATAGACCAGCTTTCTATCCAGCATCATAGCATAAAGTCTGAATGGCAGTTCTTCTTCATCTGCTGCTTTTTTGATCAGAGGAAAATATTTTTCAATTTTGGGGGAATGCTGAATGACATACCATACGGCATAATTTTCAGGTTCACCCACCATAGATTTTCCTGGATAGCCATATTTTTCAATGATCTTTTCAACTTTAACCAGATTCTTCTGATCCTGATCGTCCATCAATTTGATCAGCCCCGTACTCACGTCTTCTGTAGAGAGGTTTCTCTCTTTTCTGATCTCTGCTTTTCTTTCGGGTGTAATATTGGGCTGCATCAGTTCACGGTAGATCTGATCATCTTTATAGATCTGTGCAAGCTCTTTTTTGAGTTCAAGATTGAGAGGTTTTTCTCCGGTTTTCTGGCCGTTCATTAAAACAGAAAAGAAAACCGCTGTCAATAGATATCTCATACTCGCGTTTTTGGTTGATTATTTTTTGGGTTCTTTATACGGGAACAACTTTACCAGACCTTCATACAAACTTCTGTGAAGGATGGTGGCATGGTTATCTGTTTCCATCATTTTATATTCCACAGTCCAGTTCTTTTTGCCTGCTTTTTTAAGCGTTTCGTACAAATCTCCTGCGTCTTTTACCATCACAGGATGTTCGTCTTTTCCTACTGAAACATAGACAAATTTCTTCGTATCCGGGCTTTTGGAAAGCAATTGCGGAGCCTGTTTCAATAAACTTTGATCATCCCACCATAAACTTGGGCTGATGATAAAATAGTTATTGAACATTTCCGGCTTTTTGAACAGAATTTCTGTCGCCAAAAGACCACCCAGCGACTGTCCGAATATATATTTTTCTGTTGTTTTGTACTGGCTTCCTACATAAGGGAGTAATTCTTTCTCCAGAAAATCAATAAACTTATCCGAATGTCCTGTTGTAGGATAATCCTGCTGTAAATCCTTCAGATCGGTATGAAAGGTAAAATCGCGTTTTCTGTCGATATTGGCGATTCCTACTACGATGGTTTCCGGCATTGCATACATTTGGTTAAAGAACTGTACTAATCCCGAAACATGGATAAAGTCTTCGTTCATTGAGCCATCCAGCAGATAGATCACCGGGTATGATTTTGCTTTATCAAAACCTTGTGGCAGATAAATATTTAGAATTCTGTCTTCATTTAAGATCTTAGACTTGAGTGTTCTGACCTCCCCGATAGTCAACGGTTTTACTTTCTCATTCTGGGCTAAAACCATGAATTGAAAAGCAAACAGCATACTACAGGCAATGAGCATCTTTTTGATCATATTCGTTTTCATTGTATCATAAAACCTTATCAGTTTTGAATAAGGTTTAAAAGTTTATTTTAAATCCGCCCAGATGCTGTAATCCACAGTTTTGGTAGCGGTCTGTTCCACATATTGCGAGAACGGTTCACACGGAAGAATTGCTTCTTTTCCTTCTCTTGCCAGCTGCTGATAGAGCTTGGTTCCTTCTGTTTTCCAATGGATCATTTCATCTGAAACATCACGGATGATCTTGGCAGGGCTTCCTACAATCAGTTTTCTGGGTTCGCATGTAAAGTTTGCAGGAACAAAAGCTAAAGCCCCGATAATGCATTCATCACCGATAACGGCTTTATCCATCACTACGGAATTCATTCCCACAAGACAGTTTTTACCGATATGCCCCGAATGGATGATCGCGCCATGCCCAATATGAGCCGACTCTTCCAGAATGGTTTCTATATTCGGGAATACGTGAAGGGTACAGTTTTCCTGAACATTCGCACCATCTTTAATGATAATTTTCCCCCAGTCGCCACGGATCACCGCATTTGGACCGATGTATACTTCTTCGCCGATCTCTACATTCCCGATGATTACCGCCTGCGGATGAATATAGGCAGAGGGCTTGATGATGGGACGGATACCGTGGTATGAGTAGATGTTCATAAAATTTTTGTTAAAAATTTAAATTAACAATGTATCAATCTAACAGTTTACCAATTGAAATGCTTCGACAACCTCGGCATAGAAGGAATTGTTACATTGATACATTTTTATATTGTTACATTATTGAAAAAGTTATACTTTTTCAATGACCATTGCATACCCCTGTCCGACACCGATACAAAGGGTACACAATGCATATTTCTTATTCTGTTTTTCCAGTTCCATGGCAGCAGAACCTACGATTCTTGCTCCTGAAACTCCAAGCGGATGCCCGATTGCAATAGCCCCGCCGTTTGGATTTATTCTTGAATCATCATCTTTTAAGCCTAAACTTCTGGTCACAGCCAATGCCTGTGCTGCAAATGCTTCATTCAATTCGATGATGTCCATATCTTCAAGAGAAAGATTTAATCTCTTCAATAATTTCCGGGTAGCTTCTACAGGTCCGATTCCCATGATTCTGGGTTCTACACCAGCTACGGCAGACCCTAAGATCTTCGCTTTTGGTTTTAAACCATATTTTTTTACCGCTTCTTCACTGGCAAGGATAAGAGCAGCTGCTCCATCGTTCATTCCTGAAGCATTTCCGGCAGTTACCGTTCCTTCTTTTCTGAAAGCCGGACGAAGTTTTCCTAGACCTTCCATAGAAGATGTCGGCTTGATGAATTCATCCTGATCAAAAATTTTAGGTTCGCCTTTTTTCTGTGGAATCTCAACTTTTACAATTTCTTCCGCCAGTCTTCCGCTTTGCTGAGCCTTTGTTGCTTTCTGCTGGGACCAAAGAGCAAATTTATCCTGATCCTCTCTGCTGATTTGATGGATATCCGCAAGGTTTTCAGCGGTCTCTCCCATTCCGTCTACTCCGTACATTTCTTTCATCTTCGGATTCACAAAACGCCATCCGAAAGTGGTATCAAACATTTGGCTGTCTCTTCCGAAAGCGGCACCCGGCTTAGACATTACGTAAGGAGAACGCGTCATATGTTCTACTCCACCCGCAATATAAATTTCACCTTCTCCTGCAGCAATGGAACGGAAAGCATTAGCTACCGCCGACATTCCGGAAGCACAAAGTCTGTTAACCGTCTCTCCGCCTATTTTGTAAGGAAGTCCGGCCAGCAAAAGAGCCATACGGGCTACGTTACGGTTATCCTCTCCTGCCTGGTTGGCACATCCGAAAATAACATCCTCAATTTCCTCAGCAGGCACTTCAGGATTTCTGGCCATAACTTCTTTGATGACTACTGCCGCCAGATCATCGGCTCTTACTTCTGATAATCCACCCTGCAGTTTTGAAATTGGAGTTCTTACGTAGTCTATGATGTATACGTTGTTCATTTTTATTAATTTAACAATGTATCAGTTTAACAATGTAACAATTGGATTGGTACATTGGTACATTTTCAAATTGGTACATTTAGTTTATAGTTCAGTTACTTTTTTTCCGATTTTATAGACCGTTCCGACGAATTTCGCGATCAAATCATTGTTTTGATTGGTAATTTTAATGTCGTAAACGGCTGTTTTTCTGGTATCATTCACCAGTATGCTCTCTGCTCTGAAAACGTCACCTTCTTTTCCCGCTCTGGTAAAATTGATGATACAGTTCAGGGCAACGGCTGCATCTCCGGTACTGTTGGACGAAAATGCCAGTGCAGAATCTGCAAAAGCAAATGTAACCCCTCCATGAACGGTTTTCAGCCCATTGATCATATCTTTCTTGATGGGCATTTCCAGTAAACAATAATTTTCTTTGACTTCAATCATTTTGATATTCATCCACTGGGAGAAATAATCCTGATTGAACATATAATCTGCAACTTGCCTTGGATTCATAATTCTTTAATTTATCGATGTAACCATTTCTTTTACATAAATCGGATTGTATCCGATTCTATGGTAAGTCGTCCCTTCGGGACTCCCCGCTTTTATAATAAAGACTCTATACTCATTGTTACACCGGTACATTTTTATATTGTTACATTTTACGAAGTAAAGGACTTTGTCTGTATCTTTCTTCCTGATATTCTTCGTAAAGGTTTTGCAGGGTTTCGGAGATTTTTGAATACCCGATTTCTTTTCCCCATGCCAGTAATCCTTTTGGATAGTTTACTCCTTTCTGCATGGCCAGCTCGATATCTTCATCGTTGGCAACGCCTAATCTTTTGGCTTCTACGGCTTCATTGATCAGCATGGAAATGATTCTTAAAAAGATCTGCTGATATAATGCTTCGTCTTTCTGAGCAACAGGTTTTTCTGCTCCTTCGGCATAATCATAAAATCCTTTGCCTGTTTTTCTGCCGTGAAGTTTAGCTTCCGACATTCTTTGTTGAAGAAGAGAGGGTTTGTATTTCGGATCGTAGAAATAGTCTTTGTAAACCGTTGTGGTTACTGAAAAATTCACATCAACTCCAATTAAATCCATCAATTCAAAAGGGCCCATTTTAAAGTTCCCCAATGTTTTCATGGCTTCGTCTACCTGTTCCGGTGTTGCGATATTTTCTTCAACAATTCTCAAACCTTCCCCGTAGTAAGGACGTGCAATCCTGTTGACGATAAATCCGGGAATATCTTTGGCTATAACAGGAATTTTACCCCATTCTTTCATGAGGTTATACATTTTTTCCGCTAAAGATTTTTCTGTTAATAAAGATGGAATCACCTCAACCAAAGGCATCAATGGAGCCGGATTGAAAAAGTGAATTCCAATGAAACGCTCAGGCTTCTTTAATTCCGCACCAAGAGAGGTGATAGAAATGGACGATGTGTTGGAACCGATAATACAGTCCTCGGAAACGTAGGTTTCAAGTTCTGTAAATACTTTGGTTTTTATGTCTTTGTTTTCGATGATGGCTTCTATGACAAGATCTGAGTCTTTCAAATCCTGTAAAGCTTCACCTTTAACGATATTATTTCTGATTTCTGTGGCTTTTTCCTGAGAAATTTTAGCTTTTTCCACTAATTTCTGAAGGGTTTTCTCCAAGCCTGATAATGCTTTATCAATCTGCGGCGCATTGGCATCGAATAAAACGACCTTGCATCCCGCTGTTGCAGCCACCTGAGCAATTCCTACACCCATGGTTCCTGCCCCAATAATTCCAATATTTTTCATTTTTTATAGATATTAGAAACCAGAAGTTAGAAGTTAGGTTCCATACTTACTAATATCTAACTTCTAATCTCTAGCTTCTATAATTTATTTTCCTTTATAATCAGGTTTTCTTTTCTGTAAAAAGGCGTTTACTCCTTCTATGAAATCTTCTGTTTCTGCGGCTTCCTGCTGTAGATCACCTTCCAGTTCAAGCTGCTCTTTCAATGTATTGTTGTAAGACTGAGCAAATGCTTTTTTGGTTAATTTAAGAGCGGCAGTCGGCATATTTGACATTTTACCAAGAATCTCCATAGATTTTGGAGCAAATTCTTCCTCTGTAAATACTTCAGCCACCAAACCGTAAGATTTAGCTTCTTCTGCAGATAATTTTTTACCCGTAAATGCTAAATAATTGGCTAACTGTCTTCCCAATAATTTTGGAAGGAAATAAGTTCCGCCCGTATCAGGAATCAATCCGATATTTGAGAAAGCCTGAGAAAAATAAGATTTATCTACTGCCAAAACAAAGTCACAGATTAATGCCAGCATCGCACCTGCTCCTACTGCAGGGCCGTTTACCAATGCCACAACAGGTTTTTTACAACGCGTGATTTCTGTTACCAGAGGATTGTAGTAATCCACTACAATTTTTCTGATGATATCGTTATCATGGTGTTCGTTACCCTGTACGAAAGCATCATCCAGATTCTGACCGGAGCAGAAAGCTCTTCCTCTCCCTGAAAGTGCCACACATCTTACTGTTGGGTCTTCGCTGCACTCTTTAATAAAATCTTTCAGATCTGATAAAGATGGTTTTGTAAGCGCGTTCATGGTTTCCGGCTGATTGAGGTAAGCAATTTTCAGTTTTCCGTCAAAATGCGTTTCAATATCAAGTTGTGTATACATGGTTTAAAATTTAAAAATTAGTTGATTAAAGAATTAAAAATTTACACTGCTCTAATTTAACAATATAAAATAATGTGGCAATCCTTCTCATGTAACATTCTAACAGTTTTACAATGTAATAATCAATAGTTCTGCATAACATCAAATAATCTAGCAATGTATCAATGTACCAGTGTAACAATTATTCCGGCATTGGTAAACTGGTACATTGATCCATTGTTACATTAATCAGTGGCATTTAAAATAATCAAACGGCTCCAGACAGTCTAAGCATTGATAAGAGGCTTTACACAAGGTAGATCCAAATCTGCTGATCTGTTTTGAGTTCATAGAGCCACATCTCGGACATTTTTTCGGTTTCCCGATGTGATGTTCGTCCGCTCCTTTTTCAGGAGGTGTAATTCCGTAAATACGAAGTTTTTCTCTCGCTTCATCCGTTAACCAGTCTGTTGTCCATATCGGAAACATTTTGGTTACCACTTTGGCATTCCAGCCGTTTTCCTTCATAATCTTCGTGATATCTTCCTCAATAGTGAACATGGCTGGACAAGCAGAGTAAGTGGGCGTAATGGTTACTTCGCAGGTATTTTCACCGGTAACTTTTGCCTCTCTTACAATACCTAATTCCACAACATTGATCACCGGAATTTCGGGATCGGGAACCTGGGATAGTATGTTTAATAAATTATTCAAAATTTTAATCTAACGATTTAACAGTGTATCAATGTAACAATTATTGCTACACTGGTACATTGATTCATTGGTATATCATCTACCAGGTACATCCCGGATAAGCTCTCTGCATATATTGAAGTTCACAAAGAATAAATCCGAAATATTCTGTATGATATCCTGTTCTTGATTTTGGCTGCATAAATGGATTTTCCGGGAATTCCAATCCGTATTCCTGGAAATCTTTAGTGGTAATGGCTACAAATTCTTTGTATAATTCGTCAACATCAGGAGCGATGTTTAAAGCAATTAAATCATCCTCACCTTCTACTTTCGCGAATAATCCTTTGGTATATTCCCAAATATTCTGAATAGCTTTTACCAGACGTTCGCGGCTTTCCTCTGTTCCCTGAGCGAAAATTTTCATCCAGGAAGAAGCGTGGGTGTAATGGTATCTTACTTCTTTCAAAGATTTCTGAGCCAAAGCAGCAAGTTCTTCATCAGCGGAATTTGAAAGTGCTGCGTACATTAATTTCTGATAAACAGAGAAAACATATACCTTAAGAATGGTCTGTGCGTAATCTTCATTAGGAAGTTCCACCCAGTGGGCATTCACATATTCGTGCTCGTATCTTAGGAATGCTAAATCGTCTTCACTTTTACCGTTGTCGGCAACTCTTGATGCATACACATAAAAGTTATTGGCCTGCCCGAGTTCGTCCAATGCGATGTTTGTCAAGGCAATATCTTCCTCCAGATAAGGACCTTCGCCGCACCATGCAGACAGTCTTTGTCCCATGATGAAGCTGTCATCAGCAAACTTTAATAAATAATTATATAGTGGATTCATTTTTATAGAATTTAGAAATTAGAGGTTAGAAATTAGACTAAATTCCAGAATCTAACTTCTAACTTCTTTATTACATATTTTTTACATCATTAGGAATTTCATAGAACGTCGGGTGACGGTATAATTTGTCATCTGCCGGATCAAAGAAAGCTTCCTTGTCTACTCCTTCTGAAGTCACGATATATTTACTTGGAACCACCCAAACGGAAGTTCCTTCTTTTCTTCTGGTGTAGACGTCTCTTGCGTTTTGCAGGGCCATTTCTGCTGTTGGTGCCTGTACTATTCCTACGTGTTTGTGAGATAATCCCGGTTTAGTCTGAATAAACACTTCCCACATATCTAAATTTGCCATAGTCAAATTCTAAATTTAACAATGTATCAGTGTAACAGTTTACCAATGAGATGCTTCGACAAGCTCAGCATGACAATGATTGTTACATTTTTACATTGGTATATTGTTACATTATTATATTACTTCTTTTTGTTGTTTTTCTGCAAAAGCTACTGCCGCCACTTTTACCCAGGAATTCTCTCTTTGAGCTTTTCTTTTGGTTTCGATACGCTTTTTGTTTGCAGGTCCGTTTCCTTTTAAGATTTCCATGAATTCATCCCAAGGAAGTTCTCCGAAATCGTAATGCTGCCTTTCCTCATTCCACTTCAGATCTTTATCCGGAACGGTTAAACCAAGGAATTCAGCCTGAGAAACGGTAACGTCGATAAATCTCTGACGAAGACTGTCGTTGCTTTCTCTTTTCACTCTGTAATTCATTGAGATTTTAGAGTTAGGCGAGCTGTCGTCATTAGGACCGAACATCATTAGAGCCGGCCACCAGAAACGGTTTAGCGAAGCCTGAGCCATTTCTTTCTGCTGTTTTGTTCCACGGCAAAGTGCCATCAGAATTTCGTAGCCTTGTCTTTGGTGGAAAGATTCTTCTTTACAGATTTTCACCATCGCTCTTGAATAAGGTCCATAAGAATTCCCCATCAGCATCACCTGGTTCATAATGGCTGCACCATCTACCAACCAGCCGATCGCACCGATATCAGCCCAGCTCAATGTAGGATAGTTGAAAATACTTGAGTATTTTGCTTTACCCTCTAACATATCTTCGTAAGTAGCATCTCTGTCTGCTCTGATGGTTCCGTTTCCTAAGGTTTCGGTTGCAGAATACAGGTATAACCCGTGACCTGCTTCATCCTGAACCTTAGCTAAAAGAGCCATTTTTCTTCTCAATGAAGGTGCTCTGGAAACCCAGTTGGCTTCCGGCAGCATTCCGACAATCTCAGAATGTGCGTGCTGTGAAATCTGACGAACCAAGAGCTTTCTGTAATCATCCGGCATTACATCTTTTGGTTCCACTTTATTTTCGTCGTGAACGTATTGAACAAATTTTTCTAAATCCATAATTTTCAATTTAGCAATGTATCAGTTTAACAATGTACCAATGATTGTTACACTGGTAAACTATTAGATTGTTACATTAATTTTTACACATCATAATTAAGCATCACCACATTCGTTGTCGGGTGACATTGACACGTCAGAACGTAACCTCTGGCTACTTCGTCTTCGGTAAGCGCGAAATTTTTCTCCATGAAAACTTCTCCTTCCAGAACTTCGGCTTTACACGTACAGCACACTCCTCCTTTGCATGCAAATGGCACGGGAAGATTGTCTTTTAATGCTTTATCTAAGATACTCTCTTTTTTGGAATTCAGGTGGAACGAATATTCATCATCGTCAATGATCACCGTTACCATACTTTCTATATTGGCGATGGCTTTGAACTCATCACTCATTTCCTCCGAATTTTCTTCGTCAGGAGCTGTAAAGTATTCAAACAGCACCTGGATGGCAGGAACTTTTTTGTCTTTCTTTAAATAATCTGCGATCCCTTTGATCATTTCTGCAGGTCCGCAGATAAAATAAGTCGCTTCTTTTACATCAATATCGGTATATCTGTCAAACAGAAGCTCCAGTTTTTCAGCAGAAATTCTTCCTTCAAATACAGGGTCTTCATGCTTTTCGCGGCTGACCAGGTAAATGACTTTCAGTCTTCCGTTGAAATGCTCTACCAGCTTATCAATCTCAGCTCTTTTCATCACATGATTCATACTTCTGTTGCTGTAGAAAAGATAAGCGCAGCTGTTCGGCTCCTGATAAAGACTTTCCTTAATATTGGATAAAACCGGGCTGATACCGCTTCCCGCTGCCAAACCTACATAGGTTTTCACATTGGTAGGATGGTAAGAAGTATTGAAACCGCCCATTGGAGGCATTACTTCCAGCAGTTCGTCCATATGAAGATGTTCATTGAAATACCCTGAAACTTTTCCGCCTTCCAAAAGCTTTACCAGTACTTCCAGTGTATTGCTTTTTTCGCTCGGGGCATTGCAGATAGAGTAAGAACGT
This sequence comes from Chryseobacterium endalhagicum, assembly GCF_016745235.1. Classification (GTDB taxonomy): domain Bacteria; phylum Bacteroidota; class Bacteroidia; order Flavobacteriales; family Weeksellaceae; genus Chryseobacterium; species Chryseobacterium endalhagicum. The sequence continues at coordinate 1,129,318 of NZ_JAELVM010000002.1, read as the reverse complement.
CTTTCCTCATTCCCGTCGATCATCATACGGAAATTAAGATACTGTCCCTGCTTGAACCTGAATTTATCCTTCAGCTCCTCAGGTATTTCTACTGCTACGTTTACCGCATCAGGAGTATCTTTCTGAACTTTTACCGTTTTAAGTTTGTAAAATGAATTCATTATTTTTTAAGTATTCTATTAATTTTTCCGCCTTCGCACTTCGGCAGGCTGTCCTGAGCATGAATTTTCACTTTGGTCGTAATTCCTACTCTCTTTTTTATTTCGTTTTCTATGTTTTTTCCAAAGCTGCCGACAAAATTAAAATAATCATCGGTATCAGCATCTATTTTTTGTGTTTTCACCCATTCGTCATCAATTTCCACATCGATATCTAATGCCACACACATCTGTTCCTTTTCAATTGGCGTCAGATAGTAATTCGGAACTACTCCTTTTACGTGGGAGAATGCTTCTTCAATCTGGCTCGGGTATACATTTACCCCTCTTACAATCAGCATATCGTCTGTTCTTCCTTTGATGGGTCTCATCTTTACCATGGTTCTTTTTGCATTCTCATCATAGTAAAGGCTTGTGATATCATTCGTCCAGTAACGTAATAGCGGCATTGCTTTCTTCGTTAAGGTAGTAATCACCAGGACTCCTTCTTCCCCGAACGGAACCGGCTGTTTTGTTACCGGATCTAAAATTTCAGGATAAAAATGATCTTCCCAAATGTAAGAACCTCCTTTTTCCTCAAAATCCTCCATGGATACTCCCGGGCCAATGATCTCACTTAATCCGTAGATATTGGTGGCATGAAGACCCAGTCTTTCCTCAATGTGGCTTCTGATAATCTCAGTCCACGGTTCAGAACCCAATACGGCATATTTCAGACTGATTTCTTCAGCGGAAATTCCACGTTTTGTAAATTCATCTGCAATCGTTAAAGCATATGATGGTGAGCAGCAGATCACTTCGGGCTTAAAATCTATAATAAGATCCACCTGTCTGGCGGTCATTCCTCCTGAAATCGGAAGAACACTCATCCCAAGTTTTTCTGCACCGTAATGAAGTCCTAATCCTCCGGTAAAAATTCCATATCCGTAGGCATTGTGCAGCTGCATTCCCGGTCTTGCTCCCGCCGCATATAACGATCTTGCCACCACTTCACTGAAAAGATCTACATCTTCTTTCGTGTATCCCACTACTGTAGGCTTTCCCGTAGTTCCGCTGGAACAGTGAATCCTTTGCAGCTCATTCTTCGGAACTGTAAATAATCCGAACGGGTAATGGTCCCTCAAATCCTGTTTATAAGTAATTGGAAGTTTCGTAATATCTTCGATCGACCTTATATCTTGTGGAGATATTCCTGCTTCATTCAATTTTCCTCTATAAAATTCCGATCTCTCTTCAAGATAACCGACCAGATCTGTCAATCGGCCAGACTGAAGCTGTCTCAACTGGTCGAGCTTTAAATATTCAACTGAAAAATCCATATCCTAACTAACTAACATTTGTTAGGTGTAAATTTAAAAAGATTTTCACATCTGACCAAATTATTATGACTTTTGTCATATTTTGAATGATTCTAAATAACCAAGCAGTGAAACAATGAGTTATTTCACCCGTAAACAGGACCAAATATTTAAGTTATGAGAGAAGCCTCTAGGTGGAAACAATAAGTTTTTTTCAGTAAATATACCTTAATCATAGCTCATACTTAGAAGAGAGCAAATATTAGGTCGCTTCATTCCTCAATATCCTTGGCAAGGTTTAAAACCTTGCCAAGGATAAAAAAAACGTTTTCAGCACTAAAACATTCAGCTTAAAATTAAACTGAAGTTATTTAAAAACTTTTGTTCCTTATGTGGTAAAATTATTGCTTTTGATTTCCTAGTAAGCCATACAGGAGCTTTTCCCTGATTTCATCGGTAATTTCAGTGGTGGATTCGGTATTTCTTTTGAACCAGAAATAAGAATTATTAAGGGTATGCAGAATGAATCTCGTGGTAAAGGTAGGTGACTTCAGTTCCCAGTTTTCAGCGGTGTAGATCTCAGAAATAAGCTGCTCCACTTCTTCCTGGTAATTTTTTCTCAGTTCAATAAATTCAGGAAGCCTTTCTTCAAGGTGTCGCCATTCATTGGAATATATGTGAGTAACGTCACGGTTTTGGAGAACCACTGATAAATGTTTATCCAGAAACAGATTCAGTTTGTGTTTCGGAGCAATGTCCGTATTTTTCACCTCCTGAAGCTCATCGAAAAATTCCTGTGCTATTCCAAAGCAGATCCACTCCAGAATCTCTTCTTTTGAACGGATATGAGCGTACAGTGATGCAGCTTTTATATTTAGCTTAGTGGCCAGGTCGCGCACCGAGCTGCCCATATAGCCTTTCTCTTTAAAAAGCTCTACTGCTACATCTAAAATTTTCCTTTGTTTTTCTTTAAGTTCCATCTGGTAAAATGCAAAAGTAATTATTCTCAATTAATATTTTTAATTTAACCTTATGATTTTAAACACGCAAGCGGGAATTTTCTTTTGCTAACCTATTTTAGGTTTTAAAGGGTTACCATTTTTTTCTTCAATGTGACGGTTATTCCATTATTTTAATACAAATCTATCAGAATCGGAAATTTTGTCAAGTGAATTTGATTACAAAAATAGGTATTTCGGAAATTTTGTCCATATTTTTTATAAATTCAATAATTGAATACTTTTTGCGGTAGAGTAACCGATTAAATAATTGAACAAGATTGAAGGACGTCAGACTTCAGATATTGCATTGAAAAATTAATATTAAATCAAGACTTATGGTCTGAAATCTGATGTCTTAAATCTGAATACCAAAAATACAACATATGAACTTAAACCAATATACAGTAAAATCACAGGAAGCCATCCAGGCCGCTCAGCAGACCGCTCTGGAATTTGGCAATCAAAGTATCGAACCTCAACATATACTTGAAGGACTTTTTCAGGTAGATGAAAATATATCGCCTTTCCTATTAAAAAAATCTGAAGCAGATGCCACTTTAGTACGGGAACGCAACCGTGAAAATATTGAGAATCTTCCAAAAGTACAGGGAGGCAATATTTATCTTTCGCAGTCAGCTAACAAAGTTTTGCTTGATGCCCCGAATGTGGCTAAAAAGATGGGTGATGAGTATGTAACCATCGAGCACTTATGGCTGTCTTTACTGGAAACCAGTTCTGAGGTATCCAAGATGCTGAAGGACATGGGAGTCACCAAAAGTCTTTTGGAAGGCGCCATCAAAGAATTAAGAAAAGGAAGCAAGGCTACTTCTGCAAGTTCGGAAGAGACTTATCAATCCTTAAATAAATATGCTAAGAACTTCAATGAATTAGCAGCGGAAGGAAAACTGGATCCCGTAATCGGGCGTGATGAGGAAATCAGAAGAGTGCTTCAGATCCTTTCGAGAAGAACAAAAAACAACCCTATCCTGATCGGGGAACCGGGTGTAGGTAAAACAGCGATCGCTGAAGGTATCGCACACCGTATTATTTCGGGAGATATTCCTGAAAACCTGATGGACAAAACGCTTTACTCACTGGATATGGGGGCGTTGATTGCAGGTGCAAAATATAAGGGAGAATTTGAGGAGCGTCTTAAATCTGTAGTGAATGAAGTGATCAAATCTGAAGGACAGATCATCCTGTTCATCGACGAGATCCACACTCTGGTAGGTGCCGGAGGCGGTGAAGGTGCCATGGACGCAGCCAATATCCTGAAACCTGCTTTGGCAAGAGGAGAATTAAGAGCGATCGGTGCCACTACTTTAAATGAATATCAAAAATATTTTGAAAAAGATAAGGCACTGGAAAGACGTTTCCAGAAAGTAATGGTGGAAGAACCGGATACGGAATCCGCTATTTCTATCCTACGTGGAATTAAAGATAAATATGAGGCCCACCACAAAGTAAGAATCAAAGATGAAGCGATTATTGCTGCCGTGGAAATGTCCCAAAGATATATTTCAGACCGTTTTTTACCGGATAAAGCGATTGACCTTATCGATGAGGCTTCCGCCAAGTTGAGAATGGAGATCAATTCAAAACCGGAAGAACTTGATGTGCTGGACAGAAGATTAATGCAGCTGGAAATTGAGCTGGCCGCGATCTCTAGAGAAGGCAACCAAACCAAGATCGATCATGTGAAGGAAGATATTGCCAAGATTTCTGAGGAAAGGAATGAGATCAATGCAAAATGGCTGAAGGAGAAACAAAAATCTGAGGATTTAACACAGATTAAAAAAGATATTGAATCTTTAAAACTGGAAGCAGAAAAAGCCTCAAGAGCCGGTGATTATGCGAAAGTTGCAGAAATTCAGTACGGAAAAATAAAAGAAAAGGAAGATGCTTTGCAGAAACTCGAACTGGAGATGCAAAACCATCAGAATGAATTAATTAAAGAGGAAGTGACTTCTGAAAATATTTCTGAAGTGATCGCGAAATGGACAGGAATTCCTGTTACCAAGCTTATCCAGTCGGAAAGAGAGAAGCTGCTGAATCTTGAAGGTGAACTTCACCACCGTGTCGTAGGACAGGATGAAGCGATCGGAGCGGTTGCGGATGCGATCAGAAGAAACAGAGCAGGATTAAGCGATGATAAAAAACCCATCGGATCTTTCTTATTCTTAGGAACAACGGGTGTGGGGAAAACTGAGCTTGCCAAGGCTTTAGCGGAATATTTATTCGATGATGAGAATAATATGACAAGGATCGATATGAGTGAGTACCAGGAAAGACACAGTGTTTCCAGACTGGTAGGAGCTCCTCCGGGATATGTGGGTTATGATGAAGGCGGACAGCTGACGGAAGCGGTAAGAAGAAGACCTTATTCTGTGGTTCTTCTGGACGAAATTGAAAAAGCGCATCCGGATGTTTTCAACACCTTACTTCAGGTATTGGATGACGGACGTCTGACAGATAATAAAGGACGTGTGGTGAACTTTAAGAACTCGATTATTATCATGACTTCCAATTTAGGCTCCCATCTGATTCAGGAGAATTTTGAAAATATTACGGATGAAAATCAGGCCGAGATTGTGGATAAAACAAAAGATGAAGTGTTTGATCTTCTGAAACAGACGCTGCGTCCGGAATTCCTGAACAGAATTGATGAAGTGGTACTCTTCCAGCCTTTGAATAAAAAAGAGATCGGAAAAATTGTTCAGTATCAGTTGAGAGGTTATAATGATATGCTTGCGAAACGAAACATTATCATGACCGCTACTCAGGATGCGGTAGATTACCTGATGAATAAAGGATATGATCCTTCTTTCGGAGCAAGACCTCTGAAAAGAGTGATCCAGCAGGAAGTTTTAAATAAATTATCCAGAGAGATTCTTGCAGGAACGGTGAATGATGGCGACAGAATCACTTTAGATTATTTCGAAGAAACAGGTTTGGTTTTCAGACCGACAGACCAATAAAGTAGTTTTTTTCATATATATTATTTTTGTAAGTAAGTGGTGCAGCCCAATCTGCATCACTTATTTTTTTTGAATGCCTAAAATTATCCAATCATAGTGAAATATTTGTATATTTATAGAACCAAATAAATTACTAACTAAAACAAAATCAACATGAAAAAACTAAAAAGAAGTTCATTAAAAACCATTTTGGGAGGAAAAATTGACTGCAGCTGCAATATATTAATTTACCCTGATGGCTCTACCAGCGGAACCTGTGCCACAGAACATTGTTCACAGATAAACATTAACTGCGGGCAAATTGAATGCCGTCCCAGCCTTATTGATTAATCCATAAAATCATGATATGAAAAAGTTAAAAAGAAATGATTTAAAGAAAATCAGCGGCGGTGTGGCAGCTGTGATTACAGAATGTGATATTGATATGAACTGCCCGCCTGGCCTGTGCTGTTCCACCGGATACATCTGCAGAGACCCGAAAAGATATCCATGCATTTAATAAGAACACCAACCGGAGAATTATTTTTCCGGTTTTTTTGTCTTTTGGGTGAAATTATTTTTTTCATGGTAAATTTTAATCTCATGTGTTTCATATTATTTTTTTAAATAGAATGTGAAAAATTTTCAATAAAAATTAAAAAATAAAGAATAATTTAAATTACAATAAAATACTTATTTTAACATAAATAATGTTAAAATATTAAATAATATATAACCAATACATATTTTTCATACATTTGTGATACACCAAACCACAAAATATCAATTTTATGAAAAAAGCAGTATTAGGAGTATTGATTACTCTTTTTGTTTCGTGTAACAATGAAACAGAAAATCCTACCGCAGAAAATCCAATTCAGGATCAATCCACAGCACTTGCTAAAGACGGCGCCATTTGCGGCTCGGATGTAGTAAGACAAAAGTTCCTTTCAGAAAATCCGGATGCAGCACAGCGTATGATGCAGATAGAGAACAACACCGCCGAATTCATCGAACAGAAAAAGATGGGCAAGGTTCTTCCGGATGGAAGTGTTGAAATCCCGGTGATCTTCAATGTTCTTTACACCAATTCAACAAATAATGTATCTGATGCGAGAATCAACTCACAGATCGATGTACTGAACAAAGCTTTCGCTTCAACTCACGCTAATGTTTCCAACATTCCTTCTGCATTCCAGCCTTTAAATGCAGGAGACACGAAGATTAAATTCAGACTGGCTCAGATCAACAGAAAATCTACCACTACTTCCAACTGGGCTCCTAATGATAATATGAAGAAAACCTCTACAGGAGGAATCAATGCTACAGACCCTACCAAATACCTGAACATCTGGGTAGTAAACTATATGCCTTACCAAACCGGATACGTACTTGGGTACGCCACTTTCCCTGAATCTGCAGGACTTTGGAATGACGGCGTTGTTATGATGGACGAGTATGTAGGTGAAGGCGGACCGGTAGCTACTCATAACAAAGGAAGAGTAACAGTACACGAAGTAGGACATTATCTGAACCTTAGACATATCTGGGGTGATGCCAACTGTGGAAACGATTTCGTAGATGACACGCCACAGCAGATCACTCTTCACAGAGGTGTTCCGTCTTATCCTAAAATGGAAACCTGCGGCGGTGTATCCCGTTCCACTATGTTCATGAACTATATGGATTATTCTGATGAAACAACACTGTTCATGTTTACCAAAAAACAAAACGACAGAATGCAGGCCTCTATTTCTGCTAACGGACCAAGAGCCGGATTGAGAATACTGTAAGCACATTATCAAATTTTAGTATATTAAGTCTCCGATTAATTTTGGAGACTTATTTTTTTTCAAGTTTTATACAATCCGTAAAAACACGGAGAATTAAGGGGAAAAAACACATGCGTTTTAACATAAAATTTTACGAAATTTGCGCTACTAACTAACATTCTTTTATAAAACTAACGTTATGAAAACAAAACCTACTTTAGAGGCTGATTCACCTGAAGCCCTTTCAGGTGCAAACACCATTGCTACAGATCTTGTTCAGAAGTTAATTTCAAATTACAGAAACCACCAGATGCAGGCAGTCAACAAGGAATTAGGAATTACCGACTCCCACTCCATATGGTTTGACCTTCCTAAACTGAAAAATTTCATTGCCACGATAGAAAACGAAGCCAAAAAAGTAAACCCTGATGTTCCTGAAGATCATTTGGGGATCAGATTCTACTATGCCGCTTATCCAAAAGCTGAAGACTGGGCTATTATGGAAAGCCATCCTGTAGAAAAAGAATATGCAGAAAGACACACCCTGGTTATGATTCCTACTTTGAAAAAAGAGGATGAAAATGGTGAAATGCTTCATTATGATTTCTGCCCTTCAACCGACGGATCAGTATTAGCAATGGCAGCTAAAACTAAAAAAGGACCAACAGAGCTAAAGCCAGATACTATCGCAGAAAACCATGGAGTGTTATCTCCACCGGAAAGCCCAAAAACAGAGCAATTTCCTTAATACATAAACACATCTTACCATATACTAAACAATGACAGAATTTCAGAAATTACTCCAGGATTCTATGATCTGGGCAGAAGGACTCGCTGCCCTTATATCGGTTATTTATTATAACCGCAGTAATAAGGAAGGATATTGGAAGTATTTCTCTATTTATCTTATTATCATGTTTCTGTCTGAATTGATGGGAAAATGGGGAGACTTAGTCATAGACTACAATAAGCAGAAATTTTATAATTTTTTTGTCATTCCTCTTGAATTCCTTTTCTTCTATTGGCTTTATGCTGCAAAATCACTGGGTAAGCCAAAGCTTTTCTATGCCATGTCCCTGTTGTATTTACTGTCATTTGTATCCAGTGAATTCTTCTTCATCACCAAAAAGATTATTTTATCCTTTAATTATACAGTGGGATGCCTGCTCTTAATGGTACTAGTGATTATGGAATATTACAAACAGATTAATTCTTCTGAAATCCTGAACTTCAGCAGGAATAAAATGTTTTATATCAACCTGGGAGTTACGTTATTTTACATAGGAACACTGCCATTCTGGACCTTCTTTAATCTTATCAAGGAATACAGGGAACTTCATGACATTTATTTTTCCTATTTTCTCATGTCAGGAATTATCATGTATCTATTATTCTCAATTTCATTTATATGGGGAAAACAGAGCTCATCATCGTATTAATTTTATTCAATATATTCTTTGTGCTGTTTGTATCCGCGATAATAGTTTACATCAGGAAATACCAGCAGCGTAAAAAAGAATACCTGAACGAAATTGAAGTCAAGAACGAAATTCACAAGCGGGAACTTCTGGCAACCCAGCTTGAAATTCAGCAGGCTACCATGCAGCAGATAGGCCGGGAACTTCATGATAATATCGGCCAGAAACTCACCTTAGTCAGCCTGTATACCCAGCAGCTTCTTTACGAAAACCGGGTTCCTGAGGTCAGCGAAAGAATAGATCAGGTTTCACAGATTATCAACCAGTCTCTGCAGGACCTCAGAAGCCTTTCAAAAACACTGACAGACGATAATATAAACCAAAAGGAAATCGTAACTTTGATTCAGGAAGAGGTAGACAACACCAACACTTTCAAAAGATGCAAAGTGACTTTTGAACATAATTTCAAGCAACTGGATCTGGGATTTGTCCACAAAAACGTACTTTTAAGAATCACACAGGAATTCATTCAGAACAGCATCAAACACGCCAACTGCAAGAATATCTTCATCAATCTGAACACTTCCGAAGACATCCTTTGGGAACTCAATCTGAAGGACGACGGAACCGGATTCGACAACAGCAAAGTAAAATCCAACGGTATCGGCCTTACGAATATGAAAAACAGAGCCGCCATCATAGGCGCTGATTTCAGTTTTGAGAGCCACGAAAACACAGGAACCGAACTCAATATTATTTTAAAGAAACAGCCATGAAAAAAACCATCGTAATTGTTGACGACCACGTCCTTATCGCCAAAGCATTGGAAGGAATCATTGATAATTTTAATGATTTCGAAGTAATTTACGGATGCGAAAACGGCAAAGACCTGATTGATAAGTTCGAAAATGATGCTAAAATTCCAGACATCATTCTATTGGACATCAGTATGCCCATCATGGATGGATTTGAAACAGCCGCCTGGCTGACGAAAAACCACCCGGAAATCAAAGTGATGGCATTAAGTATGCAGGGCGACGACAACAGTGTCATTAAAATGATCAAAAACGGAGCAAAAGGATATCTGTTAAAAAACACGCACCCAAAAGATCTGGAGACCGCATTAACAAAGCTCAATGCAGACGGTTTTTTCTATCCGGAATGGGCTTCAAAAATTATATTCTCTAATCTCAACAAGGATAAAGAAGGTGAAAATGCAGTAAGAATTTCAGACCGAGAAAGAGAATTCCTGAAATATACTGTCACTGAGCTGAGTTACAAAGAAATTGCAGATAAAATGTGCTGCAGTCCGAGAACCGTAGAAAGCTACCGCGACCAGCTGTGCGACAAACTGGATCTGAAAACCCGTGTAGGCCTTGCTGTTTTCGCTATTAAAAACGGTTTTGCAGGTTAGACTCAAAAATAAAATTCACATTAAAAATTTTAATCAATTTTGATATTTTAAATAATTATTTTAAATAAAATCAACTTATAAAATAAAATATTTAAACACTCAATAGTGATATGATTAAAATTCAACTAAATTCAATATTTAGTAAATAATATTCAACAAGAATAGGTATTAGATGAAAAATATTTAAATATTTTTCAAAATGTTTTGCGTATTAATTTTTTATAATATAAATTTGGAGACCAAACCATTTACAGTATATTATGAAAAAACTATTATTCGGAGCTCTCGTTCTGAGCTTCATGTCAGCATGTAACAGTGATAATATTTCCAACCAGGAGGAGATTTCTCAGGAATCAGGCGCTTCTGCCAACCTTACCGCTTCCAAGAGATCCTGCCCTTCAGACCACATCAGAGAAAAAGCCCTTCAAAAAGACCCTGCACTAAGAGCCCGATTTGAGGCAAATGAGCTGCAGGCTGAAAATTTCACAAGAGACCTTCAGATGGGTAAAGTTCTTCCAGACGGAACGGTTGAAATCCCGGTAGTTTTCAATGTCATCTATAACACTTCCGGCCAAAATGTTTCCGATGCCAGAATTGCAGAACAAATTGCAGTGCTGAATGCAGATTACGGAGCAACCAATTCTGACATTAATAAAATCCCTGCAGCATTTCAGTCTTCTGCTGCCGGTAATGTAAAAATCAGTTTCAAACTGGTAGCAACCAACCGTAAGCAGAGCTCAAAAACAGCCTGGAGATCTGATCTTGAGGAAATGAAGAAATCCACAACCGGAGGTATCAATGCTACTGATCCAACCAAAAATATGAATATCTGGGTTGTTAATTCCATTCTGGATGAGGACAACCAACCCGGAACTCTTGGGTACGCATACTATCCTGAATCTGCGGGATTATGGTATGACGGTCTTGTGATAGGTTATCAGTATATTGGAAAAACAGGAGCTTCCGCACCGTTTAATTTAGGAAGAACAGTAACTCACGAAGTGGGACACTACCTAAACCTTCCTCACCTTTGGGGATCTTCCAATACGGGATGTCAGACCGATTATTCTAACGACACACCGACTTCTCCTGGCCCTAACTACGGAACTCCATCTTATCCTTTAAACAGAGTTTGCGGAGGAGTAAGCCGTTCTCAAATGTTCATGAACTACATGGATTATGTGGATGATAAAGCAATGTTTATGTTCTCTGCGAACCAAAAAACAAGAATGCAGGCAGTAGTTGCCGCTGCTGGTCCAAGAGCAGGATTAAGATAAGTACACACCATATTAATTTTTCAAATAAAGAAATAGCCTGAATGAATGTTCGGGCTGTTTTTTTCTAATGGAATTAAAATAAAAAGTATTTATGATTACCCATAATCTCAAATTAACATAATATCATATATTTAAATAATTTAATATGATAAACATAACAATTAACAAACAATAATGTGATTAATTTAATAAAATATTAAAAATACTATTGTGTAATACTATTTAATATTTTAAATTCATCTTCTTAAACTTAAAAAAAACTTATGAAAAAACTACTATTTGGCGCAATCGTACTAAGCTTCATGTCAGCCTGTAACAGCGACAACATTTCTAATCAAAATGAAAACCCTGCGAACGACGAAATTTCATCCTCTGATCTGGCAAAAAGAGGCTGTGCATCTGAAGAAGTAAGACAAGAGGCTTTACAAGGCAATGCAGAACTCAGACAAAGATTTGCAACTCTGGAAGCAAACACAGAAAAATTTGCTAATGATTTAAAAGTTGGAAAAGTTCTTCCGGACGGAAGCATCGAAATTCCGGTGGTTGTGAATGTACTCTATAAAACAGCGGCAGAAAATGTTTCTGATGCAAGAATCGCAGAACAGATCAGCGTTCTGAATGCCGACTTTGGCGGAACAAACACAGACATCAATAAAATTCCATCTGAATTCCTGCCAGCAGGAGCCGGCAATACGCAGGTAAAATTCAGATTGGTGAATACGGTAAGAAAGTCAACGAGCAAATCAAGCTGGGCAACCAACGATGATATGAAGAAAGCTTCAAAAGGCGGCATTGATGCTACCACTCCTGCCAATTACTTAAACATCTGGATTGTTGGGAAAATGACCAGCCAGGGAAGAACCATCCTTGGATATGCCACATTCCCTGAATCTGCAGGATTATGGAATGACGGTGTAGCCATCGCAGCACCTTACTTTGGAAAAACCGGAGCTTCCGCTCCTTTCAACCTGGGCAGAACTGCTACACACGAAGTGGGACATTATTTAAACCTGAGACATATCTGGGGTGATGCGAACTGTGGTAACGACCAGGTTTCAGATACACCTACACAGACTACCGCGAATTATGGAAAACCTTCCTATCCGCTATATAACACGTGCAGCGGGGTTCAGAGATCTGTAATGTTTATGAATTATATGGATTATGTAGATGATGCTGCTATGTTCATGTTCTCTGCAGGACAAAAGACAAGAGTACAGTCGGTATTGGCGTCTAACGGAGCCAGATCCGGATTGAGACTTTATTAATATTCACATTAATTTCAATAAAAAAGCCTGAACAGAAGTTCAGGCTTTTTATTTTATAACGATTTCGTATTGTTTTCCGGCGTATAATCCATGAAGATATCTCCATCCAGAGTGACAGATTTCACTTTCTTTTTAATAGGAACCGCAAGATCTGCATGCTTTTGGTCTTTTTCCCATAATGACGGGGAAAAGTGTAGTTTTTCAACAGATCCGTCTTCATAATTCAGAACGGCATCAAAAGGAATCGCAAATCCGCCTACATTATCTATATTGACCGTCAGAAGATCATTAAGCTGTGAAGCTCCGGTGATTTTTAAATCAATATAATTATTGGTGTAGAACCAGTTTTGAAAGAACCAGTTGAGATTTTTTCCTGAACCCGTATTCATCGAATTAAAATAATCCCACGGCACCGGATGCTTTCCGTTCCAGTTGTCCATATAATGCAGTAATGCTTTTTTAAACAAATCATCCCCCAGATAATCTTTTAAGGCAAGGTAAGACAGGGAAGCCTTCACATAGGAATTGTTTCCGTATCCCGCTCCGCTTACCTGCGTACTCATTGTAATGATGGGCTGATCCTGTTCCGCAGAAGGATCGTTAATCCATTTTTTAACACGGAAATTTTTATAGAACTCCTTCGCCGGGGCTTCACCATTTTCATCAATGCCAATCAGGTATTCCAGTGTTGTGGCCCAGCCTTCGTCCATAAAAGCATAACGGGTTTCATTAATTCCCATATAAAATGGGAAATAGGTGTGAGCAATCTCATGATCTGCCGTAAGTCTGGCGTCACGAAGGTCATCCGGAATACTCGTATCGTTGATCATCATTGGATATTCCATATCTGCATATCCCTGAACAGCCGTCATTACATTATAAGGATATTCTACACCCGGCCATTTCTTTGAGAACCAGTCCAGATTGTAACGCATCCATCCTACATATTGTTCAAAATCTTTCGCTCCAGCTTTATAAGCTGCCTGAACGCTTGCTCTTTTTGTTTTCAGCTGAACACTGGATGCATCCCATGCATAATGGTTGCTCAATGCAAAACAGAAATCTGTGATGTGGCTGGCTTTGAATTTCCAGACATTCCATTTATTCGGTTTGGTTACTTTTCCGGATTTCATTTCCTGTTCGGATGCAATATGCAATATTTTATCGCTTTTCAGGGAAGATTTATACCTTTTCAGATATTCCGGCTGAAGTACCGCATCAGGATTCAGAAAATCCCCGGTAGCCCATACTACGAAGTTCTTAGGAGCGGTGATGGCAAAATTGTAGTCATTAAAATCATTGTAAAACTCCTGTCTGTCCGAATGAGGCAGCATATCCCAGCCGTTATAATCATCATAAACGGAAATCCTCGGGAAAGAATAGGCCACGTAAAAGGTTTCGGGATCTATCTGCCCTTCCCTTCCGCTTTGTACGGAAAGAGGATAATCCCATTCTATTTTCACTTCGGCTCTGGCTCCTGCTTTAAGAGGTTTATTCAGTTTTACTTTTTCTACGGTTCCCCAGTCATCACTGTTCACGGTATATTTTTCTCCGTTTACGATAAAGGACTTAATATGAAGGCCTGAAGACAGGAAATCTTTTGAAACAGTTCCGGATCTCGGCGACTGCGGTTTGTGAAGGTTATTCACGAATCTGATGGCCAGTTCTTTCAATTCACCTGGGCTGTTATTGCTGTATGAGATGGTTTCTTTTCCTGAAACGGTTTTACTTACCGCATCCACTTTCACGTCAACATTGTAAATTCCTTTATTCTGCCAATAGTTTTTGCCCGGTGCCCCGGAAATATCGCGGGTTCCTTTTTCGTAGGCTTTTTTAATGTTTCTCGGCATATATAATTCCTGGGCAGAAATCTGCTGCATGGAAACAGCTACTGTCAGGGCATAAAGAAATCGTTTCATATCTCTAATTTTTAAAAATAAGTCTCAAAATTAGGAAAAATGTGAAAGCAACTGTCATTTCTTTTTATAATAATGTTTTATGGCTATTGATTTTATATTTTCTTTAAGATTTCAGATATTTACTACTGGTGGCTTCGGGAGCCTCAGACACCAGATAGTTGTCGTTTATTCAATATTTCAGGATTCATACTTTCAAACTCTCGCACCCCGTAACAAATATCCGGTGGCTTCGGGAACCTCAGACACCAGATTGTTGTCGTTTATTCAATATTTCAGGATTGACAATCTAAAAAAGCTCAACCCGTGAACTAGCAACTGTCAACCAGCCCCCCGAAAACAATCCAACTCTCAAACCCGCATCCCGGAACTAATCACTCATCATTTATAACCCACCCACTCTCAAACCCTAAAACTCTCCGACTCTCCCACCCCGAAACCCGATCACAACCTATCCTGCTCATCCGTTTTCTTAATCGTTCTGGCATTCTTCACCGACTGATTTCCAAAATTGAATTTCAGTGAAAGTGTAAAACTCCGGTCATCACTGTAATCCAGGAAGTAGTTGTCCTGATTGGCATATTTTGTACTCACTTTCTGCCCCATTGTTCTGAAAATGTCGTTAAAAATCAGAGAGGCTTCCAGTTTTTTTCTGAAAAATTTACGGTTCATGACAAAATAAGCAGACCATGCGCTGGAAATGGTAAAAGTTCCCTGTATCCCGGGTGAATAGTATTTGTGTCCGGCCTCAATTTTCCAGTCGCTGCTTTTATCCAGTGTAAAGGCGGTTGAAATATTGGATACCCAATTCCACACTTTATTTTTATACAGGAGATCATCGGTTCCTTTGAAATAATTTTCGTTGTGCTCCAGATTTTCAGAAAGGATCAGGGTCCACCAGGGTTTAATCTGGAAACTCTTGTACAGACTTGCTCCGAAAGCCTGCCCTTTTTCAATATTGGTAAAATAATAGATCAGGTTATTGGTACTCGGTTCCTGATATGAAATTTCCATAGACGGATAAATTTCTTTCCGGTAGTACAGATCGAGATTCCAGCCTTTCCAGGAATAGGTAAGATTGAGATTATGAATAATCGTGGCTTTCAGTTTCGGATCTCCCTGATAGTAAGAAAATAAATTATAGTAAGATTTTGCAGGATTCAGCCATGAGTAAGATGGACGGCTGATTCTTTTTCCGTAAGAAAATCCAAATTCGTGTTTGTTTTCTGTGGTGTACTGCGCATAAAATGTCGGGAAAAGGCTCCAGTAATTATTTTTATTCTGTTCATAAGGTTCGGAAACTACACCTTCCAGATCGGTCATTTCAGCCCGGAGGCCGCCTTTAAAATTCCATTTTCCAAGATGATAAGCTAATGAAGAATAGACTGCAAAATTATGTTCCTTATAATCAAATATACTGCTTTTCTCAGGCCGCAGCTGCAAGTTTCCGTTTTCATTGTCTGAAAAATCCAGACCGCTTTTCGTTTTTACAAAACTGTATTTTGCCCCGGATTCCAGCTCTACTTTTTCACCTTTCCACTGATAATCTGCCTGCGTGGAATATAATTTGACATCGGCTTTATTCTGGGTAAAAAAATTATCATCCTTTGGTGTTTGTCCTGCAAAATTCAGATGAGTAAGCACATTTTGGTATTTATCCACATTATTTCCGGTAAAATAGCTGATCCATGAAAGACTGCTTTTCTTGTTCAGTTTCCGGTCGATCTGAAAACTCAGTGAATTGTTGATCGTTCTGGACTGATGGTCATTAATCGTGGTATAATCAGACTCAATAATATTCTGACTGTTGTAGATCAGCGTAGGCACCACACAAGTTCCAAAAGACTTCGGACTGAAGTATCCTGAGTAATTCAGACTTAAATTCGTCAGGCTGTCAATTTCATATTCCGCATTGAAATTAACCGTATTCTGTGCATTATTTTTATCTTTTCGGTTCATGGTACTCACCCATCTGGTCTGGCTTTCCTGGTAATTCACATAGTCTGTTCCTTCCCGGTAATAGGTTCCAAAACCTCTGTAATAGCTTCCCATTAATGAAAGTTTGTCTTTTTTATAATATTGTGATATGCCTGCAACTCCTTTTGCATATTGGGTCTGAACGTATTTTGAGGAAACAATTCCACGGTAGCCTTCGATCTTATTTTTCTTGATGATTATATTCAGAACAGCGCTGCCGGATGCTTCATATTTTGCAGGCGGATTGGTAATCACTTCTACAGATTTGATTTCGTCTCCCTGGGTGTTTTCAAGAAAATTTTTAAGCTCTTCTCCTGTAAGCATTACTTTTTTATCATTAATGGTCACCAGAATTCCGGTCCCTCCTTTCACAGCAATCACATCATTATTGATGGTGACGTTGGGGGTTTTCTTTAAGATCTCCCATGCATTGAGTGAAGAAATATTACTGTTTTCCACATTGAATTCCAGGCGGTCCACTTTTCTGGTGACTACAGGTTTCTGTTTCGTCATCACGACGGCTTCTATTTCCTGGGTTTCTTTTTTAAGAATGATTTTTAAAAGTTCTTTCTCCTTTTGCAGACCCACTATTCTTTCAAACGGAGCATAATCTGCTTTTTTTACCGCAATTTTTATGGAATCAACTGCAATTCCTTCTAAACTGAAATGACCGTTTTCATCTGTTTTCAATGTTTTTATCAGTTCATTTTTTAAATTATAAACAGTGATATCCGCGGAAGATACTTTTCCATTCCCGGCATCTGTTACTGAACCCTTCACGACATTCGTTTGAGCAGACAGAAATACAGGAAATAATAGAAAAAGAAAAATTTTATACATAATCAATTTGGAAAGCATGAATGTTTTCTGCTTAACGGCTCAAAATTCAGGATTTGAAGAGAGAATTTCGGTTAACGGAAGGTTAATGATGGGTTAATGCCCAAAAGGGAAAGCCTAAAGTTTTATCTTTGTTTCAGATGATGTCCAAAAGCAAATACCTTATCGCTCTTTTCGCCTCCCTGTTCCTGCTTCTGCTCGGGATACAGGTTTACTTTATGTATAAGACCTATCAGGTAAAGGAACGGGAAATCTACAGGACTGTTCATTCAAGACTCACCAACTATACCGACAGACTGGAAGATCTGGGTGGTATGAAAAGCCGGACAGATGATACTATTCAGAAGATCTTAATCCAATATCATGATAAAAAGATCAGTAAAAAAGATTTTCTGGAATATTTTAAAAGAAACAGGAAGGACAATGAAAAGCATCTCAGTGACTATGTAGATGCCAGTTTCAAAAAAGAAGGCTATAAAATTGCCACAAAAACAGAATACATTTCTATCATCTACATTCCTGACAGCACCCACCTGATTGATCAGCCGATCACCCTGTACGAAACCAGAAACAAGGTTACGAATTCTAAAATTTCCAATACAGGCAAATGGGAAACCTCATCAAAATCAACCACTACAGACGACAATTCCGTCAGAAACGATTCTTTTCTGGTAAAAAGCAATACCGGTTTTGAGATTCTGAATATTAAAACAATTGTATTTAAAGAGCTTTCACTGCTGACCATCTGTTGTATCGCCATTCTTGCCAGCGTTCTGCTCCTTTATATTTTTACCGTTAAAAATTTAGCCCGGCAGCAGAAACAGGTAGAAGTTCTCCACACCGTTGTGGATAATATTTCCCATGAGTTCAAAACGCCGATTGCTACTTTAAAAATAGCTTCAAAAACATTAAAAAAGGAATGGAATCCTGAAACGCTGCCCCTCATCGACCGGCAGATCAACCGTCTTGAAAACCTGATGCTTCAGCTCCACAAAGACGAAACATCTGAGGAAATTCTTTCGATACAACCGGAAAACTGGACATTTTTTGTGCAGGATCTGGCCTTCACTTATCCCCAAACCCATTTTGATTTATCTAATCAAGTCTCAGAAGAACTTCCTTTTGATCAGTATCTTATGGAAACCCTGATTAAAAACATTTGTGAAAACAGTGTAAAATACGGAGCTTCCGATGTGAAAATCAATATCAATAATTCCCTTCAAACCCTTAAAATAGAGATCAGCGACAACGGCTGCGGCATTGAGAAAAAGGAACTTGATCATATTTTTGAAAAATTTTACAGGATACAGTCTAATAATATTCATAATACAAAAGGGCTGGGACTGGGGCTTTATTTTGTCAAAAAAATCGTAACGAAATACCGTGGAACAATAGAGGTTTCCAGCCGTCCTCAATCCGGAACTACTTTTAAAATAACCATTCCTTATGAAAACTAAGATCCTTTTGGCAGAAGACGACCCGGATTTCGGGATGATCCTGAAGCAGTATCTTGAACTGGAGGATTTTGAAGTGGTGTGGTTTCAGAATCCTGAAGAAATTGTAGGTCTTTTAAGTACAGATTTCCCTTTCCATCTCGGCATTCTGGATATTATGATGCCTTCTATTGACGGTTTTTCTTTAGCCAAAATGATTTTAAAAGAGAAAACCAACTTCCCTTTACTTTTTCTGACTGCCAAAAACCAGAAAATAGACCGTTTGATGGGCCTGAAGATCGGAGCTGATGATTATATCGCCAAGCCTTGTGATCCGGAGGAACTGGTTTTAAGAATCAGAAATATTCTTAAAAGAACCCAGCCTGCCGCAACTTTACAAATCAGGATCGGAGAATATTCTTTGGATACAGAGAAACTCCTGCTTTCCCATCCTGAGGGAAATGTACGCCTTACCATCCGCGAACAGGAACTTCTGCTCTATCTTTTGAAACATAACCACACCATGATCAAAAGGGATGATATCCTGGATAACATCTGGGAAACGAATGATTATTTTACAGGAAGAAGCCTGGATGTCTTTATCAGCAGACTGAGGAAATATTTTCTGGCTGACTCCAAAATAAAAATCCAATCCCTGAGAGGAATTGGATTTGAAGTTGATTTCCCAACAAATTGATCAGAAATCAAGTCAGGAAGTCTGAAGCTGGGGGATGGAAGTTAAGAGATCCGAAGATAGAACAACAACCCGGCTTTATTTATCCTTTAAAATTACTTTATCAAATTTTAAGGTAACCGATTTAATGAGTTTCCAATATCAACTTCCATCTTCCATCTTCCAATCCCTTAACCTTATTTTCTATCCCGAAGGACCTCAAACTAATTAATAAGAAAGCTCTGCCAATACCGGAAAATGATCCGACGGATAGAGCAGGTTTTCCCTTCTGTCATTGATGTGTCTCTGGGACTTTATTTTAAAACCTTTCACGAAAATATAATCAATACGGTCTTTTGGAATTTCATTCACGTTGAAAGCTGTAAATGTTCCCTTCGGTCCGTAGGGTTTTGTTTCCGAATGATAAAAGCTGTCATTCAGATTCTGCGAAAGTATTTTTATCGGCTCTGAATCTTCTGTTAAATTAAAGTCTCCGGTTAAAGTTACCGGAAGGTTTTTAGGATTCATCTCTTTGATCTTTTTCAGAATAAGTTCAGAGGATTTTACTCTGGCTACATTTCCGATATGGTCAAAGTGAATGTTCATGGCCAGAAATTCTTTCTTCGATTTTTTATCTTTAAAAAACGCATAGGTACAGATCCTGTTGAGCGCTGCATCCCATCCTTTTGAAGGAACTTCCGGGGTTTTCGAAAGCCAGAATGTCCCGGATTTCACGATCTGAAGTCTGCTGGTATCATAAAAAATAGCGGAAAACTCTCCTTTTTCTTTTCCGTCATCTCTTCCCACTCCTACATAATCATAGTTTTTAAGCCCGGCTTTGATATCTTTCATCTGCTCGGGAAGTGCTTCCTGAACGCCGAAATAGTCGGGGTGATAATAATTTAATAAATCCACCGCATCCTGTTTTCTTTCTGTCCATGCATTTTCTTTGTCTGAAGTCACCTGCAGCCTGATATTGAAACTCATCACTTTTAGATCCTGCGAAAATCCTAATGCAAAAAGCAGCAGGGATACGATTGAAAATCTGAAATTCATAATCATAATTTTAAATTAGTATCACAAAAATAGGATATCCTGCCGAGAGGGGATACATTATTGTTAATTTGTTAGGAGGGAAGTCTGAGGAGGGAAGTTAAAGCAGTGGAAAGAACTAGTGGAGTTTGGTTTTACTAATGTTCAAGATTCAAAGTTCAAGGTTCAAAGTTTAAGGTTTAAAGTTTTTCTGTAATATTGAAATGAAGGTCGGATAGTACTTCCAGCTTCCATCATCCCTCTTCCTTTCCATCTTTCTTCCCAACAAAAAACCGGAACTCCAATCTGAAGTTCCGGTTTTTTAGTATCAGTTAAAACTGTATTTTATTCTTTCGTAAATACATATTCTCTTCCGCCCTGTTTAAAGGTAACCGTCTTTTTGTCTTTACTGAACAACAGCACGATAGCAGCTTCTTCAAAAGTAAATTCATTGCCGCCTGTATAGTTCAGGGGAAATTCCTGCTGAGCTCCTGCCTTCAGATAAAGCTGTCCGTTTTTGTCTGAAAAGACCAGTTTGATAGGATCACTCTTGATACCGTAGGTTCCCGTAAAATCTTTTGTATTGATCTTATCGATTGGTTTTTTCTCTGCTGATGGCCAGATATTATTGGTCATATTCACATCAGGAACCATTCCGTCCGGATCCAGGGTCACTCCGCCGATCTCTTTATTTGAATCTAATTTAAGCAGCCATTCCGTATTACGTTTCCAAACCTCAACAGGTATTTTAACGGTCTGTTTTGCTCCGTCCTTAAATGTCACCTGAACCGTCGTAGGCATTGGAAGCTGTCCAAGGTTTTCAACTGTGATCTGAGCTCCGTTTTTAAAATCACCATTAACATATTTCACCTCTTTAACGGACTGGTCAATTTTCCATTTATTGATAAACCAGCCTCTCCAGAACCAGTTCAGCTCTTCACCGGAGACATTTTCCATCGTATGGAAGAAATCCCAAGGCGTAGGATGTTTGAAAGCCCACCGGTTGATATAGGTTTTAAAAGCTTTGTCAAATTTCTCCGGACCAAGAATGGTTTCTCTCAAGATCTGAAGTCCGATTCCCGGTTTAAAGTAAGCCAAAACGCCTATGCTTCTTTCCTTCATATTATCCGGACCTACCATAATAGGCTCAATATTATCCCCCATCATAAAGCTTCCGCTTCTGGCAATACTTTTCTTGCTGTAATATTCCCCGTTGTTGAAAGCTTTTGTAGACAATTCGTTGATAAAGGTATTGAACCCTTCATCCATCCATGCAAACAGTCTTTCATTGGAACCTACGATCATCGGAAACCAGTTGTGCCCGAATTCGTGATCCGTAACGCCCCAAAGATCTTCGCCAGCAGAATCCATATGACAGAATACAATTCCGGGATACTCCATCCCGCCTTCGTTTCCAGCTACATTGGTAGCGGCCGGATAGGTGTATTCATACCATTTTTCAGAATAATGTTCAATCGCTGCTTTTGTATACTCTGTAGATCTTCCCCAGGCCTTTTCTCCACCGCTTTCTGCCGGATAGGCTGATATCGCAACAGATTTTTTACCGCTCGGAAGATTAATTTTTGCCGCATCCAGAATAAACGCCGGTGACGATGCCCATGCAAAATCACGGGTCTGATCTATTTTAAATTTCCATGTTTTGGTTCCGGAAGCCTGATTTTTTCCAATCTCAGATTCAGGACGGATCATGACCGTTTTATCACTGTTTCTGGCCTGTTCCCAACGGTTGTTTTCTTCTTTGCTGTAAACGTCTTTGTAATTCTGCAGCTCTCCTGATGCCACTACATAATGGTTGGAAGGAACGGTAATATTCGCGGTGATATTTCCGTATTCAAGATAAAATTCCGAGGCTCCCACGTAAGGAAGGGTATTCCAGCCCATCACATCATCATACACGCACATCCTTGGATACCATTGTGCCATGGTAAATATCTTGCCATTCTTTGTTTTCTGCACGCCCATTCGGTCCGATCCGTATTCCGGAGAGATAAAGGAATAATCAATTTTGATCCTGGCAACCCCTCCTTTAGCTTTGAGCTCTTTTGGAAGATCGATCTGCATTCTGGTATCGGTAACGGTATATTTAACTTCTTTACCATCCAGCGTGACAGATTTAATTTTATACCCTCCGTCCAGGTTTTCTCCATGAGCTCCGTTTCTGCTTCCCGCCGGCGGAACTACAGCATTTCCTCTGGAATCTTTTTCAAATAAATTTTGATCCAGCTGGAGCCACAGAAAGCCCATCTGATCCGGGCTGTTATTGGTATAGGTGATTTCAGCAGTTCCTGTGATTTCGTTTTTGGCTTCATTAAGACTTACATTCAGGTTGTAATCTGCAGAATTCTGCCAATACGCATGCCCCGGCTGCCCGCTTGCAGAACGTGTTTCGGTTCCGGTTTGCGGATAAAAGAAAGGTTTGAATGCCTCAACATAACTGTATTTCGGAGTTTCCTGGGCTAAGGCAGACCCCGAAAACAGGAAGATTGCTGCTGCAGCAACAAGACCTGGAAGTTTATAATTCATTTTGGAAAAGTTTAAAAAATTTCATGATAAGTTATAAAAAATCCCGGAATCGTTACAAGACCGGGATTTTTTTATTTTTTTATTTATGGTAAGTTGTTGAAAGCTCATTCAAATTTTCATTTTTTAAACATTAAGAAGTTGAGTGCATTGCTTTGTTCAAGATCTTTTAAGAATTTGCCTGTGGTAAAAATGAAGCTCCAGGCTTAAAATATCGAAGATATTCTTAATTAATCTTTAGGGGCAATAATCTAAATGCCTTAATGTTGAAATCAAAAATTTAGTTTGATTTTTTTGATTTGATCATCGCTTCAAGCGCATCCCACATTTCTTTGGGAATATCTTCAAGCATATTGAATTCTCCGGCTCCCTGAAGCCACTCGCCTCCGTCTATGGTTACCACCTCACCATTCATATACGCTGAGTAGTCTGACACCAGATAAGCAGCAAGATTCGCCAGTTCCTGATGTTCTCCTACCCTTCTTAAAGGCACTTTTTTCTTCATATCAAATTTTTCCTGAAGGTCTCCCGGAAGCAGTCTGTCCCAGGCTCCTTTTGTAGGGAAAGGCCCCGGAGCAATTGCGTTAAAACGGATTCCGTATTTTGCCCATTCTACCGCAAGCGATCTGGTCATGGCCAGAACCCCTGCCTTTGCACATGCGGAAGGAACCACATAAGCTGATCCTGTCCAGGCGTAGGTAGTGACAATATTCAGAACAGTTCCCGGAGTTTTAGAATCAATCCAGTGTTTTCCAACGGAAAGCGTACAGTTCTTTGTTCCTTTCAAAACAATATCCAAAATAGAATCAAAAGCCGAATGCGTTAATCTTTCTGTAGGCGAGATAAAGTTTCCGGCAGCATTGTTCAACAGGATATCAATTCTTCCGAATTCTTTCAGTGCCGCTTCTTTCATAGCTTCCACCTCATCCCAGTTTCTTACATCACAAGCCACGGAAAGAACTTTTCCGCCCGTTTCATCTTCCAGTTCTTTAGCAGTAGCCTGCAGCTTCTCCAGATTACGGGAAGTAATGACAACTTTGGCCCCCAGCTCCAGGAAATATTTGGTCATTGCTTTTCCAAGACCGCTTCCTCCTCCTGTAACAATGGCTACTTTATCTTTCAATGCCCCTTCGCGCAACATCGGTTGTGTATATAAATTCATATAATTTTATTTTTTCCTAAAAATACTAAATATTGAATTCATGCCATTTAAAATAATGGGATAAATAATAATGTTATAAATAGCTATTCTCTTTTCTCTGTTTAAAAATCATCGATAAAAAACAGTAACAACTTAAAGATGATTTTGATTCGAAATATTTTTTAAACACAAATTTCACGAATGAATTCACAGATAACACTAATCTGATAAGCGAAAAATCTGTGTAATTCGCGGGATCTGCGGGAGATTTTAGCAAAGATGATCTTGATTAGAAATATTTTTTAAACACAAATTTCACGAATGAATTCACGGATAACACTAATCTGATAGACGAAAAAATCTGTGTAATTCGCGGGATCTGCGGGAGATTTTAGCAAAGATGATCTTGATTAGAAATATTTTTTAAACGCAAATTTAACGAATAAATCCACAGATAACACTAATCTGACAGGTAAAAAAATCTGTGTAATTCGCGTGATCTGCGGGAGATTTTAGCAAAGATGATTTTGATTCGAAATATTTTTTTAAACACAAATTTCACGAATGAATCCACAGATAACACTAATCTGATAAGCGAAAAATCTGTGTAATTCGCGTGATCTGTGGGAGATTTTAGCAAAGATGATTTTGATTGAAAATATTTTTTAAACACAAATTTCACGAATGAATTCACAGATAACACTAATCTGATAAGCGAAAAAATCTGTGTAATTCGCGGGATCTGTGGGAGATTTTAACGCAAAGATCCATTCTGAAGCTGCATATTTAAGGAAAGCAAAGAAGAGAATCAATTACATTGATTCGATTAAGCGTGTGTTTTATCTGCCGCTTACAAAAAAACCGCCTCACGGGCTGTGAAACGGTTTCCTTTTATTACAAGATTATAATTATGAAACAACTATTCCTTTGAAAGAAAGAGTTTTAGGGGTTTTGCTTTCGCTTGTGGTCACATTTACTGTTTTCATGAATGCTCCTGCAGCCGCTGCATTGTAACTTGCTTCTACAAATCCTTTTTTACCGGGAAGGATCGGAGTTTTAGTATAGTCAGCTGTTGTGCATCCGCATGATGGTGCTACATTTTCGATAACGATAGGCTTTGAACTTGTATTGGTAAATTCAAATCTGATCAGTTTCGGTTTTCCCTGAGGAATATTTCCCACATCTATAGATTCAGATTTCCATTTAACGCCGTCTGCAATCTTTGCTACAACAGGAGTGCCTTCAGCTGGAAATACATTGGCATAAAACGGAGAGAACGCCAAAACGGCTAAAAGAGCTGTGATTTTTAAATTTTTCATGAGTATAAATTTTATTGAGTTAAAACTGTTTATCTTTTTTTGATATAACAAATGTAAAGCAGAAGGCTATTACAACTTGTTAACCGGTATCAAACATTTGTTAACGAGTTGTTAATGATAAAAGATTAATAGATATTTTTGGATAATATTGTTTCAGGAAATGAAAATAAAAAAGCTCAATATTATTATAACGCTGGGGTTCATTGCTATTATCGGAATTTTAATAGCCCAGCTTCTCTGGACCCGGCAGGCTTACCGTCTTGAAGATGAAAAATTCAATCAGAAAGTAAATATTGCTTTACTGGAAGTGGCTGAAAAATTATCGGGAGGAAAAACTTCTTATACTGAGAACCCGGTACAGGTAATTTCCAACGATTATTATGTGGTTAATATCAATAATGAGTTTCATCCTGTGGTTCTGGAACATTATCTGAAAACCGAATTCACCCGTTTCCAGATCAATACCAACTACGCTTATGCTTTATACAACTGCCACAGCGATAAAATGGTGTATGGGAAGTATATTTCCACCCATCAGGAAGCTCCCAGCAATAAGGTGATTAATTTCCCCAAGCATAAAAACCTGATCTATTATTTTTCCATCCGGTTTCCTGATAAAGCTACTTATCTGATCAGCTCGTTAAGGTTTTGGTATATCCTTACAGCTGCATTGATTATTATCCTCCTGGTGTATGTTTATTCTATCTATACGATTATTCAGCAGAAAAAATTCACTGAACTGCAGCGGGATTTCATCAACAATATGACCCATGAGTTTAAAACTCCGCTATCTTCGATACTCTTAGCATCGGAAGCACTCAATAAACAGGATCTGATACAGGAAAATTCCAGGCTGCAAACCTACACTTCCATTATCATCAATCAAAGTTATAAGCTGAACAGCCATATTGAAAAAATACTGAATATTGCGAAAAATGATTCTGCCGGACTGTCTTTGAAACCTCAGAAGATCATGCTTCTTCCTTTTATTCAGGAAATTGCAGACAGCATCAGGCAAAAGAATGAAAACCTCAGCATTCATGTGGATATTGACGGAAGTTCCTCCATTATGGCTGATGAATTTCACTTTACGAACATTGTTTACAACCTTCTGGATAACTCCATTAAGTATTGTGAAACAAAACCGGATATTGTAATTTCATCCTACAAAGATTCAAAAGGATTATATTTAAAGTTTAAAGACAACGGAATGGGTATTCCTGCTAAAAATATTCCTCATATTTTTGAGAAATTTTACCGGGTAAGCACCAAAAAAACGGAGAAAATCAATGGTTTCGGACTGGGATTATTTTATGTAAAAAAAGTGGTACAGCAGCATAACTGGAAAATTTCTGTTGAAAATAATACAGACAAAGGCATTACCACAACACTCTTTTTCCCGTCTAAGTAATAATGTGAATGTATGGAGAAATCTAAAATTTTATACGCAGAAGATGACGAAACAATAGCTTTCCTGATTCAGGACAGCCTGGAAAGTTATTATGACATCAACTGCTATTCGGATGGGAAATCCGCACTGGATGCATTCAACAACCAAAATTTCGATATCTGCCTGCTGGACATTATGATGCCGGAACTGAACGGGTTTGAAGTCGCTCAGCAAATCCGCAATAAAAACTCTGAAATTCCTATTATCTTTATTTCTGCCAAAGCTTTGAAAGAAGACCGGATCAAAGGTCTGAAAATAGGCGCGGATGATTATCTGGTCAAGCCTTTCAGTATAGAAGAACTGATCCTGAAAATTGAAGTTTTCCTGAAACGCACAAAAAAAACAGATCCCTCACCGCCAAAATACAAAGTCGGAAAATATGATTTCGATCCGAAAAACTACACGCTTCAGACTATAGAAAACAGAATTACCCTTACCCAGCGGGAATCTGAATTGCTGTTATACTTTATCCACCACAAAAACACAGTCCTGAAAAGGCAGGATATTCTGAAGGCCATCTGGGGAGATGATGATTATTTTATGGGGCGGAGTCTGGACGTATTTATTTCCAGGCTGCGGAAGGTGCTCGCCGATGAGCAGAATATTCTGATCGAAAATCTGCATGGGATAGGTTTCCGGTTTTCTGAAAAAGGATAAATAAATGGTGGAAATTTTCTAAATACATTACTGGCTCTGTTAATCGCAAGGATAAACAAAGGTGATTTCTTTGTGGATGTTTTTAGGATAAACAATGGCGCTTCGCTTATTGAAGAAATACAGCGAAAGCCAATATATGGTTTATGTTAAATTATAAGCAGTAAATGATTATTTTTTGATTTTTAATTAATTTTAACCTTTGAAAATATTCCATTAATGAAAAATCACAGAACAACTGTTTTTCTATTTCTTTTATTTTTCGGTTTAAATCTTAAAGCTCAAAAATTTGAAAAATTAATACAATACGTCAATCCGTTAATCGGCACGGAAAAAATGGGGCACACTTATCCCGGAGCCACTGTTCCGTTTGGAGCCGTACAGCTGAGTCCGGAGACGGATACTATTTCCTATGAACTGAACGGAAAATATAACGGTGAGGTATATAAATACTGTGCAGGATACCGCTATGAAGATAAAACAATCGTAGGTTTCAGCTCTACCCATTTCAGTGGAACGGGACATTCCGATCTCGGAGATTTTCTGATCATGCCGACTGTAGGAAAACTGCAGCTGAACCCGGGAACAGCCTCCCATCCTGAAAGTGGTTACAGAAGCCGTTTTTCCCACGAAAATGAAAAAGCAGAAGCCGGATATTATAAAGTAAAACTGGATGACCACCATATTCTGGCAGAACTTACGGCATCCACAAGAACGGGCGTTCACCGCTATACATTTCCAAAATCTGATCAGGCACATATTATTTTAGACCTTACAGCCGGAATTTATAATTATGAGGGCAAGAATGTATGGACTTATGTTCGTGTGGAAAATGACGGTACGGTCACAGGATACCGTCAGACCAACGGCTGGGCAAGAACGAGAACGGTTTATTTTGCCATGAAGTTTTCAAAACCTTTTAAATCATACGGTCAGAAAAACTTTGACGGCCCTCAGGTGTACAGAGGGTTCTGGCGAAAATTTGACCAAACCAAAAATTTCCCGGAGATCGCAGGAAAAAATCTGAAAATGTTTTTTGATTTTGATACGGAAGAAAATGAAGCGGTAGAAGTAAAACTGGCTATATCTCCCATAAGCCAGACCAATGCTCTGGAAAACCTTGAAAAAGAAACCGGAGGCCAATCGTTTGACCAGATAAAAGCCAAAGCCCAGGAAAACTGGAATAAGGAACTGAATAAAATCGTGATCAAAGGTTCTGATACGGAAAAGACGAATTTTTATACGGCAATGTATCATACTTTCATCAGTCCTACCACTTATATGGACATCAACGGAGAGTATAAAGGTCTGGACCAGAATGTTCACAAAGCAGAAGGATTCACTAACTACACGACTTTCTCGATCTGGGACACTTACCGTGCCCTGCATCCTTTCTTCAATATTATACAGCCAAAGCGTAATAATGATATGGTGAAATCCATGATGGCTCATTATGATCAGTTTTCCATGAAAATGCTTCCGATCTGGTCCCATTATGCGAATGACAACTGGTGTATGAGCGGTTATCACAGTGTAAGTGTTGCTGCAGATGCTGTGATCAAAGGAAATTATACGGGTGATCCGAAAGATGTTTTAAAAGCCTGCATCGCCACAGCGAATAAAAGAGATTACGAAGGCATCGGCTATTATATGGATATGGGCTATATTCCTGCTGAGAAAAACGGAACTTCGGTTTCCAATACTCTGGAATATGCTTATGACGATTGGGCGATTGCCCAGCTGGCAAAACATTTAGGTGAAACGGAAATCTATAATCAATTTATCAAGCGTTCTGAAAACTGGAAAAATAATTTTGATCCTAAAGCCGGATTTATGCGGCCAAGACTGGCGGATGGAAGCTTCAAAAAAGATTTTGACGTTCTGAGTACCCATGGCCAGGGCTTCATCGAAGGAAATTCGTGGAATTACAGCTTTTTTGTTCCCCAAAATCCGGATGGACTAATGCAGATGATGGGTGGAAAGAAAAAATTTGCATCAAAACTGGATGAATTGTTCACGATGCATCTTCCCGACGAGTTTTTTGCCGATACGGAAGATATTACCCGCGAAGGAATTATCGGGGGCTATGTTCATGGCAATGAACCCGCTCACCATGTTGCCTATTTTTATAACTGGGCCGGGCAGCCATGGAAAACGCAGGCACAGATCCGCCGGATTTTAGAGATGCAGTATAAAGCCACACCGGATGGTTTGGGAGGAAACGACGATGCCGGACAGATGAGTGCGTGGTATATCTTAAGCTCACTCGGGTTTTATCCTGTGGCTCCGGGATCTGAAGATTATGCGGTTGGAAGTCCTGCCGTAGACCATGCGGTTCTGAATCTTGAAAACGGAAAAACTTTTGAAATTGAAGCCATCAATCAAAGCCCGAAGAATGTGTATGTGGAAAAGATATTGCTTAATGGTAAGGAAATTAAGAATTTTACCCTAAAACATTCTGAAATTATGGCTGGTGGAAAACTTACATTCTCTATGAGTTCTAAGCCGAAGAAATAAGTTTTGGCTAAAGCCGTGGAACTTTCACTATGAATAAAGCGGGCTAAAGCCCGCTCCTATTGAATAAAACATCCATCGTATAATCATCAATTGATAGAATTGATAGAGATGCTAAAGCCGAAGAATATTTTTTTATATTTCAAACACGAATACCACAAATAATTGGCACAAATATCCACAATCATCTGTGTACATCTGAGAAATCTGTGGTTAAAAAAAATTATTAACCACAAAAGTGGCAAAAGATTTTGAACACTTAAGTTATTTTAAGTCGAATGCTTTTCGAATAAGAAGATCACATAAGTTTTAAAAATCATAGATTTTTATATTGATGAATGCCCGTTATTAAACGGACAAAAAATTCCCCTCGCATGAAGGGGTGGCGAAAATTCAAAGAATTTTTGACGGGGTGGTTTCATCTCCACTTATAAAAACAAAAAGGGCAAATAGTTTTATTTGCCCTTTTATTATTTTGATTTTAATCTTACTATTCTGCTACTTCAAAAAGAAGTCTTTCCCCGAATTTCTCTTCTGCAATTTTTCCATTGTCATAAACCAGATGTCCATTCACAAAAGTCTGGGTTATCTTAGAATGCAGGTTCATGCCTTCTAAAGGACTCCACCCGCATTTGTAAAGAAGATTGTCTTTCGCTACGGTCCAGTCGGCATTTAGATCAACCAAAACAAGATCTGCCTTGTAGCCTTCTCTCACGAATCCTCTTTTCTCCACTCTGAAAAGTATGGCAGGATTGTGGCTCATTTTTTCAACAATTTTTTCCAGGGAAATTTTTCCCTGATGGTAATTTTCCAACATCACAGGTAATGAATGCTGTACCAAAGGAGCACCGGAAGGACATTTTGTGTATACATTCTGTTTTTCTTCAGCAGTGTGCGGCGCATGGTCTGTGGCAATGACATCAATTCTGTCATCCAGAAGTGCTTCCCAAAGTGCGTCTTTATCTTTCTGAGTTTTTACAGCAGGATTCCATTTGATCAGAGAGCCTTTGGTTTCATAATCTTCATTGGTAAATGTCAGGTGATGAACGCATACTTCAGCGGTAATTTTTTTATCTTTCAATGGAATATCATTTCTGAAAAGTTCCATTTCTTTGGCAGTTGAAAGGTGGAAAACGTGAAGTCTCGCTCCTGTTTTTTCAGCTAATTCAATTGCTTTTGAAGAAGATTTATAACAGGCTTCTTCGCTTCTGATCAGGTGATGAAATTTTACAGGAATATCCTCTCCATATTCATCAAGGTATTGCTGGGTATTGGCGCGTATTGTTGCTTCATCTTCACAGTGAACGGCGATCAGCATTTTTGTACTGCTGAAAATATTTTCAAGGGTTTCTGGATTGTCAACCAGCATATTTCCGGTAGAAGAACCTAAGAATAACTTAATTCCCGGAACATTTCTCGGATTTGTTTTTAGAACTTCCTCCAGATTATCATTGGTTCCGCCCATCATAAAACCGTAGTTGGCATATGCTTTCTGAGCCCCGATTTCATATTTATCGGCTAATAATTCCTGTGTAACTGCATTGGGTACCGTATTCGGCTGATCGATAAAGCTGGTGATTCCTCCTGCAATAGCTGCTCTGGATTCCGTTTCAATATCCCCTTTATGCGTCAGTCCCGGATCTCTGAAATGCACCTGATCGTCTATGACACCCGGCAGAAGATATTTTCCGGCACCGTCAATGATCTGGTCTGCCTCATCGGAAATGGAAGCTTCTATTTTAGAAATCAGGTCATTTTCTATTAAGATATCGCTTTCGAAGATCTGGCCTTCGTTGACGATTTTTACATTTTTAATTAAGGTCTTCATTTACTTTTTAGAAATTAGATGTTAGAAATTAGAAGTTAGAAAATCCTGAATTACAAATTACAGGTGAACTATACGATCTTCACCACTAATTTCTAACCTCTGGTTTCTAGCTTCTAATCAACAGCAAAATTAAGGTTTATGAATGAATTTTAATGTTACAGATTATAAATCAATTTCTAAATATTTACATTTGCATAAAATTTTCGAATTTGTATAAGAAGTTATTTGGTCAGACCGCCGTATACGGGCTTAGTTCAGTATTAGTCCGTATTTTCCCGTTCATCATTGCACCAATCGTTACGAAGGCTTTCGGGCCGGCCGCTTCGTCCCCTTTTGTGGACTGGTATTCCATCGCCGGAGTGATCACTGTATTGCTTACCCATGGTATGGAAACTTCATTTTTCAGATTTGCCCAGGAAGAAAGCATTGACAAAAAAACACTGATTTCCACATGCTCAATAAGTATCATCAGTATTGCTTTGATCTATCTTGGTCTGGGGTATGTCTTCAGAAACGAGCTTGCCATAGCATTTGAAACGCCGGATCAGGTCAACTATCTTGTGATATTCCTGTTTATATTGTCTCTGGATGCTTTTTCTACGATTCCATCTGCTATATTAAGGCTTCAGGGAAAGGCTTTCAAATATATGTTCTCCAAAGTAGCCGGATCTGTGGTTTACTTTTTACTGGTTGTATTTTTCATCAAATGGCTTCCAAAACATCCTGAGGGAATTCTGGGGTTAAAATATGATCCGCAATTAGGTGTAGGCTATGTTTTTATCGCCAATCTGGTACAAAGCATCATTACGCTATTGATCGTGGGGAAAGAATTCTTCAGCTTCAGTATTTCCAAATTTGATTTTAATTTGTGGAAAAGAATCATGAACTATTCCTGGCCCGTAATGATCGCAGGGTTGGCCGGAATTGTCAACCAGACGCTTGACAGACAGTTTCTGAAATACCTGCTTCCGCCGGACGAAGCACGCCACCAGATCGGAGTATATGGAGCCGTTTATAAAATAGCAACCTTTATCACCGTATTCCGACAGGCTTATCAGCTGGGAATAGAGCCCTATTTCTTTTCAAGTTTCAAGAATAAAGATTCACATAAAACCTACGCTGTCCTGATGGATGTTTTCGTCATTTGCAGCTGCATTATCTATATGGGCCTCATGGTGAACCTTCAGTGGATCTCGGAAAAATACCTGAGCAACCCGCTGTATTATGAAGGCATTGAAATCATCCCGTTTGTGATGCTGGGAGCGCTGTTCTTAGGCATATACCTTAATCTTTCTATCTGGTATAAATTATCGGATCAGACAAGGGTTGGCTTATACATTTCAGTAATCGGGGCGTGTATTACGATTGGGATCAACTTCTTCTTTATCCCGGAATACGGATACTGGGCAAGTGCCATGGCTGCATTGATCACCTTTATGTCCATGATGGTTATTTCGTACGTCTGGGGACAAAAACAGTACCCGATTCATTATAATACAGGAAAAATAGCACTGTATCTTTTCTTTACCATTACGTGCTCGCTGGTATCTTTTTACTTCTTCCGTACCAATTATGTGGTAGGAAATTTATTTCTGCTTCTCTTTATTGCCCTCGTAGCTTATAAAGAAAAAGCCATTGTATCGAAAATAATGAAAAGATCTTAAATTATGGCCCTTAATTTGCTATCATTGAGTTCTTAAAAAAAAATTAAACACAAGTTTATAAAGATGATAAATATTACGCCTAACATTGGTCTAAATTATTACCTTTAACCTAATCAAAAGTAAACACTAACAAAATAAACAGTATCATATAATCTATGAAAATAATTGTTCCAATGGCTGGACGCGGTTCCAGATTACGTCCACATACACTGACTGTTCCAAAACCACTTATTCCTATTGCAGGAAAACCTATCGTACAGAGACTGGTAGAAGATATTGCTAAAGTAGCAGGGGAAAATATTGAAGAAGTAGCATTTATCATTGGGGATTTCGGACCGGAGATTGAAAAATCTTTACTGCAGATCGCTGAAAAGCTGGGAGCAAAAGGAAGTATCTACTATCAGACAGATCCTCTTGGAACGGCACACGCTATTAAATGTGCTGAAGATTCCATGCAGGGAGATGTGGTGATTGCTTTTGCAGATACTCTTTTCCGTGCAGATTTCCAGCTGGATAAAAATTCAGACGGGGTGATCTGGGTGAAAAGTGTAGAAGATCCTTCCGCTTTCGGAGTGGTAAAACTTGATAACTACGGTTTTATTACAGATTTCGTGGAGAAACCTCAGACTTTCGTTTCAGATCTTGCCATCATCGGGATTTATTATTTCAACAGTGCTGAAAAGCTGATGAGCGAAATCAATTATATTATGGACAATAATATAAAAAATGGCGGCGAATATCAGTTGACAACGGCCCTTGAAAACCTTAGAGCAAAGGGAGCAAAATTCAGCTTAGGAAAAGTAAACGACTGGATGGACTGCGGAAACAAAAACGCTACCGTAGAAACCAACAGCAAGATTCTTGCGTACGAAAAAGAAGAAATGCAAAATTATCCTGCATCTGCAGTTATTGAAAATTCACTGATCATTCAGCCATGCTTTATCGGGGAAAATGTAAAGATCTCCAATTCAAAAATCGGCCCGGGGGTTTCATTGGGGAACAATACCACCATCGTGAATTCCAATATTGAGAATTCCCTGATCCAGGAAAACACAAGGATCAATCACGGAAATCTTTCCAACTCTATGATCGGGAATTCTGCCCAGTATTTTGGAGTGGCCAGAGAGATCTCTTTAGGTGATTATTCCGTTTTGGATTTTTTATCTAAATAAGATCAGAAATATTTAATATAAAACAAGATACCTCCAGACCACACAATGTTATTTGTGTGGTTTGGCGTTAATATTGCAGCGTATTTTTTTAATCGAAAGATATACACACATGAAAAACTGGATCCCGATACTTCTCTTATTGCTTACATTATCTTCCTGTAAAACAAGAAATGCCGCTAAAAATAACAGAGGCAACACGCAGGACAGCACTGCAGTAGCTGATGACAACAGAAATCCCAAAGATGCCAATGAGCCGGTAAGGGACAAGTTTACCTTCTACGAGCATGTGGTGGTTCCTTTGAAATTCGATCAGGTTAAGATCAGCAGTAAAGTGAACGTGGAAACAGGAAGCTTTATTCCAACCCTTGATGCCACGATCTATATTGAGAATGATAAAAAGGTATGGATGAACCTTCAGGCCCTTTTATTTAATGTGGCAAGAGGCATCGCTACTCCGGAAGGGATCAAAGGACAGGACAAAACCAGCAGAACCTACATCGATTCGGATTTTGATTATCTGAACAACCTCCTGAATGTTAATTTCATTGATTATAAATCGCTGGAAAAAATATTAATGGGGAGAACTTTTGTGAAGATCAGTGATTCCCAGTTCACGCTGACCCAGAATGCACAGGGCTTTAAAATGGTTTCCAACAACAATCAGAAAATTGTTACGGATGAGAAAACCAGAGAGTATAAAATTGCTCTGAATTATGATACCAACTATGATCTGCTGAGTGTGAATTTAAAGGATGTTTTATCTGCAGACGAACTGGAAATCTCTTACAGCAACTGGAATGAATACAACGGAATCCGCCTTCCAAAAAATGTTAAAATAATTATAAAAGGCTCAAAATCTAGCCAAATTTTACTGGAAAACACGAAATTTGACTTTTCGAGGATGGAAACACCTTATTCTGTACCATCCAGTTATAAGAAAATTGAGATTAAATGATTAAAAAATTTAGCTTTTTAATAGGTATTCTACTGTTCGGCCTGCATCAGGGACAGCAGAACAAGGAACAGCTTCAGAAACAGAATGCCGATCTTAAAAAACAAATTATACAGATAAATTCAGATTTAGCAAAAACCAAAAGCGAATCTAAACTTTCGGTAGCCTATCTTACCAACGTTAATAAAAAACTGACGTTGAGAGAAAAAGTATATACCAATACCCAGAAAGAAAAAAGATTTATTGAGGATGAGATCTACCTGCGTCAGCTGGAAATCAACCGTCAGAACAAAGAACTGGCCGTTCTCAGAAAGAACTACGCCGAGGTTTTGGTTAATGCATACAAAAACAAAGGGGTACAGAACAAAGTAACCTTCATCCTTTCCTCCAAAAATTTAGGGGAAGCCATAAGAAGAGTCCAGTATCTGAAACAGTACGCGGACTATCAGGATAAAAAGGCAGCAGAAATCAGTAATGCTGCGGCCCAGATCAAAAAATCCATTGCCCAGAAGCAGAACTCCGCAAGAGAAAAAGAGAATCTACTGGCGAACCAGCAGAAAGATCTTGTGACCATCAATGCAGAAAGAGCACAGAAGGAACAGCTGGTTGCAGATTTCAAAAAGAATGAAACCATACTTACTGCTGAACTTAAGCAGAAACAAACCCAATCTAAAGCTTTAGAAGGACAGATCCGTGCGATTATCGCTGAAGAGATCAGAATAGCAAAAGCTGAAGAAGAAGCCAGAAGAAAGGCAGAAGCTGAAAAAATACGTATGGCCAAGCTGATTGCTGAAAGAGAAAAAGCAAGAATTGAAGCAGAAGCCAAAGCCAGAGCAGAAGCCCTGGAAAGAGAAAGAAAACTCGCTGAAATAGAAGCCAAAAAAGCCGCCGATCTCGCGGCGAAAAGAGCTGAAGAAGAGAAAAAACGTAACGAAGAAGCTGCAAGAGCTGAAGCCAGTGCAAAAGACGAAGCCAGAAGAGTAGCCGCTAAAAAAGCCTCTGATGAAGCGAACGTAAGAGCAAAAGAAGCCTCTGACAAACTTATTGCCGCAAGAGCTGCAGAAGCCGCACTGAACAAGAAAAAAGAAGAAGAGAAGAAAGCTGCAGAAACCAAAGCTATGACCAGTTATGGTGTTACCACAACCACGGGAAGCAGCTTTGCAGACAGCAGAGGACGACTTGGATATCCTGCAGACAGAGCAGGACAGATTACCCACCGATTCGGAAGACAGCCACACCCGGTTTTCAAAAATATTGTTGAAGAAAATACAGGAATTAAAATAGCTGTGCCTTCC
The DNA here is from genome assembly GCF_016745235.1 of Chryseobacterium endalhagicum. Classification (GTDB taxonomy): domain Bacteria; phylum Bacteroidota; class Bacteroidia; order Flavobacteriales; family Weeksellaceae; genus Chryseobacterium; species Chryseobacterium endalhagicum. Next base: position 1,092,357 of record NZ_JAELVM010000002.1, on the reverse strand, counting down.
GGTACACGTGCAAAATCTGTATATCCGGGATCAGTCTCTTCGGTATTGGCAAACAGCGACGGAACAAAAACCGTTATGGTGAAACACGGAAACTATTTCACGATTTATTCTAATTTAGGAAATGTAAGCGTCTCCAAAGGTCAGCAGGTTTCTTCCGGTACTCCGGTAGGTACAGTTGCTCAGGATTTCGATGGCTCTTACACTCTTGATTTCCAGGTATGGAACGGAAATACACCAGTTGACCCATTAGGTTGGATTTCATATTAAAAAAAGCTTAACTTTGCAAAAATCTTAAGAGATGAACACACTAACAATACTTGCCTTATCTTGGCAGCACATCCTTATCGTAGCTATACTTTTGGTATTGCTTTTTGGAGGAAAGAAAATTCCGGAATTAATGAGAGGAGTTGGTTCAGGAATCAAAGAATTTAAAGATGCAGTGAAGGAAGAAGACAAACCGGGCGCTGAAAAAAAAGCCCCTTCTGCCGATAATAATAACACTACCAGCAACTAAAAATTCCTCAGAATTAATGAATTTTACTGAGACTGCATGGAAAGTTTTCAATCAATCTATTGAAGACTATCACGTGTCCGATGACGTTAACACTCTAATTAATAACCCGTTCGAAAAAGACAGTTTGGAACGGATTTTGTATGCAAAGAACTGGATTGATACCGTTCAATGGCATTTAGAAGATATTATTAGAGATGAAAATATTGATCCCGCTGAAGCTCTTCAGTTGAAGAGAACAATTGATGCTTCCAACCAGAAAAGAACAGATCTGGTAGAATTTATCGACAGCTGGTTCCTTACAAAGTTTGAAAATATAACTCCTAGACCTGATGCAAAAATCAATACAGAAACTCCCGCTTGGGCAGTAGACAGGTTATCAATTCTTGCATTAAAGGTTTATCATATGTCGTTAGAAGCCAATAGAGAATCCGCTTCTGAAGAGCACCGCGCCAATTGCCAGGCAAAACTGGATGTGCTGCTTACTCAGAAAGAAGACCTATCAACTTCTATAGATCAGTTGCTTACTGATATTGAATACGGTAATGTTAAGATGAAAGTATACAAACAAATGAAAATGTATAACGATGATAGTCTTAACCCGATCCTCTATCAAAAGGGGCAACAGAAATGAGAAAACTATTTTTTTTTGGAGTACTACTACTAATCATAACTTCCTGCGCAACGGAAAAGCTTAATCTTTCTCCGTTGTCTAATAATTTTTATAGCGAAACAAAAGGTTCTGATTCCGACAGAGGGGCAAAAAAAGGATTTGATATCAATATTAAAGAAAATGTAAATGCTTCTGAAATTTCAAATCTGATTTCTACTTTTCCCAAGTTTAAGAACAATGGTTTAAATGAAGAAGTGACGAGCTTGAAATACAGCCTTCAGAATTATTTATATGCCATTGATGCCAACAACTCAGCGGGAAAGAACAGAGCAGTTAAAAGCTTCGAAAAATCTTATAAGAAAATTCAAAAACTCAGACAGCAGCTTAATAAAGATGATGATGAAGTTCTCAACAGATACCTGGTCCGTTTAAAAACCAATATCTCTGTGATTGAAAATTCTTTAAAGGGAAATTAAAAAACTAACCACTATTAATGATTAAAGTTCAGGCAGAGGCCAATGTTCCCACAGAACACGGCTCTTTCCGAATGATCGCTTTCTCCGAAAACGAAAACGACTGGATGCCGCACATGGCCATCATTGCAGAAAATACAGATTTCTCAAAGCCGGTGAACGTACGTTTCCATTCAGAATGCATTACAGGAGAAGTTTTCCATTCAAAAAAATGTGAATGCGGGCAGCAATTGGATGCCGCAATGAAATATACCCACGAAAACGGAGGCATTATTGTATACCTCCGCCAGGAAGGAAGGAATATCGGGATCATCAATAAACTGAAAGCCTATTCGCTTCAGGAAAAAGGGCTCGACACGGTACAGGCAAACCTGGAACTGGGACTTCCTGCCGATGACAGAAATTTTGGGGTGGCTATTGAGATTCTTAATCTTTTGGATGTAAAAGACATCAATCTTTTAACCAACAACCCTGAAAAAGTAAAATACGTTGTAGACAGCAATATTCATCTTAATTCAAGGATTCCTTTACAGATTCCTGCCAATGAAATAAGTAAGGGCTATCTACAGACGAAAAAAGATTTCTTTGGTCATTTACTCGATGATAATGACAATTAGATAAACATAAAAAGCTTCGGAAATTCTCCGGAGCTTTTATATTATATGTTATTCAGTAATTCAGCTATTGTTTGGCTACAGACCAGCTGCCACTCCAATGTTTAAAATTCCAGGTTCCGGACTTGGTATATAAACTTCCGTATAAAATAAAACCTTTTGGAGAAGGTGCAGGATTTAAAGCCCCACTCGGTCCCTGAAGGCTGGTATAGTATACTTCCCCTACTGCCCCGTTCTCGGCCCTTGTTACTTCAATGCTTCCGCTTTTACTTACATTTAAAATCAAAGTCCCGCTGATTGCATCTCCTGAATAGGTGCCCACCCATTTCCCCATAAAAGGAGAGGTATAGTTTTCCTGCGCATTATTTTGATGGATGTTGTTTATCACCTCGTCCGTTACCTCGGTACACGATAACAGAGATAAAGGCAGAATCAGTAAAAGTTTTGGATATATATTTTTCATCAAGGTTATGTTCTTATTCTGGTGATAAAATTAAACTTTTATTTTTCTTCAAAACAGAATTTCAGGATATAAAATCAAAAGCTCCGGGATTTCTCACCGGAGCTTTTTTAATTATAAAAAACTGAAAAGATATTTATTACTTAATTTACTTTTTTATTACCTGCACCTTAGATTCGTCAAGATTATAATACTTAACTACTGCATTGTAATCGCTGTAATCTACTGGTGCTTGCTTGCTTTTAGCACCGCCTACACCTGAAGCATTAGCAGGAACAAGTACAATTCTGAACGTTTGATTATTTAAATATTCAGTAATTTCTGCAGATGTAAGATCTGAAGGAAGATTAAAATTCTGGTCATCAATTCTGATCTGTACATTTGAAGAATTAAAAACAAAATTATAATCAAATACTCTGTTTACAGGTTTACCACCTACATCAGGCAAATAAACAGATTTTGGGATCTGCTGCCAAGCGTTACCTCCAACCAATCTATAAACCAAAACCACATCAGTACTTGGAATACTAAGCCCCTGATTAATAGTATAGTTACCGGTACTAGAAAACGTTCCTGTAATATCTTTCATTTGAGCAATTGTATCATAATCCACACCCTGTTGTACAACATCATCGTCATTGTCACAGCTATAAGCCGTAAAGCCTACAGCACCCAGGAATAAAAATAGAAGTATTTTTTTCATTTTTAGAAAGTTTAGTTATTATTTATAAAGCGTATTCAAATCATATACCAAAAGTTGCAAAAACTTTGTTTTCATCATTTTTTTAATTGTATTTTTGTTCTTATTCAAAAGATCATGAAGAAATTGCTATATACTTCCCTCTTTGTTTTTTCATTAATAAGCTTTACAGCCAAAGCTCAGTACCAGCCCAAGAACCTTTCTAAAGACGACCTGAAAAAGGCCCACCGATGGGTAGACAAAACCTATAGATCTCTTTCTCAGGACGAAAAGCTGGGCCAATTGTTTATTGTAGCACTTTACACGAACAAAGGAGAAGATTATATTAACCAGATTAGAAATATTGTGGTGAATGATAAGATCGGAGGATTGATCTTGATGCAGGATGATGCGGCCAGAGAAATTAATCTGGTGAATGAATTCCAGCAAAAATCTAAAATCCCGATGATGATCGGCATGGATGCTGAATGGGGGCTGTTTCAGAGAATTGCCACAGCTCATAAATTTCCATGGGCAATGACCCTTGGTGCGATTCAGGATAAAGACCTGATCTACAAAATGTCTTCTAAAATTGCAGAAGACTGCCACAGAATGGGAATCAACTGGGATTTTGCCCCGGTAGTTGACGTCAACACCAACCCAAACAATCCTATTATCGGAAACAGAAGTTTTGGCTCGGAGGTAGAAAACGTCATCAGCTCTGCTCTGTCTTATTCCAACGGACTTCAGGACAATACTATTCTGGCTGCTATCAAACATTTTCCCGGGCATGGAGACACCAGCACAGATTCGCATCTTGATCTTCCGGTTGTTTCGCACAGCCTGGAGCGATTGAATACCGTTGAGCTGGCACCGTTCAAAGCATTAATGGACAAAGGAATCGGCGGCGTAATGGTGGCTCACTTATATGTTCCAAGCCTTGAATCCGGAAAAGGAATTCCCGCTTCCGTATCTAAAAATATTATTACTGGTTTATTAAAAGATAAACTGGGTTATAAAGGATTAATCATCACCGATGCCCTTAATATGGGCGCTGTAGCCAATAAATACAAACCCGGCGAACTGGATGCCTTGGCTTTTAAGGCCGGAAATGATATCATGCTTTTCTCACAGGGAGTTTCTGAAGGGAAAAAATTAATTCAGAAATCTATTGAAAAAGGAGAAATTTCTCAGTCCAGAGTGGAAGAAAGTGTAAAGAAAATTCTACTGACAAAATATTTCTTAGGCCTGGATACATACAGTCCTAAAAATCCTGAGAATATCAACAGTGATCTGAACAATGATTCCCACAAAATACTGGTACAGGATCTTTATGCCAATGCTCTTACTTTACTGAAAGACGATCAGAAATTACTTCCTATTGCAGGAAAGCAGGTATATTATGTTCCAATGGAGGAAGCTCCTTATCAGACTTTTGCCAACCAGCTAGGTTCGAATGTAATTATTAAAAAAGCTAGTGAAATCAGCACCATTCCTGCAGGTTCTACTGTAATCGCAGGATTCCACAAAGATAATTCAACAGCCTACAAACCTTACAAAATTTCAGCAGAATCGAAGAAAGTTCTTGCTGATCTTACCAAAAATCAGAACGTTATTCTAAATGTTTTCGGAAGCGCATATGCTTTGAAAGACATAGATATTTCCAAAGTTTCCACTGTTTTAGTATCGTATGAAAACAATGACGATTCGATGACAGCGGCGGCAGCTGCACTTAACGGAAAAACAAAAATATGGGGCAGACTGCCAGTTTCCGTCAATGACCAGCTTAAAGCAGGTATGGGAATTGATTTAATCCCGGTTTCTGCTCCCCATGTGAACTCAACAGTTTTTACAACATCAAAACAACAATAATCTAATGAAAATAGGCATACTTTGCTATCCAACATACGGAGGAAGCGGAATCGTAGCAACAGAGCTGGGAATGTCCCTGGCCAATAAAGGCTACGAAGTACACTTTATAAGTTCCGCACTCCCGGCAAGATTAGACATTACGAACCCGAATATCTTTTTCCACCGGGTGAATGTACAGACCTATCCTCTTTTCCAGTATCAGCCTTATGATATTGCTTTAAGTTCCATGATCTATCGTGTCGTGAATCTTTATAAGCTGGATCTTCTGCACGCGCATTACGCTATTCCTTACGCCTATGCAGCTTTTACAGCCAAACAGATGCTTAAGGAAGACAATAATGATATTCCGCTGGTTACAACCCTTCACGGAACGGATATTACCCTTGTAGGCCAGCATCCGAGCTATAAGCATGCTGTGGAGTTTTCAATCAACCAGTCCGATGCCATTACTTCGGTGTCTGAAAGTCTGAAAAAAGATACCCTGCAGTTTTTCAATATTAAAAAGGAAATTCAGGTGATCACCAATTTTATTGATAATTCTGAATTTGATGACTGTACGGAATGCCAGAGAACGCAATTTGCCAATCCGGATGAGAAAATACTGATCCACGTTTCTAACCTTCGTCCTGTAAAACGTGTGGATGAAGTTCTGCAGATCTTCAAAAATGTGGAGAAAAAAGTAAAATCAAAGCTGATTATTATCGGGGAAGGACCGGATATGGAAAAAGTCAACCAGTTTCTGGAAGAAAATCCTGAACTTATCTCCAAGATCCGTCTGCTGGGAAAAGTTAATGATTTGTATAAGATCTTACAGCTTTCGGATGTATTTTTACTTCCATCCGAGCAGGAAAGTTTCGGTCTTGCAGCCCTTGAAGCAATGGCAGCCTATACTCCGGTGATCAGTTCCAATGCAGGAGGAATTCCTGAAGTGAACATCCAGGGCGAAACAGGATTTTTAGCAGAGATCGGAAATGTAGAAGCGATGAGCAACTATACGATCAAAATTCTGAGTAATGAGGAACTTTTAGCTACCATGAAGATGAATGCAAAAGATCAGGCTATTAAATTTGATCTGAAAAACATTCTCCCTATCTATGAAGAAATGTACCGGACAACGATAGAGAATTTTAAAGGCGAGCTGACGAAAGCTTAATTTTAAATAACAAAATATATCTTTTCAAACGCCTTTTGTATGATTACAAAAGGCGTTTAATTTTTTATCCTAAATCTTCATAAAAGTGAAGGAGAAAAATACAAATTCTAATTTTAAAAAATGGATTTCTACGTAAACGGAATTATGTAGAACAGTGCCGGAAAATTTACTAAAAGTGTTGATAAAAATATGGAGTTTCCTTTATATTTATCATGACACTTATGACAGAAAAACTGCTTCAATATCTCTGGAACTATAAAGTTTTCAAAAATTATGACTTCAAGGACATTGAAGGAAATTCTGTTGAAATTATCCATTTTGGAAAATGGAATAAAGATGCGGGACCGGATTTCCTGAATGCAAAAATTAAAATAAAAGGAGTGATGATTGCCGGACATATAGAACTCCACATCCGTACTTCGGACTGGGTTTTTCACAATCATTCCCAGGATCCCAATTACCAGAATATTATTCTTCATGCAGTCTATCAAAATGATGCAGAAATCAGCGACCTCAACTCTAAAAATGTTCCGACTCTGGAACTGAAAAATTATATTGACCAAAATATTCTCTGGAAATATGAAAAGCTGATCAACGGAACTCAGTTTATTCCCTGCGAAAACATCTTTAAAGCGGATAAAATACCCGTTAATTTTCATGAAGCCAATGTTCTTAAAAAGCTGGATGAAAAATCTCTTGAACTTGAAAAAAGCCTGGAACAATACAAAAATGATTTTGAAGCGGTCCTTTTCCACAGCTTGGCCTACTCTTTCGGATTAAAGGTGAATGCGCATATTTTCAGACAGATTGCAGAGTCCGTGGATTTTACAGTTATCAACAGAATCCGTCAGAACGAATTTCAGCTGGAGGCTCTCTTATTTGGAATTTCAGACTGGCTGGATCATCCGAAAGACACACAAATGACCATCTGGAAAAGAGAATTTGAATTTATCAGAAAAAAGTTCGGTATTCCTGATCTGATAATCCGTCCTAAATTTTTGAGATTGAGACCTCCCAACTTCCCTACGATCCGCCTTTCCCAGCTGGCAGATCTTTATTACAGACACCAGAATCTGTTTTCGAAAATTATCAAAGCAGAGAATATAGATGAACTCTACGAAGTTTTTGCACCAATAAAAGCTTCAGCATATTGGGATTTCCATTTCAATTTCGGGAATATTTCAAAATACCAGCCCAAATTATTAAGCAGAGAATTTATTGAACTTATTATTCTCAATACTGTTTTACCATTAAAATATACCTATCACAAATACCACCGCGAAGAGATTACGGATGAAATACTGGATTTATACAAAAAAAGTACAGCCGAAAAAAATACGGTAACCGCCGGATGGAAAAAACTGGGACTTCCGGTGAAAAATGCATTGGAAAGCCAAAGCCTGATTTATCATTATAACAATTTATGTACAGAAAAGAAATGTCTCAACTGCAGTATAGGATTTAATCTGTTAAAACAGTCTTTGGACAGCTGATATTTTCACAATAGACCTCATTACATTGTATAGCCTGATTTTATATTTAAATCAACAACAGTACTTTCTACATCGGATCAGTGTCCGTTCGTCATCACGTTCTTAAACCCCATGGATTTATTTGAATATTTACAGAAAAAAATGGTGGAAAAGGTTTTATTTCTGATCATAAACCTGATCTGTTTTTCAAAATTCATTCTTAAAAAATAAAATCCTATGAAAAACATGAGCGTAGTATTTTTTGTTCTGCTTACATTTATTTGTCGGGCACAGGAATATACACAACAAAAAAATGAAATTCAAAACCTTGTAAAGGAGGTCAGACAACATATTATTAACAAGGATACCACAGCTTTTAAGGCTTTATTTACAAAAAATTCTTTTAACTGGACTGCTGTAATTAAAGATAAAACCCAGCAGAAAAGGCTGAAAAATAAAACATCAAATCCGTCCAATCTATTCACAAAAAAAATTCAGGATTTCCATCTGTTTCTTTTGGATAAAGGTAATCAGGATGAATTGTTTAAAAATGTACATATTGAAAACGATGATGTTATCGGCTCAGTTACCTGTGATTATTCTTTTCTTTTGGATAACAGGGTGACCAATTACGGCAAGGAATTCTGGCAGCTGGCAAAAGTCAATGGCCAGTGGAAAATTATCAGTGTGATCTATAGCATAGAGCTTGATTAATCTCTGTAAAATACCGAAGACCTGATCAAGATCAATTTATTTATCACGAATCGGATAGGTAGAAAAAAAATTGCTTAAATTGCGGTATTGGATTTAAACTTTTAAAAGAATCTTCAAATGTTTGATAATATCCGCCACAAAATGGAAAGAGAATGGTTCGGTGTTCTTACAAGAACGGGAGCCAAACTGGGGATCCCTGTGTCTAAATTAAGGATCTTCTTTATCTATTCCACTTTTGCTACCGCCGGTTTTTTCTTTTTAATCTACCTTGGCCTGGCATTCACGCTTTGGATCAAAGATATTTTTATTACAAGAAGACCCAGTGTTTTTGATTTATAATTATGGAATTTTTACCGATCACTTCTGCTGACGATTATAGAGTTCAGGAAATCTATACGTCTTATACCAGCACGTTTCCCGCTGATGAACAAAGGGACTGGAACCAATTTACCGCCTTATTTTCCAACCCTCATGTGAAAGTAATTTCTGTACTTCATGAGTCGCAGAGTGTGGGCTACCTCATCATCTGGGAACTGAGTTCTTATGTTTTTGTAGAACATTTTGAGGTTTTTGAGGCATTCAGAAGCCAGAAACTGGGATCGCATATTACCGGATATCTGTTTAAAAATTATCCGAGAATTATTCTGGAAATAGAGCCGGATCATTTGGGTGAAGATGCAAAAAGACGCTATTCTTTCTATCAGAAAAACGGGTTTACCCTGATTGATGAAATGTATGTACAGCCGAGTTACGGGGAAGGAAAAAAGCCACTGGATTTATGGCTGCTGGCCAATTACACCCCTGAAAATCTGAAGACTGTAAAAGAAGAAATTTATGATACTGTTTATCATTAAAATATAGAAACCGCCGGAAATTTCCGGCGGTTTTTTTTTATCTGCATGATCGGCTGCATCTGCGAGAGATTATTTAACCACAGATGGCACAGATTTTCACAGATGATTGTGTTTATTATTTACCATAAAAATCTTTGATTTTTTTAAACTTAGGTATACTTCTTATTCGTAAAGCTCTTAACTTCAAATCACTTAAATGTTAAAAACTTTTGTGACTTTTGTGGTAAATTTTTAACCGCAGATGACACAGGTTTTCACAGATGATTGTGAATATGATTTATCCTAAAAATCTTTGATTTTTTTTAAACTTAGGTGTACTTCTTATTCATAAAGCACTTAACTTCAAATCACTTAAATATTAAAACTTTTGTGACTTTTGTGGTAACTTTTTAACCACAGATGACACAGATTTTCACAGATGATTGCGGTGATAAAGCTGTTGAATTTTGTGGATAGCCTATTAATTAATTGACTTGATATTCCAGTTTAATGGTGATATTCGCTTCTTTTTCCTTGGAGGAAGTATTGAAGGTACCGCCGTAGGAATAATCTTCATTGGAATTCGGTTCTGTAATCTGAATGACTCCCATGGTTGCTTTTTTAAGATTTCCCAGACTGCTTCCTGAATTTTCAGCGATTTTTTCTGCTCTTTCTTTAGCATCTTTCGTCGCACTGGCGATCATTTCCTGCTTTACAGTGGCCAGTTTGGTATAAAAATAAGAAGGCGCCGAAGATGTAAACTCAATCCCGCGATTGATGATCTCTGTAATATTTCTTGACAGGTTCTCAATTTTCACCACCTCTTTGCTTTCAATGGAAACTTTTTGCGTAAGGTTATAGCCTGAGAATTCACCCTGTACATAATTTCCGTTAGCGTCATTGTAACTTCTAAACTGCTTTTGAATATCTACAGAAGAAAATACGATCTCGCTTTGCTTAATTCCTTTTGAAACAAGATAATCGTTGATCACCTTTCTGTCGATAGCCAGTTCATCATAAGCCGCTTTCAGGTCGGAATTATTTTTGGAAAAACTCCCGGACCACGTAATCAGGTCGGAAGTAAACTGTTTGGTTCCCAATCCTGTAACCGAAATGGTATTCTCAGATTTATTTCTGTTTTTGATGGCATTCCCCAAAAAGCCAAGCCCAAGGACAAATCCGAGAGCTCCTACTGCTACTGCAATAATATTTTTATTCATACAAATTGTAATGTTATTGGTTTTCAGGGAAAAGTACATCAATTTTCATTCCGAATTTTCAGAATGCTATTTCTGTATTTTGCTCGTTTTCAGCCTTTCCAGATATACAGGCATGGTTTCTTCCATTCTTAAAAGGGCTCCTGCTAAATTTTTTGCTTTTACATAGGTGCGGACCTGAGGCTTGACCTCAAAGGCATATTGTATAAACTCTGAAATTCTTTCCTCCGGAATTCCCGCTTCCGTAAAATAATCATTGTCTACCCTGTTCCTTACCCATTCAATATGTTCCTGCAAATCGTCATATCTGTACTGTCTTTTCTGGCGCCTGGCTTTTCCGCTGATCAAATCATAAGTTCCCTGTACATCCAGACTTCCTAAAAGGATGGGTAAAAGCACTTTTTTCACTTCCGCAGGTTTCTCCCTCATTTTACCCACGGGCTCTGGTAAACCTACTGCCTGCTTTACGATTTCTCCTTTATCTACTTTTGCTGCCAGTCTGGAATCCGTTTCCAGATTTCCGGTGGGCTTTTTAGTAATTTTTACTTCGCCTACATCTCTCGGTATCGGATTCATTCTGACCAAAAGCTGTGAATTGAATCCATTGGCCGGAACCCTCACAGAAACTCTCATGAAGTCTTCTTTTACAAATCTCAGTTCGTCATTGGGAGAAGCTGCCATAGAGAACATCCCAAAGGAATTGGAAAGCGTTTTCTGATCGGTAGACATATTGATCACAACAACTGAGCTTAAGTTATCTCCGCTGTCATCAATGATCTGGCCTGTGAAAACCTGCTGTGCGAAGAAATGACTGAACGCGAAAATAAGAAGAAATGAAAATTTCTTCCAGCCACCCATACTCATATTTCTCCACGTTAAATTCATTCTTCCTTTTAATTAAATATTGTCCTTATGGGTCTTTTTATATTCCGCAAAAGCAACTCTCAGCTCAAACTCCACGACATCAATTTTAAAATTCTTTCTGTACTTCTTCGCCATCATGCGGGTATTATTGGCATAGATTAAAAAATGATCGATCTGTTCTTCATCCATCCCGTATTTTTTAAGGAACTGCAGATCTGCTTCTGTTTTAACTCTTCTTAGAAAGTCCTGTGTTTCGGTATAATTGGCTTTCGTTATTTTAAGTTCTGTTGCTTTTTTAAACAAGCCTACAGCAGCATCCAGAACTCCTAAAAGACTGACCTGTCCCGTATTATAATCCTGTTTAAAGGTTTTGGATATTGAATTATCCGGAAGAGCCTCATTTAATGGGCTTTTCATATATTCCTCCATGTCAGATTTTAAAGCCATCAGTTTTCTGGATTCACTCAGATTTTTACTGTCCCTTTCCAGATTTCCGGAAGGCTTAAAGGTTATTTTTACTTCAGGAATTTCAATTTCTGCTTTTTCAAGGCTTATCATTAAAGGAGCACTGAAATCATTACCCTTTATTTTTTTATCGAAACGGTAATAGCCCTCTTTTACAAACCTCAGCTCATCATTTTCGGATGCTTCTATGCTAAACTTTCCGGAAGTATCACTCAGGACGCTTTTCAGGTTAGTCACATTAATAACCAAAACCGAATTTATATTGCTGTTGCTGCGATCTGTTATCAATCCTGTGATCTGCTGCTGGGAAAACATTTCTGCAGAAACAAAAAACGGAACTGCGTATAGACTTTGTTTAATATAAGTTCTCATCTGTGTTTATCTTTGAGTCTGTGGAGCACGGTACGAGGAAACTCTGGTCAGAACAAACCGCTGAAATCTGTTGAGATCCGCATCGCTGCAGAAACCGTATTTCAAAATACTTTTTCTTTCGAAGCCGCCAGCCAGAACATAACTGATAAAATGGTCAATCTGAGATTGATCAATTTTAAGATCTGTGAAATATTCCTCTCCAAGCGCTGTTCTCAAATAAGCCGTCAGATCAATATCATCCCATTTATTTTTAACTTTTCCAATAGAAAAACCCTGTCCTTTCGGCTGTACAAATTCTCCGGGTTTTGCAGCAAGGATCCGGGGATCAGATTTTTGTGCAATGTAACGGTCTATATCTTTTGTCAGCTTTTCTACTTTTTTAGGTCTGTTAAGATTTTTGGAATCAATTTTCAGATCACCGGTAAGTCCTTTTTTAACCTCTACTTCCGGAATGAGTATCGTTTCTCTTGATAAAGTTACATTTAAGGATGATGCTATATTTTCGCCGGAAACTTTTTTCACCAGACGTTCATAGCCCGCCTTTACAAACCGGAGCTCATCTCCTGCCCTTCCTGAAACCATGAAATGCCCGTCCCGGTTGGTTACTGTCATCTCATCCGTTCTGATATTGATCACGGTAACATCAGGCATTTCGGAGCTGTCTTCTGAAACGACTTTCCCAAAAATATAACTTTGGGCATGGGTATTAATGAAAAAAAGAGTAGTTAAAAAAAAGAATAGTTTAAGTTTCACGGACAGTTTTTTATGAAGCAAATCTAAAATTATTTTTAAATTAAATCACAAGTTTAACCACAGTTAACGCGTTTTAGGATTTCTTTTTGATTTTTGCTCAGCAAACTGTTAAATCACCCCTCCTAATTGTTAAAATTTCACTTAAAATTTAGCTAACTTGCAGTCTCAATTCTAAATTCAGCAATGCAAAATTCTTATACAGTCATCAATGCTTCAGCCGGTTCAGGGAAAACATATGCCCTTGTTCAGAGGCTTCTGATGATCTGTCTCCGCTATCCTAACCAGCAGCAATCTATCCGGAATATTCTCGCGCTTACTTTTACCAACAAAGCAGCCAATGAAATGAAGGAAAGGATTTTGTCCTGGCTGGGAAATTTTTCTGCGGATAATTTTGCTGAAAACAGCGATCTTAAAAACATTCAGAAAGCCTTTGAAGCGGACGGTTTGAAAATTACGATTGATGAGCTTCATATCCGTTCAAAAAAACTGCTGGATTACGTACTTCACAATTATTCAACGTTAAATATCGGGACGATTGACCGTTTTAATTCAAGGCTGGTAAGAAGCTTTTCGTACGAACTGGGTTTAGCGAAGAATTTTAATCTTGAAATCGAGGCGGAACCTTTTCTGATCGAAGCTGTGGATAAAATGCTCGACCAGATTGGCGAGAATGAAAGCATCTCGAATTCTTTCATGGATTATGTGGATTACAGCCTGGAAAACAATGAGAGAATCAATCTTAATAAAAACCTTTATGATTCTGCCAAGGAATTTGTAAAAGACATTCATTACGAACATCTGAAAAGCAATAAGAGTTTTGATGATACGAATTATGAGCAGATAAAAAATACGCTCAGAAAGGAAATCGTACAGAATAAAAAGCAGTCTGCAGAGCTTGCCGTACAATCTATCGAGCTATTCAGGTCCAGAAATATTGAGATCGAAGATTTTGCACAGGGTAAAAACGGGATCGGAGGATTTTTCACCAAAGTTCAGGATTTTTATCATCAGAAAAGACCTGGATTTCCGTTTCCGACCACGCTTGAAGAGTCGGTGGTCAATAATTACCGAAAAGGGGCTTCGTCAAAATCAAAAAGTAAGGAACCTGATATTTTTGAGATTCTGGATCAGCTTCTGGACAACAGGATGCGGCTGATTCTTCTGTATATTGAAACCCAGAAGAAGGAAAAAATTCTTTCCGCTCTTCTTCCGCTGAAGGTGAATAAAGATATTCAGGACGAATTAAAGAAAATTGAAGAGGAAAATGATCTTGTTTTGCTTTCCAAATTTAATATCCTGATCAATGAAAATCTTAAAAATGAGCCGTCGGCCTTTATTTATGAGAAGGTAGGTTCACAGTTTCAGCATTATTTCTTTGATGAGTTTCAGGATACTTCGGAGCTGCAGTGGCAGAATTTCGTTCCGCTCCGGGACCATAGTGTTTCTACGGAAAATACGTCTTTCACACTTGTAGGCGACCCGAAACAGAGTATTTACAGATTCCGTGGCGGCGAAAGCAAGCTGATGCTGGATATTATCAACAAGAAGGAATTTTCTCCTAAAGAAGCTGATCTTCTGGTATTGAAAGATAACTGGCGGAGTGCTAAAAATATTGTTCAGTTTAATAATGAACTGTACCGCTACCATTCGGAAGATCTGATGGAAGAGCACCGCAATATTTTCGGGGAAGATGCTGAGCAGAACCCGAAATCACAGATTGAAGGACGGGTAAAAGTAAGCCTGATCGAGAATCTTACGAACGAAGATTTTTACAATGATACTTCTGAAAAGATGCGGAAGGATATTCAGGAAAGCCTGGATAATGGTTTCAAATTTTCTGATATTACCATCTTATGCCGTGGAAATTTTGATATTTTCAGCTATTCTCAGAAACTGGGAAATCTGAAAGTGAAATACCGCGGAGAGGAAACCAATATCAAAACGATTTCGGACAAAGGTCTGACACTGGAACTTTCGAATACATTAAAATCTGTTATTGAGTTTCTGCGCTGGGAAATCAATCCCAAGAATCAGCCGAATCTGATCATGATGATGTATTATCTGAATACGCTGGGGAGAATCCACATGGCAGATTTTACGCTGGAAATGAATGAAATCCTAGAGATAGAAACGCATGAGGAAATTCTACAGTTTATCCAGAATAAATATTCCCTGAAGCTGAAACAGGACAATTTTCCAAGATTCAACCTGTATAATTTTGTGGAATATTATATCAATGAATTCGCTGTAGAGAATAAGGAAACGGATTTTCTTCTGAACTTCCTTGAAATGCTTTTCAATTTTACGCAGAATGCCGGAGCCAGCACGAAAGAGTTTTTAAAATACTGGGATGAAGAGGCTTCGGGATACACTATTCAGGCTTCGGAAAATATTGATGCCGTACAGATCATGACGATCCACAAATCCAAAGGGCTGGAGTTCCCGATTGTGTTTATTCCGATGATGAATAAGAACCGGGACAGTGAATTTACCAACTGGTTCGATACCAGTAATAATGATGCCCTGAAATCCGTGAACATCAACCAGTTCAGCAAAAACCTTGAAGTGTATGATGAAGAAATAGAGTTTTTCAACAAAAAAAATGCTTATAAAAACCTCATCGACCGGTTATGCCTTCAGTATGTGGCAACCACCCGGCCTGTTGAGCAATTGTTTTTCTATCTGCAGAAAGCGAATAAAACGTCCAATAATCTGGAACTTCTGGAGTTTTTTAACGGAAAAAATACGGAAGGAGCTGATGAATTCGACCTGTATGAAGTCCGTCTTGAAATGCTGAGGAAGCATTCAAAGGATAAAACCTCATTATTTAAGACAAAGGATATTCAAAATCTTAAAAACATTAATGAGAACAGGTCTTCGATCAAGATTGCGACACCTTCCAAAAACTATCAGGTAAGAAATGAAAAGGTAAGAATCGGGCTTTTCGTCCATGAATTGCTGTCGAAAATCAATACGGAAAAAGATACGGCTAAAGTTCTGGAAAGCTATGTTCTGGACGGACAGATCACTTTGGATGAGAAAAATGAGATCGAGGAAACCTTAATTCAGATCATCCGGAAATATTCGGAATTCTTTGATGAGAAGTGGGAAGTGATCAATGAAAAAGATATTATGATTTCTGAAAGAGGTCAAAGCCATATTGTACGCCCGGACCGTCTTCTTAAAAGTGAAGAAGGTTATATGATCGTAGACTTTAAAACGGGGGAACAGAAAGAAAAAGATGAGCGCCAGATTGAAAGATATAAAAACATCCTGGAAGGTTTGGGTAAAAAGGTCTTAAAGACCCAGCTTATTTATCTGTAGCCGGTAAAATTATTTATCCACAGAGTTTTCCACAAAGAACTGTGGATAACTTAAAAATCCTTCAGAACAACTACTACCAAAGGTATTTAGCCAATAGGAAATTTTATATATTATGAATAACCAGAAGAAATTATCCGGTTTT
Organism: Chryseobacterium endalhagicum; assembly: GCF_016745235.1. Taxonomy (GTDB): domain Bacteria; phylum Bacteroidota; class Bacteroidia; order Flavobacteriales; family Weeksellaceae; genus Chryseobacterium; species Chryseobacterium endalhagicum. The sequence continues at coordinate 1,075,826 of NZ_JAELVM010000002.1, read as the reverse complement.
TTGTGGATAACTTCCTGATTAAAATAAATAAGCCCGGCCGTTCTCCGAACGGCCGGGCTTATTTTTACAATATAATTTTAATTAAGCTGTAGGATCAGGTGTAAAAACTCTCTGAGATAATTCCTGATCGAAAAGATATAATGCAGACGGGTTGTCGCACACCATCTTAATCTTTGTTACGTACTGGGAAGCACTTGCTTCTTCTTCTACCTGCTCGTTAATAAACCACTGAAGGAAAGAAGTTGTGGCGAAGTCTCCTTCATCGTTAGCATTTTTCACAATATTGAAAATGCTTCTGGTTACTTTTTTCTCGTGCTCCAATGCTTTTTCGAAAATATCTGTAGCATTTTCGAACTCGTGCGGAGGTTTTGCAATTTCTCCGATGATGATCTCTCCTCCTACGTCATTTAAGAAATCAAACATTTTATCTGCGTGCATCAATTCTTCTTTGCTCTGAACTCTGAAATAGTTCGCAATTCCGTCAAGGTCTTTTCCTGAAAACCATGCAGACATTGAAAGATAATATTGTGCGGCGTATTGTTCGTGAGCTATCTGTTCGTTAATTAACGTTGCAATTTTTTCGCTGATCATAAGTATAAATTTATAGTCAAAAATAAGGAATAAAAGCCCGAAATCAAAAGTTTTAATGAAAATTAATACACAAAGGACGGAAATAAATCCGTCCTTCACACATTAAAAAATCAAAATTACGACCTGTTATTTAGCCTCCGGAGCAGCAGTGTTCATAGGCTTTTTCATCATTTTTCTATCCTTCATTGCTACCTTTCTCTGCTCCATTTTAGCCTTTCTGTCAGCCTGCCATTTATCATACTGATCAGGAGTCAGAATCTTTTTCATATCGGCATCCATCTGACTTCTTTTAGATTTCATGTCTTCCATTTTGGCCTGTCTTGCTACTTTATTCTTTTCAAAATCCGCTTTCATTTCGGCCTTTCTTGTTTCATGAAGACTTTTGATCTGGGCTACCTGAGCGTCGTTCAGATTAAGATCTTTCTGCATCTGCTCAAGGTGCTTCTGATGCTTCTGTTCCATTTTCTGATGCATCTCTGCTCTTCTTGCTTCTTTGTCCTGTGGAGTTGTTGTTTGTTGCGCCATGGCAAAACCTCCTATTCCGATAAATGCTATTGCTAAAACTAATTTTTTCATCTTAAAAAATATTTAATTAATTGTTATACATATTTTTGATTATGAATCAAAACAGAAGTTAAATGCAATTATTCATAAAAAATGTTAAATTTAAATATCAAAATAATAAAATTTAAAAATAAAAAAGGACAGATCCTAAAACCTGTCCTTCACACCACTTAAATATAATATATGAAAATTATTTGTTGCTTACCAAGCTGCCTCTGAAACCACCTCCATTGTTACCTCTGTTGCTGTTTGATCTTGAAGGCTGGCTTTCAGATCTGGAGCTTCCGCCATTTCCTCTGAAGCCTCCGCTGTTATTTTCTCTTCTTGGAGTATTCTCCCTCTTTACTTCCCCGCTTCCTCTGAAACCTCCGTTATTTCCAAGTCCTCTGTTTCCGTTATTCTCAGAATTTCCTCTGAAACCGCCGCCATTATTTCTTACACCATTGTTTTCGCTGCGGAAACCTCCTGAATTTTCAGATCTTCTGTCGTTACCGGCCTGGCCTCTGAAACCTCCTGAATTGCTGCCGTCTTTTACCGGTCCTCTGAATCCGCTATTCGATCTGTCGGTTCTGATCACATTGAAGGTTGGATTATCCATTCTTCTGAATCTTGATCTGTCTACCCTGTACACATTGATGTTTACATTTCTGTATCTGGGCATTACTGCATATCTGGGCACATAATAGGTTCTTCTGTAATTCTGGAAGTAAACAACCGGGCTTGCTCCGCGGTAGTAATTATTTCTGAAAACTACGAACACTCTTGGCCCCATAATTCTTTCCAGCGCATAAAATCTGTCGTAATACCATCTGTCCGGGTTGTATCTATAGAAATTATTCCAGTTAGAAAAACTTACGTACAGGTTGTTAAGGCTTAGGATCTGGTCAATCTGCCATCTGTTCAGCCTGTTCTCACGGAAGAAAACATTCCAGTTGATATTGGAAATACTGTTTCTGTAATCATTGTAATATCCCTGATAGTATTCGCCTGGATAATAGTCCTGCGGATAGTTGTAATAATAATCGTCCGGGAAATAATTTCTGTCGTCTTCATCATTATAATAGTCATCTCCATTCTGATAATACCCGTCGTCTCCCCATCCGTTATTCGGATACTGCTGGGCGGAAGTCAAAGCTGCCAGTCCCAAAGCAAGTCCAAAAAGTATTTTTTTCATCTCTATAGTCGTTAATTGGTTAGTGTATAGCAGAATATCTCTATTCTATCTTTTGGATGTAAATAAAAAAAAGAAGTTAAATCCTAAGATTAAACTTCTTTTAAATTATAATTAACTAATTGATAATCAAATGTTAAATTTACATTCTCCCGCTATCTTTTATCCAGGAAGCAATTTTTTCATTGAAGGTTTTCTTTCCCTTCAGGTCCTCAAGCTTCAGATGCATCCTGTATCGCCAGTAGTGTGGAAAAACTGCAGGATTATTGATTCTTTCATTGTCCATCTGCGGATTGGTAAGCTCAGCATCAGTCGCCAGGAATTCCTGGATCGGGAAAACAGCCAGCATGGCTTCATTGTAAAGATGCTGCTTCATAATAATTTCAGCCAGATGAGCATCCATTTCTGCCGGAGCCTTTCCATACTGGATCAGCTGCTGGTTGAAATATTTCTGAGTCAGTGCAGGATCTTCCTTCCACCACTGTCTCAATGTAGAGCTGTCGTGGGAAGAGGCGGTCACCACATTCATATACTCCGCTTTTTTAGGATTGTAGAACGGAATATTATCGGAAGGCATACGCTGTACTTTTAATGCAATAATCGCCAGTTCGTCCATCACGATTGGAACGCAGGCAGGAACCATTCCCAGATCTTCTCCGCAGATCAGCATTTTCGTGGCATTCAGAATAACCGGAAGCTTTTCCATTGCTTTTTCGTACCACAGATGATCCTGTCTTCTGAAGAAATAATCGTGGTAGAGATCATAGATTGCTTTTTGCTCCCACTCAGGAAGGTATTTATAGGAATCTGTATTATATATATTAAATCTTGGGTGGTAAACGGTTTCCCCGTTTCTTTCTTCGGTGAGGAACAGAACATTCGCACACAGAGAAACCAGCTTTTCTTCGATAGGACCTTTCGGGTTCTTTTTGAAAAAATCGACTAGTTTTCTTTGGGTATCAAATTCTTCCTTAAATGAATAGCTTCCGTCATTATTATTGGTAATAAATTCAAGGGCTTTACTGCTTTCTTCGCCAAAATAGTTCCATAGAATTCTGTCATTGATGAAAGGCTTGCAGTACCGGTTGAAATCAAAAGGAATATGTCTTGCTTTAAATTCATCCAAAACAATTGGGACTGCAGGATAAAAGTAGCCTAAAATCCCCTGTGTAGCAGAGACAGGCATTCTCCATATTCTGAAAAATCCTAAGATATGGTCGATCCTCATGGCATCAAAATACTGCTCAAGAGCTTTGAATCTGTTTTTCCACCAGCGGTAGTCATCCGCTTTCATGGCTTCCCAATTGTACGTCGGGAACTCCCAGTTCTGACCAAGCTCTGTAAACTGATCAGGCGGTGCGCCAGCCTGGAAATCCATTCCAAAAAGTTCAGGTTCAGTCCATGCTTCTACGGAATGTCTGTAAATACCAATCGGCAGATCGCCTTTCAGCGAAACGCCTAAACTGTGGGTATAATCTACAGTATCTTTAAGCTGGATGTGAAGCTGATACTGTACCCATGCATGAAGCATAGAGGCGTCGTAATCTTTGCTTTTTACACTAAAAAACGGTGCAATTTTTCCGGCAATATATTTTTTGTGGGTTTTCCACTCGTTAAAATTCGGAGTTTTGTACTTGTCTCTTAGCACACAGAATGCAGCATAGGGAACCAGCCAGTGCTCATTATCTTTTATAAATTTTTTGAAATTCCTGTCTTTGTAAATCTTTTCTTTTTCTGCACTGAAAACAGCTTTCAGAAACTTCCATTTCCCTGCGATTACTTTTTCATAATCGATCAGGTCCAGAGCGTTTAATGCTTCTTTTTCAGCCTGGTATTCTGAAACTAAATCTTCCGGTAAAGGAAAGCTCAGGTTTTCCAGTGAAATATACTGCGGATGCAGTGCATAGACTGAAACGGCCGCGTAAGGATAAGAATCGGTCCACGAATAATTGGCCGTGGTATCATTGATCGGAAGGATCTGGATAATTCCCAGATTGGTTTCCTTCGTCCAGTCCGCAAGGTTTTTAAGATCGGAAAATTCTCCAACTCCAAATCCATTTTCGCTTCTTAAAGAAAATACGGGAACCGCCACTCCGGCATCGTGGTACATCTGGTAAGATTTGAACTTGAAATAATGATTGGAGACCATCTGAAGAACATCTTTGAGTGGATTGGCCACAGTAAATCTGTTCTCGCCGGATTCTACATCAATGACTTTTCCTTGTTTAATATCGTAAATGCAATATTTGAACTGAATAAATTCATTTTCAGGAATTTCCACGGAAGCTTCCCAGATCCCAAAATCCGTCTGTGAAAGGTGGATGACATTTTCATAGTTCCAGCCTCCTAAAGAAGCTGTACTTCCGAACATGACAATCTTCCAGTCCGGATTATAAACCGGAGCTTCGAGCCTGAATAAATGGGTATGTTTTTTTAAAATAGCAGCTTTCTCGGGAACAAACTGATTAAGCTTATTATAAAGAATCTTGTTATTGAGATAGTTCTCCGGGAAATTCTTGTTATTCCATTCATCGAAAATAATAAACTCCTTATAATTATGGGAGAAGTTAAGATGATGCGGAACAAATTCTTCTCTCAGAATATTTCCTTTTTCGTCTGCAAGCTGATATCGGTATGAAATTGATTTTGAGAAATAATCCACTTCGCATTTCCAACTCCCGTTTTCTGCATAAAACAGAGTATGGGCCTGAACAGCAGCACCTTCATCATCTACAATCAACAGCTGCAGATTCTGTCCGGCCTTTGCATTATATCCTACATTAAAGTATAGCTTCATCTATATTTTTTGATAAAAATACATTTTAATATCGAAAAATAAAACTTATTCAAGATCAAATAATCATTAAAAAACCTTTCCAAAACATGTTGAAAAGGTTTTTATTTTTAATCGGAGTTAATAGAAATTTGTATTCCTGATTGAAACTTCTTATTCCGTCACCAGAATTTTTTTGTTCAACAGTATTTTACCGGATTCATTGGTAACATTTACAATATAAGCTCCCGTGATCAGGGATTTAAGATACACCTGCTGATTTAATGATCCGTCTTTCACCTGCAAACTTTCTTTCAGGATATTTTTTCCGGCCATATCAAAAACATTAAGTTTCAGATTTCCTTTTACAGCTTTATCATTGACGCTGACATTGATAAAATGTTCATCTACCCTGGTTGGATAAATATCAATATTAGCCAATGCGTTTGCAGAAGTTCTGTCATTTGCAAAATATTTGCTTGCCAGATCATAAATATGTGGCTTTTCCTGACCTGGAAGAGGTTTCGCCTGCAATGTACTTAAATCTACTTCGTACAAACCGTCTCCTTTAGCACTGGCAATCACTACTTTTCCTTGGGCATTGACGGCAGAGCCATTTACGGAATAATTGTCAGGAATTCCTGAGATCTTTCCGACGAATTTTGCTTTCAGTTCTTTTGCGATGATTTTGAATACATTTCCTGATGCTGAAAAAACATAGAAATTATTTTCCGCATCCGCAATCATATCACCTCCGAAACCTGTTTCAATAGCTGTAAATGAATTTTTACCGTTAGAAACATCATCTTTCACAATTCCAAGGTCACTGACTGTATACTGGCCGCCTTTTCTGCTGATCTGCAGCAGCTGGGTTCCGGCATTGTTCATCGCATAGATATTTCCGTCATACCCTGTTGCCATTCTTGTGATGTGGGAACTAATATCACAGGAAGTGACTCTGGCTACCATATTTTCTACCAATGTGATTTCCTTCGTCTTTGGATTTAAAATGTAAATATTGGACGAAAACATGGGCATGTAGACCAGATTGTTATTGGAAGGATCGTAAGCAAGTGCAGCCATGGTAACTGCCTGAGAATGGTTATAGGAGTTTTTATCCTCTGATACAGCGCCTTTCCTTTCCTGGGAAAATACTCTGGCTGAGGCATCTGCAGAGAAAATCTTCTCTCCGGAAGCTCCGCTGGCAGCATCCATGACCCGGAAATCACTGAACACTATGCCGGAAGTGTCTTTTCCGGCAATTGCAAAAAAATCCTGCTGTGCCTGGGCGTTCGCACCAAACACAAGCAGAAAAAGAGGGAATAAATGTTTTTTCATACAATGTAGAATTTAGATTCGTAATCATTTTAGTAGACTAAAGTTACATAATTTACAGATTGAATCACAAAAAATCATTAGTATTTACATAATATTTACAATCATTTAATCTAAACGTTGAAATTATGATAATCTGGTTGCTTTTTTAAATACGAATAACGCAAATATCTTCACAAATGTCACTATTGAAGGGCTGCAACATTTGTGTTATTTGTGGGAAACATTAGTGGAATTTGTGTTTTGTAAACGATAAGATTGAGTATTGCTCTGTATAATTTAAAGGAGCTAAGATTGCCGCTCCACCGACATGAGTAAGGCTTTCGGATTAAATCTGCTATATCCGCTACATCTGCGAGAGATTACAAAATAATAAGAAATGAGCATAAAAAAACTCCCGCAGATCACACAGATCACAACAGATTTTTATGATATGATCTGTAGAATCTACGAGAGCTGCGGGAGCTGTACTATTTATTTTTGCGGTTAATTCAAAACGTAAGTGGTTCCGTCTCTGCCGTCTTTCAATTCAATCCCTTCAGCAAGAAGCTTGTCTCTGATCTGGTCTGAAAGATCGAAGTTTTTTGATTTTCTTGCCTGGTTTCTAAGCTCTATTAAGACTTTCAAAGTCTGATCCAGCTTTTCATTATTGTTTTCTTCAATGTTCTGAAGTCCTAAAACATCATAAATGAATGCATTCAATGTAGATTTCAGGTCTTCAAGATCTTCGGAAGAGATCGTCTCTTTTCCGTCATTCAAAGCGAAAATATATTTCACGGCTTCAAATAAATGAGCAATCAGAATCGGAGAATTGAAGTCATCATTTAAGGCATCATAACATTTATTTTTCCACTCCTGAAGATTAAATTCAGATTGTTTTCCGTTATCCGGAGTGATGTTGTTTAATACTTTAACGGCTTCCATTAATCTGATGAAACCTTTTTCACTGGCGATCATCGCATCATTGGAAATATCCAATACGCTTCTGTAATGGGCCTGCAGGAAGCAGAAACGTACAATAGACGGGTGGAAAGATTTTTCAAAGAAGTCATTTTCTCCGGTCACCAGCTGCATCGGAAGGATATAATTTCCTGTAGATTTACTCATACGCTGGGAATTCATTGTCAGCATATTGGCATGCATCCAGTAATTAACCGGAGCAATATCATTGCAGGCTTTTCCCTGAGCGATTTCACATTCGTGGTGTGGGAATTTCAGGTCCATTCCGCCACCGTGGATATCAAATTTTTCGCCCAGATATTTCGTGCTCATGGCAGTACATTCAAGATGCCATCCCGGGAAACCTTCGCCCCAAGGGGAATTCCATCTCATAATGTGTGCGGGAGAGGCTTTTTTCCACAAGGCAAAATCCTGTGGGTTTTTCTTTTCTCCCTGACCGTCAAGATCGCGGGTATTGGCAAAAAGTTCTTCGATATTACGTTTTGAAAGCTCCCCGTAGTTCAGTCCTCTTTTATTGTATTCCAGAACATCGAAATACACAGAGCCGTTGCTTTCGTAGGCGAAACCTCTGTCAATAAGCTTCTGCGTAAGCTCAATCTGCTCTACAATATGACCGGTTGCCGTAGGTTCGATATTGGGAGGAAGCAGGTTGAACATTTCCAGAACTTTATGAAAATCCACCGTATATTTCTGTACGATTTCCATAGGCTCCAGCTTTTCAAGACGGGTCTGCTTCACGAATCTGTCGTTATCCACATTTCCGTCATCAGTAAGGTGGCCAGCATCGGTGATGTTTCTTACATATCTTACTTTATACCCCAAATGCATCAGGGTACGGTAGATAAAATCGAAGGAAAGGAAGGTTCTTACATTCCCCAGGTGCACATTGCTGTACACGGTAGGACCGCAGACGTACATCCCAACGTTTCCTTCTAAAATAGGTTTAAATATTTCTTTTTCTCCGGTTAAGGAGTTGTATAGTTTTAATTGCATTTTTTTAAATTAAAAGATTGAATGATTAAAGGATTTAAAAATTAGTTAAAATAATTCTATCCACAACAAATAATTGTTGTGAGAAAAATTTTATTTGAAACTTTTTTAAATATGACCATTCTGCAAATTTATTAAAGGTTACTTAAATATAACAACTTAAAGTTATTCCAAAGCTAACTATCACTTTTCAGAATAAATTAATAGGTGTAAGTATATCTATTTTTTTAGTATACAAATCCTTCAGATCCAAATATGCTTTCGCTTTTTAAAATGTAGCCATCTTTATCATAGGTCAACTGATAAATTGTTTCTGACAATAACTCTCCAATACTATATTTCCTGCTGACAACATTATTTTTACTCGTAAATGCAAAAAAATTTGAATCTGGAGATTTAATGGATGCCCATAATCTTACACCAATAGGATAATCAGCTAAAATATTTTTATTATTATCATATGCAATTTCAATTTTCACATTATCATATTCTTCTTTAATCATATTACCGTTCTGGTAAGTGAAACTTTTCTGAAGATAATATTCCCCGCTGTTAGGAGATTGTCTAAGCAGCTGAATCGGTTGCCCTTGATCGTTTAAAATATATTTATTCCTCGTAGAACCTTGCTGTATAATAATCTCACCAGCATTGTAATGAAACAATATAGAATCTGGAGGAAATTCCGGAAGTAAGGTTAAATATCTTATAGCTTTTGTAACCCTCTCATTTTCATCATAGATAAAGACTGTTTTAGTTTTATCATCTACAACCTCAATAAGCCTTTCTTTATAGTTGTATACCCACTTTTCATCTTTAGAAGTGGAAGGGGGAGAAAAAGAAAAATATCTGGTAATTCTTTTTTGGGGTTGGTTAACATTTTCATCCTTATCATCGTTACTACATCCTGCCAAGAATATAAGAGATGTAAAAGCCAGAAGGCACTTTAATAAATTTTTCATAATTTGTTTTTGATCAACATCAATTAATTTTTTTCTATGATGCTAGTAAGATTTATACTTTTTTAAATTTGTTAAATTGCTTTTAAATGATACTGCAGATGGTCAATATAATCCTGGATAATATATTCCAGCGTAAAAGTCTGAGGAACCGTTTTTGTAGTATCGCAGGTTCTCTGTAAAGCTTCATCCGGAATATTTTCCACGGTATGCACAATCTGAAAATTCAAAGATTTCCAAAGACCGATGATCTCTGAAACCGGAATATTCTGATAATTCTGTGCTTTTACCCAGAAATCCTGGTCATATACAATATTATCATTTTCCTTATACAGAGTGACCACAAATCGTCTGATATTGCTGAGTGCACTGTCACAAAGATGCCCTAAGATTTCTTTTTTCGACCATTTTCCGGGTGAAATTTTATTATTCCAATCTTCGTCAGAAATGGTTTCAAATTTCTGAAGCTCGGCATCAACAATATTTTTAAGGATCTGGTAGTTCATCTGTTTACTAATAATCTAATTTCGCGTGACTTCCCACATAATGTAAGAATTCCTGTCTTGTGATAGGATTGGTTCTGAAAATACCGCTCAATTCTGCCGTGATGGTAGAACTTGCCGTATCTTTTATTCCTCTGCAGTTTACGCAAAGGTGCTTCGCATCAATGATGCATGCTACATCTTTTGTCCCCAATGCTTCCTTTAAAGCATCTACAATCTGCATCGTCAGTCTTTCCTGAACCTGCGGTCTTTTTGCATAATAATCCACAATCCTGTTGATCTTGGAAAGCCCGATCACTTCACCGTTTGAAATATAGGCTACGTGGGCTCTTCCGATGATCGGCAGAAAGTGGTGCTCGCAGAAAGAATACACAGTGATATCTTTTTCCACCAGCATCTGGCGGTATTTATATTTATTGGAAAAAGTGGAAATTCCGGGTTTATTTTCCGGAAGAAGTCCTCCAAAAATTTCATTTACATACATTTTGGCCACACGCCTTGGGGAATCCTTTAAAGAATCATCCGTCATATCCATCCCCAGTGTTTCCATAATTTCACCAAAAAGTTCGGTGATCTTTTCTATTTTTTCCTGTGGCGATTTATCAAATGCATCTTTCCTAATAGGCGTATGTTCTTTTCCAGTGAAAATATCATCGTCGTTATCGGTAAAATCAACCATTTTTATTTAATTTGCAACAAAAATACGGATAAAATCTGTTCATCGATTTCAATTTGAACGAAAAACATTGTCCATTCTCAACTTAGCCTATGATTATTGTCGAAGAAGTACAGAACAAAAAACAGAAAAAGGACTTTTTAGAATTTCCCGCCCAGCTTTACCGGCGCGACAAGAATTACATCAGACCACGAAACCAGGATATCGAAGAGATTTTTGATCCTGAAAAAAATAAATTCTTCACGGAAGGAGAATGCACCCGATTTTTATTTAAAAACAAACAGAATGAAACGGTAGGAAAAGTGGCCGTTTTCGTCTCTGCCAGCTGCCAGCAGGAACAGCCTACGGGAGGAATCGGTTTTTTCGACTGTATCAATGACCAGAAAACAGCTGATTTTATCTTTGATCACTGCGTAGATTGGCTTAAGGAAAGAGGCATGGAAGCTATGGACGGTCCCATCAATTTTGGAGAACGGGATAAATTCTGGGGGCTTCTGACGGAAGGTTTTGAGGAGCCTTTATTCGGCATGAACTATAATTTCCCTTATTATAAAGCACTTTTTGAAAACTACGGCTTTAAAATGTATTTTGAACAGCTTTGTTTTTCGAGACCCATTTTTGCAGATGTTTCAAGGGTTTTTACTTTAATGCATACGAAGCACAGTAGAAATCCGGCGATCTCTGCAAGGCCGATGAAAAAGAATAATCTGCCGAAGTTCGCAAAAGATTTTACGGATATCTACAATCAGGCCTGGGCCTGCCATGGGGAAGGCAAGCAGCTGGAAGAAGCAAAAGTACTGAAAATGTTCAACACCATGAAGCCGATTATCAACGAACATATCTCTTGGTTTGTCTATGAAAATGAAAAACCGATTGCAATGTGGATGAATCTTCCGGATGTGAACCAATGGTTTAAATATCTGAACGGGAAATTCGGAATTGTGGAAAAACTCAGGTTTCTGTGGATAAAAAAATTCAGGAAGAATGAGAAAATGGTAGGTCTTGTTTTCGGCGTTATTCCGGAATGGCAAAAGAAAGGTATAGACGGTTATATGATCTGGGAAGGAACACAGCATCTGAGAAAACATACGGATTTTAAAACTACTGAACTTCAATGGATCGGAGATTTCAATCCTAAAATGATCAAAATAGCGGAAAGTCTGGATACCACAGTGACTAGAAAACTGACCACCTACCGGTATTTATTTGACCGAACGAAAGAATTTGAAAGACATCCTATCCTGTAAATAAAAAACCCTGCTGTTGATCAGCAGGGCTCCTTTCATTAAATACTCTATTAGAATAGCTCTCCGGCTACTTTTTTAATATTATCACTTTTCCCCATGGAGTAAAAGTGAAGAACGGGAACTCCAAAATCCAGCAGTTCCCTGCATTGGTTAATGGCCCATTCCACTCCGATCTGTTTTACAGCTTCGTTGTTTTTAGCATTTTCCACTTCGCTGATCAGCTCTTCAGGAAGATCTATTTTGAATACCTGCGGAAGAATTTTCAGATGTTTTTTGGTGGCAATAGGTTTTATTCCCGGGATAATAGGGACTGTAATTCCCATTTCCCTTGCTTTCTGAACAAATTCAATAAATCTTTTATTATCAAAAAACATCTGGGTAACGATATAATCTGCTCCGGCATCTACTTTTTCTTTGAGCCATTTCAGGTCGTAATTCATGGAAGGTGCTTCCATATGCTTCTCCGGATAGCCTGCTACTCCTATGCAGAACTTATTAAGCTCATCGGAAGCCTTTTCGTCATTATGAAGATACTTTCCTCTTCCCAGGTCATTGATCTGGTGAACAAGATCCATCGCACTGGCATGTCCTCCCGGGGTAGGCTCAAAATACTGATGCCCTTTCATCGCATCTCCTCTCAAAGCCATAATATTGTCTATCCCCAAATACATACAGTCTACCAAAAGGTATTCTGTTTCTTCTTTGGTGAAGCCTCCACACAACAGATGGGGAACGGTATCCACATTGTATTTATGCTGAATTGCGGCACATATTCCAAGCGTTCCGGGACGCATTCTGGTAATACGGCGCTCCATAAGCCCGTTTCCTTTGTCAATATAAATGTATTCTTCCCTGGAAGTGGTGACATCAATAAATGGCGGCTTAAACTCCATAAGCGGATCTATATTTGTGTACAGATCTTCGATTCCTATGCCTTTCTGGGGCGGAACCACTTCTAAGGAGAATAAAGTTTTCCCGTTTGCGTTTTTTATGTGTTCAGTGATCTTCATTGTATAGTTTAGTTATTTTCTTTTGTTGCAAGCTGCTGGTTTATCAGTGGCCGGCTGTCATCAACCGGTAAGTCAAAATCATTAACATTTTAAGCTAAATTCGGAGATAACCATCTTCTGGCTTCATCAATTGAGCAACCTCTTCTTTTTGCATAATCTTTAAGCTGATCTTCAGTAATTTTTCCCAGACCGAAATACTTCGCATGCGGACTTCCGAAATAATATCCGGAAACGGCAGCCGTAGGAAACATCGCCAGACTTTCTGTAAGGAAAACCCCAGTATTTTCTTCTACTTTTAAAAGATCCCAGATGGTTTTCTTTTCCAGATGGTCAGGACATGCAGGATAGCCTGGAGCGGGACGGATCCCTTTGTATTTTTCAGCGATAAGGTCTTCATTGCTCAGGTTTTCCTGATTGGCATAGCCCCAATATTCTGTTCTTACTTTTTTGTGTAAAAATTCGGCGTAGGCTTCAGCAAATCTGTCGGCAAGGGCTTTTACCATGATGGCATTATAATCATCGTTGGCTTTTTCATATTCCTCAGCGAATTCGTCTGTTCCGAAACCGGTAGTTACGCAGAAAGCGCCTACATAATCCGTCTTTCCGGAAGTCTGCGGAGCGATGAAGTCACTTAATGCTAAATATTCTTTTCCTTTGGAACGCTGTGCCTGCTGTCTTAAGGTCAGGAATCTGGCCTGTTCTTCATTATTTTCATTAAAAATCAAAATATCATCCGTTTCATTGGAATTCGCTTTGAAGATTCCGAAGATGGCTTTTGCCTGCAGTCTTTTTTCATCGAGAATTTTATTTAAAATTACCTGGGCATCTTTAAATAATTCCTTTGCCTGCTCTCCTACGACTTTATCTTCAAAAATATTCGGATATTTTCCGTGAAGGTCCCAGCTTCTGAAAAACGGCGACCAATCGATAAACGGAAGCAGTTCTCTCAGATCCTGATCTTCAAATACAGTTACGCCTAACTGATTCGGTGTAAAAATTTCTTCGTTTTCCCAGTCGATTGTGAAATGACTTTGTCTAGCCTCCTGAATGGAAACATAATCTTTATCCACCTGTCTGTTCAGGAATTTCTCACGGAAATCGGAGTATTCATCTTTAAGTTCTGAAACATATTCTTTATTTCTGTCCCCTAAAAGCGAACTTACCACATTCACCGCTCTGGAAGCATCATTCACGTGAACGACTGCATTTTTATATTTTAAATCGATTTTCACAGCGGTATGTGCTTTGGAAGTGGTAGCACCACCAATCAATAAAGGAAAATCAAGGTTTTGTCTTTCTAATTCCTGAGCGATATACACCATTTCATCCAAACTTGGTGTGATCAAACCGCTCAATCCAATAACATCTACCTTTTCAGCAATCGCAGTCTGAATAATTTTTTCAGCAGGAACCATTACACCCAGATCAACAATTTCATAGTTATTACAACCTAAAACAACGCTTACAATATTTTTACCGATATCGTGAACATCACCTTTTACCGTTGCCATCAAAATCTTTCCGTTGGCCGGTCTTGAGCCATCTTTTTCCGCTTCAATAAAGGGCTGTAAATAAGCCACCGCTTTTTTCATTACCCTAGCCGATTTTACCACCTGAGGTAAGAACATTTTTCCGCTTCCGAATAAATCTCCGACCACGCCCATTCCGGTCATTAAATTAATTTCAATAACGTGTAATGGCTTTGCCGCCTGCTGTCTTGCCTCTTCCACATCTTCTTCAATAAAACGGTCGATTCCTTTTACCAGAGCATGGGTGATTCTGTCCTGCAAAGGTTTTGTTCTCCATTCTAAATCTTCAACTTTTTCTTTTTTGACCGATTTATGTTTTTCGGAGTAATCCAGCAATCTTTCTGTGGCATCTTCTCTTTTGTCAAGAATAACATCTTCCACAAGCCCAAGAAGCTCTTTATTAATTTCATCATAAACCTCAAGCATTGCAGGGTTTACAATTCCCATATTCATTCCTGCCTGAATGGCGTGATACAGGAAAACCGAGTGCATGGCTTCTCTTACGGTATCATTGCCACGGAAGGAAAAAGAAACGTTGCTTACACCACCACTCACGGATGCATACGGAAGATTCTGACGGACCCATCTTGTGGCTTCGATAAAGTCAATGGCATTTCTCCGGTGCTCGTCCATTCCTGTTGCCACAGGGAAAATATTTAAATCGAAAATAATATCTTCTGCGGGGAAATTGAGCTGATTGACCAGAATATCATAAGACCGTTTTGAAATTTCTATTCTACGCTCGTAAGTATCGGCCTGCCCCACCTCATCAAATGCCATAACAATCATGGCAGCACCATATCTTTTGATGGCTTTTGCGTGACTGATAAATTCTTCTTCTCCTTCTTTTAAACTGATAGAGTTCACGACACATTTTCCCTGTGCCACCTGAAGTCCCGCTTCTAAGATCTCCCATTTCGAGGAGTCGATCATCAAAGGAATTCTGGAAATATCCGGTTCGGAAGCAATTAAATTTAAAAATTTGATCATGGAAGCTTTTCCGTCGATCAATCCGTCATCGAAATTGACATCAAGAATCTGTGCACCGCCTTCAACCTGATGACGGGCAATATCCAGTGCTTCACCGAATTTTTCTTCTTTTATTAATCTTAAAAACTTTTTGGAACCGGCAACGTTTGTCCTTTCACCAACATTGATGAAATTACTTTCCGGCGTTATGATAAGAGGCTCAAGGCCTGATAATCTTAAATATTTCATTAATTTTTTATTCTGCTAAATTATAATAGGCACTGTCCGTATTTGGTCCCGGCAGATCTATAGCTCTGCTTCAGGTTGTAAACAGCGGAAACTTTTTATAAGCCAGCTTCTATTTTTTGTTTTAATTAAAAACAGCCTGATTATACAAACTCTTTCGTTTTTCTTGGTGGATATTGTGCTACCAAGTCTGCAATAGCTTTTATATGATCGGGTGTTGTTCCACAGCATCCGCCGATAATATTAATCAATCCTTTTTCCACATATTCTTTGATCTGCCGCGCCATATCTTCAGGCGTCTCATCATATTTTCCGAAGGCATTGGGAAGTCCGGCATTCGGGTAAGCAGAAACATAAAATTCTGAGTTATGGGCCAGTGTCTCCAGATAAGGGGTCAGCTGATCTGCTCCTAAAGCGCAGTTAAATCCTACGCTTAATAAATTTAAATGTGAAACTGAGATCAGGAAAGCTTCGGCAGTCTGGCCGCTCAGTGTTCTCCCTGACGCATCGGTAATGGTTCCGGAAACCATGATCGGAATTTTAATATTCCTTTCATCCTGAAGTTCATCAATGGCAAATAAAGCTGCTTTTGCATTCAGTGTATCGAAAATGGTTTCTACCAGAAGAATATCTGAACCTCCGTCGAGTAAAGCTTCACACTGCTGTTTGTAAGCCGCTCTTAATTCTTCAAAGGTAATAGCTCTGTATCCTGGATCATTTACATCCGGACTTAAACTTGCCGTTCTGTTGGTAGGTCCGATAGAACCTGCCACGAATCTTGGCTTATCCGGATTTTGAGCTGTAAATTCATCACAAACTTTTCTGGCAATTTTCGCTGATTCATAGTTCAGTTCATACACGAGATCTTCCATATGATAATCTGCCATAGCAATGGTAGTTCCGGAAAACGTATTGGTTTCGAGAATATCTGCTCCCGCTTCCAGGTATTTTCTATGAACCTCTTCAATGGCCTGAGGCTGAGTAAGGGAAAGAAGGTCGTTATTTCCTTTTACCGGATGTTCCCAATCTTTGAAACGCTCTCCGCGGTAATCTTCTTCTTCGAACTTGTAACGCTGAAGCATGGTTCCCATGGCACCGTCGAGAATTAAAATTCTCTCTGATATGGCTTTGTATAATTGTTCTGAATTCTTCATATGATTTCTTATTATTTTGATCGATAGGATTTTCATCCTATCCTTTGGTAAATCGTCCCGTTGGGACTCTTTGTTTATTCAAACTTACCAAGCCTTGTCAAGGTTTAAAATCTTGACAAGGCTTATTTTGAGTTGAATCAAGCTATTCCCAGAATTTTAATCCAAAGCCTGTTTCAAATCTGCAATGACATCTTCTACATTTTCTAAACCTACGGAACAACGCACTAAGCCTGCTGTAATTCCTACTTCGTTTCTTTCTTCATCTGTCAGTTTTGAATGCGTAGTTGATGCAGGGTGTGTTACAATTGTTCTGGTATCTCCAAGGTTGGCTGAAAGTGAGCACAATTTTATTTTGTCCAGGAAGTTTCTTCCGCCTTCTATACCTCCTTTAATTTCAAAGGCTACAATATTCCCTCCTAATTTCATCTGCTTTTTGGCAATTTCATAGCTCGGATGAGATTTTAAGAACGGATATTTTACAAGCTCTACATTTGGGTGGTTTTCTAAAAATTCTGCTACTTTTAATGCATTTTCACAATGTTTTTCAACCCTGATCGCAAGTGTCTCAAGACTTTTTGAAAGCACCCAGGCGTTGAAAGGCGACATTGCTGGTCCGGTATTTCTTGCAAAAAGGTAAATTTCTCTGATCAGATCGGCTTTTCCTACGGCTACTCCACCTAATACTCTTCCCTGTCCGTCAATAAGTTTCGTTGCAGAATGTACAACAACATCTGCACCATACTTAATCGGCTGCTGAAGATAAGGTGTTGCAAAACAATTATCTACAATAAATATAAGGTTATGCTTTTTTGCAATCTGTCCGAAAAACTCAAGATCCAGAATTTCAATAGCCGGATTAGTAGGTGTTTCAAGGTATAGGATCTTTGTATTAGGCTTAATGTACTGTTCTACATTTTCAGCATCTTCTGCCTTAAAGTAAGACGTTTCAATATTCCATTTCGGGAAATACTTGGTAAACAGCGTATGGGTAGATCCGAAAACCGACTGACAGCTTACAATATGATCGCCTGCATCCAATAAAGTGGCAAATGTGGAATAGATGGCCGCCATCCCGGTTGCAAATGCATATCCTGCTTCTGCGCCTTCCATTTTTACGATCTTATCTGTAAATTCAGTTATATTCGGGTTGGAAAAACGGCTGTAGAGGTTTTTATCTTTTTCTTCGGCAAAACTGGCTCTCATGTCCTCTGCATCCTGAAAAATAAAACTGGATGTAAGGTATAACGGCGTGGAATGCTCGTCAAACTGAGATCTTTCAGTCTGGGTTCTTATAGCGGAAGTTTCAAAATTTTCCATATAGTTTTAATTTAATAGGGCAGCAATGGTTTGTGTGGTGTTTAATGATGGAGAGCCATTGGTGCGTTATATAAAAAATAATAATTACGTTTTTTTGGGGTGGGTTTTATAATAAGATAGGATTTCATCCTATCCTTTGTTAAATCGTCCCTTTGGGACTCACTTTTTTAATGTCGTAGAGTATTGTTTTGAAATTTATTAATATCCATTGTTACATTGTTACATTGTTACATTGTTACATTGTTACATTGTTACATTGTTACATTGTTATTAATATTATTTCGTTTCACTTACTCTTAAAATATCGCCGAAAACACCTCTTGCGGTCACCTGAGCTCCGGCTCCGGCACCCATGATCACGATCGGGTTTTCACCATAGCTTTCCGTGTAAATCTCGAAGATTGAATCTGAGCCTTTAAGCTGTCCTAATGCGGAACTTCCCGGAACGGAAACCAGTTTCACGTCAAGCTCGCCTTTATCTTTTTGTAAATCTCCATGTAAATCCCCGACATATCTTAAAACGTGACCCGGCTCCTGGTTTTCCTTGATTTTCTGATATTCTTCATCCAGTTCGTCTAATCTTGAAAGGAATTCTGATTTTGAAACAGAAAGTAAACTTTCAGGAACCAGATTCTGAATGTTGATATCGTCAAATTCATTGATTAAATCCAGCTCCCTAGCCAGAATCAACAGTTTTCTAGCGACATCATTTCCTGATAAATCTTCTCTTGGGTCTGGTTCTGTGTAGCCTTTTTCCAAAGCTTCGTTGACAATTGTGGAAAACTTATCGTCTCTCAAAGAAAAATTATTGAAAACATAGCTCAATGTTCCGGAGAAAACCCCTTTGATTCTTGTAATATTTTCTCCTGACAGGTGAAGTAATTTGATGGTATCAATTAACGGAAGTCCCGCACCAACGTTGGTTTCATATAAGTAACGTCTGTTGTTTTTACTCAACGTATATCTTAGTTTACGGTATTCTTCGATAGGAAGCGTGTTGAAGATCTTGTTGGAAGAAACCAGGTCAAAACCATTTTCAGCCAGTGCATGATAATTTTTCACAAAATCTTTACTGGCGGTATTATCTACTACAATCAGATTTTCCAGCTGATTTTCTTTTGAGAAGTTGATTAATTCTTCTACGCTTGACGGATGCTCCGCCACTGAAACCTCATCATTCCAGTCTGCATTAAAACCTTTTTTATTGAACGCAATTTTTCTTGAATTGGCTACGGCCACAACTTTAAGATCGATCTTCTTGCGTCTTTTAATTTCTTCGGAAGATCTTAAAACCTGCTCTATTAATGTTTTTCCAACATTTCCATGTCCGATAATGGCCAGATGAACGGTTTTAGGCTTTTTGAAAATTTCAGACTCAATAACATTTTTCGTTTTTTCATCCTGAGACGAAGTAACTACAATATTAACTCTGTTTTCTCCTGAAACCTGGTTTAAAAGCAATGGGAAAACATTATTCCTGGCCAGTTCAGCCAATACTTTATTAAAGTCTTCCGCTACAAACCCCAGTACGGAAACATTATTGATACTGTAAATCTGGGAAACTTTTCCCGATCTTCTTTCTGCTTCAAATTCATCAATCAGACAGGCAACGGCTTTTTCTGCATCCGCTTCATTAACCAGAATGGAGATTCCATTTTCAATAGCCTGCTGGGAGATTACTCCTACACTGATTCTCGCTAAAGTAAGCGCTTTAAAAATTCTTCCGTCGATCCCGATTTCACCTAAGAAATCTTCCCCTTCGAATTTAATAATTGATCTGTTTTTTAAAAACTTTATTTCGTTAGCATTTCTCATTCTACAAAATATTTTTTATGATAGTATTTAATTGTTTGTATTCCATTAAGAAGGCATCGTGCCCGTGAATTGACTGTATTTCATGATAGAAAACCTCTTTCTTTTTTTCTTTCAGCTTTTCAAAGCACATTCGGATTTCTGAAGCCGGGAAAAACAGGTCGGTATCTACAGCGATCAGGTGCATTCGTGCAGTGATATTTTCCAGTTGAGATTCTTCAGTATTGATATTCATCAGAAGATGGTTCATCAGTTTATATGATCCTAAACTAAACCTTTCGTTTAATGAATTTCCGTGATAAACCAGCCAGTCTTCTGATTCTAAGCGCTGATTATCTTTATGATATCTGTTTTGAAATCTGTCATTTAAAGATTGGGGTGTTCTGTAACACAGCATGGCGTGTATTCTTGCTTTCTGCAAAGGTTCATCGTTTCCGCTCAACAGAAATTTCTGAACCAGGCACTGGGCATGAAGCCAGTCGTGTGTTCTGAGGTCGCAGGCAATAGGGATAAAAATTTCCGCAAGCTTTGGTTGCTTAGCCAGCATTTCCCAGCCAATTCCACCTCCAAGAGAACCTCCGATAATGGCGTACAGTTTTTTGATATGTAAAGCTTCAAGACCTTTCAGGAATATTTCTGCTATCTCTGAAGGGGTGAAGTCTTCGTATTCGTCAATTAAAAAATCATCATATCCGTTTCCGGGGATATTGAAACACAGAACTGTATATTTATGCGTATCGATCACCTGATTTTCACCAATTAGCTGTTTCCACCAGCCTTTTTCTCCGGAAACATTTGAATTTCCGGTTAAAGCATGATTGATCAGTATAATGGGAGCTGTAAACAGGTCTTTCCCGAAGATCTGATAAGTCAACGGGATATGATATTCCTTTTGGGAACGGGTTTGATACGAAAGATTAATATAGTTTAGTTCTGTTTTCAATTCTATTATTTTAATACAATTGAAAATGCCACAGGAAATGGCTGAAAAGAACTTCAGTGAGTTATCTGTCCAAAATAAATTGGTAGAACGTAGCACCTTCTCTGCTTGCACAAAGGGTTGCTAAGGTTTCATAGGGTCTAATCCCTCAACCTTTCTTGATAACATTTTCAATATTTGAATGAACGCACGGCAAAGATAAGGGTTTTCTTTTAATTTTTACAATAAAAAATATTTAATCTTTAAAAAGCCCGTAATTACAAGTGTTTCAGAGGTGTGTTAAGAATTATTCAGATAGAAGGAATTGGAATTATTTTTCAAAAAAACTACCTTCGTACTGAAAAAATGATGAGATATGACTGCTGAAAAAGAAAGATTACAAGATACAAAATGGAAAAACTGGGGGCCATACGTCAGCAACCGTCAGTGGGGAAATGTCCGTGAAGACTACAGCCCAAACGGAAATGCCTGGCACTACGCCAACCACAATAATGCGGAAAGCTACGCTTACCGTTGGGGAGAGGAAGGCATCGCAGGAATCTCTGATGTGAAACAGATTTTCTGTTTCGCTTTTTCATTTTGGAACAGACAAGATAAAATCATAAAAGAACGTTTCTTTGGACTGAGCAATCCCCAGGGAAATCATGGAGAGGATATTAAAGAGATTTTTTATTACCTGGATAATACACCTACGCACAGCTATATGAAAATGGTGTATAAATATCCGATCAACTCATTTCCGTACGATGATCTTGTGGCGGAAAACGGGAGACGAAGCAAGAAGGAACCGGAATATGAAATCTTTGATACCGGAATTTTTGACAATGATGAGTACTTCGATATTTTCATTGAATACTGTAAAGCCGATCATAATGATATTTTAGCGCGAATAACAGTTCATAACAGAAGCCAGCAGAATGCCCCGATTGTGATTGCTCCCACCGCATGGTTCAGAAACAACTGGAAATGGGGCTATAATACGTATAAAGCCCAGATGAATGCTTCTTTCGATGGATGCATTGATATTAACCACGACAGCATCTCGATCAAAAAGCTTTATTCGAGAAATCTGGGGGCTAAAACTGCTTTCTGCGATAATGAAACGAACAGTCCTAAATTATACGGTGCTCCTTATCCGGGAAACACTTATTTTAAAGATGGTATCAATGATCACATTATTTACGGAAGCAATACGGTAAATCCTGAAAAAAGAGGAACCAAAGCTTCTTTTATTATTGATGAGATCATTGGAGCGGGACAGTCCAAGACTTTTGATTTCAGGCTTTGTCCGGAGGAAATTGATGAGCCTTTTGAAAGGTTTGATGAAATCTTCAATGCCAGAACTTCCGAAGCGGACGAATTCTATCACGAAATCCAGAGTGAAACCACCAATGAAGATGAAAGGAATGTGCAGAGACAGGCTTTTGCAGGACTTTTATGGAATAAACAATTCTATCATTATAACGTAGGAAAATGGCTGAAAGGTGATCCGAACCATGAAGCTCCGAGAAATTTCAATGATTATGTAAGAAATACGGAATGGAACCACCTTCACAATAAGGATATTATTTCCATGCCCGATAAATGGGAATATCCGTGGTATGCTACATGGGATCTTGCGTTTCACTGTGTACCCTTCTCGATTATTGACGGTGAATTTGCTAAAGGACAGCTTCTTCTGCTGACGAAGGAATGGTATATGCATCCCAACGGACAGCTTCCAGCCTATGAATGGAACCTGAGCGATGTAAATCCACCTGTACACGCATGGTCCTGCTTCCGCGTTTTTAAAATTGATGAAAAGCAGAACGGCAAACCTGACCTGTTATTCCTGGAAAAGGTATTTCAGAAGCTTCTCCTGAATTTTACCTGGTGGGTGAACCGTAAGGATAAAAGCGGGAACAATATTTTTGGCGGCGGTTTCCTGGGGCTCGATAATATCGGTGCTTTTGACCGGAATATGGAACTTAAAGACGGACAGCATCTTGAACAGGCAGACGGAACCAGCTGGATGGCGATGTATGCCCTTAATATGATGCGGATCGCTATGGAACTGGCCCAGTATTACCAGGTGTACGAAGATATGGCCATCAAGTTTTTTGAGCATTATCTGTATATCGCGGAAGCTATGGAAAATCTTGGAGATGGTAAAGACGGATTATGGAATGAGGAGGACGGCTTTTTCTACGATGTGCTTCAGCTGGGCAACGGAGACAGTGTTTCTTTAAAATTAAGAAGTATTGTCGGATTGATCCCGATGTTTGCCGTAGAGATTATCGATCACAAATTATTAGATAAAATGCCGAATTTCCAGGCAAGAATGGAATGGGTTTTAAAAAATAAGCCTGAGCTGACGAAGCTGGTTTCTCACTGGGATGAGGAAGGACAGGGCAGAAAACACCTGATGAGCATTCTGCGTAAAAACAGACTGACAAAGGTACTGACCAGAATGCTGGATGAGAAGGAATTTTTAAGCTCATACGGAATCCGTGCGATGTCAAAAGTTTATGAGGAAAATCCTTTTGTTTTCTCTGTTCACGGTACGGAAAACGTGGTGTATTATACACCTGCAGAAAGTGACAGCCGTATGTTTGGAGGAAACAGCAACTGGCGCGGTCCGATCTGGTTCCCGATCAACTTCCTGATCGTTGAAAGTTTACAGCGCTTCCATTTCTACTATGGCAACAGCTTAAAAGTGGAATTCCCAACCGGAAGCGGCGAGAAGAAAAACCTGGATGAAGTAGCCCAGAATATCAGCCGCAGATTATGTTCTTTATTTTTAAAGGATGAACATGGGCAAAGACCTTTCAACGGGGGAAATCCAAAGTTTAATTATGATGAACATTTTAAGGATTATATTACTTTCTTTGAATATTTCCATGGCGACAATGGCCGCGGCGTGGGAGCTTCCCATCAGACCGGATGGACGGCAACAGTTGCCAAGCTGATGAAACCTAGATTAACTGTATAAACATAAAACCTCTTTTACCAGAGGTTTTTTTATTTAAAAATGAAATTTTAATAAAAAATATTATGTAAAATCGTTGTATTTGTTTTTTTATCTACCTTAGTCCCAAGAAACACACACAAAATGAAAATAAATTTCCTATCTGTTTTCCTGGTACTTTTATCAGGAATTGAGAAGAAGACCACCAAAGCATATGGTCTGTATCTCAAACTTCAACCGTTTTTCACTTCTGAAAAACCCTGTTTAAAAGCTAATACTACTTCCTGCATTTTATAATTACTTCTGAACTGTTGATCAGAACAGATTTTCACATGCGGTGAAGAACCCAATTTAAAACACACACTTTTCCATGAAAACAAAATTATTTTGTTTGCTTTCTTTCCTGTTGCTCAGCCTGGGAATAAAAGCACAGACAATCAGCATTCCTGATGCTTATTTCAGGGCCAGACTTTTGTCGTCATCACCTTCCAACACTGTTGCCAAAGATCTGTCTGGAAACTACTTTTCGATTGATGCCAATGGTAACGGCCAAATAGAGCAAAGCGAGGCCAGCCAGGTAAGCGCATTAGAAATTATTTATCCCGAGTCCAATCTTAATGATACTGACCCTATCCAAAACTATCAGGGAATTTTATCTTTTGTGAATGCAAAAAGCATCAAAATTGATTACTGGAATACGCCGGCTTCGGGACTTGGTATTTCCAATTTAAATGTCCTGGAGAATCTGGATATTTCATTTAACAATTCTGATCCGGGCAATGCTTCGGTCAGCAACTGTTCCAATCTTAAAAATTTTAAAATCAGGGGAATTCCTATTCAGGTATTCTCCGGTGTCCCTTCTTTGAAAAATGTTGATATCATGCTTTCATACGGCACTCCGGTTCAGGATATACTTACCACTATTGCGGCTTCCGGTTATCTTGAAAAGCTGAGTTTAAGTGGAGATTTTTTATTTAATAATTCAAATAATCCTGTTCTCAATTTAAGTTATCATCAATCATTAAAGGAAGTAAATATCACAGATGTAAGTTTAGCAGAACTGAATTTAAGTCATTGTAATTTCTTAGATACCCTTCATTTGGTCAATAATGGCAGTTCTACAGCCAATCCCTCATCTTTGGGGCTTCTGGATATCAGCTACTGTCCTCTGTTT
This sequence comes from Chryseobacterium endalhagicum, assembly GCF_016745235.1. GTDB lineage: Bacteria > Bacteroidota > Bacteroidia > Flavobacteriales > Weeksellaceae > Chryseobacterium > Chryseobacterium endalhagicum. Next base: position 1,050,962 of record NZ_JAELVM010000002.1, on the reverse strand, counting down.
ATCAATTTGAATTTTAACGGAAATATAAAAATATCCAGTCTTTCAGCTAACAACTGTCTTAATTTACAGACCATAGAATGCAGCTCCGATTTAGGGGCTCTCAGCGTTAATAACTGCCCTGTTCTGAATCAAATTAAATTAAATAATCTGACCGGAAGCACTTTAACGGTCCCATTTCAAACGGCCAATTGTCCTGCACTGAAAAACATTAATATTCTTGGTTACGGATACAGCTCTTTTGATGCCACAGATGCGGTAAACCTGGAACATCTTTATCTTGGAAGTCCGGGCTATTATCCTGCTTATTATACCAATTTCTTCGGTCCGCTTGAATCGCTGAATATTTCCGGTAATTCACAGCTCAAAGCACTTGGTTTGGGAAACCACATGATGACGCAGCTTAGCATTAACGGCTTACCTAAGCTTGAATCGGTAAGCGCCAGCCTTCAATATCAGGATTTTCAGAATTATTCTCCGCAACCTGATTTTACATCTCAGTTCTTGCAGTCTGTCAATATCCAGAACTGTCCTTTGCTTACGGGAGTTTCATTTGAAGGACAGCAAGGTTTAAAAAATGTAACCATTAAAAACTGCCCAAGCCTTCAGCAATTCCAGCATGGTCCTTTTATGGGCAGCAGTGTTCCTGTTAACTGGAATTTAGCCAATTTAAATATTGAAGACTGTAATGCACTACAGTCGGTAGATGTAAGTTATAATAAACTGACTGAACTGAAGTTAAAAAATGCATCAAACCTTGAAACCGTAAAAGCTGTACGGAATGATCTGACATCATTTGACTTTACCAATACGGTTAATTTAAAGACCTTAAAGATTACAGGAAATCAGTTTACGAGTTTAAATACAGCCAGTATCCCAAGTGTTATTTCTCTTGATGCCGCCTATAATAAACTGAACAGCATCACAGGAACATCTGCAAATCTTAAAAATTTAAGTGTTTTAAGCAATAACCTGACTGACCTTAACATCCATAATTTCCCCAATCTGGATTCTCTGATCATGGGTAGAAATAAAATAACGGACGTGGATTTCAGCGGGCATTTGAAAATAAGAAATATTTCGGAAGTATATGCTGATATGGCCTATTTCGGTATCGGATTACCTTTTGCAAACGATGGTATATTTACAAAAACATTCAATGTAAATAACTGTACAAATCTGGAAATGGTTCTCCTTGAATCCCAATCAATAGAAAAGATTTTTGCAAAAAACGGGAAGAATGAATATTTTTCTTTCCCATACAATTCTGCTCTACAATACATCTGCTGTGACACTTCACAGATAACAGCTATAGAAGACAGCCTTGCTATGGAAGGAATCGTCTGCAATGTAAATGATTACTGCAATTTTGTGCCGGGAGGAAACTATAATACAATCACCGGAACTGTAAAATTTGATGATAACAATAATGGCTGCGATGCCGGCGATGCTGTTTTTGAACACATGAAAATAAAAGTCAGCAACGGAACCACTACAGAGGAAACTTTTGTGAAAACTGACGGCAGCTATAATTTATATACGCAGACAGGAAATATAACCGTGACAGCAGAACCTGAAAACCCTGCCCTTTACACGGTGACGCCATCTGCTTTCAACGTTAATTTTGTGAATAACAATACTGTTTCCATGCAGGACATATGTGTCACCAGAAACGGGAATATAAAGGATCTGGAAGTGGTTTTTGCTCCGGTTACTGATGCCAGACCCGGTTTTGATGCTGTTTATAAAGTAATCTGGAGAAATAAAGGCAATACGTCTCTTTCAGGAAGCACAACCGTTACATTTAACAATTCAAAAATGAATTTCATGTCTTCGTCACTGCCTTCTTCGGTTTCGGGGAATCAGGTGACGTTCAATTTCACCAACTTAAAGCCTTATTCCAATACGGCTTCTGAAATTACATTCAATATCAACCCTCCTATGCATGCGACAAACCCTGTCAATATTGGTGACCAGCTTAATTTTACTGCTTCTGTAACTCCGGTATCGGGAGATGCCAATCCGGCGGATAACAGCTTTAATTATAATCAGACCGTAACGGGATCATTCGACCCTAATGATATCACCTGTATGGAAGGCAGCCAGATTCCTGTTTCCATGACCGGTAAAGATCTTCATTATATCATCAATTTTGAAAATACCGGAAATGCACCAGCTACCCATATTGTTGTGGAAATGGATATTGATCCGAATGATTTTAATGTTCCTTCATTACAGCTGCAGCATACTTCGCACGGGACGTATACAAAGATCATAGACAATAAGGCGGAGTTTATGATGAAAAACATCAATCTTGCGGCTTCTGCCCACGGTAATATTATCCTTAAGATCAAAACTAAGAATAGTCTTGCATCAGGTGACAGCGTAAGCGCAAAAGCTCATATTTATTTTGATTATAATTTCCCTGTTGCCACCAATGAAGCCGTGACCGTGATTGGCGGAACCGTACTTCAGACCCTGGAATCTGACGGAAAATCCGGCGTACATGTTTATCCAAATCCTACCAAAGGAGATGTCAACATAGAATCTGATTCAAAGATAAAATCTGTGGAAATATATGACATTCAGGGAAGAATCATTCAAAAACAGATTGGAATCAATACTGAAAAAACAAAAATATCTCTTCATACGGCAGCTTCAGGAGTCTACTATTTTAAAGTATTTACTGAAAAAGCCAGTTTTATGAAAAAAGTGATCAAGAACTAATCTTTTTTTCATCTTTTTCTTGAGGCAGCTCACGGCGAAGCCGTGAGCTGCTCTTTTACCGTTTCTTAATGGTAAACAAAAGCCGGATATCTCTATCCGGCTTTATTATTTTATTAACGTTTTCAGATCTTTTCTCCGTTCACAAGAACTTCATACCCGATCTCTACATTAGGTTCCAGAGTTTTGGATACGGAACAGTATTTTTCAAAAGACAGCTCAGCTGCTTTTAATGCTTTTTTGGGATCAATATTTCCTTCGAGAAGAAATTTAACCTTAATAGATTTAAAGGGTTTTGCATCTTCTACCTGAACCCTTTCGCCTTCAACTTCCGCCTGAAAACCAGTGATTTCCTGACGCTGCTTTTTCAGAATAGACACTACATCAATTCCGCTGCATCCTGCAACAGCCATCAATACGCTTTCCATAGGAGAAACTCCTTTGGCTCCCGGTTGTGAAGTATTGTCAAGAAGAATTGAATTTCCCTGAGAATTGGTACATTCAAATAGGAAGTCGTCGTTGATTCTGTTTAATGTTATTTTCATTTTAAATTTTATTATTTGATTCTCCGGTTCCGATCATGAACGGTAGAGAAATTGGATTAAATCTTCCTGCAAAATTATAAAATTCCTCTCGCTTTTATCTCAAGGTATTTATTGATAACGTCAATATTTAAATTTTCAGGCAGGGTATAAACGGTATAAATCCCATACTTTCTCAGTTCCTGGATGATGAGTTTCTTTTCAAATTCAAATTTTTCAGCAACGATCTCGTCATAAATTTCCTGCATATTTTCAGGATTCTTCTGAATCAGGGTCTGCAGTTCTGAATTTTTGAAAAATACAACTACCAGCAAATGGTTTTTAGCAATACCTCGAAGGTATTTCAACTGCCGGTTTAATCCGTCCAGTGTTTCAAAATTAGTAAAAAGGAGCACCAGACTTCGCTGGTTTAAAGAGTATTTTACATCCTGATACAGGCGGTTAAAGTCACTTTCAAAAAAGTCTGTTTTAATATTGTACAAAGCTTCTGAGATCTTTTTCAGCTGCCCTGATTTATTCTCAGCCGCTACTTTGTTTTCCGTCTTTTTAGAGAACGTCATCATCCCGGCCCGATCTCCTTTCTTCAGAATAATGTGGGAAAGCGCCATGGCAGCGTTGATCGAGTAATCCAGAAGACTCAGCCCGTTAAAAGGCATTTTCATCGTCCTTCCTTTATCGATCAGAATAAAAATTCTTTGTGATTTTTCATCCTGAAACTGATTAACCATCAAACGGTTTGTCTTGGAAGTTGCCTTCCAGTTGATGGTTCTGATGTCATCGCCGGGAACATATTCTTTGATCTGTTCAAATTCCATGGTATGGCCCAGTTTTCTGATCTTTTTGATTCCACCAAGCATAAATTCGCTCTGCAGCGCCATAAGCTCATATTTTCTAAGATGAACAAAGGACGGGTAAGCAGGCAGTATGGCGTCTTTCTGGAAATTAAATCTTTTGGAAATAAATCCTAATGGTGAAGAGGCATATATATTCAGGTTTCCAAAACTGTACTCTCCCCTTTCTTTAGGTTCAAGGCTGTATTGGAAAAAGGTATTTCTTCCGGATTCAATATCTTTTGTGATCAGGAAATCTCTTTTCTGGAACTGAAACGGAATTTCATCAATAATTTTGGTTCTGATCTTAAAACTGTAATTATTTTTAATATCAATCTTTACAAAATTCTCATCTCCATTGGACAGTTTTTCAGGAAGTATTCTTTGGGCAAGTACGGCATTCTTCGGATTAAAAAGAAACAGATAATCTACCATTGCCGCCAGAAAACATCCCAACAGGATACTGTGCGCCACCCACATCAGAAACGGAAAGAAAAATGCAAGGACATACACGATCCCCACTCCTATGAGCGAAAAGAAAAATCGGGTATTGATGTATAGGTTTTTCATTTTTTAAGGGATTAGGAAGTAGGATTCAGGGCTTAGGGGTATTCTCTAATCCCTAAATCCTAATCCCTGCAATCTATCTAGGAATTTCTATTCCCTCCAATATCTGGCGGATAATTTCATCGGCGGTAAGGCCTTCCATTTCGCGTTCCGGGGAAACGATTACTCTGTGTCTTAATACGGCATAACTTGCTTCTTTAATGTCCTCAGGGGTCACAAAATCACGCCCTCTTAAAGCGGCAAAGGATTTGGATGCGGTGAGCAATGCCAGGGAAGCCCTTGGAGAGGCCCCAAGATATAAGAATTGGTTTTCTCTGGTATTGACAATAATTTTCGCAATGTATTCCATCAATTGTGCTTCTACAATGATTTCTTTGACAAGATGCTGATAACTTTTCAGCTGTTCGGCGGTAATAACCTTGTTTACCCCTTCCGTTTTATCTTCTTTTTTACTTTCGTGCTGGTTTTTAATGATCATCACTTCCTGCTCAAGGTTTGGATATCCTACATTGATTTTGAACAGGAAACGGTCGAGCTGGGCTTCCGGAAGTCTGTAAGTTCCTTCATGTTCTATAGGATTTTGGGTAGCTACCACAAGGAAAGGTTCATCCATAATATAGCGGATTCCGTCCATTGTGATCTGTCTTTCTTCCATCACTTCAAACAAAGCGGCCTGGGTTTTCGCCGGTGATCTGTTGATCTCATCAATCAGGATAAAACTGGAGAATATAGGACCTTTTTTAAATTCAAATTCAGAATTTTTCACATTGAAAACAGATGTCCCCAAAATGTCCGAAGGCATAAGATCGGGCGTAAACTGGATCCTGCTGAAACCTACATCTATTGTTTTCGCCAAAAGCTTTGCCGTAATGGTTTTTGCCACCCCCGGAACGCCTTCAATCAAAACATGTCCGTTCGACAAAAGGGCCGCAATAAGATGTTCGATCATGCTTTCCTGTCCTACGATGACCTTGCCAATTTCGGTTTTCACTTTGTCAAGACTGGCACGTAGCTCGATCATATCAATTCTCGACTGAAACTGATCTTCTTTTTTATTTAGATTGATAGAACTTTGAGGTTCTGCATTTTCATTTTCAAGGTTTTCCATAATTTTATGTCTTTGGTTTTTATGGGTATGTTTTGTATCGGGTTTTGACCGATTTTATTTTTTTGTTGGTTTGTTTTGTGTTTTATTTACATTTTATTTAATCGGATTGCATCCGATCTTTGTTAAATCGTCCCTTTGGGACTCTTTATTTGTATTAATATGACCGTGTATAAAATCCGGCCGTTTATCAATCTCCATTGTTACATTGTTACATTAATAAATTTATCCCATGATCTCATCAAGAAGTTTATTCATTCTGATGAGGTCTTCTTTCATCACATTGGCGTAAGGATCCTGGCCTTTTTTGATGAGGGCAATGGCTTCACTGATCATTTCCATTGGTTTTCCGGTTTTCAGTTGAAGTTTATTGGCAAAATCTGCGTCCAGATGCTGGGTATCAATCAAAAGATCCATTCTGATCTTATTCAGGAAATACTGACCTTTTTTAGCCATCATATCATGAAAATCGCCTTCCTGAAGATAGAGATTTCCAATGCTTTTAACAAAATCCAGCGAGGTATTTCTCAAAGGCTCCAAAACAGGGACAATTCTCTGTTTTCTTTTTGTATTAAAGAAAATAAACAGTACAAGTCCGCCTAAGAATACCCACCACGCATATTTCAGTGCCGGATTAGACAGCACGAATCTCATAAAGAAACGTGACATTTTTGTATTCTTTTTCACAAACCATATTGTTTCCCTATCCTGAAGATACGAAAAAACATCCTGTGCATATTTCTGATTCCCGGGCTTTAAAAGATAATAATTGGTGAGAAAAAGCGGTTCGCAGTGAATGTAGATATTTCCTTTTCCAAATTTTGTTTTAATAAAATTGGCCTGGTCCGAATTATTTTTCTCTACAGTTTTACCCAATACTTCTACTTTGGGTTTGATATAGGAAAATCCTTTACCCGAAGGAAATTTATCCAGTTGAATGAAATCATTCTGATACTGTTTGTCCGTAAGTTTCAATACATTCTGCTCAGCAAAAGAAATATCTGAATCGTAGTAGCCGATACTGTCTGAAACGTCTTTAGGAACTTTATTGGACAGAATTAAGGCATCAGAACCATCGGATACCTGATCGAGGATTTTTTTCCAGGATTCTTTATCCAGTTCATTCTGAATGACTACAATATTGTGCGCTTCTTTTTTGCGCTGGCTATAGTAATCATAAGGAGCTTCTTCTGTTTTTTTCAGGTTGTTTTTAAATAAATCCTTTGCCTCATTATTAAAGACGAACAGGCCGAAAGGAGACTTTTCATTAACATCGAAATTCTTGCGCCAGCTAACCGTTTCTTTTTTATTGACTTCAAGCAACGCCAGAATAAGCATCACAACGATGAATATTACAGCATATATTTTGAAAGTCTTTTTCATGGTTAAATGGAATTAAGGTTTAAATGCCTGGTATTGGTTTTTAAATTTCAGGTAAGCCTGCTCATCGATCTTGAATTCTCCATACCAAACATAATCGAAGATATAGGAAAGCCCGGCAAATTCATCTTTTAAATGACTGTCTTTAAGCTCACCCGCATAATCTTTATTCGTTTTTTCAGGATTCCAGTTGATTTGTTTTTTGTCACTCAGTTTTTTCAGGACAAAAAGGAACTGATACCGGACTGCCGAGCGGTAATCTCCTTCCCGTTCAAATTTTGCAATGCTTTCCGGAAAATTGATTTCATGGATATTCTCATGAAGCTCTTCAGCATTGATATCCACTTTTTTATTTTTCCGTCCAAAGAAGAGATTTCCATCTTTACCCATTAAATATTTAATGATAAAATAAAGGAGAAACCCTACGAGAATAATGGCAAAAAGACGAATCAGAGCCATAGTGATTTTCGCAGAATTTGTAAACACTGTTTCCCCAAAAATACTCTGCAGGATCTTATCAATCCTCCGCATCAGTTTTTGGAAAAAAGATTCTCTGGGCCTGGAAACCGAGTAATCAAAATCATTTCCTTTATATCTGGACTTAATATTTTCTTTGAACTTTTTGGGATACACTGTATTTTCAGAAACCGGATATTGAAGCAGTACAGAATCTGCCCGGAGCATATTTCTGTAGTGTCCCGTCCCCAAAGAATCCACCATATATTCTTCCACAGTGGCAGCCTCACTGTCATCCTGCGCATGCACAGGACCAATGGAGAAAATAACCAGCAGAAAAAAAAGGAATTTATTCATTGATACCGATGGTTTCTATTTCTTCAAGCTCAATTTTCTGGTGAAGATCTGTTCTGCTGTCGTAGTACATTAAACCTGCATTGATATACATCAGATTGGAAAGTAACAATGACGCAAGCATTGAAATTCCGTAGAATATAAAGAAAATAATACCTGCTGTTCCTGCGAAAGGATTTTCCTCAAAGTTTCCATCAGGCGTTGAGGTAAGCAGTGATCCATACATAAACATCATCGGAACAAAGGTAAATACAGAAGTAATCATGTACATAATGATAAACATGATGATGGATGCCCCCCAATATTTCCAGTACGGAGACTTTTCATTTCCGTTCGGATAAGAGAACTGGGATCTCATGGAATAACTTAAACTTTCTATAAATCCTCTCTTTGTATTAAAATAATCATACATCAGAAACGCTGAAACATTAAATACTGTGGGATAAACCAGTAGGATAAGAAAAAATCCAATGATAATCAGCAGTAACAGATAAGAAAACCCCAGAAGGATCATGGTTACCGGAAGTACGATAACCAGCATTCCGATGCACAATTTCAAAATTCTTCCCGCATTGTCCTTAAAATCACCCAGAATCTCATCTGTTTTTATTTTCTGAGCTCCGGCAGCTATTCTTTTCATGTAGAAAACAGGATAGAGATAGTTGACAATCGCCAGAAGAGCGAAGAGAATAAAAACGATCAAACCGGCCACAATAAGCATTCCTGCATTTTCTGAAAAGTATCTTTCAAAATAATAAGTTTCCCCGCTGACGTTGGAACCTACAAGCTGTCCGAAAATTTCCCGGAACCCAAAAATCACCACGACTGTTGCTAAAATCAGCAGCAGCCCGTTGATCAGGATATAGTTTTTGAAATAATTTTTTCCGTATAATTTGAAAAAATTAAAGCTGTCACTGATGAAAGCTCCGAATTCTCTTTTTTTATAAAACTGCATCATGGGTGTTGTTATTAGTTCTTTTATAAACCACTGAAGGATAAATAAAATAATAATATCCTATAATGGTCAATGACGTAATGATAATCGATAAATTAACCACAAGTGGCATTGTCAGGGCATGTCTGGTAACATATCCTTCGATAATTCCCGCACAAATGGTAAAAGGAATGGTGCTCAGAAAAATTTTAAAGGAGTCTTTGAAACCTGTTTTAAAGGAATTAAACCTTGAAAAAGTTTTTGGAAACAGAATACTTGCTCCCAAAATAAGTCCGCACATAGCTTCCACAACCATCGCAAAGATCTCAAAAACACCGTGAAGCCAGATTCCTCTTGCACTGTCTTTCAAGGCGCCATAATCATAGAAAAAGTACTGGAAAGATCCAAGCATCACACTGTTGGAAAGAAGCGCGTACAAAGTTCCTACTCCTCCTGCAATTCCGTAAATATACAATTTCGCACCTACTCCGATATTATTAAAAATGATCCCTATGGTACTTCCCCAGGTGGAACCGCTCTGGTAAACCCCTACAGCATTACCTTTTTTAATATTTTCAATGGTTTCGTTCACATAGCTTTCTCCAAGAATGATATTCGCAAAACCTTTATCATAAATTCCGGACAGTACGCCTATTGAAGTAAAAAGGATAAAGAATAAAAAGGCATACATGAGATACCTCCTGTATTCGTAGACCAGCAGGGGAACTTCTGTCCTGAAAAAGTAAAGCAGCCTGTTTTCCTCTACTCTTTTCGTCTTGTAAATCTTTTGAAATATCTGCGAAGAGAGATGATTCAGGTATACTGTGGTATTACTTTTCGGGTAATAGGTCTGTGCAAATGAAAGATCATTGATCAGGTTGATATACAGCGAAGACAGGTCATCCGGATTTTTTTTTATTTTCCCTTGAATAACCTGTTCAATTCCCAACCATTTTTCTTTATTTTGTTTAATGAAATAAACTTCTCTCATAATTGTAAGGCTAAAATAATAAAAAATATGTCTCAAATTGCGATAAATACCTCCCAAAATGTAAATATTAACTTTAATATTGCGAGTGTTGGAGAAAGAATGCTTGCCTTCATTATTGATCTGCTGATCAAGGTGGCTTACGTGGTCATTGTATTCTATCTTTTCTTCAATGTTTTTGATCTCGGGTATTTATTGGCAGGGCTTGACCAATGGTCTGTCATGGCTGTTTATATTGTCCTTACATTTCCCGTTTACATTTATCCCGTAGTCCTGGAAAGCCTTATGGAAGGACAGACTCCCGGAAAAAAACTGATGAAAATCCGGGTGGTAAAAATTGACGGCTATCAGGCCAGCTTCGGAGATTATATGATCCGATGGGTCTTCAGACTGATTGATACTTCCGCAGCAGGAGTCATCGGGTTGATTTCTATGATCGTTTCTAAAAACAATCAGCGTTTAGGCGACATCGCTTCCGGCACCGCAGTTATTTCTTTAAAAAACAACATCAATATTTCCCATACCATTCTTGAAAACATCAAGGAAGATTATGTTCCATCATTTCCTCAGGTGATTGCCTTAAGCGATAATGATATGAGAATCATCAAAGACAATTACACCAAAGCGCTTAAAGTAGACGACCGCCAGATCATCAGCAAGCTTTCCGATAAGATCAAAAGTATTTTAAAACTGGAAATAGATCCGAAAACAATGACGGAAAGACAGTTTATCAATGTGGTGATCAAGGATTATAATTATTATACGGGGAAGGAATAGTGAGGAGTTAAGAGTTAAGAGTGAAAAATGAAGAGTGAAGAATGTCAATCTTGCTGCGCAAGTGAATAGTCAATGGTCAATTGATTAAGTACGGGAAAATCTTCAGATCCAACAAATTTAAAATTGACTGCGAAGCAAATTCACAATTGACAATTCACTTTTCACTCTTAACTTTTCACTCTTCATTACCAATACTCTCTCTCGGTGCAATTTTTGTATCTTTAAAACAAAGGTTTGAAATTATGAAATTTGAAAATAATAAATCCGGAAACGGCGGTGTTCTTACCCTAAATAATGACATTAAAGAAGTCGGAAGACTTACCTATACAATTTTTCCTGAAGACCATAAACTGATTATTTCTTTCGTCCTGGTACATCCGGAATTTGAAGGACGCGGTATGGGGAAATTTCTGGTAGAAGAAGCTATAAAATTTGCCAGGGAAAATAAATGGAACGTCTATCCGCATTGTTCCTATGCAAGAGCTGTGATGACCAGAATGAGTGATGTAGATGATATTCTTCTAAAGAATTAATACCTCATTCACAAGAATCTGTTCGATATCATCCGGGTAATCTACTCTGAGGTGATGATCTGAAGCCACCCACTCCATGATCTCCTGCAGATTTAATACTTTGGAATTCGGAATTCCCATCAGGTTTAAGGCAGCAGCATTGCATTCCTGTTCATATTGGTTATGAATAGGGATTACAAACAGTTTTTTATCCATGAAGAGTGCTTCGGCAGGGCTTTCAAATCCGGCATTGCATAAAATACCGTCGCAGCTTTCAAAATACTTCAGGTATTGTATCTCGTCAATAGGAAAAACCTCCACGTTTTTTACTTTGACCTGTACTTTGCTGTGTTTTGAAAACACTTTCCACTGAACGGGAATCTGTTTCAGCACTTTGATGATATTCTCATCGGCAAAACTCGGAAGATATACAAGATAGTATCCTTTTTTGTCGGGATTCAGATTTCGGATCTTTTTCCTGATCACAGGTTTTTTGATCTGAGGATGGTAATTTTCAAAATGAAACCCAATCTTTCTTTCGCTGGGAACATAGTATTTCAGGATCAGTTCGCCCAGAAAATCTTTCTTTTCGGGCTTTGGGGTTTCCGCAAAACTCATGGAAGCCTGATGACTGAGTTCAATCATCGGAAGTTTTTTCAGTTTGCCTGCCCAGCCTGTTAAAGGCTCATAATCATTAATGATCAGATCGTATTGCGAAAGTTCAAGTTCCTTAATTGTTCTTACGGCTTCAAGGAATTTATTTTCAGTAAAAGTTTTGCGATAGGATAAACCGCCTGTTTTGTTATAAAGAAGAGAAATGCCCCGGTATTGGAAGTTAATGTCAAAATCAGCCTTTAACTGTGACTGATGACCGCTGATCAGTGTGTCAACCGAAGCATGTTTTTTAAGGAGAGGGATAATTTCCTGGGCTCTGGCAACATGTCCGTTTCCGGTCCCTTGAAATGCATACAGTATTTTCATTTAAGAAAAATTAGTTACTATTTTCAGAAGTTCAGAGCTGTCCATATCCTGGATTTCTTCTGCTTCGTCATCTTTAAGCGTATCTTTGTGCTCATCATAATAGAATATTTTCCATTCTTTATCATGATATTCAAGAGCAGACAGATTTTCTATCCAATCTCCGGAATTCAGGTAGGTACAGGATCCTTTTTTGGTAATGACCTCCCGGATCTGAGGCTGATGAATGTGACCGCAGATGACATAATCATAATGATTGTCTATAGCCAGCTCGGAAGCCGTAAGCTCAAAATCCCCGATGTACTTTACCGCCTTCTTTACATTATTCTTGATCTTTTTGGAGAATGAATATTTCTCTCTGCCCATTTTCTCAAGAAACCAATTGACTAAATTATTGATGGCAATCAACAGATCGTACCCTTTTCCTCCAAGCTTAGCAATCCATTTGGAATGCTGCACGGATGCATCGAAAACATCTCCATGAAATATCCAGGTCTTCTTCTGATCAATATCCAGACAGATTTTGTTGCAGACTTTCAGTTTTCCCAGTTCAAAATCCGTGAACTTACGGAACATCTCATCGTGGTTTCCTGTAATATAATAGACCTGCGTATTTTTGGTAGCCAGTGAAAGGATCTTTTTGATCACTTTCAAATGAGGTTTAGGGAAGTAAGACTTTTTAAACTGCCAGATATCAATAATATCACCGTTTAAAACCAATGTTTTAGGTTGGATAGAATTGAGATACCGCAACAGCTCTTTAGCCTTACATCCATAAGTTCCCAAGTGCACATCCGATATGACAACTAATTCAACGTTTCTTTTCATAGTTTTATACAAAGAAACTAATTGAAAGTTAACTGTATATGAATGCTATATTATTTTTTACAGCGAGTTCATCAACTCTTCTGTGATCTCCATATTGTGGTAAACGTTTTGTACATCATCATCGTCTTCAAAACGTTCAAGCATTTTCATATTGGCTTTGAACTGCTCTGCATTTACTTCCTTGATGTTATTCGGAATTCTCTGAAGTTCTGCACTTTTCGCTTCAATTCCCAGTTCGTCTAGTTTATGTGATAATGATCCGAAATCTTCAAAAGCCGTTGTGATCATCACTTCTTCTTCATCTTTTTCTACATCTTCAGCACCACCGTCAATCATTTCCATTTCAAAATCATCCCAATCCATTTTTATCTGAGACAAATCCAGGTTGAAGATTCCTTTTCTGTCGAAGATGAAAGCCAGCTCACCATTCTTTCCAAGGTTTCCATCAAACTTATTGAAGATTGCTCTTACATTGGCTACAGTTCTGGTTGTGTTGTTGGTTGTACATTCAACGAAAAAAGCAACACCACCCTGTCCATATCCTTCGTAAGTAACTTCTTCATAGTTTTCAGCATCAGCACCACTTGCTTTTTTGATGGCTCTTTCTACATTGTCTTTCGGCATATTGGCACCCTTGGCATTCTGGATACATCTTCTTAAAGCCGGATTGGCTTCAGGATCTGTTCCTCCGGCTTTTACTGCCAGCGCAATATCTTTACCTATTTTAGAGAACGTTTTGGCCATTTTATCCCATCTGGCCATTTTAGAAGCTTTTCTATATTCAAATGCTCTTCCCATTTTAATTTTTAAATTTCAACAAAATTAACTAAAAGTCAACAAAAAAAAAATACCCCCGAATAATCGGAGGTATTTATTATTTAGAAAAATTAATTATTTTTTCTTTTTAGCTGCAGCTTTTTTCTTAGCCGGAGCTTTTTTCTTAGCTACTGCTTTCTTAACTGGAGCATCAGCGTAATCTTTCTTAGCGATTGCGTTCCACTCGTTAGCATCTTCAACAGCAGTTACAACTACTTTTCTGTCAGCTTGTCTGTCAGCGTCAGAAGCTTTTTCAGAAACTGTAGCTTTAGTTTCACCAACTCCGATTGATTTAAGAGAGTTAGCATCAACACCTCTAGCTTCTAAAGCAGCAACTACAGAAGCAGCTCTTTCTCTAGATAGTTTCAAGTTGTAAGCAGCAGCTCCTTTAGCATCAGTTTGACCTTCAACTAAATAGTTACCTCCGTCAGTTTTGATGATCTTAGCAGCGTTATCTAGTTTAGCACTAGATTCTGGTCTGATAGTCGCTTTGTTGAAGTCAAAGAAGATACCTTTAAGGGCTTCTGTTGTTTCAATAGCAGTTTGCTTCTTAGGCTTAGGACATCCGTTGTATTCTGGAAGACCTGGAACAGTAGGACAAGCGTCATCTTTGTCTAGGATTCCGTCATTGTCTGTATCTGGCCAAGGACAACCTTTGTTTTCTGCAGGACCTGCAACAGTAGGACAAGCATCATCTTTATCGATAACACCATCACCGTCTGTATCTGGCCAAGGACAACCGTTGTTTTCAACTGGACCAGCTACTTCTGGACATTGATCGTCTTTATCTGGAACTCCGTCACCGTCAGTATCAGGACATCCTTGGAATTCTGGTAAACCAGGAGTATCTGGACAAAGGTCATCTTTATCTAGGATACCATCCTTATCTCTGTCTCTGTTACCAAATCTGAATAAGATTGATGCAGAAGCTTGCCAAAAGTTAGCAACTGTAGATTTATCACCTGGAGTTGATACATAATCACCCTGAACACCAAGACCGAAGTTCTTAGTTACCCAGAAGTTAGCACCAGCACCTGTTGATACTGTAAAGTGGTTAGCTTTACCGTTTTCGTTACCACCATCTCCGTTGGAAACAGCAACACCATCGTAGCTATTTCTTGGGAATGTAAGAGCAGTATAGTCATGTCTTAGGTAGTTAGCACCAACTCTCAAATATGGATCGAACCAAGATTCTTCATTCCATAAAAGACCAGCTGCTTTAGCCTGGAAACCAAGACCTGTCATTAGGAAAAATTCTTTCCCCATGTTAAATCTCTTATTGTCTACATTACCTACGGAAGTCTGCCAGTCAATAACTAAACCTTTACCGATGTTTCTAGCAACTGTTAATTTAGATAATGGAGGTGTAATAGAGAAATTGTTCATATTGAACATTCTCTTCGTTAGATTATTAGCAGAGAACGTATTACTGAAGTTATCTCTCTGTGCCTTGTGGTTTTCCGCATGAGCACCAACCCCGATCAACCACGGATTGTTGGTAGTCTGCGCGAACACAGTAGAGGCAACAGTAAGCGCCAATGCTGAAATTCCTAATTTTAGATTTTTCATAGAATTAAATGATTAAATAATTGATAATGCAAAATAAATATAATTTTTCTTTATATACAAAGTTTTTTGAATGATTTTTAACTTTTCTTTAATATTCTGTCCAGGTTACGTTTATTTTCTCTATCTTTTATCGCCTCCCTTTTATCAAAGAGTTTTTTCCCTCTGGCAAGGGCAATGAGCACCTTTGCTTTACCCTTGTCTGTGATATATAATTTAAGAGGTATAATTGTGTTCCCTGCATCCTTTAACTTTTTTTCAAGTTTCTGCAATTCTTTTTTGTGCAACAGCAATTTCCGTTCCCTTTTTGTTTTGTGATTATAAAAAGTTCCCAATTTATACTCATCAATCATCATATTAATAATGTATAACTCCCCATCAATAAACTGACAGAAGGATTCTGTGATGGATGCTTTGGATGAACGTAAAGATTTTATTTCCGTACCCGTTAAAACCATCCCGGCTTCATATTCTTCAAGGATTTCATATTCAAAACGGGCTCTTCTGTTTAATATACTGACTGTTTTTTCGATCTTCATTGTAAAAATTCGCGATTACCGTGATATACTATCTAAATATATTACGTGTGATTATATTCATTGGGTTGTACCCAATTCTTTATTAAATCGTCCCTTTGGGACTCTTCCCTATTATTTGGTTAAGGAAATATAGGAAAAAATACCTTATATTTAAAAACTTGACTATTACATTATTACGAAATACCCAAATTCTTTTCGTATTTTTGCGCCAAATTTACAAAACTATATGTTAACAGTATCTAACTTATCTTTACAATTCGGGAAAAGAGTTCTTTTTGACGAGGTAAATATTATGTTTACCAAAGGAAACTGCTACGGGATTATCGGAGCAAACGGTGCGGGGAAATCTACATTCCTTAAAATATTAACAGGAAAGCAGGATCCTACTACAGGGCATGTATCTTTGGAGCCGGGGAAAAGAATGTCAGTTTTGGAGCAGGATCACTTTGCTTACGATCAATTTACTGTTCTTGAGGCTGTTTTAAGAGGAAATAAGAAATTATACGAAATAAAAGAAGAAATGGATTCTTTATATGCTAAAGAAGACTTTTCTGATGAAGACGGAATCAAAGCGGGCGAACTGGGTGTAATCTATGACGAAATGGGCGGATGGACTGCTGAGTCTGATGCACAGACTATGCTTTCAAACGTAGGGATCAAAGATGATATGCACTGGCAGATGATGGGTGAACTTGAGAACAAGGACAAGGTAAAGGTTCTTTTGGCTCAGGCACTTTTCGGAAATCCTGATGTATTGATTCTGGATGAACCTACGAATGACCTGGACATTGAGACGATCTCATGGCTGGAGGACTTCCTTGCTGATTATGAAAACACGGTTATTGTGGTTTCTCACGACCGTCACTTCCTGGATACGGTTTGTACGCATATCGGAGATTTAGATTATGCGAAACTTAACCTTTACACAGGTAACTACTCTTTCTGGTACCAGGCTTCCCAGCTGGCCACAAGACAGAGAGCTCAGGCTAATAAGAAAGCCGAAGAAAAGAAGAAAGAACTTCAGGACTTCATCGCAAGATTCAGCTCCAACGTTGCAAAAGCGAAACAGGCTACCGCAAGAAAGAAAATGATCGACAAACTGAACATCGATGATATTAAACCATCTTCAAGAAGATACCCTGCCATTATTTTCGAAATGGAAAGAGAAGCAGGAGATCAGATTCTGGATGTAAAAGGTCTTGAAAAAACAAAAGACGGGGAATTATTATTCTCAAACATTGATTTAAATCTTAAAAAAGGAGATAAAGTAGCTGTAATCTCTAAAAACTCTTTAGCCATCACAGAATTTTTCGAAATCCTGGCTGGAAATGTAGAGGCAGACAAAGGAACAGTGGCCTGGGGAGTTACGACTAACCAATCTCACATGCCTTTGGATAATACCAACTTCTTCCAGGAAGATTTAAGCCTGGTTGACTGGTTGAGACAATTCACTAAAAATGATGAAGAGCGTCACGAAGAATTCGTAAGAGGATTCCTGGGTAGAATGCTTTTCTCTGGTGATGAAGCTTTAAAATCCTGTAAAGTACTTTCAGGAGGTGAAAAAATGAGATGTATGTTCAGTAGAATGATGCTTCAGAAAGCCAACATTCTTTTATTAGATGAACCTACCAACCACTTAGACCTTGAAAGTATCACAACGTTGAACAACTCATTGTCTAACTTCAAAGGAAATCTTTTACTGGCTTCTCATGACCACGAAATGCTTCAGACGGTCTGTAACAGGATCATTGAACTGACTCCAACAGGAATCATCGACAGAGAAATGACTTACGATGAATATCTTGCTGACAAAAAAGTAAAGGAATTAAAAGAAAAAATGTATTCTTAAACCATACATTCAAATAAAAAAAATCCCTCTCAATAAGCTGAGAGGGATTTTTTTTATGATGATAACATTAGTTTTTGATCATTTTTTTCATCAGGACTCCTTTCTCTGTATTTATTTTTAAATAGTAAACCCCGGAAGGAATGCTTCCTATATGAACCTTTACAGTTTTGGAATTACAAACCTGTTTTTGAATAATTTTCCCTTGTCCATCATAGAACTCTATTGCATGAACATTGAAAGCTGCTTCTATGGTAACTTCCTCTTTTGCAGGGATTGGATATATTTTGACGGAATTATCATTCATTGGTTTGAATATATCATTATTGGCGAGCACAAGAGCACAGCTGCTGTTGACCACACAATTAGGGTAGGCATAATCATCAACAAGAGCCTGTATATTGGCCATTTGGGCATCATCACAGCAAACATACTGCAAATCAGGATTACCGGAAAAATCAACCGTTTCATTTCTCCCGTTTTTCAACAGCAATGAGGTAAGCAGATTATTTCCACAATATAAGTCCTCAAGATTGGTCTGCCCGCTCACATCCAGCCCGGAAAGCTGATTTCCGCTACAATCCAGTGTACGTAAACTGGTACAGCCTGCAATATTCAGGTTGGTGATCTGATGATTGGAACAGAGCACTTCTTCCAAGCTTGTAATTCCCTGTACATTTAAAGACGTTAGATCACCATGCTCATTGATACTTGGAAAAAAAGGGTGAATATAGCTGATTTCAAGATGTTTTAAATTTTGCAGACCACTGTCAGACAAATTCAAAGCAGTTCCCCTGAACCGAAGTGCTTTAATTGAATTCAGATTTACATCGTTATTTACTGAAAGACTCCTCAGGTTTTTTACATCAATCGTTTCTAAATTCACACAGTCATTCAAAGATAATGACAGGTCACCATGATGAGACGTAAAATGAACCAGTCCCGGACAATTGTTTGAAATAATATGGGTAGAAATATCTGAGTCTTCGCCTACAAAATAATTGACCAGATTCGGGCAGTTACTGGAATTAATGTTTACAGTAGGAATAAAATTAAAGGTAAGCGGATCTGCCGGATTCAAAGTTATCGTGTGCAGCGAGGGACAGCCTGATACATCAATATTGGCCAGACTGGTATTTATAACTTTTAAGCTCAGTAAATCAGGGTGACCGCTTAAATTTAATGATAAACCGGATATTAAGTCTACAAAATCCAATAATTCTAAATTTTTCAGATGGCTCAGGCTTGCAATGGAATTCATTGTAGCTGAGGACATAGACATACTGCTGATGGATAAATCTTCAATGAGCGGATTATTACTAAGCGTACTCAGGACAATCCCATAAATTTTCACCTTTTTAAGCTGCGGACAACTGTCCAAACTGATGTTTCCAGGATCATAATTTTCAAATTTAATATCTAAATCCTGTAAAGAATTTAGGCCGGAAATAGTAAAAGTATTGGCAGGTACATTCCAGTAATCAATTGTTAAACTTTTAAGATTCGTAAATGATAAAATACCTTCATAATCATGAATGGCAATATCTGTATCCGGATCAATAATCTCTATTTCTCCAACCATAGCAGCCTCATTCAGCTGTATTTCTCCGTCGCTGTTGGCATCTATAGAAAAATAATTTCCGGACAGATTTTTGGCAATTGAATTACCCGGAGATGATGTTAATAATTTTGCTTTAAAAGCGGCGTCAGGAAAAGATACAACCTGAGCCTGCATTCCCAGTAAGGCTACCAGGAAAACCAGAAATAATAATTTTGTTTTCATTGTGTATGTTTAAGGGAACGAACTTAGACATTTCATTCAAAACAAATAATGATCAACTAGTAAGTGTAGCTATTATTCAAGTAAGTGTTGCCCTGAGTGATGAGCCGGAATTATGGATAAAAAAATACCCTCAAAGTCATTGAGGGTATTTTTTATTTTAAATATAAATTATATTATTTCGTAAGCTTTGTTTTTGGAATAGCAATTGTTCCCGGATCTTTCCATAAGCCGTCTTTTTCTGCTCTCTTCTTAATAGCCTGAGCTCTTTTTTCGCTGTCAGGGTGAGAGTTAAACATTTTTTCAAAACCAGTCTGTGTACTTCCTTCTGAAAGTAAAGCTAACTTTTTGAATGCAGAATAGGCTCCTACAACATTGTAGTTATTCGCTTTCATAAAGTCATAAGAATAAGTATCTGCCTGAGACTCCTGCTTTTTGCTGTGTGAAGCATCAAGGAAATCATTGGCCATCTTTCCTACCTGGCTTTCATTTAAAGCCGCTACAGTTCCTGATGCAGATGATGCCGCATCCAAAGCCGCCGCTTTCATATAAGCAGATTTAATAGCATCTTTAGTATCCTGATTTTTCACATGACCGATCTCGTGACCGATTACCGCCAGTATTTCATCATCCGTCATGATATCCATTAACGAAGAGAATACACGCACACTTCCGTCTGCACAGGCAAAAGCATTGATATCTTTTACTTTGTACACTTTATAGTTCAGTGCAAGCCCGTCCTGAGATTTGTGTTTTCCGAAAAGCTTGTTCAGTCGTACTGTATAAGGATCTTTAGGTCCTGCAACCGGATTGTTCTTGTCCATCCAGTCTACAGATTCCTTTGACAGTTTAATAGCATCCTCATTGGTAAAAGTAAGGGCTTTTGCTCCTTTCGAAACAACGCCGGCCGCTTTTCCAAGATTAATTTTCTGTGCTGATACAGCATTCACTGTGCCTAAGAATAAAAGGCAAACGATAATTCTTTTCATAGTCATTTTGATTTGGACCGCGAAGATAGATATTTTTTTTAACAATCAGTAAGTCAAGTTCATCCTTATTCATTTCAAAATGCTGTTTTTTTTCCTTATTTTTGTGAAATGAGTCAGAAATGGATTTACAAGCCCGAGCCCGACGAGGAAGTTGTGGACAGATTAAGTTCGTCACTTGGTTTTGGTACTTTTGAATCTAAACTCCTCGTTTTAAGGGGAATTGACAATTATCAAAAGGCCAGAGAATTCTTCAAACCTAACCTCAACGATATACACAGCCCGTTCTTAATGGCAGATATGCAGAAAGCTGTAGAGCGTATTGCCACTGCTATTGAAAACGGAGAAAAAATACTGGTCTACGGAGATTACGATGTAGACGGAACTACGGCAGTTGCCGTGATGTACTTATACCTCAGCAAAATTGTTGAGAAAAAATATTTAGACTATTATATCCCTGACAGGAATTCCGAAGGATACGGAATTTCTACAGAAGGTATTGATTTTGCCAAAGAAAACGGCTTTTCACTGATCATTGCTTTAGACTGCGGTATCAAAGCTATCGACATGATCAACTATGCCCAGGAAAAGGGAATTGATTTTATCATCTGCGACCACCACCTTCCGGGTGACGAGATCCCGAATGCTGCGGCTGTTCTGGATCCGAAAAGAAATGACTGCAGATATCCATTTAAAGAGCTTTCAGGATGCGGTGTCGGCTTTAAGCTGTGCCAGGGACTGAATACCATCTATAAAATTCCGGAAGCCGAATTATTTGAGCTTACCGATCTTCTCGCTATTTCCATCGCCGCGGATATTGTTTCCATGACAGGAGAAAACAGGGTACTTGCTAAAATGGGGCTTAAAGTTCTCAGAAAAACAAGAAACCTTGGATTAAGACTATTAATTCCAGAAGATAAGCTGTCGCACTTCGAAATTTCAAATATTGTTTTTGAAATTGCACCGAAGATCAATGCAGCAGGAAGGATTTCCCACGGAAAAGCAGCTGTGGAACTCATGGTTTCCGATAATCTGAAACATGCGAATCAGATTGTTGGCGACATTATGAATCTGAATGATGAAAGACGCGAACTCGATATGAATTCTACCCTTTCAGCACTGAATCAGATCATTGAATCCCAGCAGCAGAGCAAACATTCCACAATCGTATATCATCCGGACTGGAACAAGGGCGTGATCGGTATTGTAGCCTCAAGGCTTATCGAAACCTATTATAAACCGACTCTGGTATTCACAGACGGGAACAACGGAGAAATGGTGGCTTCGGCAAGATCTGTTTCTGATTTTGACGTTCATGAAGCATTGGATATGTGTTCTGAATATTTCCTTAAATTCGGGGGACATCATGCTGCGGCAGGGCTTTCCATGGAAAAGGATAAATTTGAAGCTTTCAAGATAAAATTTGAACAGATTGTTTCAGAGAAGATTCAGGAACATCAGCAGGAACCTTCCGTTACGATTGATTCTGAGATAAAAGTTGATGAAATCAACAGGGAGTTTATTAATTTCCACAGAAAACTGGCGCCTTTCGGTCCCCACAATATGAAACCTATCCTGACCCTTACCAACCAGAAATTATCCGGTTATGTAAAAACGATGGGGAAAGATAACAACCACCTGAAATTTTACATCAAACAGGAATCTACCGGCCGAAACATCGAATGTGTAGGTTTTAAGCTGGGACAGCATGCCGAAGATTTCAAAAATAAAAACTTCGATCTTGCTTTCACACTGGAAGAAAACCACTGGAAAGGCAATGTAACCCATTATTTGAATATTAAGGATGTGAAGTTCAGGGATTAGGAATCAGGAAATAGGGATTAGGGATTAACACTATGGGGAATTACAAGGAATTATTGGTATGGCAGAAATCAGTAAATTTTGTTACTGAAATTTATATATGTACGAAGAATTTCCCCAAAGAAGAAATCTATTCTCTTACCAGCCAGATCCGACGTTCCTCAGTTTCTATTCCGTCCAATATTGCAGAAGGCCACTCCCGAAGGTCAACCTTAGATTATCTTCAGTTTTTAAAGATTGCCCGCGGAAGCTGTGCAGAACTTGAAACACAGCTCATTATTTCAAGAAACCTGGACTACATAAGTCTTGAAGATTTTCAAGAATTAAGTAATAAAGCTTCTGAAATAGCAAAAATGCTCAACGCTATTATTACAAAATTACAATCCAACCCTAGTCCCTAATCCCTTCAACCTAAGCCCTAACACCTTATGAAAAAAATCGGCTTATTTTTCGGTTCTTTCAATCCGATCCACATCGGACATCTTATTCTGGCTAATTATATTCTGGAAAATTCTGATATGGATGAATTATGGTTTGTCGTAAGTCCACAGAACCCTTTTAAAGATAAAAAATCACTTCTGAAAGATCACAACAGGCTGGATATGGTACAGCTCGCGGTAAAAAGCTATCCTAAAATGAGAGCTTCCAACGTAGAGTTTTCACTTCCAAAACCAAGTTATACGATCGACACCCTGACCTATCTTCACGAGAAATATCCCGATTATTCTTTCAGCCTAATCATGGGTGAAGATAATCTGGACAGCCTTCATAAATGGAAAAACTCTGATATCCTGATCAAGAATCATCATATTATTGTGTACCCAAGGGTTTTTGAAGGGGAAAAGAAAGATTCGGAATATCTGCAGCATGAGAATATTTCCATGATCAAAGCACCCGTTATTGAACTTTCTGCCACAGAGATCAGAAATATGATCAAAGAAGGAAAAAATGTACGTCCTATGCTCCCGCCGGAAGTTTTTGAATATTTGGACGGAAGCAGTTTTTATAAGTAATTTTGTACATAAGAAATTAGAGGCTAGAAATTAGAAGTTAGATTCTGATACGGCTCCTTTTCAATTTATATCTTAAGACATGGAATTTCTCGAAAAAATTTTCTCAAAATATCCTCAGGAAAAAGTAATCAGATGGTTTAAGCAGATCTGTCTGGCAGAAGCTGTTTCATGGTTTTTCCTTTTCACAGCAATGACGTGGATACGTATTGATCCGGAAGGTGTTTTCCCAATTGTGTACATCAGTACTATTGGAAGCATTCACGGTTTTTTCTTTACTTTATACCTGATATTTGTACCCGCGATAAGAAAAATATATGACTGGGATGATGAAGATAGCGTGTTCGCATTAATTGCGGCATTTTTCCCTTTTGCCACGATCTGGATAGACAAAAAATTAGCCCGCTTCGACAGAGAATAACAGTATGATAAAAAAAGGACCATTGCGGTCCTTTTTTTTTGAGTTATGAATTATGAGTTATGAGTTATGAGTTATAAATCATTAAAGATCTCTGATGACATGACCATTGGCGGTGAAAGTATGATTTCCGCTAGTATCGGTATACGTTCCGTTTACCGTAAAATCAATATACGCTCCTACCGCTCCGAAATTAGTGACCTGAACCACGACGTTTCCTGTAGTTGGGGTGAAATATCCTCCGGAAAACTCAAAAGTATAATCTGTAGTAAAACTTCCCGGAACTCCAAGCATATTATTCTGGTTCATAAAGAAAGAATTCCCGGCAGGTGATGTAGAATTAATCCGCAATTGTTTTGCCGGCATATTCGGAGAAGTGGAAGTAAGACCGGACCATTGGGCATAGATACCGCCCAGCACATATTTTACATTCTGGCTATCAATTTTATAGCTGATAAATTCACTGATTGAATTACAGACTGAAACATTGGTGAAATTCATCACCGGTAAATTGGCTGTAAAAGGAATTTCCCCTGAAGTCTGCAGATTGGTATAATCATACCCTTCCAGAATAAACTGTGGATTGGCTGTACAGGAGTAAACATTAAATGAAAAATTACCCGTACTGCTTACCGGAATCGATTGGTACTGGAAATAATTGGTACCTGCAGCAGGCCTTAAAAGTACATACCCATCTGTAACATCGGCATTGGCACAGGTTCTTAAATTCCCCTGTATGACATACTGATTTCCTGTAGAAGTTACTGTAATATCAGGTAGCGTCATGGTAGTTCCCACTGCTACCGGAGCTACATTTGTGGTGTGGACCACGGTGTTACAAATATCATACACTTTAAGGATCAGGGTTTCATTGGCAGGGATAATTCCTGTAACAGTACCCAGATTATCTGTCATTCCGTATGTTTCGTAGGTCTGGCTGCTTCTTTTCAAACTCACCTTTGTATTCACCATTGGCAGTCCTGCCGGATTTTTCACGGTTACTTTCAGGATGGCCTGCGGAAACTGTGCATCGCAGTTCCACCAGGAGAAATGGCTTACTGTTCCTACATAGGTATTCCCAACCTTGGTTGCAGATCCTTCTTCGTTCCACATTCCTGTATTTTCATCATAAGACCAGAGCGGAATGGTATTGGGAGAGCCTGATGCTTGCGCTGCGTCAATAGGAACCGTCATTTCAGCGGTATGCCCGTTGGCAATCTGTAATTTCTGTCCTGAACTTCCGGTAAGCTGAACATGAACCATTCCGAAGGTTTCCATAATTCTTGCGTTTCCGCCGGAATTGGTTGCCAGAAGAGAGCCGGGCATTAATTCCGTCAGATACTGATTGGATGAGGCCAGATTATATAAAGCAACATTTACACTTCCGCTGTAGGCATTACCGCTTGCATCTTTGAAACTTCCGTCAAATTTCACTTTTGTTCCGTTGGGTAAAGATACGGTAGAAGAAGTTCCTGAATTAATGCTTGTCGTAGTTGTGGCAGGAATCATCATAATATTCACACGGTTGATTCCACTTGTTGGCACCATCACTCTTGAGCCATCTACAAATCCTGATTTTGTTACTTTCACAAGCGCGAAGTTTTCTTTCACACTGGCATTTTTAAACGTAAAAAAACCTTTAAAATTGGTTTGAACCGTGGCTGATCCGATGGTTACCGTTGCTCCGCTTACAGGATTTCCGCCGGTATCAAGTACTATTCCCTGAAAATTTCTTTGTACTGTACTTCCAAAATTAAAATTGGACTCAGGGATTGAAGGATTGTCATCAATGTCTATAAATGTTTCATTTTTACATGAAAATATTAATAGCATTAATAACAATAGAGGATAAATTTTTCTCATATGGTATTAATTTTTAGTTTACTCTAAATTAATCATAAAATACACATCTTCATCTTTTATTCAACTTTTCATCATCAATTTTTTAATTCTGAATTAATTTTTAACCCACGATGTAACAAAATTTAACCTTTAATTGTCTAATTAGGTAGAAAGTCAATAGAAGTTGAATTTTTAATTTAAAATTTTACACACTGTAAATCAATTAGTTAAATTAATAATAAAAATATTTTAAGTACTTTGTATTGCATGATACTGTTTTTATTACATATCTTTGTAATGTTAAATAATCAATCATACAAGCTATTAAACAACTAAAAAATAATAATCATGAAAACTCAAATCTTTATTGCCGCCCTATTTTTCAGCGGACTGGCCGCTGCCCAGCAGTCAAAAGATACCCTGAAAGTAAAAAACATTGAAGCTGTCAATATCAAGAAGCAGGTTTTCAAAAAGCAAAGTGACCGTTTCATTTATGATGTAGCTTCTTCTCCTATTGCCAAGGGAACGAATACCTTCAATCTTTTGAAACAGACTCCAATGATCTCAAGCATCGACGGAAAATCGCTGAAGATCATGGGAAAATCCGATGTGGTTATTTACATCAACAATAAAAAAACGAATATGGATGCGGAAGCATTGATAGAAATGCTGAAGGGAACGCCATCTGAAGATATCCAGAAAATTGAAGTGATCACTACTCCGGGAAGCGAATTCCAGGTAGAATCCAATGAAGGGGTGATCAATATTGTGATGAAAAAGAAGAAAAGTGACGGCTACAACGGAACGTTGAAAATGAACAATGAGCAGACTTATTACAACAATCCTTCCGCGGGAGCTTCATTCAATTTCAGAAAAAACAAATGGTCGGTAAACTCCAATTTCAATACGGGAAGCTGGACAGACCGCGAACGATATACTCTATCCAACGGAGATTCTACTTTCAGAAATGAGTCTTTCGGATTCAATTCAGATCCTAATAAAAATGTGGGCGGAAGCGTAAATATTGATTATGAATTGAATAAGAACCACAGTTTAGGATTTACCTACAACATGAGGTATAACAAGAGTTTCAATTCAATTCTTGATGTAACGAACTGGCAGAACGGTGCTCTTGTCAACAGAACTGTAAACACTGAAAACGCACAGACAAGAAACCACTCTTTCAATCTGAACTATGAAATCAAAACGGATTCTATCGGCAGCAAGCTTACCTCTAATGTTTCTTACTTATGGTTCAACAGGGATAAAATGAGTACAAATGAAAGCTTTCCTTTAAATAATGATAAGAAAAACAAGTACAGTGCGCTGCAGCAGTCGGTTCCTCAGATCATTAACAATTATGCTGCAAATATCGACTATCTGAAAAAGACCGCTAAAGGCAGCACATGGCTGATGGGAGTAAGCTACAACCATACGAATACGGACAATGATACGAGACAGGATGATATTGAAAATGGCGTGATCATCAATAATGAAAATCAGACCAATCATTTCATTTACAAGGAAAGAATCCTGGGTGCCTATCTTACGTATGAAAGAAAGCTAAGCGAAAAGTTGTCAGGGAAAATAGGAACCCGTTATGAAATGACCCGAAGCAGCGGTGAGATTATTGGTAAAACAAGTTTCGACAGAAATTATAACAATCTGCTTCCTTATCTGAATTTAAATTATGCCATTAATTCAGATCACAATCTTACCTATAGCTTCTCGAGCAGAATCAGAAGACCGAGATTCTGGGAGCTGAATCCATCAAGAACGTATTTCACGCCTAATAACTATACGCAGAATAATCCTTTCGTACTGGCTTCGAAATACTACAATCAGGAACTCAGCTATATGTACAAAAATGCATTTTTTGCCAATCTGAGCTTTAATTATGTAAAGGATGCTTCCAACCAGATTCCATTACAGGGAACGGTAACGGGTCCGGAAAAAGATGAAAATGGAAACACGGTTATTGTTACCAGAAAATTCTTAAGATACATCAGAACAAATTACGGTGACAACAAACAGTTTGGACTGACGTTAGGCATGAACAAATCCTGGTTCAAAGACATCTGGACAACCAATTATTCTGTCAACCTGGGTTACAATATCTATAAAGGTTCGGTAACGGAAGATCCTACTTCGGTTCCGGTAGCGGACCAGACAGAAGTTGTGGAACCTTATGTGATCAACTTCAAAAACTTTAATATCTCCGGTAATATCAACAATACCGTCCGTCTTTCTTCAAATAAAGACTGGTTCCTGGGAGTGAATTACTATTACGGAAGCAAAGTAAAAATTGAAAGCGGAACGCTTGGAGTAAGACAAAGCCTTGATATCAGTTTAAAGAAAATTATGGGTAACTGGACGTTTGTAGCGGAAGTATATGATGTATTCAATCAGAACTTCAACCGCATTGAAGGGGTACAGCCTAACGGAAGTTACAATAATGTGGTCAACTTCGAATATCCAAGACTTCTGAACATCGGGGTAACCTACAATTTTGGAAACCAGAAACTGAAAAAGGCCAGAGAAATAAAATCTGCCAACGATGCCATCAAATCAAGAACTTAAGAAAGATAGAAAAATACAACTACTACCCCATTCACAACCACACTTAAATAAGGAACTCATGAAAAAGATAATCATACTTGCAGCAGCCATCTCAGGAAGCGTAGTTTTTGCTCAGGAAAAAAAATCCGATACGGTAAAAACGAAATCCATAGAAGGAATCACTATAACAAAACAGGTTTTCAAAAAACAAAGCGACCGTTTTGTATATGATGTGGCAGCATCTCCTGTAGCAAAAGGAAATACAACATTTGACCTGCTGAAGCAGACCCCGCTTCTTTCTTCAACAGATGATAAAACATTAAAGATTGTAGGGAAAAACAATGCCCTGATCTATATCAACGGTAGAAAAACCAATATGGACGCTGAATCGCTGGCTCAGTTCCTGAAAAATACTCCGGCTGAAAACATTCAGAAAATTGAAGTGATCACAGTTCCCGGAAGTGAATTTCAGGTGGAATCTTCGGACGGAATTATTAACATTGTTTTAAAGAAAAAAATGAGTGACGGTACGAGTGGAAACATGCGGATGTCCAATACTCAGAATAAATACAATTCAAGCCAGGCGAGTTTCTCCGTCAACTACAGAAAAGACAAACTGGGAATCAGTGGCAATCTGAATGGTGGTGAAAATATCCAGCCTCAGAGCTATATTTTAAGAAACGGAACGGATCAGCTGAAAAATGAATCGGTAGGCGATATTGATGATCCGAACAAAAACATCGGCGGTTATTTAAATATTGATTATCAGCTGAATGAAAAGAACAATTTAGCCCTTTCATGGAATTCCTGGGCGAACAGAAGCTACAATTCTACAATCGATTTGTTTAATACACTGGCTTTAACGAATGATAAAGGAGTTACAGAAACCTCCTATACCAGAACAAAAAACAGGGAAGATGCCCGGAATTACAACAACTCGGTGAACTTAAACTATGAAGCCAAACTGGATTCCCTGGGAAGTAAGCTGAATGTAAATGCTGCGTATCTTATTTACAAAAGATTCCAGCTTTCCAATAACAATACCATGCTTCCCGGAAAAACCAATTGGAGTGATTTTTCAAGAACAGGAAAAACCATTATCCAGGATATTCCGCAAATTATCAACAATTTCTCGGGAACAGTAGATTATATCCAGAAATTTAAAAATGACTTTACCCTTTCCGTTGGCGGGAATTTCAACAAAACAAAAACGGATAACGACACCAAAAATCTGACGTATGATTATATCTACAATAATAACCAGGATTTAACAGGAATAGCAGTAAGCCCTGAAACCAACCATTTTATTTATGACGAAAATATCTATGGTTTTTATCTGACTTTAGAAAAGAAATTCTCTGATAAATTTTCCGGAAAAATAGGAGCGAGATATGAGATCACCAACAGTTTGGGAACCGCAGACAGCTACAATCCTAAAAACACTTCGGAGCCTCAAAAGCACCAGACCATTGAAAGGGATTACAACAACTTTTTACCGTACTTAAGCTTTAATTATGCTATTAATGATAAGAACAATATCTCTTATTCATTCTCAAGCAGAATGAGAAGACCGAGTTTCTGGGAACTGAATCCGGTAAGAAATTATATTACGGAAGTGAATTATACCCAAAACAACCCTTTTGTAAAGGCATCATCCACTTACAATCAGGAGTTGACGTATATGTATAAAAATTCATACTTCCTGATTTTGAATCATTCTTATTTCAAAGACCAGATCACACAGGTTCCTTTACAGGGATTTACGAAAGCATCGGACGGAACAATCAGTAAGCAAAGTGTTTTACGTTATATCAGAACGAATTTCGGTGACAAGCAGGAGATGTCCGCAATGGTTGGAATTCAGAAGACTTTCTTCAAACAATATTTAACGTTGAACTTCAATGCCGGAATTCAGCACAATATCAACGATGGATCTCTCGCTGAAGACCCTACCACAGGAGAAACCTTCGTAGACAGAGATGGAAAAGCGCTGGTGTATACCAATAATGTAAAATCAACCAGTTTGATTGTGACCAGCAACAATACGCTCCGTCTGGATAAAAAGAAAACATGGTTCCTGGGTGTCAATTATTTCTTTGTAGACAAGCAGCAGATTGAACTGGGAATGCTGAAAAACCTGATGAGCCTGGATCTAAGCATCAAGAAAAACTGGAACGACTGGACTTTTGCCGTAAATCTTAATGATGTCTTAAAAACCAATGTGGTAGAAATTGAAGATTACCAGCCGAACGGAAATTATAACTATATCCGCAACGACCAGTACAGAAGAAGTGTCATGGTAAGCCTTACGTATAACTTCGGAAACCAGAAAGTGAAAAAAGTAAGGGACATTGAAGGGGCATCGGATGATATCAAAAGCAGAACAAGATAAGAACTATCATTCTTCATATTCAATTATTTTTGTGGTGAAACCCGCCGGAATTTCCGGCGGGTTTTCTATCTTTATGATGATGAACAAAAATATCGTACCCTTTTTATATTTTCTCTCCATATGCTTTCTCTGGACCGGATGCAGGGAAAAGAATGTGACGCTGGCTAAAGACATCAGCTTTGAAAAGGAAGAAAATATCCAGTATGGAAGTGATTCTGAACAGGTGATGGATCTTTATATACCTCATCAGCAAACCTCAAAAAAAAGAGAGGCTTTTATCATGATTCACGGTGGAGGCTGGCGTCGCGGCGATAAGTCACAGCTTACTTTTTTTACGCTTTCCATGATGCAGAAATTCCCGGATCATATTTTTGCGAATATCAATTACAGGCTGGCTACCTCAACAAAAAACGGTATTCCCAACCAAACGGATGATATTGAATATGCCGTACGCTATCTGGAGAAAAAACTCAACTACAGCCCGCGGCTGATCGTTTTCGGCAATAGTGCAGGAGGACACCTTTCTATGATGTACGCTTATCATTTTGACACTCAAAAAAGGGTAAAAGCTGTCGTGAATATTGTAGGACCTTCTGATCTTTCCGATCCCGGATTTGAAACCTTTCAGGATTATTCTTTCGTTAAAAACTATCTGGTAGACCCTAAATCTGTTCCCGCCGGAATGTCTGCCACAACATTGGCAAGCCCGGTCAGCTGGATCGATTCTCTTTCTGCTCCTACTCTTTCTTATTATGGCAACAGGGACCGGGTGATTCCTTTATCACAAATGAAAACATTAAATGCTGCTTTCACTCAATATAAAGTCTTACACAATACTTATGAATTCAATGGCGGGCATCTGGACTGGGACAAAGCTCCGAATGATGAATTCCTGATCAAGAAAATAGAAGCTTTCCTGAAACGGATTGATAAAAAATAAACGCCCTGAAAAATTTCAAAGCGTTTATTTCTATTCTGATTTAAAGTTCTGAGAGCTCATACAGATCAGACTGATATGGCAAAATTATCTTTTATCTTTTATCTTTTATCTTTTATCTTTTATCTTTTATCTATATTCTTATTCCGATTTTACAGCCTCCGTTCTTTCCGAAAGTCCATTCGCATTGAAAGCTTCAATCTGGAAGTAGTATGCATCGGCTCTGTCGGCTCCTGTGAAGAAATATTCATTCTTTCCGTACACCATGATGCTTCCGTATAATTTATCAGGAGATTTTCCCCAATAGATCACGTATCCATCTGCGTCCTGGTTCTGCTGCCATTTCATCCAGATGCTTCTTCTTTCACCGAACTTCTTAGGTTCTGCCCGTAAAGGAACGAATCCTTCCACTTTCTTAGGCTTTTCTCCCGCTCCTTTCCCGAATACCCTGAAACCGCTTAACGCAAATTTTCCGGTAGGCATTTTCAGGTTTTCCATTTTCAGGAATCTTGCCTTAGCCGGTTTTTCAAACTCTACATAATCGTGCGGAACATCTTTGGTGTTTTTGCTTTTATCCACAACAACGGTCCATTTCTTTCCGTCATTGGACCCGTAGATTTTATACTGATGCATTTTGCCCAGTGTTTTACCCATAAATTCGGCATCCTGATCGGCATAATTGATCTGAATGGCATTAATGGTGGAAATTTCTCCCAAATCAGTCTGGAACCATTCTCCGGAATTTCCGGTTTTGGCACTCCAATATGTTTTGATGTCTTCATCTACCGCCAGATTCGGCTGGTATCCTCCTAAAGTAGAGGAAACCTGAACGGGTTTATTGTAATTCAGAAGCATCCAGCCCGCAAAAAGACCTTTTGAGAAATCTTTCCCCTGTGCAAATTGAGGAAGGAAGGTCGGGTAATCTCCATAAGCCGTATTGGTGTACATTACATCGTCTTTATCAAACCCTGCCGGCCAGATCCCAAGCCTGCGCTCGAAATTATTTTTAGTGGAAATAAAAATCGTTGAAACGTGCCACCAGTTTTTATAATTATCTTCAAAAGTGGCTCCATGCCCCGCTCCTCTTGCAAAACCTCCGGGTTTATAGGAAAAGGGATTGTGCTGCTGGTATTCGAACCCTTCGAGAGGATTTTTGCTGACATACACTCCGTCAGAGTATCCGCTGAACTCTGTGGCAGGAGCTCCGTACTGCATATAGTATTTCCCGTTATGTTTAGTCATCCAGGCTCCTTCTACAAACGGCTGCAGGAAAACATTGTCATTATATTCTCCAAATCTTTCCCAGCCATGGTCCTCAGGCTTGAGCCTGATAATAGGTTTTGTAAATCCTTCTGACTGCAGGTTTTTCACTTTCACTTCAGTTCCCAGCAGCGGCCATTCATTACTGGAACCCCAGTACAGATAAAGTTTATTTTTATCTTCATCATAATGGAATGCCGGATCCCAGGCTCCAACTTTCAGGGTATCCACTGCAATTTTCCAGTCATCTTTGGTAGGATTGGTACTTTTCCAGATCGGGAAATCCTGTTCCCAGGTAGATCCGTACACGTAGAGTGTATCTTTCATGGCCCAAACCGCCGGAGCATTCAGATCATGGATGTATTTATTGTCTCTGAGAAATTTTCTTTTCACAAATTTCCAGTCCAGCATATCATCACTGTACCAGTATCCTTCCTGATTGGTAGAGAAAAGGAATAATTTATTTTTAAAATTAACGATCACCGGATCTGCTGTAGCACGGTGCTTCCCTTGTTTGGAAAATACTTCGAAAGGCGTATAGCCATAATCGATGTTGATTGGGTTACAAAATGTTTTCTGCTGGGCTCCAACGAATATGCCCAACAGAACAGCGAATGATAAAAAATACTGCTGCATCTTCATAATTTTAGCTTAAGGAACAAATTTAAGTAACTTTTTTGTCTTTTGTCTCAATTTGAATAAATGAAACGGGGCAAAAAAAATTCCGGCTCTGAGACAGGGCCGGAAATATAATTTAAACTGAATTCAGGACAAGAATTAGATGAAGATGATGGAAGATCCTAATTTCGATAATTTTAAAAAATAATAGACTCACACCATGGCTAATTCCCGAAGAATTTTTTTTATTTTTTTGGTAGGAAAACCTCAGCAAGCATACATCTTGCGCTTCCTCCACCATTGACTTCAATGGTATTCAGGTCTGAATAAATAATCTCACAGTATTTTTCTATAGCTGCCACCTGCTCCGGATCTAAAGACTGGTAAGCCGTCTGGCTCATCACCAAAAACTTCTCCCCATCTTTATTCTGAACCTGAAGCATATTCCCGGCAAACTGCTGCATCTGCTCTTCTGAAATTTCAATGATTTCTTTGCCTGAGTTTTTAATGGTTTCAATAACTTTTTCTCTTTCCAGTTCCTCATCGATACAATCAAGGCAGATGACCACAAATTTGTCTGCAACACACATCATCACGTTGGTGTGGTAAATAGGCAGCCTTTCTGTTCCTACCGTCTGGTAAGAATGGAAAACTACGGGCGTAAAGTCATATTTTTTGCAGAATTCTCTGAACAAATTTTCATCAAGCCTCAAGGAAACGGAACCGTAAGCAATTTTATTATCGTGGTCGAAGATCATACTTCCCGTTCCTTCCAGGAAATGTCCCTGCGTTTCAGAAAATGACCAGTCATCAATTTCTGCCACCTGAAATCCCTGATTTTCGATGCTTTCAAGAATATCTTCTCTTCTTTCCACTCTTCTGTTGGAAGCAAACATAGGATAAAGAACCACTTTTCCGTCTTTGTGGAAGCTCACCCAGTTATTCGGGAAGATAGAATCCGGTGTATGAGGGTCCAGGGTATCTTTTATGGTGATCACATTAATTCCCTTGCTTCTAAGTTTTCCCACAAAAGTGTTGAATTCTGCCAAAGCTTTAGACTGAACATCCAGATCTTTCTGTTCAATCTGAAAATAATTGTTTTTTGCTGTTTCAGCGTTATAACCGAATGCAATCGGCTCTATCATTAATACGGTATCTGTTGTCTGCATTATGTATAAGTTTGAGGGTGTTAGTGTATGAGCGTTTGAGAGTATATCAGTCGTGATACAAATGATCATCCTCTTTATTGAGTGACGAAAATGAACACCATTTTTCTGATTGCCCTATCATAATAACTAACATTCCTATGATTTGATTATATTCATTATGTAATTTTCCAAACTGTTCATCATTGATATACTCACAAGCCAGAGCAAACTGAAGCCAGGTTTGGGTTTCTCTTGCTTCGCCTTCAGAATCTGTTAGCTTCGCAATAAAGGATCTTTCATATTTTCTTTTTCCCCACGCCTCACTAATATTAGCTGAGACTGATCTTGATGATCTTCTGATCTGATCGGTAAGAGAATAGAGTTCTTCTTTAGGAAAGGATTTTGAGAGTTCATAAATTTCCTGTGCCGTTTCAAAAGATTTTTGAAAAACTTTTAAGTCCTGATGAAATTTAATCACTGACATAATTTGATTATTTAAGATTAAAAATACATTTAAACTCTCACCAACACTCTCACTCTACAACTCTCCGACTCAATTACTCTCGTACCAATGGCATTGTAGAGCATCTCAACAATCCTCCCATTTTGGAGATTTCTCTGTAAGGAATTTCTTCTACGGTCATTCCCCATTCGTTTCTCAGGTGGTTGTTCATTCTTGTGAATGTTTTGTCTGATACCACAACTTCGGGAGAAATGGAGAAAATATTCGGGAACATTTCAAACATTTCCTCATCATTAAGATGGAAACAGTTTTCTTCCCCGAAAATATCAATGATCAGGCGGTAATCGCTTTCATCTACAAATCCGTTTTTATAAATCAGGCACTTGTCCTTCCCTACCGGATTGAATGTACAGTCCAGATGTAAGATTCCTTCAAATGGAATTTTGTCATTTTTCTTCAATTCAAGATCAATGATTCTCTTCTTCGGAAAGTATTCTTTTAAAATCTCAATAGCGTATTCGTTGGTTCTTGCTGTTTTATAGTTTCTGTAATCTTCACTGAAGCACGTTCCTATAAAAAGGAAATCATCCCATACGATTACGTCTCCGCCTTCAATGTGGGCTGTTTCCGGAAGGTTGATGATTTTTCTCCACGCTACTTTTTCAAAAACTTTTTTATAGGCATCCTGCTCGTCTGCCCGGTCTGCGATCACGTTTGAAATGATCATTTTATCGTCGATCACAAAAGCCACATCTCTAGAAAAAACCTGATTGTAATCTTTAATAATGCTTGGGCGAAGTACTTCTACATCATATTTTTTCAATACCGCTTCAAAGGCATTCATTTCGTTGATGATATCCTCTTCTTTAGGATACATATTGTGTTCGATGGAGTAATAGGACTTGGCGTCATAGCTTTCCTCCAGTGTGGGAACGGCTCCCATTGAATTAGGCTGGCCTAGAACAACTGATTTCAGCCTGCCCGTTTCGTTTTTAATGTTTAGTCTCATAAAGATTTATGCAATACTACAAATATAGGTAAAGGTCTCTATCTGGAAAACTTTTGAATTGCTTTATCCACATAATTTTATCCGATATTCCGGTTACTCTAAGGAAGGTTTTATTTACAGTTATTTTATCCGCATAATACAATAAATGCAGAAAATACCACCATGCGATACTCACTTATAATTTGGCTGCACGCGCTTATTGCTAAAGTATACGCGCTTACTTAATATAACTGGTTTTACTTTCTGGTGACTACTACATTAGCAGTATTAATTAATTTTAAATCTTATTATTATGAAGAAAAACCTTACCTTTTTATTAACTGTTTTATTGACAGTGGTATCAGTAACCAGTTTATTTGCCCAGAATTCTTTTAGCGTTAAATACGTCGGACAGACAGGTAATTTAAATCCTGCGCCTATATCTATAAAAGTAGAAGCGGACTATAATCGGCATAACTTTATTTACGCTCCAGTTCCCTCTAGTCAGACAACTCCTGTTCTTGTAAGTAATCATATTGCTAATAGTGCAACGGTTGCTTACCTCTTGGCTCCAACTCCCAATCCGAATAAATCTCAGTCATTTGAACTGTTTCATTTAAAGGTTATATGGGGTGATACAACTGGATTTCCTATTGCATTTGTGTATACTTTCAATGATGCACAGATATTATCTGCCAATAATGGAAATGAAATAAATGTATCATTGCCACACGCCAACATACGACTAAAAGCAATCCATTCAGGCACACATGTTCTCTATCAGATCACTCTCAAACCAGTTTAAGCGAGTCGATCAGTATTCATCATAAAAAATAAGCTCTGTTTTTGCAAGCAGGGTTTATTTTTTTATTATTTCCAATAAAAACCATCCTGCCAATTCATCTACAACCTCCTATTTTCCATCTACATACAAACATAATATTTGATTAGAATTAAAAATAAATTCCTATATTAGTGATATAATTTCAGCTGAATTATAAAATTAAACTTTACTATTAACATCAAAAAATCAAAATCATGAACAAGAAAAATCCAGTGCTGAAAAATGCACAAAAATTAGGAAGAGAACAACAAAAAGCAATCGTAGGAGGTGGCATCAACAGACCGAGATACTGCTGCGAGTGGAATGACGACGGAAGCTGCAGAATCTGGACTTGTGGAAACTGCGTTTGCCCATAACGAATAATTACTACCTGCTTTCTCAAGCAGGTTTTTTTGTACTTTACAGCGTTATTAACTCTCCGTTTAATCAATAAATCTTCATATCATGTTTAGGCTAAAGCCAGTGGATTTTTGATTTATTAAGTAAATGGGCTAAAGCCCATTCCTATTGAATCTCATGATAAAAATAACAATAAAAAATCCCAAAGCAAGCTTTGGGATTTTGTTTATGATAAAAACAGGGATTATCTGTTTGTAATATCAATATAGTCTCTTTTCTGAGCCCCCTGGTAAACCTGTCTTGGTCTTCCGATAGGATCTCCTTTGATTCTCATTTCTTTCCACTGAGAAATCCATCCCGGTAGTCTTCCTAATGCAAACATTACGGTGAACATTTCTGTAGGAATTCCTAACGCTCTGTAGATAATACCTGAATAGAAATCTACGTTTGGATATAGTTTTCTTTCTACGAAGTATTCGTCTTCAAGAGCTACTCTTTCCAACTGCATAGCAATGTCAAGGGCTTTATCCTGAATACCTAGTGCGTTAAGGATATCATCAGCTGCTTTTTTAATGATCTTCGCTCTTGGGTCAAAGTTTTTGTAAACTCTGTGTCCGAAGCCCATTAGACGGAAGCTGTCGTTTTTATCTTTTGCTTTAGCTACCCACTTGTTAACGTCTCCACCATCTTTTTCGATCAATTCAAGCATTTCGATTACAGCCTGGTTAGCCCCTCCGTGAAGAGGACCCCAAAGTGCAGAAACACCCGCAGAAATAGAAGCGAAAAGACCTGTGTGAGCTGAACCTACCATTCTTACAGTAGAAGTAGAACAGTTTTGCTCGTGGTCAGCGTGAAGGATTAATAATTTATCAAGAGCATCTACAATAACCGGATTAACTTCAAATTCTTCGTTTGGTAATCTGAAAGCCATTTTGTAGAAGTTTTCTACGTAGTTCAGGCTGTTGTCTCCGTGGTTAAGCGGAAGACCCTGAGTTTTTCTGTAGGTCCATGCGCAAAGGTGAGAGAACTTAGCAATCATCAATTCTGCAGCGTGGTCCATTTCTTCTTTAGAGTTTACGTTAACGGCTTTAGGGTTAAAAGCAGTTAAAGCGGAAGTTAAAGAAGATAAAACTCCCATAGGGTGAGCAGAACGAGGGAAAGCATCGATGATTTTTTTCATCTCCTCTGCTATAAAGTTATATTTTTTGATATTGTTGTTGAAAGAACTGAATTGGTCCTTATTAGGTAATTCCCCATGTAATAAAAGATACATTACTTCTGTGAAGTTAGATTTCTCAGCAATCTGTTCGATTGGATAACCTCTGTAGAATAATTCTCCTTTATCTCCGTCTAAGTAAGTGATGTCGCTAAGGGTAGCTCCTGTGTTTTTGTAACCTAAATCCAGAGTGATTAAACCTGTCTGGTCTCTTAATTTCGAAATATCAATCCCTCTGTCTCCGATAGTACTATCCACGATTGGATATTCATATGAATTACCGTCGTAATTCAATATTACTTTGTTGTCTGACATTATTTATTTATTTTGTTTCTAAATATACTACTAATTATAAAATACGGCAAACAAAAATTATCGCTTGCCGTTATTTATAAATTCAATTATCTTTTGATTTTAAATGCATCTAAACCTGGGAAAAAAGCCGTATCACCCAAAGCCTCTTCAATTCTCAACAGTTGGTTGTATTTCGCCATTCTGTCTGATCTTGAAGCCGATCCTGTTTTGATCTGTCCGCAGTTCATTGCTACTGCCAGATCTGCAATCGTAGAATCTTCAGTTTCTCCGGACCTGTGAGACATTACTGAAGTGAATTTGTTATTCTGAGCCATCTGTACAGCATCCATTGTTTCTGTAAGAGAACCAATCTGGTTTACTTTTACAAGGATGGAATTGGCGATACCTTCTTTTACTCCTCTTGACAGTCTTTCTACATTGGTTACGAATAAATCGTCCCCTACAAGCTGTACTCTGTCTCCGATTTTATCGGTAAGCATTTTCCAACCTTCCCAGTCATTTTCCTGCATTCCGTCTTCGATAGAGATGATAGGGTATTTAGCTGCTAATTCAGCAAGGTAAGAAACCTGCTCGCTGCTGGAGAATTGAGCTGCATCAGCAGTCTGGAATTTTCTGTAATCGTAAATTCCGTCTTTGTAAAATTCTGAAGCCGCACAGTCAAGAGCCAACATGATGTCATCACCCGGCTTATACCCTGCTTTTTCAATAGCCTGAAGCAAAGTATCCAATGCATCTTCAGTTCCTTTGAAAGTAGGAGCAAAACCTCCTTCGTCTCCTACCGCAGTAGAAAGACCTCTTGAATGAAGAATAGATTTCAGGTTGTGGAAAATCTCAGTTCCTTTTCTTAAGGCGTGAGAAAAAGAATCCGCCTTTACCGGCATGATCATAAACTCTTGGAATGCAATAGGGGCATCGGAGTGAGAACCACCATTGATTACATTCATCATAGGAACAGGAAGTGTATTGGCATTCACTCCTCCTACATATTTATACAAAGGCATTCTTAATTCAGCAGCAGCAGCTCTGGCTACAGCCAAAGAAACGCCTAAAATTGCATTAGCACCCAGGTTTCCCTTGTTCGGAGTTCCATCAAGATCAATCATAATCTGATCGATAAAGTTTTGCTCAAAAACCGGCTGCCCGATTAAGTTTTCTGCAATGACTTCTTTTACATTTTCAACAGCTTTCAGGACTCCTTTTCCCATATAATCCGAACCACCGTCACGTAATTCCACTGCCTCATGTTCACCTGTAGATGCCCCTGAAGGTACCGCAGCACGTCCCATGGCTCCGCTTTCCGTAAATACATCTACTTCAATGGTAGGATTACCTCTGGAATCCAAAATTTGTCTCGCTTCTATGAAAGAAATTGCACTCATATTGTTTAGTTTTAACCCATCCGCGATCGCTTCAGGCTGTTTTATTAATAATTATACTTGATCACAAATTTAATGAAAAAACTAACCTGATGAAAAAAGTGGGCTTTAATATTTGGTAATAAATCAAAAATTCTCCAAAGTTTTTTATAATTTGGAGAATCTGGAAATATATTTAATTACCTGTCTGTGTTACAATTTAAATTTACCTAATCCCACCAATAAATTGAGTGCAACGATGAGATTTCCTTTTTTCTCATATTCTCCCTCAAAATTCCTTCCGAACGAGAAAGTGAGTCTTTGGTTTTTCGCCAGTTCGTATTCAAAATTAAGGAGGTATTTCCAGGACGATTCAAAATCGGATTTATTTAAAATACTTCTGTAGATACACTCTCCACTCAAAAGAAATTTTTCATCAAACAGTTTGAATACAAGTCTGGACCCCATATCCAAAGTATGCAGATTTTCTTTTTTCAGTTCAGGGTTTGCTAACGGCGTTTCAGGATTGTATAAATATCTTGCCATGAAAATCAGGGTTGAAGGATGCTTCTCCCAGTTATAACCACCGGTAAGCCAAGCTCCCATTTTGGTAATTTGTGTATTATTAAATTTATTATTTCTAAAATCTAATACCGTTCCCATTGACATGTCGAGAAAATAGCCGTAGCGCTCTAATTTAATATCCTGAGCTATTTTTGTTATTTGCTGTATTTTCTCTTTATCATCTTTTTTATTTTTATGATAATCCTTTATTTTGACTTCAATCTCTTCGAGTAGTTTTTCTAAATATTTATATTCCGGGGTATCTTTTTTACCGGCATCTTCCAAAAGTATTTTTTTCTGCAATAGAGAGCTGTTAATCCTATCAAGTTCTTCTAATTCTGGATCTCTTTCACTACTATCAATTCTTTGTTTTTGTAAGATTTTGTGGACTTCATGAATTTTCTCCAGGCCTTTCATAGTCTCATCACTATACTTCCCTCTTTTAATAGAGAACTTTATCCCAAAGCCCAGCCTCGATTTTTCTTCAATATTCTGTTCTTCATCTTCTGCTATCCCTTTAAAAGCAAGGGAAGTCACAAATGTCTGTTTAAATGTTGTCAAAAAGTTGGAATCGGTTCTTAAATCCTGATATTTCCCACTCAGTTTAAAGGGGGCCAGGTCAATCGCAAATGAAGTCGGCAGACTGGAAAAATTACTTGTCCCTTCTCTTAAGGAAACCATTATACTTTTCAGATCTGTAGGCTTTTCAATATCAGAATTGGCAATTCCTAAAAGGTTAGCTCCTGGAGATGCCTGAGCTCTTAATACATCCAGATCAATTCCTTTTTCTTCCTGTGCAGAACAAAAATGATGAAATACCAGAAGTATTAATACAAAACTCAATTTTAGTGTTTTCATGATGTTTTTTTAATAGAAGGTAATATGATGTGTATATGACGAAACTTCCCCTTGATTCTTCACTTCAGAAGTGTGTGTGTCATTATAAATAATTGTTCCATTTTGTCTGATCTTTACAGTCAGAATCGTTTTATCACTATCTGTGCTTAGATCCTGTATCATGGATTCTATGCTCAGAACATTCCCGATCAGTTCATTACACGTTCCTATTAAAATATTATCTGTTGATACTTTAATAGATTTACTAGGCTGATTGGTTCTCAATATTTTAAAAGTAGAAGTTCCGGCTTGTCCTTCTCCTCCAAAATAAATTGAGACAGTGACTGGAGATTCATCAGAGGGAAGCCTTAAATTTTTAGCGGCAACATATCTGCTGTCGCTCTCCTGTGCAGCAGATATAGCACTGCTCATCTGCAGTTCCATAATTTTGAAATTGAGCAGTTGGGCCTGTGTGTTTATAATTCTTGCTAATTGATCTTTTTTAGTTTTCATGGCTATTAGTTTTATGATTCAAATTTCAGCTTTAAAAAGAAGCATGTCAATTACACAAAGGGGTGATTATAGAAACAAAAAAGCACCACTTTTCAGTGATGCTGGCTCTATAATTATTTTCTTTTTCTACAATAAAATCCGGAAAACGACTTCCGTTCCTGACCCTTTAGACATAAAACACATTCTGCTTCATCTCTATGGATAATATTAACAACCCGGAGGACATAACCCATTCCGATCAAACCATTCTTCCATCTCAAAGGTATTATTAGGTTTTATATTGATAATATAAGTAAGTTGTTGAAAATATTTTAACTCATACTCATCTCCCATATCAAAAAGAGTAACTAATGCGGGTAATAATACTACCTGAGCATCATTTATGAAAAGGTCTCTGGGAAGAAAAATTTTTCTTGTATTTCTATTTTTTAAGCCGTGAGTTGCTCCAAAAATAAAATTATCTAATGTTACAGAAATATTTTTTTCAAAATTTTCCTTATAAATATTATATTCATTGTTCTGGATTTCTACCGGAAATGCTACATTAAATAAACTATACCTAATTTCAGATTTTCTATCTAAACTCACTAAAAGTTCTATCTCTCCTTTGATTTCAGTAAGTTCTAAAATAAGTTCTTCACATTCCTTATGTGACTTAATAAATTCGAGGCACTTCTGAGATAGAGAAAAATTCTTATTCAGACTCTCACTTTGTACTAAATCAGATTCTAAAAATGCATTCCTCATTTTTGTCATCAAATCCAAGCTTATTTTATGATTGCTTAGATCTCTTGATACAATTTGTGCTTCCATATTATCTGTTTTGGGGTTTACTTTCAAATGTAAATAAAATTTTTGATAAGAGTATCCACAGTTGTCGTGGTTTTAAATTCTTTTTTAAGACATAAAAGGTGAATACAGAGACCTGTTTTCAGTGATGCCTTATAAACATTTTTTAAAAAGTAAAATACTGAAAACAACCTCTGTCCCTACCCCTTCAGAGAAAATATGACATACACCGTTCTGCTCCTGCATACGACGCTTCATGTTCCTGAGACCGTTTCCTTCCGGTTTTTCGCTATTAATCCCTATTCCATTATCTGAAACCCTCATTACAAATTCTTTACCTGTCTGAGTAAATGAGAGCCTCAGCTGACTGGACTGGCTGTGCTTGTAGGCATTGTTCAGGCTTTCTTTAAGGCACAAGAACATATTCCGTCTCATTTCTGTGGAAATTGAAGTATCTGAAATAATATCTACGCTTTCGGACCAGAGTTTTATTTTGGTTTTTTTCAAAAAGTTATCCGCATATTGTATGGCATAATCTATAAAACTTCCAAGGGTATCATTTCCTGAGTTCAGACTCCACAGCATTTCGCGCATGGAAAGGTTCATTTCTTCCGAGGTTTTCAGAAGTTCATCGATATCATTCTGCAGATCATCATTATCAGCTTTCTGTTTTAAGAATTCTGCCTGGAGTTTCAGTGCTGAAATTCCGGCTCCAAGGTCATCATGCATGTCGTGGGAAATGCGTTCTCTTTCTATCTCAATGGATCTCTGCTTTTCGAGTTCTTTCTGGAGGAGCTGATTTTGGTGTTCTGCTTCATTGAGCTGTTGTTCTTTAAAATATAAAAGTTGCTTTCTATTGTACATTAAGACTACAAAAATTGTAAAAGCAGCCAAAAGTATCACCAAAAGCAATGCAATTAAAAAAATAAGTTTTATTTCGGACGGTAAAGATTTCATTTTTTGTTCATCATATTGTATTTGTGTAAAGCTATATAAAATAATATGCTGCTGATAATATTAATTACATTCAGCAGCTGTTTCAGTAAATGCAGAAATGGTTTATCTATTTCATTCAGCAGATACATCGGTGTAGTTCTAAAAATAAAAAAACAGCTCCATAAAAGTATAGAAGATGATATCCAGAAAACCGGATCATCTGTAATTTTAGATTCGTTGATATTGTTTAATTTATAACCACACCAATAGAGCACCTGTATAATATTGGTAATGCAATAAAGAATGGCAAAACTTAAGCTATATTTATCTAAATAAAATAGTCCGGGATTAAAAAGTATTCCAATCAAAGTAATGGTAATCATTCCGATAACCATTTTTCTGCTTTTCACATTCAAATAATAAAAACAGGTAAAGTAAAGAATATTGAATAAATTCAAATAATTATACTGGATAGATTTGGAACTAATAATATTCAGTTCCGAAAAAAAATCCACTCCAAAATTAATAAGCAGGAAAAAAAAGAAATAGTCTTGGGAAGAAAACTTTTTTCTCCCCAAAACTATGGCTGCTTTTATTAAAACAATAAAAGAGATAATATAGTAAATAGTTATCAACATTTTTATGGTTCCAGACTGCCCTGATCATAATAAGGAAAATGGGCTGTCAACTGCGCCTTGGTGTTATCTGAAGGTATTGAAGCCAAATAAAAAGATTGTATCGTTCCACGTGTAACATGTTTTCTCTCTCCAAAACACAATTCAAAATCAATATTTTCTACAGTCTTTTCTTTACAGCCTCCTAGATATTGTCTTATTCTGTCAGTGTACTTCTTCACCTTGCGGAGATCATATTTTTGGCAGCATGGAACATAATTACTCGTAGAAGCATTTCTAATTCTTATTCCCAAAGCACTAGCCTGAAAATTTATGCAATAAGTGTTCAGATTAGCTGAGGGGATATGATAAGGCTGGGATACATTAAACACAGCATATGTGGCATCCAGCAGATCAGACGAAGCATCAGCTATAAAAGAAACTACTGCATACAGATGACCTTCACGGCTTGCTAAAGCTTCGCTTTCCTGTGGTGCTGCTTCCAAAATTTTAGTGATTTCTAATGAAGGTAGTTCCATAAAAGATATCTTCATATCGACATAGCCTGCACCTAAATGATCTGTAACAAGCGTTTCAAACATATTAAAGTTAACAGATAATGGAGACTGTATTCCTGGTAAAAGACTAATAAAATTCGCTCTGTCCGTGGAAAATTTA
Source organism: Chryseobacterium endalhagicum (assembly GCF_016745235.1). GTDB lineage: Bacteria > Bacteroidota > Bacteroidia > Flavobacteriales > Weeksellaceae > Chryseobacterium > Chryseobacterium endalhagicum. The sequence goes on along the minus strand of NZ_JAELVM010000002.1, from coordinate 1,006,001 downwards.
CTATCTTTTATAGGATCTGTAAAAGCATATTTCATACTTCTATCATTAATATATTTCTTCACACGCATCTCATATTCAGTAAGATGTTCTTTATTATTTAAATCGTCTATTTCTCCAGATTTTTCTAAAGAAATGATAAATGCTTCCACTGAGCAATTGAAATCTTCTTCTAATGTTTCCATAGCTTTTAGTTTTTTAGTTTTTAAAATGGTTAAATTTATTTATAGCTTCTACCTTATTGCTCACGTGCAGCTTTCGGTAGATATTTCCTACATGTTTTTTTACGGTATCAATGCTGATGAATTTCTTATCGGCAATTTCTTTGTAAAGAAGTCCCTGTGAAAGAAGCTCAAGAATTTCCTTTTCGCGCTCGGTAAGGTCATCAAAGTCTTTGGTTTCCGGGAGCTTTTTTTCGAAGTGGCTTAATACTCTTCGTGCTATGGAAAGACTCATGGGTGCACCTCCGTTGTAGACATCACGGATGGAAGACAGGATCCTCTCCATACTTTCTCCTTTGATCAGGTAGCCCATAGCTCCGGCTTTCAGGGAATTGAAAATCTTTTCATCATCTTCAAAGCTGGTACACATGATGAACTGCGTTTTCGGCATATCTTTTCTGAGTTTTTCGATGATTTCTATGCCGAGCATATCCTGCAGCTGAATATCCATCATGACAACATCCGGGGCAATAGCGGGAAGATTTTTCAGGGCATCATTCCCGTCGAAGAACTGGGCAGCCACCCTCATATCATCCTGATAATTGATAACCTTCTTCAACGCATTGTTGTAGTTCTTTTCGTCTTCTACTATGGCTATGGAAATGCTCATTGTTTTTTTGTTTAAGACAAATTTCGGTAGAAAACAAGGCGGAAACAATTACACTTTTGTGTAATTTAAAGACTTGAGTTCAGGGTTATTGGTTTGTTTTTATTACCATTAAATTTAACATTTTTTTTAGATTTTATCAGTCAATTCAAAAACAATTAATATTAATTTAAAAATCCGGGATAAGAAGTTAAGACTAAAGGGCAGGAAGCTGGAAGAGGGAGGATGGAAGTTACTTCCAGACAATACTATTCAACAGCTGCCTTTAAATTTGTTGAAGCAGATTAAAAAAATAATTAAAAACAGCAGCGATGTATTTGCTTTGGACTTCAATACCTTCCCTCTTCCAACCTCTGACTTCCTGTCCCTATTATATAAACGAAAATGCCTTATCCTGAACTCAGGTTAATTTTAAACTTATCCTTTCTTAACCATAAAATAAAAACGTCCCTGAAAAACAGAGACGCATATGTGTTGAGTAAGGGTTAGAATAAAAACTTATTTTACAAGCTGATCAAGAATAGGTGTATCAATACTGCTTATTTCCTGAATATCTTGATCATTGATCTGTTCAAAAACCTGAATGGTATTTTTCCCTTTCTTCAGCCAGACCCCGGGAACATAAAGCGTTAACTGCGGCCCTACTTTACTCCAGTATCGTCCTATATTCCTTCCGTTCACAAAAACAATTCCTTTTCCGAAGTTTCTCATATCAAGAAAAGTATCTCCGGTCTCATTAAGATGGAAATGAGCTTCTTTTATAACCGGTGTTTTTAAAGCTATAGATTTTGAATTTGCCGTAATCTCAGGCATTTTATCAAAGGGTAAAGGAAACATTTCCCAATTCCGGACAATTTCTTTCTCACTGATGGTTACAGGACTTATAATTCCTTTGAGGTTATGAACAATTTGTGCTCCATAATTGATCCTTCCCATATTTTCGACAAGGATATCCAGAACGTCTCCCGATCTGATGTCAATATCCAGATCATATTTTTTATAATAACGGTTCAGTTCGCCTTTCCAGACTCCGTTTACATAAATATTAGCGTAATCTCTCAACCCTTTTATTTCAAGCTTTCCCTTTTCGTTTTTTTCAAATTTTCTGCGGTAAAGAACATAACCATGCCCCAAACCAAGATCTTCAAAAGTCCGGGGTTGGTCTGCCTTGACCGGGCTTTGCTTTTTAATCAGATCAAATAAAGCAGCCGTTTTGGAAAACTGTATGTTTTTAAAAGTGATTATTTTGGGAGCTTTTGGGACTTCAGGAAGCTTTTCCTTATTAATTTTCTGAAATATTTTTCTTAAAGCATTGTATTTCGGAGTTGCCCAGCCAGCTTCCGTGATAGGTGCATCATAATCGTAGCTTGTCATGTCCGGCTGGATATCATGATCTTTATCGTAATTGGCTCCGCTGGTAAAACCAAAATTCGTTCCTCCGTGAATCATATAATAATTGAAAGAAACGCCATTTTTGATATACAGCTCAGATTGTTTCACAACCTCTTCGGTAGAAACTTTAGGAAAGGGTTCTGCCCAGTGATCAAGCCAGCCGGGATAATATTCTGCCACCATGTACGGACCTTTACCCCCATGGTATTCATTGATTACTTTTTTCAGCACTTCGATATCACTTTCTCCGTTAGCTGTGGGCAAAGCACCATCAATGGAACCTCCTTTAAACAAAGAGCTGCCATCTGATGTAAAAAAAGGAACGGATAATCCTGATTTCACCAGCAAATCTTTTATTTTATGGCTGTATGTTCTGTGCTGTTCCAATGAGATATCTTTCCGTTGGGCAACATAAGACCCGAATTCATTTTCAGCCTGAACCATAATAACCGGGCCGCCATTATTAATCTGCAGGGGAATAATCTGTTTCGCCAATTCATTGATATAGCTTTCGCACTGCTTCAAAAAAGCCTCATTATCTGTTCTTATTTCTAAATTCTTATTTTTCTGCAGCCACCACGGGTACCCGCCGAATTCCCATTCTGCACAAACATATGGCCCCGGACGGATAATCACATACAAACCTACTTCCTGTGCTGTTTTAATAAACTTTTTCAAATCTTTTTCCCCTGAAAAGCTCCATTTTCCTGGCGATTCTTCGTGATAATTCCAAAAAACATAGGTGGTGACGGTATTGAGTCCCATAGCTTTCATCATTTGCAGCCGGTGCTTCCAATATTCTGACGGAACTCTTGGATAATGCATCTCTCCGGAATAGATGGTAAAAGGTTTTCCATTCAATAAAAAATGGCTGTCCTTGATTTCAAAATTCCTTTTCTGAGAATGCATTACATTAACCGTGAAAAAGAAAATAATTATGTATAAATAATGACAGAAAGATTTCATATTATAGCATGATTTTTGTAAAATTAAAGAATAAAATTTAAGCTCCATATTAAACTTAAAAAATCATGAAAAAAAGTCTCATCGTACTGAATGCCGTACTTGCAATAACTGTTATCAGCTGTAAAAAATCAGGTGAAAGCGGAAACAAAAGCGTACTTAAAACGGATAGCTCTGAAACTGTGATCACAGATAGCAATGGTAAAATTGATTCTGCAACCCAAAGCTCCTCAACGATTGAAGTGAACGGGAAAAGAGTAACAAAAACAGATTTCGTTTATAAAGCAACAGACGGATCTCTGGTGAAGGTAGTATTCAAAAATGATCCAGAGGACAGCAACGTTGCCATTACCAGCAACAAAAAGACGTTCACACTTCCAAAAACGGAAACCAAGGATGGTGAAACGATCTACAAAAAAGATGATATGACTGCAAGAGTGAAGGGAGACAGCCTGCACCTTGAACAGGGAAATAATGTGATTGAGTTGAAGAGAACGAAGATTTAATCGGAGTTTGGAATACGGGTTATTCAGCATAAAAAAACTGTTCAGGTTCCTGAGCAGTTTTTGTTTTTTAATCCGCACTTATCTCAATAGGATTACTTGTAGCCTTTAGTCTTTTTGCAATTTCATCATCTATTTTACCCGTTTTACTACTTTTTTTTAAATCGTTATAATTAAAATCGGCAGCGTATCCGTTTTTCATAATAACTCCTACTTTGCCAGCTTTTACATCTGCTGTAAAACTTTCAACATCGCGATCAAAATTAAAATTTTTATTTTTTATTAATTTCTCATATTCCATCTGAGTTACTACTTTACTGTTTTTGGGTAAAAGTGAAAAAACAGAATGAATTTTTTTAGTTTTAATTAAGTTAAAAATATGTTCTTTTTTACTATCACTCAATTGTATTATAAGCCCGGGTAGCCCATAAAATTTATATGGTCCATCACTTAAAGGATAAGCTGTAAACCAGGCTTCCCAATCTCTCCCCTTATAATTTTTCAAACTTGCTTTTTGGCAATTCATGTTATTAATTTTCTCAAATTCTTTTTCTAATTTCCATTTGGGAATTTCACTATCAATCATTACCAGACCTGCACTTGCAAATTTTGTATAAAACTTTATCTCTTGTAACGAATAATCCTTTTCTACAACATAAATTAAATTATGATCATATCTTTCAGTTTTAAGAATAGCTCCAAAATCTTTGCTGCTGTTGTATGTAGAATCTGCTTCGTATTTTGTACTATTATAAAAAAAAGATTTCTTTCCATCACTGTCAAGATTCATGTAATTTATTACCAAAGAGTCTTTTCTAGTGGTATCCGGAATCATTTTATATTCGTATACAAAACGATAGCTTTGCCCAGATACTAGAGATATTAATAATAAAAAAAACAAATTGTACATATGATCGTTAATTGCTATTAGTTTGGCTGAAGTGAAAGGCTTTTGGTACATGCATAATAACAACCTTCAGCAGTGGCAGTATAGCCCATAAAAACAGTTCCATTATCTCCTGTGCAATAGCAGGCTTTACCTTCACCTCCTTTCAGGTTTTTCAATTTTTCTTTCGAAATTTTTTTAAGATTTTTCATTATTTATATGTTTTAAATATTTTGCCATTATTGATATTCCAAACTTAAACCATCATTAGAAAGATTACAATTAATAGGGATACAAAATAAAAAACAACTCAAATATCAAAAGAGAAATAAGAAAAACATTTAAAATCTTCAGCATTACAATTTTAATAGCATAATTTTTTAAACTACAAACAATAAAAAAGCCATCCGGATCGGATGGCTTTTTATATATATCTGAATGAATATTATTCTTCAGTTTTTTCTTCAGTAGTGTCAGCTTTAGCTTCTTCTACTTTTTCTTCTACTACAGGAGCTTCAGCAACTACTGCTTCAGCTTTTTTAGTAGTAGCAGTTGATCTTCTGCTTCTTCTTGTAGCTTTTTTCTCCTCTGCATTCGGGTTGTAAAGCTCGTTGAAATCTACCAATTCGATAAGAGCCATATCAGCAGCATCACCTGGTCTGAAACCTGTCTTAATGATTCTTGTATAACCACCGTTTCTTTCAGCGATTTTCGGAGCTACAGTTCTGAATAATTCAGCAACCGCAAATTTATTTTGAAGGTAAGAGAATACTATTCTTCTGTTGTGTGTAGTATCTTCTTTTGCTTTTGTTAATAGAGGCTCAACATATACTCTTAAAGCTTTCGCTTTAGCTACAGTAGTGTTGATTCTTTTATGCTCAATTAGAGAACAAGCCATATTAGAAAGTAAAGCGCTTCTGTGAGAAGCTGTTCTTCCTAAGTGATTGAATTTTTTACCGTGTCTCATTATTAATTATTTATCAGCGTCTAACTTATATTTTGCAACGTCGAAACCGAAGTTAAGACCTTTTGAATGCACTAATTCTTCTAGTTCTGTCAAAGATTTTTTACCAAAATTTCTGAATTTCATCAAATCAGACTTACTGTAAGAAACCAATTCTCCAAGAGTTTCTACTTCAGCTGCTTTCAGACAGTTAAGGGCTCTTACGGAAAGATCCATATCTGCTAGTTTAGACTTAAGAAGTTGTCTTGTGTGAAGTGTTTCTTCATCGTACTGGATAGATGCTTTTACAGCTTCAGTTTCAAGCGTGATTCTCTCATCAGAGAACAGCATGAAGTGATAAATTAATATCTTGGAAGCTTCAGTTAAAGCATTTTGAGGACTGATGGAACCATCAGTTTCTATATCTAATACAAGTTTTTCGTAGTCTGTTTTTTGCTCTACACGATAATTTTCAATGCTGTATTGTACTTTCTTAATTGGCGTGAAAATAGAGTCAATAGCAATAGTTCCTACAGGAGCATTGTTTGACTTATTCTGTTCTGAAGGAACATATCCTCTACCTTTTTCAATATTGAAAGTAATTTCGAAAGTTACATCACTGTTTAGGTTGCAGATCAAAAGATCCGGGTTCAACACCTCAAATCCGTTGATAGACTTTCCTAAATCACCAGCAGTAATAACCGTCTGACCTGAAACTTTAGCAACTACCTGCTCGTTGGCCTGGCCTTCTGCTGAAGCTTTTAATCTTACCTGCTTAAGGTTAAGAATAATTTCGGTAACATCTTCGATTACTCCTGGAATAGTTGAAAATTCGTGCTCTACACCTTCTATTTTGATAGATGAAATAGCGTATCCTTCCAGAGAAGAAAGCAACACTCTTCTCAAAGCATTACCGATTGTAAGCCCGAAACCTGGTTCTAGAGGTCTGAATTCGAATTGACCTTTAAATTCATCAGAGTTAAGTAAAATTACTTTATCGGGTTTTATGAATTGTAAAATTGCCATATTATTGGGTTGAGCAAAAATTTGATTAAAAAATTATTTAGAGTAAAGTTCGACGATAAGCTGTTCCTTGATGTCCTCCGGAATCTGGATTCTTTCAGGAGCAGAAACGAAAGTACCTTCTTTCTTCTCATCGTTGAATTGTAACCACTCATAATTAGCTTTGGAAGCTAATGAATCAGTAACAACCTCAAGAGATTTAGATTTCTCTCTTACAGCGATCACATCACCTGCTTTTACTAAATAAGAAGGAATGTTAAGGATCTCACCATTCACAGTGATGTGTCTGTGAGAAGTTAACTGTCTAGCAGCAGATCTTGTTTTAGCAAAACCTAATCTGTATACTACGTTATCCAATCTTGATTCACAAAGCTGTAATAGAACTTCACCTGTTACTCCTTTGCTTCTGTGTGCTTTTTCGAATAAGTTAGCAAACTGTCTTTCTAAAATACCATAAGTATATTTAGCTTTTTGCTTTTCAGCCAACTGAATTGCGTATTCAGATTTCTTAGCACCTCTTCTTTTGTTAGGACCATGTTGTCCTGGCGGTTGGTTTTTTCTTTTTTCGAAGTTTTTATCATCTCCGTAGATTGCAGCACCAAACTTTCTAGCAATCTTAGTTTTAGGTCCAATATATCTTGCCATAATGGGTAAATTCTAAAAATTAAACTCTTCTTCTTTTCGGTGGTCTACAACCATTGTGCGGCATAGGCGTCACATCAATGATTTCGCTAACTTCAATTCCTGAATTGTGGATTGTTCTGATTGCAGATTCTCTACCTGCACCAGGACCTTTCACATACACCTTTACTCTTCTTAATCCAGCTTCGTGAGCAACATTAGAGCAATTTTCAGCTGCCATTTGAGCAGCAAATGGAGTATTCTTTTTAGAACCTCTGAAACCCATTTTACCGGCAGATGCCCAAGAGATAACTTCTCCGTTTTTATTTGTTAAAGAAATGATGATGTTATTGAAAGAAGCCTGAATATGCGCTTCACCAATAGCTTCAACTTTTACTTTTCTTTTTTTAACTACTTTAGTTTGTTTTGCCATAATTCCTAACGATTATTTACTTGCCTTTTTCTTGTTAGCAACAGTTTTTCTCTTTCCTTTACGGGTTCTAGAGTTGTTTTTCGTTCTCTGGCCTCTTAAAGGTAGTCCTAGTCTGTGACGTATTCCTCGTTGGCATCCTATGTCCATCAATCTCTTGATGTTCAATTGCACTTCAGATCTCAATTCTCCTTCTACTTTTACGTTTTCAGAGATATAGGTTCTGATTGCAGCCAATTCATCGTCATTCCATTCGTTGACTTTCTTGTCTTCGCTGATACCGGCAGCTTTAAGGATTTCGGAAGAAGTACTTCTTCCAACTCCGTAGATGTAAGTTAAACCGATAACACCTCTTTTGTTTTTTGGTAAATCAATACCTGCAATTCTCGCCATAATTTAATGTTAGCCTTGTCTTTGTTTAAATTTTGGGTTCTTTTTGTTGATTACAAACAGTACACCTTTTCTGCGTACAATCTTGCAATCAGCACTTCTTTTTTTAATTGATGCTCTAACTTTCATTTGAAATATTTATTTTTTTTACTGGCCAATGGAATCTTTCGATTTCATTTTGATAGTATTTATTTTTCAACAAGAGCCAAATGGAACAGGTATTCCATTTGGCATTTGTTTAATATCTAAATGTAATTCTCCCTTTCGTTAAATCATAGGGAGACATTTCCAGTTTTACCTTGTCTCCAGGTAAAAGTTTAATATAATGCATTCTCATTTTACCGGAAATATGCGCAATAAGTATATGCCCATTCTCCAGCTCTACACGGAACTGGGCGTTCGAAAGTGCTTCCGTGATAACGCCGTCTTGTTCAATATGTTTTTGTTTTGCCATAAATTAATATCCAGTCGTTCTTGACAATTTAGACTGCATTAAGCCATCATAGTGATGGTTCAGCAGATATGTATTAATCTGTTGAACTGTATCTAAAATTACGCCCACCATAATCAATAGTGATGTTCCCCCGAAAAATAGGGCAAACGCATCTGTCTGAACAAAGCTTCCATGCACTATTGCTGGAAGGACTGCAAAGATAGACAAAAATATTGCACCTGGCAAGGTAATTTTTGATAAAATATCATCTAAATAGTCAGCTGTCTCTTTACCGGGTCTTACTTTCGGTACTAAACCTCCATTTCTCTTCAAATCATCAGCCATTTGGTTTACCGGAATTGTAATTGCAGTATAGAAAAATGAGAAGATAATAATTAATAGCGCGAACAATACATTGTACTGCCAGCTAAAAACATTCTTGAAACCTGCAAGAAAAGTATTGGATTCATCGAATTTGGTCAATAATCCTGGTACGAACATCAATGCCTGAGCAAAGATAATCGGCATTACACCAGCAGCATTCACTTTCAATGGGATCCATTGTCTTGCTCCCTGCATAAGATTTCTGTTTACACCTCCTCTTGCTTGAGCTCTGCTTACATACTGGATAGGGATTTTTCTGACAGCAACGGATAATACCACTGCTAAAAGAACCACCAACATCCAGAAAATTACTTCAATAAGGATCATGATTGATCCCATCCCTCCTTTTCCGTTCTGCACGGCCATTTCCTGAACGAATGCTTCCGGTAATCTTGAAAGGATCCCCACCATAATAAGGATAGAGATACCGTTTCCGATACCTTTGTCGGTGATTTTCTCACCCAACCACATTGCGAATACTGAACCGGCAACCAGGATAACAATACTTGGTAACCAGAACATGATAGAATTTGGCTCTACATAGTATGCAGAAGAGAACTGAGCATATGGTAAGAATAATTGAGTAATAGAAGTTAAATAAGAAGGTGCCTGTACTAAACAAACTCCGATAGTTAACCATCTTGTAATTTGATTCAATGTATTTCTACCTGACTCTCCATCCTTCTGAAGTTTCTGAAGATAAGGAATAGCCATTCCCATCAACTGAACAATAATAGAAGCAGAAATATAAGGCATGATTCCCAACGCCATTACGGAAGCGTGGCTGAAAGCTCCCCCCGTAAACGACGAAAGCAAGCCAAGGAGACCTGCTCCTTGCTTGTTACCGCCTTGATTTTTATAATGCTCTAAGAGATCTCCCACTTCTGCAAGGTTAATTGCGGGAAGCGAGATATAAGATGCGAATCTATACACAAGGATAATACCTAACGTAAAGAGAATTTTATCTCTTAATTCCTTTAGGCTCCAAATATTTTTGAGTGTTTGTATAAATTCTTTCATTAGTAAGTATTATAAGGTAATTGCTTTTCCACCTGCTTTAGCAATAAGCTCTTCAGCAGATTTAGTGAACTTGTCAGCAGAGATTGAAACCGCAGATTTCAATTCTCCTCTACCCATAATTTTCACTAATTCGTTTTTAGAAACTAAACCGTTCTCGATCAAAACTTCTTTCGTGATATCTCCAGTGATGGATTTGTTCTCGATTAAAATTTGGATGGTATCAAGGTTTACTCCTCTAAACTCTTTTCTGTTTACGTTTTTGAAACCGAATTTAGGTAATCTCCTTTGTAAAGGCATCTGTCCACCTTCGAAACCGATTTTCTGAGAATAACCAGCTCTAGCTTTCTGACCTTTATGTCCTTTCGTAGCAGTACCTCCTTTTCCTGTACCCTGACCTCTACCAATTCTTTTTGAATTGAAAGTAGATCCTGCAGCAGGTTTTATGTTATTTAAATTCATTTTAATTTCTTTTGTTAAAAATTATTTTTGAACTTCAAGTAAATGACTAACTGCAGCTATCATTCCTAAGATAGAAGGAGTAGCTTCGTGTTCTACAACTTGGTGAAGTTTCTTAAATCCTAATGCTTCAAGCGTTCTCTTTTGGGTTTTTGTTCTTCCAATAGCGCTTCTTACTTGCTTTACTTTGATTGTTGCCATTGTTCTAATATTAACCGTTAAACACTTTACTTAGAGAAACTCCTCTCATTCTTGCCACCTCTTCAGGTCTTCTGATATCCAATAACGCTTTGAAAGTAGCTTTCACCACGTTGTGAGGGTTAGAAGATCCTTTAGATTTTGAAAGGATGTCATGGATACCAGCAGATTCCAATACCGCTCTTACCGCACCACCGGCGATAAGTCCTGTACCGTGAGAAGCAGGTCTTAAGAAGATATCTGCACCACCGTATCTGGCAGTAGTCTGGTGAGGAATTGTGTGGTTCATTACAGGAACTTTCACAAGGTTTTTCTTAGCGTCTTCAACAGCTTTAGCAATTGCAGAAGCTACTTCTTTAGATTTTCCAAGACCGTGACCGATTACTCCGTCTTCGTTACCTACTACTACGATAGCAGAAAATCCGAAAGCTCTACCTCCTTTGGTTACCTTTGTTACTCTGTTAACAGCTACGAGACGATCTTTTAATTCTAATCCTCCCGGTTTTACTCTTTCTATATTATCTAGTCCTAACATATTTTCCGAAATTTTTATGATTAGAATTTAAGTCCACCTTCTCTCGCTCCATCAGCAAGAGCTTTCACTCTACCGTGGTAAACGAATCCGTTTCTGTCAAATACAATACTTTCGATTCCTGCAGCAACAGCTTTGGCAGCGATAGCTTTACCTACAGCAGCAGAAACTTCAGTCTTAGTACCATTAGCGTCAACACCTTTCTCTCTTGAAGAAGCGGAAACTAAAGTTGTACCATTTTTATCATCGATTAACTGAGCGTAAATTTCCTTATTACTTTTATATACAGATAATCTTGGCAATTCAGAAGAACCAGAGATTTTCCCTCTTACTCTTCTTTTGATTCTTATTCTTTTTTCTAATTTACTTAATGCCATAATACTTATAATTTATTAAGCAGATTTACCAGCTTTACGTCTAACAATTTCTCCTACGAATTTAACACCTTTTCCTTTGTATGGCTCAGGCTTTCTGAAAGAACGGATCTTAGCAGTAACCATTCCTAGAAGTTGCTTGTCATGAGACGTTAAAGTAATAATTGGGTTTTTACCTTTTTCAGTCAATGTATCTAATTTTACTTCGCTTGGAAGTTCTAATACGATACCGTGAGAGAATCCTAAAGCTAACTCAAGTTTTTGACCTGTGTGTGAAGCTCTATATCCTACCCCTACTAGTTCTAGTTTCTTCTCGAAACCTTTTTCAACACCAACAATCATGTTGTTGATCAACGCTCTGTATAAACCGTGAAGCGCTTTGTGCTGCTTAGAATCAGATGGTCTGTTTACATTAAGCTCGCCATCTTTCTGTTCTAAAGTAATTCCTGCTGTAAGCTCCTGAGAAAGTTCTCCTTTAGGACCTTTAACTGTTACAACACCGTTATTTTCAGTGACTGTAATTCCAGCTGGAATTGTTATAATTGCTTTACCAATTCTTGACATTTTCCTCTGATTAAAAATTAATAAACATAGCAGATTACTTCACCGCCTACTTTTTCTTCTCTAGCTTTCTTGTCAGTCATTACTCCTTTAGAAGTAGAGATAACAGCTATACCCAAACCGTTCAGTACTCTTGGAAGTTCTGTAGAACCTTTGTACTGTCTTAAACCTGGTCTAGAAGCTCTCTGGATAGATTTAATAGCCGGTTTGTTAGTTTGCTTGTCATACTTTAAAGCGATTTTGATCGTACCTTGAACAGCGCTATCTTCAAACTTGTAGTTTAAGATATACCCTTGATCAAATAAGATCTTAGTAATCTCCTTTTTGATTTTCGATGCAGGAATTTCCACCACTTTGTGGCCTGCGCTTTGTGCGTTCCTTACTCTTGTTAGGAAATCTGAAATTGGATCTGTTACCATTTTTCTATTTTAAAATTATTGGTTAAAGACAATCAGTTTTGCAAAGACTTGAAGAGTAAAATATCAGACTTCAGAAAATCTTAGGTCTGATATTTTTGATCTTTAGTATCTGAACAACTTAATCGTCCCGATTAATTAGTAATTATTACCAACTGGCTTTTCTTACACCTGGGATAAGACCGTTATTTGCCATTTCTCTGAAAGTTACTCTGGAAATACCAAACGTTCTCATGTATCCTCTAGGTCTTCCTGTTAGTTTACATCTGTTGTGTAATCTTACAGGAGAAGCGTTTTTAGGTAATTTCTGAAGTCCTTCATAATCACCAGCTTCTTTTAAAGCTTTTCTTTTGTCAGCGTATTTAGCAACTAGTGCTTCTCTTTTGCGCTCACGCGCTTTCATTGATTCTTTAGCCATTTCTTAGTTCTTTTTAAATGGTAAACCGAAGTGAGTTAATAAAGCTTTCGCTTCTTTATCTGTTTTCGCACTTGTTACGAAAGTGATGTCCATCCCCTGGATTTTTTTCACTTTGTCAATTACGATTTCAGGGAAGATAATCTGCTCAGTAATACCTAAGTTGTAATTACCTCTACCATCGAACCCGTCTGCCTTGATACCAGAGAAATCTCTGATACGTGGTAAAGCAGAAGAAGTAAGTCTGTCTAAGAATTCATACATTTTATGAGCTCTCAATGTTACTTTAGCACCTACAGGCATACCTTTTCTCAATTTGAAAGCCGCTTCGTCTTTCTTAGAGATAGTACCTACTGCTTTCTGGCCGGTAATCATTGTTAATTCTTCTACAGCGTAATCAATGATTTTCTTGTCTGCAGTGGCATCACCTAATCCTTGAGATAGGATGATTTTTTCCAATTTAGGTACCTGCATTACAGATTTGTACCCAAATTCTTCCATCATTGCAGGAACAATTTTCTCTTTGTAAATATTTTTGGGTCTTGCTATAAATTCCATGTGTTAATTCAAATTATAAAGTTTCACCCGTTTTTCTATTGATTCTTACTTTCTTATCTCCATCGATTTTATAACCGATTTTGATAGCTTTTCCGTCTTTACCAACTAAAGCCACGTTTGAGATATGAATAGAAGCTTCTTTTTCAGTGATTCCACCTTGAGGGTTAGAAGCTGAAGGCTTAACGTGTTTTTTAACGATGTTAAGTCCTGCAACAATAACTCTAGGGTCTTTTCCTTCTTTTTTGATCACTTCAATAACTTCACCTGTTTTACCTTTGATATCTTTCTTACCAGTAGTAATGATGACGTTATCTCCTCTTTTTATTTTTAACTTTGACATTTTCTTTTAAAAATTTTAAAAATTAAAGTACTTCAGGAGCTAATGAAATGATTTTCATATATTCTTTGTCTCTCAACTCACGAGCAACCGGTCCGAAAACACGTGTTCCTCTCATTTCTCCCGCTGCGTTTAGTAATACACAAGCATTGTCTTCGAATTTGATGTATGAACCATCTTTTCTTCTAACTGCTTTTTTAGTTCTTACTACTACAGCTTTAGATACCTGACCTTTTTTAGCATTTCCTGATGGCGTAGAATCCTTGATAGTAACAACGATTTTATCACCAACTGAAGCATATCTTCTTCTGGTTCCTCCCAGAACTCTGATAACTAGTACTTCTTTTGCACCTGTGTTATCAGCAACTTTTAATCTTGATTCTGTTTGTAACATTATTACTTAGCTTTTTCAATGATTCTTACTAATCTCCATCTCTTGCTCTTGCTCAAAGGTCTAGTTTCCTGGATAAGAACTGTATCGCCTTCTGTGCATTCGTTGTTCTCGTCGTGTGCAGTATATTTTTTCGTTTTCAAAACGAATTTACCGTACATCGGGTGTTTCACTCTCGTAGTCTCACTTACAACAATGGTCTTTTCCATTTTATTGCTGGAAACTATTCCGATTCTTTCTTTTCTTAAGTTTCTTTCCATAATGTATGAAAATCTTATTGTTGTTTAGTGGTTAACTCAGTGTTTAATCTAGCGATTGTTCTTCTCAAATCTCTGATTTGAATCGGGTTTTCAATTGGACTGATCTTGTGAGCCAATTTCAGTTTTGAATATTGAGTTGTCAATTCAGCAAGTTTTGCCTGAATATCACCCGCGCTTAAATTTTTAATATCAGCTTGTTTCATTGTATCAAAGATTATAGAGGTTTAACAAAATCGTTAGCAACTACGAATTTAGTAACTACCGGTAATTTCTGAGCTGCAAGTCTTAAAGCTTCTTTAGCGATTTCGTAAGATACTCCACCGATTTCGAACATGATCTTACCTGGTTTTACTACAGCTACCCAATATTCCACAGCACCTTTACCTTTACCCATACGTACTTCGGCTGGTTTCTTGGTAATAGGCTTATCCGGGAAGATTTTGATCCATAGCTGACCTTCTCTCTTCATATATCTCGTCGCAGCGATACGGGCAGCTTCGATTTGTCTTGCAGTGATCCAAGCACCTTCTATAGCTTTGATTCCAAATGTTCCGTAAGCCAGTTGATTACCTCTTTGAGCAATCCCCTTCATCTTCATCTTGTGAACTCTACGGAATTTGGTTCTTTTTGGTTGTAACATAATTTCTAAATTTTAGATTTTAGATTTTAGATTTTAGATTTTTTATATTTTAAAAAAGTAACGGTAATTTAAAATTCAAAATTTCTAACCTAAAATTTTTAATTATTATTGTTATTATTGTTATTTTTTCTAGGTCTTCTGTTGTCTCTGTCTCCTCTGTTTCCGCCTCCTGAAGGACCTCCTTTCTTCTGTTGTCCCACTAGTGGAGCAAGTTCTCTTTTACCGTAAACTTCTCCTTTCATGATCCAAACTTTCACTCCTAGTCTACCATAAGTAGTGTGAGCTTCAGCCCAGTGATAATCGATATCAGCTCTGAAAGTAGACAATGGGATTCTTCCTTCTTTGAAAGATTCGCTTCTTGCCATTTCAGCTCCGTTCAATCTACCAGAGATTTGAACTTTGATACCTTCAGCACCCATTCTCATTGTACTTGCCATCGCCATTTTAACAGCTCTTCTGTAAGAAATTCTGTTTTCGATCTGCTTAGAGATGCTGTCAGCCACTAATACTGCGTCAAGTTCAGGTCTTTTGATTTCGAAAATGTTGATTTGAATATCCTTACCTGTAAGTTTCTTCAATTCTTCTTTCAATTTATCAACTTCCTGACCTCCTTTACCGATGATAAGTCCCGGTCTTGCAGTAGTGATTGTCACTGTTACTAATTTCAGTGTTCTTTCAATATAAATTTTTGAAATACCACCTTTAGATAATCTAGCTTCAAGGTATCTTCTGATTTTGTAGTCTTCCGCGATTCTGTCTCCATAATCGTTTCCGCCAAACCAGTTAGAATCCCATCCTCTGATGATACCTAATCTGTTACCAATTGGATTTGTCTTCTGTCCCATACCTTGATTAATTTTCTTTATTACCTAAGATTAATGTAACGTGGTTAGATCTTTTTCTGATTCTATACCCTCTACCTTGCGGAGCTGGTCTTAGTCTCTTCAATTGTCTTGCACTATCCACGAAGATTTCTTTAATGATAAGGTTTGCTTCTTCAATATCAGCACCTTCATTTTTAGTCTGCCAGTTTGCCATAGCAGAAAGAAGTAATTTCTCTAACTTGTTAGATGCATCCTTCTTAGAATATTTTAGGATATAAAGAGCTTTATCTACCTGCTCTCCTCTAATGATATCAGCAACTAATCTCATTTTTCTTGGAGATGATGGGCAGTCATTTAATGAAGCTTTTACAACGTCTTTGTTAGCTTCTTTTCTTGCGATTGAACTATCTTGTTTTCTTGATCCCATGATTATCTGCTTCCTTTGTTTTTGTTACCACCATGACCTCTGAAAGATCTTGTTGGAGAAAATTCGCCTAACTTGTGACCTACCATGTTTTCTGTAACATAAACCGGGATAAAAGATTTCCCGTTGTGTACTGCAATAGTTTGTCCTACGAAGTCCGGAGAGATCATCGATGCTCTAGACCAAGTTTTAATAACTGTCTTCTTACCAGACTCTATGTTTGTCTGAACCTTCTTATCTAAAGTATGATGAATGAATGGTCCTTTTTTAAGTGATCTTGCCATAATTATTTTCTTTTAGATACGATGTAACGGTTAGACACTTTGTTTTTCTTTCTAGTTTTGTAACCTTTAGCCGGCTTACCGTTTCTAGATCTTGGGTGACCTCCAGAAGAACGTCCTTCACCACCTCCCATTGGGTGATCTACAGGGTTCATTACTACCGGTCTAGTTCTAGGTCTTCTACCTAACCATCTGCTTCTACCAGCCTTACCTGAAACAGTTAACTGATGATCAGAGTTAGAAACAGATCCAATCATTGCATAACACTCAGTAAGGATCATTCTAGATTCTCCTGAAGGCAATTTGATGATGGCATATTTTCCGTCTCTTGAAGTTAATTGAGCTGAAGAACCAGCACTTCTTGCTAAAATAGCACCTTGTCCAGGCTTCATTTCAACACAAGAAATTACAGTACCCAATGGAATGTTTTTCAATTTCATTGCGTTCCCTACATTCGGTTCTACGCTTTCTCCTGAAACTACTTTCTGATCTACTTTGATACCGTTTGGAGCGATGATGTATCTCTTCTCTCCATCTGCGTATTCTAATAAAGCGATAAATGCAGTTCTGTTTGGATCATATTCTACAGTCTTAACCGTTGCTTCAACGTCATGCTTGTTTCTTTTGAAGTCGATAATTCTGTATTTCTTTTTGTGTCCACCTCCGGTGTAACGCATGGTCATTTTACCAGTTTGGTTACGTCCACCTGACTTACTAATACCAACTGTTAGAGATTTCTCTGGTTTGTTGGTAGTAATTTCCTCAAAATTGTTTACAATTCTGAATCTCTGTCCTGGGGTGATAGGTTTTAATTTTCTAACAGACATTACTATTATTTATAATTAATAATTAATTTACAGCAAAAATATCGATAACCTCACCTTCAGCAAGTTTGATTACCGCTTTTTTCAATTTGTTTGTCTTTCCTACTTGAAGACCTTTTTTAGTGTACTTTGAAGAAACCTTCGGAGCATAAATCATTGTATTAACGTCTGCTACTTTTACACCGTAAGCTGCTTCAACAGCTTTTTTA
The DNA here is from genome assembly GCF_016745235.1 of Chryseobacterium endalhagicum. Taxonomy (GTDB): domain Bacteria; phylum Bacteroidota; class Bacteroidia; order Flavobacteriales; family Weeksellaceae; genus Chryseobacterium; species Chryseobacterium endalhagicum. The sequence goes on along the minus strand of NZ_JAELVM010000002.1, from coordinate 988,488 downwards.
ATCTGGATCTTATTAGCCTTAGGATCTACTAAGAAAGAATAAGAACCTCTTAAATCTGTAAGGTAATTAGCCTTTTCTGAGATAACTGGTTTAATAATAAGTGACATGATTTATTTCTTTAAATTTTCTTGGAATTTCTCGATAGCACCTTCTAAGAATACGATCTCACCTGCATTGATTAGGTCATAAGAACTAATTTCGTTGTAAGTAAGAACTTTAGTCTTAGGTAGGTTTCTTGAAGACAAATAAACATTCTTGTTTGCTTCATCTAAAATGTAAAGAGATTTTTTACCTTCGAATCCTAAAGCGTTATTGATGTTGATAAACTCTTTAGTTTTAGGAGTTTCGAAATTGAAAGCCTCTAATACTTTAATGCTGTTGTCTCTCAATTTCTGAGAAAGAACAGATTTTTTAGCCAATCTCTTAAGAGCTTTGTTCAATTTGAATCTGTAGTCTCTTGGTTTTGGTCCGAATACTCTACCTCCACCTCTGAAAGTTGGAGATTTGATATCACCATATCTAGCAGAACCAGATCCTTTTTGCTTCTTAAGCTTTTTAGTAGAAGCAGTAATTTCGCTTCTTTCTTTTGCTTTATGAGTCCCTTGTCTTTGTGCAGCAAGGTACTGTTTAACTTCTAAGTAAACCGCGTGCTGATTTGGCTCAATTCCGAATACTGTTTCGTCTAGAGTTACTTTTCTTCCGGTCTCTTTTCCTGATGTATTTAATACTACTAGTTCCATTTTCTGATAATTACATAAGAATTTTTAGCTCCCGGAACAGCACCTTTTACTACTAAAAGATTTTGTTCTTGATCCACTTTTAATACCTGAAGGTTTTGTACAGTTACCTGCTTACCTCCCATTCTACCCGCCATTCTCATTCCTTTGAATACTCTCGAAGGATCAGATCCAGCACCGATAGAACCTGGAGCTCTAAGTCTGTTGTGCTGACCATGAGTAGCTTGCATTACACCTCCAAAGCCATGTCTTTTAACAACACCCTGGAAACCTTTACCTTTTGAAGTTCCTGTTACGTCAACAAATTCTCCTTCAGAGAATAAATCAACTTTTACTTCTTCTCCTACTTTCACTTCGTCTACGAATTCTCTGTAGAATTCTACCAACTTAGCTTTTGGAGCAGAACCAGCCTTTTTGAAATGGCCAGCTAACGCTTTACCTACGTTCTTTTCACTCTTGTCATCGAAACCTAACTGAACTGACTTGTAGCCGTCCTTTTCTATGGTTCTGACCTGTAAAACCGAGCATGGACCAGCCTGAATAACTGTACAAGGAATGTTTTTTCCTTCTTCGTTAAACAAAGACGTCATACCGATTTTTTTACCAATAATACCTGACATTGTTTATATTATAATAAAATTTATCTTTCTAATTCCTACATATTTAGGAGGTCTGAAGTAATTTCTACTTTTGATATAGGCATACTACGCCCCTAAAATGGAGTGTGCAAATTTATGAATATTTTTAGAACTGACAAATATTTCAGGTAAAATATTTTGATTTTTAATCAATTAGATGATTTTGAAAAAATTCGGACGAAATTTTCAGCGAAATTATTTTGGATTTTGAAAAATAAATTGAAAAGAAGTTTATTTTACAATAACCGTAACCCCTTTTTCTTCCAGTGCCACTCTGTTCTCTTCACAGATATCAGCATCCGTAATAAGATAATCCACCTTATCCAAAGGCGCAATCTTTCCAAAACCTTTTTTGTTCAGTTTCGAGGAATCCCCAAGAATCACCACTTTTTCGGAACATTCTATCATAAGCTGATTCAAATGTGCTTCTGCAGCATTCGATGTACTGATCCCGAAATCAATATCAATTCCATCCACACCCAGAAAAAGTTTGTTACATGAAAACTGTTTCAGAATTCCTTCAGAAATGGAACCTACTATGGAAGTAGAACTTTTACGGACTTCTCCGCCCAGCTGTATAATATTAATATTAGGATTATTGCAAAGCTCTATCGCTACTCTTAAAGAAGACGTAAGAACCGTAAGCGGGCCAAAGTTCACCAGCATCCTCGCAAGATAATGCATCGTGGTTCCTGAAGCGAGAATAATGCAGTCATTCTCCTGAATCAATTGTAAAGCCGCCTTGGCAATATTCTGTTTGGCCTCCACATTGATATTTTCCTTTTCATCCACATTTCTTTCGTAAGCATACCTTATATGCTTGCTTGCTCCTCCATGGTTTCGGAAAAGAAGCCCCAGGCTTTCGAGATAATTCAGATCCTTTCGGACCGTAACTGACGAAACATTGAACTTCTCACACAGATCCTGTACAAGAACATGCCCTTTTTCATCCAGCTCCTTTAATATGTCGTTATGCCTTGGTATTAACTTTTCCATTCTGATTCTTTCATCAAAAATACCATTTTTTTTCGAGACCGTTAAAATTTCATTTATTTTCTTTTTAGTTTCATTTTTAATTTATACATTTGAAAACGAAACATAAACGAAACATTTATGAAACGAAACGAAGAAATCAGTAAATTAACAAGTATCCAGGAATGGGACTTTATCGTCATTGGTGGTGGCGCCAGCGGTTTAGGATCAGCATTGGATGCAGCCAGCAGAGGATTCAAAACCCTTCTTCTGGAATCCCATGATTTTGCAAAAGCAACATCCAGCCGAAGCACCAAGCTGGTACACGGCGGTGTAAGATACCTTGCCCAGGGCGATGTAGGCCTTGTAAAAGAAGCCCTGAAAGAAAGAGGACTGCTTGCCCAGAATGCAGCACATGTAGTAAAGAACCAATCATTCATTATTCCCAACTATACCTGGTGGGGAGGAATCTATTATAAGATAGGACTGTCCATCTATGATTTCCTTGCCGGAAAACTCAGCCTGGGGAAAACAAAATACATCAGTAAAGCCAAAACCGTTGAAAAGCTTCCGACCATTGAACAGCACAACCTCGCAAGCGGTGTCGTGTATCAGGACGGACAGTTTGATGATGCCCGACTCGCCATTAATTTAACCCAGACTCTTATTGAAAAAGGAGGAAGTGCTGTTAATTATATGAAAGTAACCGGACTTCTGAAAAATGAATCCGGAAAAATAAACGGGGTGAAGGCAGAAGATCAGTTTTCCAACCAGCAGTATGAGCTTCGTGCAAAAGCGGTGATCAATGCAACAGGTGTATTCACGAATGATATCCTGAATATGAATAATCCCAAACATGGTAAATATGTTGTTCCAAGCCAGGGCATCCATTTGGTTCTGGATAAATCTTTCCTGAAAAGCGACGATGCCATCATGATCCCGAAAACTTCAGACGGCAGGGTTCTTTTTGTTGTTCCATGGCACGACAGAGCATTGGTGGGAACTACAGATACCCTTTTAGAAAGCCCGAGCTTTGAACCACACGCTCTGGAATCTGAAATTAATTTCGTTTTAAATACGGCCAGACAATATTTAGCCAAAAAACCGACGAGAGAAGATGTAAAATCAATGTTCGCAGGTCTGAGACCGCTTGCCGCTCCAAAAGAAGGAGGAAAAAGCACTAAAGAAGTTTCCCGAAGCCATAAGGTTATTGCTTCCGATACAGGTTTGGTTTCCATTATCGGTGGAAAATGGACCACTTACCGTAAAATGGCGCAGGACACCGTTGACAAGGCAGTAGAAATCCTTCATCTGAACGGAGGACCTTCTCAAACGGAAAACCTTTCTATCCACGGGAATATGAAAGCTGAGCTTGTAGACCGTACCAACCATCTGTATGTTTACGGATCAGATATTCCGGCTATAAAATCATTACAGGGCAGCAACCCTGAATATGCTCAAAAAATACATCCGGACCACGCTTTTACTATCGCAGAAGCGGTTTGGGCCATAAGATATGAAATGGCAGAAACCATAGAGGATATTCTCGCCCGAAGAGTCCGTCTTTTATTTTTAGATGCAAGAGCTGCTATCGACAGTGCTCATACTATTGCACAGCTTATCGCCAAAGAAAAAGGACACTCCCAGGAATGGGCCAACGAACAGGAAAAAGAATTTATTGAATTAGCAAAAGGATATTTGTTAACTCCTTACACTCCCAAAACTATTACTCATAACTAAAAATTTGCAGTATGAAGGAAAAACTGATTCTCGCTCTGGACCAGGGGACAACATCCTCCAGAGCCATTTTATTCAATCACAGCGGAGCTATAGAATACATCTCCCAGAAAAATTTTGAACAGATCTTCCCTACCCCGGGCTGGGTAGAACACGATCCCAATGAAATATGGTCGTCACAGATATCAGTGGCCGCCGAGATCATCGCCAAAGCTGGCATTTCCGGACTGGAAGTAGCCGCCATCGGGATTACCAATCAACGTGAAACCACCATAGTGTGGGACAAAGAAACCGGTGAACCTATTTACAATGCTATCGTATGGCAGGACAGAAGAACCGCCAAGTATTGTGATGAATTAAAAGAACAGGGCCACACCGACACCATCAAAGAGAAAACCGGACTTGTACTGGATGCTTATTTTTCAGCGACCAAACTGAAATGGATTCTGGATAACGTAGAAGGCGCAAGAGAAAAAGCGGCAGAAGGGAAAATATGTTTCGGAACCGTTGATACCTGGCTGGTATGGAAACTTACCCGCGGAAAAATGTTCATCACGGACGTTTCCAACGCGAGCAGAACCATGCTTCTTAATATCCACACCTTAGAATGGGATCAGGATCTTCTGGATTTATTTGATATTCCTAGATCTGTACTTCCTGAAGTGAAACAGAGCAGCGAAATCTACGGCGAGACAGCCACCACTCTGTTTTCCACCAAAATTCCGATTGCAGGAATTGCAGGCGACCAGCAGGCTGCTTTATTCGGACAGATGTGCATTACTCCGGGAATGGTAAAAAATACGTACGGAACAGGATGCTTCTTATTAATGAACACCGGAAAAGAAGCCGTTTCTTCTAAAAACAATCTTCTGACAACAGTTGCATGGAAAATCAATGGCGAAGTGAATTACGCACTGGAAGGAAGCGTATTTGTGGGCGGTGCAGCGATACAGTGGCTGAGAGACGGGCTTAAACTTATCCATACTTCCGAAGAAGTGAACGATCTTGCGGCAAGCGTTGAAGATAACGGAGGTGTTTATTTCGTTCCTGCATTAACAGGACTGGGTGCCCCTTACTGGGATCAGTATGCCAGAGGAACTATCGTAGGAGTAACCCGCGGAACTACTAACGGACATATCGCAAGAGCTACTCTGGAAGGAATTGCATTTCAGGTATATGATATTGTAAAAGCCATGGAAGCAGATTCCGGAAGACCAAGTCTTGAACTGAGAGTAGACGGAGGTGCTTCTGCAAGCGATCTTCTGATGCAGATACAGTCAGATCTTTTTGGTTTTAAAATCACGAGGCCGAAAACGCTCGAAACCACTGCTTTAGGCGCAGCTTATCTTGCAGGTTTAGCTGTCGGGTACTGGAAAGACATCAATGAGATCCAGTCTCAATGGGTTGTAGACGAGGATTTCCACCCAAAAGTAGACAAGGAAAAAGCGGATAAGATGATCCATTTCTGGAAAAAAGCGGTCACCCGTTCTCAAAACTGGATCGAAGATTAACTCCTAACTAAAAAAACTACTCATGACCCCATTTATCGCAGAACTTACAGGAACAATGCTTCTTATACTACTAGGCAACGGCGTTGTAGCCAATGTTGTCTTAAAAGATACCAAAGGAAACAATTCAGGATGGATCGTCATTACGACGGCCTGGGCGCTGGCTGTTTTCGTAGGAGTTACCGTGGCAGGCCCGGCAAGCGGCGCCCATCTGAATCCGGCCGTAACCATCGGTCTGGCTGCTGCAGGGAAGTTTTCATGGGACCTGGTTCCCACTTATATTGCAGCACAGATGCTTGGCGGAATGCTTGGTGCTTTCCTTGTCTGGCTGTTCAACAAAGATCATTTCGCTATTACGGAAGATGAAGGCGCTAAACTGGCATGTTTCAGCACCGGACCCGCGATCAGGAATACATTTTCCAATCTGATCAGTGAAATTATCGGAACTTTTGTACTGGTCTTTGTTATCTTTCATTTTTCAGATCCGAGTATTTCACTGAATGCCGACCCGACTGCAAAAGTAGGACTCGGTTCTGTAGGCGCTCTTCCTGTTACCTTACTGGTTTGGGCCATCGGTTTATCACTTGGCGGAACAACCGGCTATGCCATCAATCCTGCCAGAGATCTTGCTCCGAGGATCATGCATTCCCTGCTTCCTGTAAAAGGCGGCAGCGACTGGAGCTATGCCTGGATTCCTGTTGCAGGCCCTATCGTGGGCAGTATTATCGCAGCAGTTCTATTTGGAATAATACATTAAAAATACCCGATGAAATTTTTAAAAATTGCATGCCTGATGATTTTAGGCACAGGAAAGCTATTCTCTCAGGAGAACCAGGACGCGAAGGAAAATAACAGACTGGATTTTACAGCCAATATTCAAAACAACCATTTGTGGAGAGGATTGATCATTACAGACAAACCCGTAGTGATGGGAAATCTCTCCTATGCGCTGGATGCTGAAAAGAAATGGAAGATTGGGATCTGGGGAGCTTCGGCACTGGCTGATGATAAAGACGGGACTCATTATAAAGAGATCAACTATTATATCCAGTATTCCCATAACCGTTTTTATATTGGACTGTGGGATCTGTATAATTCCAGGAACATTAATACGGCTGTAGCTGCAGATGATATTTTCAGCTATTCCCAGAGAAGAACGGCCCACATTATCGACCTTAGGACCAATTATACGTTCGGACCTGCTTTTCCGCTTAATATTGAAGCTGATATCATGCTGTACGGAGGAGCCAATGCAGGTGAAGTAGTTCTGGAAGCCGACGGCAGCTATAAAAAGAATAAATATTCTACCTATATCCAGGCAAGTTATCCGGTGATTTCCGGGCAGAAGGTCAATCTGGACGCTTTTGTAGGCGCAGGATTTGCCCTGAACGACAGGAATTTCCTTTACGGAAACGGGAAAAACAGCTTCGATATTGTGAATGTAGGCGTAAAAGCCGGCAAAACCATTAAGATCACGGATCATTACAGTCTTCCGGTTTCTATGATGGCGATGTGGAATCCTTCCAATAAATACGCAAGAATTCAATTGGCGGCCACGGTATTCTAATCTGAATTTTTAACTTAATTATATAAGACCATTCCGTTTTGGAATGGTTTTTCTGTCTTTGTACTGATGGAAAGAATTCAACCACAAAAGGCACAAAAGTTTTTGATTTATTTAAACACTTAAGAACACATTAGTTTTTAAAAGTTTAACGACCCAGAAAACAGTAAGTTCACGTAAGACGAAAATCGAAGATTTTCATAAAACTTAAGTGTACTTTTTATTCATAAAGCTTGCCCCTTAAAATAACTAAAGTGTAAAAAAACTTTTGTGACTTTTGCGGTTTAAAAATTCTTTTCTTCATTATTCCCTCAAACCTCCAATCACCGGGTTTTTACGGTTTAATTTTTGCTTAAATAGTTTTACTTTTGAAAAAAAATATATGAAAAATATTTTCAGCTTAGTGATCTTATGCATCAGTGTTTTGTCTTTTGCACAGACAAAGGCTCCTTTTACCGGATACAGGAGTTTCGATATTGTTCAGGGCTTCAGTGGATCCGGAACGCCGCATTATTATCTGGATGTAAAGAAAAACGGAGATGTTCACTTCGGATTTGTTCAGGTGAACCAGGCAGACGGAACTGAAACTACCGAAGAAATGAATGCCGGAAAATACAATCCGAAAGTCATGAAAGTGGTGTTCAAAAAATATAAAGAAAATTTTTTCGTAAAATTCGATAAGGATCATATCTACCTTACAGACAAAGACGGAAATATCCAAAAATCTGAAGACTGCTGCTCCAGCATGGAAAGTGCCACACAGGATATCTGTACCTGCGAAAGCGAACTGTATAAACGATGAGAGCATTAAAGATCCTCTTCATTCTGCTTGTCATGGTCTCCTGTGGCAGGAAAGAAAGTCATCCTTATACTTTTTATTACTGGAAAACACATCTTAAGCTGGATCACAACGAGAAAAAAGCTCTGGATAAGGCTTCCGTTCCGTTTCTGTATACCAGATTCTTCGACATCGATAAGTCTGCCGGAAAATTTCAGCCGGTTGCTGTCATTACAAAAGATCAAAGCTTCCGGACGGAAAAGAAAATTGTTCCTACAGTTTTTATCACGAATCAGTCCATGTACCGTATCTCCGCAGAAGAAATCCGGTTTCTTGCGAAAAGCGTTCATGACCTGGTTCAAAAGAAAGCAAACGATTATAAACTGAATATCAGTAATGAAATTCAGATCGACTGTGACTGGACCGCAGGAACAAGGGATGATTATTTTAAATTCTTAAGGGAACTGAAAAAGGTCTCGGGAAAAGAAATTACCTGTACTCTGCGTCTTCATCAGGTGAAAGATAAAAGCCAGACCGGAATTCCGCCGGTAGAAAAAGTGTATCTGATGTGCTACTCTACTTCCTCGCCGCTGGAAAATTCCAATAAAAACTCGATTCTGGATGTGACCGTTTTAAAAAGCTATCTTTCCGGACTTGAGAATTATCCCATTAAAAAAATTGAAGTCGCACTGCCGATCTATTCGTGGGGAATCGTAACGAATCACCTTGAAAAGCACAAATTGATCAACGCTTTATCTAAAAAGGATCTTCAGAATCCAGGATTCAAAAAAATTACAGATAATGAGGTGGAAATTATGAAGGACGGTTTCTATTTCGGGAATTATTTAAACAAAGGCTTCAGGATAAAGGTTGAAGAAATATCGCAGGAACAGCTGCAGGATGTAACGGGTTTCCTCGAGAAAAAAATCCCGCATTTTAATGTAATTTATTATCAATTAGATAGTAAATTTGTAAGCAACCGGGATTTCTAACGATTTATCTCCTGCAGATTGAGCACATTAAGCAGCATTTAAATCCTGCTGAAAAATACATCAAGGCATTAAAGCTTTGAATTTATTGATTCATTAATTTAAAATAAAAACACCCTCCAACTATATGAAAAAGTATATTCTTTCACTGGCGGTTCTATCGCTTTTTTATACAAAATCTGACGCGTGCGCGTGGTCAGACCCCGATTATGAATATTTCAACCTGTTTACGCAGAGCATCATCAAGGATAAATCTTATCTCCCTTTCCTGCTTACCTATTCCAACAGGTTTTATGGTGACTATAAAGGAATGCAGATTCCTGATGACAATATTGAAACCTGGAAAAAGTTTTTCAATAACCAGCTGAACTACGCAGAAACTGAAAACCTGGTCTACAAGATCAGCATGGATGATCTTAATGCGCTGAAAAACGGCCGTCCTTCCAATCCTCTGCTGCAGAAACTGGGAACTGGATTTTATCAGAAATACAAAGAAGGCATCGATTATTTAATTGAAGCCAAGTATCTGGAACCTTACATGAGCATTAATTATGTGGAAAGTAAGGATTCCTTTTACGGGAATGGTCCTTCAAGCGATGTGAATGCCACTTCCATTGATTATGCAAAAACAGTCAATGCTCTGACGTCTCTGTACAACGCTACAAGAAATCCGGAGATCAAACAGCGTTACGGATATCAGCTGGTCCGTTTCAACCATTACACCAGAAATTATGATGCCGCACTGGAAGCTTTCAAAACTTATATAGAACCCATCAAGCAGAAAGGGACAGTATACTTTATGGCCCTTGATCAGCTGGCGGGAGCTCAGAGGGGGAAAGAGATGAACGCTGACGCGAACTGGAATTTCTTCCAGGTTTTTATGAACAGTAAAGACCGTAAGGAATCTGCCTTTGTATCGATGAAGCTTTCGGATACGGCTTCTTTCAGCAATATCATGAAGCGGGCAGGCACGAGCGATGAAAAGAACATGGCTTATTTCCTGCTAGGCTACGAAGGGTTCTCGAATCCTATTCCCATCATGGAAAAAATGTACGACATCAACCCTGATTCTGAGATCCTGAAAGTGATGGCGGTAAGAAGCATCAATGAACTGGAAAGAAGCTATCTTCCGATTTATTATTATACTTCCGATGCCTCAGACAATGTGTATATGCGAAAAGGAAATACGGATGATCACAATAAAGATACCGGTTCTGCAGATTCAAAAACGACAACCACAGAAGTAAAAAAAGAGGAGAAACTTTCGTTCTGGCAAAAGATCGTAAGATTCTTTAAAAACCTTTTCGGAGGTTCTAAATCGGACAGCACCAATGGGGATAAAGCCGACCGCAGCAATGATGAGCTGCTGAACAATCCGGACAGAATTCCTTTCTACACGGAATCTGGCTACGGCTATGATGATAAGACCAAAGATTATCTGGATGACCTGGAAAAGTTCACGGAGAAAACCAAGAAAGTATCAAAGGATGAATACTGGCAGATCGCCGATGCTTATCTTAAATTCCTGAAAAAAGACTATGAAGCCAGCGCTGAAATTCTGGACGAGATCAAAACTACGAATCCTGAATATCTGGAAGAAATAAAAAGAATGAAAGTCCTGAATGATATTGTTTCCCATCCTAAAATAGACGCGGAATACGAGGATCATTTAATGAAAAACTACAGTGACTATTTCATCAAAAAAGAAGTAAAAAAAGACAGCACCAACACGGAGAATTACGATTATTACGGTGAAGCACCTTCTACGGCGGATTTCCTTAAAGATGTTCTGGCGAACCGCTATTTCCTTCAGGGGGAAGACGGAAAATCGTTCCTGATGAGCAACAAGCTGTCTGATCTTCAGTACAACCCAAATTCAAGTCTGGTAAAAAGCGTTGAGGATTTCTACAGAAAGCCTAACAAAACCCAGTTTGAACAGCAGATCATTGCTAAAAACATGGACAGTGTAGGAAATATTGATGCCTTCTTCAGCATGATTTATGGTGACAGAGCGATGAGACAGGCTGATTTTGAAAAAGCGAAATCTTATTATGAAAAAGCTCAGGGCTTTGCCGGAATTCCAAGGACTAATTATGAATGGACCGATAAGGGTGAAAAGATCACGGCTAAACAATATGCAGCCGGCGAATATAACGGATTCAAGGATATTTCGAACCTTGTTTTCGGGCATAACGTATGGGAAAGTTTCGGAAGTGCGGAAACGGAAAGTATGGAAGCTGAAGACTATTCTGCCTTCCCTTTCATTAAAGCCAGCATGAACAAACTGGAACTGACGGATGCTTTGATCCAGCTTAAAAAGATCAGTGCGGGAGCTGATGAAAAAGCAGCTAAAGCCAGCCAGCTGATCGGAAACCTTTTATACAATACTTCCAGCTTAGGATATTACCGTCAGTTGTTTGTAATGGACATCGACAACAGCAACGGCGGAAAGTATGATTTCTGGAACACGGACCGAAAAAATCCTTACAAGTATTATTATAAAAACTTCCTTTATACTACTTATATTGAACCGGACAATTTCGATCTGGCAATCAATTATTATCAAAAAACGCTGAAACTTTCAAAGGACAAGGAGCAAAGAGCAAGGGTTCTTTTCCAGATGGCCAGCGCAGAACAGGGTAAATATTACCAGTACGAAGCGAAAAATACAGCGACCATTAATTATTCGGATCCGCAGTATTCTGAAAAGGAGAAGGCGCATCAGACTGAACTGGACAACATCAGAAATGAAAAATACAGAACGTATTTTGCGCAACTGAAATCCCAGTATTCAGATACGGAAACGATGAAAGGACTGTCAGGAAGCTGCAGCTATTTCGGGTATTTTCTGAGAAAATAATTTCAACAATTATATACTAATAAAAAAAGGAATCATTGCGATTCCTTTTTTTGTTCCTTTTTCTGAAGCCATTCTTCGTGTTTCCGTTTAAAGAATTCATATTTGTAATCCTGATTCCGCTGGGCTGCATCTATGGAATGGGAAGTATGGATATCTGCATCTTCTTTGGCAAATCTGGCCAATTCTTCGTAATAGTGATGAAGCTGATCCAGTTCTTTTTCAGTGAGATCTTCAATGTCTACAATCCGGTTACTGGCTTTTTCGTGTGCGGCAATCAGCTCATTCAGTTTAATCTGTATAGCTTTTGAATCTTTGTTTTGTGCTTTCTGAATTAAAAACACCATCAGGAAAGTAATAATGGTAGTTCCTGTATTGATCACGAGCTGCCAGGTTTCGGAATAGTCAAAAACGGGTCCTGAAACGGCCCACACCAGTACAACAAGCACCGCTCCGATAAATGCATATGAACTTCCGGTGAATTTAGTGGCCCAGTCTGAAAATTTTTCAAACAGATTGTTGTTCTTGTGGCTCATAGCGTTGATTCTTTTAATGATTAAATGTATTGAATTAACTTGAACCGGGAGTAAGAAAGTTGGGATAATTCCGGGATGGAGGATGGAAGTCTGAAGATGGGAGCTAGTATTTCGCGGTGAGGCTATGGTTGTCTTTTTGAAGGAAGTGTTCAGATTGGTTTTCTTTATCTCGCGCGGATTGGGCGGATTATGCAGATTTTTATCCTATTAATATACTAAAATCAGGAACCTAATAAAGTAGTTCAAAAGGAAGACAAGTTATGGCTTCGTCTTCAATAAACTTCCCTCTCCCAGCATCCTGACATCCTTACCCATTCTCACTTCGTTTTCCTAAACCTGTGCCACCAGATCAGGAATCCGGTCACGGGTAAAGAGCACCCAATAAGTGAAACGATGAAATACAGAATAATACTTGGCAGTCCCATGATTTCTCCGGTATGGAGTGGTTTTGCCAAAGCCGTAAACTGTTTGTTCAATGGCTGGTCTGAAAATAATTCTTTGGTTTTAAAAACTCCGGTCTTATCAAAAGTAACTTCATCCGGAAGCATCATTCCAAGGAAATTCTGGGTATTCGTTTTAATGACTACATATCTCGGATTTTCTTTATTCGGGAGTTCTATACTGGTCACAGCCGTATAAGGAAGCTGTTTATCGGCAAGTTCCAGGATTTTGTCTATGGAAGCGGAAGCCGTATTTTTCAGATCCTTTTTTTCATCCTGCTTCTGAAGCATATCTTCAAGAAGTCCTCCGAAGGCATCGTCATTTTTTTCTTCAGCAATCTGGTTAATGGAGGAACCACCCAGACTTATGATAAGCGCATTCTTCACCCATGGATACGTCACATACAATCCCGTAACCGCTATGAAAAAGAGTATCAGGAAAGTATAAAAACCCAGTGTATTGTGAAGATCGTAATTCACCCGCTGAAATTTTGCTTTGAACTTTACGGTCAGACCCTGTTTCAGGAACTTCAGTTTTTTAGGCAGCCAAAGGATCAGTCCGGAAATAAGAAGCAGGCAGAATATGAGTACAGATGCTCCTACGATCTGTCTTCCGGCATTTCCCATCATCAGGTTTCTGTGGATATCGAGAACCACTTCAAAAAAACGATTCGCTCCCGTATCTGCCTGTCCGAGAATTTTTCCTGTATATGGATTGTAGTATGAACTTTTATCTAAATTATTTTCCCGGTAGGAAACCACATAGCTCCTGTTTTTACTTTCGGGAATAAGCATTGCCGTAAGTTCTTTCCCTTCTTTGAGTAATGCAACCTGAATCCGGTCCGGACTTTGTGAAGCTCCCGGGCTTGAATTGATATATACCTTATCCCTGTTGTAAAGATCAATGATCTGATTTTTGAAAGCATACAGACATCCGGTAAGACACATTACGAATACAATGATACTCGACAGCAAGCCCAGCCAAAGATGGATGATCCACATCAGATATTTAATGAAGGATTCATTTTTTCTTCTTTTCCGATAGAGACTTTTAAATAGTGGTTTCATTGAGTTTCGGGGTGCGGGTTTCGGGTTTTGGGGTGGAAGGTTGAAAGTTGCTGGTTGCTGGTTGTTAGTTGCGCGATGTGAGATACGTGTTGGAGGTGGTGGCTGAGGGGTTCGAAGTCACCATTCACTTGCGGAGCAATATTCACTATTGACATTTTTCTGTTGCGGGGTGCGGGTTTCGGGATTCCATACTTACAACTGAAAAGCGTTGTTGTAAAAATTCACCATTCACTTGCGGAGCAATATTCACTATTGACATTGTTTGTTGCGGGGTGCGGGTTTCGGGATTCCATACTTACAACTGAAAAGCGTTGTTGTAAAAATTCACCATTCACCTGCGAAGCAAAATTCACCATTGACATTTTTTCTGTTGCGGGTTTCCGGGTTCCGGGGTTTCATACTTACAACTGAAAGTCGTCGTTGTAAAAATTCACCATTCACTTGCGAAGCAAAAATTCACCATTGACATTTCAATTTCCGGCATCATTCACTTAACAGCAAAAACATTAAGACAGGAGTACTGCCTTAATGTTCTCTAATTAAAATTTGATATGAATGTCTAATTGTTTATTTTCTTCCTTTGAATTGAATGTCTTTTACGATCTCTTCAAATTTAGCATAATGCTCCGGGGTAAGTGCTTTCTGAATAGCCGCTTTTCTCTGGGCATCAAATTTTTCCCAGTATTCTTTGGCAAGATCATTATTCCCGTGGTATACATCATGGGCATCATTGAATGCTTTTTCAAATGCATCGTTTGCTGCATTCACCACTTTGAATTCATCTTCTGAAAGCTGGCCTTCCGTTTTGATTCTTTCAAGCAGGGCGTTGTCATATCTTGGTCTTTTTCTTGAATTCTCATCAACGAATTTGTTGAATTTTTCCATTTGCGGAGCATCAAGAACTTTTGCCATTTCAAGAGACTGCTGCGCTCTCAGTTCTTCATTTTTTATTCCAAGAGCCACTCTGTCCATATTTCCTCCCTGAGCTTTTGCAGCCTCGAAGTTCTGCTCCTGAAGATCCTGGTATTTTTTCGTGATCTCGTCAAAGCTTTTCACCTGATCCGGGGTAAGCTGAACTTCAGTTTTGAACTGGTTATAATCAATGCCTTTCTTCTTATCTCCGGAACATGCAGTGAATATTGCACCAAGAGCCAGGGCTAGGAATACTGTTTTTATACTTTTCATAATAAATGATTTTGATAATTAGAATTTATAATTTACCTGTACCGCAAAGTTTCTTGGCTGGATCTGATCGATATAGCCGCCTCTGAAGTAAGAATTATACCCTACCGTATCAAAAATGTTGTTGAAGAAACCTCTCAGTCCCATTCCATTTTTGAAGGTATAGCCAATCTGAGCGTCAACGGTAGTATATTCCGGCATATTGAAAGGTCTTTCACCTGGCTGGGTTCCGTTTACGTGGCCATTCTCTGCATTGGTATAGATTTGTTTATAATCATCAACAGGTCTGTTTCCTACGTAGTAGATACCAGCTCCTACATCAAGTCCTGTCAGCGCTCCTTCATTAAATTTATAATTCAGCCATGCATTAGCAGAATGTTTAGGTGTATTGATAGGTGCCGAACCATTGACAAACGAAGGACTATCCTGATATTGAGCATCTACATAAGCCCATCCGGTCATTACCTGTAGATTAGGAAGGATTTTTCCGATCAATTCGATTTCCATTCCTTTTCTTCTTAACTCTCCGGCCATTGCATAAATTCCTGTACTGTTTCCGTCTTTCAACAATTCATAAGATAAATTATCGGTATTGATATCAAAGAAGGTTACATTGAATCTTAGTCTTTCATTCAACCAGTCAGATTTTATTCCGGCTTCCCACTGTTTTGTGGTAGATGCTCCAACAGTACCGCCTCCAAGTAATGCATTATTTGAACTTCTCAAGGATGTTGTACTTGTGTAAGATCCAAAAATATTCATGTTTTCAACAGGAGAAATCATAATTCCCAATGATGGGTTCCATGCAAAATCTTTTTCCTTATCAGAACCAATTAACTGGCTGTAACGAACACCTAAGTGAGCTTTGATATATTTATTGAAAGTAATAACATCCTGAGCCATTAATCCCATGGTAGGAGCTACAGCATTCACTACCGGATTTTTATCAATCAGGCTAAAGTTATCCGGATCGATATTTGAAGGCAGAACATTATTGATATCATTCAAAACATTAATTCTGTCTACTGTTTTGGCTTTATAGGATGTTGTTGTAACATTAGATTCTTTCCAGTCAAATCCGGCCTGGAAGGTATGCTTCATAAAACCGGTCATCACATCTGCCCCGATAAAGTCAAACTGGAAAACTTTATTCAAATCTTCTCTGTCTGATCTGGTCAGTGTTCTGTCACGTAATTCATTCGGATTGTTTCTATTCACAGGAGCCAAAGCCGCGCCGGTAATCTCAGACTGGTAAGAAGAACTCATATAGGATGCTCTTAACTTTAACTTGTCGGTAAGCTTTCTTGATACTGTAGTAGAGAAATTGAATGTCTCGGTTTTCGCATTATCTGAAGCAAAGCCCAGAAACTTTCTGTCCGGCATTTTGTAAATGGCTTCCACATCTCCTTTCGCAAGGTTTACCGTTCCTCTGTCCGGTGTAGTATTATTGTGCATATAATCCATTTCAACCACAATTTCCGTCTTGTCATCAGGACGGATGGCAATGGATGGATTTACATAAATACGGTCTGTATTGATGAATCTTCTGAAGCTGTTGTTATCCTGATAAGCTGCATTTAATCTCACGGCTATTTTACCCTGAGAATCCAGTACTCTCTGGAAATCTACCGTCGGTCTGTAAAAGTCCCAGCTTCCATATCTGAACCCTACATTGGTTTGATTGATGAATTTAGGAACTTTGGTTACTACATTGATTACTCCACCTGCAGAACCAAGCCCGTCCCCGATTCCCTGCGTTACGGCAGCAGAACCTTTAATCACCTGGATACTTTCCACACCCTGCATATCTGTAATCATGGCTGCTGTACGGAAATCCGAATCCATCTGAACCCCGTTTTTCAAAACAGGAACTCCACGGTAACCTCTTATGGACATACTTTCTCTGGTACCTCCGTAGCTTCCGAACTGGGTAACTCCCGGGATATTTTTAGCAACATCTGTTACTGTTAATCCTCCAAGATCTTCAATTACTTTATAGGAGATCACGGAAATACTCTGGATCTGGTCTCTGGTTTTTAAAGGCAGCCTGGTAATGGCTTCAAGCCCTTCCGGCTGTTTCTTTTTTTCACCAAATAACTCTACTTCATCAATCTCTTTTGATTTTTTAATAGAATCATTCACTTGCTGTGCGTTTACAAAAACCCCACCCAATACAAGCAGAGAAAAGGATACTACTTTATTCATCTGATAACTTTTTTGCAAAATTATTATTTTTATTGATTCTAAATAAATGATTCAAAGTGATATATCTCACCTTGATTTGAGTAATCATTATCAGAATATCAATGAGCCTACAGATGCAGTAGGGAGGATATAAAGATCTCCTCCTATTATAAATGTATCAGGAAAAAATTAACATTATGGGTGTGGGAAGTGAAATAGATAAAACACAAAAAAATCCGTCCCTAAAAAGGAACGGATTCTATAATCATTGCAAAGTATGCAATTATCACACTTTAATTTCAACGTCTACTCCTGAAGGAAGTTCTAATTTCATTAGAGCATCAACAGTTTTAGAAGAAGAAGAGTAGATATCCATCAGTCTCTTGTGAGCTGATAACTGGAACTGCTCTCTTGCCTTCTTGTTTACGTGCGGAGATCTCAACACTGTGAAGATTCTCTTATTAGTAGGCAATGGAATTGGACCGTTTACAACAGCACCAGTAGCCTTTACCGTTTTTACGATTTTCTCAGCAGACTTGTCTACCAAGTTGTAATCGTAAGATTTTAGTTTTATTCTGATTCTTTGTGACATTTTTCTAATTTAAAAAATTAACCTTTTGCTTTAGCTATGATTTCTTCAGCAACGTTTTGTGGAGTAGCCTGATACTTCTCTAATTCCATAGAAGAAGTAGCTCTTCCTGATGAAAGTGTTCTTAGAGTCGTTACATATCCAAACATTTCAGAAAGTGGAACAGAACCTTTGATTACAACAGCACCGTTCTTTTCTTCTTGTCCACTGATTGTACCTCTTCTTTTGTTAAGGTCACCAATGATGTTACCCATATATTCTTCCGGAGTTACAACTTCCAGTTTCATAATAGGCTCCATAATTACCGGCTTAGCAGCACGTCCCGCTTCTTTAAATCCTAATTTAGCAGCTAATTCAAAAGAAAGTGCATCAGAATCCACCGCGTGGAAAGATCCATCCTTAAGAGTAACTTTAATACCTTCAACTTCGAAACCAGCCAAAGGACCGTTCTTCATTGCAGCTTTAAAGCCTTTTTCAATAGCAGGAACAAATTCTCTAGGAACGTTACCACCTTTGATCTCGTTGATGAATTCTAAACCAATCTTACCTTCGTCAGCTGGTCCTAGTTCAAATACAATATCAGCAAATTTACCTTTACCACCAGACTGCTTTTTGTAAACTTCTCTGTGGCTGGCAACTTTTGTTAAGTTTTCTTTGTATTCTACCTGAGGCTGTCCCTGGTTTACTTCAACTTTGAATTCTCTTCTCATACGATCTACGATGATATCAAGGTGAAGCTCACCCATACCAGAGATAATCGTTTGTCCAGAAGCTTCGTCAGTTCTAACCGTAAATGTAGGATCTTCTTCAGCTAATTTAGCTAGAGCGTTACCCATTTTATCCTGGTCAGCTTTAGTTTTAGGCTCAACAGCGATACCAATTACCGGATCAGGGAAAACCATCGATTCAAGAACGATTGGGTTTTTCTCGTCACACATTGTATCACCGGTTTTGATAGATTTGAAACCTACCGCAGCACCAATATCACCTGCTTCAATATATTCTACAGGATTCTGCTTGTTAGCGTGCATCTGGTAGATTCTTGAGATTCTTTCTTTATCTCCTGAACGGGTGTTCAAGATATAAGAACCTGCATCCAGTCTTCCTGAGTATGCTCTGAAGAATGCTAATCTTCCCACGAACGGGTCAGTAGCAATCTTAAATGCAAGAGCAGAGAAAGGCTCGTCTACAGATGGTTTTCTTGTGATTTCAGCGTCAGTTCTTGGGTCAGTACCTTTGATATCGTCTTTATCCAATGGAGAAGGAAGGTATTTACATACTGCATCCAACATAAACTGTACTCCTTTATTTTTGAATGAAGAACCACAAGTCATTGGGATAATAGATAAATCGATAGTAGCAGCTCTCAATGCAGCATTGATTTCTTCTTCTGTAATTGAATCCGGATCTTCGAAGAATTTCTCCATCAAAGTTTCGTCATATTCAGAAACAGCTTCTACTAATTTCTCTCTATATTCTAGAACTTCATCTTTCATGTCTTCAGGAATTGGAACTACCTCGAAAGTAGCACCTTGTCCAGCTTCATCCCAGATGATCGCTCTGTTTTTAATTAAGTCTACAACCCCTTTGAAATCTTCTTCAGCACCGATTGGTAAAACGATTGGAACTGCATTAGATCCTAACATTTCTTTTACTTGTTTTACAACGTTCAAGAAGTCAGCACCCTGTCTGTCCATTTTGTTTACGAATCCCATTCTTGCCACTTTGTAGTTGTCAGCAAGTCTCCAGTTTGTTTCAGACTGAGGCTCTACTCCATCTACGGCAGAGAATAAGAATACCAATCCATCCAATACTCTAAGAGATCTGTTTACTTCTACTGTGAAGTCAACGTGTCCCGGTGTATCGATGATATTGAAGTGGTAAGGTTTTGTATCAGCAAGAGGTTTCCCCTGATCAGTTGGAAAGTTCCAAGAACAAGTAGTTGCAGCAGAAGTAATAGTAATACCTCTTTCTGCTTCCTGCTCCATCCAGTCCATTGTAGAAGCACCATCGTGAACTTCACCAATCTTGTGGTTTACCCCAGTATAGAATAAAATCCTTTCTGTAGTGGTAGTTTTACCGGCATCAATATGCGCAGCAATACCGATATTTCTTGTAAATTTAAGATCTCTTCCCATTTCAGATTAGAATTTAAAGTGTGAAAACGCTTTGTTAGCTTCCGCCATTTTGTGAGTATCACTCTTCTTTTTGAATGCAGCACCTTCTTCTCTTGAAGCAGCTACTACTTCATTAGCTAATTTCAAAGCCATAGACTTATCATTTCTCTTTTTAGAATAGCTAATTAACCATTTCATAGCCATAGAAATTTTTCTGTCAGCTCTGATTGGCATAGGGATCTGGAAGTTAGCTCCACCTACTCTTCTGGAACGTACTTCTACGTGAGGCATAACGTTTGTTAATGCATCTTTCCAGATTTCAAGGGCTGTTTTCTCAGTTTCTCCTTTTTTAGTTTCTACGATATCTAATGCATCATAGAAAATTTTGAATGCAATTGACTTCTTACCGTCAAGCATTAGGTTGTTTACGAATCTCGTTACCAATTGATCATTAAACTTCGGATCTGGTAAC
Organism: Chryseobacterium endalhagicum; assembly: GCF_016745235.1. Taxonomy (GTDB): domain Bacteria; phylum Bacteroidota; class Bacteroidia; order Flavobacteriales; family Weeksellaceae; genus Chryseobacterium; species Chryseobacterium endalhagicum. The sequence continues at coordinate 968,120 of NZ_JAELVM010000002.1, read as the reverse complement.
AACGGTCTTTTTTTCGCTTTTGTCTTTCTCATTGCTTCTGTACCTTATTTAATGATTATTTTTTCTTTCCTTTTGCAGGAGCAGCAGCTGCTTGTCCTGGTTTAGGTCTCTTAGCTCCGTACTTAGATCTTCTCTGAGTTCTTCCATTTACACCTGCAGTGTCTAATGCACCTCTTACGATGTGGTAACGTACTCCCGGTAGGTCTTTCACCCTTCCGCCTCTAACCAATACTATCGAGTGCTCCTGTAGATTGTGTCCTTCGCCCGGGATATAGGCATTCACTTCTTTACCGTTAGAAAGTCTTACCCTTGCAACTTTTCTAAGTGCAGAGTTAGGTTTCTTAGGTGTAGTAGTATATACTCTCGTACATACACCACGTCTTTGTGGACAAGAATCTAGGGCAGCCGATTTGCTCTTCTTGGCAAGCGTGGCTCTTCCTTTTCTTACTAATTGTTGAATAGTAGGCATTTAATTGCTTTTTATTTTAGGGTGCAAAAATAGTAATAATTTTTTAATCTGCAAACACTTGCATAAAAATTAAAATCAAACACTTACAGCAAAAAGAAGATGTTTCAAAAAGACGGAATTACGGATCCCCGATATCCATTGAGAAAAATGAAAAATAAAGAAAGCCTTTTTTATGAACGGGCAGTATATTAAATAATTATAAAATTTACTCTGCCATCCGGACAGTCACATTTTTATTCCATTGAAAGTTTTTCACATTCTGTTTTAAAGATTCATGAAGGTCTGGATTTATAGAATAGACCGTTACTTTTTTCAATCCCAGAACAGCATTCCAGCCTTTAATTTCAAGAACTGCCGCTTTTTTCCAGTTTTCAGGAATATGGCCTTCCAGCCATTCTTCATAAACAATAGCCAAATCGTAATGGTTTTGAGTTGTGTAGTCTTTTAAGAAGAATTCAAACTGATCATTAAGTCCTTTTTTCTTTATTTTAAAAGGAACCACCTCTTTTGAACCAAGTCCGGCAACATCCAACAAATGAATATCGGTAAAATAGCAGACAGCACCTATATCATTAGCGGCGACTTTGGAATTATTGTAATATTTTTCCAGAAATCTTGCGGACTGGATCTGCTGCTCATAGACATTCCGGCTTCCTGTTACAATCAGAATACTGACAAGAACCATTTTAAGAACCAGTACCATAGACGTCAACAGCACAAGAAGAGCAGTGATCCTATTGGCTTTCAATAAAAAATGTCTGTTAATAAAAAGATCTTTTATCTTAGGAATAACAACCATCGCAAAGGCCGCCAGCAGATAGGCCTCATACCTATAGAAATTGGTATACTGCCCCAAAGCTCCCTGAATGAACAAAGCAATACTTAAAGCTACCGGAAGAAAATTATTTAAAATAACAGGATGAAAGTCCAGCTTTTTTTTATAATCCTTAAAAATCAAAAACGCGGCAAAGCATAGAGGAAGCAGACCCGCGAAATAGAAATAAGGTCTTAATAGTATTTTGAAGAGCAAAATATTTTTGATCTGTATGAAATAATTTCCGGCAAGGTCAAATTTAGTTCCCTTCACCATTACAGAATTCGGGAAAAAGTATCCTGTTTTCTGATAGGTAAGATAGCCAAAGATCAAAACAGGAAGAAAGCCGAATAGCAGCAGAACAGCACTCTGCTTAAACTTTTTCAGGAGCAGGAAAACAAAAGCCAGCGCCAGAAAATAGAACATGCTTTCAAACCTGATCAGCCCAAGCAGCGCAATACTGCCATAAAACCATCCGGAATACAATGAATTTTTAAAATCAGATCTTCTCCATTTTTCAAAAGAACAGACATTGATGACGACAATTAAAACCTGCAGCACATGCTCCATTCCGGAAAAGACAAGAAGATGAACAGATGCAAAAAGAAGGGTGAAAATACACGCCAGAATAACAGATCTGTTCAATTTAAAAAAATCGGAATAGTATCTGTTGAGAAAATAGACGATAAGAAATGAGCATCCCAGATTAAAAATCAGTGGAATAAGCTGATAATCCCCAAAAATAAAGATCAGGCCGCTTAAAATAAAGGTAAAAAACGGAGAGGATGAAGAAGATGAAAAAGCATATTCCGTTACTCCCCACACTCCGTGCAATGCAAAATTCTTAGCCATGGCCAGATGAATATACGCATCATCTAATATATAGGTGAAATTATTTTCCGTCTGAGACAGCATGATCAGGATATATAAAAAACATATCCCAAAAAACACCGCCGCTGTGATTCGTAAACTTTTCATCCGACTGCAATATTAATACTTCCAAACTGTTTTTAAAAATTTTCTTATAGTTATCTTCTATTGACTTTAAAAGCCTTTCGGCATAATATTTTCTAAATTTGTTAACATAAAAAATAAACGTATGAAAAATGCAAGCATTATCGGCTTAAAAGAAGCTGACTGTAAAAACATTTCAGAAAAATTGAATATCCTTTTAGCCAATTATTCCATATTTTACCAGAATACAAGAGGTTCACACTGGAACATTAAAGGAGAACAGTTTTTTACGCTGCATCCGAAGTTTGAGGAACTGTACAACAGCCTGGTTCTGAAGATTGACGAGATTGCAGAAAGAATACTGACTTTGGGAGCAACACCTGCCCACAACTATTCAGATTATCTGAAAGTGTCTACCATTAAAGAGACCAAAGAAGTATCGGATGGTACCAAAAGTGTTGAGCTTATCCTGAGCTCATTTAAGGTAGTCATTGATTTACAGAGAGAACTTCTGGATATCACAGATGCAGCAGGAGATGAAGGAACCAATTCCCAGATGAGCGACTACATCACGGAACAGGAAAAAGAAGTATGGATGTACAACTCTTACTTAGGAAAGTAACCGGCAAAAATCAGCTGATTTATAAAAAAATCGTCTTACATTTAGACGATTTTTATTTTAAATGACTATATTTGCGTTAAAATTACACATATTATGTACGACGTTCGATTAAACTCTATTCTGGATAACGATTTCTATAAAATAACCATGCAGAACGCAGTGGTAAAACTATTCCCAAGTTCTATTGTAAAATATGAATTCATCAACAGAGGAAAGCACCAGTTTCCGGAAGGCTTTGCCGCAGCTTTAAAAGAAGCGGTGAACAAAATGGCAGAACTGAAACTGACCAAGGATGAAAAAAAATTCATGGCAAGAACCTGTCCTTATATAGACCTTCCCTATCTCGACTTTTTAGAAGGCTACCATTATGACCCGTCTGAGGTGAAAATCCATCAGGAAGGCACTGAGCTTTCCGTAACGGTGGAAGGACTTTGGTACAGAACCATCCTTTGGGAAGTTCCCCTTCTTGCCTTGATCAGTGAACTGCATTATGAAATGAACCATATGGAAAGGGATTCCAATGAAGTGGTGATGAACAGAACCCTTGAAAAGGCAGATTCATTGGCTAAACTTGGGGTAAATTTCGCAGAATTCGGGACCAGAAGAAGACATTCCTATAAAGTACAGAATCTGGTTATGGAAGCTTTAACCCAAAATAAAGAATCAACGTTTATCGGAAGCTCCAATGTTCATTTCGCCATGAAATTCGGAGTAAAGCCAATCGGAACCCATGCCCACGAATGGTTTATGTTCCACGCCGCGGAATATGGATTCAAAATGGCCAATGAAATGGCACTGGAACATTGGGTAGATGTTTACAGAGGTGATCTTGGAGTTGCACTTTCAGACACTTACACTACGGATGTTTTCTTTCAGCAGTTTGACAAAAAATTCGCAAAACTATTCGACGGTGTACGCCATGACAGCGGTGATCCGTTGGAATTTGCCGACAAAACAATAGCTCACTATAAAAACAACGGGATCAATCCTTTATTTAAATACATCATTTTCTCCGATGCCCTGAATCTGGAAAAAGTAGAAGAAATCACCAATTACTGTAAAGGAAAGATCGGGGTTTCATTCGGGATCGGTACAAATCTCACCAATGACGTCGGCTTAAAACCTATGAATATCGTGATGAAACTAATCGGCGTACAGGCACCAAACAAAGAATGGATTCCAACGGTAAAACTTTCAGACGAACACGGAAAATACACCGGTGATCCAAAGATGATTGAACTGGCGAAGGAGTTTTTGAGAATTAAAGATTAGATTTCAGATTTCAGACACCAAACACCAGACACCAGACATCAGACATCAGATTTCAGATAAAAGATTTATAAATACATTAAAACTATGAAACTAAAAATTTATTTATCCCTTAGTCTTCTGGCGGGAGCTTTATCTTTCGCACAGGAGAAAAAAGCAGAGAAACCAAAATTCAACCAGGAACTCGCCACTTCCCTTGGAGCGGACAAATATGGTATGAAAGCCTACACGATTGTTATGCTGACCACAGGCACTGCAAAAATAGAGGACAAAGCTAAAATGGGCGAACTGATGAAAGGTCATATGACCAATATCGGGAAACTGGCTGATGAAGGAAAGATTTTAGTGGCCGGACCATTTTTGGAAAAGAATAAAGAGAACTACCGCGGGATGTTTATTTTCAATACCAAATCCAAAGAAGAAGTTGAACAATGGGTAAAAACCGATCCGGCAGTTCAGGCCGGAGTTTTCAGTTATGAAATTTTCCCATGGTATGGATCTGCAGCACTGCCGCTATACCTGAAACATCATGGAGAGATTTCGCAGGAAAATCCGTAGAAATGGGGTTTTACAGTAAATTTTCAGAGCAGGATCTTATATAAACTAAACCTGTATCAAGATAAATTGAATAAAGAGATTTTAAGAATACAATTTAAATTCGCACTTTTGTAAAAAATATTGAAAGAGTAAGACTTCATTAAATTCCTTTTTCATTTACACATTTAAAACAATCTAATGCCTTTATAAGATAAGAAGATAGCTAATATCAACTTAGCGTCTACATTCTAATGAGCGCAAATTATAAAAAAAGAACTAAAAAAAAATCAATAAACATTTCAAATTTAGACATTTGTTAATGATATGCTGAAAAATATATGGAAGTAGAAATAAGTACAAAAGGTTTAAAAAATAGGAATATAAGACAAGACAAACTTCCTACCAATACCCTAAGCTCTGAAAACAGAATTCAGAGATGGGCAAATTTTATCGCAGGCTTTTCAATAGAGTTCGTAGAACAATGTTTAAAAGGAAGAGATAAAGATTTGGATATTGTAATTGATCCTTTTTTAGGTTGCGGAACTACTCTCGTTGCAGCCAAAAATCAAGGATTTAAAGGAGTAGGAACAGAAGCTCATAAATTATTTTATAATCTAGCTTTTTCTAAACTTAGTAATTTTTCGCCCAAGGATTTAGATAAAATAATTGACCTATTAAATATAAAAACAGAAAAAATAATTTGGTCTGATTCGGCACAGAAATATATTGATAAGATGTTTTTAAAATCTGAGCAAGAAAAAATCAGATTTGCTTCTTACCAACTAAATAATCTTGATGATAGGCTGAAGCCATTGGGAATTAATATTTTCTTAAAAGCTAGTGAGTTTACTTGTACTGCTCAAACCGATGGAATCTACAAGGCTCCTGATTCCAAAAAAAAAAGCATTTCATTTGAAGATGCTATGGTCAAGACTGAGCAAATATTTAGAGAAGATATTGAAAGTGATTGGTACATTAATCATTGGCAATCTCAACCAATTACAGATACATTTCATCAGAGCTGTGAATCATTGGAGGTTTTTGAAGATGAAAGCTTAGGAGTTTGTATTACTTCTCCGCCTTATCTAAATAATTTCGATTATGCTGAAATGACACGGCTACAATTATATTTGCTAGGCTGGGCCGATTCATGGGCAGATATTTCAGAAAAAGTAAGAAATAAATTAATTACAAATACAACAACAGCGTTAAAAGGTAAAAAAGATGCCCAGTACCAAAATTCAATTAAATCAGAATTACCTACAGCATTAGTTAAAAAATTAGAAGAGATAATTTGTGAATTAAGAAATGAACGGGAAGTAAGAGCAGGAAAAAAAGAATATGATTATCTTGTGTTGCCATATTACCAGCAGATAAATTCAGTACTTAAAGAATTATATAGAACTTTAAAATTTAATGGTGTTGTGCATTGGGTAGTTGCTGATGCAGCTCTATATGGTGTTCATATTAAGACACATGAGCATACCAAAGAATTAATGGAAAATATCGGGTTTAATGATGTTGAAATAAAATGGATGAGGAAAAGAGGTCATAGATGGATCCTATCAAAAAGAGACGGAGCTAAAGAGGCTTTAGGTGAGTATCATATAATTGGTAAAAAAACAAAAACTAATGGAAACAATTTACTCTAAAGCAACAACAGCTATAAATACAGAAATTAATATATATCTAGATTTAATAAATCAAACAAATTCATTTAAGGAATTAAAAACGGAGATATTCAATAATAAAGAATTTGCTGAAATGTTTGCTTATGGTATTGGTACTACAATAGATTTTCTTCGGTCAGATTATAAAGAATATTTAATAAATGAATATAAAAGAAAATCAGCATTAAAATTCGACATTGAAAATGCAGTAACTTATGGAGTTTATAAAATTGTTCGTGAATATGTAATAGAATTATATAATGGAGCAAACAATGTAACATCTGGATTTAAGAAGTTTAATGAGCAAATAATATTGGACAATCCCGAAATGTTACCCATATTTCAAAATTTACTTGGTTACAGCAGGGCACAACTTATAAAAAAAGTAGGGAGTATATCCGATACTCGAATTTCTAAACCTGGAGCAAAAAAAATATCTGAATTATTAACAGATCAAATAATAAAAAAAACAGTAGATAAAAATATTACACTTCAAAGATTAGAAATTACTATCGAAGGAATAGTTCGAGATTTAGTCGGAAGAGTATTATTTGAACAAGTTGTTGCAAATGCTTTGACAAGAGCGCAAGTTCCATATTTACGTGAGGGTGATTATAGTAGACTTACTGGTGTAGTATATGATAATCGCGCCGATTTTGTAGTTCCTAATGAGAAAGACCCTATAGCTTTTATTGAAGTTAGAAAATCATCAAGCAGACACGCCTCCCTTTATGCAAAAGACAAGATGTTTTCCGCAATCAATTGGAAAGGAAAACACAAGAAAGTTATTGGTGTAATAATCGTTGAAGGGGATTGGACTCAAGCTACATTACAAACAATGTCTTCAATATTCGATTATGTTGTTCCACTAGAAAAGAGTAATGAACTAGCATCTATTCTAAAAAAAGCTGTTGATGGTGATGAAAGTATTTTGAAATGGTTGATTGAATTTAGTATTTCAAAATCACAAAAATTTAAATAAAGTAGCCTGACAATATTCACCAGAGACTTTCTCAGATTTTACAAACATTGCATAAGAAAATCCAAAAAATGAAAAGAAGGTTATCTGATAGATAGATAGATAGAAACTGATAAATATTCAATACAACTTAAATAAATCACTATGTAACCGCGTAGTGATTTATTTTTTATTATCTTAGGGGTTCATTTTCAATATTATACAAATTAAAACCATTAAAACTTAATTTCATGAAAAAAACAAAGCTATCAAGAACAGAGCTGAAAGATGTATTCGGCGGTGGACGTTTATATCCTGCACCATGCCCCGGAGGATGCCCGGGTGAAGCCTTAATCAGATGTCCTGACGGCACCACTACGATGACTAATTTTGTATGCATGGGGGACAGATGCGAACCGGCCGCAATGTGCAAACCATTGGTCCTTGAGCCTTTTCCAGACCCAATTATCATCAATCCATAATTTAATCCACAAAAATAAAGTGAGCTTTCGGGCTCACTTTTTCATTATTAAAAAGATCACTCTATTCGTTTCCAAAGCAATACACCACTGATCAAAGGTTTTTATTATATTTAAGGAAACTAAAAACATCATGAAAACCATAGAAGAAGTCCTGAAAAAACTGGATGAGATCATCATCCGGTGCAAAGAAAACCAAAGCCCGGCCGGATATTTTGCCTGCACGTACCGCATTATGACGGCACAGGTATTGAAAGGGATTCAACAGAAAAAATTTGAAGACAATCCACGGATGATCCTGCTCGATATTGCTTTTGCCCAACGCTATCTTCAAGCATGGGAAAACTACATCAAAGGAAAAAAATGCACCCAGTCGTGGTACATCGCATTTGAAGCAGCCAAAAATAAAAACCTTCTGATCTTACAGCATATTTTTTTAGGAATGAACGCCCATATCAATCTGGATCTGGGAATTTCAGCGGCCAGCATAATGCCTTACCGGAAAATCAATCCGCTTAAAAAGGATTTTGAGAATATCAACAATGTCATTGCCTCCATCAATCAGCAGGTTCAGGATTCTCTGAACAAGATCTGCTATCCGGTAGATCTCATCGATAAGATTTCCAACGGGAAAGATAATGCCGTCCTGGATTTTGCCATTTCCAAAGCACGGGAAACTTCCTGGGCTACGGCTGTCATTGCCTCCAACACCCCTAATTTCCTGAGAGAATCTGTAATTCATATTGTAGATTACGCAGCGGCTAAAGTGGCATCACAGATCTTAAACCCGAAAATACTGGCCCCAGCCCTGACTAAGGAACTGAAAAAATGTGAGAGCAATGATATCGTGAAGAATATAGAAATTTTATCAGGAACGAAGGGAGGTTAAAGGATGGAAGTTTGGAGGATGGAAGTTACTGGACGGCGGCGTGCAACTCTCCTGCAATCTTATTAGTTTTTTTTATCTTTTCGTTTTAATTTTTTCGGGTATATTAAAATTAAGTTCAATAGTAACTTCCAGCTTTCCTCTTCCAGCTTCAGACCATTATTTTCAAACATAAATTAATTTTTCTTTTGTAATTTTGAAACATGGAGATGACCTATTTAATTATTGGATTTATTGCCGGTGGAGTTCTGGGCGCCGTGATTTTATATTTTGCCTTAAAATCATCAATGGTTCCGAGAAGTTCTTATGATGAACTGAATAATCTGCAGATTAAAAACCATTCGGATCTGGAAAATCTTAATCTTAAAGTTCAGGAACTGAATCAGAATATTGAAAGAGAAAAAGAACAGAATCAGCAGCAGACCGACTTACTGAATGATCTGAAAAATGAATATGCTAAAATTTCGGCAGAGCACAGTTCACTGAATTCCCAATTTCTGGAACAGAAACAGCTTAATTCAAAACAGACCACCCAAATTGAAAATCTGATTTCGGAAAAGCAGCATATTTTTGCTAAAAATTCCGAGCTTTCTGCTAAAAATGACGGACTTCAGCAGTCTCTTGATACCCAGAAGGAAGAAATTACCAAAATTCAGGAAGAATCAAAACTGCAGTTTGAAAACCTGGCAAATAAAATCCTTGAAGAAAAAACTGAAAAGTTCACGACTTTAAACCAGAATAATTTAAAAACGATTCTTGAACCTTTCCAGGAAAAGATCACAGACCTTAAAAACCGCGTGAATGAAGCCTACGAAAAAGAAAATAAAGAACGTTTTTCCCTAGCAGAAAAAGTAAAAGAGCTGGCAGAGCTTAATCAGCAGATCTCCGAAGATGCCAAAAAACTGACGAGAGCCTTGAAAGGAGAAAGCAAAACCCAGGGAAACTGGGGCGAAATGATCCTTGAAAGCATCCTTGAAAAATCAGGATTGGTAAAAGGAAGAGAATATTTCCTTGAACACGAACTTCGTGATGAAGACAATAAAGCCCTGTTCTCTGAATTCTCAGGAAAAAAAATGCGTCCCGATGCCGTTGTAAAATATCCGGATGAAAGAAATGTGATCATTGATTCCAAAGTATCCCTGACGGCTTTTACGGAACTGGTGGATGAAACCGATCAGGATGTTTATGTGATGAAGCTCAACCAGCATTTGGGTTCTATCAAAAACCATATTACACAATTGAGCCAGAAAGCATATGATGATTACGGAAAGTCGCTGGATTTTGTGATGATGTTTATCCCAAGTGAACCTGCTTATATTGCAGCAATGCAGGCAGATCAGGATCTGTGGAATTACGCCTATGAAAGAAGAATCCTTCTGCTGAACCCAAGCAACCTGATCACTTCTCTGAAACTGATCGCAGACCTTTGGAAACGGGAATACCAGAACAGAAACTCGATGGAAATTGCTGATCGCGGAGCCAAACTGTATGATAAGTTTGTAGGGTTTGTGGATAATCTGGAAAAAGTAGGAAAGAATCTTGATCAGGCTAAAAATGTTTATAACGAAGCCTACAAGCAGCTTTCTACAGGAAATGACAATCTGGTGATTCAGACGCAGAAATTGAAATCGCTGGGTATTAAAAACAAAAAAGATCTGCCACAAAGCCTTATTGACAACAGTAATTTTTTAGAAACAGAAAATTAAGATCATGAAAAAAAGCCGTATCATTTTACTCATCAGTATCGTTCTTTTTGTGACTTCTCTGGCTCTGCCCGCAGTATTTACACAAAAGGGCAGTGAAATGTACGGTTTAGCCTGTTTTTTATTGGGATGGGCCGATCTTTCGGGAGACGGAACGTCGTGGATTGCCAATCCTATTCTTCTTTTCTCTTGGATTTTTCTACTGGTAAAACAGCCGAAGATCGCTGCTTTTTTAGGGTTGCTTTCTGTAGCCGCAGCCCTTTATTATTTCACTGAAACTGAAATTACCGTGAATGAAGCCGGGCATAAATCGCCTATTACTTCTTACGGTCCGGGATATTATCTGTGGCTGGCGAGTTGTGGAGCTGTGTTTATAGGAAGTCTGATGCTTCTGAAATCTAAGCCTGAAACTCAGGCTGATCCGGAAACCTAGATTTTAAAAACGATCCGTATGTTTTCCTTTGCAGCTTATTCGTATCCCAAATCTGATTCTTATAAAGAGATTCTGGTTTCGTCAATGGTTGCAGGCCTCTTATTCTATATTTTCCTGATTGTTTTTCAGCCTTTTGGAACAGAAAGCTTTCATCATCAGTATAAATTTCTACTGCTTTTCCCCTATTCCCTGATCTTTGGAGGAGCTTTCTTTGTTGCCGACCTTTGTATCATCCGCTTCAAAGACTGGAACATAGGCTTTGAATTACTGAAATTGATCGGAATTATCTTTTTAGCTTCCATCCTCTCTTATTTTTACAATACTTTGTTTATCAGTCATGTCAAACTGAGCTTCAGCAACTTTCTTTATATGTTTCTGTACTGTCTGGCGCTGGGAATTCCAATTTCCACGATCTATGTATTGTCAAGGTATATTTATTTAAAAAGAATTCACGAAAAAACAGCGGATCAGGTATCAAAGCAGCTGGCCAATCATCACCCAACAGATCATGAGCTCAGTACAACTTTGAATATCTCTGCCAATACTACAAATCTGCAGATTCATGAGAGCCATTTCATCTGTGCACAGTCGATGGAGAATTACTGTTCCGTGTATTTTATGGAAAATGATACGTTGAAAAAAATGCTGATCAGGATCAGCCTTTCCAGTCTTTTGAATCAGGTTCAGACGGATGGTATCAAAAGATGCCACCGGTCTTATATCGTTAATTTAAATCAGGTCAAAAGTCTTAAAGGAAATGCACAGGGCTACCGGCTGTTTCTTCATGAAATTGATTTTGAAATTCCCGTTTCCAGAAGCTTTATTTCACTAATTATCCCTAAGCTAAAAGACTTAAAGACCTCCGATTTGTGATCCGTCACTTTTTCTTTGTCATTCATCACTTTAATTTGTCAGAGCCGGAATCAACCTGCAATTTTGTTCAAAATTTATCACAATGAACAAAACCATCCGCTTCTTTTTTATCTTTATTTTAGGATTTTCCGCTTACTATTTCCTTGATCTTTATGGTTTCAAAATCACTCAGAGTTTTGTGAAAGGACTCACCGGAAGCAAAGCCATTGCCCATGTCGCAGCCTATTCCGTCACCTTGATTCCCTTAATCCTTACGCTGAAAATTTTATTTCCAAAAAAGAATATTACTGATCTTTTTTCTATTAATAAGTCGGTCCTGAAAGGTTTTTCCGTAGCTTTCATAGGTACGCTTCCAATGCTTATAGGGTATTTCATCAATTTTAATCTGACAGACAAAATAGATTTTCAATCCCTGTTCATCAATACCGTTTCATCCGCATTTTTTGAAGAAATTATTTTCAGAGCCTTCCTCATCGGGGTTTTGTACAGATTTACCGGACTTGGATTTATCAGTTCTGCCTTATTCGGGTCATTACTCTTTGCACAGGTTCATTTATACCAGGGAAGCAGTTTAACTGAGCTTATTGAGATATTTCTCATCACATTTTTGGGCTCGGTATTTTTCTCATGGGTTTATTTTGAGATGAATTTTAATCTTTGGACGGCCATATTTCTTCATCTTTTTATGAATCTGTATTGGGAAATTTTTAATATCTCGGAAAATGTTACCGGAAATCTGTTCGGAAATTCATTTAAGATTTTATCCATTCTGCTGATTATAGCCATTATTATCTATAAAAAATATGAAGGCAAAATTCCGTTTCAGATCACCGGAAAAATCCTTTTCATTAAAACTAAACCTGCCTAATCACATATTTTCCATAATTTTGCAGCATGTTGATAGAAAGTTTTCAAAACGATAAAATAAAAAACATCACCAAACTACTGGCTGATAACAGGTTCCGTAAAAAATCAAAAGTTTTTGTGGTAGAAGGCCAGCAGGAAAATGAAAGAGCTTTAGCCTATGATTTTGAACCTGTAGAATTTTTTATTTGTGAAAATATTTTCAAAGGAAAGCTGCCGGAAGCTAAAATTCATTACGTAAGCGAAAAAGTATACGAAAAAATTGCCTACAGGGGAAGTTCGGAAGGCATCATAGGTGTCTATAAAACCCAGGAAAAGCAGCTGTCAGCATTTATTCCCAAAGAAAACGCTACGATCATCATTGTGGAAGGCGTTGAAAAACCAGGTAATCTTGGGGCTATTCTGAGAAGCTGTGAAGCTTTTGGTATTGATGCGCTTATTGTTGCGGACGGAAAAGCTGATTTTTATAATCCTAATGTGATCAGATCAAGCGTGGGCTGCCTGTTCGGAATGGAAGTATATGATGCTGAGAATACTGAAACCCTGGATTTTCTGCAAAAATATAATTTCAATATCTACACCACCCTTATGGATGAGACTGCAGAAGATCTTTACAAAAGAGATTTTACGCAGCGTTCTGCTGTATTATTCGGAACGGAACATTCGGGATTGAGTGATTTCTGGATCGGAAAGGGAAAAAACACTCTGATTCCGATGGCAGGAAGTATTGATTCTCTGAATTTAAGTAATGCAGTGGCTATTACGTGCTATGAATCGCTGAGACAGAAGAAAGGATAGTATAAAGGGCAGGAAGTTTGAGGCTGGAAGATGGAAGTTTTTAAAGCCGAACAATCGGTTGTAGACTTCTTTATTCAATGTATCTGCTAGCCTGCAAAATATAAAGACATAAAAAAACCGTCTCACAGGGTGAAACGGTTCTTTTATTGTTAAGCTATTGCTAGAATTATTTCTTAGCAGCGTCTTTAACTTCTTTAGCAGCATCTTTTGCAGCACCTTTAGCAGCATCAGCAGCACCTTTAGCAGCGTCAGCAGCAGCTTCAGTTGTAGCTTTAGCAGCATCAGCACCAGCAGCAGTTGTAGCAGCAGCAGCATCTTTAGTAGCTTCTACAGCAGTAGTTGCAGCAGAATCGATTACTTTAGCAGCAGAATCAGTAACTGTAGCAGCAGAATCAGCTACGTTAGCAGCAGCAGAATCAGTTGTTCCTTCAGTAGAAGTAGCTTCAGTTTTTTTACAAGCAACTAGAGAGATTGCAGCGATAGCAGCTACGAATAATGACTTTTTCATAATAAATTAAATTTAATTTTGTTAATATTGTTTTTATAAATTTTCTTCTGTTCTGTTATTTGAACAAGACAAAGGTAGACCAGATACAAAAGTTGTTTATGAAAAATAATTGTAATACATTTGTAAAATAGTTTTACAAATAAATAAAGCTGATAATCAACAATTTAATTATTTTATAAAAATTGACAGATTTAGATCTATTGCATTTTGAACAGCTGAAAAAAGACGTTCAGACCGAATATTTAAAAGAATCTACTCCTTCTCATGATGATATTTCAAAATGGAAGGGGATAGATATTATATATTTCCAGGAAGACCTGCGCAAAAAAGCGAAAGGCAACATCAGTGAAAAGTCGTTTTACACCTATTTCAAAACTTCACCCGTTACCAAATTACCGAGAATAGATATGCTCAATATATTGAGTATCTATGCGGGATACGATTCATGGTACGAATTCAAGAAACAGCATCTTTTTGCGGGAGAATTACTCGTTGAAAATGAAGAAATTGAGGAAGAAGAAATCCAGGAACTTGAAAAAACAGTGTCTTCGGCACCGGAACTTCCAAAAACTGAAATTCCGGCTAAAAAAATTGAATATCAGCCTCATGAAAACACTGATTTACAAAAATCAAATACTGATAATCAATATAATACGCAAAAACCAACAATCCCAACTCCAATAGAAATACAACCGGCACCAGTAAGAAAAAATTTCTTCAAAAAGAATGCCTGGGCCATTGTTACCTCTATTTTAATTGCCATTACCGGAGTTCTGGGTTTTAAGGATGAAATTTTTTCCAAAACTTATAAATACTGCTTTACGGATAAAGACCGCGGCGTTTCCGTGATCAATACCCTTGAGATAAGAGTGATTAAAGAAAATGAATCCCCGCTTTTGTTTAAAATAAAACCGGGCCAGTGCTTTTACTACTCTACCAAGGACAAAAACATAAAAATGCAGATCAGTGCGCCTTTCTATGAGTATCTGGAAGTCAACAGAAATCTGGAAAATGCCCCGGACGAGGAAATGATCGAGCTGAAACCGGACGATTATAAGATGGCAGCCTATTATTTCTCAACGAAAGACGTAAAAGGCGGCAACCCGGAAGAACAGCTGGCCCTGATCAAACAGAAAAGGAATCAACTGGAGAACCTGATCAGCAACAGCGCGATCATTTATCAGGTGTACGACAATAAAACCTATGGTATTGAAAGGCTTGACAAGCAAAAATATATTACGTTGGTAACCACCCCTACGACCTCTCTGAAAAACCTTACCGTCATTGAAATGAAAAAAGACAGTAAAGGAAAAATAGTATCTATTAAATTTAAAATCGCATCCACAGATGAAGAGAATAAATAAGTTTTTAATTTTCGCAGTACTTTTTTTAGCATTTGTTTCCTGCAATAATAAAAAAACCGAAGTAAGCGATCTGGATAAACTGAGAAACAGCACGAATATAAAAAGCTATCCTGCCGTTCAGATGGACAGTATGCAGGCGATTAACTCCATTACGAAACAGAAAGTACAGGAACTCCTTGATCTTTCTACTTTATATCTTTCCGGAAACAAAGACACAGAGATAGACACCGTTATTTATTCCCAAATGCAGAGCTATTTCCACAAACCGGATTCACTGACGTTCAAAAAGCTGTTTAAAGAGCTGGACAGCCTGAAAGTAAAATCTGTGAAAGTAAACAACCTGAGTGTTTATAAAGAATTCTATAAAAAAGACACTTTGGATTATGCAAAATTCAATCTGGAATATTTTGATTCAAAAAATAAATCTCTGGGAACTTTTGAGAAGAATGCTCAGTATATTCTGCTTTCAACTCCTATGATTAAGAAGGAATTTAAATTTTATTTCTTAGATTTCTATTCTTCACCTTTAAAGAAAGACAGTACTTCAGTGGGCGTAACGAGATAATCTAACGGAATATCATTTTCCCAGACATCATCGATCTTTTCATCAGGACTGAAATAATTGACCCCAATTTTTTTGGAAGCCCCGGAAATACTTTGGAAAAACGCATCATAGAAACCTTTTCCATAGCCTATCCTGTTGCCTTCAGCATCGCTGTACAGCAAAGGAGTGATCACATAATCAAAATGAAGCTCTCCTGAATCTTCATTAGAGATAGGTTCTGAAATCCCCCATCCGCTGGTTTCAAAAGCTGTGTCTTTGTTAATTTCCACAGAGATCAGATCATCTGCCACTACTTTAGGTACAAAAACACGAATGTTATTCTGTAAAAAAGCGTCAATAAAAATTCCGGTGTTAATTTCTTTAAACTTTTCAATCGGGATAAAAACATGCACCTTCTGCCCTTTTTCAGGTTTAAAATAATCCAGAAAATGATCCAGAATTTTTTCAGATAACAGGAAAGCCTCATCACTTGACAAGGCTTTTCTTTTCTGCATATATTTTTTTCTAAGTTCAGCTTTTAGCATAACTTAATGGATTTAAGCGTTTTCGGAAGGATCTGTAATTTTATACAGTTTATCGGACAGACGCACTCTGAATGGAATTTCAAATGTGATCTGATCTCCGATTGCAGCTGTTTCACACGGACCTCCGTTGGCGAAAATTTCAGTCATGATCAATTCCTGATCACCCGTTGTAGGACCTGAAATCAAAACCTTGTCTCCTACTGAAAGTTCTTTGTTTTCAATCAGGAACTGTCCGATTTTTGATTTGGAATAGTAATGTTCAGCTTTTCCGATTAAAACTTTCTTAACGGATATTTTCTGACGGATATTTTTCGTTTCTGCTTTTGCTAAAGGTTTATCAGGTAAATCGCCTGAATTTTTGAATTTTAAAGCATCTGATTTTCCTTTTCTGAACACTTTATTGCCAACCTGAAGCCCTTTTCTTAGTTTCAGCTGCTCTTCCAAAGGCAGATGGATGGTTTCCAGACATTCCGTAGAACAGCAGTTTTCCATCGCAGCTTTACATTCGTCACACTGAATGAACAATAAATGACAGGCGTCGTTGGAACAGTTGGTGTGGTTATCACAAGGTTTTCCACACTGGTGGCACTGCGAAATAATATCGTCTGTGATTCTTTCTCCTAATCTATGGTCAAATACAAAGTTTTTACCGATAAACTTACTTTCTATGCCTTCTTCTTTGATCTGTCGGGTATATTCAATGATTCCGCCTTCTAACTGGAATACGTTTTTAAAGCCCTGATGTTTAAAATAAGCACTGGCTTTTTCGCAACGGATTCCGCCGGTACAATACATCAGCAGGTTTTTATCTTCTTTAAAATCCTGCAGCTGCTCATTGATAATAGGTAAGCTTTCTCTGAAGTTTTCCACGTCCGGCGTAATGGCTCCTTCAAAATGCCCTACTTCACTTTCGTAGTGGTTTCTGAAATCCACAACAATGGTATTCGGATCTTCAAGCATTGAATTGAATTCCTGTGCCTTTAAGTGAATTCCTTTATTGGTTACATCAAAAGTATCATCGTTCAAACCGTCAGCAACGATTTTATTTCTGACCTTTATGGTTAATTTTAAAAAAGAGTGATTGTCCTGATCTACGGCCACATTCAAGCGGATTCCCTTCATAAAGTCGTATACTTCCAGCGTATCCCGAAAAGCCTCAAACTGATCCGCAGGAACGCTCATCTGAGCATTAATTCCTTCATGGGCAACATAAATACGGCCAAGCGCATCCAGTGCGTTCCAGGCTATAAATAATTCGTCGCGAAATTTTTTGGGATCTTCAATTTTGGCATACGCATAGAAAGACAATGTAAGGCGTTCCTTACCGGCTTCATCAATAAGTTGAGCTCTTTCTTCTGCGCTTAAGGTGTTATACAGTTGCATGCTATAAACGTTTTAAGTGAGAAAAATTTTTGCAAATATAATCATTTTTAAATTGAATGCACCTCTACATCCCAATGAGCAGTGAGTGAATATATTTGAATTAATTATCGTAACTTCTACGTGGCATTATGTCATTTATCAACTGTTCATGTGACATTTTTTCTTTAATATTTTTTTAAGTTTTGTTAATGATGCATTTAAGATTATGACATAATACATAAAATGCCATAATAGCCGTTAAATTTTAGTTAAAATTGAAACACAGCATGCTAATTGCATACTTATTTAGCATTAAATTTGTTTACGCTAAAACAAAAAAGTCAATAAATAAAAAAAGAAAGATATACAATGAAGAGTACTTTAAAAAAACTATTACCATTTGCAGTAGTTGGAGTTGTCTCAGGAGCTACTACCGTTGGGACATTAAAATATTTCGGTGAGCATTCCAATAACGGAGACCAGTCTTATTTCACAGCAGCTACTCCCAATGCATCATTCGTAGGAATGAATACCGGAACTGTAGGTGACGATTTCGTAAAGGCATCAAAAACCACCGTTCCCGCTGTAGTTACCATTAAAAATTATCAGAGCAGATCTACAAGCAGAGCTTCGGAGCAAGACCTGTTTGATTTCTTCTTCGGAGATCCTTTCGGAGGAGGAAGGGGCCAGCAGAGACAGAAGCAGCAAGTTCCGGACAATATGCCTTCAGGAATGGGATCCGGGGTAATCATTTCGCCGGACGGATACATCATTTCCAATAACCACGTGGTGGCAGGAGCGAATAAGCTGGAAGTTGTTTTAAGCAACAAGAAATCTTATATAGCAACTCTTGTAGGAACAGATCCCAATACAGACATTTCTTTACTTAAAATAGAAGAAAAAGGACTTCCTTATCTGAACTTCGCTAATTCTGACAATATTGAAGTAGGACAATGGGTACTTGCCGTAGGAAATCCACTGGGATTAAATTCTACAGTAACAGCAGGTATTGTTTCTGCAAAAGGAAGAGGAATCGGAATCCTTGGAGGCCAGGGAAAAGCAACCAACCCTATTGAAAGCTTTATCCAGACGGATGCAGCGATTAATCCAGGTAACTCCGGAGGCGCACTTGTGAATGTGAACGGGGATCTTATCGGGATCAACTCAGCAATCCAGTCTACAACAGGGTATTATCAGGGATACGGATTTGCCGTTCCTGCCAACCTAGCCAGAAAAATTGTTGAGGATATCAAGAAATTCGGAATTGTACAGAGAGGATTCTTAGGCGTTTCATCCTTAGACCTTTCCAATGACATGCAGGTAGCTGCGTACAATAAGCAGAACAAAACGACTATTAAATCCGGATCCGGAGTGTATGTAACAGGTTTTGGAGACAAGAGCGGTGCTGAAGATGCAGGTCTGAAAAAAGGAGACATCATTACGAAAATAGATACGTATGCCATTACCGATTTCGCTGATCTTTCCATGTCTATCGGAAGTAAGCGTCCGGGCGATAAAGTTCAGGTAACGTATAGCAGAAACGGTAAGGAAAATACGACTACAGTAACCCTTAAAGATCAGAACGGAGGAACTACAACCCGAACGAAAGACGATTTAAGCGTCACTGAAAAAATAGGTGCAGACTTTGATCCGTTAAATGAAAAGTTCAAAACTGAATACGGATTAAACAGTGGTGTAGTGGCTAAAAATGTAAATGAAGGAAGTGAAATGGCCAAGATTGGTATCGTAGACAATTACATTATTATAGAAATCAACGGTAAACCGGTAAATTCACAGAAAGATGTAGAAAAGATCCTGGATAAATACCAGGGGAATGTGCAGGTGAAATTTGTGGACGATTATGGAAGAATCTATACCAAAGGATTCAAAATGCCTTAATAGAACTACAGACTAATAGTCTTTTCATATCAACAAAACAGGCTGTCTCAAAACTGAGACGGCCTGTTTTTGTTTTGTCATAATATTTACGCCTTTGCGATTTTCAATCGAAGAAAATAGAAGCTTTTTGCTTGTTGTGATGCTTTGTTGGGAATCGCAACGGCGCAAGGGCTCTATTGCTTTGCGAATATTTAAGGCGCAAGAAAATCTGAGATTTTCAGCAAGGATGATGATAATGGCAATGATAATGATGAGATTGCTTCGTCGCTTTGCTCCTCGCAATGACGGCGGTACTCAATTTTTATCGGAGATAAAATCTTTGCATCTTACAACGTATTTTTGTCATAAAATTTGCGCCTTTGCACTATTCCAACAAAACATATCTTAGAATCAACAACAAAAATAATCCCCGAAGCTTTTGGATTCGGGGATTATTCTTTGGAAGCTTTTTAGAGAGCCTCCTTTATTTGGATTTGTTCATTTTCTCAGCGATTTTCTTTTTCTTATTCCGCTCATAAATGACTTCTACAATCTTCCCTCCTATCCACGAAAACGGGAAGAAAGTAAGGAAAATAGAGATCTTATAGAATGTAGGATGATAAGGAAATACAATAACATCCAGCATGGCTATGAAAAGCATAATAAAGCCGATCAGGATTGCATATGCCACTTTAGCATACTTTACGATCAATGCCGTAGCCACACCTCCAATGGTAGTTCCCAGACCGGAAATAAACAGCAGAAACCCGAAAAATGCATTATCGTCCTTCATGCTGAAAAGAAACCTCTGCCAATGCTCAAAAGGAGCAAAAGCATCGAAAGTGATCCATTGCGGAAAAGCCCTTATACCAAGAGTAATGATAAGTCCGGCGATACCAAGACCTACGATAACCGCAATTGTATTTCTTATAAAATTCATTAATCCTGATGTGCAATCATAGAAATTTCTATATCAACATTTTTTGGCAGACAAGAAACCTGTACGGTCTCACGGGCCGGATAGCTGTCCGCATCCAGATAGGAAGCATAAATATCATTCATCACCGCAAAATCATCCATGCTCTTCAGGAAGATGCTGGCTTTTACAACATTTTTGAAAGTCATTCCCGCTTCAGTAAGAACAGCCTCAAGGTTTTTCATTACCTGGTGCGTTTCTTTCTCAATTCCTTCTACCAATTTACCAGTTGCAGGATCCACAGGAATCTGTCCGGAAATATACAAAACTCCGTTAGCCATATTTGCTTGTGAATAAGGCCCGATTGCTGCAGGTGCATTAACTGTGTTGATTATTTGTTTCATAATGGATATTTATTTTTATTTAAAGATCATATGTTATCACCGGTAGTGATTTCATTTGAATGTATTCCGGTTGCAAATATAAAATTTATATTAACAATTGTCAATCTGATATTAGAAAGGTGCATTAGGCTGTGTAAAACTTCTGTCCTTATACTTCAGGGCATCGCTCAGGATATTGGCTTTGATCCCGATAAAGAAGTCATATACTTTATACTGTCCGAAAGGTACCCAGTTAAAGTTGATGGTAAAACTTCGCTGATCTCTTGAGAACCCTATTCTTGTATAAGCCAGATCTTTAGTCACAAGGTCAAAATGCGTACTTCCGTTGATATTCCAGTACGGGGTAAGCTTAATACTCCCGTCCAGACCTATAGAAGCAATTTTATTGCCAAGTGCCGATAATCCTTTTGAGTAAGCATAGTTTGCATTGATATTTAAAGTCCAGGCCTGATCGAAATGGGCATAATTATCATCATCAAAATAATAATTTTCGTTTCGGACTTCTCCTTTTGCCGGATATTTCTTAGCATAATCTGTTTTTTCTCCAAAAAGCTCGCTGCTCAAAGGATAAGAAAGCTGCACATTGAATCCCTGTACACTGAAATGCCCGAACTGTTCTGTTCTTACCCCTGTGGTAGCTCCCGGAGCAAAAATAATTTTATAAGGTTCCAGGGCAAGGCTTGTATTTACACTTAATTTATTGTTAAAGAAAGAAGACTGTCCGCTAATACTAAATACAGACCATGGATGGGTTTTCGCTGCAAAATTGTAATTTCCTGATAAGTTAAGAGATTCAAATATCTTGATTTTCTTCACGCCTGTAGAATCACTTTTAGATTTCACCTTCATTTCAATATTGTTCCCGATATTAAAACCTAAAGCACCCACCACACCGCTTGACGGGCTTCCCACAATTCCTTTTTCAAAAATAGAATAAGGAGTTAAAGCGCCTTCTGCATTATAATAATTTTTATAGTATCCAAAACCTGGGCTGGAGAAATCCGGAGAATAGGTAAAGCTAAGACTTGGCGTCATCATATGTCTCACAGCTTCTACCGCAGCACCTTTTTTAAATTTCAGCATTCCGAAAAGCGTCGTCTGAAGACTTGCCGATGAGGAGAAAGTAGAATATCCTGCAACATTTTTCTGGATCTCCTCTACGTCCGCATTCTTTACAGGATCATAATATTTCTTAAGGGTTTTGGT
This sequence comes from Chryseobacterium endalhagicum, assembly GCF_016745235.1. Taxonomy (GTDB): domain Bacteria; phylum Bacteroidota; class Bacteroidia; order Flavobacteriales; family Weeksellaceae; genus Chryseobacterium; species Chryseobacterium endalhagicum. The sequence continues at coordinate 946,064 of NZ_JAELVM010000002.1, read as the reverse complement.
GGTTAAGGCATTATCAACGTTCGCACTTAAGCTGAATGTGAAGTATTTCGCTACCGTGGTATTCGTTCCTAAGGAAATATTGTTTTTAAGTCCCGTCTGCATTTTATCCCACATCGCATTGGTGAAAAGCTCATTTTCCTGAGTGCTCACAAAGTTGGTCAGGTTAAATCCTGTATTTACCGTGATGTTTTCAAGCAGTCCCTGTCTTACACCCGTTTTAGAGCCAAATAAATAAAACTGGTTGATCGCCACATTCATCTGCGGAAGACGGAGATCTGCAAGGCCTGTTGCAAAATTCTGTGCATAAGAAGCCGTTCCTGTAATCGTAACCGGCAGCTTCAGGAATCTTTTGGTAATGGTTACCGCTGAATTCTGCTGGGTATTCAGGACATTCTGATTGAAAATATAATTATTGTTCAGGTTGTTGTTGTAAAACTTCGTACTTACAATATCTACCGAAGCACTGAACGTCAGGAAAGGATTCGCCTTTGTATCCTGCGTATGCGTCCATGCAATTCTGTAGGTGCTGTTTCTGCTGTAGTCATCCAGCCCTTTGATTCCTCTTACCATGGTTCCTACATCTGCCGTAAAGGTTCCGGAATACCGGTACTTCTTGAGGTAGTTCATTTGTGGCCGGACATTCCAGCTTCCTTTGGTATAAATGTCAGCAAGCACTTTAAGGTCAAAATGTTCACCGATCGGCTGATAATACCCCAGCCCGTTGAGGAAAAACCCTACATCTTCCCTTTCCCCGAAACTCGGGATCAGGATACCCGCAGCCCTTTTGTCTGAAAACGGAAGGATGGCAAACGGAAGGATCAGAGGCGTAGGAACCCTTTCGATATACATCTGGATGGGCCCAGTAACGATCTGAGATTTTTCTTTGGTCTTGATCAGCTTAATATTGGAAGCCCGCATAAAATAATCGGACGCTGTATCTTTTTTCTTGATATAATATTCATCGGTCGTATAATCCGCATTCCTCATCGCAAAGACGGAATCGTTATACTTTTTGGTTTTCTGCGCGGTAATTACCCCTTCGCTTTCTTCTGTTCTGGCATTAAACGCTATAGCCTGCCTTGTTTTTGTATTGTAGCTGAACTCGTTGGTTTCATATTTTTTCCCCGCCTGCGTTGTAATTACGGGTTCAATAATCTTTCCAAGGGAATCCTGTTTTCCACGGGCGTAGATCAGATTTTTTTCATCATCAATCGAGATATAATCTGCATCAATCTGCATATCCTGGTATTTTACCTGGGCATTTTTGATCAGAAAAGTCATTTTTTTAGGAACGTCTCTTCGCTGATCATCAGCTTTTGTGTGGAGAATATCTTCTAAAGATTCCTTTTTTACAACTATGGTATCCTTTTTGGAAATAGTATCATTAACCACATTTTTAGGCAATTTTTCAGGCGTTTTCTGTGCTAAAAAATTGTTAAAAATTAGGATAATTAAAATTTGTAATATATTTTTGAGGACGGTTTTGGCCAATTTTATTCTATATAATTAAGGCTCAAAATTAATATAATTTTTAAAACTGTAAGATGCACAACCAAAATTTTAAAATAATTTTATCATTTCTCCTTATTCTTTCCAGCACTTTAATTTTCTCTCAGAAGAAGTTTACGATCGTTTTAGATGCTGGTCATGGGGGAAGTGACCATGGAGCGAACAGATCCTATGCCGATATTGGAAGAGTTGCCGAGAAGGATGTTACGCTGGCCGTTACGTTAAAAATAGGGGCCATGTTGGAAAAAAACAGAGATTTCAAAGTCATATACACCCGAAAATTCGACGAGTACCCATCACTTTCAGACAGAACCAACCTTGCGAACAGAAGCAAAGCTGATCTTTTTGTCTCCATTCACTGTAACTCTTCACAACGGCCTACCGCTTACGGAACGGAAACTTATGTACAGGGACCGAACCAGAATGACGAAAACCTTGAAGTAGCCAAAAGAGAGAATGATGTAATTTTTCTTGATGAAAAAGATAAACAGACCTTCGGTTCCTACAACCCAAGTTCTCCGGAATCTCTTATCGCTCTGAAACTCCAGCAGAATAAATATCTGGAATCCAGCTTGCTGCTTGGGGGATTGGTAGAAGGTAACTTCGTGAACAAGGATAAAAGATTTTCGAGAGGTGTTTTCCAGAAAAACCTGCACGTTCTGCGTATGAATGCGATGCCTTCCGTACTGATAGAAACCGGATTCATCAACCATCCCGAGGAAAGTCATTATTTAGCCTCTGAAAAGGGCCAGGATGAAATTGCAGAAAGTATCTACAATGCGATCATTGACTATAAAAAAGCAATTGACAGAAAAACCGGAGGCTCTTACGCCACCACTAAAAAACCGGAACCTGAAAAACCTGCGGAATCTCCGCTGAAAAATGATTTCAGAATTTTATTGCTGAGCTCGCCTACCAAATACAATGACGGAGATCCGGCATTAAAAGGCCTGAACTACATTCTTCCTATCAAAGATAACGGACAGTACAAGTATTACTATGGGGTGACCAATATGGCTTCCATAAAAGACATCAATCTGAAAACGGCTAAAGATGCAGGCTTCAGAAATGCTTATGCGGTAGGATTTATGCCTAACCAAAAACTGCTGACCGGCTTCTATACCATTGAGGTATATACGGGTGAAAAGCTGAACGGGAACTCATTTATTCTCCAGACTCTTAAGGATGTAGAGCGAAATAAGGAGAATGGTGTGTTCTATTACACCTATGGTAAAGTATTTACTTTGGAGGATGCTGTAAAGCTTCAAAAAGAGCTTGAAACCAAAGGAATCAAGAATACGATTATTCAAAAAGTTTTTAAATAATTTATAAAATAATTTTGAAGTTAAAAAGTTAATCATTACTTTTGCAACCTCAAAATTTGGCCTATTCGTCTAGTGGTTAGGACTCAAGGTTTTCATCCTTGCAACAGGAGTTCGATTCTCCTATAGGCTACCAAATTTTATATCATGCCGGATTTAAAGATACAAGAAGCTAAACTTCTTTTTAAAAGAATCCACTCTAACCCAAAAAGTTACGATTTACAAATCAATGAAGACGGGATTACAGGCAGGGATGATAAAATAAGTTTCAGACTTTACAGGACCGGGGAAAGGGTCGCTTTTGAAGTAACAATTGATGGACTTATCTTCACCAATACGACTGGAGAATGGAACAATGCGATGATCATGCTAAGCAGTACGATCAAGAAAATAGAACGAGAACAAGAGAATTTAAAAATAGAACAAGCAATAGATAAACTCAGAAAATACCTGTCAGAAGAAAATTGAAAAATTTTAAAAATAAATTTGGCAGATTGGAAAAAAGTTTATAGTTTTGCACTCACATTTGAACGATATGGCAAATCATAAATCAGCATTAAAGAGAATTAGACAGAACGAAGTTAGAAAAGTTCGTAACAGATACTATCACAAAACTGCTAGAACAGCATTAAAAGTTTTGAGAAATGAGGAGAACAAAGCTGCTGCAACAGAGCAACTGCCAAAAGTTATCGCTTTATTGGATAAATTAGCTAAGAAAAATATTATCCACAAAAACAAAGCAGCTAACTTGAAAAGCAAATTAACAAAGCACGTTAATAAATTAGCGTAATAGCATAGTTGGCCCGTTCGTCTATCGGTTAGGACCTCAGATTTTCATTCTGGTAAGAGGGGTTCGATTCCCCTACGGGCTACAAAACTTAATCACTGCTACTAACCGAGGTGATTAATAAGAGTTGAAACTTATAAAAACAAAAAAACTAACCCTGTAGATATTATTTACAGTTTGGTAGATGGCCCGTTCGTCTATCGGTTAGGACCTCAGATTTTCATTCTGGTAAGAGGGGTTCGATTCCCCTACGGGCTACTAATAGGAAAAGTAATTTAATTGCTTTTCCTATTTTTGTTTTCAGAAGTGTGTCTTACGGCCCTTTTTCGTTAAATTTACATACATTCACTTAACGACAACAGGATTGAACAATTTGCAAAAATTAATTGATACCATTTCAAAGCACATCGTCCTCACAAAGGATGAACAGACACTTTTCACCACCTTCTGGTCACAAAAAACTTTAGAGAAAGGTGATTATCTATTGAGAAACGGCGAGATCTGCCGTACGGACAATTATATTATTTCCGGAACATTAAAAGCATTCTGCATCAATGAAGACAGCGGTAATGAGGAGATTCTTTATTTCGCGGTAGATGACTGGTGGGCAACCGATCTGGACAGTTTCCGTAAACAGGAACCTTCCATCTACAATATCCAGGCTTTGGAAAAAACAGAGCTTTTACAGATCAATTTTCATTCATTTCAAAAAATGCTGGAGCAGATTCCTTCGCTGGAAAGGTATTTCCGCATTATTTTAGAAAGCTATCTGGGTGCCCTGCAAAAAAGAATCATCTACAGTCATATTTATAATGCGGAACACCGCTATCTTGATTTTTTACAAAACTATCCACAAATTGCCGCCAAAATACCACAGTACCTGATTGCCTCCTACCTGGGAATTTCAGCAGAATTTTTAAGCAGAATCCGGAAGAAAAATAATTTTCATTGAACTAGATCAATATCTTTCATTTTTTAAGTTCAGACCTTTGATTTAATAAATTTAAAGAGATGAACAAATTATTGATTATTAATGCCAGCATCAGAAATGAAAGATCATACAGCAGAAAACTGACCCGGTCATTTGTTGATCATTGGAAAAGCAAACATCCGCAGGATCATTTTACTTTCAGAGAAGCTGGCCTGGAAATTATTGAACCCATTAATGAAAAATGGATTGCGGGAGCCTTCACCAAACCGGAAAATCAAAATGCAGAAAACCGGGAAGCTTTACAACTCAGCAATGAACTGATCAAGGAGTTAAAGGAAAATGACATCTATGTCATCGGCTCTCCTATGTACAACTGGTCTATTCCCAGCAGCCTGAAAGCTTATATTGATCAGATAATGAGGATCAATGAAACCTGGAAGTTCCGGTCCGGAAAACCTGACGGAGAGTATGTAGGACTGCTGGAAAATAAAAAGCTGTTCATACTTTCAAGCAGAGGCGATACCGGCTATGGAGAGGGCGAGAAAAACGGACATATGAATTTCCAGACCTCCTATTTAAAATTTATTTTCGGAATCATGGGCGTGAAAGATGTCACAGTAATTTCATTGGATAATGAAGAATTCGGAGGCGAAATTTTTGAACAGTCAAAACAGGAAATTTTCCAGATTCTCAGTACTATTGAATAAGGAAATATAACCAACCTGAGTTCGGGATAAGAAGTTAAGATTAAAAGGCCGGAAGCGGGAAGCTAGAGGCTGGAAGTTATTATTGGACAAAAATATTAAATAACTGCCTTTAAATCTGTTGAAGCGGATTCAAAAAATTAATAAAACCGCAATGCATTTCTGCCTTTGGACTTCAATAACTTCCCTCTTCCAGCTTCAAACTTCCTTACCGTCTTATAAAAACGAAAATACCTTATCCCGAACTCAGATTAACCAGCAAAGAGGGATTTTAAGTAAAGTCTCTCTTTTGTCCCTATAATCTTTACACAATTTTCATGAGACATTAAAAAAAATGTTATACCTTTGCATTCATCAGATGATAAGATGTTATGCAGATTCAAAGAAAAACATTAGCACAGGAAGTCGCGGACAGACTTATTCAGGGAATTCTCGCTGAAGAATATGTGATTGGCGATAAACTGCCGATTGAACCGGAGCTGATGAAGATCTATGGCGTTGGACGTTCCAGCATCCGTGAAGCTATTAAAATTTTATCAATCAAAGGAGTTCTCAGCGTTCAGCAAGGTGTAGGAACATTTGTGACTTCTAAAAATGTACAGGAATCTCTGGAAACCCAGATCACCAAAGCTGAAATTGAAGATGTATATGAAGTCCGTTCTCTGCTGGATTCAAAAATTGCGGCAAGAGCGGCAGTATCCCGTAGTGAAAAAGAATTGCAGACCATTAAAAACTTTCTTGATCTGAGGGATAAACTGGCAGCAGAAAATAAGGCCGCAGAATGTTATCAGGCTGATATTAATTTTCACATATCGATTGCTGAAGCCTGTGGCAACAGTCTTTTGAAAGAAATTTATAAGATAACGAGTACCCATATTCTGAGAACCTTTGAAATCAGCCATAACAACAATACAGATTCTTTCAGGCTTTCTCAAAAGATCCATACCGAACTTTACAAGAGCATTGAAAATAAAGATCCGGAAAATGCAGCCCGCATTGCCCAGATGATCGTTGATAAAGTCTATTAAAATTTTTTAATCAAATTCATCAGATGATACGATGAATTTAAACCTTACATCCATGGAAAACGTGCAGACGAAAACAATTGACACGAATACAATTGTTTACCCAATCTTATTTATGATCAGCTTTTCACATTTTTTAAATGACCTGATCCAATCTACCATTCCTTCGCTGTACCCTATTCTGAAGGGTGAATTCAGCCTGTCCTTTGCCCAGATCGGAATCATTACGCTGGTCTTTCAGCTTACGGCTTCTATTCTGCAGCCATTTGTAGGCATTTATACGGATAAAAGGCCCAATCCAAGATCTCTGGCCATAGGAATGGGATTATCAATGGCCGGGTTATTATTACTGGCATCGGCCCATCAGTATTATATGATTCTTTTAGCGGTTGCCTTAATTGGTATGGGCTCTTCTATTTTCCATCCTGAAGCATCGAGAGTGGCTCAGCTGGCATCCGGCGGACAGAAAGGTCTTGCCCAGTCCATCTTTCAGGTAGGAGGAAATTCCGGCAGCGCTATTGGTCCTCTTCTGGTTGCTCTGATTGTCCTTCCGCTAGGTCAAGGCTATGTAGCTCTTTTTGCGATTGCTGCTTTCATAGGAATTATATTATTATGGAGGATAGGAAACTGGTATGCTGAAAGACTATCTTTAAAAAAGTCAGCGAAGCATCCGGACAATATTATCACGATAGAACTGTCCCGTAAAAAGGTTATATTTTCCGTGATTGTCTTGCTTGCCCTGGTATTTTCCAAGTATATTTATCTGGCGTCCATGACGAATTATTTTACCTTCTTCCTTATCGACAAATTTCATATTTCGGTAAAAGATTCCCAGCTGTATTTATTTATGTTTCTTGCAGCCGTAGCTATCGGAACCCTTCTGGGTGGAAAACTGGGTGATAAATATGGAAGAAAGAAAATCATATGGGCTTCGATACTAGGAGCCGCTCCTTTTACACTTTGTCTTCCGTATCTTTCATTAGTCTGGACTGTGGTATTTGCAGTTTTAATCGGGTTGATTATCGCTTCTGCCTTTTCTGCCATTCTGGTGTATGCTACAGACCTTATGCCGAATAAAATTGGGCTGGTTGCCGGTTTATTCTTTGGATTTATGTTTGGAATGGGTGGAATTGGCTCTGCCGTGCTGGGAGCCTTAGCTGATGATACCAGTATTGAATATGTATTTAAAATCTGTGCGTTTTTACCCCTTATGGGAATTATAACCGCTTTCCTACCGAATATTAAGGGAAGAAAGAAATAATCTGAAAAAGTAGAATTAAAAAAAGTTGACTGTTAACTTCCTGTTCTTACATTATAAAGAATATTAAGTAATTCACATTTATTAGAGATAATATTGCAGACATATACTTTTATGCTTAAATTTGGGTAAAACATTAACCAAAAATCTCTACAGTATGAAATCTATTCTACTTTCAAAGAGCCGCCTTTTTCAGGCCGCGTTATTTCTAGGATTTTTATTTCAATCGAACAACACCGAAGCACAAAGCAGAATCTATGCCCATGACCAGCTTTCCAATGTATATGGAGTATGCCTGGGATGCGCCGTGCAGAATCCCCTGAATGCCGTGGGAGATAATGAAGACAATTATTCTACCATGGTGATGGGAACTGTTTTATTGGGTGGCGTTGAACAGACCCTGAGATTCCCGGAAGTGAGAACCAATACCAAACTTGTCATCGGGATCGGTACAAATAACATCCCTCTGACGGTTCAGCTTTTAAGCGGTGTCTACATAGAAACGTTTAGCGGGACAACAGCTAACAATGACAGCCAGATGGTCACCGGAAGTTTACTGAAACTTGCAGACAATCCTGCCAGAGCAACCATTGAACTTGTTCCTGCCAGCTCATATAACGCCGTTAAAATAAGACTGAGCGGTGGTGTATTAAGTCTGGGTGGCGGATTCAGAGTGTATTACGCCTACCAGGATCCTCTTGCTACCATTATGGCTTACAGCAAAGGCGGACAGATCACTCTTGGAGGTACTGTTCCATTGGAAGGATCTGAGGTTAGCCTGAGAAATACTTCCGGAAAAGAAGTTCACCGTTCGACTCTAAGATCCAATACTTTTGAGCTTTCTACTCCACAACCTGAAGGAATTTATATCCTGACTGTGGAAACGAAAGACAAAAAGACGTATACCCGTAAGATCAGAATTACCAATTAAATAATAGATTGCTTTATCAGACCGTCTCAAAAAGTGAGGCGGTCTTTTTTTCGAATAATTTCAACGCAAAGTTTCATACTATATCTCCTGATTTCAAGGTAAGCAAAGAGATGTGGCTTCGCCACTGAATAAGCGGACGTTTTATCCACACGCTTCATCGAATCAATTTCAATTGATTCTCTACTTTGCATTCCTAAAATACAAAGTATAATCTTTAAACTTTGCGTTTAATAAAATTACTCCTTTTGCCGGAAACCAGTCTTAAAGAATAAACAACAAAAATAATCCCCGAATCCAAAAGTTTCGGGGATTATTTCCGGAAAGCTTTCTAGACAGCCTCTTTTTAAACACTTCTTACAGGAACAAAAAAATCGGCGGCCCGTTCGGGCCGCCGATTCATTGAAATAAATAGACTGTGAAAACTATTTTTTGATCAATTTCTGCTGATACACTGCTTTATCCGTCACAGCCTTCAGAATATACACTCCGTTTGGAAGCGCACTTACATTAATCTGGCCGTTGTTCAGTTGTGTATTGACCGTTTTACCGGAAGCATCATAAACAGAAACGTTTAGGATTTTCTCCTGGGTTTTGATGGTCAGAATATCTGTTACCGGATTTGGATAGATGCTGAATTCTATTTTCTTCACTTCTGCAGTCGCTAACGTAGAAGCTGTACTGTTTACGGTTACCGTTTTCTCAACTACTTTTCCGTTAGAGTTAAAGCTGATCACGATATTAGCGATTCCTGAAGCTACCGGAGTCAGTACCAATTCATCATTATCATTAATCACGGCAGAAACAGCTGCTGGATTTGAATTTGATTTAATTGCTTTTACAATAGCTGAGGAAAGGTTGTCCTCGTCAGAAACTACTGTTTTCAGATCAATAGTAGATGCTGTATTTACATTCACCTGTGACGGGAAAGTACTGTTCACGGTTGGAAGCGTATTATCCGGGAACACTGCTAACGCCGGGAACCAGTAATAATCATTAAGAACCTTTGTATTCGTAAGCGTTCCGCTGGTGTTATAGGTATGAATCCAGTTTTTCTGGTAGTGTGCTCCATAACCGCTTTCCGTAGTATTCAGGATCAGCTCGTCAGTCGTTGGGTTTACGCGAAGACCTGCACCGTATGGAATCTGTTTGTAAGTTCCGGTTTGACCAGGAATTGCGGCAAAAGTTTCGTTGAATGTTTTTGTAGTGACATCAAATTTTACAATCTGTGTTCCTGAAGCCCAAGAGCTTATTGAATTGATCCAGTATAAAGCATTCTGTTTGCTGCTCGCAGAGAAACTTCCTGCGTTCCATGCACCCCATGAACCCAGATATTTAGTCGTAGGAATATTATATGGAGTTGTTGCAAAAGTTGTAGGATGAATGTTCACCAGTTTTTGATCCTGAATTGCCCAGATGCTTCCGTCTTTTGCCTGAACAATAGAATGGAAGGCTCCTGGGATGGTGCTCACCAAAGTATCGGTAGCCGGATCTATCACTAAAATTCCTGCAGACTGCTTCACGGCAAATACATATTTGGAAGAACGGATCATGTTTCCGATCTGGCCTGCATACTGGCCGCCTCCACCTGTTCCGGCAACTGCACTTCCAACCTGAAGCGTTGCAATATTAAAGATGTAAACTCCGTTGGAAGCTCCGATATATCCTTTATTTTCATTAACTCCTACAAATGATCTTCCGTCACCGCCACCAATATCATTGAATCCGGCAATTTTCTGCATCGTCTGTGCATTGGCAACAACCAATCTTCCGCCAGGCGTATATTGAGTGTCACCGCCGTCTGCAGCCTGTTTTGAAATAAAATAGAATTTATCTCCATAGATCGTTCCATATTGTGTAGTTGCCCCGAAAGCATGGTTGTTATTCGCGTTGCTGTAAACACGGTAATTGATCTGTCCGTTGTTTCCTATGAAATTTACCGAACCGTTGGTATGTCCGAACCATTCTTCGTTCACCATAAAATAACCGTTCGTGAAATTCGTAGATGCCATATAAGCTGAAACCGGTGTCAATGTAGGGGAAATAGGGAAACTGGCCATTCCAGCATTAAAATTCCATACATCATATGAACCATTCTGAAGGACACGGGAAGTAGCTCCAACTCCTGAATATCCGAAATCAGCATCAGTAGGATCTTTTACCCAGTACGACCAATATCCGTTGTACCATCCTGCTCCCCAATGATCTGCGGCATCCGCAGCCGTATAATTGTCAAAATCATAGGCTGTAGTATTCACAATACCACCTACCGGATAAAGAGGATATGTTGTATTTCCGTTTTTGTAAAGCGCGTTCGTATTCTGCCCGTTCAGGTCAAAGCCCATCCCTCCTACTGCTGTTCCGAACTGCGTGCCCGGATAAAGCAGTGTGAAAAAACGCTGATCTGCCTGAGCAATTGCTTTCAGCATATCTTCTCCTGTAGCGTTACCGTTCCATCTGAATCCCCATACCAGAGCATCAGGATTTTTGCTGTCATTCCACTGTACCACGAAAGCCGCTTCGTTGGTCCCGCTTCCCACCCAATACTGGATGTCAGAGAAGTTGATCGTGCTGGTTACTGTTGTATTCAGCTGATTGCTGCTCGTCCCCTGAATGTCACTTCTGGGCACGCCCTGTACTTTTATCTGTGCATTCGCAAAGAACGCGAACAGAAACAGTACGGTAAAAAGGTAAAACTTTTTCATTTTTTGATTTATTGTATTAAATTTTGTCTGTATGATTAATTAAAATGCAGATCATAAGCTCCTGCCACCTCGGTAGAAACTTCTCCGAGCCATCCTGCTTCCTGGTTAATTCCCGTGTACACCTTGATAAAATCGATGCCGGGAAGCTTTACATATTTCCCGCTTTTATCTACCGCCCACGAAATATCAATATTGGAAGCCTCATCGTTGTTCGGTGCATTATCTGCATAGCCGTAATCGTAAGACGTTCCCACCCAATAATTCCCCGTTCCGCTCTGGTCGTAAAAATTATCCTTCAATCTGGTTCCGGTCAGGCTGTAAGAAGCATTCTGGAGCCATAAAGGATAATAGCTTTGTGCATGGAAGGTGTTTTTAGTTTTAAATCCAGAATTCCCAAAATTATCCTGCCATTTGATGTACTCCACATCAGTCTGCCAAAACTCACTTCCGGGAACGGGGGGCTTATTTTCATTGGGTTTGAAGTATGTTATGCTGTAATTTTTAGTGGTTGAATTTTTAAAATATTCGCTGCCGGCAATTTCGTACCATTCATCTTCATCTGGTTTGCCGTTTTTATTTTTGTCGTAGCCTACCATGATAATTCCGGGCTCACAGGATCCGGTTCTGGCTGCATTGGCATTATTTCCCCAGAATGCATTCCCCAATATCTTGAAATCTCTTCCGTCAAGATTAGGAATGGTATGGTCAAATCCAAAAGAGACGTAACCTCCGAAACCTCCAAGCGTGATCATCGTGGAATTTCCTCCTACCAGTGATTCCTTTGCTCTCAGGAGCATATCCGCTTCCGTATTTCCGTTGACATATTCCGGAACCTCGTTGGTAAACTGTCCTACTGCCGGACGGAATTCAAAAACGTTGGTGATATATTTGCTGTAAGGCGCTGCCTCCTTATTGACAATGATTGTTGATTTGTAAATTTTCACCACTCCTTTTACTTCTACCTTTAAGGTCAAAGGATAGGTTTTGGCATTCGGGCTCACAAAATCCAGCTGTAATTGATCAGAGATAATAGAATCATTGATGCTCCAGGTCAACTGCCCCGCAATTTTCGGATCAATATTTAAAAGCTTAAGACGGTCAATCGTATAAGATTCCTTAAGAACTTCTGCCGGAAAAACCACTTCTTCTGCTCCATCTTCACTGTCACTTTTACAGGCTGCCGTTCCTAATAAAACTGAAGAGAAAAGGACGGTTTTTATAATATGTATTGTTTTTCTTTCCATTTCTTGTCTGATTATTTATATAAAAAAGTAAAATGAGCAGGGATATTTCCGCCTTCGGTTTTCCACTTGAATTTTCCGGCTTTATCAAAACAGTATACATATCCGGTGGTTACGTAATTTCTGGCATCCGTGATATAGATATCTTCTGTATAAGGGTTCACAGCAATTCCGTAAGGTGCTTTGATCTCATCAGCATACTGCTGGTCAATAATTTTAGTGGCAATCACCTGTTCTGTCTTTACATCAATAATCCCGAAGGTCTTGACGTATGAATGTGTATTGTAATTAAATTCATTGCCGTAGTAATACAGCTTGTCATTCACGATCGTCATTCCGCTTACGGCCACATGAAAGTCTTTTTTCACAGCTCCGGTCGCTGCATCTACGACAAAAAGACTTGACGGAATATTGTAATAATCTCCTCTGGAGCTCACATACAGATCTCCGTAATTATCTTTCTGAAGGCGGTGGAGATTAATCGCCACATCTATTTTCTTTGTCTGCGTAAAGCTGTTCAGGTCAACCACAGAAACCGTTTTGTCATAATTCGGGAACATATAGCCTCCGGAATTCGCTACAAAAAGCTGGTTTCCTATAATTTCCATCTCTTCCGGCTGATAGCCTACCACAGCCTGCCTTTCAATAGTAAGTGAAGTGGTATCAATTTCCACCACTTTTCCCGGCGGAGAATCAGGATTCAGTTCTACAGGTCCTGCATAGCTGCTTGCATATACTTTGTTTCCTTTAAAAGTCATATAGCGGCAGTTCTGAAGCTGTATGGTTTTGATGCGTTTTGCCGTTTTAGCATCCAGTACTTCAATTTTATTGGAAACATTAACGATCACGTACATTTTGCTTCCATAGATCATAATGTCGTTTCCTACGTCACCAAGCTCTTTGACCACATTCGGATTGATTTCTGCATAAATATTTCTGTGGTAAGTTCCGGTCGCATAATCGAAATAATCGAGCGTACATTTATTGCTGCCCATATTTCCTTCATTCAGAAGATAAAAACCTTTGATAGGCGTGTCTTCTCCTGTGCTCACCTCGTCTTTTTCCGAGGGTACTACATAATCATCTGTCCGGCATGAGAACAGAAAGAAAATGGTAAAAGCGAGCAGGCAAAAGTTGAGTTTTTTCATAATGTAAAGCTTACAATAAGTTTAAAATTTCTTCCGGGCATCGGATAATTCCTTACCACGTCGTAATGTTGATCCAGGAGGTTATTCACCTCAAAACTGGCCTTGAACTGGTGGGAATTCCAGTTGAATTTCTTCTGAACAGATAAATCATGGGTGTACCATGGCTGAAGATAATTGGCTCTGATATTGTTCAGCTGTGCATCATAGCGTTCTCCCGTGTACATAAAACTGTAATTGAAGCTCCAGTCTCTGTAATCCGCCATCATGGTAAAGGTCACGGCATGCCATGGCACATAAGGAATCTGATCGCCGTAATAATCCTCTTTTTTATCGGTATAATCTCCGGCTCTTTGATAGGTGTAGCTTACCAGAGGTTTCAGTTTAACTTTATTGATATCAAATTCAGCCTGTACATTCACGTCTGCACCAAAAATCTTCACGTCACCCAGATTCGTCATCATCCACCGGAATAAATTGGTGGTAGGAACCGCTACGATCTTATCTTCCACCTCATTATAATATCCGTCCACTTTCAGATAAATTCCTTTAAATACTTTGTGGTCATAAAGTTTCTGATACGTAAAACCCGCATCATACTGACTGGTGTATTCAGGCTTCAGCATAGTATTCCCGATCATGGTGTAATACAGATCATTGAAAGTCGGCATCCTGAAAACTCTTTTATAAAAAGCCCTGACGGTAAATTCTTTTGATTCGAAGGGCTGGTAGCTTAGAAACGCGGAAGGTGTCCACTCTGTTTTATCAGGAGATTTGGCATTTTTTTCTACATTTTCATGAACAAAAGTTCCGAGAACACTTCCCAGGAATTTGAACCTGTTCCATTGGTAAGTAGTGGCAAAAGCCAATAATGAAGTATAGCGGGTGGGAAAAGAAAAATCCCTCAGACTTGCATCAAGATTATTGTACTGAAAGTCAAAACTTGCACTTACATCCCAATTCGGGTTAATAGAATAAATATTGGATGATGAAAAATACAGCTCTCTCTGAACATAGGTATTATCTATGGGAAGAACGGTTGTCGCTACATTCACCGTATCTAAAAACCGGGAATAGTCATACGCAAATTTGGCTTTAACCTGGGTTTCCAATTTCGGGAAGAGCTTTTTCCTGAAAGAAGCCTGTACAAAGTAATTTTCATCCAGCATCTGCTGTCCTTTCGGGCCAAAATCATTATTCACAACTGCGGTAGGAATTCCCCGGTCGGAAATATATCCGTACCCGCGGACGCTCCAGCTTCCATCATTGATTGTTCCGTTAAGACTGGTTTCAAACCGTTTGGCGCGGATGTAGGAATCATATCTTCTGGCAATGGTATCATTCGCTACCGAGCCGTCGGAATTCTTCTTCTCGTATTTATACTTATACAAACCATCACTCTGTACAAATTCCGAGCTGAAAGTTGCTGAAACCTTATCTGAAATCTTCTGCTCCAGACGGAACGAAGGATTGAATAAACTGATGGAACCTAATTTCAGCCTCACCGCTATATTGGTTTTCTGACCTCCCTTAAAAACCGGAATTTTAGGCTGCAGATAAATAGAACCTGATGATCCGAAATCTCTTGCCGGCTGGAAAATTTCACTTTTCTGACCGTTGTAGATAGAGATCGCTTCAATATCATCGAGCGAGAACTTTCCAAGATCCACCACTCCGTTCTGAGCATTTCCAAGCTGAATTCCATCGTAAAATACGCCTACATGCTGGCTTCCCATACTCCGGATATTCACCGTTTTCAGCCCGCCCATACCACCGTAATCTTTGATCTGAACGCCTGAAAAGTACCGTAAAGCATCTGCTACCGACTGACTGTTAAGTCTTTCCAGCTGTTCTCCTGAAAGAATCTGGGCAGGAAGAATTTCTTTAAAATTTTTTCTGGAAATCTGAATGGGGAGAATTGTTGTCTCCGTAATGGTATCTCTGGATTGTGAGTATATAAATTGCGAGGCTATCACAAACAATATGACAACTCCTTTCTGAATGCGTGAAACTGTAAATTTTCCGACCATTAGCTCATTTAGAATAATGATGCCTGCTAATGGATATAGGTATAAGATAGCAACAACAAAGCACAGCTGATCCTGCACAAAGTTATTGTTGTCCTAAGCTTTATTCCACGAAAGCATCAAACGTTCATCCTCCGGCAGGTCTTCTGACTTACTCCATTTTTGAAATCCTTCCCATTAAAAAAAACAGTGGATATAATCTTCAAAAACTTTGATATGGAGCTTACAGCAGCGGGTCTGTTCCGGATTTTCACCGGATTCCCTTTTAAGTGCTTTTTACAGCGCACCAGATTTCGGCAAAGATAGAAAATTATTGACAGATGCAATACACGGCATAATAAATTAATTCTCAACACTATGAAAAGAGCAGGTTTGTTGATTGATATAGTAAAACTGGTGGCTTCGAGAACCTCAGCCACCAGTTTTTAGAAATTATAATTAAGAGTACAATATTTCTATTAATAATGAGCATTGAATAACCCATATTTGGTGGCTGAGGCTCCCGAAGCCACCAGTTCTTTAAATTCCAAAATTGAAAAAAATACTGAACCTTGATTTCGCTTCAATATCACCGCCCGCCAGATTGGAATAGGCCGGCAGCATCACTTCTCCACCCAGACTGAATTTTTTATAGGAAGCTTCAAAACCCAGCTTTCCGTACAAAGCACTTCCTGCTGTTCTGGGTAATGCTTCATCAAACTGCTTGTTTTCATTATATACTTCCCCCTGAAGTCCGGCTTTGGCAGAAAAAATTGTTTTTTCATTTCCTGCAATCTGATAAAATCCTGTTGCTGCGTAATTCCATTGGTTTCCAAAACGGTATTTCTTTTTGTTTTCCGTTTTTATGGTGTAGTCCGTATTGACCAGCACAGCCAGCTTATTCTTTTGAAATTTATAGTTAACGGCCGCCTGATAATCCCAGCTTCCCGTTCCCAACTGAAAACTGGGGTTGACACCGGAAACTCCTTTTTCATCAAACCTGCCCAGAGGAACTTTTACGCCCAAACCTCCGTTGAGCTGGTGAACACTATCTTTGGAACTGATCAGCCGGTAAATACCCATCAGGTTCAGATCTCCAATGCCATTGATATTGATATCTCCCTGCATAGTTTTCTTTTCATGAAAATGGAACGGCAGACTGGCGTATACACTCAGGTTCTTCGTCACCGGAATTTTTCCCCAGACCTGTAGGGTATTGAAATACTGGTCCTGGGTAAGGTCTTTGACAAACATATTTTCCCTGGCTTTATAATGCTGGGCAAAGTATTTAATGCCTATAAACTGGGGATTAAGCAAAGACTCAAAGCCGGAAGAACCGTTGCCTGCAGCACATCCGCATGCATCGCAGTCATCCAGAACCAGTCTGCTGATTTCATCTGCGATATAAATACTGTCGTTGATTGGTTTGGCCTGCCCTATTACTGATAAAGCCAGGCTGAGTATAAAAATTATCTTGTTCATGTTCTTCGTGATTCTCATTCTGCAAATTTTGGATTGGAAATAAAATTTTTATCGGACAGGGTTTTCAGAAAGGCAATGATCAACTGCTTTTCCTGAGTATTCATGGCTATTCCGATATGGCCGTTCTGTTTCAGTTGCGGATCCAGGTTCGGATTATCCTCAACGCTGTCTGAATAGAAATTCAGCACGGCTTCCAGCGTATAAAATCTTCCGTCGTGCATATAAGGTTTCGTATATTCCACATTTCTGAGACTCGGAACACGGAACTTCATCCAGTCCTTCTGATCCAGGGTTACCCGGTACCGTCCGGCATCTTTGAACTGGTCATTGTAATACATTCCCGTATTTCTGAAGCTTTCATCGGTAAACAATTCCCCACTGTGGCAGGCAGTACATTTCTGCTGGAAAAGAGCCATTCCCTGGGATTCTTCAGGAGTAAGATTTTCTTTTCCCTGTCTGAATCTGTCATATTTCGAATCTGCCGAGATCATGCTCACCATAAACTGCGAAAGGGCTTTTAATATCCTTTCTCCCGTAATATTCTCATCACCATAGGCCGCCATGAAAAGCTTTTTATATTTCTGGTCATCTTTTAATTTAGAAATCACTTCAGGCATTGAACTGTCCATTTCATTCACATCTGTAATCGGGATAATAGCCTGCTCGTTCAGGTTGTGAATAACGCCATCCCACATATACCGCTTCAAAAAAGCCATATTCTGAATAGGCGGCGCATTCCTGATTCCAATTCTGTCATCCACGCCATGGCTTACATTGTGACCATGATGGGTAAAAGCATTTTCCTGGATATGGCAGAACCCGCATGATATGGTATTGTTTCTGGATAATCTTCCTTCGTAAAATAGTTTCCTACCCAGTTCCACACCATTTTTGGTCACAGGATTTCCCGATGCATCGAAAGTCATTTCAGGGAAATAAGACGGAAATTCCAGACGATAGGCTTCGTCTTTTTCCAGAGGCTGGATCACCTCATCGGCACAGGAAATCCAGCTCAAAAAACTCATGACCACCAGTACTGTTTTTAAGAAAACCCTAATCATTGTGTACATGATCTACTTTAAACATCGCAGTAAGGTTATTGGTAACATCCACCAGATGCTGGCCTGATCCCATCATCATATTATTGGCAGTATCCAGAGTAAGGGCTTTGCTGCCGCTCAGAAACTGATTAAGATCTGCAAGAATGTGGATCGAAGGTCTTACCTGAGCTGTTACTCTGGCTGTAGTGGGAAGATTCAACGTAATTTCCCGGTAAAGATCCGGAGTATGATTGGCGGTCACATTGCCCATATTTCCGGTATGGTTCATAAATTCCGTATCAGCTGTTCCTGTTCCGTATTTCCCTTCCAGCTTTACAAAGACATATCCTGCGGCCCACGACCACGACATCCCTTTCTGTTTGGCTTTTGTCCAGAATTCTGCCTGCCCGTCCATCCCCAGCAGATATGCCTGCTGACTGATCCCGAGCCCGAATTTCACTTTTTTGTAATTGTTTTTCGGAATTCCGTTCAGATCAATATAAATGACTCCGGCCACCGCATCGGCCTGATCTATAATGAAAGCTCCTTTATCCGGATTATTTTCATTGTATTTGAATTCATTCCCGCTCTCGTCAATCAGGGTGATATTGCTGATCACGTATTTCAGGGTTGAGAATTTATGCTTCTGCCCTGCAGCAGAGGTTTGTACCGTTTGATTCAACACAATATTCCCCAGATTATTGAATCCGTTTTCAAATTTAATCTGAAGGTTTCCTGTTGCAGTATCCTGGGGATCGTCATCATCACTGTTCCGGCAGGATGATATGGTGAATAAAGTAATGGCAATAAAGAATAATGATAAAAATTTATAAATTTTCATGTTGATTTTTTAAGTTGAATTTTTAAAATAGAAATGCTTTTGAATGGATGAACATTCAGTTTTTTACCACAAAAGGCGCAAAAGTTTTGACACTTTAGTTATTGAAAATGTATTGAAAACGACACAGAGAAACCCCTTAAGCTTTGTTGAAAATTTTTGATTTCCATTAAAGTATAAAGCACTCAAATGCCGGGAAAACGTTTTTTGCTCCCTGTGGTTTTGTAAATGGTAAAAATCTGGCTTAAAAAACCGGTGGCTTGAAAATATATTTCAGAAACAGAAAAGAATAAGCTGTTTCATAGAGAAAACTAAAATCTGAAGAAAAGAATTTTTCTGCTTTCTGTACTACCGCAATCTCCGGAAGTGTACAGATATCAAGGACCTTTTGTCCTGAGTTTTTAGTTTTGTTTAAAGGCGAAGAATCAGAATCATTTGTCTTTGCAAGTTCTTTGCTTACATAGCATTTCCCGTTGCAGTGAAGCTCAGGCTTGCTTTTATTGACACAGAGTGTCGTGGAAATATAATCATAATTTACAGCATACTCCATCAATGGGATCAGAGGTCTGAACACCATATACAACGTGAGGAATATGCTGCAAATTAAATTCATCTGTTATTTTTTGGTTACCGCTTCATCATATCTTCTGCTTACCTCTTTCCAGTTAAGCACATTCCAGATCGCAGTCAGATAATCTGCTCTCTTGTTCTGGTATTTAAGATAATAGGCATGCTCCCATACATCAATTCCCAGGATCGGAGTTCCTTTTTCTTCCACTACATCCATCAATGGATTATCCTGATTGCCTGTTGATGAAACAAACAGTTTTCCGTTCTTATCCACAGAAAGCCACGCCCATCCGGAACCGAAACGGTCTGCACCGGCTTTGCTGATCTTTTCTTTGAACGCATCCATGCTTCCGAAAGTTTCATTGATCGCTTTTGCCAGTTTTTCAGATGGCTTTGTATCTTTCACAGGCGTAAGAACAGTCCAGAAAAGCTCGTGGTTGTAATGTCCGCCCGCATTATTTCTTACTGCCGGGGTAAGTTTGGACACCCCCGAAAGGATCTGAAACAGGCTCTGCTTCTCCTGTGGCGTTCCGGCAATGGCTTTATTCAAGTTGGCAACATAAGCTGCAGCGTGCTTTGAATAATGAATTTCCATAGTTTGTGCATCTACCGAACCTTCCAGCGCATTATAAGCATACGGAAGCGGAGTCTGCTTAAACTGCGCAAAAGCAAACTGTGCGGCAAATACGGCACTTAAAGCTGCAATTTTCAAAATCTTCATAACGTTTTGTTTTTATGGTTTAACAATATTTTTTTACTTATAGAAGGGAAGCAGGAGGATGGAAGCACGAAGACATTTCTGTCTGAAGATGACTATCCTTCATTGATACTTCTTCATCTCATCTTTTTAACCATCTGCATTCATGAATTCCATCGATCATTATCCCGTCATTAGCTTCTGCATAAAGACTCTTCTACTCCATGATCTCAATTTCATTTGTCTTTCAATCATTACATTAATGACCATCATCCATCATTATCCTCATCATTAACTTCCAGCTTCATTCTTCCATCTTCCTTTCCCTACTCTATTTCAATAATTTCTTAATATCCTCGATCAATATTTCTCTGTCCGGATGGTATTTCCCGTTCAGTTTGGGCGTTTTTCCTTCAGGGTCTTCATAATTCAATCCTGAATAATAAAGGATCGGCATATTGTCTTTATTATACCTGCACCGGATATTTCCTTCTTTATCCACAAGGGCAATCATTCCGCTGTGGTTAAGGCTTTCGCTGTCGTCTTCCTTATCCCCCACATAAATGTTGAACTGATCCGCCAGCTTTCCGATATAATCTCTGTCTCCGGTAAGAAAATGCCAGTCGGGAGATTTTGCACCTACACTTTTGGCATGCTCTTTCAAGGCAGCCGGAGTATCATTCTCCGGATCTATGCTTATTGAAATAATCCCGAATTCAGGGCTGTTCACCTGATCTTCAATAAATCTCATATTCCGGTTCATCACAGGACAAATCGTAGGGCATCTGCTGAAGAAAAATTCTACGAGATATACTTTTCCCAGCATATCTTTATTGGTGATTTTCTTATTATTCTGGTCGGTGAGTTCAAAATCAGGAACCTTCATCACGGTATACAGGTTCTTTTTAAAATACCCCATTCCTATCCCTATTCCCAGAAAAAGCAAGGCAAAAATCACAATCGGAATGATCACTTTTCTTTTTGCTCCGTTACCTGTCTTTTTATTTCTGGACATACTTTTCAGGATTTTTTTTGAATTCGTCTTTACAGTAGGTACTGCAAAAACCATACGTTTTATTTTTATACACCACGGTATCTTTCATATCATCTTCTGTTTTCATATGACAGATCGGGTCTTCTGCGTTGGCAAATTTCACTTTTGCTACATTGGACTTTGATGACGAAGTACTCTTTTTATGCTTTACTTTAGGGGTTTCCTGGGCACATGCGAATAATGAAACTGACAATAATGCCGTTAAAATAATTTTTGATTTCATTTTAATTTAAAATTGAAATTGATAATAGTATTGAACGAAAATGATGCGGTTTTTAAACTAAATTTAATATGAGCTGTGATTGTTTTAAACCTCAACTTCGCAAAACCTTCTTTATCCCGGAAACTTACAGAAGTATTCCCATTGGTCATAAAAGACAATTGTGCAGCAGTTAAAACAAACTAAAGATCTAGTTTAAAATAAAATTTACGATAAGGGAGGATGGAATATCCGTGAGAAATAGTCTGAAGTATGATCAAATAAATAATCTGAATCTGCAGACCGGGATTCCGGATCAAAAAACTGATGATCTGAAAATGCAAGCGTCTCATGAGAAAGAAATACATCCAGTACAGATATTTTGATGACCTGCGAATTGCCGGACTGTTTTTCCGTTTTTGCCAGCTCCTTGCTGACGTAACATTTCCCTTTACACGTTGACTGAGGTACATTTCTGTTCTCACAAAGGTTTTTTACAATATAATCATAGTTGACAGCATAATTCACCAATGGCAAAACAGGGCGTAATGCTATGGTAAAAATGATGAATATGGAAATAAAAAATCTCAATGATCAGTTCTGTGTTACAAATATACTACTCAATTTGTGTTTATGGATGATATTATGATGAATGTCATTATTATTTTTGGATTAGGGATTAGGGATTAGGGATTAGGGATTAGGGATTAGGGATTAGGGAAGATAAATTGTATTGTGGTGTAATGGCAATTTCTTCTCTTTATTTCGGATATTTTGTTCTACGGTGAAAACCTCATAGGTTTTAGAAACCTATGAGGTTGATTGTTATTCTTCTTAATGATTCAAAGCCTGATTTTTTCCCGCTGATTTCGCAGATCTTGCTGATTTTTTTACATAAAAAAACCTCATAGGTTTTGAAATCCTATAAGGTTGGATGTTTTTATTTTTAAAAGAATGATCTTAATGTTTTTATCGCAAAGGCGCAAGTTTTATTCTAAAAAAACGTTTTAAGGCGCAAGGATTTTATCGGAGATAAAATTTTATGCTGCTAATAATGGACTGCTATTTCCTGCATCCTAAAAATCTATCATCCGATATCCGCTACCTGCAACCCGCCACCTATTACCCATCTGCTCCTAACTAAACTTCATTCTCTGGATCCTCACTGCATTTAAAATGGCTAACAGCGCTACGCCTACATCCGCAAATACAGCTTCCCACATGGTGGCGAGACCTCCGGCTCCGAGTATCAGGACGACTGCTTTTACGGCAAAGGCTAAAATAATATTCTGCCATACGATCTTCTTGGTCTGTTTACCGATATTGATGGCCATTGGGATTTTGCTGGGTTTATCATCCTGAATAACGACATCTGCTGTTTCTATGGTAGCATCACTTCCAAGTCCGCCCATGGCAATTCCTACGTCGCTGAGGGCAACTACCGGAGCATCGTTTACGCCATCGCCTACAAAGGCTACGGTTTGGTTTTTCGCCTTGATTTCTTTTACTTTATTGACTTTATCTTCCGGCAAAAGGTCTCCAAAAGCACTGTCGATGCCCAGCTGATCAGCTACATATTTTACAACCGTTCCTTTATCCCCGCTTAGCATGGTTGCTTTTACGCCCATCCGGTGCAGATGATCAACCGTTTCTTTGGCATCCGCCTTTATGCTGTCTGCAATGGTGATATAACCTGCAAACTTTTTATCATAAGCTACTGCAATAAGCGTGTAGACAATATTGGCGTGGTTGATATCGTAGCTGATATTGAATTTATCCATCAGCTTGAAGTTCCCTACCAGAAGCTCTTTTCCATTCACTGTTGCTTTCAGGCCATGTCCTGCGATTTCCTCAACGTTTTCCAGCGGAATGGAATGATCAATCTCTCCTGCATAATTGTGAATGGCTGTAGCAACAGGGTGGGTACTTTTGCTTTCAAGGGCATTCACCAATTTCAGGATCTCTTCTTTATTGAAATCTTGCTTAATGCTTACTTCCTGTACTTTGAAAACGCCTTCTGTCATGGTTCCGGTTTTATCCATCACCACATTCTGAATTTCTGCAATACTGTCCAGGAAATTGCTTCCTTTAAACAGAATCCCGTTTCGGCTCGCAGCACCGATTCCTCCAAAATATCCCAACGGAATAGAGATCACCAATGCGCATGGACATGAAATCACCAGGAAGATCAACGCTCTGTACAGCCAGTCTCTGAAGACATAATCGTCTACAAAAAAGTAAGGCAGAAGACATATTCCTATGGCCAGAAAAACCACAATTGGGGTGTAGACCTTGGCAAATTTCCGGATGAAGAGTTCAGTCGGGGCTTTTTGTGCGGTGGCATTCTGTACCAGCTCCAATATCTTACTGAGCTTGCTGTCTTCATACGCCGTATTTACTTTTACAAGAGCTATGCTGTTCATATTGATCATTCCGGCCAGTACAGCTTCTCCTTTTTCTTTGGTGTCCGGTTTGCTTTCACCAGTCAGCGCAGCGGTATTGAATGAAGCTGATGCTGTGATCAGTTCACCATCCAGCGCCAGTTTTTCACCCGGCTTCAGCTGGATAATATCTCCTATTCCGGCTTCTTTTGCTTTAATGGTTTTAGGCTGGCTGCCTTCGATGATCGTTACCTCATCCGGACGCTGATCCAGCAATGCTTTGATGTTCCCTTTGGCTCTTGAAACAGCCATTCCCTGGAATACTTCTCCTACCGAATAGAACAGCATTACGGCAACCCCTTCCGGATATTCACCGATCACGAAGGCTCCTACAGTGGCAATTCCCATCAGGAAAAACTCGGAGAATACATCTCCCTGTCTGATGCTTTCAAAGGCTTCCTTTAAAACCGGAAAACCAACGGGAGCATAGGCTGCCAGGTACCATACTAAGCGTACCCAGCCTGTGAACCATTCTGTTTTGATATAATTATCCAATGCTATTCCTACCAGCAACAGCAGGAAAGATATAATGGCCGGGAGAAACATCTGAAATACAGTTTTGTCGCCGGTATCATGGGAGTGATCGTGTCCGTCTCCTTCGGAATGATCATGTTTGTGAGGTTCTTTATTTTTAGGTTTTGTGCTACAACATTCTTCCATAAGTACTATTTTTATGTAAAATTAGGGTTAAACCGAATGCAATGCTATTGCAAACTTTCCAGACAGTTTTCGCAGATTCCTTTTGCAAAAAGTCTTATTTCATCAATTCTGAAGCTGGTCTGAACGTTTTCCGGAAAGGAAATATCTTCTCTGCAGGTAGTCTGCCTGCATATTTTACAGTAAAAGTGCAGATGCCAGTCTTTATGGGTCTTTTCATCGCAGCCGTCATCGCATAATTTGTATTTTGTGGTGGTATTTTCCTGAATACTGTGGACAATTCCTTTTTCTTCAAAGGTTTTCAGGGTTCGGTAAATAGTTGTCCGGTCTGCATTGTCGAAATGGTTTTCCACTTCAGAAAGGGACAGCGCCGCATCCTGGGTACTCAAAAAATCATACACCAGGATCCTCATGCTGGTAGGCTTGGTGTTTTTATCAATAAGCTTATTTTCTATATCTTTTTTCATGAGTTGGATTGATTTTAAAGGTGTACTTCCTGTTCTTCGTAGCCTTCTTCTTCGATCTGAAAAGTGGTATGGCTGATCTTGAAACTGGAAGTGGTTACCTCTGTTAATATTTTTAGCAGCTGGTTCTGGGCAGTACCATTGTCTTTAACAATGTGTGCACTCATCGCATTTACACTGGATGTCAATGACCAGACATGAAGATCATGAACATTTTTCACGCCGGAAACCTTTTCCAGTGACTGGCGCAGCTGGTGAATATCTACGTCTTTCGGTGTTCCTTCCAGCAATACGTTCACGGCTTCTTTCAATAAGCGCCATGTTCTCGGGAATATTAAAAGCCCGATGGCTGCGGAAATAATTGGGTCTGCATAATACCAGCCGGTTGTGAGCATAATCACTCCGGCAATCATCACGCCAATGGAAGTCAGCATATCTGAAAGGACTTCAAAATAAGCACCTTTCATATTGAGGCTGCCATCTGAATCTTTCCGGAGAATCATCATTCCTACAATATTCACGACAAGTCCTATTCCGGCTACAATAAGCATGGTTTTGCTCTGAACAGCCGGAGGATCCTGAAAACGCTGATACGCTTCATAAAGCACATAAAGGGAAATCCCCAGCAATATAACAGCATTGATAACCGCGGCCAGTATTTCGGTGCGGTAATAGCCAAATGTTTTCCCGGGGTCTGCTTTCCGTTCTCCAATTTTTATAGCAATGAATGCTAAGAACAACCCAACGACATCGGTCAGCATATGGGCTGCATCGGCCAGCAGGGCCAGACTTTGGGTAACGATACCGCCAATGACTTCGGCGATCATATAGGTTCCGCTTAAACACAGCACGATAAGCAGATTCTTTTTGTGTCTGCTGGCTGGTGAAGCGGTTTGTATTTTGGTTTCGTTCATCATTTTTTAAATTTTGAATCTGTTACATTTCGTAGTATAAAGGATTTTCTTTTTTGGCAGGAACGTTCTGCTCTCCTGCCATCTGTCTGATATTAATCTCAATGGTCTGAGCCAATGAGGTGACTGGTGTATCTACCGGTCCGTTCTCAAAAGGATCCTGCATAATGATTGACGTTTTTTCTATGGCAAGAAACATCACCGGAACGAGGAAAGTAATGATAATCTCCACCGCAAGCTGAGCATCATCCAATCCAAACGGAAGTATGGCAGCAAAAACATAGATCAGGGTATGCAGCAATATGCTGTAGGACCTTGGAAAAACCGTATTTTTCAGTCTTTCACATTTCCCCATGCTGTCGCAGAGCCTGGTGATGATATCATTCAGCTGCATCTGCTGAAAATCCGTTAGTTCTCTTGAAGAAGCCGTTTCTCTGAGCTGTCCGGAATGGGCATCCAAAAGCGCATTCGGAATGTTTGCGGCTTTGATGTGATGCTCATCCAGATACTTTTGAACTTGATCTGAAAAAGGCTGCTTTCTAAGAGATTCACCGAGTGCATAGGTCCAGATGATCTGTCTTTCTGCAAAATCCTTTATGATCCTGTGATCTCCTGCAGGATAAAACTGGATCACCAACCTCATCAGGGTTCTGGAATCATTGACTATTGCTCCCCAGACGGTTCTAGCCTCCCACCATCTTTCGTAGGACTGGGAAGTCCGGAACGCAAGCAGCAATGATACGGCTGTTCCTAAAAGAGCCGGAATATTGAGAGGAAGGGATATTTTACGAAACCACGGGAGAAGGTCCAGCAGTCCGATGGCTACGGCAAATATGGCCATAAACACGATCTGGGATCTTATTTCACGAATGAAATACCAGATGGATATTTTCTTGTTTAGCAGCATAACTCAAATTTTTATTAAGTTTTATCTGTTATTTTCCAGATATGAGGTTCTTTTTTTAATGATTTTAAGTACGATATAAGTTACCATGGTCAAAAGACATCCAATCACAAAAAGTATATTGTAATGGGTGTGCCGCTTAATCAACTCTCCTACCAAATCAAAAACCATAAAAATTAAAAAAACAGCAAAAAGCCCATTTTTCTCCTTCCTGATTACCTTTTTTATACTGAATGACAGACTGCTTGTGGTAAACATCTCTAATTTAGGAATAAAAACCGGCACTTTATCTGCCCATTCTTTATAAACTGTTCCAAATTTTCTTTCGAGGAACTGTTCTTCGGCATACATAATCCTTTCATAATATATCCAGTAGAACAGCACAAAAGACATGATGAACCATATACTTTCCGTGAGCAGCGCGGGTCCCAGCCACATAAAGAAGTTCCCCAGATACAGCGGATGCCTTACCACGCTGTATATTCCTGTTGTGTTAAGGGTGTCTGCAACCTGTCCTTCTACTGTGTTTCTTCCTGAAGTGTTTTTCGGGGTATGTCCCACTGTATATATTCTGATTCCTAAGCCTGTAAGACTCACCAGCAGGCAAAAGAATTCATAGTAAACGGTACAGTCCGTGATCGTCTGCTGCAGATTCGTTTCAATAAAAACCACCAATCCCACGAACAAAATACCAACCGGCAGGATACTTCTGTACTTAAACAGCCAGTTTCCCTGTTTTTCAAGCTCTTCTTTTAAAGCCATATTCTGTTATTTTGTCCGGATTATTAATGTTCGTGTCCACCGGAGTTAACAAGCTTTGCATTCACGAAAAACGCTCCCTTCACTACTATTTTAGCACCGGCAGGAATTCCTTTTACAGGGGTAATTGCCGTGTATCCCATATCTGAAGTTCCTTTTATCACTTCTACCTTTTCAAAATTGATGGTCTTTTCTTCGTGCTTAGGGCCTTCTTCATTTTTTTTGCCATCCGCAGGAGCTTCCTCTTCTGCATGCTCTTCCTGCTTTTTATCCGTCTGAATGAAAACATAATATTTTCCGTCGGCTTCTACAATGGCTTCGTTCGGAACGGCGGGTGTGGTATTTTTATCCAGACTAACAATTCCGGTGATGTTCATTCCATCAATGAGGCCTGCTTTATTTCCGGTCACGGTACCATGCACAGAAATCGTTTTGCTTTCGTTCTCAAAGGAAGATCCTACACTGTAAACCATTGCATCATATTCTGTTTCGGGATTATTGGTCAGTTTGAAGTGAACAATCTGCCCGACTCTCATTTTTGGAAGATCTTTTTCAAAAACCTGCAGGTCCAGGTGAATGGAATTGTTATCAATAATTTCCGCCACCGGTGATGAAATATCTACATAGCTCCCGATCTGCGCTGAAATACTGCTGATGGTTCCGCTGATAGGTGCTGTAATGACAAGACCGGATCTCATATTGGAGTTATTTACTTTCCCGGGGCTTATTCCCATCATCTGAAGCTGTCTTAAAAGAGAGGCTCTGCGGGTTCTTAATGTCCGAAGTTCTGCATCTGAACTCTGAAGGTTTTTCTTTGCTCCTGCATCATTATCGAAAAGTTCTTTCTGTCTTCTGTATTCCTGTTCTGCATAGGTAATTCTACTGTTTGTTGTGAGATAATCTTCCTGCAGCTGGATAAACTCCGGGTTGGCAATGGTGGCAATTACCTGTCCTTTTTTCACGATGCTTCCGATCTGAACGGTAAGGGTTTTGATAATCCCGCCGTAGAGGGAAGTGACTGTGGCTTTATTGTTATTCGGAACACTCAGAATTCCGTTTGCTTTGATGGTAGAGGTAAGTTCTTTCATTTCCACCGGTCCCAGAGAGATCCCCACAGATTTTATCTGTTCCTCCGTTAATGAAGCAATGGTTTGAGGACCCTCTTCATGAGTGTTTTCGTCCAGTTCAGTTTTCACTTCGGCTTTTTGTGCGGTGGCTTCTTTCTTTCCACAGCTTATGATCAACAGGGCCGTGAGTGTAAGATATATGATATTTTGCTTTATTTTCATGTTATTTATTGATGATTGAATTAATGGTAACTACAGATTGGTTGACCTGCTGGATAGATTCTAAATATTTCAGCTGGATATTGGTGGCAGTCTGCAGGGCAAAAAGATATTCTACATAGGATATTTCTCCTGTTTTGTAGCCCAGCTGTGCTGCTTTTACAATTTTTTCAGCATTGGGAATGGCCTGTCCTACATAATAATCGTACTGCTGGATATCCTGGTTATACTGTCCAAAAGCATTTTCCAATTGTGCTGAAAGCTGTTTCTGCTGCATTTTTGCACTGGTTTCTGCGGCCTGCTTTTCATATTCCAGAGATTTCATTCTTGCTTTTGTAGCTCCGAATGTCAGAGGAATGGCAACACCTACCGAGAAAGAATTGAACCTGTCCCCTGCGTTATAAAATTTCTCCTGTCCGTTTTTGGTATGGAAACCGATCAGTGACTGGCTTGTGAGCCCAAGACTGAATTCCGGAAGTCCCTGGGATTTTTCCACATTCTTATTCTTTTCTGCGATCTCCATCTCATGATAGAAAGCTTTTACCGTAGGATTATTGGCCACGGAGGTACTGTCCAGAATATTTTCTGTTTTCAAAGGTTCGTAATCACTTTTAAACGGAACTTCAAAATCTTCGGAAGTATTCAGTAAGGTCTTTAAATTTTTATAGGCATTGCTTAAATAGACTTCATTCTGGTTCAGCAGCAGGCTGATCTCGCCTTTCTGGGTTTCTGCTGTATTAATTTCAATCTTCTTGATGTCACCCGCTTTAAATCTTACCGTTGCAATTCTGATAAAATCCTGATACAGGCTGTCCAGCTCTTTCAGTTTGGATTTATTGTACTGAAGGTATTCTATCTGATAATAATAGGTACGGACCTGTCTGGTAAGTTCATTGGCAGAAACTTCTTTATCAATCTGGCGGGTTTTGATATTTTCGGCAATCAATTCCCGCCTTGCTTTAAAAAGTGTCGGGAAAGGGATGCTCTGCGAAAGGGAAAATGACTGGTCAAACTTCGGGCTGTTGTACTGCCCCAGCTGCGCTTCAAAATTCAGCTTGGGAAGTTCTTTTGCCGTTCCTTTGAGGGCTTCTGCTGATTTTATATTCAAATCTTTTGATTTTAAAACCAGATTATTTTCCGCTGCCATTTCTACTGCCTGATCTACAGAAATCTGCCGGGTCTGGGCCTTAAATGTCTGTCCGAACATCAGAAATCCAAGAACAATAACCGTAGTGATGGGTTTGATCTTATTCATCTTTCGTGGAATCTTTGTATTAAAAATGATATAAAGCATCGGCAGAACAAACAAGGTAAGGAAGGTAGCAGTGATCAATCCTCCGATCACAACGGTTGCCAATGGCTTCTGTACTTCTGCTCCGGCTCCTGTGGAAATCGCCATCGGTAAGAACCCTAATGAAGCGACTGTTGCCGTCATCAATACGGGTCTTAATCTGGTTTTTGTTCCTTCATATACTCTTTTCAGGACATCCGTTTCGCCGTCTTTTTCCAATTGATTAAAAGTTCCGATCAAAACAATCCCGTTGAGCACCGCCACTCCGAAAAGGGCAATAAACCCGATTCCGGCACTGATACTGAACGGCATATCTCTTAACAGCAAGGCGAAAACGCCTCCAATGGCACTCATCGGAATAGCTGTAAAGATCAACGCTGCCTGCTTGAATGAATGGAAGGTGAAATATAAAAGCAAAAAGATCAGGAACAGGGACACCGGAACCGCGATCATCAGACGCTTGCTGGCTTCCTGAAGATTTTCAAACTGTCCGCCATAGGTGAAGTAATACCCCGAAGGTAATTTGATCTGTTTGTCCAGTTTAGCCTGAATATCCTGTACCACGCTTTGTACATCACGGTCTTTTACATTAAAACCGATTACAATCCTTCTTTTTCCTTGTTCACGGCTGATCTGTGCCGGTCCTAATTTATAGCTTACATTGGCCACCTGGGAAAGCGGAATCTGTGCTCCCGTGGCTGTTGCAATCATTAAATTATTCACATCATCAATATTGGTTCTGTGAAGACTGTCGAGACGGACTACAAGATCGAAACGTCTTTCATTTTCAAAAACCTGTCCGGTTGCTTTTCCTGCAAAGGCTGTACTTACGGCATTATTCACATCTTCTATATTTAATCCGTAATTGGCCATTCTTGTTCTGTCGTACTCTACGTTGATCTGCGGCAGGCCGCTTACTCTTTCAATCTGAGGTGCAGTGGCTCCGTCTACCGTCTGAATAATTTTCCCCACCTTGTCTGCATAGATAGACAATGAATCGAGGTTTTCTCCAAAGATTTTAACGGCTACATCCTGTCTGATCCCGGTCATCAGCTCATTGAAACGCATCTGGATCGGCTGGTTCTTTTCAAAAAACACACCAGGGATAGTTTCTAATTTCTCACTGATCTCATCCGCCAGTTCAGTGTACGATTTTTTTGATTTCCATTCGCTTTGCGGTTTCAGCACCACAATCAGGTCGGTGGCTTCAGGCGGCATCGGATCGGTAGGAACCTCAGCGGAACCGGTTTTCCCGACCACCATTTTCACCTCATCAAAACTTTTGATAATTCTGGAAGCCTGCATGGAGGTTTCTATACTCTGGCTGAGTGAACTTCCCTGTGGCAGAATACAGTGGAAAGCATAATCCCCTTCCTGCAGCTGCGGAATAAATTCACCGCCCATTTTACTGAAAATGAAGGCACTGACGGCAAAAACTAAAATGGTTACCGATACAATGATATATTTTACTTTAACCGCTTTCTGCAATAATGGCTGATAGATCTTCTGAAGGAAATTCATCATTTTATCTGAGAAAGTCTCTTTGTGCGAGATCTTTTTAGACAAAAACAAGGCACTCATCATCGGAATATAGGTCAGGGAAAGGATTAAAGCGCCCAGAATGGCAAACCCTACAGTTTTAGCCATTGGTGTAAACATTTTCCCTTCTACTCCGGCTAATGTCAGAATTGGTATATAAACGATCAGGATAATAATTTCCCCGAACGCTGCACTGCTTCTGATCTTTGATGCCGAAAGAAAGACTTCCTCATCCATTTCGCTCTGTGTAAGGGTCCGCAAGGATTTTCTTACTCCCAGATGATGTAAAGTGGCTTCTACAATGATGACGGCTCCATCCACAATCAATCCGAAATCTATGGCTCCAAGGC
Source organism: Chryseobacterium endalhagicum (assembly GCF_016745235.1). Classification (GTDB taxonomy): domain Bacteria; phylum Bacteroidota; class Bacteroidia; order Flavobacteriales; family Weeksellaceae; genus Chryseobacterium; species Chryseobacterium endalhagicum. The sequence continues at coordinate 914,021 of NZ_JAELVM010000002.1, read as the reverse complement.
TCATCAGATTGGCACTTACCCCGAAGACATTCATCATTCCCAAAGCAAAAAGAAGTGACAATGGAATAGCGGATGCCACGATAAGGCCTGCTCTGAGGTTTCCAAGAAATACAACAAGCACGAAAATAACGATCAGTGCTCCTTCTATCAGGTTTTTTTCTACTGTATTGATGGCTCTTCCTACGAGATCGGTCCTGTCCAGAAACGGTTCTATTACCACATCATCGGGAAGAGATTTCTGAATGGTAGGAATTTTAGCTTTGATGCTATTTACGACATCGTTACTGTTGGCTCCTTTTAGCATCATGACCACTCCTCCAACAGCATCTACTTTTCCGTTATACGTCAAAGCTCCATAACGCACCGCGCTTCCAAAACGGACATCTGCCACGTCTTTTATAAATATCGGAACACTTCCGGTCTCATTTTTCACGGAAATATTTTTGATATCCTCCAGTGAAGTAACGAAACCTATCCCTCGGATAAAATAAGCATTCGGCTTTTTGTCGATATATGCTCCTCCAGTGTTCTGGTTATTTTTTTCCAGGGCTGTAAAAATATCCGAGATGCTTACGCCCATTGCTTTAAGACGGTCCGGATTTACACCTACTTCATATTGTTTCAATTCGCCTCCGAAGCTGTTGATCTCTGCCACGCCCGGTGTTCCGTTCAACTGTCTGCGGACAATCCAGTCCTGCATGGTGCGGAGTTCTTTGGCTGAATATTTCTTTTCGCTGCCTTTTTTGGGATGGAGGATGTACTGGTATACTTCTCCCAAACCAGTACTTACGGGTGCCAGCTCGGGTGTTCCTACTCCTTTTGGAATTTCTTCTACTGCCAGTTTCAGCTGTTCGTTGATGAGCTGTCTGGCAAAATATACATCTACATTTTCTTTGAACACTACTGTGATCACGGAAAGCCCGAACCTGGAAATACTTCTGGTTTCCTGGATATCCGGAACATTGGCAATACTCTGTTCTATAGGGAAAGTAACAAGCTGCTCCACCTCCTGCCCCGCCAGTGTGGGACATGCGGTGATGATCTGCACCTGATTGTTGGTAATATCAGGTACGGCATCTATGGGAAGCCTGGTAGCGCTCCATACTCCCCAGATGATCAAAAGCAGGGTCATAATACCTACAACCACCTTGTTTTTGATACTGAATTTTATGATTTTATCTAACACGATCTGTATTTAATTTTTATTGGTAATCAATGCATACGGCGATAATGCCGTTGCAAAAATATCACGAAGACCTCTGCAATGGTATTGCAAAGTTCAAATGAATAGAAAGCTTAACTTTCTAATAATCAATAAAAATTAAATTTTAGGGGGCTGCCAGATATGATCGTACATCTGGTAAGCGAAATTGTTTTTCTGAAAAAGAATTTTCTTTGAAAAATAGGCCTGAACGTGGTTCGGGATTTCCAGTAAGGGATCCATTTTGAAAGAAGACACAGTCATCTGACAGCAGCTGCAGGTACAGAGCGGTGAACAGATATCACCCTGATCTTTTGAATGGGATTCCTGAATATTGAACGACAGTTTGATATCTGCCTTTCCTGAAGAACGGTGCACATCTTCACAGGGCATCAGTGACAATGCCATGAAATAGAATGCAAGTATCCATCTTAACAGGTTCATATTGACAAAGGTAAAGTTTTTTTCTAAAATGGAAAGCGTATAAAGCTCAATTAATATATTCTTTACATTCTATCAGTTTTTCAGGTATGCGATACTTTTTTTATATTTTTGGGAATCAAGAATATCAAAGAGAAGGTATTAATTCCTTTAAAAAAAGTAAAAATAGAAGTGAGAAGATTACTTATCTGTGCCCTGTCATCCATACTATTTTCCTGTACGCAAAAAGAGCAGCTGGAAGGCAGAGATATTTCATCTACTGATTTTACCAGATTTGTTTCAACAGCTAAGGGTATTGTGGTATACGAAAGCATCAGCTATACTGAAAAATCCAAAACAGACACTTTTAAGATCCGGTTTTCTGACCAAGACTGGGATATTCTGGCAAAAAGCTTTGACAAAAATCAGATCTATACCCTGAATGACGATTCAGATATCGGCGAGAGAAACAATTCAATATCTCAGCCTAAAACTTTCAGAATTAGAACCAATAAAAGGATTCTATCCATACACTACAATTATTTCATCGGTGAAAAGGAGAAAATAAACGAAGACAAAAGTAAAAGAATGATGAGGTTTATGCGGACGTTTGATTCTTTGGTGTATTATAAAAAAAGGAAGTAAAAGCCGGAAGGTTTTGCAAATAAAAAACAGGATAATACGTGAATATTATTTGTTTAAGCCCTGCCTTTTATACTTTATATTTTAAGCTGAAGAACACAATTTAATTAATTAACTTCTAATTATCCTGTACAAATCCTTAATATATATGAGCATAAATAATTTATATCAATATCTATTTTATTTAAACTTAATAAAATCTATTTTTGCAAAAAAACATCATCACAAAGTGAAAAAACATCCAGCTTAACCAACTCATTTCAACACTTATAAACTTTCTCTAAAGTCAAAGCATTTTTGCCATATGATTGCTTATAAATTATCAGAGCCTAGTTTTATTTTTTCTGATAAGTAAGCCTGAAACTAATAATGAGAAGATGCATATTAAATCCTAAACTGATTTATTATGAAACTACAAACAATTTAAACAAAAAAATTATATCATATTATGAAAAAAAACTTAACAATTATTGGATCATTTATATTTGGAACGCTCTTTTCTCAAGACATTCCTTTTGACAAATTATATGGAAATGGAGATCCTGTTAATTACCACATCACCCATTATGCTGTATCAGGTTCAGATGGATTGGATATTAATTGGTATGGTGGTATCAGGCTTCAAACTACTGCGGGTATATTGCAATTATTACGCAATGGAAATGTAGGAATAGGAACCCATGATCCTGTTTGGAAACTTGATGTAAATGGTGATTCCAGATTTAGAGATATTATCAGTGGTGGCAGTAATTCATGGGTATTTCACACTCCCGACGATAATAGAAAATCATTATATATCGCCCCAAGAAATTCGGCCGACACAAACTGGGAATGGGACAAATCATTTTTAATCAATGGGGAAAATGGAAATGCTTTGCTAAATGGAAAATTTGAAGCAAAAGAAGTAAAAGTAACTCTTACCCCAACGGCCGATTTTGTTTTTGATGAGAATTATACCCTTCCAAAACTTGAAGATGTGGAAAAACATATCAAAGAAAAAAAACACCTTCCTGAAATTGCTTCAGCAGATATAATGAAAAAAGAAGGAGTCAATATCGGGCAATTTCAAATCAAACTTTTACAGAAGATAGAAGAGCTTACCCTGTATTCTATTGAGCAGAATAAAAAATTAAAAACACAATCTGAAAAGCTGGAAAAACTTGAGCAACAGGTAGAAAAGCTTCTCTCTGAAAAAAAATAAAACACTCATGAAAAAAAAATTACTTTCGATCTTTTCCTTATTGATCGGCTTCTTCGGTTTCTCCCAAACTGAAGTATATTTTAAATATGACGAAGCCGGAAACCAAAGATACAGAGGTCCAAATGCGGCAGGAAAAACAGCTCCTACTGAAACCGCAAAAAAAGAAACTGCAACCGTAGCTTCTCTGCAACAGCCAGTTGCAATGGATGAAAAAACTTTCTGGAAGCAGATCAGGCTTTATCCTGTACCTGTCAATGATGTTCTTACCATCGACTGGACTGAAGAAGCAGACCAACTTATAGAATCAGTTTCACTATATCAGCACAGCACCGTACACTGGAAATTCCAGCAACAGAATATTCCAGGGCTGAACCGTCAACTGAAGATTAATATGACCGGTTATGACTGGGGCGTTTACATTTTGCGTTTTACGCTGAAAGACGGAAGAGTCTTTGGTAGAAATGTTACAAAAAGATAGAAATCAGAGAATTTAAAGATTAAAGCATTGAAAGATTGAAAAAGAGGGTATTCTTCTTTAATCTTTCGATCACTCAATACTATACAAATATGAAAATTATATTATCATTTTTACTGTCTTTGTGCTCAGTAATTGGTTTTTCGCAAACTATACTTTACCAGACAGAAAGTACATCACGGACGGTTCAGGATCCGCAAACCGTGGTACTTGCACCCGGCTTTAAAGCTTCTTCGGGGACAACCAATCCTTTTGTGGCCAAGATAGGGCCCGGAACCGAAAATCCGGGAGGAGGACCTACAGATTCCAATGCTGGCGCCAATAATCCAAGTGGAACGACAGCTCCGCAAGACAAAAAATTTCATGATACTAAGGGGAATATAGAGGTAACTCAGTCAGGGCAACTTCAATACACGTTAGATGTTGACCTTCCTCCTGGCGTTAAGAACATGATTCCTAATATCAGCCTTGTTTATGTCAGTGGAGCGGGCAATGGCCTTGTGGGTTATGGTTGGAATATTTCTGGTTTAACAGCCATCTCAAGAGTTGGAAAAAATCTCGAAAAGGATGGGATTACGAAAGGAGTACAACTTGATTACTCAGATTATTACAGCTTTAATGGACAAAGGTTAATATTAAAATCTGGAGAATATGGAAAAGATGGTGCAGAATATCAGACAGAGAAGTACTCCAATATTAAAATTAAATCTGTTGGAGCAGTCAATGGGCAAACATGGCAGGGTCCAGAATATTGGGAGGTCACTTCTCCAGACGGATCCCAAGTATGGTACGGGGCTACAGCTACGGGAAGCAGTACAGCCAGAACTCCCATAGACTATAATATTGTAAAGTCCCGAGACATTAATGGGAATTATATTACCTATAGCTATACTGTGGATGGAAACGTCTCAGTGATCAGCTCCATTGAGTGGGGAGGAAACGAAACCAAAAACACACCGCATTTCAATAAAATTGATTTTATTTTTGTTGCCAGGCCAATGCCTGAAACAGCCTACATCAAAGGAAACCTGTTTTCACAGTCAAAGCTGCTTGAATCTATTGTGGTTTCTACTGACAGCAAGCAATATAAAAAATATAAAATCACTTATAAAAAAGATCTTCAGGAAACTGCTTATCGATATTTAGAGAAAATAATTGTTCTAAACAACAAAAATGAGGAAGCCAACCCTGCGTCTTTTACTTATGAAAAGTCAATGGACATACCTAATCCCAACATCAGAACCTGGACTAGTACAGGTTCAATCAAAACTAATGATCAACAGGATATAATGGGTGATTTTGATGGTGATGGAAAGTTGGATTTAATAAGATACCACTCCGCAACATCATCTAAAGTGCCTCAGATAGGAGTATATTTATATAAAGATTTTTACACTCTTAATTATTTTGAGAGCTTTATAAATCCTATATATCTTGGAAATTCGGTGGGCTTAGATGAAATAAAAAATGCGGTTCCTACAAATTTCAAAAAAAATAATGTTATTTATAACAGGCAGGGATTCGCGTCATACAAAAAGGTATTAAATCCGGCAACTTCAAAAAATGATTTGGAAGTATCATTATACATCGTTTCCACGGATAATATTCTAACATTGGATTTGAGAAAAATTATTCCCAATGCAGATTACGATAATTCCTCCGGAACCACTCAAAATGGAACCAGAACAACAATTGTTGGTTTAAAAAATGTTGATTTTAATGGTGACGGGTTAAGTGAGCTTATACTACAGCTTAATGATAGAGAATGTCAGGTTATTAATCCTCTTGATCCTGGTACGGGAAAACTGCCCTCTGAATGTGAAAGTTATATAAGATATTATGCTGTAAATCCAGATGAGCCACTTCAAAGTAACAGCTGGTACTACCCTATTGAACTTTATGGAAATAGTGATGAAGATATTTTCTTGAAATATAGAGGTGGGGATTTTAATGGTGACGGCGCATTTGATTTTCTAAAAATAGATTCGGCTGGTAAGCCCCTGCTCATTACCTTTCAAAAAAACACTCAGGGTCAATACGAGTCTAGCATATCTGCTTTTAATTCCACCGATAATGAAACGATAAAAGGGTCGTGGGATGACGGTCTGGTAGGTGATTATAACGGAGACGGCCTGAGTGATCTCATGATGCCTACAGCTGCTACATCAGCGATCTGGTATATATATACCTCAAAAGGAAAGGGCTTTGTAGAAGATACCAAAGTTTTTGAGCGGCATAGAAGAACCCGTACAGTAAATACGAGCTCAGGTAACATCAATATCCTTAGTCCCACAACTTTTGTAGCTTATGATATTAATAATGATGGAAAGACTGAGCTGATACTTCTTGAATCAGGCAGGGAGTATTACAAAGAATTCATTCAAGATAGCAATTTGGGAGTTAAATATACAAGGAGGAAAGATCATTGGGTTAAGATTCTGGCACCTTTTGGAGGAGGACAAAATCCAACCTCAAGCAATAGCCAGCCTTATCCCGGTAATATCACCATGTATTTAAATGAAAACAATATTAATGCAGAGCTAGCTGTCAACGAGAATGATCTGATAGGTTTACCAGTTGACCAATGGACAGGAGCTATGCTTGGGAAAAGGTTTATGCTGATATCTGCCACTTCAATATCCGGAGATAATCCCGGTGGCCCTAATATGAGACAAATAGTGGCATCGCACCCGTACTATGATATTTCAATGGAAGGCCGGATTAAAACTATATCACAGGCTGGAATTACCACTGAGATTGTTTATAAGGAACTTGATAAAAATAAAAATCCGGGATTATATGACAGTACTAAAACAGAGAATTATCCCTATATCGAAATAAACCAATCCACAAGAATGTATGTGGTTTCAGGAATAACAAAGACCGTAGCACCCAATAAAATACTAAAACAGGATTTCAGGTACAGGGGGCTTACTTCAAATATCTTGGGAAGAGGAATGATCTGTTTCAGAAAAACAGCCAGAAGCTCATGGTATACCGATGGATTTGAAAACACAAAGGTATGGACAGGTGTAGAAAATGATCCATTGAATGATGCGATTACTGTAAAAAAATGGTCCATAAGAACGAATGATGACACTAAAATATTTCCGGCTGATGTTTCTGAAAATAATACCCAGCTACTGAGCTTTGAATCGACAATACATCAGATTGATAAAATTTTAAACGGTCAGGTAATAGCAAGTGTACCGGATGCTGAAAAAGATAAGGTAGTCACGGCCATTGTTCCAAAAATAAGTAAAGAAAAAGATTTCATAACAGGTACAATTGCTGAAAGTACAGTTACTTATGGCGAATATTATCTTCCGGCAGAAAGTATCTCGAAGATCAATTCTTCCTACGCAGTAACGACTTCAACCTATACATATAATAACAATGCATCTGGAACAGGCACTAATTACTATATAGGCCGTCCAAAATCCAAAACTGAAGTAGTTCAGGCATATGGTGATACAAAATCAGGAAAAGAAGAATATACATATGAAAGTAACCGGATAAAAACCATTAAAAAATGGAACCGGGATAATACAGGTTTCTTATTGGAAACTTACGGCTATGATGATTTTGGTAATATAACTGAAAAGATGGTAAGCAACAGTACTGATGCGCAGACCCAAACTATCAAAAGCGAGTACGAAGCAAAAGGAAGATTTATTGCTCATACCACAGATCATTTAGGATTGGTAACTACCTTTATCTATAATGATTTTGGACAAATCCTAACCCAAACAGATCCACTTCAAAATACTATTACTAACACTTATGACGAGTGGGGAAAGCTACTGACATCTAAATCTAATCTGGAAGGGATGACGACCTATCAGTATATAAGAGATAGTAATGCAAATATTACTACTATCCAGTATGATCCGGATGGAAATGTTTCTAAAAAATACATTAATAAATTAGGGCAGGTATATAAGTCTTCAACAAAAGCTTTTGGACAAGATAAGTACGTGTCCAAAGAGATTCAATATGATATTCTGGGAAGAAAAATTCAAGAATCTGAACCATATTTTGAAGGGCAAAGTGCAAACCTTTGGAATATTATAAAATATGATGATACTGTTTTTCCAGCAATTGTTACTTCGACTTCATTTAATGGTAAAAAGGTTAAAACTTCAGTTTCCGGATTGACAACAACAGAGGAAGAGGAAAACGGCAATCAAAGGATAACTTCAAAAACAACTGACGCATTAGAAAATCTAGTTTCAAGTACTGATAAAGGAGGTACAATTGAGTTTTCCTATAATGCAACAGGAGAGCAAATTCAGGCAAAGTACGGTGAAAATACAGTAACCACAAAGTTTGATGTCTGGGGCAGAAAATCTGAATACAATGATCCGTCAAATGGTATTTATAAATACGAATATGATGGTTTCGGGCAGCCTAAAAAGATAATAAGTCCAAAAGGAACTAAAGAGTATACTTATAATAATTTAGGGCAGTTGATTTCGCAAAAAGAACTTTCTACGGTGGATGGTGGACAAACGACGGATAAAATAATTTCTTTTATCTATGACAATAAAGGGAGGATTACCTCAAAATCCGGAACATCAAAAGGTAAATCATACAGTTCAAATCTGGTATATGATCCACGCGGACGATTAATATCATCTTCTGAAAGCAGTAATGGAAAGTATTTTATACAGAAAGGAATTACTTATGACGATAGGGGAAGGGTTATCAATTATGAGAAACAGTTGTATTCTTCCGGTATTCTTTCAAAAGTTATTTTAGAAAATGTATATAATACATGGAATGGTGAGCTGCACCAGATAAAAGATAAAAATTCTGGAAAAGTATTATGGGAATTAAAGGATACTAATGCCAGAGGGCAGGTTTTAAAAGCTAAATTAGGAGCATCAGATATTACTAATTTATATAATGATGCAACCGGCTTCTTAAAAGAAATTGAACATATTTCTCCTGTTCAGGGGATTCTAAATATCCAGTATACCTTCGATGCTATTAAAAATGAACTTAATCTAAGGAAAACTTTGGGTGGTTTTAATATTATTGAGTCATTTAATTATGATACGAACAACAGGTTAACCAGCTGGACAAACCCTAAGACTGGACAGAATTCTCAAAATATTTATGATATTAAAGGAAGAATCACAGAGAATGACCAGGTGGGAACAATGAAGTATGAGAACCCTGCTAAGATTTATCAGCCGACTGGAATGACATTAAACGCAACAGGAACTCAGAATTACAACAATGATTTGGTACAAACTATTATTTTTAACGAAAACAATGACCCTGTATTCATTGACGGAGAAAAAGGAGATGTAGCTTTCCAATACGGTTTAACGAATATGAGACAAAAGGTAACATATGGTGGAAATTTCAGCACTGACGGAGAGGGTAAATTCAACAAATTCTACAGTGAAGATGGAAGTTTTGAGGTTGTAAAAGATAATGTTACCGGAAAAGAAAAGCATACTTTGTATATTGGAGCAACTTCGTATGAAAGTAATATCATTTACTTTAAGAATTATGATGAAACTAGTGGTTCTTACAAATTCTTGCATAAAGATTATATAGGAAGTATCTTAGCTATTAGTGATGAAGTCGGAAACAAGCTGGAGCAAAGACATTTTGATGCGTGGGGTAATTTCACTCATTTACAAATAGCAAGCGGAGCCACTATCACAGATAAAAATATCATTGACAATACTGTGTTATTATTGGAAAGAGGATATACGAGCCACGAACATTTTACAGAGATAAGTATCATCCACATGAACGGAAGATTGTATGATCCATTACTAAGAAGGTTCTTAAATGCTGATGAGAACATACAAGATCCTACAAATACCCAGAATTATAATAAGTATGGGTATGTGATGAATAATCCACTCATGTACAGTGATCCTGATGGAGAGTTCTGGCTGTTCTTAGCAGGAACTTTAGTGGGTGGATATCTCAATGGAGTTCAGGCCAATGGTTCATGGAATCCTGGAAAATGGAATTGGGAAAAAACATGGAGTTCAGTATTAGGAGGAGCTATAGGAGGGGCTGCTGTTTCCGGAGCATTAGGAAATATCGCTAATAATGCAGGGGCAATTAAAAGCTTTTTGCCGGGAATTGTATCAGGAGGCTTAAATTCAGCATTTAAAGGATCTAATTTCCTTGGGGGAATGATAGGTGGAATATCCTATAAAACTAATATATTTGATAATAAAGTAACTTCAACACGCATGGTTGACGCTGGATATAGATATATTATTTCTCCTGAAGATATTTATAGTGATGATCAGGAAGGTGATGGTCCGGGAGGCAGAATTGTTAAAATAAGAGGAAGGAGATATTATGCTGACAGGAGCAATCTGCCTGCAGAAGTTGGAAATATAATAAATTCTTTTTTCGGCGGAGATTCAGATTTTTGGGTAGAACATCAGCCATATAATCCTACCGAAGAGCGTATAATGACAACATATGTGAACACAGCAGCAGGATATTTGGCAGGGGGAGTTGTAGCAAAAGTTGCTGGTAGAGGAATTGGAGCTTTATCAAGAGGAACAACCCCTCAAGTTGTAATGAAATCTGCAGATTTTGGCCGAATAATAGGATGGGGAGAAAGTCAAAGTGCCAAAGCAGTAGAACAAACAATTAACGTTACTAAAAACTTAACAAGGTCACAAGTAAAAAGCTGGGCCAAACAAGGCCTTACAAAACACTGGGTTCAAGATCAATTGAGTAAATATTCCAATGCTCTTATAAAAGGAGGTGATAAATTAAAGAATACTCAGTTAATGCATCGAAAGGAATTAATGGAGAAAATATTACATTTATGGAAATAAATAGTTTAAAACAAATGTTGATTGAATTAACTAAATTTTGGAGAAAACAAAATATTCTGACATCTTCAAAGTCAAAACAAGAGATTGAAGAATTTCAAAAGAATAATGGTCTCCATTTACCTGATGACTTTGTGGAATTTTATTCACAACTGAATGGCATGGAAACACTTTATCCTAATGAAACAGACGAAGAAGGTTTTTTGCTATATCCATTAGAAGCAATTCTCCCACTCAGTTGCGAATTTCAGGATTCTGAGCTAAAAAATAAAGAACGTTATTTTTTATTTGCAGAATATATGCAGAAAAGCTGGTGGTACGGTGTTGAAGTCATAAATGATAAAGATTACATTATTGGAATTATTCCTGAAAAAGACTTTTTTAAACCTATTACTAATTCTCTGACAGATTTCATAAAGCTATATATGGATAACTCTCCAAAATTATATGATTACTGATTTAATAAAAAAGAAATATCAAAAGATAACCACATTATACAGATTCATTACTAATTTCCAGCCACATAAAAATTGATTATTAATGACAACATTATGTAATTCACCATATTTACTTCACGTAGAATAAAATAATCACGTTCATCTAAAAAGTTGCAACACACAATAATCCCCCGAAAGCTCGGGGGATTATTCGTGAAAAAACCACCGCACTACACGATGGCTTAAAAAAATCAAATCTAAATAAATAATTACAGGTTAGGATTGTTCTCAATCTCCTTCTGCGGAATACTGAACAGATAATACCTGCTGTTCGGGGCAAAAGCCGTCTGATCCGGGAAATTAAAGACGGAATGTCCTCTTCCGTTTACGGTTTTTACGGTTCCGTCCGGAGTGGTGATTTGCACTTTAATAGGCTGCCCGTTGGCATCTACATAGGGTTTTCTTGCTACAGTCCCCTGTGTTCTGATGATATCTGAAAGGGAGAATCCTTCTCCGAAAAGTTCTTTTCTTCTTTCGATCAGAACTTCTGCGATCACATCATTCTGGGAAAGAGATCCACTGTAAGGATTGGCATTTCTGGCTGTTTTCAATTCGTTTAAGACGGTTACTGCGTTTGTAGCATTGCCGTTTCTGGCTTCTGCTTCAGCTTCAATCAGGTACATTTCCGAGGCTCTCATTAATACAATATCTGCGATAAGACCTGTTTTAAATTTAAACTTGGAATATCTCAACAGTCCCTCTCTCCCGGGAAGCCCATCCCATTGAAACAGCTGGGATCTGATGTCATTGGCATCAAACAAATTTTTGAAAAAAGGATCGGCCATAAAACTGTAGTAGTAACTTCCGGAAGATGACACATCCAGATAGTGAAATGCATAGCTCGCACCGGATTGTTCCTGAGTCTGACCATGTCCCCAGATCCATTCTCCGTTGCTGATATCATTGAAACCTTCCTTATATTTTTCAGCAGTCATTAAAGGATATCCGGTTCTGGCGATTTTTGCCGCAGCAGCAGCTTTACTCCATTCTCCGGTATTCAAATAGGTTCTGGCCAAAAGTCCGTTCACTACAGCTTTGTTGATCTTGTCTTTATTGTTTCTTGTATAATTGGTCAATAAATTATCTGCTTCCGTAAGGTCGCTTTTAATCAAAGTATAAATTTCCTCAAGACTTGCTCTTTTCTTTGGAACAGAACTGATGGTTGAAGGTTCCGTATAAATTGGAGCCGTAAGCGCTGTTCTGTCCTTCAGATAACTGAATTGGTAGAAACTGGCCAGATTCAGATAACAGAAAGCCCTCAATGCTTTAGCCTGTCCTTTTACCTGGTTTTTCTTTTCCTGACTGCCTTCTGTCTGATCAATACGGGCAATCACATTATTCATATTATTAATGGTTGAATACAGGGTGAACCATATAAACTGCGGACGGGAAACCGTATTGTTGATCATTTCCGTAAAAGCATAGGCAGAGGGGAAACCGTATTTATTTCCAAGGATTGCCACATCGCTTCCCATGGCATCACTGGTTCTTAAAACCGTGGAATACCCGAGATTGGCATACGTTGGTCCGTCATCATTCAACTTCGCCCATGCTCCATTGATTACCGTTTCAGCACTTTCTGCCGTTTTGAAAACTTCTTCACCGCTGGCCTGATCCGTGGGAGCTGTTTCCAGTTCATTTGCACAGCTGGTTAGAGACCAAAGGGCAATCAGGGCAAAAGATATATATTTTAATTTTTTCATTGTTTCAGATTTAAAGGGTTAAAGAGTTGCCTGAAGGCCAAAAGTGATCGTTCTCATAGCAGGATATCTGTAATATGTAGTTCCATCCAATGCCTGTTCCGGATCCATTCCTTTATGTTTGTAGAAAGTCAGAAGGTTTTCTGCCTGAACATAAATCCTGAATTTCTTCAGTCCCAGTTTTTCAAAATAATCGGACGGAAGTGTATACCCCAGGCTCACATTTTTAAGCCTTGCATACGTTCCGGAATATAAAAATCTTGAAGAAGAAGAATTCCAGTTATTCGTTGTGGTACTCAATGCAGGAACATCTGTATTCGGGTTTTCCGGCGTCCATCTGTTCAGCATTTCTGCGCTCCATGCGCGGCCTCCCGCATTTCCGTTAGACATCAGTGACGTATAATCTGTATCCAGGATTTTTCCACCGATGCTGAAAGTCAGTAATCCGGAAAAATCAAAGTTTTTATAAGTTACACTCGTAGTCACGCCTCCTGTTACTTTAGGCAGTGCAGATCCCTGGAAAGTTCTTGTTGCTTTGGCATATTCGGAAGTCGTTCCGTCTACTGTATTTCCGTTTGCATCCTGATAGATGTATCTCCATAAAGGCTTTCCGTTTGAAGGATCTACGCCTTTCCACTCCTGAAGATAAAAATCATAAATAGAACCGCCTACTTCCAGACGTTTTGTTCCGGTTACTACAGGTCCTTTCGGAAGTTTTGTAATTTTATTTTTCAGAGTGCTCAGATTCACATCTATATTCCATTGGAAATCATCATTTTTAATCGGTGTGGTGAATAATGAGAATTCAAAACCAGTATTCTGTATCGTTCCAACGTTGAAAGGGAAATCACTGATTCCCAGTGATGGCGCAACCGGCATATTAAACAGAAGATCCTGACTTTTACGTTTAAAATATTCTACGTTACCTTTAATCCTGTTGTTTAGAACAGCAAATTCCACCCCAACATTCAGGTTAAGATTGGTCTCCCATTTCACATCATTCGTCTGTACTTTTTCAAGAACGGTTCCAGGCTCTCCCAGATTATTGTAAAATTTATATAATTCCTGGTAAGCATAATAAAGTGAAGAGCCGTTGGGCCTTCTTAATTTATCATTCCCCTGCCCTCCATAACTCGCACGCAGTGTCAATTGGTTGAAGACATTCAGATTCTTGATAAATTCCTCATTGGAAGCCTTCCATGATCCTCCCACTGACCAGAATTTCCCCCATCGGTTATCTGCAAAGAATCTTGAAGACCCGTCTGCCCTTCCCGATACGGATAAGAAGTAGGTATTATTGAAATCATACTCAGCTCTTCCAAGAAAACTCAACAGGGAAAATTTGTCACTGTTTCCGCTGAAACTTCCCAATAAGGCTGCTGCATCCGGTTCATAATAGTAAGGAAGCGAAAACTGGCTTCTTGAACCTGAAATAGTCTGATAATCGTACTTGTAGAATTCCTGACCTCCCAAAACATTCAGATGATGTTTCCCGAATTTCTTATCATACGTCAGAATATTACTCGTCGTATAGGAAAGTGTTCTGCTGTTTGATTTTGTAACCGAACCGCCGGTTTCACTTCCCTGCCCGATAAGCGGATTCGAGTAGTAATGCCCATTGTAGTTCACTAAATCAACCGAAAAGCTGGTTTTAAATTTTAGTTCCGGCAGGAAAGTAAAATCTAAAAATCCTTTTCCCGAGAAGTTATCCTCTTTATTTTCATTCTTATCCAAAGGCAGTGTAGCCGCTGCATTCTGGTTCTGTAATGCGCTTGTAGGCCTGTATTTCCCAAAATCATAAATCCTGTTTCCGTCTGCATCGTATCTGTAGCTGCCGTCAGCATTTCTTTCGTAATAAGGATAGAAAGAAGGAATTACCCTTGCTGCATTGATGATATTATCAGTTCTTGAATCTGAAGACGGCGGTGCATTCTGAATACTGTTGGTATAGCTTAAATTCACTCCCGCGTTCAGCCATTTCTTTACTTCTGAATTGACTTTTAATCTGGTTGCAAATTTCTGAAATCCTGATTCTATCGCGATTCCCTTATCGTCAAGATACCCCAGGGAAAAGAAATAGTTGCTTTTTTCACTTCCGCCGCTGATATCAAAATCTACCTGGCTTCTGGAAGCTGTTCTCTGAAGAATATCTCTCCAGTCATCATTCCATAAAGCTTTTGCACCGGGAACAAGCTTTCCGTCTGTCCCTACAGGATTCGGGAAACCGGCTCCGTAAGGATTGATTCCCAAAGCAGTGGTCAGGTTATCACTCGCCATCTGCGCGGCCTGCTGCGAATTGATCTGTCCGGATTTATATCCGTTTCTTAACGCTTCCCAGTACAGCTGGAAATATTCATCGGTGCTTACCTGCTTATAATCTTTTACGGCTCTGCTGGAAAATCCCTGGCTGATATTAAAATTAACCCTGGATTCTCCTTTCTTACCGGATTTCGTGGTAATGATAATGATTCCGTTCGCACCTCTTGAACCGTATAATGAACTGGCCGTGGCATCTTTCAAAACACTGATGGATTCAATATCATTCGGGCTTATGGAATTTATATTTCCGTCAAAGGGAATTCCATCCACTACATACAGAGGGTCACTGGATGCACTGATAGAGCCCACTCCCCTGATTCTTACTGAAGCCGTAGAGCCTGGCTGTCCTGAAGCACTTACTGCCTGAACACCGGGCACCTGCCCTTCCAATGCTTTTGTAATATTGGTAACAGGTCTGTTATTGATCTTTTCGCTTGAAATGGTGGCTACGGAACCTGTATAACTTGTCCTTTTTGCTTTACCATAAGCGATTACTACTACTTCATCAATTTCCTTTTCATTGATGGTATCTTTTTTCGGCTTTGCTTCCTGTGCATGAACGCTGATGATTCCAAGGAAAAATACAGCTGCTGAAGGTATCCAAATTTTAGGATTAATTAAATTTTTACCAACCATAATCAATTTTGTTTATCATATATTAAAAAATTAACCCTTTGCAGAAAAGACAGCAAAGGGCATCGTTCAGTACGATAAACCAAATGCTTATTTTTCCTTTAAAGGCTGAATGTAACACCTTGCGCTGGGGCAGGTTGTTAAGATTTCACAGGGTCAGTTCCCTCCATCTTTCTTTATAAGCCGATCGAAATATGTCTGCAAATCTAAAAACAATTAGTCTATAAAACAAGTAGACTTTAATATTTTTTACATGATATTATCAAAAATTAACTTAAAAACCAATTAAAAACACCCTAAAACAGACAGTTACGACGTTATCAAATTCTTAAACATGATAAATATCATTGCAGATAATACAATACAGTAAAATCTCAATTAATTCAAAAAAAATATGGGGAATAAGGCTAAACTTTATAAATTTATAGAATGAAAGTTTTAATCGTAAACGGCCCCAACCTGAACCTTTTGGGCACAAGAGAACCTGAAATCTACGGCAGCGCTTCCATGGAATCCTGCCTGGAGCAACTGAGATCAGAATTCACTTCTCATGAGCTGAATTATTATCAGTCGAATATCGAAGGAGAAATTATCAACAGATTGCAGGAGGATAATTTTGATGCTCTTGTGATCAATCCCGGAGCCTATACGCATTATTCGTACGCGATTGCGGACTGTCTAAAGAATATCAGAAAGCCTAAAATCGAGGTTCATATCAGTAATATTTACAAAAGGGAAGAATTCCGCCAGAAATCTGTAACGGCTGCGAATACCGATGCGGTATTGTCAGGTTTTGGAATGGATGGATACAGGTTGGCTTTATTGAGCTTAAAATCCTAGATTCATTAACCACAGATTTCACAGATTTACACAGATGATTGCTTTTTACTTAATAGGCAAATCTTCTAAACTAAGATTAAGTTCTAAAAAAGGATAATAAAAAAAGCCTCATCGATGATGAGGCTTTTATTTATTAAGTAGTCTGCTGCTGAAGCTGAGGTCCTGAAGCGATTAGCTTCTTCCCTTCTTCAGTATCGCAGTACTGTTCAAAGTTTTTGATATATCTTGCTGCAAGATCTTTTGCTTTTTCTTCCCATTCTCCAGCATTGCTGTACGTTTCTCTAGGATCAAGGATACCTTCAGAAACATTTGGAAGCTGAGTTGGAATTTCAAGGTTCATGATAGGAACCTGAGTTTTAGGAGCATTTTCGATAGATCCGTCAATGATGGCATCGATAATCGCTCTTGTATCTTTCAGAGAGATTCTATTTCCGGTTCCGTTCCAACCTGTATTAACAAGATAAGCTTTAGCACCGTGCTCCTTCATTTTTCCGATCAATGTTTTAGAGTACATTGTTGGGTGAAGGGTAAGGAAAGCTTCTCCGAATGCAGGAGAGAAGGATGGTTCAGGCTCAGTGATTCCTCTTTCTGTACCCGCCAGCTTGGACGTATATCCGCACAGGAAGTGGTATTGTGCCTGGTTTTCATCTAAAATAGAAACCGGAGGCAATACCCCGAATGCATCAGCAGAAAGATAAACGATCTTCTTAGCATGTCCGGCCTTTGAAGGAAGAACAATCTTGTTGATATGGTAAATTGGGTAAGATACTCTTGTATTTTCTGTGATAGACCCGTCTTTATAGTCGGCAATTCCGTTGTTTACCACTACGTTTTCAAGAAGCGCATCTCTTTTGATCGCTCTGAAAATATCCGGTTCTTTTTCTTCTGAAAGGTCAATTACTTTAGCATAGCATCCTCCTTCATAGTTGAATACTCCGTTGTTATCCCAGCCATGCTCATCGTCACCGATAAGGAATCTCTTAGGATCTGCAGATAAAGTAGTTTTTCCTGTTCCTGAAAGACCAAAGAAAAGAGCTACATCACCATCCTCACCTACGTTGGCAGAACAGTGCATGGAAGCCATTCCTTTTAATGGAAGGTAGTAATTCATCATCGCAAACATCCCTTTCTTCATTTCACCGCCGTACCATGTACCTCCGATGATCTGTAGTTTTTCAGTAAGGTTGAACATAATGAAATTCTCAGAGTTTAATCCCTGAGCTTCCCAGTTCGGGTTTGTTGTTTTTGAACCATTGATTACTGTGAAATCCGGCGTACCGAAGTTTTCAAGTTCATAATGGGACGGACGGATGAACATATTAGTAACGAAATGCGCCTGCCACGCTACTTCAACGATGAACCTTACTTTTAGTCTTGTATCTGTGTTGGTACCACAAAAGGCATCAACTACATAAATTTTCTTAGCATCAGAAAGCTGGTCCAGCACTAATCCTTTACAAGAATCAAAATTTTCCGCTGTAGTAGGAAGGTTTACTTTCCCATCCCAGAAAATTGTGTCTCTCGTAACATCATCCTGAACTATGTATCTGTCTTTAGGTGAACGACCTGTGAAAATTCCAGTTTTTACTGATACTGCACCGGATTCTGTAAGCTCAGCTGTCTCAAAGCCTTGATTTTCAGGAGCTACTTCAGCCTGATATAACTCTTCGTAAGATGGGTTATAGACTACTTCATAATTTCCTTTAATCCCTAATTTTTCTAAATCCTGGATGATTTTAGCGTGTTTCATTTTACTTATATTTTCTATTTCTTTATTGGGTTCAACAAAATTAATATTAATTATTTGTTAAAGGTGGTTTAAATATAATGATATAAGTCAGAATGACAAATAAAAATAAAGGATTGTAAATTATTGATTATAAATTAATTATATCAGACCATTCAAAAACGGTCTTAAAACCTTTTCCCCAAAAATAGTCCTTATAGCCGTCAAATTTAGTGCTCATCACAAAATCTCCACCCCATGCCCCCAAACTTTTAACAAAAACAGGGCAATCTGCAAAAAATCGTTCTTTAACTGTGGGAATTTCAAGAAAATTCGAAATTTTTTGTTCATGAATCATCATCAGTGCAGAAAATTTTTCCAATTCACTGCATAACAAAACTTTTTTTGTGATTTCCGAAAATTCATCCACCAGTTTTTGAGACTTGATTTTTGACTTGTAAAAACTGATCCCTTCCCTGCTGTCCTGTTTCTGATTTAAATGAATAAAAATCAGTTCATTTTTGAATGCCGGACTGAAATTTACTTTTTCATAAGCTACCTCAGGTTTGCTCCGAAAAAGTACTGCCGATTTTTCTTTTGCAACGGCAATATCATAGCCGCTTCCTCCTAAACTGATTGAATTCAGTTGAAAAGGATTGATTTCTGCCCATTCGGCAAGGTTGTTCATTAAAGTGGAACTGCTTCCAAGTCCGTAATCGGCGGGAAACTGAAGATTGGTCTTTAAATAACAGGTATTGTTGTTTTTGAATCTGATTTCAGAAAGCTGCTGAACATTTTTTAAGGTTTTGAGAATGAATTCAGCGCTTGAAAGAATATTGGTTTCCAGAATCTGCCAGTTCTTATAGTCGATGACAGCCGTGAGCCATAATGTATTTTGATGGTAAGCTTCCCAGAATATCAGGGATTTTCCATCTTCTTTTTCTTCAAAAAAAAACTCTTGTCCAAGCTTGGTAGGTACCGCCAGGACAAGAGCTCCGTCTATCGCGAAATATTCTGAAGTAAGCATAAGCTTTCCCGGTGAAAATATTCCGCTCATATTTTTAATTTTTAGATTGCAGAGGCGACATCTACAGAAGAATCAATTTTTTTGATTAATCCCTGAAGTGTTTTTCCAGGTCCTACTTCAATGAAATTGGTAGCACCGTCTTTAATCATATTTTGAACAGACTGCGTCCATTTTACAGGACCTGTAAGCTGTGCAATAAGGTTTTGTTTAATTTCTTCAGGATTTGTAATCGCTGTAGTTGTAATATTCTGATATACAGGAATTGTAGCGTTTCTGAATTTTGTTTTCTCTATGGCTGCGGCAAGTCTTTCCTGCGCCGGCTGCATCAATGGTGAGTGGAATGCTCCGTTTACCGGAAGCAGTAATGCTCTTTTCGCACCCGCTTCTTTAAGTTTAATGCAAGCTTCTTCTACAGCAGATGTTTCTCCTGAAATTACCAGCTGCCCAGGGCAGTTGTAGTTTGCCGGAACCACGATTCCGCTGATCTGTGCACAGATCTCTTCTACTTTAGCATCCTCTAGACCTAAAATAGCCGCCATAGAGCTTGGATTGGCATCACAGGCTTCCTGCATGGCTTTTGCTCTTTCGGATACCAGTTTCAGACCGTCGTCAAAGGATAAAACTCCATTGGCAACCAAAGCTGAAAATTCTCCTAAAGAGTGTCCTGCAACCATTTCGGCTCCAAGACCGTTCACTGCTTTTAAAGCAGCTACTGAATGTATAAATATGGAAGGCTGGGTAACCTCTGTTTTCTTAAGATCTGCATCCGTCCCGTTGAACATCAACGAAAGAATATCGAAACCTAAAATTTCATTGGCAGATTCCATTAAGTCCTTAATGTCTTTTCTAGAATCGTACAATTCTTTTCCCATTCCTACGAACTGAGAACCCTGCCCAGGAAATACAAGTGCTTTCATGTATTGATTTAAATATTATGCAAATATAAAGATAATGTTAAAAATATTCCTTTAAAAAGGCATAAATCATTTAGGGAACTAATCGAATCACACGGTATCCGGTGTTTACGTAAGCTCCGTTTGCTTTAGATTTTACAAACTCAAACTTGGTGGCAAGCTGGGTCTGCACTTTATTCATCTGTTTAAAGATTTCTCCTTTTTTGTTTTCTCTGGTCAGCATATCATTCACCACATCAAAACCAACGATAGCATATTTCGGAGGTGTTTTGCAGTACTTGCTTTTGTATGCTGCGAGGATTTCTTTTTCAAAATTTCCGTCGGTATTGATCTTTCTGTCCATCAGATACACAAGACTTGCCTGGCTTAATTCATCCACTTTCTTTTCGAAAACCGGAGAATAGTACATACTGAATGCTTTTACCCCCTGAACTTCTTTGGAAAGCGCGATCATTTTGTTGGCAAAAGCCTCACCTGCAGCGTCATTATCACTGGCAAGAATCGTAATAACCGGAGCAGACTGGCCTGTCATCATATTCTGATCAAGCTGGATTTCTGCCGGAGAATTCACGATAATGATATTTGGATTTTTAACGGCTTTTTCCAGACCTCCTTTGATGTAGCTGGCAATTTCTTTTTTGCTGTCTGCTACCACATAGATTTTCTGATCGGAATATACTGTTTTTACTTCTTCTACAATTTTGTCGGCATAGGTCTGATCGTTGGTTTCAACAATGATCAGGTTGCTGTAATTATATAATTCCGGGGAGTTGGCAAATGGCGCCACTACAGGAATTTTCTGATTTTTTGTAAAGTCAAGAACGTCAATAACGTTTGATTTAAAGAACGGGCCGATGATCAAATCTGTATTTTCCGGATTGATCTGCGACATTGAGTTTTTAAATGAAGCTTCATTTCCTGAATCTACAATTTTAATGTCCAGTTTCTGGCCGCCTCTTGCATTTCTTTCGATCGCCAGTTTAGCTCCGGTAAGGAAGTCCATGGCCATAGCTCTGTACTGGGTTTCGTTGGTACTGTACCCGAAAGGCAGCATCAGCACAACGCTTAATGCATCTCCGCTTTTCTTTACATACACAGGATCCTGCTTTCTGATCTTCAAAACCATTCCTGATTTCAGTCCTTTTGAAAGATCCGGGTTCAATGCGATTAATTCATCGATGGAAACCCCGAACTTATTAACAATGGAGAACACGGTATCTCCCTGCTGAACGGTATAGGTTACGTAATCATCTGCTGTAGCCGTTGTAGCCGCAGACGTAGTGGAAGATCTTTCGTTCCCTGAATCTATTTTAGTTTTCGGATTTACGGGCTCAGCCGCAGTTTCCGTATTTGATTTTTTTACTTTGATGGTTTCGCCGGGCTTTAATCCTTTTTCTTCCAATCCCGGATTTAAGGCATAAAGATCCTGCTGGCTGATTCCAAACTGTTTTGTAATTCTGTAGTAATTATCTTTCGACTGGATCACATAGGCTTCCCCTTCTGTCTGAACAGCTGCGTGGGTATCAGTATGAGTTTCCACCGGCTTAGTAGCCACCACAGGAACTGCCTGCTGATCTCCACCATATTTTTTGATACTTTCAAGCGGCAAGGTGATCTCGTCTCCTATTTTTCTCTGGTTATCCAGATCCGGATTCAGTTTTCTGAGGTCTGTTTCAGAGATACGGTATTGTTTTGTAATTCCGTAAATAGTCTGTTTAGGCTGCAGAATAATTTTTCCCACCTGAACACCTCCATAGTTTGGCTTTGCCTTTTCAACGACTGCAGGCTTGGAAACCGGCGCTGGTGTATGCTTTTCAGCCTTTACCGTCACAACGTCTCCTATGGCCAGCTTACCGTCTTTGTATTTTGGGTTCAGCTTTAACAATTCATCTACAGTTATCCCGTATTTTTTTGCAATATTATATGGATTGTCTCCTTTTACAACGGTGTGTGAGCTTTGGGCAGATACACCCAAAACCATACATAAACTGGACAGAATAAAAAACCTCTTTATCATACTCGATAATTATAATTTACAAAAATACTTCTTTAAAATTAAATGGCAACAATTATTAATTTTGATTCTTGAACCACCATTTCCTCCCAACAATTTTCAAGCCACGAATAGCCGTAATCTGAAAAGAATACACTAAAGTTGTAGACTCTTTCCTGCCATGTTTTTGAAGGATGGACATCTAAAAATAATTTTTCCAGTCTTTCAAGCAGTTCGCCCTGTTTTATTTTCTCTGCATGCAGCAGTCTTTTTTTCATTCTTTTGAATGATTTCAGCTGTCTTACTTCTTCTGCTTTCACCATATTTCCAAAGGAACGTTCGGTGGTTTCTGCAATAGCTTTCAGTTCTGAAAAGCATTTTTCCAAAAGAAGTTCTTTATCTTGAAGCATTGATAATACGCTGCTGTCTTTTAAAATTTTCTGATTGGTGAGGGCTGTAAAGTTTCCGAAGAAATCCTGAATGTTCAAATCCAGTTTTTCAATTTTCCCAACCGTTTTTTCTTTGATGAAAAGCATAGAATTCCTTGGAATCAGAATCGGGAAGGGAATATGAAGGGATTCAAAATAATCTTTAAGTTCCAGCCAGTACATGATTTCTGCGTTTCCGCCTATATAAGCCAGATTAGGAAGTACTTTTTCCTGATAAACAGGACGCATAAGAGCATTTGGACTAAATTTTTCGGGATGGCTTTCCAATTCGTTGAGAATGTCTTCCCGGGTGAAGGTTTTATCAGTATCTACAATGGTATATTTCTCCCCGTCAAAATCGATACGGTCTCTGGTTTCAGAAAGGTAGAAAAGATTAATTTCTCGTGGATTAACCTGCACTTTTCCGTATTTCTTCGTCAGAAAATCTACTTTTTCTTTTGAGTTTTTCTGTAAGCTGAAGTTCAGCAGTTCATCTTTAAAAATATCTTTGATCTGGTTTTTCAGCTCTTTGGAATCTCCATCCATAATGAGAAGGCCGAATTCAGAAAAAAGTCTGTTCACGAGGATTTTAATAGCATCTGTCAATGTATTTCCTACTTTGTACGCCTCTTTCATCATCAGGATAAGCTCTGTCCCGAATACAGAATCTTTAAATTCCTTTTCAAATTCTGAAATAAAGAAGGCATCATTGATGGTGATCCTTCCTACAGGACCTCCGGATTTTTCATTGATCTCGTAATAATTATTTTCGGTCTTAAAATGATTGATCTCTGCAAAATCGTGATCTTCCGAAGCCATCCAATACACCGGAACAAAATTGAAGTCCGGGAAGTTTTCCTTCAGATAGCTGCACGTCTTAATCGTCTGTAAAATTTTATAGACAAAGAAAACAGGGCCGGAAAAAAGATTGAGCTGATGTCCGGTAGTAATGGTGAATGTATTCTGCTGTCTGAGATTTTCCAGATTCTCTTTCTGCTTGGAAGAAAGGGTGAGGCCTGAAAGCTGCTCATCGAGTACATGGGATAAGATCTGTCTCTGATCTGATGTAAAAGAATCCTGCTTGAAATGAATCTGCTCTTTAAAGTGGTCTAAAGAGAAGGTATTGTTTTCAAATCCCTCAATTTTCTGGTTCAGAAAATCTTTTACCAGCTGAGGAATGCTTTCTATATCGTTAAATGATAATTTGTTTATTGTTTTCAACTCTGTTTGGCTTTTAGTTGAACAAATACCACACAATTCCAATGTTTAACCTGAAATCATACACCGGATAATGTGGAAATGCGTACGCTTTGTTGTTGGAAATAACGGTTCCTATCTGCTGCCCTTCAACATAGAAGAACATTTTTTTCACCTTCATATTGATATAAAGATCGGCGATAGGCTGTCCTCCTATGGAGAATGAGTCTGCTCTTGGAAGGATATATTCGTTTAAGATCGGGAAATATTCTCTTGAAGCAAATTTTGAGAAATAATACACCTTCACACCCATCTGAAGCTCTGCCGCGTCTTTAAAAGCCTTGCTCTGGAAGAAGAAATTGGCTCTTCCGATGAAGCTTGGCATAGGAAGAAGCTCCTTATTTGTCAAAGCATTCTGGAATTGCAGTCTTGTATTCAGGTGGAATTTTCCGAAGCTGAAGGTGGCATCACCTCCAATCTGGGAAATATTGAGCGGGCTGCCGCTTTGTACAGGCGCACTGTCACTGTTGAAATAAGTGTAGTTATCTATTCTGAAATAATTGGCAAAAATCTCTGTTTTAAACCATTTCAGATTAACGCTTCCGCCAATTTCAGTTACGGTCTGGTTTTTCGCGTTTTCCAGATAATAATTGAATTTATTGTAAACGGATGTATTTAAAAGGTAATTAAAGGAAGGGTAAGCACTCTGGAAATTGACTTTTGCATTGACAAAATAATCTTTCACAGGCTCAAACTTTACACTGTTGGCTGTTCTCAGATAACTTCCGAACTGGCTTCCGTTTGAAAACTCCAAAAAGGATTTCAGCTGGAATTTATCCCAAAGTTTAATCTGAAGATTTCCTACGGCTCCGATTCTGTTTTCTTTAAGCTCGCCAGGTAAAGCTGTTCCGTTTACCGTCGCTAAATCTCTTACTCCAAATTTCAGCATCTGGTAGCGTACTCCTCCATCCAGCTTGAATTTCTCATTGTTAAAAACAAGGCTTACGGTATTGCTGAAGTTGTCTGAATATTTTTTTGTAGTCAGCGGAAATCCGTTCGTCAGTTCTGAAACATTATCAAACCAATAAGGCTCTACTGATCCCTGGTTGTAAAAATATTTGTTTCCCTGATGAGAAAGGGTATGTCTTATGCTGAACGGAAATTTTTCTGAATTAAAGGGTGTAAACTGATGGCTCAGATAATATCTTCTGTAAGAATACTGAGAACTCGACGAAGCGAGCTGGACCTGAGCATTCTGTCTGTTTTTATAATTGCTGTCGCCGTTCTGAAACAGTTCATCTTCTGTGATCCCTCCACTTTCCTGATTGTTGACATTCTGGTGAAGATAATGGGCAAATAATTCATAGTTCCCGCTTTTGGAAGTATAATGCCCTGAAAACAACGTATTATTATTAGAAGCCAAAGAGTTTCTATAAAACCCCTGGGAACGCAGCCCCATATAATTAATTGCAAAATTGAATCTCTTCCCGATATTCTGTGTATAGGTAGAATTCAGGGCAGCCCCGTTCTTCATAGCTGTATGATAGACGAAGGTTGCTGTAGGTGTCTTGACGTCGTAATATTTCACGTCGTCAGCCCCTATGATCATGTATGCTTTGTTGGAAGGCAGTAAAGACAGATTCTGCTCGGGATTCACCTCATAAGACAAGGGATTGAACCCTGCCCCTATATTGGCTACCTGAGCTCTCCCGAAATTGTCTGTATTGTTATACTGGGAAAAAATATGGGTCTTATCAAAAGTAAGCACCGTATCAAAAATTTTCTTTTCAGAGAACTGGGTCTGATAGAGATAATCATTAATGGTAGGTTTAAAGATTTTCAGGGAATCTTTTTTGCCGGTGTCTATGACGAGGGTGTCTGAGGATTTCTTTTCGCCCTCTAATTTTGTAGCCTGGAAGATCTGTCCTGATAAACTATGAAATCCAAGAAGAAAAAATATAATAATTATGAAGTTTCTCATTTTAAAAAATCTGTGACAAATTTAATAAAAAAAAGGGACCTTAAAGGCCCCTTTATCATTATTAAAAGTTTGGATTGTCATCAATCTCTCTCTGAGGAATTTTGAAATACATTCTTGGATCGTTATATGGGATCGTTACGTTTTTCAAATAGAAATGGTTATCTCCTCTTGTTACTGTAGCTCTGTTTCTCTTAAGTGCCAGGTAAGATTTACCTTCACCCCAAAGCTCGATTCTTGTCTGCTTGTAGATCTCCTGTTGAAGAGCTGTACCAGAAAGCGGATCAATTAGTGCTGCAACAGTAGGGTTAGCTCCAGGAACCGGAGTAGGTGTAGGATCTATATATCTTACATCTAACAATTTTTTCATAATTGTTTTAGCTTCAGCTTCCTGTCCACTCTTCGCTAAAGTCTCAGCTGCAAGTAAATAGAATTCATCAACTCTCATATAGATATAGTCAGTAGTTACCTGTCTTTGTCCCTGAACAACTCTCTTAGGATCGTAGAATTTGTTAGTAGGAATCAAAACGCTAAACTGGAACTGAGTTTTTCTATTGTCAGTAGCACTGATAGAGTTATATAGGTTTTTATCAATTCCTTTATAATCACCAACAGATGCGTAGCTATAAGTGAATCTGTCCACTTGCCCCCACCAGCTTACTAGGTCTAATCCATTTACAACAGCAATGTCAAAGCCCCACATCCAGCTCTTCGTGTTAAGGTCGTTGAAACCTCCCTGAAGACCTGTATCTGCATTCCATACCAACTGTGCTTTAGTCGTAAGAGGGTATCCATAGTCGTTAATCACAGACTTTGCAAGAACTGCAGCTTCTGCATTTCTTCCCATAGCTGCATAAGCATAGGCTAATATACCTTTAGCAATACTCTCATCAACCATACCTTTATTAGCTCTTTGAAAGTCAGCTAAATAATCAATAGATTTTGTAAGGTCATCAATGATTAAGTTATATACCTGCTGCTGTGTAGATTTAGGAGCAGCCGGAGAATCCGGAGAAGTATACATAGGAATAGCTGGTGCTGTAGCATCAAATCCTGGCGTAAAATACTGCAACAGATAGAAGTAAGCATTTGCTCTTAATGTTTTTGCCTGCCCCATCATTTGCTTATCTTCATCAGAAGTAGGCACAGCATCATTACCTCCAAGATCTTTAATTACATCATTGGCAGCATTGATTACTTTGTAGTAATATCTCCAAGCTTTTAATGTTGTAGCACTTGTAGCATTTACCTGATCATCAGTACTTGCAATTCCGGTATACCATCCGTAAGTTACTCCTTCAAGAGCCATATCACAAGATAGCATATCTCCATAGATATCATAACTTTTTTGTCCAAAATCGTCATGGTCAAGATTTGTTCCTCCTGTACCAGTCTGCACCGCCATGATATAGATCCCGTTCAGTTTCTGCTGTGGTGTAGCAGAAGGAGCCGTTTCAGTAGGAGCCGCATCCAAAAACTCTTCCTGGCAAGATGTGGTAGTCATTAATAATGACAGCCCCATAGATGCTAATACTATAATTCTTTTCATTTTCTTAAATTTTAAAAGTTAATTTTGGCTCCGAACGTGATAGTTGATAATGGTGCATAGTTATACTGACTAGATGAACCAACTTCAGAAACCAAAGGATTGTATCCTTTTCTAGCTGTTTTAATCCAAAGATTATCTCCGGTTACAGATAGAGTTAATCCTGTAATACCCAATTGATCAAGATATTGCTTAGGTATGTTGTAAGACAATCTGATGTTATTTAAAGCCAGGTAATCTGTGCTTGTAATAAATCTGCTTGATAGAGACGCGTAGTTTCTGTCTCCTGCACGGTTAGATGATAATCTTGGAATATCAGATGCAGTGTTTGATTCATTCCATCTTCCAAGCATATCTGTATGCCAGTTGTTTCCACCAGCAACACCGTTACCCATTAAAGCGGCATATTTAGAATCATATCCGTATCCTCCTAAGCTATATAAGAACTGAACTCCCAATTCCCAAGACTTAAATCCGAAATTAAGGTTGAATGCACCACTGATATCAGGAAGCGCTGACTTACCAATATATCTTTGAGTAGCTAATGCATAGTTTTCAGTAATACCTTCCTGAATAGTAGCGTTAGGGTTGTTATGAGTATATTCTGCTAAGTTTGTAATGTTTTCATTAGCATCCATTATACCGTTACCATTCGAATCTACCCAGTTAACGAACCATTGTCCAGCACCTGTTGCATGGTTTACACCAGCCCAGTCTCTCATATAGAAATCATATATTGAGTGTCCTGCAGATCTACCGAATCCAGCTAAAGAAGTGTCAATGATTTTATCAGCACCTGTTGATGAAGATAAATCAATAGGCATTTCAGTTAGCTCATTTTTAAGTAACAAACCGTTAACTCCAAAATCAAGATAGAAATCTTTCTTGTTGATAATGTGAGCTTTTAAATCGAATTCTAAACCTCTGTTAACAAGAATACCATCATTAACTGTTTGAGTTAAGTTACCACTTGAGTTAGCAACACTCTGATTAAAGATAAGATCCGTTGTTTTCTTGTTAAAGTAATCAACGTTTAATTCAATTGCTTTATTTTTAAAGAAAGCCATCTCTAATCCCGCCTGAGCAGTAGTTGTTCTTTCCCAAGAAAGGTTTGGATAAGCCGGAGACTGATAATAAGCAGCCGGAAGTCCCATGAAGTTATCAATTGGGTAAACTCTGTATCCGTTATAGAAATTTGTACCTACAGTATCTCCTCCCTGATCACCTACACTACCGTAACTTGCTTTTACTTTTAAATATGAAAGATATTTGTTACCTTCTAAGAATTTTTCTTTAGACGCTAACCAAGATGCTCCAACGGATGCGAAAGTACCCCATCTGTTATTTAAGAATCTTGAAGAACCGTCTCTTCTAAGTGTTCCGGTAACAAAATATTTACCCTGATAGTTATAATCTAACTGCCCAAAGTAACTTTCAAGCTGATAATTCCAGATGTAAGATGACGTTAAAGCTTCACCTACCGCCTGGTTTAATTCAGGGATATAGTTAACGATATTTGGTCTTCCTGCACTTAGATATTTTCTTTCCCAAGAGTTGCTTTCGTGAGCTGCAAATGCATGCACAGAGTGATCTCCAAATTTCTTGTTGAATCTAACTAACTGAAGCCAGTTCCAAGCCATCAATTCAGTTTTCACTTTAGAGATGTATCCGTTCTGACTTGCTGCATTTCCATAGTATGGGTTATCCAACTGGTCATTGCTGCTGTTATAGTACTGCCCTCCGATTCTTGTTTCGAAACTTAAGAACTTAGTAATATCAGCTTTCCAGAAACTGTTTGCATTTAATTCATGCTTATAAGTCTTGTTCAGGTTATAGGTAGCATCAGCAACAGCGTTGGTGAAAGCACCAAATCCTCTACCGTTCTCATCACCGTAATCATACTGGTAACCTCCGTAATATGGATCTGCAACTTTGTTTCCAGCTGCATCTCTTAAGAATAACGGATAGATTGACGGCAAGTTATCTACGAACCAGAAAATACTTCCTGAATCACTTGTTTGTCCGTTTCTGTTTGCTTTTGAGTATGAATAACCGATATTAAAGTCTCCTTTTAACCAAGGTTTTGCCTGGTGAGAAACATTTAAACGTCCTGTATATCTTTCAAAGTCAGAGTTGATTGAATACCCTTTATCATTCAAATATCCAATATTTGTATAATAAGTTGTTTTTCCTTCACCTCCACTGATTGTAAAGTTGTTCTCAGTTCTCATTGAAGTCTGGAATGCATAATCTTCCCAGTTCTCCGGATCATAAATTCTTGAAACACCAGCACGGAATTTACCTGTTGAAGGATCAATTAACTGATTCCCAGGAGCATTCCACATGTTGTAATTAGCCTTTATACCTCCAGCACCAAATAATGCATTGTTTGCTGCGGTACCAGGAGCTGCACTACCTCCCAACTTAGCTTGATTGTAAAGTGCTTCCCAGCTTAACTCCGTATATTGCTCAGGAGATCTGATTACATCATATCTAGGAAGTAAGTTCATGTTGAAACCTACTTTAGATTCAATCTGAACTACTGAATGATTTGCTCTACCTTTTTTAGTATTAATAACAACAACACCATTAGCACCTCTTGCACCATAAATAGACGTAGCAGTTGCATCTTTAAGGATAACCATTGAAGCAATGTCATCCGGGTTGATTGCAGATACGTTACCAGTATAAGGCATACCATCAACAACATATAATGGGTTTCTGTTCCCATTAACTGATCCAAAACCTCTAATTCTAATTGTAGCTTCTGTACCAGGCTGACCAGATCCGTTGATAACAGTCACACCCGCAGATTCCCCAGCTAATGCCTGAGAAACTGTAGAAACACTCTTAGCATCTATTGATTTAGCATCAACTTTAGAAGCTGTACCAACATAGGTATCTTTTGGAACAGCACTATACCCTACAATCACTACTTCTTCGATATCTTTTACCGATGCGGTATCTTTTTTCGTAGTGTTTTGGGCCATTAAGGCTTGGCCTGTGAAGAACAGAACCCCAGCCGTTAATACACGTAGTTTAACATTCATATTAACAAATTTTAATATATTTAATTCGCAAATATGTTAATAAATATTAACACTCACAAGTATACCACTTACATAAGCAATATGATTCTTTTATAAATTGTTTTTAACTATTCCGTGATATAATACAGATTAAACAATTATATACACCTTTATTTGCATAAAATATTTTTTTTACACCCATGTTATTTTTTTTAACAATTTATCGCCAATGCAAAAAATATTATTTAGAATTATTATAAATTAAAGAAAAAAAATTATATCGCGAAAATCATTTCATAAAAAAATGATTTTCATGTATTTAATACCAATACGCCTGCAGTATATTTTCTTTTTAATCCCTGCATTTCTCTTATAAATCAGGAGTTCTCCAGTCCTAAAAATATCATCTCACCAATCGCTTATCCAAATTATATACTTTCTATCGTTACGGATATAAATGACATCCTTGTAAGATGTTTAATATTGTATTATTAACAAAATTTTCAATTAATTACATCCTATTTTCATAACAGACGTTAAATAAATTGAATCTCCTTAATAATTTCAAAAAAAGCTGACCAGCAGACCACTAGAATAAAACCACAAAAAAACCCACTTTTATAAAAAAGTGGGTTTGTAGTTATAGATTAAAAACTATTATTTAAGTTTTTTCTTAACGGCTACTTCTTCGTAAACCTCAAGAATATCTCCGATTTCAATATCGTTGTAACCTTTCAGATTCAGACCACATTCGTAACCTTTTGTTACTTCTCTTACATCATCTTTGAAACGTTTTAAGCTTTCCAGCTCTCCGTCAAACTTAACGATACCGTCTCTCAGCACTCTTACTTTAGAGCTTCTCGTAACTTTTCCGGAAAGAACCATACATCCTGCAATAGTTCCTACTTTAGAGATTTTGAATACTTCTCTGATCTCAACGTTACCTACTACCTGTTCTTTTATTTCAGGAGAAAGCATTCCTTCCATTGCTTCTTTAACTTCGTCAATAGCAGCATAGATTACGGAATATGTTCTGATCTCGATCTCTTCTTTCTCAGCAAGATCTTTAGCATTAGCCCCTGCTCTTACGTTAAATCCGATGATAATAGCATCAGAAGCAGTTGCTAGGTTAACGTCAGATTCAGTGATCTGTCCAACACCTTTATGAAGGATGTTTACATTGATCTCTGCTGTAGATAATCTCTGTAACTGATCGGATAATGCCTCTACGGAACCATCCACGTCACCTTTAAGGATAATATTCAATTCCTTGAACTCTCCTAATGCGATTCTTCTTCCAAGTTCTTCAAGCGTTGTATGTTTTTTCGTTCTGATTGAAAGTTCTCTTTGTAACTGCTCTCTCTTGTTGGCAATTGTTTTAGCTTCACTTTCATCTGAATATACTTTAAACTTATCACCAGCCGTAGGTGCTCCATCCAGACCTAAAATAGTAACAGGAATTGAAGGACCAGCTTCTTTAAGGTTTCTGCCTCTTTCATCAAGCATTGCTTTTACCTTACCGTGGTTTTTACCAGCTACTACATAATCTCCAACTCTTAATGTTCCTGTCTGAACCAGCATTGTAGCCACATATCCTCTTCCTTTATCCAATGAAGCTTCAATTACAACACCTTGTGCTGCTCTGTCCGGATTGGCTTTCAGATCAAGCATTTCTGCCTGAAGCAATACTTTCTCCAACAGGACATCCATATTGTTACCAAACTTTGCAGAAATTTCCTGCGCCTGAACATTTCCTCCCCATTCTTCTACAAGAATATTCATACCGGAAAGCTGCTGACGGATATTATCCGGGTTAGCATTTGGTCTGTCCACTTTGTTCAATGCAATGATCATTGGTACTCCTGCAGCCTGTGCGTGAGAAATAGCTTCTCTCGTTTGCGGCATTACATCATCATCCGCTGCAATTACAATAATTGCGATATCGGTGATCTGAGCACCTCTGGCTCTCATCGCGGTAAACGCTTCGTGACCTGGTGTATCTAAGAATGTAATTCTCTGTCCGTTTTCTAATTTTACATTGTAAGCTCCAATGTGCTGGGTAATACCTCCGGATTCACCTGCAATAACATTCGTTTTTCTAACGTAGTCAAGCAATGATGTTTTACCGTGGTCAACGTGACCCATTACCGTTACAATTGGTGCTCTAGGAGAAAGATCCTCCTCAGTATCCATATCTTCTTCAGCATCTACTTCTTCAAGATCAGCATCTGAGAATTCAATTTTATAACCAAACTCATCCGCTACCAATAATAAGGTATCAGCTTCCAGTCTTTGGTTCATGGTTACCATTACTCCAAGAGAGAAACAAGCAGAGATAACTTCTGTAGGCGAAACATTCATTAAGCTGGCCAATTCACCTACTGTGATGAATTCGGTTACTTTTAATGTTCTGTCCTGCGCATCAATTTCCTGCTGGCGTTCGTCCTGCTCTCTACGGTAGGTTCTTTTATCTTTTCTGTGTTTCGCAGATTTAGATTTACCTCCTTTGTTAGTCAGTTTTTCAAGGGTTTCCTTGATCTGGTTTTTAACCTGCTCATCTGTAAGTTCTACAGGCATGGTTCTTTGCCCCGGTCTGTTGTTTCCAGCACCCGGACCTTTTTTGAATCCACCTCCCTGACCTGGCGGACGGTTCCCCTGGTTGTTTCCAAAACGGTTACCACCCTGGCCACCTTGACCCGGCGGACGGTTTCCTCCAGGACCTCCCTGACCTTGCGGACGGTTTCCACCTGGACCCCCTTGTCCCTGAGGACGGTTTTGGCCACCTTGGTTATTATTATTGTTTCCGGAGTTTTGATTGTTCCCTTGTCCCTGTTGACCCGGGCCGCCTGGTTTTTCAATTCTCTTTCTTTTTTTCTTGGCGCCAGAACCGGGTTTTGGTGCAAACTGCGTTAAATCTATCTTTTCACCAACGA
Organism: Chryseobacterium endalhagicum; assembly: GCF_016745235.1. Taxonomy (GTDB): domain Bacteria; phylum Bacteroidota; class Bacteroidia; order Flavobacteriales; family Weeksellaceae; genus Chryseobacterium; species Chryseobacterium endalhagicum. The sequence goes on along the minus strand of NZ_JAELVM010000002.1, from coordinate 880,495 downwards.
TCTTAGGACCATCCAGTTTCTGATAAACAGTTTCTATTTTCTGAGGTTCCTGAGATTCAGGCTCAGCTGGTGTTTGAGGCACTGCTGGTTTTTCAGCAACAGGCTCGGGCTGCTTTGGAGTTTCTTTCACAGGTTCTGCCGGTTTTTCCTCTTCTTTTTTCTCCTCCATTTTGGGTTTATCTTTTTTTACAGGTCTATTTCTAGATTCTATTTGGGACAGATCTATTTTGTCCAGAACTTTGAATTCCTGCTTTTCGGGAGCAGCTTTCACTTCTGGTTCAGCCACCACTTCTTCCTTCTTCTCTTCAACCGGTTCTGCCACGGGCACTGGTGCAGGGGTTACTGCTGCAGGTACCTCTTCCACTTCAGGAGTTTTAGGCTCAAGATCTATTTTGCCTAAAATTCTGGTTTCTGGTTTGTTTGCTTTAGCTCTTATTACTTCAGGGGTTTTCTTTTCTTCAATTTCCAGTTTTTCTTCCGGAACTTTCGTGATCACCACCTCATGGGAAGCCTTTCGCTGTTCACCGTCTTTGGCAAACTCAGCCTCCAATGCAGAATATGCCGCTTCTTCTAATTGAGCGTTAGGATTGTTTTCAACCTCGAAATCCTTTGACTGTAAAAATTCTACTAATCTGGACATCGAAATGTTGAATTCCTTAACCGCTTTATTTAATCTTATTTTTGGCATCTATATTATTTACTGTTTTTTAATTCTTAAAATTAAAGTATTTCTTTTTTACTGTTTTATTAAAATTTATAAAAATCTTAATCTTCAAATTCTTCTCTTAGAATACGTTTTACATCTTCGATAGTTTCTTCTTCAAGATCTACCATATTTAAAAGACTTTCGGTATCCTTATCCAATACTGATTTTGCAGTAGTAAGTCCTACTTTTCTAAATTCATCCAAAATCCACTGCTCGATATCATCATTAAATTCTCTTAATTCAACATCGTCATCCTCACTGGACTCTCTGTATACATCAATTTCATATCCCGTTAACCACGAAGCCAGTCTGATATTCTGCCCCTGTTTCCCGATTACTTTGGAAATCTCTTCAACAGGAGTATACACTAAGGCATAGCTTGCATCCTCGTTGATGTCAATTTTGTTGATGGTAACATTTCCTAAAGCTCTCTTAACTAAAATTTCAGGGTTTTTAGACCACTGAATAACATCGATGTTTTCATTTCTCAACTCTCTTACAACGCCGTGAATTCTTGATCCCTTCACCCCCACACAGGCTCCCACAGGATCTATTCTGTCATCATAAGCATCTACTGCGATCTTCGCCTTCTCACCAGGAATTCTTACTACTTTTTTCAGCATAATCGTTCCATCCTGGATTTCAGGAATTTCCAGCTCTAATAATTTCTCAAGGAATTTAGGTGCAGTTCTGGAAATAATAATCTGCGGCTTTGAACCTTTAAAATCTACTGTTTCAACAATAGCTCTGATATTTTCGCCCTTTTTAAAGAAGTCGGACGGGATCTGGTTTTCTTTTGGCAAAATGAATTCGTTCCCCTCATCATCCAATAGGATCACATGCTTGTGACGGATGTGGTGAATTTCTCCAATTACAATTTCCCCGATCTTGTCTCTGAACTGCTCATAAAGCATTGCATTATTATGCTCCTGAAGTTTTGTAGCCAGGATCTGCTTTAAGGTAAGGATATTCCTTCTTCCCAATTGGGCAACCGGAATTTCCATGGTAAAGTCTTCCCCTACTTCAAAAGTAGGATCAATTTTCTTTGCTTCAGAAAGCTCGATTTCCAGATCATCATCTTCAGACATTTCGTCCTCTACAATCGTTTTATTTAAAAATATCTGAAAATCTCCTTTATCAGGGTTCACAATTACATCAAAATGATCATCTGAATCAAATCTTTTTCTCAAAAGGGTCTTCAGTGAATCTTCAATAATTGCCATAAGATCAATCTTACTGATCCCTTTTTCGTCTTTAAAATCACCAAAGGATTCAATCAACGCTATATTATCCATCTATTCTTTTTTTCTTTTAAAATTTAATTACTACTAACGCTTTTTTTATCTCAGAGTAAGGAATTTCCTTTTCCTCCTCCACATCCACTTTACCTTTTCCGATATCTTTCGGTTTCCGGTAGCGTAAAATAAGTGTGATCTTCTCGTCATCCACTTTGGCAAGCTCGGCTTCAATTCTGGTATCATCACTCAGCATCACTTCAATCTCCCGCCCGATATTTTTCCTGAACTGTCTGGGAGCTGAAAGAGGCTCACTCAGTCCTGCGGACATTACCTGAAGACTAAAATCATGTTCTTCACGATCCATATTAAATTCTATGGCACGGCTTGCATCCAGGCAGTCCTGAAGGGTCACCCCGTTGTCACCATCCAGAATTACAGTAATATCATCTCCTGCAGAAATTTTCAGATCTACAAGAAACAAATCTTCCCTGTTTTCAAGGAATTCGTTTAATAATTCTTCAATTCTTTTTCTAAACTCCATACATTAATTGTCTTGATTTACCAGTACGAAAAAAGGCTTTCTTCCGAAGCCTTCCCATTTTTTCCTGTAAATCCACTGCAAATATACGCATTTTTTCTAAAAAAGCAAAATCTACTTCGTTATCAAGTAAATACCCTATTTTTTATTAAAGTTATTTGATCAGGGTGAAGGAGATTAAGATAATGGGTCTGGAAGTTACGGGATACGGGGTTCGAGAGTTTGAGAGTTGGAGAGGGATAGAGTAACGAGTTATTTTTTTCTGTTACAGGTTAAATCGCATTGATCATTATTAACTCGCACATTATTGAATTCAAATCTCTCATGTCTGAAATCTGATATCTAACATCTTAATTCATCATTCCCATTTCTCAACCTTAACCTTAACCTTAACCTTAACCTTAACCTTAACCTTAACCTTAACCTAAAATCCTCATGCCCGGCATCTGAAATCCAACATCTTTACACCTTCAAACTCAGGTTAAAGTAAATTAAAGAAGCGGGTGAAAGTATTTTTATTATTTTTGTCTACGAATTTAAAAACAGACATTTTGAATATAACAATTGTAGGAACAGGTTATGTAGGGCTGGTAACAGGTACTACCCTGGCAGAACTTGGCAATTCAGTATACTGTGTTGACATTGATGAAAAGAAAGTAGAAGGTATGAAAAACGGCGTAGTTCCCATCTATGAGCCGAACCTTGAAGAAATGTTTTTGAGAAACATTCAATCTGAAAGATTATTTTTCACCACCAATCTTAAAGAAGCTTTGGACAAAAGCGAAGTGATTTATCTGGCGCTGCCTACTCCTCCGGGGGAAGACGGTTCTGCAGATCTTTCATACGTTATTCAGGTAGCCAATAATATTGGTGAAATGATGACGGAATATAAAGTCATTGTCAATAAAAGTACCGTTCCGGTAGGAACTGCTGACAAAGTAAGAGAAGTAATTGCTTCCAAAACAAACATTCCGTTTGATGTAGTTTCCAATCCTGAATTTTTAAGAGAAGGTTTTGCCGTGGAAGATTCCATGAATCCTTCCAGAGTAGTGGTAGGAGCCAGCTCCGAAAAAGCCCAGAACATTATGGCTAAAATTTACCAGCCATTTACGAATACAGGAATTCCTATTATCTTTATGGATGAAAAATCATCGGAACTTACAAAATATGCAGCGAATTCATTTCTGGCCGTGAAAATCACATTCATGAATGAAATTGCGAATTACTGTGAAAAAGTAGGTGCTGATGTAGATAAAGTAAGATTAGGAATGGGTAGTGATGACCGTATTGGCCACAGATTTCTGTTTCCGGGAATCGGATATGGCGGAAGCTGTTTCCCTAAGGATGTAAAAGCTCTTATAAAATCAGGAATACAGGAAGATTTCAACTTCCAGATCCTTGAAGCAACGGAGAAAGTAAATACGGCTCAGAAAGTGATTCTGGTTTCAGAAATTGAAAAATATTTCGGTGGAAGCATCAAAGGAAAGAAAATTGCGATGTGGGGACTTGCTTTTAAAGCCAATACAGATGACATCCGCGAAGCCTCTTCTCTGGACAATATTGCCCTGTTATTGGAAAAGGGTGCAGAAATTGCTGCGTATGATGCTGTGGCGGAAAATAATGTACAGAAACTTATCGGTGACAAGATTCAGTATGCAAAAGGAATGTACGATGCTCTTGAAGATGCAGATGCCTTATTCATTGCTACGGAATGGCCTGAGTTCAAAAACCCTAACTTTGAACTGATGGCAAAGAAAATGAAAAATAAAGTCATTTTCGACGGAAGAAATATGTACCCGCTGGAAATCCCTGAACAGAATGGATTCCATTATAAAAGTATAGGAAGAAAGACCATAGAAAATTAATAGATGAAAAATATAATTATTACCGGAGGAGCCGGATTCATAGGTTCTCATGTTGTAAGGGAGTTTGTAAAAAACAACCCAGAGGCTACCATCATTAATCTTGATGCTCTTACTTATGCAGGAAATTTAGAAAACCTGAAGGACATTGAAAATGAACCCAATTACGTTTTCGAAAAGGCAGACATTACAAAACCGGAAGAATTAAGAAGGGTTTTCGAAAAATATAATCCTGATGCTGTAGTGCATCTGGCTGCAGAAAGCCATGTAGACAGAAGCATCACCGATCCGATGGCGTTTATCAATACGAATGTAAACGGAACCGCCAATCTTCTTAATTTATGCAAGGAATTCTGGACTTTAAACCCGAATCACACGCACGGCAGATTCCCGGCTGAGAAAAGAACAAATTTATTCTACCATGTTTCTACAGACGAAGTATACGGAAGTCTTGGCGAAACAGGATTTTTCCTGGAAACGACCGCTTATGATCCGCAGTCACCCTATTCCGCATCAAAAGCTGCTTCCGACCATTTGGTAAGAGCTTACGGAAATACGTACGGAATGCCGTTCATTGTTTCCAACTGTTCCAACAACTACGGGCCGAACCATTTCCCTGAAAAGTTGATCCCTCTTTGCATTTCCAATATTATTAATGAAAAACCATTGCCTATTTACGGAGATGGAAAATATACGAGAGACTGGCTGTTTGTGATAGATCACGCAAGAGCCATCCATCAGATCTTTAATGAAGCAAAAACGGGTGAAACCTACAATATCGGCGGCTTCAACGAGTGGCAGAATATTGACCTTGTTAAAGAACTTATCAAACAGATGGATGCCAAACTTGGAAAACCGGAAGGGTATTCTGAAAAGCTGATCACATTCGTAAAAGACAGACCTGGTCACGATAAACGTTATGCTATCGACGCAGATAAACTGAATAAAAATTTAGGTTGGAAACCGTCTGTAACGTTCGAGGAAGGCTTAGGAAAAACCATTGACTGGTACCTTGAAAACAAGGAGTGGCTGGAAAATGTAACCAGCGGCGACTACCAGAAATATTACGAAAATCAGTACAATTAAGATCATCATGAAGCACATTCTTCTGTTGTTTTCCTTCGTGTTTTTCTCTCTGGCAGAGGCGCAGGTACCTCCACCTCCTGCAACGGCTAATGTAACCCAACAAAAGCTCATCAATGAATTCATGGAGGTTTCCCATTACAAGGAAGCACTGATTAACTATGCCAAGGATTATCTTGACGGCAGAAGATTTGACTATGATGCAGATCCTCCAAAGGAACTGTTTACAGAAGAACAGGCCCGCTCCATTATAGATCATTTTGACTTTGAAAAATTAAGATTTTCATTACAGAGCGCTCTTTCCTTTATCCCGGAGGAAAATTTAAAAGCATTGATCCAATTCTACAAAGGCTTAAACGGCAAACTCACAAAAGACAACTCTATCCTCTTAATGAGCCCGGTCATTGATCTGAATATTAAGAATCAAATGAGCTACGCCATAGAAAACATAAACAAACAAAAATGAAAGGAATCATATTAGCCGGAGGATCCGGAACCAGACTTTACCCTCTTACCATTGCCGTAAGCAAGCAGCTGATGCCTGTTTATGACAAACCCATGATCTATTATCCTCTTTCCACTTTACTGCTGGCAGGAATCAAAGATATTCTGATCATTACCACACCACACGACCAACCCGGGTTTATCAAACTTCTGGGTGACGGGTCTCAGATAGGATGCAATATAGAATATGTGGTACAACCAAGTCCAGACGGGCTTGCGCAGGCTTTCATCCTGGGCGAAAATTTTATCGGAAACGACCCTGCCGCATTGGTATTGGGTGATAATATTTTCTACGGATCTGAAATGGGCACCCTGCTGAAAAACAAAACCAATCCTGACGGCGGTGTAGTTTTCGCTTACCATGTTTCGGACCCGGAACGATATGGTGTTGTAGAATTTGACGATGATTTCAAGGCCATATCTATTGAAGAAAAACCTTTACAGCCAAAATCAAACTATGCAGTTCCCGGACTTTATTTTTATGATAATGAAGTGGTGGAAATTGCTAAAAACATCCAGCCTTCTGCAAGAGGCGAGCTGGAAATTACGGATGTGAACAATGTGTATTTAAGCAGAGGAAAACTTGAAGTAGGCGTTCTGGACAGAGGAACAGCATGGCTGGACACCGGAACTTTTGATTCCCTGAATGACGCTTCCGAATTTGTGAGCGTTATTGAAAAAAGACAGGGCTTCAAGATTGGATGCATTGAGGAAATTGCTTTCAGAAATAAATTCATCAACGAGGAAAAACTGCTGGAAACTGCTGAGAAATATGGCAAAAGCGGCTATGGTGAATACTTGAAGAAGCTTGTTAAAAAATAATATTATTGTATTATAAATTGTAAAACTATTGGCTTCAGAGTCAATAGTTTTTTTCATATAAACCCACCTTGTGTTTCTCATCATCTGCCGTAAATTTCTGATGTGGATTTTTATTCGATGGTACACAATATGAACAGATTCTTTACGATAGTAATTTTATAATTAACTTTGGGGACTTTAAAGAATTATTTAGAAACATTAATGGAATACAATACACCACAAATCATCACCTTCGATAAAATAGGATCATCCCAGCTGGGCTATATTACCATAGCCGAAACACAGAAGAATGTTCCTTTTGAGATACAGCGTGTTTACTGGACGTACTACACACCTCACGATGTGACAAGAGGAGGACATGCCCATAAGGAGCTGCAGCAGATGATATTCGCCGTATCCGGAACTATTATTTTCAATACGGAGGACAAAGACGGCAACAAAGAAACTTTTACGCTGGACCATCCTACAAAAGGTTTATATATTCCCAAACTGGTATGGAGAGATATTCAGTTTTCACACAACGCGGTGCTGCTGTGTCTGGCTTCAGAGATCTATGATGAGGCAGACTATTTCAGAGATTTTGAAAGTTTTAAAGAAGCAGTGGGTCAACAATAAATTTTCAGACTTTTTATAAAGGTTTTTAATATAAATAACAGAAAATGCTAATTGATTATAAAGGAATAAAACTAAGATTTGTTGAAACCGACGATGCAGAATTTATCGTGTCGATCAGAAATAATGAAAAAAAATCCAGATTTATTTCAAAGACTTCTCCTGATGTAGAGGCACAGAAACAATGGATCACGAACTATAAAGAGCGTGAACAGCAGCAAAAGGAGTATTATTTTATCGCATCTGACGACAATGAAGATTTTGCGACGTACAGAGTGTACAAAATAGATTCCGGGCTGCCCGAAATAGGAAGCTGGGTTTCCAAACCGGAGTATTCGAATGTTAAAAACTCAATAAAAGTGGATGTTGCCGTGAAAGATTTTGTTCTGAATGAATTGAATTTCGACACCATCCAGTTTGAAGTCCGAAAACAGAATACTTCCGTCAACAGTTATCACAAACTTTTTCAGCCGGAACTGATCCGTACTGATGAGGAAAATAATTTTTATCTGTTAAAAAAAGAAACGTTTAACAGAATACTTCCGGATATCCTTAAAAAATTTAAAATATAATCTTATGTCAATCAACGAATTTATCAAAAACTTCCAGGGACAACTGGAAAATACAGATACCGTAATAGAACCTGAAACAGCGTACAGCCAGGAAAGCTACTGGGATTCTCTTACCGCAATGGTTATAAAAGTAATGATAGAAGATGAATACGGCGTAGATATTGAACCTGAACAGATTACTTCATTCAAAGATATCAACGAACTTTATTCTTTTATTGTTGCGAAAAAACAATAAATAATAAACAATGGCTTTTATAAAACATATTTCAACCTATATTCCTGAAAAGGTTATTTCCAACGAGGAAATTTCGGAAAAATTCCCTGACTGGGACAGTGATAAGATTCTTGAAAAAATAGGGATCAGAAACAGGAATATCACCGGAGATGATGAATTTACCTCAGACATTGCTGTAAAAGCACTCAATAGACTCGCTGAGGAATACGGGATTGATAAATCTACAATAGATTACCTGATTGTCTGTACCCAGAGCCCGGATTATTTCCTTCCGGCTACCGCGTGTATCGTTCAGTCCATGGCAGGTTTAAATACCAGCTGCGGCGCTATAGATATCAATCAGGGATGCTCGGGCTATATTTACGGATTATCTCTGGCTAATGCTCTTGTAGATGCTAAAATGATGAAGAATGTGGTTCTGATTACTGCAGAAACCTATTCAAAACATATTCATGAAGGAGACAAGGGAAATATCAGTCTTTTTGGGGACGCGGCCACCGCTACCCTGATCTCTGCAGACGGAGATTTTGAGATCCTGAAGTTTTCGGTAGGAACAGACGGAGAAGGTGCTAAAAACCTCATCGTTAAAAACGGTGCTGCCAGAAATAAAAAGACCGATGACAAAGAAGATAAAGACAACTACCTTCATATGAACGGTCCCAAGATTTTTGATTTCACGTCCAAAGCCATTCCCGGCCTTGTAGAAGAAAACTTAAAACTCAACGGATTTGAAAAAAGTGATGTTGACACCTTTATTTTCCATCAGGCCAATACCTTCATGCTGGATTTTTTAAGAAAAAGGATCAATATTCCGCAGGAGCATTTCGTCATCGATATGCTGGATTACGGCAACACCGTATCTTCCACCATTCCCATTGCCTTTAAAAATTCATTCACCACAAGAGATTCCAAAAATGTAATGCTTGTTGGTTTTGGTGTAGGATATTCCTGGGGAGCAGTCTGTTTAAGAAAAAAATAATTGAGCGTAAAAATAATAGTATTATGATAAAATTCCTTGATCTCCAAAAGGTCAATTTACAGCATCAGGAGGAAATTGAAAGCAAGCTTTTAAGTGTTTTCCGTAGCGGATGGTATCTGTTGGGAAGTGAACTTAAAAATTTTGAAACCAACCTGGCATCATATATCGGCTCAGAATACGCTCTGGGAGTTGCCAACGGACTGGACGCCCTTCGTCTTATTTTCCGAGCTTATATTGAACTGGGATTCATGAAAGCCGGTGATGAAGTTCTGGTACCGGCCAACACGTATATTGCATCTGTTCTGGCTTTATCAGACAATGGACTGATTCCTGTATTTGTAGAACCGGATGCCAATACGTACAATATTGACATTTCAAAAATTGAAGAAAAACTCACTCCAAAAACAAAAGCGATCCTGATTGTTCACCTTCAGGGAAGAATCGTTTTTTCAGAGGAGCTTAAAAATATAGCTCAAAAGCATAACTTAAAGATCGTAGAAGATAATGCACAGGCCATCGGGGCAGAATGGAACGGCATTAAATCAGGAAACCTTGGTGATGCGGCAGGATTCAGCTTTTATCCCGGGAAAAATCTTGGTGCGTTAGGTGATGCGGGAGCTGTAACTACAAACGATAAGGAATTGTTTGAAGCCATCCGTGCCATAGCCAATTACGGTTCAAACCAGAAGTATGTGAATATTTATAAAGGCTTAAACTCAAGGCTTGATGAAATTCAGGCTGCGGTTTTAGATGTAAAACTGAAATACATCGGCCACGAAAACGGAACCAGAAGAGAAATTGCCAAAAGATTCATCGCAGAAATCAATAATCCAAAGATTATCCTTCCTGAAAATCCGGCGGACGAAAATGAACATGTATGGCATGTCTTTGTGATCAGAACTGAAAAAAGGGATGAGCTTCAGGCTTATTTAACGGAAAAAGGGATCAGTACCATTATCCACTATCCTATTCCGCCTCATAAGCAGGAAGCGTATAAGGAATACGGAGATCTTTCGTTTCCTATTACTGAAAAAATGCATGAAGAAGTACTGAGTCTTCCTATATCTTCTGTTTTGGAAGAAGAAGAAATTCAGGCTATTATCAAAGCCGTTAACGAATTTTAATATCAAAGGATGACTACTTTCAGCGCCGTTACGATTTTCCCTCAGATCAACGGAAGCAGAAGTATGAATTCTAAATAATTTGTTAACAAACAACAAAACTTATTATAAATTTCAGGGGCTATTGGCTTTATAGCTGATAGTTCCTTGTTCATAATAACAAATATTAATATATTAGTTCTTGTTTTCGGTTTTATGTGAATAATAATTCACTAAATGAAAAAGTTGAATGATAATTAAATATTTTAAATTTGCAAAAACTTACACAAATGAATGACCCACAGCAAAAGTGGACGGAAACGATTGATGCCAACCATTCTTTATTTGATTTAAAACTTAAAGAAGTATGGAAGTATAAAGATTTGGTATACATGTTTATTAAAAGAGATTTTGTTTCCAGCTTTAAGCAAACTATACTAGGACCTGTCTGGTTTTTCATCAACCCAATTTTAACGACGATCGTGTACCTGATCGTATTTGGGAGAATCGCCAAACTTCCTACAGACGGTGCACCTCCTCTTTTGTTCTATCTGGCTGGTGTAACCCTCTGGAATTATTTCTCCACATCCCTACTCGCAACCTCTTACACATTTTCAGGAAATGCCGGAATTTTCGGAAAAGTTTATTTTCCGAGACTTGTAACTCCCCTGTCTATTGTATTATCCAATCTTATGCGGTTTGGAGTACAGTTTATTTTATTCATTTTAGGCTGGGCATATTATTATTTTAAAGGAGAAGCCCATCCAAACATCTGGATTTTGGCAACCCCTTTTCTGATCCTTCTCATGGCACTTTTCGCCCTGGGAGTTGGAATGATTTTTTCGTCACTTACTACAAAATATAAAGACCTCAGCATGCTGCTTGGATTCGGAATCAGTTTATACATGTATGCAACTCCCGTAATCTATCCGGTATCTGCACTACGAGGTATTTTCCGGGATGTAGCTTATTACAATCCGCTGACGGGTATTTTTGAATGCTTTAAATTTGCCTGGCTTGGTGTGGGAGATTTTTCTCCGGCAATGCTGGGAATCAGTTCAGTGATCATTTTAGTTCTGCTGATGATAGGCATTGTTGCTTTCAACAAGGTTGAAAAAACTTTTATGGACACTGTATAAAAGAGCTCTGATTTTTTATTAATTTTAAATTACAATTAAAAATATGCTGGCTTTAAAAGCAGAAAACATATCAAAACAGTACCGTCTTGGACAAGTCGGAACAGGGACATTATCTCACGATTTAAACAGATTCTGGCACAAAGTAAGAGGCAAAGAAGATCCCTATTTAAAAATAGGTGAAACCAATGACAGAACAACGAAAGGAAATTCGGAATATGTATGGTCACTCCGCGACATCAACTTTGAAATAGAACAAGGAAGTGCAGTGGGAATCATCGGCAGAAATGGAGCCGGAAAATCCACTTTGCTGAAAATCCTGAGTAAGGTGACCAAACCTACCACCGGAAAAATTTATACCAATGGAAGAATTGCTTCTTTACTGGAAGTAGGAACAGGTTTCCATCCTGAAATGACGGGACGTGAGAATGTGTACCTCAACGGTGCTATCCTGGGAATGACAAGAAAAGAAATTGCCCGAAAATTTGATGAAATTGTTGCCTTTTCAGGAGTAGAAAGATATATTGATACCCCTGTAAAAAGATATTCTTCGGGAATGTACGTACGCCTTGCATTTGCCGTAGCCGCACACCTTGAATCTGAAATCCTGATTGTAGATGAAGTTTTGGCGGTGGGAGATGCCGATTTTCAGAAAAAATGTCTTGGGAAAATGGGTGATGTTACCAAGGGAGAAGGGCGTACCATTTTATTTGTAAGCCACAATATGGCCGCCGTTAAACAATTATGTACATCCGGTATCCTGATGAGAAACGGCCAGCTTGTAGATCAGGGTGGCATCAGTAAGGTTCTGGAAAATTATATCATCAACGAATTATCTCCCAATTCTGAGTTCAAATACATTGAAGATCTGAGTAAAAAGGCCCAGATTCACAATATTAAAATTACCAATAGTCAGAATATTGAAACAAGGGAATTTAGCCATACCGACGACATCAACGTCAGTATAGATTATATTAACAGATCGGTTGAAAAAGGGGTCCGTATCAATATTGCCATTCTGGATAAATTTGAAAATGTCATATTTATTACAAGAAAAACATTTGGAGATCTGCATGAAAATAGCTTATCCATACAAATTGAAGGCAATAGGCTCATTCCGAATACGTATATTCTTTCTGTGGCTCTGGATACTCCCGGAGTAGAACTTTATGACTATATTAAGGGAGGTATGCAGATCAATATTGTTGAAACAGGTCATGAAAACTTTCTTACCGGAGATACGGATAATGGAATCATTCATCCTCCGGTGATATGGATGTAATTATGAAGAAAATATTAGTTTTATCCACCGGTGATGTGAACGGCGCATACGAAGCTATGTACAAAGTGGCTCATATTTTTAAAAATATGGGACACGAAGTAGTAATGTGTGTAAAGAGCAAAACAAAAACCGATGACTTTATAAAACCTTATATTCATATACAACATTCTCCGGCTACTAAAATCTCATCTTTAACAGAGAAAATACTGCGACGGATAAAGTCAAAATTCACGAATCTCCAATCTGAAGCAGCTGCTAAAAAGAAACTGACAACAGACAGTAAGTATTCCTTTTTAAGCAAAGATGAAATTGCTGAAAATATCAACGTAGACAGCCTCCTGAAATCTGTGGGTTTTGTACCGGACTATATTTTCACGGGTATGACCATTGGTTTTCTTAACAGTACTGATCTTTTAAATATCCACAAAGCCACGCAGTCTAAAATATACAACATCACAGTGGATATGAACCACTTTACAGGTGGATGCCATTTCTCATGGGGATGTGAAGGATATATGAACAGCTGTGATCATTGCCCGGCTATTCCGGATGAATCCCAGAAACATGTTGCAAAAGATAATTTGGAAAAGAAATATCAGAATTCAAAACATGCTTCTTTCCAGATTATAGCAGGTTCCGGCTTAACACTGGAGCAGGCAAAAAAATCAAGAATTTACAGGGATCAGAAAGTCATCTATAATATTAACAGTTTAATAGATACCCAGCTTCTTAATGATAAAAATAAAAGCATTGCTAAAAGTATTTTTTCCTTAGAAGAAGATAATTTCTACATCCTCACTGGAGCACAGAACATGGATGACCCCCGAAAAGGATTTAAATATCTTATTGAAGCCTTAGAACTGCTGGACCAGCAGCTTCCGGAAGAATTGAAGAAAAAAATAAATCTTTTGGTTGTTTCCCACAGCATCAACAAAGAATTTGACAGGGTTACTTTTAAAAAGCAGAAAATAGATTACATCAAAGATTACAGGCTATTATCATTATTATACCAGGCCACTGACGTTTTTGTAAACTCATCTATTGAGGACTCCGGACCAATGATGGTTTCAGAGGCCCTGGCCTGTGGAACTCCCGTTGTAGGTTTTGATACCGGCATTCTTACAAACATGGTCATAAATGATTACAACGGATATAAAGCAGCCATGAAAGACACTCAACAATTAGCGGAAGGAATTAAAAAGATACTTGAACTGAATAAAAACGAATATGCTGTTTTCTCAAAAAATGCAGTACAACAGGTTCAGGAGTTTTCATCCTACGAATACGCCAAAGAAATTTTCACCAAAATTTTAGAAATTAAATGACAAAGAAAATTGCAATATTAGGAGCCAGCTATTTACAGCTGCCTCTGGTTCAGAAAGCAAAAGAGAACGGATTGGAAGTTCATTGTTTTGCATGGGACGACGGAAAGGCAGTTTGTAAAGATATTGCTGATTATTTCTATGATATTTCTGTTCTGGAGCAAGAAGCTATTCTTAAAGAATGCAGACAAATAGGGATTGATGGTATACTTACCATTGCTACAGATATATGCATCCCCACGATAGCCTATGTGGCCGATAATATGGGATTGTCCGGAAACAGCATTGAGTGTTCATTACTGACTACCAATAAATCATTAATGAGAAAATGCTTTAAAGAAAACCATATAAACTCTCCACAATCCGTCACCGTTTCAGAATTCAATGTAAAAGATTTTGAATCGTTCACTTATCCTTTAATCATAAAACCTTCTGACCGTTCAGGAAGTCTGGGAGTCATAAAAGTGAATTCTACAGAAGAGTGTGAAAAAGCAATAGAAGATGCTATAAAATTCTCTTTTTCTAAAACCTGTGTAGCAGAAGAGTTCATCAAAGGGCGGGAAGTAAGTGTAGAAACCATAAGTTACAAGGGGAAACACCTAATTATTACCATAACAGATAAAGAGATAACCGAAGAGCCTTATTTTGTGGAGCTTGCACACCACCAGCCCACTGGATTTTCTGAAGAAATCAAAAAAAACATCCAGGATATCAGTTATCAGATTCTGAATGCCACAAAGGTAGAAAATGGAGCCTCTCATATAGAACTGATGATTACAGAAGACGGGAAAATTTATCCCATAGAAATCGGAAGCCGCATGGGAGGAGATTTCATCGGTTCTGATCTTGTTCAGCTATCAACAGGCTTTGATTATCTGCAGGCCGTATTAGATATTGCATTAAATCAATACACACTTCCTGAAAGCATTCATTCAAAGGCGTATTCAGGGGTTTATTTTTTATCTGAAGAAACAGAATTTCTGCTTCCAGTCATTAAAAGCAATCAGGAAGAAACCTATATCGTTAGAAAGGAAATTTTATCGGATCAGCTCAAACCTGCCCAGTCAAGCAACGACAGATCCGGTTATCTGATTTACCAGTCAGACCATAAAATAATTTTAGAATGAAAAAATTGATGTAAATTTTAAATATACTTCTTACATCAATTACAAGCTATATAATATAAATTTATAAAGAACATGAAACGAATTGCTATCATAGGATCCGGTCATTTAGGACAGCAAATTGCTTATCACATCCATCAGGATTCCAGTGACAGAGTGGTTGCATTCTTTGATGAATTTCAGCCTCTGAACACTATTATCAACCAAATCCCCGTTATTGGAGGGAATAATGATGTGATCACTAAGTATCAGCAGGGAGCATTTGATGCTATTCTGATAGCAATCGGTTATAAACACCTTAATGCAAAAAAGGAATTGTTTCAGAAACTTGATGGCAAAGTTCCGTTTCACACATTTATACATTCATCCTGCTACATAGATTCATCAGCAGTAATTGGGCCGGGATCTGTCATATATCCCCGTTGTGCCATTGATCAACATGTAAGGATTGAAGAAAATGTACTCGTAAACATTTCATGTACTATCGCTCATGATTCTGTTATAGGGAAGCATTCTTTTCTATCTCCGTCTGTTGCCATAGCAGGCTTTGTAAATGTTCAGGAGCAATGTATTATAGGTATTAATTCAACAATTATAGATAATATTACGGTAACTGCCCAAACCCAGACCGGAGGCGGTGCCGTTATTATTAAAGATATTGATACGGCAGGACTCTATGTAGGAAATCCCGTAAGATTTGTGCGGTAGGAAACTAAAATAATAATTATTCTAACATCTTAAAACTGATTAATTAAACACTCAAAATTTAAAACACTATGATCCCATTTAATAAACCATTTATAGTAGGAAACGAACTTAAATATATTGAAGAAGCGGTAAAAAGCGGTAAAATTTCAGGAGATGGAATTTTCACAAAGAAATGCCATGCTTTTTTTGAAGAAAAATTTGGTTTTCAAAAAGTATTACTTACTACCTCATGTACTGATGCACTGGAAATGGCTGCTATATTGTGTGATATTCAGCAGGGAGATGAAGTCATTGTTCCCAGTTATACCTTCGTTTCATCGGCCAATGCTTTCGTTTTGCGCGGGGCAAAAATAGTTTTTGTAGATTCATATTCAGACAATCCGAATATGGACCCTGTAGAAATAGAAAAGCATATCACCGAAAAAACAAAAGTCATTGTTCCCGTACATTACGCTGGTGTTGCCTGTGATATGGAAAAGATCATGAATTTGGCCAAAAAGCATAACCTTTTTGTAGTGGAAGATGCAGCACAGGCCATCGACAGCTATTACACCTTTTCCGACGGAACCAAAAAAGCATTGGGTTCCATTGGTGATTTTGCTGCTTTTTCTTTCCATGAAACTAAAAATATCATTTCGGGAGAAGGAGGAATACTCGTAATCAATAACCCCACATACAACACGCGTGCAGAGATCATCCGTGAAAAAGGAACAAACAGAAGTGCATTTTTCAGAGGTGAGGTCAATAAATATGGCTGGGTAGATCTCGGATCTTCATTTCTTCCCTCAGAAATACTTTCTGCCTTCCTGTATGCACAGCTTGAAAACCTCGACATTATACAGCAAAAAAGAATCAGAATCTGGGAACAATATTACAGCAATTTAATGCCATTGCAGGAAAAAGGTTTTATAAAACTCCCTGAAATCCCTTCTTACGCTACGAATAATGCCCATATGTTTTATGTAATCTGCAGAAGCTATGAAGAAAGATCTTCTCTGATTCAGTACTTAAAAGCAAAAGATATTCATCCTGTATTTCATTATTTAAGCCTGAACAAAAGTGAATTCTTTTTGAAAGACAACTCACCTGTTGATATTCCCAACTCAGATCATTTTACAGATTGTCTGCTAAGACTTCCTTTCTATTATGAACTTGAAGAATCGGAACAAAAAAGCATTAACAGTCTGATCCATGAATATTTTTCATCATTGGAAAGTCAGATATAAAAAATATGAGCTTTATAAAAAAACATATCATCAGATTTTTATTCGGAGTTTTGCATTCTGAAGCGTATAAAAAATATAAACAGCAGCAGAATAACAATTGGGGAAAAACTCATTTCAAAGCGTTCGGAAAAAATTCAAGCCTTCCCGAGATGTATTGGATCAAAAATCCAAAACATATAAGTATTGGTGATAACTTCAGCTCATTATTTAATCTGAGGCTTGAAGCATGGGACCAATTTCAGGGAAAATCTTTCCAGCCGGAAATTCATATCGGGAATAACGTGAGCTTTAATTCCGACGTTCACATTGGAGCCATAGACAAGATCAGCATTGGTAATAATGTATTGATGGCCAGCCGAATTTATATTTCAGATCATTACCATGGAAATATAAGTGCGGAAGATCTCGGGCTGGTTCCCGCCAAAAGACCTCTGTCATCCAAAGGTCCTGTTATCATTGAAGATAATGTATGGATAGGAGAAGGAGTCTGTATATTACCCGGCGTCACCATTGGCGAAAATTCAATTATTGGAGCCAATTCTGTGGTTAATAAAAGCTTCCCGAAAAATTCAGTGATTGCCGGGATTCCTGCAAAGCTGATCAAAACATTAGATAATTTACAAAAAACGAGTGAATGAAAACAAAATCCAGAACCATAGCTTTCTACCTTCCCCAATTCTATCCTATTCCGGAAAATGATGAGTGGTGGGAAAAAGGCTTTACAGAATGGACGAATGTCACCAAAGCAAAACCATTATTCCCGGGTCATCATCAACCTAACTTACCCAGTGAATTAGGGTTTTATGACCTGCGTGTTCCGGATGTCCGTGAGCTGCAGGCTGATCTGGCAAGAGAACATGGTATTGAAGGATTCTGCTACTGGCATTACTGGTTTGGAAATGGCAAAAGAATTTTAGAGAAAGTTTTCAAAGAAGTTGTGGAAAGCAAGAAGCCCGATTTCCCTTTCTGCGTGGCCTGGGCCAATGAAACCTGGAAAGGAGTATGGCATGGTCTTGACAATCAGATACTGGCACAGCAAACTTATCCCGGGGTGGAAGATTATACCGCTCATTTTTATGAGCTGTTGCCTGCGTTTAAAGACAGCCGCTATATCAGGGTAAATAATAAGCCTCTTTTTGTGATTTATAAGGCCTTTGATATTCCTGATGTGAAAGCATTTTTAGATCTGTGGACTCAACTGGCTAAAGAAAACGGTCTGGAAGGTATTTATTTCGTAGGCCATCTCTTTGATTACAGAAGATATCAGGAAATTTTAGATTTAGGCCTGGATGCCGTGAATGTAGTCCGTATGAATGAAGTACAGCGACAGCTGCCCAAACCTACCCTTACCCTAAAAGAAAAGCTGGAATATAAGCTAAAAAAATATGCTACAGATATTCCAAGATATGAATACAGGGACGCCATAAAAGTTTTATTGGGCGAAGAATCCAGGAACAAAAATGTAATTCCTACTTTGTTCCCGAACTGGGATCATTCTCCGAGAAGTAAAGGGAAAACGCTTGTCCTTCATGATTCCAATCCGGCACTTTTCAGAGAGCATGTAAAATATTCATTAGATATGGTGAAAGATAAACCAGAAGAAGAAAGACTTATCTTCATCAAATCCTGGAATGAATGGGCGGAAGGAAACTATATGGAACCGGACAGAAGATATGGCAGACAGTATCTTGAAGTTTTTAAAGATGAAAATACCTATTAATTTTCCTTAATGACAATATCTGTAATCATACCCGTATACAACGCAGCGGCTTTTATAGAAAAAGCAGTGAATTCCGTTCTGCAGTTTCCCGAAGTAAAAGAAGTTTTATTGATAGATGACTGTTCTACCGACGGTTCTCTGGAAATCTCCAAAAAGATTTCGGAGCAGTATGATAGGGTAAAGTTGGTTCAGCATCCGGACAAAAAAAACCACGGCGTTTCCGCAACGCGTAATCTCGGTATGGATTTGGCTTCACAGGAATTTATTGCGTTTCTGGATGCGGATGATTATTATTTGCCTAACCGTTTCGATGCAGAGAGAGAATATTTAAAAAATCCGGAAATTGATGGTGTTTTCGGAGCTATAGGCGTAGAATTCATAACAGAAGAAGGAAAAAAGAAATATCTGTCCGTCATCAATGACACCGGATTAACTACGGTTCGTCATCATGCAGAAGGAATGGAGGTTTTTTATGGATTATCCCAGATGAATCTTGCATTCGGGACTTTCTTTTCACTGATTGCCACTACATTAAGGAAATCAGCAATTGATAAGTCTAAATTAAGACTTAATGAAAGCATGAAAATGCATGAGGACAGAGATTTTATCATAAAGCTTTCTTATCACTGCCATCTGAAGTCAGGATTTATAGATCAGGCTGTTGCGATGAGAACAGGACATGAAAACAATACCTGCTCATCCGTTCCGAACAAATCGAAGGCCTATTACCGCAATCAGGAAAAATTATTTTATTCCTTATTCACCTGGGCAAGGAAGCAGCAGGAAATGCCGGGAGAAGCGCTGGAATTATTTAAACTGAAATATCTGAGCGCAAAAGTAGCTTCAAAATCAGGCTTGAATCAATATATTTCATATGCATTATATTCATTGACGAATCCTAAACTTCTTAAAACCAGATACAGATATTTTGCATTGAAAAACAAATTATAAAAATTATTTTATTGATATCTTTTATAAGTTCCCATAAAAGATATTATACACACTTTGAAAAAAATATACAGATGATTATTGGAAATGGTGTTTTAGCAAATGCTGTAAGAGATTTTGACCGTGAAGACCTGATCTTTTTTGCATCAGGGGTTTCTAATTCTTTGGAAACCAGAACCTCTGAATTCGAAAGAGAGATTGACCTCCTGCACTCTATTATTGAAAAATTTCCTGAAAAAAAATTGATTTATTTTTCAACATGCAGTATTTATGATTCTTCAAAAACGAAAAGCCCCTATGTGCTTCATAAGCTGAATATTGAAAAAATGATCTCTGAAAATTGTGATCAATACGCCATTTTCAGAGTCGGTAATGCCGTAGGAAAAGGTGGAAATATGAATACACTGATTAATTTTCTTAACAATGCTATTGAAACCGGTAAAAAAATCCAGATTCACAGCAATGCGAGAAGAGTATTCATTGGAGTGAATGATATTGCCCTGTTTATCAGCCAGCATATAGATTCGATAGAAAATACGGTCTTCAATCTGGTTTATCCCTATCAGTTTTCTCTTGAAGAAGTAATTGCTCCTCTGGAAAAACACCTCGGGAAGAAAGCAGTATGTGAAGTAACGAACGAAGGCGCTTACTACAACATCAATTTCGAAGAAAGTACAAAAGCTTTTTTTGATCATTTCTCTCCGGAAGAATACATTAACAAATTATTTATCACTTATCTATAGCTCCATGTTAAAAAAAGAATTGTTAAAAACCAGTATCCGGATCCTGTTTTCTCCGAGCGCCTGTTTTATAATAAGCATCATTTTTTTACTGTCTTATTTTATTTTCTCTTCTATAATTTTCGAGCAAAATGATGACGTGATCATGAAGTTTATTGCGAGCGGATATTTAACCGGGCAGCCGGAATCTCATCTGGTATTTATTAATATCATTATCGGTTCTGTTCTGAAGTTTTTTTATACTTATTTTTCGGGTATTGAGTGGTATTCACTCCTGCAGGCTGCTCTGTTCATCACAGCATTTTTTTCAAACTTATATTGTATTATAAAATATGAAACCCAGGGCAAAAGATTTGTTTTAACCTTATTCAATCTAAGTCTGCTATACTTTTTATCAAGGTTTCAGTTTAGCTATGTTTCCGGATTCCTGGCCATTTCTGCGGTAATTACGCAGCTATATGGACTTACAGACAACAATAAGAGGCTGCTTGCTTTATCAATTCTGCTGATGCTTCTATCGTCATTAGTCAGATTTGAAATGTTTTTTTTCACCTATCCCATTTTTTTCATGGTCTTTTTATTTCCGCTGAATAAAAAGCTCAGCTTTAAAGTAGCACTGATTGGAGGCGTGTTAATTGGGATATCTTTTCTGGTCAATCAATTGAGCTATAAAAACAATCCTGATTGGAGCAGCTATATTGCCTATAATAAAGCCCGTGGATCGGTTACCAATAATCCGAATATCAATATTGACGACGAAAATATTATCAAAGAGTTTAAATTAAATATTGAAGACCGTACCCTTTTAAAAAATTATATATTCACAGAAACCCTCAGCGAAGAAACTTTAAATAAAATGGCATCTTACGGAAAAGAAAATCAGGTTCCCGTAAGCCAGACATTAATGTCTGCCTATTCAAATGTAGAAGCCTATTTCATTGCAATTGCAGTACTGTTAACAGTCAGTCTGGCTACACGCAGATTCCAAATTGCACTTGCTGTTGTTCTTCATATCCTGATGATCTACATTACCGTTAGATATTCTAATATTGTACAATACAGGATCCTCTATTCTACTCTTTTCTGCTTGCTGTTTCTGTATGTCAGGTCTCTGAATATTAATGAATCCCGGACATTATCGGTTTCATTAATTGCACTGACGTCTGTACTTTTACTGTTTCAAATCAGGGATACCAGTAAAAATACTTATTTTGCCAACAAAAAATTACACTACATTCAGAAGATTGAAAGCCAGCTTCCGGAAGATAAGATGTACCTGGCAGACCCTACCTCCAATCATTATTTAATTTCCAGAAAAGCTTTTGAAAATCCGGAAAGAAAATATATATTTTTTGGGTGGCTCACCAATTTTCCGTCACCTATCAAACGGCAGTCGGATTACAATTCCAATCCGTATAAGATGACGAAATATCCTCTTATTATATCACAGGAAAACTACGATAATTTAAAACCTTTCATCTTTAATAGAAATATCTATGTATTTACAAACGAGAATAAGGTAATTCTAACATCCGGAAAACAATAAGTATTCACCCGGAGTTGTAAATATTAGTATATTTGAAAAAATTTATTCCACAAATGATCAGTATTATAAGTCCCGTTTACCGCGCAGAAAAAACACTTCCTTTATTGGTCTCAGAGATCAACGCTGTAATGTCCAGGATAGGAGAAAAATATGAAATTATTCTTGTAGACGACAGAAGTCCGGATAATTCCTGGAAAGTCATGAAAGATCTTGCTGAAAACAATGCCCATATGAAAATATTCAGATTAAGCAGAAACTTCGGACAGCATCCTGCTATTATGGCTGGTTTAAGCAAGGCTACTGGTGAATGGATAGTGGTAATGGACTGTGATCTCCAGGATCAGCCCAAAGAAATCGAGAAGCTTTACAAAAAGGCTCTTGAAGGTTACGATCTGGTGCAGGCTAAAAGAAAAGAAAGAAAAGATAATGTAATAAAAAGATTAACCTCCCAATACTTTATCCGTACCTTTAATTATCTGACAGATATGAAGGTGAATGAAGAGGTGGCCAACTTTGGAATTTATCACAGAAAAGTTATCAACAGTATACTCAATATCAACGATTACATTAAAGCATTTTCTCTTTTTGTAAACTGGGTTGGATATAACCGTTATGAAATAAGTGTGGAGCACAATGAAAGGATGGAAGGCAAAAGTAACTACAGTTTTACTAAACTTTTTTCTTTAGCATTTAATATTATTGTCTCCTTTTCCAATAAACCCCTGAAAGTATGTGTAGGATTTGGAGGGGCTATATCTGTACTCTCCGTATTTGTAGCTATATTTTTCTTAATCCAAACACTTCGCGGAAAAATAACCGAACCCGGATACAGCTCACTCATTTTATCAATATGGTTTCTCTCCGGCGCTATAATCTGCTGTGTTGGTATTGTAGGACTGTATGTGGGGAAAACTTTTGACGAGGTCAAAGACAGACCTGTTTACATCATTGATGAAGAAATAATAGCAAATAGCCATGAATAAAATATTTATCCATCAATCCAATTCTATTTCCTGGAAAGGATATTTTGATTTGATAGACTACCAGCAACATATTTTACATTCATAATGATATACAGTCACAACGATTTTTAATGATCTGTATCTTCACAAAAGTGAATTTAATGAGAAAAAACTCTGACCATTTGAAGAAGGTCTGGTAAGACTTCCATTATATTAAACTGAGCGATAAGCAACAGCAAAAATTAATAACATTATTAGGACCTTTTAAGGATGAAAAAAATCGATACAGAATTATTTAAAGATAAATTTCAGGAAAAGAATGGGAAATATATTTTTGTTCCTGTTCAGGAAGAAGTTGTAACAGACTTTCTTGATAAAATAAAATATAAATTAAAAAAATTCGGGAAATTTTATAATCTGCTTATAGAATTTATAAGCCCCGTTTATCCTCAGCCTCTTTTTGACATCAGAAAGATCATCAAAAATGAGATTAAAGGAAAAAATGTTGTTGCCCTGAACCTGGGAAGCGGAAGTTCAGATCTTGGAGAAGATCTCCTGAATGTAGATTTACTTCCTTATGAAAATGTGGATATCATCTGTGATATCGAAAATATTCCATTTAAGGACAATTCTGTTGATTACATCATCAATATTGCTGTGCTTGAACACGTCCCGAATCCTCAGAAAGTGATTGCAGAAATCCACAGGATTCTGAAACCAGGCGGAAAAATTTACTGTTTTATTCCGTTTATGCAGCCATTCCATGCCTCACCATATGATTTTCAAAGATTTACTTATGAAGGCATGAAACATCAGTTTAAAGAATTTAAAATTTTAAACCTGAAACCCATTGGCCCTACTTCCGGGATGTTGTGGGTAGTACAGGAATGGTTTGCCCTTGTTTTCTCATTTGGGATAAAGCCTCTCCATACCATTCTGTACCTGCTGTTTATGGTTCTGACTTTTCCGATCAAATTTTTAGACGTCTTATTACAATATTATCCGATGAGCAAAAATGTGGCATCAGGATTTAGTATTCATGCAGAAAAAAAATAGTATGGACAGAATTAAATACTGGAATCTGGCAGGGATTCTATTTATTATTTCCTCATTGATGATGGGATATTTAGTTTATTCCAATTTTAATAAAGGTCTCGTGATGAACGACGAAGCCTTTTATTTATTCCATTTCAAGGATTCAAAAAATGTTCTTACAGTAGATTCCACGAATTATTTCAGAATTTTTAAAGTCTTTTATACCGACAATATTTACCATTTTCGGATCATTACTTTTCTACTTTTAAATTCTTCGTCTTTTTTACTGTTCTATAGCATTTCAAAATATTATAAACTTAAAATTCACCCTATTTTATTCGGTTTTCTGGGAACAGCTATTAATTTTTTAACCTGGCAGGGAACAATAGTCATTCTCAACCAGTATCATGGTAATACAATTCTCACCAATCTTGCATTATCCATGATCGTTTTCTTTCTGATATACCATAAAAAGTGGCTATTGATTTGTTCAGGATTTTTTATGGGAATTTTACTGTTTAACGGGATTCCGCATTCTATTACCGTGATCCCAATAATCTTATTCCTTCTTATTAATTTTTGGAAAAAAAACAAACCCGTTATTTACTTATTCTTTACGGGGATAACAGCGGGCATTCTTTTTTATTTTACTTTTATCGAAGATCTGTCTGTCTTTATAAAACAGTTTGAATACATCAAAATATATAAAGAGTTTCATCCCAAGCAGCATCCCAAGCGCTTCTATATAATCTGGCTTGCACAGGTCGTTGGCTTTATTTTTATTCCTTTATCTCTAACCATCTTTTTCCTGAGAAAAAAGAAAGTACAGAAAGAAAATATAGATAAGCTTCTTCTTTATGCAGGTATTGCAGTCGTAATAATATCCTCTTTCTATTTCAATCTTTTTCTTCTGTATGTATACACAGGATTGCTTTTATACCGGTTTTATATTGCAGAAAATATTTCTTTAGAAAAGAAAACGCTTTGTATTGCATTGGTACTTTTACCATTTGGGCTTGCCTTTGGGTCCGGTTTTTATTTTTACATCAGAGGAGCCATGTATCAGATCTATTATTTCCTGGTTATTAATATTGTAGTGATCTCTATATACAACTTCAGGGCGTATTTGATTTACCTGGCCTTTTTTACCTATACCGTGGTTGTTTATCCCCTTTTCCTGTATGATAAAGGCTGGAAAGATTTTGTTTACCTGGAGCAGACTTCAAAAGTGAAAATAAACGGACATGATCTGTATTTGGATAAAGAAAGGAAAAAAGATATCGATGATCTTCGCCCGTATCTTCAGAACCAGCCTAATGTAATCTATTCCAGCAATCACTTGGTAGGTTATCTGTATATTTTAGATGCCCGCCCGCCTATCTATTATTATTTTGCGCTCAAAGACTATGTAAGGTTCATCATAAAAAAAGTAGGTAAAACACCAGATGATTTCATTTATCTCGAAAGTAACGACTATCCTTTCCTCGAAAGAGAAATTGTACCTTTGAAATTCGTGGATCATCCTGAAAAATATAAAGTAGTAAAAGCAGGAAGGTTTACTTTATACCTTCCCTCCAATTTTCAAAAAAAATAAAACATGTGTGGAATAGCCGGAATCATCGCTAATAATGCCAGAAATTATCACGAAGAAATCCAGAAAATGACGGATTCCATGATACACCGTGGACCGGATTCTTCGCATTTCGAGTTTTATGACAATGCTGCCTTGGGCCACCGCAGACTTTCCATTATAGATCTGTCTGATAACGGTAAGCAGCCTATGTTCTCCAATACAAAAAATGAATGTATTGTTCTGAACGGAGAGATCTACGGATATCAGGATATTAAAAAAAATTATGCGGAATATCCTTATCACGGAGGTTCAGATACCGAAGTGATCCTGGCGATGTATCAGCGCAAACAGGAAAACCTCATCCATGATCTTCCGGGAATGTTTGCTTTTGCTATCTGGGACAACCAAAAGCAGGAGCTTTTTTGTGCAAGAGATCGTTTTGGAGAAAAACCTTTTTATTACGCTATCGGAAATAACAATGAATTTATTTTCGCGTCGGAGATTAAAGCTATTCTGGCTTCAGGACTCATCCAGCCAAAAGTAAATACGGACGCTCTGTCCCATTATCTGCAGTACGGTTATGTAAGTTCCTATCAAAGTATTTACAGCAATATTTTTACCTTACCGCCGGCTCACCAGCTGATCTGGAAAGAGGGGAAAATTACCGTTTCAAGATATTACAGCCTTCCGGCAAAAGACAGGGTTTTAAGTTTATCTGATGCTAAGGAAGAATTTATGTATCTGCTGAAAAATGCAGTTAAAAAACAGCTTATTGCCGATGTGGAAGTTGGAAGTTTCCTGAGCGGAGGCCTCGATTCTTCTTCTATTGTGGCTTTGGTGGATGAATTTCTGCCTCATCAGACCACCATCAGTTTTGGATATGATCACAAAGACAGTGAGCTTAAATTCGCAAAAGAAATTGCAGATAAATATAAGACCAACCACCGCGAAGTACACGAGCAGAAAGGTGATCTGGCAGAATCTCTGCTGAAAATATCTCCGTTTCTGGATGAACCTTTTGCCGACACTTCATACCTGCCGCATTATGAGATCTGCAGAAATGCAAAGAAAAGTCTCACCGTTGCGCTTTCCGGAGATGTGGGTGACGAACTTTTCGGAGGGTATCATTTTTATACCGTTGAAAATAAATTAAAAAACCATTTCAGCTACAAGAATATCATTGCCCAGTTTGGTTTAAAATTATATCAAAAGGCGAGACAGACTTCTTTCGTTACCCAGCAGAATTTAAAATATGCTTCCATTCTGGATTTTCACCTGAATTTTGTAAGGAATGATTTTAATAAAGAAGAAAGAAACAGACTCGGGCTTTTATCTGATTACAAACAGGAGTACAGCTTTACCCCCGATCCCGACTCTCTGAATGATATTATGAGAGTGGATCTTGAACACTATGTTCCTGGGAATATGATGGTAAAATCTGATCGTATGGCCATGGCAAATTCACTGGAAGTAAGAACGCCTTTCCTTGATCTGGACTTTGCCGAGTTTTGCATCCAGCTCCCGGAGCAGCTGAAACTGACGGATGATAATGACAAAATTATCCTTCGTGAAGCCATGGGATCTTACTGGACGGAAACCATCAGAAAACGTCATAAACAGGGATTCGGGATGAGTGTGAAAAGCTGGTTTGCCGAGGATAATATCGCTAAACTTTCGGATGATCTTCTGAAAAACCGCGATCAGAAAATTTTCAATTATATTGATTTTGATGCTGCCCAGAAATTCCTTGTCAAAGATAATAAACACTGGAATCTTCTTCAGCTGGCTCTTTGGGCTCATAACAACCAAGCCGTACTGTAATGACTGATATTTCTGTAATCATACCGGTATACAACGCTTCAGCGTTTTTAGAAAAATCTGTGGCATCTGCACTGCCATTTGAAGAGGTAAAAGAAATTATTCTGGTTGAAGATAAGTCTACAGACCATTCACTGGAAATCTGCCGGAAACTGGCGGAGCAGCATTCAAAAGTAAAGCTGTTCCAGCATCCGGATCAGGGAAATCACGGTGCTGCTGCCACCAGAAACCTTGGGATAGAAAAATCC
Source organism: Chryseobacterium endalhagicum (assembly GCF_016745235.1). Lineage (GTDB taxonomy): Bacteria > Bacteroidota > Bacteroidia > Flavobacteriales > Weeksellaceae > Chryseobacterium > Chryseobacterium endalhagicum. The sequence continues at coordinate 852,856 of NZ_JAELVM010000002.1, read as the reverse complement.
ACCGGAAATTTTATAGCATTTCTGGATGCAGATGATTACTATCTTCCCAACAGGTTTGATATAGAGAAAAAAGCATTTGAGAATCCTACTATTGATGGGGTTTTCGGAGCCATCACCGTTGAGTATTTAACTGAAAAAGGGAAGCAGGAATTTCAATCCAAATTTACGAACGTCTCCCTGACGACAGTGAACTATCCTGCTGAGGGAAAAGAAGTATTCAGAGGGCTTTTAGGTTTAACAACTAAAACTTTCGGTACATTTTTCCATCTGAATACACTGACTGTAAGAAAGTCTGCATTACAGAAAAACAATCTAAAGTTCAACGAAACACTCAGGGTTCATCAGGATTCTGACTTTATCATTAAACTGGCGTTCCACTGTCATTTAAAATCTGGAATCATAGATCAGCCTATCGCTGTGAGAGGCGTTCATGATGACAACCGGATTACCAAGATCGTCAAATATTCACCACAGTATAACCAGAGACAGTTTCTTTTATGGAACTCCCTGTATGACTGGTCGAACAAAAACAAACCCGACCGTGATGCCATGCAGCATATCGCTTTACAGAAAAAAGCTTTTGAGCTGTCTACAAAAAAAGGATTTTCAAAAACAGCTGCTTTATTGGCAGCAATTGTTAAAGATCCAAAGATTCTGAAAACAAAATACAGGTTCACTTATACGCATTCGTGAAGCTGAATGATAACAGTAAAAATTCAGAATACATTAAATTATAAACACTAAGATTTATTAATCGTTCCAAAATGAAGATATCAGTAATTATCCCGGTTTACAATGCTGAAAAATTTGTTTCGCAGGCTGTAGAATCAGCGCTTCAGTTTGATGAAGTGTATGAAGTGATCCTTGTAGAAGACAAATCTCCTGATAACGCTTTGGAGGTATGCTGCCAGCTTGCCGAAAAGCATCCAAAAGTGAAGCTTTTCCAGCATCCTGACAAAGGCAATCACGGAGCAGGTCCCAGCAGAAATCTGGGGATAGAAAACGCCACCGGAGACTTTATCGCATTTCTGGATGCAGATGATTATTATCTTCCCAACAGGTTTGACGCAGAAAGAGAACTTTTTAAAAACCCGGAGGTAGAAGGTGTTTATGGAGCATTGGGAGTGCATTACTATTCTGAGAAAGCAAAAGAGCAGTACTACCCTGTTTTCGGGGACAGATTGACAACCGTATACAAAAAACATGGCCCAAAAGATGTTTTTCCAGGTCAGATCTATATGCTCGGCAGCTTCGGGCTTTTCAGCATTGACTCCCTTACAGTCCGCAGGGAACCGTTAATGAAAAAGATGAAAATTCTGTTCAGAACAACTTTAAGACTTCACCAGGACAGTGAATTTATCATCAGACTTTCTTTTTATCTTGATCTTTATCCCGGAATTTTAGATCAGGCAGTAGGAATGCGTGGGGTACACGAAAATAACAGGATTACCCAGGTGGATTCAAAAAAAATAAAGCCTGCCAGTACCAGGGTTCTTTTATGGAAAGAGCTCGACAACTGGGCTGCCGGTGAGAATATGCCGGATAACGTAAAACTGCATATCAACAGGATGTACAGAAGCTTTCAGATTGGTAACGCCCCTGTTATGAAAAAGTGGGGAATGATCCTGAAATACGGGCTGACAGATTATAAAAGTATCCGTTCGGGACTTTATAATATTAACTTCAGGAAGGATTTATTTAGCTGAGTTCGGGTAAATAAAGGCGGGAAGGCGGAAGAAGGAGGCTGGAAGTTAGTCTTAGCCAATAATTTCCATCGGCTTCCGTTCATTTTGATGAAACAATCTTAAAATCTAATCAAAGGGTACTGTATTCTGCTTTCAGACTTCAGTAACTTCCCTCTTCCAGCATCAAGCCTCCTGACCTTATTAGATTATTTTAATCTTTTCTGTTCCGATTGGATGGAATCTGCAATCTGTGAAGTAAGCATCTTTCCAGATTCTCTGTACATATGGTTTCCATCGGTGTACAGATAGTCATCACTTCTTCCGGAAAAATCGTAGTATTTCACATGTTTCTTCTTTGAAAGATCCTTTATGACAGTATTGAATTCAGGAAACCTTTCATTTTCAAGATCCACCATGCCTTGAGAGGTCGGGATTCTTACGAGATATACCGTTCCTTTGGGCTGCAAATAATCTATGATTTCATTGATGGCTTTCAACCGTTCCTGAGACAGGCTGTAAGTATTCAGCACGGCCTTGTATTCTTTTATTTTCACGGCAGCTCTCGCAGCCACAGAATCTTTATTCATATCTACATTCACTTCCATCCAGCCGTCTTTATGGAGATAGGTATTAGATTTTCCCGCTTCTTCCCTGTCAAGATATATTCTGAACCAGCTTTTGTTATAATTTCTGATCAGGTATTCATAATTGGGCGACTTATCGTAAAAGTACATGTTATTGAGCGGAGAATGGGCTTCCGGAAAGTCTTCTTTTTTCTTTATTCCGCTGGTCAGCGCAAGGTTCCAGGGACTTACGGTAAGGATGAAAATTCCGTTTTTAGTATCACAAGCCAGTTTTCTTTTTAAACCTTTCAGATAAACCTCTCCATAAGGGGATTCAACGATATTCAATGAAAAATTGTCAAAGGGAACGGACAGCCTGGTTTTCAGCACATCAGGTACAATTCCCTGCACACTTCTGGAATCTCCCAGAATAATATTGTGAGGTTTTTCCACAGCAAAATGCATGTAGTTGTCATCCGTATTCCCATCTGCATAAGAGCCCAGAAGCAGCAGTACGCCGGCTACTCCAATGATGTATAATGATATTTTAAATAAAAACTTTCCCATAATTAAAACTGTTCATAGATATAGTTTCCATTAGAAAATACGCCGTAGTACATGATCATAAAGATCAGAAAAACATAGAAAGCTCGTCTGATAAAAGGATTCAATCTTTTGATCTCCAGTCCGTGTTCCTGGTCTTTATTAAGCCAGTCGATGACAATCAGAATACCAATTAAACCCAGAACCTTGATCTTCATAAACTGCGGAACTGAAAATAAGGAAAAACTGAAGATCCTTCCGTACATTCCCAGAGCAGCTTTCAGATCAGGTGCTGCAAAAAGTACAAGTGCAAAACATACCATAACCAAGGTCAGAAGTATATTCCCAAGCTCTTTAATGGTAGGAAAATTCCCTGAAAACTTTTTCTTTTTGTTAAGCTTATCCTTTACAATAAGAGGAATATAATAAAGCCCGTGAAGCAGCCCGAACAATACAAAGGTAAGTCTCGGCCCGTGCCATGCGCCAATCAGTATAAAATTCAGAATAATAGCTGCAATAAGTCCTCTTTTGCCATAATCCCTGAACTGAATCACCAAAGGGGTAAAAACATATTCTGTAAGCCATGAAGTGAGCGAAATGTGCCATTTTCTCCAATATTCCGCAATATTCTGCGCAAACAGGGGAAATGCAAAGTTTTTGGTGATTTTAAATCCAAGTAACCTTGCGAACCCAACGGCCATATCAGAATATCCTGAAAAGTCAGCATACAGCTCGAACAGAAAAAGGATAGCTCCGAATGCGACCGTACTTCCTGAGAGGGTTTCATAGTTTTGAAAAATAGACTGTGTTATCGGGGTAATGCTGTTGGCTACCACCAATTTTTTAAATGCTCCGTAAAGAATCTGTCTTACCGCATCTGCTCCTGCCTCTTCTGTGAAAATTCTTTCTTTTTTCAGCTGGGGAAGCAGCAAACCTCCTTTATCAATCGGGCCTGAGGTCATACTCGGAAAGAAAGCCACATAATTGAAAAATGCAAGAACATCAGTTTCCGGTTTCAGCTTATTGTTTTTAATATCAAGAAAATAACTGACGATTCTAAAGGTATAAAAACTGATCCCTAACGGTAAAATAATGGAAAGGGTAAGTTTGTTTTGAATAGCAAACAAATCAGCAAAAGAGTCGATAAAAAATCCAAAATATTTAAAATAAAATAAGGTTCCTATCGCCAGAATTAAACCTGAATTGATATAAATTTTCTTCGCCCGTCCCTGACTTTCGCCAATTTTCTGTCCTAAATAATAAGCTACGGCAGAACTTCCGGCCAGAAGTGCCAGAAATCTCCAGTCCCAAAAACCGTAAAAAACATAGCTAGCCGCCAGCAGCAACATATTCTGAAGTTTCAGATTCTTCCTGCCGACCCACCAGTAAAGGCCAAAAACTACCGTAAAGAAAAGAAAAAAGGCAATAGATGTGAACTGCATTGATTTTTATTTACAATCTCATTAATAATGGGAGGCATCTACAAAAAGATGATTTCCGTTGAAATGTTTTCCGCCGTTGATGCAGAGCTCGATGATATTGGCTACATCGCCGCCTTCAAGTTTATCTTTCAGCGGGTATCCGGAAATAATCATCTCCTTCATTCTGTCATCCATATCTTTATGAAAATCAGTAGGAATAAAAGACGGGGAAACAGAATTACAGGTAATCCCGAATTTTACATTTTCCACTGCCCAGCTTTTGCTCATCTGAAGAAGGTAAGCTTTGTTGGAATTATAAACGGAAGTTCCCATAGCCGGGGCAACCATTGAAGAGGAAAGGATGTTGATAATTCTTCCCAGCTTTTTTTTCCTGAAAATATTGATGCATTTCTGCGTCACTTCAAGAGCCGGAATCACATTATTTTTAAAATCTTCAAGGATTTTCTCCGCTTCTGTTTTATGGAAATAGGTATCGATAAAACTTCCGCTGTAATAGTTATTAATCAGAATATCAGGATCAAAAGCTTCTATTTCAGTCTGAAAGGCATTCATCTGGTCTCCTGAATTGAAATCGATCTGAAAAGATTTTGCATTGGGAAACCTGTGCTCTATTTCCTTTGCCGGAGCTTCGGAATGGCAGTAGGTAAACAATACTTGATATCCTTTTTCCAGTAGAAAAAGATTAATTTCTTTACCAATTCCGGATGAACCTCCGGTCAATACCACTTTTTTCATTAGAATTCTTTGATTTGAATTTTACCTGAGGCTACTGTTTTAAGATTTTCATTGATGAATTTAAAGGCAAAAGTATTCACGCGGACAGCCTCCGACTGATCTGTGATTACGGCTTCAAAATTTAAAACATCATTCAGATACACCGGATTTTTAAAATTGATGGTCTGTGAAAGGATCATTACATCATCTGTAGGAAGCAGCTCTCCGATAAAGTAGGAAAGAAAACCGTTCAGGATATTTCCGTGCATCACTTTGGACTGAAAACCTTTATTCTTTGCAAATTCCTCATCGGTATGCAGCACATTCCGGTCCTCAAACACAGAGATAAAACCATTGTAAACATGGTCATCTACCCTGAACTGATGCTTAAATGCCTGGTTTTCCTGAAGTACCATTATTTTGCAAGTATACAGTCTATCATTTCTCCTACATTATTCCAGCTCTGGATTTCTGAAGAGGTAAAACGTACTCCAAAAGCTTTCTCCACCGCTACAATCAGCTGGATATGAGAAAGGGAATCCCACTCTTCAATATCATCTGCAGTGGTTTCAAAACTTAATACAATGGCATCATTATCCAGTTCGTCATGGAAAATACCTGTCAGCTTAGCTAAAATTTCATCTTTGTTCATAATGTTATATGGGAATAATTATTTAGTGTTAATGTATACTTGTTTGGATTGATAGGTGTCCACATCCAGAACCCATTTCTGATCCTGTTGGGAGAACCCTAATCTTTCATAATGGTCTTTTACCATCTGGTTTTTGGCAGTCGGAAGATATTCTCCCACTACATATTTATAGCCGTTTTTCTTCGCGGTGTCAATGATGGTGTTCAGGGTAAAGTCTTCCATTCCTCTTTTCAGAACACGGCAGCTCATGAGCCATGTATCGATAAAGAGTGTTTCCGGGGCTTTTTTCTCCAGAACAATCACGCAGATCAGGCCGTTGTCTCCGTATTTATCTTCCAGTGTGAAAGACAATGTGTAGTGATCATCGGATTTGATCAGGTTGTCCACATCCTGTTCCGTATATCTTACCGTTCTCAGATTAAACTGATTGGAACGTTGTGTCAGCTGGGAAACTCTCGGTTTTGAAAAACTGTCGAAAGATTTTACATCCGAGGTCATCGCCATACTTTTCAGGAAATCCTCCACATTGGTAAAACTGTCGAGGTCTACTGCTCTTTGGGCTTCCACCTGATACTGTTTGGTTCTTTCCGCATCATTTTCTGAGAAACTGGCGGTTTCGAAAAGATTCAGGCTGTACAGATATTCCAGATATTCTGCAGGATCTTCCGGCAGTTCAGGAACACAGACTTCAGGAAGATTTTCCCGTACAATATTCCGTTCAAAAGGATTATCATCCAGGAATACCATAGAATCGAACCCGATATTCAGAATGCTTTGAATTTTCCTGATATTATCGGCTTTATTATCCCAATTCGCCACAAAAACAGCAATATCTTCCATTTTAAGGACCATATCAGGGTGTTTTTCAAAAGGCTCTCTGGCTTTATCTTCATCATTTTTACTGCAGACCGCCAGAATAACCCCTCTTTTCTGAAGTGCTTTTACCCAATACTGAAATTCTGTAAATGCTTTCCCTATTCCAAGGCTTCCAATCTGGATCTTTTCCAGACCATCGTCTCCAATGATCCCGCCCCAGGTTGTATTATCGAGATCAAGGATCAGGCATTTCTTAAACTTTCCTTCCAGAGAAGAGATAATTCCTGTGATATGATGGGCTACAATGGGCAGCGCGTCCAGAGACAGCACCATTTCAGTATTCACATAAATGCTGGGTGAGAACATGAAATTGCGTCCCCATTTATTCTGAATTGAATGAAGATCTGCGATGAAGAAATTATCGTTACTTATAGCAAGCTGTGCAGTCAGCAAATAATTGAGCTTATTCAGCTGAAAAACAAAAGAAGATTCTACTTTATTGGAAAAATTTCCAAAAACCTGGTTATTGATTCCCGGAAAATTGCAATAGATTACCCTGCTTTTGGTTCTGCTCTGAATGGTACGGTACAGCTCCTCTATATTGGAAATTTTATTTTCCGCAAAAGCAGTTTGTGTATCGTAGGATTTATAATATTGGCTTAGTAATTTGTGGGAAGATTCAAAGATGATGGTATAATCTGCATTAAACTCATAATACTCAGAGGAAGGATCCAGGATCTGTCTTGAAATCTGACCAAAATCAGCTTCAAAAACTTCCACCTCAAAACCTTCATTGATGGCCGTTCCTCTCAGTGCAATATTGAGAAACTGCGTGGCAGTATCCCCTAATAATGCTACTTTGATCTTCTTAAGCTGAGTAGTATCCCTGCGGAGTTCTTTTTTCAGTTCGGAAAACGTTTTGTACATAAACTCTTTTATTTTATTAAAATCCTAATGTACCGGTTTCCAGTTCTGTCAGCTCTTTTCTATTCTTTCTATAATGGTCATGCAGCACTCTATCTGTAGTAAAACTGTATGTTTTGGAAACGCTTGTATTTATTATCATTGTGTTTGTCTTGGTACAAAAATAAAGATTTTATCTGATATTTATTTTTTTTATATAATTCCGCATCGGTTTTTCAATAAACTGGTAGAACAGCATCGAGACAGGAATGAGAACAGCCATGTAAATCCAGAATTTACCGTCAGTGTCCATCGTCTTCCATTTCCATTGTATAATCTCCCTTAAAATATAAAGAACGGGAATATGGGTAATATAAATTGCATAGCTTGCTTCGCCCAGGTATTCTAAAGGTTTTAAGGAAAATAATTTCGTTAGAAAACCATTATTCCATGATATTAAAACAATAAGCGGAATAAAAAGCACTGCCATAAGCCCGTTATGATAAAAAAGCGGAACAAAAATCAAAGCCAGCAGGATCGCCAAAAAGATCAGGATGATGGGAATATCATAATTCTTCTGCTTAAAATTAGTAATAAAAAACAAACCCGCGAGATTCCCAACCAGAAATTCATTCACATGCATCAGCGGAAAATAATACAGGAACTGCTGACTTTTTGTGTGGAGCCCTTCATAATATGACGAAGCTTCGTAAAGATGAGAAAATACCTGAGTCACCACCCATAATAGAATAGCTACGATCCAGATGCTTTTATTTTTTTTGGAGTAGAAATAATTGTAAAGGACCGGGAAGATAAGATAGAACAAAAATTCAACGGAAATAGACCATCCCGGAAAATTCAGGATCATCACCTTACCAGGAATCCAGCTTTGAAGCCCAAGCAAGTACAAAACTGCTGCAGGAATACTGAAATTGGCATATTTTGTCACCAGATAAAGCAAGAGTCCCAGCACATACAATGGAAAGATCCGTGCAAACCTGTTTTTGTAATAATCTATATATCCTATTTTTTCTTTCTTGTGGTAGGCCACAATCATAATAAAACCGGAAAGAATAAAGAAATAGCTCACCCCTACATTGGCCTCTAAAAAGATGTTTGAAATATAATCTATCTTATACAAAAACATGTCCTTGTTAAAATGCGAAATCACGATGGCTATAGCAGCAATAAACCGGGTAAATGTTATCTGACTTATCTTCATTCATGGGAGCTGCCTGACAGCCATTACAATTTATTGAATATGAAAGCTCAGGACCTTTACATACAAAGCCCTGAGTTTGCAAAAATAAAAAAGTTTTGTTTATGTATTAATCCGTCTCAGGTTTATTTGACAAAAACACCGATATATTTACCTTCATATCCTATTACCCTTGTTTCTATGTTGTTTTTCTCACAAAAATCCTGGTAAGCAGAATTATCACCTATATCATCACTGATAAATACTCCTCCTTTTTTCAAATGCTGGTAAAGCACTTCGTAGGCCCACATTCTTCCGTTATAGCTCTTATCCGAATCGTAATGAAGAACGTCAAAGACAGCGTTTTCAGCAAAGATCTTCGGCAGTGATTCCTTATCCGCAAACCTGAATAATTTCCAGCCTGTTTTAAGATTTTGGGGCACTACACATCCTACATACTGATCACCATCCTGAGCCAGATACGGCATATCTGAGCTGTACAGAGTTCCGCCTCTTTTCGAAAGAGACAGCAGTGATGCCAGCGAAGACCAGCCATAAGCCACGCCTGTTTCCACGACATGCTTTGCATTGGTAAATTCACAGGCATAGTACAGCAGTTCCAGTGCTCCTGGACCACCCATTTTTATCGGACATTCCCTTTCTCTTTGTTCTGCTGTTTTCAGAACATCAGCATAATCAGAACGGAATGCCTCTATGTCAAGTCCGAATAACATAAAAACAGCACCTTTCTGGGAAACCGCTTTTTGTGCTGCCCAGGAATTTGTTTTGTCCTTTCCTTTGAAAGCATTCCCTCTGTTTACAGTATTTTTAATAATTTTCCGGCCCAGTTCCGGATAAAGACCGGGGCGTTTCAGATACCCTATCAATGTTTTGAAAATTCTTGTTATTTCACCCATTTTGTGTTTTTATAAGGATGAAAATTAATATTATTTTTTCCGGTTTCTATTGACCGGAATCATTTAATATACGTACATTCACACAATTAACGCATATTGCATAATATTTTTTTTAAAAATAGAAAATTCAGCGTGTATTTTCTAAAAACACAAAATAAAAGTTTAAAAATATACATTCCGGCATCTTTTTTGAGACTCCAGAACGGCTGCTTTATGTACATTGCTTTGAATATTAAATGATTAATAAAGCTCAATTTTTTAAATAAGGAGGATGAAGTTTTCGATATTAATTGCTCATTACAACAATGGGGCATTTCTTAAACAGTGCTTTGACAGCATTTTGCAACAAACCTATAAAAACTGGGAAGTGATTATAGTGGATGACTGCTCTGCCGAATCTGAAAAAAATACGTTAAGAGAAATGATTGCCGGTGACGACCGCTTTTTCCTTTATGAAAATGAAATTAACAAAGGAACCGGATACACCAAAAGAAGATGTGCAGAACTGGCGACCGGAGATATCTGTGGCTTTCTGGACCCTGATGATGCCTTAACACTTGATGCTCTGGAAGAATCTGTAAAAATATATGCCCGGGAAAAGATAGCGGCCACCTACTCTCAATTTTATGTCTGCGATGAAAATCTTACCATTGAGAAATTATTCCCTTATTCCCGGAAAATAAAAAACGGGGACCCTGATTTTTTTAATATCAATTTTGAAGTGGCTCATTTCTTTACCTTTAAAAAAGCAGTTTACGATACAACCGAAGGGATAAATGAAAACATCAGTTCATCGGTGGATCAGGATTTATACCTGAAACTTTATGAAAAAGGGAGTTTCTTTTACATAAAAAAACCGCTCTATCTCTACAGAATTCATCAGAAAGGAGTTTCCCAGGATAAAAAAAAGAAAGAAAAACTTCATAAAAACTGGCATCTCGTATTAGCGGATACGCTGAAAAGAAGGCAGATCCGTATGCTTTATAAAAAAGACAGTGAAAGCATTGATAATCTTCCCAATTTTATCTTTGAAAAACAAAATACGCTTATTAAAAGAATCATAAGAAAAATAACATAAAAACAAACTAAAAATAGAGAATTTTTCAACCAATTCATTTAAAACACACTATTACAGAGAAAAATAAAACCATTTCCCTGTTAAATATGTAAAAAACAAATTATATTTGTTCTACAAATGAATAAAATAAATCTGTTAATATGTTCTATAATTTTCTTGAAAAAATTTACAGAAGGCAGCAGCTCTCTCTATTAAAAAAACACAGTAGGGTATTTTTTGAAAATATCAGACTGGGTGTTGGAGGCCGCTTTGTTCTTGATAAAGATTTAAAAAAGGTAAGCATCGGAAAATCGGTAGAATTCAGAAATTACTGCTGTATTCTGGTGACGAAAGAAGCTACTCTGGAGATTGGGGACCGTTTTTTTATGAATAATTTTTGCTCGATCAACTGTCTGGAGCACATTTCCATAGGAGAAAACACTTTATTTGGTGAGAATGTTAAGCTTTATGATCATAATCACGCTTACGAAACCTCTCCTGCATTCAAAGTTCATTCATCAACATTTACAAAAGCTCCGATTAAAATAGGCAGCAACTGCTGGCTTGGCAGCAACGTAACGGTTCTGAAAGGTGTTACGATTGGTGACAACTGCATTATTGGCGCTGGCTGCACCATCTACAAAGATATCCCTGCCAATACGCAGGTGATCAATAAACAGGACCTCGTACACAGACCCCTGTAATCAGAATGAAATTCTCGGTACTTATTGCCCATTACAACAATGCGGCATTCTTCGGAGATTGCTATGAATCCCTATTGTCTCAAAGCTATACGGATTGGGAAGCAGTCATTCTGGACGACGCATCTTCTTATGAAGAGAAAAAACGTGTACAGGCGCTTATTGCGGGAGACACCAGATTTAAATTTTTTGAAAATGAACAAAACTGCGGTGTAGGCGTTACCAAAAGCAAACTCATTGATTTAGCTTCGGGAGACATCTGCGGATTTGTAGATCCGGACGATGCCATTCTTCCTTGCGCCATTGAAAAAGCGGTACAGGTGTTTACCCACAACAAAAAGGTTGTACTTACCTATTCACGTTTTATGAGCTGTGATCGGAATCTTAAACCTATTGCTCCCTTCAGATCAGCAATGCAGGTTCAGAACGGAGACCGGTATTTCTTTAATTATCCTGTTCAGATCGCTCATTTTGTGACGTTCAGAAAGGATATTTATGAGCAGACAGAAAAGATGGATTCCAGCCTCAGGATAGCTGAAGATCAGGACCTTTACCTGAAAATGTACGAAAAGGGGAATGTGCATTTTATCAACGAAACCAATTATCTTTACAGAGCGCATAGCGCAGGCATCTCTCAGAATGAAAACAAAGTAAAGGCTTATGAATACTTTTCCCGGGTGGTTTTTAATGCCATGAAAAGAAGAAACCTTAAAAGCATTCACGGAAAAAAAATTCCCGAAATTTATCCCGGTCAGAAGGAAATTTTTAACCTTTTGGAGTATCAGAATTCAATTCCGTATAGGATAAAAAGAAAAATCTTCATTACTTTACAAAAATTTTTCAGGTAAAATGTCAACACAAAATAAGAAAATAAAAGTTCTCTTCAGACACCGTTTTATGGAAATGGGCGGTGTGGAAAAAGTGGTTCTCAGTATGGTCAATAATCTCAATCCCGAAAAATTTGACATCACGGTCTGCCTGAACCTGAATCAGGGTGAACTGAGAAATGAATTTCCAAAACATGTTAAAAAATTATATTTAGCAGACGGTAAGGAAGATTTTTCCAAAAACCCACTGATTCACAAACTGCAGCTGATCCGCAGGAAAATCAAGCTTTCCCGTATGCTGAAAGACCATAAAATATCCGACCGTATTTTAGGAAATAAAAAATTTGATATTGAGATTGCTCCCAGCTATTCCACCTTTTCATCTGTCATTAACTCCAGCAATCCGGCTTCAAAAAAAATAGGATGGTTTCACTCGGAAATTAATGTTCCCAAACTACAGCCTCTGGTTCCGGATATTCTTAAAAGTTTTCCGCAGTTTGATCATATGATCTACTGTTCTGCGAAAATCAAGGATATGATGCACCAGTATTATCCGGAACTGAAATATCCTGAGGAAAGTGTAGTGATCAACGCGATTCCCATTGAAGAAATTAAATTAAAAGCAGAAGAAAAGATTGAACCTTTTCCGGAAGGACCTGTTTTTGTTTCCGTGGGACGCCTTCACGACAGAAAAGGATACCATAAACTTATTGACGCTCATAAAAAGCTTATTGACGAAGGTTTTCATCACACGGTTATCGTGGTGGGAAGCGGTGAAGAGATGCAGAATCTTACGGAGCAGATCCGTGTGAACAATGTGCAGAATACCTTTATTTTAAGCGGCAACAGGATGAATCCTTATCCGTATATTAAAAACGCCGATTATTTTATTCTCTCTTCCCAATCTGAAGCATGGCCGCTGGTGATTGCTGAAGCATTAATCCTTCAGAAGCCTATCATTGCTACCGATACCGGTGATGTAGGAATTATGATCAAAGACAGGGAAACAGGCTACCTCATCAACTATGACACGAATGAGATGTATGCCGCCATGAAGACCTTTTTAACGGATCCCGAACTGGTTGCGAAGATCAGAAAAAATCTGGAAACGATAGAAGAACAGTTTGATAACCAGAAAATCTTTAATGCCGTGGAAGAAATCATTGAAGATCTCCACCGCCAGAATCAAAATAAGGAAAATGCCTAGATCTTTAGATCAGACGGCTCCTTTTTATCATAAAAAAGCCGCTTTTTCAATCTGAAAAAGCGGCTTTTCTTTTACTTAAGAAAATGATTTAATCTTCGAAGTTTTCTCTTCCAATAATATTCATCAGATCAGAAACGGTTTCTATATCTTTAAAATCCTTTGTATCAATTTTATTATCGAAATTTTCATCTACCAATGCAATAACGGAGAGTAAACTGATTGAATCATAATTTTCAAGTTCTCTTAAATTGGTTTCAACGGTTAGTTTTTCGCGTTCTTCCAGTTCTTCCTGTAATTTCTCTAAAAAAATGGCTGTCTTCATATAAATTTATTTTGGCTTGTACATATTTTTTAAAAATCCAGCACGGTTGCTCCCCATGAGTACCCTACTCCAAAACCGGCCATCAATACCTTATCTCCCTCTTTCAACACACCCTGATCCATCATATCTTTCAAAGCGATCGGAATGGTTGCAGAAACTGTATTTCCCGTATTTTCCATATTGATATAGAATTTTTCTGCGGGTATTTTGGTTTTCTTCCTTAAATAATTCAGCATAAAAGCATTGGCCTGATGGAATACAAAATGATCGATATCATCCATCGTCAGTCCATTCTTTTCCAATGTTTCTTTTACCAGTCCCGGAATATTCTCAATCGTAAAATTGAAAATTTCAGGGCCGTTCATATATAGGTTTTCCGGAGCAAAATCATGCCCGGGATTCAGTTCAAAATCCGTTTTGAAAGCTCCTTTCTTTACCATCAGATTCTCGGCGCCGCTTCCGTCTGTTCCCAGACAGAACTGATAAGCTGCCGCATTTTCATCCTTCTCTATAATCACCGAAGCAGAAGCGTCTCCAAATATGCTCCGGTTAGCCTTATCATCCGGATGAATATGCTTCGTATAGGTTTCCGATGTGACCAGTAAAATACTTTCTGCCACACCGCCGGCTACTAATCCTTTAGCAAAAGCCAGTCCATACACGAAACCCGAACAGCCCAAATTAAAATCCACCGCTCCGATATTCTTCCTCAACCCCAATCTGTCCTGAAGAATACAGGCTGTTGTAGGCAGAAAATAATCCGGACTTTGGGTGCAGAAGAGCACAAAATCTATTTCGCTCCTGTCATAGCCGGTGAAAAGCTTCTCCGAAGACTTTACAGCAAGCTCCAGAACCGTCTCGTTTTCTGATGAAATATGGCGCTGTCTGATCCCTATTTTTTCTTGAATTCTATCTGAATTCCACTCCGGAAATTCTTTCTCAAGATCCTCATTGGTCAGAATTTTTTCGGGCAAATAATATTCTATTTTGGAAACTTTTATCATATAAATTCTTTTTCTTTGTAAAATTAAATAAAACAGCAAATTACCTAAATGATGATTCTTCTCTTCCGTATCCTATTAAAAATTCATACCACTTATCATTTGATGATACAAAAAATTTATCTTAAGGTCAATCTTGCAAAAGGGTTGAAGGTAGGTAAGAATGTGCGTTTTGTAGAGGTTCCGGAATTTGGAACCGAACCTTTTTTAATTGAAATAGGGGACGAAACCACATTTTCCAATAATGTAAGGTTCATCAATCACGACGGAGGCTACAATGCCCTTCATTTCTTTGAAAAATATAAAGATGTAAGAGCATTTGGAAGAATAAAAATCGGCAGACAGTGCCTGATAGGCGCAGATACCATCATTATGCTGGGGGTAGAAATGGGCGACAACTGTGTTTTGGGTGCGGGATCTATTCTGACCACCTCTATGCCTCCGGGAAGTGTTTACGCCGGAGTTCCTGCAAAATTCATCTGCACCATTGAAGAATACGGAGACAAAGCTTTAAAAAATAATGTGATGTATCCAAGAGAGCTTGAAGCAGACAGACCCCAATTAGAAGCCTATATCAAGGAGCATCTTCCCCACCGTTATAAACCTGTGAAATAATGTCTGCAAAAAAGAAAATCCTAATACGTATCGGCTCCCTGCGACATGGAGGGGCAGAAAAAGTTCTTGTCAATTTCCTTAAAAACCTTCCGGAAGATAAATATGAGGTGGATCTGCTGATCAATCTGTACACAGGGATGTACATCAAAGAAGTTCCGTCATGGGTGAAGCTTCATCATCTTTTGAAAGGAGAAATGATCACGACCAACAGACCTCACGAAATTCCGGTGAAAGCATTCAGAGTGCTGTATCAGAAAATGTTTTTGTGGTTTCCTGCCCTACTTTATACATTTATTCTGAAAAATAAAAAATACGATGTAGAAATAGCAGCCATTCACGGTATGTACAGGGAACTGCTGTCCAGCCCGCAGAAAGATTCCAAAAAAATCATCTGGATCCAGAACGATATTTTTAATCTTAAAGAATACACACCGGATGTTATCAGGCAGCTATTTAAATTTGACAGAATACTGGTTATTTCCAATAAACTGAAGGAGGAAATGCAGAAGGCGGCTAAAAGTGACCAGGAGAAGCAGTCCGTTATTAAAATCTTCAATCCGATTGATAAAGAAGACACTTTAAAAAAAGCCAATACAGCAATCGATGATTATCCTTTCTCCAACGATATTCCCACGTTTATTACCATTGGGACCGTTTATCCGCAGAAAGGCTACGACAGGCTTCTTGATGTTCACAAAAAACTGATCGATGAAGGGCTGAAACACCAGATCATTATTATCGGTGACGGTTTCGAATTTGAAAAGACCCTGGCAAAACTTAACGAACTGGAACTTCAGGAAACAGTAAAAATGCTCGGCTTCAGAAGCAATCCTTATCCTTATTTGAAAAAGGCAGATTTCTATGTGATGTCTTCCCGACACGAAGGTTTTCCCACCATTATTGCAGAAACACTTATCCTTAATAAACCGGTGGTCTCTACCGATGTTTCCGGGATCAGGGATCTTCTTCAGGACGGAAAATTAGGACTGATCACGCCCAATTCAGAGGAAGGAATTTACGAAGGGATGAAAAAATTCCTTTCAGACAAAGAACTTACCGCCCGTTACGAAAATGAGATCGCTGCGGCAGACCTTCCATTTGTTCTTCAGAAATCTGTAGCACATCTTCAGGAAATCATTGATGAATTATAAAACGATTTAAAATGGGTTATACACTTATACAAAAGGATTTTTACAGGGAAAGCGGAAAATGGCTCTCTTCATTTGAGATCTGGAAAAAATGTATCAATCCGAACCTTCATTTTATCTATGTTTTGAGAAAAACCCAGAAATATTACCAAAAACCTGTTCTGGGAATATTCTGGAAACTGGTTCTCAGACATTATCAGATCAAATACGGCTACCAGATTTATCCGGAAACTGAGATCGGGGAAGGTTTTTATCTGGGACACTGGGGAAGTCTGGTGATCAATCCGAAAGCCAGAATCGGGAAAAACTGCAATATGGCGCAGGGCGTAACGATCGGCCAGCAGAACCGCGGAAAACTTCAGGGCTTTCCTACGATTGGTGATGAAGTATGGATTGGAGCCAATGCTGTTATTGTAGGCGGTATCACTATTGGAAACAATGTTCTGATCGCTCCCAATTCCTACGTTAATTTTGATGTTCCTGCCAATTCTGTTGTCATGGGAAACCCGGCAACCATTCACTCAACCGAAAGAGCTACAGAAGCTTACATCAATAATAAAATTTAAGACACTTTTTATAGATTTATTTCTATATTCATTGTTTTTCATCAAAAAAGTCATTCTCTCTATTGTGGGAAAAAATTATTTTGTTGAATTTTGTTATAGTAATTTTTAAAAAATAAAACTTTTAGTTAAAATTTTTAATCATTATAAAAAAACAACACAATAATTTTGAAACACACCAACATGAAAAAAAATTTACTTTTCACGCATGATGCGGCTTTCTATGCTGTCTCATTCCCCATCCATCCTGATCATTCAAAATCTTCAGGGATCTTTTTAAAATCATTGGTATAGCAGAACACCGGAGACCGTAAATGTTTTATTTAGGGTAAAATTCCATATTCCGTTCCCAGGTTGGGAACCGAAACAGCTTTTATATATTGAA
The DNA here is from genome assembly GCF_016745235.1 of Chryseobacterium endalhagicum. Classification (GTDB taxonomy): domain Bacteria; phylum Bacteroidota; class Bacteroidia; order Flavobacteriales; family Weeksellaceae; genus Chryseobacterium; species Chryseobacterium endalhagicum. The sequence goes on along the minus strand of NZ_JAELVM010000002.1, from coordinate 835,597 downwards.
ATTCGAGCCCTATTTATTTCCCGGTTCTTCTGCGGCTATTCAGTGTATTTTCCATAAAACACACTTTTAATTTTTATACGTATGAAAAAAAAATCGACATTCAAGATTTTTGCTGCAGTATTCTGTATTGCATCATCTCATGCCTATGCAAGGACCGCAACTGTCCCCTGGCATCATGAGACGAGTATTGGATTCAAGCACAGGACACCTCTCCCGCCAAGTGTCTATGACCTGGATCCTCTTATTGTCATTCCGCAAAATGTGAATGAAAAAGGATTGGTGGTTCTCAAAGGGAACTTTCAGAAGCCCAATACCGCAGGAGATGTAAAAGTTACCGTAAAGTACAAAGATGCCCAAAATAACTGGGTCTCTTTATGGTGTAAAACTTTTGCAGGAAACTATGACTATAATGAAGAACTTACCGCTCAATTCGAGTTGCCGCAATCGGCTCTGAACAGTCATTCAGTCAAGATCGAATTAAGTTCAGATGCCAGTATTACCAACTGGAATTCTGTAACCTGGAACAAAACAGTGAGTCATTACAAACAATCAAATTATGTGTATGCCAACTGTGACCTGGATGAGAACCAGTACACCATCCTGTTTACCCCTAAAAAAAACGGAACGGTTGTATACAATCCAAATGGAACGGTTTCAGGAGTCAAAGACAGGGTAACTTCCCAGCATCTGGCCAGAAAACTGGATGATATTGTGCTGTCTTTTCAGGGAAATGCCGCATTAGACAATTCCAATGTCAGCTCACCGGTCGTTAATATTACGAACCCTAATAATCTTGAGACTATAGCCAGTTCTCAGAAATTCATTTATCAGAACAGTGAGTTCAGTCCTTTTGAGTTCTCTTATCATGATCCGGTGTATATGTTTGCCGGAAAATTTTCAAACGAAAGTTTTTTCATCAACTTCAGCAACTGGTTTTTGCCTCCTGAAGAAGGAGGAGAGCCCTGGGGAAGAGGATATCTGGATTTTACCAATCCTAATTCTCTTCTTAACAGGTATTATAATCTTTACAATTACATCAATGAGAAGCTGGGAGATGTTTTCACGAACCAGCAGCCTGTTGTTATAGTGATCAGTAAAGTCACAGGATTAAGAGTTTATAAAGGCAACGGACAGTATATTTCTCTTTCAGCGATGAGCAACTATAATGTAGCCAATGATTTTGGATATCCTCCTCTTAATAACAAACAAAGAGGTCCTGGTTCTGAAAACTTTTCATTAAGTAATACTTCTCAGGCATCATTATATGGTGTCGGGGCGATCAGAAACAAAAAGGTAGTCCCTGGATGGAACGGTCCGTCAAGACCTTTAATAGATATCGAAAGCGAGATCAATAAATTCATCAAATATGTGGGCATTTTCGGAAATACAGTCACAGAGGACTGCCCGGTTACCTGTTTTGCCCTCAATTCAGGGGCCGAATCTGATTTTGCAGACTGGACCAAAGCTCCGAACAGTTATATCTTCACCGGCAAGGATCCTAAAACCAATGCTGCTGTAGACGGTCTTTATATTCCTGTAAAAAAAGCCTATGAAATGTGGGCAAAAGGCGGCGAGTTTATGAAGGATGACAATGGTAATTATACTCCTATCTCTCAGCAGGGTCTTGCCAAAGCAGGATTGTACTGGGAGGACGAACCGGGGCTTATCAAATCCGTTACTTTGGAAGGTACAGGAGAAGATGCCAAAATCAAAGTAATGATCAACAAAATAAAAGAAGGTAATGCCGTTATTTCATATAAAGTTGATAACAAAATCTACTGGACATGGCACGTATGGGCTACTGATGATCCTGGAATCAACGGAAGCAATTACCATCACGGTTTTGAAAAAGATAAGGAAGGAAATACGGTGACCAATTGGAAATGGATGGACAGAAACCTGGGTGCTACAAGTGCGAACTTTGTAGGAAACGAATGGCATAAATCCGCCGGACTTCAGTATCAGTGGGGCAGAAAAGACCCGTTCCCATCATTTGGACTGAAGGACTTAAGCCTTTATCCCATTACCGGAGAAATTAATTTAAACTATACAGATCCGGCTTTCCAGTCTAAATTTATAAGGGTAAGAGGAAATAAATACTCTGCTCAGATCAATACAGGTACGGACACCCCTAACGGAAATATCAGGTTCTCTGTTCAAAACCCGATCAACTTTATTGCAACGCCTATTTATGTGGCTAAAAAAGGAGAAGCATTGCTTAATGACGGGGAAGACTTCTTGAGACAAAACAGTAATGACAGCTGGACACAGGTGGGAATCACCACATGGTTTTCAAAGGAAAAATACAAAAAATTTGTTCCTCCGTACCGCGAAAATATTATCGCGTGGGATCTTTGGGGAGATACCCGTCAGGGGAATTATTCGGATATGGATGATCCGGTTGTTGGAGAAGCGAGTACAAGATACGCCTTGAAATCTCCTTATGACCCATGTCCGTGCAACTGGCGAGTCCCTTCAAGCTATTTTTCAGGAGGAAGAAATTCCGGAACCCCAATGCCTGATGAAAACAAATACAGCCCATGGGGAAAACATACAGGAAATACAATTGATCCGGAATTCAATGCGACAACTTTAAATCCGGATTATCCAGGAATAAAAGTTTATCCTCAGTTTGGATTTGATTTCTCAGGAGTTTCAGGAATGAATTTAGGTAAGTTCCCTATTAATGGTAATTATGAAGGGTATCCCAATACAACAAGTCCTTTAAAATATGGAGCAGGCTGGATCACGCCGGTTATTAATTTCCAGGATCAGAGTGCAGATGGTGGATTAATGACCACTACATTCATGACCGCTTCTGAAATCATCAACCAGGTACGTTACCCTTCATTTAGTGCTGCAGGTCTCACCTTGATTTCAGATCCGCTGAGCGGTTCAAAACCAAGACCGGGATGGCACAGATTCTCCAGCAGCGCTTATATCGGCGGCGGCGGCGTTCGTTGTATCTATGACCCGAATGCTTCTTTTATGCCAAAAGTATTTGAAACGGAATTTGTAGCTTCTGCCAACGAAGTTTACACTACCGAAACTTTAAAATCATGGACCAGATTACCCAACAGTTATGTAGAATACACCAATCCTGCACTGGTAACGCCTAATCCAAATGGGAATAAAGTTGATTCCAACAAAGACAACGACAGGATCATTGAAATTCCTCTGAGAAAGGCATACGCCATGTACAAGCTTCACTTGAGTACAGATTTTTCTTTCCCTGCTGAAAGTATCAAATCATCATCTGTAGTCTGGACCAATAATAAGAACCTGATCCAAAAAATGGAAATTATAGACGGTTCAATAGATACGGCTATATTAAAAGTTACCTTAAACCAGAATCAGGCTGGAAATGCGGTAGTGGCTTTTCATGCAGGAAGCGGAAGCTGGACGGCCAATAAACATAACGATCCGGCATTATGGAGCTGGCATATCTGGGCGCCAAAATCTGTCATCACTACTTACGATGTGGATCCTGAAAACGCCGGAAATGGCGGAGTTATCCCTGCCAATGATCAGTTTAAAGATCCTATGACCAGTGCCGGAGTTCCGATGAAAACCACCTTTATGGACAGGGATCTGGGCGCTAAGGAAAAATTAGTCAATGAACATATTTTCGAACCTTCCGGTTCCGTATTTGCATCAGGTCTGGCGGCTCCCGCTACAGGTAGTTTTCCGACAGGAAATCCTGCTGTAATGGCCAGATTAGCTCAAATCAGTGAAAGTGGCGGTCTGCATTACCAATGGGGAAGAAAAGATCCGCTGCCAGTATTTTACAATCCGGGATGGTCTTATTACTATTATGGAACCAAACCATACGCAACGTACAATGTATTCAGACAAAATAATCCCGCCAATGCTACTACCGGAGCAATACCTTATACGGATAATATGCCTGAATCGGAATATTTAAGTTCATATACCAAACCGTATACTACCTATTCGGATGCTTCAAATGCAAATGTTACGGCAGGAGATTCAAAAGCAGATAAACTTAAGAAAGTAGTCAAATATTCTGTTAATAATCCTCTTAATTATCTGTATCAGACCGATGCTGCAAAAGCAGACTGGGTTTCTGACGAGAATGGAAATATGCCGGAAAGATGGGGACATGCAACCGAAAAATCTTCATACGACCCTTGTCCCGCAGGCTGGAGAGTAGCAGATCTTGAAAGCGTTTCTACCGGAATTATTCTTGGGAATTTTATTTCAAAAGGAAATACGCCATGGTTCTATAATGCGCAGTTTAATACAGCCTATGGTATAGATCCGGGGCAAATAGCCGCAGTAGTGAAATATGAAACCTATGATCCTGCCAAATATAATTATGTAGGCGGTACTCTGTATGCTTATTTTTCCGGAAAAGGAACCGTTGCTTACGGATATACATTAAACAGACCGGAATACAACATAGGATTATTCCCAAACATGGGTATAAGAGGCTTTAACGGAGGTAATACAATGGATGCCTCTGTCCTTCCCTATGCTGCAGGATCAGGTTTAAAGACCTTCCAGTATTCAGGTATCTGGACCTCAGCTCATCAGGGAAGCGGTGGTACTTCTGTAGGAATGTTATTTAAACAAACGGCTAATGCTAACACAGGGCTCTATTATTTAACGCCAACGTTCGGTTTCCGTCCTCAGGCGGCAATGTCCTGCCGTTGTGCAGAAATTAAGTACGATGCCAATGGAAATGAAATCGGAAGATATGAGCCGGATGCCATTCCTGTACCTCCGAATGCTCTTGCCAAAGCCAAAAATATTCTGGCTAAAGCAGTGATTGAGGAAAAAGTAGTTCAGAACAAACTGGAATTCTTCCCGAATCCTGTAAAAAGCATGCTGTACATCAAAGGAAATGACAAGTCTAAAGACTACTATTACCAGATTTACAATTTGTCCGGCCAGATGATAAAAACAGGGAAATTTGAAAACGGTCATACTGATCTTTCTTCATTAATTTCCGGAGCTTATCTGGTAAGAATTAATGATTCTGAAACCGTAGTGAAAATTATTAAAGAATAATAACAACATCCATGTAATATTTAAACCGTCTCAGTTTTGAGGCGGTTTTTTTGCAGAATTAAGAATATTTTAATCTGTAATTTGAATTTTATCATTTATAGTTTGTAATTTTATATGGCCATTTTAAGTTTGAATTATCAGTTTTTCAGACAAATTTGTAGAGAAACAGTATGGAACAGACGTTTTAAACATGATTTTAAGCATATTTTAATATTAAACTTTGTTAAAACTGTCTGCCTTTTCGGCAAAAATTATATTTTTGCATGATTATTGATTTAATCTATTGAATTCGAAAATAATTTAAACGAAATAAATAATTGTAAACCTTTTTAAATTTTTTAAAATTATGTCACAATCGTACGAAATTATTTTTGAAAACAACAGAAAATGGGTAGAATCCAAAGTTTCAGACAATCCTGAATTCTTTCATGAGCTTGCAAAAACCCAGAATCCTGATTATTTATACATCGGGTGTTCGGACAGCAGAGCTACAGCGGAAGAGCTTATGGGTGCAAAACCTGGAGAAGTTTTTGTCCACAGAAACATCGCGAATGTTGTCAATACTTTAGACATGAGTTCCACAGCAGTTATTCAATATGCCGTAGAACATCTGAAAGTAAAACACATCATCGTATGCGGGCATTACAACTGCGGTGGCGTAAAAGCGGCGATGACTCCTCAGGACCTGGGATTGTTAAATCCATGGCTGAGAAACATCCGCGACGTTTACAGACTGCATCAGGCTGAACTGGATGCTATCAATGATGAGGGCAAGCGTTATGACAGACTTGTAGAGCTTAATGTTCAGGAGCAGTGCATCAACGTTATTAAAATGGCCTGCGTACAGGAAAGATATATCGTAGAAGAGTATCCTATTGTACACGGCTGGGTATTTGACCTTAGAACGGGTAAGATCATTGATTTGGAGATCGATTTCGAGAAAATTCTGAAAGACATCCAGAAAATCTACAACCTTACAAGTTCTGACTGGGTAATGAGCAGAAAAACAGATTAGTTTTTCTAAAATGAATGTAAGATGAAATTCTGGAGTATTATTGTATTGACCTTTTTCCTAAACTTCACAGCGCTGCCTGGCATTGCTGCTGTTGCAGGCTGGGATATCGCAAGGACCAATGTAATCATCAACGAAGAAGAGCCTCACTCCCACCCATCCTCTTTTATTGTATACGAAAAAACAATTCCGAAAACTCTGGATGTCTTCGATTACGTGAAGTTTTCCGAACCTGATCTTCAGGGTATTTCCTTTGAACTGATAGACGATTCCTTTCATCTGTCACCCTTACTGACCATATTTTCTCCGCCTCCGGAAGCTTAATTTTTAAGTATAGTTAGATTTTTTTATAGTATTCATATCAAAACTGATATCGGATACGCGTGCTTTAAAATTAAATTTCCAATCTTTTATAATTGATTATCTAAGCATAGATCAGTCGGTTATAGTATTTTTCAAAAACAACATGAAAAAAACATCATTTATAGGAGGAATCAAGGAGAATTTCCCTTCAGGACTCGTTGTATTCTTAGTAGCGCTTCCGTTATGTCTTGGAATCGCTTTAGCATCAGGCGCACCGCCATTGTCCGGGGTGATCGCAGGTATCGTAGGCGGATTAGTGGTAGGATTTTTAAGTAATTCAAATATATCAGTATCCGGTCCGGCAGCAGGGCTTACAGCTATTGTTTTAACAGCTATTACAGATCTGGGCGCTTTCGAGCTTTTCCTTTGCGCAGGGATTATTGCAGGTCTTATCCAGCTAATTCTTGGGTTCATCAGAGCCGGAAGTATTTCCAATTATTTCCCGAACAATGTTATTGAGGGGATGCTTGCCGCTATCGGTATCATTATTATTTTAAAACAGATTCCTCATGCCATGGGATTCGATAAAGATTATGAAGGGCATGAATCTATCTTTGATAACGGTCTGAATTTCGGTTACTTTTCAGAATTATTCGGAGCCATACATCCGGGAGCTATTGTAGTAACATTGGTTTCCGTAGCTATACTTATCGCCTGGGACAAAATTCCGGCTTTAAAAAGAATGAAAATGCTGCCGGGAGCATTGGTAGCCGTTGTAGCAGGAATCCTTTTAAATGAATTGTTTAAACTTTCCGGAAGCTCTCTGACCATCAGCACACAGCATCTTGTTTCACTGCCTGTTCCTAAGTCTTTGGATGATTTCAAAAATCTTGTTACGATGCCTGATTTTGGAGGATTCACCAATCCTAAGGTATGGATAGTGGGAGCAACCATTGCCATTGTAGCTTCTATTGAAACGCTGCTTTGTATTGAAGCTTCGGACAGATTAGACAGCCAGAGAAGAATTACGGATACCAATCTTGAGCTTAAAGCCCAGGGAATCGGAAACCTGATCAGCTCATTTATCGGAGGACTGCCGATGACTTCTGTAGTGGTAAGAAGTTCTGCCAACGCCAACGCCGGGGCCACTTCAAAAATGTCTGCTATGATTCACGGTGTACTGCTTCTGGTATGTGTACTGACTATTCCGTTTATCCTTAATTTAATCCCGCTTGCCACTCTTGCCGCAGTACTGATCCTGGTAGGATATAAACTGGCAAAACCTGCTACGTTCAAACATTTCTGGCATCTGGGTAAATTCCAGTTTATCCCGTTTGTGGCAACCGTAGTAGCGGTAGTAGCAACCGACCTTCTTAAAGGGGTGGGTATTGGTCTTGCCATTTCGGTATTCTATATCCTTCAGGGAAATATGAAACGTGCTTATTACCTGAGCAGAGAAAAGCTGGATGATGCAGACGGAATTAATATCAAGCTTGCCGAGGAAGTTTCTTTCCTGAATAAAGCCGCCATTAAAAAGACATTGAAAAACATCAAGTCCAACTCTACCGTGACCATTGATGCAAGAGGAACTTCTTATATTGCCACGGACGTACTGGAAATGATCCAGGATTTCGCCAACATCAGGGCAAAAGAGGAAGATATTAACGTGGAGCTTTTAGGCTTCAAAACTTCATACAAAGACTATGAAACCGATGAGGATTCTCACATCCTGATCACCCACAGAAGAGCTATGTAAGCTCATTTCACAATAATTTTTTAATTTTAAAAAGAATAAATCAATCATATGAAAGCACATACACACGAAACTCAATCTACCATCACTCCTGAAAAAGCATTAGAGTTCTTAAAAGACGGAAACCAGAGATTTGTTAACAATCTAAAGGCAAACAGAGATCTTTTGGAACAGGTAAATGCAACACGTGAAGGTCAGTGGCCTTTTGCCGTAGTGTTAAGCTGTATAGACAGCCGTACTTCTGCAGAACTTATCTTTGATCAGGGATTAGGAGATGTTTTCAGTATTAGAATTGCCGGTAATTTTGTTAATCAGGATATTTTAGGTTCTATGGAATTTGGCTGTAACGTTGCAGGTTCCAAGCTTGTTGTTGTTTTAGGACACACGAAATGCGGTGCATTAAAAGGGGGTCTGGACGCAGCACAGATTCAGGGAATGGGAATGGATAACCTCAACCATTTGATCGATCATTTTGATCCTATCATCAAAGAAATCATTGAAGAAGGCGAAGAGCGTTCATCAAAAAACAGTGCTCTTCTGGAAAGACTGAATCAGCAGAACGTAAAAAGTGCCATCGAAGATATCCGTACCCAAAGTTCAACGCTTAAAAAGCTTGAGGATGAAGGTAAGATTAAAATTGTCGGAGCCAATTATGACGTTGAAACCGGCGTTGTAACCTGGTTATAAGATAAAAATCTGCATATTTTATTGCACATACATAAAAAATCATGTTATAGTTAGATTGGAAATTGATTTTTAAAGTATACTCCAGAGGCTGGCCCGAAAGGCCAGTCTCTTTTTATGCGAAATTATTTAAAGGACGGACCATCTTTAAAGAATGAACTTCAGATCTCCGGATTCTTAGGATTTTCACGTTTATCCGGTTCGTTTTCCATGGAAAATGAAAGAAACAATCATCCACAAAAGAATCCTAAAATTTAAAAGAATAGCCAATATAGGGCAAAATCTTAATGGCGTTGGTTTGATAGACCTGAAACCGGTTATCTTCGATTTCTGCATTGACGAACAGGGGAGCAGGATTGCCAATGACATTGTTTATCCCAAAGCGCAGTACTCCCTGCCTGTTAGAGCGGTATGTTTTGGAATACGCCGCTCCAAGATCAAGATTATAATTATCCGGAAGTTTATAGTTATTGGGTTCTGGCTCATACCCGTCAAAATTCTCTAACCTGTTCTTACCGGCCAGTCCATCACCAATATCCACCAACGTATACTGTGGGACGGTAATAGACTTTCCCGTACTGTAATTAAATACACCCGAAATACTCCACCGTTTGCCCAGGTTAGCTGTTGCCATAAAGGTGACCTGGTTTCTTAAATCAGTCGGGGCCTTAAATGGTTTGCCTTCATTTATCTGTGCAGAAGAATAAACAGTTTTACTCAGTGTGTAATTGGCCTGTAAGCTCAGCCAGTTTAATTTTTGTTTATATTCTATTTCTAAGCCCTGGCTATACCCTTTACCGGAAATGATCCTGTCCGGCCAGGGCGCAGTCTCATCAACGGGCATATAGTTTTCATCCAGCCTGTACATTAAAATATTATTGAAATTCTTTCGGTAAAGCTCAATACTGATCCCTCCCCCGGCAGAAAATGAACGGCGGTAACCCAACTCGAAAATAATGGCCTCTTCGGGTGGCAGGTCCTTATTGCTGGGCGCACGGAATTCATTGGGAATGGATATCCCGCTCAAACTGATCTGATGGTAAAACTGGGCCATAAAGGAGTAGGCCACAAAAAAACGGCTGGATGTATTCAGGTCATAAGAAATTGCGGTACGCGGCTGGAAAGAATGATAGGTTTTGTTTTTCACCAAAAACGAGGTGTAATGCAGTCCCGCTTTTAGTTTCAGCTTATCCGAAAGGCTGATATCATTGTCCGAATAAAACTTTAAGTGCACAGATCTCTGTGTTTCTACATCCGGTACAGGTTCAGGATAAAAATCGGATACGGCAGCGCTGAACTTTGTAAAATTTACCCTAAACCCAATAAAACTCTGCAGGTTGTTGTTCCACTGGTAGGTTAAGTCATTATCAATGCCTACATCGGTGATCCTGTTGAATTGTTCCGTTCCTGTTGCCCCACCATCCTGTACCAGGTTGCTGTAATTGCTGAACAATAAGGTACTGTTTTGAAAAAGCCTGCTGTTATGAACCTTGTTCCACCGGGCTGAAATCAGTTTGTTTCCCCAATCGAGCGTAAAATCCGGATGGTTTTCACCGGATATGCCCAAGCTAAACCGGTCGCTGCCCAGATAAGAGGAAAGATAAACCCGGCTGGTTGAATCAATCCTGTAATTCAGTTTAACGTTTACATCATAGAGATAATACTTAAAATCTGATGGACCTTTGTCCAAAAGACCGATAAGGCCATCGATCCAGCTCCGCCGCGCACTCGCGATAAAAGAAACCTTGTTTTTTACGATTGGCCCCTCAAACATGACTGAATTGGTGAGAAGCCCAAGGTTTGCAGCCCCGTGATACTCCTGCATATTGCCTTCTTTTGTTTTGATATCGATTACGGATGATAGCCGCCCTTCATAGCGCGATGGAAAAGAGCCTTTATAAAAATCGATGTGCTTAACAATATCAGGATTAAAAATGGAAAGGAGCCCGGTAAAATGGTTATAGTTATATACCGGCGCGCCGTCCAGCAAAACCAGGTTCTGATCTGAGCTGCCACCCCTTACGTTCATGCTTCCACTGGCCATACCACCGGAAACACCCGCCCTGAACTGTAAGGCTTTTAACGGATCCTGCTGTCCCAGGGTGAAAGGCAGGGCCGGGTTTTCTTTTAAATTTACCGCATGCGGATCCCTGAAAGAATTTTGCCTGCTCAATATTTTTACCTCTTCCAATTGTATTTCCCCTTTTAAATGGAAATCATGTACCTGATCACTTTTTAGGTGAATGGTATCTACCTGCGGTGGATAACCGATATGACTGACTTCAATAATATAGGTACCCGGTTTCAGTTCCAGACTGTAAAAACCATAATCGTTTGCTTTGACAGCGATGTTATTGAGTGGCGCTTTTAAAGTCGCATAAGGAAGCGCCTCAAGACTGTTCTGCATATATACAAAACCACTGAGCTTAAAATTCCGGGCAGGTTGTACCTGTACCGGATACAGTAATATTTTATTTCCCCGGTCTTCAAAACGCACGGGTTCTTTGGCCAGGAGCATGGACAGCAGGGTGGAGATTTTGTACCTGCCTTTTTTGAGTTTAATTTTTTGCGTCAATCCAAGCTGGTTACTGCTATAGGATAAGGGAATGCCCTGCCCCGCAATTTCTGAAAGATAGCTTCCTAGGGTTCCGTTTTCGGTGGTGATGTAGACTTCTTTATTTAGCAGGCCTTCCTTTGCCTGTGCAAAAAGGCAGCTGCAAAAACAAACAATCAGCAGGTAACACAATATGGCTGCTTTGACTATTGTTTTTCGCATGTGATCCCGGATACGGTTACCTTTTTGTCTGAGATTTTGTAGGTAAAACCAAAAATACGGCTTAGTTCTTCAAAAACTTTCTCAGGCGGCTGGCGGTCATACTGTGATGTTAATAAGCATGAGCCTTCGTAGCCATTTTCAACAACTATTGAAATATGATAATAATCTTCCAGTGCAGTAAAAACCTGTTTTAACGGCACATCTTTAAAATTGAGTTTTCCGCTCTTCCAGGCAAGATCATTTTCATTGGCAGGCTTCTTTAGTATTGTCCCGTTGGAAACAGAAACCGCCTGGTTGGCAGTCAGAACCGTAGACTGGCCACTTTGCTCATCCTTTACAGCCACTTTTCCGCTGTTTACCAATACATGCTGGACCTTTCCGGAATTTTTAACAAGGAAAGTAGTCCCTAAAACCTGAACCAACAACCGGTTGGACTTTACCCTGAAAGGATGCTTTACATCCCGTTTTACTTCAAAATAAGCCTCACCGGTAAGCGTTATATCGCGGTTTGCCGAAAAATACCTTGGATAAGTTATTCGGGAGCTGCCATTAAGGGTAACTATTGAGCCATCGTTAAGTGAAACTTTTTTAATTTCGTTGGCCATGGTATTCACCGTAACCGAGCTGTTGAAGTAATACAATAAACCTGAAACCATTACTAAAACTACCGATGCAGCAGCAATCCAATAATTGGACTGTTTTCCCCATGCGCGCCCTTTATCTGCTACACCCGGACGTATCTGCTGCATTGTTTTCTCCCATGCTTTGTCTACAGGAAATAATTGTGGACTGGAGACCTCATGGGTATCCGCCCAGAGGATTTTCAGGGCCACATATTCTTCACGGTGGTCTGCAATCCATTTTTCCAGGACCAGTTCCTGTTCCTTTGTAGTCTCGCCTGCGAAATGCCTGGCCAGCAATATATTTATTTGTTCTGTATCCATGTTATTGTCTTCATTTATAAAACGTATTATCCACAAAAACCCCTACGTATTCATACAAAATATAAAGCATGAAAAAAATGGAAAACAGTGGATTTTTGTCAATGAAATCCCGCATATGTTTAATGGCTTTGCCCATTTGGTTTTCAACGGTTTTTACGGATATGCCTAAATGCGCTGCAATTTCGGCATATTTTAATTTCTCAATACGGCTGAGCTTAAAAACCTCGGCACATTTGGGCGAAAGGTCATCAAAAGCTCTTTCTATCAGTAAGGAAATATTTTCCCCCTCCTGCTCTTTGTTAATATCTTCTGTAACTTCAACATCGTGCCCATCAATAGGAACAAACCTGATGTTGTTTTTTTGGCGGAGGACAGAAATACTCCGGTTGCGCACAGCGGCAAACAGATAATTCCGCGTGGCAAGGTCGTTTGGCATTTCCTTTTTAAGCTCCCAAAAGCGGATGAGTACCTCCTGTACCACATCCTCACTTTCATCCCGGTCGGAAAGATATTTAAAAGCGTGGTTACAAAGCGGCTGATAATACTGGTAATAGAGCGCTTTGAAATTCTGTATCTCTTTTTCCATATTTTGACAGATGCAACAAGGTTACATGTATGATCTGGAAAGATAATTAATTTTTCATTACCGGAATTTTATTTTTTTTAGGGTGGCATAGGGGTATTTATTTTTTGTGCGTATTTAAAGGGAAGCCAGCTAAGAAAATGCTGGAGAAGTTTAGCAAAAAATTATAAACATTTAAAAAATGAAAAAATCAATTATTATTATCGCAACAGGTTTAATATTCTCAGCTACAGTAAAAGCACAAACCGGCAAACATGAAATACGTATCGGTTATAGTGAAGGCAGCTCCTTAAAATTAAAGGATGAAGTTTTGGGCGGTTTTGCAAACGCGATTGTATCCGCAATAGTGCCCGATGCAAATGCTTATGTCCAAAAAGACAGCAAACAGCTCGGCGTTTTTGGATTGGGCTACCGCAACCAGATTACAGACCGTCTTAAGGTTGGGGGTGATTTGGGGTACATGAAATCAGAACAAACCTTCGGACAGAAAGCAGCTGCTACAACCAAAATGGGGGATATCAAAAAAACACAGCACGTGTTTATCGCCATGCCGGTAGTAGAGTATTCCTATATCAAAACCCCTTGGTTGAATTTTTATGGATCGGCAGCGGCAGGTGTTAACCTTACTTCATCAACGGAGCGTAAAAACGGCCAGACTTCCAAAGACAGCAAAGTTGGTTTTGCGTATCAGGTAAGCCCTGCGGGATTAAGGGTGGGCAAAAAACTGGCAGGATTTGCCGAAGTCGGATATGGAAATAAGGGAATTGTTACCGCCGGAATCAGTTATGGATTCTGATAGAAAATCAGCAGGTTAAAAAATTAAAATTATGGAACGTTTATTAAAATTCGTTTTCGTATTAGGAATTATTGCTTCTTTTTACTCACGCAAGAGCGATAATGATGAAAAAAAAAGGTGAATTGTTTCGGGAAAATCCATAATATACTCTTCCCTACCAAAAACAATTATACATTATAACCTGGTTCCGGTTTAAGAAGTTAAGATTATAGACTGTAGATGAATGAGGGAGGTTGAAAAACTTCCTATTGATACCCTTGGCAAGGCTTTGAATCCTGTCAAGGGTATTCTATTCTCAGGTTAATTACTTTCCGTTGAAGGCAGACATGGTATTCCCGATTCCCGCAAAAACAAAAGACAGGCTGGCTTTAGAAAACTTCTCAATTCTTTCGCCCAGCTTTTCAGTTTCCTCTTCATTCCATGTTCCCAATACATAATCTACCTGGCGGCCCTGTGAAAAATCTGCGGAGATTCCGAAGCGGAGTCTGGCATAGTTTTGTGTCTGCAGCATTTCATTGATGCTTTTCAGTCCGTTGTGGCCGGCATCCGAGCCTTTCATTTTCATTCTCAGGGTACCGAACGGAAGGGCAAGATCATCGGTAATGATGAGTACATTTTCCAACGGGATATTTTCTTTCTGCATCCAGAACCTTACCGCATTTCCAGAAAGATTCATGTATGTATCCGGTTTCAGGATGAAGACTTTTCTTCCTTTATGTTTTCCTTCTGCCATCCAGCCAAAATTGGCAGTCTTAAATGGGGCTTCAAGCGTTTCTGCTATTTTCTCGGCAACTTTAAATCCTATATTGTGACGTGTATTTTCGTATTCCGGGCCTTTGTTTCCAAGACCGACTATTAAATATTTCATTGAGAAATTTTTTGCAAAATTAAGGGATAAAAAATAAAAAAGCCCAATCTTATGAAGATCGGGCCTGTATATTTTAAAAAATCTTTTTACAGAGGTTTGTAAATGTAGTTGATTCCAAAACCTTTTCTCATATACGTCTGCGGATCGTAGTTATAGTTTGTGATTCTGATAACCGGAACCGGAATTGGAGGCATAAGATCTGTTACAGATGCTTTTTTAGGATTGTTTGGAGATAAGATATGGCTTTCTCTGTCATTGGCTTCAGTAGAGAAAAGTCTTGAAATCTTATAAGCCGATGGAATTAATGTAAATGGACTGATCTGAGTATCGTACTCATAAAAATCGTACGCCAGTTTTGTCGTAGGTCTTCCGTATACAGGTGCGTTTACAGGTCCTGTCACAGGTCCGTATTCTCTTAATACTTTAGAAACATTATCTCCTAAATAGGTATATTCTGATTTAGAAAAATCTGTAAAGGCAAAAGGTGTCCCTGAAACATCAGGTCCGTTTCGCATAATAACGGAACTCATTTTTGCAGTAGAAGCATCATACGTTAATTCGTAAAGTGATTTTGCTTTTCTAAGAAGAACAAAAGGACCAGGCGTAGTAGCCGGAGGTACCGGTGGAGTTCTTCTGAACACTGAGCGGTTTTCGGAAATTTTATCTAATCTTCCGTTTGGCCCGTAGGTAAACAGTTGAGTATACGTCACACTGTCTTCGTCTATCGTTCCGTCCCCGTCTAAGTCTAAGAATCCTTTAAAATTAACCTCACTTACTTTGTCTCCGCTGTAAGAGATATCCGTTACGGATCCCTTCGGCGTCAATACTTTCGTTACCAAAAGCCCGCTGTAGTGATATTCTGCTAATGTATCTTTATCTGTAATTTCTCTGTACAATGCTCTAGGCCCTGTTAATCCCTCAGTTTCATTAAGGTCTAATAATGGATCTCCATCATTATCCACCATATCTTTACAAGAATGTATTGAAGAGAACCCTGCTATTAATAAAATAATGTAGAAAAGTTGTTTCATTTCCAGGTAATTGTTTATTTTTTGACAAATATAACTTTTTTCTGAATAAAAGTTATGTTTTTATTTATATTCCGATAAAACCGATAATTAATGACTTACAAATTTCTGTAGGTATATTTAAGCGCCTGATCCTTGTCCGAAACCGGATAATTAAAGGCATCATACACATACGTCATCGGTGTATTCACTCCAGATGCCGGTGCCGGAGGCATTACAAACACTGAAGTAGGATTATTGGGAGACAGTCTGTAGAAATTCTCAGGACGCAGCAGGCTCCATGTGGTAAAGAAAGCTTTAGGAAGCGTAGAGAACGGATTCACTTTAGAATCATAGTTCTGATAGCTGTACACCGTCAGCTTAGCTGTAGCCATATTTGGGGCTCCCGTTGCGGTAAGTGTTCCTTTAGCAGAGCTTGCTTTGAAGATATTTTCCCCATTATAGGTAAAAGTAGTTTCCGTGAACTGACTGTATGCCGTATTTCCAGCTACTTTTCTTTTTTCTAAGATTTTCACAAGTTTTTTCCCTGTGGCGTCATAGGTAAATACATAATCACTTACGAAAGAATTCAGGGGATCGGTTGCTGTAGCTGTACAGGTACCACTGTATACATTGCCTTTGCTATCTACAGTTACGCTGAAATCGTAAGCAGTACTTCCGGTCAGGGTTCCTAAAAATTTTATTTTACCAATTTTCTCGTTGATGTAGGTTACAGTACCTGTGTAATAGTTATTGGTTCCTGCATCTCTCAGCCTTCCATTATGAAATACAGTTCCATTCACTGTATATTCCTCCTGAACGGTACCATTCAGCGTGATTTTTTCCAGAACTCTTGCAGGAGCCGCTGGATTTCCGTCATTTCCGCCATTGTTGGCACTCGGCTCGAATTGATCTGAAGAAGAATTGTCACATGAAACCATAAGTCCGAAAAACACTCCGGCCACGATTTTAAAAAGATAGTTTTTTCCCATGAAAAAATATTTTAGTGAGTTTACAAATATAATTCATTTTTTCGATGAAAACATTCACTTATTCAACAAATCAATAACGATCTGTATCTTTTTGCAAAAAAAACCTAAAAACATGAAGCTTTTAGGTCTATGAGAATGATCTGTTTTCAAAATTAATACGGCTGCAGTACAGACGTTGTTAAAACAGACTGAGACATTTCGTTGTTCAGAAAGGTTGCGTTTACTGCGGTTCCTATTCCCAGCTTCCCTGAATTCAGATTCCTTTTGGTACAGGCTACCTTTACGGCATAGTTATTCTTAGGGTTAAGATTAGTAAGCGTAGCATTAAGGTTGAAGATTTTATAACTTCCCTCCGACCCCAGCACAACATCCGTTCTCACCGCCCTTAGCGCATTATCCACAAAAATACCGCAGGCAAAACCTGATGAATTATTGGAATTTCCGGTTTTCTGCGCCGTTGTCTGAAAAGTAAAAGCTACTTTATTCGAACTATTGGTGATGGAAAAAGTATCATTGGTTCCCGGCAGAACAGTCCATGCGGATGAAATCGTGGTACCTTCTGTATAAGGTTCCGTCAATCCGTTGGGTGTTGTAAAAATAGCTCCGGTCTGGTCCGATACCGTATTCAGCGAGAATACCGACATACTTCCCTGCCCGTCTGCAATTTTCACGCTCTTCCAGTCATTGGTATTCATTTCAGCATTGTTATGAAGAATGGTTCCGGCCGCTCCGGCAGATCCTCTGAGGAGATTGGTTCCTCCGGTTCTGATTTCTTTTCTTACGCTCAAATCTCCGTTTACATCAAGCATATTCACAGGGTTAGCTGTATTAACGCCCACCTGAGCATTAGTCAAGACTGCCAGCAACAAAGATTTTATGATAATAATTTTTTTCATGTCCTGATTAATTGATAATAGGGTTAAATACCTGAGGAATTTCGTACACATCCACCTTTAAAGAAGACTGGGAAATAAAGCTGTTGATGTTGGAATCTGCATAGATTCCGATGGCCAGTACCACATCGCTTCCCGTTCTGTATGATCCTAATCTTGAACAGGCCACACTTACATTATGCTGTCCCGGGGAAAGATTGGAAACCACTCCAATCTGGTTATGGGTAATGAATGTACTTGCCGCGCTGCTTGCTTTCAGGTTTCTCTGTCTTAAATTCACCAGCTTGTTATCTACAAAAATACCACAGGCATAATCTATGGAAATATCCGTGGTTCCGTTTGCCGGAAGATTGGCCTGTACTACCGTCTCAAACTGGAAATAGGTTTTACTGTCCGAACTAAACACACTGATCGGTTGTGAAAGCCCCCCGATTTTCTTGAAACCCGGAAGACTGGAAATATCCGCCCCTCTTGTAAAGGCTGTGTTCTTGGCTGTGATAGTAGAGTGCTCGCTGTTCGTAAATCTCACTCCGGTTTTGTCCGAAAACGAGTTATTGAAGATCAAATAAAATTTATTCGGTTCATATTCCGGGATACGCAGGGATTTCCATATCGGTGGATACCCTTCTCCCTGTGAAACAAGAATCTGGTCGTTATTTCCCTGAGAAAGAGTGTTGTCTGTAACGTTCAGAACAACAATTTTGTTTCTTAAATTGATATCACCGTTGACATCCAGTTTGGCTTGCGGGGCATCCGTATTGATTCCCACCTGAGCAGAAAGAGACAGTCCTGCTATAAAAAACAGGATCGATATAATATTTTTCATCAATTAATTGCTTTTATAAGTTACGTACTCAATAACATCTATCTTCATCACAGATTCAAGCGTAAATGCATTGGAAACCGTATTGGTATCGGAAACATTCCTTCCTATCGTAAACTGTGAGTTTACATTAGAAGTATTAATCTTACGGCAGGCCACTTCAAGTTTCTGCGGGCCCACAGGAACATTTTGTTCCGTATAATTCAGTGTAAAGATGTAATCCTGAATTCCGGCTTTTTCTGTATTGTTATTGGACATCACTTTATCAGGACGTACCGCCACCAGTTTTCCATTTCTGAAAACACCGCAGGTAAACGTTACAGACTGTGAAGTTCCTGAAGCCGGAGCTTTCATCTCAACACCCGTCTGGAACTGATAAGTAAGTCTGTTTCTACCGTTTTTGATAATAATATTGTTCTCAAGTCCTGTGATCTTAGACCACACTCCTTTCGAAACATCCGTAATCTCATCTCCTACATTGTTCTTGTACACATCATCATCCGGAATACCGGCTGAAAGCGCTGATATACCCACCTGGTCCGATGACAGGTAAGAATTGATCAGCTTGTACTGCCCCTCTTCCATAAAGGAAACATTCAATGATTTCCAGACAGGAGGCAAACCTTCTCCCTGAGAAACCAACACCTGGCCGTTCAACCCCGCATTTCCAGCCTGGGTAGATGTGCCGCCTACTCTAAGTTCTTTTCTTAAGGTGGTTTTCCCGTTGACATCGAGAGTAGATTTAGGAGAAGTAGTTCCAATTCCCACCTGCGCGTTCATACAGAGCGATAAAAGCCCGGCTGCGCTGCAATAGATAATTCTTTTCATAATTAGGGCTGCAAAGATATGAATTTAAAACATAAAAAACCATTTACAACCCTTTAAACACGTAAAAATAAAGCAATTACGTTATAGAATTAATTGTACGAAAAAGTAGAATTATTACTACAAATCGGTTCTTTTTTTACTGTTTTTAAATACAGACGTCTTTCAAACCCAACCACAGCCGCAGATACAGCATAATTTTTTATCATTATATTGTGATTTCCAAGTGCTTCCAAAGCCCTCTACAAACTTATTTTTCTGATTTTAAGTCTACTTATTTTCGCAAAAAAAAGACCGTCTCATTTTTGAGACAGTCTTATTCCTATTGAATATTTCGATTCTTATCAGATCTGTGTAATCTGATAATTTATGAAGACGGTAGAAACAATAATGATGATTTCAGGTTTTGGCTAAAGCCTTTCCATTTGATAATATGTTGAAAACGGGCTAAAGCCCGTTCCTATTGAATATTTCCATCCTTATCAGATCTGCGTAATCTGATAATTTATGAAGACGGTAGAAACAATAATGATGATTTCAGGTTTTGGCTAAAGCCTTTCCTTTTGACAATATGCTGAAAACGGGCTAAAGCCCGTTCCTATTGAATATTTCCATCCCTATCAGACCTGTGTAATCTGCTAAATCTGTGGGAAAGAAAAAAATATTTCAGATCAAAAAAAGAGCTTCTTTTTAATTATGTCCGATAATTGTTTTCAAAAGCACATTCACCTCATCTACATTTTTCACTTTTTCTTTTCTCATCATCAGCAGGTTTCCTTCTTTTCCAACTTTCTCTTTAAGCTGTGCTTCTGACGGATTTTGGGTTAAATAACTGATGATATGTCTGAATCGGTCCGTCTGATAAAACTTATCCTGCGGATTCGCCGGGAAGTAGCCCAGGAAGATTCCGTTTTTCATGACAATCTTTTCAAAACCGATGTCTGCTGCCAGCCATTTCAGGGCAACGCTTTTCAATAAGTTCACAGCTTCTTTCGGCAAGGCTCCAAAACGGTCGATCAGTTCCAGTTCAAACTTATGAAGATCTTTTTCATTATCAATTTCAGCAATTTTCTGATACAGCAGCAACCTTTCTTCCGTATTTGAAATATAGAAATCCGGAAGCATCAGCTCGAGATCCGTATCAATATTCACATCCTTGACAGATTTGAAAAGCTTCTGTCTGTCCTCTTCATTATCAAATAAGTTTTCGAAATCCGCATCATCTTTCAATTCCTCCAGAGCTTCCTGCATCAGTTTCTGATAAGTCTCGAAGCCCATTTCATTGATAAATCCGCTTTGTTCTGCTCCAAGAAGATCTCCCGCACCCCGGATCTCAAGATCTTTCATGGCAATCTGGAAACCGCTTCCGAGATCAGAAAACTGCTCAATGGCTTCAAGACGTTTTCTGGCATCGGAAGTCATCATATCATACGGAGGCGTGATCAGGTAACAGAACGCTTTCCTGTTGCTTCGTCCTACCCTTCCCCTCATCTGGTGAAGGTCTGCCATTCCAAATCTCTGTGCATCATTGATAAATATGGTATTGGCATTAGGCACGTCTACCCCACTTTCAACGATGGTCGTAGAAACAAGAACGTCGTATTTGCCTTCCATAAAATCAAGGACATTTTTTTCCAGCTGCTTGCCTTCCATTTGTCCGTGGCCTGTGATCACTCTTGCATCCGGAACCAGTCTCTGGATAAGCCCGGCAATATCTTTAAGATTTTCAATTCTGTTATTAATAAAATACACCTGCCCATCCCTCTGAAGTTCATAAGAAACCGCATCTCTGAGAATTTCTTCATTAAAACCTATTAATTGGGTATCTACAGGCTGCCTGTTTGGTGGCGGTGTTTTGATTACG
This sequence comes from Chryseobacterium endalhagicum, assembly GCF_016745235.1. Taxonomy (GTDB): domain Bacteria; phylum Bacteroidota; class Bacteroidia; order Flavobacteriales; family Weeksellaceae; genus Chryseobacterium; species Chryseobacterium endalhagicum. The sequence continues at coordinate 814,440 of NZ_JAELVM010000002.1, read as the reverse complement.
GAAAGGTCTCTTGCTGCCATCAGGGAAAACTGAAGCGTTCTCGGAATGGGTGTAGCGGTCAACGTAAGCGTATCCACGTTATTTTTGAGGGTTTTCAGCTTGTCTTTCACGGAAACGCCGAATTTATGTTCCTCATCTATGATCAGCAATCCCAGATCTTTGAATTTCACTGAGCTGCTTACCAGCTGGTGCGTTCCTATAATAATATCTACTTTTCCGTTTTTAAGACCATCCAGGGCTTCCGCTTTCTGCTTGGCCGTTCTGAATCTGTTGACGTAAGAAACATTCACCGGAAAATCTTTCAGCCTTTCCTTGAAACTTCTGTAATGCTGAAATGCAAGAATTGTGGTAGGAACCAGTACAGCGACCTGTTTTCCATCAGTAGCCGCCTTGAATGCCGCACGAATTGCCACTTCCGTTTTACCGAATCCTACATCGCCGCAAACCAGTCTGTCCATTACCGTATCTGCCTCCATATCCTTTTTCACGTCAATGGTTGCTTTTTCCTGATCCGGTGTATCTTCGTAAATAAAACTGGCTTCCAGCTCATTCTGCAGATAGGAATCCGGGGTATATGAGAAGCCTTTTGCGGTTTTCCTTTCCGCGTACAGTCTTATAAGGTCGAAGGCAATCTGTTTTACTTTTGCTTTCGTTTTCTGTTTCAATGATTTCCATGCCGGAGAGCCCAGCTTGCTTAAAACAACCTCTTTTCCGTCCGGACCGTTAAATTTCGAAATTTTATGAAGTGAATGGATGCTTACATATAATAAGTCACCATTTTTATACGTCAGCTTAAAACATTCCTGTACTTTTCCGTCATTATTCACTTTCACAAGGCCCATAAATTTTCCGATTCCGTGATCAATATGGGCAATATAATCCCCAATTTTCAGAGACATCAGATCTTTCAGAGTAAGCTGTTCGGATTTTGCAAAGGTATTTTTGGCTTTATATCTCTGATAACGGTCGAAGATCTGGTGATCTGTATAGACCAGAATTTTATGGCCGTTGTCAACAAACCCTTCATGGAGTTCAGATTTGAAGCTTTTAAAAGGCAGCTGATGCTCCAGTTCTTCAAATATAGATTCCAGTCTTTCCTTTTGTTTTTCCGTTGAAAAAGAGATCCAGGTATCAAAACCATCGTTCTGCTTTTCTTCAAGGTCTTCTATCAGCAGTTCAAAGTTTTTATGGAAAGAAGGCTGTGGAAGCTGCTCTGCTTTTATTTCTTTAATCTCCTTCAGTCCTTCAATGGCAATCCCTGCAAAATCTATTGTTTTAAATTTCTTAAAATCAAATAAAAAGTCCTGATCGGAAATAAAAAGCTCCTGAGGCGTTCTGTGGGCAATATCTTTATTTAAAGTCTTATATTTTTCGAGTGATCTTTCGTAAAAGCTTCTCATTTTCTGCATACCTACAGCACCGTTTCTTGAAACCACAAAGCTTTCTTTCGGCAGAAGCTGCAACAGGGAAACACGGGTTCCCGTTACTGAAAAATTCATATTGGAAACCAGCTGAAAGTCCTTTACCTTATCTACGGAAAGCTGCGTTTCTATATCAAAGGTTTTAATGCTTTCCACTTCATTTCCAAAAAAGGTAAGACGGTATGGTTTTTCGTGGGAATATGAGAACACATCCACAATTCCGCCACGGACTGAAAATTCTCCGGGCTCGGAAACGAAATCTGCCTGCTGGAAATTATAATGATTCAGAAGCTCATCCACAAAATCAAAATCCAGCTGGTCGCCTACTTTTATATGATGCGAAATCGCTTTGAAATCTTCTTTTTTCAATACCTTTTCGGATAAAGCTCCGGCATAGGCCACAATAACTTTGGGTGATTTCCCGGAATTGATCTTATTTAAAACCTCTGTACGAAGAACCAGATTGGCATTCTGTGTTTTCTCCACCTGATAAGGTTCAAGATGGGTCGCCGGAAAATACAGCACCTTATCTTTTCCAAGCAGATCTTCCATCTCCGTATTGGCATACAGGGCATCCTCTTTGTCGTCTACCAGATAAAGAATGGTTTTCTTTTGAGTCAGAAAAAGCTCGGCAACAAATATGGAAACCGACGAACCTGCGCTTCCTTTCACAGAAATATGCTGGTTATTTTCTAACTGGGTAAAAATCTCTTTGCCAAATTCCTTTTGTAGCAGATCGGGAAGAAACTTTTCGTGAATGGGTTTTAGCTGCATAAATAATAAGGGTATAAACGACAAAAGCGATTTCGGGAGTGTTCCGAAACCGTTTGCTTATCACAAAGATAAGGATATATTTTTCTTTTGGAAGAAAGTGTAATTTATCAAAAACTCAAATAAATTAACTAATAAATACCCAAATCTTAATTTTTTACCAATTTATTTAATTAAAAGTTAAATAAATAACGATTTTACCGCATGGCATAGTGTTTGGAAATTCCACCTTATCAAACTTTTTAAAGAAATAATATTATGAAAAAAGCAATCAGAATTTTAGGAATTTTAATGCTGGTGTTTGTCACCACATTATCTTTTGCCTCATGCAGTAAGGATGATGACCCTGTAAACAATGATTTCTTCGCAGGAACGTATAAAGGAAGTATTTCTTACAACGACGGATCTACCAATAACAGTACAGATAACGGAAGTGTTTTTGTAACAAAAATTGCGAGCGGTACAAAATACAACTTCGCATTCTCGAACGGTATTCCGGATCTTAACGGGGTTGAATTCCAGCAGCAGGGAGACAATGTTCTTGTTATGGTAGGAGGTACAGCTACTTCTTATATCAGAATTGATAACAATGATCTGAAAATCCTTTATAATAAGGATGGTAAAACCTGGACAGCCAACTGTACACGTTAAAATCAACTATCTTACCTATATTAAAAGCCTGGTCTCAAAAATGAGAGCAGGCTTTTTTATTTCACGGCAGGTGGTTTTAAGTTTTTTTTAAGCAGTAATAAACTTTAGTTAAGGTTGTAAACAGAAGATTTTCAGCCCGTTTTTTGTATACCTTTACATAACAAAAAACAAACAGTACACCTCATGAAAAAATTATTAACAGCACTATCACTAGCCATAGGACTAGGATTTGCCACCGCCCAGCAGACTGCTCCTGCAAGTCCTGCAGCCCCTCATCATACTACGAAAACAGCTGTAAAAGCTCCTGAAGCCAAAACCGCCAAACCCGCAGCCAAAATGAAAAAGGACGGAACGCCGGATAAAAGATACAAAGACAACAAAAAGCTGAAAAAAGACGGCACTCCAGACAAGAGGTACAAGGAAAACAAGTAAACTTTAACATATAGTTGTTATTTTCATAATCAAATTTCGAAGAACCGGTGAAACTCATTCGCCGGTTTTTTTGTGGCATATCCTGATGAAAATGATTTCATATTGTATACTTATTTATAAATTTGAGGCATGTTAAATTTCTTCAAGAAAAATGCGGCGCTGGTCTGGGCAAAAAAACATGTTCAGAAAACCGCGGAATTCAAAAAAAACTCAGAGAAAAATCAGGAGGCTCTTTTACTTTATTTGGTAAAAACGGCTCAGAAAACCCTGTTCGGAAGGGAGCATGATTTTGAAAACATTCAATCTGTAAAAGAATTCCAGGAAAAAGTACCCGTTGCCGATTACGAAGATTTAAAACCTTATATAGAAAGGGTAAAGAAAGGGCAGGCCAATATTCTCTGGACTGAAACGCCTGAATATTTTGCCAAGACTTCCGGCACCACTTCAGGTTCAAAATATATTCCTATTTCAAAAGAAGGGATGCCGTTTCAGATCGCGGGAGCTCAAAGTGCCTTATTTCATTATATCGCCCAGAAAAACAATGCGGATTTCGTGAACGGAAAAATGATCTTTCTTCAGGGAAGTCCTGAGATGGAAGAGGTTTTCGGGATAAAAACCGGCCGCCTTTCCGGAATTGTGGCACATCATATCCCTGCTTATCTTCAGAAAAACCGTCTTCCAAGCTGGGAAACAAACGTTATGGAGGATTGGGAAGCCAAAGTGGATAAAATCATTGAAGAAACGGAACATGAAAATATGACCCTGATTTCAGGGATTCCGCCGTGGCTAGTGATGTATTTTGAAAAACTTACGGAAAAATATGGCAAAAAGATCAAACAGCTTTTCCCTAATCTGCAGCTGCTGGTTACCGGAGGCGTAAATTATGAACCTTACCGGGATAAAATGGAGGATCTGCTGGGTGGAAAAGTTGATATTATCCAGACATTTCCTGCATCTGAAGGCTTTTTTGCATTCCAGGATGACTATACCAAAGAAGGGCTTCTTCTTTTAACCCATCATGGAATTTTCTATGAATTTATTCCACTGGAAGAATATGGCAAGCCCGGAGCATCAAGATTAACGTTAAAAGAGGTGGAGCTCAACAAAGATTATGCTCTGATCCTGACAACGAATTCCGGTTTGTGGGCTTATTCAATAGGAGATGTGGTAAGGTTTATCGATAAAGATCCCTTCCGGATTCTGGTAAGCGGAAGGACTAAGCATTTCACCTCAGCTTTTGGGGAACATGTGATTGCTTTTGAGGTGGAGGAAGCGATGAAAGCCACTCTGGAAAAACATCCGGCCCAGATCACAGAATTTCATCTTGCCCCTCAGGTTAATCCTACGGAAGGCCTTCCATATCATGAATGGCTGATAGAATTTGAAAAGGAACCTGAAAATTTAGAATCATTCAGAAATGAACTGGACCAACAGCTTCGTGAGAGAAATACTTACTATGATGACCTCATTACAGGAAATATTCTTCAGCAGCTTCAGATCACGGGACTGAAAAAGAATGCTTTCCATGAGTATGCAAAATCTCAGGGTAAACTGGGCGGGCAGAACAAAACACCGAGACTTGCGAACGACAGAAAAATTGCAGATCTATTAGAAATTTACAAACTTTAAAGATATTTTTTCAATTCAAAAAACATATATTCGAAAAAAATTATAAATTTGGAAAAATAAAAAATAATAATGAGAGCATCTGTACTTTTAAAATCATCTTTACTAACATCTTTATTTGTGATTTCATCCTGCGCTACCACAAAGTACAGCGAGGACGTTTCAAAAAATAATTATTCTAATCTTCAAGCTGGAAAAATATATGTTGTTACCATGAAAGATGGTTCTCCAAAACAAAAGATGCTATTCCGAAATACCGACGGTGAAAACCTTATCGGAACTGCCGGTAAAAAAGACAGTACGGAGGTGATAATTCCAAAAGCTAATGTGGCTGCGGTAAAAGACAGATCCAAAGCAAGAGTAACAGCAGGTGCTACCGTGATTGGAGCAGCAGGTGTTGCGGCTATTGTGATCAGCTCACTGAGAGCCGACTAAAATAGATTTTATCTTTCGGCACCTATTTGATTTATCATTTGAAAAAACAGTATATAAACGGCCCTAAATGAATTTTTAGGGCTATTTTTGTGCATGATTTCTTTTACGCCGTTAAAAACATTGCAAAATGTTGAATTCAGGAATCTTCTTACGGGAAGATTTTTTATTGTTTTAGCCTTCAGAATGCTTGCTACTTTATTGGGATGGTGGGTATATCAATTAACAAAAGATCCGTTTTCCATAGGCCTGATCGGGCTTTCAGAGGTAATTCCGGCGGTAAGCTGTGCTTTGTATGCGGGTCATGTAATTGATATGAATGAAAAAAAGAGGCTGCTGCTGATCTGTAATTATGCTTATATCTTCCTGATCGGTCTGCTTCTGATTCCTGCTTTTTTCAATGTGGAGATGCATTTCAACGGACACGAGATCACTTATTACATCTATGGGGTTATTTTTTTCACGGGAATTGCGAGAGCTTTTATCGGGCCTATCGTTCCTTCTATGATTCCTAAAATTGTAAAGAAAGAAAATTTACCGAACGCGATAACGCTTAATCAGGCTGCATTTCTTATCTCTTCGGTATGCGGGCATGCGGCCGGCGGGCTCCTTATTGGTTACTTCGGGGTAAAATGGACCCTCATTGTGATTATTTCATTGATATTTATTGCATCATTATTTTTCTGGCAGCTTAAACAGCAGCATTCGGAACACAAAAAGGAGAATGTAAAAGTTATGGAAAGCATGCGTGAAGGAATTTCCTATATTTTTAAAACAAAAGAAATTCTTGGGGCTTTATGCCTTGATATGTTTGCGGTTCTGTTCGGGGGTGCGGTAGCTATGATTCCGGTATTTGCTACGGATATTCTAGATGCGGGTGCGGAAGGTTTCGGACTGCTGAATGCGGCTTCTGATATAGGGTCTATGTGTATCATCACAATTCTCGCTCTGGTTCCTTTAAGAAAGAATCAAGGAAAAATTCTTCTGGCTGTGGTGGCAGGATTCGGGCTCTGCATCATTGGTTTCGGACTGTCTAAACTATACTGGTTGTCGTTTATATTCCTGGTGATGAGCGGAATGCTTGACGGTATTTCTGTGGTGATCCGCGGAACTATTGTCCAGCTTAAAACTCCGGATCATATCAGAGGGCGTGTACTGAGCGTGAATTCTATATTCATCATGTCCAGCAATGAAATGGGGCAGTTTGAAAGCGGACTGATGGCAAAATTATTAGGCGTAGTGCGGTCTGTGGTGTTTGGGGGAAGCATGACGGTACTCGTTGCTCTTCTCGTGGCTGGTACAAATCCCAAGCTGAGGAAAATGAATTATTAGACAATAATATGCTGATTCTATTAAATATATCACAAAAACTTTAATTTAACTTTAATAATTTTTTATATTTGTCTTTTTTAAATCCCCCTTTATGAAAAAAGCATTACTCGTTTTTCTAATCATCTGCTCGCGCATCTTATATGCTCAATCAGACTGTATTAGTGCAATATCTATCTGCGGAAATTCAGATATTTCCTATACCCCAGCCGGACCGGGAAATATCCTGGAGGGCATTGGTGCGAATTCTTGTCTGAGTGACACCGCCAATGAGCATTTTTCCGTGTGGTATTCTTTTACAGCAGCTACATCAGGAACGCTGGCTTTTACTATTGACCCTAACGTTAATAGTGATGACTACGATTTCGCAGTGTATGGCCCTACTACCAACGGCTGTACTTCTCTGCACAACAACAATATTTTTGTAACACCGCTTAGATGTAATTACTACGGTGGTACAACTACAGGAAATACAGGTTTATCATTAACCATCCCTCCTCCGCCACCGCCGAATACCAACGGAAACGCAGGAAATAATAATGAATGGAGCCCTCACATGGTCGTTCAGGCTGGTGAAACGTATTATCTTATTGTGGATAACTTCAGAAGTTCTCCGGATGGATTCTCTCTTAACTGGACAGGAACTGCAAGTTTAAGTTCTGCATTCAACGATCCTGCATTAGCACCGTTTCCTTTTGTGACCCCGGGACTTCCGGCAGCTAACCCTGCAGATCCAAATGAAGTAATGGTATGTTCACCTACGACCCAGTTTAACTTCACTTCGCTAAGCAACGGAATTATTAATGGGAATAGTGCGAATTTCAAAGTAACATATCATAAAAATACGAATGACGCCATCACAGGAGGAAATCCTGTTGTCAGTGAAATAGCAAACCTTACAACAGTTTATTATTACAGAATTGTTTATCAGGACCCTGCCAATCCGACGAACCCAATGAACGGCTGTTTCATTACAGGAAAGTTCAAATTCAAGGACGCCAGTTTTACTTTAAATAATGCCACGCTGACGAATTGCAGCAACAACTATTCGGGAACATCAGTATTTGATCTTACGACAGCTGCGATCGGAGCCCTTCCGGCGCATGTTTTAAAGTACTACCCTACTATGTTTGACCTGAATGCAGGGACCAATGAAATTACAAGTCCATCCATCTATCAGTTTGTATCTGCGGAAGGAAAAATCTTTGTAAAGGCAACGAATGAATTCGGATGTACTGCTACGGCTGAAATTACGCTGAAATTCCATCCTTTGGTTACAGTAAATGACTCTTCTTTAAGAGCTTGTTTCCATGAAGGAAATCCTTCAATAGGAACATTCAATCTGAGCAATGCATTAGTTACAACGGTTGTAGGCGCTACTAAAAAATATTATAAATCTCTGGCTGATGCAGTAAGCGGAACCAATGAGATTCTGAATTTCTTAACCTATGATGCACCAACCGGTGTAGTGTATGTAAAAGTATCCAATGCACAGGGATGTTATTCCGTTGCCAAGGTAACATTAACGGTACTTGCCCCTGTTTATTCAAGTGTTCTTCAGGATAAGATCATCTGTATTGAAGATAAGACCACATTGGATGCAGGACCTGGATTCAACGGTTACGAATGGAGCACAGGAGCAACTACACAGTCTATCAATAATGTAGCGGTAGGAACGTACTGGGTTAAACTGAAAACCGGAGACTGTATCGCATTACAGCAGGTAAAAGTATATGCTTCCGAGCAGCCTGTAGTTTCTAATATTGATATTTCAAACAATACCATCACAGTGAATGTGATCGGAGGAGCTCCGGAATACAAATACTCTCTGGATAATATCAACTGGCAGGATTCAAATGTATTCACCAATCTTTCCAGAGGAGATCATCAGGTCTATGTAAAAGATGCTTATGACTGCGAACCGATTGAGATCACAGTGGTTGTTCCTAACCTTATTAACGTGATCACTCCAAACGGAGACGGGGTAAATGATGTGATTGATTATTCAGCTCTTTCAGGGAAAAACGGTCTTATATTCAGTGTCTTTGACAGATATGGAACCAAAATCCACCAGGCTGATAAATCAAACGGATACAAATGGGACGGAACCGTGGCCGGTAAAAAGATTCCTACAGGAACTTACTGGTATTCTGTAACATGGAATGAAAATGATAAAAAGAATACACCATTCAAGTTCTCAGGATGGGTAATGGTAAAAAATAGAGAATAATCTCTTTTAAACTCTAAAAAACCGCTCTCCGGGGCGGTTTTTTTTAACATAAATGCTGATAACTTTTGTTTTATTCAAATCTTGTTTCACGAAAATCATTTAAACATGAAAAAAACATTACTTCTTTTAATTTTACTGATCACGCAGGTGTTTTATGCACAATCTGACTGTGGTTCGGCCATTCCACTCTGTGGAAACTCAGATATTTTCTATACTCCTGACGGACATGGGAATATTGAGGAGAACCTATCTGCAAACGGATGCCTGGGCAGAGATGAAAATTACTCCGTATGGTATACTTTTACAATAGCAACATCCGGGACACTGTCATTTACAATCGATCCTAACGTTAACACGGATGATTACGATTTTGCAGTATACGGCCCTACTACTAATGGATGTGCTTCTTTAAATACGAATGGTACTTTTGTAACGCCAGTACGATGTAACTACGCAGGTAGAGTTCCTAACGGAGACACCGGATTGAGCCTGACCATAGCACCTCCCGGAACACCTAATGGCACCGGAACCGCAGGAAACGTGGGAGAATGGAGCCCTTATATGAACGTAACAGCCGGACAAACCTATTATCTTATTGTAGATAACTTCGAGAGCTCTGATGACGGTTTCAGACTGATATGGGGTGGTACAGCTACGCTGAGCTCTGCGTTCAATAATCCTACCCTGGCACCCAATCCATTTATTCCGCCGGGAATCCCGGGTGCTGAACCAACAGACCCAACAACGATTATGGTGTGCGGACTGCCTTCTCAGTTTAACTTTAACACGCTTACTGCCGGGATTATTAACGGTAACAATCCTAACTTCCAGGTTACTTACCATGACAACCTTAATGATGTGGTGACGGGAGATGATCCTTTAACCATTGCAACCGTAAATGCAACAACTGACTATTACTACAGAATCCGATATCTGGATCCTGACGACCCTAACAACGTGGTCAACAAATGCTTTATAAGCGGGAAATTCAATTTTGTAGACGCCAGTATAACCGTAAAAAATGCAACGATCTTTGCATGTAACAATGACGGCGAGGGAACCGGAAAATTTGATCTGACGACCGCCGACGTTTTTACAGGCGGTACGAAAAAATATTATCCTACTCTTGCAGATCTGAATGCTGATACGAACGAAATCACCAATCCTACAGTGTATATTTCGGCTCCGAAAACAGTATATGCTAAAGTAATTTCTGAATTTGGATGTACTGCCATTGCCAATATTACTCTGTCATTCCATCCGGTGGTAACTTTAAGAGATGTTGTCGTGGAGAGATGTTATATTGAAAACGATATCACTCATGCTATGTTTGATCTTACCCAGGCTGAAGTGGGAGCTGTAGCAGGCCAGACCAAGAAATTCTACAAAACGCTGGATGATGCCAAGGCAGAAACTAACCCGATTCCTAATCCGGCCATGTATCTTGCGGCAAACTCTGAAGTTTTTGTGAGAGTAACCAATGCCAACCAATGCTACGACATTGCTAAAATCACATTAGTGGTTATGCCTCCGGTAAGCTCTAAAGTTTTAAAAGACAAAACAATTTGTGCAGAAGCTAAAACTACATTGGATGCAGGTCCTGGATTTGACGGATACGAATGGAGCACGGGTGAAACCACACAAGCGATCAACAACGTAGGAATAGGTGCTTATTGGGTAAAACTAAAAACAGGAGAATGCTTCACCCTTCAGAATGTAACCGTTTATGCTTCCAAGCAGCCGGTGATCTCAAGTGTAGACATCAGCAACAATACAATCACAGTGAATGCTTCGGGCGGAACTCCTCCTTATATGTATTCAATTGATGGTGTTAACTGGCAGGCGACGAATACCTTCAGCGGTCTTCCTAGAGGAGAAAACAAAATATTCCTGAAGGATTCTTACAACTGTAACCCTACACAGATCACAGTAACCGTTCCTAACCTGATCAACGCGATCACTCCGAACGGAGATAAGGTGAATGACGAAATCGACTATTCTGCCCTATCTTATAAGAAAAACCTTGTATTTATCGTGTATGACAGATATGGAAACAAGCTTTACGAAGCTAACAAAATAAGAGATTACAAATGGGACGGAACTGCTTCAGGCAAGAAACTTCCTACAGGAACTTACTGGTACACGATCTCATGGAATGAAAACGATAAGAACAGTACCGAAACGAAATATTCAGGATGGATACTGTTAAAGAATAAAGAATAAACTTATTCTTACCCTATAAAAAAGGCTGTCACAACTGACAGTCTTTTTTTATGCATTATTTTAACGAGACAGTACATTACTTATTGAAAATTTTCTATTTTTGAGCCCCGCATTTTTTACTAACATTCTTTTGCTTTCTGTCCATTATGTCTTACAGAGGTTTGCTGATAACTTGTTAGTTACTATTTTTTAATTATTTTTTGTAAATAAACTATCTTTGCATCATGGCGCAGAAAGAAACATTATCATCCCTTACACACGGAAACTTTGCAAGAGAGCTGTCTATTGCGGATGGAAAAATGCCTCCCAATGCTGTAGATTTTGAAAGACTGGTAATAGGAACTTTTTTGATTGATAAAAAGGGACTTGACCATTCCATTGACCTTCTTACTCCGGAAGTATTTTACGATCCCAGACATCAGGTAATTTTTTCCACAATTTTAAAGTTGTATGAGGGAAACCATCCTGTGGATCTGATGACGATTATTCAGGAATTAAAAAAAGAAGATAAATTAAACCTTGCGGGCGGTGATCATTATATCATCGACCTTACTATGGGAGTAAGCTCATCTGCCCATATTGAATACCACGTACGTGTCATTCTTGAAAAATATATTTTAAGAAGTCTCATCAATGTTTCCGCCAATGTTATTGATTCTTCGTATAAAGAATCTACCGATGTATTTGAACTTCTGGACAAGGCCGAACAGTCCTTCTTTGAGATCACCAACGGAACGATCAAAAAAGGATTCGACACAGCCAATTCTTTGGTAAAGCAGGCTATTGACACTATTAAATCTCTAAAAGATAAAGAAGGACTTTCAGGAGTTCCTTCAGGATTCAGAGATATTGACAAAGAAACCGGAGGCTGGCAGAATTCCGACCTCATCATTATAGCAGCCCGTCCCGCGATGGGAAAAACGGCATTCCTTCTGTCCATGGCCAGAAATATTGCGGTAGGCCACAAAATCCCGATGGTGCTCTTTTCTCTGGAGATGGCATCCGTACAGCTGATCACCAGGATGATTGCTTCCGAAACAAAAATTTCTTCCGAAAAACTGAGAAAAGGAACTTTGGATGACGAGGAATGGCAGAGACTGTTCTCCAACGTATCCGAACTGGAAAACGCGCCTCTTTTCATCGATGAAACGCCTTCCCTTTCGATATTCGACTTCCGTGCAAAATGCCGGAGACTGGTTATGCAGCACGGGGTAAGACTGATCATGGTGGATTACCTTCAGCTGATGACCGCAGGCGGCGGAGGAAAAGGAGTTGGAAACCGTGAACAGGAGATTTCCATGATCTCACGTTCATTAAAAGCCATTGCTAAAGAACTTAACGTCCCTGTTATTGCCCTTTCGCAGCTATCGCGAAGTGTGGAGGCACGTCCCGGAAAAAGACCTCAGCTTTCTGACCTTAGGGAATCCGGAGCGATTGAGCAGGATGCGGATATCGTATCATTTATCTTCAGACCTGAATACTATAAGATTGCCGTGTGGGATAATGATGAAGAAGGCCAGGAAACTCCTACAGAGAACCAGGCTGAGCTGATTATCGCAAAACACAGAAACGGTGCTACAGCGGATGTAAGATTATCATTCTTAAAACATTTTGCAAAATTCGGGGATATTGAAGCAGCATTGGATGGTGGAATGGGCGGTTATCCTTCCAATTTCGGCTCCAATGAGCCAAGCGGATTTGACAAGATTAAAACAACGATCCAGCCGGGTGCAGCATTTGACCTTCCGGACAGCTCAAAACTTTCAGGATCTTCCATGAATGATTTTGATGACGATGATGATTTCCCGTTCTAAGCGGACCCATTTTAAATTTAAATAACAGCGGAGTATTTTTATACTCGTTTTATCCTATCAGAACTTGAGAATAGAAATATACACTGACGGTGCATGCAGCGGAAATCCCGGAAAAGGAGGTTATGGAATTCTCATGCGCGTTCCCGAAAAGAATTATCAGAAGACATTTTCCAAAGGTTTCAGGAAAACCACCAATAACAGAATGGAGCTCCTGGCCGTCATTACTGCCATGGAAAAACTAAAATCTTCGGAGAACGAAATCCACATTTATACAGACAGCAAATATGTAGCGGACGCCGTGAACCAAAAATGGATTGCGGGATGGATCAAAAGAGGATGGAAAAATGTAAAAAATCCTGATCTCTGGAAAAGATTCATCGAAATGTACAATAAGCATACACCCCAAATGCACTGGATAAAAGGCCATGCGGGACATTTTGAAAATGAGCTTTGCGACAAGCTTGCCGTAGCAGCAGCAGCTTCATCCGATCTTGAGATCGACACCTACTTTGAAGGACTGGAAGAAAACTCTCTTTTTTAATCAATCTAAATTGATACGCATTACATACGACATTTTCTGATTTAACCTATCATTTGTTGAAATATTACTATCATTTTTAGTAAAATTAACATTAAATACACATTAATTGCTTGGGATTTAATATATTTACAGCATCTAATTAAAAGTAATCCCAATTCAATGAATAAATATTTATTGTCTTATATTTCTTTCTTTCTGATTTTTCTGTCGGGAGGAATGTTTTCTCAGACTTATCAGCTCACCGGAAATCCGGTTAATACTACAGGATGGACTATGGTCTCTCCTGCTCAGGTTATGGGTGATTTTATTCAGCTTACCCCGGATTCCAACGACAAATCCGGCTCTATCAGACTGAATGACCCGATAAATTTAAAATATTGCAATAAATGGAGGGTTGAATTTGATTTCAGGATGGATTCCAACCAAAATTACAACGGAGATGGGATCGCATTCTGGTATCTGGCCAATCCGCCAGTAGCCAGTGTATTAGGTTCAGGTATTGGGGTTTCCCAGAATGCGGTTGGTTTTATTGTAGGATTCGACACTTACAACAATACGACCTCCAATACAATGAGCAAGGTACATGTTGCTTACGGACAGGTACCCAATACAACAGACAACAATAATGTAGAATTCTTCAATGTTCCGGGGTCTTCTTTCCATTCACCCGATCTGAATACTACTCAACCTTTTCAGGGAACTACCTATAAACACGTTGAAGTAACAGCAGAAATTGACCCAGCCAATCCTGCCAACTGGATTGTAAAAATAACACTTGACGGTACTTTAATCTGCAATCAGTCTTTTGCTCCATCCGGAACATCAGCGGCAATGACTGTAGGATATTTTGGGTTTTCATCTTCTACGGGAGGTGCAAGATCAAGACATTCCATTAAAAATGTAAAAATCTATACGGATAAAGTACCTATTTTACAGCCTACAGCAACGCAATCTTTCTGTCCGAATCCTACCACAGGATTTGCAACAGTGAATTTAACGACGTTCAATTCTCAGTTTGTAGCTACACCTTCAAATTATACATTCACCTATGTTCAGGGAGGAACACCAATTGCCAATCCTACAGCCTTCCAGTTCAATGCAAATACCACGGTAACAGTTATTGTAAAGGATAATGCAGGCATATTATGTGATAACCCGGACGGCAAGATACAGCTTGTACTGGCTCCGCTTACCCTTCTGGATAAAACTTTAACAACCTGTAATAACAATAAACTGGGGAAAGGGGTATTCAACCTTAATTCCGCGAATGTAACGGATGTACTGGGTGCCACAAAAAAATATTACAAAACATTGGATGACCTGAATGCAGGCACCAACGAAATCACGAATCCTGCTGCCTACACTTCTGTTCCCGGAATTGTATATGTAAAAGTGACCACTCCACTAGGATGTACGGGTACAGCAAAAATTACCCTGACATTCTTCCCTGAAACTCCGGTAAGAGACGATACGCTGAGATCATGCTTTATTCAGGATAATATCAGCAATGCGGTATTTGATCTTACGACTGCGAACGTGACTACCCTTACCAGCGGGTTTACAAAAAAATATTATCTAAGCACTGCTGATGCATTAAGCGGAACCAATGAAATTGTAAATCCTTCCCAATACATGTCGGTAAGCACTGCCATCTATGTAAAGGTAACCGATTCCAATGGCTGTTTTGCCATCGCTAAAGTAAATCTTGTGGTACTGCCGCCTGTATATTCATCAGTTTTAAAAGACAAAATAGTATGTATTGACGGAATCACCAATCTTGATGCAGGCCCGGGCTTTGACGGCTACGAATGGATCACAGGAGCTACAACTTCTTCTATCCAGAACGTTGGCGTGGGACTATACTGGGTAAAATTAAAGACAGGGGACTGTATTACGACACAGCTGGTAAAAGTTATCGCGTCCGCCAATCCTGTGGTTACAAGTATTGACATTAATAATACTACAGTAACCGTAAATGTTTCCGGAGGTACACCACCGTACAGATACTCCCTGAACGGAACCGACTGGCAGGATTCAAATACATTCACAGGACTTAGCAGAGGAGAGCATAAAGTATATGTTAAAGATTTTTACAACTGTACGCCTGTTGAAGTACAAATCACGGTTCCAAATCTGATCAATGCAATTACCCCTAACGGAGACAACGTGAATGACTTCATTGATTATTCTGCATTGGCTTACAAGAAAAATCTTGTGTTTATAGTGTACGACAGATACGGTAACAAACTGTATGAGGCCAACAAAATGAGAAACTTCACATGGGACGGAACTGCTTCAGGCAAAAAAATCCTGACAGGAACCTACTGGTATTCTATCTCATGGAATGAAAACGATAAAAACAATACCGCCACAAAATATTCCGGATGGGTATTGGTAAAAAACAGAGACTAACTTCTCACTAAAAATCACTCCAAAAATGGAGTGATTTTTTTAATAATATCAATCAAAAGAAGAATAACAATTGATTTTTTTATTCAATACAAGAAAAAATTATAATCATTTTCAACAATTAATACTAATCATTAAAAAACAATTTGAAATTGACAATTTAAACTAAACAATTGACAATTATTCATTATATAACCTGAATCAAAATAAATATATTTATATCGATAACCACAAACCCCTTCATTCATGAAAAAAAAACTACTCATTTATTGTTTAACTTTTTTATTCGGCTTTTCAGGGCAGCTGTTTTCCCAGACTTATCAGCTTTTGGGAAACCCTGTAAATACCACAGGCTGGGACCTTGTTTCCAATGCAGCCGTGGATAATGATTTCATTCGTCTTACCACAGATAACACCGGTTTGTACGGTGCCATAAAACTGGCTACTCCCATCACATTAAGCTATTGTGACAAATGGAAAGTAGAATTTGATTTTAGAATTGATGGTAACGGAACTACGCAGTTCGGAAGAGGAGACGGCTTTACGTTCTGGTACCTTGCCAATCCTCCTACTGGATTCGTTTCCGGAGGCGGACTTGGAATTCCAGGGAATGCATCCGGGCTTATGGTAGGATTTGACATCTTCAACAATACCACCGAAGGCCAGATGAGTAAAGTACATGTTCTTTACGGAACCAATAATACCGCCGGAAACAATATTGAATACAATATGACCCCGGGAAGTACATTTCACTCTCCGGATCTTAACGGTTCACAGCCTTTCGTAGGACCTCTTTATAAACATGTAGAAGTAAACGGAGAAACCGATCTTACCAATCCTACCAACTGGATTATTAAAATAAGAATTGACGGGGTGCTTATTGCAGACCAGTCATTCGCTCCATCTGGAGCAGCTATCGGAATGTCTCAGGGATATTTCGGGTTTTCGGCAGCTACCGGAGGGGCAAGTGCAAGACACTCGATCAAGAATGTAAGAGTTTTTGTGGATAAAGTTCCTATTCTAAACGCTACCGTTACTCCATTTGTATGTACCAACCCTACAACGGGTACAGGAACTGTGGATTTAACATCTTTCAATAACCAGTTCGTTAATAATCCGGCCAACTATTTATTCACTTATTATGTGCTGGGAAGTTCAACACCGATTGCCAACCCTGCCAGCTTTGTCTATTCAGGGAATACGACCATTAAAGTGGTAATTAAAGATCCAACTTCCACACTCTGCGATAACGGAGACGGTGTCATACAGCTGAATCCTACACCATTTGCTGCGACGGACGCTACACTTACGGGATGTAATAACAATAATGCGGGTACGGCAACATTTGATCTTACCACTGCTGCTCTGACAACAGTGCCGGGCTGTACTTATAAGTTCTATAACACCATGGCAGACCTGAATGCAGGAATCAACCAGATTCCTAACCCTACAGCGTATGCTTCAGGAGCAGCCGTATTATTTGCAGAAGTAACCACTCCTCAGGGATGTATAAGCATAGCAAAAGTTACCCTGAACCACCACCCTGTCGTTGTAGTCACTGATGCTTCTCTAAGATCCTGTTTCCTTGAAAGCAATCATTCCTTAGGTTCATTCAATCTGAGCAATGCTGCAGTAACCACGGTAACGGGAGCAACTAAAAAATATTACAAATCACTGACAGATGCGATCAACGGAACGAATGAAATTCTGAATTTCCTTACTTACGAAGCCCCAAGCGGAGTTGTATATGTAAAAGTGTTCAATGCGCAGGGCTGTTATTCCATTGCAAAAGTGACGCTTACTGTAATGGCGCCTGTCCTTTCCAGCGTACTTCAAGACAAAATCATCTGTATTGAGGACAAAACCACATTGGATGCCGGGCCTGGTTTCAACGGTTACGAATGGAGCACGGGAGCAACAACACAGGCGATCAACAATGTAGGTGTAGGCACTTACTGGGTGAAACTGAAAACCGGAGACTGTATTGCACTGCAGACGGTAAAAGTATATGCTTCGGAACAGCCGGTAGTGACCAGCATTGACATTTCAGGAAGCACCGTAACTGTTTTTGTCAACGGAGGAACGCCGCCTTACCAGTATTCAATGGATAATGTACAGTGGCAGGATTCTAACATATTCCCTAATGTTGCCAGAGGAGAGGCTAAAGTATATGTAAAAGACAGCTACGATTGTGAGCCTATTCAAATCAACATCACTGTTCCTAATCTGATCAATGTGATCACTCCGAACGGGGACGGCGTAAATGATGCTATTGATTATTCAGCGCTTGCCAATAAACAGAATCTGGAAATCGGAATCTTCGACAGATATGGATACAAACTGTTCCAGGCCGACAAATCCAACAAGTATACCTGGGATGGCACCGCGAACGGAAGCAGAAAAGTTCCTACAGGAAACTACTGGTATTCTATCACATGGAATGAGAACAACAGCAAGAATACCCCTATCAAGTTCTCAGGCTGGATCATGGTGAAGAACCGAGAATAAATTTAAATTGATTATTTTTTTTAATACCGGGATCACTCCAAATTTGGAGTGATCTTTTTTTGCTTTGCATTATGGGAGATATTTCATTATAAACACACTTTATTCGCATTCAATTCTTAAATTTGTCCTATGAATTATTTGGAAGCTTTAAGCAGAAGATATTCTGTGAAAAAATTTAATCACGAGATTATTCCTCAGGACACTCTGCACAACATCCTTGAGTCAGGAAAGCTGTCTGCGAGTTCGCTTGGACTTCAGCCGTACAAAATTCTGGTGGTGGAAAGTGAGGAAATGAAACAGAAATTAATTCCGGCTTTCTATAATCCATCCCAGATTTCCACGTGCTCGCACCTTATCGTTATTATTTCGAAGAAAACCATCGAGGATAATTATATTCACGGTTACTTTAATCATATTTCCGAAGTAAGGGAAACGCCTCTTGAGAAGCTTGATCTTTTCAAAAAAAGCATTAATCAGCACATCACTCAAAAAACACAGGAGGAAATTTTTAACTGGGCAGAAAAACAATCCTATATCGTACTGGCCAATATGATGTATGCTGCTGCTATTGAAAGTATAGACTCCTGCCCTATGGAAGGCTTCCGGCAGGACCTCATCGAAGAGATCCTCAGCATCAATCCTGACACAGAGAAAGTAACGGTAACACTGGCTTTAGGCTACCGTTCTGAGGAGGATGCTTTTCAACACATGAAAAAAGTAAGAAAACCAAACGAAAAATTGTTTAAATTTATTTAATTATTTAAACAGTCGTACCTAAACCAAGCCTATGATAAAAGCGGATGTATTAGTAATTGGTTCCGGCATTTCGGGACTTTCCTATGCCATTAAAGTTTCTGAACAGCTCCCTGATGCCAAAATCATCATCGTAACAAAATCTGACGAAGACGAAAGCAATACTAAATATGCACAGGGCGGACTGGCCGTGGTCACCGACTTTAAAAACGATAATTTCGAAAAGCATATCGAAGATACCATGCGCGCCGGAGACGGAGAAAACAAACGCGATGTAGTAGAAATGGTGGTAAGGGAAGCCCCTACAAGATTCAATGAGATAGTAGAATGGGGAGCCAATTTCGATATGAAAAACGGAGAATTCGCTTTAGGAAGAGAAGGCGGACATACTGAAAACAGAATTGTTCACCACAAAGACATTACAGGATTCGAAATCGAAAGAGCCCTTCTTGAAACAGCCAACAGCAGCCCGAATATCGAGATTCTTGACCATCATTATGTGATTGATATCATCACCCAGCACCATGTTCCGGGGAAAGAAGTAAGCCAGGGCGAAATCAATTGCTACGGCGCTTATATCTTAGATGAAAAATCTAAAACGATTAAAAAGATCACCTCCAAAATAACATTAGTGGCTACAGGCGGCGCAGGCCATGTTTATAAGAATACAACCAATCCTACCATTGCTACCGGAGACGGAATTGCTTTCGTAGCCCGTGCAAAAGGCAAGGTTTCCAATATGCAGTACTACCAGTTCCATCCCACTGCATTATACAGTAAGATTAACGGAATGCTTTTCCTGATTTCCGAAGCCGTTCGTGGAGACGGTGCTAAATTAAGAACCAAGAAAGGTGAAAAATTCATGCATAAATATGATGAGCGTGAAGAATTAGCCTCAAGGGATATTGTAGCCAGAGCCATCGACAATGAAATGAAAATTTCCGGAGACGAGTATGCCGGACTTGACTGCCGCGATATGGACCAGGAAAGATTCCTGGAACATTTCCCGAATATTTATAAAAAATGTAAAGAAGAAGGAATTGATCCTTTTACCCAGCTTATTCCCATAGTACCGGCCTGCCATTATTTAATGGGCGGTATAGAAGTAGACAGGGACGGACAGTCTTCCATTAAAAACCTTTTTGCGGTGGGAGAATGTACCAATTCCGGACTGCATGGCGCGAACAGGCTTGCCTCCAATTCCTTACTCGAAGGTTTGGTTTTCGGACACAATGCCGCGATAAAAACCGTCGCTCTTCTCAATGAAAATAATTTCAACTTCGATGACCTGAAAGCCGTTCCGGAATGGAATGAAGAAGGAATGAAGATCATGGATGAAATGGTGATTGTGAGCTACCTCAGAAAGCAGCTTCAGGAAATGATGAGCGACCTGGTAGGTATTGTCCGAAGCAACAGACGTTTGAATATGGCTCTTCAGAAACACCAGGAAATTGCAGCAGCTGTTGATGAAATTTACCACTACTCCATTCTTTCTCCTCAGCTCTCTGAACTGAGAAACCTGACAACCGTTGCCCACCTCATCATTACCCAGTCTATGGAAATGACGGTAAACAAGGGTGCATTCTATAATAAAGATCTAGCCTAAAAGCATTTAAAAATGAAAAGACCAAGCTACGCTACAGATAAAGCATTAAAAACATTCATCAAAAACGCCCTGGAAGAAGACATTCAGGATGGTGACCACTCTACCCTTTCTACGATTCCCGCTGATCTGAAGCAGAGTGCTAAGCTTCTGGTAAAACAGGACTGTATTCTGGCAGGTGTTGAGCTGGCTGAAATTATTTTTAAAACTTTCGATAAAAATCTGAAAGTTGAAGTTTTCATCAAAGACGGAGCAGCAGCGAAAGTGGGCGATGTAGCTTTAACCGTAACCGGAAGTGCAAGATCTATTCTTTCCACAGAACGGCTTATCCTGAACTGCATGCAGAGAATGAGCGGTATCGCGACCCTTACCTACGACTGGGATTCCCGACTGGTAGGAAGCAAGACCAAACTTTTAGATACGCGAAAAACTACTCCTAATTTCAGAGTATGTGAAAAATGGGCTGTTGCCATAGGCGGCGGAACGAACCACAGATACGGTTTGTATGACATGATCATGCTAAAAGATAATCATATCGATTATAATGGAAGTATTACGAATGCCGTAAAAATGGCAAAAGATTACGTTAAAAAGAATAAAAAGAAACTAAAGATCGAGGTTGAAACCAGAAACCTGGAAGAAGTTAAAGAAGCCATCAAAGCAAAAGTAGACAGAATCATGCTGGACAATATGAATGTCAGTATGATGAAGCAGGCTGTTGAAATGATTAACGGCTCATGTGAGTCTGAAGCTTCAGGCGGAATTACCCGAGATATGTTAAAGGAAATTGCCGCAACCGGCGTCACCTACATCTCTGCAGGAGCCCTTACCCACTCGGCAGAAAATATCGATTTGAGTCTCAAAGCCGTGAAATAGCGTTGTATTTTTAATAAAAACAGCCCCTGTTTGTTAAAAACTCAATAATATGATTTTCTTCATGTGAAAATTCAATTTTTGTTTATAAAACTGAAAATCAACAAGTTAAATCTTATTAAGATTGAGTAAAAATTAACATACAGTTAATATTAGTTAAATTTTATTTCGCGAATTTTGCAGAAAATTAAATCTAACTATTACTCACGATTATGAAATTAATCAACAAATCGATGCTATCCGTAGTAATTACATTATCTACAGCTAGTGTTTATTATGCTCAACAAGTTCAGGATACAGTGAAAACAACATCCAATGACATTGAACAAGTTGTATTAACTGGTGTTGCCGATATCGCTAAAGATAGAAAAACGCCGGTAGCAGTTTCAACAATTAAAGAAGCTCAGATTGTTGAAAGATTAGGAAATCAGGAATTTCCTGAAATCCTAAATACTACCCCATCTATTTATGCAACTAAAGGCGGCGGTGGATTTGGAGACGGTAGAGTTAACGTTCGTGGATTTGATATGAACAACACTGCTGTAATGATCAACGGTGTACCGGTAAATGATATGGAATCCGGAGCTGTTTATTGGTCAAACTGGGCGGGGCTTTCTGATGTAACTTCTGCAATGCAGGTTCAAAGAGGTTTAGGTTCTTCTAAATTAGCTATTGCATCTATTGGAGGTACAATTAACGTATTGACAAGAGCAGCAGACAAAAAGAGAGAAGGAAATGTTACGGTAGGTCTTGGTAATGACGGATACCTTAAGACATTATTCTCATATAACACTGGTAAATCAGCAAACGGATGGTCCACTTCATTCTTAATGTCAAGAACGGCAGGTGCAATGTATGTTGACGGAACTGATTTTGAATCATATAACTATTATTTTGCTTTAGGTTACCAGCCAAATAAAAAACACGATTTCCAATTTACTTTTACAGGTGCTCCACAATGGCACATGCAAAATTACCAAAGTAGAATTTCTGACTATATTAAATATGGTGAGGATGGAGAACCAAACAGAAGATACAACCCAAACTGGGGATATCTTCAAGGAGAAACTTATTCTCAATCTGTTAACTTCTACAGTAAGCCTGTAGCATCTATTAACTGGGATTGGAATATTTCAGAAAAATCTAAATTATCAACTGTATTATATGCTTCTTGGGGAAGAGGTGGAGGAACAGGTTTCCTTGGTAGCATCAATGGTAACAATATCAACAGTGCTAAACTTAAAAATTCCGATGGTTTAATCAGATGGGATGATATCTATGCATGGAATCAAGGTACTGCAATTGCGGACTTTACAAATGCTGCCGGTACAGCTGCTCCAGCTAACCCAACTCCAGGTATAGCAACAAGAAATAATGGTCTTGTAAGAAGATCACACATTAACTCTCACGACTGGTATGGTTTCCTAACCAACTTCCAGCATAAAATCAATTCCAACTGGAATTTCTCTGCAGGTTTAGACGGTAGATATTACTATGGATACCACCCTGGAGTTATCTCAGGATTCCTGGGGAATAAGGAATATCGTGAAAACAGCAACCTGAACGCTGCACCATATTATACCGTTACACAGTCTTACGATCCTAAGCCTTCTGCTAATCCTTTTGTAAAAGCGATCAAGGATGATTCACAAATCGCTAGTAGAAACTTTAACGGAGAAGTATTGTGGCTTGGAACTTTTGGACAATTGGAGTATTCTAATGATGCAATTTCTGCTTTCGTACAAGGATCACTTTCCAACCAGCAGTTCCAGAGAATTGACAACTGGATTGTGGATGGTGTTACAAAACAACAGAACCAAGTAGTTAATACTAAAACTGGATTTAAAGGAATTTGGGGATATAACGTAAAAGCTGGTATTAACTATAATATCAACGAGCAGCATAACGTGTTTGCTAACATGGGTTATTACTCTAAGCAGCCTAATAACTATGCTGTATATCCTAATAACCAACAGGTATTAAATTCTAACCTTCAGAATGAAAAAATTGCTTCTGCAGAATTAGGATATGGATTCAGAAGTTCTGCATTCAGAGCTAATGTAAACCTATATTACACTACCTGGAAAGATAGATTCCAAAGAGTAACCAATATTAATATTCCAACACCTACTCCATCAAACCCTAATAACCAGACAAGAGCTTATGCAAACTTACTTGGTGTACAGGAAGTTCACATGGGGATGGAATTTGAAGCATTCTATAAAGTTACAGATTACTTAGAATTCAATGGTATGCTATCAATTGGTAACTGGAAGTACAAAAATAATCCTACAGGAGAGTTATTTGACGATAACAACCTTCCATTAACAGATGTTCCTAACGCAACCAGCAATTCAGTACAACTTGCATTAGATGGAGTTAAAGTTGCTGATGCTGCACAAACTACTGCTGCTTTAGGATTTACATTAAAGCCAGTTAAAAACCTTAGCGTATTTAGTACTTGGAGATACGCAGATAACTTGTACGGAACATTTAACATTGACCAGAATTTCATTATCAACAATGGTGTGATTCCTAAAGCAGCTGAGAAAGGTGCTTTGAAAATGCCTAGCTATAACCTTTTTGATTTAGGATTATCTTATACATTTAATCTTAATAATGGAAACAGACTTATTGTAACAGGTAACGTTTATAACTTGCTAGATACAACTTATATTTCTGATGGTAAATCTTCTAACCACGTTAAAGAACTTGGTGATTTTAAAGATATCAAAAATGGAGCTGGTGTTGTAACGTCTTCTGCTCAACAGCAATATGATGCTTATATCAACAATCCATCCAATTTCTACAAAGGTTTAGATTCTTCTAACCAGGTATTTTTCGGATTTGGAAGAACATGGGCTGCATCTATTTCTTACAGATTCTAATAACATCACAATATTAGATTTTATAAATATCTATCCCGGCTTTTCGCCGGGATTTTTGCTATATTTGTGTCTAGAAAAATAGAAAAAATTGAATATGGATTTTTACAAGATTTTGCTTAGTGCACACAGAGGATTCGCGTATGTCGAACTTCTTTTGGCCTTATTATTTATTATTGCTCTTTTGGCGACAATGTTCGGCTTCAGTGGTAAAGTGAACAAATTTTTGAAGAAGATAACACTCTTTACGATGATCTTTTTCCATGTTCAGTTTTTAATAGGGATCATTATGTTGGTGATTAATTTCACAAAAGGCCTGGATATGGGATCTGTAATGAAAAATGCTGATCTAAGATTCCAGTATGTGGAGCACCCGTTCTCTATGTTGATCGCAGCCGTATTGATGACCATCATCAATAAAAAAGTAAAATCCAATGATACTATTTCTTTAGGAATTGTGATCATGGGTCTTATTGCGGTAGGTTTATTTGCATTCGCGTTCCCTTGGACGAAAGTTTTTGGGGCTTAAAAAATAAAATGGCAAGGTATCAATGATGAGTTGATAACTTTGTAATAGTTTAACCTTAAATTTTTAATTAAATCAATGAAAGTAGCTGTAGTCGGTTCAACAGGAATGGTTGGACAAGTTATGCTTAAAGTTTTGGAGGAGAGAAACTTCCCTGTAACAGAATTAATTCCGGTAGCATCCGAAAGATCTGTAGGCAAGAAGGTGAAGTATAAACAGGAAGAATTTACGATTGTAAGCATGAAAGACGCTATAGCTGCCAAACCGGATATTGCCATTTTCTCTGCCGGAGGATCTACTTCTCTTGAATTTGCCCCTCTATTTGCAGCAGCCGGAACTACCGTGATCGACAATTCTTCAGCATGGAGAATGGATCCTGACAAAAAATTGGTGGTTCCTGAAATCAATGCCAATGTTCTGACCAAAGAAGATAAGATCATTGCCAACCCGAACTGTTCTACTATTCAATTAGTAATGGTTTTAGGACCTTTGAACAAAAAATATGATCTGAAAAGAGTGGTTGTTTCCACATACCAGTCTGTGACGGGAACAGGAAAAGCTGCCGTGGATCAGTTAAATGGTGAAATAAACGGAGATGAAAATGTAGATAAAGTATATCCTTATCAGATTTTCAAAAACGCTCTTCCTCATTGTGATGTATTCAGTGATGATGATTACACGAAAGAAGAGATTAAATTGATGAAAGAACCTAAGAAAATTTTAGGTGACGATACCTTCAATCTTACCGCTACTGCAGTGAGAGTGCCTGTTCAGGGAGGACACTCAGAAAGCGTGAATATTGAATTTGAAAACGAGTTTGACCTTGATGAAGTAAGAAAAATCCTATCCGAAACCCCGGGCGTAATAGTAATGGACAACGTAAAAAACAACGAATATCCAATGCCGCTGTACTCCGAAGGTAAAGACGAAGTTTTCGTCGGCAGGATAAGACGGGATCTTTCACAGCCCAAAACGCTGAATCTCTGGATCGTAGCAGACAATCTGCGAAAAGGAGCCGCAACGAACGCTGTACAGATTGCAGAATACTTAGCAGCCAACAACTTAGTTTAAACTAACAAAATAAAAAAGAGTCTCAGAATTGAGATTCTTTTTTTTATCAAACTATGGAAAATAAAAAAACCATTACCCCTAAAGACAAGATCGGGTTTCAGAAGCTTATTGCAGCTTTCGGAGTGATTTTATTCATCGGAAAAATCATTGCCTGGAAGCTCACCAATTCCGATGCTGTATTTTCTGATGCCATGGAAAGCATCGTGAATGTCATCAGTGCCTTCATGGGCCTCTACTCTCTTCATCTTGCTGCAAAACCTAAAGACGACGACCACCCTTACGGCCACGGAAAAGTGGAATTTGTGACTTCCGGTATCGAAGGAGCCTTGATCGCCATTGCAGGGATTATGATCATCTATGAAGGTGTCAACAGCCTTATCGTAGGAAAGACTCTGAGTAAAATAGATCTTGGAATCTGGATTATTGCGGCAACGGCTGTGATTAATTATCTACTGGGCTATATTTCCATCAAAAAAGGTCAGGCAGAAAACTCACTGGTCCTTGTCTCTTCAGGTAAACACCTGCAGTCTGATACGGTGACAACATTAGGTGTGGTGATCAGTTTGGTGATCGTCTACTTTACTAAGATCTACTGGCTGGATTCTGTGGTCGCCCTTGTTTTTGGACTCTACATCATCTTTGTAGGTTATAAGATCGTCAGAAAATCTTTAAGCGGCATTATGGATGAGCAGGATCCTGATCTTCTGAACCAGATTATCAGGGTTCTTGAAGAAAACAGAAGAACAGAATGGATAGACGTTCACAATATGAAAATCCAGCAGTTCGGAGCCAATCTTCACATCGATGCCCATATTACTCTGCCGTGGTATTACAGCCTGCGTGATGCTCATAACGAAATGGAAAAAATGATCATCGTTTTAGCCAAAAACACCAAGAGAAGTGTAGAATTTAACTTCCATATGGATGACTGCAAACCTGTATCGTGCTCTGTCTGCCAGATCCAGAACTGCCCCGTCCGCGAAAAAGATTTTGTAAAAAGAGTACAGTGGACGCCGGAAAATGTAACGAGTGTGGATAAACATACCGCAGATTAGGTTTGAGAGGCTCGAGGTTCGGGGTTCGAGATACTGGGTGTGTTTGAGAGTTTCGAGGTGCAGGTTTTAGGGTGCGAATTTCAAGAATCCGGGATGAATCTGAAAATATTTAATAAACGACTCATATCTGGCGGCTGAGGCTCCCGAAGCCACCAGTGTCTTAGTTGCCAGTTCGGACCACGAAACTCGCATCCCGGAACTTTATCAGACACTAAAATTTACTTATTTTTTTCCAACTGCTTTCTGTAATAAAACATCGGAACAATCAAAAGAAGGGTCAGTGGCTGGATCACAAACCTTCTCATATAAAACGAAAAAAGATAGCCTATATCAAACCGGTCATAGATACAGTAAAGATAGATCGGGAACGTAATGATAAAGATAATTGTAATTAAAAAGGCGCCCTGAACCGTCCATTGCCTGTTTTTAAAAAGACATTGAATAATCAGGCATGAAAAGATAAGATTCAGGATAAATCTGAAAAAATGGCTGGCTATTAATTTCCCCCATTCAAATGCCGGATATGCGATATTTTTATTCGCTTCATGGAAATAGCCCAGAAAGGGATCATAGAAAATTTTGTCTTCCAGAATCCGTATACTGATAAGACCGCAGATACCTGCTATAACGAGAAGCCAGTTAAGAGTTTTCATTTTTTAAAGCAAAGAATTTAATCCAGACCAGCCAGAGAACAACCACCGTTCCATAGATTACTGCCGGAAAAATAAAATCGTGAAACATTTTTCCATAGTCCATATAATCTATCATCACTATATTTAAGCCTATAATCCGGAGAAGGTTTATAATATACAGCAAAACAAGGCCCGCCAGCGCAAAAGCAAATGTTTTAGCTCCTTTATAAAATGCAAATACAAAAGCGATAAACAGGATCATTATAGAAACAGCATTACAGCCTTCCACCATTCTTGCCACATATACTTTCTTTACATAAAACCACACCTGCTCATTTTTCACATCATCATACAGCAATGTAGGATATCCAATCCCTTTCTGGATAGCAGCAACCTGATCAGCAATCAGTCTGGAAAAAGGATCCAACCCGCCAGCCTTACTTCCGTTCAGGTAAAACTGATACGCAAAAAGGAGCACCAGATAGATCACGATGAACCTCAGCAAAATGTTTAAAACTGGTTTAAAATCCTTTAGCATGATGCAAAGATAAAAATTAGGCTGAAACTTATGGTATGAAATGTTTGATTTAGATTTTAGATGTCAGATTTCAGACACCAGATTTAAGACTTACTACAACCCCGACTCCTGCATCTCGTACCCCGAACCCCGAAACTCTCAAACCCGGATCCCACACCCCGAATCCCGTACCCCGAAACCCAAAAATCCTCCAACTCAAAAAATTAGTATATTTGTTTTCATATTATGACTTCCGAAAACGCAAAACGATTTTTTGAAAAACATCTCGGTGAAAAATCTTCTGAGTTCATTACTTTGGCTCAAAGCGGTTCGGCGAGGGTCAATTTCCTTGCACAAACCGACTCAGGAAAATACATTATCACCAGCAATGAAAATATTCCCGAGAACGAAAGTTTTCTCTATTATTCTGAAATATTCTCTGAACTGGGCCTGAATACCCCTGAAATTTTTGCGGTCTCAGATGACAGGAAAATGTATGTGCAGGAATTCCTTGGAGCAGAAACGCTTTCAGAAGTTATTACCCGAAATGGGCTGTCTCCTGATGTACAATTATTGGTAAAGCAAACGCTGGAACAACTTTTCCAGCTTCAGATCGGAACCCAGGGAAAAATTGACTTCTCAAAAACATTTGAATATGAATGTTATGATGAACTTCCTGTGATTCATGATCTGTACTATTTCAAAAACTTCGTCGCTGATGTCCTGGAACTGGAATACCGCAAATCTGTACTGCTTAAAGAATTCAAACAAATCGCAGTGCTCATTGAAAACCTGGAACCTAAAGGAATTATGATCCGTGATTTCCAGGCAAGGAACATTATGGTGAATGAAGATCGTAAAGTTTCGTTTATAGATTATCAGTCTGCCATGAAAGGTCCACTGATGTATGATGTGATCTCCTTTCTTTTCCAGGCCAAAGCTGATTTTCCGGAAAATTTCAAAAAAGAAATGCTCGAATACTATATCGGACAATTTGAAAATGAAGACATTAAAAAACAACTAAAAAATTCGGTAAAACCTGTTCAGATGATGAGATTCCTGCAGGTACTGGGAGCATATGGCTTCAGAGGTCTGATCCAAAGGAAGCAGCATTTTATGGCCAGTCTGGAAAAAGGAATTAAGAATATCACAGAATTTGCCGCAGCGTGGGAACAAATGGAGGATTATCCGGAACTGAAAAAAGTGATCGGGCAATTGTCTTCAGAAGACGTGAAACTTAAAATTAATACTATCTTGAAAAGTTAGCCTTCGACTCCGCTCAGGCTGACAACTTACAAATTAACATATAGTATTAGCAATGTCAGCCTGAGCGGAGTCGAAGGCTTTTATATCATAACCAAAGAATCTTAATGGTTTAAATAAAACAAATAAAGAAACAAAGAACAATGCTACACATCGACATACACAGTTTTTCATATAAGAAAGGAGGCATTCCCAAGGACCATTCAGGAAATGGCGGAGGCTTTACCTTCGACTGCAGAGGAATTTTGAATCCCGGAAGAATTGAAGAATACAAGACCCAGACTGGAAATGACATCGGCGTTCAGGAATATCTTGAAACCAATACCGAGATGCCTAAGTTCCTGGAACTGGTAAAATCCATTATCTCTATCAACATCGACAACTATCTGGAAAGAGGCTTTGAAGACCTTCAGATCAGTTTCGGATGTACAGGAGGACAGCACAGATCTGTATATTCTGCCATCAAAATTGCTCAATTCATCAAGGAAAAATATCCTGAAGGTATAGAAATAAGCCTTCACCACGATGAACAGCACCAACTGAACATCAGCAATGGGTAATGAGCAGTAAGTAATATGGTTTACTTATTCATCAACTCCTGAAATTACTCATTATTTATCACTCATTACCTATACTATATGAAGGCTTTAATTTTCGCAGCCGGAAAAGGCACAAGGCTGAAACCGTTTACAGACCATCATCCGAAAGCGCTGGCCAAAGTGAACGGCATACCGCTTCTGGAAAGAAATATCAATTATCTGAAAAGCTTCGGAATAAAAGATTTTGTGATCAATATCCATCATTTTGGAAATCAGATTGTTGAATTTTTAAATAAAAACAGTAATTTCGGATGCAACATTGAAATCTCGGATGAGACCAATGAACTGCTGGAAACCGGTGGCGGCTTGATTTTTGCTAGAAAGTTCCTCGATCACGGGGAAGATTTTCTGATCATGAACGCTGATATTTTAACGGATATCAATATCAACGCCTTTGTTGAATATCATCAAAAGATAAAAGATTTTGCTACTTTAGCGGTTTCAGACAGAGACAGTTCAAGAAAACTTTTGTTCAATGATGATCTGGTTTTGAGAGGCTGGCTTAATGTACAGTCGGGAGAACAGAGGCTCGCAGAATTTAATAAAGGCTTTAAAGCTCTTGCCTTCAGCGGCGTTCACTGTATCAACCCTGTTATCTTTGAAAAAATAAAGAGAACCGGCAAATTTTCTGTTATGGAGGAATATCTGGACCTGATGCAGACTGAGCATATTCACGGATTTGTGCACGACAGTATTCTGGTAGATGTGGGAAGAC
This sequence comes from Chryseobacterium endalhagicum, assembly GCF_016745235.1. Lineage (GTDB taxonomy): Bacteria > Bacteroidota > Bacteroidia > Flavobacteriales > Weeksellaceae > Chryseobacterium > Chryseobacterium endalhagicum. The sequence goes on along the minus strand of NZ_JAELVM010000002.1, from coordinate 783,561 downwards.
CGGAATCCGTAATAGAGGCCGAAAAACATTTTAAATAATTTTTGCAATGGAAATGGATGGAACAAGGGATGAAAGTTTGGTAAATCCTGCCCTTGATATTAACGAAACAAAGCTTCACAACAGTCTCAGACAGAAAACCTGGGACGAAACCATTACCAAAGACAGCTGGATGGTTTTCAAAGTGATGGCTGAATTTGTAGATGGTTATGAAAAGCTGGCTAAAATAGGGCCTTGCGTATCTATATTTGGTTCTGCAAGACTAAAGCCTGACAGTAAATATTACGAAATGGCCGTAGAGATTGCCGAAAAGATCACCAAACTGGGCTTCGGGATCATTACCGGAGGCGGACCAGGCATCATGGAAGCCGGAAATAAAGGCGCTTTCAATGCACAGGGAAGATCTATCGGGCTGAATATTGATCTGCCGTTTGAACAGCATTTTAACCCGTACATCAATAAATCTTATTCTATGAACTTCGATTACTTCTTCGTGAGAAAAGTAATGTTTGTAAAATATTCTCAGGGATTCGTAGTGATGCCGGGAGGTTTCGGCACCCTGGATGAACTTACGGAAGCGATGACCCTTATCCAGACCAATAAAATAGGCAAATTCCCTATTGTTCTCGTAGGAAGTGAATTCTGGGGCGGACTGCTGGACTGGTTCAAGGCAACACTGTTAAAAGAAGGGATGATTGCAGACGATGATCTTGACTTATACCGTGTGGTAGATACGGCTGATGAAGCAGTTGCCCACATTAAAGCATTTTACGATAAGTATTCTGTGAATGTAAATTTCTAATTGGCATATTATTTGTGACCTATATAAAGCAAGTATGATTGTAAATCTATTAATTAAGATGAAAAAACTTTTATATATATCAGGAATTTTAACATTTTTTGTGTTAATGAGTTTTATGTATGTAGACTTTTTCTCTTCAATGACAAAAGTGGATTATATAGATGGAAGTAAGACATTGAAGTTTACCACAAAAATAAATACCAACCATATTTCTGATGCTATCAAAATCAATCCTAATACAGCAGGATTTGAAGCAGAGGTTAAAAAATATGTAAATAATAATTTTGATGTGTATGTCAATGGCTCTCCGAAAACTATAACCTTCACCGGAAGTCAGGTAAGCGGAGAAACGGTATGGGTATATTTTGAAACCGGAGGAGTGTCGGACATCAATACCTTAAAGATTAAAAATACGATTCTTTTAAGCGCTTTTCCTAAGCAGAGCAACGTGGTAAGTATTGCTTATAAAGGAAACCTTAAAGTAATGAATTTCCAGCGAGGCAAGGAAGTGAATGAAGTTTCGTTCTAAACAGAATAATTTTTAAAATATAAACCACTGCAGATGCGGTGGTTTTTTTTGTTTTATTCTGATTACAAAATCTATTCTTTATGAAAGTCATTTTATTTTAAAACCCGGAAGTCTACAAAAAAGTATTTGATTCTATTTCATCTATAATAAAATCGTCCGGATACTCATCAAATACTGGCTTTTCCTTTAATTGATCAATAATGTGCTCAGCATGGCACACAAAGTTCACTTCATTAGTTCTGCATAAAAAAGGCTGCCTTTAAAAGACAGCCCATTATATGATGTATTGATCATTACTAGTTACCAACAACTTTTACATTATCAAGCTCCCATGTAGCAGCCCCTGTTGTTGTAGAAGTATATTTAAATGCAATACGGACACTTTTGTTTACAAAAGCATTCAGACTGATATCTCCTGAATTGGTCCAGGTATTGAATGCTGCATTGTTTGGGTCCATAGTTGCTGACAAAGGCGTCCATGCCGTTGTGGTAGGATCTCCTGTATAAGTATCTGTTACAAAAACTTCAAGAACATTTCCGGCATACCTTACGTCTGTTTCGAAAGATAAAACGGCAGAAGTAAATCCGTTCAAAGAAATTGGCTTGGAAATCAACCAGTCTTCATTTACTTGGTTGGTTCCTGCAAATCCATTCATTACCACACAAGGTTTTGGGTTTCCAAACTGCTGGATATTCCAAACCTGCGCTCCCACGACACTTACAGCATCCCAGTTATCTGCAAGATTTCCATCGAAGCCCTCGAAAAAGAATCTTTTTCCGGTAAAGTTTACATCTTTAAGATTTCTGATCAGCATCTGCCATGAGCTATTGTAACGGTTTACCACAAAAGTAAGATCTCCTTTGCCTTCAGGAATTAATGTAGAACCAAAAGTAGAAAATCCTGAGTTTCTGATTACGGTTGCATTACCAGCCTGATCTACGATCCCTCTGTCCGTATCTACACCGGCCCCAGCCACATAATCAATATATTTCTTCCCTATTTCTCCCGCTGAAAACTGTACATTAGGTACTTTTACTAAAGTATTGATGTATTTCTCGTCCTGAGCTATTTTCAGGGTAGCCAATTCTGTCGGCTTTAAAGTTGCAATATCAAGTCCGCTGCCATTACAAACACCAGCAACATATCTGCTTACTAAAGCTCCGGGAATTCTTCCGATAGGATAAATAGGATCCACCGAACCTATTTTTACCGCTCCTCTGTCCAGACCCAGTCTTAAACCTTTGGCATTAATTCTAATGTGTGCCCCCACCGGAAAATCTGCATAATTACTTGCTCTGTCCACTTCAATCTGAAGCCCGGCAGTTGGATTTTCAGGTTTATCCTGGAAAGAAATCGTTTTATAAAAATTTCCACTTTCATCAGAGGAAACCACATATCCGTCAAAAATCTGATCTGTACCGATATAAATGAAGCCTGAAGCAGGAGCCTGCGCTTTAAAAGCAGCCATTGTGATCGTAGGTTCCGGAAATTTATTTTCACATTTAATAGGCGGAGTCTCCCAATCATCTTTCTGCACACAAGATGTAATAGAAATTGCCGCAAATGCAATCCCCGTTACTAAACTTAAGTATTTCTTTATATTATTCATCTTAAATAATTTTAATTGTAGTTAGTAGTTATTAGAATCTAAATTGAAGATTTACGAAATAAGATCTTCCCTGAGTATACCAGTATTTAGGCCCAAACAAGGTAAATTCTCTGTCCGTATCCTGAACGAAGTCAGGGAATTTTGCATTTCTGGTTTGCTCAAATCCTCCTGTAATATATTTTCTGTTATTTAAAATATTATTAACGGTACCGGAAATCAGAACATAATATTTACCTATCACCCATGATTTACCTGCATTCACATTAAGGAAGAAGGAAGAAGGTAATCTTGTAGGTTCTAATACTCTTCTAAGTTCAGACTCCGTTAAATTAGAATATGGTGTACCGGAATTATTATTCTGGATGAAACTCTCTGTTCTGATTAAAGCAGATGGATCAAGATAATTTTCATCAAAATAATTCCAGTTACCTCCTACCCACCAATATTTAGGGTTATTGTATCTGAAACCTAATGAAAAGGCTTGCTGTGGTGTTCCTCCCTGACGGTAATTATTGATATAGGCTTTTCCTAAATTGATGTAAGAAAGTCCGTTTGAGAAAGTTCCGGTAGCATCAGAAGCGAAATAAGTAGTCGGATCATTTTTATAGGTATACTGTCCTAAACTCGCCAGAGCCTGGAGAGATAATGTAGGAAGTACTTTTAAATCCACACCTAGTTCCAATCCCATGTTCCTTTTTTTCACATCAGTCATTACCTGAGTAACGAAAGCACTCTGAACAATAGTCTGATCACCCTGGTCATCGGAATTATTTAACTGAATTCCATCGGCAAAGAATCTCTGAACAGTTGTTTCATTATCTGTATCAACAAGATATCCTGTTAATCTTAATTTTAAGAAAGGGGTAGAAATAACATAGCTAAGGTCATTCGCATTGACCACCATGTTCTTCACATTAGGAGCTGTGGAACCATTTACACGCGGGTTGATAAATAAATCTTCAAGATAAGGTGCCTGAGAATAATAAGCTCCGTTATATACCAAGAAATTTCTTCCGTTCAGCCTATAAATAGCCTGTCCTTTCAGACCGTAGTTCCAATAGTTGTAATCAGATCCTTTTCCATAAGAATCTTTATATAAATAATGTCTTGATAAACCTTCTCTGCTGGAAGAGGAATATCCTGCCATTGCAGAAACAAATACGTCAAAAGCCCCCGTTGAGAATTTCACACCCGGATTTACTTTTACTTCCTGTCTTCTAAAAATGTATTCGTAGCCCATTCTATCGCCTACTTTTTTAGTTACATTTTCTTCACCTTCATTAAATAATCCAGATTTTCCAGGCTGATTTGTAGCGGCAAACGGATCTCGGTTCAGTACAAAATCTGCACCCAGAAGATCATTTACCTCTCTATACTGTTCAGAACGGTAATTCTGATAAGACACGTTGAGTAAGAACTTAGTGGTATCATTAAAATTGTGTATAAAGTGAGTAGCAGCATTCCAGATTTTATCATCACTTACATCGTTCACAAGATAATATAATGCTCTTTTTCCAAACTGACCATAATAGTTGCCAGCAGGCTGCTGCATATTTCTTCTGTATAATCTGTCCCAATTCAGCTGTGTAACATTAGGATCTCCCGACTGCCAGGCCGCTAAAGATGTTCTATAAGCATCCTGAGCCGTAGTCATAGACCCATCAGCGTTTTGTACTGATGCATTAGGATCTAAAGAATCATAATAACTTGGAAGGTTTCTATAATAGGTAGGAGATGGATTCTGCACATTCTGCCAATCCAAACGGGATCCTTTATCTTTTCCGAATTGATAAGAGACTGAAGTCCAAAGTGAAGAGTTCTTGTTTATTTTCCAGAAATCCTGAATCTGGAATATCGGCTGAAAACCTTTTCTTACCCTTTCACTTCTCTGTTCTCCGTCCTGATAGCCCCAGTAAGAATTATAATGCACTCCTCTGTAATTATATACTTCCTGAGTACTTGGGCTGGAGGTAGATCTTCTGTAGGGCGCACCTATAAAGTTGAATGTCATGGTATGCTTGTCACTAAACTTTTTCTCAATCCCTAAATAGGTTCCATAAGCATCATAGAAAGTTCCTTCCTGAATTCCTTCTTCAGCCCATCTTCTTGCTCCCATAACAGTAAACGCCCATCCTTTACTGTTCATTCCTGAACTATAACGCAAAGAGGTTCTGTTTCTATAATTTCTGTTGGTAAGCGATTGGGTAAACTGGAATCCTTTTCTATACTCACTGGCTTTGGTATTTTTGTAAACAACAGAGCTGTTTCCACCAAAAGCGTACTCAGACGGAGAATGGTTGGATGCAATTTCCGGATATCTGGTAATCTCATTCAGACCGCCCCAATTACCAAAATCAACATTACCATTATCAGACTTGATCATAGAGACACCATTAAGCATAGTTTCTCCAAATCTTCCATCGATTCCACGAGGGCGGAACCAGTAAAACCCTAAATCAAACGCCGCAATTCTGCTGAAGATATCCTGTGAGGACTGCAGCAAACCTACAGTTGATGCCTGACCGCTGTTGCTGTCTTCATCATCACCATCATTATCAATAATTGCCAAGCCCTGGTCTGCGTTCGTAAGAGCAGAATATAGGGTAATAGTCCCTAAATCCTTTCTTTTCTCATCTGCTACGTCAAACTCCATCATTTTGGTTTCGAAGTTTGGTTTCGTAATCATAATTTGATAATGGCCCGGCTGCAGGTCTACAAACTGGAAGTATCCAATTTTGTCAGCCGTTACATCATTCTCACTCCCTTTAAGATCTACTTCTGCCCTTTCAACAGGCTTTCCTTCGGCATCCTTAAGATACGCAAACACAGTAGTCTGCGCGAAATAGAATGAAGCAGGAAGTAAAGTAAATAAAGAGACCAATGATAATTTTTTAATCATGAGTATATTATTTTTTTTTAATACTTTTCTTCTTAATTTTCAACGTTTTAAAAGTTGGGGGCACAAATTTAATCAAAATTTGGAATTCCCAATTTTTTTAACATTATTTTTTCTTAACATTGCATTCTTTTAAGATTCATTAAGTAAGAGAGTTGTTTTATATTGTCTTAAATTTACAAATATTTAAAATGGCTTGAATTAAAAAAGGGGTAAATTTGTCGTTTAATTAATTTTAATACTCAAGAGGATGAAAAGATTGATGAGTTTTATGGCTGTTATTTTTTCGGTAATGGCTTTTGCACAGCAGGGGAAACTTAGAAAGGTGGCTGCTGTTGGCTTTTTGAATGTAGAAAACCTTTGGGACACCATCCGTTCTGCTGATTATATAGACGGAACCAAAGACATCCGTAATCCGGCTTTCCACAGAAGCATTCCCATTGACTCCATCCGTTTTTTAGAGGCAGAGAAACATGACGGCCCGTGGAGTGACGGCGCGCTAAAGGGTAAAAAAGCAGTAAGATACCAAAGCGGAGCAGACGAATTTACCCCGGGTAGTGCTAAAAATTATAATACTAAAATCTATAAGGCAAAACTGGCTAACGAAGCAAAAGTAATTGCCGAACTGGGCGCACAATACACTAAGACAGCTCCTGCCGTGGTAGGGCTTATCGAAGTAGAAAACAGACAGGTGATTGAAGATCTTGTCAAGCAGCCTGTTCTTGCCAAATATGATTACGGAATCGTGCATTACAATTCTTATGACTACAGAGGGATAGATGTGGCTTTGATTTATCAGAAAAGAAGATTCACCGTAACCAACTCTTTAAAGAAGGAACTGAAAGTTTTCGGGGATGACGGAAAAAGAGAATATACCAGAGATATTTTAGTGGTAACAGGTTTCCTTGACAATGAAAAAGTAGCTTTCTTTATGAATCACTGGCCTTCAAGAAGAGGTGGTGAAGCCGTTTCATTACCCAAAAGAAATGCTGCGGCCGCTTTACTGAAACAGCAGATGGATAGCATCAGAACAGCAGATCCGTCTACCAAGCTTTTTGCAATGGGAGATTTTAATGATGATCCTGTAAGTGCAAGTCTGAAGAATCATTTAAAAGCCGTGGCAAGCCCGAAAGACCTGAACGAAACCACTCCTTATCTGAATCTTATGTATCCTTTATATAAGAAAGGAATTGCTTCACTGGCCTATCAGGATGCGCCTAACCTGTTTGACCAGATTATTGTTTCGAAGAATTTAATTTCTGATCAGGTGACTAAAGACTATTCGGTTTACAAAGCTGAGATCTTTGCTCCCCCTTATTTAGTGAATAAGGAAGGGAATTACAAAGGCTATCCTTTCAGATCCTGGAACGGGGATCAGTTTACAGGAGGATACAGTGATCACTTTCCTGCATTTGTTATTCTTCAGAAAGAACCATAAAAAATCAACTTAGGCACTCATTTTGAGTGCTTTTTTTATATCAATACTCTATGTTATGAAAAATCTTATTATAGTATTTTTCTTCGCCTTTATTCCTTTCAGTTGTTTTTCCCAGGATAACACCAAGAAAGATGAAGAAAAGTCAGAAATGAAGCCGTCTAAAAATGAAGACGGCGAGTGGGACATTACCGTAATCGATACCCAGTTCGATTATTTTCTGAATGCAGTAGCCAAACCAATCAGCCAGTATTCAGAATCTTATCTGAAAACAAAAAATGCATTTCTTGTCAGTGAATGGAATTCTTACTACAATTCAGGAAAATACCGGAATATTATAGAATCCGGTATAGATTACAGCCCGAGGGAAAACTACGGGATTAAGTTTGAATATAAGCTTTACCAGGTTTTTGCTTACGTGAGCTGGAGGTATGGACTGAAAATGAACGGCCTTTCCGGCAGTGATGCTTTCAGATAGATTTCAAAAAAATAATTGAGAGGATTAAGATTGTATAATAAAAAAGAGCCTGTCTAAAAAGCTTCCCAGAAATAATTCACAAATCCAAAGGTTGCCGTCAAAAGGAGCCGTTTTATCAGACGCAAAGTTTGAAGATCATACTTTATATTTTAGGAATGCAAAGTAGAGAATCAATTTCAATTGATTCGATGAAGCGTGTGGATAAAACGTCCGCTTATTCAGTGGCGCAGCCACACCTCTTTGCTTACCTTAAAATTAGGAGAAATAGTATGAAACTTTGCGTTGAAATTATTCAAAAAAAGACCGCCTCACTTTTTGAGACGGCCTATTTACTTTTATAATAGCTGAAAATTATTTGTTGAATAATTCCTCTACTTTATCCCAGTTTACTACGCTGAAGAACGCTGCTACATAGTCAGGTCTTCTGTTTTGGTAGTTCAGATAGTAAGCGTGCTCCCAAACGTCTAATCCAAGAACCGGAGTTCCTTTCACGTCTGCCACAGGCATTAACGGGTTATCCTGGTTTGGAGTAGAAGAAACAGATACGGAACCGTCTGCATTTTTCACTAACCACGCCCATCCTGAACCGAATCTTGTTTTAGCGGCTTCAGAAAAATCAGTTTTGAATTTTTCAAGACCTCCGTAAGCTTCGATCGCTGCTTTTACGTTTCCTACAGGCTCATTGCTTCCACCCGGAGTTAAAATTTCCCAGAATAAAGAGTGGTTAAAGTGTCCTCCACCATTGTTTCTTACTGCTGGCTTATCAGTTCCTGTCTGGCAGATCTCTTCGATCGTTTTTCCTGCCAATTCAGTTCCTTCGATTGCTTTATTTAGATTGTCAATATAAGCCTGGTGATGTTTTGTATGGTGAATTTCCATTGTTTTTGCATCAATAGTAGGCTCCAATGCATCGTATGCATATCCTAATTTAGGTAATTCAAATGACATAATTTTTATTTTTAATGTTATAGTCAAATTTAGCCAATATTTAAGCGATAATCAAAAACTGGGGATTACTTTAATAAATCTTTAACATTGATATATTGATTTAGAATGAATTAATTTTTATAGGAAGGGAGAGGGAAGCCGGAAGAGGGAGGTTATCATCGTCTAAAATACACCTCCAAGTTATTCTTAATTGATAAAAATCTCAACTTACAAAACTTAAAACTCTCCAACTCTCAAACTCTCCACTCTCAAACCCTAAAACTCTAAAACTCTCCAACGCTCAAACTCTCCCACTCTCAAACCCTAATACACTCCAACCCTAAAACCTCTCAAGCCCAAATAAAAAGCACGAAGATCAACGATCCCCGTGCTTTTTTTAACAAACAATTAAATTAATCTATTTATTCATAGACATCAGGAATTCTTCATTATTTAAAGTTCCTCTGATGTTTTTATTTACAAATTCCATGGCTTCTACAGGATTCATTTCAGAAAGGTATTTTCTGAAGATCCACATTCTCTGGGAAGTCACTTCGTCCAGAAGAAGGTCATCTCTACGTGTGCTTGAAGATACAAGATCAATGGCAGGATAAATTCTTCTGTTCGCAATTTTTCTGTCCAGCTGAAGTTCCATGTTACCCGTACCTTTGAATTCTTCAAAGATCACTTCGTCCATTTTAGAACCGGTATCAATCAATGCAGTAGCGATGATCGTTAAAGATCCACCGCCTTCAATCTTTCTGGCTGCCCCGAAAAATCTCTTCGGCTTGTGAAGCGCGTTAGCATCTACCCCACCGGAAAGTACTTTTCCTGATGCCGGAGTAACGGTATTATAGGCTCTGGCCAATCTCGTGATAGAATCCAGAAGGATCACCACATCATGTCCGCATTCTACCATTCTCTGAGCCTTTGCTAAAACAAGGTTCGCCACTTTTACGTGCTTATCAGCGGCTTCATCAAATGTAGAAGCTATAACTTCTGCATTGACACTTCTTTCCATATCGGTAACCTCTTCAGGACGTTCGTCGATCAGAAGGACCATCATATATACTTCAGGATGATTGGCGGCAATAGAGTTGGCAATATCTTTAAGCAGCATCGTTTTACCCGTTTTAGGCTGGGCAACGATCATTGCTCTCTGCCCTTTCCCGATAGGCGCGAAAAGATCCACAATTCTCGTAGACATTGTAGAATTATTTCCTGCCAGGTTAAATTTCTCTTCAGGGAAAAGCGGCGTTAAATATTCAAAAGCAACACGATCTTTAATGAACGCAAGATCACGTCCGTTTACTTCTGTAGGTTTTAGTAAAGAAAAATATTTTTCGCCTTCTTTCGGAAGTCTTACAATTCCTTTAACGGTATCTCCGGTTTTCAGACCGAAATTTCTGATCTGTGCGGTAGATACATACACATCATCAGGAGAAGAAATATAACTGAAATCTGATGAACGAAGGAATCCGTAGTTGTCCGGAAGGATCTCTAAAACCCCTTCAATGCTTACCATACCATCAAAACTGAACTCTTTTCTGTGCTCAGTATGCTCCTCAGTCCTTTCAGCATTTTGTCTGTGCTGGTTTTGATTCGGATTCTGGTTCTGGTGCTGATTTTGGTTTTTATGCTGGTTTCCGCTGTTCTGCGGATTGTTGTGTCCTTTTTGTTGGGATCTGGCCTGAGGTTGAGGGTTGTTCGGCTTTTCTTCTGACGGTGCAGATTCTTGTGGTGGTGTGTTTTTGGGAGCTTCTGCTCTTTCCTGAGGAGTTTCTGTATTGGCTGTGTTGGAAACCACTCTTTTTCTTTTTTTCTTGGCTTGTGCAGCACTGCTTTCTTCAGGGGCAGAAACTGTTTCAGCTTTTGGCTCTTCCTGCTTTATTTCTTCAGCAGCCGGCACTTGAATTTTTTCCTCCGTTTGTGGTTTTTCTTCTGCCGGAGCCTTGGCTTCTGCTTTCGGTTTGGCAGGTTGTCTTTTAGGCGCTGCTTTTTTTACAGGAGCCTTGGCAGGTTTGTCTGCCGGTGTTTCTTCAGTATTCATACTGGTTTCTGTGGCGTTGAAATAATCTTTTGCAACTTTAGGGTTAGAAGCCTGAAAGTCAAGAACGGCAAAGATCTTATCATTATCATTGCTGTTTCTAGCAACTTTAACGCCTAAATCTTTTAAGATTTTAGTCAGTTCCGTTACGGATTTTGACCTTAACGTTTCTATGTTAAACATACTTAATGTAAAAATGTAATTAATTGTGAGTAAGAAAAGTAAGTCCGGTGACTTTTGTTTTCAAGTACATATGTATAATGCAAATCTACACTAATTTTTGAATTGTGCAAAATTTATGTTATTTTTGCCAGGTATTTAATAATCAATGTTACAGAGAATACAGACTATATGGACTCTTTTGGCAGTTTTGGCTGCTGTTTTCCTTTTCATTACGGGGCAGGATGTTGCTGTTTTCGGCAATATTCCGGTGATTGATATCAGCTGTATTGCCCTTGTTCTGGCAGGAGCATTGAGTATTTTCAGTTTTAAAAACAGGAAAAGACAAATTTTGCTGAATACCATCAGCATCATTATAAACGCTTTGTTGATTGGTGTATTGGCGTACTGGTTACTAAACTTATCCGGAGGAATTCAAATTCCTGAGAAGGGTATTGAGCCGATTTTCCCATTAATCGCGGTGATATGTCTGCTTATTGCAAACGTATCGATCCGCAGAGATGAGAGGCTCGTGAAATCTGTAGACCGACTTCGATAGCCTTACAACGATTTTTTGAGTGAGAACAGTTCCGAAAGGAGCTGTTTTTTTATGCCATAATCAGAACATACATTGATTTATAAATTAAGTTAATTTTAAACATTAAGATTGATTAAGTTCTTTAGAATATTAAGTTTAGCTTCGCTTTAAGATTGACAGCTTAAAAAAATCATCTTATTCTCAATGTTTTAAAAAGCTTTTATTAGAATCTGTGTCATCTGAGAAATCTGCGGGAGATAAGAAAATATAAACTACAAAAGTTTTTAAATGTAAGCTCGGCCAATTAATTTTATACCATTTCATGCAACATTTCCGTTAAGAATACGACTGATCTTTTAAAATAGTATCAAAAAATGAAAAAACTCACCTACCTTGCCCTGTCGTTCTGCTCCGTATTTACATTCGCACAGGAAGTTTCAAAAGAAAGAGTAACCACTATCCTTTCCACGTTGGCTTCGGACGAAATGAAAGGCCGCGAGATCGGAACTCCGGAAAACGACAAGGCTGCAGAATATATTGCCAAGCTTTTTAAAGAGAACAATCTGGAATACTGTACCGGAAACTCTTATCTGATTCCTTTCGAATATGAAGGGAAGAAAGTGTATAACGTTTGCGGGATCAAAAAGGGAAAAACGGATAAATATCTGGGATTCTCAGGCCATTTCGATCATATCGGAACGAGCAACAAAACCGGAGACAATATTTACAACGGCGCTGATGATGATGCGAGCGGAATTGCCACTTTAGCAGGTATCGCTGATTATTTCAAAAATAAAAAGCCTGAATTCTCAATGGTTTTCATGGCTTTCAACGGTGAAGAAAAAGGAATGCTGGGCTCAAGAGCCATTTCTACGGATGCCAGTCTGGATAAGATTTATAATAATATGACTGCGCTTTTCAATTTTGAAATGGTGGCTACGGAATCCCAGTTCGGAAAAAATGCCCTTTTTATGACGGGTGACGAGTTTTCTGATTTTGATGAACTTTTCAACAAATACGCAGCAAACGGTTTAAAAATAAATCCGGATCCTTACGCTGCACAAAAATTATTCTACAGATCAGATAATGTAAGTTTTGTGAAGAAGAAAATCATTGCCCATTCATTCTCTACTGTGGATATGACGAAAGCTTCTCATTATCATAATGAAAGTGATGACGTGAGTGTTGTGGATTTTGATAATTTAACGGGTATTATCAACAATGTTGGAAAAACTCTTGAAAAATTAAATCCTCAGAATTTTGCTCCGAAATATAATGACAAAGTAAAATTTTAAAGAAATATAATCATCAAAACCGCCGGAATGGCGGTTTTTTCTTTAGCCTACATTCCTTTAATGATATAAAATTAAACAAACGTTTGTAACAAAACGGGACCGATTGAAACATATTAATTAAAGTAAAACAGGATTAAGAACGTCTTTTCCTTTAATTTTACGTAATTTTGCTATCCAATTTTTCATTGAATGAAACCATTACAAAGAATACTTTATTTCGCGAAACCGCATCAAAAATACCTTTTCGGAAGTATGTTTTTCAATATTCTGTACTCCTTACTTAATATCTTATCGGTAGGAACCATGCTTCCTATTTTGGGATTAATGTTCGGTACGATTGAAAAACAGGCAAAAGAACCGGTATGGAGCGGAGCTTTCGGCGATTATTTCAATTATATAAAAGATAAAGCGTACTATTTTGTACAGATCCAGATTGAGCAGCACGGTGCTGTGTATGTATTAGCTGTTCTTTGTGCCATTACGGGAGTTTCATTCTTATTAAGAAATATTTTCAGATACATCGGGTCTTTCCTTTTGGTGAATTACCGTGTAGGGATTACCAGGGATCTTCGTACTGCGATGTACAATAAATTCCTCCAGCTTCCTGTATCATTCTTTACAGAGCAGAGAAAGGGAGATATGATGTCCAGGATTTCTAATGACATCGGTGGTGTAGAAGGCGGAATTATGGGCGTTTTGGTAGATATTATCAATGCTCCGTTTATGATTATCTCTTCACTGATTGCGTTATTCTTACTGTCTCCGCAGCTTACTTTGTTCTCACTGCTTGTTTTCCCGATTATGGGCTGGCTGATTTCGTGGACCGGAAAAAGCTTAAAAAAACAGGCTCATTTTGCTCAGGCAGAACTTGGAAATCTTTTCTCACTGGTAGACGAAACATTGAAATCGTCTAAGGTGATCAAGATCTTCAATGCAGATAAAATCCTTAAGAACAGATTCAACGAAACCACGAACAACTGGCAGAAATATGCCATCGATATGAGCAGAAGACGAGAACTGGCGTCTCCTATGAGCGAATTTCTCGGGTCTATCACCATTCTGATCATTACATGGTATGCCGGAACACAGATTTTAGAGGAGCAGACTATGAAACCTCAGGCTTTCCTGGTGTTCATCGGAATGTTTTTCCAGATCCTTGACCCTGCTAAAAAGCTTTCCAGCGCGATCTCTTCCATTCAGGGAGGTATGGCAAGTTTGGAAAGAGTAGCTGAAGTTCTTGACTATGATTTAAAGGTGGAAGAAATTGCAGAACCGGTTTCCATCGCTACCCTTGGCAGCCAGATTGAATTCAAAAACATTGGATTCTATTACGATAAAGACAATGTCATCCTTAAAAATTTCTCACTGATCATTCCAAAAGGAAAAACGATAGCCCTTGTAGGACAGAGCGGAAGTGGAAAAACCACGATCGCCAACCTTTTAGCAAGATTCTATGATGTGAATGAGGGACAAATTTTAATTGATGGCGTTGATATCAAACATTTAAAACTGAAAGAATACCGCCAGCTACTTGGAATGGTGACTCAGGAATCCGTATTGTTCAATGATTCGGTTTACAATAACATCCTGATGGGTAAACCTGATGCTACCAAAGAAGAGGTAGTGGAGGCTGCCAAAATTGCCAACGCCGATTCTTTTATTACCAATCTTCCTGACGGATATGATGCCAATATCGGAGATGATGGAAATAAACTTTCCGGCGGCCAGAAACAGAGAGTTTCTATCGCCAGAGCGGTACTGAAAAATCCTCCGGTGATGATTCTGGATGAAGCCACTTCTGCCCTGGATACTGAATCTGAAAGATTTGTTCAGGATGCGCTGGATAAAATGATGGAAAACAGAACTTCCCTGGTGATTGCCCACAGACTTTCAACCATTCAGAAAGCAGACTGGATCGTAGTTATGGAGAAAGGAATCGTAGTGGAACAGGGAACACACCACGACCTGATCGCTAAGAAAGGAATGTACCACAAACTGGTGGAACTCCAAAATTTCGACTAATCATTTACTGAATTAAATTCTTTGAAATGAATCCTATACAAGAGTACTTCTACAGAATCGATGAGCCTGAAAGAAGTACTCTTTTGTTTTTACGCAAAAAGATCCTTGAATCTGATACGGAACATATTACGGAAACTTTAAGCTTCGGGCTTCCTTTTTTCAAGTATAAAAAGAAAATGCTGTGTTATCTCTATTACAGCAAAAAGTACAAACAGCATTACGTAAGTTTTTATCATGGGGACAGGCTTGATCATCCCCTGCTGATTCAGGACGGCAGAAAAAAATTTAAAATCCTTCTGATCGATATGGAAGAGGATCTGCCTGTAGAAACTATTTTAAGCCTTACAGAAGAGGTTAAACAGTATATAAAATAAAAGCTTCGGCATGGTTTCACCATGCCGAAGCTATCTTTTAAAAACGTTTTTTCATCACTGTGTATTAATTCCGCTGAATTCTGCCTGCTTAATAGCCCATGCGATCATATTCGCAAACAGTATAGAATTCTGCACCTGCATTCCTCCTGTGGAATACCCATTTCCTGCGTATCCATACGTCGCTTTCTGAACAGGGAAATATCCGCCTGAGCTTGGTGCTACGAAAGGTTCAATGGTATTGCTTGAATAGGGATTTCCGTTGGCATTTTCATTACTTAAGAAACCTCCGTCACCAAACCATATAAAATTCACGCTGCTGCTTCTTAAACCTGAAATTCCGGTTCTTGCCGTGGTACTGTTAATGGGCTGTGCATAACTGTAAGGAATAAATCCGCTTGTAAGACCCGACATTCCAACTGTAGTGGAGGCATCTTCACCCCAGTTTTTTCCGCGTACATCGCCGAAAGGACCATTCAACACAGGATCATCTGTATTGGAAAGTGCATAAACCGATCCTGCTCCCGCTCCATTGGATGCTGAAATCGTAGGATCTGAAAATATCCCCCTGAATAAATTCTGTGCGGTTCCGGTATCATCGGTAAGCGCAATAACAATCCCTTTTTTATTAAGGTAGGAAGCAATATAACCTGCATCTGTAGCATTCGGAGTGTAATTATATCCAATGATCACAATATCCGGCTTTGCGTTCAGTGCTGTCTGAAGCGCTGCTGAAGATGGTGAGTTTCCAAGAGATGTATGGGTAAAACCTTCATATTTTACAATGCTGGAAGCCGTAGTCCCGAAATTGGTCGGAGAATCCATCAGACTTCTGGAAGGTCCGGTGAAGGCGCTGTATCCGTAAGCGGTTTCCAGCCCAATATGCAGCACTGTTTTCTTAGGAATCACTACGATGACATTCACGGCACAGGTAGTAGAAACTCCGCCCTGGCTGTCTGAAGTAAGGGTAAGTGTTTTTACAGAAGTGGAAGTTGGGGTTCCTGTTCCGCTTAAAGTAATATTCTGGTTTCCCGTGGCTGTAAATGTTCCGGAACCGCTGAACGAAATTCCGTCTACGGTATTGGATGTCACAGTATAACTTCCCAATGAAGAAACATTCACCGGAAGGGTGATTGTATTGGAAGCTCCAAGAGCTGTTCCTACTTTATACACTCCATTTACCGTTGCACTGCCGCAACTCATGGTAAACGTTCCTGCAGGGCTTAAAACGGTAACAGAAACCGGCGGAGTACAGGTAACATCAGTTCCGTTGGCATTCAGGGATACCGTATCTGTCTGAATATTGAGAGGATTCCCCTGCCCTGCAATCCGTATCGTCTGAATTCCTGTATTCAGAAAAGTTCCTGTACCATAAAAATTATATCCGTTGGGAGTAGTCCCGGAAATCGTGTAATTCCCGATTTTGGTTACATTCACTGAGATACTCAGATAATTTGAAGCCGTTAAATCTCTTCCTTTCACATAAGTTCCCATTGCTTTCGCAGCAGAACAGTCTATGGTAAAAACGGCTTTTCCAAGCTGCCCGCAGACGCTTTTCCATTCGTCATCTGCCAGACTCCAATAGTTGAAACAGTCTTCTGTAGTATTATAAATCGTCAGTCCATCGTCCTGAGGTTTATTAATTGTTATGGCATCTCTCTGTGCTTCGGTGAGACGCGGAATAAGTATTCCCTTATTATTATTGCCTGAAATCACATCCAGCACCGAATTGGGATTAGGTGAAGTGGTATTGATTCCTACTGCCCCGTTATGAGTTTGTGAATAGAACTGTCCAAAAGTCAGCAGTAAAGCGATAAGCAGTACTTTGATTTTTGCTGTTGTAGAATTTGTTTTCATCATTTCGAAATAATTATGATTGTTATTTTTAAATTGGCCTTTTCATCCAACGCAAAAATATCATACGCCTCTTCATGTTCCTGTACAATCGTCTACGCAATACTACGCGCGCGTATTAAAACTCATAATCAATCGTGTTTTAAACAAATAATCATACTTTGAAAACAGCCTTCCATTTTGCAATGGTATTCCTGCTGATCTTGAAATGATTGGCTGTTTCCGTATTGGTCAGTTTATTTTTGTTCTGATACGAAAGAATTTCACGAACCGATCCTTCATCATAGGAGCGAAGTCTTTGATTTTTAAACTCCACAGCATATTCCGGTTGTCCAAAAACCAACACGTTCATTTTTAAAATATCAACTGTTGTATTGAGATTATCCAGTCTGTTTTTTATTTTTGGATCATCTGCTTTCTCAGGAAACAGCTCTGCAATAATATCTGTATAAATAAGTCTGTAGTCCGCCATTTTTTATTGTTTTTTCATCCATTTATAAAGGGTTGTCTTCGGGATCCTGTATCTCGCCACTACTTCTCCGCTGGTAAGCTTCCCTGTTTTGATTTTGTTCAATACAAAATTCTTTACTTCCTCTGTATAAATGCTTTTTCTGAACTCAATCTTTGAATTCCCCACCTTTACAGCCTTATCTTTTCTTGTCGGCGGCGAATAAAGCACCAGATGGCCTGTATAAATTCTGAAAAAATCAAAGCTCAGAAGTTTGCTCCATCTGAGCAGTTTCAGCGTATCCATGCTTTCCTGCGAATACATCTCTCCGATTTCCTCTTCCGTACAGCTGAAAAATTTCATAATTCTTTCAACAGGCATTGAGTGTTCATCAACCTTTGATTTCACCAGGCTTCCTATGTGTATTTTTTTTAAATTCATTTTCCATCGTTTTTGAAAACAAATCTATCAACAACAACCTGAATTAAAAGATGATACCGGTACGTAATACTACGCACTGCCGTAAAAAATTATATCTTGAGAATAAAACTGTTGATATTCATTTCAGATGGGATATTGAGTTTCTTCCTGATCCGGTATTTTTTACTTTCTACTGCCCTGATACTGCTGTTCGTACACTGTGCGATTTTCTTGGTATCAAAATCAATTTTCATCAGTGCACAGAAATACAGCTCGGAATGAATAAGGTTGGAATTAATCGCCAGAACTTCAGGAATAAAATGCGGAAAAAACACCTGAAATTTTTCAAAAAACATAGGCGAGTTATTTTCAGCAAGATTATAGATCTCCCGGATATTTTCTTCTGTAAGATGATTGATCAGCATCTGCTGTTTAAGAAGGCCTGTATTGGTTTTCTGTAAATCTTCTATCGTAGAACTTTTCAGCTTTGTATCTTCAATAAGCCCATAAATGAGATCGTCTTTTTGGGTAATAAAAGAAATATCCATCAGAAACGAGATAATGGAGAATAAAATATTGAGCAGCTTGACTGTTTTGAAATCTCCTTCTTCAAAGAATCTGCTTTTAGGCATAAAATCAAAGTCAAAATACAGACAGGCAATAAAATTAATGCTGATGATAAAAGCCACCCACAGGATCTTCAGAGACTCTTCTTTATAATTGAAAAAGAACGGGATGGCAAACAGCAGTGAAAAATAAAAATATTCCACACCGGCGTTTTTGAAGGTGTAAATATGAAAAAAGCTCACGATAAACACCAGTAAAATAAAGACAAAAACAACAATTGCTTTCAGGCGTTTTCTGTACCTGCCGGTTTTACCTTTGAGCACCATAAGGAAAAACCATACAAAGGTAGTCAGGGTCAGAAATGTAGATATCACCGCATCGCCGAAAAAAATGATGATAAAAACCGAGTAGAAAAGAAACAGCAGGAAAAGAAATAACAGATACCTGTTAATCAGGTTGAGATAATTACGTTCATATTCATTATCAATTCTTTCAACTTCATCGCTGACCATTTTAAAGAAAAATTTAAAAATCATCTTACTTCTGTTTTTTTATGTTTTTGTACTATCAATGCTCAGGTTGCCTTTGACACAATCAGAGCGGTCTGAATTCATATTAATATTCATTAAGACATATAGTAAAGCCGCAGAACGGTTGATTTGTCTGCTATTCTAGGAATAATGAAGTGTGAAGAGGTGTGTTTTTTAATAAGGTATTATGCTATTTGAAGGCCAAATAAATCTGTATAATTCCTAAGCATATTTACGCAAAAATAGTTTCCATTAAATATTAAATTAATTTCAGAAACAAAAAATTAGTATGCAATAAATAAAACCTTACAAAATCCCTTTTCTTCCAGACCGGTTTGCGAGTCTATGGAACAGACAAAATTATTGATCATCTGAAGTGAATACCAAAAGAACAAATACGCAATAGCACTCGTGCGTGTAAAAACTCAATTTCGGCGGCAGAAATAAGGAAACAAAAAAAGGAGAAAACTTAATTTCTCCTTATCTTTTATTTGAATGTTTGTATTCTTAATCTTTCATTCTGGCGATCACATCAAGACCTCCTTTGGTAATATCCCCGATCTTGCAGATGATTTCTGTATCTAAAGGCAGAAATACGTCCATTCTTGAACCGAATTTAATAAACCCGAATTCATGTCCGGCCTTCGCCTGATCTCCTTCATTACAGTAGAAAACAATCCTTCTGGCCACATATCCTGCGATCTGTCTGAAAACCACCTGATGATTAGTCGGTGTTTCTACAGCAACGGTTGTTCTTTCATTCTCTGTAGATGATTTTTCATGCCATGCTACCAGATATTTCCCGGGATGGTATTTTTTGTAGATCACTTTTCCGGAAACCGGATATCTGCAGATGTGAACATTAAGCGGTGACATAAAGATAGATACCTGAATGGCTTTCCCTTTAATGAATTCCGTTTCCTCCACTTCTTTGATCATTACTACTTTTCCATCTACCGGAGCGATCACGTTTTCCCTGTGTTCAAGAATATCACGGTCCGGAACCCTGAAAAACCAAAATACCAGACTGTAAACAATCAGTAAGGGCATAATGATCAGCAACGACCACATTTTAAGAAAATAGATAGCCAACACACTGATGATGATAAAAAGTATTGTTGCTACGGTAATCGTTCCTTTTGACTCCTTATGTAATTTCATGAGATTAAATAAATTTTTCTAAAATAAAGTACAAATATACGACAGGAACACAAATTAAAAAACTGTCCAGTCTGTCCAGCACTCCACCGTGCCCCGGAATGATGTTTCCGCTGTCTTTCACGCCGAAATTTCTTTTAAGCTGGCTTTCTACCAGATCGCCCAACGGTGCAAATGCCGCCACCAGGAAACCTACCACCATCCAGTTGCCGCGAAGCTCAGGCTGGTAATGCTGTATAAAGTAGGATAAAACCAAGGTAAGGACTACTCCTCCCGCATACCCTTCCCAGGTTTTCTTTGGAGAGATTTTGGGGGCCATTTTATGTTTTCCGAAAAATTTTCCGGTAAGGTAAGCAAAGGTATCACTGCTCCAGATCAGGATGAACAGGAAAAGAACTTCCAGCGAGAATGTTCCTTCATAGCTGGAAAATTTAGGCAGACCAAGGGCAAAGCTGAAAGGCAGTGCCACGTAGATCACTGTAAAAATCAGCTTTCCGCTGTCGTAATAAAGTTCGTTGGGATATTTGAATAAAGTCACCACTGCAATCACAATCAGAACAATGGCCAGTATTTCATTCAGCCTGAAATCAAAAAAGAAATCGTGGTTGAAGTATCTTTTGGAAAAAACGTAATAAATAAAAACCACAAGCGGGAGTACGATCCATTTCTCATAGCCTTTCCCGAATTTCATGATCTTGATACATTCCCATGCCCCCACAAGCAGTAAAAGACTGATCAGCCCGTGATACAGATATTCCTGTTTGATAAGGTCCGGATGGATACTGTTGATGAGCTGGGCTCCCAGCGGCGTAGTGCAAAGAATGATAACGGCAACGTAAACAAGCCCGGAAATGGTTCTCTGAATAAGGTTTTTGTCCAAGATGTAAAATTTATAAGTTGATGCTTAATCTTCAAGCAGCAATAAAAACAGTTTTGTATTTGTATTGGAGGAAGTATCTAAACTTGACTTCCCTCCACTGATGGAAGTAAGGTTTTTGATATTTCCGTTTCTTTTTATTTTACCCATTGCATCATTCAGGTTGTTCACGATCTGTGAAACATTGGCCATGATAATGATCTTACCCGGAAGTCTTGAAGAATGATAGTGCAGGATGTTGTTGTGCGAAAGCATGATCCGCCCGTCGTAGGCAATAAGATACTCGCAGGTGATGAAAGCAGTATCATTGGAAGGGTCCATTTCTGAAGTGTATGGTATCTTTACCACATTCAGAAAGTTCTGAAGTTCCTTGTCCCAGCAGAATACATTACTGATCCCTTCTATTTTGACAATCTGATTTAAAGTCTGTAGAGCTTCCGCTTCATCCGCACAATAATTAAAAAATCCCCCTGAATGCGTAAATAATTGCGCAAACTTATAGTCGAGATCTGCATTTTTCAGCGAATCCCCGAGCTTTTCCAGACTCTGTTTTTCTTCTTCCTCAGGCTGGTTGGTAAGTTTGTTTACAATCCTCTTGAATAAATTCAACTTAATTTATTTTTAGTCAACTTTATACAAAAATAGAAATAAATTACAATAGATGCTAAAAAACCGCCTTTAAATATGAAAAAACCTGACAATTCTAAGACTGTCAGGTTTTTTTTAATATGTTTTGGAAGTATTTTATAGTTGAGTCGGGCTTTCCGGAGCCTGAATTTCACTTTCTTCTTCCTTGTCTTTAATAATGATCTGCTCATCCGGCTCTTTTGCCGTAGAAATCGTGCTGGTAACAGGTCTTTCTGTTAATTCAGGATCCCACGCTCTTTTACCGAATATATCTTCAAGATCTTCACGGAAAATAACTTCTTTTTCTAAAAGTTTATTCGCCAGAGCATCAAGTTTATCTTTGTTCTCAGCAAGAATCCTTACAGCTCTTTCGTATTGATTTTCGATAATCGATTTGATCTCTGCATCAATCTTCGTCGCTGTTTCTTCAGAATAAGGCTTCCCGAAAGAGTACTCAGACTGTCCTGAGCTGTCATAATAAGAAATATTTCCGATGTTAGGACTCAACCCGTAAACAGTAACCATAGCCTGCGCTCTTTTCGTTACTGATTCAAGATCAGATAATGCCCCGGTTGAAATATTGTTAAAAATAACCTGCTCTGCTGCTCTACCTCCCAATGTTGCACACAATTCGTCCAGCATTTGTTCAGTAGTGGTAAGCTGTCTTTCTTCCGGAAGATACCAGGCTGCACCTAAAGAACGTCCTCTCGGAACAATCGTTACCTTTAAAAGTGGTGCTGCATGTTCTACCAGCCATGAAATCGTAGCGTGACCTGCTTCATGATAAGCCACTCTCCTCTTTTCAGATGGTTTTATGGCCATATTTTTCTTTTCAAGACCTCCGATGATTCGGTCTACCGCATCAAGGAAATCCTGTTTTGTAACGGAAGTGTGGCTGTTTCTAGCTGCAATAAGTGCTGCTTCGTTACACACATTCGCGATATCTGCTCCACTGAATCCAGGGGTTTGCTTGGCAAGGAAATCTCTGTCAACCGTATCATCAAGCTTGATTTTTTTCAGGTGAACATCAAATATTTCTCTTCTTTCGTGTAATTCAGGAAGATCTACATAGATGGAACGGTCAAAACGTCCGGCTCTCATTAAAGCTTTATCCAGGATATCCGCTCTGTTGGTAGCAGCCATTACGATAACGTTCACATCTGTTCCAAAACCGTCCATTTCCGTAAGAAGCTGGTTCAGGGTATTTTCTCTTTCGTCGTTTCCGCCTGAGAAATTATTCTTTCCTCTTGCACGTCCGATCGCGTCAATCTCATCGATGAAGATAATTGCCGGAGATTTGGCTTTTGCCTGGGCAAAAAGATCTCTCACTCTGGAAGCACCTACTCCAACGAACATTTCTACGAAATCTGAACCTGAAAGTGAGAAGAACGGTACTTTGGCTTCTCCTGCAACGGCTTTCGCCAGTAAGGTTTTACCGGTTCCCGGAGGACCTACCAATAGTACACCTTTAGGGATTTTACCACCCAGTTTTGTGTATTTCTCAGAATTCTTAAGGAAATCTACCACTTCCTGTACTTCTTCTTTAGCTCCTTCAAGACCTGCAACATCTTTAAATGTTACCTGAATTCTTTCTTTTTCGTCAAAAAGCTTCGCTTTGGATTTTCCGATAGAGAAGATCTGTCCTCCAGGGCCTCCGCCTCCACCCATCTTTCTGAAAAGAAGGAAGTAGAAAAGTCCTAAGATAGCAATCCATATCAGGGCCGAAACCAGGATATCCATGAAAGGATTTTTACCGGCTCCGTAATCTTTCGTCGTTGCGATTTTAGCATCAGCTGCTTTAATCTGATCGAATTTTTGAAGGAAAAGTTGAAGATCTCCGTATTTTACAGAAAAATCTGCTTTTGGAGTCATCTCGAATGCAGAAAGAGGATTGCTTGGGTTGGTTGTTTTATTAACCATTGCTGTCTTTGCTGCTTTTGTAAGGAAAACATCAGCCTTCTCTGTGTCTTTGTATATGATAACGTTTTGGACCTTTCCTGCCTGCATTTCCCTGAAGAAAGCATCCTCATCAATAGACTTTGCACTGTCGCCCCCTAAAAAATTGGAGCCGAAAAATAACAAAAGAGCTACGATTGCAATTGGAAAAAACCAGTTGAATCCTTTATTGTTCATTTATACTTTTTAAAATTTAAAATTCATATTCTATTTTGGTAATGGCTGCATCTCCCCAAAGTTCTTCAATATCATAGTACTCACGTACTTCTTTCTGGAAGATATGCACTACCACCGTCACGTAATCTACCAAAACCCACATGGAGTTTTCTGTACCTTCTACGTGCCAAGGTCTGTCTTTAAGATCGTTTCTTACTTTTTTCTCGACACTTCCTGCCAGTGCAGAAACCTGTGTATTGGAGTTTCCGCTGCAAATAATGAAAGTTTCGGCCACAGAATTCTCAATTTTTGAAAGATCAAAAATCATGATATCTTCTCCTTTTACGTCCTGTATGGCTTCAACAATTTTATCTATTAGTGCCTGCTTTTCTGCTGTTTTATTCATTAAAATATCTATAATCTGCAAATTTATTGTTTTTCTTTTACTTTAGCCTTACTTTTAGCCCTTTAAAGTCTTAAAGTTTTCTTAAATGACCCAATTATTCCACTTAAAAGAGTGCTCTTCTACTAATGACGAAATTTCAAAGTTTTTACTTTATGAAAATTCAGATTTTATTGGGCTCTCTACATACAACCAAACCAAAGGCCGCGGGCAATACGGAAATACATGGGCAGCGGCAGCCGGAAAAAACATTGCATACACGCTGGCGGTAAAGGCTGAAAGTTTTGTACTCTCTGATTTTATATTCAATTACTATACCGCAGTGCTGATCCGGAACTTCCTTGCCAATTTGACTGATCATGACGTGAAAATAAAATGGCCGAATGATATGATCCTTAAAAATAAAAAAATCGTCGGGATTTTAATAGAAAAGAAAAAAATTAACCAAAATAATTATTTCATTATAGGTGCAGGGTTCAATGTCCTGCAGGATAAATTTAATGAAATATCGCACGCAGGATCACTCCTGACGCTCACAGGAAAGGTTTTTGACCTGGATGATTTTGTACTGAATCTCCATGAATATCTTTCAGAAAAACTGAAAAACATGCCGTCCGAACAGGAAATCATTGACTTATTTAACCTGAATTTATTCCGCAAAGATGAGATCTCTGTCTTCGAAATTGAAAAAGAGAGACAAAATGGCATTATCCGGAATGCAGACGAAAAGGGAGAACTCTGGATAGAGCTCGAAAGAGACGGTTTAAAACCGTTTTATCACAAAGAGATCAAACTCCTTTACTGATTCGCTCTTTTCAGGTACAGATACAGGGTTAGCGGGAAGAAAACCATATTGGGAAGCCACATGGCAACTGCGGGCGATAAGCTTTTGTTCTCGGAAACCACTTTTAATGCTTCAAAGGAGAAAACGAAAACAAACGCAAGGGAAATCCCTATAGCCAGATTGACTCCAAGACCTCCTCTTTTTTTCTGGGAAGCCAGAGAAAGCGCGAGAAACGTCAGAATAATAATAGCCACCGGCATTGCGGTTCTCTGGTGAAATTCATTAAGGTAAGAATTCAGGTTGCTGTTTCCTCTGTCTTTTTCCCTTTCTATGAATTTTATAAGTTCCGGTGTGGTTTTGTTCTGTCCAAGAAGTTCGTTGGGGAAGAGCTCTTCCGGAGAATGTCCGTAGCTTTTCCTCATTTCGACACCATTGGCCAGCTTTTCCGTATTATCCTTATTGATGGTTTTCTCGAGATAATTGGTGAGGGTGAACTGTTTTTTAGCTTTATCCCAGTATACTTCGGAAGCTTTTAATTCGTACACCATTTTTCTGGCTTTGTCGTATTTCTGATAGACAAATCCTGAACCTCTCGTTTCTCTTCTGTTCCAGGAATTTACGAAGATATATTCTGTTTTGCTGAACTGTGCAGATGCAGGCCCTGTTCCCAGAATCTTTTCTTTGTTGGCCGCATTATAAGTATATGCTTCCAGTTCATTTTTCTTGATATTGGCCCATGGAAGCACCATATGGTTCACCACAAGCGATATGGCAGCAATAAAAAGTGATGTATAGAGATAGGGTTTTGCAAACCTGTGGAAACTGGCACCACTACTGATGATCGCTACAATTTCCGTATTGTTTGCCATCCTGGATGTAAAATAAATCACGGAAATAAATACCAGGATCGCCAGGAACGTCACCACGAGATTGATAATCCAGAACGGATAAAAATGGATCAGGAAATACATCAGATTCAGCTTCGGATCGAGAGCTTTTGCATTTTCTATCCTCGGAATCTTCTGCTGTACATCAATCACCAGCACCACTATAGACAACAATATCAGCATGAAACTGAATGTTCCAAGATATTTTTTGATGATATACCCGTCTACAATTTTGATCATGATCTTTCTTTATTTTAAAGTCTCTGTCTCAGAACCGGCACTATGGATTTTTTCCACTCATAGAAATCACCTGCCACAATATGTTCCCTAGCCACTTTTACAAGGTCTAGGTAAAAAGCAAGGTTGTGTACTGATGCAATCTGCTTGGCAAGATATTCTTTTGACACAAATAAATGACGAAGATAAGCCTTTGAATATTCTTTGTCCACATAACTTGTTCCAAATTCGTCAAGAGGTGAAAAGTCCTGCTTCCATTTTTCATTTTTCATATTCATCACACCCTGCCATGTGAAAAGCATTGCATTTCGGGCATTTCTGGTCGGCATTACACAGTCCATCATATCAATTCCCAAACCGATAGATTCAAGGATATTCCAGGGCGTTCCTACCCCCATCAGGTATCTTGGTTTATCTTTTGGAAGAATATCCGTCACTTCATCAGTGATTCTGTACATTTCTTCTTCAGGCTCTCCTACTGAAAGCCCGCCAATCGCATTTCCTTCTGCTCCGGCCTCTGAAATCACTTCTGCAGAAATTTTTCTGAGATCCGAATAGGTAGAACCCTGTACAATCGGGAAAAGTCTCTGCTTATGACCGTAAATTTCTTTATTTTCCTCAGTCCAGTCAATACATCTTTTCAGCCACCTGTGGGTAAGCTCCATGGATGTTTTAGCCTGGTTGTATTCGCAAGGATAAGGGGTACATTCGTCAAAAGCCATGAAAATATCCGCACCGATCTGTCGCTGGATTTCCATAGATTTTTCGGGGGTGAACATGTGATAACTTCCGTCGATATGGGATTTGAACTTCACTCCTTCCTCGGACATTTTTCTGCTTTTGGAAAGAGAAAACACCTGAAACCCTCCTGAATCGGTAAGGATAGGCAGATCCCAGTTCATAAATTTATGCAGTCCTCCTGCTTCCTGCATCGTGTCCATCGTGGGACGAAGATACAGGTGGTATGTATTACCCAGAATAATCTGAGCTTTAATGTCTTCTTTTAATTCTCTCTGATGAACTGTTTTCACACTTGCTACAGTTCCTACAGGCATAAAGATGGGCGTCTGGATCTTTCCGTGGTCGGTAATAAGTTCTCCGGCTCTTGCTTTTCCTTCAGAGGTTTTTTCTATATTAAAAAATTTCATCCGTATATTCTTTTAATTCTCTCATCAGCGGTTCTGTTTTTGTGGACAGAACACGTTTCTGCAACATAATTATCTTTTTAAAAAAGGTACGTCTCCCTTGTTTTTCAGTTTATCTTTTATATACTGATCCGCCTTGGGATCTTTTTTTACAATTATTTTCTGTGCGTCGTCAGCAATATCTTTCATTTTGTCTTTAACGACATAATATTTGAAGCTTTCAATAAAATCTTCCGATTTTACTTTATGGGATTTAAGCACAAATCTTGTTCCTGCTTCCAGATTTTTGTTCTGATACTCCATAATGGACTGGTCTGCAATAGCAAGATCAGCCAGGATCTCAGCCATGGCATCCGGTTCGATCAGGTTTTTGGGCTTGTCCACATAATCACCACATGAGAACATGCACAGCATAACGAAAATGAAGATCAGTTTTTTCATAATCTGTTGATGATTGATTTCCATTTTAAATTTAATACTCCAAATACAGCTTCATGAATAATGCCACCGTTCATTTTGCTTTCTCCTAAAATTCTGTTTGTAAATATAATAGGAACTTCTACAATTCTGAAACCTTTTTTAAAAGCTCTGAATTTCATTTCGATCTGAAAGCCGTAGCCTTTAAGTTTTACATTATCCAGTCCTATTTCTTCAAGAACTTTCCTTGAGAAGCATACAAATCCTGCCGTGGTATCATGAATTGGAAGTCCTAAAATAAATCTTACATATTTGGATGCAAAATAAGAAAGCAGCACTCTGCCCATGGGCCAGTTCACTACATTTACTCCTTTTGAATATCGTGATCCGATGGCCATATCCGCATTCAGACAGGCTTCAAAAAGCTTGGGAAGATCATTGGGATTGTGGGAGAAATCGGCATCCATTTCAAAAATATAATCGTATTTATTTTCGATAGCCCATTTAAATCCGTGGATATAAGCCTTTCCAAGACCATCTTTTACATGTCTTACGGACAGGTGCAGGTAATGAGGAAATCTCTTTTGAAGACCCCTTACAATCTCAGCTGTTCCATCCGGCGAAGTGTCATCCACCACCAGAACATGAAAGTCATCTTCCAATGCAAAAACCGCGGAAATAATATTTTCAATATTTTCCTTTTCGTTGTAGGTAGGGATGATGACGAGTTTTTTCATTTCAGTTTGCAAAGATAAGTTATTTAACCTTTTTATTTTATACAAAATAATCTATAATTTTGCAAAAAATATTCCTTTGCCGTTATCACAAAATTTTATAAACCACGTAAGGATACCCGAGAATAATGACTGGGTGATCTTTATATTGATAGGATGCGTATTTCTGTATGTTTTCATGATGAATATTATAGAAAGAGATGCAAGCCTGAAAGATTTCCTGCTTCAGAAATATTTTGATGCGAGCAATAACCTTCCCAGCTGGATCATTACTTCATGTGTAACGGCGCTTACTTTGTCTGTTCTCATTTCACAGTATATCCCGATTGTCCCGAAATCCATCAGCGATCTTCAGGTTATGGGCTATCAGCTTAATAAATTCGGGTATACATTTCTGGCTGTTTTATTTTTTTACATAACAAAATCGGCACTGGGCTTTTTATTTTACCAAAGCATTGGGGACGGTAAAAAATGGACTATTTTCTATTTCACCTCCACAAAATTCTACTTCATCCTTTCATTTTTGCTGATAATTTTGTGTGTAACCCACTATTATTTCCCCGTGGACAGAAATAAAATATTTTTCTACTATTTCTACTTCTTCGCATTTGTCGGGGTTTTCAAGATTTTCTTCTATTTGTTTCATAAAAACAACATCCTACCCGAAAAATGGTATTATAAATTTTTGTATATTTGCACCCTCCAAATTGCACCTTTATTGCTGCTTTGGAAGTTGTTATTTTTTTAATAAAAGTCAATGATGAGAATAAAGTCTATATTGGTTTCTCAACCAGCGCCTAGTGAGTCTTCTCCATATCTGGATATAGCAAAGAAGGAAAAAATAAAGATTGATTTCCGTCCTTTCATCCACGTCGAAGGAGTTGACAACAAAGAACTAAGAACACAGAAGATAGATCTTACGCAGTTTACTGGAATTATTTTCACCAGCAAAAATGCGATAGACCATTACTTCAGACTTGCCGAAGAGCTGCGTTTTGCGGTTCCGGATACGATGAGATACATCTGCCAGTCTGAGGCGATTGCCAACTATCTTCAGAAACATATTGTTTATAGAAAGAGAAAGATCAGCTTTGGGGAGAAAAACTTCGCAGACCTTCTGCCTCTGTTTAAGAAATTCCCGACTGAAAAATACCTTCTGCCATCTTCAGATGTCTTAAGCCCGGATATCGTAAAAACAATGGAAACTGCTAATGTAGACTGGACAAGAGCGATCATGTACAGAACTGTATGCAGCGACCTGACGGATATCAAGGCTAAGGATTATGATATGCTTATCTTTTTCAGCCCGCAGGGGATCAAATCCCTACAGCAGAATTTCCCAGACTTCAAACAGGAGGAAACCAAGATCGGTGTTTTCGGAAATACCACATTGGCAGCTGCGGAAGAAGCAGGGCTAAAAGTAGACCTGATGGCTCCTACAAAGGAAACTCCATCCATGACCATGGCACTTGAAAAGTATATTAAAGCCCTTCATAAATAGTCTTTAATATTTAACATAAAAACGGCCGTCTTTTCAATTCAGGAAAGATGGCTTTTTTTTAACTAAATTTGAACAAGAATTAATATTGAATGAAACGTTTCTGTAAACCACTTTCAAAAGAGGAAAAAACAGAAGAACACTTTTCATCACACCCAATCAAAATTTAAAATATCCGGATGAAAGCTCCACAGGCAAAAAAAATAGAAAAAATACTAGAAATACACGGCGACAGAAGAACTGATAATTACTTCTGGCTTAACGAAAGGGAAAACCCGGAAGTGATACAATATCTTGAAGAAGAGAATGCCTATGAAGAATTCATGATGAAGGATACGGAAGCTTTTCAGGAAGAGCTTTTCGAAGAGATGAAAGCCCGCTATAAAAAGGATGACGAGTCGCTTCCTTATTTTTTTAACGGCTACTGGTATATTGTACGCTATGAAGAAGGAAAAGAATATCCTATCTTCTGCAGAAAACATAAAAGCCTTGACAATGTAGAAGAAATTATTGTTGACGTCAATATACTGGCAGAAGGTGAAACCTATTTTGAAGTGGGAAGCGTTGCTGTTTCTCCGAATAACAAACTGGTTTCTTTTTCCTCGGATAATGTAAGCCGCAGAATTTACACGATCAATTTTAAAGATCTGGAAACGGGAGAAGTTTTCTCGGATCAGATTCTGAATACTACCGGAAAAGCAGTCTGGGCCAATGATAATGAACATGTTTTTTATATCAGAAAAGACGAAAGTCTGCGTGCTTTCCAGGTGTACCGTCATAAGCTGGGAACAGATTCTTCAGAAGATGTCCTGATTTTCCATGAAGAGGATGATACTTTTGATGTGAATGTTTTCAAGACAAAATCCATGGAATACATTTTCATCGCAAGCTCCAGTACGATTTCTGATGAACACAGATTTATTCCTTCCAACAATGTTTTTGCTGAATGGACGATTATTCAGCCAAGAATTGATGACCTGGAATATTCGGTGGAACATTTTGAAGATGAATTTTATATCATCACCAATGCAGATGACGCCATCAATTTCAAGATCGTAAAAACAAAAATTGAAAACTGCGGAATGGAAAACTGGGTAGACGTTATTCCACACCGTGCAGAAGTACTGCTGGAAGGTTTTGAAATTTTCAGAGACTATCTTGTTCTTGAGGAAAGAGAGGAAGGACTTCTGCAGATTAAAATCATTGATGAAAAGACTCAGGAAGCCTATTATCTTCCTTTTTCTGATCCAACCTATACAACATACATCGGGATCAATATGGAATTTGATACCGAGGTTCTCCGTTATGGCTACACTTCCCTGACCCAGCCAAGCTCAACGTACGAGTATAATATGAAGGAGAAAACAACTCAGCTTCTGAAACAGCAGGAAGTTCTGGGTGGAAATTTCCTTCCGGAAAATTATATCTCGGAAAGAATCTGGGCAGAATCCAGAGACGGTGAAACCAGAATTCCAATCTCACTGGTTTATCATAAAGACACCAAAAAATCAACAGATACCCCACTCCTTTTATACGGCTATGGAAGTTATGGACATACGGTAGATGCCAGTTTCTCCAATGTAAGGCTTTCTATTTTAGACAGAGGGTTTATTTACGCCATTGCGCATATCCGCGGCGGGGAATACCTGGGCAGAGAATGGTATGAAGACGGAAAAATGCTGTTTAAGAAAAATACATTCTTTGATTTCATCGATGCCGGAAAACATTTGATCAAAGAAAATTATACATCTTCCAGACATATGTTTGCAATGGGCGGAAGTGCCGGCGGTCTTCTGGTAGGCGCTGTTATCAATTATGAACCTTCCCTTTTCCACGGGATTGTAGCACAGGTTCCATTTGTAGATGTCGTTACCACAATGCTGGACGAAACCATCCCATTAACAACCGGAGAATACGACGAATGGGGAAATCCGAACGACAAGGAATATTATCAGTACATGAAAGAATATTCTCCTTACGATAATGTAGAAGCGAAAGACTATCCTCATATGCTCATCACAACAGGCCTTCACGATTCGCAGGTTCAGTATTGGGAGCCGGCAAAATGGACGGCAAAACTGAGAGAGATGAAAACCGACAGCAATCTTTTATTATTCAAAACCGATATGAGCTCAGGCCACGGCGGGGCAAGTGGAAGATTTGAATCATTGAAAGAAGATGCACTGGAATATGCGTTTCTGTTAAAGATTGACAAAAAATAAATTTTAATTTTTTCTTCAACTTTAAAAATAAAATTATGTTATTATTAACATTCCTTGCAATAGTTATTGTTTATTATCTAATACAAAAGGATAAAATCCGAAAGGCAGAAAAGCGGGAAATTTTTAAAGAAAAGCAAGAAAAAAAACTGCAACAGCTTCTTGAAAAAGCAAGAGAAGAAGATGCAAAAAAAGCTGAAGAAAGTAAATGACAAACATTATGAACGAGTCCGATTACTGGCAAAAAATAGAACAGTTCTTTATAGATAATTTCGACACCGAAAAAAATCCTCCGATTGAAACCCTTTTATTTCTGATCGGACTACAGGAACTAGGAAGCGGCCAACAAAAATATACAAAAGAAGACAAAGTAAATTTGATCCACATCGCGGTATGCAGACTGCTGGAACCTTTTGGGTACTATAAATTTACCCACTACGAAGACGGATGGCCACAATATGACAAACTGGAAGAACTTCCGGAATTAAGACCCAACGAACAGTCTCTTCTGATGAAAAAAGCGATTATTCAGTATTTTCAGGAGGAAGAGTTGATTTGATGTGATGATGGGTTGATGCGATGATTTGCTGATGAGTTAATGGGTTGATGTGGTAATTAGGATGATGTGCATTGGTACAAATCTAGGGCTTCTCAGGAACGATCACTCAGAGCAATCATATTATTAATTTCAAATGCACATACGCATATAAAATTCAATAGGGACGGGCTAAAGCCCGTCTTTTTTTTGTGAAACCTCGATGAGGCTTTAGCCAAAACCTAAAAAACACTTTAGAATCAACAAACTATCACATCATCTAATTGGCAAATCAACGAATCATCACATCACCACATCAACCCATTAACTCATCAGCAAATTATCAAATCAAATCCTCCAGCTGGCTCAGTCCCATCTTGAACCCCTCTTCAAAGCCCATCTCCAACTGCTTCTTCATAGATTCCGGATCAGGAAAGTGAATATTAATGGTCAACTTTGTTCCCTCTTCCACTCCTGTAAACCCGAATAACCATTTAGCCTGCGCAAAATCTTCATTGATATCCCCTTTTTCATCACAAAAAGCATCTACCCCGTCGAAGCTGCGGTGCTCCATGATCTCGCCATAGGTTACCTGTCCATACATTTTTTCGCCGTCAGGACCTACCATGGCATAGTGCCAGATTCCGCCTTCGCTAAAATCCTGCTTCACTGTTTCACATTTCCACGGCTTCGGAGCCCACCATTGATCCAATAATTCAGATTTGGTAAAATAATCCCACACTTTTGAGACATCAGCATCATAAATTTTCATGACATACACTGTGCTTGCATCAAAATCTTTGTTGAAAACGATATTAGATTCCATAAGTAATTATTTTTATCAAAGCTACTCATTTAATCAATTTAGAGGTCTTTCCATAGGACAAGTAATTTAAAATTCATAAATATTTGTTAAAAAACTCACTTTTAAGAGAAATTAAACAATTTTTTGGCTCGTTTTTTGTTTATCAAGTCTTAAAATAATTAATTTTAACATTCATTTTTCCCAATATATATAAAATCAAATAATGAATAATAAATTCATCCCAATAATTTCGGTGTTTATGACAATCTCACTGATTGTTTTTGTGACGCTCCAATTTTATTGGCTGAAGGGTTATTACGGAGCTCTTGAACAAGATTTTTCAAACAAAGTATATACTGCCCTGGAAAGCACCGCTAAAAGTGTTTCAGAAATTGAGGTGGAAAAATACATGAATGAAAACAATAAAAATTTCCGGAATAATATTATTGCGAACAGTAAGCAGCCTTCTATGACGACCATTCAACAGGTTGAAGATTCCGGAACCCAGAGACAGATTATTTATTCTAAAAATATCATTGAAAAAACACAGCTTCCTATTTCCCAAAGAGGAGATTCTATAAAATGGACCACGCTTTACAGCGATGAAGCTGCCTACAAAGTAAAAAGGGATACTACCAGGCCGGAACAGCTGACTACAGAAATCAATACCGATATTGAAAATGGAGATTACACCATAAAAGAATTTGCTAAAATTTATGGCAATAATTTACCTATAACAAAAAGAGTAGATGATAAAATTCTGGATTCCGTCATTGCAAAAGAATTAAAAATAAGAGGAATTTCTGCAAAATTCGGGTACGGAATTACAGATAAGAACAATAAGCTCACAAGCGTCGTCAATAAAGTATATAAAGAAAAAAAAGACAACAATACGTATTCCTATCCTCTTTTCACGGATACAAAGGACCGGACTTTATATAGTCTGGCTTTGGTTTTTCCTAAAAAAGAATACTCTCTGGCGATGAACAACTGGCCGATGCTGCTGGGAACATTCCTTTCATTGCTTACCATTCTGGGAATTTATATTATTTCCATTAATTATATGATGAGGCAGAAAAAGCTGGCGGAAGTGAAGACAGACTTTATCAACAATATGTCTCACGAGTTTAAAACTCCTCTGGCGACCATTTCTGTGGCGACGGATTCTTTGGCGAATGACAAAATTGCCACCAACCCGGATAAGGTAAAATATTATTCGGAGCTGATCAAGCAGGAAAATTTAAGAATGAAAAAGCAGGTGGAAAATGTTCTGAATATGTCCAAGCTTGAAAGAAATGAAGTGAAGCTGTTTTTAAAGGAAACTAATGTACGGGAGCTGATCAAAAGAACGACAGAATCTTTCAATCTTATTGTACAGCAGAGAAACGGATCGCTGACCCAGGAATTCAATGCGACCCATTACACCTTTAAAATAGATGAATTCCACATTTCCAATATGCTGGTGAATTTACTGGATAATGCCAACAAATATTCACCGGAAGCACCGGAAATTCATGTAAAGACAAGAAATGAAGGACATTTGTATGTCATCGAAATCTCTGATAAAGGAATGGGAATGGAAACCCAGAACAAGACGAAGATCTTTGAAAAATTTTTCAGAGAAGAAACCGGGAATATCCACAATGTAAAAGGCCAAGGTCTGGGACTTTCCTACGTGAAGAAAATTGTAGAGCTGCATAAAGGACAGATTATTGTAGACTCCCACAAGGATAATGGAAGTACGTTTACGATAAAGCTGCCGATGAGCTAAATCATAAATGATAAATATAGAAACCAAATAACAAAATATAGGAAGATAGAGTGAGAACGTTCATTCTTAATTTTTAATCATTAATTTTTAATTATTAAAATCATGAGCAACAGAATATTATTAGTAGAAGACGATCAGAGTTTTGGAGCAGTGCTGAAGGATTATCTTACGATCAACAACTTTGAGGTAACCCTTGCTACAGACGGGGAACAGGGTTTAAAAGAATTTACAGAAAATGAATTTGACATCTGCATTTTCGATGTCATGATGCCAAAAAAAGACGGATTTTCATTAGCGGAAGACGTAAAAAAAATCGATAAAAACACACCTATCATATTCCTTACCGCAAGAAATATGAGAGAAGATATCCTGAAAGGTTATCAGCTGGGTGCAGACGACTATATTACCAAGCCGTTTGATACGGAACTTCTTTTGTATAAGATCAAAGCGATCCTGCAGAGAAGCTCTACTTTGGAAAATGAAGAGCAGGAGCAGTTCAAAATCAGCAATATCTTCTTCGATTCCATGCTGAGACAATTGAAAGTAGGTGACAAAGAGTACAAACTTTCTCCAAAAGAAAACGAACTGTTAAAACTTCTTTGTATCCACAGAAATGATTTCATGCCGAGAGATCTTGCTTTGAGAAAAATCTGGAAGAAAGAAAATTATTTTACCGCAAGAAGTATGGACGTGTATATCGCGAAGCTTCGTAAGCTGTTAAAAGACGATGAAGGATTGGAAATTATCAACGTTCACGGAGAAGGATTCAGACTTTTGGTTAAAAATTAAGCCCGAATACTGATTATAAATATAAAATTAGCAAAACAATTAAAAATGTTTTGCTAATTTTGTTTCATACCGATTGGATATGAAAAATACATTCTTAGGCGTTATTGCCATTTCCTTATTAGCTGTTTCATGTAATAAAGACGAAAAAGCTACTTATTTAAAAGAAGATGCCGGAGTTCAGCAGCCCAATGTGGCCGTTAATACAACGTCTAAAACAGCTCTGATGGAACAGGCAGGTGTACAATCCAATCCAACCCCGGCTCCTATTTCCTCTAATGTTCCGGGAATAAAGAATCCTCCGCACGGACAGCCTGGCCACAGATGTGATATCCCGGTGGGACAGCCTCTTAATGTAAGCCCTACAGCTATCCAGACGGCTCCCGGCCAAAACCCGAACAATGCCATTAAGCTAGATGCCAATTCCATGTCAGCCGGAAAAATACAGATCGATAAAACCGGACAGCCGGCTAAAACCGCTCCCGGCATGAATCCTCCTCATGGACAGCCCGGCCACAGATGTGATATTGCGGTAGGTCAGCCCTTAAACAGCAAACCAGTACCAGCACCTGCACCTGCACCACAACCTGTTCAAAGTGCACAAAACGTTCCCGGTCCGGTAACAGCACCAGCTCCAACAGGTCCAAAACCAAAACTGAACCCTGCTCACGGAGAGCCTTGGCACAATTGTGCGTTAAAAGTTGGTGATCCTTTGTCTTAATTTCGTATTTTTGCAGAGATGAAGCTGTTTCATATACTTGCCATTGTATTTTGTTTAGGAATTTTCTTAGTTCCTAAAGACAGCTTATTTTCACAAACCACACAGGAAAGCTGCTGTAAAGCCAAGTCAGAAAAAAGTGACTGCTGCAAAGATCACAGCTCAAAAGACAGTAAGGATGACAAAGAGCATTCTTCATGCAATGACGACTGCTGCTCGACCTGCATCACCTGTTTTACTTATATTGAAACCCCGTTTTCAAAGAATTTACATCTGGAACTGTCTTACTACAAAGCCAGTAAGAATCCTCAGTTCCAATATTCAGCACCTTATCTTTCAGACCGTTTAAAAGAAATCTGGCAGCCGCCTAAAATAGGTTAATAACAACATTCAGAGTCCGTTATACATTGTAATGGACCGTTTTTAATTAATCTAAACTTTTTTAAACAAAATGAAATTATATATTTCCAAGATCATTCTTGGTCTCATGCTTCTGTCCGTACAGTTTATATCAGCTCAAAACCTTTCAAAGAACCAGTTTAAAGTTAAAGGAAACTGTGAAATGTGTAAATCAAGAATAGAAACTGCCGCCAAAAAAGCGGGCGCAAAAACCGCGGTTTATTCTGTTGATCTGCAGACTTTAACTTTTGAAACCGATTCTAAAACTTCTACAGACGAAATCCTAAAGAAAGTAGCAGACGCTGGCCACGACAACGAAAAATTTAAATCTAACGACGAAACCTACAAAGGTCTTCCGGGATGCTGCCATTATGAAAGAGATCTTCAGCCTGCTGCGGCAGAAGCTCATCAGCATCAGGCAAGAAAAGACAATGAGTTTTATGTAAAAGGCAACTGCGAATCCTGTAAAGCCAGAATTGAAAAAGCAGCCAAAACAGCCGGCGCAGATTCAGCGGAATGGAGCGCAGAAAAGCAGACCGTTATCTTACATTTTGATCCTTCAAAAACCTCATCGGATAAAATTTTGAAAGCTATTGCCGATGCGGGTCATGACAACGAAAAGTATAAAACCACGGATGCAGTTTACAAAAACCTTCCCGGATGCTGCCTGTACGACAGGGATATTGCTTTTGGAGAAGCGAATCCAAAAGTTCACTTTACAGAAGAGACAAAACATGCAGAGCATCAGGAAACCCAGCCTGAAGCCACTTCCGAAAACCATGAGCAGCACGAAAAAAAGATCGACGGCGTAGTGGTTACGGGATCTAAAGCAGCCACAGCTTTGAGTAAAAAAGAAGCCGGACTGGTTTTTAATATCGACAAAAAAGAACTATTGAAAGCCGCCTGCTGCAACCTTTCTGAAAGTTTTGAAACGAATGCCACGGTAGATGTTTCTTTCAGCAATGCCGTTACAGGAACCAAACAGCTTAAAATGCTGGGGCTGGATCAGAAATACACCAGTTTAACGAAGGAACTTCTCCCGGAGATCAGAGGTCTTGCTTCTGCCTATGGACTGAATTTCATTCCCGGAAGATGGATTGAAAGCATTCAGCTGACCAAAGGAGGAAGTACTGTAACCAACGGTTATGAAAGCATCACAGGACAAATCAATACAGAGCTTCTGAAAAACGCTAAAGAACCTGAAACTTCATTAAATATTTTTGCGGATTTCAACGGAAGAGCGGAAGCCAATATCACAAGCGTCTCTCCTATCAACGATAAATGGTCTCAGACCTTTTTACTGCATGGAAACGGAACTTTCGGGGATACGGATATGAATGACGATACTTTCCTGGACCGACCGAAAGGAACGCAGATTAATGCAGCTTATCTCCTTAATTATAATGATCTTGAAAAATCAGGATTCGGGTCTCATTTCGGGATTAATTTCATCAAGGATGAGAGAACGGCCGGACAGATAGGTTTTGATAAAAAGCTTCCTCAGGACGAGCAGGGAGCCTACGGTGTCGGAATTGATATTTCCAGATTTCAGGTTTGGAATAAAACAGGATACGTATTTAAAGGAAAGCCTTATCAGAGCTTAGGCTGGATGAACCAATATGTGTATCACCAGCAGGACAGCTTTTTCGGACTGAGAAATTATGCCGGAAAACAGCATACGTATTATTCCAATTTAATTTTTGAAAGCATCATCGGGAATACCAATCACAAGTACAAGGCCGGAGCCAGCTTTTTGTATGACGGCTACGAGGAAACATATTTAACGGATGATATGAAGAGAAACGAGATCGTTCCGGGTATTTTTGCAGAATATACATTGACTGGGCTAAAATATACTTTAGTCGCAGGAGCCAGAGCAGATTTCCATAATCTTGCAGGAACCCAGTTTACTCCGAGAGTTAATTTCAAGTATGATTTCACGCCTCAGACGATCTTACGACTTTCTGCGGGCAGAGGATTCAGAACGGCCAATGTTTTTGCAGAAAACCAGCAGTATTTTGCGTCCAACAGAAACATTCAGATTCTTCAGAACGGTGGAGATATTTATGGTTTAAAGCCGGAGATCGCATGGAATTACGGAGTCAGCTTACAGCAGGAATTTAAACTTTTCGGAAGAAAATCTTCGATCGTTGCAGATTTTTTCAGAACAGATTTCCAGGATCAGGTTCTTGTGGATCTGGACCGCTCACCACAGCAGCTTACCTTTTATAATCTGGAAGGAAAATCTTTTGCGAACTCTTTCCAGACCCAGTGGGATTTTACACCTTTTAAGAACTTTGATGTAAGACTGGCTTATAAATATTATGATGTACAGGCAGATTATATCGACGGCAGAAGAGAGGTTCCATTCATGGCCAAGCACAGAGGTTTTGTGAATCTTGCCTATGCAACGAATAAAAACGATAAAGGAGGATTCTGGAGCTTTGATACCACTCTGAACTGGGTAGGAAAACAAAGGCTTCCGAATACTTCAGGCAACCCGGCTGAATTCCAGCTTCCGGTTTATTCTGAATCTTATGCCGTACTGAATGCACAGATTTCAAGGAATTTCAATAAAAAGATCAGAGCTTATGTAGGAGGGGAAAACCTTACTTCTTATTATCAGAAGAATGCCATTGTGGATTTCAGAAATCCTTTTGGAAATTATTTTGATGGCGGAATGGTGTATGCGCCTATTATGAAGGCTAATTTTTATGTGGGACTGGATGTAACTTTCTAGTTTTTTTACCACGCAAAGTTGATTTTTTGCACTACAGATTTGAACAAATCAAAGAGACTGACTCAAAAACAGTCTCTTTTTTTGTTAATGATATTATGGTCATATTTGGGCATATGTATTTCCAGGATGAACTGACAACGCTCAATCCTACAGAAAAAGGATCTAACAACAATATTCTCATAGATAAACATCTAAGTTTCATCGATATATATCGATCCTCTTTGTGAGAAATTTTACTTTAGAATGTTGTTACTTTGTACCAGTAAAATTAACCAATAAGAATACTTATAATTATTCCAAATGGGAAGTTTACAAGAACAAAAATGATGAAACAAAATATCGGTGTCCAGATAACCTCAAGAACTCCTTGAAGACCTAAAAACACAAATATATAAAGAATTTGACTTGATTTTTTGGTTATTTGACACAAACAAAAAGACTGTTTTCCCAAACAGTCTTTTTTTATTTTTCCCGATAATTATCTTCCGAAATCATCCTGTACTCTTACAATATCATCTTCATCTGACGGATGAGAAGCGTCCGTATGCTGCCAGATCTCTGCGACAACACCCCAGCCGTCTAAACCGATCAGCCGGTGTCTTTC
Organism: Chryseobacterium endalhagicum; assembly: GCF_016745235.1. Classification (GTDB taxonomy): domain Bacteria; phylum Bacteroidota; class Bacteroidia; order Flavobacteriales; family Weeksellaceae; genus Chryseobacterium; species Chryseobacterium endalhagicum. The sequence continues at coordinate 743,180 of NZ_JAELVM010000002.1, read as the reverse complement.
TCCCTGCTGAAGCTTGATCTGATCTGTTGGGTGATATTCTTTCAGTTCACCTTCTTCATCCGTATTGCTTGTTTTGATGCCCACTGTACCTTCCACTACCTGCCAGATCTCTGCTCTTCGGTGATGGTATTGCCAGCTCAAACGGGCATTTGGAGCAACAAGAAGGATCTTCGGACTTAGTTTTCCACCTATTTTAAGGCTTTCCACACCAATTCCGTCAAAATACTGATTGGCAAAATCCTGCGCCTGGTTTTCATCGATCACGAAGAATCCGCCCCAGGGTCTGGTGCTGTCTTTTGCGGCAATGCTAAACCCCTGCTCCCCCAGCATTTTTTCTACTTTATCGAATATTTCTGTTTTCTCTGCACTCATAAGTTCTGTTCCTTTTCTAAATTATTTTCAAATATAAAGTTTGTCTGTTTATTCTTTTGACATTGAATATGGAAAATCTTTTTCCTGTGACCCTCTTTCCTTATTCGGCTTGCTGTCCATGTTGAATTCCAGAACGGCTCCATTCATCAGTTCTTTGTGGCTCAGCCAGTTTTTGGTATAAGACCGAAGGTTTACGTTTAATGATTTCACATATAAATTGTCTGCACTGTTTTCCAGTGCTTTTATTTCAATTTTCTTACCGTTTTCCAGATGAATAATCGCTTCCTTGAAAAGCGGTGCTCCCAGAACATACTGATCGGTAGCCGGCGTCACAGGATAAAATCCTAAGGCTGAAAATACATACCAGGCGGAAGTCTGGCCGTTGTCTTCATCTCCGCAATATCCGTCCGGTGTTGCATAATACAGCTTATCCATCACCTGTCTTGCCCAGTACTGTGTTTTGTACGGGGCTCCTGCGTAGTTGTACAGGTAAATCATATGCTGAATCGGCTGGTTTCCGTGGGCATACTGACCCATATTCATAATCTGCATTTCTCTGATTTCATGGATCACACTTCCGTAATAACTGTCGTCGAATACAGGCGGAAGTGAGAAAACCTCATCCAGCTTGGCCTCGAATTTCTTTTTGCCACCCATTAATTTCGCTAAACCGTCGATATCCTGGAAAACCGACCAGGTATAATGCCAGCTGTTTCCTTCTGTAAAAGCATCGCCCCATTTAAAAGGATTGAATGGTGACTGGAATTTTCCGTCTTTGTTTTTACCACGCATCAGACCCGTTTCAGGATCGAATACATTTTTATAATTGTAAGCTCTTTTTTTATAAATATCAATTTCGGAAGCCGGTTTTCCCAGTGCTTTTCCCAGCTGATAGATCGCAAAATCATCGTAAGCATATTCCAGGGTTCTGGCTGCATTTTCATTGATTTTCACATCGTAAGGAACGTAGCCCAGTGTATTGTAATATTCTACACCTCTACGGCCTACTGCATCAATAGGTCCTTCGTTATTCGCTCCATGTTTTACAGCCTGCCAAAGGGTTTCAATATCATAACCGCGAAGTCCTTTTAAATAAGCATCGGCAACTACTGAAGCGGAATTGTTCCCGATCATGATATCGGAATATCCGGGACTGCTCCATTCCGGCAGGAATCCTCCTTCTTTAAAGGTATTGGCAAGACCTTCCTGCATTTCTACATTGATGCTCGGGTACACAAGGTTCAGGAAAGGATATAAGGCACGGAATGTATCCCAGAATCCGGTTCCGGCGAACATTCTTCCGTCCAGGATCTTTCCGTTGTAAGGACTCCAGTGTTTTATTTTGTTCTGGGCATCGATTTCGTATAATTTCTGAGGAAAGAAAAGTGTTCTGTACAGCGAGGAATAAAAGGTTCTCATCTGCTGATCGGTTCCGCCTTTCACTTCAATACGGCCCAGCGTTTTGTTCCAGATATTTTTAGCTTCAGTTTTTACCTGTTCAAAGTTTCTACCTCCGATTTCTCTTTTCAGGTTCAGTTCTGCCTGTTCAAAGCTGATGAACGAGGAAGCTGTTCTTGCATACACACTTTCTTTATTTTTCAGTTTAAATCCAACAACTGCTCCTGCATGGTCGCTGGTTATTTCCAACTGGTTTTTGACAAAAACACTGTCCTTCCAGGTAGTCGTCACATCAAAATCTTTATCAAACTGAATGACAAAATAATTTTTGAAATTGTCGTATTTCCCTCTGGAATATTTAGTGGTATAGCCTAAAATTTTTCTTTCTTTAGGAAGAATTTTGATGTAAGATCCTTTATTTAAAGCGTCCACAACAATGTATGCGCTGTCTGTTTTGGGAAAATCAAATTTGAAAAAAGCGGCTCTTTCAGTAGGTGTCAATTCTGCCGTCACATTGATATCCGCCAGATAAACACTGTAGCTGTAAGGTTTTGCCACTTCTGCTTTGTGGCTGAACCAGCTGGCACGGTCTTCCTCCTTAAATTTCAGCTTTCCCACTCCCGGCATGATGGCAAAAGCGCCGTAATCATTCATCCAGGGAGATGGCTGATGGGTTTGCTTGAACCCTTTTATTTTGTCTGCATCGTAGGTGTAAGCCCATCCGTCACCCATTTTACCCGTTTGCGGTGTCCACAGGTTCATTCCCCACGGAAGGCCTATCGCCGGATAGGTATTTCCATTGGATAAGGAAGGTTTGGACTGGGTTCCCATTAAAGGATTTACATAATCTGCGGGAGAAATTCCCTGCCCCAATGCAAAGATATTTAATACAATAAAAAAACTTGAAAATAGAGACTTCATGATATCATTTTGTTAAATTGATCCTGGCTTTCTTCAACGCATATCCTGCAGCACCAAGGATGGCCGCATCTTCAAAAATAGCGGAAATTTTAATAGGAAGGTCGATTTTATGCTCTGTTAAATGCTGATTTAACCTCTTTTTAAAATAGGGATACACTTTTGCAATGTTCCCGCCTATAACCAGAACTTCCGGATTGTAGTTCATCACATATTTTACAATAAATTCTGCAAAAGAATCTGCATAGTCATCGAAGATTCTGGACTGTATCTCTTGTGGCTGATCCAGCAGGTCTTTGGTTCCGGTGATTGTTTTACCGGTTAAAGCTGCAAAATGATTCACAAACCACCGTGTCGCCAGATAATCTTCACAGATAGAATCTTTAAACGGGGAATCCCAAAGATCCTCATCTGAAGCTGTTTCTCCGTTATAAAAAGCAGATCCCAATCCTGTCCCGAGAGTAACCCCGAAAATCTTTTCATAATCCTGCACACAGCCTCCAAAAACTTCACCTTCAAGAAAAGCTCCGGCATCATTCACAAAATGAATCCGGGAAACTGAAACGGACAGTCTTTTCGCCAGTTCCTCCTTAATATTGACATTGTAGATATCAATAAATTTCCCCTGCTGCATGAGTGAGATCCCGTTTTCGTAATCAAAAGGGCCGGGCATTGCAATACCTATGAGAAGATCTTCTTTCACCAATCCTTTAGTTACTTTTTCAATCGCAGAGATCCAGGCAGAAAAAATATGTTCCCGGTCTCCGAATGAATCTACATGTTCTCTTACATACGTGGAAGCAATAATCTCCCGCTTTTCCGGATCTACCTGAGCCATGGTAATATGCGAACCCCCAATGTCTATTCCTACTATATTTTGCATTATTCTATGATATTTTTTCTTTAGTCAGATACCAGATGTCAGACATCAGATATCAGACGAGCATCGTTCTAAGATCTAAACTATAATTTTTTCTATTAAAACAGACAGACAAGAAAGCGGAACCGCCCCCTGTCTGCCCATCATAAAATCCCCTAATTTATTTCTACTTTTTATTGTCCACTGAGGATTAAGTTTTTATTCTACGATCAGTTTTCCGGAAGATTTCACTGTATTATCCTTTGAGTTTATGGTATAAACATAGGTTCCTGCAGCTAGTTTCTGGGTACTGATGATCATATCTTTTTTATCAATTTTCTGGTTCATGACTAACTTTCCTGTCCTATCATACAAAACGATCTCTCCGGCAGAACTGTCATTGATCTTAAAATGGATATTATTTCCTTTTTTCACAGGATTTGGGTATACCTGATTTACATTTTCTTTTGCAGAAGCAAGATCCTGTGTAGATAGTGCCGCAGCACAGGCTATGTCTGTTTTCCAGTTGGTGGCAGACATATTGATCAGCGTAGCAAAGTGCGTGTTTGCCGTAGCATCCAAAGCACCGTTTCCGCTGCCTTCGTTCATTTTCCAGTTGGCTTCAAGACCTGCAGCATTAGGAGCTACATTACAGTTGTTGGCAAGGATTTCTGTGGCTGTAAGTGCTCTTTTCCAAACTCTGAATTCATCCAGGAATCCGTTAAGGGTACGGGAGTTATCATAGTTTCTGGCCAGATAGAGAATTCCGTTGGCCGTAAAATTTCCTGTTGCTGCTACACTTGCGTCAAGGTTACCATTGATATAAAGCTTCATTGATGCTCCGTCGTAAGTAGCCGCGATGTGATACCATGTATTGGTGTTTAATCCTGTAGCAGCATTAAGTTTTACCTGTGCCGATCCGAAACTTAGAATGAACTGCAGCTTATTATTCGCAAGGTTTCCGTCTCCGAATCTGAGGATTGCAGAATTGCTGTCTCCTACCTCGATACCCATCACCGATGAAATATAGGGAAAGCCTGTTTTAAAGGCATTTACTTTTACCCATCCTTCAAAACTTAGAGCATTCCCGCTTAAATTAAACTGTCCCGCATTCAGATAATGGCTGCTTCCGTTGAAAGAAAGGGATCTTGCACCGGGACTTTGAACAGGAGCAAACCCACTGTTAAAAGGCGTTTCTGCGCTGTATGCACTGGTAGTTGCTGCACTGCAGACTGCCTGTACTTTCCATACATAATTGGTGTTTTCGGTCAGGCCCGGTAATGTGTAAGAGTTCGTAGAAATATTCGGAACATCCGTCCAGGTTGTTGCAGCCGCTGTTTTATACTGTAAATTGTATGAAGAAGCGCTTGCTACCGCATCCCAGGAAACTTTGGTCGTAGTTCCCAGAAAACTTTCAGATTTCAGGCCGGACGGCATTGCACAGCCGTTTCCCGAATTGAATCTTGGGGCAAATAAATACGTACTTGTAAGGGTGGCAGAACAATTGGTCTGTATTCTCCAGTCGTATTGTGTATTGGCGGTCAAACCGTTGATGACAATACTGTTTCCTGAATAATTACTGGATGCATTCGTCCACGTTGTCGAACTGGCTGGTTTATAATCAATATTATAGGTTACAGAACTGTTTGAAGTCCATTTCAATGTAGCTGAAGTTCCGGTAAGATTAGCAGCTTCAAGTCCAAGAGGCGGATCACACGCTGTTCCCTGGCTCCAGGAATACAAAGAGCCTGTAAGCTGGGTGTTTTCATTGTAAAGAATATTGGATCCTGTACTCAAATAACTTGCATTATCCACGCCATTAAGATCATACCACATAAACACTCCGTACCCATCATTTATGGTGTTGGTGGCTAAAGTGGAAAGAGTTGCCACAGAGGTCGATTGAGGATTGCTGTTTTTTATCCATGTAGCCGCCGCAGAAAGTTTAGCATTAGGAAGAGGCGGTACGGAAGGTGCACTATAAGTACCATAATAGGCATTCCAGCTGTAGTCGATATAATTTCCTGCCATATCTCCGTTATAGCTTTGTCTTGAAGTAGCAGGTCCTAAATAATAAAAAGTAATCAGCTTATCCGGCATGGCCAGTTTAAGCTCCTGTAAAAGCATAACGAAAGAGCTGCTGTTTGGCTGGCCTGTCCCGTTGTTTCCATATCCTGCGTACTCATCATCAAGGTCTACTCCATCCAAACCATAGGTATATACGGTATGAGCGATCTGTAAAGCAAAGTCACGGGCGGCTTCTCTGGTAGGAAAATTGGAAATTCCCGCTCCCTGGTGGTTTCCAAGGATATCCAGAAGGACTTTAATTCCTTTTTGCTGTAACGGACGGACGTAGGTGTTGACATCATTCAATACTTTCGTCACATTATTATTGCTGGAAATATAGGCTCTGTTTTTGGAAACATCATAATTGATATTGGCGGCAAAGATAATTGCCACATCAAAAAGCTGTCTGTTTGTATTCTGAAGGGTGTAAGATCCCACATTCAGCATATTGTTGTTATTCACTTCCACATAGCATATTCCCACAGGATTAAGCTGCTGTGCTTTGAGCATAGTTACCCCCTGGAGGACCAGTAAAGTCAGGGCAGCAAGGATAGATTTTCTTTTCATAGTATAGTTTTAATTTCGGTCACCGGGCCTCCGGCCCGGTGACCGAATGTTTTATTTTACAATTAATTTTTCTGTCTGTTTCAAAGCTCCGTTCTGAGATTCAAACTGCAGGATATAATTCCCCATCGTCAGCCAGGAAAAATCATACTGATTATTTCCTGCCTTCAATGTTTTTGTTTCTACAAGACCTCCGTTAAAATGATACACCGTTAATTTTCCATTGCTGTATTCTTCAGGAATAGAAATGGTAAGAGGTGAAGAGGTGCTTAAAGGATTCGGGTATAATTTTATCTGCTTTTCAGCGGTTACTTCTTCAAGACCTGTCGCTTTCTGAGTTCTTGCGCCAGCCATTTTTTGAGTGCCCGTTGCACAAGGTAAGTCTGTTCCCCAATTGGAAGCATCAACTCCTGTAAGACTAAGTGTAACCCCATTTCCAGAACTGTCCTGAACAGATGACCCGCTGCCTTCATTAAATTTCCAGTAGGCCGAAAGAGAAGTAGCCGGAACGGTTACATTACACATATTCTGGCTGATTTCCGTCTGAGTCAGTGCTTTTTTCCAAACTCTGAACTCATCTATCTTTCCCTGAAAATTACGGGAACTATCGTAGGCATAACCTACATTAAACGCTCCATTGGAAGTAATGTTTCCCGTTTGAGATCTGCTGGCATCAAGAACACCATTGATATAAATTTTCATGGCAGAACCGTCATAGGTAGCAGCAACATGATACCATGTATTGGCATTTAATGCCGTAGTACCCGCTAGTTTCTGTGATGTATTGTTAATGCTGATTACGAACTGAAGTTTGTTATTCGCAAGACTGGCATCACCTAAACGCAAAAGAGCAGAATTTCCTGTACTTACCTCTGTTCCTATAATTGAAGAGATGTAGGGAAAACCGGATTTGAAAGACGATGGTTTGATCCAGCCTTCAAAAGACAGTGCAGATCCGCTTAAGTTAAGGTTTCCTGCCGCACCGGATTCACTGCTTCCATCCAGAGAAAGTGAAGTAGAACCAGTAGGTGTCGTTGGTGTTTCACTTTTGAATCTTGGAGCGAAAATATACGTACTTTTTACACTGCAGTTCGTTCTGATTCTCCAGTCATATTCTGTACCGGCGGTTAATCCCGATATAGTCACTGAAGTGGTGGTTGTAGCCGTTACAGCATTCGTCCATGTTGTAGAAGCTGCTGTTTTATAATCTATATCATACGTATTGGTTCCTACTGCCGACCAGTTTAATTTGGCGCTTGTTCCTGTAAGATTGCTGGTATACAACCCTATCGGTGCATCGCAATTGGTTCCCTGCGTCCAGGATTGTAAAGGTGTGCTTAAAACCGTCTGTTCTCCGTATAAAGTCTGCGTTCCTGCTGAAAGCTGTGATGTTTCATTGGTTCCGTGAAGATCATACCACATGAACACTCCGTAACCGCCGTTCTTTGTCTGCGTCGCCAGGCTTGTGGTCGTAGAATTTGAAGTATTTCCCATCCATACCGCTGCAGGAGAGATTTGTGCATTGGTAAGCGGCGGAACATTCGGTGCTGAAAAAGTTCCATAGTTTGCATTCCAGCTGTGGTTTACATAATCTCCTACCCTTAGACCGTTCCAGGAAAGTCTGGAAGCCGCAGGTCCGTAATAGTAGAATGTGATCAGTTTATTAGGCAGTAAAGCCTTTAATTCCTGTACAAGCATTACGAAAGAACTGGCATTTGGCTGGCCGGTCCCGTTTTGTCCGTAATCTGAATATTCATCATCAAAATCAATCCCGTCAAGACCATAGGTATTGACCGTATGGGCAAGCTGCTGAGCAAAATCTTTGGCTGCTTCACGGGTCGGAAAGTTACAAAGGCCGGCACCCTGATGATTTCCCAGAATGGTAAGCACTACCTTCATTCCTTTGGCCTGAAGCGGCTTTATGTAAGTGTCTGCATTGGTCAGTACTTTCGTAACGTTATTGTTACAGTACAGGTAAGGTCTGCTGCGGCTGGTATCGTAATTGATATTCGCCGCAAAAATATTGACGACATTGAATAAATACTTTCCGGACGTCTGCAATTTGTACGATCCCGCGTTCAGGAGGTTGTTGTTGTTTACTTCCACATAGCAAATTCCCGTAGGACTAAGCTGCTGCGCATGAAGCACAGGCATGGCATGGATGATCATTACGATCAAAAGAGTAATGGCTTTTTTCATATCGTTTTTTTAAAGTGTTGTTTTTTGGTACTATCTAAAATTCATCTTTGAAATTTAAATTGGCAGTATAAATACAGACTAGAACGCTCCTTCCGTTGACTTTTCCAGCTCGCGGGCCGATTTCAAAAATTCTTCCACATCCATTTCTTTGAAAAAGAGCAGACCATGGGTTGCCCTGAGACGCGGACTTTCATTGTCGTAGAAATAAGGTTTTCCTAAAACCAACTGAACATCTTTCAGCTGCTCTACCCACGTCTGAATGGAAAGATGACTGAATTTTCCATCGTAACGGTAGCTTGGGAACGAAGCATCCACCTGGCTCATGTAGCTGTTGGTAAAGCTTTCATCCATGGTACTCATGGCGTTCAGCGATACGGGGAAAATATGGGTAACATCCGCTGCATTAAACTGGTACCAAACATTTCTGTACCCCCAGATTTTAATATTTGAAAGATCTTTTTCCTTGCCCCATTCTCTTACAGCTTCAGCTATCGCCTGCAGAACTTTGTAATGGGTGTCGGGACCGCTGCCTTCGGGATCAAATGCCAGGCTGATTACGGTAGGATTGATGTCCCGCAGCTGTTTGAGGATTGGGATCACATCTCTTTCCCGGTTGGGTTTCTCGGTAAAAATTGCTCCGGTATAGAATCCAAGTCTCAAATGATGAACATTTTTGGTTCTCACTCCGAAGTGGGCCCATACCAGCTCTTCTTCATATTCACGGATCATTCCTTTTAAGGTCTGGATCTTCGGCTCAGGGTTTTGCCCGTCATAGCTGAAATTCACGGCAGTGATGATTTCGCTGATCCTGATTTCCAGATCCTGTCTGTTTTTAAGGGTCCAGAGCTCCACAATATTCCTTACCATTCTGTGGGAAACGGCTCTCGATCTTTCGTAAGCATTTCCAGAGGCAATATTGATCAGGTAATGGTAAACGTCTTTATCTTTTTTATTTTTATAGCCTGCCTCAAAAAAATCCGGGTACTGAAGCATTTCTATTTCGTCTTTCTTCACAAAAGAAAGGGTATCGTTCAGAATTTTTATCAGAAATTTATTGGTAACCGCCGTAAATCCTGAGGTAAGAACCGAATAATGGGATGCATTGGTCTCATTACGCGACTGATAGTGGATGTAAGGCAGCAACCCTAAGGAAATATCATCATGATGCGGTCCGGTATGGTAAAAAACTTCGCTGCTGAGTCTTTCTGTTCCTTTTTTGATTTTTCCGTTAATGGAATCAATGACAGATTGAACGGTATGTTCGTCAAGACCGGGAATAAGCTGTGTATACTGATCTTCTCTGAGATCATCCAATGTCAGATGTTCCGCATATTTATTCAGTTTGCGGGTCAGGGACATGACGGCTTTGTCTGTTTTTTCCTGTGACCAGGTGCCGGAACGGTAGTAATCATCAATATAATCATTCAGCATCCCTGCCGCTCCCAATGTGATGTAGAATCTTCCATTCGGAAGCCCTGCAAGAACAGAGGCCGGATACAGGTTGGATGGCGGAAGCTCAAGCGCATTTTTGATCACGGGAGCTTTTGCTTCTCCTGCCGCGAAAATAATGGCTACGGCGTTTTTGTTATGGGTAATGGTTTCCAGACCAATGGTAATCACCAGCCTTTCCTTTGAAATTTCGATCCCTCCGAGATCTCCTGCTGCCACCGCCTGGGTTTCAAAATTGGTGGAGGTAAGCCGTGTGGTAGAGTACGGATCGGAACCTTTAATATTGAAAGCGATATGCCCATCGGGACCTATTCCGCCCAGAAAAAAACCTATTCCTCCCAATCCGCGGATCTTCTCCTCATATTCCGAGCACCAGTTATCAATTAAGAAAATAGATTCTTTCTGTAGTTTTTCAAGAGCATTCTGTGCTTCGCGGTATCTCAGTTCCTGATTTACTTTATTATCTGGGAAAATTTCTTCAAAATTCCTGCCTTCTGCTAAAGGAATTTCATTGGAATTGATCAAAAGTGCATTTTCACGTTTGAGTCCAAAACCTTCTATATAATATTTGTTGACGTAATGGTAAAAGCTGTTCGCCTGCGACGACTGTATCGGATAAAATTCATCAATCTGAACAAAATAAAGATCTGCCAGTGAAGGTTTATCCTGAAACATCAATCCATGCCTATTCCTCAGTTCAAGGATGCTTTCGCTGTCCCAGTTTTCAAGGATATGTTTCGTCCAGAAAATAAAATATTCCGGCGTTTTACCCGTAGGAAGACTGATGACTCCGGCCGGGTTTTCATGAACCCACTCCAGGAAGCGCAGGGCTGTAAGCATCCCTAAATTTGGAAAGTTATCTACAACGATATAGGGAACATTTACCTTATTGTTGCGTGGAACATCATTTAAAAATGACTGTTCTACAGGCGTAAAAGTTTTGTTCTTTTCCATTACGTTTTGTATTTGGTGTTATACGGTAATAACCTTAAGTCAGCAGGTCAGGATTCTTGTTAAAGGTCTCCCATAACAGTTCTCCAAACAGCGTGTTGGCCCACGCAAACCATTCTCTGGTAAATTTCTTATCGTTGTCCTTGTGGAAAGATTCGTGCATGAATCCGGTTCCTCCATGGGTTTTCTGTAAAGTGTCTATGCACCATTTGATCTCTTTCTTGTCATTGGAAGTAAGGGCTTTCATGATGATACTCATCGGCCAGATCATATCAAGACCAATATGGGGACCGCCAATTCCTTCAGCCAGCTTTCCTTTGAAAAAGAATGGATTATCTTTTGACCAGACATATTTTCTGGTATTCACGTAAACCGGATCATCTGCTTTCACTGCGCCCAGATAAGGTAATCCAAGCAGGCTCGGGCAGTTGGCATCATCCATCAGGTTGTAGCTTCCGAATCCATTGGTTTCAAAAGCATAAATTTTTCCGTATTCAGGATGATCATAAATTCCGTATTTCTTAATGGCACCATCTACCTCATCAGCCAGACTGTTAAGCTGCTGGGCCAGTACCTGCTCGTTTTTGATCTTTGAAACCATCTCTGCTGCCTGGCGTAAGCTTACTACAGCGAACAGATTGGAAGGAATCAGAAAAGCGTAGATCGTAGCATCATCACTCGGACGGAACATAGAATTGATCAGTCCCACAGGATTGGTTGGGTAACCGTAGCCTCCCATTGGAATTCCATCGGTAGCCCAGGCTGTGGTACGCTCGAACTTGTAAGGTCCAAGGTCTGTTTTTCTCTGCTGTTCTTTAAACGTCTGCAAAGTCAGTTTAATTCCCTGCAGCCAGCTGCTGTCGAACGGTTTGGTATCACCCGTTGTTTTCCAGAAATGGTAAGCAAGACGGATAGGATAGCACAGTGAATCTATTTCCCACTTTCTTTCGTGAATACCGGGTTTCATATCTGTGTGATCGTATTCTTTCCATTTGCTTATTTTATTTTCGTCGTTATAAAAAGCATTGGCATATGGATCTTTCAGGATGAATTCCGTCTGTTTGTGAATCACTCCTGAGATCAGCTGATGTAGTTTTTCGTCTTTCTTAGAGAACTGCAGATAAGGGAAAACCTGTGCAGAGCTGTCACGAAGCCACATGGCATCGATGTCTCCCGTAATAACGTAGGTATCCGGAGTTCCGTTGGTTTCTTTATAAAAAACAGTAGTATCTAATGTATTGGGGAAACAGTTTTCGAATAACCAGACAAGTTCTTTATTTTTTACTTTCTTTTTAAAAGCGGCAATCGCACTTTCTACGGCTTCACTGGTAAAATGTCTTTTATCTTTTGGAACACGTACCACCGGGAAATCTTCTGCACCCAGTGTTTTTGCAAAAACATTTTGGGTAAACAGCAGTCCCGCTCCGGCCAGTGCACTTGTCTTTATAAAATTTCTCCTTTCCATTATACTTTTTGTTTCGTTATTTTTTTATTGATTTATTTTACAGGCTTGCTTCCCATTACGAATTTCAGTTCTCCGCCATTCATGATATCGCTGTGACTGATCTCCCAGCTTTTGAATTCTTTCCCGTTCAGGAACATTTTCTGTACATAAATGTTTTTATCTGAGATTTTATCAGCAGTTACTGTAAAGGTTTTTCCGTTTTCAAGCTTTAAAGCCACTTTCGGGAATTGAGGCGCCCCGATCGCGTATACAGGTTTTCCCGGTGTCACAGGATAAAATCCTAGTGATGAGAAAATATACCAGGCAGACATCTGGCCGCAGTCTTCGTTGTTTACAATTCCGTCCGGTTTTGCAGCGTACATATTGTCGCGGATGAATTTCACCATTTTCTGGGTTTTGTAAGGACTTCCCGCATAATTATACAGGTAAGGAACATGATGCCCCGGCTCGTCACCAAATCCTAAAGACCCAATAAATCCTGAAATATCCACATGCTGCTCGCCTTCCATTTTTAAAGCTTCGGTAAAGGTTTTATCCAGCTTTTCTTCAAAGCCTTTCTTTCCGCCGTACAGATTCATCATTTCATCAATCTGGTGAGGAACAAAGAAGTCATACGCCCAGATATTTCCGGAAACCCAGTGCGGCTGCAGTTTTTTCCAGTCATTTAATTTAAAATCAGGAATAAATTCCCCGTTTTTCTGTCTTGGCCAGAAATGGTTATTTTCTTTGTTGAATGTATTAAGGAAGCTCATAGAACGTTTCTTATACACTTCTGCTTCTTCTTTTTTGCCCAGTTTTTCGGCAAGCTGCTGGATGCACCAGTCATCATAGGCGTATTCCAGTGTTGCAGAAACTGAAGCTCCGTTTTCTGATGGTGTATAGCCTAATTTAATATAATCATTAAGCCCTCCGCCGCCATCGCTGCTGCTCATTTTGTCCGTTAAAGAAGCATCTTTCATGGCTGCAAAAGCTTTTTCGTGATCAATTCCCGGTACTCCTTTGGAAATAGCATCCCAGATTACTGATACACTGTGATATCCGAGCATACAGAAATTATCATATCCGCAGAGTTCCCAGATCGGCATATGATCTTTGCGGTCTGTAAACCTGCTGATCAGGGAGTTCGCAAATTCTTTGGTATGTTTCTGATCCATAATGGTCAGCAGCGGGTGTGTAGCCCTGAAACCATCCCAGTAGGAATAGGTGCTGTAATTGGTAAACCATTTGGTATTCATATTTTCCTGAGCGGCGACATAATCTCCGTTGGTATCCATATACAAATTGGGAGCAATAAAGGTGTGATAGACTCCGGTGTAGAAAATTTTTCTCTGGTCATCCGTTCCGCCTGTCACCTGGAATCTGTTGATCAGGTCTCTCCAGGTATTCTGGGCTGTTTCTTTAGCTTTGGCAAAATCTACATTCGTTGCTTCTGCATCAAAGTTTTGCTGTGCGCCTTCTGTACTTACGGGAGACAGGGAAACTTTTACTTCAATGCTTTCATTTTCTTCTGTAGAAAACCTTACAAATGCTTTTGCATCTTTGGCCAATGCAATTTTTTCGTTTTCTTTTATTTTCCCTTCTGAATAGGTTCCGTAAGATTTAAAAGGTTTAGAAAATTCCATCACGAAATAAGCGAATCTTTTTCCGCCCCAGCCATTGCTGTAGCAGTAGCCTTTGATCTTGTTGTTTCCTTCAATACTTACGAGTGTGTGGTAAATATTTCCGAAGATCTTATTCATAGGATCTATGATCACGTTAGCCTCTTCAGTCTTTGGAAAGGTATATTTATGAAATCCTACTCTTGGAGAAGCCGTAAGCTCAGCTTTAATTCCATAGCTGTCCAGCATCACAGAATAATATCCCGGCGATGCGGTTTCTTTTTCGTGAGTGAATGTTGAGCGGTAGCCGCTTTCCGGTTTGTCTTCTGAGCCCGGAAGCATCTTTATTTTCCCGGTTGTCGGCATCACCAGGATATCTCCAAGATCTGCCCAGCCTGTTCCACTCAGGTGGTTATGGCTGAAACCCATGATGGTTTTACTGCTGTAATGGTATCCGGAGCACCAGTCCCAGTCACCGCTTTTGGTATTCTGATCCGGACTGAGCTGGATCATTCCGAACGGTGTGGTGGCTCCCGGAAATGTATGACCATGCCCTCCTGTTCCAATGAAAGGGTCTACCCAGGAAAGGACGTCGCCTTTTTGCTTCTGGGCATTTCCTCCGGTTGAAAACAGGGTAACTAATAAAAATACAAGAAGTTCTTTTTTCATAATCATAATACGGAAATCTTAAAAATTCTTCAAGATAAGGGTTTATTCAACAATATAAAAGCCCTGGCATGGGTTTCAACGAACGGGAAAATAAATTCTGCCAACCTATTTTCTTAGTTTTCAATCCGTTTAAAGCGAATTGTTTTTCATAAAATCAATAATTTCTGAAATATATCCAAATGCCATGGCCACCACGGTATCTGCGGCGCCATAGTAAACAGTCACTTTATCTCCTTCGGAAAGTGCTGCACATGGGAAAACCACATTCGGAATATCTCCTGTAAGCTCATACAGTTCTGCAGGAGCCAGCAGATACGGCTTTGTACGGTACAGTACTTTAGACGGATCTTCAAGATCAAGCAGTGCTGCTCCCATAGAATATCTGAATCCTCTGCAGGTATTGATTACTCCGTGATAGAAAAGCAGCCAGCCTTCTTCCGTTCTTATAGGAACAGGTCCCGCTCCTATTTTCGTACACTGCCACGCGCTGTCTTCAAACGGCGACACTTTCATGACACATCTGTGCTCGCCCCAATATTTCATATCCGGACTGTAGCTGATGTAGATATCTCCGAAAGGGGTATGTCCGTTATCGCTCGGTCTGCTCAGCATGGCATATTTACCGTCTATTTTTTCAGGGAAAAGAACGCCGTTTCTGTTGAAGGGCAGGAATGCATTTTCGCACTGAAAGAATTCTTTAAAATCAAATGTATAGGCAATTCCGATGGTAGGTCCGTTATAACCGTTGCACCATGTAATCCAGTAACGGTCTTCTATAAAGGCAACACGGGGGTCATATTTATAATCCGATTCTATCATTTCGGTATTTCCGGCCTTCATATCAATAGGGTCATGATTGATCTCCCAATTGATCCCATCCTTACTGAAACCTGCAAAAATATTCATCTGTACCGCTTTGTTATCGCAGCGGAAAACGCCCGCGAAACCATCCTCAAAAGGAACCACTGCACTGTTGAAAATGCTGTTGGATGTAGGGATCGCGTATCTGTTGATGATCGGATTTGCAGAGTAACGCCACATAATATCATGGCCGCCTTCCGGACGATCCTGCCAAGGGATCTTTGCTGGTTGAAATGTCATAAAGTATTTTTTTACTTTTTGTTTAATATGTTTAATGAATGATTTAGTCTTCTTTTAGTTTTTCAGGATAGGAAAACGGAACAAGCCATGTGACTATAAAAGCAGGTATGGTAGCGATCAGAACCCAGATGAAGAACATTTTGTAGCCCACCCAGTCGCTGATCATCCCGCTGAACATTCCGGGAATCATGACCCCGAGGTTCATAATGCCTGTGGCAAATGCGTAATGAGCTGTTTTGTGCTCGCCGGGTGCAATCTGCTGCATGATATAAAGCATCAGACCTACAAATCCGAACCCATAGCCGAAATATTCCACGACAACCGCAACACCTACCGGAAGCAGTTCTGTAGGCTGGAAATAAGCCAGCAATGCATAGACTACAAACGGAATATTAAAGGCAGAGCACAGCCAGATCAATGATCTTTTCAGTCCTCTCGCAGCGATAAAATAACCTGCTAAAACAGATCCCAGAATAAATGCCGCTGAACCGTATGTTCCGTAAATAAGTCCAATCTCTGATGTGGATAATCCAAGTCCTCCGGAAGTTCTTGGCGCCTTGAAAAACAGAGGTGCAATTTTGATGGCAAATCCTTCTGCAAAACGGTAGAGAATAATGAAGAGCACAGCCCACATAATATTCTTTTTTTTGAAGAAAGAAGTGATGACCTCCAGCAGTTCTTTACGGACATTGCCCGCTTTTTGGGTCTGCTTTTCCTGTTTATTTTCTTTGGGTAAAACAGCATAATGATACACTGCCAGAGCAAAAAACAGAAGGCCGTAAATTCCCATGATGATCATCCAGGCATTAGTCACTCCTTTTGTTTTCTCCAAAACTCCCGCGAAATAAACCAGAACCCCGCTGCTTATGATCTTGGCCAGGTTATAAAAAGCTCCCTGCCATCCAATATATTTTGCCTGTTCTTTGTTTGTTAAAAAATTGATATAAGTTCCGTCCGCAGCAATGTCATGAGTAGCTCCGCAAAATGCCACAACGGCAAAAAGAGCGATGCTGTACTTGAAAAAATCAGGCATCGGTAGGCTTAATGCAATCAGAGCGAACAGAATTCCTATGGCAAACTGAGTGGCTACGACAAAGAACTTTTTTGTTTTATAGATCTCCAGAAAAGGACTCCAAAGAGGCTTTAAGGTCCAGGAAAACATAATCAGAGCGGTCCAGAATGTAATCTTGGAATCTGAAATCCCCATATCTTTATACATAATCCCTGAAACCGCATTAATGGTTACAAAGGGAATTCCCATTGCAAAATATAATGTTGATATCCAGAAGATCGGCTTTACCAAACGAGTTTCAGAGCTGTTGTTTCCCATATTCAAACTAAAATACTAAAGAAAAGAGGGCCACCCAAAAGCATCATTCCTTTATTGAAACGAAACTAAAATTGAAGAATCCTAAAACAAGTGTTTATGTGAGATTTCTCCGGCCGGAATGAAAAAAACCAAATTAAATCTAACTTTTGAGATGGCCTCTTTATCTTTTAATGTCTGCTTAAAATTATTATTTTTTATCCCACCATAGCTTGGTACCTCCTGTGTCCGGGCCTCCAAGATATTGTAAGGCTTGTGCATAGTTCAGGGTATTGTTTCTGTATTTGGTTGGGATAGGAATTCTTCTGATCATCGCATCTGTACTGATGGTTCCCTGGCTGTCGTTCAGAACATTTTTGAAAATAATCGGGTATCCCGTTCTTCTCTGCTCTGCCCAAGCCTCTGCCCCGTCAGGATAAATAGCGATCCATTTCTGGGTCATGATTCTTTCTAATTTTCTTTCGAAATTATCACCATCATTCCATTTGATTGTAATGGTACTTAGCATCGGGCTTCCCGCTAAAATACTGTTTGAAGCATTTTTAGTATCAATATAAGGAGCTTCCTTGGAAGTAGCATCTGCCACGTATGCTGCATACGCTGCGCTTTTCCCCCATTCTGCAAATGACATTTCGATACCTTTGTTATAATTTGTTCCTGCATCGCCCGCTCCTGCGTAGCCTCTGATAGCTGCTTCCGCTTTTAGGAACCAGATTTCTGCAGCAGTAAATATTTTATTTTTACCGTTACTATTGGAAAAATAGTCTCCATTAGCAGATGCAGCAATCGGCTGGGAAAAGTCTCCATAACGGTCTTTGCTTCCACCCATGTCTACACCCTGTCTTATTCCAATGTATTGTCCGGCTACAGTAGGGTCGGTAGCAGGTTTAGCATAAGCTGACCTTCTAGGGTCATTAAACCCATTCATATATGCCATTAACGGAGCTCCGATTTTACAATCTCCCCACGAGTAAATAATATCGCTGAGAGGAGAAGCCCCTCCATAATTAATCAGAGCATTTGAAGAGTTTTCATCAATAAATCCTACAGGAGAAGCTAAAGCCTGTTCTGCATAAAGTCTTGATTTAGCAGGATCAGCATAACTGATTCTCATAGCAAATCTTAACTTTAAAGAATTGGCCAATTTTGCCCAGTTTACAAGACTTCCCCCATACATAAGATCTGATTTAGTGATGACCGCCTTATCTTCTACACCCGGAGTTTGCTGCAGGTCTGATATAGCAGAGGTCAGATCTGTGATAAAATTGTTATACGCTTCCTGTTGTGAATCAAAATCAGTGATCCCCGCAGAATTCGGCGTCTCAAACTTACTGTAAATAATCGGGCCATGGGCATCTGATACTTTACTGGCAGAAATTACTTTAAGAATTTTAGTCAGAGCAAGTGATGCCTTGAAGTTAATACCAGGATAGTTTTTTTGTATCACAGTATTGATAGCTTTTGATTTATCAAAAACATCCTCCAGCTGTGTCATCATGATTCTTTCATTCCAGCCATCCATAATAAAATAGGTCGTGTTATTTCTTCCTCCGTTATATGGCGTTGCTGTGCTGAATAAACCGCTAAACATGTCTGCATTCAGGTTGGTTTGCAGCTGATAGATCCAATTGGTAGAGCTCTGCTGATTTCTCTGCATCAATTTTAACGGATTTACTATCTGGGTAAAATCGGCATTAAAATTTTCAGGCCCTCCGATGTACTCCTGATTATATTTATCAAATTCACTCGTGCAGCCTAAAGCAGAAAACAGCATAATGGCACTGAATGATATCGTTTTAATATGAGATATTTTCATTTTGTTAAAATTAGAAGTTAGCTTTTAATGATAGACCAACTGATCTGGTAATTGGCATTCCAAACATATCGATTCCTACACCTCCAGGATTAACTCCGGATACTTGCTCAGGATCAAATGGAGCATCTTTGTACAGGAAGAACAGATTGCTTCCGATCAAACTTACTGTCGCATTTTCCATATATTTTGAACGAACATCAAAGGTATATGAAATGGAAGCCTGTCTCAGACGTACTGCTGTAGCTTTATACATATATGGCTCATCAATAGATCCTGATACTTTTGAATAGTATTTTTCAGCGTCAGTTAATCCCGTGTAAGGCGTTCCGTTTTCATAAACTGCATTTGGAATGCTTACTCCTCCATTATCACGGGCATCTGCTGTTGCCTGACTTACTCCGAACTGATCATTTTTAGCTTGGGTATATCCCAATACCTTACCTCCAAATTTACCATCAATCAGGAAGCTGATTCCTAATTTCCCGATGTTAAATGAGTTGTTGAAACCAAGAATAAATTTAGGATTTGGATTCCCAAGATATTGAACCTGGTTTTCATCTCTTAATGGTACGCCATCTGCATCCACAATTATTCTGCCTTCTCCGTCTCTTTTGAATACTGATCCGTAAATATCCCCAAACGAGCCTCCTACTTTCAGTCTGTTATATCCACCACCTGCAAGCACAAATGTTTTATCACTCGACAGCTTTAAACTGGAAGGAAATAGCTCCTTAATTACGTTTTTATTTGCAGATGCGTTGATAGTTGTTGTCCATCCGAATTTCTCTCCACCAAATATTTTATAAGATAAACTGGATTCGAAACCTTTATTCTGAATCTTACCTGCATTGATGTCAAATCGTCCTGTTCCAAATCCTAAGTTAGAGGAGATTTCAATGGCTTGCAGCAACTGATTTGATACAATTGAGTTGTAATACGTAAAATCAAAAGTTAAACGATTATCAAAAAGCCTTAGCTCAGTACCCGTTTCAAACGTTTCATTAAGTTCAGGCTTAGGAAAAAGGTCTGAAAAGGCAGGATTAGTCACAGGAGACGAAACAGGATTGATCACAGTACCTGCATTTACCTGATACACTTGTGAACTGGTTAAAAAAGCAGGAGGTAAACCTAACCCAACTTTTGCGTAAGAACCTCTTATTTTCCAAAAATTAATAGATTTTGGAAGATTAAAAATTTCTGATATAATGGCATTTACCCCTACCGATTCATAGTCAAATGATTTTTGGCTGGCACTAGCCAAACTGGAGTCCCAGTCGTTTCTAAATGTTACATCAAGGTATAAGAATTTTTTATATCCGATATTGGCACTTGCAAAAACAGACTGCACCTGTTTTTTTGTACTGTACTGCAAATAGCTGATCCCGTTCCCATTCTGACCCGGCCACTGCAAATTATTCAGTGTGAAAAGATTAGCCGTTACTAAAAGATTATTTTCAATACTGCTTGATGTATACCTTTGGGTATTAATACTTCCTCCCACAGTAAAATCTAAAGAAATATCATCCGTGATTTTTGGACTTCCTATTAACAATGCATCACCATAAGTAGAGGAAGTCTCCACAACATCTTTATAAAGTTTACCATTATCATTTCCACCTAATAATACAGGTAGAGAATATACAGCCACATTTCGCTGGCTATCTGACGTAGTATAACTATAATTTCCTCTTACTCTTGCAGATAACCAAGGATTCAACTGATAGCTTAGCGTAGCAGCACTGTAAAGATTTTTATTCTTTGTTGTAACCGGGTTTTGATTAAGAATCCAATATGGATTTTGAGATTCTACACTAAAACTTCCGTCCGGCTTTATTGCCCACCAGTTTTGAGCAGGAAGCAACCTGCTGCTGTTTAGATAAGAATAATTTGAACCACTGAACTGATCAAAATCAACACCTCTGGGCAGCCAGTATAGATTTACCAATGGTGAGTAATAAGAACCCGGAGTCAGTCTGTTTTTACCGTTCTGCAAAGATCCCATAAAATTGGCATCTAAGGTCAGCTTATCATCCAGAAATTTACTTGAATTCCTGAAATTAATATTATACTGATCAAATACTGATGTTGGAATAATTCCTTTATTCGTCGTATTTCCTATAGAGAAGAAATTGTTGGATTTTTCATTTCCTGATTGAAAGGAAACGTTGTTAACCCAGGTAGCTCCCGTCTGTAAAAAATCTTTAAGATAGTCTTTTGAAGCTCCTTTTACTCCCCAACTCTGCTGAGAACCGGTTTGCCCATTTGCAGGATCGTAAGGAATACTCTGCAGATAGCTGTGCTGTAGTTCGGGAAGGCTGTAGGCCTTATCAAGAGTCAAACTTGTGTTATAAGATATTCTACTTCTTCCAGCTTTTCCTTTTTTGGTAACAATCAGTACTGCTCCATTTCCTCCTGCACCACCATACAAAGCTGCAGCTGACGCACCTTTTAGGAAATTAATACTTTCAATATCTTCAGGATTAATGGAACTTAATACATCTCCTGTATCAGGCATCGATGCAAAAAAATCAACATTTGGCCCTTTTGTGTTATTAATAATAGGGATACCATCAATAACATATAATGGCTGGCTGTTTCTTGTTGATTTATCACCCCTCATAACAACCCTCACCGATCCACCAACCCCACCATTGGTCTTGTTAATCTGTACGTTGGAAACCTTTCCGTTGATTGAATTTAAAAGATTGGGTGTTTTTACTTCTGTCAATTCATCCCCACCGATCTGCTGGCTGGAGTACGTAAGGGAACGCGCCTGCCTTTTTATCCCCAAAGAAGTAACAACCACCTCTTCTATCTTGGTTGTTTTAGCAGTATCTGCCTGTTTTGTTTCCTGTGCGTAGGCGGATAAGGAAATAGCTAATAAAACCGGTATAACAGTTTTTCTCATAAGGTTAGTTTTATTAAGATTTATTTGAGAATCAATTACATCACTCTAAATATTGTTTAGTTTTTAAAACGAGATTTATCTTCATTTTTCTGCAATATTTGCATCAAATAATTAAAGTTTTGTTAAGATTTAATTCATATTAGCAAATCTAAATTTTGTTAACAGTCAGATATAATGTTATTTTATCATAAAACGATATTATTTTTTCAGGTCTTTTCACAGCCCCGTGATTACTCATTGATTTGCAGGACGGTATAAGGATTCGAACTTTTATTTATATTGAGTATTTATAGTACATTTTTAACACTTATTGATCAAAACCTGCCCCTGTATTTATTAAAAAATCCGGATCAATTGATCCGGATCATATCATTAAGCAATAAGTTCAAAATAAAAATATTACTCGATTTTTTTTACGCCTTTAAAAAGTTCTTTAAATTCGGTAGGTGTTGTTTTTTTGATAGATTTAAAAACTTTATTGAAGTTTGCAATATTATTAAAACCAGCTTCAAAAGCAGTTTCAAAAACGGTCAGGTTCTTTTCCATCAGCCATCTTGCGGCATAACTGATCCTGATTTCGTTCAGATAATTCACAAACGTTTTTCCTGTTCTTTTTTTGATAAACCTGTTGAACGTTACACTGCTCATATTGATCAGTGAAGCGGCATCATGGAGTGTGATTTTACTTTCAAAATTCTTATGGACAAAATCATGCACGATCTTCATTTTATCATTATCGGCAAAGGTTTCGAGCTCTATGCTGTAAGAGGACAGAAGGGTTTTATCTTCAGCAACAGCCAGTTCATTCAGAATCTTCATGATCTCAATGAATGATTCAAAGCTGCTCATTTTGGATAAATTCAGAAAAGAATCCTTTAGCTTTTCCGCCGTTTCCTGCGAAAATAATATTCCCCGTATTGATTCCTTCATCAGATTGCTGATCGGTTTCAGAATATTCTTATCCATCATAGACTGGTTAAAAAAATCCTGGTTGAACTGTACGGTGATCTCGTGGGTCTTTTTGTTCTTACACTTATAGTTTGCCCAGCAGTGTGGCAGATTCGGGCCTACCAAAACCAGTTCAATATCGCCGATCTCTCCTGTGTGATCCCCGATCAATCTCCGGTATCCCTTTCCTTTGATGATAAAATTGATCTCGATTTCCGGATGATAATGATATGGAAAATCAAAAGATGTCTTTATCCTGTCGAATACAAGAAAACTGTCCTCGGGAGATAATGGAGTTATTTCTCTCAAAATATTCTCTAGCTTGCTCATCTAATCTTTGAAGAAATTAAGTTTATAATTCAATACGGTATGTTTTACAAAATTGATAAAAAACCAATCAACTAATATATAATTTTTATTTTTTCTGTGATTTTGATTAAAAATTGAAATCGAAAAGTAAAATAAACCCTATTATGGATAATAAAAGGCCTGACTATTTAATAAAAACCATCTTTTAAAGATATGTATTCCATTTATTAATATGGTCAAAACTTTCTTTTTTGTACCTTTAAACTAAAGTAATACTATGCACGGGCAGCTGATTTTTGAAGATCACTATAAAAAACTGGGATTTGAAATATTCTCCGAAAAAAATTTGGAGGCCGTTAACGGAACTCAGTTCAGATCTGATATCAAGATCCTTTTTATCCCGGAAGGCTATGAACTTACCGTAGATTTTAATCATTATAAAGTGTCTAAACCTTCCCTCTTCTTTCTCACCAGCCAGCATCTGAAGATCGAAAAAGGGAAAGAGGAAGCCATGCTGCTGTATTACAACCGGGATTTTTACTGCATCCAGATTCACGACAAAGAAGTAGCTTGTGACGGACTTCTTTTCCATAATGTATTCGAAATTCCTTTTGTAGAATTGAGCGACAAAGAAACTTCCGACATTAAAAATTTATTCCAGCATATAAAAGATGAACTGGAGTGGAAAGATTCTTCTGCTGAAGAAATGATCAGAACCTATGTGAAACAGATCATCATCCGGGCGACCAGAAACTGGAAAAAACAGCATCTTGAAAATAGCACCATCAAAATTCCCGGCAACGAACTGGATGTTTTCAGAGATTTTAGCCGCTATCTGGAAATTCATTTCAGAGAAAAACATAATGTCGCCGAATATGCAGAACTCCTTCACATAGCTCCAAAAACATTAACCCACAAGTTTAAAAACCTTAATCTGGAATCTCCCAACCAGCTGATCATCAACAGAATTTTACTGGAAGCCAAAAGGCTCCTTTTTTACACAGACAAACCCGTTAAAGAAATTGCCTACGACCTTGGCTATGAAGATCCCGCTTATTTTAACAGGCTTTTCAGCAATAAAACAGGAAACACTCCTTACAATTTCAAAAAAAATTACACTTCGGGAAAAAAGTACAATATTTAATCCTTTTTATCTATTGAATCCGCCCTGCAGCCATTATATCTTTGTATCATCAAAATCAATATATTAACAATAACAAAAAATCAAACATTATGAGACGTAACGCAACAGCCGTTTGGAACGGTACTATCAAAGAAGGTAAAGGACATTTAACCACTCAAAGCACTACTTTAAACGAAACCCAGTATTCTTTCAACAGCCGTTTTGCTGACGGTGTAGGAACAAACCCTGAAGAATTATTGGCAGCAGCACACGCGGGATGTTTCACGATGAAGCTAAGCGCTGAACTTTCCCAGGCTGGCTTTACACCGGAAGAATTAAAAACATCATCCGTAATCACCCTGGACCCAAGCATCGGAAAAATTACGAAATCTGAACTGACACTTACTGCAAAAGTACCGGGAATCTCAGATGAGGAATTTCAGAAATATGCAAAAATTGCAGAGGAAGGATGTCCGGTGAGTGCGGCTTTCAACTTTGAAATTACTTTGAATGCTACTTTAGCTCAATAACAGCAAAATTCTTATTGAACCATTAAGTTTTTTTAAGTGATCAATAAAGGTTAAGGGAATATCAAATGATATTTTTAACTACAATTTCTTATATCCGCTGGCGGATTCTTAACTATTCTTCACTGCTTAAAAAATCTTAATGGTTTATTTTTTTGGTGAAAACATTTTATCTGAAATTTTCACATTAAGCAGAAAAGTGTTTCCCGCAGATCACGCTGATTTCACAGATTTAATTAGAAATCCCATAATTCAAGACAATCAGAGATTTTCAAAAAACTTAAGTGATCTTCTTTAACCAAATGATTTTAAACTTCATATTAACTTAAGTGTCTTAAAACTTTTGTTCCTTTTGTGGTAGAGCCTTTTCAACAACTTATTTGTTAAGGCAAGGCAGACCGTTTTAAAATAAAATATACCAATCGGTATATTTTTCGTATATTTGCATAGAAATTAGATCCTTAAATGTCGAAAGCAGAAAAGACCAAACAGTTCATCATTGAGAAAACAGCTTCTTTGTTTAATACCAAAGGCTATACGTCTACGTCTTTATCCGACATCACGGAAGCTACAGGCCTTACCAAAGGAAGCATTTATGGGAATTTTGAGAATAAAGACGAAGTTGCCCTTGAGGTCTATAAATACAATGCCAGTCTGCTTGTAAAAAACATGACGAGGTCTTTAAGCGAAGAGTTTCCCACTACGATAGACAAACTGTATGCTTTCGTCAGTTTTTACAGAAAGAACTGGAAAGCAGTCTTTGAAAACGGAGGCTGTCCTCTGATGAATGCAGCCACGGAAGCGGATGATACTTTTCCTGATCTGAAAAAGCAGGTCACCGAATCTTTTAAAGGCTGGATCAAAAAAATAACTTTCGTGATCATTGATGGACAGAAAAACGGAGAAATACATCAGGATAGAGATGCAGATCAGTACGGATCGCTCTTCATTATGCTTGTAGAAGGCGGCATACTGCTGTCCAAAACAACAGGAGATGATCAATATCTTCATTGTGCCCTGGACAGAATCGTATTCATGATCGATAAAGAATTAAAAATACTTTCCTCATAAATTTTTCAATTATGGAAACAAAAAAAGTGGCTATCGTAGGATACAGCAGAATTCCTTTTGCAAGGGTAAATACAGCCTATGCAGATCTGGATAATCAGGAACTTCTGGTGGCTTCTCTTAACGGACTTATCAACAAATACCATCTGCAGGGAAAACTCCTTGGTGAAGTGGCTGGCGGTGCAGTTATCAAACATATTTCGGAAAGCAACCTCATCCGGGAATCCGTAATGAACACAGCTCTGGATCCTGCTACTCCTGCATGCGATCTTCAACAGGCCTGTGATACCGGGATTGAAGCCGCTGTTTATATCGGGAATAAAATTGCTTTAGGACAAATTGAGAGCGGTATTGCCTGCGGTGTTGAAGCCATGAGCAACATTCCGTTTGAATCTGCGCCGAGACTTCGAAAAGCCTTGTTAAAAGCCAATAAAGAGAAATCAGTATTTGGAAAATTAAAGCAGCTTTTAAGCCCAAAACTGAAAGACTGGATGCCGGTTCCCTACAAAGGACAGGAGCCGAAAACAGGTCTGGTTATGGGCGGACATACGGAAATCACAGCTAAATATTATGAGATTCCCCGTGAAGAACAGGACGAGCTGGCTTTCAAAAGCCACAGGAATATGGCCAAAGCTTATGATGAAGGATTCTTTGATGATATGATTATTCCTGCATTTGGTTTAAATCAGGACAATAATTTCCGCAGGGATACCAGCCTTGAAAAGCTTTCCCAATTGAAACCTGCTTTTGATAAAGAGAACGGAACGCTTACGGCCGGAAATTCAACGCCATTTACGGATGGGGCTTCTTCGGTATTGCTGGCCAGTGAAGAATGGGCTCATGCCAATGGTCTTCCCATTCTGGCCTACATCACTTTTTCCGAACTAGCAGGAATAGAATATGTTGAAAACAAACAAAACCTATTGCTGGCTCCCGTTTTTGCCGCAGACAGAATGCTGAAGAAAGCAGGAATGAGCCTGGAAGATTTCGATTATTACGAAATTCACGAAGCCTTTGCAGCACAGGTTCTCGCAACGATCAAGATCTGGGAAAACGATGATCTGGCTAAAAAATTCGGACTTGAAAAAGCGTTGGGAAAAATTGACAGGGATAAACTGAATGTAAAAGGCGGAAGTCTCGCAGCAGCCCATCCTTTTGCAGCCACAGGAGGAAGAATTATCGGAACCCTGGCCAAATTACTCCACGAAAAAGGCAGCGGAAAAGGATTTATCTCTATTTGTGCCGCCCGCGGACAGGGAGTAACGATGATTTTAGAAAAATAAAAAAGATATGGACAGATTAGCACAACTGCAGCAATTCATCGGAAGGGAATTCGACCAGTCTCCATCCCCTTTTATGAAATGGCTCAATCCCATTGTTCTTTCTGCAGAGGAAGGGCATCTGGAATTTCAGTATACGGTAAGACCAGAGTGGCTGAACCCTATTGGAAATCTTCATGGCGGTGTAACAGCGGCCATCGTTGATGATATCATTGGAGCCACTATGTTCTCATTAAATGAAAATTCTTTCATCACAACCATCAATAATGTCATTGATTATTTTTCAACTGCAAAAGAAAATGATAATATTGTAGCCGAAACGAAAATTATAAAAAGAGGAAGGCAGTTTGTGAATGCGCAATGCGAGATATGGAACGCAGATAAAACAAAACTGATTGCCAGAGGAACCTCTAATCTATTCAAAATTAATAACTAGATATGAAAAGAGTTGTCATTACAGGACTGGGCGCTGTGACGCCTTTGGGGAATAATGTCGAAGAATTTTGGCAAAACAGTATTAACGGAGTCAGCGGAGCAGGATTAATTACCCATTTTGATTCGGAGAAATTTAAGGTACACTTTGCCTGTGAGGTGAAAAACTTTGATCCGAAAGTCCATCTGACCCACAACGAAATAAAAAGAAGCGACTTATTTTCACAATATGCGATGTATGCCTCCACTGAGGCGATCCAGGATTCAGGATTAGATTTAGAAAAAATGGATCCTTTTGATACCGGAGTAATCTGGGGAACCGGACAGGGCGGAATGGTCACATTTGAAGGAGAAGTCATGAATTTTGCAGATGGAGACGGAACACCAAAGTTCAATCCGTTTTTCGTTCCTAAATTTATCGCCAATATGGCTTCAGGAATGATTTCCATGAAATTCGGTCTGCAGGGGATCAATTATACCACTATTTCAGCCTGTGCTACAGGAAATACAGCATTAATGGATGCTTTCAATTATATCCGTCTCGGAAAAGCAAAAGTGATTATCAGCGGTGGTTCTGAGGCAGCTATTACGCCTGCTTCTATCGGCGGTTTCTCGGTTATGAAAGCCATGTCTACCAGAAATGATGATTATGCTACAGCAAGCCGTCCTTACGATGCAGACAGAGATGGTTTCGTGATGGGTGAAGGTGCAGGAGCACTAATCCTTGAAGAATATGAGCATGCCAAAGCAAGAGGCGCTAAAATTTATGCTGAACTGGCAGGCGCTGCTATGACCGCAGATGCTTATCACATGACGGCACCTCATCCGGATGGAGTGAGTGCCATTAAAGCGATGCAGCTGGCTATGAAGGAAGCAGGAGCCAATATAGAAGATCTTGATTATCTTAATCCTCATGCTACGTCTACTCCGCTGGGAGATCTTGTGGAATTAAAAGCCATCAGTAAATTATTCGGTGGAAACAAAAATCTTGATATCAGTGCTACAAAATCCATGACCGGACATTTATTAGGTGCGGCAGGTGCAGCGGAAGCCATTCTTTCCATTAAAGCTGTGGAAAAGGGAATTATTCCTCCCACCATTAATCTTCACCATATTGATGAAAGCATTCCTAAGGATGTGAATATTATTTTCGGAGAAGCGAAAGAAAAGGAGATTAATTTTGCATTGAGTAATGCCTTTGGATTTGGAGGACATAATGCGACTTTGGTTTTCAAGAAATTCAGATAGTATTTAAATGATATAATTCTAAATCCCTGTGCTGTTTGGTACAGGGATTTATTTTTTCAGAAACAGCATCATGACTGCTCAGCATTTGAAACAGATTAAATTAGTGAACAGCCAAAGTATTAAACACAATTCAAAATTATCGTTTATTTTTTTGGCAAAAAAGCAAATTTATATCTGAGCAGCTATCCTTGTCAAGGTTTTGAACCTTGACAAGGATAAAAACCCAAAATCAATAACCGAATTCAGTTTAAATAACAACAAAAAGCAGTCAAAATTGACTGCTTTTTGCTTTTACCTTTCTTAATAAAAAGCTTATCACTTTCTTTAGATTACAGATTCTTACTCAGAATTCTGTATAAAAAAATCATCCGCATTGTCTGCCATTGGAATATATAATCTTTCCCATTTTTCTCCTTCTTCTATTTCCCAACTATGCCCCTCGCCTTCTACATCTTCTGCCAAAAGGATAATTCCAGGTTCGATATGAAATGTGGAACCATTACTTACCTTAAACCGGATCTTTCCTTTTAACGTTACTACATATTGCTTTCTCGGGGCTGTATGCACTTCTTTTTCCCATTCTTCAGTAGTAGTACTTATCCAAAAAGCTTTTGTGTTCATCTGCTTCAAAGTAGGAATTTTTCCTATTTCGAAAGTACTTGTCCCATCGGAATTATTAAGCAACCTTATGGCAGGTACAGAATCACTTGTCCTTTTCAAATTACACTATTTTTATACAGTTATCAATCTAAATCAAGATCTCAGCCATTCCGAAGAAGAAAGGTATTTCTGATCGGGATAATAGATGAAAAGGCAGTTTCGCCCTTTTATGGTATTAATGATGGGCTGTGTCAATGCTCTCGGCACGGCGGGACATCCCCAGCTTCTTCCGATTCTTTTGTGCATAGATGCAAATTCATCGCTTACATAATCTGCTCCGTGCATTACGATCGCTCTTCTGTAGGCTGAATCATTAAACCCTTTATCCATTCCCAGCAATTTCAGAGAATATCCGTTGTCTCCCTGGTAAGTGGCATCCGTGATATAAAATCCAAGGCTGCTCTGCAGCGAACTTTCCGTGTTAGAAAAATTCGTCGCAAATTCTTCGCCTGTATTTTTTCCGTGTGCTACCAGTGAATTGAACAGTACTTTTTTCTCGTTGGTATCAATTACCCAAAGTCTTTTTGTATTCGAAGACATAGAAAAATCGCAGATAGTCAATAAATGCGAGTCCTGGTTGAGCAATCCTGCTTTCTTTAGATTTTCAAATCCTGTTAATGCTTTTGAGAATACTTCGTAGTTCAATTCATGTTCAGGATCAAATTGAATTGATTTGTACAATTCTTCTGATGAAGATGCCGTACCAGCTGCCTTCTCAGATTTCGTGTCTGCTGCTTTTTCAATTTTTGTTGTGTGGACATTCCCAACTTTTACTGCCTTTTCCGGCGAAAGATAGAATGACGTCGTGACCATATAAACAAGGCCTAATACACTATAAATTCCTCTCATCCAATACTATTAAATTCAAAATTAGTGAGGCAAAATTATAAAAACATAATTACCAGACCCTTATAAGTCCACAAAGTTTAACTGAATTTAAGAAACTTTAACGTCCTGATTTTGTGAATTAAAGGCTGCTATTTCTCCGAATCTGCAACAAATTCAAGGCTTATGGAATTCATACAATAACGCAGTCCTGTAGGCTTCGGACCGTCATCAAAAACATGGCCCAGATGGGAATCACATCGCTTGCAAAGTACCTCTACCCTTTCCATTCCGTAAGCCGTGTCTCTTTTGTAATAAACCCCTTCTTTATCTGCCTCAAAGAAACTTGGCCATCCGCAGCTGCTGGAGAATTTTGAAGTGGAGCGGAACAGGTGATTTCCACATACGGCACAATAATAATCTCCCATTTCATCGAATTCATTATATTTTCCTGTAAAAGCTCTTTCTGTGGCGGCTTCTCTGGATATCGCATATAAATCAGGAGCGAGGATTTTTTTCCATTCTTCGTTGGAAACATCAATTTTGGCGGTATCCGTTCTGGAATAGTATGGATTGTTTTTTGCTTCTTTATTTTCCATAAGATTAATTTAAATTAGGCTTAAAAATTAAAACCACAAAAGAGACAAAAGATTTTTAACACTTAAGAACACTTGAGTTAAAAAAGCGTACCACTTTGAAAATAAGAAGTTCACATAAGCATTGAATCAAAGATTTCTAAAATTTATGTCAACTTTTTGTAATAAAATTTTCGCTTGTAAGAGCTTAAGGATTTTAATTCTTTTGTGATTTTTGTGGTTCAATATTAAATATTAGACTTCACAACCAAATTTAGTAAATTTGAGAATATGAATGATGAAGCAAAAAGAAAACAGCTGAGAAAATATAAAATGTTCGCCACAGGATTATTCGTTCTGATGGCCATTATTTTTATTGGTACCACCTTACTTCAGAAGACCAATCCTTCCCACTGGGTCGGGTATGTACGGGCATTTTCTGAAGCGGCAATGGTGGGAGCGCTTGCAGACTGGTTCGCAGTAACGGCTTTGTTCCGGCATCCGCTCGGGCTTCCTATTCCGCACACCAATCTTATTGAAAACAGCAAACAGAGGCTGGGTGATAACCTCGGCAGCTTTGTGGTAAGCAATTTTCTTTCGCCGCAGAATATCCGTCCTTATATCCAGAAGCTTAAAGTCTCCAATTTTGTAGGGGAATGGCTTGGCAAGGAAAAAAGCCAGGACATCCTGATCAGGAACCTTTCGGATATTGTTCTGGACATTCTGAATAAGCTGGATGATACTTCGGTAAGCCAGTTCATCAGCAAGAAAGTATCTGAAATGACGGATGATATTCAGCTTAATAAAGTGGTTGGAAACGGAATCAGCTATATTCTGGAAAAAAATGACCACCAGAGGATCGTTACCAACCTTTCCAAGCAGATCAAGGAATATATTATCGAAAACGATGAAATGATCAAAGAACGGGTTGAAAAAGGGAGTTATTCATTCATTCCGTCTTTTGTAGATAATAAAATTGCAGACAAAATTGCCAGCGGACTTTCAGATTTTTTCAGGGAAATAGAAGAAGATCCGGAGCATGAAATCCGGAATCTGATCACCCGAAAGATCCAGGAATTCTCCACAGACCTGAAAGAAGACCCTAAATGGAATGATGAATTTAAAACCATTAAAAACGGACTTTTGAAAAGTGATAAGCTGGATGAATACTCCAGCGATATCTGGGCTTCCATCAAAAAAACACTGATGAGCGAGCTTCAGGACGAACAGTCTTCTCTTAAAAACTATCTTACAAAAAATCTGAATGAATTTTCCCAAAATTTAAAAACAGACGAAAATCTTCAGAATAAAATTGATCATTGGGTACGGGTGACCGCCTACAAATATATCCTTAAAAACACCCATCAGTTCGGAAACCTCATCAGTTCAACCGTAGGCAACTGGCAGGGCAAAGAACTGAGTGAAAAACTGGAGCTGGAAGTCGGGAAAGATCTTCAGTTTATCAGGGTGAACGGAACACTCGTTGGCGGACTGGTAGGGCTGATTATCTACACCATCGCCAATTTTTTCCTTTAAAAACTATTCTAAACCAACCATGAAAAAACTATTAACCCTTGTATTCTTCCCTTTTTTTGTGCTCTGTTTCTGCCAGAAAGTTGAATTAAAAGCTGTGAAAGATTCCTCACAGATCTTCAAAGGAGAGATCGCCGGAATGCCTGTTACCATGCAACTTTACTTCGCAGGAATCGCTGACTGCAGCCTGTATCAGTATTTCGTGGAGGGATGGTATTCTTATGATAAATACCAGAAGAAAATTCCTCTGACAGGTGTTTATGATTACGGAAAACTGTATCTGTATCATTTTGGGAACAAACAGAAGAAGAATACTGAGCTGCTGAAAGATCAGATCACATCTCCTCAAAAGGTGGAAAAAACTGCTGAAATTGCAGAAGCATTATCTCCAAAGGAATATATTGTATTTGATCAGGATCATCCCAAGGAGAATACCATTTCGGGAAATTTTTATCTGGATAAAAAAGTCCAGCCGGCGAAATTATTGACCGGTAATACTATGATTTACCGTTATAACAATTACCTCATCTTACCGAACAATAAAAAGATCAATACGTTTGATTTCATTAATAAACATGGTGGAAACCAGCTGATCTCCTATGCTTCCGGAGAAAACGGCAATAGGGTTTTACTGTATTTTGAGCATTCGTCGAATTTTAATGCGTGCGGAAGATGCGGGGCCAGTGAAGGGGAAAAAGGTTACAGGGTTCTGTATTTTACCAAAGACTGGAATTACAAAAACTATGAAGAATTCCTCACAGAAAGCTGTCTGGAAAACATTTATGATACCACTGAGACAAAATCTCAGGACCGGAAAATTTTAAAGTATAAAATCAATAAATCCTCGTCTACTCCTGCGTACAGTCTTACCGTGGATATAAAAAATGCTTCTGTGGTAAAATCAAAATAAAAAAGAGAGCTTTAAAACTCTCTTATTATTTTATCTCGGAAGCCTGCTGGCTCTTTTTAAAAGTTCTTTATTGATGTCATTGATCAGTTCCGGCCCTTCATAAATAAATCCGGTGTATAACTGGATCAGTGTGGCTCCGGCATCCAGTTTCTCAACAGCATCTTTTGCAGAATGAATTCCCCCTACTCCAATGATTGGGAAAGCTCTGTTGCTTTTATCGGAAAGGTATTTGATCATTTTTGTACTTCTTTCACGGATCGGTTTTCCGCTCAATCCTCCGTTTCCGATTTCTGCCAGAGTCTCTGGCGAAGTTTTTAAGCCTTCTCGGTTCACTGAAGTATTTGAAACTACGATACCGTCAATTTTTGTTTCTGCAATCAGTTCAATAATTTCATCCAGCTGGTTGTTATTAAGATCCGGAGCAATTTTCAGCAATATAGGTTTCTGTACCGCTTTCGACTGATTGATTTTTTTAACTTCTGTAATTAATTCTCGAAGATATTCAACGTCTTCCAATTTGGCGTGGCTTCCTACATTCGGACAGCTTACATTCAGTACAAAATAATCTACGTGAGGGTGAAGGCCTTCAAAGCAGTCCAGATAATCCTGGGTATAGTTTTCCGGTTTTGTATCGGTATTTTTTCCGATGTTTCCACCGATGATTATTTTTCCTTTGTTCGCTTTTAGTTTTTCAATGGCAGCTTCGAGACCATCGTTGTTGAACCCCATTCTGTTGATAATTCCGCCATCTTCAATGAGACGGAACAATCTTTTCTTAGGATTTCCTGCCTGTGCTCTTGGCGTTACGGTTCCGATTTCTACAAATCCGAATCCTAAATCTCCTAATTCATTAAAAAGTACTGCATTTTTATCAAAACCGGCAGCCAGTCCTACGGGATTTTTAAATTTCAATCCGAAAACTTCTCTTTCCAGACGCTTGTCTTCAATAGGTTTAGGAAAAAATAGTTTGGTAAGAAATCCAAAATTTTTAAGCATTGAAAATGTAAAATGATGAACTTCCTCGGGATCAAATCTGAAGAGAATGGGTCTGATGATACTTTTGTACATTGAAAAAAAGTTTTACAAAAATACTCAATTTTAAATTAATGTCCGGTTACCTTATGATATTTTATCAAAATGTTTTAATAAGCCTGAATATGAAAGCTTTATGAATCTTCAAAACAGTGTTATTTGATTGATGGTAAAGATTGTTTAAACACCAATATCACTAATGGTTTTCACAAATGACACTAATGATGATATCTGTGTAATCTGCTCGATCAGCGAGAGATTTTTTACGCAGAGATTTTAATTTAAAATGTAGTATTTTGAGTGGGCAAAGGGTTAATCAACAAGTTGATTTGATGAAGCTGTGTTGTCAAGCTTCGCGCAGCAAATTATTTTGCCTTTGTTTTTCTAAAATTAAAGTTTCGAATAATAAATCTTTGCATTTAAAATTAAGAATAGGAACTCAAATCAAAATTTAAAATAGCTCCTACTCTTTTAAACTCTTCATCAACAGTAGCGTTCACGATCATTTTTTCGCTGGTGACAGGATGATTGAAAATTAATTGATGGGCGTGAAGCGTCATTTTGGTGATGCCAAATGTTTGAAGCCACAATTTATTTTGTTTATTGCAGCCATGTTTACGACAGCCTAAAATAGGATGCAGAATATGTTTAAAATGTTTTCTCAACTGATGGAATCTTCCCGTTTCAGGAATGGCTTCTACTAAACAATATCTTGAAGTCTGATGTTTTAAAAAAGGAAGATCTATTTCTGAAGTTTGCAGACGGTGATAATATGTAACCGCATTTTGCCTGACTTCATTTTCATTCACTAAATCATAATCAATCGTTTCCTCTTCTTTTGTCCAGCCACGAAGAATGGCCAGATATTTCTTTTCCACTTCGCGTGATGCAAACTGCTCGCTCATGATTCTAAGGGTATCTTTATCTAAAGTAAACAGCAGAACCCCCGAAGTTTTCCGGTCTAACCGATGTACAGGAAACACTTTTTGCCCAATCTGGTTTCTCAATTCCTGAATAGCATAGGTATCGGCTTCTCCCGCATAAAAAGATTTATGCACCAGCAATCCGCTGGGTTTGTTGATGGCAATAATATGTTCGTCGCGATACAGAATTTCTAACATGGGGCAAAAGTAGATATTTTTGACCGATTTAGCCCTGATTGAGCGACATGTTTGAGCTCCTTTTTTCTTTTTGTCGCGGCGGCTCCGCCGCCGCGACAAAAAGAAAAAAGAGCGAGTAGCGAAAGCAGGTTCCCGGCTCCTGAAAATGGCATCACGTTTTGCGGTTATTTGTTTTATTTTTCTATTTTCGCGGAAAAAAATACTCTATGAAAATATTATTTTCGGCTTTATTCATGGCCTTTTTCTTTATTTCGACCTCTGCGCAGGTTTCAGATTCTCTTAAACTTGGGAAGAACAATCGTGAATTTTTTATCAAAGGAGATCAGAAATTCAAGTTCTCGGAATACAAAAAGGTATTTACCAACCCTGAAGCTTTGAGCTACATTAAAAAAGCGAACACCAACGGTACTGTGGCGCAAATTTTTGGAGCTATAGGCGGAGGTTTTGTAGGTTTTGGGCTGGCTAAACAAATATTCAGGACGAAAACGGCGTATCATAACGGTGTTGCTTATAAACAAAAAGATAAAAGCGGCTGGGGATTGGTAGGAATCGGTCTGGGAGCTATCGGAATAGGAATTCCTTTTGCGATAAGCTCAGGGAAGAATATGAAGAAGGCGATCAACACGCAGAATCAGGCTGGCGGTACAGACGAAACGAAAACAACTTCGTATAAACTTGATCTTAGTGGAAACAGTATTGGGATTACTTACAGTTTCTAAAATCCACGTAATCTCTTTGGTCTGCGAGAGTCTTTAAATTGAAAAATTTTATCATTTAACTTACGTTTTAAGATGATAAAGAAGGAATCAACAGGTTGAATTTTGAGTAACGTTACTCAGATGAATATCTGTTTTTTCTGTTAATACACTCTTTTTTTATTGAATTTCATGAATTTGGAATCCAAATTCATATTTTTGCACATCAGACGTAAAAAAATTATGGCAAAGCAAGAAGATGTTTTCAAGAAAGTGATTTCTCACGCTAAAGAATATGGTTTTATTTTCCCTTCCAGTGAGATCTATGACGGTTTATCCGCTGTTTATGATTATGGACAGAACGGTGCCGAATTAAAAAACAATATCAAACAGTACTGGTGGAAAGCTATGGTACAGCTTAACGAAAATATTGTAGGTATTGATTCCGCGATCCTTATGCACCCTACCACATGGAAGGCATCAGGCCACGTAGACGCTTTCAATGATCCATTGATTGACAATAAGGATTCTAAAAAACGTTTCAGAGCAGACGTTTTGGTAGAAGATTACTGCGCTAAAATTGAAGATAAAGAAAATAAGGAAATTGAAAAGGCAGCGAAAAGATTCGGTGAGTCTTTTGACAAGGCTCAGTTTGAAGCTACCAACCCAAAGATTCTTGAATACAGAGCCAAAAGAGAAGCTATTCTTTCAAGATTGGCAAAATCCTTAGAAACTGAAAATCTTGCTGACGTAAAAGCTTTAATTGAAGAGCTGGAAATTGCTGATCCGGATACAGGTTCTAAAAACTGGACGGAAGTAAGACAGTTCAACCTGATGTTCGGAACAAAATTAGGAGCTTCTGCCGACAGCGCGATGGATCTTTATCTGAGACCCGAAACCGCTCAGGGGATCTTCGTTAACTTTTTAAATGTTCAGAAAACTTCACGTCATAAGCTCCCTTTCGGTATTGCACAAATCGGTAAGGCATTCAGAAACGAGATTGTTGCAAGACAGTTTATCTTCAGAATGCGTGAATTCGAGCAAATGGAAATGCAGTTTTTTGTAGCTCCGGGAACAGAACTTGAATTCTACGAAAACTGGAAACAGAAACGTCTGAACTGGCACTTGGCTTTAGGTCTGGGTAATGAAAACTACAGATTCCACGATCATGAGAAACTGGCTCATTATGCCAATGCAGCAGCTGATATTGAATTCAACTTCCCGTTTGGATTTAAGGAATTGGAAGGTATTCACTCCAGAACGGATTTCGACTTGAAAGCGCATGAAGAATTCTCAGGAAGAAAACTTCAGTTCTTTGATCCTGAAAGAAATGAAAACTACGTTCCTTATGTAGTGGAAACTTCAGTAGGTCTGGACAGATTATTCCTTTCGATCTTCTCCCACTGTCTGAAAGATGAAGTACTGGAAGACGGATCTGAAAGAACAGTTTTATCCTTACCACCGGCTTTAGCACCAATCAAAGCTGCAATTCTTCCATTAATGAAAAGAGACGGTCTGGCTGAATATGCTGAAAAGATCTTCAATGACCTGAAATATGATTTCAACCTGTTCTACGAAGAAAAAGATGCCATCGGAAAACGTTACAGAAGACAGGATGCCATCGGTACGCCTTACTGTATCACGATTGACCATGATTCATTAACGGATCACACGGTAACGATAAGAGACAGAGATACGATGAAGCAGGAAAGAGTGGCTGTTTCTGATTTGAGAAGAATCATCGACGAGAAAACAAATTTCAGAAATTTACTTTCTAAACTATAGATCAAAGCCCTGGTTATCCGGGGCTTTTTTATTGCATAAATGATAGAATTATTTTGTAAAAATTCGTGTAATCCGTGAAATCTGTGGGATTTTTTTTAATTCACGCTGATTGGGCAGATAATGCAGATTCTTTCTATTAATATTCATCATACAAACCTTATAGGTCTTGGAGACCTATAAGGTTTTTTCCTTCTTACAAATCTCAGTAAATACATTATTTTTCATTAAATAAAACATCTTACTTTTCGCTCTTCAATTGAAATATTCATAAAGAAAACGAAACTTTCCTGACGTATGCCTTAATTTGCTATTTTTGGCAAAAAATAATAAGTATGAAAAAACTCAGTGTACTGGTATTCGGGCTGGTTCAGATGTTTGCCTATTCCCAGACTCAGGATCTTACCACTCTTGCTGCCGGCGATCATGTGGGAATGAATGCCCTGTTTGATGACAAAGACAATCTTTACGGCTATGTATCGCTCTATTCTTACGGAAAAACAGGCGACAGAACCAAGAAATTCGAATATGTAATCCTGGATAAAAACCTTAACCCCGTTGCCAACAAAGAATTTGAAGGAGATATCACCGCAGCTTCCTACCGCGGCTATGTTGATTTTAAGGGGCAGATCATTTTACGCCCTTCTATGATGGATTATTCTCTGGTAAAAAGCAGAGAGGTCTTCACGCCCGTTTCTATGGTGATAGATCCGAAAACCAATACCATTAAACGAAAAGTATACTATGATTATCTTGAAGACGGAACTTTCAAAGA
This sequence comes from Chryseobacterium endalhagicum, assembly GCF_016745235.1. Classification (GTDB taxonomy): domain Bacteria; phylum Bacteroidota; class Bacteroidia; order Flavobacteriales; family Weeksellaceae; genus Chryseobacterium; species Chryseobacterium endalhagicum. The sequence goes on along the minus strand of NZ_JAELVM010000002.1, from coordinate 704,676 downwards.
GATCAATGAGCCTAAAAACTGGAAGGCACAGCGCAAGGAAAACCGTGAGGAGAAAAAAGAAAAAGGCTACAACTATGTTTCTGCTGTAGGAGAAGTAAAGGAAGGCGGTTATTTTGCTATAGAATACAAGGATTACGGAAAGTATGTGAACAGCAACAGCATCATTAAATTTGATGATAATAAAAAGGAACTCTGGAGGTATAATTATAATACGGAAGGAAGCAAAAAGGTATTTTCCACCCTATCTGTTCTGGAAAGGGATGAAAATTATATGTACTGCATCATGAAAAAGGCGGATGATGATAAAAAAACATTCAGCCTCGTAGCAATCGATATGAAAACAGGCAAGGAAGCCTCCAATAAGCCCATCACAGGACTTTCCGACACAACGATAGACCTCATCGACAGTTTTTCTCTTGGATATGGAGAAACGCTTGACAATGATAAGACATTTGACGACAAAATTGTTTTACTGGGAAGAAATTTTGCCAAATATGATTATATCGGCTACGCAAGAATGATGGTTAATAAATCTGATTTTACCGTAGATACGAAGGAAATCAATTTCAAACCGGATTTCGCCTCATTCCTTCCTAAAATCAATGCCAGCGGAATGGTAGAAAGCGGCTACATGCTTCAGACAAAGGATATGTATTTTATGAACGACGGAAGCGTGGGTATCCTTACCGAAAAATACAAGCCTGCCGGGCAGTACAATGCTCCCAAAACGACTGATCTGGTTTACATTTACACCGATAAAGACTTCAAGATCAAAAATGTAAAGGTTTTTGAAAAGGAAAAAACGAAATGGGTCAACAGCGATTATCTTTTCTCTCAATACCTCAACGGCGGAAAGGACGTTGTGTTCTTCTACCGCGACTATCAGAAAGACGAAGTAACGAAGCAGAAAAAGTGGAACCTTTTCATCAATACGGTAATCGATGGAAAATTCAATCAGGAGATCATTCCTATTTCTGAAAAAGATAACTATGCGGTTACGCCCTACGTAGGAAAAGAAGGTTACATTTTGCTGCGCGAGTACAACGAAAAAGAAAAATTCAATAAGATCCGTTTGGAAAAACTGAATTACTAGAAAAAAAATAAGAATCCTGATGATGCATCAGGATTCTTTTAGTTGGTAGCTGCTTTGGTAAAAGTCGGCGATATTTTTTATGTCATCCAGACTCAGGTTCCACATAAAGTTCAGGAACTGCTGGTAGCTTTCACTTTGATTTTTAGGTTCTATCCGGTCCAGATAACGGTTCAGGTTATAATTTTTCCGGGCTTCATATATTTTTGAAAAGCATTTGCCCAGCCAGCCTTTATAATATTTTTCTTCCTCACCGTCCTGCAGAAACTGCATAGATACATAGATTCCCAGGCCGTAATCCTCGGAGTGGAAATAATTGGGAAGAATTTCCATTCTGGCCATTTTCTTTAATGTTGTAAAGGTCTCAGAAGGTTTATCCGGCTCTGCCGATGGTTTAAGTTCAGGGAATATTTTTTTAAGTTTCTCAATTCTTCTGGACATTTCGGGATGGGATGCCAGGGAATCTTTATCCAGTTTTTCTTTGTAGAAATTATAATTATACAGGGAGAAATCCTCCTTCTTCATCCATTTTTCATTGAAAGCTTTCTTAGGAAGATCAAAGAGTTTTTTATACGTTTCTATCTTCAGTTCGCGGGGTGAAATGGTATCAAAATCCTGCAGCCGCTGAAGCGCATTTACAAATTCATTCTTCTTAAAATCACTGCTTTTAAAGATCACATAGCCCAGCGAATCCGCCTGCATTTCCTGCTGCCTTCTTTCCACTCCTTTTTTATAGGCGCGGTTTTTCAGGATGTCAAATGCTTTCTGGTTTTGGGTCTGGCTGCGTTTCACCGTGGTTTCTTTCAGGTTCTGGACCGTTACTTTATCCAGCTGATCCTGCTCAATGATGCTTAGAAATGTTTTCAGGGAGTGCTCATCAATCTTATGTCCCAGCTCATGGGTGATGACTGCGGCAATCTGGTCTTCACTCCTGAGCCAGTTGTACAAGCCCATATTGATCACGAAAGTTCCGTCCGCAAGGCAGTACGCGTTGGGTGTATTATCTCTGGCTACAAGAATTTTCAGATCCTGAGGAATCTTGGGATTGTTTTTTCTGAGGCGGCTGATGAGATCTTTTATTTCGGTTTCAAATTCAGACTTGAAAATAAAATCTTTGTTTTTCACCTGCTTTTCAAAATCGGTTCCGAATTCTTTGTAAATTTTAGAGAGTTCCGAACCCGTTTTTCCGGAATACTGCGATCTCAGTTTTTTAATAAAGACTTCATTATTTCCGGTAAAAGTTTTCAAAAATTCTTTTCTCTGTAAATAGTCTGCGGTGTCTATCATTTTATAGGTCTGAGCAGCTCCCGTCACTGAAAAAATGAAACACACCAGTGCCATGAGTTTTCTGGTCATATTTTTCATCATTAATCGCAAAAATAGTTTATTTACCCTTCCATTCTTATTTTCTTATCAAAATTATTTTAAATTTGTTTAAGACTGATATTCATAAGCATATGAAGGCATTAAAATATATAATAGGCGGTGCTGCCGCAGGTATAGCTGCAGTTTATCTTTTGGGATACGACTATTTATTCAGCGGAATTTCCAAAACCTACCTCAAAGGAAAATCAAGTGCCTACATTGATGACGGAATACTTTTTCCGGGAAACCTCATTGCTACAGAAGAACCCGAACTGTGGACGGAAGATCCTGAATACAATCACAGGGAACTGCCGGAGAATATCATTGACAATTTAAAACATTCCAAAACTGCTGCTTTTGTAGTGATCAAAAAAGGAAAAATTCTTCATGAACAGTATTGGGACGGCTACAACCAGCTTTCTCACACCAATTCTTTCTCCATGGCAAAGGCTGTTACGGTAATGCTGCTGGGAAAAGCTTTGGAAGAAGGCATTATCCCGGATATTGATGAAAAGTTTTCTGAATTTTATCCTGAATTCAAAGACAAACCGTTCGGAAGTGAGGTGACCCTTAAAAATCTGGCCCAAATGGAAGCGGGACTTGACTGGGATGAAGATTATAATAATCCCTTTCTTCCGAATGCAAAGGCCTATTATGGCACCAATCTGTTAAAAACCGTATTTTCAAGAAGGTTTAAAGAACAACCCGGTACCCGGTTTGAGTACCAGAGCGGATCTACGCAGCTTCTCGGATTTGCGTTAAAAAAAGCACTGAACCAGACACTTGCCGGTTATCTATCAGAAAAATTCTGGATCCCGCTGGGAATGGAACAAAATGCATCATGGAGCACCGACAATCATGGAATGGAAAAAACATACTGCTGTATTCACTCTAATGCGAGAGATTATGCGAAGCTGGGGCAGCTTTTTTTAGATGATGGAAAAGTAGGTGAAAAACAAATTCTCAACCTCGATTTTATCGAAAAGATGCGGACTCCTACAGAAAAATCCAAAGAAATCTATGGAATGGGGCTTTGGATCAATCATGACAATCCGGTGAAACATTATTATTTTCTGGGACTTCAGGGCCAGTATATCATCATGATTCCTGAGCACCAGATGGTGATTGTAAGAACCGGAAGCTACAGCAATAACCCTAAAAATGACAGGGGAAGGCCCGATCAGGTAAAATTCCTGGTCAATGAAACCGTATCATTCTTTCAGTAAAAAACTATGGAAAAATATAATATACAGGTTGATGAATACATTGATAAATCTCCTGATTTTGCACAGCCTATTCTAACTTATCTCCGTGAAACCGTTCATGAAGTCTGCCCCGAAGCGGAAGAAGCAATAAAGTGGAAATTTCCCGCTTTCATGTACAAAGGAAAAATTCTTTGTTCGGTTACTTCTTTCAAGCAGTATTGCAGCCTCGGATTCTGGTTACATGGGGAAATGAAAACTTTAAAGGAATTGGAAACAACCGCGGAAGAAAGCTCGATGTTCAGTTTAGGCAAGCTTACTAAAATGGAAGATCTTCCGTCCAAAGTTCAGCTTAAAAAAATGATTAAAGAAGCCATGGAACTTACCGATATGGGTGTGACCATGAAAAAAGCAGCTCCATCAAAAGTGGAAACAGAGGTTCCGGATGATTTCCAGGCTGCCCTGAATAAAAATAAAGAGGCATCAGCTGTTTTTGAAAAAGGTTCTCCGTCTTTCAGGAAGGAATACATCAACTGGATCACGGAAGCAAAAACGGAAGCCACCAGAAGTAAAAGAATGGAACAGTCTTTGGAATGGTTAGCTGAGGGAAAAGCCAGACACTGGAAATACCAAAAAAAATAAACACAACAAACCCTGATGGAGAAAAAAATTATATTCTTTCTCTTACTTACATTATCGAATTTCATATTTTCTCAACACTTTGATTTTGAGAATCAATATAAATACGCCCGGTCCCTTTCTTCTAAAAACCCGGACAGTTCTGAAATTGTTCTCAATACCATTATAGATTCTGCACAGAGAAAAAAACAACCGGATTATCTGGCTAAAGCTTACTATCTGAAGTCTTTCAACCGGTATTTAAAGTCTGATGCAAAAGGAACACTTGATTTTGCAGACAAAGCCCTGAAAATTTCTTCGGAAAACAATTATGCGACAGGAAAGGCCCTCGCCTACAGGATGCAGGGAACACAGTATGCGAAGCTGGGACTTTTAAAAGAGGCTTCCCAAAGTCTGAATAAAGGCTTATCCGAAATAAAAAACGAAAATTCGGACGAAGGTCATGAACTGAAAGGCATGATCTATAATTCTTTTCTGATCCTTTTTAACCAGAAAGAATATCAGAAGAAGGAACTGTATTCCAAAAATGCGGTCCGTGAATTCCAGCAGATCAGGAATATTGCGAGGCGGAATGAGCTGTTGGTTTCTGCCTATACCAATCTGGGCTATACTTTGGCTGAAATCAGGAAATTTGATGAAAGCCAGGCTTTTTTAACCAAAGCTCTCGCGCTGGTTGGGATTGACAATCATTATCTGAGATCGGGAATTCTTCATGACATCGGGTTTTCTTTTTCGCAGCAAAACAAGCCGGACAGTGCGGTTGTCTATTATCAGAAAGCTTTAAAACTGGCCAGCCAATTTGGGTTTCACGAAAAGGAAATAGAAATTACCCGAAACCTGGAGGAAGCTTATCAGCAGTTGGGTGATGCTCAGAATGTTCAGAAATACAAATTAAAAAACCTTGAATTAAAGGACAGCATTGCCTACAATCAGAAAATGGCTGTCAATAAAACCCTTACTCAGAAAGAGGAAAATTTTGACCGCCGGCTCACCGAGAGCCACAGTCTTTCCAAAGGACTGATTGCAGTCTGTACTGCTCTGCTTCTGGTATTGGGAGGAATTATTTTTTACCTCATCAGTCTCAGAAAAAAGCATAAGAAAGCGGTTGCCGAAATCTACAGGCAGGGAATCACTCCGGTTGCCTATGAAGAAGATCCGCAGGAAATTGAAGATCAGGCGGAAAGCGCTGCGGTTCCGGATATTAAAATTTCCCCTGAAACAGAGGAACATATTTTAAACGGATTAAAGACTTTTGAGGAAAGCCTTGATTTTAATAACAAAAATATTTCGCGTTATAATCTATCCAATGCCTTTAATGTGAATACCAAATACTTATCTGCGGTCATTAAAAAACACAAAAAATTTAATTTCAATCAGTACATCAATCACCTAAGGATCAATTACATGGTAGATAAATTAAAAAATGACCCTCAGTATCGTAAATATAAAATTAATCATCTCGCAGAAATCACGGGATATTCTTCCCATAGCGCATTCTCTCTTGAATTTAAAAAAATCACGGGAATACATCCTTCTGCGTTCATCAAGGCATTGGAAGATATATCCTGATTACTGCTCTGCGATGGTCAGGTTATTATATCCCCCGGTGTTGTTCAGGGAGAAACCTGCCGTATTAAGGCTGTTTAAATTAAACCAGATATAAGGCATCAGCCTTTGTCCCGCCGTCATATAGAAAGAGGCCGTACAATTGCTTCCCGCATCTATATTTCCGTTGCTGTTGGAGGACATGGTATTGACACATTTCACGGTGTTTACAATATTGGCGGCCAGCACTCCCGTTGTGTTATCATACAGCTGCCAGATCGCTTCTATCTGAATCGGGTTTAAAGGATCTGCGGTATAATTGATGGCCAGAGGAGCTAAATCTGTTGTAAAAGAAGCTACATAAACCCCATTACGAGGGGCTGTAAAAATTCCCGTTGATGCATTAAAAGCACTCCCTGAATTACTTTCAAAAACTTTGGTCCATCCTACCAGATAATTACTCTGACGATTCTGTAAACCCGTGGTAGCCGCTACTGAAGGGGAAACAAGCTTTACAGAATTGTCTGTTTTGGCAGCAATAACGATGACCTTGTTAACCGTGGGCTGAGCGGTAAGCATCGGAAGCCACTCATTTCCGTTGGAGTATTCCATTCCGGTATTGTAGCGGACGGCTCCTTCTTCTGCCACTGCCACAGTAAGTGAAGAGGTTCCAAAACCAATGGCTCCGTTCCCGGAATTTCTTGCATCTACCTTTACAGCCGGGCTGTGGGTTCCGGCTCCTACCCTTCCTGTATTGGTGATCAGAACGTCATTCACCTGCTGAGCCGGTGTAAATGAGGTTCCTGAGACGGGATTGTCTTTCTGCCCGTCGGCATGAAGAATCCCTCTCGGATTTGGGGTATTGATCCCGATTTGCGAATAAGTGCAGTTAAAAATTAAGGCTGAGATCATCAGCAGGTATTTCTTTTTCATCATTCGTGTTTTTTTATAGTCCGAAAATACTTAAAGAGGTGAGTGAGGCATCTGTGTCTAATGTTTTTGCTGTTCCTAAAGCCTGGTTCAGACTTACCGTGATCTGGTCTCCCTGGTTCAGATTGAAAATTCCGGAACAGTTTCCTGCAACACGGTTGGACAGCGTATTGGTTCCCGGATAACTTCCTACGCATTTGAAGACCTTATTCGTGGCTGAAGAGGCAGAATTGGTCTGAATCAGTGTTTCATAGCGCGAATCGTTGGCAATAGTGCCCGATGCGAGTGAAAATGTGAAAGCAACAATATAAATTCCGGTTTTCGATGCTACAAAGGTCCCCGTTCCGGAATTAAAACTTCCGTTGACATCTGTTTTTTTGGTCCAGTTAGTTACCGCAGCCTGTGTTCCGCTGGTAAAAGACTGTACCGAAGCGTTTTCAGCGTCCACAAAATCATTGGGCGCTTTGTGAGCCAGCGGAACCCAGGCCGTTCCATTGGAATAGCTCAGATCCTGTGTCCCTGAATTATACCTCATCGCTCCTGCTTTTGCCGCAGAGGCTGTTTGTGATGTTCCTCCGAGACCAAGGGCATTCAGATGTTCCTCAGAACGTAAATCCAATCTGGTTTTCGGTGTTTTTGTTCCTACACCCATATTTCCAGAGGATGTTACGACTACATCATCATAATAGCTGGATGGAACTGCGGGTGCTGTATTTTTCTGACCGTCTACATGAAGAATGGCTTCAGGAGCAGACATATTAATTCCTATCTGTGCTTTAATGAAACAACTTCCGGTGATCATTACAATCAATGCTAATCTTTTTTTCATATCAAATGGGTTACTGTTCTACAATGGAAAGATTCACAAAACCATAATCGTTACTTGCCGGGGTAAGATCCGTCCGGAGACTTAAGCTTCCGCTGTTATATACCGACTGGTAAATATGCGGCTGAAAAGTATCGCCTTTATTGAGCTGAACTCCGGCAACGCATGAACCTGCCACCTGTGCCTGTTTAGAGGTATTTGAAAAAGATTTTACACATTTTTTAACGACTGTATTTCCGTTCACCACATATCTGGCTTCAGAAAAGTAGCCTGAAACAATAGGAATTCTTACAAAATCGTAGGTAAATGCAACCAGATAGACTCCGGTTCGCGGTGCTGTAAAGATGCCTGTTGAGGGAATAAAGTTGGCCGTGGGATCGGAAATTTCTGTCCATCCTGAGATTCCGGTTGAAACCTGGTAAGGTACTTTAATGGCAAAATTGGCCGCTTTGATATTGGCTACAACAACTGCTTTTGTAGGGGAAGAGATAAGGTCCTGCCACACCACTCCATCCGAATACTGCATTTTTCCGCCATTCAGCGGATTGTACCTCATCGCTCCGGAACCTGCTGCAGAAGCTGTCTGCGTAGTTTCTCCTATCCCTACGGCATTGTCTGCATTAGTGGCCGATCTTGCATCTATTTTTACGGATGGACTCAGCGTTCCTATTCCTATTTCACCGTTGGCGGTAAATACTACATCGTTGGCCGCCTGGGCAGCAGTCGGGATGGTGGAAAGCGGATTGTCTTTGGCTCCATCCATATGAAGTCCGGTCTGAGGATTTGATGTATTGATTCCAACCTGAGCGTTGGTAAAGTTGAATAAAAAACATCCTCCAGCCACTACACTTTTCATCAATGTGTTTAATTTTTTCATGTAATTTGTGGTTTTTAGAATCTGAAAAATTCTTCTGCAAAGATAAATTCAAATGGACTGCCCGTACAACAGGCTAAAAACCCACAAAACAACAACTAACTGAAAATGTAACACTTACATGAATTTAAACTCTACCAAAATTCGGAATTCCAATATAAATCAGAAAAATAAGCTTTATAAATTCCCTTTTTCTGCATAAAAAAACAGCCCCAAAGGGCTGCTTCACTAAATCTCACTATGTAACTAGCGTTGAAAAAATATATTAAAATTGAAACTACTGATCTCAGTAAGTTCTCAGTTTTAATCTGAATTACTTTTTATTAAAAGTTATTCTATGAGTCTGATTATTATTTCTTGATCAGTTTTACACTGTTTACTCCTTCCTTGGTTTTTAAAGTAAGGATATACAAACCTTTCATTAATCCGGCTACATTAATTTTCTGGTTCTGTACCGTTCCCTCCTGAGCCAGTCTTCCTGATGCATCGTGGATCTTATAGTCTGCACTTTCCTTCAGGTTTCTAATCTCAACAAAAGTATCGGCCGGATTCGGGTAAATGGATATTTCAGCGTTTGGAGTTTTTACTACATCTTTGGCGGCAAGAGCATTAGTATCCGCAATTCTTACAGAGAAGTCTCTGAATGACCCAACGGAAAGAACGCCTCCGTTTACAGGAATTGCCGGGCTTCCGCATGGTCCGCTTGCTGCATTAAAGAACGTACTTGCTACTCTCATTCTCAAGGTTTTATCTGCCGAATACACTCCCGCAGGAACTGTAAACGTTACATTTCCGTCACGCAGATACGCACCGGCATTCGCCACATAAACCGGAACACCGCTGCTGGAAGCTACTTTCTCAGCATCTTCAAAAGCTCCGTTTCTGTTATAATCTATCCAGATTTCCAGCCAGTCATTAAAGTTCCCTCCTCCAAGGTTTCTGAAATTGGCCGTATACTGAACACCTTCTGTCAGGTTAATAATTTTGGTTGCATCTTCACTAAAATCACGGTAGGTTCTGTACACGTCCATTCCTGTGAATGTATAGTTTAAATTAGATAAAGTCAGCCTGATAAGACCACTATTGAACTGGCCCCCGCTTCCTCCGGTCGTCATCAGACAGTAATCTGCGCTTGTTAATCCTTTGGTTTTAAACGTGTAATTGTTGGAGAATGTTCCCGGCACACTGTTCACCACCGCTGCTATCTGTGCTTCATAATTGCTTTCATCTTCAAGAGCATTCAATACGACAGAATTGGTTGTGCTTGTTATATTGGACCAGTTCGCAGCTCCTGTTTTTCTGTAGTTGATGGAATAGGTGGCTCCGGAAACTTTATTCCAGGATACTCTGGCTGTCGTTTTGAAAATTTCTGTATTTATTGCCGAAACACCGGTTGGTGCAGCTCCGGCAGAAGTAGGGCCCGCTGCCACATTGATTGCAGGTGAAACAGCATAGAAAATATTATTAAGCGCAGATATTCTCAGCTTAACGGCTCCGTTCAGGTTGGCAGGCATCTGAACAGCATAACTTCCTGTATTTGGTGTAGATGCTACCAGATCTGTCCAGGTGGTTCCGTTATTTGTGGTGTAATCAATTTTTACATTGGCTACGTTATATGGAGCGGCATTGGTGTTGGCTGCATCCCAATAAATCGTGTTCTCTAAATTATTGTATAAAACTGAAGACGTGGTAAGTCCATTGAATTTGAAAGGTCCGTCATTTCCTACGGTCACTACGTTTTCTGCTGTAGAAGTCATAGGTCTTTGTGCATTCTGATCTCTTACGGTCACGGCATAATTCAGTACTCTCGGAATATAGGAAACGGTTTCCCATCCCTGGGTATCGGTCAATACACCATTCATTACGCTTGCCAGTTTAGGGAAATACCTTCTGCTGGTTTCAGTTCCCGGTAATGATCTTGAGATGGCTCCTTCATTATTATATCCCCAGCCGCTGTCTCCTGATATTGAGTTTTGGTCTCCTACACTGTTGTACTGCTCCCAGGTATAGTTGAACGCATCATTCTCAGCATCCACAACCGCTGCATCAAGATAATAAGCCGTTCCTTTCGGAATGGAATAATTGGCAAGCGGCGTAATGGCAGGTGCTGTATTGTTTACTATTTGCTGGGCCACACCACAGTTAGGTTTGCTTTCCAGATTATCCAATACCTGCGAAATGGATTTGTAATGGAAATATCCGTCCATATTGTTCTGGATATTATCCTGAGTGATTCCCGGGTAGCCCATAATGGTTGTCCCGCCCCAAGGTTCTACATTCGCGCCGCTGCCTTCCGTTCTCATCGAGAAGGTATGATTGGCTCCCAGCTGGTGTCCCATTTCGTGAGCTGCCATCAGGTCGAAAACCTCTCCTACCGGATCCGGGCTCATGGAAAAAGCAGCTCCTTTAGATTCCGAATCATTATTATCAGCAGGATTTGTACATACAATCCCTATTCCTCCGGCATTTCCGTTTCTGCTTCCGCCTGCATTTCTGTGAAATACGTGTCCGATATCATAATTGGCACTCTGAACCTCAGTAGTCAGCAATCTTTGAAGCTGTAAATTAAGAGACGGATCACCCTGAGCCGCCTGAGGAATATAAAAATCGTTGGCAGGATCTGTATAGATAATTCCCGGAAGATCCTGAACAATAAAGTGGGCTCCGAAATCTTTTTCAAAAACACCATTGATTCTGGTCATCGTATTATTAATGGCTGTAGTGGCTCCTGCTACGTTACCCCCGTGAAACTGGGTGTATTCTCCGGTCGCAGCCATGGCCATTCTGAAGGTTCTGTATCTTGTATTGGTAGGTCTTTGGGTAATTCCTACATTGGAAAGCTGTTTTTTACCGTTTTCCGCTAATTTTTTGATGTCATTAAGATCATGTTCTTCAACACCGCATTCAAAGCCATGTATTCCTCCTTCCCCTTTCGATTTATAGAATACGCCATAGGTTTGTTTGTCCGCAGTAATAGGCTCAATAAACTGGAACACTCCGTCTTTAATAATCATGGACTGCATTTCCGCAGGAGCTGTACTGAATCTTACATATTTAGAAGGATCATCAATTCCTACTCCTACATACGATCCCAGCTGATACCTGTCTGTTATGGATTTTTCCATGACAGGATTGCTGTATACCGCAAATTTTTCAATTTTCCCCTCCGCTGTCGGTAAGGAAATAATTACAGGACGCGCACCATTTCCTGTTTCAACTGCATCTTTTAAAAGGTTTCTTAAAGTAGACAAATCTACCTGATACGATTGTTTTACCTCAACTTCCTTTCTTATCTGAGAGGTCTTCTGTGATACAGGAGTCCATCTCTGTGCAAAACCGGAAACAGAACCCGCCAATGCACAAATAAGTACAATTTTTCTTTTCATATCAATTACTTGCTTTATTTTAATTGGACACTAAAAGTAGAATTTATACAGTAGAATGGGCAAAAATCAGCTTCTACATATATACTACAAGTCCATTAAAACCAAAAGAAGTAGTGAAGTAGTACGTACCTATCAATGCGGAAAAGTCACCATTTAATGAAATCGGAAATTTGCTTCAGGAAGTGTATTATTTTTTAAGAACGCCTCATACTCCGGAGAAAGTCTGGCCCGCCCGAATGTATTTTTCCCGCTCATACTTCCGAGACGCACTTTATCTTTTCCAAATTTTTTATTCATGGCATCCATTGCTTTCATCACAGGGAGATGCTGGTTTTGGGTATCTTCTTCAAAGAGGCTGATGAGTCTTTCATTTTCAGGAACGAAATCATTGACGATAACGCCTGCCTTTTTATAATGGAACCCGTCCCGGTAAATAGCATCAAAAAGCTCGTTCACCACCCTGCCTATGAGAATAGAGGAATTGGTGGGATTGGGAAGGATCATTGTTCTTGCATTTCTGTATTCCGGAAGGTCTTTTCTGAAACGGTTGGTCTGGACAAAAACGGTGATCATCCTGCAGCAGGTATTCTGCTTGCGGAGTTTTTCGGAACAATACATTCCAAAAGTTTCCACACGTTCTCTGACGTCTTCTTTTTTGGTAAGCATTTCCATAAAGCTCCGGGTAACGGCAATTGACTTTTTAGGAGATGGTGCATCCAGTTCCAGCTGGCGGATTCCTTTCAGCTCATTGATCATCCTTACTCCGTGAATTCCCATAATCTTCCGTACCCACATTTCAGGTTTCTGAAGAAGGTCCCAGGCTTTATAAACACCGCTGTCATGCATTTTGGCAGCAAGCCTGCGCCCTATTCCCCAGACGTCGCCTATGTGGAGCCATTTCAGGGCCTTTTCAATTTTTTCAGGGGTATCAAGGGTATAAACCCCGTTAAATTGATCAGGAAATTCTTTTACGATTCTGTTGGCTACTTTACAAAGGGTTTTGGTGGGTGCAATTCCGATGCTTACGGGAATATTTTCCAGAACCTGGATTTCATTTTTGATCTTGAGGCAGTACTCGCGGAGATCTACATATTTAAAGCCAGAAAGTTCCAGGAAAAGCTCGTCAATGCTGTAAATTTCATATTCCAGGACATAGGATTTTGAAATATCAATAACCCGCTGGCTTTTGTAATTATAGAGTTCAAATTTGGCAGAGAAACTTTTTACATCGTGCTCTCTGAAAAGATTTTTATACTTAAATGCAGGAGCTGCCATAGGAATACCAAGGTCTTTGGCTTCTTTGCTTCTGGATACCACACAGCCGTCATTATTGGAAAGTACCACAACGGGTTTTCCTTCGAGGGACGGGTCCAGAGTTCTCTCGCAGGAAACAAAAAAGTTGTTGCAGTCTACTAACGCATACATGGCAGAATAATGATAATTTTAAAGCAAAATTACATCTTTAAAAACAATTATTCTCTTTAAATTTAAAATTAACATTACAATTAACACATTGAATATTATACAGTTAATTTATTTCAAACACGTCACGTTTTGTCGCATTAACCGTATAAATTGCCTGCCCTGAATTCATCTGTTTCAGATCATTTTTAACCGTTCTTCTTCCAGATCGATCTGGTATAAGTGCTGGCGGATCACTTCTTCATTGATGCTCACATCTTTATTCAGCTCTGAAAGATACTGCCTCTGACTTTCGAGCATTTCAACAAAAATTACTTTATTTTTTTCATTCATCCAGCCGTCGTCATTGGCTTTTGTTTTTTCTTCCCAGTGCTTCAGCATTCTTTCTATTCCGGCATGGCCCTGAAGTTCGTTTTCATGTTTTGTTTTCAGAAAATGATAAACGTGTTGCTTCAGTTCGTATTTTATTTTCTGTCTGGTCTTTTCTTCCTCATCTTCATTCATAAAATCCTGGAAGGCATGCCCTTTATTGATGAAATAAGGCAAGGTAAGCCCCTGAACCAGCAAGGTAAGCAGGATGACCACGAATGTGATAAAGAGGATTAAATTCCTGTTGGGAAAAGGCATTCCGTTTTCAAGCGTAAGAGGAATAGCCAGCGCTGCCGCCAGAGAGACCACCCCCCGCATTCCGGTCCATCCGAGAAAAAGAGGCATCAAAAGACTTCTCCTTCTGGTGGATGCGCGCGGAGCCACACTTGGCCTGAAGATCAGGGTAGCCATCATGGCAGCATAGGCACTGATGATCCGGGCCAATATGAGAACAAGGGTTACCCATACTCCATATTTAATAGCGGTTCCCAACGGGATTCCTTCGGAACGCAGCCCTCCTACAATTTCCGGAAGTTCCAGACCGATAAGCAGGAAAACTATTCCATTCAGAATAAAAACAACGCTTTCCCATACGCTAAGACCTTTTATCCTGCTGGCACTGTTGAGGAAAACCAGACGTCTCGTAGACATAAATAAACCTCCACATACTACAGCCAGCACACCAGAGCAATGCATCTGTTCCGCCACCCAGTACATGAGGTAAGGTTCCACAAACGTAAGCGCAATATCTGAAGGAGCATCGGTAGGAAGCCTTTTATGAGCCTGAACAAAAATCCACCCCAACAGCAGCCCGATTCCCGCACCGCCGATTACCATCCATAAAAAACTCAGGGAAGCTTCCTGCCACACAAACTGTCCTGTTCCCACCGCAATGAGTGCAAAACGGAAAATAATAAGGGAAGAGGCATCATTCAAAAGGCTTTCGCCTTCTAAAATAGAGGAAGTTGTTTTCGGGATCTTTACAAATTTCATGATGGCACCGGTACTCACGGCATCGGGCGGAGAAACAATTCCACCTAATAAAAAGCCTAATGCAATGGTAAACCCTGGAATAAAATAATTAGCGGCCACCGCTACTGAAAGTGCCGTAAAGAAAACGACCAGAAAAGCAAAACTTCCGATAATCCGCCACCATCTTTTCATCTCTTTAAAAGAAATGGTCCAGGAAGCTTCAAAAAGCAACGGCGGCAAAAATATAAAGAAAATAAGGTCCGGATCTATCTTCACTACAGGAAGGCCGGGAACAAAGCTTACGAGCAGTCCAAATACAACCAGCAGGATCGGGTAGGCAATTTTCAGTTTGGTTGCCCACATATTCAGCAGAACGATAGCGGCTATCATCGCCAGGAAAAAAGGTAAAATAGTATGCATTGAAATATTGTGTTTTTTATCAAGTACCCATTCAATTTTTTAATCGTAATGAGCATGTTTTTTACAAATATACAGTCAAATGGTTTTTCCTGCATATATTTTTTATGATCCTATTTGAACTTAATTTAAAGAATCTTAAAAATGTCTTTTGCCATCGGGGTTTAGCCTTTATTCATTAAAAAAATTAATTAAATACGTCAAGTTCCGTCGCTGCCTATCTATAATTTTGCTGTAGTAACAATAAACATCATGGACAAGATAACATTACAAAGAATCGAGAAACTCCACCCTTCTGTGAGGGATGAAGTACAGCAAATAATCAAAGAATGTGACGAAGCCCTTACGGGAAGAGCGAAAGTAAGAATTACCCAGGGTCTGAGATCTTTCGAGGAACAGGAAAAGCTGTACGCCATCGGAAGAATTACTTCGGGAAAAAAGGTAACGAATGCGAAGGCCGGACAAAGTATCCACAACTATGGACTTGCAGTTGACATCTGCCTGATGATCGACGGAAAAACAGCGAGCTGGGACACGGCAAAAGACTGGGATAATGATCAGGTCGCAGACTGGTATGAATGTGTAAAGATTTTTGCAAGACATGGCTGGGACTGGGGCGGAAACTGGAAGACCTTCAAAGACCTTCCGCACTTTGAAAAAAAGACTATCCAGACAAAAAAAGGACTGGTGAAAACTGCCTGGCGAACGCTATCCAGGATGCCCAGGGATAAGCAGAATTATATCCTATTTTAATTCTCTTTTATTTGAAAATAATTATAATACGACAAGTTCTGTCGCTTCCCCGGCCTACCTTTGTTTTATAAGAAAATGTTAGTTAACTGAGATCTCAAATACTAAAACCAGCATCTGCTTTTACAGGCCGAGAGTTGGTTTTAGTTGTCTCAGGACCTGAGTTTTTCTTTTAAAAACCAACAAAACATCACATGAAAAAGACAACCATTCTTTCTTTGGACGGGGGCGGAATAAGAGGTATCATCACCTGCATTATTCTCCGCTACATAGAAGAACAGCTTCAGTATCATGATAATCCGGGAGCCAAACTCGGAGATTATTTTGATCTGGTAGCCGGAAGCAGCACAGGCGGACTGATTGCTTCTATTATTCTATGTCCCGATGAACACCGAAAAGCGAAATATTCTATCCAGAAAGGATTGGAATTATACGCTGAAAAGGGCGGCGACATCTTTCAGGTTTCTTTTTGGGAAAAGCTGGTCAATCCGTTTGGCCTTCTTAATGAAAAAATCCCTCAGGAAGCTCTTGAAAAAAATTTGAATGACTTTTTTGGAACTCTTGAACTTAAAGAATTTATAAAACCATGCTTAATAACCAGTTATGACATTGAAAACAGAAGAGCGAAGCTTTTTAATTCCTGGGAAGCCAATCTGAGCACAGATAATTTTTATGTAAAAGATATCTGCAGAGCGACCTCAGCGGCCCCTACCTACTTCAGTCCGGTACAGATCAAATCCATGTACGGGCAGATCTTCAGCCTGATTGACGGCGGTATGTTTGCGAACAATCCTGCATTATGCGCTTATGCGGAAGCCAGAAAAATTCCGTTTGCGGAAGTACTGAAGAATCATCAGAAAGCCAATCATCCGGGAGTCAATGATATGATTATTGTTTCTATCGGAACAGGTATTGAAGCCAGGCCTTATTCTTTCAGGAAACTGCAGAAGTCGGGGAAAATCGGCTGGGTAAATCCTATCATTGATATCTTAATGTCTGCGAATGCGGAAACTGTGGATTATCAGCTGTGCCAGATGTTTCAGACTTTGGGGCAGCGGAACCAGAAAAACTATTACCGGCTGAATCCATCATTAAAAAATGCATCTCCGGGGATGGATAATGTAAGAAGATCCAATATAGAAAACCTGATCCAGGCAGGCCTGAGCTATATTGATGATAACAGGGAAACACTGAATCAGATTGTACAAAAACTGATCAGAAACAAAATATAAGCTATTTGCCTTATAAAGGACCCATATAAGCTAAAAAGCTAATATTAAAAACTATAAAAAGTTTTTAAAACACGTCAAGTTTTGTCGTCTTCTCCCACTACTTTTGGAGTATAAACAAAGACACAAAATAACAATCCTAAAAATTTTAAAAAGCCTTTGAATTCTACATTTATCAATGCTGGACAGCCAGAAATATGTTCAAAACATAACCTCAACCTTAAAACACAGAACATGGAAACACCCAATCACAATCCAGATATACTTTTCGATGAGGATCTCTATACAATAGAATGGAGCGACATCGAACATGCAGAGATGGACTATGAAAACTATCTCAACGACATTGAAAATTTCTTCAAAGAAGATTTTGAAAACGGCCTTCCTGAAGAAAATATATACTAAATAAATTCTAAACACGACAAGTTCTGACGCTGTCCGGAATTATCTTTGAAACACCAAATCAAGACACCGGACACCATCCCATCATCTTTCACATACACCTTTGAATCCATCATTCACAAAATGCCGGACAGCCGGAACTATGTCTGAAAATTAACTAAAAAAACAATGAAAATGAATCACAACATGTAATGCACAGGTGGGCATCAATTCCACTTTTAAAAACAAAAAACCTTAAAGAGCTCTGGGCACAGACTCTTCCCAACACAACCTATTAATTAACCTAAACAAATCACATCGTTTTTATTATGAAAACAAAACAAGAATTAAGGCTCAAGTTCGAGAACGGAGACAGGCCAAGCCAGGAACATTTCTGGGAATGGATGGACTCTTACTGGCACAAGGACGAGAAAATAGAAATGGCAAAAATTGCCGGTCTGGAAAACGGCCTTCCCCGCGTCAATGATTTTTATGCTGAAATTGACGAAGCAGGAAATGCTTCCCTGGCTCATTTACAGGTCCGCAGATTATTTATAAAGCCGGGAACATTACATATTCCGGATATGTTTGCCAGCAATACAGGAATCTCGGAGGTGATCCTTGCCAACAGTGTGCTCAGTATCGGAGCTGATGCTTTCAGCAATAATGCATTAAAATCAGTAACAATCACTGAACAGGTTGCCACTATTGGTGAACGGGCATTTATGGGCACTTCTCTGACTTCATTAACGATCTCACCAGGGGTCAAAGAAATCAAGGATTCTGCCTTTGCCTATAATAAACTTACATCATTGTACGTACCCCCAAGCGTTACCCTGATCAGGCCTAATGCCTTCAATTTTAACCCGGATTTATCCTCTGTACTGCTGGACAAAGCCACGCAATATTATTCTGATGCATTTGGAGCAAACACAAGGGTTACCGGCGGAACTTTAATCTTCGATATGTAAAAAAATCAAAAACAACGAAAATGAAAACAAAACAGGAAATAAAACAATATTTCGAGAACGGAGATATTCCTACTCAGGAACAGTTCTGGGAATGGCAGGATTCTTACTGGCATAAAGAGGAAAGCATTGCTCAGGATAACATCAGCGGACTGAAAGATGCTTTAAATACTAAGCTTAACAGGCCACAGGGCGGAACCGGATTTTATATTATTGCCCAAAACGGGGATATTCCCGGTTATTCCAAGCTAAATCTGCAATCTTACAATATTCCTTACTGGAACGGATCCAGTCTTACAAGCAGCGGCATCTATCACAGTAATGATAAAACAGGGCTTGGAACGCAGAATCCTTCGGAAATGCTTGAGGTAGCAGGGAATATTAAAACTTCGGGACTGATCGTCTCTAATCTTCCGGCAGCCAATCTTAATTTCAGCAGAAATCTTGTGGCGAAAGATGACGGAACCATCGGATGGGAAACGAAATCAGCCTTTACAGGATCTTACATCCCCTTAACAGGAACAGACCCGGGCAAGCCAGTTTCAGGAAACCTTGAACTGATGACTGAGCTTCCGGAAGAAAACAACCTGATCTACCGAAATAACAGGGAGACTGGAGTAAGGAGCGAAATAGGATTCTTCCCTGAAGGAATGACGCTTTCATCCGCAATCAGCGATCAGAATGTAGTGATGACCAGAATTGATCTTTCAAATGATGCATTATATGTATCCGGGCATTCTTCCCAGCTGGCTATGGAACGTGAAAGAACAACTCTTGCTTATTACAATGGCCGGGATATGAAAGGAATTGTGATAGGTTCCGATCAGGAAGGGCCTGTTATGATCAGTCATATATCTTCTTTAGGAAGACCCAGAGGACTTTCAAGTGAGCAATATTTCGGCGATTATGCGGAAGCCAACGATTATATCCAGAAGCAGTATGTAGACAAGAAAATGTCTTATTCCAGAGAAGAAGTAAGGACTGAGGGAACCTGGATCAATGGCAAGCCGGTTTACAAAAGAACACTGTTTTTCGACCAGATTCCAAGAAACGGAGAGATTGATCTCGCAAGAGAGATTCCGGACATCGAAACCATCGTTTCCAATGAAATGTTTACCGAATGGTGGGCTTTTGATACGGCATTCGCAGGCAACCAATGGAGAACCCAGATTTTCATTACGGTAGAACCCAAACTCATCAAAATTGAATTCGTGAAGGACCCTGATTATGATTATTCCAGGATCAATTCCTTTACGATCACCCTGGAATACACCAAAAAAACTGATTAACAACACAACAACACACAATTATTAAAATGGCAACAAACGACACAACCAACAATGCTTCACAAACTCTTTTCAGATTTGTAAGCCTTAGAAATCCTCAATTAACTGAAACCAAAGGCAAGAACTTAGGTTTCATCCACAGACCTCAAAAAGGTTTAACCAGCTACTTCGATTCTTATATCAATCCTGCTGATTCGGCACTGAATAAGTTCCAGGCGATGGAACGTGCTTCAAAATCCTTCAACAATGCCGGTTTCGAAACGGAGCTTAAAGTGGAAGAAGGAATTTTTGCAGAAGCTTTGAAAATAGGCAGAAAAATTTCAAAACAGGAAGAGCTTTCACCTTTTGAAGAAAGCAATGCCATCAATGCTTATGAAACAACTACTCCTGAACAGCTGAGCGTTTTATGGGACAACCTGATGTACCAGACAGCTTCCCAGAATAATTTTTATGTTAAAGAAGCGGTGGCTCATATTTTAAAAGCACTTCATTTCGGCTATGTATGTGCTCTCCCTTCTACAGAAGAACTGGTAAAAATTAATGGTTCCGATCTTAAAGCAAAAGCCCGTGAAGCCAGAGTGGTCCTTCCGATGAAATTTTTCGGAGATGGCTATGAAGGAGAAAGTACCGGTTCAGTAAATCCCAATACAACACAGCCGTTCACGGTAGGAAAATCGGCTATCGGGAAAGATGCTATTAATATGAGTAAAGCTACTCTTTCTGTTCCTGCCAAAGAGCAGCTGAAAGCCGAAGGAGAAAAGATCCTTGAACTCACCAACCTTAACCTTGAAAAAGATGGTTTAAACAAGCTGAAAGCTGAACTGGAGAAAGTACAGAAAGTGTATCAGAAAGCAAGAAACAAAGCTTATGATGAAGCCTACAAGGAATATCTTGCAGCCAATCAGCCAGCCCTGGACAGATACAGAAACCAGCTGAGAGACATTCAGGCCCAGATCAAAGAAGGCATGACCGAAGAACAGATCAATGCTTTGTATGCAACGCTTGAAGAGCCTTCTATTCCTCCTTTTGTGTTCACGTATAAGGATGAGATCAATTTCGGAGATTTCAAGGCAATGCTTTCACTGGATTCTTTGAAAATCTTCGTTGACAAATTTACAGTATTATCCAGCGGGCAAAAGCCTGAAGACGGTTTTGACTTTACATCAATCAATGTAGTATCTGACAGAAGACTTCAGCTGGGAGAAGCAGTAGTTTCCATTACCGATGAATTCGATACGTATCCTGAAGTTTTTGACAAAATTGATGAAGAGCACACTGAAAAGTCTCAGGCCCTTTATAACAAAACACCTGTTCAGGAGCAGACTTTTGCGAGTCTTGGGGGCGTTCTTGTTCCTGTAGCAGATTCTTTTACACAATATGCGGCTAAGGTAACGCCAAGATCGTATTATTTAAAGGCAACGCCTCAGGGAAGTATTTTCTCCGGCAGCCCGGCTTATCTTACCTTCTATTATCAGGCGGAAAGTTCAGCATGGGGAATGGCTTCAGCTAAGTTATCTATCATCTCGGATGTAGGTAGTTTTGAGGAAAGCTATAACAATATCGAAGTTGTAGACAGTAAGGTGACTCTGGCTTCCGTTATGGTGGGGAAATTCAGTAAATACATCCGAAATATTCAGATTAAAATCTATTTCAACAACGGTAAAGAGGCTTCTCTTGATCTTTCGGGAGTAGAACCTAATCAGGCTTATACTGATGTACTGTATGTAGAAGATATTAAAGATGAAACCGGAAATCCGGGCGGAGGAATCGAAAATCCTAAGCCAGGAACCTTTATACCGAAACACTTCGGTGTGAAGAGATTGGGTATTGCAGATTATCTTAAAGTAGAGCAAAGCGTTCATGCATATGTTCCGGGAGAAGTTTCCAACATTGAGAATGTAATGGCCAGTGAGCTGCGCCACAAGTCTTCTGTAGCAAGAGATTATTCCGAAATCACGGATACCACTTCGGAATCTATAGAAAGTGAAAAGCTTTCTGATACAACAAGGGCAGACAGAAATGAAATGCAGACGGAGATCGCTCAGGAGCTTAAGAAGGAGCAGAACATCACTGCCACCACAAAGTTCACGTACGATACGGAAGTGATTAAATACGAAATTGGGGGAAGCTACGCCAACAATACGTCACAACAGGACAGTACGAAACAGGCGGTGAAAAAATCCCAGGAAATTACAGAACGTGCTATGGAACGTGTCCTTACGAAGATCAATAAAGAGCGTGTTCAGAAGATCATCAAGGAATATACGGAAACCAACGTTCACGAATTTGACAACAGAGGCCAGGCCAGCCAGGAAAATCCTCAGCACATTACCGGAGTATACAGATGGGTAGATAAAAAAATGAAAAACCAGATCTACAATTACGGTAAGCGTACCATGTTCGAATTCATGATCCCGGAACCGGCAAGACTTCACACTCTGGCGACTGCAGTTTCTAAAGCAGACACATTAACAGCTCCGGCTGATCCGAGAAAAGCCGAAAAACCATGGGGCATGGCAAGTGCTCAGGTGGCCACCAAAGATCAGATCGAATACTGGGCTAATATTTATAATGTGAAACTTACTGAACTTCCGAAATCCCCGATCAACCTTATTTTAGGAAAACAGTGGGAAAAAGTAAACGGAAACGAGGAATACAGACACAGAACCATTGATATTCCTGTGAACTACGAAGCAAGCAGTGTAAAAATGTTCTATGGCTTCGAAAGAAACAGAAGAGGAACAAGTACACTTTATACCAGCAACTTTGCGGGAGGAATGGTTCCTTTCTCTACTGGTGGAACTTCCATTGACGAAACTGCCTATTTCACGCCTCAGAACGTAACCGGTTCTTACGATTTTGCCTACAGATGTATCAATATCGACTCTGTGAATATTGCCTTCGAAATTACCTGTAAACTTTCCCAGGCATTCATGAAATCATGGATCCAGGAGAATTTTACAGCCATCATCAAAGCGTATGACGAAGCTTACGCTGTTTTCCTTGAAAAACAGAAGGAACTACAGGACAAAGCAAAAGAAGAGGAAGAAGCCAACAAAGAAAAGTTGGGGAACTTCTACCGTGAAATGGAATCTGTAATTCTGAAGCACAACTGTATCGCGTACCTTCTGCAGGATTATCTTAATACTTTAGGACAGTCATTTACGTCCGGAAGCCAGATGAGCGATTTCAAAGTGATCCTGAGCGAAAACCTTGAGCAGTACACCGCTTTAGCGAAGTTCATGGAACAGGCATTTGAATGGAGCATCATGGATTATACGTTCTACCCGTATTACTGGGCAGACAGAAAAAGATGGCAGGAAATGTATCTTACGCAAAGTGTAGATCCGTTGTTCAGAAACTTCCTTCAGGCAGGTATGGCCAGAGTAATCGTAACCGTGAAACCAGGTTTTGAAGATGCTGTACAGTTCTTCATGAGTACCGGAAAAATCTGGAACGGAGGCGAAGTTCCTGTAATCGGAGATCCTTTATACATGTCTATCGTAGACGAACTGAGAAAGCCAACCGGAGAAGCTCAGGGTAAATACTGGATCACGAGAATCCCTACCACTTTAACGATTCTTCAGGCGCAGTCTGTAGGACTTGAAGTAGAACAGGCACTTCCATTGTTCCCTGAAGATGATCCGAAAAACTGTGAGAATCCGAAGGAACTGGAAACAAAGAGTGCTTTCAAGCTTGCTAACATAAAGCTTCAGCATGGTGGAGATACCTCGACCTTACCTAAGGAACTGACAACAATTTTTAAATAATTCAAAATTGGCGGTTGTAAAAGACCGCCGGTTTTTTTTAACCAATTAAATTAAAAATCATGTATAATTACAGACCTATAGGAGTTTATGGTGCGAAAACACTTGCCGATGAGGAACGGGAGAAACGAAAAGAACGACTTGACAGGGAGAGACCGGATGTAGACGATTTGGAACAACAAATCAAAAAAACAGGGAAAAATTTACTCATTGTATTAGAATCTGATGGAAAAGATCAATTTGATGATACTCACAACAACATCTGGCTGGTGAGACACATTCCTTCTTTTGCCAATTATGACAGTTTTGCAGAGCTTGCCAAGAAATATAAATTCAAGAATATTGCTATAGTTCATCATGGTAATACTTACTCAGATCATACTGTAAGAGATGCTATAAAAGTAATTCTTCATTACCAGGACTTCCAGGTTTTGGGAGAGGTTTATAAAAAAATGGATAAGAAAGATATTACGGAACTTGATGATAAATATTTTGAAGATTTCAGAAAGGAATGTGACAAACTACATAGTGGAACTTACGAACTGAGACATGTTAAGTCTTACCTGAGTCTGCGTTTGTTATTAAATACAATCCAAGATAATTTTTCTTTCTTTTCCATAGCCTGTAACGAGGCTGATGATAAGGAATATTTATATGAAATGGCAAAAATGACAGATAAAAAAATAAAGATTTTTGCCAACTCAAATTTTACGCAAATTGAAATCAGCAGACATTTTCCGGTAAATAATCCTTTTGTAATCAATTTCGGATCGATCCTGAATTGTTTTCTGACCACAGGAGATTCGTGGATAAATCCCAACGGATGGTCGTATATCAATACTTCTTCAAATAAGATTACGGTTACAAAACAAGACATTTGGCTCTACAGTATAGGAGCAAAAGTATATGAACTTGTTGACAGAACTGCTGTTCTGACTCCTGAACAGGCAAAGAAAATTAGTGAATACCAAATCTATTATTCAAAAAAATTTAAAGTAGGATATAGCAGGGCAAAAGGAGATGCTGTTTATGATCAGCTCATTAAACAAATCATAAAAGATAATCCTGGCATTCCATTAATTCCTAAATAATATTTAATTTTATTAGCCGCAGCTATCGTTGCGGCTTTTTGTAAAGATATCTATTTCCAACTTTCCAGACATCAAAAAATAAAGTAAAAAGTAGTCTAAAAAATTAAAACACGACACGTTTTGTCGCATTAAGCCTATATATTTGTCTTATAAAATTTTACCATGAAACGCAGCGGTGCTGCAGCAAAATTATAGACGAATGAAAAAAGATTTTTATCTGACAAGATATGCCTTAATTATCAAAAGATTAGAAAGTTCTCCGGCTACCTATTCCCAGCTGGAGGACTATCTTCTCAATTCTTTCGAATTTCAGGATGCAGGAATCAAGAGCTACTCGATCCGCACGCTGCAAAGGGATATCCGTGAGATTTCCGATCTTTTTAATCTTTCCATTCACAACAAAAAGAAAGGCGATAACCGGTATTATATTGAAAGCCGCCCCATCATGGAAGTGGATGAATACAACCAGAAATTACTGGAATCTTTCCAGGTAAGCAATGCCCTGAACCTTCATCCGGATTTTTCAGATTTTATCTTTTTCGAAAGCCGCAAACCTACCGGAATAGAGCATTTCTATGATCTTTTCTTCGCCATCCGTAATAAAAGAGTGGTAAGTTTCGAACATTACAACTACAAAAACAAAATAATGACTTCCCGGAAGGTTCATCCGCTGGCTTTAAAGGAATCCAAGGACAGATGGTACCTTATTGCCATTGACACTAAGGACAAAGTTCTGAAATCATTCGGTTTGGACAGGGTAAATTATCTGGATGTAAGCGACAATAAGTTCCGGGAAAAGTATAATTATAATTTCAGGGAACATTTCAAAAATGCATTTGGCGTCATGAATCTTGCAGAGCAGAGGCCTCAGAATATCGTTATGAAATGCAGCAGGCACCAGGGAGAATACATCAGAAGTTTCCCGCTTCACCAGTCTCAGAAAGAAACCAAGGAAACTCCGGACGAAATCTATTTCGAGTTCTTTCTCCACCCTACTTATGACTTTATGCAGGAGATTTTATCTTATGGAAAAGAAGTAACCGTCCTGGAACCTAAAGGTTTAGTTGATGACATCAGAACCCATCTTCAGGAATCCCTGAACCGCTATCTTGAAAGCTGATATTAAGTGTGAAAAGCTCATATTTTTTGATTACATTTACATAAATATACTCTTTTGAAAGCTTTAATATTGTGCATATTCAGCCTCCTGTCTTCTTTTTGCTTTTCCCAGCAGAAGGAGGAGTTCCGGCAGGTAAAAAACTATTACAACCAGCACAGGAGCATGCTGAATACAGAATTCAAAAAGAAATTTGACGCAGAACCCAATCTCGTAAAAAAAGCTGCCGTAAAAAATGACTTCCTTTTTTTCATGAAAAAGATGGACAGCATTGAAAATGTAGCCATGATAGGAGCACTTTTAAAGGTAAGGAACCTTGAAGACCTTCAGTTTATCAAAAAAAATGAAAATAATCCAGCCCTCCTTCCCGTAAACACTTCAATTCTTGAAAAGCCGGCAGAATATCCAGGCGGAATGGAAATGTTGAAAAAAGAAGTGGCGGGACTTTTCTACACAGGCGGAGTTTACACAGAAACCAAGACTGTAAAAGCCAATGTGATATTCATGATAGAAAAGGACGGAAGTATCAGCAATGTACAGGCTGAAGGTGATAATTTTACGTTTAACAGACAGGCTGAAATTGCCATCTACTCCATTCCTGATAAATTTTCTCCCGCCATAGCCAAAGGAAATATGGTACGGTCCCGCTTCAGGCTTCCGCTCACTTTAACGCTTCAGGACTGATGTTTACCGACGAATATTACATGAAAATGGCTTTGCAGGAAGCAGAAGCCGCACTTGAAAAAGATGAGGTTCCTATCGGATGTATAGTGGTTTCCAATAACCGGATTATTGCCAGGGCTCACAATCTCACCGAAACATTAAATGATGTGACTGCCCATGCAGAAATGCAGGCCATCACCTCAGCCGCCAATTTTCTGGGTGGAAAATACCTGATCAACTGTACCCTTTATGTCACCATGGAACCTTGTGTGATGTGTTCCGGAGCTCTTTCGTGGGCGCAGGTTTCTAAAGTAGTGATCGGTGCCAGAGATGAGCAGAGAGGATTTATCAACAAACATCTGTCTCTGCATCCAAAAACAGAAATAATTACCGGCGTTATGGAAAATGAATGCTCAGCAATCGTAAAGGCGTTTTTTAAAAGCAAAAGATAAGTTATTCAGAATTTTCTATCGTGGAATGAAAAAGAGGACGTAATGCGTTCATTTTTCTCCAGTTCTCTTCCCTGGCTACAATCACAGATGTTCCAAAACGGAGTGTGAGAAGGCTGTCTTTTTTCTGATATGAAAAACGGACGTTGGTTTTCCGCCCACCGTAATCTTCCAGAATAAGATGATCCTTTGAACCTGAGCTGTAATGGAAATCCCTGGTCTTTTCATCTTTATCCATCAGGATCACATAATGATTCCTGTGAAAGAAAATATACTGAAGATCTGAATTTTTATCTGCATTTTTAAAAGCCCCGTGAAGCAAAGGCCGTTCACTGAGATCATCATTATAATTTCCTGAATTTATATAAGGAAAAAGGATCATCACCAGCGAAGTTCCAACAAAAGCGGTTTTAAAAAAGATCCAAACCGGAAGAAGCTTTACAGACGGTTCCGTATTTTCCTGAAGCTGGATTTTCTGTTTTAAGATTAAAAACCGGTACAGCGGAATCCACTCATCTTTTAATCCAAAAACAGCCATACACAATAAGATCAATGAAAAGAATTTAACCGAAATATCAAATCCAAGATTGATGAAAAGAATGTTAATCACAATTCCTACAGAGATCAATAATCCCAGCGTTCTGGTTATACGGAAAAGGATCAACAATGCTGCTAAAAGCTCAAATACACCCATGGATATCGAATACAACCGGGATGTTCCCATCGTACTCCAAAACAGGATGTCTTTATCCAAATTTCCGAAACGGGAATAGAGGATATTGGGCTCGGGAAGATAAAACTGGGCTTTAAAAATTTTATCCAATCCATACTTCAGCAGGACCACGGCAATATATAAAACCGCTATTTCTTTAGAAAAGTAAAGAAGTTTTGGAAGATGTTTTTCTTTAATTAATGCCGTAATGAATACTGAAATAATTAGTAAAAGTATGACCAGAACAAGCATGGAAAGACTGTCCGAAGAAAAATCTATTCTGGCGTGATCTGCTTGAAAAACCTGTTTCACTATCCAGCCTGTAAGATCTCCAAATAAGAATGATGATATTTCTTTCTGGAAATCCCCCAGGAAATCTAATGGAAAAAACAGCATAAAAAGCAGGAAGAACATTCCTACACCTGCAGCCAGCCTACTTCTCATTATTTTTTTTATTCCTTTTCCAGCTGTAAAATCCCGAAACTCCGGAAATCATCAGCACCCCAAGCAGAAGTCCGCCCCGTGTTTTGTCTGATTTTCCTTTCTTTGGTTTTGCCGTGGAAGGTTTGATCTCTTTATAGGATTTATTTTGCTTGTCGTATTCTACAAAAACAACGCTGTCCATATCATTGATAAAATGGTAGTCTCTTTTCAGAACAGTTTTTACACTGTCAATATTCTTTTTGGAAAAAAGCGGATGCTTGCGTACCGTTTCTCTTCCCGGCTGCCATTCTCTTTTTTCATTATTCACCATTATTCTGCTTGCCGAACTTGTTACCAGAATGCTTTCTTCGTCATTCAGAATGATTACAGAATCCAGCTTTGCATCTGTTACAAACCTTTTCGGAACTATTCCGAGATTTGAAAAATTAGCATCGAAAAGATCTTCTGAAATGGCTTTATCAAAGTATTCAGCATGTCCGCTGTGACTTTTAAAAGCGATGAGTTTGGTTTGTGAAAAAACAGAAATGCTTATCAGTAAAGCGAGAAAAGAGGAAATTGTTTTCATGGAAGTATTTTGGAATTTGATCCCTTCTTCCCCGAAAAGTTAAATCATCTCTTATTTTTAAAAACAGAATACATCATAATATCAAAGTATTCGTCCCCTTTTTTGAGATGCTGTTTCAGCAGGGCTTCCCGCTCCATACCTGTTTTCTCCATAATTCTTCCGGAAGCCGGGTTGTGGAGGAAGTATGTGGCATAAATTTTATTAATCCCGAGTTCACGAAACCCAAAATCAATAAGCGCTCCGGCAGCCTCAGTAACGTATCCTTTGTTCCAGAACGGTTTTCCCATCCAATACCCCAGCTCTGCTTTGTCGTCTCCACGATCATGAAGGCCGATTGCTCCTATAATCTGCTCTTCTTTATTACGGATGGCAAAAGTAAATCCGGTATTGTTTTCGAAAGCTTCTGCCGACATTTTCAGCCAGAATTCAGCATGTTTTTCACTGTAAGGATAAGGAATATTGGAGGTAAGATCTGAGAAAATTTTATCCTGAAGATATCCGGTCACAACAGGAATATCACCCTCTTTAAGCTCTGACAGGATCAGTCTTTCAGTTTCAATTCTTGGAAATTCCTTTAATCGTCTCATGATCTCTTATTTTGTCTACAGAACCTTTTTAATCCATCCGAAAGGCCACCTTAACCTTAACCTTAACCTTAACCTTAACCTACAAATCTTTCCCCAGGAAATACAATCCTTTCAGTGTATGCAGCCTGTCCATCACGTGAATTTTTTCAGTCAGAGGCTTGTAGATATGTGAAACGCCGCCTGTTGCAACAACAAAACATTCGTCATTCACCTCATCGTTGATGCGGTCTATAAAACCTTCTACCATTCCCAGAAATCCGTATACCATACCGCTCTGCATACAGGTTACGGTGTCAAGACCTAATACAGACTTGGGTTTTTTCAATTCTATATCGGGAAGCTGTGCAGTCTGGCTGATCAGGGAGTTTAAAGAGGTTACAATTCCCGGAGCAATAATCACTCCAAGTGTTTCTCCGGTTTCTGTGACACAGCTTGCCGTAAGTGCCGTTCCAAAATCAATGACAATCTTCTTCTGGTTCGGATAAAGATTGTGGGCGGCTACCAGGTTGGCATAAATATCCGTTCCCATCTGTTTGGATTTGGCCTGAACTCCCGAAGGGGTAGACCGGTCTACGATCACCGGCAAAATCCCATGGATCTTCTTGATTGCGGAACTGATCACTTTGGTAAGCTGCGGTACCACTGATCCTATAATCACTTTACTGATTTCCTTTGGTTCAACTTTATAAGTCTGGTACAGCATCAAAACCTGTACATAAAGCTCATCTACGGTTCTGTAGGGCTTTGTATTGATCACCCATGAAATATCACAGTTATCTCCGTTAAAAAGTCCGAATCTGATATTGCTGTTCCCTACGTTGATTACGATTGAATTCATTAATTTTTTAAGCTTGTCTGGGTTAAAAAACAGATGTAAAAATAAGGCTTTATGATCAAAAACACACAATATCTGCATTATTTTGAAGAATTCTTTATGCTCTGCTTAGCTTGCCTGTGGGATAATCATTACAGCTCCGGCTATAAAATATCTTCCATGGAATAATTTTATTTTTCCCGTTGAAAATTTAAAACTCCGATTGGATAGATTAAAACAATTAATTATCTTTAAAAACTGAAAATATTTTATCCTTCTTCCATGAAAAAATTAATCTTCATCCTGTTCCTTTGTATTGGCCTGAATACGTTTGCCCAAACCGGAAATCAGGTCAAAGATATATTCCTGAAAATAAAGCAGGATTCAAAGATTGATAAGAATGACAGGACTGTTTATGATCTCCTTGATGAATTCTATAATAAAAATCTTCAGGCAGAAAAAGATGAAATGACTCCTGAAACCGTTCAGAGAATTGAAAAAACAGCCTCAAATCCAGATACCAAAAACCTTCATATCCTCCTGCTTTTCTTAATGTACCAGCAGCATATCAGCCGGACTTCCATGGCCGGGAAAGCACCTGATACCGGATTCCAGATTGAAGCCCTGAATTTACTGGAAAATGAAACCCAAGAGATCTACGGAAAAGTTCCCGCTATCATCTATGTCTACAAAAGCGAAGCTTTCGACGGAGCAGGAAAAAAGCAGGAAGCCAAAGCAGCTGTAGATCAGGGATTAAAAGAATATCCGGATTCGGTTCCTTTAAAAGTATACAGCTATCTTAATACAAAGGATGAGGTGTTAAGGAATGATCTTGTCAAGAATCATCCGAATCATTGGATGGTGCAGCAGTTTGGGATTAAGTAGGTGGGGTTTAGACGTCAGATTTCAGACATCAGATTTCAGATTTTTTTGGAAGGTTTGTGAATAGTGAATTTTGCTTCGCAAGTGAATGGTGAAGGTTTTTCAAGATATCAGATTTCAGACGTTAGATTTCAGACCTGAAAACTTAGAAGATTTCAATACAAATAAAAATCCCGCGGAAAATTTCTGCGGGATTGTTTTTTATTAGATTAAAGAATGTCAATGGTGAATTTTGCTTCACAAGTGAATGGTGAATTTTTGGGACAATATGAGATTTCAAGCACTAGATCTTAAATATAAATATGCATCTCAAAACTCTCAAACCCTAAAACACTCCGACTCTCAAACCCGCATCTCGAATCCCGAAACCCGAGTCATTATTTCACTTCTACAATATTATCCGCCATATTCACATCTGCCATTCTCTGGCTGAAATCTATGCCTAAAACAGAAAGCTGAGCTTTTGTATACGGAATCGTAAGGGTATATTCTTTCTGAGTCCATGGCCAGTAAGGCATTGTTTTAAAATCTCCGTAAAGATCTTTTCCCTTCCAGGTATGAGTCATATTCAATGGAATCTGATAGGTAACGACCTTTTTATCTGCGGTCAGTACATTGAAATCTATTGGCATCGGAACCTGTCCGTTTTTAACTAAAGTAATGGTGGTAGATTTTGCTTCGTACTTCACATCTTTGATTCCGTAATCAATGGTTTTTGTCGTGTTGATCCAGTAATTGTGGAACCATTTCAGATCCATTCCGGATACTTTCTGAGCAATATGAAGGAAATCCCTGTCAGACGGATGTTTCATATGCCATTGATCATAATACTGCTTTAAGGTTTCGGCAAGATTCTGCTCACCCATAATGTAACCCAGCTGTACAAGGTACAATTCACCTTTTACATAGGAAGCAAAGCTATAAGAAGTTCCGTTATCATGATGATCTCCAAACCATACTGCCGGTTCTTCAATACCTTTTTTCACGAAGTTTCTGTAAGCCTCTACACTATGGGCAAAAGGGTTTGGAAGCTCTTCCGGAAAAAGCTGATACATTACATAACTTTCGGCATAGCTTGTAAATCCTTCATCCATCCATGGGCGTACGGATTCGTTGGTCGCCAGCATCTGCTGATACCAGGAGTGTGCTCCTTCATGAGCCATCAGCCCCATCAGCCCTTTCATATCTCTAGCTTCCCCAAGGATCATGGTACACATTCCGTATTCCATGCCACCGTCTCCGCCCTGGATAAATGCATACGTCGGGTATACATATTTTCCGAAACGGCTGTTCATGATCTGGAAATATTTGGTTACATAAGGCTGGGCTTCTTCCCAAACTTTTGTTTTATCGTTCTGCTGGTAAACAAGGAATACTTTCGGACCTTCAGGAACATCAAAGCTTTTTACTACATAATCCCTGTCTGCGCTCCATGCGAAATCCAGCATATTTTTCGCTGTCCATCTCCAAACGGCTTTTTTATTTTTATCTGCTTTAATTTTTGCAGCGGCATCATAGCCTTTTACTTCGGCCGGGTTCTCAAGAATTCCTCCTGCTCCTACTACATAATCTTTATTGATCTTAATGGTCACATCAAAATCTGAGAACGGTGCATGAAACTCTCTTCCGACATAATCAAAAGTAGCCCATCCGTCATAGTCGTACTCTGCAATTTTCGGGTACCATTGCGTCATGGTCATATCCACTCCTTCACTGTTATTTCTTCCGCTTCTTCTGATCTGCTGAGGAATCACAGCGTCCCAATCCAGCGTAAAAGTAGTGGTTGAGTTAGGCTTAATCGGCTCTGCCAGATAAACTTTCATAATGGTTTCCTGAATCTCAAACTTCAGTTCTTTTCCATTCTGCTTAATCCAGTGGATGTTTTGTGCGCCTTCCTGATCTTTCGGAATAGAGGCCAGTCTTGAAACTCCCTCTTTCTGCAATCTGGAATCTCCATTTTTTCCCTGTCCGCCCACTCTCTGGTCCATCATTGAATTAGGCTTAAAGGCATTCCAGTACAAATGAAAATACACGACATTCAGCTCATCCGGTGAATTGTTGGTGTATTCTAAAGTCTGGTTTCCCTGGTAGGTAAATTTTTCAGCATTAACGTCAATATCCATCTTGTACTTTGCAGCCTGCTGATAATAAGCTCCCTGCTGAGCCTGAAACTGTGAAATGATAAACGCAAAAAGGATTGCAGCCGATTTTCTCATTTAAAATTTATTTTTTTTAAAGGTAGGTAATTTATATAAAACCCTCAAATATGAAGCTATTTTAAGCGTTTTTGATGGGTTATGACTTTAGATGGGTTTTCATTCTGATGGTTAAGTTTGCTGTTGCAGATTTTTAAACACAAATGACGCAAATTATTGCACCATTTTACACACTAATGATTCGTGAAGATATTTTCCTGGAAGCCATGTCAAGGTTTAAAACCTTGACATGGCTTATTTGATATTCGTGAAAAACATTTGTGGCAGTTGTGTTTAAAATTATGGATGGGTCAACATTTTCTTAATTAAAGTGATCTGCCCTAAATGATAGTAAGCATGCTCAATCATGCCGTCTATATTTCTTTGGTAGGTTCCGTATTTTTCATCAACAAAAACCTCATCCAGCTTGTTATCAGGCAGTTCCTCAATCAATGATGCAAATTTTTCCGAATCTGTCCAGAGCTTATTTAAGAGGGCCTCCCACTGCTCCTGAGATTCAATTGGGGGAAGATCAAAGCTGAACTTGTCTTTAATTTCAAGATCCCCTCCTTCCAGTACATTCACAACTCCGGCTATGTAGTACCCGATGTGATAAGTAAGCACGGCAATGGTATTTAAAGAGTCTACTTTTGTGACAGCCAGTTGCCAGGATACCCCTGAAAGCTGGTCTTTAAAATTCGTGTTCGCGATCCAGAGGCCATCCAGCAGGACTTCCCTGAATCTTTTTGCAAGTTGTGATGATGAGCTCATTGTTTTTAATTTTTACAAGGAAAGATAATCAAATCAGGTTATAAAATTAAATAACTTTAAACGCTACGATCACAAAATGTTTTTAATTAAACCTGAAAAAATATTCGCAAGGACTTTTTACTCAGCAAAAACAGCACGCAGGCATTGCTTAACAGAGTGTCTTTTGCGACCGGAAAATAAAAGAATTAACAGAGCTTTGCGGATATCGCGTTAAAAATAATATGACCGCGCAGGATATTTACAAACAATCTTATCCCGAACTCATGTTATTTTAGTAATTTCAATTCATAGAAAAGGATTAAAGTTAACCGCTAAAATACAGCAAACCAATGATAAGAACTTTAATAATTACAGGAATGACAACGATCTTAACTTTATTGGGCTGTTCGGAACAGAAAAATAAAGATGATGGCAAACGCTCAAAAAATACGCAGGAAAAACTTACTGATTCCTCACAGCAACTGCAGAACAAACCAACATATAAAAATATGGATATCAAAGAATTCAAAGAAAACTGGGGTTTAAAAGCAATCCCAGCCGAATTAGAAAAGCTGATTGAGTTTCAAACCCATATTTCAGCTGCCGAATTTTACTCACAGGGGTTTGCTGTTATGGTTGATGATAAATCAGGCCTTAAAAGCTGGAGTGAAGATCCCGCATTTCTGGATCAACTGTTTCCTTTTGCACAGGCAAATGGTACGGGCTCTTTTTATGCAATCTGGAATGATGGAACCGCAAAACCCATTAATGAAATGCCTGTTGTGGTATTCGGTGATGAGGGAGGAACGCATATCGTGGCTGAAAATATTCTGCAGCTCATTCATCTGATCACATTTGACAAGGAAATCTCAGTTGAATTTGAACAAGCTTACTTTTACAAAGATACAGATGATGTAGAAAGCAGAGATCTGAACAAGTTTTTGAAATGGCTAAAGGAAAATTACGGTTTAGACCAAACCCAAAATCCAGACGAAATAATCACTTCTGCCCAGGAAAAATACAAACAACCGTTTGACAAATGGTTCGCCCAATATTATAAAATTGAATAGATTAACTGGTAAGGAAGTTTGAAGCCGGAAGAGGGAAGTTACTGAAGTCCAAAGACAGAAATACAACGAGGCTTTTATTAATTTTTGAAGCAGTTTCAACAAATTTAAAGGCAGCAGTTTAATATTATTGCCCAATAGTAATTTCCAGCTTCCAGCTTCCTGCCTTTTAATCCCAACTTCTTATCCTCAACTCAGGTTAGATTATTAAATAAAAAAACCTCAAATGTAAAATACACCTGAGGTTTCCATAGGATTGAAAAATCAAATTATTTTTTAGCCGGAATTTCTTTTTTTCCGCTTTGTAAAATCTTTTCAAGGATTCTTAACGTGATCAGATAGGTAGGTTTTACGCCTGTAAGTCCTAAACCTCCTGAAGAAAGAGTACTTCCCGTTTCCAAAGGATTATCCGAAGCATAGTATGCGTAACACACGAACAGATCCGGTGCAATATGGTGTCTGATCTTGGAGGCTACCTGAATGGCTTTCTGATAATGTGCCCCTTCCATTTCAAGACCAATGGCTTTCCATGAAGTGTTCATAAAATAAGAAAGGATATCCCTGTTCTGAAGTGATGTTCCCAATACGGTAATCATCGGTCCTTCAAATGCTTTCAGCTCGTCATCTTTAAAATCATCCAGTTTCAAAGCGTTTTCGAAAGGATAGTTATCTGCTGTTCCTTCAAAGATGTGAGAAGTAGGAATCATAATATCTCCTTTTCCGCCTGCAAGAATACCGGCTTTCCCCATGATAGAAACGGATTTCACTTTCATCATATAGACTTCTCCTTTGTGCTCGTAGGGTCTCAGCAATTCGTCCATGACCTCATAGGCCTGTTCTCCGAAAGCGTAGTCGAAAACCATAATCACATCGTCTCCGTTGTATTTTGCACCGCTGAATGGCGTGTTTTTAAGGTCTGTTTTGCTTAAATCAATGATCTGAACATCAATATTACTTCCGCTCTTATCATTAATATAGATCATGCCTTCCTCCAAAGCATATTTTGAAACTTTGTCGCGAAGTTCTTTTTTATCTGAGATATCTCCGTACAGCTTATAATCTACTTCCTTATTGTCTTTTTTCTTTAAAGCATCATTCCCGTACAGCATATTTTTCACAGAGTGCATATTGGCGGAAATAATGTGCAGCGGACGCATATGAAGATCGTTTTCGAATAAAACATCTTTCACTTTATTGGCCCATTTCTCACCGAAATAGTGATGCCCTACTCTTTCCTTTAATATAGCACTGAAATGAATTTCTCTTTCTCTGGTCTGCTTGGCATCTTCAAGGCTTACTTTTCCTAAGTTGTAGATGATCTTGAACAGTCGGTCCGGGTTACTGTCATCCCCGAAAGAATTGTAAGCATTCAATGTCTCTTCAAAAGTTCTTCCTATTAAAGAAGACAAATGAATCAAAGCCACTTCTTTTTCTTTTCTGCTGAATTTCTTTTCCCCTTTTACTACTTCTTCGATGATTTTAAAAGCACGTGTCGGTTTCCAGTTTTCATCCTGAATGAAAGCCAGATTTCTCACTTTATCGGCTTCTATAAATAAGAAGGTAAGGTGGGTAAGGATATCATAAATTTCGGAACGCCCCAAAAGAACTTCAATATTCATCTGGTGTTCGTCTATTCTATAGCAGTTTCTTCTTCTCTTTTTAGGTACAATAGGTTCGAAACTTCCTTTATCAAAGCCCTCATCTGATGTAAGATGAATAAAAGCACATTCTTCAATTCCTTCAGGAAGTCTGTCTAAAACGTACATCAAACCATTTAATTCCAATTTATTCGGAATATTCATGGTACCATAAATCTCTGGATTGATAGTCTTCAACAAACTTCTGATACTTTCTCCAGAAACACCGGCAGGTTTAAAAAAACCTCTGTAAAAGAGGTGTCTCATAGAAATATACAATCTTTCAATTGCTTCCGTTGTTTCTCTAGCTCTAGAATTTGTCATAAAATAAATTTCACACAAATATACAAAATCTCGGCTCAACTTATTTTAAGTATCTTTTAACAAGCGGTTTAAATTTGTATCTTCATGCTTTCTAAAGTGGATCATGCAAAATAT
Source organism: Chryseobacterium endalhagicum (assembly GCF_016745235.1). Lineage (GTDB taxonomy): Bacteria > Bacteroidota > Bacteroidia > Flavobacteriales > Weeksellaceae > Chryseobacterium > Chryseobacterium endalhagicum. Next base: position 667,847 of record NZ_JAELVM010000002.1, on the reverse strand, counting down.
ATTCATGATGCTTCAATAAAGGGTAAATTTGAAATACAATCTACCAGCACCCCCGTAATAAAAAGTTAAACCACAGTTTATATTTTAAAAATTTCAGACATACCCCTATATTTTTTAGGGTAAAAATATTTTGAATTCATTTTTTTTGTAAATTTGCCCTGTAAAAATTAACCTTATTATGTCAACTTTAAGATTCAAAGCGTTAGAAACTTTACCATTTAAGGACTTCAGAAGAGATAATTCTGTTGAGGTACCTGGAAAATTGTCAGAATTATTCTGCCAGAATGTTTTCTCAGAAGAAACCATGAGAGAATACCTGACTAAAGAAGCCTTCCAGTCTATTATGGATGCTATTAAGAAAGGAACTAAAATCCAGAGACATATTGCAGACCAGGTAGCGGTAGCTATGAAAGACTGGGCAATGAGCAAAGGTGCCACGCACTACACACACTGGTTTCAGCCTTTAACAGGAACTACTGCAGAAAAGCACGACTCTTTCTTCACTCCAATTGAAGGAGGCAGAGCTATTGAAAGATTCAGCGGAAACCTACTGATCCAGCAGGAACCGGATGCTTCTTCTTTCCCGAACGGAGGAATCAGAAACACTTTCGAAGCAAGAGGTTATACCGCATGGGATCCTACTTCTCCTGCATTCATCATGGGAACTACTCTTTGTATTCCTTCTATCTTTATCTCTTATACAGGAGAAACTTTAGATTATAAAGCCCCTCTTTTAAGAGCTTTGAATGCTGTAGATGAAGCTGCAACGAATGTAATGCAGTATTTTGACAAAAACGTAACAAAAGTAACGCCTACTCTAGGGTGGGAGCAGGAATATTTCTTAGTTGACTCCGCATTATACCAATCCCGTCCGGATCTTGTTTTAACAGGAAAGACTTTATTAGGCCACTCTCCTGCTAAAGGACAGCAGCTGGATGACCACTATTTCGGTTCTATCCCGACAAGGGTAATGAACTTTATGAAGGAGCTGGAAATTGAGTGTATGAAACTGGGAATTCCGGTAACAACAAGACATAATGAAGTAGCTCCTAACCAGTTTGAGCTTGCTCCAATGTTCGAAGAAGTGAACGTGGCTGTAGACCACAACTCTTTATTGATGGACATCATGGCAAGAATTGCTCACAAGCACCATTTCCATATTTTATTCCACGAAAAACCATTCGCAGGCGTAAACGGAAGCGGAAAGCACAACAACTGGTCTTTAGCAACAGATACAGGTGAAAACCTATTAAGCCCGGGAAAAAATCCTAAGAAAAACTTACAGTTCTTAACATTCTTCGTTAATACTATTAAAGCTGTTCACGAATATGCTGATCTTTTAAGAGCAAGTATCGCATCAGCAAGCAACGACCACAGATTAGGGGCTAATGAAGCGCCACCTGCCATTATTTCCGTATTCATCGGAAGCCAGCTGTTCAGAGTATTGGAAGAACTGGAAAAGGTAACGGAAGGAAAACTTTCTCCGGATGAGAAAACAGATCTAAAATTAAATGTAGTTGGAAAAATTCCTGAAATCCTTTTAGATAACACGGATAGAAACAGAACTTCCCCATTTGCATTTACAGGAAATAAATTTGAGATCAGAGCGGTAGGATCTTCTGCGAACTGTGCAGAATCTATGACTGTAATGAACACGATCGCTGCAAAACAGCTGAACGATTTCAAAAAAGAAGTAGACGCCCTTATCGAAACAGGCCTTAAGAAAGATGAAGCGATCTTCAATGTATTAAGAGAATACATCAAGCAGTGTAAAAACATTATGTTTGAAGGAGACGGATATTCTGATGACTGGGCAAAAGAAGCTAAAAAGAGAGGTTTAAACAACTTAAAAACCACTCCGGAAGCTCTTAAGCAGGAAATGGATAAGAAATTCCTTGATCTTTATGAAGAGATCGGCGTATTCACCCACAGAGAGGTTGAAGCCAGAAATGAAATTAAACTTGAAAAATATTCTACTGTTATTGATATTGAAGCAAGAGTTTTAAGTGATATCGCAAGAAACCACATCATTCCTTCTGCTTTAAATTATCAGAACAGACTGATCGAGAACGTAAAAGGTCTTAAAGAAATATTCGGGGATAAAGAATTCAAAACGTTGGCGAAAGAGCAAATGAGCTTAATCACCAATATCTCTGAAAACGTTTCCAAAATTAAACTGGGCGTTGAAGATCTTATTAAAGCAAGAGAAGCAGCGAAGGCTGTATCCAATAGTCAGAAGCAGGCAGAAGCATACTGCACCAAAGTAATTCCTTTATTCGAAGGTATCAGAGAAGCCTCTGACAATCTTGAAATGATGGTTGATGATGAGCTTTGGCCAATGACTAAATATAGAGAAATGTTATTTACAAAATAACATCTGTAAAGTTCCATATTAGTTAAACTCCCCGGTTTTCCGGGGAGTTTTTTTGGTTTATTAACAGCAGTGAAAATTGGAGTTGTAAATCACAAAATCCGATTAATAAAGGATAGGCGATTTATTTTGTTAAAGAATCTTAATAAAAAAAACCGCAGACTCACCAAAAATAGGCGGTTGCGGTTTGTTTTTCTTTAACATACTTAAATAATATGTTAAAATGTGTTAAATAAAGAACCTGACAATAATCATATCAGGGGTCTTTTGGCCGGAATCTCTACTTTTGTAATGCTTTGTGAAAATAAATATTCCTTTTAACACGGATAATCAAATATATATGAAGAAAAGAGTTTTGTTTTATTTAGTTGCTTTAGTGTCTACAGTTTCAGTTCAATCATGCGCTACAAATTATGTAGTTTCACAACCAGCAACTTACGCTAAAGAATACAAAACAGATGCCAAACTAGCTTCTATTGACAATAAGAAAATGGAGCAGGATAAGCAAAGACTTATCGATTCTTTTCTAGCTGAAAAGGCAGCATCTATCGCCAGCGCGAAAAAAGCCATTAAGAATTCTGAGATTGCAAAAGCAGTCAAATACAATAAAACGATCGACAATATCCTTACAGAAGCTGAAACTTACCTTGGGACTCCTTACAGATACGGAGGGATGACCAGAAGAGGTATTGATTGTTCAGCTTTCGTTCTTTCTGTATTCGGAGCAGCAGCAGGGCTTAGCTTACCAAGAGTAGCAGCTTCTCAGGCTCAGGAAGGAGAAAGCATTGATAAAGGTGAGCTTCAGAAAGGAGATTTGATTTTCTTTTCACACGGAAGAAGAATCTCTCACGTAGGTATCGTAGAAAGTGTTACTGAGGAAGGTGAAATCAAATTCATCCATGCAGCCACTTCAAAAGGGGTAATGATCTCATCGCTGAATGATTCCTATTGGGGACCGAAATTCAGGTTTGCAAAAAGAGTGATCAACGAGAACGGAGATGCTTATAACAACTTAGCTTCTTCTACTCCATCCACAGCGACAAGTTTTTAATTTTAAATAATTGATTTAAATAATGAAGCCATCAGATATCTGATGGTTTTTTTATTTCTGAACATGAATTGAATTGATATCATTGAAAGAATAGGTTTTGGCTAAAGCCTTTTTTGAGACTCTATCATATGAAGGCGGGCTAAAGCCCACCCCTATCGAATATTCCAGGATAGGTTTCAGAGTAGTAAATCAATGAAACAACTCTTTTTCCAGTCTACCCAATCTAAATGCAGAAGACGGGCTAAAGCCCGCCCCCATTGAATTTAAATTATATAAGCAAAAGAGGTTTCCCGTCCTCCATCATCTAATTTCTAATCTCTAGCTTCTAACCTCTAATTCCTATCTATTTCAATGTCGAGCTTATACAACAGTCCGTGTACTTCTGAAAGTGAAAATTTAGCCTTTCTAAGCCTATTTAAAGCAGGATCTATTGAATAATTAAAGGAAGTCCTGAAATCTGTTTTTTCAAGGTTTGTCCGGTCGAAAATGGCGCCGGAAAGATCACAGCCGGAAAACATGGAATTGGACAGATCGCATTCTGCAAAATCCGTCTCTATTAATCTGGAATTTTTAAATACCGTCTTCTTAACGGAGGTTTTGTAGAATACCACATTATTCAACAGACATTCATCAAATCTGAATGAAAGACCGAAGGGATTGCATTCACTGAACTGGAGCCCAAACATTTTACATTCTTTGAAAACAGTATCCTGAAAAGAGGTTTTTACCAGTTTGGCCATACTCAGATTACAACCGATGAATTCACAGCCTGTAAAACTGAAATCAGAGAGATCTGCATATTCAAAGCTGCTGTTTCTGAAGGTGCAGTTTTCATATTCGCCTTTTTCAAAAGGTTGTTCTGAATGATTTATATGCTGGAAGTCCTGGTCTGAAATATGGGCATGTTTCATTATTGATCCTTATTTAGATAGTGTATATGTATCGTAAAAGATTTTGGAGACTTTTAATTTAAAACACTTTTGATAACTATTTCAAAAAAGTTATACAAGGCTGTTCTTATCCGAATAATTCAGTTTAAAGAAAATAAAAGTCATCATAGAAAAGGCAAGGAGCGAGCTTCCTCCATAACTGAAATACGGAAGCGGAATCCCAACGGTCGGGAAAAGCCCCATAACCATCCCTAAATTGATGGTAAAGTGCATCATGAGGATAGACGCAAAACAATACCCGAATACCCGGTTAAAGGTAGATTTCTGCTGTTCTGCGAGATAGTAGATCCGGCCGATAAATATCATGTAGCATAAGATCAGAACGGCGCTTCCTACAAATCCCCATTCTTCCCCTACGGTACAGAATATATAATCGGTTTCCTGCTCCGGAACAAATTTTCCCTGTGTTACAGATCCTTCGCGGTATCCTTTTCCTAAGAGTCCGCCGGAACCTATAGCTGTTTTTGAGTATAATAAGTTGTACCCGGAGGTATCTCTGAATGCTTTTTCTCCTTTGTAAAGAACCTCAATTCTTTCTCTCTGGTGCTTAGGAAGCTTCTCTAAAATATAAGGCGAACCGAAAGCCAATCCGCAAAGCAGAAGAATGGACCCTGAAATCCCTGCGATAGAAATGACATCCCAGGACATCCTGTGATAATTCATGGCGATTAAAAGCCCTGCAATGATCACTACAGCCAACGCCACATACAACGGAGGTATGGCAAGAGAGACCAAAAAGACTCCGGCAAAAATAAATCCTACCCCGAAAAGAAGACCATTTAAGCCCTCTCTGTATAAAGCAATAAAAAATGCGATGAATACAAGCATAGAGCCCACATCCGGAATCATCAGAACCACTGCGGCAGGAATTCCGATAATAGCCAATACAGTCCAAAGTGATTTTTTAACCTTTAAATTAAAATCCGGTCCGGAAACATAGTTGGCCAGCATAAGTGCTGTTCCTATTTTGGCAAATTCTACCGGCTGCATGGTAAAGCTCCCGAATTTGTACCAGTTTTTCTGCCCCAGAATTTCCTTTCCAAACGGGAAAAGACCAATCAGAAGCAGAACACCGCCGATGTAAATAATTCCGGACATATTCTCGAAGAACTTACTTCTCCCCACAAAGATAATAAGCCCGACAAACAGAGAAATACAGAAGAAAATCAATTGTTTTTCTCCCAACTTCTGGTCAACACTGTAGATATTTGCGATTGCAAAGATGCAAAGCAGGAAATACAGCCCGAGGCCCAGTTTATCTATTCCTTCTGCCCATTTCATTGCTTTACCTTTTTATTTTTAGCGTTGTTCTTTGTTTCTTCCTCTATTTTTTTCTGCAGCTTTATTTTCTGCTCTTTGATAAAATTCAGGCTGTCCTGTTTTCTTTTCAGCTTTACAGAATCTTCTTTAGGATCTTTGTATAATCCTTTACGTTTCAGATCCGCCACCCACTGTCTTTTATATTCAGGCATAAAGCTGGCTCCGGTCATCTTTTTGTAGAGATTTTCTCTCTTCAGATCTCCGGTGATGTATTTTTCAGCAATTACCGTACAGGCTGGTCCTGCCCATGTAGCTCCGAATCCGGCATGTTCCATAACGGCAGCAACTACAATTCTTGGTTTATCTGCCGGAGCAATCAATACAAAGATTGAGTTATCCTTTCCCTGAGGAACCTGAGCCGTACCTGTTTTCGCAAGCTGGGTAAAGTCATTGGATTTCAGACTTCTTGCAGTACCTCTTAATACCACGGCTTCCATCCCTTTCAATACGGGTTCAAAGTGCTTAGGATCTACAAGGGTCTTATGTTTTGTTTTAAATCTCGGATCGGGATTAGGCTTCCCATCAATAGATTTAACGATATGAGGCGTGTAAAACCATCCTTTATTGGCAATGGCAGCCACATAATTGGCCAATTGAAGAGGCGTTACCAGAACATCTCCCTGTCCCATTCCATTGAAGATAGAACCGTTCATGGTATAGTCAGGGCTCCAGTTTTTCTTCCCGCTTCGTTTTTCGTAAAATTTACCTGAAGGAATTCTTCCCGGCGAACCTACAGCAATATCATTATTCAGATATTCTCCTACTCCAAAGCTGCTCATGATTTTTTTCCATTCATCAACCCCTTTGGAAGGGTCGCCCGGATATTTGTTCATGATGGCAATGAAAGCATGTGAGAAATAACAGTTACTGGAAACCTGGATCGAAGGAATCAGGGGATCAGCTCCACCGTGTCCTTTAATTCTTAATCCTTTATAATAGAAACCTCCTCCACACGGGAAAATGGTGTTCTCATCCATTACACCCATCTGCATACCTGCCAAAGCAGTCAGTAATTTGAAGGTAGAACCCGGAGGATAAGCTGCCTGAACAGACCGGTCAAACGTAGGTTTATTTTCGTATAAGGTGTCTTTTGATAATGCGTACAGGTTTTTTGACTTGTACGGACCTGTAAACAGATTCGGATCAATATCCGGGCCGGTGGCCATGGTCAGGATTTCGCCGTTATTCGGGTCTATGGCTACAATGGCTCCGTGTTTTCCTACCAGCATTTCTTCTGCCATCCTCTGAAGATCATAATCAATGGTCAGGGTAATATCTTTCCCGGTAATAACATCTTTGTCTAATGTTCCGTTTTTGTAGGAACCGATATTCCGGAGTTTAATATCCTTTTGAATATACTTCATCCCTTTTACCCCGCGAAGATCTTTCTCATAAGATTTCTCCACTCCGGTTTTACCGATAAAATCGCCGGGAAGGTAATAGGCAGAATCTTTTTTTATTTCTCTTTCGTTCACCTCACTGGTATAGCCTAAAAGGTTTCCGGAAGTGCCCACTTCATACTGGCGCTGAGGTCTGGAAACAATGCTGAATGCAGGATACTTGAAAATAATTTCCTGAACCCTTGCAATATCTTCCCTGCTGAGGTCCTTCAGAAAAGTCATCGGAGTCAGCTTGGAGTAATATTTTTCTTTTTTGATGATACTGATTCTTTTGATAAAATCAGCCTTATTGATCTGCATAAGGTTGCAGAATCCAAGGGTATCAAAGTCAGGTTTCATCAAAGCCTGTGTAAAGGAAATTTCGTACGCCGGTTGGTTTCCTACCAGGATCTTTCCATTTCTGTCGAAGACGACTCCTCTCTGTGGGATAACGTATTCAATTTTAATGGAAGTATTGGCTGCATTTAAGGCATAACGATCCGTAAACAGTTGTAAATACGCAAGTCTCGCCACAAATATAAGGGCGATAACTACGAGGGCAGAAAAGATTTTTAAATAACGTGTGTTCAAACTTTTTGTTTGATTTTAAATATTAATGCGTAAACCACTATAAATATAAAGGAAATTATACTTGTGATCACTACATTAAGTAATATTTCAAAAAACCGGCTAAATTTAAAAAATTCGATGTACTGCACTAAAAGCTGATGCAGAAAGATACTTGAAAACAGAAACAGCAAAAACTGCGCCCACTGAAGGGACTGAAAAGAGAAAAAGTCTGTGGAAGTATCTGTGGAAGTCCTGAAGATCAACGTTCTGAAATAAGCGATCAGCGTTGTTGCAAAAGCATTGATTCCCCATGAATAGAGGAATGCATCTACGGAAAGTCCTATTAAAAAGCTTAAAGCTAAAAACTGATACTTATTTCTGAAGAAAGGATAAAACATGACGAATACCGGATAAAGAACCGGTGTATATTTCCCGAAAATGGTAATCCTGTTCAATACAAAAATCTGTAATGCAACCAGGAAGATCATGATCAATATATCGGTAAATAAAGTCCTGCTAATCATTTTCTTTTTTTATGACGGTCTGTAATGTATCCTGAATTCTCTGTACCTCTGCTTTTTTAAGGTTTTTCACAACGAATACCTTGCTTAAAGCACCCATTTTCTCGCTCAATTCTACTGAAATATCCCAGAATCCGGTTTTATTGTCTACGGAATATCCTGCGATGGTTCCAATCATTACGCCTTTAGGGAAAATCGCTGATTTCCCATCGGTAACAACGGTGTCGCCCACTTTTAAAGCAACATATTTAGGAATGTCTGCAAGATGCATCACCCTGGAATTATCGCCATTCCACGTTAAAGTTCCGAAATACCCGGAATTCTTTAATGCAGCGTTGATTCTGATTTTATTGACACTCAGGACAGACTGAACCAAAGCATAGCTGTCTGTTGAATTAATGACAATTCCCGCGATCCCTTTAGGCGCCATTACCCCCATCTGAGGGAAAACACCGTCTCTGCGGCCGCGGTTAATGGTAAAGTAGTTATTTCGTCTGTTGATACTGTTAAATACGATCTCGCCATCTACGAAAGTATAGATCTGGCCGCCGCCCAATGTATCGTGAACTTTTCTGAATGACGGATTCTTTGCTCCTTCCTTGCCATAAAGCTGAAGCATTAAAGATTTATTCTGAGCCACAAGATCTTCGTTGATCTGTTTCAGCTTCAGATAGGAAACTCCCTCATCTATATACCCCGAAATCCATGAATTCAATGCGGCCGACTGGCCTGCGATCCATGATTTCTGCATGGCGTTTTTAGAGAATATCAGAACCAGAGCAATAATCTGCAGGAATATAAAGAAGACAAAAAGAGCATTCTTCGAAAATAATCTCAGCAAAAATCCCATTCAGATATATAGTCGTAAAAAGTTAAAATTATTTAATTAAGAAATTGAATTTATCCATATTCTTAAGCGCAATACCTGTTCCGCGAACCACAGCTCTCAACGGATCTTCTGCAACAAATACAGGAAGACCGGTTTTTTTGTGCAGTCTGTCCGCAAGACCTCTCAATAAAGCACCTCCTCCAGCAAGATAGATACCTGTTTTATAAATATCAGCAGCCAGTTCCGGCGGTGTAAGAGAAAGTGTTTCCATTACGGCATCTTCAATTCTGATAATCGATTTGTCTAATGCACGGGCAATCTCTTTATAACCCACCATAATTTCTTTTGGCTTCCCTGTGATAAGGTCTCTGCCCTGTACCGGGATATCTTCAATGTCTACATCAAGATCTTCTACCGCAGAACCCACTTCAATTTTGATTCTTTCTGCCGTTCTCTCTCCGATGTAAAGGTTGTGGTGAGTTCTTAAGTAATATGCAATATCATTAGTAAATACGTCACCTGCAATTTTCACAGATTTATCACATACGATACCTCCTAACGCTACAACAGCAATTTCCGTAGTACCACCACCTATGTCGATGATCATATTTCCTTCAGGCTTCTGTACGTCAATCCCAACTCCAATTGCCGCAGCCATTGGTTCGTAGATCAGTCTTACCTCTTTTGCATTGACTTTCTGAGCAGAATCTCTTACCGCTCTTTTTTCAACTTCAGTAATACCGGAAGGGATACAGATCACGATTCTCAGGGCAGGCTGAATAAATCTTCCTTTAATCCCCGGGATCTTTTTGATGAATTCCTTGATCATGTGTTCAGAAGCGTGGAAATCTGCAATCACCCCATCTTTCAATGGACGGATTGTTTTGATATCCTCATGAGTTTTACCCTGCATATGCTTAGCCTGCTCACCAACAGCAATGGGTCTACCCGTAGAACGTTCAATTGCAACAATTGACGGCTGATCTATAACAATTTTATTATTATGGATGATAAGGGTATTGGCAGTACCAAGGTCTATCGCAATTTCTTGCGTAAACATATCAAATAAACTCATATTTCTCTTCTGATTTTAAGTTTACAAAGATATAAATTTAAGACTACCAAAGAAATTTAACGTACATATAATTTGGTTAAAATTTTATTAAAATTTATAATCTTATACTAACTTTTGATTTAATCATTTACGGAGCCTGATTTAAACTAAAATTAATGGAGTAATGAGACCGCAAAATTGCGAATAGCCAAAAGGGCAAAGAAGGCTGAAAAAACAGATCAGCTAATTGGCAAATTTACAGGATGCAAACTGAGCTTTATTTGCTTTCTCCGCCTGTCACCTTATGGAAATTTCTGCTGTATGACCATAGTTTTTCACGATAATTATCATATACATTATCAGAGGGTGATTAATTAAAAAAAACGTAAATTTGCGACTGCTTATGTTACAACATTCCAACATCCACCAAACATCGAATTTTGCTGTGCTTTCCATCAGCTACGAGAAGGCCGATGTAGAAACGAGAGGAAAATTTGCATTCTTTGATGACAACATCAAAAACTTTGTTACCCGGATTCACAATGTGGATTTAGGGGATGCATTTGTGGTATCCACATGTAACAGAACGGAGATCTATACCACTTCACCCAATTATCTGCTGGTTGCGGAAGAATACTGTAAAACCATCGGAGTCCAGCTTACGGACTTCCTCCAGTTTGCAAATATCCTTACCAAAGAGGAAGCTTTGATTCATCTTTTCAGGGTAGCTGCCGGACTTGAAAGCCAGATTATCGGGGATTTTGAGATCATCGGACAGATCAAAAAAGCATACAGCCGTTTTAAAAAAGAAAGACAGAATTCCAATCCTTACCTGGAAAGAGCCATCAATGCAGCCATACAGATTTCGAAAAGAATTAAAAATGAAACCGGAATTTCCAACGGAGCCGCTTCTGTGTCTTACGCGGCGGTTCATTATATCCTGAACAGCCAGAAAAAAATCACTGAAAAGAACATTCTTCTTCTGGGTGTAGGCGAAATCGGGCAGAATACGGTTGAAAACCTGGTGAAGCATGTTTACCAGCCTAAAATTAAAATCGCGAACAGAACCCAGGAGAAAGCTGAAAAGATTTCCCAGAAATACAGTATTCCTCATGTTGATTATTCTGATTTTGACCGGGAATTAAAAAATACGGACATTCTGATCGTTGCCACGGGAGCCAAACACCCTATCATCAATAAATCTCACTTCCCGAACGGAAAAGAAACCCTGGTTATAGATCTTTCTATTCCCCACAACGTTGAAAAAGACGTTACAGAGAATGAAAATGTAACTTTAATTGATGTGGATGAACTTTCCAAACAGATCCAGGAAACCATTCAGCAAAGGGAAAAAGAAATACCAAAAGCTGAAAAAATCATCAAAGAACTGATGAAAGAGTTTCTGGAATGGGAGAAAAAAAGAAAGCTGGCACCCAATATCCACCATTTCAAAGCCGTTCTGAAGAATATGGAACGTAATGAAATGCATAATTTTTACAGAAAAAATAAATACATAAACATCACGGACATGGAGCTTTCTGACAAAATGATCCAGAAAATCACCAACCGTTTTGCAAAATTTATCATAGACAATCCTTTAAAAGCCGAAGAAATTAGTAAATTAATGCACGAAATATTAGTTGAACAACCAAACAACGAATTCAATGAAAAGCATTAGAATCGGAACAAGAAATTCCGCACTTGCACTTTGGCAGGCAAGGGAGGTTGCGAGGCACCTTCAAAACCGCAATTATTTAACGGAAATAGTTCCTATCGTATCTTCGGGCGATAAGAACCTGAATCAGCCGCTTTATTCTTTAGGGATCACCGGGGTTTTCACAAGAGACCTTGATGTGGCTTTACTGAATGACGAAATTGATATTGCCGTACATTCTTTAAAAGATGTTCCTACCCAACTTCCTCAGCATATTGAGATCGTTGCTTATCTGGAAAGAGATTTTCCTCAGGACGTACTGATCCGCAAAGAATCTGCCCGAAATAAAGAGTTCCATGAGCTGAAACTGGCTACCAGCAGTCTCAGAAGAAGAGCCTTCTGGCTAAAAAATTATCCTCATGCTGAATTTTCCGATATCCGTGGAAATATCCAGACGCGTCTTCAGAAACTGGAAGATGGAGATTTTGATGCTACGATCCTATCGCTGGCAGGAATCAAGAGGATGAAAATGGACATTGATTATGAAATGCTTCCCTTAATGATCCCGGCTGCTTCCCAGGGCGTAATTGCTGTTGCAGGACATTCTGACAAAACTGAGATCAATGAAATCCTGAGCCAGATCAATCATAAGAAAACCCAGATCTGTGTAGAGATCGAAAGAAATTTCCTGAGCACACTGGAAGGCGGATGTACTGCCCCAATCGGAGCTTATGCTGAAATCATCGAGAACCAGATCCGTTTCAAAGCCGCACTCTGCTCACTGGATGGCAAAAACTGCATTGCTACCGATGAGAGCTTCGATTATAACGAGACGGAGAATTTTGGCGAGAAATTCGCTAAAATCGTTCTTGAAAACGGAGGGAAAGAGCTGATGACTGAAATCAAAAATTCGTACTAAGAATCTGTAAGCAGGTTTATCTTATTAATTCTCAATTTCAGGACAGTGAAAAAATACTTTTTTTTATTCGCATTTACTTTTTGTGTATTTCTTGGAAATGCGCAGGGCAAGTTTGCGCTTCAGCTTTCTGACTCTGCATTGGGATTAATAGACAGCAGCGTTCAATATGATCCGACCTATTTTGTGATCAAATATCCTGGCGGAGATGTTCCAGCCGGTAAAGGAGTCTGTACGGATGTGATTATACGGGCGTACAGAAAGCTGGGCATTGATCTTCAGAAAGAAGTTCATGAAGATATGGCGAAAAATTTTTCAAAATATCCGAAAACCTGGGGATTAAAAAAGCCTGATACCAATATTGACCACAGAAGAGTTCCGAATCTAGCCGTCTTTTTTTCAAAATTCGGAAAAGTAAAATCTATTGAAACCAATCCTGCGCTGTATGTTCCGGGAGATATTGTGACATGGATTTTACCGGGAAATCTTACCCATATCGGATTGGTTGTGAATAAAAAATCTGCTGACGGCAAAAGATATATGATTGTACACAATATCGGAGGCGGACAGGTTTTGGAAGATGTTCTTTTCAAATATACCGTCACCGGACATTATCAATACCAGAAATAAACTGCATTTATGAAAAATCTTATCTATGCTTTATGTGTATTGATTGCATGCTATACGAAAGCGCAGACCGGCGAATTTAAAATAATCAGCAAACCGATAGACTATTCACAGGAAAGAATACGTTTAAGCTTAGAGTACCTTAAAAGTCATTATAATATAGTACAGAGTTCACCTGCTATTTCGCCCAAAATAATTGTATTGCATTACACGGCCGGCGGAACGGTAGAAACGAATTATAAGTATTTTAATAAAACCCATCTGGAATCTGCCAGAAATGTTTTAAAAAAGCAGAGCACCTTAAATGTTTCCTCACAGTTTATTGTAGACAGGGACGGAACCATTTACCAGCTTATGGAGCCCAATATGTTTGCCAGACACACCATCGGACTTAATTATTGTGCGATCGGTATTGAAAATATTGGAAGCAAGAGCCAGCCGCTTACAGAAAAGCAGGTTTCGGCAAATGCCCAGCTGGTACGGTATTTAACTAAGAAATACAATATAGAATATCTGATCGGGCACTCGGAATACGGAGCTTTCAGAGGTTCGAAGCTTTGGAAAGAAACGGATCCGAACTATTTTACAGCGAAAGAGGATCCGGGAAAAGATTTCATGAAAAAAGTAAGACTGCTGGTTACTGATCTGCATTTAAAAGATAAACCCTAATCGAATGAAAATTCTATTGACCAAAATCATAGACGCCACCTTGCTATCCAAAGAACTGGGATCGGATATTTCGGCGGAATGTATTGAGGTGATCAGAACGGAAGCTATCAAAATACCTGCATTTGATTTAAAAAACTATTCACTGATCTTTACAAGTGTCAACGGAGTAAGTTCTTTCTTCGGGAATCAGTTCAAGCCTAACGAAGATTTTACGGCAAAAAATTACAACAAGATATACTGCGTCGGCGAAAAAACGAAACGGGAACTGAGAAAATATGGTTTCGGAACGTTTAAAGTGCTGAAAAATGCCGACACCCTTTCGAAGTTTATCATCGGAAACTGCCAGCACGAACAGTTTCTTCATTTCTGCGGCAACCTGGCCATTGATGTTTTGGATAAAACCCTTCCTCTGCAGAATATCAGCTACAAAAAGATCACGGTCTACAGAACGGAAGAACTCTACCCTGCCGTACCTGAAAAATATCATGCTGCAGTCTTTTTTAGTCCAAGCGGAGTTCGTAGTTTTGCAAAACTCAATTCTTTAGAAGGAATGAAGATTTTTTCCATCGGTGAAACCACCTCGGGTGAGCTGAGAAAACACACTTCCACAGAGATCTTTACCTCAGAGGAAAATAATCTGGCTTCTGTTTTCGGATTGATTAAAAAGGAACTTTAAGCAGCTGCACATTGGCTGGTAAAAATAATGAGTGTCGGGAACGGCCGTATTAGTTTAAATAAATTATGATTAAAAACGACTTATATTTAAAAGCACTCCGCGGAGAAACTGTAGAAAGACCGCCGGTATGGATGATGAGACAGGCCGGAAGATATCTGCCGGAATTCATTGCGCTGCGCGACAAATATGATTTCTTCACCAGATGCCAGACGCCTGAGCTGGCTTCAGAAATTACGGTACAGCCGATCAGAAGATTTCCGTTGGATGCAGCCATTCTGTTCTCTGATATTCTGGTGGTTCCACAGGCCATGGGAATTGATTTTAAAATGAAAGAAAATGTAGGTCCGTGGCTGGACAATCCGATCAGAACAATGGAACAGGTTCAGAATGTGATTGTTCCTGATGTGGATGATACTTTAGGATACGTTTTTGATGCCATTGAGCTTACCCTAATTAAATTAGACAACGAAATTCCGTTGATCGGTTTTGCAGGTTCTCCTTGGACGATCCTGTGCTATTGTATTGAAGGAAAAGGAAGTAAAGCTTTTGATATTGCAAAATCTTTCTGTTTCCAGCAGCCTGAAGCGGCTCATTTACTGCTTCAGAAAATTACGGATACCACGATCGCCTATTTAAAAAGAAAAGTGGAAAAAGGAGTTTCTGCAGTACAGGTTTTCGATTCATGGGGAGGAATGCTTTCTCCTACAGATTATCAGGAATTCTCATGGCAGTACATCAACCAGATCGTTGAGGCATTAAGCCCTCTGACGCATGTAGTAGTATTTGGAAAAGGATGCTGGTTTGCCCTTGAAGATATGACGATGTCTAAAGCTTCGGCTTTGGGTGTGGACTGGACGATTACGCCGGAATTCGCAAGAACGTTAACGAATCATACGATGACGCTTCAGGGGAATTTTGATCCTGCAAGACTTCACTCTACTCCGGAAACGATTAAGAAGATGGTGACTGAGATGATCAACCGTTTTGGAAAAGACAGATATATCGCCAATCTGGGTCATGGAATTCTTCCGAATATTCCTGTTGAGAATGCGGAGGCGTTTATCAGGGCGGTTGTGGACTGGAAACCAAATAACTAGTTTTTAACCACAAAAGGAGCAAAAGTTTTTAACACTTAGTTGATTAAGAACATGCTTTGTGAATAAGAATATCACATAGGTTTTGAAAATCTTAGATTTTCGTTAAACAGACAGGTACAAATTTAAACCTCATAGGTTTTTGAAACCTATGAGGTTTAGACAAAATAAGATACATTAAATTATATCAAAAATAAAGCCCCTTTCAATCTGTATTGAAGGGGGCTTTTTACAAGAAAAAAATGAGTGATTAGTTCACTTCAGTTATAAAGTCTTCTTTTGATTTTCTCACTTTGGTAAGATTCACCAACCAGTCTGATTCTGAATCTCTGTACCCGATTGGGAGTAATAAAACGCTCTTCAACCCTTTTTCTTTCAGGTTTAAAATTTCGTCTACCGCTTCAGGGGAAAACCCTTCCATGGGAGTAGAATCCACACCTTCAAAAGCAGCTGCAATGATCGCTGCACTGAAAGAGATATAAGCCTGTTTAGCGGCATGAATAGCGTTTTCTTCAGCAGATCTCTGAGGATAAGTGCTCAGCAGCATCTGTCTGTAGTTTTCCCAGCCTTCATTTTCAAAACCTCTGATTTTGTTGGTAAGATCGAACATAGTGTTGATTCTTTCTTCCGTATAATTATCCCATGCGGCAAACACCAAAAGGTGCGAACAATCCGTAATCTGTGGTTGGTTCCAAGCATGCGGTTTGATCTGCTCTTTTACATCCTGATTGGTAATCACAATGATTTCAAAAGGCTGAAGCCCGCTGGAAGTAGGTGCCAGTCTTGCGGCTTCCAATATTTTATCCACTTTTTCCTGTGGTACTTTCTGACCGTTCATTGCTTTCGTTGCAAATCTCCAGTTCAATTTTTCAATTAATTCCATTAAATTAAATTTAGACAGGACAAAATTACTTCAAGAACAATAACTCCCGCTCACAAAAATTGCTATTTGAAAGATTGGCAGAATCTATTATTTATAACCATTTTAAATAGTGAGCTTTGCATAATAAAAAAGCCTCCGGAGTGGAGGCTTTATCAGTTTATTCTTTGGTTATTTTTTTACTTATAATTTCTTTTTTATTATCAACCACGATTAAATAATTTCCTTTAGGCAGGTCTGAAAGATCATATCCATCACGCAGTCCGGCGAACTTCTTAACCTCTCTGCCGGACATATCAAGCACCGTGATATTGGAATCGGATTTCAGTTGATCTGAATTGATATACAGATTATTTTTTACAGGATTGGGATAGACCTTCATTTTCTCGGCAGACGAAACTTCGGAAACCGCCAGTACTCCTGATGTAATGACAACATCATCCACCGCTACTCCAAACGAATAATCTCCAACATCGTCATAGACGAACCTTAACTGAAAATTAGCATTGGCATAAGGAGTCAGATTGATACTGCTTGCCTGAACATATCCTGCAAGTACATAGTTCAGTGTACTAAGATCAATAGTCCAGTTTCCGGATGCTCCCGAAGATGTAAATACCTGCACCCATGATGTTCCGTTAAAGACCTCAACCTTTAATGTAGAATTAAGCATATAAATCTGATTGGCGTATTTAAATGACAGCTTAGGGTTTGAAACGGCAGTAAGGTTGATCACCGGAGATACTAATCTTGCATTGGTATTGATCCCGCTGGGCCCGGCATTATCATCATCAAAAAAGGCTGCCCCGCTTGGAAATGAGGCAAAACCACTAGTGGACCCAACGCCCCAGTTAAAGGCAGTATCCGGATTATTAACCGTCCATCCTGCGGGCATCACCGCTCCGTTAAAGTCTTCAGAAAATACCTGCGCATTAATAATTCCACAAGCGATGAGTGAAAAAAATAGTATTGTTTTCATGATAAAGATCGTTTATTAGTTTCTTCAAAATTAATAATTAATATTCATCAGAAATCAACATTTAACATAATATTTTAACATGAAAGTAATACAGCTATGGGAAACCTTCTACATGCAACTATTTTGTATTGAAATATAATTTTCTTTCGTAAAGAATTTATATTTACATTTGATTACCAATACATTAAAAACAATTATTATGAAAAAACTGAACAAAGAAAAAATGAAAACAGTTTTCGCGGGAGGTGAAATCTGTCTGGAATGTGCCATTGGATATTATCAGGTCATCATCGACGGAAAATGTTACTGTATTCCCTGGGAATAAGCACCAATAAAAAAGCAGCTGATCAGATCAGCTGCTTTTTCTATTTTTTATATTTTATCCAAGCATTTTCTGGGCTTTCTTAACGCCCTCTACAAGCCTGTCTATTTCTTCAAAGGTATTGTAAACCGCAAAACTGGCTCTTACCGTTCCGGCTATATTGAAGAAGTCCATGATAGGCTGCGTACAGTGATGTCCGGTTCTTACGGCAATGCCCATTTTATCAAGGATCATCCCAACATCGGAAGATATTCCCACCCCTTCCAGGTTAAAGGAAACCACGCCTGTTCTCTTTGCTTTTTCGCCGTAGATCTTTATATTGTCCAGTTCCAGAAGTTTTCTCTGGGCATAATCCAGCAATGCATTTTCATGATTCTGAATGTTCTGTCTTCCAATGGCATCAATAAAATCAACTGCTGCACCCAGGGCGATATTCCCTCCTACATTTGGGGTTCCGGCTTCATATTTAAAAGGAAGTCCCGCATAAGTAGTTCCGTCGAAAGAACATGTTGCGATCATTTCCCCTCCTCCATGAAACGGCGGAAGCTCTTCCAGAATGGCCTGTTTTCCGTATAGAATTCCGGCTCCCATCGGTGCATACATTTTATGACCGGAGAACACGAAGAAATCACAGTCCATTTTCTGTACATCGATCTCAAAATGAGGAGCAGACTGCGCCCCATCAATCACGATGTAAGCATCCGAATGCTGTCTTGTCTTAGCAATAATCTCATCTATCGGATTCACAATTCCCAATGCATTGGAAACCTGATTTACAGCAACAACTTTTGTCTTTTCACTTAAAAATTCATCCAGATAATTCAATTGAAGAATACCGTTTTCATCAATCGGAATTACTCTAAGCTTTGCTCCGGTTCTTTCACACAGCAACTGCCATGGAACGATATTGGAATGATGCTCCAGATAGGAAATAATGATTTCATCGTCCTTTTTCAGCTTCTGCGTCAGAATATAGGCGATGAGGTTCAGACCTTCTGTAGTTCCTTTTGTAAATATAACTTCAAAATCATGCTCAGCATTGATGAACTTCTGGATTTTCCTTCTGGAAAGCTCCATTTCTTCGGTAGCCAGCTGGCTTAATGTATGGATTCCTCTGTGAACATTGGCATTAAGCTGGGTATAGTATTCATTCCAGATCTTCAAAACAGAATCCGGTTTCTGGGATGTGGCTGCATTATCTAAGTAAACCAAGGGCTTACCATTCACTTCGCGGTTTAATATCGTAAACTGACTTCTTACTTCCTGAATGTCAAACATTTATTAAAATTTTAAATTAGATCGCTCTTATTTAGAACACTTCAAATTTACGTCTTTTTTCTGAGAATAGAATTGTGAAAAGGCAAAAGGGTAAAACAGCGGATTTGCTTATTGCCTTTCAGCCTTTTCGTTGTTTTGCCCTTTTTACTAAAAAATAAAAACCTGCCAATACATTGACAGGTTTTATATTGTTGTTTGAATAAGCAAATATTATTCTGCTGCAGTTTCTTCTGCTGCCGGAGCTGCTCCTTCTTCTGCTACAACTTCTTCTTCATCGTCATCTTCTGCTGCTGCACCACCTTTCATTGCATTTCTAGACATCTTAACAGCTACTACAACTGCATTGTCAGGGTGTACGAAAGAATATCCTTCAGCTTTGATTCCTCCAACATAGATTTTGTTACCAATTTTCAATGGAGTAACATCTACAACTACCTCATCAGGTAAGTTAGCAGGAATAGCTTTCACTTTTAATTTTCTGAAAGACTGACGTAAAACACCACCAGCCACAACACCTTTAGAACGTCCGGTAATTCTTACAGGAACTTCCATAATTACTGGCTTATCGTCAGATAACTGGTAGAAGTCTACGTGTAAAATTTTGTCCGTAATTGGGTGGAACTGAATATCCTGAAGAACTGCAGGAATAGTTTTTCCGTCTAGTTCAATAGATACCGTGTGTGCTTCAGGAGTGTATACTAAACCTTTGAAAGCTTTCTCTTCAGCAGAGAAGTTTAAAGGTGCTTCACCTCCATAAACAACACAAGGAACTAATTCAGCATCACGTAAAGCTTTTGTAGACTTTTTGCCCACGCTTTCTCTTTTTGTACCTTGAATTGTAATAGATTTCATTTATAAAAAATTTAAAAAATTGTTCAATTTTAATTTGCAATCCGCTAAAAATCAATTAAATAACAAACTTACTGCTAATTGATTGGTGCTCATGAACCATCTTCATAACGTCCGCAAATAATGGGGCGCAAGATAGCACTTTTATTTTAGTTGACAAATTATTTTTAACAGGAATTGAGTCAGTTACAATAACTTCCAATAATTTTGAGTTCTCAATATTATCGTAAGCCTTTCCTGAAAGGACTCCGTGAGTGGCCATTGCTCTTACAGATTTTGCGCCTTTTTCTATAAGGATTTCTGCCGCTTTGCAAAGGGTTCCCGCCGTATCAATCATGTCATCGATAAGGATTACATTTTTACCGACTACATCCCCGATAAGGAACATTTCCTCTACCACATTTGCCTTTTTTCTTTCTTTGTAAGCAATTACTACTTCAGCACCTAAGTGTCCTGCATAGTTTTTCGCTCTTTTTGCACCTCCCATATCCGGAGAAGCAATCGTAAGGTTATCTAAGTTCAGAGATTTGATATGGTCTACGAAAATAGTAGAAGCATACAGATGATCTACCGGAATTTCAAAGAATCCCTGAATCTGGTCTGCGTGAAGATCCATAGTCATTACTCTTGTTGCTCCTGCAGCAGTTAACAGATTAGCAACCAGTTTTGCGCCTATCGGAGCTCTCGGTTTGTCTTTTCTGTCCTGTCTTGCAAGTCCGAAGTAAGGAATTACAACGGTAATGCTTTTTGCGGAAGCTCTTTTCGCTGCATCAATCATCAATAGAAGCTCTAATAGATTGTCTGCTGGCGGGAAGGTAGATCCAATCAGGAAAACTCTTCCTCCTCTTACAGATTCATCCAGAACAGGCTCAAATTCCCCGTCGCTGAACTCCTGAAAGTTGATTTTTCCTAACTCTTTCCCATAATATTGGGCAATTTTTTCTGCCAAGTCCCTGCTGGTTCTTGTACAAAATAGATAACTTAACTGATCGGCCATTTTTACTTTTTAAAGATTTTGCAAATTTAAAAAAAAACCACAAGAATTACTCTTGTGGTTTCTAAGTTTTTATTTTCCTGTATGATTAAGGGAATTTTATCCCCGAATATTTGTTAGGATCTACCTGTGGTAAGTTGGATCTATAGGTTGCGTTGATTGATTTGATAAATTCATTGGCAATAACGGCATACCCTCTTCCTGTAAGGTGAACTCCATCTAAAGAGAAAGCACCACCTGTAACAAATTTAGCGGTATATCTTACCCCGTCAAAAGAAATTCCTGACTGAGCACCCAGCTCACCCATTTTCTTATTGGCATCCACAAAAGCATATCCTTTTGCAGTGGCGGCAGCCTGAATCGCTACGTTATAAGCACTAATTGCTGTATTGATTTCTGTAGCTTCAGTTGCTGTAAGTACATATTTGTCAGCAAACGGATAAGCAACTCCTCTTGCCCCAAGAGCAGCAGGAATTCCAGGAGGAAGTGTTTCCGGTTTTCCGATCTCCGCTTTGGTTGTTAATGGAACAAGATCCCCTGTTTTTGCCTGTCTGGCCTGTCCGTAAGTAGCACCAAGATAAGCGGCAAGAGCCATTAACGTAGGATTTCCTGAAGCGGTAGCCGCAGCAGTGATCTGCACGCCTAATGATGGTAGATTTTCATCCTTAATCAAAAGAGGATTGGCTTCCGTTTTTGAAAGCGGTTTAATTCTGTCTCCCGCTCCAAGTGCAGTTAATATTTGATTCAACGGACCGTAAAGCTGAGCATTCAATGCATCAATCGTTGCGTTTCCTGCCGTTACGTTTCCACCTCCTAATACAGATGCTGTTAAAGGATTAACCGGAATTGTCGTTAATGCCGGGATAGAAGTTACACTAGGAATATTCGCGATTACCCCTTTTGCGTTGGTACTTGCAATTTCATTAATCAGGGTATTATAGTATAATGTAAACTGAGCTGGCGGCGTTAAGGTTTCAGCTGAGCTGTCTGCACCTGCCAAAGCGTATAGCAAAGCATCATTATTTCCAATCCATAAGGAGAAGAATGTCGGATTTTGCTTTTTAAAATCTTTAATTACAGATGTAGTCGGCTCTGAAGCAAATCTCACGAAGTACGGGTTAGCTGTTTTTGCAGCTACGTTCAGTACATTTCCATAGCCGTCGGCCAGTAGGTGAGCAACCTTAGCTCCCGGAACTCCTAAGTTATTAAAAGGACCTGCCAATACTGTATTGGTTAAAGTTGTTGCCGTATTATTGTTGGCATATTTCAGATCCGGCGCCCCATCGATAAAGCCATTGATAAATAGCTTGGTATTAGCAATCTGCATAGGACCAACAAGCGTATTAAGGATCAGTCCTCCGTTGTTATCTGCCATTAAAGGCTGCTTGAAATCACCTCCGCCCACTAATTTCATCTGCTGTGCAATCATGGAAGGATAAGACTCATTCTGCCCGTCTATATAAAGCGCTCCGTCTCTGTATCCTGAAGTAAGCGAGTTTCCAAGAGACACATATCTGGTAAAGTCTGCATCTCCTTTGGTCACCTGGATATCTTTTACATCAGTGTCGAAATCATTCTCACAACTTGTTGTAAAAAGAAGTGCAGAAACGGCAAGTGTAGATATTATAATTTTTTTCATAGTCTTTCAATTAAAAAGGGTTGTACGATAAACCTAAACCAAGGTAGAACGCCTGAGCTTTTGCCTGTCCGTAGAAACCAAGGCTGGCATTCTTCACATCTCTGGCCTGAGGAAGTGCATATCCTCCGGCTATATCCACTCCGAACTGCTTCAGTTTAAACCCAACCCCTCCGGTGATTACGTAAGTATTGAATGAAGGCGTTTCCGGAATGAAGTTGTCGTCAGTATACGGAGATTCGTCGTAGTAAGCCCCAAGACGTCCGAAGATCATATCTGTGAATGCGTACTGAGTTCCCAGTCTGAATGTTTTGGAATTTCTGAAGTTTTTAGGAGATACCAATATAGTAGGATCTGCCTGATTACCCACTGGTGCACTTGCAAAATCCAGAGTCAGCTTGCTGTATCTTTCCCATCCGTGGTAGTTAAAGTCAGCTGAAATTAACCATTTCGGAGTTACTTTATAAGTTAAACCAATAGTATATTCTTCTACCAAAGGAAGAGTTGCTGTAAATTTATCCTGTCCTGTAGCCGGATCAAGTCCCAATAATGGATAGATAGATGCTGAAGGGAATTTGAACGTAGCCGTTCCTTTTTTAGCCTTCATATCTATTGGGGAACGGTAAGCGATACTTACATCCAATTTCGGATCAGGTCTGAAATAGAATCCGAATCCGTACCCGCTTCCGCTTGCTTTTTCGTCTTTGATATTTAATTCTCCGCCGAACTGGGTTACAGCCTTATCCCAGTCTACTTTCCCTTTTGCGTAGATGTAGCTTGCCCCGAATGACATCCATGGTGCCAGCTTTACAGAAACCATCGGCTGAAAATAAAAGCTCTTAAGCTCCAGTTTCTGTACCATTTCTTTTCCTTCCCACTGACCTGGCCACTCGATTGTACTTCCGAAAGGCGTAGAAAAACTGAAACCAACGGAAAGGTTTTCTAGTGGTTTATAGGCAACCGCAGCATATAACGGAGTTCCCATAGGGTTATCTGTTTCTGTACTCTGCAAAGTATTCAGATTTTGGAAAGTAACTTTATTACTTGCCCCGAATCCTCCTGCCACTATACTCAGTTTTGAAGGAATGAATGACATACCCGCCGGGTTAAAGAATGCCACACTTGCATCTTCGGCATGAGCACTAGTATGTGCCATGGCCAATTGTTTCACTCCCTGCAGAGATACCCTGAAGCCTCCCGCATAAGATAAAACACCCGCCAATAAAGCAGTTGATACTAATATTTTTTTCATAGACTGTTTATTATATAACCCAAATATAAAATTATTTTAGATACACCTGTTAATATTTCTTAATATTTTAAACAATATCCCAAAAGAAAATTATGTTTAAAATAACACTTTAGAAATACTTCAGCCTAAAGATATCTTACCTAGTTACTTATCAGCTTTTACAATCCTTTACATTTTTCACGTTTAATGTTAAACAACAGTGATATTGAATATTTAAGTATTTTAGAATTGCGTAAAGATAAATTTACATAAATTTGCAGGATTATAAAAAATAGTTATATGAGTTGTGGATGCAAAACATCCGGCGATTCTGCACATTCTTGCGGACCTAAAAAAACCGCGAATGGCTGTGAAAGTGTAAATACCTGCGGTAATAGTTATAAATTAAGTGTTTTCGACTGGCTTTCCAACATCAACAATCCCTCATCGAACAGGTGTGATTTTGTGGAAGTTAGATTTAAAAATGACAGAAAATCGTTTTATAAAAATGTAAACAATATTCCTTTACATATAGGTAGCGTAGTAACAGTAGAATCAAGCCCGGGGCACGATGTAGGCGTAGTAAGCCTCACCGGAGAATTAGTAAAGATTCAGATGAAAAAGAAAAAATTTCCTGAAGAATCTCTACTCAAAATATACAGACAGGCCAACCAGAAAGACCTCGAAGTCTGGCAGGAAGCCCGGAAAAAAGAAGACGGCGTAAAGCTTGAAGCAAGAAAGATCGCCCATAGAATAGGTCTTGAAATGAAGGTCACCGATGTGGAATACCAGGGAGACTCTTCAAAGATCACTTTTTATTACACTGCTGATAACCGGGTGGATTTCAGACAGTTGATTAAAGAATATGCAGGCGCTTTCAGAACCAAGATCGATATGAAACAGATCGGGTTCAGACAGGAAGCCGCAAAAGTAGGAGGTATAGGATCATGCGGAAGAGAACTCTGCTGTTCTACATGGCTTACAGATTTCAGATCTGTGAATACCAATGTTGCCCGATACCAGCAGCTGAGCATCAACCCGCAAAAACTTGCAGGACAATGCGGTAAGCTGAAATGCTGTCTTAACTATGAACTGGACAGTTATCTTGATGCACTGAGCAACTTCCCTTCTTCATCAACAATGCTTGATACGGAAAAAGGAAGAGCCTTCTGCATCAAAATAGACGTTTTCAAAAAGAAAATGTGGTTTGCGTATGTAGACAGTTCCATGGCATGGTATGATTTTGATATTGAACTTGTTAAGAAATTAATTTCAAAAAACAAAAGAGGTGAAAAGATTCTTCCGCTGGAAGATCTTAAGCAGCCTGAATCCCCTATTCAAACCATCGATCTGATCCAGGAAAACAATGTGGACCGGTTCGAAAAGAAGAACAGAGGCAACAACAGGAACAGAAACCAAAATCAAAACAGACCCAACAACAACGGACAAGGACAGGGACAACAAGGACAGGGGCCAAAGAAAAACAGACCTGAGAGATCTGAACGTCCGGAAAGGACTGATAGATCTGAGAGACAGGAAAACCCAAATGCCAACTCCGGAAATCAGCAGAGACCCCCACAAAAACAACAGCCTAAGCCGCAGCCAAAAGCACAGACGGAAAAAGCTGATGCCTCTTCTGATCCTGAGAAAAAACAGCAGAACCCGAATAAGAAGAACTTTAAAAAGAAATACCCTCCAAAAAAAGATAAAAATGCGTAAAATTTTAGGATTATTATCTCTTATCCTTTTCTTCGGCTGCCAGTCTTCCCAGGAAGAAAATGTCATCATGAATTCCGTGAATAACAAATGGAATAAGAAAAGTGAGCAAAAATTTAATCTTGAAGTTTCAGATCCGCAGAATCCTAAAAATATTATATTTGTTGTAAGAAATAACAACAGCTATCCTTACAGCAATATAAGGTTTATTGTAAACTTCACCAATCTGCAGAACAAAAAGAAGGAAACAGACACCCTGAATTATGTACTGGCAAAACCAAACGGCGAATGGCTTGGTACAGGTTTTGGTGAGACGAAGGAAGCATTATTTCAGTATAGAATGAACTATAAATTTCCGGGCAAGGGAAAGTATGAAATCAGCCTGATCCAGGCGATGAGGAATGACAACCTTCCGGGAATTGAAGACGTTGGAGTAAAACTAGAAACGGCTAAACCGTAACCATCAATGGAAGACAACAGACAAAACGCAGGAAACAAGGGAAAAACCTTCCCTCTTCCGCCCAAAAAAAAGAATACCTCCTGGAAAAAATGGGTTAGATTTATTTGGATCGGGCTCATTGCAGTCGTTTTAGGTATCTCAGGACTTTTCTTTGCCGTTTCCCAGGGCTTTCTTGGCGAAATGCCGGATGTAAAGGAACTTGAGAATCCTGATATTTATGTGGCTTCTGAAATCATTTCATCGGACGGTGTTTTACTTGGAAAGTTTGAAAAAGAAAAGACCCAACCTATTACTTACAAACAGCTGCCACCTTATCTTATCTATGCTTTACAGGCTAAAGAAGATGAGCGTTTTAAAGAGCACTCCGGGATCGATTTAAAGTCTATCCTGAGAGCCGTACGTTATGGTGGTGACCGAGGTGGAGGTTCAACAATTACGCAGCAGCTTGCTAAATTATTGTTCACCAAAGAGCCTTCTAAAAACCCTATCAAAAGGGTTATTCAGAAATTAAAGGAATGGTCCGTTGCCGTAAGCCTTGAAAAGCGGTATACAAAGGAAGAAATTATCACATTATATTTCAATAAGTTCGATTTTACGTATAATGCGAACGGTATTGAAATGGCTTCCAAAATTTATTTCAATAAAACAACTGCCGAACTTACCCTTCCTGAAGCAGCGGTTTTTGTAGCCATGCTGGAAGCCCCGATTGCCAATAACCCGATGAGAAATCCGGAACGTGCCAAGCGAAGAAGAGATGTTGTTTTGCAGCAGATGCTTGAAACCGGATATATAGATCAGGGAACGTATGAAAAAGCGATCGGTACTGCTATTGAGGTAGATTATCATCCGATCAAAAATATCAATGACGATTACTCTGCTTACTACAAATTCTATTTAAGAAAAGAAATTGACAAGTATCTTCAGGATTACGAAAAAGAAAACGGCAAGAAACTTAACCTATACAAAGACGGTTTAAAAATATATGTAACCCTTGATTCTAAAATGCAGAAGTATGCAGAACAGTCTATCAAGGAACATTTAACAGACCTTCAGAAAAGATTCGATGCTGAGCAGAGAGGCAGAAAAAACAGACCTTTCTACTACCTGACAGACAAACAGGTGACCAGTGTAATGACCCAGGCGATGAAGAGAACCGGACGTTACAAACAACTGAAAGCAGCTGGTGTTTCTGAAGACTCTATTTTACTTGAATTCCACAAGCCTATCAAAACTTCACGTTTTACATGGGCCGGAGAAGAAGAGGTTGAAATGTCTCCATGGGACTCTATCAGATACCACAAACAGATTGCGCAGGCAGGTTTGATGTCTATGGTTCCCGGAAGTGGCGAGATCAAGGCATGGGTAGGTGGTATAGACTGGCAGCATTTCCAGTATGACCATATCAAACAGGGGAAAAGACAGGTAGGATCTACATTCAAGCCTTTCGTATATGCCACGGCTATTATGAAACTGGGTATGACGCCATGTTCAACGGTTTCTAACGGAACTTATGATCACAAAGGATGGCATGTTCCGGGAAGAGGCGGAATGCTGACCTTAAAAGATGCTTTGGCACACTCTCAGAACCCGGTAGCTGCCCGTCTTATTGAAATGACAGGCGTAGACGCTGTTATCCAGACTGCAAGAGACTTAGGCGTTACAGAAGATATTCCGAGAAACAATACGATTGCCTTAGGTTCATCAGATATTACGATTTACGAAATGCTTGGTGCCTACAGTACTTTTGCCAACTATGGAAACTACAATAAACCGGAAATGGTCTGGAGAATTGAGGATGCCAACGGAAGAGTAATCAAAGAAGTAAATGTAGAGCCGAAAGAAGTAATGAACCCAATGTATGCCTACACCATGATCGAACTGATGAAAGGGGTAGCACAATACGGTACAGCTTCCGGAGAATTAGGAAGAAGAGGAATTTCAAAAGGTGTGGAAATTGCTGCTAAAACAGGTACTACACAGAACAACTCCGATGGTTGGTTTATGGGAATCACGCCTAAACTGGCAACAGGAGCCTGGGTAGGCTGGGAAGACAGAGCCACCCACTTCTTTGGAACCGGTGAAGGTCAGGGTGCGAAAATGGCATTACCGATCTGGGCGATCTTCATGAAGAAAGTCTGGGCAGATAAATCTCTGGGAATTACTCCGGATGATAAATTCACCCGCCCATCAGACTGGAAAGACGGATGCTCCAATCTTAAAGGCTTAGGAGAAGGCTACGGAGACGACGGAGGGCTTCAAACGATTGACGAGATCAAAAACCCAAGACCGGCAGATCCGACACCTAAAAGCAATACAGACAAAAAAGAAGAAAATATCAATGACAATCTCCACTCCACCGATGAGGTAGATTTCAATAAATAAATTCTCTTTTAGAAATACACAAGACCTTTCAATAATTTGGAAGGTCTTTTCTTTTATAATTAATACCTTTGATCTATGAATATTGAACAGATCAGACAGCCTTTCACCGATATATTTCCAGGGGACCTTTCCGGCAACACGGTACAGAGAAACACCCCAAAAGTTTTATTTGCCACCGTAAAGCCCGCAGGTTTTGACGGCCCGAAGCTAATTGCTTTTAACCAAGCTCTGGCTGAGGAAACAGGCCTTGGACGATATGAAGACAAAGACCTGGATTTTCTCGTTGGAAACAACCTCCCTGACAATGTAAAAACCTATGCTACAGCCTACGCAGGACATCAGTTTGGAAACTGGGCAGGCCAGCTTGGAGACGGAAGGGCAATAATAGCCGGAGAAATCATCAATAAAGACGGTAAAAAGACAGAAATACAATGGAAAGGCGCCGGTGCAACGCCCTATTCAAGACATGCAGACGGAAGAGCCGTACTGAGATCTTCCGTGCGGGAATACCTGATGAGTGAAGCCATGTACCACCTTGGAGTTCCTACCACCAGAGCCTTAAGTTTAGCTTTTACAGGCGAAGATGTGGTGAGAGACATGATGTATAATGGAAATCCTCAGCTGGAAAAAGGCGCTGTAGTGATCAGAACAGCAGAAAGTTTTCTCCGTTTCGGGCATTTTGAACTGCTTTCAGCTCAAAGAGAATACAACACGCTGGAAGACCTGGCCGATTTTACCATTGAAAATTATTATCCGGAAATCACAACAGACGGAATTCAGAAATATAAAGACTTCTTTGAAAAAATATGCACCAGAACAGCCGATCTGATGACTGAATGGTTCCGGGTAGGATTTGTTCACGGTGTAATGAATACGGATAATATGTCTGTTTTGGGACTGACCATAGATTACGGCCCTTATTCCATGATGGATGAATATGATCTTAATTTCACGCCCAATACGACAGATCTTCCGGGAAGAAGATATGCATTTGGTCAACAGGGCCAAATCTCACAGTGGAATCTGTGGCAGCTTGCGAATGCTCTTCATCCGTTGATTAAAGATGAAAAATTTCTGGAAGACACCTTAAATCAATACGGAACTTACTTCTGGGAAGCCCATGACAAGGTGCTTTGCCGAAAATTTGGGTTTGAAGAGCTTCTGGAAAGTGACGAGGAGTTCTTTACCAACTGGCAGGGACTGATGCAGGAATTACAGTTCGACTATACGCTGTTTTTTAATCAGCTGGAAAAACTAAATTCTGACAGTGATCTTAAAACCCTTTTTGAAAATGCATCTTACGTTGGTTTAAATGATGAAAGACTGAAAAAGCTTGGTGATTTTGCAAAAAAACATGAGGCAAGGCTTACTCTCAATACCATCTCAAAAGAAGAGTCATCAGCGCTTATGAACCGTTCCAATCCAAAGTTTACCCTGAGGAATTATCTTCTATACGAATGCATTGAGGAGATCAGTATGGGTAAAACTGAAATGCTGGAAAAACTCACCCGCGCCCTGGAAAATCCATATCAGGAATTGTACCCTGAATTTTCCGCAAAGAGGCCATCAGCTTATGATGACACCACTGGCTGTTCTACATTATCCTGCAGTTCCTGATAGATAAAATACACACTTTAAACAATTTAGATGCATTTTTTATATTGTAGTAATAATTTTTCACTACTTTTAGAAAAAATATTATTATGAAAAAAATTCTCTTTTCTTTAAGCTTAATACTTACCGGAGCGACGACACATGCACAAACAGTATTATTAGATGAAGGTTTTGAATCTTATACCAATTTTGCTATTTCAGGCTTTGGAAACTGGCGTACTTTAGACTTAGACGGCCTAAATACTTATACTGGAGGAGGTCCCGTAATTGGAGGCACTACATCCCCTTCCTGGACTGCAAACTGGACAAATAGAGGAGCAGCAATGGCTTTTCAAATTTTCAATCTTAGTGCCAGCAATGCAACTAACAATGCAACTTCAACTGCTGCTGATGAAGAAATTAGAAATTTCAGTCCGCATGCCGGCCAAAAATGTGCTGTATCGTGGGCCGGTGTTCCGTCTACTACCGGAGGAGCAACCGCTAACAATGATTGGCTAATCACCCCTGCTGTTACTTTGGGTACAAGTGCAAACATTTTGACTTTCTGGGTAAAAGCTTTGTCACCAAGCTTTACTGAAAGCTATAAAGTAGGAGTTTATACAGGAAGTGGCAACCCAACTGCGGCTGCTAATTTCACTATTGTTTCATCACCGACAACATTAACAGCCCCTTTTGCTGCATGGCAACAAGTCACTATCAATTTAGATGCTTATGCAGGACAGACTATAAGAGTAGGATTCCAGTACATGTCTTCAGACCAGTACATGTTTATGCTTGACGATGTAAAAATCACAGCTACCGGTGTACTGGCTACAAATGAAGTTTCCTCAAAAGCAAAAACAACAAACTTCTATCCGAATCCAACTAAAGGAGAAATCAATATCAAAACAGATAAAAAAGTAAAAGTAATTTCTGTTATGGATATGTCCGGAAAAACGGTTGCAAAAACAGAGTCTGAAAAAGCAGATATTTCCGCTTTACCAAAAGGAACTTATATCATCAAGGCAGAATTTAACGACAACACCTCTGCTGTTGAGAAAATAGTCAAGCAATAACCGCATGATAATAATCTTTAAAACTCACCGGATCCGGTGAGTTTTTTATTTTACTTTTGCAAAAAACTGACACGTGTCTTTTATTAAAACAAAACTTATTGCCATTTTAAAACAGGTATTTCCCGCTTCTTATCCGGAGCTGGCCATTTTTCTGTTCTTTCTGATCTGTTATGGAATCTTAGGATCATACATCGCTTTTCACTACAGGATTATTTTTGACAGCAGAATTCCATGGGATGCTTACTTCAGTTTTGACAATAAAGCCATTGTAATGACCGGCGGAAGCTTTGAAAGACATCCTCTGGCCTACTATTTCTTCAATTGGGTCCGGGAATTCTCTCTCTGGGTTTCGGGTGGAAAAATGGATGTCATCTTCAGACTTACCCTGGCGTGGCTCAGCAACCTGGCCATCAGCCTGTGTATGGTTCAGATTTTCAAATACCTCCGAAATATAATCAGGCTGCCGCTTCAGATCAGCATTCTGATCATTTTGTTTTTTGGCCTTTTTTCTACAAGTATAATCCTTTCCTTTACTCCGGAAAACTTCACCTACACCTTACTTTTGTTAAGTATCTATAATTATTATGCCGCTGTAAAGCTTAAAAAGGAGGAAAAAATCCCCGGATCTGCATTAGCTCTTGCCGGAATTACGGTCGGCGGACTTACCATAACGAACCTGGTTAAGGTTTTTATTCCGGTTTTATTTGAAAAAGATTTCTTCAGAAGCTGGAAAAAATTTGGAAATGCAGCTTTTCGTGTGATGCTTACTACCGCATGTTTCGTATTTCTCTATCTCCTGAGAATTGATTTCAAGTATGAAAACATCTTTTCAAAAACCAATCAGCAGTATGAAAAGTTCTCCAATGTAGAATCCATACCGGACTGGGACATGATGCTTTCTTACTTTTTCGGGGGAAGCATTCTCTTTCCGAGTTTCATGACAACGGACAAACATAATATGAAAGGTTTTAACTTCAAAGGCCTTTTAATGGAGCCTTATTCTTCTTCATTTTGCTATGCTTTTGTCATCGTATTACTGACATTGATTTTGTGGAGTTATTTTAAAAATTTCAAGAATAAGCTGGTGCAGGTTCTGGCCGTTTCATTCGCTGTGGATATCGTGATCCACTGCATCATGAGATTCGGACTGCATACCTCCTACATTTACGGCGGACACTTTGTTTTTGTATATCCGCTGCTTCTGGGATGGCTGTTTTACAGCTACAGGTCAAAGCCCAAAATGCTGTCATTTTTAACAGTAACTATGGGAATTCTATTTGTTTTTCTGCTGACCAATAATCTGTACAGAATGTCAGATTTCTTTATGTTTCTTGAGAAGTATTATCAATAAAAAAGCCGAGAAAATTCTCGGCTTTACTTTTATATTTTGATCGTTTTTTATTTCGCTTCAGAACAGAAAATTCTATACTGTACCGCAACCGCAGATTTAAAGTATTCTCTGATTTTTGACAGATCTGAGCTGGCACTTTGCTTCGTAAAATAACTTCCCGCCAATATTTTGTAATTAGGTCTTAAAGAAGCATCCGTTTCCACTTTCAGGTTAGGGAATCTTTTTCTGAAGTAAGCTTTTACTTCATTCGCTTCTTCATTGCTTTTTACCGTCGTGATCTGGATCTTAAACCCTAAGATTCTCGGATTTTTTCTGCAAATCTCTGCATTACTAAGCTCGCGGCTCGGAACGTAAATCTTTGGAGGCTTTGGAGCGGTCACAATTCCACTGTCTGTATTATTTTCTCTTACTGAGGTATTGCCTGTAGTTCTGGAACATTTGTCTTCCACTCCTTCCAAAGCAGCACTTACTTTAGAATCCATCGTCATGATAAGCTCTGTACCGGACAGTGTATCTTTTTTAACAACCTGTTGGGCTTCAACACTATAAAACCCAAATAAAGATACGATTGAAAATATTTTGATTAAATTTCTCATTTAAACTTGTTTCTGCAAATCTATTAAAATTAAAAAATTATACCAAACAACACTATTTAGAATCAATACAAATTAAACGTAAATGATATTTTCCCTTTTCCATATACCGTTAAATTCCTGTTAAAAATATTATTTTTGCGGAATTGATTGATTCAATATTTTACTAACATAAGATAATTTAAATGATTAGTTGGAGAAAGCATTATAAACAAACGTTGATCGCGATAGGACTATTGCTATCAACCAGTGCTTCAATTTACGGGCAAGACGGCGATCCTAAAAACGGAGAGAAACTTTTCAAAGCGAATTGTACTGCATGTCACGCGCTGGACAAACAAGTAATAGGACCACCTCTGAAGGGGGTTGTAGAACGAGTAAAGACAGAAGGCGGTGTAGACAAAGATTGGCTTCACAAGTGGATCAAAGACAACAAAGCTCTGAGAGCTTCTGGGGATAAATACGCCAATGAGATTTTTGAAAAATACAACAAGACTGAAATGTTGCAGTTCCCGAACCTTACGGAGAAGGATATTGACGATATTTTAGCTTACACAACTAATCCTCCGGCACCTGAGCCTGCTGCAGATCCTAAAAAAGACGCAGCAACAGATGCGGCAGTAGCCGCTCCGGCAAATAATACAACCACAAGCGTTGTTATTATTTCACTTATTGCCATTGCAGGTTTATTGGTTTGGATCTTAATTAAACTAAGACAATTAGTGAAATTAGGTCAATCTGAAGACTTAGCAGGGCTTAACGAAACAAGAGTTAAATCTTTCAGCGAAATTTACGAGAAGTACCACTACATCGGTAAAGCTGCATTGGGTATCCTTGCCCTTCTTGCTGCTTACGGAGTATGGAACTGGATCATGTGGATCGGGGTTTACAAAGGGTATAAGCCTGAGCAGCCTATCTACTTCTCGCACAAAATCCACGCTGGAGAACAGAAAATAGACTGTCAGCTTTGTCACTCAAGTGCCAAGTATGGTAAAGTATCTGAGATTCCTTCTATGAACGTTTGTATGAACTGTCACAGAACCATTTCTGAATACAACGCAGACCACTACATGGAGCCAGGAAAAGATAAAGCATTCTACGATGGTGAGATCAAGAAGATCTATGCTGCTACAGGATGGGATCCTGAAAAACAGCAGTACACCGGAAAAACACAACCGGTAGAATGGACAAGAATCCACAACATGCCAGACTTCGTGTACTTCAACCACTCTCAGCACGTAGTTGCAGGTGAACAGGCGATCATCAATTCTTTCAACAAAAAGAATCCAAACAACAAAATTGATGTTGTATGTAAAGCTTGTCACGGAAAAATTGACACAATGAATGTTGTTCAGATGGCCAATGACTTCACTATGGGATGGTGTATCGAGTGCCACAGAACTACTGAGGTTGATATGAACAACGGTTATAATAAAGAATACTTCAAGAATCTACACGACAAGTTGAAAAAACAATATCCTCAGGATGGCGGAAAAATCACGGTAGATGCAATTGGAGGTCTTGAGTGTGGTAAATGTCATTATTAATAACTAAAAAATTAGAAGTATAAATGGCTTCAAACAAAATACAATTTAGAAGTATTCATGAACTTAGAGATCCGGCTTTAAATAATAAGCTGGCTCAGAAAGAGTTTCAGGAAGAAATTCCGGTAGAAGATTTCCTTGGAGATGCTGAACAGAACGGATCCAGTACTTCAAGAAGAGATTTCTTAAAAATATTAGGATTCTCTACAGCAGCTGTAACACTGGCTGCCTGTGAAGCACCGGTGATCAAAACGATTCCTTATGTGGTAAAGCCGCATGACATTATTCCGGGGGTTCCAAACTATTACGCTTCAACTTATTTTGACGGATTCGACTTCGCCAGCGTATTAGTAAAGACCCGTGAAGGAAGACCTATCAAAATAGATCCAAACCCGGCAGCGGGTGATTTAGGGACTACCAATGCAAGAGCGCAGGCAAGTGTACTTTCTCTTTATGATAACGATAAAGTAAAGCAGCCTAAACTTGACGGAAAAGACGAAACTTTCGATAAAGTAGACAGTTTTGTTCTTAAAGGTCTGGCAGATGCCAGTGCAGCAGGTAAAAAGATCGTGCTTTTGTCACACTCTTTCCCTTCCCCTACTTTCAAAAAATTATTTGCTGAATTCAAAGCTAAATATCCTACCGCTGAACTGGTAACTTACGATGCGTATCCTCACTCTGCAGCATTAGATGCAGCTCAGGAAGTATTCGGACAGAGAGCATTACCGGTTTATGACCTTAAAGGTTCAGAATTGGTAGTTTCTTTCCAGGCTGATTTCTTAGGAGATTACAACGGAGCTAGCTTAGAAACATCTTACGCAGCAGCAAGAAAGCCGGGACCAAACATGTTGAGACACATTCAGGTGGAAGCTAACATGTCATTAACCGGTGCGAATGCTGACTCAAGATACAGATTAAAGCCAAGTGCAGTAAACAAAACATTAGTTGAAGTTTACAATGCAGTTGTAGGTGGTGGTACTTCAGATAAGACCGCTTCTGAAATTGCAGCTGAACTTAAAGCAAAAGGCAGCAAAGCTGTTGTTCTTGCAGACGGTTCCAAAGCAGCACAGGTTTTAGCACACCTTATCAACCAAAAATTAGGTTCAGTAGCTTTCACAGGTAAGGCAAACTTCCTGAAAGAATTTGACAAAGCAAGATACCAGGAATTCTTAGGATGGGTAAATGCAGGTCAGGTTGGCGTA
Organism: Chryseobacterium endalhagicum; assembly: GCF_016745235.1. GTDB lineage: Bacteria > Bacteroidota > Bacteroidia > Flavobacteriales > Weeksellaceae > Chryseobacterium > Chryseobacterium endalhagicum. Next base: position 632,080 of record NZ_JAELVM010000002.1, on the reverse strand, counting down.
TTGATCGCGAACAATGTAGACCCTATCTATTCTCATCCGAAAGGAGAAGACTTCAAAAAGTCTCTTTCAAAAGTAGCTTGTGTAGTAGCTGTTGCTGATAAGAAAAATGAAATGTACAAAGCAGCGAAAGCTGTAATTCCTGTAGCTAACTGGCTGGAGTCTTGGGGTGATATTGAGCCTCAGACAGGAGTATATTCATTGATGCAGCCTACGATCCAGAAGATCTACAAATCAAGACAGATTGAAGAATCTCTATTGGTTTGGAAGAATGGTAAAAACAACGCTGCCAACAATTATTATGACTATCTGAAAGGAAGTGCTGCTTCTATCTTAGGAGGAACTTCTTTCAACAAAGCTCTATATAACGGTATCACGACTTCAAATAATGCAACTGCATTATCTTACACAGGAGGAAATGCTGCCCAGGCTCTTGCTGAACTAGGTAACTTTAAAGCTTCTGAATTAGAATTAGTATTATACACCAAGCCTTCAATGGGTGACGGTACTCAGGCCAACAACCCTTGGCTTCAGGAATTACCAGATCCAATTACCAGAATGTCTTGGGATAACTATCTGACTATTTCTCCAAAAGATGCTGAGAAGTTTGCGATTGACAACGATCTTAATGCGAGAATGCAGCTGGATGGTTCTATCGTAAACCTTACGGTAAACGGAGTAACCATAAAAGACGTTCCGGTATTCATTCAGCCTGGACAGGCAGAAGGATCTGTAGGTCTTGCGCTTGGATATGGTAAAAAAGATTCAGGAACTACTGCTGATACAGGAGTAAACGCTTATCCGCTATTTGACGGTTCTAACCTTGCAGTTTCAGGAGTTAAGATCGAAAAAACAGGAGAAGACCACGAATTTGCAGGGATCCAGCTTCAGAATACATTAATGGGACGTTATGAAATCGCGAAGGAAGTTCCTTTAGCTGAATTCATCAACGTAGCTTTCGATGACGAACATAAAGGATGGAATAAGCCTTTGGAATATCATACGATCAGTGGAGCTCTTCCGGCTAGAAAGATTGACCTATGGGATGCTTTCGATGATACAGACGGACCTCACTTCAACTTATCAATCGACTTGAACTCTTGTACTGGTTGTGGAGCATGTATCATTGCTTGTCAGGCAGAAAACAACGTTCCTGTTGTAGGTAAAGAAGAGATCAGAATGTCAAGAGATATGTACTGGTTAAGAATTGACCGTTACTATTCTTCTAGACAGAAAGTAGAAGTATACGAAGGATTGAAAGAAGGAATGGCTGTACCTGAATTGTATGGTACTGCATTCGGAGACGGAGGTGCATTAAACCACCCTGCAGACAATCCGGACGTAATCTTCCAACCAGTAATGTGTCAGCACTGTAACCACGCTCCATGTGAAACAGTATGTCCGGTAGCGGCTACTTCACACGGTAAGCAGGGTCAGAACCACATGGCTTACAACAGATGTATCGGTACCAGATATTGTGCAAACAACTGTCCGTACAAAGTAAGACGTTTCAACTGGTTTACGTATAACCTGAATGATAAGTTCGATTTCAACATGAACAATGATTTAGGAAGAATGGTACTAAACCCTGACGTGGTTGTAAGAACCAGAGGGGTAATGGAGAAATGTTCAATGTGTATCCAGGAAACTCAGGCTACTATTTTAGCAGCTAAGAGAGAGAACAGAAAAGTAACAGACACTGAATTCAAGAACTCTTGTGCATGTGCTGCTGCTTGTTCTACCGGAGCAATGACGTTCGGAGACATGAATGACAAAGAATCTGAAGTGAGAGAATTATATTCCAGCAACAGAAGATATTATTTACTTGAAGAGATCGGAACCAAACCAAACGTGTTCTATCACACTAAAGTAAGAAACAGAGTAGAAAAATAAAGTTTAAATAATAAATAGGTAAAAAATGTCAGGACATTACGAAGCTCCGATAAGGGAACCTCTAATTATTGGTCACAAAACTTATCACGATATTACGGAAGATATCGCACGACCTATCGAAGAAAGAGCAGGTAAATTATGGTGGATTTCACTATACGCAGCCTTAGTTCTATTTCTATACGGATTCGGCTGTATCGCCTACACTATCGGGACAGGTATTGGAGCATGGGGGCTTAACAGAACTATTAACTGGGGTTGGGATATTACCAACTTCGTATGGTGGGTAGGTATCGGTCACGCCGGAACACTTATCTCCGCAGTATTATTATTATTTAGACAGCGTTGGAGAATGTCTGTAAACAGATCTGCAGAGGCGATGACGATCTTTGCGGTTGTACAGGCAGCGATCTTCCCTGTAATCCACATGGGTAGAGTTTGGGTAGGATATTGGGTATTCCCTTTACCAAACCAGTTCGGTTCTCTTTGGGGGAACTTCAACTCTCCTCTACTTTGGGACGTATTCGCGATCTCAACGTATTTCTCAGTATCAACAGTATTCTGGTTCATGGGACTAATCCCTGACTTTGCAATGATCAGAGACAGAGCGAAAACGCCTTGGACTAAGAAAATTTATACATTCCTTGCTTTCGGCTGGGGTGGTAAAGCAAAACACTGGCAGAGATTCGAAGAGCTTTCTTTGGTTCTTGCAGGTTTGGCTACTCCACTTGTATTCTCGGTACACACCACGGTATCATTTGACTTCGCAACGTCGGTTATTAAAGGATGGCACTCTACAATCTACCCTCCTTACTTCGTAGCCGGTGCGATCTTCTCAGGATTCGCGATGGTACAGACTCTATTGTTAATTGCAAGAAAAGTTTGTCACCTGGAAGACTATATCACAATGTATCATATTGAAATTATGAACATCGTAATCGTTCTTACAGGAGGTATGGTAACTGTAGCTTATGCTACTGAATATTTCATCGGATGGTATTCCGGATCAAGATTTGAAGACTTTACGTACCTTTCACCGGGTGCTGCAGTAGGACCTTACTGGTGGGCTTTCTGGTCATTGATCATCTGTAACCTTGTGGTGCCTGCATCATTCTGGTTCAAGAGAGCAAGAACCAATATCATCTGGACGTTCATCGTAGCATTGATCATCAACATCGGTATGTGGTTTGAACGTTTTGATATCATCGTTATCAACCTTTCAAGAGATTACTTACCAGGATCATGGACTATGTTTAAGCCAACGATCATTGATGTGGGTGTATATTTAGGAACAATCGGATTCTTCTCTGTATTATTCTTACTATACGCAAGAACGTTCCCTGTAATTGCACAGGCTGAATTAAAATCGATTCTGAAAATTTCAGGTGAAACTTATAAAGCAAAAGAAGGAGATGAGCACCACTAAAATTGTATACGGACTTTATGCGGACGACGACGATTTAATGAACGGCGTTAAGGCATTCAACGATAAAGGAATTGCGATAAACGAAGTGTATACTCCGTTTCCGGTTCACGGACTTGACAAAGCTTTAGGGTTAAAGAAAACCAGAATTTCTGATGCTGCGTTCTTCTATGCACTTTACGGAGTAACCATCGGTGCTACGGTAACATGGTACGTAATGAATCATGACTGGCCTCAGAATATTGGTGGTAAACCAGCTTTTGACTGGGCACACAACATGCCTGCATTCGTGGTACCTATGTTTGAATTGATGGTATTCTGTGCTGCTCACATGATGTCTTTAACTTTCTTGGTTAGAAACAAAATGTATCCGGGCGCTCCGGCTCAGAACCCAGATCCAAGAACTACTGATGATAAATTCCTTATGGAATTTGTAACTGAAGACGTAGAATCTGTAAAACAGTTACTTATTGAAACTGGAGTTGAAGAAATAACTGTAAAAGACGCTTAAAATGAAAAAGAATGTATTAAAAATTACAGCTATTTTAGGTTTAGCAACGGTTTTACTTAATTCTTGCGGACCAAAAGAAAATGCACCATTGGTATATTTCCCGGATATGTATTTTCCGGTAGCTTACGATCCATTGATGAAAGCTCAGGATGCTTATTCAGATCATGAAAATGAAATCCCTGCTTTCGTTAAAAATAGTTTTGCAACAGGTCTTGCTCCCGTAGAAGGATCCGTTGCACAGAATAAAGACGGTATTTTTGAAGAAGGATTACTTCCAAGAAATGTTGACGAGTACAACGCCGGATATGACGCTTCGAAAACAATGACCACTTCTCCTTTGAATCCTGCCAACGCAGCTAAAGATATTGAAAGAGGAAAAATGTTATTCGATAAAACCTGTGCTGCATGTCACGGAACAGGAGGTGATGGACAAGGACCAATTGTACAGACAGGAGCTTTCTCCGGTGTACCAAACTATGCCGACAGAGAACTTACTGTAGGATCTGTTCATTATGTATTAACTAACGGTAGAAATGCAATGGGATCTTATGCTGGCCAGCTTAATGCAGGTGACAGATGGAGAGTAGCAATGTATGTGATGAGTGCTTTCAAAAAAGCAGCAGCAGCACCTGCAGCAGCTACAACAGCTGCCGCTACACCAGCCGCAGCAGCAACTGAGACTACTACCGAAACTAAAAAATAAGAAAAGAAATGTATAGTTTTTCACCAAAATTAAAATCAACTTCTATAATCCTTCTTGTTGTAGGTTTAGTTCTATTTGCTATAGGTTTCTTTATGAACAAAGGCCTTACTACTGAGAAAATAGAGCATATGATGGAAGCAGTTCATGCTGCCGGTCATACTGCCCCTACACACTCAAGTGAAATGATAGGACCTCAGGACCACGCGTCTCATTTAGAGCACGCTGAGCTTCAGGTTCACAACCAGCCGTTGGCTGCGCTGCACTTTGTAGCAGTATTTTTCTTTGGAGTTAGTTGTGCTGTATTATTCTTTTATTGTATTCAGCATGCTGCCCACGCAGGTTGGCCTATTATTATTACAAGAGTAATGGAAGCTATTGCTTCTTACATCCCTTACGGAGGTGCTATTCTGATTATATTAATGCTATTGAATATTTTCCACCAGGGTCACTTATTCCATTGGATGGATCCGGATTTAACAGATCCGAACTCTGCTCATTTTGATGTGATCTTATTTGAAAAGAAAAGATTCTTGAATATTCCTTTCTATGCAATCAGAACATTAATCTATGTATTGGGAGCTTCATTCTTTGCATGGAAACTGAAAGCACAGTCTAAGAAAGTAGACGAAACAAAATCTAAAGTAGAATATCAATTCCTTTACAGATGGGCAGTAGGATATATCGCCTTCTTCGGATTTGCTTCTGCAGCATGGGCTTGGGACTGGTTGATGTCTATTGACCCTCACTGGTACTCTACCATGTACATCTGGTATTCAATGGTTAGCTGCCTTTCAAGTGGTATCGCTGTAATCATTTTACTAAGTGTATATCTTAAGAAAAACGGATTCCTACCTCAGTTCAATGATAATCACCTGCACGATTTAGGAGTATTCCTTTTCGCTACAAGTATGCTTTGGACGTATACCTGGTTTGCACAGTTCATGCTTTACTGGTATGCGAACGTACCGGAAGAGGTGAACTACTTCTTCGGAAGATTCCAGCACTACTCTCCTACGTTCCTTCCAATGCTGATTGTAAACTTCCTTTTACCGCTATTGGTATTAGTGAGCAGCAGCATCAAGAGAAACTACAAAGTAGTAACGATTATGGCTGTAGTGGTTATTTTAGGACACATTCTGGATTATTTCAACATGGTAATGCCGGGAACGGTAGGTCCATACTGGAAAACTCCTGAAGTATTCATCCTGGTATTAGGAGCCATCCTTTTCGTAGTTGGATTGTTCATGTTCACAGTATTGACAGCATTGTCTAAACTTAAACTGATCCCTACAGGTAACCCTTACCTTCACGAATCTGAAATTTATGAGTATCCTTTCTAAGGAACTGTAACAGATATAAAATAAAAAAGACTGATTGTAATGATCAGTCTTTTTTTTGCATAAAGGTGAAATTTTTTAACCTTCAGGCAACCATTTCAAACTTTATGTGTCTTTAGAATAGATAGGTCTTTATTTTACAAATCAAATCAACTAAACAAAATATACTATGAAACGAAATATTCTTCTCTCCACCCTGTTCATTCTTCTGTTCAGCTTTATGCAGGCGCAGACCATTACTTTTATTTCTGAGCAGACCAACAAGCCTCTTCCCAAAGTATCCGTTTTCGGAAAAGACGGAAGTATTCTTGCCTTTTCTGATATTGATGGCAAAATTGAGAAACAGTCCATCTCACCCGAGCAGGAGAAGTTCCAGCTCGTTTATAATAATTTCCCCATTGCACTTCTTACTTATGCAGAACTCAATCAGGATGTCATTAAAATTAATGATCAGGTTAAAGAAATAGAAACCGTGGTGATTAAGAATTCAAAACCTGCGAAATACATTCACATTAAAGGAAATTTCAATGCCTACGTGACACTGAATAACAAATTGAACAGCTACACGGATGGAATTATAACCTACGTATTTGATAATAAAACAAAAAAGCTGAAAAGCGCTAATATTGAACAGTACCGGGTATTTAAATTAGTAGATGCCAAAAATGAAAAAAAAGTGGTTTCATCGTGGGATACCAGCAGTTCATTGGTACTTCCAAAACTTAAACATGTGGGCAACCCTGAAGAGTATAAAGAAAAATGGAATGTCATTAAAGAATTAAAAGGGGACCGGAAAGATCAGATAGAAGTAACCGGAGCTGCCCTTCAGGAAAAAGAATTCTCTCTATTCGGTTACCGGTTTTATGATATCAGAACCATTCTCAATATGTCTTTTGAAAAAGATTCCGAAAAAAGCCTGAAAGATTTTTTAGAATATAACGAGGTGGTCTTCGTAAAGCTTAAGCATAAAAGTGAGCCTAACTATAATCAGATTATTTCATACAATAACTTCCATGTTACAGAATTCAGTTTCAGCAATGAAAATGATATAGAAAAGGTGAAATTCAACAAAGACAACAGCAATTATAAAACCCAGTTCTGGAAAGAGCCTTCTTTTCCTAATATGCAGACCATTTTCAGTTCGTTTTTCAAAGATGATCTGAAAGAGCAGGAAAATAAAACCAAAAATTAAATATTTATCCAAACCAATTAATCAAAATAACTACAGCATCTATATCAACCTGACAATCAACAGAGTCTGAAAGTGAACAAAAGAAAAATAAAAACTTAGTATTATTAAAGGTTTTATTAAATTTGTAGCAAACAAAATAAAATGAAAAAGTTTTCTTTTCTACTTGTTCTCAGTCTGTTGCTTTTTACGGCATGCAGGAAGGATCATGTAGATGCTACGAATACTAAAACGCTGCAGTCAAGTATCAATGACATGACTTCAAGCCTTTCGACTATTAAACAGATCAAATTCAATGAGGCGCTTTATATTTTAAAGACGTTCGGGGTAGAAGCAGATGGTGATGTAGAAGAACTGAAAGCCCTTGGAAAGCTTATTGACGGAAAAAAAGTTCCTGAAATCCTTACTCTGGCTGATGAAGTCGCTCAGAAAAACGGTATCGAATGGGCCAGTACCTCTCCGCCATCTCTTGGAGAAATGAATATCTTCGGGGACGATAAAGCGAAAGAAACCGATGCCAATGATGTAAAAGCAAGTTCATTGAGCATTATCGCCAATCCTACCGGAGACGACGGAAACGGGGCTCCTACAGCCATCCAGATCGTTCCGAGACTTGTAGATGCTTCAGGAAAGCCTGTTTCATTTACCGGTGCCGGTTTAGAGGCAACTTTAGAAGTGTTCAGCAACGGAGTAAAGCTTTCTACCGCGAAAAACCTGATGCAGGATAATAACTTTAAGGGATTCAATTTAAAATTCTCTTCCATTCCTGCTGCTAAAGTGGTAGACAACAAAATAGATATCACAGTTTCAGTAAAAACTACGGCAAAGACATTCAAAATGTCTAAAATCGGGCTTGATGTAAATCCGTCAGCTTTGAAAGTGCCTGCTCCGCCAAAAACAGATTCTACCGCTGTAACACAGGATCCAAATGCTGTAATTGATCCAAATAATCCTACAGTACCCCCTGCTACATCTACAGACCCAAGCGTAACGACAACGACACCTGCAGCGCCAAAACAGCCGGCTGCAGATCCTAAAAATACAGTAAGTAAATTCCTGAGCAGTGTAAGCTCTCAAAACCTTAAAGCGGCATATGACACCTCCAGCAATCCAAGCTGGGGAAGCTACGAATCCTTCTCCAATCCTACTTCAGGATTCGGGTCTGTGAAAAATGTAAGCGTAAAAAACATTACCACCAATGCATCCAATCCAAGCGGAGCAAGTGTAAATGCTACTTATGATGTAACGGATAAGAACGGAAAAACCACTTCTTTAAAAGTAACTTTCGGGCTTAAAAATGTAAACGGAGACTGGAAAATTTCCAGCTATAAAATAAACCCTTAATGGCTTCACAAGAACTGATCAAAAGACTGGAAGAAACTATTGAAAACTTTCCTGACTTTCCTATTCCGGGAATTCAGTTTAAAGATATTTCACCTATTTTCCTGGACCCGAAACTGTATGAAGATGTCATTGCAGATCTTGTAGCCTTCAGCAAAGGAAAAATAGATGCCGTTTGCGGCATAGAAAGCCGGGGCTATCTTTTCGGAATTGCCATTGCAGTTGCCCTGGAAGTTCCTTTCATCCTTATTCGTAAAAAAGGAAAACTTCCTCCTCCGATAGTTTCAGAAAAATACGATCTGGAATACGGAAGCGCAGAAATAGAAACCCGTGAAGGGCAGATCAAAAAAGGACAGAGAATCCTGATCCATGATGATCTTCTGGCCACAGGAGGAACTACAGAAGCGGCAGCCAAACTTGTGGAAAAACAAGGCGCAGCAGTAGCCCAGTTCAGTTTCCTGATCGGCTTAAAAGACCTGAACGGTGATCAGAAATTAGAGAAATTCGGGGCAGAAATCTATAATATCCTCGAATATTAAATTTCCTGAAATTAAAATATAACATTCGGCTCCGCTCAAGGTGACAAGCTTCTGAAACTGTAAAAACAATAGGATTAGAGATGTCACGCTGAGCGGAGCCGAAGCGTTTTTATCATGAACACTTGACAATTCGCAACATTTTCGCAATAATACTTCAAAGTATTTTGTAAATCATTCAGAAACAATTAAATTTGCATTTCAATTTTTAAAAATATATGGCAAAATTGGGTAAGAATGCTCAGAATGAGCAAGAAGGTAAAGAAACGGTTGAGTTCTTTAAAGACCTTGACAGAGAGGCTTTAAACACTGAAAGATTCCTTGAAAAATATTCAAAGCAATTGGGTATTATATTCGGAGTTTTGGTTTTGGGTGTTTTAGGATTCTTCGCATACAAACAGTTTGTTGTGGCTCCTAAGAACGTTGAAGCTGTAAAAGGTTTCCTTGCTGCTCAGAAAAACCAGACGGAAGGTAAAGATAAAGAAGCTTTAGGCGGAAAATCTGCTGCAAATCCAGGTTTTGTAGGAACATATAATGACTATTCAGGAACGAAAGTGGGTGAACTTGCTGCTTATAACGCAGGTTTATTGAAATTCAAGGAAGGAAAATTCCAGGAAGCTTACGATCTTTTAGACAAATTTTCATCTGACAACAAAACTTTAGTAGCCTTGAAATATGGTGCTATGGCAGATGCAAAATCAGGTCTTAACAAAAATGATGAGGCTTTAGCTTTATTAGACAAAGCGTCAACGGCTTCAAACGATCCTTATACGGCTTACTATTTCACAAGAAAAGCAGGTATTGTCGCAATAGGATTAAAGAAAAATGCAGAAGCTAAAAAATACTTCTCTGCAATTGACGAGAAATATCAGGACTACGACAACGGAATGTCTGATTCTTATATTGAAATGACTAAATACTTTTAATAAATGGCAACAGTTAATCTTTCCGATTACAAGCCACTTCATATAACCAATGCCGAAGATTTTTCTATCGGCATTGTTTTTTCTGAGTGGAATGATTTTGTGACTTACAATCTTCGTGATGCAGCTTTGGAAATTCTTGAAAAAGAAGGCGTAAAACCAGAAAATATAAAACTATTCCCGGTTCCGGGTGCTTTTGAACTTACCTATGCCAGCATGCAGCTGTGCAAAGAAAGAAAGTATGATGCTGTAATTTCTATCGGATGCATCATCCGTGGCGAAACCCCTCATTTCGACTTTGTAAGCGCAGGAGTGGCCCAGGGAATCAAAGACTGCAACGTACTGACAGATACACCGACCATTTTCTGTGTATTAACAGATGACAACAAAGAGCAGTCTATCGCAAGAAGCGGCGGAGATTTAGGCAATAAAGGCGTAGAAGCAGCCGTAACAGCCCTGAGAATGATTGATTTCAAAAGAAAACTTTCGGACAAAAAGGGAAATATCGGTTTCGGACACTCTTAACCTTTAATACATCTTAACAGTATACAGGACTATTTTTTAATAGTCCTTTTTTATTGATATCCTGCGTTCAATCATCATTTTAAACCTTCTTATTCAAATTACGGAATACGTTAAATCTTCAATAATAATTCAAAAAAAATATAAGAAATATCATATTTCTACTTTTTTTCTCTAAAAGTTGTATACAAAAACTATCTTTGCGCGAATTAACTTAGATTTATTGTACATGTTTCAAGGCAAAATAAAACCATTCCTATATGTAGGGATTTTCTATCTGATCATTTCACTGATCATACGGATCGTTTTTCTATTCCACCCTATTACCACCTCCAGCTTTGGTGCCCTTGAAATTATTAAAGTCCTGTCCATCGGTCTGCTGAATGATATTTTTGTATTTACGCTGGCCAGTACAGTATTGGCCGTTTACTTTTTATTCCTGTCAGATTCCAAGTACAATAAACCTTACGGATATATTATTTTTGGAGCTTTGGTACTGTTTTTCCTGTACATTCTGCTCATCCCAAACAATATATTTGATCAGTATGGAGGTTCTATTACGGAAGTAGCCCTTGCATTTGTCGGTATAAAGACTGTTTTCTTTGGCTTGATGCTCTTTCTTCCATCAAAAAGAATCAGAATCCGCAACACGCTGTATTTCATCACGCTTTTGCTATATGTTCTTCTTATCATCTTCAATGCTGTAAGTGAATATTTCTTCTATAATGAATTTGGAGTACGCTATAACTTCATTGCTGTAGATTACCTGATATACACCAACGAGGTAATCGGCAACATCATGGAAAGCTATCCCGTGATCCCTTTGTTTTCTGCAATCCTGATCGTTACTTTAGCGGTGACCTGGTTCATTTATAAAAAGACAAAAGGTGAACTCTTAGAACTTCCCAATTTTAAACAGAAGATGATGCTTCTGGGAACTTTTATCGTTCTTTCAGGAATTAGTCTTTTCGGGATATCCTCGTTAATGCAGATCAGATCTGACAATGTTTTTGCCGATGAGATTGAAGACAACGGGCTTCCCAAATTCTACTGGGCTTTTACGCACAATGAATTAGATTATTTCCAGTTTTATCCGCAGATCAACCAACAACTGGCAGAAAAGAACTTTTTAAGCCAGTATTCCGATCCTTCATTACCAAGAAATGTAGTTGCGGACCAGCCGGAACTTAAGAAAAATGTAGTTCTTATCTCTATTGAAAGTTTATCTGCCGATTTTATGGCCCTTTATGGCGGAGAAAAGAAAATCACGCCTTTCCTGGACAGCCTTGCAAGCCGCTCACTGATGTTTACCAATCTGTATGCAACCGGAAACAGAACGGTAAGGGGTCTTGAAGCATTAACGCTTTGTATTCCTCCTACAGCGGGAGAAAGCATCATCAAAAGAGACGACAACAAAAATAAATTTACTACAGGAAGTGTATTCAAATCCAAAGGCTACGATGTAAAATTCTTATATGGAGGATACAGCTATTTCGACAATATGCAGGATTTCTTTGCTGGAAACGGCTATGATATTGTAGACCGAAACAACTTTAAACCGGAAGAAATCACCTTTGCCAATGTTTGGGGTGTTGCTGATGAAGATATGGCTAAAAAAGCCATTCAGACGATGAATTCCGAGGCCAAAACCGGAAAACCTTTTTTCAATCACTGGATGACGGTTTCCAACCACAGACCTTTCACTTATCCTGAAGGAAAAATTGATATCCCCGGAACCGCAAAATCGCGTGACGGAGGTGTAAAGTATACCGATTATTCCCTTAGAAAGTTCTTTGCCATGGCTAAAAAGCAGGACTGGTATAAAAACACAGTCTTTGTGATCATTGCAGACCATTGTGCTTCCAGCGCAGGAAAAACCGAACTTCCGGCAGACAAATACAGAATTCCGGCCATGATTTTCTCTGAAGATTTCATTCAGCCTCAGAAATTTGACAAGCTGATGTCCCAGATCGATGTCATGCCTACATTATTTGGACTGCTGAATTTCAGCTATCAATCTAAATTCCTGGGTCAGGATGTTTTCAAAAAAGAATTCCAGCCTAAAGCTTATATCGCCACTTATCAGGATCTTGGGTTTCTAAAAGACGGACGCTTAACAATTATTTCACCGGTTAAAAAGGTGAAACAATATACCCTGAATCTACAGCCCAGCAATCTGGCTCCTGAATTTAAGCTGTATTATGATGAAAAGCTGGTAAAAACTCCGGATCAGAAACTGGTCAATGACGCTGTTTCCGCTTACCAGTCCACTTCATTCTGGCTTAAAGAAAAGAAACTTAACCGATAAGGTGGGGAACAAAACGGCTTTGGTTATTGGTGATCAGATGAACACTTTCTCTGATCCCAATACCGGCAGGTTCCTGGCCGATCACCCAACTTCCTATCACCGGATAATTTCCGTCAAAATCAGGAAGGTCAAATAATTGCTGGTAGATAAAGCCTTCTTTACCATAAATCCCGTCATTTTCCTCCACCGGAATATTATTTTTATGAAGAATCACATTCGCTCCTTCTCTTGAATAAATGGGTTTTTTAGCAAAATCTTTCAGATGCTTAGGTTCAAAATAAGATTCCAGCAGATACGGATGTCCGGGATACATTTCCCAGAGAACGGGCAGAATCGCTTTGGACGAAAGTAAAATTTTCCATGCAGGCTCAATCCATTGGGACCTGAAGCCATTTTTCACCAGTTTTTCACCAAAACCGTCCGCAAGGATCCATTCATAAGGATAAAGTTTGAAAATATACTCCATCACTGAGCGGTCTCCTGCAATGAATTCTGAAACATCATCAGCCCAGCCAATATCCTGCACAGGAATAAATTCCGTATCAAAACCCGCCTGGGAGGCACAGTCCCGCATATATTCCACATTGGTAACATCTTCAATATTGGTAAGAGAAGCAAAATAAATATGATGCGGATTCATGTAATTTTTAAGGTGCTTCCAATATCCCACCAGTTTCTCATGAATAGAATTGAACTGATCTTTATAGGGGAATAATTCCTGAAGCCAATACCACTGGATCACAGATCCTTCATACAATGAAGTAGGTGTATCTGCATTAAATTCCAGCAGCTTTAAGTTTTTCCCATCAAAACCAAAATCGAACCTGCCGTAGATAGAAGGATGATCTTCTTCCCAGCTTGCGATGATATAATTTCTGAACCATTCAGGAATATTGAATTTTTCCCAAAGATTTTTTTCAATAATATAATCCACTGCTTCCAGGCACATCTGCCAAAGTTCAGCAGTTGCACTTTCTATGGTATTAATTTCTTCTGTAGTTAACTGGTAATAGTGACTTTCATCCCAATAGAGACCATCCAGGGAATGATAACCGAACCCAAGATTTTCAAGTTTATGCTGCCAGTTTTTTCTGAACTGTGACTGAATTCTTTCCATAATTATGATGATGCACTGAAACCACTTCTTCCCAACTCTCCCCTTACGACATTTCCTTTGTAATTATTCCTTCCTACATTGGACTTCGTGCTTATTGCATCGCTGTAATAACCGGCCTTTTGATAAGATCCGTAGCTGTAAGCCCCATACGGCCTGAAAGCATGATACAAAAGCACTCCGGCCAAAAAGCCGTGTGATCTGGTGTATGAAGCCGTAGTATCAGACCTCATATAGACTTTCTTTTCTTTCTGATCTTTTGGTTTTTCCTGGGAACAGGCCGCCAATACTCCTGTTACGAAAAGTAATTTTATAGAACTGGACTTTTTCATTATTGAACCGTTATAAAAAATTCATAGTCTTTTTTCGTTTTGGCGATATGGCTGTTGCCGTCATTATCCTCACCTCCTACAAGTGTATCTCCCAAACTCGGGATAGTATCTTTTTTAACGATCTCTTTAAAAAGTTTTTTATTCTTCCAGATCTTGTGTTTAGTGATGAGAACATCTGCAGTATCAAGGTGCTCAACAGAAAGCACAGTTTCCACAGAACCACTCTTGTCTACATTGTTTACTTCATCTTCTTTTTCTTTTTTACATGCTGTAAATGCCAATATTCCAACTGATAAAAGGCAAAGTTTAATTTTTTTCACGCGGGCAGTAATTTTTCACAAAAGTAGTAATTTAGTAATGATATTATTTTAAATTTACAAGGCAAAAAATAAATTTACTATGAAATGGACAGACGATAGAAGCGACAACGTAGACGACAGGCGTGGAACTGGCGGCGGAGGCGGTGGCGCGATTGTAGGAGGAGGATTGGGAACCCTGATCATCGCTGCAATTATATTCTTTTTAGGCGGAGATCCGTCATCTTTACTGTCTTCCGGAGGCGGTAGTTCTGCCCCTACCGAACAGAGACAATTAAATGCCAATGAGCTCAAAATCAAGGAATTTGTAAGCATGATTACTGCTGAAAATGAACAGACCTGGACCAAAATTTTTGCCGAAAACGGAATGAGGTATCAGCCGGCTGTCGTTGTCTTATTTGAAGATGCCACGCAATCCGGATGTGGCCCCGCTCAGGCAGCTATGGGCCCGTTCTACTGCCCGGCCGATCAGAAGGTATATATGGATATGAGCTTTTTTAAAGACCTGCAGGAGCGGTTTGGCGCAAAGGTTACAGAGTTTTCCATAGCTTATGTAATGGCCCACGAAATGGGTCACCATGTACAGACACTTTTGGGAACCACTCAAAAAGTAGATGCATTGAGAAGAAGCGGAAGATATTCTGAAGCAGATATGAATAAAGTTTCTGTTGCCACAGAACTTCAGGCTGATTTTTATGCCGGAGTATGGTCCAGACAGACGGACAGCAGAGAAAAGTTTTTGGAACCCGGAGACATCGAGTCTGCTATAGAAGCTGCCGAAGCCGTTGGTGATGATAATATTCAGAAAAAATCACAGGGCTACGTAAACCAGGAAAGCTTTACCCACGGCTCATCTGCCCAGCGTAAAGAATGGTTTATGAAAGGCTACAATACAGGAGATATTAAGCAGGGAGATACTTTCAACCAGCTTTTAAAATAATCTTTTTATAAAAATTAAAACCCCTGAAGAAGTTCTTCAGGGGTTTTAATTTTATGGTAATTCTATCGGATTGCTGTTTTTCTTAGCCTCTTCTTTAGCCCGTTCTTCCACTCTTTTTCTCATCTCGGCAGGATTCTGATTTCCTCCTCTGCCGCCATTAGCCCTTGGAGGTGCAGGAAAACCGCCACCGCCACCCTGCATGAATGACATAGGATCTTTTTTATATTTTTCCTGTTGTTTCACGTACTCTGCTCTTTTTACCTTCAAGATATTTCCAAACTGATTCAGTGTAACAATCTCGGCAATTTTATAGTTCTTCATCAGATCAAAAGAATAATCCCCTTTATCATCTTCCACTTTAACAATCAGTCCCGGAAGTCCTTTGAATTTATACGGTCCATCCTGATAAGGCAGATCTGTAGTAAACCAGGCCGTCCATTTTCTCCCGGCAAAATCCGTTGTGGCTTTCTGAACTTTATAATCACCGATCTTCGTTGTTTCAGAAGACATGCTCCAGTTCAGGGGACGGTCTTCCTCATAAACATAAACATCTCTTCCGATCCTGTCCTTAAAATACGTCTTCTGGCTGGCCATATCCTTTTCAACAGAATAGTTGATGTTGCTCCTCATTCCCTCCATCTGCTCCCTGCTCACAGAGGCTCTTCCGCCACCCCCCTGGAAAGCTTTCTGCAAAATAGAATCCCTCTTGTATCTGTTTTCAGAATAAAAAAGAGATTTTTCTGCGGATATATCTAAATAAGTATTTTCAGTTTTAATATCACTTTTATTTTCCGCATCAGGTTTCATTGTTACCTGATAAACAAACCGGTTGTTCTGGGCAGAAATATGCTGCATAAACAGCGCTAAAGCAATGATGCCAATTTTTTTCATTGTAGAATAAATTTATTGTTTGGATTTCAAAAGGTTACCAAAGTTAAGCCATCAATAATAAAAATCGATAAAATAAAATTCCCGATTTTTATTTCCTAATTATTGTACGTATTTTTGCATCATTAAATCATTCTAAATAAATACAATGATAAAAGTATCAGATCAAGCAAAGGCAAAAGCCATCCAGCTTATGGCGGAAGATGGTTTCAACCCTGCTGAAGATTATATAAGAGTAGGGGTAAAAAGTGGAGGATGTTCTGGTTTAGAGTATGTTTTGGGATTTGACAATCAAAAAACAGACACAGATCAAATTTTTGAAGACAATGATGTGAAAATTATTGTTGAGAAAAAATCTATCCTTTATTTAGCAGGAACAATCCTTGAATATTCAGGAGGATTAAACGGAAAGGGGTTTGTTTTCAACAATCCTAATGCATCCAGAACGTGTGGTTGTGGAGAGAGTTTTTCTTTATAGAAAAGACATTAGACAGAGATGTCAGATTTGTTTCTGAGATCTGAAGTCTGATATCTGAAATCAAAAAAACAATGAGTAAATATACTGAAGACGATTTAAGAGTCGATCTAGAAAATAAAAAATATGAATTCGGGTGGGAAACGAAGATAGACTATGAAGACTTTCCTATCGGTTTAAACGAGGATATTGTCCGTGCGATCTCTGCGAAAAAAGAGGAACCGGAATGGATGACGGAATGGCGTCTGGAGTCTTTCAGAATCTGGCTGAAAATGACAGAACCTACATGGGCTAACATTAAATATGAAAAGCCAGACTTTCAGGCAATCCGTTACTATGCTGCGCCAAAATCGAAGCCGGAACTGGAAAGCCTTGATGAGGTAGACCCTGAATTATTGAAAACTTTTGCGAAACTGGGTATCAATATCGAAGAGCAGAAAAGACTTTCCGGAGTTGCTGTGGATATCGTAATAGATTCAGTTTCTGTAAAAACCACTTTCCAGGATACCTTAATGGAAAAAGGAATTATTTTCTGTTCTATTTCGGAAGCCATTAAAAATCATCCTGATTTAGTAAGAAAATATCTTGGAAAAGTAGTTCCGAGAGGAGATAATTTTTATTCAGCACTGAATTCCGCGGTATTCTCTGACGGAAGTTTCTGCTATATTCCAAAAGGCGTAAGATGCCCGATGGAACTTTCCACTTACTTCCGTATCAACCAGGCAGGAACAGGACAGTTTGAAAGAACACTTGTTATTGCAGATGAAGGAAGTTATGTTTCTTATCTTGAGGGATGTACAGCCCCATCAAGAGATGAAAACCAGCTTCACGCAGCTGTTGTGGAACTTATCGCAATGGATGGTGCTGAGATCAAATATTCAACCGTACAGAATTGGTATCCGGGAAATGAAGAAGGAAAAGGAGGTGTTTTCAATTTTGTAACCAAAAGAGGATTGTGCGAGAGAAATGCAAAAATCTCATGGACTCAGGTGGAAACAGGTTCTGCTGTAACCTGGAAATACCCGTCTTGTATATTGAAAGGGGATAATTCAATTGGTGAGTTCTACTCTATCGCGGTGACCAACAATCACCAGTATGCAGATACGGGAACTAAAATGATCCACATCGGAAAGAATACCAAATCAACCATTATTTCAAAAGGAATTTCTGCAGGAAAATCTCAGAATTCATATAGAGGCCAGGTAAAAGTAATGCCTTCTGCAAAAGGAGCAAGAAACTTCTCCCAGTGCGATTCTCTATTGATGGGTAATGAATGCGGAGCACACACTTTCCCTTATATTGAAATCAAAGACCCTACGGCACAGCTGGAACACGAAGCTACCACTTCAAAAATCGGTGAAGACCAGATTTTCTACTGTAATCAGAGAGGAATTGATACAGAAAGAGCAATCGCATTGATTGTAAACGGTTTCAGTAAAGAAGTATTGAATAAACTTCCAATGGAATTTGCTATCGAAGCTCAGAAATTACTGGAGATTTCTCTTGAGGGTTCAGTGGGGTAATTTTATTTATCGCAAGGCTAGACTAAGTTTTTTAACAGCGTATTATTTATTTAAAGATAAACAAAGGCGCTAACGCTTAGGAAAGCAATACAAAGTTTAAATGGTGAAGTTTCTCCCATTAACTTATGTATCTTTGCGAAAAATTACACAAATGACCGAAAATGAAATTTCAAAGATTGTCTTTGAAAATGGCTTGAAGGTTCATAGAAAGTTAGGAGTAGGCTTATTTGAAAGCATTTATGAGGAATGTCTTTTTTATGAACTTAAAAAAATAGGAGTTGAAGTTGAAAGGCAAAAGTCTTTAAACATTCAATACGAAGAGTTGCTGTTGGAAAATGCCTTTAAAATGGATTTATTGATTGAAAACAAAGTTGTTTTAGAGCTTAAATCCGTTGAAAGTCTAAACAATTTTCATGCAGCACAATTGAAAAATTATTTAAGATTAGGGAACTATAAACTAGGAATGTTGATTAATTTCAACTCACGCCTTTTTAAAAATGGTGTAATGAGAATAGCAAACGGTCTTGATAAGTTTTAGATTAAAATTGATAAATAGTATTTCATTGATAAGCGTTAGCGCCTTTGTTTATCTTATAAAAGCAAAGGAGATTAAAAAAATCTTAGTCTAGCCTTGTGATAAACTAAAATATATGTTAGAGATAAAAAACTTGCACGCCAAAATTGAAGACGGCGCAGAAATTTTAAAAGGTATTAATCTTGAAATAAAGCCGGGTGAAGTTCACGCGATCATGGGACCTAACGGAGCTGGAAAATCTACTCTTTCTTCTGTAATTGCCGGAAAAGAAGAGTATGAAGTGACGGACGGGGAAATTATTTTCAGAGGTGAGAATATCATCGAGGATGCTCCTGAAGACAGAGCTCACAAAGGGATATTCCTTTCTTTCCAGTATCCGGTAGAAATTCCGGGGGTTTCTGTAACCAACTTTATCAAGGCTGCATTAAACGAAACAAGAAAAGCAAACGGACTTGCAGAAATGCCGGCAAAAGAAATGCTTGCTCTTATCCGTGAAAAATCCGAGCAACTAGGTATAAAAAAAGATTTCCTTTCAAGATCACTGAACGAAGGATTCTCCGGAGGTGAAAAGAAAAGAAACGAAATTTTCCAGATGATGATGCTTAACCCGAAACTGGCTATTCTGGATGAAACAGATTCAGGATTGGACATCGATGCACTTAGAATTGTTGCAGATGGTGTAAACGCATTTAAAAACGAAGGAAACGCAGTTCTTTTGATTACCCACTATCAGAGATTGCTTAACTATATCCAGCCTGACTTCGTTCACGTTCTTGCTAACGGAAAGATCATCAAAACCGGTGACAAATCCCTGGCTCTGGAACTTGAAGAAAAAGGGTACGACTGGCTTCTTAACTAAGAAGAATTTTTCAGGAGGAATTTTATCAATTCTGTCTGAATATGCGGAAAAACCGCAATAAATATTATTATTTTTAAATATATAAAATAAGGTGTGATGGCCGAAATATCAGTAATGGCTTTATACGATCAGATTATTGACAATCACGGTGAATTTTTGGAGAGTCTTCGTCACAGGTTTCTGGATGGAGAAAGAAAAACTGCTCTTCAAAAGTTCGAAAACTTAGGTTTTCCGACTAAAAAAGACGAAGAATATAAATATACCAGCATCAAAGAGATCACAGAGAAAAACTATAATTTTTTCCCTAAAGAAAGTCATAATATCACCAAAGAACAGCTGGATCAGCTTCATTTGGGCGAAGAAAATTTTGACTGGATCGTTTTTGTAAATGGCCAGCTTCATAAAGAGCTTTCAAAAGTTTCTATCGAGAATGTAGAATTCCTTTCTTTCAACTATGCGTTGAATGATGAGAAACACAGAGAAGTATTTGAAAAATATTTCAATACTATTGCTTCTCAGGAAACGGCTTTTACCAACCTGAACCTTGCTTACTGCAAATACGGGTTCTTTTTGAAGGTTCCAAAAAATGTAGTGATCGAAAAACCGATCCACGTTTTTTATATTTCTCAGAATCAGGAAGAAAATACATTCTACAATACCAGAAACCTGCTGATTGTAGAAGAGGGAGCTAAAGTAGAGGTGATAGAGAGCCACCACAATTTCGACAGTACGTATGTGCTTACGAATTCTGTGACGGAAATCTTCACTTATCCCAATGCGAAAGCAGACTGGCACAAGCTTCAGAATGACAACAATACGTCGTACCTTATCGACAGTACTTTTGCAAGACAGGAAAAAGACAGCTTAACCACTGTAAATACGTTCTCTTTCGGTGGAAAACTGATAAGAAACAACCTGGATTTCATTCATAACGGAAGCAATATCAATTCATTTATGAACGGAATCACAATCATTGGAAAAGATCAGCTGGTGGATCACCATACGGCTGTTCACCACAATTTCCCGAACTGTGAAAGCTACCAGAATTACAAAGGTATTTTCGATGGTAATGCTCACGGAGTATTCAACGGAAAGGTTTTTGTGAATAAAATTGCTCAGAAAACCAATGCTTATCAGCAGAATAACAATGTATTGCTAAGTGAAGGGGCTACTATTGACACCAAACCTCAGTTGGAGATCTTTGCAGATGATGTAAAATGTTCTCACGGCTGTACAGTAGGCCAATTGAATGAAGATGCCCTGTTCTATTTAAGAGCAAGAGGAATTTCCAAAAAAGAAGCTCAGGCATTACTTTTATATGCTTTTGCTAACGATGCAATGCAAAACATTGACATAGAACCGCTTAAAGAAAAAATCTCTAAACTTTTAGCTGAAAAGCTTCAGGTGGATATAGAATTTTAAGACTAATATAAATTGATACCCAAAAAAGCACTTCTTCCTGAAGTGCTTTTTTATTGGAATAGAAGTCCGAAGATACAAGTTTGAGAGTCAGAGAGTTTTTGGGTTTGAGAATTGGGTTGCTGGTTCTAACCCCGAAACCCGCATCCCGAAGCTTTATAAGTTACTATAAAGTTGGTAATAACTTCCATCTTCCCTCCCCCATCTTTCAATCCTCTAATTACTTCAGCCAGGACTGGTTCTCTTTTTTATCAGAACGTTTCTTCCCGTTATCAATATTGTAAGCGAATCCAACTCCCAGAGTCTGTTTAAGCTGTGTCTTTTGAATCTGATTGTGATCGTACATCAGATCCAAAGTGATATTCGTTGAAATAAATTTATTGATCTTCATATTAAGAATTCCGCTGTATCCAAGTACCAAATGATCCGGTTTATCAAGATAGTTTGAAAATACAGACGCCGTATTGGTCAGGTTGATGTTCTCCATAATCTTGATCTTGTATATTGCCGTTCCCAGGAAACCGAATTGGAACAGGGAAGAATCTCCATTGTTTTTCAATCCATAAGTTCCTGCCGTCTGAAGATCTTCATCCAGAACAAAAGTTACTCTGGCATTGGCCGGACGGAGCGTCACAGTAAGATTGTCATCCGGGCGGTAGGTAACCCCAACCCCAACATTAAGGTATCCCGGAGCCATAAAATTGGAAATCTTTTTCGCATCAGGATTATTACCATCTTCATAACCACCGGCGAACTGAGTCTGAAGCCCGATACCTCCTGAAAGATACCAGCTTTTTGCAAATTCACGCCCGTAATTTGTAGACAGATTGATCACATCCTGCGTTTTTCTGGTCCCGATTCCCTTTGTATTATTCTGTCCGTACCCCAGAATAATAATGTTTTCCCAAAGGTCTTTGCCTTTTTCATAGGTAAGATTGTAATTAACCCCGGCAAGCCAGCCCACATTATTGGCTCCACCACCGACCCAGTTTGAGAACGCCGCCTGATTGAGCATTAATGTGTTTTGTCCCTGAATAGACCATGCTTTTACCGTATCTGTAGCAGCAGCATCCGGTTTGGCTTCCTGAGCCATTGTGCTTATTCCACATGAGATGGAAAGGGCAAATAAAAGTTTTTTCATAAGTAAGGATTTTTCGTAACAAAAATATACATATATTTTTTGGTAAAAAACTAATCACAGATTTATGATATATTAAAATTATTTCTTTTTGATTCAAATATTAAAGTTATTTTAAAAATTAAAAGAATAAAAACATATAATTGCGACCATATTATTTAAAATCATTATTCTAATTAATAAAAAAAAATCACTCCGCATGGAAGTGATTTTGTATTGATGTAAAGCGTGTTATCTATTTTTTGATCCACCACTGGCTGTCTTTCCGGTCAGATCGTTTTACCCCGTTATTCAGAAGGTAAGCAAAACCTATCCCAAGGGTCTGCTTCAGCTGGGTTTTCTGAATCTGATTATGATCATAAAGCAGATCCAGCGTGATATTGGATGAGATAAATTTATTGACTTTAAAGTTCAGAACTGCTCCATATGCAAGAACAAGTCTTTCCGGATGATCCAGATAATTGGAGAATACGGAAGCGGTATTGGTAATATTAACATTCTCCATTAATTTCACCTTATACATGGCCGTTCCCAGGAAACCAAACTGTAAGAGTGAAGTGTCGCCGTCATTTTTCAAACCGTAATTTCCGGCAAGCTGAAGATCTTTATCCAGAACAAAAGTCCATCGTCCGTTGGTAGGCCGCATGGTTACTGTAAGATTATCATTAGGCCTGTACGTAATACCCATACCGAGGTTGAGATAGCCGGGAGCCATAAAATTGGAGATTTTTTTCGCAGCAGGGTTATTCCCGTCTTCATATCCGGCAGCAAACTGAGACTGTATTCCGGCTCCCAGGGAGAAATACCAGCTTTTGGAAAATTTACGCCCGTAATTGGTGGAAACATTGATTACATCCTGTGTTTTCCTTACGCCCAGACCTTTGGTATCATTCTGCCCGTAATCCAGGACAATAATATTTTCCCAGAGATCATTATCTTTTTCATAGGTAAGATTGTAATTAATCCCGGCAAGCCAGCCTACGTTGTTTGCTCCACCGCCTACCCAGTTAGAAAAGGCAGCCTGATTAATCATTAAAGTATTTTTTCCCAGTACGGACCAGTATTTTACAGTATCTACGACTACTGAATCTTTTTTCAATTCTTCCTGTGCACTTGCATAAATCCCTATAGAAAGGGAAAGAATCAATAAAAACTTCTTCATTATTTTACATGATTTTCATTACAAAAATATTAATATAATTTTTTTAAACCCCATGATTGGATGATAAAAAACCTTAAATCATCAAAATGATCTTCAATAAGCCAAAAACAAGCCACTTTAATACATTCAGTGTCAAAATCTTAAGCAAGGCATTATAAAATTGAAACCTTTTGTCCTAAAATAATTGCCCCTTCTATGAATTCATCGACAAATTTTCCGAAATTTATCATTGGCTTTTGATTTGACGTACCCTCCACATGTTTAAAAATATAATTTCCAAAAGAGCTGTTATCACCCCATTGCTGATGCTTTCCGCGATGTGGCTGGGGTTCTTACTGCAGACGATGGGCTTTTTTCAAAGCTGTTTCGGGGCCATTATTCCTCTTTTACCGGAAGGCCTGCTCGGCATTGTTACTTCTCCCCTTCTGCATGGAAATATGGATCATATCATTAGCAATTCCATTCCGGTAGCCGTTCTGCTGTTCCTTTTATATCAGTTCTACCCTTTGGTTGCCAATAAAGTTTTTATAATCGGCTGGCTGGCGACTGGTTTGCTGCTTTGGATGCTTCCACCCATTGATATTCTCACCGGCGATTATACCTATACCTGCACGATCGGGGCCAGCGGAATCGTGTACGTTCTTGCCTTCTTCCTGTTCTTCAGCGGAGTTTTTAAATGGAATATGAAGCTTCTCACAATATCACTGCTTGTTGTTTTATATTATGGAAGCTTGATCTGGGGAATGTTCCCGGAAGAGCTGTTCTATAATCTTCAGGAACCGAGCAAAATCTCATGGCAGGCTCACCTTTCGGGGGCTGTAGTAGGAAGTATTATTGCTTTCGCCTTTAAAAATGTAGGAGAAAGAAAAAAAAAGTACATCTGGGAATTTCCCAACTACTACAGCGAAAAAGACGATAAACTATGGCAGGAATATAAAGAAAACCACCCTGATGACTTCCTGGAACTTCCCTACAAAAAAAGAGATGACATCTGGGACCGTCTGGATGAGTTGAGGAGGAAATAAAGCAGGAGGTTTTAAAGGTGCGGGATGCGCGTTTCGGGGTTAGAACCAGCAACTGTCAACCAGCAACCAAACTCTAAACTCAAGCTTCCAAACCTTATTCAACTTGGATTATTTTATTACATTTGAAAAAAAACACAAATGATCCCGGAAGAATACCTCTATGCCATTGCCCTGCGCGAATGCAGCCTGATTGGCGACATTAATTTTCATAAACTCGTACGAACCTTCGGAAGTGCTGAAGAAGCCTGGAAAAGAGCAAAAAAAGAATATAGCAAAGCGGAAGGCATCGGCAGAAAAACAGTGGCGGACATCGGAAATGATGAATATCTGAAATTTGCAGAAAAGGAAATCAGGTTTTGTGAAAAGAACCATATCCGGATCAATCTCAGACATTTAAAGGAAATTCCGTCTCTGCTGAATGAATGTGATGATGCTCCGGCCATTCTTTATCAAAAAGGCAATTTTGACGATTCTTTACCAAAAATAAGTATTGTAGGCACCCGGAATATGACTTCTTACGGCAAGCAGTTCATTGGAGATTTCTTTGAATCCTCAAAGTCTTCCAAATTCATATCTGTCAGCGGATTAGCTCTTGGAGTAGATAAGGAAGTTCACGAACAGTCTATTCATCATAAGATACCAACCGCAGCCGTCCTTGCTCATGGATTTCACACGCTCTATCCTTCCAAAAACAAAAAACTGTCGGAAAAAATACTGGAGGAAGGTGGCGCATTGTTTACAGAATTCAATTCTTCCCGGAAACCGGACCGCGAAAATTTCATCCAGAGAAACAGGATTATTGCCGGAATATCTCCTTCAACCATTGTGGTGGAAACCGGATTTGGAGGCGGATCTGTAAGTACCGCATCATTTGCCAATGACTATAACCGTGAGGTTTTTGCGCTGCCCGGAAAGATCACCGATCCATACAGCCAGGGCTGTAACCAGCTGATTTTCCAAAACAAAGCATCTTCCGTTTCTACCGTAAAAGATCTTATAGATTCACTGGGATTTAATCATTCAAAAGAGAAAGCGGCAGAGCTGTTTCCTTACAGTGAAACAAACCTGCAACTTACTGAAAATCAAGAAATAATTTATCTTGCCATCAAGGCTCATCCTCAGGTGTCTCTGGATGATCTGGCACAGATTATTTCAACCGCTTCCTACAAAATTCTTCCGGTAATTTTGGAATTGGAGCTTTTAGGGAAAGTAAAATCATTTTCCGGGAGGCAATTTACCGCAATTTAAGAATTAACGATTTCTTAATATTGCATCAATTGAGAGCTAACTTTTAATTTTTAACAAAAATTGATCATAAATTATCAATTTAATAATATTTCGAAACATTATTATTTAATTTTTAGCAATGTTGAAATAGAGTATTGTGAATCTTGAAAAAAAAATTAAATTTGTTGACAATAATATTCAACCCTAATATATGGAACAATATAATATTGACCAGAAAATCCAGGAGTTTATTGCCAAGATTGAAGCAAAAAATCCTAATGAACCAGAATTTTTACAAGCCGTAAAAGAAGTAGCTGTGACTGTAATTCCGTTTATTATGACCAAAAAGGAATATACAGGAATGAAGCTTCTAGAGAGAATGGCTGAAGCTGAAAGAATCATTATCTTCAGAGTTCCATGGGTTGATGATAAAGGAGAGATACAGGTAAACAGAGGTTTCAGAATTCAAATGAACTCTGCAATCGGACCATACAAAGGAGGAATCCGTTTCCATCCTACTGTAAACCTTTCTGTTCTTAAATTCTTAGCTTTCGAGCAGGTATTTAAAAACTCATTAACGACTCTTCCGATGGGTGGAGGAAAAGGAGGTTCAGATTTCGATCCGCAAGGAAAATCTGATATGGAAGTAATGCGTTTCTGCCAGGCTTTCATGACTGAATTATGCAAGCATATCGGTCCTGAAACAGATGTACCTGCAGGAGACATTGGTGTAGGAGCCAGAGAAATCGGATATCTTTTCGGACAATACAAAAAAATCAGAAACGAATTTACCGGAGTACTTACAGGAAAAGGTCTTGCTTACGGAGGATCCCTGATCCGTCCTGAAGCTACAGGATACGGTGTGGTATACTTCGCAGAGCAGATGCTTAAGACAATCGGACAGGACTTTAAAGATAAAATCGTAACGGTTTCAGGTTTCGGAAACGTAGCCTGGGGAGTTATCAAAAAAGCAACTGAGCTTGGTGCTAAGGTTGTTACAGTATCCGGTCCTGATGGATATATCTACGACAAAGACGGAATCAGCGGTGAAAAGATCGATTACCTATTGGAATTGAGATCTTCAGGAAACAACAGAGCTGAGGATTATGCTAAAAAATATCCTTCTGCAGAATTCCACGCAGGAAAACGTCCTTGGAGTGTAAAATGTGATGTAGCATTCCCTTCAGCCACTCAAAATGAGCTGGATCTTGAAGATGCTAAAATCCTGGTTGAAAACGGATGTCTTTGTGTAACTGAGGCGGCTAATATGCCTTCTACACTGGATGCGATCAACTATTTCTTAGACAACAAAGTTCTATTCTCGCCTGGTAAAGCTTCCAACGCAGGAGGTGTTGCCACTTCAGGTCTTGAGATGACACAGAACTCTATCCGTCTTAACTGGACTTCTGAAGAGGTTGACGCAAGACTGAAAGAGATCATGATCGGAATCCACAAAGCTTGCAGAGACTACGGAAAAGATGAGGACGGCTATGTAAACTACGTGAAAGGAGCCAATATCGCCGGCTTCGTGAAAGTAGCAGAAGCAATGCTGGCTCAGGGAGTAGTATAAAGATAAACAAAGGTTGGGAGTACTCCCGACCTTTTTTGATACAGCCTGTTCCCGGGATAATGGGAAAAAAGTAAAAAGTGAAAGGAGAAAGCGCTGTCTGTGTACAGCGCTTTTTTATTTTTACAGGGTGAAGAAAGCCTTTAAAGATAGTCATGAATATTTTCACTTTAAGTATTCACCAATCTCTATATTCCGGTTTTCATTATTGGCATCCTCAATGCTTTTCAGAATCATTTTAATTTGAGTTTTGTTGATGACATGATTGTTAAAAAACACATACTCAATAGTCTTTGTATTTCTGATATCATTCAATGGATTCTTAGCAAGCAGCACCAAATCTGAATGATACCCTGTTTTGATCTTCCCTGTCTTACTTTTCATCCATAGACCAGGCTCCACTGTAGCAGAATAAATGGCCTGTGAATTGGTCATTCCGGATTTAGATAAAGACTCCAGTTCATTATGAAGAGAAAACCCGGGAACAGCCGTGGCAACATTAGCATCTGTTCCGGCCATAACAGGGACATGATGATCTACCAATGCTTTGGTCATGATATGAATCGCTTCCACATAGGTCTTCCAGAATGTCAGCGATAATTTTTTTGCTTCAGGAGTGTCTTTTCCATCATATTCATACCCATTTTTACCGGGTAACCACCCCATTTTATACAATCCCGTTCCTTCAATAATTTTAGGATTAGCATATTTCAAATCTATTTCTTTAAGTTTAGACTTTAAGTCAAACCGCTGGGCTAAAAAGCTTTCACATAACCAAACGGTTGAAGTAACATTTACCTTATTTTCTTTTAGTTTCTTAGCGATCTGATGTGACCGTATTTTCAGAAAACGGAGATATTCTGCGGGATTTTTAGAAATTGATTTTCCGAATTCATCAATTGTCTTAACGGTTATTTCTTCAATATGAGCTACTTCTTTCTGGCCTGAAGGAAAAAAGGCGTCCAAATTAACCATCGGTATATGCCCAATAACCGGTATATTATTTTCATCAGCAATTTGTATTGTTGTTTCAAACATTTCCGGATTGACAAAACCGTACATCTTAATAGCATCATACCCCTGTTTTTTTATTTTCTTTATGGCTTGGTACGCAGCCTTTTTATTGGAATAATTGACGGAATGCCTTGTCCAGCCATAATAATAACCCGCTACCCCAGCCTCACTAAATATGGGTGGCGAAGCGACAAACATCCTCGGTCCCAAGCCGCTTTTCCGGATTGCTTTCCGCCATTCTAAGATCACCGGCTGCCCGGCCATTTCCCTGATGTAGGTAACCCCATTAGCCAGATATAAAAACAAGTCATTCTTACTTTCTTTTACATGAACATGACTGTCTACAAGCCCCGGAATAAGATACTTCCCTGTACCATCAATAATGGAAGCTCCCTTATTCACCGGTTGATTGGTGCCTAGCTGAAGAATGATCCCATCCTTAATGAGGACATCCTGATTGTTCATAAAATGGGTGCAGTCTTCTGAAAGGACATTGACATTTCTTATCTGTACCAATGGTGATGGCTTAATAAGTGAAGAAAGATCAATAACCCGGGTAGATTTACCCAGGACTTTATTGAGTTCATGATCTGCCCATAAAAAACCACAGATAACGATACCCAAACCGATTAGAGATGACCATAAGATTCTCCTGATCCAAAGCTTTTTCATATACTATTTATTCTTATCTGGAAGGCAAAATAAAAACAAAAACACCTTTCAACAAGGTGATATGAAGGGTTAGGTATGAAATACGCGGTTTTAGGTACGGAAATTACAGGGATAACAAATGTTCTCTGTAATTTTTAGAAACAGGAAGCTCAATTTGAGTAAGAGAAATGGTGTCCGCATTTTTCCATGCTTTAAAATGAGACGGATTGATCAGATGTGAGCGATGGATTTGAACCAAAAAATCAAAATCATTCTGAATCTTTTTAAGCGTGCTCCGAATGAGCTTTACTTTTACTTCGTTTCCCTCTACAAAGAAAATCTCAACATAATTCTGAGAATTGGAAACACAGATCAGTTCATTTCTTTTAATTTTTAAAATATCCAGTTTATTTTCTCCTCTGATAATGATGGTGTCATCTTGCGCAGGAATTAAGGACACAGCATAGATCCTTGCCAAAACAATGATGGGGGTAGAAATCAAAGCTGATTTAAGAATGATAATCTCTAAAAACTGAAAAAAAACATATCCTCCATTCAAGGCCGGGCTTTTATAAAAAGCATAAGTCACAATCCAAAAAAGGAATTGAAAAGAAACAATACTCAATAATTCAAATCCGATGTTCCATTTTCCCAGTTTCCTGTAAACCCATTTCTGCAGGAAAGCAATGACTCCATAACACAGCAATGCAATGACGCTAAATCCAATACTGATAATGATCCATACCTTAAAACTAATGGTTCCATCGTCAAACGGTCTTATAAAAAAAGCAAAAATAAAAAGCCATATACTAAGGAAAACGCCTATTAGTAAATTATACTTAAGAGAAGGGTTTAGTCTTTTCATTGAATAAATCAGCTTAGTCCCAGTGATCCGGACATATATTTACATCCGAAATATACGTAAATAATATACTGATTGGTACTTCAATTAATGAGTCAAAAAAAATCCTGAAACTTTCGTTCCAGGACTCCCTTTCTGCTTTGTTCAATATTTACTTAGATGACTTTGCCTTTTTCTTAGCCTTTTTTTCTGCTTTAGTAGCATCAGAAGGCTTTGTAGCGTCTG
This sequence comes from Chryseobacterium endalhagicum, assembly GCF_016745235.1. Classification (GTDB taxonomy): domain Bacteria; phylum Bacteroidota; class Bacteroidia; order Flavobacteriales; family Weeksellaceae; genus Chryseobacterium; species Chryseobacterium endalhagicum. The sequence continues at coordinate 602,127 of NZ_JAELVM010000002.1, read as the reverse complement.
TAGTCCCCGGATCCACAGTTGTTGTTGATTCAACATTCGTGGCCGGCGTGGCTGTAGTGCTTACAGTCGCTGTTGTAGTTGTGGAGGTGTTCTGTTTCTGAGCCTCTGCAGGAGTACTTGTCTGTGTATTCTGCTGCTGGGTTGGAGTGGTCGTGTTACTAGGAGTTTCGGCTGGTTTCTGGGTTTGCGTCTGTGCCTGAGCAGAGACTGCAATCACGCCGACTAAAGTAAACGCGGCAGTTAAGATTAACTTTTTCATAATGCAATATTTTTAAATGGTTGTTTAAATTAAACGACAGCCTTTTTAATAAATTATGCGTAAAAGTCTTATTTAACGTACTTTATAATTATTTAAGAAATTTTACCAGCTTTGATTTATCTGGAAATATTCTTCATCATCTTTTCTACAAATTCATAAGCGGCGGGGCAAATCACGGTATTTTTCAGCATGAGATGATTGATCTGATAGATCTTTTTGCGGTCCGTATGCGGATATTCACGGCATGCTTTAGGCCGGACTTCATAAATAGAACAGGTATTGTCATTGTTGAGAAAAAAACAGGGAAGATTCTGCAGTACCTTATCATTGTCTTCGTCCACTCTTAAAAATTTCGCTTCAAAATCGGCCTGCTTCATCCGCAGGTGCTTCGAAATACGTTCAATATCTTTTTCGGTGTATAAAGGTCCGGTGGTTTTACAGCAATTGGCGCACTGGAGGCAGTCTACTTCCTCGAAAACTTCATCGTGGGTTTCCTGAACGACATAATCGAGGTTTTTGGGCGGCTTCTTTTTTAATCCGTCCAGAAATTTTTTATGTTCCTTCTGCTTTTGTAAAGCCTGCTTTTTATAAAGATCTAAATTCATTTATTGATGATTTCCGGTCTTAACCGGAAGCTCTGCTTTTTGATATTCATTAATTTTATCCAGATCCAAAACGGTGGTAAGATCTTGCTGATCAGGATAATACATCGGGACAAATCTAGCCCCGTAAACAATTTCCGAGGAGACATAGGACGACCTCTGCACCACCGTATTGGAAAATACTTCATCAAATGCCCGGATCTGGACAATAATCTCAATATCCGTATTTTTAAAATCATCTTCAGAAAAACCATAAAACGGTGAATCTTCTTTGATCTCATGAACAACCGTCCAGTTCAGTGCCAGGGTATTGATCTTATTTAAATGGGTTTTTAAAGAATAAAAATTACTTTTCGGCACTCCGTTTTCAATCACTTCAATAGCTGTTGAAACAATCACCTCCGCATCTGTAAGTGCATTATTTTTAAAGGGAGCCAGCCTGAACATCAAAGCCCTTGATTCTTTGAACGGAGCAATTACCGCAATATCAGAGAACCTTAAATATGCCCTCGGCCTTGAGAATCTTCCGTAAAAAAGTCCTGTTGCAATGGCAAAGGTAAGCAATCCAAGAAAAGCTTCAAAAGTAGCTACAAGACTTGCTAAAAACCCTACAGGAGCAATTCTGCCGTAACCCACCGTGGTAAAGGTCTGGGAGCTGAAGAAAAACACGTCAATAAATTCGTTCAGAGGGTCACTTTTATCAATTCCGGTAAGATGTTCCACCCCGATCAGATAGTAAACCAGCGCAAATACCAGATTGACAAGAATATAGGCAACTACCAGATAAGACAGGAAACGGAAGGTTGACAGATTCAGCATCGTGTGATACCAGCTCAACCTGTTGAATACATTTACCCCTTTCCGCTTGACATTCGGAAGGCCGTCCCTATTGATGAATCTTCCGGAAGCATTACTCCCGAATCCGCTGTTCTCCGTGTTTTTCTGACGAATCTTCTGTCTGAAGCCTCTAGCCATTGTTTATAGTATTGATTTTAATCCGTAAGCCAATTCACTTTTGCTTTCCCTCTGCAAAGATAAAATATTGTTTTCATGAAATTTATCAAAAGCTTTTGATAAAGTCTGGTTAAAAAAATATAAAATAAATCTTTAGTCTGAGTTGATTTTCTGAACAGCTTTTCATTTTGAGTGACAATTATAACCCTCTAAAAACAATCCATCTCATTATTATTCATGAGATGGATTCTTTATTTTTAAATTATAGGATTATTTAACTATAAATTTAACCTGAGTTCGGGTTACATAATTTATTTACTTAACCAAAAATTTGTTTTATAATATCTTAGCAGGTAATCGTAGATAATCATTTCAAATACTCTTTGGTTGGAAACGAAAAGCCTGTTGATATTCAGATGGAAAATACTTTGGAAAAATATTCTCAGAGGCATTCCCAGAGATTGGTTTTTGTTGTGGTGTTGAATATTTTCTAATACAGCCCGGTCTTTTTCAATGTTTAAAATAATAAATTCTCTTTCATTTACGTATTCATCGGAGAAATTAAAATTCAGAAATTGAGGTTTCCATTCCCGGTATTTTTTATCAAGCTGGCTGTTAAGAGCTTTATCCGCATTAAATTCAGCTTTAAAGTCTTCGTTGAAATCTTTGATCCAGTCCAGTTTTTCCTGAATATCCATTCCTAGTGTTGTTAAGTAGGTATCGATCAGAAAAAGGCTGATAATGATTTTTTGTTCATCGTCAAAATGAAGGCACTGCAAAGAAAGCTCACTGTTGCTATGAAATAATTTTTCAGCATCTTCCATTGTATTTTCTCCATAACGCTCGATTTCTCTTGTATAGGTATCGTGTACTATTAATGAAATCTCGCCACTTTCCAGATAATCCTGTAAAGCTTCGTTGATCAGTTCAGTCACGCAATTACAGTCTTTGACGCTGTGGAGTCTGAATCTTAACCGGATGTGAGGTTTCGGATCCAGATACCGGATAAAGAACCATTCTGAAATCAGTTTTCTATCCTGAAGAGCTTCGGTGAGAGAAGTTATGGCTTCCTCCAGAATAATATCAGCCGTTTTTATGCCGGTATATATTTTCAGATACAGCCATTCAGTGCCGGGAATAAATTTTCTCTTCATCATGCTCCCGGTTTTTTTAAGGCTTCAGCTTTATACAGCGAAAAGATGAATTCCTGCTTATGATCATGAGTTTCGTGGTATAAAAACTCCTCCACAGCCAATGATTTTTCACTTTTGACAATCTGTATGAACATTTGAGCCATATCATAATTGTCCAGATGCAGAGCCAGCGTATTGTCAAAGTGCGCCCACTGTATCCATGCCGGTATTTTCATTTGGGTTCTCCATTTTGTTAATTCAGCTAAAAAATGATTTTTATCCGAAATTATAGGAAGCAGATGCAAAATATCCTTGTCCGTTATTTTCCATCTGGCCTTTGCAAGGATGATATTCCCGTATTCCACTCTTGGCAAAAACCGGTAGATGTCCTCCAGCCCGCCCCAATCAAAGTAAAGCCCGGTCCTGACATTCTGAGAATACAGATCAGATAAAAAATGGTAGACAGGAAGCGTCTCAAAAGCATAATTATGGGCATTGGTGAGATAAGGTTTTACTTCTTTATTCAACCTTTTGGAGCGCAAAACAATTTGATCATTTTTCAGCGAAATATACAGGTCATCCACTGAAATCTGCTGGTCCGCAGGTAGATCAGACTGCGCTAAGTACGGAATTTCATACTCCCGTAATGATGGTCTCCGGATGATATTGCCTATTCTGGCTTCCGGCAGGTGAATGATTTCCGCAAGAATCGAGTCGGAATTCAGCTCATTTTCCTTGTGGGCAATAGCTTTTGCTAAATTCCGAATCCCGGATTTTTCCGAATGAAATCTTCCCAAAAAATTAGCAGCACTGCATGTGGTACTGCTGTTGATAAATAATTTTTCCCGATGATCTTCTGAAATTATTTCTGTTAAAAAAGATTGAGTATCTGGCAGATCATCCCAGTTTTCCTCAAAGGAGTCAAAATCCTGATCAGATAATTCAATTTTTTCATGCTGAAACACTAAGGCATCCTGCAGCTTTTCGTTCAGAATAGTAAGAACGGAATTAAAATGAATGCTGCGGTTTTGCTTTTTGGAAGAGGCGGGAAGTTTCAGGTCATTCAAATAAGGATGAAGACCTTTTGCAGAAACACCCTGTCTGTATCCTATTCCTACTTCTGCGTCCAGAACATACAGGAGAGGCACTTCCTCTGCCTCAAACCGTTCGGAAAATGCCTGTTTGAATTTTTGAAAGGTAGTTTCCGTTTGAGGTAATGTGATTTTATTTAAAAAACAGATCCCTTTTTTCAGTTCCTTTTTCCAGTGTGGGGAAAGGAAGAACTCATTTTTAGAATAGAGATCCGTCTGAAAAAGAAACTTCCTGTCGTACACCGTATCAAAGGATCTGATTAGATCTTCCGTTTCAGCATAAAGAGTGGCTGGATTTCCGATATGGAGATCCAGTTTCTCCAGCTTATCTTTAATGTTCTTCAGAATAGTGGCAGCATCGCCGGCATGTATTTTTGTTAAAGCTGAAATTAACAGATCCATAAAATCGCCCCCCGATACATTCGGTTCCAGCTGGCTTACCAGTAATTGATTATCAACAAGTTCTTCAATAAATTCTGCCGCTTCCTCTCCGCTTATTTCTTCATTAATCAGGATCTGTGCAATCTCGTGTATGGTTTTTCCGGATCGGGAAAATTTCAGGACCTGCTGCAGTTCTTCTGAAAGCGGAGCGGATGATATGATATAATCTCTTTTCCCCTGAGTATATTGATATTCTATATAACGGATCTTGTTCCCGATTTTATACATACTGTTATTAGGATAAAACAGCAGCTGGTCTCTTATTTCCCTGGTTTTTACAAAATGCTGAGCGAGGGAAACCAGAAAATGCATATCCAGTTTGGTGTCTCTCAACCAATCCCCTGATAATGAAGCTGAGGAAATGTTTTCCTTACCCAATGAATCTGGTGATGCTGAAAATTTACCCTGGCCAACACCGGAGAACAATCCGAACGGAGTACTGCGTGTACTTATACGGCAAAAATATTTCAGCAGGGTATTTCTTAGTTTCTGTTCTTCTTTTGCATCGTATGGATGTTCTGTGCTGAGCCATTTCACCAGCTCTCCATGCAGGAAAGGAGAAGCCAGATAAATAGCTTCCTGAAAAACAGGATCGGCATATATTTTTTTTAATGTGATTTCCGGAATCTCATCTTTTCCCATATATGTACGGAAATCCGTACATGAAAACAAAGGGGTACGAACTACAAATTCGTCAAAAAAAAGATAAGGAAAATGGGACATTTACTTTTTTGTATTTTGTTTTGGCTGATAATCCGGGTGGCCCAGCTGCCACAAAGCGAAGGCAAACATATCTCCTATGTTGGCATAGCGGTGTGCTGCAGGAACATTCCCTGCATGGCCTCCTTCATAATCTATTTTTAACATCACCGGAAGGCCTGAAGTGCTGGCAGCCGATAATGCAGCCGCAAATTTCACAGGTTCCCACACGGTAACTCTCTGGTCATTGATTCCGCCTGTAATAAAAGTAGCGGGATATTTTACTCCTTTTTCCAGATGATGGTAAGAATCCATTTCCAGAAGAGCTTTAAATTCTTTAGGGTCCTTTACTGTCCCGAATTCTTTAGGCTGTGCATTGGGAGTGGTTTCATCTCTCAGAGGGTTCATAACCCCTACTTCCGCGACTACAACTTTAAAAAGATCCGGTCTTTCGGTCATGGCTCTTCCTACAGTAATTCCTCCTGCGCTGGCTCCCCAAAGTGCTACTTTATCTTTTGATGTATATTTTTCATTAATTAAGAACTCTGTACAGTCTATCAGGTCTTTCCAGGTATTGGGCTTGGTTTCCTTATAGCCTGCCAGTCGCCATTTTTCACCTTTTTCCGAACCTCCTCTTACGTGTGCTACTGCTACCATTCCTCCCTGACTGATCCATAACAGATATTTTTTCGCAAAGAAAGGATTAATGGAATATCCGTAGGACCCGTAGCTGTCTATCATAGTGAGATTTTTACCGTCTTTTTTAATGTTCTTATTATAGATCAGGGAAACGGGAATCTCTTCACCATCTCTTGATTTTACGGTAACCTCTTTCACAACAATATTCTTGAACTCAGGATATTCTGTACCCGGTGTAAGATCTTCCGGTTTAAAAGTATTGGTTTTCAGATCATACCTGAATCTTTGGTTATCATTCGCCCAACCGGAACAAATCACCCAGATATCAGCAAAGTTCTGCCCTTTGGATTGCAGAGCTACACTTCCGGATGAGTAAGGAAGTTGAATTTCCGTATCCTTTCCGTTATTCAGTAAATGTAATTTGGCTTCCACCCCGTTTTTGGTTGTGGTATAATAGATACCGTCTTTGGTAATTCTATAGCTTTTAATGATCTCATCCTTTTTTTCAGGGATCAGAACTTCCGGATTTTTGAACCGGGGGTCGCTGATACTGGTTTTACAAAGACTGTTAAGAGAAGAATTATAGCTCGATAAAAAGAAGACATCATTGTTGGACTCTTCTAATGATTTGGTTTTATCTTCCGGATCTGAAAAAGGTTTCCAGTTCTTTTTCCCGCTTAAAAGATCTTTTTTAGAGATGATGTATGTTTTTCTGTACGTATTGTAATCTACCAGCATACCGATGTAGTATCGGTCATCTTTATCAAAATCCAGGATCATGGGAAACATATCTTCTGTGATGTTCAGATCCGGATTGTTTTTGGAAGAGAAAAGATCAGTTATATTTTTAGGATCAGTCCCGATTTTATATAAAACGGTTCTTGTATTTTTATAAAAATCGAGTGATTTAGAGTCTGTAGTACTGTAGTGGAGATAGATAAATCCACTGTTGTCATCCAGCCACTTGATTCCTCCTGCACTTACAGGTTCAATCTGAGTGATAATTTCCGGATGAATGTATTTTTTATCAACATCCATAATGATGGCTTCTGCCAGTTCCTGCCCTTTCTCTGCTAATGAGATGGCTACTTTACTGCCATCCCAGCTTGGATTCAGGTAATTAATGACAAATTCATGATTTTTTTCCGACTTCTTATATTGGGAAGGGTCGTAAAGCAATTCTTCTTTTCCTGAGATTCCTTTACGATAGTATAGTTTTGCAACTTTTTCGTTGCTGTTCTTTTTTAAATAAAAATATTTACCATTATCTGTTATTTTCATATTGGATATGGAGTATCCCTGCCTCTGATCAAATTCAAGCATTTTTGCTGAAAAATAATTTCTTTTGGGAATCAGATCCAGCGCGGCATTGGTATAGTCCGTCTGAGTTTTCATCCAGTTGAGGGTTTGAGGGTCTTCCAGATTTTCCAGATTTCTGTATTCATCCACAATCTTGGTTCCGAAATAGTCATCTGTAGAAGGCTTAGACGGAGCAGGGTTGTTTTTTTGGGCATATAGAGAAGCAGAAAAAGAACAAATAATGATAAATATTGAATACTTCATAAAATAGTAACGTTATTTTACAAAGGTATGTCTTAAAGGAGTAGGAAGAGGCTCGTCATCTCCACAATTTATACCCGCACCATAGTGGTAGCTGTCTCCTCCGTTGATCATTCTCATATCGTTAATTTTCATGATTTGCACTTTTTTTAACGATAGTTTTTTCTCTTGTTTGTCTTGTTTTTTCATTAGAAATTTATTTTTAGTAATCTGTTAGCAAATAAAAGAATATTTTTTAAACCAACCATCTCTGTATAGTATAGATTTATAAATTCATGATGTTTTTAAATTTTGTAATTAATTTATTTTCAATTAATTGCGCACCTTGTTTGTTTTTTTTTCAATCCTGGTTTTTTGAATAAGAAATATGTAAATTTGCATAAAACTACTACTGTGATGAGACTGATATTTACTCTTTTATTGCTTTCAGCAAATTTTTTTTGCGCTCAGAAACAATTAACCGACTCTTTGAAACGATTCGGCTATGCTGAGCTGAAAAAGAAGTTTAATGATTATGATGAAAATGGTAAAATCCAGGAGTCTAAGATCATTGCAAAATATTATTTACAGAAAGCAAAGCTTGAACGAAATAATCTTCAGATGGCAGAAGGATATATTCTGGTCCATTTTAATGAAGATTTTCCGCAGGCCATGAAGTATATAGACAGTGTTTTTATTGTTACGAAAAATGCTGAGGAAAGCACCTATGAAGCTATTGCTTACAGGATGAAAGGGAATTTGTACTATAAAAATGATAACCTCAAAGCAGCTCTGGACAACTATATTATAAGCTTAAAACATGCCCAGAAGCAAAAAGATCAGAAACTTATTGCCTATGCCAATCTTAATATTGCGTATATCAACAGCCATATCGGGCGCAATGTGGAAGCAGCCAAGATGTTCAGACACTATTATGATTCCAAAGAACTTTCCGAAAGCGAGCACAATCAGACACGTATCAACCTGATTAACTGCTATATAGAAAGTGATCATCTTGATTCTGTAAATGTGCTGATTAAAGAAGGACTGGACTATTCTGCGAAGAGCCATAACAAGTATAGCGTTAATCAGTATTTATATCTGTCAGGATTTTCTTATTTAAAACAGAAAAAATACGAAGAGGCCATTAAAGAGTTTTCAAAATCTTATGATTATTTCTCCAGCATTGAGGATAATAATGCCAACTATGTCCTTTACAGCCTGGGGAAGTCTTATGAAGGGCTGAATGATAAAAAGAAAACAGTAGAATATTTCACTAAACTGGATACCAATGTAGAGAAAACCAATATTACATTCCCGGATCTGAGGGATGTATATACCTTTCTTATTGATTATTATAAGGAGAATAATGATACACAGAAACAGCTTTATTATATAGACCGGTTCTTAAAGGTGGATAAAAAGCTTGATGAGCAGTTTAAATACCTGTCTACGGAACTTCCTAAGAAATATGACACTCCCAATCTTCTGCGGGAAAAAGAGAATATTATTAATGATCTGAATAATAATAAAACAGGTCTTTACGCCTCTATCAGTGTACTTATATTAATTCTTATCCTATTTATTTACCTGTACTATAAATCCAAGAAAACCGAGAAGGAGTATAGAAAAATAGCTCAGGATTTAATTCATTCCATTGAAAAAAAGCACATGGAATCATCTGAAAATCAGAAACATGAAATCGTCAGGGAAGAAATTCTGCCACAGATAGAGGAAGAAGAGGAAGAGATGGAGGAAGCAGAAGAAATAGAGGAGATTTTGGTTGAAATGAAGGACAGATCCGGGAATAGTTTATCTGAAGACGTTACAAAATCTATTCTGAAAGACCTGAATACATTCGAATCCAAGGGACATTTCCTTAAAAAAGGCATTACGCTGGCCAGTCTGGCAAAAACCATAAAGACCAATACGGCCTATTTATCTGAAGTAATTAATACCCAACAGGGAAAAAACTTCACTACTTATCTGAATGATCTGCGTATAGACTATGTTTCAGAGAGGTTATTGGAGGACAAAAAGCTCAGATCTTATAAACTTCCTGCCATTGCAGATGAATTAGGCTATAATAATGTCCAGGCTTTTTCGGCTGCATTCAAAAAAAAGACAGGTACAACGCCTTCAATTTACATCAAAGAGATCGAAAACGCAATCGCATCTTAATTTTCGCATTTATTACACAATTCATTGTAATTCAACATTTTAAAATTTAAAGATTTATAAATCCATAGCGTGAATTTATAAATCCTGTCATCAATTGTTTTTTTTGAGTTCGATTCTTATCTAAGTTTGTCTCAGAGAAACACACAAATATTTTTTCTTTTCCAAATCGAAACAACACGGAAACTTAAAAATATAAAATGCAACTCAGCATAGGTGATCCCTAAACTGTAAAAATCAATACAGTTGTTCCGGAAAATTTGAAAACCTCCTTTAATGATAAATGTTCTTTTTCAGGAAAATATCAAATGACCAATCACCCGGTGTAAGTAAAAGATGTCTAATTTTAAAATATCTACGTATGATCAGAGATCTATTAATGAATTGTAGAGAAGGCAATAAAAAAGAAATCAAAAAATTTATTGCTTCAGCGGAAAGCCTGGATAAAGGTAACTGCTTAAATGCTTCATTTAATGCTGTAGCCAATGCGTACAGAGCGAAGACCGTAATCAGTCCGCTGAAAAAGATACAGTATCTGGCCACTTTCAATAAAGAGATCATGTCTGCAGTAGAAAGTGCAGATGCAGAAAACAGATATGAAGCAGTATTTCTGAGATACCTTATCGAAAGTAATATTCCAAAGGGACTGGGTTTTTCCCAAAATATCCTTCACGACAGAAAAGAACTGGAAGAGCAGGCTGTAACGCTTGAACAGAAACCTTTCAGCAGCGAGTATAAGCAGTTTATTACTAACGTACTACAAAAACTGGGGTGATGAGATCTCTGTGGAATGAAATTCATAACAGCCTGCTGACCCATTCAGGTTCCTGGATTCTTGATTTTAATAATAAGAAGATGTCGTATTCTGAAATATTATTGGAAGTTGAATCTTTGGAAAAGAATTTTTCAGAGACTGATTTTGAAGACAAGCTGTTTGTGATCGATTATCAGGGTAATACAGTAAATTTAATTATCCTTTATTTATTGATCCTGAAGAAAGGAGGCTGTGCGCTTCTGATTGAATGCACAAAAGAAAATCTGGAAGGAATTCCTTTCTTTTATGCAATCATTACACAGGATAATTCCTGCATACCCTTTGATTTTGAGCATGACATACACAAAAGTCCATACGGGAATATATTAATAAGGAATGATTATATGGACCAGCCGCTTAAAAATACCTCTGTGGTATTGTCAAGCTCCGGAACCACAAAGATCAGAAAATATATTATGCATTCTTCGGACAGTATATTGCAGAATATCAGATCGAATGTGAATTCTTTGGGAATAAACAGCGGCCACACCAGTATTGTATGTCTTCCGTTGTATTATTCATATGCTTTGGTAGCGCAGTTCCTTTCGCATCTGCTGTCAGGAGGAAACCTCATTCTGTCCTCTTACAAATTTATTGCACTGAATTTGGTTTCGTATATCGAAAAATACAATGTGACCAATTTTTTTATTACGCCAACACTTCTGAGGACTTTACTGGCCTACAATGTGAAGCTTGGCAATGCAGGAAAAACTTTGGAATTTATAAGTATAGGAGGAGGTTATGTAGGAAAAACATGTTTTCTGAAATTTACAGGACATTTTCCTGTTCCTTCCTACTACAAAACTTATGGGACATCAGAAGCAGGGCCAAGAGTGGCTACCTATAAGATAAGCTATTCGGAAAAAGAAGATTTTGAACCGAATTATCTGGGCGTTCCTCTGGAAAATATCTCCCTGGAAAAAGAGGCTTTTGTTACCACATACCATCAGAAGGATATTTACAGTCTTACCATCAATACCCCTTCGGTATTTAACGGGTATCTGAATGGTAACGAATATACCGGAGACCTGAGCAAAGTACTGACCTCAGATCTGGTATACATAGAAAACGATAAATTTTATATCATCGGAAGGAACTCGGATTACTTTAGTCCGTTTAAGATTTGGGATTTTGAAATACAGGATTTGTTCTTTAATAACATTCCAAGCCTTCTTAAAGTGAATACGGCGATGAAAAATGACCGGCTGTCCATTAATTTGGTGGTGAATTCCAAAAGAGAATTTCCCAATACCGATTTCAGCTCCATTTTATCACCCCGTATGGATTCCGGAATGCTGAGCAATATTGAAGTAATGCTGCACAATGAAAGTCATCAGTTTACCAAATGATATTCACCTCTTATATACGTATGCAGACGAAACAAAAAATGGGGTTGCAGAGGATTTAGCGAATTCTTTTTTCGGAAAGAAAATCATTATTGAAAAAGGAAGAAACGGAGAACCTTTTATTAAAGACTCGGAATATTATATAAGTATTTCCCATTCCCGTCACCTGGTGATCTGTGCCGTTTCCCGGAAACCAATAGGGATAGACATTGAATGGAAAAGAGAAATCAGTGAGAAGTGTTACCCTTTTATAAACAGACTTTATGCCCATATCATACCGGTGTATAATGTGAATGACTGGGTAAAGCTGGAAGCATTGGTAAAATTGTTACAACTGAAACTGAGCACCGCTTACCAAAGTGAGATAGACATCGGATCGGTGTATTTTGAAGAGATAAATATTGATGATGAGTATGCCTGTGCAGTTTGTCATAAAAAATAAAAACATAAAAAATTAATACCATTATATATATGAAAAATTTTCCTTCGCCTTCGCAACTATTGCCGCATAGGCCGCCCATGCTGCTGGTAGAAAAAATAGTTGAGTTTGAACCCAATACCCATCTGATTTCAGAGGCATTTTTCAAAGAAGACAGCTATTTTTTTAAAGGACATTTTGAAGGAAACCCGATAACTCCGGGAGTTATACTGGTAGAAACAATGTTTCAGACTTGTGGATTATTTATTCGCCTTAATCTTGAATATTCAAAAGTTCCGGGTGCCATTCTTGGTAGAGCTATAAAAATTAAAAACACAACATTTAACCATGAAGTGTACCCGGAACAAAGATTAAGGATCTCCGCAAAGTTAAAGACCATCATTATGGGTTTTTACACCTTTGAATGTGAAGTGATTTTAGAAGATAAAGTAGTCTGCCTGGCAGAGTTAGTTTTAAAATAATAGAATTTTGGAAAAGAGAATCGTTATTACAGGTTGGGGAGCCGTTACTCCAAAAGGATTGGAGAACCAGGATTTTGCAGACAGCATATCCAATAAGGCTTTCTCATTTTCAGGTGGCCATTCCTGGACCACGTATGACATAGGAGATATTTATTTCGGACAGATCCCGACGATAGATATCAGTAAATATCTGCCTATGAAGGCCCCGTTTCCTAATCAGCTTTCAAGTATTGCCATGAAAGCCTGCATCAATGCCCTGCACGATGCGGATTTATACGAAAGTGAACTGCTGGAAAATACAGGATTAATCATCACCAATACGCTGGGACCCAGTGCTGAGATCCAGAACTTTCTGACCACCCTTTTTACGAAGGGACCGGACAGGCTCAGCCCGTTTAATTTTTCTAAAGCAACATCCAACAGTGTTTTGGGAGACGTTTCAAGAGCATTTAAAATAAAAGGACCAAGTTCTTTCGTCTACGGAGAAGAAAGTGTGGTATACGGAATAGACCTCATCAGAAATGAACATTGCGATATTGTAGTATGCGGAGGCGTGGATGAGATTAAGGAGCTTACCCTTTTTAATCTCGAAAAGAAAAAGAAAGCAGTGGAAGCCAGCAGTGATTCTATGCAGGAAGACCTCATTAATGCAGACAATAAAAATATTTTCAGTGAATCCGCCGGATTTGTTGTGATAGAAACACTGGAATCCGCCCTGGCGAGAAATGCCAAAATATATGGTGAAATACTGGATTATCAATCTTATATGGACTCTACCTCCTCGTATACCATTTTCGAAAGAGATGCGGAACAGCTTGAGTTCAATATAGAGAAAATATTGCAGGACAACGAGATCAAAGAAGAAGCCTCCATTAATATACAGGGTACATCGTGTCTCCCGTGGCAAATAAAAAAATATGAATTTATGGCATTAAAACCGCTTCCTTACAAATTCAATTACAGCAATATCAAATTGCTTTTGGGAGAAGGAATGTCAGGTTTCAGCAACCTGAATGTTATCGCTCCGTTTGTTACCGAACCTTACAGACCGTTGGAATATGTAAGTGTAGAAGATATTCCCAATAATATTTCACTGGGGGTATCTCCGGACCACGAGAGCAGCTTTACACTGGTCCACAACTATTCATTAGGCGGAAATAATACAGTTTTACTATTAAAAAAATACCAATGACAGCAAAAAAAGTACTGATATCTGGCGGATCCAGAGGAATAGGAAAAAGCATAGCCCTGAAATTTGCTCAGGAAGGATGTGAGGTGTTATTTACCTATAAGAACAGTGACAAAGAAGCCCTTGAGCTCGTAGACCATATTAATGAGAACTACAGCTGCCCACCAGCCAAAAGCTACAAGTGTGATATGGCAGATGCAGCAGATGTTAAAAGACTTTTTAAAGAGAACAAAGAAGAATTTTCTTCTGTATCAGCCTTAATCAATAACGTAGGCGGCCACGGAAAACTGAAACCTTTTATGTTCTGCAGCAATGATTATTTCCAGGAAATACTGGGCATGAATCTGATGTCAGTAGTAAACGCAGTGAGGGAAGTACTGCCCATATTTATCCGCAACAAAGGAGGGCGTATTGTAAACATCACTTCTATTGCAGGAACAAAAGGCAACCCGGGACATTCACCTTATGCGGCCTCGAAAGGCGCCATCATAGGTTTCTCGAAATCCATTGTAAAAGAAGTGGGAAGCATGGGAATTATTGTGAACTCTGTGGCACCGGGCTTCGTAAGTACGGAAAGCACAGATGATGTTCCGGAAAAATACCTGAAGATGAGAATAGACAACAGCATCTATAAAAGAATGGGAATGCCGGAAGAAATTGCGGATGTTACCTACTATCTGGGAAGTTCTTCTCCGGAATACCTTACCGGGCAGGAAATCATTGTAGACGGCGGTATTACAGGATAAAATTAAGACGGGTAAGTAATCTATTTATTATGACCATATGAGCGAAATGAATAAAAAAAGAGTTGTAGTTACAGGGATCGGAATGCTGAGTTCTTTAGGAAAGAACAAGGAAGACCACATTAATGCTCTGACGGATAACGAGCTTTGTACAAGAAATATAGAGCGGTTTGATGTCAATCATAAGTTTTACAGAAATGATACAGCCTTCTGTATAGATCAGGAATACCTGAGTGAAATTTCAAAAGATGACAAGACCATTCAGTTCAGCTGTGCTGTTCACAGTATCAATGAGGCTGTGGAAGACGCGGGACTTACAAAGGAAGATCTGAAGAATGCTGCCCTGGTAGTTGGCTCATCAATTGGCTCCGGACATAGTTTTACAGAATACTATAAAGAATTTATCGAGACTCGTGAGCTTACTCATGATCTGCTCTCTCTGTCATCTCATTCTGTGCAGACCATTACCGGGGATATTTGCAAGTATTTTGGAATCAGGGGCCAGTCTTCTACCATTTCCACTGCCTGTTCGGCCAGCGCCAATTCTATCGGGAGAGGGCTGGATCTTATAAAAACCGGAAAATATAAAACAGTGATAGCAGGAGGAGTTGATATTTTTTCAGAACTCGCTTTTTCAGGATTCAACTGCCTTCATGCCCTGTCTAAAACATACTGTACCCCTTTTTCCAAAACAAGGGACGGGCTGATGCTTGGGGACGGCTCTGTATTTTTGATTCTTGAAGATTACGATCATGCCGTAGAAAACAATAAAGAAATCTATGCAGAAGTTCTATCTTATTATTTTATGAATGAGGCCCATCATCCTACCGCTTTAAAAGCAGATGGAAGTACAGTGTACAATTGCATGGATGGCGCTCTGCAGAGAGGAGGAATCACCATCAATGAGGTAGATTACATCAATGCCCACGGCACCGCAACACCTACTAATGACGGGAGTGAACTTCTCGGAATCGGCAGGCTGCTGGATCAGGGAGATAAAAAAGACACCCTGTTCATCAGTTCTACAAAAAGCCAGACCGGGCATTGCCTGGGAGCTGCCGGAGCCATGGAAGCAGCCCTCACCATACTGGCCATGAACAATTCGTTTGTTCCGCCCAATTTACTTCCGGATGATCACATCATCATAGATACCCCTGAAAATGTGGTGATCCCCCGCAAAGCTATAAAAGAAAAAATCAATACAGCCATCTCTAATTCATTTGCATTCGGTGGATGTATGACAAGTTTAATATTAAAAAAAAATTAAGAATATGGAAACAGATTTAATCAAAAAAGAAATTAAAGAGATTATCATTGATGTGTTGAAGCTGGACCTTACACCGGATCAGATAGACAACGAAAAAAGCCTTTTCGGGAGTGAAGACGATCCGGAAAGCGGAATCATCCAGGATTCGCTGGTTGTACTGGAAATAGCCACCGTGCTGTCTGAAAAGTACAATATAGATCCTTCGGAATTTAATGAGCAGACCTTTATGAACATTAATTCCCTGGCGGATCTGGTAATAGAAAAAGGAAATCTGATAGAAGAGAAGGTTGAAGACTAAACCGGAACTGCTTTTCTTACCCTTTCCTTCCAGAAAAGATTCAGTGTGTTCATTACGCTGAGGAAGGAATTCAAAATTCAATGTTTCTGCAGACAGAAACGCCCCTCATTTATATTTCAGGAATTGTATTTCTCTATGCTTTTTAAGCATGGGACGGATATAGATATGCTATCAATTTAATCATTGAAGGACTTATTGCAAGTCGTGTTTGGTTCTAAAAATATTATTAACCCCATTTAAATTTAATTTCTTATGAAAAACAAAAATTTAACTAATTCTATCTCTATCGTTGAGCTGGAAGAAAGATTCGAAACTTCTGTTGTTTCTCTGGATGCTGAAAGATGCAGCCGTAACACAGCAGATGTAAGATTAGAAGCTTCTGTTCTTTAAGATGACCATCATCTTCTGATTAAAAAAACTGGTATTAACCCTTAAAATTTAAATTCTCATGGAAAACAAGAATTTATCTAATTCTATCTCTATCGTTGAGCTGGAAGAAAGATTCGAAACTTCTGTTGTTTCTCTGGATGCTGAAAGATGCAGCCGTAACACAGCAGATGTAAGATTGGAGGCATCTGTTGTTTAAGATGATCATAATCTTCTGATTAAAAAAAACTGGTATTAACCCTTAAAATTTAAATTCTCATGGAAAACAAGAATTTATCTAACTCTATCTCTATCGTTGAGCTGGAAGAAAGATTCGAAACTTCGGTTGTTTCTTTAGATATCGACAGATGCAACGATAACAGAGCAGATGTAAGATTGGAAGCTTCAGTACTAAAGTAATTGAAGACCTGACGAAAGTCGTTCCTAATTAAAAAAAATTAAATATTAACCCTTAAAATTCAATTCTCATGGAAAACAAGAATTTAACTAACTCTATCTCTATCGTTGAGCTGGAAGAAAGATTCGAAACTTCTGTTGTTTCTTTGGATGTTGACAGATGCAATGGAAACAGAGCAGATGTTAGACTAGAAGCATCAGTTATTTAAGACCTCTCTATTGTAAGGCGGGGCTGAAGCTCCGTCTTACATTTTTTACCATCAGTACCTCATCATAACAGGTGATAGAGAGAATAAGATTGAAAGAAAAAACTTCGGATAGAAAGTTTTGAGTGACCTGTGATTCATAAGATAATCACTTATATAATGCCAGGATCACATAGCCATACAAAAATTCAGACTTAAATTTTAGTTGTTGATTACATGAATACAAGTGATTTTGATATCATAAAAGATAACGGGAGATATCTGTTGATTATCAACGAGAAATACTACGAAATAAATGAAGTAACCTATACCATCTTTCTGAAGGTGAAGGAAGGACATACTTTTGATGAAATCAGTAAGCTGCTTCACCAAGAGCATGAAATTACCTCAACTCCGGAAGAGCTTCAGAAAAGTATAACGGATATTGTAACTCCGTTGCTCAAAAAAGAAAAAGCCAATAACCTTTCTTTTATGTGGTACAAAGTAGATCTCCTTTTTCCGAAACATTACAAGAAAATAGCAGATGCCCTAAGATTCCTGATCAAACCTTATGTATTCTGGCCGGTTCTGGTAGTCTTTCTTCTGTTCAATCTCTATAAACTGGCATTTTTGCCGCAGCATGATATGAACGGAGAGTACTGTACCAATACCCTGGGCGTATACTTTGTCACCTATCTCTGCTTATTTTTTATCCTTATCATCCATGAGCTGGGGCATGTTACTGCAACACAGTTCTTTAAACAGAAAACCTATTCAATAGGCTTTGGCCTCTACCTTATATTTCCTGTTTTTTATGCAGATGTAACGAATGTGTGGGCATTAAGCCGATATAAAAGGATAGTGGTGAATCTGGGAGGAATTTTCTTCCAGTCCATATTGGGGGTACTGCTGTTTTGCTCTTATACCTATTTAGATCTTAATGATCAGGTTCTGCATGTGCTGCACAATGTATTTATTATCAACGGAATTACGATGCTTGTTAATTTATTTCCGTTTTTCAAGTTTGACGGTTACTGGCTTTACAGTGATCTGTTCAATCTGCCTAATCTCAGTAAAAAATACCAGATGTGCATCAGATTCTGGATGAAAAAGATCATCAGTCCTCTTTCCTCTTTCTTTATTGAAGATGAACGGAAATACATGAATCCCTATAGCCCGCCGCTTATTATTTATTCAGTGCTCAAAGTAGGCGTTAATGTAATGCTGGCTCTGGCGATTATCAATTTCCTGGGAACTTATGTCAATACGTTCGGAAGTATTCTTAAAGTAGGAAATATGGATGCCTGTTCTATCCTTAAGCTGGTCTACAAATTTGCAATTCTGACCCTGCTTCTGATCTATTTTACCAAACTTCTTAAAACATTATACAAAACCGTAAGATCAAAAATATACTGATATGAAAACACTCCATACCAATCCATACGTTCATAAAGAAGAAAATAAATTGGTGAATTCCATTACCGGCGAGAAGCTCCTTTGCGGAGACCGTATTTTTGAAATTATAGATTTCCTGAAAATGCCAAAGCCCTACCGTGAACTGGAAGAAAGATTCGAAGACATCAATGATGATCTGGGCGGTATCCTGAAAACACTCACGGCCAAAAGCTATATTGTTCTGGATAACAACTACAAAGATATCGTTACCCAAATCACACCGCATACTCCTCATTTGTTCAGTCTTCCGTATAAAAGCATGGCTGCTCCTCTTGCGAAAAAATCATTTGGCTTCATCGGCGTGCCCCTTGGAATCGGGAACAAAGAAAATATTCAGTCTTCTCAGCTAGCCAATTCTTTACGGGCGTATACTAAAAAATACGGCCTGGACCTGTCTTCGGCTTCGCAGGTAAAACCGGATGTTTTCGGAGGAACGCATGAAGACTATCTTCAGCTGATGACCGCCATAAAAGAGGGAGAACTTTTCGACTTCGGAAATATATTTTTCAATACCCACGAATCCCCGGGCTTTATGTACGAAAAGATCTATGAAATTTCCAGAACCTGTTTCAAAAAAGAACATCTGGTTCCTTTCTTTATCGGAGGAGATCATTCAATAAGCTATCCGCTTATCAAAGGAGCTATAGATAAATATGGGGATGATCTTTGCGTATTGCACTTTGATGCCCATACAGATACCTACACCTCCAGCTACGATACCATCAGAAATACCGATACGGTACATCATCACGGGAACTTTATGACAAAATGTTTTGAGGATGGGCTAAAGCATGCATTTCAATTCGGGATCCGCGGTCTTGTGAATAACCGTCAGAGTTCAAATGAAAAGCAAACCATCATCTGGGCACACGAAATAAAAAAGGCCCTGAAAAACAACCTTCCGCTAGCCAATATACCGGCAGATAAAAAATTCTACGTGACTTTTGATTTTGATGTACTGGATCCTGCTTTCTTTAATAATACGTCTACACCGGTTATTAATGGATTAACCTTTGATGAGTGCCAGAAACTGATCCGTGATATTCTCACAGATAAAGACATCGTAGGCTGCGATATTGTTGAGGTATATCCGGACAGCAACGACCAGTCTCCGCAGATCGTTTGTCAGATGATGTTCGATCTGATTAATAGCATCCGGAAAAATGCTGATTAAAGAAAGATACAACCGCCACCAGGCAAAAAGGATTGTCTTTCTGAATCCGATGGGAATGGATAGCTCTTACTGGACAGATACTGTGCATGTAAAAGAAGAATTTGAAGGATATGAACTGGTTTTGATCGATTACCCCGGATATCTGGATAACAAAACAGCACCGGAAGATCTTTTTTCAAAGCTCGTGGAAAATCTGAAAACCGAACTTGAACAGCTTGAGCAAAAAGAAACCTTCCTCATCGGCTGCAGCTACGGCGGTAAAGTCGCTATGTATCTGGCTGAGATCTATGACATCAAAAACCTGATTCTCATTGGTACACCGCCCAACGTAGAAGAAGAAGATTTACGGTATTACCGTTCCCTTGCGGAAATTTTACGTAAAGATCTGAACGAATTTTCGGTGAAACTGATAGAATACTGTTACACGGAAAAAGAAAGAAAAGAAAACCCGTTTCTGGCTATTATGTTTCTGTTTTATGTGAAGAGAAACAATCTTAGAGAGGTGATTATCAAACAGCTGAGGCACCTTACGGAAACCACTCAGATCGTGAATAAAAGATTACGTCCCCTGGTCATTGTGGGAAAACAGGATGTCACCCTGAAAAAAGAGTACAGAAAAAAAATATTAAGGATATATCCGTCCTGTCATTTTAAAGAATATGAAGATTTTGGACATTTTACCCTTAACAATAACCCAAAAGCAATAGAGATAATAAAAAAAACACTGCACCATGAACAATAATATAAACCGGGTATACGAAGTAAGGAAATCTATAAAAGAAGTCACTGCACAGAAGGAGATCAAAAAGAGAGAAGAGGAACAGACGAAGGATTTTCACTTTATGTCCGCCAATTTAAGCCGTTTTATGCCTGAAATCCCAAAAGAAGACCACTGGGAGCTTTATCTGGATATTATAACGACCATGAGGCTGAGAGAATTTGATCTTACAGAAATTCAGCAGTTTTCTGATCAGGTAGGAAAAAATCTGGATTCTGAAATGGATCCCGAGCCTAAAATATACATTACCTGCCATCTGGGATTCTGCAAAGCGGCCATCAGTGTTCTGATTCTGAACGGAATTGATAAAATTGCCCTGATTGTTGATGAAAATACCTATAACAAACAGGCAAAAACAATTTTGGAAATCAACGAACGTTTCTGTAAAATGTTCCAGGTGACCAACAGCCTTAAGGTCATCAATGTAGAAAAAGCCAATACGGTGATAGAAATATCCCAGCTGATCAAAAAAGGCTATTCATTATATGCCTATCTGGACGGAAACTCAGGTTATAAAGGGGTATACAATAAAGAAAAAACCATTAAAGTAGATTTCCTGGCAGATCATCTTTATTCGCGGACCGGGCTGGCCAAAATCGCTTACTTTACAAAAACACCGATAGTGCCTTTCATCACTTATTATTCGGAAGATAAGCTTCATCCGCATGTTCATTTCTTTGAAGAGATTCCTGTAGAAAGTACCGTAAATATCGATGATTTTGCAGACAGAACAATCCGGCAGATTTATTCCCATTTCGAAAAGTACATCAAAAAATACCCGAATCAGTGGGAAGCCTGGTTCTACCTTCACAAATATCTTTCAAATGATATTCTTCTGAATAAGGATCAGACCATAGATATTCTTCAACTTGGGAAAAAAGATATTGAAAGCGGCCATTTTGCGGTTTTTAAAATAGATGATAATGCTTACCTGTTCGACAGGCTGTGTTACAATGTATATCCTGTAAGCCATGAACAGTTTACCCTTCTGAAAAACCAATAGATATGTTTAAGAAATTATTGATAATAATGGTTTTTATACAGAACTGTTATTATGCACAAACCCATATTTCAGGTGTTGTTGTAGATGAATACAATAAACCTATTGAAAACGTAAATATTTTTATAGACGGAACCCTCTTCGGAACTTCTTCTGATCAGAAAGGTGTTTTTGCTTTTGAAGCAGAGTCGGACAAACTGGGTCAGTTTAAAATCATTTTTCAGAAAGATGGTTACGATCATGGAGAAGAAGAATACAAAGTAAAACCGGGTGAAATGAATCTGGGCAAGACCACTTTGTATAAAGGCCGGACCACCGGAATAGAAGGCATAAGCATTATCAAAGGGAAAAAAAACGGCGACGGGCAGCTGTCTGCATTGAGTCCTCTGGACCTTATCCTGACCCCTAATTCCCTGGGAGACGTAATGGCTGCTGTAATTAAATCCTATCCGGGAGTACAGCTTAACCCTAATGACGGAAGATTATTCGTAAGAGGAGGTGACCAAAATGAATCTGCAGTAATGATCAACAACATGCTCATGAGCAGCCCGTTTGGAACCGCAGGGCCAAGTATTCCTGCGAGAAGCCGTTTTTCCCCGATGATTTTCAGCGGTGTTTCTTTTGCAACATCCGGATTTTCCTCAGAATATGGACAGGCGCTGTCGAGTATTTTATCACTCAACACCAAATCTAATGACGTAGATAAGGAGCTTGAAATGTCTGTAAAAAGCGTTGGAGCAGATGTGTCTATGACCAATAAAATCAATGATAACCTTACCTTGATGACTAAGGTAGAATACCTGAACCTGAAGCCGTACAGAGCTGTGTTTCCTTCAAGATATCACTGGAATAAAGATTATAATATGACAGGCGGTGAACTGGCAGCTACCTATAAGATCAAAAACGGATATATAAAATCATATAACCGGTTTGATTACACGACCTTCGATTATCAGAGAGATGACATTGCCATTTCAAATAATATGGTTAATACCGTATTGTACGAAGGAAACATCTATTCCAACCAGACCATTAATCTGAATCTGGATAAGGTGAAGTTTTTTTCCGGGATAGCCTACAATTTCAATAAAAGGAATATTGCGGGAATATTCTCCGAGAACGACAGATCCAAGGTGGATAATAACATGTTACACATTAAATCCCAGCTTTCTTTCACGCCTGTAAAGAACCTGAACAGCACATTTGGGGTGGAATTTATTAACGTACATTATTTTATAGACTATGCTGACGGAAATAATACCAAAAACAGGCTGGACAGATCCATCGACAACAATGTTATTGCCTTCTTTTCTGAAAATTCCTATAAATTCAAAAAAGGATTTTCTTTGAATGCAGGAATCAGACAGGATTATTATTCCTATACAAAAGATGTGAAAATCTCTCCGAGAATCAGGGGAGAATACAAAAGTCCGAACGGAATCAAGTATTCCCTGTACTACGGGCAGTATTATCAAAGCCCGCGCAACGGAGACCTTGTCTTCGATTTCAAGAGCAACCTTAAAAGCGAAAGAGCAGAGCAGTATGGGGTGAACATTTACTATGAAAAAAACAACAGGACTATTTTTGTAGATGCGTTTAAGAAAAAATACAGTGACCTGACCAAATTCGTCTATGCACCAAATTCAAGACAGCCTATTAATTTTAACAATGACGGGTACGGATATGCAGAAGGAGTGGATGTGTTCTTCTATGACAAAAAGACTTTCAATAATTTTGATTACAGAATATCTTACACCTATCTGAATTCCAAAAGAGACTATCAGAATTATCCAACGCTGGCTACGCCGCCTTTTTATTCCAGGCATAACCTTACAGTCAATACACAGTTCTGGCTGAATGCAGTCAACAGTATGGTAGGGTTATCTTATTTATTTTCCAGCGGTGAACCTTATACCAACCCGAACAGCAAAGACGGATTTCAGAACTCAAGAATAAAACCATATAATTCTGTAAATCTGAATCTTACCTATCTGTTTTCAAATAAATTTTATATCCATGGATCCGTTTCCAATATATTTAATTTCAAAAATATAGCAGGATATAACTACGGAGATTTGCAGAGCAACGGAATGCGCCAGGAGCAGATGATTCTTCCGGTATCCGACAGATTCTACTTCCTGGGTGTGTTTTACACCATCGGAGGTTCCAAATCAACCAAAGATAAAGTGAAAGATTTATAAAAATAACCCGATCGCTGATCGTTTAATATCAAAAAAACAAGAACATGAAACAGCTCATTTTTTTATGTATTTTAATTTTTAACTTCAGTCATTCCCAGCAGAAGAAAAATGTATCTATTTCTTTTACCACTTCTGAGTCTAAAAAAGGGACACTGTATATTGCCGTGTATGATAATTCAGAAAAATTTCTCCAGACTGCGGTTGCCCGGTTCAAAACCAATTATAACGGAAGCAAAAAACATTTTGTGATCAAAGATCTGGAGGTGGGAAAATCTATTTCCCTGTCTGCCTACCTTGATGAAAACGCGGATGGCAAGCTGGATAAAAATTTCCTCGGAATACCTCTTGAACCTTACGGATTCTCTCAGAATGCAAGGGGATCATTTGGCCCTCCGAAATTTGAAGAAGCCTCATTTACGGTGAAAGCAAACAACTCAATAACAATAAATCTAAAATAATGAAAACACGAATTTATCTTATCCTGTTTTTAATTTTTGCAGGTACGGCTGTACATGCACAAAATTCATCCATCGAAAAAGAAACTCAGGAGGTAGTCCTGAAATCTCTTGAAAATCTGGAAAAAGAATATTCTGTGGAATCTCTTCGTAAAGAATCGCAGATGATGGAGAGACTCAGCAGCAAATATAAGAATGACTGGGGCGCTAAATATTATCTTATTTACTTTAAACTGCTGATCCTGAGAGACAGCAAAAGTGAAGAAGAAAAAAATAATATTTTCAGTTTCTGTTCCCAAAATATCGGCCAGCTGATTGATATGAGCAAGAATAACAAAGAGAAAAGCGAGGCTTATGCATTAAAAGGGTTCTTGTTTTTATCAGCTGTAAGTATGGATCCTATGAAAAACGGTCCGCAGTATTCCGGAGAAGTGAACAGTGCATTTGAAACGGCTATAAAAATAAACAACAATCCCAGAGCACTATTCCTGAATACCTTATTCAAAGAAGGAATGGCCCAATTCCTTAAATCCAAATATCCGGATTTGTGTAAAGAACTTTTCCTGGCCAATAAATACTTTGCAGAAGATTTGGGAGAAGTAAAAAGACTGACGAATATTTACCCTACCTGGGGAGGTTCTGTAGTGGCCAATAAGATTATTCAAAGCTGCAGCTGTAAAAATGAGTAATACGGCTGCAAAAAAGCTGAATTTCTCTGTCCGGAATACCGTTTTATTTTGCTTTTTAATTTTTTTTATGCAAATGATTCCAGCGCAAACCTATGCAAAAAAAGATGTTCTTCATGATCTGAACTATTTTGAAACCGTTATTAGGTCTCATCCTTTATACAATGATCATCTGGACGGCCCGGAAATTTCTGAGATTATTTCTGCCGCACAAAAAGACATTCAGACAGATTCGATATCATTTTTCCGGTATAGAATTATTCTTGGGAAAATATTTTATAAGCTGGGTTGTATCCATACCGGAGTTACAAAACCACGGCTGGCACCCGAAAATAGATTGA
Organism: Chryseobacterium endalhagicum; assembly: GCF_016745235.1. Classification (GTDB taxonomy): domain Bacteria; phylum Bacteroidota; class Bacteroidia; order Flavobacteriales; family Weeksellaceae; genus Chryseobacterium; species Chryseobacterium endalhagicum. The sequence continues at coordinate 576,977 of NZ_JAELVM010000002.1, read as the reverse complement.
CTTTGGAAGTGATGAAAAATAATGGCTTTTTCATTACTGCGGGAGCTGACAAAAAATGGATAGGCAGCAAAATCATTAGCATTAACAATATTCCCATCGAAAATATTTTTAGTAATCTCAATCAAATGATGGGAACTGATGGAGGAGGAAGCGGTTTTGGAGAATATTTTTTTATAAGGAATTTTTCTGTTCTCTTGGAAGAGTACTTTGCGAAAAATGATACCATTACTGTTCTGACCGGGGCGGGAACTTTTGATCTTCAAAAAGTTCCGCTGCCGGAAAGAACTGATACCGCCTTACCCGCCAAAGCGAAAACTTCTTCAACAGTATCGCTGGGGACAAACAGTGTGCAGATGGCGGGGAAAACCGGGATACTTAAAATTTCAGGCTTCGATGGCCCGTCAAAAAGATTCTTCAGAAAAGCATTTAGATTTTTTAAAGAAAATAATACGGAAGATCTGATCATTGATTTGAGGGGAAACTTAGGAGGCAGTATGAGATCTGCCATGTTTCTGTGTCAGAATCTTGTCTCTGAGCCTATCGGATATGATATTGACTATAGAAAAAGTGATCTTTTCAGCTATTTAAATACAAAAGGAAAGCTGTATTTCGCCCTGTCTAAAGTAAAGTATACTTTTGAAAATATCTTTACATCAAAAAAAATTGATGCAGATACAAGAGCGTATATGTACCGATACAAACCTTTAAAAGACAATACTATAAAATCGGTAAAGATCCTTACAGACGAAGGTACCGCATCTTCATCCACCATGTGCGTGACCATTTTAAAAAGAAAACTGGAGAATGTAAAGATTATAGGAAGCAGACCTTCCGGAGGATACAACGGTAACAATGGCGGGGCATTTCCCACAGTAACACTGCCGAAAACCAAAGTAGAGGTGAAAATTCCGTTGTACAGAATTGTCTTAGACAGAAATTCCACACAAAGACAGGGAATCCCCCCGGATCTGGAAATGGAACCCGATATTGAAAGCTTCCTTAATAATAATGATGATATCCTGAGAAAGGCTCTTGATATGCATTGATCATTGTGATAATCTTTTTATCTTTCTTGTTCAAATGTCCCCTATGAAAAACAGCATTACATTATTTCTTATTCCGATATTTTCGTACGCCTTGTATTCCGTGGTGTCATATCATTTCGAAACCATTATGAAGTTTTTCGATGGGTATATCCGATTTCCGCTGCTGTCTTATTTTCTGGTGTATGTTCTGGCTGTTATTCCGTTGTTGATTTCACTGCGGATCATAGCCGGTAAAAACATGTTTGAGACCATCGGTCTTCATCCGCGCGGCCTGGTAAAAGGAATTGGGCTTTCCTTATTGTTTATCCTTCCCATGGCTTTGTACGGACTCCTTTTCAGTAAGCTGAATATTCAGATAGATCCTGCCAATCTCTTTGCCAAAAGCTTTCTGGCCGGATTGTTTGAAGAGATCATCTATAGGGCTTTCATCTTTGGAATTCTGTTTAGGTTTGTCAGATTAGGATTTGTGCCCTCGGTAGCGGTGGCTTCATTTATTTTTGCATTGGGACACCTTTATCAGGGAACGCAGATGATTGATCTCATAGAAATTTTCACCCTCACTTTCCTGGCTTCTATCCTGTATGCATGGCTTTATACGGAATGGAATTTCAATCTTTGGGTGCCCATTATTCTTCATTCTTTTATGAATCTGATTTGGATGGTCTTTAATTTCGATGATACGGTAATAGGATCATGGGGTGCTAATATTTGCAGATTCTTAACCGTTGGTTTCTCTGTGGTTTATACCATCCGTTTTAAACTGAAAAATGAAATTCCTCTGTCCGTAAATCGGAAAACGCTCTGGAAATTCAATTCTGAGAAATATTCAGATCAAATCAAATAACAATATTCAATGGATGAACGTAGAATTCGTCAGGAAAATTAATGCCCAGACACAGATTGATTATCAACAATTTAATCCCTGTATACGATTTAACTTTTGATTATAAATAGCTTTTGATTATGAAATTTATCAAGCTGCCGATTGAATTTTTAATTTGATTTTGCACTACATTTGAGGTATGAAAAAATTGGAATCAAGAGAGGATATTGAGCATCTCGTTAATTCATTTTACGCTAAAGTCGTTAAAGATGAGACGATTGGTTTTTTCTTTAATGATGTAGCCAAAGTAGACTGGGACAAGCACCTCCCGAAAATGTATTCATTCTGGGAATCTATTCTTTTCGGGCAGATGAGCTATAAAGGAAATCCTATGGGCGTCCATTTTCCCATCAACGAAATCCAGGCTATGGAGCAAAAGCATTTTGACCAATGGCTAAAGCTGTGGAGAACCACTATCGAGGAAAATTTCGCAGGAGAAAATGCGGACACCGCTATTTACAAATCTGAGAATATTGCCAAGCTGATGGCGTTTAAAATGGAGCTGGCGAGGAGACTGTGATATAAGTTTGAGAGTCGGAGTGTTTTGGGGTTGAGAGTTTCGGAATGCGGGTTTTCGAGATGCGGGATACGAGATTTTGGATTCGAGTTATAGATTTTGGATTAAAAAACGGAAACTCCAGAAAAGCTGACTTTTTCTAACTTCTAATTTCTAACATCTAACTTCTAGAATCTAATTAAGGAACAATGACCGTGAAAATGTAAGCAGCAAGATTCACCAATAAGACCGTTCCATAGAGAATATTTGTTTTTCCGCGGCTTAAAGAGAGCATCACAATAAATACGGATAGCGAAAGCAGGATAATATCTTTTTTATCAAGTCCCAATACCAGAGGAATATCATACACAATACAAACGGTAGATACCGCCGGAATCGTGAGTCCGATACTCGCCAATGCAGATCCCAATGCCAGATTCAAACTGGACTGTATCTGGTTGCTTCTTGCCGCACGGATGGCTGCCACACCCTCGGGAAGCAGTACAACTCCCGCAATAATAACCCCAACCAAAGATTTCGGCGCTCCAATACTCTGTACCATGCCTTCAATGGTTCCGGAAAGACCTTTAGCCATTAAAACGACAATAATCAGACATACAACGAGAAAGCCAAAACTTATCAGCGTTTTATTCAGGGAAGGAATATAATGTTCTTCGGGATGTTCATCAGGAACAATAAAATAGCTTCTGTGACGCACCGTCTGTACCATCAGGAAAACTCCGTAGATCACAAGACAGGCAATGGAAATAAATATAAGCTGGGCTTCGTTATAAAATGGCCCGTTGACACTTGAAGTAAAATTGGGAAGAACAAGGGTAAGCACCAGAATGGAAACAATACTTACCAGATAGGTGGTTGCAGAAGTTCTTGCGAAGAACTGTTCATGGTATTTCACACCACCCACGAGGATACAGATCCCCAGAATTCCGTTAAGAATAATCATGACGGCAGCAAAAACGGTATCTCTTGCCAGCGTGATCGCCTGATCTCCGCCGGCCACCATGAGTGAGATGATGAGTGCGACTTCAATAATGGTGATACAAAGGGCAAGAATAATGGTTCCGAACGGCTCCCCTACTTTATGAGCCACCACTTCTGCGTGATGCACTGCGGATAAAACACTTCCGGTGAGCAGAAGCCCTGCAATAATGTCATTGATAACTCCACCGCCCATCAGGCCGGAAAAGTAATACCCCACTGCCAGAACAGGGAAAATATACGTATAATGTAAAAGTTCTTTTAATCTCATAAAGTGTCTACAAAATACAAAAAATCTATGAAATTTGAAATATCAAAAGAAAATATTAATGATATTTTAATGTAATAAGGAAGGAAGCCAGAAGCACGAAGAGGGAGGTTATTGAAGTCGGAAATGACAGCTACTCCCCTATTTTTATTCTTTTAAATCCTGCTTTATTACTTATTATGGCATTAATTGATCTTGAAACCCAATATTAACTTCCAGCTTCCCTCCTCCATCTTCCTTCCCCTTAGTGAGGCCACAGGTTAAAATCCAGAAAATCCGTCAGCATATGAAACAAAAGACCAATGGCTGCAATTCTGATATTTCCTTTAAAAAACAGCAGCAAAAAATACACCGCAATAGCATAATAGGAATGCAAAATATGAAAACCTATACTATTTCTTGAAGGATCAAAAACAGGATTGGCAAAAATATGATCCAGATCTACCAGCATGGTGGCCAGCATAATAAGATACGCCTTTTTCCAGTTTTTGCGGAAAAACACCAATGCAATGAAAACCGGAAAAACCAGATGTAGAAAATAGTGTGTGATGGATTTCAGTAATGCAATATCAGATAAGGCCATGAGCAGTCTGTCTTTAATACGGTTTCTGCAAATTTACCATCTTAAAATTAAAGGCAGCGTCCCTTTCTTTGCTTTAATTTTCAGCCAGTACGTCCGGGCTTTATTTCCGTAATAAATATATTCTACGTCTGAGATAATTCTTTTCTCTGCCGGCGATAAACTGCTTAAAGAATTCAGCAATAAAGGATTGTTCCTGATCAGAATATAGTTTTCTTTAATTTTCGGGGATAATGATATCGGCTTTCTGGTAGATTTCACGGTAATTCCTTCATTGCTTTTATCAATACGGTTAGGCTGGAAAGGGATCGCGGTGAACTGATTCTGATCGTTGATCCATTTTTTATGCTGAAAATACGCCCACGTTTTTTCCGGAGCAGCGGTTTGAAGGTCCATCACATAGTTAGGCTGGATAATTTTCTGAAAGGTCTTTTTTTCCACTTCATTAAAATTATCATCATACTCATAGCTAATGATGGTATCATTCACCTGTTCTATATCTGCTGCGGCTTTAAAATAACTGATCCCGGAAGAGTCTCCAATGCTTTTATTAAAAAGAGATGTGTAATTTCTGATGTTTTCTGCATCTAATTCTGCGTCTAAAAAGAAATTTTTCTGCTGCAGTTTAGAATCTATTGAGGTTAAATTTTGTGGGTTGCCCGTATTCTTTATCTCTATTTCGTCCTTTTTCAAATCAATGGAAAAGCTTTGAATGCTCTTTCCGGAAATAAAAGAAATACTTCCTAAGGAGTTATGGATAAACTGTTCTGCATTCAGTGTATTTTTTTCAGAAGATTGAAATAGCTGCTGACTGATCTTGTTAAAAGCTAAAGCTGAGGTTCCCACCATACAGTATTCACCTTCAATTTTAACAAAAATCTGGTCTTTTTGGAAGATATTTTCGCCTTTGCTGACGAACTGATGGCTTTTTAAATAAGCTGAGAATTTCTCCGCATTCTTAAGCTCAAGCACGGTGTACCATTCGGAAAACCTTGTATTTTTCAGGTGGAAAACCTGTAAGAAATCCGGAATTCTGATCCCTGAATCTTTTAACGAAACGGTTTTTTGATCTTTTGTTTTGCTTCCCGACCACCTGGAAGGATGGGTAATCAGGCTTGAAATATATTGTCTCGTTAATTTTTTTACATCAATTAAAACGACTGCATCTGCATTTTCAGGAACAAATTTCAATGTTTTGTTCTTATAAAAAAACACAAACCATACCGCAGCGGCGAGTAAAAGAATTAACGGGACAATAAGTTTCTTTTTGTTCATTTATAGGATTTGAGGCTTTTTTTCTGCTTCATTGATTTTATAGATCTCATCAAACAGATCGAAGAAATACATCAGACTGTTTTCGGAAGAGTTTTTAATTTTATAATCAATTTCCGTTTCTACGCTGTCGCCTTTCACCTCTGTTCTGTAGTACATTTCCCCTACATTTTTTCTGAACAGATCCAGTGATTTTCGCTCTGAAGGTGTTTTAAATTCCTTCTCTAAACCAATTAAAAGTTTCTGAACATCCAGTCTTCCTGACAACGGATATTTAGATGAATCTTTTGCCCACTGCTTGGAAACATCCGACTGGCTCTGAGCCGAAAGGTTGTCTGTAGAACTTGTAAGATAAACAATCCCGTCTTTTACCACAAAATACAGCTGATCCATATACCCGTCTCCTTTTTCGTCTTTAAAAGAGTAAATGTTTCCGGCTTTTGAGAAATTTTTCGATAAATGTTTGTTGGTAGACAATACATTGAAAACACGGTTCCAGTAACCTTCATTTTCCGTAGCAAAAGCAAAGGTAAAATTAGGAACGGCTACATCTTTGGTTTTCTTCACTTCCTTCTCATTGTAGTTTTCATCATATTCGTAGTCGGTGTATTCTACCTGTTTGGATTTCAATTCATTCAGAACAAAAATTCCGTTTCCTGGAGCTATTTTGGTAATGGCTTCTTCATCAAGAATGATCTTCATGGTTTCCATCATCAGTTCCATTTCTTTTTTGTACTCGCCGTCTCCGGAATCCTGAAGCAGGTTGTACATCATGTCAAAACATTTTGACCCGTTGACGTTCATCACATAATAACCCACACTTTTGTCATTGATCAATGCCGCCAGCTTTTTGTTTTTCTTTCCTTTATAAACGGATGAAATTGTTTTCTGGGTTTCTGAATTTTTATGCTGGTAATTGTTCACCAGCTTTACTTTATCCTTATCAAAATATAAGTTGTAGTACGAATTGGAATCATAGGCATTTCTGAAAAACTGCCCAAACTCAAAACGCTTCATCATTTTCCCGTAAATCCCGTCGTTCATAAGCTTTCCGTAATATGTGTAGACATATGCATCAGAATTCGGATCTCTGAATGTGAGCATTGCTTTAGGAACTTCAATTTCCAGACTAGAGCTGAAATACTGATCAAATCTTCCTTCTGCAATTTTCTTTACAATTTTGAAATCTTCTCTGCGTATAGAATCCAGTTCTTTCTGGTATGATGAATCTATTTCCGCTTCTGCATACTCCTCTTCCTGCGGATACATTTCGGTTTCCCCCTCAGAATGCTGCGTATCTACGTTTTCCTTTGGATATTTATGGTGTTTCTCCAGGTATTTGATGTCCTTCTGGATCCTTGTAATTTCCTTATTATTTTCCTTGATGCTCTCTTTTAAATATTTGATCTCGTCTTTCAGCATCACGATTTCTTCCTTATAATCAAAAGGCAGCTCCGGTTCGGTCACATAAGCACTGTCTACAATAGCTGCAACGGCACTGTCGGCTACAGCAGCAATACTGTCTACATTTTCCTCAGTCAGGAGATCTTTGTACGGCTTGGTATAATTCACCATGCTTAAAACCGCACGGTCGTTGTTCCATGCTACAAAAACATCATCATCTATATCCACATAAGAGTAGTTTTTTTTCTGGGAAATTTCTAATCCTTTTTTCTTGGTAGAATTGATGAATTCCTGAAACTTCGCTTTGTTATCGATGATAAAATGCGTTGTATAAGTCTGTATGGAATCGTTAAAGCTCGCGTAGTGATATTGCGTGGCATCATATTTAATTCCCGTCTTGGAATAATCATTCCATGAAGAATTTTCTTTGTTTTTCTTGCTTAATTCATGCAATAAAGGATTAAGCTTCTGCCAGTTGATCTTTTGGTTAAGCTGCTTCCCGTTGATCTCCATATAAAATACGACATCGTTTGGGATTTTCATGCTGTTTTGAGCAAAAGCAAGCATAAAACCAAAAAGTATGAAGGCAATTGTTTGTGTTTTTTTTACTATAGATTTCATGGTTGAGTGTTAAAATTATTGAAATAATAGGGTGTTTTGTAGTTGTTTCTTCTGAAAGATAAGATCCAGAATTTCCGCTTCCAGCTTGACTGCTTTTTTATTCGGGGCCAGCACATAAGCGCTGTTTGTCTGGGATTTTACAGTATTTTCAAACTGCATCACGGAGGTATACTTTGCATTGTTAAAGACCTCTTTGTCTGCCTTTCCCATTTTGTCGTAATCCGCTTTGAAAGTATTGACCTTATTTCTGGTAAATGATTTTTTCTGAAGATTCTGGCTGTAGATCTGGGTTGGAATCATTTTTCCAAGGATATTTTTGGCTTTAAGCTGTTCCAGACCGGCGTTGATATTTTCGATTTTCTTAAAATTACAGCTCAGTTTAAGGATGTAATTATCAAAATCCATTGAAGTTTTCACATTGGTGATTCCGGGTGTGCCTTTGAATATTCTGGATGCTTCATTGATTTTATCTTCAATTTCAGCCTTTTTGGGAACTTTTTTTCCGTTGATGGTCTCCATTTTTGAAATAGAAGCCAGCCTTGTTTTGCTTTTACTCGCGTTAAGGATAAGGGTATACTCCCCGCTTCCATCAGCTTTGACATTCACTTTATCTAAAATATCAAAACAGCTGCTCAGCAGCAACAAAGGCAGAAGCAGTACCAACAGCTTCATAAAATTTTTCATAATTGAGTTTTAAAACACAAAACTACTTAATTCCGGTTGAAAATACTTTATGAAGTCCGTTATTTCACTGAAAACAGCTATTTTTTTAAATCCTGCCTTTCAGATAATCCTGCCTTACTTCTTCGTCCAGTTTTTCAATGGCGTATCTCAGGCTGGTTCGCGGCATTTCGTGGTAATGTTTATTCAGAAAAGAGATCAGCTCTGCTTCATTTTTCTCACCCATTTCCCGCAGCAGCCAGCCATTGGCCTTGTGCATCAGGTCATGAGTATGGAAGAGGTTTTTGGTGACAAATTCTTTAGTAAGCTCAAACGAACCCTTTTTCACATAATGCATGGTCCCAACTACGGCAATTCTCTTATGCCACATTTCTTCAGAATCCGAAAGGTTTCTCAACAGCTCTTCTTTACCGTTTTCAAAAGCATATCTGCCAAGAATTTTGTAACAGCTCGAATCCACAAGATCCCAGTTATTCACATACGGAAGATGGTCCAGATAAAACTGGATGATCTCTTCTTTCACTGCTTTATCCTTCGTTTTTTCAAACCTGGAAATCAGCATGAAAAGTGCGGTAAGCCTGTGCTCATGATATTTTGAAGACAGCAGAGTGCTCAGGTCCTGAAGGCTTATTTTTGAATAATATTCTTTAGCCACCAATCGCTGATCCGGAACTTTTACGCCTAAAAACAAGTCTCCTTCGCCATATTCTCCTTTCCCCGTTTTAAAGAATTTAGGAAAAAATGCCGCTTTTTCCGGGATAGACAACACGGCTAATGCTTCTTGTATTTCTTTGATTATTCCTTTCATCTGAATCCTCCTACAAGTTTCACAAATATTTTTTTAGCTCCCATAGAATAAACAGTAAGCATACTTCCATCCGGCAAAAACTTCATATTCTGTTTAAAATCTGCAGCAGTTCCATAGCCTCTCAAATTATCAATCTGGGAAGTAACATCCCCAGGCCAGATCACACAGATAGGTGAATCCTCTGAATTCCCGTCCCCGCTTCTGTTAATGGTATTAATTATAGCATTATACTGGGTCACAGCCAGCTCATTTCTGGTCTTATCATCTAAAGCATCGTAAATATGTGCCATATGGCTCAATATAAATTTATTCAACGGGTCTTTTGAATAGGCAGCCTCAGCTTTGGCCAGAATTTTCTGAGCTTTACTTTTTGAAGGTTTCTTTTCTGCAATTCTCCAGATTTCTTTGTAATCATCATTATAATCTGACATTTCATTACCGGAGCTCATAAAACGGCTCCCGTAATAAAGCAAATTCATCTGCTGCTGGGTAAGGCTTTCCGGATCCTTTTTGAAGGTCTCTAAATAAGTATTGTATTCCTGAGGGTTCTCTGTGACATTCTTTTTAATTTCCTCAACATTGATCTGAGAAAAATATGACCCAAAGCTCAGAATAAAAATAATCTGAAATAACTTATTCATATTAACTTGTGTTGTGTTTTTTATTTATAATTAAGCATGCTCATCTGCCACAATACCCTCCTGCGCTTCCTCTTCTTTTGCAATGGCTTTCGGATTGGCAACTTTAGCAATGGTAAGTCCCTGAACAATTATCGAGAAAACGACTACGCAGTAAGTGATGCTCAGGATAATTTCACTGTATTCACTTTTAGGAATGGACATCGCCAAAGCAATGGAAACACCCCCGCGGATTCCTCCCCAGACCAGAACTTTTACCGTCTGCGGACTGAATCTTGTTCTCATGGACATAAATCTGGTAGGTACCCAGATTGAAACCAGACGCGCAATTAAAACAACGGCAATGGCCAGAAGACCGGGAACCATAAAATGTTTTAAATCTTTAATCATCAATAGCTCAAACCCGATGAACAGGAATAATACGGCATTGAGAATTTCGTCAATCAGCTCCCAGAATTTAATCAGATAATCCTGAGTAACGGATTTCATTTTAAACCTGACATTGAAATTACCCATGAATAAACCTGCGGCAACCATCGTCAACGGTCCTGAAATATGCATCTGTCTGGCGATAAGATATCCGCCCATTACCACAGAAAGCGTTACCAGAACGGAGATAATATAATCATCCACTTCACGCATCAGCCTTGAGGTGATCCATCCCAGTAATACCCCAAGCAGAATTCCTCCGCCTGCTTCTTTCATCAGGAGGAGGCCGATACTTTCAACCCCAAGATCCACTTCCTTACCGACAGCCAGCTGTAAAACCACTGTAAATACCACTACCGCCATACCGTCATTGAAAAGAGACTCTCCGGCCACTTTTGTCTCAAGTGATTTGGAAACATTGGCCTGTTTCAGGATACTCAAAACCGCTACAGGATCTGTAGGCGAAATAAGCGCTCCGAAAACCAGACAGTAGATAAACGGCAGCTTGATTCCTAAAAACGGCAGCAGATAAAACATCCCGAATCCTACCACAAACGTAGAAATCACGACTCCTGCCGTGGAAAAAATAAGGACCGGCCGGAACTGTTCCTTCAGGTCATTGATGTTAATATGGATTCCTCCTGCAAAGAGCAGGAAATTAAGCATGGCTCCCATCAACACCTCCGTAAAGTCTATACTGTTCATTAATTTGTTCAGGTGTCCGAAAGTTCTTGGCAGCACTGTTTCCCCAAACATCACCAGAAAAATGGAAACCACAATGGCAATCACCATGATCCCGATGGTACTCGGAAGTTTAAGAAATCTGTAATTGAGATACGCAAAAATTGATGCCAATACTATTAAGGCTGAAAATGAATAATATAACTCCACTAAGTGTTTTTTTAATTAATTTATAAGTCTAAATAAAGTATTTTAATGTACAGCTTACGCCCGTCTTTTTCCCAGATATCAAACATTCCGTCTTTGGTGGGTTGGGATCCTCTCACATAATCTTTCCCGATATTGAGGATATTCAGCAGAATATACTCGTCTCCTACAGAATTCACCAGATAAGCGGTTTTCTCAGAAGTTCCGTCCCCCGAATTTTTCATCCCTTCAGTAAGCGTTCGAAACTGGCTCAGGTGATGCATAAAATTGCTTCCGTCTTTCTGGGAGTCGTATGCTCTGAGCAGCACAAGAAGAACATCCAGATTCGTAGGATCTTTTCCGTAAAGAACCTTGCCCTGTTTGATGCATTCCTCAAAATTTTCCTGTTTAAATGCTTCCGCCAGGTTTTTAAAGCTGTCATCCGCCGTAGAAACCTTATCATCTCTGAAATTTCTTCCGTAGTAAAGATACTGTGCTTCAATACTGTCAAGGGATTTCGGGTATCCTTTGTACTTAAAGATCAGCTTCTCATATTTGTATGGAGAATTAGGATCTGTAAGACTTTTTTCAATGCTTTTCAAATCGACTTTTGATTTCTGGCTGAACCCAAAAACCGAAAATAAAACCATGAACAGAACGAAATGACACTTCATTAATCGTTGTTTTCTTCTTCTTCGTCGTTATCGAAATATTCGAAAAGGAAATCATTATACGGGAATCTGGAGATATGGATTTTCATCACCTCATCGTAAATCATTTTCTTCATTTCCGGGAAGTTTTCCTTCGTTAAAGCCGAAATAAAAACGGTAGGATATTTAGATTTCCCCATCCATGTCTTCTTCCATTCTTCCAGAGAAATATTCTTTTTGGTAGACGGCGTCAGATCATCTTCGTCTTTTTTATCGTAGCTGAAATCATCAATTTTATTAAAGATCATGATCATCGGTTTCTGATGGGCATTGATCTCCATTAAAGTCTGATTCACGGATTCTACCTGATCTTCAAAGCTTTCATGGGAAATATCGGCAACGTGAATAAGCAGATCTGCCTCACGCACTTCATCCAGTGTAGATTTAAAAGATTCTACAAGCTGTGTAGGAAGTTTTCTGATAAAACCAACCGTATCCGTAAGCAGAAACGGTAAATTTCCGATCACTACTTTTCTCACAGTCGTATCTAGGGTAGCAAATAATTTGTTTTCCGCAAAAACCTCAGATTTGGAAAGCGCGTTCATCAGGGTAGATTTTCCAACGTTGGTATATCCTACCAAAGCGGCACGCACTACTTTTCCACGGTTATTTCTTTGGGTAGCCATCTGTCTGTCGATGGTTTTCAGTTTATCTTTTAACAGGGAAATCCTGTCGCGGATGATACGGCGGTCAGTTTCAATTTCCGTTTCTCCGGGACCTCTCATCCCGATTCCCCCTTTCTGGCGCTCAAGGTGGGTCCACATCCTTGTCAGACGTGGTAAAAGATATTGATATTGGGCCAGTTCCACCTGAGTTCTCGCATAGGAAGTCTGTGCTCTCTGGGCAAAAATATCAAGGATAAGGTTCGTCCTGTCCAGGATTTTCACTTCCATCTCTCTTTCAAGATTCTTCAGCTGGGAAGGAGACAGCTCATCATCAAAAATGACGGTTCCGATCTCGTTTTCCTTTACATATTCTTTTATTTCCTGTGCTTTTCCACTTCCGATAAAGGTTTTGGAATCCGGCTGGGTGAGTTTCTGAGTAAACCTCTTTTGAACCGTTGCACCAGCAGTGAAGGCCAAAAATTCCAGTTCATCCATATATTCCGTAAGCTTATCCTCATCCTGATGTTGTGTAATAACACCCACTAAAACTGCTTTTTCGTAACTATGTTCTTTCTTATCTAGCATTAATTTCTGTCTATGTTTGTGATTTTCACAAGATACCAATTTTCAGAAAAAAAACAAAACCATTTTTCAATCTTCAGTATTTTTTAATGTTAATTTAAGTTGACATAACTTTTATTTTGCAAAAAATTAATAACTTTATGAAGCAGATTTATAAAAAATAAACAATAAAAATTGTAAATCCTGTAAAAACTAACACCGAAATCATGAATTCCCGTATTAAATGTATGATCATTGATGATGATGAGCTGGACAGGCTTGTTCTTCAGCATCACATCAGACAGTATGATAATATTGAAATTATTGCGTCTTTCAATTCGGCGGAAAAGGCTGTCCCTTACCTTGAATTCCCGATAGATCTTCTCATCTGCGAAGCCAAACTCCCAGGCATGAGCGGGCTGGAATTCCGGAAGCTGGCCTGCAAAATTCCGGCGTGCATCTTTGTAAGCAGCCACCCGGATCTGGCGGCGGAAGCTTTTGTCATTGACGCCCTTGATTTTGTCACCAAACCTCTTAACGCAGCACGGTTCCACCACTCGATCGAGAAAGTTTTCAATTTCTTCGAAATGAAGGAAAAATGCGACTGCTTTGATGCTCTCCTCGGCGAAAACTGTATTAAAATCAAAGAAAACGGCAATACTTCACAAGTCAGACTTACAGATATTCTTTATCTGGAAGCTTTAAAAGATTATACAAGACTCGTTACCCACGAGAAAAAACACTGTATTCTGGATTCCATTGGAAACCTGCTTCATAAAAGCTTCTTCGACTCTTTCATCAGAATACACCGCAGCTATGCCGTACCCCGCCATTTCATCCGCAGCAAAAGCAGCCATGAGATAGAGCTGATTCACCAGATCAGGCTTCCTATTGGCCGGACGTACAAAGAAAGCCTCTCTTTCCTTGACCCTTAATCCCTGAGTACCAACATTTTTCCGATAAAATGCCGTTGGTCGATTTTTTTTACCGTTAGTCTATTTTCCTCCTATCCGGTGTCGATATGTGGTAATTTAGTGTTCACAAATTTTCACTTGAAAACTTGTATAACCAATTAATAACCACAAAACTATTTTTCATGAAAAGAACATCTATTCACTGCTTCTTTCTCATTCTGTTTACCTTTTCCGTCAGTCTGCTGAACGCTCAGTCGGCAGTTCTGGCCACAGGAACAAATGCATTGGGAGGCAACGGCTCGGTTTCTTACAGCGTAGGTCAAACGGCCTACCAGTACAAAGGACCCAATTCTCAGGTGTTGGAAGGCGTACAACAAGCCTACGAAATCACCACACTTTCTACGAATGAAACCGTAACAGCACAGGAAGGTATTTTACTTTATCCGAATCCTACCAGAGATTATCTGTACATAGATTTTACCTCAGCTCCCTATAAAGGATCGGAATACCAATTGTTTGACGCTCAAGGGAAAATGATAAAAAAAGACGTGATCTCACAGTCAAAATCTGAGCTTGATCTGTCCTCTCTTCCTTCAGCAGTCTATATTATCAGGCTCAACCAGAACGGGGAAAACCTAAAAACATTTAAAGTCATAAAAAAATAACGCCATGAAAAAAATATTACTCTCCCTGGGGATCATGCTGGGCCTATTTATGGGTCATGCGCAGGCTCCGGAAAAAATGAGCTACCAGGCCGTCATGAGAAACGGCTCCGGACAGCTGCTAACCAATCAGGCCATTGCTGTAAAAGTAAGTGTTCTCCAGGGCTCTCCTGCCGGAACACTGGTCTATTCTGAAAGACTGACCGGAAATACAAATGCCAACGGGCTTATCAGCATGGAAATAGGAACAGGAACTGTACTGTCAGGAACTTTTGCTGCCATAGACTGGCCGGTTGGAAGCTATTATTTAAAAACTGAAACTGACCCTGCGGGCGGTACCAATTACACGATAGCAGGAACAAGCCAGCTACTCAGTGTTCCTTACGCCATGTATGCCAAATCTGCGGGAGGAACGGGAGGAAACTTCACCATTCCCTACACCAATACCGTCAATAATGCCTCTACGCTGTTCTCACTGATCAATGATGGTGACGGAACTTCTGTGGAAGGAGTCAACAATACCACCACCTCCAGCATCGCTTCGGTAAGAGGAATTGTCAACAGCGTATCACCCGGAGGATTTTCCAGCGGTGTCCGCGGGATCAATAACGGAACCGGAGGATTAGGGGTCGGTGTCTGGGGAAGCCAGAACGGAAGCGGATGGGGCGTTTACGGGGTTACTCCCAACGGTCTCGGAGTGTACGGAAATTCATCAGCAAATGGAACCGGGGTATATGCCAACAGTAATACAGGAACAGGTCTTACCGCAACCAGTAACAATGGGGTTGCAGCAAGTATGTCCATTTTCAATAATGCCAACAATAATAGTGTACTTAATGCCAATACGGTTGGAAACGGAACGGTCATTAATGTTTCCTCTTCCGGAAACGGGGCCGGGGTTATCAGCTCGACAGGCAGCGGTTTTGCGGTTCATGGTATCACCTCTGCGCAGACTTCTGCAGGTATTATAGGAGACAATAACGGAGCCGGTGAAGCAGTAGTAGGAAGAACAACCAGTGATATAGCCGGAGCGGTAGTAGGAAGAAATGATGGCGGAGGTTATGGGGTGAGAGGCTTTGTTGCTACGAATGCAACCGGAACAGGTGTCGGGGTTTTAGGACAGGTAGGATTAAACAACAGTAAAGGCCGTGCAGGACGTTTTGAAAACTTTAATGCAACCAATGAAATCAACAATGTATTTGAGGTAGAAACCAACGGTAACGGAAATATTCCGGATAATACCCAGGGTAACGCTGCTTCTTTCTTAGTGGATAATACAAACAGTGTCGGCGCTGCAGTAAGAGGTGAAGTGAATACCATATTCGGAAACTTCGGAGCTGCAGGTATTTTTGGAATTTCGTCCGGAACAGGAGGACGGGCAGGTTTATTTTACGCATCAAACCCTGCCGGAAACGGAGCTTCATTAATTGCTTTAACTGATGGAAACGGAAATGCCATCACTGCCAATGCAGGAAAAGACGGAAACGGTGTTGAAACCAATGTGGATGGTGCGGGAAATGCCATTTATGCGTGGGTTCCAACCTTTTCCGAAGGACGTGCAGGAAGATTCGAAATTTTTAATGAAGATAATGAGAACGATGTAATTTCTGTGAAAACTGTCGGGAATGGTACTGCAGGTAACTTTATGGTCAACCGTACTACAGGTACTTCTCCGGCAGTAAAAGGGGAAGTGAATTCCATGTTTGCCAACTTCGGTACTGCGGGTATTTATGGGCTGTCATCAGGAACAGGAGGATATGCAGGTCTGTTTTATTCTTCCAATGCCAGTGGTAACGGTCCGGCTTTACTTGCGCTTACAGACGGAAACGGAAATGGTATCACAGCCAATGCCGGTGGTACCGGTGATGGTGTGGAAGCATCATGTGATGGAAACGGAAATGCCATTTCAGGCTTTATCCCGAATTTCGGTACAGGTAAAGCGGGAAGATTCGCCAACTTCAATAATGCCAACGGGCAGCCGGTGGTTCATGTAACGACGACTGGTACCGGATCTACCCTGCTTGTCAACCATCAGGGCCCATCAGGAAATATTTCGGTCTATCAGAGTGCCTCAGTCAATGTAGCCCGTATCAATAAAGCGGGAAGAGGTTTCTTCAATGGCGGAACTCAAAACAGTGGTGCCGACGTAGCGGAAGTATTTGATGTGGAAGGAAATTCTTCGGAATATGAGCCTGGTGATATTTTAATCATCTCCACAGATTCCGACCGTACGGTAGAGAAATCATCCAAGCCTTATTCTACCCTTGTAGCAGGAGTTTACGCTACAAAACCCGGCGTTCTTTTAACGGAAGAAAATATTGATGCTGATCTATCAGGAAAGGTTCCGATGGGTGTCATTGGTGTCATTCCTACAAAAGTTTGTCTGGAAGGCGGAAAGATTAAAAGAGGGGATCTTCTGGTTACCTCATCGAAACCGGGAACTGCCATGAGAGCAAATCCTAGAAAAGTAAAAATCGGACAGGTGATCGGAAAGGCTCTTCAGGATTATGATCAGAATTCCACCGGTAAAATTAAAGTATTGGTCAACATTAAATAAACTATCATGAAATCACTATATACCATCGCATTTTTAGTACTGAGTGTATCTATTTATGCCCAGGAAAACAGGAAAGCCCAGGAATCTGAAGATCAGGCCCAGGTCGTGAAGCAGCTCAGAGAACAGGAAGCCCAACTGGCAAAAACAGCCCAGGAGAACGCTCCCAAAAAGCAGAATGTAACCACTCTGGCTTCAGAACAGGGACTTGAGGTGAAAAAACAGCAAACCAAAGCCCCCGCATCCAATTCAAATAATAACTCAGGGAAACTGCTGCCCAATACTGCTACTTTAGCTGAAATAAAAGCGTCTATTCCCAACAGACAGGCAGCATCCCGTACAGCATCGCATTCTAGGAACACAAATAGCAATGTCACAGGCCTGCCCAATACGGCAACCCTGCAGGAAATAAAGAAAACAATCCCAAAAAACTGATAACGCAACCAGATTTCAAGCAGAAAGTCCGCTCAGTGCGGACTTTTTTCTTTTTTAGGATAATATTTTTATTGTTCTTATTGAGTCCTTCAAACCTTATAGGTTTTAAAAACCTATAAGGTTTAGCGCTTTGTAATAGATTTAATTCAAAATAGCTTCTTAATCCCAGTCAGCAGCAACAAATTTCATAGAATTCCCGCTGTCATCAGACAATGTGAGAAAATGCCCTTGTATGGAATAACTGGTCATTTTATCAAACTTTTGACCGAATTCTGTTTCCAGCTCCATATTCTGACAAGCTTTCAAGGTACTTCCGACTCCGGAAATCTGCACTTTCCCGCCTTTTTTAAACTCGGAAGTAAAGAACATATTATTGCAGCCCATGTGGGCACTCCCTTTAATTTTGCCTTTATCTATTACCCCTGTCAGGTTGATCTCAGCCTTATTTTTAATCAGTTCTTCTTTGGAGAAATTCCCGAAAGCTACGAGCATCCACTGTCTTTGAAGCGCCGGATTTTTTTCCGGAACAGATGAACATCCGGCAATGGTTCCTAAAAGTAAAATTGCAAAAAATGCTACAAGTATTTTTTTCATGTGAATTATCCACCCATTTTCATACCATTCCGGGACAGAATATCGTAAAAATTAGTAAATTAGCGACACAAAAATTATTTTATAAAATGAAAAGACTATTTCTACTGTTCACTTTCTTATTGGGCTTTGCTCAGATGAGGGCGGATGAGGGGATGTGGCTGTTAATGCTCATCAAAAGACTTAACGGGGTCGATATGCAAAAAGAAGGACTGCATCTGACACCTGAAGAAATTTATTCGGTAAACAATTCAAGCTTAAAAGATGCTATTGTAAGCTTCGGAGGCTTCTGTACCGGGGAAATTGTTTCTGATAAAGGACTTATTTTCACAAACCACCACTGTGGTTACGGTGCTGTAGCTGCAGCTTCCACTCCGGAAAAAGATTATCTGAAGAACGGATTCTGGGCTATGAAGCAGAAGGATGAATTCAATGCAAAAGATCTTTATGTAAGATTTTTAGTAAGAATGGATGATGCTACGCAGAGAATCAATTCCAAGCTAAACAACAATATGACCGGAGCAGAGAGAAAAGCAGTTATTGATGCTGAAACAAAAGCCATCCAGACTGAAAACTCTGAAAACGGAAAATATACTGTAGTGGTAAGAGATTTCTTCAACGGAAATGAATTCTACTATTTCGTATACCAGGATTACAAAGACATCAGATTGGTAGGGGCACCTCCTTCATCATTGGGTAAATTCGGTGGTGATACGGATAACTGGGAATGGCCGAGACATACTGCTGACTTCACGGTATTCAGAGTATATGGAGATGCAGCAGGAAATCCTGCAGAATATGCTCCAGGAAACGTTCCATTGAAGCCTAAGCACTTCCTTCCTGTTTCCCTTAAAGGAATCAAGCCTGGAGATTTCTCTATGATCTTAGGATACCCGGGAAGAACGAACCGTTACCTTACATCGTACGGAATCCAGCAGATGGTAGGTAAAGACTATCCGGCTTGGGTAGAAGCTTCGAAACTGGCTATGGATGTTATGAAGAAGTATATGGACAAGGATAAAGCCACTCAGCTTAACTATGCGTCTCAATATGCTTCTGTAGCCAACTACTGGAAAAACAGACAGGGAACTATTGATGCGGTTGAGAAAAACGGAACAATCACTGACAAGCAGAAGATTGAAGATACATACAGAAAATGGTCTGCAATGCCAGGAAATACTGAATACGACGGTATTTTAGAAGACATTGGCGCTTACTACAAGCAGGTTTCTGAGAGAAATGTTGAAAGAAACTATGCTTCACAGTTCTCAAGAAATGCAAAATATGTAACTCTTGCCCTACAAGTTGGATCTGTTCTTAAAGCGTATGCTGCTCAGGATATGCAGGGAAGATTGGCGATGAAAGCTAAAACAGAAGCGGCGATCAAAGCGGCTTATGAAAACTTCAATCCATCTCTGGAAGGGGAAATGCTGGCTTCTATGGCTGGTCTTTACCAATCAAGAGTGACCAATAAGGATGTTGCATCTGCTACTATTTTAGGATTAGATTCTAAAACTCTTTCTAACGTAGCTTATTCTTCAATTTTCGCCAACAAAACTTCTGCTACGAATTTCTTACTGAATCCTGATCCATTAAAACTGGATGCGGATGCACTTTGGAAAATCGCCAACGGAATTGTTGCTGATCAAAAAATGAGCATGGAAAGATATGCTAAAGTTGATGATAACTTCAACAAAAACAACCGTCTTTTCCTTGCAGGATTAATGAAAGCTATGCCTGAGAAAAAATTCTACCCGGATGCTAACTCTACGATGAGATTAACTTACGGAACTGTAGATAAACTTCCTGTGAGAACAGACAGAAACTACTTCGGTGTTACGGATAACTATTATACTGATATGACTGGTCTTGTAGGAAAATACAAGAAAGGTGATGAGGAATTTGATCTTCCACAAAGAGTGATCGACCTTTATAACCTTAAAGATTTCGGTCAGTATGCTGATGCTGCAGGATATATGCCTGTAAACTTCCTTTCGAACAATGATATTACGGGTGGTAACTCCGGTTCTCCTGTAATTGACGGGGACGGAAACCTTATCGGTATTGCATTCGATGGAAACAGCGAGGCATTAAGCGGTGATATCGTATTTGAGCAGGAGTGGCAGAAAACGATCAACGTAGATGTACGTTTCGTTCTTTGGACTATTGACAAATATGCAGGGGCAAGAAGACTGATCGACGAATTGAAGCTTGTAAGAGGAGAAAACACTCCTGCTGATACAAAGACTAAAAATTCGGGGACTACTGAATTGCCTAAGAAAACCAAAAAGAAAAAATAATCTTCTCTGATATATTTTTGAAAACCGTGAATTTGCATTCACGGTTTTTTTATTTTTGAGTATTCAATCATTACTATGAACAAAGGAATAGAATTCACCGGAATTATAAAGCAGAACGGTGACATGAATGCGGCTTTTGTAGAATTTCCGTTTTCTACAGAAGAGCTGTTCAATAAAAAAGGCCAGGTGAAAATTAAAGCTACATTTGATCAAAAAGTGGAATACCGCGGAAGCCTTGCTAAAATGAAGTCCGCCTGTCATATTTTGGGCCTTACACAGGAGGTGCGGAAACAACTTGGGAAAAACTTCGGTGATGAGGTTTTTGTTTCTCTTATTGAGGACAAAGAAGAAAGAACGGTTGAAATTGCAGAAGATGTTGCATTGGTTTTTAATGAAAATCCCGAGGCGAAAAAACTTTTTGAAGCCATGAGCTATACCCACAGAAAGGAATATATCCGCTGGATAGAGGAAGCCAAGAAATCTGAAACCAGAGAGAACAGAAAGATTAAGATGATAGAAATGATCCTGAACGGAAAAAAGGGAATTTAGATAATCTCTAAATCCCCTTAGGCAATAAATTTTTTCTGATCAATGTGTTTTTACTGTATCGGTACCGCTGAAATAATATTTTCGCCCCAGGTGGATCCGCCTAAACGATCCAGATAAACTGAAGGATTTGGGCTTCCGATTACTTCTGCAGTACCAACAATCAGCCAATAGGTTTTAGCCGTTTGAGACTGATTATTGATAACAACCTGTCCATTGGCAATATTATATTTTAAAGCATTGGCAGGAACAGGTCCCTGTAACATTCCGCTCACCTTATCGGCCGTACCTATAATATCAGGGCTTTTGCTTGCCGTAAGCTGCGAATCTGAAAAAGTTGATCTGAACCAGATATAATCATCCGCATCCAAAACAGCATTTTGATTGTTTACGGCTAAAAGATTCACCGTAACAAGCCATTTTCCCGGTGGAAGTGTGATGCTGGACCCTGTTTGGCTATAGAAGAAGTCAGATACAAAATGAAGATTGTATCCGGCTCCCATTGTTCCTACCACAAGTTCCAGGCTTTGCCTTTTCCATGAACCTACTCCATTCTCATCAGAAGTAAGAACCTTGCTCTTTCCCTGCTGACCGTCCGTGATTTTAATGCCTGCAACAGGAGACGCAGGAGTACCAGATGTGGATATGTCCAGTTTTACAGATGGAGACAGTGTTCCTACTCCTACATTTCCCGTTTTGGTTACAACGAAGTCGTCGGCCATCTGGTCAGCAGAAGGAATTCCAGACTGAGAATTGTTTTTGTTGCCATCTACATGGAAGGTTCCTTGTGGATTGGGAGTACTGATCCCTACTTGTGCTAATGTAGTCGTGCTGATAAAAAATAAATAAAATCCAAAGTGTTTTAAAAGTGTCATGTGTGTCTTTTTATTTTTGTTGTTTAAAAAATCGGGACAAAAATAGGCCGACATTTAGAAGCAGGCAATGAACAAATGTTAATAAATTTGTCTTCTGATTCTGCTCAGCGCCTGTGGAGTTATTCCCAGGTAAGAAGCAATATATTTTTGTGGAATCTCCTGAATCAATGCAGGGTTTTCCTTTACCAGATTTTCATACCTTTCTTTTGCAGAGAACCTCAGGAATGTATATAATCTGTGGGATCTTTCAAGAAACAGCCTTTCATGGGCAATTCTTCCAATACGGTCTGCTGTTCCCGTTTTTGCATAAATATCCTGAAGATCTTCATAAGTAAATCTGTAAAGAACGATATCCGACAAGGCTTCTATCCCGTAAAGCGAAGGAGTTCTGGTTAAAAAAGATTCATCTGCGGCAAAAAACTTTTTTTCGAACATAAAATCATACGTGATATCATTGTCTTTGTCTTCTCCTGTAGGAATAAAAAACCTCAGCATTCCTTTAGATAAAAACGAAAGTACATTTTCCTGTTCTCCCGGCGCAAGGAGAATATCTTTTTTCTTAAACCTCTTTTCGACCATTTTTGAGGCTATAATTTCCCAATCAGCTTCTGTGATTTCGAAATTGGCTTTCAGATATTCATAGGCTTCTTCCATATAGTATTGGTGTGGTATAAAATTAAAAAGTATTCATCAATTTCATGCCAATTAATTTCATTTTCATAAATAAACCGCTTACAAAGTATTAAAATAAAACTGCCCGTAGCTTTTGCCTTGGGCAGTCTTAAAATATTTTCAATTCAATGATATCAAGTAGATTATTGAAGTAAAAAAAGGAGCTTGAATGTTCAAACTCCTTCAATGATTTATACTTTCAATTCTGCCTTAAGATATTGTGGTGTACCTCCATTCGTAATGGTAATTTGCCCATTATCATGAACAACTGTAACGCCCAGGTCGTTTACAACCTGTTTAAAATATCCTTTATTAATATTCGTGCTGATATTCCTCTGCCATAAAAACATAGCAAACTGCCCGGAATCGTTTTGAAGCATTAAAGTTCCTAAGGTGCTTCCAAAACCAAAAGGCTCAATTGGAATTGCATTAGCTTCGCTGGCATTAAAGTATTTTTTCTGAAGTAAATTTACAGATCCATTCAGATAAGCTTCTGTCTTTTGACCATTAGTCTGCCAGGTATGCGTCATATAATTGGCTGTTGTAACAGCATCAATTGCAGTCGCGGCAAGCTGATGATCTCCATCTTCAAAAAATCTGGCATGAAAAGCCTGTGGGGTAAAGATAACCGGCACATTCCATTCCGGGGAAGCATTTGCTCTTCCTCCATCATACTCACCTATGTATTCGGAAGCCTGTGTTACCGGTATTCCCACCTGAAGGGAAGGAGAATATCTCCATGCGTTACCACTGTAGTTGATATTTCTTTGGGTAGAATCACCGTTTCCACTCAAATTAAGAGCATGCAATGTTCCGATATAATTTCCGGTGATGGAAATACCGGCTACATTATCTAATTTAATCGCCTGCATAGCTCCGGTATAAAATAAATTTCCGGCAATATTAATCCCCGCTACATTTTCATATCTTGCACTTAAACTGAGTTTAATATACGTATCTACTTTGTTTTCATTATGCCCTTCGAAGTAGTTTCCGGTAATATTAATCCCGAAACTTCTGTCTATTAGCAGACGTCCTGAAGCATCCTCAAAACTACATCCTGAAATATTTCCGCCGGTAGTTGTATTAATAATTTCTGATGGAATTCCGCCGCCATGTATTTTCACGTTTGTAACGTTGAAAGCATTTGTTGCTTTATAAAACTTAAATGCCTGATGCGTTCCATGAAAATAAATAGCGTTTAATTTCGTGAAGTAGCATTCTTCCAAATCAAATCCAAGTTTCATTCCGTCAAATCGACAATCTGTAACTCTTAAATAATGGCTTTCTTTTGCTTTAAGAAATGTCTGAGCCTCCGGAACATTACTTGTCAGGAAGTTTTTAATGTGAATGTTATTAGCTTTATAAATATCTTTTGTATTGTCAATATTAAATAAAAGAACATCCGTCTCATGGGTACTTGAGATAAAGCAATTTTTACCATCAATAATAAGATCGCCACGCTGAATATTAATGGTTGAATTTATTAAAACTTTCTCCAGTCCGTAAAATGCAACTTCATTTACCTTCTTATTGTCTTTAATATCTGAAAACACCTGATTCAAAGTGGCACTTTCATCAGTACCATCTCCTTTTATCCCCCACCATCTTACATCTGCCACTTCGAATATTCTTTCATATTTATATGTTCCAATATTCTTAGTTAATACATTATTTACTGTGCTATCTGCAACACCTGTTTTTCTCCACGAATATTCCAATCCGGTAAATTCGTCTGTCAATAAAATAATTTCGTCTGTTGTATTCATATTTTGATTTTTGATTTCAGATAGGATAAAAAGTATTGATGGCCAGTTTCCTACTTATCTATCTATACTGCAAATATCACCCGCCACAACGACAAAACCCGACGTATTATAATTTATTGCTAATATAAAAACTGCCCAAAGCTAAGCTAAGGGCAGTTTAAAAAAAGTATTTCTTTTTAGTTACTTTGTAAATACAGATGTAGATGGTGTAGTGGTCGTCGTTGGAGACGGGTTGGTAGTCGTCGTAGTTCCTGTACTTACTCCACACGCACTGGCACATGCCGAAACGGATGTATATTCTCCTTTATACACGCTGCCGCAGTAGCATGCAAATCCACCATTTACAGATCTCATGTTTTCTCTTGTTAATTTTTTTAGATTTTTCATATGTAGTTATTAATTCTGTGATCCCTACTCTGTAAGCTTTTCGGGTAACGCTTTATTTCTCTAAATGTAGAAATAATTTATTACATAATAAAATTACAGCCTGATTTTTAATCACTTACCAATCATTATATAAAAAATGTAAAAATAGATTTAATAAAATTCCAGACAAAAAACAAATTAACTGATTTTCAATCAGTTAAAATAAAATGAATAAATTCCTGTCAGGATTTACCAACCTTCCCGACAGTAGTTATGTAACAAATAATAATAACAAAAATTTTATTTATGAAAAAAACAGTATTCAAAACAGCGTCACTGGCATTAGGAATTGCAGCTGCTTTTATCCTTACTTCTTGCAGTGACGATGATGATATGATGATGGGAAGCAGTTCTGTCCAAAGAACCATTACCTTTGAAAATGTAACTGCAGCAAAAGATTTTGTTCAAAGCGGAAGTTTTCAGGGGACAGGAAATCCAGTGATTTTACCGGGGCAGTCGGTTTCCATTACATTCAGTGCAGGAAAAGCACAATCGCTGATGTTCGCAACCATGTATGGCGCCTCTAAAGACTGGTTTTTTGCCTCTAAGCAACCCGGAATTAAGCTTTTTGACAATAATGGAAATGCCATCACGGGAGATGTTTCTTCAGAGGTTTTATTGTGGGACAACGGAACAAAAAACAATACTACCGGGCTGCCGGAAAGCAACCTTATTGCTCCCGTTCCGAATGTGAATGCTTCCCAGCTGATGAAACTGAATCTTTCCTATAATGAGGTGTCTTCAGAATTTACTTTAACCATCAGCAATAATTCCGGAGGAACAGCCAACGAAACTCCATTTTCGCCAGGAGTATGGGCTGTTTCAAATTATAACGGAATGCAGCTTCTGAACAGCACTCCTTTTTTCACAGCAAATACTTTGTCAAATCCTGAAATTACAGATATTGCTCAAATGGGAAATATCAATAAAATGGTGACTAAACTTAATGCAAACACAGGGATTATGACGGGGCTCTCCCCTGCTTTGGTTGTTGTTTATAGTGGTGATAAGAATCCTGTATACGAGTTGGGACAAACGGACGCAGGAAAAGGCTTAAAAGAAATTGCTCAGATGGGAAATGTTTCAAAACTTCAGAACAGCCTTAAAACATTACCGAACGTTAAGGGAGTTTATATTGCAGGCAATGCACCTGTAGCTCCGGGAAGCAAGGTTATGACTCAGTTTACAGCTGCACCCGGAGATAAAATAGCTTATGTAACGATGTTTGGTTTTTCCAATGACTGGTTTTATGCTAATGAACAAAGCATTGATGCCAATACAAAAGGCGATCTTACCTCAAAAACCTCACTTTTTGATTCCGGAACGGGTGTGGACCAATATCCCGGAGCAGGAAACAGACAGGCTTTATTCGGAGGCACACCGCAGAGTGAAAATAAAGCTATCGCTAAAGTTGGAAATGTATTCCCGGTTCCTGCAGTACAGAATATTATAAAAGTAACGGTTGATTAGTATCCAGAAAAGCATTCAGATTCAATTCATTAAAATACCAGACAGTTCCGCTGTCTGGTATTTATGCTAAAAACAAGGACTATATGGCTTCAATTCCTAAGTATTTCAGATAAGAATCCAGCATTTTCTTATCAAATACCGGCTCCTCAATTCCGGAATTTTCCAGAAACTGAATAACGTTCGAGCAATCCCAGACATAAGTGTCCTGATAGAGTTCTACCGTGGAAAGTCCTTCATGCATATTATCCTTAAACAGGCTGGTAAGCGGATAGAGACGGTTTCTGCTGTCATCTTCCCACTGTTTTCTCCATTCTTTATACGGAAGGCCTTCCAATGTAAACGGATAGTATTTCTTCAGAAGGTCGAAGAAATTTTCCAGGGTGAGATTGGTTTCAGGCCTTGCGATGAGGTTGAATTTTTTACCGACTGCCTCTTTATTCTTTGTGATATGGGCCATGGATCTCGTCATATAATCTACCGTGATCAATCCTTCCCTTAATTCTTTCAATAAAGGATAAGATTTAAATTCAACACAGTTTTTCACCAGTCCGGACCACCATTGATAAGGTGCACTGGCACCTGTTTCACTGTGACACATGGCATAACCGAGACGATAGGTGATCAAAGGAAGACCTTCTTTAGCCGCGAGATCTGCCACAGCTTCCATCACCCATTTACTTCTTACATAACCGATGTCTTTACTTACAGACATCAGATTCTGCCCAATATCATCACTTTCCAGCATCACTTTTTTCCCCGTGAATACATGTCCCCAGCTATAAACGGAAATAGTAGACAGCAGGGCCAGACATTTGGTTCTTTCTGCACCTGCGAGTTTTATAATTTCTCTTAATCCTTCCACATTCGGGGCTTTCATATAGGAATAGGGCTCAATAAAATTAACGGAGCTGCCTGAATGATAAATAAGATCCAGCATACCTGCCAGGCTTTTAAACTTTTCGTCAGAAAGACCTAACGACGGAAGCGACAAATCTCCTATCACAGGAATAATCCGTGGTTTTTGTGCTTCATTCCGGACGATATGAAACTGATGATAACAACGGTCTATTTTCTCAATAGCATGAAATTCATCCTGAGCCCGCACAAGACAGTAAATATCCGCCTGGGTTGTATCGAGAAGCTCCTGAAGCAGATGAATTCCTACAAATCCCGTTACGCCTGTTAAAAATATAGCTTTAGGATTTTCCAGCTGCTTCGGATCAAAACCTCCTGCAAAAACGGTTCCCGGAGCCAGATAAACATCCTGCTGCAAGGCAACATAAGGTTCCACATCTTCTTCAGGAAGAGCTTCACGGACTTTTTTTGCTCTGGAAATCAATTCATCGGCGAGCTGCTTAAGCACAGGAAACTGGTAAATATCCCGCATGTAAACCTTCGTCTCAAATTTCGAATTCAATTCTGTAGCAACGATAGCCACAAGAAGTGAATTTCCGCCAATATCAAAGAAATTGTCTGTAATATTAATCACCGGGCGTCCCAATTCCTCTGCCCAGATGTCTGCAATAATCCTTTCCGTTTCGTTGGTCGGTGGCTCTGTAGCGATGAGTTCTTTCGCTTCTTTGCCGGCAAGCTCCTTCAGGAAATGGTTATCTGTTTTTCCGTTGGCAGTAAGAGGTATTTTCTCAATACTGATGATCTGAGCGGGAATCATATAGCCCGGCAGTTCTTCTTTCAGCTGCTGTCTTACCCTGGCTGTATCTATTTTTTCACTTGGTTTTGGGACAATAAAAGCTGCTATATATTTATTGCTTCCTTCATGATCATTGGTAATTACTGCCGCTTCGTGTATGCCTTCCAGACGTATAAGCGTGCGTTCGATTTCGCCCAGTTCTATCCGGAAACCACGAATTTTCACCTGATTGTCTATTCTTCCTAAAAACTCAATCTCTCCATCCGGTTTCCAGCGGGCAAGGTCTCCGGTACGGTACAGCTTTTCATTTTCCCTGAATGGATTGTGAACAAATCTGGACGCTGTAAGTTCTTCATTATTAAGATATCCTTTAGCCAGAAGATTTCCTCCAATGTACAGTTCTCCGGTAGCTCCCACGGGCAGCAATTCCTGATGTTCGCTTAAAATATAAGCCTTTGCATTGGCAACGGGTCTCCCGATTGAAGACACATATTGTCCGTTTACATCTTTCACTTTTTTGAAAGTTGCATACACCGTACACTCTGTAGGGCCGTAATAATCAATCAATTCATAGTTTAATTCGCTTGTCAGGACGGGTTTAAGCTTTTCACCACCGGTAAAAAGGTACCTCAGCGTAAGATCGTTGCTGCTTTGAGATTTTTCAACAAAAGAAGGAACAAGAACAGAGGGAACAAATCCGTGTGTAATTCTGTTTTTACGGAAAAAATTCACAAGTTCCTGCCCTCCAGTCCGGTCTTCATTGTCTGCGATAAAAAGTATTGCACCAGCCGCCAATGCCGACCAGGTTTCCCAGACTGAGATGTCGAAGGCCAGTCCTGCAACAAGAGTAAGGCGTGAGGTTTGATCAACATGAAAATACTGGTTGTGCCAGGTCACCAGATGCTGAATGCTGTGATGGGTAATCATAACCCCTTTCGGAGTTCCGGTGGACCCCGAAGTGTAAATTGTATAAGCTAATGCATCCTGATGCAAAGTAATATGAGGCTGTTCCGGGGAGGCTTGGGAAAGATTTTCCTGATCCGGATTAAAAATTTCTGTGCTAATCCCTGTTGTTAATGAATTTCCTCGTGTAGTATCAGTAATCAGGATTTCAGCTGAGGTGTCTGCAAGAATAAATTCTACACGCTTTACGGGATAAGACGGATCAATAGGCACATAGGCTGCTCCGGTCTTTACAATTCCGAGGATAGCAACCAGCCACTCTAATGAACGGTCCAGCCATACGGGAACAAACATTCCTTCTTTTATTCCTTTCTGAAGCAGGATATTGGCCAGCTGATTACTTTTCTCATCAAGTTCTCTGTAGCTGATCTGGAGATGCCGATAAATTGCAGCCGGATGATCCGGATGGAGAAGCGTCTGTTTTTTGAAAAGAGAAAGCAGTGTTTCTTCTTTGGAGTACACCCAATTGGTTGTATTGAACTCGTTGAGCATTTTTTCTCTGTCTTCAGGAGACAAAAGGACGGGTAAACCAACGGGCTGGCCCGATGGCGTTGATGTTGTATTTGGCATATTAGTTTTTTTTGGTTTGGTTTGATGATCAATTCCGATGATCTGCGTTATAGCAGAACTCTAGACCTATTTGAAAAAACAGTCTATTACAGGATCCCTAACAAAAAATAGAATTCATTCTTTGTCTTTGCTGTTAAAGATGAAAGCACTAAGTCGTATTGATTAATTTTTCTTTCATAATGCAATATTTTTAAAAATTTGGTAATCAAATTTAACATAATATTTAACAATGAAGACTAACAATGCTTAAATTTTTCCCGTCACTGAGAATTAGAACTGTGGATTAATTTTTATCTTTTGACTTATAGCAAAGTGAATTAAGGTCATTTCAATTTTATAAATGTGGAAATAAAAAGTATTTTCCAATTTAATAAAAAATGAAATCTTAAATTATTATTTTTGAGAATATCGAAATCAAACATTCCAGAATTCCCGGTCCAGGCTTCTGTACTGTATAGCTTCTGAAATATGATGCGAAAGGATATTTTCGGTTCCTTCCAGATCAGCAGCTGTTCTGGCCACTTTTAAAATACGGTCGTAGGCTCTGGCCGAAAGATTAAGTTTCTCCATAGCCATCTTGATGAGATTAAATGAAGTATCATCCAGAGCGCAGAATTTTTCAATTTCTTTTGGCCCGATCTGGGCATTATAACTGATATTAAGATCTTTATAGCGTTCATTCTGAATGCTGCGAGCTTTCAACACACGGTCCCTGATCTCTGAACTTTTTTCTCCTTTTCTTTTTTCCGTCAACTGTTCAAATTCAACCTTCTGAACCTCAATATGAATATCAATTCTATCTAATAAAGGACCTGAAAGTTTATTCATATACCGCTGCATTTCATACACAGATGAGGTGTTGCCCGGATCATCAGGGAAAAATCCGCTGGGACTGGGATTCATGGAAGCGATGAGCATAAAGCTCGCAGGATAATTTACGGTAAACCTGGCTCTGGAAATGGTTACTTCGCGGTCTTCAAGCGGCTGCCTCATAACTTCCAGAACGGTTCTTTTAAATTCCGGCATTTCATCCAGAAACAAAACTCCGTTGTGAGCCAGAGAAATTTCGCCGGGCTGTGGATAGCTTCCCCCTCCTACCAAAGCAACATCTGAAATAGTATGATGCGGGGAACGAAAAGGTCTCACCGTCATGAGTGATGTTTCCGCTCCCATTTTACCTGCTACGGAATGGATTTTTGTAGTTTCCAGAGCTTCTTTCAGGGTCAAAGGAGGCAGAATTCCGGGAACTCTTTTGGCCAGCATTGTTTTTCCGCTACCGGGAGGGCCGATCAAAATAATGTTATGTCCGCCGGCCGCCGCTACTTCCATCGCTCTTTTTGCCGTTTCCTGGCCTTTAACCTCAGAAAAATCAAATGGGAAATCATTCATTTTCTGCTGAAATTCTTTTCTGGTATCGAGTTCTATCCTTTTAATAGGTTTCCCTTCGTTAAAAAAATCGATAACTTCTTTTATATTTTCTGCTCCGTACACTTCAAGATTGTCTACGATAGCAGCTTCACGGGTATTCTGCATGGGCAGGATAATGCCTTTAAAGCCTTCTTCCCGTGCCTGAATAGCAATAGGAAGCACTCCTTTTATGGGCTGAAGGCTGCCATCCAGCGACAGCTCACCCATGATGATATAGCTCTGAATATTTTCTGCGAGGATCTGGTCTGAGGCTGCCAGAATTCCAATGGCTATGCTGAGATCGTATGCCGCCCCTTCTTTGCGAAGATCTGCGGGCGCCATATTGATGGTAATTTTCTTTCCCGGGATTTTAAAACCTACATTTCTCAATGCCACAGAGATTCTGTAACTGCTTTCTTTAATGGCATTATCGGGAAGCCCCACAAGATGGTAGCCTACTCCTCCGGTATCTACATTGACTTCAATGGTAATGGTCTGCGCGGCAACCCCGTGGATTGCGCTCCCGTAAATTTTTACCAGCATGATTGTGTTTTTTGTAAAAGTAAATAATATATTTTTTCAAAAAATCCGTTTTAAAACTTATGTTTTTATGATTCCAGGTAAGTTTTTGAAAAAAAATCCACAAAAAAGACAAACCGGTACAGACACACTCTGTACCGGCTTATCAGCGATTAAAAAAAACTAACTCAGGATGGATATTATTTATTTCTTTATGAACTTATTCTTATAGGTATTTCCTTCGGAATCTGTGGAAACAATGATGTAATTCCCGGGAACCAGTGCACTCACATCCAACGGTTCATTAAAACGGTGATTGCTTTTTTGAAGAGCTCTTTTTCCGGACATATCGATAATGGAAATCTCCTTGTACACCTTATCCGACTCTTTTCCGATATAAAGGAACTGTGCGGTAGGATTCGGATAAATTTTGAGGCTGTTGTCCTTGGGTTTTGTTTCATCAGTCCCAAGATTGCAGAATGCCCAGTTGCCGAAATTCACTTTCACAAAGTTTCCGGTTCCTAAAAATTCACACTGGTCCGGGCAATATTCGGTGCATGCGTAAAATCCGTATTCTCCGGATTGGGTGGCAATATAAGTGTCTCCTGTCACCCCATTAATCACACAAGGATCTCCTGGAGAAGGCGGCGGACTATTGGGAGCACACCGGTACCAGACGTGCTTTCCATACAGGACAGGAAAGGCATCATCGAATTTTACAGAGGCTCCGTTACATACATTAAGCTCTCCCTGCCCTACCACTTCGAAAGTTCCGGGAGTCATGGTACTGATCATTGCTGGAAGCGCATAGGCAAATCCGTCTGCCATCACCGCAGGACTTTCTGCGATACAATCTCCTTGGGTAACGGCTACTTTAAAATAGTACAGCTGATCATCCGTTCCATTGATGGTTAATGTTTGTGAAGTCGCTCCCTGAACAGCAACCCAGGGATTGGTATTTGGGGTCTGCCATGTCCATTCCTGTTTATACCACTGGTAGCTTCCGAAGGTTTGAGTGGAAAGGGTTTCCGTTTCGCTGTTGCAGAAGACGATCTTATCAGCAAACTGCACCCCAAGTCTGGGGCTGGTAATGGTGGGATTACACTGTGCTTTTAGATTCAGAAAGGCCATGAAAAGAACAGCCAAAAAAATTAGTTTTGGTTTCATATTTAAATATTTTATGGTTTGATTTGGTTTTTATGTAAAACTTTTAGTCCAGTAACACCCTGATTCCGAACTTCATATTAAAGTTTAATGGTTTTTCTTTATAAATGGTATTAAGCTCGCTTTCGTTTTTGAAATGATACCCGATTCCCGGTTCTGCATATACCCCGATCTTATCAATAATTTTCATCTGAAGTCCTACTGCAGAATTAACTGAAAACTGGACAGGCTTGATATTGATCTTCTCTTCCTGGGTTTCCTGGACCACATCATTTACTATATATTTCGTGGTAAGCTTCCCTGCCACTGCTTTTTCGGCAAGTACTCCACCGGTTACGTATCCTGTAAAGCGTCCTTTCTGAATAATATTATAATTAACCTGCACCGGAATTCCTATATAATGAATGCTTTGCTCGCCTTTGATATAATTGGAATTGCTTCCGGAATGAAGCTCAGATATAAGCTTGGTATAATTTACCCCTGTTCCTATTCCCCATTTTTTTCCAAGACTGTAATACATAGACAGCCCAAAAGTGACCGGAATTTTATGTCTTATTCTCGCTTCCACTTCTTTGCTCTGGTTGGCCAGAAGGACCTCCGTAAGCGGATTCGTTTCGGTAGTGGCGCTCCAAAAATCACTGAAAGCCATAGGACTTCCACTCATGGAGGTATAGCCCGGAAATTTTTGTTCAGGTGAGTTGGAAGAAACGTTTCCTGTAAGCATGCTCAGCATCCATTTTCTGGGCTTTTTTCCGGAAGTCTTTTGAGGGTTATTAGCGGCATATATTTCCGGAAGATGATCTTCTGTATTATTAAAAATTTCTTCTGTTTTCTTCTTTTCTTCCACCCACGGATTTTCATTTACAGAAGGAGCCGGAGTGTAAACAGAAGGCTGTTCTTTCGTTAAAAGTTCCGAACTTTTTTCTTTCGTTGTGGATTCTAATATCCTGTTATGATCAATGATTTCTTTACCGAAGACATTTTTAAATAGCTTATCAACAGTAATTTTTTCCGGCAGTATATTTCCCTGACCGCTGTATTGATCTCCTGATTCTGTATTTGCAGATTCTGCAATATCTGTCTTTGACGGCTTTAAAGATTCTGTAGCTTTTGAGTCATTATTTTTATTGTCATTTTCATTTTGGGCTCTTTTTGTAATCAGCGGGTCTTTTTTCTCAGCATTCATATCCAGCAGCATTTTTCCGGTAAAGAACAGCATCACTACAGCGGCC
This sequence comes from Chryseobacterium endalhagicum, assembly GCF_016745235.1. Classification (GTDB taxonomy): domain Bacteria; phylum Bacteroidota; class Bacteroidia; order Flavobacteriales; family Weeksellaceae; genus Chryseobacterium; species Chryseobacterium endalhagicum. The sequence continues at coordinate 543,389 of NZ_JAELVM010000002.1, read as the reverse complement.
GCAATTCCACTGATGCGGTACAGAAGGGATCTTCCGCGGTTCTCAGAAATAATTTTCCCGGTTTCTTTTTCATCGTTTTCAGACATCATTCCCACTATCATCCCGGATTTTTCCTCTTCTGAAAAAAGCTCATTTTTAATATCATCCCACAGCCCATCCGGAATATCCTCTTCGTGGTCTTCCATTTTCCTGTGCAGATCATTTAACCACTGATTATTCATATTGTGCTTCTTTTGACATTTTATATTCTTTAATTTTCCGGGCAAGCAGTCCTTTTGCCCTGTGAAACTGGGAGGCGGAAGAGTTTTCTGCGATCCCTAAAAGCCCGGCAATCTCTTTATGGCTTTTCTTTTCAAATACAAACAGGTTAAAAACAGTTCTGTAGCCATCAGGAAGAGAATGTATCATTTTCATAATGGCATCCTGTGAAATTTCTTCAAGATCAGGCTCCTCATCATTAGCAATATCCGGAAATTCGTCCACGTCTGCATCTGTGGTCATGCCGGAATTCTGTTTTATATGTTTTAAAGCTTCATTTATGCTAATCCTCATCATCCAGGCTTTGAGTGAGCCTGCTCCTCTGTATTCAAATGTTTCTATGGACCGGAACATTTTGATAAAGCTGTTTTGCAGAACATCATGCACATCATCTTTTCCGGGAAGATAACGGGTACAGACCCCGGCAAGACTTCCGGAATAAGTTCCGAAAAGTTCTTTCCAGGCAGCTTCTTCCTTCGTGAGAAGGCGTCTGATCAAAATCTGCTCCTTGTTTTCTTCCATGTATGAAAAGTCCCGGCTTTTTAGCAACCGATTCCATTTATAAAGCAAAAATAGACCGCATCCGGGGAAACACCATCTATTCCTGCCATTTTGTATTAATTAATTTTTACGCAATAAGGGAAATTATAAGTAATAGGCTCAAAAGGAGTAAGCTCTGTTCCGTTCACAGTAATTTTTTCTGCAGCGAAAACAAACCTAAGGGTATAATCCAATCCTACAAAATAACCTTTCTGCTTTGGCTCCATGGTAACTAATGTTTTCTTAATCACTCCATCTACCGGAATCTGAAGCTCCAGCGTTTTGGGAGCAAAAGTAAGTTCAACCCAATTTTTATCAGCATTTAAAACCGAAGTATAATTCATTTTATATTTGATCTTTCCCATGGCAGTAAGCGCAGCCTGTACTTTTACCGGATCGCTCACTACTTTCTCTACAATTTCTTTAACCGGAAACTCCTGAAATGTAAGACTGTCTTTTTTTACTTTAAAGTCTATCACTTTTTCATTTCTGAGATCTCCCTGTACCGTAATCAGTCTTCCTCTGTAGTTCCCATTAATATCTTCGAGCTTTACAGGCGGTACATCTATCCTGTCCTCATTCATGCATGAGAACAGGGAAAAGATGATTGATACAGCCAAAACCACAGTAATAACTTTAAGTACAATTAAATTCTTCATTTCATTATTTTTTTAACATTAAACATTAATTATAGTGAGTACTCATCTATAAAACCCGTTTTATGGAAAATCTTGCATGAAATTTGAAAAAAATTAAAACAAAATTACATAACACACTGATATTATGAGTATAAAATTCACATAAAAAGTAATAATAACTGCTTATGTACCTAAATATGGGTAGACAAAAATCCTCATTTCTCTGTATTGGACTGCCCTTCTCCCTGCTTTAGATTTGTTGCCAAGAAATTTTCACAAAACATGAATTTTAGAACACCCAACGCAAAACAAATTATTTTCGGTCTTTTAATTACTTCTTCACTGGGAAGTATTTTTACAGCATGCAGCAAGGACGATGACAACGATTCTTCTTCAGCAAAATCACTCATGAAGGTTACTGTAACGGTAAACGGAGCTGATTCCAATGATCAGGTGGATATTGCCGTAAATGCCGGGAACCATGATGCCAGCCAGTACGGAGCCCCTGTATGGAAAGTAAACGGAACCACACAGGGCAATGAAGATGATATTCTTCTGGATGTCACAGATTTTACCGGCCCTACCAAAACCTATGTCTTTGAAACAGTAAAACCTTATAATTTCGGAAGTTTGAGAGTGAGCGTCTTTAATCATGACGGAGCCCCGATTTCCTTAAGCTATAAAACAGAAATGAACGGAAATGTAGAAACCAATGTAGAAAATACAACGGTAACTGCCGGCCAGAACATCAATAAGAACTTTACATATACCGCCAAGTAATCATTAGTTTTTTCTCATATAAGTTTTTTGGTACATTGGTAAGATAAATAGCTGCATTCAGCTATTTATCTGTTTTAAGGAGAATCTTGAGTTGTTTATTATATTGTAACCAGCCGCCGTGAGGTTTCGCGGCGGCTGGTTTTTTGAAGTTTTAATTTTCAAGAGTATATTCTGCGTTATAAAGAATCTGTAAAAATCAGATCTTTGTAATCTTTTAGATCATTACCCGCATCTATTTCTACAGTTACCGGATAATAATTCTCAACAGAAGGGTTTATATGTCCTACAGATCTAATAACAAAAGATAGTTTTTTTTCGTTATTAATGAAATTCTTATTGATGAGAAGACCTTCTTCTATTATATGGACATCTAAGATGTTTTTTTGGTTGGGTTTAGATTTATTAATGATAAAATAATCTAAAACTTTAATTTTCATCATTTTTTATTAAAAATAAACAAAAAATCATTCTTGAGAAGCAATTGAAGTTATTTAAAATATTTTATAAAATTTTCTTCGTTTTTAATATATTTCAGAAAACTTTCTAAATTTTTATCATCCCAATTCTGTTTAATTAATGCAACCATTTCTGTTTTATAAAAATCATTATCAGAATAGTCTAATATTGCAATGGCAATCAACCATGCAGTGGTTATGTTCCCCATCACAAAATCATTAATATTATTAATATCAATTAATTCGGAAAAAAGAAGATCTTTAAACTCATTTATCCTTTTAGCAAATACTGGATAGTAGTTTTGCCTGCCCAAAATAACTGGTTTCTTTACAAAATTCTTCTCCAGCTCAGTATTACTCATCTTTTCTATAGTTGGATTGAGTGGTAAAATATGTTCCATCAAAGTTTCAATAATATATTAGACCAGAAAACCTCCTTTTAGCAAACAGTTAGTAAACAGCATTTTACTTATTCTTTAATCTGGCATCTCTTCTGATTCGAATTTGTACAGTATAATTTTCGTTAATATAATTTCTTATCTCATCTCGTTCTTCCATGGAAAGCTCTGAAGACCAGCCGATATGATCTTTATGTACTGAAAATATATCGTTTAATTCTGGGCATCTTTCAAATAATTCTACATTCCTTTGATATTCAGCTCCATTATCTATTTCAAACATATCTGGCTTTTCAGCTCCAAAAAAATAACCTTTATGCCAGGATAGTAGATAACCTATTGGAAAATAGATTTCTCCATCTCCCATTTCGTCAAAGGCTTTTTGTAAATATTTAATAGCCTTTCTTTCTTTCCTGTATTGAATCATTTCATCTAGTAATTCTTTAATAACTATATTCATTGTATATTTTTTAATAATTTACATAAATAAAATCTAACATTTCTCTGATCGTATCAAAATCTTTCTCAAGACCGACTGCTTCTTGAAAAGCTCTTTCGTGGAAAAAAGCACGTTTTTCCCATTGATATGTATCTCCAACAAAATCTTCAAAATGATCTAAGGCATGCGTTCCTTCATGAACAAACTCACTGAGTAAATTTTCTGCTGGTGTAGATGCGCGATAAAAAGTTTTATCATCAATACAAAAAGCAGCTGTTCCTCTAGCTTCCTCTAATGTATCACCAGAGTGCATTAACATTTTTTCAAACTCCACGTCTTCTAAAATTTGAAATTTCATCTTTCCTTCCTCAATTAGCTTTGCTACCTTATTAGCCTGTTCTGTATATCCCTTCAATGCATTTGCAATTTCTGTTTTACTTAGTTCCAGAATTGATCTGCCTTCCCATTTCTCTTTAAAGTCTTCAAAACGTTTTTTGTTCTGTTTTATTTGTTTCTTTCTTTCAACATCATTCTTTCTATCGATTCTTTCCTGCTGAACTCTTTTCTTATCCTTCACCCTTCTCTCCACAGGTGTCAAAGCATGATCAGCCACTTCATCACCAAAGCCAAAGACTTCATCTAAAACTTTCCCTAATTTAGAAAAAATTTCTTTTGTGCCTTTTTTAAATTCGCGGAGGAGCATGCTGATGAATTCCAGAATTCTCGTCATAAAATTTCCGGCCTGTGTGACTGCTTTGGAGATCTTTTCCAGAGGATTTAAGATAAAACTTTCTACAGTCCGGGCAAGCTTTGCCACCGCTGCAGCACCACCAGTAAGAAGTGTCTCTACAATAAGATCTATAATAATTCCAATAATGTAACCATAATAATAAGCGGCTTTTTCCATAGTAAACTGGGGCACTTTTTCTTCTACCCATTTTATCAGGCGGAAGTCTGTTTTAATCTGGAATATAATGCACTGCTTAAAAAAATCTGCATAGTCAAACTTCATAATTCCTTCCATCAGATCTTCCATCAGCTCAAGGAACATTTCCCCATATTCAACTTTACGGTCATTCACTTTATCCATTGCTGCCACTGCTTTGAAAATAAATCCGATGATTGAAAAAATTCCGGCAATAATATCAATAAGACTGTTGTAAATTCCACAAAGAAAAGCATTAGCTGACTGATAACTTCTGTAGATAATATGCTGTATCCCGGTAAGAGGATCAATCAGAAATTGTTCTATCTTATCAATCTGGTTGAAAAACAGATTGACTGACTGTTTTATTTTTTTAAAGATAAAAGCCGGAAAAAAATGTTCAGCATTAGCCAGCAGATTAATAAAGTCTGCTTTAATGCCATCTACTTTTTCAAATAAGGTTTTTACAATTCTGGTATTTATTTTCTTTTGTCCTTCCAGATTTTCGTATGGATTACTCGAACTTTGATGCTCATAAAATTTTTTAAGATCGTTAAAAAGCACATCAGGAATAAAAGCGGGATCATACTCTCCTTCTTTTACATCCGGATTCCAGCCATTTTCAGAAATCCTTAACTTTTCTATATTTTCTGCAATACCTTCTATAAAAAAGTTGGCGGCCCCTTCTAATATTTCCTGTTTAAAAAAGGTAAATATCTGACCTACACTGGCATCTTTTAAACCCAAAAGCCAACTGACGAAGCTCACTTTATTTCTATAAATTCCATTTTTTATAAGGCTTTCAAGTGCTTTTGGAGGAACTGTAACCTCATGCTTTCTTGTAAAAGTAAGTATATCATTGAACGGTACTTCTTTATTGTTTGTAAGATCTGCTCCTGCCACAGCGCGCATTACTGTGCTGTAATTATACCCATCATTAATTTCCAGAAAAAGAATCAGCTGTTTACTGTCTGGTAGGGCCTCCATATAACGCTGAAGAAGAAATGCTCCATTTTTACTCGCAAAAAGAACAACATCAATTCCTCCAATCGTCTGGCTGAATCTGCTTTTATAAACAACAATCTCTTCTATATCTCCACCAAATACAGGCTCATCCGAATAAATCTGAAAACCATTGCCCTCCAATACCGGTTTCCCGTTATAGTAGGTATTCGCAATCTGTTTTGCCGTAAGCTGTTTAAGTTCGGGAGGAGAAGCCAAAACAGGAAAAGAAGAGCCGGGAAATTTCTCAGAGTCACCCTTTAAAAAGGAATTCAAAGAATTTCCTGATAAGGGATTGTTTAATATTTCTAAACCCATTTTATGTTTTTTTAAGTGTTTAAAAAGGCAGAGCATTACGCTCTGCCATCAATTTATCCTTTTCAGGAAAGCTTGTCCAGTTCTTCTTTATGGGTTTTCACAAACTCACTCAGATAAGAAGCCAGGAGCTCTGTAAAGCCCACTTTATTGTTTTTCAGCAGCCAAAGCATATACTGATAACTGGGAACTTTCACCTTATCTGAAACCATACTATCTACAGGTTCTGTCAGAGGCAGCTCAATGGATTCGCCGGAATTATCCCGGAGATAGCTCCATGTTTCCCTATAGATTACCCACTGCGGTGCAGGAAGAGCAATGTTGATTTCTTCACCGGTTTCATTATCTTTCAGCACCTGTTCATAACTGAAGCTGATAAACTGCTGTTTAGACTTGGCGTCAATATCCAGCACCCGGATACTTCTTTCGAATTGGGGAAGCTTTGGATGTGCCTGGAGCGGCAATTCTGCCAGGTTTAATGATGTATTTTCAATGCTATTAAGTATTTCCTTAATGTTTTCCGGTATTATTAAATGTTGATTCATAATTGTTGTGATTTTAAATTTAAAAAAGGACTAATTCTGTGATATTGAAGGATATGTTAGCGCTTACGCTCATATTGGTATTGAACATGGCAAATGAAAGCGCATCTGTTGAAATACTTTTAGAGTAATTGAGAACTGTTCCATTTCTTGCAAGAACAAAATATACCACCGACCCCCTTCTCATAATTGTATAATTAAAGGTTTCGGGATTTACTGGAGCTTGTGCCTGTACAATTGAACTATTATCTAAATAGACCTGTCGTCCCCATGAATCCTGTCTTCCTACGACTCTTAAACTTGCGATATTAAGATTTAACAGATCCAATGGCGTAGAACTAAGCATCAAGCCAATAGAATGATATGGAATAGTACTGCCTGGAAGTCCAAAATTTACACTAACATCAAAACTTAAATAAAAATCCTGATTGGCTTCTATAATTTTTGAAGATTTAAGAGCAGATATTATTGTAGCTTCATTAGCATATGCTTTTACACTTGAATTACTCTGATACTGACCAGCTCCTGCATTTCCAAATACTCCATCATTAACAGCATTATTATAGATCTTTTTTGACCACACAATAGAACTCAGATTAAAGTTGCTGGAAGAAGATGAAACGGTAACAAGACTTGTTGTACGATGCACCTGAACAATAGGCGTTGAAGTCCTGATCACAATATTATAACTCTGGCCGGCAGAAAGAGCATCTCCATATACCGTAACCACCATAGATTTTCCATCAGCAAAAGTCTGAAAACCTAAACAATCAATTTCTCCAACTCCCAATTGATTTTCCTGTGGTATAAATTTTACTGAAGTGTTTACAGGATTTACATTTAAATTCAATCCTTGCAGCACAAGATATTTTACCGTGTGTTCATGCTTAAAGACAGAAGGGGTGATGGAATATACATTAAGAGATCCATTGCTGTACTGATTACTCCACGCCAGACCGAACTGCTCTTTTTCTGCTGCTGTTAAAACATTCGGAAGCTGTAAAAGAATATTCTTTCCGTTGGTTTTTCTTACACGGTCCGAAGAGTCCTGACATAAGAATGTATTGAAGGTGGAATCATTGGAAGCATCACTCAATCCTGTAATTGAATAATAAAGCCCTGAAGTATTCAGCGACCAGTTTGCCCCTAAGGTCAATCCGGCACCGGACACTGTAGTCAGAGAGGAGTTGGCAACATTTTTCCCCAGATCCCCGGCAGGCAGTTTTGCCGTGTTGCCGCTAGCATCCAAACCTATAACTTTTGTAAAGTTCTGAGCATTTCCGTCAGCCACCGGAATATTCAGCTTTTGATCCAGATCTTCATTCATGTATTTATTGAATTCTGCCTGGTTCGAAAATCCTTCTGCCAGCAGATCCACATCAGAAATTTTAACGAGGCTGTCCTTAAGATCCTGAGCAGAAGGATCTGTAGCGGGTGTTTTCATATCACCATTTTCATCAATGGCATAGTCTGTATAAGTAGCTGCACCGGGTGCAGCTACTTGGTAAATCACATTGGTTTCTCTTTCTCCTTGCGGAGGTAATGCATTTACTCTAATAATTTTTCCTATAGTAGACATATTTGTTGTTTTTATTTAATTGTGATTAATTGATTTGCTGCCAATCCCCGGAAATTACTTTCGCAACAGATGTTGCAGGTTCCTGAACACCCAGAAGATTCGTATTGGGTTCAAAATTGAATTTCTCCTCTGTAATCACTTCAGAAGGCACTTCAAACTCTTCCGGGTCCTCTGTACTGAAAGGCAGCGCATGTCTTACTTTTAGCCCGATACTTTCTGCCTGAAGGATATTCAGAGCGGTAGGAAGCCTTGTGATCCATGCTTTTCCTTGCTTCAGGCCTTTTGGTTCTTTCATTTCATCAGCAATTGACAAGTAAAGCTCGTCCCCGATGACAGGAACCTCCCCGCCATTCCAGATTTTTCCTGTGGCCAGATAGAATTGTACAACTTCTTCAAACCCCGGACGGACTGTTACAATTACTCTTGCCATTCCGCTCTGCATGAAAGCTCTGAACAACGGATCAGTATCCTCAGACTGATAAAGGTTCAGCCAATTCTGTTTATTTCCCCAGTAATATGGGTAAAGGTTGTATGAAAGGTTTTCCCATTCAAAAGCCTGCTCCATAAACTTCACAAAAGCCGTATATTTATCCAAATTGGCATTTAAAACCGTTTCATAACTGCTGAAAGAAGAACCGCTGGTTAATCCTTCCAGACCATATCCGTGGGTAGAGCCTGGCGCCCTGTCTGCCATGTAAGAAATACAGTTTTTACGTAAAATGGTATTTTCAATCTGGCGGTAGAATGCAGGATTGGCTCCTTTGATCTCTACTGCTTTATTTTTTTCTTCAGTCAGTTTATTGTTATATTCTACCATTGCATCTTCATACGCATCCATAATGGCTTTAAATACTTTCTGATACCAGGCATCTTTAGCTTCCTGCGTCAATTGAAGATCGACAAGACAGTTCGCTGATCCTGAGAAAATCTCATAAAAAGTAGCCGAAATAGGGACTGTTTTTGAATAAGGCTTAGCAAAAGGTTTTCTTGTGTGAAATCTTAACTGTGACCAGAAACCATGAAGGAAGAAATCCTGATCTCCTATCATAATACACATTGCAGATTCGCTGCTGTCTCCTGCGGCACTATATCCCGCCAGACCACTTACCGCTACATAACCGTCCGGAATCTGAATTTCATCTTTAAAAGCAGCATGCTGAATCGCACTGTTATCACCTGTAAACTGACCACTTAATGATTTTCCAATGCTGTACGTTTCCACCGGTTTTTCAGGCACTTCAACATTGTACCTTGATACCCAGTATTTCAAAACAGCATCCGTACTAAGATCTCCGTAGTTTTTCATCGGCATGACTGATGATGTTCTTGGGTCTTCCGGTTTAATTAAATTCACCTGATCCGGATTTTTCTGAGAGGTCATTCCCAATAAATGAAGTTTTGCAGGTTCCGGAACCATGAATTCAAACATCATACGCTTTCCGTAGTTGTAAATCTGGTTCTTCATCAGCTTATCTACCCATCGGTAAACTCCTACTACATTTTTATCGCCTTTTCTGTTGTCGAATCCGTGTGAATTGTTTTCCTCGAATTCATCCATAATCTTTTCGATTCTTTCTTCATGAACTTTAGTTACAATTCGGTCCATCGCTCTTGCTGTAATGTCCTGAGCCTGGGTAACCGCCTGTCTGGTACTTTCATCTTTTGAACGGTGGTTGGCATAGTTTGCGCCTAAACTCATGGAATACGATCCTCCAATGCTAAAGTTTGCGTTGGCAAAGCCTGAAAAGTCATTGGCTTCCTGCAAAATTTTAGAAACTTCAGACTGCATTTCAAAACGGTTCGCGGTAGTGGTATCAGAAAGCTGTTCTCTTTCCGTATCCGAAGATGAAGTGGTTGTATTTTCGCTTCTTCTAAGTTTTCGGGTAGATTTCTCACGGTACTCTCTTGCCATGATATTCTCAATATGTGCTACCTCGCCTTCTACATAAGCATGAGTACTCTGCTCAACCTTTAAATAATCTGCAATTCCGATCTGTTTAAATCCAAATCCGGAAGGAATAAAGTTCTGCTCGTCATCAATAACAACCGGTGGGTTTCCAGTGTCTTCAGGCTGAAGTTCAAATGTGGAAGAAACACATGATTTTATGGTAATTCTCGGCACTTTAAATTCTGCTACCCTTCCATTCGTAAAATAAATCTTAATATAAAAAGATGCCCCTTCATATTCTGAGAAATCCACTCCCTGTCCTAAAAGACTGTTCAGGAAAATTATATTTCCATTTCTGGATTTTACGAAAGAACTTCCTGTTTTGGTTCCTACATTGGAAGTCAGCTCATGATATACTCCCGAAACATCCCAGGAAGCATCCGGGACACTTATAGACAGATCAAGACCATAAAATCTGTAGAGATCTGCCGGGCAAAGCTGATAAGTAAATGGTGCAGCGGCTGCTTTTGCCACAGGAACAATAACTCCTCCTACGCTTGTATAAACTTCGGTATCGGTTTCAGTATTTTCTGCAATCACCCTGTTGGTCTGTTCAGTTGATTCGGTAATCAGTGTATTGATCTCAGAAAACGTGTTTCTTCCTTCCAGCAATTGATTAAGATCTGATACTTCACTACCGGCTGCACGTTCCTGATTTAATGAGGGCTGAAAATCAAACTTAAGAATCTCCAGTAAAGTGTCCAGATTTTCAGGTTTCAATACACTTACAAGGTATTCGGCTTCTATTTCAGGACGAAAGCTGAAGTCTATTTTAGGGAGTACAGGTTCGGGTACTTTCGGAATTTGCTGGCAGGGATCTTTCGGATCATAAGCTTCACCGGGAACTCTTACCGGGCAGTATTTTGCTCTGTTGGCTGCTACATCATCATTATATTTTTGAATAATGGGAGCAATTCTCAGCTGATGTTCTTCAAACCGGATGTCGTATTCTTTTTGGTATTCATCCCTGTACTTTTTTTCCAAAAGAGAAAAATTTTTGGCAAGGCTTTCATAACGTCCCAATTTTACTTTTTCTTTGGAAACAAGCTGCTGCTTTTTCATTTCCTCGGTAGGAAAGCTTTCTGTAAACTCGCTTGCCGCCGCTTTTGTAAGAGTCTGAGCTCCTGAAGGATCCGTTTCATCCAGCATTAATTCTTTTGGAAGGACTACTTTAGCATTGAGTAATTGTTTTAACTCTTTTTCATTGGCTGCAGAAAATGCATGTTGTACCAAAAGAATCTGTACCATCATTTCTTTGACATAAAAATCCTTTTGGGCAATTACCTGGTAGATCAGGTTATTCCAAAGATCAACAGATTCAGGCGTTGGAAAAAGCTGATTACCATATATTTCAGACTTCTTATCCGTAAATTCATCGTAAGTACAGGTCTCTTTATTTCTTGCCAGCCAAACTGCAAACTGATAATCTTTTGCATAAATTACTTTAAATCTCTCCCTGGTATAGGTACTATTCGGGCCGGGAGAAATACATTTTGGGTTGTTTGCGAATGCCGCTGCACATTCAAGACGTTTTCTGTGTTTTGCGCCTACAGCACTTACTACCGGTCTGTAAAAGGTGTCGTCATCTTTTAATTGTTGCGGAGCAAGGATAAACCTTTTACCCTGTTCTTTTTCATCAGACAGCTGCGGGCTTCTTAAGCTTACAAATCTGAATAGTGTCTGAGACGGTGTATTTTCCGCCGGCAATCCGGCAGCATTGTTTTCAATGTTGTTCATTTTTTGTGATTTTTTTGGTTTTTTGTATCGATTGAAGTCATTGCGTCATCCTTCAGTTTTGAGCCTTGTTTTTTTAGGTGGTTTCCGGCAAAGGATGTCCACCCCGTGTTTTAAAGTCGATTTTCATTGTGTGTTTTCTTGAAGCAAATATCAGAGCCGGAAGCGACAGAACTTGACGTGTGAAAATATATTCTGAATTATTTTTCCAATTCTATTTTCAGTCCTTACCAACCCGCCGAATAAAGGAATTGATCATTATCATCCGGTTAAATCCTGAATATTCCGTATATTTATTCCATGTCAGTATCAATACAATCCTATCATGTGTCAGGTTTTCCTTCAGATTTTAATACGGAGAATTACTGCGTGGTTTTATTGAAAGGTTCGGGAGTATTTTCGGTGGATCAGATCAATTATTCTTATGAAAACTTTACAGTCCTTTTTCTTAGCCCGTATCAAAAATTAAAGTTGGTATCAGATACTGATGATGAAATCTTTATTCTTTCTTTTCACGGTGATTATTACTGCATTGAGTACCACAAAGAGGAAGTCGCATGCAATGGACTTTTGTTCAATAATATCTATTTAAACCCAAGCATACAGCTCAGTGAGGCGAACTACAGCTATATTCTCGGTATTTTAGAGCATATCCGGCATGAGCTTTCTGAAAAACATCTTTTCTCAGAATCCATCATCAAGACCTATATCCAGCTGATACTTGCTATTTGCAGTAAGGAGAAAAGCGGAAATCCGGATGATCTGCCGTCCGGTTCAAGGATTCCCAATAAAAATGCTTCTGAATTTCAAAAGCTGCTGGAACTTCATTTTAAAGAAGAAAAAGAACTGTCGTTTTACAGCGGAAAACTTAATATTACCAATAATACGCTGAGCAAAGCCGTAAAAAAGGAATTTAATAAAACACCGAGCCAGCTTATTAATGAAAGAATTACTCTGGAATCAAAAAAGCTTCTCCATCTCACGTACCGTTCTGTAAAGGAAATTGCTTCAGACTTAGGATTTAATGATGAGTTTTATTTCAGCCGGTATTTTAAAAAATCTGTAGGATGCTCACCCAAAAAGTACCGGGAGAAAGTCGGCATTTCCATCGTGGCTAAAATATCCATGTAATGTCCTGATATCTCTATTTTTATCCATTCTGCTTCGGGATACCTTTGTGAAAAATAAATCTTATGCAGAACAACAAAATGCTCAGCGCGCTCGTTAAACTCGATTCTTATGCACTGAATTTTCTGAGAATTTCCATATTCATCGTGATGGTCTGGATTGGAGGATTAAAGGCTTTTCAGTATGAAGCTGACGGAATTGTTCCGTTTGTCGCCAACAGCCCTTTCATGAGTTTTTTCTATAAAAATGCCGGTAAAAAAGTATTGAATGAAGATCAGAAGATGGTTTCAGAATATACCCTCTATAAAAACCCGGAAGGAAAAACAATAAAGAAAAACATCGGCTGGCACACGGAAAACGGAACGTATACCTTTTCCTATGGATTAGGAACCATGATCATCATTATTGGTATTCTGGTTCTTCTTGGCATCTGGTTTCCGAAGATTGGAGCTCTGGGTGGAGTTTTAACGTTTCTCATGTCTTTTGTAACCCTCTCTTTCCTAATCACGACTCCCGAAGTGTATATTCCTGATTTGGGAGGCGACCTTCCTACTCCACATTTTGGATTTCCCTATCTGTCCGGAGCCGGGCGGCTGGTTTTAAAAGACATTATCATGATGGCCGCAGGATTGGTGCTGTTTTCAGACAGTTTAAAGAAGGTTTTAATAACAGGAAACGACAAAAAAGCTGTTGTGAACTAAACATTTAGTTATCAGTTAGAAATACGGATATTTTAAGTATATAAAGTAAATCTTACGCCTGATTTCATAAGTCCGGCCCGGAAATTTCCGGGCCGGGCTTATGGCTTAAGGGAAATAAAGATAGCTGTGCCGGGAACAAACCTTGCGAATGTTTACAGGGTCAACCTCTGTTTGAAATTACATCTTGATTTCCTCATAGCTCCCTTTACAGACCAACATTCTAACAAAAACTCATATCTCACTGAAATTCAAAACAAAAAGTTGTAAATTTATTAAACGTAAAAACAGTGTTTTCCCCCTTTTGTAAAGTTAAACAGTTATCTAATTTTGTTTTATAAAATTAAAAAACCTTTACCAATGAAAACTACTTCTCTATTCAAAAATCTAAGTTGGCTTTTTGCTGTACTTATTTTAAGTTTCTGCATGCTAAGCTGCACACGCTGCTCCGAACCCCCTGTGAGTGACAGCTATAAAAGAAAACTGATCAGCCCCCGTGAAGGCCGCGTACTCTATGATGAATATTCCAGGACCAACAATATGATCCTTACCAAATACAGGGACGGACAGCCGGATTCCCGCTGGTACTGGTTTTCTGTGGAAGATCTGGAAGGCTATCTTCACTATGTAAAAGAAACAGCCAAAAAACAGCACATGAAAAATCCGGGAATCAGAATTTATATGGGAAAATATCCTCTAAACCATCCTAAAGGTAAAATGGCAAAACCGGAATATGCCGGCTACCAAACCATATTTCTGGTACCCACTTCCCAAAATCCGAAGAAAGAAAATACAGAGACCATGTCCCGATCAATGAGATCTCCGGATGAAAATACGGACGTAAAAGACATGGAACTGTTGAATATGACCAATCTGGCTCCTCCACCGAACGTTTCCACAGCCGGAATGCGATAAAAAACACAAAGCCATGAACTGGAATATAGAAATCGGGAAGCAGATAACGTCTGTCATATCCATTGCGGTAATGATTGTAATGGCATTGAAATTCAGTAAAATAGGAAAAGAGAATTTCTTTTTTATCCTGGGATATTTTGTCCTTTCTCTGATCGATATTTTCTGCTATTTCTATTTTAAAGCAACCGATAAATCTACAGAGATATTCTTTGTGATCGGCTTATTAATGGTTGTCTTTTTTCTGTATTTGCTGTATTTCTTCCAGTTGATCTATCTGCCGGTTCTTAAAAAAATGCAGCTGGCTATTTTGATCATTTTTCTGATTAATATTGGGGTGAGGTTTTATATTGAGGATGATCTCTTACATCATTTTTCATTTAATCTGCTGTATGTGGATATTCTGCTGTTACTGTTTTCCATTATCCTGTTTTTATATCAAACTTTTAATTCTGATAAGATTCTGGATCTCAATAATTATCTGCCCTTTTGGATTTCGGTAGCCCTGCTGATCCTTTTTATTGGAAGCATTCCTATTTTATATTTCAGGACAACCGTTTCTCAGAATATCTATTTCTTCATTTTATTTATGCTGAATCTGATCAGTAACGGAATTCTCATGCTGGGCCTAATCTGGAACAAGCAGGAGAGCCGGAAATAAATACCACTTTAAACTATGGAAGAAAATAATTTGGTTATTACTTTTACCATCACACTGCTCATCGTTGTTCTTACCATGATCTTCATCTATGTGGTCTTCATTAAAAAGAAAACAACGCTCCTGCTTGAGCAAAAGGAAAAAGACATGAGGTTTGAAAAAGAGCTCGCCACCTCACAGGTCGAAATAAAAGAGCAGACCCTTAATTATATCGGTCAGGAACTTCATGATGATGTAGGCCAAAAGCTTTCCGTTGTTCGCCTGAGACAAAATCAACTCATTGCCAAACTCAAAGATTCAGAAAAGGAAGAGCTTAACGAGCTGAGCGAACTGCTGGGAGAATGCATCCAGGACATCAGAAATTTATCCAAAACCCTGATCACCGAACAGATTATTCATTTCGGGCTGGTAGAATCTATAGAACGGGAAGTACGCCGGATACAGAAATTAAAATTATTAACAATAGATCTGATCACTCAGAAACAGGATATTGACATCTCACCCAAACACGGTTTAATTCTCTTCCGGATTATTCAGGAAAGCATTAATAACATTCTAAAGCATTCCAGGGCTAAAAAGGTGACCATACAACTGGAAGATGATCAGAATACATTAAGGATTAATATTTCAGATAACGGAAAAGGTTTCAATACCAGCAAGATACAGGACGGTTCAGGACTGAAAAATATGGAACTGCGGGCAAAGCTTATCCACGCCGCATTCTCCATCCAGTCTGAGCTTGATAAAGGAACAAAGACTTCCATAACTTATTATAAACACACGATATGAAAACGATTCCCATAGCCATTGTAGACGACCATACTTTAATGTCCAAAGCACTGGAAAATATGATCATGGAGAACCCGCAGTACAGCGTAATCATGAATCATCCCAACGGAGAAGATTTTATTGCCGCTTTGGAAAAAGCTCCTGAATTACCGGCTGTGGTTCTGATGGACATCAATATGCCTTATAAAAACGGTATAGAAACCACTGAATGGCTTACCGAGCATCATCCCGGTATAAAAGTAATTGCCCTCACCATGGAAGATGACGAAAAAGTCCTCATTAAAATGCTGAAGGCAGGTGCAAAAGGCTATCTCCTGAAAGATATGCAGCCCTCCATTCTGTTTCAGGCGATCGATACGGTATTTGACAAAGGAAGTTTTTATACTGATTTTGTAGCCCAGAAATTATTGAAAGTAAAAACAGAAGATGTAAAAACGGCTTCCCTTCTTTCAGAATTAAAAGACAGGGAAAAAGAATTTATCAAGTGGGCCTGCAGCGAGCTTACTTACAAAGAAATAGCGGATAAAATGTTCCTCAGTCCCAAAACCATTGATGGATACAGAGATTCTGTTTTCCTAAAACTGGAAGTAAAAAACAGGGTCGGGCTGGTTCTTTTCGCCCTAAAACACGACTTGTGCTGATCTTCTTTTTTCTTTTAAACTAATAAAGTCCAAAACCATTATAACTCAATTATTCATCCGGTAGATTTTTACAATTTACCGGTTTTTTTTGCGTTTTCCTTTGCGTTGGTATCATAGATAAAAGGGCAAATATTGATGAGAAAAGAATGCACATTTTTTTAACGCAAAGTCCGATTTTAATCCTGCATAATCAAGGAGAGCAAAGAAGGAATCAATTTCATTGATTTGACTAAGCGGGCGTTTTATCCGGCGGCTTCATCAGCGACGCAGCCGAACTCTTTGTATTCTTTAAAATTATGCACTTCCTAAATGATTCCTTGCGATAAGTAAATGTTCACTCACAAAATACATAGAAACATTAACGCAATCATCTGTGCAAATCCGTGGTTAAAAATTCATACAACTAAAAAAGGGTGTTTTACCTACCACACAATCAGTCCTTTCCCTCTGTTTTCGCGCTGTTGAATTATGGAATTTTGTTCTGTAACAATAACCCATGAAGGCCGAACCCGAAAAGCCACAACAGAGTAGGGACCATTTTAAAAACTAATAGAAATGAAAAAAGCATTAATAGTAGGAATCAACGATTATGCTCCGATAGGATCAGGCGGACCGGATTTAAACGGCTGTGTGAATGATGCCCGTGATATGGCCAACACCTTGGTGATCTGCGGTTTCAGCCCTGCAAAAATTAAAATTCTGACCAATCAGAATGCCACAAGAGCAAATATATTAAATTACCTTAAATCACTCGTTAACAGCAGTGTAAAAGGAGATTCTCTGGTCTTTTATTATTCAGGACACGGAACAAGAGTGGCCAATATAGGCGCTGATCTGGAAGTAGACGGTCTGGATGAAGCCATCTGCCCGCACGATTATGCCAGTGCCGGAGTGATCCGCGATGATGATTTCAAAGCCGTCCTGAGTAAACTGAAAGCCGGAGTGAATCTGGAAGTTATTTTCGACTGCTGTCATTCAGGAACGGGAACCCGAAAAATGGATCTGGGACTGGACTTAGAACTTTCTTACGAAGCTCCGCGTTTCATTCCTCCTATGCTGGAAGATGAATTTTACATGACGTATGCTTCTGAAATGCCATCTTCTAAAAGCGCTAAAAAGTCAACGGGAATAACGAAAGCATTAGTTCCTGTTGTGGGAATGAATCATACTTTATGGGCCGCCTCAAAAGACAATCAGGTATCCATGGAGGGTAATATGAATGGCCAGATAAGAGGCTACTTCACCTATCACTTCTGTAAAATACTGCGTGCTACCAATGGAAATATTGTCCGAAAAACCCTTGACAAACAGATTGCCATAGCACTGGCAGCGATGGGAGCAGCACAAATTAACCAGACAGAAAGCATCACCACAGAATTTTCTCAGAAAATATTTTTATAAAAATCACTGGCGGAATCCGAAAAGCCATCCAAAGAGTAGGAAAAACTGACAAAAACTAAACAATCATGTCTAAAACTGAAAGTAATCAACCCATGACGGCCGAAGAAGTATCAAAACTTAAAACCGTAAAAGCAAAATCAACTGAAAAACTGACCAATGCTGAAAAGCAAGCCAGCCAGGGTCCTGAAATGGAAGTCATTGACGGACGATCTTATCCTAAGGGAATGAAAAGCATCGGAATGCCTGCCAATGAAAAGTCAGAAGCAGCAAAAGCACTGGAAACCGACTATTTCTACCCTACTCATGCGGATTTCGAATACCAGCCGAAGCTGGAGCCCAAAAAAGACCGTAAACCTAAATTCATTGAAAGAGATTCTTTTTTAAGTGCTGAAGGAATGAAAACCATCTTTGGTGCAGATCAGAGAAAGGTATATAACTCTACGGCTTATCCGTGGCGATGCGTAGGAAAAGTGGAAAGCGCACTAGGCTCAGGAAGCGGCGTGATGATCGGTCCGAGACATCTCCTTACCTGTGCCCATATCGTAGACTGGAAAGCGAATAACACAACAGGCTGGTTAAAATTCACCCCAATGTATTACAACGGAAGTGCTCCTTACGGAAGCGCATGGGGAACACTTACTTATTACAAATATAAAGTAGCCGGACCAACCATTGATTCTACGGAAATTCAATATGACTATGTCGTAATCGTTCTGGACCGACGTATGGGAGACAATATAGGCTGGCTGGGTGCAAAATCCTACACCGATGCATGGGACGGTAAGCCGTATTGGACTCATGCCGGTTATCCCGGAGATTTAACCGGTGGTCAGAGACCAACTTATCAAACAGATATTGCTTTAGACGGTGATTTCTGGAGTGCCGACGATAACGAAAGCATGAGCCACAAAGCTGATATCTGGCCTGGACAAAGCGGTGGTCCGTTCTGGGCGTACTGGGATGGTAAGCCTTATGCCGTTGCTACACAAAGTGCCCATAATTCAAGCGAGAATTTCGCGAGTGGCGGCTCAGATCTGGTGAATCTTGTCATCAGAGCTAAAAACGAACATCCTTAACCAATTTATTATCTTTACGGAAGAGCCTGGCTGAAAAGTCGGGCTCTTTTTATATGATTATTTAACATCAACTGCCTATAATATTAGCGCAAAGCGTAAATTTGGGGTGCCAACAAAAGTACGCTCTAAAAAGCAATGGACAAGCCCCAAAACGTTCTATGAAATTTAAAAATAACTATGAAATTAATTTTAAAAACATTTAAGTTTATTGGTAAACTTATACTCGGAATTCTCATATTATTATTGTTTTTGGGAGGATGTTACCGATTATTTAGCTCAAAACCAGTTCCTCCGGGTAAATTAGTGAATGTTAATGGCACCAATATTCATGTAAGAGTGGAAGGAGAAAAGAAATCTTTACCTACCATTATTATTGAAGCGGGTGCACACAGCAATACAGATATGCTGCATTGGCTGGCAGAAGGTTTAAAAGATAAAACGAGAGTGATACGTTATGACAGAGATGGGAAATGGTTTAGTGAATCGAGTAATAATGCCGACATATCTCCTGAGTTTTATGCCCATCAGCTTCATGAATTATTAGAAAAAATCGGCGAAAAACCACCTTATATTTTGGTAGGTCATTCTATGGGAGGGCCTTATAATAGGATATTCAGGGATCTTTATCCAAACGAAGTTGAAGGAATTGTTTTCATAGATTCAAGTCATCCTGAACAATGGAAGCGGTTAGCTCAAAAAGAATTGGTTCCCAAAGAACAGGCAAAATTTTTAAAAATAGGATCTGTACTTGCAGATTTAGGTATTTTGGGTGTTTATAATAATACAATCAGTAAGGCTGTGTATCAAGGTGATGGTTTACCCAAAGAACTGCATAGCCGTTCACGATCACTGACTTCTAATTCCGGAGCAGTTTACCGTATGTTTCTAAGAGAGAATGAATTAACTAATAAAGTACTGATGCGGGCAGGCAAAGCAAAGGATTTGGATTCATTACCGGTCTTGGTGTTTACTGCTACAGAACAGTATAAAGAATCCCAAAAAGAGAGATACAGAAAAGATGGAATAGATCCTGAAAAACAAGTTCAATTATGGTTCGATATGCAGAAAGAACTAAAAGAACTCTCTTCTAATGGAAAACAAATGATTATGAATGCAAGTCATGGTACTATCATTACGAAAAAAGAAAATGCAGATTTAATAAATAAAGAGATTCTTTTATTATCCGAAAAGATTGCAAAGAAAAATGATAAATAATGTCATACAACATCAGTTTTGCAACTCTAAACTGCTAATTTTCCGGAAACTCTTTTCTCTAAAAAAGTTTAAGCAGCCTTAAGATATAATTCTTAAGGCTGTATTACTCCATAACCATATATCTGTTTTTGAATAAGGTCAAATAGGAAAGCGAAGATCCCCAAATTGATACGCCGGCAGGCAGAATCAGTGAAGCAGCTTTTCGAAAAAACTTCCAATTTTTAAATTTCTATCCACAAAATGTAGCTCATATATCCAAAATCTTTCTTCTCCGTTATCATCAGGATCTTTCATCTTTTTTAAATTGTCGGGATGAATATAATTCTGTATTTCATTACCCTGTATCCTTTCATGGGGAAAGTTTCCTATTAAATGTCCGCAATGTTCATTTCCATATTCCCAGCCATATTTTTTCGCCAGATCGGCTGTGTAATAATAAAAATCTGCTCCCGTCAGTTCATCCTGATTCCGGATATAGAAATCTCGCCCTTCTTTCCAGGCTTCCTCGGCATCTTTTTGAAGTTTCAGCTTGTTGGCATCATTTCCCAATACATATGTTTTGCCGATATCCGCTTCCCAATCTTCAAAAACAGGTCCGAAATCTAAAAATAATATATCATCAGGCTGTAAAATCAGATCAGGTGGATTTTCATCGTAAGGAAACAATGTGTTACTGCCACCTCTTACAATTCTTTTATGCCAGTACTTTTTTATTCCAAAAAGTTCATAGGCAAGTTCATATATATTTTTATTCAATTCACGCTCGGAGATGCCTCCCCTGATCAGCTCTCTGGATTCTATTTCCCTGAATAAATGCTCTGCCTTCTCCTGAGCTGCAATTAGATTCTGCACTTTATTATTCATCAAATACTACTAAAAATTTATAATTAACTTAAAAACCCCATTTTTGTTTTTATAGAAACTGTATTTTCTTCGCCCGTTAAATCAGTAAGCAGTTTAAATGCAACATCTAAAGCTGTAGAAGGATTCCATGAGGTTGTAATTCGATCGGACTCGACAATTGGCTGGTTGACAACATTTACCCCTAAATCTGCAAGCATCTGCTGTCTCAAAGGGTTAAGATTATAGGTTGTCCCCTTTTTATGATTAAGAATTCCACTTTTAGCGATAGGAAATGCACCGGTACAAATTGAAGAAATAATTTTTTCCTCTTCATAGAATTTTTTGATAATGGATGTAAACTGAGGATCAAATGCATCAGAGTAAAAACCGTATTCTTCAAAACCACCGGGAATTGCTATGGCATCATAATCAACAGCTTTTATTTCATCCACCAGAAAATCTACAATAAGCTTCTGGTTAAATGTGCTGTTTATTTCCTTTCTTAAAGCGCAGGTATAAAGTTTAGTATTTCCATCTCCGTCTATTAAGTTCCATCCAAAAACATCAATATAAACACTCGCTTCAAAAATTCGAAGCCTTCCGCTAAAAGTAAAAGTATTTTTTTCATTTTTCGCACTAAAATATATCCTAAATTTTAAAAAACTCCAGTCCTGATTTAAAAAAAATACATGGTCCAGATTTTCTTAATTATTTCATTCTTTAATAATCAACAAATTCCTGCCAAACAGCTCTTTCAAATATCTTGTCATAAGGAGATCTGAAAGGATAAATCATCATCAAAATTCCATTTTTATGAAGCCGGCACTACAAATATTTTAATACATTTGTTTAAAACATATTCTGAATGAATTTTGAACAGATCAATCTGCACCTGGAGGCTTACAAAGAACACGATCAGATCCTGGATGCCGCGAAATATTTAATCCATTCCTTTGAACTGGAACATGAAAATTTTGCCGGATTCGGATTCCGGGAAGAGCTCTCGCCTACTTCAATGCTTCTGACAGCTGAAGGAGAATTAGGAGGTCCGCAGAAAGTAATGATCCCAAGGAATTTATTTGATTTCGACCTTAATCTTGTTCTGAATATGGTAGCCCACGAAATGCTTCATGTGCGCCAGAAGGCTCCAGGACAGGTTGTGGAAGATAAAAACGAAAGGGAATTCCAGGCCTATTCTGAAATGCTTTTCCATAAAGTTTTCCCCCAGGTTCCGGAAGTTTCGGATTTTCATAAAAAATTCTTCGGCAACAAAGCTTTGGAATATTATAAAAGAATGGGCGAAGGATCCGAACTGCAGCAGAAATATGCAACAGAAAAAACAGAAGTAGAACACTTAATCAATTCATTATCATGACCATAAAACCAGAAATATCCTGGGCAGACTTTGAAAAAATAGACTTACGGTGCGGAACCATCATTTCAGTTACCGATTTTGAGAAAGCAAGAAATCCGTCTTACCAGCTGGAAATAGATTTCGGGGATCTTGGCATTAAAAAATCCTCCGCACAGATCACTTCTCTTTACAGAAAAGAAGAACTGATCGGAAAACAGGTAATGGCCGTTGTGAACTTTCCCAAAAAACAGATCGCCAATTTCTTCAGTGAATGCCTTGTCATGGGAGTTTATGGCGAAGATAAAAAAGATGTTACTCTTTTAACGCCCTCACTTCCGGTAAAAAACGGAATGCCGATAGGATAAAAACCAAACACATATGATACAGCACATTCCATTAGAAAAAATCTTATTTCTTGATATTGAGACCGTTCCGGGATCAGGCTCATGGAACGACCTGCCTGAAGCCGAACAGAAACTCTGGGATAAAAAAACAAGATTTCAGAGAAAGGAAGACGTAACGGCTGAAGAGTTCTATGACCGTGCCGGCATTATGGCTGAATTCGGAAAGATTATCTGCATCACCATCGGAATGGTAGAGAAGAATGAGACTTTAAAAATTAAAAGCTTTTCGGGTCACGATGAGAAAAAAATGCTTCAGGAGTTCGGTGAGATTTTCAACAGTCCGAGATTGAACAATGTAATCCTCTGCGCCCACAACGGAAAGGAATTTGATTTTCCGTGGATCGCAAGACGGTATCTGATCAATGGGATGCAGCCTCCGGTTCCGTTCCAGATGTTTGGAAAAAAGCCCTGGGAAATTCCGCATATTGATACGATGGAGCTTTGGAAATTCGGGGATTATAAAAGTTTTGTTTCCCTTGAACTGCTGGCTCATGTCTTCGGAATTCCTACTCCAAAGGATGATATAGACGGCTCAATGGTTTCATCAATCTACTACATAGAAAAAGACTTGCAGCGAATTGTAGACTATTGTGAAAAAGATGTCTTAACTTTGGCAAATGTTTTCCGGCGGATGCGCCAGGAAGATTTGTTGAAAAGGAATATCAATCTAGATTAAAAAATGAAATTTACAGACGATCAAATTGCTGACATTGGTGAGGAAATCATTACGGTCTTAAAATCCGTTTACGACCCGGAAATTCCGGTTGACATTTACGAATTGGGCCTTATTTATGATGTTCAGATCTCCGAAGACGGCGATGTAAAAATTATAATGACCCTTACTACCCCGAACTGTCCGGTTGCAGAATCCCTGCCACAGGAAGTAAAAGATAAGGTAGGAGAAGTAGAAGGCGTAAAAAGCGTAGATTTAGAGCTTACTTTCGAGCCAAGCTGGAACAAGGATATGATGAGTGAAGAAGCGAAATTCGAGTTGGGAATGCTTTAAATGAAAAAAGGAAGAGGGAAGCAGGAGGATGGAGGTTTTGGATCTCATAAATCACTCTGCCCCCAAATAAAACTGTCTTTCCTATCAAGTACAATATAAAACCCGGAAAATTTCCGGGTTTTTCTGTTTATACAAATTCATTTTTTAACGCAAAGAAAATTATTATAATGTTTTATAAAGGGAAGCAAAGGCGGAATCAATTTCATTGATTCTGATGAAGGAAATGGATACATCTCACATGTTTTAAAATTTCACGCAGATCAATCAGATGCAGCAGATTTTATATTTATTAATCGGCTCTATTTGCATAATCTGCGAGAGCAAAAAAGAAGTCATCATAAATTTAAATAAAACATTGTAATAAATGACAAAAATTTTAAGATAAGGCTACCTGAAATAATAAGACCAACAGTAACTTCCAGCCTCCCTCTTCCAGCTTCCTCCCTTAACTCTCTTTCGCAATTTCTTTTCCTTCCCTCCTGCTCCATTCGCTCCACGAACCTACATACAGATCAGGAATCGGGAAACCGGCATAATCCAAAGCTAAAATAGTGTGACAAGCCGTAACGCCCGATCCGCAATGGATGATTAAATGCTGGGGGTTGTCTTTTAAAAGCTTCTGATATTTTTCTTTTAAAACTTCAGGCTTCAGGAAGTTCCCTTTTTCATCCAGATTTTCTGAAAAAGGAATATTGATGGCTCCGGGAATATGTCCGGCCACCAGATCAATCGGTTCAGATTCTCCTTTATAGCGGTAGGCATCTCTTACATCCACAACGGTAGAAGAACGGCCTGTTAATTCATTTTCAACACCTTCCAGGCTTTTAACCGGAAGAAGCCAATGGTCTTTTTTAATTACTCCTTCTTTTTCAAAGGTCTCATCACCGGATGAAAATTCTATTCCCTGTTTTTCAGCAGACTGAATTCCTCCATCCAAAACCTGAACATTCTTCAATCCGAACGATCTCAGCATCCACCATGCTCTTGCCGCTGCATTGGCTCCGTTTTTATCATCATAAATAACAAGGTGCGAACTTTCGGAAATACCAAATTCAGCCAGTGTTTGTGCAAATTTTTGAATCTCCGGAAGCGGATGTCTGCCTCCAAAAGCGGCATCGTCCCCGATTTCTGCGAGGTCTTTATCCAGGTCTATAAAACGGGCGCCTTTGATGTGATGATCAAGATAATTCTGACGCATATCTTTTCCTGCTCTGGCATCAAGGATGATGAGGTCCGGATTCCGGAAAATTTCTTTTAATTCGGATGGTGAGATGATTGGTGACATGGTGTTGGTATTTGAAATTAAATAATAGGTTTTGGCTAAAGCCGGATGAGGTTTTAATATATAGAAAGCGGGTTAAAACCCGCTCCTATTGATATTGTTGTTCGCGCAGATTTGGCGGATGATGCAGATTTTTAATATTTAAGAATAGCTCCATCTGCTTTCTCCCCGATCTGCGATAGAATTTTTACTAAAAATGAAAAATATCCTTTGCTTTATTATAAGAGCTTTCAAAATTCAGCAGATTAAGCTTATGCTCTGCTTTTTCTACGCTCATAAAGTTGATTACCTGTTCTGTAGGCATATTTCCTACCAGATCATCTTTCGCCATAGGACATCCTCCGATTCCTTTAATCGCACTGTCGAATCTTCTGCAGCCTTTATCATACGCCGCTTTCAATTTTGAGTAGGAATCTTCGTAACGGTTATGGAAATGCCCTCCGAAATTGATCTCCGGGTATTTAGACGGGATTTTTTCAAACAAAAGCGCAATGGTTTCAGGAGTTGCCACTCCCGTAGTATCAGAAAGCAGGACATCTTTCACTCCGATCTCTGAAAATCTTTTTGCCCAGAAATCCACATCTTCCCATTTCCACATTTCTCCGTAAGGATTTCCGAACGCCATGGAGAAATAGATATTCAGCTGTTTTCCTTCACTTTTAACGAGTTCAAGCATCCTGATGATTTCTTCAAAAGCTTCTTCCTGGTTTTTATTGGTATTCCTGTGCTGAAATGTTTCCGAAATAGAAAACGGAAAGCCCAGAATATCTACAGTCTGATGTTTCAGTGCTTTCTCTGCGCCTCTGTAATTCCCGATAATGGCAGAGACTTTTGTATCGGATAAAGATTTATCAATATTTTCGGCCACCTCAGCAGAGTCAGCCATCTGTGGAATTGCTTTCGGGGAAACAAAACTCAGACAGTCCAGTACATCGAAACCAACTTCCATCAGAGAGTTGATGTAATCTATTTTTTGGCTGGTAGGGATAAATTCACCCCAACCCTGCATGGCATCTCTAGGACATTCTGTTAGAAACATTTTTACTTTTTGATTTTCTCAAATATAATAAAACTAAACAATTTACATCTGAACCTTACAAATCTATCATTATTTTGATTTTCAAAGATTTATATCCGATTTAAAATTTCGATAACTGATATGCGGCCCCGGATCCGGTATTCAGGAAAACAATTCTGATGCTTTACATAAAAAAACATTCCTGAAGGAAGATCTATGCCAATGATTTTACGATGGTAATAAGGCTCATTATAATCACCACGAAACCTACTACTGCAAACATTTTCTTAGCCGGCAGCCGCGAAGTAAACATGGCTGAAAAAGGAGCGGTAAAAACACCTCCGAGAAGAAGACCGAGCACGATATTCCAGTGATGAATCCCGATGGTAAAAATAAAGGTCAGAGCACTTACAATGGTCAGTAAAAATTTAGCCATCGTAGAGCTGCCTACCACATACCTCGGCGTTCTCCCTTCCTTGATCAGTGTTCCGGTAACCAGCGGACCCCATCCTCCGCCTGCAAAAGAATCTATGAATCCTCCCACCAATCCCAGTATTCTGAGATTCGTTCTTTTTCTGGGCAGCCTGTTGACTGATCTTTTTTCTTTTCTACTAAAAGCGTTCCTAAGAATATTAATGCCTAAATAAAGGGTATAACAGGCAATGATTGGCTTTACAATATGTGCATAATGTTCTCCGAAATGCGACAGGGCAAATGCTCCGATAAAAGCACCTACTGCTGCCACAGGAAATAAAACCCATACCATTTTTTTATTGACATTTCCCAGCTTGTAATGACTGATACTCCCCGCAGCTGATGTGAAAGACTCTGCTGAATGGATGCTTGCACTGACAACAGACGGCGGCACATTGAGTAAAAGCAAAATGGTGGTACAGATAACGCCATATCCCATCCCCATTGATCCGGCAACAATCTCAGCCAGGAACCCGGCCAGCAGCATCCAGTAAAAAATGTATCCGTCTTTACTGAGAAAGCTCTGGATATCTCCGGACAGATTGAACTGATAGATAATTAATGCCAAAATCCCGATCAGCGTCAGAACTCCAATAATTCCCAGATAGATATTGGCCCTCCGCTGGACTGCTTTGGTGATGCTGATCAGCTTTTCCATTTCCAGTTTGGTTTCTGCGGGCCCGGTTTCTTTTTCGCCGAGATATTGCGTGGTCAGCCTGTTCAGTTCTTTTACTTTGTGGGTAAAATCTCCCTGCAGTTGATTTCTGATATGCTGCATATTGTTCAGAAGCCCGTCCATTTCTTCATCAGGAATGATTTCCGTTAAGATTTCACGCAGTCTTTTGGCAACCGTCGGGGATTTTCCATTGGTAGAAACCGCAATTTTAAGATCTCCTTTTCTGACGATTGACCCCAGATAGAAATCGCACAAACCCGGTTTGTCAGCAATATTCACCAATGTATTATTCTGATGGGCCCTGCTGCGGATCTGCTCAGCCAGAATAATATCATTTACGGCTACGATGGCAATATCAGCACTGTTAAAATCATTATCCGTATATGATCTTTCATGAAGGGTGAGATTGGGATAATTTTGTTTTAAATCTTTAACCTGATCGTTAATCTCTTTGGCGACCAGCTTAATACGGGCCCTGGGAGAATTTCCCAGAACAGACTGCAGTTTTTCCAAAGCAATATTTCCGCCTCCAATGATGAGCACAGATAATTCCTCGAGTTTTAAAAATATGGGATATAACGTATTGCTCATTGTTTTCAGAGTTTTAAATCGTAGGTAAAAGCTAAATAATACAGTCCTCCGATCTCGGGACCTGCTGCATACTGAAGATACCGGCGGTTAAGAAGATTGGTTGCTCCGATCTTCACACTTGCCTTTATTTCAGGAATTCTCCATGTTGCCTGCGCATCAATGGTATAATAAGCCGGAATATTTCCCGAAGCCAGCGGGCTTTCCCATAAAAAGCTGTTCTGCCATCTTGCCGCTACAGTAAAACCGATATTTTTGATAACCTCCCTGTTTCCAACACTAAGGTTGACCGCCCATTTAGGGGTATTGAAGGCTGTGATAAAGAGATCAGAAGTATTGGTAGAGATCAGATCATTATAGGATACGTTCACATTCACATTATAATTCTTCACCAGATTATAGCGGATTCCTAAAGACGTTCCTAAACTTTTGTAGATACTGTTGCTGTTGGTATACACCCTGTAGCGGTCCTGCTTGCTTCTGTCGAGCATCGCCAAAACAGCGTTATCGCTCCCTATATTTTCGTTTTTAGGGACAGCCACTTCTACCTGCCCAAGAAAACCTTCGTAGACATTGTAGTAAAAATCCCAGTCGATGACCAGTTTGCTGTTAAAAAAGGCAGATTTGTAGCCTATTTCAAAGGAATTTACCTTTTCAGGCTGTAATTTAGGCAGATTGGCTGCGGCTAAAAGATTTCTGTTTTTCAAAGCGGCCTGATTCTGGCCGAGTCCTCCATCCACATCTCTGTTCACCGCGCCTATAAACTGATCGATAGAAGCCAGCGTATAAGAGTTTTCAAGGTAACCCAGTCCTTCATTCGCCATAGAAAGTCCTCCTACTCTTCTTACGTTTCCGTTATTCACAAAAGATAAAGCTTCAAATAAGGAAGGAAAACGGTATCCGTTCTGAAAAGACACCCTGAAATTATGCTGATTAACTGGAGAATATACAAGACTTATGCGCGGATTGAATTTGGTTTCAAATTCCGGGTTTCTGTCGGCACGCAATGCCAGATTCACCTTCAGTTTATCATTGAAAAAAAGTTTGGTAAGCTGGGCAAATGCTCCATATTTCTGATAGATCACATTTTTCCCGAAAGTCCCGTCACTCAAAGGAATATTTCTTTCCGTGACAGGTCTCCCGAAATCAACAAAATTGTTTCCGTCCGGCGTGATGCTGTAAAGACGGTAATCTGCTCCCGCCAGCAGGCTGAATACTTTAATGAATCTGCTGAAATCGTAAGTAATCTCACCCTGATAAAAGCGTGATCTCTGATCCAGTTTTGCCCCTCCGGTCGCCGGAGCTCCTGCAATTCCCGAATTGGCAGAATCCCAGTTGTTGATCCCGATGATTGTATTTTTTAACTGTTCAAAAGCGGCTGTTCCGGGAACGGCTCTGTTCCTGTCTGCTTCCTTTCTGGCTAAAATAAAAGCATCATTCAGGTTCACTCCGGAATTAAGACGGTCCTGTAAGGTAGTTTGAAATATATTTTTCCAGTTCGTATTGGAAAGGTTCGTAAGGTCAAGATTATCTGCCAGAGGTTTCAGGTTATAAGAATCTCCTGTGTTCTCTATCGACATATACGCTCTGAATGTCAATTCTTTCCCTGTAAGTTCCACTTTATGATTCTGAACGGTGGCATTCTGCAGGCGGATTTTATTTCCTCTCTGAAAAGTTCCGTCCAGAAGGCCATAACGGTAAACATAGGAAGTTCTCCACTGGTCTCCGAAGCGGTAATACAATCCGGCATCAAATTTTATATTTTTCACTTCCGGGCTTACCAGATCTTTTTCATAATATCCTGTCCTTGAAACATTAAATGTGGTTGGTTTTCCATTATAATTCACCTTAACGGATGTCCGGTTATTCCTTTCGTCCCCGTATTTGTTCCAGAGATCTTCAGCAGGATTGTTGGCCAAAGGAAAATTGGGATTGGCGGTGATCAATGGATTGGAATTCTGATCTGTACGGTTGTCCGAGATCCAGTCAACGCCGCTGAAATACGAAGCATTGACCTTTACAGCAAAGTTTTTATTGATGACTTTTGCAATTCTGACCGCACTTTCTCCCAACGCAGCTGTTTTATGATTCACATTATCCACATGGTTTACGCCACCTCTGAAATAAAGACTTACGCCTTCGGAAGTAAACGGATCTTTTGTCTGGAGACTCGCCAATCCGTTAACTGCATTCATCCCGTAAAGGGCGGAAGCGGCACCGGGTGTAATTTCCATCGACTGGATATCCAGTTCTGTAGGGCCAATAGCATTTCCAAGCGGAACACCGAGTGTGGCAGACTGTACGTCCACGCCATCCACCAGCTGCATAAAGCGGAAGTTATTCGGAGAATTGAACCCTCTGGAGTTGGGAACTTTTAAAGTAAGGCTTGAGGTTAAAAGCTGCAGTCCTTTTACATTTTCCAGGGTTTCGTAGAAAGTGGCAGCCGGGCTTTCCCGGATGGTTTTGATATCAATCTTTTCAATAGCAATCGGTGATTTCATGATTTTCTCAGGAACACGCGATGCTGAAACAACCACCTCATTGATGATGGTATTCTGAGGATTCAGGTCTATTGAAATTTTATTGGACAGCGAAAGGATTTCAGTGGTCTGCTCTGCAAATCCCTCTTTGTTGATGACAATTCTGAAGGGAATCTTCACTCTTGTTCTCAATTTAAAACTTCCTTCCTGATCGGTGATGGCTGTATCCTGAGTTTTTTCGACCTGGATCTGCACTCCGGCAATTCCTTTCTGAGTATCTGTGTGTTT
The DNA here is from genome assembly GCF_016745235.1 of Chryseobacterium endalhagicum. GTDB lineage: Bacteria > Bacteroidota > Bacteroidia > Flavobacteriales > Weeksellaceae > Chryseobacterium > Chryseobacterium endalhagicum. The sequence continues at coordinate 512,905 of NZ_JAELVM010000002.1, read as the reverse complement.
TATAACTCCACTGACTTCAATAAGTTGCTGAGCCTGTAAAAAGCCCGTGAAAAAAAGGGTCAGAAAAGGAATAAGATATATTTTCTGTTGATAAGATTTGGGGTATATGGATTTCACTTGTATAAAAATTTAGGGTTTAAAAATGATTTATGCGTCGTCTATTAATGAACAGCACATACACATTCGTATCCCTAAAAGATTCCGGTAATGTTTTCTGGCATTTTTCTGCCTGTAAAGGAGGTTAATCATATTTTTATGGTATGGTTTGTAAATAGCGGTAGGAGAAATCTCCGAATGTTTCTTCCGGTTTTTTCTGTTCTGAATAAATCCCGAAAAGTTTATCAAGGGTCTGCAGAATCTCTTCTTCGCCTATGTTTTCTTTAAATTTTGTGTTCAGGCGCATTCCCAGCCTGTCGCCCCCGATATGGAGATTATATTTGCCATAAGCCGTTCCCACGAATCCTATTTCGGCATTGGGAGATCTTCCGCAGCCATTGGGACAGCCCGTCATTCTGATGGTAATATCATCATTCTGAAGTCCGTATTTTTCAAGAACAGGTTCTATTTTAGTGACTAATGATGGTAAATAGCGCTGAGCCTCCGCCAATGCCAGTGAACATGTATTCAAGGCAACACAGGCCACAGAGTTTTTACGCAGGGCACTGGCCTCATCCGTATATCCGGAAATTCCTGATTCTTTCAGTAGAGCCTCAATTTCAGCTTTATCGTTTTCTGAAATATCAGCCAGGATCAGGTTTTGATTACACGTAAAACGGAAAGTCACTTTTCCGGTCTCTGCAATTTTCAAAAGACCTGATTTTAAAGGATAACCTTCTATATCCAGCACTCTTCCGTGTTCTACAAATAAGGTATAAAACCATTTCCCCTCGTGATTCTGCGTCCATCCGTAACGGTCTTTTCTCTGTTCAAACTTAAATTCCCAGGCAGGTTCGAAGCTGAAACCGCATCTTTTCTCCACTTCTGTTCTGTAGCCTTCGATGCCCAGTTTATCTATCGTATATTTTAATCTCGATAATTTCCGGTCACTTCTGTTTCCGAAATCGCGCTGTACTGTAATAATTTCATATACTGCTTTCAGTACTTTTTCTTCCGTATCCACAAAACCTAAAACGGATGCCAGACGGGCGTACGTAGATTCATTGCCGTGGGTAGCACCAAGTCCGCCGCCTGCAGCGATATTGTAGCCTACAATTTTATCACCTTCTATGATGGCAATCAGGGCAATATCATTAATAAAAACATCCACATCATTATTAGGCGGAACCGCAATCCCTATTTTCAGTTTTCTCGGCAGATATCTGTCCTGATACAAAGGATCTTCCTCTGACTTTCTGTCTACAACCAATTCATCATCAATCCACAGGTCGTAATAGGATTTTGTTTTCGGCAGACACATTTCACTGATCTTTCCTGCCAGCTCAAAAGCTTCCTGGTGCAGTGGCGATTCGGAAGGATTGGAAGTACAGGTTACATTCCGGTTCACATCCCCGCACGCTGCAATAGAATCCAGATGCTGAAGATTGAAACTCTGAATCGTAGGTTTTACATGCGATTTTAAAATTCCATGCAGCTGAATGGTCTGGCGCGTGGTTATTTTAATGACTCCCGTAGAGTGATCTTCGGCAATGTCATTGAGCCCAACCCATTGTTCAGGGGTTAAAAAACCTCCCGGAAGTCTGAGGCGGATCATGTAGGAATACAGCCATTCCAGTTTTTTTCTTACCCTTTCTTCGCGTCTGTCCCTGTCATCCTGCTGGTACATTCCGTGAAACTTGATGAGGGTCTGGTCATCTTCCCTGATGGCTCCGGTAAAATCGTCCAAAAGGCTTTCCTTTAAGGTTCCCCTGAGGCCGTTGCTGCCTGTTTTTATCCTTTCAACCGGGGAAAGGTTATTCTTATCTGTCATTTTTATCCATTTATGATTTAATACACATCTTTTACGTATCTGCCGCTGAGCTCCAGTTCTTCAAGATAAACCAGAGCCTCTTCCGGAGAATGTTTTCCCTTATCCTGAAGAATGTTCAGAATTGTTTTTTCCACATCTTTGCTCATAGGCTCTTTGGCTCCGCAGATGTAAAGTGATGCTCCTCCTTCCAGCCAATGGTAGAATTCCTGTGCTTTCTGTTCAAGCCTGTGCTGTACGTATATTTTTTCTGCCGTATCTCTGGAAAAGGCAAGATCAAGATGGGTAAGTGTTCCTGTTTTCAGGAAATCCTGAAGCTCAGCCTGGTAAAGAAAATCTGAGACAAAGTTCCGGTCCCCGAAAAAGAGCCAGTTTCTTCCTTCTGCACCCACAGCATCCCTTTCGTAGAGGAAAGATCTGAAAGGCGCAATCCCTGTTCCCGGACCGATCATGATGATGTCCTTATCCTGATTCGGAAGTCTGAAATGTTTGGCTTCCTGAATGTAAAACTCAAGGTCTTCTCCCTCATTAAATGCCGAGAGAAAGCCACTGCACAGTCCATTCTGCTTTTTATCGCTGATCAGAAATTCAGATTTGGCTACGGTAATATGAATTTCAGTATTTCCGTGGGCTTCCAGTGATGAAGAAATGGAATATAAACGGGGTGACTGACCTGTTAAAATACTGATCACCTGTTCAAATTCTTCTGCACTTTTTACGGGATAGATCCGCAGCAGGTCAAGAAGGCTTAAACGCACTTCAGGAATAGACTGTCCTGTGATTTGTGCGTACTGAGCCACTGTAGATTTAAGGAGATAACTGATGTTCAAATGTTTATACAGCAGTTCTTCTGCACTGGCTGTAATTTTTGAAGCTGCAATCTGCTTTTGGGCATCAATTCCGGTTAAAGCAATGATTTCCTCCACTTCTGTTTTTGGGTTGAAAGCGATCACCCCTAACGCATCTCCAGGACTGTAGACAAGAGGTTCTTCGGTTTCTATTTCGATGTGATAGGTTTCTTTATCAGATTCAATATCATTCAGGTTAATAATGGTGGAAATTTTTCCCTGATATCTTTTTCTTCCTGTGGAAACCTTTGGTGCTGTCGTGCTTTTCTGACTGTTTTCTGCTGTTTTACCGACCACATTTAAAATATGTTCCGCCCAGTTGTGGGAGTCCTGCTCGTAATCAATATCACATTTTTTTAAAGGAATAATTCTCTGGGCACCCAGTACTTCAAGACGGAAATCTACATCTTCTCCTGTTTTGCAGAACAACGGATAGCTGGTATCTCCCAACGCCAGAACTCCAAATTTCAGATGATTGAGATCCGGGTCATTTTCATGAAGATGATCATAAAATTTCTTAGCAAGGATCGGAGGTTCTCCTTCTCCCTGTGTGCTGATAATAATGAAGAAAAGGTCTTCTTTCAAAAGATCCTTCGGTTTATACTGGGAAAGATCTGCCAGCTTCACCTGCACGCCTTTTTTCTTGATAATTCCGGCAAGTTCTACGGCCAGTTTTTTACTGTTGCCCGTTTCGGTTCCGTAAGCAAGGGTAATTTTTTTAGCAGAAACAGATTCGGAATGAACAGCCGGAGAAACAGCATCCTGTACTGCAGCGGATGAACCGGCAATACCCGCGAGAAAACCACTGGCCCAAACGGCTTCATCTCTGGAGAAGCTGCCGGATATTTCTTTTAAGGCATTTAATTTAGTTTCAGACAGCATATTCAAATATATTTTGAGGGTTTGACACTAAGGTTCCGTTCGTTACAGATTTGAAATAAATCCCTTCCTGTATAGGCTCCTGCAGCCAGGAAAACTCTTCATGCAGGTTCACTACTTTTCCGATCACCACCAATGATGGAGAGACAAAGTCTTTATTCCCTAATTTTTCATGAAAATCTTCCAGGGAAGCGGTGTACACTTTCTGGTAAGGGGTGGTAGCCTGTTCAATGACGGCAATCTTTTTACCCTCGGTTTTTCCTACTGACAAAAACTGATCTACCAATCCGTTCAGATTTCCTTTGGACATATAAAAAACAAGGGTATCTTCTGAGGTTCCTAGCTCTTTCCAGTAATCATTGCTGAGAATTTCGGTTTTGTAATACGTCAGAAAGCGGACTGATGTTGCATAACCTCTAGCTGTTAAAGGTATTCCTGCATAGGCTGCTGCTCCTGAAGCCGCTGTGATTCCCGGCACAATTTCAAATGGTATCTGATGCTGTTTCAGGGCCTTCAATTCGTCCAGAACATTGGAAAAAAAGGAAATATCTCCACCTTTAAGCCTGACCACAGTTTTTCCCTGTAGAGCATAATCAACGATTAATGTATTGATCCGGGACTGCGGTGTGGAAGCGTTTTTACTGCATTCTTTTCCCACATATACAATTTCGGCCTTTTGGCTGGCGTAACGTTCTATTATTTCAGGACTTACAAGACGGTCACATAAGATCACATCGGCGGCAGCGATGGCTTTTACCGCTTTTACCGTGATCAGATCAGGGTCGCCGGGCCCTGCGCCTACGAGGAAAACCCGTGGCGAATTGCTATTTTGTTTCATTTTTAATCTTTTTATTAGTGACGTCTAGAAAAGTCCTTCTATGGACAGGTATCTTTCGCCTGTATCATAATTTACAGTCAAAATGCTCGATCCGGCAGGAATTTCCGGTAATTTTTTTGCTACTGCAGCCAAAGCGGCTCCGGTAGAAATTCCAACGAAAAGTCCTTCTTTTTTGGCGGCCTCTTTTGTGTATTCGAAAGCTTCTTCTTTTCCGATCTGAACAATCTCATCTAAAACAGAGGTATCCAGAATGGAAGGGACAAATCCTGCCCCTAAGCCCTGCAACGGATGCGGCGCGGGAGCACCACCGCTAAGAACGGGTGATAATTCCGGTTCAACAGCAATGACTTTGATGTTGGGAAACTGTTGCTTAAGAACTTTTGCAATACCTGTGATGTGGCCTCCGGTTCCAACGCCGGTGATCAAGTAATCCAATCCTTCCGGAAAATCTTTCAGAATTTCCTGAGCGGTGGTTTCTACATGCACCTTCACATTGGCAGGGTTATCAAATTGTCTCGGGATCCATGAATTCGGGGTTTGCTGAGCCAATTCTTCTGCTTTTTCAATGGCGCCTTTCATTCCCTTTTCTCTGGGAGTGAGAACGAATTCTGCACCGTATGATTCCATAATTTTGCGGCGTTCCAGACTCATACTTTCGGGCATCACGAGAATCAGCTTGTAATTTTTTACGGCAGCAACCAAAGCCAGTCCAATTCCGGTATTTCCGCTGGTTGGCTCTATAATAATGCTGTCTTTGTTTAAAAGACCTTTAGCTTCTGCATCCCCGATCATGGATAAAGCGATTCTGTCTTTGATGCTTCCTCCGGGATTGGATTTTTCAAGTTTGATCCAAACCTCGTGTTCTGTACCGAAAAGTTTATTAATTTTTACGACCGGGGTATTTCCGATGGTTTCTAATGTGTTCTGGAACTTCATACCGACTCAATTTTATGTTGTTGTTTTTTATTTATATGATAAAAGCCATGATCTATTAAAACATTGCTTTTTATTTAAACCATTAAGATGTAGTAAGTTGTTAAGATTATTAAGAGAGAATATCTGCGGATATGCTTTGAGAATTGGTTCATTAATCAACTGCTTAATTTTCTTAAAATCTAAAAAAACCTTAATGGTTTATATTTATATGTTATATTACAAATGTTAAAGATTCCGGGAGCGGCCCGTTGTCTTTTATTCTTATTTCACTTTTGTTATAGACCAGAGAATTGGGCGGGACATTCTGTGTGATCCAGACATTTCCTCCAATGATGCTGTCTCTGCCTATGGTTGTACTGCCTCCCAAAATCGTTGCTCCTGAATAAATAATGACGTGATCTTCAATATTAGGATGCCTTTTCTCATTGGCCTTATCTTTTGAAACATTCAAAGCACCCAGCGTTACTCCCTGGTATATTTTCACATGATTCCCGATATGAGTGGTCTCACCTATCACGATTCCTGTTCCATGGTCAATAAAGAAATGTTCTCCAATGACGGCTCCGGGATGAATATCTATTCCTGTTCTGCTATGTCCGTATTCCGAGATGACGCGCGGCAGTGTTTTTATATTCTGAATCCAAAGCTGATGCGAGATTCTATAAACATACGTAGCAAAAAAACCGGGATAGGAAAGAAGAATCTCTTCCAAAGATTCCGTAGCCGGGTCAAATTCCAATATAGACTCGGCATCCAGGATCAGTTTACTATAAATATCCGGCAGCGTGAGAAAGAAATCTTCTGTCTGTTTTTCAGCTGCGACCTCATCCTGTGTTGTACTTTTAATCAAATTCAAAAGAAGCTTATCCAATTGTTCAAACTCATGCTGAAGATGATTTTCTGTATTGATTTCCTGAGAAAGAAACAAGACACTGTACAACTCTCTGACGAAATCTTCCATTTTCGTTTTATCAAAGAAGCCCGCGGAATTGCTGTTCTTTTTTTCAAGGACCCGGTTAATAAAATAATCTGAAACTGCCATGATCTACTGAATTATACATGCTGCCACCGTCGCATTGGATGTTTCATCCACTAAAATGGCCGATCCTGTTTTCTTATTGCTTATAAAATCATCGAATACCAAAGGCTGAGCTGTCCGTATCGTTACTTTTGCAATCTCATTGAGATTAATTCCTTCGTCTGCTGACTCTTTTTCCAGGGTATTGACATCAATCTTGTAGTCTACCTGCTTTACTACAGCTTTCAACTGTCTGCTGTGGTGCTGCAACACGTATTTATTGCCCGGTTGAAGACCTTTCTGATCCAGCCAGCACAGTAAAACCTCTATTTCTTTTTCAACTTTGGGAAGTTCTTCTGCTGAAGTAAAGAAATCTCCCCTGCTGATATCTATATCATCTTTAATCTGGATAACGGCCGGCTGCCCTTCAAAAGCTTCCTGAACCTCAGCACCATTAACTTCTATGGAAGAAATTTCTGTAATAACTCCGGCAGGAAGAATGGCGATCTTATTTCCTTTCCGGAAACTGCCGCTTACGATTGGGCCTGCATAACCTCTGTAATCATGTAATTCCTCTGTCTGAGGACGGATCACATACTGCACCTGAAAACGGCTGCCACTGTTCTGCTCCCTGTCAATCTGTACTTCTTCCAGATATTCGAGGAGTGAACTTCCTTTGTACCAATCAGTAACAGTTGAAAGGGAAACGATATTATCTCCTTTCAATGCAGAAATCGGGAAATAAGTAACATCATCCAGCCCCAGCTCTCCGGCAATTTTGGAATAATTCTCCTTTATTGTTTCAAACACATTTTCCGAATAGTCTACCATATCCATTTTGTTGATGGCAACAGCTACTTTTTTCAGTTTCAGCAATGAAGCGATAATGGAATGTCTCCTTGTCTGCTCAATAACTCCTTTACGGGCATCGATCAGGATGATCATCAGGTCAGAATTTGAGGCTCCGGTAATCATATTTCTTGTATACTGAACATGTCCCGGAGCATCTGCGATAATGAATTTTCTTCTGGATGTCGAAAAGTACCTGTAGGCGACATCAATGGTGATTCCCTGTTCTCTTTCTGCACGAAGCCCGTCCGTTAGCAGCGCCAGATCTACACCGTCTTCATTTTTGTTTTTAGAATGTTTCTCAAGCACTTCCAGCTGATCCTGCAAAATGCTCTTGCTATCGTAAAGCAGTCTTCCAATGAGGGTACTTTTACCGTCATCTACGCTTCCTGCTGTTATTAATCTTAGTATATCCACGACTTTTTTTAGTTATAAGTTATGAGTGATAAATGATGAGTAATAAGTAATTGGTAATGAGTAACAGGTTTGCATTTTATTATTGCTGATTACTCATCGCTCATTACTTATCAGAAGTAGCCTCCTTTTTTCCGGTCTTCCATTGCGGCTTCGGTAACACGGTCGTCAATCCTGGTTTCGCCCCGTTCTGAAATCCTGGTGGCCACGATCTCTTCTATGACTCTATCCACTGTGGCTGCTTCAGATTCTACGGCTGCGGTACAGGTCATGTCGCCTACGGTCCGGTATCGGATTCGTTTTGTCGTTACGGTATCGCTTTCTTCCAATACGGCAAATTCTGAATTCGCGATCCACTGCCCGTTGAGGTCTACGACTTCTCTTTCATGCGAAAAGTAAATAGATGGCAGCTCAATTTTTTCTCTTCTGATATAATTCCAGACATCAAGCTCGGTCCAGTTGCTGATCGGGAAAACTCTTACATTTTCTCCTTTATGGATTTTTCCATTGAAAATATTCCAAAGCTCAGGACGCTGCAGTTTGGGATCCCACTGTCCGAATTCATCTCTTACAGAAAATATTCTTTCTTTTGCCCGGGCTTTTTCTTCATCTCTACGCGCTCCCCCGATGCATGCATCAAATTCAAATTCTTCAATGGTATCCAGCAGGGTAAAGGTCTGCAGCCAGTTCCGGCTTGGAAATTTTCCCTTGGGCTCTGTAAGCTTTCTTTTCTGAATGGTGTCTTCCACTTTTCTTACGACCAGATCCACATTCAGCTCTTGGGTTAACTGATCCCTGAAGTGTAAAACCTCCGGAAAATTATGTCCTGTATCTACATGAACAAAGGTGAAAGGAATTTTTCCATGGGGAAATGCTTTTGCGGCAAGATGGGCCAGCACAATGCTGTCTTTTCCGCCGCTGAACAGTAAAGCCGGGCGCTCAAACTGTCCTGCCACTTCCCTCAGAATATAGATGGATTCTGATTCTAACTGATCTAAATAATTTAAATGATATTCTGACATATTTGTATTTTTTTATTGATGAACGTGTAAGCCGCATTCTTTTTTATCTGCATCTTCCCACCACCAGCGGCCCGCTCTGAAATCTTCCCCTTCTTTGATGGCTCTTGTACAGGGCTCGCATCCGATGCTTACAAATCCTTTTTTATGAAGATAATTATAGGGCAAATGATGGTTCTGAACATATTCTGCCACCTGCTGAGTCGTCCAGTGAAGGATGGGATGGAATTTAATAATCTGATGATCCGGGTCCCATTCCAGCTGCGGCATCTGCCCTCTTCCCGCGGAATGTTCTGAGCGTAGTCCTGTTATCCATACTTTATAACCCTTAAGTGCTTTTTTTAAAGGCTCTACTTTCCGGATATTGCAGCATGCTTTTCTTTTTTCTACAGATTGATAGAAGGAATCCGGACCGTTTTCCGAGACCAGTTTCTGCAGGGCTTCGGGATCAGGATAGTAGGCTTTTATATTCTTTTTGAAGAAAGCCCTGGATGAGGTCCAGGTTTCATAGGTCTGCTCAAAAAGTCTTCCGGTATCCAGTGTAAATAAATCAATATCCAGGTTCTTTATCAGATGGGTTACTACCTGATCTTCATAACTGAAGCTGGTAGAAAAGATCAGCCCGCCTGGAAATCTGTCAGATAACTTCTGCAAATAATCCGTCCCGAAAGTGGCTTCTGAGGCCTCTTCCAGCAGGTTTTCATATTCTATTTTCAGACTGTTTTCCATTTCAAAATGAATTTTATTCCTGCAAATATATATAAATCCCACTTATCCTACCAAATTACTAGGATATAAAAATTAAAAAAAATTTCAGCTGTTTTTTATAAAGGAAGTAAGGGTAGCTTCCATCATGCTTTTCCTGGTTTTTTCTCTTACGATCATCAGTTCATTTCTGAGATAGCAGGTAGCTTCATCCACACAGTCGTCGCAAGGTTCGTAAAAGTTTAATGAAATACAGGGAGTCAGAGCGATCGGACCCTCGAAAATACGGTAAATATCGGCCAGTGAAACATCATCAGGAGATTTCAGGAGATAATATCCTCCGGCATTTCCCTGTTTGCTGTTCACGAGTTTGGCTCTTTTTAATTCAAGAAGAATCTGTTCTAAAAACTTTTTGGAAATATTCTCATCCTGTGCAATAATAGCGGTTGACAAAAATCCCTGATTGTAGTTTCTTGCCAGTCTGATCATTGCTTTCAAAGCATATTTGCAACGTTTGGACATCATAATTCATGCAAGTTATAACAATTTATTTGATTAATGAAATTGCTGATTCAGATTAAAAAAATACATAAGCGCCGTCCCTTGAAAATATGCTTTAACGTCCGGATTTGAAAATTTACATTGTATATTTGTTGAAATTTAAAATTCATGAGCGCAATAGAATTTAACCAGATGTGGAAAGAGAAATTACTGAACCGTTTTCTTGCCTATGTAAAAATATACTCAACCAGCGATGCAGAAAGTGAAACTACACCTTCTACTCCCAGACAGTGGGATATTGCAAAATATATTGCTGAAGAATTGAAAACGATAGGCCTGGAAGATGTTTCTATTGATGACAATGGTTATATTATGGGATATGTCCCTTCCAATTTAGAGAATAATGACAGACCTACGATAGGTTTTATCTCGCATTACGATACTTCTCCGGATTTCAGCGGCGAAAACGTAAAGCCGCAGGTTTGGGAAAACTATGACGGAAGTGATCTTTTACTTAATCAGACGACAGGATTTACTCTATCTCCTTCAAAATTTGAAAGTTTAAAAAAATATATCGGCCAAACACTGATCACTACTGACGGAAACACGCTTCTAGGAGCTGATGATAAGGCAGGATGCGCAGAAATTGTAACGGCAGCAGAATATCTTATCGCCAATCCGGACATCAAGCACGGAAGAATTGCTGTAGGATTTACGCCTGATGAGGAAATCGGCAGAGGAGCACATAAATTTGATGTGGCAAAATTCGGTGCTGAATGGGCTTATACTATGGACGGAAGTGAAGTTGGAGAACTTGAGTATGAGAACTTTAATGCAGCAGGAGCCGTGGTAAAAATCCACGGACTGAGTGTTCACCCGGGTTATGCTTACGGAAAAATGGTCAATGCAGGCCTTCTGGCAGCAGAATTTGTACAATTGCTTCCGGCGAATGAAACTCCGGCTACGACTAAAGGATTTGATGGGTTTTATCATTTAATGGACATCACTGCTGATATTTCAGAGGCAAAACTTCAGTATATCATCCGCGATCATGACGAAGAAAAATATGAGGCGAGAAAAAAATTCTTAGAAGAAAAAGTAGCGGAATTCAACCAGAAACATGGTGAAGGAACGGCGGAAGTGGAGATCAAAGAACAGTACAGAAACATGAAGCAGCAGTTTGAAGGAAAAATGCACATCATTGACCTTGCTGCAAAAGCGATGAAAGAAGCTGGAATTGAGCCTAAAATCAAGGCGATTAGAGGAGGAACAGACGGCGCTCAGCTGTCTTATATGGGACTTCCGTGCCCCAATATTTTTGCGGGAGGAATGAACTTCCACGGACCTTACGAGTACGTAGCTCTTGAAAGCATGGAACAGGCAACGGCAGTGATCATCAATATTGTAAAAGCTTAATTTAATCCTGATGAAAAGACTTTCGGCATTAGCATGTATTTTGGTTTTTGCTTTCAGCAGCGCACAGGTATCTGAATTTCAGAAAGCCGATTCGAAGTATGAAAGAAAAGTAAAATCACTGTATAAGAAATATCCGAAGCCTAATGATGAGAGAACCAAGCAGGAATGGCTTCTTACGGAAGAAAAAATATCAGCCTATAAAGATGCTCTGGAAAAAATTGCTGAAGAGGAAAAGAAGGCAATAACAGATGTACCGCCTCCTATGGCTCCAAAAATCACTAAAGAAGCTGAATATGAGACCGGAAAGGCGTCTTTTCAAAAGCTTTTAAACGAAGCGGTTGATCTTTCTTTCCTTAATTTTGCAGTTAATCCTTATAAGATAACATTGAAATTCACCCTGGATTCTAAAGGAAATGTTTCTAATGCAAGGGTAAAAGGTAATAATGAAGATGTGAACGCCTTTATAGAAGCAGCTTTTTACCGGATTAAGAATAAAGGCAAGTGGAAACCTGCGGAATCAAACGGCAGACCCGTTCTTTCTGTGGTCAGTCTTCCTTTACAGTTAAATTTCAGTAAACCATAATAATAAAAACCGTTGTGAAAACAGCGGTTTTTTTATTTCTTAAATGTTTTCAGTTCTGGCTTTTACGCCTTACTTTCAACATATTTCTCTTCCTGATGAAATGATTTATTTTTTTGTTATATTTACGTAAATACCAGATTACTAACTTTTAAGATCAAATTATTATGAGAAACATTAAGAAAATTTCAAGAAAGAATCTTTCTGTGATTCTTGGCGGAGGAATAAATGGCTGCCATATGAACGGCGATTCCGCTGATTGCAGGACAGACTGTGATTGTTCTTTCGGAAAGGGCTGTGAAATGTATGAAGATGGCAGCCCGGGAAAATGTATTGCCGTCGGCGGTGGCGGGAATCCGGGTGGTGGAGGATGTATTCCGCCAACTATTTGTGAAGAGGAACCTTTTTAATACAATCAACCGGAAGATAATACTCCCGGTTTTTTATTTTCTTTCAGTTAAAAACAGGTCCTTGTCAAAGCATCCCTGCCGTTCATCAAATAAAGTTTTCCCGTCTGCTTCATAGTTGTTGTTTTGCAGCAAATTATTACAGCAATTTATGAAACAGATTTTAGCACTAAGCTCATTTTTATTATGCATTACCTGCTCGGTGGAAACGAAAGCACAGCAAACCCCGGCTTTTCATATCGGGATTAAGGGAGGGGCAAATTTTACAAAAACCTCAACGGAATCTTCGGCATTGGAAGGGAAATACGGTTTGGGCTATCAGGGAGGAATCATGACCCGGATGGATCTCGGCAGCCTTTATGTGCAGGGAGAAGCATTATTCAACAAAAGAAAGACGTCTTACAGCCAGAAAGACGGAAGCTCGCCAAAACTGACCTGGAATTCCATTGATATTCCTGTAGTTATTGGTTACAAATTCATCAATACAAAAGATTTCAATGTCAGAGCTTTTGCCGGAGGGGTTTACAGCTATACTTTTAAGAATAATCTATCTACCTCACAGGCGCTTCAGGACGGATTTAAAAAATTTGATAAATCCAATATCGGGGTTACGGGAGGTATTGGAGTAGATTATAAAAACTTTACGGCAGATCTCCGCTACGAAACAGGTCTTTCAAGCATCAGCAAGGAATTTAAGTCTAAGCCGCATAGCTTTAGCCTTGGGATAGGATACTTCTTATTCTAAAAACTTAAATTATCTTTACGTATTAGAAACTGCGCCCTGCAGTTTCTAATTTTTTATAAATTCACTTACCCTTCTCCATGACAAAACCTTTTATTTTAAGAGAACATATTTTTGTGGCGATTTTCTGGCTTGTTTTTTCCGCTGCGGTATATATCAATTTCCAGGCAGGATCCGACAAAACCTCAGCTCTGCTTCAGACGATCGCGCTTCTCATTACTTCTTTTCTTTTTACTCATTTTCTCACCACAAGACTTCTTCCCAAAGCATTACGGTCAAAAAAGATGAAGACTTTTCTAATTCAGGCTACCGGAGTTATTCTTTTACTGAGCTTTATTTATTCTTTGATCTTCACCTATATTGAAGTCAATTCAAAGAATCAGCTTCCCGCCGATTTTGTAGATCATCTTCCTTTTTTGTGGAAAGGCTTCTATCTTGCGCTGCCGGCTTCTTTTCTTATTAACGGATCTGCATGCGGTATTAAATTTTATCAGGAACACGGAAGAATAGAACGGGATCATATCCTGCTTCAACAAGCTCATCTGGAAAATCAATTGAAATTATTACAGGACCAGATCAATCCTCACGTGGTTTTTAATATTCTGAATCATATTCATATTTTAATGAGAACAGATACGAAATTAGCCGATTATCTGCTGCTTAAATTTTCAGATATTCTTCGCTATCAGCTCTATCACTGCAGCCAGAATCTGGTTCCTCTGGATAAGGATATTGAGCATCTCCGGAATCTGGTGGAAGTGGAAAAATTAAGATGGGGGAATGAGCTGGAAGTAAGTTCAGACTGGAATATTGAAAATAAAAAATCATTCATTGCTCCTCTCCTGCTGGCTCCATTCATAGAAAATGCATTTAAGTATGTATGCAGGCTTCCCGGACATAAAGGATATGTAAAAATTTCCTGCCTGGAAAAAGACGGTTTCCTTTTATTTAATGTTGAAAACTGCTACTCCAATGTTGCCGGATATCCAAAAAAGGAAGGCTCCGGCGGAATCGGCCTTCAAAATGTACAAAAGCGGTTAAAACTTCAGTATCCGGATGCTCATGAGCTTAAGATTGAATCCGGTGATGAGGTGTATAAAGTAAGTTTAACGTTACAATTATCTGATAACCATGAGTCATAATATTCCCAAAATGAAATGCCTGATCATCGATGATGAACCTCTGGCAAGATTCCACCTTAAAGAGCTGGCAGACCAGATCGATTTCTTAACTGTGGAAGGAACCTGCGCTACAGCACTGGAAGCAGATGCTATAGTGAAAGAAAAGGAAATTGATCTTCTTTTTCTGGATATCAACATGCCTTATTTAAACGGCCTTGAATTTCTGGAGCAGCTTGAAAATCCGCCTTTATCCATTCTCACAACGGCCTATTCGGAATATGCGCTGGAAGGCTACCGGCTTCAGGTGGTGGATTATCTTCTGAAACCTATTGCGTTCAATCGTTTTTATCAGGCGGTGAACAAGGCCCAGCAGCAGTTTATTGTCGCTGAAAAGCTAAAGAAGAATTCCCCTTTTGACGATCCCTTTCTGTATGTAAGACAGTCCGATACCTTCGTCAAAGTTTCCTGGGTAGATATCCTGTATATTGAAAGTATGCAGAATTATACGAAACTTCACTTTAAAGATAAATCCCTTGTCATTCATCAAACCATGAAGGCGATTGAAGAATCTCTGCCGTCAGAACATTTTTTCAGAATTCATAAATCTTTCCTGATCAATATTACCCACATCGATATGATTTCGGGCGGACGTCTGTTCATCAACAAAACAGAACTTCCTATTTCCCGTACAAGAAAGGAGGAACTGCTGAATCAGGTGGTGTATAAGAAGCTTATTAGTAAATAGGAAGGAAGAGGGAAACTATTTTGTAAGGATGGAGGATGGGAGCGGGAAGATGGAGGTTACTATCCGACAATTATTAACTTGTAGACAATTGATTATAAATATCCTTGTAGATTTAAATAAAAAAAACATAAAATTGTTCTTAACAACTTCAATAACCTCCATCTTCCCGCTCCCATCCTCCATCCTTACCATTACGGCAAATTCCACCTCAATGATACGGCTGCATAAAATGTGCTGGCAAATTTGGGATCAGCGATTTTTTTGTCTTTAAAAATACTTTTGATCTTCCTGTCGTTTTCACTGAAACTTCTCAGCAGAGCCGTTCCTCCTGTAAGCCGGAGGCTGAGCTTATCATTCAGTTTTAATTCAGGCCTGATTCCCGCTGTGATCTGCTGGTAGCCCAGCAGCATGGATTTTCCGTCTTTATTTCTTTCTACCGTCATTCCGCTGAGGTTTACTACTGCCTTTAAAGCAAATTTGTCCGAAAACAGATAGCCAGCTTCCATTCCTTCCGGGAAATTGATATTAAACTTAATTTTTCCGTGGGTTTTCCAGTCGAAATAGATCCAAGGCAATATCATAGGGACTCCAAAAGCCGTTGTGAGTACAGGACCTCCTCCAAGAGCCAGATTCGGATTGAAATGTCTGATAAACAAAACACCGCCCTGCCCCAGAATATCGTCGGAACTTATTTGCTCCAGATCTGTATACACTCCTACTGAGGCGGTCATCATCATGCTCCATTTCTTTCCCAGAGGTCTCATGTGCTGGATTCCGGCCTGTGCATTCAGCATCTGATCAGGAAACAGCTGTTTTTCATAATCTTTATGGTTCATTTTCGCATAAGATCCGCTGAGCAGCAATGCCCAGGCCTTTACCCTTCCGCTGCTATCCTTTTTCATTGAGATGGGAATGCTGAGGTTAAGGTCTGCCCTTTTAAAATTACTTTTTGAATTTGTTTTTACGCTGTCTTCCGGGCGGATGTAACTGGAAAAAGGGATGTATTCGGTCTTCAATTCTCCTGATATTCCTGACTGGGCACTGATTCCATATCCAAGCAGACAGCATGCAGCTGCCAAAAGATTTCTCTTCATAATTTAAATTTTATGCAAAGAGATACCTTTGGAGCCCGTCAACAAAAATTACTTGATTAAGTGCCGGAATGATATGACCAAAAGGGGAAATGACGGGATGATGTAAAAATGATAAAAGAATAGGATTTCATCCAATTCTTTGGCTAAATCGCCCCTTTGGGGCTCTCCAATTCTATAGTCCCCTTTTTATTCGTAAATGAGCGGTACGCAAACCCAACGGCAATTAAAGCAATCCCTGCACGCAGAATAACCATCGGCATAATGGAATCCGCCTCTATAAACCCTGCCAGTCCTGAAAGTATAAAAGTAACCATCAATTGCATAAAACCCATCACAGCAGCTGCGGTACCCCGTCCTTCCTTAAAAGGTGATAAAGCGTGGGCTGAGGTAATCGGGAACAGAATTCCTATAGCCAGCAAAGAAAGATACAGCATTATAATTTCCAGGGCTACAGATAAATCGGAAGCAGCGATCAGGACATGCAGGCTGCAGACCACCAGCAGCAGAACTGTAGCGGCCAGTAAAAGCTTTGTATCGCTTATTCTTTTGACTAATTTAGGGGTAAGATAGGCTGCTGTGATGAGTGCTAATGAATTAAATCCGAATATCAGACTGAAAACTCCGCTGGAAAAGCTGTGAAGCTTCATAAACAAAAACGGGGCATTGGAAATATAGATGATCAGGGAAGCAAATGCGATGCTTCCGATCATGGTACTGCTGATGAATTCTTTATTGGAAAGAATAGTTTTTAAATGATCCTTTAACCCTTTTCCTTCTTCTGCATGCTCGGCAATTTTTGCTTTGGTATGGGTTTCCGGAACGTATTGATATACCATGAACAATGTTAAAAGTCCCAGAACAGTCAGAAAAGCAAATGAACTGTTCCAGCCCCAGAAATTAAGGAATACACTTCCTAAAAGAGGTGCTATAATCGGCGCAATACCGCTGATCTGGGACTGCTGGGAAAAGATAGCGACAGATTTCTGCCGGTCATAAAGATCGATCACAATAGCACGGCCAATCACAATACCCGCACTTCCTCCGAAGGCCTGCAGAAAACGCATAGCCCACAATACATAGATGTTCTCCGTAAAAAATATTGCTGTAGCGCCGATGATGAAAAGCAAAAGTCCGGAATACAGCATCGGTTTCCGTCCCGTTTTATCAGATAAAGGTCCCCAAAGCAGCTGTCCAAATGCAAAACCCGCAAAGAATACGGAAATTGAGATCTGAATATGCCCGATATCCGTCTGGAAAATCTTAGCCATACTTGGAAAAGCCGGCAGATAAAGGTCTATACTTAATGATTCCAGGGTGTTTAGCAGTGCCAGAATAAACACTACAATACTTAAATTTCTCATAAAAAAGGTCTGTCCATAAACAATCCGCGGGGATGTTTTTCTCGCAGCAAAATTCCGTCAAAAAACAGTATTTTTCAATACAGGAAGTGAAGGAACACCAGCACAAACTGAGGATGTGGATTCGAGGTGCGGGGATTCGAGGTACGAGTTTCGAGATGCGGAGGTGCGTGTTTCGGGATAAGAGTTCTAAGATGGCTTGTGGGTAAGAGAAGAGTTGGAGAGTTTAGTTGCTGGTTATTGAGTTCATATCTACCTGACTTCTGGCATCTTGGTTCTTGATTCTTATAATTTAAATTCACCTTTCACTTGCGAAGCAGAATTGACTATTCACCTTCCTTAATCTCAATCTAAAATCTGATCCGGCATCCCAATCACGAAACCCGGAACCCGAATCACGAATCACGAAACTATTCACATTCACCATTCACCTGCGAAGCAGAATTGACTATTCACCTTCCTCAATCTAAAATCTGATCCGGCATCCCCCAATCACGAAACCCCGGAACCCGAATCGCGAAACCATTCACACTTTAAACCCATCAGGATTCTGACCCGTATGCTTTTTGAAGAAGCGTGAGAAGTAAGAAGCATCACTGAACCCCAGTTTAAAAGCAATTTCCTTTACGGTT
The DNA here is from genome assembly GCF_016745235.1 of Chryseobacterium endalhagicum. Lineage (GTDB taxonomy): Bacteria > Bacteroidota > Bacteroidia > Flavobacteriales > Weeksellaceae > Chryseobacterium > Chryseobacterium endalhagicum. Next base: position 494,879 of record NZ_JAELVM010000002.1, on the reverse strand, counting down.
AAAGCCCCAAAGCTAAGCTCTCTTTTGGCTTCGAGCACTAGTCTTTGGGCAATCATCTTTTTCACGGTTGTTCCTCTTGAAAGGCGGACAATATCATTGAGGTGATGTGTGCTTATTTTGATCTGATCTGCATAGAAACCGGTATCCTTTTCAACGGTATAATATTCTTCAATGAGACTAACCAATTTTTGGATGCGTTGTCTGTCATTAATTGAGGAATCCTGCGGATTGATCTGTTCTGTGATGATGATACAGAATGCCCTCAGGTAAGTTTTTAATAAATCTATTCTCAATATCCCTTTATATTCCTGTTCCATCAGCGAGATAAGGGTGCTGCAGGTTTCTGCGCTTTGAGGATCTAAAGAAAAAGGACACGTTCCTCCTGTTAGGATGGTTTCTATATCGCAGACTTCTTTAAATATCTCTCTGCTGATGGCCAGCACATAGCCTTTTTCACCATTAAGTTTCATATTGAAAACCTGTCCCGGTGCAATGATGCAGATCTGGTTATTTTTGAGGGAATGATGCTCAAAATCCAGCTCCAGGCTGCTGTTTTCGGGAACTTTGTTAAACCATATGATCTCAAAGAAATTATGCCGGTGAACATCATTAAAATTCTCAGGATGCCCGGAATCCAGAGTCATCAGCTGAAACTGTTCGGAGGTCAGATGATGGACGGGGATGTTTTTTTCTGTTGAATTCATTGGCTTCTTTTACTAATAGCACTAAACAAAAACCACAGCAAAAAAGATGCTGCGGTTTTCTACAATATTCAAAATTAAATATAATTTTATCCGTTCTGGTTACCCAAGAAAGCATCCCAGCCCTGTGCCGTAAGGGGAACAAGCTGATTGGAGCCTCTTGCCACCATATAATTTCCTTCTTCACTGTCTACGGCGTGACCAATGATCGTGAAATCAGGATGGTTTTTAATTTTATCAAAATCGTTCGGAGAAATGGTGAACAGCAATTCATAATCTTCACCACCACTTAATGCCGTCATTACCGGGTTAAGATTCATTTCATCTGCTGTGGAGATTGTCAAACTATCCATCGGGATTTTCTCTTCATACAGTCTGAATCCTGTTTTTGACTGGTCAGAAAGGTGAAGAATCTCAGAAGCCAGACCGTCAGAAATATCGATCATGGAAGTCGGTTTGATATCCAATTCTTCCAGAATGGTTTTAATGTCCGTTCTTGCTTCAGGTTTCAGCTGTCTTTCAAGGATATAGTCATAGCCTTCCATTTCCGGCTGCATATTCGGGTCGGCCAGAAAAACGGCATGCTCTCTTTCAAGGATCTGAAGCCCCATATAAGCCCCACCAAGATCTCCGGTTACTACCAGAAGATCATTTAGTTTGGCACCGCTTCTTTTTACAATATTTTCATCATTCTCAATTCCTACAGCCGTGATGCTCATTACCAGTCCGGAATTGGAACTTGTAGTATCTCCTCCGATAAGATCTACTTTATATCTTGCACATGCAGCCTGAATTCCTGAATAGATCTCTTCCAGGGCTTCCACCGGAAAACGGCTGGAAACAGCAAGAGAAACCAGAATTTGTGTAGGAACCGCATTCATAGCCGCAATATCGCTGAGGTTAACCACAACCGCTTTGTAGCCTAAATGTTTTAAAGGAACATATCCTAAATTAAAATGTACCCCTTCTGCAAGAACATCCGTGGTAAGCACCACTTTTTTGTTTCCGGGATTGATAACCGCTGCATCATCTCCCACCCCAAGCTCTGAAGACTCGTTGGAAAGCGGAAAATGCTCCGTCAAATGTTTTATCAGACCGAATTCTCCTAATTTGGAAATCGGGGTCAGTTCCTGTGATTTATCTTCAAACATAATTTTTCTTTTTTTGTAAAACGCCCGGTTTAAAAAGTATCCATGTCTGTAAACATCAACCCTTGAACTTTAAACCTTGAACCTTTAACTATTTATTAAATTCTGCCGGGTCTACATTATCCGGACGGAAAGGAAGTTTTTTGAAATCATCCCTGGTCATCACGATGGTTTCAGGGCTCTTGTATTTGTTCATGGCTTCTATCACATCATCCGGCGGAGTGGTCATTTTTCTCAGCATCATATCGATCCATACTCCCGTAGCTTCTGCGGTGGCACAGTGTACTCCGTCCGGCGTATAGAATTTATGAACAAACCTGTAGATGGAAGAATCTTCTGAACAGCCATCAATTTCAAGGCTCACGATAACCGTCTGATCTGCATAGATCTCCTTGAAAAAAGAATATCTTTCATGCATGATCACAGGCCCGATTCCCCATCGGCTCAACTGCGTAACCCCCATTTTTTCTTTGGTCATAAAGGCCATTCTGGACTGCGCACAGTACTGTACATATGATGAATTGGCTAAGTGCTTGTTGGCATCAAGATCACTCCAGCGTACTTCGAATTTATGGTAAAAAATCATTTAAATACGTTTTAAATATGCTTTTATAAAGTTCTTTTCATTTCTCAACTACAAAAGTCACAAAAGAGATTGACATTTTAGAATAAACCAAGCTGATCATCAAGCTGCATTGAAGTTCACATAAGAAGAAAATCTAAGATTTTCAAAAAACATATGTGTTCTTTCTATGCGCCCTATATTTCACTTAAAAATAGCTAAGGCGTTAAAAACTTTTGTCTCTTTTGTGGTTAATAATCTAAACTTTAAAGTTCAAAAATTATATTCTTCAAAATTACTCAAATAAGATGGTTTATAAAAATTGTACTTTTGAAAAAATAATCTTCAGCATAGGATTACAATTACATGAAACAGATCATCATTATCGGAGGCGGTGCTGCGGGCTTTTTCTGCGCATCGAATCTTGACGAAAAAAAATATAAAATCACCATCCTGGAACAGAACTCGGATGTACTTCAGAAGGTAAAAATTTCAGGTGGCGGCCGCTGCAATGTGACCCACGCGTGTTTTGATCCAAGGGAGCTGGTTCAGTTTTATCCAAGGGGAAATAAGGAATTGCTGAGCGTTTTCACCCGATTTCAGCCGGGAGATACCATGGATTGGTTTGACCAGCGAAATGTTCCTCTGAAAATAGAGAATGATAACCGGATATTTCCGGAAAGCAATTCTTCACAGACCATTATCAATACGCTCCTGACTGAAATTCAGAATAAAAAAGCAGAAGTTAAAACAAAATGCTCCGTTAAAGACATTGAAAAACAGGATGAAAAATACCTTGTTAAGACCAGTCTGGGAGATTTTCAGGCAGATTATATTGTGTATACCACGGGAAGTTCTCCAAAATCACTGAAGATCGTTGAAAATCTGGGTCATAAAATCGTTGATCTTGTGCCGTCGCTTTTTACATTCAATATAAAAGATGAGCTGCTGAAGGATATGCCCGGAACCAGCTTTGAAAATGCAGAGGTTTCCATTCCTTCATTAAAAACGGAGGAAAGCGGACCTTTACTGATTACGCACTGGGGACTTTCAGGGCCTGCAGTTTTGAAAATTTCAGCGTGGGAAGCGGTGAATCTGGCCAAATTAAAATATCAGTTTGAAATTGAAGTGAATTTTATCTCAAAATCTATGGACGAGGCTGAAGAAAGCTTTCAGAATTTTAAACAGTCAAATCCCAAAAAGACGATCGGACAGGCGAAGATCTTCGACATTACCAACCGGTTCTGGCAGAAAGTATTGGATGTTTCACAGATTGATCTTAATAAGCAGATCTCCAATATTTCAGGAAAAGAAATGCAGAAAATTCTTGAAAATCTCTGCAGTAAAAAACTGAAAGTAAGTGGAAAATCTACTTTTAAAGACGAGTTTGTGACCGCCGGAGGTATTGATTTAAAGGAAATTAATTTCAAAAACATGTCCTCAAAACTTCTCCCTAATTTTCACATTGCCGGAGAAGTCCTGAACATCGATGCGGTGACGGGTGGTTTTAATTTTCAGGCATGCTGGAGTGAAGCGTGGCTTATTTCACAACATTTAAATCATTTAGAAATATGAAAAAAATAACCGTATTTGCTCTGCTTTTTCTATCTGCAGCAGCATTTTCGCAGACACAGGAAACTGTGAAATCCTCTCAGACAGAACAGACTGATAAACCTGCAGAATATCCTGGAGGCTTCGGAGGGTTTAGAAAAGCAGTTGGCCAAAAAATAAGAATAGACCGGATAAAAGGCGCAAAGGGAAGAATAGAGTCTAAAGCAGCATTTTCAATCAACCTTAAAGGTGAAGTAGAAAACCTTGTTGTAACGGGAGAAAATGAAAGTTTTAACAAAGAAGTGGAAAGAGCCATACGATCTATAAAACCAAAATGGAACCCTTCAACACAGCAAGGCACACCTGTGGAGGCAAAGTATACTATCCCTTTTGCTGTTACTTTTGAATAAATAAAAATGTTTACCGCCAAAAAACATATTCCCATTTTATTAAAAACCCTTTTGGTTATTGGGTTCGGATATTTTTTTTGGCTGATGCTTAAAATTACGCTGGAATATGTTCCTTTTAATCCGAATGTGAGTTTTCTGATGATCAAGCAGACGGAAGTTCAGGACAGGCCGGAATATCTCCCTTTTTTCTACACGCATGTGTACACCAGTATTTTTGTCCTGCTTTCCGGTTTTCTGGCTATCCTGCGAAAGGATTTCAGCATAAAGAACTTTCATAAAAATATGGGTAAGATCTATATTTTTTTGATTCTGATTCTGGCGGCTCCTTCCGGAATTTATATGGGATTTTTTGCCAACGGAGGTTTTTTATCTAAAATTTCATTCGTTATTTTAGGATCACTTTGGTGGTTCACCACGTATAAAGCCTATGCTGCTGCAAGACAAAAACGCTTCAAAGAACATAAGCAGTGGATGTGGCGAAGCTTTGCACTCACTTTATCTGCACTCACTTTGCGCATCTGGAAAGTTATTATCGTATATTTATTCCATCCCAATCCTATGGATGTCTACCAAATCATTGCATGGCTGGGCTGGATTCCCAATATCCTTTTAATTGAATACTTAATTACAAAAAAACATCTATGAAAATTCTAAATTACACCCTTGCTTCCTTACTGGCAGTTTCTCTTCTGAGCTGTAAGAAGGACGGAAAGATGACCGAAACAGGAAAAGACTCTACGGTTGCCAAAAAAGATTCAGTGGTCGTTCCGGAGATTTACAAAGAATATTACGGCATCTATTCCGGGGATTTTGCCGGCATGGAAAAGATGGTGGATGAAACCGACGGTTCTGAATATGACGCGAGTATCAACAAGAGAATTTCGCTTAAGATCAACCGAATTACGAAAGACAGTGTATACGGACAGAGCATTGTGAATGGAAATCAGCGCCCGTTCAGAGGGATCTTCAATGAAAGCACAAAATCTTTTGTTCTGGACGAACCGGGAAATGATAAAACAGACGGCAGGTTTGAAGTAAAATTAAGCGGCGACAGCATCACCGGAAAATGGAATGCTTTCAATAAAACAGCAGTAAAATCACCTTTAAAAACCATAAAACTTTCAAAAAAGGAATTCGTATACAATCCGAATTTTATGCTGGATAAGGATTCAGATCTTGTGGACTGGTCCAATCCGAAGGATTTTGTAGAAAAATACACCGATGAGGAAACCGGAAAAACGGAAAGCTATACAACCTCTAAAAACAGAGTGGCTTCGGAAGCTATTTTTGAACTGAATGCTTCCAAACAAAAACTGACGGAAAAGGAACTTAAAAATTTAAGAAAAATAGATCTTGAGATCATTAAGAATTCTGTTTTTGCCAGACACGGCTACTCTTTTAAAAAGGAAACCTACCGGTATTTCTTTGAACAGACGGACTGGTATATTCCTGTTTCCAGGAATGTTGATAAGGAGCTTTCTCCAATGGAAAAGGACAACGTAGCATTGCTGAACCGTTTTATCAAGTATGCGGAAGATAAGTATGACAGTTTCGGAAGATAATTTTTAGGGTATGAAAAAGTATATTTTCTTTGTTTTAATATTCTGGGCTGCATCTGTTGCTGCCCAGAGAGACTCTACTATCATTCCCGGGCCCGATCCATCGGCAGTCATAAAAAAAACACCCGAAAAACCCGCTGAATTTCCCGGCGGGCACAAAGCTTTTGTAGCGGAGATTTTAAAAAATTTCAGAACCTCTCCCCTAGTAAAAGCAGAGATCATGAAAGCAAAAGCAGTGGCCTCTTTTATGGTAGATACGGACGGAAATATGGTAGACATCAAGATCGAATCCTATGAATATAAAATGGTGAAAGATGAATTCCTCAGAGCGTTGAAAATGATCAAAACGCAATGGATTCCGGCAGAGCAGGATGGTAAAAAAGTCCGAAGCCTAATGAGGCAGCCTTTGGTATTTAGTCTGCAATAGTCTGACGGTTTTTTCCGGAATTAAGCTTTACCCCGATGAAAAGCAGTAAGCATCCGGCAGCATAGCACAGAATATCAATCCACGAAAAAGAATTTCCGATTACGGTATACATCAGGTCTCCGGGACGGAAACCCAGTTTTTCTGCGACCTTAAAATATTGGGCAAACTCCACCAGGCATGAAAATATCAGGATGCCCAGGATCAGTTTTTCATCATGTATTTTGATAAAAGTTCTGACAAAAGTATAAAGAAGCATCACGACAATAACATCTCCGAGATAGGCTCTTATAAAGAAGATATGTGCCAGTTTTGTGGCGATCAGGACTTCTATGAGGAAAATAAAGATCGTGAGAAGAAGATATTTCAGGCTGAATTTAAATTCCATGCTTTTTTATGTTTTGGCTAAAGCCGTATGGCGGCTGGTTATTGTTCAAGCGTACGCGGGCTAAAGCCCGCTCCTATTGAATAAATACAATCTCATTCAATTTTCGGTCATAAAAAATCGGTATTCCAGGAACACCGATTTTTTATAAACTGTAAAGCAAAGATATTATTTCTTAACTTTTATGGTGCATCCTATAGCTACTGTTTTTGTCATTTTTACGGATTCTCCTTTGATCAGGGCGTTTACGGCATCCTGAACATAATATTCGGAGACATCATTCGGGTTTTCGTAGTTATTGTCGATCGCTCCGATGTATTTCACGATATTCTTTCCGTTTTCTTTCTGCAGGACAAAAACGTGGGGTGTTTTAGTAGCTCCGTAAAGCGGATAGATCTTTTGTCCTTCATCCACAAGATAAGGAAAGGTGAAGCCTTTTTGTTTGGCTCTTTCTATCATCTGCTTGTAGCCGTCTTCGGGCTGTACATTAGGATCATTGGGATTCACCGCAATGACCGGATAGCCCTGATCTTTGAATTTCTTATCCAGTTCCACGATTCTGTCCTCATACTTTTTGGCATACGGACAGTGGTTGCAGGTGAAGACCACGATAAATCCTCTGGCACTTTTAAAATCACTTAAAGAAACCATTTTTCCGTCAATATTTTTCAGCTTAAAATCTGCGGCTGCATCGCCTACTTCATATCCTTTTGCAGGGGCGGAAGCATTTACTTTCTGAGGGTTGTTCTTATCATGATCTGCTGCTGTGAAGCTTAACAATCCCAGCCCGGCAATGAATACCGCCATTAAAATTTTCAGGTTTTTCATATTTATTTTATTGTAAGTTATTGTTGATTGTCTTTTCCAGGTCTTCTTTACTCATTTCGCCATCGTTGAAATGTACTTTTTCGCCGTTTTTATAGAAAATTGTTACCGGGATATTCCCGTCCCAGTTTTTCTCAAATCTTGGAATCCAGGTGTTCATTCTTTTGATATCGTCCAGTAAAATGACTTCTGCAGTAAGATTTTTATTTTTGATAAACTTCATTACCCTTGGCTTATCCACCAGCCTGTCCAGGGAAACGAGGATCATTTTATATTTCGGATGATCCTTAAATTTATTATTGATCTCCATAAAATCCGGAAGTTCTTTCACGCATGGCGCACAGGTGGTAGACCAGAAATTAACGACCAGCAGCTTATCACTCTCCTTCTGAATACGTTTTTCAAGGTCTTCATATTTCATGGATGGCACATCTGTCTGCTGGGCAGTAAACGCCGTAAAACACAGAAATACAGTTAATAGGGTCAATACATTCTTCATATTCAAAAATAGTCATTAATTATCATTTAAATCCGGAATGGACTCTTATCTGGTATTGGGTTGGATAAAAAGCCGGGGAAATAGTTAAATGCTTTTTATTATTTAGAAAAAACAGGCTTTAATTGAAGCTGAAAACCTCAACAAAGAGTACTTTTCTATCTGTATCAATCCTTATTCAATTTCGTTCCCTCCAAATATCAATGAGAATTTTAACACTATTTTATTAATCACAATCTATTGAATTATAAGAAATTAAATGTAAATTAGCATACAATCAAAACAAAATTATTATGAAAAAATCAAACATTCAGCTTAAAAAGCTGACTAAAAAAGAGCTAAAGAACATCAGCGGTGGAGCAAGACCAGTGTGCCCAAGAGTGGTGAGCTGCTTTGACCCGGCAACAGGTGAAGAGCAATACGGAGTATATGGAATTCAGGACGGACCGTGCTGTTAAGAATTGATCACCATTAATCTAAAAATGTATGAAAAATTCTAACATTCAAAGCAGAAAGCTCACGAAAAAAGAGCTAAAGGAAATCAACGGAGGTGCTTCATGTGCTGAAGGCCTGTGTAAACTCAGAGGGGTACCCAGCCATTTCATGATCATCGGCCCAAGAGGCAAAGACGGCTACTGCTGTTAATCACCATACTAAAACTCAATGACTGGAATCCATTTCAGTCATTTTTTTATGCTTCAGAATGACTTTATCTGAGATCGGGAAAGGTGAATTTTGGAGGGAGATATGAGAGACAAGACATCAGATCTCTAGGTTAAGGCTGAGATTGGGGAACGTCAATTGTCATGTGAATAGTAAATTTCTGAGCAGATTTCAGACATCAGATTTCAGACAACCCAATACCAGTAACTTAAAACTCATCATTTATAACTTATAACTTTTCAAAACCCGAAAACTCTAAAACCCTCCAACTCTCCAACCCGTATCTATTTTTAATCAAATTTTTTCTTTATTTTACATCAAATTAAAAAATGAATAAAACTTTTATTTTACTTTTTGCCTGCTTTCACATTTTCATAAAAAGCCAGGAGACCAGTACAGACAATACCTCTCAACTTCCTCCTGCTCCGGGCTATCCTGCAGACAGAAAACTTCCGGATCCCTATAAAGGAGTTTCTGTACATGATGCGCCAAAGGATGTTGTAGGGAAAATGAATTTAGAAAAAGTTGTCTTTCAACCCGATCAGCCGGCAGAATTTCCGGGTGGTATAAAAGCCTTAAAACAAAAGATTTATGAAACAGTGGACCCTTATAATCTGACAGATTTTATTCATTGGGGAACCGTTTACATCATCATTAACGATACAGGAAAGATAGCAGATATTTTTGTTCAGACGGCAAGCAATAATCTTAAAGCAGAGATGAAAACCGCACTGGAAAAAATAAAAACCCGCTGGAAACCTGCACAAAGAAAAGGAATGCGGGTGAATTCTTTAGTTTCATTTCCTGTTTCCTTCAACTTCAATGTAGAATAACCTGAGCTCGGTTTAAGATATTAGGTTAAGACTGAGATTGGGAAAGGTGAATTTCTGGAGAGATATCAGACACAAGACATCAGATTTCAGACAATCCCAAACCCGCACCCCAAAACTCATCACTCATAACTCATCATTTATAACTCATAACTTCCCAAAACTCTCCAACCTAACCAAAAACTACCCTCCAATCATTTTTTTTATCGAATTCAGCTTCATTAAAGCTTCTATCGGGGTCAATGTATTGATGTCTATTTTCGTCAGCTCTTCCCGGATATTTTCCAGAACAGGATCGTCCAGCTGGAAAAAAGAAAGCTGCATATTTTCTTCGGTCACCCTTTTAATGCTTTCCGAAGTACTGCTGGTCTGTGAGCGGCTTGCTTCAAGGGTTTTCAGGATCTCATTGGCTCTGTTGACCACTTTTACAGGCATTCCCGCCAGTTTAGCCACATGAATACCAAAGCTGTGCTCACTGCCGCCCGGAACAAGCTTCCTCAGGAAGATGATATTTCCTTTATTTTCCTGGATGGAAACATGGAAGTTCTTTACCCTTTCAAAATTCACGGTCATTTCGTTCAGCTCGTGATAATGGGTTGCGAAAAGGGTTTTGGCCTGTGTAGGATGCTGGTGAAGGTATTCTGCGATAGCCCAGGCGATGGAAACCCCGTCGTATGTGGACGTTCCACGGCCGATTTCATCTAAAAGGATCAGGCTGCGTTCAGAAATATTGTTCAGAATATTTGCAGCTTCATTCATTTCCACCATGAAAGTCGATTCTCCGGCAGAAATATTATCCGTCGCTCCCACTCTTGTGAAAATCTTATCCAAAACTCCTATTTCAGCATATTTTGCAGGCACAAAGCTTCCGATCTGAGCCAGAAGACACACAATAGCGGTTTGACGAAGAATTGCAGATTTACCGGCCATGTTCGGCCCCGTAACCATGATGATCTGCTGGGAATCTTTATCTAAAAAGATATCATTCGGAATGTATTTTTCTCCTAACGGAAGTGCGTTTTCAATAATCGGATGTCTTGCTTCTTTTAAATCTATCGCATAACCCTGATTAAGAACAGGCTTCGTATAGCTTTCAGAAACAGCCAGTTCGGAAAGTCCGGCAGCTACATCAAGCTGTGCAATAATATTGGAATTTCCCTGAATCTGGTCCATATAAACCATGGTTTCAGCACAGACGTTTCTGTAGAGTTCGTTTTCCAGCACGCTTATTTTCTCTTCAGCGCCTAAGATCTGGCTTTCGTATTCTTTCAGCTCTTCGGTAATATAGCGTTCTGCATTCACGAGGGTCTGCTTTCTCAGCCAGTCAGCCGGAACTTTATCTTTATGAGCATTTCTTACTTCTATATAATACCCGAAAACGTTATTAAAATCAATTTTAAGGCTTGAAATTCCTGTTCGTTCAATTTCTCTCTGACACATTTCATCCAGGAAGCCGCGGCCTTTGTTCTGAAGACCTCTCAGCCTGTCCAGCTCTTCAGAAATACCTTGTTTAATGATATTCCCCTTTGAAATATTCACCGGAAGCTCTTCATTCAGATGATTTTGTAAAAATTTAATCAGCTCATCCATATCAAATAAAGGCTCCAGCCAGGCCATCACATCGGCATGCGGATGAAGTAACGCTTTAATCTGATGAATATTGATCAAACTTTGGCGCAGATATCCTAATTCTTTCGGGGATATTTTTTCTGCGGCCAGTTTCCCCATCAGACGGTCCAGATCGGAAATAGATTTCAACAATTGGCAGATTTCATATTTCAGCTGGTCGTTTTCATTCAGAAAATCAATCAGGGAAAGCCTTCTCATGATCTCGTCCACAGATTTTAAGGGAAGAATAATTCTTCTCCTCAACAGCCTCCCTCCCATTGGGGTAGAGGTTTTATCAATGATATCCAAAAGAGATTTCCCTTGTGGATTGCTTGGATAAACGATTTCAAGGTTTCTCAGGGTAAAATTATCCATCATCAGATAATCTTCCTGAGGAATAATCTGAAGCTTGGTGATATGAGCAAGCAGATTGTGGTGGGTATCTTCCACAAGGTAAGCGAAAATAGCTCCGGCAGCGGTAATGGCCAACGGAAGATTTTCAATTCCAAAACCTTTTAAAGACTTGGTTTTAAAATGTGAGGTCAGTTTTTCGTAAGCAAAATTATACTGGAAAGCCCAGTCTTCAAGCTTAAAGGCACTTTTATTTTTTAGCTGTTCCGGCAATTGAACACTTCTCTGAAATACAATTTCGCTCGGATCAAAAGTGGTAATAATATGAAGGATTTTATCCAGATTTCCCTCGCTTACCAGAAATTCACCGGTAGAAACATCTACCAGAGCAATTCCGTACTTTTCTTTTTCTTTATGAAGGGATAGAAGGAAATTATTCTTTTTTGAATTAAGCACCTGGTCATTAAACGTTACCCCGGGAGTTACAAGCTCTGTAACACCTCTTTTTACGATACCTTTCACCATTTTGGGGTCTTCCAGCTGATCGCAGATGGCGACTCTCATTCCTGCTCTTACCAGTTTCGGAAGATAGGAATCTACCGAATGGTGCGGGAAGCCAGCCAGCTCTATATGGCCTTCTCCATTAGCCCTTTTGGTAAGAACAATACCAAGGATCTGGGATGTTTTCACCGCATCCTGTCCAAAAGTTTCATAAAAATCCCCAACCCGGAACAGCAGCAACGCATCAGGGTATTTTGCCTTGATGGTATTGTACTGCGTCATGAGCGGAGTTTCCTTCTTCGTTTTAGCCATAATAAAAAATGAGCCCCAAATTTAATTAAAATAACCTGAGTTCAGGTTAAGAAAATTAAGATTGAGGAGTTTGAAGTTTCGGGAAGTGACGAGTTATAAATTATGAGTGATGAGTTATTTGAATCTGATCTTTGAGTTAGAGGGCTTTCACATTTCACCTGCAAAGCAAAATTGTCCATTGATATTTTTCAATCTTAGCCCGCGCCTGAGCCTAAAAATCTCACATCTACTCAAAAAATTCACTATTCACTTGCGAAGCAAAATTCACTATTCACACTTCTTAACTTTAGTTCAGCTAACTTATGCTGTTCAGAACAAAATATTTATCGTATTTTTCAGTAAAATAAAATCTATGATCTACCCGGTTTTAGAAACTGAAAGACTTATTTTAAGACAGTTGAATTCCCATGATGCAGAAGATCTCTTCGAATATTTTTCTCAGGATCAGGTGATGGAATATTATGACCTCGAAACCTTCAAAACATTGGAAGATGCCCAAAATATCATCAAATATTTTAATAATGAATTCGAGAAAGGAAAAGGATTCCGCTGGGCACTGGAACTGAAATCTGAAAAAAAGGTCATAGGAACCTGCGGATACCACAACTGGTTTCCTGAACATTTCCGGGCAGAGATCGGCTATGAACTGAATCCCAAATTCTGGAGGAATTCCTATATGAAAGAAGCGATTCTTCCTATTCTTATCTATGGATTCGAAAGCATGAGACTTCACCGTATTGATGCCTTTACAGATCCTGCGAATATTGCTTCGGAGAAACTTTTACATTCTTTAAACTTTAAAGATGAAGGAATTCTGCGTGATTATTTTTTTGAAAAAGGGAAATTTGTGGATGCCAAGATTTTTGGACTTATTAATGAATAAGATGGAAGATGGGTGTCGGAAGTTCGGCGGAACTACTGAATATTTTCTTAATTAACTTTTTTAGCGTTTGTCTTTCCAACATTTATCATCTTGAATGACAATCACAGCAAGAAGTACCAGGAGAGAAAGTAACTTCCAGCCTCCCTCTTCAGGCTTCCTGCCACTTACATCTTTTCCGGTTTTCTCTTCTTTTCAAAAGCCTCCGCCCCTTTCTCATACGCCCACTTCTGCTTGTAATTCACCCACTTAGCTTTAAAAAGCTTACGCAGAAGTTTATCTGTATACCTCATGATGAAAACATGATACAGCATATTGGCAAACACATTCGGTTTGTTTGGAAGCGCTCTTAATGACAGTGAAAAACCAGGCTCAAGATATCTGTTGAAATGCCAGAATGCTCCCGGAATAAACAGTGCATCTCCGTGCTCCATGAAAATCTCGTAACCTTTCGCGTACTGTAAAGCCGGAAACTTTTCGTAATCCGGGTTTTCATAATCTATATCGTAAACGGTATGAACAGAAAGCGGTACTTTATATAAGAACGCAGATTGTTTCTGGTCGAATAGCAGTATTCTTTTTTTACCTTCAAAATGGATATGAAGAAAATCCCCGAGATCCACATCATAATGCATTAAAACATGTGCTTCACTTCCCCCGAAGAAAAGAGTCGGGAGCCTTTTAAAAAATTTAATTCCCAGGTCTGGATACGTGAAGTTTTTCAGCAGTTCCGGAAGCCTGTCTGTAATGATGTAGAAGAAAATACGAAGATCGGAAGGTCCGCTTTTGATCCTGTCTATATATTCTTTCATTTTCATATTCGTCACCGGGGCATCTGAGCTTTTGGAAGCATCGGCTGGTTTATTGTCGTATAAAGGAACATCCTGATCGCCTGCCTTTTCACGGATGTATGCCAGGTTCCATTTGTCGAATGCATCCCATCGGGCCGCAAAATTTTTAATCAAAAGCGGCTTATGTTTTTTGAAATAATTCTTTTGAAAATCTTCTTTACTGATATCGTGGACTACATCTACGTTTTCGAGGATCATCTTAATTTATTATTTAGTGTGAAATAAAAATAGTGTTTTTTTGAAATCTGGGAAAATTAAAAAATGGTAACGGGACTTCGGGAGAATGATTTAAACCACAAAAGGGACAAAAGTTTTTAAACACTTTAGTTTTTTTTAGTTTAAAATATTGAGAATAAGAAGTACACATAAGGCTAAAAATCGGAGATTTTTATAGATAATACTTGAACCATTAAGAGAGATTAAGATTTTAAGATTATTAAGCTGAGCTTCGCTTTAAGAAACAGAGCTAAAAGAATCTTTAGATTTTCTCTTAACTTTCCTTATCTCCTTCACAGATCTTAATGTTTCAAAAAAATAGGCACAATCATCTGTGAAAATCCGCGAAATCTGTGGTGAAAAAAATAATAAACTACAAAAAGATAAAAGATTTTCAAGAAACTTAATTATTGAACCTCTTTCAAATTCAGCCATCAGCCTTTTCGCCATTTTTTAAAATTATTTTAAGCTTCCAGATAAAGCATGGCTCAAATGAAAAAATTATATTTGTAAGACCAAGCCGATTTATGAGAGCCTATAACACGAAACATTTCCTGAAGATCCTTTTCAGTATGCACCAAAGCGATACGATGAAGATCCTTTTTCCAACAATGATCCTTGTGGGACTGTATTCGTGGGGTATCCAGTATCTGGAAGTGGAATATCTCCATCTTACCACAAAATCAGGCGTGAGCAATGTAGGAATGATCCATTCCCTGCTGGGTTTTGTGCTTTCTCTGTTACTGGTTTTCAGGACGAATACGGCTTATGACCGATGGTGGGAAGGACGAAAACTTTGGGGAAAACTGGTGAACGACACCCGGAATTTCGCTGTAAAGATTAATGCTATTTTGGGTGACGACCGTCAAAATGCTGAGCAGATCGCCCGGTATTTAAAATATTTCCCGCATTTCCTGGCCAAACATCTTTCCCAGGAGTCTACAAGGCTGGCTTTGGATGAAGATTATTCCGAAATTGAAAAGTCTCTTAAACATCATGGCCCCAGTGAAATTGTCATTCTTTTGACCCATAAACTGAACCAGCTGAAAAAGGAAGGAAAGATATCGGATATTGAAATGCTTTATCTTGACACCCAGCTATCCGGGTTTCTGGATGTATGCGGAGGCTGCGAGAGAATTAAAAATACACCTATCCCCTATTCTTACTCGTCTTTTGTAAAGAAATTCATTATTTTATATGTCATGGCGCTGCCTGTCGCCTACGTTATTACCATCGGACTTCTGATGATCCCGCTTACCGTATTTGTTTATTACGTATTGATGAGTCTGGAACTGATTGCTGAAGAAATTGAAGACCCTTTCAACAATGATGAAAATGATATTCCGATGGAAGCGCTGGCTCAGAATATTGAAAAAAGCGTCCATCAGATCATGGGTCTGAAAAAGTAAAAAATCAACCTTAAAGGTTGATTTCTTTTATTTCTCCGTCCTGTTTTATTTCTACAAATTTACTTTCCCTGTTTGCTGCGGAATATCCGTAGAAAAACGTACTGTATATCGGCGTGGAATACATATAACCGCCATATCCGTTATACGCATCGGATCTTCCGGTCTGCTGCTGGTAGCTGGCCGTTGCTGTAAAATTCACAATGGTTTCCAGATAGTATTTTCCGGGTTTTAATTTTTCGAATTTAAACCGTCCATAATCGTCTGTTAAAGCTTCTAATCTGTATTTAAATGCATCTTCAGACATATACACAGTGGTTTTTTTGTTCTCATACTTTCTCCTCATGCTGTAAAACTCATCAAAATAAGACGTTACAGGAAAAAGCATCACTACCGTTCCTTTGGGTGCATAATGTTTTGCTCCCAGTAAAGGTTTGATCCCCCAATTGTTTTTCTGTTTGGTAGAAGCCACTCCTTCTATGGTAGAATTTCCGAAACTAAGCATCTCCCTGGCCATTTTCTTATCAAAAAAAGCCTGCGGATAATAGGTATTCTGTGCCTTTGAAAATACAAAAGCGAATACCAACAGCAGTAAAGCGGATATTTTTTTCATGTGATATTTTTATTTCAAAAATAGCAAAATACTTATATTTGAAATAAAAAAATCTATGAAATACATTTTTCTGCTATTGTTTTCCGCAACATCGTGGGCCTTAGCGCAAAAACCATGCGGATATAAAGACGGACTTCAGGAGGGATCCTGTAAAGATTTCTACGAAAACGGACAGGTAAAACAGGTCGTGGAATGGAAAAAGGGGAAAATAGAAGGAGAAGCGGTCTATTATTATGATAACGGGAAGGTACAGGCTAAAGGGGAAAATAAAAAAGGCCATAAAGCAAAAGAATGGTCTTATTATGACAGAAATGGCGTTCTGACCTCCAAAGAAACCTTCAGAAATGGAGAGAAAAATGTATATGATGACAGCTCGCTCGCTACTTTTTACTCTCCTGCAGGAAAAATAACTGAAGTTTCCAATTACAGAATGGGCAAACTGCATGGTGAAACCAAGCTGTATCATGAAGACGGAAAATCTGTAAAACAGATCGGACAGTATGACAACGGACTGGCTGTAGGAAAATGGAAAGCCCTTTACCCATCAGGAAAAGTACAGCGTGAAACAGAATTCGCGAACGATAAGTGGAACGGAACCCGGGTTCATTACCGTGAAGACGGAGGCGTTGAAAAAACGGAAATCTACAGAGACGGAAAATTAATCTCAACAAAATAAAACAATTGGTACAGAAATTAAAACTGGAAGAACTGAACAGAATAGATGTAGAAACATTTAAGAAAGTTGAGAAAATTCCATTGGTCATTATTTTAGACAATCTCAGAAGCATGCATAATGTAGGGGCATCTTTCAGAACGGCGGATGCTTTTCTGATCGAAAAAATTATTCTTTGCGGTATTACGCCGCAACCCCCTCACCGCGAGATCCATAAAGCAGCACTGGGCGCTACAGAAAGTGTGGACTGGGGCCACGAAAGCGACATCAATACAGCCATCAGTGATTATAAAAGCCGCGGCTATGAGATCATAGGAATCGAACAGACCACAGACAGTGTGATGATTACTGATTTCAGCATAGACAAATCAAAGAAATATGCATTGATTTTAGGAAATGAAGTGGAAGGAATAAGTGATGAGGCGCTTCCCAATATCGATACATTTCTTGAGATTCCGCAGCTGGGAACCAAGCACTCTCTGAATGTAAGCGTATGCGGAGGAATTGTGATGTGGGAGTTTGCCAAAGCCCTAAAATAAAAAAACTGCATATGTCCTTAAAAGACAGTGCAGTTTGAAATAAATCTAATAAAAAGTAAAAATGAAAGGCGACAAAGGTACCTTTTTTTTCTTTACAAACAAATTTTAACATCATTTTTTTTATTTTTCCGGAAAAAAAGTGATGTTTTGGAGAAAAGTTTCGTTTAATTTTTTATAAATTAGCACAATGTTTATCAAGGATTATATCTCAAAAGACTTTCCATGTTTTAGCCTGACTGACTCCATAGAATCAGCTAGGAATACATTAGATGACTTTGGATATTCCCATATTTTCATTAAAAAATCCCATCATTTCTACGGAGCCATCGCTGAAGATTTCCTGTATGAAGGGGAAGGCACCTTAAAAGATCTTGAACACCAGATCGAGCGTTTCGCCATTCTGGAAGACAATAATATTATGGACAGCATCCGTCTGTTCTATACTTTTAACGCCAATGTGATCCCGGTGATCAACAAAAATGAAAAGTATCTGGGCTATATCACCTGTGAAGATATTTTTCAGAATCTTTCCCGGTATCCTCTATTTTCAGAAAGCGGAGCTATCCTTACGGTAGAAACGCCTACCAGGAGATATTCGATGACGGAGATCGCCAATATCGTAGAAAGCAATAACTCGAAATTCTACGGTGGATTCATCACTTTAATGTCAGACGAAGTCATTCAGGTGACCATTAAGATCAGCAATGAAAATCTGTCCTCGATAGACGCTACTTTTGACCGGTACGATTACAGGATTGTTCAAAAATACTATTCTGATGAAAAATCAGACCTGTTTAATGACCGGTTCGGATTTTTCCAAAAATTCATAGAAATATAACATGAAGGCAGCCATATATTCTCAGAAAAAAGACCTCGATACTTTTTTATATTTAAGCAAGTTTATTTCAGAACTTGAAACCCGGGGCGTAAAATCTGTTCTGTATGATGAAATGGCCGAAGCTCTTCAGTTCTCAAAAATATTTGAAACCTTCAACAGCAAACAGGACCTTCTGGATAAGGAAGTAGATCTTTTTTTTACTTTCGGGGGCGATGGAACCATCGTAAATTCCCTGACTTTCATTGAAGACCTTGAGATCCCGATTGTAGGGGTAAATACCGGAAGATTAGGATTTCTGGCCAGCTTTACCAAAGAAGAAGCTTTCAAAGAACTCGATGCCATTCTGAAAGGAGATGTGAAAACAAGCCGGCGTGCTGTGATTGAAGTGGTTTCACCAAGATCCGGCGATTTTTTCCCTTACGCGTTGAATGACGTAACCGTTTCAAGAAAAGAAACGACTTCCATGATTACTGTAGACTCTTATATCAACGATGAGTTTCTGAATGTTTTCTGGGGAGACGGCGTTATTGTTTCCACCCCTACAGGATCTACGGCTTATTCATTAAGCTGTGGCGGACCGATTATTTCTCCGAACAACGAAAATTTCGTCATTACGCCTATCGCTCCCCACAACCTGAATGTGAGACCTTTGGTAGTGAATGACAGGGTAGAAATAAAATTTAAAGTGGAGAGCAGAGTGCCTCAATATTCTCTTTCACTGGACTCGAGACTGGTTCATATAGAAACCTACAAAGAAATTATCATCAAAAAGGCCGATTTTCAGATCCTTCTGGTTCAGCCGAACCACTTAAGCTTCTACGAAACGATCCGTCAGAAGCTGCTTTGGGGCAGGGACAAAAGAAATTAGTAATTCCTCAAAAATGATTACCTTTACAGGAATTTTAAAAACGCCTAATAATTTAAAATAAAAAGTAAAACATGAGCAGAATTTTTCCGGCAGGAGTTGCCACAGGTCAATTAGTTACTGATATTTTTCAGTATGCTAAAGAAAACAAATTTGCACTGCCTGCAGTAAACGTAATTGGTTCAAGCAATGTAAATGCTGTAATGGAAACCGCAGCGAAACTAAACTCTCCTGTAATCATCCAGTTTTCAAACGGCGGAGCTGCTTTCAACGCAGGAAAAGGATTGAATAACGACGGCCAGAAATCAGCTATTTTAGGAGCTATCGCCGGAGCAAAACACATCCACACGCTGGCAGAAGCTTACGGAGCTACTGTAATTTTACACACAGACCACTGCGCTAAGAAATTACTGCCTTGGATAGACGGACTGATGGATGCTAACGAAGAATTCTTCAGACAAACCGGAAAATCACTTTATTCTTCTCACATGCTTGACCTTTCTGAGGAGCCTTTGGAGGAAAACATTGAAATCTCTTCCCAGTATTTCGAAAGAATGGCTAAGCTTAAAATGACGCTTGAAGTGGAAATCGGAGTTACAGGTGGTGAAGAAGACGGTGTAGACAACTCAGACGTTGACAACTCAAAACTATATACACAGCCGGAAGATGTAGCTTATACGTATGAAAAATTAAAAGCTATTTCTGAAAACTTTACGATTGCTGCGGCATTCGGTAACGTACACGGAGTTTACAAACCAGGAAACGTGGTTCTTACCCCGAAAATCCTTGACAACTCTCAGAAATTCATTCAGGAGAAATTCGGAACAGCTGACAAGCCGATTAACTTTGTATTCCACGGAGGTTCAGGATCTACTTTAGAAGAGATCAGAGAAGCTATCGACTACGGAGTAATTAAAATGAATATTGATACTGACCTTCAGTTCGCTTACACGGAAGGGGTTAGAGATTATATGGTTAACAATATCGATTATTTAAGAGCTCAGATCGGAAACCCGGAAGGAGAAGAAAAACCGAACAAAAAATTCTACGATCCAAGAGTTTGGGTAAGAAAAGGTGAGGAAACTTTCTCTACAAGACTGGTTCAGGCGTTTGAAGACTTAAATAACGTAAATACACTTAAATAATTTTTTGTAAAAAGTAGAATGTATAAAGTACAAAATAGATTTAATGCTTTTGGCTTTATACATTTTACCTTTTACATGATACATTAATACAAACAAAATGGCATTCGACTGGTTTAAAAGAAAAGCAAAAAACAT
Organism: Chryseobacterium endalhagicum; assembly: GCF_016745235.1. Classification (GTDB taxonomy): domain Bacteria; phylum Bacteroidota; class Bacteroidia; order Flavobacteriales; family Weeksellaceae; genus Chryseobacterium; species Chryseobacterium endalhagicum. Next base: position 474,392 of record NZ_JAELVM010000002.1, on the reverse strand, counting down.
TACCACCTCTACTGATGAAAAAAAGGATGTTCCCAAAGGTCTTTGGCATCAGACTCCATCAGGAAAAGTCGTGGAGCATGATGAACTGAGAAGAAACAGCTACGTTTCTCCTGAAGACGGATTTCATGTAAGAATAGGAAGTGCAGAATTTTTTGAGATCCTTTTTGACGAAGGTAAATTCACTGAACTGGATGCCAATGTTGAAAGTATTGATATCTTGAATTTCAAGGATACAAAACCTTATAAAGACCGTTTAAAGGAAGTAAAAGCCAAGACAAAACTTACAGACTCTATCAGAAATGCAGTAGGAACCGTAAAAGGAACTGAAATGGTGGTTTCATGTATGGATTTCGCTTTCATCGGTGGTTCTTTAGGTTCTGTAATGGGTGAAAAAATCAGAAGAGCTGTAGATTACTGTATCGCCAATAAACTTCCGTACATGATCATCTGTCAGTCCGGAGGAGCGAGAATGCAGGAAGCCACCTACTCTCTGATGCAGCTTGCCAAAGTACAGGCTAAACTTGCCCAGCTTTCTGAAGCAGGACTTCTTTACATCGCTTATCTGTGTGACCCTACTTTTGGAGGAATTACCGCTTCTTTTGCGATGACAGCAGATATTATCATGGCTGAGCCGGGAGCATTGATCGGTTTTGCCGGGCCAAGAGTAATCCGTGAAACGATCGGAAGAGATCTTCCGGAAGGCTTCCAGACCTCTGAATTCTTACAGGAAAAAGGATTTGTAGATTTCATCGTAAAAAGAACTGAAATTAAAGATACAGTAGCCAAAACAGTTAATTTATTAGCTGTAAAAGCATAAGATCTGTAACAAACACTATACAATCTCTCTCTAATTAGGGAGAGATTTTTATTTATGAGGACTTTTAAGATATTTTTTAATACCATCCGAAGCATGAGCCTGAAAAAGATCATGCGTCTTTTGTCACTGCTCCTTCCCCATCCTCTTTTTGCCATACTGAGCTTTCATGCCACGGTACAGGCCTTTGCCATCGCGCAGAAAAAATTCCCCAAAACAGCGTCCAACAACGGGATTGGAAATGCATTCAGACATGCTTTATGGTGCTGTTTCATTATGATGTACTGCTGCAAGGTCTCTTCGCCCCAAAAAGCACTGGACTTCTGCAAAAGACTGACAGACATGCATGAAGAGCTTTTCCCCAACGAACCTTTGGAAACCAAAATGGATCTTCACAACAATAAAATAGGCATGGAATATTTCATGGAACTTCTTCCGGGAATCCACCGCCAGTTTTTTGAGAAGAACTTTTTCATCGACAGCCTGGCCAAAAAGATGGATGATGCAAAGGTGTTAAAAAGCTTAGACGATGATTTTAAGGGGCATCTTGTTTATCTGGATGAAAAATAACAATATTTCTACAGAGTAATGCAGGACGTTTATGTTATTTAATCTTCATAAGATGTATAGCCCGTACTCACAAAATATTTATATTGAGCATTAAATCATCATGTTATGAGGCATACACTGATCGTAATACTTATACTTTGTTCTTCATTCTGTAAATCTCAAAATTTAAGAACTGGCAAAGAAACAAATGTTCTTTTTATTGGAAATAGTTTAACCTATTTTCATGATATGCCAAAAATGCTTCAAGCCCTATTGAACGAAACCGATCAGAATTTTAAGATCTATCAAAGTACTTTTCCAGGAATGTCTTTGTCGGATCATCTTGAACATATCATTGTCTCCCGGAATGAAAACGGGATCAATGTTCGGGAAAAGACCGGCTCCGAAACTACAGAAACAGAGAAAATGATTGCGGAAAGAAACTGGGATGTAATTATTATGCAGACCGGAACAGTGAATGTTTTAATTCCGGAATACAGAGATCAGGATATCGATCATGCCATACAAACCATAAAGAAATTAGTTTCCAATCCGGCCTGTAAATTTATAGTATTCAGCACATGGGCAGGGAAGAAAAATTATCCGCAGGAATACTGCTATCCATCAAAACTAGTTCCCGGATCAACATCCTGTTCACCAGTGATTAAAGATCCTGTGCAGCATCAAAAATTAATTTCTGAAGGCTACAGCTTACTGGCATCCAAAAATGATTTAATTCAATCTAAAAACAGCGAAAAATTTTATGAAGTCATGACAAAATATCCGGATATTGAACTGTTGGAAGATGATAGCCATCCCAATAAAACGGGTGCATTTTTCAATGCCTGCATTTTCTACAACCTTCTCACAAACAAGGATGTATCACAGCTCAACTATTCAGGGGAAATTAAGCCGGAAACAGCAAACAGATTAAAGAAAATGGCAAAGTAAAACCCAAAGCTGTATGGGAGGAAATCTTAAATAAAATTCCTGCTTTTGTCTGTCCCTCTTTTTCCATACACTTTTAGTAATTTTCACTACATTTAAAATCCAAAATAAAATTAAATGGTCCTCAGCAGAATTTGGTCGGCTTTTATCATTATCGCCATTGCCATTGCCAGTATTAAATACATTTCGTCAGACCACTACAAAACCATCTTTAATGATATGGTGGTAGGAAAAGGCGGTGACACGGTTCAGGTTGCTTCACAGCCGATGAATGCCCTTACCCCGGTAGTAAGGGACAGCCTGATGAAAAAAAATGATTTTGCAGACAGCAGGATTCATTACAAAACAGATTCTTTAAAACAAAACGTAAAAGTTTACCGGGTTCAGGAAGCAGACGGTGTTATCGGAACCTCCGAAACCGCCGTAAAAATCTGTATTGGCCTGATCGGAATCATGACCCTGTTCATGGGATTCATGAGTATCGCTGAAAAAGCGGGCGGAATTAATCTTTTAAGCCGTTTTATCCAGCCTTTTTTCTCGAAATTATTTCCCGATATTCCTAAAAACCATCCGGCTTTCGGACATATGCTGATGAATTTCAGTGCGAACCTTCTGGGGCTTGACAATGCCGCTACTCCATTCGGTTTAAAGGCAATGGAAAGTTTACAGACTTTAAATCCCAATAAAGATACCGCCAGCAATTCACAGATTATGTTTCTGTGTCTTCACGCCGGCGGAATGACACTTATTCCGGTGTCTATCATCGCCATCAGGGCTTCTATGGGTTCAAAAACACCGACCGATATTTTCCTTCCGTGCATGATCGCCACATTTGCAGCCACTTTAGCCGCAATGATCATCGTTTCATTGTATCAGAAGATCAATCTGCTGCGTCCGGTAGTCATTGCTTATGTAGGAGGAATTTCCGCTGTTATTGCTTTGCTTGTCTTGTATTTGACCAAATTAAGCAAAGATGAACTGGATACTTTCAGTAAAATTTTAAGTAACGGACTGATTCTCTTTATCTTTTTAGCCATTGTTCTTGGTGCGGTTTATAAGAAAATCAATGTATTTGATGCTTTCATCGACGGCGCCAAAGAAGGATTTACCACCTGCGTGAAAATCATCCCTTATCTGGTAGGAATGCTGATAGCCATCTCATTGCTGAGAACTTCCGGCGTTTTTGACGTGATCATTGACGGCATGAAATGGGTCGCCAATACTGCCGGATTTGACCCAAGATTTGTAGACGGCCTTCCTACCGCACTCATCAAGCCTCTTTCCGGATCAGGAGCCAGAGGAATGATGGTGGATACCATGGCTACATTCGGGGCAGACAGTTTCCAGGGGAAATTAGCCGCAGTTCTTCAGGGAAGCTCAGATACGACGTTCTACGTCATTGCAGTATACTTTGGAGCCGTAGCCGTAAAGAATACCAGATACACGGTAATTGCCATGCTTCTGGCAGATTTGGTAGGGGTTATTACTTCTATTGCGCTCGCGTATTTGTTTTTTGCTTAAATTGTACAGAGGTTTGGTGGCTTCGAGAACCTCAGCCACCAAACGCCGCATCAATAAACGAGCTAAATAAAAATATCAAATAATAGGACATACTAAAAAGCCACGACTAAATCTTCCGGGTGGCTGAGGCTCCCGAAGCCACCGTTAACTTTAAACATCGAACCTTAAACTTTAAACAAAAAAAATGATCACAGATAAAGAATTCACCCTAAGATTAATACGCCAGTTAACTCAAGCATTAGAAAAACTGATTTTAGACAAACCTGAAGAAAGTTTAATGCAGAAAGAATTGGACTTTGAGTCTTTGATGAAAGATATTTTCAAATTTGACTTTACGACCCTTTCCTTAAAAACAAAAGAAGAAATTATAGAAATCGTCAACGAAAGACAGGAAAGGGACCACAAAGATTATTATGAAATGCTGGGTAACCTTTTCTACTTTACAGGCAGGCAGGCTCAGAACAATGATTTCCTTGATAAGGCAAAAACGTTCTACGAACTCTATCTCCAGACCAGCGGTATTTTCGCATTACCCGTGATCAACAGAATTAATGAAATAAAAAAAGCACTTGAATAAAGTGCTTTTGTCTGTTTAGAAGGTAATTTTATAAGATCCGGTGGAGGATGTGCTTGCTTTTTCAGCTTTCACATATTTTTTTACCCAGGCTACCGATGTAGAGGCTACACACGGATCTGAAACGCCTCCCGCTCTTCGTGCAGAAACTACATTCCCTGCTTTGTCTACTGTGTAAGCAATGGTGATAGATCCGCCTGCGGTACAGCTGTGGGATGGCTGCGATCCGCCTCTGCCCATGGTTCCGGGAATATATCCTGTCAGCTTTCTGTCGATTCCTACTTTGCTGTCGCCGTTTCCATCACCGCCCAAAGGATCTCCTGCATTTCCTATTCCTGTGCCTGTTCCCTGACTTCCGGCTTTTGTTCCTCTTCCCCTGATCAGGTTTCCGATGGCTGCAGTTCCTTTTCCGTCACCGTTTCCGGTTTTGGAATTAGCCGTTGTGGCTCCGGATTTTTTAGTGCTTTTTGAGGCACTTGTGCTGGTGGCCGCTTTATTATTGGTCTTTTTGGATTCTTCTTTCTTAGGAACGCTGGTTTTGGAATTGTTTCCTGTAATCACCTTTTCTTTTACCTCGGTTTTCTTCGGTTCCGGTTCTGGCTCTGGTTTTATGACCGTTTTGGTTTCAGGAACCGGTGTTTCGGCCGGCTCGGGCGTTACTTCTTCCGTAGCAGCGGCCAGACTTCCGGGCTGGTCTGCCGGTTCTTCAATACCGTTCCCATTCCTGTTGTCCCCGAAATTAACAAGCATTGTAGTCATTACTTCCGGTTCTTTATCCAGTTCAGGTTTCAGTTTATATAAAAAAACAAAAAGCAAAATTCCAGACCAGATAAGGATAGAAAGCACTGCACTTTTTATCCTATCTCTGTTTTGTTCGTTTTTGTTTACTGAATAACTTTTCATCTTAAAAATGATTCTTTCCGGCAAAACCGGAGGCATTATTTATCTTTAACGGTTGCAATGGCAATATTAAATTTATTCTTTTCGGCAATCTCCATCACAAAGACAACATCTTTATGCATTGTATTTTCATCTGCACGAATGGTAAAAGATTTATTCGTCTGCCCTGTTAATTTACTGACGATTATGGATTCCAGCTGTTCTCTGGTAACCGGATTATCATCTACAAAATAAGATCCGTCCGGCTTGATACTTACCGTCAGCGGATTGGGAATATTATCTTCTACCGCTCCCGCTTTTGGCAACTTTACATCAATCGCGCTCTGATTGGCGGCCGATGAAGTGATCATAAAGAATATCAGCATCAGCAGGATAACATCGGTCATCGCGGCCAGACTGAATTCGGGATTCGCTTTATTTCTTCTTTGAATTTTCATCTGTTTCTTTTTACTTTTTTTTAATGGTCAGATGGAACCGCTCCATACGATTTCATAAAAAAGATTATAAAGGTTTATTGATCAGGTCTAAAAATTCTCCGGACATATTCTGAGCTTTCAGTACAAATCTGTCAATTCTTGTTAAAAGGATATTGTAGAAAAAGTTAGCAGGAATAGCCACTGCCAAACCTACCGCCGTCTGTCCCAATGCGGTATAAATACCTTCTGAAAGTGTCTTTGGTGAGAAAGACCCTGTCGCATGCGAAAGGTTAAAGAACGCAATAATCATCCCGATAACCGTCCCCAAAAGCCCCAGCATTGGTGCAATACTTGGCACTACCGCCAGAAGGTTCAGGTTTTTCTCCATATTGGCTACTTCTACCTGCGCCTGGGATTCCATGGCACTTACAATATCAGAAACCGGTCTTCCCAGTCGGGAAATTCCTTTCTCCAGAATTCTTCCTTCCGGGGAGTTCTGTCTTTTGCAGTAATCTGCTGCGGATTCTATCTTTCCTTCTTTGATAAAATCCTGAATATTTTCCATGAAATTGGAGTCTGTTTTAGACGTCAGCCTTTTAATAAAGAAAAAACGTTCAAAAAACAGGTATAGTGAAAACACCCCTAACGCTAAAACAATAAACATTACTATTTTGGCGAAAGCTCCTCCATGGAACATAATCTTCCAAAATGAAAATTCTAAATCGTCTGTTGCCACTGCCGGTGCAGTAATTTGTGCAAATAAAATCTGAGTAAGTTCCGTTAACAGCATTAATGTGAATTTTTATAAAAATTTAACGACAAATGTAGTGGAATATTATGAATTGCTCTCTTAAAAAATGCTTAAAAACAACTTAAAGTTTGTTATGATTGGAAGACAGCAAATTTCTTTCCAAAAGTAAATTTGAAAAGAAATCTGATACAAAAATGATGAGAAACGGTTAGTCCTCGTCTATATTGATATCGTCCTGCTTAAATTCGCATTTTAAACGGAATGGGATCGGCGTATCGGATCCTGTATAGAAATCGTCGATTGTTCCTTTCCAGATCACCTGAAGCTCACCTTCTTCGTTTTTCTCAAAGAGAAGTTCATTATCATAGATAAAGGCATCATCATCATCGAATAAGTCTACTTCTGTGTAGGTTTCTTCATCAGAATCGCTGATCTTAATGGTTTTTCCCTCGATTTCTTTTGATTCAATAGGAAAATCAAAAATTTCAAGTGAAAGCTGCGGAAAGTTGTACTGTAATGAATCATCATCTACATGATCCAAACTGTCATCCGTTATAATTTCAACCTCTAAAAAATGTTGCTGGTTGCTGTAGACCGCTTTACAATAAGTATTTCTAATATTGTATTTTAGGGTCTCCTCCGGATGGTAAATTTTTAAAATCCCTTTCATTATTTCTTAAAAAAGAGCTGTAATAATATGATTGTTAAACGTTTTAGACAAAGATAAAAAATTGATTCAAAGTTGAAAATATTTTCAAAATTATTTTTTTAAATCATTATGATTGATTATTCTGTATATGCAATAATACTTACTTTTGCTGTTATAAAGATTCTGAAAATGAAAAATATTGTATCAAAAGGTATTTTAGCCGTAGGACTGGTGATTGGCCTGGCTTCCTGCAAAAAATCTGATTCCCCGCTCACGAAGGTGACTCCAACGAATCTGGATTCTATTGCAGCCAATTATTATGAGCAGTATCTTAAACTGTATCCTTTAGAGGCTACTTCTCAGGGAGATATAAGATATAACGACCAGCTTCCGATCAATATCGACAAGGATTTTATTTCCGGAGAGATCGCCTTTTACAATTCTGTGCAGAAGCAGCTGGAAAGCGTTGACTATAAAGCTCTTTCAGATGAAGATAAAGTGGTTTACGATGTCCTGGATTATACTTTAAAAGATAAAATTGAGGCCTACGCCTATCACCCTGAATACATTCCTTTTACCCAGTTCGGAGGTCTTCCTCTGAATTTCCCGCTGTATGGGAGCGGAGAAGGAAGCCAGCCTTTCAAAACAGAAAAAGACTACAGCGACTGGCTGAAGAGAATGGAGAAATTTCCGGACTGGATGAATGCTGCAGCAGACAATTTCCGGGAAGGGATCAACAATAAAGTGGTTCTTCCTAAGAAACTGGTGATCAAAATGATTCCTCAGATGAAAGCGGAAGAGATCACGACCACGGACATGGACAAAAATATTTTCTACGGTCCAATAAAAAAGTTCCCGAAAGACTTTACAAAAGCCCAGAAAGATAAATTTTCAGCATTATATGCAGAAACGATCACCAAAAAGATCATTCCTGCCTATACCAAAATGGGAACATTTTTAGAGAAAGAATATCTACCAAAAGCTAGAGAAACAGACGGTTACAGCAGCCTTCCAAACGGAAACGAAATTTACAGATATTACGCAAAAAGCTGGACAACCACCAAGAAGACCCCTGAAGAGATCAATAAGATCGGACAGCAGCAGGTGGCTATGCTCCGCGCCGAAATGGAAAAAGTAAAACAGCAGTTAGGATTTTCAGGAACCCTTGAAGAGTTCATCAATTTTGTGAAAACAGATCCTAAAGCAATGCCTTACAAGACTTCTAAAGAGGTTCTGAACGGTTTCAACGGGATCCTGGCGAAGATCACCCCGAAGCTGAAAACGATGTTCAGCGTGACGCCAAAAACCAAGTTTGAGATCAGACAGACGGAAAAATTCAGAGAAGCAAGCGCCAGTGCAGAATATATCCAGGGAACTCCGGACGGAAAAAGACCGGGAATATTCTATATGCCTCTTCCTGATCCTTCCCAGTTCAATGTAACTTCCGGAATGGAGTCTCTTTTCCTTCATGAGGCTATTCCGGGACACCATTATCAGGTTTCCCTGCAGCAGGAGAATACAAAACTTCCGAAATTCATGAGATTTGGCTGGTTCGGAGCGTATGGCGAAGGCTGGGCGCATTATTGTGAAACCTTAGGGCCAGAGTTTGGTCTTTATACAGATCCTTACCAGAAAATGGGTTATCTGAGTGATCAGATGCTGAGAGCGGTAAGACTGGTGGTTGATACAGGAATTCATACCGGAACCATGAGCAGAGAAGAAGCGATAAAATATTTCCTGAGCAATATTTCCTATGATGAAGCCAGTGCTACGGCTGAAGTGGAACGATATATGGCCATGCCTGGCCAGGCTTTAGGCTATAAAATAGGGTCTTTAAGAATCCGTGAGTTGAGAGATCAGTATCAGAAACAGCTTGGAAGTAAATTCAATCTGGCGAGTTTCCATGATGAAATCTTAAGCCAGGGATGCCTTCCTCTTGATGTTCTGAACAGGAAGATGGAGCTTTGGGCGAAGAATCAGAAATAATTTATTTAAAAAAAATAAAAATAATAGAGATGGGATGATTAATTTTAATGTCCCATCTTTTTTTATCTAATTTAATCCAATTAATATGATCATAGAAAGCCTGAGATCTCTCTACAGCAGAGATTTAAATAAGTTAAAAGCAGAAATAGCCTCTTACCGGAATGAAGAAGCAATCTGGAAAACAGATCAGAATATCGCCAATTCTGCGGGCAATCTCTGCCTTCATCTGGTTGGAAATCTTAACCACTTTATTGGGGCAGAACTGGGAAAAACCGGCTATGTCAGAAACAGGGAGCTGGAGTTTTCACTGAAAGATATTCCCCAAACTGAACTTTTAGCCATGGCAGAAGCCACCACGACAATGGTTGATCAGGTTCTCAGCCGGCTCACTCCAGAAGACCTCGAAAAAGAATATCCTCTTGTTGTTTTTGAAGATAAAATGACGACCGGATACTTTCTGATCCATCTGATCACGCATCTGGATTATCATCTCGGACAGATTAATTATCACAGAAGGCTGCTGGATATCTGACTTTCTTTACCTATTTTTCGAACAGCATTTTAGTAATGAAATCCTTCTCTCCTTTCCCTCTCGCCGGGGAATACTCTCTTCCGTAGAAAATAATCTGCAGGTGAAGCTTGTTCCAGACTTCTTCAGGAAATATGGCTTTAGCATCTTTCTCGGTTTCCACGACGTTTTTCCCGGAAGTAAGCTTCCACAGTGTCATCAGCCTGTGAATGTGCGTATCCACCGGAAAAGCAGGAAATCCAAAGCCCTGGCTCATTACCACAGAAGCCGTTTTATGACCTACTCCCGGCAGTGCTTCCAGTTCTTCATAGGTCTGGGGAACAATACCGTCATGTCTTTCCAGTAAAAGTTCAGCCATTCTTTTAAGGTTTTTAGCCTTGGTATTGGAAAGCCCGATTTCTTTGATCAGTTCTTTGATCTGAAATTCTTCAAGTTTGGCCATTCTTTGCGGAGTTCCTGCCACAGCGAAAAGATCGGGAGTTACCTGGTTTACTTTTTTATCCGTGGTCTGTGCAGAAAGTGCGACAGCTACCATAAGGGTGTAAGGATCGGTATGATCCAGCGGAATGGGTGTGGTAGGATATAATTTATCCAATTCTATCTGAACGAGCTCCGCTCTTTGCTTTTTTGTCATGTAACCATTAAATTTGAACAAAATTAAATCATTATGCTGAAAGTTGGAGATAAATTACCTGAATTTGAAGGAACAAATCAGGACAGGGAAACCGTAACCTCATCAAAGCTGATCGGAAAGAAATTAGTCGTGTTCTTTTACCCTCAGGCCAATACGCCTACCTGTACCGTGGAAGCCTGCAACCTGAGCGACAACTATACGAAGCTTAAAAAAGCCGGATTCCAGCTGCTTGGCGTAAGCGGAGACACGGTAAAGAAGCAGAAGAACTTTCACAGTAAATTTGCATTTCCTTATGACCTTATTGCCGACGAAAACCACGATGTGATTGAGAAATTCGGGGTGTGGCAGGAAAAGAAAACATTCGGAAAAACCTATATGGGCATTGTAAGAACCACCTTTATTTTTGATGAAAAAGGGATCTGCACAAGAGTGATAGAGAAGGTAACGTCCAAAACAGCGGCAGAACAGATTCTGGAGGGATAGGTTAAAGGGTTGGAAGCCGGAAGAGCGATGATGGAAGTACCATCGGGCATTATTTTAAAGGGTCATCATAGACTATGATAACGTAGACTTAAAAAACGATAAAGTTGGTGTTGCAGCTATACGTCGATCTCAATAGCTTCTCTCTTCCGGCTTCGGACTTCCGAGACTAAAATTTATTTCGTTTCAAAATACATCAGCTCTTCATCATCATCCGGAAGAGTAACGTAGTGTTTGAATTCAAGTCCTAGTTTCTGAATCAGTTTCTGGGAAGGGAAATTATCTTTTGAAGTGATGGCAGAGATCTTTTTCAGTCCAAATTTGTCCATCCCAATCGATTTTACTTTCAGGGCTGCTTCATAGGCATATCCTTTGCCTTCAAATTCTTCCAGCAGGGAAAATCCTATATCCACCACATCCAGTCCTTCCCTTTCAAAGATTCCTACACCTCCTATTTTTTCACCCGTATCTTTAGTAACCACCAGGAAGTTTCCGTAGCCTAATCTTTCGAACTGCTCCATAAACCTGTTTCTGATATAGTTCTCCGCATCAGCAACCGATTTGATATTACGGTCTCCAATGTATTTGATAAAGCTGGGTCTGTTGTAAAGATCAAAAATAAAGTCTTTGTCTTCCGGAGACATCGGCTGAAGGATCAGTCGTTCTGTTTCGTAAACGTTATTTTCGTTTGGCTGGTTTTTTAGGCTCATCTTTTGGTTCTTCTTTTTTCTGAATTTTTAAAAGCCGTGGATTATTGGGGCATTTTTTATTGTAAAGCTCAATATAGGTGCCGTTGTCCTTTGCATTGGAAACAGCGCCTGTAGCCTTATTTACCGTTAAAGTAAAATGCGTTTTCTGGTAAGGACATTCTTTGGAAGTAAGCTTTCCCAGATCAAGATAATAATGGGCTGCATCTTCATAATAATTTCCTGCAACATCCTTAAATTCCTCATCTACCATATATCCGTCAGCAGTCAGTATGATCGCCGCTTCTTCTGCATTGTCTGCTTTCCCTACAAACTTCCTGAGACCTTCAAGATCTGTAACATAGTTTATTTTTCCCCCTGCAGCATATGCGATGTAGTAAAAGCTGTCCTCTTCCGGAAACAGATCAAATCCTGAAAACTGTGGAACATAATCCGTTTTCCCCCCTGATATTTTAATCTCCTGATTTTTTCCGTAGCTGTTATGAACCAGCACCCAGGAATCTACCCTGTCATTGGGAATAATCTGCTGTAAGATATTGGGAATACCGGAAAAATTTTTCTTTTTCTGAGCGTATCCTAAGAATCCCAGAAGAAGAAATATAAGCGTTGCAGATCGTATGGCGGTTTTCATCATAATTCAAAAATCAGTAGAAAGATACCCCTATTTTACATGAATTTATCTCCTTTCTTGAAACTTTTCAGCTCAAGAACATAGTCTTTGATCAGCTGATCGTTGTCTCTGGGACATATCAGCAGTGCTTTATCCGTGTCTACCACAATAAAATCTTCAAGTCCGTCGATGATAACAGCCTTGTTATTGTTTTTCAGGCGGATAATATTTCCTTTAGAATTGTAATTCAGGAAATGCTTCAGTTTTACGGCATTTCCATCTTTATCTTTTTCTGTATTTTCATATACCGAAGTCCATGTTCCCAGGTCACTCCAACCCAGATCCGATGGAATTACGTACACATTTTTTGCTTTTTCAAGGATTCCGTTGTCGATAGAAATTTTCTGAACCTTTGGGTAGATCGTTTCGATGCAGCTGTTTTCCTTTGCAGAATTATATTCGCAGGCCATGAAATGCTGCATCATCTCCGGAAGATAAAGCTCAAATGCATGGTGGATACTTTTCACATTCCAGATAAATATCCCTGCATTCCACAGGAAATCCCCACTTTCCAGGAAGCTCTGAGCGATTTCAAGGATGGGTTTTTCCGTAAAGGTTTTTACTTTGAAATAATCTGAACCTTTCTTTTCTACAAACTGAATGTATCCGTATCCGGTATCAGGCCTTGTAGGCGTAATTCCCAGGGTTACCAGATAATCATTCTTCGCTGCAAGATCGAAAGCAAGTTCTACTTTCTCCAGGAATATATCTTCTTTTAAGATCAAATGATCTGCCGGAAGTACAACCATGGTTGCATCCGGATTAATCTCAGCAATCTTGTTGGCCATATACAGATTACAAGCCGCTGTATTTTTCATCAGAGGTTCGCCCACAATATTTTCTTCAGGAATTTCCGGAAGCTGCTGGTGGGAAAGCGCAACGTATTCTTTATTCGTGATGACGAATATCTGCTCTTTAGGAATGATACGGCTGATTCTGTCATAAGTCTGCTGAATCATCGTACGCCCGGTTCCTAAAATATCCTGAAACTGTTTTGGAAATTTCTGTGTACTCATAGGCCAGAACCGGCTCCCGATTCCTCCTGCCATAATAACACAGTATCTATCTGATTTTAACATTCTTGCCTACATTTTTCAACCCTAGCCAGAGGCTTGAAAGAATACTTCCTTCCCGTAGCCAGATTCTTACAAAGATAGTTTTTTTTAATCAGACCTTCTAATAAATACTTCTCGTTCCGATATATAAAAAATTCTCCTTTTTGAAGTTCTTCTATAAAATTCAGTCTATCGTCTTCTTTCTCAGTATGAAAATATCTTACAAGATCCGGGCTGGCCATGAAATTGGCTTTCGGAGATTTTGAAAACCGGATGATGATGGGCCTCAGATCTTCGTCATAGATTTCAATACTTTCCAGAAGCATATTTCTGAAGGTTTCTTTCCATTCGTTGCCATGCGGCGATATTCTCCGTCCGTATTTTTCAAAGGCGATCAGATGAGCCAGCTCATGCGTAAGCACAAAGAAAAAAAGCGGCGGAGTCAATGTTGAATTCACCGTTATTTCATGGGAGTTATCAGGAAGTTTTCTGTAATCTCCCAGTTTGGAATTGCGGCTGCGTGTAACTTTAATGTGAATAAAGTAATCTGCAAACCAAACCCTTAGGTATTTTAATGTATTTTGAGGTAAGTATTTTTCTAATGACTGAATAGACATTTTACAAAGTTAATGGAATTCCCGAATAGAAATTCAGCAGTTTAAGACTGAAAAGATAATTATATTTTGCCTGAGCCACTGATCCCTGAGCATTTGCATAATTATTTCGGGCGACATTCACATCATAGATCGTAGACCTTCCTGCTGTATAGCTCTTATCAGCAAATTCCAAGGCGAGTTTCGTACTTTTCTCCGTTTCCACTGCAGAAAGGAATGTTTCATAATTGGCATCAGCATCAAACTGGGCTTTCTGAACATTCTGTCTTACCGTATTTTTCTGCTGCTCCAACGTATTTTTGGCCACACTCTGGTTAATTTTAGACTGCTCTACCTGCAATCTTGTAATTCCTTTATTGAAAATAGGTACGTTCAGGGAAAGCCCTACATTCTGTCCGAAATTATCTTTATACTGCCGGAAAAAAGAGGGATCATTCACAATATTCCCCAGCTGGTCATAGCTTTTATTAAGCATATTGTTATAGAACGAAGAAAGGCCTGCGCTTGCGGTCAATGTCGGCCAGAATCCAGTTCTGGTTACTTCCGTCTGCGCTTCAGCAGAGTGGATTCTGCTTTCTGCGGCTTTTATCTGCGGCTGGTTCTCATAAGCCGTAGCCAGAACATCATCAACGGATTTAAGCTGGGAAGGCAGTGTTTCTCCTACCGCCACATCTTCTACATCAAATCCTTTATATTCAGGAAGCTGTAAAAGCTGAACGATAGCAAATAAAGCTCTTCCTACATTGATCTCTGCGGTTTTAAGGTTTTGCTTTTCCCTTGCCAGTGCTGCTTCAGCCTCGGCAAGAATCGTCTGTGCAGTAGTTCCTACCTGAGTAGTTATTTTTGCCCTGTCGTATTGTTTCTGGGCATTTTCTACAGCACTTTGCGAGATCTTTACAATTTCCTTATTCAGGAGAACCGTAAGGTACTGCTGTGCAATCTGAAGAGAAATATCATTTTTGATGGTTTCTATATCATATTGGCTGGCTTCTACATCAAACTGAATCTTTCTGATGTTTTTTTCCAGTCTTCCGTTATTGTAAATCAGAACATCTGTTCCCACGTTCGCACTGTTATTGAACCTGTCATTCCTGATACTTCCCGTACCCAATGGAAGCTGCCCGAAACTCACAGAGTTGGACATTCCGGCTGATACAGAAGGCAGATATTCTTTTCTGGCCATTTTTAGGTTAGAATCCTGGATCTGTTTAGAGTATTGATTTTGGATGACCTGGAGATTATGCTCTACCGCATAGTCTACACATTCTCTTAAGGACCATTTTTTCTGAGCGCTTAGTCCCAGACAACTTAATCCAAAAACGATAATCCAAACTTTTTTCATATTAATAATTTTCAATATTAGACGAGCCAAATATAAAAAAGTTACAGTTTTAAAAATTAATATTTCTTTTTAAAAAACTTTTATGAATTTTGCATCATGACAAATGGACAATATCAGGAAGCTGTAGACTGGCTGTTCGTGCAGGCTCCCAACTATCAGATCGATGGCCTGAAGGCCTATAAACCGGGATTAGACAATATTACAAAACTTTGTGACTTCTTTGGAAATCCCCAGGAAAAGATACAATGCATCCACATTGGAGGAACGAACGGAAAAGGGTCTTCCAGTAATATGCTGGCATCCGTACTTCAGGAAGCTGGCTATAAAGTAGGTCTGTACAATTCTCCGCACCTGATAGATTTTACCGAAAGAATCAAAGTGAACGGAAAAAACTGTGATAAAGACTTTGTTTTTAATTTTATCCGGAAACTAAAAACCCTTCCCGAAGATATCCTTCCTTCCTTTTTTGAGTTTACCACCATCATGGCTTTTGAATATTTTTACCAGCAAGAGGTAGATTTTGCCATCATTGAAGTAGGACTTGGAGGAAGACTGGATTCAACGAATATCATTACACCTCTCGTTGCTGCTATCACCAATGTACAGCTGGACCATCAGAATGTTTTAGGAGATACTATTGAGCAGATTGCGGCAGAAAAAGCAGGGATCATCAAACCTTCTGTTCCGGTAATTTCCGGAGACGAAAATGATTCGGTAAAAAATATCATCATACAGAAAGCGGCTGTTGAAAATGCTCCTTTTATCAACGCTACAGCAATCAGCACCAGTCTTGTTTCTGATCTGAAAGGAAATTACCAGCAGAAAAACATCCGGGTTGTGCTGGCATTGATTGAGCAATTAAGAAAATTAAACGTTTCTGTTTCTGATGAAAATGTTGAAAAAGGACTGCTGCATGTTCATCAAAATACAGGCTTTATCGGCCGCTGGTTTGAATTTTCAAAAGATCCGCTTACAATCTGCGATACCGGGCACAATCAGGCCGGACTTGAGTATGTATTTTCACAGCTGAATTCCATTGACCGTCACAAGCACGTTATTCTGGGATTTGTGAATGATAAAAAGATTGATGAAGTGATGACTCTTCTTCCTGAAAATTCCGAATTTTATTTTGCAAAACCCTCCATCCATAGGGGAAGACATCCGGAAGATTATGAAAATCTGCTCCAGGAAGCAAAAATTTCCTATAAAATTTTCAATTCTGTACAGGAAGCGTATCTTTCTGCAAAAGAGCGATGTACAAACGAAGAAATGATTTTTATAGGCGGAAGTAACTTTGTAGTTGGAGAATTTTTAGAAAAAAATTTGGAGTTTTCCGAATAAGTCGTATATTTGCACCACTCTAAACGAGAATATAAGTATAGAGGGTTCTTAGCTCAGTTGGTTCAGAGCATCTGGTTTACACCCAGAGGGTCGGGGGTTCGAATCCCTCAGGACCCACAAAAAAGGATACTGAAGCCTTTAAAAAAATTTCAGGGCTCTTAGCTCAGTTGGTTCAGAGCATCTGGTTTACACCCAGAGGGTCGGGGGTTCGAATCCCTCAGGGCCCACAAAATCTCTCAGGAAACTGGGAGATTTTTTTGTTTGAATATATCAGAATACAAAAAAGAATATTATTTCATATTTTTCAGAAGAAGCCCCAGCTTATACAGATCAAGATACCACAAATTAACCCCTCTCATTGATAATTTTCTCTTTAAGGTCTCCAAAGTCAGATCCCCTAAAAACAATCCAAATAAAGGCTTAAAAAGAAGTTTATTGTAGAGACGCACCAATTTTACTTCTGATAGTTTTGCCGCCAGATTTTTATCTTTCAGCATGGCAGCCAGGCTTTCTACAGACTCCCCTACCTTACCAAGATAAATACTGTTGGTTTCCAGATCGTTATTCAGTATTGGGTTGTCAATATGGTCAATTTTTATTTTTTCAGATTTCAGATCCATGGCAAAAAGAAGATCTTCATACCCATATTTTTGAAAAGCAGGATTGAAATACACTTTTTCAAAAACCTCTTTTTTGATGACAAAATTATTGGTCTGAAAACTTAAATAAGGTTTATTCAAACGGAAATCAAGCGGCAGATTCTCCCGTTCAACAGAAAACTTCCATCTTAGATAATGTTCATCATCCGGTGCAGATGCCGAAACATTTCTTCCGCCATAAATAGCATCGGTTTCAGGATGTTTCTGAATAAAGTCTGTATAATTTTTCAGGAAATTTTTTGAAGTAATTTTCCCATCACAATCCAGAAAAAGCAGATATTTCCCGGATGCGTATTTTTGAAAAAGATTCCGTATTCTGGATCTTCCGATGTTTTTTTCAAGAAAAATGAAGTTTTTAACCTCATTTTGAAGAATTTGATGACTGTTTTTATAGCTTTCATCCGAGGCATCATCAATCAAAATAATCTCAGCATCGATTCCATTACTTCCGATCTCCTTTTTTAAATCGGAAACAAGTCCGCGGACATCAAAATTGTATACAGGAATACATACTGACAGCAACATTATAATTGGATTTTTTCAACAATCTTCCGGACACTCAGTTCTTCAAGACACGCCCAGTCCCCACGGTAGCATTCCTTGTCCCCAAAAACAGAACATGGCCTGCAGGTAAGGTCTTTCACCTGAACCACATCATCTTCACTCTGGCCAAAGCCTAAAAATCCGGCAAACGGATGCGTTGCTCCCCAAACCGATACACAGCGGGTTCCCATAAGGCTTGCAAGGTGCATATTGGCAGAATCCATAGAGATCATTAATTCCAGCTCTGAGATTTTACGGAGCTCTTCGGAAAGGTTTAATTTTCCGGAAAGACTTTCGGTATTCGGAATTTCACTGGCCCATTTTTCCAGGGTTTCCGTCTCTTTCTTCCCGCCTCCGAAAAAGTATATGGTATATTTCTGTGCTAAAATTCTGGCCAGCTCATAAGATTTTTCCAAAGGAAGCATTTTTCCTTTGTGCTGTGCAAAAGGAGCCAGACCAATTCCTGATTTTTGTGCAGTAACAGGTCTCAGTTTGTGAGAAAGTTCAACTTTGAAGCCCATTGCCCTGAAAACATCGGCATAGCGCTCAACCGTTTTCTTTAGCTGTACTTTATGAAGATTCCAGACGTCCGTAAGTTCTTCTTTTTCTTCTTTTCCTTTGTTTATCTTAAAAACTTTCAGCCCTTTTCTTCTGTAGATTTTATCCAGGATTTTGGTCCGGATCACATCGTGGAGATTCGCTATAAGATCCGGATTAAATTCCTTGATCAGTTCATTGGCCAGTCTTCTCAGTCCGAAGAAGCCTTTATATTCATCAAGATTAATTCCTTTAAATGTAACATTCGGAATATCAGCAAATAAGCCCTCAAAATTCTTTCTGGAAACCATGACAATTTCCACATCAGGATTTTGCTCCAGAAATTCTCTGAAGACAGGAGCCGTCATTGCGACATCGCCGAAAGCTGAAAAACGATATGCTAAAATTCTGGTCACGGCTAAGATTTTAGCTGGTAGGCAACTGCGTAAAACTTGATTTGTTTGGTCATCGCCATTAATCCGTTTGCTCTGGACGGCGAAAGAAATTCCTGAAGTCCTATTTCTCCGATGAATTCAAAATCAGAATCCAGAATTTCCTGTGTAGAATGACCGCTGTAAATACTTACCAACAGAGAAACAATTCCTTTGGGAAGAATTCCATCCGAGTCGGCATCAAAAAAAAGCTTACCCTCTTTGAATTCGGCATCAATCCAAACTTTACTCTGGCAGCCCTTGATTAGATTATCATCTGTCTTTCTGTCCTCAGGAAGGCCCTTCAGCTCTTTCCCAAGATCTATAATGTATTCATACTTCTGTTCCCAGTCATCAAGAAACGCAAATTCGTCGATTATATCCTGCTGTTTTTCCTTAATGGTCATGTTTTTTAACAAATTTTAATGCAAAGATAACCATTTTTGTAAAGATTATTTATTCTGATGCTTTTTCAAAAACTTTCAGCAGTTTTATTTCCTCATTTTCCCAGCAGAGAAATTCCGAGGCTTTTTCAAGTTCTTCCAGATAGCCCGTTCTCCCCTTGCTCAAAACTTTTTTTACTGCTTGTGCAATATTTTCCGGCTGATGATCTTTAATAATCTCTCCTATATCAAACTGATTTTTGATGTTCCGCATCTCCGGAAGATCCGAAAGTACCAGCGGAACCCGGCATTGGATACAGTCCAGAACCTTGTTTGGAAGTGAATACAGGTAGCTGTCGCCTCCATTTTCTTCGATACTCATTCCGGCATCGGCCGTTAATGTAATATTCCTCAGATCATCCGGTTTTAATTTTCCTAAAAACTGTACTTTCTGTTCAAGGTTTTCTTTAATGACAAGATCTTCATATTCTTTTTTTCTGGGCCCGTCCCCTGCTATTTTTAAAATCACCCCGTCAAGATGATGCATCGCCAGAATAGCCTTATCAATCCCCCGGAAAGGATTAATCGCTCCCTGATATAAAAATATTTTTGGGTTATTATCAGGAATCTGCATCTCAAAATCCAGCTTTCTCTGTGCATTTTGGACCACAACAGGATGTACTCCGTACTTCTTTTGGAACCATTTTGCATAGCTTTCGCTTGCCGTGATCATCAATTTTATCTGGGGAACAATCTTTTTTTCTAGTGATCTCCACAATTTTTGTGACATTTTGCCTTGAATTGCAGGCATTTCTGAAAAAATTTCATGACTGTCAAAAACCAAAGGAATATTCAGTTTTTTAGCGATCAGATAATTGGGAAGCAGCGCATCTATATCATTGGCATGAAGAATAGTATGCTGATCCGCTTTCTTTTTTAACTGCTGATACAGCTTCCAGTTAAATTCAAAATAAGCGGTCTTTAAACTTTTAGAGATTAAATGTATTCTGGAAAATGGGTAAGGCCGTTCCATATTTTCTGCGCCATTCCAGTCATTACCAATCAGTTCGAGCTGATATCCGTTCTCATAAAGGGTCCGGCAAACCTTTTCTATACGCTGATCCGTATATAAATTACTGAAAGCAGAGGTAATGATCTTTTTCCTCATTATGCTTTCTTTCCAGCCAGCAAATGATAGACCTGAATAAGGCAGATCAGTCCGTTCGGAATGATAACCGGCCACAGCAAACCATTAAAAATGCCATAAATGACAAAGCAGATACAGCCTATCATATTGACAATTCTGATTTTTCTTATATCTTTCAGTATGAAGCTCAGTACAATGAAAACTGAAGCGGAATATCCGATATAAGTAGTAATTTCGGGATTCATGGGAAAATTTTAAAGGATCACAAACTTAATCATTTTCAATAAGATAATAAAATTTTTTCTGCCATAAAGTCATTAATTGATTTTTGGTAAAATATTTGTAATTTAGATAATGAATAAATGGCGCTGTTGCTTTTTATTCTAATGAGATATATTATGGACTATAAGTTTTCACAAGGTTTGAGCCAGGTGTTCAAACAAAGCAAAAGCGAAGCTAAAAGGCTGAAAAGTGAATTTCTCAATACAGAACATCTACTTTTAGGTATTATAAAAACAGAAAACTCTGCAAAAGAAATCCTTCAAAACCTTAATGCGGATTTAACACAAATCAGAAGAAAAATTGAAACTTTAAATACAGCGAGTCTAAATCCTATTTCTGAAGAGGTTACCAATATTTCCTTCACGAAGATGGCAGATCATGCCATCAAGCGTGCAGAACTGGAATGCAGACAGTATAAAAGCAATGAAATTAATACCGTTCATCTGCTTTTAGGCATTCTTTATAAATATGAGGACCCTACTTCAAATATTCTGGGAGCTTACGACATCGATTATGAAGGAGTTTCAAAAGAATACCAGACGATGCTTAAAAATTCCGGGCAGGCACCACAAAACAGTGCTTATGATGATGACGATGACAGAGAGGAATTTGAGCAGATGAGGAAGCCTTCCGGAAATCTGGGTTCTGCAAAAAGTAAAACTCCTACACTGGATAACTTTGGCAGGGACCTGACTTCTTTGGCAAGAGACGGAAAACTGGATCCTGTAATTGGCCGTGAAAAAGAAATTGAACGTGTTTCTCAGATCTTATCACGAAGAAAGAAAAACAACCCTCTTCTTATTGGTGAACCGGGAGTTGGTAAATCTGCCATTGCAGAAGGACTGGCTTTAAGAATTCAGCAGAAGAAAGTGTCCAGAGTTCTTTACGGAAAACGTGTGATCACACTGGATCTGGCCAGTTTAGTGGCCGGAACGAAATACCGTGGTCAGTTTGAAGAAAGAATGAAGGCCATCATGACGGAGCTGGAGAAAAACAGAGATGTCATCCTGTTCATTGATGAGCTTCACACCATTGTAGGTGCAGGAAGTTCTACAGGAAGTCTGGATGCATCCAATATGTTCAAACCGGCCCTGGCAAGAGGTGAAATTCAATGCATCGGGGCTACTACGCTGGATGAGTACCGTCAGTACATCGAGAAGGACGGCGCTTTGGAAAGAAGATTCCAGAAAGTAATGGTAGAACCTACCAATATTGAGGAAACCATTCAGATCCTGAACCAGATTAAAGATAAGTATGAAGAGCACCACAATGTAGTGTATACTCCGGAAGCAATTCTGGCGTGTGTGAACCTGACATCGAGATATATTACAGACCGTTTCTTACCGGACAAGGCTATTGATGCCATGGATGAAGCAGGTTCAAGGGTGTATATCAAGAATATGAAAGTTCCTACTGAGATCATTGATTTTGAGAAAAAAATCGAGGATATCAAAGAAATGAAGCAGAAAGCCGTAAAAGCTCAGGATTATCTTGAAGCCAGAAAGCTGAAAGATGAAGAAGAACGTCTTCAGATGGAACTGAATGCTGCCCAGGATAAGTGGGATAAAGATGTAAAAGAGAAAAAAGAAACCGTAACGGAAGAAAATGTAGCGGAAGTGGTTTCTATGATGAGCGGCGTTCCGGTAACCAAAGTCGGTAAAAATGAGCTTGATAAACTCGCTCAGATGGATGATAAACTGAACGGAAAAGTAATCGGTCAGGAAGACGCTGTGAAGAAAGTGGTGAAAGCCATTCAGAGAAACAGAGCTGGTCTTAAAGATCCGAACCGTCCAATTGGTACCTTTATCTTCCTTGGAACCACCGGGGTTGGTAAAACCGAGCTTGCCAAAGTAATGGCAAGAGAGCTTTTCGAATCTGATGAGTCTCTGATCCGAATTGACATGAGTGAATACATGGAAAAATTTGCGGTTTCAAGATTGGTTGGTGCGCCTCCGGGATACGTAGGATACGAAGAAGGCGGACAATTAACGGAAGCGGTAAGAAGAAAACCTTATGCTGTGGTTCTTCTGGATGAGATCGAGAAAGCTCACCCTGATGTATTCAATATCCTGTTGCAGATTCTGGATGAAGGTCACGTTACAGACAGTTTAGGAAGAAAAATCGACTTTAGAAATACGATTATCATCCTTACTTCAAACATCGGAACAAGAGATCTTAAAGACTTCGGAGATGGTGTAGGTTTCGGAACTTCAGCGAAGAAAACAACTTCAGATACAAGAGCAAGAAGTACAATTGAAAATGCCCTTAAAAAAGCATTTGCCCCGGAATTCTTAAACAGAATTGACGATATTGTGATCTTCAACTCTCTTGTACAGGATGATATCAAGAGAATTATTGACATCGAACTGAACAAACTTTATGGCCGACTTGAAAAATTAGGATATAAAGTAGATTTAACTGAAGATGCGAAAAACTTTATTTCTGAAAAAGGATGGGATAAAGATTTCGGAGCAAGACCATTGAAAAGAGCGATCCAGAAATATATTGAAGACTTATTGGCAGAAATGCTGGTGAACAAGCAATTGAATGAAGGAGAAACTGTGGTTCTTGATCTCAATGAAACTAAAGACGGACTGATCGGAAAGACTTCAAAGCCGAAGAAAACGATTGAAAAATCTTCTCAGTCTTAAACAAATAATATCATTATAATGAAAGCACCGGAAATTCCGGTGCTTTTTTTGTTTTTCTAAGGTTTTGGCTAAAGCCGTTCCGAATATAGGCAAAAATAAAACGGGCTAAAGCCCGTTCCTATTGATATTTTTATTTTAACCACAGATTAATGCCCGCTATCTCCAGCAGGAAATTTAGCATAATATCATTGAAATAAATATCTGCATAAATAAAACGCAATTATCTGTGTAAATCCGTGAGATCCGTGGGAAATAAAAGTTAAAGCCCTACTACAAAGCCTATATTCGGAACGAGACCGCTGGAGAATATACTGGAGTTCTCTTTCCAAAGCACATTATACATCAATCCCAGCTGCATAAAAGAATTATTCCCGATTCTCTGCATATAGCCACCTCCAAGGTATAAAGCACTTTCCTCCTCATTCATTTTATAATCGTAATATTTGTCTTTATAATTGATAAAATAATGCTGGAAGTTTGCACTTACATAAAAAGTTCTTGCGATATAATAATTCAGAAACGGTCCCACCCCAAACATGGTTGAACGGTAGTAATCTGAAGTCTGCCAGGAAACACTTCCCACGACCCCTCCTTCAAGGTCTTCAGTAAGCTTGTAACCTACTCTGGGAGAAGCCTGTAAATAAAAAGAGCTCTGGCTTCCGAAGCCCACTCCGATTCCCCCTCCGAAAGTCCAGCGGTTGTTATTTTCCGGTGAAGCACCAATTGAAACCTGAGAAAATAGGGATCCCGAAATCAGTATAAATAAAGGAATAATAAACTTTTTCATATTAATATTGTTTTTATCGATGCTTAAAATTATGGTTTTTTTACGAATTTATTTAGTTGTATTTTTGCCGGGTCAAACTAAGAACTCCCGTTAAGAGTTTCGTAAAATTGAAATACAATGAAAGTAGTAGTAGGATTATCCGGAGGTGTAGACTCCAGTGTTACAGCATATTTGCTGCAACAGCAAGGCCATGAAGTGGTGGCTTTGTTTATGAGAAACTGGAATGATGCTTCGGTGACGCTTGAAGATGAATGTCCGTGGATTGAGGACAGCAATGATGCCCTGATGGTAGCCCAGAAGCTGGGAATTCCTTTTCAGGTGATCGATATGAGTGAGCTTTACAAAGAGCGCATCGTAGATTATATGTTCGATGAATATCAGAAAGGAAGAACTCCGAATCCTGATGTTTTATGCAACAGAGAAGTTAAATTTGATGTTTTCATGAAGACAGCCATGTCTTTGGGCGCTGATAAAGTGGCCACAGGACATTATGCACAGGTGAACTCAACATTTGACGAAAACGGAAAGGAAATTTTCCATCTTCTGGCCGGAAAAGACAACAATAAAGACCAGTCTTATTTCCTTTGTCAGCTGAGCCAGGATCAGTTATCAAAAGCGTTATTCCCAATTGGTGCACTCACCAAGCCGCAGGTAAGGGAAATTGCAAAAGAAATCGGGCTTGTGACGGCTGATAAAAAAGATTCTCAGGGACTGTGCTTCATCGGAAAGGTAAGTCTTCCCCAGTTTTTGCAGCAGCAGCTGGTTCCCAAAGAAGGAGAAATTGTGGAAATTTTCAAAGATTCTCCGCTATTTTCAGTGGAAAAGCCTGAATTTTCTTCAAAACAGGAAGAACTGGAATTTTTATCAAGGAAAATCAATTATAAAAAATCCGACGGAAAAGTGATCGGAAAGCATCAGGGTGCCCAGTTTTTCACGATCGGACAAAGCAAAGGGCTTGGTATAGGAGGCCATAAAGAAAGCTGTTTTATCATCTCCAGAGACATGGAAAACAACATTATTTTTGTGGGTGAAGGCCACAGTTCTCCGGGACTGCACAAAAAAGCCCTGAAAATGGATGCTTCAGAAGTACATTGGGTGCGTGAAGATATGAAACTGGAAAACGGAACATCAATGGAAGTAATGGCCAGGTTCAGATACAGACAGGCCTTGGAAAAAGCGGTTATTTACCAGTTTGAGGATGCATCTTATATTGAGTTTGATCAGCCTCAGTCTGCCATTGCAGAAGGACAGTTTGCCGCCTGGTATATCGGTGAAGAGCTGATTGGAAGCGGCGTGATTTCATAAATAAAAAATTTTGAAAGTTTTCTGTAACGTATTTTGACTTGTTAGACTTACTCAGTAAATAACAATAAAAAATATCACTATGAAAACGACTTCAAAAAACCAGTATGCTTTTGTGAATCAAATTTTAATAGCTTTTGCAGGTGCCGTTTTTGGCTTTAATCTTTATCAGGTCATTGTACATCAGGAAAGTACAAGCATTGCATTATCCCTTATTTTTGCTGTTGTAACTTCGGCGATGATCCGCAGATATAACAATGAAAAACAGAAAAATTAGATCATTTTAATTATATCAATAAACCCCGAAGCATTTGTTTTGGGGTTATTTTTTGGTCTGTTTTTGGTCTGGATCAGCCAAGACAGCACTATTTAAAGCAAATGATCTTCAATAAAATAGTAGGTTATTTTACTTTCCACATCGTTCATTGTAAAATTGATTTCTTTTTCAAAATGATCTCCGTAGAAATTTATAAAAAGAGGTTCCTTTGTTTTCAAACTGGAGACTACATTATATTTTGTTTTGAAAAAGACATCGTAAGAATAGATCAGCTGGCTGGAATCCAGTTTCGTATCGGTAGAAAAATCACTTAATTTTAAATATACCATTCCTGAAAACGGTTTCGTTTCAAGAATATGAAGGACTTTCATGAACGGAATATGGATGTTTTCAGAATCTTTGACTCTGTATTTTTCAATTTCGTTGAGAAAATTATCTTTTAAAGAGGATTCTACGGCGATCTTCAGATCGATTTTTATTTCTGTTTTCCCGCATCCGGTATTGAAAATCCGGATGATAAAATCTTCGGATCCTTTTCCCTGAATAATCTCAATCTCTGCCACATCAAATGACTTTTCCACTGCATATTTTCCATATTTCGGATACAAAATCATATTTTTTACGAGCATAAATAAAACCGCAACGCTTACAAAAGATCCGGCACCTATAGGAATAAACGCCGCCATAAAATAGAGAAAAGAGCCCAGAGTCTCTTTTTCATCATCAAAAAACGGATTATAATCAAACAGGATTATTTTAATTCCAAACCCAAACATGAGTATAGTCAGGATAATAAACAAAACCGTTTCCCATCCTACGGCATGGCCCTGCTTCTGCAAAGGAATATTTTTGTATAAAATATTTTTCTCAACTTCTGTGAATTTCCTGGTCATGGTATTGTTTTTAAATCTGCTTATGTTTGGTATTGGATGGTAAACCTGCTTGCCATAGAAGGATAATGCCTTCGACCATCAATATCATAACAAGATATCCGACCGGCTTTCCTATGATTAACCCTTTTATCAGTTTTACAATGCCCAGCAAAAGAATGAGAATCATAAAGTAAAGGATTATCTTGGAACTGTTTTCTTTAAAAGATTTCAGAATCATTACCGAAGCATAGAAACCCAGCACAAGAATTAAATAAAACTTCAGGAATTCAGGACCTTTGATTGAGATCGGGTTACAGGTCTGCTGGGTAAGAATAAGCCAGATTATGCTTATTATTACCGGGACTGAGTAGAACAATATTTTTTTCATAGTTTTTATTTTTTAACCTCCGCATCCGCCACAACCTCCTCCGCATCCGCCTCCACAGCTGCCACCGCCTCCACAACTGGAGCCGCTGCTGCAGCCTGAGCCTCCATCGGAATTGCTGCTGACATTTTTATCCTGCTCTTTGTTGATATTTCCTCCGAAAATCCATGATATAAAGCCCATGAAGACGAAGAAGCCAATGATCCATGAAATAGTGATGATCACCCCTCCTAAAATCCCTCCTGAGCAGGAATACACCAGAAATAAGAGACAGCCCAGTGCAAGGAATTTAAGTCCCTTTTTCCAGAACGTCAGCTGATCATTTTTCTTTATCCGATCTTTCCAGATATCTTCCGGTGCCTCCTGCTGAAAGATTTCCTTATAATGATGCAAGGTGTCATGATGCCAGTCCTGATGTTTCTTTTTCTCAGAAACGCCTCCTTTTGAAGGATGGTGATGAAGATTTCGTTTTAAGATATTGGGGCAGAATTCTTCCCAGTAGTTCTGGGTGTAAATTAAGTGCATATGCCATACTTTATCTACTGTTTCGCTTGGAGAAGCGCCATTGGGAAGCATACAGCAGAGATAGATAAATTTTTTGTACTCCTGGATCGCTTTTTGGGTAAAATCCAAAGTCCAACGCTCTTCTTTGGCCAGCTTTTTAGAAAAAGGAAAGGCAGCATCTGAAGCATCCAATGAAAAATTCTGAATTCGTTTCCAAAGGATTTCGTCTTTTAATAAGATTGTTGTTTCCATTGTGTTAACTTTTATTTTTCTACTCAAATATCATTTGATTTTAAAATATAAAAGTCTTTCTTAAATCTCATTTGGATGTATAAAAATCTTATATTAGTCTTACAAATTAATGGAATGAAAAAAGAAGATATTCTTCATCTCGAGAAACTGATGAATTTCCTAAGCCAGCACTTTCTGAAGAAGAACCGCTGGGAAGATGTTACAAAGACGGAATGGTCATACATCAGTGCAGAGCTTAATGAACTGATCGGGAATGATTATGCTGAGAAGGGAATAAAAAAAGAACCTGATTTGCTGGGCTCCAATTACCTTTATGAACATCTGATTATCAATAAGCTAAAAAGATTTCATCAGAATGAAAATGCTGTATTGAGCAGGCCCAATCTCGCAAAATTAAGTCAGATTGTCAAAGTTTTAGGCTACTCCAATTATATTGATTTTATTAATTCCAACACGGAATCATTCAATTTCAATGATCTTAGAATAGACATGAATAATGTGAAGCAGAATACAGCTCTTTTAGACCGTTTGGCAGGCTGCTGGTATTCTTATAACAGAAATCTTCCTGAAACTCCGCTTAAGGCCGGGGAAGAGCGTATCTGGCGTTCTGCCATGGAGATCTACAAATCTGAAACCACAGGAGAATATTTCATCGAGCGAAGCGGCGGCGACCATCACAAGTATTTCGGCAAAGTAACAGCGTATTCGGATTATGTATTCATCATTATGAACAGCAATACCTTCATCCGGCAGCGGCATTTTATCTCAAGGATAAAAGATCTCAAGGAAAAGCTTAAAAATCCAGAATATAAGCTCCATGAGGTGCATTTTATAAGTACATGTATCAGTTTTAATCAGGAGCCTATTGCCCTGTTCGAGATTTTCCAGAAAGCAGACCGGAAAACATTTATTTCTGACTCCATCAGCTTCCCGATCGACAGCGATGAGATTCCGAAATCTATTATAAAACAGCTTGAAGACACAGAGTCTAACAGGATAGATTACAGGTAGTTCCGGTTCGAGGTTTTGGAAAGTGATGAGTGATAAATTATGAGTGATGAGTTCCGGGATGCGGGGTGCGATGTTTCGGGTTTTTGAGTTTGAGAGTTTGGGGTGTAAATTTGAAGTTATTAAATGAACGACAAATATATGGTGGCTGAGGCTCCCGAAGTCACCATTGCCAACCCACCTCGTAACTGACTGTCTGAAATCTGACGTCTGATGTCTGACATCTAAAATCTATCTCCCTAGCCCACCAGCCATTCTTTAAAATCCTTCACGCGGTCACGGCTGACTGTGATTTCTTCTTTCGGCTGGAATACCATATCCACTTTGTAATACGGTGATGTATGGATATTGCTGATGTAATCTGAATTGATGATAAACTGTCTGTTTACGCGGAAAAATTTCTTTTCATCCAGAACGTCTTCCAGCTCGTCCAAAGTGAAATCTGAAGGATAAATACGGTCTTCCGTCTGAAGATAAACAATCTTATTTTCACTGAAGAAGCAGCTTATTTCATGTGTCTGTACAATTTTCAGATTGTACCCGATCTTAACCAAAACCCTGGAAAGTGTAGATTTTTCCTTTCTGATCAGTTGCTTGATATCCTCCGAACCCGTCATATTATTGGCAGGTATAAAGGATTTAAATTTTTCAACCGCTCCGGAAAGATCTTCCTCCAGAATAGGTTTTAGAAGATAATCAATGCTGTTCAGCTTAAATGCTTTCAGCGTATACTGGTCAAAAGCAGTGGTATAAATGATGAATCCCTTGGTCGGTATTTTTTCAAAGATATCGAAAGACAGGCCGTCCCCCAGAACAATGTCAGAAAAGATGAGCTGCGGATGTTCATTTTCAGAAAACCAGGCCACACCTTCTTCTACGGATTCAATTTTAGCAACTACCTCTATTTCAGGGAAATTACTCAGCATTCTTTCCAGTTTCCTTGAAGCAGGTTTTTCATCTTCGATAATGACAGTTTTGATCATTGAGTTACAGTTTTAGTCCGGAATAAAAATAGATAAAAAACGGTCAGATTAAAAATCAATATTCTTTTTCCCTTTTCTCATTTCTCTTTCAATAATATCCTTTTCCCATTCTGAATCAAATAGGAACAGTTTTACCGCTTTTATGGTTAAGATGATTCCCCATATCATCAGAATAATGGATCCGTCAAACAATGAGAAATTAATTTTCCCTTCGTCGAAAATATCATCAAAAAATATAATTCCGGCTACGATTCCGAACCACATAAGGTTTTTATAGAATTTCTTAAGTTGGTTCACTCTTTCCTGTGCGCTGTTGTAATCCATGATTAATAAAGTGTTTTTAAGTTATTATAAAGTTTTTGTATTTTTTCTGTCCTCATCCATAAGCTCTCTGATCTTTCTTTCTTCCCATTCTTTTCCGATCCCGAAAACGCTGATCCCATGCGCTACAATTCCTACTCCCCATCCCAGCATAGGCCAGTAAAACCATAGGTGCTGAGGCGATGTGATAAGGTTCAGTACCACTAAAAACGGGATAACCAGGCAGTATGAAGTAAGGTTTCCGTAGAATCCTTTCAACTCTTTTACTCTTCTTGATGCTTTTCTGTAAGCGTGTGCTTCTTTGTTGAATGATGTAGTTTCCATAATTTTTATTTTATAAAGATGAGTTTGTCATTTTGTTGAATCAAAGGTAACTTAGAAATATGCCCTCTTTCAACTTTATATGACCGAACCGTAGATTATGATTGCTGAATGGTAAAAAGTATGGTTTAATGGTTTTTGTTTTTTTGGAGAAACGCTAAGGCTCAAGAAAATCAAAGGCTTTAGCTAAACTTTTAAGGCTGGAAAATTTAACAGCATTCAATTTTATCGCAGATAAAATCCTCGCGCCTTAAAACAGATAGTATTTAGAATAATCTTGCGCCTTTGCGAAGAACCAACAGGTTTTTATTTCCCGCAGATCTCACGGATTTCGCGGATGATTGAGGATATTTTTTTGAAACATTAAGTTTTGTGAAGGAGATAAGGATTGTTAAGACAAAATCTAAAGATTTATTCTAAGCTCTGGTTCTAAAAACGAAGCTCAACTTATTGATCTTAAAAACTTAATATTACTTAATGTTTCAAATATCATCATAACAATCTCTGATTTTTTTAAAACTTAAGTGTACTTCTTATTTACAATCCTTTTAAACTTAAAATAACTAAAGTGTAAAAAACTTTTGTGGCTTTTGTGGTTTTTTTTCACCACGGATTCCACAGATTTTCGCAGATGATTGTACTAGAAAAGGGTTTATAGTAAAGTCTTGTAATCAGTATAAAAATGGGATGAGTTTTTTTGTTTTTTTTCTGTATTCCAGATACTCTGCCCCGAATTGTTCCACAAGAGCCTGTTCCTCAATTTTAATCCGGTACAGAAAAGCTAAGAACGGCGGCAGGAAAGCCAGAAGCAGTGACAGCCAGTTATTGAGATACAGTCCTAATCCTAAGGAGGTTAAAAGGGAAAATGTATAGGACGGATGTCTTACGTATTTGTAAAATCCCTCTTTCTTGATCTTATGATCCTGCTTGATCGTCACATCTACGGTAAAATATTTCCCCAGAGATCTGATGATGATAAATCTGAAAATAATCCCGGTTAAAATAAGAACTTCACCTGCATATAAAATCCAGGTTTCATCAGTCATGGGAAATGTCGTCATATAAGATACTGCTACTGAAGCTGCAATGGAAAACGGGATCGCCATCCATAAAATATTCAGTGTTGATTTATCCTTATCTTTTTTATCTTCTTTTCCGGATTTCAGCATGTTTTTATAGAAGATTTCTGTGAGAAACCAGGCGGCCATTGAGATGAAGAAAAGAATTTGTAAAGAGGTCATATGTTTTGGTTTTTAGTTGTGCTGTCAGGCGAAAATATTTTGGACGGAAGCCATTTTGACTTTTCTATTTTGCTTTTTTGCTTTTCCGCGCCTTCTTCTCCATCAACCTCCTGATCTCTTTTTCCTCCCAATTTTTAATGAAGCTCAGATTCGGTAAAAAAGCGACTATCGCGTGTGCAACCAGCCCAATCCCCCAGAACGTAGCCGTAAAGAAGTTTTTGAACTGAAAATAGCTTTCTCCGGGCTCTAATTCATTATAATTGTAGAGAACAATCATGGCATTCACCGCAACATAAGTAAATAAGTGGGCGTAAAATCCTCTCAGCCGTTCAACCTGCCTTTTGGCCTGCTGGTAGCGGATGTCGTTTTCGTCATAAGTTTCCATTATTTTCTGTTTTTTTGTTTGTCCATTATTTCACGGATCTTTCTCTCTTTCCAGGATTCTCCAACACCGAAAACCTGAAATGCATGGGACGCAACCCCAACTCCCCATCCCAGCATAGGAAAATAGAACCAAAGGTTGTTTGGTGACGTCAGGAGGTTCACAATGATCAAAAACGGGATCACTGTACAGTATGAAATCAGGTTTCCGTAGAAGCTTTTGAGTTCTTTTACCCTTTTTTTAGCATTCTCATAAGACCCGTCGTCGCTATCAGCTTTCACGTTGATACTGCTAGGCTTATCAGATAGGATCGGAACTTTTACTTTAAAATAATCCTCAGATTTTTCAATGAAAACATTCTTTTTGGTCAGTAAAGCATACCGCTGCACAATATTGGCGAGACCTATTCCTGCGCTTTCTTTCATCTGCTCTCTTGCCTGAAGGTTATTTTCAATGCACAGCGTATCCTGATCTGAAAATATTTTAATGACCAGCGGTTTTGAAGAGGTAGCAAAATTGTGCTTGATACAGTTTTCCAGCAAAAGTTGAAGGGACAATGGCACAACATATCGCCTGTAATCTTCTTTTTTTACATCAAAAATAAAATCTACGCTGTCTTCGAATCTTGTTTTTAAAAGATCACAATACGTTTTTGCAAATTCGATCTCATCTTCTACCGTGACCAGCTCTTTATCTTTCTGTTCAAGTACATACCTGTAAATCTTTGACATTGAAGCGGTAAACTTCTGCGCCTGATTAGGATTTTCATCAATCAGAGAACTCAGTACATTTAAAGAATTAAAAAGAAAATGCGGGTCCAGCTGGTTTTTAAGGCTTTCAAACTGGGCATTGGCAGATTTTGCGATCAGCTTCTGCTCCACCACTTCCTTTCTGGATGTTTTTTTCAGCTCCTCCATAAAACTTTTGGCATGGAGAAATGCGGATATCAGAAGAGCAATATTGATCATAAACCAATTGGTGGTTCCGTATTCCTTGGAAAAAAAAGTTTCGGCGGTTGCCACTTTCTGGATCACTACATAATTCATATAGTTACAGAAATAAACCAGGATAAAATTCCCGATAATAATAGATACAACGCTTAAAACAGCTCTTATTCCTCTGGTTTCGGACCAGGGAAACTTCTTGTTGAGAAAGTCGTTGATCAGGGCATTTCCGAAGCCGAGAACAAAGGAATACATGGTAGAGATCATCAGCGTGATCAGAAAATTATGGAAGTTCTTCTCTTTTGTAAAAAACAAAAAGAAAAACAGTGCCGTTCCCAGCGATACCCAGAGTAAAATTATAAATCCCTTACGTTTCATGATCAGATTTCTTGGCTCAAAATTAGTTTTTATTAAAGGTATCGAAAATTATTTTTTACTGAGAGGCTGATTTTCCTTCCCGAATGGAATAAAAAAACCTTCCGGCTAAGGAAGGTTGATGTTTCTTGTTATTTTGCCGGCATACTCATGAAATATTCCGCTTCCGCTCTTCCCCAGTTCGGGTCTAAAGCTGATTTCGGTTTGTAATTATCAAACTTTTTAACCGCCTCTTTGAACATTTCCAGGCCTTTGGTTTTACTTCCGCCATACTGTTCAGGGGTAAAATAAATATCTTCCGCTTTGATCAGTGCCACTCTCGGATTAGATGGATCCAGTTTTTCGGCAATAGCCATTTCTTCTGTAGCCTTAGCTCCGTCTGTCATATAACGCTGAGCCGGATTGACCATCATTCTTAAAGAAGCTGCCATTTTTCTCAGTAAGTGAATCTCTGCATTGTCCGCTCCCGCAAGATTTTGAGCCGAAGCCAGATATTTGTCCGCTTCTCCGGCAATTTCATCCAGAGCCTGCATATTTCCGTTTCTCATCATGAGTCTCCCTTTCTGAATCTGAGAGAATGCAGCGTAGTACGGAGGAAGCCACTTTGAACTTTCTTTGCTCCCGATTCTCTGGAAATCATTGGCCAGAGTCTGGAATTCTTCCGGGGTTTTACATGTTTCCGTTTTTGCGATCTTTTCGGTCATTACTTTTTCGTAATCTGCCTGTGCGAAAGCTGTTAAGCTCATAAAAGCTAAAGCAAAACTTAATAGGTATTTTTTCATTATATCAATTTTTTGAAGTTAGTTTATTATCGGTTCGAAGTTATATATTTTGGAACAATCCTCTGTTATTTTTATAAATTATTGTTGATGGCATCCTGGGTCCTGTCTACTCCAAAGCTGATGAAGGCTCCCACAAATACAAAGGTATTGACCGGTGGAACGACTGATGAGCTTCTCGTTCCATCCATTGAGAAATTGTAGCCGTAGACATTTTTAGATCCTAACACATTGGAAATGCTGAGAACAAGAACGGTAAACGCTTTCGCATCTTTCTTTCCAAGGTTCGGAAGGTAATTGAAACTGATATTTAAGGCATTATAATCTTTCAGCGTTCCTTCATTTCTGATGTAATTGATCACCCTGCTGTTCTCCGTTTTCGTGGCAATATCGTAGTAAGGACGTCCTTTTGCATAGGTGTAGGATAAGTTGACCCCAAGTTTCCATTCCGGAATAAATCTTTTGGCCACGGCAGAAAGGGTATGTGCAGATGCAAAATTCGGCTTCAGGCTTACAGGATAATTGGTAAAATCTCTTTTGGAATCAAGAAATGAATAGCTGATCCAGTAATCTATATTTTCAAAGGTCTTTTTATCTCTCCAGAAAAGCTCCAACCCTTTGGCGTATCCATAACCGCTGTTGTTCAAAGCAGTCTGTATCTGCTGATTCTGCTGATTATCCGGCGTGATATTGAATGTCTTAATCAACTGGTCATATTTTTTATAAAAGGCTTCAAAACGCAGGCTTCTTCCTTCTGATGCTCTTTGAACCTGAAAAATATAATGCTGCGATTTCTGAAAATCCAGATCTGCCGGTCCATTGATGTATCTGCTTTCAGGATTCTGATAAAACAATCCGTACGCCAGAGAAGAGGTCCAGTCTTTGGCCAGACGGTAAGCCAGTGCAAAACGCGGGGCGATATTGCTTTTTCCTAAAAAGGATGAGTGCTCTGCCCTTACCCCTACTTTTGCAGACAATGCATTACTGAAACCCAGATCTGTTTCTGCAAACACTGAAGAAATCAGGTCTTGATAATTCTTTTGTACTTCTGTAAAATTCAGTTTTTCATTGGTGTTATTCAGTTCAAAACCGGCTCTTACCGCACTTATTTTATTTATCTTCCGCTCTAAAACAGCTTTAAAATTAATATAATTCCCTTCCGTTAAAAGCTGGGATGGATCTGACTCTTTATCATTGACTTCTTTCGAAAAATTAAGATCGGATCTGTTGTAGGAATAAGAAGTTCCGGCATTCAGCAGGTATTTCCCGAATTTCTGTTTAAAAGAGAGATTATGGTAGGTATTTTTCCCTTTCAGTCTTATCAGTGCAAAATCATATTCCGGTTCCAGGCTTTCCGTTTTTACCCCCATTTTGTTGGAGTCATACATTCCGTAATATTTGAAAAATCCGCCTGATTTTGTTTTAATTCTAAAGTTAAAATCACCGTTTAAACCCTGCGGAGCATCAATAAAATCCGTATTAAAATTAAAAACATTCTGCATAAGGCTCAGCAGTGAATAGCCCAAAGTAGCCCCAAAAGAGTGATTTTTGTCTTCTCCCAGTTTCTGAAATCCGGCACTCAAAAAGATGGGTGAAATTCCAAAATCATAAGAACTCTGGTCCGGAAGATCCACGCTTTCCAACATCAGTGCCCCTGAAAGCGCCTGACCATACAAAGCAGAATATCCTCCGCTTGAAAAAATATTTCCTTTGAAAAGAGATGTGTTGAAGCGGTCTCTTCCTGCAATTCCCGGAACTGAGTTCGAGAAATAGTTGTTAATTAAGCTTCCATCCATAAAAATCTTGGCTTCCGTTCCTGTTCCTCCCCGGATGAAAAGACCTTCCGACTCTCCTACTTTCTGAACGCCGGGAAGATAATTTAAGGCTGAAGAGATCTGTCCGTCTGCGCCTGCTGTGGTGTAAATATCAATTGGCGTTAACAAAGCTGTAGCTCTTTTCTTATCACTTGCCTCTATGGAACCTGCAGAAACGACTACCGCATCGATCTCGCTGATCTGTTCTTTAAGTTCTGCGTTGATATTAATATTCTGATTGTCAATAACAATTGCTTTTTCTACATCCTGATATTTCGGATGGGTAAAGGTCAGGATATGGTTTCCTTTCTCTGATGTTTCAAAAGAGAAGTTTCCCTGTGCATCGGTTGTTGCGCCATCATAAGTGTCTTTTAAGGTGACATTGATTTCGTTGATGCCTTTGCTTTTAAAAGTGACTTTTCCTGAGATCTTTACCTGCGAATATCCTGCAATAAAGGTCAAAAAAGAGATCAGTAATAAAAGCTTTTTTCCTTGTGTTTTCATGGGGTTAATTTTCGGATCAAAAATAATACGGAATATGCCTTTCTTTAAAATAAATTTTACTGAAAGGCATACTTTGGCTGCTGAATGGGGAAATTAATGAACCGGGATACAGAAATCCACGATCATTTTACCTTCCGGATGTTCTTTAAAATTGGAATGATAGATTTCAAACGGGAATGCTTTTCTCATGGAATAATGGTGTTCATTCATCCATAAAAACAGGGATACCCAGCATTGTTCAAAGTCCTGAAGGGTCACTTCTCCTCTTCCCGCGATAAACTTTCCGGCATCAATGGTTTCTGAGAAAATCAACCCATTTTGCCCATTAAGCTTTTCATCCAGAAGCATGCACGCATGGATTCTGACCTTATCAGGCGGTGTTACTTTAAAGCTGTCATGATAGACGGAGATCATTTTGACGTTTTGTGCTGGAAATAATTGTTTCTTTTCTGCCCATTCTATCAGGAGATTATAAGAAGGCTCCACTTGAGCAAGACCGAGGCTCATTACTGCTGCAAGATTCATTTCCGGCAGTTCTTTTACTTCAATTTTTAAATTCATTTTTGTCCAGTTTAACAGGTTTTCTACATGGCAAATGTACTGGCTGAAAACGGTATCCGTTTGTCCGTTCTTGCGGTCTATCTGTAAAATCCTGTGAAAGGTTTCCGGAGCAGAATTCCTGAAGGCAGAAGGCGGCATTCCATAGTATTTTTTAAAGGTTTTGCTGAAAACGGAATGATTAGAGAACCCAAGATCCAGATAAATCTCTTTGATCTCCATTTCTTTCTTTACAGCCAGGTAAAAGGCACTTTTTTCAATTTTCTTCCTGATGATATAGTTCTGGAGGGTTTCGCGGGTAATGAGCTTAAAAATCCTGTGAAAATGGAAGGGAGAATACATGGCTATTTCTGAAATATTTTCCAGGGAAAGATCCGCATCAAGGTGATGATCAATATATCTGATTGCTTTTATGATTCTTTTTTTATGTTCTTCCATTTTTAATGAATGATAATCGGTAAAGGTATCAAGATCCGCTATATTTCACTTGTCATATGTTGCTGTTTTGGAAAAAAGGATTGAAATCATAAAGTCTTTCGGAAAATGTTTTATAAATTTATCGTAAATATCACTTTAAATCATTTAAAAATGAAAGGACAAACATTAGCATTACTGGCGGGTTGTGCATTTTTAGCAGCTTCGTGCTGCACTACAAAAACGTACTCTGTTAACGCTAAGAGTGGAACGCAAACGGGCGGAACGGCAAAGTTCACCCAGAAAGGAGACGAGGTCGTTATGAAACTTGAGGTAACGAATCTTACTCCCGGTATCCATGCTGTACATATCCATGAAAAAGGAGACTGTTCTGCCGCGGATGGAACTTCTACAGGCGGACACTGGAATCCTGCGAAAGACGACCACGGAAAATGGGGCGCGGAGCACTTCCATATGGGAGATATAGGAAACCTTACTGCTGATGCAGGCGGAAAAGCTGTACTGACTTTCAAAACCACGAAATGGTGTCTTAGCTGTACAGATGAATCTAAAAATATTATCGGAAAAGGTCTTATTGTACATGCCGCAGCCGATGATTTCCATACCCAGCCGACCGGAAATGCCGGAGGAAGAGTGGGATGTGTGGAGATAAAATAAAGGAACGTTCACAACAATTTTACATAAAAAAGGAGCCGCATTCGGCTCCTTTTTTCTTTTTTAATGTAATTCTGCTTCTAAATTTTTTCCTTCCAGCTTTACACTGAACTTAAGATCTGCATCCAGAGCATCAAATATTTTTAATACCGTAGCGATTGTCGCATTCGTTATGTTATTTTCGATTTTGGAGATCTGAGCTTTTTGTACTCCAACCAATTCTCCCAGTTCAAGCTGGGTAAGTTTTCTTTCTTTCCGTGCAGCTTTTATGAGATGTCCCAATACATCCATTCTAAGTTCATATTCGTATTGTTGTCTCTCTTCACTTTCTTCTTTGCCGATGTAACGATCTTTTATATCAGCCAGAGTATATTTTTTGGTTTCTCTCTTTGCCATAACTATTTCAGATATTTTTCTCTTGTTTTTTCTGCTTTTTCCAATTCTTTCTTTGGGACTTTACTGTCTTTTTTAATAAATGCATGGGTAGCAATTACTATGGTATTTTCGTTATTCCTTTTATCCCAAAATGCCAGTAATCTGTATTGATTTCCTGAATATTTTGTTCTGAATTCCCAGATCTCTCCACTCAGTTTTTTAAAGAGCCGCGGATCATTCGTCTGTTCAGCCAAATCAATATTGTAAATTATTTTTCTTACTGATTTTTTATCGAGGCTGTCCAGAAAATCCATGACCTCTTCTAAAAAAATGGTCTCAAAATATCTCATTGTGTTTTTCCCAAATATACAAATAAGTTTCCAAATATGGAAACTTATTTGTATATTCTCTTCGTTGACTGAAATAAAAAAACCGCTGATTTTCATCAGCGGT
Organism: Chryseobacterium endalhagicum; assembly: GCF_016745235.1. Taxonomy (GTDB): domain Bacteria; phylum Bacteroidota; class Bacteroidia; order Flavobacteriales; family Weeksellaceae; genus Chryseobacterium; species Chryseobacterium endalhagicum. The sequence goes on along the minus strand of NZ_JAELVM010000002.1, from coordinate 435,753 downwards.
TTTTTGTTTTATGATTTTGTTCCCATATCGGAAACGATATTCATGGCTTCCTGCAGGTATGGATCTTTTTTAAGGTTTTTGATCCACATTTCGGATTTTTTCTTGAAAGCTTCGTCTTTTTTCTCTCTTTCAAGCTCACTTGGATACATCATGAACTTAAGACCGTTCTCAAATTTGGTTAAAGCTTTGAACTTCTCGATCTGAGTTTTTCTCTGCTTCATCAGTTCATTGAATTTATTGATGTTAAGCGTAATGCTTTCCTCTTTATCCAGTTTTTCTCTCCATTGTGCAGATTCCAGAAGAAGCTGATAATTGCTGTTTTTAGACATTCTGTCGGCACTTGCTTTTTCAAGCGCCTGAATGTTGAAATAATTCAGTTTCTCGAATTTTGTCCCTGGAATCTTGTCCCAAGCCAATGCAAAATCATCATATCGTTCTCCTACTTCTGCATAGGTAAAGAAGTCTTTCATCTGAATATCTGAAACAATCCCTTTTCTCTGAGTAGATTCACCGGTTACCCTGTAGAACTTCTGAATCGTCAGTTTTAAAGATCCGAAATCATCTTCTGTATTTAAGAATCTGTTCAGGTCTACAAAAGTCTGTACGGTTCCTTTTCCGAAAGACTGCGGAGAACCAATGATCATTGCTCTTCCATAATCCTGCATTACACCCGCAAGGATCTCAGACGCTGATGCCGAAAGCTCGTTCTGCATAATCACCAACGGACCAGTCCAGATAGGGGTTTCATTTTTATTTTTTAAGGTCTGGATTTTTCCGTTTCCGTCTTTCACCTGTACGTAAGGTCCGGCATCCATGAAAAGTCCCATGATATCCCCAACTTCCGTCAGCGATCCTCCTCCGTTATTTCTTAGATCTAAAACGATTCCTTCAATATTCTGTTCTTTAAGCTTAATGATTTCTGCTTTAATATCATCAGAAGCATTTCTTCCTTTAGCATTCTCAAAATCAGCGTTGAAGCTTGGAAGGTTGATAAATCCGTATTTCTTTCCATTCGGGGAGTTCACTACGATACTTCTTGCAAAAGTATCTTCAATAGCTACTTCTTCACGGATCATCGTTACGTCTTTAATGGTTCCGTCTTTTTTCTGAACCGTTAATGTTACCGGAGTTCCTTTTTCACCTCTGATCAGTCTTACGGCTTCATCAGAAAGCATTCCTACCACATTTACAGCGTCATCTTTAGGCTTGGATTTTACTTTTAAAATTTTATCTCCTTCACTCAGCTGCTTAGATTTCCATGCCGGAGCACCTATCGTAAGAGCCCCCAGATAAAGGTTTCCTTTTTTCTCCTGAATGATCGCTCCGATACCGATTACTTTTCCTGTAAACTGGGTATCAAAATCTTCCTTATCCTTTGGAGAATAATAGTTGGTATGCGGATCGAATACTTCTGTATAGGCATTCATATAAACCGTAAACCAATCCATTTTCTTTCTCTTTTTGAATCGGGTAAAGGTATCTTTTACAAGGTCTTTCACTTCATCAGTGGCTTTCTTAACCTTCTGATCCTGAGTAAGCACCTGAAGTTTAATAGTATCCTTTAATTTGTATTTCTGAACAGAATCTTTCTTCTCTTTTTGAGCTTCTTCTTTGCTGTTCATGGATTCTATTTCCTGCAGAATGTAGTATTTAATGTATTTTCTCCATTCATTGTACTGTTCCTGCTTATTCAGAGGCGCTTTTTTCAGCTTAGGTTCAAAAACATAGGTTTCATCTTCCTGAAGATTGATAGGCTTGCTGAAAATATCCTGGGTAATTTTATCGATCTCATCTACCCTTTGATAAAGCCTGTCAATGGTTGTTTTATAAAATATAAGATCTCCCTGGCTGATGTAGTCATCAAGCTTTGTTTCATGCTTGCTGAATTCGTCCATATCAGACTGGAGAAAGTATCTTTTAGCCGGATCCACCAGTTCAAAATAGTGCTTGTAAACATCCTTTGAATAGGCATCATTGATAGGTTTCGGGCTGTAATGTAAATAAGAAAGTGTATTCTTTACGCTCACCATGATCGTCTGCATCTTTTCGTCATCATTCTTTGGCGAGTTGAAACAAAACATTAGACTTGTCAATGGAATTAGGAGTAAAAATTTATTCAGTTTGAAATTTTTCCACATAAACTGTCTTTATTTATTGATTTTTTTTAAATATATACTACAATTAGTAGCAGCAAATAATTCGCTGTTACAAACTATCAAATTTAATACCTTATTTACAATTATCGACTAGTTTTAAATGTTTTTTACTAAAAGCAGCCGGACGTGGTATCATTGATTTATTAAAATTCTAAATACCTAATTAATAATCAAATGGTTACTCATCCTTTAAGCCAACGCAAAAGAGCATTATTTTAAATAACTCCACGATCTGTTATTTTATATTTTTCCACCACTGTTTGAAAACCTGCGTGCTGTCGTCCAGATTAACCACTTCTCCGATCATCGGGGTAGCCAGTCTGTAATTTTTATCCTGGGAATATCTGGTAATTTCTTTCAAAGGTTCGTCCCATGGATGTTTTCCGAGTGTGAATTTGGAATGATGTACCGGAAGCAGATTTTTGGCTTTCAGTTCTGCAGTAGCCTTTGCCACTTCTTCGGGCAGCTCGTGTACAGATTGCCATGCTTTGTTGTACTGGCCGCATTCCATAATTGCCCAGTCAATCGGCGGATGCTTTTCAGCAATCTCTTTAAAACGGCTGCTGTACCCGCCGTCTCCGCTGTAATACACATTCATTCCCGGCGACTGTATGTAAAATGAAAGCCACAAAGCCTGAGAACCTTTAAATCCTCTTCCACTCTCATGATGGGTATTTTCTGCAAAGATCGTGAAGCCCGGTTTCACATCTACCTGCTCTCCCCAGTCTTTTTCAATAATCTGTTGTCCGGTATAGCCCCATTTTTCGTAATGGGCTCCGGCACCCAGACCGCAGACCACATATTTTACCTTTGGCTGCAAAGCTTTTGCGGTTTCATAATCCAGATGATCATAATGATCGTGGGAAAGCAGCATATAATCGATCTCCGGCATGTCTTCAACAGAGTAAATATCTGTTCCTTTGTAGGCATCCGGTTTTCCGGGAAGTGGAAAAATCCGTCCGCTGAAGACCGGATCTACCAGAATCCGGACTCCATTAACCTGTAAAAAGAAGGATGAATGCCCAAACCAGACGATCACATTTCTGTCCCTTGAAATAGCTTTCAGGTCAGTTTTTACCGATGGCAGTACATCCACCGGTTCTGTTCTTGGAAATTTTTTGGTAATGGCTTCCCAGATTTCTCCCGTGAAGCTGTAACCTTCCGACAGCGTTGGTTTTTCTACAAGATTTCTGAATTTTCCGTCTTTATAATGAGCAGATTTTTTTATCCTTTCTAATCTTTCTCCTTCCGGTAAAGCCCCGAACTGAGGCTGTTTCATATAAAAATAAGTAACGACTGCCAATACTGCCATTATGCATAAAAGAAAGACTATTACTCCTTTTGTTATCCTTTTAAATCTTTTCATCAGGTTTATGTTTTACTTCCAATATTTCTGGTAAGTTTTTGATAGGATTAAATATATTTATTTTTCAGTAGGATTAATGACGGTTAACTCAACGCGATTACTTTTTTTATTGATAAAATTCTCCATGTTTTTGTTGGCATTTAAATTTGTGCAAAGCCACAAAATCCGAACCTGCGGTGAAAAGTATAAATTCTTTATTATTCTGTGTTTTCATTTTTTTAATTTAATGATACAAATTTCTGCAATGAAATGATATTATACATTGTTGCAAAGTCCAATTTGATTTGCTGAAAAGTTCTTATCATTCAGAAAATTACAGAATTTCCAAAAGGATATTCAGGCCCAACTTATATTTTTTGAATTGCATTTATCTTCAAAACTTTTTAGCTAAATTTGAGGTGTGGAAACTTTTTCTTCATTGTCCGGATAGACAAAAGAGGAGTTTTCAAACGGCAATTGAAGCCAAAATACCTTTTAAAATTAAACTTTTTATGGAAAGACCGCTTATTCTGGTAACTAATGACGATGGGATCACAGCACCTGGTATCAGAAACCTTATACAATTTATGAACGAAATAGGAGATGTTATCGTCGTTGCACCCAACTCTCCCCAAAGTGGAAAAGGCCACGCCATTACCATTAATTCTACCTTAAGCTACGAAGAAGTAACGCTTGACGGCCCGCAAACGGATTTTTCATGCAGCGGAACGCCTGTAGACTGTGTAAAGATGGCTCTGGATAAGATCCTGACAAGAAGACCCGATATTGTGGTTTCCGGGATCAATCATGGGGCGAATTCTTCGATCAATGTGATTTACTCCGGGACTATGTCTGCAGCTGTAGAAGCGGGTGTGGAAGGCATTCCTGCGATTGGATTTTCACTGCTGGATTTCAGCTGGGAGGCAGATTTCACCCAGGCAAAGGAACACATTCAGAATATTGTAAGAAGAACCCTTGAAAACCCTATGCCTAAAGGAATTGTACTGAACGTCAATATTCCTAAACTTACCACAGGGGAAATAAAAGGCATAAAAGTCTGCAAACAGGCCAATGCAAAATGGGAAGAAAGCTTTGACGAAAGAGTGAATCCGCACGGAAAAAAATACTACTGGCTGACGGGATATTTCAACAATATGGATGAATCTGAAGATGCTGATGAAACGGCACTGGCCAACGGATATATTTCCATTGTTCCTGTAAAGTTCGATCTTACCGCTTACGAATACATGAAAACCCTGGAGGAAGTAATGAATTTTGACTGATGTACGAAAAGCTAGACAATCCTGTTTATCATTCACTTAATGAATATCATGAAAAGTTCTGCTTCAATTTTGGGGACACGAAATTTTATAACCCTGAAGTCGCCTCTTTTGGCGGTGCGGCAGAGCTTTCCACAGAAAAAGCCATCACAGAATACGCTAAAATCTGCAATGACTTTCTGATTTTCGGTGCAAAACCTGATCTGGGAGATTTTAAAACGGACCTATCCAGGCTAGTGTGCGATCAGTATGTTCTGGAAACCCCTGTTCAGATTGATCTTACAGAGGAAATTGTGGAGCTGAAAGAAGAAAATCAGAAAGAGCTTATGGCATTTGTAATGAAGTTCTATCCGTATTATTTTAAGGCCAGAACTCCTGAGCTGGGGCGTTATTTCGGGATTTTTAAAGACGGAAAATTAGCAGCAGTTACAGGGGAAAGAATGCAGATGAATGATATGACGGAGGTAAGCGCTGTGATCACGGATACGGATCATCTTGGAAAAGGCCTGGCCAAACAGCTGGTGGCTTTTGTTTCCGGGAAGATCTTTGAGGACGGGAAAACACCTTTCCTTCATGTGGCGGAAAGCAATACCGGGGCTAAAATACTGTATGAAAAGCTCGGCTTTATGCATAGAGGAAAAATAAATTTATGGGGCGTGAAAAGTTGATTTTTCCGCCTTTTTCATTTTATATTTTGATTCTTTTCTTTTTAACCACTGATTACACAGATTTTCACGGATGATTGCGTATATTTTTTTGAAACATTAAGAACTATGAAGGAGGTAAGGATAGTTAAGAGAAAATCTAAAGATTTTTTTAGCCCTAATCCTTAAAAGCGAAGCTCTGCTTAATGATCTTAAAAACTTCAATGCTCTTAATGTTTCAAATCATATCATAAAATCTCTGATTTTTTTTAAATTTAGGTGTACTTCTTTATTCTCAATACTTTAAACTTAAAAATAATTAAAGTGTTTAAAAACTTTTGTGCCTTTTGTGGTTTTGTATTTTCTTTTAACCACAGATTTCGCAGATTTTCACAGATGATTGCGTATATTTTTTGAAACATTAAGAGTTATGAAGGAGGTAAGGATAGTTAAGAGAAAATCTAAAGATTTTTTTAGCCCTAATCCTTAAAAGCGAAGCTCTGCTTAATGATCTTAAAAACTTCAATGCTCTTAATGTTTCAAAAAAAATTAAAATCTGAGGCATCTGTGGAGAAATAATGCGGTAAATTTCAGATTTTGGCTAAAGCCTTTTTCATGCTGTTAAAATTTTAAACGGGCTAAAGCCCGTTCCTACTGAATAATAATGCAAAAAAATTATGCAAACATCTGTACTATATGAAAAATCGGTGGGAAATAAGGAGTATAAAACCACAGATTTTCACAGATGATTATGTTTTATTGTATGATTTATAGTGGTAGAAATTTGTAAGAAATGTGAGCTATTTATTCTGAATCCTCCCGGAACTTCCCTCTCCCCGCTTCCCTCTTCCAAACCCTTTTCAACCTCCAGGTTAAAAAATCTATAAAACCTTCCGTTTTCGTTTTTCCCTTGAAACTTTTCCCTACATTTATTCTTATTAATTTTTTCCAGATTATGAGAATAGAATATGATATAAAGCTTGGATTCAAGGATGTAATGTTCCGTCCCAAACGTTCTACATTAAAATCCCGTTCGGAAGTAAATCTCGAAAGAGAATTCACATTCAGGCATACCAAAAAGAAATGGAGCGGTGTTCCCTTGATCGCAGCCAATATGGATACGGTAGGAACTTTTGAAATGGCGGTAGAACTGGCCAAAGACAAGATCATTACGGCAGTTCACAAACATTATACTCCTGATGAATGGAGCCGGTTTCTGGACAGCCAGCCTGAAAGCATCTATCAATATATCGCTTTAAGTACAGGTACCGGGAAAGCTGATGAGGAAAAACTCAGACTGATCCTCGAAAAGCACCCAAAAATTGAGTTTCTCTGCATAGATGTAGCGAATGGTTATTCTGAGCATTTCGTTGGATTTGTGAAGAAAGCAAGGGCCAATTTCCCGGATAAGATCATCATGGCAGGGAATGTAGTGACCGGAGAAATGGTGGAAGAACTCCTTCTTGTAGGTGCAGATATTATCAAAGTAGGCATCGGGCCCGGGTCTGTATGTACAACCAGGGTAAAAACGGGTGTCGGATATCCTCAGCTTTCAGCTATTATTGAATGCTCTGATGCTGCACACGGTTTAGGCGGCCACATTATTGCGGACGGAGGCTGTAAGGTTCCCGGAGATGTCGCTAAAGCTTTTGGCGGAGGCGCAGATTTCGTGATGCTGGGCGGTATGTTTGCCGGACATGATGAAAGTGGCGGCGAAATGATTGAAGAAAACGGTAAAAAATACCGGCTGTTTTATGGTATGAGCTCAAAAACAGCGATGGATAAGCATTCCGGAGGAGTGGCAGAATACCGTGCTTCAGAAGGAAAAACCGTAAAGGCGGCTTACAAAGGACCTGTTTCAGATACCGTGAAAGATATTTTGGGAGGCGTACGTTCTACGTGTACGTATGTAGGGGCTTCCAAACTGAAAGAACTATCTAAGAGAACTACTTTCATCAGGGTTCAGGAGCAGGAAAACCAGATTTTCAAAGACTAAAGAATTGAAGCTCACGCTGATTTTGCAGATTGGGCAGATTTTTTTGAACTTTATAAAAAGCCTGCTGTACAGCTATTGTACAGCAGGCTTTGATTTATAGAACTTATTTTTGAACCATTAAGAGCATTGAAGTTTTTAAGATTATTAAACTGAGTTTTGATTTAAGAACCAAAGCCTTAAAAATCAGAATGATTGATCTCAACTTTACTTCATTACTTAAATTCTTCTGGTTTAAAAATAACAAAGATCTTTAATAAGTTTATCTTAAGTCAGCATTCCGCCGTCTACGTTCAGGGTTTGTCCTGTAATGTAAGAGGCCATCTCGCTTCCCAGGAATATGCAGGCATTGGCAACATCACTGGTTTGCCCTGCTCTCTTCATAGGAATTCTGTCTCTCCATGCCTGAAGTGTTTTTTCATCCAGATCGGCAGTCATTTCAGTTTCAGTGAATCCTGGTGCAATAGCGTTACATCTGATATTTCTTGATCCTAATTCCAGTGCGATAGATTTTGTGAATCCGATCACTCCGGCCTTGGAAGCTGCGTAATTGGACTGTCCGGGGTTCCCGCTGATTCCCACTACAGAGGTCATATTGATAATAGATCCTGATTTAGCTTTCATCATCGGCTTGATCACCGCTTTGGTAAGGTTAAATACAGAATCCAGATTGATTCTCATTACCTGATCCCAGTCTTCTTTGGTCATTCTCAACAGCAGGTTGTCTCTTGTGATTCCCGCATTGTTGATCAGAATATCAATTTTTCCGAACTCTGCCATTACATCATCAATTAACTTTTGAGCTGCGTCATAATCTGATGCATCAGACTGATATCCTTTGATCTGGGTTACAGAACTTAAAGCCGCTTCCAATGCCTGAGCTTTTTCTACAGAGCCGGCATAGGTAAATGCTACTTTTGCACCCTGTTCAGCGTACATTTCAGCGATTTTCTTTCCGATTCCTCTTGTAGCTCCGGTAATAAGTGCTACTTTTCCTTCTAATAGTTTCATCATATCTCTTGATAATTATATTCTTAGTAAATACTTCCGTCTTTTAAAAAACGGCAATTTAGCATATTTAATTTTATACTAATTAAGCAGTCCGCAAAGATATTATAAATTGTTATTCAATGCATTCCAAATCATTAAATTAGTTAAACTTTTTCTCTGTTTTTTATCATATTCTAAAGACGGCTGCCCTTATTCCTGAATCTCGTAAAGTAAAGAATATCAGTTTTTTTGTCCTTATCCAGTCTCAGAACTTCCTTCTGCCAGAAATATTTATCATAAATAATATCTTTCAGAGGTTCATTCTGAAAATTTGAAACGCCATACCTGTCCTGTTTCTTTACTACAATTTCATTTTCCGAGTTCTCAAATGCAATAATATCATCATAGATAAAAGGAACAATCTCCTTCCCTTTCTCATCCATTATTCCGTACAGATTACTGCTGTTTCTGCACACCACAGGTTTGGAATACAGATTGAAAATATTGAAGAAATGCGGCTCCTGTTCTTTGATGGAAACAATATCCTTCATCACCGAAACAGATCCGTCCGTTACGGAAAACGTGTAATAATTCTCCTGTTTTTTTATAATCAGCTGATCGGGATAAAAAGCGATGATCTGTGTGTTCTCCTCCAGAATATTCTTCAGGCCTTTATCCAGAAATTTTTCCTCTTTCTCATTTTTAAGATAAATAAAATCCTTCCCTGAAATGCTGAAATTCTGAATAAAATCATATTCCTGGGGAACAATAATTTCTCCCTGAAGATTTACAATACCGCTTTTCTTTGATTTGTCACTGTAAACGCTGAAAAGATCATTAAATAAAGGCGTTAAATATTTAAAACTGTTCGGATAAAGCTTGCCGTCTTTTTTGTTAAAAATAGTTGCCTTTCCTTTTTTTCTGAGATAAACGTATTCTTTAGCGCCAAAATATTCCGGTGCGGCATCATCAAAAATCTCCTCAGCAAGAAGGTTTTCATTAGTATCAACGAGCCCGTATTTGCCGGTTATTTTATTTTTCGTGATGAGATATGGATAAGAAGCTAAACTGTAGATCTGGGTTGAAAATTTATGCAGTGTCTGCCCGTCTTTCCCAATGATTTCACTCTGATGATCTTCATTGATGATCAAAGCCCTGCCATTCTCAAACGGATAATCTTCTTTAAATTCCCTCGTACTGACTTTTTTTCCATCCAGATCATATAAACTCCAGACTTTATCATTCAACACAAAAAAACGGTTTTTTCCCGCAAAATGAATCTGATCCGAATAAGGAATAATCTCCTTTCCATTATAGTCATAAACCGCTTCTTTCCCTTCTTTTGAAGAGATGATCCGCTCTTCACTCAGCCATGGAGTATTAAAACTCTGGTTCTCAAAAGGAAGCACCTGATTCCCTTTCTCATCAATGATGGCAGATTTGGTTTTGGATGGAGATTCCCTGGAAGTGAGAATGAACCGGTTTTTGAAAATATGCGAAATGCTGCCGGCAGATTCAAACGTAATATTGCCCAGTGAATCTACAATACTTCCTTTATTGCTTTTGGAATCGTAGGCTGTTCCGTATCCTTCTGAATAGGAATGAACATTCATGCCTGTCTTTTTCGACAGAAGAATCTTGGTATATTGGTTGGTCTGGGCCATACACACTGATGAACACAGTGCGAAAACTAGATTTCTCAATGAATTTTAAATAGAATTATTTACGATAAGAACAATTTCTCCCTTTAAAGTCTTGCTTTTGGAAAATTCAATTAATTCGTTGATAGTCCCGCGCTTGGTTTCTTCAAATTTTTTGGAAATTTCCCTGCTCAGGCTGGCTTTGGTTTCTTCCCCGAAGAATTCCTTGATCTGCTCCAATGTAGTATTGATCTTATGCGGACTTTCGTACAAAACAATGGTTTTTTTCTCTTCTGCCAGCTGTTTCAGCTTTGTCTGTCTTCCTTTTTTCTGCGGAAGGAATCCTGCAAACAGAAACTCGTTATTGGGAAGCCCGGAAACTACAAGTGCCGGAATTAAGGCCGTTGCCCCGGGAAGGCAGATCATTTCGATGTTGTTATCAGATCCTGCTTTGGCTAAAAGATAGCCGGGATCTGAAATTCCGGGAGTTCCTGCATCGGTAATGATGGCAATATTCTGCCCGTTTTTAAGATCACCGATCACTTTTTCAGTGGCTTGGTGCTCGTTGTGAAGGTGATAGGATTTTAAGGGTTTTGAGATCTCGTAATGCTTCAAAAGTATTCCTGAAGTCCTCGTGTCTTCACATAAAATATAATCAACTTCCTTAAGGACTTTAATGGCCCTGAAGGTCATATCTTCTAAGTTCCCGACCGGTGTGGGAACAAAATATAAGATTCCGCTCAAAATTATAAAAATTTATTTTCTACCAATATCCAGAGTCTCTGGGCATATTCATCTACTTTACTCCACTTTCTTTCATAATAAAGATCGCTGAGATATTCTTTGGCTTCTTCCAGATTTCTGAATCCGTTCAGTCGGGAAACCGTCTCGTTAAGATCGGACTGGCTTCCTCCAAACAGCATTTTTGAAAAGGCTATCCTGTCATTAAGATCCAGCCTGAACTCAGGTTTTACCTTATCAGCCTCCATGAAGTTGGTAGGGATGTTTGTTTTCAGAATGCTTCCCGTTTCTTCTTTTACTTCAGAAGCAGGCTTTTCCTTAGGGATCTCTCTTTCCAGAGGATCATCATCAAAAAGGGTCTGCACAGCCTTCAATCCTTTGATATTGGCCAGTTTTATTTTTTTCTCCTGCTGGTAAGCATCCAGATCTTCAAAGCTTTCATCGGAAGCAGGCTTTTCTTTTTCTGTCTCGGGAAGAGGTTTGTCTATTTCCACGATTTTTCTTCTGTCGTGTACTTCAGCAAGGATTGTTTCTTTTTCTTCCGAAGGAAAATCGTGTTTTATTTCGCTTAGGATGCTTTCCACATTGGATGTTTCGGTAAGCATTTCTCCCTGCTCTATCGCAGCATTGGATACTACAAACTGTTCTTCGTTTTCCTCAATCAGGATTTCATCTTCCAGCATTTCCGTATCAAAAATACTTGGAATTCTTTCCGTCTGTTCTTTTACCGGAGACTCAGGTTCTTTGCTTTCAAGATCAGTTACAGCATAGTCTGTTTCATGTGAAACCTTGTCTTCATCTTCATCAATTTCATTGAGTTGGTTATTAAAAACAGCTTCTTCTTCGGTTACTTCATCAACGAATAAATCTTCATTAAGATCTTCATCGTTATCCGGCTCGGCATCGGCAAGAATTCTTTCTTCATCTACGAAGCTTAATACTTTTTCAGCAGGATTGAAAGATTCATTCTCATCAATTTCATTCAGCTGGTTATTGAAAACCACTTCTTCTTCGGTAACGTTATCCAACGCCTGTGCCTGAACACTTTTATCCTGATCCTGACCAAAGTTTTCTTCGGCAAAGCTTACTATATTTTCATGGAATTCATTTTCCACGATCTCATCAAGCTGATGGTTGAATTTTTCCTCCTCCTCTACTGATGTTGCAGCAAAATTTTCACCTTCATTTTCATCGATCTCATTAAACTCATTATTGAAGATCGCTTCTTCTTCCGTTACTTCATGATGCGATTCATGCCCGTCGTCCGAACTTAGGGAAACAAACTGATTTTCTGAATTCTGCGGCGAATGATCCGTCACAAAATACTCTATATTTTTCTCCAGAAGCCTTAAAAAAGAGATCCTGTTCGCAAGCTCATCTACAAGATCCTGCTTGGAAAGTAATTCGTCTACATTGTTTATTTTCTCCAAAATATCGATGATATTTTTGGATTCAAAAAAAATTTTTTCCTTTAAATCTTGGATGTTCTGCATAATAAGAATCTTATTAAAATTGCTTACTTTTGATCTTAAAAATATACGGCTAATTTAACAAATGTTTTTAGAAAATACAATTAATCATTCCAAACAAAGTGGTTGGATGGAAGTTATTTGTGGCTCTATGTTCTCGGGAAAAACCGAAGAGCTGATCCGAAGATTGCGCAGAGCAGAAATGGCGGGACAGAACGTGGAAATTTTTAAACCGAGACTGGATACACGATATTCTGAAGAGGACGTGGTTTCTCATAATCAGAACAAAATCCGCAGTACAGCAGTAGACAATCCTAATGAGATCCTTCTGCTGGCTTCTAACTGCGATGTAGTGGGAATAGATGAAGCACAGTTTTTTGACGAAAGCATTGTAGATATCGCCAACCAGCTTGCCAACAGCGGCGTGAGAGTGGTGGTAGCCGGACTGGATATGGATTTTCTGGGACGTCCTTTCGGGCCGATGCCCAACCTGATGGCTACCGCGGAATACGTTACAAAAGTGCATGCTATTTGCAAGAGAACGGGTAACCTGGCCAACTATTCCATGAGGATTTCTCAGGGAAATAATCTGGTAGAACTGGGTGAAACTGAAAGCTATGAGGCAGTAAGCCGCCGTGTTTTTATAGACGAAGTGCTTTTAAAGAAGAAAAAATAAACAGTTTTTAGAAAGGTAAAATGGCTGATGGGCCGTTTATTCAAAATAAGCAGGAGGTATCAATGAATTATACAGTAAAACAAATTGCAGAAATCACCGGTGCAGAAGTCATTGGTGATTATGATTTAGTGATCAGAAATATAGCGTTCGACAGCAGGATTATTTATTCAACGAAGAATACGGCATTTATAGCGATCAATACGCACAAAAATTCCGGTGAGAAATTCATTGAATCTGCCATAGATCGCGGTATTGGTGTGATCATTTCAGAGCATCAGCATCCGCAGTTTGAAAATATAACATGGGTCCTTGTAGAGAATTCGGTTGAATTTCTTCAGAAGCTGGCAAAATACCATTTCGAAAATTCCCATCTGAAGTCTGTAGGAATTACAGGCAGCAATGGAAAAACGATTTTAAAAGAATGGCTTTACCAATGCCTTTGGAATGAATTTCCAACAGTAAAAAGTCCGAAGAGTTTTAATTCTCAGATCGGCCTTCCCCTCTCTCTACTTCAAATCAACAGCTCGCATGAGCTTGGAATTTTTGAGGTGGGAATTTCAAAGCCGCACGAAATGGAAAAACTGGAAAATATATTCCATCCCCGGATCGGCCTGCTGACTCATATCGGAAATGCCCATGCCGCGAACTTTGAATCTGAGGAAGAGCTTATTAATGAAAAAATCAAGCTTTTTAAGAATTCTGAAACCGTTATTTACAATGGTGACAACTCATTGGTAGACAAAAAAATACAGGACCTGTATTCAGGTAAAAAATTAATTTCCTACGGTCTTAAAAACAACAATCAGGTCTTCATCAAAGAAGGTGTTTCTAAGGATGAAAAGATCACGGTTGTTTATTTTGATGAAGAAATTTCCTTTCCTGTTCATCAGCGGGACGAAGCAACTTTAACGAATGCTCTGGCTTTGATCACCGTTTTGAAGGAACTGAATATTGATAATCAGAAGATCATCGATAAGGTGAATTCTCTGAAAGCCGTGGAAATGCGTCTGGAAGCGATTGAAGGAATCAAAAATAATATCGTGATCAACGATTCTTTTAACCTGGATCTGGACTCCCTGAAAACTGCTCTTCAGTTTTTAAATGAATATAAAAAATCTAAGAAATCCTTAGTATTAACGGATATTGTAGGGGTAAATTCCAATTCTCAGGAACTTTATGAGGAAGTTTCTGAGCTGGTAAACGACCAGAAATTTGATTCTGTCTTCCTGATCGGCGATGAAATATCAAAGTTTAGTGAATTATTTAATGCTAAAACTTCTACTTTCGTCAATACTCAGGAATTAATTGACAGTAAACATCTTACAGAAATTGAAAATCAGATTATTCTGCTTAAAGGAGCAAGGAAATTTGAGATTGAAAAACTGAAAGATATTCTTGAACTCCGAAAGCATGATACCGTTCTGGAAGTCAATCTGAATGCGATACTCCATAATATCAATTATCATAAATCCGTACTGAAACCGGGAACAAAAATGATGGCCATGGTCAAGGCGAACGCTTATGGACTGGGCAGTTACGAAGTTTCCGAATTCCTGCAGCATCACCATATTGATTATCTTGGTGTGGCCTATGCAGACGAAGGTGTGGAACTGCGAAAAAAAGGAATCACCACTCCTATTGTGGTGATGAATCCTGAGCAGCACAGTTATGAAACCATCATAGAATATAATTTAGAGCCGGAAATTTACAGTTTCAGGGTTTTGGAATTATTCTATGAAGCTCTACAGAAATCAGGGAATGATAAAAAATATCCTGTTCACATCAAGCTTGAAACGGGAATGCACCGTCTTGGTTTTAAAGATTTTGAACTGGATCAGCTCGCTGACACTTTAAAACAGAAAAACTTAAGAGTTCAAAGTCTTTTCAGTCATTTATCTTCTTCTGATGTACCTGGAGAAAGGGAATTCACTTTGATGCAGATCGAAACTTTTGAAAAAAATTCCTGCGATCTGATTGAAAAACTGGGCTACACTCCTATCCGCCATATTCTCAATTCTTCCGGAATTACCAGCTACACAAAGCATCAGTATGATATGGTAAGAATCGGAATAGGAATGCTTGGAGAATCACCAAATAGTGAAATACAGAAGCAGCTGCAGTCTGTAGTTAGTTTTAAAACCGTAATTTCACAGATATCTACTGTAGCAACCGGAGAATCTGTAGGCTACAGCAGAAAATACAAACCTGATCATTCCGCGAAGATCGCTACGATTCCCGTAGGCTATGCAGATGGAATTCCAAGACTGATCGGAAATCAGGTGGGAAATGTAGGCATCAACAAAACATTAGCTCCTATTGTCGGAAATATCTGCATGGACATGATGATGATTAATATAGACCACATCCCCAATGTAAAAGAAGGTGATACCGTCACCGTTTTTAATGCAAAACCAAGTTTAAAAGAATTCGCAGGCTACTGCAAAACCATAACCTATGAAGTGTTAACCTCCATTTCGCCCCGGGTGAAACGGATTTATATAAAAGACTAGCTATGAGAAAACTCCTGATCCTTCTCTTCGTATTCCAACTTCTGATGATCCATTCCCAAGTGAAAAAGGATCTCGTCATACCAAAAAATCCAAGAATCGGTCTTTCACTTGCCGGTGGCGGTGCCAAGGGATTTTCACATGTCGGAGTACTGAAAGTGTTGGATTCCCTGGGAGTAAAAGTCGATTATATTTCCGGAACCAGTATGGGCGCCATTGTAGGCGGACTGTATGCATCCGGGTATTCGGGAAAAGAAATAGAGAAGATTGTCATGGATACGGATTTCTATTCCCTGATTATGGATCCGAAATCCAGACAGGAAACTTCTTTCTTCAATAAATCCGTAGATAAATATCTTTTATCCATCCCTTTAAAAAACGGAAAAATATCCCTTCCCTCTTCTATCAGCTCAGGCCAGAGAAATGTTTATCTTCTGAAAGAGCTTTTCAAAAATGTTTCCAATATTGATGATTTTTCCAAACTGCCCATTCCATTTATGTGTGTAGCTACCAATCTGGAAAGCGGCAATATGGAAATTTTCGAGAAGGGAGATCTGGTACAGTCCATTATGGCCAGTTCCGCCTTCCCTTCCCTGATGGATCCTGTAAAAATTGGCGACAGTATTTATATTGACGGTGCCATGACGGTAAATTATCCTTCAAAGCCGTTAAAGGACAAAGGAATCGATATCGTCATCGGGGTGGATCTTAACCAGGATTTATCGAAAAGAGAGGATTTAAGCAATATTATTTCAATTCTTAACCAGGTTATTGATTTCGGAATCAAAAGAGATACCCGAAAACAGTACAAATACACGGACATCAACATTAAACCAAACCTGAAAGGCATGACCGCCACCAGCTACGATGAAAAGAAGAAAATTCTGGACAGCGGCTATGTGGAAGGGATGAAATACACCCAAATACTCGATCAGCTCCCGAAACGGTCATTTGACCGTCTTAGAGAGCGCATAAATCCAATATATTCCAACGTATATAAGATTGACAGCATTTCCTTAGATGGAGGCCGTATTTACGGTAAAAACTACGTTCTTGGGAAAATGGGACTCCGCCTCCCTTCTATGCAGACTTACGGTTCTATTAATAAAAAAATAGATAAACTGGTTGCCACCAATAATTACCGTTTCATCAATTATGACATTATTCCGGAAAATAATGCGAATTATCTCAAACTTTATGTCACTGAAGATGAAGCCCGCCATTTTTTAAAGGTCGGACTGCATTATGATGAAGTCTTCAAAACGGGATTGCTGCTGAATTATTCAGGAAAGCGCCTTCTATTTAAAAATTCAAATCTATCGCTTGATGTGGTGGTAGGTGATAAACCAAGATATTATCTGAACTATTTTATCGATAACGGCTATATTCCGGGCTTCGGGATCTATTCTTCGGGGATGAGCTTTGATATTAAGAATATTGACAATAATGTAGTAGATAAATGGGAATGGTTCAGGAATGAAGCCTTTATACAGTCTGTATGGAGAGATAAATTTGCCATCGGAGGCGGGATCAGCCATGATTATTTCGGAGCTGAAATCAATGGTTTAAATAAAAGATACATGCGTTTCCTTAATCCATATGTATTCCTGAAGAGCGATACTCAAAATGACAAAGACTTCCCTTCCAGAGGTATTTACATCAATGCAGAAGGAAAAGTGGTCGATCTTTTAAAATCCGAGGTTGAAAAAAGGATTATACAGGTGAAAGCAGATATCAGGCTTAATATTCCCCTGTCGAAGCAATTCACCTACCGTCTGAACTTGTACGGTGGAATCACAATCGGCGATAATCTTCCGGAATTTTACCAGTACAGACTTGGTGGTATCTTTGAACAGAATCTGGTTAATTTTAAAAGCTTCGGAGGTTTCTATTTTGCCCAGCTCAACACCAATAATGTCGTCCTGATTTCTAATGATGTTCAGTTTAAATTCAATAAAAACTACTTTTTAAGCGGAAATTTCAGCTTTGCCAATCTCTCAGATGATATTAACTTTGAAGATGCGGTTAAAGTAAATTTTAGCTCAGTAGGATTGACGGCAGGGTACAAATCTCCTTTCGGGCAGATTAAAGTCAACTTCAGCCACTCACTTAAAAACAATCAAAAAGGCATATTCAGTGTTATTTTAGGACACTGGTTTTAATACAATGATACAATTCTTTTACGAAAACTTACAGGAATCTGTAAACACAGATTATCAAAAATGGCTGGAAGATATCATTCTTTCAGAAGGAAAAAAAATAGGCGAAATCAATTATATTTTCTGCGATGACGAATATCTTTTGAAGATCAATCAGGATTATCTGCAGCATGATTATTATACCGATATCATCACTTTCGATTATGTAAAAGGGAAAACAATAAGCGGGGAGATTTTCGTATCTTTGCAGCGAATTTCGGACAACGCTTCTACTCTATCCAGAGATTACGAAGAAGAATTAAAAAGGGTGCTTGCCCATGGTATTCTTCACCTCGCAGGATACAAGGATAAGACGGAAGAAGAAGAGAAAGAGATGCGCAGAATGGAAGATGTATACCTGGCTAAATTTAAGGAATCAAACCCTTAGCAAATTGAAGAATCACTTAAAGGGCAATCCGTAAAGTGTTCAATCATAGCCACAATGAAAGCTCACCTGTAGCGCATTCTCTAAAAATGTTTCACGTGAAACATTCATGGAAAATAGTAATATTAAAGGCTTTAAATAAGCAATAGAAAATGATTTCAGAAATATATGACGTAATCGTAGTAGGTGCCGGACATGCAGGTTGTGAAGCTGCAGCCGCAGCGGCCAATCTTGGTTCAAAAACCCTGCTTGTTACAATGAATATGCAGACCATCGGACAGATGAGCTGCAACCCGGCAATGGGAGGAATCGCAAAAGGACAGATCGTAAGAGAGATTGATGCTATGGGAGGATACTCCGGAATTATAGCTGACAAATCTGCCATTCAGTTCAAAATGCTCAACCTTTCAAAAGGACCAGCGATGTGGTCTCCAAGAACTCAAAATGACAGAATGCTTTTTGCAGAAGAATGGAGATTGGCATTAGAAAATACACCCAATCTTGATTTCTTTCAGGATATGGTGAAGCAGCTTATTGTAGAAAATAATAAGGTAACCGGAGTGGTTACTTCTTTAGGAATTGAAATAAAAGCTAAATCCGTAGTTCTTACCAACGGTACATTTCTTAACGGATTAATCCACGTTGGAGATAAACAATTAGGCGGCGGAAGAATGGGCGAACCCAGAGCATTCGGAATTACAGAACAATTGGTAAGTTTAGGTTTCGAAGCAGGAAGAATGAAAACAGGAACTCCTCCCCGTGTAGACGGAAGAAGCCTTGATTATTCTAAAATGGAAGAACAGAAAGGAGATGAAAAACCTCAGAAGTTCAGCTACACGGATACGCCTAAATTAACAAAACAGTTAAGCTGTCACATTGTATATACCAACGAAACAGTACACGATATTTTACGCGAAGGTTTTGACAGAAGCCCAATGTTCAACGGAACCATTCAAAGTTTAGGACCAAGATACTGCCCTAGTATTGAAGATAAAATCAACCGTTTTGCAGAAAGAACAAGACATCAGCTTTTCGTAGAACCCGAAGGCTGGAAAACTGTTGAAATCTATGTAAACGGCTTCAGTTCTTCGCTTCCGGAAGATGTACAGATCAAAGCAATGAAACAGATTCCAGGATTTGAAAATGTAAAAGTTTTCCGTCCGGGCTATGCTATTGAGTATGATTACTTCCCTCCTACCCAGCTAAAACATACTTTAGAAACCAAATTAATTGATAATTTATATTTCGCGGGCCAGATTAACGGAACCACAGGATATGAAGAAGCAGCGGGACAGGGATTAATTGCCGGTATCAATGCTCATAATAAGGTTCATGAAAAAGAAGATTTCATCTTAAACAGAGATGAAGCCTATATCGGCGTACTGATTGATGATCTGATTACAAAAGGAACTGAAGAGCCTTACAGAATGTTCACATCCCGTGCAGAATACAGATTATTACTGAGACAGGATAATGCCGATATCAGACTGACGAAAAAAGCATTTGATTTAGGATTAGCTAAAGAAGACAGATTAAGAAAAGTAGAAACCAAAGTATCTGAAAGTCAGGAACTTGAAGGATTTTTAAGAGAAACTTCTTTAAAACCTGGAATGATCAATCCTATTCTTGAAAAATCAGAAAGCAATCCGGTAGATCAGGCTTATAAAGCAGCACAATTCCTTACAAGACCTAATATCACATTAGAAAAGCTTGACGAAATTGAGGCAATCAAAGAATTTTCATCCAAATATGATGATGAAATCAGAGAACAGGCAGAAATCAATATCAAGTATAAAGGTTATATAGAAAAAGAAAAGGAGAATGTAGCTAAGCTTAACCGTTTGGAAAACATAAAAATTCCGGAAGACTTTGATTATAAAAGCCTTTCCAGCCTTTCTGCAGAAGCAAAACAGAAAATGTCTAATGTAAGACCGAAAACTATTGCTCAGGCGGGTAGAATCAGTGGTGTTTCTCCGGCTGATATAAACGTTTTACTGGTCTATTTAGGGCGTTAAATCAAAAATGTTTCACGTGAAACATTTGTAAATTAAAAGCAAAAATTAAGGTATTTATGTGCGTTAAAAATAATCACTGAATACTTTATTTTTAAAATATCAAGATATCAATTCAAATGAGAATAAAGGATCATTTTCTTTCACAGGAAATATTTGAAATAAAAGAAACGGAGACAAAAGGAGTTTTTAAAACCTCCCCTATTCCATCCAATATTTCCAGATATTATGAAAGCGAAGATTACATTTCCCACCATCAGGATTCCGGAAGTTTTAAAGAAAAACTTTATAAATTCTTACAGTCCTTTAATCTGCAGTACAAGAAAAATATTTTGGCAGACAGGATAAAAAAAGGAGCCAAAGTTCTGGATTACGGATGCGGTGCAGGAGAATTTGTAAAGTATATTGAAAATGATTTTGAGACTTTTGGTTTTGAACCTGATGCCGATGCCAGAAAAGCTGCACTTAGTAAAATAACCAAAGCACAGGTTCTCGATACTATACAAAACATTCCAGATCAAAGTCTGGATGCTATTACTTTATGGCATGTTTTTGAACATGTAGAGAACCAGGATGAAATGCTCGAAATATTTCACGGGAAATTAAAAGACAAAGGACTTCTCATTATTGCCGTTCCCAACCCTACCTCCTATGATGCAAAACATTACAAAGAATATTGGGCAGCCTACGATGTACCGAGACATATTTATCATTTCTCTAAAAATGGTATGGAAAATTTAATTTCAAAGAAACCCGATTGGAAAATGAGAAAAATCAAACCATTGGTCCTTGATTCATTTTACATCTCCATGTTGAGCGAAAAATACAAAAAATCGCCTCTTTTTTGGCTGAAAGCGGTCATCTACGGAACGATTTCTAACGTAAAGGCGCTTTTTTCCAACGAATTTTCAAGTTTGATATACATTATCGAAAAAAGATAGAAAATCGATTTTTGAGCCATTTCTGAAGGCCAATTTTCACCTATTTCAACATAAAAAACAAAAACCCGGAGAATTTTCCCGGGTTTTATTTTTGATATTTAAGCTATGATATAAAAGTTGAAACTGACAAAAAATAAAATAACCCTACTCCATTCTCTCTAAAATTAAAAACAAAAATAATTCTATGATTATTAAACTTTAAAAACCACCCATTTCATGTAAAATTAAAAAAAACAAAAAAAAATAATACAAAACTAAATATATAATAAATAAATTAAATAAATTAAAACAAATAAACAAACGATAATCGATTATTTTACGAATACTATTGCAAACAACCCAAATAACTGTATTTTTACTAATGTTAAACCAAACAAAAAACAATTTATGAAAAATTTAAAAATTATTTCAATGGCATTAGTAATGCTCTCATTAGCTTCATGTTCAAAAAATGATGAAGAAATAGATAATCAACAGCCAAATCAAGAAGCTCAGTCTATTGGTTCCCTGGGTGCCAATTTTGTTGATGAATCTACCTACTCTTCTTTTGAAAAAGCAGATGTAGATGCTTTAATAACAAAGTATAAAGGAAATACTTCCAAAGTATTACCATCAAGTTATTTTGTAAGCGGTCAGCCAGCTATCGGAGATCAAGGAAATGAAGGATCCTGTGTTGCATGGGCAACAGCCTATGCAGCAACCAGTATTTTGGAATCTAATTTTAAAGGAGTAACACAACCAAGAAGTCCTGAATATGTGTACAATCAAATCAAGCAGGGTGCTTGCGCAAATGGATCCTATACAAGTGATGGATTGAAACTAATCAAAAATCAAGGTGTCTGCAGCTTAACAGAAATGCCTTACAATGATACTGAATGTAGTACTCAACCTAGTGTTTCTCAAAAAAATGCTGCAAGTAGCCATAAACTAGTAAGCTGGTCAACAGTAAGTAATTCAAATATTACAAACATTAAAAACCTTTTAAGTGCAAATCTTCCAATAGTCATAGGTATTACGGTAGATGAAGAATTCAAAAATCTTAAAAATACAGGATGGATATTGAAAAAACGTTCAGGCAAAGTTCTTGGTGGACACGCTATATGTGTCGTAGGCTATGATGATAATAAACAGGCTTTCAAGATACAAAATTCTTGGGGTTCTGCGTGGGCGGATAATGGATATTTCTGGATAGATTATACATTTTTTGCAAAAAACCAGTACTTAGGAGGTGTAGTTAAAGAAGCTTATGTAGCCTATGTTAATTAACCATAACTAAAATAAGAATGCCCATCTTTTTCGCAAGATGGGCATTTTACTTTTTATATAATGTATAATTATTTATTAATAGCAGCAACTCCAGGAAGCTCCAGTCCTTCAAGACTTTCAAGCATCGCTCCCCCTCCGGTAGAAACATAACTCACTTTGTCATCATAACCGAACTGCTTTACGAAAGCAACACTGTCTCCTCCTCCTACTAAAGAGAAAGCACCTAATTTTGTAGCTTCAGCAATACTCTCTCCCAAAGCAACAGTACCTCCTGCAAAGTTTGACATTTCAAAAACTCCGATAGGTCCATTCCAAAGAATCGTTCTAGAATTTAGCAAAACATCGTTGAACTGATCTCTTGATTTATGTCCGGCGTCCAGTCCCATCCATCCTTCAGGAATTGCATAGATATCCGCTTCTTTTCTTTCTGCATCATTATTGAAAGCTTCCGCAATGATAGCATCAGAAGGAAGATATACTTTCACTTTATTTTCTTTTGCTTTTCCTAAAATTTCAAGAGCTAAAGGAAGCTTATCCTCTTCTACCAATGAATTTCCAATTTTACCGCCTAAAGCCTTAATAAAAGTGAATGCCATACCGCCTCCAATGATCAGATTATCGATGGCAGGAAGGATATTTTCTATAATGGTAATTTTAGTTGAAACTTTTGAACCTCCAAGTATCGCAGTTACAGGCTTTTCACCTTTTTTCAAAACTTTTTCAATAGCCTGAAGCTCTTTAGCCATCAATAAACCGAAAAATTTAGTTGATTCAAAATAATTGGCAATCACAGCGGTGGAGGCATGTGCTCTGTGTGCTGTACCAAAAGCGTCATTCACATAAGCGTCACCAAGCTTGGCCAGCTGCTGTGCAAATCCTTCATCCCCTTTTTCCTCTTCGTTATGAAAACGCAGGTTCTCCAGCAATAAGATTTCTCCCGGCTGAAGCTCAGAAGCGGCCTTTTCTGCCTTCTCTCCGATACATTCGTCTACAAACTTCACTTCCTTTCCAAGAACGCTGGAAACTTCATCTACGATATGCTTAAGAGAAAACTCATCTTTCACCTCCCCTTTCGGCCTTCCCAGATGCGTCATTAAGATCACAGAACCTCCGTCATTAAGAATTTTTTCAACCGTAGGTTTCACAGCTGTGATTCTTGTATTGTCGCTCACCTTAAGCTGATCATCCTGCGGAACATTAAAGTCCACTCTTACCAGAGCCTTCTTGTCTTTAAAATTGAAATCATTGATTGTTTTCATAAGTATCCTTGAATTTTCGTTTCACAAATGTAAGCTTTTAAACATTTTGAACGGAACCATTAAAACAAAAGTTTTGGGAAAACTTTCCCCAACCCCAATCACCCACTAATCAACAATTCTTCTCTCTTTAAAAAAAAGAATAATGTAGTTGTTGTTGAGTATTGTTAGTTTCGGGGATAAGTTTTAATGAAATAATTGGTAACAAATAATTTTTATTCAATTCATATTTAATTCACATTGTAAAATATTGTAAATCTGCTTTTTCACAGACTTACCAACAGATGTGAGTAACTTTCCCACAAACCCGTTATTAGTAATTTTTTTATGGAAAAACTTTGGATTAAGTGGAGAAAAGATTTTGAAAATTGTGGTTAAAATTTTCAAACCTATTTCCCATTACGAAATAAATTCATCTTTAAAAATAGAAAGTTGGGAAAAGTTTTCCACACTTATTCACATAGCTTTTCACAATTTACTCCCGAACAATTCACAGACTTTGTTATTATTCTTACCTTTGTCATGAAATAAAATCTAAAAAGACCTAATAGAAGTATTATGAAAAGAAAAATAGCTATTGCTGCAGACCATGCAGGCTATGAGTATAAGGAGATTGTTAAGAACTTTCTTTCAGAACGATTTGATGTTCAGGATTTTGGCACGTTTTCCACAGACAGTGTGGATTATCCGGACTTTGTACACCCTGCTGCAACCTCTGTGGAAAACGGAGAGAACGAGCTGGGAATATTGATCTGCGGAAGCGGAAACGGGGTTCAGATTACGGCAAACAAACATCAGAAGATCAGATGTGCACTTTGCTGGATGCCGGAGATTGCGGTACTGGCGAGACAGCACAATGACGCGAATATGATCTCCATGCCGGCAAGATTTATCTCTAAAGAGGTAGCGATAGAAATTGCTGAAAAGTTCCTGTCCACAGACTTTGAAGGTGGCAGACACCAGAACAGAGTAGATAAAATTGCTGTATGCTAAATATATAAAGGCCTGTAAATCAAATTACGGGCCTTATTTATTTTTTATTTTGTACATTTGCATCAGCTAATAGAAATTACCATTCTATTATTTCCATACCAGGCCTGAAATATTTAAAAGATATTTAATAAAAGGTTTTTCTCCCCTCTTCTCCATATTTATAGTAATTTTATACAGACTAAGGTTTCCATTGTAAATAATTTGGAAGGAAAATTGATGCTGTAGGACTAATAAAGAAATGTAAAACTGAAAGGTCAAAGCTCTGCAGCTGAATGAATGCAGACTTAAAAAAGATGTAATAATATACTTTCTGAAACAGGATTCAGATCCTAAATTAAAACAGAGCTCCTGAAAAAATCTTAAACATAAAGATTGAGGAGTTACTTAAATTTCAGATTCAGATTATTACAATTAATAACAATTAAATAATATTAAAATGCCAAGAAAAGGTAAATATATAAGTCATAAAAACGATCAGAAACTGATAGAGATCGGAAGACAGATCCTGCGTTTCATGAATGCTAATGCGTCGAAGATCTATAATTATAAGCAGATCGCAGACGGAATAGATTATAAGAATCCACGTCAGAGAGAGCAGGTGATCCAGGCGCTTCACAAGCTTCAGGGTTCTGAGAAGATCAAAGAAGTGGAAAAAGGAAAATATATCGTCAATCTGAAAATTGCAGGAACCCTGACAGGAACGATTGATTTTAACCAGTCCGGTAACGCTTATGTAAGTGTAGAAGGCGTAGAAGATGACATCTTTATTCATTCCAAAAATGTGAAAGATGCGCTTCAGGGCGATAAAGTTCTGATCATTACCTACCACTTCAAAGGGAAGAAACTGGAAGGTTCTGTATTGGAAGTTCTTGAAAGAACAAGAACGGAGTTTGTAGGAACATTTCAGCTGGTTACCCACAAAGATTTTGGATTTGTAGTCTGTGATAAAAAATCAATCAATACGGATATTTTTATTCCAAGAAATAAATTCGGAGGTGCTGAAAACGGTGATAAAGTGATTGTGAAAATGACAGAATGGAAGCCGGGAGACAAAAATCCTGAAGGAGAAATCATCCAAGTATTGGGTGCTCCGGGTGAACATGAAACTGAGATCCACTCTATTCTTGCAGAATATGGTCTTCCTTATGAGTTTCCACAGGAAGTGGAACTGGATGCAGATAAAATAGACAGAAGAATTACGGATGAAGAAGCGGCAAAACGCTGGGATATGCGTGATATCTGTACATTCACCATCGACCCTAAGGATGCGAAAGATTTTGATGATGCCCTTTCCATAAGAAAACTGGAAAACGGAAACTGGGAAATCGGGGTTCACATTGCAGATGTTTCCCATTATGTGGTTCCGGGAACAATCCTGGACGATGAAGCTTACAAAAGAGCAACTTCCGTATATCTTGTAGACCGTGTGGTTCCCATGCTTCCGGAAGTTTTGAGTAACGATGTCTGCTCCCTACGTCCGAATGAAGATAAATATACATTCTCAGCAGTATTCCAGCTGAATGACAATGCGGAGATCCAGAAACAGTGGTTCGGAAGAACAGTGATTCATTCAGACAGAAGATTTACTTATGAAGAAGCCCAGGAACGTATAGAAACGGGAGAGGGAGATCTTGCAGAAGAAATCAATACCCTGGATAAGCTGGCCAAAATCATGCGTGAACAGCGTATCAGAAACGGAGCGATTACTTTTGACAGAAGTGAAGTAAGATTCAATCTGGATGAAAATAGTGAACCTATTGGCGTTTACTTTAAAATAAGCAAAGATTCCAACCACCTGATCGAAGAATTCATGCTTTTAGCCAATAAAAAAGTGTCCGAATTTGTATCATTGACCCAGAAAGGAAGTATTTCAAATAATACCTTTATTTACAGGGTGCACGATGATCCGGACCCGGCAAAACTGGAAGCTTTGAGAGATTTTGTATCCACATTCGGGTATAAAATGAATCTGGACAACACTAAAAAAGTAGCAGAATCTCTGAATAATCTTTTGCATGATGTGAAAGGTAAAGGAGAAGAAAATATGATTGAAACGCTGGCCATGAGAAGTATGAGCAAAGCAGTGTATTCTACAGAACCTATCGGCCACTATGGTTTAGGTTTTGAGTACTACAGCCACTTTACCTCTCCTATCAGACGTTATCCTGACCTTCTTGCCCACCGTCTTTTACAGCATTATCTTGATGGAGGCAAATCACCGAGCAAGCAAGAGCTGGAAGACAAAGCGAAACACTGCAGTGCTATGGAAAGACTTGCTGCCGATGCAGAAAGAGATTCCATTAAGTTCATGCAGGTGAAGTTTATGGAGAAACATCTTGGGGAAACCTTCAGCGGTGTGATTTCAGGTGTTGCAGAATTTGGATTCTGGGTGGAGATCCCTGAAAATGGTGCAGAAGGTCTGATCAAATTGAGAGATCTTGTAGATGATTCTTATTCCTATGACGGAAAAACCCATGCGGTGTATGGAAACAGAACCGGAAAAAGATATCAGCTGGGAGATCAGGTTCAGATCAAAGTAGTAAAAGCAAACCTTATTCAGAAGCAGTTGGACTTTAAGATTGTTGATTAATTAAATCATAAAGTATAACTTTGTATAAATGGGATGAATTTTTTTCATTTAAAATACTACTGAATGTTTGAACTTGTACTTTCTGCCGTTGTCTTAGGATTTATGCTGAGCCTGGTTTTTATAGGACCTATTTTTTTCCTTTTAATTGAAACCAGTTTCTCACGCGGCCCAAGACATGCTCTGGCACTGGACCTTGGAGTCATTACGGCAGATCTTTTATGCATTGTTGCTGCGTATTATGCAAGTGCAGATATTGTAACCCTGATAGACAAGCATCCCGGATTTTACAGGATCACCTCTATCCTTATTTTTGTATACGGGATTGTCATGATGGTCACCAAGACCAAAATGCATATGCCCGGTGAAGAAAGAATCATTGGCCAAAACTATATCAAAACGTTTTTTAATGGTTTTTTCTTCAATCTTTTAAATGTAGGCGTGATTCTTTTCTGGCTGGTAACGGTGATCTCCGTACGGAACCAGTACCCTGATACCAGCAGTTTCCTGCTCTACATAGGGATAGTAATCGCTACGTATTTATGTATCGATCTCGCCAAAATTTTCCTTGCCAAACAATTTCACGATAAACTTACCCAGAAACTCGCCAACCAGATCAGAAGGGTTGTAGGCGGGATTCTTATTGTTTTCAGTTTCTTTATTTTCCTGCAGAGCTATAAGAAATTTAACCAGTTCGACAGGCGTCTAGAAGAAGCTGAGAAAAAAGAAATCAAGTATCAAAAAACAGGACAAAAAACAGAATGAAAAAAATGATCTTTCCAAAAGCTCTTAAAAAAGGAGCGAAAATAGCTGTGATCTCCCCTGCCGGAGCTGTAGATGTTTCCCAACTTGAAAAGGGAATAGAAATGATTAAAAACAGAGGTTTTGAGCCGGTATTGGGCGAACATCTCTATACCAGATATTCAAACGGGTATAATTATGCAGGAACAGAACAGGAAAGATTAAAAGATATCAACTGGGCTTTAAATGATAAGGATATTTCGGCAGTCTGGGCTTCCAGAGGAGGCTACGGATGCCAGCATCTGATTCAGCATTTAAAACTGAAAAACTTTACAGAAAATCCTAAATGGTATATCGGCTACTCTGATAATACGGTTATTCAAAGCTATTTGTTAAAGAAAGGGTTTGCTTCTATCCACGGACAGACGATGAAAACATCAAGTTTCGGGGTAACGGATGAGAGCTATGACCTGATCTTTGATATCTTAAAAGGAAAAGCTCCAAAATATGCTTTAAAACCTCACGAATTGAATAAGAAAGGGAATATTGAAGGCGAGCTGGTGGGAGGTAATTTAGCCCTGATCTATGCGCTTTTGGGAACCCCATATTCTTTTGACTTCAAAGATAAAATCTTATTCATTGAAGATATCGGGGAAAACTTTTATGCCCTGGACCGTATGATCATGAGTTTGGAATTAGCCGGTGTTTTCAAAAAAATAAAAGGACTGATCATCGGTGGAATGACCAATATGGGCGATGAAAAAGAGAATAAAAGCTACGAAGAAAGCTTCGATGAATTTGCCTATAAACTGATCTCGGACCGGATTTCAAAATATAAGTTCCCAGCCGTTTTCGGGTTTCCGAATGGCCATATTAAAGATAACAGTCCTTTGATCATTGGCGGAACAGTGAAAATGCAGGTTAAGGATAAGGTTAAGATTGAGTTTTAATATATAAAATAATACACACGCTCCAACCCTCAAACGCTCCACTCTTAAACTCAAAAAAATGGCAGGTCATAATGATTTTGGAAAAATAGCAGAAGATTTAGCGGTAGATTTTCTATCGAAAAATGGCTATACAATCTTAGTCAGGAACTTCCGTTTTCAAAAAGCTGAGATCGATATTATTGCTGAAAAAGATAATCTGCTGATCGTTGTGGAAGTAAAAGCCCGCTCTACGGATGCTTTTATGCTGCCTCAGGAAGCCGTTACCAAAACGAAGATCAAATCTATTGTTTCCGCGGCCAACCATTATCTTGAAGAGTTTAACAGGAATAATGAAGTAAGATTTGATATTATCTCCGTTCTTCCTGATGATAAAAAGAAGTTGATTATTGAACATATAACCGACGCTTTTGAAGCTTTAGACGCAAACTAATTAAAATGTACCAATTTGATAATGTACCAGTATAACAATGCTGAAATGCAGAATCTTGTTATTGTTACATTGGTAGACTGATACATTGCTACATTAAAAAGAAATTATGAAAACAATACTCATCACCGGAGCCACGTCCGGAATAGGAAAATCTACAGCAGAACTTTTAGCCAGACAGGGAAACAGGGTAATCATCTGTGGAAGAAGAAATGAAGTTCTGGAATCTTTAAAAGCTGAGCTTTCTCAATATACCGAAATATTTAGTTTGATATTTGATGTAAGGAATCTTGAAGAAGTTGAGAGCGCCATCAATTCTCTTCCTGAAGAATGGAAGAATATCGACGTTTTAATCAATAATGCAGGGAATGCTCACGGATTGGATCCTCTTTCTTCCGGAAAGTCAGATGATTGGGATTCTATGATAGATGGAAATGTAAAAGGACTTCTCTATGTATCCAAAATGATTATTCCATCCATGAAAGGCCGTCATACAGGACATATTGTAAACATTAGTTCAGTGGCAGCAAGACAAACTTATGCCAACGGAACGGTATACTGTGCAACTAAAAAAGCAGTTGATGTAATTTCAGACGGAATGCGCCTTGAGCTTACAGAATTTGGGATCAAGGTAACCAATATCCAGCCCGGTGCCGTGGAAACAGATTTCTCTCTGGTAAGGTTCAAAGGAGACAGTGAAAGAGCTGCTACGGTATACGCCGGATATGATGCTTTGAAGGCGGAAGATATTGCAGATGCCATCGCTTACTGTGTGAATGCTCCGAAGCACGTTATGGTTTCAGATATGACCATTTATCCGAGTGCCCAGAGCGAGCCGAGAACCATTTACAGAAAATAAGGTGAAAAAGCTATCCCTTTTCTTCCTGCTGCTTTCATTTACTTTCTGGAATGCCCAGAATGCAGAGACTTTTCAAAAAGAAGGTAAGCTGTTTGAAAGTATTAAAACTCTGGATCATTATTTACAGCAGAATGATGAAAAGATCGTTGAAATGCTGGCTCCGGATGTGTCTTTTGGGCACTCCAACGGCTGGGTTCAGAACTTTGAAGATTTCAAAAAAGATTTTTCATCCAAAAAGGTGATCTACAAGGATATTCATCAGACAGAGCTTTCCGAATTCAAAAAATATAAAAATACAGCCAGCATCAGAAGGAAAATAAAAGTCGCGGGAACCTATAAAAACCAGGATTTTGAAATGAATCTGGCTTTGCTGGAGATCTGGATAAAAAAGAATAGCGGATGGAAACTCTGGAGCAGGCAGAGTGTCGAAATAAAGCCATAAATTTGCATGAATTTAAAGCAATTTTGCCTTTCCGCGATTTTGCAGATTAGCTTAAAATAAGAAAATGAAAATATTATATCTGGAAACCTCCTCCAAAAACTGCTCTGTAGCTGTTTCAGATGATGAAAAGCTTTTATGCCTTTGTGAAGAAGTTTCAGACAACTACAAACAGTCTGAAAGTCTTCATACCTATGTAGAATGGGCATTGGAAGGGGCAGGCCTTACCATGAAGGATATTGAGGCTGTTTCATTAGGAAAAGGACCGGGTTCTTATACCGGACTGAGAATCGGAGCGGCATCCGCAAAAGGTTTCTGCTACGGCCTTAAAGTACCGCTTACCGCTGTGAATTCCCTGGAAAGCATGATAGAGCCTTTTCTGGGAAAGAACTACGACTTTATAGTGCCATTGATCGATGCGAGGAGAATGGAGGTTTATACGGCCGTTTACGACGGAAATACAGGAAAAGAACTATCTGCCACCGAGGCTAAAATTTTAGATGAAACTTCTTTTGAAGAATTTAAAGATAAAAAAGTAATTTTTGTGGGAGACGGAGCGAAGAAAGCAAAGGAGATTCTGAGCCTTCCTGATGCAGATTTCAGGGATGATATCTACCCTTCTGCCCAATACCTGATCAAAAAAACGGTTGAAAAGATAGGTCAGAAAGATTTTGAAGACATTGCCTATTTTGAACCATTTTATCTCAAGGATTTCCACGGAGTAAAGAAAAAGAAAAGCGAAGAATAATCTTCGCTTTTTTATTTTATTTAGACGGTTCAGGAGCGTCAGGAATTCTTTGTTTCGGTTTTTCCAGCCTCTTCTGTTTGCTATCCGATTTTTTATCAGGCTGTGCATCCTGAATGAACTGCTGCAGCTGATTGTTTTTATCATTTACAGGCGGGTTCTGGGGAATACCGTTATTTTGGTTCTGTACGGGCTGTACAGGCGCTCCCGGCTGTTGGGGAACGGCATTTCCTTTATTGTCTGTGGCCTGGAATGAAAGTTCACTTTTCAGGTAGTTCAGCATTTCTTTGGCCTTGATGCCTTCAGGGGTTTTGGAATAATTCAGTGCGATCTGTTCAAGTTGAAGGATCATGACTTCTTTTCCGCTTGTTTTTCCCGTATTAAAAGCATTCAGCAAATGGAATTTAGGAATTAGTGCGTCTTTAGGAAACTTCTGAACCGTCTGGTCTATAATATCCCTGCTCTCCCCGAATTTCTCGGATTCATACAGGGCGTATGCTTTTTTGTATTCGTTTTCTACATCCTCAGATGATTTTACGAATGAATTGTTCTTAGGATTTCTTGCAAATTCTGCATACGAGGTATAAGGATAATCCGTCAGAAGAATCTGTTTGGCTCTTTCCGAAGCCTGCGGATTCTTCAGATAATTCATTGCAAATATTTCATACAGAGCCTGAAGCATTACTTTTTCCTCAGGTTTTACATCTACAAGGTCATATAGGGTTTTTGTCGCTAAAGGAGTATTTGTAAAGTAATTCTGATACATTACCCCCAAACCTAGAGAAGCGGTATCTCTGTCTTTCTTCAACTGGCCCAGTTTTGCCTGATCTGTAGGGATCTGCTCAATATAGAAGGTCGGTTCAAAACGTCTTGGGTTGGGTGCTGAAGTTACGCCTAATGCTTCATTTTTCATATCTTCAATGGAAGCCATTTTCTTGGAATAACGCCAGTTATCGGCCAATGCTCTGTCGCCCCAGATCTGCTTAAATGAAGAAGTTCCTTTGCTTATTGTTCCGGTATTGCTGAAATAAAAACCTTTCGTAGTCACCCCGAAATCTTCAAAAGAATTGGCATTATTGGCAAATATTGAATTCGCGTTGTAATCTCCGGTGTCAAAGCCTTTGCTTCTTTCTGCACGGATTCTCTCCTGCTCTTCTTTTTCTTCTTTGGCTTTCAGTTTCGCAATGTATTTGGTGAAAAAGTCGGTTTTCTGAGCATCGCTCATCTTCGCCAGAGAAAGAATACTGTCATTTTTTTTGATCAGGTAATAATTTTTTGAGATCTTTTTGATGTATTCGGACTGGTCTTTTAAAAGGACCTTGGAAGGCTCATAAGTCATAACGGTAAGTGCGGAATCATAGTAAGTTCCTGCCCCGATATAATCATTTTTTTCCAGGTAGCTCTTCCCTATTTCGTAGTAAGTAAGACCTCTCACCTGCGGATCAGAAACCTTCTCAAACAGGGATTTTTTGAAGAACTGCTGGGCTTCATCTTTTTTCCCTGCTTTGTTCGCCATCAGTCCAAGAGCATAATAAAATTCATTCTTTCTGGATGTGTAAGTTCCTTTTTTACTGATTCCTTCCAGATAATTTTTAGCGCCGTTATAATCTCCTTTTCCGTTGAATGTTTTAGCAATGGCGATCTGCGATTTTACCTCAAATTCAAAGTCATTGGCATATTTATAAGCCTGTGTAAAGCTTTCTCGGGCCTTTTCATTCTGCCCCAGATTTTCAGAAACCTGTCCTCTCAGATAAGCGATTCTGCTTTTCAGTTTTCTGTTCGAATTCAGTTCAAACGCTCTGTCCAGTTCAGTTTCTGCTTCCTGTAATTTTCCGGCATCCAAAAGTGCTTCGGCATGATAAATACTCAGGAGTTTGGCGTAGGTTTTATTGATCTTTTCTCCCTGTAGTTTGGCGAAAGTTTCGTTGGCCTTATGAAAATCATTGATCTTCGCATAAGCTACCCCTTGATAAATTCTTGCCAATGGAAGCCTTTTATCTTCCTTCATATGCGTGAAAACATAGTTCAGGGCATCCAGAGCCTGTACCGCTTTATTCTGATAAATCCTGGACTGTACAAGGATCATATAGGCATCAAAGATCTTTTTATTCTTTTCTTCCCCGCTTCTGATCACAGAGTATTTGTTGATCGCTTTTTGAGCTTTTGCTTCCGCGATTTCTAAAGTCGTCGCTCCTTTATTCTGAAGATCATCTGGCGCGCCGGGCGTTCCCTCACCACCAGGCGTTCCGGGCGGCATTCCAGGAATTCCTCTTCCGGTAGGCTTGTTTACTTCAGCCATTTTCATAGAGTTTTCAGCGAAAGCGGCAGACTGCCCCAGATCACTTCCCAAAGGCTGATCTTCAAAGGTGAGGATAGGAATATAAGGCGCATAGAAATTGTCCTTATGTCCCTTGTCTCTGCTCGTAAATTCACTGTTTAACGCATCTTTTGCATTAAAAAGGGTATTATAGTAGGTGTTAAATCCTTTCAGGAACTTGGAACGCTGCTCCGGCTTCTTTACTTTGGTAGCACAGGAAGCAACGATACACATGATTAAAAGGAATAAAATATTCTTTTTCATTATTCAATATAACTCTCTTATCTGCTTTTTATTATCAGCAGTTGATGATTTTGTAAAAATAATAAAATTTTATAATGAATAATATTTATATTTCGTTCAAAATTTTGTAAACCAAATGGGTAGGAAGCCCCATGATGGTGTAAAAACTTCCACTCATCTTCCTGATCTTGGCCATACCCAGCCATTCCTGGATGCCATAGCTGCCTGCTTTATCGAAAGGTTTGTAGTGTTGAATATAATATTCTATTTCATCATCTGTAATTTCATCGAATTCTACGTCTGCCACATCGGTTTCCGTATAGGATTTATCAACGGATTTTATAGTAATTCCCGTATACACCTGATGCGTTTTCCCCGACAATGTTTTAAGCATAGCTCTGGCTTCGTTCTCATCCCCGGGTTTTCCAAGGATCTGATGATCTATCGCAACCACAGTATCTGCGGTCAGGAGGACTTCATCATCGGTTAATTCCCTGAACGCGTCTGCCTTTAATTCTGACAGATAAGCTGCAGCTTCTTCAATTTTGATATTTTCAGGAAGAATTTCTTCACAGTCTATTTTGACCACATTAAAATCAAAACCTAAACTGGTCAGAAGCTCTTTTCTTCTCGGTGACTGGGATGCTAAAAGTAATTTCATAAACCGTTTTATACAGATTGGGTATTATCATCATGCCAGTTCCCCTGAACTTTCATCACCTGCTCTATGACATCACGCACAGCACCACTGCCTCCTTTTTTTGTGGAAATATAGTCAGATATTCCCTTGACTTCAGGAACCGCATTTTCCGGACAGGCGGCAATAGCAGAGTTTTCCATGATGTGGATATCAGGAAGATCATCTCCCATGGTCAGAATTTCTTCGTTTTTAAGATTGTATTTCTTTTTAAAATCTTCAAAATCAGTCATTTTGTTGTGCGATTTCGGGTAGTAATCCTCTATTCCAAGATAATTGATCCTGTGTTTTACCATTTCATCGTTTCCGCCGGTAATGACCCCGATTAAATAATTGTTTTTTAAAGCTTTAACAACGGCATAGCCATCCAGGACATTCATGACCCTGCACATATTTCCGCCAGGCATCAGATAAACACTTCCGTCAGTAAAAACCCCGTCTACATCAAATACAAACGCCTTAATATCTTTTAATTTCTCTTTATAGCTCATACATTTTCTGAATAGAATGATTCATTGTCTTATAAATGTCAAGACTCTCGTCTTTTAGCAATTTCTCGTGTAATTCCAGCACCCTTACGTCATTTCTTACTGCCGGTCCGGTTTGCGCTGCTTTAGGTTCAATTTCATAAATCTTTTTCACCGTTTCATCGATCAAAGGGAGAAAATAATCAAAAGGAATTTCCTGCGAATCCGAGATTTCTTTAGCCCTCGCAAAAAGATGGTTCACAAAATTGCAGGCAAAAACAGCCGTAAGGTGAATGTATTTTCTCTTTTCATGATCACTTTCCATAACATGTTCTGAAATCCGGGAAGCCAGATCGAAAAGGATTTTTTTATCGGTCTCTGTTTCGGTTTCAATGAAGAACGGGATTTTTTCGTACTCCAGCTTTTTTGATTTAGAAAAAGTCTGTAAAGGATAAAAGCTTGATTTTCTGTACTCCCCTGCCAGGATTTCTTTGGGAAGAGATCCCGAAGTATGGGCAACCAGACAGTCTTTTTTTGTGATCATTTTGGAAACACCTTCTACAGAATTATCACTTACACAAATGATGTACACATCTGCATCAGCCAGCTGTTCCGTAGAATAAGGAATATGCAGTTCTTCAGAAATTTTCTTCAATTCTTCACCGTTCCTTCCGAAAATCTGCATCAGCGGAATTTTTTTCAGACTGAAAACTTTTGCCATATGGTAAGCTACATTTCCGGAACCTATAATTACAATTTGCATCTAACAAAGATAAGATTTTAAAGGAAGCCGAAAAACAGGAAGCCGGAAGTTTTATCACGAACGCCTTTATAGCCTTGTCCTTAAGGCTCACCGCATAACGATCTGATATTATTTTAAATATTTGGACTGAAAATTGAATAAGTAATTTAACTTTCGGCTATTTTTGTAATCCAAAACAGTGAAAGCATCTTATGAAGATTAAGGACGCGGAAATTATTTCGTTGATGCAGAATCCACGGACCCAGGAAAAAGGTGTCCGTGCCTTGATGGATGCTTATCAAAGCAGATTGTACTGGCATATCAGGAGAATTATTGTAGATGGAGATTTGGCTCAGGACACGCTGCAGGAGACTTTTATTAAAGCCTATCAGAATTTTCACCAGTTCAAAAATGACAGCCAGCTGTACACCTGGTTGTACAGGATTGCTACCAACGAAGCATTGCAGCAGGTAAACAAGATGAAGAAAATGCAGAAAACGGATGAAGATCCGGAGTATTATATGCAGAACCTGGTGGCCGACAATACAGAGGGAGATGCAGAAGAAATACAGCTGCTGCTCCAGAACGCCATACAAAGCCTGCCCGAAAAGCAGAAACTGGTATTTATGATGCGGTATTATGATGATCTGCCCTATGAAGAGATATCTAAAATTGTAGATATGTCTGTAGGGACTTTAAAGACCAATTATCATTATGCCAAACAAAAAATAGAAGAATTTATTAAAGAAAATTACGAGAGATAATTTTTTGACCCAACAGAGATGAAAGAGTTCGACCTAGAAAAACTAGAACGCAAGAATATTTACAAAGTTCCGGATGATTTGTTCCAGAATATCCAGAACAATGTAATGAACGAAGTGAAAGCGAATAAAAAAGCACCCATTTTCAAACTGAATTGGATGTATGCCGCTGCGGCATCACTGGCTTTGATATTCGGAGCAACATATGTTTTTAATTCTGATAACGATCCGGCAAAAGATGTGTTGAATTCCAAAGCTTATGCCGCGAAAGGACAGGAGCCCAAAACAGAAAGCCAGCGTGCTTACGAAACCCTGGAAGCAGATTTAACTTCGGTTGAAATAAACAATCAAACAGTTGCAGATCAAAACAGTAAAACCGTTTCATATACTCCGGATAACGAGAGTAAAAAAACGGTAAATGCACAGCCGGTAAAAACGACCGCTAAAAAAGAAGAAACTAAAATGAATGAATATCTGGATTCGTTTTCTAATTCGGAAATAGCAGAATTAGCAAGCAATTCTACGCAGGATGTTTATTTGGATCTATATAATTAAAAGAAAATGAAAAAGATATTATTTACGCTTTTTATTATTTACGGTTTTGGTTTGAATGCACAAAACACGCAGATTACTGATTACGACTGGAAAAAGATGGATCCTAAGCAGAGAAAAGAAGTGATCAATAACCTTTCTCCTGAAGAAAGAAAAGAGCTTCTTAAGAATTTCAGGAATAATATGGTGATCGAAAACCTCGATATAGATACCAGTGATAAAAAAGAATTCATAGAGGTCTATAACGAGTATCTGGACAGCCAGAAACAAATCATGAATCAGTTTAAATCCAGCTCGGATTTTAACCCTGAGACATTGTCTGATGATGAAGCTAAAGCTAAACTTCAGCAGAGTTTTGAATTGGGACAGAAATTGTTGGATAACAGAAAGAAATATGCTGATAAAATGCAGCAGGTGATTCCATGCCAGAAAGTATTAAAGCTATTCCACACGGAGGGGATGATGAGGGATAAGATGAATGAAAGAAAGCCTCACAGTCACAATAGCGGCATGGCAAAACCCAAACAGAACCCATAATAGTTTATTTTTTTAATGTTGGACGGCTCTTACAGACAATTGTTTGTGAGAGCCGTTTAGTTTTAAAATGAATGCTTAGTTTTGCGAAAATCTCAATGATGAAAAAAACACTTTTATTTTTAATGTTTTCAGTTTTATGCTTTGCCCAGAGAACAGAACTTATCAGGCTGAACCAAAGTATTAAAGACAGGAATGGGCTTGCCAGATCATTAACCTTAATAGACAACAGGGCAGATAAAATAATTGGTACAATTGCCGATAAAAAAGAAACTGCTGAAATAAAATTTGAGGCTGAGGATTTGAAAACGTATTTTGAAAACCGGTTTTTGGAGGACAATAAGAAATTAGGGAATATGGATGTTGTTCTGATGTTGGAAGAATTAAAAATATATGATGAACAGGACGAAAATAAACAGTATCCTTATGCCAAAGCAAAAATAAAAATGAGCACTTTTCTGAAAAGAAGTGACAGATATTATTTTATTAATCGTTTTAGCAATGTTATTGTCTGCGATCCCAAAAGAACGGCCCATGCCCAAAGATTTCTGGCTACGGTGATTTCAGATATTATGACTGAGCTCATTAAAAACTCTTATTCCGGTGTGGTTTCCGGATCATTTATTCCTGAAAATGAAATTAATAATTATGATGAATATCTGAGAAATAATTTCAAAGTATTTCTTAATCCTGAGCTTAAAGATGGGGTCTATACCAATTTTAAAGAATTTCTTAATCAGAGGCCAAATTCCGGTTATTCTATTGAAAAAAATAAAAAAGGAAAAGTTGTGAGATTGATGAAGGGAGATCTTCAGGCGCCTTTATCCGACATGTACTGCTATGTAGAGGAAGGAAAGGTTTATAAGCTTACACCCGTTGGTTTTGAAGTCCTCCAGAAAGATGCAATAGGGTTTTATATGTATACTTCCAGAGCAAATCTGTTTGCGGAAGCTAAAACCGGAGGCGTTTTTATAGGAGCAGTAGCCGGAGGAATTGTGGGGGCACTGATTGGAGCCGCCATCGAATCCGGATCCAATTCCAATGCCGGAGCTATGCATGGAATTGGTTTTAAATCCAATCTGGAATCCAATGTTTATATAGACTCTTTAACAGGGGCTTATGTCTTTGAAAAATAAATTCCCTCCTGAAAATTAAACAGAGATATTGTCTCGCTTTTTTTTATCTTTGCAAATTACAACGTTCTTAAATGAAAAACATACGAAATTTTTGCATAATCGCTCATATTGACCACGGTAAAAGTACTTTGGCAGACCGTCTTTTGGAGTATACCAACACTGTTACTCAAAGAGAACTGCAGTCTCAGACCCTGGATGATATGGATTTGGAGAAAGAACGTGGGATTACCATCAAGTCTCACGCGATCCAGATGGATTATGAGTATAAAGGAGAAAAATATATCTTAAACCTTATTGATACCCCGGGACACGTAGACTTTTCTTACGAAGTTTCCCGTTCCATTGCTGCCTGTGAAGGTGCGCTTCTTATTGTAGATGCAGCACAGAGTATCCAGGCACAGACCATCAGTAACCTTTATCTGGCATTAGAAAACGATTTGGAAATTATTCCAATTCTGAATAAAATAGATCTTCCATCAGCAAATCCTGAAGAAGTTACCGACGAGATCATGGGACTTTTAGGATGCAAATATGAAGATGTTCTTAGAGTTTCAGGAAAAACAGGTGAGGGGGTTCATGATTTGCTTGAGCAGATTGTGAATAGAATTCCTGCTCCGGTAGGAGATCCCACTGCTCCTTTGCAGGCATTGATCTTTGACTCTGTTTACAACCCGTTCAGAGGGATTGAAGCCTATTTCAAAGTCGTAAACGGAAGTATTTCTAAAAACGAGAAAATTAAATTTTTCGCGACAGGAAAAGAATATGGTGCTGATGAAGTAGGAACACTGAAACTAAAACAGGTTCCGAAAAAGACCATTGAGTGTGGTGATGTAGGATATATTATTTCAGGGATTAAAGATGCAAGAGAAGTAAAAGTAGGAGATACCATTACCTCTTTTGTGAATCCTGCTGCGGCTGCTATCGACGGTTTTGAAGAAGTAAAACCAATGGTTTTTGCCGGAATTTATCCTATTGAATCCGAAGATTTTGAAGAACTGAGATTTTCATTGGAGAAATTAAGACTGAATGACGCTTCTCTGGTTTTCGAGCCGGAAAGTTCTGCAGCACTTGGTTTTGGATTCCGTTGCGGATTCCTGGGAATGCTTCACATGGAAATCGTACAGGAACGTCTTGAAAGAGAATTTGATATGAACGTTATTACTACGGTTCCCAACGTTTCATACCATGGATATTCTAAAAAAGATCCTGAAACTGCAATTTTGATCAACAACCCGTCAGAAATGATTGATCCCAATCTTTTGGATAGAGTTGAAGAACCTTATATAAAAGCTTCCATCATTACCAAATCCGATTTCGTGGGTGCTGTAATGACACTTTGTATTGAAAAAAGAGGGGAGATTGTTAACCAGAGCTATTTAACGGCAGACAGAGTGGAATTAACATTCAATATGCCTTTGGCTGAAGTTGTTTTTGACTTCTACGACCGTCTGAAATCTATTTCTAAAGGATATGCGTCATTCGACTATTCTCCGATAGGAATGCGTTCTTCCAAATTGGTTAAAATGGACATCCTGATCAACGGGGATATGGTAGATGCCCTTTCCTCATTGATTCACGACAGTAATGCCTATTATATCGGTAAAAAAATGTGTGAAAAGCTTCGTGAACTGATCCCGAGACAGCAGTTTGATATCGCAGTTCAGGCAGCATTGGGAGCGAAAGTGATCGCCAGAGAAACCATCAAAGCATTAAGAAAAGACGTTACCGCAAAATGTTACGGAGGAGATATCTCCAGAAAACGTAAGCTTCTTGAAAAGCAGAAAGAAGGTAAGAAAAAAATGAAGCAGATCGGAAGGGTAGAAGTCCCTCAGTCTGCATTCATGGCAGTATTGAAACTAAACGATTAATATAAAAAAGACCGGTAATTTTACCGGTCTTTTATTTTTCAGAAATTACGCTGCTTCTCCGTCAGATTAGCCTGGATCACCAGGGCTCCGAGGCCGAGAACCACTTCAGCAATTCCCAGTGTTCTTATCAGATTGATCCCGCATACGATGCATTCAGGTTCAGGGAATGGTTTTTTTCCCACGACGATGATCAAAACTCCTCCTATGATGATAATGACCACAATAAAGGCTCTTAATAATGTTTTCATGATGGTATAATTTTTTATTTCTTATCCCAAAGTTGAGCATATCCGTCATGAAAATGATAAGGAAAACCACTGTTTCTGACGTGGTGATTTCACTTGTTTTATTTCTTTTTCGTGAACTTTATTTCCATCGTTTTATATTCCTTACCTGTTTTGGAATCTGGGCCGTACATTTCCATCACGTGATTATTGGCATCAGTGAAAGTATACACTTCACGGAAATCACAGTCTTTGCCGGGTCTTGCCGGATCAGTCATTTTCCCTTTTAATTCAATGGATTTTTTAGATGGATTCCAGTCTCCTTCCGCATGCATAATCCCAGTCCCCATATTATCGATCCAGGTGCTTACAAATTTTTTCTTGGCATTATCGTACCCCATAATACTCATCCCTTCGAATGGCATTCCCATGAAGTTTCCTTTATAGGTGCTGTGCTGGTATCTTCCTCCAAAGATCATTTTATTCGTGCATTCAGACTGGCTGGTTACAGGTTTCCCGTTATTTTCCATCCATGTTGTTGTTGCTCCCGTCCAGTTTCCGTCGTAGGCTGCCAGTGTTTTGTGCAGCTCTCCCGGAGTGGCATATTCCATCCAGGCTTTCATTGCAGCGGCTGAATCTACAGGCTGCCATGTGGCTGAATCTGTTTTAGCGGATTCTTTTTCTGCGGCAGGCTTTCCTTTTTCACAAGCGGTCAGCAGAAAAGCAATTGAGAATAATAGCAATAGATTTTTCATAATTAGTTAATTTTAAGTGGGTTAATGTGAAATAAAGTTAGTCAATTTTATTATGCACTCAATTGTTTTTTTGATTTCATTTATAAACCGTACCTTTGTGTATTCGTAACGCAAACTAAAATTATGGGGTCTCCAAAAAAAATTCAGGATATAAAAGTTGCCGTAGATGCCGTTATTTTCGGCTACTTTGATAAGCAGGATCTTCAGCTTCTTTTAATCAAAAGAAAGATTGATCCGTTCAAAGGAGGCTGGGCCCTTCCGGGAGGCCTTGTGCTGGATGACGAAAACCTGGATGATGCCGTGAAAAGAGAACTTCATGAAGAGGCGGGCATAAAGCCTGATTTTTTGGAACAACTCTACACTTTTGGTAACGTAGGCCGTGATCCACGAAACAGAGTGGTTTCTGTGGCTTATCTGGGCCTTGTGAACCCTTCCTATCATGAACTCTTTGCCGACTCTGATGCCGAAGATGCACAATGGTTCAGTGTAAATAAGCTGCCGTCATTAGCTTTTGACCATAAAAATATTATCGATATTGCGTTAAACAGACTTCGTACCAAGATCCAGTATCAGCCGATTGGTTTTAATCTCCTTAACGAAGAATTTCCTTTTTCAGACCTTGAGAATTTGTACAGAACCATTGTAGGCCGCGAAATAGACCGTAGAAATTTCCGTAAAAAAATCATGAGCTACGACCTTTTGAACGAAACCAATAATGTAAAAAAAGAAGGCAGCGGCAGGCCCGGAAAACTCTTTACCTTCAATCAGGAAAAATATGAGGAGCTGGAAAAAGAAGGCTTCTATTTCGAAATTAAGTAAATGCTGGAAGCGGGAAGAATGAGGAAGGGAGTTAGTATTGGTGCTAAATAGTAAACAGATGCCTTGAAACCTATTGAAGGAGTATTTCTCTCTATGAACTTCAATAACTTCTCTCTTCGGGCCTCAGATTTCCCGATTATTATTCTATTCAAAAAATTAAACTAAAATTTAAGTTTTAATCAATTTGTGCTATTTGTGAAAACATTAGTGTCATTTGTGTTTTAAATAAATTTCAAAAGATTCATTTTTTTTATAGTTGAAAATCAATAAGTTAATTATTTAGTGTTAAAATAACGCAAATATATTTTGGCTGTAAAATGATATTGTTTTACATTTGTGTAAGAATAACACAATCATGAAATACACATTACAAAATAGTATAGAAAAATTTCAGAGAAAAGAGAGTCTTGATTTTCTGTTCTTCTGGGGACATACGGTAAAGGATGAGATCACCAAATCATGTTTCAGCCAATGGTTTCCCATCAGATTTGAAGAAAACGGAATTGTTTATAAAACAGCAGAACATTATATGATGGCAGGAAAAGCCAGATTATTTAATGATGATGAGATTCTGGAAAAAGTCTTATGCTCTGAAACGCCTAATGATGCTAAAAGTTTAGGAAGAAAAGTGAAGAATTTTGATCCGAAACTTTGGGATGAGTACAAATATGATATTGTAAAGAAAGCTAACCTTTTAAAGTTTTCTCAAAATCCAAAATTTGAAGAATTTCTGTTGGCAACCAATGATAAGATCCTGGTTGAGGCAAGTCCTTATGACAAAATCTGGGGAATTGGTATGCTGGAATCTGATCCCCGGGCACATAATCCTCTTTTATGGGATGGAGAAAACCTGCTGGGCTTTGCTTTGATGGAAGTAAGAGATGAATTAAGAAGGTAAGAACACAATCACCAAACACAATACTAATCATGGAAAAGACAGAACTACACCCACAGATATTTCTGATCGAAGAGTTCCTTTCACCGGATGCCTGCGATGAATACATAGCGATGGCCCAGGGAAAAGTATTTGAAGAAGCGAAAATCAATATGCACGGAAAGCAGCTGATGAGTAAAGGAATCAGAAATAACGACCGTCTGATGGTTTTTGATAATGACCTGGCGGAAGATCTTTTCAATAAAGCAGCAGAATTTCTTCCTCTGCATCATGAAGATTATAAACTAAAGGATTTTAATGAAATGTTCAGGGTTTATAAATATTCTCCGGGACAGCGCTTTAAAATGCACAGAGACGGGAGCTATATCCGGAATGAAAATGAAAAAAGTTTCTACACTTTTCTGATCTATCTGAACGACGATTTTGAAGGAGGAGAAACAGAATTCGAAAACTTATTCACCGTAGCTCCGAAAAAAGGTTCTGCACTCGTATTTTATCATCCGTTAAGGCATGAAGGAAAGACCCTGATCAGCGGATTGAAATATGTTTTAAGAACCGATGTGATGTATTCCAGGAAGTAAATCTTTAAAGGAAAAGGCATTGCTATGTGATTTCTAATTAGCGTAAAAACAACACAAACATTAAA
Organism: Chryseobacterium endalhagicum; assembly: GCF_016745235.1. Lineage (GTDB taxonomy): Bacteria > Bacteroidota > Bacteroidia > Flavobacteriales > Weeksellaceae > Chryseobacterium > Chryseobacterium endalhagicum. The sequence goes on along the minus strand of NZ_JAELVM010000002.1, from coordinate 391,857 downwards.
ATAAAAAAAGATGGAAGACGGATTAAAACCAAGATTTATCGAGTCGTTGCAAAGAAACAATGACCAGATCAGAGAAGACCGTGCCCGCACCATCGGAGCAGATTCCGAGTTGATCTACAGGCGCAGGGTAGAAGACATCGAGCTTAAAATAAAGAGACTGGAAAGAGAGCAGGACGGGCTTATCGATATCAGTCCTTTGGACAGGAACAGCCTTACGTTTGCAGATTTTCAGCCGGAAGCGTTTGTGCAGAAAGACATAGAATTATCATTAACAATCAGAAATCTGAATATTCAGTTGGAAGTCGCTGTAAAGAGATTTGAATATTTATTCGGTAAAACATTTTAGTTATGGGAAGTACAAGATACGATATAGACGCTCGTTTTGACAGAGCAAGAAAAGAAGGTTACGGTTTCAAATCCGCAGGGGAGATTTTCACCCAGAATGCAAAAGGGATGGCCCATGAATCCATGAATCCCAATGGAATTTCTTTCAGGGAATCCAGGGACTCTGAGGTACATCCGAACTCTGTTCCCATTATTTTAGGATTGGATGTAACGGGCAGTATGGGGCATATTCCTCACGAACTTATTAAAGAAGGGCTTCCTAAATTAATGGGCGGGATTATCCAGGGCGGTGTTCCGGATCCGGCTCTTCTCTTCCTCGGGATAGGAGACCATGAATGTGACCGTTATCCTTTGCAGGTAGGACAGTTTGAATCCGGAGACGAAGAACTGGATATGTGGCTTACGCGCACTTATATTGAATCCGGAGGCGGAGGAAATGCAGGCGAAAGCTACCTTCTGGCCTGGTATTTTGCCGCTTTTCACACCAGAACAGATGCGTTTGAGAAAAGAAATGAGAAAGGAATTCTGTTTACCGTAGGCGATGAACCTTTTCTGAGAACACTTCCTGCATCAGCAATCATGGAAATTATGGGGAAAGGTGAACGGACATACAGCCACTTTGATTTACTGGAGGAAGCACAAAAGCGTTATGAGGTGTATCACATCAACGTTTTACATTCAGATCAGGCAAAAAGAGCGAGTATGGGCTGGATCGAACTGCTGGGACAAAATTGTTTAAATATTAAAGACCACAGGGAAATTCCGGAAGTAATTAAAAACGTTATCTGCAATACCTATAAAAATAAAACCTTAGGAACAGCAGGGAGCAGAGGATTTGACAATATTCAAATGTTTTAATTCATGAAAAAGGCACAGATAGTTATAGGACTGGGTTTTGGTGATGAAGGAAAGGGAATTACAACAGATTTCCTGGCGCATCAAAACCCGGAATCTGTGGTCATCAGGTTTTCCGGAGGGCAGCAGGCGGCACATACCGTGATGATTGGGGATAAAAAACACGTCCATTCCAGTTTTGCAAGTGGGGCTTTGCGGGGACTGCCGTCTTATTTTACGGAACACTGCACTATTCATCCCGTATTTTTATTGAATGAGAGAAAGGAACTAATGGAGAAAAATGGAAATACGGAATTGTTCATCCATCCCCTGGCCAAAGTCACCACTCCATTTGATGTATGGCAAAACAGGACGAACGCAAGAAATCTGGAACACGGAACCTGCGGAAAAGGCATCGGAGCCACGATGAAAAGACACGAAAGTCCTTATAAACTGTTTGCTGCCGATTTAATCGCGCCAAGAGGAATGCTGATCGAAAAACTGAAAGGAATCGCGTATTATTATGGCTTTATGGATGAAAAACAGGTAGAAGAAGCTCTAACGGATTTTCTGAACGCGGTAGACGAGATGGATTGGAAAATAGAAGACTATACCTATCTGAATTCATTTGAAAACCTCATTTTCGAGGGAAGCCAGGGAATTCTGCTGGATATGGATCACGGGATATTCCCGAATGTAACGTACGCGAATACAACCTCAAAAAATGCTTACGAAATCTGCAGAATGCTGAAAATAGAGGATATTGAAATGTATTATGTGACCAGAATGTACTCCACGCGCCACGGAAGCGGCTGGATGAGCAATGAAAAGGCTCTGAAGCTGAAAAACAATGAAGAGGAGACCTGTGTTTTTAATGAATATCAGAAAGAACTCCGGTTTGGAGATCTTGATTATGATCTGTTGAATTATGCCCTTCTTTTGGATGGAGCCTATGTTTCAGCTACTCAAAAGAACCTCGTGGTTACATGTCTGGATCAGACTGATGAGACCTTTAAAACAGAACATTTAAAAACAAAATTTGATAAAGTTTACGGATCTTATTCCCCATATTCAAAAGACTTTAAACAAATTTTTTAAACCAAATATTGGCTTTATATTTAGGGATAAAATGAAAGCTGAAAAGAATTAAAATGATGAATACAAAAACTTTATTCAGACCTGTTGGAGAAAAGGAAATGATTCTGATTATTGAAAGCGGATATAAAAAATTTCCGCCAAGATTGGAATGGCAGCCTATTTTTTACCCGGTATTGGATGAAAACTACGCCTCAGAAATTGCAGAAAAATGGAACACCAGAGACGAGGCCGGAAATTACCTGGGATTTGTGACTAAGTTCAATGTAAAGGAAGAAGTTGTAAATCAATATCCGGAGCAGAATGTTGGCGCCCGAAATCATAATGAACTATGGATTCCATCTGAAGAATTAGAGCGTTTTAATGATGCGATTGTTGGAGATATTGAAGTGATTAAAGTTTTTGTAGGAAAAGATTTTAGAAAATCTGGAAATATTGAAATTAATAACCTTGCTGTAAAGTTGAAGGACAGATGAAAAAGATAACCTATTTGAAAGGAGACGCAACAAATCCTTTAACAAAAGAAAATAAAATTATTGCTCACATCTGCAACGATATGGGAGGCTGGGGAAAAGGATTTGTAGTAGCGATTTCTAAAAAATGGAAGCAACCAGAAAAAGAATATCGTGAATGGTTTAAAAGCAATGAAAATTTTCATCTTGGAGAAATCCAGATCGTTGAGGTGGAATCTGATATCTGGGTTTGCAACATGATCGGGCAGCATAAAATTAGGACCGGTTCAAACGGAGTTCCGCCCATCCGATATGATGCCTTAGAAATATGCCTTGAAAAACTGGCTTATGAAGCTTTAAGGCTTGATGCAGAAGTACATATGCCCAGAATTGGCTGTGGATTGGCAGGAGGAAAGTGGGAGAATATAGAACCCATTATCGAAAAGACATTACTCCGAAATAATGTTTCGGTGTATGTTTATGATTTTGAATAAAACAAATAAAACTAATGACAAATAAAGGAATGGCAAAAGATACATTGGAAATCTTAGCCAAAAAATATTATATAAACGAAGAGATCGAAAAAATATCAATAGAAAAGGAATTGGAAACCTGTAAGAAAGGGACTGTTTTGTTTTCATCGGAAGAACTGACTGAAATATCAAAATCTGAACTTCCAGAAGCCGATTTTGAAACTGAATTCGAAGTATGGAATTTCAGTTCGTTAAAAGCAATTCTAAAATTAGCTGACGAAGAAAATCAGGATAAAATAATGTGTTTGAATTTCGCATCAGCCAAAAATCCTGGAGGAGGCTTTATCAATGGGGCAGAAGCTCAGGAAGAAAGCCTGGCAAGAACTTCAGCTTTGTATGAAACGCAGCTCCAGGCCGGGGACTATTACAAAATTCATAGAGATATGGAATCCTGTTTCTACACGGACACAATGATTTATAGTCCGAAAGTTCCTGTCTTCAGAAAAGATAAAGGAGAATTATTATTGAAACCGGTTTTCTGTAATTTTATTACTTCACCAGCAGTAAATGCCGGAGTTGTCAAACGTCAGGAACCGGAAAGAGCGGATGAAATATATGATGCAATGGACATTAGAATGGATAAAATGTTTGCTTTAGCATTACATGAAGGAAATGAAACATTGATTTTAGGTGCGTGGGGCTGTGGTGTTTTTAGAAATGATCCAAAGGAGATTGCAGGTTTATTCAAGAAATATCTTCACGGGAAATATAAAAATAAATTTAAAAGAGTGGTATTTGCAGTTTTGACAAAGAAAGAAGAAATGATAAAGCCATTTGCAGAAATTATTTTTTAATAAACTTAAAACTAATTATCATGAAAGTTTATAAATACAGATCAATAGAAGAGAATGTTTTTAAAAGAGATTTTGAAACGATTAATAATAACTCTTTTTATTCATCCAATTATAATATGTTGAATGATCCATTTGATATTTATTTTAATGAAGAAATATCTCAAGTTATAAATCAACTGAAAATTCTATTTCCATATAAGGAATTAAATAATTTCGAAAATCAATTTAAAAAGGTTTTAAATTTCAAGGAAGAAATTGGAGTTTATTGCTTAAGTAAAGATTTTTTGAATGAGCAATTATGGGCCTATTATGCAAGTTCTTATTCAGGATATTGCATAGAGTATGATTTAGATAAATTAATTGATAAAGGTCAAAACTTTGATTTTCAATATAAATTTGAAATTGACTATAAAGATAATATTCCAACTTTAGGCATCGATGATCTTATAAACTTACAGGATGGGTTCATTAAAAAAATGTTTGCCACTAAAAAATCGACTTGGAAACACGAAGAAGAAATAAGGTTGATTTTTGATAAGTATGGAATGAAAAAATTTCATCCCTCTGCAATTACAGGGATTTATTTTGGAATTAAAACTCCAGAAACAATTAAAGAATCTTTTTATGGACTTTTCAAAGATATGGATGTAAGATTTTATGAAGTATTTCCCTCAAATTTTAAATTGGATTTTAAACTCATTAATGAAACGAAAAGAAAATTAAAATTAGATGTAAATAAGTTTGAGTTTGATATACTTGACCATCACCAAAATGCTTTTCATGAATCTTATTATATTTTTTATAAAAGTTCTATAGATGGACCTAAAATAAAAGAATTTATTTTAGCATTTAGAGAAGAATTTTGTATCAAAGAAAACAGCTTATATATTTTTAACAATGAAGAAGTTAAATCATTAATAAATGTTTATCCCAAAAATGATGAGGAATATATTAAATATGCTGATTCAATAATTACTGTTTGTGATGATTGGGAAGAAGTAACAATTAATAACCCTTATAAAGATTTTCATTACAATGAAATTATAAATAAACAATGAAAAAACTAACCATATTAAGCGGCGCCGGAATCAGTGCCGAAAGCGGAATAAAAACATTCAGAGACGGAGATGGTCTCTGGGAAAATCATAATATTACAGACGTTGCCAGCCCGGAAGGATGGAGAAAAGACAGAGGATTGGTTCTGGAATTTTACAACCAGAGAAGAAAACAGCTTCACGATGTACATCCGAATGAAGCGCATCAGCTGCTGGCAGAACTGGAAAAGCATTTCGATGTTCAGATCATTACCCAAAATATAGACGATCTGCATGAAAGAGCCGGATCTACAAATATCCTGCACATTCATGGAGAACTGTTCAAATCCTGCTCCTGCAATAATAAAAATCTGATCTATGAGCAGAAAGGTGATATCCGGATTGGAGACAAAGCCGAAGACGGGGCTCAGCTGAGACCTTTTATCGTATGGTTTGGAGAAGATGTTCCACTGTACCAGACGGCAAGAGAAAAAGTAAAAGAGGCAGATATTCTGGTGGTAATCGGAACTTCGCTGCAGGTATATCCGGCTGCCGGACTGATCCACGAGATCAAAGACGATTGTCTGCTGGTAGTCATCAATCCCAACGAAACCGGATTCGGATACGGACAAAGAGCCGTAGTGATGAAAGAATCCGCAACCAAAGGAATGAAATTGCTGTTTGATAAACTTGTCAATTTAGCATAATGGAAAACGCGGTCAAAGCTGGAATTTAGATCAAAAATAATAGAATTAATTATGCATATAATAAATAAGAGTGTAGGAACATTAAAAGATATAGAGTTTCCTAAAATTCTATATAAATACAGAGATTGGCATAATAAGAATAATAAAAGATTTATCACAAATAGAGAAGTTTTTATGGCATCTCCAAGTTCATTTGAAGATAAGATAGATTGCAAGCTTCCTGTTAGATATGATTTATTAACAGAAAAAGAAGCTCTAGTATTTGCCATGAACCTATCAAAGAGAGTAAATCCATCTTTCAACAGACAAAGACACAGAAGGGATTCTATAAAATGGGTAAAAGAAAAGACTTATATAAAGAATTATGAGGAGTATACTGCTTTTTATTTTGAAGAGTATGATAAAAGATTAGGTGTTTTAAGTTTAACGGAACACAATTGTTTGGATAAAATGTGGGAAAAATATGCAAATAAGCATCAAGGATTTTGCATTGGTTATAATTCAGAGAAATTGTTTGATTATTTAGGAGGAGGAGGGATAGTTGAATATTATGAAAAAATGCCTATAATTTTACCACAACCATTTATGAATATAGATACCGCAAGAGCTTTACAGGTTTATCAAAAAGAGAAAAAATGGGAATTTGAAAAAGAATATAGAACTCAGAAATTTTGGATTAATGGTGCAACAATAGCTGATAGGCAAATAAAACTTCCTGCCGACGTTTTTCACCATATAATTTTAGGTAATAGAATGAATACAGAGGATGAAAATGAAATAAGAAATGAAATATTGCAAAATATTGGAAACATTCCAATATTAAAAGAAGATGATATTTGTGTAAAAACATGATTACAATAACAGACACCATGAACGAAATACAAAACAAAAGAATAAGCAAATTTCTAAGCCTTATTCTCAGACATCAGCCGGACACCATTCAGCTGAAACTGGATGAAAACGGATGGGCGGAAGTCAGTGAACTGATTTCAAAATCTGCAAAGGGCAGAGTACACTTTACATTTGAAGATCTGGAAGAAGTTGTGGAAACCAACAATAAAAAACGTTTTGCTTTTAATGAAGATAAAACCAGGATCAGAGCCAGCCAGGGACATTCCATTGACATAGATCTTGCTCTGAAAGCGGCACAGCCTCCTGATTTCCTGTACCACGGAACCGCAGAAGCCAATATTGCTTCTATCCTCGACAAAGGGATTGAAAAAAGAAGCCGCCAGCATGTTCATCTGAGCGCGGATAAGGAAACTGCCACGAAAGTAGGAATGCGGCACGGAAAACCTGTGATCCTAACCATCAGAACCGGGGAGATGCACGAAAGCGGAATACCTTTTTATCTTTCGGCCAACGGAGTCTGGCTGACGGATTTTGTAGATGCCAGATATATTTCAAAATAAAAATGGGAAGAACATTAGTAATTGGCGATATCCACGGAGGATTGAAAGCTTTGAAACAGGTTTTTGAAAGAGCAGGTATTGCTGCTGCTGATCAGTTTATCTTTCTGGGAGATTACGTGGATGGATGGAGTGAATCTGCTCAGGTTATCCAGTTTTTAACAGAGCTTTCCGGAAAGCATGAATGTATCTTTATCAAAGGAAATCATGATGCCTGGTGTGAAGACTGGCTGTCGTCGGGAGATGGGCCTGATGTGTGGCTGTTCAATGGAGGAAAAAGCACGGTTGACAGCTATAATGACTATTCACTGGAAGATCTGGATCTTCATCTTGAATTCTTTCAGAGGATGAAAAATTATCATGTAGATGATGAAAACCGTCTGTTTATCCATGCCGGATATTCTTCTATGCACGGTCCTGAAAAAGAAGTCTATTCCAGCAATTACCGTTGGGACCGAACCCTGTGGGAAACTGCGGTAGCAATGGATACAAAACTGGAAAAAAACTCAGAACTCTACCCGAAAAGACTGCTTTTATACAAGGAAATATTTATCGGCCATACCCCGACATTGGATATAGGCATAAAGCATCCTGCCAATAAAGCCAATATCTGGAATATGGATACCGGAGCCGCTTTTACAGGCGCATTATCCATGATGGATATTGAAACCAAAGAGTTCTGGCAGAGCGATCCGCTTCCGTCGCTATACCCCGATGAAAAGGGCAGAAATAAAGATATCTTAGGAAATAAAACCTTATGAAAATACACCAGAAATCTCCAACACTCCCAACCTTATAGGTTTCCAAAACCTATAAGGTTTTCTTTAATAAACAATCCCAAAGATTAATTTTTATCTCCCGCAGATTAAACAGATCTTACAGATTTCAATACTAATTCAAAATGAAAATCTTCGATTTTCTTGCGCCTTAAAACAGCATCATAATAAAAACCTTTTGCGCCCTCGCGTTTCCCCAACCCTTTTCAACAGCCCACGTACAATTTTTATCACTTTCCCGTTTTACCCTTCCGCTTTTTAACCCTTTTCCCAGGAATTTAAGTAATTTTGAAAATCAAAACTGCTCCAATGAAATTGAAATATCTCTTTATTTTCCTAAGCTCTTCCCTTCTTTTAGCTCAGAATTCATTTCAAACCCCTTTTGAAAAAGGAAATAAAAACCAAACGGTTACCTATGAAGAAATGAATGCCTATTACCAGGATCTGGCTAAAAAATTCAGCACCATTCAATACCTTAAAAAAGGGGAAGATGACAATGGAAAACCTATTTATGTGGTCATTTACAATCCTTTTCCTGAAAAAAATATTGAAAAACTGCGGAAAGATAAAGCTGTTCTCTTTGTCAATAACGGGATTCATCCGGGAGAACCTGATGGAATAGATGCTACCATGATGCTGATGCGTGATCTGGCGGCCCAGAAAATAAAGACGCCTCAGAACTTCATTATTGCGGCCATTTCTGCTTATAATGTGAGCGGAATGCTGAACAGAGGATCTTTCTCAAGAGCCAATCAAAATGGTCCGGAACAGTATGGTTTCAGAGGAAATGCCAGAAACTATGACCTGAACAGGGATTTCATTAAAGCGGATTCAAAGAATGCCAGAAGTTTTCAGGAGATTTATCAGTGGCTGCAGCCGGATGTTTTTATAGATAACCATGTAAGCAACGGAGCTGATTATCAGTATATTTTTACCTACATTTCAACCTTTAAGGAGCGCCTTGGAAATACATTGGGAAACTACTTCTACAATGACTATCAGGCTAAAAACCTCGAAGACATGAAAAAACTAGGCTATGAAAGTACACCTTATGTAAATATCCATGGGGATGTTCCGGACGAAGGATTTGCCGCTTTTGAAGATTCGCCCAGATACTCTACCGGATATACTTCCTTGTTCAACTCATTGGGAACCGTTCCTGAAACGCATATGCTGAAACCTTACAATAAAAGGGTAGATGCCACGTACAAATATATGCTGGTAAATCTTCAGAATCTGGATAAAGATTATGGAAAGATAAAACAGCTTCGCCTCGAAAATTTAAAGCAGTACAAAGCTGGAATGCAGTACGGAATCCGTTGGAAAATAGATTCTACAAAATTTTCGACCATGGATTTCAAAGGATATGAAGGGAAATATAAACCGAGTGAGATTTCCGGAAAACCAAGGCTGTATTACGACAGAAATAAACCGTTTACCAAGAAGATCAAACTCTTTACCACAGCTGTTCCTACCGGATATATTACAATTCCAAAATACTATATCATTCCGCAGTCTCAATACCGGGTGATTGAAGAACTGAAAAGAAATAACATCAGAATGACTGCTCTTAAAAAAGACAGTACGGCAGAAGTAGAGTCTTATACAATCAAAGACTTTAAAACGGTGAAAAATCCTTACGAAGGACATTATCTTCATTACGATACGACCGTTGAAACAACAAAAAGAAGCCAAACTTTCCTGTCCGGAGATTATTTAATTTCTACAGATCAGCCTGGCGTAAAATACATCATTGAAACCATTGAACCTGAGGCTTTAGACTCATTTTTTAACTGGAATTTCTTTGATGGAATTTTAGCTCAGAAAGAATATTATTCAGCCTATATTTTTGAAGATACCGCTTCAGAATTACTGAGAACGGATAAAAAGTTAAAAGACGCTTTTGAGGCGAAAAAAGCATCAGATAAAAAATTTGCAGACGACGGAACAGCCCAGCTGGATTGGATTTACAGAAATTCTCCTTATTTCGAAGGAAAAACGTTCAGACAGTATCCGGTTTACAGAATCTTATAAACTTTTTATGGATGAAACCTGTTTGATCTTTATGTATAGCTGGAACATTGCAATGACGCAAATATTTGAAAATAAGGTTTTACAGCAAAACATCGATCACCGATAAAATGAATCAGCTATTTTATTTGATTAACATTGCAACAAAGTAATCTTACCAATGATCCACCTTGCTGAAAATCTCTGATTTTCTTGCGTCTTAAAACAGTTCCCCTTAAAAAAAACTTGCGTCCTTGCGATTTTCCAACAGAAAAAAACATTTAAAATATTGATAATCAGTAATTAATTTTCGGGTTTTTCACCTACGCAGAAAGGGTGTTTTTCCTGATGACTTTAGAACAGACTCTGCCGAACTTTGCTTTATAAAACCAATAAAAACTATAGTTATGGCCACTAAAAAGCAATTTTTCGTTTCATTGGAAGGCGTGGATCTTACCGATGAACAGTTGAAGAACATCGACAGGGGAATACAGAATGTAGTACTTTCTGAACTTTCAAAGATTGACAATACACAGGCTTTCGGAGCTCACAGAGACTTCAAAGGACTGATAAAACCAATGAAAATAAAAGACTGGTTTCCGTGGGGAATCCTTATTTTCAAGCCTGGAATTGATATTCAGAGCCAGATCAAAGACATTCAGTCTCAAATAAAAAGATATGGAGGCTGATTCTTCTGCTTCAAAAAAAATGTGTCCCAGTTATGTTGGAAAAGTTGGGGCACAGCTTTTTGGAGTTGTTGGGAAAGACGGGAAGGTACAGTTTATCACGCCCCTCACCGTCACAGAAGATTTTCTGGAACAGAATAAAGATAAAAACAGCCTGGAGCAAAGGTTCCGGTTTACAGGAAAATGTGTTGAGAAAGGCTGTGCACAGTGGGATAAGGAAGAATCCAAATGTTCCCTTTCCCGAAAGGTTCAGAATTTAGATATTCACAAAGAAACCGAGCTGTCATACTGCCCGATCCGGTCGCAGTGCAGATGGTTTTCTCAGGATGGAAAAGAAGCCTGCTTTTCCTGCAACGAGGTAACGAGAAATATGGAAGAACTTCTTCTGAATATTCAACAATAAAAAAGGCGCTTCTTATTGAAACGTCTTTTTGTTTATTTTGGTAAGCCTCTTTTCAAGGCCATTTCTGCGGTTTTTACGGCTGCTTTTTCCTTCCAGTCCATGTATTTATTTTTAAAATTGGACTTCATAATATCGTCAAATTTACGCTGAACCGTAAGATTCCAAATGGAGTGAGCTTTTACAGCCCAGGATTTGTCCCATGCTCTGAGAGAAATGGAGAAACTTCCGTCCAGGTATTTCATCCAGTGCCACCAGCCTGTAGGCATGAAAAGGGTGTCCCCGTGTTCCAGGAAGCACTCAATTCCTTCTACGCCGTCTAAGGCGGGATATTTTTCAAAATCTGGATTGTCAATATCATAATCTTCCAGTGCGTAGGTAGCGTATGGAAGCCTGTACAGCCTTTCTTTCCACTTATATTCAAACAGCTTCACATGCTTTCTTCCGTTGAAGTGCGTGTGAAATATATGTGCCATATCAATATCAAAATGAAGGAACGTTACAGAACTTTTTCCACCAAAAAACATAGAAGGATATTTGTCCAGAAAACCTCCCATAAGCTCTTTAGGGGCAATAAAATCGTCCATTAACTTATTGGCATGTTTTATCGGGTCAAAAAAGAAAATTCTAAGATCGGTAGGTTCTCTCTGGATGAGGTCTATATAATCTCCGAACTTCATTTTTGTAGTGGGTGTATTGATGGGAGCGGCAGGATCGGCTTTTTTAGAATCATAAAGAGGAACTTCCACATCACCTACCACTTCCTTTACATAATCCATAGTCCACTTCTGATAGGCAGGCCATTTTCTTGCCATATTTTTAATGACAACGGGCCTTCTGGGCTTTAGATATTTTTCCATAAACTCTTCCTGAGTAATATCATCTACAACATCTATAGGCTTTAAAATAATTCCCATTCTATAAATTTTATGTTACAAAATTATTAAATAAATATATATGAATCAGGGTTTAATTTTTTTTTAATCTATGATTCAAATCATTTTTAACTATTTAGACTAAATAAGAATTTTAAAAATGATTCTTTAAGCCAAACCCTCTGGTTTTTACTTCATATAAGACCATATTTTATCCGGAAATCTTACATCCGGGTAAAAAAACTGAATGATCTGTTTTCAAAATGCTGAAACAGAATTTAAAGAATCAGCATACCAAACCTAAATATAAAATAAAATTGACAGATCGCTATTCAAAACCTGAAAATTCTTAATCAGGGAACGCTTAACCCTTTATTTTAGGCAAGTATGCTAAATTTTTTTCGAAAGGCTTGGGTATTTAAAAAATATCACTAGTTTTATAGTGTTAAAAACATTTAACCTTTTTCTTTAAAATACATCTTTATAAAAAGTGTAACAAAAAATACAACCGACGAACTAATTAGGCAAATAATAAATTATGAAAAGAAAGATATCCTTATTTCTGATGCTGTTTTTTACAGTGCTTACATTGGCACAGAAGACAGTGTCAGGGAAAATTACCGATGAAGACGGGGTAGCTATTCCAAGTGCCAGTGTTACCATAGAAGAACCGGGTAAGGATGCTATTCTGGCCTATGGGATCACCAATTCTAAAGGGGAATACAAAGTAACCTTCACTTCCGCAGAACCCAACGTAGACCTGAAAGTGAAAGCCTTCAACCAAAAACCTCTGACCAAACAGATCAGCAACAGCGACCAGGCCCTGACATTCAAAATGCAGTCTGAAGCTACAGAAATAAAAGAAGTACAGCTGAAAACCAAAATGATCACAGCGAGAGGCGATACCATTGCTTATGATCTTAAAGCTTTTGACAGCAAAGGCGACAGAACGCTTGCCGATGTGATGAGAAAAATCCCCGGTATTGAAGTCAATAAAGACGGAAGTATTCTTTATCAGGGCAACGCGATCAATAAATTCTATGTGAACGGAAAAGACCTGATGGAAGGAGGCTATGGAACCATCAACAACTCTCTTCCGAAAGACGCCGTACAGAAAGTGGAAGTTCTTGAAAACCACCAGCCGGTAAAAATCCTTCAGGATAAAGTGCCGTCTGAACAGGCAGCTATTAATATCAAACTTAAAAACTCTGTGACCATGACCGGTAGAGGAGAAGTAGGAACCGGATTTGGAGAGCCATGGCTATGGAATGTTAAGTTAACACCCATGTTTTTCGGACAGAAAAGCCAGTGGGTAGTGAATTATAAAACCAATAATATGGGTGAGCAGGTGGAAAATGAAGGAAATATCCTGGCATTCGGAAACAGATTTGAAGGAAGAAGAATCAATGCTTCTCAAAATGACTGGCTGAATGTAGAAAATGCAAGTACTCCAAACCTTCCGGTAAAAAGATATCTGATGAACAATGTACATTACCTGTCGGCAAACTACCTTACCAATATTGATAAAAAGAAAGAGTGGGAGCTTAAAGCGAATGCCAACTATACCAACAATGCTGTTGAAAGAGAATCTTACAGTCAGACGGATTACTTTGGAGGAAGCTCTAATTACACCAATATTTTTAATAATTTTTATACGGATAAAGCGAAAGGGGAATTGATATTTACAAAGAATGCTAAAAAAGGATTCTTTAAAAACACGACAAGCTTTTCCCAATACTGGAATGCAGACAGAGGAATTGTTGACAGAACAGATGTTAAGGATGGCAAATTGAGACATGCAGATGAAGCATTGGAATCTCCTACAACATCATTTCAGAACTCATTGAGTACCATCATTCCATGGAAAGAAAAAATGGTGAATGTCTTGTCTTTTTTGAGTTATCAGACCGATAAGCAGAATCTGGAAATTTCGCCGGCATCTTATTTAGATGTTCCTGGATTTACACCATCATCAAGTAATTTTGTTCGCCAGAATTTAAGATTAAAAAGTTTTGAAGCGAACCATTCTGCCAATATTGGTTTTTCAAAAAAAGGATGGACATTTACTCCGGAAGTCGGATTTAATTTTAAAACAACAGATTTAGTTTCAGATTTATCAAATATTACTACAACAGACGTGCTTCCATCAGCATACAGTAATGATCTGAAATATACAACGGCAACACCTTATGGAAGTTTAGGGGTAAATTATAAGAGCGAATCCTGGATGTTGTATGCCAACTTTCCTGTAAATTCTAATAATATTAAAGCAGAAGACCCAATGAGAAGCGTTTCAAAAACAGTAAATAAAGTTACTTTTGAGCCAAATGTTTTTGCTCAGTATTCTTTTGCTTCTTTCTGGAAAGCTTCGGTAAATGCGAATATCAACAATAATTTTGGAGAAATAAATACGGCTTATTCAGGATTCCTGATGACTTCACCAAGCAGTATTAATGCAATGGATATCAATAATCCTATTCCTCAGAACAATAATAAATCTGCAGGAACAAGAATAGAGTACAGAAACCCGCTGAATAATCTGTTCTTTAATATTAATTATAGATTTTCTGATGCCAAAAGAAACCTGATTTCCAACCCTACCATCAATGGACCAGGATATACCATCATGAAATATATAGAGCAGGATAATCATGTTTTAAATAATGGATATACTGCTGAAGTAGGAAAGTATTTCCCTAAATTCAAGACCAATGCTTCCCTTAGCTACAGTAATAATACAACCAAATCTGATGCTTTCTTAAATAATGCTTCTTATACCAATAACAACAACAGCCAGTCTTACGGAATTAAATTCAACAATACGTATTTCAGCTGGATGAGTGTAGATTATAATGCAAGTATTTCCAGAACAAAACAGAAAAGTACAGGGAATATAAACTCCAGCGCCATCAGAACAGGATTTACACATAATCTGGGCGTGTTTTTCTATCCTGTTGAAGACCATACGATTGGGTTCAACTGGGATCAGGTAAATACAAATGCCGCAGATCAAAAATACCGCAATGGATTCTATGATGTATCCTATCAATTTACCTGGGCAAAAAAGAAAATTGATTTTGAGCTTAAATGGATGAATATTGCCAATAAGAAAGTATTTGAGACCTATGATATTAATACTACAAATATTACCTATACAAGATATCAACTCCGCCCAAGCCAGGTAATGTTTACCGTAAAATTCAACTTTAAATAAATAATAAAAACCAATCCCGCGGGATTGGTTTTTTGTTTGAGATATATTCTGTTCTTTTAAAAGCTCTGATGATCTGCAGAAGGTCCGTAGCTTCCCGGAAGAGGAATGTTATTCAATCTGTAATAAACCCCTAGTTGGGCTCTGTGGTGGGTAACCTGGTTTAAAGAATGGCGGATGGAGCCGTATTTGGACCATTTTGCCACTTCATGACCATTGTTTTTTAATGCCCAGAATTCGTTGAGATCTTGCTCATTGGCCTGATCAAGAGCGGCCTGTGAAGATTTGAAATTCTCATCCAGTACCTGAAGAAGGTCTTCTTTTGTTGAAAGCTTTTTCGGCTGATAATCACCTTTTGCAAAATCCAGGTCAGATGTTTTAAGCATCGTGTCCGGCCATCCGAAAATTTCCGAAATATGGGTGGCAAGGTGCATCATTTTCATACTTCTTTCATGAGGAGCGTAGTCGTTCAGTCCTTCCGGATAAGCCTCGAAAAACTTCCTGGTCGTCTGGTACTCCGTTTCAAGTTCATCTTTAAATTGTGATAAAGTATCCATAATATTTTGTTTTTAAGTACTTTAAAGGTAAGTCTTTTGAAACGGAAAATGTTTTAACGGAATCATAATTTTAACAAGAATCCCGGAAAGGTAATTTGTTTAATAAACTCGGGACAAAGCCTCGAAATATCCTTGCCAAGGTTTTAAACCTGGGCAAGGACAACCACAACAACTTTCAGTATTCCTTTATAAGAAAAAGACATTTATTTACTTAATTATCAATTGTTTATGTTTTAGATGAAAAATTTTCGGAAAAAAAAGTGTAACATATTTCATCAATCAGGAACTAATTCTATAAACAGTATTACAATGAAAAAACTATTTTCTGTATTCTTTATCGCCCTTTTTGCCTTTGCATCGGCGCAGGATTCCAAAGAATCAAAAGAAACAGCAAACCGTTTCTTTTACGAGTTGACTTTTAAACCGAAAAAAGATTCTGCAAAGCTGGATAATGTAGTCATGACTCTTGATATTGTTAAGGGCAGATCCGTTTACAGAGACTTTACAGCCGTTGGACAAGATTCAATTCTAAAAGTTCAAATTGAAGCAATGCAGAAGGCCGGAGTCTTTAAAGATCTGTCGAAATCTTTCAAGATGCCGAAGTTTTCGGAAAAAATTGTGAAAACTTATCCCAATATGGAAATCCGGTATATTGAAAGAATTGCAAGCGGATTTTCTCCAATGACTATTGGCTACGATGAACCTGCAAAATTCGATTGGAAAATTTCTGATGAAAAAGCAAAAATAGGGGCTTATAACGCTCAGAAAGCAACAACAGAGTTCGGTGGAAGAAAATGGACGGCGTGGTTCAGCTCAGACCTTCCTTTCCAGGATGGACCGTATAAATTTTCAGGACTTCCAGGCTTGATCGTAAAGATTGAAGATGAGGGCAAAAACTATTCTTGGGTTCTTAAAGGAAACAAAAAAGTTCCGGATTGGGATGAAGTAACTTACATGGAAAAACTTTCAAATTTAGGTTTAAAAGTGACAGAAATGCCAAGAGACAAGTTTGAGAAAACATTTAATGACTTTAAGAAAGATCCTTTTGCAACGGTAAGACCAATGATGACGCAGGAAATGATGTCCAAAACAATTCCGGGAATGGACGGAACCGTTGGAGATATGATGAAAAAACAGGAAAAGGGTTACAAAGACTTCTTCAGTGCCAATGATAATCCGATAGAAATTTCATCTGCACAAAATCAGGAGAAAAAGAAAAAATAAGCATTCATATCAACTAAATTATATTCAAAATCAACCCAGGTACAGCAATGTATTTGGGTTGATTTCTTTCATATCTCCCGTTATTTAGATTAAATTTAAATAGCGTATATTTGCCTTTACAAAAAAAGCAGGTTTTGAAAGATAAGGACTTACATAAATTGAGCGGATTCCCAAAAAACAAAATGGGAAAAATTTTGGGTTATGATAACGATCACCTTAAGATGCCAAACAAGATCATCGAAATGGGGCTTCTGCCGGAAACCATTTTCAGGATCCTGTATCAGGCGCCGTTTAATGGTCCTATGTATGTGGAATTTGGAGAAGAAAAAAGCCGCATTGCTTTACGTGAAGAAGAAGGAAATTATATCATTGTTGAAGAATTGAATTAATGCAGGAAAATAAGAAAAAACAGGTCCTTTTAGTCGGGAATCCTAATGTGGGGAAGTCTACGGTTTTCAATGCACTTTGCAACAAAAAGCAGAAAACCGGAAATTATGCAGGCGTTACTGTTGCGAGCCATTCCGGAAACTATAGCTATAAAAATGAAGAGGTTGAGGTAGTGGATCTTCCGGGTTCCTACAGCGTGTATCCAAGCTCAGAAGATGAGGCTATTTTTTCAAAATTTCTTATTGACGAACAGAAAAACTATGCAGGGGTGATTTACATTCTTGAAGCCTTGAGCTTAAAGAGAGGATTGCTTCTGTTTCAGCAGATACAGGACCTTGGTGTTCCTATGATTCTGGTGGTGAACCAGATTGATCAGGCCGAAAGAAGAGGAATTACGATTGATATTCAGAAGTTTTCTGATGCTTTGGGAATTAAAATTATTCAGACCAATGCTAAAGAACAGCTGGGTATAGAGGAGATCAAAGAAGCTGTCCTGACAAACAACTTTGTAAAGGCAGACAAAAGCTCTTTTGAAACCCCGAACGAACACAAAGATTTTATTCAGAAAATTGCTGCCCACAAAGGCATTGATAACGAATATAAAGCCTGGATGAGCCTTTCTTTAGGATCAGATCTGGGAAGAATAGAATCCATACACGACAAATTGAACGGACCGGATTCCAAAAGCCTGGTTCCCAAAAGACTTCAGGTTCAGGAAACCGTAAGAAGATATCAGAACGTAGATAAAATATTAGCCGATGTTATCTCTAAAAAACCGCAGTTCAAAGAACTTCTGACCGAAAAATTAGATAAAATACTCGTTCATAAATTCTGGGGCTACGTGGTTTTCCTGATGATCCTGCTGATTATTTTCCAGAGCGTATTCTTTCTGGCCGAATATCCGATGAACTGGATCGATGATTTCTTCTCATGGCTAACAGCTTTTACCGCTGAACATCTGCCGGAAGGACCTGTCAACTCCTTGATTTCTAATGGGATTGTTCCCGGAATTGGCGGGATTGTAGTTTTTGCCCCGCAAATTGGGATTTTACTGTACTTCCTTTATTTACTGGAAGACTCAGGCTATATGGCAAGAGTGGTTTTCCTGATGGACAGACTTCTCCGTCCGTTCGGGCTCAACGGGAAAAGTATTGTGCCGCTGGTTTCAGGAACAGCGTGTGCTATTCCGGCTGTGATCTCCACGAGAAATATTGAGAATGTAAGAGAAAGGTTTTTAACCATTTTGGTAACGCCTTTTATGACCTGTTCAGCAAGGCTTCCGGTTTATAGTATTATTATAGGACTTATTATTTCAGAAGGAACCTTCCTTGGAATTAAATATAAAGCACTCGTGCTGATGGGAATGTACCTTCTCGGGTTCCTTGTAGCATTATTTTCAGCAGCAATCCTTAAAAGATTTATCAAAAATGAAGGTAAAACCTATCTGGTAATGGACCTTCCGACCTATAAAAAACCTCTTTTCGGGTATGATCTGAAAATGGTTTTGGGTAAAGTATGGGATTTCGTTACAGGAGCAGGAAAAATCATTTTTGTGGTAAGTATCATCATCTGGTTTTTAAGCTATTTTGGGCCTAAACAGAAGCCGGATCAGTTTGTGGCAGCCGATGTGGAGCTGGATCACTCTTATCTTGCTAAAATGGGGAAAGGAATCGAACCGCTTATTGAACCTTTGGGTTACGATTGGAAAATGGGGGTGGGAATCCTTACCAGCTTTGTAGCGAGAGAAGTTTTCGTAGGAACCATGTCTACCCTGTACAGCCTGGAAGATGATGCTCCGGAAGTGAAAGTAATTGATAAAATGAGAAGAGACGTAAAGCCTAATGGTGACAAAGTGTTCAGCTTTGCAACCGGGATTTCCGTACTTTTATTCTATGCATTTGCAATGCAGTGTGTCTCCACACTTGCAGTAGTCTACAGAGAAACCAAAAGCTGGAAATGGACCGGCTTTCAGGTAGCGATGATGACCGGTTTGGCATATTTTGTGTCGTTGATAGCTTATCAGATTTTAAAATAATGGATACTTCACTGATTTTTCAGTACGTGATTATCGTACTGATCGTTGCATTTGCCTGCTACTCTTTATTTAAGGTACTCAGAAAAAACTTTGCGCCGAAAAAATTCAGCTCCAAAAGAAACAGCTGCGACAAAGACTGCGGATGCTCGTAATCCTGTAACAGGCTTTTAATTGAAAAAATTATAGTAATTTCATATCCTGAAAACTAAAACCATTTCAATTGAGACCGAAATCAGCCATCGTCTTTTTGTGTTCTCTTGCAGCCGTTCTGGTAAAAGCCCAGACAGATACCGCCAAAATCAAATCTTATGCAGATCAGGTGATGGTGCGCGTCAATCTGGATACCAATATTGAAAAATATGTTTTAACGGAAGGCCCTGAGGACAAACCGTTGGAAACCATCCTTACCATCAATAACAAAACAAGAGCTTCCTTTTCCATTGATTACAGGATCATCAGTGCCACCATTTCATTTACGCCAGGCTTTCTGCCGGGTAATAATGATGATGCACTGAAAGGCAGCAGTTCTTACGCAGACCTGAGATTAAGGCTTTTCCCTAAAAAATTTATCCAGACCGTTTACTACAAAAATGTAAAAGGGTTTTACATAGAAAATATGAGCGATCTTTATCCGGAATGGAAAGAAGGGAGGGATCCGTATCTTCAGTTTCCTGATCTCAGGGTTCAGAGTTTCGGAGGCTCTACCGCGTATGTTCTGAAAGATAATTTCTCACTGAAAAGCATTTATACCCAAGGAGAATGGCAGAAGGAAAGCCGTGGAAGCTGGGTGCCGATTCTGGATTATGACCTTTCTGTATTCAGGGATATTCTGGATGGCAGGAAAAGCAAAGGAACGCAGTACAGTTTCGGAGCCAGCATGGGGTATTTTTACAACTGGGTGCTGGGCAGCAAAAAAAGAGTGAATATTGCGCCTAATATAGCATTAGGGTTCGGAGGAATGTTTTCCAGCGACTGGGATATCAACAGCGACGGCTCAAAATCAAATAAAGAAAATAAACAATACCTGACCCTCAGATTTGCTACGGGACTTCATATAGGATATAATACAGACCGTTTTCTGTTCGGTGGAAAATTCAATATGAATGCTTCAGCTTATAATGAAACAAAAGATCAGAACGTACAGAATAATAACCTTTACGGTCTGTTGTATATAGGTTACCGTTTTCCTCCGCCAAAAGTGGTGGAGAGGAATTATGACAGGATTCAGAAAAAGATTCCCATTTTATAGCTAGGGTAGAAGCAGGAAGATGGAGGATGGAAGTTACTAGCGGACATCATATAAAACGGGTGCCTTTAAGTTAACCAGTTGAAGCAGTTTAAGAAAAATTAATAAAACCACACTGTATTTCTGTTTTGGCTTATATGACTTCCTTCTTCGCGCTTCGGGCTTCCTGACCTTATGATAAAAACAGAAAGGTCTTATCACGAACGCAGGTTAACTTATAAGTCTTTTAAGTATCTTTGCCCCGAATAAAACCAATTAAAAATATAGTATAGAATGTCGTTAATTAAATCTATTTCCGGGATCAGAGGAACTATCGGAGGGAAAGTAAATGATAACCTGACGCCTCTGGACGTGGTGAAATTTGCTTCTGCATTCGGAACCTGGCTTCAGAATACACAAAATAAAAAGAATTTAACCCTTGTCATAGGAAGAGACGCCAGAATTTCCGGCGGAATGGTTTCTTCACTGGTGACCGCTACCCTGCAGGGATTGGGAATCAATGTAGTGGATCTGGGACTTTCCACAACGCCAACGGTGGAAATAATGGTTCCCGAACTGAATGCAGACGGAGGAATTATCCTTACCGCTTCCCACAACCCAAAACAATGGAACGCCCTGAAACTGCTGAACGGCAAAGGAGAATTTATCAATGGAGAGGACGGAGCGAAAGTACTGGCTCTTGCTGAAAGTGAAGACTTCAACTATGCTGAGGTAGACGATCTTGGAACATATGAAACCAGAGAGGATGCGTTTGATATTCATATCCGGCAGATTCTTGATCTTCCGATGGTAGATGTGGAAGCCATTAAAGCTAAAAAATTTAAAGTGGTTCTGGATGCCGTGAACTCTACAGGAGGAATCGCGATTCCGATGCTTCTTGATAAGCTGGGCTGTGAAACCGTAAAACTATACTGCGAACCGAACGGACAGTTCCCGCATAATCCCGAACCTTTGAAAGAACATTTGGGAGATATCTGCGAACTCGTAAAAAAGGAAAATGCAGATCTAGGAATCGTAGTGGATCCTGATGTAGACAGATTAGCCCTTATTGACGAAAAAGGAGAAATGTTCGGCGAAGAATATACTTTGGTCGCAGTGGCAGATTATCTGCTAAAACATAAAAAAGGAGCCGCAATTTCCAATCTTTCTTCTAGCCGTGCCCTGAGGGATGTGGCAGAAAACCATGGCTCAGAATATTTTGCAAGTGCTGTAGGAGAAGTGAATGTGGTGAATTTAATGAAAGAAAAGAATGCAGTAATCGGAGGCGAAGGAAATGGAGGAATTATCTACCCAGACCTTCATTACGGAAGAGATTCTTTAGTAGGAGCAGCTTTGTTCTTAACCCATCTCGCCAAAGAAAACAAAACAGTTTCCGAATTAAGAGCCGGATATCCGGAATACTTTATGGGGAAAAAGAAAATAGAACTGACCCCGGAGATCGATGTGGATGATATTTTAGCCAAAATGGAAAAGGAATACCAGAACGAGCAGGTTTCCACCATTGACGGAGTGAAAATAGATTTCGAAAAGAACTGGGTTCACCTTAGGAAATCCAATACGGAACCTATTATCAGGATCTATACTGAAGCCCATTCACAGGAAGAAGCAGATAAGCTGGGTGATGACATCATTGCTAAAATTAAAAGCTTAATTTAAATCAATAGGAACGGAACAGAAATGCTCCGTTCTTTTTTTGTGGAAAACGGATAGAAAAAAGTTCATAATTATTTAATCTGGGTTCGGGTATAGGGTCAGGAAGCTGGAGGATGGAAGAGGGAAGTTATTGAAGCCAAAACAGAAATACCGTGTGGTTTTATTCAATTTTCTTAAACTCCATCAATCAATTTAAAAGGAAATGATTAAATCATTGTCTAATAGTAACTTCCCTCTTCCATCCTCCAGCTTCCTGGCCTTTTAGTCTTAACTTTTTCCCCCGAACTCAGGTTATTTAATCACATTTTCCGGTTTTTATCCACAATCCTTTTATCTGTTTTCTTTTTTTACTATCTTTAATATAGAAATTTATGAAAAATTAATTCAAAAAAAAGTTGCAACTTTGCATAAACATTTGAATTTCAGTTTCAGAGGTTATTATTAATTAAAAGTTTGCCGGGGTTTGTAAAGCATATTCAGACATCAGGCTGACAAAGACGACACTATTGGAAGAGTATTTTGGAAATGAACTTGTAAAGAAGTTCGAGGAAATGATGGAAAATAATGATGAATTCTACTTCGACACCGAAGAGCTGGAAGACATCATTGTTTATTATCTGGAGCTGGGTGATTTTAACTACGCAGACAATGCTGTTAATTATGGACTAAAGCTCCATCCCAATTCATTGGATATCAAGATCAAAAGACTTGAGATTCTTCTGGAATGGGAAGACTATAATACCGCAAAAGAACTCATAGATGAACTGAAAGGTTCTTCCATGGAAAATACAGACTTTCTGGTCTGCTATGCGAAGTATTATTCGAACCTGGGAAACCCCAGAAAAGCCATTGACATCTGCAAAAAAGCATTAGAACTGAAAGAAGAAGAGAACTTCCTTCACAACTTTATTGCGGACGAATTTGTAAACCTGGGAGATCCCTTTAACGCTCTTAAACACTACAGAAAAGCACTGAAAGAAGATCCTACAGACGAGTATTCACTTGAAAACTGCATGATCTGTTTCAGCGATCTGAATAAGAGCGATGAGGCTATTGCCTTTCTTAATGAATATTTAGATGAATTTGCCTATTCCGAAACCGCATGGTTCGAATACGGACAGTTTTACTTCAACAGAAAGAACTTCGAAGAAGCCATTAAAGGATATGATTATCTGCTGGCGATCAATTCCAGTTCGGTAGGAGTATATGCCAATAAAGCTGCCTGCTACGAAGCCCTGGGACAGTACCAGAAGGCGGTGGAAGTATATGAGGAAATGCTTGAGCTTGAATATACCAAAGCATTCACATTTTATAAGATAGGATTGTGCTACAAAGCACAGAAACAGTCCATTATGGCACTCAATGCATTTCAGAAATCGCTGAGAGAAGACCCTCAGTTTTATCTGGCGATGATGGAGCAGTCTTATCTGTATGAAGAAATGGGCGGTATGAAAGAAGCTCTGCATTTTGCAAAAGAAGCTACCCAGCTTAATGACAGCAATCTTGACTATCAGAAAAGACTGGCGTTTCTCTTCATAGATTCCGGGAAATTTGAAGAAAGCCTTGCCTGCCTGAAAAAGCTGGTAGATGCTGAACCTTCAAGATTTTACAACTGGTATGCCTATTCGGAAGTATTGATGCTTCTCGGAGAATATGAAGAAGCGGTGACTATTCTGGACAAAGCCATTAAGGTGCATGACAGGGCAGAGCTGTATTACCAGCTGAGCAACTGCTATTTCAACCTGAGAAACCCGGATAAAGGAACCGAATCCCTTCAGAAAGCTTTAAGCATCGATTCATCTCTGGCCACGGATATGCAGAAGAAATATCCATTCATTAAGGATGAGGTAAAAAAAGTCAAAGCGAAGGTAAAAAAGAAGAATTCTTAGGAAGACGGGTTCTGTGATAAATAACAGGAAAACTATTATCAAGTTCATAAAAACAAGTATAAAAGTGAAAATTATTTATAAAACAGATAGTATACCTGATATTAAAGAGATCATAGACTTATATAACTGTTCTGATTATTTTCCAATTGCTGATAGGGAAGACACAGATAGAATAAAAAAGATGCACGATAATGCTGATATTGTTGTAACAGCTTGGGCTAAAGACAAATTAGTTGGATTGGCAAGATCCATTTCGGACTTCTGTTATTGCTGCTACCTTTCCGATTTATGTGTAAGAAATGAATATAAGCAAAAAGGCATCGGGAAAGAGCTGGTGAAAATTACAAAAGAACTGGCTGGTAATGAATGCAAATTAATCCTTCATTCCTCACCAAATGCCATGAATTTTTATTCAAATATTGGGATGGAACAAATAGATTCAGCATTTATTATAAAAAGGGAAAAGTAATATTGGAATAGGTATGTCTTAATAACTAAATAAAATAACAAATCCTGCAGCGATGCAGGATTTTTATGTTTAAAACAAAACAATGCGATGTTAAATATTGCTAAGCATTAAAGTTTACAGAAATAACAAACTTTGCTTGAAGCGTCCACACTACCCACAAGCTTAGTCAGCGATGAAATCGCCACCCTTTGCTTCTCTCAAACTAAAAAGCATCATTCATAAACTTTGCGTCAAATGAGCTCTTATTTTTTACCACAAGTACAACCACAAATATTACCATTATGTCAAAGACATTGTGTCATTCGTGAAAAACATTTGTGAAATTAGTGTTTTAATAAGCGCAAGGTCATTCGCTTCATCAGCGACGTAGTAGAACTCTTCGCTTTCCTTTACATTTAGCAACATCTAAAGTAAAAGCTTAGTGTCAAAACAGATCCGCAGAAAGTATAAAAAAGCCAGGCTTACTTTTTTACAATGCCGGATTTAGACCTTAAAAATATTAATCCACCAATAATAACGGCTGCTCCTGCAAACTGTAATACGCTCAGTTTTTCACCATCCAGAAAGCCCCAGATAATAGCAACAATAGGCATCAGCAGAGTTACCGTAGAGGCAAATAAAGGCGTAGACACCTTCAGAAGACGGTAATTCAAAGTCATGGCCAGTCCCGTTCCAAAAACGGATAAAAGACCTACAAACATCAGCCCCGTCATATTGTCTTCATTAAAAGTGAATGTCGAAAAGAAACCCGTAAATGCCAAAGAAATAACGGAAGGGAAAAATAGAACAAAAGAAAACACAAACGCCGATAAAATCGTGGAAGAAACTCCCATAAGCTTAGATTTTACCGTTGTAGTGCTCATCGCGTAGCATAAGGTGGCCAGCAGTAAAAGCAGGATCGGAACCAGCTTGAACTTCCCGCCTTCGCCATCACCGCCGAAGGCAAGCAGGCAGACCCCGGCAAAGCTTATCAGGGTCCCTATGATCTGTTTTTTCGTCGTATCAAATTTCCAGACCAGCGCGCCCACAATAATCACAAAAATAGGCATCATCGAGTTGATAATTCCCGCAATACTGCTGCTCACTTCCGTTTCCGCGATAGGAAACAGGAACATCGGAATGAAATTTCCGGTAAATGCTGCCAGAATAAGCCATTTTAAATGCTCTTTCGGAAACAGTTTATATTTCGAAATCGCGATCGGCATTAAAATAATCCCGGCAATCAGAACCCTTAAGGCTCCCACCTGATACGGATTGAAATGCTCCAGCGATTTTTTGATTAAAATAAATGATGATCCCCAGATAACCGTCAGTACAATCAGAAGGATCCATTTTTCTTTATCCGCGTTCATTGTTTTTGTGTAAGATTTTTAAAAATTCTTTTTTAGGAATCATTTTCGCACCTAAGCTTTCTAGGTGCTCTGTATGTGACTGGCAGTCAATGAGGTCAAGGTTTTCTTTCGTGCGCTCTACAAAATTGATGAATCCGGCTTTCGAAGCGTTGCTTACCTTCGCAAACATACTTTCGCCGCAGAAAACACTTCCGATCTGAAGGCCGTAAAAACCGCCGACCAGTTCACCGTTCTGCCACACTTCAATGCTTTTGGCCAGGCCGTATTCATGGAGCTTGATAAAAGATTCCATCAGCTCGTCAGAAAGCCACGTTCCCGTCTGTCCCTTTCTGCTGGCTTGCTGGCAGTTCAGGATCACTTCCCTGAAGCTTTTGTTCTCGGAAAAAGTGAAAATTCCTTTATTCAGGATCTTCCGCATCGATTTTGAAACTTTCAGCTCATCAGGATACAGAACAAATCTGGGATCGGGTGACCACCATAAGATCTCTTCTCCCGGATTGTACCATGGAAAAATCCCCAGCTGATACGCGAACCAGATACGTTCTATAGACAGATCACCTCCAAAAGCAATCAGTCCCTCATGCCCGTCATAAAGCTCAGGATCGGGGAATGAAATCTCGTTTTCGTCTAATCGGACCATATTTTGGAAAAAAAATCCCACTTGAGTAAGCAGGATTTATATTTGATCTTATTCTTTTAATTAGAAAGGCAAATCATCATCATCGTCTCCGGCAAAAGGATTCTCATTGGAAACCGGCGATGCAGACTGGGAAGGAGAAGCCTGAGTAGGCTCAGATGCCATATCTGAAACTTTTTCTACTCTCCATCCTGTAATAGAGTTGAAATATTTCGTTTCGCCCTGTGGAGAAACCCATTCTCTTCCTCTGATGTTGATTCCCACTTTTACATTTTCACCTTCTTTAAGGTTATCTAATAAACTGATTTTATCAGACAAAAATTCTATGTTTATCGGCTGTGGATACTGTTCCTGGGTTAAAATAACCATTTCTCTTTTTTGAAAGCCGCTTGCAAATGTCTGAGCATCAAAAAGTTTCTTTACCGTTCCTTGTAATTCCATATTGTAATTATTAACGTTGTAAAAGTAAGAAAATGAAATGTAATATTGGGGGGAGCGGAAAAAAAATATGTGAATTTTAATTTTTTTATCTGAAAAGTTTGGAGGTAAATGAAAAAGTCCTATATTTGCACTCACAAAAACGAAGCAAGCTCTTTAAAATAAACAAACAAACCAGCGGATGTGGTGTAATTGGTAGCCACGCCAGACTTAGGATCTGGTGCCGTGAGGCGTGGGGGTTCGAGTCCCTTCATCCGCACTATGCGAAAATAGCTCAGCTGGTAGAGCACAACCTTGCCAAGGTTGGGGTCGCGGGTTCGAATCCCGTTTTTCGCTCCACACCAGCCCTGGTGGTGGAACTGGTAGACACGCAGGACTTAAAATCCTGTGTTCGTAAGAACGTGCGGGTTCAAGTCCCGCCCGGGGTACTAAAACTCTCTGTTGTTTCAACGGAGAGTTTTTTAGTTTTTAAGAAGGTTTGAAAAAGATGTTTATTTATCGCATGTTTGCGAAGATTTATTTTGTTTTTAGGCAAAAATTTATATATTTGTAGCACAAAAGAAGACAAGCTCTTTTACTACAAAAAATCAGCGGATGTGGTGTAATTGGTAGCCACGCCAGACTTAGGATCTGGTGCTGTGAGGCGTGGGGGTTCGAGTCCCTTCATCCGCACACAAAAAAACTCTCTGTATCGTCGTACAGAGAGTTTTTTGTTTTTAAGCCTGAATACCGGGCAGAAAATCCCTTAAAGATATTTGTTATCAATTCCATTTAAACTTTGCAGGTTCTTTCCTGTAAACGGGGATCTGCGGCTTTAAAGAAATCAGACAGGAAGGGTTTTCGGTAGATAAAAAAAGAATAGGGCTTATGAAAAATGAAAGAAAACCTTCCTGCTGAAATATATTTTGATAGGACAATTCCTTTCGGGCTTACCTAACCTGGGGTTTGCATAGAACAGCTATTTGTTTTCAGGCAGCCTTACTTTTCCTGATGAGTTCTGTAAGGGCTGTTATGAGTTCGTTTTTCTGTTTTTCCGTGAAATACTTTACTGAAAAGCTTGTATTCCTGACCTTACTTTCAAATTCAGTATGGAAAACAAGGGTATTTTCCCTGATATAAAACTCCCTGATATCTTCCAGGGCAATAGGAGTAAAGCTCCTCGCGTTCTTACCTCCGGATATCCGATACTCTTTGACCGCAATATATTCATGATAGGCGGTGATCTCTACATATCCGGTAAACATAAACCGGACGATACCTATAACAAATAGCAGGAAAATGCAGATTATCAGGATTTCGCTCTGATAAAAATACAGGGCTGCTGCTGATACCGGCAAAAATAGAAGCGAGATCCACAGAAAATAGCGGAGTAGAATGGCGTTTTTGTTATTGATACTGATCATATTGAATTTTTAAGGTTTTTCATTTAAATGGTGCTTAGCACCCGGGTTTTATATGGTAAAAGAGATAAAAACTTCAGCTGGGAAGAAACGAAGATTGTAAAGGAAGAGTTCCCAGCTGAAGAAGACAGAAATAAATCACCTCAATTTCTGCTTTTTCCCAGTTCTACTTTATTTTGTAAGCATCAAGAGCTTTTTTCCGGGTCTGTAAAATCAGACAGGAGGGGGCTTGGGATGAATGTATTAAAGCACGACAGAAAACCCTCCTGCTGATCCATAGTATAAATAATTTGTGTTTTAATTAGCAATAGATGATTTCTGACCATCAGGATCTTTTAATGCGGCCGTAGGTTTTTTTAATTTTGACCCGGATCACGATATGATGTTCAAAATAAATGACGAGATAGGTTTTTCTTCCTAAAAAATTGCGGTGAAGCAGATAGATCCAGATATCGTCCGGATAAAAATTAAATTCGTCTCCCAATCTGTCTATAACCTCTTTCTTTGTCTTTCCCGGAAGATCACTGTACTGAATTTTCATATCATCATCTGTTGTTTTTGGATAGTATTTTTAATTTCTCTTTTGTGATATTCGTTTTTAAGTGGAGTATGGATATTTTAAAAATCCTCAGCTGTGGTGTCCTGAACGATCAGTAAGGAGGCACAGCCGAGGAAAACTACTATTTATGTTTTAGAATCGTTGATAAAAGCCTTTGATGGATTGTCTAAAATTATGGTTTAGACTTGATCTGTGCTTTCAGTTCATCGATCTGTTTCTGCTGGTTTTTAACCAGTTCCTGCAGCTCCTGTACTGCTTTCGTAAGTACGACCGTCATTTCCGGATAACTTACGGACAGTGTTTTCATTTCATCATTGGCGGTGGAAACCAGTTCAGGCATAGCTGCTTTAACTTCCTGCGCAATAAAGCCTATCTTTTTGTCGGTACCTCTCTGCTCATCCTTAAATCTGTAGTTAATGGTGCGAAGTTTTGAAATCTCACTTAACCCGTACGTATTATCCACAATATCCTTTTTTAGCCGGATGTCAGAATTCTGGGTAAGCGAACCGGCTAAAGTGGCATTTCCGTTAGCATTGATACGGAATAGTTCATTAGAAGTTGTGGCACCAGTAGTAACAAAGAAAACATGGGCAGAGCCAGTTCCTGTCTGGTAACGGAATACACTGTTATTCACCCCCAGTCCAAAATACTGACTGTCATTGTCTGCTTCTTCATATAACACGATCTTACGGTTAGCAGTTCCACCTCCAATGTGCACGGGAGCATGGGGAGTAACAGTTCCTATACCCAAGCGTGTTCCAATTATGGCGTTTCCTGTGGCCTGTGTCTGCAGAAAAATATTTCCGGTTCCTGCAGCATCGATGTTAAAATCAGAGTTAACCTGAGTTCCTACCTTTCTGATTCCAGCCCATCCAATACCTACTCCCTGGGTGGAATTGGCAGGAAGGAAAGACGCAATGCCGGAGTATTGGTTGGCATTTGTCCCGTCTACTACACTTAGCTTCTGCGCCGGGTTAGCGACTCCTAATCCTACATTTCCTGTTCCTGTAAAGGCTAATGCATTGGCTGCCTGTGCTACGGTTCTGTTTCCATTAAGGGATCCGTCATTCGTATAGATGTTGGTATTAATGTCAGTCACATTGGTCCATTTAGGAGCTGCACCTGCACCTGCAGAGGCAAGCAGCTGTCCTGCCGTCCCTGCGCTTCCTGCAGCTGCCCCGCTTCCACCTACGTTCAGTTCATTGGTGAGCTGTAATGATCCGTCTACATGCAGTTTTCTCTGTGGAGTGTAAGTTCCGATTCCGACATTCCCTGCAGCATTAAATGTTTGCAGTACGAGAGCTCCGGTTCCTTTTGAATTAATGTTAAAATTGATGTCAGTTGCTGTTCCTGTAGACTGCAATCCCTCAGAGCCTATTCCTACTCCTCTTATCCCGTCATTAGCGATAAACGAAGCAATACCGTTGAATACGTTGCTGCTTACTGCGTCTCTTACAACAAATTTCTGTGCAGGAGTTGTGGTTCCTATCCCTACATTTCCAGTGGCCTGTGTCTGCAGAAAAATATTTCCGGTTCCTGCAGCATCGATATTAAAATCAGAGTTAATCTGAGTTCCTACCTTTCTGATTCCAGCCCATCCAATGCCTACACCCTGGGTAGAATTGGCAGGAAGGAAAGAAGCAATACCGCTGTATTGATTTGTATTTACTCCATCTACCACACTTAGTTTCTGCGCCGGGATAGCCACTCCTAATCCCACATTTCCTGTTCCGGTGAAGGCTAATGCATTGGCTGCCTGTGCTACGGTTCTGTTTCCATTCAACGATCCGTCATTGGTGTAGATATTCGTATTAATATCAGTCACATTGGTCCATGTAGGGGCAGCTCCCGCTCCTGCAGAGGCAAGCAGTTGGCCTGCCGTCCCTGCGCTTCCAGCTGCTGTTCCGCTTCCTCCTACATTAAGTTCATTGGTGATTTGTAATGATCCGTTTACATGTAGCTTTCTTTGTGGAGAACCAGTTCCGATCCCTACATTTCCTGTGGCTCCATTGGTTTGCATTAAGACATTTCCTGCAGCTTTTGGATTAAGGTTAAGATCAATATTACCATTAGATCCAATAGATTGTATCCCTGCATAGCCAATTCCTACTCCCTGTGTAAGATTTCTGGTAAAAAAAGAAGCAATGCCACTATATTGGTTGTTATCAGTACCGTCTACTACACTCATCTTCTGGCCTGGAGCAGCTGTTCCGATACCTACATTTCCAGTTTGGTCAACCCTTACTCTTTCCGTATTATTGGTACGGATAGCAAAACCTGTATTATCGGTAGTGCCAATAAAATTGTTTGCGGGGTTAGTGCCGGTGTTACCATTAAGACGCCAAAAGTTGCTCACTGGCGCTGTCGGATTACTGGCACCATTGTCTGTAGTACGCCATGCACCGTTTGAATAGATAAATTCAACCGCCTGTCCATTGAGAACTGTGTTTCCATTAAGGGTTGCACCAAAGTTACCCGTGGTATTATTGTAAACAATAAGACGCTGGCCCGGATTGGGTGCGGCAGTGGCTGTAATTGTTACATCGGCAGTGGCAGCTCCGGTAAGCTGAACTTGCGAGGTATTGGCCGGCACCGTGGCGGCATTGCTTGCTACAGCTAAACTAGTTTCGCGATTGGTTATGGCTCCATTTACATCCAGTCTGGTTCCTCCTGCTGTTCCCGTACCAATACCTACATTTCCATTGGTTAAATCTAAAATGATATCACCCTGCCCAACACGGCTCAAAGCAAAAGTACTCAATTCAGGATTAATACCCATAATTAATTCTCTGTTTTGTCCACTGGTGTTTTTAGCAAGAAAGTGTTGCGTTACAGCCTTCCCATTATTGGGGTTTTCAAGCCGTAGTGCCATATTAAATGCGCTAGCCTGGCCAACAGAACTAACACCGTTTGTGCTGTTACCTAACACTATATGGGTCTTTGTTAAAGGAGAACCGGTACCAATACCCACTCTGTCATTAGCTGCATCTACACTGAAAGAGCTTCCATCAACCGAGAATGCATTCGTAGCAGTACTGTTAAAAGCTAAAGTGTTAGCTCCCTGCGTTACGATTCTGTTACCAGCCAGTGTCCCGTCATTAGTGTAAATATTATTGGCGGGCGGTGCGTTTCCTGCCAGTTTTGTCCAGGCTGTTCCGTTGAAGTAATAGTAGCCTTCAGCATCGATATTGGCGGCTGTTCCCGTCTGGGCACCCGTAGCTGTGCTGTTGATGTAGATCATGGTAGAGGTGGGTACACCCGTCATGCTCTGTGCTTTTTGCCGGTCTACTCTGGGAATAAGAAGTCCTTCTACCACTGCGGAGGTGCCGGTGGTTTTAGCCTGCACATCCAGTGTGGAGGCAGGGGTTTGGGTATTCACACCCACCTGCGCATTCATATGTACAGAAAGAGAGGTTACCGCAATGACCAGGGGTAAAATAATTTTTTTCATAGATTGATTTTTCGAAAGAATTTTGGCCTAAAAGTAAACACCTGTGATTCTTTCTTTTTTCAAAACCTGTTAAATACTTGTTAGCCTAAGGGAGAATTTTGCAGTTTATTTGTTAACTTTTTAAAATGTAAATACCTGATATAGAGGGTGTTTTATTTGTGTTTTCTGTTAACCGGATCACTGCTCTTTTCCCGGAATTTTATGGATGAAAAATATTTTTTGTCTTTGTACGCAAAACCTTAATATTAATTTGAGTATGCGTTGTGCTGTTTTAATTTTTTTACACCAGAATGTTTTTATCCAAAAAAAATACAGGTTTTAAGTATTAGCGCTTGTCTTAAAAATAAGGGCTTGAATAGGGGAAATAATGCTGAAAAGTCTGCTTTTAATGTGTTTTTTATCCTTTTATAAAGCAGAGAATGGTAAAAAAGTAACCTGTTGATGAGCTCAGGCTGTTAAAATATGATGTTTTTATGGCTTCATAAAAAATCAGACAGGAAGAGTTTTCTAAACAAAAAGATGAGTAATAAACGTGAAAAAGTAACCTGAAAACCTTCCTGCTGACTTCAATAACACATCACAAACTAAGTTTAATATCCTTTAGGGTACAGCTGTTTATACGATGAATAGTTTTTTCCATTTGGCGACCGTATTTCTGCTGAGGCGGAAATGAATGGCCAGCTGCGTATTGTTCAGTCTGTTTTTTTTCTGAAAATCCAGCATTTCCAGAATTGAACGCCGGTCATAAGACCGGTGCTGCTGGTTTTTGGCCGTTTTTTTAGGAAATATAATGGTGTTGATATGGATCACATCCTGTACGGAAAGTTCCTTTTTAGCCAGAAAAGACTGGCAGGAGGGTATTTTTTCCGGGAATTTCAGGTTCAGGAGATCTGCATATATTTTCTTATAATCGGGTCTTTGCAATGTTTCCATAGGTTTTTTTTATGGCTGTTTTAATAATGATGTTTTTTTCGAAATGAACGATAAGGAACGTTTTCCTGCCCAGAAAATTTTTGTGGAGAAGATAGATCCATACCGGATCGGGATAAAAATTAAAATCATCTCCCATTTCATGCAGCAGCTCATTCTTGGTCATACCGGTAAGTTCAGCATATGGCTTTTTCATATTTGTGTTTTTTAAATTGTCTCGTGTTTTTTAATCCGTCAAAAAGCTTAGGGTACCATCCCGTCGCCGCCTGTTCTCAGTTTTAAAACCCTGCCCGCAATTTCAAAACCTAAACTCTCACTCTCAAACTCTAACACCCTCCAACCCTCCAACTCTAATACCCTCCAACTCAACCCTCCTTCCTGTACTTAATAAGCCATTTATACAGCGTAGTCTTGGGAATCCGGTATTCCCGGATCACGTCCTGCTTTGTTTTGGTGCCGGTTCTTATCTGTTCCAGGATAAATTCTATGATTTCCATGGTATAAATGTTTTTCCTGAATTCCGGAAGAACGGGGGTGTTTTTCCCAGTCCGGTTTTGTGGCTTACGCTGTGATGCTGAAGGGGAATATAAGATCAGATGATGGGAATAAATTCTGAAAAAATCATATTCCAGCAGCTTGCTCCAGCGGAGCAGGACAGCGGTATCCAGACTTTCGGAACGGTAGGTGTCTTTAATATCTTCTTCTGTACATTTTAGAAAAGCACATATGCGTACCGGATCAGTGGCCATCTCTTTCACTCTCTGCTCAATCAGCTGTCCGATATGAATGTCTTTAAAATTATGCATGGAAAATAGATTTGTTTTTTATAAAAGACCCGCCGGGCTTTGGAATAAGGGGATTTCAATGGCCCGGCTGAGGTCTGATGGTATCATTTGTGTTTTTAAAATCGTATCTGCGGCGGATGAATTACTTCAGTCTTTTCAGGGACATTTGGGTAAATGGAGCCGTAATATTGTCGGGCGTTGTATACGCTGTACTATGACTTTTCACAGTAATTGTTCCTGTAGGGGTGGCCTGTCTGAATGAGTAGGTATGAGAAGTTACCAATGGAAAAGCTACGATAAGGGTGTATGTCTGCAGTTTGGGAACACCAGGACTGCCGGTAGATTTGTATTGGTCATTCACACGGGCAACCCATTGGTTTGCGGTATCATCAAATATCCCTATAACAGGATTAAGGTCAGTCGTCACGTCGGTAAGTGATGCGTTCATGGTGAGCTGGTAGGTTCCGTTTGCACTTACTGTAAATGAGTTGCCTGAGGCGGTTCCGTTAAACCTGTTTTCGTTATCTATAATTTCATTCGTCAGGTTTCCTATAGCCACGGGAGCTGCCCCGGTAGAGGTGAAATCACCGGTCATTTGTACAGATATTTCCTGAGCAATGATAAACTTACCATCCACGACCAGTACACTTCCTGTAGAGGTAGGCGTTACATCAGCAATGGTTCCCCATTTTGGAGCAGCCCCTGTACCATTAGACATAAGGACCTGTCCTGTGGTTCCTGCGTTTCCGGCTGTACCTACTTTAATCTCATTATTAAACTGGGCGGTTCCGTTCACATGAAGTTTAGCAGAAGGAGCTGTGGTTCCGATCCCTACATTCCCTGTAACGCCAGTGGCCGTCTGCATAGAAATATTTCCGGTTCCTTTGGCATCCACAGTTAAATCTGCATTAGTCATAGAACCAATCTTTTGAATTCCTGACCAGCCTATTCCTACTCCCTGAGTGGTGTTCGAAGGAAGAAATGAAGCAATACCACTTTGGGGAGTTGCATCGTTTCCGCCTACCACGCTCAGTTTCTGGTCTGGTGCAGAGGTTCCCATTCCTACATTTCCACCTCCTGTAAAGGCAAGGGTATTAGCACCCTGATTTACAGTTCTGTTTCCGGTAAGGGTACCATCCGCATTATAGATATTGGTGCTGGTTACCACTGCCGGTGTTGTCCATGTGGGCGCTGCTCCAGCTCCTGCAGAGGTAAGGATTTGTCCTGCAGTACCGGCGTTTCCTGTACTGTTGGCTGTTCCTCCCAAACTCAGTTCTTTGGTAAGCTGGATAGATCCGTTAACGTGTAAGGTATTCCATGGGGTTGAGGTTCCTATCCCGACATTTCCTCCGGTTGTGTTAAGGGCAAGTGGTAAGCCATTTGAGTTGGCATCGGCAGAGCTGATATAGGCAGCATAAGGAGAATAGTTTAGAAATCCAAAATCTATTTTTTGACCTCCGGATGCTGCTTCCATCTTTGTTACAGCGCTAGTATTAGGAGTACCGGCGGTTAATGAAGAGGTATAACCACCGGTTACGGTCAGTTTACTATTCGGAGTAGAAGTTCCTATCCCCACGTTTCCGTTTCCTTTGATACGCATTAACTCATTGGATGTCGTTGCGCCTGTTCCTGCAAAAAATCCATGATCAGATCCTGTTTCTCCCACCTGATATCGGAGAAGACTTGCTCCAATTCCAAATCCGGCGTATTGATTGTCATTATTAGCCGATTCATAGAGAACGACTTTTCTATTGTCAAGTACACTGGCAAACTGCAGCTGCCCGTGAGGCGTTGTAGTTCCTATTCCGACCTTATTATTAAGAGCATCCACAGAAAGCGTAGTTCCGTCTACAGAAAATGCATTGACAGCGGTGCCATTAAAGGCCAAAGTATTAGCCCCTTGCGTTACAATTCTGTTTCCGGTAAGGGTACCGTCTGCATTATAGATATTGGTGCTGGCTGCCACTGCCGGTGTTGTCCATGTAGGCGCTGCTCCTGCTCCTGCAGAGGTAAGGATTTGTCCTGCAGTACCAGCGTTTCCGGCTCCGCCTACTTTAATCTCATTGTTAAACTGGGCAGTTCCGTTCACATGAAGTTTAGCAGAAGGGGTTGTGGTTCCTATCCCTACATTTCCTGTAGCTTGCGTTTGAAGGGCAATATTTCCGGTTCCCGCGGCATCTATATTAAAATCAGAATTAGTTTGGGTTCCTATTTTTCTGATCCCAGCCCATCCAATTCCTATTCCCTGGGTGGAATTGGCAGGAAGGAAAGAAGCAATGCCGGAGTATTGGTTGTCGTTTGTTCCGTCTATTACACTCAGTTTCTGCGCAGGGTTAGCCACTCCTAATCCTACATTTCCAGTCCCAGAGAAGGCAAGGGTATTAGCGCCTTGGGTTACAATTCTGTTTCCGGTAAGGGTACCGTCTGCATTATAGATATTGGTGCTGGTTGGCACTGCCGGTGTTGTCCATGTTGGCGCTGCTCCTGCTCCGGAAGAGGTAAGTACCTGGCCTGCAGTTCCTGCGCTTCCCGCTGTAGATCCTGTTCCTCCAACGTTAAGTTCTTTGGTAACCTGAAGATCTCCGTCTACGTGAAGCTTTTTCTGTGGGGCTGTGGTTCCTACGCCTACATTTCCTCCCACTGAGTTTAACACTAAAGGCATTCCGTTCCCATTAGAAAGCTGTACAGAATTAATGAACGATCCCCATGGAGACTGTGAAAAAGGCCCTATGTCCAGACCATGATCTGTTCCGCCGTCTATTCTTAACGGAGCATTATTGGTTGGAACGCCGGCTGCGGGCTGTGAGTTGGTTCCTCTTACGACTAATTTATTTCCGGGAGTAGAAGTTCCAATGCCCACTCTGTCATTGGCTGCATCCACAGAAAGTGTACCTCCGTCTACAGAGAATGCATTGACAACTGTACTATTAAAAGCCAAAGTATTGGCCCCTTGCGTTACAATTCTGTTTCCGGTAAGGGTACCGTCTGCATTATAGATATTGGTGCTGGTTACGGCTGCCGGAGTGGTCCATGTAGGCGCTGCTCCGGCTCCTGATGAGGTAAGGATTTGTCCTGCTGTACCTGCGTTTCCGGCTCCGCCTACTTTAATCTCATTATTAAACTGGGCAGTTCCGTTCACATGAAGTTTAGCAGAAGGCGCTGCGGTTCCTATCCCCACATTTCCTGTGGCCTGCGTTTGAAGGGCAATATTTCCGGTTCCCGCGGCATCTATATTAAAATCAGAATTAGTTTGGGTTCCTATTTTTCTGATCCCAGCCCATCCAATTCCTATTCCCTGGGTGGAATTGGCAGGAAGGAAAGAAGCAATGCCGGAGTATTGGTTGTCGTTTGTTCCGTCTATCACACTCAGTTTCTGCGCAGGATTAGCCACTCCTAATCCTACATTTCCAGTCCCAGAGAAGGCAAGGGTATTAGTTCCCTGGGTTACAGTTCTGTTTCCGGTAAGGGTACCGTCTGCATTGTAGATATTGGTACTGGTTGTCACTGCCGGAGTAGTCCATGTAGGGGCAGCTCCTGCTCCTGCAGAGGTAAGGATTTGTCCTGCAGTACCGGCACTTCCTGCCACGGTTCCGCTTCCTCCTACATTCAGTTCTTTGGTAATCTGCAGATCTCCGTCTACATGAAGCTTTTTCTGTGGAGTACTGGTTCCTATCCCTAAGTTGGTTGTTCCAAGGGTCATCAGCTTATTATTAGCGGTGTATAAATCCAACGCGTTGTTTCCCAGTCCGAATCCCCAGAAATTGGAGCCGCTGTCATTATAAAGAGAGATCTTTTTACCCTCCTGATTTCCTAAATCCAATAAGAATTGGGGCGCCGTTTTTCCTATCCCCACTCTGTCATTGGCCGCATCCACAGAAAGTGTGCCTCCGTCTACGGAGAATGCATTGACGGCTGTACCATTAAAAGCCAAAGTATTAGCCCCTTGCGTTACAATCCGGTTTCCGGTAAGGGTACCGTCTGCATTATAGATATTGGTGCTGGTTACGGCTGCCGGAGTGGTCCATGTAGGGGCAGCTCCTGCTCCTGCAGAGGTAAGTATCTGTCCTGCTGTACCCGGGCTTCCCGCTGTAGTTGCAGTGCCTCCCACGTTAATTTCATTACCAAATTGTGAGGCTCCGGTCACATGAAACATTTTTTGAGGAGTAGAAGTTCCGATCCCTACATTTCCGTTTCCTTTGATCCTCATAAGCTCTTTGGAAGAAGTAGCATTGATTCCGGAAAAGAATCCGTGATCCGCTCCTGCACCATCCGTCTGGTAACGTAATAAGAAATCATTGACTCCAAAACCGTAAAACTGGTTGTCATTGTTAGAATTGTCGTACAGTGCTATTTTCCTGTTTGCGGTTGTATTACCCAGCTGTAATTGAGCAGTCGGGGTGTTGGTTCCTATCCCGACTCTGTTATTGGCCGCATCCACAGAAAGTGTAGTACCATCTACAGAGAATGCATTCACGGCAGACCCGGTAAAGGCAAGGGTATTGGCCCCCTGGGTTACAATCCTGTTTCCGGTAAGGGTACCGTCGGTATTGTAGATGTTGTTGGATCCTGCAGAGGTAAGTTTCGTCCAGGCAGTGCCGTTGTAATAGTAGTAGCCTGCCGCATCAATGTTAATGGCTGTTCCGGTCTGGGTTCCTGTAGCAGCACTGTTGATGTAGATTAACGTAGAGGTAGGAACGGCAGACATATTCTGCGCTCTCTCCCGGTCTACTCTTGGAATAAGAAGGCCGTCTACATTCTTTGTGGTGCCTGTAGCATTCTTTGCGGTAATATCAAAAGTAGAGGCGGGCTGTTCGGTATTTACACCTACCTGTGCATGAACGTGCAGTGCAATAGAAGACACGGCAGCGACAATGGGTAAAATAATCTTTTTCATTTGCTTAGTATTTTTTTGAATTGTTTTTTGGCAAATGTAGAGACGGGCACATCGGATTATTCAATATTTTAGTTAACTAGTTGTTAATTACCCCTGTTTTTTTGTATTAATTTTGTTATATTTAAAAATGTTAATACGCTGAATTTCATTGTTTTAAATTTTAAAAAGTGTTAACTTTACGAATTTGACAGAATGAATAAAAAAAATTAGGTAAAAAATAATTTATTTGCGTTTTTTTAACATTTTAATTAAATTTTATGAAAATAAAAAGTAGGTTTTATTGATCTGTTTTGTGCTTTTTAAACATAAAATGAAAAGTATTTGTTAATATTTTGTAGAGAGGTGGTATAATAATTGGTATTTATTGATTATTGTGCTTTTTAAGCGTAGATTTTTAATTCACAATATTTTGAAAAAAAATTATTAACCTTGTATTTTTGTTCCCCCTCATGAAAAAAAATATAATCCGGGCTGCGATCCCCTTTCTTTGTTTATTATTGCTTCTCCCATTTATTTGGGGGTGCACCGCTTCGCAGGACGAGGAAAGCGCCTATTTTGAAAGACTTGTTAAGCAGGCAGAAGCCAGACAGGGCAACCTTAAGGCAATCAGCACAATCAGCAGAAAAGAGCTGGAGAAATATCATGAGACGGGGGATGATAAGTTTCTGATCGGCAGTAAATACACCGATTTATACTCAATTTTTGCAAAATACAGCACAAATCAGGATGAGATTGTTTTGAGGCAGCTCCCTCTGCTGTATGAGATTTTAAGCATCAACAACGGAAAGTACAAGTATATCAATATCATATGCAATTACGGGTTTTCTTTTTCCTTTGAGCATAATTCTCCTAACCTGGCAATGCAGTTTGTGGATCAGGGAATCACAGAAGAACTGAAGCCCGGAAAACAGTATTTTCTTCCCCATCTGTACCACTTGAAAGGCAGGTTATACTATAATGCAAAAGACTATAAAAATGCCCTGATTTATTTTAAAAAATCTTTGGCCGCTCTGAAAAAGAAGGATGTTCTGTACGCAGCTTCTATGCATAATAATTTCGGGATGTGCTACAATAAAATGGGCCGTTATGAATCCGCACTGCAGGAAGCAGAAAAGGCGGTCAGTATTCTTAAAACCATTAAAAATCCCAGTATTGCAGAAAATGAGTTTTACCAGTCTGTGAATGTAAATCTTGGACGTTATCATTATAAATTAAAGAACTTTTCCGTTGCAGAAAGTATTGTTGCAAAGGAATTTGAATTTTATAAAGACAATCCGAAGTTTCGCAATGAGACGGCTACCTGTTCGCGCTATCTGTTTGATATATATAAAGATACGGGACAGATTTATAAAATGGAAGCATTCTGGGCTTTATCCAAAACTTTGAACCTCATTTAACGGATATTGATGATAAAATTCATATCAATGAGACGGTACAGTCTTACTATGCCTATGTGAATAATAATGAAAAAATAAAAGAATTATCCTATAAATTACTGGAACTGCATGAAAGGGCAGACGAAGAAAATAAAAAGAATTTTGCGGATGTATCTGATGTTCTGAACGGTTATGTCATCAAAAGTATCAATCAGAGGTATGCCCATCAGCTGGAAGATCAGAAAGTAAGAAACAGATTGATGTTTATTTCAATATTCTTACTGGTGAGCCTGTTCTGCTTTATTTTTGTCATGCTGAGAATCAAACACAGAAAGGGTAAAGAGCTGGCGGCAAAAGAAAAAATAATCCTTCAGAAGAGCAAAACCATTCTGGAGAACAACATCAGACTTCAGGAAGATAAAATAAGTAATCTGCACTTGAATCTAAATCTGAAAATAGAAACGGAGAAAGAATTCCTGGAACACATCAAAAAAGTAAAAAGAGCCAAAAATATTGATGCGGAGCAGACGATCAGTGATCTTTTTTTTAAGATCAATAACCTGATCCAGATCGACAAGAAAAATTATGATCTGATCAATGAAAGCTCTCTGGAAAACAAGCAGTTTGTGGATAAGCTTTCGGCCATGTTTCCGGGACTTACCCAGCAGGATCTGAAATACTGTGTTTATTTTAAGCTTGAATTGTCTTCCAAAGAAATTTCGCTGCTTGAAAATATCACCGAAGGAAGCGCCAGGGTATACAAAACCAAGATCAAAACGAAGATGGATTTAGGAAAAGACACTGACCTGAATTCGTTCCTGAAAACGATTTAGCCGGAAAGAAGATTAATTTTTGCAGAAATTTTATAAAATAAAGATGATTATAATTATCTTTTAATGCTATTAATTAATAACAATTTAGGGTACAGAAGTTAGCAGCAGCTGATGTTTCTGATTTCAAAAGAGCAGCAATTTTTTATTAACCGTATATTGATCTTCCCACATGAAAAAGAATATACTTCGGGGAATTGTTCCCATTATGACTTTATTGTTTTTTCTGACCTTTATTCTGTCGTGCACAACTTCCAGAGAAGATGATTATGATTATTTTAAAAATCTGGCTGAATGGGGAGGAGCCAGATTGGATAAGCCCGCAGAGATCAGAGCCCGCGTTGCAGAAGAGCTTAAAAAATATAAAGAGACCGGAGATAAAAAATTCCTGATCAGCAGCAAATATACAGAAGCATTTGTAGATTTAAAAAAGACCGGCAATGCATCAGATGAGCTGGGACTGTTCCAGCTCCCTATTGTATATGACCTGCTGAAGCTTAGCAATGGACAATACAGTTTTGTAACGGCATCATGCAATTTTAATCTGGCCGTTAAATTTGAAAAAAACTCTCCAAAGCTTGCGATGCAGTTTCTGGATAAGGCCATAGCTGCCGAAGTAAGATCCGGGGGAAGGTATTTTCTGCCCCATCTTTATCATTTTAAAGGAAGACTGTATTACAATGCGGAAGATTATAAAAATGCCATGGTTTACTTTGATAAAGCATTGAAAACACATGATCCGAAAAAAGATCAGCTCTATATCGCTTCCATGCATAATAATTTTGCTATGTGCTATGATAAAATGAATCAGCGGCAAAAGGCTGTACAGGAAGTGGATATTGTAGTGAAAATTCTTGAAAATATTCCCAGACCAAAGCTTGAAGTGATCTATTTCCTGGCGCAGGTAAAAGTAGAT
The DNA here is from genome assembly GCF_016745235.1 of Chryseobacterium endalhagicum. Lineage (GTDB taxonomy): Bacteria > Bacteroidota > Bacteroidia > Flavobacteriales > Weeksellaceae > Chryseobacterium > Chryseobacterium endalhagicum. The sequence continues at coordinate 349,668 of NZ_JAELVM010000002.1, read as the reverse complement.
AAAGCTTACTATCATTACAAGCTTAAGGAATATGCTGAAGCGGAAAACATTTTATTGGAACAGCTTAGGTTTTACAGAAAGCACCCTGAACTCCAGTATGAAACCATTGTATGTCTCCGGTACTTGTTCAATATTTATAAAGATAACAACCAGCTGGATAAGATTCAGGGAGTTTTAAGTGTGATCAATACCATAGAACCAGGATTAAAGGACATTGCGAACCAGATTGAAGTGGATGAGATTATACAGTCCTATTACGCCTATGTAGGGAATGATACTAAGGTAAAGGAACTGTCTTTTAAACTTATGGGTCTGCACGAAAAACAGGATGAAGAATCTGAAACGAAATTTACCCGGGTCTCCAATGCCCTCAATGACTATATCATTAAAAATATCAACCAGAGGTATGCGCATAAGCTGGAAGACCAGAAATTAAGAAACCAGTTCATGTTTATTGTCATCCTCTTACTGGTCATTATATTCTGCTTTGTTTTTGTCACCATCAGAAACAAATACAGAAAAGATAAGGAGCTGGCCGGCAAAGAAAAAATAATCCTGCAGAAGACGAAAACCATTCTTGAGAATAACATCAAGCTTCAGGAAGATAAAATCAGCAGCCTCCACCTGAATCTGAATCTTAAAATAGAAACCGAAAAAGAGTTCCTGGAACACATCAAAAAAGTAAAAAGATCCAAAAATGCTGACGCGGAACAGACTATCAGTGATCTTTTTTTTAAAATCAATAACCTGATCCAGATCGACAGGAAAAATTATGACCTGATCAACGAAAGCTCTCTGGAAAACAAACAATTTGTAGATAAGCTTTCTGCCAGATTTCCCATGCTTACCCAGCAGGACCTGAAATACTGTGTCTATTTTAAGCTAGAACTCTCTTCTAAAGAAATTTCCCTGCTCGAAAATATTACCGAAGGCAGTGCCCGGGTCTACAAAACCAAAATAAAAACTAAAATGGATATAGGAAAAGATACTGACCTGAATGCTTTCCTGAAAACGATTTAATTGGGCAGGAGATCAGGACCTGTGGTTAGAAAAAAATATCCACAATCATCTGTGAAAATCTGCGAAATCTGCGGTTTAAAAAATACAAACCACAAAAGTCACAAAAGTTTTAAACACGTTAGTTCTTTTTAAGTTAAAAGCGTTGAGCATAAAAGTGCACTTAAGCTTTAAAAAAAATCAGAGATTTTTAGGGGTAATACTTGAACCATTAAGTAAGATTAAGTTTTTAAGATCATTAAGGGGCTCCGCTTTAAGTCGCTATATTCGGGAATCCTTGTCAAGGTTCAAAACCTTGACAAGGATATGGGTAGCAACAATAACCTCCATCCTTTCCATCTTTTTCATAATCTGTACCCAAGATAATAGTAACTTCTGTATCTGTATCCAGACTTAAATACTCCATAATTTTGCTATACTAAAACAGAGTATTATGGAAACCTTCGTTCAGAATAAAGCTCAGCTTGTTTATGCTGAAGCCTATATTTCAGATATGACGTCTCTGAAAAATATTTTTTTGCAGACGCAGACCCTCAAAAAGCTGAATCCTAATTTCGGAGTTCCTTTTCTTTTGGCTAAAAAAAAGGAAGAAATAGCCGCATTTGCCAGTCTTGTGATGAATGAAAAAGGACAAATTGCTTTTAAGATCTATGAAAACAGTCTTTCCAATGCTGAGAAAAGAGATTTTACCCAGCGTGCAGAAAACTATTTCAAGAAAAACAACACCCCGAATTTCCGCAATCCTGAGCAGCTGAAAAGCAGCATCAGCAGAATGATAGGCTGGCTGGAGATTGGATAACACGGAAGGAAATTTGTACATTTACTTAAAACCCAGATTGCATGTCCAAAGACGTTCTCTACCTTAAAATAGCAAAATCTGTCACCGAGCAGATTAAAAGTGATACGCTGCAGTTCGGCGACAGACTGCCTTCGCTCAGAAGTGCCCAGAAATTGTATAATGTCAGCCTGAATACGGTAAAGCAGGCTTATATGGAACTGGAAAGCCGTTCGCTGGTAGAATCACGCCCGAAATACGGCTATTTTGTGAGCCAGACTTCCCAAAGAAAACTGGCCCTGCCTTCTGTAGCGCCTATGAAACTGGCAGAACGGGAAAATACCGCTGAGGTTCTTATCGATAAAGTCTTTGGAACCATTGACGGGACGGATGTTACGCAGTTTGCATTGGGAATCCCAGGGAAAAGCTTTCTTCCCTTGGCCAAACTGAAGAAATCCATGATCAATGTGATTAACAGAAAAGCGGACAGCGGAACAGATTATGAACCGGTACAGGGCAACGAATATCTGCGCAGGGAATCGGCCAAATGGGCTCTTGTGCTGGAAGGAAAAATCTCGGAAGATGATCTGGTGATCACCTCGGGAGCGATGAATGCGGTGTATACCTGCCTTATGGCGGTAACGAAGCCCGGCGATTCTGTAGCGGTGGAAAGCCCCGTTTATTTCGGAGTTCTTCAGGCTATCAAACAGTTGGGACTAAAAGTAGTGGAAATTCCGACCCATCCAATTTACGGAGTGGATCTGGATGCGCTGAAAAAAGTGATTCCCACGCTTTCTGCCTGCTGTTTTGTAACCAATTTCAACAATCCGTTAGGCTTCCAGATGCCTGATGAGAACAAAAAAGAACTGGTAAGGATGATCACAGAATATAATGTTCCATTGATTGAAGATGATATCTACGGAAACCTGTATTTTGGGGCAGAAAGGCCCAAACCGTGTAAATTTTATGATGAGGCAGGACTTGTAATGTGGATAGGATCGGTTTCCAAGACGCTTGCTCCGGGGTATCGGGTCGGCTGGGTGGCTCCCGGACAATTTAAAGAACAGGTGATCCGGCAGAAACTGGTGCAGACGGTATGCAGCCCGTCCATCTATCCGGATGTGATTGCAGATTTCCTGGAACACGGACGGTATGACCATCATCTGAGAACCTTTCGAAAAAAATTATACGCGAATTATCTTCAGATCCAGAAGTCGGTAACAGAATATTTTCCAGACAATACCAAAATCTCAGAACCGAAAGGCGGCTTTATGCTTTGGCTGGAACTGGATAAAAAGATCTGTACAGAAGACCTATTTGATGAAGCCATGAGTCAGAAAATAAATTTTGCCCCAGGAAGAATGTTCTCGCAATACAATCAGTACCAGAACTGTATGCGCCTGAACTATGCCCTGGAATGGACGGACAGAGTGGAAAGTGATCTGGAAAAATTATCCAAAATGGTGAAAAAAAGAATTTAATAAAACCAAAAAATATCCTCAATCATCTGTGGCAATCTGCGAAATCTGTGGTTTAAAAAAATTTATAAACCACAAAAGTCACAAAAGTTTTTAAACACTTAAGTTAAAAGCAGTGAGCATAAGAAGTGCACATAAGCTTTTAAAAAAATCAAAGATTTTTATGGATACTATTTGAACCATTAAGTAAGATTAAGTTTTTAAGATTATTAAGAGAGCTTCGCTTTTAAGGTATAGAGCTAAAAAAATCTTTAGATTTTCCCTTAACTATCCTTACCTCCTTCACAAATCTTAATGTTTCAAAACTATGCGCAATCATCTGCGAAAATCTGCGAAATCTGTGGTTTAAAAAAATAATCAACCACAAAAGTCACACAAGTTTTTAAATATAAACAGTAAATAAACGAAACCTTATAGCAATGAATGATACGAATAATGAAGTAAAAATAATACCCTATGATCCTCAGTATAAACAAGCTTTCAGAGCTTTAAATGAAGAATGGATCAAAACCTTTTTCAAAATGGAAACCGGCGATTATAAACTCCTGGACAATCCTGAAGAGCACATCATCAATAAAGGAGGATATATCGTTTTTGCCCTTTTAAGTGATGAACCTGTAGGAACCTGTGCTTTGGTGAAGCTGGCAGATGAACCCCTTAAGTTTGAGCTTTCTAAAATGGCAGTAAGTCCTAAGGTCCAGGGAAAGAAAATCGGTTATCTGGTAGGACAGGCATTGGTAGATAAAGCGAGAGAACTAAAGGCAGAAAGTATTTTTCTGGAAACAAATTCAGTGCTGGTTCCGGCGATCAGGCTGTATGAAAAACTGGGTTTTAAGCATATGCCGGTATCGGACTCCGTGTATGACCGCTGTGATACCCAAATGCTGCTGACCTTTGATATTTAAAGGGGCTTGAAGCTTGAAACCCGAAGAGGAAGTTATTTAACCTGAGTTCGGGATAAGGTATTTTTGTTTTTTAAGATTGGTTAGGAAGTCTGAAGCTGGAAGAGGGAAGTTATTGAAGTCCAGAGGTAGAAATATACTGTGGCTTTTACTAATTTTTTTAATTCGGTTCAGCAAATTTAAAGGTAAATGTTTAATATCAATGGCTAATAGTTACTTCCCTCTTCAGGCTTCCAGCTTCCAGCCTTTTAATCTTAACTTCTTATCCCGAACTCAGGTTATTTAATGCGAATGCCCGATAATAACTTTCAGCATTCGTCTTCCAGCCTCTTAATAAAAAAGATATTAGAACTCGGAAACAATATCCTTGTTCTAATATCAAAAAATTAAATCTAATTGCTTGTTGTCTTATTTCCTGATGAAAGATTTGGTCAGGGATTTCTTACTTCCAGTCAGTTTCACATAGTAAATTCCTTTTGTAAGGGCCTGAATATCTATTTTTCCGTTGAACGATCCATTGGATGATTCTAAGGTTTTTGTTGAAATCAATGAGCCTTTGCTATCTAGGATTTCTGCCTTAATTTCTTTATCATCAGACTGATATTGAATGTTTAACGTTTCAGAAGCCGGATTCGGATAAATTTTAAAATCATCAGTTGTTTTTACAGTTTCTTTTGCTGCTAAGCTTCCATTTGTGCACACCGGAATTCTGTTTACTCCGTCAATGCCCCATGCAGCCTGTACCGGAATACACATCCAGTTCAGTACCGTTGGGAAATGGTCAGTCTCTCTTGTGGTTGAGGTGTAATCGTAAATTTTGAAGGCATTCGTTGTACCTGCAGCATAAGCCGGAGATCCTGTTACTGCAAGATTATTGGCATTCGGGCTTGAATCCGTCAAAGTGTTTCCGGAAGTTCCGTTGCATTTCCAGTCTGCCAGCAGCTGCGAATAATAAGGATGGGAAGACGTAATGTCCTGATTGGCCCAGTTAACGATTACACTATTCGGAAGCGCAGATTTCCAGATTCTGATGTCTTTATAAGAGGCGGCAAGGTTTTCGCCGTAGGTATTCGTTCCGTCCTGATTGATCGTCAGAGGAAGTCCGGAATTAATATTTCCGATCGTATTCATTTTAGCAAAAGTTACCGGAACTCCGTCTTCATAAAGAGTGACAAGCCCGTCTCTGTCAAAAGTAACCGCGATATGTTTCCACTTATTGGTTTCCACTTTTCCGCCTACAAGATCAATTCTGTTCGTTCCGTCGCCTATATTCAGTTTAAAAGTCTGTCCGGAATATCCTGAAATTACAAAGCCTTTGTTTTTCCCGCTTGCCCAGTTTTTATTACTGATCATTACCGGATCGCTCGAATAGGAAGCATTGGGTTTAACCCAGAATTCAACGGTAAAATCCTGACTGGTTCCAAAATCGAAAGGAGCCTGATTAGCCGGTTTGGCATAAGTTCCTGCCGGAAAGCTCAGCTGGTTAAAGGTCTTATTGGATTCAAGAATGGTTTTGCTGATCTGCTGAGGGGTAAATCCCGGATTGGAATAAACGGTGAAGATATTACGCTCAGAAAGATTTCCGCCGCCATGCGAACTCTGAATTGCGCCGTGGTCGGTCGTTAAAACAACCAGCCAGTCTTCATTATTATAAGTGCTTCTGTTTTTCATAGCGGTTACGATATCTCCAATATAAGAATCGATGGTCTGGATAGCAGAAACATACTGCGGAACCGTGGAAGCGAAGCCGTACGAATGCCCGGCATGGTCTACATCATCAAAATCCACAAAAAGAATATCGGGATTATCACTCTGAAGCGCTGTTACGGCAGCATTTTTTACAGCCAGATCCGAAGCCAGGTTGCTTTTCACATCCGCATTCTGTATGATTTTGTCATTGATAGGCGCCCAATGAGCCAGAGAGATTGTTTTTAAGTTGGGATTAAAAGTTTCCGCTCTTGTTAAAAAATCCGGATAATTCACATAATTCGGGCTGGTGAAATTGTTGTCCTGAACATTGTGTTTCGTGTGCCATACACCGGTAAGCATGGTGCTCCAGCCGTTTCCGCTCCATGTGGTGGCGGCACAAAGTCCGTCAAGAGAGTAAATGGATTGGTTAACAAGGTTTTGGATGTTCGGAACATTGCTGGACATCATTACATCCGCACGGCATCCGTCGATACCGATAAAAAGAACTTTTTTCTTCTGAGCACTGAATAAACAGCTCACAAGAACGGCCATTGAGAAGAGTTTTGTTTTCATTGGATAATGGTTTTAAAAAAGAAATGTTTACAAATAGTAATTAATTATTAACTTTTGTAAAATTAATTTACTATTTGTAAACATGCGTGAACTTAAGGTTAACAAATTGATAACTAAAGGTTTACGGTTATAAACACAAACAGCACTAATACTTTCCACAAATTTCCACGAATTATAAATTGGTGTTATTTGTGAAAAAATATTAGTGTCATTAGTGTTTAAGTAAAAAAAATGAGGCTGAAATAAGTAAGTATAATTTGAAAGAAGAGTTTTAAAGTATATTTTCAGCCTCAGAAATGGTATTAAAAATATAATCGGGATGTGCCGTTTCCAGTTCCTTTCTGTTTTGTGCCCCGGAAAGAACGGCTATCGTAAGTCCGCAGCCCGCGTTTTTCCCCTCTTCAATATCAATCACCGAATCCCCTGCTTTTAAAACTTTTTCAGGCTCACTGATATTGAATTTTTTCATCGCAAGATTGATCATTTCCGGGCTTGGACGGCTTTCAGATACATCATCTGCTGTGATCAGGGCATCATAATGAACAGCTTCTTTCCATTGCAGCTTATCCAGAAGCTGGCGGGCAATTTCCGTGGTATAGCCGGTGTTCAGGACTACTTTTTTATCCAGGGATTTCATTTTCAGCAGAAAATTTTCAGTTCCATTGATCGGTTTCACATCCAGATTCCGGTATGCTTCTTTCAGCTGCTCCGAGAAATGTTCGAAAATAGCGGGAGCATCTGTTTCATTACCATTAATTTCCTTTAGCAGGCTGGTGATGGCTTCCAGTTTTTCCATTCCGGCACAGCTTGAAAGGACCTTTTCTAAAGTCACATGATAGCCGTGATTGTTCACAGCATCCGTTAAAGTTTTATACACTACATTATCTTCGTCAATGGTTGTTCCGGCCATATCCAGAACCAGTAATTCTATATTTTTCATTGAAATTTTATGCGTAAATTTTATCTATATTAAATTGGGAAAAGCCACCGCTTCCCGTCATTCCCTTTCCTCCGATACCGGTTATAATGTGGATATTCGGGGAAGGATTGTGTTCAAAAATATCTTTTGTTTTGCACTGGGAATACACGCCGAACCATCTTCTCTGAATTTCATACGTAGGAAGGTCAATAATTTTCTTTGCTTCGTGGATCATAAATTCATCGATTTCCATATTCAGGTCGTAGCCAAGGTCATCTGCATTTCTGGCATCCGCATATTCGTGGGAATCTCCCAGGATGATAGAACCGTCAAGCGCCTGTTTAAATAAAATATGAACCCCGAACTTTTTCTCAAACGACTTCGGGTCTTCTAATGCTTTGATTTTCTGATAAGAAGCACATTCACTGAATGATTCATACCTCCTGATGGAAAGTCCTGTCAGGATATTTCCCGGCAGCGAATAAATGCCCTGAGGTTTGGTCTGCAGCATCTGAAGCTTACTCACTTCCAAATCGCTGTTATCAAATACTTTAGGGTATAATGTTTTGAATTCATGGCCGCCGCAGATGATGATTTTTGAGGCGGTAAATTCAGTTCCTTCTGCACTTACTGCGCTGCAGCTCTGCCCGTTTTCTCCGGTTTCAATAATGGTTGTGTTGTAAAAAATCTGAAGTCCCAGCTTTTCCTGCAGCAGCTTATGAAGCTTTACGATCATATCTGCGGAATCTACTGAAAGTTCCTGCGGAAAAAAGAGTCCGCCTTTGCAGTAATCCGAACGGAGCCCGTCAAATTTCTTGATACAGTCGTTTTTGGATAACAGAACAGATTCATAATCATTATTCCTGTTGATTTCGTACAGTTCCTCTATCAGTTGGATTTCCTCATCATTGGAGGCGATATATACAGAACCGTTTTTTCTTATTGTAAGATCTGCCTGGGCATGAAGTTCATTGTAAATGGCGAGGCTTTCTCTTCCGAAGTTCTGCCATTTAAGATCCATTCCGGAAGGCACTACCTGTCCGAAATTTCTCACCGTTGCACCCTGAGGAACCGAATTTCTTTCCAGTAAAGCTACCGTAAGACCTTTCTTAAGGGCATGATAGGCATGAAATGTACCTAAAATACCACCTCCCACAACGATTAAATCAAATTTTGCTGTCATTGTACTTTAATTTATAAGATTTTCGACGTATCGAAATTAATGAATGGATTAGAGTTTGATTTCGGTTTCCCTTTTTTTCTGAAGGCTAAAAAAGCAGTCACCGAAAGAATAAAAACGGCGGCCGTGATAATATAATTCAGGTGAATATAAAAACTGAGCCACGAAGTCTGTGCAGAGCCAAAATTCTTGTAAAGCAGGATCAGAACGCTTCCCAGATAACCGAAAGAATCTACGGTATAAATAAGGAAGCCTACATTTCCTTTAATATCAAATGCTGCGATCATCCGGTCGAAATAAATTCCATTGAACGGAATGTAGCAGATATACATTCCAAAACCGGATATCACCATCCACATAAAAGGAGATAAAGAAGCATTCTGAAATAAATAGGTGGAGAATCCTACAGTCAGTATCCCGCCAAAAAGAATATAATGGTAATACGCAAAAGCTTTTTTGTTGTTCTTCACTTTCACCATGAAACTCAGGATCAGGAGAACCATTACCGCGATAGGAATCTCCGTCAGTGTGAAAATAGAGCTGTCAAATGTAAAATTCAAACCATCCCAGATTTCCCGGTTAAAATTATCCCTGAAATCCCTTAAAACCGTTAAACAGATATAAAGAAAAATAATACAGACGATCGGGATGAAAAACTGACGGATCAACGCTTTTCTTTCGGTCCGGTTCAGAGGCTGTCTTTTGCTTTTAAGCAGAATATCTTCTTCCGTTGGTTTGGGAATCTTTTCCAGAAGAACGGCGAAAATAATCAGAGGAAAGATGAAAATTAATCCCGTACAGAAGGGCATCCAGAATTCCGAAACCGGAAAATAATCCATTAAAAATTTTCCGGCAGATTTTGTAAACCCCGAGGAAACCACAAAGCTTGAGCATAGAAAAAGTCCGATGATTTCAGTGGTTTTTCTCCCTTCAATATAGGAAAAAACAATGCCCCAGATCATGCCGAGCGGAATCCCGTTGATGAACATGAAAACGATATTGTAAGGAGCGGGAACTGCTGCAAATCCCAACAGGGCCAATTCTGCAACCGCAATGAATGCCAATAGATAAGTAATTCTTTTTTCCGGTTTCAGTTCGGAAATAAATTTAATTCCGATGAATTTTGAAATAAAATAACCTACCGCCTGGGCAATAATGATCAGTATTTTATAATCAACCCCGAAATAAGCCAGTCTTTCAAAAGAGGCTACCGTAAATGGTTTCCGGAATCCATACATGCAGAAGTAAACACCGAAAGCAGCCAGGGCGGCCTTCAGTGTTACTATTGTTTTTTTATTGATGCTTTTTGCCATTGAGTATGGTTTAAAAGTTCAGTTTTATACCCAGATTACATCGTACTCCGTAATATTCCACCTGCTCAGGACGGTCTTCATTTTTTCCGAAGTGATAAATCAAAGGTTTGTTCAGAATGTTGTTCACATCAGCATACAGCATCAGGTGTTTCGTGAACTGGTAAGATCCCCCGAAATCTAAGCTGCTATATTTTCCGTAATAAGAGTCATTGATGTCATCTTCAGCATATTCTACCGCGTACTTTCCTTTGTAATTGTAGGCCAGTCTTGCATTGAACCCTTTTTTCTCAAAGAAAACCTGTACGTTGTACAACTGCTTGGCCTGATAAGGAAGGGCTACCTGTCTTCCGCTTGGTTTTTCCATTTCAGAAGTCATGAACGTAGCATTCAGCTGTGTTCCGAAATACTGAAGAAATCCTGGTAAAAAGTCGAATCTTCTGTTGATTCCAAGCTCTACACCGCCCAGCCATGCCGCTTTTCCGTTATTTGGAGCCGTAAACTGTACGCCGGTCATTCCATTGTAGTTTCCGATGAATGAATCCTGGAAAATAGGATCTGTGATGGATTTATAGAAAACCCCGCCGCTTACGATCCCGACATTGGAGAAATAATATTCTCCCATCAGGTCGAAGTTTAAGGAATAGGTTGGATTAAGATTTGGATTTCCTCCTTTAAATTCATTATCCGCTTCGCTGTACGTTCCGCCCGGTGTCAGATCCCCGAAATTAGGTCTGGAAAAAGTACGGGTTGCGGCAAAACGAAGGTTGGTTCTATCGTTTAAGGTATATTTAATATGTAACATCGGAAGCACGGCCAGATAGTTTTTGGTATGCTCTACCGGAGTAAGAACGTTGTCCGCCACATTATATCCTCTTACTTTTGTATTCGTATTGGATAGTCTGATTCCTCCTAAAATAATGATCTTGTCATTCAGTTTATAGGTTCCCATTCCGTACGCATCGGCATGCTTTTCAAAAACATCAAAGTTTCTTCCCAAAGCTTTATTGTATTCCAGCGCTTCAGAATCTGCCGGGTTAATTTTCAGGTTTCCCTGATTCTGAATCCAGAACTGATCCATTCCTGAGGTAGAAAGTACCGGCCCGAACGTGTTTCCGATGTGAGCGTTCATTTCGCTTAAATATTTTGGTCCGTTGGGTTGTGTGGTGATGTATGGAGCATAATCAGACAGAAGGGGAGCCGTTCCGCCGTTCCAGTTGTAAAAAATATCAGAGAATCTCGCATTACGCTCTTTGTCTCTGTATTTAAACCCATATTTTAACGTCAGTTTATCCGATGCATTGATCTCATGATTGAATGCGGCCACGATCTTATCCTTTTCCTCCACAAAGACTTTGTAAAATTCAAGGTCTGTAAATCTCATCTGGGAAGCTTCCATTTTAAAGTCCGGATTGCTGTAGAATCCAAATAAGGCATCAGGATTTTTGTAGTCTAATTTACCGCCGTCTGCTTTCCAGTATGCTCTCGGCCCGTTCCCATGATTGGAAATATAGTCAGGATTGATCCCTACTCCGGATTGGGTGTATTTGATCACATAATAAGAATTGTTCTGTTTGTCCGGAATATTCCCGTATTTGAAACGGTTGTCATAATAGGATAGATCCCAGTCGATTTTTCCTTTATTTAAAGTATGGATTCCGCCTAAAGAGATAGAGGTAAGCTCAGTGATCAGCAGATTATGGATGTTCTGAAGCTCTACTCTCGCTGTATTATTAGCCGCACTGAATTTATCAAATCTGATCCTGTGTTTATAATGCGTTTCATCATCCGAAAGCGTTCCGTACATTCCTTTTAAATAAAATGTATTTTTTGGAGAAAGGACGTATTCAAAAGCTGCGTTTACACCAGTTGTTTTTCTAACCCCGTTATAATCACGCAGTTCCATTCTGAAAACCCCTTCATCACCGCTTCTTCTCGCCTCAAAATTATCGGTGGACCAGTTTCTTATAAAATGCGCCACATTAAATAAATACCCGAATTTTTTATCTTTCGTCCGGCCTCCATAAAGCAATCCAAGGTTGTAAACGCCTTTGTCTGCTTTTGCATTGTAACCGCTTCCCAAAGTTGCTTTAAACTCTGTTTTCATCGGGGGTGTTTTCGTGATAAAGTTCACGCCGCCACCAATTCCGTCTGCTTCCATATCAGGAGTAAACGACTTATTGACATGAACATAGGAGATCAGTTCGGTAGGGAAGAAGTCAAAGGCTGTCGCTCTGGAAGTGGTTTCTTCCTCTGCGGTAGGAAGCCTGTTTCCGTTGATGGTCGTGGATGCCCAGAATGGCGGAAGTCCTCTTAAAGAAACGAATCTTCCTTCGCCCTGGTCTCTTTCAATAGAAACACCCTGAACCCGCTGAACCGTTTCTGCGGCATTCCTGTCCGGAAGCTTTCCGATTCCGTCCGAGGCGATGACATTGGTGATATTCACCGCATTTTTCTGTAGGTTTAAAGCCCGTGCTTCCGTATTTTTCAAAGTTCCGGTAACCACAACTTCGTCTATATTTTTTCTCTGCTGGGATAATTTTACAGCACCCAGATCAATGGTTTCTCCGGGTTTTACATCTACTTCAATATCTGTGGTTTCATAACCAATGTAGCTGACCTGCAGGCTGTAATGGCCTTCTTTGATATCATTGATGGCAAACTTTCCATCGATATCCGTGGCTGTATTTTTTGATAAACTTTTTATTTTAACGGACGCGCCGGGAAGAGGCTGGCTGTCGTCAAAAACAGTTCCTATAATTAACTGCTTCTGCGCTGAAACAAAAATTGTGAAACAGACAAAAGCAAGGGTAAGTAATTTCTCTAATTTTGTTTTCATTTTTACATATATTAAATTTTTTATGCAAATCAAGCTAATAATTTTAATATATATAAATATTTTGTATTAAGTATTGTTTAACAAATACCCCCTGTTTGTTACGCTTATTTTACCTGAAAAGACATTAAACAAAACCTGTAAAAATTGTTGCAAAACAGAGGCTTACTTCGTTCTTTCGGCTTTTTTTGGTGATATATCTTTAAAATAGAGAGACTGTAAATCTTTAGAAAAAAGCTCTATTTTCGTTAATATTCCGTTCATTTTAGGAAAAAGTGGAAAAGCAAAAGTTGCATATTTGTAAAATTTTGATCTGAATAGAATCAAGCTAGAGAAGAAAATGAAGAATTAGGTAAAGGAATTAGGGATGAAAATATGAATTTTAGATGTGGAAAGTTTCTCTGTTTTTATTAACGCAAAGATTTTATCATAATACCGCATATTTTGAGTTCTGCAAAGATAAAAATCAATCTTCGATTGATTCGATGAAGCGTGTGCAAAAAAACGTCTGCTTCATCAATGGCACAGCCATAATTCTTTGCTCAGCTTGAAGTAGAAAGCTTTTTAAATAAATCTTTGCGTTTGAAAAATATACAGTATTATAAAGAGAGTTGTATAGTAATCCAGAAACTATGCAGTATAAAAATAAAGCACGAGCATAACACAGCTTTCATCGCTGATGCTTACCGGAACATGCGGAAACTTTCCGTTGAAATAAAGAGAATCTCCTTCTTTTAAAATGATTTCCTCATTATCGATGATGTATTTTACTTCTCCTTTCAGAATATATTTGAACTCCCAGGCATCGGTGATCACTTTTTCCCTTTTGGAATTGGGCTCCAGTGTAAGCAAAACTGCTTCGAAACCTAAAGAATGAAGACTTTTGCTGAAAATATGCATATATTTAAACCCTTCAGCTTCCACTTCTTTTTCTATAACCTGCTGGCTGTCTTTGGGAAGATAAATGAATTTGGCGCTGGATTTCTTCTCAACCCCTTCAAAAAAATAGCTGGCATCAATTTCCAGAGACTGAATCATATCAAGCAGTACCGGAAGTGAAGGAATGGTTCTTCCGTTCTCGATCCTGGATACAAGACCGTTGCTTACATTCGCTTTGGAAGCCAGTTCATTAATGGTTAAATTATTCTTTTTCCTGATATCTTTCAGTCTTTTACCGATACCTATTAAAAAATCATTCATAGTGTTTCCAATTTAACCTAAATTATTTCTTCATTAAATATATGAAAAGCAAAGTTAGTATTATTCTATATAGCTTATGCAGGGTAGGGAATCAATTCACTGAAAATTGTTATTGGGAAGGAGAGACTCTTTCCTCTCAATAGTCACCTCTCATTTTGCCCTTTCACCCTTTTCCCTTATTTTTGTGAAATTCCTCATTCCTCATATGAAAAAGATTATCCTCATTGAAGACGAAACCAGCGTTGTCTCTTTTATAAAGAAAGGGCTTCAGGAAAGCGGGTACGAAATTTCCGTAGCTTTTGACGGGCGTACAGGGGTACAGCTGGTACAGGCCAATGATTTTGACCTGGTGGTTCTGGATATTATGCTGCCGGAAATGAACGGGCTGGATGTCTGTAAAGAAATCAGGAAAACCAACCAGCATGTTCCGATCCTTTTTTTAACGGCTCTGGGAACTTCTGAAAATATTGTGCTGGGACTGGAAAGCGGGGGCGATGATTATCTGGTGAAGCCTTTTAAATTCATTGAACTGGTAGCCCGGGTAAAATCCCTTTTGAGAAGAAGCAATGGAAACGGTCCCCAGGAAATTGTTGAGCCGGAGCCGGATAATGAATATGTGTTTCAGTTTTCCGACCTGATCCTTAACGACTATACAAAAAAAGTCACCCGCGCCGGAGAAGATATTACACTGACTTCTACCGAATATAAACTTCTGCTGTATTTCCTGAACAATCCCGAAAAAGTAATTTCCAGGGCAGAAATTCTGGATGCAGTCTGGGGAGTAAACTATGAACTTGGAACCAATGTAGTGGATGTGTATGTAAATTATTTACGGAAAAAACTGGATAGTCAGGATGATAATAAGCTGATCCATACCGTTATAGGAATGGGTTATGTAATGAAAAAACCTTAACGGATGTTTAATAAAGTTGTCACAAACCAGACTAAAACCATGGTGCTTTTAATGCTGGTGTTTACGGTCATCATTCTGCTGTTCAGCGGATTGGTTTACTTTTCGATTGTCAACTTTTCGCATCAGAGGTTTTATGAGCTGCTTAAAATCCGTACAGCCACCATTGTTCAGATTGAAAAAAGCAAGGACCATCTGGATCTTCCCGAGAACTATATCCTCAACAGCCTGAATGACGAGGAGCTTCCCATGGAAAGGGATTATGTTTTTGCGGTTCCTGCAGATTCCAATTTCAGGAAAATTTCGCAGGAAGTTCACATTCCGGATTATTTTTTCAAAAGTATCGTTAAAAAAGGGGAGGCCAATTATAATGATAAAGAATTCTATTATATCGGGCAGACCTTCAGATATGATCATAAAGACTATATCGCCATTGCTTCCGCGAAGAATCATTATGTGATCTACTATCTCGGATTTTTAAAGAGAACGCTGGTCACCTGTATTGTGCTTTCACTGTTTTTCAGTATGATCTTTTCTTTTTATCTGTCTAAAACTTTATTCAAACCGATCTTAAAAATCACGGGTAAGGTAAAAGAGATCAGCTCTGAAAACCTTCACCTGAGACTGGAGCCACAGCCGGATAATAAAGAATTAAATGAGCTGGTAGATACATTCAATGGAATGCTGAACCGTATTGAAACCTCATTTGAAACCCAAAACCATCTGATCGGGAATGTTTCGCATGAGCTGAGAACGCCTCTCACTTCCATTATGGGCGAAGCTGACGTGGCCCTTTCGATCACGAGAACCGCAGATGAATATAAAGATACGCTGGAAATCATCTTGGATGAAGCGGAGAAACTGGATAAAAAGATCAAAGCTTTGTTGATGATCGCTCAGACCGGTTTCGATGGTAAAATCCAGAAAATGGATAAGGTAAGAATCGATCAGCTGCTCTGGGATGTCATTGAAACGCTAAGGAAAATAGATTCCCGTAATAATATCTATCTGGATATCAGTATGCTTCCGGATAATCCTAAAAAATTAAAAGTACAGGGCAACGAACAGTTACTGCATCTCGCGGTAGCCAATATCATCAATAACGGCTGTAAATATTCTAATTTCCAGCAGGTAAAAGTGTCCCTGGGCGCCACCGATACGGATGTTTATATCATTGTAAAAGATTTCGGAATCGGGATTCCTGAGGAAGAAATGAACAAAATCTATGATCCCTTCTTCAGGGCTTCCAATACCAAAAACTACGAAGGCTACGGAATAGGACTTCCGCTGGCCAGAAACATCGTAAGAATGCACCAGGGCGAACTGATCGTAAGTTCCTACGAAAACCAGGGAACCACGGTACAGATGCGTTTCCCGAACTTCTATAGTACGATGCCGGAAAGTTAAGGTGGGGTTTGAGAGTTTGAGAGTTTGAGTGTTTTAGGGCTTGAGAGTTTCGGGAGGTTATGAGTTATAAATGATGAGTTATGAGTTATGTAACGTGGGTCTTAGAGGTCGAAGCTTTTCACCATTGACTTGCGAAGCAAAATTGACCATTGACCATTCTCAATCTTAGGCTTACGCTGAAATCTGATGTCTTGCGTCTGAAATTTCATATCCCAAAATTCACCCTTCACTTTCTTACTCCCAATCTTACACTAAAAGTCTCATGTCTGATGTCTGATATCTGATATCTGACGTCTGGCATCTTGATTCTTGGCTCTTGTTTCTTATAACTAAATTCACCCTTCACTTGCGAAGCAAAATTCACCCTTCACTTTCTTACTTATAATCCCAACCTAAAAGTCTCATGTCTGATATCTGACATCTGAAGTCTCTATATGTTAACGGGCATTAACAATATTCTAATCTCATTCTAATCTCTTTAATCACATTTTAATTCCATTCCAAAAGGCTTCTAATCTTGCCGCTTTAGTTTTGTATCATCAAAATAAGATAACACAAACCTAAATCTAAAAGATATGACCAAAACAATCTTAATCGCAACGGATTATTCTCTGGAGTCACTGAATATATTAAAAAAAGTACTGAAAGAGAAAGAAGCATCGGAAGACCAGAATCAGTATAACATTCTTTTGGTTTCAGGATATGAAGCCGGAGATTCCATCAGAGACCTCCTGTTCAATACAAAAAGCACAATTTTCAATAAAATAAGACCGCAGGAGTTCTGTGATGCGTATGGAATCATCAAAAATAAATATCCGCATCTGGTTAATAAAATCGTCTGCGATATTTTCACAGGAAGCTTTCAGAGAACATTCAACAATTATGTGAAAGCAGCGAATATTGAGGAAGCTTACTATTCTCCGGCTATTAAAAGTAAGGGCAAAGGAAAATTTGATATTGCGCCTTACATTAAGAAATGCAAAGAACTTCAGGTTCAGGAAATTAAAGTGGAAATCGTTGAGAGACTTCCGGAAAGAGGAAGACTGGCTGAGATCTTTGTTGAGGTCTGAGAATAAATAAAAACACCTATTAAAAGAATAAAAAAATGTTAAGAAATTATAGTAACAGCCGAACGTTGGGAGACAATATCAGATTGGGGACGCTGACTGCATTTACTGCAGGTACTATAAATATTGCCTCTCTGTTGATATTCCTCTCTTTTACATCAAACGTGACAGGGCATTATGCGATCCTTGCCGCTGAAATCAGTAAAGGAAACTGGACGCAGGTAGCCGTAGTGGGAGCGTGGATCTTCCTGTTCTTCTTCGGAAGCTTTGTATCCAACTTCATCGTCATCAATTTTAATAAAAGGAGTAAGTATTTTGCCCACTCCATGCCCATTGTGCTGGAGATCATCTGTCTGTTGTTCGTAGGAATATATGGCCAGTTTTATTATCAGAAAACACTGGAAGAAACGGAATATCTGGTAGCACTGATGCTTTTTGCAACCGGGCTTCAGAACGGACTTACGGCAAGTATCTCCAATTTCTCGGTAAAAACCACCCACCTTACGGGTACCACTACCGACCTTGGAATTCTGTTTTCCATGTTTACCCAGAAGAAATACAGAAAGAACGGGGAATTGATTGCAAGAGCAAAACTGCTGATGAGTATTATGGCAGCCTATGTTTTAGGAGCAGTATTCTCAGGGCTTACGTATTATTATCTTGAATTCAGAGTATTTTACGTGATCAGTTTCTGTTTGCTGGTGGTGATTGGGTATGATGCCTATAAAATTCATATCAGACACTTTAATACCAGATACCGTCACAGCAGAATCTATAAAAAGCCGAATTTACTGGCGTACCTGTATGATAAGGTGCATGGAATTCCAAAAAGAAAAGAAAAACGAACGTTTGTCTTTGATGAATAAGCGGGAAAGAAATAAAATAAATATCAGTATTATTTTTGTGTAAACTAGCTGTGAAACACCCTTTTTCGATGGTAGAAAAAGGGTGTTGTTTTTTAATTAAATCAGGAATTTTAAGCAAGCTGTTTTTTAGAACCTTTTATTTAACGCAAAGTTTATATATCATGTTTTTGTATTTTAAGAGGCAAAGGAAAGAATCAATTTTAATTGATTCGATGAAGCGTTCGTTCTATCCATGAGCTTAATCAGCGGTGTAGCCGCCATTCTTTGCTTTCCTTAAAGTAAAAAGATTCGAACATGAACTTTGCGTTAAAGTCTCCCGCAGATCACGCAAATTTCACAGATTTTTTTTGCATATTAGATTCGTGTTATCCGTGAATTCATTTGTGAAATTTGTGTTTAAAAATATTGTCAGTTAAAATTGCCCTGTAGCTTAAAAACAGGGTGAGGTATCAGATTGTGATTAAAATGTTGATAATTAAATTTTAATTCACGGTTTTATTGTTTTAATTCCCGTTTCCATTGACTATTTTTGTAAGTTGATTATACGTTTTATGTCAGATATTATTCAGCTTTTACCGGATCATGTAGCCAACCAAATAGCGGCAGGAGAAGTGGTGCAGAGACCTGCGTCCATTGTGAAGGAACTTTTGGAAAATGCTATTGATGCCGGTGCATCCAAGATAGAATTGATCATCAGGGATGCCGGAAAAAACCTGATCCAGGTGGTGGACGACGGTAAGGGAATGTCTGAGACGGATGCCAGAATGGCGTTTGAAAGACATGCTACGTCAAAAATCAGAGGGACGGAAGATATCTTTAAGATTGCAACCAAAGGATTCAGAGGGGAAGCACTGGCTTCTATCGCTGCAGTTTCCCAGGTTGAACTGAGAACAAAGCAGAATGATGCTAAGATTGGAACAAATATCTATATTGAAGGCGGTGTATTTCAGTTTCAGGACCCGATTCAAACGGCAGACGGCTCCAATTTCCTGGTGAAGAACCTGTTTTATAATGTTCCGGCCAGAAGAAAATTCCTTAAAAACAATAACGTTGAATTCAGACATGTCATTGATGAATTCCAACGGGTTGCATTAGCCCATGAAAACCTGGAATTTTCCTTGTTTCATGATGATGAAGCTGTTTTCAGGCTGAGAAAAGGAAGTCAGATGCAGCGTATTGTGGATGTATTCGGACGTAAACTGCAGCCACAGCTTATCCCGATCAAAGAAGATATTATCTGGTGCAGGCTTCACGGATTTGTGGCAAAACCTGAAGGCGCAAAAAAATCGAGAGGCGAGCAGTTTCTTTTCGTCAACGGAAGATATTTCAGAAGCCCGTATTTTAATAAAGCGGTTCAGGAAGCTTTTGAAGGACTGCTTCTGCCGGGTTATGTGCCTACATTTTTCCTTTTCCTGGAACTGGATCCGGAAAAAATAGATGTGAATATCCATCCGCAGAAAACAGAAGTGAAATTTGAAGATGAGCATCTTATCTTTGCCCTTCTCCGTTCTACCATTAAAAGATCTCTGGGAATTTACAACGTTTCTCCAAGCCTTGATTTTGACAAAGATCCGGACCTGGATGCGATGATGAATAAGCCATTTCCAAGTAAAAGCAACGGCAGTGGAGGAGGTGTGATCAAAATGCCGGAAATCATTGTAGACAAAGACTATAATCCATTCATAGAAGAAAGAAACGTACGTCCGGAAGAGATTCAGAATCTCACGGAAATGTACCACCAGAATATTACCGCAGAACCGTCAAAGATCAATTTATTTGAAGATGAGGATTTTGATGAAGACCTGATGAGGTTACCCAACGGATATTGGCTGTTCAATAAAGGAGATGTGACTCTAATGCTGGATTTGGGAAGAATGCACAGATTAGTAGTTTCTGAAAACAATAAAACATCAAAGAAAGCGAACACCAATACCAACCCAAACAGCCATGCCCTGCTGTTTTCGCTGGAGTACCACATGAACGAAATTGAGAAGAACAAATACAATTCTTTTAAAAAATTTCTTCCGGAACTCGGGTTTGACATGAAAATTGCACATGAAAGCGTGCTGAGAATAGATGCACTTCCTGAAGGACTGAAAGAAACCCAGGCCATGAAGTTCCTGGAGAACCTTTTTGAGATCCTGGAATATAAAACGGAAGAAGAATTTATGCAGTTCTATCTCAACCAGTGGAACAAAATGCAGTCGAAATCCCGTTTTGATTTTATCTATAAAAAAGATGCGGAACAGATGATCAAAGATTTTACAGCCTTAGGCTTCCCGGAATTTTTACCGGATGGCAAAAGATGCTTTTATGAAGTTCCGTTTAATGATTTTAAAAACAAATTTTAAAAATGTTTAACAATATACCGCCTATCACCAGGAATATTATCATCATAAATGTGATCGTATTCGTTGGGACTTATTTTCTTGGAAACCAGGTCATCGGCTACCTGGCCGGATTCTATCCTTTCTCCCCGTTTTTCCATTCATGGCAGATCATTACCCATATGTTCATGCATGGGAGCATTATGCACATTTTGTTTAATATGCTGACTCTGTATAGTTTCGGACCTATTCTGGAACAGACACTGGGAGATAAAAAATATCTGATCCTTTATTTTCTGAGTGGATTAGGCGCTTTTTTTCTGTTTAATTTATGGAATTTTGTTGAGGCTCAGCAGATTACCAGTGAATTACAGCAGTTAGGCTTCAATGTTAATGCTTATTTATCAGGAGCCAATGTAAGCTTCAGTGGAAATACAGAATCCATTATCAAACAGAAAGAGCTGCTGGAGAGCTTTAAAGGGATTGTAGCTACGCCTATGGTTGGTGCTTCCGGAGCTATTTTCGGGGTTGTTGCTGCTTTTGCTACGCTTTATCCTGATTCAAAAATTATGATGATGTTTATTCCCATTCCAATAAAGGTAAAATATCTGATGCCTGTCGTGATTGTAGTCTCTGTATATCTGGGTGTTTCCGGAAACGGAGGCGGTATTGCCCACCTGGCTCACGTTGGAGGCGCACTGGTTGGCTGGATTCTTGCTAGGATATGGAAAAAACATCTGTATAGATTCAATTAGAAATTTCTGTGAAAGTTGTCCGTCTTGTCATATTAATCCTGCATCTGGGCGTTTTGTTCCTTTTGCTGGGCACTTTACTGAATGCTTATGTACCGCCTAAAATATTTCCGTGGTTCAATCTGCTTTCCTTAGGTTTTCCTGTCCTCATTATTATATATTGCATTTTTACACTTTTCTGGCTTTTCAGCTGGAAAAAAAGAACTTTTGTGTTTATGCTGATCGGGCTCATTTTTATGAATCCTGTACAGCGGTGGGTGAATTTTTCTCCCGGGAAAAAGGAAACAGCGGATCTGAAAGTGATTTCCTTTAATATCAAAGCTGGTTCTTTAGGGGCTTCCGATATTGAAAAATATCTGAATGCTTCCAATGCTGATGTAATCATGCTGCAGGAAGCAGGTAGCAAAGTTTCTGTCAAAGGGATGAATGTCGTTGACAAGAGCGGAATCCTCAAAGTCTTTTCAAAGCATAAAATTATAGACTCCAAAGAGCTCATCAAAAGTGATTATGAGACTAATAACGGCTATGCTACCCAGGCAGATATTGAAATTGAAGGGAAAATATACCGCTTTATCAATATCTATCTGGAGCCTTTTAAGTTTGAAAAAGGAATGATCAGAATAGATGGAGTGAAGGAAGAAGACGAGCAAAAGCTGAAAAATATTGTAAAAAGACTGATCCCTGTCTTTAAAAAACACCAGGATCAGGTAAAAAGTATAAAGGAAGGAATTGAAAATTCTCCCTATCCCGTCATTGTGATGGGAGACCTGAATTCCGTACCCAATTCTTACGAATATTATCATCTGTCTGAAGGACTTCAGGATGCTTTTGTAAAAGCAGGGAAAGGGAGCGGGACCAGCTTCCACGACTACAAATTCCCGATCAGAATCGACTATATTTTTACTTCAAAAACAATACAGCCGGTGACGTATAAAGTAGACCGAACGATAAAGCGTTCAGACCATTATCCGGTGATCGGAACTTTTTCGTTAAATAATTAATAATCATAAAATTAGTTAAAGGATTACTTGTTGGTAGGATTTTTGATGAAAAGAATAGCGTACCCTAGACTGTTTTTTCATGAAGCCGAACCAGTTATTGCTATTTGTTCATATCGTTGTAGCCGTGTTGCTCCTATGCACATTGGGAAATGCGTGGATTCCACCTAATTTTTTGGGATCCCTTAATCTGCTTTCCCTGGGCTTCCCGTACCTGATTATTGTGTATGTTCTGCTTACTTTAATCTGGGTTTTCCAAAGAAAAAAAATAGCCTTTGCCTTTGCTGCCGGAATTCTTCTTTTTTATAATCCTATCAGAAGATGGGTTAATTTTTCTCCTAAAACAGAAAATTTTAAAACGATAAGAGACATTAAAGTCCTTACTTTCAATGTAAAATATGGAGATTTTGGCTGGGAAAAAGTAAAAAAATACATCAAGGATCAGGATGCTGATATCATTCTTGTTCAGGAAAAAGATACGAACAGAGCGATAAGAAAGGATATGGTAAAATATCCTTCAGTAATTCTCAAAACAAAACATAAGATTTTAAGACAGGAAGCGCTGATTGAAGACCAGGCAAGAGGAAATTCTTTCTATGCCGATGTTGATATCAACGGGAAAATTATCAGAGTGGTGAATGTATATCTGGAACCTTTCAGACTGCATAAATCTATGCTTAAATTTGATGGAATCGCCAAAGAAGGCGGAAAGATTGCAACCCTTCTCTCCCATATGACGCCTACCTTTAAAGCGCATGAGGACCAGATCAAGAAAATCAGAAAAGTGATAGATTTTTCACCGTATCCTGTGATACTGGCCGGTGATTTTAATTCCGTTCCCAATTCCTATGAATATTATAATCTGGGCAAAGACCTTCAGGATGCTTTCCTGACAGTAGGAAACGGGGCTTCTACGAGCTTTCATGATTATAAAGTCCCTTTGAGGATAGATTATATCTTTAGTTCAAAATCCATTATTCCTTTAAGCTATAAGGTAGATCATTCTGTAAAATTATCGGATCACTATCCTGTAATTGCGGAATTTCTGCTAAATTAGTTCCATGAAAAATTTACTCTCTGCGGTTTTTGTTTTACTGCTGTTGCTGTCGGCTTGTTCAAAGAAAGAAACACCCGGTTTTGCAGCGGATCAGGAAGTGAAAGTTCACTATGATACCGCGGCTGTAGATTCATTTTCAGCGGGAGCAACTTCTATAGATATTGTCCGCCAGATCAGGATGTCTTCCCAGAAATACCAGGATTCTGTAAAAGAAGCAGAAAGACTTCAGAAGGAAGAGCAGAAACTGAAAGAAGAGCTGGAAAAGGAAAATAAAAAGAAGCTGGAAGAAGAAAAAAAGAAGACGGATGCAGAGAAGAAACAAAAAACGGCTGACAGTCCGCCTGCAACCGGAGCTAAAACGGAATAGAACCCATTCACATTAAAAAACATTAAAAAAAATATAAAATATGAAAAAACAAATCTTAGCAGCAGCTGCCGTAGCACTATTTGCTGTATCATGCACAAAATCTACCACTAAAACAGAACAGGTTGAAGGAACTGACGGATCTGTAACGACCACCACGACTACCGTTTCTGAAACAACGCCTCATGTGGATACCGCTAAAATAGATAAGGCGAAGGAAGATGTAAAAGCTAAAGTAGATGCAGCAGGAAACAAAATAGACGAAGCTGCCCAGAAGACGAAAGAAGATCTTAATAAAGCCGGAAAAGATATCAAAGCCGGGGCAAAAGAAGTAGGTCAGGATGTAAAAGATGCTGCCGCAAAAGGAGCTGCCAAAGTTGAAGAAGGCGCGAAAAAGCTGAAGGAGGATTTAAAGAAATAGTGAAATACTACATATACAGAAAACGCAGTCGGAATTTTGACTGCGTTTTTTTATGTAATGTTTTTAGGGGCTAGGAGTAGGATTTAGGGATTAGGGAGAAATTGTCTTTAATATTAAATAAAGTACCTAAATATTGGTTTTTTAGACCTTTATAACTTCCATCTTCTTGCATCAGGCTTCCTTTCCTATGTTATTATCTGTTAAGTTCCAGCAGTGGGTCTATATATTCCCGGTCATTACTCAGTCTCGGGACTTTGTTCTGGCCGCCCAGCTTTCCTTTGGATTCCAGCCAATGATAGAAGAGATCCGGTTTTGCAATATGGATGATAGGCCTTTTCAGCGTCAGGTTGTTGTATCTTTTGGCTTCATAATCGGAATTGATCGTTTTTAAATGAAGATCAAAAGCATCGGTAAAACGTTCCAGATCATCCGGATATTGGCTGAATTCGAAGATCCATTCGTGGGCGCCGCTTTCGTTTTCTTTCATAAAGACCGGCGCTCCCGTAAAGTCGGTAATGCTTGCTCCGGTAAGCTCGCAGGCTTTGGATAAAGCAGATTCCACGTTGGTGATCATCAGCTCTTCCCCGAATGCATTGATGTAATGCTTGGTTCTTCCTGTAATTTTTATTCTGAAAGGATTGATGGAGGTAAATATAACGGTATCTCCGATCAAATATCTCCATAATCCGCCATTCGTTGTGATAACCATGGCGTAGTTTTTCCCTATTTCTACATCTTCGAGACTGACTACTTTCGGATTGGAAAAATGAAACTGATCCATCGGGATGAATTCATAAAAAATCCCGTAATCCAGCATCAGCAGCATTTCATCACTGTCCGGCCTGTCCTGTATTCCGAAGAAGCCCTCGGAAGCATTGTAAATTTCGTAGTAATTGATCTTTTTTCCGATGATCTGCCTGTATTGGTCCTTGTATGGCTTGAAACTGATTCCACCGTGAAAAAACACCTCTAAATTCGGCCACAGCTCGGAAATACTTCGAGTGTCGGTTTCTTTTAAAACACGCTGAAGAAGAACCATCATCCAGCTCGGTACCCCGAGAATACTTCCTACGTCTTCATTTTTTACTTCTGAAGTGATGGCTTTAAGCTTGCTTTCCCATTCAGACATCAGGGAAACCTTTTTACTGGGCGTTGTGGTGATCTCTACCCAGAAAGGAAGATTATCGATCAGAATAGCAGAAAGATCTCCAAATTTGGTGTTGAAATCCGCGTGAAGTTCCGAGCTTCCGCCCAGACGCAGGTTTTTATTGGTGAACAGCTGATTTTCGGGATGATTATTGGCGTAAATGGAAACCATATCCTTTCCGGCCTTCATATGGCAGTATTCCAGGCTTTCCGCGGAAATAGGAATAAATTTGCTTTTGGCATTGGTGGTTCCGGAGGATTTTGCAAAATGCTTGATATACCCCGGCCAGCTTACATCTTTATGCCCCTGTCTTGCTTTTTCGATATAAGGCTCAAAATCTTCGTAGGTAACGATCGGAACCTTGTTTTTAAAGTCCTGATAGCTGGAAATAGAATTGAAGCCGTACGTTTTGCCGTATTCGGTGTCTTCTGCATGAAACAGTTGAGAGAAAAGTATACCTTTCTGAGTTTCAATAGGATGATCCATGAAATTCTGAATCTGATCTATCCTTTGACGGATAAACCAGTTGACGACAGTATTGAAAAGTGCCTTTGTTGCCATTCCAACAAATATAATAATATTTGGATTTTCAGAGAATTTTTATCGTGTAAAATAAAAAAACCGCTACATATTATGTAACGGTTCTGTATCTGAAATTATTATTTCTTAGCAATACTCATCAAAAGCAGCCTGAAGATTAGCTGCAATAGCACCTGCAGGGTTTCCTTCAATGTGGTGTCTTTCCAGCATGTGAACCAGTTCACCATCCTTGAAAAGCGCTACACATGGAGAGCTTGGAGGGAATGGAGCTAGGTGTTTTCTTGCTTCTGCTACCGCTTCTGTATCAAATCCTGCAAAAACTGTCGTTAAATGATCAGGTTTCTTTTCTCCGGTTAAAGAATATACTACGCCAGGTCTTGCTGCACCTGCTGCACATCCGCAAACTGAATTAATAACCAACAGGGTAGTTCCCGGCTGCTTTAGAGCCTCTTCTACCTGTGCTGGAGATGTTAAATCTTCGAAACCTTTATCTGTAAGTTCTGCCTTCATAGGCATTACCAAATCTGTTGGGTACATATATTTTGTTTTTTATCACTACAAAGTTAAACATTTCTGAGCTTTTCTTCAATATATAAAAACTATCAATCGTTTAGTCAGATAAAATTAATGCAATATTAATATTTCAATAATATTCGAAATAAAATGAAATAAAACTATGAATAATGAGAATAATTTATTAAATTTGAAATGATTCTGAAAACCAACGACCATGAAAAAAACATTTACTGCTTTCCCTCGAGCACTCAAATTATTTAACACAACCTGATTTTCAGGGGTTACGTGAGAAACGTATTCAGTTTTGAACCACGATGAACTGAATTAATAATTATGAATATCCAAAAAAATGAAGCCCGGAACAAATCTGTTCCGGGCTTCTTTAATCAAATCGATATGCAAAGGTTGGATATCCTGGTGTGTTGCGGGATGCGTGTTACGGGATACAAGCTTTAAAACATTCAGTAAAAAACCCGGAACCCGGAACGCAAAAACGCGTTTATGAAAGGAGCTTCTTAGCCATCTCGGAAATACTTTTTCCGTCAGACTTTCCTGCTAATGCTTTTGAAGCGGCTCCCATCACCTTCCCTAAGTCTTTGGCAGACTCAGCTCCGGTTTGTGAAATAATATTCCTGATTTCTGCTTCCAGTTCCTCAGGAGTCAGCTGTTGAGGTAAAAACTTCTCAATCACTTTCATCTGGGCTTCTTCCACTTCTGCAAGGTCATTTCTTCCCTGTGCAGAAAACTGTTCGAAGGAATCTTTACGCTGCTTGATCATTCTCTGCAGAATGGCAATCTCCTGCTCCGGAGAAACTTCAACTCCTCTCGCTTCAGTGTGTAGATTTAAAATCTGAGCTTTTACAGCTCTCAGAGAGTCCAGAGCAACTCTGTCTTTCTCTCTCATTGCTGTTTTAATAGCTTCGCTGATGATATTTTCTAAACTCATGGTTTTTGGTAATTTGATGATATGCTGACGGGTTGATTTGACGATGAATTATCGCATCATCCAATCAACTCATCATCACATTATTTAGTCTACGTCTTTATTTAAAAATCTGTTCTCTCTCACCTGCATAGATCCGTTGTTGTCAGACAGATAGGTGTTGATATTCTGGTCTGAAGCATTGGTTCCGTCTATAGCGATGTTCTTTCTTTTGAAAGCCGGTACAGATTCGAATTCGCTGGTGCTGTCGAAACTCTGATAGCGGGAATTGAATTCTTTTAATTTATTTCTTCGCTCCAGAATTCTGTCCTGATCTACTGCTTTATTCACAAACGTGAATTCAGATTCTGCAGGTTTTGGCGTTTCAATTTCTACTTTTTCTTCGAAAGCAGGTTTTGTTTCCGCTTTCGGTTCTTCCTGTCTGGTCTGAAAGATGGTTTCAGGAGCCTGAACAGGGATTTCAGTTACCGCGCTTGCCGGAGCTGTGAATTCTGCTTTTGGCTGTCCGAAATCTGTTTTCGGTTCGTTGGAAGAAGGCTGATTGTTTACAAAGAAACTGAATTCAACAGGTTTTTGATCTGAGAAACCACCTGATGAAGGAGTAGAAGGAGCATCATCTTTTTTAGCATCAAAATCAAATTTAAAAGATTCGATTTCCAGGTCATTCGGATCTTCTGCTTCATCATCATAAGAGAATAAGCTGTAAGACTCTTCCTGAGGCTCTTCTTCGTTTCTCCATTTATTCACCGGGCTGTTGTTCTGTGTATCTTCCTCTTTATCAAAGAATTTTATATCCGTCCTGATTTCTTCTTCTTCAATAATCATTTTTTTTTCAGAAGACTTCATCCCGAACTGTGGCACATCACTGTCCTCATCATCCAGTCTGAAGGTATGTTTTCCTCCGAAATCACGATTGGTTTCAGGAGTAGTTTCTCTTTCTTCTCTTGTTTTAAAAGGCGATGTTTTTGGAGCTTCCAGACTGTCATTAAGACTGATTCTGATCTTCTCTGTAGGACCTGCGAATCTTTTGCTGTCATTTGAAAAACCTGTAGCGATAACAAGAACGCTTACAGAATCTCCCAATTCCTCATCAGCACCTACCCCGAAAATAATATCGGCCGTATTTCCTGCTTCTTTCTGGATGTGGTCCATAATCACCCCGATCTCGTCCATGGTTACTTCTTCAGCACCACTTCTGATCAGTAGAAGTACGTTTTTAGCTCCTGTAATCTTATTGTCGTTCAACAATGGAGAATCCAGTGCTTTTTTAACGGCTTCTTCGGCCTTATTTTCCCCGGAAGCAATTCCTGTAGACATCAGGGCAGTACCGGAGTTCTGAAGTACAGATTTGGCATCTCTAAAGTCAATGTTTACATCGAAGTAACCGGTAATAACTTCTGCCATTCCTTTCGCGGCATTGGTTAAAACTTCATCGGCTTTTGAGAAGCCTTGTTTGAATCCAAGGTTTCCGAACTGCTGTCTCAGTTTATCATTGTTGATCACAATAAGTGAATCCACATTATTTCTTAGCTTTTCAAGACCAATTTCGGCCTGTTCAAGTCTTCTTTTACCTTCAAAACTGAAAGGAACGGTAACGATCCCTACGGTAAGAATTCCCATATCTTTGGCTACCTTAGCGATCACAGGAGCTGCTCCGGTACCTGTACCACCACCCATTCCGGCAGTGATGAACACCATTTTGGTATTCTGGCCCATAGATGCTTTGATCTCCTCGATGCTTTCAACAGCAGATTTTTCCCCCACTTCAGGATCGGCACCGGCACCAAGACCTTCTGTGATGGTAGTACCAAGCTGTACTTTGTTGGCAACCGGGTTATTATCCAGCGTTTGGGCATCTGTATTGCAGACTACGAAGTCTACTCCGTAAATCCCTTTCTCGTACATGTGTTTAAGGGCGTTGTTTCCACCACCTCCTACACCGATTACTTTTATAATGGATGAATTTCCTTTTGGCAAATCAAATGAAAATCCTTGTGTACCTATATTTTCCATAACTATGCTTTTTATAATTGATGAATGACGAATGATAATTGATGAGTGATAACTGGCGTTGGGCAATAAGCTTTTTATTTATCAATTATCAATAATCTTCTATCATTTATAACTTTATTCTACTTCTTCAAAGAATTTTTTAACTTTTTCCATAAGCGACTGCCCAAAAGTGAGCTTCGCTCTTCTGTTTTCCTGCTGCTCATTTACAACGGTTTGTTCCTGAACTACAGCCGCGGCCTGAATGGTTTGGGCTGTTTCTGTCTGTGTAACAGGAGCTTCTGTTTTGGCAGGCTGTTCTTCAACAACCTCGTCTGCTTCGGCACCCTGCTTCTTGTCACGGATCTTTAAACTCTCCATTAATAAACCGATTGAAGTAGCAAATTCCGGGCCTTTCAGATACTGGTTTTTATCGTTGGCGATATATTCGTTGGCAAAACCAATTCTGCTGTCAAAACCTGTTGTATAGTTGGCCAGCTGGCGAAGATGTTTCAAGTTGGATCCACCTCCCGTAAGAACAATTCCTGCGATGAGTTTTTTCTTCTGCTCGAATGCTCCGTAAGCTTTTAATTCTGTATTCACCATTTCCAGGATTTCTTCTACTCTGGCATTAATGATCTGCGCCAGGGTTTTAAGGGAAATCTCTTTATCCGGTCTTCCGTGAAGGCCGGGAATGGTAACAAATGTGCTGTCTTTTTCCAGTTCAGGAACCGCAGAACCGAATTTTACCTTCAGTTGTTCTGCATGTTTTTCTATGATGGAACAGCCTTCTTTGATATCTTCCGTAATGATACCGCCTCCGTAAGGAATTACGCAGGTATGACGGATGATGTTGTCTTTGAAGATGGCAATATCCGTAGTACCGCCACCGATATCTACAATAGCCACTCCGGCTTCTTTTTCTTCTTTTGTAAGCACAGCTTCTGAAGAGGCCAAAGGTTCCAGGGTAAGGGCTTCCATTTCAAGGCCTGCTTCTCTTACACATCTTGCGATGTTTCTGATGCTGCCCATCTGTCCTACCACCACGTGGAAATTGGCTTCCAAACGTTTTCCATGCATTCCTACCGGCTCCTGAATTTCGCCCTCGGAATCTACCTTATATTCCTGTGGAAGGACATGGATAATTTCTTCTCCAGGAAGCATAACCAGCTTTTTTACCTGATCTTTCAGTGCTTCGATGTCATCATCTGTAATGAACTTGTCCGGATGCTCACGCATGATATAGTCGGAATGCTGCAGAGAGCGGATGTGCTTTCCTGCAATACCTACCGTAACTTTACGGATGGGAACTCCTGCGCTGGATTGTGCTTCGGAAACGGCTGCCTTGATTGAATTAATAGTCTGTGAAATATTATTCACAATTCCTTTATGAACTCCAAGACTTTTGGCCTTTCCAACCCCGAGAACTTCTATTTTCCCGTGTGCATTCCTCCTTCCGACAATCGCGACAATTTTCGTTGTCCCGATGTCCAGACCTACTGAATACTCTTGATTTTCCATTTTATGTCGATTTGATTTTTTTCCTTTTTATCCATTGACAGGATTTTATCCTATCCTTTGTTCAATCGTCCCTTCGGGACTCTGTGTTATTCTATTTTTACTTTTGCTTTGGGCTTTGCGACCGTGGGCTTTTTCTCAGTTTTTTTTGTTTCCTTTGGTTTGGCGGTCGTTTTTGGCTTTGCTTTTTCCTTAGGTTTTGCTGATGCTGTTTTTGCCTTTTTGATATCAGCGGTTTTTGGCATGATGTCCGGTTTCTTCACTGCTGCGAGGATTGGGGTCTTTGCCAGTTCTTTATTTCCTGCTTTCAGAATACTGTCGTTTTCTTTGAAATAAGGATTTAAAGTGGTTACAATCTGGTTCTGGTATTTCACTGAGACCATGCTGTATTTTTGAGGATCCTGGAATACCAGATATTTTTCGACAAAGGTTTTGAGTCCTTTTACTTTGAATTCGATATTATCCAGATCTCCTATTTCTACTTTATAATTTCCGTCACTGGTGAGGAGATTATAATCGTCTTTGCTTTTTGAAATTCCGATAAAGAATTTTTTGCTGAAATCATCTTTATCAATCTTATTCACCAGTTCTGCCAGCTTTTCATACTCCTCGGGCTTTACGTTTCCTGTTACCAGCATGCACGGATGGGAGTATGTTTTTGAAATGGGAAACTCGGTTCCTTTTTCGTCTACATAAAAGTCTCTTCCGTCTTTATTCAATCTGAATGCGGGCACTCTTTGCCTGATATCCAGATAAAGCTTTCCATTTAAGTTTAAGTAGACATTGGCACTGTCTACAGCCGGAAGCGCATTGATCTTCTTTTCAAGTACGGGAATATTCAGGTCTCCTACTTTTCCGGAAGGGTTTTCTTTTTTTACAATTTCCCGGATATCTCTTTCATCAATGAAGTATACGGGCGTTTTTTCATTCATTTTTACAGAAATCTTATTGTCCGTGATCTTCTGGCCGCTGAATCTCTTCAATGAGAAACTCAGCAGTAATCCAAGGATGATCACTGTGACAGCAATTTTTAATATTCTGTATTTATTTTTCATATATTTTGTACAATGTATAAAGTACAATGTACTGTGTATTTCAATTAGTTATTTTATTAAATGATCTCTGTACATTGTACTTTTTACATTTTACTTTGTACAGAAGAATTTATCCATTCTGTAATAGGATCATACAGGGTATCAATATTTCCTGCGCCTACGGTGAGAAGGATGTCAAAATCTTTTTCTTTTATTTTTTCAAAAGCACCGGACAGATCCGATCTTTCTTTTTTATCCAAATTCACTTTTTCCAATAGCCATCCGGAGGTTATCCCTTCGAAATTTTCCTGAAGTTCTCTTGCAGGATAGATGTCGAGAAGGATCAATTCATCCGATTTACTTAAGCTCTCAGCAAATCCATCTGCGAAATCCCTGGTTCTGCTGAACAGGTGCGGCTGGAAAACGACCAGAAGCTTTTTATCCGGATAAAACGTTCTGATTGAGCTTACTACCGCATTAATTTCTGTGGGGTGGTGGGCATAATCATCGATGTAAATTTTACCGTTCGGATAGATATGCTTGGTATATCTTCTTTTAATTCCTTTAAAATTGGCAATCGCCTTTTTCAGGGTTTCAAAATCTACTCCTAAATTGTGAAGAATGGCTAATGCTGCAGTCGCATTTTCCACGTTATGGATTCCTGGAATTTCCCACACAAAATCTTTTACCGTTTCGGATGGGGTATGGAAATCAAAATAGATCTTGTCATGATCCATGCGGAGATTATCTGAATAATAATCTGCTTCTTCATTCACCGCATAGGTTTTGTGGTCGCGGCCAATATCCAGTCCTTTTCTTACAAATAACTGTTGATCATCCGGGACAAGTGCCGCAAACTGTTTGAAACCTTCTTCAATATGGTTTTTATCTCCATAAATATCCAGATGGTCCGCATCTGTAGAAGTTACCACAGCCCAGTCCGGAGAGAGGTTCAGGAAGCTTCTGTCATATTCATCTGCTTCAACAACAGAATATTGTGTTCCGTTATAAAGGAAATTTGACTTGAAATTCTCTGAAATACCACCTAAAAAGCATGAAAACGGAAGATCTGCCTCTTTGCATAAGTGTGAAACCAATGTAGAAGTAGTTGTTTTTCCGTGGGTTCCTGCTACAGCGATGCAGTCTGTATTTTCTGTGATGAGGCCTAATACTTTGGCGCGTTTTAAAACCTGAAACTGATTCTGGTTGAAATAATCCAGAATTCCCAGAGTTTTAATAGCCGGGGTATAGATCACCAAGGTGTCTTCTTTTTGCAGCGCAGTTACTTTGCTGTCAATATGATCTTCGAAAACAATATCAATTCCTTCTTTCATTAACTGTTCAGTAAGCTTGGTGTTGGTTTTGTCGTAGCCCAGCACTTTCTTACCGGAAGCATTGAAATAGCGTGCCAAAGCACTCATTCCTATACCTCCGATTCCTACGAAGTAATAATTTTGATATGTTTCTAAAATGTTCATTCTTTTTGTATTAATGTATGATGTACAATGTATTGATGTATGTTTTTGTCGTTAATACATTTTACACTGTACTTTTTACAGTTTTAAATATCTCGTCTACGATTTCTTTTGCAGCGTTTGGCTTGGCAAAATATTCCAGGTTCTGAGACATTTCTTTTCTTACCTTTTCACTGCTGCAGATTTCTTCCAGAGTATTCCAGAATTTTTCCTGCATTTCAGAGTCTTTTACCATTCTGGCTGCATTTTTTTCAACCAGATTCATGGCATTTTTGGTCTGATGGTCTTCCGCTGCAAACGGGAAAGGGACCAGAAGAACCGGTTTTTTCGCTACTGCCAGCTCTGAAATGGCAATGGCTCCTGCTCTTGAAACAATGATGTCAGCTGCAGAGTAGGCCAGTTCCATATCTTTGATGAACTCTTTCAACTGAACCTGAGATCCGAGCTCCGAGATCCGGGACTCACTGCTTAATTCATTGTAATCCAGTTTTCCGGTTTGCCAGATTAACTGATAGCCTTTTTCTTTAAGGTTTTCCAGGTTTTCTTTCCAACCATTGTTTAATGTTCTTGAGCCTAAAGAACCACCGACGGATAAAATCGTCAATTTGCCTTTGTCAAGATTCATTTTTTCTTTTGCCTGGGCAGTTTCCTGCATTCCTGTAATGATATTCTCACGAATAGGATTACCCAGGAATTTTATTTTTTCAGCGGGAAAACCTTCTACTTTAGGATAGGCCGTAAAAACAGCTTTGGCTTTCTTGCTTAAAATTTTATTCGTTACACCGGCATGGGCATTCTGCTCCTGAATAAAGATTGGAATTCCCAATTTGCTTGCTTCATATAAAGCCGGTCCGCTGGCAAAACCTCCTGTTCCTACTGCAAAATCCGGAGCGAAGTTTTTAATGATCTTTTTCGATCTGGACAAGCTTTTCAGAATTTTGAATGGGAGCCCGATATTGGATAATAAGTTTCCTCTGTCGATTCCGGCGATATCAATTCCTTCAATTTTATAACCTGCCTGCGGAACTTTTTCCATTTCCATTTTTCCGTTGGCACCTATGAACAAAAATTCGGTATCAGGAAATCTTTTTTTGATTTCATCTGCAATGGCAATGGCCGGGAAGATGTGTCCTCCTGTACCGCCGCCGGATAATACTACTTTTAATTTTTTGTTCATTTTTTTTTAAAATATAATAGGATTTTATCCTATTCTTTGTTAAATCGTCCCGTTGGGACTCTTTTTTATTATTTTCATTTTTTAGATAGGATTTTTTATCCTACCCTGGTATAAGTCGTCCCGTTGGGACTCTTTATGGGTTATGCGATATCGTTAATTTCTGCTACGCTTTGTTTTTTGCCCATTCCTTCTTCATCGTATATCTGGATCCTTGAGCTTATATTTAAAATTATTCCAAGCTGGAGGTAGGT
The DNA here is from genome assembly GCF_016745235.1 of Chryseobacterium endalhagicum. Lineage (GTDB taxonomy): Bacteria > Bacteroidota > Bacteroidia > Flavobacteriales > Weeksellaceae > Chryseobacterium > Chryseobacterium endalhagicum. The sequence continues at coordinate 315,030 of NZ_JAELVM010000002.1, read as the reverse complement.
GACCAGCATGGAGGTTCCTCCATAACTTATCAGTGGCAGGGGCTGTCCTGTTACCGGGATCAGGTTGACTGCTACAGCAATATTCACTGCTAGCTGAATGAAGATCATCACCCCGAGACTGAGCACGAGCAACGATCCGAAAAAGGCAGGCATTTTACTGGCGATCATTACGATCCGGATCATCATGATGAGATAGAGACTGATCAGGAATGCTGCGCCAATTAATCCATATTCTTCTACAATTACTGCAAAAATAAAGTCGGAGGCAGACTGTGGAAGCATTTGTTTTAAAGCACTTTTTCCTGGTCCCATTCCGGTAATTCCGCCGTGAACGATGGCTGCCTTTGCCTGCATTACCTGATAGTTTTTTGCCTTTACGCTTTCGTCATCTACATCAGCAGTTTTTGCTTTACTGGAGGTAAATGTTTCTATACGGCTCATCCATGTATGGACACGGTTACCACCGATGAGGTTGGTATTCAGTGCTATAATCAGAAACAGGATGATGGCTACAAATGAGGATGAGATAAAACCTGCAATGTATTTCCAGTGGAGCTGTCCGATAATCAGAACAATTACGGAAACCATCAGAATCATCAATGCTGTTGAACCGTTATCTTTTGCAACCAGTACAAAAACCAGAAGGATAGGCCCGAAGATATACATAATGTTCTCTATCGGAAGTCTTTCCCGTGTTATCTTTTTGGTAAGGTACCTGCACAGATAAATAATCAGCATTAAAAATGCAAATGATGAGGGCTGGAATGAGATGGGTGTTCCCGGGATTTTCAGCCATCTTGAAGCACTGGCACCATCAATGGTCTGACCTGTAAACATGGTGACAACGAGCAGGACAATCATTAAACCAAGCAGAATGCTGCTGAGCTTTCCGATGTACTCGTATTTTACCATTCCCACGACTCTCATAATCACCAGACCTAAGACCACAAAGAACATATGCTTGATCACGTGACCTGTGGTGGTCCCGTTGTTCACGATATATTCCAGATTTGAACTTGCAGAGTATACCGGGAAGATAGAGAAAATGGAGATCACAAGGATGACCATCCAAAGCACTTTATCGCCCTTTAGAAATTCAATTCTGTTTTCTGTGTTCTGTTCGTCCATATTTTTGTATTCATGTATGATGTACAAAGTAAAATGTACTTTTTACACCCGACATTTTACTTTTTACTTACTTTAATACCTGCTCTTTAAACTGTTTTCCTCTGTCTTCATAGCTTTTGAAAAGGTCAAAACTTGCGCAGCATGGGGAAAGTAAAACGGTATCTCCGCTTTTAGCCAGTGATTTTGATATGTTCACGGCTTCTTCCATGCTTGACGTGTCGTAGATGAATTCTTTTTTGTCTTTGAAGAAGTTGATGATCTTTGTATTGTCTATTCCCAGACATACAATGGCCTTTACTTTTCTTTTAACGAGTTCCTCAATTTCCGAGTAGTCGTTTCCTTTATCTAATCCTCCTACGATCCAGACTGTCGGTGTTTTCATGCTTTCTAAAGCGTAGTAGGTGGCATTTACATTCGTTGCTTTGCTGTCGTTGATGTATTTTACACCATTGGTTTCTGTTACGAATTCAAGTCTGTGCTCCACCGCCTGGAAAGTCATTAATGAGTTTCTGATGCTCTCATTGTTGATTTCCAGTATTTTACCGGCTATGGAAGCGGCTAAGCTGTTTGCTACATTGTGGTTTCCAAGAAGGGAAAGCTTGTCAATTTTCATTGAGAATTCGTCCTTCATTTTTACCACGATCTCATCATCATTGATAAAACCTCCTTCAGCCAGTTTTTCTTTTGTGGAGAAAGGAATCATTTTCGCCTTTATTTCCAGCTTCTCCAGGATGTTTTTACTCATTTCATCATCTTTGTTGTAGATGAAGAAATTATCATTTTCCTGGTTTTCTGCAATTCTGAATTTAGCCAGAGCATATTCTTCATAATTGTAGTTGTACTGGTCCAGATGATCCTGGGAAAGGTTCAGCAGCAAAGAGATGTAGGGTCTGAAATTCTGGATATCATCTAACTGGAAAGAACTTACTTCCAGTACATAATATTCATGGTTTTCATCGGCTACCTGCTTGGCAAAGCTGTATCCTATATTTCCTCCCAGTCCTACGTTCAGTCCGTCATTTTTCAGGATATAGTAGATCAGGGAAGTGGTGGTTGTTTTTCCGTTGCTTCCTGTAATGGCAATAATCTTGGCATCGGTAAATTCTGAAGCGAATTCAATTTCAGAGGAAAGTCTTATTCCTTTTTCGTGAATTTTATTAACGATTTCCGCTTTTTTTGGAATTCCCGGGCTTTTTACAATCCAGTCGGCATTTAAAATTCTTTCTTCGTTGTGGTTTCCTTCTTCAAATTCAATTTCATTTTCGGCTAAAAACTGCTTATAGTTATCCTTAATAGCTCCTTTGTCTGAAAGAAAAACCTCCAGACCTTGTTTTTTTGCTAAATAAGCAGCTCCGCATCCGCTCTCTCCACCTCCTAAAACAACTATTTTCATATCTATTCTTTTGTAAAATGTATAATGTATAATGTATTAATGTAATTTGGATTTGTATTAACACTTCATACTTTACACAAAGTTTTATCTCATTTTTAATGTGATCAGGCATACAATAGCCAGCATTACTCCGATGATGATCATTCTGTTGACGATCTTGCTCTCATGGAACCCGCCTTTCTGATAATGGTGGTGTAATGGTGACATTCTAAAAAATCTATTATTCTGGGCATATTCCAGCCCGTATTTTCTTTTTCTGTATTTGAAAACAATAACCTGCAGCATGACAGATATATTTTCAATCAGGAAGATCCCGCATAAAACCGGAATCAGAAGTTCTTTTCTCAGGATGATGGCTAAAACGGCAATCACTCCTCCCAGCATCAGACTTCCGGTGTCGCCCATGAAAACCTGGGCAGGATAGGTATTGTACCAGAAGAACCCGATCACGGCACCTACCATGGCTACTGCAAAAATCGTGGTTTCCCCCATATTCGGGAGGAACATGATGTTCAGATAGTCTGCAAAGATGATGTTCCCGGAAAGGTAGGCGAACAGGGCGAGGGTAAGCAGTATAATGGCGCTGGTCCCTGCCGCAAGCCCGTCGATCCCATCCGTAATATTGGCTCCGTTTGATACGGCTGTAACGATGAAAATAACGATTGGAATAAAGACAATCCATGCCCACTCATGGGCATCTTTATCATTCATCCAAAACAAAATTCCACTGTAATCGAATTCATTATTCTTGGCAAACGGAACGGTAGAAACAGTAATTTTTTCGGTAGGCATGAAATTCTGCTCTACATTGTTTCTGTTTACTACTTTTGCATCTGCATATTTTCTTTTAACGGTAATATCGGGATGGAAATACATTGTAATTCCGACAATTAGCCCCAATCCGACCTGGCCTACGATTTTAAATTTTCCGCTAAGCCCGTCTTTATTTTTCTTTACTTTCTTCAAATAATCATCTACGAAACCTATGGCACCCATCCACAACATTGAAACCAGCAGCAGGACGATATATACATTGGTGATGCGGGTAAACAGAAGTACGGGAATAATCGTGGCAATAATGATGATCAGTCCTCCCATGGTTGGGGTTCCCTCTTTTTGCTTTTGTCCGTCTAATCCAAGGTCACGTACCAGCTCGCCCATCTGTTTTGCTCTCAGATAGTTGATGATTCTCTTTCCATAGACCAATGCAATGATAAGAGAAAACAGCACAGCAATCCCGGCGCGGAAAGAAATGTATTTCAGCATTCCCAATCCCGGTATGTGGATTCCCTGACTGGTTAGATATTCGTATAGATAGTATAGCATGTCCTTTTTTTTAATTTAAAAATTTAATTTATTTAAAGATTAAAGATGGGGTTTCTCCATGTTTTCACTTAAATACTTAATAAAGTTTGAAATATTAGAAGAAACTTCCCGTGAAAGATTAATGATTTCTTCCGCCTTGTTTTCGTCTCCCAGTTTTAATCTTTTACTTACAATCATCATACTTCTAACTTCGGCACAACTGCCTTTTGCAATTTTTAAATATTTAATAAACTGTCTGTTATTATTATATTCCGAGCCTTCTGCAATATTGTTGGATATTGAAAATCCGGCTCTTTTTATTTGGTTATTAAATTCAAATTCTCTTTCTAAATTTCCGCTTCTGATAAACTGATACACTTTTTCAATAAGATCTAAACTCTTGATCTAAACCGGGAAATTTTCAAAATTCTTAGTCATCATCAAATTTTTAAATCATTAAATAAATTCAATTTTTAAATTAATATCAGTTTATTTACTCATTAACTTCCAAAGTTCGTTGATCGTTTCTTTGTCGTCAAAATGGTGTTTTACGCCATTGATGTCCTGATAGTTTTCGTGGCCTTTTCCGGCAACTAATACTATATCTTTTGGTTCTGCGAACCTGATTGCCATTTTTATCGCTTCTTTTCTGTCGGGAATTGAAGTGTATTTGCTGAAGTTCTGAGATTCAACACCTGCTTCAATTTCTTTGATGATCTGCGCAGGATCTTCTGTTCTCGGATTATCTGAAGTGATGATTGCCAGCGTTGATTTTTTAGTGGCAATATTTCCCATTTCAGGTCTTTTGGAGTGATCTCTGTCGCCTCCGCATCCAAAAACGGTGATCAGTCTCTCATTCTTTGTTCTGATGTCATTAATGCTGTCCAGAATATTTTCCAAAGCATCCGGCGTGTGTGCATAATCCACGATGAAGAAAATTCCGCCGTCTGATTTAAATGTTTCAAATCTTCCGGAAACTCTTTTCAGTTTGCTGATTGCCTGAAGGATTTCGTCCTGTTCAAAACCAAGCTCTTCGGCAATTCCGAACACCAACAAGAGGTTATATACATTGAATCTTCCTGTGAGTGTGGTCCAGAATTCTTTTCCATTGAAATTCAGCAGCATTCCGTTGAAATCAATTTCTAAAGATTTTCCGTGGTAATCTGCCATGGTCTTCAGCGCATAAGATTTTTTCTTAGCTTTTGTATTCTGAAGCATTACCATTCCGTTTTTATCATCAACATTCGTGATGGCTACGGCTGTATCTTCCAGGTCATCAAAAAACCTTTTTTTCGTTTTCAGATATTCATCAAACGTTTTATGGTAATCCAAATGATCGTGGGTAAGATTGGTAAAACCGGCCACTTTAAAATGAAACCCTTCAATTCTGTTTTGGGAAATTCCGTGAGAACTTACTTCCATGAAAGCAAACTCACAGCCTTCTTCAACAGCCTGAGCTAAGATCTTATTGATTGTAATAACATCCGGAGTCGTGTGGGTAGCAGGAATAATTTTTTCGCCAATACGGATTTCCACCGTGGAAAGCAATGCAGAATCATAGCCTAAATTTTTGAACACATCAAAAAGAAGGGTGGATACAGATGTTTTTCCATTGGTTCCCGTAACGCCTATTAATTTAAGTTTCTGGGATGGATTTCCGTAAAAATTAGAGGCAAGATGTCCCAATGCTTTTGATGAATCTTTTACCTTGATATAGGTTACATTTTCATTCAAATCTTCCGGAAACTCTTCGCACACCACTGCTTTTGCACCTTTTTCAACAGATGATGCAATGTATGAATGTCCGTCTGCAACGGTTCCTCTCACTGCTACATAGAGTGAGTTTTCCGTGATCTTCCTGCTGTCGAATACCAATTCTGAAATTTCGCGGCTGTTGTTGCCGTGAATTTCTACAACTGGGATTCTTTTTAATAATTCTGTTATTATCATTTTTTATTTGACAGGAATTTTTCCTGCCCTTTATTAAATCGTCCCTTTGGGACTGGTTTCTTTTATTTTAATTTTGCAGAGATAAATAAATTCTCTGGTTTCTGCTGATCGCTGTGCCTTCCAGTGGAAATTGCTCTTTGATCCTTCCAACGCCTTTATAGTCTACACGGTACCCTAAATTTTCCAGTTGGGGAATTACATTTTTCCCGATAAGGCCTACTACATTGGGCATCTGTTTATTATTGACTGCTACTTTTACATTAGGCTCTACCATTTTACTCAGGTTCACCTTTCTGTCTACCAGCATTTCTTTTTCTATGTTCTGCGGTGTCTTCAGGAATGTTTTTCCTGCAATTTCCTTAAACACCGGTGCTGAAACTGATCCTCCATAAAAACCTTTTGCTGTGTTCGGTTCGCTGATCATTACATAGCAGGTGTATTTCGGATGGTCTGCCGGGTAGAAGCCTGCGAATGATGCGCGGTATTTCATTGGACCAGGAAGCCAGTATTCAAACCTTGCGGTACCCGTTTTTCCGGCCATTTTAAGGTTAGGGGTGAAGATGCTTCGTCCTGTTCCTTTTTCTACTGCTTTGGTCAGTGCGCTGGTCATCATTTTAATGGCTTTTTCTGAGGCCATTTTGTTCACCATTACCTCAGGTTTTGCGCTGTACATTATTTTACCATCTTTCATGATCTTGTCGATGAATAATGGTTTAAGCATTTTACCGCCGTTAGCAACTCCGTTGTAGAAAGTTGTTAATTGCAATAGGTTGATATTTGATGAATATCCGTATGAAATGGAAGCCAGTGTTGCGGCGTTCCATCTTTTATTCTGAGGGGTTACGATCTTCGGTTTTGTGATTCCCGGAAGCTCGATGTCCATTTTGTCAAATAATTTCCATCTTTTCAGGTGGTCAAGGAAGATCTGAGGTTTTTCAGCATAATACTTTGTGATCAGTTTTGCCGTTCCTACGTTACTTGATTTCGCTAAAACATCACTGATATCGTAAGTTCCGCCTCCGTGTCCGTCAGATATTCTCTGCTTTGCATAGGTCCAGACTCCTCCTCCTACGTCTACGGTTGTGTTTTCATCGATAAATCCGTCGTCCATAGCGGCCAAAAGAGAAATCGTTTTGAATGTGGAACCAGGTTCTATATTATCTTTTAAGGCGTAGTTGTAAGAATCCTCATATTCTCCTTCGTCCGTTCTTCTCAGATTCACCAAAGCTCTTACTTTTCCGGTTTCTGTTTCCATCACAATCACGGTTCCGTGTTTGGCTTCGTAAGTGATCAGCTGCTTCTCCAGAGCGGAGTGGGCAATGTCCTGAATTCTAAGGTCTAAGGTAGTATACACATCTTCTCCGTCCACCGGTTCTTTTACTTTCCAGTAATCAATCGGTTTCCATTGGGAGGAGTTGATTCTCTGTTCTAGTCTTTTACCATCAGTTCCGGTAAGATACTTTGAGAAAGCCCCTTCAAGACCTGCTTTTACTTCACCGTTATCAATACCGATAGTTCCGGATCCGATCTCTGAGGTGGCAAGTTCACGCTTATAATTTCGGTCTACGATAAAACCGCCTTTATTTTTACCTTTTTTAAAGATTGGAAAGTTTCTGATCCTGTCGTACTGGTCAAAATCAAGGCCTTTCACCAGGGTGTAGTATTGGTTTTTCTTTTTCTTCTGTTCGTCGAATTTCTGTCTGAATTCTCCTCTTGATTTCCCGAACATCTTGCTTAAAGAATCTGTCAGCGCCCCGATATTGTTGCTGTAGATCGTATCTTTCATTGTTTTAAAATCAAGATAGATGTCGTAGCGCATCACAGTTGTGGCCAGAATGGAACCGTCCGAGGCAAACAGGTTTCCGCGGGCAGCTTTTAAAGTGGCTTCCCGGTAATTTTTATTAATGTAATCGTCTTTAATTTCCTGAACATTAGTGTTTTGCAGGATTACAATCCTGGTAAGAAACATCACAAATACGCACAGAGCTCCCACTGCGAAGAGGTAGCCCCACCTTAACGTTTTTTTACGTTTGTTATCGTACTCATTTTGTTTTTGCATCTGTACTGTCTAATTTTATCAGTAATTTATGAGGATGGTTTTCCAAAGTCATCAGTGAGTCCTTTGCTACTTCCTTCCCCAGCTGTGATTCCATTTTTACTTTGATCAGCTTACTCTGGGCGTAAGCGTTTCTCGATTTATATTCTTCTGTTTCTTCTTTTAAAGCGTTGACAATTTTGATCTTTTTGTTGACGAGGTGATTGCTGTAAATCATTGCCATCATCAGAATGAACAACAGTAAAAAATACTTGTAATGAGTTTTGATCTCATCACGGTTCAGAAAGTTTCCTTTTATAATGTCTATAAAAGTGAGCTTCTTCTGAGGGCGGTTTGTTGTTCTTTTTGCCAATTTTTATGTCAATTTGCTTTGCAGTGAATCCGCTTTGCTTGTCAATGGTCAATATTATGAGTTTCAAATTCACAATTCACAATTGACAATTCACTTATTCACGTTTACACCTTTATTCCTGTTCTCATTTTTGCACTTCTTGCTCTTGAGTTTTCCTCAATTTCCTTATCATCCGGGATGATGGCTTTACTCTTAAGCAATTCAAATACCTTTTTATAATTCCCGTAGATATCTCTCTGCTGCTCTCCCTCAAACATTCCGTTTTTCAGGAATCTTTTTACCAGACGGTCTTCCAGTGAGTGGTAAGAAATTACAACCAGTCTTCCTTCCGGTCTCAAAACATTCAGTGCCTGAACCAGCATCTCCTTCAGTGCTTCAAGCTCCTGATTCACCTCGATTCTTATTGCCTGGAAAAGCTGTGCATAAAATTTATTCACTTTATGAGGCGGAAGGTAGCTGAAAAGCTTCTTCAGATCCTCAGTAGTGGTTATGGTTTTTGTTTTTCTGTGGTGAACGATGTCTCTCGCCAGTTTTCTTGCTTCTCTCAGTTCTCCGTAATGATAAAAGATGTCTGCAAGCTCGGTTTCCTCATATTCATTGATCACTCTCTTGGCATCAAGGCTCTGCATCACATTCATTCTCATATCCAGAGGAGCATTGTTTCTTGTGGAAAAACCTCTTTCTGCTTCATCGAACTGATGAGATGAAACGCCAAGATCGGCCAATACGCCGTCAACCTGAGAAATCCCATACGCAAGCATGGAATTTTCCAGAAACCTGAAATTCTGATTCACCAGCGTAAATCTGGGATCATCGATTGTATTTTTAAGCGCATCCAGATCCTGGTCAAAACTGAAAAGTTTTCCTTTCTCTGAAAGTCTGCTCAGGATTTCCCTTGAGTGGCCTCCTCCTCCAAAAGTGCAGTCCACGTATATTCCGTCAGGATTCGTCACCAAATCATCAACGCTCTGCTTCAATAAAACGGGGTTGTGGTACATACTAAATTGTGTTTTTACTCTGCTTTTTACAGCAGACGCGGTTTATTCTTCATCGAAAGCGCCCATCACATCTTCGGCCAGGCTCGCAAAATCAGCTTCATTGGTAGAGATTACCTTTTCATAGGCTTCTTTATCCCAAATCTCAAAAAGCTCTCCTGCGCTGGTAATCACGGTATCTTTCTGAAGGTTTGCGAAATTCACCAGATCTTTTGAGATCTGAAGTCTTCCTGCATTGTCCAGCTCCACGGTTTTTACCCCTGCCGTAAACATTCGAATGAAATCAGCATTCTTTTTAATGAATCTGTTCAGTTTATTTATTTTGCCCATCAGTTTGTCCCATGCATTCATGGGATAGACTTCGAGGCAAGGTTGGAACACAGATCTCTTGACTACAAACGCCTTATCGTCGAAGTTTTCCATCTGTTTGATCAGGGAGGAGGGAACTTTTAACCGGCCTTTGTCGTCAATTTTACACTCATATGTTCCAATGAAACTTTTCATTTGGGACAAATTTATATAATAATTTCCAAAATTTCCCACTTTTTCCCACTTTTTGACTTAATGTTAATAAGTTTTATCAAAGATTGAATTTCGGCAGGGTAAGTATTTGATATTTTGAGTGTTGTAAAAACTATTATTCAGCCCATAGCAAAGGGGTTTTGAAAAAAGTCAATAAAAAGGGGGATATTATATTATTTTTACTTTAAATTAGGGTAATCAAAATTTTTTTGAGGTTTAATTTGTATTTTTGCAGAGCTTTATTAAGGCATTTTATGATATTTAGTACAAAAAAAGAAAAGAAATATACTTTTGTAGAGGCGGGAGAAGGACATCCATTGGTGCTGTTGCACGGGTTAATGGGTGGTTTGAGTAATTTCGATAAGATGGTAGATTTTTTTTCGGAAAAAGGGTTCAGGGTATATGTTCCCCAGCTGCCGATCTACGATCTGCCGGTACTCAATACAAATCTGACTACACTTGCAAAATATATTATCAAATTTATAGAGAGTCATATCTCCGGACCTGTAACCATTGTAGGTAATTCTATGGGCGGCCATGTGGGTCTTATCCTGACACTCGCAAGACCGGATCTGGTAAAGAATCTTGTTTTGACAGGAAGCTCGGGATTATATGAAAGAACTTTCGGGGACAGTTTCCCGAGAAAGAACGACCGTTCCTATATAAGAAAGAAAACGGAAGAAGTGTTCTATGATCCGGCTATTGCCACAGAAGATCTTGTAGACGAAGTTTTTTCTGTAGTGAATGACAGAATGAAAGGGATAAAGACGGTCATGCTGGCCAGAAGCGCCATCAAACACAATATGCTGAACGATCTTCCAAAGATTGTAACGCCAACGTGTCTGATCTGGGGAAGACAGGATAATGTAACGCCTCCTGAAGTGGCTGAGGATATGCATAAGTTTATCCCGAATTCAGATCTGTTCTGGATAGAGCAGTGCGGACATGCTGCGATGATGGAAAAACCGGATGAGTTCAATGAAATTCTCTACAGCTGGTTAAAAGATAAAGTTTAAAACAAATAATAACAAACCATTAAGAGCTTTTCTTAATGGTTTGTTTTTCTAAAAAATATTCGAAAGATGGTTATTAAAACAGCAAATTTTGTAAAGAGTAGCGGGAAATGGCAGGAATGCCCGGAGCCTACTATGCCTGAATATGCTTTTATCGGAAGGTCTAATGTGGGAAAATCGTCACTGATTAATGCGATGATGAATCACAAAGATCTGGCAAAAACCTCCGGAACCCCGGGTAAAACCCAGCTGATCAATCATTTTTTAGTGAATGAAGACTGGTACCTGACGGATTTACCGGGTTATGGATATGCAAAAGTTTCAAAATCCATCAGAAAAGATTTTGAAAAATTAATCACGAATTATATCCTGAACAGAAGAAACCTGGTGAATCTTTTTGTTTTGGTAGATTCCAGACATACACCTCAAAAGATCGATCTTGAATTTATCCAGTGGTGCGGAGAAAGCGGAATTCCTTTTTCGATTGTTTTCACGAAAGCGGACAAGCTGAAACCGAATGTAGCCATTCAAAATGTAGAAAATTATAAAAATGAGCTGCATAAAACGTGGGATGATCTTCCTGAATTGTATCTGACTTCTGCGGAAAAGAAAACGGGAGGTGAGGAAATCCTTAATTTTATCCAGACAACGAATGAATTCCTGAAAAATAATAATGTAAGCTTCGATGAGTAATATAATCTGGAAAATTAAAACCTTCGATGAGTTTACGGTTCCTGAACTGTATGCCATCCTGAAGGCGCGTATTGATGTTTTTGTGATTGAACAGAACTGTCCGTATCCTGACCTGGATAATAACGACCAGAAAGGTATTCATATCTGGGCTGAAGAGAACGGAGAAATTCTTGCGTACTGCCGTGTTTTTGATAAAGGAATCAAATATGATGAAACTTCTTTCGGAAGGGTTCTTACGACAGAGAAAGCGAGAGGTAAAAACTTGGGAAGACAACTGATCCGATATGCGGTGGAAACTATAGAAAACCGTTTCCATACGTCTGAGATCAAGATTTCCGCGCAGGATTATTTATTGAGATTTTATTCCGAATTCGGATTTGTAGATACCGGAAAGAAATATCTGGAAGACGATATTCCCCATACGGAAATGATAAGAAAATAGAAAAAGCGAAGAGGGATCTTCGCTTTTTTATTTATGGTGAGTGTTTTTAGTTAGGAAGTTCGAAGCTGGAGGAGGGAAATTATTGAGCTTAGAAGTTCAATATAATTTCCCTTTGTGACTCCCACATGACTTTAGATTAGTTGCATCCGGAACAATATGATCTGTCTACATATTGTTTGCTGCTTCCGGTATAATAATAGCAGCCTCCTCTTGAACCAACGTAAAGTTGATTTCCATTATAAGAACATCCTTTGGATTGTGAATAAGATTTTGATCTTTTAGAGCTGGAACTGCCTTTGTTCTTTTTTGCCTTTTTCTTTTGTTTTTTAGAAGATAGTTCTGTTTTGGAAATGGCGGTGTTTCCTGTTGCTGTAAAGCTTGCCGGAATAAGCAGTCCTGTAGCCAAAAGGGCTGTGAATAGTAGTTTTTTCATGGTTATTAGTTTTATTATCCTCTGTGAATGATTGCACTATTTAGTGCATTAACAATTTTTTGAATGTAATCTTTGTTTTTTGAAATAATGCTGTTGGCCTCTCCTGCATTTGTACTTATTCTCACTGCATACTCATTTTTAATTGAAACTAGCCACCATATTCCTAGTGCAATAATTATAAGACCTACCCAGAAAATATCTTTGGAAAAAAGGAAGAGTAATCCAAAAATGATCATCAATACTGCTTTTGTTTTACTCTTAATAATTTCAAAAACATGAACAGAGGAAATATTTCTCATTGCATATGTTTTTGATTGTGTTACAAATCGGGATTGTGTTACAGTAACGGAACTATCCTGATAAAATTTAGTTTCATTTTGAGTTTCCATGCTATCTTATTTTTCTTGAATATTTATTTTTTACATATTTATTTATAAACCCATTAAGACCACTTCCTGACCGGGCTAAGTTTATCATCATGTCAATATTAGACTTCCCCGCGCTAGAGTGGGTATATTCATAGATACTGCCAGTTGAAAACTCTACTTGTATAAAATCCGGTCCTATAGAGTATGCGGAAACTCCTGAATCACCATTGCTATTTGAATATCTTTCCATATTTAAAATTTTAATTTATTTAATACTTCAAAAGTATCACGTGTGTAAGTCTATTCCTTACGGGATTCCGTAAAAAAAGAAAAACCTTCCAAAGAATCTGAAAGGTTTGTATATCATGATAAAAGCAGAATTAAATAATTCCCAAGTCTTTGCAGAAAGCGACTAGCTGTTCATTACTGGCTACATTAAGGTTCTCTTTTAAGCTGTTCAGCCTTTTTTCTACGCTGCTCAGGCTGTTGGGCTTAATATTATTGTTCTGTAGATACGTTGGAATGTTTTTTTGCAGTACTCCCTGAGCCAATAAAGAGACCAAGGTAATATCATAGGATGTAAACTCGTAGTTGTTCAGCTTTTTTACTTCCTGCCGGAGATCCAGCGATAGATACTTCTCGTTGATGCAAACGGATGAGATGGCTTTTTTCAGATCTTTGGAATCATGCCGGGCTTTCCGGACATAACCATTGATCTTATACTTGTTAAAAAGAGAGTCTATGATTCCTGATTTATGCTGTCCGGAAAACACAATGACTTTCAAATCCGGGATCAGCTTCCGGACTTCCTGAATTAATTCCTTTCCGTCTTTGATATTTTGCTGATGATGATCTTCTTCAAAAGACAGGTCTGTAATTAGTAAATCGTACAGGTTGCCCTCACGGATAGATTTTTTTACTTTCGCCAGTGCATCATCACAATAATACACATAATCGGTGTGGGATATATTGAGATCTTCCAGTGTTTTCTGAACGGAAATGCTGCTGCTTTCGTGGTCTTCGGCTATTAAAATTTTTTTAAACATTCTTTTTTGGGCTTTTAAGAAACAGGAAATGAAATAATGACCTTCAGTCCTTTTTCGGATTTATTGTCAAAAATAATTTCTCCACCGATAGCTGCAATACGGGTTCCCGTATTTGTCAGTCCGTTTTTGTAGATCATATCCCCGGGAATCCCGATTCCGTCATCTGAATATTGAATTTTAATATGATGATTTATGTTCTCAAATTTGAAAATAACCCGGGATGCCTGGCTGTGCTTTTTCATATTCACCAAAAGTTCCCGGATGATCTGGTATACTTCTGTAAAAACAGATGGAGAAACATCTGCCCAGATCTCATGTTCGTTTCCAACGGTATAAGTTTCAGTATTTTCATTTTTAAAGGAGGCTATAAGGCTGGAAATTTCTTCCTTGTAATCCTTCTTGTCATTTTCAGGGTCTGGCTTTTCATAAGATATATCCCTCGATTTTTCGTAAACGAATTCCAGTTCATCCAATGCATTTTCCTTATCAAAATTTTCTTGGTTTTCGATCTTGGTCATTACTTGGTAGATTCCATTGGCTACTACGTCGTGGACTCTTTTGGATATTTTGAGCTGAGTGTTTTTCACTTCAATTTCTTTTTCTTGTTGAAGTTTTTTTTGTCTTTTCTTATATAAAATGATAATAATTATTAATAGAGCAACAAGTAATCCTGAGAGCAAATACTGCCATAATAGTTGGTTTTCTTTTTCAGCGTTTTCAGCCTTAACTTTTGTATTTTCATATTTTATAAAGGCAAACTTAGTTGTGTAATCATTACGACTTGTTTGTATGCTGTCTGATAAGTTTTTATATATTTGAAAATAACTATTTGTATTTGCCGGTTTCTCAACATAGATTATTCTTTCAATAGCTTCAAGTCTATCTTCAGGACTTTTGTTTAATTGAGCAATATCAAGCATTTTTTTTGCATAGTAAAGTGATTTTTCAGGATTTGATTTCTTATTTATTTCTGCCAAATGGGAGTAGCTTGAATTGGCTCCCCAAAAGTCATTATTTTCCAGCTTAAGTTTTAGTATATTTTCTATATTAGTTTGAGCTTCTGCATTATTGTTGTCAAGCCATTTTATGTATTCGATATTGTCTTTAATCCTGTTCTTTAAGTTTAGATCTGTAAGTTTAGATAAATCAAGTTTTTGTAAAATATCCAATGCTTGTCCATATTTTCCTAATTTATATTCTGCTACAGATTTATTATTTAATATACTTAGTCTTTTTTGTTCTGATTCAATCTTAACAGAAAGAGCCTTATCATACCATTCAATTGCCTGAGAATATTGATTTTGATTTAATTTCAAAGTCGCCATCGTATCATATAATGAATAAAGGCTTTCATCGTTTTCCGTCATCATTTTTAGGGCTTCTACTAATGTTGATTCTGCACCTAAAAAATCACCTCTGTTTTTTTGAGCGTTTGCTTGTACAATTAAACTTTTAGAAATATTAGAAAAATCATTTTCTTTACTATAATAGGTTATGGCTACCTGAAGTTTTTCATAGGATTTAACATCATTTTTTTCAAGAAGTTTAATGGCTTCTTCATACAATTTATCTGCTTTTTCTATATTGGAATGCGTTTTGGAATTTTCCTTACATGAAGCAATAAGAAAGAATGAAAAAAGGGAAAATAATAAATTTCGTATCATTTTACTAAAATAAAAAAAACCACTCTAAAAGAGTGGTCAAAATTTTATTTTTTAGGAGGTAGTGTTGTTCCTGTCTCTCCTCCCGTATCTCCTGGGTCTGGAGTCGGTACTGTTCCTGAGCCGGAGTCTGCGGTTATGGTTACCGGTGGTGTCTGATTGTTATCTGTTGGTGTTGTGTTTGCGTTGTTATTTGAAAATGCTAATCCCAGTAGCATCAATATTAATTCTAACATTGGTTTAAAAATTTAAAAAATTGGCACTGGTGTTCTTCCCTGCGAAACAGATCGCAGACAGTGTTACACGGTTAAAAAAAATTGAAGCGCTTCTTAAATTTTTGGGAAGTAAACCTTCAAAAACGGAGGAGAAACATCTGCTTCCCAACCCGGAGTTTTCCTCCGTTTTATCTGGTGATTTTTGAAATCAGTTTCGTATTTTTGTTTTTGTAATGTTTTGTTTCTCACTGATTTCTATGGCAAAGTTGCGACAAATGATGACGCAGGTGTTAGGCAAAACATGGACATCGATAGACAGGAAATAGACAGGGAGTGTATTATGGGAATCCGTAATGCGACATGGTAGAAAATCACCTATTTTGTAATTACTCTTAAAAACTAATTATGTCCAAAATAAAACTACTAATCCATGAGGTTTTCAAGCAGGGAGAAATTGATTCCCGAAGAAATAAAAAGAATGGGATCGCTGTTTTTTTAAGTGTGTATTTAAAGGAAACTCTGAAATTGAGTATTGATGAAAGAACTCTTGTGAGGTATTATGATGCATTTATAGCAGAGACCATAAAGGAAATGAATATTGAGCCCTACAAATTGGATATATTTAGTAAATATATCGGGTATGAAGATTTTAGTGACTTTTCCAGAACTTTCGTGAAGAAAGATGAAATGGCTAATAAAACAACCGTTAAAATTAAAGTAGACGAAGATGAACAGTCATTATCTGACAAATTCTCGAATCTGAATATTAATATTACCAATGAGCAGCATTTTAAAATGCCTGAGTTTTTAAAGCAGAATGGCTTGGGTATTATGGAAATCGCTTTACTGATCTGTCTCGTAACAGGAAATGTTGTATTTTCTAATAACAAGAAAATGACCAATACTTCGTCATTTCCATTAGGCTTTATGTCAGGTATACAGTCAGGGATTGAGAAAAAATATATGTACTGGAATGGGGAAAAGTATATTGCGACAGATAGTAGTTATATCAGACCGGGACTTGATGTGGTGGCGATGAATGAGCATCAGTTTCTTCATTTTAAGAAGATTATGAGAAAGGATACCCTGACAGATGTAAATGCCTTGGGAAGAACCTGGTATTCAAAATATAACAACGAAGTTGAGTTCTTTACCGATGACGGTATAGATCCTGATAACGGGCGGGAATTGAGGAAATCTACCTCGCTGATTATTTACAAATATGCCGGAAAGCAGAAAGATTCGGTAGAAATAGAAGAATAAATTTTGCATAAAAAAAGCGAATATCAACCAGATATTCGCTTTTTATTTACTCTACATTCAGCATTCCCAGTTCTCCGAAATGTTTCTTAAACTTCTGGATTTTAGGACCTACCACCGCGCTGCAGTAAGGCTGTGTAGGATTTTCATTATAATAACCTTGATGATACTGTTCTGCAGGCCAGAATTTCTCAAACTGGGTAACTTCCGTTACATATGTTCCGGGCCATTTTCCTGAAGCTTCAGATTTTTTAAGCGCTTCTTCCGCATTTTGTTTTTCCGCTTCATCTTTGTAATAAATGACAGAACGGTATTGCGTACCGATGTCATTACCCTGTCTGTTGAGCTGGGTTGGGTCATGAAGGAAAAAGAAAACATCCATCAGTTGCGCATAAGAAATGATCTGGGGATCAAAAGTGATCTGTACCACTTCTGCATGTCCCGTTTCTCCTGTACACACTTCTTCATAAGTAGGATTGTCTTTGTGGCCCCCGGAGTAGCCGGAGATGGCAGAGTGAACGCCTTTAAGCATATTGAAACAGCTTTCCACACACCAGAAGCATCCGCCCCCGAAAGTAACCTGTTCTAAATTATTATTATCCATTATTGTTGATTATTTATTTGCAGTTTTACCCGTTAGATTTTGGCTAAATGAGTAAAAAACCAATCAAAAATAAGGAAAAGTTTTTCATTTTGGGTGAGGAATACGATGATTTAAAACAGAATTTACACGCTGTTTTGTAATTGTTCAGGAATATAAACCTGGTAAGTTGGATAAACGCAATGACGCAAGGCTCTACGTTAAAGAACGTTTTTAAGACGCAGGAAAGTCGAAAGTTTTCAGTAAAATGATGATGAGATTGCTTCGTCGTTGCGCTCCTCGCAATGACAGCGGTAAACAATTTTATCAGAGATAAAATCCTTGCGCCTTAAAGCATTTGAATCAGAAAGAAATCTTGCGCCTTTGCGATAACCAACAAAAAAAACAGAGGATTAGGCGCTTGGTTAGAAAATAAGTAATCTGTATCAAACAAAAAAAGCACCCAAAAACGGATGCTCTATATATTGTATAATAATTATCTCTATTTCTTTTCCCAAACCAGGGCACTAGCTCCAAGTATGGCAGCATCAGCTTCATCCAGCTCGCTGAAAACCAATTTAACTTTATTTCTAAAGATCGGAAGAAGGTTTCTTTCCATATGAAGTTTGGCAGGCTTCAGGATAAAATCTCCGGCTTTGATTACGCCTCCAAATAAAAGGATAGCTTCAGGGGATGAAAACATCACGAAATTGGCCAAAGCTTCACCCAGCTTCTGTCCTGTATATCTGAAGACTTCCAGCGCGATAGGATCTCCTGTCAGGGCACATTCATGTACTGTTTTAGAATTGATCGCTTCTTCAGGATACTGGTTCAGCATGGATTCAGGGAATTCTGCTCTCATCTTTTTAGCGGTGATGGCAATTCCTGTTGCTGAGGCATAGGCTTCCAGGCTCCCTTCAGATCCTGTGCTCCAGTGTTTTCTTCCACCCGGTTTTACGATCGTATGTCCCAATTCTCCGGCGAAACCGTCATGTCCGTAGATCAGGCTTCCGTTTGAAATAATTCCGCTTCCTACGCCGGTTCCCAGTGTGATCATAATGAAATCCTTCATTCCTCTTGCGGCTCCGAAAAGCATTTCTCCAAGAGCTGCTGCATTGGCATCATTGGTGATGGTGCATGGCAGGTTGAATTTCGCCTTCATCAGGTCCGTGAAAGGAACTAAGCCTTTCCAGGGTAAATTGGGTGCCTGTTCTATGGTGCCTTTATAATAGTTGGCATTAGGAGCACCTACTCCGATTCCGTCAAAGTTTTTCTCTGTACCATGTTTTTCGATCAGGGGACTTACATGCTCATATAAAGCATCGATAAAGTCTTCCACTTTCTCATATTCATCGGTTCTCAGACTTCCTTTTTCAAGAACTTCACCGCGGTGGTTTACTACTCCGAATTTGGTATTGGTTCCACCGATATCAATTCCGAGGGCAACCTGTTTTGATAAATCTATTAATGACATTTCTTTGATACATTCTAGGGGGTTAAAATTATAAAAAAGATTGTATTAATGGATTATTAACAAAAATTTTATTTAAAAAACTTTTAAGCGGTTCTGGCCGGTTTCTTTTTTCTTCTTCCCCACCATACCAAAAATCCTGTTACCGGCAGTGATGCACAGATCAGGCTGACAATGAATGCAATGATCTTTGTAGGCAGTCCCAGGATGGCTCCAACATGAATGTCATAGTTGGCATTTACTGTTTTCTCCCCGAAATTTTTATCCTTCGGATCATGGGTATGAAGAAGCTCTCCGGAGTTTTCGTCAAAGATCAGGCTGCTGCTCTTGTGGTAAGAATAGGAAAGATGCTTTACATAAACCTCGAAATTCGGGTGCTCGTGATCATCCATATGCTCATGTCCCAAATCTATGGAAAATCCGAAAGCATCCGGATATTTTTCCTGCACGGTATGAATGACTTTATCTAGCGTTCCTTCAGTTCGTAATTCTATAGGAGCCTTTGTTTTAATGTGGGAGAAATCCGGATATTTTGTTTCTCCACCAGAGAAGATGACGTAAATAATGGCCTGTACCACGAAATATGCATAGAACAATCCGGTAATTGAAAATATTAAAGCAAAGATGGAAGCGTAGAAACCAAGCACATTGTGAAGGTCATAATTCTTTCTCTTCCAGCTTTTGATATTTTTCCATTTGAATGAAAAACGCTGCTTTCTTGCAGCCTTGTTTTTAGGCCACCAGAGTACAATTCCGGTAATCAGCATGATTACGAAGATAATCACAGGAATTCCCACGACATACGGCCCCCAGTCCTGCTTGAGCAGAAAACTCCAGTGAATCATTTTTACAATATTGAAGAAGCCCAGTCTTTCATCATAGGTTCTTAGGACTTTTCCTGTGTATGGATTTACATAGGCTGCTTTATAAATCGGCAGTTCATCAAAATAATTCCAGGCCTTGGTGTTGTGTTCATACCAGTAAAATACATAGGACATCTTCTTGTCGATGGGAACATTTACCCAGTGTATAGGATACTTTTCCTTTACCTGTGCGGCAACGGATTTCTCCAGCATCCGGATCGGAAGAACCTGTTTCTGCTCTATATTCTGCTCGCTGTGATAGATGACATCTTTTCTGGTGATGTTTTCTATTTCGTCTTTAAAAACATAAAGCGCTCCTGTGATGGAAATGATAAAGATGAGGAATCCTATCCCCAGACCAAACCACAAGTGCAGTTTGGCAGACCATTTTTTAAAGAAACCCGGTTTATTTTTATGATGATGTTTTTTCTTCATATCGCAGTTCAAAGTCTTGCAAAGATAGTCTAACTTTTTATTTAGATTAATTAAAATTTGTACTCAAGCATGGCAGTCCCTCTTCTTCCCGGTGCATTCACGAATTCGCTGTCACGGGCAGACCACCAGGCGATTGCCGGCTGGTACATTTTGTTGAATACATTCTCAACCCCTACTGAAACTTTCCAGTTTTTATTGATTTCATAGCTTGATTTGAAGTTAAATACAGTGTATTCAGGGACATAACCTTCTCCATATACGAACATTCCTGTTTTTGCATTAGGCTGGAATCTGTCCTGCTGGAATGCATGCAGCATATCAACGCCTATAGATAGAGTCTTGATGGGTCTTGCCTGAATATAAGCAAGTACTTTAGGAGCAGAAATTCTGCTGTTATTGATTTTTGCGGAATAATCTCCGTCGTCTTTTATGGATGTAATTCCTTCCATCCAGCTGTAGCTTCCTCCGAAATTGATCCATTTGGCAGGGGTAAAATGCAGGAATCCTTCCACACCGTACACAATTTCCGGCGATCTCTGTATCGTTAAAGCTCTGTCTGCACTCTGTACGAATGAGGCTCCAAGTTTTGAGGTACTTACATAGGAAGTAATTTCATAATTAACCCACTTTGCAATCTGTCCCGTTGCACCAAACTCATAGTTGTTCACAATAATGGGCTTGGTTTCAAGATTCTGAATGGTTCCCTGAGTGGATGTTCTCAGAATTCTTCCTAATTCATTGATAGAGTAGGACTGAGAGAAGCTTCCGAATAAATTAACAAAAGGTTCAATATTATAACGTACGCCTAGATTAGCAACCAAAGCATTGTATTTTAACTCACCACCTGTCACGAAAATACTTGTGGTGAAGGTTCCGTCACTTTTAATAGAAGAAAGCGTATTGAAATCTCCTACTTTAACGTTCATATTTTCGTAGCGGAGACCTCCTTTGATGGTTAATTTTTTCAGTAAATCAATTTTAACCAAAACAAAAGGGGCAAGGTTCGTCATATTCATATCTGGAGTCCAGTAACGTCCGTCTTCCAGCTTCTGAACGGTCTGGTCATTAAGAATATCCATTCCGTACATAATTTCACCCTGTGAATTGGCTGCGTTCCAAAGTTTTGTATCGAAGTTGAATCGGGCTCCGTATTTTTTAGAAATCACGTTGGACTGTCCTCCTCCGAAAAAGGTGTCACTGTATCCGTACACCGTTCTGAAATCCTGCATATAAGCATTGAAATTCAAAGATGTAGTCCCCCAGAAAAGGTTCTGGTTGTCGTAGTTGATTCTTAAATTATGGTTTCTTGGCGTTCCCTGAGGGGTGGTTTCAAGGTTTTTTCCCACACCTTCACCAATCGTTGGCTTAATACCGTATTTTCCGGTTACCAACCCTAAATTAAGATCAGATCTGGAAGAATACCCGATGTAAGAGGCCTCGATTCTCTGGTCATTATTGATATTATAACCTACTTTCAGCATTCCGTTGTAGTTGTCCATTTTGGCAGTGCTGTAGGTTGGGGTAAGGTTTACGCCATCGGCATCTTTCATATAGCCGGTTCTTTCATAGGCAAGGGAGAAAACATAATCAAATTTATTCACCTTTCCGGATAAAAGCTGGCTGGCTCTTACTCCCAGAGTTCCGCCATATGTCTGGCCAGTGAAACCAAGCTGGGTAAGGCCGGAAATTTTCTTGTCGGACTGGCTTCTTCTGGTGATGTAATTGATGATTCCACCATCTGCACCGTTACCGTAGATGGATGATGCTCCTTTGATCACTTCAATTCTTTCGATCACGGAAGGGTCAATACTTCTGATGTCTCTTGCTCCGTTTCTCAGCGGAGTAGATTGTGGAATTCCGTCAATAAGGACAAGAACCTGTCTTCCTCTCAAAGTTTGTCCTGAGTTGGAAGTCTGTCCCGTATTGGTTCCCAAACTGGGGACGGTATATTGAAGAATGCTGGTAATATCGGAATTAACGGTCAGCTGAGACTGGATCTGCTTTTCTGCAACAATCGTTACTGAGCTTGGTATTTCTTTGATGCTTTCTTTTTTTCTGGAAGCCGTCATTACAACTTCATCTACATTATTGGTCTGCAGGCTGTCTTTAACCTGTGCAAAAATAGTTGCTGATCCTAAGCATGCGACTGATAATAGCGCTTTTTTCATTATATTTTCTTTCCTTGTTTCTTTTGTTTTCCCCACCATACCAAAAATCCTGTTACAGGAAGTGAAGTGCAGATGAGCCCGGTGATGAACCATAAAATCTTTCCAAACAGCCCGAAATAGGAGCCTGTATGGATATCATAATTGGCATTGGCATATTTTTCGGCATTGGCCAGTTTCTGATGAGGTTTTTCTGCCAGTAATTTTCCTGAGTATTTGTCGAAGACCAGTGTATTTCTCTCACTGTAACGACCTTCCTGGCCATAGATAGTGACCGGGATATTTTTTAATTCTTTCCCTTTCTTATTTTTTCCGTTTAAAGGAATTCTGAAGCTGGAAGAGTTGGGGTATAGTTTTCTGGTTTCCTGAGCCGTGATGTCAAAAACAGAGGCATTTTTAACCATCAGGGAATCCGGAGACTTGATTTCTTTTTCTTTCGGCAGTTCCAGAGTGCCGGATAATGCAAGATTGAAGGTGTTTTTCACGTAAGGATAGGCAAAATAAATCCCTGTAATGCTCATCAGCAATGCTAAAAATGAAGCATAAAACCCTAATACATTATGAAGGTCATAGTTTTTGCGTTTCCAGGTCTTCACATTTTCCCAGCTGAACCAGAAGCGTCCTTTTCTGGCTTTCTTATTCTTCGGCCACCACAGAATAATTCCGGTGATCAGCATGATGATAAACAGGACGGTGGGAATTCCGATGACATATTTTCCCCAATCTGCCTTTAAGAGTAAACTCCAGTGAATGGATTTTAAAATAGGAAAAAGATCATATTTTTCATTGTAAACGGCTAAAATTTTCCCGCTGTACTGATCTACATAGACCAGTTTATTGATTTTAACCTCTTGAAAATAATTCCAGCCTTTTTTGTTCTTTTCATAATAAGAAAAGCGGTAGGATTTATTTTTATCCAAAGGAATTTCCACCGCATTGATCGGGAATTTCTCATTGAGTTCCAGGCTGATTTTTTCCTTCAGAACAGTAAGCGGAATAGCTGATGCTTTCGTTTCTTTTACATAGATCGCTTCTTTCCGGAGAACGCCTTGTATCTCATCTTTGAATACATACATGGTTCCGGTAAGCGCTACAATGAAAACAATGATACCAACGGATAAACCAAACCACAAATGCAGTTTGGCAGACCATTTCTTTGTACCGGAAATTTTCTTTTTATGAACGTGCTTTTTCTTCATAGCAAAAAGTTAACCTCCGAAGAGGCTAACTTTTAATTATTTAAAATTTATATCCTATTGATAGTCTCCAGTTGCGTGGAGCATTGTAGATCCATGCATAAGAACCGTCATCTGATCTGTAACCGCTGTAAAGCTTTCTGTTCAGGACGTTATTCAGCAATAGATTGACATCGAATTTTTTAGCCACATAAGAAATCCCGAAGTTGGTGTCAAAATAATCTTCAAGGCTCTGATCATATTTTGCCGTTGTTCCGAACCATGACTGTCTTCCTCCCTGGTACTGATAGCCTGCAGAAATACCGAATCCTTTTAAATTACCATGTTCAAATCTGTAGCTTAACCATGTATTCTGAACATTTTTGGCATTTCCGGGAGACTGTACTCCTATTCTGCTTGCATCGGAATCTTTGATTGTTTTGGCGTCCGTATAAGCATAGTTTACCACAATATTCAACCCTTTTACAATTTCCCCTTTAATATCGGCTTCAAAACCACGGGATCTTTGTTCCCCGGTTGGAATCATAAAAGCATTTCCGTTGTTATCATTTGAATTTCCTGCAACCAAAATGTTTTTTCTTCGGATTTCATATACTGCAAAGGTAGAATTCCATTTTCCTCCCATCCAGTCTTTTTTTAGTCCAAATTCAATATTCTGTCCTTTTAAAGGATCTGTAATTGAAGTGCCGTGAATCCCCATTGCAGATTGAGGTGCAAACGTTTTATCAAAAACTCCATACACTGAAAAATCATCTTTAATAGAGTAGCTGGCACCCACTCTTGGAGTGAACTCTCCAGCCTGATCAGCTTTTATAGGATCTAAATTAGGATATCCTGAGAATGTTGTTCCGCTGGTATATCTTCCTGCAAGTGTGATGCGTAATTTTTTATTAAGCATTTCTATTTGATCCTGAGCATAATAAGAAGTATATTTCACTCCCTGATCATTATAATAGTCGGCATTTCTGTTCAGATAATAAGCACTTTCAGAAGGCAGTGTACTTGGATTTACACCGTAAACAATGTTATGAACATCAATAGATCCTCCATCTCCTAAATAAGAGAAATCGGCCTGGTATTTTCTATTCCCGTAATCGAATCCGGCAATGATTTTATGCGTAATATTCCCTGTTTGTAAACTTCCTCTCACATAGGTCTGGAATATATTGTTTTTTCCCAGAGCCTGCCAGTTGCTTAAAGATCTGCTGAGGATATTTGGATCTGAACCATAGAAACCGCCCCACCATGAACCGCCGTCATAGTTCATATCCATATAGGCATACTGTGTACTCCAAACCCAGTCCTTGAACAGTTTCTGATCCAGGGTTAAGAATAAACTCTGATCTTTTACTTCTGTCTTTTTGAAATTAGGATCATTGAAGTTGGTATGAACATTTAATGAAGCATAGCCGTCCTTAGACATCAGATACGCTCCCGGCTGGTTGAATTTTAAATACTGATAGTTATACTGTGCTGTAAATGTCGTTGTTTTTGTAGGTCTGAATGTGATAGACGGAGCAATGATAATTTTGCTTGTTTTGTCATTTTCTGACCATGATTTGTTGGAACTTCCCATTAAATTTAAACGGTAATCCAAAACACCATCCTTCACGATAACGCCGTCAAGATCCGCTTCTCCCCTGAAAAGGTTATAGCTTCCTGTTGTGAATCTTACGCTGTTGGCAAATTTTCCGGTAGGTTTCTTTGTTACTACATTATAGAATCCGGCCGGATCTCCCATAGAACCCATGAAACCAGCAGGCCCTTTTACAAACTCTATTCTGTCGATAATCGCTGCATCAGGGTTGATTGGTCCCCAGGTTGAAGAAACATTCATTCCATTCATATAGGTAGCGATACTTGCTCCTCTCATAAAGACATTGGAATAAACGTTGTCCCAGTGTTCTACTTTTCTGGCGCCACTTACGTTACGGACAATTCCTTCGGACATATTTAAGGTGATCTGATCCGCTAAGACCTGACCACTGATAGACTGTACGTTCTGTGGAAGCTCAATAAGCGGAGTCTGCAGCCTCAGAGACCCTGAAACTTCGTTAAGTTTATATTTCTGATAATATCTTCCATTGACAACCACTTCCTCGATGTCATTAGACTTAATTGTATCTTTTTCCTGGGCAAAAGTTAACAGAGATGTTAATAATGCGGCTCCTATAGTTATTTTTTTCATTGTAAATAAGTAGTGTCTAAATGTTAAAATTTGTAAGTAACAGTTCCCACTGCGTTAATAAGCTTCTGAGGATTTGCTGTAGTGTAGCCCACCCAGTAACGCTCGTTAGTGAAGTTGTCTACTTTTACGCCTATTCTGAATTTTTTGGCATCATAATAAGCACTGGCATTCAGTACGATGTATGATGGTAAAGAGAATACACCATCTGAAGAATTGTAGATCTTATTTTCGCTGGCGTAGTTTCCGCCCACTCCAAATCCTAATCCTTTCAGATTTCCATCTAAAAACTGATAGCTTGCATATAAATTCGCCAGATATGGAGATCCGGATGTACTCGGTCTTCTATCCAGAACATTCTGGTCAGCTTTTGTATATTTTGAATCATTGTAGCTGAATCCTGCAATTGCTGTAAATCCTTTTACCAGATAAGCATTGATTTCAAGATCTACTCCTCTGCTTACGATGGTTCCGTCCTGTATTTGTGCACGCGGATTTGCTGCAATCTGAGCACTTCTTAAAACATCTTTTACCTTGATGTTATAATAACTGAATGTAGAAGATACTTTTCCGTTAAAAAGGCTGGTTTTAATCCCTCCTTCCATCTGATTGGCCTGTTCCGGTACAGGAGTCCTTGTAACATCTGAAGCATCGGTATAATAATCAAGATTTTTGAAGCTGTTCTGATAGTTTCCGAAAATGGAAATCTTATCTTTAATCACTTCATATACTACCCCAAATTTAGGAGAGAAGAAGGTTTGATTTAATTTTTTACGTTCATCTGCACCTGCGGCAGTGTCAGGCTTATTGACGAAATTATCAACACGTAAAGCCATCAACACATTCAGGTTATTGGTGATATTAAGTACATTGGAAACATATACGGCATAGTTCTCCTGTTTTCCTGTAATTAAGTACGGTTTTTCATTTCCTGCCATGCTGTTGTACATGGATTGAAGGGCTGTTCCATTGAAATTGGTATAATCAAAACCTTGCTGATGCAATGGGACCGGAATAGAATTGCCACCTGCATCTTTATCAAAACCATTCACATCATAGAAGTTTTGATTGTTATTTACCCTTAAATAATCGAAACCTAAGACAACACGGTTTCTTAAGTTTCCGATTTTAAAATCCCCGTTAAAATTCTGCTGGAAATTGATGGATTTTTTTCTGCTGTCTCTGGTTGACTGATCACTTCTGTACATACTTGTTGCATCATCACCCATAAAATACAGATAAGGCATAAATCCGTCAGAATAACTGGAAGCTGAACTGAAATTAGTAGAAGAAGTAATAGAATTTGAAACTTTATATTGAACCTGCCCAAAGAAATTGATACTTCTTCCTGTATTGGTAAGATCTTTTCCTAAATATGAATTTTTGTAGTCGAGATTAAGATCCCTGATATTGTTAACCTTCTTGAGATAATCCCCTGAATAAAAGAAAAAGGTTTGATCACTCATACTTTTCATCTGGAATAATTCCATATCCAGGTTAATGCTTAACCTATCTGTAGGTTTGTAGCTTAAGCTCGGAGCAATAGCTAGATTTCTTCTGAAACCCTCTGTCTGAAATGTTCCTTCATTCGTATAGGCAGAGTTTAAACGGAATAAAAGTTTTTTGTCATTGGTAAGTGGAGTATTAACATCGACGGCAGCTCTGTAGGTGTCATAACTTCCACCTGCAAGGCTTACATTTCCACCGAAAGTTTCAAAAGGTTTTTTAGTTACACGATTAATTACACCTCCATAACTTGATAATAAACTTCCGAATAATGTTCCGGACGGACCTTTTAAGACTTCCAGCTTTTCCAGGTTGACAGCATCTATTGTACCCGTAACTGCACCCAGAACACCATTTCTTAAAGAATTGGCAGCAACGAAACCTCTAAGGTTTACATAAGCACCACCATCACCAGCTCTTCCGTTTGCCGTCCACATCGTTTGCAGACCTGTGATATTTTTGAAGGCATCATCTACCGTAAAAATTCCTTGATTCTCTAAAATTGTTTTGTCTATGCTTGAATAAACCTGAGGGTTTTCTATCGCTTTTAAAGGCATTTTGTTGGAGTATTCACTGTCCTTTTTGATATAGGTATTGATGATTACTTCATCAATTTTTAAGGCAGTAGAATCCTTTTCCTGGGCGAAAACCAGTACAGAACCCAACAATGAGGCACAGATCAGTACATTTTTCATGAAGTCAAATTTTTTGCAAATATATTGTTTTTAATTGTTCTAAATAAATAACAGAATTGATATTTATCATGAATTTATTAAGTACTGAATAGCAAAACCCCGCTTCAGCAAGTGCTGAAGCGGGGTTTTTATGAGATTTTAATATTAATTCCTTAAGCGGGGATTTCTCCTTTGTATAAGAAAGAAATAATTTCTTTGTTCATTTTGTCAACCATTTCACTGAATAAGTGGAATGATTCCTGTTTGTAGATCACCAATGGATCTTTCTGCTCATAAACGGCACCTTGCGAAGATCTTCTCAGGTCATCCATTTCACGAAGGTGAAGTTTCCAGTTTTCATCGATGATGGATAACGTGATGTTCTTTTCAAAATCATTGATTAAACTTTCACACTGAGTGTCATAAGCTTCTTTCAGATCAGCTACAATGGTCATTGTTTTGTGTCCGTCTGAGAAAGGAACCTGGATCATTTTGAACATAGAACCCTGATTCTGATACACATTCTCAATGATAGGGAATGATTTCTCTTTCAGTAAGTTCAGTTTCATTTTATAATCTTCCTGAGCCGCCTTGAATAGAAGATCTGTCAGTTCCGGAATCTGCTTGCCTTTGAAATCATTTTCAGAAACCGGAGATTCCATTGTGAAGAATTTAATAATATCAAATTCGAAATCTTTATAGTTTCCTGTAGCTTTTCCTTTGGTCACAATAGAATTGGCCACATCGAAGATCATATTGGTAATATCATACTTCAGGTGATCACCGAACAGAGCATTCTTTCTTCTCTTGTAAATTACGTCACGCTGTTTGTTCATAACGTCATCATATTCAAGAAGTCTTTTTCTGATTCCGAAGTTGTTTTCTTCTACTTTTTTCTGCGCTCTTTCAATAGACTTGCTGATCATGGAATGCTGAATTACTTCCCCTTCCTTATGGCCCATTCTGTCCATCATTTTTGCAATTCTTTCAGAACCGAAAAGACGCATTAGGTTATCTTCAAGAGATACATAGAACTGAGAGCTTCCAGGATCTCCCTGACGTCCTGCTCTACCTCTAAGCTGTCTGTCTACACGTCTTGAATCGTGTCTTTCCGTACCGATGATCGCTAAACCTCCGGCTTCTTTTACTTCTTTGGAAAGCTTGATATCCGTACCACGACCTGCCATGTTCGTTGCAATCGTTACAACGCCCGGCTGTCCTGCTCCGGCAACGATCTCTGCTTCTTTTTTGTGAAGCTTCGCGTTCAATACCTGGTGTGGAATTTTTCTTAACTGAAGTGCCTTAGATAGTAACTGAGAGATTTCAACAGAAGTAGTACCTACAAGCACAGGTCTTTTTGCGGCTGTTAATTTTTCAATTTCCTCTATAACGGCATTGTATTTTTCACGGTTGGTTTTGAAAACCAGATCCTGTCTGTCATGTCTTAAAATAGTACGGTTGGTAGGAATCACCACAACATCTAATTTGTAGATCTGCCAAAGTTCCCCTGCTTCTGTTTCAGCAGTACCCGTCATCCCCGCAAGCTTGTTGTACATACGGAAATAGTTCTGAAGCGTTACCGTAGCAAAGGTTTGCGTAGCAGCTTCAATTTTTACGTTTTCTTTAGCTTCGATCGCCTGGTGAAGACCGTCTGAATAACGTCTTCCTTCCATGATACGGCCGGTCTGCTCGTCTACGATTTTTACTTCCCCGTCAATTACTACATATTCATCATCTTTTTCAAATAATGTGTAAGCTTTTAACAGCTGGCTCATCGTGTGTACACGCTCAGATTTTTCAGCAAAGTCAGAGAAAAGTTTTTCTTTAGCTTCGAATTCCTCTTCTTTAGTCAGGTTTCTTGCCTCCACTTCAGCGATTTCTGTTCCGATATCCGGAAGAACAAAGAAGTTGGCATCAGAATTCCCCTGAGACATATATTCTACTCCTTTATCCGTAAGATCCACCTGATTGTTTTTCTCTTCGATAACGAAGTAAAGGTCTTTATCTACAATCGGCATGTCACGGTTGTTGTCCTGCATATACTGCGCCTCAACTTTCTGAAGCAATGCTCTGTTTCCGCTTTCCGATAAGAATTTGATTAACTGTCTGTTTTTCGGAAGACCTCTGTAAGCCTGAAGCAATTTGAATCCTCCTTCTTTAGTGTTTCCTGCCCCGATTAATTTTTTAGCTTCATTAAAAAGCACAGAAACTGTTTTTTTCTGAACTTCCACGATTCTGTCGATAGAAGGTTTAAGAACATCAAATTCCTGTCTGTCTCCCTGAGGAACCGGACCAGAAATAATCAATGGTGTTCTTGCATCATCTACCAATACGGAGTCAACTTCATCCACGATCGCAAAGTTCAATTCTCTCTGTACCAGTTCTGAAGGTGAAGTTACCATGTTGTCTCTCAGATAATCGAAACCGAATTCGTTGTTCGTTCCGTAGGTAATATCTGAATTGTATGCTTTTCTTCTTCCGTCTGAGTTCGGCTGGTGGTTATCGATACAGTCGATAGACATTCCGTGGAACTGATAAAGAGGACCCATCCATGCGGAGTCTCTTTTCGCAAGATAGTCATTCACCGTTACTACGTGAACCCCTCTTTCAGGAAGTGAATTTAAGTAAATAGGCAGTGTTCCTACCAAAGTTTTACCTTCACCGGTTGCCATTTCGGCAATTTTACCGCTGTGAAGAATAACCCCTCCGATAAACTGAACATCATAGTGGACCATATCCCAAACTACTGGAGTTCCGGCTGCATCCCATGAGCTTTTCCAGACTGCTGTATCTCCCTGAATCTCTACGAAATCTTTACCCGCAGCAGCCAGCTGTCTGTCCCAGTCGCTTGCTTTGATGCGGATTTCTCCGTTCTGAGCCCATCTTCTTGCTGTTTCTTTTACCAATGCAAAAGCTTCAGGAAGGATTTGTGCCAGAACTTTCTCTTCAATATCGTAAGATTCTTTCTTCAGAGATTCAATCTTTGAGAAAAGAGCTTCTTTTTCATCTACGTTAGCTGAATTTTTTATCTGCTCTTTTATCTGTTCTATCTGCGCTGTTATTTTGCTGGTTGAAGATTTTATGCTCTCTTTAAACTCAGCAGTTTTTTCTCTCAGTCCATCATCAGATAACTGTTGGATGGCTGGTTCTACAGCTTTGATTTTTGTTACAACTTTTTTTACTTCTTTTAGGTCCTGCGCTTTTTTGTCTCCCAAAAACCCTTTAAGAACTTTGTTTAAAAAACTCATAAATTTTCTGCTTTATGCTTAAAGCAATATGCTTTAAGCGTTTTACTGACACGCTTATCGTGTGAATTTTATATATAAAAAAGGGCAAAAAAGCTCTAAGCAGGCTGCTTAAAGCTTATTGCTTTAATTAATATTCGTCTTCGTTCCAAAGGAAATCCTCGTCGGTAGGATAATCACTCCATACCTCTTCGATAGATTCATAGATTTCTCCTTCGTCTTCAATAGCCTGAAGGTTTTCAACTACTTCCATGGGTGCACCAGTTCTGATTGCATAGTCGATAAGTTCTGCTTTTGTCATTGGCCAAGGTGCGTCACTTAAATAGGAGGCTAATTCTAATGTCCAGTACATAATTTTCTAATTTTTTTGCAAAAGTATAAAATTAGCTTATATTATATGCTTTTTTATACTTGATTTTCAATTCTTTTTGATTAATTTTTGTTCATTGTCCGCCACAGACTGCATTACAGCTGCGTTGATCAATGGCATGATGTCATTTTCTCAAAAACCATTCCACAAATTTTTTTGTGCCATTTTGGAAGTCTGTGTCTGGTTTGTAGCCAATTAATGTCCGGGCTTTTGTGATATCCGCATTGGTTTTCTGGACATCACCCGGCTGCATTGGCAGATTTTTCTTCGTGGCAGAAATTCCAAGCGCTTTTTCTATAGTGCTCAGCATTTCCGTTAAAGTGATCACTTCACTTTCCCCAAGGTTGATAATTTCATACACTCCGGAATTGGCTTCCAGATAAAGGATGGATTTCGTGATTCCGTCTACAATATCATCAATATAAGTATAATCTCTGGCCGTATTCCCATCACCATAGAACGGTATTTCCCGGCCTTCGGAAATCAGTTTTGTAAATTTATGAATCGCAAGATCCGGCCTTTGCCTTGGCCCGTAAACGGTAAAAAATCTTAGCTGGATCATATCTATACCGTATAGATTATGGTAAACATGTCCTAAAACTTCGCCGCTTTTTTTTGTGGCCGCATAAGGTGAGATCGGATGGTCTACATTGTCTGTTTCCGAAAAAGGAACCTTTTCATTGTTTCCGTAAACGCTTGAAGAAGATGCGCATATGAATTTTTTAATGTTGAATTCCCTGCACAGTTCCCAGAGATTCATGGTGCCGCGGACATTGACTTCCTCATATTCCAGCGGTCTTTCAATGGAAGGACGTACCCCTGCAAGTGCCGCAAGATGAATAACAAGATCGATTTGGTGATTTTTGAAAATATTTTCAAGTCCCTGTTTATCACGGATATCCTGATAATACAGTTGATAGCTGGCAGATCGGGAAATTTCTGTTAAATGTCTGATATCAGCCTCTTTGTCCGAAAACTCAAAATCCGAAAAATTGCCGATAGACTCTAAAGTATTTTTAATTTTTATCTGATATTGATAGAAATCATCAAAATTGTCAACGTTTATGACAGAATGTCCATTTCTTAATAATCGTTCTACTAAATGAGAACCGATGAATCCGCTGCCTCCAGTTACAAGATAAGTCATTTGTGATTTTTTAGTGACGCAAAAATATAAATTTACTTTTTGAAAATATAATCATTAAATTTACTTAAAAAAGTAATATAAACAGTATGCAGTTTCAAGGGCAAATTTTAAAAATGACGAGCTTCGATGCACAGCCGATCCAATATTATCTGAATCTTTCAGGAGATCTTATCCATATGAATGAGCTTTTCGGAAAAGAACTGAGGATAAAACACACCGGGTTTCAATGTGTCAGCTGCGGAGAAAATAAACCAATTTACAGAATGGGATTCTGCAAAAACTGCTTCTTCGAAAGTCCGTATGCGAGCGATACCATCATCCGTCCCGAGCTTTCCACGGCTCATTTAGGCGTTGGTGAACGTGATCTTGAAGTGGAAAAGCAAATCCAGCTGCAGCCTCATACCGTATATCTTGCCTACACCGGTGATGTGAAAGTAGGGGTAACGAGAAATACCCAGATCCCAACCAGATGGATCGATCAGGGCGCTACTTTTGCCCTTCCGATTGCCAGAACGGAGAACCGTTATGAAGCCGGAATGATTGAAGTCGCGTTAAAAGAACACCTGCCGGATAAAACCAACTGGAAGAAAATGCTTCAGGATGATTTTGAAGGCGAAATGGATCTTGCCGATTTCCAGCAGAAGATCAGACAGTATTTTCCGGAGGATTTCCAGAAGTTCTACAGTGAAGGAGAAGATTTATGGAAATTCGATTACCCGTTTGAGAAGCCGGAAAAAGTAAGCTCTTTTACCTTAGATAAAAAACCTGAATTTGCAGGAAAGCTGAGAGGAATCAAAGGACAGTATCTTAGTTTTGACGGGGGCGATTTTATGAATGTCAGAGGGCACGAAGGCTATGTAATCGAACTGGAGATTAAAAACTAATCTTTTATTTAAGATACCAAACATCAAATCGCAAGTATGAAAAAATGGGTCAAAAAGCTGTTAACCGGTCTGGGAATTCTGCTGCTCTTACTTCTTGCAGCGAATTTCGGACTCAATATATGGCTTAAAACCCAGCTTCCCGATTATATTAAAAAGAATACGGACTATAAAGTTTCCTACAAAACACTGGATGTAGATCTGGGTTCGGGAAATATTTTTGCTGCAGGAATTACCATCAACAGCAAAGATCCTGCAAATACCAATGTTATAGGGCTTCAGGGAACCATTGATACCCTAAAGATCAGCCGTTTCGGAATCTACGATGCGGTTTTCAATAAAAGAATCAGTTCTACGGATCTTCTGCTGGCCAAACCGAATTTAAACATCAGCCTTGCCCAACCTGCAGACCGGAAAACAGGAAAAAAAAGAAATCCCGTTCTGTTTGAAAATATCAGGATCAATAAAGGAAGCATCAATATTTTCAAGCATACCAGACAAAAGTTTTTATCAGTTAAAGAACTTGATCTGTTTGTGGAAAATCTTCAGATGACGGAAGAATCAGTAGAAGATAAGCTTCCGGTGGTTTTTGACCGCTATGATATCAAAGGGAAGAATTTTTTCTTTCGTCCGGATAATGTTTATGCCATTACAATCAGCAATATCACTACATCAAACGGTCAGATGTCAATCAGGAATTTCCGCCTGATTCCTTTGCTCTCTTTTGCTCAGTTTAAACGGTTTTATCCAAAGAAACCCAAACTTTTTGAATTCTCCATTCCAAAGATGGATTTTAAAGATGTGGTTGTAAAGAAGAATAAAATTTCACTGGCTAATGCAGACTTTCAAAATCCGGTTCTTACCGTACATAATACCGGAATAAAGCCTAAAAAAGCGGAAAAAAAATTGAATTTCGAGGTTAATCTGGAAGATGTAAAGCTTAACAACCTTTCCGTTCTGATCAATAAACCTGATGGCAGCAAGCTGCTTTTCGCCAAAACCTTGAATGTAAAAGTCAACCAGCTGAAGTTTGACAAAGTAACGGCGGAAGAAATAATTCCCATAGGATACAAGGATTTTCATTTCTCAGGAAAAGATATTCAGTACTCCAATCATCAGAATTTTAGCCTAGAAAATTTTGCATTGAATCCTAAAAGCGGCGAAATCAGAAATCTGGTGCTGTCACCCGGAACTCATGAGCCAGGAAAAGGATCGATGGATCTGAAAACCGGACATATTGCCTTTAACATCAATAAGTTTGAATTCGTTAAAAGAAAGCTTAATCTCGATCTCAAAGATGTTCTTGTTGAAAATGTAAGCGGAACCATTAAAGCCGCCACGAATAAACCCAAAGTGAAACCCGGTCCGGGAATCATTCAATCCGTAATCGTCAGGAAAATGTCTGTAAAAAATTCAGATATTGTGTATGATAAAGGAATGCAGCCACTGGCTTTTCATGACCTTAATGCAACGGTGAATGCCATTGAAATTGCTCCCAAGCCAAATCATCAGGGACTTTCTTTTAAGGTGAAGGATTACTTTCTGACCACAAGAAATTTTGCATATAAAACCCGGTTTTATAATTTAAGTGCCGGACTTTTAAAATTAAATAAGAATAAAATCCAGGTTAATAATTTTGCGATGAAACCCCTCGTTTCCAGAGCGCAGTTTATCAAAATGATCCCTGTTGAAAGGGATTTATACGACCTCAAAGTCTCGCAGATTGCGGCAGACGGGAGCTGGGACCTGTTTTCAGATAATCGATCAATCAATGCATCCAATGTGACAGTTCTCGGTGCAGATGCCAATATTTTCAGAAGTAAGATCCCTGATGATGACCCGAAAGTGAAACCGCTGTATTCTAGACTGCTCCGTTCTATAAAAATTCCGGTGACGGTAAAAAATCTTGATCTGAAGAACTCTGTCCTTGTTTATGAAGAAGATACTCCGGAAAGTGCAGGACCGGGAAAGCTGACCTTTGCTAACTTTAATATGAACGTTAAAAACCTGAATTCTGCCAAAGTAAAAGGAAAGCCTACAAAAGTGGATATCAAAATCGACTGCTCATTCATGAATCTGGCGCCGCTTTCAGTGAACTGGAACTTTGATGTGGCGGATCATAACGATGCATTTTCAATCTCAGGAAAAACGTCCAACCTTCCTGCCAGCGGGATCAACCCGTTTATCAGGCCTTATCTTCATGTGACGGCTACTGCCGGAACCATTCAGGAGATGTTATTTAATTTTAAAGGAAATCCTGCAGGAATCCATGGAACATTCAACCTGAAGCATAAGGAACTTAAAATTGCGATTTTAAATAAAAACAATCAGGAGAAAAAAGGCGTGCTGACGGCTGTGGCCAATATCTTTATCAGATCAGACTCAGGAAGGTTTCCTGAATCTGTAGCTGTGGAAAATGTAGAACGTGATCCTACCAAATCATTCTTCAACCTTTTCTGGAGAGGAATTGAACAAGGGTTGAAGAAAACCCTGATTGGCAAGAATGTAGAAAAGACAGAAAATACCGTAAAAGATGCCGTTTCTTCTGTAAAAGAGGTGAAAAAGACGGTAAAAGAACTGAAAAAAGACATAAAAACAAAAAAAGAAGAACTTGCTGCTCCTAAAGAAGAGAAGAAAGAAAAGAAAGGCTTTTT
The DNA here is from genome assembly GCF_016745235.1 of Chryseobacterium endalhagicum. GTDB lineage: Bacteria > Bacteroidota > Bacteroidia > Flavobacteriales > Weeksellaceae > Chryseobacterium > Chryseobacterium endalhagicum. The sequence goes on along the minus strand of NZ_JAELVM010000002.1, from coordinate 278,826 downwards.
GAAAAAAATCTTTAATAAAAAAGAAAATCCCGGAACAGAATAGCTCCGGGATCTATATAAAGTTCCTGAATGAGGGGAAGGCTAGAAATTGAATTCTTCGCTTTCCTGTACAGGGATATCTCTTAAAAATTCATCAAATTTTTCACCGGGATAATTACTGTCTGCCCCATAGGAATCAATGATCATTCCGCGGTTTCCGGCATTATCTTTTACCACATACAAGACGGCATTGTCATCCGGGTTGCTGTCGCCCTCAAAACGATAGGTCTTCAAAATAGTAAGCTCGGAAGGCTGATATACTTTTTCGGAATTTTCAAACTTCATCTCGCAGGCTTCATTCATTCTGAATTCCCTATGTATTCCTCTTTCTGATAAGGTTTTCATAACCTGGCTCAGGGTGGTCATTCTGTCTGTATAATCTGAATTATCCATAATATTATTTTTTAAGTTAAGTACAATAATTAAACCATTGGTCTTTTAAATATAATAAAAAATGGCATTGTATTATTCATGGAAATAAAGTTGAATGTTAACAAAAATTATAATTCGGAATCTTTAAATAGGTATACTTTTTGCAATAGCTACCGTATAAATCGGAAAAAATATGAAAAAAGAAGTTGGCGTTTTACTGGCAGGAGGTGTTGGTCTTTTGGCAGTATTAGGTTTTATTGGAATTAAAAAAATATTGACTAAAAAAGATAAAAAATATAGTGATACCTATTCGGATTATCACAGACACTTCGATGAGAAAAATCATGACGATGAGTATCACGGAGTGGAATTTTATGCGCTGAAGTAGTAAAAAGATATATTTAATTATGTTGAAATCCGGCTCTGTTACAGGGCCGGATTTTTTTGTGGATAACTTAGTGTTAAAACGCATTATTTTATAGAAAATCCAGTCTAATTTTACATCACAATGCAGAACGAAAATTTCATAAAAGGACAGGGAGCGCAGCGGAACGTGATCAACCGTTTCGACAGGTATACCTATGAGCCTGATGATGAAGATTTCGAAACAGTAAAAACATCTTTCACAGAAGTTTTTCCGAAAACCATTGTGAATCAGGTGAAAAGCGAAGATCTCCCGATGGAATATTCCATGAATCCGTACCAGGGTTGTGAACACGGATGTTCCTACTGCTTTGCAAGACCTACCCATGAATATTGGGGCTACAGTGCCGGAATTGATTTTGAAAGAAAGATCATGGTCAAAAAAAATGCCCCTGAACTGTTGGAGAAATTTTTTCAGAAAAGAGGCTACCGTCCCGCTCCGATTCTGCTGTCCGGGAACACAGACTGCTACCAGCCTGCGGAAAGACAGTTTGAGATAACCAGAAAACTTCTTCAGGTATGCCTGGACTACAGACATCCTGTCAATATTCTGACAAAAAATGCACTGGTTCTCAGAGATCTTGATCTTCTGAAACCGATGGCAGAGCAGAATCTTGTTTCGGTATCTTTAAGTATTCCTACCATCAATGAGGAACTGAGAAGAAAAATGGAGCCGCGGACCAGTTCAGCACCCAATAAGCTAAAGGCCATAGAAGTTCTCACAGAAAACAAAATCCCTGTCCATGTTATGGTGGCACCAATAATTCCGGGACTGAACAGTGATGAACCGCTGACGATTTTAAAAGCTATTTCAGATGCCGGAGCACTGAGCTTTGGGTATACTTTGGTCAGACTGAATGATACGGTAGAACCTGTCTTTGTCAATTGGATCGAGGCTCATTTTCCTGACAGAGCCCAGAAGGTTCTGAATCTGATCCGCTCCATGCGCGGAGGAAAACTGGGTGATAAAAGATATTTTGAAAGACAGAGGGGAGAAGGGAATATTGCCGAAATGATCCATAATACATTTAAGATCGGCAGAAAGAAGTTTTTTGACGGAAGAGAATTTCCCAAACTTTCCACGGCTAATTTTACAGGAACTAAAGATCAGCAGCTGAGACTGTTTGATTGATCTTCCTGAAATTCAATAGGGATGGGCTTTAGCCCATTCTATAAAAAACAAAATTCCAACGGCTTTAGCCAAACCTTGATAAAAGAAAAAAGCCGCTCCAAAGAAGCGGTTTTTGTTCTAGTAAATAATAGGCTGCTCACCATCCGGACAAATGAATTCTTGTCTGCATAGTGCTTTATACTGAATTCCGTCACTGCATACATAAAAGCAATCTCCAGGGAATGGATAACTAATGCCTCCGGAAATTGTTTTCAGTTTGTCTTTACTTAATTTTTGTAAATTTTTCATATCGTTGATTTTGGATTTAAATAAAGATATGGAAAAATACTTAAGTATGTGTTTATGAGTGTTTTATTTTAAATACTGAAAAACAAAAAACCGCTCCACAAGGAACGGTTTTTTCTTATAAGTTCGGATTCAATCTTACATGGTATTGTCCGGACATTTGAAATCATCGCTGCAGGCTGCGCAAACCACAAGCCCATCGCAGTAATACATGCAGAAATCTGGTTCTGGAAGTTTAATGGCTCCTCCTCCGGAAATGTTCTTTAACTGGCCTTTGTTTAGTTTTTTTAAATTTTTCATATTGTTTTAATTAAAAATTTGATAGTAAATCAAATATAATTAAAATATTATTAACTTAAATAAAATGTGGTAGGTTTTGCAATTAATTCTGAATCACTGTCTTTAAATTTCATTCAGTAGTGAATAAAATAAGGTAAGTGTTTGGTTATTAACGAAAAATAATTAATTTTAGATCAAACAAGCGGGATCCGAAAAGCTTACAGAGTAGGAAATGACCAAAAACAAAAAACCATGAAAAATTTAAAAAGACTTTCCAGAGAAGACAAAAAAAGAATTGCTGCAGGAGACCTTCCTGCTTTCTGTTTTGAAGGTGAAGGACCGGGAACAGGAGGCTGTTCAGCCGGGCATATCTGTTCAGGAGGAAGATGTGTACCGTATATAGATCCGGGAACCGGCGGAGGTGGTGGAACGGGTGGTGGAGACACTTATACCTGTATCTGCCCATGGGGAACTTTTACACAAACGACCCCTTGTCCTGAATTTTACTGTATTACAGGATAAACAGGTTTAATAAGAAAATAAAAGTCAATAATTGTTCTGAAAGGGACAGCATGAACTGATCACCGGAATACAGAGCAATTATTGACTTTCTTATACTATTTTTTGATCAATCCTAATTCGATCAGTCTTTCGTGCAGGAATTCTCCCGCAGTAGTATCTTCATACAGTTTCGGATTGTTTTCATCTACACAGTTTTCAAGAGCATTCAGTGACATTTCGCTCACCGGGTGCATAAAGAACGGGATAGAGTATCTTGAAGTTCCCCATAATTCTCTAGGCGGATTTACCACTCTGTGAATCGTAGATTTCAGTTTGTTGTTGGTATGTCTTGAAAGCATATCCCCAACGTTGATCATCAATTCATCCGGCTCAGCAATAGCATCAATCCAGTCTCCGTTGTGATTCTGAACCTGAAGACCTTTCCCCTGAGATCCCATTAAAAGGGTAATAAGGTTGATGTCCCCATGAGCAGCGGCTCTTACAGCGTCATCCGGTTCCTGAGTGATTGGCGGGTAGTGGATAGGTCTCAGGATAGAGTTTCCTTCCGCAATTTTGTTGTCAAAATAATACTCATCCAGACCAAGATATATAGCCAAAGCTCTTAATACATACTGGCCTGTTTTTTCAAGCATCTGATAGGCTTCTTTACCTACTTCGTTGAACTTTGGAAGTTCATCCACGATCACGTTGTCAGGATACTCGGATTTGTATTTTGAGTCATCAGAGACATACTGTCCGAAATGCCAAAATTCTTTTAAATCTCCTTTTTTGAAACCTTTTGCCGTTTCTTTTCCGAATCCTACGTAGCCTCTCTGGCCGCCGATTCCGGGAATTTCATACTTCTGTTTGGTTTCTACTGGCTGGTCAAAAAAGTTTTTAACCTCTCCATAGAGTTCGTCTACTAGTTTGTCATCAAGAAAATGGCCTTTTAAGGCTACAAAACCAATTTCTTCATAAGCTTTTCCGATTTCATTTACAAATTTCTGTTTGCGTTCCGGGTTGTCCGAAAGGAAATCACGCAGGTCTACACTAGGTATTTTATCCATTATTAGAAATTTACGAAATACAAAATTACATTTTTTTTAAATGAAATGATTCTAAAATAAGTATTTATCAGTTAAATTTGCCATATGAAAAAATATTCTTCTAAGCGAAGTATTCAGATACTTGCCCACCTTCTTCAGCAGTACGGAATTTCAGATGTTATCATTTCCCCGGGATCAAGAAATGCTCCTCTGGCTATTCATTTGTCGGAAATTGATACCTTCAACTGTTACAGTATTGTTGACGAAAGAAGCGCTGCTTTTGTAGGAATAGGAATGGCGAAAAGCGAGAAGAAACCTGTTGCCATTACGTGTACCAGCGGTTCTGCTGTGGCTAATTATTACCCGGCGGTAACCGAAGCTTTTTACCAGAATGTTCCGCTTTTGATTCTTACCGCCGATAGGCCTACGGATTTCGTAGATATTTTCGACGGACAGACGATCAGGCAGAAGGATATTTTTCACCAGCATTCTTACGGTGACTTCCAGCTTTTGGAAGACAGCAAAGAAAATGCGGAAGACATTAATTTTGACATTATTAAAAAAGCGATTGAGCTCTGCTTTGAAAAACAGGGGCCTGTTCATATCAATATTCCCCTGGAAGAACCATTGTACGAGTTGGTTTCTGAACTTCCTTCTTTCCCTACGGTTGAAAAAACCATCAGGCATAAGGAGTATGAGCTTCCTTCCAATCTGATCGCTGATTGGCATACGTCTCAGAGGATCATGCTTTTGGTAGGAACAAGGGATTACAGCCCGGAGTTGGAAAACCAGCTGACCCAGCTTGTGAAGAACCACTCTGTTGTGGTACTGAGCGAGGCCAATTCCAATCTTTATCATGAGAAGTTTTTCAGACATATCGACCGTTATATCTTTAATTTCACGGAAGAAGACTATAAAACTTATGCTCCGGATCTTTTGATTACTGTTGGTCAGAATGTAGTTTCCAAAAAAGTAAAACAGTTCTTAAGAAGTGCCCGCCCGAAACAGCACTGGCATCTGGATGAAGTCTGGCAGCCGGATACGTATTTCTCGCTGACCGAAAAAATCGAGGTAAAACCGGAAGTGTTCTTTTCCAAATTGTTGAAATTCATCAATCTTGAACCAAGACCTTATTTTAACCTCTGGGATGTTTTAAGGGACAAAAAAGATGCAAGACATGAGCTTTTCCTGAACAAAGCTGAGTTTTCAGATTTTTATTTCTTCAATAAAGCTTCTCAGACTATTCCTGAAAACTATAATATTCATTTCAGTAATTCTTCCGCGATCAGATATGCGCAGCTGTTTGATTTCGGAAAAAGAAGAATGTACTGCAACAGGGGAACGAGCGGGATAGACGGCTCAACCTCCACAGCCATGGGCTTTGCTATTAAAAATGCGAATCCTACCCTTGTGATTACAGGAGATCTTAGTTTCTTTTATGACATCAACGGGCTTTGGAATCAGTATATTCCTCCATTTGTAAGGATTATTATTTTCAATAACGGGGAAGGAAATATCTTCAAAATTATTCCGGGACCGGGAAATGCCAATCCAAATACATTAGATGAATTTATTGCTACGAAACACCGCAAGCATGCTGAGCACCTGGCGAAACATTTCGGATTCTCCTACATCAAAGTGGAAGACGAACCTACGCTGGACAGGGTTTTAGAGAATTTCTTCAAGCCTGATCTGCAGCCGAAAATCCTGGAAGTCAATACCTACGGGAAAAACAGTGCAGATGTTCAGAAGGCGTATTTCGAATTTATGAAAGGGAATTAAAGGTCAAGATATTCTTCATTCCCCGGCAGGTTGGTAATTCTGTCGATGGGATAAATAAACATATCATCAAAGTCATTCATCGCATTAATCAGTTGAAAATGAGAGAACTGTTTAATGTTCTGAAGGGTAATTTCCGTTTCTTTTATTTTCTTGTGTTTCAATAGATTCTGTCTCTGGACTCCGTTCAGAAGATAGGTTGCCGGTGTGAACCAGTCCTTGCCTTTCAGGAAAAGGATATTGGAAAAAGAAGTATCGGTGATGTGGTTGTTCTTCACGATAATGATTTCCTCCGCTTTGGATTTCATCTTCATCTTGTCCAACTCTTTACGGTCTTCAAATTTGAAAGAATAATCGAAGCTGTTATTTTCCACCAGCTGGAAGCTGTGTATTTCAGGAATAGCATACGGAATCATCATGGTGCGGATCCTTTTATCAAGGTCATAGGAAAGTCTCAGCTTGAAAAGGCCGTCTTCATCATGTTCGAGGTTTTTGAAGATCTTGGCCAGATCAATAGAACCCTCTTTTCCGAAATGGGCAAATGTCTGATTGATACGTTTCTGATGCAGATCCAAAAGGAAAATTTCCTGATCTTCTACTTTTATGCTTTCAATGAATTGGGACATAGATTTTATTTTTCATTTCCTGATATTCGTCTTCTAACCTGCTCATGTGGGTTATACCGCCGCCACTTTTGAAATAGAGGCGGTCTCCCTCTTTTTCAATAAAGCGTATCATCACGCAGCTGTCGAGGTTTTCCCCGTCAAACCAGCCGCAGACTCCGGTATAATACCCTCTGTCATATCCTTCTGCATCTAAGATTATTTCCAGTGTTTTAGGTTTTGGTGCTCCAAGAATTGATCCAGCCGGCAATAGTTTTTTCATCATGCTTCCGATTTTTCCTTCGAATTCAGGTTTTACGGTTCCTGAAATTTCAGAACTCATGGCATACAGGTCTTTTTGCTGCGTTCTGATGAGGTCAATATGCTGGAACTGGTCAACTTTCACATCATCTGCCACCATGCTGAGGTCATTCCGCAGAAGATCCACCACTGTATAATGCTCGGCTTTTTCCTTTTTGTCATTTTTCAAAACTTCAGCGGCATTTTCCAATGAGGCATCAATAGTACCTTTCATGGGATAGGTTAAAATTTTACCGTCTATAATCTTTACAAAAGTTTCAGGAGAAAAAAATACAAAAAAATCTTTATAAAATACTTTGTACTTCGCAATTGAATGATAAAAAATTTCTTCAAGGCTTAAATTCGTCTGAACTTCCGTTTTTCTGGTATAATTGGTAAGATAAGAATTTCCCAGACGAATATTTTTCTGAACTTTATCAAAGCCTTCTTTAAAGCTTTTCAGCGTCTCCGGAAAAGGTGTCCATTCAATTTTTTTAGTGAGCTCTTCTTGTTTTTTTGAGTTTGAAAATGTTTGAAAATCAATTAATAAACCTGATTTTTCAATTTCATTTTCCGGATATATTTCTACATTCCCCGCAAGGAAATCGATCATGAAAAAGTAAGGAACCTTCTGAAGGGAAAGTTCGTCCATTTCCATAAATTTTTGATGATTCATTGAAAACATTCTGCAAAAATAATTATTGATGACTACTTTTGCAGAAATATTTTTAGATGCAGAACAGATATCCTCAGAAACCGGGAATAGATTTTATATTGAAGCAGGCTTTTTTCTATTGGAACAAGACGTTGATTTTTCAGTTAATGTTTTCCATTATCTTTTTTGCCATCTTTTTCACCTCCATGTTTTTCTTTGCAGCCAGATTTGGATTGTGGGAGCAGAATCAGGAGCTTGCGGAAGCTTTACAGCAGGGAACTACCGTATATCTGGAAAAATTAAAAGCATTGGCCGCTACTGAAAATTATCAGATGTTCAGCTATGCCATTTTAGCGACCGGTATTTTTCTTTATCCATTAAATTTAGGACTGTTTCAGATCTTCAGAAAAATAGATCTTAATGAGAAAATTGAATTGGGAGATATGTTTGTGGGGTATAACGGGCTTAATTTTTTTAAATATCTGGGCTACTATATCTTCTGGATTATGGTTTACAGATTAACGATGCCTACCCTATTTCTTGCCGTACTCTGGGTGTGTATTACGGTGTTTGTTGCTCCCCTCATGTTTTTTACCGACAAGAGAATTTTTGAGGCTATTTCTTTGAATATACAGGCCTTAAGGAAATATTTTATTGAAATCCTGGTTTGTGTTATCGTGGCTGTAATCTTTAAATATGCAGGTTTTGCCCTGTTGTTTATAGGCGGTCTTTTTACATTTCCCTTTTGGAATGCCATGATTTACTCTTTATACAAAACCATTTTCTCAGAGAAAAGTTAAATTTTAAATAGGTTTAATATGTTTTTTCTGCCAAAAAAAGTTAAATTTGGTGAAATCATTAAATATTAAACTATGTCAGAATTTAACGAATTTGACCAGCAGGGGTCCGTTCCAAACAGAGATACCGGATCTATCATTTCGCATTCCTTTGAAATGTTTAAAGGAGTTTTCCTTTACGGGATTGTTGCAATGATCATTTATCTTATAGGCGGCTTCATCATCCAGTCTGTGAGTGGCTTTAATTCTATGTCTATGATGGAAGAGATGCAGGACCTGGAAGGAGATTATTCAAGCTTCAGCTACTGGAATATGCCAGGCTTTTCTCTGTATCTTACATTATCAGGTCTTTTGAGCCTCCTGCTTGCTCCGTTGTACGTAGGATTGATCTATATTGTCAACAAATACAACACGAAAAGCCAGATTGATTTTGCTGATCTGTTCATTGGATACAAGCAGAATTTTGTGAATATCTTGATTTACAGTATTCTTTCGGGGCTTATTTCTACGGTTGCTATGTCATTGTGTTTCTTCCCGATTATTTTTGTGTATCCATTACTTCTGTTAGGTTACCCAATTCTTTTATTTGAAAATGCATCGGCTACTGAGGCTTTAGGAAAGTCGTTCAATATTGCCAAAGAAAATTATGGAACATTTCTTGGAGTAACTGTTTTAGGAGGATTGATTTCTTTTGCAGGAATCATTCTGTGCGGTATTGGTATCATCGTAACGGCACCCTTCATAATGGTGGTTATGTACTCTACGTATTGTGCATTTTTAGGAAAGCCAAGACAGATCGGATTTAAAAATTAATATAAAAACAGATCAATGAATAAAGATAAACAGATCAGTAATGTTGCAATAAAACAGGTGGCTCTGATCGCCATCATTCTCGTGCTTACCGGATTGATCTGCTTTAATCTTTCCCTGTTTATACCCTCCGTGTTAGGGGCAATAACCATTTATGTGGTGTGCAGAAGGTATAATTTTTATCTGCAGGAAGAAAAGAAGTGGAAACCGTGGCTGGCCGCGCTGGTGTTAATGCTCGCGAGTCTTGTCATACTTATTCTTCCGGTCTATTTTATTGTAGACCTTCTGATTGACAAGCTTGGAAATGCCCAGGTTTATATGACTAAATTCAATGTATTTCTGGATAAGATACACTCATATATCTACTCGAAAACCAGTTTTGATATTCTGAGCAAGGAGAATATGGATAAAGTGAAAAACTCTGCCGGAAGATTTTCTACTTCTGCGCTGAGCGGGACTTTCAATACACTTACTGTGATCATGTCCATGTATTTTATCCTGTATTTTATGCTGGAAAGACCCAGACTGTTTGAGAAAGTGCTCAGTTCTTCCGCACCTTTGAAGAGAGCCAATATTTCCTTGATCGGCGATAAGCTGAGAAAATTAATCATGGCCAACGCTATTGGGATTCCGGTAGTGGCTATAGGACAGGGTGTTGTGGCACTGGTAGGGTATTTTATTTTTGGAGCCCCAAGTCCGGTGCTTCTTTTTGCCTTGACCGCTGCTGCTTCAATGATTCCTGTGGTAGGAGCAGCCATTGTTTATATTCCGGTATGTGTCTTTATGATCGCAGAAGGGAATACAGGGCAGGGGCTTGGACTTGCCGCTTACTGTCTTGTAGTGGTAGGACTTACCGATAACCTTCTCCGGTTTACTCTCCTGAAAAGGCTGGAAAATATTCACCCGCTGAACACCGTATTCGGAATTATCATGGGGATGAATCTATTTGGCTTTATGGGGCTTATTTTCGGACCGATTCTGATCTCGTTTACCGTTCTTCTGATTCAGGTTTACAGAAATGAATTCTCGGATGAAGATACGCCACCCGACCTTGAACTTCCCGGGAAAGATAAGGGAGATGATGGTAAAATCAATTTAATTGTATAAAGGTGGAAGGAGTCAATTCAGAAATATTAAAAGAAATATGCGTCGTGAAGATGCCTTTTGGAAAATACGAAGGAACAGTACTTGCCGATCTTCCGGTAAGCTACCTTGAATGGTTCAACAGAAAAGGAATGCCCAAAGGAAAATTAGGAATGCAGCTGGCAACGGTTTATGAAATTAAACTGAATGGGCTGATGGAACTTCTGATACCGATCAGGGCTTCTTTAAGATAACAGATTTTTAAATGAAAATAGTATAATTTCGGGCGGCATCGAAGATGCCGCCCGAAATATATTCTGCCCAATTATTCTTTCAAAGCCGCAATCTCATCCCTCAGCTTCGCCGCTTTTATGAAATCAAGATTTTTGGCCGCGGCTTCCATTTCTTTCTGCTTTTGCACAATCATTTTTTCAATGTCTTCACCGCCGTAGCTGGCTTTTGTTTCGGCAGCTTTCTGAAGAATCTCTTTCTGCGTATATTTCGGATCCGGGAAGTCTTTGCTTCTTCCGACCAGATTTTCTGATATTTTTTTATTTAAAGCTGTTGGAACAAGTCCGTTCGCTTCATTATGCTGTATCTGTTTGTTTCGGCGGTATTCCGTCTCATCAAGGGCTGCCTGCATAGATTTTGTGATCTTATCGGCATACATGATGGCTTTTCCGTTTACATTCCTCGCGGCACGTCCCACCGTTTGTATCATGGATCTTCTGCTTCTGAGCATTCCTTCCTTATCGGCATCCAGAATGGCTACCAGGGAAACTTCAGGAAGGTCAAGTCCTTCTCTTAATAAATTCACTCCGATCAATACATCGAAAAGGCCTAAACGAAGATCCTGCATGATCTGAATACGTTCCAGGGTTTCCACATCCGAGTGAATATAACGGGTCCTGATTCCGAATTTCATAAAATATTTGGTCAGTTCCTCAGCCATTTTTTTAGTTAAGGTCGTTACCAGAACTCTTTCATCAGCATCAGCTCTTTTCTGGATTTCTTCCATTAAATCATCAATCTGATTTAAACTTGGCCTTACCTCAATCACAGGGTCCAGAAGGCCTGTAGGACGGATAATCTGTTCAATATATGCCCCTCCGGTTTTCTCAAGCTCGTAATCGGCGGGAGTTGCGGAAACATAGATCACCTGATTTTGCATGGTCTCAAATTCTTCAAACTTAAGAGGTCTGTTATCCATCGCGGCCGGAAGTCTGAAACCGTATTCCACCAGTGATTCTTTTCTGCTTCGGTCACCACCGTACATGGCGTGAACCTGGGGAACCGTAACGTGGCTTTCATCAATGACCATTAAAAAGTCTTTAGGGAAATAATCGATCAGGCAGAAAGGTCTTGATCCCGGAAGTCTTCCATCCAGATATCTCGAATAGTTCTCAATGCCGGAACAGTAACCTAGTTCTTTGATCATTTCAAGGTCGAGCTCCGTTCTTTCCTGTAATCTTTTGGCTTCAAGCGGTTTTTCAATGGAATTAAAGAAATCTACCTGCTTCACCATATCATCCTGAATACTTCTGATTGCTCCGTTTAACGTTTCTTTTGAGGTCACGAAAAGATTCGCGGGATAAATCTGAATCTGGTCAAAATTGGCTTCCACATTTCCGCTTACCGGATCAAAACTCTGGATTTTTTCAATCTCATCTCCGAAAAACTGAATCCGGACCGCATTGTCAGCATAAGCAGGAAAAACATCAATAACATCTCCTTTTACACGGAATGTTCCTCTTTGGAAGTCTCCCAGTGTTCTGGCGTACAATGCATTAACTAATGAATGCAAAAGCGCAGTTCTGGTCACTTTCTCTCCAATAGCTAAAGTGATAAGTGACTTATGAAATTCTGAAGGGTTTCCAATACCATAAATACAGGAAACAGAAGCTACAATCAGCACATCCCTTCTTCCGGAAAGCAGGCTGGCAGTGGCCGAAAGACGAAGTTTTTCCACTTCTTCATTGATGCTAAGATCCTTTTCAATATAAGTTCCGGTAGTTGCAATATAAGCTTCCGGCTGGTAGTAGTCATAGTAGCTGACAAAATATTCAACCGCGTTATCGGGAAAAAATTCTTTAAACTCCATGAAGAGCTGTGCAGCCAGTGTCTTATTGTGAGCCAGGACCAGGGTAGGTTTCTGAACATTCTGTACAACGTTCGCTACCGTAAAGGTTTTCCCGGAACCGGTCACACCCAGAAGTGTCTGGTATTTTTCGCCGATCTCGATGCCTTCGGTAAGTTTTTCGATCGCCTGTGGCTGGTCGCCTGTGGGTTTATATTCTGAATGAAGATTAAAGTTCATAGGAAATGATGTATACAACAAAAATACGAAAGAAATTTTTAGCCTTCATAAAGTATTTGAAGATGAATGTTTTGATAGTAAAATTTTCATCAGCTTCAAGTATGTAAATTAAAAAGCGCTAGTTATCTAGCGCTTTTCATTCAATCCTATTGGAAAGTCATTGTAGCAGGGACTTTATAGACGACTCCCACTATTTTTCCATCTTGGGTTACAGGCTTCCAGGTCGTTTCGTTGCTTATCATCCTGACTGTCCTGATGAGCTCGTTGTTAAAAGCTTCATTATTGCCCGAAGCTGTTACCTTTGTTGTTTTTCCTACCTCGTCAATGTATATATATGCGATTGAGCTGAGGGTCCCATCTTTGGAACTGAATAAACTGGTGTCCATAGTCTGGGCTATTTTTTTTCTTAAGGCTGCAGCTCCTCCGGGATATTCTGCCGCAGTAAAATGTTGATCAGTATTGTTATCTGTGTTTTTACCTTCGCTGCTTGCTGTTTTCTTTGGAGGGATTGTATCTGAAACTGTTTTTATGACCTCCTTCTTGAATCCCATGGCGGTTTGTGGCTGTTCCTCCTTTGTTTTTTCGAAATAATGATGGGTCATTAAGCTCACCTGATAGGGCTGCGGATTTTTTGCCGTTCTGGCATTCTGGCCAACCTTACTGATGAAAACCTGTGAGAAATCAGATGTTTTATAGTTTTTTAAGCTGTTGTTTTCGATCTTTTTGGAATCAATCCATACCGCATAATTATTTTTGTTTAAAAATGATTGTAATTCATTTTCAGTAGGAATTCTCTTTTGCAATCCCGGAGTATTGAAAAAGGTGATTTTCTGTTCACTTTTCTGGACATCGGTTAGCTGCGGGTACAGTTCTTCCAGTCTTTTTTTATCGCTTTCAGATACTTTTTTGGAGAATTCTGCATACTTTCCACTGTTTAAAAGATCAGCATATCTACTTAAAATTTCTTTGAATTCCTGATATGGATCTTGTGCAGATAAAACAGCTGTATTTTTTCCGGTCACTTTTTGAATATCATCAGTGACGGGTTGATTCACGGTATACGTTCTTTCTGCAAATAATGCCGTTGCAGCGATAAGAGAAGTAATTCCGACTGCTTTTTTCAGGAAACTGAACTTAGATTTTTTTGCGGTCATCATAATAAATCGTTTTTTGGTGTTGTTAAAATTAAATGAATGGGTCAGCGTTGGATTCTGACTGCTTATAATCTCTTCAAGAATCAGATTCTGATAGTCTTTTATATTGTAACTGCTCATCAGAACGGCTTCATCAGCCAGATATTCATGATTGGTGATCACCGCCTTTTTATAAAAGAAAAGAACCGGATTAAACCATGTGAAAATCTTTAAGATGTCCATGATGATAAGATCAATACTGTGTTTTTGGTCTATGTGGCTTTTTTCGTGAAGGAATATTCTCGGGTCAATTACCTGATGCTGAATATAATTTTCCCCTAAATAAATTGTATTCCAGAAACTGAAAGGAGCAAGATTCTCATGGGTTACCACCACATTGTGATTCCGGTAGATCCGCTTTTCTCCCTGTATTTTTTTCAAAGCTCTGAAAGATAGAATAAACCGTATCAGAAAGAAAATTGTAATGCCTGCATAAATCATCCATACTATATTCATCCAGTCAAAACTTTCCTGAGCAGGTTGTGTGAGGATGATCTGCTGTGCGGTGTCTTCAATGATAATCTGCGGACTGTTTTCGACTTTTGGAGACTCTGTTGTAATCGTGATAAACGGAATTATATAAGAAAGCACAAGAGAAAATAATAAGTAAAACCTGTTAAACCGATACATTTTCTCTTTCTCCAGGAACAGATAATAAACCGCAATGAATACTGAAGAGCACAGAATTATTTTTAAAACAATGGGCAGCATTTTTATTCTTTTATCTGTTGATCAATAATGTCGCGGAGTTCTTTCAGCTGCTTTTGACTGAATTTGGTATTAGACGTAAAAAACGATGCAAACTGAGTCACGGAGCTGTTAAAAAAACGGTCAATCATAGAGGTCATTTCCTCATTGAAATATTCCCCTTTTTCTACTTTCGGGTAGTATTCGCGGGAATTTCCATACAGTGTATAGCCTACCAGATCTTTGTTCTGCATTCTTTTCAGAAGTGTGGCTACAGTAGTTGCGGCTGGTTTCGGTTCCGGATAGGCCTCAAGAATATCCTTCATGAAAATACGTTTCTTCTCCCAAAGGATTTCCATAAGCCGCTTTTCAGAATCAGTTAATTTTATATCTTTCATTCTACAATGTTGTAATTTATTCTACAAATGTAGAATAAAATTCTATTCCTGCAAATTTTTATGGCATTATTTTTCTATTTATCTTTTAATCACTAAATTATAGCAGTATGAAATTCAATCATCTTTTTATTCCTGGGCTCAGTGTTTTTTTACTTTTATCATCATGTAATAAAAACAATGCAAATGCCCAGCAGACAGGAACCGACGGCAGTGTAGAAACTGATAAGGCTAATACCAACTATAAGCCTGCTTTTAAAGGGCAGACCAGGATTAAAGCGGTAAAAACGGCAACCGCATATAATGTGGAAATCCTCAACAAAGACCTCGGCAGACCCTGGGGAATTATCAACCTTCCCGACGGGAAATTTCTTATTACCGATAAAAACGGTCATATGAATGTAGTTTCCTCCGATGGAAAACAGGTTTCCAAAATTGAAGGTTTCCCGAAAGTAGATGCAAAAGGGCAGGGCGGAATGCTGGATGTAGCCCTTGATCCGGATTTTAAATCCAATAATATAATCTATTTCAGCTTTTCAGAACCTTTTGGAGAAGGTAATCTTACCTCTGTAGCAAAAGGAAAACTTTCAGGTGATCTGAAAAATATCACAGATGTTAAGGTTATTTTCCGTGCAGAACCTTCTTATGATGGCGATAAGCACTATGGAAGCAGGCTGGAATTTGACAAAGACGGGAATCTGTTTGTAAGTACAGGAGAAAGATCTGATAAAGAAACCAGAGTCTATGCTCAGAAAACGGACAATTATTTAGGGAAGATTCTGAAAATTACGAAAGACGGAAAGCCTGCCCCCGGAAACCCATTCATCGGGAAACAGGGTTATAAGCCTGAAATTTATGCCTATGGGGTAAGAAATCCTCAGGGAATGGCGATTGATCCGAACGGAACGCTTTGGGATGTTGAAATGGGCCCAAGAGGAGGCGATGAAATTAATTTAATTCAGCCCGGAAAAAATTACGGCTGGGGAGATGTGACCTACGGAATTGAATATTCAGGGGCAAAAGTAGGAAACGGAATCACTCAAAAAGAAGGCACCGAACAGCCCGTTTATTATTGGGATCCGGTAATTTCACCAAGCGGAGTAACATTCTACACGGGAAATATTGAGGAATGGAAAGGAAATCTTATGATTGGATGTCTCAGCGGTGAACATATCAACCGTGTGGTTATGAAGGATAATAAAGTAGTAGGAGAAGAACGTCTTCTGGCCGATCAGAAAGAAAGGTTCAGAGATGTTCTGAATGGAATGGATGGTAATCTGTATGCGGTAACAGACAGCGGAAAACTCTACAAAATCTCAAAGAAATAAAAAGAAGAGCTATAAGCAAATTGGCGGTTTGCGAATTTGCTTATAAAGCTCTTTTTATATTAAAACTTAAAGTTTAGTCTGGCGAAAGCCTGTCTTCCGGCAAATCCCATCTGTACAGGATCGAAGATGCCTCCGGATTCTGTATTTCCATCTACATGCGCAGTCTGTAGAGTTGGGTAACGGTTGAATAAGTTCTTACTTCCGATTGTAAGGTTGAAATTTTTGGAGAACTCATAACCGAAAGAAATGTCAGTAGTTACTTTTGCGCCATAAAGCTGGTAATCATCAGCACCGCTGTAACCAATCAGTTTCACTTTGTCAAATCTTACAAGCTGAACGTTTGCATTAAACTTATCAATTTTATAATTTAAGTTCAGATTGATCTTTGTTTTGGGAGCGGAAGCCAGGATAAAGGCACGTTCTCTAGGGCTTAGATAGGTATCCTCTTTTCCCTGTAGCTTTTCGGTAGTGTTTACTTTCGTGATCTCCATTTCATTGTAATTTCCGGCTAGTGTTGCAGAAAGTTTTCCATTGCCAATATTTTCTGTGTAGCTGATAATAACATCAACACCTTTTGTTCTGGTATCAATGGCATTCGTGAAAAACTGTGCCTGATCAATATGGTTTTCGGCCAGAATATTTCCGATGGCATCATCATCCTGCGAGAAATTTCCCGTCAGTACAATTCTGTCTTTTACCTTGATGTAATATCCATCAACGGTTGCTGTAAACTTTCCTGAGTTGAAAGTAAAACCGGCACTTCCGTTCAGAGAGGTTTCCTGTTTTAGCTGCGGAATTCCTACCGTTTTTGCAAGATCACTGTCATTGGAAGCAAGCTGGATGGTTACAAGCTGCCCGCTCTGGAAATTCGTGAACTGAAGGCTGTAGTATTTCTGTGCCAGTGAAGGCGCTCTGAACCCTGTAGAAACAGATCCTCTGAAGGCAAACTTAGGCGTAATCGCATACCTTGTGGCAAATTTACCATTCAAAGTACTCCCGAAATCACTGTAATTTTCAAACCTTCCGGCCACACTGATCATCCAATTCTTGGTAATGTCAAGTTCGGTGTCTATATATGCGGCAAAATTATTACGGTTCTTGTTAACTTCCTGTGAATAACCTGGAAATCCCTGTGAGCCCCCCGGTCTGCTGTCTCCGGAAAGCGGATTGGTAACCAGTAAGCTTTGAGGAGTGCTGGCTGTTACAATATTTCCATTGATGTCATACATTGCGTATGATGCTTCTTCTCCTTTGATGATTTCAAATTGCTCATATCTGAATTCAGATCCGAATGCAATGTTTAAACCGTTAAGAACTCCAAATTGTTTTGAGGCATTAAAACCTGTCGTATTCTGCAAAAGAGAATGACCTCCGGCATTAAAACTGGTCGGTGATTTTACTCCCAAAGTCGCATTAATTGTATTGTCTATCTGGTAGGTAAATCTATTGCTTCCGAATGCATTGGAAAAATCAACATCCCAGCCGGCCACTTTAAACTTCAGGCCATTGTCAAAGGTGAAATCCGTGATACTAGTGTTTTGAAGAGGATTAAAACCGTTCGGATAAACTTCAGGAATATTTCCGTCAGCATCTGCAGATCTTGTCCAGGCATAAGCATTTGTTTTACGGTGGGAAAAGCCTTGTCGAGAATAGAATTTTAAGCCATCTGATAACGGCAGTTCCACATTTCCGAAGAAATAAATATTCTGAGATTTGGCATCCCCAAACTTCTCTCTCGGCGTGGAATATTTCTCAGGATTGGCATTACGGATGGTTCTGTCCTTATTGACAAACTCTACGGTGAAGTTACCGAAGCCGCCTTTATTGCCTATTTTCGTTCCTAAATTTCCACTGAAATCGAAAGTGGTACCATCTATTTTGCGTTCAGAAACCACATCTTTATCTCCCGGGCTTTTAAAAACATTCATTCCATAGAAGGCATTGCCTTCAAAACCCTGGTTGCGGTCGTTGAGAATCACGTTGATTACCCCGGCTATAGCATCAGAACCATACTGGGCAGAAGCTCCGTCACGCAGCACCTCAATTCTTTTGATGGCCCCGATCGGGATGGTATTCATATCCGAGCCCGTATTTCCTCTTCCTTTGGTTCCGAAAAGGTTGATCAGAGATGACTGATGGTATCTCTTTCCATTGAGAAGGAGAAGAGTCTGGTCGGGACCAAGACCGCGAAGTGTGGCAGGATCTACTGCATCCGCTCCGTCTGATCCCGATTGTTTGTTGGAATTAAATGAAGGCGCACTGAACTGAAGAAGCTGATTCACCTCTATCTGACCTGTAGACTGGCTGACCTGTTTAATGTCAATAACATCCACAGGAACAGGCGTGTTGGTCACGGTTCTTTTTTTATTCCGGCTTCCGGTAACAG
Organism: Chryseobacterium endalhagicum; assembly: GCF_016745235.1. Taxonomy (GTDB): domain Bacteria; phylum Bacteroidota; class Bacteroidia; order Flavobacteriales; family Weeksellaceae; genus Chryseobacterium; species Chryseobacterium endalhagicum. The sequence continues at coordinate 260,417 of NZ_JAELVM010000002.1, read as the reverse complement.
ATACTTCTTCTATTTTTGACTCTTTGGCGATGGTATCATTGGTGTTTTGTGAGTAAAACATAGATACGGTTCCCAAAAAAAGAATACTTGTGTATTTCAATTTCATATTTCCTATTTGATTTGGTGATTGATTCAAAAATATTGAATTTTATCCTCAAATCAATGTGGAAATAAGCTATTGTGAACAAAATATTTAAATTAACTTTATTTTTTGTTAATTATAGTAAAATATTAACTGTTTTGGTTTTAATTGTGAAAATTATCAACCTTAAAAACTTCCGATTACCCGGTTCAATCCTTCTTCCAGAATTTCTCTTGAAGTGGAAAAACAAATTCTGATATGACCTTCAGCACCTTTCCCGAACCATCTTTCAGAACCCGGAACAACGGCTACCTTTCCTTCCTTTAAAACGTGCTGTGCAAAGGCATCACTTGAATATCCGTTCTCAATTTTAGGGAAAATTACAAAAGTGGCCTCAGGTAAATTAGGCGTCAGAATACCGGAGTTGCTCAGCATAGTATGGGCAAGATCCCTGTTGTGCTGCAGATGCGTAAGGAAGTCATTAAACCAAGGCTTAGCCTTTTCAATAGCCACACTGGCCGCAATCTGAGATAGCGTGGAAACACCTTCAATGGTAGAATTGAACTGTGATTTTTCCGTAAAATCATCCAAAAGTTCCTGATCATTACATAAAACTGCTCCAATTCTTAATCCGGCAATTCCGTATGACTTTGAAAATCCAAAAACGGTAAAGCTTTTTTTCTTTGCAGCTTCGGAAACTGAAGAATACGTATTAAATTCCTTGTTGTCATACACAATATCACTCCAGATCTCATCACTCATTACCCAAAGATCATGAGCTTCGGCAATTTCTGAAATCCTGATTAAAACCTCCTTTGAGTAAATTCTTCCTACCGGGTTGTGAGGATTACAGATGCTGATAAGTTTTGTTTTGGGTGTAATCAGAGAAGTAAGCATCTCAAAATCAATTTCTCCTGTTTTGGAATCAACAGCGCACAATCTGATGGTTCCACCGGCTGCGTCTACAGTTTTTTTGAATAAGAAATCTACCGGGTCAAAAATAATGGCTTCATCTCCGGGGCCAAGAACGTATTTCGCAATCAGGAACATTCCCATCGCCGCACTGTTTACGGCTAAAACATTGTCAGGCGTGAAACTTCCTTTCTTTTCTGTATTGAAATGTTTGGCCACGCTTGCTTTAAATTCAGGAATTCCGGAAAAAGGTCCGTAGCTGAGGTATCCGTCTTTGATGTATTCAATGATTCCGTTCTCGATTTCATGGGACATTCTGAAATCCGGATCTGCCGCGGTTAATGGAATGATCCCGTTCTCAAGGGTTGCCCATCTTCCGTTGTAGGCTTTTCTTTTCAGGGCTTCGAAATTGATATCTTTATTTGTAAACATTTTTTATTTGTATGAAATGGGTAAGGTATTTTTTTGCTGGTCGCACAATGGCAGCAGGAACTGGTTCAGTAATGCTCTTCCGTTGCTGATGTGGATCTCTATTTCGGCTTTTCGTACTTCCTCGTAGGTTTTGAAGGTTTCCGGCAGACTGTTTCCTTCCAGTAAAAGATTCGTTAAAACGTAAGAATCCTTCAGGGCAGAAGTCACACCCTGGCTGGTAAACGGAATCAGTGGATGGGCTGCATCGCCTATAAACACTACATTTTCATGATAGAAAGGGTTAAGCTTTTCCAGTTCGTACACTCTCCATATGTGAGCATTTTCATAGCTGGAATCATTGATGATAGAAGATACCAGAGGGTTCCAGTCCCCAAAATTATCAACGATGAACTGTCTGATGCAATCCGGCGTATAATCTTCATTGATGAAGAATTTGGTGATATCAAACTGGCAGTACCAGAGAACTTTTGTAGAAGAAAGCTTCAGAACTCCAAACGTAAGACCACCGTTTTCATGGTGGAATTTAAGGAAATTATTTTCAAGCTTACCTGCAATTTCTTCATTTTCAATAATGTTGACCACTTCGTTTTCTAAAACGGCTTTCATTTTTTCATCCTCGAAGATCTTTCTTCTGATCCTGCTTCTTGAACCGTCTGAAGCCACAATGATATCGGCTTCCAAAGCTGCACCGTCATTAATCGTGATATCCGCCTTTCCTTCGGAGAAACCGTTCAGAGTGACTGTCGTTTCATAAGATATTTTATCAGAAGGAACTCCCTGAGCCAAAATCTCTATCAGGGCACTTCTGGAAACTACAAAAACATCTTCAAGCTCCTTTTCAGAAAGAATTTCACCGCTTTGGTGATAGTGAAGGTATTTTTTTAAAAACTGGCCTTTTTTATACAGATCATCAATATTAATGATGCTGGAAAGAAACTCAATGCCTTCTTTGGGAAGAATAAATCCGTGTCCTTTCAGGTCATTTTGGGTTCTCCTTTCGTAGATATGGTACTCAATATTATTTTTTTCCAAATAATTGGCCATACTCAACCCGGAAACTCCAGCTCCTATGATTGCAACTTTATACATCCTTATTAGTTTTAAATCGTGTTATTAGTTTTTACTGAAAACCCAGAGGTCTCCGTTTTTATACTGCTTACGGGAAATAATTTTTTCGCCGCTGAGCTTTATAAGAGTTTCAAACGCCTTTTCGAAAGAAATATTTGAAAGAACTGCGAATTCCTGAGTGGTTAAAGTAGGATAAACTGCAAAAAGCTGTTCAGGCTCAGTAGAATATTTCTGCTTTTTCGCATCAGGGCTTATTTTTGTTATTCTTCTTTCAAAATCTGCGTAAGGTTTGAAACCATATAGAATATCTAAAATTTCGTCATCTTTGGTGAAAATCAGTGTAGGAAATCCTCTTACCCCAAGCTGTCTTGCAAGATCAAGATCTTTTTTGAACTCAATCTGAGCTTTGGATTCATAATCCTCTTTCCATTGTGCTGCATCTAATCCAGCGAGTTCTGCGGCTTTTTCAAGATGTTCCTGTTTTGTGATGTTTAATTGGTCAAGGAAAACCATTTCACGGGTAATTCTCATATAGTCTACTGCTTTCTTTTTATCCTGCATTTGAGCAGCTTTAAAAGCAATTGACGGAGGATAGGAAGAATTCAGAGGGTCTGTCAGCCAGACTCCGCCTTCAATAGGCATCTGATAATAAGGGCTCACTTCTTCCCAATGGTGGGCAACATCTCCTGGCTTGCTGATCCCGCCGGAATTGTAAATATCCCAGGATGGTAAAAGGCCTCCCATTCTGTAATCCAGTTCCACAGCATCGCCGTATTCCAGTTTCATTTTTCTTAACTGGGCTTCAATTCCCCAGCATGAAGAGCAGATGGGGTCTGTATAATAAATAATGGTGATTTTATCTTTGGTGCTCTGCAGCTGTTCTGCAGATGATTCTGAACCTGGTGTTTCAAGGATTTCGCATACTCCTTTTTCTGGATCGCAGTTTAAAAGTGGATTATTAGTGATCATATTTTTTTGTAATTACTTGAATGATATAGAGTTAAAAAACAGATATGCTGGTGTGTCCAAAACAGATTTTTGGTTAACATAATATTTTAAAAACTAAGAAAACAGGAAAGCAGTTTGATACTGCTGATTTTGAATTAAGCAGGAAAAATTATTCCGGAGCTTTGAAAATATTGTCGTCAGAATGGAATCCTGCAACACCGCCGCTTACTGCAAACTTCATGGCAGAAGCAGCAGTCATGCCTACTACAGGCTTGATGTTTTTTTCTTCCGTCACAATGACCCATCCCGAAATCGCATAGGAGTGAGGTAAGTATACGGCAACGTAATTGTGTTTTTCAACGTCCGACATTTCTTTCTGCGTTAAAAACCCGATTCTCCAGATCTCCGGATTTTCATTGGTTTTTACCCATACAGGATCGTTGAACTTCTTTTTGTCTCCTACAAACGAAGACATCACGTCTTTGGTAGGCGTGTAGATATGCTTTACTCCGGGAGTTTTCTCCAGAAGGCTGTCCATTGTATCAAAAAAGAACCTTCCCACTACGAATTTGTTTCCCAGATAACCCAGAATCGCCGTGATCAGAATCGTTGAAACAAAAACCAGTCCCGGAATTTCTTTTGCAACAGAAGGGATAATATTGTCAATGGCGCTTACGATGTACCATATTACAAAAATGGTAAGCCCGATAGGCCCAATGATAACCAGTCCCTGAAAAAAGTTTTTCAGGAAAAAATTGGCAATATTCTCGAAGGTCGGTTTTTTCAACGTGGATTTTTTACTTTTTTTATTTTAGCCGTGGATGGATTCTTTATTTCCGTAAGATTTAATGATATTGGCTTCGTATTCAAGCCATGCGTCCCAGCGTTTGTTTACTTTTTCAGGATCACCAAGCTGTCTGGCAAATCCTATGAATGTGGTGTAATGATTGGCTTCCGAGATCATAAGCTCTTTGTAGAATGTTTTCAGCTCTTCATCCTTAATATTTTCGGTAAGCACTTTAAATCTTTCGCAGCTTCTGGCTTCGATCATGGCGGCGAAAAGCATTTTATCTACAATTAAGTCTTCACGGCTTCCCTGAATGATAAATTTAGCAAGTTCATTCACGTAATCATCTTTCCGGGCTCTTCCGAAAGTATAACCTCTCTTTTTAATGATCTCATGTACCTGGTTGAAATGATCAAGCTCTTCCTGCGCAATGGCGAGAAGTTCCGTTACGATCTCAGAATATTCGGGAAGCATTGTGATCAGACCGATAGCATTGGTTGCTGCTTTTTGCTCGCACCATGCGTGATCCGTTAAAATTTCTCCAATGTTTTCCTCTGCAATATTCGCCCACCTTGGATCGGTAGGAAGTTTCAACTTAAACATGCTTTGAATTTTTTGTAAAATTAAAATAAATTGCGGTAATAAAGATTATTTTATTCAAAATTGGCTTATAAAGTTATTGATTTGCTGTTTTTTTTCTTAAAAACTCTAAAACGTTCCAACCAAGGCTGTCTACTTTTTTTAGTCCGGCTGCAATGATGAAAGCAAGAATTACATTAATAACATAAATAATGATCATCAGGATCCACCAGGGCATATTTTCCTTTAATGGAACTACAATGAAATACACCAGGGATGAGCTTAAACCCTGGGCAAAATAGAAAAAGATAGCATTCTTTCCGATATGGGTGACGAAATTCTCTTTCGTGATCTTTAATCTGTTGTAAAGAACAAATAAAGTGGTCAGTGAGAACAGGGACCAGATAATATAAGGAATCTTTGGAGGGAACTTATTTTTATTGATCTTATAAAAAATTTCCCCGCCGTAATACCAGAACATCCAGATTAAAGCAGCAGCGACCAGCAGATAAGCGACCGGAATTACCTTTGCAGGAATTGTTTTTCCACGCATCTGATGGGCAACTAAAAATATTGCGAGATAAAAAGCTACATAACCGACCTGTCCGGCTGGATAATATTCCGGAAAAATGTTGAATAATAAGGTTAAGACAAGACAGAGGCCTATAAACCAATTGACATGTTTCGGGAAAAATTTTAAGATTAATACTCCAAAAACAGCCAGGATAAAATAGACTTTCAGATACCAGAAACTTCCCATTACTACAGGAAATGTGTCAGCATTGGTATACTGATGGAGGTACCAGTTTCCGAGATTCTGCCACTGCGGAATATCAGATACACCTGTTGTTGCATATTTTGATCCGAAAGTTGAATAGAAGTTTTGCAGCCATTCCATGGAAAAGAATGTCAATCCGAAGACCTTGAAAAAATAATCCATAAAGAACAGAAACGTTACAAAGATCATGTAGGTGATCTGAAGCTTTAATAATCTGTAGAAGGTTTTTTCAATGTTCGATCCTGAGGTGATTCCGCTTAATGCGTAGAATAAGGCCACATCAAACACGAGAGAAAATACTCTTACTTCTGCAGGAATGTAAAACTGTCCCGACCAGAAAGCGGTATGGATGAATATAATGGAGAGGGTTGCCATTCCTTTAGCAAAGTCAATGTAGAGATCTCTGTTCATGTGTTTAGGATAAGGTTCAAAAGTATATAAACTTTGGGATATTTTCAAATAAACTAAAAGGAGACAAAACATTGCTGTCTGTCTCCTTAATTAAATATGCTAAAAATGAATGTTTATTTAAGATGTTTAAATTCTTCTTCGGAGATTTCTCCGGTCTGGATTTTTCTAAGTTCATCCATATATTGGCTCATATAGGCATCAATCTCCGGATTTACAGAGTTTTTACCCATTTTGTAAGTTCCGTTTAATACGCCTTGATAATAATAGAAGAAGTTATAGTCAAAATTGGCTGCATTAAGGTCATATTGTCCAAGAAGGAACCCTAAACGTACGGCAGATCTTCTCTGAGGAGGAGTTCCGTGGTGGTTTGAGCTGGTCGTCTGATAATCTCCGATGCTCTGTGCAAATTCATAGGCTGCTGCAATTTCGGCAAAGCTTGTTTTGTTGTATCCGTTAGGTCTTCTCAGATAATAGCCTGCAAAACCGTCTGCTTCCAGTTCGTTGGGTCTTGCTGTGGATTCGTTTACAGAAGGAAGATTAAAGATGTATTGAAGCTGGTGTCCGTACTCGTGGGCAAGGATCATAGCATTAACGATATCACCGCCTTTGTTTTTGGCGTCAGCGTAGATGGCGTACCCATAATAGATTTTCCCTGTAGAATAGGAAATGGCATTGTAGGTAGAATTAAAATTGGAAGGATCGTCTACGAAACGCAGCGTAGGATTGCTTCTTCCCCAAAGACTGGCAATTTTAGTCATCTGGGCGTTCATGAAATTGGTGTCGGCTGTGTTTTGAAGTCCTGTTTTCAATACTGCAGTAGAGCTCCAGTATTGGTCTACATAAGAACATATTTTTTCAAGGTCTCCAGGCTGTTCTATTTTGGCACTGGAAGTTTCGGATTCCGGAAGAGCAGATTCTTCCATTTTGTCATCACGGCACGCAGACAGGGAGAAAGCGGCTATGGCTCCTGCTAATAAGCAGAATTTGAAGTTTCTTTTCATATAAAATATTTTTTGGTGATAACGAAGGTATAAAATTATCTCTGAATTATAAGCACTTTCATAGAAAAAATTATTCAAACCATAGTGAAGTTTTATTTTTATTGCGTTTAATGGAATAAAATAAAGCTATTGTAAAACTTCAGATAAATTTATTCATGTATTTCCTGTTTGTGTTTTTGATGTAGCTGAAATGAGTCCATTCAACGTAACATCTTATTAGGTTTGCAAGCCACTTAGAGTATGAATCTTTTTCTTTTAAACGATCTGTTTCCCAATATATTTTCTCCCGACGAATTATTGAAATAGGGGCAAATTGATTTTATTAAAAAATACGGATCTGATTGCAAGCTATTTAGAAATTTATTCATATATTTGCACCTCGAAATAACTAAAAATTTATAAACAATGTTTGCAATTGTAGAAATAGCAGGGCTTCAATACAAAGTTGAGCAAGACCAGAAGTTGTTTGTAAACCGTTTAAAAGGAGAAAAAGGAGACAAAGTTTCTTTTGATAAAATTCTTCTTACTGTAAACGGTTCAATCACTGTTGGCGCCCCAGCTGTAAGCGGAATCACTGTAGATGCAGAGATCCTAGACCACGTAAAAGCTGATAAAGTAATCGTTTTCAAAAAGAAAAGAAGAAAAGGTTACAAAGTTAAAAACGGTCACAGACAATCTTTAACTCAAATTAAAATCACTGGTATCACTGGTTTTGACGGAAGTTCTAAGAAAGCTGCTAAAAAAGAAACTGTGAAAGCTGAAGTTCTTTCAGATAACGCAACTGTTAACTTTGGTGAAGATCATGAACTGAACTATCACCTGAAGAAAAACAACTTGTCTCAGTCTAAAGAAAACAGAGAAACTTTAATTACTTTAGGTAAAGCAGTTAAAGTAGAATTAGAAAAGAATATTCTTACTCATGAAGAAGTAGATGCTGCTATCATTAAGAATATCGATCAATTTAAAGCACTTAATAAATAATCCAGTAATAAAATGGCACACAAGAAAGGAGTCGGTAGTTCCAAGAACGGTAGAGAGTCTCACTCTAAAAGATTAGGTGTGAAGATTTTCGGAGGACAAGAAGCTATTGCCGGAAATATTATTATCAGACAGAGAGGTACGCAGCACCACCCAGGTGAAAACGTGGGAATGGGTAAAGACCATACTTTGTTTGCATTAGTAGACGGTAAAGTAGTTTTCAGAAAGAAAGCAAACAACAGATCTTTCGTATCTGTAGAGCCAAACGCATAATCATTTAAGCGTTTTATAAAATGTAAACCTCGGCATTAGCTGAGGTTTTTTTTATGTCTTTATTGTAAAAAAGAAAAATATTTTCACTAATATTCTAATTATGGTGAAATATTTATATATTTGTTAACCAATCAAATAAAAAATTACACGCGAAAGCCGAAAAGCGTATAGAGTAGGCAGACAAATTAAACAAAATACTATGAAAAATTTGAGAAAATTATCTAAAAAGCAATTGAGAACAATAGAAGGAGGAGGGCCGTCATGTCCGCCGCCTGCAACTACCTGCGGAGAATGGTGCTCATGGACTGCGCAGCAAAGGCTTAGATGTCCTAACATGGTAATGGATCCGGATCCATGCGGATGTTAACATAAATAAAGTTATTGAAAAGGGCCTCAGCGTATGCTGAGGCTTTTTTTTGTTTGCATTTTTAAGGATAAATTTTCGTTAATATTCCAACTGTGGTGAAATATTTTTATATTTGCTAACAGTCAAATTATAAAATACTTGCGAAGGCCGAAAAGCATATAGAGTAGGCAGACAGATTAAAACAATAACTATGAAAAATTTAAAGAAACTAACAAAGCAGCATCTGAAACAAATTAACGGAGGAGGATTATGTCCTCCCAATCCAATTACCTCATGTGATATCTGGTGCGGAATGACGCCGCTGCAGAAAATGCGTTGTCTGCTTTATGTAGATGAGGGTTGTGAGTGCTCATAAAGTACAGAACACGGGTAGTCATTGCCCATAAATTTTAGGAATAAAAACGGGCTGCATCTTCAAAGATACAGCCCGTTTATTATTTATTTTCATTGTCTGATTAAAATCCAACCTGGAATCCTGCTTTCACGCCGAATGTCGAAATGTCAGGTCTGTCGAGATAATTTCCTCTCCAGTTAAAATCTACCCTGAATATTCTGAGGTTTCCGATTCCTATGTTTTCAATTCCGAATCCGTATTCAAAATAGATCTGATCGCTTGGTGCAGAATATTTGAAACCGTCCACATTAATCGATTTCGAAGCATCACTTAAGGTTCCGTAGGCTCCTCTTATGAAAGCGATTTCCCTAAGTTTTAGTTTTTTGATCAAAGGAATAAAAGATAATATTTTCCCGTTGAAATGATGTTCTAAATGCAGTGTAGAATACGTGTCAGCTACAAATTCATAATAATTAAGCTGTGCAAAAGTATTCTGTGCAAGACTGTAAGACTGGTTTCCCGGAACTACATTCTGAAGTGCCAGAGGAACGGTATCAAAGGTTTTACCAGCCTCAAAGCTTACCAATGTTTTTCCCCAGCTTCCGATCAGTACTGGTTTGTAGAACATAAACTGAAGCCTGTTATAGTTAAAATCACCATTGAAAAGACCTTCAATCCCTCTTGTGTATTTAAGGATGATGGTTGGTGCTAAAGTTCCGTGTTCATAACGGTCAACTCCGGTTTGAGAAAATTTAGCTCCCGGTCTTGCAATTAAGCTAAGGGTAACATGGGAGTCATTAAGGGTTTTTCTCAGATCGCCGTTGCGGTAGTACATCAGGCTGAATTTATCAGGATTGGCGGATTTGATGCTCTGTAAAGTTCCGTCTACCCTCACCTGGAAGTTTTTCCAGGGCTCAATGGAAGCGAAAATATTGGTTTTGTTAATAGAGCTCAGGGAAGCATTTTCACCTCTTGCAAAAAGGGTAGATGATGCAAAGGTACGGGCCATGATTCCATCATCCGTGGTAAGCTGTACTCCAAGTTGCTCTATATCCCTTTTGGTTCCTGCTCCAATCATAAATCTGTTGACGCGGTTGAACATAAACCTGGCCTCAGCTCCATATTTAACCTTTTCGTCTTTGAATCCGTAAGCAGTGTAAAATTGAACTCTCCAAGGGTCGTTCTGTCCAAAATAGCTTCTTGCTCCAAGTCTTATTCTGTCGCCTTCCACTTCATTTTTACCGTAAATTGAAAAAATAGGACCTATATCAACACCTTTAAATGCATTGTAGTATCCTGAAGCTAATGTTTCGTAGATTTTTACAATACGGTTGAATTTTGGGGTCTGCTGAAGTTTGTCAAGCATTTCATAAACTCCGCGCTCAGATTTCGATAAAGTGTCAGGCCTTGCTTTTACCCAGTAGGCATCGTCTTTATCAACAAATTTATCGTCGTATTCTTCCTGTCTCCGGGTGAATACTTTATCGTCAAGAGGTTTGTTGAAATCATATTGGGAATAATCTACGGTCCGCTTCGCAATGATACTTTTCGAAGTTCTTTTCTTGGCAAACGGGGTAAGTTCTATTTCTGTGATGAATTTTTTAGGAAGGAAAGTATTTTCGTCGGGATTATCATATTCCAGCTCTGTGGAAATACTGTTGATAAAGTTGACATTGATTTTTTGTGTTGATTTTAAAGTGGCACCCAAAACCGCATAACTGTCCGTGTCTATATAAAGATAGCCCTGGAAGGCCAAAACTTCTTTCCTTTTAGGCTGGTAGCGTATTTTGTAAGCATTTTCACCATGAATGGAGATCGTATCCGTTAAATTATAGTCATATGTGCTGAATCCGTTGGACCCGACCGGGCTTGGGAAGCCGATATCAAAATAATTAAGTGTATTATCGTAAATATTGATGTCCCTGTAAAGGTTTTTGGCTGTAATGGTAATCACCTGATTGTCCTGGAACCCTGATGTTTTCTGGGCTACCAGTAATCTTTTTGTCTTTTTTCCGGGCTTGTTCTCTCCGTAATTTTCATAAATGGATTCATTCAGGAAAATAGGAAGTCCGATCTTTCCGCTGGCTGTAGAATCTGCGTAGTCGAAGATGAAATCCAGCTTATTGAAGATCTTTTTACTCATAAAAGCACTGTCCAGATTATTCGCATCAAACTGGATCTTTTCGTACTCTTTATAGGTGTAGGTATCAAATTTTTCTAAACCGTTGTTTCTTTTTCTTTTCCACACTTCCTGCATAATTGCGTATGCTGGATTTTCCTTTTTGTTCTTGTATTTCGGTTTTTCGTTGTGAATTACAATTTCCGCAATGGTGTTTTCTTTTTCCTGCGAAAGTTTCACGAAAATATTTTCCGCAGTTTCGGGAGTAATAGTAATAGTTTCCGTAGAATAATTCTTTTTCGAGAATTTTAGCTTGTAAATCAGGCTGTCGGACTGTACGGTGAAACTTCCCAGCGAAGTTTTTAAAGCAGGTTCCGTATTATCGTTGATAAATACATCTACACCTAGAATTTCTTTATTGGTTTTTGCGTCAACAATTCTGCCGTTTGCTGTGTTTTGGGCGTATGTCAGGCAGGTTATAAAAAGCAAAAAAAAGAGATTATAATATTTGAGGTTGTTGTTTGACATCATTTGGTTCTTCAGGCAATTAGCACAAACAAAAAGCGTGCTGTTTATTAAAAAAATATCATTTTTTTTAACGTTTTCTATAAAAAATCACAAAACTACAAATGTAACGAAAATAACAATAAAAGATTGTGATCATTAATCATTTACTCTGCATCATTTTTTGAAAAAAATAAACCTTATACAATGATTTAAATTAAAAAATACAATACCTATGAAGTTCCTGGAAGTATTCACAGGTTTTCCACAATCTATCCACTGCCAATATGCGTTATTCATAGGCTTTCAACATGCATTTAACAGGATATTCACATGTTTTATACAGTACGATGAGCTGTTTTTAATATGATATTGATAGCTCATCAATATTTTTTCCACAGGTTATTAACAATATAAATAAATTGATTTACAGTAACTAATGAATGTTTTCCATTGCTTTTCCACATAATAATGGGGAATTCTATTCATACCGATTTTACTACCTGAATATTATATGGTTTGAGTATCTGGTGAATATTTGTGGAAAACGGAAGCGGAATGCTGAAAAGTGTAATAAAGGAGATTGTCTAGTAGGTAAATTTTCCCGAAAAAAGGATTTTTCAGTTAATGAGGTGTTGTAAGTGGAACTATTTTCTCCTGTTTTTTATTTTAACCCTAAAAATCTTCAAACAAGTGACGGAAATAATGCTCAGGGGATTCTAAAAAATTCTTTGTTAAGTGATAGTGCTCAGTGTCTTTGTAATGAGTCAGCTGAATTTTATCATCCAGTAAAAATATTTCAGCATCCGGATAGCACATCAGGATCGGGGAATGGGTGGAAATAATAAACTGGGCTTTTCCGGCCTTCTCGAGTTTATGAATGATGGATAATAAGGAAAGCTGTCTTTGAGGCGAAAGGGCAGACTCGGGCTCATCAAGAATATACAGCCCATTCTGAAAGTGATTGTGGAATAACGACAGGAACGCTTCGCCATGAGACTGTTGATGCAGGGATTTGCCTCCGTACGCATCCAGCACTCTTCTGTCTTCTTTGGCGACTTCGTCAATATAAGTGGCAAAGTTGAAAAAGCTTTCGGCTCTCATAAAAAATCCCTGGGCTGTTTTGGTTTTCCAGGAAAGCGTAAGATAATCGGATAGTCCGGATTCCGTTTTGTGAAAATCGTAGCGGTGGTTCCGGCTGCCTCCCGCAACATTGAAACCACACTTTTCTGCAATAGCTTCCAGGAGGGTAGATTTACCAATTCCGTTTTCTCCAACGAAAAAAGTGACATTTCTTTTGAGTTTCAGATCTAAGCCGTTACGCAAAAAAGGAAGATTAAAAGGATAATCTTGAGGGTGTTCATCTTTTAGATAAATCCGGGATAAGTAGGGCATGGTGTTATTTGATTTAATTTCTTATGATGCAAAATATATGCTATTTCAAATACACAAATCGTCTGCGATCTTTTTTGCCGGAAGGACATAAAAAAAGACCTACATTTCTGTAAGTCTTTCTGCTCCTCCTGCTGGGCTCGAACCAGCGACCCTCTGATTAACAGTCAGATGCTCTAACCAACTGAGCTAAGGAGGAATTTTCCTTTGTTTAAGGTGCTGCAAATATAAAACGAATATTAATATCAGTCAAGTTTTATCCCCAATTAACCACCATTTTAGGCTAAAAATGTTGAATTTCAGTAAGAAATATTTTAAACTGGTTCTTAAAGTACAGCAATAAATGCCAGAAATATTGCGGGTTGCTTCTCAAAGCTTCCTTTTTCCGGTGCTGAAATAACGATACGCTTTTCCGTATCGCTATTTCACCCCGGATTCTTTTAATTATAGGGATTTTATTTCTTCAGGTCTTTTAATATCTCCTGAACAGCCCGTTCCAGTTGAGGATCCTTGTCCTGCAGTCGGTCCGTAAAGGTATTTTTAACATAAATATCCGGTTTCACCCCTGTTTTTTCCAGATTCTGGCCATCAAGAGTATAGGTTCCCCACGAAGGCAGTCTGTAATAAGAACCGTCTACAAGGTTTTTCCCCGAAGTGAAGATAATCCAGCGGTAGGTGTCCTGACCAATGATTTTTCCAAGTTTCAGTGCTTTAAAGCCTGCTGCAGTCATTTCGGCATCACTTAACGAGCTTTCATTGATCAGCAGAACGATAGGTTTGCCGGCAGGCGCAAAATTGGGTTGAGTCGTCATTTTTCCTTCACGGTATTTCCACTGCAGATAAGGTTTTTGGGCAAGGAAATTCAATACTTTATCATGAACATTTCCTCCTGTGTTGTAACGCAGGTCGAGAATCACAGCGTCTTTTTTGTTTTCCTGTTCCACCATGTCCAGAAGGAAGCGGTCCAGCTCATCCGTAGACATGTTTTTCATGTACGAATAAGCAATCCGGTTGTCTCCAAGCTTATTAACACGCTGGCGGTTTTTGAAAATCCAGTCATCGTAAAGCAGCCCTTTTAATTCCATATTTGAAATCGGATGCACTTTTGTCGTCACATTTTTGCCGCCACGGCTGAAAGTGAGTACAAGCTCCTCCTGTTTTTTCGGACTGGTAAAATACGATTCACGGTTTTCACTGGAATCAACATTTTTTCCGTTTACTGCAATCAGCTGGTCTCCGGGTTTAATATCAACACCGGAGCGGAATGCAGGAGACTTCCTTACGATGCTTTCTACAACATAAGGCTGATCGGCTTTAAATACAATCCCGGTTTCATTGGTGAAATAATTAAGGTATTTGGTTTCTTCTTTTCCGGATGAAGAAAACCCGGTATGTGAAGAATTAAGTTCACCCAAGAGGTCATTCAATAAAATTCGGAGATCATTTCTGTTGTTTACATATGGAAGATACTTTGCATATTGCTCTTTTTTCGCTTTCCAGTTGATGCCGTGGAAATTTTCATCATAGAAGTTTTCTTCAACGCCCGTCCAGGTTTCGTCATACATTTGGGTGAATTCCGAAGCCAGATCTTTATCAAAAGCATACTGAACATTAATTTTTTCAGGTTTTAATGCATCCAGGGTCATCTTATAAATATTGCCTTCTATCAATGCAAATACATTTTTCTCAACTTTTGTGAGATAATAGGCTTCCTTATCAAAAACTTTCTCGGATTTGGCAGGCTCAAAATCAGTAAATACTTTTTTGAACAACTGCTTTTTCCCATTGTCCTGATTGGAATTAAACAGCAGGATCTCTTTCTTATCGTCAGCGAAAACCGTAGGATCTTCCTGGGAGCCGTATCGGTCTGTAACCAATTCGATTCTTTCCAGCGTGTAATCAGGATTAACCTTCAGTTCTTTTATAACAGGCGTTTTCTCCTTCTCTTTTTCTTCTTTCTTTCCTTTTTTCTCTTTAGTATCTTTTTCTGAGGATTTATCTTTCTTTTCTTCAACAAAAAGCTTGTCGAATTTCTCAGATTTGTAAGGTTCATCAAACCAGTCCAGAGCCATCCTGTAAATATTGGATTTCTGCATGCCTAAAGGGTAGGAAGGATTCGTTCTGTCGCTGCTGAAATAAATGTACTTGCCATTCGGCGACCAGAAAGGATCTTCTTCAGAAACACCCGTATTGGTAAGGTTGATGGTTTCACTTTTTTTAATGTTATAAATAAAAATATCCAGTTCAAAATTCCTTTTTGCAGAAAACAAGACATATTCGTTATTAGGTGAAAAAGAAGGTCTTGAATTTTGGAACGCCCAGATTTCATCCTTTACGATCATGGCGGAAGTGAATGTTTTTAAATCCATTATTCTCACTTCATCACGCCCGCTTAAATAAACGGCTTTTGAAAGATCGCTGTTAAGCGCTATGTTACGGTTGTTGCGTAAATCCTGGGTTAATTGTTTCGGCTTTCCTTTTCCGTCTGCTGCAATAGTGAACCAGTTTTGATAGCCTTTGTCGGTCTGGCTGAAAAGTAATGTGCGGTTGTCTTTCATCCATTTTACTTCCATGATGCGCTCTTTGCCATCGGAAATTTGCTGGGTGAATTTCCCTTCAATATCCGAAACGAACAGAACACCGCGGCTTACAAAAGCCATCTTTTTGCCGTCCGGAGAAACGTCATAATAGGAAATGTTATTTTCTACGCTGAAATTTTGTTCTTTTTCCAATCTTTTATTGGCGTTCAGGCTGATGTTGAGAGGTTGTGTGCTTTTTGAAGCTACGTCATAAGTATAGAGCTGATAATCCTTTTCAAATATCACTTTAGATCCGTTTGCTGAGACAAAAGGCTTTTTAATGGAAGTATCAAACTGGGTCAGCAGTGTTTTTTCGCCATTTTCAATTTTATAAAGGTTGTATTCATTATTTTTCTCATCGGAAATAAAATAAATAACACCGTTTTTATCTACACTTGGGTTAAAATCCTTTCCTTCATAATTCGTGTACTGTCTGAAAGAACCGTTCTTCGGGTTATAACCTAAAATATCAGGATTGTTTTCTCCTTTGTATCGCTTACGGTAGGTTTGATGAGCGGCTTCCGAAGAATTGGTAAAAAGATATTCTCCCGCAGGTGTTTCAGCAAGTCCGCTGGTGTTATTGAAATAATTGCTGAAAAGCTTTTCCGGTGTTTTTCCTTCAATAGTCGTTTTAAAACTTCCGAAATTATTATTTCTTGTTGAGGTAAAATAAAGCGTTTTGCTGTCCCATCCCCAGTTTTCTATTTCATCTTTTCCGGTGTGGAAGGTGAGCTGCTTAATTGTTCCCCCTTCAGCGGGCATGATATAAACGTCGTAATTACCGTACTGATTGGAGCTGAATGCCAGCCATTTTCCGTCCGGAGAAATACGGGGATTGATTTCTTCGCCTTCTAAAGCCGTGATTCTGGATGCATTTCCGCCATTGGAATCTGCTTTCCAGATATCTCCGTCGTAAGAGAAGTAGGCTGTTTTTCCGTCAGGACTAAGTGATGGAGTTGATAAAAAATAAGACTTTTCCTGTGCTGAAATCTGGATAAGAGAAAAAGCGGTGAATAACGAAATAAAGGTTTTTTTCATGAGATAATCTGATATTTATACCCTGTAGTAAGACTGATTGTATATTTTTTTGCTAATATATAATAGATTTGCCGTGCATGAAACGTTTAAAGCAAAAAAAACACCTACAAATGAATGTAAGTGTTTAGTCCTTATTGGCTCCTCCTGCTGGGCTCGAACCAAGGGCCTCTGATTAAAAAGCCTTTTATTTATTCTTTTATATCTATGTACCCATGAGGTGTCATTATATACAGTATCTCACCTGTATCTGCGTTTATATCTACGAACATACTTCTTTCTTCCATGCCCCATAACTGTCCAAAACAAACAGAAAATATATTTAATTTGTTCCCCTCGTTCTTTCCATAGCTGACTACTTCATTTTCTTCAAGTTTAATACTGTCAGAATCAATAGTTATATATTGTGTATTTGATTTATCCAAATATTCTTTTGCTTTTTTATAGGCTTCTTCTTTCGTTATCATATTACTTAATTTTTAAAATATCGTGTAATTTTATTTCTTTTTTAACATCTGTGACTTTAGTATTGTCAAAGGGCAAATCTACTGGGTCTTTTCCAAACTTATCATATACTCTTTTGGTTTTTAAAAAGAGAAATTCCCTCCAGTTTCAGAGGGAATTTTTGTTTCTCTATACTATATATGTAGCAGTATAACTACTTGTTTACAGATTAAAACATTGTTATCATGTGTTTGTTAATACAAAATGGAAAGTTGAGTTTTTGTTTGTTTTGTACTACATAAAAAATGATTGATTATTTGCTACCTTGTCTTGCTTCCGTTGAGATTTCTCCATTATTATGAATCTTATAATAAATGAAACTATTAAAACTGTGTTGTAAGTAAATCGGATGACCATTCTCATCATTAATTATAAGTCCTGCTAATTGGTTTTTGCCCCAATCTTCCTCTCCAAAAAATACCGATACATTCCAAGAGTTGATTTTTTCTCCATTCAAGTAGAAATCTTCATTTTCACGGACAATCATTTTTTCTTTGGTATCATATGTAAAATTTGTTTTATCTAAAACCTCTTTAGCGATTTCCTCAATTTGTTCTTTTGTATATTTCATTTTTACTCTTCAATAGTAAACTTTACATTAGTGCTACTAACTATTGTTTTGCCATCATTTGATAAAGAATATTTAATTTTAGATTGACCGAGCGAATGAACCAATAAAAGAGGTAATTTTTTATCATCATCAATGTATAGGAAAGCACCTCTGCTTTTACCAAATTCTTCTTCTCCCCATAAAAAAGAAATCTGCCAAATGTTTTGGCTTTCTTCTTTGCTGTGACCAAAAAAAGAGTCTTCATTTAATTCAGTGCACTTTATTTGATTCTCGTCATCATAACCGAATCCAGAATTATTAAGTATTTTTTTAGATAGTTCAAGTATTTGTTTCTCAGTATTTTTCATAATTGTTATTTTAATATTCCTAATTTTCTTAATTTTACTAACTCTTCCATTTCATCAATGAAAATTTTGCTTATCACATTATATTTATTATGTAAAACTTTGCCGTGCATGAAACGTTTAAAGCAAAAAAAACACCTACAAATGAATGTAAGTGTTTAGTCCTTATTGGCTCCTCCTGCTGGGCTCGAACCAGCGACCCTCTGATTAACAGTCAGATGCTCTAACCAACTGAGCTAAGGAGGAATGTCCTTTGTTTTAAGTGGTGCAAATATAGGACGAATATTTATACCCTACAAATATTTTTTAGAAAAAAATTCAAAAAAATTATAAACTGCCTGTAAGCGCTTTAAAGATATCGCTTCCGAAGATCAGTAACATCAATCCTAACAGGAAGATAACCCCGATCATCTGTGCATTTTCCAATACTTTCTGAGGAACAGGTTTTCCTGTAATTACTTCCCATAAAGTAAATAAAACGTGCCCTCCGTCAAGTCCCGGAATAGGAATCAGGTTCAGAAATGCCAGCCAAACCGAGAACATTGCTGTAAAACTCCAGAACATGCTCCAGTTTACAGATACCGCTCCGTCTTTTGATTTTTCTACAGGCATATTCTTGATGATCGCTAACGGACCTCCTACTTTCTTATATCCCTGAACTTTCTTGTTGAATACCAGTTTAAACTGTTTCACCTGGTACGTTAAACTCTCAATACTTCTTGTAAATCCTCTTCCGATAGACTGTACAAAAGTGAATTGCTGAGTCTGGGCATATTTTTGAAGCTGCTTGTAAGAAGCGATTCCTAACGTTCCTTCCTTGGAAACCTCAAGACTTAAAGGCTGTACTACACCGGCTCTTAATACCTCTGTATTGATCGTTTTACCTGCATTTTTTACAACAACTCCCTGAAATTCATCATAATAATTGATTTTCTGCCCGTTTACCGATACTACCTGATCGCCGATCTTTAAACCTGCCGCAGCCGTTTTAGGATTTACAATCGTATCAATTACAGGAGCGTATCTTGGCGTAAGGAATGCTCTTGGGTTTTCATCTTTGAAAGCCAGTGCTTTTCCATCGTCATTCGTATTAAAGGTAACCTCTTTTCCTTTTCTTAAAACCGTTACCTGGTCACTTAATAATATATCTAAAGACAGTTTATCCAGGTTGTTCTGAATTTTTCCGTCTACTTTTAAGATCTTGTCACCATCCTCAAAGCCCATAGCTTTTGCAACGTTGGTGTAATGCATCGGCGTATCTACTTTAGTGGTATCAAAAGAAGTTTCACCATTAAAGAAAGAAAGACATCCGAAAATAATCCACGCCAGGAAAAAGTTTACAGTAACTCCTCCAAGCATAATGATCAGTCTCTGCCACGCCGGTTTGGATCTGAATTCCCATGGTTCAGCAGGTTTTTTCATCTGCTCGGTATCCATGCTTTCATCAATCATTCCGGCAATTTTCACATAACCTCCGAAAGGAAGCCATCCGATTCCGTATTTCGTCTGCTCCGGATGTTTTCTCCAGTCGTCGTCAGAAAGTTGTGATATATCAATAGGAACTTCTTTCTCTTTTCCGTCTACAACAACAGTTGTGGTGTCCGGAAGGTTCTTGGAAAGAAATTTATACTGCCATTTTCCGTTGATTTTCTTCATGGAAAAGATAGAAAACCATGGATCGAAAAACAGGAAGAATTTCTCAGCTCTGGTCTTAAACCATTTTGCCGGTAAAAAGTGTCCAAGCTCATGAAGAACCACTAAAATAGATATACTTAGTATGAACTGGAAAATCTTGATTGCTAATTCCATTAATAAATTTTAGATTTTAATTTGCAAAGGTAACAATTATCAAAACTATGCCAAATAAAAAAGCCCCTCGAAACGAGAAGCTTTGTCATATATTTAATGTATTTTACAGATTGAAAGAAACCCCTATACTGCCGTTGTTTCCAACTTCTGCAAAAACGCCCACTTTCTCGGTGAAAAAGTAACGGGCTCCAATGTGTGCACCGATTCCAAAATCCTTGCCGAGAACACCCACGTCCACACCAGGGTAGATATCCCATTTGGCCGGTAACTGAAGGGCTTCCTGAAGATGGAAATTCACTCTTCCGAAAACAAAAACACGGTTATCCTTATCATGATCTTTGTAGTTGCCGAAATAGGCATTCAGTCCGGCTCCAACGGATACAAGCTTATTCAGTCCGTAGTCATAAGTTCCGGTAACTCCTGTTCCATAGCCCCAGGCGCTCAGTCCAAGCTGGATCTTCTGGTCTCCCTTACCTGTATACGCCTGCGCAGAAGCCGTGGTTCCGAAAAAAGCGATCATCAGCACAAAAAACAATTTCTTCATAAATTTTACTTTTTAAATAATAGCAATTGGAAATATCCTCATCAAAAATAGAACCGAAATCAATGGAAAATCGTATTTTTATTGAAGTTTTTTAACAAAGTTTATGAGAATTGCAGGACTTAATTTAGATATTGTCTGGAAAGATAAAGACAAAAATTTTCGGTTGATAGAAGAACAGTTTAAAGAGGTGGAGGCTGATATTTTCCTGCTTCCTGAAATGTTCTCTACCGGTTTTTGTATGGATGCTTCCGAGGTTTCCGATAGAAATGAAGAATCTCTGGAGTTTCTGAAAAAGTTTTCGAAAGAAAAAAATGCTGCCGTCTGTGGAAGCGCACCTGTAGAAGAAGATGGAAAGTTTTACAACAGGATGTATTTTGTACAGCCGGATGCCGAAACCGTTTTTTATGATAAAAGACACCTTTTTTCTTTTTCGGGAGAAGATAAGGTCTATACGCCAGGAAATCAGAGGGTTATTTTGAATTATAAAGGCTTCCGGATCCTGCTGCAGGTATGCTATGATCTTCGTTTTCCGGTATTTGCAAGGAATAATGATGATTATGATGCTGTTTTGTATGTGGCCAACTGGCCCGAAAAGAGAGTAGGGGCCTGGGAACATCTTTTAAAAGCCAGAGCCATAGAGAATTTGTCCTTTGTTTTTGGTTTGAACAGAATCGGGACCGATGGGAATAATCTTTTTTATCAGGAAAGTTCGCACTGTTTTTTTGCGGACGGCACAGAAATTTCTCAAAAGAATGGAAATATTGTGGCCGCAGAATGGAATATGGATGAATTAAAAGACTTCAGACAGCACTTCCAGTTTCTGAATGACCGAGACCAATTTTCAATTGAATTATAGATTCAGATTGAGGCTAAGGTTAAGATTGAATCTCAGTCTTAACCTTAGTCTCAGCCTGATTAAGCATATTGTTTAAGCAGTTCCGTGAGTGTATTCACATCATGAACTCCGCTTTCTTTCCATAAAAGTTCACCGTTTTTAAAGACTGCCAGGGTAGGAACACCTCTTACTCCGTATTGGGCAGCCAGTGCAGGATACTGATCCACATCTACTTTGATGATCCTTGCTCCTTCCCCTATGTTTTCCTTTACGGTATTTAAAACAGAGGACTGTACTTTGCAGGGCTGGCACCACGTGGCAAAGAAATCAATTAAAACAGGTCTTTCGGATTCAATAATTTCCTGAAATTTTTGTGACATAGTTTTTAGTTTAAATTGCTGAAATATAGTTGGTTAAAAACTTTCTGTTTGGGTGTGATTTTCATTCACGTCTTATAATGTTTTAGACTGGCAGACAAAATCTGTTGTCGGCAGTTTTTCTGTTTTTTTGATGCCGTTGAAGCCTCCTTCTATTTCGGTAAAGTTTCTGATTCCGTGTGCGTTAAGGACGCTTGCGGCGATCATGCTTCGGTATCCTCCGGCACAGTGTAAGAAGAAATGTTCAGAATCATCAATGGTTTTTACCCAATCACTGATGGTATCGAGTGGCTTGTTGAAGGCATTGTCAATATGTTCAGCAGAATACTCACTAAGCTTTCTTACATCAATTACCGTTGCGTTTTCTGTAAACTGTTCAGCGAATTCAGCCGGAGATATTCTTTTGATTTCATCCGTTTCTTTTCCTGAAGATTTCCATGCGGTAAAGCTTCCGTCTAAATATCCCACTACATTGTCGAATCCTACTCTGCTTAACCGGGTAATAACTTCTTCCTCCGTTCCTTCATCGGTAACAAGTAAAATAGGGTGCTTTACATCTACGATCATATTTCCTACCCATGGTGCAAAATCTCCTTTCAATCCGATATTTACGGAATTAGGAATAAATCCTTTATGGAATTCTGCAGCACTTCTGGTATCCAAAATCAAGGCTCCCGTTTCCTCTGCAAATGCTTCAAAATCTTCTGCAGCCACAGGGCTTAAACCTTTGTTCATCACCACATCCAGGCTTTCATATCCGCCTTTGTTCATGGCTACGTTCATTCCGAAATATTTCGGCGGCGCAGTAAGACCATCCAGAACCTCTCTGATGAATGATTCCTTGTCCGGCTGGTTCAGCGCATAATTGGTTTTTTTCTGATTTCCCAGAATGTCTACCGTTTCTTTCTGCATATTCTTTCCGCAGGCAGAACCGGCTCCGTGTGCGGGATAAACCGTAATGCTGTCATCCAGTGGAATGATCTTGGTCTGAAGGCTGTCATACAGGATTCCTGCAAGATCTTCCTGAGTAAGATTAGTGGCTTTCTGGGCAAGATCGGGTCTTCCCACATCCCCTAAAAACAGCGTATCTCCCGTGAAAATAGCGGTTTCAATTCCGTTTTCATCAATTAAAAGGTAAGTGGTGCTTTCCATGGTATGACCAGGCGTGTGCAATACTTTGATCTTTATTTTTCCGATTTCAAAGATCTGGTTATCTTCAGCGATGATAGCCTCAAATGCAGGCTGTGCGGTAGGTCCGTATACAATAGGAGCTTCCGTTTTTTTGCTAAGATCCAAATGCCCCGAGACAAAATCAGCGTGAAAATGGGTCTCAAAAATATATTTTAAAGTAACGTTGTCTTTTTCCAGACGATCCAGATAAGGTTTTACCTCTCTTAGCGGATCAATAATGGCAGCTTCATTTTCTGATACAATATAATAGGCACCCTGAGCCAGACAGCCCGTATATATTTGTTCAATTTTCATTGGGGTCGTTTTAAAATTTTAGATAAAGATACAAAGTATTAGATGAATTGTAAACGAAATGTTAAATCCACGCGATAGTTTCTTTCAATATTCTGAGCAGGTAAGCTGTAAATACCTTTGTTTTCAAATAAAAAAGAGAGTACGCCGGATACTTATTTTACAGAATGTTTTTTATCATGTTACAGAAGTGAAAATATTTATGTAATGCCTTGTATGCAGTAATTCGGGGAGATCTTTTTTTCTCATGGTTTAAAATTTGCAGAGCATGGCTGTCAGGTAATTTTCCCGGATATGTTAACTAAGATTATTCCGGATTATCACTTTAATACCTGAATATTTTACAAAAACTTTTATATTTATATGTTAAAAAAAGATCAAATGGCAGATAAAGCACAATTTATTGAACAACTGAATACCAGATATACTCCGAAAGGAGAACACATTATACTCGGAAAAGGAATGCTGGACGGGGAAGTAGTTCCGGAAGTCAATGTCACGATTCCTTTGAAAACAATCAACCGCCACGGGCTTATTGCCGGGGCAACCGGAACCGGTAAAACGAAGACCCTTCAGGTTTTTGCAGAGCAGCTTTCTCACGCAGGCGTTCCATCCCTGGTTCTGGATATCAAAGGCGATTTTTCAGGAATTGCGGAAGCAGGACAGATGAATCCGGTGATTGAAGAAAGATATGCTAAAACCCAGCTTCCATACAATCCGCAGGCATTTCCTGTAGAATTAATGAGCATCTCCGGAGGAAAAGGAGTGAAGCTGAGAGCTACTGTTACGGAATTCGGGCCTGTTTTATTAAGTAAAATACTGGAACTGAATGATACCCAGCAGAGTATTATGTCTATTGTCTTTAAATATTGTGATGATAAAGGTCTTCCGTTAATTGATCTTAATGACTTAAAGAAAGTGCTGCAATATGTGACAGATAATGCTCAGGGAAAAGCTGAACTGGCTGCCAATTACGGCTCCATAGCTCCGTCTTCTCTGGGAGCGATCCTGAGATCCATCGTTGCCCTGGAACAGCAGGGAGCAGCTGATTTTTTTGGTGAACTTAGTTTTGATGTTCAGGATCTTCTTGAAACCAGAGACGGAAAAGGGGTGGTGAATATCCTCAGAGTAGCTGAAATTCAGAATAAGCCACAGCTTTTTTCCACCTTTATGCTTTCGCTTTTTGCTGAAATTTATATGACGTTCCCGGAAGAAGGGGACAGTGGAAAACCGAAATTAGTTCTGTTTATCGATGAGGCCCACCTGATTTTTGACGAATCTTCAAAAGCACTGCTTTCCCAGATAGAAACGATGGTAAAACTGATCCGTTCCAAAGGAGTCGGAATTTATTTTATTACCCAGATTCCAGGGGATGTTCCGGAAAATGTATTGTCACAGCTCGGTTTGAAAATCCAGCATGCGTTAAGAGGTTTTACAGCAAAAGATAAAAAAGAAATCAGCAAAGCCGTTGAAAATTATCCGACGACTGAATTTTACGATGCAGCAACTCTGATCCAGAATCTCGGAATCGGGGAAGCATTTGTGACCGCGCTGGATGAAAAAGGGATTCCAACACCGCTGGTTCATACCTATCTGATCTCTCCGGAATCCAGAATGGATGTCCTGAATGATGCAGAAATTTCAGAACTGACCGGGAATTCTGCCCTGGTAGCAAAATATGAACAGGCAGTTGATAAAGATTCAGCCTATGAAATACTGACCAACAGAATGGAGCAGGCCGCCCAAAACCCTGCGCCTACCCAGAAAACAAAACCGGTAAAAGAAGAACCGGGAATGTTTGAACAGGTCCTTCAAAGCAAGGCCGGAAGAACATTTACCAGTACGTTGATGCGTGAAGGCGCAAAAGCGATCCTCGGAATGTTCGGATTGGGTGGAAGAAGGAGGTAGAAAATTTAAAATTAATTTCATAAAAAATAATCTGCTATGAAAAGAGTATCAGCTTTTTATTGTATCGCGCTGGCCGTTTTGAATCTGGTGATGGACAGTATCAATGCCCGTTTTACTTTTTTTGATATATTTTTTGTTATTTTAGCAGGATTGCCTTTGCTGGTAAATAAAAAATGGCTGTATCAGTTATTTGGCGGAATACTTTCGCTGATGAGTCTGTACGTGCTTCTTGCGGTATTTCTCTCCCATATCAGAGATGTGCAGCAGATACAATTACAGCCGTTATGGACCTATGGCATGGGTTATGTACTAGGTTTCATAACCCTGTGTTCCGGGCTGATGATGGCAGGGCTTATTAATAGTAAAATAAAAAAAATAGCAGTATAACTACAATTCAATGTATTCGATTATAGATATAGAAAGTAATGGTGCAGGTTATAGAAATGAATGCATTATAGATATAGCCATCTACAGGTACGATGGCCAGAAAATTACTGACCAGTTTATATCTCTCGTTAATCCCGAAAGCGATATCACCCCTTTTGTACAGAAGCTCACCAGCATCACCCCAAAAATGGTGAAAACCGCTCCGAAATTTCATGAAATCGCAAAAAGAGTCATTGAAATTACCCAGAATACAACGCTTGTAGGACATAATATTGATTTTGATTACAGAATGCTTCGCCAGTCCTTCAAAAGGCTTGGATATGACTTTCAGATCAGTACGTTAGATACCATTCCTTTAGCCAAAAAAATGATTCCGGATGAGGTAAGCTACTCATTGGGGAAACTGGTGAAGTCTTTAGGAATTCCTTTGACCAATCACCACAGGGCTGACGGGGACGCCAGAGCAACATTGGAGCTCTTTAAACTTTTGGTTTCAAAAGATACTGAAAACGAGATTATTCAGAAGCAGCACGACGAAACCAATGCCAAAACATACATTAATAAAATCAAGATACTGACTCAGGATCTTCCCAACGATAAAGGATTTGTTTACTTTCAGAATGAGGCAGGAAAGATTATTCTGTCGGAATATGTTCAGGATATCAACAAGTTTTCAAAAAAAGTGTTCAATTCCAAATCCAAAAAATGGGAAACGCTTCAGAAAGATGTTGAACAGATCAATTATGAGCTTACCGGAACGGATATTATTGCAAAACTGATCCTTAATTCCAAAAATATTAAGAAAAGAGAAGCATTTCCGTTCGGGCTTTACTACAGAAATAATAAATACATTGTTGAAAAGAACAAGCTGAATAAAACGGAAAAACCGATTCTGAAATTCAGATCATTTACCCAGGGAACAAAAGCCGTTCAGTTTATCAGCCTGCAGGAAGAGTTTAACGACGTCAGTGTTTTCATGAAAAAGATTGATTTCAGAAAAAGAAATGAACTCTGGCTCGGACAGGGAAGAAAACTGGGCGAAAAGATGTTCCTGATCATTGAAAACGGGAAAATAATTTCTTACGGTTTCTATGACCTGTTTACGCAGATTCAGACGATGAGCAAGCTGGCAAAACTCAAAATAGATTTGCCTTTATCTTCCACAGATTTACATAATGACCTTCAGCTGGCATTATTACGGGGTGATTTCGAAACCTTACCGCTGCCGAAATAAAAATTTCTGATCAGAGGAGTCTCGATTTTTATTATATTCGGATTGATTTTCAGGTAATAAAAAAACAAAGCTATGATCCGTAAAAAATTATTAAGAGCTCTTGTATTGAGTGTTTTCACCTGTTTTTTATCTAAAGCACAGAAGATAACCTTAAAGGCTGCGGATGTTGTTCCATCTCAGGTAACCGTTAAAGAGGCAAAATATAAGAATAAAAATGCCCTGGTTTTAGACATTAAAGGCGAAGTGACCAATGAAAAGACATTGGCATTATTAAAAAATATCGATTTTCATAACGGAACCATTGAAGCAACAATTTCCGGGCAGCCCAACTCTACCGCCAGCGAAACGGCACGTGGGTTTGTAGGCATCGCTTTCCGGGTAGCGAAAGACATTTCCAAAATGGAAGTCTTTTATCTGCGTCCTACCAACGGGCGCGCCGATGATCAGGTTCGCAGAAACCACTCTACCCAGTATATTTCCTGGCCCGGGTATCCATGGGAAAAGTTAAGAAAAGAAACTCCGGAAAAGTACGAAGCTTATGTTGATATGGTGCCGGGTGAATGGACTAAGGTGAAAGTAGAAGTCAAAGGCGAGACGGCAAAACTGTATGTGAATGGAGCTTCCCAGCCAACACTGATCGTTAATGACCTAAAACAGGGCGGAAATCTCCGGGGAGGAATAGGACTTTGGATCGGTCCGGGTACACTTGGACATTTTACAGACCTTAAAATAACGAAAGAAGATTAGCATTAAAAGCAGGCTTATGGGGTGATTTTTCCTGAAGTGAAAAATAAGTAGTACTTTTGCACAAAATAATTAAAAAAGCAATGCAAAATTTTAAACAAATTAAAACCGGAAAAAAGGGAGCTGTAAAGTTCTCTAAGGTTTGGAATATTTAAAGAGTTGTCTTGCATAAAAAATAATCAATGCGGCAGACTCTTTTTTGGAAGAATCTGCCTTTTTTTATGTTAAAATCAAATTATGAATTCAAAAGAACTATTAAAGATTGCCAATGAGTTTGGCACCCCGGTGTACGTTTATGATGCGGAATCTATTAAAACTCAATACGAGAAACTTACATCTTCTTTTTTAAAACATACAAAGTTTTTCTATGCAGCGAAGGCATTGACGAACATCAATATCCTTAAGTATGTCAAGAACCTGGGTGCTTCTTTGGATTGTGTCTCTATTAATGAGGTTAAACTAGGGCTAAAAGCAGGATTCCCGAAAGAAAAGATACTGTTTACCCCCAATTGTGTTGACCTGGCTGAAATAGAGGAAGCAATGACTTTCGGAGTTCATATTAACATTGATAATATTTCTATTCTTGAGCAGTTCGGAAACAAATACGGAAATTCGTACCCGATCCTGGTAAGAATCAATCCGCATATTTTCGCAGGCGGAAACTATAAAATTTCAACGGGACATATCGACAGCAAGTTTGGTATTTCCATCCACCAGGTTCGTCATATCGAAAGAGTGATGAAAAGCACCAACCTGAATGTGGAAGGTCTTCACATGCACACAGGGAGCGAGATCAAAGATCCGGATGTCTTCTTACAGGCACTGGACATTATGCTTGAACTTTCAGAACATTTCCCTAATCTTAAATATCTGGACATGGGAAGCGGTTTCAAAATTCCTTACCAGGACAGTGAAGAAGAAACAGATGTGAAAACGTTAGGTAAGAAAGTAGAAAAAGTTATTTCGGAATTCTCAAAATCCACAGGAAAAAAATTCGAACTGTGGTTTGAGCCAGGGAAATTCCTGGTGGGAAAAAGCGGTTATCTTTTAGTGAAAGCGAATGTGATCAAACAGACGACGGCTACTGTGTTTGTAGGCGTAAATTCAGGATTTAACCACCTGATCCGTCCTATGTTCTATGATTCTTACCACCTGATTGAAAACCTGTCCAATCCCAAAGGAGCAGAAAGAATTTATACCGTGGTAGGAAATATCTGTGAAACCGATACTTTCGCATGGGACAGAAAGCTGAATGAAGTGAGAGAAGGTGATATTCTGGCGTTCCACAATGCCGGAGCGTACGGTTTTGAAATGAGTTCAAACTTCAATTCAAGACTAAAACCTGCTGAGGTGCTGTTCTTAGACGGAAAAGCACACCTGATCCGTAAAAGAGACGAGTTTGAGGACCTGTTGAGAAATCAGATCGAAATTTTGTAGATATAAGAGAAAGAATGTAATTTTAAAGAACCAAAAAATCAATTTATGAAAAAAATATTTTCAGTTTTAGCGGTTCTGGCCTTTACATTTTCTTTTTCGCAGACATTAGTGAAAATTAAATCAGATAAAAATCAGCTGAATGGTTCTTACCAGGGCGGGCAGGAAAAATTTGACAAAGATTTGGCGTTCAATCTTCAGCAAACC
This sequence comes from Chryseobacterium endalhagicum, assembly GCF_016745235.1. Classification (GTDB taxonomy): domain Bacteria; phylum Bacteroidota; class Bacteroidia; order Flavobacteriales; family Weeksellaceae; genus Chryseobacterium; species Chryseobacterium endalhagicum. The sequence goes on along the minus strand of NZ_JAELVM010000002.1, from coordinate 231,458 downwards.
GGAAACAGTTTTCAGGTAACCGGCGATTTTACCTTGACTTTCAATGTGAGTGAAAAGGGAGAAGTTTCTGATGTAAAGCTTTTGCCGGCAGTTTTTGATCAATCTTTCGAAAGAGAAGTGAAGAGAGATCTTGTAAGAATGCAAAAACGTTTTACAAAAAATAAAAAAGAAAATATTTCTTTAGCTTTAAGTTTTTCAAGAAATATTCCTGATCAGGATGGGCGTATTAATTTCGCTGGTGACAGAAACAGATAAATATTTCATTTAATAATAAAGAGACTCTGCTGTAATGGCAGAGTTTTTTGTTTGAAAAAAGCGTAAATATTATTAAACCCATTAAGATCTCTCCAGAAATGAATGCTTAAAAAAATCGTCTGATTTTATCTTAATTATCCTTAATAACTTCAATTTCCTTAATGGTTTAAAAATTTTTCAGTACTATCGAAACGGAGGAATGTGTTGAAATTTTAATATAATCCAGGCATAGAAATTATAATTTATTAGCTAAATTTGAGAGAGAGAAGATTTTTTTAAGGCTAAAATCTCACCAATTCATATTCTCTTCAGTATTTCTCAAACGAAAACAAACACCAAAAAAGAATAATTATGGCGAAAAACATAGCAGAGCAGATTGTTGAAATGCTCGAAAATGCCCATGTGAAAAGAATTTATGCAGTAACCGGCGACAGCCTCAATCACCTTAATATTGCCGTTAAGAAAAGCAGTATTGAATGGATTCATGTGCGGCACGAAGAAGTGGGAGCCTATGCAGCCGCAGCAGAAGCGGAACTTGAAGGTTTTGCCGTATGTGCCGGAAGCTGCGGTCCGGGACATGTCCATCTGATTAATGGAGTGTATGAAGCCCATAAATCTCATATTCCGATGCTGGTCATTGCGTCCACGATTCCAAGCGACGAAATGGGGATGGATTATTTTCAGGAAACCAATACCATAAAACTCTTTGATGACTGCAGCTATTATAACCAGATGATCACAAGACCCGAACAGGTGCAGAGAACTTTACAGACGGCAATTCAGCACGCTATTTCCAAAAAAGGAGTGGCTGTGATCGGGCTTCCGGGTGATGTTTCTGAGTTGGATGCCGAAGAAGGAACGACTTCCACACAGATATTTAAAACCAACCCGGTGATCAGGCCTTCCGATGAAGAATTGAAACGTCTGGCTGCTTTGATTAATGAAAGTAAAAAGGTGACCCTGTATTGCGGAATCGGGGCAGAAGGAGCCAATGCTGAGGTCATTCAACTTTCAAAATTCTTAAAAGCTCCCGTAGGCTATTCTTTCCGCGGAAAAATGTCAATTCAGCCTAATAATCCTAATGAAGTAGGCCTTACAGGTCTTCTGGGATTTCCATCAGCTTACCACGCCATGCATGAAGCAGACCTTCTGATTATGCTGGGAACGGATTTTCCCTACCAGAAATTCATGCCCGTCAAAAATAAAATTGTACAGATCGACGAAAGTCCTGAAAGACTGGGAAGAAGAGCGAAACTTGAGCTGGGGCTGGCAGGCGATGTAAAAGAAACTATTAATGCCTTACTTCCGTTGCTTCAGGAAAAAACGGATGTTCACTTCCTTAATGAGCAGCTGGCATTTTATGAAAAAGTAAAAGAAAATCAGCTTGCCTATGTAAAAGACTTTGGAAAGGAAGATGCTATTCAGCCGGAATATGTAGCACATACTTTAGACCAGCTTGCTAAAAAAGATGCCATATTTACGGTAGATACGGGAATGTGTTGTGTATGGGGCGCCAGATTCATCACCGGAACCGGAGAAAGAAAAATGCTGGGATCTTTCAATCATGGATCAATGGCGAATGCAATGCCAATGGCTATAGGAGCTTCCCTGACGTATCCGGGAAGAGAAGTTATTGCCATGTGCGGCGACGGAGGGCTTTCGATGCTTCTGGGAGATATGGCAACGATCTTTCAGTATAAACTTCCCATAAAATTAATTGTTTTCAATAACAGAACTCTTGGAATGGTAAAGCTGGAAATGGAAGTAGGCGGAATGCCGGATAATGAAACGGATATGATCAACCCTGATTTCGCGATGGTAGCCCAGGCTATGGGATATCCGGGGAAAAACGTACACAAACCGGAAGAGGTGGAAAGTGCCATTAAAGAATGTCTGGCCTACAATGGGCCGTATCTGCTCAATATCTTTACAAACCCGAATGCATTGGCGCTTCCTCCGAAAATAGACTTTGACCAGGTTCTGGGAATGACGAAATCTATGGCTCAGCTCATGCTGGGAGGCAAGATGGAAGAGGTGCTGGATACGGTGAAGTCGAATTATAAACATATTAAAGGACTGTTGTAATTCCTTGTCAGGAAGCTTGAAGATGGAAGAGGGAGGTTATTGAAGGCAGCATCAGAACTATAGGGGAATTTTTATTAATTTATTTATAAGCTTCCCTGGTTTAAGTGTTGAAATACTGATGGTAACTTCCAGCTTCCCTCTTCCTTCTTCCAGTCATCATATCAATTTTCTCAGGTTAAATAATTAAATTTGCTATCATAATTTAATAACTAATGATTACGGTTCTATGAAAGCTTTTACATTATTTATAGCACTTCTTATAGGAAACTTCGCATGGGCACAGCAGGATGTGGAGGACAGAGATGATAATCCGATCGCAGAACTCAATAAAAACCTGTTGAAAATAGACATTAAGGAACCTCTTTTACAGGTTGCAGTAAAGAATTGTACAGATTTTAAACCCGCAGCGTTTGAAGGAGGAGTAGCCGTTTATAAGAAAACCCTGCAAAAATTTATGTACGATTATCTGAATTCGGATTTTTATGTATTGAACGGAGATTTTACATTTACCCTTACCGTTGATCAAACCGGAAAAGTCACCAATATTGAAGGAACGCCAAAAGTAGCCAACAGCGCGTACTTTTTTGATGATATGAAATATGTGGTAAGGCGCATCAAAAAAAACTGGATTCCGGCTTCGTGTGATGGAAAGCCCGTTACTTCACAGATCAAACTTAAAATGAATTTCTCTTCAATCGCGACAGATTTATAATGGTTCAGATGAAAAAAAACCTTTTAAACGCACGCCATTAAATTTCATCCTCCAAAATAATCTCCTGACAATCTGTCACAATATTTTGTATCTTTGCAGACTAATCTGTTCAGGATCTAAAATTCATCGCAAATGCTTTGGACTTTAAATGCTGGGCATTGAACTTTAAAACGATTATTGTGCAGGAAAAATATATAGACGAAACAAAACAGGGAGAAGCTTTTGCCATCGCTGAAAGGCCTGAGAACTCTAAAAAGCTGTTTTTAGAAAGCTATGGCTGTCAGATGAACTTTTCTGATTCCGAAATTGTTGCCTCTATTCTTAATGAGCAGGGGTATAATACCACCCTGAATGTAGAAGAAGCAGACCTGATTCTTTTAAACACATGCTCCATCCGTGAAAAAGCAGAACAGACCGTAAGAATGCGCCTTTCTCAGTTCAAAAGACTGAAAAAGGAAAGACCGGGCATGACGGTGGGGGTTTTAGGATGCATGGCAGAACGTTTGAAAACCAAATTCTTAGAAGAAGAGCAGCTGGTAGACCTTGTAGTAGGTCCTGATGCTTACCGGGATATTCCCAACCTGTTAAAAGAAACGGAAGACGGAAGAGATGCCATCAACGTGATCCTTTCAAAAGAAGAAACGTATGCAGATATCAACCCGGTTCGTTTAGGCGGAAATGGAGTTACAGCATTTGTAACCATTACAAGAGGATGTGATAATATGTGTACTTTCTGTGTGGTTCCTTTTACCAGAGGAAGAGAAAGAAGCCGCGATCCGCATTCAATTATTGAAGAATGTAAAAACCTTGCAGAGAACGGATACAAAGAAATTACCCTTTTAGGACAGAACGTAGATTCTTACTTATGGTATGGAGGAGGTCCTAAAAAAGATTTTGCCAAAGCTTCTGAAATGCAGAAGGCTACGGCTGTGAATTTTGCACAGTTGCTTGATCAGGTGGCTAAAGCAGTTCCTGAAATGAGAGTGAGATTCTCTACTTCCAATCCTCAGGACATGAGTCTTGATGTATTCAGAATGATTGCGAAACACGACAATATCTGTAAATACGTTCACCTTCCGGTACAGAGCGGCAGCAACAATATGCTTCTGGCGATGAACAGGCAGCACACCAGAGAAGAATATCTGGATTTAATAAAAAAAGCAAAGGAAATTGTTCCTGACGTTGCTTTTTCTCAGGATATGATCATCGGTTTCTGCAACGAGACTGAAGAAGATCATCAGGATACATTAAGCCTGATGAAAGAAGTGGAATATGACTACGGGTACATGTTTGCGTATTCCGAAAGACCGGGAACACCTGCACACAAAAAAATGGAAGATAATATTCCTGCCGATGTGAAGCAGAGACGTCTGGCTGAGGTGATAGCGCTTCAGGGTGAACTTTCCAGAAAAAGAATGGAATCTTACGTGGGAAGAATGCACCAGGTTCTGATTGAAGGAATTTCCAAAAAGAACAAAAACCAGTGGAAAGGAAGAAACTCCCAGAATGCAGTTTGTGTGTTCGATATGCTTGAAGGGCAGAAAATAGGTGACATTGTGGACATTTTTGTTTATGGCAACACCCAGGGCACACTTTTAGGGAGAACAGCGGAATAATTGAATATCTTGACAAAGGCGGTTTACTTTTTTGCATTATTTTCTTTTGTACTGATGTCCTGTCAGGCAGAGAAAAGCATGAGTAAATACCCCGCAACTGTTGGTGATATTGAATTTGATGACAAACTGGACGATCCGGATTTTAAAAAATGCAGCCCGGAAGAGAGATTGAGTCTTCAGTATTATCATGGTGAAAAGCAGTTTAACTATAAAGGCGAAAAACTGGCCATTATAGAAAAACTGGAAAAAGAAAAAATATCTTCCGAAACTATGATGAACGGCTATATTACCGTGAGATTTTTAGTAAATTGTGAAGGAAAAACAGGACTGTTCAGAGTTCAGCAGATGGATGCAGATCTGAAAGAGTCCGTTCAGGATAAAATTCTGGCGGAAAAGCTGTTGCGGTTTACAAAATCGCTCAACGGCTGGATTCCGAAAGATATAAAAGGTTTAAAAGCAGGCTATTATCAGTATTTAACCTATAAAATTGAAGATGGAAAAGTTTCAGAGGTATTACCTTAGCTTTTTATTGCTTATCGTTTACACCAATACTATTGCGCAGGTCAACTGTAATGCAGTAGAGGGTGAGAACTGCAAAAAAGCTTGTGAGCTGTACAACTGGGCTTCAGACAGACAGGGCAGCCGGGAATCTCAGGAAGCTTTTGATAAAGCGATCGGCCTGTGTCCGGATTTCTCCAATGCTTATATGGAAAAAGCTGTTCCATATCTTAAAAACGGAGATTTCTTAACCTGGAAAATACTTATAGACAAAGCAGTTGCTGTAGATCCTAAAATGCATCTGGGCTACAGAGGCTGGTGCAAATTCCAGTTTCTGGGTGATTACACTGGAGCAGTTCAGGATTTAGAGGAATTTAAAAAATATTATCCGGAAGATCTGGGAAGATCCTTAAACGGAGATTATCATCTGGATGTGGTGAGAGCCATGTCTTACAGTGCTTTAGGGCATAAAGCTAAAGCCGCAGGGATTATTGAAAAGCTTCTGGCATCAAAAGGCTATTTTAAAGGAATGTACGACCACTACCAGCTGGGAGTTACTTACTTTGAACTGGGCAGATACGACAAAGCTTCAGAACATTTTGAAAAGCAGAGCAAAGAAAATGACTTTGCCGAGAATATATATTTTAAAAGTAAAGTTTCCAAGATCAGAAACAAAGATTATTTAGATTTAAAAAAGTTAGCATTGAGAACTTATGATGAGGGCAAGACCATGAAAGATGTGTATACCCATCACTTTAACAAAGTCTACAGAAAACAGATCGAGCAGCTGTAGATGATTAAATCAATAATCAAAAATTTACTTTATGAGCAACGAGTTACAAAATATAAAGAACCGCTTTGGCATCATCGGAAACTTTCCTGTCCTGAACAGGGCCCTGGAAAAAGCCATTCAGGTGGCACCCACTGATATTTCCGTTCTGGTGATCGGAGAGAGCGGTGTAGGGAAAGAATTCATCCCGAAAATCATCCATTCAGAATCCAAAAGAAAACATCAGCCTTATATTGTGGTCAATTGCGGAGCGATTCCGGAAGGAACCATAGATTCCGAATTATTCGGTCACGAAAAAGGAGCGTTTACCGGAGCTACGGCGACCAGAAAAGGGTATTTTGAAGTAGCAGACGGCGGAACCATCTTCCTGGATGAGGTAGGAGAACTTCCCCTGCAGACCCAGGTCCGTCTTTTGAGAGTTCTGGAAAGCGGTGAATTTATGAAGGTAGGTTCCTCACAGGTTCAGAAAACCAATGTAAGAATTGTGGCGGCTACCAACGTTAATATGATGAAGGCCATTCATGACGGAAGATTCCGTGAAGACCTGTATTACCGTTTAAATACCGTTCAGATCGATATGCCTCCTTTAAGAGACCGAAAAGGAGATATTCACTTGCTGTTCAGAAAATTCTCTATAGATTTTGCCGAAAAATACAGAATGCCTGAGCTGCAGCTGGAGCCAGGCGCAGTACATTATATTGAAAATTATGGTTTTCCCGGGAATGTCCGCCAGCTGCGAAATCTGGTAGAGCAGATGACCGTGGTGGAAAGAAACCGCGAAATAACAGTTGAAAAGCTGGCAGAATATATTCCAATGGAGACCCATCTTCCTATGGTGGTGAACAATCAGGGTGCTCAGAAGCAGAATGATTTCGGAAGCGAAAGAGAAATTATGTATAAAATTCTCTTCGATATGAGAAGCGATATTAATGATTTAAAATCACTAACTTCAGAACTGATAAAAAACAGAGGAACAGCAGATCTCAGCAATCAGGAAAAGAATCTGATCAATAGGATTTATTCTGCGGAACAGGCTCAGCCCGTAAGCCAGAATTCACTGCTGTATTTTGAGGATAAATCTCCTGTGGGACAGTCTGCACCCACTATTATTTCAAATTCTGACGACAGCTATGAAGACATCGAAGAAATAGAAATAGAAGAAAACAGACCGGAATCCCTGTCCCTTCAGAACAATGAAAAAGATCTGATCATCAAAGCGCTGGAAAAGCATAAAGGACGCAGAAACAGAGCGGCGGACGAACTTGGAATTTCACAAAGAACTTTATACAGAAAAATAAAACAATATAACTTAGAAGACTAAAAAAACAGGAATGAAGCATTTAGAATTACTCGGCGTAAAAGGATATGATTTCAATATAGGAAAGTACCTGTCTGACGGAATGGAGCTTTTCAAAAAAGATATCGGCGGTTTTATCGTGGCAACGTTACTCTTATTTGTAATGAATTTTATCCCTTTCTGCGGGATTCTTGGAATGGGCAACTTTTACAAGATCTGCAAAAAGGTAGATGAAGGAGAAAAAGTTTCCGTAGGAGATATTTTCGATTTTACAGATTTTGTAATGTACCTGAAACTGTTCCTGCTTATTTTTGCCATAGTAATTATTGCGATGATTCCGGTCCAGATTTCATTGCTGCCGGTTATTTTTGCAGCCAGTGCTTCCGAGGGGTCACTTTCTGAGACGGGTAGTGCTTTATTTGCAGGAGGAATGGGAATTTGGTTTTTATTGGTTATGATCCTGATATTTGCGATTGCTGTAGCCATGTTTTTTGTTCAGCCCCTGATTTCGCTGCACAGAATGACCAGTGTAAGAGAAGCTTTCATGCTTTCATGGAAAATTGCCAGAAGGAATTTCCTGAAAATTTTTGTATTTTCTATTATCGTAGGATTCATTTCCCAGCTTGGCGTTATAGCATGCGGAATAGGTGTACTGTTTTCCATTCCACTGGGAATCTGCATGAAGTATGCGGCCTATAAAGATGTATTGGAATCCGTAAATCAAAAAATGGTATGAGTAAATTAAAGATCATATTCGGGTTTGTTGTTCTTTCCCTTTTTCATCAGTGTTATTCTTTCACAGGATCATCGCTGACGGATGAAAAGACCGTTCAGATCAATGAATTCCCGAATAATGCAGCGTTGGTAAATCCAACCCTTTCCCAGCAGTTTTCTACAGATATCCAGAACCGGTTTCTGCAGAGAACCACTTTGAAAGGAACAAAATCCAATCCTGATATTTTGATAGAAGGTGAAATCTCCGACTACGGTTTTTCCCCTACTACGATCAGCTCCAATACAATACAGAACCCTTCGGGTGGTGTAGTACAGCAGGCACAGAGCAAACTGACGATTACGGTAAAGGTACATTACGAAAACAAGCTCCACCCGGATTCCAGTTTTGACAGAACGTACTCGGATGAAGCCGTTTATAACAGTAACCTGACGCAAAGTGAGATTGAGGCTTCCCAGGTGAAGCTTGTGACAGACAGAATTATTAACAAGATATTTAACGATATTGTAGCCAATTGGTAAGATGAATCCCAGAGTTTTAGAATTATTAAAGAACCCCAAAAATATTCAGTCAGAAGATCTCGGTCTTTTGAAAGAAGAAATTCATACTTTTCCTTATGTACAGAACATAAGGGCGCTTCATTTGTTTGGGGTACACCTTTATGATAAAGAAAACTATCAGAAAGAGCTTTCCACCACTGCGGCTTATACCACGGATAAAAAGCTTCTTTACCAGCTGATCAACGGTAAGATCAAAAAAGAGCCGAAACCTGAAACAAAGGAAGAAAAACAGCCTTTGCAGACCGTTGATAAAGCCGTAAAATATTCCTATAAAGAAAAAGCTTTCCCGATAAAAAGAGAAGAGCCTTCTGAAAAAGTACAAAATCAATACGAAGAGGCAGCGTGCATGATACCGCCGGCTCAGGATATTAAGCATATTTACGTCAATGGCGAAAGAAACAGAATTCTCTTTGAAGGAGAGGAAAATTACCTTGACGAAACCAATTCAGAAACCATAGATCTTGAATCTACTCTGGAATCAGGAGTACTGGTTACCCAAAAAGCAGAACCTGCTGCAAAAGAATTTAAAGAGGAAATTGCAGAGAAAGAAGAAACTGTAGAAAATGAAGTAGCAGAAGATTCAGAAGCTGATGTAGAATTTACACCTGAAGTGATTGTTGAGAAAGCAGCAGCAGATGACACAACAGAAGCAGAAGAAGTTAAAGAGGAAGACAACTTAAGCTTTCATGAAGTCGAAACTTTAGCTCCGGAAACAGCAGCTGCTTCGGAGGAAGAACAGCCGGAAATTGATGAAGAACCTGTAACTGTTGAAGCAGATGATGAATTTAAAGCAGTTAATGAAGAGGAAAATACAGCTGAACCGGAAGCTGAGATCAGTTTCCACGGAATGGACGAGTTCCTGCCGGAGGTAAAAATCCAGGCAAATAATGAGGATGAAGCCGTGGCTCCCGAAGTTTCAAAACCGAATGTGAATAAGCATGAGGAGGAAATGAGACGCCTGATTGAAGAAGTGGAGAAGAAAATGAAAGAGGCTCAGGCAGCTCCGAAAATTGAAGCAGAAGAACCGGAAACCACCGATCACGAGATCAGTTTTGCAGAGACTCAGAATTTCCATTTCTGGTCTACTGAAAAGGAAGAACCTAAAGCAGAACAGCCGGCAGCTGAGCCTGTAGAGGCTGTGTCTGAACAAACCATACAATCCGAAGAACCTGCAGAAGTACAGGAAAAAGCCGAAGAAAAAGAAGTCGCAGCAGAAGAAGTTTCCGGCTGGAAACCCATGAGTCTGGAATCCAATCTTCCAGATTCTATGATCAGCAAGGAAACAGCAGCTCCTGTGGCTAAAATTGAATCTTCAAAACAGGAAGAAGTTCCGGCTGCAGAAGAAAAACCTGTAGAAGTAATTGCAGAACCTGTTGAAGAGACCAAAGAAGCTGCCGAAACGGTTTCAGAAGATAACCTTCCAGCTGTAGAAGAAACGTCTGAATTGGCAGAAGAAAAACAGGAAGAACTTAAAAGCTTAGAAGAAGCGGTAGAAATAAAAACGAAAGAAGAAGCTCCCGTGATGAATGTTTCATTCTTTGGGTCAGATATTTCCAGTTTATCCGTAGATAAAAGCGGAAAAGAAGAACAAGAACCTGTTCAGGAAATTAAAGCTGAGAAAAAGCAGGAAATACCGGCTGACAGTAATGTTCCCGGCTTTATCAACACCTGGCAGAGCTGGCTTAAAATAGGAAGACCTGCAGAAGAAGTTGTAGACAATGATAAGATTGAAGTTCAGGAAAAGGTTATTGAAGCCTTTATTGAAAACAATCCGAGAATCAGCCAGTTAAAAGAAGAAAGCACCTATGTGGTTAAAGAAAAGAATGATGATATTTCCCATTTGATGACGGAAACATTGGCCAATCTTTATTTTGAACAAAAATTATATACGAAAGCTATAAAAGCATTTGAAATTCTGATCAAAAAGAATCCTGAAAAAAAGGAACATTTCCAATCTAAGATACAGGAAATAAAAGATTTCAGAACTAAAAGCTGATCGTTTAGAAAAATATTAGAAAAAGGCCAATCATTCATACGATCGGCCTTTTTTATGTTTTAAATGTCGTCTGCAGCAGTCTTGCCTCCCCGTAGCTTCCGCCATGCCTTCCGCCCGAAAACAATCACAAGAATAATCAGGATAATGGCAAAAACAGCAGCAATAACAGGCGCTGCCATCGCTAAGATAGACATGATTCCTGCTCCCGCGGTTTCAGTGGTTCCTACTACAGAATTCCCCAAACCGCCCGTGGTAGCTGTAGAAGCGGCCCGGATTCCTGCAAAGCCGGAACTTATCGTGGCTGCCGTTCCGCCGCCTGCAATCAAAGCTAATGCCCACTGCGGAAAAGTTCCCATATCTGCAAACTGGCTCGCAAATAAAACGGAGCCCGCCACAGTAGCCAAAGGAACCGAAATAGTGTCCAGCAGATGATCCACAAAAGGGATATAATACGTTAAAATTTCAGCGATCGTAGCAATTCCGGTCGTAATAAGAGCGGGAAGTCCGGCAAGCCATTCAAAATGCTCGTTCATCGGGATCCAGTGAAAGTAGGAAGCCATGCTCACGGCAAACATAGGCAGGAAAACCCTGAAGCCGGTTGCTGCTGCCAGACCAATACCGATAAAGGCACTGAGAACATAAGAAAAGTAGGGGATATTGTCTAACATTTTAATTTTCAGATTTATTGTTTCCCCTAAAATTACAAAAACTATGCAAGATTCTGTAAAAAATTACCACTCATCAATTTTTGCAGCTCCTCGTACCCACAATTATCTGTGAAAATCTGTACAATCCGTGGTTAGAAAGAGAATCGAAATTAATATAGATCTCCCACAGATTTCTCAGATTCCGCTGATGTTTACATTTTAATATTGGATAAATCTTAGAATCTAATCTCTTTCATCTATGGTTACCCACACATTGTTACACTGCTACACTATTAAATTGTTATATTATGAGATCAAGTCTTCTTCTGCATCTGGCAAAGCTTAATAAACTGCTCCTCCACCTCCTGAAACTTAGCCGGAATTTCAGGAGAAACCCAAAACATCATCGTTAATGTTTTTTCTCCAAATGCTTCCTTAAACAAATCCTTATTCAGGCGGTAGCACTCCCTTAAAAGCCTTTTTACCCGGTTTCTGTGGACCGCTTTCTTAAAATACCTCTTAGAAACAGAAACCCCAAACTTGTGATGTTCTACCGGAAGAGCGGGCTTATCCTTCAGAATAATAATCCTGAGATTCCCACAGCTTCTCCATTTACCTTTATCAAAAAGTAAAGCGATCTCAGTATTTTTTTTGAGTTTTTCTTCTCTCGGGTATTTAAAGTTCTGCATTAATCTTGTTTCACTAAATAATTGATCACTTCAGAGGCTGCATACAATCCGAAAATGGCTGGAATATAGCTGATCGTCCCATAGAAAGACCTTTTGTAATTGGCTCCGTCCGTCATTTTCAGACTTTCCTCCTGCTGAAGTTCGTTAGAAAACACACATCTGAAACCCTTATTGATCTTTTCCTTTTTAAGTCTTTTTCTGATCTGTCTGGCAAGGAAGCAGTTCTGCGTTTTGCTGATATCTCTTACCATTACCTTACTGGGATCGGTTTTCCCGCCTGCCCCCATGGAGCTTACGAGTTTTATTTTTCTTCTTTTTGCGGCTTTAATCAGGCACAGCTTCGGGGTTACACTATCGATGCAGTCCAGGATATAATCAAATTTATCAGCATCAAGAACTTCATCCATTCTTTCCGGATTCAGGAATTCATTGATTTTGATTAAATTAATTTTAGGATTAATATCAAGCAGCCTTTCTGCAACCACTTCCACCTTATGTTTTCCTACCGTTGAATGCAGGGCAGGAAGCTGTCTGTTGATGTTTGTGATATCTACCGTGTCACCGTCTACAATCGTCATATTTCCAACGCCGGCTCTGGCTAAAAATTCTGCGGCGAAAGAACCTACACCTCCCAAACCTATTACCAGGACCTTTGCTTTGTTAAGCTTCTCTAATCCTTCATCTTTGATCAGGAGTTCCGTTCGCTCCAGCCAATACTTATCCATTCTTTATCGTGTCTAAATTTTCTAAAATCTGTTCGTTCAGTTTTTCCAAAGAAATACCTTTTAAATCCGAAACTTTTGAGTACAATTCTTCAATGTTAAATTGTTCATTATCAGTTTCTAAAAACATTCTGTCTAAGGGTGTGTTTCTTACAATATCCTGCAAAGATAAATGATACAAAACCGCTTTTCCAAAACTCAGATAAAAATTATTTTTGAGAAGGTCGTCAGCAATGCGCTGCTTTTTGTTGAAACCATGAATAATAACCGCCTGCTCAGCCTTCTTTTTAAAAGAAATGACCTCATAAAATTTTCTTACACAGTGAATGATCATCGGTTTCCGGATCTCGTTTGAGAGATAGATCTGCCTCAGAAAAACTTTTTCCTGGATATTTTGGGGAATGGGAACCATAGAATCCAGACCGCATTCTCCTATGGCCAGACAGTTTTCTGAAATATTTGACTTCAGCCATCTGAACTGTTCTTCAAGAGAATCCACTGCAATATCTTTAGGATGAATACCAATAGAATAGGACGATTCCAGAGGAACTGCATCCAGATCCAGATTGTAGATCCCGTACTGAATATTCTTCTTATGATGGTGAAAATCAAAAAAATCCATTAACAAAGGTACGATTATATTGAAAAATTAATTTAAAATTATTAAACGAACGTTTATAAATGTGTTAAAAATTTCTTAACTTTACTCAAAGTGCACTTCATGAGAAAAAAATTTACAGAAAAACAGATCCATATTTTGGATATTGCTGAGGAACTTATTGCCAAAAAAGGGTACGAGGGAACTTCTGTAAGAGATATTTGTTCCAGGGCCAACATCAATGTGGCCATGATTTCCTATTATTTCGGGTCCAAAGAAAAAATGATGTCCTACCTCTATCAGTACAGGGTACTGAAAACCAGGGAGAACTTTTCAGAATTTGCAGATACCATTAAAGACGGCAAGCCGGAAATGCAGCTGAGGGAGATCATCAAATACATTGTTTCCCAACTGTTCAAATACAATTATTTTCACGGATTCGTTACCCAGGAACTCAGACATACGGAAAACCTTAAAGATGAGCTGCTGGACTTCTATCAGCTGTTTGTAAAGAAGCTGGACGATGTGATCAAGAAAGGGGTTGCTTCGGGCGTATTTACCTTTACACCGAAACCTGAAGATATTCTTACCATGATCCTCGGTTCCACATTATTCGTCATCAGAAATAAAAATTTCTACGAACTTTATGTGCCAAGCAAAAATGAGGAAGCTTACACCAAAGAAGCTGAGAAAAAAGTAAGAATGAATCTTTTAGTGAGTGTTTTTGCGATTTTGGGATACGCTGCAGACTAAATTTACGTTAAATATTCATAAAAAAAAATCTATTGGCAAAAAAGTTATATTTTTGCAAATTAGTAAATCGGCTGTGTAATCCGAAAACTGTTGAATTTTTTATATGAAAAAATATATTTTAGGTCTTTTTGCGGTAGCAGTTATTTCCTCTTGTGTAAGCCAGCAGGAAAAAGCAATGAAGAGTGCTGACAAGAATTTTATCTTAAAGGCAGCGAATGAAAATTTTGCCAAAAAGAAGTGGAAAAATGCATTGGCTCTTTATGACAGGCTTACTAACCTAGTGGCAGGAACAGATGATTTCCCGAACGTAGGTTTTAATACGGCTTATGCTAATTACTATGACAAGAGTTATAAACTGGCAGGACACCAGTTCAAAAACTTTGCAGTGAATTTCCCGAAGGATCCAAGAGCAGAAGAAGCAGCATATATGTCTGCATTGTGCTACTATGAAGGTTCTATGGATTATAACCTGGACCAGTCTACTACAGAAACAGCGATCAATGAGCTTCAGGATTTCCTTACGAATTACCCGAACTCTGAAAGATCAAAAAATATCAGCCAGCTGATTGACGAGCTGTCTTATAAATTGGAATTTAAGGCCTACGAGAATGCGAGACAGTATTTCAAAATGGGTGAATATAAAGCAGCTAACGTAGCTTTGGATAACGTACTGGAAGATTTTCCGGGAACAAAACTTCGTCCGAAAATCTATGACTTTATCATGAAGTCCAGATATGAGCTTGCTACAAAATCTATCTATGACCTTAAGGACGAACGTATTGAAAGTGCTCTTTCTTACACAAAGATGGTAGAAAAAGAACTTCCCAATACGGAATATTCCAAAACAGCTACCGATCTGAGAGCAAAACTGGAAAAAGAAAAGCAAAATTTTGTAGTCGTTAAAAAACAAACGGAAGCAAGAATTGCAACATTAACGGCAAGACAGAAAAAAGAGCAGGATAGACTGGCAGAAAAAGGTAAAACTGAGCAGCAGATCAAAGATCAGATCAGTAATGAAAAGAAGGCAATGCAGATCCAGAGGGATAGTGCGGCACTTCAGACCCCTCCGCCGGCAGCCACTTTCAAAATTCAAAGATAATTCGTAAATTTGCCATCTTAAAATAAAATAATTTTCTCAAAATGAGTGTAAAAGATACAAAAGCAGAAGTAAATACTATTACTTACGATAAAGACAAGATTGAAGATAAAGTAGGTTCAATCTATGAAGCTATTGTTATCATGGGAAAGAGAGCAGAGCAGATCAATGCGGAGATCCGTACGGAACTTCACAATAAATTGGACGAATTTGCTGTGCACAATTCTACATTGGAAGAAGTTTTCGAAAACAGAGAGCAGATTGAAATCTCTAAACATTACGAAAAACTTCCTAAGCCTACCTCTATTGCTATCGAGGAATGGTTAAATGAAGATATCTATTTCAGAAAGACAGAAGACAGAAAATAATTATTTTTGTTTTTAATCATATGAAGGTCATAAGGGAATTCAATTCTTTTATGACCTTTGTCTGTTTGTATCCGTCTTTGTGCGAAAAAATAAGTAATTTAGTATTTCAAAAATTAAAACTAAATGAGTGTTTCCGGTAAAAAGATACTTATCGCTGTTTCTGGAGGAATTGCGGCCTATAAAATCCATTTCCTGATCCGGGATTTTGTGAAAAAAGACGCCGAGGTTCAGGTGATTATGACTCCTGATGCAGAACAATTCGTAACGAAGCTAAGCCTTTCAACCCTTTCGAAAAATCCTGTGTATTCAGATTTTTATGGAGATAACGGAACCTGGAACAGTCATGTGGAAATGGCCTTGTGGGCAGATGTCATGATTATTGCTCCCTGCACCGCCAATACACTGGCGAAAATGACGCACGGAATGTGTGACAATCTGGTTATTGCGACCTATATGTCTGCAAAATGCCCTGTATTCATCGCTCCGGCTATGGATCTCGATATGTATGCCCATCCTTCCACCAGACAAAATATTGAGGTGGCAGAAGATTACGGACATTTTATTATTCCTGCTGAAACCGGTGAACTGGCGAGCGGCCTGATCGGGCAAGGAAGAATGGCAGAACCGGAAACGATTGTTAAAGCCGTTGAAAATTTCTTTACTTCCCAAACTTCAGCCAAAAGCCTTGAAGGAAAAACAGTGCTGATTACGGCCGGACCTACGTACGAAGCCATTGATCCCGTAAGATTTATCGGAAATCATTCCTCCGGGAAAATGGGTTTCTCGCTGGCTGAAGAGGCGTCAAAAAGAGGAGCAAAGGTGATTCTTATTTCCGGACCAAGTTCTCAAACCACCGATGATAAGAATATTGAACTTCATAAAGTAACCTCCGCCAGAGAAATGCTGAATAAGGTCTTTGAGTTTTATGACCGTGTAGATATCGGTATTGCGAGTGCTGCAGTGGCAGACTATGCTCCGAAAGAGGTAGCCAAAGAAAAAATTAAAAAGAATGATGACAGTTTAACCATTGAATTGGTTAAAAATCCAGATATTCTTAAAACCATGGGTGAAAAGAAAACCCATCAGTTTCTGGTAGGATTTGCCCTGGAAACCCAGAATGAAGAGGAAAATGCCAAAGGAAAACTGGAAAAGAAAAACCTGGACATGATCGTCCTGAACTCACTCCGGGATGAGGGTGCAGGCTTTAAAAATGATACCAATAAGATTAAAATATTCACCAGAACCGAAAAGAAAGAATTTAACCTGAAATCTAAAGATGAAGTCGCTGCGGATATTCTGGATTTTGTGGAAGCTCAACTTCTGGGGTGATTTAGAAACGGCAAAAGCGTTGGCGGAAGAGAAATCCGAAAGTTGAGTTTTAGTGCTTCAGCCTGCATTTTGCAAGACCGAGGGCTAAGTTGTCGTTACTTTTTTGTTCGTCAAGTTAAAAACTCAATTTTTTATTTTTAACCATAATACGGGACGAATTCCACCTCCGTCTTTAGGTCGTCCATAAACTCCATTGCCACGGATATACACATTACCTTTTGAATTTACACTGGCAGAAGTCCGGGAGTAATATCCAGGCGAGCGAAGTCTCCACCAATGATTTTCTTTTCTAAATTCTGCTTGTCGCCTTTGATTATTTTCGTCGTTTATTAGCCATTTTTGTTTGTCCTTGTGGGATAAATTTTCTCTGCTGTCGCCGAAGTATTTACAAACTTCCTCAAGGCTTAATAAAAAAATATTGTCAATAGTTTCATTTCCTCCTTTAGTTTTAAACCAGGGGTTATCGTGATTATTGTTTTTTACTGTAATTATTTCTGCTCTTTCAGTGGTGTTGAAAGTTTCGAGAAAATCATGGTTAAGATATTTTCTCAATGAACAGTTTTCCCAGGTTATATCTACAAATTCATCATTATACCACCGTAATTCAATTATTTCTTCCGTGATTATCAGAGCCTTATCTTCTTTAATGTCAAGTATGCGCCATTTGTAATTTCCAAAAGCAATTAAGTCGTCTTTTTTCATCGGTAGTTTTGTTGTATAATGACATCTAACATCCAAATTTACGAATTGCATTGATATGAAGTTTGTTGTTTAAGCATTTCATTTGTTAAGCTCAACTCATTCATGAATTCTTTTTGCTCCAAATTGTAAAACTTAAACTTAATTCACCAATTTAGATTTTTTAAATTTTAGACGGGTAATTAATTACGGATTTAAGTAAATAAAAAGCCCTTTGGATTTTTTATTGTGCTTCTGATTTTAATTAATCCCCGATTTAAATTAATTCTGTATGTTTTTGTCGTATACTAAGAATAATTTTAATAAATTTCCGTTTTCAATTTTTAATAGATAATGAAAAAAATCATAAGCTTATTCTTACTGCTTTTTATATACAATCTGAGTTTTTCCCAGGAACTGCTTGCAACGGTACAGGTCAATTCCCAACAGCTGGGAGGAAGTAACCAGCAGGCGTACAAAGCCCTGGAAAAAAGTCTCAGGGATTTTATCAATAATACCAGCTGGACAGGGAAAAAACTTCAGAATTTCGAGAAGATAAAATGTAATTTTGCCGTCGTTATCGCGGAAAGAGAAGGAAACAGGTTCAAAGGAAGCATTGTGATCCAGGCGGTTCGTCCGGTTTTCAGTACCACTTACGAGTCTCCTCTGATCAACCTTCAGGACCAGCGTTTTGCTTTTGAATATGTTGAAAATGAAAACCTTGTTTTTAATGAAAGACAGTTCTCCGGTAAAAACCTCATTGATGTTGTGAGCTTTTATGTGTATGTGATCTTAGGATATGATGCAGACAGCTACCAGTCCATGGGCGGGACACAATGGTTCTCAAAAGCGCAGCAGATTGCCCAAAACTCTCAGAACAGAAACTATGAAGGCTGGAATGTCATCAACGAGCCTAGAAGCCGCACGATACTGATCAATGAGATCATCAACCCGAACTGGAGCCAGCTTCGTTCCACTATGTACACTTATCACAGAGCCGGATTGGATAACTTGTTCAACCAGGATCAGACCACTGCCAAGAAAGTGATTTTTGATGCGCTTTTACAGTTGAAAAGATACGAAAACTCATTTCAGCAGTCTTATTATTTCAATCTGTTCCTGGACAATAAAAGTGATGAGATCTTCAATATTTTCAATTCCGGAAATAACGGAGGTATCGTCATGAACGACCTTAAACAGCTGATGATGACGCTTTCTCCAAAAAATTCTGAGAACAAATGGAATAAGTGGAAATAAACATCCATGATATTCAGCTATTGAATACTTAATTCTAAATTCTATATTTGCATTACTTAAAGTAATCAGCTATTATCCATGCTTTCGAGAATTTACATTAAAAATTTTGCCCTGATTGATACTCTTGAAGTATCATTGAATAATGGTCTGCAGGTAATTACCGGGGAAACCGGAGCCGGAAAATCTATTATTTTAGGAGCCCTGAGACTTATCCTTGGCGAAAGGGCAGAGGTAAAATCTATTGCTAAATCAGAAGAAAAAAGCATTGTAGAAACTGAATTTGATCTCAACAACCAGTTCAAAAAATTCTTTATTGAAAATGATCTGGACTACGAGCATCATACCATTATCAGAAGAGAAATTCTTCCTTCCGGGAAATCCAGGGCGTTCATCAATGATGTGCCGGTAACCCTTGATGTGCTGAAAGAACTGTCTTCCCAGCTGATCGACATCCATTCCCAGTTTGAAACCTCAAATCTTTTTACTTCAGAATATCAGTTTAAAATTATTGATGGCCTTTCTGAAAATAAAAAAGTGATTGAAGACTATCAGAATCAGTTTTCAGACTTTCAGAGTTTAAAATTACAGCTTAAAAAATTTCAGACACAGCTTTCCGAAAACAGAAAAGAAAGTGATTACAAAGATTTTTTACTGAATGAGCTGGAAGAGCTGAAACTGGACGATGTAGATTATGAAGAACTGCAAAACCAGCTTTCTGTGCAGGAAAATGCCGAAATGATCTCTGAAAACCTTGTGCAGATCCTTTCAAGATTTCATCAGGAAGAAGTGGGAATTCTTTCCTTCTTTAACGAAGCTAAAAATAAATTATCAAAAATCTCAGAAGTTTCCAACAGCTTTGCCGAGCTTGACGGAAGACTGGAAACCTCTTTTGTAGAACTGAAAGATATAATTTCCGAACTTGAAAATGAATCGGAAAAAATAGAAATCAATCCTGCCAGTCTTGCCATCCTTGTTGAGCTTAATAACAAGATCAATGCCTTGTTTCTAAAACATAATGTTTCAGATCTCAATGAACTGAAAGAGCTGAGAGATCAGCTTGCAGGCGAGCAGAAAGGAGCTTCAGAGCTTGAAGAGAATATTGCTGAGCTTGAAGAAAATATTTCTAAAAAAGAGAAAACACTGGAAGCTCTTGCAGAAAAATTATCCAAAAACAGAAAAAAATCTGTTCCTCTCTTTGTAAAAAAGGCAGAAGGACTTCTGAAAAAATTAGGTCTTGAAAAAGCCAGAGTGGATATAGAACTTCAGGATGCTCAGGAATTCAATGCATTTGGAAAAGAAAATATCCAGCTTCTGTTCCAGGCCAATTCAGGTTTTCCTTTAAAACCTATCCAAACGGCTATTTCTGGAGGAGAAAGATCCAGAGTAATGCTTGCCGTAAAGAAAATCATTGCAGAAAGTGATGAGCTGCCTACTCTTATTCTAGACGAAATTGATACCGGAGTTTCCGGAAAAGTAGCCGAAGAAATCGGGAACTTAATGCGCGAAATGTCCTCAGATATGCAGCTTATCGTTATTTCACACCTTGCCCAGGTGGCTGCTAAAGGAAACAACAACTACAAAGTGGTGAAGCGAGATATCTCGGGCAAAACCCAATCCACCATTATTCCTCTGAACGAAGAAGAAAAACTGAACGAAATTGCCCAGCTGCTGTCCGGAAGTAAAATTACCGAAGCCGCAATGGCACAGGCCAGAGAATTAATTGGCTGAAAAAAACTGTAACATATTTTACATTATATTTACTAATACGTAAAAACTAAGATATGTTTCTAAAATTCCTCAGGCTGGAAATCAAAAGCTTTTTCCGCGGTACCTCTGTAGGAGTCAATCTTGCCATGAAGATCCTCCGCTTTATAGGAATTCTTTATTTTACGGCATGTCTGGCAGGCGGTGCTTTTGCAGCATTCTATTATGTACAGGAAAAAATGCATATGGACCCTCTGAAAGTGGTTTCAAAATTTTTAATCATGGGCTGGGCCGTAGATCTGATCTTAAAATACATCTGGCAGGAAATGCCAACGCAGAACATAAAGCCGTTTCTGACCCTGAATATCCCCAAAAATACGCTGGTCAATTACATGCTGATTAAGACCTTTATTTCAGCATTAAGCTGGCTGAATTCCATCTTTTTTATCACATTTTCCATCATTGCGCTGTTCAATGGTTACAGTGTTTTAGGGGTTTTGACCTGGTTTGTCGGGATTTCTTTGCTGTTTTATCTGAATAACTTTATTAATATTCTGTTTAATAATAAGGAAACGGTGGCCATAGCCGTAGGATGTGTTTTTGCTTTGGTGGCAGGACTTTCCTACTACAATATTCTACCTGTTCTTACCTATTCCGAAACGTTTTTCTATAGTTTTTATGAAAAACCTTACTTCGTAGTGATTTCTGTGGTGCTTTTTGCGGTCTTGTGGAGAATCACTTTCAGCCATGTACGCCGGGAGTTTTATCTGGATCAGGGGCTTGAAGCTAAAAAACAGTTCGGGAAGACAGAGAATATTGCTTTCCTGAATAAATATGGCGTTACCGGAACATTCATCAATAATGATATTAAAATGCTGCGGCGTAATAAAGTCACCAAAGGTATTCTGATCGGAAGCTTTTTCTTCCTTTTTTACGGACTGCTGATGTACACTTCCGTCATTTATAAGACACCGGCTATGATGATGTTTATGGGATTGTTTGTGACAGGTGGTTTTCAGTTCCTGTTCGGGCAGAGGGTTCCTTCTTTCGACAGTTCTTACTATCCGCTGATGATGACCCTGAATGTGCCTTACAAAGAATATCTTAAAGCAAAGTGGTGGCTCATTAATATTGTAACAGCGGCTTCAATTGTTGTGGCATTGTTCTACGCGTACTTCGGCTGGGAGGTGTATCTGGCTTTCTTTGCGGCCGGGCTTTATAATATCGGAGTGAATTCCCAGCTTACCCTTTGGTCCGGGGCATTTAACAAAACCCAGATCGATCTGAATTCAAAGGAAAAAAGGATAGGGCAGAAAAACAGCTTTAATCTCAAAGCAATGCTTCTTCTTATCCCTAAGATGCTTCTTCCGATGGCCGTTTTTGCCGCAACACAATACTTTTTTGGTATTACAGCTGGTGTCGTAAGCATTGCGGTTCTGGGACTTGCAGGGTTTATGTTCAGAGAAAAGATATTCGATATTATCGTAAAACAATACAAAAGAGAAAAGTACAGTACGCTGGACGCATTTAAAAATAAAGGCTAAACTATGATTACTATTAATAACTTATCCAAAACATACGGAACGGCTACCGTTCTTAATATTGAGCATCTTGAAATTCCGAATGGAGAAACATTTGGTCTTGTAGGAAACAACGGAGCAGGAAAAACTACGCTTTTCAGCCTTATGCTCGACCTGATCCAGCCTACGACAGGTTATGTAAGCATTGACGAAATCAAAGTCAATGAATCCGAAGCCTGGAAAAATAAAGTTTCAGCTTTTGTAGATGATACTTTCCTCATCGGTTATCTGACCCCGGAAGAATATTTCTACTTTATCGGAGAGCTTAGAGGGCAGAATAAAGCTTCTGTAGACGAATTCTTAAAGCCTTTTCATGATTTTTTCAACGGGGAGATCCTTAATTCCGGAAAATACGTCCGTGATTTATCAAAAGGAAACCAGAAAAAAGTAGGAATTATCGGAGCTGTTATCGGAAATCCGGAAATTGTAATCCTTGACGAACCTTTTGCAAATCTGGATCCTTCCACGCAGATCAAGCTTAAAAATTTAATAAAAGAACTTTCAAAGCAGGACGGAGTTACCTTTCTGATCTCCAGTCATGACCTTTCCCACACCACCGAAGTCTGCAACAGGATTGTTGTGGTGAATAAAGGACAGCTTGTAAAAGATATTCAGACCAATCCTGAAACGCTGCAGGACCTTGAACAGTATTTCGCAGATCAGGTTTCAACATCTTCAGTTATTTAATTCCTGTAAAATGAGTATAGAATCTCAAAACGTCACAGATTATCCCAACAGCAATACCATTTTTATGGTGTGGAAACTGAAGGACGGTCCATTGCTGAAAGAGGCTTTTCAAAGGCTTTGTGCTTTGGTTCTCAATCTGAATAATTCCGTTTTCAACAGATTTCCGGACAGCAGGGCAAGCTGTGTCATGGGAATTGGGTTTGAAGGCTGGAAAAAGCTGGAACTCCCAACGCCAATGCCAAAAGAGCTGGCTGTTTTTGAAGAGATCAAAGGAGTGAAACATACCGCTGTTTCTACGCCCGGAGACCTTCATTTTCACTTAAGGGCAGATAATAAAAGCCTTATTTTCGATATGGCGGTTGAGCTCTCAAAACTTCTGACTCCGGTTGCAGAAAGTATTCTTGAAATCCATGGATTCAAATATTGGGATGCCCGTTCCATTCTCGGTTTTGTAGACGGAACCGAAAATCCGCACGGAGAAGACCGCGATTATTTTGCAAAAATCGGAGACGAAGATCCCGGATATAAAGGTGGCAGCTATCTATTTGTCCAGAAATACCTGCACAATATGGATGCCTGGAAAGGCCTTTCCACAGAAGAACAGGAAAAAGCCATTGGCAGATCAAAAGAAAATGATATTGAAATGTCCGATGATGTAAAGCCTTCCAATTCCCATATTGCTTTAGCCAATATTGAAGGGGAAAACGGAGAAGAACTTAAAATTGTCAGAGATAATATGCCTTTCGGAAGTCCGTCTTCCAATGAATTCGGAACATATTTCATAGCTTATGCCAGTACATTCAGTACCACAAAGAAAATGCTGACGAATATGTTTATCGGCAATCCGCCCGGAAATTACGACAGAATTTTAGATTTCAGTACAGCCGTGACGGGAACATTTTTCTTCGTTCCGTCGAGGAATATGCTGGATGAATTTTCAGGATAAGATATAAAAAGGCCGGAAACAAGTTCCGGCCTTTTCATCAATTATTTTTAAATAGGATCTTCCTCTATCGGAGTGGCACACATATCGACATGGATCATGCATCCTGCCTGTGAGCAGGGATTGTCTGTAGGAACAGGGCAGCACGCATAGTATCCGTTATATTGAATTAAATACCAATTAGCAGGGCATCGCGGAATAACGGCTCCTCCAAATACTTCTTTCAGGTTCGCTCTGTTCAGTTTTTTCAGATTTCTCATAGAATTAGTTTTTGTATATCACTAATATAGGAAAAAACAGGATAGTAAAATTGTTTTTCATAGTAAATTGTAATTCAGTGTTTTAATAAAAATAAAAACCCCAGAATTTCTGAGGTTTTTCTACTATTTAATCTATTTGAATGTCAGGACGCTTGAAGTTTGAAGAGAAAATTAAAGGTTGATAGTCCTCGCTTTTAACCTCGGAACCCGCATCCCGAAACTTGATTAATTACCATAAAGTTACTATTTCAGGCTTCCAACCATATCTTCCGGTTTTACCCACTCATCAAACTGCTCGGCTGTTAGAAATCCCAGGTTTACGGCTTCCTCTTTCAAGGTTGTTCCATTTTTGTGGGCGGTTTTTGCAATTTTTGCTGCATTTTCATATCCGATATGCGTATTCAAAGCGGTAACCAGCATTAATGATTTGTCTACCAGTTCTTTAATTCTCTCATGATTAGGCTCAATACCTTCCGCACAATGATCATTGAATGAAATACATGCATCCGCGATCAATTGGGCAGACTGAAGGAAGTTGTATGCCATCACAGGTTTGAAAACATTCAGTTCATAATTTCCCTGGGTCCCTGCAAAAGAAATTGTGGTATCATTTCCAAGAACCTGAGCACAAACCATAGTCATTGCTTCATTCTGTGTAGGGTTTACTTTTCCGGGCATAATAGAAGATCCCGGCTCATTTTCAGGAATATGAATTTCCCCGATTCCGGAACGCGGTCCTGAAGCTAAAAGCCTGATATCCTGAGCGATTTTAAATAAAGAAACCGCCAGTTGTTTTAGGGCTCCGTGAGATTCCACAATGGCATCGTGAGCGGCCAGAGCTTCAAATTTATTCTCAGCCGTAACGAAAGGATGGTTCGTAAACTTTGCAATATATTCCGCTACTTTTACATCATAACCATTTGGTGTATTAAGTCCTGTACCTACAGCAGTTCCGCCTAAAGCCAGTTCAGAAAGGTGAGGAAGGGTATTTTTTAAAGCTTTCAGTCCATATTCAAGCTGGGCTTTATAGCCTGAAAACTCCTGTCCAAGCGTAAGAGGTGTAGCATCCATCAGGTGGGTTCTCCCGATTTTTACAATATCCTTGAACGCTTCAGCTTTTGCAGCAATGGTATTTTTTAACTTTTCAACAGCAGGAATTGTTACTTCCACCACTTTTTTATAGGCAGCTATGTGCATCGCTGTCGGGTAAGTATCATTCGAAGACTGGGATTTGTTCACATCGTCATTCGGATGGATTTCAGATTGATCGCCTAAAGTTCCGCCGTTGTTCACGTGGGCTCTGTTGGAAACTACTTCATTGATATTCATATTGGACTGTGTTCCCGAACCTGTCTGCCAGATCACCAATGGAAACTGGTCGTTAAGTTTTCCTTCCAGAATTTCATCACATACCTTAGCGATCATGTCTCTTTTTTCTGCGGGAAGTACACCCAGATCAGTATTGGTGAATGCGGCGGCTTTCTTTAAATACGCAAAAGCTTCGATGATTTCGTGAGGCATGGAACCCTCAGGCCCGATCTTAAAATTATTTCTGGAACGTTCAGTCTGTGCACCCCAAAACTTATCAGCAGGCACCTGAACTTCTCCCATCGTGTCCTTTTCGATTCTGTAATTCATTGTGATTGAAATTTTTATAATCCGTTTATGATTGAATAAATTAATTTTTATAAAGTTAGCCATAAACCCAGAATCCCGCAATTTATAACCATTATAAATATCAATATGGATGAGTGATTTTACTCATGTTTTTTTAAGGATGACGTATTTTTGCACAAACAAAAATTGAATGGATTTTAGATATCAGGATCCGTATCCGATCCAGAAAGATGATACGGTGTATAAAAAATTGACATCAGACTATGTAAAGGTTGAAAAATTAGGAGACAGAGAAATTTTAACCATCGACCCGAAAGGTCTTGAGCTTCTGGCTGAAGAAGCTATGGCTGATGTGTCTTTCATGCTTCGTTCTTCACACCTTGAAAGTCTTAGAAGAATCATCGACGATCCTGAAGCTACAGATAACGACAGATTCGTAGCGTACAATCTGCTTCAGAATGCTGCCGTTGCCGTTGAAGGAGCTCTTCCTTCATGCCAGGACACAGGTACGGCTATTGTGATGGGTAAAAAAGGAGAAAGTGTTTACACAGGAGTGGATGACGGAGAATACCTGAGCAAAGGAATTTACAATACTTATCAGAAAAGAAACCTTAGATATTCTCAGGTGGTACCCTTGACCATGTTTGAGGAAAAGAATTCAGGATCCAATCTTCCGGCGCAGATTGATATTTATGCTAAAAAAGGAGATTACTACGAATTCCTGTTCTTAACGAAAGGAGGAGGTTCTGCCAACAAAACATTTCTGTACCAGAAAACAAAATCATTACTGAACGAAAAATCCCTTGAAGAATTCGTTAAAGAAAGAATATCAGATCTTGGAACAGCTGCATGCCCGCCTTATCACCTGGCGCTTGTTATAGGAGGAACTTCTGCGGAAGCGAACCTGGCGGCTGTGAAAAAAGCATCTGCAAAATATTACGACCATCTTCCTACAGAAGGAAATGAAGCAGGACAGGCATTCAGAGACCTTGAATGGGAGGCTAAAGTTCAGAAGATCTGTCAGGAAAGTGCTATCGGAGCTCAGTTTGGAGGAAAATACCTTACCCATGACGTAAGAGTAATCAGACTTCCGCGCCACGCAGCTTCATGTCCGGTTGGAATGGGAGTTTCCTGTTCTGCGGACAGAAATATCAAAGGAAAAATTACAAAAGAAGGAATCTTCCTTGAGCAGCTGGAAGAAAATCCAAAAAGATTCTTACCGGATACACCTCCTCATTTGGAAGAAGCCGTTGAAGTTGATCTGAACAAGCCAATGCCGGAAATTTTAGCGGAACTTTCCAAATATCCAATCAAAACAAGGTTAAAACTGAATGGAACACTGATTGTTGCCAGAGATATTGCCCACGCAAAAATTAAGGAAATCATCGACAGTGGGAAACCAATGCCGGAATATTTCAAAAACCACCCGATCTATTATGCAGGACCAGCAAAAACTCCGGAAGGAATGGCTTCAGGAAGTTTCGGGCCTACTACGGCAGGAAGAATGGACGTATATGTTGACGAGTTCCAAAGCCACGGCGGTAGCATGATCATGCTGGCCAAAGGAAACAGAAGTAAAGACGTAACCAATGCCTGCGGTAAGTACGGAGGATTCTATCTGGGATCCATCGGCGGACCGGCTGCTATCCTTGCGAAAGACAATATTGTTTCCGTAGACATCGTGGATTTCCCTGAATTAGGGATGGAAGCGGTAAGAAAGATCGAAGTAAAAGACTTCCCTGCATTCATTATTACTGATGATAAAGGCAATGATTTCTTCGCCAATCTTGCGCACTAATTAGTTTAAAATCAAAATAAATTAAAAAATAGGGCTTGTATCTTTTGTGTACAAAACAAAAAAGTCCTATTTTTGCCTAAAATCTTTAAGAGAAATGATAACGATTTTATCAGCATTTTGGCCGTTCTACCAGTTCCTTTGGACTGTATACTTTATTATAATGTTCTTAGTAGGGTTCTGGTGTATCTTCATGTTCTTCGGATTGGTAATCCCAATGTGGTTAACTGAAGGTCTGAAAGAATATTTCGGAAAAATAAAACCTTTTGATCCTGAAGATATCAGAAGAAAAGAGCTTAATGAGCAGGAAGGTGTAGAAGTAGTATTCAGCCAGCCAAAAGGAAACGGACCTTTCCTACACGATCACGGACATCATCATTAATGAGTTGTCATTGCTTTTTCACCTTAATTCTGGAAAAGTAATATCAAAGCAAAACAACATATATAAACCGCTTAATTTTTTAGGCGGTTTTTCTATTATTACCCTTTTCTCAGCTTTTCCGGCGAAACTCCGAATTTTTTCTTAAAAGCCCGGGTGAAATTCTGCACATATTCATAGCCGCATTCAATAGCGATTTCTTTGATCATAATATCCTGATCAATAATCATTTTCTTCGCCTTCAGCATTCTCAGTTCCAGCATATAATCTGCCACAGTTCTCTGATACTGAGCCTTAAATTCTTTCCTGATTTTATTCTGATTAATCCCCGTAAGTTTTCCCATATCTTCCGCACGGATATTTTTGTGGTAATTTTCATCAATGAATTTCTTCACCACATAAGACGTTCCGGGTTCAGCCTGCACCGTATTTTTTTCATTGAACTGTTCAAAAATAAGAATGAGGAGCTTAATAATTTTCGCTTCCACAAATAATCTCTGCATCATCCCTTTTTTAGAATCACTGATCAGTTCATTTAAGATCATATGCATTTCCACAGTCATATACGGCGGTGTTTTCTTATGGAGGAAAATATAATTATTCCTGATCATATTTTCCAGAATATCTGCATTCTCTTTGCTGGATTCCGGATCGATGAGGTTGAAAATATACTGGTAATTGATCTGGATCTGAAAATACCTTATGGTTTCCTGATTTTCCGACCAAAGCTCTGCCGTACTCTCCTGTGAGGAATAATGAAGAATGTACTGGTTCTTCCTGAACAGGAATTTCGTATCACAGTCATTGGCTTCCAGCCTGATATTGGGACTCAGCAGGAAAAGAAGGCTGAAACTGGCCTTACTTTCAATCATATGCAGTCTTGAAAACTTTTCAGGCTGCTGGTCTTCCTGCATGATGATCTTGATATGGTCGGAACTGAACAGCAATCCGCTCCTGGAGAGATTCTTCATAGGAAATGTTTTTACGGGCATGGTACAATTTGAAATAAAACCCTTACACCGGATAACAGAAAGTTTGAAAATGATAACTCACGGTTAATAATGTGGGGTAATTTTGCGCAAAATTAAATTAAATTTAGAATAATTAAAAATAATATTAAATATGTTTCAAAATTTACATTTTGTGATGCGTAAAATAGGAGCCGGTTTAGCCTTGCTCACCATTGCAGGAAGTTATCTATATGCCCAGCAATGGGAGGATGTAGGAGGTGCGCAGGGAGTTTCCGCAGGAGGAAGCAGCTATAATAATCTGGTAGTGGATCAGACAGGAAATTATTATCTTTCTTATTATGATACTTCTGTTTCGAAAGGCTCTGTACAGAAATTCAACGGAAATTCATGGTCTTATGTAGGAGGATCTCCCGGAATAACGGAGGGCACTGCTACTTTTAATTCTCTATCTCTCGACGGGACCGGAAATATTTTTTATACCCATCAGGTTGGATATCCGGGGACCGGAATTGCTGTTCACCAGTTTAACGGAATTTCATGGTCACAGCTTCCAAAAGCTACAGAATCTTCTGCCAATTATCATGCATCTGCGGTTTCTCCTTCCAATACTTTATTTACGTTTGGAGGTCAGAACTCAGGAACCGTGCAGCGTTTTGTAAACGGAGCATGGGAACAGGTAGGAAATACAGGCTTTTCAAACGGGGCTTCCTTTGCCGAATTGGTGATCGGAACGAATGAAAGAGTCTATACCTGTAATGTTTCTGCGGGCGTAAGAGTATACCAGAACAGTACTTCTGCTGCATCTACCGATACCTGGACGCTGGTAGGAGGAAGCATTGTGGATGCTGCTTCTTCATCAGAACAGTACACATCGGATATTGCTATCGACGGGAATAACAATCTTTATGTTGCTTACGTTTCCAGTTCTGCCAACGAACAGAAACTGAATGTCAAGAAATTTGACGGAACAGCGTGGATACAGGTTGGTCAGGCTAATTTTTCAAGCGGAAGAGTTCAGCATGTAGCCATTACCGTTACCAAGGCAGGCCAGCCGTATGTAGTCGCCAGCCGTTTTGAAAATGATAATCTGTTCAGAAATACGGCTTATAAATTTGATGCCGCTACCCAAAACTGGATCACTTTAGGAGGAGATTTTATTTCCGCAGGGGAAGCCAAATTTAATGATCTGGCTATAGACCGCACTAATAATTACCTCGTACTGGCTTACTCAGAAGACGTTACCAGGGTGAAAAGAATTCCTTTGGACGGAGTTCCGCCAGGCTGTACGAATACAGATCCGGGAAGTAACCCGGGAGATACCGGTTGTGTCACGTTCACGTATCAGGGGCAGCAGGTAACCTATGCAACGGTAAGAGGCGGGGACGGAAACATCTGGCTGCAGCAGAATCTCGGAAGCTCTGGGGTAGCCACTTCATTAGGCGATGACACTTCTTACGGAGATCTTTTCCAGTGGGGAAGATGGGATGACGGTCACCAGCTTAGAAATTCGGCTACGGCAGCACCTACATCGCCGAACTCACCGGATGGATTGGCTGGTTCAAATGCCTTTATCATAGGTTCAGCTTCATGGTGGGATGTTTTCGCATCTACCGATAAATGGACGGCCACGAGTCCGGCCAATATTTCAGGTACAGTAGGAGCAGATCCTTGCCGTGCTTTGGGGCAGGGCTGGAAAATGCCTTCCCAGGCGGAATGGGCTGGTATTGTAAGTTCAGAAAATATAGCAAATCCGGGAACAGCGTATAACAGCCGTCTGAAACTTCCTGCATCAGGGTACAGAAGCTCTTCAAGCGGTGCCCTTACCTTTACAGGGCAAAGAGGATACTTCTGGAGCTCAGACACATCAGGCTTAGGAGGAAAATACTTATACATTGGTTCTACCATTGCCAATCCTTCTGCGGGAGCAATGAGAGGACAGGGTTCCGCAGTAAGATGTATTAAAACGGCATCTGCACTGGGAACTTCAGATATTATCAGAAATACGGAGACCACAAGCATCTATCCAAACCCGACAAGCGGTATTGTTAATGTGAAATCGGATTCACTGATTGAGAGCATCAGCGTGATCAATATGGTAGGGCAGAGGCTGAATAATATGCAGTTTTCAAATAACCAGATCAATATGAACGGACTTCCCAATGGAATTTATATTGTAGAATTAAAGTTAAAGAACGGACAGATTTTTTCTAAGAAATTGATTAAAAACTAGTCCCGATACGTTTGATTGATCAGCGGGGGCTTTTTTAGGAAAGCCCTTTGTTGTTCAGGATAAATACAACAAATAAAAAAATAGTTCATTATAATTACTTTTATCGGAAAGGCTTGTGAAAATTTCTTCATGAGCCTTTTTTGTATTGATTTTTCACTTTAAAATGAAGTATAAAAAAGAAAATAAATCCTATATTCGATAAAAATAAATAAATGAAAAAGTTTTATTCTCTTGTTTATCTGTTTGTTGCCGCACTTGTTTTCGGGCAGATCAACTATACCATAACGCCCAACCCATTCAATGAAACTGATGCTATAACATTAACAGTTCCAGGGAATCAGATTGATGAAACAGCATGGGGTGTCTCCAACAATGCCGTGTATATCTGGTCGTGGTCTTTTGATACCAACTATCAGAGCAGTCAGGATTGCCCTACCAATGGAAGCTGGAACAATTCCAATGAGCTTAATAAACTTAATTATAATTCGGGAACTGACACTTATTCTTTAACGTTTACCCCAACAACTTTCTACGGAAGAACGGGAATCGGAAGATTTGGTTTCCTGTTAAAAGATAAAACGGGTTCGCATCAGACCTCGCCGGATATTTTTGTCAATGTCGGTATTTTAAATCTGAATCTGACCAATCCGCTGGCAAACAGTCTTACGACGGTCCCTGTAGGAAATTCAATTAATATCACGGCGACAACAAATGTTGATGCCACCTTTCAGCTGAAGGCTAACGGAACGGCAATCAATTCCACAGTGACGCCTTCACAATCCTATAATTACAGCTATACAGTAACCCAGGATGCTAATATGGAACTGATTGCAACAGATGCAAATTCCAATTCAAGGAATGTCACATTTATGCTGCAGACGCCAAGAACGGTAATTTCAGAAGCGGTTCCTGGCTGGATCCGTCAGGGAATTAATTACGATCCTGCAGACCCCACAAAAGCAGGCCTTGCTCTGTACGCGCCGCATAAAAACTTCGTTCATGTCATCGGAAGTTTTAATAACTGGACGGTAAACGATACCTATTTGATGAAAAGAGATATCACAAATCCGGACCTTTACTGGATTGAGCTGACCGGACTGACTCCTCAGCAGCTGTATACCTTCCAGTACAGAACAAATGATCTGAAAATTGTGGCCGATCCGTATTCACCGCAGATACTTTCGTCATATGATGATCAGTGGATCTCGGCTTCAACCTATCCGAATTTGCCGCCGTTTCCTGCGGGTCAGAGTTTTGAGGTTTCTACAATCAAAACCGGACAGGTACCTTACAGCTGGCAGGTGACGAATTTTCAGAGACCGGCTAAAGAAAATCTGGTGGTTTATGAATTGCTGCTGAGAGATTTTACCCAGGAAAAAAACTGGCAGTCGCTGATCAACAAAATAGCTTACCTGAAGAATTTAAATATCAACGCAATTGAGCTGCTTCCCATCATGGAATTTGAAGGAAATCTGTCATGGGGTTATAATACTTCCTTCCATTACGCACTGGATAAAGCGTACGGAACTCCTGAAAAATTCAAAGAATTTGTAGATATGTGTCATCAGAACGGGATCGCTGTGATTTTAGATATTGCATTCAACCATGCAACGGGCCGTTCACCACTGGCCAGACTTTGGAATATTGATCCGGATGGAGATGGTTTCGGAGATATTGCTGCTAACAATCCTTATTTCAACCAGGTTCCCAAGCACTCGTACAATGTGTTTAATGATTTTAACCACAGCAGTCCTTCAACGCAATATTACGTTGAAAGAAGCCTTCAGCAGTGGCTTACGGAATATCATATCGATGGATTCCGATGGGATTTGACCAAAGGATTTACCCAAAACTGCTCTGAAAATGATGAAAGCTGTACCAATGCCTATCAGCAGGACAGAGTAGATATTCTGAAACATTATGCGGACAGACAATGGGCCATAGATCCCAATTCTTATATGATCTTTGAGCATTTGGGAACAGATGCGGAAGAACAGCAATGGGCAAATTACAGAGTTGCAGAAGGAAAAGGAGTAATGCTCTGGAATAAACAGACCGAGCCTTACAATCAAAACACGATGGGGTATGTGGATAACAGCAATTATGACAGAATGAACCACTCCCTTCACGGATTTACCAATATGCATGCGGTAGGATATGGAGAAAGCCACGATGAAGAAAGACTGATGTTTAAAAATCTTGCTTACGGAGCCGTTAACGGAAGCTACAACATAACAAATCTGAATACAGCCCTTGAGAGAATGAAAACCTTCGGTGCCACATTTTTCACCATTCCTGGTCCGAAAATGATCTGGCAGTTTGGCGAGCTTGGCTATGAATTCAGTATCAACAGATGTGCGGACGGTTCCATCAACAGCGGATGCCGTACCGATGAAAAGCCTGTTGCCTTTACTTTAGGATATGATACCAATGCGAACAGAAAAGCCATTTATGATACCTGGGCTAAAATAATCAACATCAGAAATGCCCATCAGGTTTTCAAATCAAAAACATACAGTATTGAATCCAACAATCTTACGAATGATCCGAATGGATTGATTACCAGGATTTATGTTTATGATCCTTCAATCAGCGGAATGAAGAATGTCGTGGTTTTAGCTAATTATACAACGGCTGCCCAGAATGTGGTTCCTTACTTTCCTTATGCGGGGCAGTGGCAGAACTTAATGGATAATTCTATCTCAAATTTTGCCTCTACAACAACTCCGATTATGCTGCAGCCGGGAGAATTCAGGATTTTCGGAAATTATGCAGGGGCACTTTCAACAGTTGATGTAAATGCAGTTCATAAACTGTCACTTCAGATTGCTGATAACCCGGTGAAAAACGGGGTCGCCAAATTGATTTATCATAAAGCTAAAAATGGGGAGATCACTATTTTCGATATGAGTGGCAAAAAACTGGATTCATTTAAATTAAACAATGAAAACGGAACCTACGAATTGAAAGCAGGCTATCCGCCGGGAACTTATCTGGTTCATCTCCGCTCTGAAACAGGGGTTGCAATCCAGAAGATGATTATTAAATAAAAGATAGGAGGGGTAATGAAAGTTATCCCTTTTTTATTTTTTTGACCACAGATTTTTATGTTTTAAGCAGGCTGCGTTTCACTTCTGAATTAATCTTTATAATGTTAAATTCAACACAGTCATCCGTGCAAATCTGTGAAATCAGCGGTTAACTTAAAAAACTTCTGCAAGATCATCTTGTAATCCTCTTTTTTGGTCAATTAAAAAGATTAGTCTACTTTTGCAGTAGATTTATCAAGAAAGGTGGAGGGATTTGGCCCTATGAAACCTTAGCAACCTGCACGGCTCTAAAAAGTGTAAAGGTGCTAATTCCAACCCGTTGAGGGGAAGATGAGAAAAGTCAATATTCTGACAACAATTCCATTTCTTGAAGTCTTTTTTAGCTGCGGATGAGGTCCGTGGAAGGATTGTTTATTAAAATTCAGAGACAAAGATGAAAAAATTAAGCCTGTCGGTTATACTTCTGGGAGCAGTTTTGGTCAGTGCCCAGGAGCAGGAAAAAGGAACCCAGATTGAAGACGTAGTGATCGTAGGAAACCGGAATGCAAAAAGAACAAAGCTGGAAACTCCGGTTCCTGTAGATATTATCAATATAGAAAAACTGCAGAAATCTGCGCCTCAGACTACCGTTCAGGATCTTCTGAACTATGTGATTCCGTCGTTTAATACGGTGAGACAATCGGCTTCAGACGGGACAGAGCATATTGATCCTGTCACTTTAAGAGGAATGGGGCCAGATCAGGTGCTTGTTCTTATTAATGGAAAAAGAAGGCATACCACTTCCCTGGTGAATTATCAGAACACGGTAGGAAACGGATCTGTAGGAACGGATCTCAGTACCATTCCGGTGATCGCTATTGACCGGATTGAAGTATTGAGGGATGGAGCAGCAGCCCAGTACGGTTCTGATGCCATTGCCGGAGTCGTGAATATTATTCTGAAAAAAGATATCGGAGCATCTGCATCAGCTTCTTACGGAATCAGTGGAAGAAATGACGGTGAAACCTATCAGGCTGGAATCAATTACGGATCTTCTCTTGGAAAAAAGGACAGCTATGTAAATCTTTCGTTACAGCTCAGCCACAGAGGAAAGACAACGAGAACCCAGAATCATGACCTGGATATTTTCGGAGACAATTTTGCCTATGCGTTTGCGGCTGATCCTGATGCCGCAAGACTGGCTGATGATCAGGAACTGGCCAGAAGAGGGCTTACCCGCAATGATTTTAACTTCCAGATCGGGGATGCCCAGATCAGACAGGCTCAACTGTTTTTTAATTCCGAATATCCTTTAAGTGAAAGTTTTAAACTCTATTCTTTCGGAGGATTCAGCATTAAAGAAGGAAAAGGTTTTGGTTTCAGAAGGCTGCCGGGTGAAAAATCCAATGTGGTTGAATCTATTTACCCAAACGGTTTTCAGGCTTCCCTGGGATCGCAGGTCTACGATTTTTCCTATGCCGTTGGTGCTAAATATAATGTTAATAACTGGCTGGTTGACCTGAGCAATACATTCGGAAGCAATACCTTCAACTATAATGTCAATAATACCAATAATGCTTCTTTAGGTGCAAAATCTCCCACAGGTTTCTATGCGGGAGCTCACAGTTTCCTTCAGAATACGGTAAATCTTGATGTTTCTAAAAATTTGAATCAGTTTAATGTGGCATTCGGAGGAGAATTCCGTTTTGAGCAATACCAGATCAAAGCTGGAGATGAAGCTTCTTACACCAGGTATGATGTGAATGGAAATCCCGCAGGTCCCGGATCTATAGTGGATGGGACAAATGGAGGATCACAGTCGTTTATCGGTTTTTCACCGGATAATGCCCTGAAGAAATCCAGACATTCAGCGGCAGTATACGCAGATGTTTCTTATGATCTGGATAAAAAATTAAATATAGACCTTGCCGGAAGATTTGAAAATTATTCAGATTTTGGGAACACCCTGAACGGAAAACTGGCCGTGAGGTATGAGTTTATCAAAAATTATGCAATAAGAGCGGCGATAGGAACAGGTTTCAGAGCGCCATCCCTTCAGCAGCAGTATTTTAATAATTCCTATGCCGATATTTCAACTTCAGGATCAGGAATTGTAACAAAAGGAATTTTCAGAAATGACAGTGACGCGGCCAGAGCACTGGGATTCGATAAGCTGAAGCAGGAAACTTCAGTGAATGCCAGTGCCGGATTTACATTGAGACCTCTAAACAGGCTGTCGGTTACTGTGGATGGATACTGGATCAAGGTGAAAGACAGAATTGTTATTACCAGCAATATTACAGACCCTAGACTGGAACCGTACAATGTAGAAAGCGGAAGGTTTTTTGCCAATGCCATTGATACGGAAACCAAAGGAGTAGACCTGGTCATCGCCTACGACTTGAAACTGGGCGGCGGAAATTTAAACATCAATTTAGCCGGAAACTATACGGAAACCAAGATCACAGACTTCCACTTTCCTGAAAAGCTGGTGCCTACACAGGATCAATTCTTCGGACCGGATCAGATCAATATCATAGAAACCCTTTCGCCTAAGACAAAAGCATCGCTCGGATTGAATTATGCCGTTGGAAAATTCAATTTCATGGTGAGA
The DNA here is from genome assembly GCF_016745235.1 of Chryseobacterium endalhagicum. Classification (GTDB taxonomy): domain Bacteria; phylum Bacteroidota; class Bacteroidia; order Flavobacteriales; family Weeksellaceae; genus Chryseobacterium; species Chryseobacterium endalhagicum. Next base: position 194,970 of record NZ_JAELVM010000002.1, on the reverse strand, counting down.
AATACGTATTTTGGTCAGGTCATAAGAGACGGCTACCCATTTGGAAAGGTTCAGAAGTTTTCGCCTAAAGTGGTTACAGACGTAAGTGTAGGCTATGATATAACGAAAAATATTAATCTGACCGTAGGAGCCAATAATGCCTTTGATGTGTTTCCTGACCTGCAGATCTATGAGAATTCCTATTATGGAGTGTTCAAATATGCTCCGGTTCAGATGGGAACACTGGGAAATTACTTCTTCGGAAGGCTTAACTTTAATTTTTAAACTGCTGAATGAGTACTGCTTCACATCAGATAGGCTGGAAAACGGCCGCCGCTATTGTAGTTTCCAATATGATTGGGACCGGGATCTTCACGACGTTAGGTTTCCAGTTGTCTGATATCACCAATACCTACAGCATCTTTCTGCTGTGGATCATCGGCGGGATTCTGGCTTTGTTCGGGGCATTCTGTTATGCCGAGCTCGGCTCTTATTTCAAAGGGAATGGTGGCGATTATATTTATCTCAAAGAAACTTATCATCCCATATTCGGCTACCTTGTAAGCTGGATTTCCCTGATCATAGGATTTTCTGCACCGGTTGCTTTGGCCGCGCTTGCGATGTCAAAATACCTTTCAGCTTTTAATTACACCTTTGGAAACGGTTTTGCCATTGGAATTATCTTTCTTGTGGCGGCCGCCTTATCATTCAGCCTTAAAACATCGAGCCGGTTTCACAATTTTTTCACCTTTATCAAGGTGGCTTTTATCATTGTTCTGGTTATTTTAGGCGTGTTTCTTTCTGGCTCTGATGCCGGAAACAGCCTGGAATTTGGAAACAGCTGGCAGGGCGAGATCATGCTTCCCGCATTTGCAACCTCACTGGTTTTTGTGACTTATTCCTATACAGGATGGAATTCTGCGTCCTATATTGCGGGTGAAATAAAAGATGTTCAGAAAAATCTTCCGCGGGCTTTAATAGCAGGAACTGTTTTTGTGACGGTAAGTTATCTTCTGGTTAATTTTATTATGCTGAAACATGCCCCTGTAAGCCAGATGGCCGGAAAAGAAGATGTGATGGGTGAAGCGGCGGGCAATATGCTGGGGAACGGCTTTGGAAAAATTGTCAATGTTTTTATCGCCTTACAGCTGATTGCTACCATCAGTGGTTATCTTTGGGTAGGGTCGAGGCTTACACAGGCTTTTGCAAAAGAAAATCATCTTTGGCGGTCGCTTGCTGTAAATAATAAAAAAGGAATTCCGGTCAGAGCTATTTTTGCCCATGCCTTGATTGCTTCAGTAATTATTCTGACGGGTAGTTTTAAAGAAATCTTCGTGTACACTGCTTTTATCCTTCAGTTATTCGCCAGCCTTTCCATTTCTACAGTTTTCTTCCTTAAAAAAAGCCAGCGGAAAATATTTAAATCCAATGTATTCTATGTTTTCCCAACCGTTTTTCTCCTTTTCAGCATCTATATTCTCTATTTTACATTAATTCATAACCCTAAAGAGAGCATCATAGGGCTTGGAATTGTCGCCTTTGGATTGATTTTATATTTAATTGACAGGAAGTTTTTTAAAAATGTTCAATAATAAGGTGTTAGAAATAGAAACTTTTTGTTTCAAGGCTAAAGAATCTCATAAAATATTTATGAAATCAATTCCGGTAAATTGTTGGTTATCGCTAAGGCGATATTCTTTTCATACAATATGTTGTTAAGGCGCAAGGATTTTATCTTCGATAAAATTTAATACTGCTGATTATTTGAACGATGACTAATTGATTTTGATAACTGCGATAAATTGACATAGGAAAATGGAGCGTTAAGAAAATAAATGCTGTGAACGTTAAGAAAATTCTACTGTCTGAAGCGCGGGACGGGAATTGAAACGAAAAGCAACAGTACATACGCGCAAGTTTTAGAATTTTTAGAGAGCAGAATTTATTTTTAGCGGAAGTTTCCCGGTCTTGAATTTTTGATTCTTTTGTTTCAAGACAAAAGAATATTGTACAATATTTTGGAGATTAATCTCTGTAAATTGTTGGTTATCGCTAAAACGCTATTTTTTTCAAGCAATGTGTTATTAAGACGCAAGGATTTTATCTTCGATAAAATTTAATACTGTTGATTATTTGAACGAATACTGATTGATTGTAGTAACTGCGATAAATTGACATAGGAAAATGGAGCGTTAAGAAAATAAATTCTGTGAACGTTAAGAAAATTCTACTGTCTGAAGCGCGGGACGGGAATTGAAACGAAGAAGTAAGTGTACATCCGCGCAAGTTTTAGAATTTTTAGAGAGCAGGATTTATTTTTAGCGGAAGTTTCCAGGTCTTGAAATATCATTCGTCGACTTTATGGAGACAATTTTTGATTCTTTTGCTTCAAGGCAAAAGAATAGATCCCAAATACTTATACTTTATAAAAATGGCATTGAGTTTTGAATTAATAATTCTTATCTTTGCACTCTCAAAAATTGCAGAATGTCTAAATCATTAATTCCAAAATTAGAAGCTATTAAACAAAGATATAATGAGGTTGCCGACCTTATTATACAGCCTGATATCATTTCAGATCAAAAAAAATATTCTTCTCTGAACAAAGAATACAGTGATTTGGGCAAAATTGTAAAAGTTTATGACCAGTACAAAGGTGCTTTAGATTCGATCGAAGAATCTGAAGAAATCATCGCGGATGGCTCAGACAGAGATCTGGTAGATCTTGCTAAAGAAGAAAAACTGGAAGCTCAGGCTAAACTTCCCGGATTGGAAGAAGAGCTGAAAGTTCTTTTGATTCCTAAAGATCCTGCAGATGACAAAAACGTTATTGTAGAATTACGTGCCGGAACAGGAGGTGATGAAGCTGCTATTTTTGTGGAAGATGTGTACAGAATGTATACCATGTATTTCAAAACGAAAGGCTGGAGACATGAAGTAACGGATTCTAATGAAGCAGCAAAAGGCTACAAGGAACTTATCATGAAAGTAGAAGGAGAAGGCGTTTACGGAATTATGAAATTCGAATCCGGAGTTCACCGTGTACAGCGTGTTCCTGAAACAGAATCTCAGGGAAGAGTTCATACGTCTGCCATCACGATTGCCGTATTACCGGAAGCTGAGGAGGTGGATTTTGAACTGAATCCTGCAGATATCGAAATGCAGACATCACGTTCAGGTGGAGCCGGAGGTCAGAACGTAAACAAGGTTGAAACTAAAGTTCAGCTGACGCACAAACCTTCAGGAATGGTGGTGGTTTGTCAGCAGGCACGTTCCCAGCTGGCTAACCGTGAGCTGGCCATGGAAATGCTGAGAACCAAGCTATATGATATAGAATTGCAGAAAGTTCAGGGAGATATTGCCGCACAGCGTAAATCCATGGTTTCTACGGGTGACCGTTCTGCAAAGATCAAAACCTACAACTATCCTCAGGGAAGGGTAACGGATCATAGAATCAACAAATCTATGTATAATCTGGATGCCTATATGAACGGAGATATTTCTGATATGATCGATTCTGTGATCATGGCGGAAAATGCAGAGAAGATGAAGGGAGAAGAAGAAAATTATTAAAATATACACAGCTCTTGAATTTCAAGGGCTTTTTTTTGCATCAGATCATACAAAATATTAATTATGAAATTGTTTAAAATTATTCTATTCCTTATGCTGGGAGTGATGAGCCAGAATCTCGCAGCACAGGCAGAAGTAAAGAACCCGAAGGAAGTTTTTGAAATGTATTTCGGAACCTTTGTCAGTAATGATACCGCTGTTTTAGACAAACTGAATGACTATTTAAAACCTACAGTGGAGGGAGAAACCGCTTATCAGGTAGATTTTAAAACCGTCAGCCAGGACATGATGAAAGAAAGTACGGACAACTTTTTATCTGCATTTTCCAAAACCACGGCGGATGCCTGCAGAAAAGAAGCGGAAGATTACTTTACAGCCATGATGGGAAATTTTAAAGCCGGAAAACTGACCGTGAAAGACGTGAAAGTTGTTCAGAATGAATACATTGAAGACCAGAAAATCGCTGAGGTTACGTATTCGGTAAGTTTCAAAGTTCCTGCAAAATTCTCGGATATTCCTACAGGCGATATTAAAACGGTAAAACCTGAAGAGCTTAAGAAATATCTGGTTCAAAGTGTTCAGGACTTTAAAAATGCAGATAAAACCGTAGTAACAGAACAGAAATTCAGCCTGTATCAGTTGAATGAGGGCGGAAAAATATACTATTGGAACGGAAGTCCGGATGAAATAGTTTCAGGATTAACTGATTTCTATTTCGAAAGTTTCGGAACAAAATAATAAGATGAATATATCTGATTAAAGCTCTGGTCTCAGGGCTTTTTTTATTCCACATACTTTACGTATTTTTGATAAAACCCTTGATTATGAATTTTAAACCTTTTTTATTAACTGCTGGAGTTCTTTTTTCAGCAACTTTTTATTCTCAAAAAATGAATTATCCTAAAGCGATCAAAGGAAGTCAGACAGATACCTATTTTGGAAATGCTGTTTCTGACCCTTTCAGAGATCTGGAAAATGATTCTGATGCTACGAAGAAATGGGTAGATGAAGAAGTGGCGTACAGCCAGAATTACCTTTCAAAGATCCCTTTCAGAAACAAAATCAAGGATCAGCTGAAAGATATCTGGAACTACGAAAAAATTTCAGCCCCTTTCAAAGAAGGAGATTATACTTATTATTACAAGAACGACGGTCTTCAGGCTCAGTCGATCTTATACAGAACGAACAACAAGACAAAAGCAACGGAAATATTTTTAGATCCGAATAAATTTTCAGAAAAAGGAACCACTTCACTTTCCAATCTGTCATTCAACAAAAAAGGAAACCTTGCGGCTTATTCCATTTCTGAAGGCGGAAGCGACTGGAATAAGATCATTATCATAGATGCTGTGACGAAAAAGCAGATCGATGAGACGATCCTGGACGTAAAATTCAGTGGAATTTCATGGCAGGGTGATGAAGGTTTCTATTATTCAAGCTACGACAAACCGAAAGAAGGAACCGTACTTTCCGGAATGACGGACAAGCATAAAGTGTACTTCCATAAATTAGGAACAAAACAGGCAGAAGACAAGCTGATCTTCGGGGGCGACAAAACTCCGAGAAGATACCTTGGTGCCGGTGTTTCTGAAGACCAGAGATACCTGATTGTTTCTGCTGCCAACGCAACGAACGGGAATGAGCTTTATATCAAAGACTTAAAGAAAGGCGGTGATTTCGTTCAGATCGTTAAAGGATTTGATATCAATGCCAATATTGTGGATACGCAGGGTGATGACCTGTTTATTTTCACCGATAAAGACGCACCGAATATGCGTCTGGTAAAAACCAGCATCACAAACCCTTCTCCGGATACCTGGAAAGATGTGATCCCGCAGACAGAAAATGTTTTGGGAATCTCCTCAGGCGGAGGATATTTCTTTGCAACCTACATGATTGATGCTATTGACCAGGTGAAGCAGTTTGATAAAACAGGAAAACTGGTAAGAGAAATTACGCTTCCTGGAAAAGGAAATATCGGTGGTTTTGGCGGAAAAGAAGAGGAAAAAGAACTTTATTTCTCTTTCAGCAACTACATCACTCCGGGAACTACCTATAAATTTAATGCAGATTCAGGGAAATCGGAAATCTATCAGAAGCCGAAAGTGAAATTCAATCCGGATGATTATGTTTCTGAGCAGGTGTTTTATACCTCAAAAGACGGAACCAAGATCCCGATGATGATCAATTATAAAAAAGGAACGAAGCTTAACGGTAAAAACCCTACCATTCTTTATTCCTACGGTGGATTCAATATCAGCCTTCAGCCTTCATTCTCAGTAGTGAATGCGATCTGGATGGAAAACGGAGGAATTTATGCGGTACCAAACATCCGCGGCGGCGGCGAATACGGGAAGAAATGGCATGATGCAGGAACGAAGACCCAGAAGAAAAATGTTTTTGAAGATTTCATTGCAGCCGGAGAATATCTGCAGAGCAAAGGCTATACGTCAAAAGAATATATGGCATTGTCAGGAAGATCAAACGGAGGACTGCTTGTAGGAGCTACCATGACCATCCGTCCGGATCTTGCTAAAGTGGCATTCCCTGGAGTAGGCGTACTGGACATGTTGAGATACAATAAATTTACAGCAGGTGCAGGCTGGTCATACGACTATGGAACGGCGGAAGACAGCAAAGAAATGTTTGAATATCTTAAATCCTATTCCCCGGTTCACAACGTGAAAAAAGGAACATGCTATCCTTCCACCATGATCATTACCAGCGACCATGATGACCGTGTTGTTCCGGCGCACTCCTTTAAATTTGGGGCAGAGCTGCAGGAAAAACAAGGCTGTAAAAATCCAATTCTGTTGAGAATTGAGAAAAATGCAGGCCATGGAGCAGGAAGAGCAACCGATCAGGTGATCAGCGAAAATGCGGATCTTATATCATTTGCCTTATATGAGATGGGAATTAATAAATAAATAGAAAAAATAAAATTTTAACGAAAGTGGCTAATTTAATTAAAATTAGTCACTTTTTTTAATGGTGCTATGTAGTAAATTGTTATTTTTGTTGTGGATATTTAAAATTTATTAATTCTATTCATGTAGTTCATTATGAAAAAAAGAATTTTACTCGTTTGTGCTTTGACAGCTGGTGTGGCCAGTTTCAATGCACAGAGATGGGAGCCTGCGTCGCAGAAAACATCTCAAATCAGAAAAGAGGTTGAAGTAAAATACTCGTATAGAGTAGACCTGGCCTCACTTAGAGGTATTCTAAAAGATGCTGTAGAAACAGGAAAAGGGGCGCAGGCCGTTATTGTTTCCCTTCCTACAGCAGAAGGAAAAATTGAAAAGTTTGCCGTATACAGCAATCCTGTAATGGAAAAGTCTATGGCGGACAGATACCAGTTGGGTTCTTATGTAGGAGTAGGTGTGGATGACCCTTCTAAATATGTAAGATTCAGTACATCTCCAACGGAAATGCAGTCTATGATTATCAAAGACGGTGTTTTCCAGTTTATAGAGCCTATCACTACAGATAAGCAGACTTATGGAGTATTCTATAAAACAAAAAGAACAAATAGCGAGCAGGGGTTTGAATGTGGGACCAATGAAACCAACATCAAAGATATCCAGCTTTTAAAGCAGAACGGAAAAAAAAATCTTTCTAACGTAGGGATTACCAACAGACCGGCAAGCACAAAATACAGAACATACAGGCTGGCCATGTCTACTACAGGAGAATATACAGCTTATTTTGGAGGTATTCCAGGAGCGGTAACGCAGATCAACAATACAATGACCAGGGTAAACGGAGTTTTCGAAAAAGACTTTGGGATTAAACTTCTTCTTCAGGATTATCAGAATATTATTTATCCTGCGGCGGCTACAGATCCTTATTCAGAGTCCGGACCGGGTGTAGATGATGGATTGTGGAACGGAGAATTAATGAATGTTCTTCACAACAACGTTGGAGAAGCCAATTTCGATATCGGTCACTTATTTGGTGCTGATGGAGGAGGCGGTAATGCCGGATGTATCGGATGTATCTGCAGCGATGATATGACATTGAACCAAGGTTCGCCGGTAGCTTACAAAGGTTCCGGATTTACTTCTCCTGCCAACGGAATTCCATCCGGAGATTCTTTTGACATCGATTACGTAGCACACGAATTAGGACACCAGTTAGGTGGAAACCATACCTTCTCACATAATACAGAAGGTTCCAATGTAAATGTAGAGCCGGGAGGTGGTACTACCATCATGGGCTATGCAGGAATTACAGGGGATAATGTACAGATGAGCTCTGATGCTTATTTCCACTACGCTTCAGTAAACCAGATTCTTAACAACCTGGATTCTAAAACAACCTGTGGTGTTTCTCAGAATATTACAACCAACACGGCACCTGTTATTGCTCCTCTTACAGCATACAGCATTCCAAAAGGAACAGCTTATTATTTAGAGGCATCAGCAACAGATACAGATCCTATTAAATACACTTGGGAGCAGTATGACAGTGTAAATGATGATGCTACTATTTCCGGAGATGCCGGATGGGGGTACAACTCTATGGGAGCATTAACGAGATCTTATTTCGGAACAACAAGCGGAAGAAGATATTTCCCGAGCCTGCCTTTGGTAATGAACGGAACTCTGACTAAAAAAACCGACCCTGCACAAGATACAACTCCAAACTGGGAAACGGTATCTTATGTTCCAAGATTATTGCATTATGCAGTAACGGTAAGAGATGAGAATGCACAAAGACCAATGCTTTCTTCTTTAGAAACTACTGTAAATGTAGGTAACGACGGACCATTTAAATTCAGCGGTCTTACCACTGCTACAGTTCTTTATAATAACGCATCAAACACCATTAAGTGGGACGTAGCCAATACTACAGCTGCTCCTTATAATGTGGCTAACGTTAAAATAGACTATACAGCAGATAACGGAACTACATGGACAGACCTTGTAGCTTCTGCACCAAATACAGGAAGCTATACTGCACAAATGCCGGCAAGCTTAACAGGTGCTGTTAAATTGAGAGTATCAGCAATCAACAATATTTTCTACGCAGTATCTCCTGCTGTAACTATTGGTACTGCACCAACTTCTACTACAGCTGCGCCAACAGGATTATCCACTACATCTGCGGATATTCTTAAAAACTCAGCGGTAATTTCATGGAACAGTGTACCGGGAGCAACTACTTATTCTGTAAACTACAGAAAAATAGGGGCTGCAGCCTGGACTAACGCGACAAGCACAACGAACTCATTATTGGTGTCTGGGCTTGAAGACGAATCAGCTTATGAAACTCAGGTGGCTGCTGTTGTAAACAGTGTACCTGGAAGCTACTCTTCAAACTATGTTTTCAAAACAAAACCATTGGCAACAGGAATCAACTACTGTATCTTAAATACAGGGTATAATGCTGTAGGAAACATCGCAAGAGTACAGCTTTCCAATGTGAACCACATCGATACCAACGTTAGATCTTACAAAGATGTAAGCGAAATCCCTACAAAAATAATCAACCTGATCAGAGGAAACTCTTATCCGATCACTATTTTCGGATTGTACAACCAGAGTGCTCCTATGACTTATAATGTTTGGATTGACTATAACAGAAACGGTGTTTACGAATCCACTGAAAAAGTGTACACCAGCCCTGCAACCAACTACAGCCAGGTGTCAGGAGGTTTAGGTGTAGGAAACGTTGCAGGTAACTTTACCGTTCCGGCTTCAGCACTTGTAGGAAACAGAGTTGTGGGAATGAGAGTAGCCAGTAACTATTCTTCTGCATTAAGTAATGCTTGTGGTACCAACGGCAGCATAACAAGCGGAGCAGGAAGTGTAATGGATTTCTCAGTGAGAATTTTTGGATCAGCACTGGCTGTAGATGAAACCAAAGAAACCAATACTGAAGTTGAAATTTATCCAAACCCGGCAGATAATTTTGTAGGCGTTACCAACCTTAAAGGAAAAGCGGATTACAAAATCTACAGCGCAGACGGAAGATTGGTTCAAAGCGGTGATGTTACTGATCAGATCATTAACGTAGCTGGTTTAACTAAAGGAATGTATGTGGTAACCATCAAAGATGAGAAAAACACGTACACCAACAAGCTTATCAAAAAATAATAAGTAAGTACATCTATAATGAAGACCGGGCATTTGTCCGGTCTTTTTATTTAACAGCCTTTTTAATTATTCTTAAATGTTTAAGAAAATATCAACATCCTAAAATGAAGGCTGGGAATAATCTTTCATCCTTATTTTAATATTTTAATATGAAATGTCTTTTTTTGTGATAGTAATGTGGTTTAAATTTTTATTTTTGTAAAAAATGGATAGTATTTTTTAATAATCTATGTGAATTATGAAAAAGAAAATTTTACTAGTTTGTGCTCTGGCTGCCGGTTTGGCTTCTGCTAATGCACAAAGGTGGGAACCTGCATCCCAGAAAACTTCTCAAATCAGAAAAGAAGTTGAAGTTCAATACTCATACAGAGTAGACCTGGCATCGCTTAGAAATATTCTGAAAGATGCTGTAGAAACCGGTAAAGACGCAAAACCTGTGATTGTTTCTCTTCCTACAGCGGAAGGAAAAATTGAAAAGTTTGCCGTATACAGCAATCCTGTTGCTGAAAAATCTCTGGCCGATAGGTACCAGCTGGGGTCGTATGTAGGGGTAGGAGTTGATGATCCTGCCAAATATGTAAGATTCAGTACTGCACCTACTGAGATACAGTCTATGATTATCAAAAACGGAGTATTTCAGTTTATAGAGCCTATCACTACAGATAAGCAGACTTACGGGGTGTTCTACAAAACAAAAAGAACAGCCAGTGATAATGGATTTGAATGTACTACAGAAGAGAAAAATACCAAGGATATCAAATCACTGGAAATTCATGGAAAAAATAATCTTTCCAATATAGGAATCACCGACAGACCTTCCATTACAAAATACAGAACCTATAGACTGGCTCTTTCCACGACTGGAGAATATACCAAGAAATTTGATCCTGCCGGAGGAATAGTGAATACGGTAATCCAGATGCATGCCACCATGACCCGTGTGAATGGCGTATTTGAAAAAGAATTTGGGATCAAAACAATTATTCAGGATATTCCGGCCATTATATATACAGATCCTACAGCAGATCCATATACCGGAAATTTAAATCTTAACCTTCAGCAGACCCTGACCTCCGTGGTGGGTAATGCAAACTATGATATGGGGCACGTATTCAATGCTGCCGGAGGAAACGGAAATGCAGGTTCCATTGGATCTACATGTAAAGATCCTACAAGTGCCACTAACCTGGCTAAAGGATCCGCATTCACTCAAAATACAAACCCTGTAGGAGATTTATTTGACATTGACTACGTAGCCCACGAAATGGGGCACCAGCTTGGTGGAAACCACACATTCTCTCATTCATCTGAAAATTCAGGAGTTAATATAGAACCGGGAGGAGGAACTACCATCATGGCATATGCAGGAATTACAGGAGATAATGTACAGATGAACTCCGATGCTTATTTCCATTATTCCTCAATCAATCAGATATTAACCAGTCTGGACGGGAAAACAGCATGTGGAACATCCGAAGACATTACAACCAACACAGCACCTGCGATTTCACCTCTTACGGCAAAAACTATTCCCAAAGGAACAGCTTACTATCTTGATGCATCCGCAACAGATGCACAGAGCGATCCGTTTACCTACACATGGGAGCAGTATGACAGTGTAGGAGGCAACAACACCATTTCCGGAGACAGCGGTTGGGGATACAACACCGAAGGAAGTATAGCAAGATCATATTTCGGAACAGTAGGCGGAAGAAGATATTTCCCAAGTTTTACTGCTGTAATGGACGGAAAACTTACGGATAAGGCAAATTGGGAAACCGTGTCTTATATTCCAAGAGTTTTAAAATATGCTGTAACATTGAGGGATGCAAACCCTGTAAGACCAATGGTTTCTTCTTCGGAAACTACAGTAACGGTAGGAAACGATGGACCGTTCAAATTTAACGGGCTTACCGCGGCTTCAGTATTGTATAATAATGCATCAAACACCATTCAGTGGGATGCGGCCAATACAACAGCTGCCCCTTATAATGTAGCAAATGTAAAAATAGATTACACCGCTGATAACGGCGTTACGTGGACCGATCTTGCGGCTTCAGTACCAAACAGTGGAAGCTATACAGTTCAGATGCCTGCAAGTTTAACAGGAGCTGTTAAATTAAGAATATCCGCATTGGGTAATATATTCTATGCGGTATCTCCGGCAGTAACCGTCGGGACAGCGCCGACATCCACTTCAGCTGCGCCAACAGGCGTTTCCGCAATAGATTCTGAGGTGTTCAAAACTACAGCAAGAGTATCCTGGAACAGCGTACCGGGAGCAGCTACTTATTCTGTAAACTATAGAAAAGCAGGAACTACAACCTGGTCCAATACAACAAGTACAGTGAATTCTGTAGCTTTGACAGGTTTGGAAGATGAAACAAACTTTGAAGTACAGGTGGCAGCTGTAGTAAACAGCGTGCCTGGAGCTTTCTCAACGAATTATACCTTCAAAACAAAAGGATTAAAAACAGGAATAGATTACTGTTTGCTAAACACAGGCATCAACCAGTTGGGTACCATTGCCCGTGTTCAGGTTTCCAATGTTAACTATCAGGACGGAACTTTCAGATCATACAAAGATGTAAGTGAAAACGCAGCGCAGATCGTCAACCTTACAAAAGGAACTCAATACAATATTTCCGTATTGGCGGGAAGTTCTTCCAGTTATGGGCAGTATCCGTTTACTGTAAATGCATGGATCGATTACAACAGAAACGGCGTTTTTGAAGCCACTGAAAAAGTAATGACCTCCAATTCTGTAGCTGGAACAAGAACAGAAACAGCCAGTTTCACTGTTCCGGCAACAGCTTACAGCGGTGATAAATTATTGAGAATGAGAGTAGCCGGGAATTTCAACGGAGCTTTGGCCAATGCTTGTGGAAATACCAACCAGGCGGGAAGCGTAATGGATCTTTCAGTGAAAATCACCAGCGGATTAGCAGTAAATGATGTGAACAATCCAAAAGGTTCAGAAGTTTCTATTTATCCAAACCCTGCAGATACTTTCGTAGAAGTGAAGAACCTGAAAGGAAAAGCGGATTACAGCATCTTCAGTGCAGACGGAAGATTGGTTCAGCAAGGTCAGACAGACGGTAGCAACAGAATTAATGTAGCATCACTGATCAAAGGAATGTATGTGATCACTCTTAAAGATGACAAAAACACGTACAATACAAAACTGATCAAAAAATAATAAGTAAGTACATCTATAACGGAGACCGGGCATTTGTCCGGTCTTTTTTATGCTTTAAAATTCAGTAAAACTGAGAGTTAACATAAGTTTCATGTTTCGTTCAAAAAAATTAACTTTACGCAGACAAAAATTATTGGAATGCGAAAGACAATTTCTGTGAAAAAGCCGGATTTTAATATGGAACCTCTGGAAAGAGAAATCTATAATTTTGAAAAAGACGGTTTAGAGTTAAAATCATCTTACACCCCAAAAGATGTTAAAAATGAACCTTTAACGCAGACTTCTCCAGGAATTGCTCCTTACCTCAGAGGCCCGTATTCCACCATGTACGTGCAGAAGCCGTGGACGATCAGACAGTATGCGGGGTTTTCCACAGCAGAAGAATCCAATGCATTCTACAGGAGAAACCTTGCAGCAGGACAAAAAGGACTTTCCGTAGCCTTCGATCTGGCTACACACCGCGGATATGATTCAGACCACTCAAGAGTGGTTGGAGACGTGGGAAAAGCCGGAGTAGCCATCGATTCCGTGGAAGACATGAAGATTCTTTTCAATGAAATTCCATTAGACCAGATTTCCGTGTCGATGACCATGAACGGAGCGGTACTTCCTATTTTGTCTTTCTACATCGTTGCCGCAGAAGAGCAGGGTGTAAAGCAGGAATTGCTTTCAGGAACCATTCAGAATGATATTCTCAAAGAATTCATGGTAAGAAATACCTACATTTATCCGCCCGCACCTTCCATGAAAATTATTGCAGATATTTTTGAATATACTGCCCAAAACATACCAAAATTCAACTCTATTTCTATCTCCGGATACCATATGCAGGAAGCAGGAGCCACTCCCGTACTGGAAATGGCCTATACCCTTGCAGACGGTCTGGAATACGTAAGAACAGGGATAAAAGCAGGGATGAATGTGGACGATTTTGCTCCAAGACTTTCATTCTTCTGGGCCATCGGAATGAACCACTTTATGGAAATTGCAAAGATGCGTGCCGCAAGATACATCTGGGCTACTCTTTTGCAGCAGTTCAATCCGCAGAATCAGAAATCTCTGGCATTAAGAACCCATTCCCAAACCTCAGGCTGGTCCCTTACAGAACAGGAACCTTTCAATAATATTACAAGAACCGCTATTGAAGCTCTTTCTTCAGCTTTAGGCGGAACCCAGTCGCTGCATACCAACGCACTGGATGAGGCCATCGCCCTTCCTACTGACTATTCAGCGAAAATTGCGAGAAATACCCAGATTATCCTTCAGCAGGAAAGCGGAATCTGTGACGTGGTAGATGCTATGGGCGGAAGCAATCTTGTGGAAAGCCTTACCCAGCAGATGATTGAAGAAGCCATGAAATACATCGATGAGGTAGAGCAGGAAGGAGGAATGACGAAAGCGATCGAAGCCGGAATTCCAAAAATGAGGATCGAAGAAGCTGCCGCCAAAAAACAGGCTAAAATAGACAGCGGCGAAGAATTTATCATTGGTGTAAATTCATTCAGAACAACCCTGAAACAGGACGGGATTGAGATTCTGGATATCGACAATACGGAAGTTAGAAGAAAGCAGATCGAAAGACTCGAAAAAATAAAAGCTGAAAGAAATCCGGAAGCCGTAACAGAAATCCTGAACGACATCCGTGAAAGTGCAAAAACAGGAAACGGAAACCTTCTTGCTTTATGCATTGAAGCGGCGAGAAGAAGAGTAACCCTTGGCGAAATGAGTGATGCCATGGAAGAAACTTTTGGAAGATATAAAGCGAATATCAGAACAATATCCGGAGTATATGCTATGAATGCAGGGAAAAACGAATATTTTGAAAAAGCCCTTCATCTGACTCAGAAATTTGAAGAAGAAGAAGGACGCCGTCCAAGATTGATGGTTGCTAAAATGGGCCAGGACGGCCACGACAGAGGCGCAAAAGTAGTAGCCACTGCTTTCGCAGATATGGGATTTGATGTCGATGTGGCACCATTGTTCCAGACTCCTGAAGAAGTCGCCAAACAGGCCGTAGAAAATGACATCCACATCCTTGGGGTTTCTTCCCTTGCAGCAGGACATAAAACGCTGGTTCCACAAGTCGTGGAAGAATTGAAGAAACTGGGTGCAGACGACGTCACCATCGTGGTAGGAGGAGTTATCCCACAACAGGATTATGAATTCCTTTATGCAAACGGAGCCGATTTTATCTTCGGTCCCGGAACCAATCTTCCCAAATGTGCCGTGGAAATTCTGGAAAGATTTCTGGAAAATTAAATAAAAACTTACAGTCTCATTAAGGTTTGGCGGAAAAGTATTAATTTCAGGAATTCCAAACATAAAACAAACCGTGAGATGAATTTTAACAACCTAATAAAGCCTGCAGCCAGTAAGATCATTATTGTTGCAGGCTTGATTTTTATAGCCGTGTTTTGTTTTGCGGCAGATTGTAAAGATAAGCCTGTCCAGAAATCTCCGGTTCCGGCTGATATTAATTTGGTTAAAAGCCATCTTACGGCTCTTACACAAACTCCGGAGTTCAGAAACCATAAAAATATTGACCAGCTGAACACTGTGGCTGAATACATCCGTCAGAATTTCAGTAAATATGGCGACAGTACAGCCTTTCAGGAATATCCTGTTGATGGAAAGATCTATAAAAATGTCATTACATCATTCGGGACAGAGCATAAAAAAAGAATCATCATCGGAGCGCATTATGACGTTTGCGGAGACCAGCAGGGAGCAGATGACAATGCTACGGGAGTTACAGCCTTGCTGGAGCTGGCAAGAATGCTTAAACGTCAGAAGCTGAACTACAGGATAGATCTTGTGGCGTATACACTCGAAGAGCCGCCGTACTTCCGAACTGAAAATATGGGAAGTTATATCCATGCCAAATCTCTGAAAGACAATCATGTTGAGGTCTACGGAATGGCAAGTGTGGAAATGATCGGATATTTTAAAGATGAAAAAAACTCACAAAGCTATCCGCTGGGCATGCTGTCCTGGGTGTATGGCAATAAAGGAGACTTCATTACACTGGTTAAAAAGTTCAGTGCCGGAAATTTTGTTAATAATTTCACCACAAATTTTAAAGAAGCCAACCAGATTAAAACAGAAACTTTTACCGCACCGAAATTCGTCACAGGAACAGATTTTTCAGATCATCTTAACTATTGGAAACTTGGATATTCTGCCCTGATGATCACCGATACGTCATTTTTTAGAAACAAAAATTATCATGAGCCCACCGACACTTTAGAAACGCTGGATCTCCCGAGAATGACCCAAGTGATAGACGGTATTTTTCTCAGCCTGATCCATTTGAAATAAAAAAATATTTTGATATTCAGAAAAAATATTATATTTGCACCTGAAAATCAAGTTTAACCCATTTAAAAAACAACGAAGCAATGTTCAAATTGAAACAAAATTCTTTAGCTGGAGTACCGCTTATGGTGGTAAGGCTTCGTGGTTTGGTATACTCTTAGAATAATAGTACAACGAAATATCAAAACCCGAAGTCGTAAAGATTTCGGGTTTTTTATTGCGCAATAATACAAACTCCAGTTTCCCCGAAATTTTTTAGTGTTTTTAAAGAGCAGATGAAAAGATCATAATGGTCATTCTTTCATGCTGTTCCATATCGTAAATCAATCAACTTATATTTTAGTTGAATAAGAAAAGATGTAAACAGATTCATAGTCCTGGATCTTGTATCTGACATCTTGTGTCTTCATTCATGGAAAATAATAATGCGCTGCTCTATGGTTTAAGAAGCCTCAGAAGCAGAAAAAGAACAGGCAGAAAACATGTAGAAAAGCAGATAAGAAAAAAGTATACACGTAGTAAAGAACTGTGGAATATCAGAAGAAATATTCCGTGGGTTCCTCTGGAAAACCCTTATCAAAGAGGGTTTGTAAGATTTTTTGTTCTCCGGGATGATGTGAAAAGATCCAAAGACGGAGATTTCTTCGAAGGAATTTTGAACAAAATCAACACGTTCATGTATTCCCAAAGCCGGCACTACCTGAAAAAAAAGAGGAAGTTCGGACGGAAGATATATGTGGAAAGAGAACAAAAGCTGAAGCGGATTTCTTCCTTTGGCTGGAACGATCCTAAATTGGGATTTACATCCAGAGAAAGACAATATTTTCTGAAAAAGGAAGAATACAATCCGTTCCGGAAAAGGAATGATATCTACTACGAATTCATCGAACCCTGGAGATTTACCCTCAGAGTAAGACCTAACATGATTACCCATTATAAACCCCTGGATTCCGAACTGGAAAAGGAATATGATGAGCTGGAATCCTATTTAAGCCGCTATAAAGTGTCCGGGATTATTCAGAAAACAATCAATGGTAAATCAAATCCATGGAAATTAAAGGATGATGAAACTCATCTTATCAAAAGCAGGAAATATGCGAACTGCACGATGTCTGCAACAGAGCTTGCAGCTTATTTTGAGGACGAATAGGTCCAATTATTTAAAGCAAAAACAATGGGAAATTTAAAACTAAAAGGAAAAGATATATTAAAACTCGGATATCCGAATAATCAAAGTGTCAATGTGGCTTTGGAGGTCATGAAAAGAAATTTTGCAACGAAGAATATTCACCATGTAAAATCTATCTTAAAAGAAATCCTCCTGAATCCGGAGACCTTTGAAAAAGACCTGACTTTCGGGCAGATTGCAGAATCCCTGCTTTCGTCCAGAAAAACAGAAAAAAGAATGCTCAATACCCAGCGGGCCTCATTTCAGATTTTTGGAACCAACATTTCTGAAGAAGCCAAAAACCAGCTGTACACGGCTTTAAAACTGCCGGTTTCTACGCAGGGAGCTTTAATGCCCGATGCACACAGCGGTTACGGACTTCCGATAGGCGGTGTTCTTGCGGTAGAAAACGCAGTGATCCCTTACGGAGTAGGCATGGATATTGGCTGCAGAATGAGCCTCAGTATTCTGGATATCCCGGTTTCTTATCTGGACGGAGCAAGGGATAAATATGAAAAAGTCCTTGCCGAACACACCAAATTCGGGATGTATGAAACGCATAAATCTCATATAGATCATGAAATCTTTGAGAGAGATACTTTCGGTATGATCCCGGTTTTGAGAAGATTAAAAGGAAAAGCCATTAAACAGATGGGCTCTTCCGGCGGCGGAAACCACTTTGTGGAATTCGGAGAAGTGGAAATCACAGAAGAGGATGACCAGATCGGGCTTTCAAAAGGAAAATACCTGGGAATACTGTCTCACAGCGGTTCCCGTGGATTAGGAGCTGAGATTGCCCAGTATTATTCAAGAGTAGCTGCAGAGCAGTGCCCGCTTCCAAAAGAAGCCCAGCAGTTTGCCTGGCTGGATCTGAATACCCATCTCGGTCTGGAATACTGGACAGCGATGAACCTTGCGGGAGACTACGCATCTGCCTGCCATGATGATATCCACAGAAGATTGGTAAAAGCAGTGGGTGGAAGAGTGAAAGCCAGAATTGAGAATCACCACAATTTCGCATGGAAGGAAATTCACAATGGGAAAGAAGTGATTGTTCACAGAAAAGGTGCCACACCAGCCCATAAAAACGAGCTGGGAATGATTCCCGGTTCTATGACGGCAAAAGGTTTTATCGTTCGTGGAAAAGGAAATCCCGAATCGCTGAATTCAGCATCGCATGGAGCAGGAAGAGCCCATTCAAGAGGGGAATGCAGAAGCCTTTTCACTCAGAATGACATCAAAAAAGAGCTGAAGCTGAAGAAAGTCACCTTAATGGGTGGAAATACAGAAGAAGCACCGATGGCTTACAAAGACATTCATGATGTGATGAATGCTCAGAGTGAACTGGTAGATATTCTTGGAACATTCCAGCCCAGAATTGTGAGAATGGATAAATAACTCAGTTGCAGGTTTGATAGTTGTCAGTTGAAGCAATCCGGCTTTCAGTGATAAACCTGCGGCTCAAACCTTATAGGTTTCAAAGAACCTATAAGGTTTTATAAATAACGATGTTAATATAGATTCTTATCAGTATTAATCAACAAAAAACAAAAAAATGGGAGCACCTCATAATATAAAAAGATACGGAGAAGTCTGGCCGGAGTTTAGAATCCTGCACGGACTTGAAATTTTAAATCAATTAAAAGATAAAGTCATTATCTCAGGGGGCTGGGCATGGCATTTTATGTCCGAAACCGGTCATACAGAATACAAACACGCCCATGACCACAAGGATATTGATGTTTTTGTAAAGAAAGAAAATGCAGCAGAAGCCGTGATGATTCTTCAGCAGGAAGGTTTTCAGAAAGTATGGACTCGTTATGACCATCTTCAGAGCGAAGAAAACTTCCGCAGATATGAGAAAACAGCAGAGCTGGAAAACGGAAAATCTCACCGGATCACTATAGATTTTTTTGAAAGAAATGATCTGGAAACTATTGAAATTAATGGTTTTACAGTGGTGAAGCCGGAGCTTTTACTGACATTTTACAGAAATATTCATTCCAGTGATAAATGCTGGGCGGTAATGGCTGCCAAAGATCTCCTGCAGAAAGGAATTGATCCCGTGGGACATCCGAAATTAAGTGAAATTCCAAAAGTAAATTAAAAAATGGAAAAACTCATACAAATAACTTCAGGAAGAGGACCTTTAGAATGCCAGTGGGTGACTGCGAAGGTACTGAAGGTCTTCCTTGAGGAAATTAAAGATCATAGAATAGATTACGAAATCATTCACCGCGAAAATGGGGATGAAAATCTGACTTTGAAGTCGGTAACGATACTTTTAAAGGCAAAAGAGCTGGATGGATTTTTAAAAACATGGCTAGGAAGCATCTGCTGGACCGGGAAAAGTACGTTCAGGAAGCTGCATAAAAGAAGCAACTGGTTTATCGGTGTTTTCGAGCTGGAAGGATTGGAGAAAATCAATTTCAGTGAAAAAGATATTCAGTTTCAGACGACAAGAAGCCAGGGAAGCGGCGGGCAGAATGTGAATAAAGTAAATACAGCAGTCCGGGCCGTTCATTTACCGACTGGCGAAAGTGTGTTTGCACAGGATTCACGTTCGCAGCTGGAAAATAAAAAGCTTGCGGTGATGCGGCTGAAAGAAAAAGTAACCGGACTTTACATCAAACAGCTTGAGAAAAGAATGCAGGACACGTGGAATAACCATCTGCAGGTACAGAGAGGAAGCCCGGTCCGTACATTCTCCGGGACAGATTTTAAAAAGAATCATCAGGATAAATCATTTAAAAAACAGAGAAATATCCTGAAAAAAGAACTCAAAAACGACAGAAATGACCTTAACTAAAAGTAAATATTATTTCGAAGCACTGGACAATTACCCTTACAGTCTTCCGGATTGTCTGGAAGCACTGAATTATGCCCTGTCCTATGATCCCGAAGATGCAGACAGCCTCTGCCTGATGGGAAGAATATACAGCGAAATGCTGACCGATTACGAAAAAGCAAAAATATATTTTGAAGAAGCCATGCAGTGTAATGTAGCCAATCTGAATACCCCGCAATATTACATTAAATGTCTTCTGGATAATGAAGATCTTGATGAAGCTGAAAAGCTGATCAATTATGCTTTAAAAATCAAAGGAATTGACACCGCAAGGATCCTGATACAAAAATCATTGCTTTTTGAGATCAGACTGGAATACAAAAAAGCATTCGGGCCTTTAAAAGAAGCAAAAAAATACAGCTACAATCAGGCTATGGTAGATTTTTTGAAAAACAGGAAAAAATTTATTAAAGGCAAGATAACAAAAACCAAAACCAAAAAAAAGAAATAACTCATGGCCGGAAGAAATTCCGGCTTTGATGTTTTCAAAAGATCCTTTTTTCGTAGCTTTAGTAGATGAAACACTACATTTTTTTGTTCTTATTGTTAATGATTTCATGTAAGAAAAATGAAAACAGCCCAAATACGGGGTTGAAAACCAGTGCGGGAGGTGATGATTTAGATTTAAAATATGAAGTTTTGAATCAACTCATTGATAAAGACAGTATTTCTTTACAGGAAAATAAGGATGTATTGATCATTCCATTACAGACCGTTTATCTTTTTGAAGAGGAAAATAATGATGAGCCCAGACCTCTTGGGGCTAATCTAAAATATGATTCCGTTTTTTCAATTAAAGATTCTGCTTACTACAAAAATCAGGAAAAAATAGCGCTTAATTTCAAACTGGATACCACAAAAATCAAGAGGAAATTGCAGTATGCTACAGAGGAAGACCTCCATCACCTCCGTCAATTAACGGAAAACGGTAAAAAAGATTTTTGGGCTGAATTTCATGCAAAATTTGGAAATAAATGTTTTCGTAAGTTCTCGGCACCTTTTTTTAATAAAGAAAAAACAATATGCATGGTACAGAATTCTATCTCTTGCGGTTATTTAAGTGGCAGCGGATATACGGCCATCTATAAAAAAATCAAGGGTCAATGGGTTGAAGTTGAAATATTAGATCAGTGGATTAGCTAGATGATGACGATAAATTGGGAAATAAAAGAACTGAAGTTAAAAGAAACCTTCTCCATCTCCTATGGCAATTATGACAAAAGAGAAGCATTGCTGGTAAGATTATCTCACTTAAACCGTCATGGTTATGGCGAATGTGTTGCGATAGATTATTATCACATTGATCTGAAGCGTTTCATTATAAAATTAAAAGAAATACAGCCTTTACTTGAAAAGCAGAAGATCATTCATCCTGCAGATTTTTTCCTTTTTCTTTCCACGCTGGATCTCCATCCTTTTTTGTTATCAGCTCTGGATTGCGCCTATTGGGATCTTTTTGGAAAACTGGAAAACAAAAGTTTTACAGAACTCAATCAGATTCCTTCTGAAAGTCTGGCAGAAAGTTCTATTACCATTTCAGTAGCGGATATTGACGAGCAGATCAGGAAAATAGAAAAGAGCAGCTGGAACAGATTCAAAGTAAAATGTAAAGGTTTGGATAAAAACAATATCGAACAACTGCTGAGGTTAAACCGTGATATTGCACTGGATTCCAATGCCAGTTTTACTGATCAGGATTGTCTCTGGCTTCAGGAATACGAGATGGGCAGTCAGTTTTCTTATCTGGAACAGCCAAGACCTGTTGGAGCATACAAAATACTCAATAAAAAAGGTTTTGCCAACTGGATGGCAGATGAAGATGCCCAGAACCTGAATTCTCTTGAAGAGCTGCTGCCTTATTATAAAAGTGTCAATATCAAACTGATGAAATGCGGCGGGCTCACTCCGGCTCTGGAAATGATCAGAAAAGCAAAAGAATTAGGCTATAAAACCATGATTGGCTGCATGACAGAATCTACCGTCGGCATCTCTGCCGGCTGCGTATTGGCCGGGCTTACCGATTTTGCAGATCTTGATGGCGCCAATCTTATTTCCAACGACTATGCCTCCGGAAATTTTGTAAAAAACGGAAACATCATCCTGTCGGGAAAACCGGGACTTGGGATAGAATTATAATTTATTTATTGTGAATAGTGAATAGTGAATAACATTGCTTAAACACTGATACGCTCAAACACTAAAACTCTCCAACTCTCAAACCCTATCTCCCTCCAACTCTGTCACTCTCTAACTCAAAAATCTACTTTTTATTCACAGAAATCAGGTAATCATACACCATTTGATGCTGATCATCGCTGAGTTTGGCTTTAGGGGCCATTCTGCTTAATGTTTTGATCCAGCCCTGATCATCATGTTTGGCAGGATCCGGAAGTTTGTGGCATCGGGAGCATGAATTCTCAAAAATTGTTTTACCCTGAACCAGCTGCTCAGATGCGGTATACTTCGGTCCTGTTACAGCTGTACTTTTAGGTCCGCACGATACAAGGAATGCGGAACCTGCTGCTATACTTAAAATTACTTTTTTCATACCCTTATTTTTTATTTTGGTGATTATTTTTTCACAGAAACAATATAATCGTAAACCCACTGGTGCTGCTCATCCGTTAATTTTGCTTTGGGTGCCATAGAATTCATGATTCCTACCCATTGTACAGAAGTGTGTGCTGCAGGATCCGGTAGTTTATGACATCTTCCGCAGGAATTTTCAAAGATTGTTTTTCCCTGTGCTATCTGTTCTGCAGTGGAAACGGCAGGTCCTATCGGTCCGGCTGTAGAGGCTTTGGGTGCACAAGAGGCCAGTAATAGGCAGGTAAATAGCGCAGCAGCGGATATTCTTTTCATGTTTCTTCAATTTTTGATTTAAAACAAATGTAGGAATTTCCCTCTCCCATTCATGAAACGGCCTGTAGTTTTAATTTAGAAGAAATAAAATTAATGGCCTATTATATGGGAGTTTGAAGGTTATTTTTATAATTTTGAATCAATGAAATTTTCTACAGAAGAACTAATCGGAGGA
Source organism: Chryseobacterium endalhagicum (assembly GCF_016745235.1). GTDB lineage: Bacteria > Bacteroidota > Bacteroidia > Flavobacteriales > Weeksellaceae > Chryseobacterium > Chryseobacterium endalhagicum. The sequence goes on along the minus strand of NZ_JAELVM010000002.1, from coordinate 171,753 downwards.
ATACGGTCTGGAAATAAACGCCTGATCGCAAAAGCTATTACATTAGTTGAAAGTAAAAAAGCGGAACACAGGATCCAGGCGGAGGAACTTCTGAAACAAATTATGCCTTTTACGGGGAAATCTGTCAGGGTAGGAATTACCGGAGTTCCGGGTGCCGGGAAGTCAACTTTCATTGAAAATTTCGGAAGGCTGGTCATTTCCCACGGCAAAAAAGTAGCCGTTCTGGCTATTGACCCAAGTTCTTCGATCAATAAAGGAAGTATTCTGGGGGATAAAACCAGAATGGAAGAACTGGCCAAAGAAGAAAACGCCTTTATCCGTCCTTCCCCGAGTTCAGGATTCCTTGGAGGGGTTGCCAATACCACCTTTGAAACCATGATGATCTGTGAAGCTGCCGGATATGATTATATTTTAATCGAAACAGTGGGAGTAGGGCAGTCTGAGGTACTGGTCGCCGATATTACCGATGTGTTTTTATTCCTGAAGATCATTGGCGGCGGAGACGAGCTGCAGGGCATTAAACGGGGCATCATGGAAATGGTAGATCTTGTTTTCATCAATAAAGTAGATCAGGATAATCTGCAGAAAGCCAAAAATACAAGACTGGAACTGAAAAGGGCACTGGATTTTATTCCACCAAAGGAAAAAGGCTGGAAAATCCCGGTGTTATTAGGTTCTGCGCTCTTTAATGAAGGCCTTGAAGAGATTTATACTAAAATAGATGAGTTCATCAGCCTGAAAATAAAAAGCGGACGTTTTAACGAAGTCCGTACCCATCAGGCAGAAAAGCGCTTTGAATACTGGGTTCAGGAATATATTCTGGCTCTGATGAAAAAAAGCAGTTCCATGGAAGAAGCTTATCTGCAGCACAAAAAAAATGCTTCAGAAATGGTTTCCAATCCCAGCACTGAAGCAAAATTATTTGTTGAAAAATTTTTATCCGAAGACTAAAGCTTTTCTTTTTCTTTTGGAGTTTCCGGATTTTTAGAAATATAGCCGTCGTAGGTGATAGGCTGTCTGTCGTTGCTTCTCATAGAAACGAAAGCTTTACCATTTTTAAAGATTTCTATATTGATTTCATCCACATTTGTGGTATCATTAGGCTTGATTTTTAAAGTCCAGTTCCCTTTTTTGTTCTGGGATTTGGTTACCGTAAAATCTTTTGAAGTAAACCGGTAGCTGTTTTCAGCCGTGTTGTAAGAAGAAGTGAACATTCTTCCAAAGTAAGGAAGTGCCACATCCAAATGATTCTTTTTAATCTCTATAGAGTAGCTTCCATCCAGCTGAAGCATTCTGGCTGCAGGTGCATTCTGAATGGAACCCATCACATTAATCACATCATAATTCATAGGATTGGCTCGCTGGGCAACAAAAGTAAATTCCTCAGAATCTACCAGCGTATCTACTGTTTTGGAATCTAAGGCAGCCTGTGAGGAACAGCTCTGGAAGAAAAAAAGAAATCCAAAAATAAATATAAATGAAATATACTTTTTCATAACCGTAATAATTGTTAATTTTAAATAGCAAAATGTATGCAAATATATCCCTTCTCAACCATTTTGGAACAAAAATTGTAAATGTTGAATTATTAACACGCGAACTATGAAATTAACACATCTATTAGGAATAGGAGCAGTTGCTCTGTCAACTGCAGCTTGTACTACTAATCCAATTACGGGCAGATCTTCATTACAGATTGCAAATAATTCGGAAATACTCACAATGTCTGCTCAGGAATACAAGACGACATTGTCTAAATCTAAAATTATATCAGGGACTGCAGATGCCAAAAGAATAGTGAGTGTGGGAAGCAGAATAAAAAATGCCGCAGAAAGATATTACCAGAGCATTGGTAGATCAGCAGATCTTGCGAACTACAACTGGGAATTTAATCTTATTCAAAGCAACGAACTGAATGCATGGTGTATGCCAGGTGGGAAAGTAGCCGTATACACAGGAATTCTTCCTGTTACGAAAAATGACAACGGTCTTGCCGTAGTAATGGGGCATGAGGTTTCACACGCTTTAGCAGGACATGGAAATGAGAGAATTTCCCAAGCGATGGTTGCCCAGTATGGCGGATCTATTTTAGGAGGAACCATTTCCAATTCACAGTGGGCGGGAATTTTTGAAAAAGTATATCCGATCGGATCGCAGGTCGCTCTCTTAAAATATGGAAGAAATCAGGAATCTGAAGCAGACGAAATGGGGCTTTACCTGATGTCTATGGCCGGATATGATCCAAGAGAAGCCATCCCTTTCTGGAATAGAATGGAAGGCGCATCATCCGGATCCAGACAGCCGGAATTCCTTTCTACCCACCCGAATCCTGAATCCAGAATATCAGATATCAATAAAGACCTTCCGAAAGCTTTGGAATACTATAAAGCAGCCGGAGGGAAAATATAATTTTTAAGTATTTTAATCTTGTATAGAGCCTTATTTAATTTTCACTAAATTGGGTAAGGCTTTTTAATTTAAACCACTAAACACAATATTTATGAAAAGTTTATCAATTACAGGACTGATATTGCTGGCTGTTTCAGCACTTCTTTTTTACCTGACCACAGATTTTACCGTGGGCGGCATTACCATCTCCCATATGATGGGTGTGATGGCCGGAGTGGGTATAGGCCTTATTATTGGAGGAATGGTGGGCTATGTAAGTAAGGGAAGTGCCATAAAGGCGGAAGAGAAAAGAAAAGAATTCAAACAACTTCAGAAGGACAAAGAAGAGCTGGAAAAGCAGGCGACAGAAATTGCCAAGCGTGAAGCTGAACTTCAGAATCAAAATCAAAACCCTCAAATCTAAGATATTGAGGGTTTTTTATAGAAGTTATTTTCAAATTACTTAAATCGGTAGCCTACCCCTACTAAAAACAGGTTAGGTCTGTTGTCGTATCTTACTTCTGCACCGGAAACCTTGTTGATGAAATTTCTTTCATCCTTGCTGAATGATCCTTCGTAACGTGCATTGATAAGAAGCTTTTTAATTTCAAGCTGTGCCCCGAACTGGTATCCAACTGTGAAATCATTTTTAGCATTTTCCTTAAAGTCATTGTAAGTGTTGTCTGTGCTCAGATTATAGCTGGCTACAGGTCCTGCATACACACTAAGCATATTTCCCAAAACATTGTGTCCCAAAAGCAACGGAACATCAATACGGCTGCTCTTCACATCAAAAGTAGTATTCTCCGTAGTGAATTCATTTTTGAAGTTCGTGTAATATACTTCCGGCATTACATAAAATGCAGCAGGAAGTCCTACTTTTAATGAAAGCCCTACATTGAACCCTACATTGTTTTTTCCTGTTCCTTCAATGGCATCATTTACCGTTCCTTTGATGTTTTTCCAGGATGGTGAGCCTGTCGGGAATATTAAGTTAGCTTTCCCTGCCAGTGAAATCTGTGCAGAAGCGAACATTGAAACCCCGATTAATGCTATACTAAATACCTTTTTCATTATCGTCTATTTTAGTGATTGTATTTTCAATCGTTTTATTATTTTCAAGTAAATATTCTCTCAGCTCTTTAAACAGTTCTGAAGAATAAACGAAGTCAATAAGATTTTTATTGCCTGCGGTGATCAGAATGTCCTTGTTGCCTTCCCATTCTTTGATTCCTAAGCGGAGGTATACAATTTTCTCGCCAATCGTCATCACGGAATTCATATCGTGGGTATTGATGATCGTTGTTGTATTGTATTCCTGAGTGATTTCCAGAAGCAGGTCATCAATAATATTGGAGGTGTAAGGGTCAAGCCCGGAATTCGGTTCATCACAGAACAGATATTTCGGGTTGTTCACGATGGCTCTTGCAATGGCCACACGCTTCTGCATTCCCCCGGAAATCTCAGACGGGAATTTTCTGCCCGCTTTATCAAGGTGTACCCGGCCTATCACTTCAAAAACCCTTTTCTTTTTTTCCCGGAATGTAAGATTCGTAAACATATCCAGCGGAAACATGATATTCTCTTCCACCGTTAGTGAATCGAAGAGTGCACTTCCCTGGAATACGGTTCCGATTTCAGAGCGCAGATGCTGTTTCTGGTCTCTGGTCATGGTATTGATATCCGTACCGTCAAAAAGGATCTCTCCCGATGAGGGCTGGTATACATTCAGTAAACTTTTCAGGAAAACAGTTTTTCCCGAGCCGCTCTGCCCGATGATCAGGTTTACCTTTCCTTTGTCAAAAGAAGTTGAAATTCCCTTAAGTACTTCAACATCGCCAAAACTCTTCTTAAGATCTTTTACCTCAATCATCAGCTTAATATTAATTGGGTTAAAATTAATTCGGAAATGATAATGAATACCATTGTCCATACCACCGCCTGGGTGCTTGCTCTACCTACTTCCAGCGATCCTCCTTTTACGTTATACCCGAAATAGGAAGGAACCGTAGCAATAATAAAAGCAAATACGGTAGTTTTGATAAATGCATAATACACGAATAAGTTCGGCATATACATCTGAATCCCTACGATATAATCATTCTCAGTCCAGTTCCCGGTAAGCATACCTGCCAGATGGCCTCCACCGATACCGAACACGATACTGATGGCAATAAGAATAGGATTGAAAATAACGCAGGCGAAAATTTTTGGAAGTATCAGAAAGTTGGGCGAATTCACCCCCATAATGTCCAATGCGTCAATCTGCTCGGAGACCCTCATGGTTCCTATACTGGATGCAATATAAGATCCTACTTTACCCGCCAGGATAAGACTGATAATGGTGGGCGAAAATTCCAGAACCAAAACTGCTTTCGTAGCATAACCCACGAAGGAAGGCGGAATCGGGAAAGAAGAAGAATCAAAATTGTTGAACATCTGGATAGCAACTACTGCTCCCACAAATATAGAAGTGAAGATCACAAGCCCAAAAGAATTGACTCCGAGATCATTAATTTCTCTCATGAACAGCTTCCAGAAAACCCTCATTTTCTGCGGTTTCTGCAAAGATTTACCTAGAAGGATAATGTATTCTCCTACTGCTGTGAAAAACTTTTTTAACATGCTGCTAAATTAGACTTTTTTTATTTAATTAAGGGTAAGGTTCAGTCTTCACCCTAAGGTTTATCTAACCTTAGCAGCAAATATGATTCCTTAATTTCAATCTTTAGTTTTTGTTTGATTTATTTTGCGTTTTTATCCCCGCCGATAACCAGTAAAACCGTCTTTAAAATAATAACCAGATCCAAAACAAAGCTCCAGTTTCTTACATAAAAAGTGTCTGCAAGGATACGTTTTTTCATTTCTACCTCTACATCTCCGTAATCTCCACGAAGTCCGCTTACCTGTGCAAGACCCGTAATTCCGGGAGACACCATGCTTCTTAAGCTGTACCTTCCGATTTTCGGTTTGTAATAATTGTCAACGGACAGCATATGCGGACGCGGCCCTACGATGGACATTTCACCTTTGAGAACATTGATGAACTGAGGCAGCTCATCAAGGCTGGTTTTTCTTAAAAATTTTCCGATATTGGTAATTCTTGAATCATTTTCTTCCGTGGTTTTGGTTGCAGACTCATCATTAACAACCATGGTTCTGAACTTTAAACACGAAAATACCTCTTCATGGAAACCGTATCTTTTCTGAACAAAAAAAACAGGGCCCTTGGATGTTGCTTTTATTAAAATAGCGATCACCGGAAATAACCAGGAGCATAACAGCAGCAAAATCGACACTGAAAAAGCAATGTCAAACGTTCTTTTAACCAGAAAATTGGAATAATAATCCAAAGGATATTTGGCCTGGCTGAGAATAGGCTGGGTCTGAATATAGCCCAGATCATAAAGGAAAAAATCACTCTGTGTAATGCTGGGAATCAGTGAAACGTGAACTTTATTGTCTTCGGCCAGCTTAAAGATCTCTTTTTCAATCTCTTCACTGAAGGTATTTTCCGTAGATAAAAATAAAGTATGAATTCCATTCTTTTTCCAGAATCCAACTAGGTCATTCGGATGTATTTCAGGATTTCCGTACTCAAAAATTTTATACCCGTAATCTTTTCTGTTCTGGAAAATATTCTTTAAAATATCTGTAGAACCTTCTTCACCCAGAAACATTACATTCCGGTAGTTGATCCCCAGGGAACGAAAGTATTTTATAGAAAAATAAATGACCGATTTGGTAAGGAAAATAAAGAAAAACAGATAAAAGGTAAGCCAGTAAATATCTGAATTGAAAAATACATTCTTACTCACTTTCGCAATAAGAAAAACCCCCAGGATAAAAAAAATGAAGTGAATCAGGAGACGTTCCAGAAACAAAGTATACGTAAGATTCCTCTGGATATTATAGATTTTTGTCCTGCCGCTCAGCAGCATCCAGAATAAAAACAGCAGGGTGATAGAGAAAATATTCTCATACCATGTTTCTTCGCTGTACTTTAAGTTTTCGTTCCGGCTTACAAAAAAGAATATAAAAATAGATGCAATAACCAGAAGGTCAAGCAAAATAATAATCGATTTCAGGTATCTAGAGTATCGAATTCTCTGCATCTATCGGTGTTATAACGGATACGAAGAGCTAATGTACATAATTTTTGCGGTATATTCCGGTATTCTCTGAATATTATAAATTTTCGCCTACTACTTATGTACTTCAGGCGAAAAAACAGTAATATAAATAAAAGAATAACCCAGATCCGGTATTTTTCTGTGAAATCTAAAAGAAGTGATCTTTAAGGAATATTCAGATACTTATGGGTCTGAACAGAAGCCTGCCATTCCGGATGGGCCAGAATAAAATCGGTGATTTTTGGATACATTTCATCACGTTTGCTCCATTCGCTCTGCATATACAGTTTACAGTTTCCGGAAACCTTTGCTGCCTGCTCCTGGGCAAATGTGAAATCATGCTGATTGAATATAATCACTTTCAGCTCACTTGCTTTTTCATAAATCTCTTCTTTCGGAAGTCCTGTTTTTTTAGGGGAAAGAGTGATCCAGTCGATCTGTCCGCTCATCGGATAAGCCCCCGAAGTCTCAATATGAATGGTACATCCAAGTTCCTTTAATTTCCCTGTAAGAATATCCAGATTCCACATCAGCGGCTCTCCGCCGGTAAGAACAATGGTTTTGCAGTGTTTTGCAGCCGTTTCGGCAATTTCCTCTGCATTCATCAATGGATGTAGGTTGGGGTCCCAGCTTTCTTTTACATCACACCAATGGCACCCAACGTCGCAGCCTCCCAATCTGATGAAATAAGACGCTTTTCCGGTGTGTGCTCCTTCTCCCTGTAAAGTGTAAAAATGCTCCATTACCGGGAGCATTTTACCTTCTTTTAATAAAATATCTTCTTCTTTGTTCATTTTAAAATTAGTCGTTATAGACCGAAGTTTTGTAGGCGATGATGGTATTCTTCATCAGCATGGCTCTGGTCATAGGACCTACTCCTCCGGGTACAGGTGTAATCCAGCTTGCTTTGGCTGCACAGCTGTCAAAATCCACATCACCGGCAAGGTAGTATCCTTTTGGAGAGTCATCATCTACTCTTGTAATACCCACATCCACGATTACTGCGCCATCCTTGATCATATCTCCTTTTAAGAAGTGAGGATCACCTAAAGCGGTAATAACAATGTCTGCGCTTTTTGTATATTCTTCAATGTCTTTTGTGTAAGAGTGCGTTAACGTCACGGTAGAGTTCCCCGGGAAATCTTTTCTTCCCATCAGGATGCTCATAGGTCTTCCTACGATCTTGCTTCTTCCGATGATCACACAGTCTTTTCCTTTGGTTTCAATATTATATCTTTCCAGTAAGGTAAGGATTCCGAATGGGGTAGCGGGAAGGAACGTGTCCATTTCCAAAGCCATTTTCCCAAAGTTTTCAGGGTGGAAACCATCTACATCTTTTCTGGGATCAATAGCCAGGATGATCTTTTCCTGATCAATCTGGTCCGGTAAAGGAAGCTGTACAATGAAGCCGTCTACCTCCTTGGATTTATTAAGCTCATCAATTTTTTCCAGCAATTCAGACTCGGAAACAGTGCTTGGGAACTTTAAAAGAGAAGAACGGAATCCTACTTCCTCACAGTCTTTTACTTTACTGTTTACATACGCTTTACTCGCTCCGTTGTTTCCTACAAGAATCGCTACCAGATGCGGTGCTCTTTTCTTGCCTTCAAGGATCTTTTCTACTTCAGCCTTGATCTCTGCCTTTATTTCTTTGGATACTTTAAGTCCGTCAAGAATTTCTGCCATTTTTACTTTATTTACTTTTTATTTAGATTTTATTGAATACAACGATATCCTGGAACTCATCGGCGCCTTCCCTCTTTACATCCGTTCTCCAGAATCCTCCTTTTACAGTGGATACTTTCAGTCCTGCTTCTGCGGCCATCTGGTTCAGCAAAGGTATGCTTACTGCAATATTGGCTGCGGTTACCTTATCATCCATCAGCCTGTACCCGTCATATTGGTGTGGAAAAGGCATGGTTCCAAATTCCGTTTTGGTTTCATCATACAGGAAGAAGGTAGCCAGGCACTGTCCGCTGCTGTTCATCACTCTGCTGATTTCTTTCAGATACCTTTTGATCTCGGGAATCTGCATGTGGGTGAACACGGAAAACAGGAATACTTTATCAAACCGGGCATCATCATAAGGAAATGTAAAATCTTCCGCTTTCTGGCTGAAAGTATTGTACAGATCATTATAAATCGGGGTAAACTTAAATTTAAAATTCGGATGTTTTTTACCGATATTTTTATTACACCAGCTGATTCCTTTTTCTACGGCATCAAAACCGTCATAAGTTCCTTTATCAATAATTCCTGTGAGGGCTACTGCAGTTCTTCCGATACCGCATCCCACATCCAGAACGTGATCTGTGTTTTGCAGACCGATATATTTTTTCAGGGCATTCACCTGGCGGATTCCGTGAGCAATAAAATCATCACCGCGGCCGCCAACATAAATATCTCCTTTTTTGGGAGCATTTTCAGATCTTTTCCCCGTCAGACTGTCATAGAGGTCTATCGGGAAAAAATAGATCTTTCTTCCCAGAAGTCTGAGACCGGGAGGAAGCTTATAATAATATGACCGCAGTAAAGACATTGGTTACTTATTTCCTTTATAATAATTGATCAATCCGTTGGTAGAGCTGTCATGAGAACTGACTGCAGCATCATTTTCAAGCTCCGGAAGGATTTTATTGGCTAAAACTTTTCCTAATTCCACTCCAAACTGATCGAAGCTGAAAATATTCCAGATCACTCCCTGAACGAAAATCTTATGCTCGTACATGGCAATTAACTGCCCCAGTGAAAAAGGAGTTAATTCATTGAACAGTATGGAGTTAGTAGGCGTATTTCCGTGGAAGACTTTGTAATTCAGCAGTCTGTCTGTTTCCTCATCGGATTTTCCTGAATTTCTTAATTCTTCTTCTGCCTCTTCTTCCGTTTTCCCGAATGCAAGTGCTTCAGTCTGAGCGAAAAAGTTAGCTAAAAGTTTCGGCTGGTGATCAGATACTGCATTGCTGCTTTTCACGTAAGCGATAAAATCTGCAGGAATCAGTTCTGTTCCCTGGTGAATAAGCTGGTAGAAAGCATGCTGTCCGTTTGTTCCAGGCTCACCCCAGATAATTGGGCCGGTTTCATATTCTACGAACTCACCGTTTCTGTCAACACATTTTCCGTTGCTTTCCATATCTCCCTGCTGAAGATAAGCGGCAAACCTGTCCAGATACTGGGAATAAGGCAGAATAGCATAGCTTGTTGCTGCATAGAAATTACGGTACCAGATTCCTAAAAGGCCCATTAAAACAGGAACGTTTTCAGAGAAATCTGCCGTCTGGAAATGCTGGTCTGTATCGGAAGCGCCTTTTAAAAGCTGCTCAAAATTCTCATATCCTACCGCCAGAACAATGCTCAGGCCGATGGCACTCCAAAGGGAATATCTTCCGCCTACCCAATCCCAGAACTCAAAAATATTTTCTTCTGCAATTCCGAACTTTTTAACTTCCTCAACGTTAGTGGATAAGGCTACGAAATGCTTCGCGACATCTTCTTCTTTTCCTGCTTTCAGGAACCAGTCCTTCGCTGAGTTGGCATTCGTCATCGTTTCCTGAGTCGTAAAAGTCTTGGACGCAATGATGAATAATGTGGTTTCAGGATTCAGTTTTTTAACGGTTTCAGCAATGTGATTCCCGTCAACATTAGAAACGAAATGAACGTTTAGTCTTGTTTTAAAATGCTTTAATGCTGAACAAACCATTACCGGACCAAGGTCTGAACCTCCGATTCCGATATTCACCACATCAGTAATTTCTTTTCCGCTGAAACCTTTGTGTTCCCCTGAAATAATTTTTTCAGAAAAAGCTTTCATATGGTCAAGAACCCTTCTGATCTGAGGTTTTATATTTTCACCGTCTACGATGATCTCTTTATCTGAAAAATCCCTTAAAGCCGTATGCAGAACTGCTCTTCCTTCTGTTTCGTTGATCTTGTCACCTGAAAACATTTTGGAAATAGCTTCTTTCAGCTGGCATTCGTTGGCGAGCTGAATTAAAAGGTCCTTCGTTCTTGAATCGATCAGGTTTTTAGAATAATCAAAAAGAAAATTGTCTTTCTGCAGGGAAAATTCATTGAAACGATTCGGATTGTACTGGAAAAGGCTTCTCATATCGAAGTCGTTTCCTGCAAAATGTTCGTCAAGTGCTTTCCAGCTGTTGGTGTGTATAGGATTTATTTTTGATAGCATACTTTTGGAATTTAGTAGATTCAGAAAATGACTAGCTGGATTCAAAATGTTTAAAATCCATATCATTTTATTTCTGATGTGCAAATTTAAGGAAAAATAAAACCTCCGGGAAAAAACGGAGGCTGTAAAATATAAAATTATGATAATAATGAAAAGGTTGTGATGATTGGGTTAATAATCTGGCTGATTTTTCTGTAGATATACCGGCAAACTGTAAGATGAGAAAGATCAAGCGCTATATTCATGCTTTGCAGGTTCAGAGTATTTGGTTTTTAGATATTTAGGGAGATTTTATATATTTGGAGTGATTCTTTCACCTTAAAAAAACACTGATGAAAAATGGGACAAATTAAAATATTCGGCATAAAAAAACACCTGCACCCAATCCGGGAGAAATTATCCGGAATTGTACACGAATGCATAGTGGATGCTTTTCATTACCCGAAAGAAAAGAAAGCGCACAGATTTATTTATATAGACGAAGACAGTTTTTTCTACTTCGATACCCGGACAGAAAAGCATACGATTATAGAAATCAATGTTTTTGAAGGAAGAAGTATTGAAGCAAAAAAGAAACTCTACCAGCTTTTGTTTGACCGGTTTGAGAATGAGCTTGGAATTTCAACCATGGATCTGGAAATTACAATCTTTGAAACTCCAATGCATAACTGGGGAATACGGGGTAAAAGCGCAGATAAACTTGTATTGAACTACAACGTAAACATCTAAGCTGGAAAAATTTGCTGGAAAATAATAAAGCCAATTAAAAAAAGAACCCCAGATTCATATCTAGGGTTTCATGGTTATCGTTTTTATGAGAGGTGGAAGAATATTATTCGTCCGTTTCGTTAAGAATGTTTTCCAGATGTTTAGCCTGACGACCGTAAATGTATTTGGTCCATAAAACAATGCCAGCTACAGTTGCTAATGTTCCTAATAGTACGGTAAGAATCAGGGACTGCTGATAAGAACCGGTAAGATTTCCCAAAGACTGCCCTTTTTCAGAAAGAACGTTATAGAATTCTAAGCCTAATGTAATCATCAGATGCGGCAGAAGCAGGAACCCGAAAGACTGGTATCTTTCCATATTCAGCTTTAATTCGTGGTATATTTTCCAGAGGCTGTTTTTGGTGTTTCCGGTGTATAATCCTGTCTGCTTGTAAAATTTATAGAAGCCGTACAGATAATAAGAGGAGATCACCACAAGCATGGCATAGGAAGTATAGTAAATAACATATTGTGAAGAAGGAAATCCAAGCTGCATCGGAAAGAAACCGATCAGAATAACGGCGATCACCTGAAGCGGGAATTCTGCCTTCATGCTTTTCCGGATTTTTTCTATAGGATGCTTGCTTTTCTTTAACTGTTCTATGGTGTTGGGAATATTGACGCTGTCTCCGTCTTCATTATTCCACTGTTCTTTTAATTGATCAAAATTCATAGCCTGATTTTTTTATGATTTGTTGTATTTTTTCTTTGGTTCGGTTAAGTTTTACGCGGGCATTGCCTTCGCTGATCCCCATATTGTCTCCAATTTCCTTGTGAGACATTCCTTCCATGAAATAGAATATAATGGCTTTTTCCAGGGCTTTCAGTTCCTGAACGGCAGAGTAGAATATTTCCAGCTGCCTGTCTTTGGAAGGGTTATAGTCTTCATTCTGAACTTCAAAATGATGCGGCACATCAGCCTGATTGCTGGTCCGCTGCTTCTCCTTTTTCAAATAGGTGATCGCGGTATTGATGGCTACACGGTACATCCATGTGGAAAATTCACTGTTGCCTTTGAAATTCTGGTAAGATTTCCACAGCTGGATAAGGATTTCCTGCTGAAGGTCTTCCCGGTCTTCCACAGAATCTGCATAGATGCGGGAGGCCTTGTACAGAATGCCTTTGTGCTGGTTGATGAGCTTTAAAAAAGCGGTTTCAGTCTGACTGCTCACGATGGTTTCACGGTTTGGTTAGTTTATAAGCTTGATACCGGTTTCACGGTGTATCCTTTAGATTTCAGGAGCTGGATCACTCCGTTGTCACCCATAAGATGAGCGCCTCCTACGGCAAAGAAAGAACTTTCTTTTTTCATCATATCCGGCATTTTTTCTGCCCAGTTTTTATTTCTGTCCGTCAGCATGGCTTTTTCCTGTTCGGCATTCATTATTCTGTCGTCTTTAAAAAGGGTGTAGACGGACCTTACATCTTCTTTTTTGAAGGCGCTTACCATCTCTTTCAGCAGTTTTTCATATTCTTTCCCCATTTTCAGCTGTCCGATCACTCCTTTAAGATCATAAGCTTTATTGATAGATTTCATCTGGTCTTCCACTTTTTCCAGTCCGTTGACTTTCATTTTGTTTTTAAGGGCATTCTGCAAAAGCTCCATTTCATACAGTTTGATCTCAGTCTGCGGGCATGGAACTGCTTTCATGGAGATTAAAGCATACAACCCCTGCGAACTGGAATTATCCATTTTCTTCAGATCTGTGCCATAATCAGCGATCAGGATTTTGTCTAATTCTTTGGCTTCTTCCGGACTAAGCTGCTCTGAGAGTTTTTTATCCGTCTGAAACATTTTCTGCATCGCGGTCATTTCAGAAGGATCTGTATAATTGATCTCCATTACAAATTGATCAGATTTTTCAAGAGCTTTCATGACTTTCGGTTTTATTTCAAAATCCTGGCTGCACATGATGTGGCAGGTGCCTGCAAGATAAGAAGGTTTTGTAAGTCCGTTTCCTGAAATTTCCCAAAGGGTACTGTTTTCTGCATTTTTGTTCTGTGCCTTTACGGTGGTCACATTCAATGACAGCAATGCTGCGAATCCTAGTTGTATTAAATTTTTCATATGGTTAAGTTTTTTGATTTTCTTATTCTTTAAACAGTAGGTAAGGGCAGTCTGATGATCGTTACAGTTTTTTTTGAAAAAAATAAAAACCTCCCGGAAAAGGAGGTCTGTAAAATCTAAAATTATGATGATAACCAATTGGTTAGGAATGCTTTTTTTATTCTTCAGAAATTTTTGTGCTTTCCGGCTTTACCAGCTTTCTTTTTCTTAAAAAATAGAAAACTGCAATTAAAATTAATAAGAGAGGCCATATGGTAATAAGTCCTACTGCGATCTTTTGGATCAGATAAAACCCTTCCACAAAAGCGTTTTTCGCATCATATATAAAATTGAACTTGTATTTGTTATCAAGGCTGCTGGTATTGGTTACCGCTATTTCAGCAATGCGCAGTTTCGGTTCTTTAATGTAAATATCTACGGTGCTGTATTTTATGTTGTCCGAAACATCCATATTTGCAAGCTGCTGAAGATTTCCTTCCGCCATATTATCATTATCAAGCGTTACTTTGTCTTTGTTGGTCTTAAGCTCGTCTATATTTTCGCCCGTTTTCTTGATTCTTTTGGCTTCCATTTCTGCATACTTGATGCCTGAGGTTACATCTTCAGCATTGATAATTCTTGAATTCAGAAAAAGCTTTTTATTATTGATCAAGGTTAAAAGCTCGCCCAGTTTTTCCATAGGAACTCTTACCTGCATGGTATTTTCTGACTGAAACTTTTTGATCAGCATAGCATTTTCGCCGGAAGTATTATAGGTTTTCTCCGAAACTACATTGCTGCTGAGATTGCTGTGGGTAACAAACCCTCCAAGATCATGAACCGATTTTTCAATGGAAACGGTGGCTTCATATACGTCCTTCACTTCCATATTCACATCTGCTGTTTTTATGAACTGTTTATCCTTTACCGTCATCGTTGCTGCAGATGAAATGCTGTCTGTAGTTGCGGTTGCGGCATCCGCCGTATAATCTGCGCGTTCATTAGAAACTGCTGCTTCCCCTTTTTTACATGAATAAATACCTAAAAGAAGCAGTGCGGATAATGATAATTTAATGTAAGTCGTTTTCATAGCGTTTATTTTTATGGGTTTGCTTAGGTCAAAGTTCTGTCAGGAATCTTTGTAACATTTGAAAATCAGAGGCAAAAAGTTTGTAAAGAAATATTTCTGTTTTAATTTGCTGTAAATGAGTGTTTTGTAAAATAAATACCGTTTTGTAACCTTGTTTTCGGAGCAATTTTTGCTTAACTTTTACAAATCAATCCCACAATACATTACTATGTCAAATACTTTTTCTAAAATCAGAAACGCAATAGACTTATTCAGATCCATAGATTTTGATCAGCTGAGTGCCATTTCCCAAAAAGTAGATCTGCCAAAGCTGATGCAGAATTTCTCCAAACTGGATGATAAGCAGCTGAACGGAATGATGAAAATGCTGGATCCCAACAAGAAAAAAAGAGAACTTCCCCCTATTGACGGAGATTTTTATGATATCTACCATACCCTGACCCCGGAACAGCGGGAGATTCAGCTTAAAGTAAGAGCCTTCATGGAAAAAGAAGTGAAACCTCTCGTTAATCATTACTGGCTAAGAGACGAATTTCCTTTTGAACTGATTCCCAAATTCCAGAAACTGGATATCTGCGGCGTAACCTATGAAGGATACGGCTGTCCCGGAATGCCTTTTCTGATGGAAGGCGTTATAGCCATGGAAATGGCAAGGATAGATGCTTCCATTGCGACATTTTTCGGGGTACAGTCCGGATTGGCTATGGGATCTATTTACATCTGCGGGTCGGAAGAACAGAAACAGAAATGGCTTCCGCAGATGCAGAAATTTGAAAAAATAGGAGCTTTCGGCCTTACCGAACCTGAAGTAGGGTCAGGAGCAGCGGGCGGTCTTACTGTAACCTGTAAACAAACGCCTGAAGGCTGGGTTCTGAACGGACAGAAAAAATGGATCGGAAATGCCACTTTTGCCGACCTGGTTATTATATGGGCAAGAGACCTGGACAGTGGTGAAGTGAAAGGATTTATCGTTGAAAAAGACAATCCGGGCTATTCCGTGGAGAAAATTAAAGGAAAAATGGCATTGAGAATCGTCCAGAACGGATTGATCACTTTAACAGACTGCCTTGTCACTGAAGAAAACCGCCTGCAGCACGCCAATTCATTTAAAGATACCGGAAAAGTACTGCGTATGACCAGAGCGGGAGTAGCGTGGATGGCTACCGGATGTGCAAGAGGAGCCTACGAAAGTGCCTTGCAGTATACCAGAACCAGAGAGCAGTTTGGAAAACCTATTGCTTCGTTTCAGATGATCCAGGGACATCTGGTGGAAATGCTTTCCAATCTTACCGCTATGCAGACCATGGTTTTCAGACTCTCTGAAATGCAGGATGAAGGAATTTTAAAGGATGAGCACGCCTCGCTGGCTAAGGTTTTCTGTACGCTGAGAACCCGGGATATTGTTTCCAGAGCCAGAGAAGTATTGGGAGGAAACGGGATTCTCCTCGAGTATGATGTGGCAAGATTCGTCGCCGATGCTGAAGCCATCTATTCTTACGAAGGAACGAAAGAGATCAATTCCCTGATTGTGGGAAGATCGATTACGGGATTCAGTGCATTTGTATAATGTGAATGGTGAATGGTCAATTTGCTTTGCAGTCAATTTTTATATTCGGCTAAAATTCACGATTGACCATTCACTATTCACAAATAATCCTAACTGATCAAAGCCTTATACTTCTCTCTGTTATCAATAATTACCCAGATGTTGATCAGGAACATCACTACAGAGATAATGATGCCTGTTTGATTGGGGTCTCTCCATACGTTATGAAGCACAATTCCTACCATAACAGGAAGAATGATGATAGCAGCAAGAGCTCTGGTTTTTGGGAAGATAAATAATACCCCGCCAACAATTTCTACAATTCCTACTAATGGCATCAGCCATCCAATTTCTATGAACGCAGCAAAAAGCTTCTCCTGTTCGGGAGTCAGCTTTGGCATTGGAGAATAATGCAGGAATTTATCAAGTCCGGCATTGATGAAAACCAATGCAAACAAAAGGCAAAGAATAAATTTTACGATTTTCATGATTGTTGATTTTAGATCAAATGTATAACAAAAATGATATTGATGGATTTATTTTTATTAAAATCTGTTAATGTTTCTGGTTTTTTCTCTATGTGTGGAATAATGTATCATTTCATTTGATATATTTGTTTTACAAATCAAACTAAATAAAAATCTATTATGTTGAAAAATCTTCAAAAACTGGATCGTGAGAATCTAAAGAAAATTAATGGAGGCGGAAAACCACCTATCTGTGATATCGGGCCTGTAGGCTGCCCTTGTAAAATTCCACCAGGAGACCCTTGTTTAGGCGGTGGTGGCGGTGGCGGCACTAATCCCGGAACGGATTTGGGATACTGCCCGGACAACCAGTCTTATATTCCGTGCGACCAGCTCTGTCCAAGCGGAATGAGCCCATTTTGCGCATTATAAAATTAACTATAGAAGCTGTTTCAACTGAAGCAGCTTTTTTTATAAATAATAAGTTTTGCAATTATCGGCCAGCACGTATTACTCATTACCGATTGCTCATTACTAATGATTTAGATCAGTCCATTTCTTTCAAAGTAATATTCTTAGAGATCTTATAGCTCTTTTTCTTTTTGTGTGGCTTTTCTTCTTCACCCAGCAGTTTTCCCCAGGGTTTTAAGCCGTCCACTCGTTCAAAAATAATCTTAATGATGGCAATAGCCGGAATACACAGGAACATTCCCGCAATTCCCCAAAGGTGTTCCCCTAAAATAATCCCGATAAAAGAAAATAAAGCATTGATCTTTACTTTTGAGCCTACCACAAAAGGAAGTACAATATTTCCATCTACAATATGTATCGCGATATATCCAATGGCTACATAAACGCAAGTAGAAGGTGTTCCGGTGGCAAAAGCAATAAAGCATGAGATTAAAAGCGAAATACAGATTCCCAGGTAAGGAATAACATTTAATAAACCCGTTAAGACCGCAAGAAGAACCGCATATTTTACTCCTAAAACTGTAAGTACGATTGAACAGAGTATGGAAACGATCAAAACCTGCAGGCAGAGTCCGAAAATATATTTCTTCGTCATCACCCTGATCTCGGTAACGACTTCCTGTACACTGGTTTTGTGTTTTTCGTTAAAAACCGTGACAATGAAATTATTAAGAATCCTTCTGTAATTCAAGATAAAGATAAAAAACAGAGTGAAAAATACGATAAAGCCAAAACCGCTTGAAAATATTCCGAAAGTAAAGCCAAGGATTACCCCCGAGGAAGAAAGCAGTTTATTAAGTCCCTGATTAATATAATCCAGCTGTTCGTCAATCTTTACATTGAATGTTTTTGAGATCCAGTGCTGCAGATTGTTGAAAACGGTGGTCATCTGCTCACGAAGATGCGGAAGGTCTTTGCTGAAATCAGAGAGCTGTGATCCGAAAAAATAGATAAGCCCCGATAAAATAGCCAGCATGATGAAAACCGACGTCATGGTAGATACAGATCTTGGAAATCTTAGTTTTCTTTCCATAAAAGTTGCAATGGGAAGAAAAAGCATGGCCATTAAAAAAGCCAGGAAAAAAGGTGCTAAAATACTCTGCCCAAGTGCCAAAAGGTAACCGAGACCAATAATGGAAATAACAACAAGGGTTAGATTGACGATAAAAGGGAGCTTAAGAAAGTTCATAATTTTTCAAATCTGTTGGATAAAAATAATAAAACCCAACTAATAACTATGCCGTTTTGGTTTAATTAACATAATTATTTTGATGAAAAAGCAGATGAATAGGGAAATGTGGTATGTGTTTTTCAATTTTGAACTTTGATTCTTTAGTAGTTTAAAATAATTTTTATCTCCCGCTGATTTTGCAGATAAAGCAGATTTTAGAAATAACTCATAAAAATCTTTTGGCTTTCTAAACTTGAATAATCTTTATGGATGTTATTTATTTAAACCATTAAGAGCAGTTAAGTTTTTAAGAATATTAAGCTGAGCTCCGCTTTAAGAAGAAATGAAGCTGAAAAACTTTGATTTTTTTATAAAACTTAGGTGTACTTCCTGTGCATAACATATTCACTTAACTAAAGTGTTCAAAAGCGTTTGTGCCTTTTGTGGTTCAATAAAAAACGCATCCCAAATATAATCTGAGACGCGTTTCCTTATTGAGAGTTGATATGTTATGGATTATTTTTCTATAGCAAAGTCAATGACTTCCTCCATTCTGTTGACATAATGAACAGTCAGGTTTTTAAGATAATCTTTCTTGATTTCTTCCACATCTTTTCTGTTCGCTTCACATAGAATCACTTCTTTTATGCCTGCTCTGGTGGCTGCAAGGAGTTTTTCCTTGATTCCGCCTACAGGAAGTACTTTTCCTCTTAATGTTATTTCTCCCGTCATCGCAAGATGAGGTTTTACCTTTTTATTCTTGAATGACGAAACCATTGAAGTAAGCATGGCAATACCTGCAGATGGTCCATCTTTAGGAGTCGCGCCTTCCGGAACGTGAACATGGATGTTCTTTTTGTCCAGATCTTCCTGCGGGATTCCAAGGTCATCATGTCTGGCTTTGATATATTCCAGAGCGATGGTTGCAGATTCCTTCATCACAGTTCCCAGGTTTCCGGTCATCGTAAGACCTCCTTTTCCGTTGCTTAAAATACTTTCAATGTATAAAATATCTCCACCAACACTGGTCCAGGCTAAACCTGTTACCACACCCGGAACTCCCGTGATCTCAGAAAGACTTTTAGGTCTTGGAACACCAAGGATCTCATCTATTTTTTCAACCGTGATTTTGGGATTATATTCCTTCATCAGAGCGGTTTGTAAAGCAACCCATCTCGCGATGGAAGCAATTCTTTTCTCCAATGTTCTTACCCCGCTTTCTGAAGTGTGTGCTTCAATGATATGTTTAAGTTCAGGATTGCCCAGTTTAAATGATTTTGCATCCAAACCGTTTTCTTCCTGCTGTTTTTTAATTAAATGTCTTTTCGCAATTTCTGTCTTTTCCTCCATCGTATAGCCTGCGATCTGAATGATTTCCGTTCTGTCCAGAAGCGGAGTCTGGATCGTGGAAAGGGAATTTGCGGTAGCAATAAACATCACTCTGGACAAATCATACCCCATTTCCAGGAAATTATCGTAGAACGCTTTATTTTGCTCCGGATCAAGAACTTCCAGAAGCGCAGAGCTCGGATCGCCGTGAAGACCTTGCCCGATCTTATCAATTTCATCCAGCACAATCACCGGATTGGAGGTGCCTGATTTCTTGATAGACTGCAGAATTCTTCCCGCCATCGCCCCGATGTATGTTTTTCTGTGTCCGCGGATTTCACTTTCGTCATGAAGCCCGCCCAGAGATAATCTTACATATTTTCTTCCCAAAGCATCAGCAACAGATTTTCCCAAAGAGGTTTTTCCTACTCCCGGAGGCCCTACAAGCAATAGAATCGGGGATTTCATGTTGTTTTTTAATTTTAAAACAGCCATGTGCTCAAGGATTCTCTTTTTAATATCTTCCAGTCCGAAATGGGCTTTATCTAAAGTTTTTTCAGCTTTGGCGATATCAAAAACATCTTTTGTGTAGGTTTCCCATGGAAGATCCGTGAAGAAATCAAGATAATTTCTCTGCACGTTATAATCCGGAGCATTAGGGTTCTGGCGTTGAAGCCTGTTGATCTCCTTCTGGAAATGGTCTTCCACTTCCTGGTTCCATTTTTTGGCTCTTGCTTTGTTGAGGAGGTCTTCCACATCACTTTCCGGACCGCCTCCCAGCTCATCCTGGATGGTTCTGATCTGCTGGTTCAGGAAATATTCCCTCTGCTGTTTATCTAAATCTTTTGAAGTTTTCTGATGGATCTGGTTTCTGAGTTCCAGCTTTCTGAAATCCTCATGCATCATTTCGTAGCACTTGTTGGCTCTTTCTATCAGGCTTTTTTCCTCCAGAAGTTTTTGCTTTTCAACGGAAGGAAAACTGGCATTGGTGCAGATGAAGTTCAGAAGATCATCATTATTGCTGATATTCTTGATCGCAAAATTGGCCGCATTCGGGATATTAGGATCAAGTTCAATGATCTTTAACGCTAAATCCTTGATATTGTCCAGCAAAGCTTCGTATTCTTCCTTGTTTTTCGGGCGGGAATCTTTCAGTTTGGTGATTTCCGCTTTGAAATAAGGCTGGCTTTCTACGATCTTTTTGATCTTAAATCTGTGAAATCCTTTAGTGATAGCCGTGATATTGCCTTCAGGAAGTTTAATGATCTTAATGATCTTGGCAAGCGTACCGGTTTGGTACATATCTTTCTCTGCAGGCTGCTCCAGATCTGAGTTTTTCTGGCTTACAATACCAATGAAATCACCGTTTTTCTGTGCTTCTTCAAGAAGGTGTATCGATGCTTTTCTTCCCGCAGTAATAGGAATTACTACGTTGGGAAACATGACCATATTTCTTACAGGAAGTATAGGGAATATTCTCTGTTCGGAATTCTTATCGGTCTCCGAAAAGTCTGAAAGATTGATCTCTTCTGCTACAATGTCAAATCCATCGCCGATCATTTCCTCTAAACTCATATCTTCAAATTCTGTCATACTTATATAAAATGACAAATTGTCATCTTCGTTTTAAATCGTTAAAATGATATTTTACAATATGCGCTGAAAACGTGCAGCGTATTATGGTTCCTTAAATTGCACAATACCTATGCCATTTGTTTTTTGCTAAAAAATATGGTCAAAATTTCCTTTTTTCAATAATCTTTCATTTTAAAAATTAAAATAAAGGACTTCTGCTTCTCTAATTTCTTAAAAATGTGTATTTTCGCAAACTGATAAAAAACTATAATATATAAAATGGCAATTTTAGGACAGATTAGGAGTAAGCCTTGGCTTTTGATGGGAGTGATCGCATTGGCGCTTTTAGCGTTTCTCGTAAACCCGGACAGTATCGACAAGGTTTTTGGAAAAAATCCTGATGTTTTAGGAAAAGTAAACGGTGAGAAAGTCACCCGCGAAGAGTTCAATGATCAGCTTTTCGTACTGCAGCAGCAGGCTGAACAGCAAGGCCGTCCAAAAACGGGACTTGAAGAGCAGGCATGGCAGTTACTTGTACAATCTAAACTTATCAAGCAGCAGTTTGAGAAATTGGGCTTTGAAATGACAGATGATTATTTCTGGAACCAGATCCAGTACGATCAGATGTTTGCCCAAAACAAACAGTTCTTTGATGAGAAAGGTAATTTTAAAACTCAAGAGCTTAAAAAAGAGATTGAAACATTAAAAAACACCAATCCTGAACAATACAACCAGTGGTTGAAAACCAGAAAAACTGTAGAATACAGATTGATGGCAAGACAGGTGTTTACTAATATTTCTGCGGGTATCACTACCGGTAAGAAAGAAGCTGAAGAGATCATGAAACAGAGAGATCAGCTGGCAGACATCGATTTTGTAAAGATCGATTATGCTGCATACCTTCAGAAAACTAAGATCAACGTTACTACAGCAGACCTTGAAAACTATATCAAACAGCACCCGGTAATGTTCAAAGCTGAACCTAGCAGAAACATCGGAGTTGTTTATTTCCCTTCCAAACCAAGCCCTGCAGATGATGCAGCGACTCAGAAGGAAATCAATAAACTTTTCTCAGGGGGTACAGATGCGAGCGGAGGTACGGAGAACTTCCAGAATACAAAGAATGACTCTATGTTTGTAATGGCTAATTCTGATATGCCGTTCAACAACCAGTATTCAGCGCCAACCCAATTGCCACAGACTATCCAGGGACAGATTGCTACTGCCGCTATCGGGCAGACTTTCGGACCTTATAAAGAGCAGAATTTCTATGTAGTTTCAAAACTTTTGGATAAAAAGACTTCAGATTCTACATTGTCAAGACATATCCTTATCGCTTTCAAAGGAAGTCCTGCGGGAGAAGGAGTGACAAGATCCAAAGAGCAGGCTAAAAAACTGGCAGACTCTATCGGAGCTATTGTAAAGGCAACTCCAGCAAGATTTACAGAGTTCCTGAAGCTTTCTAATGATCCAAGTTCTGCAGCTCAGGCAGGAAGCTTAGGATGGACAACTCCGGAAACGCCTTTCGTTCCTGAATTCCTTACCTATCTAGCAAACAATCCTAAAGGGGCTACAGGCGTGGTAGAAACACAGTTCGGATACCATATCATCAATATTGAAGATAAAAAAGCAGGGGCAATGAGCTATAAAGTAGCTAACCTTGTAAAAGAAGTGAAGCCATCAGAAGCTACAGAAGCAGAATCTGATAAACAAGCGAGAAGATTCATTCAGCAGGTTCAGGGGAAATCTTTCAACGATTTCGTGAATATTGCTAAAAAAGGAAACTATCAGTTCTCCAATCCTAAAACAGCTAAAAGATTTGACGGACAGCTTCAGGGACTTGGTACTGATAAAGACGGAGAAATCTTAGCATGGGCTTTCGATAAGAAAAGATCTAAAGGAGATACGGAATTCTTTACCGTAGAAGGTACGGGAGATAAAATTGTGGCTTATCTTAACGGAAAACAGGAAGCAGGTCTTGCTGATCCTGAATCTGTAAGAGACCAGATAGAAGTGATCGTTAAAAACAAGTTGGCTGCAAAACAGATCTCTGATAAAATTGCAGGGGCTAAAGCTTCAAACCTGGATCAGATCGCTAAATTATTTGCTTCTACAAAGCAGGCAGCTCAGGTTAACATGCTTAACCCTACAGTAGCTGGTGCTATGGAGCCTAAAGTAGCTGGTGCTGCTTTCGGAGTTGCAAAAGGAAAACTTTCTAACCCTATCGAAGGAGGAACAGGAGTTTATGTATTGATTAAAAAATCAGAAACAGTAAACAAGCAGCCGGGTGACCTGAAGCAGTTTACAGAATCTATTACCCAGAGAAGTGCAGGAATGTTCGGGCAGGCCTGGATGAAGAGCCTTCAGGATAATGCAGATATCGAAGATTACAGAATCGAGATCTGGAGCAAGATTGGAAATCAACAATAAGAAATTATTTTTTATCAATATAAAAGCGGCAGAATTTTCTGCCGCTTTTTTTGTATTTAACGCAGAACAATAAAGAAAAAGATTAATTTAAAATGTGCTATATTTGCTCATTAGAAAAAATTTAGCAAGTGAAGTTGAGTAAAGAATTAAAAGCTGGTGTCATTGCACTTTTAGCTATTGTAGGCTTTGTGTTATTGTTTCAATTCATGAAAGGGAGAAGCCTGTTTACTACCGATAATATATTTTACGCAAAATACGATAATGTAGAGGGGCTGGCACAGTCTTCTGCAGTTTCCATCAATGGTCTCAAAGTAGGGCAGGTCGATAAGATCATCCCGAAAACAGCCAAAGACGGAAAGATCAGTTTTGTCGTAAAAATTACTGTGGACGACAAGTTCGAATTTTCCAAAAATTCTACCCTTGAAATCTTTGAACCGGGACTGATGTCCGGAAAAGAAATGAGAGTAAACCTGATGTACGGCGGTACCACTGCAAAAGACGGAGATACCCTTCAGGGTGCCTTCAAACTGGGAACTCTGGGAAGTCTTTCTTCTCAGGTAGGACCTGTGAAAGATCAGCTGCAGACTGTTTTACACCGTGTGGACTCTTTGATGGCGAATGCCAATCTTTTGGTTGACGGGCAGAACAGAGCTGAGATCAAGGCATTGCTGTCCAATCTTAATAAAACAGTAGGTGCATTGCAGACTACGGCAGGAAGTGTGAATACCCTTGTAGGAAACAATGATCCTAAACTCCAGAAAGTACTGGATGAGGCCAGCGTTACGATGCAGAGCGGAAAAGTGACTTTGGATAAATACGGTAACCTTGCGGAAAGCATTGATACCAAAAAGCTGAATGCTACAATTGCCAATCTGGATGCTACCGTTGGAAAACTTAACCAGGTTATTGCCGGAGTTGATAACGGACAGGGAAGCTTAGGAAAACTAATGAAGGATGAGCAGCTTTACAATAATCTGAATTCCGCCTCTACGAATCTGAATTCCCTGATTGAAGACATGAAAGCCAATCCTAAGAGATACATCAATTTCTCAGTTTTCGGTAAGAACAATAAAGACTAATCACCTTATGCAGTACATCGATAACATTATTTTTCTGATTTTATTAGTTGCTGGTTTTGGGCTCTTTGCAAAAAGCCTGCAAAAGATTTACAGAAATATCAGATTAGGAAGAGAAATCAACAGAAGCGACAGGAAAGCCGAGCGCTGGGAAACCATGGCCACTGTGGCAATGGGCCAGAGCAAAATGGGAAAACGTCCTGTAGCAGGTATTCTTCACCTTTTTGTGTATGTAGGTTTTGTGATTATCAATATCGAGCTGATAGAAATTATTGTAGACGGAATCTTCGGAACCCACAGATTTTTAGCTTCAGTTTTCGGACATACTTTCTACAATTTCTTCACCGCAACACTGGAAGTCCTGGCTTTGCTGGTTGTGATTGGAGTAGTGGTATTCTTTATCAGAAGAAACTTTTATGGGGTTAAAAGATTAACGATGAAAGAGCTTTTCGGATGGCCTAAAAATGATGCCAACTGGATTCTTATCATTGAATTTGCCCTGATGGTGGCTTTTTTCAGCATGAATACGGCAGATTATATTCTGCAGATGAGAGGTGTTCTTCCCGAACATGGAAGTTTCCCGATCAGCGAAATCACATTGGTTCCGTTTTTAGAGGTTTTCAGTTTTGATAACGGATTCCTGATGTTTGTTGAAAAGGGAGCCTGGTGGTTCCATTTCGTGGGGATTCTGTTCTTCATGAACTATCTGTATTATTCAAAACACCTGCATATCATTCTGGCATTTCCAAGTACATGGTTTGCTAATCTTGATAAAAAAGGACAATTCAATAATCTGGACTCTGTAACCAAAGAAATCAAATTAATGATGGACCCCAATGCTGATCCTTATGCCGCTCCGGCTGAAGGGGATGCTGCCGAGGTTCCTTCTAAATTTGGAGCAGAAGATATATTCGATCTGAACCAGGTACAGCTGTTGAATGCCTATTCCTGTACAGAATGCGGAAGATGTACTTCTGTATGTCCCGCCAATATCACCGGAAAAAAGCTTTCTCCGAGACTGATCCTTATGAAAACAAGAGACAGACTGGAAGAAGTAGGCAGAAATATCGACAAAAACGGAAAATTCGAAGACGACGGTAAGAAGCTTCTGAATGACTATATTACCAAAGAAGAACTTTGGGCGTGTACCACATGTAATGCATGTACAGAAGCATGTCCTGTATTGCTGGATCCGCTTTCTATTATTTTCGAAATGAGAAGATTCCTCGTGATGGAGCAGTCCGCTGCCCCTCAGGAACTGAATCTGATGATGACGAACGTAGAAAACAATGCTGCTCCATGGCAGTATAATCAGGCTGACCGTCTGAATTGGGCAAATGAAAATTAATCGAACAATGTAAAATAATGTAACAATGTAACAATCATTGGTAAACTGGTACATTGGCATATTGGTAAATTTGAAGAAATGGATTTCAACATAAAAACAATGGCAGAATATGCTGCCGAAGGAAAGGCCCCTGAAGTTTTATTTTGGGTTGGGTGTGCCGGAAGTTTTGACGACCGCGCCAAAAAAATTACAAAAGCATTTTGCAAGATATTAAATAAGATCAATGTTGAATTTGCGGTTCTGGGACAGGAAGAAAGCTGTACCGGAGATCCTGCAAAAAGAGCGGGAAACGAATTTGTTTTCCAGATGATGGCCCTTACCAATATTGAGGTCCTGAACGCTTATGAAGTGAAAAAGATCGTTACGGCCTGCCCTCACTGTTTCAACACCCTTAAAAATGAATATCCAAGTTTGGGCGGACACTTTGATGTGGTTCACCATACCCAGTTCCTGAAAACATTAATGGAAGAAGGAAGACTGAAGATAGAAGGAGGTGCTTTCAGAGGAAAAAAGATCACATTCCATGATCCTTGCTACCTGGGAAGAGCCAACGACGAATATGAGGCTCCGAGAATGCTTCTTGAAAAGCTGGATGCCGAGCTGGTAGAAATGAAACGTTGCAAAACCAACGGTTTATGCTGTGGTGCAGGAGGTGCACAGATGTTTAAAGAGCCGGAAAAAGGGAATAAAGACATCAATATTGAAAGAACGGAAGAAGCTTTATCTTTCCAGCCGAAAGTGATCGCTACAGGATGTCCATTCTGTAATACCATGATGACAGATGGAGTAAAGCATTTCAACAAAAACGAAGAAGTAGCTGTAAAAGATATTGTAGAACTTCTTGCTGAGGCGGAAGATTTGTAACAGCAACATTAAAGATATATAAAAACTCAAGCGCAGGCTTGGGTTTTTGTTGATTATAAACTCAGGAATATTTCTTAATTTTATACTTTAAAATTGACAGGATATGAAAATTGAAGAATCCAGCATCGTAGAAACCAGCGACTACAGAGTCATTATATACCCCGCATCAAGACCTTTTGAAACCAAAGAGGCGAAAGTTATCACCGAGAAATTATTCGATTTCCTGGCCACATGGGCAGCACACGGAAAACCGCTTGCTTCCTCTTTTAAAATTGAAAAAAATCAATTTATCGTGGTGTGTGTAGACGAAGAGAAAGAAATGGCTTCAGGATGCAGCATTGACGCCTTAGGGAAGATCATGCGTGAAATAGATGAAGAATATCAGCTTGGACTTTTCGACAGAATGAAAGCCAGCTTTGTACACGATGATCAGGTAAAAACCCTGAAACTTCAGGAATTTAAATCTCAGCTGAGAAGCGGTGCACTGCCGAAAGACATCCAGGTTTTTGATTTCTCTAAAAATACCTATCTGGACTTTTTAAGCCATTTTCTTTTACCATTGGAGAAAAGCTGGGCGGCAGGAATTGCTTAAGCAGCTGTAAAAAATAATCAATCAGAACTTTAGATTGAAGCCTTCAGGCAGTTTTCTGTTGAAAACCGTCTTTGTAAAGTCTTCAATGTAAGGTTCTTTTTGTTTGATGACCTTACACGGATTTCCTACTGCAATTGAGTTGGATGGAATATCTTTAGCCACAATAGAGCCCGCTCCGATCACTACATTATCACCGATCTTTACCCCCGGAAGGATTACAGAATTGGTTCCTACAAAAACATTATTTCCGATAACAATCGGGCCGCATGCATCGTGAATGCTGTGATCATTATGGTTATGGTTGGCCGATATCAGAGACGTTCCCGCCCCGAAACCTACATTGCTTCCTATAATGATGCCGTTATTCGCCTGAATGTAAATATTGGGATTATCACCCGGATCGCACATAATTCCTTTCTTAATATTCAGGTGTCCCCTGATTTCCGAAGTAAAATGCACCGGCCACGGAACTTTTCCGTTGATCCTCAATATTTTTTGCGGAACTAAATACGTGAAAAAAAGCACATGGGGAAGAAGATAGTCGTACTTCTGGCGGTAATATTCCGGATAGAAAAAATTATTAATTCTATGGAAAATCTGGTATTCAATAAATTTTTTAATCGGATTCATTTTTCTTCAGAATAAACATAATGTAAAAATACAAAAATCCATAGCCTACAAACAAAAGCAGGGAGAAAATACCTACCAGATAGCTGATTCCTTTCTCCTTTCCAATGAATATGGCGGCAATATTGGCCAGGAAAAGATAAATATTAAAAACCAATGCAACGTTATTCCGTTTTAAAATCGTTAAAATATCCGAAATAGGATTGATAAGGCTTCGGGTAAGGTATCCGAAGGACATCAGGAAGATAAACAGCCCCAGATGTTCCCAGTTTTTATTGAAAAACATTTCCAGAACAGGAATTCCGGCTACGTTGATCAGAATGTATAAAGCCAGGATAATATAAAAATTCATCAGGCTCATTTTTTTGGTATACGCAAAAAGCTCACTTCTGCTTCGGCCTCTGTTATTGATCTCCGCGGCTCTCGGG
The DNA here is from genome assembly GCF_016745235.1 of Chryseobacterium endalhagicum. GTDB lineage: Bacteria > Bacteroidota > Bacteroidia > Flavobacteriales > Weeksellaceae > Chryseobacterium > Chryseobacterium endalhagicum. The sequence goes on along the minus strand of NZ_JAELVM010000002.1, from coordinate 143,220 downwards.
TAATAAACCGTGGCGATGGAGGATGAGATCAGCAGCAGCGGAACAGACATTATTTTTACTGCTAAAGAATATTCTCCCAGCAGCGAATGTGCAAAATAAAGCGAAATCAGGATCGGCATGATATTATTTCCTAATGCATTGATCAGCGTAGAAGGGTAGGAGTATTTAAAAAGCTCCGGCCGTTTTTTAGCATTGGCAAAATACCTTTTGAAATCCGGTTTGGCAAAATAGGTCCGGGAATAATAAAGGGCGGCAAGAAAAGCAACGATATAGCCTATCAGACTACCGATCACCAGACCGTTTTCTATTTTAATAAAGACAAATAAAACCTGAAACAGAAAACTCACCACAGAATCTATGATCGTGAGTACCGAAACTAATTTGAAGAGCTTTTTTTTAGCCAGCAGAAACTTCGCATTATTGGTAAAAAGGTAAATGAAGCCCGTAAATATCCCCAGAAATAAAATGTTTTTAGGAATATCAAAAGGAATCAATACCAGCAGGAAAGCCAGAAGCATCACTCCGGCGGAAATAATACCGGCTGCACTGAAATTGTTATTCACGTCCTGTTCATTTCCTTCCAGCATGATCATATGTTCCTGTGCGAGGCTCAGCACCACCGTGAAAATGCTCATAATGCTGAGATAGATGCTGAAGATTCCGTATTCCGAGGAACCGTAATATTTTGCCAGCAAAAGACCTCCGATCACCAGAACGAACTTGGAAATAAAGTTTCCTTTAAAGATCGTGGTGATGTGGCTGCCGTTTAATTTTTTGAGTTTGTTTAAAAACATGGTAAAATATTACGAGAACAAATATATAATTATACATTTGCATAAAAAAGATTATTGAAAATTAACGGAGATGAAAGCTAAGCTCAATCATATTTTACTATTTCAACTTATAACACTGCTGTTGGTGACGGTTTCTTGCGGAAGCGATGAGGATTCTCTGCAGAGGATAGACCAGACCATGAACATTTATATAAAAAACAGTGCAGGCCAGGATTTGCTGAATGCTAAAAAGAACGGCTCTTATTCTTCCTATACAGTGAATGATGTTTTTGGTGTATCAGACGTGGCTCCGGTATCTGTACCTTTGAAAATGACTACAGATTCCTTATATTATTTTGAATATTTGAGGGGAGCAAAAAGAAGAACACTGGATTCATTAAGCCCGGACAACAGAACGTATCATTCTAAAATGGCATTTGCCTTAAGGAGAACAGAGAATAATGTGGTGGTAACAACTATTGATTCTATGGAGATCAAATACCGCTGGACGCCGTCAGTATTCCAGGTTTCTGAAGTGAAATACAATAATCAGGTCGTATTTACCAAAGAAGCAGGTGCACCCAATGCTATAAATACCATTACTATCATAAAATAATTTAAATTTGTAAAACGGTCAGCTTAATATGTAAGTCTGACTCTAATATTTAACATCTAAATAAAATGTTACAAGTCAATTTTTTACGCGACAATAAAGAACGCGTTTTAGAAGGTCTTCAGAAAAGACAATTCAAGAATCTTGGGTTGGTAGATGATGCGATCACTACTGACGACGAAAGAAAAAGAATTCAGTTTGAATTAGATTCCCAGCTTTCCGAAATCAACAGAATCTCCAAAGAAATCGGGCTTTTGATGAAAGAAGGAAAAAAAGAAGAAGCGGAATTATCAAAATCTAAAACAGCACAGTTTAAAGAGTCGAGTAAAGAACTGCAGTCTCAGTTGGATGCAACGGAAAAAGCGTTACTGGATATTTTGTACCAGATTCCCAACGTTCCGTTTGAAAAAGTGAAAAGCGGAGCTTCTGCGGAAGACAACGAAAATATTTTCCAGTCTCACGATGTGGAAGGTCTTGGTGAAGGTGCTATCCCTCACTGGGAGCTTGCGAAAAAATACAACCTGATTGATTTTGAATTAGGTGTAAAAATCGCAGGTGCCGGTTTCCCTGTATATCTGGGTAAAGGAGCGAGGCTTCAGAGAGCTTTGGTTCAGTATTTCCTGGATAAAAACATAGACAAAGGTTATATGGAGGTGAATCCTCCTCACGTGGTGAACGAAGCTTCAGGTTACGGAACGGGACAGCTTCCTGACAAAGAAGGACAGATGTACCACATTGGTCTGGATGACCTGTATCTGATCCCTACGGCGGAAGTTCCTGTAACGAATCTTTACCGTGATGTACTGCTTGAAGAAAAAGATCTTCCGATTAAAAATACGGCATTCTCTCAGTGTTACAGAAGAGAAGCGGGAAGTTACGGAGCGCACGTAAGAGGGCTGAACCGTCTTCACCAGTTTGAAAAAGTAGAGATTGTAAGACTTGAAAAGCCTGAAAATTCTTATGCTGCTTTGGAAGAAATGGTAGAACATATCAAAGAGATCCTTACCGATCTTGAACTTCCGTTCAGAGTATTGAGACTTTGCGGCGGTGATACTGGTTTTGCATCTGCAATGACCTATGATTTTGAGGTGTGGAGTGCTGCGCAGGAAATGTGGCTGGAAGTAAGCTCTGTATCTAATTTTGAAACATTCCAGTCTAATCGTCTGAAATGCCGTTTCAAAACAGATGGAAAATCTCAGCTGGTACATACCTTAAACGGTTCTGCTATGGCTCTTCCAAGAATTATGGCAGCATTGCTTGAAAATAACCAGACTGCAGAAGGAATCAGACTTCCTAAGAAAATTGCAGAATATGCAAGATTCGATCTGATCAACTAGAAAATGTAAGACATCAAGCCAAATAAAAACCACTGAAATTTTTCAGTGGTTTTGTTATTTTAATCTGATTCAGGATAAGAGTTAAGATATAGAGATGCTAGATTTCAGACATCAGATCTCTAGGTTGAGGCTAAGGCTAAGATTAAGTCGGATTTGAATTAAAACAATATCCCGTGGCTCTAAAACCCGCATCAGATAACTCATAATTTATAACTCATAACTTCCTAAAACCCTCTTGCTCTCAAACACGCACCCCGTATCCCGTAACTCACAAACTATTTCCCTTCAAAGTTCTCCAGGGTAACGATACTGGCTTGGTTCTCCCATGCTCTGGGATAAGCTAATGTTTTCACTTCCGGTCTGTAAAGTAAAGCCTGGGTATAGGCCTCACCTCCATAATAAGGGTCTTTACCTGTTGCTTTGGAAAGCGAAGGAAGTATGCTGGTGTTATTGCTGTCAAAATTAATAGCCGACAGATTTAATAGTGATCCGGCTTTAAAGATATAATTCCCTTTTATATTTACAAGTCCGAAAGCGTGTACTTCCAGATCAGAAAGTCTTTCACTGTGGAGTTTTGTTACCGCGTCTATTTTTCCTGAAGCGGTATTAATGGCTACAATTCTCGGGTCTCCTGCTTTATAAGACGTTTCGGTGATCATCATGGTTCCCATAGGAGATTTTACCTGTCTTGTTCCTGCATCCAGTTTACTTTCTGTGAAAATATAGATTTTATCTCCGCTCACATAAGTGTAAGGAATAAATAGATCTGCTATTTTGCTGCCGTCGTTGTACTGTTTCACCACCTCGTTGGCAATAATTTTTCCTTCTTTAATATCATATAACATTAAATTTTCAAAATTACTGGCATTAAACTTTACCGTTTTAGGAGTACTGTTAAAGGCAACCAGATAATCTTTATCACCAATAGATACGGCCGTTTCACTGATGACCTTCATCTTCTCTGTAAAGAATTTTTCTTCCTGTCCTGAAGCCGTTACAAACAGAAGGGATGCATTTTGATTGGCCGATCTTAAAAGCCCGATATTTCCTGAATTAGTCACAAAAAAATCGGTATCAGAACTTCCTGCTTCTCCGGTAACTTCTTTATTCCAGGCAGATTTCAGGCTTCCGGTATCAATGACATTGATGCTGATTTTTACAGGTTCCTTTCTCGGAGCATGCTGATAGAAGACAACGGCACCATATCTGCCATTTTCAGATTTCTCAAAGTAGGCAGTCCCTGATTTCATCGTAGATTCAATAGGGTAGGAAGCCAGCAGTTCATTGGAGAAGGTACCTGCCGTTTTATCGAAAATAATTTTATAAATGTCTTTCTTTTTTACCTTACCTGCGTAAGTTTCTGTAATAAAAACAATTTTATTTCCAGATTCAAAGCTTCCCAGATAATTAATAGGAGCATATTTTTCTATTTGAGGCATATCGTAAGAAAAAGTCTGCTTCAGGTTATTGGAATTATCAAACTTTCTTACCAGTATTTTATTGTTGCTGCGGATGCTGTTTTCATTAATGCTGCTCTGCATATAATAAGTATCCGTTCCACCGGCAATAAGTTTTACATCTTTTTCCTGGATAGGGTCAAAATCAAACTTGTTTCCGTACTTATAACTGGTCTGCGCCCATGTAATAGAAGAGATGCAGATCGCTAATGCTGTTAATGTTTTTAGTTTCATGGTTATTTATAAATCTGGTTTTCCAATTGCTTTAATTCTGCTTTCTCGTTGTATGATAAATCCAGATCTACAAGTTTCTCCTGCATCTCGTTAAGATACTTTTCTGCTTCTTTTTTGTTTTCAAGAGCTACGTTCAGTCTTATTAAATTGAAATTAATGTATTTACCGATCTTAGCGTTATAAGGAGCTTTTTTGTCTTTATAATTTACTTTTTTAAGAGCTTGTTCCCAAATATCAGTTCCTTTTTTCATATTGGCAAAAGCAATATTATTGTTGGTCTGATCAGAGGTGGCCTGTAGTTTTCTCAAATTAGTGGTTACATAAATGTGTGCTTTTTCTAAATCATCAAACTCACCTTTATTTTTCACAAACTCCAGTTTTACCTGCTTGTTAAGCGTTTTGTATCCGTAATTATCATTCAGGAAAGTATTGATCGCTTTAATGTTGTTTCCAAGATATTTTTTTTCTTCAGCAGGTTTGTTGATGTTATCAGAAGGCTGGGAAGATACGAATGTGAAGTCCTGGGAAAGGGTGGTATTAATTTTCTCAGTTCCGTTTTCTTTTACAAGGATTTTTGTTGGCTGGTTGGCATACGTCTGTCCGGCATTATCCTGAAAGTTTACTTTTTCCATGGTTACGTAAACATCTACATTCGGGTTTCCTTTTTTATAACCGTCAATGGCAATTTGAGACGCCAGAACATTATTGTCTACAATGAAATAATCATTCAGATTAGGATCTCTGTATACAGGAGGAGTCGGCTTTGAATACACAGGCTTGGATGGGAGCTGAAGCTGTGGCTTTAGGCCTTTTTCCTGTAAAGTAAGACGCTCCAGAAGGCTCAGTTTTTTAAATTCTGCCGATTCCAGGGCAAATTTCTCCTTTGCTTTAATGATTTCTTCATTGTAATCTTTAAGAGACTGCTGATAATTGCTCTGACTTTCTGCAATGGTATTACTGAAATTAGCAACAGCTTCCTGATGCTCCTTTTTAGATTGTTTTATTACATCTTCCTTCGTCAGGTTGTAAGGAGAGTTGACTGTAATATTATAAGTCCTGGAGTTTTCGTTAATTGAAGTTTGCGGTGCTTTTAAAACACGAAAATCAACCGTTTCAGAATTAATGCTTTGCGCATGTACACTGAGTGCTGAAATAAGAGTAAGAGACAGTAAAAATTTTCTCATGATTATTTATAAATTAAGATTCAAAGATAATATTTTTAAGCAAAAACTAAAATTTGTTAATGTGTTTCGATGAATATCTGAATTCCGGATAAGAACTGTTTGTTTTTAATGACGGGCAGGAATTCTGGACTTATTTAGATTTTGGTAGTCCTGTTAACCATGTCAAGGTTCAAAACCTTGACATGGTTAATAGAAAACGACTGATATTCAGCCGTTTTTTTATTATTCTGTGACAATGATAATTTTTTTATCTGCATTTTTGAGCTTAGCTTCGCTATCGTACATCGTTTTCAGATCATAATCTATTTTCACGGTGTAATTGTCGATCTGCTTCACCCAGTCATGCTTCCCGGTGACGGATTTTATTTTGTTCTCAAATTTGAGGGTGGTTCCGATACTTTTAAAGAACATGGTGATCATTCCCTGTACTTTTTCGGCTTCCTCTTTTGACGTTTTGCTTCGAAGGGTTTCCTCAATATTTTTAAGATTGAAATTTTCGGTGTTAATCGTCAGGGTTTTCCCGTCCCAGTCATTGAAAATATTCTGATCCAGCGGAAGCTTTTCCTTTTTGTTGTAATTGCTCAGCATGAGATAATCGGCCTGGGTAAAGCGTTCCATTTTTAAAGAAATACCGGCAGGCTCGTTGTTCTCCTTATTCATTTTCATAAAGATCTTTTTCATGATCCTTAAAGAATCCGGGTCTGTAGTCTGCTTTTTCCCATCCTTTTTCTGAAGATCCAGAAAACTGGTCCATACTGTAGGCAGCTTATCCATTTCTCCGAATTCCTTCTGCTGTTTCATAGAATCGGGAGTCATGGCTTTCATTTCAGCCATAAACTGCTTCATATCGATATCTGTGACGGAGGTGGAGGCTGCATCTTTATGATAAACAATTTCAGAATTAATGGCACAGGACTGCAATACAAACAATGCTGCAGTGAGTAAAAAGAGGATTTTATTCATGGGGTTGATTAGTTTTTATTAATGACAGTTGCCTGAACTGTGATTGTGTCCTTCAATGTGGCAGCTGGCACCATTATGATCTTTGGAGATCGTCATCGCTTCTGCGCGCGGAGAAACGTAAGGAATACCCAATTCAAGGCCACGCAGGATAAATAATCCGCCTAAAATAATCATGATGACCGGAACTGCTTTTAAAACCTTTACTCTGAAAGCCTGATTCATAAGGTTTCCGGCCAGAACTACTGCAAACATGAACGGAAGTGTTCCAAGCCCGAATAAAGCCATATATGAAGCTCCCTGCCATACTCCTCCGGCTGCGAGGCTGGCGGTAAGGGCCATATAAACCATTCCGCACGGAAGAAAGCCGTTAAGAAGTCCTGTCGTAAATCTTGAGCGGTAATCCGCCTTCTGAAGTAATTTTCCTAAATTCAGTTTTACAGAATACAGAAATTTAGAAAGAAAAGGGATTTTGGAGGCGAAATCTTTTCCGCCAAATGAAAACAAAGCCATAATAATCAGCAGAATTCCCGCAATAATCGTTAAATACTGCTGAAAACCTGCCATTTCAAATCCTTCACCTATAATGCCCAGAATAGCTCCCAATAATGAATAGGTAGCAATTCTTCCGAACTGATAGGTTAAATTCTGAAGGTAGAAATTGGTAGCCTGTTTTTTGGTCAATCCCATCGATAAAGCAATAGGGCCGCACATTCCGATACAGTGAAAACCGGAAGCGAATCCTAGTGCAATAGCCGATAAAATGAGTCCTATTTCCATATCACATCATAATCCATTCGATAGTCTGCTTTGTCTCTGGTCCACATCAGTCTAAGCGTGTAGTTTCCTGCTTTTAATACCTGTGCAGGTACGATGAAAGACTTTGAGGCATCAAGCTGTACAGATTTTTTTATGTCCAGATTCTGGTCGTCGGTTCTGTTTAAAACAAATTTTACCGTAGTATTGGCGTTGTCGTAATCTTTTGGGAAAGTAATTTTAATTCCGCTTTTTTCCTGGCTGTACACGGGTTTTTCCTGTAAATCATCAGCCCTTTTCTTAGCATCAATCACATCCTGATACTTAAGTTCCTCCTCATAATAATTATCGGTCACCATTTCAGAGTTTTTCTGCCCGTTCGGGAAAAGAAACAGCATGGATAATATAAAAGCAATGAATGCAAATAATGCAATGAATACACCGTGTCCCCAACTAAAGTTTTTCATTTCTTCCGGATTTTTTTGTCTTTATGATTGTGAACCTTTGTGATATCTGAGCCACAAAGGGTTTTTATTAAAATTGTAGTTTGAATGGTCCTTCAAAGTAAGTTTGATAAGAGTCAACAAGTTTACCCTTCATATCATACACCCCGATGGTAATATTCTGCTTGGAAAGCTTCATATCATTTTCCGGGAAGCTGATGTTGATGGTTCCTTTCGAGATTTTATCTCTGTCTACCTGGATTTTGCTGGATGCACTGTACGTGATCTCGCCGTGAGCCGGTTCCAGAACTTTTATCGTCACGATCTTCTTGTCGTTCGTTTTGTTAAGGAACGTATAATTGTAGGTATTGGTAATTTTACCGTCTCTTACAAAGAATGTACTTCCTGCCGGTTTAATGAATTTAGCCTCCATTTCGCCACGGCTGTAAAGAAGGAATCCTAAGAATCCTACCAACAGAACAAGAACTACGGCAAAACCTTTCATTCTTCCTGTAAACTTGAACTGCGTCTGCTGCTCGATTTCGTTTTCAGAAGCATATCTTACCAGTCCTTTCGGAAGGCCTACTTTTTCCATCACTTCATCACAGGCATCGATACATGCTGTACAGTTCACACATTCCAGCTGCTGTCCGTCCCTGATGTCAATTCCGGTAGGGCATACCACCACGCACTGGTGACAGTCGATACAGTCTCCTTTTCCGGCGGCTTTCCGGTCTTCTCCTTTTCTCCATTTCGATCTGTTTTCCCCTCTTTTAAAATCGTAGAAAACGTTGATCGTATCTTTATCAATCAATACACCCTGCAATCTTCCGTAAGGACAGACCAATGTACAAACCTGCTCTCTGAACCATGCAAATACAAAGTAAAATGCTGCCGTGAACAGAACCATGATGATAAAATTGGTAGGATGCGCAAACGGTCCCTGTGAAATGATTCTTAAGATTTCCTCATACCCTACGATATACATCAGCATAAAGTGGGTAATGATCAGAGAAATAATAATGTAAACCGTCCATTTCAAGCTTCTTTTCCAGATTTTCTCGCTGTTCCACTCCTGTCTGTCCAGCTTCATCTGCTTGTTTCGGTCGCCTTCAATGATATATTCAATTTTACGGAAGATAGATTCCATAAAAATTGTCTGAGGGCATATCCACCCGCAGAAAATTCTTCCGAATGCAATCGTAAAAATGATGATAAAAATTAAAGACGCGATAGCCCCTAAAGTAAGGATAAAAAAGTCCTGTGGATAGAAAGGCTGTCCAAGAATGAAAAACTCTCTATCGATAACATTAAATAAAAAGAAAGGGTTGCCATTGATCTTAAGAAATGGCACCGTAAAATAAATAATTAATAAAATATAGCTTACAAGGTTCCTGTAGTTGGTGTATTTTCCCTTTGGTTTTCTCGGGAATACCCACCTTCTCTTACCGGATTGCTCCATTGTCCCGATAGAATCTCTGTAAGTCTCAGGATCCAGAACCTGTCCCTGTCCGCCTCGTACTTCTATTTCTTCTATATCTGACATTGTGTAATAGGTTTAAAAAAGAAAAAACATAATTCGTTACTATTTTTATTAATAACAAATTATGTTTTTTTCATATGATTTCTAATCTTTTAAATTATTCTTTTTCCCAATGCGCTTCGGTTCCCTGAGGAGCTGCTCCTCCCTGAGCCTGCGTCACTGGCGGCTGTTCCTGATTGATGTGATATACATACGCTGCAATCTTCTCAATCTCTGCCCCTGAAACTTCTCCGTTCTTACCGAATGCTCTCATCGCAGGGTTAGTAGGAGAACCATTCCAGTCCATGTGGAAAACAGTCTTAAATAAAGTCTTCTCCGGCTGGTTGATCCAGTAGTTATCCGTAAGGTTCGGACCAATACCACCGCTTCCGTCTTCTTTGTGGCAAGATGCACAGTTGGTTTTGAAAAGTTCTTTACCTTCTGCGATATTATCAGCTGAATACTTCGCTGTTTCTATCGTTACAGGAGGCTGAGATTTCTCGTAATCAGCAATGCTTGCCATCTGCTCCTTATATTCTTTTTCATATTCGCTCAACGGGTGTGCGAAATCTGTGAAAGAGTAAGCTGCGATATATACAATACAAAAAGCAGTCCCAAAATAGAATAAACCTACCCACCATTTAGGCAACTGGTTGTCTAATTCCATAATCCCGTCGAAACCGTGGTCGATAAGGATATCTTTTTCTTCTGTAGCAGACTGTTTCTTGAAAGCACTGTCGTACATTCTTCTCAGGAAAGGAACCTTCTTTTCTGCTAAATAAGCTGCTTTTTCTTCCGGAGTTAATTTTTTGAATTTATTGTTTTCAATTAAATCTCCGATTGCACTGTGGATGTAGGCTAAAATAGCACTGATCACCACAGTTCCCCAGAAGTAAGGTGAAGCCAGGAACGAGTAGCTCTGTACAAACAAATAATAAAAAACTATTAGAAGTCCGGTTATTATTAAGATGTTTACAACAACAGGTGTTCTTTGTTTCATAATAAATAGTTTAATTTTTTAAATTAAAATCGTCATCCTCATCATCCCCAAGCGGTGCTTCTTCTTCTTCCTTATAATATTTTTTAGGTCTGCTAAAAACATAGATTACAAGAGCTACGAAGAACAGCATAAAGAAAATCAGAGCCAGCGTCTGGTAGAGACCAGCGTTTTCTGTATTGGATAATATATCTTTAAAGTTCTGAGGAATCATGTGAACCTTTTAATGTTTAGTTAGTACTTGCTGTTTTTATTTCTGTAGTCTTGATATCTGTTCCCAGTCTCTGAAGATAAGAGATAAGAGCTACAATCTCTTTTTTCTCCAATTCTCCCTGAGGTCTCTTGGAATAAGCCTGCTTAAGGTCATTCGCTTCAGAGAAAATATCTTTTACAATCTTCGTTGCCTGATTATCAGCCCATGTGTTGGCAGAATCTATTTCAGCTTTGCTGTAAGGAACATCGAATGTATTCTTCATAAGCTTCATTTTGTCTACCATCTTGGATCTGTCAAGGTTATTGGCAATTAACCAAGGGTAACGAGGCATGATAGAACCTGCAGACGTAGATCTTGGGTTGTACATGTGTTTGTAATGCCAAGAACTTGGGTTTTTCCCTCCTTCTCTATGCAAATCCGGTCCTGTTCTCTTAGAACCCCATAGGAATGGTCTGTCATATACGAACTCTCCCGCTTTGGAATACTGTCCGTTTTTACCGTTGAATCTCGTGATCTCATCCCTGAACGGTCTGATCATCTGAGAGTGGCAGGCATTACATCCTTCACGGATATAAAGATCTCTACCTTCTAATTCAAGCGGTGAGTATGGTTTTACAGCTGAAATTGTCGGGACACTTTTCTTTAGGGAAAGCGTTGGGATAATTTCAATTGAACTACCGATAGATATAGTGAAGAAAGACAGGATACCTAATAATAACGGCATTCTTTCAAGCCATAAGTGAGTACCTTCACCTTCTTTACGTTTGTTTCCGATATTAGCCAATGCAGGTGCTTCAGCTGGAACTTCTTTCTGGAATGAACCTTTTCTTACCGTAGCAATTACGTTCACAATCATCAGGATAGATCCTGAAATATAGAATAAACCTCCTAAGAATCTCATTTTGAAATAAGGAATGATTGCCGTTACGGTATCCAACCAGTTTTTCCATAATAAAGTTCCGTCCGGGTTGAACTGCTTCCACATTAACCCCTGAGTAAATCCTGAAATATACATGGGTACTGCGTAGAAAATAATTCCTAATGTCCCTAACCAGAAATGCCAGTTAGCTAATTTTACAGACCATATTTTGGTTCTCCACATAATAGGTACCAGGTAATAGATAACCCCGAATGCCATGAAACCATTCCATCCAAGAGCTCCTAAGTGTACGTGACCGATAACCCAGTCTGTAAAGTGACCAATTTTGTTGATGTTTTTAGTGGCTAAAAGCGGACCTTCAAAAGTTGCCATCCCGTAACAGGTAACTGCTACTACGAAGAACTTAAGAATAGGGTTTTCCCTTACTTTATCCCACGCTCCTCTCAGCGTAAGAAGTCCGTTTAGCATTCCTCCCCATGACGGTGCGATAAGCATGATAGAGAAACCAGTTCCCACAGCCTGCGCCCATGCAGGAAGAGCTGTATACTGAAGGTGGTGAGGACCAGCCCAGATATATACGAAAATTAATGACCAGAAGTGAATAATAGACAGTTTATAGGAGAATACCGGTCTGTCTGCTGCCTTCGGAAGGAAGTAATACATCAAACCAAGAACCGGAGTTGTCAATACGAATGCAACCGCATTGTGACCGTACCACCACTGTACAATAGCATCTTTTACCCCTGCATATGCCGAATAAGATTTCCAGCCAGTGAAAGATAAAGGAACTTCAAGGTTGTTGAAGATGTGAAGCATTGCCACCGCAATCCATGTTCCGATGTAGAACCAGATCGCTACATAAAGGTGTCTTACTCTTCTTTTTGAAATCGTCAGGAACATGTTGATCCCGAAGATAATCCATGAGAATGCAATCAATATGTCGATCGGCCACTCGTGTTCAGCATATTCTTTTGAAGTATTGATCCCCATAAAGAACGTAACGAACGTAGCAACGATCATAAACTGCCAAGTCCAGAAATGCAGCCATGATAAAGTATCACTGTACATTCTTGTTTTTAATAATCTCTGTAACGAGTAATAAATACCGGTATAAACGATATTACATACAAATGCAAAGATCACGGTATTGGTATGAAGCATTCTGATTCTACCAAAACCAAATGCACCATGAGTGTTTATTAACCCTTGAATATTGCCTGATGCAAGGCTTTTGATGGTTGTATCATCTGTACCGAATATAAATTCCGGCAATTCCGGGTAGAAAAGCATTAATGCCGCCGTAAGCCCGAACGTAAATCCTATAAGACCGAAAACTAAGGTCGCATAAAGGAACGCACGGACAATACTGTTGTCATAACTAAACTTTTGTGTTTCCATATCAACTATTCACTTTTTTCTTCAATTTTATTATTCTCTCCTATTTTTTTATCGTCTTTATCTTTGTCGCCTGGTTCCTCCTTTTCCTTGATTTCTCCATTATCAAAAAGGATTCTGACAGCCGGAGATTCGTCATCTTCAAACTGTCCTTTTCGGGCATACACTATAAATACGACCAAGAAAATCGCAGCTAAAGAAACACTGCAGAGGATCATTAAATATAGAATATCCATTGGACAACAAAATTAACCTATTTTCGGGGTTCAAATTTAGTGAAAAATAATGACATTCATCACGAAATGCCGATTTCAGCTAATTTAAAATCAGTCTAAATAAGGGCTTCTACGCCTGCTTTTTAAAATATTTGCGGCCTAAAATCCAGGTTGAAAGTGTAGTGAATGTAACCACCGTGATGGAACTGATTGGCATGATGATTGCTGCGAAGAGCGGATGCATATGACCTGTGACTGCGTAACTTAAACCGACAATATTGTACAGAAAACTGATTATGAATGTCATTTTTACAATAGTGATCGAGCCTTTACACACATTAAGATACTTGTCCAGCGTAACCACTTTATCACCATTCATGATCACATCGGAAGAAGGAGTAAAGCTGTTTGTGTCGTCTGCAATAGCTATTCCTACATTACTTTGCTTCAGTGCTCCCGCATCATTCAGTCCGTCGCCAAGCATAGCGACTTTCATGTGCTGGTCCTGAAGGGTTTTGATGTAGTTAAGCTTGTCTTCCGGGCTCTGGTTGAAAGCCATTCCTTTGTAATTCGGGATCAGTTCTTTAAGCTGGTTTTCCTCAGAGGAATTATCACCGCTCAGGATGAATATTTTGTAGCTGGTAAGCTTGGTAAACAGTTCTTTTAATTTCGGGCGGTATTCATTTTTAAAGATGAATTTACCCACGAATTCCCCGTTTTTACTGATATAAACTGCGGTTTCAAGGTTTTTAGGCTCTTGCTCATTATAACGGGCGGAACCGATCTTGTAAACGCTTCCTCTTACACTTGCCTCATAGCCTTTTCCTGAAATCTCACGGAAACTTTCTACCGGGAAGTAAAGGTCGCCAACCTCTATGAATTCATACAAAGATTTAGAAAGCGGGTGATTGGAATTCTTTAATAATGTCTTGATATTCAGCTGGTCAAATTCATTGATTTCTGAGCCTTCGTATCTGATGTTTGATTTTTTTCTGTGCGTAATGGTTCCCGTTTTATCAAAAACAATAGTATCCAGTTTTGCAATTTTCTCAATCGTTAAAGTATCTTTTACGTAAAACTTGTTACGGCCTAAAATCCTCATAATATGTCCGAAAGTAAACGGAGCGGATAATGCCAGTGCACATGGGCAGGCAATGATAAGGATGGCTGAAATCACCTGGAACATAATATTCAGGTCAATAAAAGCCCAGTAAGTCCCGGAAACGACTGCGATGCCTAAAATTATGAATGTGAAATATTTACTGACGTTGTTCGTCAGTGTGTCCAGTCCGGTTTCATGTTTCTTGAACGCCTCCTTGTTCCAAAGCTGAGTCAGATAACTCTGATCTACATCTTTAATCACTTCAAGCTCTAAAGAAGATCCGATCTGTTTTCCTCCCGCAAATATTTTATCGCCCGGCTGTTTGCTGATGCTTTCACTTTCTCCGGTAATAAAGCTGTTGTCAATATTTCCTTCTCCGTTGATCAGAATGGCGTCCACCGGAATGATTTCCTGGTTTCTTACCAGAATTCTGTCGCCCACTTTAATTTCAGAAAGAAGGATGTTGTCCTGTTTTCCTTCGAAATCCACTTTGGTTACGGCGATAGGGTAGAATGATTTATAATCCCTGTCGTAAGAAAGCGCGCTGTAGGTTCTCTTCTGGAAAATTTTCCCCATAAGCATGAAGAAAAGCAGTCCGCAAAGCGTATCAAAGTATCCCGGACCGTAATCTGTAACCACTTCATAAATACTTCGGCCGAAAAGGACGAAAATTCCCAGAACAATTGGAACGTCAATGTTCACGATTCTGTTCTTTAATCCATACCAGGCAGACTTATAATAATCCGAAGCGGAATAAAATACAACCGGACAGGCAAGAAGGAACATCAGTGTTCTGAAAAGCCCTTTGTAATGCTCCATCCAGTAATCTTCGCCCCCTACATATTCCGGGAAAGCCAGGAACATTCCGTTTCCGAAAGCGAAACCGGCGATGGCAAATTTTATCAGCAGTGATTTATCAAGATGATCTACATTTTTATCCGCTGTTTCAAGGCTGATAACAGGTTTGTAGCCTAAATTCGTTAAAAAATTAGCGAGTTCGCTTAATTTCAGATCGTTATGGTTGAATGAGATCTGTAAGGTCTTTCTGGTGAAATTCACCTGGGAATAGTTGATATGTTCATTCAGGGTATGAAGACTTTCAAGAAGCCAGATGCATGATGAACAGTGTATTACGGGGATTTTAAATGTGACAAGACTGGTCTTTCCTTCAGAGAAATCAGTGATTTTTTCAAAGATCTCCGGTGTATCAAGGTATTCAAACTGTGAAGAGCCTTCCTCACTCGGACGGATTCCCGCTCTTTTATTAAGCTCGTAGAAATTAGTTAAATTATTGATATTCAGAATTTCGTAGACAGACTTGCAGCCGTTGCAGCAGAAAGTCTTTTCATCAAACAAAATTCGCTCCTTTTCTATCCCTTGACCACAATGAAAACAGTTCTCGCTCACCACATAAAATATTGAACTACAAAATTATAACAATTTTTTTTGTTTATCGTGTTAAAAAGTTCTATTTTTGTGATAAATGTCATATAAAATGTCGCAGGAACAACAGATTGCAATTGAAGAGAGGTTCGCCAGAGTTTTTAATGATAAATCATTTAAGGAAAGACTTTCTAGCACTGATTTTGAAAAATATATTAACAGCAAGAAAAGATTAAGTTTTCAAAAGCACGACACCATTTTTGAAGATGGTGAAACACCTAAAGGGGTATACGTTTTGGAAAAGGGAGCAGCCAAGCTTTCCAAGTCCGGAGCTTTTGGAAAAGATCAGATCCTGAGATTTATCAAAGAGGGGGATATTATCGGCTATCGTTCATTACTTTGCGGGGAAAATTTCCAGGCAAAGGCTGAGGCCATGACAGATATTGAATGCATCTTCCTTCCGGCAGATGTCTTCATGTACCTTCTGGAAGTAGATCCGCAGCTTTCTTTTGCCATGCTTCAGAAGATCTCTTATGAATTGGGAGAATCATCCAATACCATCACCTTCCTTGCTCAGAAAACAGTAAGAGAAAGACTGGCAGAGATCCTTATTCTTCTTGAGCAGAAATTGGGTGTAGATCCTGAAGGATTTATCAAGATTTCTTTGACGAGAGAAGAAATTGCCAACATTATTGGTACCGCTACCGAAAGTGCCATCCGTTTGATTTCCGAATTCAAACAGGACAGCCTCATAGAAGTAGACGGGCGAAACATCAAAATTCTCAACCACGACAAACTGATGAAACTAGGTCACGTAGTTTTATAAAAATCATACAAAATTTAAGTCGGCGAAAGCCGACTTTTTAACTTTTAAAAAATAGATACATTATGTCTGTTCATTCTGAAATTAAAAAAGTTACCACGGAAACCTTGCGTAAAATGAAATTCGACAAGGAAAAGATAACCATGCTTACGGCTTATGATTATACCACGGCCAAAATGGTGGATGCAGGTGGAGTAGATTCCGTTCTGATTGGAGATTCCGCAGCAAATGTTATGGCTGGTTTTGAAACCACACTGCCTATTACTTTGGATCAGATGATCTATCATTGCCAGAGTGTGGTGAGAGGAACGGACAGAGCTCTTGTGGTAGCAGATCTTCCTTTCGGTACGTATCAGAGTAATCCTGAGAAAGCATTGGAGTCTGCAGTAAGAATGATGAAAGAAGGAGGGGCTCACGCTGTAAAAATTGAAGGCGGAAAAGAGATCTCAAAATCTATTAAGAAAATCATCAATGCCGGAATTCCTGTCATGGGACACTTAGGATTGACTCCACAGTCGATCTATAAATTCGGAACCTATAAAGTAAGAGCCAAAGACGAAGCAGAAGCTGAAAAACTGATTTCAGATGCCCAGCTTTTGGAAGAATTAGGCTGTTTCGCAGTGGTTTTGGAGAAAATTCCTGCTGATCTGGCTAAAAAAGTATCCGAAAGCATTTCTATTCCTACCATTGGAATCGGTGCGGGCCCTGACTGTGACGGACAGGTTCTGGTATACCACGATATGGTGGGGATGAACAAAGGCTTCAGCCCGAAATTCCTGAGAAGATACCTTGATCTGTATACGGAAATTACCGGAGCTGTGGCCCAATACGTAAAAGATGTGAAAAGTGTGGAATTCCCTAACGAAAATGAAAGCTACTAATTGATGAAAGAGCAACAACAACGATCTATCCAGGGGATTTTATCAATTGCAGCATTGATCTGTATGGCTATAGGCTGGTTCAATCTGTTTTCACCAGCCGTTAATCATCTGCTTTCAGCAAGGGTTTTTTATGTATTGATAGGAGCAAGTTTTCTTATTCAGGCTCCTTTGCTTACGAACAGAAATTTTATGTATGCCATGTACGCAGCGGCAGGAGCTTGTATACTGGGGGCATTTCTGCCGGCAGATTCAAAGCTTTCAGTACTTAAAACCATCGGTCTTCTGGCTGGCGTTATCCTTTCGATATCCAACAGACGTCGTCAATAATGAATCATGGAGGAGCAGATTGTATATGAAGACAACCATCTTCTGGTGGTCAACAAAAAAGTAGGACAGCTTGTTCAGGGCGATAAAACCGGTGATGAATCTTTACTGGAGTCCATTAAAAATTTTATAAAAAAAAGAGATACCAAGCCGGGAAATGTTTTTCTCGGCCTGGTTCACCGTATAGACCGTCCAACTTCCGGGCTGGTTATTTATGCCAAAACTTCCAAGGCGCTTTCCCGTTTAACGCAGATGGTGAAGAACAGGGAGGTTAAAAAAACATACTGGGCCGTTGTGGGAAAAGAAATGATCCCGCAGAGCCAGAGACTTGTTCACTATTTAAAAAAGAACGAGAAAAATAATAAAGCCATTGTTTTTCCCAAAGTAACAGAAGGCGCAAAAGAAGCTATCTTGACTTATCATGTGATCAAAACATTGGATAATTACATGCTTTTGGAGATTGATCTTGAAACGGGAAGGCATCACCAGATCCGCGCCCAGCTGTCGAAAACCGGAATTCCCATAAAAGGGGATCTGAAATATGGAGCCCCGCGTTCCAATCCGGATGGAGGCATTAATCTTCATGCCAGAAAACTGGAATTTATTCATCCTGTTACGAAAGAAGAAATTGAGATCATAGCTCCTGTTCCGCAAAATGATGCCATCTGGAGAGCTTGTGAAGGATAAAGATAAAAACTAATAGTATACATGAAAACCAAATTACTTTTCTTCGCCACATTGCTGGCTTTTACTTCTTGTTCCAATAATGATGACGAAGTTTCCACTGAAATTTCTCAGCCGGTATCTCAGGCGCCCAATAAAATTTCATGCACATTTCCTCTTATGGCCCAAAGTTCACCGGGTAAAGACCCTAACTACTATTTTGAATATGACGGGCAGGGAAAAGTGATTAAAAAGATCGGAGGTATTATGACGTTTCCTTCGAGTACAGGAGGGGGATCAGTTTTTTCAAATTCTATATACACTACTGTATCTTATAATGGAAACACTGCGATTATAGGTACTTACAGTTCGGATTTTAATGTTAAACTGAATAAAAGATCATTTGAGTTTGACAGCCAGGGGAGAGTAGTAAAATCTGTTATTGATTCACCATATCCTGAGTGGGAAAAGCATCTGACCTACACTTATGACAACGCGGGAAAGCTTGTTGAGATTTCAACCCAATTGCCTAATATGCCTTACGTCCCGACCGATCCGAATGATTATATTTTAACTTATATAGACCGATTTACCTATGATACTTCCGGGAACTTACAAAAGGTTGTAGCCACAGAAAGACGTAATAATGTTGACTTTCTCGTACTTCAAGAAACAGAGTTCAGTAATTTTGATACGGCTCAAAACCCTTTTAAAAGGCTGGCTTTATTTGATGAATACTTTTATCTTTCATTATCCAAGAATAATCCGCAGAAAAAAATAACCAGATATTCCCAGCCTGGTGGTGGATTTTCTTATAACACACAGGAGTGGACTAACCAGTATGAGCCTAATGGAAATCTGAAACTTTTCTATTAAAAAAAACCGTTATGCATTGTATTTCGAACGTAAGTAAAACGCCTTTGTTTATCTTAATTTAAATAGATTAAATTAATTCTTTGTCTTTCTTTGTGTTTAATAATAGCAAGGTTAAACAATTTTTTTAAATGAATAATTTGAATTAAGATAAGCTTCATCATGCACAACAGGTTATAAAAAATATAAAACCATCTCTATTTTGAGATGGTTTTTGCTTTAAAGAAAGGCTTTTGTGTAAAATTATTTTATATTATTTTCTTGTTTTATGTGGTGAATTGATTTGTTTTATTTTGATTTGTTATAAATATTTTGTTAAAATTGATTTTTTAATGAAGTATTTTAAAATTTTCATACATTAGTCGGTAATCTAAATTCCCTATTCAATTATGAAACATTTTTACAAATTTTTCTTCGGCAACGAAAAGAAAAAGTACCTGAAGGCTGCCTTCAGTTTTGTACTGCTTGCTGCCGCTACTACGGTTGAGGCTCAGGTAAGTGCCTACAGTTTTACCCAATCGGCAGGAACGTATAGTCCAATCTCCGGAACCGTACTGGGAGTTGCTACCGGTAATGCCTCGGCAACCAACCTTAACAGCAATGTCTATCCGGTAACCATGCCCTTCGATTTTGTTTTTAACGGAACGGCATACAACGCATTGAATGTATCAAGTAACGGGTTTATCACTTTTGGTGCCACTACTCCTGGTACCACAACGACTACACCCATATCAAGTACAACTGCTTATGATGGTGCCGTTTCTGTTTTTGGACGCGATATAAGCAGTGTTTTCGACATTGCCGGAACCACAGGTGATATCATGTGGGAAACATCCGGTACTGCTCCCAATCGCGAAACCGTGATCCAGTGGAGAAATTTCAGACCGAACAGCAGCACTTCTACCACTGCAGCCTATACTTTTTCATTCCAGATCCGCTTGCAGGAAACCTCTAATGTTATTCAGATGGTGTATAGCAACGGAGCTTATTTAGTAGGATCTGCAAGTATTTCAGGAACAGCTCAGATAGGCCTGAGAGGAGCTGCTGCAACGGATTTCAATACCCGTCTTAATGCAACGACTTTAGAATTTGTCAACTCCACTCCCGGTACGGCAAATAGCAGTACACAGGCATTTAATACGGTGAATTCAGTTCCGGGAATGCCAACTGCGGGATTAACCTACATCTGGACTCCTCCAACATGTTATGCTCCATCGGGCCTTACAGGAGGAACAACAACCAATAACAGTTCGAACGTTTCATGGACTGCTTCCCCGTCATCTCCTTCAGGATATGATATTTACTACAGCACCACGAACACGGCTCCGACATCTTCCACACCCCCTACGAATCCAAATGTTCCGGGAACTTCAGCCTCAATAGGACCGTTGGCTCCTTCTACCTTGTATTACGTGTGGATCAGATCAAATTGTGGAGGCGGAAATACAAGCATCTGGTCTCTTCAGCCTGTACAGGTTGTAACACAATGCCTGCCGCCGGCAATACTTACCACTTCCGGTGCAACGGTTTGCCCTGGTCAGTCTGCAACACTTACTGCCACAGCCGATGCAGGAGCATCTATCAAGTGGTATGATGCTTCTACCGCAGGAAATGTAGTGGGTACCGGGGCAAGTTTTGCGACACCGGCTCTGAGCAATACAACACAATATTACGTAGCGGCTTCAACGGGAAGTTCATCCGCAACGGGATTGACGAATGCCATATCTACATCAGGATATACCCTGGATGCAGGTCTTCTTTTTGATGTCTATTCGACAACTACAATCAATGGAGTGTATGTATATCCGATGGGTACCGGAGCAGGAACTGTAGAAATTGCACTGCAGGACGGAAACGTTTCTCCGGCTGTAACCCTGCAAACCATTACGGTAAACCTGACGGGTTCTCCGGCTCCGTATGTAAAAACCTATGTCCCTTTGAATTTTACCGTTCAACCGGGAACCAAGTATAAATTAATGATGCTGACCAGAGCCGGCGGTGTAAGCAGTCTGGTAAGAGAATCCGGAAGCAGCTGGGGCAGTTATCCGTTTACAGTTCCGGGGGTAATGTCTATAACGGATGGAAATCTAACGGCAAATTCGCCTTCAACATCGTATTATTATTTCTACGACTGGCAGATCACCAGCAGCTGTGAAAGTGTAAGAACAACGGTGACCGCTACGGTAGACAGTGCCTGCTTAAGCACATCGGAAGTAAATAGGAAAGAGCAGATGAAAGTATATCCTAATCCGTTTAAAGATATCATAACGATTACTGATATTGAAAAAGTAAAATCTATTCAGGTTTTCGACAGTGCAGGAAGAAATATCAGAACGCTTGATCATCTGTCCAGAGAAATTGATCTGGGAGATTTAAAATCCGGGTTGTATATTCTTCATTTGACCATGAAAGATGGAAGTGCTACCCATATCAAAGCCATTAAAAAATAAAACTTTTTTAATAAAGCATTTAATAGCCCGGAGTTCTCAACAGCTCCGGGCTTTCTTTTGAAACTTAATTTTGCCCGTTCTGAAAAAATGTCTACCTTCGTCCCGACTTTAGGGGTGTCTGTACACATACAGACTGAGACTTTACCCTTTGAACCTGATCTGGATTATACCAGCGTAGGGAAAAGCTGATGACTTTTGCTGTACATTCCACTGTACAATAAGAGCCATTCCTAAAGTATATAAAATAATTAGGAATGGAACTTACAATCAACCACACTACGAAAACATTTGAAGTACTTCCCGGTAATCTGGAAGCACTCATGGCTATGGAAATAC
This sequence comes from Chryseobacterium endalhagicum, assembly GCF_016745235.1. Taxonomy (GTDB): domain Bacteria; phylum Bacteroidota; class Bacteroidia; order Flavobacteriales; family Weeksellaceae; genus Chryseobacterium; species Chryseobacterium endalhagicum. The sequence goes on along the minus strand of NZ_JAELVM010000002.1, from coordinate 121,405 downwards.
CCGGAAAGAAAAAAGGGATTGCAGTAGCGCTCAACAACCGTATTATTCCGCTGTCCGCCTGGGCAGAAACACTCCTTAAAGACAAAGATTCAGTTTTAATCATTACTGCCACTCAGGGCGGTTAATTTTCATTTAATAAAACAAAAACTTATGGCTCATTCAATCACCTGTTCGCCATTTCCGAACGCCAGGAAAATCTATGTTGAAGGAAAAATACATCCGGTCAGCGTAGCAATGCGTGAAATTCACCTAAGTCCCACCAAACTGACCAACGGAACTTTGGAAGATAATCCTCCCGTAACCATTTACGACACTTCAGGTCCTTATACAGACGAAAATGCATCTATTGACATTATGAAAGGACTTCCAAGAATCAGAGAAGAATGGATACTGGGAAGAAAAGACGTAGATGTTCTGAACGGAATCACCTCAGAATACGGAAAAGCCCGTCTTGCAGATGTCCGTCTTGATGAACTTCGTTTTGGTTATGATCATAAACCGAAAGTAGCGAAGGAAAATCAGGAGATCACCCAGCTTTATTATGCCAGACAGGGAATTATCACCCACGAAATGGAATACGTAGCCATCAGGGAAAATCAGCGGATCGAACAGCTGGAAACGGCTTCCGCAGATATGGCATTTCAGCATCCCGGAAACAGTTTCGGAGCCAATACGCCTAAAAATAAGATCACCCCGGAATTTGTAAGAGATGAAATTGCAGCAGGAAGAGCAATTATTCCAAACAATATCAACCACCCGGAAAGTGAACCGATGATCATCGGGCGTAATTTTCTGGTTAAAATCAATGCCAATATCGGGAACAGTGCGGTTTCATCCAGTATTGAAGAAGAAGTGGAGAAAGCGGTTTGGGCCTGCCGTTGGGGAGCAGATACCATCATGGACCTCTCCACAGGAAAAAATATTCACGAAACCAGAGAGTGGATCATCAGGAACAGCCCGGTTCCTATTGGCACCGTTCCTATTTATCAGGCTCTTGAAAAAGTGAAAGGAGTTCCCGAAGATCTTACCTGGGAAGTGTTTAAAGATACATTGATAGAGCAGGCAGAGCAGGGTGTTTCCTACTTTACCATTCATGCGGGTGTTTTGTTGAGATACATTCATCTTACCGCTAAAAGAGTAACGGGAATTGTTTCCAGAGGAGGCTCTATCATGGCCAAATGGTGTCTTTACCATCATAAAGAAAACTTTCTGTATACCCATTTCGAAGAGATCTGCGAGATCATGAAGAAATATGATGTGGCTTTCTCACTGGGAGACGGTCTGCGTCCCGGATCTATTGCCGATGCCAATGATGCCGCGCAGTTTGCAGAACTTGAAACTTTAGGTGAACTGACCAAAATTGCATGGAAACACAACGTACAGGTAATGATCGAAGGGCCTGGCCACGTACCGATGCATATGATCAAAGAAAATATGGAAAAGCAATTGGAAGAATGCCATGAAGCTCCGTTTTACACCTTAGGTCCTTTAACGACCGATATCGCACCGGGCTACGATCACATTACTTCCGGAATCGGGGCTGCGATGATCGGCTGGTTCGGCTGTGCTATGCTTTGTTATGTCACTCCGAAGGAACATTTAGGTCTTCCGAACAAAGAAGATGTAAAAGTGGGAGTCATCACCTATAAATTAGCCGCCCATGCTGCAGATCTGGCGAAAGGCCATCCCGGTGCGCAATACAGGGATAATGCATTAAGTAAAGCCAGGTTTGAATTCAGATGGGAAGACCAGTTCAATCTTTCATTAGATCCAGATACTGCCAGAGCTTATCACGACGAGACACTGCCGGCAGAAGGGGCTAAAATTGCCCATTTCTGTTCGATGTGCGGACCAAAATTCTGTTCCATGAAAATCACACAGGAGATCCGTGATTCCGCAGAAAAAGGAATGCTGGACAAATCCCAGGAATTTATAGAAAAAGGGAAAGAAATTTATATATGATCCTCGTTATCACCCCTGAAAAAGCAGTTCCAAACGAAACGGAGATCATCAATGAGCTATTTCAGGAAGGATTGGATCTGCTTCATATCAGAAAACCGATGCTGAACGGAGAAGAAATAAAAAACTTTATTTCAGGGATTGAAGAAAAGTATTATTCAAAGTTGGTATTGCATGGATCTTATGACTGGGCAGGGGATTATCATATTTCCCGGCTTCATTTCAGGGAAAATGACCGGAATAACGGAATGTATAAACCTTATGCAGGACAAAATATGATTTCAACCTCGGTACATGATATTGAAACCTTTAATGCTTTGGGGCAGGAATGGGAATATGCATTCTTCAGCCCGGTTTTTCCAAGTATCTCTAAAAAAGGATACGGTGAAACTTCAAATGTTTTAAATGATATGAAACACAGAGCTCATCATCAGGTAAAATTAATTGCTTTAGGAGGAATTAATGAAAGCAATATCCGGAAGGTTTTTGAAAACGGGGCTGATGGTGCAGCACTTTTAGGGGCTGTTTGGGAGAGTAACGAACCGGTCAGTACATTCAAAAAATGCAGAAACATTTAGTTAAATCATGGAAAAATTACAATACATATCTCAGGGACACACAAGAGAAGAGCAGGAATATAATATCCGGCAAGCTTTGGATCATGGTGTGAAATGGGTACAGGTCCGTTGGAAAAACGCGGATGAAAACGAATTTTTTAAACTTTGTGAAATTTCAAAAAAGCTGTGCTCAGATTACCAGGCAGCCTGTATCATTAATGACCATGTTGATATAGCAAAAGATATAGATGCGGATGGCGTTCATCTGGGCCTAAAAGACCTGTCCATCGATATTGCCAGACATATTCTCGGTAAAAATAAAATCATCGGGGGAACCGCAAACACCATTGCAGATGTGCTTCAAAGAATTGGTGAACCATGTGATTATATCGGTTTGGGACCGTTGAGGTTTACCTCCACAAAAGAGCAGCTGAGTCCTATTTTAGGTTTTGAAGGCTATCAGGATATGGTGAACCATTTAAAAGAAAACTCAATTCCGGTTCCAAAAATTTTTGCCATCGGAGGAGTGGTCCTTCAGGATATGGAACGCCTCCAGCAGATCGGGATCTATGGTGCAGCCATCTCAGGTGAGATCACCAGCCAGCCGTCTGTGATCAGTGAATTTAAAAAAGCAATGATATGAATAATCAGAAATTAATAATAGCAGACAGAGTATTTGATTCGAGACTGTTTCTGGGAACAGGAAAATTCGGAAATCTGCAGGAAATGGCCGCCTCTGTTGTAGCTTCAGGCACCGATATGGTCACCATGGCCTTGAAAAGGATAGATTCCGGTGCGGCAGAAGACGGCCTGCTGGATTCATTAAAAGAAACCAAAGTTCATCTCCTTCCCAATACTTCCGGGGCAAGAACTGCAAAAGAAGCGGTACTGGCAGCCGAGCTGGCAAGAGAAGCCCTGGAAACCAACTGGGTAAAACTGGAAATACATCCCGATCCCAAATACCTTCTTCCGGATCCTATTGAAACCCTGTACGCGACGGAAGAGCTTGCCAAACTGGGATTTATCGTGATGCCTTACATTCATGCCGATCCTGTTTTATGCAAACGGCTTGAAGATGCAGGAACAGCTGTGGTAATGCCTTTGGGAGCTCCAATCGGGACCAATAAAGGGTTAAGAACACTGGATTTCCTGGAGATTATCATCAGCCAGAGTAATGTTCCCGTTGTAGTGGATGCCGGAATCGGGGCACCTTCAGATGCTGCAAAAGCTATGGAAATGGGAGCAGATGCTGTTCTGGTAAACACCGCAATAGCAGTGGCACAAAACCCTGTGAATATGGCTTTGGCTTTTAAAGAAGGCGTGATTGCCGGAAGAAGAGCCTACGAATCAGGGTTGGGAGCGATAGCGGATCATGCCGAAGCTTCAAGCCCGCTGACTTCTTTTTTATTTGAATAATTAAGCGAAAAATAATGACCAGCTTTAAAGATGTTTTTGAACGCTATCATTGGGATGACATAAAAGAAAGATTGGGAAAAGTAACCCATTCCGACGTTCTGAACAGCCTCCGGAAAAAAAATAAAACCCTGGATGATTTTCTGAACCTGATTTCCCCTGCGGCAGCTTCGGAACTGGAACTGATGGCAAAAATGACCCGCCAGCTTACCCAGAAACGGTTTGGAAAAACCATTCAGCTGTATGCACCGATGTATCTCAGCAATGAATGCCAGAATATCTGTACCTACTGCGGTTTCAGCCTGGATAACGACGTAAGAAGGAAAACCCTTTCCGATACAGAATTGATGATTGAAGCTTCCGTGTTAAAATCAATGGAAGTGAACCATGTTCTGCTCGTAAGCGGAGAAGCGAACAAAACAGTGGGAATTTCTTACTTTCTGAATGCCGTTCACCAGCTGAGGCCTCATTTTGCCAATATTTCAATCGAGGTACAGCCTTTGTCTGAAGAAGAATACCTGCAGCTGCATCAGGCAGGCGTTTATTCTGTTCTGGTGTATCAGGAAACCTATCATCAGGAAGTCTATAAAGAATACCATCCCAAAGGAAAAAAATCAAACTTCCATTTCAGGCTGGATACGCCGGACAGAATTGGCAGAGCAGGCATTCATAAAATTGGCCTGGGGGTTTTGCTTGGCCTTGAAGACTGGCGGGTAGACAGTTTCTTTAATGCTCTGCACATCGACTATCTTCAGAAGCAGTATTGGAAAAGCCGTTTTTCTGTTTCCTTTCCACGATTAAGACCGGCAGAAGGAATCATCGAACCTAATTTTATCATGGAAGACAAAGATCTGCTTCAACTGATCTGTGCCTACAGAATCTGGAATGAAGATCTTGAAATTTCAATATCCACAAGGGAAAGCGAAAAATTCAGAAACCATATCATCTCACTCGGGGCTACAACGATGAGTGCAGCTTCAAAAACCAATCCGGGAGGCTATGCCGTAGACGTGGAATCCCTGGAACAGTTTGAAACCAGTGACGAGAGAAGTATGGAAGAAGTAAAAAGCATCATCAGAAAAGCAGGCTATGATCCGGTGATGAAAGACTGGGACCCGGCGTACAGCGGAATTTAAAAAATTAAACCATTAAGAATATTGAAGTCATTAAGTTTAATTAAGAAAAATCAATATTTTTTTTAATCTCAAAGCAACGCCCACCTTAATATTCCTTAACCTCTTAAAAGATCTTAATGGTTCAAAATAATTATAGCAAAATGAAAAGCAAAGATACTTTTGTAAGGTACAGCCGCCAGGTTTTTATCGAAGAAATCGGTCTGGAAGGTCAGCGGAAAATCATGAATGCTAAAGTTCTTGTTATTGGGGCTGGAGGTTTGGGAAGTCCCGTTATCCAGTACCTTGCAGCTGCCGGAGTTGGAAATCTGGCAGTTTCTGACTTTGATGAGGTTGAACTTCACAATCTGAACCGCCAGATCATCCATACTGAAAATACCGTCGGAATTTCAAAGATAACAAGTGCGGAAATTTTTGTAAAAACTCTTAATCATCAGGTAAAATTTACCGGAATCGATAAGAAAATAGACAATTCAAACGCAGAAGATATTCTCTCACAATATGATATTGTTGTAGATGGTTCCGATAATTTTACAACAAGATATCTGATCAATGATACCTGTGTGAAGCTCGGAAAACCTTTGGTCTATGGAAGCATACTGGGTTTTTCAGGACAGGTGGCGGTTTTTAATTATAAAGGAAGCAAAAATCTGAGAGAACTTTTCCCCGAACCGCCTTTTGATGAGGATGCTCCGGATTGCGACAGTCTTGGAGTTCTGGGAGCTCTGGCGGGCATTGTAGGAAGCATGATGGCGATGCAGACTCTGAAAATAATCACAGGACTTCCTATACAAACGGACCAGCTTACCCTTATTGATACTTTGCACTGGAGATTTCAAACAATAAATTTTTAATCCGGAAAGAAAAATATAGAATAAAAGTATTCAGCCCCAACCTTGTATTTCGATAATAAGCGTTAGCGGCTTTGTCTACCTTAAAATCAGCATAAAGTACAAAACCTTTGTCTTGCTTTGCGGGAAAAAACAGGCAGTAAAATTTCTTTACTGCCTTATTTTATATGAATAGATTACTGCGGAGACTGCATCACACCCGAGTCTTCTTTTTTAGTCTGGTTCAGGATGTTCGGATCCTCTTTTGCCAGTTTATTTCTGGTAGGAATTTTATAATTGATGGAAATTCCGAAATTCCTTGTATCATACTTACTTCTGATCTTCACAGCCTGTCCTTCAGGCGGATTGGAATACACCTGCATCACCTGTCCGTTGAAAATATCATTCGCGAACACAGAAAGGGTAAGACGGTTGTTCATGAATTTTTTCGTCAGTGTGATGTCCAGATTATTATTGAACGGTTTATCTGCCGTAAAGTAGAAATAGCCTGCTTTTGGTGTCAGATAGCTGTAATTAGCCGTCAGTTTGATATCCTTCGGTAAAAGCAGCTGCGTCATAATATTGAAAATCCAGAAACCTTTATTGTTCAGATTGTCGATTTCATGCTTCTGATAACCGGCGTACAGGTACATGAAATTAATCTTATCAGGATTAAAATCAAACTTCATGATCTCGCTCATCGGCTTGCTGAAGATCATAAACGGAACAGGAAGACCTACATTGAAATTGTGAATTTTCATATTCGAAATATTCACCTGTCTGTTGAAAAGGTTTTTGCCGTCTTTCATAATGATCTGGGCAACCTGATCTTTTGCAGAACTTACGCTGTACCCGATGAAAGCATAATCAAAAGCGGAAACTTTCAATTCATAATTATCAAAAATTGTTGGCTGAAGATCCGGGTTACCTGTTACCTGTGTATTCGGGCTGCCAAAAGTTACGTTATTCGGGTTCAGCGCGGAAATACTCGGCAGGTTGATCTTCTTGTTGTAATTTGCAGCAACATACACCTGATTCATCAGATTATACTGTACACTTGCATTAGGGAAAAGCTTGAACCTGTTAAAACTTGTCAGATTTCTTTCCTGAATGACAAAATCCTTTGCTGTTCTGGTAATCCCTGAGATATCATAATTTTCAGCTCTGGCTCCTAAAATAAAGTCAAACTTTTTCAGCTTGGCCTGGAATTCAAGATAAGTGGAAGCGGTCTGTCTCTGGTATTCCAGATTGGTAAGACCTTTACTTTCCGTATCATAATCCTGTCTTTCGTATAAACCTCCTAAACTTACTTTCCCGCCGTCCATCAGCTTGATCGGCTGAGAATAATCTACCTTGAAGTTAGCTACCCTCATATCCGATTTGTTATTAAGGACATCATTAATCCCTGCATGACGGAAAAACTCTCCGGTATCAGTATAATTTCCTTCCTGGAAAAAATTATCCTGGGCAAACTTACTGTCAGCTTTCGTATATCCAAACTGGAAGTCCAGCTTTTGAGACTTGTCGCTGAATCGTTTCTGATACGTTACAACGGCCTCCTGTCTTAGGTTATTGGTGTGGGCAACATCCGATGATTGATAATCTGCTTCCCTGTATTTTGCGGGATTAAGGGTGACAAGGATGTCAGCAAGTCCTCGGCTCGCGGTATAATTGTCGTTATTATTATAGTAAATATCATAGTTCAGCAACAATCTGTCCTGCCCAAGATCAAAAGTTACCCCTGATTTTGCAAAATAACCACGCCCGATTCTGTCCGTATTGTTTTGAAGAAGTACATCCTGATTACCATTCAGCATGCTTTCACGGTAATTCTGTCCCACATTCAGCTGCCATCCGAAAAGCTTATTTCTTGCATTAAGATTCAAGGAATGGGTAGTTCTGTTTCTGAATTTATCATAATTCGTAAACGAGTAATTTCCGGAATATGTAGCCGTTAAATATTTATTAGCATTCTTGTTCGTAATAATATTCATGATCGCACCTCCTGAAGTAGCAGGAAATTCAGCACCCGGCTGGGTAATCACCTCTATTCTGTCTACCGAATTGGCAGGCATTCCTTCAAGGAAAGAATTCAGCTCATTGGAAGTAATGTTCAAAGGTCTTCCGTTCAGGTAAACATCAAGGATTTTCCCCTGATACATCATTCCGGCAATATCGGTAGAAACCAGCCCCGGAAGTTTTTTTATACCCTCCAGAACATTACCGTTATTGAGTTGCGGCTGTTCAGAAAAATCAAAGATCGTACGGTCTGCTTTCTGTTCAACGGCTTTTTTAGTTTTAGTGATCACTACACCTTCAATTTGTTTTTCCTTTTCCGGACCGGAATTGGTTTTCTCCTGCGAATAGGCAAAAATAGATGCCAGCACGGAAAGTGCAAATAGAGTTTTTTTCATAATGTTTTTTTACTACTGTTCAGTTAGACGTAAAAAAGTTTCATTTGTTACGGTGAATTTTGCGAAAAGTTAAATTTTAGGTCAATTATTTTTTTATTTCCGAAATAATTATATCTTTGCCACGTAATTATCAAGAATCTCATAGATGGGATAGCAACCTGCAAAAACAAGCAAGGTGCTGAAATAGATAAGCCGGCCTGCCCGGAAAAAATGTTTATTCTCTATTTTCTCCCATCTTGAAATTTTTGTTTTAAAAAATAAAATCAATGTTTAAAGACAAGGGAAACCCCGTTAACAATTTAAATTTTCGTTTCTCAGATCATGAAGCTTCACTTCGTTATTCTGACCTGTTTTCATGCCATTTCCACATGCGCATGTGTTGTTGTTTCTAGACCTCTTTAAAAAATAATACATCTATTCCGGCTTTTGAAAGTAACCTTAAATACAAGGTTGCAGAAATACTATTGCCGCAAAAAATCAAACAATCAGTAATAAAAAATAGAAAAACACATGTACACTTTCAACAAAAAAATAATTATAGCATCAGCGACTCTTATTTCGGCATTTTACTTCGGCCAGTCAGATTCTGCAACATCCAAAAAAATTGATGATGTAGTAATTCTGGGATCCAGAGGCGCGGGAAGATCACTTACAGAAACCCCGGTTCCGGTAGATATCATCAATATCTCAAAGATCTTAAGACAAAGTCCGGTTAACAATATCAGTCAGGCCCTCAACTATGTGGTGCCTTCATTTTCTTCCACTTCACACACCGTCAATGACGGAACCGATTTCGTAGATCCCGCACTTCTCAGAGGTCTTGGTCCGGATCAGGTGCTGGTATTACTCAATGGGAAAAGGAGATATCAATCCTCTCTGATCAATGTTACTCTTACTCCCGGAAGAGGTTCTGTGGGGACAGATCTTAACGCCATTCCTGCATTTGCCCTCGATAAAATAGAGGTGCTAAGAGACGGAGCTTCTGCCCAATATGGTTCCGATGCCATTGCCGGAGTGGTGAATCTGGGGCTTAAAAGGAGACTTGGGCTTTCAGGACAGGTATTTCTGGGAGGATATGTTTCTCCGGTAGCCAATAATTTTTCAGGAGGAATAGACGGACAGACGATTTCAGCAGATCTGAATTACGGAGCAAAGATTGGTGAGAAAGGGTTCATCAATGTAACAGGATCGGTGCAGTACCGTGATCCGTATTCAAGAGCGGGAGAGCGTCAGGGACCCATCTTTAATGCTTATAATGCCATTAATTACAGAGCATTGCAGAACGGAGTCAATATTGATGGCTTATATAAAAATATTACCAATACTTCCAATACCCAGCAGATCATTAACACCGTGAAGCAGTATGCCTCACAGGTGGATTATTTTTCACAGGATTTTAAAAATCAGATTGCCGGAGCGAATAGTATATCAGCGTTACAAGGGCTTTTAGGAAAAGATGTTTCAGATCAGGAGCTTAATTACAGAGGTCTGGAAAGAAAAGATCTCAGTCTCAGAGCGGGACAGTCCAAGTTGCAGTCAGCCCAGCTTTTTTTCAATTCTGAAATCCCTGTGAATGAAGACTGGAAAGTGTATTCATTCGGAGGTTACAGCTACCGTTTGGGAAATGCAGGAGGGTTCTTCCGTCTTCCGAATACAGAAAGAAACATCAATGGTGTTACTCCGAACGGATATCTGCCCCAGATTGAAGCAAGCGTTAATGATTATTCCCTGGCAGGAGGAATCAAAGGAAAGTGGAATGGCTGGAATGTGGATTTAAGCAATACGTTTGGTAAGAATGCCTTTAATTTTGGTGTGGTTAATACCTTTAATGCTTCTCTTGGAGACAGCTCGCCAAGAACTTTTGAAGCAGGAGGTTCAGAATTTTTACAGAACACCCTCAATCTTGATTTTTCAAAAAAATATGATGTGCTTCACGGTCTGAATCTGGCTTTTGGTGGGGAATACCGTTATGAAAACTATAAAGTTAATGCCGGGAATGAAAATTCCTATGTATCTTATGATATTTACGGACGGGTAGTAACAGCTGCAACGCCAGATAATGAAAAAGTAACGGACTTTTTTGGAGTGAACAGACCTGCCGGATCACAGGTATTTCCGGGTTTCAGTCCTGAGAATGCGGTGTCAGGCAGCAGAAACAGTGTTGCAGCCTACGCGGATGTTGAAATTGAGCCTACCGACTGGTGGTTATTGGAAGGAGCAGTCCGTTTTGAAAATTATTCAGATTTCGGTTCTACCTTTAATTATAAACTGGCGACCAACGTGAAATTAGCCCCTAACTTTAACTGGAGAGGAGCGGTTTCTACAGGATTCAGAGCGCCTTCTCTGGCTCAGATTTATTATAGCTCCACCTCCACGCTGATTCAGAAAGGGCAGACCACTCAGGTAGGAACTTTCAGAAATAATTCTGAGGCCGCCCAGGCATTGGGAATTCCAAAGCTGAAACAGGAAACTTCACAATCCTACAGTACCGGAATTACATGGAAAATTCCGTCTTTAAGTTTAGTATTTACAGCGGATGCCTATTATATTAAAATCAAGGATAGAGTAGTGCTTACCGACCTGTTTTTCCGTCCGGAAACGGCTGTGACTCCTGATGATCAGGTATTGCAGAGTGCTTTTGATCTTGCGAGAGCCAGTGCCGCGAATTTCTTTGCCAATGCGGTTGATTCACAAACGAAAGGGCTGGATATTACCATTTCCCAGAATTCAAGAATTTCGGAAAAAGTATCTTTAGAAAATAACTTTGGACTAAATCTTAATGAGACGAGAAGGATTGGTGATATTCACGCTTCTCCGAAATTGGTCAGCCAGATCAATAATTACTTCTCCGAACCAAATAGGGTGTATTTTGAAGAAGCTGTACCCCGCATCAAAGCTACACTTTCCAATACACTGAAGTTTTCAGCACTTACCGTTTCGCTTAGAAATTCTTACTTTGGAAAAGTGACCGATGCTGATGTTGTAGATGCCAATTTTGACGGAGTACTTGGAGACAGGGAACATTTTATTTTAAATGAGCGTTTTGTGACGGACCTTTCTGTAGGCTACGATTTCAACAAAAATATTTCAGCAACGGTAGGAAGCAATAACCTGTTTAACATTCTTCCTTCCAGAAGCCCGAATATTAGTTCTCTGACTGCGGACAATCAGTTTGTTTATTCAAGGCAGGTTTCTCAATACGGTATCGGCGGACGTTTTGTTTTCGCAAGAATAGAATTCAAATTTTAATGTGGAAAAAAGGCTTTAAACAGCCTTTTTTTTATATTTATCCTTTACTTAAAAACAGAAGATATCAAAACAGATGTTTCTAAAAACATTGTATTTCTTTGATAAGCGTTAGCGCCATTGTTTATCTTAAAAATACCCGACACATGAAAAATCTTTGTCTTGCTTTGCGTGATAAAAATTGGACAGTTTCATTATTGTGCTCTTTCTTTTTCTTCAAATTTGATATTCTTCTTGCTGATTTTCTTTTTGCTACCTCCAAATGTGTAATTTACACTTAAACGGAAGCTTCTGCCATCCCAGTAGTTATCCATTTTCTGGGTATTATCAGAAAAATACAGTTCTCCGCGGTATCGCTGGGCAAAAATATTGGTCACCGTAGCATTGATCTGAAGTTTCTTTTCCATCAGTGAGATTTTTACTCCTGAAGTCAGTTCCGGGAAATCATAGAAGTAAGAATTTACGTTTCTGTAGGGAAGGCTGTGGTTGTAATTCAGGAATAATGAAAACGTTTTAGCCTTATTTAAACTGAAAGTATTATTGATGGAGTAACTGAATGAACTTCCTTTCTGAGGTTGTGCTTCTATATTAAATACAGATGAATTCTGCAGGGTGGAATTCATCGAGATGCTGGATTCCCAGAATTTAAAGAATGTATCCGTATAAGAGGCGTTAAGTCCCCAGAAATTGTTGTTATAATAATTCAGATACGTTGAAATCTGTGAGAGATCATCTATAGAAGAAATCTGCCCAAATGCATTTTTCATTCTCAGATAATAAATACTTGTTGAAAATTTATTGTTAAACGTATAGCCCAGCTCCCAGTTGTTGATATAAGCCGGTGTCAGCAACGGATTTCCCGATGAATAGGAATACGGGTTCGAATACCAGCGGAACGGATTGAGATTGCCCATACTCGGGCGGTTGATCCTTCTGGAATAGGAAAAGCTGAACACATTTTTATCTTCCTTATATGAAACATAAGCAGAAGGGAACCATTGTCCGTAATTGTATTTATTTTGAGTGTTTGTGGAGATTGTAACGCTTTCTGCATTGGTGTTTTCGTACCTTAGGCCTGCTTTGGTCTCCCAATGTTCCCCGAAAGATTTGGCAAAACTGAAATAAGCGGCATAGTTTTCTTCCTGATAGCTGAATATATTGGCTCTTAAAGGATCTTCAGCATATTGTCCTGCGTTCAGATTAAAATATTTAATATCCGAGCTGTTTTTAAACTGATTAAACTTCACGCCGGTTTCAATGGTTCCGAAAGAAAAAGGAAGCTCCAGATCCGCCTGAACAGAGAAAATCTGTGGCGAAATCAATGAAGTGGTTTTTACATTCTGAACAGAATGATCCGATAATGTAAGAGTAGAAAAATTAACCTCAGTATCAGAATTGTTTTTATAGAAATTTCCTGCCAGGCTCAGTTTCTTCCCGAGTGAATCCAGTTTGAGATCATAATAGGCGCTTAAAGTATGCGTTGGAAGCTTTTCACGGTGGAAAGTATGAGTCAGGAGGTTTTCTTCCTGATGATCTGAGGTTATATTTTTGGTCGTGTTGACGATATCCATCCCCGATTTTTGATGAGCGTAGATATATTCCATTCCGATTTCAGAATTCTTACTGATTTTATAAGACATATTGAGAGTAGGGGTCAACTCTTTCCACATATCTCTGCGTACAGAATTGCTGTAGTTTTGGGTAGCTCCCAGGATCGTATAATTTTCATCAGAACGTTTGGCGGAATCATAATACGTCAGTTTCAGGCTGCTGTTGAATTTTTCCGTCTGATAATTAAGAGAACCGTTTGAGCTGAACCCGGAGTACGTTCTCTGGATAAGGTTGGTGTTGAGGTTTCCGCTGAATCCAAGGTTAGGATTTTTCTTTAAAATAATGTTTACGATACCGCTGTTTCCCTGCGCTTCGTATTTCGACGGCGGTGTGGTGATGACTTCAATTTTTGAAATGTTTTCAGAACGGATGGATTTCAGATAATTCAATAAAGCGGCGCCTGTAAGGTTCAGCATTCTTCCATTCACCATCACACTCACGGAACTTTTCCCCGCAATAGAAATAGAACCCATGTTTTCATCAACCTTCATTAAAGGAACATTGGCAAGTGTTTCCGAAGCATCCATTCCCTGTGAGGCTACAGAAGCTTCTACATTAAAGATAAGACGGTCAGCCTTTCTTTCTACCAACTTTTTCTTGACGAGAAGATTGATCTGCTCCACATGGCGGACGCTGTCTTTCTGAATCTGTGCGGAAAAAACTGAAGAAAAAAGGCTGACGATAAAAATATATTTTAGTTTCATGGTTTAAAATTCTGGTCCAAAGGTATTTTCAAACTTTTTTTCATGAAACGGCATTTAGATTTCAGCCCGGATTCTTCCGTTCAAAATATTTTCATCGGAAAAAAAATGGGTTTCGTCGGAAATGTGTAGGAATTTAAAACGGATGAAGCTTAAATTTGGACATGAAGCAAAAACAAGTTCTCCTCCTGCACGTTTTTTATTGGCTGTTGATTATTTTTAATGGCCTCCTTTCCAGGGCAGTATATAGTAAATCTGGTCTTGATGTTTTGGATGTTACGATCTTCCTGGCCAATTTCTTGGGTTTTTACGTTAATTATTTTTTCGTTGCGCCAAAGTTTTTCAATCCGAATAGATTCTACATGATGATCGTCGGTTTTTTTGTGGGTGTATTTGTTTTCGTTCTTTTCAGGTATTCAATGGAAGAACTGCTGCTTCCTGCGCTTACAGGTTTTCGAAATTATGCGGAAGGCACTACTTTCCTGTACTATTTTTATGACAACATTTATTATTCGAGTTTAACGGTTTTTGTAAGCACCAATCTTTGGTTTTTTAAGTATTACTTTAAAATAGAAGCAGAACGTACCAGGCTTATTGAAGAAAGAAAACACGCGCAGCTGCAGGCACTGAAGACTCAGATCAATCCTCATTTTATTTTTAATTCTTTAAATAATATTTATTCTCTGGTTTATCAAAACTCGGATAAGTCGCTTCCGGCTATTGAAAAACTGAGTGAACTGCTCAGGTACAGCACCAAAGATCTTGAAAAAGACATCATCAGCCTCGATAAGGAAATCGGCTATATTGAAAGTTTAATAGGGCTGGAAAAACTGAGGATTAAAAACCCCGAAATGTTGGTTTTTGAACAAAATATTTCAAATCCAAAGCTTGGAATTTCCCCGATGCTCCTAGTCCCGTTTGTTGAGAATGCTTTTAAACATGGTGATTTCAGAGATAAAGGTTTTGTTCTGAAAGTTTCGGATGAAAATAATGTCCTTCATTTTTATCTTCACAATTTTAAAAATCAGCGGATGAAAGATACGGCGTCCGGAATAGGCATCGAGAATGTGAAAAAAAGGCTGGATATTCTGTATCCTAAAAAGCATGAGCTGAACATAAAAGACCTGGAATCTGAATTTATTGTAGATTTGAGAATAACTTTCCCCCATGAGAACCATTAAATGTATTATTGTTGATGATGAGCCTCTGGCCATTTCCCTGCTGGAAAATTATGTACGGAAAATACCTTTTTTAGAGCTCGTTTTTTCTACCGAAAATCCTATTCTGGCCCTCGAATATATACAGCATCATGAAGCAGACCTGATCTTTCTGGATATTCAGATGCCGGAAATTACGGGTATTAATTTTATGAAGATCGTAGGTGAAAAAAAGAAATATATTTTAACGACAGCCTATTCGGAATATGCATTGGAAGGATATGAGCACAATATCATCGATTATCTGCTGAAACCCGTTTCATTTGATAGGTTTTATAAAAGTGCAGTGAAAGCCCGTGAACGTTTTCCGGAGACTGAAAATAAGGAAGATTCCTACTTTTTCGTTAAATCTTCAGGTCAGCAGCACCGCATTAATTTCAGCGACATCCTTTATATTGAAAGCATCAAAGATTATGTGAATATCAGGACTTCAAATGATGAATATATTGTACTGGATACTTTAAAATCTCTGGAAACCCAGCTTTCTGAAAGATTTGTCCGCATCCATAAATCATTTATCGTGAATCTGGATAAAACGAAAAATATCGGGGTGAAAAAAATGGTTCTGCTTTCAGACCAGGAAATTCCGATCGGGGAGAGCTACCGGAGCCATCTTCTGAATAAGATAAAATAGAAAATCGGCTCCGAAGGAGCCGATTTTCTTATGATTAATTAAATCTAACAATTAATTTTCCTGTTTCTTAATCAGGTTAAGGGCAGAACCTGCCTTAAACCAATCGATCTGCTGATCGTTATACGTATGGTTTGCCATGATAATGTCTTTAGTTCCATCCGCGTGAACGAATTCTAAAGTCAATTGTTTTCCTGGAGCAAACTGATCAAGATCTAAGAAGTTGACTGTATCATCTTCCTGTATTTTATCATAATCTGCTTCATTAGCGAATGTGATTCCTAACATCCCTTGCTTTTTAAGGTTGGTTTCATGGATTCTCGCGAATGATTTTACCAGTACAGCTTTTACACCAAGATGTCTCGGCTCCATAGCAGCGTGCTCTCTTGAAGAACCTTCCCCGTAGTTCTGGTCTCCCACAACGATGGTAGGAATTCCTGCGGCTTTATAAGCTCTCTGTACAGCCGGAACTTCACCATATTCGCCTGTTATTTCACTTTTAACATGGTTCGTTTCCATATTATAAGCGTTTACAGCTCCAATCAGCATATTGTTTGAAATATTGTCCAGGTGGCCTCTGTATTTCAGCCATGGTCCAGCCATAGAAATATGGTCGGTCGTACATTTTCCGAAAGCTTTGATCAATACCTTAGCTCCTTCGATGTTTTTACCGTCCCAGGCCGGGAATTCTTCCAATAACTGAAGTCTGTCAGAAGTAGGGCTTACATTCACCACTACTGAAGATCCGTCTTCAGATGGTGCCTGATATCCGTTGTCATCTACTGCAAAACCTCTTGCAGGAAGCTCGGAACCTTTAGGCTCATCAAGTTTTACCTGCTCGCCGTTTTCAGCTGTTAATGTATCTGTAATCGGGTTAAAATCCAGTCTGCCAGAGATTGCCACTGCCGCTACCATTTCAGGAGAAGCTACGAAAGCGTGCGTATTTGGGTTGCCGTCAGCTCTTTTCGCAAAGTTTCTGTTGAAAGAGTGGATAATGGAGTTTTTCTCTCCTTTTTCAGCCCCTTCTCTGTCCCATTGTCCGATACAAGGTCCACAGGCATTCGTAAAGATTCTTGCGTTTTCAAATTTTCTGAAAGAATTTAAGAATCCGTCTCTTTCTGCTGTGAATTTTACCTGCTCAGAACCAGGGTTGATTCCTAAAATTGCTTTTGGTTTTACTCCTTTAGCTACCGCGTCCTCTACAATAGAAGCCGCTCTTGATAAATCCTCATAAGACGAGTTGGTACAGGAACCGATAAGTGCCCATTCTACCTCTATAGGCCATCCGTTAGCTTCGGCTTTGGCTCTGAATTCTGCTACAGGTGTTGCTAAATCCGGAGTGAAAGGTCCGTTTAAGTGAGGTGTAAGTTCAGAAAGGTTAATTTCAATCAGTTGGTCGAAATACTGTTCAGGGTTGGCATACACTTCAGCATCACCCGTTAAATGTTCTGCGATTTTATCAGCAGCGTCTACCACATCCTGTCTTCCTGTTGCTGCCAGATATCTTCTCATGGAATCATCATATCCGAAAGTAGAAGTAGTTGCCCCGATCTCAGCACCCATGTTACAGATGGTTCCTTTACCTGTTGCTGAAAGAGATTCAGCTCCTTCTCCGAAATATTCCACGATGCACCCTGTTCCGCCTTTTACGGTAAGGATTCCTGCTACTTTCAGGATCACATCTTTTGCAGACGTCCATCCGCTCATTTTACCGGTTAATTTTACCCCGATAAGTTTTGGCATTTTAAGCTCCCATGCCATTCCGGCCATCACATCTACTGCATCTGCACCACCCACACCAATAGCTACCATTCCTAAACCGCCTGCATTTACCGTATGAGAGTCAGTACCGATCATCATACCTCCGGGGAATGCATAGTTCTCCAATACAACCTGGTGGATGATTCCGGCTCCCGGTTTCCAGAAACCGATTCCATATTTATCACAAACGGAACTCAGGAAGTTGAATACCTCAGAGTTTTTGTTGATCCCTTCCTGTAAATCTGATTCAGCACCTATCCTCGCCTGGATCAGGTGATCGGCATGTGCAGTGGATGGAACCGCTACTTTAGCTTTTCCTGCCTGCATAAACTGTAAAAGTGCCATCTGTGCTGTGGCATCCTGCATGGCTACTCTGTCCGGTGCAAAATCTACATAAGAGTTTCCTCTTTCATGTGCCTTTGTAGCATTTCCTTCCCAAAGGTGAGTGTAAAGGATTTTTTCTGAAAGTGTAAGCGGCTTTCCCACGATCTGTCTTGCAGCTGCAATCCTTTCCGGGTAACGCTCGTACACTTTTCTGATCATATCAATATCAAAAGTCATATCTTAATTTAATTTTTTTTAAATACACTTTTCCATTATTAAGTTAATTCCTAAAAACGGAGAATATCTTTTCGTCACTACAATGCATCAAATTCTGTTCCTTCCACTTATAAAAAGGATAATTCTGATCAATAGCAAGGATATTTTATGTCTATCAAGTTAAGAAAAAAATGGAATTTATTTTCTCACTTTCATTTAAAATAATTCTTAACAGGTCTTAAATGGAAAGGTTCTAAACAAAAATTGAAAGATTTTAAATCCCGCAGGACTAAAATCTTTCAATCATATAATTTTTAAAAGTCCTGAGACTTATCGTTACATTCTATTAGTGGCCAACCTGAACCAGCTCTTTAATTGGTGGAGCGAATTTAGTAAGGTCAATGCCTTCAACGGCAGCTTTGTACTCGTCGATATTAGGAATTCTTCCAATGATAGCCGAAAGTACAACAACCGGAGTGGAAGCCAGTAAAGATTCACCTTTTTTACGTTCGGAATCTTCAAC
Organism: Chryseobacterium endalhagicum; assembly: GCF_016745235.1. Lineage (GTDB taxonomy): Bacteria > Bacteroidota > Bacteroidia > Flavobacteriales > Weeksellaceae > Chryseobacterium > Chryseobacterium endalhagicum. The sequence goes on along the minus strand of NZ_JAELVM010000002.1, from coordinate 102,869 downwards.
GACTCTTCCCTGGAAAAGACGGGTAGAAGTTGCCAGTACGGTATCTCCTTTAGCCGCTTTTTCCTGGTTACCCATACAAAGATTACATCCCGGACGCTCAAGATACATCATGTTTTTGTATTCAACACGTGCTTCGCCTTTAGGAGCATTATCATCAAATTCGAAACCTGAATATTTTTCTAAAAATTCCCAGTCTCCTTCTGCTTTTAGCTCGTCGATGATGTTGTACGTTGGAGCTGCTACTACAAGAGGTGCATTGAATTCTATCTTACCTTGCTGCTTTTCGATGTTTCTAAGCATCTGAGAAACAATCTTTAAATCTCCCTTGTGAACCATACAAGATCCTACAAATCCAAGATCTACTTTTTTCTCGCCGCCATAATAAGAAAGATCTCTGATGGTATCGTGGGTATATCTTTTGGAAACATCTTCGTTGTTTACATCCGGGTCAGCAATCATTGGTTCAACGATTACGTCAAGATCTACAACTACTTCTGCATAATATTTTGCGTTAGAATCCGGAGTTAAAGCTGGTTTCTCACCAGATCTGATCTCTGAAATTCTCTTATCTGCTTTGTTAATTAATCCCTGAAGAACCTGGTTGTGGTTATCCATACCTTTATCAATCATGATCTGGATTCTGCTTTTCGCAATTTCCAGTGATTCAATTAAAGTATTGTCTTCAGAAATATTGATGGAAGCTTTTGCCTTCATCTCTGCCGTCCAGTCTGTAAAGGTAAATGCCTGGTCAGCTGGAAGTGTTCCGATGTGAACCTCAATGATTCTTCCCTGGAATACATTTTCTCCTCCGAACTGCTTCAGCATCTGCGCCTGAGTAGCATGAACCACATCACGGAAATCCATGTGTTCTTTCATATTTCCTTTGAACGTTACCTTCACGGATTCAGGAATCGGCATAGATGCTTCTCCTGTAGCCAGTGCAAGGGCAACGGTTCCTGAGTCAGCTCCGAAAGCAACCCCTTTGGACATTCTTGTATGGGAGTCACCACCAATGATGATCGCCCACTCGTCTACAGTGATATCGTTAAGAACTTTGTGAATTACGTCAGTCATCGCGTGGTATTCACCTTTCGGGTCACGGGCTGTGATCAAACCAAATTCGTTCATGAATTTCATCAGTTTCGGGATATTGGCCTGAGCTTTTTTATCCCAAACAGAAGCGGTGTGGCAACCGGACTGGTAAGCACCGTCAACAATCGGAGAAATCACCGTTGCTGCCATGGATTCCAATTCCTGAGAGGTCATCAGACCTGTGGTGTCCTGAGAACCAACGATGTTAACCTGTACACGAACGTCAGAACCGGCGTGCAATACTTTTCCAGGCGTTGTTCCAACTGCATTTCTGTTGAAGATTTTTTCTACAGCAGTAAGACCCTGTCCTTCGTGAGAGATTTCTTTTGAAGGCGCAAAAACAACCGGAGCTTCAGTACCTAAAAGCTTAGCTGCAAACGTCTGAAGTTTTTTACCAAACACGATGGCATATGAACCGCCAGCTTTGATAAATTCAACTTTCTGAGGAGTAAATGCCTTGGAAATGTCAATTAATTCCTGGTCGCCGTTATATAATTTTTTTGTTTTTGTATTGATGGTAAGAACGGTTCCTGTAGCTACAGAGTATGCTTCTTCAAGAACAACATCCCCATTTTCATTACGGATCGGATTTCCGTTTTCGTCAAGTTTTTTAACCCAATTTTTAAGGTCGATACCGATACCTCCGGTTACATCAACAGTCGTAAGGAAAATCGGAGAAATACCGTTTGTTCCCCCAACGATCGGAGCAATGTTTACAAATGGAATGTATGGGCTCGCTTGTTTTCCTGTCCAGAGAGCAACGTTGTTTACTCCGGACATCCTTGATGAACCTACACCCATGGTACCTTTCTCAGCGATAAGCATTACGCTTTTGTCAGGATGCTGAGCCTGAAGTGCTCTGATTTCGTCCTGTGCCTGAGGCGTGATCATACATTTACCATGAAGTTCACGGTCTGATCTTGAGTGAGCCTGGTTACCCGGAGAAAGTAAATCTGTTGAAATATCTCCTTCACCTGCGATGAATGTTACCACTTTAATTTCTTCGGCAACGTCAGGAAGTTTAGTGAAAAACTCAGCTTTTGCGTAGCTTTCAAGAATATCTTTTGCAATTGCATTACCGTTGTTGAATGCTTCTTTCAAACGGTTAGTGTCCGCTTCATAAAGGAAAACCTGGGTTTTAAGAACATTTGCCGCTTCTTTGGCAACAGAAATATCATTTCCTAAAGCCAGATCCAGCAATACTTCAATAGAAGGACCGCCTTTCATGTGAGACAATAATTCAAAGGCATATGCCGGTGAAATTTCTTCTACTGTGGATTCACCAAGAATGATTTCTTTTAAAAACTTAGCCTTTACGCCGGCAGCACTTGTGGTTCCCGGTAAAGTGTTATAAATGAAAAATTTAAGAGAATCAGCCCTGTATTCATTAGCTGTATCTTTAATTTGTGCAATAATCTCACTTAATAATTCAGCACTGTCAATTGGCTTTGGATGAAGCCCCTGGTTTTTTCTTTCTTCAATTTCCTGGATGTAATCCTGATACATATTCATAATAATAGAAGTCTTTTCAATAGTTAAATGTAGAGGTATACCGCTATTGGTTTACCGGTCTGTACAGAATACCATTCAATACTATTTCTGATATGCAATAGGCCCGGAGTAAGAGTCAGTATAGTCTACTCTTTTTTTAATGTGATAAGCTTTAGCTATCAAACAATTAAAAAGGTTCCCAAAAGTACGAAATTTTACTATTTTATAGAGATGAAATTATTTAGATTCTTTATAAATATGAATTTGATATTTTCTATATTTGGCCGTAATTTTGCAGGCAAATGATGATTATGAAAAATATCCTTAATTTTTTGTGTGTTTTTATTTCGATTTTCATTTTTTCACAGGCGAAATCGGTGAAAAAATTTCCGGTTAAGAACACCACAAAAACTCCCGTAAAGAAGGTTTCCAAAGGGACTCAACCGAATCCGGATCTTGTGATCATCAGTCAGGATCTTCCGGTCCTTATCCCCAAAAAAGAAAACGGAAAGTTCGGGTATGTCAATCAGAAGGGTAAATTTATCATCAAACCTGAATATCATATTGCTGTCTTTTTCTATGAAGACTGCAACCTGCTGAATTCTCCCAACGAAAAAGTAAGAAAATTTGGGACTAAAGAATATGCCACAGTAGAAAAAGATATGATTTCTTACCGGGTAGATAAAACCGGGAAAAGGGTCTACCAGTTCAAAGATTCAGACGTAGGAAAGTGTAAGTTTGAAGAATACAAGCAGCAGCTGTATCAGGCTTATGTATTGAACGGTTTTTACGGGATCATTGAAAAAGCAAAGTTCATGAATGCAGCAGATTACAGAGATTACCAGATCTATCCGCAATATCAGTACCTGTATATTATGGAAGGTGATGACACCGCAGATCCTATGATTGTAGCTTCCCATAATGATAAATTCGGTGTCATAGATGTGAACAACAAGGTGATTGTTCCCTTCGAATATGCCAATATAAAAAGAAATTTCAGCTGGAAACTGGGTAAGATGTTTGAAGTTACAAAAGACGGAACGAATTATTATTATATTGATGTGAGGAATAAGACGTATTAATGCAACAGGCGGTAAGCTTCTGGCTTCTGGCTTTTAGCTTTTTGGTCTCACGCAGAACCGGCAAATTGAACAGATGTATATTGTCCAACTTGCCTCCATAACTTAAACCCCGAATCCCGCAACCCGTACCCTGGAAACCCGCACCTTGTAACCCCGCTCTCACATCTCACATTTTTTTCGTAATTTCGCGGCTGAAATAAAGGGGTGCTTTAACAGGCTGAGATTATACCCAATGAACCTGGAACGGATAATGCTGTTTAGGGAATTTTGAAAATGTACCAATGGAACAGTGTAACAATATACCAATTCTCATTGCTAGACTGTTAAATTAATAAATTGTTACATTGCTTAATCCGCCCCTTTTATTCAGTAAATTTTAAAGATTTATAGAATGAAGGGATTATTTTTTTTAGGCCTTACCGTAGGCGCTGCAGCCTTTATCCAGGCGCAAAATAAGGATTCTCTGAAAATCAGGGAAATAGAAGCTGTCAATTTTACAAAGCGACTTCCTGTTGCTAAGGAAATCATCAATGTTCAGAAAGATGTAGACAGTAGAAATCTGGGTCAGGATCTTCCGATCCTCCTGAAAAATCAAACCTCCATTATCTCTACTTCTGATGCCGGAAACGGGGTCGGTTATACTGGATTCAGGATCCGTGGAGTTGCGGGAAGAGGAATCAATGTGATGATGAACGGGGTTCCGTACAACGATTCTGAGAGTCAGGGGACGTTTTTCGTCAATGTTCCGGATCTTACCAGTTCAGCCTCACAAATTGTGATCCAGAGAGGGGTAGGGACTTCCAATAACGGGGTTTCTGCATTTGGAGCGAGCATTAATGTGATCTCCAAGGAACCTGATGAGAAGATGTATTTCAAGACGGATGATAGTTATGGTTCGTTTAATACCTATAAATATTCAGCGGAAGCGGGTTCGGGGAAATTCTGGAAAAACAGACTTTCGGTGATGGGTAGATATACAAAAATTCATTCTGACGGATATATCGACAGGGCGTCTTCCAATCTGGATTCCTATAACTTCACGGCATTATTTGAAGAAGGTAAAACAAGGCTTCGTCTGATGGCTTTCGGAGGAAAAGAAAAAACATACCAGGCCTGGAACGGAATTGACCGTCCGACTTGGGAAACCAATCCAAAATTCAATTATTCAGGGCAGTACACGGATCTGTTGACGGGAGAGGAGAAGTTTTATGATAATGAAACGGATAATTACAGACAGAATCACTACCAGCTTTTATGGGAGCAGAAATTCAATGATAACTGGAATTTAGAAACAACACTTCATTATACCAAAGGAAGAGGATATTATGAGAATTACAAAAGAGTGGATGAAACGGATGTAGAAGCTACGCATTATTCCAACTATAACCTCCCGATACCTGTAGTGAATGGTTCTCCGGTGGAAATAACCGATTTTATCAGAAAAAAATGGCTGGATAATGATTTTTACGGTGCTGTTTCCACATTGTATGGAAAGCTTGAGAATGTAGATGTGAACTTTGGTGTGGTAGTGAACCAGTATTACGGGCGTCATTTTGGAAATGTGACCGGTGTTTATTTCCCGCAGATCAATGAGTATGAGTACTACAGAAACCGTTCTGTAAAAACAGAATTTGCAGGTTTTGCAAAAGCTTTATGGAGAATGGGCGACCGTTTTGAATTTTTTGGAGATCTTCAGCTCAGAAATATAGATTACACGACGAAAATTCTGACTGCAGGAGATGGAGAAGGCGGAAATCTTGATAAAAACTGGCTTTTCTTCAATCCAAAAGCCGGAGTGAATTACAAAATCGGAAACGGTAAGGTTTTCCTTTCCTATGCTCATGCGCAACGTGAACCCAACAGGGATGACCTGATGAGCGATAATGAAGTGAAAGCTGAAAAACTTCACGATTTCGAAGCAGGTATTGAAAAGCAGTTCGGGGTTGTATCCTTAACGGCTAATCTATATTATATGTACTACGTGAATCAGTTGGTACTGAACGGACAATTGAACAATGTAGGCGCATTCATCAGAACAAATTCAGGAAAAAGCTACAGAAGAGGGGTTGAAATCGGAGCACTGGCCAGACTTTCCAAGCAATGGGAGGTTAATGGAAATGTCAGCCTTAGCCAGAACAGAAACCTTGATTTTAACATTAAAAAGAATGGCGTTCTTCAAAACCTTGGTGATACCGATATTTCATTCTCACCGAATATTATTGCCAATCTTGGATTGAAATTTAATCCTTCCAAAAGTTTCCAGTTTGCTCTAATGAATCAATATGTAGGAAAACAGAATCTGGATAATACGGGAGATAAAAACCTGGAACTGAAAGATTATTTCCTGACCGATTTCAATGCACAATATCAGTTTACCATAGCCCGTAATGATATTGCTTTAAAATTACTGGTGAATAATCTCTTCAATAAAAAGTATGTGAATAATGGAGCCGTTTACAGCGGTGATCCCTATTATTTTTCACAGGCAGGAACTAATTTTATGTTTGGGATAAGCTGGAAGATTCAATAGGCGGGGGAAGCGAAACGGCAAAACAGCAAATTGGTCCTTTCTCCTTTTAACCTTTTAGCCTTTTCGACAATGCTTTAACTATTTAAATAAACTATTTCCGTTTTGGTGCGGAATAATCAAAAGACTGTTGCGGCAGTCTTTTTTATATCCGATAAATGTCATTAAAAAGTCCCGAAAAAATTATAAATTTGCTGCCAAATGAATATTTCAGCTTACATTTTAGAATATCTGAAACAATTTGGAACTGTGACGGTTCCGGGCTTCGGTGTGTTTTCACTTAAAAACTCCAAGGCAATTATCAATTCCGATAACGGAAGTATCCTTCCTCCGGCAAGCGAGATCGTTTTTGCGGTGGATTATGAGATACAGTCTGACGAGCTGGCTGCTTTTATAGCCGGAGAAAAACAGATGTCTCTTGACGCTTCCAAAAGTGATCTTAAGATTCAGACTGATTTTTGGAAGAAAAAACTTCAGGCAGACCAGTTTCTGGAAATTCAGAACCTCGGAATGATCAATATTGTAGAAGATAATACCCATTTCAAAGGACAGAGAATAGAATCAGGGCATCCTGACTTTTACGGCCTTGAAGAAATCAGGCTTTCGGATATCAATAACGGGGAAAAGATCAGTACCACAGAGAACCGGGAGAAAGATTATAAATTCAAGAAATCCATTCTTTGGATCTTCCTGCTTGTGATTCCTGTTTTGGGAATTCTGTATCTGGCATTTACCCAACAAGAATTGCTCTTCGGAAAAAAATCTTTTGATAAGGTTTCAGTTCAGACTTCTACCCATAGAATTGCAAAAGACACGGTAAAGCAAGTGGTTCCAAAACCGGAAGCAGCCGTTTCAGATTCCCTGAAAAAAGATTCATTATCAAAACCAGCAGCGAAAGGTGTAAAGCCGGTTCCTGCAGTTCAAAACAACACTAAGACTCAATGGCAAAAGTAAAAAAAGCGTCAGAATCTCTGACCATCATGACCAATATTGTTCTTCCGAACGAAACCAATTCTTTAAGAAACCTTTTCGGAGGCGAGCTTCTGGCAAAAATGGACCGTTGTGCTTCCATTTCTGCAGCCAGACACTGTGAAAGAAGAGTGGTAACGGCATCTGTTAACCACGTTTCTTTTAACCATCCGATTCCTGAAGGCGGAGTCGTGGTTTTGGAATCCAAAGTTTCCAGAGCGTTCTCTACTTCTATGGAGGTGTATGTGGATGTTTGGTTGGATGACCCGATCAATCAGAAGAAAATTCATACCAACGAAGGAATTTATACATTCGTTGCAGTAGACGAGTTCAACCGTCCTATTCCAATCCCGGATATGGTTCCGGAAACAGAAGAGGAAAAACAGAGACATGCTGCGGCTTTCAGAAGAAAAGAACTTTCCCTGATCCTTTCCGGAAGAATGAAACCTCTGGAATCTGTAGAGCTAAAAAAACTATTCCAGGAACCTGAAGATACAAAGGAAACAAAGAAGGATAAAAAATAAAATCACGTTTTATATAATTATTCGTGTTAAAAAATGAAGATTCTCCTTTTAGATAAAAACCATCCTCTCATCACAGAACAGCTTCTGGCTAAAAATTTTGTGCTGGAAGAGGATTTTACCTCTTCATACGATGAGGTTTGCCATAAAATTGAAAACTACGACGGAATCATCATCAGAAGCCGGATTCCTTTAGATAAAAACTTTCTGGAAAAAGGAAAAAATCTGAAATTCATCGCCAGAGTAGGAGCCGGAATGGAAAATATAGATATTCCTGCCGCCGAAAAGCTGGGAATTCAACTGATCAATTCTCCGGAAGGCAACAGAGATTCTGTCGCAGAACATGTGGTAGGAATGCTGCTGATTCTTATGAACCGTCTTTTCATTGCTTCCCAGGAGGTAAAGAACGGAATTTGGCTTCGTGAAGAAAACAGAGGCGATGAACTGCTTGGAAAAACCGTCGGACTTATCGGATACGGAAATATGGGAAAAGCTACGGCTAAAAGATTTTCCGGCTTTGGCTGTAAAGTTATTTTTCATGATATCCTTCCCGGACTATCCGATGAATATGCGTCACAGGTCAGTTTAGAAGAATTAAAGGCCTCTGCGGATATCTTAAGCCTTCACATTCCTCTGACTTCTGAAACCCATTATCTTGTCGATGAAAAGTTTATTTCAGAAATGAAAAAAGACTTCTATTTCGTGAATACGGCAAGAGGTAAAAACATTGAAACTAAATATTTAGTTGATGCTTTGAAATCAGGAAAAGTAAAAGGTGCCTGTCTGGATGTTCTTGAGTATGAAAAAGCATCCTTCGAAAACCTTGAAACAGAAAACGAAGATCTCAAATATCTTCTGGAATCTGAAAAAACAATTGTAACCCCACACATTGCCGGCTGGACGCATCAGAGCAAAGAGAAGCTGGCGCAGGTGATTGTGGATAAAATAACAGCATCATACTGCTAAGCCACGAGGAATTGTAAAATGATCCTTGTCAAGATTTTAAACCTTGACAAAGATTACAAAGATATAAGAGAGCTGAGAAGGACAACAATCATTTGCCTGCTCAGCTCTTTCTCTTTTTACCCTTTTGTAATTTCTGCTTTTATGTTAAATAATTCATAATGTATGTTCCGGATTGAGAATTTATTTTGAGTTTTATTAAATTGCTGCTCATTTTTTGATACTCATGAAGACGCGTAATTTTGTACTTATTGTAACTGTTTTTTTATCCCTTATTTCCTGTAAAAAAGAGGCTGATTCCAAAAAGGCTTCAGCTGAAAATACAACCAATCTTCCGAACTATGGAAACGTAGATCTGGACGGTGTTTTTACAAAAGCCGACAGCCAGCTTGGTGACAAAGGAATACTCACGGGATACATCGATCAATATTATAAAAAAATCTGGGAAGGCGGAGACCTTAGCGGAGGAATACTCGTAGCAAAAGGAGACGAAATTCTGTACGAAAATTACAGAGGTTTTGGAAGAGAAGGAAACCAGATGCCTATTGATAAAAATACACCTTTGCACGTGGCTTCTGTTTCAAAGACGCTGACGGCAATGGCTATGCTGAAACTGGTAGAAGCAGGAAAAATTAAACTGTCTGATCCTCTTACCCAATATTTCCCTGGATTTCCTTATCCGAATGTCACTGTACAAACCTTGCTGGATCAGCGGAGCGGACTCCCGAAATACGAATATTTTATTCCCAAAATACAGCCGGCTCCGGCAGAACTTTCAAAACCATTTATCACGAATCAGGATGTCCTGAATATGATCATCAAATATAAACCGGATCTGGCGCGAGATACGGATACAGGTTTTATGTACTGCAATACCAATTTTGCGATGCTTGCCTTGTTGATAGAGAAGATCACCCAAACACCTTTTCCTCAGGCGATGAAGGAAATGGTTTTTCAGCCTCTGAAAATGGAGCATACCTATATTTTCCAGGAGAAAGACATTCCTACGGCGGCACAGTCTTTTTATTACGGAGGGAACAGACTTTATCCTTTGGACCGTCTGGATCTTATTTACGGGGACAAAAATGTGTATACAACGCCAAGAGACCTTTACAACTTCTCTAAAGCCATGTTCTCAAAAGATTTCCTGAAGCCTGACCTGATGCAGATGGTTTTCACGCCCTACAGCAACGAAAAAGCCGGAATGAATAATTACGGTCTTGGTTTCAGAATGAAAATTTTTGATAACGGGGAGAAACTTACGTATCATAATGGCTGGTGGCATGGGACCAATTCGGTATTTGCCCACCTTCTGAAGTCAAAGGTGACCATTGTGGCCATAGGAAATAAATATTCCGGTAAAGTGTACACAGCACTTTCATTATCAGGATTATTCGAGGATTTTCCTGCTCAGAAAGATAAATTACACAGTGTAATGAACGACAATAAAGATACTTTGAATGCCGGACATGAAGTTTTTGGAGAATAATGTTTAATTTTGCTTAAACATCTATGAAAAGACTTCTTCTATTATTCGTTATCTGCTTTCTTGTGCATTCGTGTGCAAGGGTAGGATCTCCAGTCGGAGGTCCCAAAGATACCATAGCTCCAAAGTTTTTAAGTTCAAATATTGACACCACCAGAGTCAATGTGAAAAGGGATATTCATGAGCTCAGGCTTGATTTTGATGAATATATTACCTTAAAGGATATTAATAAAAACCTGATCATATCGCCGCCTATCAAAAATATAAAGCGGATCCTTCCTTCCAATATCGCGAATAAATTTGTGATGATCCAATGGGAAGATACTCTTCAGGCCAATACCACTTACAACTTTAACTTCGGTAATTCGATTGCAGATAATAATGAGGCGAATATCCTCCGGTATTTCAATTTTGCTTTTTCTACGGGTGAAAAACTGAATGATCTTTACATCAGTGGTGAAATAGCAGATGTAACTGCCATTAAAAAGAAAGAAGGGGAGAATAAGCTTGTTGTAGGCCTTTATCAGGTAAAAGATACCATCAATTATAAACAAAAGCCTTACTATATTACCAAAGTGGATGAAGATGGCTACTATGAGCTTAATTATCTTACCCCGGGAAAATATAAGATCATTGCTTTTGAAGATGAAAACTCGAATTCCGTGTACGATCCGGGGAAAGAAAAGATCGGTTTCCAGAAAGAAGCAATTGATTTTGATAAATCTATTTCAGGCTTGAATTTAAAAGTATATCCTTCTAAAAAGCCTCTGAAATATATTGAGATGAAGGAAAACCCTGGAGGAATTGTCATGACATTTGAAGGCAATCCGGAAAGCGTTAAAGTAGCTTCTATCAACGATAAACTTCAAGATATAAAAGTGACCCACCATCCAAAATCAGATACGGTAAGGATATGGTTCGATGCTGTGAAAAGCGATGTCGGGCAGACTACGACTGAGAATCTTAAATTCAGTTACGATATCGGCAGCAAGCAGGATACGGTGTCTGTGTTCTATAAATACAACAAGAAAAATGCAATGGATCTGGAGAATGATAACGGAGGCCCTACATTAGCCCCGAATTCTGACTTTAAGATAAGATCCGGCTACCTCATAGATAAGTTAAGTCCTGAAAAATGGACCCTGAAAAGTGATAGCTTAACCACTCAGGAATTTACAGCAAAAATTTCAGAAACAGATCCGTACCAGATTGTGATTCATTCCGATTTTGTAACCGGTAAAAAATATCAGCTTACCGTTCCGAAAGAAACCGTTTCCTCTTATTATGCCAAAAACTTCCAGTCCAAGCGATTTGATTTTGAAGTAGATAAAGTGGATCAGTTTGGAAGTCTTGCATTTAATATTATCAATGCGCCGGAAGCCAGTTACTGGATCCAGCTACTGGATGCGTCGGATAAAGTGGTTTATTCAAGGTATACCAAAGGAAACGCAGTGAAATTTGACATTCTCAAACCAGGAGAATATGTAGTCAGAATACGGGTAGACAACAACGGAAATAAATTCTGGGACGTAGCCGATTTTGAAACGGAAACCTTTGCAGAAGATTCCTATGTGCTGTATAAAAAAGCAATTGTGAGACCTTTATGGGAAACCAAAGAAGACTGGGACCTTAAAGACACGAGAACGCTTGACAATCCTAAAGGAGTCCTTCCAAAACCTGAAACACCTGCTCCTGTAGAGGAAACTCCGAAACCGCCCGTACAACAGGAAGATGTAAAAAAAGAACTGAAGTCAGATTCCGGGAAAGCGGTACTGACGCCGGTAAAATAGAAGTATGAAGACGGTAAAAAAAGTATTATTCTGGACGCTGGTCGCTTTTGCAATCATCCAGTTTATTCCTGTAGACAGAGTGAATCTACCAGTAGATAAAAAAGTGAATTTTATTGATTCCAAAAAGACACCTGTAAAAATCAGCGGTCTGATCAAAGGAGCCTGCTACGACTGTCATTCCAATGAAACGGTCTATCCTAAATATGCTTATTTCGCACCTGTTTCGTGGTCTGTAAAAAGCCATATCAACGAAGGTCGGGAACATCTCAATTTTTCAGTCTGGGGAACTTATAACAAGGAATTGAAAGAGAATATGCTGAACAAGTCTATTCAGACCATTCAAAGCAAAGCGATGCCTATGCCTGGCTATATTGTGTATCACAAAGAAGCCAATCTGTCTGAGGCAGAAAGAACATTAATGGTGCAGTACTTCGAAGAGATGCTGAAATCTAAATCTTACTAGAAAACTGAGTTCAGGTTAAAATATTTTTTTAGACATCAGACATCAGACATCAGATTTCAGATGTGAAATTGGAGATTTGAGACTTTTCGCAGGAATTTTATCAGCTCAGTACGTTTCGGGATGTGGGTTTCGTGGTTTATACCAGAACTAACTGTTACACCCATATACTTTCAACCCCCAAATTCTGTACTTCTGAAACTCATAACTCATCATTTATAACTCATAACTCTCTTAAACCCATAATGTCCATCCTTTAAATCTTCCGCAAAAAAAAACTCCCGCAAATTTCACAAACTAACAGTTGGGTAAATACCATCTGCCATCTGCAAAATCTGCGGGAGTGTAGGTTACAAAAATTATTTCTTTATATATTCCTCAAAAAATCTTTTCTGGGAATCAAAAGCAATATCATCCAGATTCAATGTATTCAAAGGAATCCAGACGGCTTCTGATATTTCAGAAAGTTCAAGATTCACCTCAAATTTTTCCTGAACATTGTACTCATAAAAAAGATCGATCGTATTGTAATCAATTTCTTTATATTGATAGATGTTCGGAAGACTGGTTAAATATTTTAAATTTGAAATATCCACATCAAGCTGAAGCTCTTCAAAAAGCTCTCTTCTGCATGTTTCCTCTGCGCTTTCCTTTGGATCTACGAAACCTCCCGCCAGATCCAGTTTTCCCTTTTTAGGATCTCGGTTTCTTCTGGTAAGGTAAATTTCATCCCCACACCTGATGACAACGGCTACAGCGCCGGCTACATTATTGTATAGGGTGAATCCGCATTCCGGACAGCTCCATTTCTTTTCACCGTCCCAGTGAAGACTTTCTTTGCCGCAGCTTGGGCAGTATTTCAATAATTTCATCTGTTTGCTATTATTTCTTTAAAGGCCAGATGGAACGTAATTTCACTGAGCAATATTGATATTATTTCTCGGGTGATAACTCAGGATAACATCCCGAAGTTCCTCTGTCTTCAGATGGGTATAGATCTCCGTGGTGGTAATACTGGAATGTCCCAGCATTTCCTGGATATAGCGAAGGTCTGCGCCATTCTGTAGCAGGTGGGTCGCAAAAGAATGTCTGAACGTGTGTGGAGATATTTTTTTGCTTACGCCTGCTTTGTCCGTAAGTTCTTTAATGATCAGGAATACGATCACTCTGGACATGGATGTCCCGCGGCTGTTAAGAAACAGCGTATCCTCATACTTTTTATTGATCTTACTGTTCGAACGTACTTCTTTAATATACGTTTCCAAAAGTTCAGCAGTATAATCTGCCAAAGGAACGAAACGGGTCTTGTTGCCCTTTCCGTGTACTTTGATATACTGTTCTTTGAAATTGATGTTCGAAATTTTAAGGTCAATAAGTTCCGAGACACGCAATCCGCATCCGTAAAGAACCTCGATAATACAGTGATTTCTCTTTCCAAGGTCAGAATTGGCCTCAATGGCTGCGATAATCTTGTTGATATCAGGCAGGCTTAAGGTGTCAGGAAGATATAATCCCAGTTTTGGGCCTTCAAGCAGTGACGCAGGATTGTCTTCCCGGTACTCGTCCTCAAGCAGAAACTTGAAGAAAGCTTTTATGGAAGAAATCCATCTTGCTTGCGATCTTTCACTGAACTTTTGTTTGGAAAGATTGAAGATATACTCCTGTAAGTTTTCGTAGCCTATAGCATCCGGACCGACGTTTTCCAGATCCACTATGGCATAATCTTTTAATTTTTTGATGTCTCGAATATAGGCATCGAGCGTGTTTTCTGAAAAATTTCTTTCGAAGCGAAGAAATATTTCAAAATCTTTGATCTTTTCATCCCAAGTCATTTGTGCTTATTTTTTTAGTTCACAGTCCGATATTTGTTCTATTTCAATGTTATGATTTCTCAAGAACGATATACCGTCGTCGTCTGAATATTCATTAATATACACAAGTCTTGTAATTCCTGCCTGCAGAATCAGTTTGCTGCATTCTTTGCAGGGCGACAGCGTTAAATATAACGTTGCGCCTTTTGCAGACTGAGTGGAAGCGGCCAGCTTTAATATCGCATTGGCTTCCGCATGAAGTACATACCAGTGTGTTTTTCCCTCTCCATCTTCACAGCAGTTTTCAAACCCCGAAGGTGTTCCGTTGTAACCATCTGAAATAATCATCCTATCTTTTACGATAAGAGCTCCTACCTGTTTTCTCTTACAGTAGGATAGTTTTGCCCACTCCTGGGCCATCTTTAGATAAGCTTTATCAAACTTATTCATACCGCAGCATTAGTTTTTTTCGAAATAATTTGGATTAAAAATCTAGAAGTTAGGCTTTCTTTTCTCTATAAAAGCGGTAACTCCTTCTTGCTTGTCTTTCATTTCAAAAAGCTCTCCGAAATATGTAATTTCAGATTCAAAACCTTTCTCCGTATCAGACAAGTTGACGGCTTGTATAGCCTTTGATATAGCCATTGGTGAGTTATTGGCTATGATGCTCGCTAATTCTTTTGTTTTGGTTAATAATTCTTCAATAGGGTATACTTCATTCACCAATCCTATTTCCTTTGCCCTTTGAGCTGGGATCATTTTGGCTGAGAAGATCATTTCGTTGGCGATACCTTTTCCTACCAATTTAGGTAGTCTCTGTGTTCCTCCGTAACCAGGAATCAATCCAAGTGTTACTTCCGGAAGCCCCAGTTTTGCATTCTCTGATGCATATCTGATGTGGCACGCCATGGCAAGCTCTAAACCTCCTCCCAATGCAAATCCATTAACGGCTGCAATGATAGGTTTAGATGTATTTTCAATTTTGTTGAACAGGGTATTATGCCCGTTTCTGGCCAGTTCTTCGGCTTTTTCCTGTCCAAAATCACTGAATTCTTTTATATCAGCTCCTGCTACAAACGATTTTTCGCCGCTTCCTGTAATGATAATCACTCTGCAGGCTGCATCCGAATTAAGCTCATCCATTGCTGAACTAAGCTCCTGAATCGTTTTTGCATTTAAAGCATTTAAGCTTTGAGGTCTGTTTATGGTAATGACAGCTAACCTGTCTTCTTTCTCCAATAATATATTTTCGTAACTCATTTTTCCACTATAAAATATTATTTTTTGCAAATTATGAATTTTTTACAAAAAAAAGGAAAAAATATTAGTTTTTTTTCCTTTTAATTGATGAATCCTTCAAAATCCTATTTTGAGTGATTCATCATATTTGCATCAATATTGATATTTAGCTGAGATGCCACTTTCATGCCAAGTTCAATATTAGTCCTGAAAAAGTGACATAATTGTCGGTTGATGATCTCCTCTTTTTTCGGTCCGTTAATCCCTCTCATGCTTCCCACTATGTTGCTGATCAGGTGTTCTCTATCTTCTGCATTCATAGATTTTGTGTACAATAATCCGGGCTGGGTGTAATGGTCGTCATCATTTTCGTTCCTGTTGTAGCTTGCCACGTGTGCACTGTCCAGTTCATACTCATAATTCTTATAGGAAGGATCCGGCTTGATGTCGTCAAAGCTGTTCGGGAAATAATTCGGCTTGTCTTGATATTCACTGGAGTCTGCCATAAAACCATCTCTCTGGTAGTTGTTCACGGCAAAAGGGCAGCGGTTTACTTCCAGCTGGTGGGCATTCACGCCTACTCTGTACCGGTGGGCATCCGGATAGGAAAACAGTCTTCCCTGAAGCATTTTGTCAGGAGAGAAGCTTATTCCGTTAACCAGGCTGCTTGGGGAGAATACGGATTGCTCTACATGGGCAAAATAATTGACAGGAACCTCATTCAGCTCCATTTCTCCTACTTCTATCAGTGGGAAATCATCGTGGAACCATACTTTCGTTACATCAAAAGGATTCCATCTGAAATCTCTGGCCTGCTCCTCGGTCATTACCTGGATGTACATTGTCCATTTTGGGAAATCTCCGTTTTCAATGGCATTGCAAAGATCTTCCTGTGCGAAATCCGGATTTTCTCCGGCCATTTTGGTGGCTTCCGCATCTGTGAAGTTTTTAATGCCCTGCTTGGTTTTAAAATGGAACTTCACCCATATTCTTTCATTCTTATCATTGATCATCGCGAAAGTATGAGATCCGAATCCGTGCATATGTCTGTAGCCGTGAGGGGTTCCCCTGTTCGACATTAAAATAAGAACCTGGTGAAGAGATTCAGGATTATGGCTCCAGAAATCCCACATCATGGTGGCACTTTTTAAATTCGTCTTCGGAACTCTTTTCTGGGTGTGGATGAAATCCGGGAATTTTTTAGCATCCTTAATAAAGAATACCGGTGTATTGTTTCCTACCAGATCCCAGTTTCCGTCTTCCGTATAAAATTTTAAAGCAAAACCTCTCGGGTCTCTTGCGGTGTCTGCACTTCCTTTTTCTCCGCCTACGGTAGAGAAGCGGGCAAACATTCTGCATGAGTTTCCTACTTTTGAAAATATTTTGGCTTTGGTATACTGGCTGATATCATGGGTCACGGTAAATGTTCCATAGGCACCGCTTCCTTTGGCGTGTACAATTCTTTCAGGAATTCTTTCCCTTACAAAATGGGCAAGGTTTTCCTGAAGTATAAAGTCCTGCAGCAGGACGGGTCCTCTGGGTCCCACTGTTTGGGAGTCCTGATGCTCATAATAAGGAGCGCCGTTGCTTAGCGTTAATTTTTTAGAATCCATATACTTATGATTTGTCTTATTGATTTACGTTGTACAGTGTTTTACACAGACGTACGAAATATCAAATTTACTTGAATTTTTGATTACAAATAGCAAAAACATTTTATCTTTGTAATAGATAATATTAATCAGATGAACATTCAGCAACTGGAGTATCTTATCGCTGTAGATAAGTACAAACATTTTGGTAAAGCGGCTCAGGCATGCTTTATTACGCAGCCTACACTAAGTGCGATGATACAAAAATTTGAGGATGAACTGGATGTGAAGGTGTTCGATAGAACTACGCACCCGATCCGTACCACAGATGTAGGGCTTCAGATCATTGATCAGGCAAAGGTAATTATAGAATCTGTCAATGAACTGAAAAATAAGGCGAATCTTTTGAATAATATTCTGGGCGGAACCATCAATCTGGGAATCATTCCTACGGTTTCATCTTTCATTTTACCTACAGAGATCTTTAAGTTTTTGGAAGAAAATCCAAAAATCCAGATGAATGTGAAAGAAATGACCACTGATAATATTGTAAAAGCTTTAAAAGCGGGCGAGCTGGATGCGGGAATTATTTCCACACCTTATGATTCTGCTGATGAATTTTATCAGGATTTCCTTTTCAATGAGGAACTGATGATCTACAGCTCCAATACGGAAGCCAATAAAAAGAATTCCTATATCATTCCTGAAGAACTGAATGTTGAAAAAGTATGGCTTCTGGAGGAAGGGAACTGTTTGAGAAACCAGTTTGAAAATATCTGTCATTTAAAAGAAAATACCCTGAAGCCTAAGAATTTAGACTTTTTAGCGTCCAATATTCAGACTTTGGTGCATATGGTAGATAAAGTAGGAGGGATCAGTATTCTGCCGGAATTGGCATTGAGCCAGCTTTCCGATGAACAGAAGGAGAACGTTTTCCGGTTCAAAAAGCCTTTCCCGTACAGAGAGATCAGCATTATCTATTACAAGCCGACCTTCAAGCAGAAAATCATTGATGAATTATCCCATTCCATCAAAAATTCACTGGAGCTGAAGCTTAACTATCATGTGAATCCAAAGGAGTTTGTGAGCATCAAACCGCAGTGAACGAAGAAGGCTTCAAAGTGATATAAATCATTAATTTTAAGAAAATTATAATTAATAAGCAAAATTCTTGAGTATTAAAAAAATAGTACTTAAATTTGCGGACGTTTATAAACGAGGAAAAATTTGACCTGATTGCAACCTCTCTAAAAATATGCTAAAACAGTATTCTTTTACGGGCCATTTATTCTTATTTTTCCTCACATATTTTTTAATCTAAAAAACAAAGAATAATATGTCTTATCTATTTACATCTGAATCCGTTTCAGAAGGACACCCGGATAAAATTGCCGATCAGATCTCCGATGCACTTATCGATCATTTCTTAGCTTATGATAAAAGTTCCAAAGTAGCCTGCGAAACTCTTGTTACAACAGGACAGGTAGTATTGGCTGGAGAAGTGAAATCTGATGCTTATCTTGATGTTCAGACTATTGCAAGAGATGTTATCAATGGAATTGGATACACAAAAGGTGAATATATGTTCAATGGAGATTCTTGCGGTGTAATCTCAGCGATTCACGAGCAGTCTCCGGATATCAACCAGGGAGTAGACAGAGCGGTAAACGACGAATCTTTTGAAGCTAAAGCCAATGCACAGGGTGCCGGTGACCAGGGGATGATGTTCGGATATGCGACCAACGAGACGGCTAATTATATGCCTCTTGCTCTGGATCTTGCCCATACGATCCTTAAAGAACTTTCTGTATTGAGAAGAGAGGGAAGTCAGATTACTTACCTTCGTCCTGATGCAAAAAGCCAGGTAACGATTGAATATTCTGATGATCACAAGCCGGTAAGAATTGATTCTATTGTAGTATCTACACAGCATGATGACTTCGGAACTGAAGAAGAAATGCTGAACAAGATCCGTGAAGACATCAAAAATATTTTGGTTCCAAGAGTTGTGGCACAACAGACAGAAGAGATCAAAGCGTTGTTCAACGATCAGATCAAATACCATATCAACCCTACAGGTAAATTTGTAATCGGTGGTCCTCACGGGGATACAGGTCTTACAGGAAGAAAAATCATTGTAGACACTTACGGAGGAAAAGGAGCTCACGGTGGTGGTGCTTTCTCAGGAAAAGATCCATCAAAAGTAGACAGAAGTGCAGCTTATGCTACAAGACACATTGCCAAGAATTTAGTGGCTGCAGGAATTGCTGACGAAGTTCTGGTACAGGTTTCTTACGCAATCGGTGTTGCTGAGCCTTGTGGTTTGTACATCAATACGTACGGAACGGCTAAAGTAGATCTTCACGACGGTGAAATTGCCAAGAAGGTTTCTACCATCTTCGATTTAAGACCTTACGCCATCGAGCAGAACCTGAAACTAAGAAATCCTATCTATCTTGAAACGGCTTCTTACGGACATATGGGGAAAGAACATTACATTGCTGACAAAACATTCAATAAAGGTCAGAAAAATGAAATTACCCTTACAGGACTTGAGTTCTTTACATGGGAAAAACTTGACAAAGTAGACGAAATTAAAGCTGCATTCGGTATTTAATTTCTCTTCAGAAATAATAAATAGACTGCTTTATCTTCTGGTAAGGCAGTTTTTTTTAATTTTACACCTTAAATAATCGATAGATGATGAATTTTAGATCAGTACTTGCTATACTTTCCCTGTTTTTTCTGAGCATTGCGGCCAAGGCGCAGTATACCATGCACAAAATGGTCAGCGTAGGATATACCTACCAGAACCAGAGCTTTGGAGAAGTAGGAGGGAAGCTGCTTTTCCTGAAGAATGATGATGTGATTTACAGGCTGGGCGGATCTGCACTGATGGGTTCTGCCGGGTCCAAATTTGCCATCATGCCGAAACTGCAGGCAGATGTGATGCTTAATTTCGAGAAAAATGTAGATTTCTACCATTCCTATTATTTTCTGATAGGAGCAGAAGGAACCAATAAATATATCGCTCCGAAGATAGGGGTTACACTTTTCGGGCTTCTAGACCTTACAGGTGGGTATGCTTTTCCTCTTGGAGACGCACGTTTAAACGGAAAAGAGCTGAAAGGTTTAAATGTAAATTTAACATTAAATATCCCTACTGTGTTTATTCATGACATGTTTAAATAAGTTTTTTTACATTTTTATTGTAAAAATTTAATAATTGCTTAACAGTTATTAAAAAATTATTATATTTACACCATATAATAATTGTACCGCCTATTGATTTTACTTTACTCTAAAAAACTGTTTTGTATTTACAGCTAGGGCCAGATAAAATATCTGGAGAATTGCTGGTCTGCAAATTTTTTATTATTGAGAAGAGTTATGAAATCAAAAACGGACAGCCTACTAATTTCCCTTTACCAGAAAGGAGACGAAGAAGCCCTATCAGCCCTTATTCATCGTCATCAGAGAGAACTGTTTACATTCATTTTTTACAAAATTAATGATGAAGACCTGGCCAATGATGTTTTTCAGGATACATTCATGAAAATCATTCTGATGCTGAAAGAAGGACGGTACAACGAAGAAGGCAAATTCATTCTTTGGGCCAAAAGAATAGCACACAATCTTATTATTGATCACTTCAGACTGAAAGCGAAAAACGTTAAAGTTTCAGAAACCACTTTTGAAACAGACGAGTATTCTATTTTTGATCTGATCCGGGAGCCTTCGGAAAACATCGAAGATCATCTTGTTACCATGCAGATCCAGGAAGACCTGCTGAGAATGCTTCAGTTTCTGCCACAGAACCAGCAGGAAGTCATTAAACTGCGGTTTTTTGACGGGCTGAGCTTCAAAGAAATTGCGGATCATACCAATATGAGTATCAATACTACATTGGGAAGAGTAAGGTATGCACTGATTAACCTGAGAAAAATCATGGATGAAAATAATATTGTATTGACACGTTAGGATAATAATTTCAGAAAATTCACGTTTAAAGGAAAACATACTTAGCCTATGAAAAAAAATGATTCCTTAAAAGTGAAAACTTTGAAACCTAAGAAACAAACAATTGATTTTTTACTGAATTACTCAAAAAGTCTTGAATTGGTAAAAACCAAAAGCAAGAATTTTCCGATTTCCAAAAATTAAAATTAATTTTGTGCTGTATGAAAATTCAGCACATTTTTTTTGATCTGGACAATACGCTCTGGGATCACCGTAAGAATGCTTACCTTACCATCAAGGATCTTTTTGAAAAGCAGGAAATCACACTCCACTATAATATCGGTTTTGAAGACTTTCATTCGGTCTATCATGAGATCAATGAAAGCCTTTGGGAAAAGATCAGAGATGGTCTTATTGATAAAGAATATCTGAGAAAGCACCGTTTCTATGATACCTTCAAGCATTTCGGGGTAGATGATGAAGAGCTTTCCCAATATTTTGAAGAACATTTCCTGGATAAGATCCTCAACCATAATGAACTGGTAGAGGGAGCAGCCTATATTCTGGATTATCTGAAATCCAAACATTATACTCTACACGTTATTTCCAATGGTTTCCAGGAAGTAACGGAAAGAAAGTGTATCCTTTCCGGAATTGATAAATATTTTAAAACCATTACCAGCGCAGATTCGGTAGGTGTAAGAAAACCCAATCCTAAGATCTTTGAATATTCCCTTGGACTGGCAGAAGCGCAGAAAGAGGAAAGCATCCTGATTGGTGACGACTGGATCGCAGATGTAGTGGGCTCGCAAAACTATGGTCTGGATGTAATTTTCTTCGACGTTTATAAAGAAAATAAGCAGGAAGAAGGATTGAAAGCCATCACCCATCTTTTACAGATCAAAGAATACTTATAAAAAAAGACAGCTTCCGGCAGCAGAAAACCGGATTTTTGAACCATTAAGATGATGGAAGTTTTAAGTTGAATTAACCTGAATTCGAGATAAAAAAAATTACGGTTACCCATGTCAAGGTTTTAAACCTTGACATGGGTAATAGGGGCGCCAAGTCCTAATTAGGCTCAGATTAAGAAAAAATCAAGTGATTTTTTTAGCAGCAGCTTTCTTAATATTCTTAACCTCTTATTTCATCTTAATGGTTCAAGTATTTTTCACTATTCACTATTCACTATTCACTATTCACTATTCACTATTCACTCTTCACTCTTCACTCTTCACTCTTAATTCTTCATTTTCCCCTCTTTCCTAATTCTTTCCTAAATTGATTCTGAACTTTGCTCCATCATATAACAGAAAAAATTTAGCATTATGAAAAATTTCAGAAAAATCACAGGAGCATTTATTTTAGTTTTTTTATTGGCAGGCGGTTTTATTTTCGCGCAGGATAAAGCTATTACGGCCAATCAATTGCCTAAAACAGCCAGGACTTTCCTTGCCTCTCATTTTAAAGGAATCAATGTGGGATCTGCTATTGAAGACAGAGAAATTTACGGAGTTGATGAATACCAGGTATATCTTGCCAATGGAATGAAAGTAGAATTCGACAGCAAAGGAAACTGGAAAGAAGTAGATGGGAAACATCAGAAACTGCCTTATGGATTTATTCCTGTTTCGATCAGAAATTATGCAGCCAAAAATTTCCCGAACACCCATATCGTAAAAATAGAAAAAGAAAGATGGTCTTATAAAGCAGAGCTTTCAAACGGACTGGATCTTGAATTTGACAGAAACGGGAACTTTAAGAAGATTGATGACTAAGATGCGGAGTGAGGAAGATGGTGGATGGAAGCTGTTTAAGTTGCCGTATCAATTGTAAGATATTCAATTGATATTGTGAAAATAATCTGTGGGAGCTATGTTTCCCGGAAATAACTTCCATCCTCCGGCTTCCTCCTTCCTTTCTATTTCATATATTTGATAGAAGCTAATACTGGAGCCATGAAGATATTAATTGTAGAAGATGAACCGGAACTGAAAGATACCGTGCAGACCTTTCTGGAAGCAGAGCATTTTATTGTAGAATATGCCCTTACATACAGTGCCGGTCTGGAAAAGATCATTTCATACGAGTACGACTGTATTCTTCTCGATATCATGCTTCCGGACGGAAACGGAATTGATCTGCTGAGGGAAATTAAAAAGCTTCACAAAAAAGATCCCGTCATTATTTTATCTGCCAAAGATTCTGTAGATGATAAAGTGGCCGGGCTGGAAATAGGAGCCGATGATTATCTGGCAAAACCTTTTCATCTTGCTGAACTGATGGCGAGAATCCGTTCAGTGATCAGAAGGAAAAATCAGGATGGGGAAAACACGATAAAGTATAAAAATATCAACATCGATCCGGAAAACCGGACGGTAACAGTAGGAGATGAAGATCTGGTTCTTAACCGGAAGGAATACGATCTCCTGTACTATTTCGTCATCCATCCGGAAAAAACACTGCAGAAAACCACTTTGGCTGAGGCGATCTGGGGCGATTATATCGATCAGGCGGACAGTCTGGATTTTATTTATTCACAGATTAAAAATCTTCGCAAAAAACTGAAAAACCTTAATGCAGAAGCCGATTTTCAGGCTGTTTACGGAATAGGTTATAAATTTGTCTGATGAAAGTTTCGTTAAAATACTACACCATCAAATACATGATCGTTATCCTGCTGCTCATTATTGCAGTCTGGGCAGCGCTCTTTTACGCCTATATTCTGGATGAAGTGTATGATAATGTAGATGACGGACTGAAGGACAGGAAGATACAGATCATAAAAGCAGTGTATCACGATCCTAAGCTTTTGGACAGCAAGGATTTTGGATTTAATGAATTTAAAATCAAACCGATTTCAGAATCTGAGTATAAAGATAAGAACAGGCTCTATAATAAGATGTTCTATATGGAGTACGACGACAAAGACCAGCCTTACCGCGTCCTTGAGACCGATTTTATAGATCAGTTCGGAAAACGCCAGCGGCTTGAAATACGGACGTCTACGGTGGAACAGGACGAATTGGTGTATGACCTTACAACAGCTTTGATTGTTCTGTACATTTTACTCGTGATCAGTATTGTGGCTGTGAATGGATATCTTCTGCATAAAGCCATGCGTCCCTTCTATACTATTTTAGATAAACTTAAAAAATACCAGTTCGGGGTAAATTCATCACAGGAACCTCAGGATTATTCGATTAAAGAATTTGAAGAGCTCAATGTGGAAATAGAGGAAATGATTGAGCGTAATGAGCTTGTCTTTCATCAGCAGAAGCAGTTCATCGAAAATGCATCCCATGAGCTTCAGACACCGCTGGCGATTATGATCAATAAGATCGACCTGCAGATCCAGAATGAAGACCTGGAGAAAAAAGACCTGAATTTTATTTCAGAATTAAAGGGTGATCTGAGAAGAATGGCAGGCCTGAACAAATCCCTGCTCATGCTTTCAAAAATAGAAAACAGCCAGTTCAGTAAAACCTCAAAAGTAGATTTTAATGAAGCCGTTTCCGGGCTGGTGAAAAATTACGAGGATTTTATTGAATTTAAAAAAGTTAAGGTCAGCATTATAGAGAAAGGATTCTTTGGAGCTGATTTTAACCCTGATTTAGCGGATATTCTCCTTTCTAATCTTCTTAAAAATGCAGTGAAGTACAACAGTCAGGACGGAAATGTCAATATCAGCATAGAAGACAACAGGCTGATCTTTCAGAATAGCGGAAGCGGTGTTTCATTGGACAAAACACAAATCTTCAACCGTTTTTACAAACAGGGTTCAGACCACAGTTCTACCGGTTTGGGGCTGTCTATCATCAGGACTATAACAAAACAATATCCCGGTTGGGATATTGTCTATGAGTTCGAAGATGGGATGCACTGTTTTATTCTTTCGAAAAATAATGCTTAATTGTGGAAAAAAATCTAAAGAAAATCCTGATGCTTAGTTTTGGCTAAAGCCTTTTGCGATGTGCATATCTTGTAAGCGGGCTGAAGCCCGCTCCTATTGAATATAAAGGAAACCCTGCAGGAATGCCTGATCAGTATAAAATATTCAGAGCATTGTTTTATTCTTTCGAAAAGCTAACTGTCATTTATTTTTCCTGAATTAAAATATTAGGAGATGAAGCGGGATGATCTTTAAACAGATACCGATATCTGGAATCTTCGTAGGCACTTATAATAAACCTGTCCCGATTATTGTTCTGAACTTCATGAAAGCTTTTCAGATCAATGAAATCTTTTAATTCAAGAACTTGATCTTTGTATAGAACATAGTTGAAAAAGCGGGTAACTTTTCCTGAATCTTCAGGATTTCTGCTTTTAAGAATGATCGTATGTTTTAAGAACAAACCATTTTCATTTTTATAGATCAATTCATCCTTAATATTGATATAACGAGGTTCTTTTTTGCATGAAGTCAAAACAAGAAGAATAAGTAACCCTATATTTTTCATTACAATAAAATTACAAAAAAACAAAAGCCTTTCGATGGGAAAGGCTTTTTTATATTTAAATAACAGGCTTTAAATTCCTAAGCTTGCTCTTACTCTTTTAATGGTTTCGGTAGCAACTACTCTCGTTTTTGCGGCACCTTCCTGAAGTTTAGCTTCCAGCTCGTCCAGGTTGTTCATATAATAAGCAAACATTTCTCTTTCCTTCGCAAAACGCGTTAAGATCAGGTTTAAAAGCTCTAATTTGGCGTGTCCGTAACCGAAATTTCCGGCCAGGTATTTCGCTCTTAATTCCTCCGTCTGCTCAGGAGTCGCAATCAGTTGGTAGATAGCGAACACTTTATCTGTTTCAGGATCTTTAGGCTCTTCAAGAGCTTTAGAATCGGTTTCTACGCTCATTACCTGCTTTTTCAGTTCCTTTTCAGGTAAGAAAATATTAATGATATTTCCCATGGATTTAGACATTTTACGGCCATCTGTTCCGGGAACATATTTCGTGTCTTCCTGAAGTTCAGACTGAGGCAGTACAAAAACTTCTCCCATCTGATTGTTAAACCTTGAAGCTACATCACGGGCAATTTCCAGATGCTGAAGCTGGTCTTTTCCTACAGGAACAACCTCTGCATCATACAGTAAAATATCCGCAGCCATTAAAATAGGGTAGGTAAACAGCCCGGCGTTTACATCCTGAAGTCTGTCTGCCTTATCCTTGAATGAATGGGCAAGCGTTAATCTTTGATAAGGAAAAAAACATGATAAATGCCAAGAAAGTTCACAGGTTTCAGGGATATCACTCTGTCTGTAAAAAAATGTTTTTTCGGTATCCAGCCCACAAGCAAGCCAAGCCGCAGCGATCTCGTAGGTATTTTGTTTCAGTTCCTTCGCGTCTTTAATCTGGGTAAGAGAATGAAGATTCGCAATGAATAAAAATGATTCATTTCCTTCCTGCTTGGAAAGTTCAATAGCAGGAATAATCGCCCCAAGCAGATTTCCAAGATGGGGGGTTCCGGTGGCTTGAATGCCGGTAAGAATTCTTGACATTTGTTTTTGTTTATTAAAAATTAATGAATAGCAAATTTACGAGGTTTTGCGGAATAAATCTGAAAAATTCAAGGATTAAAAAATGATCGTACAGAAATAAGAAAATCACCACATCATCCAATCACCACATCAACAAATTATCACATCATCACATTAACTCATCATCAAATCACCACATCCTGTTAAGGAATCACAACCTTCTCCCCGCCAAATTTCGGCTCCACTCCGAAAAGCAGATCCCAGTATACCTTTGCTTTGGCCAGATATTCCCTTAAGTTGGTTTTCAGCCCGGCATATTTATTCACGTCATTAGCATTATATCCGAAAGCTTCCATGCCATTTTCACGGGCCAGGAAAACAGCTCTTTCATTGTGGAATTTCTGGGAAATAATCACCAGTCTGTTCTGTCCGAAAATATCTTTGGCCCTGATCACTGAATCCAAAGTTCTGAATCCGGCATGATCCAGCACGATTCTGTCTTTTGGAATGCCATACTTCATGAGGGTCAGCTGCATATCTTCCGGTTCATTATAATCTTTGGTGCTGTTGTCTCCGCTTACGATGATGTATTTAATCTTTCCGCTTTTATACAGGTCTATAGCGGCCTGGATCCTGTTGTAGAAATAAGCATTGGGAAGTCCGCTGCTCAGATTTTTTCCGGTTCCAAGCAGTAAAGCGGTCTTGGTTTCCGGCACATCAGAGATTTTGTAAGAAACAAACGGGCTGCTTTCTTTTTTGATGCTGTAGTTCGCCCAGGCGATAAAAATAATTCCTACCGCAAGAAGCAGCAGGAACATTTTAAAAATATTTTTAATTACTTTTTTCATCCGGAATACGTTTTTTAAAACTCAAGTCCGTTCGGGAAAGCTTTTTTTCTGAATATTAATAAGAAGGCGGCTCCTACGGTAATGGCAGAATCGGCTACGTTGAAAATATATTTGAAGAATTCAATATGTTTTCCTCCGATTACAGGCCAGCTGTCCGGAACATACCAGTCTACCAGCGGGAAGTGAAGCATATCCACTACACATCCTTTCATGAAAGCCGAATAGCCCTGTCCGAAAGGCACAAACTTGGAAACACCGCCGTATCCGATCCATCGGTCAATGCTTTGGTCGTAGACTGTTCCGCTGTCGAAGATCAGTCCGTAGAACATTCCGTCAATGATATTTCCGATAGCCCCGGCAAAAATAATAGCCATTGGGATCAGAAGATAGTTGGAAGCTCCCTGTTTCAGCCATTTCTTAAACATATACACCATACCTCCGATCAGGAAAAGTCTCAGGATCACCAGGAAATATTTCCCGATGATTCCTCCGAAATGAAGCCCGTAAGCCATTCCTGGATTTTCTACAAAGGTCAGTTTAAAGCCCGGAAGAACAGTGATGCTGTCATCCAGGTTGAAATGGGTTTTGATGTAAATTTTTGAAGCCTGATCAATTAACAATACTAAAAATGTTATAGCTAAGATCTTTTTCATTACTGTCCTTTTGGTTTAGAAGGTTTTTCCTGATTTTTCTTATCGAAAATTTTCTTCGCTACCTTTTCTGTATGGAACGTGTTTTTGGTTTGAGCACGCTCATATCTGATGTTCATATCTTTTAAAACACTTTTCAATGCGCTCAGTTCCATAGGATTCTTAGGATGTACTATGATAGATTCCATTTTTTTTCTTTTTTATATATTACATTTTGGACAGCTCGTCCAGTCTTTTCCTGTCTTTTGCCGAAAGATCGTTGATGCCGTTGCGCCCCATCTTACTCAAAAGTCTGTCGATTTCTTTTTCCCTGTCCCGTTTATCAGAATTGAACTGATCATCGATGGTGTAGTTTCTGTGTTTATCGGGAAAGAACCTGTTTTTGATCCAGGCTCTGTTGAAAAACAGCAGAACTGCAGCAACAATAATTACTAAAACTAATACTTCGGTCATGGGTATACATTAAAAATTAGGTTTATAAAGTATCCGCGAATACGATATAAACCCAATAATATTTTGACAAACCTTACGGTTTATTTCTGCATATTTTTCGCTTCAATGCTCAGCGTAGCATGAGGAACGGCTAAAAGTCTTTCCTTAGGAATCAGCTTTCCGGTTACTCTGCATACACCGTAGGTTTTATTTTCGATTCTGATCAAAGCATTCTTAAGATCACGCACGAATTTTTCCTGGCGCCCTGCCAATATAGAGTTCTGCTCCTTGCTTAGAGTTTCCGCTCCTTCTTCAAAAGCTTTGAATGTAGGAGACGTATCATCCGTTCCATTATTCTGGTCGTTGATGAAGCTTTCTCTGATCAGCTGAAGATCTCTTTCTGCTTTTTCTATTTTTTCTTTTATAATTGCCTTAAATTCCTGTAAATCAGCATCGCTGTATCTAACTCTTTCGTCTGACATATTCTTTTCTCTTTTTTAATAAAATTATGAAATGGAATTTGAAATACATTAACTATATGTTAATTCTTTTCAACATTTACCTTAAAATTAACCTCATCTATTTCGATTTCGTTAAAATTTGAAAGTGAAGATACAATTTCTATTTTATTTGACAAGACCTCAGAAGAAATATATTCCTCATTTTTCTTAACCTCTTCAAGGAAAGGTGAATTTTCTTCGATGGAGATTTTAATTCTGTCTGTCAGTTCAAAGTCTTTGTCTTTTCGCAGGTTCTGAATTCTGTTGATGAACTCCCTTGCGATCCCTTCAGATTTTAATTCTTCTGTTAACGTCAAATCTAATGCCACAGTTGTTTTCCCGTCGGAAGTTACCGTCCATCCCGGGATATCTTTGGTAGAGATTTCCACATCATCAAGCGTAATTTCGTACCCCTGAATGTCTATTTTTCCTTCTTTTTCAAGGCTGGCAATCTGCTCTGTATTCAGATCAGCAATAGCACCGCCTACCGTTTTCATGTCTTTCCCCAGTTTAGGACCTAACGCTTTGAAATTCGGCTTGATCTGTTTTACAATTAAGTGAGAAGCTTCCTCTGCATTGATCAGCTGTAATTCTTTAACGTTTACTTCCTGCTTGATCAGGTCTGCAACCGCTAAGAGCTGTTCTTCTGTTTTAGCATCCAGAACCGGAACCAATACTTTCTGTAACGGCTGGCGGACTTTCACATTTTCTTTCTTTCTCAGGGAGAAAACCATACTTGTGATATTCTGAGCCAGATGCGTTTTTTCCACAAGATCCTGATCGATCAGGCTTTCGTCTGCTACAGGGAAATCTGTTAAATGCACAGATTCACAGTTTTCTTTTCCGGTTACTTTATTTAAATCCTGATACAATTGATCCATAAAGAACGGAGCAACAGGTGCGGATAATTTCGCTACGGTTTCAAGACAGGTGTATAAAGTCTGGTAAGCAGAGATTTTATCATCAGAATAATCTCCTTTCCAGAAACGTCTTCTGCACAGTCTTACGTACCAGTTGCTCAGGTTGTCATTCACAAATGTGCTGATCGCTCTGGCGACTCTTGTCGGTTCGTAATCTTCGTAGAATGCTTTTACTTCTTTGATCAGAAGATTCAGTTCAGAAAGTATCCATCGGTCGATTTCCGGACGGTTTTCCACTTCTTTTTCTGTGTAGTTGAATCCATCCACATTCGCATACAATGCAAAGAATGAATACGTATTGTAAAGCGTTCCGAAGAACTTTCGTCTTACTTCGTCTATTCCTTCGATATCAAACTTCAGGTTTTCCCAAGGATTTGCATTCGAGATCATATACCATCTGGTAGCATCCGGACCGTATACTGAAAGTGTTTCGAAAGGATCTACTGCATTTCCTTTGGATTTTGACATTTTCAGTCCGTTTTTATCCAGAACAAGCCCGTTGCTCATTACATTTTTATAAGCAACTGAATCAAAAACTGCCGTTCCGATCGCGTGAAGGGTGTAGAACCAACCACGGGTCTGGTCAACGCCTTCTGCAATAAAATCTGCCGGGAATGCTTTATTATTGTCAATTAATTCTTTATTCTCAAAAGGATAATGCAGCTGGGCATAAGGCATTGAACCTGAATCGAACCAAACGTCGATTAAGTCGCTTTCACGCTTCATTGCTCTTCCTGAATCTGAAACTAAAATGATTTTGTCTACCACATTTTTATGAAGATCCACCAATTCATAGTTCTGCTCAGACATATTTCCGATGATAAAGCCCTGGAACGGGTTTTCTTTCATGAATCCTGCTGCAACAGATTTCTCTATTTCGTTGTATAACTCTTCTACAGACCCAATGATCTTTTCTTCTTTAAGATCTTCAGTTCTCCAGATCGGTAATGGGATTCCCCAATATCTTGAACGGGAAAGGTTCCAGTCGTTGACGTTTTCAATCCAGTTCGCAAAACGTCCTTCTCCCGTAGATTTAGGCTTCCAGTTGATTTCTTTGTTTAAATCTACCAATCTGTCTTTTACAGCGGTCATTTTTACAAACCATGAATCCAGCGGATAGTATAATACCGGTTTGTCAGTTCTCCAGCAGTGCGGGTAACTGTGAACGTATTTCTCTACCTTGAAGGCTTTGTTTTCAGTCTTCAGAACGATGGCAAGTTCTACATCCCAGGATTTCTCAGGAGCAGTTCCGTCATCGTAATATTCGTTCTTGATATATTTTCCTGAGAATAATTCAGGAACATTTTCTCCTTTGATAAATCTTCCCTGCAAATCTACCAGCGGAACAAGATTGTCATTTTCGTCTTTGATCAACATGGGTGGAATTCCGGCTTCTTTGGCCACTCTTGCATCATCCGCACCAAAAGTAGGAGCAATGTGAACGATACCGGTTCCGTCCTCAGTCGTTACAAAATCTCCCAAAATCACTCTGAAAGCTTTTTCAGGGGAATCATTAGGGGTAAACCAAGGGATTAACTGCTCATATTGAGCTCCGGCAAGCTTTTCTCCTGTGAATTCTTTTACGACTTTGAAAGGAATCACTTTGCTTTCGGCAGTATAACCAGCGAAATCTTCATCCGTTCCTTCTGCATATTTCTTACCGAATACTTTAGGTAAAAGAACTCTGGATAAAACAATAGCGATCGGTTCAAATGTATATTGGTTGAATGTTTTAACCAAAACATATTCAATATCTCTTCCTACAGCCAATGCTGTGTTGGATGGTAAAGTCCATGGAGTGGTCGTCCAGGCAAGAATGCTTACGTCTCCTTCCACATCACTAAATAAGTCGGAGGATTCTTTCTTTACTTTGAACTGAGCTACAACGGTAGTATCAGAAACATCGTGATAAGTTCCCGGCATATTTAATTCCGCAGAAGAAAGTCCAGTCCCTGCTTTCGGAGAATAAGGCTGGATGGTGTAGCCTTTGTACAATAATTCTTTATTATACAGCTGCTTCAATAGCCACCAAACCGTCTCCATGTATTTGGATTTGTAGGTGATATAAGGATCATCAAGGTCTACCCAGTATCCGATTTTTTCCGTAAGGTTATTCCATACGTCTGTATATCGCATTACCGCTTCACGGCAGGCTTTGTTGTAGTCTTCAATAGAGATTTTTTTGCCAATATCTTCTTTCGTAATTCCTAATTCTTTTTCTACGCCCAGTTCCACAGGAAGTCCGTGTGTATCCCAGCCCGCTTTACGGAAAACCTGTTTCCCGTTCTGAGTCTGGAAACGACAGAAAATATCCTTTAATGCTCTGGCCATAACGTGGTGAATTCCGGGCATACCGTTTGCTGAAGGCGGACCTTCATAAAAAACAAACTCGGCATTACCCTCGCGAATCTCAACACTTTTACTGAACGTTTTATTCTGTTTCCAAAACTCCGATACATTCTCGGCTATGTCAATAAGGTTGAGGTTTTTGTATTCTTTAAATTGGCTCATTGTAAATATCTCAATATCGTTGATTAATTAAGTCTGCAAATTTACTAAATTTTGTCGGTTTATAATATATGTTTTATTTAGCTTATATCTATTAAAAACTTCAATTTCAGAAATATAATGAAGGAAGCAGATGAAACGGGAACGGTGAATGGTGAATACGTCAATTTTTCCTGGTGATTTTGTAATGTTTTTTGAACATAAATCTTTTCACTTTACAAAACAAACAAGCATTTTATGCAGTCATCCGTGCTAATCTGTGAGATCAGCGGGAATAAAAAATAAATCCCACAGATCTCACAGATTCCACAGTTTTTTTTAAATAATTTTACATTTATTGAGATCATATCAACCGTTTCATTCAATAGGAGCGGGCTTTAGCCCGCTTAATAAATACTCTTCCTCCGGCTTTAGCCAAAACTTAAATTTAATATAACGAAAGATCTTCACCCTATCATCCGCGCCATCTGTGGCTAAAATAAAATACCCCTCTATCATAAAATAAATTTTTGTAAATTTAATAGTCCCCAAAACCCAAATGCTGTATGAAAAATTTCTGTAAACTGCTATTCATCATCTGCATCATCCATACGATGACACTGCAAGCCCAGAATAATTACCCGCAAAATTATTTCCGCAATCCTCTGAATATCCCCATGCAGCTGGCCGCCAACTTTGGCGCGGTCCGTTCCAATCATTTTCATATGGGTCTGGATCTGCGGACCAACAGTCAGGAAAATCTTCCGGTTGTTGCCGCCGCAGACGGTTATGTGAGCAGGATAAAAGTTGAGCGTTATGGTTTTGGAAACGCCGTTTATATTACCCATCCAAACGGCTACACTACGGTATATGCCCATCTCAATACATACTTTGAGCAGCTGGATGGATATATAAAAGAAAGACAGTACAAAGACGAAAAATGGGAACAGGATATCACGTTCTCTCCCGGACAGTTTCCCGTAACCAAAGGACAAACCATCGCTTTAAGCGGAAATACAGGAGGCTCGGCGGGTCCGCATTTACATTTTGAAATAAGGGATACCAAAACGGAGGAGTGCATCAATCCGTTGCTGTTTGGGTTTAATATTCCGGATCGTGTTGTACCAACGATTAGCGGATTGTATTGGTATGACCGGAGATTTAGTACTTATGAACCCGGTGCTAACGGAATTGCAGTTAAAAAAACAGGAAACGGCTACACGACAGATATCATTCAGGTCAGTTCGCCGGAAATAAGCTTTGCGGTTAAAGCTGTGGATAAGGCCAATCAGGGATTTAATCTTGGAATTTATCATGCGGAATTATTAATGGATGGACAATTGGTATATAGCTTTTCCATTGATAAAGTAAGCTACGATGATACCCGGTATCTTAACGGCTGTATAGATTATACGAAGTTTGTAAGAGATAAAATGAGCATCCAGCATTTATCAACTTTACCGGGAATGAGACTTAAAAACTACCATTCATCCGGCAGCACAGGAATTATCCATCTGGAGGATGACAGTATTCACACGATTGAAATTATTTTAAAAGATGTGAATGGAAATACAGGCAAATTGACCACAAAGGTCCGCTTCGATAGAAATTCAGATTCAGTTGCTCTTACAGATAAAACGGTTAAGCCTGATGAAGGAAAAACCATTACCACGGAAAACGCAGAAATCAATTTCAGTAAGAATGCTGTATATGATCTTATGAATTTTAAGATGTCGGAAAAACCGGCTTCGAGAGCAGATGCCATTTCAAATACTGTAGTTTTGCAGACTTCTTATATTCCGGTTCATGATCAATATACCTTAAAAATAAAACCCGGCAGAAAATTATCCGCTGATGAAAAGAGTAAAGTAGTAATGCTGTTTGATTACGGAAGTGATACAGACGCCGTAAAAGGAAAATGGAATGGTGACCGCGTAGAGGGAGAATTCAACAGGTTGGGTACGGTAGTTCTGGTGTTGGATGAAAGTTTGCCCTCTGTTTCTGCGAGCTGGAAAGAAGGAGCACTTATCACCAGCAGCGCATTGAGGCTGAAAGGAACCACAAAAGTAGGCGACATTGTTTCATACCGTGCAGAGCTGGATGGAAAATGGCTTCGTTTTGCCCGCGTAAAAAATGATTTTGTTTATGTCTTTGATGAAAAATGTCCCAAAGGTTCAGGCTTGCATACTTTAAAAGTCACCACAACCAATACGGCAGGAAATTCCAATACCCAGACTTTCACTTTCCAGCGGTAATTATTGCATCCTCGAATCTTTTAATCTTTCAATCATTCCATCTTTTCATTTTAATTAAATAAATTTGTTACTTAAAATTAAAATCATTGGAATTCTATCCGGCCATCGAAAAATCAGGTATTCAGGACATCAGAACGTTTCAGGAGCATAAACTTCAGGAGCTTTTGACTTATCTTGAAGCCCATTCCCCTTTTTATCAGAAACTATTCAAGGAAAATAATATCAACCTTGCGGATATCCAGACATTGGAAGATCTGCAGAAAATTCCGACCACTACAAAAAATGATCTGCAGCAGTACAACCACGACTTTTTCTGTATTCCGCCGGACAAAATTGTAGATTACAGTACTACTTCCGGGACTTTGGGAGATCCGGTAACTTTCGGGCTGTCTGATAATGATCTGGAAAGGCTGGCTTACAATGAAGCCATCTCATTTGCCTGCGCCGGGATTCAGAAAGGAGATGTTGTACAGATGATTACTACCATTGACAAGCGTTTTATGGCGGGCCTTGCCTATTTTCTGGGATTGAGAAAAATGGGAGCCAGTGTGGTGAGAATGGGGCCGGGAATTCCGGAGCTGCAGTGGGATTCTATTTTCAGATACAAACCCAAATACCTTATCACCGTTCCGTCTTTTCTTCTGAAAATGATCGACTATGCAGAAAAACACGGACTGGATTATAAAAACTCCAGCGTTTACGGAGCCGTTTGTATCGGGGAAAGCATCAAAAACCAGGATTTTACTGACAATATTCTTTCGCAGAAGATTAAGGAAAAGTGGAATATTAAATTATTCTCAACCTACGCTTCCACGGAAATGAGTACCGCCTTCACAGAGTGCGAATTTCAGATCGGCGGCCATCATCATCCTGAACTGATTATCACCGAAATTCTCGATGATAACGGAAATCCAGTTCCGGAAGGTGAAAACGGAGAACTGACCATCACAACGTTAGGGGTAGAAGCTATTCCTTTGCTTCGTTTTAAAACCGGGGATATCGTAAAAGCACATGATGAACCGTGTCAATGCGGAAGAAATACCATGAGGCTCGGTCCGGTAGTGGGAAGAAAGCAGCAGATGATCAAGTACAAAGGAACCACGCTGTATCCGCCTGCAATGAATGATATTTTGAATGATTTCAGTACTATTTTGTGCTATCAGATTGTTATTCAGTCTAATGAAATCGGGCTGGACGAAATTATCATTAAACTGAGTACAGAACAGGAACATGAAACCTTCGTAAATGAAGTCCGTGATCACTTCCGTGCAAAACTGAGGGTAAGCCCTAAAATTGAAGTGATCGATTTCGATATTCTTTCCAAAACTGTTTTTAATCCGAACAGCAGAAAACCGATCACATTTATCGATTTGAGATAAAATAATCACTTTACATAGATAATTTTTATAATATATTTGAAACTTTAAATTTTTAGAAAAATTATAAACTATGAAAAAATTATTATTACTGGTATTTGCAGCCCTTACGACAAACGTATTTGCTCAGAATCAGATCAACTTTGAATGGGGAGATTTTAATTTCTTAAAAGATCAGACCGAAGTGAATGTTCAGCTGAAATTTGATAATGCGGTTTACCAGGAGAAAAATATGACGGAAGCACAGTATCTGGAAAACAGAAAAGCGGATATAAGTGCTAAGAAAAATGAAGCGGTCTGGAAAAACTGGGAATTTCAGTGGGGAAAATTTAAAGAATCAGAATATCTGAACTATTTTCTTGAAGGCATCAACAACAAATCAAAAAAAGTGGTTTTTAAAAACGATGTTAAAGCGAAATATACGCTAATCATTGATGCCAAATGGATTTACGCAGGATGGTACGGTGGTATGATCGGTTCACAGGAAGCTAAACTTACTTCAGACCTTAGTTTTGTAGAAACGGATAACCCTTCAAAAGTGGTTATGAAACTTCAGGGCGATAAGATTGGCGGGAAAAAGATGAATAAAGATTTTTCCTGGGAATACGGAAGAATTGCAGCAGCCTATGAAATTACGGGAAAGAAGCTGGGAACAGAAATAAAAAAAGCTTTGAAATAAAACAAATCGGTCTGAAATTCAGACCGATTTTTTTATGATTGTTCCTGCTGTTGCTGTTTTTCAAGTTTAATCAGGTTGGCAAGATTTTTAATGACTGAGTCATGTTTTTTTACAAACGGATTATCTTTATTCCAGACGTATCCTGCTAAAACGGCACAGATCTTTTTCTTTACATCCGGATTTTCCGGCTGATGGAAAAATAATTCCTGAAGATTTCCCGTATACCATTCCTTTACATACGTTGTGAAAACATCCACACCATAAAGAATATAATCTGTGTACTCCTTCTGCCAGTCGATGGTCTCTCCGTTCAGCTGTCTTAAAGCCAATTTCGCCGCAAGCATCCCCGATTCCGTGGCAAACGCCATTCCTGAAGAAAATACCGGATCAAGGAACTCAGAAGCATTTCCGGTAAGAGCATATCCATCCCCGAACAGCTGTTTTACCGAGCATGAATAATCTTTCAGATGTCTCGGTTCAAAAAGGAAATCTACATTTCCGAAACGTTTCACATAATAATCCGAAAGAGAAATTGCTTTTCTTAAAGCTTCTGCCGTATCACCGTTTTCAGAAAGTCTGTCAATATATTCTGTAGGACCTACAATGCCCACACTCGTATTTCCGTTGGAAAAAGGAATGACCCAAAGCCATACCTCTGTTTCTATAATGTCAAAAGATATCAGGGTGCCTTCTTCTCCTTCCTCTCTGTTAATGTCTTCTACGTGGGAAAAAATAGCAGAATGCGGAGACAGTTTTGAAGGTTTTTCAAGATCAAGAAGCCTTGGCAGCACTCTTCCGTAACCGCTGGAATCGATCACGAATTTAGCATAAATTTCCTTAGTTTCTCCGTTTTTGCTTTTTACAGTCGTAACAGAATTTGTGTCATTGAATTGAATATCAATTACTTCTGTTTCAAATTCAAGATCGATGCCTTTGTTGATCACTTCCTGAGCCAAGGTATTATCAAAATCAGCTCTCGGAACCTGCCAGGTCCAGTCCCAGCCTTCCCCGAATTTGTCACTGAAATCAAAAATACACACTTCATCACCTCTTAAAAAACGTGCGCCCAGCTTTTTTTCAAAGCCCATCTTGTCCAAAGCAGGAAAAAGCCCCGCTTCATCAAAATGATCCATTACTCTGGGAATTAAGCTTTCACCTACCACCAGTCTTGGGAACTTTGTCTTCTCCACAACCTTTACGTTGATATTGTTCTTCTTTAAGTATGAAGAAGATACGCAGCCTGAAGGTCCGGCACCGATTACAAGAACATCAACAAATTCTTTGCCCATCTTGATTTTTTATTTTAATAATAACTTCTATCTTTGCCGCAAAATTAGTGACAAATAATTAATATTTTACAAAATTAGCAACTATTACTTTTAATTGATGAAAATAAATAACTTTTTAGAACTGAAGGATTTTCAAAAAATTATCATTGAGAACGAAAAAATTGAACTGGATGGAACTCTTTTAGACAGAGTAGAAACAAGTTTCCGGTTTTTAAAGGAATTTTCAAAGAATAAAGTAATATATGGTGTGAATACCGGTTTTGGACCCATGGCTCAGTTCAAAATCAGCGACGAAGATACACACCAGCTTCAGTATAACCTGATCAGAAGCCACTCTTCAGGAATTGGAAATCCATTGCCTGCCCAGGAAGTAAAAGCCTGTATGCTCGCAAGACTCAATACCCTTTCGCTGGGAAATTCAGGGGTTCATCAGTCTGTGGTTTATTTGCTTAAAGAATTGATCAACAGAGATATTACACCATTGATTTTCGAGCACGGAGGAGTTGGCGCAAGTGGAGATTTAGTACAGCTTGCCCACCTTGCTTTGGTTTTAATCGGAGAGGGAGAAGTTTTTTATAAAGGCGAGAGAAAAGCGACCAGAGAAGTTTTTGAAACTGAAGGGCTGGAACCTATCAAAGTGGAAATCCGTGAAGGTCTTGCTTTGATGAACGGAACTTCGGTAATGTCCGGAATAGGAATTGTAAACGCCTACAAAGCGAATCAGCTTACCGATATTTCAATCAGGCTTTCCTGTGCCATCAATGAAATTGTTCAGGCTTATGACGATCACCTTTCAGCAGCACTGAACGGGACGAAAAAACATTACGGCCAGCAGAAAGTGGCAGAAAGAATGCGCGCTCATCTGGCGGACAGCAAATTAATCAGAAAAAGAGAAGACCATCTGTATACCCACTTTGAAGAACAGGAAAAAGTTTTCAAGGAAAAAGTGCAGGAATATTACTCATTAAGATGTGTTCCTCAGATTCTGGGCCCGGTTTTAGATACTTTGGAATATACTGAAAATGTTCTTGAAAACGAGATCAATTCAGCCAATGACAACCCGATCATCAATGTAGAGGATCAGCACGTTTATCACGGCGGGAATTTCCATGGAGACTATATTTCGTTGGAAATGGACAAGCTGAAAATTGTGGTTACCAAACTTACAATGCTTGCAGAACGGCAGTTGAACTACCTTTTGAATGCAAAGATCAACGAAATTTTGCCACCTTTTGTAAATTTAGGTAAATTAGGCTTCAATTTCGGAATGCAGGGCGTTCAGTTTACCGCAACATCTACCACGGCAGAAAGCCAGATGCTGTCGAATTCCATGTATGTGCACAGTATCCCTAATAATAATGATAATCAGGATATTGTAAGCATGGGAACCAATGCAGCGGTGATCTGCAGAAAAGTGATAGAAAATGCATTTGAAGTATTGGCCATTGAAGCCATTACCATCATTCAGGCTGTTGAATATCTTGGATTCCAGGATAAAGTTTCGTCTTCTACCAAAGAACTGTACGACGAAATAAGAAAGATTATTCCTGCGTTCTCAGATGATATGGTGATGTATCCGTATCTGGAGGAAGTGAAGAAATATTTAAAGACCATGTAATTATCAGCGATAATAGATTGTCATACAATTAAGGATTAAAAAAACTAAAACGAACTAAACACTAACACATGAAATGTGCAATTGTCACAGGCGGCTCCAGGGGGATTGGAAGAGCGGTCTGTATAAAACTGGCTGAAGAAAAAAATTACCACATACTCATCAACTACGCTTCCAACGAAGCTGCGGCACAGGAAACTTTGTCCAAAGTGCAGGAATTGGGCGCTACAGGAGAAATCCTTAAATTTGATGTAGGCAATGCTGAAGAAAGCCAGAAAGTTTTGACGGACTGGCAGGAGAAAAATCCTGATGCCATTGTGGAAGTTATTGTCAACAATGCCGGAATCACCAGAGACGGGTTATTCATGTGGATGCAGAGTGAAGACTGGAACAGTGTTATCAATACCAGTCT
The DNA here is from genome assembly GCF_016745235.1 of Chryseobacterium endalhagicum. GTDB lineage: Bacteria > Bacteroidota > Bacteroidia > Flavobacteriales > Weeksellaceae > Chryseobacterium > Chryseobacterium endalhagicum. The sequence continues at coordinate 62,946 of NZ_JAELVM010000002.1, read as the reverse complement.
GAACGGCTTTTTCAATGTTACCAATTTCTTTATCCAGAAACTTCTCCGCAATAAATACGGGAGGATCATCAATATGGTGTCCGTTTCCGGGGTAAAAGGAACGGCCGGACAAACCAATTATTCGGCAGCAAAAGCAGCTTTGGTAGGGGCTACGAAAGCCCTGGCTCAGGAAGTGGCAAAAAGAAATATCACCGTAAATGCAGTGGCTCCGGGATTTATCAGAACAGATATGACCCAGGACATGAACGAAGACGAACTTAAAGCCATGATCCCGGCAAACCGGTTCGGAGAAGCAGAAGAAGTAGCCGATCTTGTGGCATTTTTAGCTTCTAGAAAAGCCTCATACATCACCGGTGAAGTCGTGAATATTAACGGAGGAATTTACTCATAAATAATGTAACAATATAGCAATGTACCAGTGTAACAATGCTGATGTGACTTCAATATAATTGTTACATTGCTAAACTGATACATTGTTAAATTAATAAAACAAATGGAAAATAGGGTTGTAATTACCGGAATGGGAATTTATTCTTGCATCGGGACCTCTTTGGAAGAAGTCAGAGAATCCCTATATCAAGGAAAATCCGGTATTACTTTAGTACAGGAAAGAAAAGAATTCGGGTTCAGGTCTGGCCTTACCGGTGTAGTACCGAAGCCGGATCTTAAAAACCTGCTCAACAGACGCCAGCGTGTAAGCATGGGCGAGGAAAGTGAATATGCTTACCTTGCGACCAGCGATGCACTAAAACAGGCAGGCTTAGATCAGGATTTCCTGGATAGCCATGAAGTAGGAATTCTTTACGGAAACGACAGTGTTTCTCAGGCAGTAGTAGAATCTATCGATATTGCCAGAGAGAAAAAAGATACCACACTGATGGGTTCGGGAGCTATTTTTAAATCCATGAACTCCACAGTAACCATGAACCTTTCAACCATTTTTAAGCTGAAAGGAATCAATCTTACCATCAGTGCAGCCTGTGCCAGCGGATCTCATTCTTTGGGACTGGCCTATATGATGATTAAAAACGGTTTTCAGGATATGATCATCTGCGGCGGCGCTCAGGAAACCAACAAATATTCAATGGCGAGCTTTGACGGACTGGGTGTTTTCTCCGTAAGAGAAGATGAGCCCACGAAAGCCTCAAGACCTTTTGACTCAGGAAGAGACGGACTGATCCCAAGTGGAGGAGCGGCCAGCCTTATCGTGGAAAGTCTCGAGTCTGCACAGCAAAGAGGGGCAACCATTCTTGCTGAGATCGTAGGTTATGGGTTCTCTTCAAATGGCGGACATATTTCAACCCCTAACGTAGACGGACCGGCTCTGGCAATGGACCGTGCGCTCAGGCAGTCTGGTTTAAAAGCTGAAGATATCGATTATATCAATGCCCATGCGACTTCCACGCCGATTGGTGATGCCAATGAAGCAAAAGCCATTCATGAGATCTTCGGAAGTGAGGTTCCGGTGAGTTCTACCAAGTCTATGACAGGCCATGAATGCTGGATGGCGGGAGCAAGTGAAGTAGTATATTCCATCCTCATGATGCAGAATGATTTCGTTGCCCCGAACATCAATCTGGAAAATCCTGACGAGGAAGCGAAGAAGATAAATTTGGTCTCCAAAACGAAAAATCAAAAAATTGACGTATTTTTGTCGAATTCTTTCGGATTTGGGGGAACCAACTCCGCATTAATAGTTAAAAAATTTGATTAAAAACAAAACATGGAAAGGGAAAAAATTGTTGACATCGTTAATGATTTCTTAGTAAACGAATTTGAAGTGGATGGTGATGAGATCAGCAATGAAGCCAACCTTAAAAAAACGCTCGGGCTGGACAGCCTGGACTATATCGACATGGTCGTAGTGATTGAAGCTAATTTCGGAGTAAAATTAGGCGAGGCAGATTTTAAACAAATGGTCACATTTGATGATTTCTATACTACTATTGAAAACAAAATCGCTGAAAAAAACGCATAACTATCGATTGAACTTTATTCTTTAATAATGTAACAATAAAACAATGTACCAGTGTAACAATGGCTTTAAAATATTGTTACACTGGTACACTGATAAATTGGTAAATTGAGATATGAACAAGTGGAAAGGTAAATCTAAGGGAACCATAACAGGATATAAAATCTTCGTCTGGTGCATTAGAAATATCGGCATCCGGAGTTCATATGTTGTGCTTTACTTCGTAGCTTCCTATTATTTTTTATTTCTTAGAAAAAGCAACCGCTACATTTCCTATTATTTTCAGAAAAGACTCAGCTATGGATATTGGAAATCCAAAGTTTCGGTATTCAGAAGTTATTTCACATTTGGAAAAGTTCTGATCGATAAAACAGCTATTTCAGCAGGTTTAAGGGAAAAATACACCTATGAATTTGACGGAATTGAAAACCTCAGGAACCTTCTGGCTGAAAAAAGAGGCGGTGTCCTCATCAGTGCCCATATCGGGAATTTTGAAATTGCAGAACATTTCTTCGCAGATATAGATTTCGACTGCCAGATCAACCTGGTCACTACGGATCAGGAAGTAACGGTGATTAAAGAATACCTTGAAAGTGTGGCTGTAAAGCAGAGTAACATCAAATTCATCTACGTCAAAGAAGATATGTCGCATATTTTTGAGATCAATCAGGCTTTGTCCGATAATGAACTCATCTGCTTCACCGGAGACCGTTATTTCGAAGGTTCGAAGTATCTGGAAGCCGATCTTCTGGGGAAAAGTGCAAAATTTCCGGCCGGTCCGTTCCTTATTGCTTCCCGTCTTGGAGTTCCTGTAGTATATGTTTATGTAATGAAAGAAAAAAATCTTCATTACCACTTATACGCAAGAGTCGCAAAAAACATCAAAAACCGTGATTCTCAGGGACTTCTCAATTCTTATGTGCAGAACCTTGAAACCATGATCAGAAAATATCCCCTTCAGTGGTTCAATTATTTCGATTTTTGGGATGATATTGATTAATTTTTCTAATTTTATCCCTGAAAACTAATAAATAAACTCAGATCATTAAAAAAATCAGAAAGAGAATGTTCGAACCTTCTTCAGGCCGCGAACAATTCTAAATCTCTGAATTTCTTAATTTTTTGAAACTAAACACACATCTTTTCTTCTTTTGAAAAAAGAATACGACATACTTGTGATCGGTAGTGGATTGGGAGGTCTTGTTTCGGCTCTTATCTTGGCGAAAGAAGGTCTGAAAGTCTGTGTTCTGGAAAAAAATAACCAATACGGCGGAAACCTGCAGACGTTTTCCCGGGACAAGCTCATCTTTGATACCGGAGTTCACTATCTGGGCGGTCTTTCAAAAGGACAGAATCTTCATCAGTTCTTTTCCTATCTTGAAATTATAGATGAACTGGAACTTCATCAGATGAACGAGGATGGCTATGATAAAATCTCTTTCGGGGAAGAAGATATTGAATATCCCCACGCGCAGGGTTACGAAAACTTTATAGAACAGCTTACAGCTCACTTTCCCAACGAAAAACAAAACCTGGAAAGCTACTGCGAAGAGATCCAGTACGTTTGTGCGCAGTTTCCAAGATATCAGGTCATCGGAAAAGACAGCTATAACGAGGAAATCCTCCACCTCAATACCAAAAGATTTATAGAATCCGTCACTCAGGATGAAAGGCTGCAGGCTGTGTTGCTAGGCTCCAATTTTCTCTATGCCGGAGATTCGGAAAATATACCGTTTTATGTTCATGCGCTAACGGTGAATTCTTACATTCAGAGTGCCTGGAAATGTGTAAAAGGAGGCAGCCAGATCACCAAACTGCTGATCAAAAAGCTTCGTCAGTACGGGGCTGAAGTACATAAACATTCTGAGGTGTCCGAATTTATTTTTAACGGATCCGGAGCTCTGTCTTCCGTGAAAACAAAATCAGGAAAAGAATACGCAGCAAAGAAATTTATTTCAAACATAGAGATCCGTTCCTTTATAAACCTGATGGGAGAAGAAAGGCTCAGAAAATCTTTTCTGAACAGGGTCATGAGCTGGAAGCCGGTTTCCTCCTGCTTCAGTGTCTATATGGTTTTAAAACCACAGTCTTTCCCGAATTTTAATTACAATATTTACCACTATTCATCACAGGAAATGGTTTGGAATGCATTCCGCTACCGCAAAGAAAACTGGCCGGAGACCTATATGCTTTCTTCCACCCCTTCAAAACAACATCCGGATTATGCGGAAAGTCTTACCGCCATCTCCTATATGGATTTTGATGAGGTTAAAAGCTGGGAAAAAACGGTCAATACAGTAGCAGATACCCATGAAAGAGGAATAACCTATGAGCAGTTCAAGCTGGAAAAAGCGGAAAAAATGATTACTGCTCTGGAAAAGAAAATCCCAAACCTGAGGCATTCCATAGAAAGCATTTATACTTCGTCCCCGTTGTCTTACAGGGATTATATCGGAAGCTTTGAAGGAAATATGTACGGGTACATGAAAAGTTCGGACAATCCGCTTAAAACGATGGTTTCTCCGCGAACCAAGACGGATAATTTATTCCTGACCGGGCAGTCTGTCAATATGCATGGAATTTTGGGCGTAACGATAGGCGCTTTCAATACCTGTGCGGAAATTCTCGGAAAAGAGCTTATAGATGAACGCCTGAAACAAATGATCGATACCCATGAAAAGAAATAACAGGCTGGCTGCAGTATTCAGGGGAATTCAGTTTTTCCTGATTCTTTCCCTTATTTCCTGCGGTATTTCAAAATCTGTACGCCATATTCCTGACATCAGCAGGTATACGCTGGAAACCCCAAAGGTCAGCAAGATCAATGATTCTACGTTCAGTTTTAACCGGAATTATTTAACCAAAAACAAACAGCAGCTCTGGGAACTTTACATCAAGGGAAATCCTTTGCAGCTCGGATATAATAACGGAGCATTAACTCAAAACCTGATGCAGCAGCAGGAAGAGATCTTCTTTTCCAAAGTGGAGGGTTTTGTTCCTTCAAAATTCAAACAAAAGCTTCTCCGCGGATTCTTAAAATGGTACAACAGAAAAATGTACCTGAATGTAAGAGAGGATTATCAGGCAGAATTGTACGGACTGTCACAATATTCATCGGATCAATACAATTTTATTGCGCCTAAATATCTTCGGAACCTTTATCTGCACGGTGCTCACGATATTGGCCATGCCATGCAGGATCTGGCGATGGTGGGATGCACTTCACTGGCCGTATGGAACGAAAATACGGAAGACGGAGAATTACTGATCGGAAGAAATTTTGACTTTTACGTCGGGGATGATTTTGCTAAAAATAAACTCGTGGAATTTGTAGAACCCGATACGGGAATTCCTTATATGTCCGTAAGCTGGCCGGGAATGATAGGCGTAGTTTCAGGGATGAATAAAGAAGGCATCACCGTGACCATCAATGCCGGAAAATCTAAAATTCCGCTGACGGCCAAAACCCCGATTTCTCTTGTGACAAGGGAGATTCTGCAATACGCGAAAAATATTGATGAGGCGATTGCCATTGCGAAAAAAAGAAAGGTATTTGTGTCAGAATCTATTCTCGTAGGAAGTGCTCATGACAAAAATGCCGTTATCATTGAAGTTTCACCGGATAATTTCGGCGTGTACAGGGTTGAAAATACCAGCCGGGTTTTCTGTACCAATCATTTTCAGTCCGAAGCTTATAAAGATGATAAAAGAAACCAGAAGCATATAATAGAAAGCCACTCCGAATACCGCTACGAAAAGCTTCAGGAGCTTCTTCAGGAAAACAGAAAGCTGAATCCTGAGAAAATGGCTGCCATCTTACGCGAAAAATCCGGTTTGAAAGATGAGAAAATTGGCTACGGAAACGAAAAAGCCATCAACCAGCTGCTGGCTCATCATGCTGTCATTTTCTCCCCTGAGAAGAGATTGGTATGGGTTTCGTCAAATCCTTACCAGCTGGGAGAATTTGTATGCTATGATCTGAACGAGATTTTTTCCGGCAGAAAAGCGGAAGAAAGCCTGAAAGCGAAAACCGGGCTGAATATCGCCAGAGATCCTTTTGCGGATTCCGACGACTATCAGAATTACGAAATGTATAAAATGCTGAGCACAGAAGTGAATGCTGCCACAGATAATGATCAGATCTTTTTAACAGATGATTTTATCCCTTACTATCAATCCATGAACCCTGATTTCTGGCTGGTGTATTATCAGTCCGGAAAATATTATTACAGTAAGAAAGAATATACAAATGCTAAAATTGCTTTTGAAAAAGCCCTGACAAAAGAAATAACCACGGTTCCGGACCGGAAGAATGTAGAGAAATATCTCAAAAAAACTTTAAAAAAATTAAAATGATCCCGAAACATATAAAACTGCTGTTTTGTATTCCTTTTGCCATTATTTTCTGCTATACCGCTTATCTGATGACAAGGTACAGTTCCATTCCGGATATTATCCCTATTCATGGCTATGGAGGGAAAAACGACGGGTTTGGAAGCAAACTGTTCCTCTTTGCACCCATTGCATTAAACTTAATTCTTTTGGGCTTTATCTGGAGGATCATCAAAAAGCCGGATGCCATTAAATTTACTTTTGAAGCGAAAGAAGAAGATCAGGCAAAAACCCATAGCCAATACCAGATGGTGCTGATCATTCTCGCCATATTTGTCACCCTTATTATGAGTCCGTTATCTTTTTCGGATGTTGTTTTTAAATAATTGTATATGAAAAAACTAGTAACCCTATTCCTTATTTCATTTTCATTATTTGCATTTTCTCAGAGCAGAAAAGAGATCGGAAATGATTTTATTAAGACCTTATTTATAGAAAAAAATGCGGTAAAAGCCCATTCCTACTTCGATCCTTCCATTGCGGGAGAACTTAAAGCTGCGGATCTTACTGCGGTGACAGAACAGATCAAGGAAAATCTGGGATCATTTAAAAATATTCTGGAAGTCAATAGCGAGAAAGATTCCTATTACTATTATTCTGAATTTGATAAATCCAAACTGGATATGCTGATCACGTTCAATGACGGTAATAAGATCATAGGATTTGTATTTGTCCCTCATAAAACCTTTGATAGAGCAGATGACAAAACCTTTTTAAAAATCAAAAGTGATGATATCGAGCTGAATGGAACCCTGCTGATTCCGGAGCAGGACAATAAAAAAAAGCTGGTGATTTTTGTCCACGGTTCAGGGCCGCAGGACAGAGATGAGACTCTTGGTGAGAATAAGCCTTTCAAAGATATTGCAGAGGCACTTTTCAAAAACGGGATTACTTCTTACCGTTACGATAAAAGGACCTACTCTTACCCGGAAACGTTCACGGAACAGTCTACGGTAGAGCAGGAAACCATCAGTGATGCCGTAAATGCCGCCGCCTATTTCAAAAATAATGAAAGTTTTAAAGGGTACCAGATCATCATTCTCGGGCACAGCCTGGGAGCCTATTTAATGCCTGAAATCGCAAAAAAAGCAAACGCTTCCAAATATATTTTCATGGCTGGAAATGCAAGGCCGCTGCAGGATCTGATTGTAGAACAGCTGGAATACATCCGTAAAGTAGATCCTTCAAAAGCTCCCGAACAGTTTCTGGATACCACAAAAAAACAGGTGTCACTGTTGAATTCTGACAGATTCAGTCTTACTACACCTACCTCCGAACTTCCGATGGGACTTTCTGCGCCTTATTGGAACTATCTTCTGCACTATAAACCCCTTGATGAGGTTAAAAACATAAAAGCACCTATGTTTTTTGCCCAGGGCGGAAGAGATTATCAGGTGACCGGAAAAGATTTCGGCCTTTGGAAAAACCAGCTGAAAAATAATAAAAATGCAGTTTTTCACCTGTATCCTTCATTAAATCATCTGTTCATCAAAGGTTCAGGAGTGCCGGCTCCAAAAGATTACGAAATCAAAGGAAATGTGGACCAGGAGTTCCTGAACGACCTGATACAGTTTGTTTTAAAGTAGAATTTTTTATTTCAAAAAATTGGACTTATTTTATAAATTTATAAGGTAAGCAGACTTTTTATGGAGTATAAGTGAAATATTTCTGTAATTTTTGTGTTAAAAGTGTAACATTATATTGTTTTTACTACTAACTATAGAATTAATTAAACCTAAATTCCACTAAAAAGTAAAAATATGAAAAGAATTCGACTCAGTGTAAAGCTTTTATTGCTTGGTTCATTTTTAAGTTTTGGCGTATGGTCCGCTCAGAAACATGAGCAGGTGATCAAAGATTACGTTAATTCTGAAAAAACATTTCAGAGAATAAATCCTGAGCTGAAAGCATTTACCATCATAAACGTTGACCCTTCTAAAAGTTTGAAAGGAGATATCGTAGGAATACAGCAGACGATTAATGGAATTCCGGTATTTGGAAGTTCAGCCAATGTTCTGGTAAGAGAAGATAAGGTCCTGAGTTTTGCAGATACTTTTATCAAGACTTACCCATCCAGCATAAAAGGAAAACAGAGTGCAGCAAAAGATGCACTGGTTGCTGAAACAGCAAATAAATTCAACGGACTTACCACTTCAAAGAACAGCGAAGGAAAAGAAGTTCCGATTAAGACCCAGCTTGTTTATTTCGTTAATGGAGGAGAACTTATTCTGGGATACCAGTTCAATATCGAAGAGAAAGGAACCGGAAACCTTTGGACTGTGGTGATCAGTACAGATGACGGCTCAGTTCTATACCGTGAGAACCTTACCCTTTCCTGTAATTTCCATGAGGATGCCTACGAACATCTTCCAACGGGACTTCCTGCCGGAGAGCAGAATGCCCAGCCTGCCGGTCTTCCGGAATATTTAGATATCAACGCCAATAAGCTTAACCAGAATTTTGTTCTGGCTCCCGATAATGCATCCTATAATGTATTGCCTTTCCCGGTAGAAGCACCTTCTTTCGGAAACAGAGCACTGCTGAATAATCCTTGGGATGTCACAGCTTCCCCGGAAGGATGGCATTTTGACGGGACCACCCGTTATACCAATACAAGAGGAAACAACGTATTTGCCTATACAGATGAAATCGGGAACAATACCGTTCAGTTCTCTCCGGATGGAGGCGCGGCAAGAGCTTTTGATTTCCCGATGGATGTGACGCTGCCTCCGCAAAACTATACCTCTGCTGCTGTAACCAATTTATTCTATGTGAATAATAAAATGCATGATGTATTTTATAAATTAGGATTTACAGAAACCGCCAGAAACTTTCAGACCAGTAATTTTGCTGCAGGGGGAACAGGGAATGATGCCGTTTTAGCAGAAGCCAGAGACGGCGGAGCTTACAACAACGCGAATTTCCAGTCTCCGGCTGAAGGATCTGTACCAAGAATGCAGATGTATTTGTTTGAGCCTGCAGAAATGCAGAATCTTTTCTACAATTCACCATCAGCGTATACAGCAAGAACGCCTTTCAGCAAAACAGCACAGTTTGGCCCGAGACTGGAAGGAAATCCGCCGGTAACCGGAAATCTGTCACTTTCTGTGCCTGCAGATGGCTGTACGGCCGTAGCAGCGGGTAGCTTAACGGGTAAAATAGCGGTACTTAATGCAGCAGGACCTGCCAATTGTGGTTTTGCCGTTAAAACTAAAAATCTTCAGAATGCCGGTGCAATTGGAGTAGTACAGTATCATCCGAACAGTGATGTAGCGATACCATTGGGAGGTTCTGATGCTACCATTACGATCCCGACGATTATGATCGGAAAAACAGAAGGAGAGTTTTTAGTGAATGAAATTACAAATGGGGCGGTCATTAATGCCACTTTAAAATATGATAAATTAAATTACGTATACAAAGACGGAAGTTTAGATAATGGAGTTGTAGCCCATGAATACGGTCATGGTATCACCAACCGTATGACGGGTACGGGAAGCAACTGCCTGAATTACGGAACTTCCAACGAGCAGATGGGAGAAGGATGGTCTGATTTCTTTGCTTTAATGCTTACCAACAAACCGGGAGATAACGCTTCCGTGGCCAGAGGAATTGGTACTTTCACATCCAGTCAGCCTATTACTGGAGGAGGAATAAGACCCGCCAAATATTCACCTGACTTTACCGTTAATAATTATACCTACGGAAGAACCAACGGAATGAAGGTTAATGATATCCTTTTGGGAATTCTTCCTATTACAAGAGCAGATGTACACAGTATCGGGTTCGTGTGGGCAACGATGCTTTGGGATCTTAACTGGAAATATGTTGAGAAATACGGTTACAACAGCAATGTACTGGCAGATCCGAACAGCGGAAGCGCAAGAGTACTTCAGCTGGTGGTAGACGCCCTTAAACTACAGCCTTGTAACCCGAATTTCATACAGGGAAGAGATGCTATCCTGGCTGCTGAAATGGCAAAAACAAACGGAGCAGATAAATGTATGATCTGGAAAGCATTTGCTAAAAGAGGATTGGGAGTAAACGCTGCTCCTGGCGCGCTTACAGGAATGTATCAAGGATTCAATCAGCCGGCGCCGGCTTTAAGTGATCAGGTGGAAGACTTCACCATCCCGGCAGAATGTGGAACTCTGGCGGTGAATGAAACTGCTTCCAGCTCCAAAGGAATCTCGATCTATCCAAATCCGGTGAAAACTGAATTTACGATCAAAACCCCTTCAGGAATGGATCTGTCCGGAATTACGACCGTATCCATTTATGATTTTACAGGAAAACTTGTTGCTACAGAAAGAATTAATCTTAACAAACAGACTACCGTTAATGTTAATACACTGCTGAATGGAGCATACATGGTAAAAATTACGGGTAACGCCATTGATTACAGCCAGAAAATCATCGTTTCAAAATAAAAGTAGAATAATTTCATACCATTAAGTCCCGGAGCTCAGGTTTCGGGGCTTTTTTGTGGTGGGTAACAGCTTAATTATTTTCCAGATTTGATCCATTCTCCGGAGAATCTCATATCGCTTTAATAAACGCTTGTTTAATTTTAACAATTTCAGTTGGTTTTTCCAATACAGCTGAATCACATAAAGGTTTATAAAAAAATACATTTGAAGTATTTTAATAAATTATTTTAATTATTCTTTGTTGTTTGCATTTTTGTTTGAGAATAATTCAATTTAATTGTGTTTTGATTATGTTTTATGGTGAAATGAATTTACATTTTGCAAAAAAACAATATGAAGAAAAATCAACTAAGTATCAGATTTTTACTGCTTTGTTCTTTATTCGGTTTTGGCTGGTCCAATGCTCAGAACCATGAACAGGTTATCAAAGAATACGTTAATTCCGAAAAGACATTCCAGAGAATAAATCCTGAACTGAAAGTATTTACCATTGTCAATGTAGACCATTCAACAAGTTTAAAAGGTGATGTTGTAGGAATACAGCAGACTGTTAATGGGATCCCGGTCTTTGGAAGTTCGGCTAATGTTCTGATAAGAGAGGATAAAGTCTTAAGCTTTGCAGATACTTTTATCAAAACATATCCTTCCCGTGTAAAAGGCAAGCAGAATGCCGGAAAAGAGGGATTAGTTGCAGAAGCAGCCGAAAAAATCAACGGATATTCTACCGCCCCGAATATTGAAGGCAGGGAAGAACCTTTAAAAACCCAATCGGTTTACTTTGCAAAAGATGGTGAGCTGATTCTTGGGTACCGGTTTGATGTAAAAGAAAAAGGAACAGGCGCTATGTGGGATGTGATTATAAGCACAGATGACGGGACCATTTTATACACAGAAAAACGGACTCTTTCCTGTAATTTTCATGAAGATGCTTATGAGCATCATACGGAAATGTTTCATCCGGTCCAGGGACCTGTACATCTGAATTACGGAAGTGGTAAAGGAAGCAATAATTTTGTTCTGGTGCCGGACAATGCATCCTATAATGTACTGCCTTTCCCTGTAGAAGCTCCTACCTTTGGAAGCCGTGCATTGCTCAATAATCCGTGGGAGATTACTGCCTCTCCTGAAGGATGGCATTCTGACGGGACGAACACGTATACCAATACCAGAGGAAACAATGTGTATGCCTATACGGATGAAAATAATACAAATACACCGCAGTTTTCTCCGGATGGCGGTACGGCAAGAAATTTTAACTTTCCGATGGATGTCAGCCTGCCTGCACAGAATTACAAATCTGCATCAGTCACGAATCTGTTCTACGTTAATAATAAAGTGCATGATGTATTTTACAAGTTTGGATTTACAGAAACAGCTAAAAATTTTCAGACCAATAATTTTGGCAAAGGCAGTTCTCAGGGTGATGCTGTTCTGGCCGAAGCATGGGATGGAGGCGGATACAATAATGCCAATTTCAGTCCCACTGCTGACGGTACTCCACCAAGAATGCAGATGTATCTGTGGGAGCCGGACAATATGCAGAATCTATTCTACAACTCTCCTTCCACTTATACATCAAGAACTTTTAAAAGCAGAACCGCGGAATTTGGTCCAAAGCTTGAGACTATTCCGCCTGTAACCGCCAATCTGGCTCTTACTACGCCTGCTGACGGCTGTACTGCAATTAGTGAAAATCTGACGGGAAAAATAGCAGTGATACAAAGAGGAACGTGCGGATTTGCAGTAAAAGTAAAAAATGCCCAGCTGAAAGGAGCTGTAGGAGCTGTCATATATAACGTCCCGGCATCGGTAGGTTTTGGCGGAATGGGTGGCACTGATGCTTCCATAACGATTCCATCTGTTTTAATTGAAAATCCTGAAGGAGCTTTTTTAGCCAATGAAATTGCAGGTGGGGCAGTTATTAATTCAACATTGAAATATGACAAACTCAATTATATTTATAAAGACGGAAGTCTGGATAATGGTATTGTAATTCATGAATACGGGCATGGTATTTCCAACCGGATGACGGGAACAGGAAATGCCTGCCTGTCTGCTACGACCTCGAATGAACAAATGGGAGAAGGCTGGTCGGACTTTTTTGCCTTAATGCTAACCAACAGACCTGGAGACAATGCGTCAGTAGCCAGAGGAGTAGGAACTTTTGCGAAAGAACAGCAGATTGATGGAAGTGGAATAAGACCAGCTAAATATTCACCTGATTTTGCCGTCAATAATTATACCTACGGAAGAACGAACGGGATGAAGGTTCCTGGTACTTTTATAGGAATACCCGTATCAAAACCTGATGTTCACAGCATCGGATTTGTATGGGCTACCATGCTTTGGGATCTTCATTGGAAGTACGTTGAGAAATACGGGTATAACAGTGATGTAATGGCCGATCCAAACAGTGGAAGTGCAAGAGTACTGCAGCTGGTGGTAGATGCGCTTAAATTACAACCGTGTAATCCAAACTTCAAGCAGGGAAGAGATGCTATTTTAGCAGCAGATCAGGCAAAAACCGGCGGACAGGATAAATGCATGATCTGGAAAGTTTTTGCCAAAAGGGGACTGGGTGTGAATGCAGCTCCGGGCGGTCTTAGCGGACTTATTTTTGGAAGCGGACAGGATTTGGATGATCAGGTGGAAAACTTTAGCATCCCTGCAGAATGCGGAACTCTGGCGGTGAATGAAACTGAGTCAAATTCCAAAGGAATCTCAATCTATCCAAATCCGGTGAAAAATGAATTTACGATCAAAACCCCTTCAGGAATGGATCTGTCTGGAATTACGACCGTATCCATTTATGATTTTACAGGTAAACTTGTGGCTACGGAAAGAATTAATCTTAACAAACAGACTACCGTTAATGTTAACAGATTGCTGAATGGAGCATACATGGTAAAAATCACGGGTAACGCCATTGATTACAGCCAGAAAATCATCGTTTCAAAATAAAAGTAAAATAATTTTTCATGTGATAAAGTCCCGGAGTTCATGCTTCGGGGCTTTTTTGATTTGGGATTTGTTTCCAGTTTTGAGAGTCAGAGCATTTTAGGGTATGAGGGTTTTAGGAAGTTATGAGTTATAAATTATGAGTTATATGATGCGGGTTTTAGAGCGACGCGATATTGTTTTAATTCAAATCCGACTTAATCTTTGCCTTAGCCTCAACCTAGAGATCTAATGTCTGATGTCTGATGTCTGGTATCTGATATCTGATATCTGAAATCTCCCTAATCGTTCTCAGGGCTCAGTTTATTTAATAGAAAAAATGAAGCTATTCCCGCAAGCGCAGACATTGAGGTGGCCAGAATACAGCTTCCGATCAGATATTGAAGAAGATTATTCTTGATCAGCTCAAAATTCAGCTCACCGCTTATAATATTACTTTCACCGTGTACAAAAGGGGAACCCAGATATAATGAAGCCGCAATAATAAAAGGAATAAAAGGAGGAAGGCTCACATTGGACGCAACGAAAGCCAGCACTTTGTTCAGCTTAAAAAGAACTGATAGCGAGATCACAAGCAGTGTATGGAAACCCCAGAAAGGAGAAAATCCTATAAAAACACCCAGTGCTATAGAAAATGCTTTGGTCCGGTTGCTGCCGTCGCTTTCAAGAACATCTTCCTTTAAGAATCTTTTAAAGCTTTTTTTTTTGAAATTATTCACGAAGTTTCGCGGAATAATGTAAAGCAGAGTGATGGTGACAAGAATGGTATTCAGAATGCTGATCCGTGTAAAATCTTTAAACGGTCTGAAATGAGAAACCCTTTCTGCCGGATCATACAAAACCTTCACCGGAACATTTTTTACAGGAACATGCCTCCACGCGGTCCGTACAATGATTTCAATCTCAAATTCAAATTTTGGAGTGAAATATTTCTTCGGAATTTTTAATAAGGGATATAATCTGTAACCGGATTGGGTATCTTCAAGCTTAATTCCGGTTTCAAACCAGAACCAGAAATTCGAAAACCTGTTCCCGAAGCTGCTTTTTTTCGGAATTCCGTCCTGAGACATATTCCGGTTTCCAATCAGAAGAACATCCTCGTTTTCCTGAAGCAGGGCTTCTACAAATACGGGAATATCATCCGGGTAATGCTGTCCGTCCGAATCAATGGTGATGGCATAATGATAGCCCAGTTCTTTGGCTTTTCTGAAACCTGTTTTCAGTCCGTTTCCCTTGCCTTTGTTCTCAGGAAGGGAAATTATGGTGATTTGTGGATAAGAGGCCAGGATCTCTGAAGTAGAATCGGTAGAACCGTCATTGACCGCAATAATGTTTCCGGTGTAATCCAGAACACCGTCTATCACTCTTTTCAGAGTTTTTTCATTGTTGTAGGTAGGTATTAAAATGCAGATTTTCTTTTCAGAAATTGCATTTCGTACTTCAGGAAGGGTCATTGTTTTATTTTAAAGTGGCTCTCTCCGCTTCTGTAAAGGATTTAGACTGCATCACAAACTTTTTTACATAGCTTTTCAATGTTGCATTCTGCTTGCTGTAGTTATTGATCAGGAATGTTTTATCATCCTTAATGCTGCTTCTGTAGCCTACGATTTTTGGAATGTTTTCCTGAACACTTAACCGGATCAGGCGCAGTTCTATATTATTCGGATTCCCTCTGATAATGCCTTCAAGAGCGGTTGCTCCGGTTTTTACCAGGGCTTTTCTGTCCTTTTTAACAATTTTTGCGCGCATGATACTGGCCGCCGCTTTATATCCGTTGGTCACCGCATCAGTCCCGGGCTGTTCTTCCGCAAGGTTGATAAAAGCTTCCGTATTGGCATTGGAAAGGTTGGCTTTTGCATAGCTGTTTCTTACCGCTTCCATATTCGTCTGGAAGAAAAAGATAAAAGCTGTGATGAAGGATAATAAAAAGTTCATAATATTATTTTTTATAGCTTACAGACATCTTTAATGCAATAGTCTCGCCAAAAGAAGTGATATTCTTTACTTTAACACCTTGTTCATCTTCAGTAATATCCAGTTGAAGTTTCAGGTCCGGTGTCTCAAAAGGATTAATGATGGCCATGAATTTTACGTTCGAGGCCGATTTTAAGAACAGCTTTGAGGCCGTAAACTCTTCCGTCAGTTCCTTTACAATCTGCATCATACAAACTCCCGGAGTTACCGGATTTCCGGGAAAATGGCCCTTAAAAATATCATGATCTTTATTCAGATGGATATAGGCTGTAAAACTTCCGTTTTCTGCTTTTTCGTATGACTGTAAGGTGTAAAAGTCTGTAAGAATCGTCTGCATGATGTTATTTTTTCATGTTAAATGTATAATAAAGCCCCGTCTGAAAAACAACATTCCAATGGTTGCTGTTGTAGCTGTCCACAGGGATGAAACCTTTCTTTACACGCGCTTCAATCCCGAAATTTGGAGTAATGTCGTATCCTAAACCTGCGGTAATGCCAAGGTCGATTTCATTTTGAGGTTCAAAATTCTTTTTCTCTACCACAAATTCCAAAGTAGGTCCTACATGTATGTTGAACTGATTGAAATAGAATTTATTGATCAGCTGCATGCCCAGATATGATACGGAAAGGGTTTTTCCATTCCAGTTATTTACATTCGTATCAAGTTTCGCTCCCTGTCTGGAATAATTGATTTCCGGCTGCAAGGCATAAAATTTAGCCAGGCGGATATTTCCAAGAAAACCAATGTAAAAATCTGTCTTGGTTTTATAATCCAGATAAGGCTGTGCAGCATTGGGAAGCTCTTCGTAATAGTAATAATTAAAACTTTCACTGTTTGAAAAGTGAGAGAAATTGGCTCCCGC
Organism: Chryseobacterium endalhagicum; assembly: GCF_016745235.1. Lineage (GTDB taxonomy): Bacteria > Bacteroidota > Bacteroidia > Flavobacteriales > Weeksellaceae > Chryseobacterium > Chryseobacterium endalhagicum. The sequence goes on along the minus strand of NZ_JAELVM010000002.1, from coordinate 46,354 downwards.
TCTTATTCCCGGGGTAAAAACTACCTGCGAAAATGCAAAACCTGATAGCAGGGCGGTGATTAAAAATAGAATTTTTTTCATGTTAATTTTGTTCCGTTTCGGTTATTTGAAATAGTTTTATATTGATTTTGAAATCCTTGTGCTGAAGGTTCAAACTATCCGCGAAGATATGTTTTTTTGCCTCAAAAGTAAAATCGATTTTCTCCTTATTGTTTTTGGTGTAAACGATTTCTTTCAGCATCCCGTTTTCTTTATTGAAAAACAGATAATAGGCTTTGTTGTCAGCTTTTGACAGATAAATCTTAGCGTGGCCGTTCTCAAAATATTCACTGACGGGATATTTCCTTTTAAGTAGCTGCTGGAAATCATTTTTAAGAAAATTAATCACTATTTTTTTATCCAGATCGGGAAGCACGTAATTCAGTTTGAAATCATTCTCAGAGATCTCAAAATCTATTAATTTATTCCCGAAGTCTGACGTCATGGCCACACGGTGCGTGGTTTCATTCAGCTTTTTGATGATCAGAATTCCGCTTACATGGTTTTTATAAATATCCATCTGGCATTTATACACATAATCTTCTCCGGAAGAAAAATATAAATTTTCAACCGTTTTTTCAGAACTCTGAACAGGTTTTGCCTCTGTAAGCTGATACGTCTTACAGGAAAGAGTCACCAAGAGAATCAGGCTACAGGCTAAATTCCGAAGCAGCAATCGCGGCATTGATCTTAGTATTTTTGAAAACAATATTTGTAGTATCACCGGAAGCTTCCGTCATATTCACCTGAGAAACCGTAGATTGGTTTTTCGGGAAATGCAGTTCAATCTGCTTGATGTATTTCAGCAGCTGGGAAGATTTAGGCGTGAATTTCGCCACATTGAAATTCCCGTTTTTGTAATAGGAAACGGTAAATTCCGGATCACTGAACATTTTTCCGTTCGAGCTTCCCACGATCAGCTTATTGATCTTTTCAAATGTTTTGCTCTTGGCATCTACAGACGATTTTTTCCCCTGATCATTGATGAAAATTTTGCTGTCTTTAAAAATAATACTGTACTGGTACGGCTTGGTATATTTCCAGCTCAGCATATTGGGAGATTTTAAAGACATTTTTCCATAAGTCACGATATTTTTGTCCAGAAAATCCATTTTTTTGGTCTGGGTAAAATCGCTCTGAAGTGTTTTGATCTCCTTGGTTTCAGAAGAAACTTTGGCCACAAATGCTTTTGCTTCCGCTCCGGACATCGCTGTCAACTGGGCAGAAAAGAATCCGGACACTAATAAAAACGCTCCCAGCGCTATATTTTTAATCATTTTTCGTTGAATTTGTCATTGAATCGATCGTAAACGTCGAATATTTTTTATCCTTCAAAAATAACAATAAATCTACCAATACATGATACGTCTTTTCAGACGTGTCGTGGAGCAGGATAATGCTTCCTTTTCTCAGGCCTTTGGTCACTCTCCTGTAGATCTTTTTTTCATCATCAGTCACCGTGTCCAGTGAACGGACATTCCAGCCGATGCTTTTTTTATGAGTCCTTTTGATCGCTTTTGCAATACTGGGATTGGTAACCCCGAAAGGCGGCCTGTACAGATCCGTTTGTATAGTTCCGGTCTTAGCCATCACTTCGTCGCATTTTTCAATTTCTTCAACCATTTTTGAAGTAGATAAAAAACCCGTGTTATTTGAATGAGAAAGTGTATGATTTCCTATGGTGTGGCCTTCCGTAATGATTCTCTGGAATGTTTCGGGATATTTTTCAATCTGTTTTCCGATGCAGAAAAAAGTAGCTTTCACCTGATTATCTTTAAGCAGATCTAAAAATTTTGGAGTGAATTCAGTAGGTCCGTCATCAAATGTGAGGGCTACTTCATTGATTTTCGTTCTTTTATGGGTAATGCTGTTCACAAAATAACCCAGCGTAATATCAAAAGATCCCCAAACCACGACTGCCGAAAAAGCAAGAAAACAGGCCAGATATACCCAGAAACTTCCGTGAAACGCATAAATAAAAACGTTGCAGAAAAGATAAAATATAATGAATGGATAATGTTTCATCTTTTTGAATTTTAGTCGTTCTTTGAATAAGCAATAAGCAATAAGCAATAAGCAATAAGCAATAAGCAATAAGCAAATTAGCCTTTAAACTTTTTCCAGCAACACCAGACTATGATCACTTCCCGCCAGATGATTATAAAGAAGAACATTCTTTATTTCAGCTTTTTTCTCTGAATTGATCATCATGATATCCGGAATTTGCTGTGCTTTTAATATATGACAGGCCATAAATGTTGAAAAACCGCTTGCCGTATTAAACTCGCCGCTCAGATGTTTGTAATAAAGTAACGAAGAATTTTGAAATAAATCCATTGCTTTTGTATAATGAACATCAGATTTTGCATCGCCGCTGAATCCTAAAATCACTGCATCAATGTCCTCACTCTTCAACTTGTTTTTGGCTAAAAAATCAGTAATAAAAGACGGAATTTCTTCGATGTCTGATCGGTTACTGATCTGAATGTCCGTAAGTTTCGCATAGGAATTCTCTGTCTGGTCTTTCCCCAGCACAAAGAAAGCGGCACCTTCGCCCCAGATCACGCCATCCGTCGCCGAATGTAAATAATCCGCTGGAAGATCTTCTTCTTTTTTAATGGTATTGTTTAAACGGTACAGTTCCATTGTTCTGTCGGTCTGCTCATCTGCAGCGCCTGCAAGAACATTTTCTGCCTCACCGTCATTGATCTGAAGTTTCGCATCCAGAAATGAAAATTCCAGGGATGACGAAGTATTCACATAAGTGAAATTGTAGGCATGGCACTGCAGCCCTAAAGCAATCTGCCCTGCAACCGTATTGTGTGTAGACTGGATAAAAAACGTAGGGGTCAAAAATTCCTCGTTATTATCGATCACATTTTTCAGGAACTTTTCAGAATCCTGGGAGCAACCCATTCCCGTTCCAACAATAATGGCGCCCGGCTGCTCAATTCCTGCTTCTTTCAAAGCATAATGTGACGCAACGGAGCTCATTTTTACCGTTTTGGACATTCTCCTGATCATAGCAGGCGGAATGAATTCTTTATAATTAGGTTCCACTGCTTTTAAGATCTGAGCGGAATTTTCGGAAGTGAGATCCGTGAAAAACTGATCTTTTAAAGTGTCCTGTACCGAGATGCAGGATGCACTGTTGATGTATACTGCGCTCATGATTTTGAAAAAATTAAAGTAGAACAGTTGCCTCCGAACCCGAATGAATTGGAAAGCACATGATGGATGTCTTTTTCTTTCAGTTCTGTTACCGGAGTTAGATCAAATTCAGCCATTTTCGTTTTGAAATTCAGATTCGGGAAAATAAGACCGTGCTTCATTGCTAAAATTGAATAAACCGCTTCAATTCCTGCCGCCGCGGCCAAAGTATGTCCCGTAAAAGCTTTCGTAGAACTGAATTCCGGAACCTGCCCTTCACCGAAGATCCTGATCATGGCAATTCCCTCCGAAAGATCATTATTGGGGGTAGCCGTTCCGTGAACGTTGATATAATTGATATCTTCTTTTGCCAATCCGGATATTTTCAAAGCCTGCTGCATGGCTAAAAAGGCGCCCTGTCCGTTTTCTGACGATGCCGTCTGATGGTGGGCATCATTGGCATTCCCATAACCGGAAAGATAGGCTAATACTTTTTTGTTTTCTTTTTTTACAACCTCATCGGATTCAAGGACGATAAAAGCAGCCGCTTCACCAAGGTTCAGACCTTTCCTGTCGTTATCAAACGGAGTATTGTAAGAATCTGTAAGGATCATCAGGGTGTTGAACCCATTCAGGGTAAATTTTGAAAGAGAATCTGTTCCGCCTACAATGACGCGGTCCAGTACTCCGCTTTTAATGAGTTTTGCCCCCATCATAATAGCATTGGCCGCAGAAGAACAGGCCGTGCTGATGGTAGAAACCATTCCTTTTAATCCCAGATAATCAGCGATAGCCAAAGATGAATTGCCTGCATCATGGGCGTCAATGTATTTTTGCTTTTCGGGAAAGTTTTCGTAGGAGTAGAAGTATTTTTCTGTGATATCCATTCCGCCTACGCTGGTGGAAGAGATCAGTCCGGTTTTGTATTCATTAAGATCTGAAATTCCGGCAGATTCTACAGCTTCTTTTGCGGCGATCATCCCCAATAAAGAGGTTCTCGTTACATTATTATCCTCAGGCAGCTGAAGTTTTTGTACAAGCTCTTCATTGGACCATTTTATTTCACCTGTTTTTATGGTTCCGGCATGACGGGTTTCAAACATTTCAATATCTGAAATTCCGTGTTTTCCGGTTTTTAGCGAAATAAAATTTTCCTCCACATTGTTTCCGATGGAGGAAATGATACCCATTCCCGTGATGGCAATTTTTCGACTCATTTTATTGTATAATGTAACAATGTATCAATCTAACAGTTTACCAATATTGTTACACTGTTAGATTGATACATTGCTAGATTGAATGAATTATTTCGTTCTGTTTTCTTCAATGAACGCAGCCATTGTATCAATAGACGCGAAAATTTCCTTTCCTTTTTTAGGATCAGCCAATTTAATTCCGTAATCTTTATCAAGAAGAACAATAAGCTCAAGGGCATCGATAGAATCCAGTCCAAGACCTCCTCCGAACAACGGATCAGTATCTTTGATCTCTTCTACAGAAACATCTTCAAGGTTAAGGACTTCAATGATTTTGTGCTTCAATTCTGTTTTTAAGTTTTCCATAATTATTTAATTTACCAATTTAGCAATGTACCAGTTTACCAATCATTGTTACATTGTTACACTGTTATATTGCTACATTGTTATATTATTACATTTTTTATAAGGTTAGCAAATATACAAAAGCTTTATAATTTTCCTGATAAAGTTCTGTCCAGCCGCAAAGAACTTTATCTGCTTTTCCGGACAGGAGGATCTGTTCTGCATAATTGTTTAAAAATTCTTCATCCAATTCATCCAGAACAAAAAAAGCATTTTCCGTCTGCATTTTATGCCTGATGCTGATTTCGCCTACACAGATATTGGGTAAAGTATAAACGAATACGGCAGGGCTTGGGAAATAATTTTCCTGTGAATTGATACTTTCCTGGTATTTAAAATCAGTATCCAGGCTGGATGATCTGTTGGCGAAAACTACTGCGGTTCTACTGTGGTCTTCCTCTTTCAGGATCATTTCTGCTGCGAGGAAAGCCAGTTTACTCAGGCTGTCCATTTTATGAAACTTCGGATAGCTGAGTGCTAAACCTTTATAGGCTTCTTTCGCAAATTCATGAAAAATTTGATTCTGGCTTTCAAAAACGAGATCTCCGTTAACGGTTATTTTTGATTGCTCTATGATACAGCTGTCAGTTTTCTTCATCATTTTCATTTTAACATTTTTCTAAAACAACCGCTGCATTGCACCCGCCAAATCCGGAAGCTGTTTTTAAAATATACTGAATAGCTGCAGGCTGATTTTCTTTAATGATATTCAACGGCTGGGAAACTCCCATTTCCTGAAAGTTTTTAGAAGGGATCAATAATTCATGACGGGCACTTTCCATGGAGATTATACTTTCCAAAAGTCCCGATGCGCCAAGGCAGTGTCCGTAATAGCCTTTCATACTGTTGAGAGGAACATTTTGAAGTTCCATTCTGTTGAAGGCAATGGCTTCCATTTCATCGTTATATAGGGTGGCTGTTCCGTGTGCAGAAATAAAATCAATCTGTTCCGATGTGATATTGGCTTCTGTCATCGCATTTTTAATGCTGGCATACAGTCCGTCTCCCGTTCTGGAAGGGCCGGAAATATGATTGGCATCATTCACTGCGGAATCTCCAAGAATTTTAAACCTAAAATTTTCGTTTTCTGTCATTCTGAGTGGAGCCGAAGAATGACTGTCTGTAATATACATAGCCGCTGCTGCTTCACCGATATTGATTCCGTTCCTGTTCCGATCATAAGGCTTGCAGGGTTCTGTTCCGATAGCCTGGAAAGAATTGAAACCTGAGATCACAAACTCAGAAACCTCATCACCGGCAATCACAAAAGCGTCTTTATATTTTCCTGCCTGGATCATGTTTTTAGCAACAGCTATAGCCATTACTCCTGAAACGCAGGCATTGGAAACCACGATGGGTTTTGTTTTAAATCCAAAATAGTCAGCAATTTTCTGTGCTAATTTTGAAAGATAAACGCCTTCCGGTAATTCCGTCTGGTTTTTAAGTAAGCTGATATTTCCTTTGGTTGTTGACAAAATGAATGCGGTTTTTTCCGAAATATCATGTTTTTCAACCAGTGGTTTTAAGCTCAGAAGAAACATTTTTTCCAGTCTTGTAAAGTCCTGACGGTCAAAATGGTGTTTGAATTCTTCTTCCAGTTTTTCAGTATCAATCATTGAAGCATAAAAAGCTTCCTGATTTTCAATAACTTTATGGAGGGCTACGCCTGATTTTCCTTCTTCCAGGTGGTTCCAGTTAGAAGAAACATCAAATCCTAAAGGAGTGACGCAGTTGTAATCTGTAATATAAATTTCCTTCCTCATTATAATCCCATTTTATCTTTCCATGCCTGAAAAAACTCAGGATTGTACAGGCATAAGCTGCCATTACTGTCAAGGAAAACCTGGATGGTTTCTCCGCTGCATACCAACTGATCGTCCTGATTGAAGAGTTCGTAGGTATAAATCAGCTTGGCAGATCTTGAATTCACGAAAGTGGTAACGATCCTGAAAGTTTCTCCATATTTTAAAGGAAGAAAATGTTCACAGGTGCTTTTTACGATAGGCGTTACAAAGCCTGCCTTCTGAATATCCAGATAAGTAAGTCCGTGCTCACGGCCGAAAGCTTCTCTTCCGTCCTCGAAATACACAATATAATGTCCATGCCAGACAATACCCAGCGGATCTGTCTCGTTGAATCTTACTCTTACCTCTTCGGTACAGGTTAATAGGTTTTCTTTAGACTGCATTTTGTTTCCTTTCGTAAAAAATAGAAATCGCGACCATCGCAATGTAGAATGCAAAAAGGAAGGCAAGCTCCCTGGCAATTCCACCGATACCGCTGTTTCTTAAAATAATATCGTAATAGGCATTTAGTCCCCAGTTCATTGGAGAAAATTTAGCCACGGTCTGCATAAATTCAGGCATTAGAAATACCGGAACCCAGATTCCTCCGATGGCCGCCAGAACAACTACCGAAGTGGCTCCAAATGGCGCAGACTGCTCCTGTGTGTCGGCAATCGTTCCCAGTAAAACGCCAAATCCGATAGCCGCCAGTCCTGAAAACAGGGTGACCACAAGAAGATGGAACATTTTTCCTGAAACATCGAAAGCCGGAAGATCCATATACGGGAAAAGATAAATTCCTACCGCGACCATCAGTAAAAACTGAATGATACAGATGATAAGATACGTAAATGTTTTTCCTAAAATATGAACAAAATACGGCGTCGGGCTGATTCTGGCTCTCACGCTGGTTCCCTGGCTTTTTTCTTTTACTAAATTGATAGAAAGCGGAACGACAATAAAGAATATGGCAAAGAGCGTCCATGCAGGAACATTGTGCTGAACGGAATTCGGCATTACGTCCATGGTTCCTTTTTTCGGAGTAATCTCTTTGAAACTGATCAGGTTTTTATTTTCTTCAAGATTTTCTTCGGTTCCGAGCTGATCCTGGAAAGCTTTGTAGATCTTTTTGTTCTCGATCTCAAAAACCATTTTGTTCACTGAGTTCATCACTGAATTTTTAAATCCTGCATTGGTAGCCGGATCAAAATACAGATGAATTTCTTTTGCTTTCGGAGCTGTTTTTTTAACGGCCGCAGAATCTCCTTCCAGTCCGAACGAACTTACAATCGTCTGAACTTTGGAATCTATATTTGAATTTAAATCTTTCGTTAAATTTTCAGGAATGACGATAGCCATCTGATAATCTCCGGAAAATACAGCATCCTGTGCCGATTTTTCATTGTAATTGGTCAGCAGCTGGAATGTTTTGCTGGTTTCCAGTTCCTGTTTTATGCTTTTTGAGACCTCGGACTTGTCATTGTCAATAAAAATAATCGGGATTTTTGAACCTTCCAGATTTTTGAACGTGGAATCCTGAATTAAAGTGATCGTTACAATTAACAGCAGGGGCATGACGAAAATAATGACAATTCCCCCAATATCTCTCTTCAGAAGAAGGATTTCCTTCACGAAGCTTCTCCAAAGTTTATACAACAACATCTCTTAATTCTTTTCCTGTTAATGATATGAAAACGTCTTCCAGGTTTTCAGCGTTGGCGATCTGGTTCACAAGTTCTTCCGGGGTTCCTACCGCGTGGATTCTTCCCCTGTCGATAATAGCGATCTTTGTACAGAACTCTTCCGCTTCGGAAAGGTGATGGGACGTATAAATGATGCATGTTCCGTTTTTGTTGAGCTCCTGTAAGAAATCAATGATTACTTTTTTGGACTGAACATCAACACCAACGGTCGGTTCATCGAGAAACAGAACTTTCGGGTTATGAAGGGTTCCGGCGATAAGATTGCAGCGGCGTTTCATTCCTCCGGAAAACTGTTCTACCTGTTTATCGGCAAATTTTGAAAGACCCATGATCTCTAAAGATTCATCAATGGTTTTTTTAAGTTCTTTATGTTTTAAACCATACAGGCTTCCGTAGAACATTAAATTTTCTTTAGCGGTAAGCGTAGGATACAATGCGTATTCCTGAGGAACAATACCGATAATTTCTTTGATTTTAAAACTGTCCTTCTGGGGAGAAAGTCCATTGATGGTAAACTGCCCGGAAGTCGGTTTGATCAATCCGGAAAGCATGGAGATCAGCGTGGTTTTTCCTGCACCGTTGGGCCCCAGAATTCCATAGATCTCATTTTTCTCAATATTCAGCGAGATGTCATTGACAGAAAACTCCTCGGAGTTTTTGTATTTTTTGTAGAGATTTTTGATCTCAATCATATTCTCCGCCATATCAAATCGCTTTTCTCAGTTTTTTATAGAAAGCTTCTTCCAGATCAGCAATATGGAGCATAGATTTTGAAAGGTTGTTGTAGATATCACTTTTTGAGTTTCTGTTTTTATAAACCCGGGCAATATCCACGGCGAAGTCTCTCCACAAATCACCAATGGCAGTAATTTCTTTAGACAGCTCTTTTAATTCATCATTTTTAAGAATGACAGCTGCTTCCTGAAGAAATGCTCCGTAAATAAATCTGAAACCTCCGCCTCCGGTACCGATCTCTTCCTGCATTCTGATCAGCTGGCCGAGATAATGGTTGGTGACTTTGGTTCCTTTCTTTTCTGCCCATTTCGGGATGCTTCTGGCGACCCATCTCATGGCTTTTACTCCGATAAGAGGAACCGGAGCCAGCATGTTTTTACAGGTATCTTTGATTCCTTTTTTGATGGCTTCTTCCAGATTCACATGTTCTGGAATATAAGTAGGGTAGTACATATGGCCTTTTGGAGGCAGGGCGCCTTTGGCATATCTTACTTTTTCCAGTTCAGCTTCGGATAAGGATGTGGTATAATCCATCACCGGATCGCTGATCAGGAATTTTCCGTCCTCTTTTCCATATACTACAAGATTGTGGGCATTGAAGTGGAATTTATATTCTTCAGGGAAATAGGTAAGGTTGAAAACGCCTACCTGAAGTCCTGTCGGGATATTCTGATTTAAATTTCTTTCCAAAGCAGACTGTGCTTCTTTAGGATTAGAAAATTTTTCTCTTTTGATTTTAATTCCCAATCTTTTGGCTGCTTTGCTGAAAATAGCACCGGGCATCGGACGATAGCTGAAGCCGGGAGCAAAATTGACTTTCAGAAAGGGCAGATAGACAAAAAACAGTCCGGAGCCGATCCCGAAGATCATTGGTTCACTGAGTTTTAAGCCTTTATTTAATAAGAGATTGGAGGCGACACCGTTTTCGCAATGTGCGGTCTGATGGTGTTCAAAGTTAAGTTTCATTTGCTGCTTTTATCTTTTTCATTGGCGAAATGAAATTGGCATAATGCCTTATGCTTCATTTCAGTATTATTTTCCGTCAAAGTTCTTTAATTCATCCACTGAAATCCCGAATGCATCGGCATATTTTTCCAGTACGGATTCGTTTAGTGTTCTAAATACTTTTGGTTTTGCGTGTCTTTTCACTCTCCACTGCCACATTCCGACATAGGAGGAAAGTACGCCCAGATCCATCTTATTCAGTTCCATGAAATAAACAATAGGACTTACTAAATTATTGGCGACGTCCTGTCTGGCTTCTTCAATTCTTTCATGAATAAGCTCCATGGATTCTTCCAGGGCTGCTTTTTTAGCCTCCCAGCCAATGCTGTTGGCCGTGGTATAATTATCATTTTCATCGGTCACATACAAGACTTCGGTCATGTTTGCCGACTTCAGATTGCTTTCGTCCTGAGGCAGGTCTTGCTTTTTCATGTAAACAGTATTCTTTTTTTTAATTTAAGATGAAAATCCTTCACCTTTTTTGATTCTTTTTAATCAGGTGGCTAAAATAGTGAAAATACATTATATGTAAATCATATTAAATTATAATGCCAAAAATGAGCTTATAATAAGAAGAATTCAAACTTTAACCTAAAAAAATATATACCATATCTGCTGTAACAAGTGTATCATAAATATAGACTAATCTGTTTTAGAAATTGGATTAAATAAAATAAGACTTATGAAGAAATTTTTTATTTCTGTTTCGCTTTTCTGCATGCTTCATGCAATGGCACAGAAGTTTGATACTCAGAAGATGACAGACAGTCAGGGGTACACTTATGAAACGGTAAAGAATGACCAGTCAGGGGTAAGAGTTTATACCCTGAAAAACGGACTGAAGGTGTATCTGGCAAAAAATGATGATGCTCCGAGAATTCAGACATATATTCCTGTAAGAACGGGATCCAACAATGACCCAAGTGATAATACGGGTCTTGCCCATTACCTTGAACATATGGTTTTCAAAGGAACCTCCCATTTGGGAACTCAGGATTGGACAAAGGAAAAAGCATTGCTTCAGCAGATCTCTGATCTTTACGAGCAGCACAAAGCAGAAAAGGATCCTGAAAAGAAAAAATTACTCTATAAAAAGATAGATGAAGTTTCACAGGAGGCTTCTAAATATGCGATTGCCAATGAATATGATAAGGCCATTTCATCATTGGGAGCTACAGGAACCAATGCCCACACATGGCTTGATGAAACAGTTTATAAAAATAATATTCCAGCCAATGAGCTTGAAAAATGGCTTAAAGTAGAAAAAGAACGTTTTTCCGAACTGGTATTGCGTCTTTTCCATACAGAACTGGAAGCGGTTTATGAGGAATACAACAGGGCTCAGGATAACGACGGCCGTCTTGTGAATTATGCAATGATGGAAGCGCTTTTCCCTAAGCATCCGAACGGTCAGCAGACAACCATCGGTACATCAGAACACTTGAAAAGCCCGTCAATGGTAGCTATCCATAAGTATTTTGACACCTATTATGTTCCTAATAATATGGCTGTAGTGCTTGTAGGAGATTTTGATTATGATAAAACGATAAGGCTGGTTGATCAGTACTTCGGTTCTTTCAAATACAAAGAGCTTCCGATGAAGAAAATGGTCACTGAAGCGCCAATGACAAGCATCGTTACCAGAACGGTAAAAAGCCCAAGTACTCCAAGAATGACCATGGCCTGGAGAACAGATTCCAATGGTACACAGGAAGCAAGACTGGCAGATGTAGTGGCTGAAATTCTGAGCAATAGAGGAGATGCCGGACTTATTGATCTTAATATTAACCAAAAGCAGAAAACTTTAGGAGCGGGAGCCTATGAATCACCGTATAAAATGTATGGTGCATTTGCAATGAGCGTTACCCCGAAAGAAGGGCAGAGTTTTGACGAAGCCAAGAAATTGCTTCTCGATCAGTTGGATCTTGTGAAAAAAGGACAGTTCCCGGACTGGATGCTGAAAGCCATCGTGAATGATAAAAAAGTTCAGCGTATGAAATCCTGGGAAACAGCAGACGGTTTGGCAACCACTCTTTACGATACTTATATCAACGAGAAAACATGGCAGCAGGAACTGGATGACATCAACCAGTACGAGAAAATTACAAAGGCAGATGTTGTGAAGTTCGCCAATGAATTTTTCAAGGACAATTATGTTGTAGTTTATAAGGAAAAAGGAGTAAATGATAAACTGGTTCGTGTACAGAATCCGGGAATTACCCCGATTAAACTGAACAGAGAAGCACAGTCGCCATTCCTTAAAGATATTCTGGCAACAAAAGTGACAGACATCAAGCCTGAATTTGTTGATTATAAAACTGCGATCCAGACCTCACAGGTCAAAGACAAGAAACTAAGCTTTGTAAAGAACAAATATAATGACGTTGCCCAGATCACTTATGTTTTCCCGTTTGGAACGGATAATGACAAGGAGCTTTCTGTGGCGGTGACGCTTTTCGAATATCTGGGGACAGACAAATATACTCCGGAACAGCTGAAAGGTGAATTCTACAAACTTGGAATCACATACAGCTTCAGAACTTCCAATGACCAGATTTTTATTACACTGAGCGGTCTGGAAAGCAATATGAAGAAAGGAACGGAGCTTATGAACCACTGGCTGACGAACGTAAAAGCGGATAAGGAGATCTATGCCAAAACTGTAAAAACAATTCTTGAATCAAGAAGCGCGGCTAAAAAAGATAAAACCAGGATTATGGCAGCTCTTACAAACTACGCCAAATACGGAAAAGATTCCAGAATGACGGATATTGTTTCTAAAGAACGTCTTGAGAGCATTGATGCTGCAGAGCTGATGAAGAAGGTTAAAGTACTGAACCAGTCTCCGTATGAGATATTGCTTTACGGGCAGGATCAGTCAGGTTTAGAGAAAGCTGTTAAGCCTTATATTACCGAAACAACTGTTCAGCCTGCAAAAGCTAAGGATTATCAGGAACTGGCTACAGAAGGGAAAGTATATTTCACGAACTATGATATGGTTCAGATGGAAATGGCCAAAGTAGCCAAAGGGAGTAATCTGAATCTTAATAACTTCGGAAAAGCCAATCTTTTCAACGAATATTTCGGAAGAGGTCTTTCTTCTATCGTATTCCAGGAGATTAGAGAAAGTAAGTCGCTTGCTTATACTGCCTATGTTTCTTATGGAAATGCAACGGAAAGGGGACATGCGAATTATATCACCAATTACATCGGAACACAAGCTAATAAGCTTCCTTTGGCAGTGAGTGCAATGAACGATCTTATGGTGTCTCTGCCTCAGATTCCGGCACAGTTTGAGAATTCAAAAGGTTCAGCACTGAAGCAGATCGCTTCCAGCAGAATCAACAGGACAAATATTTTCTTTAATCAGTTGTCACTGAAAAAGCTTGGAGTAGATTATGATATCAGAAAAGATATTTACTCTGAGATCCAGGGGCTGACACTGCCGCAGCTTACAGGTTTCTATGATGCCGAGGTTAAGCCTGTAAAATACAATACAGCGATCATTGGTAAAAAAGAAAACCTGAATATGGAATCCATCAATAAAATGGCAACGTTCCAGGAAGTTTCTCTTGAAGAAATCTTCGGGTACTAACCTTTTATGATATCAATTTTTTAGCGGGGCAGCAATGTTCCGCTTTTTTATTTTCTGAATTATTTGGAAGAAAATTATCTGTTTTGACGGTAAGTTAGTTTCACCAGCAGATACACTTCTTTTTTCTCAAGATCATTGCACCATGTAAGCTGAGAAACTACCGCATCATTATACAGATCAAGCTCTTCCATATTGCTGTAGTATTCTAATCTTTCAGAAGTCTGGTATTTAAAAAATGAAATAAGATTCACTTCATCCCCAATCTGCGGAGCTACGGGAAACTCAACAGAATTTTCAAATTCGAATTCTATATTTTCTGAATAGAACTTTACTTTTACACTCATACTTTTATTTTCATCAAATATATCGAAAAATAAGGGTTATTAAGTAGTTGGGGGCGGAAGAGGGTAGATGGAGGCTGGAAGTTACCTACAGGGTTTCAAGGTCTGATCGTGTATTATACAAATTGATGAGGTTTAAAGGAACAATAAAGCAGGTCTGAAACCTATGGTTAAAAATATAAAACGATTTTTTCACGAATAGCCACATCAATAGGAGCGGGCTTTAGCCCGTTCACTCAAATAAATTAAAATCCAATCCGGCTTCAGCCAAAACCTGATTCAGAATAAATTACACGCAATCATCTGTGAAAATCCGCGCCATCCGTGGTTAAAAAAAACCGCACGACAATCGTACGGTTATATATTTTAACTAAAATGGAGTATTAAAATTTTACCTCCTGAATAAACAGATTAATCTCCGCCCTGATCAGCAATTCCTCATCATTAGAAGTTTCCATAATTTTTTCACGAATAGCCACATGAATAGGAACGGGCTTTAGCCCGTTCATCCAAAATAAATGAAAAACCAATCCGGCTTCAGCCAAAACCCAATTCAGCATAAATTACACGCAATCATATGTGAAAATCCGCGCCATCTGTGGTTAAACAACAAAAAAACCGCACGACAATCGCACGGTTCTATATTTCTAAATAATGTTTTCTTAAGATTTCACCTCCTGAATAAACAGATTAATCTCCGCCCTGATCAGCAATTCCTCATCATGAAAAGTCTCACAAAAAATATGACAGATATTTTCATACTGCGAAATCAGCGAAGCTTTTGAAATGATTTTACTCCCGGTTTTCGGAAGGGCAAACAGATCAATCTTTTTAATGCTGGTAATAAAACCGATCACTTTGGTATCTGCTTCCGGGTTTTCGAAAAAGCTCTGTCCCAAAATTGAAGAACAGGTCTGGGCTAAGTTTTCAATAAGTCCGGCTTCAGCAAGCTCACCATTGTGGACAAAAATATTATCTTCTTTAATTTCAAAGGAAGTCACAACTTTTTCTTTGGTCAGTTCCAGGATATAATCTGCCATCAGCATCGGTTCGCGGTGCGGCAGAAAGTTGTGTATATTGATGATATTGTCTTCCTTGATTTCCATTAAAGTTATTTTACAGCAGTTTTCATTTGGGATTTTGCAATGATCCCGCCATTCAGTTTTGTGACGATGTCTACCAGCGTTACTCCCATAATTTCATTCAGGATCGTAACTTCTGAAACCAGGTGATCTCCCGTTTCAGGCAGGATTTCAGTTTCAAAAGATTTGATCGCTCCGATATATCCGGTAGGCGCTTCCTTGCCTAAAAGATAATACTTGTATCCGGTGTGCAGCGCGACACTCTGTGCCTGATGCTCAATCAGCCCTGAAGCCTGGAATACCCCGTCCTGAACAAAAATATTGTCTTCTTTGATTTCAAATCCTGATACAAGATGATTCTCAGAGTATTCCGTAATCTCATGAACCATGACAAACGGAAAACGCTGCGGAATAAGGCTTCCTACAAAATCCTGATCAGATGTCGGCAGTCTGTTTTCCATTAGCAGACTGTTAACAAAGAACAAGAGTAAGCAAATCTTCCGCTTTCAGGAACACAAAGAAGTACTTTTTCGCCTTTTTTCAGAGTTCCGGAATTCATTAGTTCTTCAAGCGCTACAAAGATGGAACCTGCTCCGATGTTTCCGATATCAGACAGATTGTAAAACCATTTCTCTGCCGGGAAATCCATGCCTTTTTTAGCAAATTCCTCCTTTAAGCCATCTTTAAAATAGCCTGAAGAAATATGAGCCAAAACATGATCGATCTTGTCCGGATCCAGATTATGCTTGTCAAAAGAAGATCTTAAGCTTTCCGCTCCTTTTACCAGAATGTATTTATCTAAGATCTTTGTATCTTGTTTTATGGCAAAAATAGACTGTTTCAGCCATTCGTCCGACGGGTAATCTGCCCAGGATTTAAGGCTTCCGTCTTCCTGCTTATCGCATCCTGCATACATACAGGCTTCAATTTCGTGGGCGTAAGAATAGAAATCGATGAATTCTACTTTTAGAGAGATTCCCTCTTCTCTTGGTTTGTTTTCCAATAGAAAAGCACCGGCTCCGTCAGAAAGCATCCATCTCAGGAACTCTCTTTTGAACGCGATGATCGGTCTCTCTTCCAAAGCTTTCAGGTTTTCAGCTTCATGGTTGAATTTATCAGCAGTCATCCATGCAGACATTCTCTCTGATCCTGCGCAGATGGCATTCTCATGTACGCCGGCTCTTACGGAAAGGAATCCGTAGTTCAGGGCATTCATTCCCGAGTTGCAAAGACCTGTAGCGGTATTAATTTCAATAGATTTACCAATATTCAGCTCACCGTGAACCATAGAAGCATGCGAAGGCTGCATCTGGTCCGGAGAAGTGGTTCCTACCGAAAGCAGCTTCATATCTTCCTTTTTGAATTTTTCATCGAACAGTCCTTCTACAGCTTTTGCTGTCAGCTGTGCATTGGTATGAGTAGGATTTCCTTCTTTGTCCAAAGCATAATATCTTGTCGTGATCTTGTTGTTTCTTAAAATCAGTGATCTGGCTTTAGAAGGAGCGTCATTTATCAGACCAAGATAAGTCTCCATTTCATCATTTGATACCGGGTTGTTGGGTAAGTATGTTGATGCTTTTGTTATAAATACGTCGTACATTCTATTTTAAATTAATTCCTTGTAAATATCTTTTTTGTTTTTGTCTTTTGGACCAAAATATAGGGGTTGTCAGCAGGTGTAAAACCAACACGACTGGTGAGATAATCCATATCGCTGCCATCAAATATACCTTAAAGAATTTTATCAGCAATGGGCGTTTCTCTTTTTTCTTTATAATGAGGTTGGACCATATGGTGAATATTTTATTCCCCACTTTTTCTACTCTCACCAGAAAAGCACGGATTTCTACGGCTCCGTTGGCTACCAGGTCTGGCTGAAGCCCGGAAAGATTTCCGCTCTTAAAATGCTTTTCAATAATGCTGCCATACTTTACAGATCCTGAAATTTCTTCATCAGAAACACCCGCAGCAGGAAGCATTCCAGATTTTTCCTTCTGTCCTGTAGTCAGCCAGCGAAGAATGGTCAGTACACTCGTATAATTGTCGTGACGGTCTACCAAAGCAATGTTTCCTACCAGTTTTGCTCCCAGATCCTTTAAATATACTTTTAATTTTTCCTGAGAAAGCATCCACATATTTCTGGTTCCCGAAATGGTAACCACATCCGTGCCTTTCAGTAATTTTTCCGCAAAACCGCTTTTTAAAAACGAGATAATAGGAATAGACGGCGTAAGGTACCATACCTGATATCCAAACAGGATGAGATCATATTTTTTACCCAGAATCTCTTCCGAAGGAGGAAAAATTTCTTTCGGGATCTGGAGGTAGGATTCAGGGAAAGTGTTGAAGAAAACATCACCCGGCCATGGGAAAGGGAAGTCTTCTTTGAGCTGAATATTGTAATAGGTTACATCATACTCTTCCTTTTTTGCTTCAAAAGGCTGGGCCACATTCCTTACAATATCTTCCAGCTGGCCGGTCTGTGAATAGTAGATGACGAGTATATTTTTTTTCATTAATATTCTTTAGCGGTTACAAAAATATGCTTTTCATATTTATTTAGTGTTTTTTGAATATTTTTATTCCTTTTGAATTAAATTCCTGGTAATAATCTGAATTATCAAAGCTTGAATGAATAGTATTCAGCAGGATAATAGTCTCCGGAAGCTTCTCCAGGGTATTGATGTTAAAATTCTGATCCGAAACCAAAAGCGTATCAATATTCTTGTGAATTTCCGAAACATTTTTGATATAATAGATTTTTCTCCTTTTCACCAGATACGTCTGCATGGCGGTTTGTCTTCTTTCCTCATCATCAATGAGCGAGAAAATCCTTCTTTCTGCCTGGTAAAGGGTCAGAAGAACATCTTTTTGACCGAAATCATCTGCGATGTGAAGAATAGAAGCATCCTTTGGAAGGTGTTTATTCAATTCAAAATAAACGGATTTGTTGGCGTTAAAGTCATCCTTAACCTCGTTTACGACTTCATTATCTTTATATAAATAACTTAAGAAGAGTTTTTTTCTGAAATAATTTTCATCTTCCAGTTCATTCCTCAATGCTGCAAATTGCTCTCTGAAATAAGCATTGATTTTCTTTGTTCTTTCGGAATAGGTTTTTCCAAAATTCAAATCATCTTTGCTGATTCTTTCCCCTACTTTTACGGTAATGCTTCCGTCGTAGATAATAAAATCTCCTTTTGGCAGGACTTCGGAATTTCCGTGGATATAAATCGGGAGAATGTCCAGCCCGAATTCTTCAGCGAGATAAAATGCTCCTTTATGGAATCTTTTCACATCATTCGTGTAAGAGCGTTCTGCTTCCGGGAAAACAACCAGAGAATATCCCTGAGCAATTTTTTCTTTCAGCTTATCCACCCCATTTTCTATCCCCTGAGAAACAGGATAAAATCCAAGTGCTCTTACCAGCTTTCCGAAAACCGGAGAATCATATACCCAGTCGTTCACCAGATAGATGATTTTATGCGTTGCCATGGCAATGGCCAGTGTGTCGAGGAAAGAAGTATGATTGGCAATGATAACGGCCGGTCTGCTGAAATCTTCGGCCGGATTTTTTATCACTCTTTTTCTTACAAAAGGACTGATGTGCAGTACTGATGTTAAGAATTTAGCTAAAATTAATTTAATAATATCCAAGGTTTTCCCCTTTGATCTCTTGATAAACACACTTCCGATCAGGGAAAAGACCAATCCTCCCAATCCATAATAAGTGAATGAAATAATGCATCTTAACAGGAGTCTGAACGTGATAGGAGAAAGCCCTTTCTTTGCCCGGTTTGTAATGAGTAATCTGAACCAGAACGGATAAAGCGTTGAGGTAATGATGATCACAGAGAACATCCCGATCAGCGCCACCAGTGCCAGTGAATGTAAGGCCGGATGTTTTGCAAAGATCAGGGATCCGATGGATAATATGGTGGTGAAAACCGCTAAAATAATAGAGGTTCTGTAAGTCGGAAGTTCATTTTTTCCTGTCGTATGCTCTTTCTGCATGGCTTTGGTCAGGAAGATGCTGAAATCATCACCCACACCGAAAACCAGCGTACAGACAACGGTACTGAAAATATTAAGCTCAAGACCCAGAAAATAAAGAATCCCCGCGGTTACAATTCCTGTCAGTACGATAGGAAACATGGTGAGAAGGGTAAGTTCAAAATTTCTGAAGAAAACAATGATGGTCAGAACAATGGCCAGAAGCGAGTAATTAATCAGCGTGCTGAAATCTCTTTTCAGTAATCCCAGAAAATTCTCATTCATCTGCTGGCGGTCGATGGCAAGGGCATCATGGTTTTTCTCAACATCTCTGATGAAAGCATCTCTTTTCTTTTCATCTACTTTCACCACATTGGAAACCGTGTAAAAACCGTTTTCATTGCTCAGGAATTCGGAGATCTGTAATGCTTTTACTTTTTCGTAATCTTTGAGAGTTAACTCCGTATAATTTTTATTCAGAACTTCATTAAAATTGTCAAAAGCACTGCTGTTAAACCCAAACTGATTCCCGCTGTTCACCAGTTCAGAAACGGTACGGCTTTTTTTATCCGCATCCCAGAATGTATTCCAGGTTTCAATCCTTTTTTTCTGATCTTTTTCAGAGAGCACCACATTTCCGAGGGAACTGTAGCTCAGGATTTTTCCTTCCTTTTTTTCTTTGTCGAGGAAACTGCTCAGTCGGGAGTTTCTGGCCAGTGCTTCTTCCTCTGAGTTTCCGTAAGAAATGGTATAAATGGATTTTGAAGTGATGTCGGAAAGCTTCTGCAGCTTGGCTTCACTTATTTTTAATTCTTTTGGAATATAATTCAGGTCTCCGATATCTTCATTGAAACCCACATGCCTGAAACCGAAAAGACAGGCAATAATAATAAGAGAGCATCCTATGATTAAAGGTTTGTTCTTTTCATATGGGTAAGAGCCAATTTTGTCAATAAAATTCGTGCTGTGTTTTTCTTCTGTCGGTTTGGGTTTATAAAGCTGCGGAACAATAATCAATGCGGTAACGGAAGACAGGATAACGGTAATCGCGGCAAAAAGGCCAAGATCCTTCAGGGCTTCAGAACGTACAAAAACCAGACACAGAAAAGAAACTGCCGTCGTGGCACTGCTCAGAACAATGGGCTGTGTGATTTCTTTGTAAAGCTCCTCAATATTGTTATTGTGCTTGTAATGCGTCAGTATATGCAGTGCGTAATCTATCGTAATCCCTATAAGAATAGCTCCCACACTTAAAGAAATTGCTGAAATTTTGTCTTTAATAAAGTAAAGAATCAGCAACGCCAGCAATACTGAGAAAACAGTCGGAAGAAATACAATGATGGGGGTGAAAAAGTTTCTGAAATAATAAATCAGCAGAACCAATAAAACGGTCATGGAGATCATCACCGTGTTCTGGATGTCTTTTTTGATCTGTTGTGCATTCGCTACGGCAATCACCGGAGATCCGAAATAGCTGATCTCGGTTTTTCCTTTGAATTGTTTGTTAATACTGTTTTTTATCTCATTAAGCTGATTAATGAAGACTTCGTTGCCCTTGGTATCGTTGCTTTTGTTTTTCGGATCAATGAAAAGCAGAAGGTTTTTGCCGTCCTTGGTAACGATATAATTGTCCTCCAGCTTGAAATCTTTGCTGATATTTAAAGCATTTAATTTTTTAATACCTAAATAAGTAATACCTAGCGGATCTTTTTTGATAAATTCTTTTGTGACAAGACTGGTTGGCGAAACCAGAGACACATAATTATTCTCTACCTGCCTGGAAATACTGTCTTTCTGAAGCTTTCTTTCAATTTCCTTATAATCGTTTTCATCAAGGAAGAGAGGAAGATTCTGATTGACAAAATCAAATGTTTCCGAAATCTCACTGTCGTTCACCTTTCCCTGAACCGAACCGATATATTTCTTTAAAGGCTCTGTTTTCTGCAGAAAAGTGTCGGCGGTTTCAGAAAGCTGAAAACTGTCTTCATTGGATTTGTTTTCTATAATAACGATGATCTTATCCGAAAAATTAAGCTGTTTGAGAACTTTTGCCGTAAGGTCAGACTTTTCATTTTTAGGAATAATCTGGTTGATATCCTCCTCAAAATTAATCTTTGAAGCAAAAAATCCACACAATAAAGCAACTCCTAAAGCAATAACTGCAGAAAGAATTCTGTTTTTAGAAATCAGATAATATAAAAAAATAAAAAAGCGATGCATTACATGGTGAGATCAAGTCTGCAAATTTAATTTTTTCAGTATTAGTTCAAAACATTTAGGCTATAAGTTTTGTCTGAAAATCAACAAAATATTCTAGGAAGAATAAAAAAATATTCTACTTTTGCAAAAGTTCCCTTTCAGAAAATATATTTTAAACCCATATTATTTTAAAAGAAATAAGAATCTGTTTTAGATATGTTGAAAAAAAATGATGAAAAAATAAACGGATTTCTATTATCAATAGTATTCCCTTTTCTGCGGTCCTGCCTTTCTTTTTCAAGGCCTGGGCTTTCCTTTTGTATACCGCAGCGGTTTAAAAACTTTGAATCCGTATGAGTATACTGCATCCATATTTTATAGTGGCCATTGCCTATATGCTCTTTTTCAGTGTACAGGAGGTTTTCGGAAAAAAAGTAGATAAGAAATGGTTTTGGTTTCTGGGAATTTATCTTATTTTACTGGTAGGTTTCCGTAACAACGTAGGACCGGATTATGGAAGTTACAAAGGATTGTACATCTATTCCGACACGAAGAGCTACTACAGTATTTTCATGAAGATGCTCCATATGGAAGGTCCCGACCAGCTGGATGTGGAATGGCTCTATACCTTAATTAATAAGATCCTTCTGAATGTCTTTGATGCCCCTTTCTTTGCGCTCACCTTAGTCATATCCATCTTTGCTATTTTCTTTAAGATTGAATATACGGAAGACAATACATTTTATCCCTTTACTTTTACCCTGTTCATGTTTATTCCTTACTTCTTTGTGGGGGAAAGCGGACAGATCAGGCAGAACCTTGCTACATTTATTGTTTATTTTGCCGTACGGTACATCAAACAGCGGAAGCTCTGGCATTACCTGTTCTTCATATTTATAGCATCAGGGATTCACACCGTGAGTTACCTGTTTCTTCCCATGTACTGGTTTGCGCGCGTACCGCTGAATAAAACCATTATGCTGATTATGATCATCATTTCAGTATTTCTCTCTCCGTTTGAAGTATACCGGGTTTTTGGGGATTTTATGAACAGTATGGCGTCGGATAACATTCTTGTGGATGGCTTAAACGGGTATATGAATGAGTCCATAGAACGATTGAACGGGGGATTCGGGATTCCTGAGGCCATGATGATGATTCTCACATTCTTCCTGTTCTTCTTCGATACCAAGATGAAAGAGCTCTATCCGTATTATGAATACCACAGGAATTATGCGGTGGTGGGGATCTGTTTTTACTTTATATTCAGGAATAATCCCGTATTCTCATCCAGACTTGTGGGAGCATTTATTGGTTTTTCTTATGTGATCATTGTCAATACGATGTATGTGGTGTCGAGCGGGATGAAAAAAATGATTTACTCTTTTATCATTGCCCTTGTTATTTTCAATTTTGTCGTATTCTCTTACTTTAATAACATCAAAGTCGGCAGATTTACTATTGAACTTTATAACAACCATATTCTCCCGTAAAGCAGATTTATAGAATTAAATGATATAAAGACAGCCTGAAGGTTGTCTTTTTTTTGTGTATTGCAGTTTATGATTTAAGGTTCCATTAAATTTAATTTTTCTGCTCAATTATTTACGCTGAAAAAATTACATTTGCAGCTGAAACGATTTGTGCCGTTTTTGTATTTGTAATCTTTTACTGTTAGATTATCGGTAATACAATTAGAATATTTATGATTTTATTTGTGTTATTTATGATTTATTGTTACGGTAAAGGCTTAAATGTTGTATTGCTTGAACGGCACACAAGTTCAAGGATATGAAAAATTCAGTTAAAAATTTTGCGGCAATTTTTTGCTTAGTGTCGATTTGTGCCTATTCCAAGAATAGTAGAGAATTAAATGAAATTCTTCCTTCGTATACATTTACGAAGACCATAACGTCAAGAGCAGATACAGTACGTACATCTGCAGCCAGGGTAACTGCTCCCGACTGGACGAAAGCCCCCAATAGCTATATTTTTGACCCCGCTCAAAACAGTGAAGGCCTGCTGATTCCCGTAAGAAAGGCATATGCCATGTGGACGGAAGATCAATACATTAAAGGCACCGGAATCCCTTCCGGAAAAGTGACAGCTGATGTGTTGTGGGAAGACACTCACGGACTGATTAAGTCAGGAACCAAATATTCACTTGAAATTCTGGATTCTGATCAGAATGCCAAAATAAAAGTCCCCATCAATAAAACCAAAAAAGGAAATGCAGTCATAGCCTTTAGAGTCAATGGTGAGATTTACTGGAGCTGGCATATCTGGGTGACTGACGATCCTTCCAACGGATCCGTCTATAAAAGTTTTGATAATATTTCCAGAATGAGATCGGATGGAACAGTAGAAACTATTCCGGATTCCGATTGGGGCTGGATGGACCGTAATCTTGGAGCTTTAAGCAACTCCATTACTTCATCAGACTGGAACAGAAGCGGCGGACTGCTCTTCCAGTGGGGAAGAAAAGACCCGATTCCACCTCTTGTCACCAGAGGAAATGATTTCTATGAAGTATCAGGTTCCGTAGGACGTGTAAGACATAGAGGAGCAAAGAACTTTGCCAATGCTACCAATATTGATAACCTTACGAAATTCATCCCGCTTGCAAGCGCGGAAGTGATCAATAATGTAAGAACGGCTGTAAAAAATCCCCTGAGTCTTATTTACGTCAATAAAGATGATAACAGCGGCCAGGCATACTATAACAACAACGTGAATCTTCCGGTCAACTGGTTTGGGCGTTTTGCAGGACTTCCGGATAACCGGCTTTCGGAGCTTAATCTTTGGTCCGATAATTCCGAGGGAATGATCAGCACGGGGTATAATAACGATGGAAATGCAAAACCTTACAAGGATAAATCTTCCTATGATCCGTGTCCGAACGGATGGAGAATTCCGTCAATGCTTGTTGCCAATTTAGGGTCGCAGTCCTATATTGACGATATCAGGATGGATTTCTCTCCTTTTGGAGTAAGGACCAATATGGGCAAAAATGTTTTTGAGGCAAGCAAATACCATATTGTAAAACCTACTGATGCTGGAGCTCCTGCTTTTATGACCGGGTTTAAAGTATATCCTAATCTGGGTTTTGATCTGTCAAATGCAGGAGGCAATAATATGGGCGTTTTCCCCGGAACTGGGCAGCTGATCAGGGCAGCTCATTTGGGGCAGTATACCGACCAGCATCATGTGGCACTTTGGACGGCAACGATGGCGAGGCATTTTGACGCTTCACCGGCAGTTATTACCAGAGGGCTTTTTATGATTCCCGATAAAGGACAGCCTGATATTCCCGATCCCGGCTATCCCGGAATCGTAGGGCGGTATTTTTATATGCCGATGTCAGGAATGTATACTTCCGAAGCCAATGGCTGCCGATGCATAAAAGA
This sequence comes from Chryseobacterium endalhagicum, assembly GCF_016745235.1. Classification (GTDB taxonomy): domain Bacteria; phylum Bacteroidota; class Bacteroidia; order Flavobacteriales; family Weeksellaceae; genus Chryseobacterium; species Chryseobacterium endalhagicum. The sequence continues at coordinate 21,720 of NZ_JAELVM010000002.1, read as the reverse complement.
TCCGCTCTATATTGTCAATGAATACGATTTCCCAACAGAATATCTCGCCCCGCCGCAGGAATACAGGGAGGGAATTAATAATCCCAATACCTATCAGGCTGTAAAAAGTCCTCAGGGTTTTAAGATTGATATTCCTGTAAGCAAAGCATTTGCTGTACAAAGCCAGATTCTGAACAATCCGGAAATACTGATCCCTTCAAGTTTTGATAATCTAAAAGCCAACGTATTATGGAGCACAAATACCGGGCTCATCGGTAAAGTTTCAGTCATTAAACCCAGTCCTTCATCGCTGCAGGATCTCAGTTCCTCAATGATTTCAGTTGAGATCAATCCCAATCAGAGTGGAAACGCTGTAATAACCCTTCATAATGGAAATATTACGGCTCCGGTCTACTGGAGCTGGCACATCTGGATCACAGATTCTGCAATAGGTTCTTTTAACTATGTCACAGAACTTCCGGAGGCTGGGGCAACCAATTATATCAATTATGTGAATAAAGCAGATGTCGTGCTTCAGACTGAATTTATGGACAGGAATCTGGGAGCTGTAGATGCGTTCCCGATGGTGGCTAACGGGCTTACTCCAACCGCTTCAGAGCTGGCAAAAATCCGGGCTTCTACCGGAATGCATTATCAGTGGGGAAGAAAAGACCCGATTCCTACATTTCAGAATGCAGATAACAGGGCTTCTTTTAGTATTTTCCTGGGAAGGGTGTCCAGTGAAGGCACCGTTACCTATACCACGCTCAGTCAGGCCGCGTATAATAATATGTCGGGAGGTTATATCATTCCTTACAATACCTATGCAGCAGGTTCAGCAGTGCAGAGTACGGACAGGCCTGCCGATAAAGTTGCGAAAGTATTATCTTACTCAGTGAAAAACCCACTGGTATACATGATTCCGAGTGCTTTTGCGTCTTATAACGGCTCCAATCCCAATTATACCAACGGAACAGACTGGCTGGCAGATGAGCCTAATCTTGCTGCGGACAGATGGGGAAGAGGTGGAGAGAAATCCCCGTTTGACCCATGTCCAGAAGGCTGGAGAATTCCGGACCTTTCAGATGTTGCACTGGTTTCAAATAAAGACTTCGGAATGTCACCATGGTATAAGAAAGATAAAAAGGTAGGTACTTTTTACAGTGTGATGACGGAGTATTCAGGAACAAGGGTGAGAAACCCTTCTACAACATCTACAATTGGCTATATGTTCATAGGTCCATCGTACAGAGTAGGGAATTTTCCTAACTCAGGCTCAAGAGGATTCAGAAGTGTGATTGCCAACCAATCTGCTCAGGGTACATTTAATACCGTTAATTTCCAGTATCCGGGAGCATGGACGGGTGCTCTCGCAGCGAATTATCTGGGCAGATCCATTAATGTCCTGTTTGATGCAGCCTCTTCAGCCAACAGGTTTATAGCGCTTAACGATAATAATGATCCTTATTTCGGGGCCAGCTGCAGATGTGTAAAAATGAAGTATGATGCTCGGGGCAATGAAGCCGGACCTATCCCGGGACAGCAGGTCACCGCTCTTGCTTCAGGTAGAGAATCTGTCGCGCTGAGCAGTGATGAGGTGAAGGAAAAAGTAAGTGAAAACAAAATTTCCCTGTTCCCGAATCCTGTAAAGGATGTGCTTCATATTCAGACACAGGAGAATAAAGATTATGATTATCAGGTTTTTAATATGTCTGGTCAGCTTGTAAAATCAGGGCAGTTTAAAAACGGTAAAACGGATCTTTCTTCTTTGATTTCCGGTATCTACTTTTTAACAATTAATGATTTAAAAGAAATTGTGAAAATTATCAAGAAATAGGTAAGAAATTCGGTACGTAATTAAGGAGAGACAAAAAGCTAATTAGTTTAATTTCAATATTTTAGACGCTCTAAAATGATGAAATCCAAACAAAAGCTGTTTTGTTTCTCTTTTTTTTGTTCCAGATTTTAAACACACAAATGATGCTAGAAAAAATTGTACCCTATTTCAATCTCAAGATTTTTATTTATCTTCTTGTTGCAGTTACGGCTGCTTATACACTGTTATTTACTTATTATTACAATCTTAAAGACGACGGATATATCCTTGCAGATTGGCTGATCAATTATCAGGATGGCGGTTTTAAAAGAAGAGGCTTGTCGGGAAGTTTCTTCTTTTTGCTTCAGGATTTTACGAATTTAAGACTCAATTATCTTGTTTATTTGGCCCAGTTTTCAATTATTTCAGGATTTTTTTTACTGTTCATTAAGCTCATCCGGTATAAATTTACTGACTTTCTTTATCTGTCACTGCTGCTCTCACCCATAGGATTTGTAGGGCTTTTAAATACAGTGAGTTATGTAGGAAAAAAAGAATTTATAGTTTTTCTTTTATTCACATGGTTTGTATACCTTCTGGATAATGAAAAGCTTTCGAAAAATAAAGAATATATTTTCTGTGCTACACTTTGTTTAGCAACTTTTTTTCATGAAGTGGTTTTGTTTTATGTTCCTTATTTTGCCATTGCATTATATCTGAAAACCGGGGAGCGGGAATTTAAAAGATATATTAAATATTTCCTCTCGGTTGGAATCCCTGCACTTTTGATTTTAAAGTTCGGTAAGAATATCAACGAAGGAATGTCCCTGCAGATTCTTGCCAAAAAGGGAGTTCATCCTACCTACGGAATTTTATATTGGAATATAAATGAAAGAGATTATATTAAACAGCATCTTAACGAATACCTGTTGTATTTGATAAGCCTGGGTTTAAGTATTTTTCATATCGGGTATTATTTAAAATATCTAAATAACCGAAAGGTGGTATCTATTTTATTAATTGGTGCGTTCTTATTTTCTTTTCCACTGTTTTATCTGGCTATAGACTGGGGGAGGTGGATGTATATTCACATGATGCTTACGATTGTACTTTTTGCTTTATTATTAGAGAAAAACGTTTGTGCATACGTGTTTAGACCTATCGTTATTAATAAAAGCTTTTATATCACACTGTTCATTATTATTTTCTCATTAATCTACAGAGTCGAGATGTCGGGAAGAGGTTTTACATTCGAGGGAATTCTTTATAGAGTGTTTGTTGCTCCCCTTGAATTGCTAAATAAAATGTAATTCCAAAAACCTATCTAATAAAAAAGGTTTACTTTTGCAAAAAATTTTTAGAATGTCGAAAAATTTAGTAATCGTAGAGTCACCGGCAAAAGCAAAAACTATTCAGAAGTATTTAGGGAAGGATTTTGAAGTGAAATCAAGTTTCGGACACATCCGTGACCTTCCGAAAAAAGGAATGGGAATTGACCTTGCCACATTCAGTCCCGATTACGAAGTTTCGGCGGACAAAAAGAAACTGGTTACAGAATTAAAAGCTGCTGTAAAGAAAGCCGAAATGGTATGGCTGGCTTCCGATGAGGACCGCGAAGGAGAAGCTATCGCATGGCATCTTGCTGACGAGTTGAAACTGAAGCCTGAAAACAGGAAAAGAATCGTTTTTCACGAGATTACTAAAAATGCCATTCTGAAAGCCATTGATAATCCAAGAGATATTGACCAGAACCTTGTAAATGCCCAGCAGGCAAGAAGAGTTCTGGACAGGATCGTAGGTTTTGAAATGTCTCCCGTTCTTTGGAAAAAAATAAAACCGGGTCTTTCCGCAGGAAGGGTGCAGTCTGTAGCCGTAAGATTGATTGTTGAAAGAGAAAAAGAAATCCGAGAGTTCAGTCCGAAAGCAAGTTTCAAGCTGGACGGGATCTTCCTGAATAACAACGAACAGGAAATCGCAGCCAAACTTAAAAAAGATTTCGAAAAAGAAGAAGACGCAGAAAAATTCCTTGAAAAAGCAAAAACAACGGAATTCAAAGTTCTGAATGTAGAAACAAAACCCGGAACCCGTTCCGCATCTGCACCGTTTACCACTTCCACGCTGCAGCAGGAAGCCTCTTCAAGACTGGGATACAATGTAACCAATACCATGCGTCTGGCACAAAGGCTGTACGAAGAAGGATACATTACCTATATGAGAACGGACTCTGTGAACCTTTCGCAGGAAGCTATAGAAGGCGCTAAAAAGCAGATTACTTCAGAATACGGAGCTGAATATTCCTCACCAAGAAATTATACTACGAAATCTGCATCGGCACAGGAAGCTCACGAAGCGATCCGTCCTACAGATTTTGCCGTGAAAAGTATCGGGGATGCTCAATTAAACAGATTATACCAGTTAATATACAGAAGAACCCTTGCTTCTCAGATGGCTAATGCCAAAATTGAGAAAACGGTGATTGAAATTGGGAATGCATCATTGCCTCAGCATTTTGAAGCGCAGGGTGAAGTGATCATTTTCGATGGTTTCTTAAAAGCTTACGGAATCGTAAAAACAGAGGATGATGATGAAGAAAACAATGAAAAACTCCTTCCTAAAGTCAGTGTAGGCGAAATTTTAAGCTACAAAAAGATCACAGCTTCAGAAAAATTCACAAGACCAAGCGCAAGATACACGGAAGCAGGTCTGGTGAAGAAACTGGAAGAATTGGGAATCGGACGTCCGTCTACGTATGCACCGACGATCCAGACCATTCAAAACAGGGAATATGTAGATAAAAGGGAGATAGATCCTCAAACCCGTGAAGTGGTGAGAATGTCTCTTACAAAAGATAAGATCAAAAAAGAAGTTCTTGAAGAAAAATTCGGGGGCGATAAGAATAAATTTGTACCGACAGATATCGGGGAAGTAGTGAATGATTTCCTTACGGATAACTTCAAAGAAATCCTGGACTACGGATTTACGGCAAGAGTAGAAGAAAGTTTTGACGAAATTGCCAACGGAGACCAGAAGTGGAAGGAAATGATGACCAATTTCTACTCCAAGTTCCACCCGAGAATCGAAGATGTAGAAGAAAATGCAGATCGTGCGAATGGCGACAGACTTCTTGGAGTAGATCCTAAAACCGGTAAAAATGTTCATGCCAGAATCGGAAGATTCGGAGCTATGATCCAGATCGGTGAGACGGAAGATGAAGAAAAGCCAATCTTTGCTTCACTGATGACAGGGCAGAACATTGCAACCATCTCTCTGGCAGAGGCACTGGAACTTTTCAAACTGCCTTTTGAACTGAATGCATTTGAAGAACAACCCGTTTCCGTGGGAGTAGGTAGATTCGGACCTTATGTGAAATGGGGCGAAACATTTATCAGTATTCCAAAAGGTGAAGATCCGCTTTCTGTAAGCCAGGCGCGTGCAGAAGAGATCATCAACGAAAAGAAAAAAGCAGATGCTCCGATTGCCAGCTACAAAGGAGATCCTGTAACAAAAGGAACTGGAAGATTCGGACCGTTCATCAAATACAAGGATATATTTATAAATGTTCCGAAGAGATATAATTTCGACAACCTTTCCCAGAGTGACATCGATGAACTGATTGATGCCAAACTGGAAAAAGAAGCCAACCGTTATATCCAGCAATGGGAGAAAGAAAAAATCTCTATTGAGAATGGAAGATGGGGACCTTTTGTAAAATTCGGGAAAGCCATGTTCAAGATTCCGAAGAAAAAAGATGATACAAAATATGATGCGGAAGAGCTGAAAGATGTATCCCTGGATGAGGTTAAAAAGTGGATCACAGATCAGGACAAGAACGCTTTTGCTGAGAAAAAGAAGCCTGCTGCCAAAAAACCTGCTGCTAAAAAAACAACGGCAGTAAAAAAGACCGCCGCAAAAAAGAAGTAATATTAATAGAAGTATACAAAGCCGTTAACATTAAGTGTTGACGGCTTTTTTTATGAACAAAATACACCACAGCCTGTATACTTGCTGTGGTTTTTTTGTATGTTTGTTCGGAAAAGTAATTTAATACACTAACTTATTCTCAAGTTTTCAGATTAAAAATATGGATTTTGAAGATTTTATCATTTCACCAAGGAATTTCAAAGCAGAAAGCTGGCAGATCGGCAGCAGAATCACGAAAGATATCAAAGAAGACAGCATTGTGCTTCTCTTTGTTTCGGATTACAGAGGAGCGGGCGGTGATGCGGAAGTACAGGATTTCACATCGGTAAGAAAAGAATTTTATAAACTTTCAAAACTGGATTTTGATATTCCCATTGTAGATCTTGGAGATCTGGTTTCGGGGAAATCGGTTCAGGATTCTCATTATATTCTGCAGGAGGTTTTGTCTGCGTGTCATTACAAAAGAGCGCTGCCGGTAGTTATCGGCGGGTCCAATGATTTTGCCTTTTCCATGTTTTCAACGCTGAATTTTCACAAGAAAAACATAAACTATACCCAGATCAGCAATATTATCTCCCTTCAGCAGGGCGAAACTATTAATGAATTGACCTTTTTAGGAAAAATATTGGGGTCCAAGAATTTTTCGATTAAAAACTATCATCATTTAGGCTATCAGAAACATCTGAACGAAACAGATTCTGTAAGGTTGATTAAAGAAGTACAGTTTGATATTGTCCGTCTGGCAGAAATGATGAATTCAACAGAGAAAACCGAGCCGTTTTTCAGGAAGGCAGATCTGGTTACCCTGAACTGTGATGCCATTGAAAGTTTCAGTGAGCCTTTTTCAATGAATCCACAGGTGAATGGGCTGAACAGAAGAGAAATCTGTGCTTACATGAAGGAAATCGGATTGAGCGAAAATTTACAATCTGTTGGAATTTTCAATTATAATATTTATTCAGAAAACCAGCTGAATCATCAATTGCTGGCTCAGATGATCTGGTACCTGATCGAAGGAATCAATATCCAAAGGTCGCACCCGAGAGAAAGACATTTTGAACTGTTCTATGTTTTGATTGATGATGACCAATATGCTTTCAAGCGGGATACATTCAGCAATCTGTGGTATTTCGGAGACGATGATAATATAGAAAATTGTATTCCGTGTTCCAAAAAGGATTTTGAAGAAGCAAAAAGAGGAACGCTTAATCCCAGGCTGACCTTTTAAGTATACACAAACAAGATGAAAAAGAAGATATTTTTAAGTGCTATTCTGCTGTTAGGAATATTCACTGTGGTCTATTTCTGGAATAAATACTCCTATGCAGGCGAGAAAAGCTATTTCATTTCCGAAGCAAAGGCGGAAAAAGGGCTTAAGATCGGTATTCTCGGCGACAGCTGGGTCGTACGGCTGAATCTGGATTCGCTTTTAGAAAAAAAGCTTTCAGCTCAGGGAGTTCCCGCGAAAATTTATTCATCCGGAAATCCCGGAGCCAAGACCAAAAGGATTTACGAAAACCTTTTTAAAGAGGATGGTGAAGAATTTTCCTCCAAAAAAATCATCGAGGAAAAACCGGAGTATTGCATTGTAATCGCTGGGGTAAATGATGCTGCGATGCATTTGGGGCCTCAGTTTTACAGCCATCATATGGTGATGATCATTAAAACACTGCTGAATTACAACATCAAACCGGTAGTGGTTTCCATGCCGGAGTTCGGACTGGAAGAAGATTTTAAACGGAAAAATATCATCAGCGCACTCAGTAACAAAAGCGCAGAGCTGGTTTTGAACGGTGGCACAGCATTTAAAATCCCTGACTACAGAAAGACTTTACAGGAAGATTTGAAAACAAGCGGACTGGATCAGAAAGTAGTGATGCTGAATTTTGATGAAGTAAGCCGTGATTTTGATAAAGACCGTAATTTATATGCGGACCCGCTTCATTTAAATAAGCTGGGTTATCAGAAATTCAGTGATTTTTTAGCTAAAAGTATCGTTAATTTAGAAGGCGTAAAATAATGGTTTCAATTATAGTTCCCGTATATAATGTAGAAAATTATCTGGCCAAATGTCTGGATTCTCTGGTGAACCAAAGCCTTCAGGACATCGAAATCCTGGTGGTGGATGATGGCAGCAAAGATAATTCTGCACTGATCATTGATGAGTATGCCGCTCAATTTCCTGATAAAATAAAAGCTTTCACCAAAGCAAATGGCGGTCTGAGTGATGCCCGGAATTTCGGACTGGAAAGAGCTTCGGGAGAATATATAGGTTTTGTGGACAGCGACGATTATGTTACAGCAACGATGTTTGAAGAAATGCTGCAGCTCGCCCGGAAACATAACGCTAAAATGGTAATCTGCAATATCCAGAAAGTGGATCAGAATGGTGAAATCACCCAAAAACTGACGCAGATTCCCAATATGGCTGAAAAGATAGAGATGGAAGATCATTTTTCCGTTTTTTCAGACCTCAGTTATTTTGCCTGCAACAAATTGTTTAAAAAAGAACTTTTTGATCAGAAGAAATTCAAAAAAGGAGTTCATTTTGAAGATATTCAACTCATTCCGCAGCTGCTTCTGGAATGTCCTGTTATTGCCCAGACCCAGAATTTTCATTATCAGTATCTGGAACGTACGGATTCTATCACGAAAACGCACACCGAAAAAGGACTGGATATCCTGAAAGCCGTAAAAGATGTGGAATATGCATTTGAAAAATCTGCTTACTCCCATAAAAAAAAGGAACTGAAAAATTTTCAGATCTTTGAAGGAGTATACTCTTTTCTCGCGTATGTCGCTTTTGTGAAGGATGAGAAAACTTTTAATAAAATGGCGGATGAACTGGCTGTTTTTATGAAAGAAAGGAAAATAAATATTCAAGATATATTGAACTATAGTCGTTTTGGTAAGAATTATCTTTTATCTTTGCCGTTGAAAAAAAAGATTTTTTATCTGCTGTTTTTTGCCGGGCAAAAGAAACTGATAAGAAAAATAATTTAACACAAATGATAAGTGCAATGGTTTCAGCCATCAGCAAGACTTTGACACATAGCTTCTTGTGAGCTGTTTGATAGGTTTTATGAGACGCATTGAGCTGTACTTGATAAAAAAAAATGAAGAATTTTGAATTGTTCTTAAGCGAATCAGGGATTTCTATTTTTTACGTAAAAATAGGGTTAGGTTTTCTATTCTCTTTTTTAATCACCTTTTTTTCTATACCTACCATCATTAAGATTTCCAGAAGAAAAAATCTTATGGATGAGCCTGGAATAAGGAGTTCCCACCTCAGAAAAATTCCCAATCTTGGAGGAATTGCCATTTTTTATTCCATCGGAATCTGTGCATCAATCTTTGCCTATGAACTTTTTGATCTCTATAAATTTTTATTCGCGTCTTTAATTATCCTTTTATATGTTGGGGTGATGGATGATATTGTGGTCATGCGGGCTTATAAAAAACTTGTGGCACAGATCATCGTATCCTCACTGGTGGTCATAGGATCGGACATCAGGATCAGAAGTCTTTTCGGGATCTTCGGAATCTATGAGATGGGATATATTGTCAGTGTGATTTTCAGCATTATTACGTTTATTGTTCTGATCAATGCATTCAACCTTATTGATGGGATTGATGGTCTGGGCGGAGGATATTCGGTGATATGCAGTGCTCTTTTCGGGATAAGCTACTACAGATTGGGGGAATATAATTATCCGCTGGTCGTTTTGTCGGCAATCATTATAGGAACCGTGCTGGCTTTTCTTTATTACAATTTATCCAATTACAGAACCAATAAAATTTTCATGGGCGATACGGGATCTATGCTGTTAGGTTTCCTGCTGGCTTTTACCTCCATTTGCTTTATTGATATTTTTATAGATAGAGAGCTTCCCAATGTACCGAGGTATCACCTTCAGTCTGCTCCTGCGGTAGCCGTAGCAATTCTTATTCTGCCAATTGTGGATACCCTGAATGTGATTATTATAAGACTCTGCAATAAGAAATCGCCTTTCGACGCAGACAAAAACCATATTCACCACAAACTTCTGAAACTGGATCTTACGCACAGGCGTTCCACATTTTATATTATTGTGTATTATCTCATGATCGTAGCGGTAGCTTATTATCTGAGGCATATTAATATCAATCTGTTGCTGCTGATTATTGTTTTATTAGGTTTCTTTGGAGCATATTTACCGGATTTGATCTATCGTTTACGAAATAATAAGAAAATAACAATTTAATTTTTACTTTTGCAATACATTCAAACATGATGAAGAACTTAAAGTATTTATTTTTACTATTCCCCTTTTTTATTACATCCTGCATCACCAAAAAAGATGTAAGATACATGCAGCCCAGCGAAAGCCTGGTCATTAATGAAGAAGGACTTATTCCCTACAATATTCCCACGTACAGAATTACCAAAAACGACATTCTTAACCTTAATATTGTGACCACTCCAAAAGGAGATGCGGCTCAGTTTTATTCTTCTCTGAACTCTTCGGGAGGCGTTACGGGTTCCGGAAGCTCTCCAATGGGAGGCCGTGGTGGAGTAGGAGGAATCGGCGGCGGCGGTGGATCTAATGGAGGAAACGTCAGTTTTTATTTTAATGGTCTGAAGGTGGATTCCAAAGGAGATATCAATGTATTCGGAATAGGATATGTAAAAGCTGAAGGAAGAACAATTGAAGATATTACCCTGGAGCTTCAGGAAAAAGTAAATGAAAACTTTCAGGAAGGTAAAGCGGAAGTAAGACTGAATACAGACGGAATCACTTATTATATACTGGGAGATGTGGAAACTACAGGCCTTTCAGGTGAAAAAGTAGCCCATAAAAATACGCTGACAATTACAGAAGCGATAGCTATTAACGGAGGTTTAAACAGGACCATTGACCGTAAAAATATCGTTATCCACAGAAAACTGCCGGAAGGAATCAAGGTGGCAAAAATAGACCTTACCCGTGAAGATATTATGAATTCCCCATACTATTATGTACAGAATGGAGATGAGATCTATCTGAATACCAGAGGAAAAAGCTTGAACGGATTCGGAAAAGATCCTGTACAGACTTTAACGACTGGGGTATCGGTGATTACGACAGCATTATCAATCTATCTGCTTCTTAAAAACCTTTAACCATGATTCCAGAGAACGACGCGAAAATAGCAAAAAACGATACCCCGAAGGAAAAGTACGGATCGTTTGCATTATTTGATATGGAGCATTTTGTGAAAAGAATTCTCAAAAACTGGTATTGGTTTGCATTTGTATTACTGATAGGTTATATCATTTCGTGGGTATATGGTAAATATTACGCGCAGAATATTTATTCTTCGGACCTTTCATTGAGTGTGTCCAATAATACGTCCAGTTATTTTACACCCAACCAGTCTATCAACTTTATCTGGGGGCAGAGTGGAAATCAGGATGGAATGTACCTGAAAAAGATGCTTTTGTCCAGATCTCATAACGAGTTCCTGGTAAAAGAGCTTGATCTTTTCGTTAATTACTCGACTAAAGGAGTTATTAAATCAACTTATATAGACAAAACGGATTCACCGGTTTTCCTGCAGATAGACAAAAAGCACCTTCAGCAGATCAATTACGCGATTACCCTGATCCCGAAAGGAGGGGATTCCTATGAAGTGATTCTTCCGGAAGAGGGACAATCTACAAATTTGTATAATTTTGAAGTGGAAGGTTTTCAGCCGGTGAGCAGTTATAACAGACCTGCCAACAAGATCATAAAGATCAATGAATGGTACAATTCCCCGAATCTTAGGTTCAGACTGGTTAGAAACCCGGAGATCCCTAAAATAAAAGTTGATAACATTATTGTTGTGCTTAGTTCTGTCAATCAGAGCGTTAATGAGATTATATCCACAGTTGGGGTAGATTTCGATAAGGAAATTGGAACCATCATGATCATTAAGAAAAAAGGCTTTAACCTTAACAGTACAGTCAACTTCTTAAATAAATCGGTAACTGAGCTTCAGAAGAAAAGACTTGCCGACAAGAATATCGTTAATAAGAATACAGACCTTTATCTGCAGGCCAATCTTGACAATATCCGTAAAAAGCTGGATTCGAGTGCGGCAGAGCTGAATTATCTGAAAACCTCTGAGAAACTATATAATATTAAAGACAGAGACGAAAAGTCTTTGGATAAAATAAAAGACCTTGAAGCCAAGAAAGCGGATATTATAAGTAAAATAACCTCTCTGAACAGCATTAAATCAACACTTCAGGCCCAGGATTTTGATAGGATGATCAGCACCAATGCTGCTGGTTTTGAGGACGGTTTCTTTTCTGCATCCGTTACAGAACTGAAAGCATTGTATACTAAGAAAAGAGAAATGGCCACTATTTACAGGCCCAATTCTGAACCTATTAAAGAGGTAAACAGGCTTATTGATGAAGCCAAAACGGGGGCAAACGGTACTTTAAGAAATTATTATACGAAATATTATGATGAGATCAGTAAAATAGACAATCAGGTAGCTGAAGCTAATAGTGATCTGAACTCATATCCGGAAAAAGAAAGAAGATATTTAGATGCAGAAAGGGGATATAATATGATAGAAGCTACATACAATAGCTTGTTGTCCAGACAGAATGAGGCGCAGATGAAAGTAGCGACCAACCAGTCTGATATTACAGTAATTGACCCTGCCAAGAATCTTGGACAGTCTCCTATAGGCCCTAATGTAAAAGCCATTAAGCTGGCAATTATGGGCGGGCTGCTCTTATTCCCGTTGCTTTTCATCCTGATTGGAGAGGCTCTGGATAATAAGATCAGAAACATTAAAGAACTATTGAGCGCAACGAAGATCCCGCTTCTTGGGGTGATCGGAAACAACAGCAACGAGAATATGCTTACTGTTCTTGAACAGCCTAAGTCATCAGTATCAGAAGCATTCAGAGGAATCAGAGCCAGTATAAGGTTTCTGATGGAAAATAATAAGGAAGAAGGAAAAGGAAAAACTATTTTGGTGACCTCTTCCATTGGTGGAGAAGGAAAAACATATGTTTCCATCAACCTTGCTTCAGTAATAGGATTAAGCGATAAGAAAACCATATTACTCGGGATGGACCTTAGAAAACCTAAGATCTTCGGAGACTTTAAAATTGATAATAAATATGGGATCTCCAATTACCTTACCGGTGAAGTAGGACTGGAGCAGATCATCAACAATACCAAGATCCCGAATCTGGACGTAGCAACTTCAGGACCGATCCCTCCCAATCCTTCAGAACTTCTGATGAGTGAAAGGAATATCAAATTTATTGAAGAGCTTAAAGAAAGATATGATTTCATTATCATCGACTCGCCGCCGGTAGGTCTGGTAGCGGATTCCTATGAACTGATGAAACATTCTGATGCCAATATTTATGTGGTGCGTCATGAATATACTGAAAAATACATGCTCAAAATGATCACTGAGAAGTATCATAGCGAAGAGATCAATCATTTAGGACTTATTTATAATGATTATAACACGAAGCAGGGCTACGGATATGGTTACGGATATGGATATGGCTACGGTTATTTTGATGAAGATAAAAATTATAAAGAACCGCTACTGATAAGAATACGGAATAAGGTACAAACAATATTTAATAAAAAATAGCGTTTTAAACCCTCAGCAAATGGGGGTTTTTTTATACGGTCAGTATTTGGAATCTAAGGAAAAAAGAATATTTTTGCCACTTTGCCGTTTACTTTATAACAAATTATGTTTTTTTGTTTATTTTTAACTATACATTAAGAATATCATTAATATAAAAAAGTTTTATATTTGCAAAAATTAAATTTTAAAATAACCATAAATCCATATTCTTTTATGAATAAAAAATTATTGTTTAGCTTTATTGCCTTCCTTGGAATGGTAAGTGTTAAAGCACAAAGAAACGAATTGGGAGTTCGTCTAGGTATGAGTAACCTGGTGGGGGACATAGGGAGGACCAATTATATTTTACAAAAGCCGTTGGATTTGGACAGGATGTCAGAGTGGGGATTCCCCTTTTATGGAGGTTTATTATATAGATTTAATTTTAATCCGCATCAAACCGTGAGATTGGACCTTGGATACAACCAGATCCAGTTCAGCGATAAAGCTGCGAAAGAAGAATATAGAGTGAATAGAAACTCATACGGAAAAAATAACGTATACGAAGCAAGCTTAATGTTCGAATACAATCTTTTCCCTGTTAATAATGAGCAGGTAAGCATGGTGAGCCCATACATCTTCGGAGGTATCGGTGCATTGATGTTTGATGCTCCCAAAGCAGATCTTGTGCATGATTTCAGAAGAGATGCAGACGGGGTAGCACAGGCTCCTCTTAATGAACTGGACTTTAAAAGTACACCGGTATATTCATTAGGAAAAAAAGTAACAATGCATATCCCGTTTGGGGTAGGTTTAAAATATAAGTTCAACCACAGCTGGGCTATATTTGCGGAAGCTACATTCAGATATACACTTACGGATCAGCTGGATCACAGCAGACTATTGTCTAGTGATTTAACGTCCAGTTTTAATGGAGATATTCTGGATCCTGCTACCGGTGGTTCACTGCTGCAGTCAGGAAACTATTATGCAGTTTCAAAAGAAAGAGAACAAGAACTTTTAGGCAAAAGAAATATTGGTGATGAAAGGTCCAAAGACTGGATGAATACTTTCAGTTTGGGTCTTACCTATTCATTCGGAAGACCGCCATGCTATTGTGATTAATTAATATGTCGTTGATTAAAGATAAAATAAATTCTGAGAATTTACCGAAACACGTCGCCATCATTATGGATGGTAATGGAAGATGGGCAAAAACTCGTGGCGAAGAAAGAACTTTCGGCCACAAGAATGCCATTAATGCAGTAAGAAATGCCATTAATGCCTGTAATGAAATAGATATACCCTATTTAACACTGTATACATTTTCTTCCGAAAACTGGAGCCGTCCGGCTGAGGAAGTAAGTACACTGATGAATCTGCTGGTAGAAACCTTACTGCTTGAAGCAGAAGAGATCTTCAGCAAAGGACTCAGAATGCATGTGATAGGAAATCTTGAGAAACTACCTCTCCTTGTGAGAGAGCAGCTGGAGCGTGTAATAGAGCTTACAAAAGAAAACACAAAAGGAAACCTGGTACTGGCAATAAGCTACGGATCCCAGAATGAAATATTGGAGGCCGTGAAAAAGGTGAGCTCCGATGTGAAAGAGGGAAATGTAGATGTTGAGAATATTGATGAAAAATTATTCGAAAGCTACCTTTATACAAAAGACTTTCCTCCTGTGGACCTGCTGATCAGAACCAGCGGGGAAATAAGAATAAGCAACTTCCTTCTTTGGCAGATTGCTTATGCAGAACTACAGTTTCTAAATGTCTTATGGCCGGATTTTACAAAAGATATCTTCTTCCAGTGTATCGTAGATTATCAGAATAAGGAAAGAAGATACGGATTAACCGGCGATCAGATCAAAGCCCAATAAATTTAAAGAAAAGAAAGACTCGATAAAATGAAGTTTAGACTATTACCCATCATCATGTTTGCTGCTTCGGCACATTTTTATGGACAAGTAACTCCTCAGGACAGCACCAAAGTAAATAGTGCTGTACACGCAGAAAATGAAGCAGGAACTTACACTCTTAAAGACATTGTTGTAGATGGGGTAAAAAAATATACGCCGGCTCAGATCTTACGATTTACGGGCTTAACGAAAGGCGAAGTGGTAGATATCCCCGGACAGAAAATCAGCAACGCTGTTAAAAAGCTATGGGATACCCAGTCTTTTTCAGAAGTTGAAGTGTATGTTCAGAGTATTGAAGGGCAGACCGTAGTTTTAAGATTCTACCTTGAAGACCTTAAAGAACTTGGAGAAGTAAAATTCGCAGGGAGAGGGATTGGTAAATCCAAAAATGAAAAACTTACAAAGGACAACAACCTGAAACCGGGAACAAAAATCACTCAAAACCTGATTTCCAGCCTTAAAACGAAAGTGCCTAAGGACTATGTGAAAAAAGGGTTTGCTGATGCTAAAATCACCATTCAGGATAAAGTCAATGCAAATGATCCGTCTATGGTAGACTGGACCATCACTGTAGATAAGGGCAAGAGAATAAAAATTGACCATATCGAATTTGAGGGTAACCAGAGCGTAACGGATGCAAAGCTTAGAAAAAAGGCATTCAAAGAAACCAAACAAAGAAGATTTGGTATCGGAGGAATCCTTAAATCTTCAAAATTCATCGAAGAAAAATATCAGGAAGATAAGCAGAGTCTTATCAGCTATTATAACTCCCTTGGATACAGAGATGCAACCATCGTTTCTGATTCCGTATGGAGAAACAAAAGAAACAATTTCGAAATCAATGTAAAGCTTAATGAGGGTAAGAAGTATTATATCGGGGATGTTACATTCACCGGAAATACAGTTTATGCTACTGAGTACTTACAGAGATTGCTTGGATATAAGAAAGGAGATATCTACGATGCTGTAGGTTTCAACAAAAAAGTAGGAGAAGACGGAGGTAAAGAAGATGATTCAGATATCAAATCTGTTTACATGAATAACGGTTACCTTTTCTCCAGCGTAACACCGGTAGAGAAATCTGTGTCCGGAGACGCCGTAAACCTTGAGATCAGAATCAACGAAGGAGAGCAGGCTACCTGGAATAAAGTAACCTGGCAGGGAAATACCACTACCCATGACCACGTTGTATTAAGAGCGCTGAGAACAAAACCGGGTGAGCTTTTCAAAAAGACAGAAATTAAAAGAACCTACTTCGATCTTGCAGGGATGACCTTCTTCGATCCACAGCAGGTAGGTCAGGATATTCAGCCGAATCAGCAGGATAATACCGTAGATATCAACTGGAAACTGGTTGAAAAAGGATCTTCTCAGGTACAGTTACAGGCAGGTTACGGAGGTAACAGCTTTATCGGTACCCTTGGATTGACGTTCAACAACTTCTCGTTAAAAAACTTCCTTAAATTCAAAGACTTTAAGCCGGTACCTCAGGGAGACGGTCAGACTTTGTCTATCCAGGCACAGGCTGGTCAGTATTTCCAGAACTACGGGATCTCATTTACTGAGCCATGGTTGTTCGGTACAAGACCTACCGCGCTTTCCGTAAGTTTGAATACATCCAGAGTAAAATATAATGACAGCAGTGGAAACGATCAGAAGCTTAATATCTTCTCCGCATCAGTAGGTCTGAACAGATTATTGAACTGGCCGGATGATTATTTCTCCCTGTACACAGGACTTCAGTTCCAGAAATATACATTTAAGAACTATCCGTTCCAGTTTGGAGATACAACGGAATATTACGGAGATGCCAATAACTTAAGTCTTAACTTAGGTTTAAGCAGAAACTCTGCCGGTATTGACCCGATATTCCCGACAATGGGTTCAAATATTGAACTTTCCGCTAAACTGACGGCACCTTATTCATTGTTCAGCAATAAAGATTATTCTACAATGACACCGGTGGACAAGTACAAGTGGATGGAATTCTACAAGATCAAGTTCAAAGCTGATGTTTATAATGAAGTAGCAGGAAAACTTGTATTGAGATCTTCCGCAGAAATGGGATTCATGGACGGATATAACAAAAAACTTGGAGCTCCGCCATTCGAAAGATTCTATGTAGGTGGAACTGGTTTATTCGGTGGTAGATATGACGGTCGAGAACTGATTCCTTTAAGAGGTTATGAAAATGCTTCCACATACGGAGGAGAAAGAGACGATATTACCCAAAGAGGTGGAGGTACAATCTACAACAGATTTACATTAGAGCTAAGATACCCGATCTCTATGAACCAGACCGCTAAGATCTATGCACTTACCTTTGCAGAAGGGGGGAACGTATGGAACTCGTGGAGTACCTACAACCCATTCCAGCTGAAAAGATCAGTAGGTGTTGGTGTAAGAGTTTACATGGGAGCTTTTGGTTTGATCGGATTTGACTTTGCTTATGGATTTGACAGAACCGTGAGCGGTACAGAACCATCCGGATGGAAGACACACTTCTTGATGAACCAATCATTATAATCATAAATATGAAAAATTTTAAATTCATTTTCACATTTGTATTGTTCCTGGTTTTCGGGTTTTCCAACGCCCAGAAATTAGGAGTAGTAGATACGCAGCTTATCCTGGATAAAATGCCGCAATACAAAGAAGCAGAAGCGAGATTAAACTCGCAGATTGATACTTGGCAGTCAGAACTTCAAAATCTGCAGTCTGAATACGAAAGAAAAAAAGCTGCATTTGAAAGTGAAAAAGTATTATTGATAGGAGATCAGCTGAAACTTCGTGAAAAAGAAGTAATGGATCTTGAAAAAAACATCAAAACCACTACCAGCTTACGTTTTGGAGTCAATGGTGAAATTACAAAGCTTAGAACAAATCTGGTGGTACCTTTTCAGGATCAGATCTGGAGTGCTGTAAAAACCATGGCTGAGAAAAACGGATTGGGCACAGTTCTTGATAAAACTAGTGACAATGTTATCTTCCTTCTTCCAAGATACGATTATACAGAAAAAGTATTGACCATCTTACTGAAGGGTACAGAAAAAAAAGAAAAGACAAGCAGTAAAAGTAAAAAGTAATTCACTCAATTAACTTTTACCAAAAATTAAAATCTAAAAACAAATTAAATTATTTATTTTACCAATTATGAAAAAATTAAGTGTATTATTTGCCGCGGTTATAATGGTTGTATCGGTAAGTATGGCAAAAGCTCAGAAAATAGCTTCTGTAGATTTAATGGGAATTCTTAATGCAATGCCTGAAAAGAAAAAAGCAGATGCAGACATAAAGACTTTCCTTGATACAAAACAAGCTGAAATCAAGAAAAAAGCGGATGCTGCTCAAGCTAAATATCAGCAATATCAAACTGAAGCTCCTAAAAAAACTGCTGAAGAAAACACAGCTAGAGAAGCTGAAATGAAGAAATTAGGAGAAGAAATCCAGCAAATGCAGGACAAAGCTCAGAAAGATCTTCAAGGTAAGCAGGATGTAGCTTTCGGTCCTATCGAGAAAAAACTGAATGATGCTATCGAGAAAGTAGCTAAAGCTAGCGGATACGAATTTATCCTGGATGCAAATTCTGGTGCTTTTGTTTACAAAGGAGGTCCTGATGCAACAGCTGCTGTTAAGAAAGAATTAGGAATCAACTAATAAATTAACAAAGTTTTATAAATTAACCGTCTCTTTTAGGGGCGGTTTTTTTATTTTTGCGCTATGGAAAAAGAAGTATCAACAACCGTAAAAGTCAGGTTCAGCGATTGTGATCCAATTGGGCATTTGAATAATGTGAAATATCTGGATTATATGTTCAATGCCAGAGAAGACCATGTAGAAACATTTTATGGATTTACGTACGAAGAATATACCAAAAAGACAGGATGTACATGGATTGCTATTCAGAACGAAATTGCTTATCTGAAAGAAGTAAGGTACAATACCCAGGTTGTGATCAGCAGCAAAACCATCGAAGTTCAGGACAGAACCGCTAAAGTTGAGATCCTCATGAAAAGCCTGGATGAAAAAACAGTTCATGCCGTACTGTGGGTGACTGTGATTTATTTTAATCTTAAAACCAGAAGGTCAGAAGTTCATCCGGAAGATATCAGAGAAACCTTCGGAAAGTTCTATGTAGACCTTGAGCAGAAAGATTTCCAGCCGAGAGTGAAGTTCTTAAGATCCCAGAACGCAAAAAATTCTTGATCAGCTAAAAATCAGTTTTAGCAGTCATTTGAAAAGTAAACTAATAATATTGCAGATGAAAAAAATAGCCGTAATAGGAAGTAACGGACAGTTGGGTAACTGTATCAGAAAAATAGCACCGGATTTTGAACACTTATACGAATTCATATTCACAGATTCACAAACCTTAGATATTACAGACGAAGATAAGGTCAGTAGTTTCTTTTATGATAACAAGCCTGACTATTGCATCAACGCTTCAGCGTATACAGCCGTAGATCAGGCAGAAAAAGAAGCAGACAAGGCATTTGCCGTGAACGCTGATGGAGTTGCCTATCTTGCGCAGGCCTGTACAGACCATAAAACCATCCTCATTCATATTTCTACCGACTATGTTTTTGACGGAGATACCAATCTTCCTTATTCTGAAGATGATTTCACCAATCCTACAGGAATATATGGTGAATCAAAAAGAAAAGGAGAGGAATTGGCGTTAGAGATCAATCCAAAGACCATCATTTTAAGGACCTCCTGGTTATATTCAGAATTCAATAAGAATTTTGTTAAAACCATGCTGAGCCTGTTTTCTCAGAAAGAAGAACTAGGAATTGTAGCAGACCAGTTCGGCCAGCCTACCAACGCGAATGATCTTGCAGAAGCAATCATGGATATTATTGAAACACCCAATAAAACTTTCGGAATCTTTCACTTCTCAAACTATCCCGAAACAACCTGGTTTGAATTTGCAAAAAAGATTGCAGAGTTTTCAGAGTCATCAGTTAAATTAAATCCTCTTACAACAGAACAGTATCCTACGCCTGCTAAAAGACCGGCCAGAAGTACAATGTCTCTCGATAAAATAGAAGAAATCTACAGGATTGAGCCTAAACATTGGGAGAACAGTCTTGAAGAATCCGTTAAATTACTAATACACCCATAATATGATGAAGAATCTGGCACTTGCCCTTTCCATATTCTGTATTTCCTTCTGCAATGCGCAGAATGTATACCTTTCAAAAGTTGAAAAAACGAATGACAATACAGATAAGTTTCTCTATAAAAAAGCAGAGTCGGTAACAGGTGCCGAATATTTGGGCGAAATTGAAGTCCAGGGATTCTCAAATGATGATGCAGAAGTTTTTTCCTTAATATATAAGAAGGCAAAAGAAATAGGAGCCAATACATTTTCACTTAAACCGTTTGAGAATATTGATGGAACTCCGCAGCCTCTCAATCCGGCAAACTATAGAATAGCCCTTTACTATACGCCTAAAGAAAATCTGGCGGTGCAGAAGGGAAGGTTGTATGTTTTTGCTTCCTCAGATAAAGATCAGAAAATTAATATCAATAAGAAGGACTATGTATTGGCTCCGAGGTCTTACCTTACCCTTGATATTATTCCGGGAGAAATATACACAGTATCTACAAAGAAGCTTTTAGGGTCTACAATTAAAGTTCAGCCTAAAAACAATGAGGAAAACCTGTATTTTCAGGCTTCTTCAGCAAAAATAAAATCAGACACTTCAGGAACTGGCGGATTAAACCTTAAATCCGGCGATATTATAGGATTGGAAAAATCTTTTGCCGAATTCTTAAGCCTTATCTACTCACAAAATAAGCCATAAAGCCTTTTCCTGCATAAATAACATAAAAGTTTAAACTATTGTTTAAACTTTTTCTATTTGAATATCAATTGTTTAGAATTAAATATTACAAAATCATGAATTTTATGTTAAATAAGTTTGTTTTGCGTATTAATAAGTTGTTATCTTTGCCCCACTGAAAAACGAGAGTTATACAGTAGCGCAGAAGAGCTTTTAGATAAGCATAATTATTTAGGATTAACTTTAGGATATAGGAAAAAACCTTTTAAAATTTTTAGCAATAAAAGTTGTGGGAGTTAAAAAAGTTTGTATCTTTGCAGTCCGGTTAAACGGGGAGCAGAAGTTAATAAGGATAAAGGTTTTGAAAGGATTTAGGGTTAGTTAAAAAACTTTAAATTTTCTTTAAAAACATTTTGCCATTAAAAAATAAATACTTACTTTTGCAACCGCAAATAAGGAACAGAACGACAGAAAAGATTCCTTATAGATTGCGGAAAGAAAAAAGATCATTGACATACAATATAACAACCAAGTAAGAAAAAAACTAAAGCGTAATAAACTTTGAGCGGGTCAGGAAAAACATACAATGGAGAGTTTGATCCTGGCTCAGGATGAACGCTAGCGGGAGGCCTAACACATGCAAGCCGAGCGGTAGGTTTCCTTCGGGAGACTGAGAGCG
>NZ_JAELVM010000001.1:13855-2325054 GCF_016745235.1 Chryseobacterium endalhagicum | reverse complement strand
TAAATCTTTGTATTTCGTAAATAAGTGAAACGCCTTTGTTTACCTTAATTTTAAAGGAATTAAAATCAATCCTTTGTCTTTCCTTGTGTTTAATAATCGCAAGGCTAAACAAAGTTTTTAGCATAAAGTTTTTTAATAAGATAAACAAAGGCATTTCATTTAAAAAGCAAAACAAAATGTCTTATCCGTCCGTACTGATTATTCAAGAATCCATTTTGTTTCTTCAGTAATTAATATTAAATATTTACTGTAAAATTTGATTAAGCAGTCATCCGCTGTGCATTTTAAATCTTTGTATTTCGTAAATAAGTGAAACGCCTTTGTTTACCTTAATTTTAAAGGAATTAAAATCAATCCTTTGTCTTTCCTTGTGTTTAATAATCGCAAGGCTAACGAAATGATACCGGATGAAGTCTTTTAACTTCCCAGTTTATGCAGGAAAGCATTCAGATCTTCATCCTTGTCCAATCCGAGCTTTTGCTTAATTCTGTACCGGCTCATGCGGACACTTTTGGGTTCTATATGCATCAGTTGTGAGATCTGGCGTGTATCCATTTTAAGGTAAAGGTAAGCGCAGAGTTTCATATCCAGAAGCGTAAGATTTTTCTTCGCCTTTTCATTGATGAGATTAAAGAAATCCGGGTGAATCTGCTGTATTCTTAATTTAGCATCTTCAAAATCATTGTCCAGGACGATTTCCTCTTTCACGATCTTCTGCATATTCAGGGAATTATCATCGCCGAGTTTATCCTTAATATTGTGCAGAACCCTGTTTTTATGTTCCAGCTGAAGAACATTGGCCATGGCTTCTTTCTGTAATTGCTGCTGCTGGGCTTCAAGTAATTGCTGTTCAGCTTTTAACCTTGCTTTTTCCTCTTTTTCCAGCCTGATCTGCATTTCGGATTCATGATTTTCCAGTTGCAGCTTCTTTTCCCGTTCCAGAGAAAGTCTCAGCTTAAAATGATAAGACCGGAACATAAAGACCAGTCCCAGCAAAGACGCTCCGGCAATGCATGCATACAGATAGCTCTGCAGTTTACGGCCTGCTTCTCTTTCCTTCAATATTCTCACTTCATTGTTTTTCTTTTCCGTTTCAAACTGAATTTCGAGCTTTTGGGCATTCAAAGCCTGTTTCTGCTTGAAATTTTTATTGCTGTACTCCGTGACTTCTTCCTGAAAAGCAAGAGCCTTTTTAAAATCACCCTGCTGTTTGTAAAAACTGGACAATGCCTGAACTACATTGATTAAAGTATAATAATAAGGATGTTCTCCGGTTTTCATCAGCTCATAAGCCTGTAACAGGTAAGATTCTGCCAAAGCTTTATCTCCTTTTCTTGAAGCAAATTCACTTAAGATCCCCAGACTGCTCGCCAGAACCTCCTGCGTATTCGGAACATTTTTCAAAAGATCTGCTGCCGACCGGGCATAATGAACAGCCTTCGATTCTGCTTCCTGATCATCAGCCGGGAAATATTTCAGGTAGACACTGGCAATATTAATGCATGTGATGGCATGGGTGTATTTTGAAACCTGTTTGGGATATTTCAGATAAAGATGTTCTGCTTTTTGAAGATAAAACAGAACACTGTCCAGCTCCTTTTTCGCCTTAGATGCATTAAACTCATATTCATGGGCAACGGATAAGGCGGCATAAGAATTACTCAGAAGGTTATAGTCTTTTGTTTTCAGTGCATTTTCAGTGGCTTTACGGGCATAATTATTCACCTGGGCTGTATTATTCCAGTCTGAATGGGCGGCGTAGAGCTGGTAGTATAATTTTGAAGCAATTTGAGGATCGGGTGATTTTTCCAGTTCCTTTAATCCCATTTGGCAGAATTTTATTCTCTTTTCAGAATCGTCAAGGGTTTTAAACAAAAATGCCTGGGCATAATATCCATAGGCCATAGCGGCCGGGTTCTTTGCTTGCTGTGCGAGAATAAGAGCAGAATCACTTATCTGTTTTAGAGTGCCAAGCTGCTGATTATTTGCTTTTATAACAGTCAGCAGTGTATAGGATTTTGCCGCTTCCGTGTAATCTTGATACTGAAGGGCAATGCGTGTGGCCTGCCGGGCTTTTTTCTCTGCAGCAGAATAATTCCGGTCTATTCTGTACGCTTCGGCAAGTTTGTTGAGCAGGGCCGGTTTGAGTTTTTTATTCAGACCGGGATTGTTAATAGCCTGCTGAAGACTGTCGGTGTAGAGGCTTTGAGCTTTACAGTTCAGGCCTGCGCAGATGCATAGATAGATAAACAGTTGATAGACTACAGATTTCATAGATCTAAATTAAAACAAATTGTTGAACCCAATCGCAGATCTCAGTAAATATAATGGATTGTGTTGACTTGTAATGTGTTTAAAATCAGTAGCATTGTGTTTTATGTAGACATATTGTAGACGGGTTATCGGAAGGAAGTAGATACTTTGTAGAATAGAGAAATTTGGAAACTCTGCCTATTGTCTGAATCTTTGTAACAGCAATAATGCGAACAACCTTAATCATGAAATTATGAACAACAAAACTTTATCAATCATTTCCTACATTACCCCAATAGGCTGGCTGGTTGCTTATTTATCAGGAAAAGATCAGGCAGATTCACTGCTTAAATACCATTTGAGACAATCCCTGGGACTTATGATCATCAGTATTATCTTCAATATCATCATGAGAGTTATTGCAACGGCAGCCCCAGCGCTTTCGTTCTTAGGAATAGTTGGACTGGTGATTTTGATATTCTGGGTATTGGGAATGATCAATGCGGCCAATGGTGCCGAGAAACCGGTTCCTGTATTCGGGAAAATGTTTGAAGATAAATTTGCCTTTATTGGGTGATAACAGGAGTAAAATATAAAGGTAATGGAATACAGGTGTTTTACGCAGGAAGGAAGCAGATTTTATCTGAAGAATAATATGCCTGTTGCTATGATACGCTTTATATTCTGCCTGATTGTTGCTGGTGCGCTTTATTTTATCATTCCATTGGAAAAGAAAATCGGGCTTTGGGGCGCGGTGCTATTTGTGATTTTCGGACTGATCAATTTGTTAAAGTCCACGAAAAAACTGGTTATCGATCCGGCTGCCCAGGTTATCATTCACAAAAACAATATCCTGAACAGTGAAGTGGAATACCGTTTTGATGAATTTGAACAGTTCTATGTTTTAATCACAAAATATGTTTTTATACCCATGGACAGTACAGCTTTCTTTATATTCAGTAAAAACGGAAAAGAGAAAAGGGTTCCTATTGTTGTAGGACTGTTCGGATCAAGAAAAGTGCAGAATGCCATCAATGAAGTAAATGATATTATGAATATGGAAAAAAGATGAATCATTAATCATTAATAAAAAATAAAATGATGGGACGCGGTTTGGGAATATTCTGGATGTTGTATATGCTGTTTTTTGCGGTACCATTTCCTATGATTTTATATTACAATATCAAAAGTGATGATCCGCCGCAGCTTTATGATACCGATCCATGGCTGGCGTTGGGCGTTTTAGTGCTTTCCGTCATATTATGGAGCATTGTTTTATCCAGCTGGTTTTACAAATGGATCGTTGTGAACTTTACGGCAAAAAGTAACATCTCTTATCTGAATAAACATGGGGTTTCAAGGAAAGCAGAGATTCTGGAAGCGGTAAAAATCTCAAAAGAGAACAGCAGATATACTGTTTACGAACTTCTTCTTTCTTTTAAAAATCTCGTCAATACCGAAATTACACAGAAAACAGTAGTTAATGATTCAAAACCTCAGCAAAAACGCTTTGAAAAAGGCAAAACCGTTGAGATCCGTATCGATCAGGACATGAAAAGAAAGCCTTATTTTATTTTTGCAGGAACGGAGGCAAGCATTAATGTTCTGGTCATTACATTCATCACTCTGGGCTGGATGGCTCTGGTGGCGCTTATAGCCGGATATTACATCTATTCATACCTTACGGAGAACAATGGAACAGGGTGGAGGTTTATTGTTTACTGGCATCCTTTAGTGGTTTGTCCTGCGATATTACTGTTTTACAAAGGGATACTTTCATTCTTTCTCAGAAAGCTTACGGGTGGTTATAAAGTAGCTCCCGAACTTATTAAATTTAAAGGGATAAGAACCACGGCCAGGCTGATCAGTGCAGATCAGACGGGAACCTACATCAACGAACAGCCTATGGTTTTGTTTAAACTTGAATATACTGATGAAAAGAATCAAATCCGCAGGGCTGAGATTAAAAAGATTGTCAACCTTCTCGATCTTAATCAGGTAAGGCAGAGAACCGCGGATATTTTTTACTTAAAAGAAGATCCCGGCCGTATTGCATTTGCTGTTGATCTGGATGAAATAAGTTAAGCGTATGAAAAAATCAATCACTCTACTCATAGGCGGAATTCTTCTTACAGGCTGTGAAGAGGTTTCCAAAAGTATTAAAGACACGATGGAGCCTAAAGAGGACACAATAGCCCGCCATAAAACTGAAAACATCGGAGAAGCTCCGGCTTCAGTTCCATATGATGCCGCCGTAGAACAGCAGATCCAGGAAGTTCAGCATCTGGTGACTACGATGGTAGAAAAACACGCCCAAACACGCGTTCAACATACAGAAGGTAAAAACACAGATTTTCTGACCAATGAAGAGAAACTGAAGAAAGCTGAGGAGGCCTTACGCAGGCTTCCTCAATATGCCGGAAAAAACATTTACATCTATTCTACCATTCATTTTTATGAGGACGAACGGATTCAGGTAAAGCTTCAGCATCCCACAACTCCCGGGTATATTGATAATTATACCTATAAAAACGGCAGCTGGTCCGAACCGGAACCGGAGCAGATGTCCGTCAAAGATAATATTCAAAGCCGTTTGATGCCTTTAGATCATATCAGTTTTACCCATTTTGCTGCTGCGGCACGTCTTTACACCGAAAAAATAGCAGAAGTTGAAGGAGCAAGACCAATAACCAGTATATATATATCAATCTGGAATAACAATTTACGATGGTTCCCGGCCACTATTAATGGAAGCCGGGAACGTTATTCCATTGAGCTGAATCAAAACGGAACTTTAAAGAAGTTTGAAAGGGAATAATCCTGTTTTGAGAATGTTCAGTTTAAGTAAGGCAAGGGATAGGGCAGTAGGATGGATTAGGCTGTAATGATAATGCATAGGCTTGATTCAATCATTCAAAACTGCTGTTCTTTGCCTTCTTTTATAAAAAATAGAATATAAATTTTGTGTTTTGAGGAGCTTTGTTGGATTTCTCTAAATATTCTTTTGTCTTGAAACAAAAGAATGAAAAATTCAAGACCTGGAAACTTCCGCTAAAAATAAATCCTGTTCACTAAAAATTCTAAAACTTGCGCGGATTTACTGTTGCTTTTTCGTTTCAGCAGCTGTCCCGCGCTTCGGACAGTAGAATTTTTTTAACGTTCACAGTATTTATTTTTTTTAACGCTCCATTTTCCTAAGTCAGTTTTATCACAGTTACAAAAACAATCCTTTCGGAAGATCTGTGGTAATCTGTGAAAATCTGTGGTTAAAGAAATCTGTGTCATCCGTAAAATCTGCGCGAGATATATCAGAAAGCAATTTTTTCCTCTAAATATTCTTTTGTCTTGAAACAAAAAGAATCAAAAATTCAAGACCTGGAAACTTCCGCTAAAAATAAATCCTGTTCACTAAAAATTCTAAAACTTGCGCGGATTTACTGTTTCTTTTTCGTTTCAATAGCTGTCCCGCGCTTCGGACAGTAGAATTTTCTTAACGTTCACAGTATTTATTTTTTTAACGCTCCATTTTCCTAAGTCAGTTTTATCAAGGTTATAAAAACAATCCTTTCGGAAGATCTGTGCTAATCTGCGGAAAATCTGTGGTTAAAAAAATCTGTATCATCCGCAAAATCTGCGCGAGATATATCAGAAAGCAATTTTTTTCTCTAAATATTCTTTTACCTTGAAGCAAAAGAATCAAAAATTCAAGACCTGGAAACTTCCGCTAAAAAGAAATCCTGTTCACTAAAAATTCTAAAACTTGCGCGAGTTCAATATGGGTTATTCGATTCAGAATAGGTCTCGCGCTTCGGACAGTAGAATTTTCTTAACGTTCACAGTATTTATTTTTTTAACGCTCCATTTTCCTAAGTCGGTTTTATCGCAGTTGTAAAATGCAATCCTTTCGGAAGATCTGTGCTAATCTGTGAAAATCTGTGGTTAAAAAAATCTGTATCATCCGCAAAATCTGCGCGAGATATATCAGAAAGCAATTTTTTTCTCTAAATATTCTTTTACCTTGAAGCAAAAGAATCAAAAATTCAAGACTGGGAAACTTCCGCTAAAAATAAATCCTGTTCACTAAAAATTCTAAAACTTGCGCGGATGTACTGTTGCTTTTTCGTTTCAGCAGCTGCCCCGCGCTTCAGACAGTAGAATTTTCTTAACGTTCACAGTATTTATTTTTTTAACGCTCCATTTTCCTAAGTCAGTTTTATCAAGGTTATAAAAACAATCCTTTCGGAAGATCTGTGCTAATCTGCGGAAAATCTGTGGTTAAAAAAATCTGTATCATCCGCAAAATCTGCGCGAGATATATCAGAAAGCAATTTTTTTCTCTAAATATTCTTTTACCTTGAAGCAAAAGAATCAAAAATTCAAGACTGGGAAACTTCCGCTAAAAATAAATCCTGTTCACTAAAAATTCTAAAACTTGCGCGGATTTACTGTTTCTTTTTCGTTTCAGCAGCTGCCCCGCGCTTCAGACAGTAGAATTTTTTTAACGCTCACAGCATTTATTTTCTTAACGCTTCATTTTCCTATGTCAATTTACATCGGTCACAAAATTATCAGAAAACGATTCAATAGATCAACAGCATTAAATTTTATCGGAGATAAAATCTTTGCGCCCTAAAACATTCTTTCTTTAAATAATTTGCGTCTTTGCGATATTCCAACTATAAAAATAAAAGCTTAAACAGATTTCATTCAACTTCATTAATGGCTCATCGCTTTGATATCAATCACTGGAAAGTGCAAATAAAAGGACCCGCTCTTTAGAAGCGGATCCAGTAGATAAAACATCTCATTTTTTTAATTAGACAACAATTAAAAAAGCACAGCCGACAATGCTGTGCTTAAATTTTTATTTCAAATTTAATTGCAATTTCAAAGCTGAAAAAAGCAAAAAATGATTTCATTTCAGTTGTATTACATAGTAAATGTAGTACAATTTTTAATACGAAACATGAATTAAATGTTAAAATTCACAAGTTATCCACAATTTTATGTGGATAAGTATATAAGCTATTGTTTATCAATGTATTCTAAAATGAGTTTATTCAACATATGCTTTTCTTCTTCACTTCCTTTATTATCCATATGTCCATGATTGATATTCGTTGGCTGTACCGTAATATGATATTTTTTCTGTTCTTCAGGTGACGGCAAAACCCCTTCATCAGCGGGATAGTCATTGGAGCGGATGGTGTATATTTTAGGAAGGGCTGTTCTGGGAAGAAACATTCTCCGGTTATCCATAGCAATCATCTTATAGACAAGTTCTGGATGCTTAACGGCAAACAAAGCGGTCATATCTCCGCCGTTGGAATGACCGATAAGGGTTAAATGCTGGTAATCAAGATCGGGTCTGGTCCTTTTAAGCTCATTCAGGACAAATAAGATGTTTTCCACACCTCTTTCCCAGAAAGGCATTCGTGTGGTTTGCAGCTTTCCCTGCATGGGAAGTAATTCATCGGAAGGAAGCTCATGCTGGATACTCACTGTAAAATATCCTTTTGAAGCCAGCTTTTGGGTTAAATAGGAATACACAAAATAATCATTCCCTTTATTGCCTCCGTAACCA
The DNA here is from genome assembly GCF_016745235.1 of Chryseobacterium endalhagicum. Lineage (GTDB taxonomy): Bacteria > Bacteroidota > Bacteroidia > Flavobacteriales > Weeksellaceae > Chryseobacterium > Chryseobacterium endalhagicum. Next base: position 2,317,217 of record NZ_JAELVM010000001.1, on the reverse strand, counting down.
TGACTGAAAATAACGATCTGTTGTTTGGGAATTTTCATGTCTGCTGCCGGGCTGTAGAACGCAACAGGAATCTTCCGGTTCCTGCTTGTATCAAATAAGGTTAAAGTATCAAGTTTGGTTTCATAGTTTTTGTTGTCCAAAACGGTGTTTTTTTTAACCATACAGCTGTACAATATCAGGAGAAGAACAGGGATAAAGAGAATTTTATGCTTCATAATTATAAACAGCAAATTAGGACTATTTCGGGGAATAATTACAAGGTTTACAGTTCAAGGTTCAAGGTTTAAGGTTTAAAGTTTAAAGTTCAAAGTTCAAAGTTTAAGGTTTAAGGTTTTTGGAGGTTTCGCGCAAAAAAAATTTTGATCCTTTTGTGGTTTGTCATTTTTAAACACGGATTTCGCAGATGATTGAGTGTATTTTTTTTAACATTAAGATTGGTGAAGATGGTAAGAATAGTTAAGAGAAAATCTAAAGATTTTTTAAGCTGAAAATTTTTGTGCCTAAAAAACTTAAAGCGAAGCTTACCTTAATATTCTGAACAACTTAAATACATCTTAACGGTTTAAAATAAAAAAATAGAGAGCCATCTACCGGCCCTCTATTACTATCTAGTTTTCAAGTTTCTCCTTAATATATTTCGCTGTATGCGATTTTTTATCCTTGGCGAGATCTTCCGGTGTTCCTGCGAAAACAACTTCACCACCGTATTTCCCGGCCTCCGGGCCAATGTCGATGATAAAATCTGCACATTTAATAATATCCGGCTGATGCTCAATAACAATCACGGAATGACCAAGATCGATCAGTGCCTGCAATGATTTCAGTAATTTCTGGATATCATGAAAATGAAGTCCGGTGGACGGTTCATCAAAGATAAACAGGGTTTTGTCTGTGGTAACGCCTTTTACCAGGAATGATGCCAGCTTTACACGCTGCGCTTCACCTCCGGAAAGAGTAGACGAGCTTTGTCCCAGCTGCAGATAACCTAATCCAACATCCTGAAGCGGTTTCAGTTTGGTAACGATCTTGTCTTCATTGTTGTCTTTGAAGAATTCCAGCGCTTCATCCACTGTCATATGAAGGATATCGGAAATGCTTTTCTCATCGAATCTCACTTCCAGAATTTCACTTTTGAAACGGGTTCCTTTGCATACTTCACATTCCAGCTCAATATCTGCCATGAACTGCATGGAAACATTGATTACGCCTTCACCTTTACATTCATCACATCTTCCGCCGTCTACGTTAAAAGAGAAATGTTTAGGCTTGTAACCCATCATTTTTGATACTTTCTGCTTCGCAAACAGATCCCTGATGTCGTCATAGGCTTTCAGGTAGGTTACCGGGTTGGATCGCGAAGATTTTCCGATCGGGTTTTGGTCGATCAGTTCAATATGTTTGATGAGTTTTTTTGGAAATTCCACGGAATCATAATCTCCCTTTTTGCCGCCCATTCCAAGCTGGATCTGGATGTCATTGGTGAGAATTTCCTTCATCAGTGTAGATTTTCCGCTTCCGGAAACTCCTGAAATTACCGTAAGGCTTTCCAGAGGCACATCTACATCTATATTTTTAAGGTTGTTTTGTCTTGCCCCTTTTATATGAATCCATTCCTTGGCTTTTCTTCGCTTTTTAGGAATTTCAATCTCCATTCTTCCGGTTAAATATTTCGAAGTAAGCGTATCTGCATTTTTAAGATCATCATAATCGCCCGCAAATACCAGTTCTCCGCCAAGATAACCAGCTTCCGGACCAATATCTATAATATAATCTGCTGCTTTCATGACATCTTCATCATGTTCTACAACGATCACAGTGTTTCCAAGATCTCTGAGGTTCTTCAATACCCCAATTAAGTTTTCTGTATCTCTTGAATGGAGACCAATAGAAGGTTCATCCAGAATATAAATAGATCCTACCAAAGAACTTCCCAGACTTGTAGCAAGGTTAATTCTCTGACTTTCCCCACCGGAAAGCGTGTTGGATGTTCTGTTTAACGTTAAATATCCTAAACCTACCTTTAACAGGAATTCAATACGGGTTTTGATCTCGTACAATAACCTTTTGGCTACATCCTGATCATGCTCGGAAAGTTGAAGGCTGTCAATTAAAGGATAGAGTTCATCCAGTGGAAGCTCTATCATCGACTGGATGTTGTGACCGTCTACTTTCACCCAGCTTGTTTCTTCACGCAATCTAAGCCCTTCACAAGTTGGACAGAGTGTTTTTCCTCTGTATCTTGAAAGCATCACGCGGTACTGGATCTTGTACAGGTTTTCTTCAAGCATTTTGAAGAAATTATTGATAGAAGGGAAGCTGCTTTTTCCGTCGCCTTTCCAAAGGAAGCTTTTCTGTTCTTTGGTTAATTGATGGTAAGGCTTATGGATAGGGAAGTCTTCTGCTTTTTTAATGAAGGCTTTTTTCCATTCGCTCATGCTTTCGCCACGCCATGAAACCACTGCATCTTCGTAGATGGATAGGGTTTTGTTGGGAATGACAAGGTCTTCATCGATTCCGATTACTTTTCCGTAGCCTTCACAGGCCGGGCATGCTCCGTAAGGATTATTAAAACTGAAAAAATGAACATTCGGTTCCAGGAACTCCATCCCGTCCAGCTCAAATTTATTGGAAAATTCCTTTACTTTCCCGGAATCTGTATTTTTCAGTGAACAATAGCCATGACCTTCGTAGAAAGCCATCTGGATAGAATCCGCCAGTCTTTGAAGGAAACTTTCGTCCTCTTCATAGGAAAAACGGTCGATCACCAGGTTAATAGCCATTCCTTTTTCAGGGGCAAAACCAAAACTTTCCAGATCTTCAATTCCTGCTACATTACCATTGATCTCCAATCTTGTGAAACCTGCCAGCTTTAAAATGTTCAGGGTTTCTTTGAAGTTATCAGCATCGTATTCCAGAGGAGCCGTCAAAAGGAATGAAGTTTCCTTTTTGGAAGATTTGATAAAATCGATCACATCAGAAACCGAATCTTTTTTTACTTCTTCACCTGAAACCGGAGAAAAAGTTTTCCCGATCCTTGCGAAAAGAAGCTTCATATAATCGTAGATCTCCGTAGAAGTTCCTACGGTAGAACGCGGATTGGAAGAAATTACTTTCTGCTGTATGGCGATGGAAGGGGCAAGTCCTTTGATATCGTCTACTTTCGGCTTTTCTAATTTACCCAAAAACTGACGGGCATAGGAACTCAAACTCTCCACATACCTTCTCTGTCCTTCCGCATAAATCGTATCGAATGCCAAGGAAGATTTTCCGCTTCCGGAAACTCCTGTGATGACGATCAGTTTATTTTTCGGGATCAGAACATCTATATGCTTCAGATTGTTAAGATGTGCATTCTTAACGAAAATCTGTTTTTTTATATCTATTTCTATTGTTTTAGCCATGTTTTCTATTCATATAATGTATAAACTGACTGAGAATGTTCCCCGGTCAGCGTGATTGTGTCCTTACCGTAGGCAACATCAGTATTTGCTACGACTGCATTTTCTGACCGTGTACGGATATTGGTTATTCTGTTCTGACTGTCGTAAGAGAATGTCTCAATTTTAGCAGGTTCCTGGTCACTGATCAGAGTAGATCTTTCAACGATCAAACCGTTTTTATATTTATAGTGCGAAATTAAAGATTGATTAGCCTTATTGGTGTCTACATTATATACCGTATTGGTAGTCTTTGTCATTTTCCCGTTTTCATTATATTCGTAATCACGCTCTTCCGCTTTTTTTCCTTGTAATAGAACAGTGTATTTTGTGAGTAAATTATTTTTATAAGAATATTTTTTTTCCAGTAATGAGTGTGCATCCAGTAAAACATTACCATCCTTATCATACTCAATAGTTCTTGTGCTGGTTTCTGTTTTTCCTTTCGGTGATACTGACTTAAATTCTATCTTTTTTAATTTTCCTGTTAAATCATACTGATAATTTCCTTGTTCCTGATATCCTTCAAAAGTTTGAATTCCTTTAACAAGTTTTTCTTTTTCATAAATATATTCATAGGTTTTACCAGGAGAAACTATTTTTGAAATTCTGTTTTTTGAGTCATATAGAATCTGATTTTTTTTGACAGGCTCATCTAAAGCAGAATATTCAAATGAAACAATTCTTCCGTCTGAAAGAGCTGTTTTATACTCATCATTTCTTGTCTTTGAAAAATTGTTTGGTGAGTTTTGAAGAGCAGACTCTGTGATATCAGAACTAAAGAGAATGTTTCCTTCATGATCAAACTTTCTTATTTCGGAAATAATTTCATTGTCGATTTTTAATCGACTCTGCGATTCTTTAATTTTTCTTTCCCCTTTAATCAGCATAATAAGCTGATCCCTTGCTTCAATTTCTTCAGCCGGATTCGGAGCTTCTGGATCAGGAAACTTAAATTGTGCATTGACAAGAATACCTGAAAAAATTAAAGAAAGAAAAACTGTTTTCATTGTAAAAATTAAGACCCACAAAATTACGAATTTTTACTGAAAATTATGTATTTAAAACATTGAAGGAATACAAATTTATAATCCCGGCTGATAAAGAGAAAATATGACCTGATAAGCCTGAACCTGAGCACTTTTGTTAATGTATTATCATTATCCATAAGGGTGTATATTTATTGAATCATCAGGAGGCTTTTATTAATTTTATGATTTTCATTATATTTTTGCATTTTGCTCTTGTTTTGTATTTTAAAATTAGTTAAAATTGCATTCATAAATAGGTAATATAGAAATGAGAAAACTATTCAGAGATCTTGTTACACATTTAATGAGAAAAAGATAAAAGAGTTACTTCCCGCAAAAGATGCAGTATAGCCATACTGCATCTTTTTTTTATGATAACTATCATTTGCCTGTCTTCCGGATCTCCCTTACTTTTGGCCATTATTAAGAAACTGACTACGAAAATAAAACCGGAACTATTATGATCAAGAAGATTGGAAGCATATTTTTATTGGGATCAATGCTTTGTGCCCATGCACAGGAGAAGACAACAGACATTGAAAACATTGAATTTCAGGGAAAATTCATCTCTACACCTTATAAAAGCGCCAATCAGAATATTACGGTGATTACCAAAGAAGATATTGCGAATTCTCCTGCTAAAAGTATTGACGAGGTGCTTCAGCAGGTTCCGGGAATGGATATCAGAAGGAGAGGAGCTAATGGAGTACAGAGTGATATCGGGTTCAGAGGCAGTTCTTTTGAACAGGTTCTGCTGCTATTGAATGGCATCAGAATGAATGATTCGCAAACGGGGCACAATTCTATGAATGTCCCTGTAGATATGGATGATGTGGAAAGAATTGAGATCATCAAAGGGCCTGCAGCCAGACGATTCGGGCAGAATGCGTATGCCGGTGTCATCAATATTATTACCAAAACAAATCCCGGAAAAAGAGTAAAAATAAGTGCTGACGGCGGAGATTATGAGACCTATGGTTTCGGATTCAATGCGCAGCTGGGCAATGAAAAATTCTCAAACTCGCTTCAGGCTAATTCTGCTTCGTCCCAGGGATATATGTACAATACGGATTATGAGATCCGGAATGTATTCTACCAAAGTAAATTAAATATTAAAAACGGAGATCTTAAGCTTCAGGCCGGGTTTTCTGAAAAGAAATTCGGGGCCAATGGATTTTACGCATCCAGTACGGCAAAGGAACAGTATGAGGAAACACAGGCTTCCATTGTAAGTTTAGCGCATCAGCAGACTTTCGGAAAGCTGAAGCTCAGCTCAAATGTTTACTGGAGAAGGGGAGAAGATATGTATGTGTTTTTAAGAAACAATCCGGGTTATTACAGAAATATGCACATTGGAAATAATGTGGGTGGAGAAGTGAATTCCAGCTATCAGTGGGGATTGGGAACAACCGGTGTAGGTGTTGAGCTGAGAAAGGAGTTTCTGGCCAGTAATAATTTAGGGGAAAGAAACCGCTTTGTTTCCCAGGTTTTCTTTGAGCATCATTTTTCATTGCTGGATAAAAAACTGAACATCAGTCCGGGAATTTCCTGGGCGAATTATTCCAAAGAAGGAAATTTCTTCTATCCCGGTCTGGATGTAGGCTATAATTTCAATCAGAACAACAAGATCTACGGAAATATTGCCAGAGTTCACAGGGTTCCCACGTTTACCGATCTTTATTATGTAAGTAAAACAGAGCAGGGAAATCAGAATCTGCTTCCTGAAAATGCCATTTCCTCGGAGATTGGGTATCAGTTTCAGAACAGCAGAATTCTGGCAAAAGTGAGCGGATTTATGAGAAACTCTGAGAATTCTATTGACTGGACGAAAAGTACCATTGATTCTCCCGTATGGTATGCAGACAATGTAGGGAAAATAGATACCAAAGGTGTTGAGCTGGAGCTGAGCCACAGGGCTTTCGACTGGCTGAAATATACGGCCGGATATACGTATCTGGATAGTAAAATAAGTGAATCCAATGATTTTGTATCGCGGTATATTCTGGACAACCTGAAACATCAGGTCGTAGGTAAGCTGGAAACTAAATTTTTGAAATATTTTACGAATGAACTGGTGTACCGCTACAATGAAAGACTGAACCAGGGGAGTTATAATCTTCTCGACGAAAAATTGAGTTTTGCGAAAAAAGATTTTTCGGTTTATGTGCTGATTACCAATTTAACAGATACAAAATATACTGAAGCTTTTGGGGTTGAAATGCCTCAGAGATGGTTTCATATAGGCTTCTCATACACCATCAATATTAAGTAAATGTTAATTCCGGGTTAATGAAAATTAATATTAACAAATTGTTAAATAATTTACTTTTGCAAAAATTTTTTATGAAACTTTTTTTCAGTCTGAGTTTACTTTTCAGTATGACCTTTTTACAAGCGCAGGACCACATTTCCAGCTTTAATGCAGTGACTCTAACCTATAAGTTTCATCCCAAATTTTTCCTCTATGCAGAAGGTCAGCTTAGAGGAAATGAAGACTATACTTATCCTGATTATTACGAGATCAAAGGAGGATTGGGGTATAATCTTACCAAAAATCATAAACCTTTTGTAGGGCTTGGAAGATATGTGAACTACAAGGAACACAGCCTGAGCAGAGAAGAATTCAGGGTATGGCTTCAGGACGTGATTGATGTAAAGAAAGGCATCGTGAAGTTTGAGAACCGTCTCCGTGCAGAAAAAAGCTGGTTCTACGAGCCTGCAACGGATAAAGCTTCCCAAAGAATGCGTTACAGATACCGTCTGAACGTAAGTGTTCCCCTTAATGCCAAAACGGTAAAAAAAGGAACTGTTTTCGCCAATGTCTATGACGAAATTTTCCTTGTAAGCCCTATGAAGCCAACATTTGCCAGAAACAGAGTATACGGTGGTTTCGGGTACCAGATCGATGATTATTTCGGAATCCTGACAGGTTACCTATGGCAGCGTGAGTTTGAAGCGAAAGGAAACAAAAACCTTCACTTTATTTATCTGGCCTTAAACATCAACATTGATGGTACGGACCATCCTACGAAAACATATGATTTCCCCGGAGCGGATTAATACTTTTCTATCAGATAATGATAGGCCTTTAAATATTTGTTGAATCTTTTAATGTCTTTCGGGGTAAGCTCACGGTTTACTCTCCTGAGATCCATATTGTCACGAAGGTCATTCAGCTTTACGGCAACCGCAAGGGGAGACCTTTCCGTTCTTTTAACGAACTCATCGTAATCTTCTTCCGGATCAAATTTGGTAAGGCAGCTTACGGCAAAAATAATGTATTCGGGGAAACCTTCATTTCTTAAATATTCCAGGCTGAATTCTTCAGGATGATCTTCTACAACATCGTGAAGCACGCCCACGATCTTTTCGTCCAGTGTTTTGCCGTATTCCATGACGCGCATTACATGAGCGATGTATGGAGCGTGGTATTTGTCGGTTTGTCCTTTGTGTGCTTTATCAGCTATTTTTATGGCTCTGTTGAGCAGTTCTTCTTTTGTCATTTCAGATAGGAAATAGAATACAAAAATAAAAAATGCCTTAAAAAATAAGACATTTTTATAAAGATTATTTTACAGCGGATCAAAGATTGGTTTCATCCTCTACGGAAGCCCCTGGAGCATTGTTTTTTACGGATTCTATACCATTATCCATTCCGTTTTCCGATTCGTACATCTGGCTGCTTCCTATGATCTGTCCGTTTCCGGCTTTTAAATTGAAATACCAGCGGTTATCCTTAGCGGTATTTTTTTCAAATTTTGACTCATCCTGTGAGTTGATACGTACGGATTCTATTCCGTTTTCGCAGGAGGATTTTGAGCTGTAGCCCTGGCTGGTTAAGATGACCTGTCCGTTTCCGGCTTTAAGGTTGAATTGAAAGTCATCATTCGTTCTTTTAGAAATAATAAATTTTCCCATGGTAATTAATTTTGTAGTTTGATTGGTTTGTTTTTAATTATTTGGAAGGCTCCGCCTTTTTGGGTTCCGGTGCCGTTTTTTCAGGAGTAATTGCATTGAGTATTCTGTATTTTGAATCATCTTTCTTGGCTTCTTTTAAAGCTATATATGCCGATGTGTCTTTTGGGATTACAGTCAGCATTTTGTATGGATCTTTTTCCTCTTTCTCCGTTTTCACCGGAAGTTCTTTAAGGTCTTTGAAATAAGAAATCTTCGGGCTGTCTTCCTTTGCTAAGGGTGCTCTTTTATCTTCTTTTTGAGCTGATAAAGAGATGGAAATCAAGAGAAAGGGAAACAATAAGATTTTCATATTTGTTATTTGATAATAAAAATAGCAAAAAATATTGAAATTCAGATTCTTAAATAAATAGATTTTTATCCATAGGTCTAAATTTTTTTATCACATGAACCCAAATAAAAAGCGCCTCAAAAATGAGACGCTTCAATCAAATTTATGTATAAAAAGACTAATAAGCTCCTTTTCCGATATAATGTGCTGCAACTTTTTCAGTCAGAGCCACTACATTCGGATGGTTGGTATATTTCGTAAATCTTCTAAGACCTGAAAGCATCATTCTCTGCTCGTCACCCTCTGCGAAAGAAACAATTCCTTCTTTAGCGGATGTGATGATCTTTTCAACAGCTTTGTAAAGGTTAAGCTGTGCCATGGCAGCTTCTACAGACTCAGGAGAGAAGTGTTTCTCGGCTCTTAAGATCGCAGATTCCGCCATATAGATCTGGTTAAGGATTTCAGAAGCATTCAGTAACAGGTGCTGCTGCTTTTCAATATCCATCATGTATTTCTGAAGCGCTGCTCCGGAAACCATTAGGAAAACTTTCTTAAGGTTAGCGATAATCGCTTTTTCTTCACTCATGAATGCTGAATGATCAGGCACTTCAAATGAAGGAATTCCCATTAGTTCTTTGCTGATGGCCATCGCAGGAGAAAGCAGATCCAATTCACCTTTCATTGCTTTTTTAATCAACATTCCAACAGCCAGAAGACGGTTGATTTCGTTGGTTCCTTCATAGATTCTTGCGATTCTTGAATCTCTCCATGCAGCTTCCATCGGCATGTCTTCAGAGAATCCCATTCCTCCGTATACCTGGATTCCTTCGTCAGCAGTATGTTGTGTTAAATCTGAAACAAAAACCTTCAAGATAGAAGCTTCCACTGCAAATTCTTCAACCCCTTTTAATTCTGCCTGCTGGTGATTCATTCCACCGGCAACCAATTCATTGATTTTATCTTCAACATCTTTTGCTGCTCTGTAAGAACCTGCTTCAGCAACGAAAATTCCTGTTGCCATTTCTGCCAGTTTCTTTCTGATCGCTCCGAAAGTTGAAATAGACACGCCAAACTGCTTTCTTTCGTTAGAATACTGAAGAGAGTGGTTTAAGATTCTTCTCTGTCCGTCAAGGTTGGCAGCGGCCAGTTTAATTCTTCCTACATTCAAAGCATTCAAAGCGATTTTGAAACCATTGTTTCTTTCGCCTAAAAGGTTCTCAGCTGGAACTTTCATATCATTAAAGAAAACCTGTCTTGTAGAAGACGAACGGATTCCCAGTTTATGTTCTTCTTCCCCGAAAGTAAGCCCTTCAGTTCCTTCTTTTTCTACGATGAAACCCGTGATGTTTTTATCATCATCAATTTTAGCAAATACAATGAAGATTTCTGCAAAACCTGCATTGGAGATCCACATTTTCTGTCCGTTGATTACATAATGTTTTCCATCCTCAGAAAGTTTAGCTCTTGTTTTTCCGGAGTTGGCATCAGAACCTGCATCAGGCTCAGTAAGACAGTATGCTCCGAATTTTGTTCCTGTAGCCAGATCCGGAAGGTATTTTTTCTTTTGTTCTTCTGTACCGTACAACAGGATAGGAAGGGTTCCGATTCCCGTGTGCGCCCCATAAGCCGTAGCCAATGAACCATTCGCTCCTGAACAATAATCACATGCCAGCATCGTATTCACAAAGCCCATTCCAAGACCGCCGTATTCCTCAGGAACAGCCACTCCTAAAAGTCCCATTTCGCCCAACTGACGCATCTTTTCTTCAGTTAAAGCATAATCTTTTTTCTCAAATCTCTCTTTTTGAGGGATTACTTCTCTGTCGATAAATTCTTTTGCAGAATCACGAAGCATTTTTTGTTCTTCACTCAGTTCTTCAAGAGTGAAAATATCATTTGCAGGAATTTCCTTGATCAGGAATTCTCCTCCTTTTAATGTAGCCATATGTTGTTTTGTTTTTTAAGATTTGAAGAATAAAGAGAAAAGAATAAAGACTTAAAGTTGTAAGTTTTTTTGAAAGCCTGAAATCATTCTCTGTAATTCTGTGATTTTATTTTCTATAATTTCATTTTTAGATGACTCAAAATAACTTCTGTTGCTTGAAATTATGACTTGAGTCTGTAATTCATAAAGAGAACCAAGACTGATTTCTAAAAAACGATTAAAATCTTTATTAGAACTTCTACTTGAGCCTTCTGCAATATTTGAAGCAACAGAAACAGTACATCTTCTAAGCTGAGATTTCAATCCGAATTCCTCACTTTTTGGAAAACTGTCAGTAACTGCATAAATTTCATCAGCCAGTTCAATAGCCAGTTTCCAGATATTGAGATTTTTGAAATTATGCTTCATCTTGGTCTTTACTCTTTATTCTTTACTCTTTTAGTCTGTTTATTAAAGAAGCTCAAAAATACTCGCTGCTCCCTGTCCCGTACCCACGCACATGGAAACCATTCCGTACTTATTGCCTCGTCTTCTCATTTCGTCAAGAAGCTGAACGGTGAGTTTGGTTCCGGTACAGCCAAGCGGGTGGCCAAGAGCGATAGCACCTCCGTTTACGTTTAAGATATCAGGGTTTAAGCCTAATTCTTTCTTGATCGCTACAGATTGTGATGCGAATGCTTCGTTTAATTCAATTAATTCAATATCTTTTAATTCAAGACCAGCCTGTTTAAGAGCTTTTGGAATAGCATAGATTGGTCCCATACCCATAATTCTGGGCTCAAGACCAGCAGCAGCATAAGCCACTAATCTCGCTTCCGGCTCAAGACCTAATTCTTTGACCATTTCTTCGCTCATTACCATTACGAAAGCCGCTCCGTCACTCATTTGGGATGAATTTCCGGCAGTAACGCTTCCTCCGTTTGCGAATACAGGTCTCAGTTTAGCCAAACCTTCCAGAGAAGTATCTTTTCTAGGACCTTCATCGATAGAAAAGTCGAATTTCTTAGACTGCATTTTCTGGTTTTCGTCCAGGAAGTTATATTCTACAGGGATAGAAACGATCTGGTTGGCAAATTTCCCTTCAGCATTAGCTTTTAATGCTTTCATATGAGATTCATAGGCGAACTGATCCTGCTCTTCTCTTGTAATATTATATTGTTTGGCCACTTCTTCAGCGGTGTAACCCATTCCCCAGTAATAATCAGGGTTTGTTTTCGCGATATCTGTTTCGGGAACCGGCTTGTAACCTCCCATTGGGATGTAAGACATAGATTCTGTACCTCCTGCAATGATGCAGTCCGCCATTCCGGCCTGAATTTTTGCTGAAGCAATGGCAATCGCCTCACTTCCTGATGCACAATACCTGTTTACGGTAACTCCGGGAACTTTGTCTGTATTTAATCCCATCAAAGAAATTAAGCGGGCAACGTTCAAGCCCTGTTCAGCTTCCGGCATCGCATTTCCTACGATAAGGTCATCAATTCTGTTTTTATCTAATTGTGGAAGCTCAGCCATCAGTTTTTCAATCACTGTAGCAGCCATCACATCGGGTCTTGTAAATCTTAAACTTCCTTTTGGAGCTTTTCCAACGGCAGTTCTGAACCCTTTTACTATATATGCTTGTTTCATTGTTTAGAAGTTAGAAATTAGAGGTTAGAAATTAGATTCTAACCGTTTATTAAATTAGTTTTAAACCTGTAGATCATCTTCTGAATTTCATTTAGATTATTTAGTAAAGGTGCAATCACTGTTTGCTTTTCAAAATTTAGTTCAACTAAAAGAATTAATTGTGTTTCAAGCTCATAGCAAGAACCCGAGGCAATTCCTAAAAACTGATAAAATTCTTTTGCATTATTTCTTCCTGCACCTTCAGCAATATTAGAAGGAATTGAAACCGCACATCTCCTTATTTGTGAAATAAGCCCAAACTTTTCATTAGAAGAGAGTTTTTCTGTTACCAGATAAACATCCTTTACTAACATCATTGACTTTTTCCAAATAAGCAGATCATGTAATCTATGCGCTTTCATTCTAACTTCTAATATCTAATATCTAACTTCTAATTCCTTAGCGGTTTTCCATTCTGCAACATATACTGAATTCTCTCCAGAGTTTTTCTTTCACCACAAAGCTGTAAGAATGTTTCTCTTTCCAGGTTCAATAGGTATTGTTCAGTCACTACGGTTGGCTCAGAAAGATTTCCTCCTACCATTACGTTGGCTAATTTGTCTGCAATTTTTTTATCGTGCTCTGAGATGAAATTTCCGGTAAGCATCTGGTCGGTTCCTACGTAGAACATTCCCAGTGCGTCTTTTCCTAAAACTTTTACTTTCTGCTCGATAGGCTGTGTATAACCTTGCTCTGCCAATAGTTTTGCTACTTTTTTAGCTTCAGCGATCTGTCTGTTTTTGCTTACGGATACAATGTCTTTTCCTTTTTCAAGAATTCCCATATCGTAGGCTTCATAAGCGGAAGTCGCTACTTTACCCATCGCGATGTTCATGAATGCTTCACGAAGTCTGTTGTTTTTAACGTCGTCGCTGTGGAATTCTCTTGAAGTTCTTAAGGTAAGTTCTTTGGTACCACCACCGCCGGGAATTACTCCAACTCCGGTTTCTACCAATCCGATGTATGTTTCTGCTGCTGCTACCACTCTGTCTGCATGCATCGTCATTTCGCATCCGCCTCCAAGGGTCATTCCGTGAGGGGCAACCACTACAGGAATAGAGGAGTAGCGTACTCTCATCATAGATTTCTGGAAATAGGCGATCGCCATATTCAGATCATCCCAGTCCTGTTCGATAGCCATCATCAGGATCATGGCAAGGTTGGCACCTACAGAGAAATTGGTTCCCTGGTTTCCAACAACCAATCCGTCGTATTCTTTTTCTGCTAAATCGATAGCTCTGTTTAATCCGTCAAGAACTTCGCCTCCCAGAGAATTCATTTTTGAGCGGATCTCAAAGTTGATAATCCCGTCACCAAGATCTTCAATCGCCGCTCCTGAATTGCTCCAAAGCGTTTTATTCTTTCTGATATTATCTAAAATAATGAAAGCATCCTGACCCGGAATTGTGTTGTATTGTCCTGAGTTTTTATCAACGAAAATACTTTGGCCTTCATCATTTACCTTATAGAAACTTTCTACGTTTTTAACCCAGTCTGAAACTTCATAACCTGCTTCTTTGGCCAGTTCGATACCTTTTTGAACACCTACGGCATCCCAGATTTCAAACGGTCCGTTTTCCCATCCGAAACCGGCTCTCATAGCATCGTCAATCTTATAAACTTCGTCAGAAATTTCCGGAACTTTATGAGAAACATAAGCGAATAAGGCTCCCAAAGATTTTCTGTATAATTCTCCTGCTTTATCTTTTCCGCCAATTAATACTTTAAACCGGTCAATTGGCTTATCTATATTTTTAGTTAATTCTAAAGTTGGGAAAGAAGATTTGCCCTGAAGCTCATATTCCAGTGTATCAAGGTTCAATCCGTGGATTTCAGATTTTCCTTCGGCATTTTTCACTTTTTTATAGAATCCCTGCTCAGTTTTAGAACCCAGCCATTTATTATCCATCATTTTCTGGATATAATCCGGAAGGGCAAAAACATCGTTGAAATTATTGGCTTCTGCACCGCTCTGACGTACTCCGTTGGCAACCATTACCAGCGTATCAAGACCTACAACATCCGCCGTTCTGAAAGTAGCAGATTTTGGACGTCCGATAACAGGTCCGGTTAATTTATCAACTTCAGAAACGGTAAGTCCTAATTTCTGTACATTGTGAAGAAGGTCCATCATAGAGAAAACCCCGATTCTGTTGGCGATGAAAGCCGGTGTATCTTTGGCTAAAACTGTAGTTTTTCCTAAGAATTTAGCCCCGAAACTCATATAGAAATCTACTACTTCCGGAAGCGTTTCCGGGGTAGGGATGATCTCCAAAAGAGGAAGGTATCTTACAGGATTGAAAAAGTGGGTTCCTGCAAAGTATTTTTTAAAGTCATCGCTTCTTCCTTCAATAAGAAAATGAATAGGAATTCCCGATGTATTGGAAGAAATCAATGTTCCCGGTTTTCTGAACTGTTCAATTTTTTCGTAAACAGATTTCTTAATGTCAAGTTTTTCAACAACCACTTCAATGATCCAGTCTGTGTTTTTTATTTTCTGAAGATCATCATCGAAGTTTCCTACTTTTATTCTATCTGCAAATTTTGGAGAATAGAGCAGAGCAGGACTTGCTTTTTTCAGTTTTTCAAAGTTTTCAGAAGCTATTCTGTTTCTTACCACTTTGTCATCTTTGGTCAAACCTTTTTTCTGTTCAGCTTCCGTCAGTTCAAAAGGAACGATATCCAAAAGGGACACTTCCACACCAATATTGGCGAAATGTGCCGCGATACCGCTTCCCATAATTCCTGAACCAAGAACCGTCACGTGTTTGATTCTTCTTTTCATATGTAAATTTTTATTATTGATAAGATCATATGCAGCCGGAAAGGTGCATGATAATTTATTTTCTGTTATTTAATAGTTCGTTCGCAATTTTCATGATCTCGGACATCACTTCCTTGAAGGTTTCAATCTTCTCGGGAGCAATTTTCTCCATCACTTTCTTATTGAAATTGACAACCACTTCTTTGGACATATTCCTTGAATTCAGACCTTTATCTGTAAGTTTAATGATCACCTCTCTTTTATCAGAGGTGGTTTTTTCCTTATAGATATATCCGTTATCTTCCAGAAGCTTGATGATTCTGGTTAAAGAAGTAGGTTCAATGGCCATTTTGGGACCCAGGTTGGTACTTCGGGTTCCTTCTTTGGGATCAATTTTAAGAAGAGTGAGGGCTTGCACTGCTGTAGAATCATGCTCTTGGGCAAGTTCTGTATACATTTTAGAAACAGCCAGCCAGGTCTGTTTTAAAACTAAATCTACGTTTTCTATTTTTTCCTTGTTATTATCCATCATTTATGTAAGAATGGTGTAATCCAAATTTAGTAAATATTATGCATGCATAGTATTTATTAACGTTAAATTTTGTTAATAAGCTGAGAATAAACAGATTAAATTGTATGATTAGCATAATACTATGCATGCATAGTATGTGAAATATTCAATAAAAACTTAGTATTGATGAATGTTTCTGAGGGAATTAACTATTTCTTCGAAAGATTGACATTGCCGTTTGGAGGTGCTGGTGAGAATTTCCCAAAAACCATCTTTAAACTCAAAATGGAGGGAAGAAAGGTCTTTTTCAAAATTTTTCTGCAGCAGCGAATACAGCATTTCTTTGTGAACCGGCGGAGCAGTAATGGTTGGTGGAACAAAACTTTCATTCACCTGAAACAACGAAACGTTCGTGAGCTCTTCATGATGAAGCAGAATGTCTTCTACAATCCCGGAGAAAAGCTGATGATCTTTCACGTACCATATTTTATCGGCAAACTCTTTGGCCAGCCTCCAGTCGTGAGAAGAGAAAAGGATAATTTTCTGTTGTTCCTTAGCCAGTTTACGGAGTGTTTTTAAGATAATAAGTTTATTTTTTTCATCCAGATGGGTCGTAGGCTCATCCAGAATAATAACGGGGGAATTTTGGGTAATAGCACGCCCGATAAACGCTTTCTGCAGATTTCCGTCCGAAAGGTTTTTTAGAAGTGTGTGTTTATACTGGTTCAGATCCAGCTGATCAATAATGTGCGTCACTTCATCCCTGTCCTCTTTTTTAAGCTCAAAATAAAAAGGGTAGTAGATGTATTTTCCCAATGAGATCAGGTCTTCAACCGTATAATGTTGCGGTACATCCGATTTGGAGAAGACCACCGCTATATTTTCTGCAATTTCTTTTACAGACAGCTTTTTTATATTCTTCTGACCGATTAATATTTCCCCGCTTTGTAAAGAAACCTGATGCAAAATAGATTTGATAAGCGTTGTTTTTCCTACACCATTATTTCCAATCAGAAGGCATACATCGCCCAGTTTCAGATCTGCATGAGCATTTGAAATTAAGGTTTTATTGTAGCCTATATTGGCCTGTCTGATTTGTAGATGCATGTTTTAGGAATTGAAAAAGATAGCTGTTAAAAATAAAATAAGAGGGAGAAGACTCAAAAGAAGATATAGGATCTTATTTGTGTCAACTTTCCATAAGGTATAAACTCCAGAAATAAAAGATCCCCAAAAAAAGCATGGTAAAGCAGACATAAGATACCAGCAATGCCCAAAAGTGTAAATCCAGTGGAGATCTTTATCCAAACGAAATATGTCAGAAAATCGCATGAATGCAAAGCTCACTATAAACTGGAGTATATTTACAATAATTAATTGTTTCTGACTTATCTTAATATCCGTTAAATTCATTCAATAACAAATTTAGATTTGTTTATTTAACTAAATATATAAATTATAAATTTTCTCAAAATCTGCGTGATCTGCAAAATCAGCGAGCAAAAAAATAATTTCACGCAGATTCTTCAGATTGCACAGATTTTATTTCCGGTTTAAAAATTCACCATTCACCATTGACAATTCACTTTTTACACCTTATTCTGTTTCAAAAGCATCAGTAATATCACCGGGATACCAAATACAGAGCTTATCACATTCATAGGAATCTGTGTTTTTTCAGCAACTACAGAGAAAAGGAGCATCACGAGCATTCCCAGAAACATATTCAGAATCCATTGCTGCCATAACTTGGATGGATTATAAATGAGTCTGCAGAAGTGCGGAACAATAATTCCCACAAATAAAATAGGGCCCAAAAAGGCGGTAATAGAAGCGGAAAGCAGGGAAGATGCCACGATGATCAATAGCTTCAACTGTTTTAAATTCACGCCCAGGCTCTGTGCATAAGAGGTTCCCAATGAATTTCCAATCAGCGGTTTTATGGATTTAAAGCAGATAAACAGGCCTATGAAAACCAGAATAGCCAAAACATAAATCTGATTCCTCGTCACCATATTATTGGCTCCGAAAGACCATAAAATGTAGTTTTTGAGGCTCTGATTCTCTGCATAGAATTGCAGCAGTGAAACGACAGCACCGGCAAATGCCGAAATAAGGAATCCGAATATAATAAGGTAGGATTTATCCTGAAACTTATTCGACATGGAAAGAAGAATCAGCATCAGCCCCAGGCTTCCTGTGATGGCGGAAAGACTGAGAAAGCTGTTCTGCAAAAATTCCGGAATCAGAAGATCATGGGAGAAAAAAATGTAGAAGGCAACTGATAAACTGGCTACGGATGTAATCCCTAAAATATCCGGGCCGGCCAGCGGATTCTGAAAGTATTCCTGCATCAGAAAGCCGGAAGTGGGAATTGAAATTCCCGCCAACAGCATAACGAGAACGCGGTTGATTCGGATCTCAGCAATCTGGCTTTGGGCGGAATCCTGCAGGAAATCCTGAAGGGTTAAACTTAAAAATCCTGTGTTCAGGTTGATGACCACAATCAGTAGAATGGCGGCCGCCAGCAGTAAACACAGGATTTTGAATTTTTTTGACATGATCAGAAAAAATCTGGATGTATTATTTTAAAAGAGCGTCGATTTTAACATTCAGAACTTCCTCAGTCATCATGCCTAAATACTCATCGGTTTGATCTCCTTTTCTTAAATAGGTGAAAGGAATAGAACCTCCGTCCCACTGCTTGAAGTTACTGGTAAAAAAAGTAGGATCCAATTGCTGGCCATCCAGAAGGATGATATTCCGGGTAAGATTATTCTCCTGGCCAAACATTCTCACAGAAGTGTTCCATTCCGCTTTATCATCAAGATTGATAAAAGTAAATTTTACCGGTTTATCTTTTAATTCCTGCATTTTGTTCTTAAAATGTGGAATTTCCCTCATGCACGGTCCGCACCAGGTTGCAAAGAAATTGGTCACGTATAAAGTGTCGTTTTTCTGCGCCAGATATTCCCCAAGTTTTTCCGGAGAAAGTTCTTTCGAAGTATAAGCTCCCGTTGCAGAAGTTGTTGGTTCTGATACGGAAACGGAATCTGCGGCAAGCATGTCTTCCGTTTTTTGGCTTTCTTTTTTACAGCTGTACAAAGCCGTGAGGATAAGCGCGGATAAAATTATCTTCTTCATAAATTATTTTTTGACTATTTTTGAATTGAAGTATGGAACAACAAATCTATAAAGGGAAACTGATACAGTTTCATCCGTTAAAAATAGCGAAAAAGGTACAACTTACCAAAAATACTTTTTCTCTGGAATTCGAGATTCCCGGGAATTTACAGGATAATTTTAAGTTTGAAGCCGGGCAGTTTGTCAGTATAAAATTCATGGCCCATGGGCAGGAAGTCATTAACGATTATTCCATGACCTCAGCTCCGTATGAGAAAAAAATATGCCTTGGAATAAAGGTGAATTCTTCTGAAGGTGCCACTTTTGAGCTTTCCAAAAATTATAATGTTGGTGATGAGTTGATGGTAGGAGAGCCCTCAGGAAGATTTACGCTGGTTTCCAAACCCAGTGAATTCAGGACGATTGTTGCTTTTGCGGCAGGAATAGGAATCACCCCGATTCTGAGCCATTTTAAACATATTTTGCACACCGAACCGCGAACAAGGCTGTTTCTGTTCTTTGGAAATAAAAACTCAGATGAATTGATTTATCGCGATCAGCTGGATAATCTTGCCAGAACCTGCGGGGAGAGGCTTCAGATTTTTTACTTTTTTTCCCGGGAGAAAACGGCCGATCAGCTTTTCTACGGAAGGCTGGATGAAAAGAAACTGAGTCTTATTATTAACCAGATCCTTCACCTGGATGATACCGATGAGGAGTCTACCATCTGGGATGCCGTAGATGAAGTACTGATCTGTGGTAAGGGAGAAATGATCAAAGCACTGGCCAATGCCTGCTACCATCATGGAATTCCGAAAAAGAACATTCATTTTGAACTTTTTGAAGAATATAATGATGATATTTATCCTCTGGAAAAAGAATTTCCTTTGATCGAAGATGTGGAAGTAGCCTTCAAAATGCTTGGAAAAGACTATGAAACCGTTCTTCCGAACAATAAAGAAAAGATCCTGCAGCAGCTTCTAGTCCAGAATTTTCCGGTGCCTTACTCCTGCAAATCAGGGATTTGTGGAAGCTGCGAATGTTATCTTGAAGATGGGGAAGTGGAACTCCTTGAAAATGAATATTTAACAGAAAAAGAAGAAGCTCAGGGTAAAATACTGGCGTGCATGTCTATTGTAAAAAGTAAGAAAATAAAGCTTAACTTTGATCTGAGTTGAGAGTTATCAGAAACATATTTAACTTGGGTGTTGTATCAGCAGAAATAGGTATTCTGTTGATATGCCTCTGCAATGCGTGGGTTTTCGGGCTCACCAATGGCCGTACCTATACAAAGATCTCGAAAATTCCGCCAAGGGAAGTTGCCTTGGTTCTGGGAACTTCTCCAAAGATGAGATCAGGGATGTCCAATCCCTATTTTACCAAAAGAATGGATGCGGCGGCACTTCTTTATCATCACGGAAAAATTAAAAAAATCATTGTAAGCGGAGAAAAAAGCAAAGGCTATAACGAGCCGGCTGCCATGAAGAAATATCTGGTGAAGCAGGAAGGCGTTCCGGAGGATATTATTATAGAAGATCCAAAGGGATTCAATACCTACAAAAGCATTCTGCGCTGTAAAGATGTTTACAAAAAGAAAGATGTCATTATTGTATCACAGGGGTTTCACAATCTGCGTGCGCTGTTTTTCGCAAGGAACAACAATATGAATGCCCTGGGCTTCGATGCTCAGGATGTCAGCAAGCCTGAAAGCTACTACAGAAACCAGGCGAGGGAAGTACTCGCCAGGGTGATTGCTGTAGTGTATTTTATATTGGGAATTTCTCCGGATTAGAAAGGATATCCGAAGGCAATATTCAAAGTAGGTTTGAATGGCTGGAAGTTTTTAAATCTCCATCGGTCTCCATCAGGTTTATTCGGGTCGTAGATCTTGTAGGCAAGGTCAAGTCTGAATGTAATATAAGCTACATTTACTCTAAGTCCCAATCCACTTCCGATCCCCATCTGGCCTAAGAATTTATTGAATTTAAACTCATCTCCATAGCCTCCGGTTCCATCGGGTTTTCTAAGGCTCCATGTGTTTCCAATATCCGTAAATAAGGCACCTTCATACATTTCATTGAAGGGAATTCTGTATTCAATATTCGTGGTCAGCTTTACATTGTTCGTCATATACGTACGGACTCTCTCGTCGATCTGAGAATCTGAAGGACCTAATCCTCCAAATGCTACCCAAGCCCTGATATCATTGGATCCGCCGTTGAAATAAGATTTGATGACAGGCATGTCCGTAGAGTTCCCGTAAGGAATACCGACTCCGATAAACTGGCGTAAAACTAAGGTCTGATTTCCGTTGAATTTAAAATATTTCCGGGTGTCAATATCAAATTTTACAAATTGTGCATAAGGAATACCAAATATGGTTCTTTGCGGATTGGTTACAACACCTCCTGCATCTCTTTTTTGGTTGAATATGCTTAAAATATTACCTGCAAGCTCTACTTTTCCGTTAAAATAGAAAGCGTTCGGATAATCTTTTTTACCGATCTCACTGTACACAAAATTATAGATCATGGAAGAAATAAGGATATCCTGGGTCTGTCTGTCTTTGTTCACAAGAGATCCCATAAACGCCAGCAGAAGATCCTGGCCTTTCTTATCAAGCGAAGCCATGTAAGCATCATCATTCAGAATCATCTCGGAAACAGCATCAATACTGATCTGTCCGGAATTGAACTGCTGTGCAAGTTCTGGTGGTTTAGTAGAGAAATAGTTGGTAAACATATCATCTCTTATAATCTCATCATTGGCGAAATAATCATAATAGGCGTCTTTGTTTTTTGTAAGACTGACCTGGGTATTGAAAAGGGTAAGCCTGTGCGAAACCTGATCATTCACATTCGCCTGATAATTCAGTCCGGTATTAAAGTTGACCCTTCCCAAACCGATGTTATTCTGTACCGATGCTCCTAAAAGAATGGAAGATGTCGGCGTATATCTTTTCGGGAGAAGTTTATAATAATCAAACGGGAGAAGAAGTCTCGGGAAATTAAGGGAAGCCTGCGCTGAAATCTCGTAGGCAATATCTCTTTTATCAATATTTTTGGTACTTCTTATCGACCCGAATGTCCCCGAAATACTGGTTGAAAGGTTTTCTGCCCCTTTGAAGACATTCCTCGTCGTAAGGTCTACAGAAGGGGATACCCCAAGATTCAGAAGCTGGGAGTAATTGATATCCGTTCCCAGTTTAAGTTCATATTTTGGAAGCGGTTTTAGGACGTAAAGAACGTCCACGATGCTGTCATTAGGAGCGGTAGTTCCACCTCTTCTCAAAGAATCCCTGGCCTTCAGAATACTGAAGTTATTCATCGCAAGGAAATTTCTCTTTGTAAGGTCCAGGGCTTTCTGGTCATAAACCTTTTTGTGGTCTACGATCACGGCTCTCCATAAGGATGATGTCTTATAACTGTCATCCATTTTATGGAACCTGATCCTTCTTAAGCTGTCCTTCACGGTGTTTTTCATAAAATCGCCCGCTTCGTTAACAATCGCTACATCAATATTTCCTATGGTGGCCACTTTATAGCGATGGTCAGCTGAATCTTTATGGATTTCCAGAGTTAAAGGAACCTGTTTTTTGCTTTTCAGGGAGTCTGCTACAAAATATACCTCTTCATTGGTATTATTAAACCTGTAATATCCGTTTTCCCGCATCAGCTCTGTGATTCTCGTTACTTCTTTCTCAAGAACGGTCTGGTCCAGCCTTTGTCCGGATCTGATGAGACTTTTGTTGAGCTTCTGCCAGTAAAGTCCTTTAACGTAAGGGTCGGTTATATTGTAATAATAATCCTTAATGTAGGTGGGATCGTTATGTTTAACAAAGTAATTAACGGTTGCTTTTTTAGAGGCAGAATCTATATCATGCTTAACATGTACATCTGCATCCCAGAACCCCCGGTAGGTAAGCCTTTTTTCAATGGACTCGGTGCTTTTTTCACTTCTCGTCTGATCCAGGATTACCGGCGGCGTTCCCCAGCTGTGAAGAAGACGGTCTAAAAAGAGTGTTTTTCCTACACTGTTTTTCATATCATACTTAAGGAAAAGAGAATCTCTCAGTTTCTGATTTCTCATTTCACTCGGGTAAGTCATGTATTCGTTGAGGAGTGTATCATACTTAGGATTGGCCATATTGTAAAATCCTAAACTCAGCGGCATGAAAAGAAGCTGCTTTTTATTGGGCTTCTGCTGAACGTAATCTTTCAGTTCTTCATCGAAAGATTCTTTCTTATCTTCAAACTCAAAGTTGTTTTTGGTAAGCAAGTATTCGCCATCCGGAACTTTTTTAGTTGTACTGCACGCATAAAGGAGACCAACAAATGTTGCAAATGAGATAATTTTATAATATTTTTGAGGAGAATTCTTATAATGCTTACAGCTCATACAATAAAAGTTTTACAGTCTTTAGATAAAAAGAAGTTCAGACAAAAATACAATTTGTTTTTGGTTGAAGGTAATAAAATCATTTGTGAACTTTCTGAATCTAATTTTAAAGTTAAAGAAATATTTTCTACCGATCCGCAAAAATTGGACCGGACCGATGCTCCTGTGATCCAGATCACTGAAAATGAGCTGAGAAAAATAAGTTTCCTTAAAACCCCCAAAGATTCCATCGCGGTTTGTTATCTGGCTGAGGAAGAAAAAATGGAGGATAAAAATGTTCAGCTGGTTCTTGACGGAATCCAGGATCCCGGAAATCTGGGAACCATTATCCGTTTGGCAGACTGGTTCGGAATAGAACAGATTATCTGCAGTGAAGATACCGTGGATTTTTACAATCCCAAAGTAATCCAGGCAACGATGGGTTCATTTACCAGAGTTAATCTGGTATACACCAACCTTGTGGAATATCTTTCTGAAACGAAGAATATCAATATAGGAACGGATATGGAAGGGGAGAATATTTACACTTTCGAAAAGCCGGAGAAACTGAACCTGATTTTAGGAAATGAAGGAAACGGCATGAGACCGGAAACGGAAAAACTCCTTCAGAAATGCATAACAATCCCAAGATTCGGAAAATCCCAGTCTACAGAAAGCTTGAATGTTTCCATGGCGGCGGGGATTATTCTGGGACAGCTGTTTTCGAAATAGAAATTAGAGGTTAGAAGCTAGATATTAGAGGTTAGAAATTTTAGTTAAAAAATAAAATATTCTTCTCGTTAGAATTCAAGGTTAATTTAAAACTAATAATGATACTTGGACGTACACTAACTAAATTCTAATATCTAGCTTCTAATTTCTATATTAATTGTTCCAAGCTCGAAACACTTTTATTTTTCTGATAGACTTCCAGCTTCTTTCTGACATACTTCAAAGCAATAGGAGCGAGGTAGATCATGGCTGCTCCGAGAAGTTTTTTCTTCCAGTTCGGGCTTTTCATGCTTTTTTTAGCATAATTTCCCACGACTGCTGTGATGCCTAGCTTTATCAGGCTGTCCGTTACATTGCCGCCTAGTGCACTGCTTGCAATGCCTACCGCGGTATTTTTATTGATCAGGAGATCCTTCACTTCAGAGGTCAGCTGTCTGGCGATGACATCCTTGCGGAGCACTACTTTTTCATCACCGTCTTCATCTACTTTTTCCTGCAGATACTGATCGGTAAGGCCATTGGTGAAGGCACTCAGGCTTTCTTTTGTATTTTTAAAAGTAAGAAGGTTTTCCAGGTCATTGATTTCGCCTTGGAGCAGTTTTTTCTTCCTTCTTAATTCCTCAATGCTTTCGTATTTTCTGCCCATAGCTTAATGATTTAAAAATTTAATAACCTGATCTGCTACCATATTGACAATTTTGGTTTTGAAAGAAATAATGAATCCCATGATCACTACATAAAACCCGGCTACAATAAGGAATCCGTAAGAAGTATTGTCCAGCGCTTTGCCAATAAGAAACGCAATACCAAAGTTAAAAAGGATAATAAAAAAAGTAAAAGCAACTAGCAGCACTACAAAGTAGGTAATGAGCCCAGCAGAAAGAGAAGATTTTTCAGTGGCTTCTATTTTCAGAAGATCTATTCTCTTTGATGCATATTCTTTAATAGTCTCTATCATTGTTTTTTTTTAAAGTTACAAAAAAAGGAACTTCTTTCAAAAAGTTCCTTCCCATAATTTACTCAAAAAATAAACTATTTATTTTTTAAGATCGTTCAGCTCGGCTTCTACATCCTTTACTACGTCTGCAGTTTTGGAAACTATCTGATCTTTGTATTTGTCATATCCGTCTTTTACCGTATGAGCTACACTGTTCGCTGTTTCTTTGAAAGTAGAAGAAATATTGCTGTACTGATCTTTAACTCTTTCAGAAACCTCACCGTATTTGTTTTTAGCCTGATCTTTTAAATCATCAGCCTTATTTTTGATTTTTTTTCTGGTTTCTTTACCTTCTTCCGGTGCATAAAGCATTCCTAAGATTACACCTGCTGCAGCACCTGCAAGAAGTCCTGCCAATATACCTGCTGTATTTTTTCCGTTTTTCGACATTTTAAGCTTTTTTAATAGTTAATAAATATTAGTTTTTTTACTGAGTTAAAATGTACAATTTGTATACCAAAGGAGGCCCTGTACCTATTAAAAATTGTTAAATCTTCTTGATATATGATAAAATGAGATCTATCGTTTCTTCTTTGGTAAGCACTGTATTGTCGATCACAATAGCGTCTTCAGCCTGCTTCAAAGGGGCTATTTCCCTTTCACTGTCGATCTTATCGCGGTCTATCAGGTTTTGTTTTACCTGTTCCCTGTCTGCCTGGATTCCCAATCCTGCCAATTCAAAATATCTTCTGTTGGTTCTTTCGTCAATACTGGCAGTAAGAAAGAATTTATAGTCAGCATTTGGCAGAACTACTGTCCCTATGTCACGTCCGTCCATAATAATGCCGCCTTTTTCTGCCAGCGAGCGCTGGGAGTGAAGCAGGAAGTCTCTTACTTCTTTCTGTTTGGCCACAATACTTACATTATCGGACACTTCATTGGTACGGATCTGTTTGGAAATATCAATATGATTAAGGTACAAAACCAGTTCACCATGATCATTTCTGAATTCAAGTTCTATCTGGTCTAATGAAGAGAACAGCTTGTTGAGATCAATGGCGTCATCCGCATCTGTGCAGTTCTGTAAAGCAAACCATGTAACCCCTCTGTAAAGCGCGCCGGTATCCAGATGTATAAGACCCAGTTTTTCGGCAATGACTTTAGAGATTGAACTTTTTCCGGTAGACGAGTACCCATCGATAGCTATTACAGGTTTTTTCATACCGCAAATTTCAAGATTTTTTTTAGAAAATCAAGGTTGTAAAGAAAAAAATCTACATTGTTATGTAGATTTTGTCTTTTATTTATTCTCCTGCGTGGCTGCTAAGGTCCATAGAAACACCAATCTGGTTTACATTGGAAGAGTTGTGATAACGGATATGAGCATAGTCTATACGGAATCTTCTCAGCTTGATTCCAAATCCGCCGGAAAGTCCTGAAAAGTTTCTCTGATCTGCTACAGCAAGTTCATTTCCTCTTTTCGCATTATATCCAAGCCTGATGTTGAAAGCTTTTTCCGGGAAGAGTTCCGCACCTACGGAGAAGTGGTCTGCCAGTTTTCTTCCGAAGCCTACTTCCTGACCGTTTACATTATATTCCTGCGAAATATCAAACTGCTGAAGATCGTGGGCGGTAATGGTAATGGCAAGCGGTATGGCTTTTAGAATTCTGGTATAACCCATATCTATCCTGAACGGAAGGTTCTCTCTGGTTCCGTTGAATGATTTCAGCTGAAAACCGAAATTTCTAAGGACAAGGGACAGAACTTCTTTATTCTTTTTATTATGATAGGTGATTCCTGCGGTTCCTGAAACAGCAGAAGAGGTATAGTTGTCTATTTTTGAAGTGACGAAATTGATGCCTCCGCCAATGGTCCAGTCTTCTTCAAACTGGTAGGCATATCCGGCACCGATGGCTACATCCGAAGCTTTGTATTCCCCGTTCTGTTCCCCGCTTTCGTCAGTTCTGGGAGTACTTCCGTAGGTCATGTATCTCGCATTTATGGTGGCCATATGCCCGTTGTCAAAGTCTCTGGCGTACGCTACTGTTCCATATTTGGAATCAGCAAGGTAAGTGGCTGCATTCACTGAAAGCTGCTTATCTGAATCTCTGTTTAAAAGGGCCGGGTTTGCAATAGCAAAGGAAACATCATGGTCTCTGATGGAAATTGCATCGCCGCCTAAGGCAGCCTGCCGGGCAGATACAGGGATGTTTAAGAAAGGATAAACATTTGTTCCTGTTTGCGCATAAGAAACAATTCCTGACAGAAATAATGAAAAAATGACAATTTTCTTCAATTCAATTTATAATTAATGCAAAAATAATCCTTTTTCGTACTTATCAAAATATTTCTGACATTATTTCTGCGTAAATATTTTTCTTTTTTCAATATTTTTAATGATTATATTTGCAAAATCAAATTTCGGAGAAACTGCTCCGGTAAAGTTTATTAAAAAATAAAGATGAAATACAAAAGAATCCTTCTGAAACTGAGCGGCGAGGCCTTAATGGGGAACAGACAATATGGTATAGACAATGAAAGACTGCAGGAATATGCTGCCGAGATCAAAAAAGTAGTAGAAAAAGGCTGTGAAGTAGCGATCGTCATTGGAGGAGGAAACATTTTCCGTGGAGTAGCAGGAGCTGCAAAAGGAATGGACAGAGTGCAGGGAGACTATATGGGAATGCTGGCCACCGTGATCAACGGAATGGCACTTCAGGGAGCTCTGGAAGATGCAGGAATCAAAACGAGACTTCAGTCTGCCATTGAAATGGACAAAGTAGCTGAGCCTTTCATCAAAAGAAGAGCGGTAAGACACCTTGAAAAAGGAAGAGTAGTGATCTTCGGGGCCGGAACCGGAAACCCTTATTTTACTACCGATACAGCTGCCACTTTAAGAGCTATTGAAATTGGTGCCGATGTGATCTTAAAAGGAACCAGAGTAGACGGAATCTACGACAGCGATCCGGAAAAGAATGCTGATGCTGTAAAATACAATTCACTGTCATTCGACGAGGTGTATGCCAAAAACCTTAAAGTAATGGATATGACTGCCTTCACTTTAAGCCATGAAAATAAATTGCCGATCATTGTATTCGATATGAATAAGGACGGGAATCTGGAAAGAATTGTAGATGGGGAGAATGTAGGGACTTTGGTGGATTTGTAGTCAGGTAGCAGATAATAGGTAGGAGATAGCAGTATCAAAATTACTTATTACTTATCATTTATAAAAATGTGTAGTTTAACAGTATGAAAATAAGCTGTTTGTTTTGTATGTTTATTTATGTGATGCCGAGCCTCAAGAGGTTATAAAAAAATACAAAGGGATAAATATTCCCCAATAATACTGAACGACTTTCAGCCGCTGAGGATTTAACCAAAGCTGTTGAAGGTCGTTTAAAATTTGAATGAAGCCCTAAAAGAAAGCAATTTTACCATCCCAGAGGTTGAAATCTTATTACAGTAAGGCATTTTAAAGCATCAGGCTTATGAAAGAAAAAGGGATCTTTCAAATTCACCTTTAATAAAAAGCAAACTACTATTCTCAATCTAATGTTTAGGTTCTTAAAAGGAATCCAATCTCATCTCAGACATATCTTCATTAATAAACAAGGCCTTATATTCTGTTAAGACCTATAAAACAAACAAAGACTTTTAGTTACTTCAATAAAGTTCTCCCAATTTATAATATTTGGCTAAAAGGCTTGTATTCAAAGCAGATCTAAAAGCAATAAATTTTCCTTTTTATGTTTTATAATGATTCAAAAAAGGATACTTACGGATTCCCGTAATCGTGACTTATGATTATTATTTTTTTTTGCAAAAATTTAATCATGAGAAAGGTATTTTTTGCATTGCTTTTTGTTTCCTGTACTAAACACGGTAAACTTGAGGACATGAACAATGTAACATTTCCGGAATACAAAGAAATTACTTCGAGAACAACAGGGAGCATAACATATAAAGTCCTGGTAATTGGCAATAGCATTACCACCCATCCAATTGCTGAAGATATAGGTTGGAAGTATGAAAGCGGTATGGCGGCTTCCAGACTGGAGAATGATTATGTACATCTTTTATTTGATAAATTGAACAAGCAAAAGGGGAATATCATTCTTCGGTATGCAAACTATTCTTTTATAGAAAGAAATCCAGACCAAATAGATTTTAATGCGAAAAAAATTAAAGATTTAAAAATGTTTGAGCCTGACGTATTAATTTATCAGTTAGGAGACAACGTCAGTGCTGAGAATGCAGAGATATTCAAAAATACATCTGTGGAACTCGTGAAAGTTATTGCACCCAAAAAGACGATTGTACTATCACCATTCTTTAAAACGAAGGTTAATTTTGCTGATATGAAAAAGATTGCAAAACAGACAAATTCTACATTTATAGATATGGATGCTGTTTCAGATAATCCTCTCAGCAAAGCAAAAAATGATATTTCAAACAAGAATAACGCTTCTATCTGGAAGTCTGAAGGTATAGGTCTTCACCCAGGAGATAAAGGAATGGAACAGATTTCAGAATTAATACTGCAGGCTCTTTAAGCTGCATTTAGAAATTTGTGTAATTGTAATGCCGGGTTGTAAGGAAGTAAGGATTGGTCGACTTGCAGTGTAAAATAAATTCCTGTTATGTGAAAAATATAGTTACTAAATCTTTATATAATTAAAAACAAATGTTATTTTTGCACACTAGATAGTAAAAAATAGTAAGAAAACAGTCAAAAATATAGATTTTACAAATCTTAACTGATTGATTTTCAACATGTATTGAATAATGTGTAATTTATCAAATTTTAACTATATAATGGAAGAATTAGATCTTATATTAGAATCTGTAAAGCAAGACATGGATGCAGCTGTAAAGCACTTGGATCATGCATTTCAAAGAATCAGAGCAGGACGTGCTTCTACATCAATGGTTCAGGATGTAATGGTGGAATATTACGGAGCTCCGACTCCTATTAACCAGGTTGCGAATGTTTCTGTGCCGGATGCCATGACCATTTCTATTCAACCTTGGGACAGAACAGCTATTGGTGCTATTGAAAAAGCGATCATCAATTCAAATTTAGGCTTTGCACCTTCTAATAACGGGGAAAATATTATCCTGAATGTTCCGCCTTTAACGGAGGAAAGAAGAAGGGAACTGGCAAAACAGGCTAAAGTAGAAGCCGAGCAGACCAAAGTAACAGTAAGAAACGCAAGACAGGAAGGATTGAAAGAACTTAAAAAACTGGACGGAGTTTCTGAAGATGTTGTAAAAGGTGTGGAAGAAGAAATCCAGGGCTTTACCGACAAATACGTTAAGCTTTGTGACGATCATCTTAAGACGAAAGAAGCTGAAATTATGAAAGTATAATGTTCAGATTTGATCTATAAAAAAGAGGTTTCTTATGAAGCCTCTTTTTGTTTTTACAGACATTTTATTTCTCCTTTCTGATCTTTGTTTTTTAGCAGAGCCTGATAGGTTTTTATAAGCTCATCCGTATTACATTGGGTTTCCTTACCTGGAATTTTGTCAGGAGAAGGTTTCTCAGTGGCATTCGATCTTATGGAATACTGCTTCTCTAGGCATTTGATAGGTTTATTATTTTGGAGATAGATGCGGCTTTCCGTGATGTCGTCTTTTGTGATGGGCTTTTCCGGGGTACCTCCATCGAAATTCCATCCTGTGTCTTTTTTAAAAATGAAGAACAAATTTCCGTCTTTGATGAAATACTGTTCCGTTGAACCAAAATGGCTGTATTCATCATAAGAATGCTCAATAATTCTGATTCCCTTCTGATCGGAATAGAATGTCACTTTCCCTGACCTTTCGTCGTTGCAGTTATAAGTAAAGCCTTTGGAACTTAGTTTTTGGGCTTTCAGCTGGGTCTGAAGAGCGGCATATTCTTTTTTGATTTCTTCCATAGGATCTGATGAATTTTCCGTCTGTACCGGATCTTTTTTTACGGTTGAGCTGTCGGTTAAAACCAGTTTTTCCGAAACAGTTTTCTCCTTGTCATTTTTACATGAAACAGCCAAAAGCAGAATTGCAGTAAAGAATATCGTTTTCATAAGGTAGTTGTGTTTTGGTGTCTGATAAAAGTACAAAAAAAATAATGGCATAAAAAAGCGTTCGGTGGGAAAGCCTTCTGGGGTTTTAAGGTAGCACAAGCCACCAATAAAAAGACCCGGAATTTCCGGGCCTGTATAATTTTAAATAATTCAATCTTTCAATTTTTAAATAAAAGAAACTATTGATATCTCTTATGTTCTTTGCTCTTCGAAAACCTTTTCGTAATCGGTTTAAGTAATGCTTTGTATTTTTCAGCATCAAACAGTTGAGAATCTGTAAGGGCTTTATACGTCATCCAGACTCCGAAAGGAAGCAGGATAAGGTTGGGAAGCCAGGCGGCAAGATAAGGATTCATTCCACCGCCCCATGCAATATTCTCAATACCAAGATTCATTACATAGAACACAATGAAAATAATGATGGCAATAATCACCGGAAGTCCCATTCCTCCTTTTCTGATGATAGATCCCAAACTTGCCCCAATCAGGAAGAAAATAATACAGGTTACAGAATAAGAAATAATTCTTTGCTGGTAGATCACCACCTTGCTGAAGTATTTGATATTGGAGCTGAATTCAGCTTTTTTTCCTTCACTTGTCGTTTTCAGGTTTTCAAGTCTGTTGTATGAATTGAACAGGATTTGCAGCTTTTTCTCTCCTTTCACGGTATCCAGCTTAACCTGCTGTTTGGGTACTGCTTTGGATTTGCTTTTGTCCATGTACGTGATTACTGAATTGGTCTGGCTCAGGACATCATCACTGATATTGGAGAAAAATACTTTATTATCCTTTTTGTTTTTAGTGACAGTTTCGTTAAGCTGGCCATAAGTCTGGAAACGGTAATCATCGGTAATCTGTTCCTTTTCTATCGCTTTGTTAATGAGTTCAGCAATATCAAAGTGTGAAACCAGTGTGTCAAATTTGATGGCCTGATCCGGTTGCTTAAGTCTTACATTTTCACCTTTTCCAGCGAAATTATCTTCGAATACGTACCCGTTATACAGCTCCAGTTTCAGGAAGTTCTTGTTGGCTGCAGGAACAAATTTTCCTTTTTCCGCTACAATAGACTGCTGGTTTTCATACGTACTGGCTTTTCTGTGTACGAATACTCCCTCAAGGGTTTCCTGGTTTTCCCCGTAAATTTTATCAAATTTTACCATGTATCCCGGAATCTGGTCAATGAACTGTCCCGGTGTAAAATTCAGTGCCGGTTTAGTCTGCGCGATATTGAACAGCATATTCTTCGCCTTCTTTTGAAAATCAGGAATGATATTGTTGGAGAAAAAGAACAGCATGACTGCCAGTACGATGACGACTCCCATAAGAGGTGCCATCACTCTCGTCAGGGAGATTCCGGCGGCTTTCATGGCAGCAAGCTCATAACGTTCCCCAAATTCTCCAAAAGACATAATGCTCGCCAGAAGGATCGTAAGCGGGAGTACCAGGCTGACAACACTTACCCCAAGGTAAAAAAGAAGTTTGAGGATCTGCCAGTAGCTTAATCCTTTTCCCATGAACTGCCCCAGCTGAACCCAGATAATGTTTACAATAAAGATGAAAAACAAAACGCTGAATATAAAGAAAAACGGTCCAAAGAAGGTTTTTATGATATATCGGTCTAGTATTTTTAACATGCGCCAAAATTAATGAAAAAGCCACAAAGTTTAATTGTGGCTCCTGTAATTTTTTATTACTTTTTATTTACAATTCTGTGATCACGTAGTTTTTAAACTTATTCTTGTCAAAAACAAACATATTCGCGTCCAGATCCTGGTTTTCTTTGTATTCTTTGATGGCAATTACCGCGACGTCTTTATTGTTCCCGTGCTGCTCAAGCTTTACCATTTGTTTCTTCGCGGAATCTACAAAAAGATACACATATTTTATTCCGTTTGACTTTACTGGAGTTAATTTTATGAAATCCGCATTCACTCCGTTTACATTCTTTTTCCCGTTATAGGTTACGTTGTAATCATTTCTGTAGGTCGTAAGATAGTTGATAGGGGAGAACATGCTGCCGCTGCCGTTAGGTTTTGCAACCGTTACCTCCATATCATCTGCATTGATGTTGTAAATTTTGCTTCCGTCAAAGATCTGTTCCGTATCCATGATTTTCAGCTTGTATTTATCTCCTGCAGAATAATAAATTCCCGGTTCTGTTTTAGTCACCTGCCCGTTCAAGCCGGTTCCGAAAGAAAACTTAAAGTAAGAATTCTTTTTAGAGTTGTAGTTTGCTGTGATATCGTCAAGGATCTTTTTAGCTTTCGCATCAATTTTCTGTGCCTCTGCAAATCCTACTGCACCTACTACAAAACTTCCGACTATGATTTTTGATATAATATTTTTCATTTTCTTATTTAATAAACTTTATACATTCCCATGCTTCAGGGTTTAAACTGATGAAGCATTTTCCCTTTAATTACGCAGATCTTCCAAAAACTGTTCCAAAGAATGAAGATCACTGATAATGACCTCTCTGGCTTTGGCTCCGTTAAATCCTCCTACAATACCGGTTGCCTCAAGCTGGTCCATGATTCTTCCTGCTCTGTTGTAACCCAGTTTCAGCTGTCTTTGCAGCATGGAAGTAGAACCCTGCTGGGTAGAAACAATAATTCTTGCTGCCTCTTCAAATAGAGCATCCTTTTCATTCGGATCGAAAGCTCCTACTGTGCTGGTAGAATCTTCAGAAACGAATTCCGGAAGCAGGAATGCAGATGAATATCCTTTCTGTTCGCCGATGTATTCTGCAAGTCTTTCCACTTCAGGGGTATCTACGAATGCACACTGAAGCCTCAAAATTTCATTTCCGTTGAAATAAAGCATATCTCCCTTACCGATCAGCTGATCTGCACCCGGAGAATCAAGGATTGTTCTAGAATCCACACTGGAAATTACTCTGAACGCCGCTCTGGCCGGGAAGTTAGCCTTAATCATACCTGTGATTACATTCACGGAAGGTCTCTGGGTTGCCACAATCAGGTGGATTCCTACAGCTCTTGCAAGCTGTGCCAGTCTCGCGATCGGAAGTTCAACCTCTTTTCCGGCCGTCATGATAAGGTCTGCAAATTCATCTACGACCAATACAATATAGGGTAGAAAACGGTGGCCGTTCTCAGGATTCAATTTTCTCTCAGTAAATTTCTTATTGTATTCCTTTAAGTTTTTACAGAATGCATTTTTAAGAAGATCATAACGGGTGTCCATTTCCACACAAAGAGAATTCAGGGTGTTGATCACTTTATTGGTATCGGTGATGATGGCTTCATCAGCATCCGGAAGTTTAGCCAGATAATGTCTTTCAATTTTTGAATATAAAGAAAGTTCCACTTTTTTAGGATCCACCATAACGAATTTCAGTTCGCTCGGGTGTTTTTTATAAAGAAGGGAAGTAAGGATTGCATTAATTCCGACAGATTTACCCTGTCCTGTAGCACCCGCCATCAGTAAGTGAGGCATTTTTGCAAGGTCAGCCATAAAGACTTCGTTGGAAATTGTTTTTCCGAAAACCACCGGAAGATCCATATCCGTATTCTGGAATTTGTGAGATGCAATTACAGAACGCATGGAAACCATGGTAGGATTCTTTCTCGGAACCTCAATTCCGATGGTTCCTTTTCCAGGCATCGGCGCAATGATCCTGATTCCAAGTGCGGAAAGATTCAGGGCAATGTCATCCTGTAGTTTCTTAATAGCCGATACTCTGATTCCCGCTTCAGGTACAATTTCATATAAAGTAACCGTTGGCCCGATCGTCGCCTTGATCTCAGAAATTCCAACATTGAAATTCTTTAAAAGGCCTACAATTTTATTTTTATTTTCTTCTAATTCTTCTTTATTGATGGAGATTTCTTCGCTTCCGTAGTCTTTCAGCAGTTCTACGGTCGGCATCTGGAAACCTGCCAGATCAAGCTTGTGATCATACAGCCCGTGTTTTTCTACCAGTTCCTGAGACTTTCTGTCCGAGTCATCCAGAATATCAACTACCGGTGCCACTTCCACATTGAATTTAATATTGTCCTGAGCTGGTGCCGCAGCCGGAGGAACCGGAGTGATGGCCGGGCTCACAGGTGCCATATCAAAAGCCTGTTCAGGCGTTGAAGTGGGAACGGATGGTTTGGTATTCAGATTTAAGCTGACAGGTTTTTCTTCCTCGTCGAAAGAAGTCTGGTTAGGTGTAACGATAGGTTCTAAACTGGTTACGGGCTGAACTTCAGGAAATCCTTTTGGAACACTGATAGGCTCCTGTTCTTTCGGCTTATCTTTATCATTCAGATCTGTAACTGTAATATTAGGCGTTTCATCAATCTCTTCTTCCAGTTCCGTATCTGCTTCAAAATTTTCCTCTGAACTCGGCATCATCGATTTTACCTTGCCAATTGTGCTGTCATTGATCTTGTCCAGTCTCGATTTAATAGAACTCGGACGAAGATTGAATTCCAGAATAAAATATAAAAGAATGCTCGAAGCCAGTACCACCCAAAGCCCAACGGGTCCGATGATGGCATTCAGATAATCCATGATCTGATATCCGTAAACACCTCCCAGAACACCCTGTCCTTTCGTTACTGCACCCATGAAAATAGGCAGCCAGCAGATGAAGAACAAAGAATGCCCGATGGTTTTCCAGGGCTTGAAAGTTCTTTTTTTGAGGATAAGAGTTCCCACAACCAAAAATAAGAAGGCAATAATAAACGAAGCAATTCCTATACTTTCGAATATAAAAATATTCCCAAGCCAGTCGCCGACCTTCCCGAAAATATTTGAAGATTTTATCGTCTTGTCGGTCATAGTGCCTGCCTGGCTCTGATCCGCCTTCCAGTTCATCAAATAAGAGACGAATGAAAATGCGAGAACGACAGAAAACAGTATAAAAGTAAGCCCGAAAAATATACGCGGCTTAGATAAGATTTTGCCTTTATCAGGCGATTCCGTCGGTTTTGTCTGTGTCTTTTTATCCATAATATCAATGTGGGCAAATTTAATGTTTTTTCAACATTAATAGAATCTTTTTTTATTCAAAAGATAGCGTAATTTAGGGTTATTTTTTAAAATTACACAGTCTTTTTAAGATTAATTTTTCGCTAAAATGCAACAATAATGTTTGTTTTTTGAACTAGTTCAAATGCTGCTAATGAGAGCTCCACTAATTTTGTTCCATAAATTTTAAAAATGTAAAAAAATGGAAAAATTATTCAGAAATGCCCTGGCTTTATGCCTCGCTTTATTTTCATTAACAACAATCAATGCACAACAAAAAAGAAACATGGAAAACACCGCATTATTAATTATCGACGTTCAGAATGATTATTTTCCCGGAGGAAGAATGGAATTATCCGGTGCAGAACAGGCCGCAAACAATACCCAAAAGATTCTGGAATATTTCAGAAAAAACAGCCTTCCTGTAGTTCATGTCAGACACATTGCAGTAAACGAAGGCGCAGATTTCTTCCTTCCTGAGAGCTCGGGTTCTGAAATCAATGCAGTGGTTTCACCAAAAGCCGGCGAAAAAGTAGTGATCAAACATTTTCCCAACAGCTTCCGGGAAACTGATCTACTGGAATATCTTCAGAAAAAGGGAATTAAAAAACTTGTTATCACAGGAATGATGACAGATGTTTGTGTAGATGCAACGACAAGAGCTGCTTTTGATCTTGGATTCAGCAATACGGTCATTGGAGATGCCACTGCTACCAGAGACAGGAACCTGAACGGACAGACTGTAAAAGCATCGGAGATTCAGAGATCATTTCTGGCGGGCATTTCTGCACTTGGAAATTTATATGCCGGAGCTGTGCGTACTGCAGATTTTCTGGCCGGCCAATAGTTTCCATCTCATCAACAGTTATAAGGATATCCGTAATTTGGGTATCTTTATGCTGTATAATCTTATCTCATCATGTTTGACCTTCTTCGTAAAAATATCAGCAGGTATATTGACCTTTCCAACGATGAATTTGAAAGGTTTGCTGCACCTTTTAACCTCATGGCATTTAAAAGAAAGGATGTGGTTCTTGCAGAAGGCGGATATTGCCTTTTTGAAGGATTTGTGGTAAGCGGCTGCTTCAAGGTTTACTATCTGAATGAAAACGGCAATGAGCAGACGCTGTATTTTGCACTGGAAGGGTGGTGGATTACCGATCTCGACAGTCTGATCAACAATGTTCCCAGCATTCTGAATATAGAAGCTCTCGAAGACAGCGAAGTTCTGATGATCTCAAAAAAGGATAAAGAAGACCTTTATAAAGACCTGCCGCAGACAGAAAAGCTTTTCCGGATCATGAATCAGCAGTCTTCGGTGGCTTTGCAGAGGAGAATTCTTTCATTAACGGGGAAAACTGCGGATAAGCGGTACCTTGAATTTTTAGTGAAATATCCGGGTCTTGAGCAGAGGCTGAACCAGCAGCAGATCGCTTCCTATCTGGGAATTACCCATGAGTTTTTAAGTAAGATCAGAAAGAAAATTCATTTGAAAAACGATAGTCTTTGATAATCAATATGTTGTTGTTGAAATGGCATTTTTGAGATAGAAGATCTCAATCACGGAAATAGGTATATTGAATCCGGAATTTCATGATTTAAAAAATTGAATTTTCCTTAATGAATTTCCCGTTATTAAGAACGATTCAAAATAACTGAAATAGGCCTCAAAATGACAAAAAACAGCTTTTTTTAGCCTCTTTATAGTTTATCATCCTTATTTTTGCATGTCAAGTAAAATAAATCATGAAGAAGCTCCAAGATATTCTTATCTCAACCAGAACAATGGCTGTGCTGTTACTGGTGTATGCATTTGCAATGGCGTATGCAACGTTCTTAGAAAACGACTACGGAACTCCTACAGCCAAGGCTCTAATTTATGAAGCAAAATGGTTTGAATTAATCATGTTTCTGCTCATTCTCAACTTCGTAGGAAATATCGCAAGATACCGACTGTGGAAAAGAGAAAAATGGCCGGTTCTGGTATTTCACCTTGCTTTTATCCTTATTTTTATAGGAGGTGCCATTACCAGATACATCAGTTTTGAAGGGACCATGCACATCAGGGAAGGGGAAACCTCCAACGAGATCGTGACGGATAAGAACTTCTTTAAGATCCAGATTGAGGATAAGGGAGATGTTCTTAATTATCAGGATGTTCCTTATATGATGTCTCCTTTGCACAAAGATTTTAAAGCTACCTATGACTTCCACGGAAAAGAAGTGAAGGTTTTTACAAAAGATTATATCCAGAGAAAGAAAGACAGCTTAATTGCTGAGCCGAACGGTGCGGAATACCTGCATCTGGTTTCTACAGGAACTACCGGAAGACAGAATATTTACATCAAACCGGGAGAAACAAAATCCATTAACGGAACTCTGGTAACATTCAACAGAGCGATTGAAGGTGCTGTAGAGTTTAAAAAAGAAGACGGGAAATTATTCATCAAAACCCCAGTTGACGCGGCATTTATGACCATGGCAACACAGGCTACCGGAAGTACCAAGAAAGATGAATTTCAGCCTTTGGTATTGAGAAGTTTATACACGATCAACGAATTGAAACTGGTTGTTCCTGAAGGTCTTAAAAAAGGAAGACTGATGGCTTTCGAAGGGGATAAAAAGAAAGATGCCATGGTACCTGATGTGCTTAGAATAGAGCTTCAGGGTCCAAAAACAAAACAGATGGTTGACCTGTCTGTAGAAAAAGGAAACCCGAATGCCTTCAAGCAGGTAACGATGGACGGACTGAACATTATGGTAGGTTTCGGGCCCAAAGTATACAACACGCCTTTCGCCCTGAAACTGGATGATTTCGTGATGGAAACCTATCCGGGAAGTTCATCGCCAAGTGCTTATGAAAGCCACGTAAAGATCATCGATGAAGGGAAAGAAACCCCTTATAAAATTTATATGAACCACGTTCTAAACCATAAAGGATACCGTTTCTTCCAGTCAAGTTTTGATCCGGACAGAATGGGAACCGTGCTTTCTGTGAACCACGATTTCTGGGGAACCCTTATTTCTTACATAGGATACGGACTTTTATTCCTGGGAATGTTTGTGATCTTCTTCTGGAAAGGAACTCATTTCTGGAAACTGAACAAAATGCTGACCGATGTGAACAAAAAGAAAGCGGCTGCAGTTCTATTAGTGTTTTTAAATTTAGGTTTAAACGCACAGAAAATTGAAACGCACGGAACGACTGACGGAAGCAGAGAACATATTCATGTGGAAGGAGACGATCATTCCCACGCTCCGGCTCCGACGGCCCAACCGCTTGATGGTGCGGCTCCAAAACAGAATTCACTGGCGGCTCCTCTAAGCAGAATGAAATCTATCACTCCCGATGAAATCATTGCGAGAAACAGAATCAGCAAAGAGCATGCGGACAAATTCGGATATCTTCTGGTACAGAATTTTGACGGTAGAATTGTTCCTATCAACACGGAAGCACTGGATGTTTTAAGAAAATTATACAAGAAAGACGAATTCAAAGGAACGGACGGGAAATCCCTTACGGCTAACCAGTGGTTCCTGTCTATCAATACAGATACCCCGAGCTGGACCATGGTTCCGATGATCAAAGTCGGGACAAAAGGAGGTGATGAATTAAAGAAAAAAACAAAGGCTGATGATGAAGGGTATACTTCACTGATGAACCTTTTCCCGGCAGATGCCAACGGTAACCTGACTTATCTTCTTGAGCATGATTACAACACGGCATTCCGTAAAAAACCTTCTGAGCAGACCAATTATGATAAAGAAGTCATTTCTGTCAACGAAAGAGTACAGATCTTTAATGAATTCTTCAGCGGTCAGTTTATGAGAATTGTTCCCGTAAAAAATGATGCGAATCATACTTGG
Organism: Chryseobacterium endalhagicum; assembly: GCF_016745235.1. Lineage (GTDB taxonomy): Bacteria > Bacteroidota > Bacteroidia > Flavobacteriales > Weeksellaceae > Chryseobacterium > Chryseobacterium endalhagicum. Next base: position 2,277,530 of record NZ_JAELVM010000001.1, on the reverse strand, counting down.
CATTCCTGGCTTGACCAGAAATTCGAACCGGATATGGAATCGCAGCAGGTGATGGGACCTTACTTTGCAGAAGCCCTTACTGCTCAGAAAACAGGAAACTGGAGCAAAGCAGATGCTGAATTGGCAAAACTTTCAGAATATCAGCAGAAATGGGGGAAAGCAGTAGTTCCTGCAAAATCCAAAGTTGATCTTGAGGTTTTCATGAACGATGTGAATATCAACTTCAAATTATTGATTTTCTATACGATAATAGGTGGGTTACTATTGATCTTAGGATTTGTAGACCTATTCAAATCGAATAAAATTTTAAGTAAAATAATCAAAATAATCATTGCTGTAGGCTTAATTGGCTATTTCTGCCACTTCTTAGGTCTTGTAGCAAGATGGTATATTTCAGGACACGCGCCTTGGAGTAACGGATATGAAGCTATTATCTTTATCTCGTGGGTAGGTATTACCGCCGGGCTTGTTCTTTACAGAAACGCAAATGCCCTGATTCCTGCAGCAGGATTTATGGTAGCCGTTATTATGATGGGATTTGCGCACGGAGGTTCAGCTCTTGATCCTCAGATCACGCCGCTTGTTCCGGTATTGAAATCGTATTGGCTGATTGTTCACGTAGCAATTATTACATCCAGTTATGGTTTCTTCGCCTTATCTATGATTATTGCGGTAATTTCTTTAGTATTCTTTATCATTGCGAATAAAGATACGTACAAGCTTCACCACGATACAACCCTGAAAGAACTGGCGATTGTTTCTGAAATGTCACTGACGATCGGACTATTTGCTTTAACTGTCGGAAACTTCTTAGGCGGTATCTGGGCGAATGAATCATGGGGAAGATACTGGAGCTGGGATCCAAAAGAAACCTGGGCTTTCATCTCCATCATGGTATACGCTTTTGTACTTCACATGAGATTGGTTCCGGGACTGAGAAGCAGATGGGCATTCCACGTAGCAACGATGTTTGCATTCTGTTCCATGGTAATGACCTATTTCGGGGTGAATTATTACCTGAGCGGGCTTCACTCTTACGCAGCAGGAGATCCGGTTCCGGTTCCGGCCTGGGTATACATCGGATTGGGAACAATGATTCTTTTATCAGCTGTTTCTTACTTTAAATTTAAAACGTTGAATAAAAAATAAGACGTTAGCATATAACATTTGAAATCCTGGAATTTATTTTCCGGGATTTTTTTTGATGTGGTTCGAGTTTCGTGGTTTTTAGTTGCGGGTTACTGTTGCTGGTTTTTTAACTTTGATAAATACTTTAAACCTTAAACCTTAAACCTTAAACCTTAAACCTTAAACCTTAAACCTTAAACCTTAAACCTTAAACCTTAAACCTTAAACCTTAAACCTTAAACCTTAAACCTTAAACCTTAAACTTTAAACTTTAAATGAAGAAGGTATAAATCCGGACCTATTGAAAAACCGACAAATACCTGGCGGCTGAGGCTCCCGAAGCCACCAGCAGTAATATCTCCAACACGAAATTACGCACCTCAAAACCCGAATCCCGAAACCCGAAACCCGCACCTCGCAAAAAAACTCACCACCCATCACTCATAATTCAAAACTTATCCATATCTTTATGATATCAAATTAATATCAAATTAAAAATTGCAATCATGGAAAAAGTATTAAAACCCATGTCGGGTTATTTAGCATTAGTATTCTGTCTGATTTTATTTGCAGGTGCTGTTTATTTTTTCGTTTCCGGAGTTGAGCATAGTATAACGTATGTAATTATTTCTATGCTGTGTTTCTTACTCTTCTGTTTCTTTTTGAAAGGCCTGATGATCATTCAGCCGAATCACTCAAGAGTCCTGAATTTTTTCGGAAAGTATGTGGGAACGGTAAAGGATAACGGATTGTTTTTTATCAATCCTTTGTATTCATCACAGAAGATGTCGCTGCGTTCGGAAAACCTTCAGGGGCAGACTTTGAAAGTGAATGACAAAATGGGTAATCCCATTGAAATTGCTGTGGTTATGGTATGGAAAGTAGGAGATACCTATAAAGCGGCTTTTGATGTTGAGCGTTACTCAGATTTCGTAAGAATGCAGAGTGAGGCAGCAGTACGTCATTTGGCGATGAGCTTTCCGTATGATAATTTAGAAGATGATCATGCTCCGATTACGTTAAGGGAAGGAGGCGATAAGATCAATTCTATTTTGGAGCAGGAACTTACGGATCGTCTTGCAAAAGCAGGAATTGTGATCCAGGAAGCTAGAATTTCGCATTTGGCTTATGCTTCAGAAATTGCAGGTGCGATGCTTCAGAGACAGCAGGCTACCGCTATTGTGGCAGCAAGAACCAAGATTGTGGAAGGTGCTGTGGGAATGGTGGATTTAGCTTTGAAAAAACTGTCGGAAGAGAATATTGTAGAGCTTGATGACGAAAGAAAAGCAGCCATGGTGAGTAATTTAATGGTTGTGTTGTGCGGTGAAAAAGCAGCCCAGCCTATCTTAAATGCAGGAACATTGTACAATTAAGATCCGAAATGTAATGAATAACCGGTTGCATATTTTTGTTTTACTTTTTTAAATGAAATGTCCTTGTTCATCTTATTAGCGTTGGTTTTATTTAAAGAAGTTTTGTTTGATTTTGTGATTATTAAACGCAAAGAAAGACAAAGACTTGATTTCAATTTTTTTTAACTAAGATAAACAAAGACGTTTCACTTATTTCCGAAATACAAGGATTTAAAATCTGCACCGGGTAATTAATAATGAAAATTTATTGTGTGGAATTTCCAGACTTCTATACTAAAATAAATTATTGAAAATCTAGACAATGAAATCAGAAAAAACTCCAGGAACTTCCGAAAACAAAGGCAAAAAATCATTTGTCATAAGGATTGATGAGTCTACTTACAAGCTTGTGGAAAAGTGGGCGAATGATGAATTCAGGAGCGTAAACGGGCAGATTGAGTATCTGCTGCACCAAAGTCTGGTCAATTCAGGAAGGAAAAAGAAAGAGGATGGGTAAGAAGGTAAAACGGCGAAATAGTGAGGAGCAATCCGGAATAAATTTTGCGTTAAAAAGACAACCATTCAAATAACCTTATACAAAAAGAAAGCAGAGAAATTTTCTCTGCTTTTTTATTTAATACAACTCTGAAGAGTGTCTGCTCCAAAGTAGAATATCACGAGCCAAATCAAACCTTTGATGGTGAAAAAAGCAAATCCTGCCCAACCTACACGCTTAAACCACTTCTTAAATTTTGAATTGTTATTTTCTGATGAATTTTCCATTTCTGATTGTCAAAAGATTACCCTACAAAGATAAGCATGTTTATAATGATTCCAAATAAAAAAACTCCTTAAAAATTAAAATTTTGAGGTTCGCATAATATTTCTATCTTTAGAGGAAACGAAAAGTAAACATTTTATGTCTAAAAAAGTAAAGGATTTCGGAATCGAAAAAACACTTAAAAACCTTGGTATTAAAGAAGAAAACAAAGGGACTTCAGTGGGCGGTAAATATTTTGCTTCGGGGAAAACAATAGAAAGTTTTTCACCCGTAGACGGCAAACTAATTGCTAAAATTAAGACTTCCGGAGAAAGTGATTATGACAAAGTAATTGAGACGGCTCAGAAGGCGTTTCAGGAATTCAGATCGATCCCTGCTCCTAAAAGAGGTGAGATCGTTAGGCAGTTAGGCCAGAAATTAAGAGCATATAAAGATGACCTTGGAAAACTTGTTTCTTACGAAATGGGTAAATCCCTTCAGGAAGGTCTGGGTGAAGTTCAGGAAATGATTGATATCTGTGATTTCGCAGTGGGAGTATCAAGGCAGCTTCACGGTTATACCATGCATTCAGAAAGACCTGGTCACAGAATGTATGAGCAGTACCATCCGCTTGGCGTGGTAGGAATCATTACCGCTTTCAACTTTCCGGTTGCCGTATGGGCCTGGAATACCGCTTTAGCATGGATCTGCGGGAACGTTACCATCTGGAAGCCGTCAGAAAAAACACCATTGTGTGCTATCGCATGTCAGAACATTATGTCTGAAGTACTGAAAGAGAATAATCTTGCTGAAGGTATTTCAAGTGTATTGGTTGCTGACCATGAGATCGGGCAGAAACTGGTTGATGACAAAAGAGTTTCCCTGGTTTCTTTCACAGGTTCTACAAGAGTGGGAAGAATGGTTTCTTCTAAAGTGGCAGAAAGATTCGGGAAATCTATCCTTGAATTAGGTGGAAACAACGCCATTATTATTTCTAAAGATGCAGATATCGATATGTCCATCATCGGAGCAGTTTTCGGAGCTGTAGGAACGGCTGGTCAGAGATGTACGTCTACAAGAAGACTGATCATCCACGAAAGCGTTTACAATGAAGTAAAAACAAGATTGGTAAAAGCTTACGGCCAGTTGAAAATCGGAAATCCATTGGATGAAAATAACCATGTAGGACCGCTTATCGATGTAGATGCAGTAAACCAATATGAAGAGGCCATCAAAAAATGTAAAAAAGAAGGTGGAAAATTCGCGGTTGAAGGCGGTGTTTTAAGCGGAAAAGATTACGAATCCGGATGCTATGTGAAGCCGTGTATCGCAGAAGTTAAAAATTCATATGAGATCGTTCAGCACGAGACTTTCGCGCCGATCTTGTATCTGATCAAATACAAAACATTGGAGGAGGCTATTGCCATCCAGAACGATGTTCCTCAGGGATTGTCATCCGCTATCATGACCCAGAATTTAAGAGAGGCAGAATTATTCCTTTCTCATGCAGGTTCAGACTGTGGTATTGCTAACGTAAACATCGGAACTTCAGGTGCTGAAATCGGGGGTGCTTTCGGTGGTGAAAAAGAAACAGGAGGCGGAAGAGAATCCGGTTCAGACGTTTGGAAATACTATATGAGAAGACAAACCAATACAATAAATTATACAGCTCAACTTCCTTTAGCACAAGGAATTAAATTTGACCTGTAAAAATTCTAATTTAAATCATTTAACGATTTAAAAATTTAAAAATTAATAACCTGGAATGTTTAAATCTTTTTAATCATTCAATTTTTAAATCAAACACAGTTAATTATGGAACAAACAATTGATATAAAAGCAAATAAAGTTAAAGAAACAGTAGGAAGACACGTTTTGGCAGACGGTTTTGATTTCGTGATGGATATTGAAAAATCCCACGGATCATGGCTGTATGACAAGCTTACAGACAAAGAGTATCTGGATATGTTCTCTATGTTTGCATCAGCTTCCATTGGATATAATCACCCTTATCTTTTAGAAAGATCAGAATGGCTGGGAAGAATGGCTGTTAATAAGCCTACTTTGGCAGACGTTTATTCAGAAGAGTATGCTCATTTCCTTGAAGTTTTTGAAAGAGTAGTGATCCCTGAAGAACTGCAGTATGCATTCTTCATTGAAGGAGGAAGCTTAGGCGTAGAAAATGCTATGAAAGCCTGCTTCGACTGGAAAACCCGTAAAAACTTCGAAAAAGGACTTCAGACGGAAGCCGGAATCTGTATCCATTTCAGACAGGCATTTCACGGAAGAAGCGGTTATACTTTAAGCCTGACCAATACTTCAGATCCTAGAAAATATCAGTATTTCCCAATGTTCGAATGGCCAAGAATCTTAAACCCTAAATTATCTTTCCCTATCACGGAAGAGAATTTAGAGGAAACCATCAAGAACGAAAGATTAGCTTTGGTACAGATCGAAGAAGCCATCCTGATGAACCCTGATAAAGTGGCTTGTATCATCATTGAGCCTATCCAGGCTGAAGGTGGTGACAATCACTTCAGAGACGAATTTTTATTAGGTTTAAGAAAACTGTGTGATCAGAATGAGATCCTTCTAATTTTTGATGAAGTGCAGACAGGTATCGCTATCACAGGAAAAATGTGGGCATTCCAGCATTTCACAGCTAAGCCGGATATTATTTCTTTCGGTAAAAAAGCACAGGTTTGCGGAGTTTTAGCGAACAGAGAAAAATTCGATGAAATCCCGAATAACGTTTTCAGAGAAAGCTCAAGAATCAATTCTACTTTCGGAGGAAACTTTATCGATATGCTTCGTTTCCAGTTGGTAATGGAAGTGATTGAGAAAGAAAACCTTGTAGAAAACGCAAGAGTGGTAGGAGATTATTTACTGGAAAGATTAAAAGAACTTGCTCAGAAATATCCTGAAAAGATTTCAAATGCAAGAGGAAGAGGCCTTATGTGTGCTATTGATCTTCCTTCGGCAGAGCAGAGAAACCATTTAATGAACGAGCTTTTCAAGGACGGATTGATCATTCTTCCATGTGGAGATCAGTCACTTCGTTTCAGACCGCATCTGAATGTTACCCAGGAAGAAATTCAATTAGCTTTAGATAAAATCGAGAGCAATATTAATAAAATTTAAAACCAAAGATTTGTAATTTTCAAAAAAACATTGTACATTTAGATACTCAAACGATATAGAATATGGAAAGAAGTACAAGAGTATCGGTTTTTGAAAGTGATAAGCCTTCAGAAATCCAGTTAATAAAGTCTAAATTGGATGATGCACAAATTACAAACAGCGTCGAAAACAGCTACCTTACCTTTACGACAACGCCTACTGCAACATCGCTAAAAATAATGGTAGATCTTGAAGACGAGAAGAATGCATTTACAATTATAGATGCTTATCTTCAGCAAAGTGAAAATCAATAAAACAATTTCATAATTTTAAATTTTACTACTTCGAACCGAAAATTAATTTTAATTAGTTTTCGGTTTTTTGATTCAAATAATGATAATTTAAATTTAAAGATTTAAAGATTTAAGAATTTAAAAGATTTAATGATTAGGGAAAGGAAGACCTGTCGTCTTTTGGACCTCTATTATATTCAATAAAGGCGGGCTTTAGCCCGCCGCCTTGATCCGGATTTAAAATACAAGGTTAAAGAATTAAAAAATTACAGCCTTATATTTTGTGGGATAAAATATTCAATAGAGGCGGACTTTAGCCCGTCTGAAAATAAAAAACAGGTCACTGGCTTCAGCCAAAATTTAAAATACTAAAATACCGGAATCCAAAATTTTTAAATCTTTTAAATTCTTAAATCTTTAAATCTCACTACATAAACAATCAACTCAATCAACAATGAATTCAGAGACCAAACTAAGAAAAGCAGAAATTGAAGACAGGGATGTAATTTGGGAAATCATCCAGCAATCCATTGAAAGAAGAAAACAGGACGGAAGCACCCAGTGGCAGAACGGCTATCCCAACATAGGAACCGTGGAAAGTGATATTGCAAAAGGCTTTGCGTATGTTCTAACGGTAGATAAAGAAATCGCCGTATATGCAGCATTGATCTTAAACGACGAGCCGGCGTACAGCACAATTGAAGGAGCATGGTTGAGTGACGGAGAATTTGTAGTGGTTCACAGAGTAGCCGTAGACGGGAAATTTGCAGGACAGGGAATGGTGAAAAAACTTTTTGACCATATTGAAGATTTTACAAGATCCCACGGAATTCAAAGTATAAAAGTAGATACCAATTACGATAATATTGCCATGCTGAAAATCCTTGAAAGCAAAGGTTATTCCTACTGTGGTGAAGTACTTTTGGCAGACGGAATGCGAAAGGCCTATGAGAAGATTATAATTTGATCAAAAAGTTAAATCAATTTCCATTGAATTTTTAAAAGAAGTTGTATTTATAAACTCTATCGTGTTTTGTTCGTTTAGTTCTGAACTAATTTCTACTTTTGTCAAAATTTTTATATGATGCATAAAAGTATAGAAATTGATGAAAAAATTTTTCAAGATGCCGTAAAGTTTTATGGCACCGTTTTCAACCTACCGCCTTTAGCCTCAAAAATTTATTCCTACCTTCTTTTCGATTGTGAGAAAGTAGGAATTGCCTTTGACGAATTTGTGGAAGTTCTTTCTGCGAGCAAAAGCTCTGTTTCCACAAGTATTTCACTATTGCTGAATGCAGAACTTATTGTAGACCATAACAAAATGGATGAGCGGAAACGGTATTTTTTTATCAACGATGAATACAAGAAAATCCGGCTCGAAAAAATTGTCCAGAAACTTCAGGACGAAATAAAGCTGCTGGATGATTTAAACAATTTTAAAAAAAATAAAGAAGATGATTACAATGAAAGATTAGAAGTTTACAAGGCAATTTTAAATAAAAATATACAAAATATTCAGGAATCTATTAATAAACTATAAAATGAATAATAAGCTAGTTATACTTTCTATTGCAGCGTTTTCACTGACAGCCTGCAAAAAAGAAGCTCCAAAACAGGATGGTCCAAAACCTTTTCCTGTGGTTTCCGTGGAGTCGAAAAATATAGTGGGCTATCAAACCTTTCCGGCTACCATACAAGGAAGGGTGAATAATGATGTCCGCGCAAAAATACAGGGATATATTACTCAGTTATTGGTGGATGAAGGACAGTATGTGACCAAAGGACAGCCTTTGTTCCGTCTCGAAACCAATATCCTTTCTGAAAATGCCGCAGCCTCAAAAGCTGGAATCGGTGCCGCAGAATCTACTATCGCAGCAACGCAGGCTTCTGTAAATGCAGCACAGGTAGAAGTGAATAAACTGAAACCTCTGGTTCAGAAAAATATCATCAGCAATGTGCAGCTTCAGACGGCTCAGGCTAATTTAGCTCAGGCTCAGGCTCAGTTACAGCAAGCTCATGCAGCCAAAAAACAGGCTGTGGCCAATTACAAAGGAGTAGAAGCTAATATTGAATATTCTGTTATCCGTGCGCCTATTTCCGGAGTAATCGGAAGACTTCCGTTGAAAGTGGGAAGTTTGGTAGGACCTACCGATCAGACTCCGTTAACGACCATTTCAGACACCTCTGAAATTTTCGCGTACTTCTCAATGAATGAAAAAGAATATTTTGATTTCCTTGAAAAATCTCCGGGCTCATCCATGCCTGAAAAGATCAAGAATCTTCCTATGGTAGACCTTCAGTTAGCCAACGGAAGCCTTTATCCTGAAAAAGGAAGAATTGAAGCCATTACCGGCCAGATTGATCCTACAACTGGAACCATCCAGTTCAGAGTAGCCTTTACCAATGCCCAAAAATTATTGAGCAACGGAAACAGCGGAACCATAAGATTCCCGCAGCAGTATGACAATGTTCTTGTTGTACCGGAAAGTGCAACTTACGAGCAGCAGGGAATCGTTTACGTTTATAAAGTAGACAAAGGAGATACAGCAAGAAATGTCGTAGTCAATGTGATCGACAGAATAGATAATCTTGCGCTTATAAAATCTGGGGTAAACAAAGGAGAAGTCATTGTTGCAGCAGGTATTGGAGGATTAAAACCAGGAACTGCCATTAAGAAGAAACCTATTAAAATGGATAGCCTTGTTCAATCAATAAAACCGAAATTCTAAAAAATGATTAAAAATTTTATTAACAGACCGGTTTTATCCACCGTAATATCAATTTTAATTGTTATTCTCGGTGTTTTAGGACTTATCTCGCTGCCGGTTACGCAGTATCCGGATATTGCGCCACCCACGGTAAGTGTCTCTGCCAACTATACGGGAGCCAATGCTGAGACGGTGATGAAAAGTGTAGTAGTACCTCTGGAAGAACAGATCAACGGGGTGGAAGGAATGGACTACATTACTTCCAGTGCCGGAAACGACGGTTCTGCTCAAATCCAGGTTTTCTTCAAACAGGGAATAGATCCGGATATCGCTTCAGTAAACGTACAGAACCGTGTGGCAAGAGCTACACCGCTTCTGCCTTCCGAAGTTACACGTTCAGGGGTTGTAACGCAGAAACAGCAGACCAGTGCCCTGATGTATATGTCTTTCTACTCCGAAAACAAGGATCTGGATGATGTATACCTTCAGAACTTTTTGAATATCAATATTATTCCAAACCTTAAAAGGATCAATGGTGTAGGGGATGCCAACGTTTTCGGTGGTAAAAACTATTCCATGAGAATCTGGCTTGATCCTGCTAAAATGGCGGCATACAGCGTGACACCTACAGATGTTACCAATGCCATCAACGAGCAGAGTAGAGAAGCTGCTGCGGGTTCTATCGGACAAAACAGCGGAAGTTCTTTTGAATATATCATCAAATATGTTGGTAAATTCAACGACAAAGAACAATACGATAATATCATCATTAAATCTCTGGGCGAAGGACAAAACCTGATGCTGAAAGATGTGGCTAAAGTAGAACTTGCAGGCCAGTCTTACAGTGGAGTCGGGGAGAACGGAAACAATCCTTCCATCAGTATGGGGATCTTCCAGACTCCGGGATCCAATGCTCAGGAGATCATTAAAAATATCAAAGAATACCTGAAATCTGCAGAAGGTACTTTTCCGAAAGGAATCAAATATACCTTTAACTTCGATACAAACGAGTTCCTTGAAGCTTCCATTGAAAAGGTAGTTCATACCCTGATTGAAGCCTTTATCCTTGTATTTATCGTGGTGTATATTTTCCTTCAGGATTTCAGATCCACCCTGATTCCCGCTATTGCAGTTCCGGTATCTATTGTGGGAGCATTCTTCTTCCTGAATCTCTTCGGATATTCATTAAACCTCTTAACCCTCTTTGCTTTGGTACTCGCGATCGGTATTGTGGTGGATGACGCGATTGTCGTCGTCGAGGCCGTTCACGCGAAGATGGAACACGGGATTTCAGATGCTAAAAAGGCAACGGTAGAAGCCATGGATGAGATTACAGGTGCTATTATTTCTATTACTTTGGTAATGGCAGCCGTATTTATTCCGGTGACGTTCATCACGGGACCTACAGGGGTTTTCTATCAGCAGTTTGGGATCACATTGATTATTGCGATCATTATTTCTGCTATTAATGCATTAACGCTGAGTCCGGTTTTATGTTCATTATTCCTGAAACCTCACGCAGAACACCATGCAGAGTATAAGAATTTAAATCTGTTACAGAAGTTTTTCTATAAGTTTAATATTGCTTTTAAAACAACAACTGAGCGTTACGGAAGAGGATTCGTATTTCTTTTAAGACATAAATGGGTTACCCTTATTATTTTTGCGGTTACCGGAGGTATCTTATTCTGGGCAAGCAGCAGCATGAAGAAAGGTTTTGTACCTACCGAAGACAGAGGAATTATCTTTACAGATGTTCAGCTTCCTCCGGGAGCTTCTATGGAAAGAACCTATAACGCGCTGAAAACACTTCAGGCCAAAGCAATGAAGGTTCCGGGCGTACAGAACGTAACGATTTCCACCGGGAGAGGATTCTTATCAGGAAACGGAAGTAATAACGGTCTTGCCTTCGTTAAACTTAAACCATTCGATGAAAGAAAAAAAGACGGCCAGACTTCTGAAGATATCACCAAAAAATTATTTGGAATTGTAGGATCTGTTCCGGATGCCAAAGTAGTATTCTTCCAGCCGCCGAGTGTACCTGGATTTGGTAACAGTGCCGGTTTTGAAATGGTATTGCTGGATAAATCAGGGGGAGAATATGCAGATCTCGATAATAAGACCAATGAATTCATCGGAAAACTGATGGAAAGACCGGAAATTGAATTTGCACAAACTTCATTCAATACAAAATATCCTCAGTATCAGATGGAAATCAATGTTCCTCTGACTAAGCAGCTTGGGGTATCTGTAAGTGACATCCTTGCTACCATGCAGGGCTATATCGGAGGAGTGTATACCGCTGACTTTACCAAATACGGGAAGCAATTCAGGGTAATGGTTCAGGCACTTCCTGAAAACAGAAAGAATATTGAAAACCTGAATGAGCTTTATGTAAGAACAGGTTCAGGCGTTATGTCTCCGATCTCACAGTTCGTAACCTTAACAAAAGCATATGGGCCGCAATCGGTAAGCCGTTATAACCTATTTACTTCAGTGAAAGTGACAGGAGCTAACTCTGCCGGATACAGTTCCGGGGATGCCATTACCGCTGTACAGCAGGTGGCAAGCGAAACCCTGAATCAGAATTACGCGGTAGAATTTACCGGATTGACCAGAGAAGAATTGAATTCAGGATCTCAGACCCTTCTGATCTTTGGATTAAGTTTGATTTTCGTGTACTTTATCCTTTCTGCCCAGTATGAAAGTTATATCCTTCCGCTGATCGTTGTTATTTCCCTTCCTCTTGGGGTAATGGGAGCTTACTTTGGCCAGAAGATCATGGGCTTGGAGAATAACATTTATTTCCAGATTGCCCTGATCATGCTTGTGGGACTATTGGCGAAAAACGCCATCCTTATCGTCGAATTTGCCGTCCAGAGAAGACATCATGGTGAAACGATTGTCATGTCAGCCATCAATGCGGCTAAAGCCAGGGTAAGACCAATCCTGATGACTTCATTTGCCTTTATCTTCGGTTTATTACCGTTGGTTCTTGCAAGCGGAATTGGAGCGGTAGGTAACAGATCCATTGCAACCGGTGCAGCAATCGGACTTTTGATAGGAACTATTTTAGGATTATTTGTAATTCCTGTCCTGTATGTGATCTTTGAAACACTGCAGGAAAAAATCAAACCTCTCAAAAAAGAAGATATCAATTTAGCAGAATAAAATTAATTAGAGAAGTTAGAAGCTAGATATTAGAAATTAGTTCTAAGATCATGTCTAGCTTCTAGCCTCTAACATCTAATTTCTAATTTTTTATAATGAAGAGTTTAATAAACATCATAAAAGGAATCACGTTTTCAGCTTTCGTATTGGGAGCCATTGCATCCTGTATGGCCAGAAAAGAATATGAAAGACCGAAAAATGTTGTGGACGAAAAGCTTTTCCGTACCGATATGCTTCCCTCAGACAGTGTAAGCATCGGAACGGTTTCCTGGAAAGAGATTTTTACAGATCCGGTATTGCAGGGACATATTTCAAAGGCTTTAGAAAACAACCTTGATATCAGAATCGCATTGCAGAGCATTGGTTCTGCTGAGGCTTATCTGAAACAGAGCAAAGCTGCCTATCAGCCGACGCTTTCCATAGGACCGAACTATACTTTCCAGACCCAGTCTATCAATACCCAGTTTGGGCAGATCATTGGGGAAAGAAGATATGTCAACCAGTTTGATATTACGGCAAGTATCGGATGGGAGGCCGATCTTTGGGGAAAACTGAAATCTCAGGAAAAGGCACAGCTGGCGACTTATTTAGGAACTGTTGCAGCTCATAAAGCGGTTAAAAGTGACCTGATAGGTTCTATTGCATCAGCATATTATCAGCTTCTTACTTTTGATTCCCAAAAAAGGATCATCAGTGAAACCATCGCGGTAAGAGAAAGAAACCTGGAAACCACAAAAGCATTAAAAGCTTCCGGAAACCTTACGGAAGTAGCCGTACAGCAGAGTGAAGCCCTTGTTTTCAATGCCAAATCCCTGCTGATTGATATTGATACACAGATCCAGCTGCTTGAGAACACCATGAGTCTTCTGATGGGAGAATCTTCTCACTCCATCGAAAGATCTACTCTGGAAAGCCAAAATCTTCCAATTGATCTGAAATTGGGGTATCCTGCCCAACTATTATCCAACCGTCCGGATGTGATGAGAGCGGAGTATAATCTAATGAATGCTTTTGAATTGACCAATGCAGCAAAGGCTCAGTTTTATCCTACTTTAAAATTAACCGGCAGCGGTGGATTGCAATCGGTGGATCTGGATCATCTTTTCAGTGTAAATTCACTGTTCGCGAACGTGGTGGCAGGTCTTGCACAACCGATTTTAAATAAAAGACAGATCAAGACCAACTATGACGTAAGTCTTGCCAATCAGGAAACGGCTTATCTGAATTTTAGAAAAACAGTTTTGACAGCCGGAAAAGAAGTTTCGGATGCAATCAGGGTATTTTCTGTACAGGATTCCTTTATTGAATTGAAGCAGAAAGAACTGGATGCCTACAAAAAATCGGTTGATTATTCTCAGGAACTGGTTAATTATGGTATGGCCAACTACCTTGAAGTATTGAATGCAAGTGTGAATTCACTGAATGCAGAACTGAATATTTCTAATGCAGAATACAATAAAATGAAAGCTGCTGTAGAGCTTTATCAGGCTCTTGGCGGGGGATGGAAATAATTGTTTTCAACCTTTAAACAGTATAAAACGTATGTCATTCCGGCATACGTTTTTTATTTGTATTGAATTTGTAATTCTTTTGTTGGTTTTTCGCAAAGACGCAATTTTTTCCAATCCGAATGTTTTAAGGCGCTAAGATTTTATCTCCGATAAAATTGATTACCACAGTCATTGCGAGGAGCGAAGCGACGAAGCAATCTCATCATCATTACCATTATCTTTGCTGAAAATCTTTGATTTTCTCGCGCCTTAAAAAATATCCGCAATAAAAATTCCTTTGCGCCATTGCGTTTTCCAACAAAAAAGTAGGTTTAATACTCCCACAGATTTTGCAGATTACACAGATTTTTTATATTCCATCCCTTTTGATAGCCGGTCGTTTTCGAAACATTTTAACAATGAAAAACCTTATAGGTTTCCAAGACCTATAAGGTTTGTATAATGAATAAAATCAGAAGGAATCTTCGTTACAGCCCAATCATCTTGGATTAAAGAATCTCCCGCAGATTATTCTGTTCAGGCAGATCTTTAGCTATATCAAATTATTTCATATTGTTAAAATTTATATAAATTAAAATTATTATTTGTATTAATGTAGTTAACTACGTAGTTTTGTATTGTAAAATCAAAAGACCTATGAAAATAAATATTCAACCATTAGATAATACCTATTCAGACCAGCTTATTGATTTGATTTTAAGTATTCAGCAGAAAGAATTTAATATTCCTATAACCATTGAAGACCAGCCGGATCTTAGGCAGATCGATAGTTTTTATCAGGAAGCAGGAGGGAACTTTTGGGGTGCTTTTATAGACGGTGAACTTGTAGGTTCCATTGCTTTGGTTAAATTTGATGAAAGGGCAGGAGCGGTAAGAAAAATGTTTGTGAAAAAGGAATTCAGAGGAAAAGAACTGAATATTGCCCAGAAACTTCTGGAAGTTTTAATCTCTTTCTGCCGGGAAAACGGAATAGATGCTATATATTTAGGAACAGTCTCTGTATTGAAAGCAGCGATGCGTTTTTACGAACGAAATTACTTTGTACAGGTAGAAAAAGAAAATCTTCCTGTGCGCTTTCCATTGATGAGTGCAGATGATGTTTTTTATGCTTTAAAAATAAACCAAGCAGTATGAATATAATAGATGAATCCGGAATTCTGGCCATTTCAACAAGGCTGCAGCGTCTGAGTGAGCAGCTGAGAAAGGATGGTGCCATGATCTATAAATCTTTTGATATTGATTTTGAACCCAAATGGTTTCCGGTCATATTTACGCTCCATCACAAAAGCATGCTGAGCGTTGTAGAAATTGCCAATGAAATAGGGTATACCCATCCATCAACGATAAGCCTGCTGAAAGAACTGGAAAAACAGAAACTTATCCAGTCAAAAAAAGACAAGCAGGATGAGCGGAGAAGACTGATCGTTCTGGCTCCAAAAGGAATTGAGCTGATTGAAAAAATGAAACCCGTTTGGGAACTGATGTCTAAAATATTGGGCGAGATTGCCGATAATAAAAATAATCTGTTAGCCGCCATCAATGAAGCAGAAGAAAAAATTGCCACCCAATCTTTTTATCAGCGGGCGTTACAGCTGAAGAATGAAAATTAAAGTAATTGATTTTTAATTTAATATTCTATCAAAAAAAATCCTGTAATTATAAGCAATTACAGGATTTAAAATTTTCTAAGCGTATTGATAAACTTAAATCTTTCGCTTTGTGGAGAATACGGGGATCGAACCCGTCACCTTTAGACTGCCAGTCTAACGCTCTAGCCAGATGAGCTAATTCCCCTTATTTTTTAAAGCGGTACAAAAGTAAGTATTTAAATGGCATTTACAAATATTTTGTAATTTTTTTTGCTCAGAATATGTTAAACTGTTGAAATTGTGTTACAAAAAAATATCAGCGATATGTGCAATTTTAACGCTTCTGTTATTCAGTCCACAGAAATCCTGCAGAATACATCTTCGCTTTACCCGCAATAATTACCCTTTCATTTTGATCTTTACAGAAAAGCTGGCCCTGTCTTTCGGAAAGCTGTATGGCAAAAAGATCTTTTTTTCCTAATCTCTGTGCCCAGAAAGGGATGAGTGAGCAATGGGCCGAACCGGTCACCGGATCTTCCAGGATACTCGCCTGCGGGGTGAAAAAACGGGATACAAAATCGCTTTTGTCTCCTTTTGCAGTAACGATAACTCCGCCGGGATCCAGGTTGATAAGATCAAAAGTTGCCCGGTTAATCGTTATATTTTTTATCTCCTCCTCCGTATCATAAACAAGAACATAATCTCTTGCTTTGAGAACTTCTCGTGGCTGAATATTAAGCGATTTCGAGATTAAATCAGGAAGCTCTGCCGGTACAGGCATTCTTGAAGGAAAATCAAGATAGTAAAGATCATCCTGAAAAATAACATCCAGCCTGCCGCTTTTGGTCTGGAAAATAATTTTATTACCGGGATATTGCAACGCTGAAATCAGGCAGTGCGCGGTGGCAAGGGTGGCATGGCCGCATAAATCCATCTCAAATTCCGGGGTAAACCAGCGCAGATGTACTTCGTTTCCGGAATCAATAAAAAAAGCGGTTTCAGCCACGGCATTTTCTTTCGCAATTTTTAAAAGAATTTCATCCGGAAGCCAGTTTTTAAGGGGAACAACACATGCCGGATTTCCTTTAAAAAGTTCATCGGTAAAAGCATCAATTTGATATAATTCTAATTTCACAGCCTTTTTATTTAAATGATTTTAATTCATGTAAAGTTAAACGATTTGTGGTTTTAAATTGATATTTTTTAAAAAGTAAATTCTACTAAAAACAAAAAGACTGCCTCAATCTGAGACAGTCTTCCTTGTTAAAAAAACTGAACTGTGAAAGAAATTTTTATAATGAGCACGCTGCTATTTTGCCTGATAAGATCTATTTTATGATAAGCTTTTTATGAAGGGTATTCACACTGTTTTTTATTTTGATAGTTACCAGATAAACACCGCTTTTTAAAGCATGGTCTTTTAAGCTTAATCTGTACTTTTTGTCACGGGATTCCAGCTTTTGGGTTAATACGGTTCTTCCAGCCAGATCATTGATCACTATTTCTACAGCAGAAGAAAGGTCCGGGCTGTTTGAAAGAAAATTGAATTCCACATAGTCCGCAGCGGGATTGGGAGCCATTGAAAAATCGATAGAGGAAGAGGTTTCATCTACAGATAATGTGCTGCTGTTCTGGTTGAAGAATTCCCATATTTTCTGGGTGTAGGAGATATCATTCTGTGCGGTAAGCCATGTATGACCTGCATTATTTACTTTAAACAGTTCTATCACAGAATTATTGCTGTTGCTCACATATTTGTAATGATCCACAGTATAGCCGTCATTGGCTGTATCCGGAAGTTGGGTATGAACAGGAGTGCTTACAGAATGGTTGTTGGTTTTCCAGTAGCTGATCATATCATCTACAGAATTTCCATAAGTATTGTTGGTATAGCCAATGGTGCCGTCGCTGGTCCCGTGAAAATGGGCAATGGAAACCGGTCTTCCCGGTGTTCCAGCTGCCACAGGAAGTATAGCATTTCCAAAGGTTCCGGCCACAGAAGCAAATACTTTTATTTTGTTATTCAGCACAAGAGCCAAACGTTCTGTCATAAATCCGCCCATTGAGAATCCGCAGGCAAAAACCTTATTCGGGTTAATGCTGTAAGTCTGTTTTACTTTATCAATAAGGGCACTGATGAATCCAACATCATCAACGGTAGAATTAGGAGTATAAAAACTGAATCCCGCACCGGAGTTCCATGAAGTGCTGCCGATAATGGGATCGCTGATGGCTTGAGGCGTTACCACTATAATGTTGTTGGTTTCCGCGAGAATGTTGAATCCGATATTTCTGAAATTGGTCATATTGTCTCCAAGTCCGTGTAAGGTGAGCACTAAAGAGGCGGGATTCTGGGGATTATAATTTGACGGAACATAAATGGAATATTCCCGCGCTCCCGAGGCATGCTGAAGCACCGCAGTTTGCCATTGCTGACTAAAGAGATTTCCGGATAATAGAAGAAGTAAAAATAACAGCAGAATTGTAGATTTGTTTTTCATTTTTAATTTTTTTTTAAAGATATTTATTAGGATCCGATGGAGTGTTTGATCAATGTCAAATTATAAAATGAATGTTTTGATATTGATCAAATTCAAATATTATCAGATCTTATCATTAAAATAACCCCAGGCCAAATATTGACCTGGGGTTTATTTATTTTATCCTTGAATCTCTATCGGATTTTCAGGATTTTTTACTAATAATTTAAAGAAATACCGGCACCAAAGCCCATATCACTGTCGTAATGCGTACGGAGATCAACATTTTTATTGATGATATAACGAAGCTCTGCCATATATTCCAAATCCGTATTCACCATAAAACCTCCTCTGATTCTTTTGGAAATTGGAATGTCCTCACGCATAAGCTGAAGCCTTACAATACCGTCATGATACACTTCTGCCTGGAAGTTGACAAGCATCGGAAGGGTGTACATAAATCCTAAACTAACGGCTCTTCTGGTATCTTTTTCATTTTTCTGGCCAAATATATTCTTTTCGTGCTCATCCATTCCCATTTTACGGTAACGCCAGTCGAAACCAATAAATGGCATAAACCATTGCATTTTTCCGATATATCTTCCTAAATGGGTCTCCACTTCGTAACCGTGCATGCTGTTATAGCCTAAACGCCATTCCGAACCTAAAGACCATCTTGAATTCTGCAGCATAGCCTGACCGTCGTTTCCATTGGTTGCAAAATCATTCTGAGCCATAAAATGAGGCATATTGCTCTCCATCTGCAAAGCTTTGTAAGCTTTTTCCTTATCGGGTAATAATGGATTTTTATAATCACCTACGGCAAATACCCTGTTCATGCCCGCCATCATGTGGTAAAGGATATGACAGTGGAAAAACCAATCACCTTCTTCGTTGGCTAAAAATTCAATGGTGTCTGTTTCCATCGGCATTACATCCAATACGTTTTTCAGCGGCGATTTTTCACCTTTACCGTTAATTACCCTGAAATCAAAGCCGTGTAAGTGCATCGGGTGCCGCATCATTGAGTTATTATGAATGGTAATCCTTAATATTTCTCCTTTCTTTACCGGAATTTTATCTGTTTCTGTAAGCACTTTATTGTCCATGCTCCAGACGTAACGGTTCATATTTCCGGTGAGGGTAAATTTCAGCTCTTTTACAGGAGCGTCTTTGGGAAGGGTAGTGTTGTCAGGAGATGCCAGCATTGCATAGTTGAGGGTAACAATATTTCCCAGAGCATTGGCATTGTAGCGGTTGGGATCATTATCCATGTTCATGACGTGTTTGCTGTGATCTTCTTTCTGCTTCTGCATTTTTTTGGAATCGCCTGTGATTTCAGGATACATAACGACATTCATATCCATTTGGTTCAGGCTCATCTTCATTCCCATGTCGTCCAGATCACCATTCATCTTCATCATATCATTCATCATTTTCATTCCTTCGAAATACTTCAGACGGGGCAGCGGTGAGATCAGCTGCTTAATCCCGCTTCCGATATAATAACTGGCAGACTGGGTTCTGTCTTCCGTAGTAGCCAGAAACTCATAGGATCTCCCGTCTTCAGGAATAGTAACCACGATATCATAGGTTTCCGAAACTGAAATAATTAAACGGTCTACCTCCACAGGTTCCACGTCATTGCCATCGTTGGCTACCACCGTTATTTTACCGCCGGCATAGCGAAGCCAGAAATAGGAGGAAGCACCGCCGTTTGAAATCCGTAATCTTACTTTGTCACCGGCTTTCAGGGGCTTTCCGTCAACACTTTTCAGGTCGTTGGCATTGTTTCCGTTGATTAATATTTTATCATAATATACATCACTTACATCCATGGCCAGCATACGTTTCCATTCATTGGCAATTTTGGTTTTAAAATAGCCTTCCCTGATTGCTTCTGCATAAGACTGCGTGGCATTTTTCTTAATCGCGGCCCAGTCGTTGGCATTATGCAGCATCCTGTTGATATTATCCGGATTGAGATTTGTCCATTCGCTTAAGATGATGGGAACAGTCGGCAGATCATCAATGCCTTTTCTGAAGCTTTTGTCGTCATTACGTTTCTTCATGACAAAGTTCCCGTACATCCCGATCTGTTCCTGCAGCCCGGAATGGGAGTGGTACCAGTGGGTTCCATGCTGAATGATGGCGAAGCGGTAGGTGTGGGTGGTGCCCGGTTTTATGGGTTGCTGGGTCAGAAAAGGAACACCATCTTCTTTATTGGGCAGAAATACACCGTGCCAGTGCAGGGATGTGCTTTCTTTCAGCTGATTGTGTACTACGATTTCAGCAGTATCGCCTTCAGTAAAGGTAAGGGTAGGCATCGGGATCTGTCCGTTTACGGCGATGGCTCTTTTTTCCTTGCCGGCATAGCTGACAACGGTGTCTTTTACGTAAAGTTCGTAACGGACCACCTTTTGGGCGAAAATCATATTCGAACACAGCAGGATAGCTATTATCTGCCATAATTTCGAGGGAATTTTTTTGGGTATATTCATTTTGATATTTCTTGTTAAATGAAACTTTATTCCTGCTCTTTCAACCATTGGGTTAAAGTCTTTATTTGCTGATCATTCAGTTTTGCATCTTTATGCATCAGCGTATAGGAAGACATGGGCATTTTTTTGGTTTCAATCTGTTTTTTTATGGAGGTTATTAATCTTTTTTGCTTCCGCCCGGAGTAGGTATCCCATTCACTGAAGTTGAGGTTTTCCTTTCCGTCTTTAATGTGTTTTTCCACTAGGCTTCTGGCGGGCTGTATATAATCATACCATTCATAGTTGGTATTATTGCTGTGACAGTCGTAGCAGGATGTCCGGATGGCTGTTTTCACTTCATCAGGCATTGCCGGATAGTTCTGCGTAAAATCTGTGGTATAAACCTGCCCTTTATCTACATTCGGGGCAGGCTGATAAAATTGTACAGCAATAAAAACCAGCAGCAGCATTACTCCTGTAATTTTCAGTGCTTTTTTCATGCTAATATTCCTTTTTTATGGAACCGCAGGTTAACATTTCTTTTCCGTAATAAGGGTTTTTGATGGTTTTTGACTCACTGATCCAGATAGCCCCTTTACCGTCATTATACATCGGGCAGTAATCCTGATACAACTTTTGAGTGGTCCCGAATAACGCAATAAGATCTGTCACATCTTTGCTCAATGCTGCCATATGCTCTCTCTGGTGATCTATTTTTCCGGCATTGTCACCAATGTGTTCTGCATTTTCTTTGGCATCTTCTGCTATATCCATGTATTCTTTGTGTTTATCCGCCGGAACAGCTTTCATATCTGTATTTTTTAAGGTGGCAAATAATTGTTTACCCGCCTGGGCCGCCGCTTTGTCATTATCGGCAGCAAGTGCATCTTTCAAAGCCAGATACTCCTTAATTACAGGAGAAATGGAGAACGTTTTCACTTCTTCTTTTACAGAAGGTTTTGCTGCAGTTTTATTAACGGTATCCTGAGGTGGATCAGTCACTTTTTGTTCAGAGGGCTGTGTCTGCGTTTCTGATACAGCAGGAGTGTGGTCAGCATGGGACTCTGTATTTTTATTTTGAGATTCTTTACAGGAAGATAATGTGAGTGCAGTTATTGCTGTTATAGCGATTGAGAAAAATATATTTTTCATTACGTGAGTATTTACGATTGTTAAAATTTTGAATTTGAATATCATGACTTGTATCTCATGGTTTTTTTACTTATTTGTTGTTGAATTCCTTCAGCTTTCGCTTCATCAATCCGATTTCCTGAGCCTGGGTTTCCAGGATGTTTTTTTGCAGCTGGATTAATTCAGGATCGGTAAGCTTTGCTTTTTCAGACATCAGAACTGCCGCTGCGTGATGGGGAATCATGCCTTTCACAAATTCTTTATCACCTACAGCAATCTGTTCTCTGATTCCCATCCAGGAAAAAATACCAACGGCAACAGAAACGGCTATTATGATCCCATTCATTTTTCTGTTTTTATACATACCTCCCATGATCAGTAGTTCAATAAGAAGCATCGCGGAAGTCATAAGAAGGGTCATGTACAGGTTATTGATATTCGGGATGAGGTTTTGCAGCCCGTCTATCATGGCAAACATGATAAAATACATAGCAACGAACATTACAACTGCCATTACGGCAAAATGTCTGTACATTACCAATGAATTTCCGGAAGAATTTTCTTCGTTTTTCATTTCATGATTATTTGACATATGATCCATAATCAGGTATTTTTTATTTGTTATCAATAGTTTCTACCGTGCTGCCACAGGTGATCATCTGGGAACCGAAATAGGGATTTCTGATCTCGTTTTCAAGGCTCAGCCAGTTCGCTCCTTTACCATTGTTGTACATCGGACAATGCTGATAATAGATTGAGTTACCCTGCTGAGATACTTTTGCGAGATCGTAGATGTTCCTGGAAAGCAGGGCAAATATTTCTCTCTGTTTCGCAACATCCTTAGCTGAGGCTGTCTTTTCTGCATTAGCGGTCAGATCCTTCATTATTTTCATCCAGACCATATGTTCCTCAGTAGAAAGTTTGGTCATATCAACTGCTTTAATTGCTTTCAGCAGTTCTCCCGCTTTTGCAGATGCGGTGCCGGAATCTGTATTTACCAAAGCATTTTTTACAGAAAAATAACTGTCAAAAACAGGTTTCAGCTGGGAGCTATTCTGAGCAGGAGCCGTTTCCGCCTGAGTCATTTTGCTGTGATCGTGACCGCTGTGGTCTGCAGCCATATTCATAGCAGCATCTTTGCTTTTGGAAGTAGGCTTCAGTTCTCTGCTGTAGTGGCAGCATTCCGGTAATGCAGCGTAAATATCATCTGGAGCTAAGAATTTTTCATTATCGAAACCAGCCAGTGCAATACGTTTTAAAATCTCCTCCTGATTGGTTTTATGGGCATCATACGTTAAGGTTGCTGTTTGGGTATCTTTATTCCAGGTCACTGCAGCTGTTTTCTTAAGGGTGCCGGCTTTTTCTATCATTCCTTTACAGAGATCACAGCTTCCGTAGACCTTGATGGTCTCTGTCTTTGTATTTTTAATCTGGGCATTATTTGTCAATGATATCAACAAAGTGAATGCAACCAATATTTTTGATATTAATTTCATTTTGAATTGTTTTTAAGAGCAAAAGAACGGTCTCTGTTGCTTTGTTTGTAAACTTGAAAGTATTGGAAAACTGAGTGAATTTTCTTAAAAAAACGCACAGTTTAGGCTATACGGGGAAGGATTAACCTATCTTAGGAATGAGCCAGATTGAAAGAAACCCTTTTGAAACAGGGGTTTCGTACGATGAGAAAGAAATAAAATTGAAATCCTCCAACTTTAAGAAATTAAGATCCTGTCTGTTGGCAAGCGTTGGAGTTACATTTGAAGCGGGACATTTACACAAAGGATCTTTACATTTCCCGTCACAGGTTTTTGAACCGCAAAAATGGCAGTGATGTTTGCTTACAGATTTTACGGTACGGCTTTCACACGCTGAAGATTTTTTTGGTGATATTTTCAGATCACAGGCATACATCTGTTTCGGGATCAGTAAAAACCCGAACAGGATAAAAAAGAATATATACTTGTGTTGAAACATTTGGCTGTAAAATTAAGAATTTATTTTGGTCAGAAAAAAATAATAAATGCTTTATGGTTAATAATTGTTTTGAAATCATAAATATCAGAAGATTTTAATACGGAATGATCAATTCTCTTTTCTAAACTTTTTTGGCCAAATTCCGAACAGAAACCTGGTCACTGTAAAAATTAAAAACTGGATTAGGCTCAGCCTTGTGTTTTTCTTTTCTTTTGTAAGGATTTCAAATACTCAGTCAGATTTGTATTATGGAATGTTGTTTTTTAATGTTGATGTCATATAAATACTTACTGATCAAAAATAATTCAGAAAATATTTAAAAACAGCTAAACTTAATGCATTCTCAAGTGATAAGTATACAGACTTTGGCGGCTGATTAACAAAATATTTTGGCTATAATCTTAGTGAAAATTATAGATGATCTGGGGTATTTACATAAAAAATAGTATTCATGAATTTTGAATCAAAGAATATTCATATCGGCTCATTCATTGAGCAGCGGGTTAAAGAGTCCGGAGTAGAAATCAACAGGATTTGTAAATATTTTAATTGGAATGAAGCTGAAATTGAGGAAGTATATGTTTCCAAATCAATAGACTCGGATCTGCTTTTAAAATGGTGTAAACTGCTGGAATATGATTTTTTCAGATTATACAGCCAGCATCTGATCCTGTATTCTCCCTTTCTTAAAAAGACAAAATCAGAAACTCAACTGCCTCAATTCAGAAAAAATATCTATACCAAAGAAATGATAGATTACATCCTCAACCTTATCCAGACCGGAGAAAAAAACAGGAGGCAGATTATAGATGAATACAGGATTCCTAAAACAACACTTTATAAATGGATGATTAAATATAATAATACAACGAATTAAATACCTGTAGCAGATGGAAAAAAATGGGCCGGACTATAAAAAATTATTTACAGATATCATTGTAAAGAAGGGATTGAATCCGGGTAAGAAATGCATGCTGATCCTGAAAAAGAAGAATTTAACTACACTTGATATTCTTTTACTGAATGATCTTGTATTCAATACAAACTGCAGGCAAACTGATATTTTTAACCAAAAGCACAGATCTTACAGTGAAGAAGCCATCCTGAAAATTTTAAATTATCAGAAAACAAACCGCTTAAATAATATCCAGCTGGCCAATCATTTTAAACTGAGTAGAAACACCGTTACTAAATGGAAGAAAATATACAGCAAACCAGATTAGTTGTTCATAGCTAAACAATATCCGTTTTATCATAGGTGAAACTGATTTTTTTATGCTTTTTCCTTAAGTTCCTGATGATTTTAGTTTTTATGTAAGTTGTTAATAATCATAACTATGTGTCTTTATAGAAAAATATTCATTTTTAAAAAACAGGTCTTATTTGAAAATAAATCTAAAACAGGTGATAATTAAATAACATTATTATATCATCATATTTTTATGTATAGAGGTATTATGAATGAAATTTAGATAAAAATAAAAGCATTAAAGCTACAATATAAAAAGATGAAAATTTGAATTCACCGACTGGTTTCCTGAAAAATTAAAAACTGGATTATGGACCCGGATATACTAATATTATTTTTGATGAAAATTATTTAACGGATAAAAACATCATTAAGGAGCTTGTTTTTACCCAATTTTTTAAACACAATTCTTTTATAATAATTATATTTTTTAAACTATGAAAAAAATTACCTTTATTGCAACAGCATCGCTTTTGCTTACCATTTCCTGCCAGAGAGAAGATTCTTTAGGGACAGAAGTTCAGGCACAGTCAAAAACCATGAAGTCTGTGATTGATCCCAATGATGTCAACATGTTTGGTGGAAAGGCAATCCAGAATTTACCGGTAAAACCAGAAGACCTGAGCAAGCCTGAGGCTAAATCAAATATCTTTACGGCAGGAGGTCTGGCTAACGAAGAGTTTGCAAAACCAGGACCATACGAGGTTTCAACCAATGAAGTTCTGGGTGACTGCAACAGTTATGTTGGAGCTGTATTTCCTATTATTCAGGCTTTGGGTATTCTTGATAATACCATAAAATGTAATAATGATTTTCCATATGGTTTTAATACCAATGCTTTTTCATCACATATCTATTATCCTACGAACATCCAGAATATGGGTAAACTTCCTGTTGTGAATTTCGTAGGCGGTTTTACTTCCAATACGGCTAATTACTATCAGATGGCAAGACTTTGGGCCAGCAATGGATATGTTGTTATTATTTCTTCAAATTTTGTGAATGTGCTTCCAACAATGCATTTGCTGGCCTTCAAAGAATTGAGCAATATGAACAAAGACCCGCAGTCTCCATTATATGGAAAAGTAGATTTATCACGTTTACTGATCTCCGGACACTCTGCGGGAGGAGGAGCAACTCTTTTAACAGCAAGCTTGTCTCCTAATACTTTCAAAGCCCTTGATTCTGAAATAAACATAGTGGGAGCAATGTCACTACAGGGAAGCCCGATTGCGATAGGCTCACCGGTAAAAGTTCCAACATTATTTTTAACCGGAGGATTGGATATCATCGTTCCGCCAATTATGCATAAGCTGTGGCAATATCATTCAATTTCCCAGCCGGCATGGACTGCGACTGCAACAACTGCTACACACTTCAGCCCTACGATGGAGGTTTCTAAAAATGAATTTGCAGGAATAACGGTTGCATGGCATAAGTATCTGGCTGAAAATAATGCTGCTGCCAAATCCTATTTCGTAGGGAGCAATTATAAGTTAAAGCAGGATAATCAATTTATTCAGGGAGGTTTGTTGACCCCTTTCAGAGTAAATCGTAATGCAAAAGCAGCAGAACTGCAATAATCAATACGTGTAAAGTTTTTTTGGTCAATAGAAAAGTCTGTCATTAATGATTGGCTTTTCTGTTAAAACTTTGGCAACGATATATCAAAATAGGCTGCGTTAAATAATGGTAGTGATTTTTAGAAGCCAGCTTTTATGAATATTTTTCATAAGTATTCCGATATATTGTTGCCATTGTTAATCTATTAAAAAGGGTGATTAGGTATTACCATTTGAATATCCGGAAGAAACTTATTCTTATCCTTCAGCTTTTCTTAAAGCGGAACTCTCCGGAAAATAATTCTACTATTTTATTGGTGGTGTAATGAGCCTCATGAACACCGCACACGGATCATGAATTTTTGCAGAAAGATGAAATAACGTTAATGTTTCTCCTCTTTCTGGAATTTTTAGCTATTGCCTTAATGGAAATAGGTATAGCCTCATGTATGTCCTGTCTGATCAAAAAAATTACTTAAAAATACAAATAGCTTATTCACAGTAAACAATTTTTAAAAATATATGTGATGAAAAAAAAATTATTAATCTTACTTCTGTTTTCCCTGTTTACTTCTGTTTACGGGCAGTGCGGCCCTCCTTGCCAACTGAATGGAGTAGGCGTACACATCTGGCTGGGAGATGCAGATTCACAGACTCTCGGAGATTTGAGTAATGATGATGAAGATGATGATGATTTTATCGCCTTCAAAAATTATTCCTCTCAACCCGTCAATATTTCCGGCTGGCAGCTATATGTGGACCAAAACGGAGCAGGAGCCCCGGTATTTACATTTCCATCGGGAACGGTTTTACAGCCCGGGCAATATACACTGGTCGTGGCCGACTGGAATCCCGGACCTGCATTACCGCTTTTATGGTTTGATGCCAATTTTGCTTCCGGAGAAGGAATGTTTGAAGAGACAACGCATAACAAAGCCTGGGCTATTCTTAAAAATCCCGCTGCCAATCAATATATAACGATTCATCAGCAGGGAAGTACTTCCCATGGGCAGTCACTTTCTTCAGGAACAAAAATATGTGATACTAATGTTGCCGATTTAATTCCGGATGACTTCGACGGCTGTGAAGCGGTCTATTTTAATCAGAACACCTGTATGATGCATGAAATTACAGATTGTTCCTTACCCATGTTCAATTCAGCTTGCGGGCAGATCAGTAATACCAGTCCGCCGCTCAGCTCATCATCTGTAAACTTTTCCTGCCCTGCAACAGGTTACAATTTAAACGGGCTGCATACGGGAACTGTGCCTTCAGGATCTGTAATCGTATGGTATACAAACAGTACTCATACCGGAAGTGCATACAGTACTCCTGCAGCAGCACAACCGGGAACTTATTATGCATTTTATTATAATTCAGCGGCAAATTGTTACAGTGCAGCAAGTACTGCAGTTACTGTAACAGAAAGTCAGGCAAAGGTACCAGTATTAAATACAACAACGCTCAGAAATACGTGTCCTGCAATGACTGCCAATCTGAATAGCCTGCTTATAGAGACACCTCCGGCTGGAATGACGCTTGTGTGGTTCACGAACAGTACGCACACGGGATCTCCGGTAAGCAACCCTTCTGCCGTAGGGGCGGGCACTTATTATCCTTTTTATTACAGTCTTTCCGGAAATTGTTACAGCCAACCGGGCAGCGTTGTTACCGTTTCTGTTACCGATGACTGTTACTGCACAAAATTACCTGCGGCTGGTCAGCCCGACAGCTATACAATCATAGGGATTACTTCACAAACCAAAAAGTCTGAATGGCCGGATACCGTTCCAAATGGCTTTATCGCGATGGAATCCAAAAGTAAAGGATTTGTAATTACAAGAGTGACCGGTCATACTGCTGTAAAAGACCCGAAAGAAGGAATGCTTATTTATGATATCGCTGCCAGCTGTGTGAAAATCTATAACGGTACTATCTGGAAATGCATCCAAAGACGATGTAATGATTAAAATTTAACTCAAAATGAAAACACAAAAAATAATATATACTGTAGTCTTTAATTTATGGATCTGCCTAGTAAGCGGGCAAATAGGAATTGCTAAAAGCACAGTAAACGGAAACAGTACCATTCTGGATTTTAATGATGTTCCCGGGAACACAAAAGGACTTATTCTTCCTGCTGTAGACAGTGCTCCGGCAGGATTGAACAGCAGCGACAACGGAACTTTTGTTTTTGACCGATCAGATGCAAAAATTAAAATGTTTGAAAATAATGCCTGGAGGAGTTTATCAGATTCAGGACGCAGTTCTTCCATTCTTTCCAATGCCTCACCGGAAACGGGAACCAAAATTATTGTAGGAAGCCCGACAACTAATGCAAGTGGAATTTTTGTTTTAGAATCACCTGATAAAGCCATGATTCTTCCACAGATAGCCAACCCGCATCTTTTTGTCAAAACACCTTATCCCGGCATGATGTGCTACGATACGGTAAGCAAATCTCTTGCTGTATTCGACGGGGCGGTCTGGAGTTACTGGAAATAAAACAAACAACAAGAACCAAATATTTATAACCATCATAAAATTTATTAGTATGAAAAAGACATTCTTGATCATTTTATTGTGCTCATTATCAATTATTGTGGGCGCACAGACTGGCACTCCATGGTCCACGACAGACAGTGGCAACAGGGTACTGCGTGTAACAGGAGGCAGCGAATATCATTTTACGGTCAATTGGCAGGATGAGGTAGTTACTCCTTTACCTCTTAATGAAGGCTATGATCCTCTCAACGCGTATGATCCGGCTACAGGAGAGTTTACTGTTCCGGAAGACGGATTATACAACATCAAATCAAGGGTCCGCTTGCAGGTAGGAACCGGAAAATTCAACGGGGACGGTGGATTATTCAGCACAGGATACAGTATTGATAACAATACAGAACCGGAAGGTAATTCCGGAGCTAATGATATAAGAGTAATAAGAGGAGCTTTTATGAGCGGTTTTCCTAATTATTATGACAGCCAGAGTCATTCTACCATCTGGTTGAAAGCAGGTCAGAAAATAAAGTTAATTTTTTATGCAAGAGGAACGGCGAATATGGCGGCTGACAAAAAAGTAAGTATTATCAGGGATGCATGTTATTTAAGAATTAATAAGATGCTGTGATTCATTGAATTCATTAAAAATATAAATCCAATAGGAAGATTCATTTGTTTTTTCACCAATACTTTAACGTAAGTTTAACTCAGATTCCTGCTTCCGGAACCACCGATTTCATAAGGAATAGCGTACTTTTGCGGTCAATAAAATAATGGGATATGGGATTGTTTGATATGTTTACACGGGAGATAGCGATTGATCTTGGAACTGCTAATACCTTAATCATATATAACAATAAGATTGTGGTGGACCAGCCTTCTATCGTTGCTATAGACAGGATTACAGGAAAACCTATTGCGGTAGGACTGCAGGCCAAACTTATGCAGGGTAAAACCCACGAAAATATCCGGGCCATACGCCCGTTAAAAGATGGTGTAATCGCCGATTTTCACGCTTCTGAACATATGATTAAGGAATTTATTAAACTGATTCCTGATATTGGAGGTAAATTCATGCAGCCGGCCCTTAGAATTGTAATATGTATTCCTTCCGGAATTACAGAAGTAGAAAAAAGGGCGGTTAAAGATTCAGCACTCAAAGTAAATGCAAAAGAAGTAAAACTGATTTACGAACCTATGGCAGCAGCTATCGGTGCCGGTATCGATGTGGAAAGTCCTGAGGGAAACATGATTGTGGATATAGGTGGCGGGACCACTGAAATTGCGGTCATTGCTTTGGGAGGTATCGTTTGTGACCGGTCTCTTAAGATTGCAGGGGATGTTTTCACCAATGATATTGCCTATTTTATCCGGTCCCAGTATAATCTGGATATTGGAGAAAGGACGGCCGAAAGAATAAAAATTGAAGTAGGTTCCGCAATGGAAGAGCTTAATTTTACGTTGGAAGATATTCCCGTACGCGGAAGAGATCTCATTACAGGAAAGCCGAAAGAAATTATGGTAAGCTATAAAGAAGTATTCAAGGCCATTGATAAATCCATCATGAGAATTGAAGATGCCATTATGGAAACGCTTGCTATTACGCCGCCGGAACTGGCCTCAGATATTTATAAAACAGGAATTTTCCTTGCCGGAGGAGGAGCATTGCTTAATGGTCTTGCAGACAGGATTCATCTTAAAACAGGCCTGCCGGTATGTGTGGCAGAAGATCCTTTAAGAGCTGTTGTGCGCGGAACGGGTATTGCCCTTAAAAACATCAATAAATTTAGGTTTCTTATAAAATAGATAACCTTTTTTACAGAATCAAATAAAAATAGCTGCATTTTCTTTAAATGCAGCTATTGTATTGAATGAAAAAGATTTGTTTAATTACTTCTTGAACGTGAAATAGAAAGAAGGTACACCAGATGGGCAAACATGCTTCTTTTCACGGATTCTATCTTCACATCACCTGTGCCCTGGTTAATGGTGGCTACCAGATCCGTATTGCACTGTCCCGAAAAACTTCCGGTCCCTAAATAGTTAGCCGAGTTGGCGGTAGGATAGGAAATCCTTGGATAGTCCGGGGCAACCTGTCCAGCGGCTGTTGCACCCCCTATATACCCTTTATTATCTATGAATCGGGTCGTCCACGTTCCTAAAAATTGCCCGTTCCCGGTATTGATCGTCTGTCCGATAACGATCTGCGTATCTACAGCCTGGCTAAACCCTGCGCACGAGCTGTAATGATTAACACTAACCGTACAGGAAGAGGCATTATCTGTAGGTTGGAAACATTTTCCTTCATATATGGTCAGCCTTTGCTCTGTTGCTGACATAGACGTATTTAATAAAGCTTTCGGAGAGAAGATCTCTTCTGGCGACACCAGGGTTAAAACCCCGTTTGAATCTGCAGAAACAATTTTGTTCTCAGCATTGGCCAGTGCTCTTACCCTGACAAGTCCGTTAACATCCAAAGTATGTGAAGGCGTGGTAGTATTGATCCCTACCTGAGATTTCAGACTGCTGAAAAAAATGACTGCAACAAAAAAGATTATTCTTGTTTTCATGCTAATGATTGGGTTTTAATGGTTTTTAGATTTTTCACTAAATTAAGAAATATTTATAATTAAGGAAATAAATTTTGTATAAATTATTTATTAATGAATAAAAACAATTCATATTGGATTAATTGAATAAAATAAACGCAATTTCGAAGACTTTTATAAAATGTCAGTATTTCACTGATATCTTGCTGTGCTGATGCTCAAATGCTTGTTTTTATTTGGGAAATAATTGTATTTTAGCCGAAATATGAAGCTAATTCATAAAAATATAAACAGCTGATTAAAATTCAGATAATCTGAATGAAAAAATTAGTAGATTTGCACGGAACAAGCCCGAAATAATAAACATTAATTTCACTTTGATGCTTCTGTAAGCAGAAAGTGAACGGATAACAATAAATTTGAACTATTAGAAACTATGAAGAAACTTTTTTTACTTCTTTTAACAGCTTTTTTATTTATCGGATGCAGCTCTGATGATGATACCATCTACGATTATATTGGAACATGGTCAGGAAAATACACAGGAAGCGATGACGGAACCTGGAATCTTGTGGTATCCAGTGACGGAAAAGTAACCGGAACAATGCATTCCACGGTAAATGACGAAAATTATAATATTTCCGGAAATTTAACCGATACCGGTGATCTTACGGCTGTAATCGGGCTTCCTTCCGACGGAGAATTCAAAGGAACCCTTTCAAGAGAGAAAAATGGAAACGGAAACTGGTCAAACAATGTCCCGACACCCGCAAGAGCCGGAACCTGGACAGGAAACAAACAATAAAAAGAAAGCCTGCAGATCAATCTGCAGGCTTTTTTATTGATCCTGATCCCGAACAGCAATCAAAATTTGAAGGATACTGGCTTGAATATCGGAAAAATTTGATATACCAAGCACCTCCCTCAATCTTAGCCTTAGCCTTAAGAATCTGATGTCTGAAATCTTAAATCTAAATCCTCTCAAACAAATCCCATCCGGGTAATTTCTTCCTTATCCCTGATCACTAAAAAATAGAGTAGTAGACTCCTATCCTCAAAGTATTTTTTAAAACGGATTTCCTTTTCACCATTGTAAGGAAATTTCTCTTCGGAATATTCTGCTGAATAATTTTCAAAATCCGGTTGTATAGTAACCATCACAATTTCGTCCGCAGAAAACGGATTGCCTGTACTGAGAATTCTGCTTTCTTTTTCTTCTGAGACAGAAATCTCACCGCTGATATTCTCTTTCTCCCCAAATCTGAATTTTTTAAGTTCCTTCGATCCTTCCGGTGTGGCAAGGCCTTTTTCCACGGTTCTTTTGCCTCTTTCCGAAACCGTGTCAAAATCCTTGATAATGGTCATCAGTTTTGCAAATTTCTGGTAGAGCAGAGGATCGCCGGCTTCTTTGATATAGCTTTCAATACAGCTGCGAAGTATTTTCCCGGTTTTGGAACAATGCCCGAATTCGGAACTGTTCTGCCTTACTTTCTCATAAGAAGCATCCTTTTTAAAAGCTTTCTTGTTAAACCCGCTTTTTTTCCGCACGACGTTTTTCCCGTTCAGGCTGTAAAAAACCAGATCGCCAACACTTCCTTTGATCTTTATTAAACTTTCATACGTTGCCATATTGCAAAATTGAATTCAAATATACTAATAAATCAGAGAAATTAAAATTTTAACATATATTTATCATATAGTTGTAGTATAGTTATATTATAATTAAAATATAAAAATGTATATTTGTCTCATAATTAGTTACTTCATTTAAAATCAGATGACTATGATACCGGGATTATTTGAAAAAAACTTAAGAATAAAGCAGCTTTCAGTACTTTTGATTGCTTCTGCTGTAGCTGTTTCATGCGGATCTTCCAAAAACGTATCCTCAAAAAAAAATACAGGAAACAAAACTGTGGTAAGAGCTGAAAACCTGAGAAAACTGGATTCCAAATTTGATGGAAATATTTCCAGATCTGTCGGTGATATCCTGAAAGATGCTGAAAAATATATCGGAACCCCTTACAAATTCGGAGGAAATACCTCTTCAGGCTTCGACTGCTCCGGATTTACGGTCAAGATTTTTGAAGAAAATGATCATTCACTCCCACGCAGATCATCCGATCAGGCTGAAGCCGGTAAAAAAATCGATATCAAAGAAGTAAAACCCGGAGATTTGCTTTTCTTTGCAACAGCCGGAGGAAGCAGGGTTTCCCATGTAGGCATCGTTCATGATATCGGGTCAGATGGAGAAGTGAAATTCATTCATGCCTCTACTTCAAAAGGCGTCATGATTTCTTCATTAAACGAAAAATATTGGAATAAAGCCTATCTTCATGCCCAAAGGGTTTTATAATAAGACTATTAAAACCGCCTGTAGATGGAGAACCGTACCTTTGCTTTTATTAAAACAGATAAAAAACTCGTAAAGCTTTTCTTTAAAGACATTACGGTGATAAAAGGGCTGGGAAATTATGTAGAGATCAATACGCTGTCCCACAAAAAATACATCTATTACAAGACACTTAAAGACCTCATTGAAAGCCTTCCCGGTGAATTTATGAGAGTCCACAATTCATATATTGTCAATCTAACCAATATCGAATATTTCGAAGACAATCAGCTGGTCTGTCAGGATCAGAAAATTGCTGTGGCCAAAAGCTACAAAGAATGCCTGGTTGATGCACTCAACAAAATGATGCTTTGAGAAA
Source organism: Chryseobacterium endalhagicum (assembly GCF_016745235.1). GTDB lineage: Bacteria > Bacteroidota > Bacteroidia > Flavobacteriales > Weeksellaceae > Chryseobacterium > Chryseobacterium endalhagicum. The sequence goes on along the minus strand of NZ_JAELVM010000001.1, from coordinate 2,243,260 downwards.
GTTAAAAGCCATGTCAAGGTTCAAAACCTTGACATGGCTTCCACATACCAATTTAACATCCGCATCAGAAAACAGGCATTCCGGATAAGGTTTTCTTCCTGCTGAATAATAAATTATTTTAACCGCTTTATTCACATTAGATTCGTGAAAAATTAACCATGAATAAAGAAGAAGTACTCCAATACATTAACACCCACAGCATCATTGAAATTAAAGCAGGAGAGGAAAGAACCACCTTTCTTGAAATATGGATGGTTATTGTGAATGGCAGGGTTTTCGCAAGATCATGGGGCCTTTCCGAAAGAAGCTGGTATTATACATTTCTTAAGGACCCGAACGGCCAGATCCGTTGCGGAGAGAAAATCATTAACATTAAAGCCCTTATCCCGGAGGATATTAAAGAACTCACTGCTGAAATCAACACAGCTTATTTAACAAAATATAATACAGCCCGAAACCTTAAATATTCAAAAGGAATTATTCAGGAAAAACACGTTGAAAAGACCATGGAATTTATTATTTCTGACTGACAGCAGGTGAAAAAATAGAGAATAATGTTCTTTTCGGCTTCACGGATCAACTTGTATACTAAAACAATCTTTTGTACTTTTGAGCTTGGAAACTGCGGAATGCTGCAGGATAATTTATATTAAAATCAAACAAGAAACATGTCGTTACAACAAACTATTGAAAACATTTGGGATAACAGAGATTTATTACAGAATGAAGACAGCCAGAAGGCGATAAGAGAAGTAATTTCCTTATTGGATTCAGGAGAACTTCGTGTTGCTGAGCCTACAGAAAACGGTTGGCAGGTGAACGAGTGGGTGAAGAAAGCCGTAGTAATGTATTTCCCGATTCAGAAGATGGAAACTATTGAAGTAGGTCCGTTTGAATTTCATGACAAAATTCCTTTGAAGAGAAACTATGCTGAAAAAGGAGTAAGAGTTGTACCGCATGCCATCGCAAGAGAAGGATCTTTCGTAGCTTCAGGCGTTATTTTGATGCCTTCTTATGTAAACATCGGAGCTTACGTAGATTCAGGAACGATGGTGGATACATGGGCTACTGTAGGAAGCTGTGCACAGATCGGTAAAAATGTTCACCTGAGTGGTGGTGTAGGTATCGGTGGTGTTTTGGAGCCGTTGCAGGCAGCACCTGTGATCATTGAAGACGACTGTTTCATCGGTTCAAGATGTATCGTGGTAGAAGGTGTGCATGTAGAAAAAGAGGCTGTATTGGGAGCTAACGTAGTTTTAACCGCTTCTACAAAAATTATTGATGTTACAGGTTCCGAGCCTGTGGAGATCAAAGGAAGAGTTCCTGCCCGTTCAGTAGTGATTCCGGGAAGCTATACCAAACAGTATCCTGCCGGAGAATACCAGGTTCCTTGTGCATTGATCATTGGCCAGAGAAAAGAATCAACAGATAAAAAAACGTCTCTTAATGATGCTTTAAGAGAGAACAATGTAGCGGTATAAGCTGTATTGCTTCTAAATTTTGAAGATTATTTTAAAATTTACATAATAAACCCTGAATAATCATTTGGGGTTTATTTTATTTATAAATTTAAACCGTAGAAAAGTTTATTAAAAACATTGATATGAAAATTGCCTTCGATGCAAAACGTTTTTTTCACAATACGTCCGGATTGGGCAATTATTCAAGAGACCTTATCAGGATTCTTTCTCAGTACTATCCTGAAAATGAATACCTCCTGCTGAACAAAAACAGTTCAGAGCGGGGTAAAGATATTCTGGAAAAGGAAAATGTCCGGTTTGTGGAAACTTCAAAAGGAACCCTGGCCAGACAGTTTAAAATGGGAAAAGATGCCCAGAAAGAAGGCGCACAGATATTCCATGGTCTGTCCGGTGAACTGCCTTTGAAATGGGGAAAAGAACCCATTAAAAAGATCGTGACGATCCATGATCTGATCTTCATGAGATATCCGCAGTATTATTCCTTTTTCGACAGGAAAATCCATTTATGGAAATTTAAAAAGGCTGCAGTCTCGGCGGATAAGATCATAGCCATTTCAGAGCAGACCAAAAGAGATATCATTACTTATTTAAAAGTTCCCGAAAACAAGATAGAAGTTATTTATCAGGGCTGTCACAAAGCATTTAAAGAAGAGCAGACGGAGGAAGTTATTCAGGCAGTAAAAGAGAAATTCGGCCTTCCTGAACGGTATATTTTAAATGTTGGAACGATCGAAGACCGTAAAAACCTTCTCAATATCGTTAAAGGAATCAATGGAACAGATATTCCGTTGATTGTTGTTGGTAAAAAGACAAAATATTACAAAAAAGTAGAAGCATTTATCCGGAAAAATAAAATGGAAAAACAGATCCTTTTTCTGGAAGGAGTTTCCATGGATGAGCTCGCTGTAATCTATAAACTGGCAGATATTTTTGTCTATCCGAGCTTTTTTGAAGGCTTTGGAATCCCTGTGATAGAAGCACTTTTCTCAAAAACTGTAACCATTACCAGCAATGTCAGCTGTCTGCCGGAAGCAGGTGGAAAAGACTCGGTGTATGTAGATCCGGAAAACTATGTTGACATTAGTGCCAAGATAAAATTTTTGTGGGAAAATGAATCCGAAAGAAAACGCCGTGCTGAAAGGAGTTTCGCATTTGTTCAGAAATTTAATGATGAACCTATTGCAGCCCAATTGATGGAACTCTACAAAAAAATTCTGTAAAAAAACTTTGCAGTTTAAAAATAAATCCTACATTTGTACCACAATTCAAAACAATGAAACCGAATTTTTTAACACTTCATCATTACTATCATCATCTCTGCCAAGACGGAATTGATTGATATAAACATGTGTTAAAATCAAAAAATAATAAAAACCGTCTGAGTAAATAGACGGTTTTTTTGTTTCCTGAATTCTTCCCGGAAATATCCACAGATCAGTTTTTATTTGCTCAGATTCCTTAAAACAATACAATGAGTAAATTAAAAATTGCGATCCAGAAAAGCGGCCGGCTTTACGAAGAATCTCTTCAGCTCCTCAAAGACTGCGGCATTTTCGTCAACAACGGGAAAGACCAGCTCAAAGTTTCCGTAGATAACTTTCCCATGGAAATTATGTATCTCAGAAACTCCGATATTCCCCAGTATCTGGAAGACGGAGTGGTAGATATTGCCATCGTGGGCGAAAATCTTTTAGCGGAAAAACAGAAAAACATCCAGATCGTTGAAAAGCTGGGATTTTCAAAATGCCGCGTTTCCCTCGCCGTTCCAAAAGAGGTGGAAACTGATGATCTTTCTTACTTTCAGGGCAAAAAAATTGCCACTTCCTATCCCAATACCCTTAAAAAATTTCTTGCAGAAAAAGGAATCACTTCTGATATCCACATTATTTCAGGTTCTGTAGAAATCGCGCCCAATATTGGTCTGGCAGACGGAATCTGCGATATCGTAAGCTCAGGAAGCACTCTATTTAAAAACGGACTGAGGGAAACGGTCACCATCCTGAAATCCGAAGCTGTTCTGGCAAAAACTTCTGTGCTTGACGCCGAAAAAGAAAATATCCTTAATAAATTCCTTTTCCGGATTCAGTCTGTTTTAAGAGCAAAAAACTCAAAATACATCCTGATGAATGTTCCCGATAACAAGATCAGCGATATTGCTTCTGTGCTTCCTGTATTGAAAAGCCCGACAGTGATTCCCCTGGCAGAAAAAGGATGGAGCAGCATTCATTCCGTAATAGATGAAGAAAGATTCTGGGACGTCATTGACGAACTGAAAGAAAACGGAGCCCAGGACATCCTTATTATTCCAATTGATAAAATGGTGATTTAATTATGAAAATATACAGATATCCTGAAAGAAAAACATGGCCAGAGCTGGTAAAACGTCCGGTTTTTGAACGTGAAGAAATATCCGGACTGATCGCAGAAATATTTGAAACGGTTGAGAAAGACGGTGATGAAGCCTTGATTCAGTTCAATAAAAAATTTGATCAGGCACTCACTCCGCAGATCACTGTTTCAGAAACAGAACTTGACAATGCAGCGGATGAAATTTCCGAAGATTTAAAGAAAGCTATTCAGCAGGCCAAAGAAAATATTTCGAAATTCCACGCGGCTCAGATTGCAGAAACCGAAAAAATTGAAACCACGAAAGGCGTCATCTGCTGGCGGGAAAACCGGGCCGTTGAAAAAGTAGGGATCTATATTCCCGGAGGAACAGCACCCTTGTTTTCAACGGTTTTAATGCTTGCAGTACCCGCTCAGCTGGCCGGATGCCGCGAAATTATCCTTTGTACGCCTCCTGATTCCAACGGAAATATTAATCCTGCTATTCTGTATACCGCAAAACTCTGTGGAATTACTCAGGTTTTCAAAACAGGAGGAGCACAGGCGGTGGCTGCGATGGCATTGGGAACTGAAAGCATTCCGAAGGTCTATAAAATTTTCGGACCCGGAAACCAGTATGTAGTGGCAGCGAAAGAATTTGCTCAGCGCTATGGAGTTGCCATCGATATGCCGGCAGGTCCCAGTGAAGTTCTTGTCATAGCAGACCGTCAGGCCGTTCCTGAATTTTGCGCCGCAGATCTGCTTTCCCAGGCGGAACACGGAAGTGACAGTCAGGTCGTTTTCATCACCGATGATTTTAAAATTTTCACTTCAACCATGGAAGCCGTAGAAAAACAGGTCAAAAAGCTTCCAAGAAATGATATGGCCTGTAAAGCATTGGATCACAGTCTTTTTATTTTAACGGATTCCATTGAAAAAGCATTGGATTTCAGTAATTTATATGCCCCTGAACACCTTATCCTGGCGTTAGAGGATTTTGAAACATATATTCCGGCGATTGGCAACGCAGGATCGGTTTTCCTGGGGAATTATTCCTGTGAAAGTGCCGGAGATTACGCCAGCGGAACGAATCATACTTTACCCACCAATGCTTATGCAAGGAACTACAGCGGTGTGTCCATGGATAGTTTTGTCAAGAAAATCACATTCCAGCACCTGTCAAAAGAAGGTCTTAAAAAAATAGGGAAAACCATTGAAATCATGGCGGAGGCCGAAGGTCTTATCGCTCACAAAAATGCAGTATCTATCCGATTAAAATAATATAATGAAAGAATTTAATATCAATACTTTAGTAAGAAAAAATATCCTGAATCTGCAGCCATACATCAGCTTCAGGGATCACAATGAGTTCAATGCTCCGGTGATGCTGGACGCGAATGAGTGCCCGTTTGGAGAATTCAACAGATATCCGGATTCGTCTCAGAAAAAGATTAAAAATAAACTGGCGGAACTGAAAGGGATTTCTCCTTCAAAAATAGCCCTGGGAAACGGAAGTGATGAACTGATCGACCTGATCATAAAAATCTTCTGCGAGCCTAAAAAAGATGCTATTCTGATGATGAATCCATCCTTTGCCATGTACGGTTTTTATGCTGCAGTGAATGAAAATGAGGTTTTAAAGCTGAATCTTGATGAAAACTTTGAAATTCTAAAAGATGATTTTCTAAAGATTAGTAAAGAAAATAAGCCTAAAATTTTCTTTCTGTGCTCACCCAATAATCCTACAGGAAACAGTGTGGAGGACATTGAATTTTTTATCCGGAATTTTGATGGGATCGTTGTCATTGATGAGGCCTACATTGAGTTTTCGGGAAACAGATCCGGAATTGAACTGTTGGACCAGTATTCTAATGTAATTGTTCTTCAGACATTTTCCAAAGCCTGGGGAACGGCCGGAGCAAGGGTAGGAGCTGCTTATGCTTCAGAAGAGATTATCCGCCTTATCAATACCGTTAAAGCTCCTTATAACGTTAATTCTTTAAGTCAGGAATTTATTTTAAACCTGCTGGATAACAAAAATAAACTTCAGGAAAACGTCGGTAAGGTTTTAGAGGAAAGAGCCTGGCTGGAAGAACAGTTCAAAAGCATTGAATGCATTGTAAAAGTTTTTCCGACGGATGCCAATTTCTTTCTGATTAAAATGAATAATGCGCAGACTGTTTATCAGAAATTGCTGGAACAGGAGATTCTGACCAGTCAGAGATCACCCGCCATTGCAGACTGTATCAGGATCAATGTAGGAAGCCGTGAAGAAAATGAAAAATTAATCAACGTTTTAAAAGGAATATTATCATGAAAAAAGTACTGTTTATAGACCGCGACGGAACACTTATCGTAGAACCGCCGGAAGATTTTCAGGTAGACTCCTTGGAAAAGCTTGAATTTTATCCGGGCGTATTTCAGAACCTTTCCAAAATTGTAAAAGAAATGGATTACGAATTGGTAATGGTGACCAATCAGGACGGATTGGGAACTGAGAGTTTTCCTTTTGAAGATTTTATAAAACCTCATGAAAAAATGCTAAAGGCTTTCGAAAATGAGGGTATTGTTTTCAATGATATTCTGATTGATAAAAGTTTTGAACATGAGAATCTTCCCACCAGAAAACCGGGAATCGGGATGCTTTCAAAATATAGATACGGAAATTATGATCTTGAAAATTCATATGTAATCGGTGATCGAATTAGCGACATTCAACTGGCTAAAAACATGAGAACTAAATCTATCTATCTCAATCAAAACTCTAATGAAGAAGCGACGCTTGCTACGGGCAGCTGGAATGAGATTTATTCGTTTTTAAAACAGGAATCGAGAAAGGCTAAAGTCTACAGAAAAACCAATGAAACCGAAATTGATATTGAAATAGATCTTAACGGAAACGGAGCTTCTGAAATTTCTACAGGTCTTCATTTTTTCGATCATATGCTGGAACAGATTTCAAAACACGGAAATTTAGACCTTAAAATAAAAGTGAACGGAGATCTCAATGTAGATGAACACCACACCATTGAAGATACAGGAATTGCTTTAGGGGAAGCTTTCCTGAAAGCACTGGGAAACAAAAAAGGAATTGAAAGATATGGTTTTCTTCTTCCGATGGATGACTGTCTGGCACAGACTGCCATTGATTTTGGAGGAAGGCCGTGGATCGTTTGGGATGTTGATTTTAAAAGGGAAAAAATCGGCGATGTTCCTACAGAAATGTTTTTTCACTTCTTTAAATCATTTACAGATTCTTCAAAATCCAATCTGAATATCAAAGCGGAAGGAAACAACGAGCACCACAAGATAGAAGCGGTTTTCAAAGCATTTGCAAAAGCCGTGAAAATGGCAGTCAATCAGTCGGACAGCAATTTTAATTTACCATCAACCAAAGGAAGTTTATAAAATGATCGCACTCATAAAATACAACGGAGGCAATGTAAGTTCGGTTCAGAATGCTTTAACCCGTCTGAATATTGATTCTGTGATTACGGATGATCCCGAGTTGATCCTGAAAGCGGATAAAGTTATTTTTCCGGGAGTCGGGGAAGCTTCCTCAACCATGAAACTCCTGAAGGAAAAAGGGCTGGATGTATTGATTCCTAGCCTGAAGCAGCCTGTTTTGGGAATCTGTCTCGGGATGCAGCTGATGTGCGGCGACAATGAGGAAGGCAATACAAGAGGAATGGGAATTTTTGATGTCGATGTTAAATGGTTTCCTCCCAAAGATCTCGTCCCGCATATGGGCTGGAATACGATTTCGGAGCTGAAATCACCTCTTTTTTCCGGGATTGAAGATAAGAGTGATGTGTATTTCGTTCACAGCTATTACTGCGGTTTGGCTGATGCTACGGTGGCTGCTTGCGATTATATCCTGCCATTCAGTGCTTCTTTGCAGAAAGATAATTTTTTTGCCGTACAGTTTCACCCGGAGAAGTCGGGAGCTACAGGAAGCAGGATTTTAAACAACTTTATAAATCTTTAAATGATGAAAATTATTCCAGCTATTGATATTATTGACGGAAAATGTGTCCGTCTTTCAAAAGGAGATTATTCTACCAAAAAAATATACAGCGAAGACCCTGTGGAGACTGCTAAAGAGTTTGAAAGCTTCGGAATCCGGTTTCTTCACCTGGTAGATCTGGATGGAGCTAAATCCAGGCACATTGTCAATCAGAAGGTCCTAGAAGATATAGCGCGGGAAACTTCACTTCAGATTGATTTCGGAGGCGGATTAAAGACAGGCGAAGATATTGCAATTGCTTTTAATGCCGGGGCAAAACAGATCACTTTGGGAAGTATTGCTGTACAGAATCCGGAATTTTGTCTTGAAATGATTAAAAAATATGGCAGTGACCGCATTATTTTAGGAGCCGATTGTGAAAACAGAAAAATAAAAACATCCGGATGGCTGGAAGAAAGTGGTCTGGATATTATTGAATTTCTCCTTGATTATCAGAAGAAAGGAATCAGCCGGACCATCTGCACCGATATCTCAAAGGACGGAATGCTGGAAGGGCCTTCAACGGATCTGTATCAGGAAATTTTAGAACAAACAGCGATAAAGCTTACGGCAAGCGGAGGCATATCGTGCATAGAAGATGTCCACAGAATGAAAGAGATAGGATGCGCCGGAACCATTATTGGAAAGGCAATTTACGAGGGAAAAATAACATTACAACAACTTCAGGAATTTATTGAAAATGCTTAAAAAAAGAATTATTCCGTGTCTTGATATTAAAGACGGGACTACGGTAAAAGGAATTAATTTTGAAGGGCTCAGAAATGCCGGAGATCCTGTAGAACTTGCCGTGAAATATGAGCAGGAAGGCGCTGATGAGTTGGTTTTTCTTGATATTACGGCAACCCTGGAAGACAGAAAGACCTTTGCAGATCTCGTAAAAGAAATAGCCCGTCAGCTGAGCATTCCGTTTACGGTAGGAGGAGGAATTTCCTCTGTGGAGGATGTACGGAAACTTCTGGAAGCCGGGGCAGATAAGATCAGTATTAATTCTTCTGCGGTGAAAAATCCCCAGCTGATCTATGAGCTCGCCAATGAATTTGGAAGCCAGTGTATTGTGGTGGCTATTGATACCCGGCTGACAAACGGAGCAGATCTGGTTCACGTAAGAGGCGGAAAACAGGCCACTGCTTTAAATACTGTGGAATGGGCCAAAGAAGCCGCTGCCCTGGGAGCAGGAGAGATTCTGCTGACCTCAATGGATGGCGACGGAACCAAAAACGGATTCGATATCCGCATTACAAAGCTGGTTTCAGAAGCAGTATCTATTCCGGTGATTGCTTCCGGAGGAGCAGGAAGTGCAGATGACTTTGTTCAAGTGTTTAATGAAACAAGAGCTACAGGCGCATTGGCAGCCAGTATTTTCCACTTTAATGAAGTACCCGTTCAAGAATTAAAACAACAGTTAAAAACTCAAAAAATTCCCGTACGATGAAAATAGATTTTAATAAAGATAACGGTCTTGTTCCGGTAATCATCCAAGACAGCAGAACCCAGCAGGTATTGATGCTGGGCTACATGAATGAAGAAGCTTTTGAAAAAACAGAAAAAGAAGGTATTGTCACTTTTTTCAGCCGTTCCAAAAACAGACTCTGGACAAAAGGTGAAGAATCCGGAAATTTCCTGACGGTACAAAAGATAAGCATTGACTGTGATCAGGATACCATACTGATTCAGGCTGTTCCTACCAATACAGTCTGCCATACCGGAAGTTTCAGCTGTTTTGGAGAAAAGGAATCAAAAGGTTTTCTCTACGAGCTGGAATCTAAAATTGCTGAAAGAATCGATAATAAAACAGAAGGTTCTTACACCTATTCACTGTATCAGCGGGGAATCAATAAAATGGCTCAGAAAGTAGGAGAGGAAGCCGTAGAATTGGTAATTGAAGCCAAGGACAGCAATGATGACCTTTTCAAAAACGAAGCGGCAGATCTGCTGTATCATTTCCTGATCCTGCTTAAGGCAAAAGATTTTTCACTTGAAGATATTGAAAAAATGCTTCAGAACAGGAGTAAATAGCTGATCTTGTAGTAAATAGGACAGGGGGTTTGAAGCCAGAAGAGGGAAGTTACTGAAGTCCAAAGGCAGAAATGCACCGCGGTTTTATTAATTTTTTTAATCGAAAGTATTTTGCAGGAAAGATAAAACGAACGCTTAGTCGAATCGATCTCTGATCGATTCCAACTTTGCAACCTTTAAAAATATGCATGGCTATTGTAGAACTTTGCGTCAAAATCTAGGGTGTTTGGGGTAAAATGAGGAGTGTAATTGGCTGAAAGTTAACCGTGTCAAGGTTCAAAACCTTGACACGGTTAAGTAGTTAGTTGCCTTGATACTAATTCCCGGAATCACGCTAAATTAAAAAAGCAGGAAGAAATCCTTCCTGCTCTCATTTCATATTTAAATTATCTTTCGATCAGAATTTTTCGCACAGCCTTCTGTCCGTCAGCTTTTATAATCCCGATATAAGCTCCTTCAGCCAGTCCGGAAACATTTACAGCAGTTTCATTATCCTTTTTGATCAGAAGTTTTCCTGAAAGGTCTGTAATTTCAAAACTGAAATCTTTTACACCAGCAGGAAGATCAATATTTACGGTGTCTTTGGTCGGGTTAGGGAAAATAGATACCGCTTCAATAGCAGGGCTGGATACAGTTTCCTTTGTTCCCAATACAATCGAGCTTGAAGTAGTGGCAACGGCAAAGTGCTGAAGTGCTCCTACGGTTGCTTTTCCGATTTTGTAGATATAGACAGGGTCTGTATTGGCGAAAGTATCATTGGATGTATGCGGATAGGTACTTCTTATTCTTTCAAAAAATCCGGTGATCACTTCACCTTTTCTTTCAAAAGGAATATAATCTGTGTCTTCCGCAGGGTCTACAGCCGTCTGAAGCGGCGAATAAAGGGCCGTACAGTTTCTGAGCTGCTGGGTTACTGCGGCAGAGGCTGCATTATTGCTGGTTGGTCCGGCCTGATCCTCGTCGCAATATACCGTATTGTTGTTATTTCCCATCACACCGCCTACCTGGTCAAGGTTGAATACCAGTTTGATATCCAGTACGCGTGTGCCGTTCTGATAGGCTACATTGTTTACGTAATGGCTGCTTCCCCTTAATCCCTGTTCTTCTCCGGAGAAATGAATGAATTTTATGGAATATTCCGTAGGAACGTTTCTCAGAATTCTTGCTGCTTCCAGAATGATGGAAGTTCCGCTTCCGTTATCATTAACTCCGGGACCATAAATACTGTCAAAATGCCCGCAGATAATCACGTATTTGTTTGGATAAACGGTTCCTGTTTTGGTAATGACGAGGTTCTTTGAACTTGTGCTTCCAAAAGTGAAAGGGTCTTCCACGATCTGGCTGGCGGAATATCCGTAGGAAATGTATTTGTTTTTTATCCAGGTCAGGGCATTGGCATTATTCGTAGATCCGGTGGTTTTTATCCCCAGATTGGAAAAATCCTGCAGATTGGTCGTGATATTCGTTTGGGAAACGAGGTCAGCCCTGTTCTTGTACGCCTGTATCAGGGTCTGAGCGTTTATACTTCCGAGGGTGGCTGCGGAGCATAAAAATGTAATAAGCTTTTTCATATTAAATTATATTGGGTTTGGTGTGTGCTTATTTTTCAATAATAATCTTGCGGGTAGTGCTTGCGCCTTCTGCTTTTACCGTACATAAATAAATGTCGTTATTCAGATGTGAAACACTGATCTGGCGCTGGTTTTCTGCTTTCAATACCGAATATCCTTTCAGGTCGGTAATTTCAACGGTGAAATCTTTTACCGATGAATCAGGAAGTTCTACATTGAGAACATCTTTAACCGGATTCGGGTACATTTTTACAGATTCTAATGTATGGGATGGATTTTCTTTAGCCACAACAGGTACAGCTGTTGAAGATGCCGTTGCAAAATGCTGCATAGCACCTACAGCCGCTTTACCTACTTTAAATACGTAGACAGGATCTACATTGGCAAATGTGTCATTGACCGTATGTTCCGTATAACTTCTGGTGTATTCATAAAAACCAGTGATGGTATATCCTTTTTGTTCAAAAGGCATATAATCGGAGGAGTAGGCATTTGAAATACTCGTTTTAAGAGGAGAATACAGGGTAGTACAGGTTGCCAGCTGCTGCGTAATGGTATTGGAGGCCGCATTGTTCCCTGACTGTCCGGAAGTGTCTCTTTCACAGATAATTTTGGTATTCGTGTTGCCAAGCTTACCGCCTACCTGATCGAGATTGAAAACTACTTTGATATCCAGTTTTTTTACCCCGCTTTGGAAGGCTACATTGTTGGCGTAATGGGAACTTCCATACAAGCCCTGTTCCTCTCCTGAGAAATGAATAAACTTGATGGAATATTCCGTAGGAACATCCTTTAAGATTCTGGCTACCTCCAGAATTACAGAAGTTCCGCTTCCGTTGTCATTGGTTCCGGGACCGGTAATGGTGTCGTAATGGCCGCAGATGATCACATATTTATCGGGATAAAGGGTTCCCGTTTTCGTAATGACCAGATTCTTTGAGCTTGTACTCCCGAAGGTAAACGGATTCTCCACAACCTGACTTGCAGAATATCCGAAAGAGGTATACTTGTTTTTAAGCCAGTTCAGGGCATTGGTATTATTGACAGATCCCGTAGTTTTGATTCCAAAATTGGAAAACTCCTGGAGATTGGCAGTAATATTGGTCTGGGAGACCAGATCAGCCCTGTTCTTATACTCCTGAATGAAGGTCTGGGCACTGAGGCTGCCGACAGCTAATACAGTGCCTAAAAAGGTAGTCAGTTTTTTCATATTAATATATTGGGTTTGGTGATGTGTGTGTGGTGAGCTGGAGGGTGCTTGAGTTTTAGAGTTGGAGTGTTTGAGAGTTAGGGCTAGAGCTAGGGGAGTTGTGTGCTAAACTGCTTGCGGTCTGTTTTTTCTCAACCTTAACCTTAACCTTAACCTTAACCTTATCCTAAACCTTAACCTTTCTCAACTATTTCTCAATGATTATTTTTCTCGTTACATTGCTTTTATCAGATTTTACGGTGACCATATACACTCCGTTGGCAAGGCCTGAAGTATTCATTTTATTTTCGTTTTCAGCATTCAGAAGCAGCCTGCCGTTCATATCGGTAATTTCTACCTTAAAATCTTTGTGATCTTTTGGGAGTTCAATATGAATGATATTCTGTGCAGGATTAGGATAAATTTTAACGGTTTCCAAACCTTCCGCCTGAACATCATCCGTTGCCAGAGTTCCTGTAGCCACCGCAAAGTGCTGAAGAGCTCCCACCGCTGCTTTTCCTACATTGAAAACATACACAGGATCTACATTTGCAAAAGTGTCATTGGCAGTATGCTCGTTATGGCTTCTTTCTGTTTCATAAAAACCTGTAATAATATCTCCTTTACCTTCAAACGGCATATAATCCGAATTGAATGCATTGGACATCGTTGTCTGAAGCGGAGAGTAAAGTGTTGTGCAGGTAGCTAACTGCTGGGTCATTGCCAGTGAAGCCGCGTTATTTCCGCTTTGTCCGCTCTGATCACTTTCGCACTTGATATTATTGTTTACGTTTCCTAACTGTCCGCCTACCTGATCAATATTAAATACTACTTTAAGGTTAAGCTGGCGTACATTATTCAGAAAAACAACATTGTTTACATAATGGTTACTTCCCAGAAGCCCCTGTTCTTCGCCGGAAAAATGTATAAATTTCACAGAATACTCTGTAGGAGTATCTTTTAAAATTCTTGCCGCTTCCAGAAGAATAGAAGTCCCGCTTCCATTATCACTTACGCCTGGGCCGTTCACGGTATCATAATGTCCGCAGATAATTACATAAGTATTGGGATAAACGGTCCCTGTTTTGGTTATGATTAAATTTTTTGAAGTGGTATTTCCGTAATTGAAACTATCCTCCGTAATCTGGCTGGCTGTATAGCCATAGGATTGGTATTTTGCTTTCAGCCAGTTCAGTGCATTGGTATTGGCCTGGGAGCCTGTAGTTTTTATACCCAGGTTGCTGAATTCCTGAAGATTGGCAGTGATGTTGGCCTGAGAAACATTATTGGCTCTGGATTGATAAGCCTGTATAAAATTCTGGGCCTGAAGACTGTAAGATGATAATGAAAGAAGTAGAATAGTCGTTATTTTTTTCACTTTTAACTAAATTTTTAGATATTTTATAATTCAACAAATGTAGATAATAAAAATCAATTTTATTTTATGCAAAAAGGAAAATTCTTTAATGAAGCTTTATTTTTTATGATCGATTTAAAATGGTGAAATTTAATCTATTATATTATGTTTTTAATGAAAATTAATAACAATTGCTGTACAGGGCAAAAAAAATCCCAGGCAAAACCCGGGATTATATTGATAACAAAAAATTCTACATTATTTTACTTGATCTACAACTGCTTTGAAAGCTTCAGGGTGATTCATTGCTAAATCTGCTAAAACTTTTCTGTTAAGCTCAACGTTGTTCTTTTTAAGAGCTCCCATAAATTGAGAGTAAGACATTCCATGCTCTCTGGCACCCGCGTTGATACGAGTAATCCAAAGTGATCTGAAGTTTCTTTTCTTCTCTTTTCTTCCACGGTAAGCATATTGCATTGCTTTTTCTACCGCGTTTTTAGCAACTGTCCAAACGTTCTTTCTTCTACCGAAAAAACCTTTAGCTTGCTTAATAATTTTCTTTCTGCGAGCTCTTGAAGCTACTGCATTTACTGATCTTGGCATAATTTAAATTGTTTTTTTGAAATGTGCGGTAATTGTTTCATTACTCTTAGTGGCTCCATTTCAGGGTTAAATTGTTGAATTTGTTTGAATTCTTATAAACCGAATATAGATTTATAAAAACTACTTAATGGCTAATTGACGTAGAACGCTTTTTGTATCCACAGCTGCAACGTAAGAAGTCTGCGTAAGATTTCTCTTCTGCTTAGTTTCTTTCTTAGTTAGGATGTGGCTTTTGAAAGCATTTTTTCTTTTAATCTTACCAGTTCCGGTAAGTTTAAAACGCTTTTTAGCACCTGATTTCGTTTTTAATTTTGGCATTGTTCTGCTTTTTTATTGTTTTGTTATCAATATCTTGTCCTTGATTCCTTTGTAATACTCAGGAATTACAGTTGGCAAAGATACAAAAAAAATTAATCCAAACTTTTATTATCTGTGATTTTATCGGAGCTTTCTCACAAAAAAACCGTCTCTGTTAAGAAACGGCTATGAGTAAAAGTTGTTTTTTTATAAGAAGTCTTCAACTATAATATCGTTTCTTTCTTCGTTGTTCCCGCCTAAAATAACTTTAATCCTGTACCCTGTAGGAATAGCTGCACCCGCTCTTGAATAAAGCTGAAGCTTGACGTGTGGATTAGCCACATGATAATTAACAGCAGTATTAGAGCTCCAAAGAGGATTCCCATCTCTGTAAATAACCATGTTTCCATCATTTTGTACAATAAGTCTTGGAGTACCTGAGCTTCTGTAGGTATTGGAATGCCATAGGACCATATTAAATCCTGGTCTTTCTCTGTATAGAACCAAATTATTATCCGTTTGCATAATGAACCGGTACGTACTGCCTCCATATTCCATACTGATGGATTGTCCAGCTTCCAATACCTGAGGATGATTGGTGCTTTCCTTTAAAAGTTTATAACGTGTAAGATCCAGGATACCACGGGATGTACTGTTTTTATCTACACCGCTATGGATTTCATTTTGTGCATTCACATTGGTATTGTCAAGAACATCATCCTGAGCGCAAGATGCAAGAAGCATCGGAAGGCCTAATAAAGCCAGCAATTTAATTTTCATAGGTTATAAATTAATGCTGCAAATATAGTAATTACAGTATTAAATCACAAGTATGAGATTAAATAGTTGTGAACAAACCCTTTATTAATGGTGTTTTACAAATAAATATAAGACACTTTATGGTGTTTTTAAATTTAAAGCCGTCATTGTTTTGCATGACGGCTTTAAAATATTTTAATACAAATTATTTATGACTGAAAAAATGATAAAAGATCTTTGTTGATCGTTTCAGCTTCAGTCGTAGGCATTCCATGCGGAAATCCTGGATAGGAAATTAATTTTCCGTTTTTAAGAAGGGTAGCGGCCACTTTACCGGTCGTTTCAAAAGGAACAATCTGGTCATCTTCACCATGCAGCACCAAAACAGGAACATCGGTATTTTTAAGATCTTCTGTAAAATCGGTTTCAGAAAAAGCTTTGACACAGTCGTAATGAGCTTTGATAGATCCCATCATTCCCTGTCTCCACCAGTTTCTCTGGATGCCTTCAGAAATTTTAGCGCCTTCTCTGTTGTACCCGTAAAAAGGGAAGGTGATGTCGATATAGAATTGTTGTCTGTGGTTGGCAGTATTGTTACGGATATCATCGAAAACAGAAATAGGAACCCCATCCGGATTGTTTTCGTTTTTAACCATAATGGGAGTCACGGCACTTATCAAAACGGCTTTTGCCACTCTTCCTTTTCCGTGCTGTGCCACATACCGGATCACTTCACCGCCCCCTGTAGAATGTCCTACGTGGATTACGTCTGTAAGGTTCAATGCGGTTACAATTTCGTCAACATCTGATGCATACGTATCCATATTGTGTCCTTCCGGAGTCTGCTCAGATCTTCCGTGACCTCTTCTGTCGTGGGCAATCACTCTGTAACCTTTCTCTAAAAAGAACAACATCTGCGCATCCCAGTCATCGCTGGATAACGGCCATCCGTGATGAAAAAATACAGGCTGTCCTTTTCCCCAGTCTTTGTAATAAATTTCTGTTCCGTCTTTTAATGTAAGTGTGCTCATAGTTTTCCTGTTTAAGTTATTAATAATACAATGAATGTTGTTGTTTGTTATTTACAATACAAATGTATGCTTATATCTTTCAATGGATATTGATGTAAGATAATATTTAATGATAATTTAAAATTCTGAATTACTTTTTTAAGAAGCCGATTTCTTTCAAAATATTTCACTTTAATCAAATTTCGAAAGATGAGTATCAGTTTTTCAGCGAGTTGTATTCTTTATGTATCATTTTTTATTCCAAAAAGAGCTTTTCGCTGATTTTTATTGTTTTAGTATAAGTGAATAAAATGTTGCTTAGCTAAATCAATGCAAGTGATCTATGCTTGAATTTCTAAAAGTAGTTTACATCACTGGGCCTAATTTGCGATTTTTTAACCGTGTCAAGGTTCAAAACCTTGACACGGTTTGGGGTCTCAATAAATCGATACAATTGATTTACTCTTTGCATCTTTCAAAATATTCACTGTCAAGATCAAACTTTGCGTTAAAGAAATAAGCCCGCTCTTTTATCATTAAAGGAAACTAGGAATCTATAAAAAAATAAAAAACCTCAAAGTAATTTGAGGTTTTATATATAGGAAACAGACGCTATGTCTGTTAAAACTATTTAGCTGGTTTTTTAGGACTCATCATCATGATCATTCTCTTTCCTTCAAGTTTAGGAAGCTGATCTACCTTTCCAACGTGCTCCAATTCCTGAGCCAGTTTTAAAAGTAAGATTTCTCCCTGATCTTTAAAGATAATTGAACGTCCTTTAAAAAATACGTAGGTTTTCAATTTTGAACCTTCTTCAAGAAACTTTTCAGCATGCTTCTTCTTAAATTCATAATCGTGATCATCAGTCTGAGGTCCGAAACGGATCTCTTTTACAACCACTTTTACCTGCTTGGCTTTTAGTTCCTTCTGCTTTTTCTTTTGCTCGTATAAAAACTTTTTATAGTCTAATATTCTTGCAATGAAAGGCTCAGCCTTATCGGAGATTACTACCAGATCAAGTTCCTGCTCTGTGGCAAGTTGTCTTGCTTTGTCAATCGGATAAACTCCCGGCTCTACGTTATCGCCCACCAAACGAAGCTCTCTCACACGAATTTTATCGTTGATCAAGTGTAAGTCCTCCTGTACCGGACGTCTCTGTGGGCCCCTGTTGTTAAATCTTTGTGCTATTGTATTATAATTTTATTGGTTAATTACTTATCTATTTTTTCTAAAATTAAAGATTTAAAAATTTAATCATTTAAAGATTAATGTGCGTTTAGCAATTTTTCAATCTTTTTAATTCTTCAATCTTTTAATGTTTTTTATATCGCAGCCTCCTTTTTAAAGTAAGCAACAAAATCTTCCATATTCATGACACCTAAGTCACCTTCACCACGTCTTCTTACAGAAATTGTGCCTTCTTTCTCCTCATTTTCACCTACAACCAGCATGAACGGGATTTTCTTCAATTCCGCATCACGGATCTTTTTCCCGGTCTTCTCATTTCTGTCATCAATCAGACCGCTAATATCGTGATTTTCCAAAAATTGTGAAACTTTTTTTGAATAATCTACATATTTTTCACTGATCGGTAGAATAATAAACTGATCCGGACTCAGCCATAACGGGAAATCACCGGCAGTATTCTCAAGCAGGATCGCGATAAAACGCTCCATAGAACCAAATGGTGCTCTGTGGATCATCACCGGTCTGTGCTTCTCGTTATCGTTTCCGATGTAGTGAAGATCAAACCTTTCCGGTAAATTATAATCTACCTGGATGGTTCCCAGCTGCCATTTTCTTCCTAAAGCATCTTTCACCATGAAATCCAGCTTCGGACCGTAGAATGCAGCTTCACCGTATTCCACAATAGTCTTCAATCCTTTTTTCTCTGCCGCATTGATGATGGCATTTTCGGCTTTTTCCCAATTTTCATCAGAACCGATATATTTTTCTCTGTTATCAGGATCTCTCAATGAAACCTGAGTCACAAAATCTTCAAAACCTAATGATTTGAACACATATAATGTTAAATCAATTACTTTTTCAAATTCCTCAGAAAGCTGATCCGGAGTACAGAAAAGGTGGGCATCATCCTGAGTAAATCCACGCACTCTTGTCAGTCCGTGAAGCTCTCCACTTTGCTCATATCTGTAAACCGTACCGAATTCTGCATATCTCTTCGGAAGATCTCTGTAGCTCCATTGTGAAGTCTTGTAGATTTCACAGTGGTGAGGGCAGTTCATAGGCTTTAGCATGAATTCTTCTCCTTCATTTGGAGTTTTAATCGGCTGGAAGCTGTCTGCACCGTATTTATCCCAGTGTCCTGAAGTTACATACAGTTCTTTTGACCCGATATGCGGAGACATTACAAATTCATAACCTCCTTTTTTCTGAGCATCAGAAAGGAAATTCTCTAATTTTCTTCTTAAAGCAGTACCCTTTGGCAGCCATAGTGGAAGACCTGCACCTACTTTTTCAGAGAATGCAAAAATTCCAAGTTCTTTACCCAGTTTTCTGTGGTCTCTTCTTTTAGCTTCTTCAAGTCTTTCAAGATATTCAGTAAGTTCTTTCTGTTTAGGGAAAGAAATACCGTACACTCTTGTCAGCTGAGGATTTTTTTCATTTCCTCTCCAGTAAGCTCCGGCTGCATTCAAAATTTTAACTGCCTTCACAATTCCTGTGTTAGGAATGTGTCCTCCACGGCATAAATCCGTGAAATTATCGTGAGTTACAAAAGTGATCTCTCCATCATTCAGATTAGAGATAAGCTCTACTTTGTAAGGGTTATCTGCATATGTTTTTAATGCTTCTTCTTTAGAGACAGGGTATAAAGAGAATGTTGAACCTTTTTTGGCGTTTTCCAAAACTTTCTTTTCAATCTTCTCAAAATCTTTTTCAGATAAACTTTCGTCTCCGAAATCTACATCATAATAGAATCCGCTTTCAATAGCAGGTCCGATGGTAAGCTTAGCATCAGGATAAAATTCAAGGATAGCCTGCGCCAGCAAGTGGGCAGAAGAATGCCAGAAAGCTTTCTTTCCAAGATCATCATTCCATGTCAACAATTGTACCGTTGAATCCGTCGTTATAGGTGTGGTGGTTTCTACTTGTTTGCCGTTTACAACTGCGGAAATGGTATTTCTAGCCAATCCCTCGCTGATAGATTTTGCCACATCAAGCGGAGTAACTTCTCCCTCGAATTCTTTGACACTATTGTCTGGAAGTGTAATTTTTATCATTGTTTACTAAGAAATTTTAAGATGCAAAAATACGCATTTTTTAGTTAATATGCTATATTTAAACTATATTTGAAATAAGAATTGCTGTTGAATCTTGAAAATGAGATTTGTGATTTTAAATAAATTCGTCTTAACTCCTGTTTTTTTTAAGAAAAATATTTTTTTTTACAGTAAAATGCTGTGAGAGCAGGCTGTTTATCTATAATGAACCCAGTAATTTAAAGAAGAAATGATAATAGTACCATATGAAAAATTTTAATATTGATCTGCACTGCGACCTCTTATGCTATTTATTGGATCCGGCTGCAAAAATTGATGACAGAGAATTGGGATGTTCGCTTCCTTTTTTAAAAGAAGGTAATGTAAAGCTGCAGGTGATGGCGATTTATTCTGCAACAGGTGGCAACAGTACGGCAGATGCAGCAAAGCAGAGTGAACTGTTCTCAGATTTATTAAAAAATGAAAATTTCTTTTTATTTGAGGGCGAAAACTATAAAAATCCTGAGAATGAAAACAGAGTAGGCGTTATAGCTTCTATTGAAAATGCATCCGGTTTTTGTGGAGAGGATGAAGCACTTGATTCCGGATTCAAAAAGCTGGAAGCGATCATCGAAAAAACACAGAAGATTTTTTACATAGGAATCACACACCATACTGAAAACCGTTTTGGAGGAGGAAATAATTCTACAGCCGGGCTGAAAGAGGATGGAAAAGTACTGCTTGATTATATTTCAGATAAAAATATACCGATTGACCTTGCCCATACCAGTGATCAGCTTGCGTATGGAATTCTTAATTATGTAGACCAGAAAAACTACAGTATTCCCATTATAGCAAGCCATTCCAATTACAGGAGTATTCATGATAAAAACAGAAACCTTCCTGATGAACTGGCCAAAGAAGTGATCAGAAGAAAAGGTCTCATCGGGGTCAACTTTATCAGAAACTGCGTGGATGATAAAAACCCGGAATTATTATTTGAACATATTCAGTACGGACTGGATCTGGGTGGGATAGATGCCGTGGCTTACGGAGCAGATTTCTTCTTCTGCAAAAACCATCCGGATAAATCCCGCCATCCTATTTTCTTTGATGGCTACGACGACGCTTCGTCTTTCAATGCCATCAACAATAAGATTGAACAGGAGTTTTCCCCTGAAATCATGGAGAAGATAAGCCATAAGAATGTTCTGGACTTTATGGAAAGGATTAAACTATAGAGGATGATGGCTTCGGGTCCCTCAGCCACCATTATGCTGTATTTCAAATGAATATTCCAGCGAATAACTGGCATTCCAATTGGTGGCTGAGGCACCTGAGGCCACCAAGGGACTTATTATAAACTAATTTTATTCTGGATAGAATATAAAAAAAACGGTTGGTGACTGAGGCTCCCGAAGTCACCAACCGTTTTCTAATTCTTCCTCTTATACCTCACTTTCTGCTTGATAATCTCTATAACATCTACATTCCTTATCTTAGATTTTACCCAGCCATGGATGTCAATATAGAACAGTGACCTCCTGTAATATTCATTTTTAGAAAATTCTTCAAGGACTTCATCAAAAGCCTCAAAAGCTTTCTGGTGCTGATCCAATACCACGTTATTAATGTTTTTGAAAAACTCTATGCTTTCAAAATGAAATGCTTCAGGTTTTTTCATTTTTCGGGCAAACTTCCGGGTAGAAGTGATGAATTCATCATAGTCTTCATCATTCCCCGATTCATATTTTGCCATTAAAATAAGAATCCGCGTATGAAACAGAAGATCCTCCTGAACATTGCCTTTGCACTCAACCACTTTCATAGAATATTCGATGGATTTATCAAACATTTTGCTTCCGAAAAACATGGCAGCCATTTTGAGATAAAGGATCATAAAGTGGTGCTCGTCAATTCTTTCCCGAAGTCTTTCCATCTTCATTTCAATTTCAGGAATAAGCTTGGTACCGGTGAAAAATTCACCCTTCACAAAATGAATATTCATTAAAGTATTGTAATGGGTAAGGAAAATTAAAGCCTGAAGGTTTTCATTCTGGGCAAAATTCTGGGAACTCACCATGGTATTGAAATTCTCAAAATGTTCTTCCAGGATATCAATATTTCCATACAAAAACAAAATCTTCAGCAGGTACGTATTTCCTTTGATATACCATACGGGATGGCTGATGATCATTTCAGGGTTTTTATGGAAAAGTTCTACCCATTGATGAGCATATTTCAGCGTATATTTATAATCCTGAAGCAGCTGGTTTTTCCAGACATGTGCTTTAAAATACCACAACTTCTCTGTAAAATTCAGTTTTTCAAGTTTGATCTTTTGAATTTCCCCATTGAACAGTTCCAGAACCTTTTCCCGGTCGTCATCATTATTGACATAGCCATGCGTCAGCATTTCACTGTATAATTTCAGGGAAAGATTGGAAAGCTCCGTTGCATAATGATTCTGTTTGCTGATCTCCGTAGACTGCATGATCAGTTCATCGGCACGTCCTTTAATACTCCTCGTAATAAACTGTGATTCAATGACTTTTTCAAGATCGATGATTTCCGAAGCAATGCTTTTTTCATCCAGTTCCAGGGCAGACTGTTTGGTTTTGTCCAGTATTTTTAATGCCTGCTTGTAAAGTCCTTTCTGATAAAGAATCGTAGCAAAATCAAGCTGTTCCCGAAGCTGTATCCTGTAATTCTGATGGCTGGGATTCATCCGGAGACTTACCAGGATTTGTTTATAAAGATGAGCTTTCAGGTTGGAAAGCTGCTGTTTTGTTGAAATTTTTTTCTCAATAATGATCTGTTCATGATATTCATTCATCTTGTCCAGTTCCGAGAAAAGGAGCAGAAATTTAGCATCCACATTAATCCCGAGACGGTTCACATACAGTCTGAACTGCCGTTTTTCAGAAGTGGTTAATGACTTGATCAGTACAAACAAAAAATCTTTCTGCAATTCTGCCATTGTAAATTTGTAAAATGTAAATTATTGATTATTAAATAAATATGGTAATTTTTCCACTTGTTGAATATTGTAATTTTCAGAAGATATGAAAACGTAAAAATATCGGAAGCAGTAGTTTTGATCAAAATTAAGTAAAAAACTTCATTATGAATTCCGAAAAAATTGAAATTTTTGATACGACGCTGAGGGATGGGGAACAGGTTCCCGGATGTAAACTGAATACAAAACAAAAGCTCATCATTGCAGAAAGGCTTGATAAGCTAGGGATTGACGTAATAGAAGCTGGTTTTCCTATTTCAAGTCCGGGAGATTTTGAGTCTGTTTCGGAAATTTCAAAACTGGTAAAAAATGCCAAAGTCTGCGGACTGACAAGAGCCAATAAAAAGGACATTGATGTGGCTGCGGATGCTTTAAGGTATGCAAAAAGACCGCGTATCCACACCGGAATCGGAACTTCTGATTCTCACATTCAATATAAATTCAATTCAACCCGTGAAGATATCCTGGAACGTGCTGCGGATGCCGTAAAATATGCCAAAAGCTATGTAGAAGACGTAGAATTTTATGCTGAAGATGCAGGAAGAACGGATAATGCCTTTCTGGCAAGGGTTTGTGAAGAGGTGATCAAAGCCGGAGCCACCGTATTGAATATTCCGGACACTACCGGATACTGTCTTCCTGAAGAATATGGGGAGAAAATAAAATACCTGAAAGAAAATGTAAAAGGCATTGAAAAAGCAATTATTTCATGCCACTGCCATAATGATCTGGGCCTGGCTACAGCTAATTCAATTGCCGGAGCCATCAACGGAGCCCGCCAGATCGAATGTACGATCAACGGATTGGGAGAAAGAGCCGGAAATACCGCTTTGGAAGAAGTCGTCATGATCCTGAAGCAGCATAAAGATTTAAATCTGCATACGGATATTAATTCGCGGATGCTTAATGAAATGAGCCTGATGGTCTCTGATCTGATGGGAATGCCGGTACAGCCCAATAAAGCCATTGTTGGCGCCAATGCTTTTGCTCACAGTTCGGGAATCCACCAGGACGGCGTCATTAAAAACAGGGAAACCTATGAAATTATAGATCCTGAAGAAGTGGGAGTGAATGCTTCATCCATTATTCTGACCGCGAGAAGCGGCCGTTCGGCGCTGGCTTACCGTTTCAAGCATATCGGCTATGATATTACTAAAAACGAGCTGGATTTCTTGTACCAGGAGTTTTTAAAAGTGGCAGATCAAAAGAAAGAGGTTAAAAATAATGATCTGTACATGATCATGGAAACCTGCAGCCGTAAAATAGGATAGTGATAAAATCAAGGAAAATTGAATATGGACAACAGTAAAAAGACACTTTTTGATAAAGTCTGGGATGCTCACGTGGTGGACACGGTTCCGGACGGACCTCAAATCATTTATATTGACAAACACCTGATTCACGAAGTAACCAGTCCTCAGGCGTTTGCAGAACTTGAAGCAAGAAATCTTGACATCTTCAGACCAAAGCAGATTGTAGCCACTGCAGATCACAACGTTCCTACACTGAATCAGGAGCAGCCGATCCGTGATGAATTATCCAGAAATCAGGTAGAACAGCTGACTGCAAACTGTAAGAAAAATAATATTGAATTATTCGGGCTGGGACATCCATATCAGGGGATTGTACACATTATCGCTCCTGAACTGGGCGTTACCCAGCCGGGAATGAGTATTGTATGCGGAGACAGCCATACGTCTACTCATGGAGCTTTTGGGGCGATTGCTTTCGGGATCGGAACGAGTCAGGTGGCGCAGGTTTTTGCCAGTCAGTGCCTGCTTCTGAATAAGCCGAAGTCCATGAGAATCACCGTCAGTGGAAAGCTGAATCCCAATGTTCAGCCTAAAGATGTTATTCTCTATATTATTTCTAAAATCGGGACGGATGGCGGAACAGGTTATTTCTGTGAGTATGCCGGAAATGTCTTTGAAGAAATGTCTATGGAAGGAAGAATGACCGTCTGCAATATGAGCATTGAAATGGGTGCCAGAGGCGGAATGATTGCTCCGGATGAAACCACTTTCGACTATGTAAAAGGAAAAACGTACGCTCCGAAAGGGGAAGAATGGACGGATAAACTGGCCTATTGGAAAACGCTTCCAACGGATAAAGGAGCTGTTTTTGACAAAGAATTAACCTTTAATGCAGCCGATATATTTCCAATGATTACATACGGAACCAATCCAGGAATGGGAATTTCTGTGCATGAAGTGATCCCGGTTCCCCAGAATGAATCTGAGGAAAAAGCGCTGAAATATATGGGATTAAAGGCCGGACAGGAAGTTTCAGGAATTGACGTTCATCATGTATTCATCGGAAGCTGTACCAATGCACGGATAGAGGATTTCCGTTCTGCAGCGCAGTATATTAAAGGGAAAACCAAATCAGAAACCGTGAAAGCACTGATTGTTCCGGGTTCACAGCAGGTAGTAAAGCAGATTTATGAAGAAGGTCTTGACAAAATATTCAGTGAGGCTGGATTTCAGATCCGACAGCCGGGATGTTCAGCCTGTTTGGCAATGAATGATGATAAAATTCCTGAAGGAGAATACTGTGTTTCCACCTCCAACCGGAATTTTGAAGGCAGACAGGGACAAGGGGCAAGAACCATTCTCGCCAGTCCGCTTACCGCTGCAAAAGCAGCTATAGAAGGAAGAATTTCAGCTTTTGAAAGCTTAAACTAAAGATCGTACAGAGAAATGCAAAAATTAACACACATAAAATCCCAGGCAGTGCCGCTGCCGGCAGAAAATATAGATACAGACCAGATTATTCCGGCCAGATTCCTGAAAAGTATTGACAGAAAAGGCTTTGGTGAAAATCTGTTCAGAGACTGGAGGTTTAATATCCATTCAGGAGAGCCCAATCCGGAGTTTGTCCTGAATAATTCCAGATACAGCGGAGAGATTCTGGTAGCAGGAAATAATTTCGGATGCGGAAGCAGCAGGGAGCATGCAGCGTGGTCTTTAACCGATTATGGTTTTAAAGTGATCGTATCAAGTTATTTTGCCGATATTTTTAAAGGGAATGCCCTGAATAACGGTCTTCTTCCTGTAAAGGTTTCCGAAGAATTCCTGAAATATATTCTGGAAAATATAACGGAAGATCCTGAACTGGAAATTGATGTGGATGTGGAGCAGCAGACCATCAGTTTCAAAGGAAAAACAGAGACCTTCGAACTCGATTCTTACAAAAAAATATGCCTGATCAACGGCTATGACGATATTGATTTTTTAATCAGCAAAAAACAGGTGATACAACAATTCGAACAAAAAACACAAAAGTATGAGCAACAGTTATTTTAAAATAGCAGTGCTTCCCGGAGACGGGATAGGCCCGGAAGTGGTGAATGAAAGCATTAAAATTTTGGATGCGGTGGCAGAAGTTTTCCAGGTCAAATTCCAGTTTTCCTACGGATTAATGGGTGCAGAAGCCATTTTCAAAACAGGCGATCCTCTTCCTGAAGACACATTGAAGATCTGTAAAGACTCTGATGCTGTTCTCTTCGGAGCCATTGGAGATCCTGTTTTCGATAATAATCCGGATGCGAAAGTAAGACCTGAACAGGGATTGCTGAAACTCCGTAAAGAGCTGGGATTGTATGCCAATATAAGGCCCTTGAAAACCTATGCTTCCCTGATTGATAAAAGTCCTTTAAAAAGGGAAATCATTGAAGGAACGGATATCCAGATTTTCAGAGAGCTTGTAAGCGGAATTTATTTTGGTGAGAAATTTACAGATCCGGATGGTAAATATGCCTATGATGTCTGTAAATACAGTACCGGAGATATTATTCCTATTGCTCATATGGCTTTTAAGGAAGCACAGAAAAGGAAAAAGAAACTTACCCTGATCGATAAGGCGAATGTTCTGGATACGTCAAGACTTTGGAGAAAGATCTGCCAGAAAATTGCCCCGCAATATCCTGATGTACAGCTGGATTATATATTTGTTGATAATGCAGCGATGCAGCTGGTCCTTAATCCGAGACAATTTGATGTGATCTTAACCGAGAATATGTTCGGAGACATTATTTCGGATGAAGCCAGTGTTATTGGTGGCTCTATCGGACTTTTACCGTCAGCGTCGATAGGTGAGGAGAATGCCTTGTTTGAACCTATCCATGGCTCGTATCCGCAGGCTAAAGGAAAAGGAATTGCCAATCCTGTGGCATCTATTTTAAGTACAGCTATGATGCTTGATTATCTTGAACTTCCTGAAGCTGCTGATAAATTAAGGAGAGCCGTAGAACACTCGATTGAGAACAGATACGTTACGGTAGATCTTAATGCGCAGCAGCATTATACTACGGGTGAAGTGGGAAGTTTTATAGCCGATTACATTAAATATTCTGAGAAGTCGTATTACAATTTTGAAAATATCAAGATCGGGAAATCCACGATCGTATAAAACCGGAAGTAGTCCATATAATAATAGATAGGAAGAAAGGTTCTGCTCATTCATTTGAGCGGAACTTTTCGATTTTATTTTAAACTGTTACACCTTAAAGCGAAGCTCGCCTTAATAATCTTAAAAACTTAATGGATCTTAATGGTTCAAGTTCTATCGCCCACAGATTTCTCAGAGGACACAGATTTTAATATTTTTAAACCATTAAGAAAATTGAAGTGTTTAAGGTAGATTAAGTTAAAATCAAAAGATTTTTTAAGATTCTTTTCAGAAAGAAATCTGAGGGAATTATTTTTAAACACTTTAGAACACTTTAGTTTCAAAAGTTTTTAAGACTCTGAATATAGTACGATCACATAAGCAGAAAATCAAAGATTTTCACAAAACTTAAGTGTACTTTTTATGTGCAATGTATTAACCTTAAAAATAACTAAAGTGTTCAAAAAACTTTTGTGCCTTTTGTGGTTTAAAATTTTAAATAAAAAAGGTTCCGCTTTAATAGCAGAACCTTTAGTTTTATTTTTTCGTATTATCCGTTTTCCCTGATTTATTTTTAGAAGACTTCTGAACATCTTCCTTATCAATATCAGGCGGATTGCTTTTCTCTGATGAAGCAGGAATATTTTGAAAATCCTCGTTCTGCTTTTTGGTTTCTGCACTGTTGGCAGATTCCTTCTTTTTGTTATCTTTTGAATCCATAGGCTTGAATTTTTAGAGTCCTAAAACACCGAGTTTACCGGTTTCGTCTTCTATGGTATAGTCCAAAGCCTTTGCCAAAACGAAAATATTATTAAGATTTTCCATTAATTGTTTACGTCCCTCAGTTCTCAACTGATTCTGATTAACCGAATTAACGGCAGTTTCCTTAGCTTTTTGAGTCACGTTTTTAATATCCTTTTCTGAAATCCTGTTGAAAAAAGAATCGTCCAGCGACTGGATCTCAACACTTGGAGTAATCCTTATTTCTGCTTCAGGAAGCTCTGTGATCACGAGTTTTTTGTTGATTGAATCTACTTCCATTTTCATTTTATTCAGATCATAGGAAACCTGGGCATTGGTTTTGGTGTAGGTGATAATGCTGTTATTTGAAACTTCTTTTCCGAACACCTCATAGCCCATTTTGGTTTTCTGCATGCTGGAAATGTTCTGTTCCATCACCACCATCTTATTCATTTTAGAAATCTGGTTGGTCAGAATATAATAATCGGACTTTTCCGTCTTTCCGGTAGGATTCAAACACGATCTGAACCCGAAAAACAGGATCAGCATCAGGAGAATTCCCCCTGCAAATGATATGATTACTTTGTAATTTCTCAAGGTTATTTATTAAAAATTTCTTTGATTACAGAACCGTCATCTTTTTTCAGAATTTCTACCAGATCTCTCTCGATGTATCCGGAAGTAGGCATTTCAATGATCCTTCCGATTTCCTTACCGTATTTTTCTACGATAATGGTAGGAACTTTATGGATATTATAACGCACTTCATCGCCGGTAGGAGATTCCTTTTTACGGTTTACGGCAATGATCGTCAGCTTGTTATCAGGGTATTTTAATTCCTCAAGAATCTTCATCAGTCTCGGAAAATCCCTGTGGCTGTCTTCACACCATGTTCCCATAAAAACAACCAGTGAATAGGTGGTCATCTTGGCTTTTCTCAGCTGATCCACTGCTTTCTGGTCTATAGCATACTCATCATGTTCTTTTACATACCAGTCTGCATACGGCGCTTTTAAAAACTGCTCTTTGAACTGGTTTCCCAAAAGCATTTTGCCGTCATTCTGAGTTTCCACTTCGCGGTTCATTACCACTTTCTGGGCACTGAACTGCTGGGCAGCCAGGGTAAGGCTTGAAATGGCAACAATATGGGTAATAAATTTTTTCATACTATTTTTCGATAATTGTTTTTAAATCTGCAGGGGAGTAGTACTTGTTTTTAAGAACTTTATGGTCTGCTTTTCTGTAGACGTTAAACTTCTCTCCGGATTTCTCATAAAAAGATTCTACTTCCTTTTCTTTATAAAATGCTACGGTTTCCTCTGCCTGTTCTGCCGTATCGCAGGCTTTAGACATATTGGAACGCTGTACTTCGTTGAATAGCTCTACAAATTTATTGCCAAGTCCGAATTCCAGAACAGCTCCGCTTAAAACGTACTGAAGATCGCACAAAGCATCAGCAATTTCTACGATATCATTGTCGGCAATGGCTTGTTTCAGCTCATTCAGTTCTTCCTGTAAAAGTTCAACTCTGAGGTTAGATCTGTCCTGAGAAGGAATTTGTGGAGTACCTAAAATAGGGGCTTTAAAAGTGGTGTGGAATTCTGCTACCTGGTTCAGACTATCAATTTTATCCATGAATTTTATTATTTACAGCAAAGATAGAAAACGATTTTGTAAAATTTGTAACTGTTTCTACAAAAAATCCACAGCTTAAACCGTGGATTTTATAGTGAATTTTGAAAAGCAGAATTGAAATTCTTTACGCTTTTGTTTTTTATGATTAAGGGTGCAATAAGTTGTTAACTAAAGTGTTAAAAATATTTGGTTTCCTTTTCGATTAAAAAAATCATTTCCCGCAGATTTCTCAGATGACGCAGATTTCTTCCTGAAAGTATCTTAAAAAATCTTTGATTTTATCTTAATCTGCCTTAAATGCTTCAATTTTCTTAATGGTTTAAAAGAATAAAATCTGTGTCCTCTGAAAAATCTGTGGGATTAAAAATTAAACCATTAAGATCCATTAAGTTTTTAAGAATATTAAGATGAGTTTCACTTTAAGGAGTTAGATCATTCCAGTTCCTCATATTTCCAGATGCCGGATATGTTAAGCAGCGTTAATCCAGGCTGTTTTTCTCCATAACTGAAAATACAAAGGTATTTTGACTGACAGGTTTTGCATTCGGTACCAAAATATAAAGTAGGTAAATTATTAACCGTTATTTCTCCGAAATGCAGCATTCCGGGAGCCGTTTTGGTAGCCATCCTGTTGTTTAATAATTCACTTTTGGATAAAACTTTGTCTTCATGATATAGCTGAAAGATAGGAAATCCGGTTTCGTAAGGAATTATTTCAATTGCATTTTCGTGGCCGCAATCGACGCAGATAAATGTGGTGGCCGCAGACGGAATCATTTCATCATTGCTGAAATGATTCTTCGCCGGAGAAATCGGGTTGCCTATTTTTATTTTTTTTGATATTGAATGCATCTGAATCTTTTTATTGCTGAATAACGGTCCCTACGATATTATTGTATTTTCCGCTTGGACTTTTCTTAATGGTAATCTTTATATAGCCTTCCTGTGCCAGTTTGTTCCAGGTTTTCTGGTAACCGGTTGTTACATCAATCGGTATTTTCCACATGGTCTGTTTTCCGCCGCCCACTTGATTAAACCACGGAATGACATCGCCTACCTGAGACTTGAAAGGTAGCAAATTATTTAAAACATCTATTTCATAATAAAAATCATATTTGTTTTCAGGCTGGTTTAAGGCTCTCTGCGAGAAAGTGTAAACATATCCGTTAATGATCGGGCTTGTAAAGCTGCCTCCTAAAGTAGGAACTCCGGTTCCGTCGTAGTTTCCGATGGCTCCGCTGTATCGGTCAAATTTCTGTCCGGCCTGGAAAGGAACATCGTCCACAATATTATAGCCTCCATTGGCTGGCGGCCATCCGCCGTTCAGGTTATTGGCTTTAAACTGAGCTTCCAGTTCACTCCATCTTCCCTGCTTGTATAAATCAAACAGCTGGTTTTTGATCCCCTGGCTTAAGGTTCCGGAGGTGTCATAGGTCAAGGCAAATTCATCCGCATTTTTGTAGAATACATGGGTGACGGGTGGGGTCGCGCTGTTGTTGTTCTCATCATCGTCGTCTGAGCTGCAGGAAACCGATAAAAAAGTAACGGTCAATAAAAAAATGTACTTAAATAAGTGTTTCATAATAAAAGTTTTATGGTTATTTTGTTTTTTTGAGGAGTATAATGTGAATTTCTTTCCGGAACAGGATAGTGCTATCTTGTTCTTACTGATAAAAAATTCTGGGATACCTGTTTAGAGCAGACTGATCATCTTCAAAGGACAGATGAAAGAAACAGGCGTATCACCAACTGCAGAAAGTTCATCTTCAGAACTTCCTCAAACAAAGCTGGCTGACGGTACAATCAGGGGTAAATTTAAATCAAAAAAATAAAATAATTGTTAATTTGTTTTAAATAAATAATTATATATGAATTTATAATTTGTATATATGTTTTTTACTAGTAATTTGCATCAATTGAATGATCAAATAGTGAAATATAATAAATCATTAAACTGAAATTGATCCTGTACAGATAAAAAAAAGAGACCGCCAAAAGGCAGTCTCGCACATCACTTGAAAATTCACTCAATAAACTTTTACCTACACTCTTATTGGCATAAACTGGTATCGAACTTATTCTCAAATCTAAAGAATAATTGTTTATTAATCAACGTTGTATGTAATGTTTTAAGGCTTCATTAGTTAAGTTTTTATTTTTAACATTAAATAATAGTCTAATCTTTATTTTCTTGTAAAAAAATACAACTGACAGGAAAATAAATAGTAAAAAAAATACTGCCTCTTTTGAGGCAGTATTATGTAAACAGGTTGAATTTTTAGTTTTTAATAAATCTCTTCGTCGTAGTTTCTCCAATCTGGATCATATAAGCACCTTTGATCAGTTTGCTTACATTCACGCTGCCTCTTTCCAGCTTTCCTGAACTG
The DNA here is from genome assembly GCF_016745235.1 of Chryseobacterium endalhagicum. GTDB lineage: Bacteria > Bacteroidota > Bacteroidia > Flavobacteriales > Weeksellaceae > Chryseobacterium > Chryseobacterium endalhagicum. Next base: position 2,211,233 of record NZ_JAELVM010000001.1, on the reverse strand, counting down.
ATGACTTTTCCGGACATATCGAAGATTTTATAGTCTTCAGATGTGGTATTGGAAATATTCAGGACATCTTTTACAGGGTTAGGGTATACTCTAAGGTCTGTAAGTGTAGGTATTTCTTTGGTTTCCTGAACTGCTTTTGCAGCACTTGCATTGACTTTAATATTAGCGTTGTTGACATCAAAGAAAATATGATTGGAACCTTTTACCATGATTCTTCCGGTTGTAGTGGCTGAATTTGGAATGGTTACCGCCTGGGATCCGTCATTAGGTGTTCCTGCAAGCAGGGTAGTCCAGGTAGTTCCGCTGTTTGTTGACCACAGGATATCTACATTGGCTGCATTCACTCCATTGGCTGTTGTTCCTGCTACATTCCAGCTTACCGTCTGGGAACTTCCTCCCGTATAGGTTACCGCTGAATTTTGTGTCGTAATATTGAAAGGTCCCGCAGTTCCGTTCACCGTGATTTTGGTGTCATCCGAACTGTTTCCTGCGCCTCCGGCTCTGTTGTCACGAACGGTAAACCGGAAGTTTAGAGTTCTTGCCACAGATGACAACGCTTCTACATTGATTTCGGTACCTGCTGTGGTGGTAGAACCTGCTAAAACTGAAGTCATTCTCGGGAAATACCTTACCGGAGAAGTGGTGGGAGTCCAGGATCTGAAAGTAGGTCCTGCTGTTTTTGTCGCAGTAGCTGCAGAACTGGCTCCTGTTTGAGAAGAGGTTCCTTTGTCCATCTGCTCCCAGATATACGTAAGAACATCTCCTGCATTGGCATCAGCTCCAACTCCGGTCAGCATAAACGGTGTGCTTTTGGGAATTGTGTAGTCTGCTCCTGCATTGGCTGTAGGAATAGAATTTCCTGTAGCAGTATCTGCCGAACAGGTTTTTGACTTAATATTGTTTGTAATCTGCTCAATACTTAATGCATGGAAAAAAGCATCCGAATTGGGCTGAACATCATAGCTGGTAATTCCTGCATAGCCCATGATTGTAGATCCGGAACCAGGTTCAACAGGCTGCAGTCCGGTTTGTGTAGAATAAGACCACGTGTGGTTTCCTCCAAACTGATGTCCCATTTCGTGAGCAACATAATCGATGTCAAAAGTATCTCCCGAAGGAATCCCATTGGCCGGGGATGTGTAACCGCTGCCTTTGTAATTGTTGGGATATCTCACACCTGCCTGGGTTGTGTAAGAGGTGTCGTTGCTGCATAAACAACCAATACAGCCTGCATTTCCGCCACCGCCGTCTTTCCCAAATACGTGGCCTATATCAAAATTCGCATTCCCGATGGTAGAATTTAAAGTCTGCATCAGTTCATAGCTCCATTTCTGTTTTTGTGAGGATGCTGAATAAGGATCGGTGGAGGCATTGGTATAGATTACATCATCATTATTGGCAATCAAAACCATTCTCGCAGCAAAATCTTTTTCAAAAACACCATTTACACGGGTCATTGTATTATTCATAGCTGCTAAAGCGCCAGCTTTTGTTCCCCCGAAATAAGTGGTGTATTCTCCCGTACTGGAAAGTGCCAGCCTGAAAGTCCTGAGTGTGGCATCATTGGCGTTTTTGGCGGCTTCGGAAGTTCCTTTTTGTGCTACATCAAGCACGGTGCATTCAAACTTGTTAAGACTTTCTTTCCGGTCTGATTTTTTATAAACCACATAGGTGGAAAGATCTTTGGTATAAGGTTCAATAAAAACAGCAGATTTATCCCCATAGATCTCCATGGATGAAAGTCCTAATGCCGAAATACTGAAATAAACCGTAGAGCTGGAGTCATCTATGCCTTGTCCTACATAAGATTTGATGTCCGGATATTTTGCGGCCAGCTCAGGAGCAAAGTTCGAATTCTCGGCTACTTTAAAATTTTCCATCTTTCCTTCGGAATTGGGGAAAGAAATAATGATCTCCGATTTCTCTCCGGCGGCCAGCCTTTTTGGTGCGGCAGAAAGTGTGTTCTTCAATCCATCGATGTCGAGTCTGAAGATTCTGGGATCATTAATGCTTGTTTTGTCTTCCAGTACGTCAGAAGAATTTTTTAATGAAGCCTGAGACCATACGCGGTCTGTTTGGGCGAAAGTGATGCCTGTCATCATTAGCATCCCGATCATACATAATTGTTGTTTCATATAAATATATTATAATTGGTAAATCTAAAATTAGTGAATAATATTCTATGAAAAATGCTCATATACAACATTTTATGAAGTCGTTCATTAATTTGTTTCTTTTAACGTTGAATAATAATTCAAATTTTATATTACCGAAAAAAATACATCTGATTTGCTTAAAATGGTTAAAAAAATTCAAAAAAAATACTGCCTCGAAAGAGACAGTATTGACATAGTTTAATCAATTGGGTTACTAGTTTTTGATAAATCTTTTGCTGGTTTCTCCAATCTGGATCATGTAGGCACCTTTGATAAGCCCGCTTACATTCACACTGCCTCTTTCCAGTTTTCCTGAATTGATCAGTTTTCCGCCCATATCGAAGATCTTATAGTCTTCAGAAGTTGTATTTGAAATATGCAGCATATCTCTTACAGGGTTTGGATAAAGCTTAATATCTGTAATCAGGTCTTTGGTATCCGTAAGATCACCTCTTCCTGAAGAAACAATATTCAGTGTATAATCTTCAACCTGACCGTAAGTGTACGATCCACATGAAGAGGTAGGCAATGAGCTGTATTTCATCATTACTCTCATTCTGGTAGATCCGGCGGTAGCTGTAGCAGGAATGGTAATGCTGCCTGTTGCAGGAGTGGTTGTAGATCCGGCTTTAGACCATGCCAGTTCACCGCTGTCTGTAAAGTCGCCGTCACCATTGTAGTCAATATAAACCGCATAAGCTTCGCTGTAAACAGTTGAAGTCCATGTAGGAGTTACTGAGATGGTGTAAGCGGTTCCTTTTGTAACATTGGCAGAAACAGAAGTGAAGTCTTCATAACCTGCAGTTCCTGTTGAAGTGTTATTAATAGTTCCGAATTTCACATTTCCGATTCTTTCATCCGCTGTATTGGTGGCAGCAGCAGAACAGTAAGTAACCGTACCTCCTGAAAGCGTTGTCACGCTCACTGTATTGCTTGATGGGGAAACGTTTCCTGCCGCATCTTTAGATTTTACAGTGAAGCTGTATGTTGTAGCAGGCGTTAAGCTTGTTACAGTATAGGTAGTAGATGCTGTATTACCGATCATTGATCCGTTCATATATACATCATATCCTGTAACTCCAACGTTGTCGGTAGCTCCGCTCCATGAAAGATTTGTTGTGGTAGCGGTAGTTCCTGAAGCGGCAAGAGTAGGAGCTGTAGGCGCTACAGTGTCGGTACCGGAACCTGCATTTACAGTGATGTTGGCGTTATTCACATCAAAGAAGATATGATTGGAGCCTTTTACCATAATTCTTCCCGTTGTAGTGGATGAATTTGGAATGGTTACTGCCTGTGTGCCGTCATTTGGAGTTCCTGCAAGAAGGGTAGTCCAGGTGTTTCCACTGTCTGTGGACCATAAAATGTCTACATTGGCAGCGTTCACATTATTGGCAGTGGTTCCCGCAACGTTCCATGTAACGGTCTGTGAGCTTCCTCCTGCGTAAGATGTTGCTGAGTTTTGTGAAGAAACACTGAAAGGTCCTGCGGTTCCGTTTACAGTGATCAGAGCATCGTCAGAATTGTTTCCTGAACCTCCGGCTCTGTTGTCGCGCACTGTAAATCTGAAATTTAAAGATCTTGCAACAGTAGGTAAGGCTTCTACTGTAATCTCAGAACCTGCCGTAGTGGTAGCTCCTGTTAATATAGAGGCCATTCTTGGGAAGTATCTCGTTGGAGAAGCCGTCGGCGTCCATGATCTGAAAGTTGGTCCTGATGTCTTGGTCGCACTGGCTGCAGAACTGGCTCCTGTCTGCGAAGACGTAGCGCTGTCCATCTGCTCCCAGACATACGTTAATGCATCTCCGTTCGTATCGGTTCCGCTGCCCGTAAGCATGAACGGTGTTCCTTTCGGAATGGTATAATCAAGACCGGCATCTGCTGTAGGAATAGCATTTCCTGTAGAAGTGCTTACCGGACATGTTTTAGCTTTGATATTATTAGTGATCTGCTGGATACTTACGGCATGGAAGAAGGCATCCGAATGCGGCTGGACATCCTGAGCGGTAATCCCTGCATACCCCATAATGGTAGAGCCTGATCCCGGTTCCATATTGTTTCCGGATCTTTCCGTGCTGTGGGACATGGTGTGATTTCCTCCGAACTGATGTCCCATTTCGTGGGCTACAAAATCAATATCGAAATTATCACCTGAAGGAATGGCATCCAGCGGTGAAGTATATCCGCTTCCTTTTGAGCCATTTGTACAGACGCAGCCGATGCATCCTGCATTTCCGCCTCCTCCGGAAGCTCCGAATAAGTGCCCGATGTCATAGTTGGCTTCCCCGATTACCGAAGTAAGGGTACTTTGAAGCTGGGAGTTCCAGTTGCTCATTGATGAAGCGGCAGAATAGGGATCTGTAGAGGCATTGGTATAAATTACAGCGTCATTGTTGGCGATAAGCACCATTCTGGCAGCAAAATCTTTTTCGAAAACACCGTTGACGCGGGTCATGGTATTGTTCATTGCTGCAAGGGCATTGGCTTTGGTACCTCCGAAATACGCGGTGTATTCTCCGGTGCTGGAAAGTGCGAGTCTGAATGTTCTCAGCTTGGCATCATCCGCATTGGGTCTTGCGGCGATGTTGGCATTGGATACACCTTTTTCGGCAACGTCGATAACAGTACATTCAAATTTGCTTAAATCATCTTTCTTATCAGACTTTCTATAGACTACGTAAGAAGAAAGGTCTTTGGTGTAAGGCTCAATGAAAACAGCGGATTTATCTCCGTAAATTTCCATAGAAGAAAGACCAAGCGGAGAGATACTGAAGTATACCGTTGAAGTAGGATCGTCAAGGCCTTCGCCTACATAAGATTTGATATCCGGATATTTCGCGGCAAGCTGAGGGTCGAAGTTTGAATTTTCCCTTACCTTAAAGTTTTCCATCTTTCCTTCAGAATTAGGAAAAGAAATGATGATTTCAGATTTTTCTCCCGGTGCGAGTCTTTTGGGAGCTTTTGCAAGGGCGTTCTTTAATCCTGCAAAATCTAAGCTGTAAATCTTCGGATTGGTGATCAGGGTTTTGTTCTCAAAAATGTCTGAAGGTGCTTTTTTTGAACCTTCACTCCATAGACGGTCAGTCTGCGCGAAAGAAATGCCCGTAATAAGAAGCATTCCAATCATGGATAATTGTTTTTTCATATTAAATATTATTTTTGATTGTGGAATGTTAAAATTAATAAAAAATATATTACGAAAAACAAAAATTTTTAAGAAAAATTTAGAATATCTGTTCAAAATAATATATTATGCATTGAATATAATCCAAAATCTATTATCTCAAAAAAAGAAAATAGCACACGCAAAATGCGTATGCTATTCATTTATTAATAAAATAATTCTTAATTACATTTTATCATCTGCGGTAGGTCCGTAAAGCCCCGGAACTTTATTGCCCGTTGACCTTAAATAAACCACCAGCTCACCTCTGTGATGGTACAGATGATTGTATAAAAAACCTCTGATTACCTGTATCCTCTGAGTGGGAGGGAAAACAACGTTTCCATTCACTTCCATCTTCCATTCATTGAAATAGGTATTCTCATCGGAGTTTTCCAGAACTTTCTGAGCTTGGGCTACATTTTCTTCAAATTTAGCAACAATATTCTCCGCTTTAGAAATATCTCCTTTGTCATACCGGTAAGCGCCCATATCAAAAACATCCTGATTAAAGGTGGAATCATACCAGTTGTAAACTTCTGCAATATGGGACGCGAGCTGGCCGGTTGTCCAGTTCTTTTCAGACGGTTTCCAGTCTAAAGCACTGTCCGGAATTGCTTTAAGAATTTTCCTGGTGTTTTCTGCTTCATGCAGAAATTCACCTAAAAGGGCTTGCTTGATCATGGTATAAGGTATTAAAGTTATTTTGTAATATCTCTTCCGATCACCATTCTCTGGATTTCAGAAGTTCCTTCACCAATCGTACATAATTTGGAATCTCTGTAGAATTTCTCAGCAGGGAAGTCCTTTGTATATCCGTAACCTCCGAAGATCTGAACGGCATTGTTGGAAATTCTTACACAGGCCTCAGAAGCATACAATTTAGCCATTGCTCCTTCTTTGGTCATTTTTTGCTTGGCATTTTTCAAGGTTGATGCTCTTTGGATCAGAAGTTCAGCAGCGTCAATTTCTGTTGCCATATCAGCAAGCATAAAGTTGATCGCCTGGAATTCAGCAATAGCTTTTCCGAACTGGTGTCTTTCTTTAGCATATTTCAAAGCCGCTTTGTAAGCTCCTCTTGCTGTTCCTAAACTTAAGGCAGCGATAGAAATTCTTCCGCCATCCAAAATTTTCATAGCCTGCTTGAAACCTTCACCTACTTCTCCCAAACGGTGGGAATCCGGTACACGAACGCTGTCAAAGATAAGTTCAGCAGTTTCAGAAGCACGCATTCCAAGCTTGTTTTCTTTCTTTCCTGAAGTAAATCCAGGCATTCCTTTTTCTAAAACGAAAGCGGTAGAATTGTTTTTAGCTCCTTTTTCACCTGTTCTGGTCATTACTACGGCAATGTCTCCGGAAATAGCGTGGGTAATAAAGTTTTTAGCTCCGCTGATGATCCACTCGTCGCCATCTCTTACAGCAGTGGTAGACATACCTCCTGAATCAGAACCTGTATTGTGCTCAGTAAGTCCCCATGCACCGATTACTTTTCCTGAAGCCAGCTGTGGAAGCCACTTGTTTCTCTGCTCTTCGTTCCCAAACTCATAAATATGATTGGTACAAAGTGAGTTGTGTGCTGCTACAGAAAGACCGATAGAAGGGTCTACCTGAGAGATTTCATCCAGAATAGCAACATATTCATGATAACCCAGACCGGAACCTCCGTACTGCTCAGGAACTACAATTCCCATGAAACCCATTTCTCCCAGCTGGTGAAATAAGTCTTTTGGAAATGTCTGGCTCTCGTCCCACTCCATAATATTCGGTCGGATATTCTTCTCAGCAAATTCTCTTGCTGTTTCCGCTATCATTTTAATGTTGTCAATAGTCTCTGTGTTCATATAGATAAAATAGTTAGTTCCCAAAGATAACCAAATTGACGGAAAGCCAAAAATAATTATTTAGTCCATAGGGTTGTATACGCAATATTTTAATAATCAATTTTTTATATTTTATTAATTAATGATTTTTTAATATTTTTTTCAGAACTTTAAGTGTTTTAATTTACTATTTTAGTCACCCAATTTTTAAGGAATGAAAAAACTTTTACTACCTGTTATTTTAATTTCATCTTTAATTTCCGCCCAGATTCCGGCAGGATATTATGATGGGGCGACCGGACTTACCGGCTATGCGCTGAAGTCTAAACTGCACGATATTATTTCTGAAAAGAATATCAACTGGCATTATGGTGATTTACCCAATCTGTATAATCAGACCGATTTAGATAAATATTATGACCATGGACCAACGAATACGACGATTTTACTGGATCTATATTCGGAAATTCCTTCCGGCCCGGATTCTTATGAATATACTTCAGCCAACCTGATCAGTACTTCAGGTGCAGAAGGACTTGGATATAACAGAGAGCACGTGGTTCCGCAAAGTACTTTTGACAGTAATTACCCGATGTATTCGGATTTGCATTTTGTGATTCCTACGGATGCGAGGATTAATCAGCTGAGAAATAATTATCCTTATGGCGTTGGGAATTCCACGGTTCATTATACCTTTACCAATACTTCTAAAATTGCCAACAGTGCTATTCCTAACTATGTGTATACGAACAGAGTGTATGAGCCTTTGGATGAATTCAAAGGGGATATTGCGAGAATGCTGCTCTATTTTGCGGTAAGGTATGAAGACAAGCTGCCTTCATTTAATTATTCTACCAATATTAACCCGGCGATAGACCGGTCTGCTTTGGATGGAACCGCAGAACGGGCTTTTGATCCGGCTTATATTTCGATGCTGCTTCAATGGCACCTTCAGGATCCCGTATCTCAAAGAGAAACAGACCGGAATAATGCGATCTATGCTATTCAGAAAAACAGAAACCCTTTTATTGACAATCCTCAGTGGGTGAATGCTATCTGGGTGCAGACCCCTGACGCTGTAGTGCCACAGGCTCCTTTAAATTTAAATTCAACTCAGACCGGAGCTTATTATACGCATTTGGCGTGGTCGCCGAGTACTAGCCCGGATGTTATCGGATATAATATTTATCAGAATGGAGTTCTTGCAGCTACCACGAAATCTACATCCATCATTATTGATCATCTGACTCCTTCCACTTCTTATTCTTTTACGGTAAAAGCGTATGATCAGGGTTATCTGCAGTCTCCGGACAGCAATGTGAGTACAGTGTCTACATCAGCATCGGACACTAATTCTAAGGATCTTTTCATCGTTAAATATATTGAAGGTTCAGGCAATAACAAAGCACTGGAAATTGTCAACAGAACAGGTCACGAAGTAGATTTAAATAACTACAGCATAAGAGTACAATATTATAACAGTACAAATACTTCCTATTATTATGGAAACAGTTTTGAACTGGAAGGGAAAATTCCCAATAATCAGAATTTCGTTATTCTGAATCCAAAAGCGGCACTATCCTGTTATACGAATAATGATGCAAGGTTTCTTACAGCAGGCGATGCACTGACTTTTGCGGGAACCCAATACGTAGAGCTGATCTATAAATCAGCGACAGTTGATGCGATAGGAAGTAAGTTTGTAAGCAATTCATACGGAGATGTTTCTCTTTACAGAAAAAATACTGTGACTCAGCCTTCTGTGACATTTAATATCAGTGAATGGGACTCTTTTGGAACCGATTACTGCCAGAATCTTGGAACACTCTCTACTACGGATCTGATTACTTCCAATAAAGAATTTAAAATATATCCCAACCCTGTTCATGATGATCTTTTCGTAAGCGGAGAAATTAAGGATATAAAAACAGCTCAGATAACAGATGCTTCAGGAAAAGTGATCTACACTGAAAAAGAACCGTTCAGAAATAAGAAAAATATTTCGGTACAAAGTCTTCCGGCTGGTTTCTATTTCTTAAAACTGGATGATAAAGCGTATCAGTTTATTAAAAAATAATAACAACGCCATTGAGTAAAGCGAAGCAATTTCATTTAAGAGATTGATAAGAAGATTGCTTCGCTTTGCTCGCAATGACGTGGGGTATAAAGCAATTTTGCTCTGTAGTCATTTCGCTTTTTGGCCCAAATTCACTCATTGAAAATTCACAATTCACATCTATTCAAGACATCATTGATATAAGCAGATTCACTAATAATCAATATCTATAAGTGTTTCTGCTTATATTTTTTATTTATAAGTAATTATGCTTATATTTGCACAATGATAGCGGTCATAACCGGTGATATTATAAATTCACAGCATGCAGACACAGAAGTTTGGATCACCAAACTCAAGAATCTCCTGGAAAACTGGGGAAGTTCACCGCTCGCATGGGAAATCTACAGAGGAGACGAATTTCAGTTCAAATGTAATATTGACCAGGTATTCTGGCGTTTTCTAGCCATTAAGTCTCTCATAAGAAGCCAGGAAAATTTAGATGTACGGATTGCCATAGGCATTGGTGAAGAGAATTTTTCCTCTGAAAAAATCACCGAATCGAACGGAACAGCGTACGTACATTCCGGACGCCTTCTGAATGACCTTAAAAGTGACGGCCACACCGTTTCCATCAAAACCTCCAGTGAAGCCGTAGACCGGGACCTGAATATCCTTCTCAAATGGTCCTCAAAAGATTTTGACAGCTGGACGGTAGCTACAGCAGAGATCATCCACGAAATGATCATGAATGAAGATATCACACAGGAAGATCTCGCTAAGAAATTTGCTATTTCACAGTCCTCGGTAAGCCAGAGACTGAAACGCGCCAACTACGAACTTATCGTAGAAACGAATCAATATTTTAGAAAGAAAATCTCAGAACTGTAAGCATGATCTTTACTAAACTCATATTGGCACATCTACTCGGAGATTTTATTCTTCAGCCAAATTCTTGGGTTGCAGATAAAGAACGCCGTAAGCTGAAAAGCCCGTATCTGTATCTTCATGTTCTGATCCATACCGTTTTAAGCTTTGTTTTCCTTTGGAATACAGACCTGTGGTGGATTTCACTGCTTATCGGGATTACACATTTTATCATTGATGCCTCGAAACTGATGTTCCAGACGTTAAAGAATAAGAAGAGATGGTTTTTTATAGATCAGCTGCTGCATATTCTTGTGATCGCAGGAATTTCATTTTATTCTAAAGAATTCAGTTTTGGCTTTCTGAATACCCAGGAATTTTTAAAAATACTGATGGCAGCATTGTTCCTCACAACACCTGCCTCTATTTTCATTAAAATATTATTGTCTTCATGGACGCCGGTTCCGGAGACACAAAGCAGTTTACAGACCGAATCACTGTCGAGTGCAGGAAAATATATCGGAATATTGGAACGTCTTCTGGTTTTTACCTTTATCATGGTCAACCACTGGGAAGGCGTAGGTTTTATGGTAGCCGCCAAATCTGTTTTCAGATTCAGTGATCTGGCGCAGGCCAAGCAGAGAAAACTCACGGAATATGTGCTTATCGGCACATTGCTGAGTTTTGGAATGGCTGTTTTAACGGGAATTTTAATTAAGTAATATAAAATAAATCTAACTAACAAGAATTTAGAAATGGAAAAGAAAGAAATGTTGTACGAAGGTAAAGCAAAACAGGTATTTGCTACCGATAATCCTAATGAAGTAGTAGTACGTTTTAAAGATGATGCTACAGCATTTAATGCTCAGAAAAGAGGGTCTGTTGATTTGAAAGGGGAAATGAACAACGCGATCACCACACTTATTTTTGAATATTTAAATGAAAAAGGGGTTAAAACTCATTTCATTAAACAATTGAACGAAAGAGAGCAGCTGGTAAAAAAAGTATCCATTATTCCTTTGGAAATGGTGGTAAGAAATTACTCTGCAGGAAGCATGGCTCAGAGATTGGGAGTGGAAGAAGGAATTAAATCTCCGGTAACCATCTTCGATATCTGCTACAAAAAAGACGAATTGGGAGATCCGCTTATCAACGATCACCATGCCGTTTTCTTAGGAGCAGCAACCTATGAGGAGCTTGATGAAATGTATGAGCTTACTTCTGATATCAACGAGATCCTGATTGATCTTTTTGATAAGATGAACATCATCCTTGTGGATTTCAAAATTGAACTAGGAAAAACGGCAGACGGAGAAATCATCCTTGCAGACGAAATTTCCCCTGATACATGCAGACTTTGGGATAAAGATACCATGAAGAAACTGGATAAAGACAGATTCAGAAGAGATCTTGGAGAAGTTACCGAAGCTTACGTGGAGATCTACAACAGACTGAAAAATTTACTGAATAAGTAAATTTGAGAAGTTAGAAGTGAGATATTAGAAATTAGTATGAAATCGCACCGGATAGAAGATTTAAAGGTTTGGAACAAATCAATGGCTTTGGTAAAAGAAGTTTATTTAGTTTCTGCAGAACTGCCAGCTGAAGAAAAATTTGGTCTGCTGTCTCAAATCAGAAGATGTGCCGTTTCAATACCCTCTAATATTGCTGAAGGAGCAGGAAGAAATAATAAAAATGAGTTCTATCAATTTCTCGGAATTGCATTTGGTTCTACTTATGAACTTCAGACGCAGTTACAGTTATTAATAGATCTGAATTTTATTTCCGAAGCTAAAATACTACCTTTAAAAAATCTTCTGGCTGAAATTCAGAAAATGATCTACTCATTAAAAGAAAGTTTAAAATTATAATTGAAGTTAACTTAGACTAAATTCTAACATCTAATATCTAACTTCTAATTTAGAAAAATAGAAATGAAAAGTTTAGACATTCATAAAAGTGAATATTTAAAACAGTTTAAAGACCAGACGTACGGAAGGAACCTTTTCAGAACGCAGGAAGAAGAAAGACTGGATGCTCCCAATGAGGAGTGCGGGATCTTCGGGCTGTATTCTGATAATGATCTGGATACGTTTTCTCTTTCACAGTTCGGACTTTTTGCCCTCCAGCACAGAGGACAGGAAGCCTGCGGTATTTCCGTTTTAAAAGACGGGAAAATCACCAACATGAAAGATGAAGGACTGGTTTTGGACGTTTATAAAGAAATTCAGGAACCTGAAACTTTTATGGGCAATTCTGCAATCGGGCATACCCGTTATACCACTGCAGGAGACAAAAAGAAATATAATTTCCAGCCGTTCTTTGCAAAAAACGAGTACGACCAGATTATACTTTCTATAGCGCACAACGGTAACCTTACCAATGCGAAAGAATTAAAAACTGAGTTGGAAGCTGAAGGCGTAGTTTTCAGAGCTACTTCCGACTCTGAGGTTATTTTAAGACTGATCCAGAAAAATCTTGACCTTGGACTTCGTGGAGCAATCAAAGCAACCATGGAGAAAATTGAAGGTGCCTATTCCGTAGTGGGAATGACGAGAAATAAATTCTTTGCGTTCAGGGATTTCAATGGAATCCGTCCGCTGGTTTTAGGAGCTGTTGACGAAAAAACATACGTGGTAGCTTCCGAATCTGTGGCACTGGACGCTGTAGGGGCTCAGTATGTACGTGATATCCTTCCGGGAGAGATCATTTACACCAATGAAAATGAGCCAGGAAAACTTCAGTCTTATATGGTCAATGAAGGAAAAGGAAAGCAGAGGATCTGTTCTTTTGAATACATCTATTTCGCAAGACCTGACTCTACCATGGAAAATATCAATGTGTATGAGATCAGGGAAAAATCCGGTGAAAAGATCTGGGAGCAGGCTCCTGTAGAAGCTGATGTTGTCATCGGGGTTCCTGATTCAGGAGTTCCTGCTGCAATTGGTTTCTCTAAGGCTTCAGGTATACCTTTCCGTCCGGTTCTGATCAAAAACAGATACATCGGAAGAAGCTTCATTGTTCCTACCCAGGAAATGAGAGAAAGGGTAGTGAACCTTAAACTTAACCCTATTATTTCCGAGATCAAGGATAAAAGAGTAGTGATTATTGATGATTCCATCGTAAGAGGAACTACTTCCAAGAGACTGGTAAAAATACTGAAAGATGCAGGAGTAAAAGAAATTCATTTCAGAAGTGTTTCTCCACCTATTATTGCACCATGCTATTTAGGTATTGATACCCCTTCAAAAGATGATCTGATCTCAGCGAATATGACCACTGAAGAGCTTAGAGTTTATCTGGGCGTAGATTCTCTGGAATTCCTGAGTACAGAAAGCCTGAAAGAAATTTTAGGATCTTCCAACCACTGTTTCGGATGCTTTACAGAAGAATATCCGGTAGGAAAAGGAGAGGAGGTAGAATTATTTAATTAATATCTGCATTCAAAATAAAAATGAAGAGCCAGGCATTGAGTCTGGCTCTTTTTTAGGTCCCATTTCAGGAAAGATAATCTTTAACTGTATATTTAATTAACCGTACGTATGATCTTCCATCATCCCTCTTCCAGCTTCCGGCCGCAGAAGAAATTACTTTTATCACGCACACGTTAAGATAATGTATCAGAATCTTAATATTCCTGTATCATACAGTACAAGAGCAAACTTTAAATTTGTTGTTCTAAAATGTAGCGAAATGAAGAACGTATTTTTAACGGGTGCTTTTGTGATACTTGCCCAATGGTTTTCCTCTCAGTCTTTCGATAATCAGGCCCACCGCGGAGGAAAATCCTTATATCCCGAAAATACCATTCCGGCCATGAAGAATGCCTTACAAATGAATGTTACCACACTGGAAATGGATCTGGCCATCACAAAGGACAAAAAAGTAATTCTTTCCCACGATGCTTTCCTGTCCCCTGAATTAATAACAAAGCCGGATGGAACCTATATCCCCAAAGACTCCGGATTTTACTATAAGATTTATGAAATGCCTTATGCAAAGATTCAGACATTTGATGTAGGCTTAAAGAAACTTGAGCGCTATCCCGATCAAAAGAAAATGAAGGCTCAGAAACCGCTGTTATCAGACGTCATTGATGCCTGCGAAGCTTATTCCCGTGAACTGAAAAGACCTTTGCCTTTTTATAATATAGAAACCAAAACACGCCCTTTTTCCGATCATATATTTCATCCGGAACCTGAAGAATTTGTAGAGCTGATGATGAAAATTATTGTAAAGAAAGGAATCCAGGACCGGGTCATTATACAGTCGTTTGATCCCAGGACACTGGAAATCATTCACAAGGAATATCCTAAGATCATGACCGCTTTTCTGGTAGAAAAAGTGGATGATAAAAAGATGGCACAGCAGCAGACGCATTTCGAAAATATACCCGTTGAAAAATTCAGAATGTATCCGAATCACCTGAATGGAGTAGCCGGAGATATGAAATTTTTGAGTTTTACCCCAACCATTTACAGCCCGGAGCATACACTCGTTACTTCAAAACTCGTCCAGGAATGTCATGCATTGGGCATGAAAGTGATCCCATGGACCGTAAACACCAAAGAAAGGCTTAAAGAATTAAAAGAGATGGGAATTGATGGCGTGATCAGTGATGATCCGAGGATATTTGAATAACCGGTAAAGAGGTTTGAGAGTTTGGGCGTTTTAGAGTTGGAGTGTTTCGGGATGCGAGGTACGGGTTTGAGCGTCAGAGTGTCTTAGGGTTTGAGAGTTTTGAAATGCATATTTCGCTGCTTTTGACATTTCATTTCTGATATCTGACGTCTGATGTCTGATATCTAAGATGATACCGGGAAACATTGAATAAATGACAAATACCTGGTGGCTGAGGGCCTCGAAGCCACCAGTCCTCAATATAAAAAACGAAAGTCCGGACTTAAAAAAATTAAATCCGGACTTTACTATAGGTTAAATAATTGATTGTCTCTTATTAGAACTTATAATTCAGGCCAAGCTGAAATGCTCTGTGGTTCAAAGGTTCGGTACCTTCAGGCTTCTGATTTCTCATATCCGTAAGGCTGTTGATATATCTTGCATTGATTCCCAGATTCTGGGTAATATCATATCCAAGACCTAAACCAAGACCTAAATTGAATTTATTCACATTGTCCTTGTTAATATCTTCAGAGTTGGATACAGTCTGTGTGGTTGTCACTCCTCCTGTAGTGGTAGAGATAGTGCTTTCTCCTTTGTTTTTACCATTAATGAAATAGCTGAACTCAGGACCTGCTTCTACGTAAAAACGCTCTGTAGGTCTCATCTGTACCATTAAAGGAACTGAAATATAGTTCATAGTCGTTTTGTAATCACTTTTCGTTTTTACGTTGGTACCACCTGTGGTAACATCAGTAGACGAGATGACACTTTTCGCTCCAAGCTGGTTGTATAAAACCTCCGGCTGTAAGCTGAATTTCTGAGATAGTGGAATATTAACTAAAACCCCTGCATGGAATCCGATTTTCTGGTTATTAAGGCTT
This sequence comes from Chryseobacterium endalhagicum, assembly GCF_016745235.1. Lineage (GTDB taxonomy): Bacteria > Bacteroidota > Bacteroidia > Flavobacteriales > Weeksellaceae > Chryseobacterium > Chryseobacterium endalhagicum. The sequence goes on along the minus strand of NZ_JAELVM010000001.1, from coordinate 2,195,670 downwards.
AATTTCTGCTCACTGAAGTAAGAAGAGTTTCCTCCCGCTTTAATACCGAATCTGATAGGTTGTTTTTCTTTCTGAATAGGATCTTGCTTGATAGGTTCCTGGTTTACAGTTTGTGTTTCCTGAGCAAACGTCATCATGCTGGCAGTAACTGCCAACCCTAGAAATAACTTCTTCATAATTTTATTTTTTAATTTTACTATTTTACTTCTCGTCCGATTTTTCAATCAGACTTGAATTATTTTGCAAAATGCTTGCCAAACTTCAAAAACCCTTACTGGAAGCGGTTTAACGAAGGTTTTGCCCGTTGTCTGGTTCGCGATTTTAACTGTTTTTTATGAGAAATTATGTTATGGAAATCTGTTTTTTCATGATGATTCTAAAGGAAATTGTCTTTATGTTGATGATTTTTTATCCAGTAATTCAGTAGCCGTAAGTCCGAATTCTTTCCTGAAAGTAAATTAAAAATGAGGTAAATCTTAAAGAAATTTATTTGAAAGTCCAATTTTGTTTGCTATAAAACCGGAAGATAAGCGGTTTTTAATTCAACCTTTTTGATGATAATTCCTTACAAAAAATGCCGGGCTTCTGAGAAACCCGGCATCCGCTTTGAAAATATATATAATATTATTTGAATTTGTAAGCTAAGCCAACCTGCAATGCATTATTTCTAACGGCATCTCCGGTATTGTGCTTATAGATATTTGTAATTCCACCTGTAAATCTGGCTGTAACGGCAAGATTTTGAGTGAAATAATAGCCTGCGCCAATACCTATTCCAAAATTGAACTTATTAAACATGTACATAGCAATTTTACCAGACTGACTTTGCGTGCTGCTTGATCCGTCTATACTGCTGGTTTGGGTGGATTCATTTTTGTATCTTCCACCCAGCAGGTATCCGAATTCAGGACCTGCCTCTACATATAAATCAGGCATTAGATTATACTGAAGCATTACAGGAACTGAAAGATAGCTTAAAGAAAGTGTTTCTTTGATATCCATTCTGGCTAAAGGAATATCAAAATTCATGGTACTTTCTATTTTTGAACCCAATCCGTTATACAATACTTCCGGCTGAACACTGAATTTACCCGAGATCGGAATATTCGCGAAAACTCCTGCATTAAAACCGATTTTTGCACTTCGCTCATATTTTGACCAATAATAAGTATCCTCATTTCCGTCAGTATGAGAAGAAACGTTCATTCCTCCTTTTACTCCGAAACTAATGGGAGATTTAGATTGGGTTTCTTTCTTTTCCTGTGCCAATGCCAGTGAACCTACCGAAACAGCTAATCCTAAAAATAACTTTTTCATGTTATTATTTGAATTTGTAAGCTACCCCTACCTGGAAAGAGTTATTTCTAACTGCATCTCCACTGTTGTGCTTATAGATATCTGTAACGCCTGCAGTAAATCTGGCAGTTACCCCAAAATTCTGAGTGAAATAATATCCGGCCCCGATCCCGATTCCGAAATTAAATGTGCTGTACAGATCTTTAACAATTTTGTCTGAAAAAGTCGTTGTTTGTGTGTTTGTAGTATTCCCCGAAGTTTTGGTAGTGGTAATATCTCCTTTGTCTTTTCCTCCTAAAAGAAATCCGAATTCAGGACCTGCTTCTACATAAAGCTGAGGAAGGATGTTGTACTGCACCATTACCGGTACGGAAAGATAGCTTAATGATTTTTTATAATCTACTTCTCTGCTGTATTTATCAGAGTTAACGTAGTATACTTCTCTTTCTTCAGTTTTTGAACCTACCTGATTAAAAAGAACCTCAGGCTGAATGCTGAATTTCTGCGCCACCGGAATATTAGCGAATACCCCTGCATTAAAACCCGGCTTCAGTTTCTGATCATTGTCATACTGATCAGCTTGAGTAAGAGTAGAAGCGTTGAATCCAGCTTTAACCCCGAAAGTAACCGGTGATGTAGATTGAGTTTTTTCCTGTGCATTTACCAAAAGGCTTCCTGCGAATGCTAATCCTAGAATTAGTTTTTTCATGATTTTAAAGTTTAAACTTGTTTCCGACACTGCATCAAAATTCCCGCCAAAGGGAGTAAACTGATAAAAATCATATTTTAAGGCGAAAAGGTCAGGTTTAACGAATAAACCTGACCTTTTCTATTGAAATCAATTTGTATATGAAGAAACTTTTGCCGGATGATTCTGTCAAGTATATCATGTGTTCCGGCTTAAACTTATCTACGCAAAATTCTTGCCAAAAAAGATGAACTTTCCGTTAAAACAAAAAAACCGGATTAAATGAATAATCCGGCTTTCTATTAAATATAAAATTTGTTACTTGAATGTTTGAGCTTACTTGAATTTATAAGCTAATCCTACCTGGAATGTATTGTTTCTTACTGCATCACCAGAATTTTCCTTGAAGATATCAGTTACACCAGCTACATATCTTGCTGTAATACCTAAGTTAGGAGTAAAGTAATATCCTGCACCAAGACCTACACCAAAATTGAACGTTTGTAATCTGTCTTTGTAATTGTCAGAAGTGGTAGAGTTTCCGTTACTTTCGTTTTTGAATTTATTCTTAGCACTTACCATGAATCCGAATTCAGGACCTGCTTCAACATAAAGATTTGGAATCAAGTTATACTGGAACATTACCGGTACTGTGATATAATCTAGTTTAGTTGATGCAGAGTAATTAGTGTTTCCTAATCTGTACTCAGACTTTTCACCATACTGAGAGTATAAAACCTCCGGCTGAACACTGAAAGATTCAGCGATTGGAATGTTCGCAAATACACCTGCGTTGAAACCAATTTTAGATTTTTGATCATCAAGACCTTCGTCTTTAGAAAGAGAAGATACGTTCATCCCACCTTTCACACCAAATGTTACCGGGTTAGAAGAAGATGATGGTGTCTGCTGAGCGAATGCCAGTGAACTTGCAGTTACTGCTAATCCTAAAATTAACTTTTTCATAACTTTAATTTTTTAATATTTTACTATTCTTAATTTTAAATTTTACTACTGTTCAGCCTTTTCAGTTGAACGCAGAGTATCTTCCAAATTGCTTGCCAAAAATAAAAAACATGATAAATGTCAATAAAAAAACCACTTGTTTAATAAGTGGTTTTTATTTTATAGTGTTGATTAATAGATATTTATAAAATCTATTAAACGTTTGTTTAGAAATGATCTAAATAATTGTTTCTGCAATAAATCAAATTTTTAAAGCAGAAAATTCGTGGAAATATTTACGCATTATTGAGTTTTCTGTAAAAATACAGAGATTTCAATATGTTTTCCTGACTGCACTGATGGTCATAGGTACATGAGCCAATTCCTGTAAGCAGAGAAAAATTGATTTTACTGTCTGTATTCTTCTTATCATTCATAAGAAGGGCTGTAATGCTTTCATCCGTAAAGTCACTGATATCAAGGTAAGGATAGTATCTCTGAATGTTTTCAATAACAGAAGCTGCTTCCTCTTCACTGATAAGATTTTCAAGAAAGGCAAGGTGGGCTTCACAGATCATTCCCATAGCCACTGCTTCTCCGTGAAGGATGGGATTTCCCTGGCTCAGACAAAGACTTTCCACGGAATGCCCGATTGTATGTCCGAAATTCAGCGTTTTTCTGATGTTTCTTTCATGGAAATCTTTCTCCACCACATCCTGCTTGATATCCATTGAGGTTTGAATATGAGGAACCACAGCTTCCACATCCAGTTTATGAATCTGGATCAGGCTTTCCCAATGGGCTTTGTCTGCAATAAGGCCGTGTTTCAGCATTTCTGCAAACCCGCTTCTTAATTCTTTAAAAGGAAGGGTTTCTAAAAATTTAGGATAAATAAAGATCTGTTCCGGAAAAGCAAAAGTACCCACCATATTTTTATAATGCATAAGATCTATCCCGGTTTTCCCGCCAATAGAAGCATCACACATGGATAAAAGAGTAGTCGGAATATTAATGAACTGGATGCCTCTTTTATAAGTGGAAGCAATAAAACCGCCCATATCTGTGATCACACCGCCTCCAAGATTGATGACCAGTGCTTTTCTGTCCGCCTGCATTTCGGTAAGAATCTCCCATAGCTGGTTGGCGGTCTGGATGTTTTTCATCTCTTCGCCGGCCTCGATTTCCAAAATCTCAAAGCCAAGGTCTGTTTCCATATTGCCCAAAAGAACAGGAAGACAATATTCATGGGTGTTTTCATCAACCAAAATAAAAATCCTGCTGAAAGATTTTTCGTGTAAGAAGCTGTTTAATTGAGAAAAATCATCGTTTAATATTGTTATCATTATCGGAGTTTCTTTAAATTTAAAATAGAACTATTCTGCAAAGTTATGATTCTTAATTTTTAACTCGTAACTAAATTACTATCTTTGCAGAAATTTTTTAGAATGAGCAGAGATAATAATAATTCAGACAGACCCAAAAAACCAAGAATTTCAACTAGAAAAAGTTCTGATGATTCTCGTGCTTCCAGACCTGGAAATTCTTCAGGGTCAAGACCTTCTAAGAAACCTTTTCCAAAAGCCGGTGAAAGAAATTCTGAGCATAAAGGCAGCAATTCAAAATTCGAACAGAAACCCTTCAAAAGAAGCAGCGAAAGCTCCGCCAGAGATGAAGATCAGGGTTCTAAAACTGAAAGCAGAGCCTATATCACGAATGCCAGTGAAGGGCGTGAAAGAAAAACTTTCGGCAAACCGGGACCAAAAAGAGGTGGAAAGAGTTTTGATACCAGAGACAAGTATGAAAGAGGCTGCCTGAAATACGGAAGAAGACCATCCAATGGAGATGATAAAAATGAAGACAAGGCAAGATCTTTTGTACAGAAAAGAAGGTTAAACAAGATTGACAAAGATGTTCATAAAGATACCATCCGTCTTAATAAGTACATTGCCAACTCAGGAATCTGCAGCAGAAGAGAAGCAGATGAACTGATTACGCAGGGACTTGTAGAAGTGAACGGAGTAGTAGTAAATGAAATGGGATATCAGGTTCAGAAGACTGATAAAGTAGTTTTCGACGGGCAGGGAATCACTCCTGAGAAGCCGGTATATGTACTTTTGAATAAACCAAAAGGATATATTTCTACCACTAAGGACGATAAAGCGAGAAAAACCGTAATGGATTTGGTCGCAAACGCATCGCCGTACCGTCTTTTCCCTGTTGGAAGACTTGACCGTTCCACCACCGGAGTTATTCTTTTAACGAATGACGGACACATGACGAAAAAACTGACGCATCCATCTTTTGATGCCAAAAAAATCTATCATGTGACTCTTGATAAAAAGCTGACGCATGAAGACATGAAGCTGATCGCAGAAGGAATCCGTCTTGATGAAGGAGTAGCGGTAGTGGATCAGATTTCATTTATCGAAGGAAAACCGAAAAACGAAATCGGAATTGAAATTCATATCGGATGGAACCGTGTGATCAGAAGAATTTTCCAAAGACTTGGCTATGAAGTAGAGGCTTTAGACAGAGTAATGTTTGCCGGAATGACCAAGAAAAACATCAAACGTGGACACTGGAGAATCCTTACAGAACTGGAAGTTAATAATCTTAAGATGCTTTAAACGGGGTCCGGGATTCGGGATTCGAGTTTTTTTAGGTTCGGGTTTCGGGTTGGATACCGCCGCAATACAGGTTTTCATTGTATGATGGAAAGCTGAACATTAAGCAATACAGAAGAATTATAAGCATAAAAAGCGTTGAAATAAAATTCAACGCTTTTTTCTTTTTATGTCACGACTCTTTACACGAAACGATTTCCCATACAACTCGCATCCACAACCCCGAATTCCGGACCCCGAACCTAAAAAAACTCGAATCCCGAGCCCCCGGAACCCGAATCTGCTACTCCTTTAAAAACTGTGGAACTTTCCTCTGCGGAGCGGCCTGTTCAAAAGTATAAGCCATATTGATAAGTTTTCCTTCGCTCCATTTTTCAGCGGAAAATAAGATTCCGACCGGTAATCTGTCGATATAACCCATGGTCAGGGTAATGCTTGGATATCCTGCAATAGCGGCTGCATCTGCACTCCCGAAAGAATATTGATCGCCATTTTGCAGATCAGTTTTCCAGGCTTCTGTGGTGGTAGGGGAAATAATGGCGTCCAGATTGTATTTTTTCATAGTAAAGTCGATTCCTTTTTCACGGCTTCCTTCCTGGGCGGTTTTTACAGCCTTTGCATAGTTTTTTTCTTTCGTTCCTTTACTTTTGGCGGCTAATTCCAGAAATTCCTGTCCGAAATATTTCAGCTCTTCTTTATTGTTTTTGTTGAAAGCAATGAGCTCATCAATATTTTTAATGGGAGCATTTTTACCCAATGATGCAAAATAATCATTCAGACCGTCTTTAAATTCATCAATCATCAGTTCCAGAGATTTTTCATGGACTTCTCCCGAAAGCGGATCATTTTCTATTTCAACGATGACAGCACCCTGACTTTCCAAAACTTTTAAGGTCTGCAAAAACAATTCATCTACCTTTTTACTGGCTCCTTTGGTGATGCCTTTCACATAGCCTAATCTTTTTCCTTTCAGTCCGTTTAAATTCAGGAAGCGGGTATAGTCTTTATGAAGATACGGCGTATTGCCAACGGTTTTTACGTCACGTTTATCTTCGCCAACCATTGTCCCCAGGCTTATGGCAATATCAGTCACAGTTCTGGCCATGGGACCTGCCGTATCCTGCGAACTTGAAATAGGGATGATTCCCTGTCTGGAAATCAGGCCTACCGTTGGTTTTAATCCTACAATTCCGTTGATACTTGAAGGGCAGACTATGGAACCGTTGGTTTCTGTTCCAATGGCTACAATCCCAAGATTGGCCGAAATAGCAGCCCCGGAACCGGCACTGGATCCGCAGGTATTTCTGTCCAGAATGTATGGGTTTTTGGTAAGTCCGCCCAGCCCGCTCCAGCCGCTTGTGGATTTCATACCACGGAAATTGGCCCATTCGCTGAGATTGGTCTTTCCGATAATGACAGCCCCTGCTTCTCTTAATTTTTTCACGAGATAACTGTCCTGTAAAGGGAAGGAGTTTTTCAGAGCTAAAGATCCTGCCGTATTGGGCATCTTATCGCGGGTATCTATATTATCTTTCAGTAAGACAGGAATTCCGAAAAGGGGCTTATCTTTTAATTTTGAACTGATATGATCTAAAGAATCTGCAATTCTGACAGCATCCGGATTAATGGTTATCACAGAATTCAGCTGTACGCCGTTTTTATCAATGTCATTGATCCGTTTCAGATAAGCTTCAACGACTTCTTTTACCGTTGCCTTATTGCTTTTGTAAAGACTTTGGATCTTCTGGATATCATATTCCAGATATTTGAACTGATCACCCGTGGTATTTTGTGCTTTTCCAAGAATTACAGTGAAAAATCCGATAAGTAAAATCCCTTTTTTCATTTGCGGTATTTCTTTCAAATATAGATAATTATCTTAAAAAGTGATGAGTAATATTTCGTGATGCGGGGTTCGAGATTTTGGGGAGTACGTATAAGGGATTTGGCCCTTTAAAATTGATTTCAAAGAACAATCTTTAATAAAAAAGACGCAGAAAAAATTCCGCGTCTTAATTATTTATAGACAATCATATGTTGAAAATTAATTTGGAACACCATCCCGAATCCCGAAACCCGCACCAAATTTATACTTAAAATTATCCAAGAACCGTAATTCCCTTCTGGATCATATCATAAATAGCGTCTCTGCCATTCTCAGGCTTTACGTTCACTGCTTTAGTTCCGTTGAAGTGAAGGCATGTGATGTATCCGTTGGCTACAGCATCCGTACAGGTGAATTTCACACAGTAATCCATGGCAAGGCCAACAACTTCCAGTAACTGGATCTCATGATATTTCAGGAAATCATCCAGTCCGGTTTTCATAAAATGGTTATTGTCCTGAAAACCGCTGTAGCTGTCTATTTCAGTATTTTTTCCTTTTTGGATGATATGGGTTACTTTATCTCTGTTCAGATCTTTATGAAATTCTGCCCCGAACGTTCCCTGGATACAGTGATCCGGCCACATAAACTGCGGAACGCCGTTCAGGATAATGCTTTCGCCTACATTTCTGCCATTGTTGCTGGCGAAACTTTTGTGATCGGCAGGATGCCAGTCCTGGGTAAGTACAATCTGGTCATATTCATTTTCTTCCATCAAAAGATTGATGTAGGGAATCACTTCATTGGCTCCCGGAACTGCTAATGCGCCGCCGTCACAGAAATCATTCTGTACATCTACGATTATTAACGCTTTTTTCATATTTAGATTTCTCGAATTTTGCATAAAATTACTCAAAAAACTTTCCAAAACTGAATTATCGGACAAATCGGCAAAATTAATTTTTAAAGCAAACACATTTAGATGGTCAATATAAAATAAAAAGAGTGGCCTAAATACTTGTAATTATTTATCGCAAAGAAAGACAAAGGTTTTTACTTTGAGAATATTGTTAAGCAAAACAAAGCCACTTCGTTGATCAGAGTAAAACAAAGGATTGTATTTCTTTGTAAAGTTTACGCCATTGTTTATCTTAAAATTTTTAATGAAGCTGTTAAAAAGCTTTGTATAGCTTTGTGTTAAAAAAATAATTAAAAGATTCAATCAGAATTAAATTTCCAGAAAAAGAAAAATGGGTCCAATTCTTAAACCAAAGCTCAATAGCTTATCTTTGCAGGAAATAAGTTTTTTATGTCATTTGAATCTTTAGGATTATCACACAATATTATTCGTTCTGTTAACAAATTAGGTTATCTGAAGCCGTTTCCCATTCAGGAGAAAGCTGTCCCCGCTATTCTGGAAGGTAAAGACCTGATGGGAATTGCACAGACAGGTTCCGGAAAAACGGCTTGTTTTGTGATGCCTATTTTAGAAAAACTGCAGAATGCCGAAGTTAAGAAAGACCGTAATGTTCAGGTATTGATATTGGTTCCTACGCGGGAGCTGGCGATCCAGATCGACGAGGTTTTCAGAGCTTTTACAGATAATCTGAAGCGTGAGATCCGTACGATGGCTGTTTACGGAGGCGTTTCCATTAATCCTCAGATGAAAGGAATGTTTGGGGTGGAAGTTCTGATCGCAACACCGGGCCGTTTGCTGGATCTGATTGACCATAAAGCGGTAAGCATCTCAGGAATCCGTCATTTAGTGATTGATGAAGCGGATAAAATGTTCCAATTGGGCTTTGATGAAGAGATGAACAAACTTTTCGGTCTGATGCCTGTGATGAAACAGACGATTCTTTTTTCTGCAACCCTGAATGATAAAGTTGCTGAAATGAAGGAGCGTTTATCCATCAATCCTGAGATTATTGAAATCAAAAAAGAAGAAGTTGAAATTGATCATATTGAGCAGCTTGCCTATCATGTAGCTTCTGAAAATAAAGGTCCTTTTTTGCGGTATTTAATTAAAGAAAAGAAGGTTGAAAAGGCTTTGATCTTTGTTTCATCAACAAAATCTGCGGATAATTTAGTAGAAAAACTGAAGAAGAATAAAATAAAGGCAGTGGCCATTCACAGCCAGAAGTCGCAGGGTGCCCGTAGAAATAATTTAGAGGAATTTAAAGTAAACGGAGCACAGATCCTTGTAGCGACGGACTTAATCGGCCGTGGTATTCACATTGAGTCTTTACCTTGCGTGATCAATTATGAATTGCCGCGCTCACCTCTGGATTACATTCACCGTATCGGAAGAACGGGGCGTGCTAACGAAAAAGGAACAGCCATAAGTATTCTTACCGATGATGAACTGCAGCACTTCAGGGTAATCCAGAAGAAAATGGGTAAGAAAGTGACCCTTCAAAGAACAGAAGGCATCGATCTTCATGGTTATTAATACATTTAAATAAAGAGCTTCAATTGTAACAGAATTGAAGTTTTTTTGTGGGAAATTTCAACCGTCAATAAAATTTGTTTATTACAATTTTTTCTATTGTCCTGTTGCTTTTCTTGTAGTAATTTTAGGGAAATTTAAAACGAAGAAAACTGTCATCTGTCAGGGTTTCGCTAAGACTGCTGTATTTTATTAAATATAAATGAATCAATATTATTAAAAATGGATCTAGAGTTAAAGAAATTTCCCATTGGCCAGTTCGAGGCACCGCAAAACATCTGTGATATCAAGCTGGATGAGCACATCAAAGTGATCAAAAACTTTCCCGGAAAACTGAAAGATTTAATTGAACACTTTACGGATGATCAGCTGGATACGCCTTACAGAGAAGGAGGATGGACGGTACGACAGCTCGTTAATCATATTGCGGACAGCCACATCAACAGTTTTATCCGTTTCAAACTGGCACTTACAGAAGATAATCCGGTGATCAAACCATATGATGAAGCCAAATGGGCCGAACTTCAGGACAGCCTGAATATGCCGGTAAAACCTGCCATGAGAATGATCAAAGGAACACACCAGAGATGGACGGTGCTGCTCAATACCCTTACCAACAAACAGTTTGAAAGAACTTTCCATCATCCTGAGCAGAACAAAGACTATAATCTGAGACATTATCTTGCGTTTTATGTATGGCATTGTGACCATCATTACGCCCACATTGAACATCTGAAGAAAGAAAAAGGGTGGTAAAAAAGAGTCTGCAGAATCCGGTTTATTTTGAAGAGATGATTCAGAGAATTTCCAGGCTTACCGGAAACGCTTCCGGAAGATGGGGAAAGATGAATGTTTCGCAGATGCTAACACACTGTGACCTTGTCCTTAAGGTGGCTTTGGGTAAAGTGGAACTTCCTGAGATTAATATCATTTTTAAAGCGATTGGAGCGGCAACCAGGATAGAAATGCAGATTTTTAACAATGGAATTCCCCGAAACATGCCGACTTTTCAAAAACTAATCGTTAATTTTGAGTGTGATTTTGATGAATCAAAAACCAATCTGCTGAATACCCTGAAGGAGTTCCGGACAGTATCTGAACATAAAGATCTTCCGCAAAGCCACAGATTATTCGGGAAAATGACTGAAAAAGACTGGGGATTTTTAGAATACAAACATCTTGATCATCATTTAAAACAATTTAATGTATGAGTTTTTTTGATAAAATTTTCGGAGGAAAAAACAACAGCCCTGAGCGTAAATCTTTCTGGAAAAAAATAGAGTCTGAGGAAGATCTTAATAGAGCGATAGAAAGTTCTTATCAACATAGAATAGCTATTTTCAAACATTCAACGCGATGCTTCATCAGCAAGACAGTATTGAATAATTTTGAAAAAGAAATAGATAATTTAGATGATAAACTGGATTTATATTACTTAGATTTGCTGGAACATAGACCTATTTCAAATAAAATATCTGAAGATCTTGGAATCAGGCATGAAAGCCCCCAGCTGATCATTATTGAAGATGGAAAGGTCATAAACAGTGCTTCACACGAAGACATATCCATAAGCCAAATCATAGAATGAAGAATATAAATGTTTATTTAGCTAAAGTATTAAATGTTCCCATAGAAAAAGTGAACATGTGCAGTTTACACTATGAAGTAAAGAAAATTCCTAAAAACCAGTTTCTTTTACAATACGGTGAAATCTGCAGACACATATTCTTTGTAGAAAAAGGGCTGCTGAAAATGTATTCCATTGACAAGAATGGGAAAGAACACATCATCCAGTTCGCCCCTGAAAGCTGGCTGATTTCTGACCGGAGCAGTCTTTATTTCAACGAAAAATCCATTTACTATATAGAAGCGGTGGAAGATACAGAAGTGCTGTTTCTTCATCCTGACTTTTTCAATAAGTTGGTAGAGCAGTTCCCGAACAGTATTGAAAGAAGTGATTTCCTGCTGCAGAAACATATCAGAAGCCTGCAGAACAGAATCAATTCTCTCCTGGGCGAAACCGCAGAAGAACGCTACATGAAATTCATTAAAATGTATCCGGATCTTCTTCTCAGGGTTCCGCAGTGGATGATTGCTTCCTATCTTGGTATTACCCCTGAAAGTTTAAGCAGGGTAAGAAAAGAACTGGCCAGAAAAAATTTCGTTCCGGATAATAAATAATCTGTTTTCGCAGGATAAGAAGTTAAAATTAAAGGCAGGAAGCTGGAAGATAGAGGCTGGGGGTTACTATTGACAATGATATTAAATAACGTCTTTAAATTTGTTGAAGCTGATTAAAAATAAACCGCGGTATATTTCTGCCTTTGGACTTTAATAACTTTCATCTTCAGGCTTCAAACTTCCTGACCCTCTTACCGAAGTCAGGTTAAATAATTTCAGATCTTTTTAGCGAGATTTCCTACCTGCTGCAGACACTGTCTGGTTTCTTCCGTCCATGGAAGGCCAATGCAGAGACGCATGCAGTTTTCGAACTGATCCTGCAGGGTAAACATTCTGCCAGGCGCAATACTGATGTTCTGTTTAATAGCCAGATCGTAGAGTTCTGTGGTACGGATTTTTTTATCAAATTCCACCCACAGAGAAAGGCCTCCCTGTGGACGGCTGGTCTTTGTGCCTTCCGGAAAATAGTCCGCAATGGTTTGTACATAATTCTGATAATTATTCTGAAGAGCCCGCCGCATCTGCTGCAGGTGTTTTTCATATCTGCCGGATTTCAGGAAGTTGGCAACCGCTTCATTCACAATAGAAATCGATGATGTGGAATGAAGAAGCTTCAGTTTCATGATCTTGTCTTTGTATCTGCCGGGCGCAATCCAGCCTACTCGGTAGCCCGGAGCCAGCGTTTTGGATATAGAGCTGCAGTACAGAACATTTCCGGTCTTGTCAAAAGATTTACAGCATTTCGGACGGCTGGAACCAAAATAAAGATCACCGTATACATCATCTTCAATCAGAGGAATATGATGTTCTGCAAGAAGTTTGACGATCTCTTTTTTATTTTCATCCGGCATACAGCTTCCCAAAGGTGAATTGAAATTAGGAATCAGTAAACACAGATTGATTTGTGGAATCACTTTCCGTAATGCTTCAATTTCAATACCGGTTGTAGGATGGGTAGGAAGTTCAAGGACATTCAGACCCAAGCCGTTGGCCAGCTGCAAAATACCAGGATAGCAAGGGCTTTCAATAGCTATCGTGTCACCGGGTTTTCCCAAAGCCATCAGACAGAACGACAGTGCATTCATGCCGCCATTGGTGGTAACCAGATCATTTTCATTGAGATTTCCGCCCCATTGAAGTGACCGGACGGCAATCATTCTGCGCAGCTTCAGATTTCCCTGCAGTTCCTCATATTCCGTTCCGCCGTCTTTTAATTCCCGGGTTGCATTGATGATCTCTTTCTTTAATTTAGCCTGTGGCAGAAGGTCTCCCGAAGGAATTCCTATAGAGAAAAAGGTCAGTCCTTTTTTACCCATATTTTCATAAACACGGCTGATCAGCTCGTCCGGCTCATCATTATTGGCAATCAGAGAAGGGCGGCTTATTTCAGGGAGGGGAAGTTTTACAGACATCAGCCTGCTTACAAAATAGCCTGACTGCGGTTTGGATTCTATGAGAGACTGGGATTCCAGCTCAAGGAAAACCCGCTTGGCTGTATTCATGCTTACCTGATGTTCCTGGCACATCATTCTTACGGAAGGAAGCTTGTCTCCGGCTTTCAGCAGGCCATTTCTGATCTGCGATGCAATGCCGTCAGCGATTTCTGTGTATATAAATTCTTTGCTCATATCGTTAAACTGTGCTCATGCAAATATACAAAACTGAGACTGTGTTTATTCGTTTGGGCTCTTTAATTTTGAACCATTAAAAAGATACTTAAAATGGTGACTGATCAATTATCAACAAAAGACGAAAACGTAAGCGGATGGATTAATGGTTTTATTGGAGTTGTGCTCTTCAGTGGGGGACTTCCGGCCACCAAATTAGCGGTGATGGAAATGAGCCCGACCTTTGTTACCATAGTCCGGGCTGCTGTTGCAGGACTGCTGGCTCTGGTGGTTTTATGGCTGGGTAAAGAAAAACGTCCCGTTAAACATCAGCTCATGCCTTTGTTTTTGGTTTCACTGGGCTGCGTGATTGGCTTTCCGCTGCTTTCTGCATTGGCCCTGCAATATCTTACTTCTGCCCATTCTATCGTGTTTCTGGGGATGCTTCCTTTGGCTACGGCCGTATTCGGGGTGTTGCGGGGTGGAGAAAGACCGCATCCTGTATTCTGGTTCTTTTCTGTTGTAGGAAGTCTTTTGGTGATAGGATATGCCGTTTCTCAGGGAATTTCAGCATCTCCTGTAGGCGATATTCTGATGCTTCTGGCTGTAATCCTTTGCGGAATGGGCTATGCCGAAGGGGCAAAACTTTCAAAAACACTGGGTGGATGGCAGGTCATCTCCTGGGCTCTGGTGCTGGCATTGCCTATTATGATTCCTTTATTTTTTATTTATTTTCCTGATCATATTGAAACCGTAAGTGTTCAGGGCTGGGTAGGAATGGCTTATATCGCGCTTTTCAGTATGTTTATCGGGTTTATATTCTGGTATAAAGGTCTGGCACAGGGCGGTATTGCCAGAGTAGGACAGTTGCAGCTGCTGCAGCCATTTTTTGGGCTGGCGCTGGCGGCATGGCTTCTTAACGAGCAGGTAAGTATGGGAATGGTAGGGGTGACTATCGGGGTAATTCTATGTGTAGCCGGAACCAAGAAATTTGCGAAATAATCATAAATAATAGATTATGATTTAAATCATAAACAAAGTATTTTGTAATGATCTATCTTTGAAGGGACACTACAAAATATAAGATTATGAAATATGCCCTGTTAATCATGCTTTTAGGCATTACTGCCATAAGCTGTAAGAAGGAAACGAAGGTTGATTCCACCTCTATTTCGGATACTGCCGTTGCAGATACCCTGCCTTCAGATACAATGATTGCACCTGCGAATCCTTTGCCTTCAGATACGATGCGAGCTGTAGATACAGCAGCAAAGAAAATGGATACGGCTAAGGCTGCAAAAAAATAATTTTAACGATTATAAACTCATAAAACCCGTTTAGCAATAAAGCGGGTTTTTAAGGTCCTTCAGAATACTGTTAGGATCATTTTGCGTATATATTGATTTTTTTTACGAATATTTTAAAAAATGAATCAATTTAGTTTAATAATTCAATTGATAATTTATGAATGGTTGATTTTTGATAATTAATTTAACTAAAATTAACATTTTGAACAATCATAAAGGTTCAATATTTGCATGCGTACATAGACTTCGATACCAATATATTTTTTACTAAGAAAGATTGACCAAGATTGAATAACACCAAAAACTACTACTATTATGGTTATCGATGAAGACATTTTGCTATCAGCAGGCGCAGAGCTCATACATTATAAGCCCGCAGAATATATTTTTTCTGAGGGGGACAACCCGAATTATTATTATCAGATCATTTCAGGCGAAGTGAAACTGAATAATTACAATGAAGAAGGAAAGGAGTTCATACAGCTTCTCCTTTCCAACGGACAAAGTTGCGGAGAGTCCGTACTTTTTATCAACAAGCCTTATCCTATGAACGCTGAGGCTCTTACAGACTGCAATGTATTAAGACTGCAGCGGTCTGTTTTTCTGGAATTGCTGAGCAGTTCCCCGAGGTTATGTCTTGAGGTAAGCAGTTTTTTATCTCAGATATTGTATGATAAGACGGTGAAAATGCAGAATATTTCTTCCCAGAGTCCGGCTATCAGACTCCGAGGATTAATGGATTATCTTAAAAAGAGCTCGCATGATGATGAAAGTCCGTTTTCCTTTACCATCCCTTTAACGAGGCAGCAGATGGCGGATCATACAGGCCTCTGCGTGGAAACGGCAATAAGAACGATCAAACATATGGAACGGGACAATATTGTTCAGATCATAGACCGTAAAATTTTATATTAAAACAGCTTCAATACAAAATTTTATTATTTAAATCAAAACACACACAAATGAAGACAATAAGCTGCATGAATATTGACGAAAATACGCTGTATTCGTCAGGAGGAGAAATAAGGGTATATAAGAAAGGTGAACAGATCTACAGAGAAGGAGATCATGCCCTTTATTATTTTCAGATAAAGACCGGAAAAGTGAAGCTTAATAATTATGATGAAGATGGAAAAGAGTTTATACAGAACATTTTCGGAGGAAAACAGAGCTTTGGGGATTCAATGCTTTTTTTAGATAAATTTTATCCCACCAATGCTGTCTGTATTCAGCCGACAGAAATTATAAGAGTGCCGAAGGATAGGTTTTTGAAACTTATCAAATCCTATCCGGACCTCTCTCTGGAAATGAATGCCTGTCTTTCTCAAAGGCTGTATTTTAAAGCAGTTATGCTTCAGAATATGGCATCCCTGAATCCTGTCTCAAGACTTACCGGGCTTCTGGACTACCTTAAAAGCTATCATGACGACAGCTGTGGAAACTGCTTTCAGGTGGAGCTTACAAGACAGCAGGTAGCTAATCTGGTAGGGCTTCGTGTAGAAACTGTGATCAGGGTTCTCAAAAAGATGGAGAAAGAGGGAAGTGTAAAGATAGAAAACCGAAAAATCGTTTATTAATAGCTCTTTAATATGATCCAGGTCATAAAAAAGTGAATAATTCCGGTATATCTTTGATACATCGGGTTTCAATACAATTCTTAAGACCTCAGTAAGGGCAGTATGAAAGCTTTGTCTTTCAGGATAGATCATCAGATTCCAGATCACTGCCGGGTCGCTACATATCATTCCATATTCACACCAAAAATTTCAGTTGAGAATACTGGAGATTCCGGCGACGACAGTTCACAAGAATTGAATTGAGGCAAGAAGTCAGTTCAGAATAGCCCTGTGCTTATTCTGAATAACAGAGATAACCATGATACTCAACGATATGGACTGTCAGAAAATAGTAAAAACGCTGAAGCATAAAGACTTTATAAAGGTTTCAAACAAAGGAGGCTGGTTTGAGGACGGCGCTGCCATCTATGCCAAAGAAATCAAAGACAATGTTTTCCTTCTGTTTGTTATTTTAAAAGACATAGAAATAGAAAATATCCAGGCATTGATCGCCCATTTCGACTGTTTCAGCAGTATAGGGCTGAAAGAACCGGAGCAGGTCATGTTTTATCTTTCCATTAAAGACAAAGAAGACCTCCATTATTTTGAGAAGTATCTGAAAATTCCTGATAACTAATAACCTAGAGATTATGATATTTGAAAATGACACTTTAAGACATTCCGGACTGAATGATAAAAATAATATGATAGAGAATGAATCTTTATTCCCGAGCGTTATCAACTCTTACGGAGTCACCGCTTTTCTGATCAAATCATTGGAAAAGATTAAAAACAATGCCAAGTGCGACATTCTGAAAAATGTAATAGACACTTACATTAATGAATACATCCTCCATATCCGTGAATACCACACCGGAAGCACCACACCCGTTACAGAAATGGATGCCGAAATAGAAGTTGAGAACTCCTCTTTCACGTTATACGCCAAAACAGCCTATTACAAAGTGCTGAAAGAAGAGGAATACCTCAGCAAGCTCTTAACGACATTAGAGCAGGACCGGATCACTGAATAATCTTCGTGAATTATTTGTTTGACTTTTTATCCTTCACACCACACCGAAAATAAAATTGATATGAAAAATGAAAACCAAAATGAAAAGTTAGACCAGCTGAACACCCACAGTACTTCCAATGAAAACGAAAAACTGACGACCAATCAGGGATTGAAGATTAATAATAATCAGGATTCCCTGAAAGACGGCGAAAGAGGTTCCACACTGCTGGAAGATTTTATCTTACGGGAAAAAATCACCCATTTCGATCACGAAAGAATTCCCGAAAGAATTGTTCATGCAAGAGGTTCTGGGGCACACGGCGTTTTCAAATTGTCTGAAAGCCTTGCTGAATACACCAAAGCAAAATTTTTAACAGAAACCGGGAAAGAAACACCTGTATTTGTACGCTTTTCTACCGTAGCAGGAAGCAGAGGAAGTACGGATCTCGCCAGGGATGTAAGAGGTTTTGCTGTTAAATTTTATACGGAAGAAGGAAATTATGACCTTGTTGCGAATAATATGCCTGTCTTTTTTATTCAGGATGCCATGAAATTTCCGGACCTTGTACATGCCGTAAAGCCGGAACCTGATAACGAAATGCCACAGGCTGCTTCGGCCCATGACACCTTCTGGGATTTTATTTCCCTGATGCCGGAAAGCATGCACATGATTATGTGGCTGATGAGTGACAGGGCGATCCCAAGAAGTCTGAGAATGATGGAAGGTTTCGGGGTTCATTCCTTTAAATTCATCAATGACAAAGGGAAAGTACATTTCGTGAAATTTCATTTTAAACCAAAACTTGGTGTGCATTCCGTGGCATGGGATGAAGCTCAGAAAATCTCAGGAACAGACCCGGATTTTCACAGAAGAGATCTTTGGGAAGCCATTGAAAACGGAGCTTTTCCGGAATGGGATTTCGGCGTGCAGCTGATTCCTGAAGAAGACGAACACAAGTTTGATTTTGATCTTCTGGATCCCACAAAACTGGTTCCTGAAGAAGAAGTTCCCGTACAGATTGTAGGAACCTTAACATTAAACAAAAATCCGAATAACTTTTTTGCAGAAACCGAGCAGATTGCTTTTCATCCCGGACACATTATTCCCGGCATTGATTTCTCCAATGATCCGCTGCTTCAGGGAAGATTATTTTCATATACAGATACCCAGCTTTCAAGGCTTGGATCTCCCAATTTTCATGAAATCCCGATCAACAGATCCATTAATACCGTTCACAATAACCAGCGCGACGGCCATATGAGACAGCAGATCGTGAAAGGAAAAACAAGCTATGAACCGAATTCCATCGGAGGAGGATGCCCTTTCCAGGCTATGATGTCCGAAGGCGGCTTTACGTCTCATCAGGAAAGAGTTTCGGGCGATAAAATCAGAAAGAGAAGTCAGAGTTTTGTAGATCATTATTCTCAGGCCAAATTATTTTATAACAGCCAGTCGCTTCCTGAACAGACCCATCTTCAGAATGCGCTGATCTTTGAATTATCAAAAGTGACGATCCCGGAGATCAGGGAAAGGCTTGTGGGCCAGCTTGCATTCATCAATAAAGATCTTGCGAAAAAAGTAGCCGGAAAAGTAGGCGTTCAGGTCAAAAAGCTGAAACATCCTAACCAGAGTTTACCTGCGGACAGCAATATTGAGGAGCTTCAGAGCGAAGAGAGAGAGCCGGATACAAAGTCTTCCGCAGCACTCAGCATGAAAGATACAGTTAAAGATACCATCAAAAGCAGAAAAATTGGCTTTATCATAGCCAACGGAGCAGATGGAAAAGCTGTTAACAGTTTAAAAACAAAACTTGAAGGAGAAGGCGCTGCTGTAGAACTGATTGCACCAAGTCTGGCCGCTGTTAAGGCTGATGACGGATCACTCCTTACACCGAAACATTCTCTTACAAGCATTGCCAGTGTCTGCTTTGATGCATTATACATCTGTGCCGGAGCAAAATCAGCAAAAGAACTGATGTCTCCTGAGAATAAACATCATGTCCTGAATTTCGTTAATGAAGCTTACAAACACTGTAAAGCCCTGTATTTTGGAGCGGATAGCAAAGAAATTTACAACAGCAGCAATGTGGGTCAGAAAAAACATGAAGACCCGGCTGTGATCACATGGGATACTGCGGATGCCGGAAAACAATTTATTACAGCCATCTCAAATCACAGAGTCTGGGAGCTGGAGCAGGAAAGAAATACCTGATTATAAAAAACACCTTCACATCACACACTAAATATCTAAAATTATGGACTTTCAAAAGAACCTTCTGGAATATATAAGTCAGTCACTGATGACTGCAGGCGAAACGATCTCTATTGCCGAAAGCGTTACCTCAGGCTGTCTGCAGCTGGCTTTTTCCCAAATGCCGAACGCTTCCCTGTTTTACAATGGCGGTATAACAGCCTATACCTTGCCCCAAAAAGTGAAACTTCTGAATGTAGAACAGGAAGAAGCTGAAGAATGCGACTGCGTATCTGAAAATATCGCTGAAACAATGGCCCTGAACGTGGCAAAGATCTTCGATTCCGACTGGTCTATTGCAACAACGGGCTATTGCACACCCATCAGAAATTCATCCTATAAAATCTTTGCTTTTTTCTCGTTTGCTTATAAAGGTGAAATTATTCTGACCAAAAAACTGGAACTGCACCCTAAAACGCAGGCTTTAAATGCCCAGCTTTATTATACGGAATTCATTCTCGGATGCTTTAAAAGTGAAATTAATCAGTCCTTAATTTTAAAATAAATTTAATGGGCGAATTATTATCAGGCAGATCACTTCTTATTACAGGAGCCGATAGTGGAATAGGGAAGGCTGCGGCTTTACTTTTTGCACGGGAAGGTGCTGATATTGCCATTATTTACCATTCAGATGATGAAGATGCCGGAAAAACCAAAACTGAGATCGAACAACTGGGCCGAAGATGCATTCTTTTTAAAGGAGACATCAATGATTATGGATTTTGTGAGGAAACCGCAGCAAAGGTGGTTGATATTTTCGGGGGAATTGATGTTCTGATTAATAATGCCGGAGTACAGTTTCCGGCGGAAAATATTGAAGATCTGAAAGAAGAGAATATCCGGAAAACTTTTGATTCCAATATCATAGGGATGATTCTTCTGACAAAAGTAGTATTTCCTTATCTGAAACAAGGAAGCAGCGTGATCAATACCACCTCGGCCGCAGCTTATCAGGGCCATGCAGAGCTTCTGGATTATTCTGCCACAAAAGGCGCCATCGTATCATTTACTAGATCTCTGGCTCTACAGGCAAAACCAAAAGGCATCCGGATCAATGCCGTGGCACCGGGACCTGTGGCTACACCCCTCACCAAAGAAACATTCGGGGAAGAAGAGGAAGACCCCAATCTGCCACCTTTTGAAAGAAATGCAACCCCTGAAGAAATAGCAGAATCTTTCCTTTTCCTGGCAGGCAGCGGCGCAGCACAAATAACCGGACAGGTTCTTCATCCAAACGGAGGCCTGATCGTTAACGGATAAACCTTACAACTTAAAAAATAGAAATTATGAAAACCACAGCATTCATTTTAGGAATTTTAAGTGCATTTACTTTAGCATCGTGCAAATGTGAGATTGAAGAAGAAGAAGAACCGAAAAACAAGTATAAAACAGCACAAAGCAAAACCGGCGGTACAGGAAATCCTGATCCGGAAAGCGACACACTGCAGATCAGATAATTTTAAAAGGTAAATACCTTAACTGTTCTTCTTTACTTTTGGTTTAGATTTCATAATGGCAAAATACGAAGCTGTAAAAGCGGAAAGACTTTGATATCCTGTCATATACGCGATCTGGCTTAAAGTATATTGCTTGGTGTCGATCAGTTCTATACTTTTCAAAATTCTTACAAGTTGGAGGTACTTCTGAAGAGTAATTCCCGTTTCATTTTTAAAAATCCTCTGAAGGCTGCGGACGGACATTTGTGCTTTCTCTGCCAGTGCATCCGGATCCAGACTATATTTAAAATTTGAATTGATATACGTACAGACAGGAATAAGCCTTGCATCAGCCGGAACAGGAATTTCCAGATAACTGCTTTCCTTACAGAAGTTGGGAAGACTTTTTAAAATAGCTTTAAAAAATACATCCTGCTCTTCATCTTCTTTGACGAGTTGATTCCACTTGGATGCATACAGAAGCATTTCCTTTAACACAGGTGGAACTGCGAACACCTGAACATTCTTATAAAAATCATCATTAAAAACAGTTTTAAACAGGAACACCATTAAATTGACTGTTTTGGCTTCTGAAGTAATCCGGTGCGCCTTTCCCGAAGGAATCCAGATCACATGATACTGCGGGACCAGATAGATCTTCTGATCAATGTGGAAATATTGATAACCTTCCTCTACGAAAGTAAGTTGAGCACGGTGGTGGGCGTGTTCGTGATCATCGTGTTTCCAGTCTTTTTCGCACCAGACGTAGGCTTCTTTTTCAATGCTGTCTACAAATCTGCTGTCATTCTGTTCTTTCAAACCGCATTTCAGGATGGCGTTATGCATAGAGTTTTTGGCAAATTTAATAAAAACGACAATACTAATTTTGTATAGTAATTATTTATCCCATCAAAATGAAAAAACTAAGTACAGTTTTTGTATTAATTTTATTATTAAAAATCACAACGGTCATGGCACAAGACACTAAAGCTAAAATATTGGTTCTCATTCATTCAGATAATGGCGGAACCTACGAACTGGCAAAAGAAATAGCATCCGGAATTGAAAACAGTAAGAATGCAACAGCCGTAATCAAGCAGGTCAAAGAATCTCAAAATGCCAAATTGAAAAACATTCCCGTAGCATCAGTAGATGAGCTTCCATCATATGACGGAATTGCTTTCGGATCACCGGTTTATTTTGGAAATATCAGTACCGGAATGAGCGAATTTTTATCTAAAACCGTTAATTTATGGACGAATCACGCGCTGGAAGGAATGCCGGCCACTGTTTTCATGTCTGCGGGAAGCGGCGCGGGAAAAGAGCTGGCTCTTAATGCTTTCTGGAACAGTCTTGCCGTTCATGGGATGGTTCTGGTCTCCAATGGAATCAGAGGTACTGAAAATATCAATAAAACAATTCCTCAGGGAAATTCAGTGTTGGGCGTAACAAGCATGGCTTCGTTAAAAGATGTGGAAAGACCGACAAAAGATGAGCGCGGATTGGCAGAACTTCAGGGAAGAAATTTTGCTAAAACAGCTTTTGCACTGAAAGGAACATTTGCTAAGAAACAGATTCCGGCAGTAACGACAGAAAAATCTGCGGATATCAATTCGGTTTTGAAGCAGAAAAGTATCGTCTTACCTAAGGTTCCTCAGCCAGCCGGGAATTATAAACCTTATGTACGTTCAGGAAATCTGGTATTTATCAATCAGGTCGCTTTGAAAGACGGTAAAATTTTAAATCCTGGAAAACTAGGCGTTGATGTGAATGAGCAACAGGTAAAAGAAGCCACAAAAGCTACAATGCTAAACGTTATTGCTGTTTTGAAAGAGGCTGTGGATGGCGATCTGAACAGGGTAAAGCAATGTGTACAGCTGACCGGTATTTTCAATACAAAAGATGATTATACAAAACATGCTGACCTGATGAATGCAGCATCAGATCTTACCGTAGAGGTCTTTGGAGAAAAAGGAAAACATGCCAGAGCTACTTTGGGAGCTTCATCTATTCCTGTGAATTCTTCGGTGGAGATACAGGCGGTTTTTGAAGTAGATTAGTTTTTCTGTAAACGATATGATCTGTGTGATCTGAGTAATCTGTAGGAAAATATTTTAATCTCCTGCAGATTACTCAGATGACACAGATTTTTTTTATGTGTAAAATGTTTGTCTTGAATATTTTCCTGAAAATTATTCAATAGAGGCGGGTTTTAACCCGCCTTACCAATTTATAGAATTCCCACGGCTTTAGCCGAAACCTAAAATGCAGCTGTTAATAATAGTTTTTTGGAACTTTTGCTATATAATCCGTGTGATTTGAGTAATCTGTGGGAAAATATTTTAATCTCCCGCAGATCGCACGGATGACACAGATTTTTTAATGTTCAAAATGTTTATTTTGAATATATTCTGAGGATTATTCAATAGGGGCGGGTTTTAACCCGCCTTACCAATTTATAGAATTCCCACGGCTTTAGCCGAAACCTAAAATGCAGCTGCCAATAATAGTTTTTTGGAGCTTTTGCTATATAATCCGTGTGATCTGCGATCTGTGGGAAAATATTTTAATCTCCTGCAGATTACTCAGATGACACAGATTTTTTTAATGTGTAAATGTTTATTTTGAATATTTCCCGAGGATTATTCAATAGAGGCGGGTTTTAACCCGCCTTACTTTTATTTCAGCTTTACATTTTTATGCTTCAACACTTCAGTAATTATTTTTATACTGTCAATCAGCTGTTCTTCGGAAAGAGAGCCATAACTCAGCCTGAATCCATTGATAATCTTATCGTAGCTGTATTGCTGCGGATGAATGATATTGATATTTTTCTCAATCAGTAAAGCTGTTACTACATCCCAATTTACATCTTCTTTGGGGATGATCCAGAATGCCAGACCACCTTCCGGAAGACTAAAGTCAGCAATATTTTTTAAATGTTTCTCCAGAAGATTGAAGACAAGATCTCTTTTATTTCTATAATGAACTGTGGCTTTTTTGATGTGTTTTTTTACAGCACCATCTTTTATCAGCTGTAAAACGGCCTGTTCCATAATCACATCGCCCTGAACATCAATAATCTTTCTTAAATCTCCTATTTTCTGAATCAGTTTTGGATCTTTGGATGCCAGATAACCGATCCGCAGTGCCGGAGCCACAACTTTGCTCAAAGTACCTATGTAGACATAATTTTTAAGCTCCATAAAACTGGAAACGGGAAGGATAGGACGATATCCGAAATGAAATTCATTGTCATAATCATCCTCAATAATAGTAATTCCGTGCTTATTCGAAAGTTCAATCAATTCAAGTCTTCGTGACAGGCTTAAAGTAACTGTTGTAGGATATTGTCTGTGAGGGGTGATGTATATTGCTTTTACATTCTTGTTTGTTAATACAAGTTTCCTGACATCTTCTATCAGAATTCCTTCATGATCTACTGCAGCAGGAAGAAGTTCTGCTCCTGCATATTCAAAAGCTTTCCAGGCGGGTTTATACCCTGGATTTTCCACGATGATCCGGTCTCCGGCTTTCAGCAGGCACTGAGCGGTGAGAAACATCGCCATCTGGCTTCCGCGGGTGATTGATATTTCGTTCTCATTGATGTGCATTCCCCGCTGGTGGTTCAGCATCTGGGATATGGTTCTTCTGAATTCAATATCGCCATGCTCATTTCCGTAGCCCATCATCTGCCATCTGGCTTTACGGTTAAAGATTTCCCGGTAGGCTCTGGCCAGCTCAGTGACAGGCGCTATTTTACTGTCCGGATGTCCGTCATCAAAATTAATCATCGGCTTATGGAGCGGTGATGAACTTTCTTCGGCCTCCTGATGTCTGTGGCTTATGCTTTCCTGTAAAACCGGAAGCTTGTCTGATACGAAAATTCCTTTTCTTTCTTTGGAAATTACCCATTCTTCATTAATCAGCACCTGATAAGCTTCCACTACAGTATTTCTGTTGATTTTCAGCATCATTGCCAGATTTCTGCTGCCGGGAAGCGCATCCCCGGCTTTAAGTCTTCCGGAACGTATATCCGTAATAAATGTGTCCGCGATCTGCAGATACACCGCTTTTTCAAGCTCTTTATCTATTTCAAGTTCTAATTTCCAAGGTCGAAGCATCTGGACTACCAATTAATGTAAAAACTGAATCATTTAAACAGTCCAAATATAAGATAATTTTGTCATGCAATAAAGCAATAACACTTAAAATTTTAAAACATCATGGACAAGAAAGATTTCAGTTCAAAAGACTTTCACGAAACATTTGCAAGGCCAAAGTACGTAAAACCGAGTCATTTAATTCATAAAAATGTAGAAAATGCAGGAGTGCACAACCAGTTTTCAACGGAAAGAAAGCATCCGGTTTTCTTCGTGGATCTTCCAAGTAAAAATGTAAGCATGACGATTGGCGGACTTACTCCGGGACAGCAGACGAACAGACACCGTCATACCTATGAAACGGTATTGTATGTGATCGAAGGAAAAGGCTGGACAGAAGTAGAAGATGAAAGAGTACACTGGGAAGCGGGAGATGCTGTTTACATTCCTTCATGGGCATGGCACAAGCACCAGAACATGAGTGATACGGAGCCTGCAAAATATCTGGCCTGCGAAAATGCACCGCAGCTGCAGAACCTTGGCGTTGCCTTGAGAGAGGAAGAGGGAAGAGATCTTTAATAAATTCAAATCATTAAGAAACAAGTAAAAGTTTAAGCCTGGTTGAGATTGAGTTTAAAACCAAACCAGCCATTATTCACTCAATTAAGCCGGACATCTCCTGAATAAAAAGCACTTACGATGATCCAGATAAGGAGATGGTAAAGCTTTCCATCATTAAACTTTATCCTCAGCCGCTTAAACTTTTCTTAATGGTTATCATGAAGATCCATTCATAATCATTGTAATTTTAAACCCATAAAACATGAAAAATGTTCCATTTAAAGGAATAATTGCTTATCCGATTACGCCTTTTGACCAGAATGAGAAAGTAGATATTCCTCTTTTTAAGAAGCTTGTAGAAAGACTGATCGTTTCCGGAAGTCACGGGATTGCCCCATTGGGAAGTACGGGTGTAATGCCGTATTTATCAGATGATGAAAAAGAAGCCATTACAGAAGCCTCGATACAGCAGACCAACGGCAGAATTCCGACTTTGGTAGGGGTATCCAATCTGACGACAGAAAAAACGGTTCATCACGCCAAATTTGCTGAAAAAGCAGGGGCAGACGCCGTTATGATTATTCCTATGAGCTACTGGAAGCTTACAGACGATGAAATTGTAGCCCATTATGATGCCGTAGCCCGCCAAATTTCAATTCCGATCATGGCGTATAACAATCCGGCAACCAGCGGGGTAGATATGTCGCCGGCCCTTTTGAAAAGACTGCTTGAAATTCCAAATGTGACGATGATCAAGGAAAGTACGGGAGATATTCAGAGAATGCATTATCTGAGAAAAGAACTGGGTGAGGATGTTGCTTTCTATAACGGCTCCAATCCATTAGCCTTATCAGCATTTACTGCCGGAGCCAGAGGATGGTGTACAGCAGCTCCCAACCTGATTCCGGAACTGAATGTTAATCTCTATAAAGCGGTAGAAGCCGGAGATCTGGAAAAAGCAAAAGAAATTTTCTACAAACAGTTTGATCTTCTGAAATTTATTGTCAACAAAGGATTGCCAAGAGCAGTCAAAGCAGGCCTGAATATTTTAGGGCAAGAAGGCGGAAACTTAAGAAGCCCGTTAAAACCTCTGACAGAAAGGGAAACAGAAGAGCTGAAAAATATTATCAAAACCCTTAATTAATCTAAACAGTATGAAAAAGCCAGTTTTTTACCACGCAGGATGTTCCGTATGCGTAAGTGCAGAACATGATATCATCAATCTTATTGGTGCTGAAAATGTAGAAATCGTGCATTTAGGAAACGACAGAAGCCAGATAGCCATCGCAGAAAATGCAGGCGTAAAATCTGTCCCGGCATTGGTAACACCGAACGGAAATGTTCTGCATATCAATTTCGGAGCTTCTATGGAAGATGTGAAAAAATAAAAAATCAGGTGGCTGAGGCTCCCGAAGCCATCTGATAGTCAAAGACATTCATAGTTTTTATATGTCAGTTTTTTTTATGTTGTAAAAAAGCCGGCTGAGAGATTCTCAGCCGGCTTTTATTTTATACGGTTGCATTTCCTTCCACACCATCGGCATTGTTGGTTTTAATGCCTGTAAGCGCCGAAGCCACAAAACTGAATAAACTGACCAGTTTTCCTGCCTTGGTATCCCAGTAATAGGTTTCCTTAGGTTCTACGCGGATAATGGTGACATCCGGATCATCTTTTCCGTCAAACCACGCTTTTGCCATAGGCGACCATTTTTCTTCAATAGTGGCTTTATCTTTATAAACAGAGGCCTGGCCATAAACAGAAAGATATTGGGAATCACTGTTGTTCATAAAGAAAAGCTGTACTCTGCGGTCTTCTTTTATTTCAAAATTCTTATTACTCGTTCCGCTGCTTATAAACCATAGATTTCCGCTGTCATCCGTTTCCTGCAGGGTCATGGGACGGGAATTTACCGGAACCGTTTCAAGTTCGGTACAAAACATACATATTCTGGCTTTTTCAGACAGTTCCTGAATCTTTTTAATAGCCTCGAGGTGGGTTAAATTCTGTGTTGACATATGATTATATTTTATGGGTTGGTATTGAATGAGATTTAAATGCTATTTTGATTTGAAAATCAATGAATTGCTTATTAAAATATTCAAATACCTGACCAAACGGAATTATAATGTGGTACCATCGGCTAAAAAATTCATGTAAAATCATGAATATCCGGTGTTTTAATCTCCCGGATTTATGTAATTTTGAAGAATGCAGATCGAGGCACCTGAATATTTATCAACCTATATCAGGCATTATATCTTTTTAGAAAATGCCGGGGATGAGTATAGAAACCTGCGGTTATTCACAGACGGCAGCACCGGATTGATTTTGTCAGGAAGCCAAAACCTGTACTCAGATACAATACATATTCCGTCTTCCTTTTTTTATGGACAGCCCGCCGGATATAAAGATTTTACCGCCCGTGGACCGTTTTCTATGATCGCTGTGGTTTTTCAGCCTTATTTTTTTAATATTCTTCTTAAAATTTCAGCAAAAGAAGCAAAGAACCGGATTATTTCTGCTGAAGATGTTTTAAAAAACGAACTGCTGCCTTTTCAGGAAAGTCTTATGGAGGGAATACATCCCAAAATAATTATTCATCAGCTGAATCTTTTCTTTACAAGGTTCCTGTCCGGGAAAATAAGTTCCGATCATGCATTAATTAAAGCCGTTCAGGAGTTGATGATTAAAAATAAAGGTTTGGTTTCTTCAAAAGACCTGGAGCATTTCACCGGATATTCTGAACGT
Source organism: Chryseobacterium endalhagicum (assembly GCF_016745235.1). Lineage (GTDB taxonomy): Bacteria > Bacteroidota > Bacteroidia > Flavobacteriales > Weeksellaceae > Chryseobacterium > Chryseobacterium endalhagicum. The sequence continues at coordinate 2,167,077 of NZ_JAELVM010000001.1, read as the reverse complement.
CAGCTTGAAAGAAAGTTTGAAAACTACATTGGTTTAAGTCCTAAAAAATATTCAAATATCATCAGGCTGCATCATTTCATTAATCTGATCAGAAAAAATCCTTATGGAGAAACTATAGCGGGGCTTTCATATGATTCGGGCTTTACTGACCAGTCCCATCTGATTAAAGATTTTAAAAACAATACAGGTTTAACACCCACTCAGTATTTAAAAACTGAAAATAAATTGGCGGTCAATTTCATAGAGATGCAGTAGAAATGTCGGTTTTTTACAATCTTCAAATGATCCGGCGGGATAATTTTGCAGAAAAAAGATGGACCATCTCAAAATTTCAACAGCCCAGTTCGAAAATAGAAGCGGAGATAAGGAGTACAACCTTTCAGTCATAGAGAAACTGGCTGCCGAAGCCGCTTCCAAAGGCTCACAGGCTATTGCATTTCATGAATGCTCAGTGACAGGCTACACTTTTGCCAGAAATCTTACCAAAGAACAGCTTCTCGATATTGCAGAATACATTCCGGATGGAAAAAGTATTGAAAGATTACAACAGATTGCTGTGCAGTACAATATCACGGTATTAGCCGGACTTTTCGAAAAAGACAATGAGGGGAACCTGTTCAAAGCCTATGTATGTGTTGATAAAACCGGCCTGAAAGCTAAATACAGGAAGCTTCATCCTTTTATCAATCCCAATCTGACTCCTGGAAATGAATACTGTGTTTTTGAAATCCATGGCTGGAAATGCGGAATTCTTATCTGCTATGACAACAATATCATTGAAAATGTAAGGGCAACAAAACTTCTGGGAGCAGATATTATTTTTATGCCGCATGTTACGATGTGTACGCCTTCCACAAGGCCGGGAGCAGGATTTGTAGACCCGGAATTATGGAAGAACAGAATAACTGATCCCACATCGCTGCGTCTGGAATTTGACAGTATGAAAGGACGGGACTGGCTCATGAAATGGCTGCCTGCCAGAGCGTATGACAATGGAGTGTATGCTGTTTTTTCAAATCCTGTCGGGATGGATGATGATCAGCTGAAAAACGGATGTTCCATGATCATTGATGCTTTTGGGGATATTATCGCTGAATGCCGTTCTTTTGATGACAGTTTTGAAACAGTTGTGATCACCCCTGAAAAGCTTACTCAGGCCGGAGGAAGCAGATATGTTAAAGCCAGAAGACCGGAATTGTACCGCGATATTATCGGGATGGAGCATGATTCTGAACAGAAAGTAGTCTGGATGAAAGATTAAGGATTGGAAGAGGGAAGAGGGAGGATGGAAGTTATTCTTGCCAAAGTTTAAAACCTCTGCAAGAATTCTAAGAACTTTGCTTCGAGTAAGGAAGAAATTAATTCAAACAGAATAATAGCCAATCTTCAGGACCCGTAATACCTTCCATCCTCCATCCTCAGACTTCCTTACTCTATCACCCCCTGAAGATCACTCCACGCACCGCCATTATGAACATGCTTAAAGCCTCTGTCTTTCAGAATATTTTCAGCTTTGACACTGCGCAACCCATGTGAGCAGACTGTGATGTAAGTTTTCTCCGGATTGAGTTCAATATACCTTTCTCTGAGGGTTCCCAGAGATATATTGACGGATCCTTCAATATGGCCTGTTTTATACTCATTCTCAGTTCTTACATCCAGAATGACAGCGCCTTTTCTAATCAGTTGATCTAAGCCATCATCCAGGGTCTGATATCTGTAAACACGGTAAATAACATAAACAGCCAGTACAATGGCGCCAAGTAGCAGAATACTTTTCATAGCCTGCTTAGGATTTTATGGTCAATATAAAAGGTCCCGAAAGGAATAAAACACGCTAAAAGTACTTTCCAGGTGGTTTCCCGAAACTTCCACTGCTGTTCCACACCTACGCTTAAAGTATTAAACAGGAAAAGAAGAAACAGGGTTCCGTGAACAGGGCCCATCATTTTTACGAGGGCTGGATTTCCTAATCCGTATTTCATGGGAACCGCAATGAATACTAAGGTCAGGAGAGATATTCCTTCCAGAATAGCCAGAATTCTCAGGCGTCCGATTTTTGTTTTAAATAAATGCATCATAATTATCTGAAATAAGGTCTGTTAACAAAAGGGGAGAACGGCCACGGGATCGCTATAAAAATAACGGCAAGCGCAATAGTGAACCAGATTAGTATGGTTTTAAATTTTTCCGGGTCTGTATCTTTTCTCTTGGCTAAAGCGGAACCAATGGTGATCAGGACAACAGCAGTGATCATAAGAGAAATATGAATTATCCCAAAGAAAAGCAGGTCCAAAGATTCTTTCGCTTCACTGAAATTTTTCCAGAAATACTTTACAATAGGACTTTTAATATAGAATATAATCCCCAGAATCAATTGGATGTGAGCGATGGTTGCCGTCCAGTGGCGTACCGAATCATCGGTTTTTGAAAATGACTTTTGATAAAAATACCCTCTGAAAGCTCTCCAGATGGCATAAACAAGACTTAATAAAACGATCCACCGGAATGAGGAATGCAGAAAAGTAAGCGTCTGGTACATGATGATTTTTTTGAATGCTTCAAAGGTATAACAAAAACATACTAGTTAGTATGTTTTTTGATAAAAAAATTATTGAAGAGAATCAAAATAAGATCTAAGTCCTTTTAAATAAATAAGATATGCTGATTTTGAATTCTCTAATTTTCCTAAATTCCGCACTCCCCAATAGCCGGACATCACAAAAACCGCGATTTCTCTGGCATTGACCTTTTCTTTTACAGAACCTTGCTTCTTTCCGTTTTCAATACAGGTGATCATCGCATTTTCCCAGCGTCCGGAAAGCTCATTCAGGGCTTTGGTGAAATCCATATGCCAGGGAGCCATTTCCTGGGTGAAATTGGAAGCGGGGCAGCCATATTCTACCTTTAAAAAATCGTTTTCCATCAAAATATCATATACCTGCTGGTAGATGCTTTCCAGCGGATTGTCAGTGTTTTGAAGCGGTTCAATAAAAGTACTTTTAAAGTTGTTTTTCAGAAGTTCATTGATGATCGCCAGACCCATTTCATCTTTGGTTTTAAAGTGATAATAGAAAGCGCCTTTTGTAACCTGTGTCGTAGCAATGATCTCATCCACACTGGTGGTCTGATATCCTTTTGCGTAGATCAGTTCAAAGGCTTTCTGCAGGATGTTCAGGCGGGTTGCTTCTGATTTTTTCATAAGAAATGCTGACTTTAATGCAAAGGAACGGAATTTTTGATCAAAAAAACAAACTATCATTATTCTGATAATTAACTAGAATTTAAATAATTTTTATAATAGAATAATTCATCGGAAATTTGCCTAGTCAAAACACTACAAATAACAATACAATGAATTATCAAAAAGAAATACAGATCAATACAAAGTCTGCCGTAAAGAGCAAAGGGCTGCCTGCTGCTTTGTGGGCATTAACCATCAGTGCATTCGGAATAGGAACCACTGAATTTGTGATTGTAGGACTTCTTCCTACGGTGGCGGGTGATTTGGGAATCAGCATTCCTTCGGCAGGTCTTCTGGTAAGCCTATACGCGATTGGAGTGGCTATCGGCGCACCTATTCTCACGGCTCTGACAGGGAAAATTCCCCGTAAAATCCTGTTAATTTCAATCATGCTGCTTTTCGTGATCGGAAACGGACTGGCTTCGGTTGCTCCCGGATTTATAACGCTGGTGATGGCCAGAATTCTGACGGGATTTGCGCACGGCGTTTACTTTTCCATCGGTTCAACCATTGCTGCATCGCTGGTACCGGAAGAGAAAAGAGCAACAGCCATTTCCATCATGTTTGCAGGGCTTACTCTTGCCATTGTAACGGGAGTTCCACTGGGAACTTTTATTGGGCAGCATTTTGGATGGAGAGCCACTTTTATCGGGGTTTCTATCCTGGGGATTATTGGTTTGATCGCGAGTATGCTTCTGGTTCCGAAAAACCTTAAAAGCGACCAGACTGCTTCTCTGAAAAGCCTTCCCAAAGTATTTGGAAACAGACGGATGATTTTCGCCTTTTTAATGACAGCCATGGGATATGGAGGAACATTTGTTGTTTTCACGTATTTATCCCCGATTTTACAGGAAATTACAGGATTTCAGGAGTCTACGGTTACTTTTATTCTGCTTATTTACGGGATTGCGATTGCTTTGGGAAATCTTTTAGGAGGAAAAACGGCGAATAAAAATCCTTTAAAAGCACTTCTGTGGATGTTTGGAGCTCAGGGATTAGTTTTGCTGGCATTTTATTTCACTGCGGGTAATCAGATCTTAAGCATTATCACCTTATTTCTTTTGGGAGGTCTTTCTTTTGCCAGCGTGCCGGGACTGCAGCTTTTAGTGGTTCAGATTGCGGAAAAAGAACTTCCGGGAACCGAAGATGTAGCTTCAGGAATTAATATTGCCGCTTTCAATATCGGGATTGCGATTGGTTCGTATACAGGAGGTATTGTGGTAACTTCTTCTCTTGGACTGGCGAGTACACCATGGATCGGAGCTTTGTTTTTATTCGCAACGGTAGTCATTACGATGTACAGCATCCGTTTAAGCAAAAATCAAAAATAATTTCACCTGTTTATTATATTTTCAAAGACTGTCTGTTACCGGGCAGTCTTTTTCCGCTTACACACTCAACCTTAATCTTAACCTCACCCTTAGACTTCATGAATCTCCGCATCCGTAAACACAAAGAATTTTCCGCCTTTGGGAATATTTTTGGTATCCAACCCTGTAAATTCACTGAATGCCGGAAGCAGCAGCTGGTTGTCCGTCTGAACAAAGCAGGGAAGCCGTATGCTTTTCACTGAAGAATTCAATACAACACCGGGATGAATATGTCCTGTAATCTGAAATTCCGGACGTTTTTTATCAAAATCATGAATCAGGGTAAAATCGCGGATGGTCAGAAAATCAGATTTAAAATTCAGGCATAGTTTCTTCTCCAGTGCCGCAGACAGGCGGTCATGATTTCCTTTAATAAGATAAAACTGAAGATCAGGATACTGGCTTCTCCAGCTGCAGAATTCATCTACATCCGAGTTATCTCCGGCATGAAGCAGATCTCCGACCACGATGAATTTTTCCGGCTGAAAATATTCAATAAGAACGGAAAGCCTCTCCAGATCACTTTTCATAATATGATTGGCCAGCGCAATCCCGTTTTTCCGGAAATGAGCGGTCTTTCCGATATGAAGATCAGACAGGATCAATGCTTTTTCCTTTTTCCAAAACGCTGCACGTTGATTGGTCAAAGTGAAGACTTCGTTGTTGAGAGTGATATTTTTTACTGCGATGTTCAATTTCTTGTAGTATTTGATGATTATTTGAGGTTAAAGGGTGAAGGAACCTGAGAAGGCGGATAGGATGGGCAAAACCGCTGCTGGTGGCTTCGGGAGCCTCAGCCACCAGATATTTGTCGTTTTTTTCACATTTTCCGGTTCCGACAGCTATCACTCTAAAACTCTCCAACACTATGACCCTCGGACCCCGCATCCCGCAACACAACTCATCACTCATCACTTTAAACTCTAAAACTCTTCCCCGCCTGTTCCACCATCTTCCTGATCCTTGCATCCAGACTTTCACTGGAAAGCGTCTGCCTCAGGCTGTCTACCTTGATCGGGAAACTCAATGGAGTAAAGGTATGGGAATATTTTAAAATGATTTTTGATTTTTCAATTCTTTTAAAGGCTTCCACGAGGCGCTGTTCCTGCAGCTGCATATTGAAGACTTCGGTGTAGGCCTGTCTTACAAGGAAATGATCGGGGTCATAATCTTCCAGAACTTTAAAAATAAGGCCTGCAGAGCTTTGTAATGATTTGTTGGAACGTTGTTTTCCGGCGTAATTCTGGATCACCATTCCTGAGATTACAGCAATATCACGGAATTTCCGTCTTGCCATTTCTGCGGAATTGATGCTGGCGATCACATCATTCATCAGATTGTCCCGGGTCAGGATTTTATGAAGATTATCTTCGTTTAACGGAATTTCCTTGTCGCTGAACAGTTCAAAACCATAATCATTCATCGCCATAGAAAAGGAGATGGGAGCGAGCTTTGAAATACGGTACGCAATGAGGGCTGCCATGACTTCGTGGACCAGACGGCCTTCAAAAGGATACATAAACAGGTGATAGCCTTCCCGGTTTTTGATCAGTTCGACCAGAAATTCATCATCTTTGGGAATATGGGAATGTTTTTCCTGGTTGGCGAGTAATGGATGCAAAAATTTCAGTTCTTTTTCTGAAGCTTTCGGATTAAGGGCGTGGGAGAGCTTTTCTCTTAAAAAATGACCTAAATTGGAGCTTAAAGGAAGCCTTCCGCCCAAATAACTCGGAGCCATGGCTTTTCCTTTTGCTGCACGGACGTATACGGTCATATCTTTAATCATGGCTACTTCAAGAGTCCGTCCGGCAAGAATAAATTTTTCTTCTTTTTTTAATTTTGAGATAAAATATTCTTCCACCATTCCGATATAACCGCCAGAAATAAATTTTACTTTCAGCATGGCATCGCTTACAATAACGCCCATATTCATACGGTGAAGCATGGCGATTTTCCGGGAGGTCACTTTGTAAAGGCCGTCTTCCATGATCACAATCTTGTGAAACTCTTCATAGCTTTTTAATACACTTCCGCCAATGGTCAGAAAATCCAGGATGCTTTTCCATTCTTCCGGGGTCATTTCCTGGAATGCAAATACTTTTTTAATTCTTTCAAAGGTTTCTTCGGGATAGAATCCGTCACCTACTGCAAGAGTCATCAGAAACTGAACCAGCACATCGAAACACAGGACCTGCGGATCGCGGGGTTCTATGACTTTCTGTTTTACCGCTTCTTTTAATGCCGCCACTTCGATCAGTTCCAGTGAATGGGTGGGAACGCAGTAAATTTTAGAGGTTTCAAAAGGGGAGTGTCCGCTTCGTCCGGCCCGCTGCAGGAATCTTGCCACACCTTTTGCCGAGCCAATCTGGATGACAGTGTCTACCGGCTTAAAATCGATGCCGAGATCTAAAGATGAAGTGGAAACTACGGCTTTCAGCTTTCCGGAGCTTAAATTTTCTTCAATCCAGATCCGGAGATGGGCATCAATGGAGCTGTGGTGAATGGCAATCTGGCCTGCGAAATCCGGATAGGCGCTCAACAGCAGCTGATACCACATTTCACTCTGGCTCCGGGTATTGGTGAAAACAATGGTAGATTTTGAATCCAGAATAATCGGAACTATTTTGTCGGCCAGTTTTGCTCCCAAATGCCCAGCCCACGGTAAAATTTCAATCTCATCAGGAATTACGGGGATAATGTCTATTTTTTTATGTTCTTTGGCTGTGATTTTGGTCTTTTTGATGTTATAAGGAATTAAAACATCCATGGCCTCATTCAGATTTCCAATGGTAGCCGTAATTCCCCATATTTTTATTTTTGGGACGTATTTTCTTACTTGTGAGATGGCGAGTTCCACCATGACTCCACGCTTTGAACCCAGTAATTCATGCCATTCGTCAACTGCCACACATTTCGTGTCCTGAAAGAACCGGATGTGATTTTTCTGGCCTAAAAGCAGGTGGAGACTTTCGGGGGTAACGACCAGTATTTCCGGCATATTCCGGATCTGCTGCTGTTTTATTTTCTGCTCTGTATCTCCGTTTCTTACTCCTACGGTCCAGTCGAGGCCTATTTCATCCATCGCTTCCTGCATGGCTTTGGCAATATCTTTGGAAAGGGACCGAAGGGGAGTGATCCAGATCATTTTCAATCCTTTTTTGTATTGTTCCGGATGATTCATAAAATCTGAGATCAGGGCAAGGAAAACGGAAAATGTCTTACCAAAACCGGTGGGGGCAACCACCATTCCGCTGTATCCGTTTCCGAATTTCTGCCAGGTGTCTATCTGGAATTTGAAAGGGGAAATACCTTTATCAGCCATCCATTGCTGAATGACTTTAAATCCGTTGGTATTTTCAAATGTTTTCAAATTATTGGATCAGTTTTTTTATTTCTTCAAGTTCGTCTATTTCATCCACCGTTTTGTCTTTCCGCCATCTTACAATTCTTGGAAACCTTAAAGCCACGCCGCTTTTATGCCTGCTGCTGAAACCTATTCCTTCAAAGGCGATCTCAAATACCAGTTCTGCTTTTACCGTCCGCACGGGCCCAAATTTTTCAATGGCATTTTTGTTGACAAACTTACTGACCTCCATGATTTCTTTGTCGGTAAGGCCGGAATAAGCTTTTGCAATGGTTACCAGGGCGTCTCCGTTTTTTACGGCAAAAGTGTAATCGGTGTAGTAGGCGCTTCTTCTTCCGCTTCCTTTTTGGGCATAAATCAAGACGGCATCAATTGTCAGCGGACTTACTTTCCACTTCCACCAGTCGCCTTTTTTCCGGCCGGCATGATAAGGGGAATTTTTCTGTTTCAGCATCAAGCCTTCACTGTTGATGTCTCTGGATCCTTCCCGTATCGCATTAAGATCATTCCAGTTTTCAAACCTAATAACCTCTGAAAGTTTAATATTCTGAGGTGCTTCATTCAGCAGTAATTCTTCCAGCATAGCCCTTCTTGATGCCATTGATTTTTCTCGGAGATCGGTTCCTTCCAGTTCTAAAAGATCATAAACAAAAACTTCAATCGGAATATCTGCCAGCATTTTTTTGGTTAAAGTTTTCCTGTTTAATCTTTTCTGTAATTCATTAAAATTTAAAACATTAGAATCCTTTACCGCAAGTATTTCTCCATCTAAAACAAAGTTGCCTTTCATGAGGAGAACCGTCTCTTTTATTTCCGGGAACTGGTCTGTGACAAGCTCTTCACCCCGGGACCAGATAAAGACTTCATCGTTCCTTTTAATAATCTGGCCACGGATTCCGTCCCATTTATATTCTATCTGCCAGTCTTCAGGATTCCCCAGTTCCTGCAGTTCTTTTTCCAGCGGATAGGCCAGGCAGAAAGGATAGGGTTTTGAATTGTCCGGATTTATATTTTCTGCCGAGATCAGTTCCTGAAATGAAACCTCTCCGGGAATCCATTTACCCATCAGGCTGTGCATCAGTGTGCTGGATTCCTGGGAAGAAAATTTGGTCAGGGCATTGATCAAAGTTTTATCGGAAACCCCAATCCTGAAACTTCCTCCCAGTAATTTATTGAAGATCAAACGTTCCGTATAATCCAATCCGTTCCATGAATGGAGGACAAATTCTTTCTTCTCACTTTCTGACTTCTCTTTTAAATTAACAATATCTGTCATCCATTGGGAAAGGGTACGCTCAATTTTTTCCGAAGGCGGGGGAAGGATCAGGGAAAGGGTTTCACCAAGATCTCCCACTGAAGAATAGCTTTCCTGAAACAGCCAGAACGGCAGTTTTGTAATCTCCAGCGCCCATTCTTTCATGTAATTGGTATTGACATTCCTTTTGGGCCTTTTTCCGGTAAACAGGGCAATAAACCATACTTTATCTTCATCCGGTGCGCGTTCCAGATAATCAATGATGGCTTCTATTTTTGCATTGGTCTTATTGGTGGTTTCCAAGGCATTGATAAGGTCTGCAAAATGTTTCATGGCTCCGGGTTTTCAATGATTTCTTTTTCTGCTTCTTCCTCATCTTCACCGAACTGGGTCTGTACAACATCCGCTTTGATGCCTATTTCATTCAGATATTTTGAAAATATTTCAGTCTGCCCGTGGGTGACGTGTACAATTTCAGCTTCTGTAGCTTTCACGGCCTGCAGTAATCCTTTCCAGTCGGCGTGATCGCTCATGGCAAATCCGGCATCCGCACTGCGCCATCTTCTTGCCCCGCGGACCTGCATCCATCCTGAACAGATGGCTGTGGCAGCATCGGGTATTTTTCTGATGATACTGCTGTCTAAAAGCGCCGGCGGCACAATAACGATCTGATGCTGGACTTCTTTTGCATTTTCCCTGAAATCGGCAATTGTGTAATCAGGAAGCTCAATTCCTACGGATTCAAAGGCTTCATTCAGTTTTCCGATGGAATAATGGGTGTATATTTTCCCTAAACCTTCCACCGCTTTCATAATACGCTGGGCTTTTCCCAATGAATAGCCTATAAATACGGATGTCTTTGAATTTTCCTGGTTTTTAAGCACCCAGGTTTGAAGTTTTTTATTCAGATCCGGAACCTCCAGCCAGTTGTAGATAGGCAGTCCGAAAGTGCTTTCTGTTACAAATTCGTTGCATTTTACCAGCTCAAACGGTGTACTCAGTCCGTCCTCCTGAACTTTATAATCTCCGGATATGACGGTGACATAGCCTTTGTATTCCAATCGTACCTGTGCAGAGCCGATGATGTGGCCGGCAGGATGCAGCGAAACCTTTACCCCGTTGATGGTAACAGTTTCTCCATACTCTACGCTCTGGCATTCAATATCGATCCCGATTCTTTGATAGAGAATGGGTTTGGTATAATGATGGCAAAGGTATTTTTTCATTCCCCAGCGGGCATGATCAGCGTGTCCGTGGGTGATGACGGCTAAATCCACAGGTCTCCAGGGATCAATATAGAATTTTCCCTGCGGACAGTAAATGCCTTCTTTTGTGAATGTTATGAGTTTCAATGGAAAATATTTTGATTTTTCTATAAAACTTTTGTCTTATAGCGTTTTGGTTATACTTTAATCTTCAAAAATCTAACCAATTCCTTTATTTCCCTCTAAAATATTGATTAATCAGGTTTTTAAATTAAAATTTTGAAAATCATTTTTATTTTGTACTTTTATCTACCTACTAATAGATAGATAATGAATACCAAAGATAAAATTATTGAAACCGGAAATCAATTTCTGATAGAGAAAGGATATAATGCGTTCAGTTATGCTGATATATCAAAGAAAATAAATATAAAAACATCATCAATACATTATCATTTTCCAACCAAGGCAGACCTGTGCCTGGCCATTATTGAAGTTCATCAGCAAAGGATTCTGAGCCTGGAACAATCCCAGAAAGCTCTTACGGAAACTGAAAAACTGCAGGGCCTCTTTAATTATTATCTTTTTCTGATAGATAAACGGCAGATCTGCCTAACCGGAACTTTGGCCTCCGACTATCATTCACTGGAAGAAAAGGTTACAGAGAAGCTGAAAGAATTCAATGAAACGATATTATCCCATACTGCAGCAATTTTAGAATCCGGAATTGAAAAAAAAGAATTCCGGGAGATCAGAAACTGCAGACTGAAAGCACTGGAACTGCTGTCTATGCTGGTAGGACTGGCTCAGATAGGAAGGTTATATACGAAAGATAAAATTCAAGTATTGATGAATGAAATTATTGAAAATCTAAAACTTTAACAATGACTTTTTACCAGAATTTAAGCAAATACGGAGCAAAGATTGTTGGACTTCCCAAACTCTTTAAATGGGCATTCAATTTATCTCCCATGTACCGCAGGAGCACAGCCAGAATACAATCGGTGTCTGATGATTTATCAAAAATCTGCATTAAACTTCCCATCACTTATAAAAATAAAAATTATATGGGAACCATCTTTGGAGGCAGTATGTTTTCTTCGGTAGATCCTATACCCATGGTACAACTGATCTATCTTACAGACCATCAATATGTTATTTGGGGCAAATCTGCAGAAATCTATTTCAAAAGACCTGCTCATATTGATCTTCATGCAGAGTTTACTTATACACAGGAAGAATTAAAGGAGATAGAGGAACGAATAAAAACAGAAAAGGAGATTGTGATAGTTAAAACTACTCAGCTTACCGATAAAAGCAAGGAAACTCTTTATTGTGAGATCAGGAAGACGATTTATATTGCCGATAAAAGTTTTTATAAGCAAAAGCGGGAACAAAAAAAGGCAGAATCTGAGAATGTTTCCTAAGTAAAAATTACGTTTGCAAGAATCTGTTCTATCTTGGACTTTTCAGCAATAAAACATTGAGCTTTCCACCAATAAAAACTCTTTGAAAATCCTTGAAATTTGTATCTGTAACAATAAGAAAACAAAATGAGTAAAACAATTTTAATTACAGGTGCAGCAAGCGGTTTCGGAAAAACAGCCGCTTTTGATCTTGCCAGAAAAGGACACAAAGTAATTGCTACGGCACAGGTTTATCCACAGATGAGTGATTTAATCCGTGAAGCAAAAGAACAGGGAATTGAACTGACAGTAGATAAGCTGGATGTGACCAATTCAAGAGACATTGCTTACATTCATCAGAAATATGATATTGATATTCTGATCAGCAATGCCGGTATTATGGAAGGCGGTCCTATCGCTGAGCAGCCGTTGGAATTCATCCGTTCTATGTTTGATGTGAATGTTTTTGGAGGGCTGGAACTTGCTCAGGGCTTTGTGAAAAAATTCATTGAACAGAAAAAACCGGGTAAAATAGTATTTACTACTTCGATGGGTGGTTTATGGACGGTTCCATACGTGGCGGCTTACTGTGCTTCCAAGCATGCGATGGAATCTATTGCAGAAGGTTTAAAAACTGAGCTGGCTCCGTTTAACATTAAGATTGCGACGTGTAATCCGGGTGTTTTTGGAACAGGATTTAATGACAGAGGAGTAGATTCCATCTTCCGCTGGTATGATCCAAAGGTGAATTTCACACCCAATTCAGCGTTTGACGGGGTTGCAGATTCTCTGGCTCACCAGCTGGATCCGCAGTCTATGGCAGATGTAATCGTGGATGTGGCACTGGACGAAAACTCTAATTTCAGAAATGTGCATCCAAAAGAAACGGAAGATTTTGTAAAACAGCTTCAGGCTGAAGCATGGACGGCAAAAAGCTAAATCATGAGCATGACGTATGAACAGGCTGCAAAATCACTCCATGCAGCCGTAGAAAAAGCAAGATCCATCAATATTCCGGTAAGTTTAGCCGTGGTGGACACAGGCGGACATCTGATGGCGCTTGCAAGGCTGGACAGTGTATATGGCGTGATTGATTTTGCTCTTAAAAAAGCAAAAACTGCCGTGATGTTTGGAATTGACAGCGATGTGATGGGAACCATTATTGCCGGAGCAGATATTCACGGATATGGTATGTTGAATTCCAATGATGGACTTTTAACGATTGCCGGCGGCGTAGTGATCAAAGATGCCGAAGGAAAGATCATTGGAGCCATCGCATCTTCGGGCGGAACTCCTGAGCAGGATAAAGAGATTGCGGCGGCGGGTGCTGCGGTTATGGGCTAAATTTCAGATATTTGTATCATGGAGAGAACTTCTGAAATCATTTTCGATAAACTGGTGTATTCCTGTGCTTTTGAAACGTACAGGGGACATGAGGAATTTATTCCGGATCATTTCCTGGGTTTTCAGCTGTCCGGTGAAACGCATGCCTTCCACGATAAAGGTAAAACGATAATCAAGGAGAATACGGTGGTTCTGGTCAGAAAAAACCAGCTGATCCGTACGATCAAGCAGCCTGCAAAAAACGGGAAGTATCAGTTTCTGGCGATTACTCTTGACATGGAAACGCTCCGGCAGTATGCGGCAGAAAATAAAATCACGGCGGTTGATAAATTTCCGGATACCCAAAAGCTTTTCTTTGAATCTGATGAGTTTTTCAGCGGTTATTTTACTTCGCTTCTTCCGTATATCGACAAAACGAAAACAGCGACTTCCAGGCTGATCGTTTTAAAGATCAAAGAAGCGATAGAACTGATTCTCCAGAGCAATCCTGATTTTGTCAATATGCTTTTTGATTTCTCGGAACCGTATAAGATCGATCTGAAGGAGTTTATGAATAAGAATTTCATGTTCAATGTATCTGTGGAAACATTTGCAAGGCTCACAGGCCGCAGTCTTTCAGGGTTTAAACGTGATTTCACTAAAGCATTCAATACCACACCCAAGCAATGGCTTAAAGACAGGAGACTGGATGAAGCCTATTATCAGATCCGGCATAAAGACAAAAAACCGTCGGAGATCTATCTGGAACTGGGATTTGAAAACCTTTCCCATTTCTATTATTCATTTAAACAGAAGTTCGGCCTCACAACCACTGAAGTTTAGAAGTAAATAAAAAAACACATTAATAATAAGAAAGGAGCAACTGATCGTTGCTCCTTTTTTCTCATATGCCGGGATTCTGAAGTGGTAATTATTGAAACCGGAATCAGGACTGCAGACATGTTTTTATTGGTAATTATCCATGTCAAGGTTTTGAACCTTGACATGGATAATAACAGCATCTTCCAACTTTTAATCGAATTCAGATTAAGGGATCAATCTTTCTGCTCTCAGTTTTTCAAACAGCTCAGTAAAAGAATCTTCAGTATTTTGATAGGCTGTAAATCCCAGTTTCCGGCTTCGGGACATATCACACATGACTTCCAGAGGTCTTCCGAGATCCAGATCGGTATGCCATGCAGATGCCAGCCTGTTGATATTATTTTCCTTTAAGCCATGTTTGGATGCTATCTCTTTCCATATTTCTCCGGCATTGTTCAGTTCGTTTTCCAGCGGTCTTACGGTACCGTCAAAATCTTCAACTTCAATTCCAAACCAGTCTGCAAGTCTTTTCCAAAGCCATTTCCAGCGGAATACATCACCATTGGCAATATTGAAAGCCTGGTTCTTTGCCCCATCAGTTGTAGAAGCCCATACCAGTTGTTTTGCTAAAATTCTGGCGTCCGTCACATCAGAAACGCCATTCCATTGCTCGGCAGATCCGGGCCACACAAATTTCCTTCCTGTTTCTTTGCAGATACTTGCATAAACCGCCAGAGTAGTTCCCATATTCATCAGATTACCCACTGCATAACCAATGACCGTGTGCGGTCTGTGGATACTCCATGTAAATCCGTCCCTTTCTGAAGCTTTATAAATTTCATCTTCCTGGGCATAATAAAAATTAGGAAGCGGAAGTCTCGGATGTTCTTCTCTCACAGGAGTCTCCGGAAGCTTTCCTTCTTTGGCATAGGCTTCAAAAGGTCCTAAATAATGTTTAAGTCCGGTGACAAGCGCCACATGTTTTACGGATTGTTTCGGGGCCAGTACATTCAAAAGATTTCTTACCAAAGCACTGTTCACCCGGATATTTTCCTCTTCCGTATCATTCCGCATCCATGTGGTAAAGTAAACGTGGGTAGGAGAGATGCTATCCAATGCCTTATGCAGACTTTCGATATCCAGTAAATCGGCCTTAACCGGAAGAAGTGCAGGGATGTTGCTGTTTGGGTTCCGGGACAGTCCATAAACGGTCCATCCCTGTGATATAAGTTCTTCTGCGAGATTACTGCCTGTAATTCCTGTAGCACCCACAACGAGTGCGGTATTTTTTGTATTGTCCATATTCTTAGATTAACAGGACAAAATTATAAACAGGAAAGGCAGAAACACTTGATCTGGGTCATGGGTTTCTGTTGATTCAGATCAAGTATTGAGGGACCATTTTTTGCGTATTCTGCTTACGGTTTCGGGAGCCAGCCCCAGATAGGACGCAATAAGATTATGCGGAACTCTTTTGATGACTTCCGGGTTTTTCTGAGCAAACTGCATGTATTTTTCTTCTGCTGTAAAGCTGTTGGAAGCCATCAGCCTGTAATCTTTTGTAACCAGGCTGTTTTGGTAGAGGATCCTGAAATAACGGTCCATAACAGGAATTTCCAGCATCATTTTTTCATAATCCTCCAAAGTGATCATTAAGATTTCGGTTTCTTCTACGGCATCGATATTCAGTACGGCTTTTTCCTGGTTGATAAAGCTGTTGAAATCAGAGATCCACCATCCTTCAAACGCAAACATATTGATCTTTTCGTTTCCTTTTTCGTCTAAAACATAGGATTTCAGCAGACCGCTGTTTACAAATGACAGACATTTGCAAATGTCGCCTTCCTGTAGCAGATACTGTTTTTTACGCAGCTTTTTTAAGGTAAAAAATGACTGAATGTCATTCTTCTGTTGTTCTGAAAGGTCAATTTTGTTTTGTATGTGAGCAAGAAGGATGTCAAACATCTGGAAAAGATTTAATCAAAAATACTATTTTAAGACGAGTTTGAACTAAAGAAATTAAACTAACGGGAATGGACACTGGAGGCGGGAAGATGGAAGAACTATCGGACGGTTGATAACAGTCTTTGACAATGACGAACCTATTCAATAATTCTTCCGGTTGGATTTCCCTACATTATTTTATTTTTCAAAATCATAGAAATTGATTCCCGCTTCTTCATTTTTAATTTTCACAACTCTGGTATTGAGCGGATAGAAAATAAATTCTCCTGCGCCACAGATCCTGGCATCCAGAAGATGGCCTGCCAGAGCCGTATAATCTTCTCTTCCCAGCGTAATATGCATATGAAGAACAGGTTTTCCTTCGATCTCAGAAATATTTCCGGAGATATTGGTGATTTCCATCTGTTCTTTAAATGTTTTGTCTGCATAATTCTTATCCGAAGGCTTGAAAAAACGCAGGGTTGCTTCATCCACAGCCCCGATTCCGGTCACTTCCCCGGCTTTGATATTCTGATCTTTAATAAAATCTGTCAAGGTATCCACGATACCTGATCCGTTTTTAATGCTTACGATATAAATCTGATCAACTTTTCTCGCGGACCATGTATTTCCTTTAAAATTTTGAATCTCCATGTGTTTACCTTTAAAAAGATTAATGTTTTTAAATTGCAAGTCTTTGTTTTATTGGGCCTATTTTTTCAGATAATTGATAATCCCGATCACATCATCTTTTCCAAAACCTTCATCATGGGCAGACTGATAGGTTTCGCTTAAAACTTTGGATAAAGGAAAATCGGCCCCGGCTTCTTTAGCGAGCAGAATATCTTTCAGCATCAGATCCAAAGCAAAGGCTGGCTCGTACTGGTCATTAATCAGCATGGGTGTTTTCACTTTGGTAGCTCCGTTTCCACTGGCGCTTTCGTTGATGATTTCCAGCATGGAAGTACGTTCAATTCCTAATTTATCAGCAAACAGAACGGTTTCTGCCAATCCCTGATAAATGGCGGACAGGAAGTAATTGATGGACAGTTTTCCTGCAATTCCTTTTCCGTTTTCGCCCAGATGTTTGACCGCTTTTCCCAGTTTTTCAAAATAAGGCATGGCACGCTGAAGATCTTTTTCCTCACCGCCGGCCATAATAATTAAAGTTCCATCCTTTGCCGGTCCCGTGCTTCCTGCCACCGGTGCATCAATGAAAGAGGCTTCCTTTATTTTGACTGCACCACTGAGCTCAGAAGTTGCCTGAGGAGAAATGGTACTCATATCTATAAAGAGTTTTCCGCTGATGTCTGATTTCAGAATGTCTTCATACACTGCTTTTGCCGCCCTGTCATCCGTAAGCATGGTGAATATGATAGTGTTGTTTTTAACCAGGTCGGAAATTTCTGTATAAACAATTGATTTTTCTTTAAAACTTTCGGCTTTTTCGGCTGATCTGTTGTAAACGGATAGTGGGAAGCCTGCTTTTTCAAGGTTTTTAGCCATTGGATGGCCCATATTTCCTAATCCGATGAATCCTATTTTTTCTGTTTCCATATTTTACTTTTTTAAATGTATGTATTAAACGGACTTTTTAGAAATACTAAAGTCCGGGAATATAGTAATGTACAATATTTAACTGTCTGATTGGAAACAAAAAACCGACCAAAACTGCCTTTCTGATATTAAGGTTCTGCTATATCTCTGATTATTTATTTCAATAATTTATTTAAGGCTGGAAGCTGGAAGCCAGAGGCTGGAGGTTACTACCAGACAATAATAGTAAACAGCTGTTTTTAAATATGTTGAAGCGGATTCTAAAAATTAATAATACCGCGGTGTATTTCTGTCTTTGGACTTCAATAACTTCCCTCTTCCGGCTTCAAACTTCCTTACTCTATTATATAAACGAAAATTTCTTATCCCGAACTCGGATTATTTAAGATAAATTTTCAAAACACAGAAAACTTCCGGAAATTTGCAGCAAATAAAAATTCAATGAAGATCATAGATATCGAAAAATGGAACAGGAAAGAGCATTTTGAATTTTTCTCAAAGATGGCAAGCCCGTATTTCGGCTTTACCACAGAGGTAGATTGTACAAAAGCTTATGCTCATGCAAAGGAAAATGGTGATTCATTTTTTGCCACTTATCTTCACCGGTCGATGGTTGCTGTGAATGCAGTAGATGAACTGAAACTGCGGATTGTTGACAATCAGGTGGTTTTGTATGATGCCATCCATGCGGGAACAACCATCGGAAGGGAAGACGGGACTTTTGGTTTTGCCTTTATTCCGTTTTCAAAGGATTTTGCCGTATTTAATGCGGTTATGCAGGAGGAAATTGAAGATGTACAGCGTACTTCAGGGATCAGGATGAACAACGGTGAGCTTGGGAAAGATCTGATCAGGCATTCTACAATCCCCTGGAACTCGTTCAGTGCTCTGCTGCATCCTACGAGCTTCAACAATTCCGAATCTGTCCCGAAAATTACATTCGGAAAGTTCAATATCAAAGATGGCAAAAAATATCTTCCGGTTTCTGTGGAAGCGCATCATGGGCTGGCAGACGGTATCCACATTGCGAGGTATCTGGAGGAATTTCAACGGCAGCTGGATGGGGAGTAGTTGCGGGGTATTTCGTCCGAGAGTCATAGTGTTGGAGAGTTTTAGAGTGATAGCTAGAATCCTGAAATAGTAAAAAAATGACAAATATCTGGTGGCAGAGGCTCCCGAAGCCACCAGTAGTAACATATCCACAGGAATTTTTTGTTGCGGGATGCGGAGTTCGGGTTATACCTCACAAAATAAACTTCCATTTCCCATCTTCAAAACTTCCAGACCAGGAACTTTAGTACATAATCTTCCTCTTCTCTATTTTTAAAATTTTCTCTTTTTCCATGCTCTTTATTGCTCTGATCACTGTTTCTACGCGGAGGCCGGTAAGTGATGCGAGCTGCTGCCGGGTAAGTGGAATCTGGAAAGAATAGGGCGTCTTGTCTTCGTGGTAGCTTTTAAGATAATCCATCAGCTGTTTCAGTTTCAGGATGGGGTTCTGGGAAGAAAGATTGTAAAGCATGATGTATTTGTAATACATTCTTTCCGCCATGCATTGGTAAACGTTCAATGAAACTTCCTGATTTTGCTTGATCAGATTCAAAAAGCTGGATTTCGGGAGTCTGTAAATGGTGGAATCTTCTATAGCGATGGCATTCATCGGGTAGGGACGGTCTACAAAAAGCAGTGATTCGCCGAAACTGTGGCCGTGCGAAAATATATTCTGAATGAATTCTTTACCGTCTTCCGTATAATTGTTGAGCTTGATCTGTCCTTTTTCGATCTGGTAATAAAATGTAGAAAATTCCCCTTCCCGGAAAATGATATCTCCGGATTCGTAGTTTTTAGTTTCTGCTCCAAATGAAATCAATAAATCTTCAATGATCATAGTTTAATAAGGTTTAATTAAAATTTTAAACAAATGTTTAACCATTGATTTCTTTCATCATGCATTTAAAAAAGAAAGCTCGAAATTTCAATAATGTAAAGAAAGCTCAAATTTTAAACATTCTCTTAAAAATAAGATACCATATATGTACCACAAATATAAATAAATTTACATTTTCAAAATCTCTGGTACCTACCTTAAATAGTAAATAAAATCGGAAAAAATATTGATTGAGATCATAAAAAACAAAATGTCTATTCTGCTACATTTGTTTAAAATAACCAAAAATATAAGGGAATTGAAAAACTTATCTGAAAATAGAAGAAATAGAGTGTTTATAGGCATAACGTGGTATGTATGTGGTATTCCATTTGAGTAAAATTTTAATCCTTTTTTCTTTCTTTGTTCTATTTAAAAGCCATCGGGAGAATTAATTTCAGATTGAAAATTTTAAAAATAATTACCAAAGCCTGGAAAATACAATATAATACTGTTAAATGATAAGAAATGAAAATTTAAACCGATTCAATAAAGCCTCAAAAACAGCTTAAAACAGCGCTAGAAGAAGAGCTTATACTGATTGCCCGTGAAGCGTCAGAAATAAAGAGATGAGAAAAATATTATGAAAAACGAAAAACCGCAATCCAATTTAGAAGATTTGAACCAAAAAATTTTAATGCAGGATGAGATCATGGCTCTAGCCAAAGAGAATTCCCCACGCCTGATGAATAAGGCCAGATTGGTATATCCCGATTTTTTTGATAAAATAGCGAAAGTATATCCCAATCTCAAAAATTCTGAACTTATTTTCTGTATTTATCTAAAACTCAACTTTACCACAAAGGAAATTGCGACTTATACTTTTGTGACCCCAAAAGCCATTCAGAACAGAAAAAACAGAATCAGGAAAAAGCTTAATATTCCTTCTGACCTGGATATCTACAAATGGTTTAATGAATTGTAAACAATTTTGTGCGCCAGACTATATTTGGATTACTGCTTTGTCCAGATCGTGATAAAGCAGTATTTTCCACTGTTCCTCGCTTGCTTTTTTCTGCCATTCCAGTCTCAGTTCCATGGCTTTTCTGCCATCGAAATCACTTTTATAAGCCAGATGGTATTTCAGGTATGATGCCTGCGGAAGATCATCGGCACCGTAAAACACCGTTTCATTATTTTCTCTGATCCAGAACACCTGCATAAAAGGCGTATGGCCGCCCACTACTTCAAAAAAGATCTCCGCACTTATATTTCCCCGGTCTTCATCCATCCAGATAATATTCGGAAGGCTGATGAGTTTTTCCAGGGTATCAAAATCAAAAGAAGGATTTCCTTTATTTTCCAGCGCAAAATCCAGTTCCCGTTTCTGAATATAAATGTCAGCATTGGGAAACACAGCCTCAAAACCATTCTCCGTATTCCGGATGCTTCCGTCAATATGATCCTTATGAAGATGTGAAAGAAGAAGTTTGGTAATTTGTTCGGGACTGATATTTTCCTTTTCAAGAATTTCGGAAACAACGGTCTTTCCAGCAGCATTTTTCCAGCCAATGCCGGCATCTAGAAGGATAAAATCATGCTCCGTGACAATCAGAAAAGGCTGTACGGACATTTTAATTCCCTTGACGGTATCAAAGTTTTTTTCTGTGAGTAGCGTAAAATCTTTTGTTTTGCTTGCAGAGAAATTGCCTTCTTTAAGCGGAATAATTTTCATGCTGCAAATTTCCCTATTATTTCTAAGATTTGAAAATATTTTTCTCAATAGAACACATTGGAAAAAACAATGATGTTACCAGCTGTTCAGGCCGTTTTTCATGGCTCTGGCGTAGTGTTCTTCATCAAAAGAGTAGAGGTCAGGGGCTTTATGGGCGCCGCCGCGTCTTTGCTCTTCAAGCTTTTTCAGAATTCCCAGATTTTTTATTTTACGGTAAAAATTTCCGCGGTTCAGCTCTTTTCCTAAAACGGCTTCATATAATTTCTGCAGCTCAGGAAGGGTGAATTTTTCCGGAAGAAGATTCTGTCCGATAGGTTTTGTGGTAATTTTCTGTCTCAGGGTAAAAAGGGCCTGCTGGATAATTTCATAATGATCCATCCCAAATTCCAGCTCCGGCAGCTTACTGACAAAGACCCACTCACAGGTTTCACTGAACTCATCAGGGATCAGCCGGAACATGGAAGGGCTGTATAATGCGTAATATCCAACGGTAACAAAGCGCTGTTTCTGGAAAAGCGTTTCATCAAAATCTTCAAAGTACAATTCACTTCTGTTTTTCTTTCCAAATACACCAAATTCTTCCAGATAAATATCTGTAATTCCGGATCGCTCTTTAAGAATCCTTTTTACCGCTTCATCCAGATCTTCATCCTTTTTTACATAACCGCCCGGGAGCAGCCATATTTTCCTGTAATTGGTTTTCAATAGCAAAACTTTTAGCTCATTATGCTCAAATCCAAAAATAACGGGGTCGGCTGAAATATGAGGCAGGAAAATTTCCTTTGCTTCTGCTGATTGCTGTATAAGCTGTTGTTTAAAATCCATGGAACGTGTTGAATGTGTCTTACTACAAATTTGCTGAAAAAAAATGAAATTTCATAGAAAATCCCTTTAAATAAAGGCAATTGGGATACTTTTCTATAAATAATTGAAATAAAATACAGATTACACAAAATATTAACAGACATTTTTCCGTTAGAGATAAACACAAAACACATGGCTCCTATTCTGTAAAGCCATTATTGACGAAAAACCTCCCTCTTTTCCTACCGACACATAATTTTACGATTAAATGCCATAGTTGATTGAAAAGAGACCGTTTCCGGACGGTTTCTTTTTTTATTGAGTATCTTTGGCTGTCTTAAGAAGGATGCTGAATTTCCTGGCTTGAATGATAACTTGTCAGCCGCAAGAAATTCTATACTTTCCATCCCTTCTGTAATTAAATTTAAAATAAATCTTAAGTGTATCATGCAGGCAAGCACTTCTCCCGGCATTTCCCGTACTGTAATCTGGCTGATGGCCGTTATTTCAGGTCTTGTAGTAGCCAACAATTATTATAACCAGCCTTTGCTGGCCCTTATTTCAGACGATCTCCATGTTTCCGAAAGCGCGGCGGGCAGGATTTCCGTGCTTACACAGATCGGGTATGCGCTTGGGCTTCTGCTGCTTGTTCCTTTGGGAGATAAGTTTTTCCGTAAGAAACTGATTTTACTGGATCTGGTTCTTGTATTCGGGTCTCTGCTCTGGATGACCTTTGCCACTGAATTATGGATGCTGTACGCAGCGAGCCTGATGATTGGGGCCACTTCGGTGATTCCTCAGCTGTTTGTACCTATTGCCGCAGAATTATCCTCTGATAAAGAAAAATCTTCCAATATCGGGCTTGTCATGTCAGGGCTTCTGCTGGGCATACTTTTGTCCCGTTTTATCGGCGGCATTGTAGGGGAAATATGGGGCTGGAGAGCCATGTTTGGGATCGCGGCAGGACTGATGATCATTGTCTGGCTGGCCGTATATAAAATGCTTCCGGAAATGCTTCCAAATTTTAAAGGAACGTACAAAGAATTAATGCGCTCCGTTGTTCATTTAGCCAAAACACAGCCTATACTACAGCTCGCATCATTCCGTGGTGCAATGGCGTTTGGGTCGATGTGTGCCTTATTTACAACGCTGGTATTTCATATGGAAAAACCTCCTTTCAATGCGGGATCTTCAGTGGTAGGAAGCTTCGGGCTGGCAGGAGCCGTTGGAGCACTGGCGGCAGCAAAAGTGGGGAAACTGCAGAAATATCTGGATATCAACAGAATTATACTGTACTCGCTGTTCATTGTTGTAGGAAGCTGGGCTTTCACCTATTTTGCCGGCGAAACCTATTGGGGACTGATCGTTGGGGTTATTTTGGTAGATCTTGGTGTACAGTCCAGCCATATTATGAATCAGACGAATTATTTCATGATTAAATCCAATGCGGTCAACAGATTGAATACCGTGTATATGGTTTCCTACTTTATCGGAGGATCACTCGGTACCTGGCTCGCTTCTATGGCCTGGCAGTATGCACAGTGGGAAGGAGTTTGCCTTGTAGGAGCTTCTTTCGGACTGTTGGCGATTATAGCTCACGTTTTGTTTTGCAACAAAGTTAATATCTCTCAACCTAAACTTTAGCCTCAATCTCACCATTTTGAACTAAATCCCGGTGCTTATTCCCCCATTTTTCCAGATCTTCCCAGATCGGGATCAGCTCGCGGGCTATATTGGTAAGCTCATAATCCACTCTTGGCGGAACTTCGGCATGCACGGTCCTTTTTACCAGACCTTCTTTTTCAAGTTCCCGTAACTGGAGCGTAAGCATCCGTTCTGTAATTCCACAGATGCGGTCACGGACCTGGCTGAAACGGAGTTTTCCGTCTTTTAATCTGTTTAAAATCAAAAGTTTCCATCTCCCGCCAATCTTGCATACAGCATAAGACAGATCGCATTCCTGGATGTACTTTTTATTGATGTTATTCGTCGAATTTTCCTTTATTTTCCCCATAGCTTACAAATTTGTTAGTACCATACAATTAGCTGTATACCGTGCAAATGTAAGGTTTGAAAATTAATTTTGTCCAAAGAAACTGAAAACAGACATCAGTTCGGGAACAATAGCGCTCATGTTCCCTTTGAAATATCATTAACAGGAAATAAAAAATAATGGAATTCACATCATCAATCAATCAGATCATCAGTCATTTAGAAAAAATACAATCGTTTAATGCACAGAATCCGTTAGACGATACCCGAAAATACCTTGAAACCATGTCACTGCAGCTGAGCGGAAAAAAAGAAGCCGTTGCCATGATAGAAGAGCTTCATGTACCGATAGAAAACCACGAAGTGCCGATCCGGATCTACCGTCCGAAAGGGAAAGGCGGTCAAAAATCATCAGCCATTATTTATATACATGGCGGATGGTTTATTGCCGGCAGTTTTGAAACCCATGATGCTGTGGTACGGAAAATAGCCAACAAAACAGGATCAGCAGTAATCTTCGTTGATTATCGGCTGGCTCCTGAACATCCTTTCCCAGCAGGCTTGAATGACTGCATTGATACTGTAAAATGGGTCATTGAAAATGCAGAATCTCTCGGAATTGATGCCGATCAGATAGGAATTATAGGCGACAGTGCCGGAGGAGCCCTTTCAGCAAGTGTTTCAACACAGATAGGAGAACTTCTGAAATTTCAGGTATTGATTTATCCGGCAGCAGACAATAAACTAAATACAAAATCCTGGGAAACTTATGAAACAGGTCCTGTTTTAAACAAAGAAGGCGGCATTCAGGCGTGGAAATGGTATCATCCTGAAGGTGAAAATACACCCGATCCGCTGGCTGTTCCTGTTTTGATCAAAAATTTTAAGAATACACCGTCTACATTGGTTTTAATTGCAGAACACGATGCCTTGAGAGATGAAGGGCAGGAGCTGGCAGAACATATGAAAGAGGCGGGAATCCCCGTTCAGATCAGCTTTTATAAGGATATGGTTCATGGTTTTATGCATATGGGCGAGGTGCTGAGTGAAGTACAGCTGGCAGTGAATGAAATGGCTGATTTTGCCCGTCAACATCTTGAAACCGTAGAAAAATAGGATGAAAAAATATGCCTACATCGGATGTCTGGGGTTTATTGCGGTGATTACCACTGAATTTGGAGTCATCGGAATTCTCCCTCAGATTGCTGAACATTATCACATCGGTATCGATAAAGCGGGCTGGCTCCTTAGTGCTTTTGCGCTGATCATTGCACTGACAGGGCCTTTTATGACCCTGCTGATGTCCGGATTTGACCGAAGAAAAGTCATGCTGGCAGCCATTGCTATCTTTCTGTTTACAGCGGTTGTTTCGGCTATGTCACCTCCCTTTTGGCTTCTGATGCTGGTCAGGATACTTCCCGCATTTTTACAGCCTGTTTATATTGCGACAGCTTTGTCCGTCGCGGTGTCCGGTGCAGATAAAAAACAGGCGAATAGCCTTATGGGAATTGTTTTTATCGGGGTTGCTTTAGCCATGGTCACTACAGTACCGTTTGCGACATGGCTGGCGAGTGTATGGATCTGGGAATCTTCCTTTATTGTTCAGGCTGCGGTCAGTATAATTGCCCTCACTGGGATTTATTTCTTACTTCCACCGATGCCCGTACAGGAGAAAAAATCTTACAGAAGCCAGCTTACGATTTTGACTCAGCCTGCCTTTATCATCAGTACTGCTATGAACTTTTTCATGATAACGGCCTGGTTTTCTACCTACAGTTATTTTGCAGATTATCTGAATAAAGCAAAAGGAATGGATGGAACGATGGTAAGCTACATGCTTTTCTTATTTGGAATCATCGGTGTACTTTCAAACTGGCTGGCTGGAAAAATGCTGAGCTGGAATGTCCCGAAAACGACCGCTCTGTTTCTTTCCGGCACGGTAATCATGCCGTTTTTACTGTATTTCTCAGGAGACAGTCTGCCAGCCAATATCATCAGCATAGCAATCTGGGGCTTTCTGTATTCTCCGAGCTTTCAAAATGCGTCTACCTACATGATCTCTTCTGTCCCAAATTCTCTGGAATTTGCCAACAGCCTGGCCACTTCTTTTGGGAACTTAGGTGTAACACTGGGAACAACTTTGGGAGGATGGATGATTGTTGCTAAAGGGGCATCTTACAATCCATGGATAGGCTTTGTATTTGGTATCCTGGCTTTTTTAATGATCATATGGAGAAGTATTTTAGAAAAAAGAGCTGAAAAGGAGAAGACTGTTATTCCCTGTTCTTAATTTAATGTAATAAATTTTGTTACATTATAAAAATGCATTAATTTTGTGGTTATAAATAATTTCATCAGAAATTAAAAACAGAAAAAATGAAAATAGAAATATGGTCGGATGTGATGTGTCCGTTTTGCTATATCGGAAAGCATAATTTTGAACAGGCTCTTGAAAAACTGCCCTTTAAAAATGAAGTAGAAGTAGAGTGGAAGAGTTTCCAGCTAGATCCCACTTTGGACGCCTCGAAGTCTCAAAATACCATCGAGTATTTTAAAGAGAAAAAAGGATTTCCGGCAGAGCAGGCCGCTCAAATGATCGGTCAGGTTGCCCAGATGGGAAAAGGGGCAGGAATTGATTTCAATTTTGAAAAAGCTTTGGTCATCAATACATATACCGCGCATAAACTGCTTCATCTTGCTAAAAAGCATGGAAAGGCTTCTGAAATGGAAGAATCCCTGTTTAAAGCCCATTTCATCGATGGAAAAAATGTTGGAGACCTGGACGAGCTTATTTCCCTTGCTGAAAATGTAGGGATTGATAAGGATGAAGCCAGACAGGCATTAACCTCGGATGAATTGAATTCTGAGATCAGTAAGGATATTCAGGAAGCACAACACAACGGTATTACGAGTGTTCCTTTCTTCGTATTGAACGGAAAATATGCCGTATCCGGAGCACAGCCGGCGGAAGTTTTTGCTCAAGCCCTAGAGCAGACATACAAAGAAACTGTAAGTCCGTTTCAGGATCTTTCTCAGGGAGGAGCTTCTTGTGATACGGATGGATGCAGTGTTTAGTTTGAAAGTCTTAGAACTAAAGAGTAAACGAGTTAGAGCTGACAGCAAATATCACCAATAGATCCACAGATATTACAATTGAACGACCTTAAGATTCGTGAAATTTGTGATAAAATTAGTGACATTAGTGTTTTAAGAGAAAAAATAGTTATCCAATATAGAGAACACCTCAATCCGGGGTGTTTTTTTGCTTTATGATAATAAAAAATTGAAAGAGTTTTTGTTTTAATTATATAATATATTGAATATCAATTTGATGTTGATTTAACGCAAAGTTTTATGAAAAATGATTTCTACTTTGAGCTAAGCAAAGAATGTGGCTTCGCCACTGATTAAGCAACCGTTATATGCGGACGCTTCATAGAATCAATCGAAGATTGATTTTTACCTTTGCATTCCTTAAAATATGCAGTCTCAAAATTTAACTTTGCGTCAAAAAAATTCTGCTCTAAAAAAAGTAATAAAAAAAGAAAAGAAGTTTATTTTATGTATCCAATGCTTATTTTTGTTTAAATAATTTACCCGATGATAAAAATCAACGCTGAATCTCAATATCCGGTTTCGGAAACCCTGTTCGTCTTTGCTTTGGATTCTGAAGCAGGAAAAGCTTTTGAAGGAAAAAATAAACTGGTGACAGGAATTGGAAAAGTGAATGCCGCGATAGAACTTACCCGGGAAATTCATACCAGAAAACCAAAACTGATTGTCAATCTTGGATCGGCAGGAAGTAAAAACTTCGGGAAAGGGGAAGTGGTTTGCTGCACCAAATTTATCCAGCGTGATATGGATGTGCGGGGGCTTGGGTTCAGCCTTTATGAAACACCGTTATCCGGAATTCCTCCCGTTCTGGAATATGGCCTTGAAATGAAAGGTCTGGAACAGGGAATCTGTGGCAGCGGCGACAGTTTTGAAATGAACCATTCAGAGACAGATTATAATATTGTAGATATGGAAGCCTATCCGCTTGCCCTGATCGCTAAGAAAGAAAATATCCCTTTTCTCTGTTTAAAATACATTTCGGATGATGCGGGAAGCGATGCAGCGGATGACTGGTCTGTACAGGTACATCTGGCTTCTGAGGCCTTTAAAAAACTGCTTTTCACAGAAGATTCTGATCTGCATCAAAACTAAACAATCAGCCTTCTGATCAACCGGATAAAACACTACCTATGAGTGAAATATTAAAACATCAGCTCTTAAAGATCATTGAAATCTCTGATCAGGAGTTTGATTATATTTTAAGTCATTTTGCGTATAAAAAGTTGAAAAAGCATCAGTTTCTTGTTCAGGAAGGTCAGCAGGTGATGGATGATTATTTTATTCTGTCCGGTTGTGTAAAATCTTATTATACCGATGCGGCAGGGAAGGTTCATATTATTCTCTTCGGGGCAAAAGACTGGTGGATTACAGATTATGAGGCCTATTACTATCAGAAGGCGGCTACATTGAATATAGACTGTATAGAAGACACGGAAGTATTGTGTTTAAGCAATGACAACCGTGAAAAACTCTGTAAAGAACTTCATAAGGTCGAACATTTTTTCAGAAAGAAAACCAACCGCAGAAATGTATCCCTGCAAAACAGGATTCTCACTTTACTGAGCAGCAGTGCCAGGGAACGCTATGAAAAATTCCTTTCGGATTATCCTGATCTGGTTCAGAAACTTCCCAAACATCTCCTGGCTTCTTATTTGGGAGTGACCCGTGAAACGCTCAGCAGGCTTTATACCTCAAAATAATGTGATGCAGATCACCATTTAAATGTGAGGTGCATCCTTTCAAAAGGCTGCTCATATTCCCAATTTTGTCATAGAAATTTTAATACATAAAGACAATGACAAAATTTAGCATTCAGCCTGAAAGCAGCACAGTGAACTGGACAGGCAAAAAGATCTTAGGATTACATACAGGAACCATTACTATCCAAAGCGGTTATCTGAGCTTTGAAAATGAAAATCTTACCGGAGGGGAAATTGTAATGGATATGAAAAGTATCATTATTACAGACATTAAAGACCCTAAAACGAATCAGGACTTTCTTGATCATCTGAACCATGATGATTTCTTTTCCACAGGTCAGTTTAAAACTGCAAAACTAGCCATTACCCACGCAGAAAAAGCAGAAGGGAAGTATAAAATCACCGGTGACTTAACCATTAAGGATATCACAAATCCCGTAAGATTTATCACTTCCGTAGAGATTTTTACAGATTTCCTTCATGCTCTTGGAGAAATTGTGATAGACCGTACGCTGTACAATATGAAGTATGGTTCCGGTAAATTTCTTCCCAACCTCGGGGATAAATTGATTCATGATGATTTTGTACTTCAGTTTAAGTTGATCGGACAAAACACAATGTCATGAACTGGAAAGACACCCAATTCACAAAAACATTCGGTACTGAATTTCCTGTCATTCAGGGACCGTTTGGAGGAAAACTTTCTTCAGTGGAACTTACGGCTCTGGTTTCCAATGCCGGCGGTTTAGGTTCTTTTGGCGCCCAGCCTTTTTCCGGGGAAGAAATGATCAGGATTTCAGGAGAAATCAGGCATCAGACCAATAAGCCATTCAATCTTAATCTTTGGGTAAAAGACAGGGATGATGATATTGATCTGTTTCAGAAAGAAGAATTTGAGAAAGTCATCAAAATATTTCAGCCGTATTTTGAAGAAACGGGAATAGAACCACCCTCATTTCCGCTGCCTGCAAGTCCCGGTTTTGAAGAACAGGTAGAAGCTCTTTTGGACATCAAACCTTCTGTCTTCAGTTTTGTTTACGGTATTCCCTCTGAAGACATTCTGGAAAAATGCAGACAGCTCGGCATTAAAACCATAGGAACTGCTACCACACTGGATGAAGCCATTGCCATAGAAAAGGCAGGGGTAGATGCGGTGGTTGCTTCCGGTTCTGATGCAGGAGGACACAGGGTTTCATTTTTGGAACAGGCTGAAAAGTCTTTGGTAGGAACATTTTCACTGATTCCTCAAGTGGCAGACCACGTTAGAATTCCTGTTATTGCAGCCGGAGGAATTGCCGATGCAAGGGGAGTGAAAGCTGCGTTCAGTCTTGGAGCCGATGCGGTGCAGATCGGAACGGCATTTTTAGCCACAAAACAGTCCGGAACCAGTAATATTCACCGGAAATTACTGTTTTCTGAAGATGCAAGATACACCACACTCACCAAAGTATTTACCGGAAGACTGTCCAGAGGCATCAGAAACCGCCTTACAGAGGAGCTGCATGAAGTACAGCATGTTCTGGCTCCATATCCTCTTCAGGGAAAGATTACTGGAAAGCTCGGAGCCTATCCCGCCAATACGGAAACTCACCCCGAATTCAAATCTTTCTGGAGCGGACAGGCAGCCCCGCTGTTGAAACACCACGATGCACAGGTTTTCATGACAGGTTTAATTAAGGAGCTCAACGGCATGATGTAAAGCAGAAAATAATTGGCCCATCCGAAAGTCATTTTGGTGAATTATCCGTAATTTTACTTGATTAATCACTACTAATAATGGCATCTATTATCATCAATAAAGCTTCAGCAGAAGATCTTGAAACCATACAGAGTCTGGGCATACAAACCTTCACCGAAACCTTTGCAGAAAGCAATTCAGAGGAAGCGATGAAAACGTATCTTGAAAAAAGCTTCAATACAGAAAAAGTACAATCAGAGTTAAATAATCCCGATTCTTATTTCTATATCGGCTGGGAAGAAGATATTCCCGTTGGCTATCTTAAATTAAATTCAGGGCCTGCACAGACTGAGCTTCAGGATGAAACGGCTTTGGAAATAGAAAGGATTTATGTCAAAAAAAGCCACCACGGTCAGAAAGTAGGACAGCTGCTGTATGATCAGGCTTTGGAAACCGCCAAAAATCTTAATAAAAGTTATCTGTGGCTCGGGGTCTGGGAAAAGAATCTGAGGGCGATTAAATTTTATGAGAAAAATGGTTTTGAAGTATTTGGAAACCATACATTCAGATTGGGAGATGATGAGCAGACCGATCTGATGATGATGAAAATTCTGAAGTAATTCAAAAATTAATTTTTGCTGCTGAGTTTAAAAAAAATTCTACTGCTGTTTTTCTGAAATAGTAAGAGTATTGAAGTGATTAAGGAAAGTTAATATTAAAATCAGAAGATTTCTTAAGCATAGTATTTACTTAAAGCGTAGCTCACCTTAATGATCTTAAAAACTTATTAAATCTTAATGGTTTAAAAAATAATTTAAATAAAAAAATCCTTTTAAGCACAAGTCTTAAAAGGATTTATCATGATTGATTAATAAACGTTATCGAAACAATTTAAATATTTTCAAAGTTTTTGCCCAAATGTTCTTCAATCACAAAGAACGGATCTTCGGTAAGGGTGTGGGCTCTCATTTCCATCAGGCTCACTTTGCTCATCATCCGGAGCATAATTCTTCTCTGGCAGCGGTATTCTATCCCGTCAATATTTCTTACTCCTGCACGGAAAGCTGATCTTCCGTGAGCACATAAGTGATTATTAACCAATATAACATCTCCGGCCTGGGGCGTAAAACCGGAATAAACCAGGTCTTTTGCCTCTTCCCAGAATTCATTCAGATGGTGATGCGCGTCATCACTTTGTTTAATGCTTGGATTGAACAGTTGTTCCGCGGCATCAAACCTCATGAAAGGCAGTTCATAATTTCCATACAGAATGGCATCCAGAACTTCTTCCTCGTCCGTTCCTGTTTCCAGGTTGGCATCTTTCGGGATCTTGTACATCCGCTCAAACAGAGGTCTGAATTTCTCTCCGATGGATTCATGCGAACGGATGGAATATAGGGTAGAAGGCACCTGCTCTTCATTTCTGATGTACATAAAGCTCAAAAAGTCTGCCTGATGTTTCAGAAAGGCATCTTCCGTATGTACGTAAAGATCTGTTGAAGATCCTGATCCGGTCTGTGTTTCACGCATTTTTTCATCAGGAATAATGGCATGCATCAGTCCGCCGCCTTTACGCTGGGAATAATACTGCACCGGCTTGGACGGAAGCGCCCCGTGAAGCAATGCACAGGCAAAACCATAGATATTGAATTTGGAATAATCTGCCGACTGCCAGTTGGAAGGCGTAGTCCCGATGTTTTCCTGATCAATATCCATCAGCCCTCTGAACGCGATGGCTCCATACTGATCTTTTGAAAAGTCGCTGGCGAAATCAGCTGCTATATGTAGAATTCTTTCCGGTAAAAAATAAGAGGCCAGCTGATGGACATGGGTAATAAAGTCACGGTTTTCATAGCTGCCATATTTTCTCTGAAGATGCGCCGCTGCATCTTGTATCATTCTTCTCTCCTGAGATGTGATCTCAATGACTCTGGGAAGCAGTTTTACCTCGGTAATACTGTCGTTATCTAAAATTTCTAAAGAATTCATTAAAAAAATATTTGGTGTGTGAATATAATTTTTATATTTGTTTTTAATTATTCTAAATAACAATTGCGAGTTCAAATTTATGAATAATTTATCATCTACCAAATAAAAAGTAAAAAAAATGTAAAAATTAAAAACTTGACTGTCAGGTATATACATCTATATATCATAAAACTTTACACAACTTATTGATTTTAAAAATCACCTTACAATACCGTATATGAACAACAATCAAATGCCCGCCGGAGACATCCTGGGCGCTTCCTTACCTCACATTTCGGGGAATTTTGGAAATATTTTTCATTCTGACAATTATGATCACTATCGTTCCGCCGTTAAAGAAACTTTAGACCTTGTGGGAACATTTCTTCACAGAAACGACAAACCCTTCAGCGGAATAGAAGCCAAAGAAATGAAAGGCATGGTACAGCAGATAGACCTTAATCAAAAACTGTCTTCTTACCAGGAACTTCTTCAGGAAGTAGATACTATATATGTAAAGCATGCTACAGCTTTTCACTTACCACAATATGTGGCACATCTTAACTGTCCTATCGTAATCCCGGCACTGGCAGGAGAAATCCTTGTAAGCGCCATCAATTCTTCCCAGGATACCTACGACCAGAGCGCCGGAGGAACATTTATGGAAAGAAAGCTGATCGACTGGACGGCGGAACAGTTAGGATACAGTGCAGAAACCAGCGACGGCGTTTTCACAGCCGGAGGATCACAGAGTAACCTGATGGGGCTTGTGATGATGCGCGACTGTTTTTCCCAGAAAAGATACAATCACAATATTAAGCTGGATGGACTTCCGCAGGAGGCCGGGCGTTTCAGAATCTTTGTTTCTGATAAATCTCACTTCAGCAACTTAAAGAATGCCTCCATTATGGGATTGGGCGAGAAATGTATCGTTAAAGTTCCTACGGATGAGAGATTCTGTATGGATATTTCTTTACTTAAAAAATACATCAAGCGCGAAGAGCAGCTGGGAAATATTCCAATTGGAATTGTAGCTACGGCAGGAACTACAGACTTCGGAAACGTAGATCCGCTGGAAGATATCGCCAATATTGCAGAACAATACAATATCTGGATGCACGTAGATGCCGCTTACGGATGTGCTTTATTATTAAGCGAAAAATACCGTCATCTTCTGAATGGTATCGAAAGAGCAGATTCTGTGACGATAGATTATCATAAATCTTTCTTCCAGCCCATCAGCAGCAGTGCGTTCATCGTTAAAAACAAAAGGGAATTAAGAATCCTTAAACATCACGCAGACTATCTGAATCCTGCAGAAATGGATGAGGAGGAAATTCCTGCACAGATCAACAAATCCATTATCCAGAGTACCCGAAGATTTGATGCTTTGAAACTGTGGTTTACGTTAAGAATGATGGGAAAAGAACAGCTTTCCGAATACACGGATACCGTAATAGACCTTACGAAAGATGTTGCTTCCATGATCAACGAAAATGCCGACTTTGAACTGCTTTCCGATACGGACCTGAGCGTTCTGGTTTTCCGTTATATCAGAACCGATATTGAAGACCTGAATGCTTTGAACCAATACATCAAAATGAAGCTTTTCTACAGCGGAGAAGTTCTGGTAGCCAGTACAAAAGTGGATGGGAATTTCTACCTGAAATTTACCTTCCTGAACCCGATTACGACAACAGAAGACGTTCATCAAATTTTAAACAAAATAAAAGCTCATGGAGAAGACTTTAGTACAGCAAACTAAGTTTACAGAACAGGCGCAGGAAATTACCGTAAGGATCCTGCTGAACGGAATGCTCCGCGAGCTTGGAAACGGAAAATTCTACCAGGGAGTTCCGAAATATGATACGCTGACGGCTCAGGCACTTCAAAATACAACTTATCCGCTGCACATAAGGTTTGACCTGAAAAAAAGCAAAGTGTTTTTGTTTGCTCCCGTTTCTTACCGCTCCGAAAGTACTTTTCATAACTATGGAATGCCTTTATGGATCGTTGATCATAAAAATCAGACGGTTGCTGAAGCAGATCTTGATCAGCTGACAGCTTTGGTTTATCAGGAGCTTTCTGAAGGACCTACCCGGCAGGGACTGGAACTTTTTACCAAAAGAATCCAAAGCAGCTTCCATAACCTTCAAATGATCATGACTGAAGGTCTGAAGGAGAAAAATACATCAGCCTATTCTTTCCTTGAATCTGAACAGCAGCTTCCTGTAGGCCACAATCTTCACCCTTTTACAAAAGCAAGGATGGGATTCTCCAGAGAAGAACAGCTTCTTTACGGCCCGGAATTCAATAAAGGCATTCAGCTTGAATACTTCCTGGTTCATAAAAGCTGTGTAAAAGAGAATTCAGTACTGGATGTTTCCTATAACGAATTTCTGAAAAGCCTGGTTTCATTAACGGAAAACCTCGAACAGAAATACCTGAATGAAGGCGAAACTATTTCAGATTTTTATACCGTTCCGTGCCATCCGTGGGAAGCCAGCTATCTTTTGGCGGCAAAAGAAGGTGCTGAAATGATCGGTAACCGTACATTGATCCACATCGGAGCGTTGGGTGAAGAATTTTATTCAACCTCTTCCATCAGAAGCATGTACAGCCCGGATATTCCGTGGATGCCTAAGTTTTCTTTAAATGTCCTGTTAACAGGATCCATAAGAATCAATACGGAGAAAGATCTGGCAAGAGGTTACGCATCAGCTTTATGGCGTAAGCATGCAGGGGCATCGTTTGAAAAAGATTTTAATCAGTTTAAACTGCTTCTGGAGCCTGTAACATTAGGCGTTTACCATGACGATAAAAATATTGAAAGCCTGAATCTTCTGATCCGTGAGAATCCGTTTTTACAGGAAGATAAAATCATATTACTGGCTAGACTTTGTCAGGATGAGCCTTCAGAAGGACAAAATTTCATTCAGCAATTCTTTACAGACGTTTCAGAAAAGCTGGGAACAAGTCCGGAAGAATCGGTGAAAATATGGTTTGAGAAGTATATTCAATTATTAATTACGCCTCTGAACCATTTATACAGCCAGTACGGAATGGCTCCGGAAGCGCATCAGCAAAACCTTCTGATCAAACTGGATGACCAGCTGCTGCCACAAACTCTTTTTGTAAGAGACGCACAGGGTTATTTACTGAGAGAAAGCGCAAGAGAACAATACACTGAACTTTCAAAACAGTATCCTGAAATTGAAGACCTTTTCATCAGGGATGAGCGTCTTCTGGACATTATCTCTTATCATGTACTGGTAAGCAATCTTTCAGCACTTATTACATCTTTGGGAAAAACCGGATGGGCCAGTGAAAGAGAGCTGATCAATATCCTACATGATGAATTTGAGCAGATTCACCACGAAATGCCTTCAGATTTTACCCGTTATGCGCTTGAAAACCGTCATTGGGGCACAAAAACCAATTTTAAAGCAGTGGCTAATGAAATTGATGGAATTACCAGCGCAGGAGCTATTTCTTACGCTAAAGTTCCGAATCTTCTTCATTATCATTATTTCTCAGACCAGCTGATCCAGCCGAAAGGAAAAGACGTGTTTTTCAGCCGTTATTTCCAGAAAGATGATGTAACAGTTACGATGAGACCTATAGATCTTGATCAAGATCTAGAAATGCTTCATGAATGGTTTAACCGGGAACATGCAGTCAAGATCTGGCAGATGAACTGGCCTATTGACGAGTTGGAAACCTATTACCGTCTGATGCTTCCGGGAGATGAAGCGCACAGCTACATCGTGATGAGTAACGGTGAACCTACCTGTAATATTGAGGTATACTGGCCGTGCAGGGATATTGTAGGAGATTACTATGATGTGCTGCCAACCGATTACGGAACGCACCAGTTCATAGCACCTACTGATCCTAAGAAGAAATTCGTTTCTCCTTCCACACAGTCTATGGTAGATTACGTATTTGCCCAGCCGGAAGTGGGAAAAATGGTAGGGGAAGGCTCGGTAGATTCTCTGGCTTCTATGATGAATAAGGCTCATGTAGGCTTCAAAGTAGATAAAGTCATTGAAATGCCTCATAAAAAAGCCAATCTGAACTTCTGCTACAGAGAATGGTATTGGGAAAAATTCCCTCAGAACAAAAATGTAGAATTCACCGTAAAAATTGCTGAACATGAATAACGAAAATATATATAACGTGATCGGAATAGGTATTGGCCCTTTCAATCTGGGACTTGCCGCTTTATCCAATCCGATTTCTGAATTAAAAACACTTTTCCTTGACCAGAGAGACGGTTTCGACTGGCATCCGGGATTGATGATTGACCATGTAACCCTGCAGACGCCTTTTCTGTGCGACTGCGTATCCATGGCAGATCCTACGAATCCTTTAAGCCTTCTGAACTATCTGAAAGAAACCAACAGGCTGTATAAATTCTTTATCCGGGAAGATTTTTTCATTCCGCGTAAAGAATACAACCGTTACTGCCAATGGGTAGTGAGCCAGCTGCCACAGTGCCGCTTCTCCACACAGGTTGTTGATATTGTGTATGAAGATGGTTTGTATTTAATTACAACCGTTCACACCAAAACCAAGGAAACGGAGGTTTTCAGAACAGAAAGACTGATCCTGGGAACAGGGACACAGCCGCATATTCCGTCGTTTATTCCGAAAGAGGATTCGCGTATCCTTCATACAAGCTCTTATCTGTACCGTAAAGAAGAACTTTTAGCTCAGGGTAAAAAAATTGCCGTGATCGGTTCAGGACAGAGTGCAGCTGAGGTTTTCTATGATTTATTGCAGAGCCGTGACGAAGATACCCAATTGGGCTGGTATTCACGTCCGGACCGTTTCTTCCCGATGGAATATTCAAAACTGACGCTGGAATTAACTTCTCCTGATTATGTAGATTATTTCTACAGCAGGGATGAAGCGGCCAGAAAGTCCATATTAAGCAAGCAGCAGGCACAGTTTAAAGGAATCAATTACGACCTGATCAACCAGATCTATGATTTCATCTACGACCTGAATATTGATAATGCGGATCCAAAACTGACTATTATTCCAAACAGTCAGTTGGATAGAGTAGACAACAGCAATCCGGATCATTTAACCCTTGAATTCACCCAACTGGAGCAGGAAGTTCCATACGAACAGGAAGCTGATTATCTGGTGGTAGGTACAGGATACCGTTATCATGAACCTGCTTTCCTGAAGAATATCCAGGACAGAATTAAAAGAGATTCAGGCGGATTGTTTGCCGTGAACAGGAATTATTCTATAGATCATAACGGAGGTGAAATTTATGTGCTTCACGCAGAAGTACACACCCACAGTTACATTTCTACCGACCTTGGAATGGCGGCTTACCGTAATTCGTATATCATCAATGATATTTTGGGAAGAGAATATTATAAAATCGAGAAGAAAATTGCTTTTCAGGATTTTGACGTAGAAAAACATGCTGCAATGCCCGCTGCGAAAATATAACAGAACAATGAACACCACTTTAAATAATACAACCATCAGCCAGGAAATCTGGCTGCAGGCCAACAGGGATCTTATGGCCAAGACCATTGCAGAACTGATGCATGAAGAAAGGCTGAAGCCCATTCCTGTGCTTCAGGATGAATCCGGATTTACCGTATTTAAGCTTGAAACCGGAGTTGAAAACATTGAATACACTTTCCGCGGACAGGAAAGAATGATGGATTACTGGCATATTGATAAAGACAGTATTGAAAAGATCGAGAATGGCGTAAAAACCTCAGCATTGAATATCACTCAGTTCTTTCTTGAAATGCAGACTGTATTTGATCTGGATGCTAACACTTTAGCAAGATATACTGAAGAATTACTTCATACTTTATATTGCGATGCATTGATCTTATCCAGAGGGGTAATGTCCTCAAAAGACCTCGCATCAAGCAACTACCAGACAGTAGAGCATCAGATGACGGGCCATCCGTGGGTGATCGTCAATAAAAGCAGGCTGGGATTTTCTCCTACCGACCTTGAAAAGTTTGCTCCGGAAGCCGGACAGGACTTAAAAGTTTTATGGCTGGCCGCACACAAGGACAGATCTGCTTTCCAGTCGCTGGAGCATATTGATCAGGAAGGATTTTACCGTTCCGAAATGGGAGATAATCTGTTTGAAGAGTTTCAGCAGAAACTTACTGATGCAGGAAAATCTGTTCAGGATTATAATTTAATTCCGGTGCATCCCTGGCAGTGGGAACATAAACTGAAGATTCATTTTGCAGGAGATATCGCGGCCGGAATCTTAATTCTTTTAGGGGAAGGAAATGATACCTACAGTCCTCAGCAAAGTATCAGAACTCTATTCAATACAGATCATCCTGAAAAAAGATATTTAAAAACAGCCGTTTCCATTCTGAGCACAGGAAACATCAGAGGACTGTCGCCTAAGCAGATGAAAATCGCTCCGGCCATTACAGACTGGGTGAAAGGCCTTATTAAAGGTGATGCTTATTTAGAAACAAAAGGAACCATATTCCTGGGCGAGGAAGCTGCAATTGCTTATCTGCACCCTCAATACAGTGCGATAGCCGGAGTTCCTTATCAGTACAATGAATTCCTGGGTGCTTTATGGCGTGAAAGTGCCTGCAAATACTTAAAAGAAGACGAAGAAATGTTCACCATGGCTTCCCTGCTTTTTGTAGATCAGAACGGCGTTCCTTTGGTACAGGCTTTTGCAGAACAGGCAGGAATAAGTATTCAGCAGTGGATCACAGATTATCTGGATGCTTATCTTACACCGCTTCTTCACATTTATTATACCCATTCTCTTTGTGTAACGCCTCACGGGGAAAACATTATGGTGGTCCTGAAAAACGGCGTGCCGCAAAGAATTGTGATCAAAGATTTTGTGGATGATATTGTCCTGACCGCAGAAGCAAGGGAAAAACTTCCTGATCATCTGGCAGACGGACTGATCCAGTCTTCCAACAAAGAAAATGTTCCGTTATCTATTCTTCTGGGCGTTTTTGATGCGTTCTTCAGATATTTATCCAATGTTCTGCATACGTATTCCAACTTTGAAGAAGAAACATTCTGGACGCTTGTTCATGACTGTATTGAGAACTACAAAAATCATAATCCTCATCTGAATGACCGTTATGAAAAATATGATCTGTATGTTCCTGCATTCAAAAGATTCTACATCAACAGTCTGCGTCTGAAAAACGGCGGTTACAGCGAAAATAAAGCATTTGCCATTCCGAAAAAGGATGGCGCACTGCCGAATCCTCTGTATCAGATTGCGAATAAAAACCCTGTAGAAGCAGTATGAGAAAGCTTCTGCATCTTGTAAAAGAAGGCTCTGTATTTGCGTACGGAGCTTTGGCGGGAAAAAAAGTAGAACTCACTTCAGGAAGTATCAACCGTTCTATCTTCAGCCTGGCGATTCCTATGGTTATGGAACTGGTTATGGAATCTGTTTTTGTCAGCATCAATCTTTTAATTATAGCAAGATTGGGAGATAAGGTTCTTGGTCTTGTCGGGATTGCGGACAACTATATCAATTTTGCCAATGCGATTGCCATTGGTTTGGGTATAGCTGCGGCAACACTGACGGCGAGAAGAGCCGGAGAAAAGGATCAGGAAGGTATGGGCAGAACTGCTCACTATATCATATTGCTGGCTTCTGCATTTGCATTACTGATTGGCGGGTTGTCATTCCTTTTTGCAGGGGAAATCATCAGCTTCCTCGGATTTGATACAGGAATCGTTGAAAACGGACTTCTTTTTTCCAAACTGGTCTTTTTAAGCATCGGTCTGGTGATTCTGCGTCTGTCTATCAACGGGCTGTTCAGGGGAGCGGGCGATGCTGATCTTGCGATGAAGTCCCTGTGGCTTTGTCATATCTCCAGTATGGTGTTTGCGGTAATTCTTGTTTTCGGATTGGGTTTTATTCCTGCTTACGGATTGATGGGACTGGCCTATGCTACCGTTCTATCCCGTTTACTGGCGGTTTTATACCAGTTCTTTATTCTTCTTACCCGCAAAACCAGTGTCAATATCCTGATGAAATTTCACATGGATCTGCCTTTGCTTAAGAAAATCATGAA
The DNA here is from genome assembly GCF_016745235.1 of Chryseobacterium endalhagicum. Classification (GTDB taxonomy): domain Bacteria; phylum Bacteroidota; class Bacteroidia; order Flavobacteriales; family Weeksellaceae; genus Chryseobacterium; species Chryseobacterium endalhagicum. The sequence goes on along the minus strand of NZ_JAELVM010000001.1, from coordinate 2,126,657 downwards.
AATCGCTCTGGGAGGGCTAGTTCAGTATATTGTCCCTGCTTCCAGCTGGCTGATTATGGTTAAAATCATTGCAACCTTCGGAACTACAGCACTGGCAGGATATATAATCGCTCAGAGAATTGCTTCCGTAGCCACAATGCCTGCCTGGGGAATAGGAAATGCCGCAGGTGTTCTTACAGGACAGAATCTGGGTGCCGGAAATCCTGACCGTGCAGAAAAAACGGTATGGAGAGCCGGAGGAATTAATATGACCTATCTGGTAGTGGTTGCTGTTTTCTGGCAGTTCGCGGCCGAATATGTGGTGACTTTCTTCACTAAGGAAGCCGAGGTAGCAAGATACGCTGTACAGTACATTCACGTAGTGTCTATGGCTTATCTCTTACTGGGTTTTACAATGGTGATCAGCCGTGCGCTTAATGCGGCCGGTAATATTATGCAGGTAACCCTGCTTTACATGATCATGTTCTACGTGATTCAGCTACCTCTGGCTTATCTGCTTGGGGTAAGGCTTCAGTGGGAACTGAAAGGGATATTTACCGCCATCGTTTCCTCGGAAATTGTACTGGCTGTTTTATTCTTAATGATCTTCAAAAATGGTAAATGGAAAACTATAAAAATTTAAAATGCACACAACAGACGAATTTTACGAAATTATAGCATCAGCAATCGCTGTGAAAAAAGAACTGGTAGATGAAAACCTTACGTATCAGGAAATCCCGGAATGGGATTCTATGTCGCATCTGCTTATTGTGGAAGCCCTGGAACAGTTTTACCGGGTAAAGTTTGACTTCAACGACATCCTTGAAATGGGAACCGTCGGGAAGATCCGCGAAAAAATGAAAAAATACGATGTACTCGTAGAAAACTAAGTATATGAAAATTTTAGAAAATGTAATTGCCAACAAGAACCTCTTGTTTACAGATGCTTCCAGCGGTGCCACCACGCCCGTTGGAACGCTGTACCGGTCTTTAGGCCTCAATCCTGTAGAGAAAGGATTGATCTTTTTGTACAATGACAACCAGCTGCCGAGTATTGAGGTTCTCCTCAATTTTTACGGAACAGCTCATGCCATTGCTGTTTTGGGACAGAAGCTGCACCCGGAGTTTAAAGAACGTCTGGAAGCAGAATACCGTCCGAAATATATCTTTGACCCCTCCAGAGATGAGGTTCAGGGATATGAACTGAAAGAATTCTCGGAAACGGTGAAGATCTTTGCTAAAAAAGATTATAAGCCCGAGGTCGTTATTCACCCCGAAATCAAGATCCTGCTGAGTACTTCCGGGACCACCGGAGTTCCGAAACTGGTGAAGCTTTCAGATGAAAACCTTTATCAGAATGCGGTAAGCATCCTTCAGTACATGCCGATTCAGGAAACCGATGTAGTTCCGCTTAACGTACCGATTAATTTCGTGTACGGTTTTTCTATTTTTACCACCAACTGTATGCGGGCGGGAAGAATAGTATGCACGGACAAAGACATCATGCAGAAAGCCTTCTGGGACGAAATGGAAGAGTACGGATACAGCACGCTTGGCGGAGTTCCGTATCTGTACGAAAACCTGAACAGAATAGGATTTTTCAGAAAAGACAGCACCAGCCTGAGATACATGACCCATACGGGAGGCGTAATTAATGCTGAGTTGAGGAAAACCATATTCAATTACTGTCATGAATTTGAAAAACAGTTCTTTGCCCAGTACGGACAGACCGAAGCAGGCGGAAGAATGGCATATCTTACCACAGACGGACTCCTTGAAGAAGAAACGTCGATTGGTACTCCGGTACACGGAGGAAGCTTCCAAATCGATCCTGAGACGGATGAACTGCTGTTCTTACATTCAAGCATCAGCGGAGGCTATGCCAACAAGCTTGAAGATCTTTCTACCTACGAACAGCCAAGACTTCTTCATACAGGAGACACGGGCAGAAGAGGTCAGAACGGATTGTACTACATCACAGGGAGAATCAAGAGGATTATGAAGCTTTTCGGGATCCGTCTCAACCTGGATGAGGTAGAATTTATTCTTAAAAATGAGCTGGAAGGAAATACAGTGGTATGTCTGAACGGCAATGACAAAAAGATCATTGTTCTGTATGACAACAAAGAAATAGATCCCCAGATCATTAAAGAAACCATTAAGAATAAGCTGCGCATCAATCCGCAGTACGTAAGCACCGAACACATAGAATCATTTCCATTATCACAAAACGGCAAAATCAACTATCCACTGCTACAAAACTTACAGCATGAAAAAATTTAAAACCCCTATATTACTTTTATTACTTGTCAGTCTTCCACATTTTGTTTCTGCACAGCAGAATGAACGTGTTAACGGAAAGATCATGCTGTCTGAAAAAGTGCCCGTGAAGAATGCGCTTTTAAGGTTGGTGAATACGCCGTATCAGGCAAAAACCAACAATGCAGGAGAATATTACTTTGATAATGTGCCGCCAGGAGAATATACGCTTCAGGTGGTTCTGAATGATATTGAATTGATGCGTGAGCAGATCCGCATTGAAAAAGATGTCTTTGAAATTCCGGCGATCTATACTTCTTCAGTAGAAAACAACGTTATTGAGGGAATTACAGTATATGCCTTCAGCAGAAACAAATTTCTGGATAAAGACAGTACTTCCGTTGCTAAAATGCCGTTGAGAAACATAGAAAATCCACAGTTCTACACAAGCATTAACCAGCAGATCCTTAAAGAACAGCTTATTTATGACATGTCCGATGCCTTGAAAAATGCTCCGGGTGTTGTAAAAATGCAGGGAAGTGCCGGTAGAGCGGGAGACGGAAGTTTTTATTATAATTTAAGAGGTTTTCCTACCAGAGTTTCTATGGTAGATGGTGTTCCTGCCACAACCAACTCAGAAATTGATCCTGCGGATATTGAACGTATCGATGTGATCAAAGGACCTTCCGGAACTCTGTACGGAGGTACGGTAAATTCCTTTGGAGGATTGATCAATGTGACCACCAAAAAACCTAAAGATTACTTCGGTGGGGAAGCTTCCTATCTTTTGGGAAGTTATAATCTGAACCGTGTGGCAGCTGATGTATACGGCCCGATCACGAATTCAAGAAAAACATTGTTCCGTTTGAATGCTGCGTATCAGTATCAGAACGGTTTCAGGGATTCTGAGTTCAGAAAATCAATGTTTGTGGCCCCTACATTCAGCTATCAGGTGGATGAAAGGCTGAAGTTCAGTCTTGGTGCGCAGATTTATACGTATGAAGGAACGAACACCCCGATTATCTTCCTTACCAGAACAAGACCGTTTGAGGCTCATACTCCGCAAGAGCTGGGGTTTGACTGGAAAAAATCTTATTCTAATAATGATATGAGTTTAAAGGCACCTTCCATCAATGTAAAAGCTGAGGTGAATTACAAAATTTCGGATCAGTGGAGTTCACAGACTTTAATTTCAAGAAACTACAGGAAAACGGAAGGCTTGTACCAATATCAATTCATAAGATCTCCAAAAAGTGATAATATTTTAGAGCGTAATGTGCAATGGCAGAACGGTGAAGGTGCGTCTACCAGTATTCAGCAGAACTTTAATGGAGAATTTAAGATAGGAAACATCAAAAATAAACTGCTTGTTGGCTTAGATTATTTAAACCAGTCTTTGAATAATAACCTTTCTCCAATTGTTGCATTTGACAGGATTGATGGCAGAAATCTTTCAGCGCCAATAGGAGGGGAAGTGACAGGGACATATGGTTCTATATCCAAAGATCTGGCACTTAAAAGAATACAAGAGGCTACTGAAACAGCAATCAAAGCAAATAAATATCCTTTGGTAAGAAATACATCATCAAGCAATATGTATGGAGCTTATATTTCCGATGCGGTGTACATTACAGACCGTTTGGTTGCTTTGCTAAGTTTACGTTTTGACCATTATGAGAGTAAGGGGCAGCTTGATCTGAACACCAATATCAATACAGGAACATTCAATCAGAATGCACTGTCTCCAAAATTTGGTTTATCTTATCAGATCATCAAAGAGCATTTGTCAGCGTATGCCAATTATATGAATGGCTTCAGTAATGTAGTTCCTGTTGCGCAGCCGCTTGCAGATTACAGTGGAGATTTCAAGCCGCAGAGATCCAATCAGTGGGAAGCAGGATTCAAAGGAAATCTTTGGAGAAACAGGGTGAATTTCACCATAGGATATTATGATATTCTGGTTGATAATATGTTAAGAGCAGATGTTGTGGAACGAGACGGAACAAAGTATAATGTAACAATACAGGACGGAGAACAGAGAAGTAAAGGAATCGAGATTGAAACCACCATGAACCCGATCCAGGGTCTGAACATTATGGCTGGATATTCTTATAACGATAGTAAGTTTGTAAGAGCTGCCGCTAATGTAGAAGGCCGTCGTCCGTCTTCTTCAGGTCCTGCGAATGTATTCAATTCATGGGTGAGTTACATACTGCCGATCAAAGGACTTTCTGGTCTTGGAGTAGGTTTTGGTGTGAACCGTGTGGGGGAGCAGATTACGGTAGATAACGTGACTACCGGGCAATTTATATTCCCGGCATATACTTTAGTTAATGCTTCCTTATCTCTTGAAAAAGAACGTTACAGATTAGGATTTAAAATGAATAATTTAGGAAATGTGCAGTATTTTGCCGGGCAGGGTGTTATAGTTGCCCAGATGCCTCGTAACTTTGTTGCGGAGGTTACTCTTAAATTTTAATATGAATTCTATACTAAGGAAGACAGCATATCAATTACATCTATGGCTCGGACTAACGTCCGGGCTTATAGTTGTAATAATGGCCGTTACAGGATGTATTCTCGCTTTTGAAAAGGAACTGAAACATGCCATACACCCGGAAAAATATTTCGTTAAAACCATCAAAAAAGAAAAGCTCCCGTTTTCTGTTCTTAAATTAAAAGCAGAGCAGGCATTACCGGACAGCCTGAAAGTGAGCAGGGTAGAAATATCCTCCGATCCTTCACGAAGCTATGCTTTCCGTTCCCTGAAAATGAACGATGAAGCTTTGACCTATTGGGGAACCTATATCCATTATTACAGGGTTTATGTGGATCCTTACACCGGAAAAGTTCTTGAAGTGGAAAACGCTAAAAATGATTTTTTTGAGATCGTTATGGACCTTCACCGCAGGCTTTTACTGGGTGAAAAAATCGGGAAAACCATTACAGGATATTCTACGCTGATATTGATGATTATGCTGTTCTCAGGACTGGTGATCTGGTTTCCACGAAAAATGAACAAGAATGCATTGAAAGGAATGTTTTTCATCAAAACATCGGCAAAATGGAAAAGGATCAATTACGACATGCACAATGTCTTAGGGTTTTATGCCGTTATTCCTTTACTTCTTATTGCGTATGCCGCATTGGTCTGGAATTTTGAAGGTTTCGATAAATGGGTCAAAAAAACGCTGAACGGAAAAGCAAAAACCGAACAGAAAGCCAAGAGCACAATCCCTACCGAAGAATCCTCAAAACCCGGAAATATTCTGGATATCGTGGGAAACAGAGTAGAAAAAAGTCTGGCTGATAAAAAATCTGCCCTGATCACCTTTCCGAAAACAGAGGAAGGAACCTATTATGCTGAAGTTACCTACGGCAATAAGCAATACCAGAATGAACAGTTCAATTTTGATCAGTATTCAGGGGAAATTTTAAAACATCAGTTTTATAATGACAAGAAAATCGGAAACGGAACCGCATTAAGAGCAAGAAATTATGATCTTCATATGGGAAGCATCTTTGGACTGACAGGCAGAATCCTGTATCTTTTTGCAGCCATGATTGCAGCCTCACTTCCCATCACCGGATTCATTATTTATCTGAACAGAAAAAAGAAGAAACCAAAGAAAAAGAAGGTCAAAGTAAAGCCTTTATCAAATTAAAAAACAAAAATTCAGATAAGTGTAACGTAACAGTTGCACTTTTTTTATACCAAATATCTCTACATACAAGAACATAAACATTCGTGGAAATCTGTACAATTTGTGGTAAATTTTAGATCAGTTATTTACATTTACAAAATCTTTTCTCCCACAGATCCCGCTGATCTCACAGATTTAAATTGTATCGACATCAGTGGGATCCGTGTAATCTGCGGGAAACTATTTTTATAATATGTTGGAAAAATACAAAGATTTTTATCTGCAATAAAACGGCTGTCATTGCGGGGAGTAGAGCGACGAAGCAATCTCAGAAGTCTGTTGGTAAGCGCAAAGACGCAATATTTTTTTCCAATTCGAATGCTTTAGGACGCAAGGATTTTATCTCCGATAAAATTGTATACCGCTTAATTTATTTCGAATAATTAGCTGAAAATCTCTGATTTTCTTGCGCCTTAAAGCAGCATTAAAAGTAAAAAAGCTTTGCGCCATTGCGATAAACCAACAAATCATTTTACTTTTAATTCAAACCTTATAGGTTTTAAAAACCTATAAGGTTAAGTCATACTCAAAAATCTGCTCCATCTGCAAAATCTGCGAGAGATAACATCCACATTTAAAGCAGCCTCCTGGCATTTTCCGCAAAAATTCCAACACTCCTCTCCATTTCCTCCCCATTGAGATTTCCAAACCCCAACCTCATTGCCGTAAGATCTTTTGTCTGGTAAAGCAGTGTTTTAGGGATAAAAAGATTATCTCCCGCACAGTTCCGGCTCAGCTGCATCAGATTGATCGGAACATTCCATTCCAGCCAGAAAGCAAGACCTCCGGATGGTTTCTGAAACTGTATCAGCTCTTCTAAATGCTCTTCCAGAAGTTCAGCAAAATAATCCCGTCTTTCCTGATACACCTTTAACGATTTTTTCAGATAACGGTGGATTTCACCTTCCTCAATCATTTCACCCAAAGCTCTTTCCATTAAAATATCGCCCTGACGGTCTATAATTCCGAGGTATTTCCTCATCTCAGCCATCAGATTTTCAGGAGCCACAATAAAACCTGTCCTGAATCCCGGAGCCAGAGATTTTCCGAAAGAACCTATGTAAATCACCATTCCGTTGGTATCTGCACTGGCCAGAGGGAGAATCGGGCTTTTGTCATAATGAAATTCATAGTCGTAATCATCTTCAAGGATTACAAAACCGTACTCATGGGCAAGATCCAGCAGTTCGAGCCTTCGCTGGGCACTCAGAGCAACGGTGGTAGGATAGTGGTGATGCGGGGTAAGGTAGAGCATCCTGATCTTTCGTTTTTTGCAGATTTCCCGGACATGTTCCACGATAATTCCTTCTTCATCAATAGGCATTGACAGGATATTCACTCCTTTTTTCTGAAAAATCATATTAACGGAAAAATAACTCAGAGCTCCTACCAATACGGTATCTCCTTCAGAAAGCAGAATTTCGGAAACAATATAAATACTCATTTCCGTGCTTCGGGTAATGAGAAGGTTATTCTTTGAAATAGGCAGTCCACGGGACAGATTAAGGTATCTTGAAAGATGTTCTTTAAAAAATTCACTGCCGTCATGATTGTAGTGGCCCAGCATTTTCTGATTGGATTTCCGCTTAAGAATAGAGCTGTAAAACCTTGAATGCTGGCCGATCTGAGTCAGTCTGATATCCGGAACCCCATCATTAAAAACATATTCACAGTCCGAATGTTCAAAGGGGTTATCTAAAATATTTGAGCTTTTAAATGAAAATCCTGTTACCTGAGGATAATTCTGAAGGCTGTTTTTTTCAAAATTTTTCACCTGTACGGGTTTCTCCTGATGTTCTCCGATAATGAAAGTTCCTTTGTTCGGTAGGCTCTCTACCCAGCCCTGTGAAGATAATTCATCATACACGGCAACCGCTGTATTCCGGTGGATATCCAGAATTTCACTGAAAGCTCTGGTTCCGGGAAGTTTCGTACCATAAGGCAGAAAACCTCTCTGAATAGCATTGATCAATTGATTGGCGATCTGCATATAGATCGATGTCTCTGAATTTCTATCAATTTCTATAAAACTTTTATAAGGAATCTTAACCGGACTATCCATAATATTAAAACTGGCACCTTTTAATGGTCCGGCAATATACTACTTTTGGTGTGAATAAAATTAAAAGTTGCGGGTTGCGGGTTTCGAGATACGCGTTATTTGATTCGGAGATTGAAGTTTAGTCTTCTTTAACATTAACTCGAAATTAATATTATCCCATATCCCGAAACTCGAATCACGAATCACGCAACCCGAACCAAAAATTGATAAACCTATGGAATTTCAACAACTACTTGAAAGAATCGTACAGGACAACGGAACCCACGCCAAATGGCTGAATACCCTTTCGTTTATGGAAAATGCCGGAGCCAGAAAAATTTCCAAGTGCGAGCATCCGGTTTCCGTTACGCTTATACAGCTGAAACATGCTGCTGAAGAGCACCGTCACGCTTATTATCTTAAAAAACAGATCGGGAAAATAGATCCGGAATTATGCAGGACGTATGAAGCAGATGAACTTCTGGCTCCGGTTGCAACCAGACAATACCTTCATTCTTTAGATGTCAAGGCGTGCAGATATCTTCAGACAGCGTTTCATTTAAATAAGGAAGAGCTAAAATATGCAGCCTACCTTTTTGTGACCTATGCGATTGAAGTTAGGGCAGATGAGTTGTATCCCGTCTATCAGGATATTCTGACTAAGGAATCTTCACGAATTATGGTGAAATCTATTATTCTGGAAGAAGAAGGCCATCTTGAAGAAATGATCAGCCAGCTCAATGAATTTTCTGAGGAATGGAAACAGCATGCTGAAAATATTCTGGTCATAGAAAAAGAACTGCACGATCAGTGGATCAATGCTATCGCAGAGGAAGTTTCACAGTTGGATTATGCTTAAAAAATTTCAGGACGCTCTTGACCGGAGAAATGAAACCGGAATACTGAGAACTTTAAAGCCTCAATTAAGTGGCATTGATTTCTATTCCAATGATTATCTGGGGCTGGCGAAAAATAAAGAATTTCAACTGCAATTGCTGAGCTGCGTTCAGGAGAACCCAGCATTGCTATCGGGAAGTTCCGGCTCAAGGCTGATCAGCGGAAACAGCAGGACAGTAACGGATGTGGAGGCTTTTATTGCTAAGGAGCATCAATATCCTGAGGCACTGCTTTTCTATTCCGGCTACAATGCGAACCTGGCGCTATTTTCTACATTGCCGGATCGTCATGATACCATTATCGTTGATGAACAGATTCACCGTTCGGTTCACGATGCCTGCAGAATGTCCCATGCAAAAAAAGTAAAATTCAGGCATAATGATCCTGAAGATCTGGAAAATATCCTGAAAAAACAGACTGGAACATGTTACATAGCTATAGAAAGTCTTTATTCGATGGATGGGGATCTTGCTCCTCTTCAGGAAATTGCATCTTTAGCCAGAAAGTACAATGCAGCCCTGATTGTAGATGAAGCTCATGCTTTCGGCGTTTTCGGATATGGTTTGATTGAGAAATATCAGTTGCAGAATGATGTTTTTGCCGCTGTAGTGACTTATGGAAAAGCTTTAGGAGCTCACGGAGCTGCTATTCTTTGTAATGAAACCATAAAATCCTACTTAGTGAATTTTGCCTCACCGTTTATTTATACCACATCTGCCCAGGACTTCCTGTGGCTGAGTATAAAAACGGGCTATGAATTTATAAAACAAAGACCTGAATTACCGGAAAAACTCCATCAGAATATAAAAATCTTCAAAAATCAGAATATAGAAACACCTTCATCAGAAATAAGCCCGATACAAGCCGTAATAATCCCCGATAATCATCAGCTGAAAGCTTTACAGTCGGCATTATCTGCCAGAGAATTTTTAACCTATGCAGTCTACAGTCCAACGGTTAAAGCCGGAACCGAACGACTCAGAATATGTCTTCACAGCTTCAATACTGAAAAAGAAATAACAGAACTCGCAGCAATCATTAAAGCATTCCTTTAAAAAACCAATTTAAAAACCTGAATCACGCATCCCGAAACCTGTAACTCACATGACCAAACTATTCATCACCGGCATAGGCACCGAAGTAGGAAAAACAATCTGCTCAGCTGTTTTAGTGGAGTATTTTAAAGCAGATTACTGGAAACCCGTACAGTCCGGAGATTTAGATAACTCCGACAGCCATAAAATAGAATCATGGACAGAAAACACGATCTGCCATCCCGAAACCTACCGTTTTAAGCTCGCTGCTTCACCACATCAGTCGGCAGGAGAAGAGAATATTGAAATAGAAATTGAAAATTTTAAACTTCCCAAAACAGATAACAGTCTTGTTGCAGAAGGAGCAGGAGGGCTTATGGTACCTCTTTCTGACGATGTTTTTATGATCGATCTGATTGAAAAACTGGCACTTCCCGTTGGATTGGTGGTTAGGAATTATTTAGGGTGCATCAATCATACCTTACTCTCTATCATGGCATTACATCAAAAGAAAATAAAACTGGAATTTCTCATCCTGAACGGGACTTTTCCTCCGGATACGGAAAGAGTGATCACCGGATTTATAAAAAAAGAAACCAGGATCATCCGCATTCCTGAAATAGATCAGCCTGCAAAAGACAGCATCAAAGCTGCCGCAGAACAATTAACAAAAACAAATTTATGATAATGGACAAAAAAACAACCATCAGAAACAACTGGACGAAAGAAGAAATTGAAGAAATTTACCACCAGCCTCTTCTTGAACTGATTTATAAGGCTTCAACGGTTCACCGCGAATGGCATGATCCATCAGAAGTACAGATTTCCACTTTATTATCCATCAAAACGGGAGGATGTCCTGAAGACTGCTCATACTGCGGTCAGGCAGCCCGTTATCACACCAATATTAAAGTTCAGGCATTACTTCCTACAGAAACCGTTATTGCTCATGCCCAGAAAGCCAAAGACAGCGGTTCATCCCGTTTCTGTATGGCGGCTGCATGGCGTGAAGTAAGAAACAACCGTGATTTCGACAGGGTAATCGATATGGTAAAAGGAGTGAATGAACTGGGACTGGAAGTTTGCTGTACGCTGGGAATGCTTACCGAAGAACAGGCCATCCGTCTTCAGGAAGCAGGTTTATATGCTTACAACCATAATCTGGATACCTCTGAACAGTATTATGAAGAAATTATTTCAACCAGAACATTCGACAACAGGATTAACACCATCAATAATGTCAGAAAAGCCGGAATAACAGTTTGTTCCGGAGGAATTATCGGCCTTGGAGAAACACACAGAGACAGAATTTCAATGCTTTTAACACTGGCCACTATGCCTAAACATCCGGAATCCGTTCCTATTAACGCTTTGGCAAGGGTAGCAGGAACACCGCTTGAAGATAACGAGAAAGTGGATACCTGGGAAATGGTAAGAATGATCGCTACCGCCAGAATTGTGATGCCTTCATCAATGGTAAGACTGAGCGCAGGACGTATCGAAATGAATGAAACAGAACAGGCCTGGTGCTTTATGGCCGGAGCCAATTCTATTTTCACAGGCGAAAGAGAAACCTTACTGGTAACACCTAATCCGGGCGTTTCCGAAGACATGCAGATGCTGGAAAAACTGGGCCTGAAACCGATGAAGATGAAAGAGAGTACTTGTTGCTAGTTTCTGGTTTGGGGTGCGAGTTTCGAGTTTTTGGGTTTCGTGGTTCGGGTATGATGCCGTTACGGAACTTTCTAATTTCTAAAATGATGGAGAGTCATGTTGCTGGTTTTTGGGATAATACCCGTTACAGGGCTTCTAATCTCTAACTTCTAACCTCTAATTTCTAATTTCTTATTACAAATGAATACATTAACACAATCCCGCCTTGCAGAAAGAGACAAAGCCGTCAACTGGCATCCATACACCCAGATGAAAACAGCAGGAGATCCTGTTCCCATTGTAAAAGGAAAAGGAGTTTATCTGTATGATGATGAAGGGAAAAAATATATTGATGCTGTTTCATCCTGGTGGGTGACGCTGCATGGGCATGCACACCCTTACATAGCGGAACGGGTTACTCAACAGCTGAATACATTGGAGCAGGTTATTTTTGCGGGTTTTACTCATGAGCCGGCTGTTCAGTTGTCGGAAAAATTATTAAAACTGCTTCCTGAGAATCAGAAAAAGGTTTTTTATTCGGATAATGGGTCTACAGCAGTGGAAGCAGCTTTGAAAATGTGTATCCAGTATGCCTATAACCGAGGGAAGGAAAAGACAAAGATACTGGCTTTCAAAGAGGCTTATCATGGAGATACGTTCGGGGCTATGTCTGTGAGCGGAAGAAGTGTATGGACAAAACCTTTCGGAAGTATGCTTTTCGAAGTGGTTTTTATCGATACGCCCAATGCTGAGAATCTGGAACGTCTGAAAGCTCAGGTTAAAGATTTAGCAGAGGAAACAGCCTGTTTTATCTATGAGCCATTGGTTCAGGGCGCCGCAGGAATGCTGATGTATAAGGCCGAACATCTTGATGAACTGATGAAATTCTGTAGAAGTCAGGAAATTCTGATGATTCAGGATGAAGTATTTACAGGTTTCGGAAGAACGGGAAAACTGTTTGCAGCCGATCACCTTACCGAAGTACCGGACATCATGTGCTTTTCAAAGGGACTGACAGGCGGCACCATGCCTATGGGAATTACCACCTGTTCGCAGGAAATTTTCAATGCTTTTCTGTCTGATGATAAATATAAAACGTTGTTTCACGGACATTCTTTTACAGCAAATCCTCTGGCGTGCACTGCGGCATTGGCGAGTATGGAACTTTTATTACAGGAAGAAACTTTAGCCTCAATTGACCGCATCAGCAGACAGCATGCAGATTTTTCAAAAATTCTGGCACAGCATCCGAATGTTCAGCATATCCGTCAGACCGGGACAATTCTCGCTTTTGAATATAAAACCGAACAGAATACCTCTTACTTTAACGGGACCGGAAAGATCCTGTATGACGAATTTCTGCAGCGGGGAATCATCATGCGTCCGCTCGGAAATATCATGTATCTGGTTCCGCCGTATTGCATTACGTCAGAGGAACTGGAATTTATTTACCGGAATATTCTGGAGGTTCTGGATCTGTTCAGGGAGTAAGCTCATTGCCCCATTGATGCAGCTGATCGAGAATAGGACCTAATTCACGGGCCTTATCCGTAAGCTTATAATAAACTTCCGGAGGAAAATTGTAAACTTCAATCCGTTGAACCATATGATTTTCCTCCAGCTGTTTAAGCTGCTCCGAAAGGACTTTCTTTGAAACCCTGGGCATATTGCGCCACAATTCTATAAAACGCACCTGATCCTGCTCAAAAAGATTCTGAAAGATAAGGGGTTTCCATTTTCCGGAAAGAATATCCAGGCTTCGCCTGAGCCCGCAGTTTTTAAATTCTTCAAAATTCATCCGTTACAAAATATTTATGGTGAACCTTTTGGTAACCGTCTATTATTTAGCCTTGATTCTACAATAGCTTTGTAAAACAAAATTAAGCAAAATGAAAATGGAATTATGGCGCAATGCCACATTAGTACTTCAGATGGGAGGAAAGAATATTTTAATTGATCCCATGCTTGGGGAAAAAGGCGCTCTCGGCCCGTTTCCAATGACCGATAATGAACTTTTGAATCCATTGGTTGATCTTCCGTTCACTGAAGAAGAATTAAAGGAGAAACTGTCCACAATTGATGCTGTGGCAGTCACCCATCTTCATCCCGATCACTGGGATCGTAAAGCCATTGAACTTCTGGATAAAAGCATTCCGTTAATCTGTCCGGAAAGCATCGCGGAACAGATTATACAGGCAGGGTTCAACAATATTATTTCTATTAAAGATGCTGTAACCTGGGAAAATATCCACATTTCTATAACGGAAGGCCGCCACGGAACCGGAGAAATAGGAGATAAGATGGGACTGGTTAACGGATTGGTCTTTAAAACAGAAGAAAAAACCATATACATCGTTGGCGACAGCATCTGGTATGAAGGGATTGCTGCGGAAATTGACAGGCATCATCCACAGCACATCATTGTTGCAGGAGGTGCCGCAACCTTTGTAGTGGGAGATCCCATCATTATGACCAGTGAGGATATTATCCAATTGTGCAGATACGCTCCGAAAGCTTCCGTTTTGGTTACACATCTTGAGGCAGTGAGCCACTGTAAGGAAGACCGCGCATTTATTCAGGAGAAAATCAATGAAAATAATCTGCAGGACCAATGTTTTATTTTAAAGGATGAGGAAATGTATTCTTTTGATTAACTGAAAAGGGAAGTGGTTTCTGCCCGAAGCCACTAATGGCGCATTTTTTGGATGCTTTCTGGAAATTAATATCTATGATGTCCCTGCTTTTCTTAGCGCTCAACTGGAAGGAATTATTTCTCGGCCACGAAGAATGGTCTTTTCTTTTGGAAATCATTCTCCGCACTGCCATTATGTTTCTTGCCATTATCATAGGATTAAGGGTTTTGGGAAAAAGGGGCGTAAAACAGCTGTCTATTTTTGAGCTGGTTGTCATCATCGGGCTGGGTTCTGCTGCGGGCGACCCGATGTTCAATAAAGATGTGGGCATTATTTCATCCATCCTTGTTTTTATCGTCATTATTTTTTTATACAGCATTGTTACTTTTTTCATTGGGAGAAGTCAGAAATTCGAAAAACTGGTGGAAGGAAGTCCTATCTGTCTGATCCGCAACGGTGAATTTGCCATTGATAATTTTAAAAAGGAAAATCTGGGCAGCGACGAATTCTTTGCTGAACTCAGACTGAAAGGTGTTTCACAGCTTGGACAGGTAGAAACAGCTATTGAAGAGAGTTCCGGTGAGATCAGCGTGTTTTATTACGAAGATAAAGATGTGAAATACGGACTTCCCATTATGCCTGATTCTTTAAAAAATTTATTGAAAAATATTCATCAGGAAGGTTATTATTCCTGTACTTTCTGCGGCCATACAGAACATAAACCCGAAGGAAATGCCGGAAACTGTCCCAAATGTCAAAAAGAGGAATGGGTAGAATCCAGCAATAGAAAAAGAATAAATTGAAAAGGAAGAGCTGGAAGTTCCGGTTTGGAGTAGGAGGCTGTCTCAAAAGGGATAGCCTTTTTTGTATGAGCGAATGTTTTATTTACGCTTCATCACTGACGAAGTCAGAATTCTTTGCTTTACTTAAATCAAACATATATTTCATGGAAACTTTGCGTTAAATCCTTAATTTAAGCTTACTAAAATTTGTATTTCTAAGAATCCACTACAAACCGGAATCCAAAAAAAAATTTGCAGCTCTAAAAATATAGGATTTTTATCGCAAAGCTTATCTAACAAACCGTTTTATCTGAGGAAGGCAAAGAATTCTGACTTTGTCAGTGATGAAGCTGGTGGTAGAAGCCGCGCTTAATGGTATCAGTAATGTTATTGGGTACCTAGTCAGAAAAAAGGTCGCCTTATTTTGAGACAACCTTTCCTAAAGCCTCATCTTTAATCTTCAACACATTTATTTCTCGCCGCTTTCATGCCGAAGTAGAACATCAGTATTACTGCAAAACTCAGAAAATAAAAAGAACTTTTCCATGAAATATCCCAGTCGTGCAGCTTTCCAAAAACCGGCGGTCCGAAAGCTGCAATCAGATAACCCACGGATTGCGCCATCCCCGATATTTTTACGGCATTCGCGCTGTTTTTTGTTCGGGTTGAAAAGAAAAGGATCGATAAGCTGAACGACAGTCCATTAGAAATTCCGATAATCACTGCATTGACATAGATCCACTGCGAATGAAGCCAGGCAAACATTATCGTACTTCCGAACATTAAAGTACAGATCAAAGCAATAAGAATACGTTGGTCTTTCATTTTTCCGGCAATAATCGGGGCACAGAAAGCAATAGGAATCATCGTAATCTGGATCACAAAAAGCACCCAGCCCGTACTTTCACCCTGCATATTGCAATCTTTAAGAAATGAGGGCAGCCAGGCCATCATACAATAGTAAAACAACGACTGCAGACCCATAAACAGGCTGATATTCCAGGCCTGTGCAGATTTAAACATATTAAAATCGGAGACTGTAAGTGCTGTTTTTGACTGCGCGGAATTTTTCTTATTAAATAATAGCTCAAGAACAAGTACAAACAATCCAAGTCCGGCAATAACCAGCCATATTCCCAGGGAACCACGCCATCCGAAACCTGTCCATTCCCCGATTCTTACACTGAAACCTGAAGCCAGTGCTGCCGTAAGGTTCATAGAAACTGCAAAAATCCCGGTCATCAGCCCGATCTGTTTAGGAAAATTATTCTTGATATATCCGGGCGTCACTACATTTCCGATACAGATTCCAAGGCCTATAAAAACCGACCCGGCAAAAAGCATCCATAGAGAGCCTGTAATTCTTAGAAACAGTCCAAAACTCAGAATAATCAAAGAGTACATCAGAAATCTGCTGATGCTGAACTTATGCGAAAATCTGCTCACCAGAACAGAACAGGTAGCAAACATAAACAGTGGAATAGAAGTCAGCAGGCTGACCTGAAAACTGTCCAGTTTCAAAGATTCTTTTATGTCACCCAAAACCGGAGAAACGGATATAATAGGGGATCTCAGATTGCTGGAAACCAGAATCACAACCAGCACATTAATCAGCAGTAAAACATAAGAAGCATTTTTTCTTGTTTCGTTTTTCATCATACAATACATATTTAATGCAAAATTAATTCAGTTGTTTTGTTTAATTTTGCCAAAGTTTTAACGTAAAACGACATGAATCCACACGATACCATAAATCTTGATGAACTGGATAAACCTTATTTTGTATGGTTTGAAGACAACTGGCGGCATGATGACATCCTTCACTCCCATGAAAAAGGCCAGCTGGTATATGTGGAAAGCGGTTTCCAATATATTACGGTGGATGGAAAGATCTATCTGCTTCCACAGAATCATGCGGCGTGGATTCCTCCCGGTGCCATTCATAAAACCAATTCACATTCGGAAAAGATCAGGCTGATGATTATGTTTGCAGAAACAGATGAGCACAGTTCTTTTCACCATGAGATCAATGTTTTCTCAGTACCTGCCGTTTTAAAAGAGATGATCAGATATTCAGAAAGATGGTCAAAAAGTATGATTAATGATCCTGATGAGATCCTTTTTTTAAAAGCTCTTTTCAATGAATTGCCTAGATTTGTGGAGCATTCACTACAGCTTCACATCAGACTTCCCATGGACAAACGGCTGTCTCAGCCCATTGGATATCTGCACAGCCATTATCAGGAAGATATTAAAATAGAAGACCTTAGCGATGTTTCCCATCTTTCATTACGAACCCTTGAACGGATCTTTAAAAAGGAAACGGGCATGACGCTGAGCAAATACCAGCAGATTTTGAGAATTATAAAAAGCCTTGAACTCCTGAGCGCCGGAGATCTTACCATTTCGGAAACCGCTTATGCAGTGGGCTACAAGAGTCTTCAGGCATT
Organism: Chryseobacterium endalhagicum; assembly: GCF_016745235.1. GTDB lineage: Bacteria > Bacteroidota > Bacteroidia > Flavobacteriales > Weeksellaceae > Chryseobacterium > Chryseobacterium endalhagicum. The sequence goes on along the minus strand of NZ_JAELVM010000001.1, from coordinate 2,109,225 downwards.
TACAAGAAGCTTCCAGTCTGTGATGCAGTCCAGGCCTACGGATTTTATAAAAACAACCCAGTAATTAAGCTTTAAAATTATTATCACAGCAAAAAAAAATCTCCAGGTTTCCCCGGAGATCTGTATTAATCTAAAACAGGATCCTAGAACCTGAATGTACATTCGCAAACGCTCATTTTGCCTTCAACGACTGTCTTCCACTGTCCGTTCCATGTACCTCCGTAAGAAGCACATATTGAAGGACATATTTCCTTCGCATCTTCATTGCTCCAGATAGGTCCTGCTAAAACGGGCATTGTGTATTCTGTACTTCCGGAAGGCTGGGTATTGTATTCAACCTCGATAACGCTCATCTGGCCTTCGACAATAGTTTTCCACTCTCCGGTGAATTTGCCTAAATGGGCCGCGGCAATACGGCCTCCGATTTTCTGTGCTTCATCATTGCTCCAAAGCGGACCTGCAATGATATTAATTTTGAATGTTGACATGGTGTAAATGTTTTAAGTTGTTTAACATACCAAAGTTCTCTCTTTAAAGGGAAATATTCTTGCGTAGAAAATACCAAATTCAGAGCTCCGTATTTTCACTTAAACATGAAATAAACAATTACGTGTACATATAATGAAAAAGGTCCCCTAAGTGAGGAGACCTTAAAAAAACACAAATGATGAAAAAAAATTATTTCGATCCACAAATATAAGTAAAATTTATATTACGCAAGACATCATAAAGGCATAAATATTAAAAATTATTAATTCTATTTAAAAATCAGCGCGGTTATCAATATGATAATTATTTTCGTTTATCTGTAATCCTTTAATACTGCACTTGCAAAAAGAGCAGAAATAATTAAGTTATTTACTGAAATTGTTAGCAAGGTGAGTTTGGAGAAGTGTTGCTCAATAGAATATTTTACCGTTTTCTATTCGTACTGTTTTTTCTCTTTCCATTTTCTTGACGACCCGGATCACCGTCTCTACACACAATCCGGTAAGAGAGGCCAGATGCTGTCTGGTAAAAGGAAACTGATAAGAATATTTTGCGGTATATTGGTTGTAATCCTTCATACAGTCCATCACCCGTTTTACTTTGGTTCCCGGATCAGGCGCAGAAATATTATTCAGCATCACATGCCTGTAATACATCCTTTCCGCGGTGTAGCTGTACAGTTTTGAAAAAAGATCGGGAGAGCTGGTTATAATTTCCAGAAATTTATTTTTATCCAGCCTGAAGATTTCACAAGGGGTCATCGCGATGGCATCTACAGGATAATTTTTATCAATAAATAAGGAGCTTTCTACAAGGGGATGCCCGTCAAAAGGAACACTGTGAATCACTTCCCGGCCATCTTCATGATAATTGGCGATCTTTACTGTTCCGGTTTTAATCTGAAAATAATACTTAGGCGTATCACCTTCTTTAAAAACCACCTCATTCAATGCATAAGTGATCAATTCGGCTCCTGACGAAAGTAAAAGTTTTTCATCGATTATCATAGGCGTATAAACAGCTTGCGGGTCAGTACAATATTTCAATTAATTTAACCTTCACAGGTTATAAATTTCAAGCCAAAAATATATATTACTTTATAAAAAGAAGGTATAATATGGAAACTTTAACAAATTCATCATGAAATTAACGTATATGACTGCAGTCATAAAATAAACTGTATATTCTTTTTACTTTTATCATGCATTAATAATTCCATATATCTCAATACATTACGTGTTAAAACCAGCCTCTCAGTTGAGAGGTTTTATTTTTTCAGAAGTCCCGTTGTGACTCTGCTCATAAAGATCCTCTCTTGATTTTTTTAATTTAGCTTAAAATTGAATACAATGAAACCGAAGCAGATGAATGGTGTCCCGGAGCAGCAGTATGGGGGATTTCACGACACCGAAAGTAAAAAACAATTTGACCCCGGACTTCTTCCGCTGAAATTTGAAATCCTGCAAAAAAGATTCTTCTCTGTAAGCAAATGGAAAAGCTATTGCGGTGAAGGGTTTGCAGATTTCAGACTTTTTGACCGTGAAGGAACTGAAACAGAAAGACCTCCTCAGAAAGGCGATTTTATACGGATAGATATTCCCGGCCCGGGAGAAAAAGAATCAAAAGGATACGACTGGGTAGAAATTACCGATCTGTGTTTTCAGGAAGACAGCAGCCCCGGAAGTGAGAGCATTATGATCACCTGCAGACCGTCCGAAGATCCAAAAAACAAACATAATCATCATATTGCCCATTTTTACAGTCCTAAAGCCACATCTACTTTTATGATTTCCAGAACTCCGGATCATTTAAAAGCGGCAGTATACGGACGTAATGAAAGTCCTAATCTTAATGCAGAATTGATAGATATTGTCAGAAACCTTTTTGTAGCCGCAGGCGGAATGGTAGGGATTTCCAAAATCCAGTGGAAAAAACTGGCGGAGGGCTTTCTGGATTTTGAATAGTTTTTCAATTTATTATGAGCCGATTGTTATATAGGCTTGGTAGATTCTTTCATAAACAATGATATTTAACATATTTCCGATATTACAAGTATTATTTAATGCATAGCTAATATTAAAATGTTAAATTTAGGTCTATTAAAAGTTCTGAATGAATAATTTTCCTCAATAAGAGCGAATATTCCGGGATTTTTAATTGATGTGAGAGAAAGAATTTTTATCAAAATAAAATGACACATAAACCATTACACAATTTCCATATTCCGGTGATGGGTCTGGCGTATACCATAGACAGCCCGATCCGTGTTGCCCAATATGGAATTTCTTCCGTTATTTCCATTATCGATGACGAGATCCTGGAAAAAATGAAAGGTTTTTACAACAGGAAATTCAATCTTGATTATTTAGGAATTTCTACCAAAACAGAAGATTACAGGGCAAAAAGAATTACGGATTATCTGAATATGGTAGATGATATCGTGAATGAAAAATTTGAGTCTTTCAAGCAGGAAATCACCAAAAACAGGGAAGCTTTAAAGAATTTCGTGGCCATACTGCCGAACACTTCAGATTTGAAAACCGGGCTTCAGAACCTTGTGAATCAGAAAGATCATTTAGGTTCAAACATTAAAAATTTCATTGAATCCAATTTAAAACCGGGAAGTATTGACGTCAACATCATGACGAAAGTTGACAAAGACAATTACAAAAAGGATGAGCAGCTTCCGGTGATGTTCAATGATGCCCATGCTTCGCTTCGTGGTTTTGCGCAAAGTAAATTATCTTCTTCCATGGTACTTTCTGCGGGTATGAATCCACGTCTGTACAGCTATATCGAAGAATTTGATGATTTCTTTCCGGATGAGAACGGGCTATTGAAAAAGAAGATCATTCTTAAAGTAAGCGATTTCCGTTCCGCCATGATCCAGGGGAATTTTCTCGCGAAAAAAGGCCTGTGGATCTCCGAATACAGGATAGAATCCGGACTTAACTGCGGAGGACACGCTTTTGCCACGGAAGGAATGCTGCTTGGGCCTATTATGGAAGAGTTTAAGCAGAAAAAGAATGACCTGATCCAGTCGGCCCATGCATTAATGATCACAGCACTGGAACAAAAAGGCAGACATACGGTTTCTGAGCCTCTGGCAATGAAAATTACCGTTCAGGGCGGCGTAGGGACCTCGGAAGAGCATGAATTTCTTCTTGACAATTATAAGGTTGACAGTGTGGGATGGGGATCTCCGTTTCTGCTGGTTCCTGAAGCGACTTCTGTGGATACCGAAACAAGGAATTTACTTTTAAAATCGGGAGAAAAAGATTTCTATCTGAGCAATATCTCGCCTTTGGGAGTGCCTTTCAATACAGTAAGAGGAACGTCCAACGGGCTTTTAAAAGAGCAGAAAGAAGCTGCCGGAAAATATGGAAGTTCATGTCCTAAAAAACTGCTGGCCTTAAGCAAAGAATTTTCGCCGCAGGGAACGTGTACAGCTTCTAAAAAGTATCAGGATATTAAGTTGAAAGAACTTGAAGCCGATCCTCAACTTACCGCTGCGGAATTTAATAAAAGAAAGACTGAAATTACCGATAAAGCCTGTTTATGCGTAGGATTGGTGAATGCTGCCTACATGGAACAGAACCTTGAAATAAAAGGTGAAAAGCAAGGTGTTGTGATATGTCCGGGACCTAATCTTGCCTTTTTTGATAAAGAAGTTTCCCTTGCGGAAATGGTACAGCATATCTATGGAAATACCAACATCCTTCCTGATAATCATCGCCCGAATATGTTCATCAATGAACTGAAAATGTATGTGGATTATCTTAAAAAGGAAATAAGCAATTCTTCCGTGCAGATTACAAATTCACAGACCAAGAAATGGAACACGTTCAAAAAGAATGTGCTGGGAGGTATTGAGTATTATCACCAGATGTTTAATACCTCAAATTTCTTTAAAAACGGACTGAAAACTATAGAACTGCAGCTGCAGGAATATAAACTGGTGCTTACAGCTATTGAGATTCCTCAGGCTGAAAAGTAACCGTATTTTTTTTAATTGATAGATCAAAACAGCTTCCATTGCGGAGGCTGTTTTTGTATTCCCAGGAGAAAAAATTACATTAAAATCATGAGATAAAAGCAAGATAACAGGATCATTATGAACATTCTGTAAACTGTTAATTATATAACTCAGTATGGATAACAAATTATTACTTTTGTGAAAATACATTTTTATGAAGCTCAGTATACTATTTGTTTTTCTGCTCAATTGCACGTTCGCATTTTCTCAAACTTCTTTTCCAACCAAACAGCTGGATGATAAGCTTGAAGTTTTATTAAAAGAAACGCATGCACCCGGTTTTTCTATTGCCATTGTTAAAAATAATAAAGTGGTGTATAGTAAGGGATTCGGGTACAGTAATATAGAACAGAAACAAAAAGCAGACGAGAATACTTTATTTGCTATTGGCTCCACAACTAAAGCATTTACAACCGGTCTGCTGGGAATTATGGAAGCCGAGCATGGATTGAGCTTTGATGACAGACCACGGAAATATCTGCCAAAGCTGGAGTTTTACAATGATCTGCTTAATTCTGAGCTTACCATTAAAGATCTGGTTTCCCATCGCTCCGGACTGCCGAGACATGATATGTCATGGTATCTGTTTCCTATAGAAAACAGGGACAGTCTTTTAGCCAGAATAAAATATCATGAGCCTTTCAAAGACATCCGTACCCAGTGGTATTACAATAATTTCGGCTATCTTATTCAGGGGATGATTACGGAAAAAATTACGGGCAAATCCTGGGAAGATAATATCCGGGAACGTTTTTTTATTCCTCTGGAAATGAAAAACTCCAATTTGAGCTATGCAGAAATGAAGCGGGCAAAAAATATGGCGACAGGCTATGAATGGAAAAATATGGAAACCACTAAAGCCATGGATTATTATAATATTGCGGCTATGAGTCCTGCAGGAAGCATCAACAGCAGTGCTCTTGAAATGACCCGATGGATAGAAGTATGGCTGAATAAAGGGAAGTATAAAGAAAAGCAGGTACTTCCGGAAGCTTATGTGAAAAAAGCAATCAATCCGCTGTTTATCATCAATGGAGTTGCTGATCCGAAATTTCCTGACCAGCATCTTAACAGCTATGGATATGCCTGGTTTGTCTCTTCATACAAAGGGCATTACCGTCTGGAACATGGAGGGAATATTGATGGTTTTTCAGCGAATGTTTCTTTGTTTCCCAACGATCATATCGGAATGGTAGTGCTTACCAATCAGAATGGATCCATGCTGCCTGTACTGGCCAGAAATATTGCTTCCGACCTTTTACTTGCCACTCAGGAAACCGACTGGATTGCCTATCTGAAAGAAAAACAGACTGAGGCTAAGAAAAAGCTTACCGAAACAAAGAAAGAAACCTCAAAAACTAAAGTAACCGGTACAAAACCATCCCATGCCTTACAGGATTTTGCGGGAGATTACAGGCATCCGGGATATGGAACTTTTCATATTACGGTTAAAAATGACTCTCTTTTTGCTCAGGCTCCAAAAGGAGAATTCTATTTATCACACAGGCATTACGACATCTTTACCCCAATGGAGGTTAAGAATAATGTGGTAGATAAAGATGCTGATGAAGATTCTAATTTTAATTTTCAAACGGATGATGCAGGGAAAATAATCTCTATAACCACCAAGCTGGAACCCACTCTTGATCCTATTAAGTTTACCCGCGTACCTGTTTCCAATCCGGCTAATAAAACCAAATAAAATTATTTCAACTTTATAAAAATATCCGTTCGGTATACTGAACGGATATTTTTATGGAATATGAACAAAGATAAAAGTAAGTGCGTTCATGAATATCTCATGAATCTATTATTAATTCTGAGAAAACTATTTGTTTTTTTATTTCTCATTTATAGGATTTATTTTATATTTGCGCCCTTTAAATACTAAAAACTATGAAGAAAAAATTGCTGCCACTCTTCCTTTTGGGAAGCATGCTGTCTTTATTCTCCCTGCAGGGATGTGCTCATGATGCCTTGGAACGTGAAACTGAAACGGTACAGCTTCAGGAAGATCCACTTTCTTACATCAGAAAGAACTATGCAAAGGATATGGCTGTTATTTCGGGAAAGCAGATTGAATGGGAAAATGCCAGAACTTTCAAACATGAGAACAATGTGATTCTGATCTCAGTTCCGGTAAAAAACGAAAGTGAAAAACTGATTGAAGAGCTTACCTTCAGAATTGATGGTGATAAAGTTTCCGGCCACTTATGGAAATTTGAAGCCATTGAGAAATTTTCTGCGGAAGACCACAGGCTCGGAGCTCACGAGATTATGAAAAAAATGACCGGAAATGTAACCTACATCGCACTGGAAGGCTCTATGAGATACCAGATTCAGGTGGTTGACGGGAAAATTATTTCAGATATTTCTTCAGCACGCTCAGGAGACGGAGATATGGATTCCTGTGGAAAAAAATGCCACGGCTCTATTGAAGAAGTGGTAATCACAGTGCCTAATCCGCCAACAAATCCGCAGCCTCCGACAGGTCCGCCGATTCCTCCTATTGTGATCATTCCACCAACCAATAACCCGAATGATCCTTGTACCAAAGCGAAAGAAGGCTCGCAAAAAGCTACGGACAATTCTAAAAACCAAAAGTTCAGTGATGCCAAACAGGGAATTCTGAATAACTTCAACCAGAACGGAAAAGAAAATGGGGTAGGTCTTGGAAGAGATACTCCCAACGGTGAGCTTAAAGCAACGGGTGTACAGGAATTGAATGCCAATCAGGGTAGTATCAACAATCCGTACAACTATCCTGAAGCTGATATCCATAATCATCCTGAAAATTCGCCGCCGTCTGCTGGAGACGTTTACAGCATGATACAATATTACAACAGCCACCCGAGTTTTAATACCAGATATGTAGTAAATCCTAACGGGACAGTTTATGCGCTGGTTATTACCAACCCGAATTTATTTGCCTCATTTATTGCCAATGTTCCGCAGCACCAGGTTCCTGGGTTTGCTCCTAATTTCTCCGGAAACATGTTTTCAGATTATATAAATATTTCGAACAGGGAAACAGGAATGGCGTATGTACTGGATAAATACAATTCAGGAATTGCACTGACCAAAATGGACAGCAATGGAAATTTCAAGAAAATAAACGCCAAGCCAAACAGCAATGGAGGATATTCTCAAACCCCTTGTCCTTAAGCTTTAAAGATATTTGATTATATTACGAAAGCGGCCTTCAGGCCGCTTTCTATGTTTTTAAAGGCTTTTTAGTTCTCACAGATTGCCCAGATTCTGGGTTGAAATTTATTGACCACAGATTACTCAGATTTTCGCAGATGATTGAAAATATTTTTAACATAAGCGTACTTTTTATTCTCAATGTGTTTAACTTAAAAATAAAACTTTTGAAATCTTTTGTGGTTAAAAAAATTAATCGGAATATTCTTTTAAAAGCTGCCTGTAGCTCATCAGAATAGACGATTTTGAGATAAACCCTATGAAATCATTATGTTCACTGGTTACGGGAAGATACCACATTCCGGTATCATCAAAGATCTGGAGAATTTCCAGAGGTCTGTTTTCTCTGTGAATAACGGCCGGCGGAGCTTTCATAATCTGGGAAACCATCATGGAGCCTTCAGTTTCTATGTTGAAAAGATAAGGTCTGATATCATCCAGCGTAAGAATTCCTTTCAGCTTTCCAGCTTCATCGGTTGCTGCAAAAATATTTTTATTACCGTTTTTCACCAGTTCAAACAATTCGGTGACAGAGGCATTTTCATTGATTTTCTCCGAATACTGATCAATAAAATCTTCCGTTCTCAATGCAAAGAGAAGGTTTTTATCATGTTTGTTTGTCAGTATTTTTCCTTCATCAGCCAGGGATTTCAGCTCCGGAGAAATCGGGGAAAACCACTTGGCAATCAGATAAGACATAATGGAGACAATCATCAGCGGAATAAAAAGATCATACCCGAAACTGGATTCAGCAATCAGGAATATCGCCGTAAGAGGCGCATAAAGAACCCCGCTCATGGCTCCGGCCATTCCCACCAGAACAAGGTTCGTTACCGGAACATCGGTAAACCCGATCTGCTGGCAAACAATGGCAAACAAATAACCTACCGTACCGCCCGCAAAAAGGGACGGAGCAAAGTTACCGCCATTCCCACCGCTGAATATCGTAAAAGACGTTGCAAAAGCCTTTAAAAGGCATACCAGCACCAGAAATATAATAATGGTCCAATTGCCGATCTCAAAATATCTGAAAAAACTGTTTCTGATGATAGAATGCGTATTTCCGTTGGTAAAAGCTTTCACAGTCTCATATCCCTCACCAAACAGCGGCGGAAAAAGAACACATAGCAATGACAGCACCAAACCTCCGAACATGGCTTTACGCATCCTCGAAAGCTTAAGGCCTTTGATAAAATGTTCCACTTTCTGAGAAATGACAACAAAATAACGAGCATACAGCCCGGTTACAATGCCCAGGATCAGATAATAAGGAACATTCCTGTAATTAAAAGCCTCTCTTGTATAGAATCTGAAAAGTACATCTTCCTGAAGCAAAACCCTTGATAAAAGGCTTCCACACACCGCAGCAACCACCAATGGAATAAAATCCGTGAAAACAACCCCGGTTAAAAGGATTTCAAAGGCAAACATAATCCCTGCGATCGGTGCGTTGAATGCTGAAGCAATCCCGGCTGTAGCTCCGGCTGCTAACAGAAGCGTTCTTTCTTTATAGCTGAGTCTGTAGGTCTGGGCATAATTGGAACCAATGGCAGCTCCCGTCACTGCTATAGGACTTTCCAGACCGGCAGAACCACCAAGCCCAACCGTTACTGCACTCTGAATAATCTGGGAATACATTTTTACGGAAGCCACGATGCTTGAATTCTGGGCAATTTCATACAAAATTGCACCAATCCCTTTCCTGTCCTGACCTTTAAATAGAGTGATCACAATAGCCGTGGTAAGTACAATTCCTAAAAAAGGAAAGACAATATAAAATAAGATCTGATATTCAAAATGCACATTATGGGTAATAAAATTGTGAATGGTATGCACCAGAGTTTTCAGCACGACACCGGCAAGTCCGGCCGTACAGCCCACAAGAATTCCGGAGAGCACCAGAAACTGATTCCGGCTGAGCCTGTTGTTCAGCCAATGGAGGACAAGCTCGTAGCTTCGCGCCTTTTCCAGTCCGTATTCCTGAAAGTCTCTTTTGAATTTTAGAAAGCTTAAATACTTTTTTTTGTTGTGAATTTTCACCTGGAACCAATTTTAAAACCATAATGGTTCCGTAAATTTATGAAATATCTGGATAAGTAATTTGTTTACAATCATCTCAACAGGAAGAAAACTTACTGCAAGTGATTGATAAAGTGTAAAATAATTAGTTTTAAATAATTTTCAAAAAACTTTTATTCCGGATTCTGAATGAAATTCTGTGATGCAGATTCCAGGCTGTCTTTTCTGAGATTATTGATGAAATAGGAGGGACTTACCCCGGTTTCCTTCTTGAAAATAACGGCAAAAACTTCCCGGGACGAAAACCCGCAGGCTTCAGCCAGATAGCTGATCTTGTATTCCCTGTAAATAGGATTTTCATAGAGTTTATTGGTAATATAACTGATCCGCAGACCGTTGATGTAATTATTATAACTGTTTTCTTTATACTGCTTGATAATCTCAGAAAGATACCGCGTATTGGTATTCAGATCGTTGGCAAGGGAAGTCAGACTGAGATCTTTTTTGATGAACTTCTGGGACTTTTCAAATTTCTCCAGCTTGGTAAGAATTGTTTTTACCGTTTCATCTGTGATGTTGATGCTTTTCTCTGATACTTCAGGCTTTATATGCTCAGCAGGAGGCTGGTTGGCCGCTTTAAGATTTTTAATCACTGTATCATATCTTTCATGAAGTTTTTTCTGATTTCTCTTCCAGAAAATAATACCCGCTGTCAAAAGAATGATCATGAAACCCGCAGAAAACATCAGGATTTTCTGAATATTCCAGGTATGGATCTGTCCCTGCTCATCCATAATCTGTTTAACAGGAGAATTGATCGTTTTCTTTTCCTCATTCACCAGACTGTCATTCAGTTTGGTATAGAGATTCATGTATTTTTTGGAAGCTTCTTTTTCGCCAAGTTCCACATAAGATTTGAAGCTTACCTCATAAATATCTCTTCGGATATAGGGAATGCTTATTACTTTTTCAGACTTTTCTGCTTTTTGGGCATATTGTATGGCCAGGTTATATTGTTTCTGATCATAATAGAGCCATGCATATTCATTCAGAACAGTAATATTCAAATCTTTTGGAATTTTATATTGTTCATTATTAGCTATTTCCAATGCTTTTCTAAAGTAATTTTCAGCATCCTTAATCCGCTGAGAGGCCACGCTGGTCATGCCCAGATTCATATAAGACAAGGCCAGAAGATGATGTTTTTTTGAGATATATTCTGTGCTGTTTCCGATATTAACAACACTTTCCAACGATTTTTTCTGATAATAAATGACAGAGTCCAACGGAGCATTGACATGAGCAGAATGCCCGCTGATTCCCGTATAAATTAAGGATTTTAAATAATTCTTTCTGTCCTTAGAATCCACTTTTTCAGCTATTTTCAATGCTTTTCTGAAGTCTCTGATACTTTCATTATTAAAGCCGAGCTCCGTATATGATGAAGCTCTGAGTCTGTAGATATTGGCTAGTCTGGCATCATCTTTTGCATTCAGTGCAAGTTTTTCAGCTTCTCCGCTCAGATCAATTACTTTTTTATGGTTTCCGGCGTCGTAATATCTGGCCATCAGCATAACACTGCTCTCAAGTATTCCTTTTTTATACCCTTTCTTTTTTGAAGTTTGATGAATTGCATTTAAAAGTTCTATGGATTGGGCCGGATTGGTTTTGTAGAGTTCATCAGCCTGGTTAACTGCCGAATCAATTTGGGAAATGGTAGAAAGTTCGGGATTGAGCTGAGCCTGGTAAAATCCGAAAATCAAACAGATCAAAAGTAAAACGGTATTCTTCATCATGTGTTTTTTGAAGGAGCAAATTAAGTACAATATTAATAATTAAATCATAATAATAGTGTAATATTTTCAGAATTTAAATTATGAATTAATATTTTTAATCAATTGATAATAAATAATTTAAATTCAATTAATCAGTTTAAATTGTGTTGATTCTATTTGTGGTAAAAACAGGTTTTTAAAGGCCTCTTTTTTCAGAAATAGTCTCATCCTTTTCTTTTTCATTCCCGGAGAAAGGTCTAATATTGCCCCTCTCTTAAAGGAAATGGAAGCTTTCTTCCCAACAAAACAGCAGACAGCCTTTGCTTAACAGAGTGTCTTTGCGGCCGGAACGTAAAAGAATTAACAGAGCTTTGGAAAATCGCGTTAAAAATAAAATGAACAGGAAGATTAATTGCGGTAAGGGATTCGGAATTTATAACACCGCATGTTTTTACATCTCCAGGGAAAACTCTAATGTTGTACCAGAATAGGATATGCTGGTTGTAGAAGGAAACAAAATCAGGCTTAAAAAATTCTAAAACACATCTATGAAAAGCAATAATTCCGTCAAAATTTTCTGATCCCTCAATTGGAAATTTTGCCCTATTGCTTTTCCTTTATGCATCCCAAACATTAAATTCTGTCCCAAAATCCACTAAAAAACACAAAACAATATAAAAACAGTATGGATTTAAAAAATCTGAACATTGGGTCGATGATCAAAGAAAAGGTGGCCGGGAACGGCATTGAAATGTCACGGATCTGTAAATTCCTCAATTGCAGAGAAGAAGAGATCCTGAACATGTATGAATCTTCGGCTTTTGACACGGAAATGCTGCTTCGCTGGTCCAAGCTGCTGGAATACGATTTTTTCAGGCTCTATTCCCAGCATCTGATCTTATACTCTCCGCAGTCTTCGATGAATTACATGCAGAAGAAAAAAATACCGGATTCGCTCCCTGTGTTTCGTAAAAGCCTTTATACCAAAGAGATCATCGAGTTTGTCCTGGACAAGATCAGAAAAGGGGAGATGACGAAATCCAAAGTGATTTCCGACTATAAAATCCCTAAAAGCACCCTCTACAAATGGCTTCACAAATATAACCTGATGGAAAAATAAAACTCAAAAAAACACAATGGAAAATATTCCCGATTATAAAAGAATCTACACCGATCTCATCAACGAAAGATTTCCTGAAAAAAAAGAAGCTTTTGCTGCGATACTCTCAAAAAAAGATTTCTCCATATTGGACGTTATCATTTGCAGCAGCATCCTTAGCGGCAAAGAAGATGAAGCGGCTTTCACCTTTAATCAGAAACACCGTTCTTTCGACCGGAAGTCTATTCTTGAAATCCTCAATTATCAGAAAAATAAGAATTATAATAATGCAGAGCTGGCCAGGCATTTTAAACTGAGCCGGAATACCATTGCCCGCTGGAAGAAGAAATTCCTTTAAAAGTAAAAAAGGATATATATTCAGATAAAAAATTACAAATATTTGTATAATAAATGTTTATGAAGGTTATTTCATGTTGTTTTTTCTGAATATCTCACAACATGTATTTGAATACCTTCAATATTTTTTTAAATTTTGTATGCATAAAATAACGGTTATTTTTAAATTTTTGAAAAAGCCTGAAAAGAATGATTTACTTTTGTGCTTTGGTTTCTGGTGGTAGTAAACATTTTAAAATCAGCAGATTCCAAATAAAATTATTAAACACACATCTAATGAAAAAAAGTTTGCTATCCCTGGCCATCCTGGCTTCGGCGCATATTGGTGCGCAGATAGGAATCAGTACCAGCAATCCGCTGGGAATCCTGCACATAGACGGTGCAAAAGATAACACAGCTTCACCCACTCCCACAGAACTCAGCAATGATCTGATCATTACCAATTCCGGTTTTATAGGAGCTGGCGTTTTAAACCCCATTGTAAAGCTGGATATGCGTTCAGCCGGATTGCAGAATGCCATAGGGTTGGGCTCTACCACCATGACAGCCAGTGCGGCCGGTGCCGGTGCCGTGAGATACGAGCCTGCCCAGGCCAGGATTCAGGTTTCCGACGGAAGTGTCTGGGAAGCCGCACTTGTTCTTCCTACAAAAGCTGTAGTCGTGGCAAGAATGACCAACGCCTTTTCTGTAGGCTACAATACCGATGTAAATATTACCGGATGGGACGAGGTAAGAGATCTTTCCGGAAGCTTTGATCCTGCCACAGGAATCTTCACTGCACCCAGAGCCGGAGTTTACACATTTTTGATGACCTACAATTTTGTTTCAGGTACAGTAGCCAATTCTTCTGAAGTCACCAGCCAGTTCTACAGTCCTACTACAGGCTCTATCCTGGCCCGCTCTTACAAAACATTTGCCCGTGGCAATGAAGAAGCACAGGTAGGAGGTTCTGCGGTGATTACTGTAAGTTTAGCCGCCAACCAGACTGTCCGTCCGCAGCTTAATCAGAATATCACAGGATCCGGAGCAAGGGTATTAAGAGCAAATGCAGACTGGACACACCCGGACGCGGGATTCAACAACCTGACCATTATTGAACATTAAAAAATACACAATGAAAATAAAAACTTTATATCAGTTCCTGATCTTTTTCCTGCCATTCTCTCTGCAGGCACAAGTAGGGGTCTACACCAAAGATCCCATGCAGACCTTTCATGTAGACGGTGCAAAAGACAACAGCAGTGTGCCGCCTTCCGCCCCTCAGATCCTCAATGATGTAGTGGTGACCTCTGAAGGCAAACTGGGAGTGGGACTTTTAAATCCCAAAACTAAAGTAGATGTCCGTTCTGCAGATCAGAAGGGAATCATTGGTTTGGGAACAAGTACGCAGACCGCTGCTGCAGCCGGTGGAGGAGCAATACGTTACAGCACCGGAAATATTATCCAGTATTCGGATGGAGTAGCCTGGCATAACCTTCCGATGACCCTGCCTCCAAAAGCTTTGGTTCTGGCCAACAAAAACAGTGCCCTGGCTCTTGCCAACAATTCCACAACACTGGTAAACGGATGGGCTGTGCTTACCGATTCCCAATCGAATTTTAATGCCACCTCAGGAACCTTTACAGCACCAAGAACCGGGTTTTATATAGTTTCCTTCAATATTACGCTGGCAGATGGCAATATTGCCCAGAATTCAAGGATAGAAACCATTATCGAAAGTAATGCATCCACAAATAATATCCAGACTTACAGAAGTGTCAATTCATATCCGGCATGGGATGTTTCTACGGTGAATAATATTGTGGGCGGTAACTGTACAGCTATTTTCAATTTATCAGCGGGCAATACGATACAGTTCAAGGTATTCCACAATTTCGGAGGCAGCAGAAATATCAACACAGCCAACAGCGGTACGAATAACAGTATCAGCATTTACGAACTATAAAAACGGAAAAAGATGAAATTCAATATAAAAACACTAGTATTCCTGGGCCTTGGAATTCTTCCTCATATAACATTCGCTCAGATTGGCATAGGTAATGCTAATCCGGCTTCAACCAATGCCGTTGAGATCAGTACTACTGAAAAGGTCATTATTGATAAAACAGGAAAAATGGGCGTAGGCGTCGCTGCTCCTAAAACAGCCATCGATCTTCGAAACGGAGCCAATGGTTCTATGGCGATAGGAATGACCAATCAGACCGCTGCTGAAGCCGGAGCCGGAGCGATGCGCTACAACCCGAATCCGGCCATTGGAGTACAGGGATATATAGAATATTCGGATGGGACGGTCTGGGTACCGATTCTCCCTTACGGAAAACCGAGAATTATTGTTATGGCCGAAAAAACCAATAACAATTCTACTGTTTTTGAAACAGGTTTATGGCCGACAGGAGATTATACAGACGGAATTCCGGGCAGATCTTCAGCCTATCTTACATCATGGACTGAAAAATTAGATTCGGATTCCGGACAGCCACGAACGAACTTTAATCCTGCTACAGGAGAGTTTATTGCCCCGAGAGCAGGCGTTTACTTCGTTACTTTTACTTTTGCGCTGGCTCCAAGCCAGGTGAATACCAGTTTTGGGCAAAACCAGACGGAGGCCATCTGGGAAGTAAGAAACGCTTCCAATGCCGTTATACAGAGAATTAAAACCAATAACGGCTATCCACAGGATACCGGAAATTCGCCCAATGCTGTGATCGTAGGCTCTGCATCCACTGCAAGTTTATACCTGAATGCAGGTGATAAACTGAGACCTTTTGTATGGATCAATGTATCCTGGGATCCGGACAAACGTCCTCTTCTGAATACAGGAGGCTACAACGTTCTGACCATTGTGGAGCAGTAATTCATAAAAATCTAAATTATACATAAAAATAACCTCTCATCTCGGGAGGTTATTTTATTTTGGGTTAAGACATTTTTGTTTGTATAATAGGGTCAGGAGGTTTGAAGCCTGAGGAGGGAAGCTATTGAAGTCCAACAGCACAAATACCGCTGTTTTAACTAATTTTTTAATCAGCTTCAACGAATTTAAAGGCAGTTGTTTAGTATGATTGTCTAATAGTAACTTTCATCCTCTCTGTTCCAGCTTTCAGCCTTTTTATGTTGTTCCGTTATTCGTATTTTTCTTAGGATACAGAATGAGCCTTATGGAAGGATTGTTGGTAATAAACAGGCGGAACCAGTCCATTGCCAGCTGAACTTTACTGCGGAACCCTACCAGAGGAATAATATGGATAAAAAGCCAGGTGAGCCACGCCAGGAAGCCTTTAAAAGAATACTTTGGAAGATCCACCACAGCATTGAATTTTGAAATAATTGCCATGCTTCCTTTATCATTATATTCAAAGGAATGCAGTACTTTTTCATCTTCTATACGCTGAAAATTGGCCGCCAGATTTTTTCCCTGCTGAATGGCTACCTGAGCAAGCTGCGGATGACCATTCGGATATTTTTCTTCAGACAGCATCAGACAGAGATCACCAACAGCGTAAATATTTTGGGTATTTTCCACCTTGTTATAAGCATCTACAAGGAGCCTTCTTCCTTTTCCGATACTTTCTTCGGGAATACCGGGAACTTCTCTGCCTATAACTCCGGAGGTCCAGATCAGAGTCTCTGTTTCAATCGATTTGCCGTCGCTCAGAATGACTTTACAGTCTTTATAATCTTTGACGGAAACATTCAGCAGAATTTTAACGCCTAATTCCCTTAAGGTTTCATAAGCTGTTTTCTGAGCCACTGTACTCATGGGAGAAAGCAAGGACGGTAATGCATCTATCAGATAAATACTGGACAGGCTGAGTTTAATTTCAGGATATTCTCTCTGTGCAATATATTTTCCCATTTCTGCCAGCATTCCAGCCAGCTCCACACCGGTAGGACCACCTCCAGCGATCACAATATTCTGTAGTTTTTCAGCTTCTTTTATGTCTTTATTCCGGGCCGCTTCTTCCAGGGTCAGCAAAATATGGTTCCGTAAATAAAGTGCTTCTTCTATGGTTTTCATCGGGAGTGCATGTTTCCGGACATTTTCCATTCCAAAAAAATTAGATTCTGTTCCCATGGCCAGAACCAGGTAATCATAATGCAGAGTTCCGGTATCTGTTTCCAAAGTCCTGTTTTCAGGAGTTACCCGGATAAGATTTCCCATATGAAAACTTACGTGCTTATCATTAGAGAATAATTTACGGAAAGGGTAGCTGATATTGGAGGCTTCAATAAATGAGGTGGCAACCTGATAGATCAGCGGCGGAAAGAAATGATAATTATTTTTATCAACCAGCGTGATTCTGAATCTTTTGTCGTTTCTGAGGGATTTGATAAGATTGATGCCAGCAAATCCTCCTCCTGCGATTACGATATGCTTTTTCATATACAATGAATATGGGGTGGTGTATGTATTTCATTCAATAACAGGACCAAAGGAATAGCAAATCAAACATTTAACATAATATAAGAATTGAAAAGCACGATGTTTGCATCCTGTTTACCACCAACACTCAATACAATCATATGAAAACAGACATTTTAAATGAAAAGTACAGATTAGGCTTAGGTGGAGTAGCCATAGGAACTGCCTTCGAAGATATCAGTGATGAAGAATCGCAAACAATACTTCAGGCTGCATGGGATCTGGGAATCCGTTATTTTGATACGTCTCCCTGGTATGGACTGACGAAAAGTGAAAGAAGATTCGGAGATTTTTTAAAGGATAAGGAAAGAGATGATTTCCTATTTTCAACTAAAGTGGGAAGGCTTTTCCATGAAGTTCCTGAATCTGAAGTTCCGCCTACGATGTGGAAGAAGCCGCTGAATTATGATTTTAAACATGATTACACAGCCGATGCCATCAAAAAATCCATCGAAGACAGTCTTCAGAGAACCGGACTGAATCATATTGACATTGTTTATATTCATGACCTTTCCGAAGATCAGGTAGGAGACCGTTATCCCTATTTTCTGGAACAGGCAAGGAAAGGGGCTTTCAAAGTTCTTTCCGAATTACGCGACCAGGGAATAATCAAGGCCTGGGGCATGGGTGTGAATAAAATTGAACCCATTCTGGACTGTATCGATTCTGCGGATCCTGATATCTGTCTTTCTGCCACACAGTATTCAATCCTGGAACATGAAGATGCGGTTGACAGACTTCTGCCAGCCGTAAAAAAAGCAGGCGTAAAACTGGTTTCCGGTGCAGGATACAATTCAGGATATATTGCAGGCCGGGAACGGTACAATTACAAGGATGTGATTCCAAAAGGAATGGCAGAAAAAAGAGCCCGGATTGCTGAAATTGCAGGAAAATATAATACAGATATTGTGCATGCTGCCTTACATTTTGTGCTGGCTTCTGATGAATTCGCTTCTATTATTCCCGGAGCCAGCCGCCCGAAACAGGTTCAGGATAATGTAAATGCTTTGAATGCAGATATTCCCGCAGATTTTTGGAATGAATTGAAATCCGGAGGACTTATCTATGAAAAAGCACAGGTTCCGAACGGTTGATAAGGAATTATTTTTTACCTTTAAATTGAATTACTATAAACTGAACCTTATGATCCGTAAAATTTTCAGTCCGGTCTTGTTTGCAGCTTTAATACTTACTGTCTTTTATTCATGCAGTAACAAAAAAGCCACAGGTCTCAATGAAGTTCTTGCTAAAAAAGAATCTCAGGTCAAGGCGATGCTGATCGGTGAAAAAGGTCTTGAATCCGTCAAGCTGAATTATCTGATCGCTCATGACTATGCCAAAGCTCTGAATACCATAGACAAAGAGGAAGCTGCATTCAATACGGTTATTAAAGACATCGAAAAAACAGATACAGAAGGCGTTAAAAAAGGAAAAGAAGTTCAGCAGGCTGCCATTGAGTATTATGCTTTGCTTAAAGAACTTTTCCTGTTTTCACGAAAAGAAATAGAGCAGGAGAAACTGATGCGCTACGGTAAAGAAGCTCAGGAAATCCGGGCAGCACAGGATCAGATGCTTGAACTTGGCCGTGAAAAACAGAAACTGTACCAGAAAGTTTTCAAGGCAGATGAAAAGTTTTTTTATGCACAGAAGCAATTTGAAGCGGAAAATAATATAAAATAAGCAAAAGGGTGAAATGGCAGATAAGCTTTTTCGCCCTTTTGTCGTTTTACCACTTGTCAGACCACTTTTGCTTTACGGACAATTTTTGCCAGCAGGCCGGGGAAAAACCTTTTAAGATAAGTTCCCATTACTTCCTGACCGCCAATGGAAGCCTGGTTTTTCTGTTTCGCGATCGCTGAAAGCATTTTTCGGGCAAAAACATCAGCGGGCATGCCTTTCATTGTTGCATCGTCCATCGTTCCCTGCGAAGAGCCGTTACCCGTTACGGCATTAATAGAAATATTGGTCTGTATAAATCCGGGACAGATGATGGTCACTACAATTTTCTTTGTGAAAAGTTCTGCCCTTAATGAGTCGAAAAAGCCGTGAAGGGCATGTTTTGCCGCGGCATAACTGCTTCTCATCGGGCCTCCGAAGATACCCATCAGACTGGAAACTACGGCAATATGTCCGCCGCCGCTCCTGACCATATAGGGAAGAATGGCTTTCGTAAGGGCAACGGTTCCGATAAAATCAACATCCATTAAGCGTTTATCCACCTCTATATCTGTATCCATGGCCAAAGATCTTTGAGACAAGCCTGCATTATTGATCAGGATATCAATTTTTCCAAACTTTTCTATGGCTTCAGCGGCAATATCGGGCATCTTTTTGTAATCTTCCAGATCTAAGGGTAAAACAGTAAAACGGTCGGTTTTCAGTCCTGCTTTTTCTGCCACCGCATAGAGCTGGTCTTTATTTCTTGATGAAAGAATAATTCTTGCACTGCTTTTCTGGGCCAGCTCATTCACTAGCGCTTCTCCGATTCCCGATGAAGCCCCGGTAATCCAGACTGTTTTGTTATTAAAATAAGTATTCATCCTTGTGTTTTTATTTTTTTCTAATTTTTGTTCCTTGTTTTAAAAATTCATCATTCACAGGCAAAGCAAATTGACCATTCACCTTCGAAGAAGAAATTCACCATTCACATCTCACTTTTCAACGTCCTGCAATATATTTCCCCGCTTTCATTCCGGAAAAGATACACCCTCCAAGAAAGGTTCCTTCCAGCGCGCGGTAGCCGTGCATTCCACCTCCGCCAAAGCCAGCAGCTTCTCCTGCTGCATAAAGGCCTTCAATCACGGAATCATCTTCTCTCAGGACCTGTCCGTTGAGATTTGTTTTTATTCCACCCAGTGTTTTGCGGGTAAGGATATTGAGGCGGACAGCGATCAGAGGACCATTCTTCGGGTCAAGAATTTTATGGGGAGCGGCCACACGTCCCAGTTTATCTCCTAAATAATTTCTTGTATTCCTGATGTAATTAACCTGTGTATCTTTTGAGAACTTATTGTTCAGTTCCCTATCTCTGGCCTCAATCTGTTCTTTAATTTTATCATAATTCAAAAGATGATCACCGGACAGCTGATTCATCCTGTCCACAAGGTCTTTCAGATCATTCGAAACAATAAAATCCTTGCCATGCTCTTTGAAAGCTTCCACAGGTCCCGGGGCTTTCTTTCCGAAGATCCTTTTCAGGAAAAGTCCGTAATCTTTATTGGTAATATCCGGATTCTGTTCTGATCCGGAGAGGGCAAATTCCTTTTTGATGATTTTCTGGGTCAGAATAAACCAGGAATAGGAAAACCCTGTCTCCTGAATGTATTTTAGGGTTCCAAGTGTATCAAACCCCGGAAGATAAGGAGCAGGGAGGCGGTTTCCCTTCGCATCAAACCATAAAGAAGAAGGTCCCGGAAGTATTCTGATGCCGTGTTTCGGCCATATCGGATTCCAATTCTGAATGCCTTCCGTGTAATGCCACATCCTGTCCGGATTGATGATATGTGCCCCTGAATTTTCTGCAATTCCAATCATTTTTCCATCGACATAAGCGGGGACTCCACAGACCATATTTTCCGGAGCTTTTCCTAATCTTTCCGGCCAGTTTTTACGGACCAGCTCATGATTGGCACCAATTCCTCCGGATGCGATGATGATATGAGGAGCATTGTACTCAAAGCTGGAAATTACATTTCTGTTGGTTTCTGCACCTCTTTCTTTGTGATCGTTTTCAAGAATATCTCCTTTAACGCCTTTCACTCTATCATTTTCGACAATCAGTTCAGTGACTCTATGCCTGAATTTCATCTGTAAAAGACCTTTTTTCTTTGCTTCATAGGCTTTATCCACAAAAGGTTTTACAATGCCTGTCCCGGTTCCCCAGCTCACATGAAAGCGGGGTACAGAATTTCCATGGCCTGTTGCCGATCCGTCACCGCGTTCTGCCCAGCCTACCATAAACATAAACTTAATGCCCAGTCTGGAAACATATTCATATTTTTCGTGGGCTGCAAATTTCAGATAGGCTTCTGCCCATTTTCTGGGCCAGTAATCTTCTTTACGGTCAAACCCGGCCGTCCCTTTCCAGTCCTGAAGAGCAAGCTCATAAGAATCTTTAATTCCCATCCTCCGCTGCTGGGGAGAATTGATGAGAAACAGACCTCCGAATGACCAGAATGCCTGTCCGCCAATATTCTGCTCCGTTTCCTGATCCAGCAGAAGCACTTTTTTTCCGGCATTTGTAATTTCCATAGCGGCAGTAAGCCCTGCTAATCCGGCTCCTGTAACAATAACATCAGGCTGGAATTTTTCTTCCATTTTCGGTTCGGTTTTGTTTGTACTTGAGTGATATATCCTAGAATAAATATATAAAATATTTAAGATCAGATCCATCAATTATTCCAAACATAATTATGCTTGTCATACGGCTGCCTCTAAATTCCTATCTTTGTTAAAAAAGAAGAATGAAATATCTGTTTATGATGGCTTTGCTGGTAGTTTCCATGTTCAGCCGGTTTTCTGCCCAGGAGAAACAGGATCCGTGGACTGACAGTCAATTGATGGATCCGGCACTTTTAGCCTCAAGAATCACTGAAAATAAAACAAAAAATGCGGTGATTATTTCCGTAGGACCAGAAGCAATTATTAAAGGTTCCGTAGATATCGGGCCTACCCGGGAACCTGAAAATCTTGAAAAACTAAGAAATTATTTAAAGAATATTCCCAAAGACAGGGAAGTTATTATTTACTGTGGATGCTGTCCTTTTGTAAAATGCCCGAACATCCGTCCTGCATTTAAACTGTTGCAGGAAATGGGTTTCAACAATGCAAAACTTCTGAATCTTCCCAAAAACATCAAGGTAGACTGGCTAGATAAAGATTATCCCATCAATGAATAATATGAAAGCTTTTCTTACCTTATTTTCTGTATTGATTCTTACAGGATACACATCTGCACAGCAGTCTAAAATAACAATCGGGCAGCAGGCACCAGAAATTACCCTGTCAAAAAATGACGGTTCAACATTCAATCTTTCCTCTTTAAAAGGCAGGGTGGTCCTGATTGATTTCTGGGCAACATGGTGCGCACCCTGCGTGGAAGAACAGCCGGAACTGAAAACCCTTTACCAAACTTTTTCTGCACAGGTGAAAGGGCAGGCGTTTGAAATTCTGGGGGTTTCTTTAGACCGGAGCAAAGAGAGCTGGCAGAAAGCTATTGACCGGTTTGGAATCAGCTGGCCGCAGGTGAGTGATCTTAAATTCTGGAAAAGTCCTGTAGCTAAGGCTTATGAGATCCAGGAACTTCCTTTTAATATCATTATTGACGGGCAGGGAAAAATCATTGCTCAAAACCTTCACGGCAAAGAGCTGGAAGATTTCCTCAGCAAGCATTTTGGTTCGAAATAAATTGGAAACATAAAAGTAAGACTGTCTCAAAAGTGAAGCGGTCTTTTTTGTGATTAATTATCAAAATAGTATTTCAATTTTTTATCATGAAGATTTACATTTAATTTCTTATTATTTTAAGGAGAGCAAAGTTAAAATCAACGGAGCTTATTTGATGAAGTGAAGTGCCTGAGTAAATAAAAATCTGTGGGATCTGTATGATCTGTGGGAAAAATTCACACAAAGTCTTCATTTGATATATACCTGAATTATAAATATTTCCTCAAAATCTCCCACAGATCCCGCTGATTACACAGATCATTTCTGCTTGTAATACCGTTGGGATTTCACAATTCTAATATAAAAAACAGGCCGTCCCTTTTGAGACAGCCTGTTTTTATTTGTAAACTTAAGTTAGTTATTAAAGCGGTTTTTTACCGGAAATAATGTTGTAAAGTACAACGATGATGGCAATAACCAATAAAACATGTACTAAATAACCGGTACTGATCCCCGGCACAATGTTTAACATTCCAAGAAGCCAAACGATAATACAAATGACTGCTACTAACCATAATAAATTTCTCATGACTTTAAATTTTAATGTTATCCCATCAATTAATACATATTTTATGCCTTAATGAGATAAATCATTGATAATCGTTAAAGTGTGGTACCTATAAATGGTTATGAGTGAGAATTTATTTTTTGATTCCGATTGCTTTTAAGGCATTCACCGTTAAGTAAATTGCATCAAAAGCGGTAAGGGATTCAATGTCTGCAAATGTGGATGACATGAGGTCATTTTTATTAAAAGAAAGTTCAATGGACGGGTCATACGAAGCTTCCAGCCTTATCACAGAATATCCGTTGTAAGCTATGGTAAAACCGTCAAACATACAGTTTTGCTCTGCCTTCTGGTATTGGATGTATTCTTCAAATCCTGTCGTATCATTTCTTTTCCCGTCATTGTGGTCAAGGGATTTCCAGGAGGAATAATTTTTTGGTTCTTTCAGGACATTTCCATTGGTATCCAGCGGAACCAGCATTCCGAGAGTCAATGGTTTTCTCAGGAAACTGGCATAGTTTTTCATCAGTCTCAGCGTCTGGAGATCTGCATATCCTTCGTTGGCGTAATATTCAATCACGAAGTCCGTCATCGGGATCAGCTTGTGGGAAGCTTCAGTCGGCATAATGGGTGTTTTCTTTTGAGAAAATAAAAATAGCACTTTTATTCGCTCCAGCAAAGATTAAAGCGTATTAAAAGTAGCAGCAGTAGATAAAGCGTTCATTTTATTTTAACGCAACAAAGTTGCAATATTTAAAATTTTATCTCTACCTTTGTCCCAGACTTACAACAAGAAATTTAAATCCCTTATTTTATGAAATCGAAAATCCTTGATGCAGTGGGAATTTCTGCGGCAGTTCTGTGTCTTATTCATTGTATTGCTTTTCCTTTACTGATGATTATTCCTCTGGGAATATCGCACAATCCTTATATTGACCTGGCCTTCCTGATCATCGGAGCAGTAGTGGTATACAGAATTACGAAAAACATGACCCGCGGCTGGCTGAAAATATTGTTCTGGGTTTCTATTCTTTTGATCTCGATCTCTGTTCTGGCTGATTTTATCTTTGAAATTCATATCCCTTTAATTTATGCCGGGGCTGCAGGACTGATCACAGGCCACATTATTAATTATAAAAATCATAAGCATTAAACGGAAAATTCACAATTAATTAATGCCACTTTGTTTCATTCTTTCCAATTACCCAATACCTTGCATTAGGAAAATTTTATCCCATGGACAGACGTAAATTTTTAAAAGGCTCAGCATTACTTTCAGGCCTGCTCACTTTAAATCCGGCTGATTTCTTCGCCAATTCTGCAAAAGAAATTCCGGATCCGAAGAAAAAAGCAAAAAACATTATTTTCATGATCAGTGACGGAATGAGCTCGGGGACGTTGGCTATGGCCGATCTGTATTCCCGCAATATTTTAGGCAAAACAGGAAACTGGATGAGTCTGTATCACGAAAATAAAGTTTCCAGAGCGTTGATGGATACAGCCTCTGCAAGTTCCATTGTTACAGATTCTGCGGCGGCAAGCTCTTCTTTTGGAGGAGGATTCCGGGTGAAAAACGGGGTTCTTAATATGGGTTCCAATGGTGAAAAATATGTTCCGGCCTGGCAAAAGTTTAAAAAAGCAGGAAAAAAGACAGGTTGTGTCACCACAGTTACGATTACCCATGCCACGCCCGCTGGTTTCTGTGTGAATTCAGACAGCAGAAATGCGGAAAATGAAATTGCGGAAATGTATGCTGATATAGGTTTTGATGTGATGATGGGTGGAGGCGATGAGTTCTTTAATCCCTTAAAAAGAGAGGATAAAAAAGATGTGTATGCTCTTTACAAACAAAAGGGATATCAGGTTCTTAAAAACAGAACAGATTTAAAAAATACAGAAAAAGGAAAGAAGATATTAGGCGTTTTCAATTCCGGTGGTCTGCCGTATTCTATCGACAGGGCTAATATTCCTGAGCTGCAAAATAGCCCTTCTCTTGCTGAAATGGCTCAAACCGCCATCGATCAGATGAAAGACCATAAGGAAGGTTTCGTCTTACAGATTGAAGGCGGAAAAGTAGACTGGGCCGCCCACGCCAACGATATTTCAGCATTGATCCACGATCAGCTTGCCTTTGATGAAGCTATAAAAACGGTCATGGATTTTGCTGAAAAAGACCAGAATACACTGGTGATCATTACTACAGACCATGGAAATGCCAATCCGGGCACCATTTACGGAGCAGATGCCACTAAAAATTTTAACAGTATCTCCAATTACCGGTATACCAACGAATATATCCTGAATGCGATTCATCCGGATTTTAATCTTCAGAAAATGAAAGATTGGATCTATGAAACGAACAAAATAAGCCTTGCTGATGACGATGCAAAACACTTATTAAGTTTCTATTCGGGGCTTGAAAAACAGGAAAGCGGGATTTATAATTACAAAAAACTGCCTTTCAAAGCGTATTCCGATATTCAGAAAAAGCATAATTCCGTGGGGTGGATCAGTATGGATCACTCAGGAGATTATGTTGAAGTGGCGGTGTATGGTCCGGGGAAAGAGCTTTTGCCGGCCTTTATAAAAAATACGGATTTGCATTACCTGATGCTGAAGGCGGCACAGATTTAACTCTTATATAATACGAAATTAAAAATAGTTTGTCTCAAAAGGGGCAGACTATTTGTGTATTTTTTATATGAAAATTCTATAGGCGGATGTTTTATTTGAGCTTAGTTACTGATGAAGTTAAAATTCTTTGCTTTACTTACATCAAGCATGTATTCATGAAACTTTGCGTGGTAAATTTTATATTTTTTCAACGCAAAGTTTTATGAAAATTACGTTTATTTTAAGGAATGCAAAGGAGGCGACAGAGTCGCTGATGAAGCTATGTGGATAAAACATGTGCTTAGTTAGATCAATTTTTGATTGATCCTGGCTTTGCAGCCTTAAAATACACCGTATGGAAATCAGGCTTTGCATTAATTCTTAATAAAATCTACATTTTATCTAATCAGTGCTGCGCCATTGATGAAGCTGGTGGCTGACATTACGCTTAATCATATCAAAGCATAAAGTGAAAACGGTTTTATTAATTTTTTTTAAA
Organism: Chryseobacterium endalhagicum; assembly: GCF_016745235.1. GTDB lineage: Bacteria > Bacteroidota > Bacteroidia > Flavobacteriales > Weeksellaceae > Chryseobacterium > Chryseobacterium endalhagicum. The sequence goes on along the minus strand of NZ_JAELVM010000001.1, from coordinate 2,082,758 downwards.
CTGTCACAACCCAATTAAAGGTAATTGCTTTCTATGAATGTCAAATAGTAACTTCCAGCCTCCCTCCTCCAGCTTCCAGCCTTTTACAACAACAGGACCAATAATGCAGCCAATATGATGAGAATACTTAAAACCGCTGTCAGCCATTTTAAGCCTGAAGCTGCCAGTATTTTGATTCTGGCCCGGGCAATGAGTTTATCTTTCTCGTTTTCATTTAATTTTCTGTCCTGAGCATTGGTGGTTTTTTCCAGCTTTAGAATTTCCAGTTTTTTCAGGAGAGATGCTGTAAAACCGTTTTCAAATATATCCATAGCATAGGCAATCAAAGGGAAATACCAGGAGTAGAAAATCACTGAACTCATAACGGGGTGGGGCTCATTGATAAACCTTAACCAGAAATAAAAAAACAGCAGCAGCAGACCTCCATACGCAAAAGGCATAAAAAGAGCATCGGCTTTTAATGATTTATGAATGATGCTGTTCGTCTTGGAATTAATGCCGCAAAGAATATTTTTAAAATGGGATTTTTTGAATGGAAGCTGCAGATCGGTTAAAGAAAACTTTTTAAACTTATCTTTGCTTTCATAGGTTTTCACAGCATACAGGAAACCTTTGGAAAAGGAGGCGAGATAAGCCCCGGTCGTAATCGTTCCAACGGCCGTTAAAATAGCAAACCACAGGATCAGCTGATCAAAATTTTCAATACAAATACGCTCATCCAGTTTATAGCTTAAAATCGTTATCATGATTAAAATTTTTATTGGGTGAAACTTGATTTTTCTTTCATTTTAGGACTCAGATTTTTATAAATCTCGGCCATTCCTCTTTCTTTCTTATAGCTTTCCCAGTTAAAGAAAACATCAGGATAGATGAAATCTTCTGTTCTGAACTCTGAAATTCCAAAATCTTTCTGGGCTTTCTGCATCAGCTTATTTTTTTCTTCAAAAGTGAGGCTTTTCCCGGAGAGGAAAATAGCGGCAGCCAGTGCTCCTCTGTAAAACAGTTCGATCTTTTCGCTGGTGGAAGGATTAAAATTCAGCCAGCTGATGTTTCCCGTATCTACGCTGCGTACCGTTTTTTTGAAATTACTGTTTTTGATCAGGAAATCACGGTCATAGAAATACCTCATGGTTGAGATCATAGACAGGGTGAGCTTTGCTTCATTATCAATCAGTTTATACAGATCATCATTGTCATATTCCAGTTTGATTCCGAAAGTAGGGCGGGTAGGAATAGAGTGGGTATTACTGTAAAACACATTGATCGGAAAATTGGATAAGGCTCCACCATCCACAAAAAGGATTTCATTATTCCCCTGGATAAAGTTCTTGTACGCTCCCAGCTTCACTTTCCATGTGTTATTGATATTAATCAGCTGTGTATTGGACATCGTCACTTTATACGGCTTGAAAAAGAAAGGAATCGACATGGATGCCCGCACATATTCTGCAGGAGAAATGGACTCGTCCGTTCCCCAGTAAAATTCATGCATTCCCGGAAATTCTACCTTGATCTGGTTCGTAATATCTGCTGCTACCACCACCAGCTGCTGTGGAAATTTATTTCCTTCGGCGGCCACAATCGCTTTGGTGTTTTTAAATAATTCACCGATGATTTTTTCTATTAATTTTTCGTTGGCATTAATAGGAATCAGGTTTTTCTCGATAAGCTGATCATTAATTGTTTTCAGATCCTGCCAGCTTACCTGATTAAAATATTTGATGTCAATAATAATCTGATTCAGCAGATCATCCGCAAAGTCCTGTTCCTTCTTGTAGTATCTTTTTTTCAGCAGATAATCTTCTATGGTGTGTTTTATATCTTCATCAATTAAAGAGTTTTTTAAATCTCCCCAAACGATTACTTCTTCTTTTTCCGGCTTAGGGGCTTCATACATTTCCTCAGGGGAACCGGGAGGGATATTGGGTTTAACTTCTTTCGTAATATTCAGGAGCTGTTCATTGCCTTCGCTTTTCTCTGCCACGGACGTTAATGATATATTATAAGACTGCTCCTGGCTGGAATACCGGCAACGGTAGACTTCGTTTTCTCTCAGCATTTTACTTTTAAGATCGGCTACGCTGCTTATTCTGTTTTCTTCCATAAGATCCTGTATCCATTCTTTAAAATCATCACCCGGATTCACGCCCATCTTTTCACTGTGAAAATAAAGCATCCTCAGAATCATCAGGTTTTTAATTATCATATAGATGGAGAGTACCATTCCAATTACAGATACAATAAGCATCCTGTGAATCCAGATCTGCCATTGGACAGCATTACCCAGGAGTATTCCCACACCTATTGAAGCCACGACCATCACAAGCAGAAAAAATGCAAAAGAATATACGGAAATCCTGGCTCTGAATTTTATTTTATCCAGGATACGCTTTCTGTCTTTTTTGGAAAATATTTTCAGTATAAGGGATTTCCAGGAAGGATGCCCGTCCACAAGCTCCGTTAAATCTTTCTTTGAAAGGTATTCGACAATTTTTTCAGATCTTGTTTCATAATACCGGCTGATGAATTCTTCTTTTTCGCCCATAATAATGGCATCCCGTTGGGAATAAACACAGTTGAGCATCATCGTGTTGATGGCTCCCGCACTTGTTCCTGCACTGTTTAAAAAGGAAATTCCCATTTTTTCAAGGATATAGGTATATCCGGCCAGTGCAATTCCGTGTACGCCGCCGCCTTCCTGAATCAGATCTACGTATTGGCGGGGTTCTTTGCCGATATTATATTTTTCGCGCAATTTGTCTTTTGACGGATCACTCCAGTCAACATCGTCCGTTACATCAGAAACCGTTAACGGTTTATTTTTATAGAGTGTTTTAAGATGAGCTACGAGATGAGCTACTGCACCCGTAAATTGCTCTACTTTTAATTCTTCTTCCATGGCAATAATTTTACAGATTGAATTTAATAAGTAAGTATAACAGTATACTGCAATCTCCAATCAGAGATTACATCCGGCGCGTTTTATGGCTTGTATTTCTTTTCTAAGGATAAAGAATCTTAACCTGTCTGGTATACAATAAGAATAGATTTCATGGCTTTAAGTTTTAATGGTTTTGGTTTTAATTTTACATTAAAATTAATAAAATTATCCTTAACCTCTTAGTACACAAAAGGGTAATATTTAACAGCCTGAAAATACTTTTTCACAGGAGAATAGATTTCACCAGAAGGGAAACCAGATATTGAAATTTTGGAAAGAAGAGTTTTATTAAGACCTGGGCTTGCTTACATATTGATTCCCTTTCACGTAGAAACGCCAGGGCAGCAAGGCATCTTCCTGGGCATAAGCAACCCCGATACGCGGGCCTGCAATAATCTCGTCCGGAGTATATCTGATCCCGTGGTCCTCAATCCATATTTCGTTTTCGGTAAGATCTTTCTTATTAAAATTACGGTCAATACCCAATGCTTTAGCTGCGGAACCGGGGCCTGATGAAATAGCAGCCTTCGTTGAAGACATCTTACGTCTGATCTCCATCATTTCCTGTCCTATTAATGGCTCTACTGCGCGGATAAGCACGGCATGCGGTTCACCTTCCACAGAAGTTACCACATTGAAAAGATGATGAATTCCGTAACACAGATATACGTAAGAAACGCCGCCCTGGCTGTATAATGTTTCAGTCCGGTCTGTACGCCGGCCTCCGTATGCATGGGAAGCTTTGTCCACAACCCCGAAATAGGCTTCGGTTTCTACAATCGTTCCGGCTGTAATCTCTCCGTCCACTTCTGTGAAAAGGATTTTTCCCAAAAGGTCTTTGGCCAGAAAGATAACATCCTGATTCAGGTAATAGGAAAGGAGTAATTTCAAATCTGCTGATTTTTGGTTTAAAACAGAACAAATGTAAACATCTGAGGCTTATTATCAAAACGTTTAATAGAACCATAAATTCTACAATAATTCCCCGGTTGGTAATCATTCAGCTTAAAAAATAAAACTTTAATAAAAAATGATTAATTTCAAACCTGAATGACCGTTTATTGACAATCAAACCATTCAAAATATGGAACAGAAACATTATTTAGATTTATCAGACGAGAATACGGAAGCATTTGGTGGCAGGATCGCAAATCTTGTTGCTGATAAACTGCAGAGCGGAGACATTTTAGGTTACAGCCACCGTGATTATTGCGGAATGGGCATGAAAGCTGATAACCACAGGTTTTTCTACGGGGAAATTTATGACGGTGATTTTGATGATCCAAGAATATTTGAAAACAGAGATCTGTTTGTTACATGGCTGGCCGCACAGTCTACAGCTTCACTGGCGCGACTGGATGACGAAGAATTTTACGTGGGAAACCAGGTGATTACCCGGAAACGTCTGCTGGAATTTATAGAATAATAACCTGAAAAGTTTAAAAAGGGCGGGAAGCGGGAAGATGGAGGCTGGAAGTTACTATCAGACAATAATATTAAACAGCTACCTTTAAATTGGTTGAAATGAATTAGAAAAATTAATAACAACTACAGTGTATTTCTGCCTTTGGACTTCAATAACTTCCCTCTTCCAGCTTCCCTCTTCCTGACCTTACTATACAATGATCTAAAAATTCCGTTATGAAAAGAAATACGATCTCAATTGCAGCATTTATCCTGTCTTTTTTCATGGGATCATGCAGCCCGGATGCTTCAAAGAAGGCAAAACCATCAAAATCATCCCTGCAAAAAGCAGAAATTCTGTGCTGGAAGGATATCAAGGCCGGGGAACTTCCTCCTGAAGGGGCTTACTATGCCATCGACAGTCTGGTAAAAAAGTGGGGATTGTGCTATGAACGTATAGAAACCGGATGTGAGGTCAACGACAGCATCAGAACCATACAAAAAGAAGCTGACCGGTCTAATGATAAATATTTTAAAAGCCTTGAAAAAAAGCTGGGAAAGAACTGGAAACAGCAGTTTGATCAGGAACTTCAGGTTTTAGACAGTATCAACTGGATTAAAATCAGTGAGCAGATCACAAGCGCCAATAAATGATAGGAAAAGTCAGGAAGCTTGAGGAGAGAAGAGGGAAGTTCTTGAGTCCACAAACAAAAAAGAGACCTTGTACAGGCCTCTTTTATATTGGGTTTTAACTATTTTGCTTTGCTGTTGATGGCTGTGTCAGCAACTTTGGTCAGCAGTTCGTCACATTTTTTTTCTTCAGCAAGCGTTGCCAGCAGATTTTTGAGACAGTCTTTTTCTTTCAGAACCTTGGCATAGGCAGCCAGTGTGCCGTATGTGGCGATTTCATAATGTTCTACTTTCTGGGCGGCGGCAATGATACCGGCATCTCTTACGGCTCCTGCTTCGGTTTCTTCCATAATGCTTTTCCCTTCATCCAGTAATCCCTGCATGGCATCACATTTTTTGGCCTGGGCTTTTTTTCCGAGTGCTTTAAAGCATTCTTCAAGTCTTTTTACATGAACTTTGGTTTCGTTGAAATGCAGTTCAATCCCTGCTTTCAGTTTTTTATCTGTCGCATTTTTATGCATTTTAGGAAGGGCTTTTACCAGAGCTTTTTCTGCCCAGTAGATGTCTTTCAGGGAATCTTCAAACAAATCTTTCAACTGTTTGGCAGCATTTTTCTTGGCAGGTGTTTTTCCGGTTTTCTTTGCAACGGTTTTCGACACCGTTTTTTTCGCTGTTTTTTTCGTTTCCATATTATTATAATTTAGTGATTAATTTAGATACCCTAGTTACCTGCAATTATAGGACCAGCCTGGATATCCGGGTATTCATGTGGTAGGTAGAAGATATCCTGTATTCCAGGATAAAGGAATGACAGTCTATCGAAACGATGGAAGAATAGGCTTATTCATCTGCTTCTTTCTTAAAGCTCATCACCTCGTACTCATCATTGGAGCTGTATTTTTTACAGCTGCTGTCATTAAAATCATCAGGCTTTTTTGAAAAATCTGCAATATATTTTGCACTTTCCGCAGTATCGGCAGGAGCAATAACGATATGATAATTCTGGAGTACAGATTCATCCGCTTTCTTTAATGCTTCTTTTTTATAGGCTAAGGCTTCGTTGTATTTCATAAGATCATTTTTTACTTTTCAAAAATAAGTCTGCCGTCAAAGGGTTCGCTCCATTTTATAAAGATGTGGTCATTCAGCCTTGTAATCATAACCTGCAGGGTTTCAAATTCTCCATCGTCTTTTTTCTTTTCAACCGTTAAATTCGATCCCTGACCGATTTCTTCAATGGTATATTCCAACTGATACTGATTTTCGCTATTCAGTACAAATTCTGCTTTGGTAAAATTTTTCTGTAACATGGGGCAAGATTTTTATATTCTGAATAATGAATAAATTATGCCAATATAAATCCAGCCTGTATAATAGGGTCAGGAAGTTTGAGGCTGGAAGAGGGAAGTTATTGAAGTCCAAATAGAAATATAGGATGGTTTTATTCTTATTTTTAATCCTGCTTCAACCACTTAAAGGCAGCTGTTTAATATTATTGACTCATAGTAACTTCCAGCCTCCTTCTTCCATCTTCCCGCCTTTTACTCAATAGTGTGGAATAATTATTGCCAGTTAAAAATACACCCAATCTCCTTAAATCACCCGGAAATATGAAAATAGCAACCTATAATGTAAACGGGATCAATGGCCGTCTTCCGGTCTTGCTTCAATGGCTGAAAGAGGCCCAACCCGATATTGTCTGCCTTCAGGAACTGAAAGCTCCGCAGGAACGTTTTCCGATAAAAGAAATCAACGCAGCCGGCTATGAAGCCCTATGGAAAGGGCAGAAAAGCTGGAATGGAGTAGCAATACTCGCCAAAGATCTGGAAATCACAGAAGTTCAAAACGATTTACCCGGAGATTCCGAAGATATGCAGAGCCGTTATATTGAAGCTATTATTGATCAGATGGTGATTAGCTGCCTGTATCTTCCGAACGGGAATCCTTACCCGGGACCAAAATTTGATTATAAACTGGAATGGATCAAGCGTTTGAAAAGACGAACCAGCCAGCTTATAAAAATGGAGCTTCCCGCCATACTTATCGGTGATTTCAATATTATTCCGGAACCCATAGATGTATACAAAACCGAACGCTGGGAAAATGATGCTTTATACAGAACGGAAGTGAGAAAAGCTTACAGAGATCTCCTGAAGAAAGGCTGGCTGGACACGATCCGTACGCTGTATCCGGAAGAAAAAATTTATACTTTCTGGGACTATCTGTACAAAGCTTATGACCGCAATGCAGGCATCAGGCTGGATCATATTCTTCTGAGTCCTTATCTTCATTCAAGCCTGAAATCCGGTGGAGTAGACCGTCACGTGCGTGGCTGGGTGAAAAGCAGTGATCATGCTCCCGTATGGATTGAACTGGAAAAATAATGTATGGGGTCAGGAAGTTTGAGGATGGATGAGGGAAGTTATTGAAGTCCAAAGGCAGAAATACACTGTGATTGTTATTAATTTTTTTAATCCTGCTTCAACCACTTAAAGGCAGCTGTTTAATATTATTGTCTAAAAGTAACTTCCATCCTCCCTCTTCCATCTTCCAGTCCTTTACTCTTAACTTTTCATCCCTTTTCTTCATGAACCAGCCGGAACGTAAGATTAATCCTCGGTTTCATAGGTTTCACAGATTTTGCAATCCGGTGTTCCCAATTCAGCTGGAGATCTCCTTTCATAATTAACAATGAACCATGCTGAAGCGGCAAGCTGTATTTATTCCGGTGATCATCCGCTTTCCGGAAATCAAAATTCCTTACCTGTCCGAGACTCACAGAAGCAATCACAGGACGGTTTCCCAGTTCACTTTCTTTGTCCCGGTGCCAGGCAACAGAGTCATTGCCGTCGCGGTATAAATTCAGTAATACAGAATTAAAGCGGTATCCGGATGATTTTTCAATCTGCTGTTTTAATGCTGATAACTCCGGCAGCCAGGGATTGACTTTGAAATCATTACCGCCCAGCCTGTAGTTCTTGCTTCCGTCACCATACCAGGCCGTGAGCCGGGGTGTAAGAACCGTTTTATCGTACATTTTCTGGGTTCTCTGTTTCCAGGGGACAGTCCGGATCAGGAGCTCCTCAAGTTGGGAAGCTTCATCATCCGGCATGAAGTGTTCTGTATATTCCAGCAGTTCTGTTGGAAACCGGAAGTAGTCCTCTGAATTGAATAAACTTAGCTGATCCATGTTTAATAAGTAAGGATGCCGGGGGCTGGAAGAGGGAAGTTATGAATGTTAAAGACACAGATTTAGGTCTGTTTATTATAATTCCCCGTCTTTTAAGCTTGTGGTTTCCGGCGTTTTGAAACTTTACGGTCCAGGTCTTTGATATCCTGTTTCAGCTCCCTGAACATTTCCTTGAAATTATAGCTTTCATAATCACCGGGCTCAAAATCTTCCGGGAAAATTCCTGATGCATACTGCCAGATCTCTACAATTTCATTGAACGGGATATCATAAGGTTCATAAAAAGAATTATCCGCACTTACACAAACGGCATTTCCTTTTATTTCTTTAAAACGTTTGTAGGTAATTCCATCATTTAACGTGATAAAAACATACGTTTTCCCCGGTTTCAGCTCACTGATTCCTTCTACATATTTTCCTACAATAAATGAACCGTTTCTGAACGGCGGCATGGAATCTCCATCAGCCGGGAAAGCCCTGTATTTGCCATTGGTAAGGAAAGGAAGCGCAATTCTCTGCAGGCTTTCGATATAACCAACATCGCTGTATCCTTCCAGATATCCCATGGAAGCTTTCTGCGGAATAATCTCAATAGTATCATTTCCAAGGCTGTCCACCGCTACGGGAAGAACAATCCTGTTGTCCGGAAGCTTCAGCATTTCATCCATCGGATATTTGTGAATATCTACGGACACCAACAGATCGATGCTGACGTGGAAATATTTGGACATCTTTACCAGCAGTTCAATAGGCGGCTCAGAAATTCCGTTTTCATATTTGGAATATCGAACCCGGGAAATGGCCAGTTCAGTTGCTACAGATTGTTGGGAAAGTTCTCTTTTTGCTCTTAAAAAGCGTATGTTATTTGAAAAAATTGACATTGATACGAAATATATCATCAAAAGTACGAATTACGATTTAAAAAACATAATTGCTTTATTTAAAAAAGGTGAATTGATCGGGGATCGGGGCTTAAAACGAGTTCATAATTTCAGCAAAAAAATATTGCCGGAAAAAGAAAAAATAATTCAAGAGGTATTGAAATTTATATTAAATTCGGACAAAAATTAAAACACAAACAGATGAAGAAATTCTATTCTTGTGCATGTACTTTATGCACGCTTCTGGGCTTGTCTGCCCAGGAAGTATTGTGGCAGAAAGATATCAAATCTTCTACACAGGACTTTCTAAGCCAGATAACGACGACGATTGATCAGCAGTATTTGATAACTGGTAGCTCTATTCAGGTAGGTTCCCTTCCCTTCGACTCCGCTCAGGGTAAACTGCCTCAGGGAACAGGAAAGCAAAACAATGGCTATGACTTCCACTTAATTAAACTTAGCCAACAAGGAGAAGAGGTTTGGCAAAAATATTTCTCAGGACAAAACCATGACTATCTTTCCGCTTCTGTAGCTACTCAGGAAGGAGGATTTCTGATTGCAGGAACTTCCTATTCCGGAAAAGGTTTAGATAAAAAAGAAGATTCTAAAGGAGGATCGGATATCTGGCTGATCAGAATCAATGAATTTGGTGATGAGCTTTGGCAGAAAACGCTGGGGACTTCCTCGGATGAGGAAGCCAGATCTGTTATCCAGACTACAGATCTTGGATTTGTTGTGGCCGGAAATAAACAAAGTTCCCTTCGAGAGCCTCAGGGAACTAGTGGTTACGGTTCAAAAGATGTTTTGATCACAAAACTTGATAAGAACGGAAAAATTCTTTCTGAAACCATTCTTGGCGGAAAAGGTCTTGATGAAGTTGAAAAAATGATTCCAACGAAAGATGGAGGTGCATTGCTAGGGATATATTCAAGAAGTTCCGAGATTCATGTTTCGGGTTCTGGTGCTAAAACGGCTTGGACTACCGCGAATCCCGTATCTCGCACCCCGAAATCCACAGACAACTACGGCGAAGGTGACTACTGGATTGTAAAGCTTTCCAAAGAAGGAAAAGTAGAGTGGGAAAAGAATTTTGGAGGCAAAGGAGATGATCATATCAGAACACTTTCGCTAACATCAGCTGGATATTTAATCGGTGGAGAATCCAGATCGGAAAGATCAGGCAATAAAACGGTGGAAATAGAAGAAGGAACTGATCTGTGGTTGATTTCTTTAAACGAAAGAGGCGAAGAGATCTGGCAGAAATCTTACAATTTCGGGAATCGTGATATTTTGATGGGAGCAAGTGTGATTCAGAGCCAGGATTCAAGAGCAAAGAATCAAGACTTTACAAAAGGAATTTTATTGGGTGGATATACTCAAGCAGAAAACCGTATTGAAACTGATGACGAAACTTTCTGGATGCTGTATCTGGATCAGGATGGTAATGAACAGTGGAGGAAACATGTGAAAGGAGAATCCAAAAAAAGAGAAGAAAGACTTTCAGATATTAAGCTGAACAGAGACGGTTCTATTGTTCTTGCCGGAACCAGTGCCAAAGAATTAGGAAAAGAGAACTGGAAGATTCTAAAGTTGGGTGACAGTCAAATCAATAAGCTGATTGAAAAGCAGGATATCAAAATCTATCCAAATCCAGTTTCAGAGTATGCTTATGTAGAAATAGGCTTCGATTTCAAAGAGGCGGACATCCTGTTGTATGACATGGGCGGAAGACAACTTCAGAACCTGAAAACTAAGAATAAAGTGACGAAGATTAATACCCAGAATTTAATTCAGGGGGCTTATCTGGTGACCATAAAAACAGATACGAATAAAACGGCGAGTGCCAAGCTCATCAAAAAATAAAACAAAAACCAAATGAAAAAAATCTTAATTCCGGCTGCGCTGCTACTGGTAAGCTTTATCGGAGCACAGCAGTCTATTGCCAATGCATCACTGCCCAAAATCATTCCACCTTCCCCTACAGCGTATGTACTGGGAAATTACGGGAATGTACCGGTAGGACTTTTTACAGGCTCACCTAATATTTCGGTTCCGCTATTTACCTATCAAACCGGAAATATCAATCTTCCATTAAGCCTTTCCTACTCATCAAACGGGATCAGGGTTGATGAGCTTTCCACCAATGTTGGTTTAGGCTGGAACCTGAATTTTGGAGGGGTTGTTACCAGAATGGTGAGAGACAGGGCTGATGAATCATCCACCCATATTATTACACCGGAGATTCTAAGCGGAGCCTATACCAATCCCGTAACCAATCATTTCTTATCTGCTGTAGGAGAAGGCTCTGATGCTCTGGATACAGAAGCAGATCTGTATTCCTTTAATTTCAATGGCTATTCAGGGAAGTTTTTCTATGACCAGAATAATCAGCCTCATATTGTAGACCAGCAGGCGATAAAAATTGAAAGAACCGGAAATACCAATGGAGACGGACAGGACTTTCTGTTAACAGTGGCTAATGGAGAACAATATTACTTTACTGAAAAAGAAACTACCGTGTACCGAAGTGTGGGAAGCGGGCATTCTATACCTTCCGGAGCCGTTACGGCATGGTATCTTACTAAAATTGTACATCCCAATGGAGACGAAGTTTATTTCACTTACGAGGCCAGTACGCTTTCTGAGTACACCACCTCGCAATCACAGACTTTAAGGGTGTCTGTAGGGTATCCAGCAACGCAACCCATGTGCCAGGGCTCAGGATATTCATTGGGGCCTTCGACAGGAGCTATCGTGAGCAATACTATGCAGGTATCCGGAAAACGAATTCTTTCCATCAGCAGTAATAACGTGGCAGATGGAACCGTTACTTTTGAATATGAAGCCAATAGTACTGCTCTGGATGTTGATGGAAACACAAAAATAAAAACAATCAAGCTTTTGGGCAGAAATGGGGAAACTATCGAGAGTGCTTCCTTAGCTTATCTTAATACAACCAACAAAAGAAATTTCCTCAGCAGTATTACTTTTAAAGATCCTCAGAAGAAATACAGCTTTGAGTATGATAAACCGCAGGACTTACCCGAAAGGCTTTCAAAGGATCAGGATCACTGGGGATACTACAATGGTCTACTTTATAATAGTGTGCTGGTTCCTGCAAATATTCAGGATTATGGACTTTATAAGTATAATTATTATGGCGCTAATAAAGAGCCTAATCCTGCTTACTCAAAATTGGGAATGCTTAAAAAAATTACCTATCCTACCAAAGGCTATACCGAGTTGGAGTATGAAGGGAATACCTATTGGGGTGAAAAACCATTTATCCGCCTCTTTTTACCGAATACCTGGATGTTGATACGGATACGCAGACGGATGAAAGAACACTTGAATATACCATTGTATCGGCAGTGGATCAAACCATCAAGATTAGCGCTTCACTGCATGCGAATTCAATACCTCTATGTAGTAGCTTTGCAGGATCAGGTCATTATGCAGGATCGGTTCAGGTTAACCAGGGTCAGATTTATCAATTGACAAGAGATGGAATCACAAAACATATTTCAATCTCTGCCGTTGCCGGAGGAACGTATACCATTAAATTCAAGGCTGATTTTATGTGCAGCAGCATTAATGGACAGGTTTCCTATTATAAGACTGCCCCACAAACATTCATGGCTAATCTTGATACCGGAGGGGTGAGGGTAAAGTCAACAAAAGATGTTGATCCTGTGTCGAATATTCCAGTTTACAAAAGATACCATTACGCCCATAAAGATGATCTTTCCAAATCTTCCGGTCTGAAGGGGAATAAAACCTATTATACTGATATGGAGAAATGGGAGACTGCCTGTGGCGGAGGGCCGGGTTCAGGGACTCCTACAAGCTGTGGAGGTATCATAGAAAATACTAATATTGTTCTTTCTTCAAGCAGTCTGATGCCCCTGTATGACACCGGAACTATGAGCTGCCTTTATCCTTTTGTGACCATCAGTGAAGGAGGAGATAACTTTGAGAACGGAGGGGAAATGAAAGAATTTACCATCCGCAGAGATGATCCCGGATCCAATATATGGGGACCTAATGGAATCAGTAATAATCCATGGACTAATAAAGGCTGGGACAATGGTACAGAAATAAAATCATTTATTCTTAGAAAAAACTCCGGGTCATCAGTGCTGGATATTATTCAAACAAAAGAAAACATTTATGAGAAGAATGATTCAGCCACTTTTGAACTTAAGAATTTTAGTGGGAAGAAACTATTTGATCCGGCATGTGGAACCCTTCAGCACCCTTATAAGTGTACAGCAGCAGATATAGCCCAACCTAATAATAAATGTACTGGAAAAGCAGTAGATACACCTGTCAATCTTGAACATTTGGATAACCTTAGTATTAATGAATACAGAAGTGTTTCCTACTGGCATTATTTAAAATCCCAGAAGACCACTGATTATTTAGATGGAGTCCCTGTAAAAACCGAAACAGAATATTTTTATAATAATCCGGCACATTATCAGCTAAGCCGCCAGAAAACCACTTCTTCGGATGGCAGGATTAGTGAGACAGCATATAGCTATGCCCATGAAAAAGGAAACCAGCTGATGATTGGAAAGAATATGGTGGGAATTCCTTTGGAAACCGTGGCAAGCCAAACCATAGGAAGTGCTACAAAAACCATATCAAAAACAGAAACGGTTTATCCGGTATCGCTCCCTTCTGCCGAAACAGGAAACCTGATCCTGCCGCAGTCTGTAAAGCTTTATGACACCCCAAACAGTACGGTAAGCACTGAAATAAAATACGATAAATATGACACCAGCGGAAATATCCTTCAATACACTGAAAAAACCGGAACACCTGTAGCATTTGTTTGGGGCTATGGGGGGACGCAGCCTATTGCGCAGATAGAAGGGATATCTTATGACCAACTTTCTGGCTTAGGAATCATTTCCTCCATTGTATCTGCTTCTGATCAGGATGCCTCTAATCCTGATTCAGAACCAGCCTTGATCACTGCGCTTGATACCTTCAGGAACCATACCGCTCTGAAAGGATATAAAGTGACCACTTTTACCTATGATCTTCTGAAGGGAGTTACCAGCATCACCCCTCCATCAGGAATAAGGGAAGTTTATATCTACGATGTCTATGGAAGACTGAAAGAGGTCCGGGAAAACGATAAAAACGGAAATATCCTGAAGGAATTCGGGTACAACTTCAAACCATAAAAACACACCAATGAAAAAATACTTAATTTCAAAAATAATCCTGCTCTACAGCCTTTTTGCTGTATCAGCACTCATACACGCCCAGGTAACGGGAACTGAAAATTATGTACAGTCCATCAGCTATCTGGATTCTACAAAAGTATCCGATCCAGCCAAAAAGAGAATACAAACCGTCCAGTATTTTGATGGACTCGGAAGACCCAGACAGATCGTGAATGTTAAAGCATCGCCTCAGGGAAAAGACCTGGTGATTGCTGTTGCTTATGATAATTTTGGAAGACAGGCAAGGGAATATTTCCCGGTTCCTCAAAGCGGAACCACAGGCGGAGCCATTTATCAGCAGAATTCAGCAGCAGTTCCTTATCCGGTAGCCGATCCCGGAAATATCTATGCCGGAGAAAAGATTTACGCTGAGAAACAGTTTGAAAACTCTCCACTGAGCAGAATTAATCAAATGATCCAGCCGGGAACAGCATGGAGCACAAAACCTATTGGCTACACATATGGAGCCAACAGGCAAGAGGATCAGGTAAAGAAATATGAAACGGTTACCTCATGGGATACTGCCGGTAAAATGTATACTTCTACAGTTTCTCAGTCCTCTTTTTATGCTCAGGGACAGCTGTATAAAAATACAACGGCTGATGAAGATGGAAATAAAACCATAGAATTTAAAAATTCCCAGGGACAGGCTGTACTGGTACGAAAAGTTCTAAGCACCACAGAAAATGCCGATACCTACTACATTTATAATGAATACAATCAGCTTTCGTATGTTATCCCTCCTGCGGCAGCAATGGTGGGTATTGATGGGACAGTACTGGATAACCTCTGCTATCAGTACAGAT
This sequence comes from Chryseobacterium endalhagicum, assembly GCF_016745235.1. Lineage (GTDB taxonomy): Bacteria > Bacteroidota > Bacteroidia > Flavobacteriales > Weeksellaceae > Chryseobacterium > Chryseobacterium endalhagicum. The sequence goes on along the minus strand of NZ_JAELVM010000001.1, from coordinate 2,067,669 downwards.
ATGACAGCAGATACCGCCTTGCAGAGAAAAAGCTCCCCGGAAAAGGATGGGAATTTATGGTGTATGACAAACAGGACAGATTGATCCTTACTCAGGATGCGGTTTTACGAACGACTACCAATAACTTCGGGGCAAAAGGCTGGCTATTCACCAAATATGACCAGTTTGACCGGATTGTTTATACCGGATTTTTTAGCAATACGGCAACAAGAATTGCCATGCAGACTGCTGTTAATAATATGGCATCCAATGCGGCGAACAATGAAACCCGCTCTGATACCACTCCTTTTATACCACAGGATCTGAATGTATATTATACGAAAAATGCTTTTCCGACAGGTAGTATGACCGTTCTTACCATCAATTATTATGACACCTATCCTCCCTCTATGGCTGCGGAAATTCCTACCTCCATCCTGGGCCAGAAAGTATTAAAGCAGCCGGGCGAAGGCACATTAAAAAATACGAACGGGCTTGCGCTTTCATCATTTATAAAAAATGTAGAAGATGTAGGATGGACAAGGAATTATAGCTGGTATGATACCAAAGGAAGGGTGATTGGAACCTATTCCATGAACTATCTGGCAGGACATACAATTACAGAAACAGAGTACGATTTTGGCGGAGCTGTAAAGCAGACCATTACGAAGCACAAAAGATCAAGAACCGATACGGAATTTCAGGTTAAGGAAAGGTTTGTATATGACGGGCAAAACAGGGTTCTGAAACATTACCACCAGGTAGGCACCTATGCCGAAGAGCTTCTGGCTGAAAATACTTATAACGAGATTGGGCAGCTTACCAATAAAAAAACCGGTAATACTTCCGGAACCCCTTTACAGTCTATAGATTACGCTTATAATATCAGAGGTTGGATTACTAAGGTTAATAATCCTGCTGATCTGGGCGAAAAGCTATTTGGATATGAGCTTAAATATGAAAACCCGGCCGATGCCGCCTCTGGCCCTGCGAAGTACAACGGCAATATTTCTGAATTCGACTGGAGAACCTCCACCGGAGACTTCCTGAGAAGGTACGCCTACACCTATGATGCGCTGAACAGGCTGAAAAGCGGTTCCTACCGTGAGCCCTTTGCCACGGCTCCTGTTACTGATGGGTACAACGAGAGGCTTACTTATGATCTTAACGGAAATATCCAGACCCTGAAAAGACTTCAGCCCTTGGCCAATACCCCTGCGTTGATAGATGACCTTAAATACGAGGTATATGAGGGCAACAGGCTGAAAAAAGTAACGGATATCAACACCAACCCATCCGGTTATCCAACGGGTGGAAACACCATTAGCTACGATGTGAACGGAAATATGACAGATCATTTGGACAAAGGAATCACTGCTATCTCGTATAATTTTTTAAATTTGCCTAAAGAGGTAAAGTTTGCCGAGGGCAATAATAACCTACAGTTTCTTTACAGGGCGGATGGAATTAAGCTAAAGAAAACATTTATATACCTGGCCACTAAAAGTGGATTAATGATGAGAAATGATACTGACTACCTTGATGGTTTTCAGTATCAAAAGGAAGGTGGAGGAGCTGTAACTCTTCAGTTTTTTCCAACGGCAGAGGGCTATTACGATTTCCAAAAGAAAAGATATGTCTACAATTATGAAGATCACTTAGGAAATATCAGGCTTGCCTATTACCAAAGTACCAGTGTAGATGCAGTTGTGGTAGATAAAGAAATTAATTACTATCCTTTTGGGATGGAGTATGAAGGTTTTCAAGGAGCAAACACAGATTTGCAAAGTTATACTTACGGGTATAACGGAAAAGAAAGGCAAAAAGAAACAGGATGGAATGATTATGGAGCAAGGATGTATATGCCTGATCTAGGAAGATGGAGTGTTATGGACGAACTTGCTGAAAAATCAAGGAGATTTTCACCATACACTTATGCTTTAGATAATCCAATCATGTTTATTGATCCAGATGGGAGAGAGGCAGAGAGATGCTGTAGTTGGAATGATGTAAAAGCTTTTGGTAGAGGAGCGTGGAATACTACAAAAGGAATGGTTAGTGGATTGGCTCAGGCCAATACAGTTTCCGTAATGGTTAATGCTAAAAAAGAATGGACAAAAGTCTATAATGCTTACGAAAAGGGTGGAGCAAAAGCTGCAGGTAACCAATATATTAATTCAGTATATGAAACAAGTGGAGCAAAAGCAATTGTTCAAACATCAAAAGGTGTCGCTAAAGGAGATGCGGAATCTATTGGTTCTGCAGTTGTTATCGCAGGAGCTTTAGTTGGAACTCATAAAATAGGAGCGAAAGTTAATAGTAAAAGTTCTATTATTGGAGACCTAACTAAAAATGAAGCCCGTCAAATACAGACCGAAGTAAACAAAGCTGGAAGGCCTTTGGAAATCGTTGGAAGCGCAGCAGAAGGAAATAGAAGAAATGTTGGTTCGAACCTCCCTATTGGTAAAGGAGCAGGTACTCGTAGTGATATTGATTATATTTCTCCACCTAGTTCAATTCAATACTTTGATCAATATAAACTGCCTTCAATAGATCCTAATACAGGAATAATACCTGGTTATGGAAATACGAATATAGGTCCTGTTGTTAGGTTTGAACCAGGGGGAACAAATAAAACTACAAACCGAGGGAGTTCTGCACCAATAGTTACTCCTTTACTGAATAATCGATAGAATATTAATTAAAATTATTAAAATGAATAAATTAATTCGTTTTTGGTTTACATTTGAAAGCTCATCAACATTACCTCCAGTAATAAAATTAGGTTGTGGTATTACAGCATATAATTTTGATGATGCCTTAGCACTTTTACGTCAAAAAATATGTTTAAATGGTGAAGAAATAATTATTAAGAACTGTATTGAAAATATAGATTTGACCACATTAGACCAGAACCATGTTTTGCCAAATATCTTACCGCCAAACTTCAGGGGTATATGGTATCCTTTAGGTTATAATTAATACATTATCCAACACTGACATGAGCGTTACTAAGGTTCCTGTTGCAACAGCAAAAGATATTAGATTAAGAAACTAAAGAAATGAAAAAAATTACATTAATTCCAATACTTATTTTAAGCTCGCTTCTTTACGCTCAACAAAAGACTGAGATTAAAATAAAGAAAATAATTGAGTTTGAAAAATCTTATGTTTTTAAATTTAAAAATTTGAAGACAAGAAAGATAGATTACTTTTTCTCCTATAAAAAGGACACCTGTGAAAATGGATTAAAAATTTATAATGGTAAAAAGTACACTCTTATAATGTCTGAATTCACTATTCCTCATCAAAATGATGGAAATACTTACATGATGGGTGTGGACGATTTTATTCTTCCTTCAGGTCACAAATTGTATTTCTCTGAATATATCAGAGGTTTGTATGTTTGTCAATAGTAAGGTATTATAGGTTTGGTAATATTCCAAAGTTACTGATAGAATAATTTCAGTTGTTAACTTATTGAAAATCAATTGTAATTAAATTTTAAAATTAAAATAGCAAGGGTAGGTTATCCTGCTCTTGCTTATTTTAGCTGTTAAAAATGATCTTAAATGATTTAAGATCATTCCTCATGTATCAAAGTTAGTGATGCGTTATTTTTAAATTGATTTTCAGAAAAGATATGTCTACAATTATAAAGACCATGTAGGAAATATCAGGCTTTCCTATTATCAGAGTACCAGCGTTGATGCAGTAGTAATTGATAAGGAAACCATTACTATCCTTTTGGGATGGAGTATGAAGGTTTTCAGGGAGCTAATACGCAGCTGGCAAGTTATAAATATGGTTTCCAGGGACAGGAAAGGCAAAGATGGTTTTACGGCTAATGGAAAAGAGATTGGTCCTCAAGTTACTAAAAATGCAAATCATAATGGAGATGTTAAGAAGGGAGAAAAAGCAAAACAAACTAGAAAATTTGGATATTGGAATAGTTTTAAAAATGGAGAAAGGGTAAATAAACAACCCGGAGACACAAAACCCCAAGGAAAAGACAATAGAAGTTTTATCGAAAAATTATTTAATTAAAAACTATATATATGAGAACAATTGTAATATTAATGGTTTTATCTATATTTTCATGTAAAGAAAAAGTAACCTCACCTTCATTAGAAACAGTTAATCAGGATGATGTAATCACAATGAGTTCTATCTCTAATTATGATAGTATCTCCAATCTAGTAAAAACAAAAGGTGATACATTGGCATATAATGAACTCTTTTACCACTTAAAAGATTCTGATAAAATCTCAAGAACAGATACACTTATGTATTTTTCAAAAATAATGGCTGAAAGATTTAATAATAAGCATGCGTATATAGATTATTTTGAAGCTCTTTGTGAAAAGTATGATATTGAAGTTGATTTCAGTAATTATTCTTCGATTAATATTTCCTCGATGGATAAATCCTCGAAACAAAAGGCTGAAAACTGGCTAAAAAAAATGCTTGAGAAAAACATTATTTCCAAAGAACAATTTGATTCAATTAAAAAATAAGAGTATGAAATTAACGTATTATTAATACGATAATTTTCTGAAAAGCAAATAGAAATAGCTTTTTTTTTTAAAAGGCGAAATTATGGGAGAGGTTTTTAATGTAGATGCGTTGAGGGAAAACTGTAAAAGCTAACTCATTTAGGCTACCTCAAATAAATAAATAAATAAATAAATAATAATGAAAATAACTTTTTTTTTAATAATGGTTTTACTTACCAATAATAATTGCTCTGCACAAAATAATATTGATTTTCATTATCAAGATAAAAGGCAAGCAACAGAAACAGATAGTGCCGGATACAAATTTTACTTAGAAAATACTTCAAAAGAATTTCTTAAAAAAGATTACGAAGTCTTATTATTTTTTAATAACGCTGCCTTTATTGACGATGTAATTACTATAAATGGCAAAACCTATAATTTTGATAACTATACCTGCGGATATAGACAAATCAGAGTTCTTAAAAGAGATCGAAAGATTAAGATAACATCCAAGAAAAAAGAAAGCATGGAGTTTGATTTAAAAAAAGGAATTGATTATATCATAATTAATGGAGAAACTGACAATAAATGGAGTATTACATTTTCAGAATATTTTCCAACAATGAGTTGTTTATAATCTTCCCATAAATTACATTGGAATTCGGAGAATTGTTTTGAAAAATAAATATATTTCAAACTATAAATAGCTATATATCAATAAAAATAAGGATATCATTAATATACTTAAGTAAATAGGATAGCTAATTTCTATTCGTTTGGGGCCGGAATTTGGAGGGGTATTTTTTTATTTATGGGCAACTCAATATCTCCCAATTGTAATTATTCCACGCAGGGACAGGAAAGGCAAAGATACAGGATGGAGCTCTTAAATGGCGAAACTATGATCCTGCAATGGGACAGTTTTTCAATTTAGATCCGTTAAGCGAGAAATATAATACTTGGTCTCCTTATAGTTTTAGTGGTAGATGCTAGAGAATTAGAGGGATTGGAACCTGTGGATTTTAGAAAAAATGATGGATACGAAAATTTAGTTGTTGTAGTACAAGGTTGGCCAGGAGGCCAGGATACATTACCCAACAAAACACAAGCTCAAAATGTAGGAGGCACTAGTAATCCTGACTTTAAAGGAAAGGGTAATGTTGATCTACCTGGAATAGGAGGACTGGTTGGTTTGGAAAACTCTAATTCACGTGTAGCAGTTTTTGACTCTTCACAAAATGAGAATACCAAAAATGATTTGAAAACAACAATTTCCAGTTTTAACAAAGTTCACCCTAATGGTATTGTCTCGGCTGTTGGACATAGCTTAGGAGGTGATAATTTGGTAGAGTCTGTAAATGAAAATAAAAATCTAAAAGTTGACCTATTAGTTACTTTAGATATATTAGACACCTACTCTGATACTAACATCCCTTCAAATGTTTCAAAAGCAGTTAATTATTATCAAAATAAAGATTTTTTTGGAGGTGAAAAAATTGAAGCAGGAAAGGATAATAAAAACATCAAAAATCATAAATCTACTTTCTCCAAATTCAACTCACCGAAGTATTGATAATGATTTGAGAGACCAAGTAAGAGAAGTTGTAAAAAGAGAATTAAAACCTTAATAATTATGAAATACCTAGTACAATCTATTTTAATATTATCTATAATTTATCTTATACTATTTTTATATTTTCAATATGATTACTTTTTTAAGTTTATTCCGATAATCTTATTTCTTCAGTTTATAAATTTTTTTTTAATGTGTAAGATGAAGAAAAAATATATGTATTATATATTAAATATTATAGTGTTTATAACATTAATGTTTTATTATTGTTTTGGCCTTTTTTTAGCACAATGAAATAAATGTATCGATGAAAAAATTAGTTTATAGTTTCTTAATAGTTGTTTTATTCTGTATTAGTTGTTCTAAGACAGAAAAACAATATAAAAATCCTGTTTTTGCAACTTTCTTCAAAAAGCTAAGTAAAGAGAATGTTGAAGAATTTTATAATTTTTACTATAAAGACAAAACAATAGAATATAAGGAAGAATACATTCAGATATTAAAAGAATTTAAGAAATACAATTGTGAATTTACTATTACAGATTATAGCTCATATAAAGGCGAAAAACCTAACTTAGATAACATGACTGAAGGTGTTTATATTTTAGAAAACAAAAATCTGAAAGACCCATTTTTTGTTAAAATTGAAAATAGTAAATTAAAGTATTTGCTTCCGATTGGTAAAGGAAAAGAAGACATTATTGGCTGGCTATAGCTCAAAATCTAAGGTAGATGGAACTTTAGAATTCCTTAAATTAAATAGATATGAACTCAAAAAACGACCGGTGATGAAAAACTATATATTATTATTTATTTTATTTTCCTGCTGTAAAAATGGATCAATCAATAAAAATGAAATTGTTGGATCTGATAAAGAGATTGCCTTGATTCTTGCAGAAAGAAAATGGAACGAAGTTTATGGTCAATCTGCAATCAGTAGACAAAAACCATTTATTGTAAAACAGAAAAATGATAGTATCTGGATTGTACGCGGAACATATCCTAAGCAGACAATAGGCGGCGTAGCTTATGCAGAAGTAAATATAAAAACCAAAGAGGTAGCCAGATATACTCATGGAGAATAGTGCAGGGGATATTCAAAATGTTGGTTCAATTGCATTGCTGTAAGCATCTGAATTCCTACTAGTACCATCTATTTCCCCTTAAGCTCCTCACCAATCCGTTTTTCCGCATCCTTAGCTTTCTGTTCCTGGGCTTCTTTTTCTTTACGCTGCTGGCGGCGGGTCTTTTTCTCGGCACGTTTTTCCTCGCGGATTACTTTATTGGACTTCTTATTATACAGTGCATCAACAATTCCCTGGCCGGTTTTGCTGAAAATTTTGATTTTCGGCTGGCTGTGGGTTCCGGTCACAACAATCGGGAAACCAATCCATCCGCCCGGAGGCAAACCAACTCTTACCCTCAGGTCCAGAAGTCCGTTGAAACTCGTCGTTCCGCTGATAGAAGGTCTAAGCACAGAAACCTTAAAGGTGAACGGATCAACATGGATCAGGTTGTTTTTGATATTCGTTTCAATCGTTACCCCTTTCATATCAGGGTTGTTAAAGGCGTTTGCACCTATATTATCGCCTACAGCGGAGAGCATTTTTAAATTTTTCACCTCTACATCCCGCAGATTAACCATTCCGCCGCCCTCCAGTGAAGGATAAATAGGGCTCATATTTTGATCAAAATCACCTTTCAGTTTATAATCCAGCGATACGATTCCTTTCACATTTTTGGCAGCAGTAACCATTTCACGCACCATATCAATCTCTTTGTAGGCACGCTGGACATCAAAATCCTGAACTTTAAGCGCTACATCATAATTGGCCGTGAGAGGAGACTCATCCTGGTAACGGGCATCAATATTCATACGGCTTCCGATAAGGTCAAACGATGTGTTTTTTAGATAAACCTGTCCCGTATTCACAGAAGCGGTGCCTTTAAGATGATTCAGGGCCAGACCCTTAAATTCAACCTTTTTAGCATTCACATCCAGGGAAACATCCAGGTTTTTCGGAATGATAACCACGCCGCTGCTTTTTGGATTCTCAACTTTTGCATATTCAACTTCAATGGATTTATCGGTATTGTCACCACTTTTAAGTGCCATAAATTCATCAATCAGAATATAACTCGAATTCATCCCGAACTTTCCATGAAGCGTTCCTTTTCTTTCAATAAAATAGTTGATCGTATTCAAAAGGTAACCGTTCAAAGCAAAATCAGACTTTCCATAAGTCGCAAAAAACTTCCTGAACCACATTTTTTCATTCTCAAATTGAAAATTACCTTCCCTTATAAAAAATGATTTCGGAAGATATTCCGTAGTGGCTTTAATATTCTTTAAAATTAATGTTCCTTTATTATCAAGTTTACTGTATTGACCTGCAGTGGCATAACTCTGTCGTCCGTTCAGCGAAAGATCTGCCATGATCAGTCCGCTGATATCAAATCCTTTTTTTGCAAAAACCTTATAAATTCTTCCAACATTCAGCACACCTTTTGCCCGTACTTTATACAGCAGATCCTCAAAATCCTGCAGATCGGCATTCACAAACACAGGGTTTCCTTCAAAATCAAAGCTGAAAGGATCCAGCTTCACCCCGAGGCTTCTGAAAGTACCGTCCGTATTGGAAATATTGGCAATCAAACTGATATTCTGAATAGGGTTGGGGTAATATTTTGTTTTGACCAGACCGTTTTTCAGATTCAGGTACCCCTTGGTTTTCGGGAATAGTTTTTTATCAAGACTAAAGATTCCATTCGCTTTGATGTTTGTGTCCATCAGACCGCGGATGTCAATATCTTTCAGTCCCAGTGCCTGATCCAGCGTCTGAAGATTTACAGCCCCTTTTATATCGGCATTCACCTGCATTTCATTCAGTCCTTTGGTTTGGACGTGAGCGCGGAAATTATTATTAGGTCCCAGATCAAAACTCAGTGTTCTTAAATTCACGGCAAGCTGATTGGTGTCTAATGACGGGAGATCCAAATTAAGATCCATATTCAGATTGTTCATCGGAACCGGAGCTTTTCCGTTGGAAACAAAGCCGTTTTTCACCAATAAACGTACTTTAACCTGTGGCTTAACGTTTTTAGGCTCGCTGAACCTTCCTTTGATGTGAAAATAAAGATCGCTCTTACCCTCTATTTTGGTGTCTTTTGCCCAATCGAGATATTGCGGTGGAAGCACCGAGATCATTTCGCGGATCGTAGTTTTTTCCGAGGCAGCTTTAATATCCATATGATATCCGTCTTTCAGAATACTTATAAAACCTATGAATTTTAAAGGCAGCTCGTTGATCCGCAATTCATTTTTTTTCAGGACAAAAGTCAAGGCATTCGTATTAATTCTCGTGATCAGGTCAGCATGCAAGGTTTTCTGTTTGGCGTAATAAATCCTGTTCAGGCTGAAATCCACCTTGTTGATGTCCAGATTGGTCTGAAGGTCGAAAATATCTTCACTCAGGCCGCCTTTTCCGGTATAGTTCAGTCCTTTGGCATCCACCAGAACCCTTGCGGAATGGTCATTGTATTTTATATTCCAGTTTTTAAATTTGATCAGATCCAGTTTTATAGATGCTCCTGTTTCTGTAGTGTCTTTCGGCTTTTTGGAAGGTTTGGAGACATAGACATTATAATTGGCTTCTCCTTTACTGTTCACGAAAACATTGGCATTGGCATCCGTCACATAAATTTCATCAATTTTCACTTCACGGTTGAAGATCAGGTTTTTAAGATTGATTCCCACGGCAACTTCCTTTGCAGTCAATAAAGTGTCATTCTGAAAAGGCTTTGAACCCTGCAAAACAAGATCATCCACAGAAACCGTAAGGGAAGGGAAGTGGCGGAAAAAAGTAAGATGCGTTTTCTTATAATCCAGTTTTCCCGCAAGATGTTTGTTCGCGAACAGTTTTACCTGTGCGGAAATGGTTCCCGGGAACAGAATGGGAATAATAAACATTAAAAACAGAATAGCTGCTATTGAAATTCCTGTCCATTTCAGAATCTTCAAAATTATTTTTTTAAACTTTTCCATAAATCCATAATTTTGATTGCACATTTGCAACGATAATGAGTTATAGCCATCTAAAATCAAGCCATTAAGGAAAGATCTTTTGAACAGGATTGTTATTCGGGGATAAAAAAAACATCTGTCGTTGAACAGATGCTTACTTTATTTCAGAGAATTTTAATAATTATGTCTTGAAGCCTGAAGCAGGAAAACTGAAGTTATAGAAGTTCAAAGATAGAAATAGAGCGGAGTTTCATTAATTTTTTAAAATGTCTTCAATCCATGTAAAGACACCTTATTAATATGAATGCCCAATAGTAACTTCCAGCCTCCTTCCTCCATCTTCCATCCTTTACCTATCAGGTTATATTATTCATTTCCGTTAAAATAATAGGTTTTCCGTCAGTCACTACAATCGTATGTTCGTGCTGCGCCATATAGCCTCCTTTGTTTCCTACCATCGTCCAGCCGTCATTCAGTTCTACGGCCAGATTGGAAGAAGTGGAAATAAAAGTTTCAATAGCCACTACAGAATTTTTCTTAAACCTCCTGGAATCATAGCGGTTTCTGTAATTCATCAGTTCATCCGGCTGCTCATGCAGGCTTTTTCCGATCCCGTGGCCGCCCAGGTTTCTGATAACTTTGAATCCTCTTTTTTTAGCCTCCGTTTCCATCAGGAATCCAATGTCTGCTATTTTTACGCCGCCTTTTATGTTGTTAATGGTTTTCTGTAAAATCTCTTTGGAAGCATCTACTAATTTCTGATGCTGATGAAGATCTTTTCCAATCACAAATGAACTTCCGTTATCCGACCAATATCCATTCAGCTCTGCCGAAACATCAATATTAATAAGATCGCCTTCTTTCAAAACCCTTTTATCCGTAGGAATTCCATGGCAAAACTCATGATCTACACTGATGCAGGTCCATCCGGGAAATCCATACGTAAGGTAGGGCGCTGATTGGGCACCAAAACCGTTAAGAATTTTTGCGCCGTATTCATCCAGGTCTTTTGTGGTCATCCCTGGCTGAGCATAGCGAATCATTTCTCTTAGAGTGTATGCAACAGCCTCGCTCGCTTTCCGCATTCCTTCCAATTCATGTTCATTGGTTATAGACATAAGTATTCTTTTGGGTTAAATAATCAGAACTGCAAAGTTAGTGAATTCAGGAAGATGAAACGACCGTTCTGTAGCACTGAAATTGGGTCAGGAAATCAGAAGTTCAAAGAGAGGAGTTATAGAAATCAAAAGCTGGAAAAACAAGTTGGTTTGGCTATTTTAAAAAATATCGGTTTAATATTTTCTGCCCGATACTACTTCCATCATCCATCTTAAAGTCTTTTAATCCTGACTTCTTCCATCTGGAATCTATTAAAATTAAAAACTGGCATAGCTATAAAATCCAGAAAAACTATTCCTTTAATTAAAAGAAGGAAAAATAGTATGAAGTTTCATAATTATGATGATATCTGCCGTTTCGAGCAGGAAACCCAGCCTGACCTGGCTGATAACACCTATGAATTAATTTTAAAAAGTGCCTCTAAAAACCCCGGGCACAAAGCGCTTACTTTTTATCTTCAGCCCAAAGATTATAAAAAAAATGCATCCTGGACCTACCGCCAGCTGATAGCTGAGATTAATGCGGCAGCCAATATGTTCAGGGATTTGGGGATCCGTGATACCGATGTAGTTTCTTACATTCTGCCCAATACCCCTGAAACCGTCTTTACTTTTTTGGGAGGAGAAGCAGCAGGGATCGTCAATCCGATTAATCCTCTGCTGGAGCCTGAACAAATGGCTGAAATTATGAACGAAGCCGGAACTAAAATTCTGGTAACACTGGCTCCTTTTCCCAAAACTGATATCTGGGAAAAAGTATCTTCCGTTTTGAATAAGGTGCATTCCCTAAAAACAGTCATTACCGTAGATTTGGGTAAATATCTCGGCTTTTTACCACGTTTAATCGTCAAAGCAGGTCAGAAAAAGATGAGAATGTCAGGTTCTGTTCCTGTTTTGGATTTTCATCAGACCTCCAGAAAATACAGCCGGGAAATGCTGTCCTTTCAACGTACGATAAGGCCGGAAGACACCGCATCCATGTTTCATACCGGAGGCACTACCGGAAAGCCTAAAATTGCGCTTCACACCCATCGGAATGAAGTAGCAAATGCCTGGGCACTCAGCCAATATATTAATTTAAAGGAATACAAAACTTTTTTCTGCGGACTGCCGTGGTTTCATGTGAATGGTGTGATGGTGACAGGTCTTGCTCCACTGTCCGGCGGCCACGGAATTCTTCTGGGTACGCCTGCCGGATATAGAGGCGAAGGAGTGATCCGGAATTTCTGGAAAACAGTGGAATATTACAAAATATCATTCTTCAGTGCTGTTCCCACCGTTCTTCAAATGCTTTTGCAGGTACCTCTGAAAGGGGAAGATATCAGCAGTCTGGATCTGGCATTATGCGGCGCTTCACCACTTTCCGTAAAACTTTTCCAGGATTTTGAAGAGGCTACCAAACTTAAGATAATAGAAGGGTATGGATTTACAGAGGGCAGTTGTGCCAATGCCGCCAATCCTCCCGACGGAGAACGGAAAATTGGTTCCATAGGGCTTGCCTTACCGTTTCACTTCATGAAGACCGTTATTCTGGACGAAAGATCAGGCGGGTATATCCGGGATGCAGAGACGGATGAAATAGGGAATATTGTCTGCAGGGGACTGAATGTATTTCCCGGTTATAAAGATGATGCACACAATAAGAATATCTGGGTGAATGACGGAGAGCACCTCTGGTACAATACGGGAGATCTCGGCCGCCGGGATGCTGATCATTTCTACTGGATCACCGGAAGAAAAAAGGAATTGATTATCCGGGGAGGACATAATATTGATCCGAATTCTATTGAACAACCCTTATCCAGACATCCTGCTGTAGCTGGTGTGGCCGCAATCGGAATGCCTGACAAAAAATCCGGGGAATTACCTGTCGCCTATGTACAGCTTAAAAAAGGTATGACCGCCACAGAAAATGAACTGATAGATTTCTCACGCCAGCATATTACCGAACAGGCCGCTGTTCCCAAGCATATTTTTATTATTGATGAACTTCCGCTCACTGCCATTGGAAAAGTTTTTAAACCTTTATTAAGTATGAAAATCATTAAAAAGGTTTATGAAGAAGAGCTGTCCGGAATTCCCGGACTTCCTGCCTGTACAATAGATGTGGAGCAGGATCCTAAACTGGGAATGAAAGTTAAGATCACAACCGGAATGCTTACCGAAGCTGTCAGAAGTAAAATTAATGATGCCGTGGGTGGGTATGCTGTAAAATATGAAATTCTTGAGCTTCAGCCAGACACACTCTTTTGACTTGTGAATACGAGATCAGCGATGAAATAAATGACTTAATATAACTGAAACTTAGGACAAAAAGTTAGATTAAAAGGCAGGAAGCCGGAAGAGGGAGGCTGGAAGTTACTATTAGACATTTTATTAATCAGCTGCCTTTAAATTTATTAAAGTCGTTTTTTTTAAAAGTAAATAAGCCACGCTATATTCCTATTTCTGGACTTCAATAACTTCCCTCTTCCAGCTTCAGGCTTCCTGACCCTATTATACAAACAAAATGTGTTGATATTTTTTAAAATTTATCATTTTCACTCAAAAGAAGAGATCAATCTGATGCCGGAAAATTAAATTTTACCGGTATTTTTTTTATACAAAATAGAAAGTATCCATAAACATTTACCAGGATTTAAAAATTCAGGAAAAAATTCAATTTAAAAGAAACACACTGTAAATTATTCATTTTCATAAAAATAAGAAGAATAAGTCAAATAACATTATATTCATTAAATATCATTTATATTAATGAAATATGAACTTATAAATAATTTTAATTATTTATTTTAAAACAATAACATTATATTATAATTATTCTTATCTTAGTGAGGTATTAACAATATAAAATTATACTCATGAAAAACTTAAAAAAATTGAACAGAAACGAATTGAAAACAATTTCAGGTGAAGGACTATTTGATAACATCGGGGGAGTTATCGGCGGTCTGGGCGGCGTAGTAGGAGGTGTAGTAGGCGGCGTAGGCACTATCGTTGGAGGTGTTGTAGGTGGTGTTGGTAATACAGTAGGAGGAGCAGTGAACGCTGCAGGTACTCTTGTTGGAAACACTTTATGCCAGGTACAATGCGTAGTGAATGGAGTAGTACACATCCAGTTGCTTTCATGTGGATCTACTTGCTAAGACAGGCAGGTAAAATAAAACATACCGCTCTGAAAAGAGCGGTTTTTTTGTGCGTTTATATTGAAAATAAGGTCTGAAAACCGTTATTTATCTTTCGAGCAGTATAAATTATTTCTGTACGAAATTCCCCAATTGGTTATTTCCTGAATGATAGGAGTAAGGGTTCTGCCATATTCTGTTATTTCATATTCTACGGTTACAGGTTTGGTGTTCAAAACCGTCCGGGAGATCAGATGGTTCATTTCCATGTCCTGCAGTTCTTTGGACAGCATTTTCGTTCCTATTCCTTCCACTTCCCGGAGCAGATCCATAAAACGAAGACTTCCTCCAAATATCAGGGTTCCGATGATATGAAACTTCCATTTCCCGGATAAAATTTCCATGGTATCTCTGATGGCCATAATGCTGGATTTACAAACTGGTGTACTGTTGATAATCGGTTCCTTTTTCATGTACTGTATCTTAATGACAAACTCTGTACAAATATAATTAATAAGCAGACAGTTTCATTAAGAACATTAGTTTCCAAAAGGAAACCGATAGCATAAAGAAACTGGGGACTTCTTACATTTGTGATATAATTGTATAAAATCTTATCACAATGGAAAATCTAAACAGCCAGACCATTTTTTCACCGGATGTTATGAACGTTAAGACACCGGAGGAAGTTGTTCAGGAAATGTATAATGCTTTTATGACAGGGGATATGGAAGCCCTGAAGAATACCTTGTCAGAAGATACGGTTTGGGTCTATGAAGGCCCGGAAGATCTTCCTTACGCAGGAATATATCAGGGAAAAGAAGGTGTCTTAAATTTCTTTGCTGCCATTGACGATGCGGTTGAAATACTGGATTTTAAGGTGAATACTATGATTTCCAATGAGCAAACTGTGGTTGTTTTAGGATCTGAAAAACAGAGAATAAAGACGAATGGCCAAATACTGGAACAGAAATGGGTACAGGTATATACGGTAGAAAATCAGCTGATCACCCGTTTGGAAGAATACGCCAATACGGCAGCCGCTGAAAAGCTATTCAAATTATAATCGTCAAGGTATTTTTAGATAAAATATCTCATCTAAGTGAAATATAATGTTTATAATTACGTTATATTTTCCATGAATCTTTTATGACTTAATAATTTTAGAAACACTCATGAATCAGGTAGTAATTTATATAAAATTTCCCCATCAGGGTCCTTTCGGGGATGAAATGACCATGCAGCTGGAAGATTTAGCTAAAAGCATCATCACTGAACCAGGCTTTCTATGGAAAATCTGGACGGAAGACCACGCTGAGAAACTTGCTGGCGGTATCTATCTTTTCGAAAGCCGGGAAACCGCCGAAAATTATCTCGCCAAACATACAGAAAGGCTTCAGACTTGGGGCTACACCGATATAGAAATCAAGATATTCAATATCAATGAAACTTTATCTTTAATCGATAAGGCTCCCATTGGATCATCTCTGAAAAATTAAAATTAAAATCCTTATTCCAACATAACCCTTAAACAATGATCAAAATTAAACTGCTCTCCGTAATTTCCTTGCTCTATGCACTGAACACCTGCACAGGGCAGACAACCAAAAATGATAAAATGAAACCAGATTCATCAAAAAGCAATCCTCTGATTTGTGATCCCGCAACCGGTGTATGTGAAGTAACTTCTCATTCCGGGGAACAAAAAGTAAGTGTTCATACGGAAAAACCTGTAAAAGTGATCTATTTTACCGATCCTATCTGTTCTTCATGCTGGGGAATAGAGCCTCAGCTGAGAAAACTGAAATTGGAATACGGCAACAATATAGAAATAGATTACCATATGGGAGGTCTTCTGAAGGATTGGAGCTATAACAGCGGCGGCATCAGTAAACCATCTGATGTGGCCCATCATTGGGATGAAGTGAGTGTATATTATGATATGCCTATAGATGGAGATCTTTGGCTGGAAGATCCTCTGGACTCTTCTTATCCGCCTTCTATTGCTTTTAAAGCAGCCCAGCTTCAGGACAAGGATAAGGCCGTTGAATTCTTACGCGAGTTGAGAGAAATGGTCTTTTTACAAAAGAAAAATATCGCGAAATGGGAACATATAGCCACTGCCGCCAAAAAAGCCGGACTGGATGTCAACCAGTTAAAAACCGATGCTTCCGGTAAGGCAAAAACCCTGTTTGAAGAAGATTTACAGCTGGCAAGACAGTATGGGGTAAGAGGTTTTCCTACTATCTTTTTTGCCAATGAAAACGGGAAAGAAACGGTATACGGTTCCAAGCCTTATCCGTTCTATGAAACCTCTGTTTTAAAACTGTTTCCTGAAGCTAAAAAGACCGAATACAGCAAAGACTGGAAATCATTATTCCAAAAATTCCCGACGCTTACTGCCAAAGAATTTTCTGAACTTTCCGGCATCAACAGAAAGGAAAGCGAAAATGTATTAAACGAACTGGCCAGCAAAGGAACACTGCAAAAGACAACCACTAAAAACGGAGCCATCTGGGAACTGAAGTAACAGCAGTACAGATTCAATATAAATGGAACAGGATGACTGCTCCATTTTTCATTTATACATATCATATAAACTATTCTACAGGCAAAAAAACGCATATTAAGAGAGCTTACAAAAAAGATATTTTGAACAAAAAAAAGCTGATGCAAATTATTTGATATCCATCAACTATATACAAATTAGTGACTTATAAATAAAAATTATCAATAAAAAGTAAATTATTCCTTAAAAATTCGTATTTTTTATGAAAAATAAAATATGAAACAAATTTATCGATTAGCAATTGTTTTGGGGTTATTGCCGGCATCTGTTTTCGGGCAATATACACAAAGTTTTGATTCGGCTACCATGCCGGCAGATTGGACCATCATTAACGGTGGAGATCCGGGAGGATGGGAAGCATGGGCCCCAGGTAGTTCCTCTCTTGTTGATTCACATTCCGGATCTCATTTCTTAGGGCTGCAATACGGAAGCACTGCACACGACGATTATGCGGTAAGTCCTGCAATAACAGTGACTGCAGGAGTGTCAGATAAATTGTCATTTTGGAGCAGGAATAAAGGAGCCGGACTTGCAGAAGAGTTTGATATTAAAGTATCAACCACAACTCCCACAGCGGCTGGTTTAACAAATACCCTGGCCAGCGCTTTGACGCCACCAACTACATGGACTCAATATACCTATGATCTGACCCCATATATTGGGCAAACTATATATATTGCTTTTTATTCTACAACAGAAGATGTCTGGTTTATCGGGATAGACGATTTTGTAATATCAGGCAATATGCTTGGAGTATCTGAGGCGAAACAGAAAACAGTATCTATGTATCCGAATCCGGTTATTGATGTATTAAATATTGACAGTAAAAATAAAATGTCTGAAATTAATATCTACGACATGACAGGAAAACTGCAGAAACAGGAAAAAGTAAATTCAGAAAGTGCTAAAATTAATTTAACAGAACTCAGAACCGGAAGTTATATTGTAAGGATAAAAGAAGGAAATTCAGAAAAGAGTCATAAGATTATAAAAAAATAAGTTTAATAGCAAAAGCGGTTCGGGTGAATCGCTTTTGCTTTTTTAAGCAGATATTTCAAAGGATAAGTTTCTCTTTCCCATCCATGTGTTTAATATTATTTATCTGGTTTATGAATTACAACAAAACAAGGCAAAAAGAACAGAAAATGTAAAATTTAAGACATAATTTTATTATGTATACAATACAGTTTAAAAGAAAATTAATATCCTTTCTTTTGTCATAAAAAATATAAATTCTAACTTTTGTGAAATATTTAACAATATGAAAAACAACTACCAAAAATCAAGAATTTATGAAAAAGGATCTTTACTGATCATCTTTTATCTGTTTTCATTTCTAATGCTTACTTCCTGTGAACAAAATGAACCGGAAGGGAACGGTACTTCAGGTGCTCCTGAAGCCCAAAATCTGAAAAAGCTGGGGGATATTACCCTTCAGAAAAATGTGATTATTCTGAATGAGGAATCGATATCAAACATTTCTTCCACCAATAATCATGAAATCATATTCAGCAGGTCTTCACCACAAACAGACAGTATCCATACGGGAAGCATCGTTACCGGAACGCAGTTAGACGGAGATCAGGTAAATACTATTCTTGCTAAAGTTACTTCCGTATCTAAGGTGCAGAATCAGATCTTCGTACAAACGGAAAGTGCAAAACTTGAAGAATTTATTTATAGCGGAACCATCAGTGGAACATATGATCCGGCTGAAAATACACCGATCAGTATTAATGGAAAAATGGCCAATTATATCCCTTTGAAAGGTTTCATTACTCCAAATCTGGTGAATGGTATTGAAAATCTGGAAAGAAAATCGGCAAACTCATCTCAAAAACTTATCGAATTCAACCGCTTCAATTTTGATAAAACAATTCCACTGCCTACGCAACAGGCAGGTCCGGTATCCGTAGCATCCAATGTTCATATAAAAGGAGGATTCACTCCAAAAATTGATTATAAAATTAATTTCTCTTTCGGAAGATTAACCAATTTTGAGGTCAACTTTATTTTGGACGAAATAGCCCTGCAGACGTTTGCCAACATTCAGGGAAGCCTGGGCTACACTGCCAGTATAACGGATTATCTTAATATCCCCATTGCGCCAATAGTACTGGGACCTACAGGTCTTATATTAAGTCCGACTGTTTCAGCAGGTCCTTATGTAGGAATAGCCGCTACCGGGAAAGCACAGATTAAACTGCTTGATATTACAGGAAATGCCAATATTTTGGTCGGAAGAAATCCATCCATGAATGTTTCCCTGAAAAAAGAAGATGATCTGAGAATAACCAATCTGGAAGGTAACGTTAATGCAGAGGCTGGGGTAGAAGCGAAGGGCGCTGTCGGTCTGATGTTTATTACAGTTCCTATTGCTAATTCAGGTTTAAAAGGCCGTGTGTCTGCCGTTCCTTCTGTAGGAGTCGTTCTTATCCCGGAAAGAAAAGGAGTTATTGATTTGAAAGCCAGAATCCAGGCCAATCTGTTTTATGGCTTCGGGATCAGTCCTTTCAGGTATGAAGGCACATTTCCTCTTATCCAGAAAGAATATCCGATTTATCACAAAGATTTTTATTTCTAAAATAAAATTGTTTGACTTTAATAATACAAGGATGGCATTTGTCATCCTTTCTCAAATTAAAAAGCACAGACCAAAAGATCTGTGCTTTCTATTTTAAATACATTCAAAAAATATTATTTCCTGATGATCTTTGCCGTTTTAAAGATATTTCCTTTGGCATCTTTAAGAGAAAGCAAATACGTACCAGCAGGATATTTAGGAAGATCTGCATTGATGGATTTTTCAATCGCTTCAAGATTTCCTTTCGAACTGAATAGTACTTTACCATCCATAGCGGAAATCTGTGCACTGTAATCTCCTGATGCATTTTTTAATTGAATGTGAATGGAGCCATTCTGTTCCACAGGATTAGGATAGACCACCAATTCAAAGTCTTTGTTTTCCGCTTCCGTAACTCTGAGTGATCCAGGTGGCGAAGAAGGATAAACCAAAATTTTCTGGCCGTCATAGCCTACCGCATAAACAGATGCCGCATTGGAAGGGTAGTACACTTTCGTCGTCTGATTGGTCGTGTCACCCGTACCCATAACAGATACATAAATCAGCTGATTATTGGCATTGAATGTTTCATAAGCTACTGCATTCTTCCAGACACTGTGCTGTACCGTAAGATAATTACTGCTTAAAGTAGCTCCCTGGCCTGTCTGTCCGCTTAACGGAAGCTGGTTACGGAAAGCCCCGACACTGCGGGATGAAATATAATGCATTACCGGGGAAACAGGATTCTGATAGTTCTTAGCCTGTATGGATGCAATGGTAGCATCAATCTGAGCCTGCGTAATGGTAAGCTGGCCAATACCGTAATCATCAATGGATCTGTTTATTGGCTTTAAAAATCCGGTTTTAATAAAGAATCCGGTTAAATCTTCCTGAACTGCATCGCAGGTGTTTTTCACAAAATTAAGCAGCAGCTCACCATTGGAAACTCCTGAAGCATTGAAACTTCTTGCTTTGTTGGCAACTGTACCAAACCAGTGCGCATAATCTACTCCTGTATAATTGGTTGGATAATTTAAGGAAAGAACCGGGGCATTTCGTGAAGCTCCCGCCAGCTGATAATACAGTTCAAGCTGCCAGAAAGGGACAAGTACTTTAAAGACATCCGTATTGGCATTCCCTTGTAAAGCTTCCTGATTTACGGTTGTATTCAAGATGGCTCCGTTTATTCTTCCTCCCGCGATGCTGGTCATTCCTGTTGCCGGTTCTACAGATTCTCTTTCCAGACGAGACATACCATCGTTTTGCGGATTCAAATGATAATCTACCCAGGTACTGTGCATATTATTGGTAACCTCTGTGGTTCCAATCCATTTAAGGTCCGGTCTTATCTGATTAATATGCCCGAATTCATGCGCAATTCCCCATAAAGACAATTGATTGACATCAACCAGACTCTCTTCGCCCCAATCGGAATCCATATTGATCCCTAATCCACCGGCATACCAGCCTCCGCCGTTATTACTATAGCTGAACATGCGGTTTTTCGGAACTAAATTATATTTATACAATCCCATCACCAGCCACTCATTTTTTACAATAAGGTCGTATTTTGAAATAAGTTCCGCAGGACTAAAAGGAACATAATTTTTCAGCATGCTTTTTTTATAAACCAAATGAGAATGCTGTCCCACAACGTCAATCATATGATAAGCTGAATTGGTAAGATCCGTTTGCCAGTCACCTTGCGTAGACGTCTGATAATGATAAAGCCCATTGACCTTACCGGAAACAATATTAATTTTGATATCAGGCAGTGACGTATTTGTGTTATAATAACTGATGTATCCCAAACCACTGTTGGTCAGCTGAAATACATTCAAACCATTATGAAGTTCATAATAGGAGGTCGTTCCGCCAAGAACAGTAGAAAAATCTTTCACCTGCAAGGAAATACTGGCGCCGGAAGGGATATTCTGAGCAAATAAGGCCACCTTATTTCCCTGTGCAAACACAATTCCTGTAGGATTTTCAAAACTGTCATAACCGCTTCCCACCTTTAAATTACCGGTAGTAACCGCAATAGGAGGGTAGACCTTATAATCCTGAACCCTGTATTTATTGACATAAGTTCCGTTGAACAGGCACTGTGCCAATCCTTTATAGAACGGCGATGCAATCCCATTTATATCCGCCTGAGTCACAGAAGGCTTTAAGGCTGAATAAAGAGTATTGGCAAAAATATTTGTGTAAGGATTTACAGCTCCTGAAGAGCCCGCTGTATAAAAGCCCATTTCTGCACAGCTTGCAAAATTTCCCTGGCCATTGTTTACGGTAATTCTTACATTTAAAGGAGTAATCTGGTTCGGAAAATAGACATTTACAGGAGAAGAAGAATGCTGAAAATCGAATGACATCAACGTAACAAATGTACTGTTTGCCGTAGTATTGTAACTGATACTCACACTTCCAAACCGGCCGTTGTCTCCGCTGGGTCTGGGCGTATATTTCAGATAATCAATAGGAGTGACCCCATCTAATCTGTAATTTAGCACCACCGGAAAAATGGTATTCCCATACGAAGAGTGATACAGCGTATTGACATTATTATCATAAGATTTATCAATATTTTCTCCCGACTGATAAGATGATGCGGTAGTTCCTGAAGGGATGATGGCAGCCTTCACATCGTTAGCGCCATTAATACTTAATTCTGACGTATTGATGGTACAGTCTGTACCGTCAGCAATCACAGGCTGTGTTTCAGAAAAGAATTTCATCTCTGCACAGCTTGAAAAGTTTCCCACGCCGGCATTTACCGAAATTTTAATAAGGTAAGGATTCTGGATCGCTGTTGGAAAAATAACTTCCTTATCCTGAGCATTGGCAGCCCAGATTAAATTATTGCTCACCGGGATGAAAGTAGTGGGAGCGGCCTGTGTACTGTAGGAAACACTTACATTGGTCCACATCCCGTTTGTCCCGGATTGTCTGGGCGTGTAAACCAGTTTTTTAATGCTGGTGACATTGGACGTAAAATAAAATTTAAGCTCATCCGGAATCCCGCTCTGAGACCATTTCGAATGGTAAATCGTGGTATTATCGCCGTCAAGCAACTTGGCGAATTCAGCTCCAGACTGTGCCGGCTGCAAAGATGTCCCTGAATAGACGGGAACCTGATAAAGCTGTGAAAACACATGCGATCCCCATAAAACAAAGAAATACAATAGTAGTTTTTTCATAATGATATATTTAAAGTAGTAAAATTTTAAGTCTAAGCCTTAAAGAAATTTTTTATCCCTTCCTGATCATTTTTGAAAATTATGTTCCCATAATCTTCTATTTCTAAAATTACTATATATCTTGTTGTTCAGGCTTATCTTTTTTTGCAATATCTGATACTATATTATCATTTTTCCTCAATCAGGGAAATATCTAGATGAGTAGGATAATTGAATGTCTTTTAGATTGGTTTTGAAATGTCATAATATATTCAATTTAACATAATATAAATTATAGGATAAAATTATCAAAGGAAGTATATAGCCAACTTCAAACTTTTCCAGCCCTAATCTTCAAATATCCTGTTAATCCCTGATTTTCTTAATTTCTTTATTTAATGACTTGAAAAATAATGAGTTTCATTATTAAATATAATTATTCGTCCTTATTTTTTCATTACATTTGGTAGACCAAATTAAAATTATTCGATATGAAAAATTTAAAAAAACTTTCAAACGAGGCCTTAAAAACCATTAAAGGATCTGCCTCAGTATGTTCTAAAGGCCAATATTGGTGCGGACCAACAAACAGCTGTATTCCTGAATCAAGAACCTGTTGTTTATAAAAAAATAGCCTTTTAAAGGCTATTTTTTCTTTATCTTTGTTCATCAATTCTATAAATATGAACCAAGCAAGCTGTTTGCCTCCTCCAGGATTATAATATTTTCAAATGAATTTTGAAGTGTTTTTTTTGCCGTTAAATTTTTACCGGCCTATTTGTTAATGCTTCAGATTCTTACAAAAAATATTTTCTAAAATCTTACAAACAGTTTTATTCTCAATGAAAAAATCATATTTATTATTGCATCTGGCCGTAATCCTGGCCGGCTTTACAGGCGTCTTCGGAAAACTGATTACACTTAATGAAGGACTTCTGGTCTGGTACAGACTTTTATTCTCATCCGTCATTTTATGGGCAGTTTTGAAATTGCTGAGAATCTCTTACAGCATTTCCGCCCAGGAAAAGATCCGTATAATGAAACCTGGGCTGCTCATTACGTTTCACTGGCTTTTTTTCTATGCCAGCATTAAATATTCCAATATCTCCATTGGCGTCGTTTGCTACTGCCTGACCAGTTTCTTTACCGCTGTGTTCAAACCTTTGATCGATAAAGAGAAATTTAAGGTTTCCGAACTTCTCCTCAGTACGTTTACAATCATGGGAATCAGCCTGATCTTCCATTTTGATACATCTTACCAGCTGGGGATTGTTTTAGGCGTAATTTCTTCTGCGGTTGGTGCATTGTACACCATCTATAATAACCGCTTGGTAAGGCATTTCGACACCAAAGTCATCAACTTTTACCAGATGCTTGCCGGAACTTTATGCCTTGGAGCATGTTTGCCCGTTTATCTCGTTATTTTCCCGTCAGATAGCATAGTACCTGACTTAAAAAACACCGCTTATTTGGGCATTTTAGCACTTTTTTGTACGGTTGGCCTTTACGTGATATTTGCAGAAGTTTTAAGAAAAATTCCTGCATTCACCGTGAATTTAACCTTCAATCTGGAGCCCGTTTATGCGATTATCATGGCTTTTTTATTCTTTGGCGAAAGCAAGGAAGTCGGATTTTCCTTTTATATAGGAATTTCATTGATCATTGCTTCGGTGGTTTTGCAGACTTTAATTTCGGTTAGGCGGAAAAGCTGACAATTTGTACGAAACGCGGGGAATTTTTATTCCCTGCGTTTTAATTATTCACTCTATAATTCCTTTTAAATCATAGCAAAACACTATATTTTCCTCAATACAATCTGGTTTCTGTATACCGTAACCGCTACCCTGTCTCCTGCTTCAAAGCCGCACTCCTGCACCCACTTCCCTGCGATCCTGATTTCAGGAAAAAAGACTGTCCTGTGATAAGCTCTGCCAAATGCTTTATGGAAAACCGTAAGGTTTCGGCGGGTGATTATCTTATATTTACCCCGGATACTGATCATCTTTTTCATCTTTGTTATTTTTCAGCAAATCAAGAAATAATCACAAAGATATTCCAGTTAGGAAAAGGATATTTTATTCAAAAAGATGGATAATTTAGAATATCATTTATTTTAAAAAGGAGCATTATTTTTTTGTCTTAAAGCTTTATATTTGTTATTATGACTCACACTGATATGCAAAATAAAAAAATACACCAAGGCCGAAACATCAAACGTTTCCGTGAAATGCTGGGCATCAAACAGGAAGCATTGGCTTTTGAGCTGGGCGACGACTGGAACCAGAAGAAAATCTCCCTTTTAGAGCAAAAAGAAATGGTAGAATCTGATATTCTGGCACAGGTAGCTCAGATTCTGAAAGTGCCTGTTGAGGCGATTGAGAATTTTGATGAGGAACAGGCTGTGAATGTAATTGCTAATACCTTCAACGATAATTCAGCTGTTATTAATAACAATCCGACATTTCATCCTGTTGATAAACTCATTCAACTACATGAAGAGAAGATTGCACTTTATGAAAGAATGTTAAAGGAAAAAGATGAGATGATGGAAAGGCTAGAAAAATTGCTAAACAAGTAATCATCTATATTATTCAAATAACTACAGCTTTTTTAACTTGTTCAAAATCAAAAATTTTCGAAAAATTAATAACTTATAGATTCATGAAAAAAATTACAGAAGTAGTTGGAGGGATAATAGCACTTCTATTTATTGTGGGAATTGGATATTTGCTCTACAAAATAATCATTATTGTTTTTCTAAACTTCAATAAAATTGATATAAATATTTTCGTAGCCATTATTGGTGGTACAATTACTATAACTAGCTTTTTCATAACAAGGTATTTAGAGCGAAAAAAAACTATTGAGTTAGAAATAAGGAATAAAAAAATCCCAATATATGAAGAGTTCTTCGAATTCTACTTTAGCATCATCTTTAAAAGTAATACTGATGAGGAAATAACAACAGACCAAATGGTCAAATTTTTTCAACAGTTTAATCAAAAAGCGATTATTTGGTTTCCTGATAACATATTAAAATCATATATAGAATGGAAACAAAATCTAACTAATTTTTCAAATAACCAAGGAGTAAGTTTAAGGGATATTATTCTTCATCAAGAACAATTCATGAGCCAAATCAGAAAAGATATAGGACATACTAATAAAAACTTAGCTCTTGGTGATATTTCATCTTTATATATTAATGATTTTGATACATTACAATAAATTGCTTCACAATTTTACTCTATCGAAATATTTTAAAAAATTCTTATGCATCAATAGAATATTTTTTCTTGTATAAATCTAACCTTCCAGAATAAAAAGATCTTCAAAAAAACTTGCGTAGTCAAATAACTTCATTTAAATTTGTAGTCAAATAACTACACAATGAATTTAAGAAGAGATGTATTTCAGGCTATAGCAGACCCTACCAGAAGATCTATCCTGATGCTGGTGGCCGCACAATCTATGACGGCCGGGGCCATAGCTTCGAATTTCGATACCGCAAGACCTACCGTTTCCAAGCATATTCAGATCCTTACAGAATGCGAACTCTTAAGATCTGAACAGAATGGCCGCGAAATTATCTATCACCTTAATCCCAATAAAATGAAAGAAATAGCTGATTTTATAGAACCCTTCCGGCAAATGTGGGACGATCGGTTCAATAAGCTGGAAAGTGTAATGAAAGCCTATCAGAAAAAGATAAGTAATGAGTAATGGGCAATAAGTAATATTTTACCATCTATCCTTACACTCTTCCACTCTCAAACACACAAACCCTCAAACTCAAAATATGGAACTCAAAACAAAAATCCACGCCGAAGACGGCAAACAGGAAATATTCATTACCAGAGAATTTGATCTTCCTGTAGAACTGCTTTTTAAAGCATATACAGAAGCTGAGCTTTTCGAGCAATGGATGGGCACAAAAGTGACAAAATTTGAAAATAAGCCACACGGAAGCTATCGTTTTGAAACATTAAACCCGCATGGAGACGTCGTTTTCAGTGCCAATGGAACCATCCATGACATTATCCCTGAACAAAAAATCACCAGGACTTTCCAGATGGAAAATACGCCTTTCCCCGTCCAGTTCGAATTTTTAGAGTTTGAAAAATTAACGGATACCACCAGCAAAATCACCATTCAAACCATTTATAAATCTGTAGACTTTAGAGACCAGCATCTGAAAATGCCATTTGCACAGGGAATTAATATGGCTCATAACCGTTTACAGGAGTTGTTAGGGAGCAGGTAGCAGATCATGGGTGGTAGGTCCGTGGATCACTCAAATTATTCCCAAGATCACTTAACCCGAACCCCGCAACACTCCTACTCTAATACCCTCCAACCCCTTACCCATCCACTCACTCTTAAATTTAAAAACATGAATCCAAAAGCTGATTTTTTCTTTGATAAAGCTGCTCAATGGCAGGAAGAATTTGAAAAATTAAGAACCATCCTTCTTGATACCGGACTTGAAGAGGACGTGAAATGGGGCTGTCCATGCTACACCTATCACGACAGAAATATTGTGCTCATCCACGGATTTAAAGAATATTGTGCCCTGCTCTTTTTTAAAGGTGCTTTATTAAATGACACCCACAACATTCTGATCCAGCAGACAGAAAATGTTCAGGCCGCACGCCAGATCCGTTTTACAGCTCTTAAAGAAATTGTGGATCTGGAAAAAGCGATCAAAACCTATGTTTATGAAGCCTTAGAAGTAGAAAAATCAGGTATAAAAGTTCCGATGAAAGAAACCCGGGAATTTGAAATGCCGGAAGAGTTTAAAAATAAGCTGGATGAAAGTTCAGGATTAAAAGAAGCCTTTGAAGCACTGACACCCGGAAGACAAAGGGCTTATCTCCTCCACTTTTCTTCTGCAAAACAACCCAAAACCAGGGAAGCAAGAATTGAAAAATACATCCCGCAGATCCTTACCGGAAAAGGACTGAATGATTAATATTTAAAACAAAACTCATGGAAACAAACAACAAATCACAAAAAAGAAACAAGATCATTTACTGGATCTTCACGATCTGGATGGCGCTGGGAATGTTTTCTACAGCCATTGTACAGCTGATGAAGAACAAAGACGAGCTTGCCAATTTCACCAATCTCGGGTATCCTGCGTACCTGATGATCATGATCGGAGTCTGGAAAATTCTTGGCGTTATCGCCGTATTAATTCCCAAACGCCCTCTGCTAAAAGAATGGGCCTATGCGGGATTTTTCTTCGTCATGTCGGGTGCACTGATCTCGCACATCATTATTGGGGATACTTTGGGAAGGACTCTTCCGGCTTTATTATTGCTGGTTTTAGTCCTTATTTCATGGTATTTCAGACCTGCAGACAGAAAAATACCGGTCATTAATCATTAGGAAACCAGTCACTGACAAAAACGATTAAACAAAATTTGATATGAGCAAAAAGAAATTAACCACTGAACAAAGTACAGAACTTTTAAAGGCTTTACAACTTCGTTTTGAGAAAAATATGAATCGCCATAAGGGTTTGAACTGGGAAAAGATCCAGGCAAAACTGGAAGCTGCTCCTGAAAAACTCTGGGCCCTGAACGAGATGGAAGAAACAGAAGGCGAACCCGATGTGGTAAGCTACGACAAAAAAACAGATGAATACATTTTCTTCGACTGTTCCCCCGAAAGCCCGAAACGCAGAAGCCTTTGCTACGATTACCAGGCCTGGGAATCCAGAAAAGCCAATAAACCTGAAAATAATGCCATCGACAAAGCCGCCGAAATGGGAATAGAACTGCTGACCGAAGAACAATACCGCGAGCTTCAGGAACTTGGAAAGTTTGATCTTAAAACATCAAGCTGGGTAAAAACTCCGGCTCAAATCCGGGAATTGGGAGGCGCTATTTTCTGTGACCGAAGATACAATACCGTTTTTATGTATCACAACGGAGCTGATTCTTATTATGCAGCAAGAGGATTTCGGGGAATGCTTAAGGTGTAACGGGGTTCGGATTCGCGGTGCGAGTTTCGGGGTTTCGTGATGCGGGCTTCAAATTTAAACTGTCTTTTCTGAGATTTAATGATAAATAAACCCACAAACAGAAATTTGTGGGTTTTGTGTTTAATTATTTCAAACATCGATCAATTGATTTCCTCTTTTTGAGCTAAAAACAAAGCAATCAGATCCTGCCTGTTGATCTGAACCCGGTCTCCATTTCTCACTTTATGCTTCTTCTGTAAAGGTTTTTCATTGAGAAAAACGACCTCATTTTCAACGAACTGATCTAACTGTCTCAAAGAAAGGCTCAGACATTTTCTGATAATGGCCGATATCCTGAGATTAAAATCGTAAGGACATTTTATTTTAAATGTTATCACTTCATCAGTAGAATTTATTATTTCCTTTACCGGAATCTCCTCATGTTCAATCTCATACTCAACACTGCTCAGATCTGCTTCCACATTATTTTTTCGTCTTATTTCGTGTGAAAAAGCATATTCCCATGCTGTTTCAGTATTGTTCTCCGACATTTTATTGAACAGTTCCTTACTGATAGACTCTGTCCTGATCCGGGAAAACAGGGTCATATTATACCGGCTGCTGCATTCTACACATCTGTAAATTAACCATATATCAATATTTTTCTTTTGGGCATTCAGCCTGAATTTATCACTGCATTGAAACCTGCTGCCGTCACAGTGGCTGCATTTCTTTTTCAGAAGGGGCGAGTTTTTCGCTTTTACCTCCCATTTATATTCTATACTCATTACTTATAATCGCGCTTAATATTCTTGTTGGGTTTTACCTATTATCCACGTATTACAGGATCAGATGCAGATGCCGGAATAAGATACAGCAAGCCTGAAAATTGAACATTTTAAAAGGTTCAAATAATAACCAGCCTCCTATCTCAGCTTCAAAAACTGAAATAACAGAGGGTAATACGATAAATAATAGGATTAAATGAAAACCGGTTCAGATAGAATTATCCGAACTGAAGAATGATCAGCCTGTGGTTGTAAGACTGATACTAAGCGATAATAAGTTTAAGAGTTCTTCTCAAAACGAGTTATTTACTTGGTTGTGATAAAAGTAAACATTTTTTGATTTAAACAAAGAAAATCATTCATCATATTTAAAAAAAATTCTTACATCCTTTTTAAATAATCAATATTTATAATCAATTATCTTTCATATTTAAATACAATTGCTATTTTAGTGCACTGAAATTTGAATTTAATATAACAACATTGGGTATGAAAAAATTAATCTTACTGGGTTCAGTATCGGTTTTGCTTATAAATTGCAATAAAAAAACGGAAACACCTGCTCCAAAGGTAGAAACCGACACAGCGGCTGTGACTGAACCTGTGGTAGATACATTAGGACCAAAATCATTCTGCTACATGGGAGTCACCGGTAAAGACAGTGTTTTTGCTTCCATTGATGATAATCTTGGAACCATTACCGGAAAATTGGCCTATAAAAACAATGAAAAGGACAGTTCAAAAGGCGATGTTACAGGTTATAAAGCCGGCGACACCCTTAAACTGACCTATGAATTCCAATCTGAAGGAACAAAAAGCAAAAGAGATATTTTCTTTATTCAGAAGGATAATACCTTAACGGAAGGAATTGGTGATCACAAAGAGGAAGACGGCCAGTCCAAATATGCCGATGAGAAAAAGATCAGCTACAAAGACGGACAGAAACTGGAATCTGCAGACTGTAAAGCAGTTGCCAAAGCTTTAAAATAAACGAACTCTTTATTTATCCTTGTCAAGATTTAGAATCTTGACAAGGATTATCTTAACAATGTTCAATCAATAGCTTCTTATTTTTTTAGCCTGAATTCCGGTTAAAGCAATGAAAAAACATTATTTCTCCCATATTTGAAATACTCTGCATGATTTTTGCTATTGTAATGTCTCAATTTGATACAACAATAAAATACTTATTATGCAGCATTTTCAATTTCAGCCGTTTTCAAAAAACGAATTGGTAGAAGGTTTAAAGAAGACTTTTCCTCAATATAAAATTCAGACAGGCTTCGGAGCACTTCAGGTAAGAACCAGCGGCTTCACCTTAACAGGAAACGTGAAACTCAATACCAATCCTGAAATAGGAAAACTAAGCACGGAAACATGTCTGGATTCCGCAGTTCTCTACCTTATTTTCTGTTTTCCGATCGGCATTTATATGATGATGAAAAAACAGAAAGTAAAACAGTTTGAGAATGAAGTTATTGAGGGAATTAAGAAAATCCTTTCTGAACAAAAATAATAAAAAAGGTGGCTTAGAGTTTTCTCAGCCACCTTTTTAATTTCTATGATTTATTTTTTCAAAATTTTAAAAGATTCATCACCAATATGTATAAAATAAAGACCTTCAGGTAAATTTTTAAGATTAACCGAAATTTTGTTTCCGGTAATTTTGATGCTCATTCCTTTTTCTACAAAATGTCCTGCATTATTATAAATACGGATGTTTTCCGGTAAAGTTATTTTGCTATCCGCAATAATATTAACCACATCTGTGGCAGGATTTGGATACACTTTATAAAGGTTTCGTTTTGATACTGATGGCAAGGACAATGTCTGTACTTGTTTCAGTAAAATCTGCTCTGTAAAGCCATTTTTAGTAGTAAATAAAACTTCAGTAGAACCTCCGGAAATCTGTAAGCTTACATTTGGATTTGGAAGATCAATTTCCCAGAGACCTTTCAGCCTGATGGTTACTATTTCATTTTGAGCAACCCTGTGCAGCCTGGAAGCCGTACCACTTATCTGTCCCCATGTATAGGCTTCATTATTGGCCAGCAAACCCAGATTAGGATTGGTAAGGCTCACTTTCAGTTTTTTATTGTTATTGGTTTTCTGAGTAATAACCACAGCCGGTTTGTCTGCCTTCTCCAATACATCGTAATTAAAAATAGCCGTCGCATCCCAAATCACATAATTATAAATAGATTCTGGAACATAGCTTGCTACATGCGCCTGGGTATTTTGCTGCAAAACAGAGAAATAGGCATTAAAATTATTCAGTAAATCTTCTGTGGCAGATCCTCCTTGTAACTGAATGGCATATTGATAGGATGAAGATACAGGCGCTGTTCCATGATCAATGAAAGCCATGCTGAAATCACCTGTTGTACTACCGTTATTGGCTTGGTCTGGGGAGGTTTGAGTGCTTCTTTTGATGGTTATCGGATAGCTGTTGTAGCTGCTGGAAGGTACGACATATCCATTGCCGTCTGAATCCGTAGCCCATAATCCACCTCCATTTGCACTAAAAGTATGATTATTGCCCGAAACAGGATTTCCATTAATCAAAGAAGTATTGGCTGTGTTGGGAATAAGCGTCTGAAACAAAGTGGTATGAACAGGATAGCTGCCACCCGTATCCTTAATATCAGAGCCCAGGCACAGAATTTTGCCACCATAGAAAAAGTAACTTTTAAGAGCCGTCATTCCTGTCTGGGAATTATAATCTTTATAATCCATGGCAAAAACCCCCTTCTCTTTATCCAGATTTGCATGAGCGAGAAAGTTTTTACCATTCATTTGTCTCATGATGTAACCTGCAAGAATATTATAAGGAACGTTGGCAACCGTTGTCCCTGGAACATGGCTCCAGTCCCACCCATTATATAGTTGTGCCACATCATTCGTTATGACAGAATTTCCCCGGGCAAGAATTTCCGTAGCACCGGCAGAAGTATAAGCTCCCAGCCTGTTTTCGCTCATGCTGTTTTCGAAATGCCAGACATGCTTACTGGTCCCCTTTACACTTATTTGCCAGCCATTAAATCTATGAACACTGAGACCAGCATATGGAAATCCAAAATGTCCGGAATTGATTTCAGTGAGAGGGATCAGGCCTGCTCCTGTTATATCAGCCATATTCTGCATCCCTCCAAGAGAGTGTATAAGATTAATGCTGACTGTATTTTCCTTTACCAGCCTGTTATTGGCATCTGAAGATATATTCCATAATCTTACGAATTCCCTGCCCGCATCTTCATTCCCCACAGGATCTGCAGTATATAAATAAGCAAGCGCAGGTCTTAAAATATTATAAGATGCAGTTGTAAAAGGAAAACGTCCGGCCAGAGCCCGTGGCATGGTGAAGTCTTTACTGAAGGTTCTGTAATTAATAACAGCTTTTTTCAGATTTTGCTGAGCTATGGATGATAATTCGTATGGAGAAGCTTTAAGCATCATATTTAAAATGGATGCTTGATGTAATGCATCTATTCCATAGGAATTGGAATAAGCTCCCCTGTGATGAAAGGTAATGAAATCCGGTTTTATGGCGTCTGCCCATCCGTTTGACACCAGCAGCGCATTGTTAATAAAGTTTTTCAGATGTTCCATGTTACCTGCCCGGGAAACTTCGGAATCTTCCTGGGCCAGTACATAACAAAATCTTTGCTGCAAAGATGCCCTGATCACATCACTGTTATACCCAGGATAAGTAAAGTGAAAATGAGGAAATCCGGGTGACAGAAAAGTGGTAATACCATCAAGAGCTCCCATGTGATGGCTAAATTTCCCAACAGATTTCAATTCGTCCTTCATAAGCAATATTGCGGAAGCATAAGCGGAAGACCTCAGTGCAACACCATGATGGCTTGTGATCACCTCTTCATTATCAGCTAGAATTTCATACTCAAAATTAGTAGAAGCAGAGACTCCTTTATCCTCAATATATTTGAAAATCTTTAAAATATCTTCTTTTAAAGCAGTATTGTTATAATATGGATTGGGTGAAGAAGCCGGACCTTTTATTTTATACAGGTAAACAAGACGGATGAGGGATTTTTCAGTAATATTGAAATATTCATTTTTATCCGCATCTGCTCCAAAATCCCAGAGATTTCCGGGATTTACAAAGTCATACTGCAGCAGGTTCATGGCTTGCGTACCAGCATTTTTGAAACTGGTGTACCGTAAATTCACAAAATTATTGTTATAATCTGCATTTTCTCCGACAAGCCAATTCCTGTATTTATCTGCCAATGTATTTATTGCACCATTTTGGCCGTTTACAGATATTCCGTAAATTAACAAAATCAACAATAAAAGAGTATTTTTTTTCGTCCTATTCATTTGTTTTATGTTTATCGGTAAAGATAACAAAACAAATGAAGGGATTATCAATCATATTTACTATTCAAAATAAAAAGAATTTTATTCATTATAATTCCATTTTTATAGTATAAATAAAATTATTTACCGCTTCATCTCCCGTATTCCAGGAGGTTATGAGGCGAATGGCTGAAGATTTTTCATCCATTTTCTTCCACACATAAAATTCAAACTTTTCAGACAGAATTTCAATGAGTTCATTGCTTATGATTGGAAAAATCTGGTTGGTATAGGTGTCTGACAGAAACTGTACTCCCCTCTCCTTCATTGCATTCTTGATCTTCATCGCCTGAATATTGGCATGTCTGGCCAGTTCAAAATACAGGTCATTGGTCATCAGCTCCATAAACTGGATTCCAAGAAGACGTCCTTTAGCTAATAATGCTCCTTTCTGTTTGATATTAAAGGCAAAATCGGGTTGTAAGTCTTTGTTATTAATCACAATAGCTTCTCCAATCAAAGCTCCGTTCTTTGTTCCGCCTAAGTAAAAAATATCAGTCAGTTCTGCTACTTTTTCCAGGGTCAGATCACTGATTTCAGAAGTTAAGCCATGTCCCAGCCTCGCTCCGTCCATAAACAGATACAGTCCTTTCTGACGGCAGAAATCCGAAAGTTCTTTCAGTTCATCAGCCAGATAAACCGTCCCAAGTTCTGTAGAATTTGAAATATAGACCAGTTTTGGCATCACCTGGTGCGGAACATTGCTGTGGCCTTCAAGAACAGGAATAATATCAGACGGTCTCAGTTTTCCGTCTTCTGTTTCAATACTCAAAATCTTATGGCCTGTGGCTTCAATAGCTCCCGTTTCATTGTTCAGAATATGCCCCGGTGCTGCTGATATGGCACACTGATAAGGCCTTAAAATGGATGAGATGACAATAAGATTAGCCTGGGTACCTCCGGAAACAAGATAGACTTCGGATTCCGGATTTTTAATTTTTTCTTTGATCAGTTTTTTGGCCTGCAGAGAATATTCGTCTTCACCATACCCAGCTTGCTGGTCAAGATTATATTTTACAAGTGCCTGGAGAATATTCGGGTGACATCCCTCTGAATAGTCGTTTCTAAATGAAAATTTCATACAGTAAAATTAAAAAAAGTTAAAATAACAAGAGAGGATTTTACATAATATTTTGTTAGATTTGTATTGAAAATCATCTAACATTTTGAGAACAACATTAACAGAAGAGAATTATCTGAAGGCTTTGTTTCATTTAGTTGACAATGAAGGGAAAGTGACGATCAATGAACTCAGCAAATTTTTAAATGTGAAAATGCCCAGCGTGAATAACATGATGAAGAAATTTGCAGATAAAAAATGGGTCATTTATGAAACGTATAAGCCGCTGGTCGTTACAGAAAGCGGAAAACGTGAAGCCGCTCTGGTAGTCCGCAAGCACAGGCTTACAGAGATGTTTCTTGTAAAAAAAATGAACTTTGGCTGGGAAAATGTTCATGAAATTGCAGAACAGCTTGAACATGTACATTCACAGGTATTTTTTGATAAAATGGATGAGATCCTGGATTATCCGAAATTTGATCCCCACGGAGAACCTATTCCTGATAAAGACGGCAATATTATCTCGCAGGACCTGCAGAAACTGAGTGCCTGTAAACCCGGAGAAACAGTCGTTTTTGCGTCAGTTACGCTTTCGGATGATGGTTTCCTGAGCTATTTAAATGAAAGAAAGCTGCTTCTGAATACCAAAATTAAAGTCATTAAGATTGAAGATTTTGACAAATCCATGACGATAGAAATTGGCAGCCATAAAGAAACCATCAGCAGAAAGGCTACTGAGATTATTCTGGTGAAGAAATAGTGGTTCTGGTGGCTTCGGGGAGCCTCCCACAATTTCAATTAAGGCTTTTGAAAAATATAAAGAAAAGAAACAAAGATACTGTGTACAGCATTTATGGTGGCTGAGGCTCCCGAAGCCACCAGCACATAAAAAATCCCGGACTTTTTCAAGCCCGGGATTTATATTTTAAACTGCTCTTATTAATCTAAAACGCTCCAACCTCTCTTCGGATTGGTGTTTGAAGAAACTTCCTGTTCGTTGACAATGATGTTTTCTTTTCTCTGACCAATATAATCAAGCTCGCTTAATTTGGAGAAAATAATTTCCAGGCTGCGAAGCATCTGCTGGATGTACAATAACGGTTCCCCGCAATTGTGGTGGTCGTAATTGGTTTCTGCTACAATAGAAAGCTGGTTCAGTAAAGTATGAGGGGCAATTTCGCTCCACTCCAAGCTGTAATTCAGCATTTCCTCAAGTTCGGCTGGTACCAGAAGCTGGGTGGAATTGTAAAGATGAAGGGCCAGTCTCGCAAAAGACTCAATTAAAAATACTGGCGGCTGCCACGGGATGATATTTCTGAACTGGAAATACATATCTCCGAATGTATTCACCATTGTGGTACACAGAAATTTCACGTTTTGTGCCAGGGCCGTATTCTGGTTCTTATGCGAAGCTTTCTGAATGATCTTGAATGCGTACTGCTGAAGGTTTCCTATGGATTTTGCATAGTTGTTATAATAATCAATCAAAACCGGGTGGCTCTGAATGGAAGTACACGGCGGAATAAAATTAGAATCTACCTGGGCAATATTGGCTTTCAGATCTACTTTTCCGATGATCAGATAGTTTCCTCCTGAATAGCTGCTGTTCAGTGAAGTCACAGGCAGTAATTCGATGTGATGATTAGGCTGTGCATTCGGGTGACGCGGCGGAATTTCTTCAGGGTCAATATCTCCGAAAGGTACCTTATCAAAAGGGTTTACAGAGATCAGAATATAATAATCGCCGTCTGCCTGCTCTTCGTTCATAGATTTTGCAAGAGACTTTACACTGACTCTCCTGTCGCTCAAATCGATACGGTAACCTGCCATAGTAATAGCGCTGCATCTTTTGATAACAAGCTGTACATCATTCGTAGCGGTATTATGAACATCAAAAATGGTTTTGTCCGTAAACTCATTGGAAATAGGCAGAAGTCCGTAATTATATGTGTTGATTCCCAATGAACTGGAATCTCTGATGGTATCAATTAAAAAATTATCCTGATCATTAAGGTGTCTCTGGGAAACTTTCATCCCATCTACCCAATTGATTGCAAAATGTTTTATAGGCTGTATCATAGTTAATACTTTTTAAATTTTCTGTGATTATGATTTGTTCAATACTCCTTCTTCCGCATGCTGGATCACTCTTTTGCAGATCACTACCTCGTTTTCTGAGATACCGTTCGTAGAGATATCCTGATCGAAATCAATATACTTTCTGAAACTGAAAAATGATTTTTTGGTGTAAAAAATCCAGTAATAAGGCTCTTTATCTATATCTGAAAGATTAATAATAGAGCTAGGGTTTTTATGGTTATAGTCATCCACTACTCTGTAGAACCAGTCTCCGAAAGTTACTCCGGTCGGCAGTGTTTTAGCTTTAATTCTGAATCTGTTTGAATCTTCAAGGTTTTTACTCAGTTCTACATTCAGTACCATTAATCTGTCGAAATCTGCCCCTTCAAAATCCGGCAGTTTCTGATCCGGAGAATATCTCCATGTTTTATAGATATCAAAAGGAATGCTGATAAACTGAACATAGCAGTAATAAAATACCATAGGAACCAGGAAGATCACCACACTGGTAGCCGCCATTACCGGATATCCCAGCCCTTTGCTTATCCAGCTGAAGATCAGGGTAAACAAAAAGCCTCCGAAAGCAATACACGTTAATGACAATAAAGATTCAAATAAAATACTCATTCCCAAAGAATCAATATGCTTTCTGAAATATCTGTGCAGTAAATTCACATGGATAATACCGAAAATAAGATAAAATACCTGAGCAATAAGATACCAGTACGGATTAAAAAGATTTCCGGCAAAACCAAAAATCCCGGGCAGAGCCAGACACAAGCTGCACAAAAGGAAGTAGATAATAACCACTTTCATTTTGATGGCAGGTTTGTTTTTTCTGATCAGCCCCAGAACAAACATCATGATTATCGCAATT
This sequence comes from Chryseobacterium endalhagicum, assembly GCF_016745235.1. GTDB lineage: Bacteria > Bacteroidota > Bacteroidia > Flavobacteriales > Weeksellaceae > Chryseobacterium > Chryseobacterium endalhagicum. Next base: position 2,029,885 of record NZ_JAELVM010000001.1, on the reverse strand, counting down.
AAAGGCATTAAAATATACCTTAAAAAAATACCTTTTACTGAAGAAATTTCCATTAGTTTTTTTTCAATTTTATACTAGGTTGGTCGTTGTAAATATAACAAATTATTTTAGAGGAATGTAGAATATCCGAGACGGCTGGCATTTCTGTCATCATCTTCCAGACTGAATGAATACTCCTGTTTCTCCGTAACAAAGTTTTCCTCCACATCTACCGTTACCGGAAGAAAATAATCATACAAAGCCTGCAGAACATTTCTGAACGGGCTTCCGGGAATATATTTTTTCATTTCCGTATAAGGAATCGGGCCGATATTCACTACCCAGTTCCGCTGGCCGTCCATATGTCTTCCACTCGGAATATAAGTCACCCCCAATTTTGAATTCCCAAGTAACATGGAATCGTCATTTCTTTCGATTCTGTCTATAATATTCGGGGCAAAAGTGATTTCCACCGGTACCTGCAGAAAAGCGGTCATGCATCTTTCAAACCATCTTTTGTCTCCTCTGATCTGATGGAAAAAAGGCAGAATATAGATGAAAATATAGGCGCTCTGTTCATCAAGCATTTTGATCATGGGCCAGAGTTCGCTCACCGTTTCCAGCAGCGTGTCTGTACTGCTTGAAATATCGAATTCGGATTCTTTAAGCAGTGAACTGATTTCTGTAAAAAAGATTTCCAGTTCAAAAGGACGGAAAAACTTACGGGCATCGTCTTCTACCCTTTTCTGTTTGCGGATCTCGCGGACTACCGTGTCTACATTCTTTCTGGACGCTCCTAAAGACGGCGGATGAAAAAGACCTTCCGGAAGATAGTCATAAATGCCTTCCCTGTAAGTTTCTATGGTAAAAACTTCCTCGTCAAATCCCAGATAGCTGCTCGAAATGCTTTTGATATCCTTCAGATAAGCACGGTCGTTGATCCCGATCCTTTCTATAAATATATTGCTTACTGCACGCTGATACTTTAAAAGATTAACGGCCACGGCTTCGGCCTTGAAGTCGGTCTGCAGCTTATTGTAATACATGTCTACAATATTATTCTCATACATAGTGTTTCCTGTGATTTTGACTTGTAAAGATAATATATCTCGTAAGTTTGAAAAAATAATTTGGCTATAATTTTCCCTTAAAAATACTAATTTATTGACATTAAAAGGAATAATCTGTGATAAATTCCGTAAAAATACGGTAATACGGCTTTTGAGTTGAATTCTATGCCCGGACAGGCAAGTTGAAGTTTAGAGCTGTTATATAAGCATTTAGCATCCATACTGTAATTTATTTTCAGATTCCATAGGATTTTATACTATGCTGTGCTTTATTTAGATTAAATTTTATTAACACTTTCCGGTCAAGAAAATGATGATTATTGATACAGGTTCCGAAACCGGGCCGTATCTTTGCAGCTTATAAAATGTTATTTATAATGAAAAGTATTTATTCTAAAATTCTGATTTTAGCATTCATCTCATCTTCACTTTATTCTTATGCATGGGGATTAACGGGGCACAGAGTAATTGCAGAGATCGCAGAAAACCATTTGTCGGGAAAAGCAAGAAGAGGAATCAAAAAAATAATGGGTCAGGAACGTCTTGCCTATTGGGCCAACTGGCCGGATTTCATCAAGTCCGACACTACAGGAGTCTGGAAGCAGGCTTCATCTTGGCACTATGTAAACATCGATCCACAAACAGATCTTAAAGCTTTTGACCAAAACCTGAAAATGCAGGCGGGACCAAGCCTTTATACCCAGGTGAACACATTATCCAGCCAGATCAAAGACGAAAAAACATCTGAAAAGGATAGAAAAATTGCTTTGATCTTCCTTATTCATATTATGGGAGACCTGGCACAGCCGCTTCACGTAGGAAGAGCTGAAGATCTTGGAGGAAACAAAATCAATGTGACGTATTTCGGAGACAAAACCAATCTTCACTCCGTATGGGACGGGAAACTGGTAGATTCACAGAAGTACAGCTACACGGAATATGCTACCCTTTTAGATATCAAATCCAAGGACGAAGTAGCACAGATCCAGGCCGGAACTCTTGAAGACTGGCTGTATGATTCTCATAAAATCGCGAATAAGATCTATGCACAGACTCCGGACGGATCAAAATTATCTTACGATTACCAGTATAAATTCAATGAAACCCTTGAAAGACAACTTCTTTACGGAGGTTTGAGACTGGCGAAACTATTGAATGACTTGTTTTAAGAGTTGCTGGTTCAAAATAAAATCATAAAAAGAATTTTTAATTTTTAATTATTCATTCTTCACTATAAAAGCGGGACTTCGGTTTCGCTTTTTTTTGTTTATATACCTTTTCTGAAAAAATTAAATTATAAAGAAAAGAACAATCAATTAAAGAAATATAAAAAAACGAGGTTTTTATAAATAGAAATTCTCACTTTCAGGAAAGCTAGAGAATAAACTACATAACATATTGTAAATCAGAATTTAAAAAATTTAAAACCTCTTTTTTGTATATGTTTTTTATATAAATTTGAATACTAAATATTTAAATGATGATAAAAATTTTTACGTTCGCTATTGCTGTATGTATCAATGTTCAAGTTTTTGCGCAAACAAACGACTATTCCATAAGAGAAGTTAAAAGCGGATTATATATTCCGTGGGAAATGGTGAGTGCGCCTGATGGCAGTATCTGGTTCACGCAAAGACACGGTGCCATTTCGAGACTCAATCCGGTTACCGGTGAAATGAAGCAGCTTATCTTTGAACAGGATGTGTCCATCAACAATGGTGAAGGAGGAATGCTTGGTTTAGCCCTGCATCCCGATTTCCCTAATACTCCCGAAGTATTCTGCTCTTACAATTATCTGCTTAATGGAAATGATTATCGTGAAAAATTAGTGGTATATGAATATAATCCGGTTACAGATGTACTTGCCTTTAAAAGATTGATTAAAGATGGTATTGAGGCTAATGTTATTCACAATGGCAGCCGTTTGCTCATCAGCAATAATAAACTGTATATGACTACAGGTGATGCCAATGATCTGAGCTTTCCCCAGAATACAGCATCACTGAACGGTAAGATTCTCCGTTATAACCTTGACGGGAGTATCCCCAGCGATAATCCTATACCCGGATCAGCCGTATGGAGTTTTGGACACCGCAATCCGCAAGGACTGGCTATGATGGGCACTAAACTCGTTAGCAGTGAGCACGGTCCCAGCAACGATGACGAGATCAACATTATAGAAGCCGGCAGAAACTATGGCTGGCCCAACGTTGAAGGCTATTGCAATTTACCTGCAGAGGCCACTTTCTGCACCTCCAACAATGTGTATGAACCGGCCAAATCCTGGACCCCAACGATTGCCGTATGCGGTATTGAGTTTTATACTCACCCACTCTTCCCACAGTGGAAAAATAAATTACTCCTGGCTTCACTGAAAAATCAAGCCTTATATGTGCTGACTTTCAATGCTGATCAAAACACTGTAATTTCACAAGTGGACATCCCTGAGGTAAGCTTTGGAAGAATAAGAGATGTGCTGGCTGCTCCTAATGGGAAAATATATGTAAGTACCAGTAACTCCAACAATGTGAACAACAAGATTGATAAAATTTATGAAATATATGACCCCACACCCACCAGCCTGGATACAGGAGAAACAATTTCCTCTAAAAACAATTGGGTAGCGAGCCCCATTCCTTCCAATAATACGATCACGATACAAAACAAATTGAATCATGGCGCCGCAGAGATTGATCTGGTGGATATAAGCGGAAAGCTTATTAAGCAAGTACATTTTCAAGGAAAACAGATGCAGATAGATATTAGCAGTCTGGCAGCTGGATTCTATTATTTGAAGATTAAGGAAAAAGGTTCAGTATCACAAGTTTTAAAAATTCAAAAGTTATAAAAATCATTGTAAAGCTCATCCAATTCTAAAAACCTGAAATCTGTTGTCTCCCCTCTCATATCCCATAAATTTAAAAAATAATTAAAACTGGTGTAACCTTTTTACCACTTCATACGTATAATATATAGTAACTCTTTTTTGAGGATAAAAATAGATGAGACAATTAAAAATCACTAAGCAGGTTACCAACAGGGAAACTGCTTCATTAGACAAGTATTTGCAGGAAATTGGTAAAGTGGAACTGATCACTGCGGACGAAGAAGTAGAATTGGCACAAAGAATACGTGCAGGCGACAGAGCAGCACTGGAGAAACTAATCAAAGCCAACCTTCGTTTCGTAGTTTCCGTATCCAAGCAATACCAAAATCAAGGTCTTTCTTTACCCGATTTAATTAATGAAGGTAACTTAGGATTGATGAAAGCAGCAAAAAGGTACGATGAAACTAGAGGTTTCAAATTTATCTCTTATGCGGTATGGTGGATTCGTCAGTCAATTTTACAGGCGTTAGCTGAACAGTCAAGAATTGTAAGGCTTCCGTTGAATAAAATTGGTTCCATCAATAAAATCAATAAGGCATACGCTCACCTTGAGCAGGAAAATGAAAGACCACCTTCTCCGGAAGAATTGGCTGAAGTTCTTGACATGAGCGAGGAAGATATTAAAGAATCTATGAAAAACTCCGGAAGACACCTGTCCATGGATGCGCCTTTAGTAGAAGGTGAAGATTCTAATCTTTATGATGTATTGCGTTCAGGAGAATCTCCTAGCCCGGACAAAGATCTGATGCTTGAATCTCTTCAGATTGAGATTGAAAGAGCATTGAATACTTTAACACCGAGAGAGGCTGATTTGGTAAGATTATACTTCGGACTGAACGGAAAACACCCGATGACTTTAGAAGAAATCGGTGAAACTTTCGATCTTACAAGAGAGAGAGTTCGTCAGATCAAAGAAAAAGCAATTAAGAGACTAAAACATAATACCAGAAGCAAGATCCTTAAATCTTATTTAGGTAAATAATTTTTAGCGTAAAAACAATGTAGCGGAGTCTGTTTTCAGGCTCCGTTTTTTTTGTACTCTATTCCGAATCCTAAAGATCAATCATTTTCAATCTGGAAAACTTATTTCTTTATCGCAAGGATAGACAAAGGTGCAAGCTTAGCAATGAAATATTATAAACTTCACCTTGTATTACTTTTATAAGTGAAACGCCTTTGTTTATCTTAAAACTAAAACATTATGAATCTCCTTGTTTACCTTTGCGATAAAAAACTCAGTAAAATCATTTAAAATCTAAATCAGCAAAAACAATACTGAAACAAGAGAAATAATAACTTTAAAATGCAACTGTAACAATCTTTGAACTATCTTCAACTAATAAGTAACAACACCCAATCTAAAAATTATGAAAAAAATACTTTTCGCTTCCGTTTTGGCTCTGTCACTCCTTTCCTGTAAAAAAAATACACCCAGGAATGGTGCCGCTGTAGAAAATGCCGTGGATAATGCAGAATCATCTGTCTCTGGTTCATTAAAGAGTTACCGTAAAGAAGATATGGTTGATCAGATTTATTATGAACTGATCAAAAACGATAAAAACCTGAAAGCTCTGGATGACAAAATCATAGAAACAAATCAGGAAAGCAGCAAAGTCCTGAATATTTACGGTGAAACGCTCCGGAAATCCGAGTCTTTTTATCTTGATGCCCATAATCAGGCGGCTTCCATTAAGGATTCTCTCCTGAAACAACAGCTGGATAAAGAAATCAAAATGAGCTCCGACCAATATGATCTTAAAATCAGCAAGGTGAAAGAACTGATCGCCAAAGTTAATTCCAACAGTGACAACATCAGCAATCTGTACACCGCTTTCAAAATCAGGAAAACACTTCCTGAGATCGAAAAATATCAAAAAGCACATCCTTTGAAAACGGATGGTCTTGAAAAATTCATCAATAAACAAAACCAACTACTGAACGAACTGAAAAATATAAAATAATGAATTATACCACGAAATGGCTTACAGATACTACGCGGACGGAAGAACTGGTTGATTTTTTTATGGCCCATAAAACAGATTCTTACATCTCTCACGGGGAAATTATTTCCGGAAGAGCGTTGGATTCAAACCATTGGAGCCCGGATCTTAAAGCCATACTGACCCACCAGCTTAATTCCGGTTTTGATGCGGATCACAATTCAAAATTAAAGATTCTGGTCGCTGAAAATGAAGCAGGGACAATCATTGGAATGTTGATTTTCAATAGTATTACCGGGTATAAAAATTATGCGGTACTGGAAGATATGCTTTTGGATCAGTCATTCAGAGGACAATCCCTGGGAAGTAATCTGCTTAAACTGGCCCTGGAAGAGTCAAAAAACTGGAATATCAGTTTTCTAATGCTTGAAAGTGGAATTGACAATACGGGTGCCCATCACTTTTTCAATAAATATGGTTTCAAAAAAGTCTCCGAGAATTATATTTTAACCCTATAGAAACGTATTAAAGGTATCAGGTATGGATAATATTTCAATCATTGGCGCAGGAATTGGCGGGCTGACATTAGGAAATATTCTGAAACAGCACCAGCTTGACTTCACTATCTACGAATCTGCATCCGAAATAAAACCTGTAGGCGCCGGAATTATGATGGCTGTGAATGCCATGCAGATCTTTGATCAATTAGGCCTGAAAGAAAAAATTGAAAATGCCGGAAATAAGCTCCATGGAATTTCCATTACCGATGAATCTTTAAAACCCATCACAAAAACGAGTATTCTTGCGCTTGAACAAAAATACAATTCCTGCAATGTAGCTATTCACAGGGCTGAGCTGCAGAAAATTCTGGCAGAAAATATAGATCAGGCATCCATTAAACTCAATCACTCTTTGAATAAGATTGAAAAGCATGAGAATTATTCTTTACTGTTTGAAAACGGAAACCGGACCGATTCTAAAATTATTTTTGGTGCTGATGGTATAAAATCTAGGGTCCGAAACCAGATCCTGAAAACGGGAGACATCCGGAATGCAGGGCAAAAATGCTGGCGCGGGCTCCTGGAATTCGATCTGCCTGAACAGTTTAACCATGAGGCCTTTGAGATGTGGGGAAAAGGAAAACGTTTCGGTTTCGTGAAAATTGCAGAGAAAAAAGTGTACTGGTACGCTTTGGTGAATGAAGAAAAACATAAGCTATATCCGGAATTGCCGGATTATTTTAAAGATTTCCATCCTCTTGCTCCCAGCATCCTTGAATCTACTTTAACAGAAAATATAATCCTCAATGATATTACAGACCTGTCTCCTATTCCATCCTGGTATTCGAATAATCTATGTCTGATCGGGGATGCAGCTCATGCCACAACGCCCAATATGGGTCAGGGTGCCTGTCAGGCGATTGAAGATGCTTACATCATTGGAAAATTACTGGAAAACAGCCGGGACTTCAATCGCATTTTTAAAGAATTTCAAAAAATCAGAAGAAAAAAAGTGGATTATGTGGTCAATACAAGCTGGAAAATCGGGAAAATGTCTCAATGGGAAAAGGGAAATACTCTACGGAATTTCTTTATGCGGTTCATTCCGGAAAGTACCAATTATAAACTGGCCGAAAAGATTATAAAGCTGGAAATGTAAACTCTCACCTAATTATATTTAACAATTTTACAGATCATAAACACAATCATCTGTATAAATTTGCGCAATCCGTGGTTAAAAAAATAAAACCACACCCATTCTGAGTTAAAATATTTTTGATTACTACCAAAAATGACACTGATTTACACAGATGTTTGAGGATAATGTAGAAAAATATTTATTTTTCATGATTATAAATGCATCATTGTAACATTTTCAAAATAATAACTACCAATAAGACAAGCCACTATACAAATCTGAATAGTGGATATATCATAACATAAATCTAAAAAATGAAAAAAATCTTTTATGTATTAGCCATCGTTGTAGGTCTGGTGACCACAAAGGCACAGGAAGTCCCGCTGCTGGACAGAGAACTCTTTTACGGAAATCCTGAAATTGCAGGCGGACAGCTGAGTCCGGACGGAAAATGGATCTCTTTTATGAAACAGTATGAAGGAATCATGAATATCTGGGTAAAAAAGGTAGATGAACCTTTTGATAAAGCCCGCCCGCTCACCGACAGCAAACGTCCCCTGGGAGGATATTTCTGGTCTGAAAACGGAAAGTACATCCTGTACGTTAAAGATAATAACGGAAATGAAAACATGAATATTTTTGCGGTAGATCCTATGGCAAAAGCCGATAAAGGCGTTCCGGAGTCCAGAAATCTAACTCCGCTTAAAGATGTGACTGCTCAAATTCAGATGGTCAGCAGAAAAGATCCGGATTTGTTGATGATTGGGATTAATAACCGTGATAAAGCATGGCATGACCTGTATTCACTGAAAATTTCAACCGGTGAACTGAAAAAGATTTATGAAAATAAAGACAGGATTACAGGCTATGGTTTCGATTGGGATGAAAAACTAAGAGTCTTATCCAAAACCGATGAAAAAGGAACCACCCAGATTCTGTACAAAAACGGAGATCAGTTAACTCCGATCTATGAAACATTGGTTACAGAGAGTGCTTATATCTCCAACTGGAATGAAGACAACTCAAAATTCTATCTGGTAACAGATAAAGGTGATCTGGATAAATCTGCCTTATACCTGATGGATCCGAAAACCAAGCAGATCACCAAAATAGAAAGCGATCCGAAAGGAAAAGTGGATTTCGGAGGATTATCTATGGACAGAAATACCAGAAAAATCATTTCAACGTCCTATACCGGAGACAAAACCGAAAACTACTGGAAAGATAAAACATGGGAAGCCAACTATAAATTCCTGCAAAGTAAATTCCCGGGAAGAGAAGTTGATTTTGCCAGCTCAACAAAAGACTATTCCAAGTTTTTAATCTCAGTTTGGGGCGATAAATACGCATCAGAAGCCTATTATTTCGATGCTAAAACCAAAGAACTGGTCTTCCAGTACACCCCAAGACCTGAATTGAAAAAAGTAGAAAAGTATCTGGCTCCTATGTCACCTATCACTTATAAAAGCAGTGACGGCCTTGAAATTCCCGCTTATCTAACCATTCCTGCAAACTCTTCCGGGAAAAATCTTCCGGTAGTGGTTTTAGTTCACGGAGGTCCGAAAGGTCCGAGAGATTACTGGGGCTACAGCTCAACCGTACAGTTTTTAGCGAACAGAGGGTACGCTGTACTTCAGCCTAACTTCAGAGCCAGTGGAGGTTACGGAAAAAAATTCAAAAACGCCGGTGATCTTCAGTGGGGAAAACTGATGCAGGATGATATCACCTGGGGCGTAAAATACCTGATTGACAAGGGAATTGCGGATAAAAACAAAGTGGTGATCATGGGAGGAAGCTACGGTGGCTATGCAACATTGGCGGGTCTTGCTTTCACTCCTGACCTGTATGCTGGAGGTGTTGATATCGTTGGACCTAGTAATCTGTTTACCCTTCTTGACTCTGTTCCTGCCTATTGGGAAGCCGCCCGTGCCTCTCTGTATGGAATGGTAGGTGATCCTAAAACAGAAGAAGGTAAAAAGCTTATGCAGCAGGCAAGTCCGTTGTTCAGCGTAGATAAAATCGTGAAGCCATTATTGATTATTCAGGGAGCTAATGATCCTAGAGTAAAACAGGCGGAAGCAGATCAGATTGTAATTGCGCTTCGTGAAAAAGGGAAAAAAGTAAATTATATCCTGGCAGACGATGAAGGGCACGGATTCAGAAAACCGGTTAATAATATGGCTATGTACGCTGAAACAGAGAAATTCCTTGCCGAAATCATCGGAGGAAGATATCAGAAAGATATGCCTGAACCTGTAGCAAAACGACTGAAAGAAATGACTGTTGACATTACAAAAGTAACTTACACACCAGCTGAAAAAACAGCAGGTGCTGCACAGAAAGCTACTAATTAAAAATATAATTACTGAAAAAATTCAGTTTTCATAAACAAAGGCTGTCCAAAGAATGGGCAGCCTTTTTATTTGGCCGTTTTCTCAAAAAAAATTATTTATTTTCTTTCTTTAATTTTTGATATTGTTTTAAATAGTTGGTAAACGATTCACTCTCCTTCGGATTTGACTTCTGCCAGGCTTTTAAAGCCTCACTCTGTTCCCTGTAGTTAAGGAATGTCTGGCTCTCAATGATCATATTTCCCTGTGCTTTTATTTCCTGCAGAACATCAGTTCTTATTTCCTGCTTCGTGCGGACGCTCTCCTTATACCATTTCACTCCGGAAAGAGCACTGAAAATTCCTAATCCCCAACCCGATAAAATAATGAACAGTGAGACATATAAAAGAGGTTTATAGTGATTGAAATAATCTTTGTACGATTCAAGCTGCCGGAGATCTTCCGGGGAAATTCCTACCCTGACAGTCCCAGCTTTTTCTTTCAGTTCTTTCAGATTTTGCTCAACGAAGTGTTCTGTTCGCTTTAGCTTTTCATCCATAATGGAAACTCCGGAGCTCAGGCTTTGAAATTCCTTATACAGAGATTCTGTTTTGATCTTGAGTTGTTCCATTAGCTCCACAGCGTTGAGCCCTTCCGTACTAAAATTTTGATTTTCTTCCATAATTGATTTTCTATACAATAATGTTTTTCATTTATAAAAGTTAAAATTGAGAAGTAACTGAAAAAATAAATATCACAAAGAATTGAATACTATTAAAATAAAACTCATTGACATTTCAAAATTCGACTATAGTCGTTATCAATCACTAAAATATAGATTTTTTACGTTTAGTCTATAAATTGGTTATAATAAATCACTTTAATATGAACATTAGTTAACATACGCTCCTGTTTAAATGGATTTAATGAAAAATTAACAATAAATACATATTAAAATCTACTTAGCATTTTTTTTATTTAAAACCAGATGGCGACGGTTACAATGAAAGAGTAAAATATAAAAAACAAAAAATATCCTGGCCCTTATATGAAAGTACCGAAAAACCTCAATGCCGTCAGAAGGAAATTCATGCACAGCATTACAAAAAATATTGGCAAATCAAGCTCTTCCCCCATACATGCCCAAAACACAACGATAAAAAAAATATTAATCTCACGCCCAAACCATAGATTAGGAAACCTTTTACTGCTTACCCCCATTGTACAGGAGGTTACCAATGCGTTTCCCAATGCCAGAGTTGATCTGTTTGTAAAAGGCGGCATCTCTCCTACTATTTTTAAAAATTACGAAAATATTGATCAGATCATCCAGCTTCCCAAAAAGCCATTCAAAAATTTGTTTAAATATGTAAATGGCTGGTTTACGCTGCGTTGGAAAAAATATGATTTGGTGATCAATTCTACCCACGGCTCGTCATCAGGAAAATTATCGACCCGGCTGGCCAATGCCAAATATAAATTTTACAGTGAATGGGATGAGGAGCTTCATCTGAAACACTCCGATTATCAGCATTCCGCCAAAAACGTAATATACAACCTGAGAAAATTCCTGACTCAATTGGGATTTGAAGAAAATATAAGCAAAATCCCTTATCTAAGTATTAAATTAGATAAAGATGAAATAGAAACCGGTAAAATAAAACTGGCCCAGATCATCAATAACGACAAAAAAACAATTTGTCTGTATACTAATGCTACAGGGGAAAAATGCTATTCCGAAGATTGGTGGAATTCTTTTTACGCCCATCTGCAATCTGAGTTTCCTGAGTATAACTTCGTGGAACTTCTGCCGGTAGAAAATATCTCTAAATTAAATTTTAAAATCCCGACTTTCTACAGCACCGATATCCGGGAAATGGCCGCATTCATTGCCAATACCTGCATTTTTATCGCTGCTGATAATGGAGTCATGCATTTAGCAAGTGCATCGGGAACGCCAACACTAGGGTTATTTTCGGTCACCAATGACAATATGTATAAGCCTTACAATGATAAAAGCTTTTCTGTAGATACCAACCAGGTTAATGAAAAGGAAATATCAGATCTGATAAAAAAGGTACTTCAATAATGACTACAGGCCAATCTTGAGCCCCATGAACTGAACGGAATTTGAATATATTAATACCGCACCCATGTTACTATGAACCTAATCGTTGCAACAGATTACACCCACTACGCTACTGATGTACTCCGCATTATAAAAAATTTTCAAAATGAAGGGAACCTGATAGGACCTGGAACCAGAAATATTGTAAAGTGGATCATCATCAACAATATGACCCTTAATTTTAAATCATTTAAACAGCATAATATAATTAACAGGCATGTCTACAAATATTACCGGAAGTCCAAAGCAAAGCGCTCTTTCGAATATGCCCATTTATTGATTTCTAAAAATTTCTATACCCCAAAACCTATCGCTTATGTAGAATTTCACGACTGCATCGGGTTAACAAACAGTTATTATATAAGCGAGCAGCTGGAAAACGGATTTACACTGGAAGATGTATTTCTCAACAAAAATTCCTTTGAAGACTGGCAGGAAATTGTTAAAGGATATACTTTATTAATCTATCAGCTGCATGAACAGGGAATTGAATTCATAGATAATTCGCCCGGAAATTTTTTAATAAAGAAAATCAACAATGAATACCGTTTTTTTCTGGTAGACTTAAACAGGATGAATTTTCACGAAAGATTTGAAAATGCCGACAGGTTTAAAAATTTTTCGCGGGTAACCAATGATCCGGATATTCTCCAAATCATAGGTCAGGAGTATTCATTGTTATCGGGAATTTCTCCGGAACAATGTCTGGAAGAAATCATTAAAGCTACAAACAGGCAAAAAACCAAGCGTAAAGTAAAAAAAGTATTGAAGTTTTATAAATACTTTCTAAAATAACATTGTTTAATAATGCTTGATTTAAGTAAGCAAAGAAGCAGACTCCGTCAGCGATTAAGCGTAAACAAAACATCCGCTTAATCAAATCAATCGGAGATTGATTCTACTTTGCACCCTCAGATATCCTATATCGATAATAACCTTTTGCATCAAAAAACTATAAGAGTTCTTCTAATAAGTATAAGTGATATTTTTTTGATGCAAAGGAATATTTTAGTTCCGCTTATTAAAGTTAGCAAAGAAAGAATCAATCGGAGATTGATTCGACTAAGCGTACACTATACTGAATGCTTAATTAACAGGGAAGCCGATATCTTTGCTTTCCTTAAAATAATCAAGAACGTTTCAAGAAACTTTGCGTGAAAAAAAACGTCACTCTTTCGATATTCTCAATGGATGTGTTTACAAGATCGTTCATTCTGGTATAAAATATAAAAAAGAGGTTGTCAAAAATGACAACCTCTCTCATTAATAGGTTAAAGTAAGTCCGGCTCCCCAGCCCATTTCATTATCATAATTTCCGGAGACCGATAACCATTTCTGTAAAATGTATCTTAATCCTGTTGAGAATTCTCCGTCAGAGTTCAGGGTGAAATTCCCCCTTATCCTTCTGGAGATCGGAATATCTTCCCTGCTTAATTCAAGGAGTACTTTTCCGTTCTGGTCTACACTGGCATCAGCGGTGATCAGCATCGGTAAAAGATACTGTACCCCAACCATAAAGGCATACTGGTCTTTTGAAGCACTCTGCTGCCCAAACCACGACTTCTTGCCACGGAATTTCATTCCCATATCTTCAGCCATCTGTCTTTCCATGATCTCATGATTCTTCTGAATCCTGAAACCTGCATAAGGAAGCGCCCACTGGAATTTCCCAAGAAATCTTCCCACTTTCACGTTTCCTTCAAAGTGATCGAAATCCCAGTTGGAATGAAACTGATTCAGATTCGCCCATCTTGGCCCGAACATCGTCATCGATTCTGCATGTACTTTGTTGCTTGCTATATCCAGCATTCCCATGGAGCTGACCATTTTGTTGTCTTTCAGAAAGTTTTTCCAGGCCAGCTTTCTGTTGGGCAGCTGCGGATTGGGTTTTGAATTCTCATAGCTGAATATTCTTCCCATTCCCGCCATCATGTGGTATAAAATATGACAGTGGAAAAACCAGTCGCCATCCTGATTGGCTGCAAATTCAATGGTGTTGGTTTCCATCGGCATAATATCCAGTACGTTTTTCAGGGGAGAATATTCTCCTTTTGAATTGATCAGTCTGAAATCATGACCGTGAAGGTGCATCGGGTGGCGCATCATAGAATTATTGTACATCGTAATTCTCAGGATCTCCCCTTTTTTCACCAGGATCTTATCGGTTTCCGTGACTGTTTTATTGTCAAGGGTCCACAGATACTGGTTCATATTTCCTTCCAGGGTAAACTTCAGTTCTCTTACGTTTTCATCAGGAAGAATTGTCTTTTCAGGAGATTTCAGGAGGTTGTACGAAAGTCTTTTGATTGTTTTCTCTTCTTTCATATCCATTCCTGAATGATCGGTGGCTCCTGAAGCTCCCGTTGAATGATCTTCTTCCTTAGTCTTAATTCCCATCATTTCATTCATATGCTTCATCGTCATTTTTCGCTGGCTTTCAGGAAGTTCGGGATACATTACTTCATTCATGTCCATCATCTGTTTGCCCATCTCCATATTCATCGGCTTCATATTTCCGCTCATTTCCATCATTCCGTTCATCATTTTCATGCCTTCAAAAAGCAGGAGCCTCGGCAGATTGGGAGCTTCCACTTTTTCACCGGAGCCCAGCCACAGGGAAGCATGACCGACCCTGTCTTCTGAGGTGGAACGGAATTCAAAGCTTTTATTTTCCGGAATGGTCACTTCAATATCATACGTTTCGGAAACCCCGATGATCAGGCGGTCCACTTCTACCGGAACCACATCATTCCCATCGTTTCCGACTACTTTAAATTTTCCGCCCCCATAATTCAGCCAGAAATAGGTGGATGATCCTCCGTTGGCTACCCTCAGCCTTACCTTATCACCCGCTTTCAGATTGGAATAATCAGAGCTTGGAAGCCCGTTGATCAGGAATTTATCATAGTAAACATCACTCACATCCATGGCTTCCATTCTTTTCCATTCATTCAGGGCTTTTGTTCCGAAATTTCCGGATTTAATGGCTTCCCAATAACTCTGTACGGCATTCTTTTTAATGGCATACCAGTCTGTATTGGCCATGTGAAGCCTTCTTGCGATCTGCATCGGATCTTCATCACTCCAGTCTCCTAATAATACCGGGATCTCTTTGTTGTAGGACGATTTGGGCTCGTCTTCTCTTTTATTAAATACCAGAATTCCGTTCATCCCGATCTGTTCCTGTAAAGCTTCGTGGGAATGATACCAGTACGTCCCGTTCTGCGACACCCTGAATTTATACAAATGGGTTTCTCCCGGCGTCACAGGTTTTGTCGTAAGATAAGGAACTCCGTCCTGTTCATTGGGAAGGATCACTCCATGCCAGTGAAGTCCTGTATTTTCTTTCAGCATGTTATGAAGATAGATCTCCGCTGTGTCTCCTTCCGTGAAATATAAGGTCGGAGCCTGCAGCTTTCCGTTAATTGCGATGGCTCTGCGGTTTTTCCCGGTAAAATTGACGATGGTGTCTTTCACATAAAGGTCGTATCGTACTGTTTTTCCACCAAAAGTCACTTTCCCGTTTTCAGAATTTCTTTTGAATACAGATTGATCTGCTTTTGGTTCTTCCGCAGGAACATGCTGATGGTTTTCTTTTTCTACCAGTTCCATTCCGCATTTCGGACACTTCCCTGGTTTTTCAGAAACAACTTCCGGGTGCATCGGACAGGTGTATTGAGTTTGAGATTGAGGTTTAGAAGAACGAGCTTCAGCTTTACCTTTTGAAGTTTCTATAGATTTCGGTACGGCACTACTTTTAGCCTCTGCCTTAATCTTAGTCTTAGCCTTAGCCTTAACCTCAGTCTTATTCTGAACTTTATTTATCTTAGGTTTAACATCTGTTGCTTTCTCTACTGTTTTAGGCTGTGCCGTAACTTTCGGTTTTGTCACAACGGTTTTCTTTACCAGCGTCATTTTGCATTTCGGGCAGTCTCCGGGTTTAGAAGATACTACCTCAGGATGCATCGGGCACGTGTAATACGTTTTGGTTGTTTGGGCGAGCGTAAAAACAGAGAACAAAAGCATCAGAAATATGATCATTTTTTTCATGATATTCCGAACTTTTTAAAGATGCACCAACTTAAAGCCAGTTAGAATTTAAGCTATGCAACTGTTTGTTTTAAAATTAAATACAATAATTATTTTATCTCTGACTTTACACTTCCGCAGGAAAGCATAGATTTTCCGTAGTACGGATTAAGGATTTGTTTTTCATCGCTCAGCCAGCTTGAATCTGCCATTGGACAATACTGTACGTAAACCGGTTGTTCAGAAAGTTTAAACTCTTTCGTCAGAGCGATCATATTCTCCGAAAGGTTGGAAAATGTTTCTCTTTGTGCCGTAATATTTCTGGCATCAGAAATTACGGTTGCATCTTTTCTTAAAATATTCAAATTGCCCTCAGAAACCATTTTATAGTCAACTGTTGAAGCTGTTTTGATGAATTCAGTGGCTGCTTTTGAAGTTTTGTCCGCATCATCTGAAGCCAAAGCAGATTTGATGGCAATATAGTTCTGGTACAGTTTTGAAACCTGAGCATCTTTTTTAGACTGTGCAGAAAGTGAAATAATGGAGAATAGAGATAGTGCTGCTGTAATGATATACTTTTTCATTGTTTTAAATTTTAGAATTAATTTTTTAATAAAGAATAATGGGAACGCATGATGCGTTGAACCGTGTTGTCTACGAAGGAATGATCATCTGATTCACACCAGACAACAGACGGATCTTAAATTCTAAAATTACAATGATTGAGGTAGATAGGAACCGGTTTGTATTCCGGAGGCCCGTTGATTCTTATCTGAGTCAGTTTTGAAGCTGAAAAAGATTTGTCGATGAAGAAAAATTCGTGCTGTGTAAACGTTGGTGCTATCTGGCTTGAAAAGTCAATCTTAAGCAGGTCGGATTTCTGGGAATCATCTACTTTTACCACTTTAACCTCTGTTTTACAACATCCCTTTTTTTCCTTAACACCACATTTTCCACAGATGTCTGTGGTTTTCTGGCTTACGGAAACAAATTCTTCCATACAGAAATGCACGCTGAAAGCTGCTCCGGAAGAAAATCCAAAGTAGAAAACAGAGAACAATATGGCGAGAATCTTTTTCATTGACAGGACAAAGTTAAAAATATCCCTGAAACTGTTGTTATAAAATTGTGTGTACTTGTTATAAAATTCTGCCCAGCAAAAAAGCTCCTGAATATTTCCAGAAGCTTTTGTTTATTTTATTGCTGTTGATTTATAGATTAGCCGGATTTTCATATTCAAGTCTAATACTTTCTAATTTCTAAAATCCAGCTTCTAAATTCTATAACTTAAATTCCAGTTTCACATTGAAGAAACGCCCCGTAAGACGTACCGGAACCGGATACATTACATTGGTGTTATAATCCGTGATCCATTGGTTGGCAACAGTATTGTTAATGTTAAATGCATTGAAAACCTGAACCCCTAAAGTAAGTTCTTCAAAATTACCCCAGAAACCGTAACGTTTTTTCTTGTCCTTGGAATCGATGAATACTTTTGAAAGTCCTAGATCCACTCTTTTATACGAAGGCAGCGTTCTCTGATACTGGTAAGGATCTGTGAAAACCGGTGCTCCGTTCGGAAGTCCCATGGCGTACACCAAAGTAAGGTTCACACGCATTGAAGGGAATTTAGGCATATAATCCTGGTAGAACATCGCAAATCTGAATCTCTGATCTGTAGCTCTCGGAATATCTCCTCTGCCATCAATATTTTCATAAACCCTTGCATAACTCGCAGATAACCAGGAATCTACTCCCGGAACAAATTCACCAAATAATCTGGTATCAATTCCGTACGCATATCCTGAAGCATTGTTCTTACCGGAATAACGGATTCTTACATTGTCCATATAGTAAGGAATCAGATCATCCATTTTCTTGTAATAAGCCTCTGTAGTCAGCTTGAATGGTCGGTCATACATGTAAAATTCATAGTCGTTACTAAGAATCAGCTGCATGGAACGCTGGGATTTTATATTGGAATTAAAGTTTCCGTCAAGGTCTTTGATCTCCTTATAGAAAGGGGCCTGATAATAGATCCCTCCCGAAAGTTTGAAGAGCATATCCGTATCCCAGTCTGGCTTTATAGCAAACTGGAATCTTGGTGAAAATATCGTTTCTTTGTTGAAGCTCCAGTTAGAAACCCTGGCTCCCACATTGAAAAGCACTTTGCTGGCTCCCCAATATAATTTCTGTGAATACTGTCCGTAAGCAGACAGTCTCGAAGGTTCTATTTTGTTTTTTCCGGCAATCTGATAGAATAATTCCAGATCACCTGACATTCCCGTTCTCGGGTCATCAATAGGACGCGGAATACTGTATCCTGCGGCATCTACCAATTTCCATTCATTGGTATTGTCATTCAGATTTTCTTTTTCATACTTAACGCCTACTTCTATATCTGTATTGACGTTAGGAGAAAACTTGGCTCTGAACTGGGTTCCGTACGTTCTCACAAACAGGTCATTTCTGGCATGCTCTATCTGGCCTCCCCCGTCAAAAGAAGGATTCGGAGCTTCTGTTACCGGATTAAATGTCTGGATTTCATAGCCGGATGCAATGGTATAATATTCCTTTTCCCTGTTCTGGTAAGCAAAACTATCCAATGTAAATTTCCACTGGTCAGAAGGCTTAAAGTTCATGGAAACGGTTCCCATCATATTTTTATACATATCCTGCTCCCGTCCGTTATATCCGATATTTACGGTAATAGGCTGATTAAGGCTTCCAAAAGTGACACTCTTGGCCTTTGGAATCATTTCGTAATCATTTTTGGAGTAATATCCAATGAATGACAGGGAGAATTTATCGTTGAAATGATAATTGATATAAGACTGGAAATCCCAGTAGGTAGGGTTAAAATCCGTATCCTCATTTAGGGTATTCAGCACCAGATTGGTATTTCTGTATCTTCCTGAAAATAAAGCGGTCAGTTTCTTGTTTTTTGAAGCCAGACCCGCTGTCAGCCTTCCGCCAATTAAACTCGCTTCTCCTGAAACTTCAAATTTTTCAGGCTCACGGTAGTAAATATTAAGCGCAGAAGACATTTTATCGCCGTATTTCGGTTCAAAACCACCTGCGGAGAAGTTAACGGCCGCTACCATATCCGGATTGATGATACTCATTCCTTCCTGCTGTGAATTTCTGATCAGAAAAGGTCTGTAGATCTCAATATCGTTGATGTAGATAAGGTTTTCGTCATAGTTTCCGCCACGTACCATGTATTGGGAAGACAGCTCAGTGTTGGAGTTTACGGAAGGAAGGGTTTTAAGAAGCCCTTCAATTCCTCCACCAATAGTTGCGATTCCTTTAGCATCTTTTGCTGAAATTTTTACGTTGGTAAGGTCGCTCGTTTTCCCGGTTATTTTTTTCTGGAAAACTACTTCCTCAATATCGGTTACTCTCGCCGTCGTATCTTTTTTTCTGTTTTGAGAGAAAATCAGCACGGGAACCATAAGGCTTAGTGGTAAAACTAGTTTTTTCAAACGAAATATTTTAAGAATTTCTAAAAATAGGGATTTTTTGACAATTACAAAATTGATTCTCTGATTCTTGTTAATTTCTGTAACAAATCTTCCAATAAATCCAATCTTAACATGTTGGCTCCGTCTGATAAAGCGGTTTCCGGTGTAGGATGGGTTTCAATAAAAATTCCGTCCGCTCCTACTGCAATTCCTGCTTTTGCCACTGTTTCAATAAGGTCAGGTCTTCCGCCTGTAACCCCGGAACTCTGATTAGGCTGCTGCAATGAATGGGTAACATCCAGAATAACAGGCGCATATTCTCTCATCGTAGGAATACCTCTGTAATCTACCACAAGATCCGTATACCCGAAAGAATTTCCCCTTTCAATAATGGCTACTTTCTGGTTATTGGAATCTGTAATCTTCTGAACGGCAAATTTCATGGATTCCGGAGAAAGAAACTGCCCTTTTTTCAAAGTAACACATTTCCCGGTTTCCGCCGCAGCTACCAAAAGATCAGTCTGACGTACCAAAAATGCAGGGATCTGCAGCACATCAACGTATTGTGCAGCCAGTGCAGCGTGCTCATTTTCATGAATATCCGTTGTCGTAGGAATATTAAAGGTCTCGCCTACTTTTCTCAGAATTTCAAGAGATTTTTCTTCACCAATGGTGGTAAAAGAATCCACACGGCTTCTGTTCGCCTTTTTAAAGCTTCCTTTGAAAATATAGGGAATATTGTATTTGTCTGTTATAGAAATTACTTTTTCTGCAATTCTTAACGCCATGTCTTCACCTTCAATGATGCACGGACCGGCAATAAGGAAAAAGTTTTTTGAATCTTTGTGATGAATATTATCTAAATACTGGATCATTTTTATTGTAATTAAAAAGTTCAGTAAAAATACTTATAAAGTTTCAGAATCGGAAATTATTTGACGAGTTTGATTGGGATTAGGGATTAGGGATTAGGGATTAGGGATTAGGGATTAGGGATTAGGGATTAGGGATTAGGGAAAATAAAAGCGTTTTTAGAAATATCCAAATAAAAATTATAAACTTTCATAAAAAATAATACGCAATCATCTGTGCCCATCCGTGGAATCAGTGGGGAAAAAATATTTATTTCACACAGATTCCACAGATAACGCAGATTCTTATTATCAGTTTTTTATAAAGATTGTTTTTCTATTTATACAGCAATAAATCAAACAGTATATTTCAAGAAAATAATAAGCAATCATCTGTGCTCATCCGTGTAATCAGTGGTGAAAAAAAATTCAACAACAAAAGGTGCAAAAGCTTTTTAAAACTTTAGTTATTTTTTAAGTTAAGAACCTGATTTGAACCATTAAGAGGATTTTAGGTTTTAAGAGGATTAAGATGAGCTTCGCTTTTAGGGGTACAGCTTAAAAAATCTTTAGATTACCCCTTAACGATTCTTACCTCCTTCACTGATCTTAATGTTTCAAAAAATACACAATTATCTTTAGAATCGATAATAATCTGCCTAATCAGAGGAAGCAAAAAAAAGAGTACTAACCCATTTTCTTCAGAATCTTCTCAGTGGAATCAGTGGTGAAAAAAAAATCAACCACAAAAGGTGCAAAAGCTTTTTAAAACTTTAGTTATTTTTTAAGTTAAGAACCTGATTTGAACCATTAAGGAGATTTTAGGTTTTAAGATGATTAAGATGAGCTTCGCTTTTAGGGGTACAGCTTAAAAAATCTTTAGATTTCCCTTAACGATTCTTACCTCCTTCACTGATCTTAATGGTTCAAAAAATACATAATTATCTTTAAAATCTGTATAATCTGCTTAATCAGCGGGAGCAAAAAAAAGAGTACTAACCCATTTTCTTCAGAATCTTCTCAAAAGTATTGATATTCCGGCTTGTAAACTGATCTTTAAGGCTTTTCTTCCCAAGGACTTTTCCAAATGAGGAATCCAGCGTATTTCCTTTCGGGACCTGCCAGTAAAACAGCTCCCCTACAATTTCTGCCTTCTCATTTTCCGTTTTGGAAGCAGCTTCAAATTCACTCATCAAAACATTTTCCACGCCATTATTTCCTACAAAAGCATAGATATGAAGGTCGTCATTCTTTTCAAAAGGAATACTGTTCCAGAAAACTTCTGTTTCTTCTTTAGATTTAACGAATAAAAAAGCTTCGTAAGAAAAATGTTCAGACATCGCTTTTTCTAAAATTTCTTTCAGATCTCCGGCATTTTTATCAGAAGAGAACACAATATTTCCGGAGGCCAGCACAGAGCTTACATCCTGCATTCCGGCATCTTTAAAAACCTGGCATACATCAGCCATTTTCATATTGGTTCCTTTTACGTTAACGCCGCGGAGAAAAGCACAGTATTTCATTTTTTTAGGGATTAGGTGATAGGGATTAGGTTTGAGAGTTTTAGGGTTTTAGGGTGAGAGAGTTTGAGAGTATTAGAGTGTTTATATATCGACTTCTAACTTCTAACCTCTAACTTCTAATTTCTAGTTTCTAACTTCTATTTTTCAATCAATTCTAATATACAGATTGTAATCCGTTCCGGAAGGCTTGAAATGGTAGATCTTTTCCAGAATAGGATTGTCACTTTTCAGGTTGTCCTTTATCCTGAATTCTTTCATCACTTTGTAATGGGTCTGGTAATATTCCGCATCATTTCCTTCAAATAAATTTTTATAGGAAAGAAGATATTTCGGCTTTCTGTTTTTTACGGTATTGAGCCAATAATGGGCTTTATCTTTTTTCACTTCTGTCTGGATCTGTTTGTCTACCAGTCCTACTTCATCAATGGTTCTTAGTCCGGAAAAATAAGGTACATAGCCGGCAGGTTCAAGAAGAATCCACTGTTTTTTATCTTTTTCGAAGGCATCCAGAAAAATCCCGATTCCTCTGCGGTAATTCCACTCACCGTTTCCTGTCGCGATGGCATGTACAGTCTGGAAAGCCAGCATCGGAACAATATAGAATACAACCAATAAGGACATCCATAAGTTTCGTTTTTCTTTCTGTTCCAGGACAAAAATCAGAACCGGAACAAAAAGCAGAAGCTGAGGCACCCAGTAATACCAGTCGAATAAGCTTTTTTGAGAGATAAAAATAATCTGTTTTGCCCACCCGAAAAGGAAGATCATCCACAGGAAGTAATTCCTCTTTTCCCTCTGACGAACCAGATAAATGAAGCACAATAATTCAAAAACCAGAATGATAAGGGTTACCGGATTGAAAGATCCCGGCAGTTTCAGCATTCCCCAGAAGTTCCCGAAGCTGGCGAAAAAATAATTGAGGTTCTGTGCAAAAGTAAAATTGTGCTCATAAAGCAGTTTCTTGGCCACAATGGTATTATTCACCAGTTCCCCGAAATACAGCCAGTTGAAGGAAAGCACAGATACAATTCCCAGAATGCCTCCAAAGATATAATTCCATCTGATCTTACGGTTCCAGATAATATCAACAAGGAAAACAATACCCAGGAAGATCACGGTATCGATCCTTGTAAACATAATTAAAGCCGGCAGAAGGATCAATGCCCATTTTTTGTTTTTACTGAAACCGTAATACAGAAGCAACATTTCCAGAAAGAAAAGAATTCCATATTCCATTCCGAGAATAGAAATTTTAATGGAGGGCGGCAATATTCCGATTAAAAATATAAAAATAGCTTTATGCCACGGATTTTTAAGGGTTAAATGAGCCAGAAGCAATGTTCCTATGGTAAAAAGAACTGAATTAAAAATCAACAAAGGCTCAATAAAATACTCCTTTCCGAAGACCAGATTAAAAATATAGGACACAAAAACATACAAATGTGTGGTAGAAGCCGAAATTTTGGTGGCTCCGTTAAATCCTATCACCCCGTAATCCATCAGATTCTGGGCTACTCTCCAGGTAATGAATGCATCTTCCTGGATATAATGGGTCAGTAGAAAAAGAAGTTTAAAAACAACCGTAAAAATCACGGCATAGATCGGGAGCCTGTTATTTTTATTTTTTGCCATCACGCATTTTTAGTTTGACAAATATAATCTTAAAAATCAGGAATCCCAATAACAAAAAAACGGAACCGAAGTTCCGTTTTTGATAAGCTGTATTATTGTGTTACTTTAATAATGGCTGTGGTGATCTGATTTTCTTTTTCTTTCGAATAGGTAGAATCATAAGGTTCCATTACATCAAATAAATATTGGTAGAATGGCGTGATCTTCTGTACGTTTTCAGATTCCTTCATGGCCTTTTCCTTACCCATCTGCTGAAGTTCTTTGATGAAAACATTGAACTTCTTATCGATCGGCTCAATGGATTTCACCAGATAACCGTAGGCTTTTTCTTTCTGACCCAGCTTCTGATAAGCATCTGTAACCGCTGCTACGACAAGAGAATATTCCATTGGTTTAGCTCTCATCTGTCTTCTGGCGAAATTCTGATCTGCCGGAGCAAGGCTTAAATAATAATCGTACTCGTCAAAAATTCCTTTTTTAAGGATTTCTGCAAGCTGAAGACCTTTTTTCTCCTGTCCTGCAATGATATATCCTGTTACCATAGCACTTAATGAACGTGGATCATTAAATTTCTCTGCAGGAATTTCTTTGGATGCAAGATCTAATAATTCTACCGCTTTAGCTTTCTGTCCGCTTAATGCCAATGCTGAAGCAGCTCTGCTTGCTGACATTCTGTAGCTCATGATATTTGAAGTAGCAGTTTCATCAAAATGGGTATTTAAGTCTTTAAAATTACCCCATCTGAAGTTTTTCACTACATTATATAAAGAATTGACATCTACTCTTCCCATATCTCCGTCTGCATTCTCAGCTGTGTGGATTGGAACCAGTCTGTAGCTGAAACCGTCGAACTGAAGATATTCATTCAGGTAGAAAATATTTTCGCTGTCGTAGATTCCTCCTGATGAGAAGTTGATCGGACGCTTCCAGTCGAAATTGGCAAGCATATCCAGCATGATCAGGTTGTTTTTGTAAAGGGTGTTTCCTTTGTACGTGATCATGATCTGGTTTACTACGTTCGGAAGATCTGCCTGAGTGATGATTCCTGCTCTTAAAGCATTTTCTTTATTAACAGGAAGAATGAATTTATTTACCGGAAGAATATTATATTTTTCGTACTTCTCTTCTCCGAAATACATTTTTAAAAGCTCGTCTTTTTCAGGAGACTTGAATTTGATGAAATTAACAGCCTCTTTCAATGTTAAAGAATCCTGTGTAAGGTATTTTCTGAAAGCCCCGAACTGGGTATCCGGAACGCCCTGCTCTTTCAGCATAGAGAAAACTCCTTCCCAGTCTTCTTTTTTCATCATATAGATCTGGTCATTCACACCGTCTCTGTAATCATCGTGGGTCAGTTCACTTGGAATTCCTGCCGCGTTGTAGGTCTTTCTCTTGATCTGGTCTAAGTTCCATGGCGTTGAAGCAAGGGTGAAATTCACCACCTTCACATCATCTCTGAACCTTTCCGTTTCCTGAATAGCCCAAACCGGATACGTGTCATTATCTCCGTAAACAAATAAAATATCGTTTTTCGGAAGTGATTTTAATACTGAATATGCATAGTCATAGGCTGTATATCTGTTGCTTCTGTCGTGTACATTATAGTTCTGGAAGCCCATCATAAACGGTACACCCAATAAAACAACTCCTAAAGCAATATTTGCTCCGTTGGATTTTACTTTAGACTGAATGAACCATAAAATAGCTCCGGCTCCAAGCCCGATCCAGATCGCAAATGCGTAGAAGGAACCTACCATTGCGTAATCTCTTTCTCTCGGTTCGAAAGGTTTTACTCCGGTATAGAAAATAATTCCAACACTCGTTAAAACAAATAATGAAAGTAAGGCATAGAACCTTCCGAAGTCTCTGTTTAACTGGAAAAAGAAACCGATTAACCCTAAAATTAAAGGTAAAAAGAAGAATTTCACCGTACTTTCGTTCTGGAATTTTGCAGGCATCTTATCCTGATTTCCAAGTAAAGCATTGTCTATAAAAGAAATTCCGGAAATCCAGTTTCCTTTTGTGTTCTCCATGTTTCCTTCAAGGTCGTTCTGTCTTCCCACGAAGTTCCACATCAGGTATCTTACAAAATAATATCCGTTCTGGAACGTAATGAAATAATCCATATTCTGGGCCAGTGAAGGCTTCTGAACGTTGATCAGATTGTAAGGCTTCACCTTTAAATAATCTGCTGCTGTAATGGATTTGTCTTCATATTTTCCTCTAAGCTCGTCAAAAATCTGTTTTGCCTGAGGATTATCCGCTACATCTTCATTTCCATAATTGAAGGTAAAATCCGGGGCTCCGTACATGGAAATGTAGTTCGCCATTACATCTTTATCTTCATTGAACATTCTCGGCATCAAGCTGATCTGAGACTTGCTGAAGATATAATTGAAACGGTCACCTGTTTTTCTGTAGGTTCCAGTTTTTTCGTCTTTTTCGTAGATCTCTCCGGTTTTCTGAGTTTTGAAACTTCCGTCTTCGTTCTTTTCAATTCCATTCGCATCAAGAAAAGCGGTATAGTTTTGCCCGTAAATCGTTGGCCAGTCACCGTATTGTTCTCTGTTATAGTAATCCAGCATCCCAATTGCGGTATCCGGATCATTAAGGTTCATCGGAGGATTTGCATTCGCTCTGATAGGAATGACCATCCAGCATGAGAAACCAATGATCATAAACACCACTGACAATGCAGCAGTCTGATAAATATTTTTCTTAGCTTTTCTTGCATATTTAATGATGAAGAAACAAGCTACAGTCATTAAAATAAACGCGACGATTGTTCCTGAGTGGAAAGGAAGACCCAATCCGTTTACGAAGAATATTTCCAGTCTTCCGAACATCGTCATGATCAATGGGAAAATAATTTTGAACACAATAATCAGAATTCCCAAAGTGATCGCATTCGCCCAGATAAAGTTTTTCCAGGTAAATTTGTAATTTCTTGCGTAGTACACCAGACATACAGCCGGTACTGCAAGCATCCCCATCATGTGTACTCCTACGGAAAGTCCTAATACAAAGAAAATAAGGATAATCCATCTTTCACTGTCTTTCGCAAGATATTCGTTTTCCCATTTTGTGATCAGCCAGACCAATAAGGCGATGAACATAGAAGCCATGGAATACACTTCCCCTTCTACTGCAGAGAACCAAAACGTATCTGAAAATGTGAAACACAATGCGCCTACGGCACCTGCAAAAAGAATGGAGATTTCCTGATGTTTCGTTATTTCATCGAAATCTTTGTTTAAAAGTCTTCTTACAAAATGCGTGATCGTCCAGAACAGGAACAGAATCGTCAGTGCACTGAACAATGCAGACATCGCGTTGATCACAATAGAATAGTTTTCGCCTTTACCTAAAGCAAAAATGGCTGCCACGGCACCCACGATCTGAAACAAAGCGGCTCCGGGAGCATGCGTTACTTCAAGTTTTACTGCAGAAGAAATGTACTCGCCGCAATCCCAGAAACTGAAATTGGGTTCTATGGTCGACAAGTACGTGAAAAATGCAATGACAAAAATCACCCATCCTAAAACGGTGTTCCATTGCTTAAAAGTCCAATTTTTCATAGTATTAAATCAATTACGCGAAAATAAGGCTTTTATAGCATTCTATGGTGTTTTTAACAAAATTTAAAAAATTTGGCGCAGTATTTGTGACCTTAGTTCATCCAAGATTGCAAATCAAAAAATAAATTTTGCTATATCACAGGCTTGAAATCAAACAAAAGTTTAGTAATTATTTATTTTTTTGTATTTTTGCGGTCAGATTTTTATTGAAAATAACAAATAATGAGTAATGTTTACGATAATATTCTTGGCCTAATAGGACATACTCCTATGGTGAAGCTTAATACTGTTACAAAAGATATTCCTGCAACCGTTTATGCCAAGTTAGAATCATATAATCCTGGACATTCCACAAAAGATAGAATAGCACTTCATATTATAGAAAACGCTGAAAAAAAAGGTTTATTAAAGGAAGATTCCGTAGTTGTAGAAACTACTTCAGGAAACACCGGGTTTTCTATTGCGATGGTCTGTATTATTAAAGGATATAAATGTATTCTGGCGGTAAGCGACAAAACAAAGCCTGAGAAAATTTCTTACCTAAAGGCATTGGGGGCTACCGTATACATTTGTCCCGCCAATGTAGCAGCAGATGATCCCAGATCTTATTATGAAGTGGCTAAAAGAATAGCTTCAGAAACCCCGAATTCAGTTTACATCAATCAATATTTTAATGAGTTGAATATTGATGCACACTACCAGACTACAGGTCCTGAAATTTGGGAGCAGACAGAAGGAAAGGTAACGCACCTTTTTGCCTGCACTGGAACAGGTGGAACATTGTCAGGTTCAGGTAAGTTTTTAAAGGAGAAAAATCCGGACATCAAGATCATTGGTGTAGATGCGGATGGTTCTATCCTGAAATCCTATCACGAAACCGGGGAAATTCACAAAGAAGATGTACATCCTTATCAGATTGAAGGAATGGGAAAAAATTTGATCCCTGCTGCCCTTCTTTTTGATAGAATAGATGAATTTGTAAGAGTAAATGACGAGATGTCTGCTTACAGAACCCGTGAAATAGCCCTTAAAGAAGCCATCATGGGAGGATATACTACAGGAGCTGTAACCCAGGCCCTGATTCAGTACGCACAGTCTCACGAGCTGACTAAAGACGATATCATTGTCCTTATATTCCCGGATCACGGATCAAGGTATATCACGAAGGTATACAGTGATAAATGGATGGCTGAACAAGGTTTTATCAACAACTGCGTACATAATTACGATGAAGTTTTCAAAACGGAATTCATCAAATAGAAATATATAAACCACGATACCAATAAAGTCTTTTGTGTTTTACAGGAAAGACTTTTTCACTTAAAAATTACTATACAAAATGTTAGATATTTTTGAACGTATTAAACAAAATCCAGGTCCATTGGGACAATTTGCAGATTATGCTGAAGGGTATTTTGTTTTCCCAAAACTGGAAGGTCCGATTGGTCCAAGAATGAAATTTCAAGGTAAGGATGTAATTTTCTGGAGTGCCAACGATTATTTAGGACTTTGTAACCACCCGGAAGTTTTAGAAGCTGACGCGAAAGCTGCTGCAGAATTCGGAATGTTTTATCCGATGGGTGCAAGAGCAATGTCAGGTGAAACCCAGCAGCATCAGCAATTGGAAAAAGAATTGGCAGAATTCACTCAGAAAGAAGCTGCTTATTTATTGAATTTCGGTTACCAGGGAATGGTTTCAGCGATCGATGCATTGGTGACAAGACATGACGTCATTGTATATGACGCTGATTCTCACGCATGTATCGTAGACGGAGTTCGTCTTCACATGGGAAAAAGCTTTACGTTCAAGCATAATGATATAGAAAGTTTAGAGAAAAACTTAGCCAGAGCCACTAAAGTAGCAGAAGAAAACGGAGGAGGAATTTTAGTGATCACGGAAGGGGTTTTCGGAATGAGAGGAATGCAGGGAAAACTGAAAGAAATCTGCGACTTAAAATCTAAATTCAATTTCAGACTATTGGTAGATGATGCACACGGTTTCGGAACTTTGGGTAAAACCGGAGCGGGAGCTGGTGAGGAGCAGGGATGTCAGGATCAGATTGATGTTTATTTCTCTACTTTTGCTAAATCTATGGCCGGTTTCGGAGCTTTCCTTTCGGGGGATGAAACGATCATCAGATTTTTAAAATACAATCTTCGTTCTCAGATTTTTGCGAAATCTCTTACCATGCCAATGGTAGTGGGAGGATTAAAAAGACTGGAACTTTTAAGAACACGTCCGGAAATCAAAGCTAAATTGTGGGAAAATGTATATAAACTTCAAAACGGTCTGAAAGAAAGAGGGTACAATCTTGGAAATACCAATACTTGCGTAACTCCTGTTTTCATTGAAGGAACTACCATTGAAGCTACCCTTCTTGCTAAAGACCTTAGAGAGAACTACGGTGTTTTCACATCAGTAGTGGTATATCCTGTAATTCCTAAGGGAATGATCTTACTAAGACTGATCCCTACTGCGTCGCACACAGATTCAGAAATTAACGAAACATTAGCCGCTTTCGATGGTATCCGTGAAAAACTAACTTCCGGACATTACAGAGAAATGGAAAAACAGATGAATATCGAGTACAAACAAATGTAATACCGGTATCATCATATAAATTTAAAAAACCACTGAATTATTTTCAGTGGTTTTTTATAAAATAATCTCAAATTGTGGAATGAAAGCTGTGGGATACGTTTTTTGGGAGTTAAAGTTTAGGGTTATAATAGTTGAGTATTTATCCAGGCTCAAATTAACCTACTCACACATGCTCAGCCTTAATCTTAACCTTAGCCTCATACAAAAACAAAACAGCAAATGAAAATCAAAGGTTATCTTTTAGGGATTTTGTCGTCAGTTTCATTCGGACTGATTCCCATCTTTATCCTGCCGCTCAAACAGGCGCATTTTTCTATGGACATTACGCTGTTCTACAGATTTTTATTTTCTGCTTTAATGGTAGGCGGATATTTGCTGTACTCCAAAGAAAGCCTGAAAATCAACAAAAAAGAAGCTTTGATCCTTGCGGTTCTGGGAGTCTGCTATGCCCTTTCTTCAGAATTTTTATTTATCGGCTATGATTTCCTTACTCCGGGAATCGCTTCTACCGTTTTATTTATTTATCCGGTGATTGTGGCTTTGATTATGTTCTTTTTTTACAAGGAAAAACTGACCAAATTATCCGTCATGTCTCTGCTGCTGGCTTTTGCAGGCGTCATTGTTTTATGTTTAAAAGGAAATGGTCTGGAGATCAATTTTGCAGGCCTCGGAATTGTCATGCTGAGTTCATTGTTTTATGCTCTTTATATGGTGATTGTCAACAAATCTGATCTTAAAGTATCCGGATTCAAGCTTTCCTTCTACTCCATGCTTTTTACATCGGCATTTTTTATGCTCAAAGCTTCAGCTGCGGGTGAATCTTTTGCTATTCCTTCCGTATCTATATTTTTAAACTTTATTGTTTTTGCTTTTCTGACGACCGTAATTTCCAGCCTGTGTCTGGTTTACGCTATAAAATATATCGGATCGACGCCGACTGCCATTTTAGGAGCATTGGAGCCTGTAGTGGCTGTGATGGTAAGCGTTTTAATGTTTCACGAAAAATTCACGATGAATCTGCTTATTGGCATTACCCTGATCCTTTTAGGGGTAACATTTAATGTGATTGCGGACAATCGGAAATCAAAAAGGAATTCACATAAAACCTTAAAAAATGCCTGACGTTGGTCAGGCATTTTTATTATTTCGATTTATTAAACATATATCGGGCGATCTTCCATTGACCGTCTTCCTTTTCCAGGACAAACAGTTCACGGTTTTCTTCCGGCGTTGTTTTATTTTCTGCGTGAATCAGCTGAGTACCTTTAGACATGGTACGGGCAATTGCATAGTTTTCATTGATTACAGTCATTTCATCAATTCTAAACTTTACATTGAGCTGTAATGTTTTGAAAACAAAATCATAAGCTCCCTTCAGTTGTTCCTGACCTTCAGCCGTAGGACCTCCCTGAGGCATGAATATTCCGTTCTGTGTATATAAAGGTAATACCTGTTCAGTAGATGAAGCATTAAGGGCATTTTCATAGGCCTTTAGCGTTTCTTCTATATTCTTTTTTGCATCGGTCTCCATTGCTGTATTTTTTTCTGTGTTAATTGTAGAACTGTTGTTTTCTTTTTTCCCGGAACAGGCTGATAATATGCATGCAACCAGAACTGCGGTGAGTATTTTTTTCATCACTACAGCTTTGACTTTGCTTCTTCAAGGCTTACCGCTTTTCCCAATGCTCCAAATTCATGAAGATCTCCAAAAACTTCAATACGGATCGACTGATCCAGGCCACCTACTCTTAACGGCTCAAAACCACTGTCCTTAATTAAATTTTCAATATCCCCATTCACATCCGAATCATCAGAAGCATAAAATAAAACCTCTTTTTCAGGCGTGTGATTGGAAGCTGAAGCCAGAGTTCCCGCACCCAGCGTTCCGAAAGCTTTTACCATCTTTACTCCTTTAGGAGCAATAGAGGCATTAATCTCCCCTGCGGACTCTCTTTCTCCGATGATCTTTTTAAAACCACCATTTCCGTCCGGAGCAATGGGATTGGAAACGTCCACCAGTACTTTCCCCTGTAATTGATTTCCGTGATCATTAAAGAAGTCTTTAAAAGAACCAAACCATATCGCAGGAATTATAATATCTGCCGTATCAATAGCCTCTTCAATACTTGTACTTTGAGCAAACCCACCCGACTGTGCGGCAAAATCATTTGCTTCATCAGCATTCCTTGCCGCTACAATAACCTGGTGCTTGTTGTTGATTAAATTACCGGCAACTGCTTTACCAATATTCCCTAAGCCAATTACGGCTACTTTTTTCTGTGTTTCCATTTTCTGTAATTTTAAATGTTTTGTATAGGCCAAAATTACAATGGATATTACTGTGAAACCTGCAAACAAGTTTAAGAAAGCATCTTGACTTTTGGTAAGGCCAATTCTTAATATAGTTTCATAAAACGGATTAATTTTTTATCCTTTTCGCCCGGATTTTACTGAGAAACTGGGGCGTAATTCCCAGGTAGGAAGCAATTTGAGTATTGGAAAGCCGGTTGGCCAGCTGGGGATACTGTTTGAGAAAAAATTCATACTTCTCATCTCCCGTAGCACTGATATTCTGAAGCATTCTGTTCTGAAGCTCTATAAATTTATGCTCTATAATCACCCTGAAGTTCCGGTCGAATTTGGGAAAGTAGGTATAAAGATACCACAGATCTTTCTTTTCAATCTGAAGCACCACAGCGTTTTCCAGCGCAGCGATATATAACTGGCTGGGCTTTTTGTTGTGAAAACTGTCAATGTCTACAATCCAGTCATTTTCTGAAGCGAACTGCAGATTATGCTCTGTCCCGTTCTTATCCACACTGTACATTTTAAAACATCCGGATACCACAAAGGTATAATACTGGCACACCTCATTTTCCTGCAGGATAAATTGTTTACGCTTAATTCTTCTTTCGGTTATCCTTTCATTCAGTACTTCAATTTCTTCCTTTGAAAGGGGAATATAACTTTTAAAATAACTGATAAGAGGAGCAGTTTCATTTGACATGTCAATCAGGTTTATGGTATAAATTTATCCTATACAAGATATAAAAAATTGCAGTTCCGCCCTATTTTCACTTCATGATCAAAAAAAAGCCCTTTTTGTGCTGTAAAACTTAAACTTTCATGCTTAGCTTTTTCATTTTAGATGAATTTAAAATAACTTTGCAAAAATTTTCTGTTGAAAGATCTTCTTCTCATTACTCCGCCTTTTACCCAGCTCAATACTCCATATCCGGCAACAGCTTATATAAAAGGCTTTCTGAATACCAAAAATATTTCCAGCTATCAGATTGATCTGGGACTGGATGTTATTTTGGCGTTGTTTTCAAAAAATGGTTTAGAGAAAATCTTCAACAAAAAAATCAATCCTGAAGAAATATCTGAAAATTCAAGGAGAATCTATGCGCTGCGGGAAGAATATCTGAAAACAATAGATCAGGTTATTCCTTTTCTACAGGGCAAAACGCCCACACTGGCCAGACAGATCTGCAGCATGAATTTCCTTCCTGAAGCCTCGCGTTTCAATCAGTTGGACGACATGGATTTCGCGTTTGGAAATATGGGACTTCAGGACAAAGCCAAACATCTTGCGACCTTATATTTAGAAGATATTTCCGATTATATTATTGAGAATATAGATTCAGATTTTGGATTCAGCAGGTATGCAGAACGTTTGGGAAAAAGTGCCAACTCTTTTGATGAATTATATTCGAAGCTTTCTGATAATCAAACATTTATTGATGATTTTACTTTAAAAATCCTTCAGGAAAAATTAGATTGGGTTCAGCCTAAACTGATCTGCTTTTCCATTCCTTTTCCCGGGAATTTATATGCAGGTTTCAAATGTGCCCAATTCATCAAAAAACATTATCCCCACATCAAAACGGCGATGGGCGGAGGTTTTCCGAATACAGAACTGAGGGAAATTAAAGATCAGAGGGTCTTTGAATTCTTTGATTTCATTACCCTTGATGATGGTGAGCTTCCTCTTGAACTTCTCTATGCCAGCTTAAATACTGATGAAGGAACAGCAGAATACAAAAGAACATTTTTAATTGAAAACCAAAAGGTTACCTATAAAAATAATTCTACCAGACACGATTACAAACAGGCAGATATCGGGACTCCCGATTATACTGATTTACAGCTGGATCAATATATTTCAGTGATTGAAATTGCCAATCCTATGCACAGTTTATGGAGTGACGGGCGGTGGAATAAACTGACTATGGCGCATGGCTGCTATTGGGGGAAATGTACTTTCTGTGATATTTCACTGGATTATATTAAAATCTACGAACCTATTTCCGCAAAAATTCTGGTTGACAGGATGGAGGAATTGATCCGGACAACCGGAGAAACCGGATTCCATTTTGTAGATGAAGCGGCACCGCCTGCACTGATGCGGGAAGTTGCCCTGGAAATTCTTCGGAGAAACCTGGTCGTTACCTGGTGGACCAATATCCGTTTTGAAAAAAGCTTTACCCGTGATTTATGCTATCTGCTGAAACTCTCAGGCTGTGTTGCTGTTTCGGGAGGTCTTGAAGTGGCCAGCGACCGTTTGCTGAAATTAATTGACAAAGGTGTTTCTGTGGAACAGGTTGCCCAGGTGACTCGAAATTTTACGGAAGCCGGGATTATGGTTCATGCGTATCTGATGTATGGCTACCCGACCCAAACAATTCAGGAAACTGTAGACTCCCTGGAAATGATCAGGCAGATGTTTGAAATGGGAATTCTTCAAAGCGGTTTCTGGCATCAGTTTGCGATGACGGCTCATTCACCGGTAGGAATAGATCCTGAAAAATTTGGAGTGGTTCCGATAAAACAGGAAATCGTGTTCGCGAATAATGATATCGACTTTAAAGATAAAACCGGAATCGATCACAGCAAATTCAGTTTCGGACTTAAGAAATCTCTTTTCAATTATATGCACGGAATCAATTTTGATTTTCCGCTTCAGGAATGGTTTGATTTTAAAATTCCAAGAACGACGGTTCACCCTGATCATATTCACGACTGTCTTTTGGAGGATGCAGCTTTTAGTTTTAAAGGAAGTTCCAAAATCATTTTTTTAACGAAAAACGTAATCGCTGAGAATCGCATAAAAAATAAAAAGAAATACTCCGGGACGTATACGCTTCTTACATTCCACCTAAAAACAAACATTGTAAAGATCGATCTGGAGCAGGATAAGGCAGAATGGCTGATGAAGATCCTGGAAGAAAATTCAGTAGAAAATCCAAAAAGAATTACAGCTCAGCAGCTTAAGAATCAGTTTGAAGAAAATTTTGAAGATTTTGAACTTTTCTGGTTTTCAAAACCGATGCAGCAACTTAAGGAAAATGGAGTGATTTTAAGCCTGTAATTTTTAAAAAAAACAGATAAAAAAAATCCCGGAAATAAATTTTTCCGGGATTTTTTATAATTTATGAAATTTAAACCATTAAGACTATTGAAGGAGGTAAGAATAATTAAGATAGAATCTGAAGATTTTTAAGCATTACTTCTAAAGCAAAGCTCAGCTTAATATTCTTAAAAACTTCAATAGTCTTAATGGTTCAAATTTTACTTCGCGCAGAATTTGCAAATAACGCAGATGAAAAATAATTTTTCCAATTTCAGAGAATAAAGTCTGTTCAATTTTTATTTTACTGTAGTATCTTTTTCTACAGGACCCACTGTTACTTTTTCCTGAATTTTAATAAAAGTCGGATCCATGATAGCCATCCGTTCTGCAATAGCCTTATAAGTCGGATATTTTAAAATGGAAGCTCTTCCTGACATTTCCCTGTAAAGCGTAAAACTCTTTCCGCCAGCTGTTTTCAGCTGTTTGGTAGTGGTGATATACCTTCCGATTAACTTGCTTTTGGCATCATAAATTTCAATATCTACGAATGTCTTATCAGAAATGGTGTCTTCAGAACCAAAACTTACCGGCAGATTGGTAAAATATCCCACAGGAACACCGTTGGACAGGATCTCGCCCACTTTATTGACTTCAATATTCAGTTTATCGATCTTGCTTCTTATGGTATAAGCATCTTTTGTCTTGGTGTCAAGCTTTCTTTTAGGAACATTTTTAAAGATATCATCCAGAATCTTAATATTAATTCCCTTATTATCAATAACTTTCAAGCCTTTTATAGAGGTGTAAACCGCAGATTTCTCTTCGCCCGAAAAAGCAGATGGTGAAATATAATCCATCTCTATCGTTTTATCCCGGTTGTAGACCCTGTTCAGTTTAATATAGCTGTCCCGTACGGAATCCACGATGCTTTTGTCTACAAATTCTATAGTATACATCGGCGTTTCATTCAGATCCATAAAGGTATAGATACTGGATTTGTTTGAAATTTTAGCGACATGAATACCATCAAGACTTACGATACCTCTTTTGGTTTTGAAGTTCTGGGCATTGAATAAAACTCCCAGAATGGTAAAGAATATGATTGTACTTTTCTTCATAAAATCAGACTTTTACACAGCATAAAAAAAGTGTAACCAAAGTTACACTTTCTTGAAAATATATTTAGCTTTTCATTTAATTATTCACAAAGGATGATTCCTTTATTATGATTAAATTCTACAACACCGCTTTTGATAGGATAAGAAAAAACAGAGTCTTTCTCATTTTCTTTAGTAAGGTTTTTAGCATAAGCTTCTCCTACTGAATTCGTAAAAAGCTTTACCTTACCTCCGATCAAAGAAGAAACGATTCCTGCGTGGTTTTTCATGATGTGGAATTCACCATTTTTCCCAGGCAACAATACAGAGTCTACTTCTCCTTCAAAAACTACGTATTCTGGTGTTAAAATTTTTATATTCATTTTAATTTAGATTTGAAGATTTCAGACTTCAGATTTCAGACATTAAAGTCTCATGTCTATAATCTGATATCTTATGTCTAATTTAATTACGCGTTTTCAGCTAACATTTTTTGTCCTGCCTCAATAGCTTCTTCGATAGTTCCTTTCAGGTTGAAAGCAGCTTCCGGTAAGTGATCTAATTCACCATCCATGATCATGTTGAATCCTTTGATGGTATCTTTGATATCTACCAATGATCCCGGAATACCTGTAAACTGTTCTGCTACGTGGAAAGGCTGAGATAAGAATCTCTGAACTTTTCTAGCACGGTAAACTACTGATTTATCTTCTTCAGAAAGTTCTTCCATACCAAGAATTGCGATGATATCCTGAAGCGCTTTGTATCTCTGAAGAATTTCTTTTACTCTCTGAGCACAATCGTAATGTTCGTTTCCTAAAATTTCAGGATTTAGAATTCTGGAAGTAGAAGAAAGTGGATCTACTGCTGGATAAATACCCAATGAAGCAATTTTTCTGTCTAGTACCGTAGTCGCATCCAAGTGAGCAAACGTAGTTGCAGGAGCCGGGTCAGTTAAGTCATCCGCAGGTACGTAAACCGCCTGTACTGAAGTAATTGAACCGTTTTTAGTGGAAGTAATTCTTTCCTGCATCGCACCCATTTCAGAAGCAAGTGTTGGTTGGTAACCTACCGCAGATGGCATACGACCAAGAAGTGCAGATACCTCAGAACCAGCCTGTGTAAAACGGAAGATGTTGTCTACGAAGAAAAGTACGTCTCTACCTTGTCCGCTTTCACCACCGTCTCTGTAGTACTCAGCTAATGTAAGACCAGAAAGTGCTACTCTAGCTCTTGCTCCTGGCGGCTCGTTCATCTGTCCGAAAACGAATGCAGCTTTAGATTCTTTCATAGCCTCTAGGTCTACTTTTGAAAGATCCCAACCTCCGTTTTCCATAGAGTGCATGAAATCATCACCGTATTTAATAATACCTGATTCAAGCATCTCTCTCAAAAGGTCATTTCCTTCTCTCGTTCTTTCACCTACTCCGGCGAAAACTGAAAGACCTCCGTGTCCTTTTGCAATATTGTTAATCAACTCCTGGATCAATACCGTTTTACCTACACCGGCACCACCGAACAAACCAATTTTACCCCCTTTTGCGTAAGGCTCAACTAAGTCGATTACTTTAATCCCTGTAAATAAAACTTCCGCAGAAGTTGAAAGTTGATCAAATTTTGGAGCTGGTCTGTGAATTGGAAGACCACCTTCCTTGGAAATATTTTGAAGTCCGTCGATAGCATCACCAACTACGTTGAAAAGTCTTCCGTTTACAGCCTCTCCGATAGGCATTGTAATAGGATCTCCATACCCGATTACTTCCTGACCTCTTTTAAGACCGTCTGTAGCGTCCATTGCGATACATCTTACTGTATCTTCTCCAATATGCTGCTCTACTTCTAAGATTACTTTTTCACCGTTTTCTTTTGTAATTTCTAACGCGTCATAGATTGCTGGAACTGCTTCCACATCTGTGAAGACAACGTCGATTACCGGACCAATAATTTGAGAAATTTTACCTTTAATTTGGTTTGCCATTGCTAAATTTTTTCTTGGTGCAAATATAATGATTCTTAATAAACCCACAATTGGTAAAAAAAAGATTTTTATCATACTTTTTATTAATTTACCAATGTACCAGTTTACCCATATAACAATGATGATGATTAAAAATATTGGTAAACTGTTAAATTGGTACATTGGTACATTATCTTTATATTTGCAGTCAAAATTTTTCCGTTTTGAAAGTTTTCAAGAATTTTAAAGATTATCACTCTCAAAAGCCTTTAGCATTATCTCTAGGAATGTTTGACGGCGTACACCTCGGGCACAAAAGTATCATTGATGAACTGATAAAAGTGGGTACAGAGAATAATCTGGAAACTGCAATCCTTACTTTCTGGCCGCATCCGCGTTTTGTTTTCAATCCGAATGAAGATCTCAAACTTCTTAATACCGTGGATGAAAAGAAGGATCTGATGGAAAAATACAGCATCGATCATCTGTTCCTGAAAGAATTTGATGATGAATTCAGAAACCTTACCGGAGAAGAATTTGTGCGCCAGATTCTTATTGATAAACTGAATGTGAAATACCTTATAATAGGCTATGATCATTCTTTCGGAAAAAATAAAAGCGGAAATTTCGAACTTCTTCAAAAGCTATCCAAAGAGCTGGATTTTGATGTGGAACAGATGGAAGCCATTAATATCCATGAGAACAACATCAGCTCAACTAAAGTCCGCAACGCTCTGTTAGCCGGAAATATCAAAGAAGCCAATGAAATGCTTGGGTACTCCTACTCTGTTTCCGGAACGGTGGTTCACGGGAAAAAGATAGGCAGAACCATTGGCTATCCTACCGCTAATATCGAGACAGAATCTATTAAACTTCTTCCTAAAAAAGGAGCATACATCGTAGAAACTGAGGTAAAAGGCCAGCAGTACAAAGGGATGCTGAGCATTGGCACCAATCCTACCGTAAACGGAGAAAAATTAACCGTAGAAGTCTATATCCTTGATTTTGAAGGTGATATTTATGATGAAAAAATCACCGTAAGGTTCAGAGATTTCCTTCATGACGAAATTAAGTTTGAAGGTCTTGAAAAACTGATTGAACGATTGGATGAAGATAAAAGACTAACCGGGAATTTTAATTTTTAAACTAATTACTTAATTCCAACGGATTTTCATATTTCCTGTTTTCTTCTCTTTCTTTTTCCCTTTGCCTTAACATTTCCTGCCCTTTTATGATGGTGGTACCATAGCTTGAAAGTACGGCCGAGGCATTGGCTTGAACATCTCTTATTGCTTGTTTTAATTTCGGTTGTGTTGTTTCTATAGCTTTAGTATATCTGCTTTCCTTGATGGTAATTAATCTACCTTTTAATTTAGAATTGGATTCAGATTTTACCAGTTCGAAATCATAATCTCCTTTGTCATCCGTTATTTTAACAATTAATCCAGGTAATCCACTGAATTTGTAAGGACCATAAGGAAACGGAATTTCAGGGGAATACCATGCAATCCAGTTTCTTCCTTTAAAGGTAACTTCTGCTTTCTTACAATTGATTGTGTTAATAATTTTTGTTTCATCCACAAGTTTCCAGTTCTTTATGACCGGCTCTTTATAGGTGAGTATAGACATA
Source organism: Chryseobacterium endalhagicum (assembly GCF_016745235.1). Taxonomy (GTDB): domain Bacteria; phylum Bacteroidota; class Bacteroidia; order Flavobacteriales; family Weeksellaceae; genus Chryseobacterium; species Chryseobacterium endalhagicum. Next base: position 1,990,197 of record NZ_JAELVM010000001.1, on the reverse strand, counting down.
CCTACTAATTGAAAATACTGTACACTTTCATATGATTGTATTATTGTGTATGGAAATTTTGTATTGGGTATAGAAACTCCACTTTTAAGACTAAGCGTTATACTTCCATCAGGATTATTTGTTGTTACTCTAGATTTTTCTATCATAGAATCTCTTTTAAGAGATTTAGAACTCACAAAAAATACATGTTTATCACTTACTAATAATGAAAAAGGCTCCTCATGTATATAATCAGGTGCTTGAGTATTTAGCTTTGCCTTTAGCAAGTAAGTAAAGTTTCCTTGGAGAGAATCTTTGCTATTTGATTGAGGAAAAAATAAACCACTAAAAAATAATAAGAACAATAGAAATAGCCATCTAATAGAATACATAGAATATTTTAATTATAAATTGCACTTATAATACAAGTCATTACATTATAAGTGCATTAATTTTAATAGTTACTTGACTAGCAATTACAGTAATTAGCTTCAATCTTATCACGCCATTCATTTGCCTGCTGCGGAGTCCAATCCTGAGTGGTTGTTGCCGTAAAACCACAACAAGTTTCTGCAATCCATGTTTGTCCTCCCTTTACTGTCTTAAGATCATTTCTAGATAATTTTTTTAAATTTTTCATTGTAATAAATTTTAAATTAATTTGTGTTTCAACTTTCTGCGCATTGGGTTTCAACGGTTCAAAGAAAAATATATAGAAACACTAAACAAACTTTATTTATCACATTTGTTTGAAAAATTTATTATGTTAAATTATTATATCACTGAACTTTAGAATAATTTAAATCAGCTTAATAAGCATTTGATCATATTTTAAATTTTATAGTTTAAAATATTAATCTAAAATTGCGAAATATGCTTTTTGAAAAAAATAATTTTTAAAACGACTTCATTTACTGAAATTCCAGCATAGAATTTTTTCCTACTAACAAAATAAATTTAGAAATTTTAAAAAGTATATTATAATGGAAAGAATGTTGTTCCACGAATTTTTAATTCTAAGAATTTACAATCTCCTCCCTCGCCTTTTTCGTTAATGAATTAAAAACCAATTCATAAGACTGATCTATTAATTTAAAAACCAGATCTCTCTTCAAACCATCTGTTAATACCGAATTCCAGTGGGTTTTATTCATATGGAATGCTCCGGTGATCTGCGGATGCTGCTCACGGAGTTCTGCACTCCACTCAGGATCTGTTTTCACATTAATGCTTAAAGGCTGCTTTTCCAAAGGCATTAATAAAAACATTTTGGTTCCCACTTTCATCACAAGGGTTTCATTATCAAAAGGAAAAGTTTCTGTAACTCCTTTTTTGGCCAGACAGTAATCTAGAATTTCGTTAGCATCCATAATTTATGAGTAATGAATAAATTGGTAATGAGTAATATTTTATAAATGATAAATGATCATTGATATTAACTTCAAATTTAGTAAATTTAAGAAAGAAATTACTATCCATCCCAATCCCAATTATTATGAAAGCTTTAGTTATAGGCGCCACAGGTGCTACAGGAAAAGATCTGGTAAAACAGCTGCTTAACGACAAAGAGTTTGAGGAAGTCGATATTTTCGTCAGAAAGCCTGTTGATATTCAGGATGATAAACTGAAAGTTCATATCGTCAATTTCGAAAAACCGGAAGAATGGAAAGATATGGTGAAGGGAGACGTTGCTTTTTCATGTCTGGGAACAACGCTTAAAGCCGCCGGAGGAAAGGAAGCCCAGAGAAAAGTTGACTACGATTATCAATATGAATTTGCCAAAGCAGCCAAAGAAAATGATGTTGAAGATTATATTCTCGTGTCGGCTTACGGAGCCAATCCTACGTCTAAAATCTTTTATTCCAAAATGAAAGGCGAACTGGAAGAAGCAGTGAAAAAGCTCCATTTTACCAAGATCACCATTTTCAAACCGGGAATGCTTGAAAGAAAAGATTCTGAAAGAACCGGGGAAGTTTTGGGCAGCAGAATTATAAAATTCGCCAACAAATTAGGACTGTTGGAAAGCCAAAAGCCTTTGCCCACAGATGTTTTAGCCAAAGCAATGATCAATTCCTCCAAAATAAAAAGCAACGGTTATTCCAGTATTAAACTCGGGAATATTTTCTGTTTTGCGGATAAGAGGTTTGAGAGTTAGGGGTTGCGGGTTGCGGGTTGCGGGTTGCGGGTTGCGGGTTGCGGGTTGCGGGTTGCGGGTTGCGGGTTAGCAAAAATAATTAAAACCTAAAAAATGATAACTTTTATTTTTAAAAAACCACAATTTAAGTTAAAATAAATATATAAATTCATTAAATAAGCTATTTTATTACGAAATAAGTATATTTTATTTTTATACTGTATATTTGTTTGAACTTAAAATCAAAATGATGAAAAATTTATTTTTAGCTGCCGGTGCCGTTCTGGTACTTAGTCTGGTGTCCTGTAAAAAAGACAATACCGTATTAGAAAAAGAATTAGCTGCCACCCATGCAAAGCTGGAAGCTGATCATAATCTACTGGAAGATTCTCATGCGAAGATGGAAAAACAACATGAAGAATTTAATAAGACACATAGCGCATTAAAGGAACCTGAAACAAGTGAACATAATAAAATAGAAGCTGCCCATCAGGCTATTTTGAAAAAATCATGCGGCACTTATCGCCAGTCATTCAGAGATCATTGCAAAACATGACGCCCTTGAACAGAAACATAAAGAAGGGAATACGGATTTAGGCCAAATACAAGCTGATCACGATAAAATGATAAAAGAAGATGAGGCCATATTAGCTGAGCATAAGAAGCTTGAAAATGAGCATAACCAGATTCTAAAGCAGGATGAGGAGATTAAAAAGGAAGATAAACTGAAGTAAGCTAATCTATTAACGGGATACTTATAAACGCTTCGACTCCGCTCAGCGTGACATTTCTAATACTATGAATGTATTGTATGAAACTGTCACGCTGAGCGGAGTCGAAGCGTTTATATTTTATCTTATTTAAAGTATTTTGTGATCGCTTCGTCCGTAGGTTTTGTTGTACTAACAAAAGTATCGATCAGCTTTCCGTTTTCATCAAGTAAAAACTTTGTAAAGTTCCAAAGGATACTGGTATTTTTAACTCCGTTTAGCTCTTTTTCAGTTAAATATTTAAAAATAGGGGCTGTATCATCTCCTTTTACAGAAACTTTAGCCGCTAAAGGAAACGTCACACCATAATTTTTCTGACAGAATGCTCCAATTTCAACATTGGTTCCAGGCTCCTGTCCTCCGAAATTATTGGCCGGAAAACCTACAATGACCAGCTTGTCTTTGTATTCTTCATACACTTTTTCAAGGTCTGCATACTGCGGGGTAAATCCGCACTCAGATGCTGTATTCACAATAAGAATCTTTTTTCCTTTGAAATCTGCAAAGTTGATCTCACTACCGTCAAGGCTTTCAACTTTGAAATCATATATTGTTTTTCCCATAAGTTCTTTGGTTTTAGCTTGTGAAACCTCGCTTTTCTGATTGATACAGCTCTGTAAAAATGCTACAAAAGAAAGCAGCAATAAGAAAATATTTTTCATTTTTATTAATTTAGATGGTCAGTCTGCTTATTATTTTTCATTAAATGTAAAACAAAATGCCCGGTTAAAAATGTATTGAATTAAAATTTAAAAATATTAGACGGAAATACTTTATTGATATCTATTTTGTTCAGAATCATCACATAATCACCGTCTTTCTTGGTGCTGGAAGATTCTATTCTGAAAGACATCACAAGATTTCCTACTTTTTTATAATCTGAGTACAACAATGTTTCATCCTTTTTAACCTCTTTTAAAAGCATATAGGATTTCACATCAAAATAATAAAGGTTCTTGTTTACATTTTTCGTAAGTTCTACTTTATGGCAGTAGATCTCTCCTACTTTCTCTTTTCCAAGATATTTGGCTTCAAAACCTTTATTTTCCCAGTCGATGAAGTCGTTATCAAAGCTTTCAGAAACATATTCAGGGTAAACCTGAAGTTTATTGGTAGCATAATTCATGGCATAGCCTTTATTTCCGTCAAAACCTTCAATAGCCGTTTCTTTTCCGCCGATGCTGATCACCGTTTTGGTAAGATTGGGACGCTGCTGGTAAATTTTTATAGGGTATTCATCTTTGATTCCTAAGATTACTTTTCCCTGCAGCAATACTGAATTTAAGAGTTTCCAGTTCGTTAATCCTCCGGACAGTTCAATATTTTTATCTATAATTTCCTTTGCAGTCTGAGAATACACTGAAGTAGTCAACATTAAAAGGACTAAGTATATTATTTTTTTCATTTATTTCTTTTAAAATAATGGTCTAAAGAAGGTTTAAAAATAAATTTGGGTTCATTCTGTTTCTTTTTGGGCACCAGATTTCCATTTACGTAAGTGAAAACGGATCCCAGATCTTCTTTAAAATCTAATGGCTTTGCAAGATATACTATTTTATTTTCAAATTTATAATCAATAGGATCTTCTATGCTTTTTTGTTCCTGAGAAGGTATTTCCAGGTATGAAGGATACATTTTATTGTTTTTAAATTCCAGCATCAGAAATGTATAGATATCAAAAGCGCCGCTCGTTGTTGCCCTGCAGCTATGGTTCACCTGAGCATAGAATTTTTTATTATTCAAATCCTGACATTTCAGATTTGAACAACAAAACAAAACTATTAAAATTAAAATCCTCATAGCTATCCTGTATATTCATTCAAATATAAGAGGAATTGAGGGAAAAGCAAAGAGAAAATAGCAAAGAAAGCCGAGAAGGCTAATAAGCTGATTTGTAAATTCGCTTTCTCAGCTTTCTTTGCCACTAAAGCAGCTTCCTCGCTTTCTCCAGATCTTCCGGTGTATCAATCCCGACACCGATGAAATTGGTTTCTATTAATTTGATCTTCATTCCGTATTCAAGATAACGGATACACTCGATCTTTTCTGATATTTCCAGAGGTTTCATTTCCAGTTTGGAGAATTGAAGCAGCGCATGTTTTCTGAAGGCATAGACTCCAATGTGCTTGTAATACTCTACCTGATAAGAAATTTCCCTGTGAAAAGGGATCACGGAACGGCTGAAATAAAGGGCAAAACCATTGTTATCCGTTATAACCTTTACGTTATTCGGGTTTTCAATTTCTTCTTTCTCAGTTAGTTTTATTTTTAATGAAGCCAGTGAAATCTCCTGGTTATCATCTTCTTTAAATACGTTGATGAGCTGTTTTAAAGGCTCCAGTTTAAGGAAAGGTTCATCGCCCTGAACATTGATCACAATATCACAGTCGATGTTCTGTACCGCCTCGGCAATACGGTCGCTGCCGGTTTCATGCTGCCCGGTCATCACGGCTTTTCCTCCGTTTTTTACAATTTCATCAAAAATAATTTCTGAATCTGTTGCCACAAAAACTTCATCGAACAATTCTGTCTCTACAACATTTTTATACGTTGTTGTAATAACGGTTTTTTCTCCCAGCATCTGCATCAGCTTTGCCGGAAAACGGCTTGCTTCGTAACGTGCAGGAATGACAGCTATGATTTTCATTGTAAAAAAGTTATAAGTTATGAATGATGAGTTATGAGTTTATATAATTGGCTAAAAAAATAATTCCGTAGATCCATGAAATATACAGAAATGAGTAAAAAATTCCAAAACCAAGGCTTTTTAACAGATTTCCCTTACATTTTCCTGAATTTTTGAAGACCAGACGTAAAGCTCTGAAAAAAATCCAGTACAGCATGGCTATCAGAAATAAAACGGCTGCCCAAAATAAAAACCCTAAAAAATATAAAAGAACCACCAAAACAACGGTAAGCACAAACCACAAAACAACTGACAGTATAGCTGCTGCTATGCTATCACCAACTGCAGGAGGATCAAAATCGAAACTACCTACTGCCGGAGCATGTTCAGCATATTTATCCAGCCTTTCTTTATTGAACACATTCCCTACATTTTCTTTTAATTTCAGACCATAATATAATCCCAAGCTGATAAACAGAAAAAAGGCACCTGCCAAAATGGAAGTAGATAAGATAGAATTCAGAAATAAAGACCTGTGAGACCCTTGCCCTGAAAGCCAGACACTCAGAATCACCAAAACAATAATTCCTAAGGTTGAAAAGCTCAACAATTTGGTTTCCAGAAATAGCCGTTTAGGAAATTTCATTAATGTAGCCCTTGATTTAATTATATTTTATTTTCAAAAAACGCTTCGACTCTGCTCAGCGTGACCCTGCTAATACTACCTATTGATTATAAGGTGTCATGCCAAGAGAAGACGAAGCATCTGTTTTTATTTTTAATGTAACAATGTATCAATCTAACAGTTTACCAATATTGTAAATACGGGAATTGTTACATTGATACATTGCTATACTGTTACATTAGAATACTATTTAAGATTATTCAACGCGTTTTCCAGTTTCGGAAGCATCACTTTGATCTCATCCACCGCTAAACCTCCTACGGAAGCACGGAACCAAGGTTCAGATTTTGCTTCACCGAAAGCAGAGAAAGGAACTAAAGCCACTCCTGCATCATTAATTAAATAGAAAACCAGATCAGAAGAATCTTTAATCACAGATCCGTCCGGTTTTGTTTTTCCGATATAGTCCAGTTTAATGGTAAGATATAAAGCTCCCATCGGTTCGATACTTTCAACCGCTAAACCTTTTCCTTTCAGATCCTGGATTCCTCCGTGAAGAACTTTTAAGCTTTCTTCCAGTTTTCCTTTGAAATCTTCTACGAAAACATTTACATTTTCCGGATTTTCAAAGAATTTTGCAGTTGCTTCCTGTTCAGGTTTTGGGGCCCATGCTCCAACGTGCGTCAGAAGAGCTTTCATTTTATCCAAAATATGAGAAGGACCGAATCCCCATCCTACACGTACTCCCGTAGCAGCAAGGCATTTAGAGATTCCATCGATATAGATGGTATATTCTTTCAATTCAGGGAAAAGAGAAACCGGATCTACATGTTCTGCCCCGAAAGTAAGGTTAGAATAGATCTGATCATACATCAGGTATAAAGGTTTTTCGTCTACGCCTCTTTTTTTGTTTTCTTCAAGAACCATTTCGCAGATTTCTGAAAGCTGTTCTTTCGTAAACATAGTTCCCGTAGGATTCAGCGGTGAACACAATGCAAGCAGAACCGCACCACCCAAATGTGGTCTAAGGTCATCTGCCGTTGGAAGGAAATTGGTTTCAGCTGTTGTTTTCACTTCTACTGCATCCGCAGAAGTCAGGTAAGCGTAATGGTTGTTGTTCCATGACGGTGTTGGATATATCACTTTGTCACCTTCGTCAACGATAGTTTTATAAACCGCATAGATCAAAGGTCTTGATCCGGCAGTAATTAAAATATCATTGGGTGAATAATCCAGATTCCATCTGTTTTTCAGGTCTTTGGAAACTTCTTTTCTTAAAGATAAAAGTCCGTTGGCTGGCGGATAATTCGTCAGATTATTCTGATATGCCTTCTGAATCTCTTCCTTCAGCAGTGCCGGAATAGGATATAGATTAGAATTCAGGTCACCAATAGTAAGATTGGCTATCTCCGCTCCCTTTGCTTTTAAATCATTTACTTCATTACCAATTTTTACGATTTCGGAACCAATCAGGTTCGCCGCTAATTTTGAAACTTTCACTTTATTTTTATTTAAATTTACTAATATTATCTTCTCAAATCAATCCTGTCTTCTATCTGATCCACAGGTACATGTGCGTCAAAAGCTGCGATCAGTTCTTTTGCTTTTTTTGCTGTGCGAGAATTCGGATATTTTTTTATGATCCTGCTGTATTCTTCTTTGTTTTCATCCAGCAATCTCCCTTCTGCTCTGTCATAGGTCGGAGAACTGTCCATTCCAAGAATATAATCTAACAAATAATTATTATACTCTATTTTCGCTCTCTTTATCAACGGACTTTTGGGATATTTATTTATAAAATTCTCCCATGCAATCAATCTGTCCCCTAATTCTTCCCAGCTAATCATCAGACCGCCATTGATAGCATAATTCTCTTTACGATCATTGGCCAACTGCAGAATATAGCTTTCATAATCAGGAGTCACTTTATTCTTAAATACAGCATAATCATATCCGTACACTGAATGAATTTCTGTAAGCCCTTCTCCCATGACCCTAAATTCAAGGCCTGCTTTACTCAGTTCTCCGGCAATCTTTTTTACGCTGTCCGGCAGATTATAAGTATCCGGTTCACGGGTATGATAATCAGTATACTGCTCTAATATATCCTGATGCAAACCATTCAGACAGTCTGTATACTTTGTTCTTATTTTGACATAATCTTCGTATAACCTGTCGTTCTGTTCCGGACTGTTTACTGCAATTTCCTTATCAGTTTTAGCTTTATACCATTGAAGAGCAGCAATATAATCCTCCGTTTTGTTAGCTGTTGAACAGGCTGTATCAATAGGCTTAAACAGATCTTCTTTCACTTCTGTTTTAGCAATTGAATCATTCACAGTTTTTGTTTCCGGTGCTTTCTGTACCTCTTTCCTGCAGGAAAAAACAAGTACAGAGAGCATACAGACGGCTAAAATCTTTTTTATCATCTTCTGCAGATCTGGAATTAATCTAATTTCAAATCTTTTCTTACGTCCTCGATTTTAGCCTCTAATGATTTCAGTTTATCTTTAAAATCTGCTTCAGATGTAATGGAATCTTTTACAGAAATATAAAATTTAATTTTAGGTTCGGTTCCTGAAGGTCGTACACAAACTTTGGTTCCGTCCTGGGTGTAATAAATTAATACATTCGATTTTGGAATGTCATTCATTACTTTTGTTTCATTTTTTGAAACGCTGAAATTGGTCTGTTCCTTAAAATCCTTCACTTCTTCTACCAATGATCCGGCCAGTTCTTTCGGTGGATTCTCGCGGAAATTTTTCATCATATTCTGAATTTCTTCAGCCCCTTCTTTTCCTTTTCTGACAATATTCACCAGTCCTTCGTAATACATTCCCAGATCTTCATAGATCTCAATCATGTACTGATACATTGTTCTTCCGTTGGCTTTGCACCACGCAGCAATTTCACATGCCACAAGGATACTTCCACAAGAATCTTTATCGCGGACAAAATCTCCGGTCATAAAACCGAAACTTTCTTCACCGCCACAAACAAATTTCTCTTTTCCTTCTGCTTCACGGATCATTTTTCCGATCCATTTGAACCCTGTCAGTCCAACTTTACAGTCAACACCGAACTTTTGGGCAATATCAAAGAATATATCAGAAGTTACAATCGTAGAACCAATGAATTCCTTTCCGGTGATTCTCTCCTGCTTTCTCCACTCGTTCAGAATGTAATAGGTAAGAATCGTATTCGTCTGGTTTCCATTCAGAAGCTGCATTTCGCCATCCAGGTTTCTTACGGCAATTCCCAGTCTGTCACCGTCCGGATCTGTACCGATCACGATGTCAGCATTGGTAATTCTTGCCAAATCCATAGCCATTTCAAGGGCTGCCGGCTCTTCCGGGTTTGGAGATTCTACTGTGGTAAAATTACCGCTAGGGATCATCTGTTCTTTCACCAGATCCACTTTTTTGAACCCTGCTTTCTCCAATGCTTTTGGAATTGTAGTATACGTTGTCCCGTGGATAGACGTGAAAACAATATTTAAATTCTCTTTTCCAACATTCTGGTAGGTAGAATTTTCAAGACAGGCATCGATGTACACGTCATCCTGCTCTTCTCCGATCCATTCGATCAGGTCGTCGTTTCCGTTAAATTTAATTTCGTCAAATTTCACAGAATATACTTCATTGATAATGGCTTCATCATGGGGCGGAACAATCTGCGCGCCGTCATTCCAATATACTTTATAACCATTATATTCAGGCGGATTGTGAGATGCGGTCAAAACAATTCCTCCATTGCATTTTTTGTCTCTTACGGTAAATGACAATTCCGGAGTCGGTCTGTGATCTTTGAAAAGCAACACTTTAATGCCGTTGGCGGTTAAAACATCAGCCACCAGTTTTCCGAATTCTTTTGAATTATGGCGTACATCATAAGCAATAGCCACTTTAATTTCCCCACCTTTAAACTGCTGAAGCATATAATTGGCCAGTCCCTGTGTAGCCTGTCCCAAAGTATATTTGTTCAAGCGGTTGGTTCCAACTCCCATGATACCACGCATTCCTCCTGTTCCGAATTCAAGTTCCCTGTAGAACGAATCTTCCAGATCCGGAGAATTGCTGTCGATCAAAGCCTGTACGGCATTTCTTGTATCTGTATCGAAGGTATCACTTAACCAAAGTTTCGCTTTTTCTAATGTTGTCATATTTGTATTTAAGTTTGGAAGCGGGAAGATTGAAATCCTGGTTTCAATTTCAATTTTCATGCTTTTGTTTTTACTATTCTATTTTTTGTCTGGAAGATGGAAGCCTGAAGATGGGAGACCTTCTTGTCACAGCTTTAACTTTCTACTTCTCATCTACCTTTTTTATTTTATGTTTTACTATAAAATTTTTATAATTATTTTTTCTTTAACCTTACTCAGTCTTGTAACTGATTTCTGAATGCTATAATCTGATTCATTAAACTATAACTTTCATTATACATTGTCTTAAATTCTTCTTCTGAAATATAATTCCTGTTTTTTGCCTTATACAAACAAGTTACAGTTTCAGCTAACGACCGGATGGAATATCCTAAAAATTTTTTAAATTCTAATTTGGACTGCAAAATACTCCCTTCTGAAATATTAAGTCCTACAGAATCTGATGCCCTTCTTATCTGGGAAGTAAGATTAAAAGCTTCATCTTTCGGAAAACTTTGAGACAATTTAAAAATAATCTCCCCGAAATCCATAGATTTTTGCCAGATAATCAATTTCTCAAATTTGAAACTCATCCATTTCTTTTTTGCCTATGATAACTTCCCTCCTCCAGCCTCCATCTTCCTTTCTATTATTCTAACTTCTTATTCTCCACACGAGCCTGCTTATCAATTTTAAAAGCACGGATCGGGTTGTTATAATAAATAAATTTTGCGGTGTTCTGAATATTTCCTTTTAAAGAATCTTTCACGTTCACTTCTGCATAATTCCCGTTTTTAGAATCAATATTCAGGTTTTCTATTTTCCAGTAAGGAGCGATCAGACTGGCTGTATCAGAGATCTTTATCACAGCATTCCGGGTAAGTCCCAAAAAGTTGGCCCGGCTTCTGTTCTGCATCTCCACTTCTGCTCTTCTCGTGTTTACTGAACCCATAAAAGTAGCATAATTTTTTAAATTAAGCCTAAAATTATCGGTCTTAATTTCGCTTGAAATATTCATTTCTGCAGAATCAGAGATACTTATCTTTTCAGGATTATATTTTGAATAAATGGTGATATTGTAAAAATCTACTCCTTTTGTTTCCCTGGATTCGGTAATAAACAATCCATCATCTTTCACTTCAATATCTAAATTTTCATATACATTGGGATACGTTTCCACGTTCACCATATTTTTTTCTCCTCTGGCATAAAAGACGCGGAACTTTCCTTTAAGAAAAATATTTTTAAAATTTTCAACCGGAACTTCTTTATTTTCTATATTGCCTTTCGGGGACACTTTTCCACAGGAAACTACCGCCAGAAGCAGACATGCATATACTATCTTTCTCATAATCAATTTAAAATATTTTATATAAAACAATAAAAACCAGCATCAACTCTATCATCAGCAAGAGATAAAACACTGCAGTTCTCCAGATCAGACCCAATGCCTGATAAAGATTTTTAAAAGCATTAAAATAGGTAAAACCGGGAAACAAGATAAGGCTAAAAACCAGAATTTTGTCCAGTACACTCATGATTTTTATCAAAGGATCATACAGCTGCAGAATACTGACCAGATCATCTATCAGCAGGATCACTAAAATTCCGCAAAGCCCCACTGTTGCAATAATCACGTGTTCTGCAAAGTTGAGATTTCCTTTTCTGAAAAGCATCCATGTATTGAAAGCCATAACCGGGATTAATGCCAATAAACTGGCTTTAGAATATCTGGAAAAAAAATCCATTATTTTTGAACTTTCCTTATTGAGGTCCATCGAGGACAAATCCATGTAAAAATGCAGTGCCAGTACATTAAAACCAAACAGGATCAGCAATAAAGAAAACAGATTATAGTATCTCACTCTTTTTCCTGCAATATAATTCATGGCCATTTTGCCGGGACCTGATATAATGTGTTTTATTGTACTGAAAAACCTCGCTTCAATATGCCAGATTGAACCTAAAATATCACTGGTGATCAAAGAATTAGGAGTTATTCTGGCTGTACTGGATTTCTGTCCGCAATGAGGGCAAAACTCATCGGAGATCTTATACCCGCAGTTCAGACAGCTTTTTTGAATCATTGTAAAGATCAGTATTTACTGTATTACTGTGCAAATATAATTAAAAAAGACTTCCAGAGAGGATGTACGGCTCTGTTTTCTGCTGTTTTTTCTATATTTTTTTCTTTAAAATATGCTGTAATAATTTTTGGTTGTTTTTGTTGGGAAAACGCAAAGACGCAAGTTTTTTATCAGAGATAAAATTGATGGTGTGATACTTTGAGGAAAGCTTAAGAAATCTGTACAAGCGGATTAATCTGAAGGAGTTTTAAAAATATTTCAGATATAAAACCATAAAAAAACATCCCAAAAAGCAGAACTCTTTGGGATGTTTGTATGTTGATTGTGAATTAAAATGTTAAATCACTTCATCAATATTATAATTCTTATGCTCACGATTGGTTCTGATAATCATTTCACCCAGGAATCCGGCTATAAAGAGCAACGTTCCCATAATCATCATCGTCAGCGCAATATAAAACCATGGATTATTGGTGATCAGATGCCCGTAAATTCCTCTGGCCACATCAATCAGCTTTGAAGCACCCAGCCAAAGAGCAGAAAGGAAACCTACGATAAACATTACCGTCCCTACCGCACCAAAGAAATGCATGGGTCTTCCGCCAAAACGACTTACAAACCAAAGCGTTACAAGATCCAGAAAACCTCTGATAAATCTCTCGGTTCCGAATTTTGAAGTTCCGTAAGGTCTCGCCTGATGCTGTACTTCTTTTTCCGTAATTCTCCTGAAGCCGGCATTGGCAGCCAAAACAGGAATATAACGGTGCATATCTCCATATACATCGATGGATTTTACCACCTGTTTTTTATAGGCTTTCAAACCACAATTGAAATCGTGAAGATAAACTCCCGATACTTTTCTTGCCGCTGCGTTGAATAGTTTTGACGGAACATTTTTCGTCATTACATTATCAAAACGTTTCTTTTTCCAGCCCGAAACAATATCGTAGTTATCTTCAATAACCATTTTATAAAGTTCAGGAATTTCTTCCGGAAAGTCCTGCAAATCGGCATCCATGGTGATAACCACTTCCCCGTTGGCTCTTTCGAAAGCGGCATGAAGTGCCTGAGATTTCCCGTAATTCCGGGAAAATTTAATTCCGTGGATCTGAGGATGCTGAACCCTCATATTTTCGATGATGCTCCACGACAGATCTGTACTTCCGTCATCTACAAACCAGATTTCATAGGATAAACCGCTGGTATTGCAGACATTATCAATCCTTGAAAAAAGTTCTTCCAGAGAAGCTTCTTCGTTTAATAACGGAATAACTATAGATAAATTCATTTAATTTTAATAAAAATTATTCTTGATTTTCTGTTTCCTGGTATACTGTTCTCGTTCTGAAAAACGCTCCAAAAAACACTGACAAAACTACGTAAAATATAAGAATTGCCGCAAAATATCCTGAAAAATGACTTGCGGTAAGCATATCTTTTCCTTTAATGGCTTCCGGAGAAAAGCTTGGCAGCCTTTCCTGGTATTTTTTATCCAGTTCATCAATATCTTTCTGATGCTTCATGATCTTTCTTGCCGAATGATATTCAGTGTCCAATTCTCTTTTCTGCCTCTGCACGTATTGGTAGTTGAGCAGTTTTTTAGCATCCGGATCTGCAAAATTCAGGAATGCATAAATGGTGAAAATAGAAAGTATTCCTCCGATAAACATCGGAACGAACGCTCTTGAGAACGCATCTTTGAAAGTCACCACCCTGTTTTTGTTCCAGAAAGATTTTACAGACCAGAAAGCGGCTCCCGCATACAAAATCGGAAGCACAAAAGCATTGATTTTCAGAGAGATATCAAAATAGCTGATTCCTGATAAAAAGTAATAGGCTACAAAAAAAATGATCATTGTAGCGATAAAAAGTATAATTCCTAGTGTTGATGGACTTTTCGTCATGTTTAAGTTTTTAAAAAAAGTTGAAAAATTATTGCTCTAAATTTCAGCTGTTTAGCACTATCACGGCATTTTTTCAACTAATTTTCTTTAATAATATTTTGAAGTTTATAAATTATTCCTACCTTTGCAACGGCAAGTCCTACACAACCAGCTCCTGAGAATCCTCCAGGGTGGGAACACAGCAAAGGTAATTGGTCGTAGCGGTGTGATGTAGGTAGCTTGCCATTTTTTTTTGATTTAAATTGAAGTAAGGTAATTGGAAAATTATCTTTTTTTGTTTCTATACTCTTCAACATTTCCATTCTGATTTTCAAATTACCTTTAATTTTTACTTAAAATTCAAATGCTTCGCCCAATTTAGGAAGAACAAGCTCTACATTTTTATCTGCAAAATGTTTCAATGCACTTTCATGATTGATCTCAATCGCAGGAAAAGTATCGAAGTGACAGCCGATCACTTTTGGAGTTTTCAGCAATTCTGCTGCTGCAAAAGCTGCTTTTCTCGGGCACATCGTGTAGTGGCTGCCGATAGGAAGGATAGAAAGATCGATATTCCCAAAAAGCCTTGGAAACAGCTCCATATCTGCCATTACTCCGGTATCTCCTGCCAGATAGATATTCTTACCTTCAGGAAGTCTGAAAATATACCCTACAGGAACGCCTCCATAGCTCCCGTCCGGGAACGAACTCGTATGATGAGCCGGTACCATGGAAATTTTAAGATCGTCGATTTTTGCCGATCCTCCTAAGTTCACATCATCTTTATTCTTTGCTGATTTGAAATAAGCACAGATCTCCGGAACTGCAATCACGGTTGCTTCTGGATGATGCTGCAATACTTCTGCCACATCAGCGATATGATCACCGTGGGCATGGGTCAGCAGGATATAATCGATTTTCTGAGCCGCAATATCAAAGCCGGATTCCGTTTTTTTGTAATTGTAAAAAGGATCACTTAAAATGTTTTTGTCTTTGTACGTAAACAAAAAACAGTTTTGTCCTAAAAATTGTATTTTCATTTTTAATTGATTTTTAATTAAGAACATGAAATGGTTGAGTTGAACAGAATATCATACAACAGAAAACCTGCAAATATGATAATCACAATCTGAAGAATGAATAAAGGTTTCTGAGGTTTAATTTTTCCTATCAGCAACTAGAAACCAAGTATTCCATTGCTGAAAACTATTAAAGCTGCTAAAAACGGAAGAAAATAGATCTCAAAAACAGACATACCCTCCTTTAATTCTCTGATCAGGTCATAAAGAAGAACCAAAGCAAAGAATACAGATAAACAAGAGATAAGCCTGTATGCTATATTCCTCATTGATTCATTATTTCTGTGGAAATTTATCCTCAATCAGCCTCAGGTTAATTCCATGCTCAAGATAAGCCTTACACCCGTCTAAAACCGTTGTAAAGCCGCCTGTATTATCATTAATCAGTTTGAGAAGATCTTCCCCGGTTTCCGTAAAGCCATAGCTTTTAATCACGACAAGCGTTCCCTTCTCCATTTCTTTAAATTCATAATCCACCTGTACGGCAGGATCTCCCCATTCTGTTTTTATCAGCTGGTTTGGAATGATTGTGTGCACCTGAACATCAGATTTCACGCCGTACATTTCCCATTCCCAGGTTACCTTTTTTCCTTCTTCCAGTTTTCCTGTAGATTTTGTAAACCAGAAATTGGTGGTTACTTCCGGGTTGATGAATGCCTGAAACACATCTTCAACCGGTTTTCTGATAAGCATTTGAGCTTCAACATAAATATTTGAACTCATAAACAGTAATTTATTTAGTTAAAAAAATTAAGTCCAATTGCTGTAAGAACCGCCATTGTAAAGGTTAGGATACCTACCTGTTTCAAGAAAGGATCCAGTTCTTTGGGTTCTTTTACAGACATGATTTTCCTTCTGAGCTTAGCCATCGGAATCAGCAGGATCATGACGATAAAAACGTAATAGTTCTGAGCCTGTATGAAACCATTGATTCCTAAAAATATAAGAATCAGGACCAAAGGAAGCTGCAGCAGGATCATTTCGTAGATCATTGCATTTCTGAAGCCGATTCTCAAGGCAAAGCTGTTTTTACCGGACAGCCTGTCGCTTTCAATATCTCTCATATTGTTAAGATTTAAAACCGCCATACTCATCATTCCCACAGCAGTTCCCGGCAGCAGCATATCCCAGCTGAATGTTTTGGTAAACAGAAAATAACTTCCGCATACTGAAACCAGCCCGAAAAATACAAATACGAAAAGATCTCCCAATCCCATATATCCGTAAGGTTTTTTCCCTACCGTATACCCTATTGCCGCCAGAATACATGCAACACCTAAACCGATGAATGTGTAGAATTCCTGCATAAAGTCAGGGAAAAATGACACATACAAAAGCGCAACTGTCGCCACAAATGACAATACCGAGAAAAGAACAACCGCATTTTTCATCTGCTTTGCCGTAATCCTTCCTGAAGCTACGGCTCTTGCCTCTGCTTCATTGATTCTTTTGGCATCGGTTCCTTTTACACCATCTCCATAATCATTGGCATAGTTTGATAAAATCTGATACAGAAGGGTCACCAGAAGAGCCAGAGCAAAAATTCTCCAGTCCCAGGTTCCGCCTTCCCTGTAAAGTCTCCATTTCGCAATGAAAGCACCCATAATAATTCCGCTTAGTGACAGCGGCAATGTTCTAAGCCTTGCGGCTTTTATCCAATCTGACATAAATATTTAGATGTTAGATATTAGAAGCTAGAAATTAGATCAAAAAACTGTGTAAGTCTAATATCTAATTTCTAACCTCTAACTTCTTATTTAGGAAATCCATTGATTTTCTCCGAAGTCCGGTTTTCTTTTTTCAAGGAATGCATTTCTTCCTTCCTGAGCCTCTTCTGTCATGTAGGCAAGACGTGTAGCTTCTCCTGCAAATACCTGCTGCCCCACCATTCCGTCGTCGGTAAGGTTCATGGCAAATTTCAGCATTCTGATCGATAAAGGAGATTTAGCTAAAATTTCCTGTGCCCACTCGTAAGCCGTATCTTCTAATTCTGCATGAGGGATCACGGCATTCACCATTCCCATATCCAAAGCTTCCTGAGCAGAATAATTTCTTCCTAAAAAGAATATTTCACGGGCTTTTTTCTGGCCTACCATTTTGGCAAGATAAGCAGATCCATAACCCCCGTCAAAACTAGTAACATCGGCATCGGTCTGTTTGAAAATAGCGTGTTCTTTACTTGCTAACGTAAGGTCGCACACCACATGAAGTGAATGTCCGCCACCTACAGCCCATCCCGGAACAACCGCGATCACTACCTTTGGCATGAAACGGATGAGACGCTGTACTTCAAGAATATTCAGACGATGTCTTCCATCTTCACCCACATACCCCTGATGTCCTCTCGCCTTCTGGTCTCCTCCACTACAGAACGCCCAGCCTCCGTCTTTAGGACTTGGTCCTTCTCCGGAAAGCAGTACAACCCCTATTGAAGAATCTTCAGAGGCATCATAAAAAGCATCATACAGTTCGGAAGTAGTTTTCGGACGAAAAGCATTTCGAAGCTCTGGTCTGTTGAAAGCAATTCTCGCTACCCCATTACATTTTTTATAGGTAATATCTTCGTATTCTTTGACGGTTTTCCACTCGATCATTTTGTAAAAATTTTCCTCAAAGATACGGAATTACGCAGAATTTTTAAGGCGAAATTTAAGGATAATGACAACAAAAAATACAGACTTATTTTGGCTGAAAAAAACAAAAAACCGGAACATTTCTGCTCCGGTTTTTATATATTCCCGACTTAAGAATTATTGTTTAGCTTTTGCTTTAAGCTCAGCTTCTTTAGCCTTCAAATCTTTAATTTTGTCTATATTCTTTGTTACAACATAGATTTCTTTTAAGGCTGTAAGAGCATCCAGATTATTTGGTGCAGCCTTGTACCATCCTTCAGCATAAGGAAGTGCCTTCGCAAATCTCTCTCTTCTTGCATCGATAAGTTTAGTGGCTTCGTCCGGCTTATCTTTTCTTGTTGCATTGATCTGCTCTACTATTTTAGAATCATCACCAATCACAGCATATACAAGATTCTGGTATGCATTATCCATATCAGGCTTTAATTCAATTGCCTTTTTAAATGAAGCAATTGCATCTTCCAATGTAGCAGGATTTTTAGACTGCATTACCCCAAGATTATACCAATTGGTAGCATCGTTAGGATTTTTAGCTAATTGTTCTTTAAGTGTCCCAATGAATTTTTCAGTATTCCCTGATTCATAATAGGCGGTACCCTGAGCATCTTTAAGCTTGGTATTATTTGGATATTTTGCCAATCCTTTTTCAATGATAGCCAATGCTTCCGTTGACTTCTTAGCATTAAGAAGCAATGTGGTCAATGTTTCATACAATTCAGCTTCAACACTTGGAGTCTGCTCAGTTTTGAAATCTGAATAATCAGAATTCTTTTTCATAAGCTCCCACGTTGTTTTATCCAAAGGTACGACCTCACCGGATTTTTTTTCTTTTGCCGTATACGTTGTCTGAACCCCTGTAAATCCGGAATTAACAAGATCCGTATATATTTTGATGGATTCATCGCTGTTATTTGCCAAAGCATAGCTTAACCCTGCATAATACATATATATCTTATCATCCTGACCGTTGGTTTTCAGCAAGTTATAAACTTCTAAAAACTTAGGTGCTGCAACGGTATAATTTTTTGCATTATACGCATCCATTGCAGCTTTGTTTGCTTCCTGCAATTTGGCATTCACATCGCCCTTCTGACCGAAAACGAAAGCAGAAGCCACGATTGCTATACCTAAAATGAGTTTCTTCATAATAACTATATTATATTAATTGTACATTTTATTCTTCAGAATCAGAATTCCCATTTTCCTCAGCCGGAGTTTCATTTTCAGCCTGAGGCAGTTCACTGTTTTCCTGGTTATCAGCTACAATTCCTGTTCCTTCTTCATTTTCTTCAGAATCATCTTCTACATCTTTATCCATTTCCACTTTTGCAATGGCAGCAATTTCGTCATTCTTCTTCAGGTTGATCATTCTCACGCCCTGGGTATTTCTACCCATCACTCTCATTTCATCCATATTCATTCTGATGGCAACTCCCGACTTGTTGATGATCATCAATCCGTCTTCGTCTGTCACATTCTGAATAGCGATCAGATTTCCTGTTTTTTCGGTAATGTTCAGGGTGATAACTCCTTTTCCTCCTCTGTTGGTAATTCTGTAGTCTTCTACAGCAGTTCTCTTACCGTATCCTTTTTCGGAAACTACAAGAACCGTTTCTTTGTCAACATCATTCACAACAATCATACCAATTGCCTCATCGTCATCTTCCATGCTGATTCCACGAACCCCGATAGACCCTCTACCTACTTCTCTTACTTTTTCTTCAGGGAAACGGATACATTTACCGTTTTTGGTAGCGATCATGATCTGAGAGGTTCCATTGGTTAAGTAAGCACCCAACAATTGGTCATTATCTCTGATCTCAATAGCATTCACACCATTTACCCTTGGTCTTGAATAAGCCTCAAGAGACGTTTTCTTAATGGTACCGTTCTTGGTTACCATTACTACGCTCATCTGATTGACATATTCAGCATCTTTCAGGTTGTTGGTTCTGATATAGGCCTTGATCTTATCGTCCTGCTCAATATTGATCAGGTTCTGTACTGCTCTTCCTTTTGATGTTTTTGAACCTTCAGGAATCTCAAATACTCTTAACCAATAACATCTTCCTTTTTCTGTGAAGAATAACATATACTGGTGGTTGGTCGCAGAAACAATATACTCCAGGAAGTCTTCATCCCTGGTTGTAGCCGCTCTGTTTCCTACACCGCCTCTGCTCTGAATTTTGTATTCAGAAAGTGAGGTTCTCTTAACATATCCTGCGTGCGAAATCGTAAGAACTACTGCTTCATTCGGGATGATATCTTCAATAGACATCTCTCCTCCTGAATAGTCAATAGCAGTTCTTCTTTCGTCGCCATATTTTTCTTTGATCTCAACAAGCTCTTCCTTAATGATCTCAAATCTTCTGCCTTCGTTGGCCAAGATATCTTCCAAGTTCAGAATTTCTTTCATGATCGCGTCATATTCATCACGGATCTTGTCAAGTTCCATTCCTGTAAGACGTGCCAATCTAAGATCAAGAATAGCCTGAGCCTGAATTTCGGAAAGTTCGAATGCTTCGATCAAGCCTTCTTTTGCAGCCTGTGGATTAGCACTGTGACGGATGATGGAAATGGCTCTGTCTAAAGAGTCCTGAGTTCCGATCACTTTCATGAAACCTTCTAAGATATGAGCTCTTTCTTTCGCTTTCTTAAGCTCATACTGAGTTCTTCTCACGATCACTTCGTGTCTGTGCTCTACGAAATGGTGGATAATATCTTTTAAGTTCAGCTGTTCCGGTCTTCCTTTAACCAACGCAATATTATTAACGCTGAAAGAAGTCTGAAGTGCCGTATACTTATACAACAGGTTTAAAACGACATTAGGAATCGCATCATTTTTCAATTCATAAACGACACGCAGACCATTTCTGTCCGATTCGTCTCTGATCTCATGAATTCCAACGATTTTATCATCTTTAACAAGTTCAGCGGTTCTGGCGATCATATCCGCCTTGTTTACCTGATAAGGAACTTCAGTAACAATGATTGCATTTCTGTTTCCGATTTCCTCGAAATTCACTTTTGCTCTCAATACTACTCTTCCTCTTCCTGTGTGGAAAGCATCCCTTACGCCGTCATAACCATATATAATACCTCCTGTAGGGAAATCCGGTGCTGTGATGTGGTGCATCAATTCATCGATGGTGATTTCTCTGTTATCGATGTAAGCACATATCGCATCAATAGATTCTGAAAGGTTGTGTGGCGCCATATTGGTTGCCATACCTACTGCGATACCGGAAGTACCATTCACCAAAAGGTTAGGAACTTTGGTAGGAAGTACCGTAGGCTCCTGCATACTGTCGTCAAAGTTATTCTGAAAATCAACAGTTTCTTTGTCAAGATCAGAAAGAATCTCATCGGAGATTTTTTTCAGTCTTGCCTCGGTGTAACGCATTGCTGCAGGCGGGTCACCGTCCATGGAACCGAAGTTACCCTGCCCGTCTACCTGGGGATAACGTAAGCTCCATTCCTGGGCCATTCTCACCATAGCATCATATACTGAGGAATCTCCGTGCGGGTGGTATTTACCCAAAACGTCCCCAACGATTCTTGCAGATTTCAAATATTTTCTGTTAGAAAAAACCCCTAATCCATACATACCGTAAAGTACTCTTCTATGAACGGGTTTCAGGCCGTCTCTTACGTCCGGCAGCGCTCTTGAAACGATAACCGACATCGAATAATCGATATAAGACGATTTCATTTCATCAACAATGTTGATAGGAATCAGTCTTTCTCCTTCTTTTTGCATAAACAAATTTTATTATAATGACAGTCAGACCTTTAGCTGTGCGTCTGAAAATTATTTATTTCCAATTTTTATTAACGGGCTAATTTACGAAATTTTTACCGATTTTTGTGCTAGAATTTATCCACAAAATCTTAAAAATTCATAAAATATGAGCTTATTGAGTATAACTTTCCACTGCACGAAAAACAATATTGAAGAATGGGAAAATTATATCGACGAAACACTGGTCCTGATGGCGGAAAACCTTATGGATGTCAATAAATATATTCTCTCCGAAGTACACAGTGATTTCATAGAAGAAGGAAAGAACTACAATCTACTCCTGATGTTCGATAATGATGGTCTGAGAGAAGATTTCATCCAAAGTGAAATGCTGAATATTTCCGAAAGAATTGAGAAAAGATTCGGGACGGAAGTCATGATCTTCAATACCTATCTGAATCCTAAAAAATCCAGATTTTAAATATAAAATCAAAAGCCCTGAAAAATCAGGGCTTTTTTTATTTTTCTCAATCTCTGTGATGTTTTTTTCCTTTGTGCTTATGATGTCCGCGACCTCTGTCGTCATTGTCATAGTAGTACACTCTTTTTTTCACATGACCCGGCGCGTAGTATCTTGCGCTTCCACCATACATTTTCTTGGCGTGCCCCGGAGGAACTCTTCTTCCACGATGATCATGCACTACACATGAGGCCAGCATGAACAAGACCGTAACCACCCCAACAATTTTAATTAAACTTTTCATTTTCTACTTTTTCAAATTTCAGTAGGGAAATAACAAGGTTAATGCCAAAATTAAAAAAAGAAGCTAGAAGTTAGAAATTAGAAGTTAGTTCGTGATCTGTTTCAAAGTTTCAGACTAACATCTAATTTCTAACTTCTAACTTCTAACTTCTAATTTCTAGTTTCTAAATAACTATTTCGCTTCTCTTTTCCATTAAGATAACATCTTTCCACTGTCCGTTGAGCTTTCCGATTTTCTTGCGGACTCCCACAGTTCTGAAGCCGTTTTTCTGGTGAAATCTGATGGAAGCTTCATTTTCGGGGAAGATGCTGGCCTGAAGGGTCCAGAAACCGTGGCTTTCGCTGTCGAGAATCATCTTTTTCAGCAGAACCGACCCTAAACCCTTACCTTGATATATATTGTCAAAATAAATGCTTACTTCGGCAACGCCTTTATAACACTCTCTTTTGCTTACAGGTTTCAAAGCGCACCATCCTACTATTTCACTGGTTTCATTCTCCAGCACCCAGCGGCAGTCGTTAAAGTATTCCATATTCCATGCTTCGGCGGTAGGAACTTCGGTTTCAAAAGTAGAGATTCCTCCGTCTAATCCCTGTTTGAAAATTTCCAGCACTCTTTTTTCGTCACTGGGAAGCATTTCTCGTAATTCGTAATTCATCTATTTAATGGTATTTTCTTTTATTCTTTCTTTTAATTCTTGAATAGTGTGTCTGCTTCTGTGTTTCGTCCTGAGAAACAACACTGATATTCCCGTCTACTTCAAGGATAGAGAGTTTCACATCTTTTATTTTTTCCACACCATGTTCTCTGATTGCTTCTTCCAGCTCATCTTTCGTAATCTTTACCCTGTTCAACGCCGGCTGGTCTATCACGCCATCCCTGATCAGGATCACAGGATCTTCTTCCATGAATGTTTCAAATTTCCGGTTGGAGAACATGAGTCTTTTTAAAATAAAATTAGCCGCAAAAAGTACAAGAGCAGCAATCAGCCCGCCCTGTAAGGAAGTATCCTGCCCCACCATGGCATTCTGAACCGCATTGGAAATAAGCAGCAGCAAAACCACATCTCCTGCATTAAGCTGGGAAAGCTGATTTTTGCCAAACAGACGGATCGCGATTACCATAAAAAGATAAACGCACAGGGAACGGAGTACCACATCAAGAATTGGATTCACAGATTGTATTTTATAATCAAATGTATAAATTTTTATGAGTTTCAGTTCAATTTATTTTTAACATTTTTAATTCAAAATAATAGAAATGCTGGCATATGATTTGACGCTTTAACGGAAAAAAATCACAGTTCACATCATGATCAAATCATTATTTCTATGCTTGGGCAGCATTGTATTTATTACGGGCTGCAAAAAGAATGATACCCTGCCGCGGGTATCAGAGGAAACCGCCATCACTCAAAAAGTCAGCCAGCTTTATACCGAGTATGATGACCGTAAAAAATCTATTTACAACCAATCTTTTTCTGACCGTCTGTTTTCGCCTGAACTGAAAAAAACATTAGAAGAAGCTGTAGCTGCATCGAATGCAGATATTGAAAAAGTAAAAAAGAGTGATCATCCCGATGAGAAACCATTATTGATTGAAGGGGCCGTTTTTTCGAGTCTGTATGAAGGTTTTAACAGTTATAAAGTAAAATCCGTGACCATAGATCCTTCCGGAACCTCAGCGGATGCAGATGTAAATTTTGAGTATACGATGTCTCCTCCAAAAGTTACATGGACAGATAAAGTACATTTGATAAAATCCGGGAATGACTGGAAAATTGATAACATCCGTTTTGACAGCATCGGAAGTTCGAAAGATCTGAAAGCAAGCCTCAAAGAGTTTGCCCAGCGTACAAAGTAATATTTAGAATTCTTCATAAAAAAAGCTGCCATAAGGCAGCTTTAATTTTTAAGGGCATTGCGAGATCGGAATTTCGCTGCATACTACTTTATTCATCCATTCACAGAATACGCAGTATTTCTTTGGCTCGCCGCCATAAACGGATTGTAAATCAGTTTTTGTAAGTTTTTTTAGGTTTTTCATATTGTTTTAATTTTATGGTTGACCAATTTATAACGAAATTATCCAATGTTTATTACAGGTTAATGTTTAAAATTTTCATTATTAATAGGTTTTCTGAGAAAAATTTAAGCCCTCCAACAAGTCTTCAATAAGATTAAAATAGGGTTTAAAATTTATTTTATATCTTTAAATACCAAAACATCACACACTTAATCACTAAAAAATATTGAAATGATCACACCAAAAGGTGCCCAAGTCGGGCAATTTGAACCAGCAAAAAAATCACTGATCTCCAATGGTCTTCTTTCCGGTCAGGACGAGATGGCCAATTACAATAAGGGCGTATGCCACGATGTGGTAGCTTATGCCCTGTATATGCGAGGTGCAGCGATATCTCCGGATGAACTTGTACAGTTCCGCGCTCAGGGATGGCTCAATAAATTCAACTATGCTGCGGGCGATAAATGGGACGGTTATGCTATCATTCCCAAAGGAAAAGCCATCGGTTTTTACAGACTGAGAGATAAAACGTGGTTCCATTCGGCTGTCACCACCGGAAACGGTGCGGAGATCAGATCCGTGAACGGATTTTCACTGGGTACAGCATGGTCTGTTCCTGTGGATATGAAATGGGTTCTGGGTAAAAAGAATGAAGACGGAACCTTCAACTACGACGGAACTAAAATAGAAGTGTACATATCTCCTTTATAAGCAGATGTGAGCTATTCTCAAATCAATTAAAATGGTAAAACCCATCCCTATCAAAGAGCGAACCCCTGTGTGGATCGCTCTTTCTGATTTCTATCTGGATACGGAACTGCAGGATTCGGATTTTCAATATATTGCAAAAACGATTCTGGAAAGCCCGTATACTTTTGAGGAAATAAAAAGCATCAACATGTACGAGGTCTTCCCTGTTCTGCAATCCAATCTTCTGCAGCCGGCCGGTGAATGGGCCGGTTTTAATGAAAAATGGCTTATCGAGGCGATTACGGATCATCTTGAAAAAGGAAACAGATTGAGTCGTATTCTGATCAGCATCAGTTATAAAAAACATGGGTGGATGCAGGAGGATTACTGGGTACGACTGGAAAAAATGTATAATGAAATATCTAAAAAGTGAAAGAAGAACCTGTTTTCACAAATTCTGCTTTATATTTTATTTAAATACATTACTGACCTTTGATTATTCTTTGGGTTTCAAGCTCATCGATGATAAACTCTGCGTCACTTTCCGTGATATATTTATTTTCATACAACCAATGAATTCGTGCTATTTGCGTCTGTGTAGGAATCAACTTATCAACTCTATAATATTCTTTCAGATAAAATTCTTTTTTACTCTTTTTAATTTCAGCAATAAATACATCAACATCTTCCATCTCTTTCTTTCGGTAAGAAAATAAAAGTGGTTTTGCAGCAGCAATATTTTTAGCATTTTCTATTTTAAATTCGTTATTACATAAGGCTGTTATCACTAAAGTAGGTAACATTGCAATACCAAAAACAATCATTCCCGAGGATTCAGAAAGCTGATAAGATTCACTAATAATGATCGTAAGCATTATTGAGTTAAATAAAACAGATATAGCTATTGCCAGAAGGACAAAATCTTTCGTTTTCCTGAAAACACTTTCATCGTCATAAATATCATTAAAATGAATTTTATATTCATTAAATGCTTTTGCAATGTTAGTTCTTACAAGAATTCCATCTTCTTGAATTTCAAAATATCTTGTATTTCTTCCATCTTTTTGTGTTAGGCTTTTCATATTAATCTTTATTCCAGTTCCCTCTTCAGAAACTTCCCTGTCAGACTCTTCTTAGATTTCACAATCTCCTCAGGAGTTCCCTGAGCTACGATCTGTCCGCCATGTTTTCCGCCTTCAGGTCCTACATCGATAATATGATCGGCTAATTTGATCACATCCATATTATGCTCGATAATAATGAATGAGTTTCCAAGTTCTACCAGCTGATTGATGGCTTCCATCAGGATTTTTACATCTTCAAAATGAAGTCCGGTTGTAGGTTCATCTAAAATATAAAGTGTATTTCCGGTTTGTCTTTTTGAAAGTTCTGTAGCAAGCTTGATACGCTGCGCCTCACCTCCTGAAAGTGTCGTAGACTGCTGTCCAAGCGTAATATATCCCAATCCTACGTCCTGAAGGGTTTTTACCTTCGCAAAAATCTTAGGAATCGGCTGGAAGAAATCTACGGCTTCATCAATCGTCATATCCAATACATCGGAGATCGATTTTCCTTTGTAACGCACTTCCAGCGTTTCTCTGTTGAAGCGTTTTCCGTTACAGGTTTCACAGTGTACATAAACGTCCGGAAGGAAATTCATTTCAATCACTTTCAGCCCTCCACCCTGGCAGGTTTCGCATCTTCCGCCTTTTACGTTGAAAGAGAATCTTCCGGGCTTGTATCCACGGATCTTGCTTTCCGGAAGTTCTGCAAACAGATTTCTGATATCTGTGAACATTCCGGTATAGGTTGCAGGATTTGAACGCGGCGTTCTCCCGATCGGAGTTTGGTCTACATCTACAATTTTATCAATATTATCCAAACCTTCAATCTTCTTATACGGAAGAGGTTCCTGAACAGCTCTGTAAAAATGTTTGTTAAGAATCGGATATAAAGTTCCGTTGATCAGCGAAGATTTTCCACTTCCTGAAATTCCCGTTACTACCACTAATTTTCCTAATGGAATATCAAGGGTTACATTTTTAAGATTATTTCCCGTAGCACCTTTCAATAGAATATTCTTCCCGCTTCCGGCTCTTCTTTCCGCAGGAATTTCAATCTTTCTTTTTCCGTTGATATATTGTGCGGTGATGGTATCTGCTTTTAAAAGGTCTTTCGGTTTTCCCTGCCAAAGGATTTCACCTCCGAATTTTCCGGCTCTCGGACCAATGTCCAATACCTCATCGGCTTCAAGGATCATGTCTTTATCATGCTCCACAACCAATACAGAGTTCCCGATATCTCTAAGGTTTTTCAGGGAGTTGATCAGTCTTTCATTATCTCTCTGGTGAAGTCCGATACTTGGTTCATCCAGGATGTACAACACATTCACCAGCTGCGAACCAATCTGTGTGGCGAGACGTATCCTCTGAGATTCCCCACCGGAAAGGGTTTTGGAACTTCTGCTTAAACTCAGATAATCCAAACCTACATCTAAAAGGAACTGAAGTCTTGTTTCAATTTCTTTTAAGATCTCATGGGCAATAATTTTATTTTTCTCTGAAAATTTATCTTTAACGTCCGATAACCATTCTTTTAGATCGGATAAACTTAAAGCATTAACCTCAGCAATATTTTTTCCGTCAATTTTAAAGCTTAAACTGGAAGGCTGAAGACGGGTTCCGCCACATACCGGACAGGTTTCTTCAGTGGTAAAATGTCTTTCCAGGAGTACGGCTTCGTAAGATTCCCTCTCGTCAATGATCTCCTCCATAAAAGTGATCAAACCGTCAAAGCTTATTTTTATCTTTTTGGTAATACCAGCGTATTTCAGGTCTTTATTAAATTCCTTGTGGCATCCGTTATAGATATAGTCCAGTGCTTCTTCCGGAATGTCCTGCATAGGCGTTGCCATTCCCAATCCGAAAATTTCAAGGATATTTTTAATCTGGGACAGGATCCATTTGTTGGATTTAATATCTTCCAGCGGCAATAATCCTCCCTGATTGATAGAAAGTTTAGGATTCTCAATAAAATAATCCGTATTGATCTTTTTAATGGTTCCCAGTCCTTTACAATCCGGGCAGCTTCCCTTCGGAGAGTTAAAGGAGAATGTATTCGGTTCCGGAAGTGCCAGTGAATGGCCTGTTTCGGCATCCATCAGGTTTTTTGAAAAGTATTCGATATCGGTACTTCCCAGTTTCTGGATCCCGATAATTCCCTCGCCCATTTCCATAGCGGTGCGCAGGGATTTTTCCATTCTGGTTTCAGAGGCATTTTCTCCAATGATCCAGCGGTCGATAACGATATCAATATCGTGGGTTTTGTAACGGTCCAGTTTAAGATCGTACTCAATATCCTGAAGATCTCCGTCAATTCTTGCCTGTCCGTACCCTTTCTTAGCCATCTGCACGAAAAGCTCGTGGTAATGTCCTTTTCGGGAACGCACAACAGGAGCCATCAGCATGATCTTTTCGCCTTTATAGTTTTCCTTAATGGTTTCAAGGATCTGATCTTCCGTGTAGCTTACCAGTTTTTTTCCGGTAGACAGCGAGTAGGCATCGGAAACCCTTGCGTATAAAAGTCGGAGATAATCGTAGAGCTCAGTTACCGTTCCTACGGTAGATCTCGGGTTTTTATTCGTTGTTTTCTGTTCAATGGCAATAACCGGGGAAAGTCCTTCGATCTTGTCTACATCAGGACGTTCCAATCCGCCTAAAAACTGACGTGCGTATGCCGAAAATGTTTCGATATAACGGCGCTGTCCTTCTGCAAAGATGGTATCAAAAGCCAAAGAGGATTTCCCGCTTCCCGAAAGTCCGGTAATAACCACCAGTTCGTTGCGGGGGATCTTTACATTAATATTTTTAAGATTGTGTTCACGTGCTCCGTAAACTTCTATATATTCTGTTGATTTGCTCATAATCTGGAGTGATTCTGCCTGAAAATCACGATGTGCAAAATTACGGAATTTTATGGAATTGTATAAGCAGGAAAGTTTTTATTAGAATTTAATTTTAGTTAAATTTTAAGGAGATGGATCAGAATTTATCTGTTTCATTTCATCTTCAAGTTTGCGTTTCATCTGAAGGTAAAGTTTTAATTCAATTTTTCCGTTATTCATGCTCTCTTTAAGCGTCCTCAGTTCTTTATGAATCTCTACTTTTCTTTTTATTTTGTCCGAAGGTTCTGCCGCCGGATAGAGTTTACTGAGCTCATCCTCAATATTTCCGGTTTGGCTTAATACTTCTTCGAGGTTTTTCCCCAAATAGGCTGCACTTTCATAAGACAGATCTCCACTGCTTACCGCAACGATCCGGATATTTTTTGAATCTCTCAGATCATAAGCATAAAATTTACCACCGCCATTTAATGCAACCGGTAAAAAATAAGGAGCCCATTTTACAAAACCATACGCAAGGTAATACGGTCTTATTTCGTGTAGAGAGAAGAACCCAAACTCACGCTGACCATTGATAATACCGCCGCCGTTTGAGTATTGCAAAAGCTCCAGAAATTCTGTGGGCAAATGCAGCATCGGCATGGTTCTGTCATTAAGCTCTGAAAAATCAGGACAGAGTCTTATTTCTTCTTCCGTTAAAGGTTTGGAAAAATAATCTTCTTCCGGAAGGGTTGATAATCCGGTTTGTTTATCGAAAAAAGCAAATTGATGGTACCACATTTTCTAGCTGCTGCAAATTTTATTCTTCTTTCTGAGATTACCCAATATATTTTTTCACAGGATAAGACAAGTCTTTGCTATCCGGATTTTCTCTTTCCCAGTGGGTCTGGCTTTCCAATTGATAGCTCTCATCAAGGTAAAATACTCCGTATGATTTCGGCAGCTCAGGCTTACTCATCAGCTGAAGGTTTCCAATAATTTCATACTCAGCCAGCTCAGCTTCTTTTTCCTGCTTTTGCTTTTCATTTTTTACAGTTCCGACAAAATTTCCATTGATCCATACTGTGGGCTTATTCACCCAGCCGGCAGGCTTCCCTTCCGGATTCTTTGCATAATTGACTACTAAAAAATGACTTTCCATCACCTCTTTCATTGTGGGTCTGGCCTCCTGGTAGATCCGCGTGGTTCCGATAAAATAACCCCAGATATTTGGATCTGTATTAGTTTTATCAATATCAAGCAGCACAACGACTGAATATAAACCTGTTTCGGTCTTTACAAGGATACAGTCACCTATTTTAAAAGGTACATCAACCCTATAGGTTTTCCTGATTGTTTTTTTGCGCTTTGCGGGATGTTGTATTTTAGTCAGTAATGCTTCAATTTCTTGAATCCGCTCATCAGCCAGTTCCGCCCAGCTGCTTTTGATCCTGTCTTTTTCATCCAATATCTTCTGTACGATGGCAATCGTTTCCTGGTCCAAAGCTTTGCATTCCCAGCAAATCTGTGCATAAGCCAGCCAATAGTCACTTCCAAAAACAGGGTTTCCGTTTTTATCTAAAAGTCCGAATTCCGAAACCGTTTCTTTCTTTACCGTTTCAATATCGAGATGCTGCTGATTATACAGATTTTCAAAAAAACCGTACAGGTCCATTGCCGCATCATTATCTAAAATTCCGGTATTCCATGCTCCCATATTGTCTTACTAATTATTCCTAGAAATTTTTAAATGAAACCATCTTTAATGCTTTGTCATTTTCAAACCTATAATGTCTGCTATTATTGGAATGAAAATTATATTAAAATGTGTTTTTTTAGCTTCAAAGCAGATGGTTTCTTTATGATCTTTTTTTTAAATACATCCCAGAGGATAAAATTCTGTTTTCACTAGCGGGTTAAGAAATAAGTCTGTTTATAAGTGGTATTCCCTTCTGTAGCGGTATTGCTGAATGTAAATTTATTCTGGGTCAGTTCCATGATTTTTTGTTCCTTTTCCCATAAAATCATTATGTTATCTGGTTTCACTACATAAGAATATTCTTCTTCCCCTTCAGCATTTGTTTTTACTCTTCCGTTGGCTAAAAATTCAAAATAAATGTTTTGAGGATCATTGTTGATGATTTCAGGAGGCTGGTTGCCTACTGTGGTTTCTTCTATAAATTCCACCAAGTTCCAGCGGC
Organism: Chryseobacterium endalhagicum; assembly: GCF_016745235.1. Classification (GTDB taxonomy): domain Bacteria; phylum Bacteroidota; class Bacteroidia; order Flavobacteriales; family Weeksellaceae; genus Chryseobacterium; species Chryseobacterium endalhagicum. The sequence goes on along the minus strand of NZ_JAELVM010000001.1, from coordinate 1,958,938 downwards.
CCAGGATTTTTTGCTGTGTCAGGGATATAGCATCACTCTCCTCATCTTCAGAACTGCTATTTTTACAGCCCGCTGTGCCTAATAAAATCGTTATCAGCAAGATGAGTATCGGTAAAAATTTATTTGTTTTCATAGGTATTTATTGTATGTGTTCCTATTACTTACTCAGGTTATAGGTTTGTTTTTTTGTATTATTGGCATTTACCCTTACAAATTCAAAAACCAGTTTGTTTGGGGTAAGTTCTTTTATCGTGCAGACATCATTCTCAATCTTCAGTGTGGTTTCGCTTTCGATACTGTAAGACGCTACTTCCTCGTCATCTCCTCCTAAAACATAGTAGATGTTTCCATCCGAACGAAAATCAAAATAATCGCCTTCCGTACCATATTCCGTGTTAATTTCAGGTGGCTCTGAAGGCACTGTGATTTCGTTTACTACTGAAATGAATTTCCATTTACCCAGTATTCTTTCTTTTACGGGCGCTTCTGAAGGATCATCATCTTTAGAACAACCTGCTGCAATAATGACTGATACAATTGTAAGCAGGATTAATATTGCTTTTTTCATAATGTTAAAATTTAAAATCGTTCCTATCATTTCTATTACAAAGATGCTGTCTGATGCATGAGTTTTCCAATAAAAAGGCATCTACAAAACATCTACAATGGCAGAAAAACACTTTATAAAGCATATACAGTCTTATTTTTCATTATTATTCACCAGATGAGTCATGAAAACATACCTGCAATTAAATGAACAAATTGTACTTTTGTTTTATTCAGCATTAAGATTAAGAGGATGGAAGTTTTTTGAACTCCAATAACTTCCTCTACGGATTTCAACTTTGTGACCCATTATAATAATGTATTGTGAAGTATAATATAAAGTTCATCATTATTCTGATCCTACTTTTTGCCGGGCCTGGTAAGGTCCGCTCACAATCCGTCATGGCCGATTCTTTGAAAAGTCTTCTTCGTACCCCTGGACTGAAACCGGAAAAAAAAGCAATGGCCCTTTCCCATCTTGGCCGTAACATCTACGAAACAGATCTTCCATCAGCTTTAAAATATGCCAATGAAGCCCTGAAGTTAAGTCACAAACTTTCTGACGGGCAGTACAGTGCTTTCGCTTTGGCTACTTTAACTTATCTGAATGTACAGCGGGACAGCCTTGTTCTGGCTCAAAAAAATATTGACAGTGCTTTAATTTATACGGCAAAATCTACCAACAAAGTGGTTAACGGCTATGTCTGGCTCCGAAAAGGATGGCTTGAATACACGGTTAATAATACGGCCAAAGCTACAGCGAGCTTATTTAAAGCATTACAACTCCTGGAGGGTCAGAAAGCTTATGCTTATGAAAGTCTTGTGTATCATTATTTAGCAAGCATTTATGCCGATGTAAAAGATCCCGAAAAATTAAAGAAATATACCCGGCTTAGTCTGAACCTCGCCAGGAAGTCGCGGGAACCGGATATTATCTGTAACGCCTATTTTGCCACCGGAGCCTCATTTTTACAGAGCTACAGAAAAGACCCGTCACAGAAAAAATTACTGGATTCCGCCATTTTCTATAATCAACAAGTGCTGCAACTTGCCCAAGCCCAGCCCAAAAGGATTGTTAACCACATCAATGTCGCTGCGGCAGCTTTAAATACGGCCAATATTTATTGGGAATTTTTTCCAAAAGAGTATAAGGCCAAAGCCGAGCAGTATATCAACCTTGCTTTAGGCATTGCCCGGAAAACCAAGCACGAAGAAGTGATTGCCAACTGTTATGGGATATTAAGCGAATATGCCATCGCTGAAGGGAATTACGCAGAAGCAGAAAGACTGTTCCTGTCTGGTTTTGCTGAAGTAGAAAACAGTGTAGGCGGCAGTATTGCCGTTAGAGCATCCATGATGAAAGGACTGGCGACCGTAGCAGAGAAAAGCGGCAATCAGGCAAAAGCCTTAAGCTACTATAAACGGTACATACAGTATGAGCAGGAAGCCTACAATGCTGCAAAACTGTCTGTTGCCCAAAAACTGGAAGTTCAGTACGAAGCCGAAAAGAAGGAAAAAGAACTTGAAATACTCCAGGAACGCGCTGCTTTTAACAGAAAACTTAATTTTATTTCTATCGGGCTGATCATAGTGGGAATACTGGCCCTTGTATTTCTTTTCCGCTCTTATCATTTCCGGTTAAAATCTTCTATTCAACAACAAAAACTGAGAACCGAGGAAGCGGCGCGCCTGAAAGCTGAGCAGGAACTGATGGAAGAAAGACAGGAAAAACTACAAAAAGAACTGCTGGCCGGCAATTTACAGGTAGAACAAAAAAATGAACTTTTGCAGACCATGCGGGACAAATTAGCAGATCAGCCGGAAAGCGGAATGCTTAAAAACCAGATAGAACGCATATTGAAAGAAGATCTGCGGATGGATGAAGATTTTGAACATGCAAAAACCAGCCTCACCAATATACACCCGGAATTCTTTAACCGATTGCAGCAACAGGCCAATAATAAGCTTACCCGCCTGGATCTGAAACACTGCACCTATATCTTAATGGGATTCTCCAATAAAGAAATTGCCCATCGTTTAGGCGTAGACCCTAAAAGTATTATCATGGCCCGGTACAGGATCAAACAGAAACTCAACCTTGACAAAGAAGACAGTCTGGATCTCCTGATACAAAAACTGAGCTGAAACATCAATAGTTTCAGATAAAAAACAGATCACAAAAAAGACTGACACTTAGTATCAGTCTTTCTATTGATTTTTCCTCTTGATCTTTATTTTACAAATGAATTGTATGAATTCAATACAGATTCATAAGAAGAATCGATCTGCTGGATATCGGTATCGGAAATTTTTCCTGTCCCTTTGGAATCACGGATTACTTTTCTGTAGGTATCCAGGAAGCCGGAAGCTGTTTTATTGAAGCTCTCAAACTGTGATTTCTTGTAAGAATACTGCGGATCTTTCACATTGAATTCTAATTTTGAATTGGTTTCCACCGTTTTGGCCAGTTCGTCATACTTTTTCTGAACTTCCGCTTCGTTGAATTTTCCGGAATACTGCTTGTCCAGTACATCCAGATTCGAATCCAGAGAGTTCATTACGTTTTTGGAAGACATAATGTATTCCTTCATCGGGTGGTCTTTCAGAACGATCTCTTCAGCAGCATCCGTTGCCGGTTTGATTTTCGCAACTACATTTTCTCCCGCTACGAATAAAGCCTGGGCTTCCGTTTCAATATCCTTTGTGATGGTTTCCGCTTTTGCGCCTTTATCATCTTTATAATCTTCGGAAGTCATGTAAGATTTCAGTTCTTCAAACTTTTTCTCAATGCTTTCCTTTTTGGCTTTGTAGGTGTTAAAGTCTGTTTCTATTGCCGCTTTATCCTTATCAAAACCGGAAGGCACCTCTTTGATCCTGCTGAAAGACATATCCATAGAGCTGATCACGATAGGCATGATCATTACGTTCTCCCCTTTTGCTTTGGCTGAAGCCGCATCTGCATATTTAAGAATGCTTTCAATATGTCTGGATGTACTTTTATAAGAATCTAAAAAGTTGTTGTTGAATTCAATGATAGCATTGGCATCATTTTCACCGCCAACGTTCAGTACCGATTTTCCAAGTATGCTGACATCTTTTTTACAGCTGATGACACCTACCGATGTAAAGGTCAGGGCTATGGCAAGTACGATAATCTTTCTCATATTTTATAGTTTTGTGGGTTTAGTTCTTTTTATATTTCGTCAAGATCGATGTCCTCGTTGCTTATTTTCACTATATACTCGATCCCGTCAATAGCTTTTGAAATAATCTGGTTTCTCAGGATATTGGCCATATTTTCCCAGTACGCCCTTCCGTAAAAAGAATAATTCTGAGGAATGATCTCTACCTCAACGGTTCTTACAAAACCTTCTTTAGGACGGTTGCTAATCATGGTTCCTCTTCTTACCCTTACTTCCTTTACCTCATCTTTCAGAACCATTCTGCAATAGTTCTTCACGTCTTCCAGGGAAATAATTTTATCTCTGGTCGTTAAAGCATATTTATAAGCCTGAATACTGTCTGTACCCTTCTGCTCTTCAGATCCACCGATGGTTTCCGTAAGCAGTACCACAGTCTGCGATTTCAGCTGGTTGGAAAGCTCTGTTCCCGGACGCATATGATTGGCCAATGTACAATGGGTTACCCAGAAAGAAGCATACGTATGGTCTGTCTTTTCCACAGGCTCCATAATTACATAGTTCAGCTCCTGTCTGATATTTCTCTTGGCATTGTTTACCTTCTGAACCATGGTCTTCATTTTATCGGACATTTCGCTCAGAACGCCTTTAACATTATCCCTGTTTAAAAGTGAAAATGCCGCGATCTCATCTCTTGTCAGCTCCAGTACATTCGCGATCATATCCACCGCATTTCTATTGGTGAAACGTTCCATTCCGCCTTTTCTTACCGTATAAAGACCTTTTTTAAGATCATCCGCAGGCGTAAAAGGAATTTCGGTATATCTTCTTCCGTCTCCATCCTGAACTTCGTCTACGTACAGAAAATGTTCGCCTTCATCGGTAACCAGAGGAATATTGTTCCCCATAATATCAAGGCTATATTCTGTTTTTTTCCACCCTCTGTTGTAGATTGGGAACGCATTCAGTACAAATGAAAAGTTATCTAAAATCTCTGCAGAAAACTGTGGTGGAAACTCAAAGGTAAGCCATAGATAACGCTTGTCCCCGATCTGCTTTCTGATCTCTTCTTTTCCGGTAAGGAAATCAAGATTCTGCGGCAGCTGTCCGGGTTCTGAAAACAGTGTGTTTGAAATTCCGGTGATCTCAATGAATTTATGACGGTAAATACTTTTGATATCTTCAATCGCTTTATTCCGGATCGACTGTTCCTTAAACATCTGCTCGTATCCTTCCTGCTGATTATTCGTAAGATAACTGAGTCCTTCTCTTACAAACAGATGATTTCCATTGCTGGTCACCGTAATATAAGGAAGAAGTTTATAGACAAAATCAATATGCTCAAAAGCAGGATTGGAACAGAAAATACTTACATATTTAGGGAAATTTTCGCTGGTAAACCGGCTTACATCAACCCCAATCGTTACCTTTCTGTAATCTTCCGGTTTTCCCTGAAATCTTGCGACAGGTATTTTATTCAAACGATCATCTACACTGTAACAGGTATTCCCTACAAACATGACAGCCGTCTGTACTTTATTGATCCTTACATTTCCTACCGGCGTAAAAGGGATATTAACTTGTTTATCTGACTCCGACTTCACGGTAGAAGTCATCTGCTTTCGGAAGAAGAACTCCGTGTGTTCCAGCAGTACTTCCGAAGACTCATAAGGCAGCGTAAAAGCAACCGCATGGGCAGGAATCGGATGGGTGTAAATGGATGGTGTAAGAAGCTTGGCCAGCTTTTCAAGAATCCGGGCATTCACGGTCTGGATCTCGTTATTGGCTTTAAAGACTTCCGTACTGAACGCATCTATCAGTAATTTCACAAAGGGATCCAGAGATTGCGGGCTTTTCAGTCCCCAAACTTTGGTGGCATTCTGCAGCATTCTTGCCTTTACAGATTCTTTGGAATATATATTTTGATCTAAGTTCATAAATTTTTCTTGCAGTTAAAAAAACAATTAGTCAATAGACATCGGACTTAAAAATAATTCGGTGGAAAAGCTGAAACGCTCTCCCGTTGCCTCCATTTTTGCATTGATGGCAATTCTTACTTTCTTTTTGATTTCTGTATGCTCTTTGGTATCGTAGCTGTGCTCTACAAACTGAATGTGAGCGTCTACCTGTGCCTGAACAATTCGTGGTTCGTACTCCTGAATCTGCCTTCTCAGGCTTTTAATGAAAACGCTTTCCCAAACGGCGCTGGTAACTCCATTATCGAATTCCAGGTTCCAGACGTCGTTTCCATAATTGTCATCATATCGGTTCTCGCCTTTTTTGGTGGTGATCAGCAGCATGATATTGTGGGCAATGCTTTCGCCCATATCGCATATATCAATGCTGCCCCCTTCTGTCATTAATGTGGAAGGAGAAAAAGGCATTCTGTAATTTGGTGTATCCATAGTCAGCTTCTAATTTTTACTTCATGGTCTAGTTTACTTAAAACGGACTACCAAAATACACAATTTAATGAAATAAACAGGAAAATACATCAAAAAATATCGCATACAATAAAGGCTTCCGGGTTTTTACGGAAGCCTTAAACAGGGTTAATACGGTTAAAATTTATGATTGATCCGCCGGCTTTTTTCTGTTAATGAAATAATAAACAGGAAGCCCCAGCAGCACCATTAAAAATCCCGGCCAGGTATATTGTTGTTTGTAGATCAAAAGTAATATACAGAACCCTGTTCCGATCACCAGATAAATAATGGGCGTCACAGGATAAAGCCATGTTTTGTAAGGTCTTTCAAGTTCCGGCTTTTTAAATCTTAAATAAATAACCCCGAACACCGTGATCATATAAAACAGAACGATCACAAAAGAGATCATATCCAGTAGATTCCCGTACTGTCCGCTCAAACATAAAACGGAAGCCCAGATCCCCTGCATCCATAAAGCATTTTCTGGAACCTCATTTTTGTTGTTCTTTTCAGCAGATTTAAAAAACATTCCGTCTTTTGCCATGGTCTGAAAAACTCTCGCTCCCGCAAGGATCAACCCATTGTCGCAGCCAAAAGTAGAAACCATCACCAAAACAGCAATTATAATGGTCCCCGCACTTCCGAAAATATTCTGAGAAGCGGCTACCGCTACCCTGTCATCAGCAGCAAAAGCAATACTGTCCCTGTCAAGAGCATTCAGGTAAACAAAATTAACGGCTAAATATAAAATCATCACTGCGGAAGTTCCGTAGATCATGGATTTGACAATATTTTTCTTAGGATTCTCCACTTCACCAGAAACGAAGGTTACACTTTCCCAGGCTACAGAACTGAAAACAGAACCTACCATAGCTGCTGCAATTCCTCCCATAAGCGTCATTCCACCGATGGGTTCCCAGCCTTCCTTAAGAAAACTACCCGTAAGGTCTTTTTTAAGGTTATTGAATGAATCCCAACCGAGACTGAAGTTTTCTGCCATATGCGAGAAATCAACCAAAATAAATCCTACAGCGATCAGGCCTAATAAAGCAATAATTTTTGATCCTGTAAATATATTCTGAAGAAACTTTCCACTCTGAACCCCTCTGGTATTGATGTATGTAAGCAAAAGGATCACTGCAATGGCAAGAATCTGTATCCAGGTGATCTTAAATTCCCCGCTTTGAAAAAGAGGCGCTGCTTTATTTAATGACGGAACCAGATACGCTGTAAACTTCCCGAATGCCATAGCCACTGCCGCAATAGTTCCGGTCTGAATCACAGTAAACAGGCCCCATCCGTAAAGAAAACCCATCCTTTTTCCGAAAATTTCCTTGAGATACGTATATTGTCCGCCGGCTTTCGGAAACAGAGCAGATAGCTCTCCATAGCTTATGGCGGCCGCTACCGTCATTACTCCGGTAATAATCCAGACGATGATCAGCCAGAATCCGGAACCTAAATTCCGCATCATATCGGCACTTACAATAAATATCCCACTTCCGATCATAGACCCCATTACCAGCATAACGGCGTCCCAAAGTTTCAGTTTTTTCTGCATAGTCAAGTATAGGCGTCAAATATAAACAAATCTGCCATTCATTTTTAAGTTTGTTTAAAATTTCCTGTATGACCTGTTTTTTATCAACCTTTTATCCAATTGTTATTCAATTTTAATTAGTACTTTTGAAAAAAATATTAAAAATGAAATTCAAGGCTATATTATTGGCAGCAGCTGTAAGTGTTTCCACTTTGGCTTTTGCACAGGAGACGTCACAGAAAAAGGCCGGACCGCCTGCAGGAAATGCTATTGTAGGTGATGTTTACGGAGCGGGAGTTGTTTCTTCAGAATCTAAAGCCATTACCGTAGATAAACTGAGCAAGAAACTTAAAAAAGACAACAAAAAAGTGGAAGGCGTAGCTGTTAAAGGAAAAGTTACCGATGTATGCGAGAAAAAAGGATGCTGGCTTACGATCCAGACTGAAGATAACTCTCAGTTTTTCGTAAAAATGAAAGATTATGCATTCTTCGTGCCTACCGCTTTAAAAGGTAAAAACGTTGTACTGGAAGGTACTGCAGAAAGAAAAGTAACTTCTATTGATGAGCAGAAGCATTACGCTGAGGATGCTAAAAAACCTCAGGCTGAAATTGACGCGATAACAACGCCAAAAGAAGAGATCAGATTTGTAGCAAACGGAATCAAAGTGGTTAACTAGATTCTTGTCTAAATAAAAATAACGTCCTCAAAAACTATTGCTTTTGAGGACGTTTTATTTTATATCTCACGGCAAAAAATCCGTTCTTTAATCTTCTATCGTAAATTCGGCAGGCGCATCCAGCTTGGGATATTTTGTAGCCGCTACAAATTTCTTCCCGGTGCAGTCTATTTCCAGCCAGCCTTTTCTTTTTTTCACTTCACCCACTTCCATGACAAAAGGAACAAAAGAAATGTCATCCTTTCCATCTTCTTTCATCTCCCTGTATTGTATGGCTACATCAAGGATGCACTCATGATCCGTATTCAATTTTACGTTCCTGTAAATAATATCATAATGGGTTTCCTGATTTTCCGGAATTTCAAGATACTTCTCCCAGCCTTCAATATCGGAGTTCAATTCACTGATTGCTTTTAGTGCATAATATAAAGCTACCGTATAATATTTTCTGGTTCCCTTTCTTGGATAATCATCGGCGAAATGCCCTCCTTCAAACAAAATCGTAGGCATTCCGGCCTTGATAAAATTGTCTCCGGTAGAAGTCGGATAAAACTCATCAGAATATCTTCCGATCTGGTTAGGGATTAATTCCTTTAAAGCTTCATAAACCTTTCCAATCACAGCCATGCATTTCTTCCTATTGTCCGTTACGGTACGCTCTACGTTTTCTGAAGGCGCCAGAAAAGACAAAGTTGCCGGATGTATTCCGTCCGTAGTAAAGATTGTTCTCTGCTCATGAAGGTTCAGTGCATAATCGTATTTCTTTGAAGCCGCAGCTTTTTTCAGGAACTTTATTTCTGTACTGGCTTCATTATGAAAATCTCTATTCAGATCAATATCTGCTGCATTCAGTCTTGTCCATCTTTCTGATCCGTCAGGATTGAGCATAAAAATAAAATCCAGCGTAATCTTACTGAAAAGATCCTCCTTCATTTCCGGAGCTTTATCTAAAGTTTCCAGAAGATCCAGCATTGCGTGGGAAGCATTGGATTCATTGCCATGCATCTGTGACCACGCAAGAACATTAATAGTTCCTGTCCCGATGCTTAACTGATAAATAGGTTTATCTAAATATGATCTTCCGATCTCACGAATGTAACTGCTGAGATTGCTCTGTAGGTAAGAAAATAATTTTTCAGGGGAAATATAGCGGTTTAAGAAATTAGGGTTTGGAAAATAGATCTTTTCAAAATTCATTATAAATAATTTACAAGAGTCAAATTTAATCATTTTTAGGTAAAAAACACTGATTAACATTTGTAATTTACACAAACACCACTGACTGCCATTTTGTCTGTGGATAAAATTGTTAATTGAATATAATTTAAACTAAAAACAATAATCAACTACAATTCAGCAAGTTATGAAATCCATATCAATCACATTTACAATATTACTTTAAGTGAATAATTGTCTGTTTATCAGCAAATACCCATAAAATAGTTAAACATGATTATTGTGGAAAACTTAGCCTTAAGTTACAGTATACAAATGTAAATCAACTATTTTTCTTTTTACCACGTCTATTTTCTATAAATCTCGAGTAAAAAATTGTTGCTTATCTGCTAAACAAATTTAATCCGGTAAATTCTTGTAAAATGATAGAAATTTATCCATAGTTATCATATTTACAGAGTATTACGGTTTAATTTACACTTGTGTATTGTTGGAATTTATAGATTATTAGCATTTAAAGCTTAAATCAGCCTCCTATGCAATAAATACTGTTTACATTTGAATATATTGATAATCATACAATTAATGGATATATAGTTATTGATCTTTTTGTGGCCTATTTGAAATGAATTATAGTACTTTAATTAAGTAAAAGGATGAGTTTACATTTCTAATTACTATATATTGTTAATAAATCATAGAGTAAAGTACTGTATTTTAGCATATTATATCTATTTACAATTGTATAATTACAAATCTTAATTTTATTTACTTTTGTAATTTGTCAATGTAAATTTATTTATTTACATTTGTAAAACAATCAACAGCTTATTTTTATGAGTTTAAATGAGAGAATTTCGAAAGTTATAGAACATTACCATCTCAGTCCTTCTGAGTTTGCAGATGAAATAGATGTGCAGCGATCTTCCATTTCGCACATCACTTCCGGAAGAAACAAACCTTCTCTGGAATTCATTATAAAGATTAAATCCCGTTTCCCGGAAATCCTCTGGGATTGGCTGGTTACAGGTGAAGGCGAAATGCTGAAGTCAGAATTACCGGACGTTGATTCTCCTCCGCAGGAAAGAACCGGGGATGAGAAAGGTAAACCCACTCCGCTCCCCGATCTCTTTACCATGATGAAAGACGATGAAGATTTTGGAGCCGAAGAGGAAATGGAGACCGTGAATGAGAAGCCCCGAGAATCGTTTATACCGCGCCCATATAAGACGCAGGAAAATATATCGGATTCTCAGCGATTAGAAAAATCTACAGATGAAATCATTAATCAAATCACTGGAAATCAGACAAATAAAATAAAACGGATTGTTCTGTTCTACGAAAACGGAAAATTTGAGAGTTTTGAGCCCTAAAAAAACCTGGCCAAAGAAAATGGCCAGGATAAAAAATATTTGAAGAAGAAAACTAAAGCTATTGCTTTATTAGTTTTGTAATTTTTGTAAGTCCGCCTTCATTCTTAATTTTCAGAATGTAATTTCCTTTTGGCAGATCTGAAACCGTATACTCCTCCGAACCTTTTACAGTTCTAACCACTTTTCCTGAAGCATCGATAATTTCTACGGTACTGATCTTTAATTTTTCAGGATTATTGATTCTGAAACTGTCTTTTACCGGATTCGGATATACCTGTACCCTGTTGTCATACTGCATGGTTTCCTGTGTTCCTAATGTAGTAGAGGTAAAAGTAACCACAAATGGCATATCTAAAGGAACATCCGGAGCTGCTGCTGGATTTCCTCCATCCATCAAAGGGGCCCATGTATCGCCAATAGCATCATACTGTTTGGCATTGAAAGCAGGAAGTCCCCGGCTTCCAACAATGGTAACCGGTGGCAAGAAGCCTGCATTGGCCATCACCACATTCTGCAGTTGGTATTTTACCCAGTAGGTTCCTGGTCCCAGAGTTTTTGGTGTATTAGCGGTTACTTTCCAAATTTTCCGGGTGGTTCCGGGTGTCGCTGCAGCCGGTACAGTTGTATTTCCGGTTCTGTACATTAGAGCGTCTGCTGCTGCAGAGAACCTGTTGGTTGTATCATCTCCGAATACACTGACAGCACCGGCCACCGAAGGATCCGAGCTGAATATATTTACTCTTACAGTATTAAAAGGGGCTGTAGTTCCTGCATAATTCGTCTGATAAGCAAAAAAATCAATGGTGGTAATCTGCCAGGAACTTCCGGATGGAACTGTAAAATCATCAGCAAGGAAGAAACTTGCGGTAATTGAGCTGGATGTTCCTCCCAGCCCGAGGCTTGTATTGGATTCTGTAGTATTTCCTGTGTTATTCTGAAGTTCAGACCATGTATATCCGGCAGGTGCGGCAGTCCCGCCTTTAGAAGTAGCTCCTGTACTTAAACCTCCATTGCTGTAGGTTTGTGCGATAGCAAAGTTAGCCGCTATTATAGCAGCAACTAGTAGAGTTTTTTTCATAAATTAGTTTTTAATGGTTTAATCAAATATAATAAATTATAATAAAATAAACAATAAAAAGCTAATAAATTTAACACATTTTCAACATATTTAGGTTTTAAAGAAATTATTATTAATGTTAATAAATTACTCAAATTGATAATGAACACTTAGTTTTTCTGTTAATATATCAACAAAAAGACCTACAGTTTTCTGCAGGTCTTTTATCTATTTTTTAAAGTTTTTATTACTTCCTTCTTCGATCCAGTTCTTTCTTGATCAATCCCAGCTCTCTACCGGTCTGTCCGGCCACAGAGGTGTTTTCTCTCGCTCTTCTGGTAAGATATGGAACAACATCCTTTACAGGTCCGTATGGAAGATATTTAGCTACATTATAGCCCTTATCGGAAAGATAGAAGGTAATATTATCACTCATTCCGTAAAGCTGTCCGAAATAGACGTGTGGATTTCCGTTTTCAAGAGACTTGGATTTCATTTTATCCATCACCAGCTCCGAAGAGATTTCATTATGAGTCCCGAAGAAGGCAGATACTTTATCCAGATGATTCATGACAAAATCAATTCCGGCATTATAATTTATATCGGATGCCTCTTTAGTCGGCTGAATCGGGTCTGTGTAGCCTTTTTCCGCTGCTCTTGCTCTTTCCTTCTCCATATAAGCCCCACGAACGATCTTATACCCGATAAAATAATTCTTTTCCCTTGCTCTCTGAAGATGAGCCTCCATATATTCCAGTCTTCCGGTTCTGTACATCTGAATAGTATTCCATACAATCGGCTTTTCCCGGTTATATTTTTCCATCATTTCTTCACAAAGCTGGTCTGCCGAATCCTGCATCCAGGTTTCTTCTGCATCTACCATTACCTTTTTGTCATTTTCATGGCAAAGGCTGCATACTTCATCAAATCTTTTAACGACTCTTTCCCATTCCTCCTTCTGGCTTGAAGTAAGTTCAGCCCCTTTTCCTACCGCTTCATACAGATCAATTCTTCCAAAGGCAGTCGGTTTAAATACAATAAAAGGAATCGCAGGATTTCCTACCGAAAATCTGATGATGTCCTTGATCTCTTTGCATACCGCATCGAAAGTTTCTTCATCTTCCTTCCCTTCAATAGAGTAATCGAAAATACTTCCTACGCCTCTTTTGAAAAGCTGTTTCACCACCTTCATGCTTTCTTCACGGGTTTCACCTCCGCAGAACTGTTCAAACAAAGTACTTTTTACAATTCCTGTAACGAACGGAAAATTGTTGTGTACCGTAAAATTAAGAACTGAAGTTCCAAGGCTGGTAAGAGCAGGCTGTTCAATCATTTTAAACATCCAGTACGCCTTTCTCAATTGTGCATCAGACTTGTCTGCAAATGCTACTTTAGTATCGTTAAAAATGGGCATTCCTTTTTATTAAATTTAGTTTTGCAAAGGTAATAATAACCTCAGTTTATTTAAAGAAATTTTTCTATAATTTGCTCTCAATTCCATTCAGAAGCATGGCGATAATTCCCACAAAAACCCAAAACCTTAAAATATTGAGTGTGAAGAATTTACTTCTCCGGGAAGAATTCAGTAAAAGATAAATACACAGGATCATCACAAAAAGTCCGCCGGTAAAATAGTAAGCCATAAAACCTGAAATCCCTGTTTTGGTGATCAGTTTCATAGAAACAGCTATTGTAACCACCAGCAAAGAGATGATAATAACCTGGGTATTTTTATTTTTGAAATAGTTCGGAATGGTAGTATAGCCAAATGCTTTATCAACGCTTTTCGTCAGCATATCTTTCACGATATCGATGCATAAAAGAATCAGGAAAAGGAAAATGGCCATCAGCATTACTTTTCGTGAAAAAGTCTCGTAATACACCATCATTCCGAAGAAAGGATATAAGGTAAGGCTTACAAACGTAAGATTATTGATTATCAGTATCCTGCTTAATTTATGGCTGTAAAACCACATAAAAAACTGATAGACAAGAAAAAAAACGAAAACTTTATGGGAAATCATCCACGCCACGCCAAGAGAAATCACCGTGAGTGCGAGATAGGCATATAAGAAATACTTCTGCTTGATAAAACTTTGAATCCTCGTCCGGAAAGGTTTTACCACGTGATCCTTTTCCAGATCATAAAACTGGTTGATAATTCCCCCGGCCAGAATAGTGATGACCGTACAGAAAATAATGCCGTGTACTTTAAAGTCGAAGACAAATTTTCTGAAGGTTTCATCCTGGTTAAACAAGAAAAATGTAGATACATACAGGGCAAAAGTCAGTAATACTGCAACGAAAAAACGTGCGCCGATCAGAAAGCCCACGAATTGTGAGAATCTGTAAAATAGAGATTTAGAGACATCATTTTTAGATTGGAAAGTTTCTTTTTCAGAATTCATTCCAACCTGTTTAAAATCTGTAAATCACTTCTTTTTGGAAGCCTTCAAGCATTTTTTCTGCTTTCGCATAATCTTTGGTGAAGCCCAGAATATATCCGCCGCCGCCGCTTCCGCAGAGTTTCAGATAATAGGCATTAGAATCAAGGCCTTTTTTCCAGATGTTAAAAATACTTTCAGGAATCATCGGACGGAAATGTTCATACGCCCAATGTGAAAGCTTTTTCAGGTTTCTGAAGAAAGGATTCATGTCTTTTTTAAGGAAAGATTCGATGCATGCGTTGTTGTAACGGATGAACTCTTCTTTCAGGGTTTTACGGAAACCTTCCGTTTTCATTTTCTCGAAGAAGATCTGAATCATAGGTCCGGTTTCTCCCGTGATACCGCTGTCGATAAGGAATATTGCACCTTTACCTTTTTCGCCTTCAGGAATAGAAACCCGGTCCAGGTTTTCTTTATTTTCAATGAGGATCGGCAGGTTCATGTAGCAGATCAATGGATCCATACCAGAACTTTTGCCATGGAAATAACTTTCCATTTCCCCGAAAACTGTTTTTAATTTTTTAAGATTTTCTTTTGAAATCTGTTCAGGATCTAATTTATTGAGTGCATATCTTTCAAAAATAGCAGCCACTAAAGCCCCTGAACTTCCTACACCATATCCCTGTGGAATGTTGGAATCAAAGAAAAGTCCGGATTCAATATCGTTTTTAAAGCTTTTGATATCCAATTTAAAATCATCGGAAAGGTCAAGCGCCGCAAGAAAATCAGAGTATTTCTGCAGATGTCTGTTGGATTTCAGCTCAAATTCAGAGCTTAAATCTGAGAATTTAAGGGTTCCCTTATAGAAACTGTAAGGTACTACAAGCCCCTGGGAGTCTTCAATCATCCCATATTCTCCAAACAGAATTATTTTTGCATAAAATAGAGGGTTCGTCATTTTGACAATAAATCTTTTTACAAAGTTAAAATTATTCCGCTGAATATAAGCAAAACTCAAGCCGAATTCATATTTATTTACACAGAAAAACAGTTTCCTGCTTTGAGAAATCCAAAAGAAACAGGATCATTCCATTTCAATACATCAAAAAAGCCTGATCATTTCAGGCTTTTTTATGAATATCTTAAATAATAAGATTAATGCTTGATTAGCTTTTTATTTACCGTCTGCTTCTCGGTTTCTACCGTTACGATATAATTTCCTGTAAGCATTGATGAAATATTGATTTCCTGCTTATTTCCTTTTAATGAAGAAGCTGACATGACCAGCCTTCCTGCTTCATCATAAATTTTATATGATCTTAGCGACTCTTTAGAAGAGATAACAATAATATTTTTTGCAGGATTAGGATAAATACTGATCTGACTTTCATTTTTAACCACATCATCAACGCCTAAAACATTACAAGAAAAAGCCGCTTTCCAGCCATTCCCCGTAACGCCGGGATCAGATACAAATTTTACCGTAATTGCTCCCGAAGCATGAGTAGAAGTGAATGGCCCCGGTACTGTACTTCCCGTCAGATTATTTCCGTTTGCAAATAAAGGCGATGCTGTAGACGGACCATTGTAAACATACATAAAATCATAATCCTGCTCTAACGCAAAATCTGTAAAAGTCATCGTCAAAGCTCCGGAAGAAGGATAAAATGTTTTAACAATCGTTTCATCGTTTGCATATCCTCCCGTCTGGCCTCCCGTATCTGTAAACAAAGCTCCGTCGCACCATGCTCCATCCGTAAGAAATGCCTGAGTTTTTTGAAAAGCATTTGATCCTGAGCAGTTCGTGCCTATAGACAATTTATAATAGGTGGCAGGCTGAAGACTTGTAAAATTAAGTGTTGGAGAATTTGTATTTCCTGATTGCACAAGGGTTTCATCCATTTTGGTAAGTTTGTATTTCCAGGATGTAGAAACGGCATCCGTAAAGGCTGCATTCGCTGAAACCTGGGTAATATCTGAAATGTTCATCTGCGTAATGGTAGAGGTACAGGCAGTGGTACAGTTGGTTCCCAGGCAAGGTTTTGAATCTACCGTATTTCTGATCAAGGCAGCAGGCTGCGGACCAAAACCGTTACTGAAACTAATCCCAACCCCGGAAACAAGATGACAGTAGCTCATAATGGTTCCTTTAACCGTGGAAGAAGGAATCGGGCCTGTACAGCCTTCACTGTAACCTGCCTGAGCTCCACAACCGTCGATAGCCGTATTATTTCCGTTCCAGGCACATGCGTGGGTGTGAGGAGATCCTAAACTGTGTCCCATTTCATGCGTCATTGCCTGAATAGTCCATGAATATACCGGAACATTGGAATAGGTCTGAGAAATGCCGGAATAGGCATGCTTATACGTTCCGCATAAAGAATTAACGTACGCCACACTGGTCGTAGACGGTGCATTGATCAGATGGGCCAGATCACCGTTAAAAGTCTGCCTGTTATTTCTAAAATTGGACAGATTCGTGTTAGGCGTTCCGGTGTAAGGATCCTGCGTGGTCCAGATGAAGATCTCATTCAGTGCCACTCTGATCTCGTCATTGGTGTAAAGTGCAGCAATGTTGTTGTGAACGGCCGTTAGCCAGTTGGTCGTTGTGGTTGTATTAGAGTTATTATTCTGATAAGGTTTAAAACAAACTTCGTAATAGATTCTCACACAGTTTTCCGTCATTGCTTTTTTACCGGCTGCCGGATCGAACGAGATGTTTTTTGCCTGATTTTCCTTCAGTTCATCTACCCCGCAAACAAAAGGATTGGCACCGGTAAGCTTAGCTTCTGAATAGCTCACAAAGTCTTCCGCATTTTTTGCTTTTCCCAAAACTACATTTCCCAGTCCGGAAGTGGAAGCTACACCTACAATATCATTATTAAAAAAGCTGAAGGCTGCTACAGAAGTATTATCTCCTTTCACAATTCCGATGTAATAGGCACCCGGAGTATAATTCACAATGTTTCCTTTATTGGTTACCACTTTAAAATCATTGGTGAAAATCTGGTTTTTGTAAAGTTCAACTGTGATTTGCTTATTGCCATCGAAAGGAAAACTTATTTCAAGATATTCCGGTTTTTCCTTCATCAGCCTTTCCAGTTCTGCAGATTTCAGATTCATGACTGTAATATCAGTTGCCGCCCGTTTGTATTCGGGAAGTTGGGCTGAAGATGTATTCGCTTCAAACAAATCATACTTTTGAAAATTATTTTTCCCGGAATGAGATTCAGAGATTTTTTGAGCGATGGGTCTCAGGCTTTGTGAAAAACCAAGGATAAAGCATCCCACCAGACAGAGGAGTAGAATTTTTTTAATCATTTTTCCTTTAAATTAGATCTACAAATAAACAAAAAAAATCAATATTTAGTGAAAAATAAACAATATTTTCGTTTAGTTATCAATCAAACCGCAAGAAATAAATGAAAGACTATAAATATCTTAATCAGAGACAATAGAGATTTTATGCTAAAAAAAGGAGCTGAATAATAAATTCAACTCCCTTTTTTATCTTTCGAAGTCAGATCCCTGATTACTTTTTCACGGCACTGTTGCCTACTCCCGTCGAAGAAATTTCAGCTTTTCCCGATTTTGTGGGAGATGTTTTATAGAACACCTTATTAGTCGTTCCTTCCAGTTCAATACGTGAAACTTTATCTACATATACCGTATTACCCGACCCCGCTACTTCCAGCTTATTGACATAACCTGTGATGGTAATTACATTATTCACGCCCTCTACTGAGGCATTTCCTCCATCTGACGAATAGGTCTGCTTATTTCCCACTCCATCCACTTCAATATTTTTACCAGTCTGCTTACTTTCCCCATGAGTACTCGTGGTTTTTGTGGTTGTTTGTGCATAGGCTGCATTGATTCCGACTAAAACAATAAAGAAAGCCAGTGTCTTTTTCATAATTTTCATATTAATATTATTTTTCAAATCTGATACAATTAAAATGCCAGCTATCTGACTGAATTCCACAACCTATAAAAACATTTGTTCATTTTACAGTCAGATCATTGACGAAACCTGATTGTTTTTCTTTTAGATTCATCGTATTTTAATAAAAAAGATGCCTTAAACTTAAGACATCTTTATATTATTCGTTAAAATCAGGATTGAAATGATCAGCTGTTTTTTAACCTATTTACTTTTAAAAAGCGGATCAAAACAAGTCCTGCCGCAAAGAATATGGTCATGGAAAGTGCTGCGATACGCATATTGTTAAAATGCTCAATCAATGTTGCAAAAATAAATGTTCCTATAATAATTGCTATCTTTTCCAGTACGTCATAAAAACTGAAATACGTGGTATTTTCCATAGAATCTTCCGGAAGAAGCTTTGAATAGGTAGATCTGGACATAGCCTGCAGCCCGCCCATTACCAGTCCAACCACTGCCGCTACCCCATAGAACTGATATTCTACCGTAGGATTTTCCTTATTCAGGAAATAAGCCCATAAACAGGCAACGATCCATAAAACAATGGCAATGGAGATCACATTCTTGTTCCCGATCTTTCTTGATAATCTGGAGAATATCACCGCCCCGATAATGGCTTCGATCTGAATCACTAAAAGCGTTCCTATCAGCTTATCCTGAGCCAGATTGATCTCACTCTTTCCAAATAAGGTCGCCATCAGGAAAATAGTCTGCATCCCGACACTGTAAAAGAAGAAACTGGAAAGGAAAAATTTCAGGTTTTTATCTTTAAACAATACGCCGCCCACTTTAAACAGCTCGTGAAAACTCTCTTTCGCAATGTCTTTGTAGAAGCTCATGTTGTCCTTCAAAACCTCGAAGAAACCACCCTGTTCTTCATGTTTTTTAAAGATATTCTTATAATTAAGCAATACAAGATCTTTTGGAAGCTTTTCCTTCACATCCCCAAACTGTGGAAGATGTTTGAAAGTATACTGAGAAAAACCAAACCACCATGCCCCTGTCAGAAGGAAACTGATTCTTGTAAATAAAAGCTGCTGCGCCGCTCCTTTTGCAAAAACCTGAATCAGTACCAGACAAATCACCACCAGAACTACAGAACCTAAATATCCATATACATATCCCTTCGCAGAAAGTGCATCCTGCTTATCCCGCGTGGCAATATCCGGCAGGAAGGAGTTGTAAAACACCAGACTTCCCCAGAACCCGACACTCGCCGTAATGCTGAAAAGGAGACCTAAAAATACATTATGCATCCCTGTAAACATAGCCAGCCCCATACATGAGGTAGCCCCAAGATAACAGAAAAACTGCAGGAAAGATTTTTTATTTCCGATGGTATCCGCCAGTGAAGACAGGAACGGAGAAAGCAGCACCACGATAAAAAACGATATCGTCAGTGAGTATCCATATACTGCATCAGGCTGATATTCTTTCCCGAAAATCTTGATCATATGCCTTACCGGAACATCAATCCAGGATTTTGTTTCCTCCACATACTCCTTTTTCTCGTACGCGGTAGTGAGTATGGAGTAATAAATAGGGAAAATAGTGGATGTAATCACCAGTGAATAAACAGAATTTGCCCAGTCGTATACGGCCCAGGCCTTCATAATCCGTGGATTATTCTTTATGTTTTGAGGTTGTTGATTCTCAATTTCAGACATTTCAAATAAGTATTAGTAGCACAAAAATAGAAAAACCATTAAGAAATCGATTAGATTTTAGAAAAATTATCGATTCCTTAATGGTAAAATATTCTGTAAGAGAATTTTACATATTTTCAATCACGATAGCGGAAGCTCCTCCACCACCGTTACAGATCGCTGCAGCGCCGTATTTTGCATTATTCTGCTTCAATACGTTGATCAGTGTCACGATGATTCTGGATCCTGAACTTCCCAGTGGATGTCCGATGGCTACTGCTCCTCCGTTTACGTTTACTTTAGATGCATCCAGTCCTAAGATCTTGTTATTGGCAAGTCCTACTACAGAGAACGCTTCGTTGAATTCGAAGAAATCGATGTCAGAAACCTCTAAACCAGCTTTTTTAAGAGCAATCGGTAAAGCTTTTGCAGGGGCTGTTGTAAAGTTTTCAGGCTCCTGAGCTGCATCAGCATAAGAAACGATTTTTGCCAAAGGCTTAAGTCCAAGTTCTTCCATTTTTTCCTTAGAAACAAGGATCAAAGCAGAAGCACCGTCATTCAATGTAGAAGCATTGGCAGCAGTTACTGTTCCCTCTTCTTTTTTGAATACGGTAGGAAGTGTTGCAATTCTGTCAAAGTTAACCGCTTTGTATTCTTCATCTTCAGCGAAAATCACAGGATCTCCTTTTCTTTGAGGAATTTCTACAGGAACTACTTCTTCAGTGAATTTCCCTTCGCTCCAGGCCTTTGCAGATCTCTTGTAAGATTCTATTGCAAAATTATCCTGATCTTCTCTTGAAATGCTGTAATCTACCGCACATTTCTCTGCACATACGCCCATGTGCACTTTGTTGTATACGTCTGTAAGACCATCCAGCACCATTCCGTCCTGCATTTTGATATCTCCCAGTTTAGTAGCAACTCTTGCATTGTAGTAATGAGGAACCATAGACATATTTTCCATACCTCCGGCAACGATTACTTCAGCATCACCTGCTTTAATAGCCTGCGCTGCCATTGTTACCGCTTTCATTCCAGAAGCACATACTTTATTTACTGTAGTAGAAGGCGTCTCAATAGACAAACCTGCACCCAAAGCCACCTGACGGGCCGGTGCCTGGCCTTCTCCTGCCTGCAGTACATTCCCCATATAGATCTCCTGAACATTCTTAGGATCAAGATTGATTTTATTTAATGCTCCTTTTACAGCAGCAGACCCCAGCTTCGTAGCAGGAACCGTTGAAAGGCTTCCCATAAAACTCCCGATAGGTGTTCTTACTGCGGAAACAATGAATACTTCTTTCATGTGTATTATATTTTACTTTTTTAAACAAAACTTCAGCCTTCCGGCCTTAATATACTAATCTATTTTTTTACTTTTATATAGATGATTTCGTAGTTCCCGTTTTCAATTTTGGTATGTACTTTAATCATATTATTCTGGGTTTCAACAATTTCATTATTGAAAACATCACCCAGCTTAACAGGGTCGTTCTTGTCCGACTTTTCCAGAACAATAGCTTTATAATTGCAGTCGTCTACAAAAACCAGTGTAGATTTTATGTAATCTTTCCCATTATTAGTATACTCCATCTGGATATTATCTTTGACGGTCATATACCAGATTCCTTGTGGGTAGTTAGCCCTAAGAAATTTCCCATCCCTGATCTCCTTGCATCTGGCCGGCTGATCCGGTTTGCTAAATGTTGTTTTCTGAGATTGAGCCTGAGAAAACACCAACATCAATAAAGCTGCTGATGCCATTTTTAAGTGTTTCATATCTGTGTCCGATTATTTACTTTTTTATTACCAACAGCGACAATCATAAGGAAAGCGCCTAAAAATTCTACTATCCAGCCCCATTTCAGTTTTACAACGCCTGCAAAAGCTTCTCTCCAGGATTTAAACGGAAGAAAGCTGAAATAGTCCAGAGACTGCATTTTAACAGCAACCAGCGTAAATGCAAATAATAAAACCAAAAGGATTCCAAAAAGCCTTACGATTTTCGCACTGTTATTAACGATTCCAAAAACGGCACATGCCGCAAAAATCCAGCATGCAATGGCCAGATAATGATCCAGCTTCCAGTAGTTCCAGTTGCCGATAATAGGCACATGAACAAGAGGCATAAAACTGCCTGCTACCACTAAAATCAAACCTAATAACTGAATATTTTTCATATTTACTAAAGTGCCAAAATACAAAAAAAAAAACACTTTTAACCAGTGTGTTTTAAAAACGGCTTATCTTCACCCAAACGATTGTTAGTCCTAAAGAAAAACCTCAAATTTTGCATTTAATTCAATGAAAATGAACTTTTATTATTTAATTAAAAATCAAGATTAGCGATCTCAATACCGAACTGGAGTCCATATTTTTTCTTCAGCAGGGCACTGTCATTAAATATCGGGTTAAAATCTTTCTGAACAAAGAGATTGAAGCCCGCATAGCTGATTCCGAATTTACCTCCGACTACAAAATCATTCACTCCATTCATGATTCTTTCCCTCTCTACAATCCTTTTGCTGTTGACATTGGAATATTTAATATAATTCACACTTCCTACCTTCACACCGCCGTAAATTCCCATGATCAGGCTCAGCTGTCTTTTCCTGTTATCCAGATATTTTACACCTTCGTATTCTATGTATTTCGGATTTAAAACAAACCTTAAATCCACCGGAACGTACAGATAAGTAATATTTAATTTCGTATTTCTTAAGCTGCCTCTGTCGAAATCATCCACAAAAAGTGTATTGTTTTCCTGCTTGAAAACCTGTCCGTATTTTGGAACGTACTTGTCTGATCTTACCCCCAAACCGATGCGGTAAAAAACCGGGCTTTTGAATCCTCCGATCTGATCTTCGTAGCGGAAAGCAAACTGAGAAGAATTAAAGATGGTGTTTCTCGTATCCGAATCGCTATTGTAAAAACTGAAAGGTTCGTCTTTTGAAGTTAGTCCGCTTCCCATGATGCTCGCTGAAAAGTCAACGGTTCTCAGATAAAATTTAGGATCTCGGCGTCTGTTCTTTTTATCTGCAAACTTCATATTGATTCCGTCAAAACCCAGCCAAACCTCGTTTTTGGAGCGTGCCGAATCACGGTCCATTAATACGGAGTTCTTTACCATCTCTTTGGTTGCCAGTTCAAGCTCATGCTGCTGGGCATCTACCTTTTCGTTGATGATCTGCTGATACTTCAGGGCCGTTTCTTCACGCTGCTTCTGTTTTTCCTCTGATGTGATCTTTTTTTCAGTGAAATTGCTGTCGATAATATCCAGTTCTGTATTCATTTTTGATTTTTCGGATACTACAATGCTGTCGATCTTTTTAGAATACCGATTTATTTTGTATTCAACATCCGTTTTTTCCTGGGCAAAGCTGCAGGTAAAAGCTAAGGCAGCCGCCATTAAAGCCAATTTGGTTCTCATATTTTTTCTGTTTTTTTTTGACAATACGTTCTCTCTGACCTCATTCAGGACAGTATTTTATTTTTGTACAAAGTGTTTGTGATTTATTTGGAATCCTCCAGATAGACTGTCACTCCCAAAACCGTTACATTACCTACATCCGGGACAATTTTATCCAGATTAATAACCCCAAACTTCCGGTTATCTCTGTTTGATCTTGCACGGGTTTTCTCCAGTTCTCTTCCTAAAAGAAGATCATCCGAACTGATGTAACTTGATTTTGATCTTTTAACCTCTGCCATGGCAGAACGGTCCGGGCTGTTCACTACCGTCTTTTCCTGATCTTTATTAATGGTCTTAGCCTGATGGATCACAATCTGCTGTTCTTTATGTTCAGGAATTTTAACAGTATTTATTTTTTCTTCATTTTTAGGAGTTAAAACCTTTTCCGGAGTTACTTTTTTATGGTCTTCACGGACTATTCTCGTTTCCTCATTCCTAATCGGTTCTACTTCAGGAGTCACAGGCTGGCTGATGGGATCGGAGTTTACAGGTTTTATTTTTTTGTCAAGCCCCTTTTTCACGATATAATCTGTCTTTTTGTAATCAAATTCAGTTTTAAAACTATAATAGTAAATCATTGTTCCTACAGAAAGCAATACCAATACAGCGGCAGCATATCCCCACCATTGAAACGGCTTTTTAACGCTCAAAACCGGCTTATCTTCCATCTCCTGCTCCATCCTGTCCCAAAGATCCGCAGAAGGCTTTATTTCGAGCCTTTCGTACTCAGATCTTAATTGTTTCAGTATTTCTTTTTTCATTTTCTTTTGCTTTTAAAAATTCCGTCAGCCATTTTTTTGCTTTACTCAGCTGGCTTTTACTGGTACCTTCCGAAATATTCAGAATTTCTGCGATCTCCTGATGCTTTTTCTCTTCAAAGACATATAAATTGAAAACCAATCTGTATCCCGCCGGCATCTGTGAAAGTATTTCCTCAATATTGAGATCCTCCAGCCGTTCATCTCCCTCGTCATCAGAATAATCATCTGCAATTTCTATATCGGCATACAGGATATTCCTGTTTCTCCTGACGAAGCTTATAGAATCATTGACTATAATTTTCCGCAGCCAGAACGGGAAGCTTTTCCATTCCCTGCATTCATCCAGCTTCGTAAAACATTTCATAAATGCGCTGATCAGGATATCTTCGGCGTCATGGATATTGTTGACATAAGAATTTGCAATGGCCAGCATTTTAGCCGAAAACATCTCGTACAGAGCTTTCTGGGCTCTCCGGTCCTGTTTTTTTGCCAGTAAAAAATTCTTTTCAAGATGCTCCATGTATCAGTTTCTATCTATAAGACGGGATTTACTATAAAAGGTTGCCCGAAAATAAAAAAAAATTGCACTTTTTTTGAAAGTGCAATTTAATATTTTAATAATCAGTTCAATAGAATTAATGTTTCACTGAAGAAACTTCTTCCGGATTATGTTTATGTCTGAATAAAACCGCAAAAAATACGGCAAGAATCAATGCATAGATCGCAAAAGACAGCCAGATGTTCTGCCAGTCCTTCACCATGACTACGGACGAAAGCGTCCCGTCTGCATTTACTGCCGAGTTGAAACTGTTTTTAAGAATCTGCAGGAAAGTAGGATTATCTGCTGTTGTGTCCAGATACGTAGACAAATCTGCAACATTCGTAAATCTGTGTGTGAAAAATTTATCAATCGCCCAACCTGCAATATAACTTCCGAACAGCGCTCCGAAACCATTGGTCATCATCATAAACAACCCCTGAGCGGATGATCTTATCTTTTTGTCGGTAGTGGTTTCTACGAAAAGAGACCCTGAAATATTGAAGAAATCAAAAGCCATTCCGTATACGATACACGAGAAGATGATCAGCGAAAGCCCGAATCCGTCCGGAACTCCGTAGGCAAAGAATCCAAATCTCAATACCCATGCGAGCATAGACATCAGCATTACTTTTTTAATCCCGAATTTCTTTAAGAAGAAAGGAATCGCCAGAATAAAAAGGGTTTCTGATACCTGAGAGATAGACATAATAATCGTAGATCTCTGTACTACAAATGAATCTGCATATTTCGGGAAATGTGAAAATTCACTTAAGAATACATCTCCGTAGGCATTGGTCAGCTGAAGTGCCGCTCCCAGAAGCATGGAAAACAAAAAGAACAGGGCCATTTTGTAGCTTCCGAAAAGCTTGAACGCGTTCAGACCCAACTGCTCGGATAACGGTGCATTTTTATCAATCAGCTTCTGCGGCGGACATTTCGGTAACGTCAGTGCATAAATTCCCAGACATATCGCGATAGCTCCACCAATGTAGAACTGTCCTTCCGTAGCTTTGTTTCCTGTAAGATTGGTAATCCACATGGCTACAATAAACCCAATGGTTCCCCAGACACGGATCGGCGGAAAGTCTTTCACCACATCCAGATTACTGTTTTTCAAAACGGTGTAAGAAATGGAATTCGCCAGTGCA
Source organism: Chryseobacterium endalhagicum (assembly GCF_016745235.1). GTDB lineage: Bacteria > Bacteroidota > Bacteroidia > Flavobacteriales > Weeksellaceae > Chryseobacterium > Chryseobacterium endalhagicum. The sequence continues at coordinate 1,933,102 of NZ_JAELVM010000001.1, read as the reverse complement.
ATGGTCGGCATATAAAAACACATGGCCAAAAGCATCAGATAGAAGAAAGAATTAGGATCTGCGGAATGAGGCAGTATAAATAGTATAACGCCATACAGGATGTGCAGTACCGAAAAGATACGTTCCGCATTTACCCAGCGGTCAGCAATAATCCCGGTAATGGTCGGCATAAAAATGGAAGCTATTCCCATGGTTCCGAAAACGGCCCCGAACTGGGTTCCGTCCCAGTGTTTTGTACCGAACCAAAAATTAGCCATCGTAATCAGCCATGCTCCCCAAACAAAAAACTGGAGAAAACTGAGGATGGTCAGTCGTAATTTTAAATTCATAGTTTAGTATAAAGTGTCTCTTTTAATCAATTTTCTTTTTCCTCCTTTTAATTTCTTCCTGGATTTCCAAAGCCGTATCAAAGTCTTCTTCTTTTACAGCATCTTCCAGTAATTTCTGAAGCTCCTCCATAGATAAATCTTTTAAATTATCTTCAGACTGTACGGTTTCAGAGAACGGCTGTTCTTCTTTTGAAACGTCTTCCAGCTCAAGAAGAATTCCTGCTTCATTCAGCACCTGCTGAGTCGTGAAAATAGGGGCATCGAATCTTACGGCCATGGCAACGGCATCAGAAGTTCTTGCATCTAAGATCAGCTCTTCTTCGGTAGCTTTATTTTTAAAATTGATATTAGAAAAAAATACGCCGTCTACGATTTGATAAATAATTACAGAAACCAATTCATAATTGGCAGAAACTATAAATTTTGTGAATAAATCATGGGTAAGCGGACGTGGCGGATGGATGTCTTTTTCCAGTCCCAGCGAGATAGACTGAGCCTCGAAATTTCCTATAACAACAGGTAATTTTATATGTGTTTCTTCATGTTCCAATAACAAAGCGTAAGCCCCCGATTGGGTCTGGCTGTACGATATTCCGCGAATAATTAGCTGCTTATAATCCATAGCTACAAATATAGATTAATTTTTTATTGTGTTTTCAGTTTTTTACGCAAAAATAAAAGCCCGGAAAAGCCCGAACTTTTATTTTTATGTGTGAAAATTGTGAATAGTGAATGGTCAGTTTTATTTCATAAGTGAATGCTGGCTGTACCTATTAATCTTATATAATTGACAGCGCAGCGAATTGACAATTCTCTATTGACTTTCTTATCCTTTGATTGCTTTAATCTTCTCAGTTAATGCAGGAATAATTTGGAATGCATCTCCTACTACCCCGTAATCAGCAGACTTGAAGAATGGTGCTTCAGCGTCGTTGTTGATCACTACGATGGTTTTAGAAGAGTTTACTCCCGCCAGGTGCTGGATAGCTCCGGAAATTCCTACTGCGATATAAAGATTTGGTGAAATTGCTTTACCTGTTTGTCCTACGTGCTCTGTGTGAGGTCTCCATCCGATATCAGAAACCGGCTTGGAACATGCTGTAGCAGCTCCTAAAACATTAGCAAGCTCTTCAATCATTCCCCAGTTTTCAGGACCTTTCATCCCTCTTCCTGCAGAAACAACAACTTCAGCTTCCTTAAGGTCTAATTTACCTGAACTCTGCTCGTGAGAGATCACTTTAGTATCTTCGTTGGCTACTGATAAGTTTTTCACTTCTTCAGAACCTGATACTGCATTTTCTTTTACTCCGAAAGCATTCTGTGAAACGGTAATAATTACCCCGTTTCCTTCAGCTTTTGCATGCATAAATCCTTTTCCTGAGAATGCTCTTCTTTTCACCTGGAACGGAGAAAGACTTTCAGGAGCTTCCAAAACATTGGTAATTAAAGAATAATTCTTCATTACTGCAAGCATTGGAGCGATAGATGAAGCATCTGTAGTGTGAGGGAAAACAATAGTATTTCCGTCTGCCACTTCACTTACAGCCTGAGCAAATGCTTTTGCTGAGAAGCTTTTAAGACCTTCGTCTTTAACATTGATAACGTTTGATGCTCCATATTTGTATAATAAATCTGAAGAATCCGTTGGGTTTACAGAGATTGCTGTAACAGTGTCTCCTGCCTGATCTGCAATTGCTTTAGCATAAGAAACTGCTTCCAGAGCTGCTTTTTTGTAAACTCCGTTTATATTTTCTGCGTATACGAATACTGCCATTATGTTAAATTTAAAAATTAAAAGATTGAGAGATTTAAAAATTTAAAATTAAAAGTGGATTCAGATTAAGTTTTTTGACCTTCCTTCTTCTGACTTCCAGCTTCTAAGTTTTAGATTACTTTAGCTTCTTCGTGAAGTAATCTTACCAATTCATCCAGGTTGTCAGGAGAAACCATTTTCACAGCAGCTCTTGGCGGAACGCTGTCATAAGATACTCCCTGAACTTTCACCTCAGAAGAAGAAGGCTCCACTACCTGTAAAGGCTTCGTTCTTGCAGACATAATTCCTCTCATATTCGGGATGATAAGATCTTTTTCATCTACCAATCCTTTTTGTCCTGCGATTATGGCAGGTAATTTTACTGATATTGTTTCTTTACCGCCCTCAATTTCTCTGATGGCCGTAGCTTCACTTCCGCTTACATCCAATCCTACAGAAGCATTCACGAAAGGCTGGTTCAATAACTGAGCTACCATTCCCGGTACAGAACCCCCGTTATAATCAATGGACTCTTTCCCGCAAAGGATAAGGTCATACCCTCCGTTCTGAGCTACAGCAGCAATTTCTTTTGCTGTAGAATAGCTGTCTTTAGGGTCCAGGTTTACTCTTACCGCATCATTGGCACCAATAGCTAATGCCTTTCTGATCACCGGTTCTGTAGCAGCATCTCCTACGTTGATCACTGTTACAGTTGCACCCTGGGATTCCTGAAGTTTAACCGCTTTTGTTAATGCAAATTCATCTAACGGGTTGATTACCCACTGAATTCCATTTTTGTCGAAAGCAGATTTATCTGCTGTAAAGTTAATCTTGGAAGTAGTATCCGGAACACTACTGATACAAACTAATATTTTCATGTGTACTATTTTATTTTCCTCCCCTTACGCATAAAAAACCGGTCGGTCCCATGCAGAGATTTTATATTTTTAATTTCTGTAAATATAAACAAAAAATATATTATGCATGCATAATATATATTGATTTATTATTCAGCGCATTAAAAATAATAAAAACGCTTTAATGTAAAGCGTTTTTATGTTGAGTACGGAAGATAATCCGGATTATTTTTTGATAAATTTCTTAGAAAACAGATTTCCTTTAGTCTCAATATGAATGACATAAACTCCCGGATTGAGGTTCCTTACATCAATTTTATCACGGTTCAGTTCACTGTTAATCTTTCTTCCTGCAGCATCAAAAATCTCTACTTTAGTAACCGGTGACTTTGACTGTACAGTAATAAAATCAGTTGCAGGATTAGGATAAACCAAAACATTGTTTTCTTCTGCAACAGCCTCTTTTGTGGCCAGCACGGCAGCATTTGTAGCTGATAGTAAATAGTTATCAAAAGACGTGATGTGAGCCACTGTATTTCCCGCTCCAACCGCTGAAACGAAGTCCATTTCAAAAGGATCTACCCCAACTGCCGCCGGTGTATAGGTTCCGGCAGGGCTGTAAACCATACCTCCGGGGCTCGTCCACGTAGCTACTCCTGTCGCTTTATTAAAAGTACATTTTAATGTGATCCATGTATTGGCAGGATAGGTATAGGTATTGGGCTCCAGATAAAAAAGATAATTTCCTGTTACACCCGTTGCCGTATCGGTATAGTAGGCTATGCCAACAGCTCTTTTTGAAGCGTAATCATATCCGGCTCCAAGCAGCGTTTTATGGGTGGTTCCATCATAAACCAGAACAGTTCCCCTGCCCGAGCCACCTACAGCACTTCCGGTGTACAAATTAAATTCCAGTTTAAGGATATCATTTCCCGGTGTTCTTGCAGCCCATGCTACATCCAATCCCTTTTTCCACATATATCTTGTTCCGGTTGCCGTTGCACTTCCGGTAAGCTGCAGAGATTTGTCATGCGCAGTATCTATGTTTACAATCTGTGCGTCTGAATTGTTTCCTCCTGAAAAATCCGTGTAAAATCCGCCTTGTCCGGCTACAGTTGGCGTAACTACTGTTCCCACGTTTCCTATGGTGTAGGAATTAAAAGTATCGCTTTCTAATGTTTGGGCATTTATGGTCAGGGATATGACCCATAAAAACGCGCTCACTGATAAAACTTTTTTCATAAAATATTTTTTTAATTTGACATTCGTATCGTTATATAGTTGACAATTGATTAATAATTATCTTAAATATCAATTAATCTATTTATATTTTCAACTTATGAATGCAAACCTACCTCAATTTAAAAGTGAAATCAATACCTAAAATTAGGGAGTTTTTAAATCCCGAAAACAAGAGATACAGATTCCTGATTTTAAGTTGAGGATGAATATTTTAAGTGACAAGCCCATTTCTACAGATAAGACCGCAAATTTTAAATAATCAAATACCTTAAAGTTTTATCATTGGATTATTTTAGTCTAAAATTCGTTTTTCATTTTTTTCCTCATTCCAATGTCCAGCCTATGCCGGCCTGGTTGCCCTGAACTCGATCTTACTTGGCAGAACTCTTGGGTTCATTTTCAGAATATCCAATACCAGATTTCCCATGTCTTCAGGCTGAATCTTCCAGTTATCTTTTTCTGACGGAATATTTCCGTTAAAATTCGTGGCCACTGAGCCCGGCATAATGACTGTAGACTTGATATTGTATTTTCTGAGATCAATCATCGCTGCCTGGGTAAATCCTACCACTCCGAATTTTGAAGCGTTGTAGCCCGTTCCGTTTTCAAAGAAGTTTGCCCCCGCCAGACTGGAAACCGTAATATAATACCCTTCCGTCTTTTTTAATTCTTCTACAGAGGCTTTTAACGTATAAAAAGCACCTGTCAGGTTAGTTTCTATCATACTGTTCCACTCTTCAGCACTCAGTTCATCTACAGGCTTGAAAATCCCCAGACCTGCATTGGCAATCACAAAATCCAGTCTTCCGAATTTTTCAACAATGTGTTTTACGGCTTCCTTTTCGCTATCCAGACTTCTTACATCTGACACAATTCCCAGAACGTTCTCCGAATATTGTTTAAGCTCTTTTTCAGCTTTGTCCACATCTTCGCCTTTTCTGCCTGAAAAAGCCACTGCGATGTCGTTTTCCAGTAAAATTCTGGCTATTCCGAAACCTATTCCTTTGGTTCCTCCTGTAATATAAGCTACTTTCTGATCTGACATATTTTCTAATTTTTTTATTGATCTAAAATAACAAAAACGCCCCAATTGGAGCGTTTTGTGAGTCCTGAGTTTTAGCAGGAATTATTTTTTAATGAATTTCTCGATCGTTTTTCCGTCTTTTGTTTCAAAGCTTACGATATAACTTCCTGAGTTAAGGTTCTTCACATCCACCTTATTTCCTTCAAGCTGAGCAGGAAGTTTTTTCCCGGACATATCAAAGATTTCAATGGCATTTATTTTTGATTTAGTTTTAATAAACAAGTAATCTGAAGCAGGATTCGGATAAACCGTAATTTCCTTTACATTACTGAATATCTCGGCTGTTCCCAATGTGGATTGTCCTTCGATAGAAAAAGCTAAGCCATTATAGGCAGCTGCACCCGTTAGTGGGGCAATATCTTGCCATGAAGTAGAATTTGTCCCAAAAGCGTTACCAGGATCAACTAATTTAGCCGTATTTCCTCCTTGTACGCCTGTAAACCAATTAAATCTCGTATTACCAGTACTACTGAAATCTGGCAAATTTGTTTTCGCAGCAAAAACCAGCCAGTAAACAGTATTTGCCTGCAAAACCAAAGGGCTGGCTAATGCAGCAGTAAGATCGACACTAAAAGTATAGAATTCTGCCCCTGTTTTTGTTAAGGTATATCCTGGTGCATCTTTAGCGATATCAATTTGTGCAATTGGAGCTACCAAAGGGTTACCCGGTATTCCCGCAGGTTTTCCTGCATCATTGGCATAAATATAGAGCATCAATCCTGTAGCAACAGTTGTTTCAAGAGTTCCGGCATTTTGAAATCCTTCAACTTTTATTTTGGTAATTCTATTTTGGCTTGTAAGGGTAAAATCATCTGCAGATGCTACAAAACTACCATTAGATATGGCATCGGAAACAATACCTGTTGACCCTGAAACTGCCTGAGAAAAAACAACTGTCTGCGCATTCATTTGTAAAGCAGCACTTACCAATGCTGTTAAAAATAGATTTTTTTTCATAATAGATATTTATTGTTAATTAATATCTAAAATTATTTCCAATACACTATAAAACAAATATTTAATGCATAAAAATGTAATTCCCGAATAAAATCATTAAAAAAAAGAATAATTATTTAATTGTCTTCGCCATTATAAAGATTTTACAAAAATAAAAACGCCCCAAATGGAGCGTTTTGTGAATCCTGAATTGTAGCAGGAATTATTTTTTAATGAATTTCTCGATCGTTTTTCCGTCTTTTGTTTCAAAGCTTACGATATAACTTCCTGAGTTAAGGTTCTTCACATCTACCTTATTTCCTTCAAGCTGAGCAGGAAGTTTTTTCCCGGACATATCAAAGATTTCAAGATTAGTGATTTTCATCTCTGTAAGGATGTTCAGATAATCAGCGGTAGGGTTTGGCCCGATAGCAATGATTGAAGATTTTCTGGCATCGTTTTCAACTGTTGCCAGTGTAGTGTTGTTTCCTGCATGTACAGAATAGTTATCAATACCAAAAGTTGTTGGTCCCGTATTTACCGGAGCTGTTGCAGAAGCTCTGTAAGGTGAGCTGTACACATCAAATTCCGTTGGGTCAATATCCGCTACGGTAGTTGCTCCATTTACAGTAAGCGTAAGCGGCGCGGCGTTTCCAATGGTATAGGTAATGTCTCCGGTTGTTTTGTTGTAGCTATATCCTACTGTCACCCAGGTGTTTGCAGGATATACTGTTGCAGAAATACCTGTAATGGTATAGAAAGCACCACTCAATCCTGTATCAAGATAAGCCAGTCCTGTCATCAGCTTCGTCTGTGAGTTGTATCTTACCCCAACAATTCCGTCATCTGCACCATAAATAGCCACTCCGGATGCATGCTGGTTGGTAGAAGTTCCGGTATAAATTTCCGCTCTTCCTTTAATGATATTATTTCCAGGTGTTCTTGCTGCCCAGGCTGCTTCCAGTCCGCTTTTAAAAACATAGCGTGAAGATGCTGCTGTACCATCCGAACCTCCTGTTACCTGAAGATATTTTCCATGGGCAGCATCACCATTTACAATCTGATAATCGGCTGCGGCACCATTATACAAAGTCATTCCTCCCTGTCCTGCAACCGTTCCCGTAGTAGAGGCTGCAACATTTCCTAATGTGTAGGAATTGTAATTTTCAGTTTCTAAAACCTGCGCAGAAGCAGATATTGCTGAAGCTAACGCCAAGCAAAATAGTAGATTTCTTTTCATGATATTTTTTTTATTAATTAACCTCGTAAATATAGAACTTTTATTCTAATTAGGTAAAAAATCAATTAAAAATATATTATAAAATAATTTTTTAAACAATTATGTCTGTAATTTGGTATTTCAAACCAATTTAACATCCTGCATTGTTAAAATTATTTTTCTACAAATAGTTTATAACAACAATATTTTAACTGAAAAATCGACAAAACACCAAAACATTCACCAGTTTACACAGCAACCTCCATAAAATATAGATAACCAACACCTTAGGTAAATTCTATTTATTTTTTAATAAACTTTTCCGAAAAATTACCTTTCTCTGTTTTAATATTGATTAACTAAAAGCCTGCAAGTAACCCCAAGAGCAGTCTGAGCTCAATCCACAATAAAAAAAACGCCCCGATTGGAGCGCTTTATTAATCCTGAGTTTTAGCAAGGTTTATTTCTTAATAAATTTTTCAGTAGTTTTACCTTCTTTTGTTTCTATATTAATGATATAGCTTCCTGCATTAAGATTTCCAACATGCACTTTATCACCATTCAGATCAGCATTCATCTTTTTTCCGCTGATATCAAAAATCTCTACGCTGCTGATTTTTGAATTTGATTTTATGTTCAGTACATCAGAAACCGGATTAGGATAAACGGAACTTAAATTCGATGTTTTTGAAGCTTCAGAAATACCTAAAGTACCTGTTGTAGTCACTTTAAAGTCATCAATAAATAAAGCAAACTGATCATCAGAAACACATTGTATTGCAATATAAACCTGTTGACCGGCATAAGCATCTAGATTAAATGTATGCTGATTCCACTCAACAACACTAGGAGTTACAATCACATTTGTATTAAGTTTTGTAAAACTCGCAGTTGCCGTATTTGTTGTAGAGACCAGAACATTAAATTTTTCCAATCCATAACTCGCATGGATTGATTTTGCCCAGAAAGTAAGACTATTCCCTGTAGATCCCAGCGTCATTCTCGGGCTAATTAACCAGTCATTATTAACCAGAGGAGCAGGTGTACTTACGTTAAAACAAGCCATAGCCTTGCTCCCTGTTCTTGCTGCAGTCTGATTAGACACAGTGGCAGGAACAATTCCGGCTCTATTAAAAACTATAAATGCTTTGGGAATACTCTGGTTGGGAAAGGTTGATCCATTAAGAATGTATGAATTTTTTCCGTCCACATCCGTTAAGGTCCAGTTACCTACAGTTCCTGTAGTGTAAGCAAAATCTGTATAAGATTCAAAACTGTCTTCAAAGATAGTTGTCTGAGCATTAGCCACAAAAAAACCAGCCAATGCAAAAGATTGTAAAATTTTCTTCATGATATTTTTTTAATAACAAATATATCATTTTAATTATAATTTACACGAAAAACAAATATTAAATTGAAAATAATTCATTGATTCATATAAAAAAACGCACAATATGCAATTTTTAAATTATTATAATATTATTAACATAAAACCTTATGCTTTATAAAAAAACATCAAAAAAAAATTACGTAAAAGAATCTGACAAAAAAAACACTCTAAAGAAGAAAATTTAATTGTGGTTTTATATATATTTTTAAAATAAAATCCCGACAACTATTTTTTTATAAATTTATCTGAAAAATTACCTTTCTCCGTCTCAATATGTATTAAATATGAACCTGAGGGTAAATCGGAAACATTTATTTTATCATTTTCATGCCGGATCTGAAGCTTTTTACCTGCAGAATCATAGATTTCACTGCTTCTTATCTTTCCGGCACCGCTGATTGAAATAAAGTCTACAGCCGGATTCGGGTATATATTTATACTATTTTTATTCACTTTTCTATCGGTTGCTGAAAGCTGTGCCTGGTTATATACCTTAATATTATCTATATATGCCGTTCCTTCCGTATTATCATGAACAAAACGCAGCTGATTCATATCGATCGCCTCAGCAGCAGTACCTGAGTAGATCAACGTGCCGTTCAGATAATATTTAACTTCTGTAGCAGTGCCCACCACCATAAGATTGTACCAAAGGTTGGGTTCCCATGTGGCAGAAGCAGATTCCATAACCGGAATACCTGAAACCATTTTAAGTATTTTGACTGTTCCCGTATGATCAAAATCCAATCTGACTGCCAATTTTTCATCAGCACTGTTCACTCCCTGAAAACTGAATATAGATCCATTGAGCTGGGACATTTTCATATCAAAAGAAACCGTAAAATTATTGTAAGACAGCATAATGGGAAGATTATCAAATGCTCCGATAATAGGAACAGACTGTGTTCCATACGTATTTTCCTTGACAATCCTGAGAGAATTAAAACCATCCGAAGCATCATCTGTACAAACGGTCTGGTTGAGTACATTAGCGGGGAAATCCCCTGTTGGAGTACTGATCCAGGTTCCCTGTCCATTGATATCGCCTGTGTAAAACCCGTCTAAAGTTTCAAAGGAAACAATCTGCTGCTGCGCGAAAGAAAGTGCTGAAAACAAGCAAAATGCAAGTAAGTAGTTTTTTTTCATGGTATTATTTTTAGGTTGAACTAAAAATAAACACATACCACATCTAAAAAAATACCATTTGATAGGGGTATTCCCATAAAAAAGCGTAAAGCGTTCCGATATTGGAACGCTTTACAGAATATGTTTATAAACTCTTAATTATTTTGAATAATTTTCGAAAAACAATGGAATACTTTCAATTCCCTTGTAGAAATTAAACAGTCCATAATGCTCATTGGGTGAGTGAATGGCATCTGAATCCAGCCCGAAGCCCATTAATACGGATTTCGCGCCCAATACTTTTTCGAACATGGCTGTAATAGGAATACTTCCCCCGCTTCTGTAAGGCAGCACTTCTTTACCAAATGCTGTTTCCATTGCCTGTTTCGCAGCCAAAAATTCTTTCGTATCGCTTGGTAAAACGTATGGCATACCCCCGTGGTGCGGCGTTACTTTAACTTTCACAGTCTCAGGCGCAATTTTTTCAAAGTATTTAGTGAATTTTTCTGTGATTTCTTCCGGAGTCTGATAAGGAACCAGACGCATTGAAATTTTAGCAGAAGCCTTGGAAGGAATAACTGTTTTAGCTCCTTCTCCTGTGTATCCACCCCAAATTCCATTACAGTCTAAAGTAGGTCGGATGGATGTTCTTTCAAGCGTTGTATAGCTTTTTTCACCTTCTACGCCGCTCAGTCCTATAGATTTCTTGAATTCTTCAGGATTGTCTTTCAGTTTGTTCATATCTGCTCTCTCTGCATCAGACACCGTTTCCACGTTATCGTAGAATCCATCAATGGTAATATGTCCATCTTCATCAATCAGTTTAGCGATCATTCTTGAAAGTACGTGGATAGGATTTGGAACCGCTCCTCCGTAAAGTCCTGAGTGAAGGTCTCTGTTAGGTCCTTCAATTTCAACTTCCACATAGCTTAACCCTCTTAAACCGGTCGTTACCGTAGGCTGTTCATTGCTGTAGATATGGGTATCAGAGATCAGGATGCAGTCGCAGGCCAGTTTCTCTTTATTTTCGTTCACAAAGTCTCCCAGGCTCACAGATCCTACCTCTTCTTCGCCTTCCAGGATGAATTTTACGTTGCAAGGAAGTGTATTGGTCTTCATCATCGCTTCAAAAGCCTTCACATGCATAAAAAACTGTCCTTTATCATCCGCAGAACCTCTTGCAAAGATGGCTCCATCCGGGTGAAGTTCTGTTCTTTCAATATAAGGTTCAAAAGGCGGCTTTCTCCATAATTCCAGCGGATCTGCAGGCTGCACGTCATAGTGTCCGTATACCAATACCGTAGGAAGGTTTTTATCTAAAATTTTCTCGCCAAAAACGATAGGATATCCTTTTGTTTCACATACTTCAACCTGATCTGCTCCTGCATTTCTAAGATGTTCTGCACATACATCCGCACATTTCAATACATCATTTTTATAAGCCGGATCTGCAGAAATAGAAGGAATTCTCAATAACTCAAATAATTCATCCACGAAACGCTGTTTGTTTTCGTTGATGTAATTTAATGTCTCTTGCATTTTAAAAATTTGTTTCGTTAAAAGTAAAAAAATTGACCTGCAGCCGCAAACAAAAACAGATAATTTTCCGAAGAACTGTTTTTATTCAGCAGGCGGTGCATTTTTGTACAAAAAATGTCCTGCATCTCGGCAGGACATTCTTTATATCGTGTACTAGTAATTAGTGTTCAGCTTTTGGAGCTTTCTCAGCTTCAGCAGGCTTTACCGCAGCAGTACTGTCTGTTTTAGGCGCAGCAGTTGCAGTTTCATGCTTTTCAGCAGGAGCCGCTTCTTTGTGCCCTGCAGTAGCTTCGTGACCACCGTGTGCCTCACCTCCACCCTGAGCGTCGTCAGAATATCTCTCTACTCCTTCTTCCAGTTTCAGCGTATTCTTGTTTCCTCCTGCCTGGATTTTTTTACAGCTTACGGCTACCGTTGCAACAGCTAAACATATAATTAGTTTTTTCATATGTAAAATTTATTTTTTAAAGGTCCAATGGAATCGCATTATTTTTAGCCGGTTATTATTATTTTAACAGCAAGCGATCTCATGCTTAAATTTTTGATTGCCCAAAATTAAGAAATCCTGCTTTTTGGGGCAACATTTTTATACTGATTTTAAAATAATTTTCCCTTTTTTGGATTGTGTAAAAATAAGATAGTCTTTTCCGCCGTCTTTTATCCCATACTTCTTCTTAATCTCATCTGGTTTTAAAGGATAATTTTTTGCAATAATATTAAACTGCTCTTTCTTTTTAATCTGCTTCGAATCAATAACTTCCATTTCAAAAACTCTGCCGGGAAAATCAGCAATCTTCTGATCTGAAGTATAAAGATGGCTATTTGGATGAAGCTTTTTAAGTCCGAACCTTTCTGAAATCAGGTTAAAAACTCCGGCCTTTAAAATACTGTTATTCGGAATATATATGAATTTTTCCGGCTCAGAATATAATGCATGAGCACTTTCTTCTGCTCCAAATGCAAATGTAAAGACAGATTCTTCGCTTTCAAGGTTGATACAATTTACCGTAATTGCTTTTTTTTCTTCATTGGATAAGAAAATAACAACCTCTTTTACATCGTTTTTTACAGCAATAATTTCAATCCTGAAAATTTCCGGTACAACTGAGTGCAGGTATTTCAGATCAATCAGGGGCGAAAGTTTTACAACCACCTGATCTGCTTTATCGAGAAGTTTTTCTTTGATCTGAAGAATATCCGGCGAAAGATCCTCTAAGAGAAAGACTTTATTTTTGTTCTGATCCCTTCTTGCCGGATCCAGATAGATGACGTTAAAATGCTCCTGATTGCGGTCTAGAAAATCCTCCAGATTTTGATTAATGAAAGCCGCCTTCCGGTCCAAAGCAGCCCAGTTATTCCTTACAATATCCAATAATTCAGAATTCTGCTCTACCAGGGTTACTTCTTCAAAATTTCGGGAAAGATAAAAAGCATCAATACCAAAACCGCTGGTCAGATCTATAAATTTCTTTCCTTTAAGAATCTGCGATTTATACTCAGCTGTTTTCTCTGATGATGACTGTTCCAGGTTAAGCTGTGGTGGGAAAATAATTCCTTCTTTCAGCAAAAATGGAAATTTCCTCTGAGCCGTCTGCTTTCCTTTGATCTGCTGTACGATTTCCTGCATGGAAACTTCAGGGAACGGAGATTTTTTTAAAAGAAGGGTGTGCAGATCTGTATGGAGATTTGCATTGATATAGTTTTGGATTTCTTTATTGATTAATTTATTTCCCACAGATTTCCGTGAATTTTTCAGATTGTATTGGTGAAACATGCAAATGTCTACAAAAATGCTTCGACTCCGCTCAGCATGACATTGCAACTACTCTATTTAATATGGTCATGCTGAGCGGAGTCGAAGCATTCATTATTGTCTCTTATAAAAAATATAATCAGTCAATATAGGCTTAATATCATTCTGCTTAAGAAGAGTATTGATCTGACCACGATGATAGGTTGAGTGGTTTACAGCATGGAACAGCATTTCAAAAATACTGTTTTCAAACCTGTTTCCTCTTGAATTCTGATATTCTATTCTGTTATCCAGATCGCAGTTTTGAATGATATCCATACTTTTCAGGAAGTTCTGATAATTGATATCTTCAAGGGTATGAAAGGGATTGATCTGCCATACTTCAAAGGTTTCCTCTCCGGATATTCTTGCATTCCAGATTTGCTGGGCATTCAGCGTATGATTGATCAGACTGATTGTTTTTTCATCGACTTTCGAGATGTTTTCTGAAATAAGTTGTATCATTTCTTTGTTGAAATGATAGGTGTATTCAAATAAATCAATCAGCTTTTCTTTCATTGTCGGTTATTGTTTTTATTTTAACCACAGATGGCACAGATTTACACAGATGTTTGCGCTTATTTTTTTATTATTTGATGTCTTAATAATTAGCACTCAAACTTAGTTTATTCATTTTTATAACACAATCATCTGTGTAAATCTGTGCCATCTGTGGTCCAATAATTTTTTAATTAATCTAGTTGTCCGTTTACTTTTCTGAAAATATTTTTATTAATATAATCGGTATTAAAATTCACCAAAATTCCCAGTTTCAAACCTGTTAATTTTAAATAGGTTAATAATTGCTGATGATGTATATTACCGATTTCTGTAACAGCTTTAACCTCTATGATTATTTTATCTTCAACAATAAGATCAGCAATAAATCCGGATTCTATAATCGTATCTTTAAATTTAAGATTCATTGGGACCTGAGCTTTTACCTTCAACCCATTATTCTCAAGTTCGTAGGCCAAAACTTTTTCGTAAATCTTCTCCAATAGACCGGGCCCAAGCTCATTGTATACAGAAAATATACATTTTCTGACATAAAAACTTATCTCATTTTCTTTCACTGTATTTTATATTTGTGTTTTTATAAAATTACAGATTTTCCTTTAACCGGTTAATGACAAAATTTGAAAGTTTAGATTTTTTTAACCACAGATTACTCAGATTTACTCAGATGTTTGCGTATATTTTCGCTTTGTTCCGAAAAGTTATTGCCTGAAATATATTTATTCAAACATTTCAGCCCAACGTACGGCTTTTATTTCTTTTTCGCTGTATAGATCCCCGATTGATCTTTTAATGTCTAATTTGGGGTATAAATTCACTCCAATCAGCTTTATTTTACCTTCTTCCACCCACTTCTGTTCTTCAACAGCCTGGTCGTAGATCTTTTTCTGTACAATTCCCTGCTTTAAAAGTTCAAGGTAACCACCGGCTTCTTCAATTTCAACAAAAAATGCCCACGATTTTTCTGCAATCTGACGGGTGATATCTTCAATATAATAACTGCCGTTTGACGCATCCTCAAATACATTAATGATGCTTTCATACGCCAGAACGATCTGCTGTTTGAAAGAAATTTCTTCAGAATTATCTGTACTTCTGCCAACAAGATAATTGTTGCTGAAAACAGCATCTGCTCCTGCAATCATGGCAGAAGCCAGTTCCAGTGTTGAGCGGATCAGGTTATTTTCAGTATCTGCAACCGCTTTATTCCTCAAAGAGGTTTCTGCAAAAATATAAGGCGTCTCATTTAAACCATACTCCTTGGAAAGCTGATTAAAGACTATTTTAAAAGCTCTCAGCTTAGCCATCTCAAAGAAATAATTTCCTCCTACGGCTATTCTGAAAATCAGTTTATTTAAAATTTCTGGTCCATAGACTTCGGTGAGTTCTTTTGCTTTTGCCAGCGCAATTCCCAACTGCTGGTAAATGGCTGCTCCTGCATTCTGGTGAAGTGAAATATCAACGCAGATATTTCTTTTGAAGTCTTTGGATAAAAGCTCTTTAGCCAGCTGATCATCAATAATGCCCTCATTTTCATTAAAAACATCAATTAATGAGAAATACTGGTCTTCTTCTTTAGGGCTGATGTGTCCGGCAAGATCCTTATTATTAACAAAAAGGGTCTTCTGCTCCAGCGTTTCTACATTCTGATCCAAAATAAATGCAAATACATCTTCTTCCAGACTTTCATGGTATCGTGCTACCAGATGAGTATTTTCTTCAACTTTCGGCAGATTGGCCAGCGGTTTCTGAACTTCGCTGTAAAAAGGCTTTACCTCTATTCCTTCCAGGTTTTCTTTCTTCAGAACGGCATAAATATCTTCTGTTTTAAGCTGTTTTTTTACTAAATTTTCCCAGTTTGGAAGTATATCTGTATTGGACATTGGCTATTTGTTAATGGTCAATAGTGAATCGTGAATTTTGCTCCGCAAGTCAATGGTAAATCTATAAAATTGACGATTGACTATTCACGATTGACATTATTATTATTTTATATTGTGAATGGTGAATTTTTGCTTCGCAAGTCAATAGTGAATCTTTTAAAAATTGACCATTGACATTTCACTATTTCAATTATTTTTTGGTGAATGGTGAATTTTGCTTTGCAAGTCAATAGTGAATCTTTTAAAAATTGACGATTGACGATTGACTATTGACATTTCACTGTTTCTATTATTTTTTTGTGAATGGTGAATTTTGCTCCGCAAGTCAATGGTGAATCTTTTAAAAATTGACTATTGACACTTCACTGCGAAGCAAATTGACTTTTTCACATTCAATTATTTTTTCGCCTCATTGGCGCTGTCTACCACCAGGATAAAGATCTCTTCATCCGGTTTTTTCATAAAATAATTTTCTCTTGCGTATTTTTCTTTTTCCGACTTATTGTTCATCAGCTTTTTATAAAAGGTATCATTCTTTTCGTATTCCTTTTTATAATATTCCAGCTGGTCTTCATATCGGCTGATTTCGCCGTTCAGTTCATGAATAACAAGGAAAGAGGTTTTATCAAAGAAAATCATCCATACCAGAAACATACAAATTGTAATGGTATACTTGTTCAGAATATATTTCTGGATCAGTTTTAATGTTTCAGACTTCGGCTGGATGTCTTTAATAAGTTTGTTTTCTTTCATTTTAATGTTTTCTCAACGAATTTTTGATAACAGTAGTTAGAAAATCAATCGCTACGGAATTCTGTCTCATATTCGGAATGATCAGATCTGCTTCATTCTTCGACGGTTCTATGAATTCCTGATGCATTGGCTTTAAAGTGGTCTGGTAACGGTGAAGCACTTCTCCGAGGTCTCTTCCCCTTTCCTGTGTATCTCTTCTGATTCTTCGGATCAGTCTTTCGTCTGAATCAGCATGAACGAATACTTTTAAATCGAATTCCTTTAATAATTCTTTATTCGTAAGGACCAGAATACCTTCTACCACCAATACATTCTTAGGTTCTACAGTGACGTGGTCGCCAGTTCGGGAATGGGTAACAAAGCTGTAAATCGGCTGTTCTATAGGCTCGTTATTTTTTAAAGCTTTTACATGTTTTATCATTAAATCAAAATCTATCGACTTTGGATGATCATAGTTGAGAGCTTCTCTCTCGGTAAGTGTCAGATTCTGATTATCATGATAATAATTATCCTGAGAAAGGATATTCATTCCTTCAATATCAAGCTGTTGCAATATCTTATCAACAACTGTAGTTTTGCCAGATCCTGTACCTCCGGCAATTCCTATTACAAGCATTCTTTTTTTGTTTCTTTATAGTTGGTACAAATATACTATTTTAGATGAATGCAAGTAAAACAATCCCCATAGATTTTGGGTTAAACAAAAAAATCCGATGCCTGAGCACCGGATTTAAAAGAGATTCTTACGTTTTTATTTCTTGATGAATTTTGAAGATAAATCAATTCCTTTTACGTTCAGGATATAATTTCCGGACGGAAGGCTTGAAATATCAATTTTACTTTTACTGGTTCCAATCGTAGTTTCCAGTACTTTTCGGCCTTCCATATTGTAGATTTCCGCTTTTTCCTCTTTGTTTCCTTTCAGTATCACAAAAAGAGCATCAGTAGCCGGGTTCGGATATACGGAAGCTGTATTTTCTTTTTTGATTTCTTTGGTACTCAGTACACAGCTGTATTCAGGAAGTACATATCCGGCAGCAGTAAATTCCTCTGTCATAGCCGTAATATCATTACAATTGAACCCGAACTGTCCCAGCATATCTATACCGGCCTGTCTTACGGCAATAGCGGCATTCTGCTGATTCGTAGTTGAAGTCGTTAGGTCCAGCCCTTCTAAAAAGGCTCTGTCTGTTTTTTCTTTACCTATTCTATTCCAGATTCTCATCAGTGCGGAAGCCCAGATCTGGCCTTTTGTATGGATTGCACCTGTTCCGGGATATGTAACCGCATAGTTTGTGATTCTTCCAGCCCAATACTGGTTGTGCCCGTCCCAGTTAAACATCCACTGATACTCAGGAGCTGTGGAAGCCCATTGATTTAAGCTTCTGCTGTAGGACTGTGCCCAATAATCTCCGCATCCTTCGCTTAATCCATCTGCATTTGAAGTTCCTCCGGCAAGCCAGTGGTGAATTCCATGTCCTAATTCATGGATGATCACATCGGCATCCTCAGCATCATCTACACCTCCCTGGCCAAACTGCAGTACTCCTGAAGAACTATAACTTGAATTATCAGCTCCGTTTAAAGCGTGGGGATCGTAAAGAACAGCACCTCCATTCGTAGTCGGTCTGCAGATGATTCCCAATGTTTCATTGATGTATCTCAAGCTTTTATCAACATGCCAGAAAACATTGACCGCTTCAAAGCCCAGTTCGCTTCTGTTGAATAAAAACTGGTTGGTAGCCTGAGTGAATAGCCCTGAATTAGGATTACTTACGTTGGCAATTTCTACATAAGCATTCTTTAATTTGTAAACATTATTGGCAAATTCTATGTCCGATAAAGTGACCAGAGTTCTTGCCGCATCAAGACTGGCATTGGTAGCATCGTTATTATCCAAAAAGTTGCCCGTATAAGCAGATCCTGTTTTTGACAACGGATCCGGGTCAAAAACATACCCTGAACCTGAAGCTTTAAAAGTTGTCTTTTTATGTGTTTCAGCTGCTTTATTTTTTTTGGGATTATGAATCTCGTCTTCATGTCCGCGGTGGTATACAGCAATGTCTTTTACGCTTATTACAGCACCGGTTTTGGCATCAACGATTGTTTCCCAGCTTCCGGGATTATCATAAGGATTAATGACGGCTCTGTACACCAATTTTGTATCGCCTTCATCTGTAACATAAACGAACAGTTTATTTTCCTGATAAGTAATCTCACCTTCTGCTTTGCTTGCTGTAATGGCTTTCTTAAAAGCATCGTCTGCAGAAATAGAAGGCGTTGTATTCACTTCTTTCAGATTTTTTTTCAGGCTTTCTGTACCGGTATAGCTTAATTTACCTTCTTTATTGAAATGAACCACAATTTCCGACTGGAAAACAGGAACGTCTTTGATCATCTGCTGGAAACGCAGTGTTTCGCCTGTATTCCTTGTACGTACTGAACTTAGTTTAAGTTCACTGAATCCTGGAATTCCTAAATTTCTTGTATTTTCTTTGATCCAGCTTTTCGCCGGGGCTTCAAAAGAGGAGGTCTGTGCATTTAATGCGGAAAAACATAATATCCCGCAGAGTGCTAACGAAGTAATTTTTTGTTTCATTTATTTATATTTTAAATTAGTGATGTTAATTGCTAATATAAATAAATTTATTGAAATTTATCACTAATAAGTGGATAAAATATTCTAAAAATTACTTATTTCATAAAAAAACTCCGCCAGAAGGCAGAGTTTCATTTATACGATTTCGCTTGTTAATTCTCTTGAAAGCAGTTTTTCGTGCATGGGTTTCAGAACGTCCATGGAGCCTGTTTTTACCGTGCATTTGCCTTTGTAATGAACCAGCATGGTACATTGTTCTGCCTGTTCCAGCGTGTGTTTGCAGATTTCAATCAGACAATCAATTACATAATCAAAAGTGTGAATGTCATCATTATGAAGAACGAGTTTATATACTTCATCCGTATCATCCAGGACCAGCACTTCTTCTTCATACTGGCGTTTTGGATTTTCGTAATCTCTTATACTGTTATAAAAAGCCATGATCCCTTTCTTTAAACTTCCCCAATTTTATCAGCCAGATCATTCAGGACGTTCGGGCCTTTATACACCAGTTCTACGAGCTCTACACTCTTATTGTTCATCTTAAGGATCTTGAAATGGTAATTTTCCAGGTCAAATTCATCATTCTCTTCCGGAATATCTTCCAGTGCGTGCAGAATAAATCCTGCCAGTGAATTGTATTCACTTTCTTCGGAAAGAGGCAGTTTTTTAGGCAGATATTCATTGATTTCATCCAGCGGCTGTGTCGCCTGAACCCAATAAATATTATCCCCCATCTTATCTACCAGTTTATCTTCATCATCTTCTTCATCCTGTATTTCCCCTACAAGTTCTTCAAGGATATCTTCAAGGGTAATAATACCTTCCGTTCCTCCAAATTCATCAATAACGATGGCAAGATGCTGCTTTTTCTGCTGGAATATCTTCAGAAGGTCGGAAATTTTCTTACTTCCTACCACGAAAAATGCATCACGCATCAGATCTTTCAGGTCTTCATGGGTAAGATCTCCTTTTCTTTTAACGAATTCTCTTATAATTTCTTTTGCATAGAGAACCCCAATCACATTATCTATGGAATCAAGATATACAGGGATACGGGAATATCCGCTGTCCATGATCTTGTTGATAATTTCGTTGATATCTTCTTCAAAATCTATTGATGTGATGTTCTGTCTCGGAACCATGATCTGTTTTGCAGAATGATCTGTAAAATCAAATGCATTTTTGATGATCTCATAGTTCTCCTCTTCAATCTCACCGCTGTCCGCACTCTGTTTTACCAGAAGCTGAAGCTCCTCAGTAGAGTGAATTTCCTGCTCTGAAGCCGGATGTATTTTTACCAGTCTTAAAAATGTGTTCGACATCAGGTTCATCAACCAGATAAACGGCTTGAAAACGGTATAAAAAACTCTCAACGGAACTGCAGTAGCCATGGTTGTAGCTTCTGATTTCCTGATGGCTATAGATTTTGGGATAAGCTCTCCGAATACAATGTGCATCACCGTAATCAGAACAAAGCTTGTCGCCACTGAAATGGTCGTAATTGTGGTTTGCGTGAAATCTACATTCAAGGAGTGAAAAATGCTTTCAACTACATGATGTAAAGCGCTTTCACCTACCCAACCCAATGCAAGGGAAGCTAATGTAATACCAAGCTGTGTAGCGGACAGGTATTCATCAAGATGCTTGATGATGTGTTCTGCCTGTTTTGCCATAGAGTTACCTTCGGCTGCTTTTAGCTGGATTTGTGAATAACGAACTTTAACAATTGAAAATTCTGCGGCTACGAAAAAGCCATTGAGTAAAACAAGAAATAAGGCTAGCAAAAGCCTGACTATGTCCGAGTCCATTTAGAAGTTGTATAATTTTAGTTTACAAAGATAGATAAAATAAAAATAACCTGTATTGAGGTTAAGATATTTTGGGAATGTAATTTTTAAGGATGGATGATGGAAGCCAGAATATGGAAGTTTTTAAAGCGTTAAAAAACCACTTACAATCTTTTTTCGATAAGGAATATGGAAACGGAAAGATCGTAGGTTTTACAGGTAAAAGAACGGGTAATCTATCATGAGATCTCTGATAAAGACATTGAAATCATAAAAATAACTTCAAGATTTCCATCTTTAAAACTTTAACCCACAAAAAAAGCACCGACAGTGTCGATGCTTACTATGGTATTTAAATAATTCCTTATGAATTTTTCAAAGCTTCTGCTCCGGAAACGATCTCTAAGATTTCGTTCGTAATAGCAGCCTGTCTTGCTTTGTTGTAGAAGATCACAAGATCATTTTTCAGAGACTGGGCGTTATCTGTAGCTTTATGCATCGCCGTCATTCTTGCTCCGTGCTCAGATGCTACTGAATCAAGAATTGCTTTGAAAACCTGAGTTTTAATAGATTTAGGAATCAAATTATCTAAGATTTCTGTTCTATTAGGCTCGAAGATATAATCTGTTTCTACCTGAGGCTCTGTAGTTTCAGGCATTGAAATCGGAAGAAGCTGCTCAGTAGTTACTTCCTGCGTAGCTGCATTAACGAATTTATTATAGATTAAATATACTTCGTCAAATTTACCTTCTCTGAAACTTGTCATTACTCCTTCACTTACGTGAGCTACGGCATCAAAGTTCAGATTATCAAAAACAGAACTTTCATTGGCGTAAACTTTACGTGTTTTTCTTACTGCATCAAAAGCTTTTTTACCAATAGAAAGAACTTCCACATCGTATTGGGAATTGTTCTGAAACTGGATGTTAAGCTCTTTTACAATGGATGAGTTAAAAGCACCTGCAAGACCTCTGTTTGAAGTAACAGCAATGAAAAGTACTCTTTTCACTTCTCTTTTTTGAGCATAAACAGAAATCTGATCAGGATCAGAGCTCGAATTTACATTCTGGATAAGCTCCTGTAATTTTTCAGAATAAGGTCTTAACATTACGATTGCATCCTGTGCTTTTTTAAGCTTCGCTGCGGAAACCATTTTCATAGCACGTGTAATCTGCATCGTAGATGAAATTGAACTAATTCTGCCTCGTATTTCTTTTAAGTTTGCCATTATTGTGGTTCAAGGTTTAAGGTCTAAAGTTTAAGGTTTAAAACATTATATTCTAAACCTTAAACATTGAATTTTTTAGTTATACTTAGAAGCTAAATCGTTAGCTGCCTGCTTAAGAACGTTTGTAATATCGTTGTCGATTTTACCAGCTTTAATAGCCGCCATTGTATCTGGGTGCTTAGATCTCAGGAACTCGATGTACTCGATCTGGAATTCTTTTACTTTTCTGATAGGAACGTTTCTTAGAAGGTTCTCTGTTCCTGCGTAGATCATAGCTACCTGGCTGTCTACAGGAAGTGGAGAGTTTACCGGCTGCTTAAGGATCTCAACGTTTCTTTCTCCTTTAGAGATTACTGCTAAAGTAGAAGCATCAAGGTCTGAACCGAATTTAGCGAACGCTTCAAGTTCTTTATACTGAGCCTGGTCTAATTTAAGAGTACCAGACACTTTTTTCATAGATTTGATTTGTGCGTTACCTCCTACTCTGGATACAGAGATCCCTACGTTGATCGCAGGACGAACCCCTGAGTTGAATAGATCAGACTCTAAGAAGATCTGTCCGTCTGTAATAGAGATTACGTTGGTTGGAATATACGCAGAAACGTCACCAGCCTGAGTTTCGATAATTGGAAGGGCAGTTAATGAACCTCCTCCTTTTACGATTGGTCTTAAAGACTCAGGTAAGTCGTTCATCTGGCTCGCGATCTGGTCGTCAGCAATTACTTTTGCTGCTCTTTCCAATAATCTTGAGTGAAGATAGAAAACGTCTCCAGGGTAAGCTTCACGGCCCGGTGGTCTTCTCAATAGAAGAGAAAGCTCACGGTACGCTACCGCTTGTTTGGATAAATCATCATAAACGATCAATGCTGGTCTACCAGAGTCTCTGAAGAACTCACCGATAGATGCTCCAGCCATTGCAGAATATACCTGCATAGGAACCGGATCTGATGCGTTAGCTGCAACGATTACCGTGTATGCCAAAGCTCCTTTATCAGAAAGGGTTTTAACGATTTGTGCTACAGTAGAAGCTTTCTGACCGATAGCAACATATATACAATATACTGGTTTACCAGCATCAAAGAATTCTTTCTGGTTGATGATCGTATCAATCGCAACAGTAGTTTTACCTGTCTGTCTGTCACCAATGATAAGCTCTCTTTGTCCTCTTCCTACCGGGATCATAGAGTCAATCGCTACGATACCTGTTTGTAAAGGCTCAGTTACCGGCTGTCTGAAGATAACTCCAGGCGCCTTTCTTTCCAATGGCATTTCGTATAAATCCCCAGTAATAGGACCTTTACCATCGATAGGGTTACCAAGAGTATCTACTACTCTTCCTAACATTCCTTCTCCTACTTTAATAGAAGAGATTCTGTTTGTTCTTCTTACTGTATCTCCTTCTTTTACTAATTTACTTTCCCCAAGTAGCGCAACACCCACGTTGTCTTCTTCAAGGTTAAGTACAATACCTTCTACATCACTAGAAAATTTCACCAACTCTCCGTATTGTACGTTTTCTAACCCGTATACACGAGCAATACCATCACCGATGGTTAAAACTGTACCTACTTCCTCAACGTTGGATTGAGTGTCGAAGTTGGCCAATTGCTGTTTTAAGATCGCAGATACTTCTGCCGGATTTATTTCTGCCATTGTATGGTTGTTTTTTCTTTAATTTAACTGAAAATCTTTTTTAACTTGGTTCAATTTGGTCTTTACAGACGCATCTACCTGCTGATCACCTACTCTTAGAATATATCCTCCTAAAATTTCAGGTTTTACATTCAGGTTCAGGTCAAAGTTTGAATCTGCCTTTACCAGATTGGATGATCTTAAGATCTGATCAAGGTTCTCTTTAGAAAGCTGAGTCGCAGTAGTAAGAGTTACTCTCTGTACTCCATTGATGTCCTCTACTTTATTGATGAACTCCTGAGCGATATTCTTCAGCTGGTTTTCACGTCCGTGCTTGATCACTAATCTGATCAGGTTCAGTGAAGAAACTGAGAAATCTTTGAAGATCTGGTCTGCTACCTCTATTTTCTTTTTTGCATCAATGTAAGGGGTAAGAAAGAACTTGTTCAAATCCGCAGATTGAGACATGATCTTCACTACATCCTTCATTTCAGAAAATACAGCAGCGGTCTGGCTTGTTTCATTGGTGAAATCAAGCAGTCCCTGTGCGTATCTTTTAGCTACTTTAGATGTAAGCATTCTTAGTTAAGGTTAGATTTGTTTAAATAATTTTGAACTAATTCGTTTTGAGCTTCGTTGTTATCCAACTTCTGCTTAAGGATAGATTCAGCGATGTTTACAGATAAAGCACCGATTTGAGTTTTGATGTCTGCCATAGCAGCATTTTTCTCAGTCTGGATAGTCTGCTTAGCTGCTTCGATCATTTTGTCGCCTTCATTTTTAGCAGCATCTTTAGCCTCACCTACGATTCTATCTTTAATTTCTCTGGCTTCTTTAAGGATAGCATCTCTTTCGATTTTAGCTTCACGAATAATTCTTTCGTTATCTTCTTTTAAAGTCTCCATCTCTTTTCTAGCCAATTTAGCTTGATTAAGAGCATCAACAATAGAAGTTTCTCTGTCGTTGATTGATTTTAAAATAGGTTTCCAAGCAAATTTGCCTAACAAAAATAATAATGCTAGAAAAATAACAGACTGGATAATAAATAATCCTGATGAAAACTGGTGAATTAATTCCATTATATAAATGTATAAATAATTATTACTTTTTTTCTTAAATAACCATTACCTGTAACCAACCGTTACGGGTAATGGTTTGATTTTAATTAGTTTACTGCGAATAGAGCAGCAAACGCAACACCTTCAACAAGTGCAGCAGCGATAAGCATAGCTGTTTGGATTTTTCCAGATTGCTCAGGTTGTCTAGCGATAGCTTCAAGAGCAGCAGCTCCGATTTTACCAAGACCGATACCTACACCTAGTACTACGATACCAGCACCTACAATTTTAGGGATTTCCATAATATATAATTTTAAAAAATTTGTTTTACTTTAATTTACAATTTCAATTAGTGAGCTGCATGATGTTCGTGCTCGTGCTCCTGTACTGCCATTCCGATGAACAAAGCTGATAACATGGTAAAGATATAAGCCTGTAAGAATGCAACCAATACTTCCAATAAATAGATCACCAATGTTAAGAACGGGAATGCAACACCAGCTGCGAAGTTCTTAAATACATAGATCAGTCCGATCAAACTCATTACTACGATGTGTCCTGCCGTCATGTTGGCAAAAAGACGGATCATCAATGCGAAAGGCTTAGTAATTGTTCCCAGCAATTCGATTGGCAACATGATCAGCTTCATTGGCACAGGTACTCCCGGCATCCAGAAGATGTGCTTCCAGTAATCTTTGTTCGCAGAGAATGTAGTGATTAAATACGTAAGGATCGCCAGGAAGAATGTCATGGTAATATTACCTGTAACATTGATTCCGAAAGGCATTAATCCTAATACGTTAAGGAATAAGATAAAGAAGAATACTGTTAATAAGTACCCCATGAATCTTTTATACTTGTGACCGATGTTCGGGATGGCTACTTCGTCTCTTACGAAAATAATTAACGGCTCCAGGAATCTTGCTGCTCCTGTAGGAACCACAGACTTTTTATAAGATTTAGCCATTCCTCCGAATAACACCAACATAAAGACAGATACTAATAAAAGAATAAGTACACTCTTTGTGATAGAAAGGTCTAAAGGTTTTTCATTGGTAGGATGACCGTGATCATCAAGATTTAAAGTTCCGGCTGCATCTGTCTTATAAATCTTCTCGTGGTGTAGTTTATAATAAGAACCGTCTACTTCAGTAGGCTCTCCGTGCATAAACCCTTCCTTGTTGCTCATAAAGCTGTGGAAACCGTTGTCATAAAAAATAACAGGAAGAGGGAAACCGATGTGGTGGCCTTCTTTGTCTACCATCAATGTAAAGTCATGAGCATCCAATAAGTGATGATCGATGAACTCTTTGTTTTCTTTACTTACTTTGTCTTTTTCTGAAAGCTCTTGAGCAGGAGCTGTTCCAGCAGGAGCCTCACCGTGCTGTGCAGACACTAAGTTTAATACAAAAATACTGTAGAATAAAACTGCGAATTTCTTAAACATTGATAGGTTTTTTTCGTTGTGCAAAAATATAATATTTTTTCTAGTTTCAATAAATAATTTTACTGTTTTTTGTCATGATTAATCAGCTTGATCGCATAGTACGTAAGTAGCGTGGTCAGGACAAAATACGGGATAATAAAATGAAATTTGTAGCCTGGAATCACTTCAAAGTTCAATTTCT
Organism: Chryseobacterium endalhagicum; assembly: GCF_016745235.1. Lineage (GTDB taxonomy): Bacteria > Bacteroidota > Bacteroidia > Flavobacteriales > Weeksellaceae > Chryseobacterium > Chryseobacterium endalhagicum. Next base: position 1,906,746 of record NZ_JAELVM010000001.1, on the reverse strand, counting down.
TACGGATTAAGTACATTAAACCGAATTTTAAAAGGATAAGGCCAATCACAGACAATCCTAAAAATTCCGGCACTACCCTGTTAATTAAAATAATCATGGTGATCATCAACATGAACATCACACTTAAAAAAAGATAAAATTTAACAATAATAATCTCATCTAAGTGAAAAACAAATTTCCAAAGGGAAAAATGAATCAGAAATGTTAAAAAGAATAATACCGTAACTAAGATATTAGGATTTAATTTCATTATAAACTTATTTTCAACCTCTATTCTGGCAAGGTTTATTTTTACTGATCGCAAAAATAGACTTTTTCTATCGTATTTTCATACGATTTGATTTTTATCATTTTTTTCTATATATATAATATTACGTGTCCGGACACTTTGGATATGCTAAAAATTCCTTATTTTTGCAAACCTATAATTTACAATAAATATGTTTAATAGTTTACAGGATAAATTAGACAAGGCTCTACATAATATTTCCGGACGCGGAAAAATCACAGAGATCAACGTAGCGGAAACCGTAAAGGAAATCCGTAGAGCGCTGGTAGACGCCGACGTTAACTATAAAGTTGCAAAAGATCTTACGAAAAGAGTTCAGGATAAAGCTTTAGGACAAAACGTTCTTACTTCCCTTACTCCGGGACAGCTGATGACCAAAATCGTTCACGACGAATTGGTAGACCTGATGGGAGGTTCTCAGGAAGGAATCAATCTTTCAGGAAAACCATCCGTAATCCTTATTGCCGGTCTTCAGGGTTCTGGTAAGACGACTTTCTCCGGAAAACTGGCTCATTATTTAAAGACAAAAAGAACCAAGAAGCCTTTGTTGGTTGCCTGTGACGTTTACCGTCCGGCTGCTATTGACCAGCTTAAAGTATTGGGAGGCCAAATCGGAGTTCCGGTATTTACGGAAGAAGGTTCTACCAACCCTTCCACTATTGCTGAAAACGCAATTAATTTTGCAAAAGCAAACGGTCATGACGTAGTGATCGTGGATACGGCAGGACGTCTTGCGATTGATGAGCAGATGATGAACGAGATCAAATCCGTACATTATTTCATCAAACCTCAGGAAACGCTATTCGTAGTAGATTCCATGACCGGCCAGGATGCCGTGAATACAGCCAAAGCATTCAACGATGCGCTGAACTTTGACGGTGTTGTTCTTACAAAATTAGATGGTGATACGAGAGGTGGAGCTGCTTTAACGATTCGTTCAGTCGTTGAAAAACCAATCAAATTCATCTCTACCGGAGAGAAAATGGAAGCTCTGGATCTTTTCTACCCGGAAAGGATGGCAGACAGAATCCTGGGAATGGGAGACGTTGTTTCCTTAGTAGAAAGAGCTCAGGAGCAGTTTGACGAGGAAGAAGCTAAAAAACTACACAAGAAAATCGCTAAAAACGAATTCGGTTTTGATGATTTCCTGAAGCAGATCAACCAAATCAAAAAGATGGGGAATATGAAAGACCTGATGGGAATGATTCCAGGGGTTGGAAAGGCGATCAAGGATGTGGAGATCAGCGACGATGCTTTCAAACATATTGAAGCCATCATTTACTCTATGACACCGGACGAAAGAAGAAGACCTTCTATTATCAATACCCAAAGAAAAAGCAGAATTGCGAAAGGTGCCGGAAGAAAAGTGGAAGATGTAAACCAGCTGATGAAGCAGTTCGAGCAGATGGGTAAAATGATGAAGATGATGCAGGGCCCTCAGGGAAAACAGATGATGCAGATGATGAGCAAGATGCCAAACATGCCTGGAATGGGCGGAATGATGGGCAAATAACAAAGCTTACAACCACAGCAAGACATAAAAAAACTCTCAGGATTTCTGAGAGTTTTTTGTTTTATTTGAATTTGTATCCTAAACCGATCTGGAAGAAATTCATCTTCAGTTTTTCGTCATTTACAGGATCTTTGATCATATTTGTAAGCCCGAAACTATAACGTGCATCTACGAATAGCCCTTTGTATAAATTATAATCAGCCCCGAAGAAAAGTCCGAAATCTGTAGATTTTAAATTATCATTGAACGCTTTTTCAAGGTATTCTTCTCCTGCGCTGATTCCTTGTGGATTAGACACTGCTCCGCTTACTTCCATTTTCACCGTTGTATTTGCTTTAAAGCTCACATAAGGACCTGCGTAAAGCCCAAGTTCCGGCGTTGCATAATATCTTGCGGATACAGGAATTACAATTCTGTTGAAATTTAATTTTTCAGTCACAGAAATTCCTCCGGGTAGTGATACTTTTGCTGTTCCTCCCAGATTGGCGTATTCCACTTCTCCCTGAAGCGCAAATTTACTGTTCAGTTTATGTTCAACCAAAACGCCTGCATAGAATCCTGATTTTGATTTTAAATCACCTGAAATTCCGCCAAATTCAATGCTGTTTTCATTTGAATTAAGTTTAGATAAGGCATAACCTGCTTTTACTCCAAAGGTTGTCTGTGCATTCATTCCTGCAAAAAGAGCAAGAGCCGATGCTAATAAGATTTTTTTCATGATTATTATGGTATAAAAAATTGTTTCTAAAGGTCAAAAAAAGCCCTAAAATAAATCTTAGGGCTTTGTATTGAGTTGAATGCTTTGTTAATTACTTAGCAAATACATATTTAACACCGATAGTTACTGAAGATAAGTTCAACCCGAAGTTGTAGTTATCAACACTTTTTGCACCGTCAGTGTTATATTTTTTGTTGTTATAACCAAACTCTCCGATAGTAGCTTCGATAGTCCAGTTTTTGTTTAGGAAATAATCTAAACCTGGTTTAACAGCAACACCAATAGAAGTGGATTTTGCTTTATCAACACTAGTAGAAGTAGTTGTAGTAGTAGTCGCAGGAGTACCGGTAGAAGAAGAAATAGTAGTTGTTAGTTCATTCTTATCTTTACCGCTTCCAAATTCCATAGGAACTGATAACTGACCGAATATATATAGCTTATCGCTTAAAGTCCAGTATTTTCTTACGAAAGGCTCAACAACGATAGCATTGTTGATATCTTTTGTTTTTCCTACTGAAGTAGTTGTGATATTACCAACAGTTTGAGAATTGTTTACCTCAGTTGTTGTTTTTCCGTTTTTGTAACCAACACCTAAACCAATTGCAAGGTTTGTGTTTACAAAATATCCAACTGTAGGAACAATATTGATTTCCGATACTTTTTTATCAGTATTGTTATCGCTTTCCTGAGAAAATCCTACCTGACCAGATACATAAACAGTACCTTTTGCAATCTGAGCGTTAGATAAACCGAAAAGTGCAACTGCACCAGCTAATACTAATTTTTTCATTTTATAATAATTTTAATACTTTCTGAGGGCAAATTTACAGTGGGTCCCGCTAATATTAAAATTTGTTAACGTGATTAATATCATTGGCCGGGATTGCCTTTTTTCGAAAATAAAATGCAGTAATCATCGGCTTTTGTTTTTTTCACAATATTTAGAATAAAAAAATTACAATCTTTCAACAAGAGGGAAATATACTTATTTTTTTAGATTTATCATTTTCCACCCATTTCATTATTTTTTGCAAATAAGGCCAGTACAACAAAGCTAAAACATTAACATTTAGGCTATTAGTCCTTAAAATTAAACAAATGTTTATAAATTAATGCTTTTTCTATCTAATTATAATAGAGGTTAGTGTTAAAATGATGCGTCATTTTTACCAAAAAGTTTCTCTTCTTTATTGTTGGAACATCGCAAAGACGCAAGTTTTATGACAAAAACACGTTGTAAGGCGCTAAGATTTTATCCCCGATAAAATTGAGTGTCGCTTGTCATTGCGAGGAGCAAAGCGACGAAGCAATCTCAACCATTCCACTTGCTGAAAGTCTTCGACTTTTGCGTCTTAAATATACTTACAGCTTATAAAAAAACCTTGCGCCGTTGCGAATATCAAACAAAGTGGAAAAACGAGCAGAAAAGTTTCTCTTTTCTATTGTTGGAACATCGCAAGGACGCCAATTTTATGACAAAAACACATTAGGAGACGCAAGAATTTTATCGAAGATAAAATTGAATGCTGTATAAATAATACCATATAAATAAAAACTCCGGCCTTACGGCCGGAGTTTAAAGTGTATCCTTACATTCCTTATTTCAGGAAGAAGTTGTATCCGATATTGATGGCACCTACATTCCAGCTTGCGGTGTACCATCCGTAATCACGCTTGTTGCTGATGGTCTGGTATCCTAAATAAAGTTCACCTTTAGCCATCTGGTATCCGAATTTAGGCTGTGCATAGAATCCTCCGTCTACTCCATCCTTTACAGAAATCCCGTATCCAAGGTCTAAACCTACAAAGATAGGCGCTCCGGAGAACTTATATTTCCCTGAAACCGCTACCGGAATAAATCCGAAATCATCAAAATTATCCTTTCCGAAGAAATGAGAATATCCTGTGGTAACCCCAAGGTCAAGCCCTTTTGTAATGGTCCACATATAAGCAGCATCTACACCTAATGTAAATGAAGAAGCATCACTGGCGTCACCTACCGGAATCCCGATGTGCCCACCCAGTTTAAAACCTTCCTGTGCGTGTGCCGCACCGCCTAACAGCGCGAAAGCACCTAGTAAAAATAGTTTTTTCATTATTTAAATAGTTTGATTGATACCACAAAATTACTAAATATTTCCTTTGTTAACATAAAATTAACAATATCCATTCATGATAACAATAAAAAAGCGGAACAAAATTCTGTTCCGCTTATCTTTTAGATTCAGTTCTGAAAGAATTAGTTTCCTCCGAATTTGAAACCAACACCTACCTGGAAGAAGCTGTTAGTCAGTTTTCCGTCTCCGGAATCTTTGGCAAGATTGGAAACTCCCATATTGTACCTTGCGTCAAAGAACAGTCCGTTTTCCAGGGCATACTCTGCACCTAAGAAAGGAGCAATGTTTAAAGTATTCACCTGGTCTTTGATATCTGTTTCATCATCCGCTGAAATTTCAAATCCTGGGATCATTCCCAATCCAAGATCTGCTACCGTTTTCGTTTTTGCAGAAATGATCAGTCCGAAACTGGCTCCTGCAGAAACTGATAAACCTTCAGTAATGAAATATTTAGCAGAAACAGGAATCAAGATGGTTCCGAATGTAGTTTTATTCTTAATATTAAAGAATGTTCCTGCATCATCCTCATCCTCTACTCTTTCAGTGATTTTACCTCCTAGCTGAGAGTATAAAACTTCTCCCTGCAGAGCAAACTTATCACTCAGTTTGTGCTCTACCATAGCACCTACATAGAATGTGTGTGATGGATCTGTGCTTTCAGAGTTCCCGTTGTCTTTGAATTTTAAAGTTGAAAGTGAATAACCTGCTTTAGGTCCGAATCTTGTTTCTTGAGCGCTTAAATTAACGCCAACCACAGCCGCTGCTGCAATAAGTAATAATTTTTTCATGATTTATTTTTAGTATTCGCCCACAAAACTAAGTATTTTTTCTAGAACACCAAATAGTGCCTAAAAATATTCTTAAAAACAAACAATACTAAGTATATAATTCATTAAAAATCACTTAAAAATAAGATTCAGATCGCCCCAAATTAATCTTTCAGCCTTTTATCTTCTTCGTTGTATGCCAGAATAATCTTTTTCACCACCGGATGTCTTACCACATCTTCTTCAGTAAGATGTACAAAGCCGATTTCTTTCACGTCCTTTAAAATTCTCATGGCTTCTTTCAATCCTGATTGCTGTTTAGGTGGTAAATCAATCTGGGTTGGATCTCCGGTAATGATGAACTTCGCATTCATCCCCATTCTTGTCAGAAACATCTTCATCTGGGCATGCGTGGTATTCTGCGCTTCATCCAGGATCACAAAAGCATCATCTAGGGTACGTCCTCTCATAAAAGCAAGCGGAGCTACTTCAATCACTTTTTTCTCCATAAACCCTTCCAGCTTTTCGTGAGGGATCATATCTCTTAATGCATCATAAAGAGGCTGTAAATAAGGGTCCAGCTTTTCTTTAAGGTCTCCGGGTAAGAATCCCAGACTTTCCCCGGCTTCCACCGCAGGTCTCGTCAGGACGATTCTTTTTACTTCCTTATCTCTTAAAGCACGCGCTGCCAATGCAACACTGGTATACGTTTTTCCGGTTCCTGCAGGGCCAATCGCAAAAACCATATCCTTTTTCTCCGTTTCTTTTACCAGTTTCTTAAGGTTCGTGGTTTTAGCTTTAATGATCTTTCCATTCACTCCCTTTACAATAATATCCTGATCGAAAACCAATTGCTTTTCGTTTTCATCTTTGATATTAAGAATATTTTCAACGTCTTTTAGGGCAATAGAGTTGTTTTTGGAAATAAAACTGACAATATCATCCAGTTTTAGCTTTAATATATCCAGAGCTTCCTGATTACCCATCGCAAAGATAAAATGATCTCTTCCGGTGATCTTAATGGTGGGAAAGCTTGATTTTAATAAATTGAAATATTGGTTATTAACGCCATAGAAGGTCTTTACATTGACATCTTCCAAATCATATGTTAATTCAAACATGCAGTTTTTTTATTTATTTAGATTTTAAAATTAAAGCTTTTTTTCAAATTTATATCAATTCTTTTCTACAATCTTTCGGGCTTTCTTTTTATTTTAAATAACTTTGCAGTATACACTATTTATTCTACCACCAATTCATGTCAATTATTACCCTTACTTCGGATTTCGGAAATTTAGATTACAGAGTCGCTGCTGTGAAAGGCAAAGTTCTGACTCTAAACCCTGAGGTTAATATTATTGATATTACCCACGACATCCAGGCTTTCAACCTTATACAGACATCGTATATCGTAAGAAATGCCTATAAATACTTCCCTAAAGGAACCATTCATATCCTGTCCGTAGACAGTTTTTACAACAGATCAAGGAAAAATATCCTGTACAAAGCAGATGGCTCGTATTTTCTGGCCGCAGACAACGGACTTTTAAGCCTTATATTTTTCGACATCAAACCGGAAGCCATCTATGAGATCACTTTAAACAGCCGTTTTGATGATATCGTGAATTTCACTTCCACCGATGTTTTTGTTCCGGTGGCCGTTCATCTGGCTAACGGCGGGCTTCCTGAGGTGATCGGTCGGAAGATTCATTCAGCCAAGCAGCTTCTGTTCCCGAAACCGGTCTTCAATGAATCTGAAAAGATGATCATTGGAGAAGTTACCTATATTGATAATTTCGGAAATATAATCTCAAATATCAGTAAAGACTTTTTCGAAAGCAGTGGCAAAGGCAATGAAGGTTTCATGATAAAATTCAGAAATTTAACACTTTCAAAGGTGTTTTCAAGTCATACGGAAGTAGTTTCCGACTGGGCCAGGGAAACGGAATTCCACGGGCAGTCGGCTGCAATTTTCAATGACAGTCAGCTTTTGGAACTTACAATCTATAAAGGGAGCAAAAAAAATGGGGCCAAAAGCCTCTTTGGACTCAATGTAGGGGAGAATATCTACGTTGAATTTATGTAAGATTATATATTTCATAAAAAAACCGATTTTTTTTATATATTTGTCAAAATCTAAAAATTAAAAATGGCAGAATACAAATTATTGCTTCCTTCCATGGGAGAAGGGGTTATGGAAGCGACAATTATCACTTGGTTATTCAATGAAGGTGATAATGTAAAAGAGGATGATTCCGTAGTTGAAATTGCAACAGATAAGGTAGATTCAGACGTTCCGACACCAGTTTCGGGGAAAATTGTAAAAATCCTAAAACAGAAGGACGAAGTTGCAAAAGTTGGTGAAGCCATTGCTATTTTAGAAATTGAAGGAGAAGGCAGCACCACAGCTTCAGAAGAAGTACAGACAGAAGTTCCCGCAGCTGCTCCGGATGCCGACACTTTAAAAACCATTGAAGAGCCGTTACAGGCTGCATCCAATGTAGAGTTTTCAGGAGACCTTTACCTGTCACCTCTTGTAAAATCTATTGCACAACAGGAAAACATTTCCGAATCTGAGCTGAAATCCATCAAAGGAAGCGGTTTGGAAGGAAGAATTACAAAAGAAGATATATTAGCTTACGTTTCCAACAGAGGAAACCAACCTGTTCAGCAGGCTGCTCCGGCACAAACTGCAGCTGTAAAAGCTCCGGTTTCCACACCAGTATCTACCGTTTCTACGGCAGCCGGTGATGAGATAATTCCAATGGACAGAATGAGAAAGATCATCGCTGAAAACATGGTGAAAGCAAAACAGATTGCTCCACACGTGACTTCTTTCATTGAAACAGACGTTACCAACGTCGTAAAATGGAGAAACAAACACAAAGATATTTTTGAAAAACGTGAAGGTGAAAAACTTACTTTCATGCCGATTTTTGTGAAAGCTGTTGTAAAAGCGATCCAGGATTTCCCAATGATTAATGTTTCTATCAACGGTGAGAACATCATCAAAAAGAAAAACATCAACATTGGTATGGCTACTGCTTTACCAGACGGAAACCTTATTGTTCCTGTTATTAAAAATGCTGATCAGCTGTCACTTTCAGGATTGGCAAAAGCCATCAACGATTTGGCTTACAGAGCAAGAAACAAAAAATTAAGACCTGAAGACACTCAGGGTGCTACGTATACAATCTCTAACGTAGGAAGTTTTGGAAACCTGATGGGTACACCTATTATTCCTCAGCCTCAGGTAGCTATTTTAGCCATCGGTGCTATCGTTAAGAAGCCTGCAGTTCTTGAAACTAAAGACGGTGACGTGATTGCAATCCGTCAGCTGATGTTCATGTCTCACTCTTATGACCACAGAGTGGTAGACGGATCTTTAGGAGGAATGATGCTGAAACATGTTCATGACTACCTTCAGAACTGGGATCTGAACACAGAAATATAAAAACAAATAAACCTTTAATCTAAATAAGAGCATGAAAAACGCAACATTAATTGCCATGATTTCCGTAGGAGTTATTATTCTTATAGATCTTGTTCAAATTATCGCCAGTTTTTTTGAGTTGTACTCCATGAGCTTATTTAGAGTATTCGGAATCTTAAACCTGATTGCATTTGTTGGGGTATTGCAGTTCTTTGTAAAACTATACAACAAGCAAAAAGAATGAGTCCTGAGCTGAGAGAGCTGTTTGAAATAAAGCAGGAAGACGGGAACAGGAAGACCAGCACACCAGCTGATCAGAATGTAAAAAAACACATGACGACACGTCTTGCTGTTTTTATCCTCGGAACCATCTGTTTTATTATTGCGATCAATGCAGGAGGAAAAGGAGGCTGGGAAGAAATTGCATTTCTTATATTCATGGCCTTGTTTCATGCGGCGTGGCTTCTCTTTATTATCATTGAAACAGTGATTTTACAGACCAGGAAAAAACTGATTCTAAGGAACATCAATCTTGTTTTTATTGTGATTCTTGTATTGACTTACTTTATCAGCGGAATTTTCCTTTTTGGATTTGCCTGATATTTTAAATACAGTATAAAAAGCTTCCTTTTGGGAAGCTTTTTTGTTTTAATGATAATGCTTGTAATATTTCGATGTTAAATGTGGAGACTTTGATATTTTTCGGGATATTTTGTTTGACGCAAAGGCTTATCTAAAAAATCTTTTACTTCAAAGTGAGCAAAGAATGATGGCTGCGCCATTGATGAAGCGAATGTTATATGCGGACGCTTAATCGAATCAATCGAAGATTGATTTTTACCTTTGCATTCCTTAAATATGCAGTCTCAAAATTTAACTTTGCGTTTAAAAAAATCTTATTCCAAATCTTTCCTTTATACCTGATGCACTTTCAAACTGCCAATCACTTTTTCCCTGTGCATTTCGCCCCAGTTAATCAGCTCCATGATGAGTGGCTTTAAGGATTTCCCATGCTCAGTAAGCTCATATTCAGCCTGAGCGGAATAAATTGAAGTTCTCTGGATCAGCAGATTGTTTTCCAGTTTTTTAAGCTCTATGGAAAGCATCCGGTCCGTAATATTTTCGATCAGGGTAGAAATTTCCCTGAATCTTTTAGGCTCATCCAGAAGGACAGCAATGATTTTCATCCTCCATTTACCGTTAACCGCTTCCAGAGCATCCCCGATGGACAGCAGTACTTTTGAGGAATGCAGCGGGCATCCGGAGTTTCCAGACTCTTCTTTTTTCATGATCCTTTCTTTTAAGTTTCAAATCTATCCATAAAATTAAGAAACTTAACTGACGAAGAAAAAATTAATTAACCAGAGTTCGGTATAAGTCATTTTCGTTGTATAATAGAGTCCGTAAGATTGATGTCCGAAGATAGAAATATCAGTTTTTTAACCTACGTCCACACATTTAAGGTAGCTGTTTAATATGATAGCCTAATAGTAACTTCCCTCCTCTCGCTTCCATCTTCCATTCCTCTAATCTTAACTTTTTCTCCCGGACTCAACTTAATTAAATGAGTTGGATTGAACAAAGTCCATGAATTTTTTAGGATTTCTGCCTAAAACTTTCTGAACTCCATCGCCTGTATTTTCATTCCGCCCATCCAGAATCTCATCAAATGCAACCACCATATGTTCTGCCACAAAATCCGGCATCCCAACCTGCTTCAGTAAATCCCTGTATGCATCTTTCTCCAAAAACGTATATTCTACCGGACGCCCGAGACGGCTTCCTATCATTGAGACCGCTTCCTCAAAAGTGTATAATTCACTCCCTGTTACTTCATAGATTTTTCCGTCATGTTTTTCATGGATCAGACATTCAACCACCACATCCGACAGATCATCCAGGTCCACAAAAGGTTCTTTCACAGCACCGGCCATAAATGTAACCTCTCCTGACTGTATTCCATACAGAAAATGTCCCTCGCTAAAATTCTGGTTAAACCATGCAGACCGCACAATTGACCATTTCAGCGACGAACCGGCAAGAACCTCTTCACACTTCTTTACCGAATCCTGGCCTCTTCCCGACAACAGAACAGCTTTCGAGACAGAATGTTCAACCATACTGCCTACCAATTCACGGATCTGCTCATCTGCTCTGGGAATTGAAGTGTCCGGATGTACGATATATACTTTTTTAATATTTTCCAAAGCCGGACTGTAAGATGCAGCATCATTCCAGTCGAAAAAGCGGGTATCCTGATCTGCTTCGTCCTTCGTACGGACCGTTGAAAATACAGTATATCCAATCTTTCTTAATTTGTTCACCACACGGCGTCCGTTTTTCCCGCCGCCTCCGATAACCAGGATGTGATCTTGTAAATTTTCCATATTTAATGATTTTTAGATTAAAATTCAGAGGACAAATTTATAGACACCGCAGGAACTCTCCTGCTTAACTATCATCAAGTATAGCAAACTGTTATTCTCTTTTTAAGCTTCCGGCGTTTTTATTTTTTACAGCAGATCCTTTCAGATACCGGCTAATTTTCTTATTTTTTCAGTTGAATAAATGTCTTAGTCCACAAATGCTGAAAATTTTCCTCCTCCTCCGTAAAGGGCTTAAAAAGTCCTTTGACAACATCCGCAACGAACAGCTGAAGAACAATCTCCTTCAGGCCATTCCTTTCTGGATAGGCTCTGTAATTACCGGTTTTTTTGCTGTAATGTATGCCAAGATATTTGCCTGGGGAGAAAACCTCCTGCATTTTATCATGAACTGGCATGCGTGGATGATCTTCATCATTGCCCCTATAGGTTTTGTCCTTTCATGGTGGCTGGTAAAAGAATTTGCGCCCAATGCAAAAGGCAGCGGAATTCCCCAGGTAATGGCAGCCGTAGAACTGGCTAATCCTAAAGAACATACGAAGATCAGAAGCCTTTTAAGCCTTAAAATCATCGTTTTTAAAATTATTTCATCCGTAGTTCTCGTTATTGGCGGAGGGGCTGTAGGACGTGAAGGACCAACGATCCAGATTGCGGGATCCGTATTCAGAAAAGTGAATGAATATCTTCCCCACTGGTGGCCCAAAATCTCCAAGAAAAATATGATTATGACCGGTGCGGCGGCAGGACTTGCAGCGGCATTCAACACTCCGTTGGGAGGAATTGTATTTGCTGTGGAAGAACTTTCCAAAACGCACATCAATTATTTTAAAACGGCTTTATTTACGGCGGTGATCATTGCCGGACTTACCGCACAGACCTTAGCCGGATCCTATTTATATTTAGGCTACCCGAAAACTAATGACGTTTCTTTAATGGTGATGTTTCCCATTATTCTGGTTGCCGGAACAGCAGGAATTTTGGCGAGCCAGCTTTCCGTCACCATGCTTAAAATGAATGACTGGAAAAAAAGAAAACTTAAAACCGATAAAGCCAACATCTTATTTCTTGTTATCTGTGCCCTGTTCATCGCTTCTGTAGCTTATTTCATCAACCGTGAAATTCTCGGTTCAGGAAAGGAAATTATGGAGCGGGTTCTTTTTACCAAAGACAAGCATGAAGAATGGTATGTCCCGATTTTAAGAATGCTGGGTCCTGCCCTGTCTTTCACATCAGGCGGTGCAGGCGGAATCTTTGCTCCGGCCCTTACGGCAGGTGCCAGTATAGGTTCCGTCATCTCCGGAGCCATTCATTTAACTCCTAACGAAACCAATGTTGTTATTCTGGCCGGAATGGTAGCTTTTCTTACCGGAATCACCAGAGCGCCATTTACTTCCGCCATTATTGTCCTGGAAATGACCGACCGCCACTCACTGATTTTTCATTTGATGCTCGCCGGAATGGTCTCCTCTATTGCCTCTATTCTGGTAAGCAGACATTCTCTGTATGATGTGATTAAGGTGAATTTTCTGACGGAGATCAGGGGGAAGGAGTAGGAATCGGGGTGCGGTTTTAGTTACTGGTTGCTGGTTATCAGTTACTGGTTTTTTAAACTTTGATAAAATACTTTGAACCCAAAACATTAAACATTAAACATTAAACATTAAACTTTGAACCAGGAACCCGCAACATTTTCACTCCCAGTATTGCATATTACAAATATATTCTCTAATTTTGCACCTCGAAATAATTAACAAATTCATTTAACATTATGAACAATTACGAAACTGTTTTCATTTTAACTCCCGTTCTATCTGACGCTCAGGTAGAGGAAGCAGTGAAAAAATTTGAAGATCTTTTAAAAGAAAAGAACTGTGAAATCGTTGCCAAAGAAAACTGGGGATTAAAAAAACTAGCTTATCCGATCCAATTAAAAAAGAACGGATTCTACACTTTAATCGAGTTTAAAGGTGAAGGTACTGTAGTAGCTGATTTAGAATTAGCATTCAAACGTGACGAGAGAGTAATCCGTTACCTGACTACAAAACTTGACAAGCATGCTGTTGAGTACGCTGTAACTAGAAGAACTAAACTAAAAGCGGCTAGAGCTTAATTATTAACCCTATTTTTTAAAAAAGACAAGACATGGCAATAGATGAAATGGCTAAACAAGCCTCAGCTGGAGGAGAATCTGAAGTAAAATTCCTTACTCCGCTTGATATCAATACAAAATCTGAAAAGAAATATTGTAGATTCAAAAAATACGGAATTAAGCACGTTGATTACAAAGACGCTGATTTCTTATTACAGTTTGTAAACGAGCAAGGTAAAATTTTACCAAGAAGATACACTGGTACTTCTTTAAAATACCAAAGAAAAGTTTCTGCTGCTATCAAAAGAGCAAGACACCTTTCTTTACTACCTTACGTAGCTGACTTATTGAAATAAGACAAAAAAATAAATAAAGGAAGAGGGCAACCTCTTCTTTTGTTGCTGAATTAATTAAATAAATTCTAACGAAGTGATGGGAAACCCGGAACATAAAACCCGGAACCCGGAACTCTAAAACGGACAACAACAATGGATATCATCCTAAAAAAAGACGTAGAAAACTTAGGACTTGAGTTTGATACAGTAAGCGTAAAGCCTGGTTATGCCAGAAACTTCCTAATCCCTCAGGGATTTGCACTTTTAGCTACTCCAAAAAACAAAGCTGCTCTGGAGGCTACTTTAGAAGCCAGAAAAGAAGAAGAAGCTAAATTAATCGCTGCAGCTAACGGTGTAGTTGAGCAATTGAAGAAAACTACTATTACTATTCCTGCAAAAGTAGGTTCTGGTGATAAGTTATTCGGATCTATCAACAATGCTGATCTTGCTGAAGCTTTAGGAAAAGCTGGTGTTTCTGTAGAGAAAAAATACATCAAAATTCCTGGTAACACGATTAAGAGAACTGGTAAATTCGCAGCTCTTATCAGACTTCACAGAAATGTTGAATACAATTACGAATTCGATATTGTATCTGACGCTCCTGTAGTAGCTGCTCCAGCTGCTAAAAAAGAGGAAGTTAAATCTGAAGAAGAAGCTTAATAAGCTGAGAATTTTCTCACCATACAAAACCACTTCGTTTGAAGTGGTTTTTTTGTTTTATCAGAAGCTTCATCCCGCTATCCACTCCTACTCCTCGTGCAGCTGCCAGACCAGCTCTTACTGCGGGGTAACCGTTTCTATCGGGGCTAAGGTGGCGGTCAAAAATTGAGTGGCTCCCGGTTGAATAACTTAATTTTCAGGGCTTTTTATTGGCCAAAGGTGGCTTCGGGAGCCTCAGCCACCAGTAATTTTGGTGACTCAGGATTAATAAAATATATCATTTATAACTTAACCGGGGCATTGGTGGCTGAGGCACTCGAAGCCACCAATACAATCACGCTCCCCCTCTCAATTTCTGCTGATACTCACTGGGGGGTATTCCAATCACTTTCTTAAAGATATTGCTGAATGAAGACAGGCTGTTATACCCTACCATCATGGCGATTTCGTACATATTATACTTTCCTTCCAGCATTAATTCCAAAGAACGGGTAATTCTTAACGCCCGTAAAAAACGCACGTAGTTCATGCCTAAAATCTCCTTAAACTTCCGCGAAAGGGTTCTTGTACTCATTCCGAATTCTTTTGCCGTAGATTCAATCGTGAGGGGCTTTTCAAGGTTGGCATGAATGTATTTTGCTACCTTCAGAAGGGTTTCATCTTTGGGAAACGGATGCTGGACAGGAAAAGCGAGCTTTTTATCTCTTTTTTCCGGAAGAATTCCTTTTAGAGCTTTGAGGAAATAATATTTTGACCCATCATTTTTTGTGATTTTCCCATCCCAGTCTCTGGTATATAAAATCATTTCCCTGAGCAGATGACTGACTGAATACACATTGATTTCATCAAAAAAGCCACTTTCATTCTCTTCTTTTTTGAAATAAAAATTATATAGATCCACTTTTGGGCTGGTTGAGAAAATATAATGAGGCGTTCCGGCCGGGATCCACATAAAACATCTTGCCGGAAGATACCAGTGTTTGAGATCTGTAAAAACATGTACTATTCCGCCTTCTGCATAGACCAGCTGGGCAGAACTGTGGTGATGAACATCGGTAGTCACATTTCCGGTAAGCACATTATAGACATAAAATTCTGCGTCTTCTTCCTCTACTGCTTTAAAATGGCTGTCATTCATGAAATAAAGGTAGGAAGAAAATTTCAATTTGGCGTAAATGAGCAAATCTTTTTCTGTTTTCACAAATAGGGTCGGATCTTCAACAGCGTAACTTTGCGGAATCAAAATCATTTTTAGCAAAAATCTTTTAATTACATTATGAATATGATATTTAACGCATGCAGATATCAGTGCATCGCGTTGTGCTTACTGCTGATCGGCAGTTTTTTACACTCACAGATGATCGATTACCGCCGTCTCAGCCTTCAGAAGGCCATAGATATCGGTTTACAACACAACAAAAACATTCAGATCAGCCATTTGAAAAAAGAAATGGCCGTTACCCGGGAGAAAGACCTGGCCATGGAAAAACTTCCTGACATTGAATTCCACACCAGCTATAATCAGGTCACCAATCTTTTTCAGCATCAGAACGGCTTTTTCAATAAGGCCACAAAATATGATGTCATCAACGGGATGTATGATTTTACACTTTCTGCCTCGATTCCGGTCTACATGGGTGGGAAGATCAGAAATACGGAAAAGAAAGCGACCATTGACACTGAAATCTCAGCTCTGAAAACCCATCAGGATGAAAGACAGCTCAAAATGGAGATCATCACAGCATTTCTTCAGATCCATCACTTAAAAGAACAGCAGAGCCTTATCGTTGATAAAATGAAGGAAGATTCCATCAACATCAAACAGGTAAAGGCTTTGAAAGCAAATGGAGTTGTCACGGTAAATGAAGTGCTGAGAACCTCTTTACAGCTTTCCAACCATACGATGAGCTGGACGGAACTGGATAACGACATTCAAATAGCGGAACATCAGCTTAAAACAATTCTTTCACTTCCGGAAACTCAGGAAATGCATGCCGATACAGAAGATCTGATCTCCGAAAAAGCAACGATCCCTTATATTGATGAACTGACCGAAACAGCTTTCAACAAGAACGAATCCGTAGAAATGACGCACAAAAATCTGTCGTTAAAGGAATTGGATCAGAAAATTACAAAAGCGAATTATTTACCGAAAATTACGGCTGGCGGAGAATATTTTATCAAGTATCCGAATATGATGTTCTTCCCTCCTGAACCTTATGCTTACCGTTTGGGGATGCTGGGCGTCCATCTCACCTATCCTATCGAAAACCTGTACAAAAACAAGTATAAAATGCAGGAAGCCCGGGAAAATATTGACCTGGCCAGACTTCAGATCGAAGAAAATGATGAGAAAATAAGACACAGCGTTTACGAAGCTTACAAAAAGTTTGAAGAAACGGACCAGAAAGTAAAGATAGCCGAGGAAGCCATTAATCAGGCCAAAGAAAACTACCGCATTGTGAAGACAAAATATGCCAACAAATTAAGCCTGATCACCGAACTTATCGACGCAGACAATGCTTATCTGGAGGCAGAATCCAATCTCATCTCCGTAAAAATCAACCGACAACTCAAATATTACCAACTCCAGTACACGATTGGAAACTTATAAAAACTATGGCAAAGAAGCAACTGACCCAAAAGGAAAAAAGAATCAACAAAACCATCACGCTGCTGGCCTGGATCCTTATTATCAGCGGGATTACAGGAATGGTGAGCTTTTATCTTTTCTCAAGAAAAAATGTGACTACGAATGATGCCCAGATCGAACAGTACATAACCCCGGTTTCCAGCAAAGTTTCCGGATTCATAAAAACCATACAGTTTGAAGAAAACCAATTCGTGCATAAAGGCGATACGCTGATTGTGATCGACAACAGGGAATTTGTCAATCAGGTGAAAATGGCAGAAGCCGGACTTCACGCCAATGCTGAAAATATTGCCACCATTGAAAGCGGCGTTAATACGAAGGAAAGTGATTCAAAAATTATTGATGCTAAAATTGCATCAGCCAAAATTGATATATGGAGAACGGAACAGGATTTTAAGCGATATAAAAACCTGGTTGCAGAAGATGCCGCTACCGAGCAGCAGTTTGAGAATGTAAAGGCTTCCTATGAGCAGGCCAAAGCCAATCTCTTAGCCCTTGAGCAGCAGAAAAATGCAGTGAGAGCAGGAGCCAGTGAACAGCAAACCAAAGTCGCTCCCGTGAAAAGCCAGATCCAGCAAAGTTCTGCCAGCCTGAACAATGCGAAACTTTTCCTTTCCTATACTGTGATTACCGCACCTTACGATGGTTGGGTCGGAAAAAAGACCATCCAGGAAGGACAGCTGATCAAAGAAGGCCAAGCTTTGGTTCAAATTGTGAG
Source organism: Chryseobacterium endalhagicum (assembly GCF_016745235.1). Classification (GTDB taxonomy): domain Bacteria; phylum Bacteroidota; class Bacteroidia; order Flavobacteriales; family Weeksellaceae; genus Chryseobacterium; species Chryseobacterium endalhagicum. Next base: position 1,889,070 of record NZ_JAELVM010000001.1, on the reverse strand, counting down.
CAAAGAAAAATGGATCATTGCCAACTACAAAGAAACCCAGCTTGGACAGATTGATGCCACGCAGGAAGTCATCATCACCGCAGATGCTTATCCCGATATTGAATTTAAAGGAAAAGTGATTTCCGTATCACCGGCATCCGGCTCCCAGTTTTCTCTGGTAAAACCTGATAATGCCACCGGAAACTTCGTAAAAATTGAACAGCGATTCCCTGTGAAAATTATTCTCGATAACAATAAAAATAACGAAAAACTACTTTCCGGGATGAATGTCCTTGTCAGTGCAAAGAAAATGTGATTAGTTGATGTGACGATGTGTTAATTTGTTAATGTGATGATTGGGGATGTGTTAATGTGTTAATGTGAAAGATAACACATATTAAATCAAACCATCCTAATTAATACATCCCCCAATCATTAAATCATCAAATCATCGCATCAACTAATCATCACATTAACACATCATCACATCAACAAACATTTTTAGCGGAAAGGCAGAACTGCATTGACAATTTTTGTCATTTACCTTTTACTTTTTTACACCTGCTCTTTTGTCTTTCCGCATTTATCGATCTTAAAATTGATCTTATTCCCAACCATATTCATATCACCACATCATCAAATCATCACATCAACACATCAACAAATTAACACATCATCACATCAACCATGCAACATAACACCGTCTACCATAAATGGGTCCCACAATGGCTGAAACTGCCGCTTTTGGTCCTCGCTCTGTTTCCCCATCTGATGCTGTTGTCACTTTTACATTCCAACAGCGCTTTCACTTCTTCGTTTATGGATGTAGATTCAGATGACATCCAGTATTTAATGATTTTAATGTACGGAACATTTGTGGTTACCCTTCTGGTTCTGCAGAGGTTTATGGCCTATTTCAGCGTGAAATATTATATCCTGCTGATGGCTTCCGTTTCTGTGATGATCCTCTACGTTCTATCGGTTACCAGTAATTATCAGGTTATTCTGGTGATCCGTTTTCTCGAAGGAATTTTCGGACTTTTTGAAGGGGCTATTTTTCTTCCGCTGATCATTGCAGAATTAAAAACCAAACACGCCAAGGTAATTGCCTATCTTTTCATGTATACGATAATGCTCACAGGCGGTACCATCACTACTTCTCTATTGAAATCAAGCATTGAAGATTACGATTTCCGGCATATGATTTTAATGATGGTTTATTTTCATGTCTTTGTGCTGATCATCGGAATTGCGCTTTTCAATACCAACCGTTTTTTTCCGAAAATGCCTCTGTACCAGCTGGATATTACGAGCTGGTTCCTGCTTTGGGCATGTCTTCAGTCCGGAGGTTATGCTATTATTTATGGGAAAAGACTGATGTGGCTGGAATCTGATACCATCATTATGTGTCTGTTTATTTTCCTGATTTCCGGTGGATTATTCATGCTTAAACAAAGAAATTCCAAAAGACCTATTTTTCATTTTGAAGTTTTCAGTTCAAAAAATGTCATCGCCGGAATGATCCTGTTCTTTATTTTTTACCTGATCCGTTCAGGGCTCAATAATGTATACAGTATTATGGCAACTGTCTGGAAATGGCCGTGGGATTATATTGTGAATATTCAGTACTGGAATGTAGCCGGAACTCTTATTGGAGTAATTTTATCCGGAATCTGTCTGATGCGGGGTGTTTCTTCAAGGATTGTTTTCTTTACAGGATTTCTTTTGCTGGCTATCGACTGTGCCTGGTTTACCTACACTTTTTACCCGGACACTACCCTTTCCACCATTTGTCCGCCGTTATTTCTTCAGGGAATTTCACAAGGGTTGCTGTTCACGCCTCTTGTTTTCTTTTTAATTTCAGGAATGCCTGACGAATATGTAGCCAATGCAACTGCCTTGGGAACCACAACCCGTTTCTGGACCACAGCTATTGGGTATGCTTTAATGCAGAATCTGATGCTGTTCTTAACGTTAAAACATTCTGACACTTTAAGTTTTAGTCTGACGGACACCAATCCCGTTTTCTACAGCCAGTGGAATCAGGTTTTCGGAACGAATATGTCCCGACTTCCTGTCAATGAATCTTTATCGATGACCGCAGGGGCATTTAAAGCCAAAATAACAGCCCAGTCCATCCTGCTTTCCAATATGGAAATTTTTACCGGACTGTTCTGGCTGGCACTGATCACGGCATTTGCACTACTGCTCTATCATCCCGTGAAAATTGCAGTGAGGAATATCATGTAATTTTAGGCCGGAAATTTGCTGTACTTCGGGAAATTCTATTGTATGGACATTCAGGAAATTGTATCCCGCCAAAACGCTTTTTTCAAAACACAGCAGACGAAAAGCATCAAGTTCAGAAAAATGTACCTTGAGAAGCTCCGGGATATCATTATCAACAACGAAGATCTTTTATACGAAGCCATTCACAGGGATTTCGGAAAGTCTAAATTTGATACTTTTACAACGGAAATTTCTTTTGTTCTGAATGATATTAATTATTATTTAAAAAATATAAACTCGCTTTCAAAACCTAAAAAAGTAAGAACGAATCTGGCGAATCAGATCGGAACAAGCAAAATACATCCGGAACCTTTGGGCTGTGTTTTGGTTATCGGCGCCTGGAATTATCCTTATCAATTGTCTCTTTCTCCTATGATTGCTGCACTGGCTGCCGGAAACTGCTGTATTCTAAAACCGAGTGAACTCGCGGAAAATACGATGAAAGTGATGTCAAAACTTATTAATGAAAACTTCCCTCCGGAATACCTGTATGTCTACGAAGGCGGAATTGATGAAACCACAGCCCTTTTACGGCTAAGATTTGACAAAATATTTTTCACAGGAAGTACAAAAGTCGGGAAAATTGTATACAAAGCTGCGGCAGAAAATCTAACACCTGTAGTTCTTGAATTAGGCGGAAAATCTCCGGTGATTGTCACCAAAGATGCCGATCTTGAAATTGCTGCAAAAAGAATCGTGTGGGGGAAATTCCTCAATGCAGGACAAACCTGTGTTGCACCGGATTATCTTCTGGTGGAAGAAGCCATTCAGGAACAGTTTCTGGAAATGCTGAGAAAATACATTACAGAATTTGAATACACAGCAGGTTCTGAGCAGTATACCCGGATTATTAACCGCAAAAACTTTGACCGCCTGGTTAAACTGATTCCTAAAGATAAAGTCTATTTTGGAGGAAATTCTGATAATGAAAAACTTCATATAGAACCAACCCTTCTGACTGATATCAGCTGGGATGATGAAATAATGCAGGAAGAAATTTTCGGCCCGATCCTTCCCGTGATCAGCTTTACCCATTTCAATCTTGTTCTCAATACCATTCTTGAATTGGAAAAACCTCTTTCCGCTTATCTTTTCACACGGAATTCAGAGGAAAAAGAAGCGTTTAAAAAGAAACTGTCTTTCGGCGGCGGATGCATCAATGATGTCGTTATGCATTTAGGCAACGAACGGCTTCCGTTCGGAGGAGTTGGAGCTTCCGGTATGGGAAATTATCATGGAACTTATGGTTTTGAAGCATTTTCACATCAGAAACCTATTCTTGAAAAAGCAACCTGGGGTGAACCTGATATAAAATATCCGCCTTATTCTGAAAAAAAATTAAGCTGGATCAGGAAACTGTTATAAATAAAAAACCGGGAGAATTTCCCGGTTGATGTTTATGATTTTGGAGCCCATTGGTTAAAGAACTCTTTCACTTTTTCCTGACTGTATCCTTTTCCTTCTTCAAGAACCGAACTGTCTTTCAGCACGTGAACCAATTTTCCGTTTTTATCCAAAACTATGAAAAACGGATAACCCAGCTTTTCTTTGGCATCTACATATTTGGCAAAAACTTTTTCATTTTTGTTTTCCGGAGAATAATTCAGGTGATAATATACGTAGTTCTTATCTACAGTTTCTTTCAGCTCAGGCGTATTCTGAACGAAATTATTAAAACGAAGGCACCAGATGCACCAGTTTCCACCAGCCTGGATCATGATATTTTTGCCTTCTTTTTTTGCCTGGGCAATCAGCTTATTGATATCAGCTTCAGCATTGGCTTTCGGATCATAAGGTTTGGGAAGTTTGGCTTTTTCCTCTCCTGCTTTCTTCTTCGCATCCAGTTCTGCATGATCAGCTTTTACCAGAAGAGCATTATCCTGCTTTCTACCTTCCGGTGCTATTTTAGTATCCTGGGCAAAAGCAACTGCACTTAATCCCAGAAAGGCTATGATCGATAATTTTTTCATAAGATAAAAATAAAAAAAATAATACTTATTGCAAGCAAAAATAGAACCATAATTTTATTATCACTAGATTTGCATGTTTTATGAGTTTCCTGATCAAAATATTATATTTCATATCTAAACTTCCGCTAAGAGTATTGTATATTTTTTCGGACGTTATATTTTTTCTGAATTATTATCTGGTAGGTTACCGGAAAAAGGTGATTACACAGAATCTCCGCAACTCTTTTCCTGAGAAATCGGAAGAAGAAATCAGGATGATCAGAAAGAAATTCTATCTCAATTTCTCAGACTATCTTGTAGAAACCATCAAATCTTTCAGCATTTCTGAAACGGAATCCCGGGTAAGGATGCAGCATATCAACCAGGAATTATTCCATGAAGCGAAAGCAGAGGGTAAAAACATTATTCTGCTGGCAGGACATGTCTTTAACTGGGAATGGATCAATGCCCTTGCGAGAATCATCCCGCAGAAACACTGTCATCCCGTTTACAGAAAGGTGAACAGCGATTTCTGGGAAAACCAGATGAAAAATGTGAGAAACAAGTTCGGAAATGAAGCGCTGGAAGCCAATGAAGTGATCATGAATATCTTCAGATCCAAAAATGACGGCGAATCAGCATATATGTTTGTCGCTGACCAGACTCCGCATGTAGCTCACGTTAATTACGGACTGGAATTCCTGAATCAGAGAACACCTGCTTTTATCGGGTATGATAAACTGGCCACAAGAATGGACCTTGTCTTTATTTATTGTGAAATGAAAAAGGTAAAAAGGGGCTATTATCAGGTAAATTATCATAGAATTTATCCGGACGGAGAAAAATTTGTTGAGCACGAAGTGGTAAATAAATTCCATAAACTTCTTGAAAATACACTTCACAAAAGCCCTGACAATTATCTTTGGTCACACAGAAAGTGGAAATATCAAAGCTCCATCAAAACTTTTGATGGCGATAAAAAATAAATCCGATGTCTAAAAAATTAGCCGTTGTTATCTTAAACTGGAATGGTAAAAACTGGCTTGAGAAATTTCTTCCCAGTGTAATCCGTTTTTCTGAAGATTCAGATATTTATGTAATCGATAATCTTTCTACCGACGATTCTGTAGCGTTTTTACAAACTCAGTTTCCTTCCGTTAAAATTGTGAAGAACAGTAAAAATTTTGGTTTTGCTGGCGGTTACAATGAAGGTTTAAAAGAAATTAAGAACGAATACTACTGTCTGCTCAATTCAGATGTAGAAGTTACTGAAAACTGGACCGTACCCGTTATAGAATTATTTGAGAAAGATCTTTCCATTGCCGCTATACAGCCAAAAATTTTATCTTTTAATCACAAAAACAGGTTTGAATTTGCAGGTGCCGGAGGTGGTCTTATCGACAATCTGGGCTATCCTTACTGCCGTGGACGCGTGTTTGATGGTCTGGAGGAAGATCACGGACAATATGATGATGAAACAGAGATTTTCTGGGCATCGGGCTGCAGTTTCTTTGTCCGTTCAAAAGATTTCCGGGAACAAAACGGTTTTGATGAACGTTTTTTTGCTCATCAGGAAGAGATTGACCTTTGCTGGCGCTTTATTAATTCCGGAAAGAAAATTTTTTATACAGGAAAATCCAAAGTTTATCATGTAGGCGGTGGAACTCTGAACAAGCAAAGTGCGCAAAAAACGTATCTCAATATCAGAAACAATCTTTCCATGATGCTGAAAAATCTTCCCTTTCCAAAGCTGATCTGGTTAATTTTTTTCAGACTGTGTTTAGACGGAATCGCCGGCATCTACTTTGGCTTAAAAAACGGTTTTCCACACCTTTGGGCAGTTGTACGGGCTCATTTTGGATTTTACGCCCAGCTTCCGGGAACATGGAAACTCCGCCAGCAGCATCAGAAATCGGATTTCTATCAGTCGGAATGGTTGATCTTTAAACATTTTTTAGGTGGAAGGAAGTAGGTTTCAGGGATTAGGGATTAGGGATTAGGAAAATAAAGTACAAATATCTGACGGTTAAAGGACTATAGTATTTTACAGGAAAAATTCTTATCTTCAAAAAACTTTAAACTTTAAACTTTAAACTTTAAACTTTAAACTTTGAACATTAAATAAAACCAGCAACTAACCAACCCGCAACACATAACTCTTAACTCATCACTCAAAAAATGGATTTCTGCGCAATAGATTTTGAAACAGCAACACACGAAAAAAGCTCCGCATGTGAGATGGGGATTTGCGTGGTTCAGAATTCCAAAATTGTGGAAACAAAGACCTGGCTGATCAAACCGCCGAGTTTTCCGTATTTCAGCAGATTTAATATTGGGGTACACGGTATAACTCCGGACGATGTAAAAGACGCACCTACTTTTGATGAGATCTGGTATGAAGCGGAAGAAATGATGTACGGAGCCCTGATGATTGCCCACAATGCAAGTTTTGACGCAGGGGTTTTACGGGGCTGTTTCGAGCATTACGGTATGTTTACTCCTAAACTAAACTACTTGTGCAGCATTCAGCTGGCTAAAAAATCATGGAATTATCTTCCTAAATACGGACTGAAACATCTGGCAGAACATCACCAGATCAGCTTAAACCACCACCGGGCGGGAGATGATGCGGAAGCCTGTGCAAAGATTTCACTGTTGGCTTTTGAAAAATTAATTATCACTGAAAATGAAGAAATACATGACTCTTTTTTAAGCAGATACATCAAAAAACTATAATCCAAACACCATGAAAAAAATTTTACTTTCTGCCGTCTTAGCTGCCGGCACCCTATTTCAGGCACAAAGCTCAGAACTTCTCAGTACAACATGGTATTTAAAGAAAGTCGTCAAGAATAACACAACCTATTTACTTCCGCAAAATAGTGAAATAGCCGCTCCTAAGATGACTTTTACTCCTACACCTGGATCATCAGGCAGCTATACAAATATGAATAGTCCTGTCTGCGGAAAAACCATCTGGGGTAATATATTTGTTCAGGGTATACAACCCAATCATTTTGTTTTCTGGACTTACGGTATTGGTAACAACCAAACTTGTACAATCTCCGAAAACATAGATTTCACCAATCAATATGCTAATTATTTTAATATTGGTTCTGACTCTCACGATTATCAAATCACTTATTCAGGAAACACAAGAAATCTAGTGCTCACCAATAATCTGGGAGACAAGGCATTTTATGAAAGTGGTTTCTTAGCCACCAAAGAACTGGAGCCATCCAAAACTGCGTCAATAAAGATTTACCCTAATCCGGTTAAGGACAGTTTCCTTGAAATTAAAGGCGTTGAGCGTATTGAATGGACAAAAATTTATAACGCTGAAGGAAGACTCATTCAGCAGAATTCTGCAGATTCCAGAATAGATGTTTCCGGCCTTTCAAAAGGAGGCTATTTCTTAGAAATCAAATCTCAGAAAGAGATAAGCAGGCATCAATTTATCAGAGAATAATCCTAATTTTTTTTGATATCAGATTTCAGACATCAGATTTCAGACTTTCAACTTGGATGAAGAATGTCTATGGTGAATTTTGCTTTGCAAGTGAATGGTGAATGTAGGTTGGAGAATAAGACTCAAGAAACAAGATTATTAGATCTCAGTCACAAGACATCTAGCAATAATTTATTCGCTTAATTACCTCTAACCAGCAACTAGCCAACCAGTAACTGGCAACCAAAATTTACCCTGAAGCTTATAACTCAGCCTAATTGCTTAACACTTCAGACAACAGGTTGAATTTTGGGATCTCTATCTCAAAAGTTTCCTGCGTCTCCATGTTTTTAACAAGGTATTTTCCGCTCATATTGCCTACTCCGGACCGAAGCATCACATTGGAAAAGTAAGAGAAATTTTCGCCTACAGGAATCTCCGGTGTCAATCCGATCACGCCATCACCTATAATCTCTGTATATCCAAACCCTACATCAAAGATGAGCCATTTCCTTTTAAGCACTTTAATCGGAAAGCTGCCGTCATTTTCTATTGTAATATTGTACTTAAAAACGTAACGGTTTTCGGAAGGATAACTGTTTTTACTATCATATTCAGGTATTACTGAAACTTTGATATTGGAAGTCATTTTTGAGAACATCACCTTAGTTTTTATAACAGATACAAAAATCTCGCCTTTTTTAAGGCGAGATCGTAAGTTATCTTAAAATTTTATTAAATTTTATAGTCCAAGGCCTTTTCTTTCGTCGCCTCCCATTAAAATTTCAACAGGATTGTCGATACCTTCTTTTACCGCTACAAGGAATCCTACAGACTCTTTTCCGTCGATAATTCTGTGGTCATAAGACATGGCTACGTACATCATTGGTCTGATTACTACCTGCCCGTCAACAGCTACCGGTCTCTGGATAATGTTGTGCATTCCAAGGATTGCAGACTGTGGAGGGTTGATGATTGGTGTAGACATCATAGATCCGAACGTACCACCGTTTGTAATGGTGAATGTACCGCCCGTCATTTCATCAACCGTAATTTTACCGTCTCTTACTTTAGTTGCAAGATCTTTGATGTTGGCTTCAACTCCAGCGAAAGACATGTTTTCTGCATTTCTCAATACCGGAACCATAAGACCTTTAGGCCCAGAAACCGCAATTGAAATATCGCAGAAGTCATAGTTTACTTTGAAGTCTCCGTCGATAGATGCGTTCACATCCGGATACATCTGTAATGCTCTTGTTACCGCTTTTGTAAAGAAAGACATAAAGCCTAATCCTACTCCGTGCTTCTGAGCAAATTCTTCTTTATATAATTTTCTTAATCTGAAGATTTCAGACATGTCAACTTCATTGAAAGTAGTCAACATCGCTGTTTCATTCTTTACAGATACTAATCTCTGAGCAATTTTTCTTCTTAGAACTGAAAGTTTAGTTGTCGTAGTGGTACGGGCACCGGTTGCAGTAGAAGGGCTTCCTCCTAAAGCAGGAACAGCAGCTAATTCTGCATCTGTTTTAGTGATTCTTCCGTCTCTTCCGCTTCCTGAAACCTGTCCTGCCTCAACTCCTTTTTCGTCAAGGATTTTTTTAGCTGCAGGAGATGGAGCTCCCGTTGCATACGTTTGTGGCGCAGATACCGGAGCAGCTGGTTTTGGAGCCTCTTGTTTAGCTGGTTCAGCAGCTTTTGGAGCTTCTTCCTGTTTTGGAGCTTCAGCAGCAGGTGCGCTTCCGCCTGCAGGTTTTGCAGCATCCATATCAATTAAACAAACTACCTGGCCAACCTGTACTACATCACCCTCTTCTGCTTTTAATGTAATCACACCGCTTTGTTCAGCTGGTAATTCAAGAGTTGCTTTATCTGAGTCTACTTCTGCGATAGGCTGATCTTTTTCTACATAATCACCATCTTTCACAAGCCAAGTTGCAATTTCAACTTCTGTAATGGATTCTCCCGGTGAAGGAACTTTCATTTCTAAAACTGACATATTGAGTATTTTTTATTTTTTTAATTGGATATTATTCTTAATTATACCGTAACGGGTCTTTTTACAGGCGCATCGTCTCTGTCGAAAACTCTGTTGATCACTGCATTCTGGCTTTTCTCAAACATTTTGTGGCTTCCCGGAGCCGGAGCACCGCTTGGTACCGGAGCTACTACCTGGATTCCTGTATCTCTGAAGTTTCTCAGGATATAAGACCATGCTCCCATGTTTTCAGGTTCTTCCTGAGCCCAGATCAGCTGTGTTCTGCTGTCATATTTGCTTAGAATAGCCTCAATAGCATCTGCCTGAAGCGGATACAGCTGCTCTAATCTTACCAATGCAATATTCTCACAGTTAAGTTCCTCTTTCTTCGCTAATAATTCGAAGTACAGTTTACCTGAACACAATACTAATTTCTCTACTTTTTTAGCGTCTGCTGCAGGATCATCCAATACCGGCTGGAATGAACCGTTTGCGAAATCTTCCAGTGGAGAAACCACTTTAGGGTGTCTCAACAGAGATTTAGGGCTCATGACGATCAACGGCTTTCTGAATGTCCATTTAAGCTGTCTTCTTAATAAGTGGAAATAGTTGGCTGGTGAAGTCACATTGGCTACCACCATATTTTCGTTCGCACAAAGCGTTAAGAATCTTTCTAATCTTGCTGAAGAGTGTTCTGCTCCCTGACCTTCTGAACCGTGAGGTAATAACATTACCAATCCGTCCTGGATTTTCCACTTTTCTTCTGCAGCCGCCAGATACTGGTCTACGATGATCTGAGCACCGTTCACAAAGTCTCCGAACTGAGCTTCCCAGATCGTTAAAGTATTAGGAGAAACCATAGCATATCCATAGTCGAAACCTAAAACTCCGTATTCTGAAAGGTGAGAGTTGAATACATCAAATCTGCTTTCTGAAATGTGTCTTAACGGGATATATTCTTCTTCCGTATCTTCAGTTTTCACTACCGCATGTCTGTGAGAGAATGTTCCTCTTTCCACATCTTCTCCGGAAATTCTTACATTGTGACCTTCTACAAGAAGTGTAGCATATGCTAACCATTCTCCAAGAGCCCAGTCTAATGAATTTCCATCGATAGCTTTCAGACGGTTATCGAATAATCTGGTAATTTTATTGATGAATTTTTTATCAGCCGGAAGAGATGACATTTTAATAGCCAGTTCTTTAAGCTTTGTCAGGTCGTATTTCGTATCTACTGGAAGCTGAACGGCACCTCTTTTCCCGATAGGATAATTGGTCCAGTCATCTGCCATAAACAGATCCATTACATTTTTCTCGATTTCTTTGGAAGCATCAAAATCATTATCTAAAAGCACTTTGAAATCTGATTCCATTTTTGCAATCACATCGTTGGAAGTGATGCTGTCCTTCAATAATTTATCTTTATAAATTTCTCTTGGGTTCGGGTGCTTTGAAATCAATTTGTACAGATTAGGCTGCGTGAATCTAGGCTCATCCCCTTCATTGTGACCGTATTTTCTGTATCCTAACAAATCGATATAAACGTCTTTTCCAAACTTCGCTCTGAAGTCTGCAGCGAAATGCATCGCGTGAACCACTGCTTCAGCATCGTCAGCATTCACGTGCATTACAGGAGATTCTGTTACTTTTGCGATATCTGTACAGTACGTTGAAGATCTTGCATCTGCATAGTTGGTGGTAAATGAAACCTGGTTGTTCACTACGATATGAACCGTTCCTCCGGTTTTGTAACCTTCCAGCGTCATCATCTGAGCCACCTCATAAGCAATCCCCTGTCCGGCAATAGCACCGTCACCGTGGATTACGATAGGAAGGATCTTGGAACCGTCCCCTTTGTATTTGTCATCTATCTTCGCACGGCAGATTCCTTCTACAAGGGCTGCTACCGTTTCAAGGTGAGATGGGTTCGGGGTAAGGTTGATGGCCACTTCTTCTCCGGAAGCTGTTTTCACTATTTTAGATGATCCTAAGTGATATTTAACGTCACCTGAGAATACATCCTCTTCAAATTCTTTTCCTTCAAATTCTGAGAAGATCTGCTTGTAAGATTTCCCGAAAATGTTTGACAACACGTTCAGTCTACCTCTGTGAGCCATTCCAAGAACCACTTCGTCTACTCCCAATTGAGAAGATCTTGAGATCAGCTGATCCAAAGCAGGGATTAACGTTTCCCCTCCTTCCAGAGAGAATCTTTTCTGTCCTACAAACTTGGTGTGAAGGTAGTTTTCAAAAGCAACTGCCTGATTCAACTTCAATAAAATCTCAGTTTTTTCATTGGCAGAAAGACTTGGGTGATTTTCGTTCACCTGAAGCCATTTCTTGATGAAATCTTTCTCTTCAACGTTGTTGATGTATGTGTATTCCACCCCGATAGAATCGCAGTAGATGCTTTCTAAATGCTTGATCAGATCCTGTAGTGTTGCAGGTTCTTTCATCCCTGTTTCAACAGCACAGTTGAATTTTGTATTTAAATCCTCCTTGCTCAGACCGAAGTTCTCGATGTCCAAAGTAGGCGTGTAGTGTCTTCTTTCTCTAACCGGGTTTGTTTTTGTGAACAAGTGCCCTCTCGTTCTGTAAGCCTCGATAAGGTTTACTACCTTGAACTCTTTTTTGATGTGCTCAGGAACCTCTCCTCCGGCTACTGCCTGAGAGATCTGCTGTACTGCCGGAGCAGCGTTGGCCGGGGCTTGGATGTATTGAATGTTATCATCATCTCCATAGTTCTCCAAAGCAAAATCGAAACCTTGAAAAAAGGCTTTCCATGAAGGCTCTAAAGAATCCGGGAATTTTAAGTACTGTTGGTATAAATCCTCAATTAACTGAGAATGAGCTGCGTTTAGGAATGAAAATCTGTCCATTATTACAGTTTATCTATTATTAAAATTTATTTGTAGAATTAATCTTCAAATTTAATAAAAAAAACCGAGTTAAGACAGCCTGAAACCGTTAAAAAGTATTAAGAAAAAAATAAATAAAAAAAATCTACTTAAACACTGATAATGAGAGCTTCATGTTCACCTCCTGCCCTTCAACCGGACGCTCGATAAAGGTTTGACGTATATCTCCGAAGCGCATTTCGTCTTTTTTCGCCTTCTGAATCAGCTGTTGGACTGCCCGAATTCTGCCCTCATAATTTCCTTTGTAGTAAATCACATAGTTTTGTGATGGATTTACCGTCCGGAAATTGAAATTATTATCCGTTACTCCAAACTTTTTTGAAAGCGGAATTCCAAGGAAATAGGAAACCTCCTTGTCTTTATAGTTATCGGCATCTGTAATCAGTACCGGAAAGCCGAATTCATCGTCTTTTTTGCCAAGATCCATGGTGATATAGTTATAAATTTTGCTGTAATTCATAACAATATTTTTATACAGCGCTTCCTTCTTGTTGGATGCACTTACATTGATCCCCAAAATCAGCTTATCCTCTTCATTTTCCACCATCAGACTGTCATACTTGATGGACGCCATCTGGTGGTCTTTTTCTACCTTATTGCCCAATACATTTTTCAGATTCACCATGCTTTTGTTGATGTTTTCAGCAAACCGGTCTTCTGTCCAGAAATTTTCCACTCTCCTCAATACGGAAAGCTTAGGCGTATGTACGTTCCAGGTGATCTTCGTTTTTTCTGCAGACACCACTTTGAACTGAACATCAACGACCGTCGGGTTCTCATTTCTATCCTCAAAAAGCTGGTAACGAAGGCTATTTAGCGGATTTTCGTAACGGATGAACATTTCACCGTCGGTATCATTTTTAGGATCTACATAGCTGATGGCACCACCCTGACCTTCGTAGGGCGTGTAATAATCTATGTCAATAGACTGCGAACTCGTGAAAAAGTTGTTCCAGCGCGTAAAGTGCTGAAGATTATTAAACTGGGCAAAGACTTTATCGATGGGATAATCGATCTCTTTTTCTATCTTAAAGTCCTTGTTTTCATCCACAAAATAATACATGGAAGCAGCATAAGCTCCTACCAGCAAAACAAGAATCACGGCTGTTATTTTAAAAAAACGCATCGCACAAAAGTAATACAAATAAAAAAAGTGACCAATATGTTGATCACTGTAGTTTTATGTTTAACACTAATTAACTGAGTAAGGTTAAAGGCGGAAAGATGGATGAGGGAAAATGGAGGTTATTGTCCGGGAATTTAAATGTTGAAATTCCTTTTATAACTTCTCAGAACTCTTCTGTGTGGCGTGATTTTTTAGTTGGAAAATCACAAGGCGCAAGTTTTTTTATTTAAATACTGTTTTAAGGCGCAAGGATTTTATCTCCGATAAAATTGTTTACCGTCATTGTGAGGAGTGAAATGACGAAGCAATCTCTAAGATACTTTCTGTTTCATAAAATTTGAGATTGCTTCACCTAAAGGTTCGCAATGACATGAAAAAACAGCTTAAAACCATTGGTTTTCTTGCCCGTAAAAATGGAAATCCTGATTATCTCTTTCGCCTTTTCGATTTCTCAACTATAGCAACATCTTGTATTTCTCAAGAAATTTTATCTAATGGAAAAACTCCTACCCTATATGTGTTCCCGAAGGAAGAACCGCCCCTTTCTTCACCACGACAATTCCATCCTGAACGGAATGGGTTCCGTAGTCGCCATCCGGAAGGTGTTTTCCTCCGATAATCTTTACATTGTCTCCGATATAGCAGTTTTTGTCGAGGATCGCTTTTTCAATATAGCAGTATTTCCCGATTCCCATATTCGGGCGTCCGCTTCTGTCATTGAGAACAATTTCCGTAGTATTCTGGTAGAAATCAGCCCCCATCACGTAGGAATTCACAATGGTGCTTCCTTTATCAATTCTTGTTCTGTTTCCGATCACCGAATTCTCAATCTTGTCTGCCATGATGATGCATCCGTCCCCAAAAACCGCCTTACTCACGTAAGAACCGTTGATTTTTGACGGTGGAAGCATTCTTGCTCTCGTATAGATAGGTGAAGAGGAAAACAGATTGAACTGCGGAAGATCCTGACAAAGGTCCAGATTCGCTTCGTAGAACGATTCTATGGTTCCAATATCTGTCCAGTATCCTTCATACTGATAGCTTAATGTTTTATATTTTCCGATCGAGTTTGGAATAATGTCTTTTCCGAAATCATCGCCTGCTCCTTCTTCAAACATTTTTTTAAGAATGGTTCTCGTGAAAATATAGATTCCCATTGAGGCCAGGTATTCTTTTCCTTTATGTTTGTTCTCCTCCGAAACTTCAGATTTTAAGCTGTCCAGAATATCGTATTCCGGCTTTTCATAGAAAGAAGTAATATTTCCGTCATCATCAGATTTTAAGATTCCGAATCCGGTTGCATCTTTCGCCACTACAGGAATGGTGGCAATCGTTACATCACCTCCGTTTTCAATGTGAAAATCAAGCATTTCTCTGAAATCCATCTGATAAAGCTGGTCACCGGAAAGGATCAGAATATAATCATAATCATATTTTTCCAGGTGCTTCATCGACTGTCGTACCGCGTCTGCCGTTCCCTGATACCAGCTTTCATTTTCTACATTCTGCTCGGCCGCAAGAATATCCACAAAGCCTTTGCTGAAAATATCAAAGTGATAGGAATTCTTGATATGTGAATTCAGAGACGCTGAATTAAACTGCGTTAAAACCAAAATTTTATTCAGTCCCGAATTCAGGCAGTTGGAAATAGGAATATCTACCAATCTGTATTTTCCTGCAATAGGAACTGCCGGTTTTGATCTTGAATATGTCAACGGGAATAATCTTGTCCCTCTGCCGCCTCCCAAAACAATGGAGATTACATTTCGTTTCATAAGTATATTGCGTTTTATTGAATTAAATTTACTACTTTTTAATATTTGAGCTAAAAAAAACAATCTGCACTAATCGATTTTATAATTGACAATCGCAATGACAGACAAAGACTTTTAAATTCCCTTGCTTTAAGATAAACAAAGCCGCTTCGCTTATTTTTGAGATACAAAGTTGTATTCCATTGATAAGTTTACGCCTTTGTTTACCTTAATAATATGACATTTTTAATAAATAAGATCCTTGTCTTTCTTTGCGATAAAAATACCATTTATTAAAAGTATATTTTTCTACAATCTTAAGCTCTTTTATGTTCTTGTTTAATACCTCCTTTCTGCATGATGAATTTAAAATCACACTTTTCGTTCTATCAGTTTTTATATAAAGCTATATATTTTTCTGCAGATTTCTCCCATGCAAAATCAAAATTCATATTGGCATAGATAAGATCTTCCATGACGCCTTTCTGGTTATAAATTCCCAGTGCCCTGTTCATGGCATGCACAATATCATCCACCCCCGGATAGGTAAAATTCAGGCCTGCTCCTCCGGTGGAGATATCTTCTACCGTATCCCTCAAACCGCCGGTATACCTTACAACCGGAACCGTACCATACCGCATGGAATACATCTGATTCAGTCCGCATGGCTCAACTCTTGATGGCATCAGCAGAAAATCCGCCGAAGCATAGATCTTGTGCGAAAGATGCTCCTTATAGCCCAGATCCAGAGCAAAATTGGTATACGTATGGGCGTATTCCTTGAGTTTATTCTCAATATAGCTGTTTCCGGAACCGAGAATCATAATATTCAAAGCTCCATAGCTCTGTTTAATGCTTTTCCAGACTACATCCGGAAGGAAATCGGCTCCTTTTTCCGTCGCAAATCTTCCGATAAATGCGAAAAGAGGAAGATCAGGCTTCAGACCGTATTCTTTGCAGAGCTTTTCTTTATTTTTCTTCTTTTGGGCTACTGCATTTTTGATATTAAAATTAAAATCCAGCATTGGGTCGGTCTCAGGATTCCATACTTCCGTATCAATCCCGTTGATGATGCCGTATGCTTTTCCGAATTCTTCCCGGACAAGCGCTTCCAGTCCGCGGAAACTGATGAATAATTCTTCCAGATATCCTTCAGAAACCGTAGTGAAAGCATGGGAACATTTAATCATGCTTGCCAGTGGGTTCATATAGCCGTTCCAGTCCATGAGACCCCATTTATAAGAATCAAAGGAAGGCATATAATTGGCCATATTCCAGCTCATCATGCCCTGGTATTCTCCGTTGTGGATCGTTCCTATTGTTTTTACGCCTTTTAAAAATTCAAATTCAGGACAGTGCTGCGTCATAAACGGCACCAACCCTGTGTGATAATCATGGCAGTGCAATACATCCGGACGGATCTTCATTGCAGTCAGCCAATGCAGGATTCCATGCTGAAATACGAGAAACTGATAGCTTTCGTCCTGATAACCGTAAGGATTGTCCCTGTCCAGTAACCCCGGAATTTTCACCATATAGAGTTCGAATCCCAAAACATCCGTTTTCTCCTTCAAAACCTGGACCTGAAGCATATCCGGTCCCTGATGGATAAAACCATCAAAAACAATATCAAACTCATGTTCATGAACAAAAGGTTTATTGTACCACGGCATCACGACCTTGGCGTCAATTCCTTTTATCTTGTTCTGATATTTCGGCAGTGCTCCCACAACGTCTGCAAGACCGCCTACTTTTGCTATCGGATAACATTCTGTGCTTAAATGATATATTAGCATTGTCTTAGTTTCATTTGTATTCTTTCTGTTTTTTACTGCCTTCCCCATGGTTTTGCTACTTCTTATATTTTATTCGGTGTAATTTATACTTTTTATCTTTTTTCTGTCTTAAAATAATTCCGGCCAGTGGCGGCAGTTTTAAGGTAACCGATTTGGGATGCCTCATCCATTCTTCATATTTTTCATTCAAAACTTCAGCCTGGATATCACTTCCACTGTATTGCTGATCATCAGAATTCAGGACAACCTCCCAATGGGTTCCTGCACTCACTCCGATGGTATATTCCAAAATCTGCGGCTTTAAGTTTAAAACAATCATCAGAACATCATCCCTCCTTTTTCCTTTTCTCAGATATACATATACTGAATTCTCCAGATCATCTGCTTCCACCCACTCAAAACCGCTTTTATCAAACTGATTTTCATAAAATGCAGGTTCATTCCTGTAAAGATGGTTCAGATCTTTTACAAGCGTCTGCATTCCTTTATGAACAGGATACTGTAACAGATGCCAGTCCAGGCTCCTTGTAAAATTCCACTCCCCGGTCTGCGCAAATTCATCTCCCATAAAGAGAAGCTTGGCTCCCGGATGGGTGTACATATAGACATACAGTGCGCGGAGATTGGCAAATTTCTGCCATTCGTCACCCGGCATTTTATAGATCAGGCTTGCTTTTCCGTGAACCACTTCGTCATGCGACAGCGGCATCATATAATTTTCATTATACATATACACGGACGCAAAAGTGATCTTATGGTGGTGATATTTCCTGTTATCCGGATATTCTTTAAAATAATCCAGCGTATCATGCATCCAGCCCATCATCCATTTCATTCCGAAACCTACCCCGCCGTCATGAACAGGTTTTGTAAGCAAAGGAAAATCTGAACTTTCTTCAGCTATCGTCATAATACTGTCTCCAAATTCTTTATACACTGCCGTATTGAATTCCTGAAGGAAAGCTTTGGCCTCAAGGTTTACATTTCCGCCTTCTATATTGGGTTCCCATTCTCCTTCATTTCTTGAATAATCAAGGTGAAGCATGGAAGTCACCGCATCTACCCGAAGTCCGTCTGCATGATAGCGCGTCAGCCAGAACATGGCATTGGAAATCAGGAAAGATTTAACTTCATTCCTTCCGTAATTGAAAATATACGACTTCCAGTCCGGATGAAAACCTTTTCTCGGATCTTCATGCTCATACAGATAGGAACCGTCGAAACGGTGAAGTCCGTTCGCATCTCCCGGAAAATGAGAGGGCACCCAGTCTAAAATAACCCCGATATCGTTTTTATGCAGCTCATCAATCATAAACATCAGGTCCTGTGGCGACCCGAAACGCGAAGTTGCCGCATAAAATCCGGTGATCTGATATCCCCAGCTCGGGTCATAAGGATATTCCATGACAGGCATGAATTCTACGTGGGTAAAACCCATTTCCTTTACATAAGGAACCAGTTTTCCGGCAATATCCCGGTAATTTAAGTATTGATCCGGAGCACTGCCTTCTCTGACCCACGAACCCAGATGAAGCTCATAAACGGATATTGGCGCATTCAGATTATTAATCTTCCAGCGTTTTTCCATCCATTCTTTATCACTCCATTCATACCAGTTTGTGGAAACCAGTGATGCAGCCTGCAGATTCTGCTCCCAGCTTAAAGCATACGGATCGCTTTTTTCCAGAATTTCACCTCTGGCGGTTTCTATTGCATATTTATATAAAGTACCCCAGGTAAGTCCTGCAATAAACCCTTCCCAGATTCCCGATCCGTCCCATCTCGGGAACAGGATATGATCTTTATGATTCCAGGTGTTGAAGTTTCCGATCACAGAAACTTTTTTGGCATTGGGAGCCCACACTGAAAAATAGACGCCTTTCACACCGTCTTTTTCAACCGAATGTGCCCCGAATTTCCCATACAGCTTATAATGCCTACCTTCCTTAAAAAGATAGACATCATGGTCCGTGAACAGCGTATAGGTTTTTACAGAATTCATCAAGATATCGTTGTACTTTATTTTTCTCTGAAACTACGAAAATTCCCTGCAATAACGGTTAATAATTAGTCAATTTATTATTATGTTAACAGAGTTCGGAATGAGATACCACCTATTTAGAGTCAAGAATCAAGAGCCAAGAACCAAGATGTCAGATGTCAGATTTCAGATTTCAGACAGCAGACTTTTAGGTTAAGATTGAAATTCATGTTAGAAAATACTTATTGTGAATTTTAAGTTGTAGAATTTAGAAGCATCAGCCCGACACCGCAATCCAGCAACAGACAACTCAAACATCCTTTTAACAACTCTCAAACCCAAAAACGCTCCAACTCTCAAACCCTACCCCGCAACTCCCTTTCCGACAAATTAATCAAATATATTATTTTTTACATTGATTTTTTATGATTTTAAAACAATCTTTTTTATAAATTTAGCTGACAATTTATATTAAACACATACGATGAGGTTTGAACTTTTTACGGAAGAAATCGACGACAGAACGGTGTATATCACCGGAAATTTCAACAACTGGAATCCCAGAGACAGCAATTATCAGCTTAAACGGCTGGATTCCCATACCTATTTTATAGAGATCGACGACTCAATCCTGCCTGCCAGCGTGGAATACAAATTCACCAAAGGCGGCTGGGAAAATGTGGAGCTCGACAAATACGGAAACATCACCCCCAACCGCAAAGCTGAAAAATCAGCAGGAAAAACATCCGATACCATAGAAAAATGGAGGCTCAACTGGGGGCCTTTTAAAAAGGAGTTTTTCCCGATTGCAGAAGTTATTTCGGAGGAATTTTATATTCCGCAGCTTGACCGTTACCGCAAAGTGTGGGCTGTTCTCCCTTATGATTATTATGTATCCGATAAAAGCTATCCGGTACTTTATCTTCAGGACGCCCAAAATCTGTTCAATGAAGGAAGCGGCTACGGAAACTGGGAAATCGATAAAAAACTGTCTATTCTAGCAGAATACGGCCGTGGAGACGTCATTATCATTGCTATAGAACACGGCAGCGAAGAACGCATCAAGGAATATATCTTTGACAACGATAATGTGGCCAACGGTTCAGAGGGTAAGAAATACATCCGTTTTATCACAGATACATTAAAACCTTTTGTGGACGAACATTACCGCACCAAAAAAGACCGCGACAATACAGGAATCGGAGGCAGTTCTCTGGGTGCACTGATCAGCATTTACAGCGGATTTCTTTATCCTGAAGTATACTCTAAACTGCTGATCTTCTCCCCGTCACTTTGGGTAGAGCCTAATAATAATTTCCCGATGATGAGCTTCAGAGTTCCGTTTAAAACCAAAATATACCTTTACGGAGGCGGTCAGGAAGGATCTAAAATGGTCAAAAGAATCCATGTTTTCGAAGAATATTTAAAACGCTGGGAAAAGAAAAATCTTTTTGACTTTGAATTCAGGACCAGCATCAATCCGGAAGGCACACACAGCGAATTTTACTGGTCTCAGGAGTTCCCGAGAGCGATGGAATGGCTGTTCTATGACAACACAGAAAACCCGGTAGAAGTAAAACCACAACAGCAGAGCATTAAAAATTAAGTTATGAAATTAATCAATAAAAAAAATAAAAACTACAGTCAGATTTTCCAGCTTTTCACCGAGGAAGAATGGATAAAAGCTAAGAAAAAATACAACAAAAATATTGCTTCCCTGTTCTCCGGAAAGAAATACGAGGTCTTTATCCAGACAGATGAAGAAAGTATAATTTATCTGATCGGTTTAGGGAAATCTACCCTGCAGAATTTCGAGGTTCAGCAGGTGGCGGTTAAATTCTCCCAAACCCAGAAAGACAAACTTCAGGCCGCTCCTACCCTTGTGGTGGCCGATTTCCTGAATGAAAAACAATTTGAAGAATTTGCAAAAGGGCTTCTTCTGGGAACTTACCAATATCCTTTTGACAAAAAACATGTTTTCTGGAATGCTAAATTTGAGATTCATTTTGAAAATCTAAGCCAGAAAAAATTAGAAGCAATAAGTTCAAAAGCAGAAGCTTTGGCGAACGGTCAAACTGCCTGTCAGGAATGGCTGAACAAACCCGCCAACCTGAAAAAGCCTGATATTTTAAGTTTATATCTGAAAAATTTAGCAAAGAAATACGACCTGAAATATACGGTATTCAACAGGAAAAAATGTGAAGAGCTGGGGCTCGGAGCTTATCTGTCCGTCAACCAGGGAAGTGCTTATGATGCTGCTTTCACGATTATTGAATACAAAACGTCGGTAAAAAAAGCCAAAACCTTTGGTCTGGTAGGGAAATGCGTTCTGTTTGACACAGGAGGAATTTCTTTAAAAAGCCATGAAAATATGCATTATATGAAGTCGGATATGGGTGGAGCTACGGCGGTTATCGGAACACTGATCTATGCTGCAGAAATGAAGCTTCCGGTGAATATCGTTGCGGTGCTTCCAATTACAGATAATGCGATTTCTGAAAATGCATTTCTTCCGAGTGATGTGATCACAGCCTATAACGGCAAAACCATTGAAGTTCTCAATACCGATGCAGAAGGCAGAATGATCCTTGCAGACGGGCTTTCTTATCTGGCTAAAAATTATAAAACCGATTTCCTCATCGACCTTGCCACCCTTACAGGAAGCTCTGTGAGGATGTTTGGAGATACCTGCGGAGCGATGTTCTCCAATAATGAAGAATTGAAAAATATACTGATTAAAACCGGGGATTACACCAACCAGAGAGTCTGGAATCTTCCTTTGTGGGACATATGGAAAGACGACATCCAGTCCGATGTGGCAGATCTTAAAAATATTTCTATGAAACCAATCGGAGACTGCATCATAGCCGCAAAATTCCTGGAACAGTTTATTGAAAGCCATCCTAAATGGGCCCATCTGGATATTGCGGGAGTAGCCTTCGGAAGTACCGGATATGCCAAAGAAAAAGCAGCAACCGGCTATGGGGTTCAATTGCTGGCCGATTTAATTGAAAATTATCACTAAAAATTAGTTTTTTTCAAAATTTCTCTGTATACTTGAGTGTACATTCTCAAAAATGCACATTATTTCGATTTTTAACATTAATTAATCAATAAAAATTTGCTTTTATTTTTGATAATTTACTAAAAACTTAAAAACATTATATGGAGGAGAAAATTATAGTATGTATTTCGTGCTATTACAAAGGCTATGACTTCATGGACGAAATGAAGAAGCTGGGTAATAAAATTATTTTGGTAACATCAGAAGGCCTTAAAGAAAAAAACTGGCCCTGGCATGCTATTGACGAGGTATTTTATATGGCTGAGGTAAGGCCGTCGGTCTGGAATCTGGAACATCTGATCCAGGGATTCTCGCACCTTATGAAAACCCGGAAAATAGATGCTGTGGTAGCACTGGATGATTATGACGTAGAAAAAGCTGCCCTGATCAGGGAAACATTCCGGATTCCGGGAATGGGACAAACTACCCACCGGTATTTCAGAGACAAACTGGCCATGCGCCAGAAAGCTAAAGATTCAGGAATCAATGTTCCGGAATTCACCGCTGTTTTTAACAATGATGAAGTAAACAGCTTTGTAGACAAAGTTGCGGCACCTTGGGTACTGAAACCGCGTTCAGAGGCATCAGCATCAGGGATCAAAAAGTTTTCTTCCAAAGATGAGCTCTGGAACGAACTTGAAGCCCTTGGTGAAGAACGCCACCTGTTTTTGCTGGAAAGCTTTAAACCGGGTGATGTATACCATGTGGACAGCCTGACCTTTAATAAAGAAATTGTTTTTACCTCTGCCTCCAAATACCTTGCTCCACCTATGCAGGTTTCTCATGAAGGCGGCGTATTCCGGTCGAAAACATTGGGAAGATATTCTGAAGAATTTAAAGCCCTTGATGAAGCAAATTCAAAAGTTCTTTCCAGCTTCGGACTGCTCAACGGCGCTACCCACACTGAATTTATCCGTGGAAAAGCTGATGGAAAATGGTATTTCCTTGAAACTTCTTCAAGAGTTGGCGGTGCGCATATTCCGGATCTGGTGGAAGCATCCAGCAATATCAATATATGGCGTGAATGGGCAAAAATAGAAGATGCCCTGCTTCGTGGCAAGAGCTATGAAGCCGCTAAGCCAACAGGTTATTATTCCGGGCTGATCGTTGCGTTGATTAAGGACAAGAATCCTGATTATACTGCTTTCGAAAGTGAAGAAGCTGTAAAGTTCCTTCCTATTGATCATCATGTAGGCATCGTTTACAAATCAACTGATCCCGAAATCATACAGGAAAGACTGGACAGCGCCGCTGAAAAAATCCAGGCAGAGATGCTGAATATCCTGCCGCCCAAAAGTAAATTAACAAGCTAAACACTACACATAAAAGAAATTTATCAATGCCGAATATAGAACATACAGATTATTATTCAAACATATTAGGAACAAGCCTGAAAGTGGAAGTTACAGGACATTACGGTCACCCGATCATTATGTTTCCTACTTCCCAGGGACAATACACGCAAAATCATGATTTTCATCTCAACGGAAGTATCAACTGGTTTATAGAACAGGGAAAGGTTAAACTTTACAATGTTCAGACGATTGACGGCTGGAGTTTTTATGATGATAAGATTTCACCTCAGAAAAGAATCAAGAATTATGAGCTGTATGTGCAGTTCCTGATTCAGGAATTCATTCCGTATATCCAGAAGCTTCACAAAACACACCGTGTGGCAGTGGCCGGAGCAAGTTTCGGAGGGTATCATGCGGCCAATTTTGCCTTCAGATTCCCGGATGTGGTTTCTCATCTGTTCTGCCTTTCGGGAGCGTTCAGCATCAGGAATTTTATGGACGGATACTCGGATGAGCTGGTATATTTTAACTGCCCGAGAGAATTTGTAAAGAATGACGAAGCCTGGAAATACAAGCATATGCATATTGTCCTCAGCACTTCAGACCAGGATATCTGTAAGGATAAAAACCTTGAAATGGCAGAGATCCTAAGCGCGAAAGGCATTGATTTCTGGTACGATGAGAGAAAATGGATCAATCATGACTGGCCTTTATGGCGAATGGTTTTTCCAACATTTATAGGTGCATTTTTTTCCTGAAAAACTGTACATTTAAGAACACAAATTAATAATACATTACACCAACCTAAAAACAAAAATTATGGCAAAAAAAGTGGGAATTCTATTCGGTATGGAAGATACGTTTCCGTGGGCATTTATCGATAAAGTGAATGAACTGGGTGGCGGAGAAATCATCGCTGAAGCAGTAAACATCGATAAACTTGAGCAGGGTGCCGATTACGGATATGCAGTGATTATCGACAGAATTTCGCAGGATGTTCCTTTTTACCGGGCTTATCTTAAAAATGCAGCGCTGAACGGAACTTATGTAATCAATAATCCGTTCTGGTGGAGTGCTGACGAGAAATTTTTCAATAATGCACTGATGAGCAAACTGGGAATTCCACTTCCTAAAACGGTACTCCTTCCTTCGCACGAAAGACCTACAGATACTTCAGAAACCTCATTCAGAAACCTGAAATTTCCGCACGACTGGGAATATATTTTCAATTATGTAGGATTTCCTGCCTATATGAAACCTCATGATGGCGGCGGATGGAAAAGCGTATACAGAGTGGAAAATCCTGAAGATCTATGGGAAAAATTAAGCGAAACAGAGCAGTTGGTGATGATGGTACAGGAAGAAATTGTTTTTGACGATTACTACAGAGTGTACTGTCTGGGCAAAAAATATGTTCACATCATGCCTTACGAACCACGTAATCCTCACCATCTGAGATATGCTACCACACATCAAACGCAAGGAGAAGATCTGGAAAAACTGTTAAAAACGATCCACGATTATACGATCAAAATGAATGAAGCTTTAGGCTATGATTTCAACACGGTAGAATTCGCTATCAGAGACGGTATTCCGTATGCTATCGATTTCTGTAATCCGGCTCCTGATGCTGATAAAAACTCTGTAGGTGAAGAAAACTTTGCATGGATTGTAGAACATGCCGCCAAACTGGCCATTGAAAAAGCTAAAGAATATGTTCCGGGGAAACCTAATATCTCCTGGGGCACTTTTGTAAAAGACTCTGTAAAATAACACTTGAAAAATTAAAAAAACACGAAAAAAAAATGCATCAATTTACTATTGGAATCGAGGAAGAATATCAGATCATTGATGTTGAAAGCAGGGACTTAATATCTCATGTTTCCAAGATCATTGAAGGCGGTAAAGCGGTTTTAAGTGAAAATTTAAAACACGAAATGCACGAATCCATGATTGAAATGGAAACCGGCATCTGCCAGAATATCAAAGAAGCCAGAGCGGAACTTACCAACCTGAGAAGACATTTGATCAATACAGCCCATGAACAGGGACTTCGGGTATCCGGAGGCGGAACCCACCCTTTTTCAAACTGGGAACACAATACGATCACTAACGGAGAACGTTACAACAAAATCGTAGATGATATGGGTGATGTGGCGCGCGGAAATCTTATTTTCGGACTTCACGTTCATATCGGAATTCCCAACCGTGAAGAAGGGGTAAGAATTCAGAATGTGATGCGTTATTTCCTGCCGCACGTGTATGCGCTTTCTACCAATTCTCCTTTCTGGATCGGAAGAAATACAGGGTTCAAATCTTACAGACAGGAAATTTTTGTGAAATTCCCAAGAACCGGTATTCCAAGCTACTTCAATTCATTAGCAGAATTCGACAGCTACGTGGAGCTTCTGGTAAAAACCGGAACCATAGACAATGCCAAGAAAATCTGGTGGGATCTGCGTGTTCACCCGTTCTACCCTACTATTGAGTTCAGAATCTGCGATATGCCTTTAAGAATAGAGGAAACCGTTTGTATGGCAGCCATTATGCAGAGTTTAGTTGCAAAAATCTACAAACTTCACCAGCAGAATTTAAGTTTCAGAAGCTACAGAAGATTATTACTGAACGAAAACAAATGGAGAGCCTCCAAAAGCGGTATTGAAGCCCACCTGATCGATTTCGGGAAAGAGGAATCTGTGCCTTATCCGCATCTTTTGAAGGAACTTCTGGAGTTCATTGATGATGTGGTGGATGAACTGGACTGCAGAAAAGAGGTGGAATATGCCTGGACCATTCTGGAAAACGGAACGGGAGCCGACAGACAGCTTAAAGTCTTCCAGGAGACGGGCGATCTTACCAAAGTAGTGGATTATATGATCTCCGAAACAGAGTATGGCATAACACATGGTGAAACCGCTTCATAATATTTTTGGTAACTTTGCAAAAAATATGAAGTAGTATGAAAGATATTCGAATTGCATTGATAGACATGAACAACAATCATGTAAATCAGGGCTTTAGAAATATTAAAGAGATTTCGGAAGCATTCCAGCAAACCTCTGAAGAAAACGTGATCATCCAAACATTTGATGTGAGGTTTAAAAATGAAATGCCCAATATTGAAGATTTTGACATCTTTATTTCTTCGGGCGGACCAGGCAATCCACACAGAGAAGGCCTTGAATGGGAAGATCGTTATTCGGCTTTTCTGGATGGTGTTTTGGAGCATAACCAATACAATGAAGATAAAAAATATCTGTTCCTGATCTGCCATTCATTCCAACTGGCGAGCATCCACTGGAAACTGGGTAATATCTGCAAAAGAAGATCGTATTCTTTTGGGGTAATGCCGGTTCACAAAACAGAGGAAGGCGAACAGGAATTTTTATTCAAAAACCTTCAGGATCCGTTCTATGCTGTAGATTCCAGAGCTTACCAGTTCATTGAGCCGGATATGGATCGTTTCGAAGAATTAGGAATGAAAATCACTGCTATTGAAAAATTCAGACCGCATATCAATCTGGAAAGAGCTGTTATGGCATTCCGTTTCTCAGATGAAATATTCGGAACCCAGTTCCACCCGGAAGCTGATCCCAAAGGCATGATTGAAAACCTTAAAGACGAAAAAAATAAAGAGGCCATGATCGAGAACTTCGGAATGGAAAAATATCTTGAAACGGTAGACCGCATAGATGATGAAGACAAGATTATCCTTACCAGAAGCCAGATCCTGCCGAGGTTCCTTCAATCTGCCAAAAAAAACATTTTGAAAGGATGTGAGGCTTTAGCTTAAAAGAAAAATGCGGATTTATAAAAAATGATTTAATATAAAACCACAAAAGTCACAAAAGTTTTAGAGGCTTAAGTAAGCATTTCAGCTATTGAGAAGAGCACTTAAGTTTTTTTGAAAATCTTTGATTTTCATCTTATGTGAACTTTTATACATTATATTTAAACCTGTCTTAAGTGATCTAAAGTTTTTAAAAACTTTTGTGACTTTTGTGGTTAAAATCTATGAATTATTATTAAACTTTATTTTAGATCACGCTAAAATTTAAATATTTCACAGGGCAAAAAATACGCTTCGACTCCGCTCAGCATGACAGTGCTGAAAAGACGGATGGTATTAGAAATGTCATGCTGAGCGGAGCCGAAGCATGATCCCTGAGATAAAATATTGTACTAACAACAATACAACTAAAAATCGGGCAGAAATGCTCGATTTTTTAAAATCAAATCACAAAGAAAAAATATGATCCCAAAATACAGAAAACAGTTCAATCAGGAATTTTCACAGGAAAAATACACTCAGCTTAAAGAAGCCCTTGCCCAAAAAGGAGGCATAGAACCTGCCTTCAGAATTTCAGAAAGCCCGCTCTTCCTGACGAATGAGTTTAAAAACAAGCTTCTGGATGCCAGTGATAGTATAATTGACCAGATCAAAGAACTTCCTGCTGAAGTCCTTTACAAAGCTGTTCCTGACAACTGCAGAGTTCCCAATGACACACTGCAGCCTCACTTTTTCACCATAGATTTCGGGATCTGCCGCAGCGAAAACGGACAAATCGAGCCCCAGTTGATAGAACTACAGGCTTTCCCTTCCCTGTATGCTTTTCAAAAGACTTTTGAAGATACATTTTGTGAAGTCTACCCTTTCCTTTCTGAGATCAAGAATAAAATGCCCCATGATGATTTTAAGAATCATTTAAAAAAACTGATCGTAGGAGATGAACATCCAGAACATGTTATTTTACTTGAAATATTTCCTGAAAAACAGAAAACAGCTATTGATTTTGCATTAACGGAACAATTATTAGGAATAAAAACCGTATGCCTGACGAAAGTTAAAAAAGAAGGCAAAAAACTGTTCTATGAGAACGATGGAAAACTTACTGAGATCAAAAGAATTTACAACCGGGTAATTTTTGACGAGCTTGACAGAATTCCGGATTTAAAAGCTGGATTTGATTTCCGTGAGGATATTGATGTACAATGGATCACGCATCCTAACTGGTTTTTCAAGATCTCAAAGTTTCTTCTTCCAATGCTGAAACATCAGTTTGTTCCAAAAAGCTATTTTCTACATGAGTTCCCGGAATCTGAAAGTCTGGAGAATTTTGTACTGAAACCTTTGTTTTCTTTTGCAGGAAGCGGCGTGAATTTAAATCCTACAAAAGATATTACAGAAGCCATTGAAGATAAGGAAAACTACATTCTGCAAAGGAAAGTAAGCTACGAACCGATTTTTGAAGATATCAACGGAGAATTTTCAAAAGCAGAGATCAGACTTCTTTATATCTGGCACGAAAATGAAGACCGCCCGGTTCTCCTGGAAAATCTGGGAAGAATGACAAAAGCCGCCATGGTGAACGTAGATTTTAACAAGAAAGATGCAATCTGGATCGGAAGTTCCAATGCCTTTTTCGGAGAAGAATAAAGCAAAATAAGAAATAAATCAAATCCTGATTCATACAACAGATCCTTCTGAATTCAGAGGGATTTGTTATTTTTGTAAGACTGGATTTCGATATCCATCTTTCCTTCTGAATAGAAAATTCAGTTAAACAACGAAAAATAAAAATGTACCAGATGAATCTTAAAAATATTGATGAACTTATTTTTCAGCCTCTCGGACTAAAGCTTTTAAATATCGAAGAAGACACTGAATCTAAAGACTATTCCGGCTCCAGTTTTACACTCGGCCATTTGAATATTAAATTCCGAACGTCTAAAATAACCCCTACTAAAACCGGCCAGTTTGTAACCATCTGGAAGCGCGATGAAAAGGGAGAAACTGCTCCGTTTGATTCCGGTGATTCTTTTGACTTTTATCTGATTTCAGCTTCCAAAGATCACAACAAAGGAATTTTTATTTTCCCAAAAGAAATACTCATAAAAAAAGGAATTTTATCTGACGGGAATAAAACTGGAAAAAGAGGCATTAGGGTTTATCCAAGCTGGGATATTGCGGGAAATAAGCAGGCAACGGCTACCCAAAAATGGCAGACGGAATATTTTCTTGATCTTTCCGATAGCCCAGAATCTTCTCTTGAAAAAGCTAAGGTTTTGTTGGGTTTGAAATAAAGCAGCTGATATTTCTTTCAATGCAAAGTTTTACAGTAACTCTGTATATTTTTAAAGGTTGAAAAGATGGAATCAATCTCTGATTGATTCGATTAAGCGAACGGTTATTCATACAGCTTCATCAGCAACGCAGCTGTTTTCTTTGCAACCCTTAAAGTACAACACATTTTTCATAAAACTTTGCGTTTAAAAAATTCTCGCAGATTAAGGAGATAATGCAGATTTTGTACTTGATATTTTTTTGTAGGAAAAGTGCAAGGACGCAAGGATTTTTAATAGGGGAATGTTTTAAGACGCAAGAAAATCGAAGATTTTCAGCACCTTAAAAAAACAAAACCGGCTGAAAATTCAGCCGGTTTTGTTATGATTTATTTATTCATTAATTTTTATCGTCTTCAAGCAGCTCCCGCGCCTGATATTCCTGAACCAAATCAATGGCATTTGAAATCACATCACTTAAAGCAGTGATGAAGGTACCCTCTTCAGCCATTCCCATGGCGTGTTTTAAAGCTTCAATTTCTTTTGGAATAATTTCATAACTAACATCTCTTCCGGAAGACTGCATCCCTTCAATGATTAATCCATTGATTTCCTCTTCTGTTCTGCCACGAAGATGCTTTTCATTTCTGATAATAATATGATCAAACATTCTTCCTGCAATTTTTCCGCATTCTCTGATATCACTGTCACGTCGGTCTCCAACGCCTGAAATAATACCGATTTTCTTGGTAGATTCTACATTTTTAAGATAATCCTCGATGGCTTCATACCCTGAAGGGTTGTGAGCAAAATCAATAAGAACCTTAAAGTTTTTGAATTTAAAAATATTCAGTCTGCCCGGTGTGAGCTGTGCACTTGGAATAAAAGTTCTCAGAGAATTCGAAATATCTTCAATTCCGAAACCATACAGATAACTCGCCAGACTCGCTGCCAGCACATTTTCGATCATAAATCTGGCCTTTCCTTCCATGGTAATCGGAAAGTCTTTAGCTTTTCCTATTCTGATCTTCCAGTCGCCTTTTTTAATGGTTACAAAACCTTCTTCATAGATGCAGGTAATTTTTCCTTCTTTGGCAAATTTTACAATATGAGGATTGTTTTCATCCATACTGAAAATGGCAACATTGCTGTCAAGGTCGTTGATGATCTTCATGGAATATTCGTTGTCTGCATTCAGAACGCTCCAACCGTTTTTCTTTACGCTGTCCAGAACCACTCTTTTTACCTTGGTCAGATCTTTCAGGTTGTGAATATCATTCATTCCCAGATGATCTTCCTCAATATTGGTTAAAACCCCGATATCACACTGCGAATAGCCTAAGCCCGAACGCAGAATTCCTCCTCTGGCTGTTTCCAGAACGGCAAATTCCACGGTAGGATCTTTTAAAACAAATTCAGCAGAAAGCGGTCCTGTGGTATCACCTTTGGAAAGCATTGTATTTTGGATATAAATACCGTCAGAAGTGGTGAAACCTACTCTGTAACCGTTGCTTTTTACAATATGCGAGATTAATCTGGTCGTGGTGGTTTTTCCATTGGTTCCGGTCACCGCAATAATTGGAATTGTGAAAGGTCTTCCCGGAGGATACAGCATATCCATTACCGGAGCCGCTACGTTTCTTGGAAGTCCTTCGCTTGGTGCCAGATGCATTCTGAATCCCGGTGCCGCATTCACTTCTATAATGGCAGCTCCGCTTTCTTTCAGAGGCTGGGTAAGGTTTTCCGCCATGATATCGATACCGCATACATCCAGGCCTATGATTTTGGAAACTCTTTCCGCCATCGTGATATTCTCAGGGTGAACCATATCTGTCACATCAATGGATGTGCCTCCCGTAGAAAGATTGGCTGTAGATTTTAAATATACCACCTCGCCTTTTTGAGGAACGGTTTCCAGTGTATAATGCAATTTTTCAAGAAGCTCAGAAGTATCTTTATCCACTTCTATTTCGGTAAGTACATTTTCGTGGCCGTAGCCTCTTCTCGGATCTCTATTTTCTTTGTCGATCAGCTGTTGAAGGTTCAATTCGCCGTCCCCTACCACATGGGCAGGCACTCTTCTTGCCGCAGCAACCATTTTATTATTAATGACCAATACCCTGAAATCATATCCGGTAATGTATTTTTCTACAATTACTTTTCTGGAATATTTCTGGGCATGCTCCAATCCTATTTTCGCTGCTTCCCAGTCGTTAACATTGATGGATGAGCCTTTTCCATGGTTTCCGTCCAGTGGTTTTAAAACAATGGGATAGCCGATTCTTTTGATAACGCTGTTTAACCCCTCTTCATCTACAACCAGATCTCCGATGGGAACAGGAATAGCCGCATCATGAAGCATTTTTTTGGTTAATTCCTTGTTGCATGCAATATCTACTGCAATGGAGCTTGTTTTCCCGGTAATCGTAGCCTGAAAACGCTCCTGGTTTACCCCATAACCCAGCTGTACCAAAGAATTGGTTCCTAATCTGATCCACGGAATTTTCCTTGAAACGGCCTCCTCCACGATACTTCCCGTAGAAGGACCAAGACGTACACGCTCCCTGATCTCTTTTAATTTATGGATACAGGCATGCAGATCATACTCTTTATTTTCGATCAAAGCTTCTGCTATTTTCACAGCTTCTTCCGCTGCATAAATTCCTGCATTTTCTTCGATATAATTAAATACTACATTATACACTCCCGGCGATTTCGTTTCACGGGTCCTTCCGAATCCTACATCCATACCTGCCAGGGTCTGTATTTCCAGGGCAATATGTTCAATGACATGTCCCATCCAGGTTCCGGTTTCGATCCTGTGAAAAAATCCGCCTTCCACTCCTTCCGAACACCGGTGGGTAAATAAGGACGGCATCAGTTTTTCAATTCTTTCCCTGAACCCGTCGATCTTGTTCGTAGGATAATTTTCCATTTCTTCAAGGTCCAATCTCATCTGTATCAGCTTCTTTCTTCTGATACTCCAGATATTTGGCCCGCGTAGTGCCTGTATCTTCTCAATTTTCATAATCTATTTGCATTTTTATCAGTTAACAATAACTCCTTCAAAAATCAAAGATAATGTAAAACCCTAAATGAAACTATACCACGTTTAAAGATTTCTCAAAAAAGAATTAAAAAAAATTCACTATCCTAAAACATTAAAAATCAATTTAAAATGTGGTATGAATTTCGCTAAATGTGAATTATTTTTTAAATTTGTACCCTATGATGAAACCTGTTGGAAAATTAATTATTATCGGAGGCGCTGTAAACAAAGGAAGTTTTGCAGAAACCGATTTCGACCAGAATATTGAAAAAAACCTTAACTTCTTTGAGAGAGGGATCTTGCGAAAGATCATCAACGAGTCTAAACATAAGGAAAACTCTGTCATTGAAATTGTAACCACAGCCTCACAAATCCCTCAAATTGTAGGAACAGAATATAAGAAAGCATTTGAATTTCTAGGTGCCAAAAATGTCAACATCCTTGATATCCACAACCGCGAAGAAGCAAACTCTGATGCGATGGCTGCGAGAGCCAATGCCGCTGACGTTGTGATGTTCACCGGTGGTGATCAGCTGAGATTAACATCTATTCTCGGAGGAACAAGATTTCACGATACCATTTTACTGAAATACCAGGAACAGGATTTTATTTACTCCGGAACTTCTGCAGGTGCTGCCGCAGCCTCTGAGAACATGATCTACCAGGGAAGCAGCTCGGAATCTCTTTTAAAAGGTGAAATCAAAACAACCCAGGGACTTGGCTTGATCGACAATGTAATTATCGATACGCATTTCGTACAGAGAGGAAGAATAGGACGTCTTTTCCAGGCTGTTGTGAACAATCCACGAACCTTAGGAATCGGGCTTGGTGAAGATACGGGACTTTTTATCTATAATGATATAATGACCGCTGTAGGTTCCGGCCTTGTTATTCTTGTAGACGGAAGATTCATTAAAGATACCAACCTTACGAACATCAATCTCGGGGAGCCTATTTCCATCGATAATCTGACCGTTCACGTGATGTCTATGAATGATCATTACGACCTTACCACGAAGAAACTTACCATCGAGAACTCACAGTTTAATCCGATACCGCAGGATAAGTGATGCGGGTTGCGTGATCCGGGTTTTCGAGGTTCGAGTTTTTAAGTCGCGAGTTTCGAGGTAAAGGATATGGGGTTTGAAGATTCTCGTGATTCGGATTTGAATTATGCGTTGTATTTTCATTTTTTGACAGAATGATTTTTGTAGAATTAATATTTTTTAATTTTAAAACAAATCATTGCTGCTAGCTGTAATCAATTTCATCAACTACTTCCAACCCGCACCATCTACCCCGAATCTCAAAACCTCGAATCCAGAATCCAGAAAACCTGAAACCCGCATCCCGAAACTTATATAAAGAAAATTCTTATATTGTTCTCATAAATTAAGACCGAGATAAATTGTGGTAACTACACAGTACCCCGAAACCCGCATCCCGAAAATCCGAAACAAAACTCTATGAAAATAATCATCCACGGCGGTTTTTTCTCTGAAAGTGATCAGAGTCATGAAGTAAAGACAGCCAAACAGAATTCTTTACAACGTATTGCCCAAAAAGCATTTGAATACCTTCAGACGCATTCCGCCTTTGATACGGCGGCATATGCTGTTTCTCTGTTGGAAGATGATCCGCTGTACAATGCCGGCATCGGTTCCCAGATCCAAAGTGACGGTGTAATCCGGATGAGTGCTGCCATTATGGATGGCGAAACACAGAAACTGAGCGGCGTCATCAATCTTCAGGAGGTTAAAAATCCTGTTTTTGTGGCCAAAGCACTGATTAATGAAGATGACAGGGTTTTAGGCGGAAACGGTGCTAAAATCTATGCTTCCGAACATGGTTTCGAAAATTTCTCCACAGAAATCCCTCAAAGAAGAAGCGAATATGAAGCTAAACTGAATAACGGAGGAAAAGGAACTGTAGGCTGTGTAGCGCTTGATAAAGACGGAAAGCTGGCTGTTGCCACCTCAACAGGCGGAAAAGGTTTTGAAATCCCCGGAAGAATTTCAGATTCAGCCACCGTGGCCGGAAATTATGCCAATGCCATCTGTGCCGTAAGCTGTACAGGAGTAGGTGAAGATATTGTGAGCAATGCCACTGCCGCAAAGATCGTAACGAGAACTACTGACGGAATGAGCCTTGCACAGGCCTTTAACAAGACTTTTGAGGAACTGAAAACCATTGACGGTTTTGCTGGCGCCATCGCTATTGACAAAGACGGAAATATGTATCATCAGGATTCTTATCCCACGATGGTATTCGCCAGTTTTGACGGTGAAGAATTTCAGGTATTTCAATAATTTTAACATTTTTTTATCATCAGCTTTGATTTTTTGGCACGTATTTTACATGTTAATCAGTAACAAATTTTAATACACAATTTTAAAAATAGAAATCATGGGAAACAAAGCAAAAGGTTTATTAGCTCTATTAGGTATCGGTGCTTTAGCATATTGGAAATACAAAAATTCCACTCCTGAAGAGAAGCAGGCAGTAAAAGATAAAATCAACACTGCTAAAGACAATCTGAATAAGTGGGGAAATGACGTGAAAAATAAAGCCAATGAAGTAGCTTCCCAGGTTCAGAACAAAGTAGATGATGCTAAAACAAAGGCAGAAGATTCTTTAAGCTAAACAGATTAGTTTTTTTAACATTCATATATAGAAAGTCATCGTAGTCTAAGGATTACGATGACTTTTCTTATAGGCTGGAAGATGGAAGTCTGAAGTTGGAAGTTATTGAAGCCTGAAAGCTCAACTTTAGAATCCTCTTATATATTTTAATGCTAAAAGTTTAAAATTACGATCAACAGTAACTTCCGGCTTCCATCCTCCATCTTCCAGCACTTTTAAAATTTACTTCTGCTGACCTCTCAGGCTGTACACCATCGGAATTTTATTGCCTATGTGTGAAATTCTCCATTTTCCTTTTTCAAATTCATCTAAATGTTTGAAGCATGGGTATGGCGACCAGTCGAATTCCTGAAATATTTCCAGCTCTATTTTGTGGTTGATCAGATTCTGCATCACCTCAGCCAAAGAGTGGTTCCACATCACATATTCCTGAACGATATCTGCGGTACGGTCTGCATAAGTTCCTTCATAGGTTTCTACAAGAGGTTTTTCATTAAAATAGTTGTAGCCTACCTTTGAAAAATCATCATCGAACATCCACACAACGGGATGGAATTCTGCCATGACAAATTTCCCGCCCGGCTTTAAAAAGTGGCTGACCACTCCTGCCCATTTATCCAGATCCGGAAGCCAGCCTACGGTTCCATAACTGGTAAACACAAGATCAAACTTCTGATCCAGAACATCCGGCAGACTGTAAATATCCGAACAGATAAATTTTGTATCCGTTCCACATTGCTGTGCCAGATCATTGGCCGCCTCAAGGGCTTTATCCGAAAGATCAACTCCGGTAACTTCCGCACCCATTCTTGAGAGCGAGATAGAATCCTGCCCGAAATGACACTGCAAATGCAGGATTGTTTTTCCTTTTACATCTCCCAAAAGCTCCAGTTCTATGGAGTTGAGAGAATTTCTTCCTTGTAAGAACTCATCTACAAAATAGAAATCCGACTTCAGGTGCGGATCTACCTTGGCGTTCCAGGAATTCTTATTGATTTCTAAGTAATTTTCCATGATTTTATTTATTTCAGATTCCCCGGGAGTAATGGAAGTCCTTCTAAAATTGCCATCTCAGCATCATCTTTTATTGTATGACAGTCTGATCTTTCAGGGTCTTCATTCATCTTTTTTATACATTTCTTCCGATGCAGGTAATAAGCAACCCAATAGCCAGCATCAGAATCTAAGGAATCTTTATGAGTTTTAATATTTAATTTTGCTTTAACAAGTTTTTGGTTTCTGTAATAGAATTCATTATTGTAAATGCTGTCAATTCCTGTTTTTTTCTCAATTTTTATATATTCCGGACGTTCAGGATTAAAAATTACACTTACGGTTGACAGTACTCTATCAGTTTCTCCACTGGTGATCCCTGATTTAATGGTTTCTTTTTTTAGCCCGGTACCCTCATCAAGTAACTGAGACTGATGATCAATTTCTTTTATATAGGCCTCATTTTTCTTTTGGCTGATGCAGGAACAGACCGTTATGATGATCAAAAATAAATGATAAGGCTTCATATGAATCTACAGCTTAAGCAGCTTTTTCTTCTGCTCATTAAATTCTTCTTCGCTTAAAACACCGCTTTCCTTTAATCTTCCCAACTGTTCCAGCCGATCTAAAACAGTGGGTACAGGCTGATTCTGAAAATATTCTTTGGGGCGGGCCATAAAGTCTCTTACTTTTTCGCAGAACAGTTCTGCTTCATATCTTCCTACGCCATCGATCTCAACTATATTATCCGATACATGGAGGTCTATAGATCCCAGCATCAATGAGGTTTCATATTGGATGGAGCTTACTTTGTCATAGGAAAAATCCTCTACCTTTAGTCCGTACATAAACTCTTTGTCTACGAAAATCAACCGCCTGTCGGTGGCTACCAGAATAATATGATGGTTGGTTGTTTTGTTTCTGCCTTCTACAAGATAGATAATCCTTTCGGTCCGGGAAAGTATATCGGGTAATTCACGAATTTCTTTTCTC
Source organism: Chryseobacterium endalhagicum (assembly GCF_016745235.1). Classification (GTDB taxonomy): domain Bacteria; phylum Bacteroidota; class Bacteroidia; order Flavobacteriales; family Weeksellaceae; genus Chryseobacterium; species Chryseobacterium endalhagicum. The sequence goes on along the minus strand of NZ_JAELVM010000001.1, from coordinate 1,851,752 downwards.
GCGAAAAAGGTGGGATTGATATTTAGTTTTTCGAGCTCTTCTTTTATTTCATCGAGTCTTGACATTTCACTCATAGCAATAGTTTAGGAACCTAAATTACTATTTCTTTTGGAAAATCATTTGATCCGGTGAAAAATTTAAATCTGCTGAGTAATAACGATAGAGGTATAAGGGCTGTAAACCTCCCATCCTATGGATTCATACAGTGCTTTTCCTTCTTCTGTAGCCACTAATAAATGATTGGAAATTCCTTTTGAGCGTACAATTTTTTCAAGTTCCAGCATTAAAAAAGCTCCAAGACCTTTTCTGCGGTGTTTTTCATCTGTAACAATTCTGTCGTAAACTGCCAGACCGTCTAATGAAACCACATAGCCGGAGGATGCTAAATCACCATTCTCAGCCAGAATCTTTATCAATGTTGTGGAATTGTACTGCTCATATTCCAGATGGTAACCTTCACAAAGCTTTCTGCCGGGACTTTTCATGGGCCCAGAGCATTTCATCATATATCCCTGAGGCTGTATTTCCCATTTTTCAGGGATGAGTTTTTTTACTTCACCGGGTGTAGCACAGACTTTCAGGAAAATCCAGGGTTCCTCAATCTGTCCGGAGAGTTCAATAAAATCATCATTCAATTCAGAAAAGACATATCTGGCTTTTTGTTTTTCGTCTCCTACTTCTACTTTAAATCCGGACCTGTATTCCACAGGAATCGGAAGCTGTCTTGAGAGGGACCAGCCTTTCAGCCATTTTCCGACAAGATCATGAGATACTCTTTCTTTCATGATGTAAGTATTTATGAAAGCTGATCCAGCAGCTTCTTTTTCTGCTCTGTAAATTCTTCATTGGTAAGAATTCCGTTTTCCCTCAGTTTTCCCAGCTTTTCCAACTGTTCTAAAATAACGTCTGATGCCGCCTGCTTTGTTGCCGAGATTTGTTGCTGCACTTTTTCCTTATTATAAATCTTCTGAATAAAGCTGTAAAAGGTTTCTGCATCCAGTTTGTCAAAAAAACATTCAAAATCAACCGTTCTATCGTCGGTATGTATCTTTATAATGGGTGATAGCTGATGGTCAACATAGCTTACTCCTGTAATGGTTTCATTGGGATACTGATTGACTTTTACCGGAGAAAACATCGCTTTTGAAACAGAAATAATTCTTTTAGGCGTCACCAGCAGAATTCCGGCATCTACCGTCTTCAGGAACTGGGCATCTGTTGCGGCCAGAATGACTTCATCTACAGCCAGAATGCGCGGCAGCTCTTTGATCTCTCCTTTTGTAAACATGGAAAGATTGGCGCCTGCCTGTGCCAGCTGATAGGTGATCTCTTTGAGTCTTCGTTTATAAAGATCGCGGGGCATTTCACCATTATCAATGTATGGAGGCAAGCTTTGGACTTCATTTTTCTCTTCTTCGGGCTGCTGAGCTTCCGGTTTTATTTTTCCTGTCTCTACAAGATTTTTAATATCATCGGAGCTGAATGTATGAAGGTCATACAGCAGCTCCTGATGGGCACTGCTCAATTTATCCAGACATTTGTTGCACAGGTTTCTTCCATCTGAAAGTTTGTTCTCTCCCAGCAGTGTATCCATTGAGTTCAGTTCTGCATTGCATAATACGCAAGTATTGCTCATTTTGATGATCTTTTTAAAGTTTAGCCAATAATTTTTTCTTCTGTTCTGCAAATTCTTCTTCGGTCAGAACACCCAGTTCACGAAGCTTTCCCAGTTTTTCAAGCTGTTCCAAAATCACCGCAGGCGTTTCTTTTTCACTCTCCTGCTGAGGTTTTGGAGTCTGCTGTACTGCTTGTTGCTGTCTCGCCTGTTCCTGTTGCGCTCTTATCTGGCTTTCAGTGCGGCCCACATAATCCTTTACCGCATCAGCAAAAGCTTTCCCTGCACTTTTTATGTAGAGTTTGAACTCGCCGGTAAAACCTGACGTAAAAACCTTTAAGGTAGAAAACATAAGGCCTGTATCATGCTGTACGGAGCTTACTCTGTGGAACGGAAATTCATTTTCAAAAACTCCGCCGAAAAACTTTTTATCTACGAAAATTATTCTTCTTTCGGTTCCTATAATAAGGCCTTCCCTGTTGTTATGCAGATATTTTCCTTCTGCGGCAGCTATAATTTTTTCATCTTTATCAAGCACATTTACCAATTCATCTACTTCACTGTTGACAAAAAGACTGAGCTTGGCTCCTGTTGCTACAAGCTGGTCTTTGATCTCATCAAGTCTGGTAGGCGCATCCGCCGTATAAGTAAACTGAATACTCTGAGACGGTGTTTCAACAATCCTGGGCTGGGAAATAACAATCTGAAGATCTTCCAGCGCTTCCGGTTTCTCTACTTCAACTTCATTAGCGGGTACCATATTTCTTATCTGCATAATATTGTACTTCATCAGGTCGGACACCAGGTCTTTATTGACGGCAGTGGCTGCATTCAGGCATTTATTGCAGAGGATTCCGCCATCTGAAAGTTTGTTTTCGCCTAAAAGCGTATCCATGGAGGTGAGGACAGTTCCGCATAAAGCACATTGAGTATTCATCATGGTTTTATGTTTTTAGTTGATCTTAATTTCTTTTAAAAGTAAGTAATTTTTACAATTTGTCAAGCGGTTTTAACTTCTATACTTTCTTTTTTACGTTACCCTTACCCTTAAAACAGATCTTGCTGACTATTTTTCAGATAATCAGCAAGATATTTTTATATTTTTCTTATCACAAGGATAAACAAAGTTTTTTTACACTTAGAATATTTTTTAAGTTAAACAAAGCCACTTCGTTGATCAAGGTAACACAAGTTTACATTAATCGTTTAGCCCCATTCTTCTTCTATCTCTTCAAGTGTTTTTTTAGATTTTTTTTTCATACTAACCCATCAGCAAGATATTTTTATATTTTTTTATCACAAGGATAAACAAAGTTTTTTTACACTTAGAATATTTTTTAAGTTAAACAAAGCCACTTCGTTTATCAAGGTAAGACAAGTTTACATTAATCGTTTATCCCCATTCTTCTTCTATCTCTTCAAGTGTTTTTTCTTTTGTTTCAGGGATTTTTTTCCAGACGAATATCCAGGCTATAATTGCAGCAGTCATGTATAACCAGAATGTATTAGCTGTGCCCAGAGAACCCATGAATACGGGGAATGTCTGAGATACCGCAAAGACGGCAAGCCACAGGAAAAAAGTAGCTACTGACATTGCGGTTCCGCGTGCTTTGGTAGGAAATATTTCGGAAATAACCACAAATGTAAGCGGGCCCAGCGACATGGCAAAACTGGCAATATATCCGAGAATCGCGATCAGAATAATATATCCGGTTTTTTCCAGATAGAAAGTATAGCCCACAACAGCCAGACAAACGATCATTCCTGTAATGCCATACAGCAGTAATGTCTTCCTTCCCCAGCGATCCACATATTTTATGGCGACAAAGGTAAATATTACATTAATCACACCTATAACAACCGTCTGAAAAAGAGCAGATCCGGAGCCCGCACCCATTGATTTAAAAATTTCCGGTGCATAATACATAATGGCATTTATCCCGGTGATCTGTGAAAATACGGCCAGCAGAATACCTATTATTAAAGGTTTCTTCAGTTTTACATCCTTCAGATCTGATAGGGAAAAAGGCGTTGTATCCGTCAGCGATTGTTTGATCGTTTCAAGTTCATGAGCACCCTTTTCTTTTCCATGAATCCGGTTTAGAATAGATAAAGCCTCAGAATAATTTTTCTGGCGGACCAGCCACCGCGGACTTTCCGGAACTGTAAAAAGCAGCAGGATAAAAATCACCGAAGGAATAACCCCTGAGCCGAACATCCATCTCCATCCATATAAAACATTCCAGCTTTCATCATAGATTCCTGCAATATAAGCATTCACAAAATAAATCACCAAAATCCCCGTCACAATACCCAGCTGAAAAATAGAAACCAATCTTCCCCGGATTTCAGCAGGAGCCATTTCTGAAATATACATGGGTGAAAGTATGGAGGCAATACCAATTCCCATCCCGCCAATAATCCTGAATACTACAAAAACCCACAAGCCCGGAGCCAATGCTGTTCCAACAGAGGAAATGGTAAACAGCAAGGCAGAAATCATTAACACTTTTTTCCGCCCGATCCGGTCACTCAGTTTTCCGGAGAACATGGCACCAACCAGACATCCCAATAAGGCACAGGAAGCCGTCCAGCCCGTCATTGCATCTGACAGACAATAATAAGTCCGCATAAATCCGATAGATCCGGAAATTACCGCCGTATCATAGCCGAACAACAGACCACCGACTGATGCCACCAGCACTGCTTTATAAATGATTTTTGAGTTTTCAGTCTGCCTCATATGAGTTATTTTAGAATTTTTTCTTTAATCATATCTGTACGAATGCCTGCTTTTACGGTGGCACATTCCTTCCCTTCACTCTCGCCATGTGGAGTAATGGTATAAGCTCCAACGCCTGCCGGAATGATAAAGGTTTCAGCATACCGGACGATGTAAGGTTCAAAGCTGTGATCAGGGCTTTCTATAATAGCTTCACGCCCTTCTACAAGATTTAAAACATTCACAGTTCCTTCTGTATGATGATGAACTTTCTTCGTAAACCAGTGTCTGCGGGTTTCAATAAATGACCAGGCATCAAGTCCGGTACGTTCTTCCCGCCAGCCGTCACCTTCTGCAACAGGAACCATGAGATTCAGAATGTTTTCCTTTGTCCAGGATGAATCCCGGTTCCACTGGATATTATTTTTGCCGTGTTCAAGTGATATAGGACGTGGTTTCCCATCCAGTCCCATACGTCCCCAGTCCCACAATTTATAGGTAAAAATATAAGGCGTAGCACTTATTTCCAATACGACAGCATCTGCTCCTGAACAATGTACCGTTCCTGCGGGAATCGATACATGATCATGTTTGCGGACCGGCCATTTCTGTACATATTCATCAGCATTAAAATCCATATCACCAAGCTGGGCACTTTCCAGATCCTTCATCATCAGTTCAGGATCTATGTTTTCTTTAAGCCCGAGATATACAAAAGCATTTTCTTCAGCATCCAGTATGTAATAGCTTTCATCCTGGGTATAGGTCATTCCGAATTTTTCTCTGATATATTCTTTTAACGGATGCACCTGCAGGCTCAGGTTGCCTCCTCCCATCGTATCCAGAAAATCAAAACGGATGGGAAACTCATCTCCGAAACCTTCGTACACTTTTTCGCCCAATAAAGCTTCAGGTTGAAAAAATACAAGATTAGCTGACGGTATTTCCATGACCTCATCCCCAAATCCCAGCAAAAGGCTGTTTTCCTCAGGAACACAATCGAAGCCCCATGCAAAATTCTGAGCACTTCTGTCAAGATCACATATTTCTTTGAGCCACTGTCCGCCCCAGGGTCCGGGATCGAAAAACGGAACCACTCTGAACGGTGTGGTAATTATTTGTTCAAGAGCATCAAACAATGCGTTTACACTGATCATTTTAGGCTCACCGGGTTTAGTGGTATCTATGATGAAATCACAGGTTTTCAGGATTCTTTTTTTATAACGGTCAGAGACACGCCAATCCACAAAATAAGCATGTTTATACTGATAGGAAAACGGATCCCTGTAATTTGTTTTTCCGAGATTACAGGCGGTATTATTGCGAAAGCGCATCTGTATTTCCCACCGCGGCATATCTGCGTAAAGGATCAGTTCCGGCTGGCTGCCCAATAAGACGGCTCCGGGCCCGATGATCACCACACCTCCATCAGTATCATTCATTATTTTCTGAAGATTTAATATTTTCTTTTCATCAAAATAATCTTCCAGCTCAAGGGTATTCATCATTCCGAAAACGGGATCATCTGTAACATAAGGCTGAACCATTTCGCTGATTTCAGCTTCTGATTTCATCGCTTCCGCTGTATTGATGATTAAAGCCGGGTTTAAAAATGTTTGTACCTCAACTATAATCTCATCCAAAAAAACACCGGGATAGCATTCAATGGCTATTATTTTGGGATTGTTTTTTTTAACCTCACTGAATATATTTTCCCAGCCTGCCGTACAGCTTTGACCTTTTATTTCAGTGACCGGAAATTTATTGTAATTCGATTTCATTAGTATTCAATTTCATTGATTTTTATTATTTCTGATCCGTATTTACCAGATAGCTCATTCCATACAATGCAGCAGAACCGGGAAATGCGGCTTCTTCAATGTTCACTTTTCCCCAGGGTGTCCACGCATGCTGTTCTATCTTTTGTCTGATGTAAGGAATGATATGGGAACTGCTCGCCATAATGCCGCCTGTAAGCACCAATATTTCTGGATCGTAAGCGTGAATAAGATTGATGGCACAAGCAGACCACGCCTGCAGACTCTGATCACGGATTTCTTCTGCCACGGAATCTCCTTCTTCTGCCCATTTAAAGACGGCTTCATAATCTATAGAAGATAGGGAAGCCATTTTACTGTCTAAAAAACTGTTATTGTCTTTTGCAATTGATGTAAGTTTCCATGTGGAGGCTTCGGTTTCCACACAGCCTTTATTCCCGCAATTACAGATTTCACCTTTATAATTGATCACAAAATGTCCGCCCAAAATGCCTGCTGTAAAATGTTTTCCTCTCAGAAGCTTTCCTTCCATTACCGCAGCACTTCCTACTCCGGTTCCAAGGCTCATTAAAACAGCATTATCATAATTTTTTGCTTTTCCGTATTTCCATTCTCCCAGTAAGGCTGCACGGGCGTCATTTTCTATAGTAAAAGGAAGATTAAATGCCTGTCTGCACCACTTCTGCAAATCAATTCCGGGGGCATCACCAAATTTTTTGTCGATAGAAAGGACTTTCTTTTCATGACTGTCGATGATACCCGGTGAAGCTATTCCCAGTCCGGCAATATCTTCACAAGAAAGCTCCTGCTGATTCAGTAAATCTCTGACTGCTTTTTCTATGTAAGGAAGTTTATTTTTCAACCCATTCCCGGAATCTGCACTGATGGAGGATGAAGCCAGAATGGTACTGTCTTTCACAATTCCGATTTTAATCCGGGTTCCTCCCATGTCTATGGCAATAACTGGTTTTGACATTGTTTTTATTTCAGTGATCATTACATTATAGAACCGCTTTTATTTCCACGACATCCATTCCGGCCACATTTAATTTTGTGTCAGGTGAGATGGTTTTTCCGGTCTTCATATCGATAAGGCTTTTAGGTTTAAGCTTCTCCCAGATAAAAGTGTTGATCTGCTCTTTTTCGTCAGGATTATAAAGCCTGATCAGCAAGCTCTTATCCTCCTGCGGGGTAATGGTAGTGACAACAATTTTATCATTGCTCATCTTAAACAGGCTTCCACCTGATACTTTTTCGTTGGTTTGAACCGCTATGAGAGGCTGTGTAAACGCCGCTGCCGATTTTTCGTTCTCTACAGCATTAAACCCTTCATGAGGACGGAGTGCATAGTGATAATGCACAGGCCCTTCCTGATCCGCTTTGTAATTGGTATGCCAGTAATTGTTCATCGCATAGCTGAACCAGTTCGTGGTGCCCGGAGTTCCTTTATCTTTCCATTTTTTGTGGCTGTTATCAATGGTCATTCTTTCGTCTATCATGGCTGAAGCTTCCGTTAACGGAGTTTCAATCATCATCCACTGTATTCCTTTTTTCTCCGAAGAAGCATCCAGCCAGCGGCGGCTGTACCAGTAATCCATATTGGATCCGGGCAGCTGATCGGTTAAATATTTCATAATCCCATAACCGGCGTCTGCGGTTATATTTTTAAATTCAGTATTAAAAGGAAATCCAAAATGAACGGATTCTTTGGTTCGTACAGGAGTTTTGTCGATAATATTTTCCAGTAAAACTTCATCACTTCCGGCAAACAGAGTGATAATCCTTTCCAATTTGCGGGCACCCGGTGCTTCTGACACCAGTGAAACTTTAACCATGACAGGTCCATTCTCCAATACTTTGACTTTAACATTTGAACTGGAAACTGCTTCTTCCGGATTAGAGCCCGGTACGTACCAATAGCTGTTCAATCCCTGATTATTAAAATTTCCGGCATGATTCACGGCACTGTTATCCGTAAAACGGGTAATGCTTCCTGTCTTTGCATCCCAGCCCACAGTCACTTTTCCATTGGATATCTGAGAATCTGATACGGTGAAAGGACTTGCTGGTTTTGTTTTGTCCTTAATAACGGTATATAAAGCAGAACCCAGTGGAGGGATATTTACCGCAGTGAATGCAGCCTTGCCGTCTCCAAGTTTCTGTACCGGAATTGTATTCCCTTTTGAGTCCTTAACGGCGTTTCCATCTGCCATATCAGAGATGATCACCGTTCCGCTGCGTACCCATGAGGAAGTATTAAATACTGTAATGTTCTTTGATGGGGAAGCTGTGAGTGGTTTCAGTAAATCTTCTTCTAAAGTATTCGCCATAGTATTTCCGTCCAGCGAAAACTGTTTCTTTACTTTCCACTGATCGGTTACGAACGGAAGATCCGGCGCTGTAATGCTGTTGAACGCTCCCCAGGTATGCTCATGGAAAAGAATCACGTTTCTCCAGGCATCATAAAACTTCTGATTGCTATACAAACCTGGATTAATCATCGAATAAAGGGTTGTCAGCTGCTGTAGCTTCAAACTGCTGTTTCTGTTGATCCCTTCTTCTTTTGCTGTAGACATGGCTCCGTCTTCCCAGTAAGGGCTGATATCACCTTTTACTACAGGGATCTTATCGCCATATTTTTTTTCGAATATTTCAAACATCTTTTCATTGATACTCAGTACTATTTTTGGAGATGCATATTTTTTGTTCCATTCGTCTACAAATTTTGAGACGGATGTATCAATGGGACCGTTATCTGCCACGATGTTGTAGCGCCATTGCACCATCTCATAGGGATAATTGGTTCTGGTAAGATCATCCAGATATTCTGCAATTTTTCTCTGTCCGCTTTCAAAAACATCCCCCGGATGAACGCCATGCCATGAAGAATATCCTCTTCCGGCTGTCCAGAACAGTATTTTATCTTTCCCGGACGGTGACTGCCACCATACCGGACGGTCGCCCCAGTTTTTCACGAAATGTCCTACGCGGTCACCTAAATAAGGATTGCTTTTCCCCAGATAATTCGGTCCGCTGGAAAAATATTTTACCCCGGAAGAACGTAATGCAGGAACTAAAGACCATGCAAAACCCGGAACATCAGACATCATTGCACTTTTAATGGATAAACCGTATTCTTTCTCCAATTTCTGAGCATATTCAGTGTAATGGAAGAGTTCTTCGGGCTGGCTTATTCCTGTTAAAATATTAGCGTACATGGCGGAAAGACCGATGCTTCCTTCCTTTACGGCTTTTACAAAAGCTTTTATATCTTCAGGTGTTGCCTTCTGCATAAAATTTTCCACATCCCAAAGTGCTTCCACATTCCATTTGAAACGAGCTTCCTCAGGCAGATGGCGCGTTTCTTCTATCATTTTAAGCGCATCATAGATATTTTTGGTATGAATTTTTTCCACTTCCGCCTGCAGATGCGAATATCCTACATCCGTATGCGAGTGATGCACAAAATACAGCGTCCGGGGTACTACATGTTCTAAGGGAAATGTTTTATGATAAAGCTCTTTTCCATCTGAAGACACATTGATTACCACAGAATTCTCTTTTGCTGAAACCGGAATTTCAAAGCTTTTCACACCATCAGGCACGGTAAAAGAAAACGTTTCCTTATTGCTAACCTTAGCCGTTATCTTCTGATCTTTTCCAAAGTGGAGCGTAGTAAGAGAAACCACCCTTTTTCCATCTTTCAGGATAAAAGGTGTGAGCACGGCATCCATTTTCTCCTGAAAAGTAAATTTGTAGGTCATAAACCAATCCCTGCTGTTTTGGGCCTGTCCTGTAAGTTTTAAACGGAGAGGTTTTCCGGGTGTTAATTTCTTAACGGGGACCCGCAGATAAGCAATTCCGTAAGAATCTTTTAAGCCATCTGTTTTGGTCTGATGAAATACAAAAGCGGTGCTGTCTGCTGCCTTTGAGATCCAGTCAGGGTTTTTATTGCCCGGCTGTGTGGTCAGTGTCAGCGCTTTCTGATCATTGATGGAAAGATCGAAACGACGCTCTCCTCCGCTGGTTCCGGAAGAATGAGATACCAGCCAGCTGAAATAAACATATGGACCGGATATTTTTGCAGGGACAAGATCCGTTTCCCATTCAATGGTTTTGGCACCATCTGTAGTCCGGGTAAGCAATGCCTGGGTAGCATGTTCCGGAAATGCAGAAAAATAGCTGATATTTTCGCCGCTGATTTCACGGGCATAGCCACTCACAGACTCTATTTTACCAAAAAATGGAACTTTTTTCTGACCATACACTTTCTGACCGGACAGTATAAAAAACAGTAACACAATGAAATACCGATTACCCATAGTTTTGTATTTAAAATTTTATGTAAGAATGTTTGAACATATATAATTATAAAAAAGATCTTAACTGTCAGATGACTTTGCAATTTCAATGGTATACGTGAATTTATCTGATCTGTAGTAGCCAATATTATATTCTACCGGCTTTCCATTGATATCATACACAAAACGCTCCCGTTTCAATACCGGAAATGCAGCCGGTACTTTGAGTTTTTTACCCAGTACTGTTCCCGCCTGGCAGGCACTGATATTTTCCCTTGACTGGTGCACCACTACTCCATAGCTTTCCTGCAGCATGGTATACAGAGGTGTATTAAAATCATCATCTTTATCCAGAGCTATTCTCGGATGAAAATAGCTTTCGAAATAAACGATGGGTTCATCAGCATTCTCCCCTTTTAATTTGGAGAGTTTGAATATTTTTTTGTCCGGAGAGCAGTTAAAAAAATTACAAATCGTTTCATTTGAATTCACCAGCTCAGTTTTAAGAAGCAGATTAATGACCTCAATTCCTTTTTCCTGCATTTCTCTTGTAAAACTGTACCAATGGTCCAGACCTGTTACCAGACTTTTCTTTTCCGCGGCTCGGGTGCCAATTCCTTTTTTTCTTACAATGAGGCCTTCATGTTCCAGTTTATTGGTTGCCTGCCGGATTGTATTTCTTGAAACACCCCAAAGATTGGCCAGATCAACTTCCTTGGGAAGCAAAGCTCCTTTACTGTAAGGTTCTACTTTGATGAGCTTACGAAAAAGCTCTTCAACCTGTACATGTAATGGCAGCTTACTTTTATGATCAATGGTAAAATCCTTTGTTGGTATGTTCATACATATAATATTATGGCAAATGTAATTATTTTTTCTTTTGGAAAACTAAAAAATAAAAAAAAGTTTATATCCATATAAATATCGAAAAACAGAAACTCTGAATGTTCAAAAATAAAATAATCCCACTACGAAAGTCTGTCTGCATTTTTATATGCTCAAAAGACTAGTTGTAATGGGATTATTGGGTGTTAAAATATTCTTTACAGACTTAAAAACTCTTCCAGAGAAAGTGTTTTCTGCTCTCCGGCTTCAAGATCTTTAAAAGTTACTGTTCCGTTTTTTATTTCTTCTTCTCCTAAGAAAACAAGGTTTTTAATCCCTTTCTTTTCTGCATAGGTAAATTGCTTGTTGATTTTTGCATTTTCAGGATAAAGCTCCGCAGAAACTCCTTTTGCTCTCAACTGCATGATCAGTTTTAAAGCATCTACAATTCCTTCTCCTCCAAAATTTGCGAATAAATATTCAGTCTTCGATGAAGCTTCTTCAGGGAAAAGATTAAGCTCTTCCATCACGAGATAAACCCTGTCTAAACCAAATGAAATCCCGATTCCCGGAATATTTTTCACCCCGAAAACTTCTGTAAGGTTATCATATCTTCCGCCGCCGCCGATAGAGCCCATGGCCACCTCATCCGCTTTCACTTCAAAAATAGCTCCGGTATAGTAATCTAAACCTCTGGCCAAAGTGATATTAAACACAAGATTCTGCATATCTACCCCCAGATTCAGAGATTGGGTAAGAACAAATTCCAGTTCTTCCACTCCTTTCAGGCCAATTTCGCTGTCTGCAAATTTTTCTTTAAGCTGAAGAAGGTTTTCCAGTGCGTCATCCGACTGATTGAACAGGAACTCTAATTTATCAATAGATTCCTGAAAAATCTCTCTTTCCAATAACTCCTTCACAACACCGTCTTTCCCGATTTTATCCAGTTTATCCAAAGCCACCGTAAAGTCGATCAGCTTGTCTGTGATACCCGCATATTCTGCCAGACCGGAAAGAATTTTCCTGTTGTTCATATGAATGGTAACAGGAATTCCAAGATCTGAGAACGACTTCAGATACAGCTGAACCAGATCCACTTCCTGCAATAGGCTTTCACTTCCTACCACATCCGCATCACACTGGTAAAATTCTCTGAATCTTCCTTTCTGAGGACGGTCCGCCCTCCATACCGGCTGAATCTGGTAACGCTTGTAAGGAAAAGTCAGTTTCCCATGATTCATCGCTACAAATCTTGCAAAAGGTACAGTAAGGTCATAACGAAGGGCTTTATCTGAAATCTGAGAAATAAGTTTCTGATGGTTTTTATTATCCCAGTCTTCCTGATTTACTTTAGAAGCGTATTCTCCCGAATTCAAGATCTTAAAGATCAAACGGTCCCCTTCTTCTCCGTACTTCCCTGTCAATGTGGAAAGATTTTCAAAGCTTGGTGTTTCCAATGGCTGAAACCCGAATAATTCGAAATTATTCTGTAAAATATTAATGATATATTTTCTTCTGGAAACTTCCTGTGCTGTAAAATCTCTCGTTCCTTTTGCTAAACTTGGCTTCATTTTATAAGCGATAATTGATGATTGATAATGATATTGATTGCAAAAATAAGCAATTGAAAGGACTTTTCCGAAAGATAAAAGCTGAAGAAGCAATCTTCTCCAGCTTTCGATGCATTGTGATTGTTTAATCCAAAAAATCAGACACTTTCAAGGATCTCCAGGATCTCTTCGCCATAATTTTCAATCTTATGTTTCCCGAAACCTTTGATATCCAGCAGTTCTTCTTTTTTCACGGGCTTGTACTTGGCTACAGACATGAGTTCTTTATTGCTCGCAATGAAATAAGTGGGGAGATTCTGTTCCTTCGCTTTCTCGGACCTCCAGTATTTCAGGGCATTTAAAATTTTCTCTTCATCGGAGTTTAAAGTATCATTATCTGCAGAGTATTTTACAGCCTTTGGTTCTTTCACCGTATTTTTAAGAGTCTTCAGTTCTTCAAAATACAGGATTACGGACCAATAACGTTCATCATTTACAAAAGCGGTTTCCACTTTTATAATTTCGTTTACTTCCAGGAAATCATCAAGCATTTTCTGATCTTTATAGAGAAATTCTTCAGGAAGTCTGATTTTAAAAACTTTTACTTTCATCATGTGCGTTTTTAGATTTATTTACCTCCTAAAAGCAGGATCTCCTCGATTCTGATTTCTGTAATATACCTTTTCACGCCATCCTTATCATCATACGATCTGTAAGTAAGCTTTCCTTCAACGGCTATTTCCTTTCCTTTGGGTACATATTTCTGAAGGATCTCAGCTGTTTTCCCAAAAGCAATAAGGTTGTGCCATTGTGTTTCTTCTACTTTTTCGCCTTTGGCATTGGTGTAATGATCGCTGGTGGCTAAAGACACACTCGCTTTCAGACTTCCGCTTTCGAAGTTGATGGTTTCTACTTCTTTTCCTGTGTAACCAATTAATGTTACTTTGTTTCTTAGTGACATAGCTTTAAAATTTTTAAGATTAATAATTCAGATAAGAGACGTTCACTGTCTTTCTCAAATCTCTGTTGCAAAGATTGTTACACCACAGCAGCTTAGTCGGTAAGAAATTATTTAAAATCGTTTGTAGTCGTTTGTAAATGACTATTTGAATTAAGAAAAAAATATAAAAAATATATTTATCCTGACTTTAAATTGAAAATTTAATGCAGCAAAAGCATGTGATAAAATAAATTTCATCACTGTCTTAAAAACATTGAAAACCCTTTTATTATAGACGTATTTTTTTCTGCAATAAGTTAATTTTTTTTTGCAAATTTGTAAAAATGTCTGATATGCAAAAAGAAAAATTACGCACGGCAAGAAAGAGAAAAGGCTACACCCAGCAGGAGATTGCGGATGTTATCGCAACGGATGTTTCTAATTACAGCAGAAAAGAAAGCGGCAATGTGAGAATCATTCATGCCGAATGGGAGAAAATAGCCCGGTTTCTGGAGGTACCGGTGGAGGAAATTTATGAAGAAGACGAAACTACCATTGTCATAGAAAATCCTGTATTTAACGACAGTCCGGGAGCTAATCTCGGGAGCAATACTGGTAACGTTACAAATATCAGCAACGAATTAAGCATAGAAATTATTAAAACTATGCAGGAATATATTGGTCTGTTGAAAGAAGAAATCAGCAAATTGAAAAAATAACGGGTTGAAATAAATGTTTTTTGACTTTAAAATATAAAAGCGTTCCGGATTGGAGCGCTTTTTTTCGTGAGATGTTCCAACAAAGCAGAAAAACAAGCAAAAAACCTATGTTTTTATAGTTGGAATACGCGAAGACGCAAGCTTTATGATAAAAATATGTTATAAGGCGCAAAGATTTTATCTCCGATAAAATTGAGTACTGCTGTCATTCCGAGGAGCAAAGCGACGAAGCAATCTCAACCATTCTACTTGCTGAAAATCTTAGATTTTCTTGCGTCTTAAATATTCACAAAGCATAAAAAAACCTTGCGCCATTGCGATTGCCCAACAAAACAAAAAAACAGGTAAAAACTTATGTTTTTATAGTTGGAATAAAGCAAGGGGGCATTCCTCTAACTGAGAATTTTTGATTTTCTTAAGCCCCAAGAACACAAATAATTTAATTTTTTTGATAAGTCACAAAAAAGACCGCCTCACTTTTGAGACGGCCTCTTATTATTCTTAAACTGGCTTTTAATCCCTACACTCCCAGTTCCAACTGATTCTTTACTAAATTGAAATACTCGGTTTTATGGTTTACCAGCTGCTGGTGGCTTCCTTTTTCAATGATTTCACCATTTTTTAAAACCAGAATCTGATCAGCATTTTTCACTGTGGACAAGCGGTGTGCAATGATGATCACGGTTTTTCCTTTAAAAAACTCCTGCAAATTGTTATGGATTATTTTTTCGTTTTCAGCATCCAAAGCAGATGTAGCTTCATCGAAAAAGATGTAGTGAGGATCTTTGTATACAGCTCTGGCAATAAGAATCCGCTGTTTCTGGCCGCCGGATATCCCGTTGCCTGAAGCTCCGATCTTGGTATTGAATTTCAAAGGCAGAGACTCTACAAATTCGTCTATATTAGCTGTTCTGGCAGCCTGCATCAGCCTGTCCTGGTCGCCCTCTTTATGTCCTGTAATGATATTTCTTTCGATGGTATCTGAAAAAATATAGCCGTCCTGCATCACTACCCCACATCCGCTTCTTAAGTTTTTTGGGGAAATGGCTCCAATGTCTATTCCGTCATAAGAAATGGTTCCTACGGTAGGTTCGTAAAACTTCAGTAGCAGCTTCATCAGCGTGGTTTTCCCGCTTCCGCTGGTTCCTACGATGGCGGTTATTTTTCCTTCCGGGATCAGCAGATTGATATTTTTCAGTACGTAAGGGGATTTGCTGCCTCCGTACTGGAAGCTTACATTCTCAAACCGGATTCCTTTCGAATGCTGCTGGTTTTCTAGTTTTTCAGGAAACAGATCAATCTGATCCGGACTTTCTTCAGCGGGATAGCTCTGTACTTCATTCAATCTCTCCAGACTTAGTTTTGCGTCTTGCAGGGAACGGAAAAAGCTGATCAGCTGATTGACGGGAGAGTTCATCTGCCCGATGATATAAGAGACACTCAACAGCCCTCCCAGCGTCATTTTATCATTTACAACAAGTGTAGCTGCTAAAAAGGTCACCAGAATGTTTTTCAGCTGGTTCATAAATTCAAAGCCGGAAAGCTGAATCTGGTTCAACTTTAATATTTTGATATTGACTTTAAATAATTTTTGCTGTACTTCTTCCCATTGGCTGCGCTTGAAATCCTCAAACTGATTGAGCTTCATTTCGGTAACGCCTTTTATGATCTCAAATACAGATTCCTGATTTTCTGCCCGCTGCTGAAAACGGAGATAATCCAGAATTTTCCTTTTTCTAAGCCAGTAGAAAGACCAGCCGATGGAGAGAACAGTCAGGATAAGATAGACCATCAAAATCGTATAGTCATAATACAGCAGGACTCCGAAAAAAACAGAGAAATTAATAATTGAGAAAAAGGTAAGAAGACTGTGGGAGGTCAGGAACTCCTCTATTCTTTCGTTATCCTGAATTCTCTGGTTAAAATCTCCCATTTTTTTGGTATCAAAAAACCTGATAGGAAGCTGAAGCATTTTCTTCAAAAATTCTGAAATAATGGTGATACTCAGCTTTGTCCCTATAAAAAGCATAAGCCAGTTTCTGAAGACCTCTATGGTAATGGAACCCAGAAAGAGTCCCAACTGGGAAAGAAGAATCAGTGCAATGAGGTTTAAATTTTTAGCACTTACGCCTTTATCAATCAGGGCCTGCGTTAAAAAAGGAAAAACCAGTGTAATGGCACTTCCTGCCAGTAAAAGCAGAAACATGAGTACCAGCTGGCCTTTGTACGGGGTAAGGTATTTCAGGATATAGCTCAGGGTAATCTTTTTTTCCTGAGGAACTTCCATGGCAAAAAACTCCTCTGAAGGTTTTAATATTAAGGCAATTCCCATATTCTCGCTGGAAATCCAGTATTTTTTGAATTCCTGTTCTTTTATGGAAATCAGGCCATGAGCGGGATCTGCAATCTGAAAAGTGTATTCTGAGGACATGAATTTCTTTGTTACTTTTTTTAGAACAACAAAGTGATTCTTCCCCCAATGCAGTATACAGGGCAGTGAATTCGGAGAGCTGATCAGCTTTTCCACCGTTAGTTTTACCGGAAGGGTTTCAAAGCCTATTTTTTTTGAAGCCTCTACGATCCCGAACATAGATACGCCTTCTTTGGTAATGAAAGAATGATCACGCAGGTACTGCAGGCTGTAATTTTTTCCGTAATTACTGGCTATCATTGCAAGACATGCCGGCCCGCAATCCATCTGATCATGCTGAATAATAATTTTCATATACGTTATACTTTGAAAACATTTTTAATAAGAAGCGTACGCACGGACTGATTAAAATGCAGTTTATTTTCAATAAAATTAACTATTTCCCGGGTAAGATCAGGGTGATCACCAGCCAGTTTATAAAGATCGAGAAGCAGCGAGATTTTCAGAATATCATAAAACTGATTGTAGGGCTGCTGGAAGTAATACAGCAAGCCATCAAAATAATCTTTATAATTTGAATTCCGGAGCTGCTTATTGATATAAATCCAGTTATAGATGATCTGCCTGTCCGGCGTATTCACCTCAAAATCGAGATCAGAATACCAGTCGTCCGGAAGAAATTCTCTGCTGTTGATATTGAACCTGATCATATCTTCGGTAATCATTGTGAAAAGCTCATATGCATAGGTTTCCCGTATTACCGGAACTTTCTCCCAATACTGATTATGGCTGAAAATATTCCCGAAAAGGTTTTGATTCGTTCCATTCAACAGATAATTGATCAGATTGAATATAAGCTCATATCCCAGTTCTGCCTGCTGATCTCTGAAATAGATCCTTGAAATATTTTTATTCTGTTCAAAGCATCTTAAATTTAAAGTATAAATGCCCTGCTGCACGAGATAATCATTCAGAACCAGACATTCCAGCGTAAATGTGATGGCTTTGGGAAAGTCTTTTATTTTGTAGTAATACAATGATTTTACAGACAATGCTCCCTGCTTTGCATACATATACATATTTCCGGAGAAGCTGTCTTCAATTTCTTTTTCAAGCCTCAGATAATCTTTCAGAGACTGTTCAAGATCAGTTTCCCTGAGAAGATCGGTAACGACTTTCCCCAGCTCGCGGTCGATACGGTCTACAGCTTCAAATTCGCTTTCAGTGATTTTACATATTTCAAAAACTTCTTTCTTCTGCAAAATCTTGATAAGTTTCCCGGTATCATATTCAAATGTAGAATTGACCAGTGAATCCGGAAAATCAGGTATAGCAGTTATAAAATCTTTAAGCTCTTTATGATATGTTGTTATTTGTTTTTCCATCTTTTTAAGCAATAAAAGTTAAGTCCGCCGGTGAAGGAAGACTGTCCTCCTCAAAATACATTAAGGTAACGCCAATTCCTATGAGTCCCCAACCAAAAGAGATCTGCCACAGGACGTTATCTTCCACAATACGGCTTTTAAATCCTGCAAAATCATTGGTGTGCACGGCATACGTCAAAATCTGATCATTCCAGTACTCTGCTCTTTCGGCAAACCTGTTATCACCGGATATTTTAGCCAGTTTATCAAATGTCACCGCAAGTCCCGCAGCTCCATAAAATACGCCTCCGTCCAGGGTAAGATTGTCTTCTTTGGTCCTGAGGAGGCAGTCATCAAGGATCCTATGGGCAAAATCTCCAACCGCCTGATCCTCCAAGACCTGCGAAGCTCTCAGCAAGGCATATCCTACGCCCAGATCCCCGTAGCAAAGGGAAAACTGCATCGGCTCAACCTTATCTCCGATCATATTGGGGAATAATCCTTTATATTCCGATTCTCTGTATTGTTTGGTAAGAAATGCAATGGCTTTTCTCATGATTTCTTCGCATAATACGGTTTCCAATCCTGCTTCGTATAGGGAAGCCAGAAATGAAATGATAAGGGCCGAACCGTGTGAAATCCCCAGGTACACTCTGTTGTGCAGAGAAGGACATTCCCAGTAATAATCTCCTGCTTCATCTTTAAACGCTGCTTCATCAATACTATGAATAAGAAACGACAGATATTCCTGAACTTCCGCCCCGCTTTTCAAACGGGCCAAATAATAATATCCTGCTGCCAAAGCTCCTGTTCCTGAGTCAAAATCCTTATTATTAATCTTGCTTTTCATCAGGCCAAAGAGGATCTGATCAAGATTCAGCAGATAATCTTCACTGGAAACGGAAAGCAAACCGTTTTTTTCGCAGAATATCAGGTATCTTCCGATATGAGACAGGTGCGCATCCAGCGAGTCTGTGCCATGTACCCTCTGGAATGTTTTCGGATTAAATGCCGCCAGCCCTTTGTTGAGATATTCCTCCGCAGTGGCTATGCAGGAACTGTCATTGGTATACTTTGATAAATACAAATAATAGAGAGAATACCCAAGCAGCCCCGTTTCATAGGAAGCATTATTTAATATCGGCTCACCGGAATATTTCTCAATGCACTGTGTAATGGTATCAATCAGTTGTCTATGTTTAATTTTATCTTGTATCATATGGGAATATTGTTTTTGGCTTTGGCTATTTCCGACTCATAAAACTTCTTTAAAAAATAGTAGATCACCAGCTCATGTCTTCTCTGATTGACCATGAACAGGCGGTTTAAAGTCATATGAATATAGCTCATCAGCAAATGGTCTTTCATCTCCTGAGACAGATCCGGATAAGCGGACAGTTCAGCGGAAATGCTTTCACTTCTTTTATTAAAGCATTCGTAGGCTTCGGCATACTGGGAAGTTTCATTTTCATGAATAATATCCGATATTTCTTTTTTAAGGTTCCGGTGCCTGCTGCTCAGCGTCCTTGAAATCGCAACATAATTTTCAGAGTTATTGAAGCTGAATTCATTGGTGAAATTTTCAGATAAAGTGGCAATAACCCTCATTTTATCCTTTACGGAATATTTAAAATCATCCAGCAGCCTGTCTACATCAACAAGAGCGAACTTCCATCTCAGCCTTTCGCCTTCATTACCGTGAATCAGGTTCAAAAAATCTGAAACCGCAACACTGTCATAGAAAAAAATACGCTCGCTTAATTCCATGGTTTGAGATCCATATCTTTCTATTTCTCTCACATAAGTATCCGCTACAATCCTTACAGCCTGCTCTTCTTCTATAAAATGATGAACAGCCTGCTGCAGATTCTCCAGTATCCGGTACCATTCTTCTGTTTTATGATCGGGATCAAAACAGTGAAACCTTACCCTGATATGATGCTCAGAATCATTATATTTGATGAAGAACCACTGGTCAATGATATTTTCTTTCACCAGTCCGGAGGCGAAATCTGCAATAACTTCTGTCAGGAGGTCTTCAATATTTTTACTACCAGAATATATTTTCAGATACAGCCATTCACTGCCGGGAGAAAATACTCTTTTTACTGCTGCTGGGGCAATATTTCTTATCTGTGAAGAATACACCTGTTTTTTGCTGCCCATGGGAATAACGATCTCGTTCGCAAAGCTTTTTCCGCCTTCTTTGATAAAACAATTTTCACGGGTATGAATGTTTTCGTACAGAATGATATTCTTCATACTGATTTCTTTCAGGAAAACAGCCTGGCTGACTTTATTGTCCAGATCCAAAAGAAGTTCATTATCTCCTGAAGATAAAACCACATATTGAGGAAGGCTATATTTTTTTCTGAGATCTGCCACGGTCTTTTCGGCTGCAGATTCTTCCTTATAATTTACTTTTTCCTTTTTCAGGAGCCACCGGGCGCGGCTTACAATCATTTTTTTATATTCAATTCTCGGCAGGAACTGTTCTTTTTGATAAATTCCCCAATCCCAGAAAAAGCCCAATCTCATGCTCTGGCTGCCCACATCTGCCAGAAATTTGTATAACGGCTGTGCCAGCGTTGTATTATATGTGTTGGAAAGGCAGGGAATAATCTGTTTATTCAGTTTTTTTGATCTTAGAATTACTTTTCCGTTTCGGACAGACACCATAAGATCATTGGCATCAATCTGATGTTCTTTACTGAGTTTTGAATTGGACAGAAAAGGGATTTCGTAATCACGGATCGTTGGATACAACGTAATATTGGCATAGTTGTCATCCGGTATGGTAAGCACTTCTGCCAGAATCACATCAGGATTCATCTTCTGTTCGTGTTCTGCAATTTTGCCGGCCTGGCTTTTAAGATCGGCATTGCCATGGGTAAATCTGGTCAGTAATCTGGCTGCAAACGGAGCATGACACTGAATAGGGAAAAACTGATAATCCCCGTTGTCCAGCGCTTCTGCAGATCCGGACAGGATTCTTCCGAAAATATAGGCACTTGGCGGCAGTTCTCCCTTTGAAGCCGATTTTTGCTTTTGTGACAGATAATTTTTAACATCTTCATCAGCATTGATGGTCATTTCCTCGGTTTTACAGTATTGCTTAAACAATTTTTCTCTGAGTACTTCAAAACCTCCGTAACTAATTCTCTGTTCACTGTCCGGATCAGCCATTACAGGAATTCCATCCAAAAGGGGCATATATTCTGCATTTCCGGTGACTACTTTTTCGTATCCGATGCCGTAATTCGTATCTAAAACCTGGGTCAGAGGAAGCTCTTTTTCCTCATACCTGCCGGCGAATGCAATTGTAAAATGATGCAGTGCCAAAGATGTTTTTTCGGAAAAAAGCTGCATCACCTCATACGAAGTTCTGCTTATTTCCTCTAAAACTTTTTTATTGACATTGTTTTGCTGCATATTATAAAAAAGATCCAGCTTATAGAAATCATTGGATATAATACGGTTTTGAGGGTTATTCTCAATATAATTCCTGAAACCATCAATATCATCTACGGCAGATATATTTCTGATGATGCTGTAAATCTCTTTTAACTCATTGATTTCTTCAAGGTTGATCTTTTTTTGGTCTATGGTATATATTAAATCTTCAATAAAATCCTCTGTAGACACACTTGGAAGAAGTTCACTTACAAGCATCTGAGACCGGATAATATTTTTAATGAAGTTTTGTTTCTGTTCTGAGGTGATGTTCGGATTAGCAATGGCATGTGCCATCTCCTGTACGGTGGCTCCGCTTTCTGCGGATTCCAATATCACTTTTACATACTCACTTAACCTTATGGAAGTAAGATTGGAGGCGATATAGCGGCCGTTATCAAACTGTTCTACAAAAAAAGCTTTGTCTTTTAAGGTATACAGCGTATTGTTTTTATAGTATTTTATGGTATTGATCAGCTCGTGATGAAGAGGATCAATATTGCGGATCAGTTTTGTAAGGCTGTGGATATTGAGCTGACCAACCAGTTTATATTTGTCGGCATCGAATTGTACAGCACTTGGCTGATCTTTTATGGAAACCGAAGAGGTCCCGGAAAAAAGGCCGTATGGCGTTGACCTGTTAGACATTCTTGAAAGATATTTATAGAACGTCATAAAAAAACGCTGGTTAGCGTCCCTGTTGGCAAAATTATTTTCCTTCAGGCTTAAAAAAGTTTCATACAAATCTCTGGAAGCAATATAAATGGCTTCTCTGTAATAGGTATTGGAAAAAACATCATGTAAAACTTTTACCAGTTCCTCATGATCTTCCATATTGAGATTTTTAATCATCTCATTGAATTCCAGAAAGGATTCCATGGGAAGAGAAGGAATTCTTAAGCAGGCATAATCATGTAAAAAATATTCAGTGTGATCCATCAGTAGTATCCAATATTAAAGCGTTTAAAAAAGAGAGGCTGTACCCTAATACAGCCTCTCCTGGTATTATTGAGAAATTCCAGCCTGCGCAGAGCAAGTACTTCCTCCTGAACCGCATCCTGTAGATCCGCCTGAAGTAGTAGTTGTTGTAGTCTGGGTAGCACCGCAAGTACTTCCTCCTGAGCCACATCCTGTAGATGTTCCCGGAGCAGCAGCCTGTCCACCAATAATTTCCTGTAATTGCTTCTCATCAAGTAAAGCAATTGTTTCCTTGTCTAATGACAATGGATCTAATTCGAATTTTTTCATAATAAAAAAGATTTAATGTTTTGCCTACTCTGTTTTGAAGGGTTTTCGGCTTTCCCCTTTTTTTTAAAACTTAACTCAACATTTCAACTTCAGAAATACAAGTGCTTCCTCCTGATCCGCATCCTGTAGATCCGCCTCCGGTTCCACATCCGCTACCTCCTGAACCACATCCTGTAGATGTTCCCGGAGCTGCAGCCTGTCCGCCTACAATTTCCTGTAGCTGCTTCTCATCAAGTAAAGCAATTGTTTCTTTGTCCAAAGACAATGGGTCTAGTTCTAATTTTTTCATAATAAAAAAGATTTAATGTTTGCCTACTCTTTAAAGGCTTTTCGGCATCCTCCTATGTGATTATTCTGATTGAACAGATTGGTAATTTTTAAATATAGCCGGCGTCAATTTGGAAGACGGTTTATGCTTTCATCAATACTTGTTTTGACGATGATTTAAAGATTTAAAATTCTTATTATCAATATCTTATATTAATTCAGACAGGTCAAAATATAAATACTTGCAGCAGCCACCGAAGGCATGGAGAAATAGTTTTCCCCATTCTTAATTTTCCGAGATTATTGATCATCTGCAGTTTTTTATTGCAGTGAGTAATGAATTAATAATGATTTTCTTCCGATAAAGTACAGACCTGCCTGTCAGGAAGAAGAAGTAAGGATTAGATTTTGTTTTTTCATGATGTGATATTTGTTTTTTAGTTTTGGTATTGTTTTTCTTAGTGTTAATTGGCTCTGTTCTTTTCGTCCAGCTGTATTTGTTTAGTGTTGCTTTTTACATTCTTATTTCCAAAAGTATACGTCATGTTCAGCGTGAAACGTCTGGCATCGTAGTAATTGTTATAGTATTGGGTAAACTCATCATAGAAGATTTTCCCTTTACTTTGGGTTCCTTTAAAAATATCTTCTACCATCATATTGATTTTCAGCTTTTTTTCCATCAGTGAAAATCTTAACCCGGCAGAAAGACTTGAAATATTCCCTATATAAGTATTCCCTTGTTTATTAGGCAGATAGTGATAAAAATTCAATAAAAACAATACCGCTTTTTCTTTATTAAGGGTAAAGGTATTGTTGATGGTGTAATACATGGACAGCCCTTTCTGAGGTACCACTTCAGGAATTGATGATTCGGATTCCGAGTAGAAAGACACCACATTTGTGTTATTTTCCCACCATTTTGTAATATTGGTATAAAGGTTGGCACTCAATCCTGCGTCATACTGTGTCAGGTAGTTTCTGTAATTAACTTCCTTAATGCCATCCGCCACTGAAGTGATCCGCCCGTATCCGTTGATCGTTTTCTGCCCGTATACCGTTACAGAATATTTGTTCTTATACAGGTACGAAAACTCGATATTATGGTTATATGAAGGCGAAAGAAAAGGATTTCCGGTATAGAAAGAATAGGGATTGGAATACCATCTGAACGGATTCAGGGCGGTAAACCCCGGACGGTTGATCCTTTTTGAATAGTTGGCTGAAATGGTATTATTGTCATTCGGCTTATACTCTAAATAAGCCGAAGGAAAAAGCCTGCCATACTCATTCTTGTTTCTTTCATTCGCTGTTTTTGAATAGCCGTCAATAGTGGAATATTCATAACGGAGTCCAGCTTTTGCTGACCATTTCTTTCCCAGATCTTTTGACATACTCACGTACGCTGCGGCATTATTTTCCCGGTATTCAAAAACGTTGCTTCTGCTTTGATCCAAAATATAGTCATAGCCATTACCGGAGGAGAAATATTTCACATTTGAATCGTTCATGAAATGCGTAAACTTCAATCCGGTCTCAAGAGTACCCCATTTAAAAGGAAGATAAAGATCTCCCTGTCCTGATATAATCTGATAATCAAGGTTACTTACGTTTCTTATTCTCTGGACATTTGAATTCATATCATTCAATGTCTGGAAATGTACATCTGCATCCGGGCTGTTCGAGAAATAATTTCCGGCAATGCTTAATTTTTTTCCAAGAGAATCTATTTTATAATCATAATAAGCATTCAGTGAATGCGTCAGTATAGGCTTCCGGTGATCTGAAGTGGTCGTCAGCAGGGAATCCTGAATACTGTTTGTTTTATAGATGGATCTGTTGAAAATATCCATATCCGAATGGGACTTTGAAATATCATAGATCACCCCGATATTGGACTTTGGACTTAACTTATAATCAAGACTGAAATTCGCTCCAACACCTTTAAACTTATCTTTCCTTGTATCAGCACTCAGAATGGAATTTGGACCGATAATATCAATCAGCTCCACTGCCTTTGAAGGTCTGTCGTACTGTCTCAGCCTTAATGAACTGGTGATTTTATTGGAATTATAATTCAAGGTCACATTATTCGCATTTCCTACGTATGTGGTCTGAATATAGGACGAGCTCAAAATTCCGTTCCATCCCAATTTGGCATTTTTCTTAAGAACGATGTTCAGAATACCGCTGTTTCCCTGGGCTTCATACTTTGAAGGAGGCGTAGTGATAATTTCAACCTTAGCCACATCATCAGAACGCAGAGAACGCAGATAATTGATCAGATCCGTACCGCTGATGTTCAGCATTTTATCATTAACCATAACCGCAACACCACTTTTTCCGACGATAGAAATAGAGTTGTCACTTACAGAGAGCATGGGGGTTCCGGATAAAACCTGCGCCAGATCTGCTCCGCTTGAAAAGATGGAATTTTCTACATTGAAAACCGTACGGTCAATCTTTTTTTCAATTAACTTCTTTTTCTTTTCAAGGGTAATTTCCTTGATCTGCTGCAGTTCTTCTATTCGTATTTCATTCAAACGAAGATCGCCGTCAAGCTTTATATTCTTTGAATACAGTACGTCTTTGAACCTTTTGACCTGTAATATATAGGAATCTTTAGGCGCATTGATGATAAAACCACCTTTGGCATCGGTGATCTCACTTCTTATTTTAGCTGAATCCTGTTTTAGAAGCAGCACTTCAGCAAATTCCACAGGAGAATTTTCCTTATTCAGAATTCTGCCTGTAATATTGATGTTTTGTGCTGACAATGAATGGCCGGCTACTATTAAGCCAACCAACAGAATATATTTCATGGTTATTTGATATAATCATTGTAAATATAGAAATAATTTGAAAATATATCTAGCCGGAGTGAATAATAGAATAATTTAGAATTATTCTAAATTGATACTAACTTCTTCATATTCAATTACATTTTATCAATATCCATCACTTAACAAAATAAAGGTTAAAATTCAGCAATAAAGGAATGCATTACCTAGTAAATATTTTTTTCAATACAACCAATTACAAGTAAAATTTTTACAATAATTACAAAAACAAAGGACAAAAGAAGATTCTACATCCTGTTTTTAGCCTGTTTATTGAGTTTATATCAACCCACGAGCCCATGCTTTATCCATTTGCAAACGGATAATTCCGTATCTTTGTTAAAATTCGATTATGCAAAGGAACATCACAATTTTTGAGTTCCCTTTCAATCTTGGATTGAAAAAAAAGGAGCATGAAACCGAACCGGGTGTCAGAAAGCTTCCGGACTGGCTCAGACAATTTGATTTTCACAAAGAAATCAATCCCAGTACCGTTTTAAGCCTTGAAGCCCCCGAATATAAGATGGAACTTGATGCAGAATCGGGTGTTTTAAATGCAGATGCCGTTATTGATTATGCTCAGAAGCAGGCTGATCTTATCCTGAATAATTATCAGAAAGGTACATTCAATATCATGCTGGGCGGCGATTGCAGCATTTTGATTGGAACGGCTCTGGCTTTGAAGAAGCTTGGTAATTTTGGACTGTTTTATCTGGACGGGCATACCGATTTTATCCCGCCTTACCTTTCCGGAACCGCTGCCGCTGCAGGAATGGATCTTGCCATCATTACAGGAACCGGACATGGAAAATTAACCGATATTCAGGGACTGAAACCCTATTTTTTGGAAGAAAATATTTTCTGTGCCGGAAATGCGGAAACGGATGATGAAGAATATGTGGAACAGATCATTCATTCAGATATTCATTATTTTGATCTTCCCCGTCTCCTCCAAAATGGTTTTGGAAAAACAGCTGGAGATTTTCTGAAAATGGCGGAGAACAAAAATCTGGACGGCTTTTTTATCCACCTTGATGTTGATGTTTTAAAAGACGAACTGATGCCCGCTGTAGACAGCCGGATGGAAGAAGGTATTGATTATGAAAACCTCAGTGAAATTCTGAAACCCCTGCTCCATTCTCCTCTGTGTTTTGGAATAGAAATAACGATTCTGGATCCGGATTATGATCAGGACGGAACGTATACAAAGCCTTTTGTGAAAAATTTAATTCAAATTATAAAAAATAAAGAAGATTAATGAAGAAGACGATAAAAAGAACATTCAGAGTATCAAAGTATGTGATCTATAAAGAAACCCTAGTTGATTACAAAGAACATTTCTGGTCATTTCTGGGTGCGTTCGTAGGAATTGGAATCATTGCGTTCATCCAGTCCCATTCTCTTTCCGCTACTGAAAATATATTCCTGATCGGGTCTTTCGGGGCCTCCAGTGTTCTGATTTACGGAGCCATTCAAAGTCCTTTGGCGCAGCCCAGAAATCTTGTGGGCGGACATGTGATTTCTGCACTTGTTGGAGTTACAGTCTATAAGATCGTCCCGGATATTATCTGGCTTTCCGCACCTTTGGCCGTGGCCTTTTCTATTGTTCTGATGCAGTATACCAAAACGCTTCATCCGCCCGGAGGAGCCACAGCACTGATAGCCGTGAGTTCTACGGGGAAAATTCCGGAACTGGGTTACTGGTACGTTCTTTCACCAGTTTTGTCAGGCTGCATCATTCTTTTACTGGCTGCTCTTTTATTCAATAATATGACCCCGAACAGGAGCTATCCTACCCACAGCAGATTCAAGCGGTTATTAAGGAAAAAACACAGCCACCCACACAAACTGAAAAAATAAAAACATGAACTGTATTGAATGCGGCGAAAAAATTATCGGAAGATCTGATAAAAAATTCTGCAACGACGCCTGCCGGAATGCCTACAACAATAAGCAGAATAAAGATTCTACCAACCTGATGCGGAATGTGAACAACAAACTCCGTAAAAACTACCGCATCCTTCTGGAACTGAATACAGACGGAAAAGCAAAAATAGCCCGATCAAGGATGGACAGTTTAGGCTTTGATTTTGATTATTTTACCAACCTCAAAGTTTATAAAAATGGCTCCGAATACAGATTTATTTACGATTACGGCTATAAATTTCTGGAAGATGATTTTATTCTGATCGTCAAAAGCCAGACCTTATAATTTTACACCAATTCCAAATACAAGATTATGAAAGAAATAGTTCTGATAACCGGTGCCGGAGGAATGATCGCCCGCGAGCTGTCTAAAAAGTTAGGAAACGAATATACCGTAAGATTTCTCACCAGAAAGAAAAAGCATGACCAGGATTTTGAATGGGATGTTAAAAACAAAAAAATTGATGAAGCCGCATTGGACAATGTTTCCCACATCATCCATCTGGCCGGAGCCAATATCTCTGAGAAACGCTGGACCAAAGAAAGAAAACAGGAACTGATCTCCAGCCGTGTAGATTCTGCAGGGCTTCTTTTGGAAACGGTAAGAAAGAAAAATATCAGGCTTAATTCCTTTATTTCTGCTTCAGGAATCAATTATTATGGAACTGTAACGACTGATAAAATTTACACGGAAAATGATCCTCCCGGGAATGATTTCCTGAGCGAAGTGGTGGTTTTATGGGAAAGAGCGGCAGATGATTTTAAAGAACAGAATCTCGCTGAACGGGTGGTTAAAATACGTACAGCCGTTGTACTTTCCAAAGAAGACGGAGCGTTAAAAAAAATGGTTCCTACGATCCTGTACGGCATTGGTTCAGCATTAGGAAGCGGTAAGCAGTATATGCCATGGATTCACATTGAAGATATCTGCTCCATTTATGAAACAGCTTTGAAAAATTCAGCGATGGATGGAGCCTACAATGCCGTTGCTCCCCAGCATACGACCAATGAAAATTTAACGGAAAAAATTGCTGAAGTCCTAAAGAAACCTTTATTTATGCCGAATGTTCCGGCTTTTGTTCTGAAACTGATATTCGGAGAACTGGCAGATGCCTTACTGGAAGGATCGAGAGCTTCATCGCAAAAAATTCAGGATACGGGTTTTCAGTTTAAATTTCCTGACCTGAAGAAAGCTCTGGAGAACTTATTAAGACCCTGATCCATGAATGAAAGTTTGATTTTAAAGAATATATCCCGCCATATTTCGCTCAGCAATGAGGAAACCTCTTACTTTCTTTCTCTGTTAAAAGAGAAAAAAATTCAAAAAAAAGAAACGATTCTGAAACAGGAACAGCTTTGCAGAGAAATAAGCTTTGTTCAGTCCGGTGTTCTGCGTGCTTTTTATCTGGACCCATCCGGCAAGGAATCTACCATTATGTTTGCTGTGCCCGACTGGTGGATCACGGATATGTTCTGCTTCATCCATCAGAAACCGGCCATGCTGACTATTGAGGCTCTGGAAGAAAGTACAGTGCTCCAGCTGCAGAAAGAAAATCTCGATAAACTTTATATAAAAGTGCCTAAATTTGAGAAATTTTTCAGGATCATGATGCAGAATGCTTATATAAGGGAACAGCTGAGAACCATAGAAAATCTTTCGCTTACGGCTGAGGAACGTTATCATGCATTTCTTCAGAAGTATCCGCTTGCCGCAGAAAGAATCACCCAGAAACAGATTGCTTCCTATCTGGGAATTACCCCTGAATTTTTAAGCACTATAAAAACCAGTAAGCAAAAATCTGAAGGCTCTTAATCTATCTTATTTTTTTCAGAGGATAAGTTCCTTTATTTTACTCAAAAAAAAAATTATGCTCATACTTATTGCAGGTCCATACAGAAGCGGAACCAATGATGATCCGGCCTTAATCAGCCAAAACCTTCATAACCTGGAAGCGGCCGCTCTTCCCATTTTCAGAAAAGGTCATATTCCAATTATTGGAGAATGGCTTGCTCTGCCTTTAATCCATCTTGCAGGTTCCACCCGGATCGGGGATGACGCCTGGCAGGAAATCCAGTATCCCGTTGCCCACCGCCTCCTTGAAAAGTGTGATGCCGTTCTCAGAATAGAAGGTGCCTCAAAAGGTGCGGATGAAGATGTGAGAATCGCAAAAGAAAGAGGTTTAACCATTTATTATAATACAGAAGATATTCCCAATGCAGAATCCTGAGATCAACATTATTAACACAGAAATCCTTTCTGACAACTGGTATACTTTAAATAAAGTCACCTACAGCATCGTAAAAAAAGACGGAACTACAGAAACCCAGAGCAGAGAAGCCTATGACAGAGGAAACGGCGCTGTTATTTTGTTGTACAACAAAGTTTCCGGTACGGTGATCCTTACCAGACAGTTCAGACTCCCCACTTTCATCAACGGAAACACGACCGGAATGCTCATTGAAGCTTGTGCAGGACTGTTGGATAACGATAATCCCGAAGAATGCATCAAAAGAGAAACTGAAGAGGAAACCGGCTACAAAATTTCAAAAGTGGAGAAAATATTTGAAGCTTATATGTCACCGGGTTCCGTAACGGAAATCCTGCATTTCTTTATCGCGGAATATTCTTCTGAAATGAAGATCAATGACGGCGGCGGTCTGGAAGATGAAGGAGAAAATATTGAGGTGCTGGAACTTCCTTTTGAAGAAGCCCTTCAAATGATCGGCAACGGAAAAATCATGGATGCCAAAACCATTATGCTGCTGCAGCATTTACGTCTTAAAAACATTATTTAAAATGAAAAAAATATTTCCCGCTCTGGTACTGCTTAGCCTGATCTGTTGTAAAAAAGAACAGCAAAAGGAAACTCAGGCACCCGCCAAAAAAGAAACCGCTGCCACGACCAAGCCTGAAGTTGCAAAAGATGCAGAATATGCAGAATTTAAGCCTGAAACGGTTCAGGGATTAAAGATCAAAGGTTTTGATGTAAATTCAGCATTTTCTGTTGAAGGTCATACTGTAGTTTCCGGAACCTACGAGTATCCTGACGGAAATATTACCCTCCCTGACACCGAAAAAGACTGGGGCAAAAGACTTTTACTTCTGAATAACAAAAACGAAATCCTCTATCAATCGCCCGGAAATGGTGAAGCTTATCTTTATGAACCTCATTTTTACAGGAACAGTGAAAACGGGAACGTCATTATTGTCTGCCAGCTGGCCTATGAATATTTCTTTGGCGGTGATGCTTTTTTATTGGAAAACGGGAAAATAAAATACCTGGGAAATCTGGATATTGAGCCTGACAATGAAGAGAAAGGCGTAACAGATATTTTAAAAATTAAAGAATCTAAAGATGGGATTTCTTTTACTTTTGAGGCAGATTCATTAGTCCTGAAACCCGGAAGTGAAGATATTAAAATTAAAAATAATGGTGTGAAATACCTTTATGATGGTCAATCATTGAAATTATATCAGTAAAAACGGCGGAAAATTAGTTTAAAGAAATTAAAATAAATTCTTTGTTTTCCTTTGCGCTTAATAACCACAAAGTTTTATGGATAAGATTATTTTTTTAAGGTAAACAAAGGCATTTCATTTAAAAAGGAAATACAACTCATTATACCAATACTAATCAAATGAATTAAATCAATTTAATCGTTATTTATATCCTGATATTTTTTAAAACCTTATTCAGCAGGATGGTGAGGGTTTGTAATTCCGTCTTGTCTAAAACTATCGAAACCTGATCGGCTACTCTTTTCCGGAAATCCTCAGAATTGTTGATGAGAAACTTACCCTTTTCTGTGGCCGTAAGGTTAAATATCCTTCTGTCTGAAGTACTCTGCTTCTGTTCTATGAGATCATTTTGAATTAAAAATCTGATCTGTTTCGACACTGCAGCCTGGCTTACATTAAAGGCTTTAGAGAGCTGCTTTCCGGTGACTTCATCTTTTCGATAAATATATTCTATGATATTGTAATGCGTTGCTGTAACCCCATTGATATTTCCTTTATTCATATTGGCCAGAATAAAACACTGTAAATCCGTAAACGTATCAAAAAAATAATCTTCCTGCTGTTTCATGAAAAATACTTAACTTAGTTAACTATTAACAAAGTTAATGAAAATATTATGAAAGAGATTATTATTACCCACGCCCGACAGAATAATTTAAAGAATATTTCATTACGCATCCCAAAGAATAAGATCACGGTCTTTACCGGAGTTTCCGGATCCGGGAAATCATCTTTGGTGTTTGAAACCATTGGAGCTGAAGCCCAGCGGCAGATCAACGAGACCCAAAACAGCTTTATCAGAAACCGCTTGCAGCATTTCGGAGTTCCCAACGTTGATAAAATCGAGAATCTGAATGTTCCTTTTATTATCAATCAAAAAAGACTGGGAGGAAATGCCCGCTCAACAGTGGGAACGGTTACAGATATTTATGCTTCCCTCCGGCTGCTTTTTTCCAGGATTGGAAAACCATTTGTCGGTTATTCCAACGTATTTTCCTTCAACAATCCCCAGGGAATGTGCCGTGAATGTGAAGGATTGGGCTATGTACAGACCGTAAACACAGACACCCTTTTTGATAAAAATAAATCGCTGAATGAAGGTGCTATACAGTTTCCTACATTTCAGCCCGGCGGCTGGCGGCTGACCCGGTATATTCATTCAGGCTATTTCGATAACGACAAAAAGCTCAGGGACTTTACTGAAAACGAATGGGAAATCCTGCTGAATGCAGAAGAACATGCTCCCCCAAAACCATCCAAGGAATGGGGAAAAACCGTAAAATATAAAGGAGTCATCCCAAGAATTGAAAACTCATTTCTAAAAAAGGATTCAAAAGAAAATATAACCAGAAAAGATACTTTAAAGAAAGTCATCATTACCAAAGAATGCCCTGTCTGCAAAGGACAGCGTCTCAATTCAAAAGTATTGTCCTGCAAAATAAAGGGTAA
The DNA here is from genome assembly GCF_016745235.1 of Chryseobacterium endalhagicum. Lineage (GTDB taxonomy): Bacteria > Bacteroidota > Bacteroidia > Flavobacteriales > Weeksellaceae > Chryseobacterium > Chryseobacterium endalhagicum. The sequence continues at coordinate 1,818,867 of NZ_JAELVM010000001.1, read as the reverse complement.
AAATATTGCAGACTGTACTGCCCTGTCCATCGATGATTTACTCATCTTTATTCAAAAAATTCCCTCTGAAACCTATGTTTCCGTTATTCAGGAACTTGAAAAAAAGCTTCAGAACCTCATTGACATCGGTTTGCAGTATCTTACCCTGGACAGACAAACAGACACGCTTTCGGGAGGGGAATCTCAGCGGATAAAGATGGTAAAACAGCTCGGAAACAGCCTTGTAGATCTGTTGTATATTTTCGATGAACCCAGTATCGGCCTGCATCCGAAAGATATTGACCATATTGTGGACATCATCAAAAAAATCAGGGATAAAGGAAATACCGTCCTGATTGTGGAGCATGATCCGGATCTCATTAAAATAGCCGATCTCATCATCGATATGGGACCCGGTTCGGGAAAAAACGGAGGTGAAATGATGTACCAGGGAACCTTTAATCATTTAAAAAACGCTAAAGGCAAAACAGCCAGCTACTTCAGTAAAGAAAGGGTTTACAATACAAATCCCAGACAGGGAAAGGGGTTTCTTGAAATTAAAAACGGTCAGCTTCATAATTTAAAAAATGTCAGTGTAAAAATACCCACCGGAATCATGAATGTCGTAACCGGTGTTGCAGGCTCCGGAAAAAGCACCTTGATCAATAAAATTCTTCCGTTATTCTATCCTCAGGTAACCGTAGTGGATCAATCTGTTTTCACAGCGAGCAGCCGCTCAAATCTTTTAACCTACCTTAATCTTTCCAATGCTGTAAGAAAGCTTTTCTCCAATGCCAATAAGGTCTCTGAAAAACTTTTCAGCAGAAACGGAGAAGGTGCCTGCCCCAATTGCAGAGGATTGGGTATTGAAAAAATAGACCTTGCTTTCATGGATGATATTGAACAGCCTTGTGAAGTCTGCAACGGATCCGGATACAAACCAGAAGTTTTAAAATATCAGTATCAGGAAAAAAGCATCGCTGATATTATGAATATGACCGTTCTGGAAGCTCTGAAATTTTTTCCAAAATCCGGTTTTGAGCAGGAATTCAGCCTGCTGATTAAATTAGGTCTGGATTATCTGACGCTGGGACAAAGGCTGGACAGCTTTTCAGGCGGTGAAAGACAACGTTTAAAGCTGACTAAGGAACTGAAACATACTGATCAGATTATTGTCCTGGATGAACCCAGTACCGGACTTCACCCTATTGACAATGAAAAACTCCTATCTTTTTTCGAAGAGCTGGTTAATAAAGGAAATACGCTCATCGTTATTGAACATAATCTGGACATCATTGCCCAGGCCGACTGGATTATTGATATCGGTCCCGGAGCAGGAAAGCTCGGCGGGAAAATCGTATTCGAGGGAACTGTAGAAAGCTTACTGTCAGCCAGAAATTCTGCGACCTCTATTTATTTAAAGAAACATCTGAAAGGCAAATAATTTTTCTGCATAAGATTGAAACAGTAATTTCAGGTTTATTGGTGATCTCTTTATTTTAAGGGATTTTTAAAGGGCTCTTGAAAAAGAAATATTAATTTTGCACTTAAATAAAATACCTGCATAAGGGTAACTCATTAAAATTACATCAGTAAAAATGGCGGAAAAACTAAAATCTCTTTTATCAAATTTTTATATCCGGCTTTTTATGATACTGATTCCGATATTTTGTTTCGATAGTTTTGTATTACAGCCATTTCTAAAAGATCATTATCTGGAGCAGGATCTGCGTAATTTTAAAGACAATTCATGGAAATATATATTGATTACTTTTGCCATTATCATAGTTGTTGCAGCCATTTTTGTAGGGGTCAGAAAAATTTCTGAATTCATTGCTGTTTGTTTCATCTCAGGAGCTATTGTTATAGGATTTAAAAGTACTTTTACCCGTATTTTTCTTTTTATTAACACTAAGACAGAGCATTCCCGGGTGATCCAGACATACGAAGTCATTAATCATAAGGAATCTCAGGTATTATGGCTGGATGCGGGCGAAAAAAAATCAATTCATGATCATAATGAAATAGAATTGATTGATAAAAAGAGAAAATCCCTTGGTCTACAATCAATTTCTCAACATAAAACCAATGATACTATACACGTTATTTACAAAAAAAGTATTTTTAACGTAAATTATCTTGATTAAAAACGCCAAATAATAAAATTCATGAAAAAAGCAATATTCATCCTTTCTATGGCTTTATCTGCTACAGTCTGGGGACAGAAAACCGGCAATCTGGTGCTGTACAGTTACCAGACCTTCAACTGTGACAGTAAAGGCTATTTTGATCCCGGAAAGTACAAAAAAGAAGAGATAGACGGGGTTTACAAGCTTCTTTATACCTTCAGCGGGGTACATTTCGACAACCATACTGTTTTTAAACTGTCGGATCTTGAAGATGTAAGAAAAAATAAAAACCAATACCTGCAGGAGCTGGAAAAACAGTACCAGGAAAAGAAAAAGGAGCTGTACGGACTTAAAGTGATCAACCTTCCGGAATGGAAAAAACTGCATCAGGAAACCATTCAGATTTTTGAAAATGAATATCAGCTGAAAAAAGAAGAACTTAATGCTTTTTCAGATCCTTCATCCCTGAAAAACAGTAAATTTTACAGTACCTGCAAAGAATATATTGATGCAGTAACTTCTCCCGACAAGCAGAAAATGTATGATGCCTGGGAAAAATTTGTACATGCGAGAAGTAAGAACAATTCTGATCCGCAATCTGTCATTACAAAGCTTAATGACCATCTCAATGATCTTCAAAAAGATGATTATGCACTGACAGACCTCATCGGTTTAGGCTTTTACAACTGCGCCAACGAAAGCTTCAGACCGGATGCTGATATGGAAGGAACGCTTTACAAAAAGTTTGATAAAATCTTTAGCAAGCTGAAGCAGGATTGTGATGAGCCGTAAAATTAATTTAATGATTCAATAATTTAAGAATTTAAAGATATAATGGCAGTATCCGTTGGGGTACTGCTTTTTTTATTAATCTGAGTCCTGGATAAGACATTTCTGTTTTTATAATCGTGTAAGGAAGTCTAAAACACAAAGACAGAAATACAATCTGGTTTTGGTAGTTTTTTATATTTCAACATATTTAAAGGTACCTGTTTAATATTTGAGGTTCACCAGTAACTTCAAGCCTCCATCTTCCATCTTCCTGCCTTTCAATCTTAATTTCTTAACCCGAGCTCAGCTTTTTTTAATAAAATTTGATGTAGTTTTGATCTTATCTAAATCACGAATTTATTTTTCACATGAAAAAATCGATCCTCAGCATAAGTCTTTGTCTTATTACCTCTGTTTTATCTGCACAGACCGAAGAAAAACAAAATCATCAACAGGTTAATCAGGTTTCAGAAGCAGATCATGATAAGGCTTTTGAACAATGGATGAAAGAAAATAAAATTCCCATGCTGGGTCTGGGTATTATTAAAAACGGAAAGCCGGAAAAACAAAAAGTGTATGGAGAATTCCGCAGCATGAGTCCTGCTCCTCAAAATACTTTATTCAATGTAGCATCGCTCACTAAGCCGGTGACAGCTATTGTAGCCTTAAAACTGGTCAGTGCCGGAAAATGGAATCTCGATGAACCGCTCAGCAACTACTGGACGGATCCGGATATTGCACAGGATCCCAGAAACAAAAAGCTGACCACCCGTATAATTCTGAGCCATCAGACCGGATTTCCCAACTGGAGATGGATGAATCCTGATAAAAGACTGAATTTCCAGTTTGACCCGGGAACGAAATACCAATATTCCGGGGAAGGGTTTGAATATCTGAGAAAAGCTTTGGAGAAGAAATTTAATAAAAATCTGAACCAGCTGGCGGAAGAACTTATTTTTCACCCTTTAAAGATGGAAGACACCTCTTACATCTGGGATGAACAAAAGGATGCCTCCAGGTTTTCAGAGGGCTACGATAAGGATGGAAAAATGTACCCAACCGTTAAAACAACAACACCCAACGCTGCAGATGACCTGATAACAACCATTTCAGATTACAGCCGCTTTTTAATCAGTGTGATGAATGGCGACGGACTTTCCAAAAAGGTTTTTAATGATATGAAAACCGGTCAGGTCGTTACGAAAAAAGGAAAATCTTTCGGGCTGGGTTTTGAAATTTATGATCTGGGCGACGGCAGTTCCGCATGGTCTCATGGCGGAGCGGACGAGGGAGTACGGACGATTTTCTTTATTTTTCCAAAATCAAAAGACGGAATTGTAATCTTCACGAATGTTGATGACGGCTATAAAGTATATGAAAAACTTCTGACGGAGTATTTTGGAGATTATGGCAGGAAGGTTGTGGAGATTGAAACGAAGTAAACCTTCAGGTTCTTACTTAAAAATCAATAAAAATCATAAACCTGTCTTCTTCAATGAAAAGAAATACCTTACTACCCATCATTCTTCTCCTCTTTCTTACATCCTGCAGTTACAGTGAAAAGCAGCAGGCCGTCATTGAGAAAATTACTAAAAAAAATGAAGCCAGATTCGATGAAGGATTCAGGAAAAATCTGCTGGATGAGTTTTCCAAAGGAGATATCATCAGACTTTCTTCCGATGAAAATCCGGAGCTAGCCCTGTATTTTTATCGCGTTCTGCTTGAAAAATATCCTGAGGAATGTTTTGATGTTCTCATGAAAAATCTGGACAACAAAAAACAATCTGTCATCAGTACCAGCTATGATACCCTTAATGAAATGACTGTTCCGGAAGCTATGATGTTCTGGGAAAGCCAAAAAAATATATTCACAAAAGACCAGAAAAAGAAACTGTTTGAAACCATTCTTGCTGATATTGAACATAGAACACACCTCGATGGTTATATTTTTATGTATCTGCTAGATCACGAGAAAAATCCGGACCCTGCGTACTATCCTGCTATCAAAAAAATGATAACAAAAGGAGCTAATCATTATATGGGAAACTTTGCACTGCTCAATTATTTCACCAATTACAACAAACCGGAAGACAGCCTGATCATTAAAGATTTCCTGAAGAAAAATATTTCTGAAGACAGCGATATCCATATGAATATCTCCGTGGAATATATCAGAAAACATCCTAAACCTTCTTATCTGTCTATTTTACAGGAATTTTATGATAAAAGAGTAAAGGGAGAAAAAATTCAGGCTAATAACAGCTTTTTTGAACTTGAAGATCTGACTAAAGCCACTCTTCAATATAAAACTGAAAGCGCAAAAAAACTAATGAATGATATTGCTTACAAAACATCATTTACCGCTTCTAAAAATAATATTGCAGCCAAAGAACACATCTACTATTTGCTTAAAAAATACGACACCTCTGATTATTTCTCAGAAATAACGAATGATTTTGAGAAAAAAGCAGACAAAGTAAAGCTTGATTCCTTAACAGCCTGGCACAAGCGCTGGGATCGGCATATGCAATAAACCCATGTTATCACAAACAATAACAAGTAATTGGATGTTTTCTCCACTCCTTTCCGGTTCCAAATAAATTAATAATGAATAAGTTATGATTTTGTAAATTAAATTCCTTAATTTTGCACCCCGAAATAAGGAATCAGATATGAAAAGAGTTGGTGAACACAGAAAGCTTCTTGGGGTTGATAAAACCGTTACTTTAAAGGAGTTAAAAACAATTTACAGAAATACGATGAAAGATTCGCATCCTGATAAATTTATTAATGACGAAGCCGGAAAGCTGGAGGCAGAAGAAAAAAGCAAATCTGTGATTGAAGCCTATCACTTTTTGGTAAGTATCAACCCGGAAACGCAGGAAAAATACAAAGAGGAATATACTGAAACGATTACAAAATCTAATATTCAGGATTTTTATCTTGAAAAAGCAGTTTTGAAAGTTCAGCATCTGAACGGAAATATGTACGAATATATTGGGGTTCCAAGAAATACGTACATTAAAATGGTTAATTCCGATTCACCAAGCCGTTTTGCAAGAAGACATATTTACGGAAGTTTTATCTACAGAAAAGCCGGTGAGGCGATGGCAGATTAATTTTCCACCTACAAGATAATAGAGGCTTTCAGTTCATTCTGGAAGCTTTTTTATTGAGTTTTTGTTGGAAATCGCAAAGACGCAAAGTTTTTCATTATTAAAGCTGTTTTAAGGCGCGAGAAAATCAAAGATTTTCAGCTCATCTGTATGCTGGAATATGTCTCAATGGCATTCAATTTTATCTTCGATAAAATCCTTGCGTCTTTTCCACAGTATTTTTATAAATAATCTTTGCGTCCTAGCGTTAATCCAACAACTTTCAGGTTTATGATTCAAATTGGTGACTTCGAGGAATTCAGTACCAATTTTTAAATCAAAAAAAGCGCATCAGAAATCTGATGCGCTTTTAGGTTAATTGAGGTTAAATATTTTATTCTACGTGTTTCGGGGTGTATCCGTCTTCACTTAGTTCTTTATGTACGTATTCAGCTTTCATTTCAGCTTCGTAGTCTACTTTTTCACCTTTGCCCATTCTTCTTAGAATAGAATCAAATAATGAATACACTACCGGTACAATGATCAGCGTCAGGAATAATGATGATGTCAAACCACCGATAATTACCCAGGCCAATCCGTTGTTCATCTCTGCTCCTGCTCCTTTTGCAATCGCAATCGGGATCATACCGAAGATCATCGCAATCGTTGTCATCAGGATCGGACGAAGACGGGCATGGTTCGCCTGAATCAAAGCGTCATGGGTATTGGCCCCTGCTTCTTTTCTCATATTCGCAAAGTCAACGATCATAATCGCGTTCTTCGCTACCAAACCAATCAACATGATCATCCCCAGCATTGTAAAGATATTCAATGAGTTTCCTGTGATGGCAAGGATAACCATTACCCCGATCAATGCCAGAGGAATAGAGAACAATACCACGAACGGATATACAAATGAGTCATACAGTGAAACCATTACCAGGTAAACCAATACGATAGCGGCCATCAAGGCAATTCCTAACGTACCGAAACCTTCAGTCTGGTTTTCCATATCACCACTCCAGATATAGCTTACTCCAGCCGGTTTGGTCTTCTCGTTCTCCATAAACTGAGCGGCCCATTCGTTGGCAACGTCTCCCACAGGACGACCTACCACTTTAGATTTTACCTTTACAGAAGGTGATTTATCTCTACGTTCAAGCAAACTCGGTCCTGAACCCATTTTTACATCTGCAAACTGGCTCAGTCTGATCTGCTCACCCTGAGGGTTTGTAAACATCAGGTTTCTTACGTCATCAATAGACTTTCTGTTCGCATCACCAAAACGGATGTTGATATCATATTCATATTCTCCGGCTCTGAATTTTCCGTCTGTATTTCCACTGAATGCAGTCTGCATCGTTTGTCCTACACTGGAAAGATTTAAGCCTAAAGACGCCATTTTATCTCTGTCGATATTCACCTGAACTTCCGGGTTTCCAGAGTCAGTAGATAATTCTGCATCCACAGAACCGGGAACTTTTTTAAGCAATTCAAGAATTCTGTTCGCTTCTTTGTTCGCCGTTTCGTTATCCTGAGCTGTCACTACCATTTCAATCGGTGCATTATCTGCTCCCATTAATCCGATTGGTGCCGTTTTAAACTCAACACCTGTGAATTTCTCTTCTAAAGCTCTCTTGATTTTTGCAGACTTGATATCCGTGCTTTCATTACGCTCAGATTTATCTACCAAAATCACCTGAATCTCTGACTGATACAATGTAGCCTGTGCCCCGCCAAAACCTGATGACTGCTGACCCACCGTGGTGATCATATCCACTACATCTTTATCATTTCTAAGGTATCTTTCAACCGCTAAAGTAATCTGATTGGTTTTTTCTACGGAAGCATCTTTTGGTAATTCCATCTGAACAAGGAACTGGCCTCTGTCCATTTTAGGGAAGAATTCACCACCGATAAATCCAAAAGCCACCAGCATGAATGAAGAAATCAGGATAATGAATGTTACAACCACTGTCATAATTCTTCTTAACGTCGTTTTTAAAGCCCACTCCAGAATTCCTGTGATCCAGTGCGTGAATTTTTCCAATTGCTTTTCAAACCAAAGGATAAATTTCTCAAAAGGATTTTTACCTGTCAGATGCACCAGTTTACCATATCTTGAAGATAACCAAGGAATGATGGTAAATGAAGCCAATAACGAGAATAATGTCGCAATAACAACCGTGACACAGAACTGTGCAAGGATATCAGAAACCAACCCTGAACTCATCGCAATCGGTAAGAATACCACCACGATTACTAAGGTAATAGCGGTTACCGTAAATCCAATTTCCGAAGCTCCGTCAAAGGCTGCACGGATTCTGCTTTTTCCCATCTCCATGTGACGGTAAACGTTCTCCAGTACTACAATCGCATCATCCACAAGAATACCCACAACCAATGAAAGTCCTAGTAAACTCATCAGGTTCAGGGTATATCCCATCAGATACATTCCAATTACCGTTGCAATCAATGACATCGGAATAGAAACCATTACAATAAATGCGTTTCTGATGTTATGAAGGAACAATAGCATTACTACAGCTACCAGTATAATCGCCAGGAATAAATCGAAAATTACGTGGTCTGCAGCTTCAAGCGTAAAGTCTGTTGAGTCATCTACGGTATTGATTTTAATTGCCTGCGTTTGATAATCTTTCTGAACATTATCAATTGTTTTCTGAATAGCTTCCGAAACGGAAACCGCATTGGCATCAGACTGCTTTTTAACCTGAAGTAAGATCGTTGAATTCTGGTTGTATCTTGCCACTTTCTCTACATCTTTCTGTGTATCGAAAACGGTTGCAATATCAGACAGACGAACCTGAGCTCCATTTTTATTGGAAACCACAAGGCTGTTCATCTCATCTACACTTTTATATTTTCCGGAAAGTCTGATCGTAGATCTTGAAGTTCTTGTCTTCAAAGCTCCCGTCGGGAAATCCAGGTTGGAGGAAAGAATGGCCTGCTGTACATCTGCAATGGCAATACCATACCCCTGCATTTTCTTTTCATCTAAATTCACCTGAATCTCTCTCTCCTGTCCACCTACTAGGTCAACCTGAGCCACACCGTTTACACGGGAGAAAATAGGCTCTATCTTTTTATCTAAAAGGTCATAAAGATCTTTATTATTCAGCTTGTTACTGGAAATACTCAACGTCATGATCGGAAGATCATCCAATGAGAATTTTTGTAAAGATGGTGGATCTGCATCATCCGGAAGGTCTGCCAGAATAGCATTTACCTTTCTCTGAGCATCATTCAAAGCGTAGTTTACATCGGCACCGGTATTCAGCTGAACCATGATGACCGATAAACTTTCGTAAGATGAAGATTCTACTTTTTTTACGTTTTCCAGGGAACCTACGGCATCTTCAATCTTTCGGGTTACCGAAGTTTCCACCTCAGCAGGCGAAGCTCCCGGATATACCGTAGAAATGGTTACCATATTGGTTTCAAACTTCGGAATCAACTCGTACCCCATCATGGAGTAACTTAATAAACCTCCCAACGTAAGTATCGTAAACAATACGATAACCAGGGACGGCCTTTTAATGGATATTTCTGCTAACTTCATCTTATCTTACTTTACGATGTTGATTTTCGAACCGTTATCAAGATTGATCTGTCCGCTGGTCACTACCTGTTCTCCGCCATTCAGTCCGCTTAAGATCTGAACTTTGTCACCGTATACTTTTCCGGTTTGTACTTTGATCAGTTTAGCCGTTCCATTGCTTACCACAAATAACTGCCCTGAGCTTACTCCGTTTACAAAAGCTTCTGCCGGAACGGTCAGCATATTCTGAGTTTCAGCACCGTGATTGGTTTTAAATAAAGCTGTTGCGTACATACCTGCTTTTAAGTTTCCTCTGTTCTGAACTTCAATTTCAACCGGGAAATTTAAAGAAGCATCACTTTTAGGAGCAATAAATGTAATTCTACCGCTGAATGAATCTTCAGGTAAAACATTTACATTAATCGGAACTTCCTGACCCAATGCAATTCTTCCCACCTGGCTTTCGTCTACTAATACGGAAAGTTTCAGACTGTTGATGTTAACGATCTCAAACATAGAGGTTCCTACAGAAACCACTGTTCCGGGTTCAACCATTTTTTTATTGATCGTTCCGCTGATTCCCGCACGGATGCTGGTATCATTTACTCTTACTCCCTGTGCTCTTACGGCTGCCTGAGCATTTTTCAGCTGTAATCTTGAATTATCTACCTGCTGTTTGGTAACCCCTCCGGTTTTAAAGGCATTTTCATAACGCTGGTTATCGATAATGGCATTTTGCAAATTATTCTGAGCCTGAGAGACGTCAACCTCAATCGCGTCTTTTTTGATCACGGCTAAAGTCTGTCCCGCAGAAACTCTTGAACCTTCTTTTACCAGAACACTTACAATACGTCCGGCAATTTCAGAAGACTGGTTCATTTCCTGCTTGGGAATGAAAGTTCCGTTGGCTGAGTAATCTGTATTGATATTTTCTCTTGCAACGGTTACTACATTCACGTTGATTTTGTCAACCTGTTTAGCAACTTCCTTTACTTCCTTGGTCTGTTTCTCCTTATTATCTGCAATCTTGTAAGCCGCTAAACCGACTAAGACCGCTGCTACGATGATATATATTAAAGTTTTTTTCATTTTAGTTGAGTATTAATTTTGTAGTGTGTTCAGTTCTCCTTTAGCCTTGATTAACTTGATCTCAGCCTGCTTGTAATCCAGTAATGCGTTGGAATAGTTCTGTTTTGCCTGTGTTAAAGCGTTTTCAGAATCCAATACTTCGGTAAGTGTTGCCAAACCGTACTGGTAATTGGACTGTGTATTCTTCTGAACTCTTTCAGCAAGTTCCACATTGTCTTTCATGCTTTGAATATTGATGATAGAGTTCTCCATATTCGTGATGGCATTTTTATAATCAAGATCCAGGCTCAGCTGCGTCTTTTGAATATCCTGATCAATGTCCAGAATATCTATTTCAGCCTGCTGAATTTTAGCTTTAGTAGCGCCTCCGGTAAAAATCGGAACGTTGATGTTCAGACCGATCGCGGAATAATCACTCCAAAGAACGCCATTATTAAGACCGTTTGTTAAAGGAAATTTCTTACCCATACCAGCCCAGCCGTAATTGGCAGTAAGGCTCACTGTAGGATACAGATAGGCTTCTGTAGCTTTCTTGTTAAACTGAAGAAGCTCTCTGTTTTTGGTTAAAACTTTAAGCTCGGTACGGTTGTCAAGATTCACATTGCTGGCAATCAGTTCAGGTTTCGGCTCGATGGTTTTTTCTTCAAGCTCGATGTCTGTCCCAATGGGAACTCCCATATAAAATTTTAAAGCATTTTTTGAAAGCTCAACGGAATTGATCAGCTGCTGCTTATTGGAACCGATGTTGGTAAGCTGTACGTTGGTACGGTCTAAATCGATCGCTTTCGCCAAACCGTTATCTACCAGACTTTTAATTACATTTCTTACTCTTTCGGTATTGGCATAGCTTGCTTCTACTGTTTTAAGATTCTCTTCCTGTACAAAAACCTGATAATACGCTGTGGCCACATTTTCAATGATCTGTTCGTTGGTCAGCTGTGCATTCAGTACATAGAATTCTCTTGTAGATTTTGCCGCCTTAAGACCGGTAAATACTCTCTGGTCAAAGATCGCCTGCTGAAGCTGAACTACTGCACTTGAACTCCAGGGCTGTCCCAGCTGGGCTCTGATTCTCTCTCCTCCGAATTCAAGCAAAGATTCCTGAATCACCGGATTATAGGTTAAACCTGCCGTGGCGCTGATCTGTGGTAAAGCTCCGGCCCGGGCCTCATCAATTTTATATTCAGCTTTTTTGATCTGCAATGCTGCTTTTTTAGCTTCCGCTTTATTCTGCAGGGCCTGCTTGATGGCTTCCTGTAAAGAAACCTGCTGCTGGGCAGATACTGATGAAAAGCCGAAAATCATAAACGCTGCAGCTATCCCAATTTTTAGCTTTTGAGCAGTTATACGTTTTCTTTTCATAATTTATACTTCGTTTATTTTTTTAATTAAATTTTCCTGTCTACGTTTTGTTTCTAAAGGACGAATCATTTCATAAAATACTTTAACATTTTTTTAATTTTTGAAAAGCATGTTGATAATGATCTCTTTTCTTTCGGAAATTATTTTATCATATTCCGCATCGCTGATCATCAGATTCTCCATAAACAAAGGCCTTACAGCACTTGGGAATACAAGAAGTGAAACCATATTCAGGATAAACTGAACGGGCGCCATCTTTTCTATATTTCCCAGTTCCATCTCTTTCTCGATGTCTTTATACAGAGTATCCAGTACATCTTCTTCAATTTCTCTCTGATGGCAGTTCCCCTTATTGATCTGTGAAACGATGTAGGTTTCCAGATACGGATACTGAAGGCTGGTAGAAAGACTGCCTTCTATAAACTTGCTGATCTTTACTTTAAAAGGAAGATCTGCATTCTGAATGATCTTGGATTTCTCCTGTTCCACCCGCTGAGCTTCATCGAAAATAATCTGGATGAGATTATCTCTTGAACGGAAATAGTAGTTAATAAGCGTTCTGTTTACTCCGGCTTCATCCGCAATCTCCTGGGTAGTAGCATCAAATTTCCCTTTCACAAAGAATAAATTCTTCGCTGTCTCTTTGATCAATTCCTGTGTTTGGTCTTTTTTCGCTTGATTTGACATTATTGTTAAACAATTTTGTGCAAATGTAAATCAAATTCTGTTTTTGACAAAATTGTTAAACAAAATAATTAAACAAAATTGTTATGATTTGCATCATGTTTTTAATGTTCAGTTTGAGATTATTATGAATTAATCTTGGGTGGGAAAGGCATTTTTTTATCTTTGCCGCCAAATCAATGATTATGAAAAAAAACTTTCTCTTTATTCTTATTTTAAGTTTTTCCGCCTTAACTGCACAACTAAATTTCAAATTATTGGAGGGGAACTGGATCGTGAATAAGAAGGAGTTTAAAGACGGAAGCAGGTATATTCCCTTTAGACAGATGAAAAATTGGGATAAGGTATTCATTTTTCAATCTAATTCATATTATTCAACAGAATTTTTGAGAAACCAAACAAATCCTTTTCCTTACAAATACAAAACTAACGGAAATAAACTTTCGATGGCTGAAGGCCATTTTATAATTATCGAAAAATTAACAGAATCTGACTTAATACTTGTTGATGGTAATGAAGAAAGAGAAGAAAGCCTTCACATCCGATATTATTTGACCCGATATGATGTTCAGAAGGAACAGGATCTTTTAAAAAACAATGCCAGAGATACATTAACATCCACAACAGCACTATCTCCAGTACCTAAAGTCAATATTTTTGGTGATGAGTTTACATCAAGTTCCAATTTTCCTTTCAGAGCAAAAGGTTATCTTTTTTTTGATATGAGAATGAAAACTGTAAAGGCTCATTTCACTGATTCTAGAAATCTTTCACTTCAGGATCGTGGCAGGCTAGAAGCCATATATAATTCTACATTTAAATCATGGGATTTTAGTGCAGTAAAAGCTTTTAAATTTATAAAAATGCCTTTTATTCTCGCTCTTTATAAATATTCAACAACTCCTACGATCAGCTATTCACGTATTGTGACGGATTATAATACCCACGATTATAATGATATTATTCTTCCTGACCCATTCCAAAACCCTCAGGAATCACTTAAGTATTTTGTCAAAGGAATCAAATGTGTTGAAAACGAAAAATATGATTGTGCTTTACAGAATTTTAAACTTTCATTTGAAAGAGATAAGTATAATTTTGATTCACATTACAACTATGCAGCTATAAACCATACATTAGGAAAGAAAGATGAAGCGTGTAAAAAATGGACTGAGCTGATACAGTATGGTCAAAAGAAAGCAGAGGTTTATTACAAGACACACTGTAATAAGTAAATAAAACAGTTCATATTCCTGTAAACTCCTTCAATATTAATTTTGACTATTCAGTTTGAAATTACTAATCCTTATTCCCTGTCAAGTGAGGCATTTTTATATCTTTGCCGCAAAAAAAATAATAACTGATGCGAAAGATTTTATTTCTGTTCACGGTGCTTCACTGTGCACTATCCTATTCTCAAGACAAGACACAAAACAACGATTACTATTTCTACGAAAACAAGGGACAAATTGTTGATCAGAATGGGAAAGAAAACAAAGATGTTAAATATTTGTATCATTCTGCAGGATTAAATGTACAATTGCGGGCCAATGGTTTTTCATATGATGTATACGAAACCAAAAAGACACCGAACCTCAATTCTTCAAAATATCTGAAAAACACAGTTTCTGGTTCAAAATCTTATCATTTAGATGAATTTAATTATGAACAGCTTTTTCATAGAATTGATATTGAGCTGATCAATTCCAATAAAAATGCATCGCTCAAAGCAGAAGGAAAATCTCCGGATTACGATAACTATTATAATCTGTCTGAAAAACCGGGAGGCATTACCAATGTTCACCGTTATCAAAAGCTTATCTACAAAGATATCTATCCTCATATTGATCTGGTATTTTTCAAACCAAAAGATACTCTAAAGCCTGTTGAATATAATTTCATCATCAACCCCGGTGGAAAAATATCCGATATAAAGATGAAATTCAATGGTGCACCCACTTCCATCAAAGCCGGAAAACTGGCTATGAATGTACGTTTTGGGGAAATTCATGAAAATATTCCCAATAGCTGGATCTTGGGCAGTAGAAAAGAAAATATTGATGTTTCTTTTAAAGATCTGGGTGATCAGATATTTGGGTTCAACGCACCTGTGAATGTATCTGATAAAACCATTGTTATTGATCCCGTTCCAACAAGAATCTGGGGAAGCTATGCAGGAGGCACAGGTGAAGATTATGGAAAGATCAAAACTGATGTACAGAATACCGGTTACCTTATCGGAGCTACTTCAAGTGCGACCAACTTTGCGACTACGGGAACGTACCAGCAGACTCTGGCAGGAAACTTTGATGCTTATGTAATGAAACTCACCAAAACCGGACAAAGACTTTGGGGAACCTATTATGGATCGTGGATGACAGATACATTTGAAGATGTGGATTTCGACGAAAATTTCAATGTTTTTGCGGGAGGAACTGTTCAAAGAGGACCCAATAATAAAAATATCGTCCTTGTAAAATTCAGCAGTACAGGAACCTTACTTTTTCAAAAAGAATTTAATTCAACCCGAGATGAGGGGCTTTATACAGTCTCTTACAATCAGAATCATGTTTATTTGGGCGGAGATACATTCAGTGATGATTTTCCTACGACCAATGCCATGCAGACCGCCAAACTCACTCCTTCAGGAATGACGGACGGTATTCTGGCATCCTTGGATTCGGTAAGCGGAGCTGTGGACTGGGCTACCTATTTTGGAAAAGCAGATGGGTCTACGACTATTGTACACATCATGTCATCTGTTGACAATCTCGAGATGATCGGACTGACGCAGTCTGCCAATATTCCAATGATCAATGCATTTCAGCCAGTGAAAGGAGGAAGTGTAGACGGAATCTATTTAAAGCTTTCAAAAAATGGGAATACATTGCTGAGATCCAGCTATTACGGAAATGAATATGCAGAAGTAATATGGAAAGGTGCAATTGTAAATAATACTTTAATTCTACCCGGAAAATATACCACACCTTCTTTTCCTTCCGGACAGCCGGGAGTTTGGCGTGTAGATTTAAATACCAATACTATCACTAAGAATTACTTTAATTTTGAGGCTGGCTACCAGCTGAATGCTTATCCCGACTCATCAGGAAATATTTTTTTCACAGGTCTTCATTCAAGCGGACAGCCGGATATCTCTACACCAGGTGCGTATATGGGAATGCCTCCGATGTATATTTCTACCTTTCTCATTAAATATAATCAAAATGATGTCAAAGAATGGGGAACTTATTATACTGGAAACGGAGCCACACAGTTAGGACTGGTTACGAAAGATAACGAGGGAGCCATCTATTTCACAGGAATGTCCAGCGGAAATACAGCAGGTATTGCAACTCCGGGAACGTTTCAGCAACAACCAGGAGGCGGAAATGATATTTTTATTGCCAAATTTCAGGACTGTACTTCTGCTGCAGTTGTCACTTCCAACTCACCAGTCTGTACGAACTCTACCCTCCAATTAAATGCTACCGGCGGATCTGTCTACAGCTGGACAGGACCCAATGGATTTACTTCAAATCTACAGAATCCTGCCATTCCCAATGCTACAGCAGCCCATTCAGGAATCTATACCTGCCAGGTTTCCGGATCCGGAGCCTGCGATGGTAGTTTTACGGTAAACGTTGTAGTTGGAGATAACCTGGCCCCTGTTCCAAATATTAATACACTTCCGACTATTACAGGTGATTGCCATACAGTGATTACCAATATTCCAACAGCAGCAGACAACTGCGCCGGAACCATTACAGCTGCTACAACAGATCCTCTTTCTTATTCAATTCCGGGAACGTATACCATACACTGGAATTATAATGACGGAAACGGAAATATAGCCACACAAAACCAAACCGTTATTGTAAATGCCATTCAAGCGCCTGCCGCAAATGCTGCACAGGTTTTCTGTGCTTCCAATAATCCAAAAGTTTCCGATCTTCAGAGTACGGGTCAGAATATCAAATGGTATGATGCTGCAGGAAATCTACTGGCTGCTACAACTCTTCTGGTGAATGGACAAACTTATCATGCCTCCCAAACCGTTAACGGATGTGAAAGTAGCAGGATAGCTGTTCAGGTGACCGTAAACAGTACACCAACTCCAACAGCAAATACGGCTCAGGAATTCTGTGCAACAGCATCGCCTACGCTGGCCAATTTGGTGATAACAGGAACATCTATTCTATTTTATAATGCTTCAGGAAATGTTCTTCCGCTTACGACACCTCTTGTTCACGGGCAGACTTACTATGTGACTCAAACCATTAACGGATGTGAATCTGAGAAACTGGCTATAGCCGTTACACTTTCAGTCAATAATGTTCCTGCAGCTAACCATACGGCTGTATTATGCAACAGCTCCACGGCAAATACGATGAGTGTAAATCTTCATTCGTATGAAAGTAATATCATCAACAATCCGGGAAATTATATTTTCACCTATACTGATAGTGCCGGAAATATCATTACCAATCCGGCTAACTATACTTTAAACACTGGAACAACGGTTATCACAGTAAAAGTGGCTACTGCTGACGGATGTTTTAATACCGTAAGACTTACTTTAACGTTAAATCCCAAACCTGTCATTGAACTTTCTGATCAGGCAGATTTCTGTGAAGGCAAAACCGTTACACTGGATGCCGGACCAGGCTTTGCCTCTTATCTTTGGAGCACCGGAGCAACCAGTCAATCCATTACTGTTTCTACGCCGGGGACGTATACTGTGACTGTGAAAAATATTTTTGGATGCGAGAATACGAAATCTGTTCAGGTTACTTATTCTGTTCTGGCCACCATTGTAGCCGTTAATATCAATAACAATACGGCTACTGTAGTCCTTTCTGCATCAGGAAACTATGAATATTCATTAGATAATTTCACGTGGCAGGATTCCAATGTTTTTACTCATTTGGGGACAGGAGAATATACAGTTTATGTCAGAACAAAATCTGGTTGTATCATCGGACAGAAAAAGTTCTCTATTTTCAATATTCAGAATGCTATAACGCCGAACGGTGACGGAAACAATGATACCTGGAAAATTGCAGGACTGGAAAACTATCCGGGAACAGAAATCTATTTATACGACAGAAAAGGATTCGTTATTTTAAAAGAAATTATCACGAAGAAACCTTTTGTATGGGATGGGAAGTATCATCAGCAGTCTGTAGCTACAGGAAACTACTGGTACACCATTAAAGTTTCAGACGGAAGAACGTACAGCGGATGGCTTCTGGTAAAGAACAGAGATTAAAAGAAAAACGGGCAGAAAATTCTGCCCGTTTTTTATTTATAACAATTTTATCTTATCTTCTGAAATATCAACGATCTTATCCTTATACAATCCGCCGAGTGCTTTCTTGAAATTCTTCTTGCTCATCTGAAGCTCGTCTTTGATCTCTTCTGGGGATGATTTGTCGGACAGGTAAAGGAGTCCGTAGTTTTCCTCCAGCTTAGTCAGGATTTTCTGTTTAAACTCGTCAATATTCTCAAAACCTTCCGGCTGCAGGGAAACATCAATCTTACCGTCTTCACGGATGGCTTTGATAAAACCACTTTCTTCCGATAAGGGATACAGTTTTTTAAATACATCTGAAGCATATACCAATCCGATGTACTGCTTGTTGATCACCACATTCCAGCCCAGCTCACTTTCGTTCATCATCAGCAGGTCTACTCTGTCTCCCTTCTGGAAAGGAAGATCCAGATATTGTGGATTTCTTTTGAATTTTGTAGTTCCGGTGATCAGATCCAGGTCTTCGTCTACATAAAGATAAACCAGGTATCTTTTGCCTTCAATAATTTTGGATTTCTGCTGTTTGTAAGGAATAAAAAGGTCTTTAATAATACCCCAATCCATAAAAGCCCCGCTTGGAAGGCTCTGCACACAGCTCATTACCGCATACTCGCCTACTTCAGCCAATGGAATTTCAGTGGTAGCTTTTAATTTGCCGTCATCCTGATAGACAAAAACTTCAACATCATCATCAATTTCTTTCTCATCGCTGGTAAATACTTTAGGAAGAAAAGCTTTTTCGCCTGTTTCATCCGTCAGGATCCATCCTGAATAGTTTTTATCTGAAATTTTTAAAGTCTGGGTTTTTCCGAGTTGCATTGAATATAAAATTAGCCACAAAGGTACGGAAAATTGAAGATTTTAAACTACATCTTCTATTTTGCCTGATTTCGAAGATTCTTTTGTACTCAAACTGTCCATAAAACCTGTACATTTGATTCATTAAACTATGGATATGAAAAAATATTCTATCATGTTCTTTGTCTTGATTACAACGGCTATGAATGCCCAATGGGATAAGACCGCTTTTAATATTGCCTACCGCTTCACAGGAAGAAATGTAGTGCAGGCCGGCTTGGAATTTAAAGCCAATATCGCACGGGAACAGTCCCTGATTATAGGAGCTTCCATGCTGTACACTTCCATTAACCATAAGGACCAGTTTCTTCCGGAAGCCAATATGTATTATACCAATATTAAAGGCCAGCTTTTAGGCGTGTCGGCCAACCCTTATTCCATAGAGCCAAGAATAGGTTTTTCACTTTTTAATTTCATGTATCTCAATACGGGATATGCACTCCCCATTCACAGGGAGAAATATTTTAAAGGAATCACTTTTGGAGTTCAGTTTAATATAGCACCCGTGAAAAATTCCGCCTTTTATGACCGTTTAAAAATGATGTAAAAAAAGAGAAGACAGCTACTTTACATGTGTTGAACCAGTTTAAAAAATTATTAAAACCCACTGTAATTCTATCTTTGGGGTTCCATAACCTCCATCTTCCATCTCCAGACCTCCTGACAATTATAAAAAACAATCTTCTCTATTGCGTTACACTGAACTGAGCCTGAATTCCTTTTAATTTTCCATATATCTTTTCCAATAATTCATCAGACAGATGGTGAAGATTAAAATACGTTTTCAATGTGAAGGCCAGCTGATCCGGGGCTGTTATATCTGATGTTTCTTTTCTTCCGTCATTCCAACGGATATTGAATGTACTGTTGAAAAGCGCATAACGGGCTTCTTCATCCACTCTGGTGATCATCAGAAACTGATTAAACATAGAGTTTGGACCGGTGGCAATATACCAATTCGCCATTTCCAGATCTGAGAATTCCACTTCTTCCAGGGAGAATTTATAAATGGGCAGCCATTCCTCTTTTAAAACTTCCAGCGTGTAAAAGCTGTCTGTATGCACAACACGAAATAAACCGTTTGGAGTTTCCTGTTCAACATCTGTATTCAGCAGTATCGGGGTGGTAAGGGTCATGGAACCAAAACCTACGTCTACCAGATACTTTACACCTTCTACATCCGTACTCAGCAGCATATGGGAACGTGCTGTACCAGAGCCATCTCTGCTGCCCCACACTACCCTCGCCAGGTGCATTTTTATGGTAAACCCTAAACTTTCCAAAACATTTTTGAACAGGGAATTCTGTTCATAGCAATAACCACCTCTCTGAAGCGTTACCAGTTTATTGAAGATCAGATCTTCTTGCAAGGATGGTGTTTCTCCGGTGAATGTATCTATATTTTCAAAAGTGATATGTTTGGGATGCAGCTGATGGATCTTTTTTAAAAGTTCCGGTTTTTCTGTTTTTTCCAGTAATCCTTCTGCTCCTATTCGTTTTAAATAAAGGTTTAATTCCTTATTTTCCATATTTCTGATTTTAAATGTATTCTTATTCAAAGGTCGGGATTGTTTAGACTTGAAAGTAGGCCAAAAGAGGGAGTTTTTAGGACAAATCAATCATTTCCACGCATCTTTTGATTGTTAATAATTGAAACAAAAAAGAGAATCCGTCTCACAAAATGGTCGTGAGCGGATTCTTTAGTCTTTAAATATTTAAATTCTTAAATCTTTCAATCAAAAATTAAATATGGATCGGTCTCTTCTCTGTAGCATCCAATGCCGCTTCTTTAATAGCTTCAGCATACGTTGGGTGAGCATGAGAACTTCTTGCAATATCTTCAGCACTTGCACGGAATTCCATAGCAATAACGCCTTCTGCGATAAGGTCGGCAGCTCTTGCCCCGATGATGTGCATTCCTAAAACTTCGTCAGTTTTTTCGTCTGCAATAATCTTCACAAGTCCGTCTACATCACCGCTTGCACGGCTTCTTCCTAACGCTCTCATTGGGAAAGAACCTACTTTGTACGCTACTCCTTCTTCTTTCAGCTGCTCTTCAGTTTTACCAACTCCGGCAACTTCAGGCCATGTGTAAACAACACCAGGAATCAGGTTATAATTGATATGCGGCTTCTGACCTGCAATGATTTCAGCAACCAAAGTTCCTTCTTCGCTGGCTTTGTGAGCAAGCATCGCACCTTTGATTACGTCACCGATTGCGTAGATGTTGGCAACGTTAGTCTGCAAATGGTCGTTTGTTTTTACTCTTCCTCTTTCATCCAGTTCCACACCGGCTTTTTCAAGTCCAAGACCTTCTGTGTACGGCTTTCTTCCTACAGAAACCAAACAGTAATCTCCTTCTACAACTACTTCTTCTCCTTTTTTATCTTTAGCCGTTACTTTTACAGTATCTCCATTTCTTTCAACGGCAGAAACTGCTGTAGAAAGCATAAACTTCATTCCCTGCTTTTTAAGAACTTTAGTCAGTTCCTTGCTTAAAGCACCATCCATTCCTGGAATAATTTTATCCATGAATTCAACCACGGTTACCTGAGCTCCTAATCTTAAGTATACAGAACCTAGTTCAAGACCGATTACACCTCCTCCGATTACCACTAAATGTTTAGGGATTTCTTTAAGGTTTAAGGCTTCTGTAGACGTGATCACTCTTTCTTTATCCAGAGATATGAATGGAAGTGAAGACGGCTTGGAACCCGTTGCAATAATGGTATATTTAGATTCAATGGTTTCTGAAGAACCATCTTTTTTAGTGATTTTGATCTGTGTAGCAGATTCAAAGCTTCCCAAACCTTCAAAAACAGTGATCTTATTTTTGTCCATCAAAAAGTTGATTCCTTTTGTTGTCTGATCTACCACTTCGTTTTTACGCTCAATGATTCTTGCAATATCAGCTTTCGGCTCATTGATAATGATTCCGTGGCTTGCAAAATTATGTTTTGCGTTTTCGAAATGTTCAGAACTGTCTAAAAGCGCTTTTGACGGAATACATCCAACGTTAAGACATGTTCCGCCTAAAGTTGAATATTTTTCAATAATTGCTGTTTTGAAACCTAATTGAGCTGCACGGATCGCAGCTACATAACCTCCAGGACCAGAACCGATTACGGTAACATCGAATTGACTCATGTTTTTATATGAATTTGTTTATTATTATCTTACTTACTTCTCACAAATTTACATATAAATTACCAAGCACCAAAGTGAGTTTTATCAATTTTGGAATTGTTCGTTCGATGCTTTCATTTTACAGAATCTATTATTTCAGCAGTTTTATATTTTCTTCGCTGCCTTCTTTCAGATAAATGGCTGTAAAAATGAGCGGTTTTTCTGCTGAGGCATTATCGAAATGAAGAATTTTCACATTTTTCGGTTCATAGAAAGCGTCTCCTTCATGAAGAATCACCTTCTGCTGCCCTTCTATCTGAAACAGAGCCTCTCCGGATCTGATTATTCCCAATACAGGACAGGGATGCAGATGTTCAGGTGCCCCGACTCCCGCCGGCATCGTTATTTCCTGAATTTCTGTGGAATTAACTTTCTGATCAACCGCCGTCTTTAATAATTCTTTTCTGGAGATTGACTTCTGCTGGGCCGTCATTACAACAGCATTCAGCATCAAAATAACAATTATAAACGGCTTCATAGATGTGATATTTATTTTTATTAAATCAGCATAAAATACTAGACATTCAACTTTCCTTGTCCAAATGTTCCTGTGCTTTCAAAAAACGAACCTCCATATACATACCATTCAAGATTTTCCAGATACTCCACTGCATTTTCAGGAGTTATCTGTGAGCGGTCTTTTTTCGAAACGATTCCTTTGTACCATCTTCCTGACCTGGAAAAACTTTCATATTCTACAAAATAACGAATCCATATTCTCTGACAAAGTTTGCACTGTTGAATAGTTACTTCTCCATATCTTCCGTTAGTATGGTCTATGCCTAATTCAGAACTTCTGTATTCCGTGTAATCCGAAGTCGGTTTTTCGCAGGCACATCCAATTTTGGGGATTGTATTCATTGATGAATATTGATTTTAAATAAAATTAACGAAGATCAAATGTAAAAAAATATGAAGTCATAAAGCAAATCCGGCCGTTATTTCTTCATCAGATCCATCAGAACCTTTTCATATTTATCGAGAATGATATTCTTTGAGAATCTTGATCTGATGGAGTTTTTTATCGCATCTCTGTTATAATTTCCCTGAAGAACCTTCATTATTTTCTGAGAAAAATCTTCATAATCTTCAATATTGGAAACTTCGCCATTAATCTGATGCTGAATGATCTCATTGATTCCTCCGGGACAGTTATTGGCCAGAGAATAGGTTCCGCACGCTCCCGCTTCCAGAAGTACATTCGGGAAACCTTCATATCTTGAGGAAAGAATAAAAAGATCGGCGTATTTCAGATACTCGTAAGGATTGTCCTGTCTGCCGTGAAAAATGACATTTTTTAATCCCAGAAAATCTTTTGTCTGAAGCAAAACATCTTTGTCTTTGCCATCGCCCAGTATGTGAAGCAGGATGTTTTCATTTTTAAGCCTTGAAAACACTTTCAGAAGGTTATCGAAGCCTTTTCTGGCCGACAGATTGCCGATCGCAACTACATTTTTGTAATTGTATTTGAAACAGTCCGGTTTGGTGGAAAGGGCTAATTTTTCGTTGATGAAATCAAAATCTACAGGATTGTTTATTTTGACAATTTTCTTTTTCTTAATATTGAAATTATCTACCAGATCATGCATCATATCATCACTTTGAGCAATGATTTTCTGATAGTTATTGTAAAAATTATAAAAGAATTTAATCTCTTTCCGGGTCACATGCTGGGTCACCACATTGGTTTCTCTCGCTATGAATTTCGTTCTCGGAAAAAGCTTGATAAACAAGGCCAGATAGGCATTCACCTCCCCAAAACCGGAAAACACAATATCAGGTTTCCGTCTGTAGATTTCTCCCAGAATAGGTTTTAAGGAATGTCGGATGCGTTCTGTATTGATATCAATGATTTCAACATCTTTTTTCAAAAAATTAAGGTATCCGCCCTGTTTGCGGAGCAGCAGGATTTTAGGCTCAAACCGATCTCTGGAAAGATGATTGGCAATAGTGGTCACAATTCTTTCTGCGCCACCGGTTTCCAGATCCGGCAGAATAAATATGACAGAAATCTTTTTCATCTATGTAAAATTAGTAAAAAGTTTTGGTAACCTTTAATTTTAAACTTTCGAAAACAGGAATAATTTCGCTGATGTCCTCAACACTTAAAAAGACATATTTGTCTTCATCGAAGTTCATCCCATTTCTTTTAAAAAAAGAAAAAGGCTCATCATTTTTCCCAAAAATAGTTTCAGGTTCACCAAAAATAATATTTCCGAAAAATTTATTATTCATTTCGATGTTGATCTGATCTATTTCTTCCAATTTTTTTTCCTTTATAATTTTTTTAGTTAACTTCTCAGCAATAATAATTCGCTCATTGGTAATGAGATAATAATTATTTTTTAAATCTGAATATCTTAAAATCCATCTGAAAAATGCTAAATATAATCCCGTCCCAAACATAAATATTGCAAAAAAGAAAAAGAAAGAAGTCATATTTATAAGAAATAGTATGGAAATTCCCAAATAAAAAAAAGAGAAAACAATTCTCAGCTTCTCCGTCATATTAAAAAAGAAACCCTTCCGTGGAAGAATTTCTTTTAAAATTATTTCGTTATTCTGTAAATTCATTCTTAGTTAGCTACATCACTGATGAATTTTATTCTCAGCATTCTCACTTCTTCATCCGAAAGTTCATCTCCGAACTCATCCAGAAGTACTTTCATACTGTCGCTTTCAGATTCTGTCATGAATTCTATGAAGCCGTCTACGATATCTTCATCAAAATTATCTTCAATATAATAATCAATATTCAGCTTTGTCCCCTGGTAAACGATACTTTCCATTTCCTTTAAAAGTTCGTTCATGGAAAGGTTCTTGGCTCTCGCAATGTCTTCCAGGTCTATTTTTTTATCCGTACTCTGAATAATGAAAACTTTGTGGCTGGATTTGTTCGCCACCTGTTTCAATACCATATCCTGGGTACGCTCAATATTGTTTTCTTCAACGTAAGCTTTAATGAAATCGGCGAATTCTTTACCGTATTTCTTGGCTTTACCTTCTCCTACGCCATAAATTTTCGCTATTTCTTCCAGTGAAACAGGATACTGAACCGTCATATCCTCCAAACTGGGATCCATGAAAACCGTATAAGGCGGAATTCCATGTTTTTTGGCTACTTTTTTCCTTAAATCTTTCAGCTGGCCAAATAGATTTTGGTCCATTCCCGTGCTGGCCTGCATCTGTACCTGCTCATTTTCTGCTTTGGTCTGGCTCAGATCAAATTCTCTGTCTTCAGCGATCAGAAACGGTTCTTTAGTTTTTCCGCTCAGGAAATTTCTGGCCTTTTCAGACATTTTTAAAACCCCGTAGGTTTCAATATCTTTTTGTAGAAAACCCTGAACAGTAGCCTGTCTCAAAATGGTTTTCCAGTAATTATCTTTTTCCTCTTTTCCGAAACCGAAATGAGAAGTCTGTTCTAATTTATAGGATTTGGTCACTGCATTTTCTTTTCCTACAATCACCGAAATCAGATCTTTGGATTTGAATTTTTCTCCTGTATCTTTAATGAGTTCCAGACTTTTCCTAAGATCAGCCACTGCATCTTTTAATTTCGGGGGATTGGAAGAATTGTCGCACATA
Source organism: Chryseobacterium endalhagicum (assembly GCF_016745235.1). GTDB lineage: Bacteria > Bacteroidota > Bacteroidia > Flavobacteriales > Weeksellaceae > Chryseobacterium > Chryseobacterium endalhagicum. Next base: position 1,793,256 of record NZ_JAELVM010000001.1, on the reverse strand, counting down.
TCTGCTCCTTCCCCTTTTACCGGATCAAAATTTTCTCCGAAATAATACAGAATATACTGCCTTCTGCTCATTGAAGTTTCTGCATAGCCTACCACTTCATTCAAAAGCTGCAACCCGATTTCCCTCTCGGAAACTGGTTTCTGTGCAAGGAATTTTTCAAGTTTTTCTATATCCTTAGGGTCGTAAAATGCCAGGCAGTGACCTTCGCCTCCGTCTCTTCCTGCTCTACCCGTTTCCTGGTAATAACTTTCAAGAGATTTAGGAAAATCATAATGGATTACGAAACGTACATCGGGTTTATCAATTCCCATCCCGAAAGCAATAGTTGCAACGATGACATCCACTTCTTCCATCAGAAATTTATCCTGATTGGCTACCCTCACTTTCTGATCCAGTCCGGCATGGTATGGAAGTGCATTGATCCCGTTGACCTGAAGCAGCTGGGCAAACTCTTCCACTTTTCTGCGGCTCAGACAATATATAATTCCTGATTTTCCTTTATGCAGATTGATGAAACGTACAATCTCCTTATCTATATTTACTTTCGGGCGTACCTCATAATACAGATTAGGACGGTTGAAACTTTCCTTAAATACCAATGCATCAGCCATACCCAGTGTTTTCTGGATATCATCCTGAACTTTTGGCGTTGCTGTGGCGGTAAGAGCAATCACCGGAACATCGGCGATTCTGTCGATAATAGATTTAAGGTTCCTGTATTCCGGCCTGAAATCGTGTCCCCATTCTGAAATACAGTGGGCTTCATCAATGGCTACGAAAGAGATTTTCACTTCTCTCAGAAAATCCAGATAATCATCTTTGATCAATGATTCCGGAGCTACGTACAAAAGCTTGGTCTTTCCTGCCTTGATGTCGTCAAAGACCTGTTTTGTCTGTGTCTTATTTAATGATGAATTTAATACGTGCGCCACCCCGTCATCAGATGAAAGGCCGTTTACCGCATCTACCTGATTCTTCATTAACGCTATTAAGGGCGAAACTACTATTGCCGTACCTTCTGAAATAAGTGCCGGAAGCTGGTAACATAATGACTTACCTCCTCCTGTTGGCATTAAGACAAATACATCCTTCCCACTGAGTAGGTTTTCAATGATTTGTTCCTGCTGGCCTTTAAATGTAGAAAACCCGAAATACTTTTTCAATTCGCCTGATAAATTGGCTTTTTTTGCGCTCATCTAATTTTCTATTGCTAAATTTGCATCCAACCCAAAGTTATAAAAATTCTGCTTAAAATAAAAGCGAACGAATTTATAAAAAATAAAACTTATATTAAATATTCTTTTTTAAATATAACGTTTTTCATTGGATTTTTTGTATACCTTATACTTATAAAATGGAAAGAACCGACATTATTTCAATTGCCAGGAGCACTTTAGAGATAGAAATTTCAGAACTTGAAAAATTAAAGAACAGAATAGATGAGGATTTTGCCCAGGCAGTAGAGATCATTCATTCAGCAAAAGGAAAATTAATTGTTGTAGGGATAGGAAAATCCGCCCATGTAGGTAATAAAATTGTGGCTACTTTAAATTCTACCGGTACTCCGTCTCAGTTCCTTCACGCTTCAGAAGCTATACACGGGGATCTTGGGGTGATCCAGAAGCAGGATGTAGTCCTGTGTATTTCCAATTCCGGAAATTCTCCTGAAATAGCAAATCTGGTTCCTTATTTAAAAGACTATTCTTCGGCTCTTATAGGAATGACCGGCAATAAAAACAGTAAGCTGGCAGAATTCTCCGAAATCGTTCTGGATACGCATGTAGATGTTGAAGCCTGCCCGAACAAGCTGGCTCCGACAAGTTCTACCACGATCCAGATGGCCCTTGGAGACGCATTAGCTGTAGCTTTAATGGAACTTAATGATTTCAGAGAGAATGATTTTGCTAAATTCCATCCGGGAGGAAGTTTAGGAAAGAATCTGGTTTCAAAGGTAGATCAGTTTTTATCTCCGCAAAAGCCGCAGGTAGAGGAAAACGCACCCGTAAGAGATGTTATTATTTCAATCAGTGCATCCAGCCACGGGATCACCGTTGTCACCAACGACGAAAAGATCATCGGGGTGATTACCGACGGAGATTTAAGAAGAATGCTGATGAAAGGCGATGATATCAGTAAAGTACAGGCAAGAGACATCATGTCTGCCCATCCTAAAACGATCGAGAGAGATACTTTAGCAAAAGATGCCATGAAGATTTTGAAAGAAAACAATATCGGCCAGCTGATCGTCACTGAAAACGGAAGCTATTTCGGGATTATTGACCTGCATACTTTACTTGATGAAGGGATCAATTAATTATTAAAAAAATTATTCTATTCACGATAAATCAGCAGACGGTATCCATAAAATGCCGTCTGTTTTTTCTGAAAACCAAATGTAACAGTATTTCCTTCATCAACTTAAATAAAATCCCGCTCAATAATTCTGAATACTGATTATTATTTCATAATTTCGCAGACTTAAATAGCTCAACTCAGATGGGTTTGTTATTTCAATAGACTCTAGTACTATGGACGAAAAAAAAGAAATGTCCTTTTTGGGACATATTGGAGAATTAAGAGGTCATCTTGTGCGTTCAATTATTGCGATTATTGTTGTCGCAATAGCTGTAGGATTCAATATCAACTGGATCATGGACCATATCTTTTTTGGACCTACCAGGAATGATTTTCCAACTTTCAAGATAGTCAATCATTTTTCCAGGATGCTTTTAGGAGAAGACAGTATCAAACTCCCGAAAGAATTCCCTGTCCGTGTACAAAGACTTTACCAGCAATTCAATGTAATGATGGCTGTGTCTGTTTTCGGAGGTATTGTGGGGGCTTTTCCTTATATTGTATGGGAATTATGGCGCTTCATCGGGCCTGCGCTCCATCCGAAGGAAAGAAAGAACTCCATATTTATCATCAATGCGGTGTGGATTCTGTTTATGACCGGAGTTTTATGCGGTTATTTCCTTATCCTTCCCTTTGCCGTTAATTTCGGGGTTATTTTCAAAATTTCCGATATTATTATTCCACTTTACGATTTAAGTGATTATACCACTCTATTTTTACAGGTTATTTTAGGTATGGGGGTTATTTTCCTCTTCCCTATTCTTATCTATTTCCTAACCAGTATAGGAATTCTTACACCTATGTTTATGAAGACCTACCGCCGTCATGCTATCGTTCTGATCATGGTTGTGGCAGCCATCATAACACCTGCGGATGTTTTAAGTATGCTTATGGCTGCTTTTCCACTGCTGATTCTTTATGAAATCAGTATTATCATGTGTTCTTTCACGTACAAAAAGGTTCAGAAGGCCGCTGGAAATTTACCCGTAGTTCAGAAGTAAGCCAGGCATTGGCTATTGGCTATTGGCTATTGGCTATTGGCTATTGGCTATTGGCTAAATTACGAATACTCTGTTTGTTGTTTTTGCAACAGAGAATATTTCAATTTTTTATGGACTGAATTCTTATGGGATTTGTAAAGAATACTCTTACAGAGACATTTTTCTTTAAAATACATGTTATTCAATTGTTGTGAAAAATATTTTATTTCTCAACAGACTGTTTCTTGTTTATTTATTTTAATAAAATATCAATATAAATAAAATAAATTCTTTAAAACACGCAGTTTAAATGATATTTTTCTATAATTAATTCAAAAAATAAAATATGAAAACTCACATTATAATCACTTATACATTGATATAATGCTAAATAATTCTATATTTGCTTAAACAATATCTAGAAATTTTATGAAAAAGAGAATTATTCTTGTTTGTGCATTGGCTTCAAGCTTTATAGGGTTAAATGCACAAAGCTGGGAGCCTGTATCTCAGAAAGTAGCTCCGATAAGGAAGGAAGTGAATGTATTGTACTCATACACAGTAGATCTGAATTCTGTAAGAGAACTTTTAAAAGATGCACCTGAAGCAGGAAAAGGCGGCAGCCCGGTAATTATTTCTTTACCTACAGCTAATGGAAAAGTAGAAAGATTTTCAGTGTACAGTGCTCCTGTAGTTGAAAAATCTATGGCAGACCGTTATGGTTTGGGAGCGTATTCAGGGGTTGGAATAGACAATCCGCAAAAGCAGATCAGATTCAGTACGGCTCCGAATGATTTCCAGTCTATGATTTTTGATGCTTCTACCGGAAAATATGAATTTATTGAGCCTATCAATAAAGAAAGAAATGTTTACGGCGTATTCTTCAAATCCAATAAGGTACAGGATGGACATCCGTTTGAATGTACAACCGATGAGCCTGAACATTCAAAAAAGGAAATGAGTAAGCTGCTGGCGTCTAAAAACGTTCAGGGCTTAGGAAGTGCCAATAAAAACAATGATCTTAAATACAGAACCTACAGAATAGCGATCTCTGTAAATGCTGAATATACCCAGCTTGCAGGAGGTGTTGCAGGTGCTGCTACCCGTATTAATGCCACTATGGCAAGAGTAAACGGGGTATTTGAAAAAGATTTTGGTATTCACATGAATGTACTGGATCTTCCTCAGTTGATTTATACAGATGCCGCTACAGATCCATACTCTAATGTAATCCAAAATGCCAACGGAACATTCAGTGCTCCAGGTGCCTGGAATCTTCAGGTTCAGCAGACGATTACCGCTGCCATTGGAAATGCAGGATACGATATCGGTCACTTCTTCGGACACAGAGGAGGAGGCGGAAGCGCGGGCCGTGTAGGAAACGTTTGTATCAACCCGGCTAACAACAACGATGCCACCTCAAAAGGAGCAGGAATTACCTCTCCGAATATCGTAGACCAGCCTTTCGGAGATACTTATGATATTGATTTTGTAGCTCACGAAATAGGCCACCAGTTCGGAGGTGCACACACGATGTCGCTTGCTCAGCACGGTGCTCATATGGAACCGGGATCAGGATCTACGATCATGGGATATGCAGGTATTACGAATGCCAACGTACAGATGAATTCTGATGCTTATTTCCACGTTAAAAATATTGAAGAAGTACAGGCTTATGTGAATTCCAAGGAGTGTGGTACTATCACTGCGATTACAAATAACACGCCTCCAACCATTCAGCCTCTTACCAGCAGAACGATTCCGAAAGGAACTGCATTTGTTTTAACTGCAGATGCCACTGATGCACAAAATGACCCTATGACATATACATGGGAACAGTATGACCTTGCACAAGCCACTTTCGGAGCAGTAAGTGCAACACGCAGACATGGAGCCAATTTCAGATCCGTGATGCCTTCTGCTTCTCCTACAAGATATTTCCCGCTTCTTTCTACAGTGCTTAACGGTTCTGTTTCAAATATTCCTGGTTGGGAAACCGTTGCGAATGTTCCAAGAGGGATGAGATTCAAAGTAACTGTAAGAGACAACAATCCTGATATTACAAAACAACAGACCCAAAGCGGAAGAATTGATCTGGAAGTAGGAAACGACGGACCATTCAAAGTAACTTCAACTAACGTTTATAATAATACAGCCGGAGCCATCACGTGGGATGTAGTCAATACAAACAACAGCACCTATAATGCACAGAATGTTAAGATTGATTACACTACGGATAATGGAACAAACTGGACTGTCATTACACCTTCCACTCCTAATGACGGATCTGAACCATTTATGTTCTCTGCTCTTGCAGCCGGATCCAATGTAAAGATCAGAGTAAGTGCTATCAATAATGTATTCTATGCTATCGGTAACGCAACCGTTAGTGCAAACAGTTCAGCATGTTCTACAGTAGAACCTACCGGAATTGCAGTTTCAGGTATTACCATGTCTTCTGCCAATATCAACTGGGCAGCACTTCAGGGAAGCCAGTATACGATAAGATATAGAAAAGTGGGAGCTCCAACATGGATTTCTGCTACTGTAGCGGCTAACTCTTCTTTCCTATCCGGACTGGAGAATACAACACAGTATGAATATCAGGTAGCCAACATATGCGGTTCTACAACCGGAACATTCTCTGCAGTAGCCAACTTTACAACATTAGGATACGCATTGTGTACCAACACATCTGCCAATCCAGCGGACGAATTTATCTCCAATGTTACAGTAACTCCTGTTGGGCAAACTCCAATGTCAAATGCAACTGCAGGTGCAGCATATACAAGCTATGCAGCAGATCCTGCCAAACTGATCACCCTTACACAAGGTTCTGCCGGTAATACAGTGAGCATTACAAAACAGTGGAGCGCAGCTCAGTATAATGACGGAGTAACTGCCTGGATCGACTTCAACAGAGACGGAAACTTCTCTGCTTCTGAAATCATCCATACCAGTGCAGCCAGCATTGTAACACCGGTTTCAGCAACATTTACGGTACCTGCTGATGCTTATGCAGGACCTTTAAATACCACTATGAGAGTTGTCCTGACCTATGATGATCAGCCAACCAGCGGTTGTTCCAACTTCGCTTATGGGGAAATTGAAGATTACGCAGTAAAAATTCTTCCTCAGGTTTTAGGTACCAGCGACGTTGTGAAAGACAATACTTCCGTACAGATCTATCCTAACCCGGCTTATGATGTTCTGAACGTGACGAATATTTCTTCCAATGCACAATTCAGTATTTTCAATATGGCTGGACAAGCAGTAATGAACGGTACTGTTGCAGGTCAGAAAATCCCTGTCTCTAAGCTAAGCACAGGAGTATATGTGATTACAATTGAAGATAAAGGAACGGTTTCAAGATTGAAATTCATTAAGAAATAATCCTTTTATTTTATCATAAACAGAGCCCGGCTAAAAGCCGGGCTTTTTGTATGCCTGTTTTGATTGGATTTTATAAGCTCACAATTTATTTTCACATTTTTAATATTTTATTTTCAATAATTACTGAAAGTTCAAAAATATTATTATCTTTGAATAGAAATTAATCCGATCAATTATTAATCTTATGAAAAGCATTTATAAAATAATACATTATGGTATAGCCACAGTCTGGGTTATCAATGGTCTTTTCTGCAAAATATTGAACTTTGTTCCGCGTCACGAAGAGATTGTTGCAAGGATTTTAGGTGGCGATTATTCAAGACTGTTAACTGTTCTGATCGGTTGCTCAGAAATGGTAATGGCGGTATGGGTATTAACGGGAATTCACTCCAGATTCAATGCACTTGCTCAAATTACACTCATTGCTTCTATGAATATACTTGAATTTATATTGGCTCCGGATTTACTGCTTTGGGGCAGATTCAATTCCCTATTTGCTTTTCTCTTTATTCTGCTTATTTATTTTAATGAATTTCATTTAAATCCAAAAAAACTAAATCACCATGTTTGACTTTTTAAAAAACCATCCGTTTGCTGTAGAAGCTTTTTTTGAAAGCTCTCTTGTTCTGACGTTTGCCGTTCCTAAAGAACAACTGCAGCCTCTTATTCCGGAATGTCTGGAACTCGATACTTTTCAGGATCAATGGGCCTTTGTAGCAGCAGCAATGGTTCAGACAAAAGATTTACGCCCAAAAGGCTTTCCAAAGTTGATGGGAAATGATTTTTTCCTGATCGGCTACCGGGTATTTGTAAGATACAGGAGCAATACAGGAAAGAGGCTGCGCGGGCTGTATATTCTTAAATCTGAAACGGATAAAAAGAAAATGGAATTGATGGGTAATGTATTCACCCACTACAATTATTCCACAACAGATATTCAGCAAACGGAAAAAGAGAATGTAAAAGAAATACAATCTGTTAAGTCAAAATTTAAAGTAAGTATCAGTAAAAAAGAAGAAAATATCCCTCTGCCACCCCATTCTCCCTTCGCAGACTGGAAAGAAGCAAGAAGATTTGCAGGGCCCTTACCTTTTACTTTTACTTACAATAAAGGAACTCAGGAAGTCCTTATCATCGAAGGCGTAAGACAAAACTGGACTCCGGCACCCGTAGAGATTCTCAACTATAATTTCGGATTTTTAGAAAGTCTTAAACTGGATAATCCTGTTTTAGCCAATGCATTTATCATTAAAAACATTCCATACTACTGGAAAAAAGGAAAAATTGAACCATGGAAACAAAAAGAAGAAAATTTCAGGGCGTCTTAAATATTTTAAGCTTTAACCGTCATTTTTATATAATAGGAATAGGAATTTTAGCTTTAATTACGGCCAGTCACAAGATATTTGAATGGTCAGATCTTTTATACTGGCTCATCATAGCCGCATTTCTTTACGGGCTTATCATGCCGTTAATAGTATCAGCATATGTTTATGATTTTTCGGGATATTATGATTTTCAATGGCTGAAGAACTGTTCTGTTGATGAATCGAAAGTAAAAAACATTTTAAATATCAATGCAGGGTTTGATGAAACGAGCTACATCATCAAAAACAACTTTCCACAGGCCGGTTTAAAAGTATTTGATTTTTATGATGCGAAACGGCATACGGAACCGGCTATAATAAGAGCCAGAAAAGTGAGTATTGTATATCCTGACACCCAGCAGATGCATTCCAATTCAATTCCATTGCCTGATCAGTCAGCTGATATTATTTTTCTGCTTTCCGTGGCACATGAGATCAGGTCACATGAAGAAAAGATCATATTTTTAAAAGAATGCCGTCGCTTATGCAAAACCGACGGGAAAATAATTATGGTAGAGCACCTGAGGGATTTCCCGAATTTTTTAGCCTTTTCTGTAGGCTTCACGCATTTTTTTTCAAAAGCGGTATGGAAAAATGCTTTTAAAAGTGCAGGCTTTTCATCATTTGAAGAAGTAAAATTCACCCCTTTTATGTCAATTTTTATTTGTACACCCTAACCATCCCATATTATGGAACTTCACTTACAAATCATTGGAACGCTTTTAATTGCTTTGGCATTTGTACATATTATTTTTCCTAAATATTTTAACTGGAAACAGGAACTTCAGTCATTAAGCCTGATGAACAGGGAAATGATGTGGGTTCATACCATCTTTATAGCCTTAACTGTATTTCTTATGGGTTTGCTTTGTATCACCTCTCCGCAAGAGCTGACAGAACCCGGTTTGGGTAAAAAAATTGCGCTTGGATTAGCGGTCTTCTGGACCATCCGGCTGTTTATTCAGTTTTTTGGATATTCTTCAAAATTATGGAAAGGAAAAACTTTTGAAACCATTACCCATATCATTTTTTCCCTGCTTTGGACATACATAAGCGGAGTGTTCTGGGTCATCTGTTTCAGTAAGTAGTTAACCTGAGTTCGGGATAAGAAGTTAAGATTAAAAGGCTGGAAGCTGGAAGAAGGAAGTAACTATTAGCCATTGGTATTAAACATTTACCTTTAAATTTGTTGAACCGGATTAAAAAAATTAATAAAAACCACAGTCTATTTCTACCTCTGCCCTTCAATAACTTCCCTCTTCCAGCTTCAGACTTCCTGACCAGTCTTAAAAAAACAAAAATACCTTATCCCGAACTCAGGTTAGTGCAAATTATTTGTGTTTAAATCTAAATTATTGATATTAATTTTTCTATTTTTGGTTGAATTTAATTTGATTTTAAATGAAAAAGCTGACCTATACACTTTTATTCGCATCGGGGCTTGTTTTCGGGCAGTTCTTTGAGCATGATAAGGCTTTCACCAAACAGGATACTTTGAAAGGTTCTGATACGAAATTCCGGAACTTCTGGGATGTGAAAAAATACGACCTTTCCGTAGAACCGGATTTTGCAAAAAAAAGCATTAAAGGATACAATAAAATCAGTTTTGAAATCACCAAAGATGTTACAGATCCGGTTTTTCAAATCGACCTTCAAAAGCCGATGAAAGCGGATAAAGTAGAAGGTAATTTCCCAATTGCCAACTTTAAACAGGACGGCGATTTTATTTTTGTCACTGCTAAAAAGAATTTTAAAAAAGGAGAAAAATATACCCTTGACGTCACCTATTCCGGCCAGCCTGTGATTGCAAAAAATGCACCCTGGGATGGAGGCTGGGTTTTCGCTAAAGATGAAAACGGAAATCCGTGGATGAGTGTTGCCGATGAAGGAATCGGAGCATCCATCTGGCTTCCGACAAAAGATATCTGGAGTGACGAGCCTGAAAACGGGATCATCATGAAAATCATTACTCCGAATGACCTGGTGGGCGTAGGAAACGGAAGACTGATCAGCAAAAAAGCAGAAGGTGGAAAAACAGCTTATACCTGGGAAGTAAAAAATCCGATCAATGCCTATTCTATCATCCCGAATATTGGGAAATATGTTAATTTTAAAGATACATTCACCGGTGAAAAAGGAAAACTGGACCTTGATTACTGGGTACTGGACCACAACCTGGAAAAAGCTAAGAAACAGTTCCAGCAGGTAAAACCAATGCTTTCTGCATTTGAATACTGGTTCGGACCTTATCCTTTTTACGAGGATTCTTACAAACTGGTTGACTCTCCCTATCTTGGAATGGAGCATCAGAGCAACGTAGCCTATGGAAACGGCTATCAGAATGGCTATCTGGGTAGAGATCTTTCCGAAACAGGTGTAGGCCTTAAATGGGATTACATCATTATCCACGAAAGCGGCCACGAGTGGTTTGCGAACAATATTACAGCAAAAGATCAGGCAGACATGTGGATTCACGAAAGTTTCACGATGTATTCCGAGGTGCTTTTCGTTGAAAAATATATGGATAAAAAATCAGCCGATGTTTATGGTATTGGGGTCAGAAATATGATCCAGAACGATGTTCCGATCATTGGAAAGTATGGCGTAAGAAATGAAGGAAGCGGCGATATGTACCCGAAAGGAGCCAATATGCTTCATACCATCAGACAGATAATCAATAATGATGAAAAATTCAGACAGATCTTAAGAGGCCTGAACAAGGATTTTTATCATCAGACGGTTACCACAAAACAGATCGAAGATTATATGTCATCAAAATCAGGAATTGATCTTTCCACTATTTTTAATCAGTATTTAAGAACCACAAAGATCCCGACACTTGAGTATTCTCAAACCGGAGATTCTTTAAAATTCCGCTACACTGATGTGGTTAAAGATCTTAAACTTCCTGTTATCATTAATGGAGATCAAACCATCAGCCCTACAGAAAACTGGCAGACGGTAAAGCTTAAGAAAAGCAGTCCTGTGGAATTTAATAAGAATTATTTTATTAATTATACACAGACCCAATAAGTGAAGACGAAATGACTAATGATGTAAATGGTCAATAAAAATTTCTAAAATTGAAACAAAAAGGCAGTTCCATCTTTGTGATTTTGCCTTTTTTGCTTTTTTTGCCCTTTTATTTTCAAAAACTTTAAGAAAAGTTTAATACCGCGGTCCGTAACAAAACGATAAAAAAAACTACTATTTAACTATAAAATTCAAACCTAATGAAAAAAACAGCAATCAGTCTGGGCCTTTTTGCAGCCTTTATGGCCAATGCCCAATCCATCAAAACTACGATTGATCTTGTGAATGTAAAAGACGACAAAGTAGCCGTTACGATGGAATTTCCTAAAATGAAATCAGGAGACATCAAGTTTCATTTCCCTAAAACCGTTCCGGGAACCTATTCTGTAGATGACTACGGAAGATTCGTGGAAGGCATCAAATTTTACGACAACAAAGGAAGAGAAATTGCCTATACCAAAGTGAATGACAACACGTATTCATTAAAAAACGCTAAAGATTTAACCAAAGTAACTTATCTGGTTAATGACAGTTTTGATGATGAAATGGATAATTCAAAACATAAAGCGGTATTTTCTCCGTCAGGAACTGATATTGAAGAGGGTAAAGTTTATATGATCAACACCCACGGATTTATCGGATATATTGATAATATGCAGGATGTTCCTTACCAGCTGATCGTTCAGAAGCCAGCCGGATTCTATGGAACAACAGCGTTGGTAGATCAGGACAAATCTGATGCTACAGATACCTTTACCCTGGCCAATTATGCTAAAGTAACGGATTCTCCGCTGATGTATACCAAACCGGATTACATCACTTTCAATGCAGGAGGAATGGATCTGGTCCTTGGCGTTTATTCCCCAACCGGAAAATATAAGGCAGCCGACTTTAAAGATAATCTTGAAAAAATGGTACTGGCCCAGAAGAAATTCCTGGGTGATATGAATACCAATAAAAAATATGCGATCATGCTTTATCTTTCAGGAGGTGAGGGGCCGCAGATCAAAGGTTTCGGAGCACTGGAGCACCACGAGTCTACCAGTGTGGTACTTCCTGAAATGATGCCGAAAGATGCTATTGATAAAACCATCACGGACGTTGTTTCCCATGAGTTTTTCCATACGGTAAATCCTCTGAAAACGCATTCAGAAGAGATCCATTATTTTGATTACGCAGATCCTAAAATGTCCCAGCATCTTTGGATGTATGAAGGCGGAACGGAATATTTTGCCAACCTTTTCCAGATCCAGGAAGGGCTGATCAACAAGGATGAATTCCTTCAGAGAATGAATGAGAAGATCACCAATTCAAAAAATTACGATGATACCATGCCGTTTACGGTGATGAGTAAAAATATTCTGAAGGACGAATATAAGGATCAGTACAGAAACGTGTATGAAAAAGGAGCATTGCTGGCGATGTGTCTTGATATTGAGCTGAGAAAGCTGTCTAACGGAGAAATGGGCTACCGCGATATGATCAGAAAACTGTCCCAGAGATTCGGAGAAAACAAACCTTTCAAAGATGACAAACTGATTGATGAGCTGGTAACTGTTACCGGATATCCACAGGTGAAAGATTTCTATAATAAATACATTGCAGGAAACCAGCCGACACCTTATGCAGAATACCTGAATATGGTAGGCGTAGAAGCTAAAAAGCAGGATACACCACCATTGTTCTGGTTCATCAAAGATCCCAACCAGACGGGTTATAATGAGAAGAACAATACCTTTGTATTCGATGAAAGCTCTGCACTGTCCCCTTTTGCAAAAAGTGTAGGATTTAAAATCACCGATGAAATCGTTTCTCTTGACGGAAAAACAATTGATATCCAGAAAATGCAGGATTTTATCAGTTATACCAAAACCATTAAAGATGGACAGAATGTTACCGTGACTGTTCTTAGAAAAAACGGTGACAAAACAGATAAGATAGAGCTAAAAGGTAAAGCTATCCTGGATAAAATGACGATAGAAACGCTGCAATACAAAGCGAATCCAACTCCGGCAGAACAGAAACTGCAAAGCCAGTGGCTGACCGGAAAGAAATAATTAAATCCAAAGATTAAAATGGTAAAAAAAAGCGGGAAAAATTTCCCGCTTTTTTATTTTTTATTTACCGCCTTGCTTTTTCAGAAGCTCCAGCGTATGCTTTACGTGATCGTTGCCTTCCCATACATCGTGGCCGGGAATTATCTTGGCACTGGCCGGGTATTTGGCTTTCAGTTTCTGCATGGTTGCAGGCCATTGCTGTACATTGGCTTCACCTGTGTAACCAAGATCAACAGCAGAACTGCTTTTCACTAAACAGCCTCCGTCCAGAACATTGTATTTTGGAAACCATACTACCACATTGTCTGCTGTATGTCCTTCACCCAGGAAATCTACAACAAACTCCTCCCCGCCTATTTTATATTTTTTTCCGGTCTCTGTTATTTTACTTGAAGTTGCTTTCCCTTCTTTTTTCAGCAGTTCATTCGTTTTAGCAGTTGCATAAGTACTGATTCCCTTATTATTGTAAAAGCTCAGGTCTCCTGCCCTGTCATCATGGGAATGTGTGGCAAATACTGCAATTACCGGTAAATTATGACGCTTTTTTATCGTATCCATAAGGCTCTGATACTGGGTTTTCTGCCATGGAACATCAAAAAGAACCACGCCTTTTTTCGTCACCAGATACACCGAATTGGCCGAATATTCTTTACCGCCGAAAACACCGAATGTCCTGTACAGATAAAGGTTTTTGCCCAAGGATGGACCAATGACAAACTCGCGCTCCTGCGCATTAAAACTATTAATTAAGAATAAAAACAACACACTTAAAACCTTAACACTTTTCTTCATAATTTTTTATAGTATTTTAATTAATTGACCGAAATATAAATTCTGGAATGGAGCCGCTGGATCAGTCGGCATCCGGAAGAAGTGCAAATTTATCTATAATTTGGATAATCCTGCCGACATGGGGAGGATTTAACTTTTTTTAATACTGATAAAGTTTTAAAGCATTGAAAACAGAAAACAAAAGGCTCTGTTTATCCTTTTCTGATTGTAATTCTGAAGGTACTTCCCTTTCCTACTTCGGTCTGGGAAATTTTAATATCTCCGTTGTGGTATTCGTGGATGACCCTTCTGGCCAGTGAAAGACCAAGCCCCCAGCCTCTCTTCTTCGTGGAATAGCCCGGTTTGAATACATTTCTCACCTGCTGCTTCGTCATTCCGCTTCCGGAATCCTTGACTTCTATGAGGATATTTTTGTTTCTTTCAAAAACATACATTTCAAGCACGCCTTCTCCTTTCATAGCATCTACCGCATTTTTCACGAGGTTTTCAATCACCCAGCTCATCAGGATTTTGTTGTGCGGAACCAGAATCGTATATGTTGGAAGGTGCAGGCTAAAATCTATTTTCTTGGAAATCCTGGTTTTCAGATAATCATAATTCTCAGAAATGGTTTCATTGAAATTCAGGTCATTCAGTTCAGGAATGGAGCCTATTTTAGAGAAACGCTCGGAAATGGTTCTCAGTCTTTCAATATCTCTTTCAATTTCGTGTACGCCATCAGATTCCGGGTTATCCAGCTTCATGATTTCTATCCAGCCGATCATGGATGACAGCGGTGTTCCGATCTGGTGGGCGGTTTCCTTGGCCAGCCCGGCCCAGAGATAGCCTTCATCGGTTTTCTTGATGGTCCTCAAAAACCAGAATGAAAACAGGAAATAACACAGAATAAAAAAGCCTAAGATGAAAGGTGAATATCGTAAATTATTAAGAATCTGAGAGTTATCATAATACACAAACTGATTGTTCCCGTTGGGCACTTTAATTTCAATCGGCGGATAGCTTTTCGCCATCTTTTTCGCCAGCAGTGTTACCAGAACAGGATCGTTTTCAATTTCCTGAGGAATATTTTTATGAACCATCGGACGGTCTTCCCTGTCCAGTACGATCATTGGAATGGTGGTGTTCGAGCTGTATATTTTAAGGATCAGTTCCTGCACTTCCAGACTTGGGGTTACTTCCTGCTGAAATTTCAGTGCGCTTACCAGAATATCTACCCTTTTGATCTCCTCTTTCCTTAGAAAATTGATCAAAATAGTTGAAGCCACTACAATGGTAACCACCACCAGCGTCATCAGCATAAATATAATCCAGTTATTCAGTCTGGCAAGTATGGATTTCCTCAAATCTTTTTATTTTAAAACATTCAGAATTTTCTGCAGTTCTGCATTTCCGCTTCCCTGATAGTTATTGATAATGATGGAAAATGTATATTTTTTACCGTCTTTCGCAGTATGATAGCCTGCAAAAGATTTGGTATCTCTCATCGTTCCGCTTTTCATCTTCATGCCGTTATCCTGAACCGGAAAACCATCATAATAAGCATCAAACCAGGATTGTTTTTTCGCATACAGCAAAGCCTGAACTTCTGCTTTGGCTGCTACATAATTCTGGGGCGAAAGACCGCTTCCATCTGCAAAATTGATCATATTCGGGTTGATCCCTTTTGATTTCCAGAATTCCTTTAAATAAGCCACTCCGTTTTTAAAGCTGGAATTTCCTTTCTTTTCCTTTCCTAAAGTTTTGATCAAAGTTTCCCCGTACAGATTGACGCTTTTTCTTAAAAACCAATATACGATTTTATCCAAAGTCGGTGACTGATAGGTAAGGATAGTATTTTTTGCAGCTGCCGGAACAGGTTTTCCTTCAAGCTCAAGCTGTGAGGACGTCACTGCTTTTCCTGAGATTTCGATTCCGGATTCTTTCAGCCATTTCTGAACTTCTGTTGCCAATTGAAGCGGCGGATTAGGCAGCGCACCTGAAACCGTCACTGTTTTTCCTGCCGGTAAGGTTCCGTTAATTAATGCCACTTCGGAATGGGGAGCCGTAAAAATCAGACTTTGATCAGAGCTTCCTCCTGCCTTCAGATCATTGAGCCATTTTACATTTTCCAGTGGATAGGAAAAACCTTTGAACTCTGTTCCGTTAATATTAATATCAAACTGATTTTCTCTCCAGTTCACGCCCCAGACTCCGGCTCCGTAATAATTCCCCAGATCATCCCATGGCCATCCGCCGGGAATCGTTTGATGGTCAAAATAAGAATCATCAATCACCAGATTACCGGAAATCTTCTTAATTCCGGCATTTTTAAGAGCTTCAATGACTTTGTTTTTGAAATTTTCAGGTTTATAGGCGTCATACCGCCAGCTTCCCAATGTAGGATCGCCGTTCGAACTGATGATAAGATCCCCGTTCAATATTCCTGAAGACAGGTTGCCTGAGTAACCGGCCGTTGTTTTAAAAGTATAGTTTTTTCCTAAAGTTTCAAGAGCTGCTGCTGCGGTGAAGACCTTCTGGGTAGAGGCAGTGGACAAACCTTTACTGCCCTGATATTCATAAATAAATGTCCCGTTTTCATCTGTAACATAGAATGATAATCCGGATGACACCGCACCCGAAGACTCCATAAGATCTTTGGTGGCTTTATCCAGTTTCTGCGCAATATTCTGAGCAGTGATCATCTGAACCGACAGTGTAAGCACTGCAAGTGTTTTTTTCATTGTCATTTTTTATAAATCTGAGTTTTCAGCCAATGTTCCGGCTCCGCTTATGAGTTGAACATCAGCCTATGAATGTATTTCACAAAGCATTATATTCAATTCCTGATCAAATATAATAAAAATAAGAGCTTGTTTGAGCGGCTTAAAGAATGCTTCCCGTCTCTATTTCGTAAGGTTCTTTATCTTTTTCGAAAATCCTCGTCAGTTCACTGCCTTCTACTGTAATCGCATCTCCTGTTCTTCTGATCCAGTTTCCTTCACGAAGACCAACTACTTTTAAATTATTTTGCGTCAGAAATTCTCTGATCCTGGTTTCTCTGGTTTCCCCATTGTGTTTCAATTCAGGATTGGGATCAAGATAATGCGGATTGATATTGAACGGAACCAGCCCCATACATTCGAAGCTTGGCGGATATACAATGGGCATATCATTCGTGGTTTTCATATTCTGACCTCCGATATTACTTCCGGCACTGCATCCCAGATAGGCTTTTCCGGATTCAACATTTTCCTTTAAAACAGACATTAAACCTTCTTCATGCAACGTTTTTACCAGCAAAAATGTATTTCCGCCACCTGTAAAATAACCGCGGGCATTATTTAAAGCTTCTGTTTTATCTTCAAATTCATGAAGACCTCTTACCTTAATACCGATGGTTTCAAAGAAAGATCTTGCTTTCGCTGTATAGTCTTCATGGGAAATACCGCCGGGTCTTGCAAAAGGAATGAAAATAATTTCATCAATTCCCTGATAAAGTCTGATTAATTCTTCTCTTAAGTATTCTAAATATTCACCGCCGAAAATAGTGGAAGTGGATGCTAATATGATGTTCATGTCAAGATATTATTATGATTGTGTAATAAAAAACCGAATTACAAAGATAAACTCAAACTCCAACGAATCAAAAATTACGCTAAAAAAAACACGGTATCCGTTAATATCTTCTAAAAAACCTTAAAGCTTCTAAATTTTATAGCTTTCTGGAATTATTATTGAATTTTAGAAAGAAGAATTTTAAAAAATGTAAGATTATGAAAATGACTAAAATTAATATCAAAAATTTATTTCTGGGATTATTATTTGCAGGAACAGCAGGTTTGGTAAATGCACAGACAACAAAAACGGATACTGCAAACACCACCACAACTCCAGCCACAACCGCACAGACAGGAAGTAATGCAACGATTGACGGCCTAAAAAAACAAATTGAAGCCAATCCAAAAGATACGGATGCATTAGCAAAACTGGCTGCCGCTTATCAGGATGCCTCAGACTGGACCAATGCAGTGGATACATGGAAAAAAATCTCCGTATTGCTGCCGGATTGGGCTCCGTCATATTACAGCCAGGCATACGCCTATCAGTCGGCTAAAGATGATACCAATGCAAGAAGTGCTTATGAAAAATATATTGCCACTGTAAAACCTGCAGAGGTAGAGCAAAATAAGAAAAATCTGGCTTACGCTTATTTCTATCTGGCGTTTACAGAACAGAAAACTGACCCCAATAAAGCAAAAGAACATATTGCTAAATCTATAGAATACGATCCGACCAATCAGGATGCGTTAAAATTGAGCAAAGCTTTAAATTCATAAATACTGAATCCGGAAATTGTTTCCGGATTTTTTTATTCGCCTAAACAGATGTAAGATTATTTAACACAAGGATAGACAAAGTTTTTTACCTGATTTACTCTTGATTTTAAGATCAACAAAGGCGTAAACTTATCTATGGTATACTATTTCTCTTTAGATTACTTTGTGCACTTTGAGTTTTTTTTTCCTCAGATTTCGCAGATTTTCACAGATGATTGTGGTTATTTGTGAATACTATTGGTGTTTAAAGCTTGTTTAAATCAATAAGTCCACCTTTATGTTTTTCTTTGGACCTCCATAACTTCCCTCTTCTGGCTTGAGGCTTCCTGACCCTAATCAATCTTCTTTCCAAAGAAATCTGTTTCGCCATGGAGATGCCGGATAATCTTTTCAATATTTCTGTCGATACTGGCTTCTGTTTTCAGGTTATTGATATAGCGGATCAGTTCATGTCTTCGGGATGGAATCAGATTTTCAAAATTGCTGACCGCTACAGGACTTGATTTAATCGCTTCATCCAGTTTGGGATGAATAGAAATGCTCCGGTCTGAATCATCATATTCTATTGAAATTTCCAGAGTTTCCCCTATTCTTTTAGGAGAATTTTTCAACATGATAAGATTGACATAGAGTCTCCATTCCCCTAAATATTTCATCAGGTTCTGCTTGAACTCTTTTCCGTTTACGGTTCCTTTCACCGGAATCGGGCTCTTGTCTTTTCCGGCTTCTCTGAAAATCTCAGCCAGGATTTCTTCCGGAACGAAAACAAAGGGATTGATCCCGATAATGTCCAGTACGGCTGTAAAACTGTTATTTTTCATGTTTAACAAATGTAGTGATTTATTGGATGCGGGTGCGGGTTTCGCGGTGCGGGATTCGAGGATACGGGTGAGGAAATATTACCGGTGGCTTCGGGAGCCTCTGCCACCTGATGCTTGTCATTCATACAATATACTTCCGGATTGACAATCTTAAACACTAAATTCTCCTACTCTATACCACTCAGCCCGTATCCCGCGCCGCGAAACTCAAACCCCGAAACTCGAATCTCGGAACTCGCACCCCGAACCCCGAAACAAAATTAAAATTTTCCACTCACAAACGGAATTCTTATCTTTGCGGTAATAAATCTATCGAACAAAATGAAATTTTTTATTGACACCGCCAATTTAGAGCAGATCAAAGAAGCAAGAGACCTTGGAATTTTAGATGGTGTAACAACCAACCCTTCCTTAATGGCAAAAGAAGGAATTCAGGGAAACGAGGCTATCAAGAACCATTACAAAACGATCTGTGAGCTTGTAGACGGAGATATTTCTGCGGAGGTACTTTCTACTACGTATGAAGAAATGATCAAAGAAGGGGAAGAATTGGCAGCAATCCACCCTAATATCGTTGTGAAGATCCCAATGATCAAAGACGGGATCAAAGCTTTAAAATATTTCTCCGACAAAGGGATCAAAACAAACTGTACGCTTATTTTCTCTGCAGGACAGGCGCTTTTAGCAGCTAAAGCAGGGGCTACTTATGTTTCTCCTTTCCTGGGAAGACTGGATGACATTTCTACTGACGGACTGGGTCTTATCCAGGAAATCAGATTAATTTTTGACAACTATATGTATGAGACTGAAATCCTTGCAGCATCTATCCGTCATTCTATGCACATCATCGACTGTGCTAAAATCGGGGCAGATGTGATTACGTCTCCACTTCCTCCGATCTTGAGTTTATTGAAGCACCCGTTAACAGACAGCGGACTGGCTCAGTTTATTGCAGATTCTCAGAAATTAGCTTAATTATTAAAAAGCTATTCAGATATAAAGGGGCTGTCTCAAAATTGAGACGGTCTTTTTTTATTAGTTTTCAACACAAAGTTCGATTTTGATTCTTTACTTTCCTCTAAATTCAGTATCACCTAAAGTAAAAAATTATAAAATTTAACGCAAAGTTTCATTCTAATACCGCATACCTTGAGGGGGCAAAGACGGAATCAATTTGCATTGATTCGATTAAGCGAGCGTATTATCCATTCGCTTCATCACGACGCAGTCGAATTCTTTGCTTTCCTTTAAATTTAACATCGTTTAAAAATCTTTGCGTCTAATAAAATTACTCCTTTTGCCGGCAACCTAAAAAAATAATCTCTAAAAAAAGATAAAGACTATTGGCAGGTTCCATCATTAACGGTTTGAGTCAGTTTTAAAAATAAGTCTTAGAGAATAAACAACAAAAATAATCCCCGGAACTTTTGGATTCGGGGATTATTCCTGGGAAGTTTTTTAGACAACTTCATTCTTTTATTTCAACAGATCCATTTCCAGAATATTATTTTCCTTTTTAATTTGATTAATCAATTGCATTTCTCTCTCCTTTCTCTTCGCATTAGAAGTTTTTACCAGTTTTCCTGAATCATCAATTTCCAAAACATCACGGCTTTGTGCCTGCATCAGCTTTTCACTTTTCATCGGATCTTTACAATAATCTTTAAAAGCTTGTTTATATTTTGTTTCATTCAATTTAATAAGGTTAAAAGCATTCTCTCCGGAATTCTTCCATTCATATCCTTCCGGAAGTTTTTTAATTCCCTTTAGTTCGAATGAATGCGTCTGGCTGGAATCCTCTAACTTTACAATGAGTCCGGGAAGTCCATAGAATTTATAGGGTCCATCCTGAATGAGCAGGTCTGTGGTAAACCATGCAGTCCATTTTCTGCCTGCAAATTCGCAAACAGCTTTTTGAGCAGCCAGTTCTCCGATCTTTGCTTTGTCAGGAAGAATTTTCCATTTTTGTTTTCTTCCATCCTCTACCATATATATATCAATGCCAAGAGAATTGAAAAAATTTACCGAATAATCAGGATATGACTTTTCAACACTATAACGAATTTTACCTTTAAACTTAATTTTTGAAAGATCCATTTCTATTCCACGCTTAACATGTATATCCATAGCAGCTGCCCAAATAGAATCTGATTTAAAGACATCGCTGCTGTAAAATTTAGATCCCTTCGGAATAACATCCAGAAACATTATTTCAGTCTCCCGGACATCTCTTGCTGTAGAATCAATGCTATACCTATACTCATAAATGAATCTCTGACTCTGAGCAAAGACTGAAAGGGTTAACAGGAGAATGAATAAGGTGGTTACTTTTTTCATGAAATGATTAATATGATTTTAAATTTTCTTCAACATTTTTAATTACCCTGCAAGGATTTCCCACAGCAACAGCATATTCCGGAATATCTTTGGTGACCACGCTTCCCGCTCCTATCACAGCATTATTTCCAATGGAAACGCCCGGCAGTACCACTACATTTCCTCCCAGCCACACATTATCTCCTACGGTAATCGGGTGGGCATATTCCAGTCCTTCATTTCTCTGTCTGGCATCAAGCGGATGTCCGGCGGTATAAAAGCTGCAGTTCGGACCAATGAAAACATTATCCCCGAATTTCACTTCAGCGCAGTCTAATATAGTAAGATTATGATTGGCATAAAAATTTTCTCCCACTTTAATATTATAGCCGTAGTCACACCAAAAATTGGGCTCAATACAAATCTGTTCTTTCACATCGCCCAGAATTTGTCTGATCAATTGATTTCTGTTTTCCGCATCTGAGTTCTTCAACTGATTATACTCCAGACACAGGTCTTTACAGGCTATGCGTTCACTGATCAGTTCTTTATCATAATTGGCATCGTATAAGAGCCCGGCTGCGCATTTTTCCTTTTCTGTCATACGGTTGGGTTTAAAGTTCAAGGTTTAAGGTTTAAGGTTTAAGGTTTAAAGATAAGGGAATATAAAAAAATACAGGATAGTCATTAATAACCATCCTGTATTTTATCTGTTAGAAAAGTATTTACTTATATAAATCCGGTTCTATTTTATTGTTATTTTTTAAGACGTCTTCTTTTGCCCTTTTCTCAATATTCTTGTACATTTCATTCGCGTCGATGCTTTTCCCGTCCTGGTTTTTCATATTAATAACGGCACCCGCTGGAAGTGTACTCATCATCTGCTTCATATCTTTAGTAGGATCTGCAAGGTAGTCTTTCCAGGCTTTTTTGAACTGTTTTTTGCTGATCTCTATTTCTTTACCGCCTATTCCCACCATTGTGAGCCCCGGAATCTGAAGATCTTCTTCTGAACCCGCTTCCGTTTTCTTATTTCCGATTAAAGTCATAATATGGGAACCCGTAGTGTCTTCAATTTTTACGATAAGCCCAGGCAGTCCATAGAATTTATACGGTCCGTCCTGAAAAGGAATATCCGTGGAAAACCAGGCGATCCAGCTTCTTCCGCCATAATTGGTTGTGGCTTTTTGGGTATTGTATTCTCCGATTTTTTCCTTATCAGGTAAGATCTTCCACTCAGGTTTCTGATCTTCTGCCACTTTATAAGTAGTATTCCCAATTTTATCCGAAAAAGAGACTCCAAAGTCCGGATACTTTTTAATCACCGTTGTGAAAATGGTTCCGGGTTTTAAATTTTTCTTGATATTAATGCTTCCTCCAAAACCACCTTTCACCTGCTTTGCAATATCAGCTTTTGTAGTAGAATCTGAAACGAACTTTTCACGGCTGTAGTATTTGGACCCGTTTTTATCAATATCCAGAAGCATGATATCGCTCTTCACATCTGCTTTATTGGTAGAATCTGCAATATATTTATAGTCATAAAAGAATCTGTTGACCTGTGCATTGGCAAACACGCCAAGAAGCACCAATAAAATCAAATAATTTTTTTTCATAATGTATGCTGTCTTTTTCTATGGTATTAAAAGCTTTGCCAATTTCAAAATCACTGGCAAAGCTTATTGGGTACTTTAGTTCTTTGTTTTAATTCTTATTTCTCCTTTCGGGATAGCTCCATCATTTGATTTATTAATAGTAATGCTGGCAATAGTTTCAGGCTTAACGGCTTCCATCTCTTCCTTGGTAATTTCTCTGTCATTCAGGAAAATTTTAGTATCGTCCAGACCGTTCACTTTAAATCTTTTTATTCCTTTTGAAACCGTAGTTCCCTTGGAATTTGTAATTCTATCCGCTTCCAACACGATTGTATTGTTCTGAAAAGGCTTATCGCTGTTTGTGCTTTTAAAGAAATAGCTGTTTCCTTTAGAGCCGTCAATTACTTTTTTAGCCACTTCCAGTCTTATTTTCTCTACATCCATTCTTGCCTTTTCTCCGGCTGCTCTCGCTGCTTCTCCCTGCAGTCTGGCACGTTCACCATCCATTCTTGCTTTTTCTCCTGCTATCCTGGCAATACCTCCCTGCATTCTTCCAATTTCTGCTGCTTTCATAGCTTCAATTCTGGCTTTTTCACCCAGCTCCATGGCTTCAATTCTGGCTTTTTCAGCTTTTTTCTGTGCAGCCTTTGCTGCTTTTATCGCTCTTCTGGATGCTTTTGTATCTCCGGATCCCAAATTCTGATAGTTAATATCATTGAACCTGTAAACTTTTACCCTTGGAGCGTTGGGCGGTGTGGGAGCATCAGGAAATTCAAGATGAAGATCAGAAAGATCCGGCATTTCCACGCCCAGGTTTTCAAGCTCTTTCATTTTACCTTTCCATTCATCAGATTTAAAAAAATCATTGATTCTTTTTGTCTCTGTGCCGGACATCGATAAGGCCATTTTAAAATCATCAGAGCTGGTAATTTTTCCTAATTCTCCGGAAAGCTCACCAATTTCTTCCAGATTTCTCTGAAATTCTTTGCTCTCAGGTTTCAGGGTTTTTAATACCTTACTTTTCTCTTCGATCTTTTTCCCAAGCTCTGTCAGTTCTTTTTTGCTTTCAGATTCTTTGAAAGAGAAAGGTTTTCTGATTTCCAGCTTTTCGGTTTTTTCAGGGATGGTGTCTTTTTTGATCTGGGAAACGGCTTCCTCAATGGCTATATTGGTTTCTTTAATTTCTTTGTTCTTGGCATTTACCATATAGGCAAAGGCTACTGAAAATAAAACCGGTAATGCAAAAATTCTACGCGCATATCCGAATTTGGTTTTTGGTTTTTGTAACATTTTGAGTCGTTTTTTTAGATTTGAACTTAAAAACGGACTGGCGGCAGGCAACTGTGTTCCGGAAAAGTGGCTTGCTAAAAGCATCTGCGCAAATGCTTTGGTGTCCGATTGTTTTACGGCTTTTTTATCAGCCAGATACTCGTGGATGAGGCTTATTTCTTTTTTAATGATATGAAAAAACGGATTGAACCAGAAAACAGAAGTAATGATCTCAATACATATCTTATCGAATGAGTGTTTCTGTTCAATATGAACCATTTCATGTTTTAAAATCTGCTCTCCCACCTCGGAATTCAAGGTGATGGTATTCTTCCAGAAGAGGTTTTTAAAGTATGAAAACGGAGCTTCGGTCAAGTTGGTACGGTAAAAATTGATCCCGTTGAAACTTTCTTTTTGAAACTGCTTTTTAAGCTTCTGGATCTTAAGGATCCCGAAAATTAACTTCCCTACAAAATAGAGAGAAACCAGTCCCAAAGCTGAAAAAATAATTCTAAAATAAATGTGGCCATTGTCTATATTTTTATCAGTGTTAAAATTCTGTATCTTATCAAGAAGCATATACATGTCATTATTCACTTCTATCGTAAAATCATCTACCCTGATCAGGGGCAGCAGCAAGGATACAACCATTGCAGACAAAAGGTAAAATCTGTTATAATGGTGAAACGTCTTGTCCTTTAAAGACAACTGATAATACAAAAACATTACACCGGAGCACACAATTACTTTCCCAAAATATAAAAGTACAGTTTCCATGATCAGTTAGTTTTTCTTTTTGAGTTCGTTCAGAAGCATTTCAAGATCTTCCACCGTCATTTCATTCTTTTCTACGAGGAAAGAAACGGCGCTTTTATAAGAACCTTTGAAATAGTTTTTCACAAGACTTTTCATAGTTTTCCCGGAATACTGCTCTTTGGTGACCAGCGGGAAATATTCATGCTGTCTTCCGTATACATGATAGTCTACGAATTCTTTGTCTTTCAGTACCTTTAAAATGGTAGAAACCGTATTGGTATGAGGTTTCGGTTCCGGGAAAAGGTCCAGGATATCTTTCAGGAATCCTTTTTCGAGTTTCCATACATATTGCATCACCTGTTCTTCTGCCTTTGTTAAATTCTGAATTTTCATATCCTACTCAATTATCATTAAAAGTGATATAATATTTAATAGATTTCTATATCACTAAGAAATTAGTTATACAAATGTAGAAATAAAAATGATTCAAACAACTAATTTTCTAGTGATAAAATCCTGAATCGCTTAACTTTCTGTAAATCAATTAAATAAATTTTATTAAAATATGTTAAATTTTTAACCCAGCTTATTTATTGCCTGTTTAATTGTCAGGAAAACTTCATAATAAGCTATAAATTCTTAAAACTTGTTAAATTTTATTAAATAAAATTAAAATGAATTTGTTTAAAGTGAGAAAATATATTTATTTTAGTGCTTTAAAAATTTCTCATGAAAAGATATAACTTATTGATTGTACTATTACTGCTTATTTTTAACGTTACTACGGCTCAAAAGAAAAATTCTCCTGCGGCAGATCTCAGTATTTTAAAGGAAACGAAAACAAAAATTGAGAACACGGTTCCATTGGTGATCAAGCACTTACAGGCGATCGCTGATAAAGAAAGTGACAACAATATTGTAACAAACGGAAAGGCTGCTTTAGGAAAAGAATACGGCATTCTGGAATCTGAATGGTTCCTGTACAGAAACAATATGAAGAACTGCATCCTTAACAATTCTTCCAAAAAAGCTAAAAAATGTATGGACTACCATACACAATACCTGAGAAATACATTTATCAACTACAGCAATTATATCTCCAACCTTACCAGAAAGAACGGATATCTTGGGGTGGAAGGTGATACAAAATTTGATTTTAAACCGGCTGATATTACCACAAAACTAAGCGAGGCTTATTTGAATGCGAATGATGCTGCCGGAAGAATGAAAGGTGATCAGAAAAAAGAATTTTTAGGACAGACGATGTCTGAAGATAACAAACTTACCCCTTTCGCTCAGATTCCTCAATAATATTTACCTTAAACATACCTGATCCCGCTTTTCCAAAGCGGGATTTTTTTGAACACCACTCTATTTCATATCACAATATGCTTAATATCTTTCCCGCCATCAATTCCTACATCAGCTCAATGATTGATAATGAGGACTATGCTCCTGTCTCCTTATCCCTTGATGCGATGATGGCAATTTTTACGAAACTTCAGAAAGAAGAACTTCCCAAAAATAATCTTCTGGTAAAGCCCGGCCACATCTGTGAACATATCTATTTTATAGAAAAAGGAGCTGCCCGGATTTTCTATTACAAAGATGAAAAAGACGTAACGGATGGTTTCAGAGGCGAGGAAACACTGTTGTTATCCATCATCAGTTTTATCCGTCAGAAACCGGATAAACGGGGCATAGAACTTCTGGACGACTGTGTGCTGTGGAAGCTGAGCTATAAGGATCTGGAAGAGCTTTCCTCAGAGTTTCCGGACATTCAGCACCTCTACAGAATGATCATGAGCAGTGTATTGATCATGACGCAGAACAGAATAGACAGGATGCTCTTTCAAAGTGCAGAAGAGCGGTACGAGGACTTTGTAAAATCCCATCCGAGAGCTGCAGAGCTTCTTACTTTGGGCATGATTGCATCATTTTTGGGGATCACTCAGGAAACCCTCAGCAGGATCAGATCTAAAAAATAAATGCGTTGGGATCTGTTAAATTCATGGGTTTATACAGTTCGTTGAAATTCCTCACACATTTTCAGAATGGTATGAGGCTGTTCTTTAAATTTGCCTAATCCCACACCGTAATACTTATTTTTAGGCTGCTCAAAATCCAGGAATATTCTATCTGTATTCTTCAGTTTAATAATAAGGTCGGATTTTGTTACAGTACTGTACCCTCCGCCTTCTGCAGGTTCCCGGCGTTCAAAGCTGACAATATCAAATCCTGCTATGGTATGCCACGGAATTTCATGGTCCGGAGTAATGGCAAAACGGCCTTCTGAATGTATAATATCCACTATATTTCTGCCGTAGCACAATTTCACACCAGCTTCAGACAGTATTATTTTCTGTTTTACATCCCAAATATACCCGGCCAGAACAACCATCGGAAAGAACAGAGCTACAATCATCAGAAAAATAATAAATCCTCTCCCTTCATCTGTCTCAATCAGCCATTTTATAAGAAAAAATAAGGGAACAGCCCCAAACAGCGCCACCAAAACAGCATCAGTAATGATTGATTTTTTTCTTTCTGAGATTGTGATGCTTTCCATCGTCTGAAATTTTACGATGAATTTAAGCCAAAAATGATTACCATTCATAAAAAAAAGAGAACCACAGATGCAATTCTCTTTTTAGTTGGGGAACATATAAATTTTATCATCATATGATCGATGAACATCTTTAAAGCATAAAAAATCCCCGCCAGGAAAGCAGTTATGTACTAATCATAAAAACATTCGGGAAAAAGTAGAAAATGAGGCGGAGATTATAAACATAAATAAACCCTGTCGATCAGTCTTCCCCTGATCTATATGAGCAATACAAAAGTAAGATTCACGGCCGTACCACTCAAAAAAATACTGTAGAATTAAATCGTAAAGCTTGTAGAAGTAATTCTACTTTTAGATGATGGGATGATGTGGTAATGCGATGATTTGATGATTCGATAATGTGGGGATGTGGTGATTTGATGATGTAATGATGTTATAAAATTCAGCATATTCCGGATTTTATAATTGCTGTTAAATTTTGAAATTTACGTATGGAAAAACACAGCGGGATGTCTGATTCTGTTTTGAGAAGTAAAATTAAGAACGGAGAAATCAGTTTCGGGGGGAACCGGCTTCTGAAAATTTACGGAAAACTTCACTGCTCATCAGGAAAAAGAATGAAAAGAGAAAACAGAGTATTTTTTGTGTCTGAAAATGAAGCTCTGGAAAATAATTACCGTCCCTGCGGGCATTGTATGAAGGAGAAATACAAGCAGTGGAAAAGCGAGGAGCATTCACACAAAACTGATCAGTTATAAAAAAGTTATATAATCAAATCACCAAATAAAAAAAGAAGCAATAAATTATTGCTTCTTTCGTTTTAGTAGCGGGAACCGGACTCGAACCGATGACCTTCGGGTTATGAGCCCGACGAGCTACCTACTGCTCCATCCCGCGGTGTATTTTTAGAGTGTTTACCGAAAACACTTAGCTTAGTAGCGGGAACCGGACTCGAACCGATGACCTTCGGGTTATGAGCCCGACGAGCTACCTACTGCTCCATCCCGCGGCATATTTTTAGAGTACTTACCGAAAGTACTTAACTTAGTAGCGGGAACCGGACTCGAACCGATGACCTTCGGGTTATGAGCCCGACGAGCTACCTACTGCTCCATCCCGCGGTGTATTTTTAGAGTGTTTACCGAAAACACTTTCTTAGTAGCGGGAACCGGACTCGAACCGATGACCTTCGGGTTATGAGCCCGACGAGCTACCTACTGCTCCATCCCGCGATATTGTGAGTGCAAAGATACGGCTATTTTTTGAAAATCCTAATTTTTCTTTTAAATAAAGGACTTTTATGAAAACTATTTTATTATTTGTATCTTTGTTTTATGGCAAAAATACTGAAAATATACCCTGACAACCCTCAGGAAAATCTTGTGAATGAGGTTATTAAAACTTTAAAAAACGGCGGACTGATTATTTATCCTTCTGATACAATTTATGCCCTGGGATGTAATATTTTTGACATAAAAGCCATGGAAAAGCTGGCTCAGATCAAAAAAATGAAGCTGGACAAGGCTCAATTCTCAATTATCTGTAATGATTTAAGCCACCTTTCAGATTTTACAAGACCTATTGACACTTCGGTTTTCAGATTTCTGAAGAGCCATCTTCCGGGACCGTTTACCTTTATCCTGGATGCCAATAAAAGTGTTCCTCTGGCTTATAAAAATCATAAAACCATCGGTATCCGTGTTCCTGATCATCCCATTCCGCAGCTTATTGTGGAAAAACTGGGGCACCCTATTGCTTCAACATCGATCAAAGATGATGACGAAATCATTGAATATTCTACTGATCCTGAACTGATTGCTGAAAAATATGACCATCTGGTGGATATTGTGATCGATTCCGGGTATGGTGATAATGTAGCTTCTACCATAGTGGATCTTACCTCCGGAGAACCGGAAGTTATCCGTCAGGGAAAAGGAATTATTTAGTTCGAATTGAAAACTGATCGTTTCAGAATATGGGTTTGAACGGAAAATATGCACTGGGAATTCTTTTAACGTTTGTATTTCTGGCAGCGGCAATGCTTTTTGCTTTTCCGCTTATTTATGCGTTAACAGGAGTAAAAACGTTTACGGCAACTAATTTTTTTTACACCCGGATTGCTCTGTGGACTGTTCTTCTTCTGATCTTTCTGTATCAATTTCTCATTGAGAAGGAACCTTTCCTGCTGTGGAAGGAAAAGAAGTATTCTGTACTGTTTTACATTAAAGCAGTTATCGGTTTGTATCTTATCTGCGCTTTCGGCGGGGCTTTTCTGAATTTTATCATTCAGGTTTTCACTCAGGAAAATTTAAGCCGGAAAGTTGTTCAGATCGCTTCTCTTTTTAGAAACAATTATCCTTTGATGATCTCCATCTGCCTTACCGCAGGCGTGGTGGAAGAACTTCTGATGCGGGGATATATCCAGCCCAGAATTGAAAAAATATACAACAGCCCATACCTCGGCATATTTGTTTCTGCCGCGCTGTTTGGGATTCTGCACAGCACTTACGGAACGGTAGGACAGGTTGTGATTCCTTTTTTTATCGGAATCGTTTTTGCTGTATTTTATAAAACATATTCAAATATTAAAATTCTAATCATCAGCCATTTCATGTACGACTTTGTGTCGATGATGATTATGAATTTTATTGACATTAAACATTTATCTGCATTCTAACATTATGAAAATTATAACGTCTCCGGCAAAACTGATGAACGTTGAGAATTCAACAGACCTTTTGAGATCTACAAGTCCGAAATTCATCGAAGAAGCCACATTTATACAGTTTTATTTAAAAAACAAGTCCCCAAAATACCTTTCCGAGCTTATGGAAATATCCCCAAAACTGGCGGATGAAAACTGGGAAAGAAATCAAAAGTGGAAAAATAAACCTACCGCAAAAGAATCTGCACCTGCTATGTTTGCTTTTACCGGTGAAGTTTACAGAGGGCTGGATGCTAAAACGCTAGACAAAAACGCGATCGATTATCTGCAAAAAAACTACAGAATGCTTTCCGGACTGTATGGTTTGCTGAAACCGTCTGATAAAGTGATGCTGTACCGCCTTGAAATGGGCCGTCATTTTGAATTCGACACCTATAAAAACCTGTATGAATTCTGGAGAGAAAAAATCACAGAACAACTGAATTCTGAGATGAAAAAAGGTGAAATCCTTCTTCATCTGGCCAGTAATGAGTACGGAAAAGTGATCGACAGGAAAAAACTAAACCACAAGGTGATTGACTTTGATTTTTATGAATTAAAGGACGGAAAGCTGAAAACCATTGTAGTTTATACCAAACATGCGAGAGGTCTTATGGTTCGTTTCTGTGCAGAGACTAATGCTAAAACACTGAATGATGTAAAAGCGTTCAATTACGAAGGCTACCTGATCGATGAAGAAAAATCTACGGACACAAAACTGGTATTTACAAGATAAATGACAATATCAGAATTCAAAAAATATTTCAAAACAGAGCTTTCCGGACTTTATAGTGAGTCGGAAAGCACTTTTTTATATTCCGTTTTTATCCATAAAATTGTAGGCCTGGATTCATTTACGCAAAGAAGGCTGGCTCATCAGGAACTTCTTATGGATGACGAAAAGAAGCTGGTTGACGTTGTTTCCAGTTTAAAAACCGGGAGACCTTATCAGCAGATCCTTGGGGAAACCGAGTTTTACGGAATGTTGTTTTTCGTGGATGAACATATTTTAATTCCAAGACCTGAAACGGAGGAGCTGCTTGAAATAGCCATCAGGGAGATTCAAAGTTCAAAGTTTAAAACTCAAAGTTTAAAGATTCTGGATATCGGAACCGGAAGTGGTGTGATTCCACTGGTTTTGAAAAAACATTTTCCCGACGCCGAAGTTTCATCGATTGACTTTTCTGAGAAAGCCTTGCAGACTGCCAAAAGAAATGCTGAACATCATCAGCTGAATATTAATTTTATTCATGGTGACTACCTCAATTTTGAACTGACGGAGAAGTATGATGTTATTATTTCAAATCCTCCATACATCGGAATTGAAGAGGAAACTGAGATTGCAGATTCTGTGAAGGAATTTGAGCCTAAAATGGCTCTCTTCTCTCCTGTTCAGGACGCCTTGATCTTTTACCGGAAAATTGCTGAAGATTCAAAACAATCTCTGAATGATAACGGACTTCTGTTTTTGGAAATCAATCAAAAGCTGGGCCCGGAAACGCTGGAATTATATACCGAACATTTTTCTGAAGCTCAGCTTATCAAAGATTTATCTGAAAATGACCGCTTTATTGTTGGGAAGAAATAAGTACGAATCGATTATTTTCAATAAAAAAGAGTATGTTTTGTTGGCTTTTCGCAACGTCGCAAAGAAATTTACATAGATGATGCTTTTAAGACGCGAGGATTTTATCTCCGATAAAATTGATTGAGTTATAAGAATGAGCTTCACATTTCTTCTAAATGATTTCCTAGCTGAAAATCTTTGATTTTCTTGCGTCTTAAAATATTCTCATTTTGAAAAGCTCGCGTCTTTGCGAAAGACCAACAGATTTTTAAATTTATCAAAAGCTGGGGCGGAAATGCTGGAATTGTACACGGAACATTTTTCGAAAGCTCAGCTTATCAAAGATCTCTCTGAAAATGACCGCTTTATTGTTGGGAAGAAATAAATACGAATCGATTATTTTCAATAAAAAAGAGTATGTTTTGTTGGTTTTTCGCAACGTCGCAAAGAAATTTACATAGATGATGCTTTTAAGACGCGAGGATTTTATCTCCGATAAAATTGATTGAGTTATAAGAATGAGCTTCACATTTCTTCTAAATGATTTCCTAGCTGAAAATCTTTGATTTTCTTGCGTCTTAAAATATTCTCATTTGAAAAGCTTGCGTCTTTGCGAAAGACCAACAGATTTTTAAATTTATCAAAAACTGGGGCCGGAAACTCTTGAATTATATACCGAATATTTCTCCGAAGCTCAGCTTATCAAAGATTTATCTGAAAATGACCGCTTTATTGTTGGGAAGAAATAAGTAATTTTATCTTCTTAACACATCTATTTATGCGGACAACCCTATTCAGTGTATTGATCGGCTTTATCTTTATTTTACAGCTTTCATCCTGTGAAAAGAATTCCCAAGATACCGTTACAAAGTATTACGACAAGGGTGAATTCAATGGCTCTGTTTTAATTATAAAAAACGGAAAAACAGTTTGTGATACCGCATTAGGACTCAGTAATATTGAGAAAAAAATCAAGCTGGAGAAAATGACGCCTATCTATATTGCCTCGTTAAGCAAGCCTTTTACAGCCGTTTCTATTATGCTCCTGCAACAGAAAGGACTGCTGAATTACGATGATAAAGCATCAAAATATATCAGCCTGCCTGCATATGCTCAAAATGTGAGCATCAGGCAACTTTTAACCCATACCTCCGGAATTAAAGATTATGAATCGATTATTTCTGAGAAAGGATTAACCAACCAGCAAGTACTCCACTGGCTGGCTGGGCTCAATAAGCTGCAATTTCCATCCGGAAGTCAGTTTGAATACAGCAACAGCGGTTTTATCATTCTGTCTTTGATCATTGAAAAAATTTCTAAACAGTCTTACGGATCTTTTCTCAATGAACATATTTTTGTTCCGTTGAAAATGAAGAATACCTGGGTGTATGATTCTTCAACGGCTAGTAAAAACAGGGCTACGGGATATGATAAGGAAAAGCAACCGGATGATTACTCCATCCTGACGACCGGAGATGGCGGCATCTACTCTACTCCGGAAGATCTGTACCGCTTTGATCGGGCTTTAAGGAGCTTCAAACTGATTAATAAAAGCAATACGAATCTCATGTACACTCCAACGAAACTGTCTGACGGGAAATTTTCCAGTTATGGTTTCGGATGGTTTATTGAAGAATCTAAAGGTGGAAAATCTGTGAGTCATACTGGCGGTCTGAGTGGCTTTAGAGCGATATTCTGGAGGGATCTGAATCGTAACAGCTGTATCATAGCACTGACCAATCAGGGTGATGCCTTTCCTCTTGCTGATTTTTTAAAAGATATAAAAACAACCTTAGAATAGAATAATATGGAGGTTAAATCTCATGACATAAATGCTATAAAAATTGCAGAAGTTATTTCCGAAGAAATGATAATCAAATCTGCTCATGATGGGCTGGATCTTCTTGGAGATATTTATTATCAGGGCTTTGATAAGGTGATTATTTACGAGAAAAACATCACTCCGGAATTCTTTGATCTGAAAACGAAAATAGCGGGCGATATTCTGCAGAAATTCTCCAATTACCGTATGGGTTTAGGCATTGTGGGCGATTTTGAAAAATATCCGGGCAAAAGCATCAGAGATTTTATGTTTGAAAGCAATAAAACGAAACATATCAACTTCGCGGAAACGCTGGAGGACGCTTTGAAAAGGTTGGGAAGCTGATTGTTTTCTTTTTTTTCATCCCACAGATTCCGCAGAATACGCAGATGATTTCACAAATAAAAATCTGCTAAATTTCCAAAATCTGCGAGAGAAAGAAAAAGAAAGAAAGCTTTTAAAGTTTTTTTAAACCACGGATCGCACAGATTTTCACAGATGATTATATGATCAAAATCTGTGAGATCTGCGGAATCTGTGGGATAAAAATTCAATAAATAAGATGGAATTTTATATCTGTCTGCTTGTTTTCAGTTCTGTCTTTTTCCTTTCAAAAAAGCGGATGGCATCTTCCACAGCTTTATCAATGGGCTGATACCTGATTCCCAGTTCCTCTGCTGATTTCCGGTTGGAATAATAATTATTAATTCTCAACGCTTTCATATTGGGAGAGCTTAAACTCGTTTTTATCTTTAGCTTTCTGAGACAGTCCCCGATCATTCCCAATAAGGCAAGTCCGGTATCCGGAATGGGAATCATGACAGGGTGCTGTCTGGTGATGGTATTTACTTTTTTAAAAAACTCTTTGTAGCTCAGGTTTTCATTGGCCAGCAGGTATTTTTCACCGTTTTTTCCGTATTCAACGGCTTTGATGATTCCTTCTGCGGCATCTTCAGCATGAACAAAGTTTTTCCCTCCTTTCGGATAGAAGACCAGCTTTTTCTTCCAGGTCCAGAAGATGATTTTTCCTGAACTAGGTTTCCGGTCATAAGCTCCGATCATAAAAGTAGGATTTACGATAACCACTTTGGTTTCCCGGTTCTGCTGAAGAAGGTAATTCTCGGTTTCCAGCTTGCTTTGGGCATAATATGAGTGGGTAAAAGGATAGATCTGTGGCGCTTTTTCACTTCCCCAGACCGCAGAACTTCCGTAGCCTAAGGTATTGGCGGTACTTACAAACAGAAACTTCTCCGCTCCTGCCGCTGCAGCCTGGGCAAACAGATGAACCACAGCATCGTAATTCGTTTTTCTGTAATCTTCATAATGCAGCAGGTCCTGGCTGGTTTCTGCCGCAATATGGATAACGGTATCTACTTCCTGTAAATGTTCGGAAATGTCGGAGAACAGATCTCCTTCTATGAGTTTGAGATTTTTGTTTTCTTTGCCCATCCAGCTGCTTTTCTTGCGCACCAGAGCAGTAACAGTATAATCATATTGTAATAATTTAATAACGGTATTGGCACCCAGAAGCCCTGTAGCACCGGTCACGAAAACTTTTTTCATGCTTCTATTTCTTTTTTTATGGCACTGGTCATCAGAGGCAGCTTGATCCATATGGGCAGGATCTTCATGACCAGCCAGCTTATGGGATTCACCATAATAACGGAATCTTTTCTGAAAAGCTGCTTGATGCAGTAAGCTGCGACTTTGTTGGGGTCCAAAAGGGTAAGCTTTCCTAAAACACCCTGTTTTTCGATCCTTTTACACACATCGATATTGGTTTTCATCGCTCCGGGATTCACTACGCTTACAAATACATTTGTATCTTTCAGTTCTTCGTGAAGTCCTCTGGAAAAGGAATGGATAAAGGTTTTGGAGGCAGGATAGACCGTTTTGAAACCAATTGGTGAAAATGCAGCCATGCTTGATACATTTAAAATATAGGCTTTAGGCTGTCTTAAAAGGTTGGGAAGCAGCTGATGGGTAATTAATGAGGTTGCTGCTACATTCACCTGCAAAATGGTATTGATATAAGATGGCGATGCATCCACAAACTTTTTGGTTCCTCCAAGCCCTGCATTATTGATCAGAATGTGAATATCAAAGGACGTATTCAGCCATTCTGTAAGTTTCATTACATTTTCATTCACAGAAAGGTCTACTTCATAGTAAGGGGCCTTAATATGATAGGTTTCTTCAAGCTGTTCAGAAAATTCTTTTAAATGCTGCCCCGGAAGACTTACCAGAATAACATTGATATTCTTTTCCGCCAGGTTTTCTGCAAATGCTTTTCCCAACCCCTGACTTGCCCCTGTAACTACAGCATATGATTCTTTGGTATCCATAACACAATTTTATGGTACAAAGCTACCTTGAAAGCTCCCTCTGAATGTTCAGGATTATCTGAATGAACCTATTTTAAAATTTCAAAACAAGATTCACAACAAATTGAAAAACAATAGATTAAATAAATACGAACGTTAAAATTTATAAACCCGAACCATTTTTATACTCGGAAGGAGTCTGATCAGTCAGTTTTTTAAAGGTCGTATTGAAAGAAGTCTTGGAATTGAATCCTGATTCATACGCGATACCCAAAATCGACAGTTTGCTTTGAGAATCTTTAAGAAGTTTCTTAGCATATTCGATTCTGTATTCGTTCACATACTGGAAAAAATTTTTTTTGAATCCGGTATTGATGACGTAGGATAAATGGTGCGTGGAAATAGACAGAAGTTCAGAAAGGCGGATCAGGTTGAGCTCGCTGTCTAGATAAGGCTTTTGTGTGCTCATGATTTCTTCCAGCTGGGTTTTGATCTTGAGCAGTTCTTCATCGGAAATCAGCTTTCTTTTTACTTCTTCCGTATCCGGATCTTCATCAATTGATATCAGTTCCTCACGCTGTTTTTCTTCCAAAGGATAGATTTCTTTCTGCTTTAAAGAATAATAGCCTACAAAATAGATAACCAGCAGAAAAGCTCCGTTAATGAAGAAATTCAATGCTGTGGAATCATAGGATAAATTATAAACTACGTAAGCAATATTGATAATGAAAATAATAATCGTGATATATTCCAGCCAGTTCAGGTTGATGCCTTCCGTATTCGCAGAAAACTGCTGGATTCTTTTCTTGTGTTTCCTGATCGTAAAATATGATAGACCCGTATAAAATAAGGCCTGGAAAAGGATTAGTCCGATAAATACAAAATTAAAAACAGTATTATCCTTAAATCCCCCGAAACGCTGTAACAGAATATTGATCCAAAAGATGACAGGCAGAATCAGGTATTTAAAGTCTGTCATTTTAAATTTAAATGACGGATTGGTGTAAAATAACACACTGAAATAAAACATAATCGGCGTCAGAAACTGAATAATCTGAACAGACATGATAGAATGAACCTCAACCTGAGAATCTACCACCAATGTAAGGACCTCATCCAGCCAGAAGCTTGACCATAAAAAAAGAAAGATCCCGAACCAGAAATTGGCCTTCCGGTTGACCCTTAACGGATTGGACAGCTTCAGTAAAGACAGCAAAACCAATGAACCATAGATTAATACAACGATAAAGCGGTTTAATTCTGATGTGTTCATTGGTTTTGATATTTTTATTAAAGATAGCCTTTTATCCTATTCTTTTCCTTACAAAAATTTCGTAGCCCAGATAGATCAATGGCAGCGACATGATTCCCAGATACAGCGCATTATGCATGGCTGTGTCCGGAGCCGTTACAATGGCATACACAAGTCCTAAAAAGGCCCCGCCAAGGTGTGCGGCATGCCCGATATTATCATGCGGTCTCGGATTCAGCATCATGTACACAGAATACCCGAAATACAACACCCCGAAAAGATATCCGGGAACTGCAATTGGGATAAAGAAGATATAAATTCCAATCTGAGGGTATAAAGCTATCGATGCAAACAGTATTCCCGAAACACCTCCACTCGCTCCTACTGCCGAATACCACGGCTGCTTCTGGTAAATATACATGGACAGAAAGTTGCCCAGCAATATGGAGCCTAGATAAATAATAACAAATCCTACGGTTCCAAATCCCTGCATCACCACAGGCCCGAAGAAATACAGCGTCATCATATTAAACACCAGGTGCATGATATCTGCATGCAGAAATCCTGATGAAAGCAGACGGATGTATTCTTTTTTATGCAGGATGGCTCCTACATTGAATTTATATTTTTCAGTAATACCAGGATTGTTAAAAGCAACAAAACTGATAATGGCTGTGATGATAATAAATATGATCAGAATATTCATAATTTTAATTCTTAATTTTCAGGTTCATCGGTCTCAAACAGATCACCGATCACGGTTCGGTCATCATCTACAATACCGTCTCCGGTTTCCGGTTCTTCGTACGGTTCCGGCTCTTCTTCCACAGGTTCCGGAATAGTAATATTGATGGTTTTTACTTTAAATTTCGTGAATTGGTTTCCAATGGCTTTTATTCCTTTTACGGTAATAAATTCGTCAATATTAATGGTTTCAGCATCGCGGTCTTTTCCTTTGTCTTTGGCAAAAATAATCTCTGCCGTAGCACCGTTCGCCACAATTACATTTTCAATAAACGATTTGGAATGTTCGGAAGGCATGAACGTCTGCAGATTCACTGTATTTTCCAGCAGGAATCTCTTGATGAAATACATGTCTTTTTCCCCGTCATAATAAATGCAGGTTACCGGCTGCTGCGGCTTCCATTTTTCCAGAACCAGGTATTCATCATCGAAACGGTTGCCCAGATCGAAAGAAACCAGCTTCACTTCACCGTTGGTGTTGATGGTCAGAATTCTGTCATCCCCTTTGAAATGGCCCAGCAGGGTTCCTCTTGCATCTGCATTCAGTCTTCTTACCGTATCATCAAACCAGATTTTTCTCGGAGCCAGTGTAGAAACACCTTCTTCTTTCAAATCCACTTTTTTCACGGAATATTTGGTCACCAGGTTTCCTTTGGAATCTCTTCCTTTAATGGCCAGATCGGAAAAATCAATTTCCATTTTATTCTTTCGGATTCTCGGATTCGGTTTCAGAAGAACGGTTACCGTTTCTGCTTCCCCATTAGGATTAGCCGAGAAATACAGGGTTTCAGAACCTTTTTTGTCCGAAGCCAGCGGATAGTCTGTGTTTCGGGTAACAGCTGTTACGGAAAAACGTTTCATATAGTAAGGTCCGGCGCTGCCTTCGCGGTAGATCATGTTGTACACCGTTCTTTTATCATTTTTCTTCCAGATGGCAACGTGCAGAAGGTCTTTTCCAACGAATGTTTTGGCATCCACCTTCACGACTTTCATGGTTCCGTCTTTTCTGAAAATAATGATATCATCAATATCTGAACAGTCAAACAGGTACTGGTCTTTTTTCAGGGATGTTCCGATAAAGCCTTCTTCAAAATTGGCATAGAATTTTTCATTGGCCACCGCTACTTTAGTTGCATCAATGGTATCAAAGATTCTAAGCTCGGTCTTTCTCTGTCTGTCTTTACCGTATTTCTTCTGAATATTTAAATAATAATCAATCGCGTAAGCAATCAGATTGGCCAGATTATGTTTTACCTGCTCTATTTTACCTTCAAGGGCGGCTATATTTTCTTTAAATTTATCTAAATCGAATCTGGAAATCCTTTTGATCCTGATCTCGGTCAGCTTTAAAATATCTTCTTCCGTTACCGCTCTTAAAAGATGTTTGGTATGAGGTTTTAAGCCTGCATCAATGGTCTTTAATACATCTTCCCAGGTTTTCACCTCTTCAATATCGTGATAGATCCTGTTTTCGATGAAAATTCTTTCCAGGGAGGAGAAATGCCAGCTTTCCTGAAGCTCGTGAAGTTCTATTTCCAGTTCTTTCTTAAGCAGCGAAACGGTATGTTCCGTATTCATTTTCAGAATATCGGAAACATTCATGAACATCGGCTTATCCCCTACAATCACACAGGCATTCGGAGAAATCGTCACCTGGCAGTCAGTGAATGCATACAATGCATCAATCGTCTTATCCGGAGACACATCATTATGAAGATGAATCAGGATTTCTACCGTATCTGAAGTATTGTCTTCAATCTTTTTGATCTTGATCTTTCCTTTTTCATTGGCTTTCAGGATAGAATCGATCAGGTCGCTTGTCGTTTTTGAGAAAGGAAGTTCGGAAATAACCAGCGTATGCTTATCCGTTTGGGTAATTCTGGCTCTGGCCCGTACTTTTCCGCCTCTGTGACCGTCATTATATTCGGAAACATCCAGATAGCCCGCGGTCAGGAAGTCAGGAAACAGTTCAAATTTCTTTCCTTTCAGGTGAGCCACTGATGCATTGATCAGCTCATTGAAATTATGGGGAAGAATTTTAGTGGAAAGCCCTACTCCGATCCCTTCCACACCTTGTGCCAGAAGCAGCGGGAATTTTACAGGAAGATCAATAGGTTCATTATTTCTGCCGTCATAGGATTTTGCCCATTCCGTAGTTTTAGGGTTAAAGACCACTTCCAGTGCGAAAGGGGTCAGTCTGGCCTCAATATATCTCGCCGCCGCCGCAGAATCTCCGGTATAGATGTTTCCCCAGTTTCCCTGGGTATCTATCAGAAGTTCTTTCTGCCCTATCTGCACCATGGCATCGGTAATGGAAGCATCACCATGAGGGTGATATTTCATGGTATTTCCTACGATATTGGCTACTTTATTGTAACGGCCGTCTTCCAGCTCCCGCATAGAGTGCATGATCCTTCTCTGAACGGGTTTAAGCCCATCGTAGACCGAAGGAATCGCTCTATCGAGAATTACATAGGAAGCATAGTCCAGAAACCAGTCTTTATAAAGTCCTGAGACTTTTTTCAAGCTCTCACCTTCGTGCGAGTTTTCGTCTGTCATCATCTATATTAATCGTTTTTCTCTTTATTAGCTTTCACTACTTTATTCAGAGAGAGTTTTAAATCATTTACTTCTTTTTGACTTAAATAGGAAATTTCATATTTAAGTATCGTAGAACCGTTGTTTTTGCTTGAAATGGTCACATACAATCTCTTCATCAGAAAGACTGTGAGAATCTCATAGGTGATGAGTTTATACTTTGGAAATTCATCGTGAAGAGGCCTGTCCATAAAAGGAACAATATTCCTGTTCTTAAAGTTTAAAGCTTCCCCGTCGCTGTCATATTCAAAGATCTGCCTGCCATTAAGATGAAAAATGACCAACAGCAGGACCGGAACACCAAGAAAAAGATAACTTTCCTCGTCTACAGCATGAAATCTGTATTCATTCAATAAAAATGCAGCAATCCCAAACACGACCATCATCAGCAGAAGCGTGTGTACAA
The DNA here is from genome assembly GCF_016745235.1 of Chryseobacterium endalhagicum. Taxonomy (GTDB): domain Bacteria; phylum Bacteroidota; class Bacteroidia; order Flavobacteriales; family Weeksellaceae; genus Chryseobacterium; species Chryseobacterium endalhagicum. Next base: position 1,752,220 of record NZ_JAELVM010000001.1, on the reverse strand, counting down.
AATTGTATACAGAAGCTTTATTGCGGTTGCTAAGTCTCATTTTGATTTTTTATGTTATTAGTTTTAGTTTTTTTTAACCCACAGCTTCATCTAACATCTCTTTTTTATCAATATCTGTGTCTTCCACAACCAGGTTTTCCAGGATAAACAGCTGTCTGTCCGGGGTATTTTTCCCCATATAGAATTCCAGCAATTGATCTATGGTCTGGTCTTTTCCTACCACCACGGGCTCCAAACGGATATCTTTCCCGATAAAATGCTTGAACTCGTCCGGTGAAATTTCTCCAAGTCCCTTGAATCGGGTGATTTCAGGATTTTTCCCAAGCTCATTCAGGGCTTTGATTCTTTCTGCTTCACTGTAGCAGTATCTTGTTTCCTTTTTATTTCTTACTCTGAATAATGGCGTCTGAAGAATATAAAGGTGACCGTTTTTGATCAGATCCGGGAAGAACTGAAGGAAAAACGTGATCATCAGCAGACGGATGTGCATCCCATCCACATCGGCATCGGTAGAGATAATCACCTGGTTGTATCTGAGATCTTCCAGACTTTCTTCAATATTTAAGGCTGCTTGCAGAAGATTGAATTCTTCATTCTCGTACACGACTTTTTTCGTGAGTCCGTAGCAGTTCAGCGGTTTTCCTTTTAATGAAAATACAGCCTGCGTTTCCACATCTCTTGATTTTGTGATGGATCCGGATGCAGAATCCCCTTCGGTAATGAAGATCTGGGTTTCCCCTTTTCTTTCATTCTTCTGATCGTTGTAATGCTGTCTGCAGTCGCGCAGTTTTTTGTTGTGCAGCGATACTTTCTTGGCTCTTTCCCTGGCCAGCTTCTGGATTCCGGACAGTTCCTTTCTTTCTCTTTCAGAGATCAGGATCTTCCTCTGGATCGCTTCTGCAATTTCAGGGTTCCTGTGAAGGAAATTATCCAGCTTGCTTTTCAGGAAATCAATGATAAAAGTTCTTACGGTAGGCCCGTTCGGTCCCATATCATTAGATCCCAGTTTTGTTTTGGTCTGGGATTCAAAAACCGGTTCTTCCACATTGATGGAAATGGCAGCAATAATGGACTTCCTGATATCTGATGCATCAAAGTTTTTATTGAAAAACTCACGGATCGTCTTTACGTAGGCTTCACGGAAAGCATTAAGATGCGTTCCTCCCTGTGTGGTATTCTGTCCGTTTACGAAAGAAAAATAGGTTTCTGTCTGCGATTTATCAGAATGGGTGATCGCGAGTTCTATATCATTATCTTTCAGGTGAATGATGGAATACAGAATTTCGTTTTCCATTTCTTCTTCCAAAAGATCTTTAAGACCGTTCTCAGAATAATAGGTTTCCCCGTTGAAAATAATTTTCAGTCCGGGATTCAGATACGCATAGTTGCGCAGCATTTTCTCTATATATTCTTTTCTGTATTTGAAGTGAAGGAAGATCTCACCATCAGGGACGAAGGATATTTCAGTCCCGTTACGGTCTGAAGTGTCTTTTTCTTCATGATTTTCCGTGATCAGACCACGGGAGAATTCCGCCATCTTCATTTTCCCTTCACGGAAAGACCGTACGCGGAAGTATTCTGAAAGGGCATTGACCGCTTTGGTACCTACCCCGTTCAATCCTACGGATTTCTTGAAGGCTTTGCTGTCATATTTTCCACCCGTATTCATTTTGGAAACGGCATCTACTACCTTTCCCAGCGGGATTCCACGGCCGAAGTCACGGATACTGACTTTACCGTCGTCCACTTTTATTTCAATTCGTTTTCCTGACTTCATTCTGAACTCATCAATGGAGTTGTCCAGGATTTCTTTCAGGAGAATGTAAATACCGTCGTCCGCAGAGGAGCCGTCTCCGAGCTTCCCGATGTACATTCCGGGGCGCAGACGGATGTGTTCCTGCCAGTCGAGGGTTCTGATATTATCTTCGGAGTAGATTGGATTTATTTCTTGTGACATATATGATTTCAGCAAACATACAAAAGTACGAAATTGTACAAAATTATCCGAATTTTTTCGGTTCGATTTTTTCTAATATTCCACCTTAAAGATTGCATTATTATTAATCAAATTATATATTTACAGCATTATTCAATGTCATGTGAAAAAAATAATTACTTTCTTTTTATTTTCCTTCATCATGCCGCCTTTATCATTATTTTTTGCGCAGATTCCCGGAATGGTCAACTATAATGAAGCGGATGGTCTGAACAGTTCCTATACTTATCATCTGAGACAGGACAAAAACGGCTTTATCTGGATCGGAAGTGACAACGGCCTGTTCAGATTTGACGGAAAGGATTTTAAGCAGTATGGAAAAGAAGAAGGTTTGAAAAACATTGATATCATATCCTGCGAGCCTTTACCCAACGGAGAAGTTTTTATACTTCCCTTCCTTAATGATTTTGCCTATCTGAAAAACGGACGGGTGATCAATTTAAACATCAATGATTATCTCAAGAACCAGTTCTCAGGATATATCCCTCAAATTACACGTGATGGAAACAGGCTCTATCTCTATGGCACAGGAAATCCCCGGAATATTTTTACTTATGAAAACGGAAAAGTAAAGAAAACTCCTGTTCTTCTGGAGTATAAAAAAAGGAATCTTTCAACTCTGCAATATGACTTTCGAACCAAGAATTTATATTTAAAAAATTCTTATAAAGGAGAAATTGTAGTCTACAATCTGATCACCCGAAAAGAAAAAGAGATAAAAATAGATAAGGGAAATATGATTTGTGAAAAGGGTGATCTTTTTGTATTTCAGAATAAAGGAAAAATCACGATCTACCTGCGGACTGATCCGTATCATGTAAAAAAGATTCATTCCTATGATACAAAAGAGAACATCTTTTATGGCGTTATTGACAAAAACAATAAGCTGTGGCTGAATGTTCAAAACGGAGGCGTACTGTACTTTAACCAGTCCCTTCTGGACCCTAAGAAAACTCTTGTTTCTCCCGTAAAAATATTGAAAGACCATGTGATCAATAATGTTCTGGTGGATCAGGATGAGAATGTCTGGTTCAATTCCAGGAACAGCGGTCTTTTTTTTATCCCCAAAGCTCTTTTTACGAATCATATCAATTTATCGGTAAAAAGCAATGCCGAATATATCAAAGCTATCGCGAAAGATGATGAAAGCATTATTCTGGGCTACAATAAATCTTCGGGAGCCATTATCGGAAAAAACGGACAAATAAGGGATGTCGTTATTGATCCAAACAATAAAGATGAAAACAAATCCGTGTATATCAAGAATAATACGGCAATTTTCGGACTGTCCGACAAAATTATCATCCATGATATTTTACAGAATAAGAATACAGAACTGATTTGTAATGTAAAAAGCATCAGCCCCTACACCGAAAGTTCCGTCATTTTCTGCACAGCCACCTGCTTACTGGCGTATGATCTGCACAGCAGAAAAACCACTTATCTTCTGAATGAAAGAACCTACACAGCCCTTCCGTATACTAAAGATGATCTGTTTATCGGTAACTTCAGTGACCTGTACAAATTCAATATCAAAACTAAAAAAAAGACTTTATTCCTGAAGGGATATTATTTTACGGATTTAAAAAAACTAAAGGACAATGTTTATCTGGGCGCCACCAACCTCAACGGAATTATTATTTTCAATGATCAGGGTATTTTAAAAAAAATTGAGAAAAAAGATGGCCTTATCAGTGATCAGGTGAAAAAAATAGAGGTAGAAAACCCAAATACCTTCTGGGCCAGCACCAATTCCGGAATTTCAAGAATTGAACTCGTTCATAATAATCCTCAGATCACCAATTTAACCCAGACAGACGGCCTTCCCTCGAATGCGGTATCAGAATGTGTCATCAGAAACGATACTATTTTCATCGGTACATCCAAAGGACTGGGAATCTTTTCAATAAAAAAACTGCTGGCTCAGGAAAAATTCATACAGAAAAAAGTGATTATCAATTCCGTAACTATTGAAAATAATGAACATTATCATCCGGGCAATGACCTGAACGGCTATTCTAATAACTATGTGCTTTTCAACCTCAGCTTTCCAGATTATGTCTCGCAGGGGAAAATAAGCTACAAGTACAAGCTGGAAGGGCTTGATGACGACTGGCAGGTCAGCAGTTCCTCGAAAATCATCTTCAATTCCATTCCTCCGGGAAAATATGTATTCCGGGTCTATGGGTTGGGCTACAACGGGAAGCAGTCTTATATTTCTTCTGATCTGGCTTTTGAGATCAAGCCAAGGTTCTGGCAGACCTGGTGGTTCAGGACTGTTTTAGTGATTATTACCATCATGATTTTCACGGCGGTTATCAATTACAGACTGCAGAAAAGGCGTAATAAAAAACTAGAAAAATTCTTTCATGAAAAGAAGATTGCAGAGCTGGAACTGCAGGCCATCAAGGCACAGATTAATCCTCATTTTATCTACAACTGTCTTAATTCCATTAAATACCTGCTGTTTAAGGAAGATTATGAGGAAACAGAAAATTATCTGGATACGTTCTCCCAGCTGATCAGAAAAACGCTTCATTACTCAGAAAAAACCTTTATGCCTATAGAAGAAGAGGTGGATTATCTTTCTCTGTATATGGATATGGAAAAGCTCCGCCAGGACGGATTGTTTGATTATGAAATCTATGTATCTGAAAAAGTAAATAAAAGATGGGTTATCCCTTCATTACTGATTCAGCCTTTCGTAGAAAATGCTATAAAACATGGAATATCCAGCCTGAATTCAACAAAAGGAATAATTAAAATATCTTTTGATCATGCAGATTCCACCCTCTGCATTACAATTGAAGATAACGGCAAAGGCATCAAAACCAACAGCCAGTTACCCATTCATCCCAGCTCTTTTGGATTAAAATTATCTCAGAAAAGAATTAAAATTTTTCAGCAGCTTTTTGAAACCGATATTATTCTGGAGATTAATGACCTTTCTGAAAAAGATAGAAAACAAGGAACACAAATAAAACTATACATCAGCCCCTATGAAAACCAAAACACAAATCTGCATCATTGACGATGAGAAGCATGGAAGAGATTACATTGCCTTATTGGTAAAAAAAGAATTTCCTGACTTTGAAATTATTTTTCAGGCATCCAATATTGAAGATTCCTACAAAAATCTACTGAAAAATATCCCGGACATCATATTCTTAGATATTCAGCTTAGGGAGAATACGGCATTCGATCTATTGTCGAATTTCAAAGAACTTCCGTCTCAGATTATTTTTGTTACCGCCTATGAAAATTTTGCCATTCAGGCGATCAGAAACGGGGTAACGGATTATCTTTTAAAGCCCATTAAAAAAATTGATTTTATTGTTGCCGTCAATAAAGCTCTGGAAAACATCAAAAAGGTGCAGCCTGCCCAAATTAATCCTCTGCAGGATCATAAAGTCATTCTCTCTACCCTCCAGGGATTTAAGATCATTAATATTGCCGATATTGTCCGCTGCGAGGCAGATTCCAGTTACACCACCTTTTATCTCACCAATAAAACCAAAATAATGGTTTCCAAAACGCTTCACGAGTTTGAACTGGTCCTTCCTGACCTTAATTTTTTCAGAATACATCATAAACATCTCATTAATCTGGATCATCTTCAGGAATACGTTAAAGGAAGAGGCGGACAGGTGGTGATGAGCGACGGTTCGGTTCTGGATGTATCTTTCCGCAGAAAAAATGATTTCCTTCATAAGATAGGAAATACGGATTAAAATCTCCTTGTTTCGCATTTACTGACCCGACCCACGCACTTATTAGTTCCAGATATTTTTTCTTTGGAGTCTTGTTTACTTTAGTCATGTTAATCAATAAAAAAATTATCATGAAAACAATTACAGGAAAAGTACTTAAGAAAAACCAAATGAATGCTATTACAGGAGGAACCGCTTTTATAACGCCAAGTAGTCCGGGGGCAATTAAGCCTCCTCAACCTCCTATCTGCCAAAATCCACAACAACCCATTGGAGGAATTCCTGCTATCTACACAATGCCGTGGGGCGGACTTCCGTGGGTGGAGCCTAAATAAAACAGTATAGATGAAGCTGTCTCAATAAGTAGAATATCAAGAATCTCCTAAATGACAAAAGTTCAAGAGAGGAAATACTTTTGAGACAGCTTCTTTGTTAAAAATCACAAACAATTATTGACATTCAGACACAAAATGATAAATAATCTGAGAACTGAACTTCAAGAAGATTATCCATTTTTCAACACTTTTCAACCATCACTTATCTCCTGGTAAGTAGTGATAAAACCTTCACAAAATATTAATTTTTAAAGTTTTTATTGGCTTTTGATTTATAAAACCAATATGCATTATGGAACGTATATATTCTTTAGTAATATACTTGCTTTTAGGATGCCTAGCATTCAATGCCCAGTCTCCATGTTCAGACTTCAATGCTTCTTCCAATCCTGCCGGAAACTGGGCGCCCTCCCCTGCGCCCAATGGAAATGTATCGGTAAACTTTGGCTCTCCCAACGCTTTAGACGGATCACAGCATCTTATTTTAGGTGACAAATCCGGTGGTTCCTGGTATCAAAATACTACAGATTTCCGAGATCTTGGAAAAAGATTCCTGGGCCAATGCCTTTATTTTGATTTTTATCTTAAAAATGACAGTGGCTTTGGACAACCTTACCATCCATTCATTATTATTTCCAACGGGGTCCACTATGCCACATTTACAGCAAATGTAACAGTAACACCGGGAAGCGGATGGGTTCGTATTAAAGCTCCTATTCAATTTTCGAGCGGCGGCGTACTTCCAAGTAATTCAGATGGAAGCTGGGCACTGAACACATCCAGTAATCCGGCAGACTTTGATAACCTGATGATGACCTCCACCACTCTGATTATTACTCCTGATATTACCACCACTCAACAGGAAATAGTATTTTTTGATAATATCTGCGTGAAACCATGTACTGACTGTACAGCCGATTTTAATCTTGATATTTCATTCAATACATTAAACAATACTGCTAATGCGAATTTAACCATAATCAATCCTATCCTTTTTTCCACACCTGGAAGTCCTGGACCTACTTATGTAATAGATTGGGGAGATGGCACTTCATCCAATTTTATTTATCCTACTACACCACATACCTATTCTACAGCGGGTACTTATACAGTTTGCGTTACAGAAAACGAAGGTAAATTCTCCAAATGCAGAAGATGTTTTACCTTCTGTTACAGACCATCCAATCTTCCATCAAAAGAAATCACTACTACTGTAAAGGCCAAATCATCAATATCTGAACTTGAAGCAATTGCAAAAGCAGAACGACAGGCTGATAAGCAGAACGACTTTTCCATAGTCCCAAATCCTGCAAAAAGTTATATAGAGATCTCAACAATTCAAGACGCAAGGGAAACTGTTTATGTGAGAATTATTGATACTTCAGGAAAAACAGTACTTGAAAAAAACGAAAATCTTGACACCGGACACCAGAGCATTAAGATTAATATTGAAAAAATGAATCAGGGAAACTATATCGTTGAATTAAAATCAAACGGTAAAATCAGTTCGCAAAAGTTGATTATTTCAAAGTAATTGGGAATAGCTGACACCGAATTCAACACAAATTAAAAAAAGCTTCAGGAAAAGTTTCTTCCTTACAGCAGAAGCTTTTCCTATTCTACGAAAACTCAAATAACATTCAAAATATTAATAATGAAAACAAAAGAATCACTTACAATACTGAGCCCAATAAAAAAGCTCTTTTATGAAATAAGCAATAAAGAATATTGTATTACAGTAAGGAGAGTTTATCTGCATCATTCGATTTTCATAGCACTTATATCGGTATTATCTTTAGGCTGTCAAAAAAATCTTGATGAAATTACTGAACAGCCATTACAGCAGGATCATCAGCTTTATATGCATAAGAGTACTGACAGCGATCCAAAAAAGATGCTGAAATTTGAGACATTGGCTGACTATGAAAATTTTTTTGACAATCCTGAATTTGCAAATCAAAAAATAGAAACAACAGATTATTCCCCTCTGCGAAATACCATAGATGAAATCAATTATCTAATTGATTTGCAATCACCGGACTTGGAGACTAATCCAAAAATGGAAGACGCAATTTATGCCGAATATGGATTGTTGCTGGATATTTTAAATCAGAAAAAATTAGTGGAACTGGGAAACTATATTGTACGGGTAGATCTTGCTAATGACAAAATTTATACGATCTCCAAGACTACCCCTGATGCCATAAATATTATTCTAAACAATCCAACAGATGAATCTGTGATAACTTCACATGATCCTAACACTGAACTGGTTTCTTACTTATTTAATTTTATTGGATGTAAAGACCGATGGGCAAACAAAAGACAAAAAAGACTAGATAGCAGTAATGATGGTGTATACTGTACCAGAAACAGAAAAACAAAAAAAGAACTGACGTATCAGTCTGCCGGAATTTATTTTTCTATAGTAGGAGAAGCGAAGGGACAAAAACGTGCACTTATTTGGTTTAGTGATAATACCCAGTATCCGGATATTTCCTATTTTTCTTACACTTTCAAAAAAAGATGTGGCAGTTCAGAGTATTGGGGAGGAGATCCTGACAGTTGGGGAAACAGCCTGGCCTGGTCTCATGATGGAAATAAAGCTACATTCAGGCCTTACCAAAGCACCTATGCTTTGAAAGAATATAATGTATATGCTGACATTGTTGGCTGCGGAGGAACCCATACTTTACATATTGAGGATCATTAATATTTGTTATTACACATTACATGAATCTGTACAAACAGTAGAAATCTCAGGATTTCTACTGTTTTTGTTTTTCACCCCTTCTCTGTTTCGGTTAAAAAAAATCTATTCAATTCACTTTACAGAATATTCTTTACTGTGAGTTGCATTATTATCAATCAAATTCTATATTTACACCATTATTCAATGTGATGTGAAAAAATTATTTATACTTTTCTCATTTTTCTTTTGGCTGGCTCCAACATTATTTTTTGCACAGATTCCCGGAATGGTCAATTATAATGAAGAAGACGGCCTGAATAATTCACATTCCTATTCACTGAGCCAGGATCCGTCCGGATTTCTCTGGATTGGAAGTGACAATGGCCTGTTCAGGTTTGACGGAAAGGAATTTAAGCATTTCAATAATAAGCATGGCCTGAAAAACATTGAGGCTTTATCCTGCATCCCTTTATCCAACGGTGAAGTTTTCGTGGCTACCTTTCTGAATGATTTTGCCTACCTGAAAAACGGAAAAGTAATCAATTCGGATATGAACAGCGAACTGAAAAAAATTCAGTTTACCCATAATCCGGACTATTATATTGACGGCAGCTCCCTGTACTTATACTCCACCTATAACCCTGCAAATATTTACATTTACAAAGAAGGGAAAGTGAACAGAATTCCCGTGGATGTCAAAACAAACTCAAAAAATGAATATTATACTTTTGGCCTTGACATTCCGGATCATACATTCTATCAACTGGATCAGTATAAAGGTGGAAACATTATTGCTTATGACATCAGAAGCAAAAAGAAAACGGTGTGCAATATTTATGCAAATAGAAGCACATTCATCCTTAGAAAAGGGAATATTTTTGTGTTCAGAAACAAAAGAAATGTAGACGTATATCAACTTCATAATAAATTTTATTTCAAAAAAATTAAAAGCTATCAGGCTCAGGAAAATATAGAAAGACACATCATAGACAAAAATAACCGCCTTTGGCTTTGTCTGGAAGAAGGCGGAGCTCTTTATTTCAAACAGTCACTGCTGGAAGAAGGCGAACTCACCGCCCCTGTTAAGATGATGGAAAACTATATCATGAGTGACATCCTGGTAGATAAAGATAATAATACATGGTTTTCTACGAGAAATAACGGGCTTTTCTTTATTGCCGACCGTTTTTTCAAAAACTATATTCACCGGCCGATCAGCAATAATGCGTCTTACATTACAGTGATTGCAAAAAACATTGATGGTCATGATCCTAATATTTATCTGGGCTATAATGAGTCCAAAAGCGGCCTGTACCACAACGGACAGGTCACCGATCTTGTTTTTGAAAAAAATATCAAATTAGAACACAAAGCTATTTTTGCGGAAGGAAATACAGTTTTATTCGGGCTTACAAGAAGACTTTTCCAGTACAATACCGGAATCAAAGAGACGCTTTTTTTAAAGGATATCGTTTTAAAGAATATCGTACCCTACACACAGGGATCTATTCTGCTGTGTACCTCAGACGGACTTCTTTCTTACAATTACCGGACGAGAAAATACACGGATGTACTCAGTAAAGAAAGAATCTATACCGCACTTCCATACGCCGGGGACAGCCTGTTTGCAGGAGGTTTTAAGGATCTTTATAAAGTAAATACCATCACCAAAAAGAAAACCCTGTTTCTGGAAGGATATTATTTTACAGATATTAAAAAGCTCAGGGATAATCTATACGTCGGAGCGACCAATCTCAATGGGATTATGCTTTTTGATAACAGAAGAATCATCAGAAAAATTACGGAAAGTACGGGACTTTCCACAGGACAGATCAAAAAAATAGAAGTTGAAAACAAAAATATCTTCTGGGCAAGCACCAATTACGGACTCAGCAGAATAGAGCTTAAAGGAAATGATGTGAAAATCAACAATTTCACACAGACAGACGGCCTTCCCTCCAATACCGTTGCAGGATGCGTTCTCTCCGGAGACACCCTTTTTGTAGGCACATCAAAAGGTTTGGGGATTCTTTCGGTCAAAAATCTGATGAGCCAGAAAAGCTTTATCGATAAAAAAGTGATCATTAATTCTGTAATGATCGGAGGTAAGGAAATTTTTGATCCTCATCAGACATTATCGGGGCAGACTCCGGAGAATGATATTACCTTTAATGTAAGCTTCCCTGATTTTACTTCACAGGGAAAAATAAGCTACCGCTATAAAATTGAAGGACTCAGCAACGACTGGCAAACCAGTACTTCTCAAAAAATCACCCTTTATTCCTTACCGCCGGGAAATTATACCTTTACCATCTTCGGTATCGGATATAACGGAAAAAGATCTTCCGTCCCTACTGAGCTGCATTTTGAAATTCATCCCAAATTCTGGCAGACCTGGTGGTTCAAAACCATGATCATCAGCCTTGGTGCCGCTGCGCTATTTATCATGATCAATCTGTATTTTCAGAAAAAAAGAAATAAAAAACTGGAAACGCTTTACTACGAAAAAAAGATTGCTGAGCTTGAACTTCAGGCTATCAAAGCTCAGATCAACCCGCATTTTATCTACAACTGTCTTAATTCCATTCAGTTTCTTCTGTATAAAAAAGACTACCGGGAAACGGAAAACTATCTTGAAGTATTTGCCCAAATGATCAGGAAAACCCTGCATTATTCCGAGAAAACATTTATGCCGATTCAGGAAGAAGCGGACTATCTTTCTTTATATCTGAATATGGAAAAACTGAGGCTGAAAGACCTGTTTGATTACAAGATCACCATTTCTGAAAAGGTTGATAAAAACTGGGTAGTTCCTTCACTTCTGATCCAGCCTTTTGTGGAAAATGCAATAAAACACGGCGTTTCAGGTTTAAAAGACAGGAAAGGAAAAATAGACGTGTCATTTGACCATACCGGAACAGCACTCTGCGTCATCATTGAAGACAACGGTGTAGGAATCGGCAGCGGAAAGCAGACCAAGGCTGATTCTTTCGGGGTAAAATTATCTCAGAAAAGAATTGAAACATTCAGGCAGCTTTTTGAGACTCATATACAACTGGAGATCATCGATCTTTCTGAAAAAGAACAAAGACCGGGAACCCAGATCAAACTTTATATCAAACCCTATGAAAACCAAAATACAAGCATGCATCATTGATGATGAACAGGATGGAAGAGATTATATTGCTCTTCTGCTGGAGAATGAGTTTCCTGAAATCCAACCGGCATTTCAGGCATCAAGTGTGGAGGAAGCCTATATTTATCTGTCCAAAAATACACCGGATATTATTTTTCTGGATGTACAGCTGAAGGACGGGACCGCATTTGATCTTCTATCCAAATTCAGGGAAATAGATTCCCGGATTATTTTCATTACGGCATATGAAAATTTTGCCATACAGGCTATAAAAAACGGTGCTGCAGATTATTTATTGAAACCTATTAAAAAAATGGATTTCATTATCGGGGTCAATAAAGTTCTGGAAAACATCAAAAAAATAAAAAGTTCTCCCGGTGTTTCATTACCTGAGAATAAAATCAGCCTTCCCACCCTTCAGGGCTTCAGACTGACCAATATCAGCGATATTATCCGCTGTGAAGCAGATTCCAGCTACACTACTTTTTTCCTGACCGACAAAACCAAAATCATTGTTTCCAAAACCCTGCATGAGTTTGAAGAACAGCTTACGAAATATAATTTCTTCAGGATACATCATAAGCATCTGATCAATCTTTTTCACCTTAAAGAATATATCAAAGGAAAAGGCGGCCAGGTTGTGATGGCTGACCAGTCTATTCTGGATGTTTCCGTCCGCAAAAAGAATGATTTTTTACATAAGATTGAAAATTTGGAATAATAAGCTGCATTGAAATTCAGTCCCGTATTATTTTCCAATCATTATTTCAGCTTCCTTTTCACCAATCTGCCCGGGCCTTCTGTATGAAAGGCTCGAATACGATCATTTTTCCGGTAAAATAGTTTAGGCATTCTATCTTAATAGTCAGAAAAATCTACACTTAACCTTAATTCATCTACACTTATTAGAAAAACAGCCACACTTACCAATTCACACAAAAGAGAATTGATAATCCCTTTAATTTTATTTCAAACTAAAAGGTGAGGCGGACCACAGATATTTTAAGACTGGATCATCTCACTGCCAAAAACTAACCAACCATAAAAACTATTGATATGAAACTCAGAAACATGACCATTTTAGGATTGTCTGCAGGCCTGTTCCTTTTATCGGGCTGCCGTGACAACAATGAACAATTTGAAGAGCCGGTAACAGAAAAAACTACGGCTTCAAATAAAATAACCACCTCCGATCTTCCTCCGGCCCCTCCGGAAATACGGGAAGAATTTGCTCAGGACGGTATTAATATTGATAAGGTACGCGTTGACTATTTTTCAGACGGCCAGCCTGCTGATATGATCGCGGACCTTGAAGGTAAATTCCCGGTTGCCTCTTTGGTTAAAAATCCGGTCGATCAATCTGCTGTAATTACGGTAAGAACTTTCACATCAGAAGAAAGATACCTTACCTATGGTGACCAGAACAACCTGAAATTCCGTGAAACCAAAGCATTTAATGAAACGATTCAGAAGTACGCTGAAGTGAACGGCCTGGTTCCAATGGCTGAAGCCGGAGAGCAGCTGCCGGACAGTTATTATGCTTTTGAAAAGCAGCAGTATCAAACCTTCTTTGGAGCGTTCAGCCCGGGATGGCTTCGGGTATATGATGATATTATCCCGTATGGCTCCAATAAGTATGTGATGTCCCCTTTCGTTCCTACCCTTGGGTTCTGGTTCTTTGATAACTGGAATAATAAAATAGGATGCTACAAAAGACAGCACCTTTACATGGTAGAACATCTGTATGACAAAAAATTTTTCAAAAAGCATCTGGTAACTCTTTCAGGATGGGGTACTTCTACAGTAATATTCTGGGGAATTCTGGGCTATTGCAACAACAAAGTAGAATCTATGAAACTCTATTAAATAATGCAAAATAGATAGAAGGCTGTTTCGGAAGGAGCAGCCTTTTTTGTACGTTCCTGTTTCATGATTGCAAAAAATAAATTAAATTCGGTTCAACAAAACAATTTTTCATGATACAACTTCCTTTATCCAAGCTTTCCAATGTAGGAACTACCATTTTCAGCCAGATGACACAGCTTGCCAATGAAAATGAGGCGATCAACCTTTCCCAGGGTTTTCCGGACTTTATGCCGGATCCTGAACTGCTGGACCATGTGAATCACTTTATTCAGAAAGGATTCAACCAGTATGCTCCGCTGGGAGGAATGATGCCGCTGAAGGAAGAAATTGCCAGAAAAATTGAGAACAGCCACCGGGCCATTTACCATCCCGATTCCGAGATTACGGTTACCGCAGGAGGTACGCAGGCTATTTTCACAGCTATTGCCACATTTGTGAAAAAGGATGATGAAGTGATCATTTTTGAACCGGCTTATGACTGTTATGAGCCTACAGTAGAGCTTTTCGGAGGAATTGTAAAACGTTTTGAAATGAAAGCTCCGGATTATGAGATCGACTGGAATACGGTGAAAGATCTGGTAAGCGATAAAACCAAAATGATCATCCTGAACAACCCGAATAACCCTTCAGGGAAGATTTTAAAAGAAAATGACCTGCAGGAACTGATCAAAATCGTTAAAGATACTTCCATCCTTATTCTGAGCGATGAAGTGTATGAAAATATTGTATTCGACGGAAAACAGCATCTGAGCATCTGTCAGTATCCCGAACTGAAGAAAAGAAGCCTTCTTGTCGCTTCATTTGGAAAGTTATTCCATGTCACAGGCTGGAAAACCGGTTATTGTGCAGCGCCTAAAAATCTTACTGACGAATTCAGAAAGGTACATCAGTTTAATGTTTTCTGTGTCAACACCCCTATTCAGCTGGCTTTGGCGGAATACATGAAAAATGATGAGCATTATAATCACTTAAATGCATTCTTTCAGGAAAAGAGAGATTTTCTCAGAAAAGGTCTTGAAGGCACGTCTTTCGGGCTTCTTGATTGTGAAGGAACCTATTTTCAGGCCCTTACTTACGATAAAATTTCTGATAAAAACGATTTTGATTTTGCTTCCGAGCTGACCATTACTCATAAAGTGGCCAGTGTTCCATTTTCATCGTTTTACAAAAACAAAAGAAATGATCACGTCATCAGGTTATGTTTTGCGAAAAAGCAGGAGACCCTGGAAAGAGCGATAGAAAATCTTTCGAGGCTTTAAATTTTATATCAGCGGGGAAAGCAGTCTGGCCATATGCTCAAAGAAAACTTTGGATTTTGGCCTTTTTCTCCAGGATTCAAGGGAAATTTCTTCACAGTCATTCATATCTTCACGAAACAGGTCCTGAAGTTTCCCATTGATTTTCGGGTCAAAAACCAATGCATTGACCTCAAAATTCAGTTCCTGGCTACGTACATCCATATTCGCGGTACCTACCGATGAAAAGGTATCATCTATGAGCATTGTTTTGGCGTGAATAAAGCCTTTTTTGTAAAAGAAAATCCTCACCTTATTGTCTAAAAGCTCCTCATAGTAAGAATAAGCCGCTGCATTTACAACCACGGAATCACCGGATTTAGGAACCATCAACCGGACATCAACGCCGGAAAGGGCAGCCTGTTTAATAGCGTTCAGCACTGTTTCAACCGGAACAAAATAAGGGGTAACGATATATATCCTTTTTTTGGCAGAAAGCACTGCGGACGTGGTACTCAGCATAATGGAAGGTTTGGTATCCGGACCGCTGGCCGCCGTCTGAATCAGTGAAGTTCCTCCTCCTTCCTTTTTCGTAAAATAAAGCGGGGAGACTTCAGGAATTTTTTCCGTTGCAAACACCCAGTTGCTGAAAAACAGAAACTGAAAATAGAACGCCGCTTCTCCTTTCATATACAGGTGAACATCCCTCCAGTAT
Source organism: Chryseobacterium endalhagicum (assembly GCF_016745235.1). Taxonomy (GTDB): domain Bacteria; phylum Bacteroidota; class Bacteroidia; order Flavobacteriales; family Weeksellaceae; genus Chryseobacterium; species Chryseobacterium endalhagicum. Next base: position 1,736,535 of record NZ_JAELVM010000001.1, on the reverse strand, counting down.
TGCTTGGGATTAGGGTTAATATATTTATCCGAAACATTGATTCCGCCTGTAAAAACTTCCGCTCCATCCACAATAATAATCTTTCTGTGGTCCCTGTAATTGACCCGGTTCGCCAAAAGCCTGAATGTGATTTTATTAACCGGAGAAACCTGTATTCCGCCTTCTTTCAGCCTGTTCAGAAGCTTTTTCCCTATTTTCCCGCTGCCCATATCATCATACAGAAAACGGACGATCACGCCTTCTTTTGCCTTTCTGATCAATACATCGGCAAGCCTGTTCCCTATTCCGTCATTATCATAAATATAATATTCCAGATGGATATGATGAACTGCCCTCTCAAGAACTTCAAAAACCTTTTCAAATTTTCCTTCTCCGTTGACCAGTACTTCTGCATGATTTCCCTGTGACAATGGAGAATGTCCGGCATTATAAAGAAAATTGATGGTCGTCAGAAACTGGTCGATGTCCTCTTTATGATTTTCCAGGGTTTTATGATGGGTTTCCCTGATATAATTGCTTACCGCCTGATAAACCTGCTCATTCCTTTCTATTTTAAAAGTATAGAACTTATTTTTCCGGTAGTTCACCCCAAAGACGAAGTAAATGATAATCCCAAGCACCGGAAGAAAAATAATCAGCATGAGATAAGCCAGAGTCTTGCTGGTATTCTTCGTATCCATAATGATTTTCCCGGCCAGAAAAATAATCCCGAGAAGATAAAGAACTTCAAGCCCTACAAGGATATAGGGAAACTGGTTAAAAAATTCTTTAATCATAGGAATGAAGTTTATTATTGATATTAAAGTTAGGTAAATTTGGTAAAAACTCCCTTATCCATTTATTCTGTGATGAAAAAAATAAAACCAGCCCTTTTCAGAACTGGTTTTAATATGGTCTTATGTGAAATTGCTTCGTCTTTTCACTTACAAAAACATTCCTCCCGAAGCCTCGATTCTCTGTCCTGTAATCCATCCCGCATCTTCTGTACACAGGAATGCCACTACGCCACCGATATCATCCGGAAGTCCGGCTCTTCCTAAAGCGGTAATACTGGAAATCATTGAATTTACATTCTGATCATCTCTGGTTCTTCCGCCGCCGAAATCTGTTTCTATAGCTCCGGGAGCAATAACGTTGGCTTTAATTTTTCTAGGTCCAAGTTCTTTTGCCATATATTTGGTCAGCATTTCTACTCCGGCTTTCATTGAACCGTAAACAGATGATCCCGGTAGGGCAAACCTTGCCAGCCCGGAGGAAATATTGATAATTCCACCGCCATCGTTAATAAAAGGAAGCATTTTCTGGGTCAGAAAGAAAACACCTTTGAAGTGAACATCCACAATATCGTCCAGCTGTTCTTCCGTAGTTTCTGTAATGGGTGCATATAAAGCGGTTCCTGCATTATTAATCAGGAAATCAATGTTTGAATGGCCCGTTTCAGTTTGCAGATGATCTGTAATGTTCTTCACAAATGCATCGAAGCTTTTTACATCTCTGGTATCCAGCTGGTAAGCGATAGCGTTTTGTCCAAGAGCCTTTATTTCATTAACCACAGCATCAGCTTCTTCCCTGCTGCTTTTATAAGTGATGATAACGTCTAAACCTTTCTGAGCGATCTTAAGGGCTGCATTTTTTCCAAGTCCGCGGCTTCCACCGGTTACTAATGCGATTTTTGATTTTGTATTCATTGTGTGTATTGTTACAAGTATTATTTAATGATACAAAGTTGGAAAATTCCGGAGAAGAAACCTTTGCCCGAATCAATCTGAAATTTGCAAAATTCAAATCATGAGCGGAATTCCATTGGAGTAACTGATGTTTTCCTTTTGAAAAAGTTGGAAAAATGGGCAATTTCTTCAAAGCCCAGCGCGTATGAGATCTCGGAAACATTCCATTTCGTCTGTCTCAGGAGGATTTTTGCTTCCTGAACCATCCGGTCGGCTATAAATTCCGTGGTGGTTTTTCCGGTGCTTTCCTTTAGTTTTTTGTTTAAATAATTTACATGAACCGCCAGTCTATCGGCATAATCTTTTGCTGTTTTCAGCTGCAGCCTCTGTTCGGAAGATTCAATGGGAAACTGCCTTTCCAAAAGTTCTATAAACAATGAAACCACCCTTAATGAAGCATCATTGGAAGCGGATAATTTGGCGGCTGGCTGCAATTTCTGTCCATAATGGATCAGCTCCAGGACATAATTTCTGATCAGGTCGTATTTAAAAACATAATCAGAAGCTATTTCGCTCTTTATTTTAGCAAACAGGGTCTCAATTTCATCCGCCAGCTCGTCATCAATTTCAAATAACGGAACATTTCCGGGCTGAAATATCGGCAGTTCTTCCAATGAAAACCTGGACTGTGCCTTAATGAAAAAATCTTCGGTAAATACACAGAAACTTCCGGACTGATCGGGATCTTCAGGAACCCAGTGGTAGGGAACTTTTGGTGTGGCAAACAGTAAAGCGTTCTTCTTGATCGCGATAATTTTATCAGCATATTCTGCTCTGTTCTTCCCTCTGATCAGGCTGATCTTATAGTATTTCCTTCTGTTATAAGGCATTTCCGAGGTGGTTTTTGCCCGTTCTATGGTCTGCCTGATATCAAATACATTAAAATGTCCGATATCTTTATGAAGTCCTTTCGGGAAAATACTTTCAAGGTCTTTTCCCAGTTTGGCGGTCATCTCTTTATAAAAATCTTCCAGGGATGCATGAGCGATCTTTTCCATAGCTGATGATTTGTAAAATTCAAATATACAAAGTTGGAACTTAATAAAAACAGGCTTCCCCGAAAACATTAAATGAGCTTTTCAATTCTTTAAACACCTTATAATCAATAATTTTTAATACTTTAGTCAGACTAAACCCATAAAAATCATTATTATGAAAAAATTAAATTTAGCCCAGGGAAAAAAATTAAACAAAAAAGAGCTGCGTTCTATTACCGGCGGTTTAATGATGTGTCTGGATCCGAAAACCAATCAGTGCAGAATCTTTTCAAAAGGCTGTGCGGATCCTCAATGCCGCCCGGACCTTCCTTAAACAAAACCATCTGTTGATAAAACACGAAAATTACGCAACAAATTTTCTTTATCGGGTGATATATATCCGGATTTTTCATATCTTAGTTTTCAACTAACTCACTAAAAATCAAAACAATGAAAAATCAAGATGTACCGAAAGGGAAAAAACTGAACAAAAAACAGTTAAGAAGCATTACGGGTGGATTAATGGACTGCATTGATCCTATGACCGGAGGATGCAGAAAAATATCAATAGGATGCGCACAGCTGCAGTGCAGGCCGATCATTGATCCTTTATAGAAAACAAAACCGTTCATCATCTGAGCGGTTTTTTTATGTTTTATCAACCCTAAAACACAAAAAATATATTTTTTTTCTTCATTAAGTGATATATGTGAATATTTTTCATATCTTCGATTTCAACTAACCTACTAAAAATCAAAATAATGAAAAGCATGTTTTTACAAAGCGGAAAAAAATTAAGCAAAAAAGAATTAAAAACTATTTCAGGAGGTCTATTGAACTGCATGGAGCCGGTTCTTTGCCACAATCCACCATGCGAGCCTTCTTCTGATCCTTATGGATGTACGATCATTTCAAAAGTTTGTGCACAAAAAGAATGCAGACCTCAGCCTATTGAACTTTAAAATTTCATTAAAAAGAAGTCAATATACTAACTAAACCAAAGAACCATGAAAAACAAAGGAAAAAAACTAAACAAAAGAGAATTAAGATCTATTATTGGCGGTAAGGAACAATGCATTGATCCAGCAACCGGGGAATGCAGAAAATATGGTAACGGCTGCGCTGAAATGAAGTGCCGTCTCATCATTATAGATCCTATCGAAGTTATATAATAAACTTAGAACTATCTTATACAACCGTCTTCCGAGGCGGTTTTTTTTATGCAAAAAACGCTCCCAAAATTTCTTGTGGAAGCGTTTTTCTATAATAACTAACTTTAATATTTTCTTATACGTTGAATCTAAAGTGCATGATGTCTCCATCCTGAACGATATACTCTTTACCTTCTACAGAAAGTTTTCCGGCTTCTTTTACTTTGGCTTCAGAACCATAACTCATATAGTCGGCATACTTGATCACTTCTGCACGGATGAATCCTTTTTCAAAATCGGTGTGGATTACCCCGGCTGCCTGTGGCGCAGTCCATCCCTGTCCGATAGTCCATGCTCTTACTTCTTTCACCCCAGCTGTAAAATAGGTCTGAAGTTTCAGCAGGTCGTAAGCTTTTCTGATCAAACGGTTGACACCCGGCTCTTCAAGTCCAAGCTCTTCAAGGAAGATCTCTCTTTCTTCATATGTTTCCAGCTCATTGATATCCGCTTCAATTTGTGCCGCTAATACAACCACTTCTGCTCCTTCATTTTTAGCCATTGCTTCGATCTTTCCTATCCATTCGTTTCCGTTTTTGATAGAATTTTCATCTACGTTACAAACATATAGTACAGGCTTTTTCGTTAAAAGCAGGATATCATCAATAATCGGTTTGGTAAGATCATTCACTGTAAATTCTCTTGCATTTTTCCCGTCTTCAATGAATTTTTCCAGACTTTGAAGGGTTTCGTACACCAGAATATCATCTTTCTTTCCGGATTTGATGAACTTTTTAGCTTTTTCAACTGCTTTTCCTACGGTTTCTAGATCTTTCAGCTGAAGTTCGATATCGATGATTTCTTTATCTCTAAGAGGATCTACAGAACCTTCAACGTGGATGATGTTTCCATTGTCGAAGCATCTTAAAACGTGGATAATAGCCTCACATTCGCGGATATTGGCCAGGAACTGATTTCCCAGTCCTTCTCCTTTGCTGGCCCCTTTTACAAGACCTGCAATATCAACGATTTCAACTACAGCCGGTAATACCCTCTCAGGGTTCACAATTTTTTCCAGTTCAAACAGCCTCTGATCCGGTACAGATACCGTTCCTAAGTTCGGTTCTATGGTACAGAAAGGATAGTTTGCTGACTGTGCTTTAGCGTTGCTTAAGCAATTAAAGAGCGTTGATTTACCTACATTCGGAAGGCCTACAATTCCACATTTCATATTGTAAAATTCAAAGTTTAAAGGTTTAAGGTCTAAAGTTCAATGTTTAAAGTTGTACGGCTTTTCACCCGATTTGTTGAACCTTGAACTTTAGCGTGCAAAGGTAGTGAATTTTGAGGGAGATTCATAATAAAAAATCTGCCAGTTTTCTGACAGATTTTTAATAATTTTTTGTTCACCAATTGATCTTTATGGATTATCTCCGGTAGCATTCTGAGCCAGCGGAACATCGTTTGGTGCTTCCTGTAATGTTTTATCTAAAGTAAATAAAGATTCATCCGTTGCTCTGTCTCCCCCTGCAATTTTCAACTTATCAATCAGGCTGGATGCCAGCGTTTCTTCTTCTATCTGCTCCTGAACAAACCACTGCATAAAATTCCAGGTTGCCCAGTCTTTTTCTTCTAAAGCCAGATCTACAATTTTGTAAATGGCTGTGGTATTGTCTACTTCATGTTTAAAAACGCCATCAAAACAAGCCGTTAAAGACTCCGGATCTGCCGGAGGAGCCGGAATGGAATCTACTTTTGGTTTTCCGCCTCTGTTCAGAACATATTCCATGAATTTGATGGAATGGTTTCTTTCTTCCTGCGCATGTCTGTACAGAAAGTTGGCAATTCCCTGGTACCCTTTATCATCCGCCCATATTCCATACGACAGGAAAACGTGTGAGGCGTGAATTTCTTTGTTCATCTGGTCGCTCAGTGCTTTTTCCACTGTTGGGGAAAGTCTGTTGGTATTCATAATGCTATATTTTTGTGATTATGATAATAGTGATGCAAAAATGGTTCCGCTCCTTGTGTATTTACATCAACTTAACTTTAAGTTAAAATCATAATATATTGAAATAAAATACATTACATACTTTATTTATAGTTATTCTAAAATAAGAACCAGTCCTTTTCTGAACTGGTTCTTATTCTTTTTATCATCTTTTATATCCCGAAGATTTTATAGATTGAGCCGATTTAATTACTTTATCTTCTTCGCCATATAATCACTTTCATTTCCAAGTCTGTCAACAGCTTTTATAGCAACTGCGTTTAATTTTCTTCCGTCTTTAGATTTTGGAATTTCTTTGGTCAGTGTATCTAATGTCAGGATTTCCGTTTCCCAGACTCCGTTGTACTGAGTGAAAAGTACCCATTGAAAAACATCAGCAGCATTTTTAATACTCCAGCTTATTCTGGCTGAGTTTCCATTATCTGCAACGTAAATAGTGGGCGTCTGCAATGGTACAGTCTTTATCCATGCTGTTTTCGGAACCAAAGCTTTTTCTTTGTAAGGACCGTTTTTCAGAACAGGAAGCATATTTGGATTTTTTGTAAGTCCGGCAATACTCCAGTGGATCTCTCCGGCATCGTTCTTCAGGATCTGTCTGGAAATTTCAATCTGGTTTTTGATTTCCGTTGGGCGGTCTGAAACTTTGATCTCAACGGTGTTAAGTCCCGGCCAAAGATGGCGGTTCATGGTGTTTTCAGATTTCCACCAGTTTAATAGTGCTTCAAATCCCTGCCCTTTTGAATCGATGGGCCAGTACAGCTGCGGTGAAAAATAATCTACCCAGCCTTTATTCAGCCATAATTTTGCATCGGCATATAATTCGTCATACTGCGAAGAGCCAACAATTCCTGCGGGATATCCGGGTTTCCAGATCCCAAAAGGACTGATCCCGAATCTTACCGTATTTTTTTCCAGGTGAATTTCTTTATAGATTCTTTCCACAAATTTATTCACGTTATCTCTTCTCCAGTCTGCTCTGGATAGCGTTCCTCCGTTTCTCAGGTATTCGTTCCAGGTTGCGTTGTCAGGGAAATCTGCCCCTCTGTTGTAAGTGGCATAAGGATAGAAATAATCATCGAAATGAATGGCATCGATGTCATATCTCTTAATAATATCCTTTACCACATTGGAAACATGATCCTGCGTTCTCGGGTTGGCAGGATCAAACCAATACATTCCGTTCTTTAATCTTATCACGATATCAGAAAGCCTGCTGGCCATAGACATACTGTTTACAGCCCCTCCGTTTGAATGGTGGGCACGGTAAGGGTTTAACCAGACATGAAGCTCTATTCCCCGTTTATGGGCTTCTTCAATCCAGAACTGAAGCGGATCATAGTTTGGATATGGCGCAGTTCCGGTTTGTCCTGTAAGAAAGAACGACCAGGGCTCTATACTGCTTGTGTACAAAGCATCTGCCGATGGTCTGATCTGAAATATCGCAGCATTGAAATTGTTATCTTTCAGCATATCCAGCATATTTATGGCTTCTGCTTTCTGCTGGTCAACCGTTAAATTATTTCTTGAAGGCCAGTTGATATTGGCAACACTTGCAATCCAGGCACCGCGAAATTCTCTTTTAACTTCCGGAAGTGTTGTTCTGAAAGTATCATCCGCTGCGGGAGTTCCCGTTACAGGTTTTACGGAAACCACCGGATCTTTGGGTTTTGTAGTATTATTTACGGTATTCGGTTTGGATTTTACAGGCTGTGTTTTAACGGTATTGCTCTGAACTGAACAGGAAGCACTTACGAAGGCTAAAAGGCCTGATATATATACTAATTTGATTTTTTTGATTTTCATATTTGTTCTGAAGAAATAATTTCTGAGATGTAAAAACACAAAACTAGTAATATAAAGATGATTTACGGGAATTAATGCTCCAAAAATTTAGTTTCTATGAAAAAAAACAGTACCCACCTTTCGATTTGTACTGCTTTTATAGTGAAAATAGTTGATTAAAATTTCAGATTCTTTTAAAACCAGATCTGGCAGATCAACACTGCATCATCCACTGTTCATTTTTTGTTGAACTGCTTTCAGATTCAGAACATAAAAAAAGTAGCCAGATGAAAACGGTTATTTCTTGCATTAAATTCATTCCCGATTCCCCTTCCGTTGATCTGGGCATCTCCCCAGGTGGCGACTGTATTTTCTACTTCAAATCTCAGTTTAATGGTTTTGCTCAGCAGCCAGTCAACCCGTGGAGCTATCCGCCAAAGCTTATCAACACTGCGGGTTCCGGGAGTTGCAGAAACAGCACCCCAGGAAGAAGTAACCCCATAAGCGGTCGCCGTTCTCCCTTCAACAGCATCCTTTACTCCTTTATTTTTCACCAATCCTGCAAAAAGTCCGAATGCAATTTTCGTTGATGTATTCTGCTGGAAATCAATCCATGCACTTTGTGTATCCATCGTCCGGAAAAGATCTGCCTGACCCGGCGCAGAATACCCCACAAAACCGCCCAGCATAACAAATGACGAAGCATTCTGTACCATCGCGGCAGATGCACTGATCGTTAACGGTTTTGTGATTACTCTCGCATAGGCCATAACCGTAAGGCTTTTCACTTTTTCATTATTGACAATTGGAGGCGTTCCTGAGGAAAGTTGAGGCCTCAGAACTTCATATTGTCCAGCGATACCTGCCACCAATTTTGGAGATTTATACTGAAGCTGCACATGGGAAGACGGCATGCCGCTGTCGCGATAAGGAGCTGTATTTGGGGTAAAATCACGCTGTGATAAGACCGCTGCGATAAGCTTAAAGTTTTCATTCAGCTTTTGGGTGACACGGATCTGGGGATTCCTGTTCAAACCGAATATAGGAGCTCCGGTACCGTAATTAACAATATTAGGCAGGCAGTCCAGAACCACCACAGGGCTCCAGTACTGCCCGATTCCCAACTGCGTTTTTTCCCAGTCAAAGGTCACGTAGGCATGACGAAGCCGCAATTCATTAATTCCGGCTTCTGTAGACCCGAAAAACTCGGCTTCCAATAATCCCGCAGTTTTCGCCCCCAGTACGTCAGGGCCTTTTACATTGATTCCGGCCCGTGAAAGCACTGAAAGCATGTGGAATTTAGGTGCGGCATTAATGTCTACTCCATTTACATCCAACATCCGGTCTCTCGGGTAAAGGGGAACGATATTCTCACCGGCACCGATATTCTGCCGGGTATCATAAAAGGCATCGTGGCGTAGAAATCCATAGAAATTTACTTTTACGGGGCTTTCTTTAGCTTCTTCAACAGGTTTTACAGCTGCGGCAGATAAGGTATCCGTTTTTTTTCCGGCAGTTTGCTGAGCCATCAGGGGAACAGCTGATAGCAGAATCAGACAACAGCATACTTTTACAATTGTTTGTTTCATTTTCGTTGTGTTTTTTATATTAATTTTCATCACTAAATCGCAAACATACAATTAAACATCACGCTAGTATTTGTCAGATGTAATTTATTTGCACATTCAATAATAGAATCAAATAAAAACACACAAATGATTAACAATTTCAAAAACAAAACAGACAATAAATGAAAATTTTAATCAATAAAAAACAAAATACATAATATCATTTATTTAAATTAAAAAAATTATTCAATATCAAATCAGAAATGAAAACAGGCCTATACAATCATCCGAAATCATTCAAATACTAAACAAAAAAGCCCCGAAAAATTCGGGGCTTCATTATATTGATAAGAGTTTGATTATGCTTTCGCTGATCTTTCCACTCTTTTTCTTTCTTCTTCAGAAAGTAATTTCTTTCTCATACGGATGAAGTTCGGAGTTACCTCAATCGCTTCATCACCCTGGATGTATTCCATACATTCTTCAAGAGAGAATAAGATTTTAGGCGCCACACCGGTATCTTTATCTTTTCCGGAAGCTCTCATGTTGTTCAGCTGTTTTGCTTCCACGATGTTTACTACCAAGTCACCAGGTTTGTTTTGTTCACCGATGATCATTCCTGCATAGATTTCCTCACCCGGATCTACGAAGAACTTACCTCTATCCTGTAGTTTAGCAATAGAATATTCTGTAGCAGGACCCTGAGTTTTGCTGATCAATACTCCGTTGTTTCTTCCAGGAATAGCCCCTTTGAAAGGTTTGTATTCTGTAAAACGGTGTGCCATAATAGCTTCACCTGCAGTAGCTGTCAACATCTGAGAACGCAATCCGATCAAACCTCTTGAAGGAATTTCGAATTCCATGTGCTGCATTTCTCCTTTAGTTTCCATAATGTGAAGATCCCCTTTTCTCTGAGTAGCCAAATCGATTACTCTTGAAGCAAATTCTTCAGGAACATCAACCACTAAAGATTCGTAAGGCTCACATTTTTCTCCGTCGATTTCTCTAAGAATAACCTGCGGCTGACCGATCGTCATTTCGTAACCTTCTCTTCTCATCGTTTCGATCAAAACGGACAAGTGAAGAATACCTCTACCGAATACAAGGAATGTATTCGCATCATCAGTCTGCTGAACTCTTAATGCAAGGTTTTTCTCTAATTCTTTTGTTAATCTTTCTTTCAGGTGATTGGAAGTTACATACTTACCATCTTTTCCGAAGAAAGGTGAATTGTTGATAGAGAACGTCATGTTCAGTGTAGGCTCATCAATAGCCGTTCTTTCCAATGGTTCAGGATTTTCAAGATCTACGAAAGAATCTCCGATCTGGAAAGCATCGAAACCAACTACAGCACAGATATCACCTGCCTGTACTTCAGTTACTTTTTTCTTTCCTAACCCTTCGAAAACGTATAATTCTTTTACTTTTCCTTTTACAATTTTACCGTCTGCCTGAGCAAGACCGATCCATTGAGATTCCTTAAGCTCACCTCTTGTTACTTTTCCAATCGCGATTCTTCCTAAGAAAGAAGAGAAGTCAAGAGAAGTAATCTGCATCTGAAGGTTTCCTTCTGATACTTTCGGTGCAGGAACGTACTGTAAGATTCCATCCAATAAAGGTAAGATATCTTCAGTCTGCTCTAATGAAGTGTTGAACCAACCTTGCTTTGAAGATCCGTAGAACGTTGGGAAATCCAACTGCTCTTCCGTAGCTTCAAGGTTGAAGAATAAGTCAAATACCTGATCGTGAACTTCGTCCGGACGACAGTTTGGCTTATCTACTTTATTGATCACCACCAATGGTCTCAATCCAAGTTCCAAAGCTTTCTGAAGTACGAATCTTGTCTGAGGCATAGGCCCTTCAAAGGCATCTACCAACAAAATTACCCCATCCGCCATTTTTAGAACTCTTTCTACCTCACCACCGAAATCGGCGTGACCAGGAGTGTCAATTACGTTAATTTTTGTGTCTTTATAGGTAACAGAAATATTTTTGGATAAGATCGTAATCCCTCTCTCTCTTTCAAGATCATTGTTATCCATTATTAATTCTCCACTTTCCTGATTTTCTCTGAAAATGTTTGTAGCATGAATAATCTTGTCAACCAAAGTCGTCTTCCCGTGGTCAACGTGTGCGATAATCGCAATATTTCTAATGTTTTGCATGAATGATTTTTACGGGTGCAAAAATAGTGATTTCTAATGAATAATAAGCAAGAATATGAATTAATTAACAAATTCATAATGAGCATTTTCGATCATCTGCCCTGTTAACGCTTTAAAACTGAATATTATAAAATTCTGTTTAAAGCATAGATTAAGAAAATATAATTAGATTTTATGGATTAAGTTCACCAATATCTTCGAAAAAAATAAATACAGACGATCTGAATCAAAACAATTCCTGCGAATTTCAGCAGAAAAGATTTTTTTGAAATTTTATGTCTGAAAAGAAGCATTCCCAAAACCGCCCCTGCCGTTCCTCCAATAAGGGTTAATCCCAGAAGTGTATTTTCAGAAATCCTTTTTTTATGCTTCACAGCCAGTCTTTTGTCCCAGCCAAAAACGATAAAAGTAAGAAGACTAAGGAAGAGAAAAATATATATCATCTGTGCAAAAGTAGTGAATTGGACGGTGGCTTCGAGTACCTCAGCCACCTTGTATTTGTCTTTTGATTAAAAGTTTATCCTTTAAATCTCTATCAAAATCATTCTAAACTGGTTATTGACAACTGTATTTTTAAAAGGTGGCTGAGGCACTCGAAGCCACCTTATCCTTGTATTTGATGAAAAAATTGTCCTTTTATATCTCTATCAAAATCAATCCAAACTGATTATTGGCAACTGTATTTTCAAAAGGTGGCTGAGGCACTCGAAGCCACCTTATCCTTGTATTTGATGAAAAATTTGTCGTTATAACCTGTAGAATTATTGGCAACTGCATTTTAAAAAGAAGGCACTCGAAGCCACCTTATCCCTCAGAAAGTAAATCCCGGTACGCTATAGCCAATTGAGGAAGCAGCTCAGGATTCCCATTAATCAAAGCTTCTTTTTTCTTACGGCTCCATCCCTGAACCTGTTTTTCCCTGTAAAAAGCAAGATCTATCCTTTCATATTCTTCAAAATAGATGAGTTTCACCGGAAGTCTTTTCTTTGTATGATTGGAGCCCTCACCCTCCTGATGCTGCAGAATCCGGCGTTCAAGATCATTGGTGCTTCCGGTGTAATAACTTCCATCAGCACATAAGAGAATGTACATCCAACCTTTGACTGTATTTTTCATATTTGTGTTTTCATAAATATAAAACAATACGCAATAAAAAAGCTGCCTTCATAAAAAAGGCAGCTCACAGAAAATTGTATCTAACGAATTATTTTTTAGCTTTTACATCTACAGAAATTTCGATGTCCTTGCTGATCATCCATTCTGCAGGATCTGCTTCTGAAGTACCGAATTTGATTCCCCAATCCGCTCTGTTTACTGTAAATTTAGCCTGAACAGAAGCTGAACCTTCAGTAACATCTACTTTAGCAGGGAATGTAACGTTCATTGTTTTTCCAGATAAAGTAAGGTTTCCGCTTACTGTTTTGTTAGCTCCGGCTACTGCATCTGCAGGTGCTTCCTTAAGATCTGCTACGCTTGTAATTTTGAAATCTGAAGTTGGGTTCTTTGCGGTATCAAAGAAATCAGGATTCTTTAAGTGAGCTTCAAGATCTGCTGGTTTTTTATCTTTTTCAGTTACTGAAGCTGGATCTACTTTGATAGAGTTCATATCGATCACAAAGTTTCCGGCAGTCAGCTGACCTCCTTCAATGCTAAGATCTCCTGATTTTACGCTAAGAGTTCCCCAACGTGGAGCCATACCTCCTTTGTGGAAAGCTTTCCAGTTTACTACAGAAGTAGCTGCATCTACTGTTAATGCTTCTCCTTTGCTTTCTGCTACTGCCTGCTCTGTTGTAGCAGCTGTAGTTTCAGCCGATTTTTCTTTATTACATGATGCTGCAAGCAATCCGATTCCTACTAATGCAATTACACTAAGTTTTTTCATATTGTTTGTTTGTTTAGAAAATTGTTTTAAAAAATTAATTTTAAGATTCCAAAAATAGAAAAACCATATTAATTATCATCTTAACATACATCAAGAAATAAAAAAAATCCTGGTTTTATAGTTCCTAATTTAACAAATGTAGATAAAATGACTGGTTCAGTCTTCAAAATTGACTAATTTTAGTAAGAATTTCCAATCATTAAAATTAAAAATATGAATCAGCAGGTATTTGAAAAAGTAGACCAGTATATCGGTAATTTGTTAGCACCCGAAGATACTGTTCTTCAGGAAACCATCCAGTCTCTGGACGATGCTGCGATGCCCCAAATCAGCGTAACGGCTACTCAGGGCAAGTTTTTGCAGGTGATGCTGCATTCCTGTAAAGCTAAAAGAGTTCTGGAATTGGGTACTTTGGGAGCTTACAGCACGATTTGGATGGCAAGGGCAATTCCTGCAGACGGCAAAGTGATCACTGTAGAATTTGATCCTCATCATGCCGAGGTTGCCAGCCGGAATATTGCAAAAGCCGGACTTTCTGATAAAATAGATCTGCGTGTGGGAAAAGCGATGGACATTTTAAACGAGCTGATTTCCGAAGGTGAGCAGCCTTTTGATTTTATCTTTATTGATGCTGATAAACCTCCCTATACCGAATATTTTGAATTAGCACTCCAGCTTTCGCATCCAGGCACCATGATCATTTGCGACAATGTAATCCGCGAAGGTAAAATCCTTGATGAAAATACCACTGATGAAAGGGTAAAAGGCGTACAACGGTTTAATCAGATGCTGGCCGGCAATCCAAAAGTTACTGCCACCATTATGCAAACCGTAGGAGCAAAAGAATATGACGGAATGGCAATAGCAGTTGTCAATTAGATTTCAGACAGTAATTTCTTTAACGAAGAATACAAATTTAAGGCAGGGCAACCCGCCTTTTTTCATTCCAAAACATTATTTTAGCCTTCCGAAAATAAAGTAATGACGACCGTAACATTTATACAGCAGCAACTCAATATACCTGAAAAAAGCATCAGCAATACCCTTCAACTCCTGGCAGAAGACTGCACCATTCCTTTTATTTCCCGCTACAGAAAGGACAAAACCGGGAATCTGGATGAAGTACAGATCGAGCAGATTTCCAAAATCAGCAAGCAGTTTGAAGAAATTATTAAACGAAAGGAAAGCATTTTAAAATCAATTGAAGAGCAAAATTCCCTGACCGCCGAGCTGAAACAGAGAATTGAAGCAAGCTTTGATATCCAGGAGCTGGAAGATCTGTATCTGCCGTTCAAAAAACGCAGAAAAACAAAAGCAGATGCGGCCAAAGAAAAAGGACTGGAGCCATTAGCCAAAATTATTATGAGCCAGAAAAGCAATGACCTGCAATTCCTGGCTTCCAAATATCTCAATGCAGAGGTTCCCAATGAAGAGGAAGCCCTTCAGGGAGCAAGGGACATCATGGCCGAATGGATCAACGAAAATATGTATGTCCGTAAAAACCTGCGCCGCCTGTTCCAGCGTAAAGCTGTCATTACTTCTAAAGCTGTCAAGTCCAAAAAAGATGAAGATGACGCCCAGAAATTCTCGCAGTATTTCGAGTGGGAAGAAAATCTTGGCAGAACACCATCCCACAGACTTCTGGCCATGCTCAGAGCCGAATCTGAAGGTTTTGTGAAAGTAAATGTAGGAATTGATAAAGAAGAAGCGGTTGATCTTATAGAAAAAGCAGTTATTAAATCTGATAATGAAAGTTCAGACCAAATCGCTTTAGCCATCAAGGACAGCTATAAAAGACTTCTGGAACCCGCTATTTCCAACGAAACACTGCAGGAAGCCAAAGAAAAGGCAGATAAAAAAGCCATTGAAATATTCTCTGAAAATTTAAGCCAGCTTCTGCTTGCTCCGCCTTTGGGTGAAAAAAGGATCCTAGCCATTGATCCCGGATACAAAAGCGGCTGTAAAGTGGTCTGTATTGATGAAAAAGGCGATCTTCTCCATAATGAAACCCTCTACCCTCACGCTCCGCAGAACGAAAGCGGAATGGCAATGAAAAAAATCCGCTCTATGGTGAACGCTTACAATATTGAAGCGATTTCTATCGGAAACGGAACGGCAAGCCGTGAAACTGAGTTTTTCATTAAAAAAATTGCTTTTGATAAACCACTTCAGGTTTTTGTAGTTTCTGAAGCAGGAGCATCAGTATATTCAGCCAGTAAAATTGCGAGGGATGAATTTCCGTCCTATGATGTGACCGTACGTGGTGCGGTTTCTATCGGAAGAAGACTGGCAGATCCACTGGCAGAACTGGTAAAAATAGATGCTAAATCCATTGGTGTCGGGCAATATCAGCATGATGTAGATCAGACCCAGTTGAAGAATGAACTGGATTCAACGGTGATGAAATGTGTGAATTCTGTCGGGATCAATTTAAATACAGCCAGCAAGTCCCTTCTGAGCTATGTTTCAGGAATCGGAGAAAAAATGGCGGAAAACATCGTCAATTACAGAATGGAAAACGGTTCTTTTGAAGACAGAAAACAATTGAAAAAGGTTCCGAGACTTGGAGAAAAAGCTTATCAGCAGGCCGCAGCATTTGTGAGAATTACGAATGCCAAAAATCCTCTGGACAATTCAGCGGTACATCCTGAAGCGTACGGAATTGTAGAAAAAATGGCGAAAGATTTAGGAATTAAAACCCATGACCTTATCGCCAATAAAGAGAAAATTGCATTGATTCAACCTGAAAAATATGTGACGGAAGATATTGGAATTTTAGGGATAAAAGATATTGTAAAAGAACTTGAAAAACCGGGACTGGATCCAAGAAAAGCTGCTAAAGTCTTCGAATTTGATCCGAATGTAAAAAAGATCACAGATTTAAAACCGGGAATGATCTTACCCGGAATTGTCAATAATATTACGGCCTTCGGGTGTTTTGTAGACCTTGGAATCAAAGAAAGCGGGCTTGTTCATATTTCCCAGCTGAAAGACGGCTTTGTTTCTGATGTGAATGAAGTGGTAAAGCTGCATCAGCATGTCCGCGTAAAAGTAACGGAGGTGGATGAAGCAAGAAAAAGAGTTCAGCTAAGCATGATTTTGTAATTCCGGCTTTACATTTTTTCAAATATTAGTTAATACAACACAATCAACGGTTTGAGCAATAAAAATTTAATTTTCGATCTGGACGGAACCCTTTGGGATTCCAGAGCGACCATTATCAAAATATGGAATGAGGTTTTGAACAAACACCAGCTGATCAAAAAGGATTTAATCCCTGAAGATATGGATCAGTACATGGGTTTGCTGGCAGATGATATTTTAAAAGACATTATTCCCGGAATTTCCGACCAGCAGGTTCAGGAAGTTCTTTCAGAAATTGTCCGGAGTGAAAATCAGGTTCTGCATATTTACGGAGGTGTTCTTTATGACGGCGTTGAAGAAACACTGAGAAGTCTGGCAAAGAACCACAGCCTTTTCATCGTCAGCAACTGTCAGAACGGCTATATTGAGGCATTTTTAGCTTATAATAAGTTCAATGATCTTTTTACCGATTTTGAATCTTATGGAAGAACCCAAAAACCGAAATCTGAGAATATCCGGCTGATTATGGAAAGGAATAATTTGAGTTCTGACAACTCAGTGTATATCGGGGATACGCAGACAGATTACAATTCCGCTGCAGTCAATCGTTTGCCGTTTATTTTCTGTGAATACGGTTTTGGAACGTTGAGTGACCGGAAATATCAGCCTTCGATTTCGAAACTTTCGGAATTGGAATCCTGCATTTAACATAAGAATAAGAAGCTGTCTAAAAAGCTTCCAAAGAACAATCCCTGAATCCAAAAGTTTCAGGGATTATTCTTTCGTGGCTGCCGGAAAAAAGAGAGGTTTTTATTAGACACAAAGCTTTATTGTTGACACTGTATATTTGAGGCGGCAAAGATGAATCAATCTTCGATTGATTTGATTAAGCGGCTGTTTTGTTTGCGTTTACTCACCGACGAAATCAGGATTCTTTACCTTAATTAATCAATCATTTGTTAATAGAAACTTTGCATTGAAATTAGTCAAAAAGAGACCGTCTCAATTTTGAGACAACCTCTTACTCCTTTTAATCAGGCTCCTGTACAGGGCTTAATAATTTATTTTTATAATTGTTATTCAATAGCCTTAAAGCTACATCACTATTAAATCTGTACGGTGTAACAGCATTCAGTACCGTATTTCCTACAATTTCATAGGTTTCCTGGAAAGTCTTTTTAGAAGGGCTGTTTGGCGTTGGCGCAATAAATTCTACAAAAACACCATATCTCATAGCACCATCGCTGCCTACCATTTTATTATTTCTTACAGAGATTTCTTTATTAAGTGTTCCACGAATGGTAATACCCGTAAGCAGATCTTCAAGACCTGAATTTATCATACCCGGATTTTCAATAGTATTAAAACTTGCTGACAGTAAATAGTTCTTAGCTTCGATCATAATCCCGTTCTCCTTTGTGGTTTTGATATTATTATTGCAAACTTCTACTCCTTTTGTATCTGAAATATAGATGCCTGCATAGGCAATATCATTAATCACATTATTGGAAACGCTCCCCAAATCCACGAATCTAATATTAATTCCGTGTTGACCTGCATTTCTGACCACATTTCCGGAAACGACCACATTTTTTGCATAAAGTTGGGGAACTGCCGGAGCTGTTGTATTATTAATCAAAATACCATCGCCTCCTGAACCTGTATTCTCAATAATATTATTGGAGATCACAATATTATTGCTGACGTAGTTTGGAGTATCACTGTTTTGAAGTTTAATTCCTACTTTCCCGGTATTCCGGACTCTGTTTCCAATCACTGTAAGATTTGAAATTCCGGAATCAAGATACATTCCGTGCTCCAGAATTGTATTTTCTATATCGTTATCTGAAATACTGACAACATCAGAATTTTCCGCGATGTAAATACCCTGTGACGAATTTTGAAAATAATTTTTAAAAATGGTGATATTTTTTCCGGCCACTACAATACCAGCATTATCTTTTCTGTAACCGTCATTTGCCCAAGCATGGGTAAGTAATACATTTTTAACCTTGTTGAATCTGAAAATAAAATGCTCCACTCCTCCCCAGCCTGATACTGCGGAATAAGTGAAATCTTCAAACATATTCTTTTCGATAACAAGATTTTTAGCTTTATGAACCATGATCCCTACATTTTTGGAACTGGGACCACCCAAATATTGAATTCCCTCTCCTTCCAGACTGAAACCTTTAATGGAAATATTCTCTTTCTCTTCGCAGTTAAAAATTTCCTTACTTTTTGCTTTCTGCTTTATCTTACAGTTATTTGACAGGATTTTTTGGTCACTTTGAAGATAAAGTGTTCCCTCAATCACAATGGACATTTCATCAAAAAATGTGTCATATCCCATAGCGAGGGCCTTGTTAATACGCTGTGTAACTGTAGATAATGAAATTCCAGCTTCCCTGATATTCCACCACAGTATATTAACATATCCTGACCATTGTCTCTCGTAAAAATCACTGTCTTTTTTTCGATAGATCACACCGTCTTCAACAGCAGTCCCCACCTTTTTGTAAGTAACGGCCTGATGGGTATAATCATCTACCAGCTGTACAATGTCTTCATTAGGGTAAATGTTACCCGGTGTAAAAAATGCATTTGCGTAAATCATAAAATTTTGTTTTTTTGGTTAATACTGAATAATATAAATCCTGCAGGAATTCTATTAAAGCAAAAGTAACCGTAGAAAGCGACAGAACTTGACGTGTTTTATTGAACTATTATTTTTATTTTTGAACGACATACAAACAAAAAAAATCAGTGAAAATATCCGAACTTAAGGAGAAAAGAATCATTCGCAGGCCAACCCGCCAATTTGATGAATTTGGGTATAGGATTTATAATTCTTTTGAATATGATTTTCCTTATGATCCTACTTATAAAGGCAGTGAAAGAGAAAGACTTTTCGCTAAATTTATTGATATTATCCTCTTCTTCCTCATTTTCTTTTTTCTGTTTAAAGAAATGGCTGTCATCAGTTTTCTTTATTCCATTCCTTGTGTTATGATTTCAGGGAGTATAAGCGAATGGTACTGGGGAACCACCTTAGGAAAAACTATATTTAAAATAAAAGTGATTGATGATTATGGAAATTATCCCGGACTGTTGCTATCTTTAAAAAGAAATTTTCTGTGTCTTGCGAATTTCTGGCCAATATTTACAGATTATATTCCGCCGGTAAGCCATACGTGGGAAAATGAATCTACTCAGATGAATTTCAGTATGAACCTGACCAATAAAATCTGCAAAACCTACACTGTTAAGGAAAATAAAATTCAGGAAATAAGAAACCTCCTCTACCCGTCAAAAACAAAGGCTGCACAATAATCTGCACAGCCTTCTATTTTTTCAGAAGCAAAAAGTATTTTTACCCATACTTAGAGTCTGCTATCTGATGTCTTATATCTGATGTCTTATTTATACTCCTTAGAATCCCTCCTCGGTTCCTTAGCTTCCGGCCACTTCACCGTTTCGCCTTTATCGTCCTGAGGCATTACTCTTTTTGTTCTGCTGGTAAATTCAGGATCTTCTGATGCCATGTATGCCAATGCAGCCGTTAAAACCACATTATTTTTCACCTCATCAAAAACAATCTTGTCATAAGTATCTTTGGTGGTATGCCATGTATACCCGAAATAGCCCCAGTTCAGAGATCCCAAAGAAAATCCGGGTACTCCCGCTGCTACAAATGATGCATGGTCTGAACCGCCTCCGCCCGGCATTCCCGGGAAATCTGTTTTAATGTGGTCTCTTACTGTTTTTGGAACCCCGTTCAGCCATTTTCCGATGTAGCTGTATGAGTCTGCAAATCCCTGTCCGCTGATATTCACCACACGTCCGGTTCCGTTATCCTGATTGAAAACAGCCTGAGTTCCTTTCATAATCTGCGGATTATCAGCCACAAAACCTCTTGACCCGTTCAGTCCCTGTTCTTCGCTTCCCCAAAGCCCAAGTACAATAGTTCTTTTATTATTCGGATAATATTTTTTCAGGATTCTCATCGCTTCAAGCATCGTAAGGGTACCCGTTCCGTTGTCGGTAGCTCCCTGTGCTCCGTCCCATGAATCCAGGTGGGCAGAAAGAATGACATATTCCTCAGGCTTTTCTTTTCCTTTAATCATTCCAATGGTGTTAAAGCTTTTCGCATCAGGAAGGATTTTGGACTGGGCTTCTACTTTTATTTTTGGTTTTGTCCCTTTTTCAGCCATTCTGTAAAGCATTCCGTAATCTTCTATATCAATATCAATCATAGGGATTTTTGAAGTCTTAGCCCCAAAAATCCTGTTCGCTCCCATGATTCCTGTCCAGTTGGAAATAGCAATTCCCGCCGCACCTGCTTTTTCCAAAGCTTCCGGAAGGGTATTGTTATCATAGCCGATATTTTTCACATAATCACGGAAGTCTTTTCCGGCCTGTTCTTTTTCTGCTTTTAGTTTTTCGTACAATTCTGTAGTGGCAAATTCTTTAATCTGTTCATCAGAACGTCCTATCTTCTGATACTGCGCCATTAAAACAATTTTTCCTT
Organism: Chryseobacterium endalhagicum; assembly: GCF_016745235.1. GTDB lineage: Bacteria > Bacteroidota > Bacteroidia > Flavobacteriales > Weeksellaceae > Chryseobacterium > Chryseobacterium endalhagicum. Next base: position 1,715,660 of record NZ_JAELVM010000001.1, on the reverse strand, counting down.
TCACGGCAGGAAGCCATGCATCAAATTCTGCTTTAGAGGAAACCTTAGGAAGCACAACAACTTCTGCTTCTATGGCTTTTTTCGTTGCCGGGCTCCAGGCAAGCTGTGTGGCAGACAGTGATTTTACTCTTGGATACACCATATCTACATGGGTAATTCCGCGCTGCCAGCCTTTCCAGGTTCCAAACTGCTGAAGATTGGATTCTATGCCCCATGAACGAAGCTTCCCTGCAGACCATTCATTGGCAGCCAGCATTTCAGGCGTTCCTACAAGGCGTGGCCCGATGCCGTCCAAAAGCTCGTAAGCCATATTTTCCAGCTGAGAGTTGCTGTTTATTTCATCAACAAAGTTTTTTACGATCGGATCCAGTTTTTCCTTCGGATCTACCTTGACCTGCGCCCATGAAAACTGGGCAGCCAATACCACGGCGGGCACGGCAAAAAATCTATTTATCTTCATAGCATATATTGAATGCTTAAAGATAGGGAAAAAGGTGAAAAAGTGAAGAGATTGAGGGCGAAAAAGCGAAAGGGAGAAAAGGATGACTGGCAAATCTGCTTTTTGCGTTTCAGGAGAAATAAGGGATAAAAAAAGCCGGCTGAGTGAGCCGGCTTTGGGAACGAATTATTTTTTAGCTTCTTCTACAGAAACTTTTCTGAATTCTTTGAACAATTTGCTAAGTTCCAAAGCTGATTTACGAGCTCTTGTTCCGGCAGCTTTGTTTCCTTTTTCTGCTTGTTGGTTAGCTTCAGTTGCGAACGCTTCGAATTCAGCGTTGATTTTTTCAATTAGTTCTTTCATTATTTTTAAAATTTAGGGTGCAAATATAGGTTTTATGGTAATTCCAGCCTAACTCCAACTCAAAAAGTTTGGACCAAAATGCTATTTTTTTCCGCTTTTTACCCATCAGACTGCTATTTTTTATATTTCTGGTAAAAATTCAGTGCTTTTCTTAGGCGCAGCGGGACTTTTGAACACTTATTCTAATATTATCTCAGTTTTATAGAAAGAATATTTATTCTGATTCCAAAATTCTATTTTGCTCCCTGATTTCTTTATATCAATCTGAGGACCTGTTTAAAAATTCAAACTGCAAATTTTTATCAACATTAAGAAGTTTAGAATTTAACTTTGACAAAGATTTTAAGAATTTGCCTTTGGTAAAATTAAGCAGAACGCTTAATAAACTTAAAACAGGCTCTGAACATTATAAAACTGTCTGTTTTCTGAAATTAAGAGCTCCCCAATAATAAAACAGTATACTGAACAGCAATAACGGTCCCAGCATTGCCCACCAGTTGATTTTGCTCCGCTCATTGTAATATTCCAGCTGAAACTGGTTCCAGTTGATATTTCCCGTAGGTTCATTGACAAAAATTTTCGGATAAAAAAGAAGTCTTTTCTCTTCATGAAACTTTTCTGCGGCCTGCATAAACCTCAGCTGATCAGCCAGTCCCGAACCTGTAAGGTCGCTCAGCTGGAACTGTACATGCAGCCCCGGTACAAAATAGGAAAGCGTACGGCTCATTTCTTCTCTTTTCCAGAGTTTTGCTTTCAACTGATCCGACTGGCTTTTCGATTCGTCATCCCCCATCTGCTGCATGGCATAATACCAAAGCCAGCTGAAATTCTCCTTCGGAAAACCGAAAGACCTGAACTGCGGATAATGTTTGTAGAACTTTTCTAAGGTCGGTTTCTGATCGGTGTCCCATTTTTCATGATAAGCTTCCCTTTGCTCGATAGCAGTATCCAGAGCTTCCGGCAGCGGATATTTGCTTAAAATAAAATTATTGAGAACGGCAGGCAGAATAACCGTGAGCACAATCCAGAAACACAAAAGTCCTGCTGCTCCGGCTCTGGAACTTTTATTCCAGGAAACAACCCAGAAACTCAACGCAAACCATACCACAATATAAAAAAGCGAAACCAGAACAAAACCAGCCAATACTCCATTAATACTCAGATTCAGAAGAGGAATGGCCAGAAGAACCAAAAACAGAAGAACTCCGGCGATCATTACAAAACGGACCAGGAATTTTTTAAACAAAATCCGGAAAGGCTTTTGGGACTGCACGGAAAGCAGTATCCATGTACTTTCTTCCTTTTCTTCCGACAATAGATTATAACAATACGATATAATGACCAGCGGAAACAGAAAAATAATGACAAAACCGAGATCCAGACTTCCCAAAAGCAGGCTTACGGGATTATGAAGGTCTGTATCATACTTCTGCCCTTCCAGATTTCTGATGGTTACACTCTGTATAGACGGATTCACATCGCGCTGCCCTATTGACAAAGCGTTTAAATTGTCAGTTTCATTGACCAGCCCAAATTTCAGATAATATAGTAAAAGCCCCAGATCATTCTTTATGTATCCGGTATATCTCTGAATATGCTCCTGCTGATAGACAGCCGTATGTTCAATATTTGCCTTCTGCTTTTCGATAAACTGCCTGCCCACAAAAATACTGACCAGTCCTGATAACATCAGAAACAGCATTCCCAGATAGGCGGATTGGGAACGGATAAAGTTCTTGAATAGTAAAAAATACATAATTAACTTACTTTTATTTTTTTAGACAAAATATGAAGGACAAACAGAAGCCCTAAGGCCCAGACCAGAAGAGAAAGAACAGAAGTGATCTCATTCTTAAACAAGGTCGTTTGGCTGATGTAGCTGTACTTAAAATCAGGAAGCTCTTTCCAATGATCCCTGCTTATGGTGTAAGGCTTATCATCTTTCTCCGGTTTTTTATTGCTGATATTTTCCATCTGCAGTTTGTTCATCAGCTGAGCCAGTTGATACCTGTAATTTTCTACCTGTCCCTGATAGCTGATATAGGAATTGAAATCTGACCCGGTAAGAGCCATCGAAAGGTCTTTCACCGCCTGAAAAGGATTAATAAAGGAAAGAGAATTATTCACACTGTTCTGTTCATCATAAATCTCAAGCTGCCTTGCCCAGTGCCTGTTATAAATTCCTGAGCTGATCTTCTCGCCTTCAGCCATAATATAACCGCTGTAATTGAAGGGCAGTTCCTCCACGGTTTCTACTTTATACGCCTGCAGCAGGGAATCTTTTATTCCTTTATAATAAATATCATTGGGATCATGGCTGTCTCCGGTTTTCACCAGCTCATTTTCCACTTTGGTATCAAAATCTATCTTTGACGGCGACGGATGAAGATAAGCCCCGAAAGCCTGGGCCGTTCTGGGAATAATGACAATAAATAAAAGCCACAATCCAATCAGTTTAATCAAAGATGATCTTGAAGTTCTGCTTACTGCGGACACGATGACACAAATACTGCACACGATAAAGAAATAGAGGAAATAAACCCCTCCGATCCAGAATAAACGCAGGAATTCATCGATGGTACTTTTAAAACCCGTCAGAGAAAACCACATCACCGCAGAAAGAATCATCACCGGAAGAAAAACCAATCCCACAAGATAAAGCAGTCCCAGGATTTTCCCTGCCAGCAGCTCCTTCCACCGTACTCCCTGACTGAGCAAAACTTTCAGGGTATTGTTTTCACGTTCTGCCGAAATACAGCTGAATCCGAGAAAAAATATAAACAAAGGAATCAGCGTCTGCAGGATCATCGCAGTACTCACCTCTCCGAAACGCAGCATTCCTGATGAAAAGCCGGCTTCCGAAAAATTGACCGTATTCTGTTTGTGAGCTTCCAGAAATACTGAATTTCCCATATAACGTTCCAAACCATAATCAAAAAAGCTCAGAGGATATCTCGCCCTGAAGATCAGATAGCCGTAGTGCGCCATTCTGTGAGGGTGCTTGTCCGGTTTTTCTTCCCACTGATGGCGTACATCTACCTGATGCTTCACCCTGATATCTTCCTGTACTTTATAATCCTGCCATCCCGTGTAGGCTGCAAATAGGAATAAAACACTCAGGATCAGCAGAAGAAAAACAACCGCCCTGTTCTGTAATGACTGTTTCCAAAGCTGTATGGAAATCAGACGGATAATATGTATTCTCATTATTAATAGATTTAAAATTTATATACTGCGGTAAGCACGGCATTCCTCGGAGCTCCGGGAAACAGGCGGAGATAATTTTGTGCTCCCAGCCAGTATGTGGTGTTAAAAAGATTGTTGATGTTAAGGGATAAGCGTACAGGTCCCTGTTTCGGGCTGTAATAAACGGCAGCATCGAAGACCGTATATTCGGGAACCAGAAATGAGCGGTTGTACATCGGAACTTTATTCCCGCTGTACTGAACGCCGAATCCTACAGCAATATCTTTCAGAAAAGAAGATTCTCTAAAACTGTATTTCTGCCAGATGTTCGCGCTGTGAAACGGGGTATTCTGCTTTCTTGCCCCGATTAAATCCGGGTTGATATCATCAATAATTCTTGCATCATTATAGCCGTAGGAAGCAAATACCTGCCATTCCGGGAGTATATTTCCGATGATGTCCATTTCAAAGCCCCGGCTGCGTTCCTGACCTCTTGTTACCAGACGGTCCGGTTCTGCGGGATCATTGGCGTTTAAGAGGATGTTCTGCTGCCGGATCTCGTAGAAAGCCAGATCAACGTGAAGCTTTTTCGCAAAGAAATCGGCTTTCATCCCAACCTCTTTTGACTGGCTTTTTAACGGATCAAAAGCTCTACCTGCGGGAATCGTTATCGGAGCCAGCGATGCAGTGTTCGACTGCGGCTGAAATCCTTCAATATAGGAAGCATACACATTAATCTGCTCGTTGATATTATAGGTAAGACCTATCCTTGGAATCAGTTTCGTGTCTTTGACCTTAATTTCATTATTCTCTTTGTAGCGGGTGATATCCTCAAACCATTCCTGTCTGAGACTCAGAAACAGGTTAAAACGGTTCCATTTGATCTGATCCTGTACATAAATACCGTTAGCCCGTATCATTGCAGCCGGTAAAGCGGCTTTTGAAAAGACATATTCATCCGGATTCTTTATGCTGTACACCGGATTCGCCAGATCAAAATGCTCCACATTCGGCTTGGGCATGGTCATTCCGTTGATCGTCACCATCTGGTAGGCATCTGCATTCTGAGGATTATAAGACGATGCCGTTTTTCCGTTGGTCAAAAGATATCCTCTTGCGGTATTCTGTGCGCCTCCTTTGTGTTTATGGGTGCTTATCAAATCATATCCTGTCAGAATTTTATGTTCAAGAGGACCGGTTTTCACATTGAATACCAGATAAGCATTGAGATTATCCGTATTCCAGAACTGGTTCCGCTGCACCATCTGCATGCCTGCAAGGGTTCGGATAGGCTGGTTATTCACATCTACGCCAAAAGCATTGGTGGTTCTGTGCTCCTGAAGATCTTCCTTCCAGGTCTGTTTCATATAGGAGGCATTGATGCTGATCTTATCTGTGATACGATGGGTAAAATTGGACATAATGATCAGCTCTTTTGATTTAAAAAAATCATTAACGGCTCCCAGATTAAAACTGATGGGTGTGCTCCGGAGATCCGTCATTCCGTCTACCGCTCCGAAAATGGGCTGTCCGCGGTCTATTTTACCATTCAGATCGCTGTAGATCATTTCTACGTTGATCGCTGTTCTGTCGTTCGGAACATAGGAAAACGAGGGCGAAACCAAAATACTCTTCTGGGACTGTATATCCCTGAAACTCTGAGCCTGTGCGTATCCTGCATTAAAACGGTACAAAAGGGTTTTCTCTTTATTCAGAGGACCTGTGAAATCCATTGAGCCTCTGATAGTACTGAAACTTCCCACACTCATACTGATCTCCCGGCCCGGAGTTTTCAACGGTTTTTTGGTGACTAAAACAATACTTCCTCCCGGATCCACACTGGAAAGAACAGCACTGGCAGGCCCTTTTATGACCTCAATTTTCTCCAGATTGGTGGTAATGGGCTGCATAAAATAATACTGCCGGGTACGCATTCCGTTGATGATGGTTCCTTCCTCATTCTGTGCAATTCCCCGAATGCTGAACTGATTGTAGTAACTTACCGGAGTCACGCTGCTCGCCATTTTCACGGCATCCCCAAGCTGAAAAGCCTGGCGGTCACTCATCAGTTCCTTACTTACCGTAGAAATTGAAAAAGGAATATCCTTGTTCTGAACTCCTGTTTTGGTGGCAGAAAAAGAATAGTCGCTGTAGTATTTTTTAGCTGCCCTTCCCAGAATTTCCACTTCCTGAATGGTTCCTACCTTGTAAAGACGGATCACCAGATTTTTTGCTAAAAACGTACTGTCCGCTTCTATCTGTTCTGTATAAGGATCATAAGATTCGGCCTCCACTTTTATTTCATAGGAACCTGGTCTGATATCCGGAATACTGAAATTTCCGTACTGAGCTGTTGTTTCGTATTGATGGTCTTTATTTTTTATAATGATCCGGGTGTTTTTAAGCTTCTGATGATGATCCCCCACCACTTCTCCGGATAATGTCTGCTGTGCACAAACCTTCACACTGACGATGGCCAGTGCTGCTGCGATATACAAATGCTTCATTAAACGCTTCTTAAATGGTTTCCAGATAAATCTTCTGAAGCTCGTCCGCGGTAACAGATTTTGCTTCAAGGGTGTGTACAAGGCTTCCTTCTTTCATAATGCCGATCCGGGTGCCTACATTCACCGCATTGAAAATATCATGGGTAGCCATCATAATGGTTTTTCCCTGTGCAGCAAGTTCCTTACAGATCCTTGTGAATTCTGCAGTGGCCTTCGGATCAAGTCCGGAAGTAGGTTCATCCATTAAAATCAGATCTGCATTTTTAGCGACCGCGATGGCAATGGCTACCTTCTGACGCATCCCTTTTGAATAGGCAGACAGCTTTTTATGATGGGCCGCCTGCTGAAGACTTGTATTCTCCAGAAACTTTCCCAGCTCGTCTTTAGTGTAACGGAACCCAGCCATCTGACTGAAAAAATCCAGGTTTTCAATTCCTGTAAGATTAGGGTAAAGCTGTACCACTTCCGGAATGTAGGCAATAAACTTTTTAGTAGTTTCCCCATTGATTTCTACGGGAACTCCATTGATAAGTGCCTTCCCTGAACTGGCTTCCAGAAACCCCAGAAAGATATTGATGGTTGTGGTTTTGCCGGCACCGTTTTGCCCCAGCAGACAGAAAATTTCTCCTTTCTGTACGGATATATTAAGACCGCTTAGCGCAGTGACATGATTGTACTGCTTACTAAGCTCAATAGCTTGTAATATTGACATTAAAAATGTATTATGTTGATTTAAATAGTGAAAAGAAGTTCAGCCCGCAGAGAGCAGGCATCAGATATTTAAAAATTATAATACAGCCGGAGGGCCTCTGTCCGCTAAAGAAAATAAGGAAAAGGAAAATAGAAATTCAGGAGAAGAGAAGATCTTTCCTGTAATTTTTGTTAATGAAAACGAAGCACTGTAAACCTTCCCGATCCCACCTTCACCCAAAAGCTTATGGTGGCAGACCGGACATTTTGTATCACACGAGGAAAAACCTTTTTTAAAGATCTTGCCATGCTCACCTTTTTCCTGCTGAAAAGTATTTCCTGCATTCTGGCTGTGAAGAAGATGGTGGTGAAGATATTCTGCCGGAGAAACCGCAAAGGCATAAACAGCAATGAATATTGCCGTCAGAAAATTTTTAAAGTGCCTTGTGATTCTCAACAGATCGATTTATGGATTGTACCTGAATCTGCGAAATTAAAAAATATTTATGTAACGGAAGGTCTTACCGAGGCTAATTTTAAAATTTTCTTATGGATCCTTATCTTTATTTTACTTTTTTAAGAAAGCTCTGTTAATCTTTTAATTATTAAACACAAGGAAAAACAAAGAATTGATTTTAATTCTTTAAACTAAGATAAACAAAGGCGTTTCACTTAATTTCGAAATACAAAGGTTAAAATATCTATCGTATTTCGATAATATTTTTCATAGAACAAAATCATATTTCAAATAAATGCCGGCAGACTAGGCAAGTATATTTTATAAAGTACATTATTCAGTTAAAATTTAACAGAATAATGAACTGTATCGATTAAATTCATGGAAACTGTACCCCTTTTGAACGCGATAATCTGCTAAATTTGATAAAAAAAGATTCATGAATATAATTTCAAAATTTACAGTAGGTTCCGAAGGAGGTATTTCTGATCTTATAACCATTATCGACGCTTCTGCTTATAGTCTCCACCAAGGGTTAGTTCCCGAAGAAAACATCAAAAAACATATAGAAAACGATATTGATCCCAGAAAAATGATCAATGATCTGAACGATCTTTCCAACCAGATGATCATCACCTATGCCGATGAACAGCCAGCTGGGTACAGCATGATCAAGAGTGGAACCAGCCATCCTTCCCTGCCTGAAGGAAAAAAAGCAACAGAAATCAGCTTTGTGATACTTCCTGAATTTGATTCGGAGGACATCAGGCAGTCGCTTTGGAAAAAAAGCAGATCCGCAGCTAGTTTTACAGACATTATCTGGATCAATATGATGGCCCATGATCCACTTTTGGAATTTTTAAAAGGATTAGGGTTTAGTGTTGCTGCAGATGCTACGGCTGGACCTTTTCAGCTTCCGTCGCATATTCTGCAATTGGAGGTGGGTAAAGGCTAAGTTTTTTTTAACCACAAAAGGCACAAAAGATAAACACTTAAGTGATTTTGAAGTTTTAAAAAATATGTATAAAATAGAACACATAAGTTTTAAAAAATCAAAGATTTTATTTATCATGCTAAATATAAAAAAGAACCATTAAGATTTTTTTAAGTCTTTAAGAATATTAAGTTTGAGCTTCGCTTTAAGGCATGTATCTTAAAAAAATCTTTAGATTTTACCTTAATAATTCTTACTCTCTTCACTTCTCTTAATGTTTCAAAAAACTATACACAATCATCTGTGCAAATCCGCGTATATTTGTGGGCAATAAAAAAAACAACCACAAAAGGCACAAAAGTTTTTAATGCTTTAGTTATATGAAGTTATAATGCATACAATAAAGAAGTACACTTAAGTTTTTTGAAATACTTCAACTTTTTTAAACCATTAAGATTCGTTAAGTTTTTAAGGAAAGTTAAGATGAAATCATATGATTTCTTAAGCATCAAGGCTTAAAATCAAGCGAAGCAGCCCTTAATCCATCTTAACAGTTTAATGAAACTTAATGGTTTAGATTATTAATCTTTTATTTTCTGGTGAACTTATTATTTTCAGGATGTTCAACTTTTTAGATTAAAGCATTAAAAACTTTTGTGCCTTTTGTGGTGAAATAAAACACACAGTTTCCGTATCTTTGATTTTTATAATTTTTATATCATGAGTGATCAGCTTGAAACTATTGAAGATTATTACAACCGTCTCAGAAAGAATCAGATGAAAATGTTTGATTCCGATGATTTTGAAACCGGAAAGTCGCATTTCAATATTTCGATGCGGAAATACTGCAGTTTTAAAAGTCCGTACAACCGCCGTGATTATTATAAAGTAAGTTTTATCCTGGGGAAAGGCACTTTTCAGTATGGCGCCCATAAGCTGTATGTAGACCGCCCTGCCCTGTTTTTCCCATCACCGCATATTCCGTATTCATGGGAATGTGACGGCGATCTTCAGGAAGGATATTTCTGCCTTTTCAATCAGGAGTTTTTTAATGGAAATACGGAATTCAATCTGTTTAAAAAGACTTCGATTTTCAAAGAATGGAGCAAACCGATTGTATTTCTAACGGATGAACAGGCTCAGCTGGCCAATCTTTATTTTGAGCAGATGTACAAACTGAATAATTCTGCCTATCCTTTCCGTTGCAGCAGCATCAAGAGCCATCTGGCTTCTGTTCTACACCTGGCTCTGGAGAACCGTGTAGATGATATTAATCCTAATGAACTTCCTGCCAACATCCGTCTGTACCGCTTATTTGACGAACTGCTCAACAAACAGTTTCCTCTGGATTCACCGGCATATCCACTGGCTTTGAAAACAGCTTCTGACTTTGCAGATCACCTCAATGTACATGTCAATCATCTGAATTCATCGGTAAAATCCGTTACGAATCTTACCACCACCCAGATCATTAAAGAAAGGATGTTTGAGGAATCTAAAAACCTGTTGAAATACACCAACTGGGATATTGCTGAAATTGGCTATACGCTTGGGTTTGATCAGCCTTCGCACTTTAATAATTTCTTTAAAAAACATGCTGAGGTTTCTCCGCTGAAATTTAAAAACGCATTTTAAATCTTTGATTTTTGTAATTTTTACTTTGTCTTTTAAAATTCATCTTAATAATTCCCGGCTTATTTTTGCATAGTAAAATAACGAATGAGTATGTTGTTGAAAGAAGCATCTGAAAAAAGAATCAGATTAATAACCATTATGGCCTTTGTGTCTATCCCGCTTTCGGGGTTTGTCACCGATATTTATTTACCCTCCTTTCCATCGATGGCCAAGGAAATGCAGGTCTCCGAAAAAGACATCCAGATCACCCTGACGTCTTATCTTCTCAGTTACGGAATCTCGCAGCTGTTTGTGGGAGGAATCCTGGACAGTATCGGCCGTTACCGTCCCAAGCTTATTGCCTTGTTCCTTCTGATCATCAGCAGTATTCTGATTACGATGACAGACAGTATTTTTCTGATCTGTCTGCTCCGTATTCTTCAGGGTGCGGCGGTTTCTATCCTGGTTGTAGCAACGCGGGCCATTTTTGTAGATTTATATGATTCTGAAAAGGTGAAGCATTATCTGAGCTATTTCACGATTGTATGGTCGTGCGGTCCTATTCTGGCACCGTTTCTGGGAGGTTATCTTGAAAAATTGTTTAACTGGCATGCCAATTTTCATTTCCTGGCTTTATATGCGGGAATTCTGTTCCTATTTGAATGGTTTTTCAGTGGTGAAAGCTTACCGGAGAAAAAGAAACTGAATCTTTCCGAAAACATCAGCCTGTACAAGATGATGCTGAAAAACAGGATCTTTATGCTCGGCATTATTATTCTGGGACTTAGCTATTCTATTGTGATGCTTTTCAATATCACAGGACCTTTTATCATTGAAAATACATTTCACTTTACTCCTGTTGTGATAGGATACTGTACATTGATTTTAGGATTTTCATGGATGATCGGCGGTTTTATCGGAAAGCGCAGACTGAAACTTGATTTTAAGGAAAGAATCCTGCAGCCTATTATTTTACAGCTGATCCTGATCGCCGGACTGATTGCCACCAGTTTCTACGCAGAAAGCCTGTTTATCATGGTTCCTTTTGCCTTTTTTATCCACATCTGCTCGGGAATCCTGTTTACGTCTTTCTTCACAACGAGTATGCTTTATTTCCCGAAAAATGCAGGAACAGCCGGTGGATTGATGGGCGGATTGGTGTATGTAATTACTTCTGTGACGAGTTTTATTATCTCCGTCAGTGGAAATGTGACGGAACAGCAGGGTCTTGCCTGGCGTTATCTGGCAATAGCGGTGATGCTTTTAGGAATTATCCTTTTTATGCATCAGGCCGTTAAAAAAGAAAAAGCAGAGAATTGATCTCTGCTTTTTTTGTTTGAGTATTTTTTTTGACCACAGATTTCGCGGATTTGCACAGATGAATGTGTATATTTTTTTGAAACATTAAGAGAAGTGAAGAGAGTAAGAATAGTTAAGGTAAAATCTAAAGATTTTTTTTAAAACTTATGTGTTCTGTTTTTATACATAATTTTTTAAACTTCAAAATCACCGAAGTGTTTGTCTTTTGGGACTTTTGTGGTTGAAATTTTATTGACCACAGAATACTCGGATTTGCACAGATGATTGCGTATAGTTTTTTTGAAACATTAAGAGAAGTGAAACTCAGACTTAATATTCTTAAAGACTTAAAAGAATCTTAATGGTTAAAAAAAATACAGTTCCTCAAGTTTATCTGTTTTGATCTTTCCAGGTTATTTTTTGTTATTCGCTCTCTTTCTTTCCCTTTAAAAATATATAAAGTTGCTACAATCCAATGATTGATGGTGCTAATCCGGCTATTGGTGTAATATATTTTAGCATCATTGTGATATGAAGTAATATTGCAGTGTCAAAAGAGAATTGTTGTAATTTTAATGGGAAGTAAAGAATTATTTACATGAAATTATCATTTACAACAAAAATTACACTTTAAATAAAGAGAGAATTAAAATGCTGGAATCAGTCAGAAAACAATGGAAACAAATATTAATCATCCTCATGTTGTATGCAGCATGGAATGTTGCGGTATTTCTGTTCCTTGTCAGACTGCAGGGATTTGAAGTGACCGTGAAACAGTTCGGACCTGGTAATAAACTTTATATCAACGCTGTTCATACGGTCATTAAGGGAACTTTTGTTTATTACATCATGATTTACCATTTCATGATCCCCCTGATCCGGAACAGAAAATGGAAAGTCATTGCTCTTCAGTGTATTCTGTTTTTTGCAGTGCTTACCGTTTACGAGTACATCTGGAATTTTTTCATTGTAAAACCGGATCCTTCGAGCAGTGATACCTCTCCTAAAATATTTTTTATCACTACCGCTGTGTTAGACGGTCTGATTATATTAATCTCCTATTTTGTCGCAACATTGATCACTTCCAATGAAATGAGGAAACATAAAGAGGAGCTGGAAAAAGAAAAACTCAGAGCAGAACTTGCGGCCATCAAGTATCAGATCAATCCGCATTTTCTGTTTAATTCCCTGAGTTTTATTTATACCAAAACCCTTAAAAGCAGTCCGGAAGCCGCGCATGCCGTCCATCTTCTGTCTGAAATCATGAGCTATGCCCTTGACGACTGGGGCGAACTGGGTACGGTTCCTTTGGCGGTAGAAACAGAACATATGAAAAAGGTGATTGAGATGAATCAGATCCGGTTCAGCCATAACCTTAAAATTAAATATTATGAAGATGTTCAGGCGAATGATGCTTTCGTTCCGGTCCTGGCATTCGTTACCCTTGTGGAAAATGCCTTTAAACATGGTGACCTCAACGATGAGAAAAACCAGGTATCCATTGAACTGATCGCCACAAAAAGTAAAATATGCTTTCTTGTGAGCAATAAAAAGAAAAGCGGTCCCAAAGAACCTTCCAAAGGTATCGGGCTGAATAATGTACAGCAGCGTCTTCAGCTGATGTACGGGATCAAACATTCTTTTACCATTAAAGAAGATGAAAACTATTATTTAAACGAAATCATCATTAATCTGTAAACTATGAACTGTATTGTTGTAGACGACGAAGCCCATGCTATAGAACTGCTGACGCTGCACATTGAGCAGACTCCTTTCCTGAAACTGGTAGGCACTGCGAGCAATCCTGCAGAAGCACTACAGCTGCTCAACAGCACGGAAGTCGATCTTGTTTTTCTGGACATCCAGATGCCGGGAATGTCAGGCATAGAACTCCTGCAGGTACTGAATGACCGATATAAAGTGATCCTGACCACCGCTTTCCGGGAATATGCATTGGACGGATTTGATCATCACGCCGTAGATTATCTGCTAAAACCTATTTTCTTTCCAAGGTTTCTTATGGCGGTACAGCGGGCACAGGAAGCGATTTCAGTTCCTAAAAAGGAAACAGAGGATTTTATTCTGGTCAAAACCGAGTATAAAGGAAAATTTGTAAAAATTAAGACCCACGATATCATCTATATTGAAGGAAAAGGAAAGTACGTCTGCTTCCATACAAAAGACGGTGAGCAGATCATGGCCCTTCTGAACATCGGGGGACTGGAAGAAAAGCTGCCGACAGAACGTTTTATACGCATTCATAAGTCTTTTATCATTGCTGTTCCTTTCATCATTATGATTCAGGGAAATACCGTACAGCTTGAATTTACAAAAAACCAGATTCCTGTAGGACAGACCTACCGCGATACTTTTATGGCGCAGATGATGGACAAAGTATTAACCAATAAAAGCAAAGATGAACCCGGACCTGTTGATCCTATCCGATAAATCCATTAAGAACTAATAACCAACAACATAAAAATCTAACAATTTAATTTACAATTCAAACAATGAAGAAATTATTCATCCAATCTATTGGAATTCTTGCACTTTCTGCCGCTACATCGTGTGCGCCTTCTTATTTCGGAAAGACGTATGCACCGACTCAGAATGTAGATGTGTATTTTGATGCAGCCGATGTAAAAAGACAGCACGAGGTAATGGGAACCACAGATGTGGGTCAGGGATTCAATTCTCTGAATGCGGTACAGCAGAAAGTCATCGAGCTGGGTAAGGCCCAGGGTGCAGACGGCGTAGTTATGAAACTTACAGAAGAAGTTACCGGAAGCCAGAAAAGTGATTTCGGGAACATGAAAAACGGCAGTAAGAACAGTACATACACCGGAGGATCCATCACCACCAACATGAAAACCAAAAAGGTACAGGCTACTTTCATCAAATATAAGTAAGCCTCCCAATCATCAGATTCCCCTCTGTTGATTTCCCTGTAGTTTTGCAGGAACCATTCATACATTTCTCATACTTTATCTTTTCAATATTGTTACCGATGCCGATGCAGACGGACAGATAAAATTATGCCTGAAAAGTTTAGAATGAGACATTCATATCATTTAAAATAGTCGTTTTATCCTTTTTTATCCAATTGTTTTTAACCCGGGGCTCAGGCTCCGGGTTTCTTTATATTTTGCTGATCAATGGCATAATATCGGTTTCCCGTTCTTATCATAGCAGCAGGTTTCATTGACAAAGCAGGGATGATAGGGATAAATTTGTTTGATAAATGACTTATCGACAGGTGACAGATCTGAATTCCATGGAGTTGAATATCCATCTAGTGTTAAAAAAGATGGAATTGAATAATGCATAATGGACTTGGGATCATAGTTGCTATAATTGGTTGTATTCACAGAATATCTGTAAAATATATTATTGTCCACCATTTCTTTGCTCCAGGGAGGAGATTGGGTATTTTTGTAATATTCGTATACTTTTTCTTTGTTCCAGGGAATATTGGCTCCGGGATGCTGATGCTCATGAATAAACCCCAAAGCATGCCCGAACTCATGCAAAACCACCTGCTTAATGGATTCTTCACTTTCATTCTCATTAATCCATCCAAAAAACATGGTGGGCTTATCCTGAGGTATACTTTTACAGTCGATGCCGATATAAGATGAAGAACCTCCTTCACGAAAAAGAATCCTGATATCCGCTACATTCCCGCTGGTTGTTACATCGTAAGGGATAAACCGGAAATTGATTTTATTCTTTTCATGAAATTTATATTCAACCCCGCTTGCTGAAGCCTGAGTCCACAATTTAGCATATTCCCGGACCTTATTTTTCTGAAATTCTGTTCCGTTTAAAAATTTCACGGTGATCCGCAGTGGAAAATGAACCGAATGAGGCCATAAACTTTTCTTTACTACCGCACCTTTAGGCTGGATAGGTGACCATTGTAAATCATCCGAATAAAGCTCGGTACACAGTCTTGATTGATCTTCTGATTTCTTATCAGTACAGCTAATAATGGCGAAAAGAGCCAATGTAAAAATTAGAATTTTCATGATTTTAGTTTTTGGTTAATGATCAGTAAGAGATGCTTTCATTAACAAATCTAAGCTGTAACCAATGCTTTTTCAAGTACCCTTTTGGGTGATTTTATCATGGAAAATTCAGAACAAAAAAAAGCAGAACAGACTATTAGTCTGCTCTGCATCAGAATTTATGGAATATGGAATAATAAAATATAATAATTTACGCCAAAGCCAAAGCAGATTCTTTCGCTGCTTCTACCATGGCAATCAGAGCTTTTTCTGTTTCATCCCAATGTCTTGTTTTCAATCCGCAGTCTGGGTTTACCCACAATTGTTCTGCCGGAATTACATTCTGCGCTTTGATCAGTAATTCGATCATTTCTTCTTTTGAAGGCACTCTCGGTGAGTGAATGTCGTATACACCGGGGCCAATCTCATTCGGATATTTGAAGTCTGCAAATGCATTTAAAAGTTCCATCTGAGACCGGGAACATTCTATGGTAATGACATCTGCATCCATATCTGCAATGTTTTTGATAATATCATTAAATTCAGAATAGCACATGTGCGTATGAATCTGGGTAGCATCTTCCACTCCACTTGATGAAATCCTGAAAGCTTCTACAGCCCATTTCAGGTAATTCTGCCACTCGGATTTTCTTAACGGAAGTCCTTCACGGATCGCAGGTTCATCAATCTGAATAATTCTGATTCCCGCTTTTTCAAGATCCACCACCTCATCACGGATCGCCAGAGCAATCTGCTTACACGTTTCCGAACGCGGCTGATCATCCCGTACAAAAGACCACTGCAGAATCGTAACCGGACCCGTCAACATTCCTTTCACCCACTTTTCCGTCTGTGACTGGGCGTATTGCGACCAGTAAACCGTCATTGGATCCGGGCGGGAAACGTCACCAAAGATCACCGGAGGTTTTACACAGCGGCTTCCATAGCTCTGGACCCAGCCATTTTTAGTGAATGTAAATCCTTTCAGCTGTTCCCCGAAATATTCAACCATATCATTGCGTTCAAATTCTCCGTGAACCAGAACGTCAATGCCTATTTCTTCCTGCCAACGGATCGTTCTCTGAGTTTCTTCTTTCAGCAAAGTATCATATTGCTCTGCGGTTAAGTCCCCTTTTTTGAATTTTGCTCTCCAGCTTCTCACTTCCGCAGTCTGAGGAAATGATCCGATGGTTGTAGTTGGAAACAAGGGAAGCTGTAGAACTTTCTGCTGCTCTTCCTTCCTGATTTTGAAAGGACTTTTCCGCTGTGCATCTTCTTCGGTTACGGTATTTGCTATTTGCTTTACTGCATCATTATGAATCAGTGAAGAGGTTTTCCGGTCTGCGATTGCTTTTTTATTGTCTTCAAAATCAGCAAGGATCTTTTCATCAGCGGTTCCGGATGCCAGTTCTTTAAGCGTTACGACTTCCTTTACTTTCTGTTTGGCAAAAGCCAGCCAGTTTTTAATTTCAGCATTAAGATTCGTTTCAAAATCCAGATCGCACGGCGAGTGAAGCAATGAAGAAGACGGTGCAATGAAAATACTTTCTGACCCCAGCTTTTCAACCGCTTTTGTAATGAAAGACAATGATTTTTCATAGTTATTTTTCCAGATGTTTCTTCCGTCTACAACGCCTAATGACAAACTTAGGTTTTCAGGAACCGACTGAAGCACATCATCCAGCTGTTCCGGATTTCTCACTAAATCAATATGCAGAACATTCACAGGAAGGGAAACCGCAAGAGATACATTATCCTTTAATCCGTCAAAATAGGTCGCTACAATGAATTTCAGCTTCGGAAACTGCTTTCTGATCTTCTCATACACCCACTGGTATTTTTCTTTTGCTTTTCCGCTTAAATCCAATGCCAGAAACGGTTCATCAAACTGAATCCATTCTGCACCCTGCTCCTGAAGCCTGGCCAGAATCTCAATATAAACCGGAAGCAGATTTTCCGCCAGGTCCAGCTTATCAAACCCATCCTCTTTTTCTTTTCCCAAAAGAAGATAAGAAACAAGGCCTATAATCACAGGTTTTGCGTTGATTCCAGCCTGTTTTGCTCCGG
This sequence comes from Chryseobacterium endalhagicum, assembly GCF_016745235.1. Lineage (GTDB taxonomy): Bacteria > Bacteroidota > Bacteroidia > Flavobacteriales > Weeksellaceae > Chryseobacterium > Chryseobacterium endalhagicum. Next base: position 1,698,097 of record NZ_JAELVM010000001.1, on the reverse strand, counting down.
AAAATTCATTGAATATTTTATTTGAATTCAGTTTAAACTGCTGGTTTTTATAAAATTCGGGAACTATATAATGGTAATTCGTATCAAACCATTTTGTCATTTCCATCGCTGTGATATCCAGTCCTTCTTTCTGATAGCCTCTCGCCATCGCGAAATACAGATCCAGTTCGGAACTGTTATTTTTAAGGGCCACCTCATGATAACGGGTTGGAATGGCACCTACAATCAGGCTCATGTCCAGAACCTGGTCATAATACGAAAAATCATTACAGGGAATCAGGTCTATTCCTGCTTCTTTCTGAATCGTCCAGTTTTGGCTGCAGATGTTTCTTCCTGCTGTAAGAAGTTCTTCCAAAACAATTTTGCCCGACCAATACTGCTCGCAGGCTTTTTTGAGTTCTCTTTTGCTACCAATCCGCGGATAGCCCAGAATGTGAGTTTGCATTTTTTTCACTTTTAAATTAAACTTAATTGAAAAGCTCTTTGAATGCTTCGTAATGCCTGAACGGAGAAAATTTGGAAAAACCATGACAGATCCGGACAGCCGCATTCCTATTATGAAAGCAGACCGCAGAACTATCATCTTAATGACCAAAGGCTTCATACCGCGAAAGCATTGTCAATTCAGTAAAGGCAGGTCTCCTGACTTGTAACGGTTTCTGTCATCCTTCCCGCTTTCGCAGTGGATATAACAGGACAAAAACCTTTGGCGTGTTACTTACAGTTGCGCGACAGCTCGTGATTCTCACACGATTCCCTATTAATCTACCTTAAGTAAAACCTTTCCTGTTTGATGAAGTATATAAAGAACAATAGTAAAAATAAAGCTGTATCCTTTACAGTTTTAAATTTTGAGTAAAATTAATCATACAGAATATTAAAACAATCATTTATCATTAATTAAGCAAATTGAACTTTAATTTAAATAATAAAAAGAATATAATTCTGTACATTTGACTGATTTAAATCTGCTAAAGAATAATATTCTATGGACCATCTCGATGATAAGGACATTCAGCTGCTGAGGCTGTTACAAAAAAATGCAAAACTGACCGTAAAAGAGCTCGCAAAAGAAATCAACCTCTCGCCTTCTCCCGCTTTTGAAAGGATAAAACGTCTGGAGCAGGATGGTTATGTGAAACGGTACTCTGCCGTTCTGGATGCCGAAAAACTGAACCGTGGGTTTACCGTGTTCTGCCAGATCAAATTAAAGATCCACGACCGGTCGGTGGGTTACGATTTTGTGAAGGAAATCCTGGAGATAGAAGAAGTGGCGGAATGCTACAATATTTCCGGGGATTTTGATTTCCTTTTAAAAGTTCAGGTCCGGGATATGAAGCACTATCAGGATTTTGTCTTCAATAAGCTGGGTTCTGTAGATTCCATCGGGAGTACGCACAGCACGTTTGTTATGGCTGAGGTGAAAAACAATCATGGGCTGACGATTTAAAGCAGTAAAAGTTTTATATACTTCTTCCTGATTATTTTCAATATAACATTCTATCAATTCCTTTTTTACTGTTTCCCGAACAGCTGTTTTCACAATTTAAAATAATTCTAAATTAAGTGAAAATAAAACGCTTTTAAACCCTCTGTTTAAAGGATTTTCCAATAAAAATAAATAAAAATTACGTAGAAATACTGAACAGCATGTACCCCATTGTTTCTAATTTTGAGTAAACAAAAACTGATAACAATGGATCGCTTAACAAACAATTTACCATTTCTGAAAAAAGAGATGGGTTATGAAACAGTATCCCAAAAAGTCCGGCAGGTCCGGCTCAATCGGTAGAATAATCTCCTTATCCGGAGCTGAAGATACTTTAACCATCAAATTTTAACGAAATGATTATTATTAACAAAATCCTCAACGTCGACGATTATTATTTCGACGTGTTCATGTCCGTCTCAGAAGCGCTTACCGGATTTTCTGTGAACGAATTACAGTCTACAGGTCTGGCAGAAACCTATTACACCTACATTCTGGGAAGTATGGAAGCCGCCACTTTCGTAGAATTCCTGACTGTCTCCAAAAATGTATTTGAAAATTCTTTCAGTCAGGATCAGTTAAAAAACACGATTGCTTCTGAAATCATGGCAGATCCCGGCCTGAATGATATGGCTGGAAAAGTGATAACCATCTGGTATCTGGGAACCTGGGAAGGTGCCTATATCAATGATCTTTCCTATAAAGAAGGTTTGGTATGGAACGTCATGCACGCCCATCCGCCAGGAGCAAAACAGCCCGGCTACAAATCGTGGAATATTAAACCTGTAAACAGTAACTCATGAGCCAGAAAGACCATAAAAAAGATGTGATCATCGTAGGAACGGGGATCGCAGGATCATTGATCGCAAAACTGCTGACCGATCATGTATTCGACACAAAGAAAGGTAAAATGATCCACCGTGCGGATGCCAAAAAAGCGGAAAATACCCGCGAATTGTCGGTACTCATGTTCGAAGCTGGCTTAGAAGCCGGTCTGGAGCTGGATTCCGTGTCATCCATGACGACTTATAACGAGTATATGCGTACTTTTTTCATGCAGGAAGCCAAAGTCCCGAATTCTCCGTATCCCAACTTAAAACAGGCTCCTTCACCGAATGTTCTGGATATGGAACCTATCGTTCCCCCGTTTCCTGATAAGAAAGGATATCTGGTTCAGTTTGGGCCGATGCCGTTTGCGAGTGATGCCATCAGAGTTGGCGGCGGGACTACCCTTCACTGGCTGGGAACTACTCCCAGGATGCTTCCGAATGATTTCAGGCTTACCGAAAAGTACGGTATAGAAATCAAACAGCCTGATTCTGATAAGAAAGCTCCTATCAACTGGCCGATTGATTATGAAACCTTAAAACCCTACTATGAAATGGCCGAATTCGAGATTGGTGTTTCAGGAAATGTTTCGAAACAGGAATATCCTATTTCTGAAAGTATGGAACAGTATTACGGGGATTATGTTTTTCCTATGGAAGAAATTCCTCAGAGCTATATGGATCAGAAGATCATTGACGGGCTTAAGGGAACGAGTGTCCATTTAAATTTCGAAAAAATTCCGTTAATGATGGTTCCTTCTCCACAGGGAAGAAATTCCATTCCGAATCCGAAATACGGGAAAACGAAAATCATCAAAGCGGAAACCGTACAAAAAGGCTATAAACTGGTTTTGGACAGTTCCGGAAAAGAGGAATACAAGGCTCTCGGCTCGGTTTGGAATCCTTATATGGGAGAACGTTGTGAAGGAAATGCATCATGCGTTCCGATATGCCCGGTGCAGGCTAAATACAATGCTTTAAAGACGTTGAAAAAAGCATTATACAAAATGAATGAGAATGAGAACCTTACCCGCAACCCGCATCTTGAAATTAAAGCACAGAGCGTTGTGTACAGATTAAGTGTTGATCAGAAGGATAAGGATAAAATTTCAAAAGTTCATGTAAGACGTTACATTTCAAAAGAGAAGACCGATTTTGTGGAAGAGGTTTTTGATACATCCGACACCATCGTGATTCTGGCGGCTAATGCTTTTGAAAATCCAAAAATCTTACTGAATTCAAAATATACGGTTACTGAAAATGGTAAAACCATTGAAAAAACAGTGGCCAACCGAAGTGATCAGGTGGGGAGGAATTTAATGGATCATATGGTGATGCTGACCTGGGGACTGTTTCCGGAAGCGGTTTACCCATACAGAGGTCCCGGTTCTACCACAAATATCTCTTCTTTCCGCGACGGGAATTTCAGAAGTGAATTTTCAGCGTGGATCTCCCCGCTTGACAACTGGGGATGGAGCTGGCCGACATTTTCTCCGGGCTCTGACCTTTCAGAATTTCTGGGCGACGGACTTTTCGGAGCGGAACTGAAAGAAGCACTGGCTTCCCGGCTTTCCAGACAGGTTCTGTTTCATTTTGAAATTGAGCAGCTGCCTGACCCGAACAACCGGGTAACGATTAATGATCAATACACGGATGCATTGGGAATTCCACGCCCTGTTATTCATTATGAGCTGACAGACTATGAAAAAAGAGCCATGGAGCAGGCCAAACTGGCTTCGGATCAAATGTTTGCCAAGCTCGATATTCAGGATTTCACCAAATATAATGCAACGGACAACAATACTTTTGTGTACAACAGCGTGAGATATTCTTATAACGGAGCGGGCCACATCGTAGGAACACACAAAATGGGCTCTTCCCCGGATGATTCGGTAACGAACAGCTACTGTAAATCATGGGATCACCCAAATTTATATATCGTCGGAGCCGGAAATATGACGACTCTTGGAACTTCAAATCCTACTTTAACACTTTCTGCATTCACGATCCGCTCGGTGGAATCTATCCTTGCAGATCTTGAAAATCAATTAAAAAACTGAAAACATGAGACAAAGACTTATCAATAAAACAGTTCCTCAGGAAACTTTATCGAAAGGAGGAACATTAAAAGGTGCAAAAGGTATAAGCAAAAGTGCGATCATTGCAGAAACTATTTCTTTACCGACTTTACTGCTGGATTCCACCATCAGTAAGGCAGACTGGATCGAAGGGCTGAAACATCACAGCAAAACACTGACCAGTCTTTTGCTTAATGACCAGATTGACGCGTTCAATGAATATTTAAGTTCACAGTTCGGTTCCGGAATCCCTGAATTATCTGAATCCGTTTCTAAAACTAAAAAGGGATTGACAAGCATCAACTACCGCCCTATTCTCCAGGATCTTCTGCAAACGGCAATCCTCATTGAGCATTCCACGATTCCGCCTTATCTTACAGCTTTGTACTCTATAAAAGACGGGACCAATGCTTTGGCCTCACAGATTATAAGAAGTGTTGCCGTAGAAGAAATGCTTCACCTGATCATGGTTTGTAATGTGATGAATGCGGTGAATATCCAGCCTTCCGTCAACCGCCCGCAGAATTACCCCAACTACCCGATGAAATTACCTATGAACGTTGATTTCTACGTAGGTCTGGAAACGTTCTCTACCAACAGTATCGCAACCTTTATCGCTATTGAAAGTCCGAGCAGTCCATTGGTAAAAGCTCCGAAATCTGATAAAGTAACGGTACCGCAGGCATTATTTTCCAAAAGTGCTGCTGTACAGGAAAATAATTTCTGGACGCTGGAAAACATGAAGGGTTTCATCATGGAAAACGTTCATACCATTGGTGAATATTACGATGTATTATTCTTTTATATCACTGTTTTCCAAATTATTGCGTATTACAAAGAGCATGGCAGCTTTCCACAAAATTTCGAGGAATTAAATACAGGAGGAATTTTCACCGGAAATCCGGCCAAACAGATCAGTCCGGAGCAATATTACGGCAGCGGCGGAAAATTACATCCTGTGGAATCTTTATCAGGCGTGATTGCCGTTTTCCAGGAAATTAAAGGTCAGGGTGAAGGTGCGGATGATTCTATTTTTGATGTAGACCCTTCCCAGTTTGAAGAAGGCGCTGAACTGGCCCATTATTTCAGGTTTAAAGAGGTTTTCCATGAACATTTCTATATCAATGGAAACTATCAGCCTTTTATGGATGAAAACGGAATGATGCCTGTAAACACGCCACCGAACGGGAAAGCTTTACCTGTAGACTGGAATGCCGCTTATCCTATGAAACCCAATCCGAAAATGGCAGATTATGAATCGAATCCGCAATTGTACGCCCAGGGGAAAGCGTTTAACCAAACGTATAAAAACCTTCTGGATGCCATCCAGGCTGCTGTAGAAGGCCATGCAAAGGAACTGGAAAAATCGGTTCTGTATATGTACGCCTTGAAGGAACAGGCTATCGGACTGATGAGCCAGCCACTGAATGCCCAGCAGAATGCGGGACCCACTTTTGAATATCCAACGAATTAATAACCATAAAAACTAAATACCATGTTTAAACGAAAAAAAGAAAGCCTTCAGGCAGGAAGTGAATTATTCCGCAAAGGTCCGGGTGAGAATCAGGGGACCCTGGCAGAAATAATGAACGGATACTCAAAACTTCTCATCGATGATCCGGTTCTGCCTTTTAAAGAAGAAAACCTGCAAAAGATTGCAGGGGATGTAGACTACGGTGTTCTGGAAGCACTGGACGGAACCTGGGTAAGCTATAATGCGAATTACAATAAAAATGTACCTCAGCCTTCATTAGCGAGTGGAATCCATACAACGATCATGCCTTCACCAGGAACCAATTCGGGAACGATTCCCGGTAAATTCAGTTTTGACAGTGAGGAGTATATTGAGAAACTTACATTTTCCCTTGTTCCCGGCGGTGTCCGTAACCGTGGCGGTGCCAGCGAACTGTTCTGTGGGGCTGTGAAATATGAGCAAACGATTAAAAGTGTCAATAAAAAAGAAGGACAGCCAGGTTTAGAGTATACCTCTATCCATGAGGAAAACGGGATGTATCTTTGGCTGAGTGACGTTTACAATCATGCAGCCACCAAGGAATCGATTGAAAAAGACCGCGGAATCCACGCATTCTCTGAAGAGGATTTTAAAAATTACGGATACACGGGAGAATACAGGGACGAACCTTTGGTTCAGATCTCAGCAGATGAAAATCATAAAAAATACATTCTTCTGAGCGAGCTGCAGCCGGGACAAGAATATTACGAGATCATTCCTGCCCAGGAACTGAAACCGGGAGACGGTGTCAAAGGTCCTTATTTTATTCCTGACTACTCTATTTCAAGAAGCGGCGTAATTCCTCATGGTAGTACCATTACTTTACTAGGCGATATTGTACCCACCGGTAAAAATTATCTGATCAAAGGTTCTCCGCAATTCCCATACGGTAACGCAGCCTGGCAGACCGATCACCTTGCCATTTCACGAACCATGGGAGGAGCCGGTGCAAGCGCGGCCGATCCTATCAACCTTGATGAACCGGCACCAGCGTGGGTTCATGAAACGCTGACGGACAAAAATGATGAAGGTTCCAATAAAATTTATACACAGCGTATTCTTGCTGATGATTTGTATCCTTATTCGGTAAGACCAGATTTGAGGCTGAGAGACACTTTAAGCGGGCAGAATGTCAGCAATTATGTTCTTGTTCAGATGTCATCAAAAATGAAGACCGGTGCACAGGGTGGAATTTTAAATGTTCCTTTCGTGAACCGTTTTGTTCCTACGGTTGAAGTAGATTTCCGTCTGTGGATTGAAACCGTGATTGAAGATGGAAAAGAAATTCTTCAGCTGCAATACGAGCAGATTGTATTTTTCGAATTTGATTTCGGAAACGACGGTGGAACAACGAGCTGGCCGCATATCCAGGTGAATACGCTTCGTAAGCTGGAAGATATTCCTGCGGATCAGAGAGCTATTATAGAAGAGCAATTCTTTGATAAAACGCCGAAGATGAATATTCCGGATGACTCTGTGAATCCGCCTGCGGGATGTCCTTATCATAAGGGATAGGATGATTTCACGCAGATTTGGCAGATGATTGCGGTTATTAAAGCCGTAAGCATCAACTAAAAACAGATCAATTAAAAATTTCCACGGTGTCTTTGTGATGCTGTGGATTTATTTTTCTGGCTATATTTAATATGTTCGGGACAAGGCATTTTTGTTTTTTGTGATTGGTCAGGAAGTCTGAAGCTGGAAGAGGGAAGTTATTGAAGGCCGGAGGTAGAAATATATGTGGTTTTTATTAATATTTTAGACGGCATAACCCTAATCATTTATTTCCCGCAGATTTCACGGATCTGGCAGATGTTTGCGGCTATTAAAGTTGTAACCATTAACTGAGAATAGATCAATTAAAAAAATCGATGGAACTGAAACTTTCGTGAAATGGGTCGGCAAATCCCCACTATTTTAAACTAATGGCACAAAACCCGATCGGGTTGAAAAATATTTTACAGATCCGGCAGCTGTTTACCTATTAAAATCTGTATCACCAGCTCAATCTGTCAGGGAACAAAAAATATTACAGGTTCTCAAAAGTCTTGTCTACTAAAAAAGAAACTGCTTTTTTGATTTTTTCCCGTCCGCCAGGGGTGTTAAGGTCTATTCCGCAGAAGACGCTGCCATTCACTTCAGAATACAGATTCAGGTAGTAAAGCCCTGAAACCATAATAGCCATTACCGCACGGAAATCCTGTGAATGTTCCCCGAAATGGGGATCACTGATCATTTTAAACAGAAGCTCTCCATTTTCTTCCTGAAGATTGGTCATTTTTGTTAATGATCTCCGGGATTCGGATAAACGCCACAGTAATAATTTCTGCAGCTCCTTGTTGCTGGCTACAAAATCAAACTGCTGCAATAACATGGCTTCGGTTAATGCTTTTCCTCCGTCTGACAGATCCGGCATTCCGGCTTCAGCGCTTACATTGCTCCAATAATCCTGAGAACGGATATATTCGTCCATCAGGCCATCGAGACCGCCAAAATAGGTGTAAATCATCTTTTTATCTACTCCGGCAGCCGCGGCAATATCATTCACCTTTAATCCGGCATACCCTTTTGTTGTGAGAATTTTTCCGACGGCATCCAAAAATTTCTTCTTACTACGCTCTCTGTTGCGGATGCTGCCCGCTACTGGTTTTCTTTCCATGGTTTGAGTTCGTTTATACAAGTTTAAGAAAATTTTAACCATTTTAAACACTAATTAGTGTCTAATTTTATATATTTGCACAAACTAAACCATTCTATATATATCAAAAACACAATTCAAGTTGAAAAAATTAACTACAATTCTGAAAAGAATTCCACATTTCGCAAAGAATCAATCAGTAAAAGCTTATGTTTCTGCATTTTCCATAAATTTAGCAGAAAAAGTAAATTATTTTGAATGATTCACCGGTAAATGGTTCCCTCAGTGTATTCCTTTGGTTTAAAAAAAATTCGGCAGTAATGATGAAAAAGAATGAAAAATGATGACCAAGTATTATGAATGATGATGTATTGAAGTGAAAAAAAATGGCTGCATACCATAAAAAGCAATTTCGAAACACCAATAACTAAGGTAAAAACACTAAATGTAAACAGCATCACTAGAAATCTAATGATGCTGTTTTTATGTTGTGCCATCAATTTTGGCAGTAAGACAATTATTATTTTTTGATTATCTTTTCCTTTAATTGTTCTCCTTCAAGGGTAACTGCTTCCAAGAAATAAGTTCCAGGCTGCAATGCTGAAACATTGATTACATTACTGTTTACCTCTGAAAAATGTTTTATCAGCGCTCCTGCTGCGTTGTAAATTTTAACAGTCTTTACTTCTTTGGACCAATATAAATTTTCAGAAACGGGATTTGGATAGATCTTCACTTGTTTTGTTGAAAAAGATTCATTCTCATTAGTCCCTAAAAAAGAACAAGCCCCCATAATCATAGTTGGTATTGGGGTAAAACTTCCAACAATACTTCCATTTCCAAGCTCTCCGGAATGATTTCCTCCCCAAGACCATACAGAGTTATCCTGCTTTATAGCGACACAATGGAGAGCTCCGCAATCTATACTTTTCCAGTCATAAGAATTCCCAATCTGTACAGGAGAGTTTCTTTGTATGGTAGTTCCGTCTCCTAATTCGCCGTTTTCATTTTTACCCCACGCCCATAAGCTTCCATCATTTTTAATGGCATAGCTCCTGTAATAAGCCGCACTGGTAATCGTTTTCCAATCAAAGGAGTTTCCAATGCGTACAGGGGAATTTCTTTGTATAGTAGTTCCATCTCCCAATTCACCTTTTTCATTCTGACCCCATGCCCAAAGACTACCATCTGTCTTCAGTGCCAGACTGTGAAATCCTTTCGTAGAAATAGATTTCCAGTTATTATCTGTTCCAACCTGTTGTGGTGTAGAAAAATTACTTGTATTTCCTAAACCCAACTGCCCGACAACGTTATTGCCCCATGACCATAATGTCCCATTATTTTTCAGTGCAAGGGTATGATGGCTACTTACTGTAATGAACTGCCAATCAGTATCCGGTCCAACTTTGATTGGCACCAAAGATGGATTGATTGGTGTTGTACCATTGCCGAACTGCCCTTCAATTCCGGTACCCCATACCCACAGAGTACCATCCATTTTAACACCATACGCTGTAAAAAGTCCCACATAAAGAGCTTTCCAATGATCAGTCCCAATTTGTACGGGTGAATGGATTGGAACTGTAGACCCATTTCCAAGATCATCTCCCTCTCCCCATCCCCAAAAGGTTCCATCATTCTTTAAAGCGAGAGTTGACATATAAGAATGAGAGATACTTTTCCAGTCACCTGATGTAGTCAGTTGAAATGGTGTTCCTCTGCTTATATAATCGTTCGTTCCTAATTGTCCATAATGATTACTACCCCATTCCCAAATATTTCCATCGCCACTGATAGCGGCTACCGTTTCAAACTGGGTATGGACTGTTTTTAAACATTGTGCCTTAAAACCAGCAGACAAAGAAGCGGCAAGGAATAAACTCATCAATCTATTTCTCATAAAATCATCAATTATTAATTGCCGCAAAAATAACATTATTTTAATAATCATAAGTGAGAGTCTTTGATTACAAGCTTTGTTTGAAAAAATAAACATTCCATCAAAGCTATCTCATTTATCTTCCGAAGAAACAATATCTGGCATTTACTCAACAATAGTGAAAATTTTAAATAAACACTACTGACACCCTCTTGTCATACCTCTGCTCTATTTTTACAGAATAATTTAAAAATTTAAAAAAATGAATTTAGTATCCATCCGTATTATTACGGCCTATATTGAAAATTTAGTTCCATTTTATGAGCAGATCACAGGAGTTCAGGCTATACAGTATACTCCCGATTTTGCTGAGCTTAAAACCTCTGCTGGTACTCTTGCTATCGGCAGCACCAGGACTTTGCAGTTTTTCGGAGGTGAAACGGTGGCACAGCCTGCTGAAAACCGCTCTGCAATCATAGAATTCAGGGTTGATGATGTAGAGAAGGAATTTGAACGGTTAAAAGATTTCCTATCGTCTTATACAGTCCAGGAACCAACGGTTATGCCCTGGGGCAACCAATCGTTATTATTCAGGGATCCTGATGGGAATCTGGTGAATTTCTTTACGCCTGTTACGAAGGAAGCAATGGAAAAATTCAATTCTAAAAAAGATTAAAAACAGATTTCTAAATAAGGGGAAAGTTTTCATTGCTGATCAAGGCTTTCACAGCTTATAAAAATTAAACCAAAGCAAAAAACTGCTTTGGTTTAATCATTTATTGTATTATATAATTATCCTTTTGCTTTCTCATCTGTAAAAAACTGATAGCCAGCTTTCTTTTCAATAAGCTGCAGCGGATATAATTCAGGGTTGTATTCGCCGTTCAGGACTTCATTCAAGGCGTGCTTTTTGGATTCACCGAATGCTACAACCAGTATATTTTCAGCTTTGTTGATCAAAGGTGCGGTCAATGTAATTCTGAACATTTCCTGAGGCTTCAGATAATAGGCAGAGACCCATTTTTCTTTTTCATCCAGAACAGCTTCGCCCGGAAATAAAGAAGCGGTATGGCCATCGTCTCCCATTCCTAAAAGGATAAAATCAAAAACGCCTTCATCCCCCAGAACAGTTCTGATCTGCTGCTCATATTCTCCGGCATACTCTTCCGGAAGTATTCCGTCACGGTACATCGGGAAAATGTGATCTTTACTGACCGGAACTTCATTGAGAAGTTCTTCAAAGGTCATTTTTGCATTGCTTTTTTCGTCATCCAGAGGAACCCAGCGCTCATCTACCCAAAAAAAGTATACTTTATTCCATTCTATTTTTTCTGCGTATTCTTTGGCCGCGAGCAATTTGAAAATGGCTTTGGGAGAGGAACCTCCGCTTAGTGCGACTACAAAACGGTCGTTTTTCTGAATAGATTGGTGTGAAAGCTCAACAAAAGTATCTGCTGCCTTTTTATACAATGTTTCTAAATCATCAAATACGGTAATATTCATGTTTGCTTATTTAAATTTGATCATAGTTTATACCCAGCTGTGTCCCTGTCTTTCAACAAGAGCAAAACTGTCTTTTGGTCCCCAGCTTCCTGCTTCATAGTTGGGAAAAGAGGTTTCCTTATTGTTTTCCCAGGATTCCTGGATGGTTTTTACGACATCCCAGGCTTCTTCCACCTGATCGGAACGCATAAATAAAGTAAGGTCGCCTAAAAGCGCATCCAGTAACAGCGTTTCATAAGCCTCAGGAGTATCTTCCTTGCAGGCAAAATAATCGAAGATCATTTCAACGGGCTGCAAAGCTAAGGAAAGTCCCGGTTTTTTGGTCATAAACTGCAGTCTGATGTCCATCATCGGTTGAATATTGATAATCAGTCGGTTGGCAGATAAAAGCTGTGATGTATCTGAAAAAGTGGAATGAGGAAGCGGCTTAAACTGAATGGTAATATAAGAATGCTTTTCTTTCATTTTTTTTCCGGTACGGACGTAGAAAGGAACATTCTGCCATCTTTCATTGTCGAGATAGAATTTCGCGGCTACAAAAGTTTCCGTATTGGAATCCGGGGCAATGCCATCTTCCTGACGGTACCCTTTAGCTTCTGCTCCGTTGATTACGCCTTTTCCATACTGGCCTCTCACGGCATAATGATCTACCTGATCTGCCGGAATTCTGCGGATGGATTTCAGTACATCTACTTTTCGGTCCCTGATCTCCCCCGATTCCACGGAAGCCGGTGGTTCCATGGCCACCATACACAGGATCTGCAACAGGTGGTTCTGAATCATATCTTTTAAAGCTCCGGTCTGCTCGTAGAAGCTGCCTCTTGTTTCCACGCCAACTTCTTCGGCGACTGTAATCTGCACAGATTCAATATATTTATGATCCCATAAAGGTTCAAAAATAGAGTTTCCAAATCTGAATGCCAGTATATTCTGTACGGTTTCCTTGCCTAAATAATGATCGATACGGTAAATCTGCTCTTCTTCAAACGTTTCTGCCAGAAGGCTGTTGAGCTCAATCGCCGACTGTTTGTTATGACCAAAAGGTTTCTCGATAATGATACGGTCCTTCTGCGGATCGGAAGCCAAAGCCGTATTTTTGATATGATTGGAAATGGTGGTAATGAAATTGGGCCCGATTGATAAATAAAACAAGCGGTTGGCTCTCATTCCATAAACCGCGTCCAGATCTTTCAATTTCTGGTGGAGGTCCTGATATGAATTTTCCTGGTCCAGCTGATGTCTGAAATAGGTAATGTGGGCCTGAAAACCTGCCCAGTCTTCGGAAGTTACTTTTTTTCTGGAGAAATCTTCGAGATTCTCTTTGATGTAATTTCTGAAGTTTTCATCGGTATTTTCTGCTCTTCCCAGGGCGATAATATTAAAGCCTTTGGGCATTCTGCCATCGATGTATAAGTTATAAAATGCGGGAAAAAGTTTTCTTTTCGCCAGATCTCCTGTAGCACCAAAAATAATGATCGTCGTTGGCTGCAAGATTTTATGTTCGTTCATTTTCTCCGAATTTTAATTGTTTACGCTGTTCCAGGATGTATGAAAAACGCCTTCTCTATCGATTCTCTGGTAAGTATGGGCTCCAAAATAATCACGCTGGGCCTGGATAAGATTTACCGGAAGAGATTCTGTGGTGTAAGCATCAAAATAGCCTAAAGCCGTTTGAATTCCTAAGCTTGAAATCCCATTTGATGCAGCAAATGAAGCTGTTTTTCTTAATGATTTGATTTTTGATTTAACGAGTCCTGAAATCTCTTTGTCTAGTAAGATATTAGACAGGTTCGGGTCCTGGGTATACGCTGCGTAAAACCTCTCCAATACAACGGAACGAATGATACAGCCGCCTCTCCAGATTTTCACGACATCTTTTAATGGAATTTCGAAGCCGTATTCTTCAGATGCTTTGACCAATAAAGCCAGGCCTTGTGCATAGCTGATCAGGGTAGCCAGATACAGGGCATCTCCCACTTCCTGAATGAATAATTCTGTATTTTCCGGGCTTATTATTTCTTTTTCTGAATATAATTGAGAAGCCTGAACCCGCTCGTTTTTATAAGCTGATAAAATTCTTGAAGTTACTGCAATATCAATGGTTGGAATAGAAACTCCAATTTCCATAGCCTGTTCAGAGGTCCATTTTCCAGTTCCTTTTGCGCCTGCTTTATCTAAGATCTGATCCACCAAATAATTATCGGTCAATGAATCTTTCTGCTGGAAAATATCTCTGGTGATCTCGATCAGGAATGAATTCATTTCACCATTATTCCACTCTTTGAAGACTTCATAAAGCTGATCGTTGCTGAGGTTGGCTCCTCTTTTCAGTAAATCATAAGCTTCACTGATGAGCTGCATGATGGCATACTCAATTCCGTTATGCACCATTTTCACATAGTTTCCGGCGGAACCTTTGCCCATATAGGCTGTACAGGCCTCGTTATCTACTTTTGCGGCAATGGCTTCAAGCATTGGTTTCAGAAGATGGAAGGCTTCCAGATCTCCTCCAGGCATAATGCTGGGACCTGTTCTGGCTCCTTTTTCGCCTCCTGATACTCCCATTCCCATAAAGTGCAGGTTTTTTGAGGCCAAATCAGCGATACGCCTGTTGGTATCTTCGAAATAAGAGTTTCCGGCATCTATAACGATGTCTCCTTCGGATAAAAGCGGTGTGATGTTTCCCAGAACGGCATCTACAGGTTTTCCTGCGGGCACCATAAGAATAATTTTTCTGGGGGTTTCCAGTACGGATACAAAATCTTCGAGAGAATGTGTTCCTTTAACCTTCATTTCTGAAGCTGCATTTTCATGCAATTCTTTTACTTTTTCTTCATCAAGATCAAATCCCGCGATTGAAAAGCCGTTATCGGCAATATTATAAAGAAGATTTCTGCCCATTACGCCAAGGCCAATCATTCCGTAACTATATGTCTCCATTGTATTTAAATTAATAATATAAACTCCATTATACAAGGAATAAAATTACGCAAATGCTTATCAGGAAAAAAATAAATAGGAATAAAAAATCCTTAATTTTCCTGTTAAATTTAGCCTTGAAAATAAAAAAGCGGCCATTGGCAAGATGACCGCTTTTTATGTCTCCAAACCGGATAAAGTTTCCGGACTGACTGAGAATAGATTTTATAATAAATGATTTGGTACTGATTATTTATAAAACTAACATCCCTGAGTGTAAAATATATTATCGCGAAACTGAATATTCTTTTTTGTCTGTAAGAACTTCTATCATCACTTTTGCAATTCTTTCTCTGTCTTCATCGGAAAGATTGGTTCCGGACGGCAGACATAAGCTGTTTCCAAATAAAGTTTCAGCTACTTTTCCTCCGTAGTACGGTGCATCTTCAAATACAGGCTGCAGGTGCATCGGCTTCCAGATAGGACGTGATTCAATGTTTTCTTCCAAAAATGCAAGACGCAGGTCTTCACGTGTTTTTAAAGCTTTTGTTTCGTCTATGGTAATCACAGACAGCCAATGGTTGCTGTAGAAATCTGAGTTTGGTTCGCAAAAGAGTTCTACTCCATCCATATCTTTACAGATTTCCTCGTAAAATTCGTGCATCTTTCTACGGCCATCTACTCTGTCATTCAATACTTCCATCTGTCCGCGTCCGATTCCTGCACTGATATTACTCATTCTGTAGTTATATCCAATGTGGGAATGCTGATAATGCGGAGCATTGTCTCTAGCCTGCGTGGAAAGGAATACTGCTTTTTCTTTGTCTTCCTGAGAATGACAAACCAATGCTCCTCCTCCTGAGGTGGTAATAATTTTGTTCCCGTTGAATGACAAGATCCCGAAACGTCCGAAAGTACCGCAAGCTTTTCCTTTGTATTTGGAACCCAGTGATTCTGCAGAGTCTTCAATGACAGGAATGTCATATTCTGCAGCAATGGATAGAATTTCATCCATTTTTGCAGGCATCCCGTACAGGTGTACCACAATGATGGCCTTAGGCTTATTGCCTTTTGCAATTCTATCTTCTATAGCTTCCTGTAAAGCATCCGGGCACATATTCCACGTATCTTTTTCTGAATCAATAAAGACAGGGGTAGCTCCCAGATAGGCTATAGGATTGGCAGAGGCGGAAAATGTCATAGACTGACAGATGACCTCGTCTCCGTGGCTTACGTTGCATTCAATTAAAGCCAGGTGTAAAGCGGCAGTTCCCGAAGAAAGTGCGGCTACTTTTACTTTTCCATTCAGAAACTTTTCGATATCCTGTTCAAATCCGTCTACATTTGGCCCAAGGGGCGCAATCCAATTGGCATCGAATGCTTCATTAATGTATTTTAGTTCGTTTCCTCCCATGTGAGGAGAAGACAGCCATACTTTTAATTTCATATTTTCTACTATTCTATTTTTTATATTTCTACTTTTTATTATTTTACCCGGATTGCCTACTACCGTGCTCCCGTCCGGGATGTCTTTGATAATAACCGCTCCGGCCCCGATGGTACACCACTTTCCTATTTTTATACCCTGTATCACATTGGCCCCGATTCCGATGTGGGTTCCTTCCCCTACGGTAACATTTCCGCCCAGCGCCGCATTGGGAGATATATGTACAAAATCCCCGATGATACAGTCATGATCTACGGAAGCATTGGTATTGATGATACAATGCTTTCCAACCTTCACTACCGCGTTGATGCTGACACCAGCCATCACGATAGTTCCTTCCCCTATTCTTACACTTTTGGATACGATAGCCTGGGGGTGAAACAATGTCGCATAATGAAATAAATCTGCCTGCTCAACAATTCTTTTCCGGACCTTATTATTGCCTATAGAAATAAGGATCTCTATATCATAAGGCGGAATTTCATGAAGAACCGGGTAGTTCAGCACACTCTTTTTCGACAGGTTTTCATCGATGAAAGCTTCAATGCTGTACCCGCATTCTTCGGCTATTTCAGCGACTACCTTACCATGACCACTTGCTCCGTATAAATACATATCTGATCTACTTTAAATTAATTAAACCCATTAAAAGCTTCTGTTGTTGCCTGCCCCACCTGATTGATACCTTCTTTTTTAAGTACTTTTTTCAATGTAAGCAGGATCACTTTGCCATCTGTTGCCAGCGACAAATTATCGATATACCATATGTCTAATTCAAATTTCTTAGTCCATGATATCGCGTTCCTTCCGTTCACCTGTGCCCATCCGGTGATTCCCGGGCGTATGTGGTGTCTTCTTTTCTGAGACTCGTTATATAATGACAGGTATTGAGGCAGCAAAGGTCTGGGACCTATGAGTGCCATATCTCCTTTTAATACATTGATCAGCTGCGGAAGCTCATCCAGGGAAGTCTGTCTTATAAAACTTCCCACAGGCGTCAAACGCTCCGAATCCGGCAGGTAATTGCCCCGGCTGTCTTTTTTATCATTCATCGTTTTAAACTTGATGATATTGAACATCTTCTCATTCAGACCGGGTCTGGCCTGAAAAAAGAATGGTTTCCCCTGATTGGCGATGTACAGCAATACGGTAACCACGATGAAAACAGGTGATAACACAATCAATCCTATTAACGCGATCAAAAAATCTATGATCCGTTTAAAAAAGTTTTTATACACGATATTCTCTTTCTTTAACCAGTTTATGATATTCTCCTAATAAAGCCTCCCAAACGACTGACTGCTCATACCGGGACTGAATCATCTCCCTTGCGTTCATCCTGGACCGGTCATAATACCCGGTATCCGTTAGCATTCTTTCCATGGCTTCTTTAAGCTTTTCTGTATTTTTAACCGGAACGATGATTCCGTTCTGGTCTTCTATAATAATTTCATTGCATCCGTTGATATTGGAAACAATGCTTGGCAGCCCCATTGCTCCTGCCTGCATGACTACATTGGGAAATCCTTCGCGGTAGCTTGGAAATGCCAGTGCATCTGAAACCGCAAAATAAGGGCGTACATCTCTCTGAAAACCTACAGAGATGATATCCGGGTTATTTTTGATTTCGTTTAAGGTATCCGGATGCAGCGGATCGAGATCTTCTTCCAAAGGGCCAACCAATAATAATTTGGCGCGTTTTGAGTTTTCCGTGTTCTTTAACCCGGAAAAAGCATTCACCAGCTCATTGATTCCCTTATCTCCTACCAGACGTCCCACAAATACAAAAACAAAATCTCCGGCTTCTATTTTTAATTCTTTTTTCAGAAGCTCTTTCTGGGTGTCGGTGATTTGTCCGGGTGAAAAGAATGAGGTATCAATTCCGTTTGATGAACCGTTTCCAATTACTTTTAACTTGTATTTATCGGTATAATTATGCTCCAGAATAAAATCAAATAATCCCTGTGAGTTTGGGTAGACTTTCGTAGCAGAAGCGTAAGTTAATTTTTCTACAAATTCCAGGATCTTACGTTTAGTCCCGGTTGCTTCCATGAGAGGAAGTCCGGCCACGGTATGCAAGCGGTGGGGAACGCCCGCCATTTTTGCCGCGAGCATTCCTACAATCCCGGCTTTAGGGGTATGGGTGTGAACGATCTGCGGTTTTTCTTTTTTCAAAAGCCTGTACGTGCTCCATAAGGACTTCATGTCTTTAACGGGAGTCATCTGACGGGACATATCAATGGGAATGACTTCTATATTCTCGTCATTTTTCACTTCATCCAGTTCTTTGCCATGTGAAGAAACGCCTATTACCTCGAAATGATTTGACATAAATCGGTGCTGCCCTTTCAATAAGATCTTTAAAGAAAGTGGAATGGTTGTGATGCGGATCAGTTTAGCTTTCAATTTCAGTCAGTTGTTTTAATTATATTTGGTTCCTTTTGATGAGGAATCATTAAAAATTTATCCTTTTTAGTTTCTTTAAGTGACATTTTTTAATCAATACATATATTATCCCTAATTTGGGATTTTTTAATTCGGAATGTCATATCCCTTAATCAGTTTTAAATTCTTTCAGGCTCACAAAAGCCTCGTCCTGAACTTAATACTGTTCAATACTTCGAATAATTTTTTCGTGTTTGTGTTTGTGTGTTTTTTTGCTGTGGTAATGGTTTTGAGAGGTTATTAATCTCTTACTCACCATCTACATTCTGATATGGAATACCTTAATGTTTTTCGCTTCTATATTCATGTTACTGATACTTGAATTTACTATTGTCCTTAACATTTTTTAAAAGTGATTCTTTAGAACTATCAATTTTGTTATTGATATTGAATTTATAATTATTCATTTGAATCATAGGATATAATCCAAACTGTTCTCTTTTTTCAAAAGGTCTTGTCACATTATGGGTAACAAAGTTATCTATTTTAAAATACCCTGTCATTTCCTTGATGTTCGGTCTGGTTTTATATCCTGCGATATAAATTCCTGAATTGGCGTTCTCAACCGTAATATTGTTGCAGGAAACGGTGACAGATTTTGATATTTTCTGGTTTCCGTATTGTGCCAAATGCAGGTCTATCCCTACGTTTGCGTTATTTATCTTAACATTTTCTATGTTGATGTTTTGCAATTCATTGGAACTGTCATCAGGTTCAATATCAATACCCGCCATAGGGTTGGTTCCGTTGATATTTGTAATTAACAGGTCTTTAATCAATACATCCTTACCTCCAGCAATTGTTATTCCATTTCTTCTTACATTATTTATAATTCCTCCGATAATATTAATTTTCTCTGTGGACAATACCTGGTCTTTTGTAATACCGGCCCTCATATTTCTCATGGTTTTTACCACCACGATCCCATCTCCCCAGCAGTTGGAAATATTGGCATTGAAAATATCTATATTCCTTGAACCTCTGATATCAATACCAAATCCCCATTCTCCTTTAGTATCCAAATGCTTATCCCGGTCACCGACTAAGGTTGGATTGTAGATTTTAACATTTTCAACGCCATGTAAGCTTATGATCTGGTATCTTACATTAGCCGTTGGTTTCAGGATTAAGGAAGAATTTTTCTGAAAATAGATCTGTGAGTTCGACTGTGCAAAAACACCGCTCGTCATTAACGGAAAATCCGGCATGATGACGTTCTTATTACCATCAATCGCCTTTTGAATGTACTCTGTATAATCTACCGTACCGTCTTTCACATATCCTTTTGGAAGTGCTGTTTCTATTTTGAAAAAATCACCGGTCTGAACAGCAATCTTCTGGGTTACTATTAATGAACGATCAACCGCCACCTTATCTTTTCGCTGAGAACAGCAAATCACCGAAAAGGTTGACATACCTAATATTAAAAATGATTTTATAATTTTCATAATAAATCTTTTATATTATTTTTTACGATTCTATATTTTCCACTGCCTTCTACAGGAATCTCATCTACATACTTGAGATGTATTTTCATCACATTTCCCACCCTGTCTCTCCAGTTTTCAATAAATATTTTTTCAATCTGTTTTGAATAGATTTCCTTGTCAGTAACAACATACAGATCCAGTTCATCCAGCTTATTCTGAACAGCCTGAAATCTGATAATCCCTTTGGTGTCTTTTAAGGTATTGGAAACATTTCCCAAATTGATTTTTCCGTTTTCAACGGAATAGATAAAGTCATCAATTCTCCCTAAAATTTCTTTTACCAAAGGATTGTTATTTCCACAGCTGCATTTTTTATCTGCATCTTCAAGGGTTATTGAATCCCCGATATCATATCTTACCAAAGGAGTGGCCGCCGTTGTAAATGAAGTAACTACCAGCCTTCCGGACTGCGCAGGCTGATTATTTTCATCTAAAACTTCAAAAACCCCGGTCTGTAATTCTAAATGAAGATTTCCTTTTTCGCACTCTATGATAAAAGGAGCGCCTTCAGAGGAAGCATATTGATTGTAAAGTTTTGTTTTAAAAAATTTCTCAATATAGTATCTTGTTTCATCGGTAATGGTTTCTGCCGTTGGGAAAACCGCTTTCACGGCATTTTCCGGAAAGTCGTATCCGTTGGCAATACCATATTTGGCAATTTCCAGGATGGTAGAGGGAAATCCCACAAAATATTCCGGTGTGAAACGGATGAGATCTTCCACATAATATTTAAGATAATCATCCTTGATATGGAATGTGGAATAGTAACGGACATGATGTACAAAATCTGTCTTCCAGAATCTCTTCTTTTTAACATCACTATCCGTCAATAAATTTTTACCGGAAAACCACGCTGTTTTCTTGCCCAGTTCGTACCCGAATCTGGATCTGAAATCATCTAAAAACGCAAATCTTTCCTGACTGTCTCTGAAAAAGAACTTCACTTCCAGGGATTTTCCTGTAGTTCCTCCTGTTTTGGATTTTTCTAATTTTTCTGAAGTTTTTACCGTAATGGCATCAATATTATTACGGAGCACTTCTTTATTAACGATGGGCAGGCTGGAAATATTTTCTATTAATTCAGCATGCTCGATATTTCCGATCGTTTTTTTATAATAATCCGAGTTTTGAGTTACAAATTCTATGAATTGTGCATACCTGTTTTTCTGATATGCTTTTAATTCTTCTAATGATAAATGGCGGTTTTCTTTTTTCTCTTTCCTGAAATTCTGGTATTCGCCGCCATATCTTCTTTTGTAAGCCTGCCTGTTATAGGCATAGACCAAACAGTTCTGAAGAAAACCGGGTAATATTTTATATACTTTCTCTTTCATTAAAAGCCTTGTTTAATCATTAATTTAGTAAAGTTTCCAAAATCCATATTCTTCAATAATGAAGCATATTTTCTATAGAGTAAATTTTTTAAATATTTTTTCTCGTCTATAGATTTTACTGTAGAAAAGTCCAGATGATAGATGATGGATCTTGTCACATCTGACTTTCCTCCGCTATTGTTTTCGGCCTCCTGAAGGTATAATTCCGTCACTGCAGGGGAATAGGCTATTCCAAATTCTCTGGCTAACCTCGCCCACAGATCCATATCTTCTCCTCTGGATAAGCGTTCATCGAATGAGTTGGCTTTCAATAAAGCTTTTTTACTCACACAGACACAGGATGTATGGATTACTCCTTTTTTAAGAACTATTTTGAAATAGTCTTTGACCAATCCTTCTTTAAGCTCATCCTGTTTTCTATTATCAACAATGTTTCCTGTACCATATTTTCTTGCAAAATTGGTCACAAAAACATCTGCATGGTCTTTATATTTTGTAATCAGCTTACTGATTTCCTCCAAATGATTGGGCAGCCATTCATCATCTGCATCCAGAAACGCAATGTATTCATATTGGGATCTTTCAATTCCGGCATTACGGGCCGAAGAAACGCCTCCATTTTCTTTATTAAACAGCTTCACTCTTGGATCATCTATTTCACTCACGATGTCCGGACCTTTATCTTTGCTGCCATCATTAACAATAATGATTTCAAAATGCTGATACGTCTGATTCAGCACTTTAAGGATGGTTTCCTTAATATATTTTTCTTTGTTGTACAAAGGGATTACTACTGATATCATTATTTTAAATTAAATATTAAAAACAGGAAGAAACAAATAAAGAATACTCCCAATAAATTGATAAATCCTATTTTTCTGTTGGTCTGCGTGTATGGATACATCAGAAAAGGAATGAAGATCCATGACAGAAAACCAAAACGGTCACTGAACGCGGCGGAGAACATCAGAAAGAAAAAAGCCGATGTAAGCATATACGTTACATAAAACCTTTTATATTTTAACTTCTCCTCTATATTTTCTATATTTTTAAGGGTATAATACCCAATCACCGCAAATATGGTATTGAATACAAAAAAGTTCAGTCTGAAACCTGTTTTGTAAGCCACTTTTGCGCCTTTTGCGTAATACTGATCCAATCTTTCCTCTACCAGAATATTCAGTACCGGGATCTTCCCTAAAAGATCATTAAGATTAAAATTCACCAATGACAGTACGGTAGCCACGATGTAGATGGAAAATATCACCTTGAGGTTATTGATCTTCGTAGACATTAAGAAAACCACAATAGGGATGATAATGGAAGCATGGTTAAAAAATGCAATGATGAAAAACACAATGGCTAACCACTTTTTCTTATCAAAATAGGTTACGGCCAGAAAAAAGAAAGAGAAAGCAATCCCCTGTCTTGTGGTGTTGATCCCCATTGTTTTAAAGAAGAACATACTGACCACAATAAAGAAAATCAGAAATCTGTTTTTCTGGGTTAAATTCCTTATCCCTACAATAATTGGCGTTACGTATAATATGGCATTTAATGTAAAAAATGCTTTATAATTGTCACTCAGCTTACGGGCCAGCATGGAAACAAAGTAAATTCCTATATCCTTGAGCTCACTTAAAGATCTTACCACTTTAGCTCCGGTGAAATAGATCAGTGATCTTTCTGAATCCGAACCTACTTTCTTGTCCCGGAATCCGATCAGTAATATCATAACCAATGCAAAAAATATTAATAAAAAATTCTGAATTTCATCAGAGTTTTTTCTTCTGTAGATATATTCATTAATCAAAATGACAGCAAAAAGTGCTACACTTAAATAAACAAGTGTAAATCTTAAATTAAATGCATTTATAATAGCGTCCATTTCTCTTTTTCTACAATTTCTGCATGATACGGTCTAATTCCAGATCATAATTATAACTGTTATAAAATGATTTGGCATTCCTGGAATATTCCGTATAATTTTCCAATATGCTGTGCAGGGTTTTAGCGACCTGATCTTCTTTCTGAAAATCAATGCACTCTCCCATTCTGCTGGCTGCCACCGTATTGATAAGCCCCGGAATATCATTCCCGATCATTGGCATAGAAAAATTAGAAAACTCCCATAATTTGTTCGGTGCACAAAATATATTGTTCAGAGAGGAGTGATCATACGTTAATATACCAATATCCGCATGGCTGGTTACATGCAGATGATAAGGAGGCGCTACAAACGGAATATGGATGATGGAAGGACAGATGGTTTTGAGTTTTTTCAAATAGTCTGTTTCCTTACCCATAATGATCAGTGCAAAATCTTCTGACTGATTGATGTAGCGGCAGATTCCTTCGAGTTCTCTTTCAGGAAAAATAACTCCCTGATAAATAATTTTCTTTTTGTCTTTTACAGGTTCCAACAGCTTCGACAGTTCATCCGTCAAAGGAAGATTTCTTTCAGACAGCTCCGAATACGGTTTATTCAGAATAACTTCCGGCGTTTTAGCCAGCTTCCACCAAACCCGAAGTATATTCGCTCTGTCCAAATTGGAGCAGATAACAAGCTTTGCATTTTTTGCAAATTTTTCAAGGCCTTTGATGTACCTTGGCGCGTAATCAAACAGCTCGTATAGATTAAGCACATAGTTCAGGGATAATAATTTATTCCCCAAAGCCAGGGTGGTATCTGCGGCCGGAATCCAGATCAGTTTCTCCTGATACCTGTTCTCATTAATAATTTTCCAAAACGTTTTTCTGATCTTAAACCAGTATAAAAACTTGTTGGATGAAGGTTTTATATTGGTTAAATGAACTTTGTCGCAAAGACTGTTCAGCTCATCGATCAGGTTTCCTTTTTCAAAACCTAATACCAGATGAATTTTATAACCGTTTTTATTCAGATACTTTATAAAAGCCAATAAAGGAGGGTAATCTGAAACGCAGGTTTTATGAACTATTACAATTTCTTTATTCTCCATTAAATCTGCTGTTATATTTTTTTACAAATTGGTTCAACATTTCATCTGCTTTTGATCTGAGCTCTGAAATGTATTTCTGATGATCCTTTTCCAGATCTGACTGGACTAAATCATTAAGCTTCGGAATATCAAAATCATTATTCCACAAAGCAAATGACGGAATCTGCTGGGTAAGAATCCTTAATTTAGGCTCTATTTCCACGCAGATCACTTTCTTTCCCAGGAGGCCGGCAATAATAGCTCCATGATAACGTGCCGTAATGAATGTGGAAAATGAGTTTAAAATCTCTATAAAATCATTGATTTCCATGGTTTCCGGATTCCAGACTATACTTTTGTAATCCTGTATCCTTTTCATCCATTTCGGATCTTTATCTTTTGCAAATACTATAAACGTAACATCAAGTTGCGGATTGGCATTCACAAAGCTGATCAGCTGTTCCTGATAATCTGCTTCACTGTTCTTCCACTCCCAGTCCCGCACGATAATTCCTATTTTGCCGGAATCTTCAACCTGCGGAACGTTTTGAATATATTTATTAAAACCGGAGGAAAATACCACATCAGCTCCTAAGAATGATTGGATATTCCAGTCGTTGCAATACTCATAAGAAACCTGATCTCTTACTCCTGTAAACAGGGAATCTTTCAACTGATTCTTTGCAAATTCTATAGCTTGCATGTTATTGTTAAAAGGCCCCAATCCAAAGCCCAGAAAAGCTTTTTCAAAACGGGTTACCGCTTCATTTCCCGGTCCAAGCTTCTGAAATACCTTTTTTAATATTTTAACCGGACTTTTGGATATATTATTCTTTAGTTTGGTTTTAAGCGTAGATTTTTCTATAAATGAAAAAAACTGGGTTCCTCCACCATAAATCAGCAGATCATCTTTCTGATTGTTACTGTATGAAGAATCACTTAAAAATTTAGAGACATAGCTATTTTCAGCTCCTATAAAATTCAGGGAACTGTTTTTGATATTGGCTTTGATGAAATCCTCAAACACGATCATCAACAAATCATCGCCAAAATTACTGTCACCATATGCTCCTTTTATTGATATATTCATTATATTTCCGGCTTGATATTTTTTAATAATTTATTTTTCAAATAAATCGCATCTTCAGATTTTAATCTGTAGTAATGTTCTGCATCTCTTGATTTAATGACCTGGCAAGGATTTCCCACGACAATGGAAAGCGGCGGTATTTTTCCTGAAACCACACATCCGGCACCAATGATGCATCCTTCTCCAATCTGGCTTCCGGGTGTAATGATTACATTTCCCCCGATCCATACATTTTCATCAATTTTTACTTTTTTGAATTCAAAAGTTTCATCATAAGGAATAAATTTTGAATCCCTGAACTTATGATTAGCCGAATGAACGGTTAAATTCGGGCCAATGATGACTCCGTTACTGATTTCAACTTCTCCAAGCCCGTTGATGTCGGCATTGGGGCCAATATATACATAGGAGCCAATGGAAATCCTGTCAGGATACAGCAGCCTTATATTGGGGTTTATATCGTTAAGCTCACCAAAATGTTTTAATCTTTTTTTGGTTTTATTAAACTTGATCTGATCGAGAATTCTATTTAATTTTCCAATTAAAAACATGATATCGCTTTTTTGATTAATAAAATACTTAAGTAAGTAACCACCGGTAAAAGGATGATGATAAAAAATTTGATATTAAAAATCTCTTTTTTATATATATCAATATACCGTAACAGTAAAACCACCAGAAATCCTAATAAAAACGAAATTGATATTCCCTGCAGGCCTATATACTGTATAAAAACAATACTTAATGCTATGGATACAACAGCGCCCAGCAAGGTCGTCAATGTGATTTTTAATGTATTCTTTTCTTTCTGATATTTTAATCCCAGAAAACCGGCAATGGCATTGAATCCTACCCCCAGATACAAATAGGGCATATATTCCCAGGTTTCGAAATACTCTTTGGAGACCAGTATTTTGGTCATCAAAGGGGATAAAATACCCAGCGTAAAGGCCAGGGCCAATTCAAACATGATAAACTTTCCCAGTAATCTGTTAAAGGTCAGGTTATCTTCTTCTTTTAAGATCCTATCCTGCAGCGGCAGCAGCAAAACAGAATTGATCACCAGAAGCAATGCGGGAAAACGGCTTGCTACCGCATATAATCCATTTCCTTCGGGTCCCATATAATGCAGGATAATAAATTTACTGGCAGATGATATGGCCCACCAGCTCATTAAATTGGGAATCAAAGGCAAAGAATAGGATGCCATAGATTTTATAAGCTCAGGATCCCAATATTTAAATTTGAAATACTGAAGTATTTTCACCTTATACAAAATCAGAATACATGCTACCGTGTACGCTGCAATATTGGCAATAAAGACTCCTTCAACATTTAATTTTAAAACATAAATGAAAACGACATTAAAAACTACAATCAAAAAAGTAGTCAGAATCCCGTTGATCGCAAACTGCTTCGTGTTTCCCTGTCCTCTTAAAATGCTCTGTAATAAGGGCAGTAAACAATTCAGGAAAATCAGTACGATAAAATAGCCCTCATACTGAAAGCTGTTGAAAAAGACATAAATGGAAAAACCAATACAAAAAATAAGATACCCTATACATAACGTGATGATAGAATTGGTCATAATTTTTGCCTTCTGGTCTTCACTGATGTATTCTTTATCAATCAACCATCTGTACGTAGCATCAGAAATCTGTAATGAAACCAGCGGCGCAAAAAGACTTATTGTGGTAAGCAGTAAGTCGTATTCTCCCAATTCTTTTTTAGTGAGAAAATAGGTGTAAAAAGGGACTAATAAAAATGAAAGAATCTTTGATCCAAAGCTTCCTATGGAATACGTCAAAG
Source organism: Chryseobacterium endalhagicum (assembly GCF_016745235.1). Lineage (GTDB taxonomy): Bacteria > Bacteroidota > Bacteroidia > Flavobacteriales > Weeksellaceae > Chryseobacterium > Chryseobacterium endalhagicum. The sequence goes on along the minus strand of NZ_JAELVM010000001.1, from coordinate 1,670,676 downwards.
TTTCTTTAAACATCTTCTTTTTAAGCAGAGAAGATATATTCATTTATTTACTTTTTATAAAATTTACGATGCGTTCACATGCCGTTCCATCACCATAAGGATTATGCAGTTCTCTCATGGATTGGTAACGTACGGTATCATTTAACAAACTCTGCGCTTCTGAAACAATTTTATTTTTATCTGTACCTACCAGAATTACCGTTCCGGCATTCACTGCTTCCGGTCTTTCCGTAGTATCGCGCATCACCAGTACCGGCTTCCCAAGACTCGGAGCTTCCTCTTGTATCCCTCCGGAATCGGTAATGATCATATACGACTGATTCATTAACCATACAAAAGCCGGATAAGCTAAAGGCTCGATCAATACTATATTATTAACCTCAGATAAAATTTCATACACAGGTCCTTTCACATTGGGATTCAGGTGTACAGGGTAAATAACCTGCACATCAGGATTTGTAACGGCAATTTCTTTTAATGCTTCACAAATATTGATAAATCCCTGTCCGTGGTTTTCCCTTCTGTGTCCTGTAACCAGTACAATTTTTTTGGATACATCTATGATGGACCTCAGTGTTTCTATTTCTTTATTATCTATATGCTCCACTTTTTCTGAGCTGTAAAATAATGCGTCTATCACAGTATTACCTGTGACCAATATATTTTCTTCTTTAGTGTTTTCTGCCAATAAATTAAGCTTCGACTGTTCTGTCGGGGCAAAATGATAATCAGCAATACGTCCCGCTACCTGGCGGTTCATTTCTTCAGGGAATGGAGATCTTTTGTCATGGGTTCTCAATCCTGCTTCCACATGGCATACTTTGGCCCCGGAATAGAAACTGGCAATGCTGGTCGCCATGGTCGTCGTTGTATCCCCATGCACGTACACATAATCCGGATTAAAATCTTCTAAAACAGATTTCAGTCCGGTGATGATATCAGCCGTGAGGTTGTACAAATTCTGGCCGGGCTTCATCAGATTTAAATCGTAGTCCGGTTTGATATCAAAAAAACTTAAAACCTGATCCAACATCTCTCTATGCTGAGCTGTAACGCAAACTTTAGTCTCAAATGACTCTTCTTTTTGAAATTCTTTTACCAGTGGAGCCATTTTTATAGCTTCCGGTCTTGTTCCAAAAACAATCAGATGTCTTTTTTTCATAATTTTAAGCAAATAAATATTTACAGTCTGGAATCACATTCTTCCAGCACTCCCTTTACATCATAGATAATTCCGTCTTCCTTCAGGTAATTATTCAGGTTGATTCCCATAAATTCCTTGTGGGCAACGGTAAGAATAATGGCATCAAATTTCTCATCCGGAATTTCATTCACCACCGTAAGATCATACTCATGCTGTACTTCTTCAGGCTTAGCCCAAGGATCGAAAGTAGTCACATGCAAAGCATAGTCTTCAAGCCCGTGGATAACGTCTACCGCTTTGGTATTACGCACATCCGGACAGTTTTCTTTAAATGTTATTCCCAGGTTCAATACTCTTGCTCCATTGATCGTGATTTTCTTTTTGATCATTGTTTTCACCAGTTGGGAAGCCACATACTGCCCCATAGAATCATTCAGACGGCGGCCGGCCAGAATAATTTCCGGATGATAGCCGTTCTCCTGGGCCTTCTGAGCCAGATAATAAGGATCTACCCCAATACAGTGACCGCCTACCAATCCCGGTTTGAACGGTAAAAAGTTCCACTTGGTGCCTGCAGCTTCAAGTACTGCATGGGTATCTATTTCCAAAAGGTTGAAAATTTTCGCCAGCTCATTCACAAAAGCGATATTGATATCTCTCTGGGAGTTTTCAATTACTTTGGCTGCTTCTGCAATTTTGATGGTTGGAGCCAGGTGGGTTCCTGCCACGATCACAGATTTATATAAAGCATCTACTGTTTTCCCGATTTCCGGTGTGGAACCTGAAGTTACTTTAAGGATCTTTTCTACGGTATGTTCCTTATCTCCCGGATTGATACGTTCAGGAGAATAGCCTGCAAAGAAGTTCTGATTGAATTTCAATCCTGAAACTTTTTCCAGAACCGGAATACATTCTTCTTCTGTAGCTCCCGGATACACGGTAGATTCGTAAATCACGATATCTCCTTCGGACAATACTCTGCCCACCGTTTCTGAAGATTTATATAAAGGGGTCAGATCCGGACGGTTATGTTTGTCAACAGGTGTAGGAACGGTTATGATGTAGATGTTTGCATCCTGGATATCTTTCATATCAGCAGAGCAGTACAATCCGTTTTCAGCAGGCTGGTTAAAAGGGTTTTCTTCTTTTAAGATTGCTTTTAAAACATCATTTTCCACTTCCAGAGTAACGTCTACCCCTGTATTTAATTCTTCAATTCTTTTCTGATTGATATCGAAACCTACAACCGGATATTGGGTTGCAAATAATCGGGCCAGAGGAAGGCCTACATATCCTAATCCGATAACGGCAATTTTATACTGTTTTTCCACAAAGATTCGATTTAAACTTGTTTATTTTAAATTTTCCCAGTACCAGCTGATGGCTTCTTTTAATCCTTTTTCTATGGTATGGCTGGGCTGGTACCCTAATAGTTTTTCTGCTTTTTCAACGGAGGCCAGTGAGTGCGGAATATCTCCTACACGGTTAGGCCCATAAACCACTTCAACGTCTCCGATTTTTCCATCAAATTCACTCAGATACTTTTTAAGGTATCCTACCAGATCATTTAATGTGGTACGGTCTCCTACAGCGGTGTTGTATACTGTATTCACCGCTTCAGGGTTTTCAGTAAGCATGGCACGCTCATTCATCTGAATAACGTTGTCGATATATGTAAAGTCACGGGAATAATCTCCTGTTCCGTTGATCGTAGGAGATTCGTGATTGATTAACTGTTTTACAAATAAAGGAATCACGGCAGCATAAGCTCCGTTCGGGTCCTGTCTGCGTCCGAATACATTGAAGTATCTTAAACCGATACACTGTATTCCATACGTTTTTCCGAATACATCCGCATACAGCTCATTCACATATTTGGTAATGGCATACGGCGATAACGGTTTCCCGATCACGTTCTCTACTTTAGGTAATGAAGCAGAATCTCCATAGGTAGAAGATGAAGCGGCATATACAAAACGTTTTACTTTTGCATCACGCGCTGCAATCAGCATATTCAAAAAGCCGGATACATTCACATCGTTGCTTGTTGCAGGATCTTTGATAGATCTCGGCACTGAACCCAATGCAGCCTGGTGCAAAACATAATCTACATTTTCCACTGCTTTCTGACAAACTTCCAAATCACGGATATCCCCTTCAATGAGCCTGTAATTTGGGTTGTCAAGGAAAGGTGCGATATTATGACGGTGTCCCGTTGCAAAATTATCCAGGCAGACCACATCATAACCTTTATTTAAAAAATACTCCGTTAAGTTGGAACCAATAAAACCGGCTCCTCCTGTAATTAAAATTTTACGCATTTCTATGATTTAAAAATTTTATTCCACCAACTTTTTTTATCCTTGGTCTGGCTGTATCCATAGCCGTAGCTATAGTTGTAGCCATACCCACCTGCTCTTCTTGAAACGTCATTAATAACAAATGATACGTTAGAAAGCTTAGCGTCTCTTACCAGATCGTTGGCAAAATCTATCAGGATATTTTTGGACACTCCCGATCTTACCACATACAGTGTGGCATCTGCCGTATCTGCAATACTTAGTGTATCCGATACCAGCATCAGCGGTGCAGAGTCAATAATAATATAAGTGTACTCAGAAGACATCTGTTCAATAAGCTTTTGGTATCTTCCGTTAGAAAGCAGCTCCTGAGGATTGGGAGGAATAGCTCCGGCATAGATAACATCACATGAAGGGTTGGTCGTAGATGTATGGATAAGCTCCTCTACTTTTACCGACTCATCATATAAGAATTCTGTAAGCCCTTTTCTTTTTACCGGCTCACTGTCATAACGCTGGATCTGAGGATTCCGGATATCGGAACCAATCAGAAGTGTTCTTGCGTTTTTGTTGGCTATGGTAAGCGCAAGATTCACGGATACCAAGGTTTTTCCCTCTCCTTTTACGGAAGAAGTCACCATGACCACTTTAGCTGAATCTTTTACCGGCAAAACAAATTTCAGGTTGGAAACCAGTACCCTGAAGGCTTCTGCCAATTCTGAGAAGTCGTTTTTCTGTACCAGATGGTTTTCCGTATCGGAAAGCGAAGGAATATCTACCAGTACGCCCAGTCCGGAACGTTCTTTAATATCCTCTCTGCTGTAAATTTTATCATCCAAAAGGAAAATAACATAGAAAAGGGCAAAAGGAATCAATAGTCCCAGCAAAACAGCGCCGGGAAGAATAACATCTTTTTTAGGCGATACCGGAATATCTTCTGTAAATGCTGGGTTTACAATTTTTGCTTTCGGAACATCTACTGAAAGATTGATCGCGTTTTCTTCTCTTTTCTGAAGAAGGAATAAAAATAACTGCTCTTTCAGGTTTTGCTGACGCTCAATTCCCCTGTATACTTTAGACTGTCCGGGAACCTTTTCAATCACATTATTGCTGGTCTTGATCTGGTTCTGCAGCTGGGAAATACCCGTCTGCACGGTTTGTCTCTGCTCACGGATATTATCACGGATCACTTCCTTTAAAGAAGCAATTTCCCTGTTCATTTCTATGACAGCAGGGTTTTCGTTGGTAGCCTGTTTAAGGGTTTTATTTCGACTGATAATCAACTGATTATATTGAGAAATAGATTGTTCCAGTGAAGGATTCAGCCCAAGATTGGATGGCATAAGCTGGTTATTGCCTTTTGAAGCTTCTCCCGAAAGTGAACTCAGAAGATCCAGCTGAGCCTGTTGCTGAAGAAGAGCTTTGGTATTTTCACTGGTATTCTGCAAGGCCAGTTCTGCCTGCGCCTGTAAATCTACAATACGGTTACGGTTCTGGAAATCTTCTTTCTGGTTTTCTACTCCGGAAAGATCTTTGGTAATGACTTCCAGTCTTTTATCAATGAATTCCTGTGTATTCTGAGCCTGCAGGTTCTTATCTTTCTGCCCGTCAAGATTATACTGTTTGGTCACCTCGTTCAGAATCGCTTCCGATTTTTCAGGAAGAGATCCTACCAAACTGATATCCATCAGCATAGCTTTTTCATCCGGAAGATTGACCTGGATTAATTTTTCCAGTTTTTTGATCTTCTCAATCGGACTTGAAAAGATCACTTTATAGTTTGCTTTAACAGCAAAAGCTGAATTCCTTTGAAACACCACCGTTCCGAAATCCAACTGTACAGGAATGTCAAACTTTGCGTGAACATCTTTTTTCTTCTCGCTTTGAAGGGTAAACTGGTCGCCCTTTATATCGGTTAATGTATATGGTGTAGCTACAAATTTTTCTTTGGTATAGCTCAATATCTTTGCAGTAACAGGAACCCTGTCTCCAAACAGCTGTGAGTCTTTAATATCTCCGGTACTGAAATATTCTACATTCAGATTAAGATTTTTCACCACCTGCATCAATAGCGGCCGGGAGTTAACAATGGCAGCCTCACTTTTCAGTTCATCAGAATTACCCAGACCTATCCCTAGATTATCTAAATCAGCAAGAGCTGAAGAAAGGTCGTTTTGTTTTTTATCAAATTTAAGGGTAGTTTTTGACTGATATTTAGGAACACTGTACCTTAGATAAATATAAGCAACTGCTACACAAAGCATAACAGAAGCTATAAACCACGGCCATTTATACAGGTATTTGGAAATGGCTTTCTTTATATTTAATTTCTCTTCCCTGGGCTGAATTTCTATCTGCTGCATATTTTATCGTCGTGTTAAAGCAATAATAAGTGTACCAGCTGTCAGTAATGCACCAATGATCTGGAATGTAAGCGCTCTGTTCGGGTTCGAATTGGCCTGAACCTGTTTGTTTTTGTCCGGCTGTACATATAATATGTCGTTCTGCTTCATATAATAGTACGGTGAATTTACGATATCCGATCTGGTAAGGTCGATGTGAACAATCTGATCTGTCCCGTCATCTCCGGTACGGATAAGCTTAACATTCGTACGGTCTCCGAAGTCCGTCATATCTCCGGCAAGGCCAAGAGCCTGGAAAACGTTAATCTTCTGGGAAACACTTTCTTTCTGCCCCGGAGCTTTTACTTCTCCTAAAATGCTTACATTGAAGTTTTTCAGGGTAATAGTCACCAAAGGATCTGTAAGATATCTTTTCAGACGGGTTTCCAGCTCCTGTCTCAGCTGTACCTGCGTCATTCCTTTAGTATATATATTTCCTAAAACCGGGAAAGATATATAACCTTCTTCGTTCACCAGGTATTCGCTTGGCTGTGAATACAGATTACTTCCACTGGCGGATTCACTTCCTACTTTGTTTACGGTATTGAGATTGAAAGGTTTTACGGCAATTTCATCCAGTGCAGATACAAGAATAAGAAGAACATCCCCTTCCTGAATATGCAATCCCTGAAACTTTGCTTTGGTAACTTCTTCCTCCATATTATGGTTGGCCATGTATACCATATTCTGTTTCGGCTTACATGATAATAAAGTAACCGATAACAATATCAGATATGTAATAATAGTTCTCTTCATATGTTTTTTAATCTACTTGTGTTCACGCTCAATGTTTTAGAATTTTTTTATGTCGGAGCGTAGTACGTATATTTTATGTATCATTATTCTCACATTTCGGTGAAAATTTTTCAACGCATTCTATTATTTTCTAAGATCAAGTCTTTTCGTATCAATTATCGTTCCGATTGAAAAAAAACAATAAAAATATTTCATTATTTTTATGTGAATTTATGCATATTTTTAACTATGTTGCTGATATAGTTCATGTTCCGGTGTTTTATCCAAAATTTCAAATTCCGAGTTATTACTGATAAATTCCGGAACAATAATCTTTAAAATTTTAACCACCTGTAAACTCTCTTTTTTTATCGCCGAACGCATAATCTGCTTACTCAGCAATTCTATCTCTTCAAATTCCATCAAAGGATCTCTTGATATCATTATTTTCTCGTGATGGGTAGGAATTGTTGTAGAATTGTCCGTTAAAAGTTCCTCATATAGCTTTTCGCCAGGTCTTAATCCGATAAAATCAATTTTGATATCAACATCCGGGGTGTATCCTGATAATTTGATCATTCTTTTCGCCAGATCCAGGATTTTGACAGGTTTTCCCATATCAAAAACATAAATCTCACCTCCGTTCCCCATCGTTCCCGCCTGAAGTACCAGTTCACAAGCCTCCGGAATGGTCATAAAATAACGGATGATATCCGGATGGGTGATCGTTACAGGCCCTCCTTTTTCAATCTGCTTTTTGAAATGCGGTATTACTGAGCCGTTGGAGCCTAATACATTTCCGAAACGTGTTGTAATAAACTTTGTTGTATTATCCGGAGAGTTCTGCAAGGACTGTACAAAAAGTTCAGCTGCTCTTTTGGAAGCCCCCATTACATTGGTAGGATTCACAGCCTTATCTGTAGAGACCATTACGAATCTGCTTACATTATACTGTTTAGACAGTAAAGCCAGGTTTCTGGTTCCGCCGATATTGACAAAAACAGCTTCATGCGGATTGTCTTCTATTAAAGGAACGTGTTTGTATGCCGCTGCGTGATATACTGTAGAAAAATGGTAATCTTCAAATAATTTTTCAAGTCTGTAATGATTGGAAATATCTGCCAGCACAAATTTGAAATTCTGGTCCGGAAATCTTTCCAGCAGCTCAAGTTTCAGTTCATACAATGGAGACTCCGCCTGATCCACCACTACAATAAGGGATGAACCCAACCGGGCAACCTGCCTCACAATCTCACTTCCTATAGATCCTGCCCCACCGGTAACCAAAATACTTTTATTAAAATGACGGCTTTTCACCTCTTCATTTTCTATTTTTATAGGGGTGCGTTCCAGTAAATCTTCAATCTGAAGCGGACGTATGCTTCCTATGATACCATCTTCATTTATTTTGCTGGCATCGGGAGATTTTAATACTTTCAATCCTTTATCTAGCGCAAGAGTTACCCATGCCTCCATTTGAGTCCTGTCCATCATTTCCCTGATCAGAACGGCATCAAAACGGCTTTTCAGATGATCATTTTTAAGGAGTTCTTTTTTATTATATACTTTATGCCCCAGCAGGACTGCTTTTTTAGAGTCTGATCTGGCACTGAAAAATCCGGCTAGCTGGTAAGGCTGTCCCGGGTTATGGATAATGGCATTGGCTAATGATACGGATTGATCTTCTACTCCTACCACGGCAATTCTTATTTTAGACAGCCCGTTTTTGGCACCCATCCATCTTTTGAAAAGCTGTTTGGTCGTCATTCTGAAAAAGAACATCAGAAAAATAGAAATAAAGAAAAGCAGGAAAAGTGCCGGGTATAAATACAACGGTTTTCCCAATACTGTATCTGATATAAAATTGATCCCAAGCAACACAAGAAGCGCAGATCCTGAAGCCCACAGAATCCTGAAAAAATCGAAAAAAGTTGAATATCTGATAATTCCCGCATAGGTTTTAAACAGGAACATAAACAGAATATTGACTGCAATGACGGTAAAAATTTTTTCATTGAAATACTCAATAAAATTAATTTTTACATGCAGATTTTTTAAGAACAGATAGGTAGTTAAGACAGAAAAGGAGACAATTGAAATATCAATAAAAAAAACCACCCACCTGGGCACGTACCTTAACTCTTTGATTTTTAAAACATTCACCATGCTATGGAAGACCTAAAAACATTAAACATTATTTTAATTCAACAAATGGTGTGCTTTTTTCGAAAACAAAGGTAACAAATTATTATTAATATTTTTATGACCATATCCTGCTTTTAATTAAAAATAATTACTCGTAACGTGGTATGAATTAACTTCATTTACCTATGTTTTTAGTATTCAGATAGATTCAAAATAAATAATGAAATGTTAAAAAAAATATAATTCTCGATTTTAGGAATATTTTAGAATTATTTTGACAAATTGGGGGTTTGAAATTCAAACTAAATAGTAGACTTAATAAAAAATTAATATTGAAATCTGACAGGTCTGTACAAATATCTACCTGACACCAACAACCCCTGATTTAAGAAATTATATACCGCCGAGAAAAGTACTTAAATTATCCGGCCTGGCCAGCCCCAGCTTACTTTTGATCCTTGTTTTATATACCCTGACCGTAGCCGTGGTTGTATCTTCAAGAACAGATATTTCTTTTGACGAAAGATCCATCCTGAAATAAGTACACAGCTTCAGCTCCCTGTTTGTGAGATCCGGACAAAGCTGTTCGAGCCTGCTTAAAAATATTTTATTCTCGCTGCTGCTTTCATGTACGAAAACATCATTCTTTTTATCGATCTGTATCAGCTTGCCGACTTTCAGGTGCAGATCCCGGAGAATCTGCTCATGATCATTATCTGCAGATCTTTTTATCTTTTTTATATTCTGTAAAAAGGCTTTTTCTGATTCTATTTTCAAATTCAGATTCTGATACAGGTTTTTGATCTTCTCTTTTTGAAAAAGAATATCCCGTTCCAGTATTTTTTTATTTGCCTCTAAAATCTCTCTCTGTTTTTCGGCATCTTTGCGCTCACTCTTCTTTTTAGTCCATATATATAAAGCAATAAGGCCGATAATGACCACCAGTAAACAACATATCATGATGGTGAGAAGCACTTTCCTCTTATGGGCTTTAATTTCATATCCGTATTTATCATTGATACTGCTAATGAGGTTTTTATTAAGAAGATCGGATGTTTTCTGTATGCTTTCCCTGTTTTCGTCATCAAATGTATGATTCAGCACTATCAATTTTTTTGATACTTCTTTTAAAAGCTGAATATCGGCATTGGAAGAATAATAATATTTCTGAACGATTTCATTCACTGTGATTTTACTGTACGTATCCGTCAGTTGTGGCTCAATACGCAAAAGATGATCAACAACCTTCTTCTGCTCACTCAGCTGCCCCGTAATTACATACAGATCGAAAAGCTTTTCAGAAATGGGGATCATGTAGGAAAAGAGCTCTTTTTTGCTTCCGTAATGAATAAGTGCTTCAACAAGAAGTTTTTCAGCACCGGAATAATCTTTTAATTCATAATAATAAAAGCCCAGATTGCCCTTCATTTTAATAAGGAAATCAAACTCCTCTTTAGTGAGATCTTTTTTACTTTTTAAAATTTCTATGCCTTTTTCAGCCTCCTGAACGGCTTTCCCCATATTATTGAGCTTAGCATAGGCCATCCCGAAATTATTATGCATCGAAGAGGTATAAAGCAGGTCATCCTGTCTGAAGTTTTTCAGGGCCTTCTCAAAGTAATACAGGGCAGATGCATACGCCTTCTTATTGTAGTAAAACCTACCCTTCATATGGTAAAGATGCCCTGCGTAATACATCCCGGACAATGTTTTATTATACCCTATAGCCTTATCTATGAAGTGCATGGCCAGCTCAGGAGAAGTGCTTTCAAGCTGAATAGCCATACTATAATAAGAAGTCATTGAAATATAATCGTACCTGCTATCATTAAGTTTTAACAGGTCGTAAACAAAAAGAATCTGCTTATTCCTGTCATTCCGGTACAAAAACAACTCTATGTATTTAGAACCTATCAGGTATTTTTTATCTTTTTTATTTTTAAAGTTCTTAAGCTCCCTATGCTGAAGTGCAGAAATTTTAGCCGGATGATCAATAGCCTGTGTAAGTTCATTCGTAAGTTTATGAAAATACATATTCTCATCAGCTCTGGAATCAGCGCACGCCAATATCAATAATACAACAAGAACATATAGTATTTTCTTCATAGGTAACAATTCTAAGCTTAAATTTTTTCTAATATATTGAAAATAGACTATAAAAATTATGTGCCAAAAAATTGAATAATACCAAATTTATCCGGATAAAAACTAAATTATTCACACCCATTAAACAAATAAGCCAATATAATTACTAAAATAAATAATTATGTAATTTTTATTAGCAATTCAATGAACTTACAAAAGCCTGGATTTAACACTTTCAAAACACAATGACTTAAAAAACAGATAATTACATCCGAAATGCTAACAATTTATTTTAAAATAATCAATTTTTGCTAACAACTATTAATTCCTCATTTGGCTTACCAATCTTCTGCATGCATTTATTTTGTCCCAGAATCAGAAAAAAGAAACACAAAGACGTCAGGAATTCCGATTCCTTTTTGATTTTGAAAATGTCTAACTGACGAACAAAATTTTTATTACCCATCCTTTACAATCTGTTCCACTGCTTTAGTTATAAAAAACCAGAACAGGTACATCTTGTTTTAAGGCTTTAGCTTAATAATTAAAACATGTAAAATGCAAATTGGACAATTTAAAACCGGTTTAGGAAGAAAAATAATTATATGGCTGATGGTACTAGGTTTTTCCGGATTCAATACTATCCATGCTCAGGACACGGACGGAGACGGAATCACAAACATCAATGACCTGGATGATGATAACGACGGCATCCCGGACACCGCAGAAAACACGTGCTCTCTTCCCGCCGACTCGGGAGCAGGCCAGACCGTCCCCCATTTAATCTGGGATGTTAACACAAACCCTTTTCCGGGGAAACTTGAAAACAACAACCTGTCACCGGAAGCAACCACTACAGCCAGCACCGTTGTTTTTGGAAGCGGACTGCCCGGATCACAGAAAACAAATCTCTCCTGGAGTATTCAAAATATCAATTCAACAACCGCCGCACAAGCCAAAACAAACAATGATTACATTCAATTCTCTATTCCAATGGCTTCAAACAGCAACAAGATTTTTGAACTGAAGGAATGGGCAACCTATGGCACCACCAATACAAAAGTGCAGAATATACATATTGAAATTTCCGGCAACGTGAATTTCACGAATCCTACGACATTATATTCAGGGCAAAACCCGACGACTACCAGCGGTGCTTTCCAAAAGTTTACGCTCAACTCAAATTACAGACTTCAGAAAGGAACAACCTATTATGTAAGAGTGTTTGTTTATGGTAGCGCCACCACAGCAATAATGGATAGTTTTGGACTGAATGCACAATGCTTTACAGACACAGACGGAGACAACATCCCGGATTATCTGGATCCGGACAGTGATGGAGACGGCTGCCCCGACGCTATGGAAGGAGACGAAAATGTGGCCAACAGCCAGCTTAATGCCAACGGCAGCATCAATTTCACAGCCAACGGAGGCGTAAACGCTTCAGGAATTCCTAATCTGGTTAATTCCGGCGGAGCGGCAGATTCAGGAGGCGACCAGGGACAAGGACCCGGCTCCTCTGTCAATGCGGCTATAATCGGATGCTTCTGCTACAAACCGGCTACTACTTCAGGAACCCCGCTTAATACCTCATTCGGAATCACCTCTCTCGGAAGAGCAGGCACAGCCGCCAGCAACTGGCCCATGACAAGAAAAGGAGGTTGGGCTGCCCTGGAAGCAAAAACCAAAGGCTTTGTCCCTAACAGACTTACAACTGCCCAGAAAAACGCCCTAGTTCCCGTGGAAGGAATGATGGTGTATGATACCAATCTCGACTGTCTCAGCATCTATGACGGAACAGCATGGAAATGCTTCAATATTCAGACATGCCCTAACTAAAATTTAACAAAAAACATTGAAATGAAAAACACCATACTTTTTTTAGTCATTTCAGCTATAAGCTCTCATTTACCTGCGCAGGTTGTTATAGGGAAAACTTCAGTAACGAATACTTCTGTTTCTCTGGAATTCGAAAACGGAAACAGGGGGCTGATTCTCCCGTGGACAACTTCAGCCGCCAATACATCAGCAGCTGTAAACGGAACGATAATCTACGACCTTTCCGATCATAAGATAAAGGTAAAATACAATACCGGCTGGAAAGACCTTTCGGTAGACACTTCCGGAACTACAGTAGATCCTGTGACCGGTACTGACGGAGTTGCCATTCAGAATACAGCAAGCGAAAAAACCAGTGCCAAAACAGCCATAGGACCATTAACCTCCACACCAGGCATCCTGGTACTGGAAAGCAATGACAAAGCAATGATACTCCCGAAGGTTAACAGACCCCATCTCAACATTATCAATCCCGCACCGGGAATGATCGCATATGACACAACCGAAAAGCAGCTGGCTGTTTTCAACGGAAAGGTCTGGAGTTTCTGGAAACCCTGATTATAAAATTCATCACAGTTTATTATTTGAATTCTTCAGCCGGGTTTCGTATGGCCTATTACCCGGTTGAAGTCTTTTTGAATTTTAATTTAAAAAAAATATGAAAAATTTTGAACACATCCATATCGGCGCTTTGATCAAAACAAGAAAAGAGGAACTGGATATGGATCTCCAGCGTATCTGTAATTTTTTTGAAGATACCACGGAAAATATTGAAAAAATGTATCAGTCAGAGCATCTGGACAGCCAACTCTTACTGCGGTGGAGCAAGCTTCTGGAATATGATTTTTTCAGAGTGTACTCCCAACATCTTATTTTATTCGCCCCATCTGCAGCCGGGGGCAAAATAAGAAGAAAAGTAACCGATCTGCCACAATTCAGGAAAAATATTTACACAAAAGAAATAATAGACTTCATTCTGGAGCTTCATGAAACAAAGAAGAAAACAATAAACCAGATTGTTCAGGATTACAGGATTCCAAAAACAACTTTATACAAATGGATCAGTAAATATAAAAAGACAAAGTAGACCTAATTCCCTACAGCATCAAACGCCGGATCAACCCTTAAAAAAAACGACTATGAAAAATTCATCCCCTGATTACAAACGTATCTACATGGAAATCATTAATGAAAATTACCCTAAAAAGAAAAAAATCTGCCAGAGTATACTGAATAAAAAAGAACTGTCCGTTCTGGACATCTTAAAATTAAATGCACTGATATTCAATAAGGAAGAAAAAGAAACCATCAAATCCAACCAGCAGCTCCGTTCATACGATAAAACCGCCATAGGTGAGATCCTGGAATTTCAAAAGAACAACAATTTAAACAACAGCCAGCTTGCCCTGCATTTTAAATTAAGCAGAAACACCATCACAAAATGGAAAAAACTATTCCAGTAGAGAACATATACAGCAAATTCTTATTGGTTATAACCTGACAAAACGTTCATCACCAATCTCTTTATATACAATATCCCCCGCTTCAGGGCGAGGGATATTTTAGATTACTTTTTCAGGTATTCTTTTCTTTATTATGATCCTGCAGCATACACCTGCACACCTCCCAGCCAGGTCTCCAGCACAGGGATATTCCGCATGTTCATATATTGTGACGATTGAGTGGTTAATGAAAGCGGATCCTGCTCCAACACAACGAAATCGGCAAAGTAACCCGCATCCAGTGACCCGGCCCACTGATCTGCATAACACTGCCATGCCGCATCATAAGTAACCGCTATCAAAGCCTGCTCCGGAGTAATACGTTCATGAGCGTTCAGGACTTCAATACTTGCTGTATTTTCTTCCATTATTCTGGTAACAGACTGTTCCATCATCCTTAAAGGCCCCAGCGGACTTACTTCATTATCGCTGTGAAGGGTAATTCTCATTCCGGCCTCAAGCGATGAACCACAAAGATCGAGCATTTCTGCCTTATCCTTAAATATTACTTCTTTAAAAGCATAGCCCCAATATCCTACATGCCCGATCAAAAAGCTTGGCGAAACACCCATCTGCAGCATAGACGTAATCTGAGTAGGCGTCAACAGAGAGCAGTGTTCTATACGGTTCCGAAGCTCCGGACCTTTGTACTGAGCAAGGGCACTTTGGTAAGCCTCTATGGCAAATGTGACTGCCTGATCCCCGTTGGCATGAATCATCAGAGGCCAGCCTTTCCCGGCTACTACAGTATTGATTAATGCGTCATACAGCGGCGGAATGGTATGCGGCGGAATTCCTTTTTCCGGAAAATTGAATATCCCCGTATTACCAGCAGGATCACAACAATAAGGAGTACTCTGATAACCGGTTAATCCCTGATTCGAACCATCTGATACCACTTTAATATGCCCGCAATATACCGGCTTGTACTCTGTTGGCTGCGGATAAGCACCAAGGCCGTCAGCATCCGCCTGGTCAGCGCAGATCAACGCTCCTCCAATGCGCACCAATTCCGGACTTCCCTCTACATACGAAGTCAGGACACTTTCAAATTTTTTATTCAGCCCGGCATCATACATAAAAGTAACTCCTCTGGAATTAGCCAGCTGAAAAAGACTGGTCAGATAAGCGTCCACATCTTTAGCCATAGCAACAACCTGATCCTGAATCACTTCCAGTGCAGGCGTCATTTGCTTGCTTTCCTGTAGCTGGCCCTGGGTTTTCTTGACGTACTCATCAGCCGTCAGATAGTGCTCCTGCACATATTTACTGTTCTTAAATACATGCTTTAATGCGCTGGTATTCAAATAAAGCGTATGCATGGAAGCACTCAGCAGCATCATCGGGTCAGGATTAATTTTATCGAGCACCGTATTGGTAATGGTCTGCAATTCGTTTTTCCCATTGGTCTGAACAAACGGCATCAGTGAAGGATCCAATCCTTTTCCTAAAATAACATATCCGGCTGTGGTAGGAAGATTATCGTTGATGGTCACTCCGATAGAGTTTAAATCATAAGTTGGCAGTAAATCCTGACCTTTAAAAGGACTCACGTCGATCCATTCAGCCATCATCGCAGCGGGAACAATATGAACGTGCGGTTCAATCAGGCCCGGAAGCAGAGTTTGCTTTGGACTTAGCTCTTTAATTTGATACCCCTGATGATTACTATCCATAAAAGTGGTCACAGCTTCTTTTTTCCCGGCTACCACAACATTTCCATCAGCTATGCCAATGGCTTCCACTTTCTCCGTTGATCCACCGATCATTGGCCGGATAATACCGCCGCTGATCAGAAGTGTTTGAGGTGACGACTGAGCAGTCTGCCCGGATTCAGGCTTCATTTTCTCCAGATTTTCGGAGCTGAAGAGCTGTTCTTTCAGAATTTCTAAAATAGGATTGTTGCAGCCGCACTGAGTACAGCCATGTGCATGTTCGTGTTGGTTTTCCATGGTTTGATTGGGTTAATTTGTTTTTAGTTTTATTGTATTAATATGTTTCTTTAAGGTTGACGGGAGATTTAAAGCTGAAAAGCCAAGGCATTGAAGCCAAAATCATTGATTATTGCTTGTACAGGCACAGGGAAATAAGCTCTTCAGCGGATGAAAGCTTTTTTTACAAAATAAGTACTTATAAATAATTATGATTAAGTAAATGTGGTATTAAAAATAGTTTTCATGGTATTTTTTACATTAGTTTCTATAAAAATATAAAAAATATTCTCTTGTCCTTCATTTTTATCACACAATGTTGATATTTTTTTCTTATTTAAAATATCATTCACAATAAGTTTACAATACCAATGATTATGATCAGCAGTTCTGAGGGAAATTTAATCTGTATTTTTCTGAATCGTATAGATATATTCCGTTGGGGTTACGCCTTCAATTTGCTTAAAAACCCTGTTAAAAGTGGACTGGCTGCTGAATCCTGATGAGGTATAGATGTACATAAGGGTAATTTTACTGAGATCATTCTCCCCGATCAGCTGCTTAACATATTGTATTCTGCAAAAATTGATGTAGTGGCTAAAATTGTCATACCCATTCCGTTTAATAGCCTTTGCGATATACAGATTATTAATTTTTATGAGATGTGAGAGCTTTGAAATCGTAAAATCTGCATCTGTAAAACTATGCTGGACCTCAACAATGTGCTGTACTTTTTGAAAAATTTCAGTATATTTTTCTGTCTCCCTGTCATAACCGGAGAGATTTTCTTTTGAAATTCCAGTCTTATCACTTCCGTTGGTAACTTCCGGATCGGATTCCGGAACAGCGTTAGAATTTTTCTCATGCTCAAAACTGGCAGCCATCCTCAGTGTTCTTATTTTATCATTATAATATAACAGCAATACCACAATAATAATATTCGCGGCCCCAACTAAAGCATCTGCAAGATCGGTTTTATTGAAATTCGGGGTTTCAACCGTCAGAAATTTACCTATCAAAGTGACCAAAGCCACAATCAGCAGAACATACAGCGTATATAGATAGACATATTTTTTCTCGAGGAAAACATAAGCACCAATAGGAATAGGCAATATCCACAATGCAGTTCCCGCCGAATATCTCCAGAAATAAAGCATAATAAAAGCAGCAAAGAGCGGATCTAAAAATAAATAGAGATAAACCACTGCTTTGATATTGTAGGTTTTCCTTATAAGAAGATAAGTATACAGCAGAACAAGAAAGTAAATAAATGTAGCCAGTGCAAAATTCCGGTCATTCAATGTAACATAAATAATAATTGAATAAAGACATAAAGCCACACATAAAACATATACAATTAAAGAGATGCAGCGTCTCTTCATCTCTTCTTCTCTGTTTCCGGATGAATTTTCGTTATGTAAAATCATACAAATATAAAATTTGACTGAATCAACTATTTAATAATCAACAAACTACATTTTATTAAATTAAATTGAAAAATTGATTTATGCTTACAAATTATGATTACTGCAGGCAGCTACCTTTGCATGTAAAGATAATAACTAAATGTTTGCATATCCTAAAATGATAATTGAACTTTTCAATTAAAATATCAAACATATTACACATTTACTTATGCTATTAATTTAAAAACTCAAATATAAGTACTGAAAAACCATCTCTTCAGCTATTAAACTCCATTAAAATGTATTTACAATCAACCACTCATACTATTTGGGTGATTAAGAAAGTATGGACTTTAACTCCCTGAATAACAAATAAGAAAAACCTTCATTCCCTCATTTATTCTGATTCAAAATATTCTGAATCGGAAAGCATTAAGACAAATAAATCCTGTCTTTATTTTAACAAAGCACATCATGAAATTCCCACAACAACAGCCGAAGTCCATCCTGCCTTTATTCAAAAGGGCTTCCCTGTTGTTGTTATTTTCATTAGCAATCATGAGCAATGCTCAGTCTTTTTATTTTGTTAAAGGCACTCAAATCACCCTTGACGAAACCACTACATTTTTTGTGACAGATTCCGGAAAAGTCAGTCAGGCAAGGCTGAAGAATTTTGAGGAAGAGATTACGGAAAATAAGCAGGCTTCCAATCAGACAAAACAGGCAGCATTCAACAAGAAGAAATTCAGTTCTAAAAAAAGTGACAAAAAAACGGCTTCAAAATCCTCTGAAAAAAAGTCTGAAAACGTTCAGAGAATAAAGACAGAATCCATTGGATTAAAACCCTGTCCGGATCATTTCATATCATCTTATCAACAGGGAATAGCTGTTTCAGCGTCTGTTCCGGGCATTAAATACAACTCTAAGTTTTTCATTGAACATACAGCACTGAAGACATTGCAGGGCTATTCAGCCAGTACGGACCATGAAACCGTCAATAATAGTTTCCTTTTTTTAAATGATTATCATTTGTTACAGTACGTAACCCGCCCGCCTCCTTTTGAATTCTATTCTAAAAACATATTCTAATAGTTAAAATTTTAAAGAAAAATTAAGGTGAAAAAAATAAATACTTTCATGGGTGTATTCCTGATGATGAATACCCTCATGCTTACAAAAGCTCAAAGCCCCGGTGGAATCGGCGGATCTCAATTATGGTATAAAGGTAATCTGGGAACAGTTGCCGCAGGCAGCAATATCATCGGATGGAACAACAGTTCTTATAATTTATACAATCTGGTCCAGCAAGGCACGGCTGCTACCCTGCCCACCTCAAGCCAGATTAATTTTAATCCATCCGTAAGATTTGACGGTATTGATGACCGTTTAGCCACATCATCTAATGTTCCGCAAAATGTAACCACAACATCTGCAAGCCCTTACACTACATCGCAGTATGTTGTGTATAAAAAACTGGGCGCAGCAATGAACCCGCTTTACAGTCATTCTGACGGCGCCGGAGGAACCTGGAATGTAGGTGGAAACTCAGACGGCGGCATGCTGATCACAAACCGGAGCATCGTAACTTCCGCTCCGGTGATCAATGAAACCCGCCTTCAGTCATTAAACGGATCTTCCAATGGAGCTACGGCCTATCTTAACGGAACCGCAATATCTACCAGCTTTAACAATAACACAGCTATCGCAGGAGCCAAAAACTTCTGGGTGGGCGCCGAAGGGACCAGTGCCAACAAGTTTGCGAATTCAGATATTGCTGAAATTGTTATTTACAATATAACCCAAACGGAATCAGCACGCCAGCAGATTGAAAGTTATCTGTCTTTGAAGTACGGAATCTCAAAATCCGGTAATTATACAGCCTCAAACGGAACCACCAATTACTGGAGTGCTTCTGCCAATACGGGATACCTCAATAATATTACCGGAATCGGCAGGGATGATAATTCTGTTCTTTATCAAAAGCAGTCGATGAGCACCAGTTTAGGACAGCAGATTTTGATCGGACTTACAGGAATGGCTGATACAAACACTGCCAATTCCGGAACGTTAACAGATCAGCAGTTTCTTGTTGTTGGAGATAATGGACTCGCAAAAGCTCCTTCTGTTATTATCAGTGGGATTCCCGGAGTTAATTCCCGTTTCGGAGCAGTCTGGAAAGTTCAGAATACCGGTTCTGTAGGAACGGTAAGAGTGATGTGGCCACAGGGACTGACAAATTTAAAACTTGTTCAAAATAGCTCAAATAGCTTTACGACAGGCAACACCGTTACTGATATGTCAGCAAACACGCAGACCATCAACGGAGTGATTTATAATTATGCTGATGTTTCTCTTACGGACGGACAGTATTTTACCCTGGCCGCTTTTGTACAGGCTCCGGGAGGAATTGTCAACAATCTGCGGGTCTGGATAAAAGCGGATGATAACCCGAATGGAAATACCACGGACAATACAGCAATATCCACCTGGCCTAATAAAGGATTGATAGGAGGTAATTTTACCGGAGGGGCAGCTTCTCCCAACTCCATTGCTTTGCAGACAACCGGACCATTATACCGGAACTCTTCTGCGATGAACATCAATTTCAACCCTGTGGCACAATCTACCACTACTTCCGGTCTTGGTATACGAAATGCATTTGCAGGTACGGGAGATGATTATACCATGATTGCACTGCACAAAAATCCAACTGTTATAGGATATAGAAATATGTTCCATTTTCACGGGGGCGCCAATTTAAACGCAATAAGCGGCAGCGGCGAATGGTTCGGGGCTTTAGCTAATTTTCCTATCGCATGGCCTTCTGCTGTGGGATCAGCATCCTATACCGTAAACATTCCTGCTGTTAGTACATTTTCCGCTACCGGAACCGGGACGATTGCCTATCAGGTAAACAGTGTATCAAAAGGCAGCGGTGCCAGTCTTTCAAAATCAGGAACAGATCTGTTAATAGGTGTTGACGGTGACGGCGGACCTGATGACGGAATAGATATCATAATGCCGGAAAATATAATGTATAATTCGGTTTTGGGCAGTACAGATTACAACAAAGTAGTATCTTATCTGGCTATTAAATACGGAATTACCTTAGGAACCTTTGCATCTCCTGTAAATTATACAAGTCCCAACGGAACAACAGTGTGGTCTGCGGCTGCAAGTTCCTACCATACCAATGTGATCGGTATAGCGAGAGAAGATGTTGAAGGGCTGCATCAGAGAATTTCAAAATCACAGGATGCTGCGGCGGATATTATTACCATCAGCACCAACAACAATTTCACCAACGCCAACAGCAGCGCGAACCATACGGATATTGCCAATGACCAATTCTACTTTATAACGGGGAACAACGGTGCGGCAACAACCTATAACGCGCAGAACATCATGAACCGCAGATGGAAAGTACAGTCTACAGGAACCGCACAGAACCTGTACATCAAAACTTCCGACATCCAGGCAACGTATCTGATCTATGCAGATGATGACGCCATGACCACCAATGTTGTCAATATTCCTCTCACAAGCAGTACTACCCCTGGGATTCAGATTCCAAACGGAAAGTTTTTCACCTTTGCTAAATTCAGTTTCTGTACAAAAGACCCGAATACCTCTCCAGCGGATGTTATTACGAAAATCGGGATTACCATTCAGACGAAACAAAGCGGATGGCCGGAAAATATTCCGAATGGCGCCGTAGCTCTGGAATCCAAAACAAGAGGCTTTGTCATTACACGTACCCAAAGTTCATTAATCGCAAATCCTGTAGAGGGAATGCTTATTTATGACACCGTGGACCAATGCATTAAACTTTACAACGGAACCACATGGCATTGCGTAGTAAGAAGCTGTAACGAAACTTTTAATTAATCAAAAATGAAAAAAATAATATTATCAGCAGTTATTCTTGCCGGATTTTCGTCTCTGGCAGCACAGGTGGGCATGGGGAAAGCTTCTGTAGACGGAGACGCTATCCTGGACTTCCCTTTATCGAATACCGGCATTATCCTTCCGATGGTAGACACCCTTCCAACAGGTGCTGCGGCAAGCAACGGAACATTTTTGCTGGACAAAACAGACCTCAGAATAAAAATGCGTGAAAAGAATCTATGGGTATCCTTATCAGATCCCGGAAATCTTACCGGTACCATGCCCAATGCATCTGCGGAGGCAGGAGGAGGTGTCATTATAGGTGCTGCAAGTTCTCCGGCGCATGGAGTACTGGTCCTTGAAGCAGCAGGCAAAGCACTGGTTTTACCCAAGGTCAATAATCCTGTAGCCAATATGAAAAGCCCGGTAGCAGGAACAGTATGCTACGATACAGTAAGTAAAACAATGGCTGTATTTGACGGATTAAAATGGAGCTTTTGGAAGTAAACTTAATAAACAGGAAGGCCGGCACGAATGTGCCGGCTTTTTTTGGTTTTAAATCGTTTTAATTCAGAATAAGTATTCGTTTTTATAGCTGGTACATTAGTGTTGGCATCCATGGCAAGGTTTAAAACCTTGCCATGGATATTTCGGGGGTAAAAGAGCATTAATTTTCTTAACCCGGTCCCAGGTTACCCATCAGATGTAATGATTCATTGAAACCCATAAGCCTTACATATCCGTCGGACTACTGTCTTTATCTGTTTTGATCGTAGCTATAAATTCGGAAGGTGTGATTCCCTCGATCTGCTTAAATACCCTGTTGAAGGTAGACTGATTGGAAAATCCGGATTCTGTGTAGATATACATCAGGGTAACTCTGCTGATATCATTTTCGTACAGCAGCTTTTTTACATTCTCAATCCTGCAGGTATTCAGATAGTGGTTAAAATTGGAGAAACCATTGAGCCTGATGGATTTGGATATGTATAAATTATTAGATTTCAACATATTAGATAATTGAGAGATCGTAAAATCCACATCTGTAAAATAAGCCTTGTTTTCTACAATATCTTTCACTTCTTCAAATAAAGCAGCATATTTCTCTGTATTTTCCTGCTCTGAGAAGACCTCTTTATCTTTTTCAACGGTTTCAGCAGCATCCGTTTTAGCATTAATGGAACTATCATTCATCTGGCTGCGGCTGTTTGTCCCGGAAAACTTCAGCTTATTAAAGATATTCTCTTCTATTTCTACCTTTCTGATCTTTTCATTGTAATACAGTAAAAGCATGAATACCGCAAGATTGGACAAACCCACAAACGTATCCGAAACCACCATAACCTTGACATCATCAAGGCTGAAATAATCAAACGTAAAAAATTTATTAAGGACACTCACCGCAACGATGATCAGAAATATATACAACGAGTAAATGTAAATGTATTTTTTACCCAGAAAAACATGAGCTCCCAGCGGTACCGGCAGAAGCCACATGGCAGTAGCTGCAGAATACTTCCAGAAGTCGAGCATCACAAATCCCGCAAATAACGGCGCATACGTCATATAAAGATGAACAAGGACTTTGATGTTATAACTTTTACGAATAATCATAAAGGTGTAAAACATTAAAACTGAATAGGCCAGCATACAGGCGGCAAAAAAAGTATCTTTAATAACAAAATAAAATACCAGCGCGTATCCCAGCAATATTCCGGACATTAAATTCACATACTGGGAAATCAGTTTCCTCTTTAATGCCTCTACAGACGTATTTACAAATTCGTTATCAGCTACCATCATAATGTATTTCAAAAAACAACTTACACAAAATATTGATTAACAAATTATTATAAATTTTAATCAAATTTAAAATTCTATTTAGATTTGAATTTTTTGATTGTTTTTATCAACTAATTTTGTAAAAGTAAGTTACAAATTTAATAATATATGAACATATTCAAAATAATGAAAAATGTCAATCGATTTTCAATTTCTTATACATAAGTCTTTATAACGGGAAAGAATATTGCAAAATCCCTTATCTATTCAACAAAACAACACGTACCGATGAAAACACAAATATTTATTGAAAAAAGAAAAACATCAACGAATACCGGAAATCTGAATAATATATAAATTCCCACAGAAATATTTTCTACAACCGGAACTTTTCACGAAAACTTTTATTCTCTGCTTTTTCATAAAGCCTAGTCTTTTACCTTTTAATACGGTTTTATTTAATGAATTTTAAAGATATAAATATTGGTCCCATGATCAGTAAACGGGCACTTGAATGCAATATAGACCTATCCCGGCTCTGTAATTTTTTCAACTGTTCCAGCCAGGACATTTTAAATATGTATGATGCTAAAAGCCTTGACTGTGAGATCCTTTTGAAGTGGTGCAAAATCCTGGAGTATGATTTTTTCAGGTTTTATTCTCAAAATCTGATCCTTTATTCTCCGGTTTCGGCAGATCATAAAGCCAAAAAGGCTAAGGAACATTCGGAGATGCCTTATTTCCGTAAAAATATCTACACCAGAGAGGTAATTGATTTTATGCTGGAAATGCTGGAAAAAGGAGAAAAAACAAAAAGACAGATTATTGAAGAGTATAATATTCCTAAAACCACTTTGCACAAATGGATCGTAAAAAACAGAAAATAACCCCGCCCTTCTACAAAAAAATATATTCTGATATTCTTGCCAAAAAGTTCCCGGATAAGATCAATGAATATGAAACTATACTATCCAAAGACTATCTGAGCGTTTTGGATATCATCCAGCTTAATCAGAGGATTTTTGGAAGCGAGGAAATATTTACAGAGAACCAGCGCCTCCGTTCTTATGACGACCCGTCTATTTTCAAGATACTGGAATACCAAAGAAAATACAAGCTCAATAATACGCAGCTCTCCAATCATTTTAAACTGAGCCGGAATACCATTGCGAAATGGAAAAGAAGGTTTAAGGTTTAGGGGTGCGGGTTCCGGGGTGCGAGGTGCGGGTTCTCAGGAACTCATATTTTCAGCCAGCAGCAACAAGAAAAAAATTATAAAAAAACAAATTACACAAAATCAATGATTAAAATTATTTCGACAGTACTGTTACTCGGTGCTATGATTTCTGCGCATGCTCAAAACGCAGGAAGCGTTGGGATCAATACCTCTAATCCTGAAAAGGAACTGACGGTGAAAGGGACAATGAAGACGTCAGGGATGACCTTAAAAGATCCGCTGGAAAAACTGGGAGCAGATGAAAATTATTCTTTTTTAATTAAATCTCCGGCCCCGCAGAACAAAATCACTTCTTACAATGATTCTTTTGTGCCTACCACGCCGGCCCCCATCAATATGATTCAGTTTAAAATCACCTGTAATAATGATGATAAGGACTGGATCGCTGAGTATGATACCAAGATCAATTCCGGCAAGTTCCTGGTGATTATTGCCTCTCATGGATTTACCCAGCCGGTATTTACTTATAATTCAACCTGGATTACTCCGATGCCTGATATTTTTGCTTATAGCTCAAACGGCACCTGGAAGCTGAGGGCAGATTATACAGGATTCTCAACAGATGATGCTCTTCCGAAAGGGGTCTGGACGCTTAATTTATTGGTTTTCGACAGGGCTTATGCCAAAGAATTCAATATGGCACAAACCGTAAATACCGCCGGAACGGGTGCTGCCTCTGCCCCATTAATCCAATAATCTTAAAATATCATGAAAAAGATAACCACACTTTTACTTTCAGCTTGTACCTATTTCAGCATTAGCGCACAGGTTGGAATCAATATAAAGAATCCACAGGGAACCCTGGATGTTTTGGGAGGATCGCTGATCGAATCTTATGTTATTGATACAAAGAATTCATTTGCAACAGGGAATTATTACCTTCTTACCCGTTCAAAAGATTCCAATCCGGTAGGAAAAGTAAAGCTTCTCGATATTGCGCTCCGGAATGTAGCACCTGTCAATACTTACAATATTACGCTGAGAAATGTCAGCCAGGATGATGTTGTGAATTTAAATACAGGACTGGAAACCTCCAAATACATTGTCGCCATTACCGGAGCTGTTTTCACGGATTCTACGCCGGGTGTTAATACGACGACCAGTATCAAATCATTTGGTGCCTATTCCACGGAAGTAACAACTGTAACGAGCGGAGGAATAGCCTATAATGCCATTAATCTAAGCTTTCAGGGAGCCGGTACCACAGGTGCCCAAAACGGAACCTGGTCCCTTACCCTTTGCGTTTATGAGAAAGCACTTGTTAAAGACTGGGGAACGTATACCGGGAGTATAAAAAGCAATTTTACGGGAGTTTCAACTAATACACCATCAGGTCTTCAATAAAAAATCATGAAAAGAAAAATTTACAGCATCATCATCTTACTGACAGGATTAACCAGCAATGCTCAGGAGACAAAAGTAGGAATTAAAACCGCAAACCCTACAGAAACGCTGGATGTAAACGGTTCCAGCTACACCAACTCTTTATATCTCAGAAATCCCGGTGAACCCGATAAAACTGGCGGACATTTTCTTGCCACTTCTAAAAATACCCTGGACCTGTACGATCCGGCACTTGAAAGCAGCGGATTATTCAATTATATAAAACTGACCATTTCAGGGGTTCCTTCTACAGGAATCCAGGATTATGATACCAAAATAGATGCTTCCAGATTTCTGGTGGTGGTTCATAATTATTCTTTCCAGCTCAGTAATGGTTCTACGAAAGTGGCTTTGGACTATGGCAATAACGGTATTAATGATAATAAGCAGGGATCTCCCAATATCAATACATTCAGAAGCAACGGGACCTGGCATATCAGGGCCAATTTTACGGACAGTACGTTACAGAACTATGTAAATCCTGATGGTACTTACAACAACTTTAAAGTGGATCTGTATCTGATGGCTTATAAATATCTTATCACGAAGCAGAATATCAATGACAATACTAAGGATCTCGGAGGAACCAATGGTTCTGCCCAGGCACTAAGCAAGCCTTCCGGGTTTTAAGATGGTTTCCGGCCCGGCAGATTTATTTCTCCGGGCCGGTTTTTATCATTAATTCCCAAAATTCACGAAATGAGGAATATCCGTTCCGAAGCTGTTCATTGGCAGCAGATTATTCCGGTTGCTGTTAAAATCAAAGACCGAATTATTATCAAAAGGAACCCGCGGATAATAGGTGAAAGAAATCTGAATTCTGTTGAAAACCAGAAACGGATTATTAATTAAAACACCGATTCCTACTTTTGTATTGGCTGTGGTTTTAAGGAGTGTATCATCAGGCATGCCCAGCCACCCGACTGCCGCCGTTAAGTACGGACTGAAATGGAAATTCTTCCATGTTTTGTTGATAAAAAGCTGAAGCTGATACCTCAGCACCAGTTTTTTGGTTCCTATATAATCTGAGTCGTATACCGGAAATTCATCGGTAGAAGTAAGATTAATTCTGTCTTTATAGGTATAATTGTGCTGTGGGTTTCCCAATGCCAGAGTCGGGGAAAAGAAATGTCTTGCTTTGGCAAATTTCCAGTCCGAGAGATGGGTAAAATACGTTCCTTCCAAACGAAACGACTCGCGGTTCTGGCTGTCTTCATTGAAAAACCTTCCAAACTGAGCTTTCACATTGAAATACCCTGCTCTCATGAATTTACCGTAAGATGCAGAAACCCCTACATAAGGCATCACTTCATTACTTCTGGATAAAGCTCCGGCCGTAAAACTCAGCGACTTCCCATAAGCAACATCCTCCGGCAAATCATATTGAAAAATATTTTTCTGAACCGAGAAATCCCGCTGAATAAATCCAACAGACATCAGAAAGCTGCTGTAAGAACTGAAATACTGATACTGATCTATTCCGGGACTGTCTTTGTACTGGTAATTCTGAAATCTTCCGATCAGTGCAATATTGCTGTTCACTTTTTCATTGGAATCTGCTGAAACGGGAATCTGGTAACCGCCCCATAAATCCTGGCTGTACACCTTGATCTGAACTTCCGGAAATTTCGTATCCGTTTCTACAGGAAGCAGAACATTCCGCATAAAATATTCGAAAGTAAAACCACCCGCCCATTTCGTCAGCGGTGAGAAAAAGTCCCTTCTGACATTGAAATTGATTCTTTCATTTTTCAGGAAATCCCTTTCGCCCAGGATCTGAGCATTGATATAAGAACCCCAAAGGTTGTATGCGGTGTAGCTTCCCAAGAGATAATCCTGCTTTTCTTTGGAATCGTTTCTGTAAAGTAAATTCAATTCGTGCCCCAATCCAAGCATATTTTCTTCCGTCACTCCCAGACCGATTTTACTTCCGGAATAACTTACCCTCGGCTTCAGGCTCCAGGAATCGAGAACCTTAATCACCACATCAATAGAATCTTTGCTGGAAGTACTGTCCGAAACACTGATGTTTACCCTGTTTATAAAAGGCATCGTCCTCAGCAAACGCTCGGATTCGTAGAGTTTCTGGGCATTATATTCTTCACCTTCCTTAAAAAGTAAATAATTATCAACGGTGGAATTCCTTGTATTGGCATGAAGATGATTGGTAAACCAGTCATACCATTTTGTTTTTTGTTTTTTCTCTTTTGAACCGTATCCAAACGGGTCAATGGTTTCTATCCTGATATTTCTGATATGTTTTCCCTGATGAGTTTCCTGCGACAGCTTCTCCGTGGTTGTTCTGACAGATGCCGAATCCGCCTGCCTGCGAAATATAAAACGGTGAATGAACTTGGTCACTTTCCTTTTATCTGAAAAATTTTCTATTTTATAGTAAAGCGAGTCTTTTTTCTCTTGTGCATTCAGAAGGAGTACACCGTTTAAAAAGAACATAAAAATTACAAGCAGTCTTTTCATAAATAATCAAAGAATATGATAAAGCTTGTGACATCAATTTACAAGCCAATAGAAGCAAAAAACGAGGTTTTAACGGAAAAAATAAACAAGGTACCACAAAGATGAATGATATTTTACAGCTCAGTTTGTGATATATCTTCCGGGCTTCATTATTCAGGAAATTCATTTTCTACAAAAACAAAGCATATAAATAATAAAACCCCTATAAGCAGGGGTTTTAGTGATGATAGAAAGACTCGAACCTTTTTGCAAAATGTTTTGGCTTCTTATCCTTATTTTAATTTACGAAACCTGATACAATCCACGATTCAGAATATAGATTCTGCACGGTCCCATCGGCCTTTGTAATTGGAGTTTTCAAAAGATATGAGGATACCGGAAATATATTTCTTCAGTATGATTTTGGTCTGTTTCCAATAGCTGTTTTCCGGTACTCATAGCTTTATTCATTTAATTATTTGGCAGCAGTACTGATTTTATTAAATGCGTAAGGCACCACCCCAATTCCGAGAGAAAGTAAAACTCCTACCAGATTATTTAATTCCGGAAATACATTATTGTCAAAATAGTTCCACATGGCAAAAGCAGCCAGAACACAGGCCAGTCCTACAGACACCAACCCGCTTATAAAAGCTAAAAAACGGCTTACGCTTGTATTAGGTTTCTCTGCATTGGGATCGTTACTAGTCATAGTGGCGGTCTGCATCAGTAACTGCTGATTGGCAGCAGGAGCCGCCGCAAAAGCCTTAACCTGTTCTGTTTTTTCTGCTTCCATCTGCACATTGGCATCTTTATCCAAAAGGAGATCTTTGAGAGATACTTTGTCTTTTTTCAGTTTTAAAAAAACAGTACATACAATTAACAGAAAAAGCAAAATAGGAGAAATGGCGAGCCATTTTTCAACATCTGTTATTGGATTTAGGGGTATTGTAGGTGTTGGTGCTGGTGTTCCGGAAGTTCCTTGTCCAAAAAGGTCGGCTGATATAAACATAGCGATCAGCGACAGAAAAAAAATTGATGATTTCATAGGTATTAGTTTTGATGGTTCGTATTTATTTTGAAATGCCACCCGAGCAGATTGTAATGCACAGCTTATTTCATCACAAATTTTACAATTATATACTATCCCGTCAATTACCCGTTTGGGTAGTATTATTATTCAGAATGGTAAAAGACTGCAGGCTGCTTTTTTCAGCCTGAAACCATATTGGAAATAACCATACCACATAAAGAGAAATCAAATGAATTACCTTTCAGGACAAATCTTTCAAGTCCTGCTGCTATAAAGAAGAACAATACTTTTTCACTTTAGGATTCTCATCGCAGCAACATTCAGATTATTAGATGAAAGCAGCCTTTTCCATCTGGCTATGGTATTTCTGCTTAATTTGAAATGTATAGCCAGCTGTGTATTATTTAGTCTGTTTTTTTTCTGATAATCCAAAATTTCACGAATTGTTGAAATATCGTAAGATTTATGCCTCTGGTTGGCTACAGATCTTTCTTTATTCTTTTCTCCAAACAGTAAAGAATTCAGCTTAATAATATCTAAAAAAGATAATTCTTTCTTTTCCAAAATAGATTTACACAGTTCTTTTTTTTCCGGATACTTTTCTCGTACAATATCATTATAAATTCTCTTATAATCCGGTGATCCTAGTCTTCGCATGACTTATTAACAATTTAATTTATTAGGTTTATCTTATATTAATTTTCCGTACTTAGTTTTTTTATTCAAACGCCCGAAAAAGGCCGAAGTGTGACTGATCTCCGGCCAAAACAACAAAAAACTATGCAGCCACAAAACAACTATCAATCTTTTGATTCTATTTCAGATAAAGCTCTGCTGTGGGAGCTGTAATGTAAAACCAAATCTCTAAACCCGAAGCTCCTGCTGACTCCGCTTCCCTTATTGCCTGTAAAGAAAACGTATATGTTCCCGGAGCAAGATTAGAAATAGGGTACATCATTGAGTAATTTAATCCACATGCTTGTGGGTTAGTATTTGCCATGGCCCAGCTTGCCATGTCTACATCATTATAGGTTGTAGTTGTGGTACCTGTTGTCTGGGCAATTCGGAAACGCAGTGTACCAAATGCACCAGGTTTAGATTGCCCCTGTATATTCAAGCTACCCATAAAACTTAATATCAGCTTTGTGTTTGGAGAAGGAACCGTAACATTAATCTGGGAGCCAGCTACTGTAGTATATGAAGTCCCGGCAAGTACACTACCACCCGGTGAATCGGTAGGTATTATATATGGCAAATTTACAAGTGCCCAATTAGTATTAACGTCCAGATCCCACCCATTGGCATTTCCGGCGGTAAGGGTTGCCGATTTTCCGGCTTTTAAAACAAAGATATTGCTGCCTGGAGAGGTACCTCCCAGACGCAGAATCTCCCCGCCTGCCGCAGTTAAGGTTAAATCAGCCGTTGTACTGTTATTCCTGATATAATACTTTCTGCCTCTGAAATCTACTGCTGAATTATCCGTAGCAGATTTTGAAGGGAGGGTTAATTTAGAATTTCCGGTTCCTGAAAAGGAAACATGATAGTCAGTAGGAAGAAGAGGATAGTCATCTGTGATCTCAAGATAATTCCCTTCAATAGATCCTCTTACATCCAAAGTACTTGAAGGTGTTGGTGTTTTAATACCTATCTGAGAATAGGCCTGTGCTGACAAAAACAAGGTGCCCGCCCAAAATAATGTTTTTATATTCATTGTGTTTATTTCCTGATTATGATAAAGTGAATAGACTGAAAATTTAACAGTCATAAGGACATAGTTTCTTATGGTATATAAACTTCTGCCCTGCCCGTAGAACCCAGAATATTTAATCGGGTATTAGCCGTGTAATTAGTAACAGACGTGTTCGATGGGGTTAAATTAAACGTGTATACCCCTGGGGTAAGACCTGAAATACTATACGTTCCTGCGAAATTAAATTTTGGGGCAGTGTTTCCGGGATAATCATACCATGATATCATTCCAGCAGTTCCGGCGTAACCTGATCCTGACGGACCTTGTTGAGCTATAAGAAAATCCATGTTACCAGCCCCTTCAGCTCCTGATTGAGTTCCCTGCCCATATGCTGTAAACTCCAGTAATACGATTGCATCTGAGGAAGGCACGGTCACGGTAACCTGAGAATCAGTTAAACGTCCTGGAGCACTTACAGACACCAGTTTCGGACCCTTGAAATCCAGGTCATAAAGTTCCCAGCTACCGGTATCCGTTTCCAGATCCCATCCATTGGCCCCTCCAGCGGTAAGGATTGCAGACCTGCCCGGTCTCAGGCCGAATGTATTGCTGTTGGTAATACTGCCTCCAAGGCGAAGAATCTGCCCGCTTGCCGCTGTTAAAGTTAAGGTAGATGAAGTACTGTTATTCTTAATATAATATTTCCTGCCCCTGAAATCTGCCACTGAATTATCCGTAGCAGATTTTGAAGGGAGGGTTAATTTAGAATTTCCGGTTCCTGAAAAGGAAACATGGTAGTCAGTAGAAAGAAGAGGATAGTCACCTGTGATCTCAAGATAATTCCCTTCAACAGATCCCCTTACATCCATTGTGCTGGAAGGCGTTGGTGTATTGATACCTATTTGAGAATAGGCCTGTACTGATAAAAACAGGGCACCTGCCAGGATTATTATTTTTTTATTCATTGTGTGTATTTTGTTTTTAGATTACAGCAGCTTTGAAACCATCCGCCAATTTTTTGCTGTTTGTCTTATATCAATTAAAAAAAATCAATTGTTGTTGTATATTCTGTGTTAAAATATGTTGAAGTAAAATGGTAACGGGAAACAGGTTTCCTTTTATTTCAGAAAGACATCGGCTCTTCCTGTAGATCTCATGACTTTCAGGCTGCTTACAGTACCTGATTCAACCTCTCTTACTACCTGCAGGGAGAATGTATAGGTACCGGGAGCAAGATTGGTCAAGCCATAGTCGGCCTTGAAATTAAAGGCTACGGTAGCCCCATTCTTTCTGTTAAACCAGGTTTGTGCAGCCGCCAGATCATATGTTACAGATGTGGTGCCGGTCTGTAAAAGAAGCCTTAAACGTAACGTACCATAAGAATTAGCAGATCCTACTACATTTGCATAACCTCTAAACTTCAATAATACCTTAGCACCTGCAGCAGGCACAGTTACGGTAAGTGGAGAGTCGGTTATTAGTGTATAATAATTATTTCCTGCAGGAACAGTTTGTGCGGTATTTCCCTGCACAATAGCCATATCGAAAAGCCCCCATTTAATTTCCTGCAGATCCCATCCATTAGCTCCCCCGGCTGTAAGTACAGCAAGTTTTCCCGGTTGCAGAACAATGGTATTACTGTCTATGTTAACCAGGCCGCCCGAACGAATGATCTGCCCGGCTGCCGCTGTTAATGTTAAGCTACTGCCTGTTGTACTGTTATTCTTAATATAGTACTTTCTGCCCCTGAAATCTGCTGCTGAACCATCTGTGGCAGATTTTGAGGGAAGATTCAATGTTAAATTTGATGCTCCTGTAAAGGAGATATGATAATCATTACCCATAAGGGTTTCTGTTTCGGAACCGGAAATTTCACGATAGTTCCCTTCAATAGATCCTCTTACATCCAGGGTACTGGAGGGTGTTGGTGTTTTTATCCCAACTTGGGAATAGGCCTGTGCAGATAAAAAAAATGCACCTGCCAGAAATAGCAGTTTTCTCTTCATTGTGTGTGTTTTTGTTTTAAGGTATGGCTGATCTTACAAACCGCTGCAAATTTGTATCATTTTGCTTTTTTTACCAAAAAAACACCTATTACACAGATATGACATCTTTGTAAAATATTGATTTTCAATACACAATAAAAATAAATCTAAAACTATACATTCATCAATAATTTCGAAAATTAATCTTTTTTCTAATTATGATTGATATTATAAAGAAACAGGCAACACCTGTTTTTTGTAAAAAGAAACATGTGTTACCTATTTGAAATGTCTATGTTGTAAGCCGTATCCGGATGGAATCAAAAACTTTCAAATTATTTGAAAAAATGAGTTCCTGTCATTTGTGCCGTGCATACATATAACAAGTTTACCTGTTTGTAAAAAGGATAATCATAAGATTAATCTTAAGTATTACAGTTGATCTAAACTACTGCATTTTTTTGTCCTGCCTCATGGTTTTACAGATTTGCATAGATTAAAATTTTTACCAGGTTTTTGTTTTTTATCATGTTTTTAGAATCTATTTGGAATAAACGTCTACCCTAGGCACATGAGTTTCATTACTGAAATGTTTAACTGAAGATGCAGTCACAAAGCTCTCTGATTCCCTTCTCATTTGTAAAGTAAATGTATAGGTTCCCGGTGCAAGATTGGAAACCGGATACATTATTGAATAATCTGCATCACATGTTCCTCCTCCAACTTTTGAAGTATTCCATGTCACCAAGTCTACATCCGGATAAGTAGTTGCAGGTGAGGTGCCTGTCCGAACAATTTGAAAACGCATTGTACCCACAGCACCAGTTCCAATTTGTACGAATATGTAACCTGAATAATTTAATATTACCTTTGTGTTTGAAGAAGGAACTGTAACAGTAACCTGGGAGCCTTCTAAGTCAGTATATAAATTCCCGGCAGGGATCTCATGAATCGGAGGACGCAGAAAATAGGGCGAATTTATAAGCTGCCAGTTAGCGGCATCCACGTCCAGATCCCACCCATTGGCATTTCCTGCGGTAAGTACTGCCGATTTTCCGGCTTTTAAAACAAAAGCACCAGCATCCGGAGAAGCCCCTCCCAGACGGAGGATCTGCCCGCTTGCAGCCATTAAGGTTAAATCAGTCGCTGTACTGTTATTTTTAATATAATATTTTCTGCCCCTGAAATCTGCTGCAGAACCATCTGTGGCAGATGCTGCAGGAATGCTCAGAGTTGCATTGGATACTCCGGAAAAGGAAACATGATAATCTGTGTCAGCAAGAGTATAGTTACCTGTAATTTCACGATAGCTCCCTTCAACAGATCCTCTTACATCCAAAGTACTGGAAGGTGTTGGTGTTGTAATACCTATCTGAGAATAGGCCTGTGCCGACAAAAATAAGGTGCCCGCCCAAAATAATGTTTTTATATTCATTGTGTATATTTCCTGATTATGATAGATTTGAATAGGCTGAAATTTTATTTCAGCAGTGATAGGGTCTGTTTTTTACGGCATATAAACTTCTGCCCTGCCTGTGCTACCCAGAGCTTGACTTACTAAATTCTCACCTCCCGCAGTTCCTCTTGTTACACTTTGCATCCTTAAATAAAATGTATATATCCCGGGGGCAAGACCTGAAACAGAGTACCTTACAGCGAAATTAAATTTGGGGTTATAGTTTCCGGCATAATCATACCATGACTTACCGCTCCAACCGTACCCTCCAAGTTCAGGGCCGCCTTCCTGATACACATATGTCCATACTCCGCCCATACCATCAGCTCCTGATTCAATTCCCTGTCCAAAACCTGTAAAGTCTACTAATACGACTGCGTCTGAAGAAGGTACAGTCACCGTAACCCGGGAATCAGGTATGGCAGTAAATCCTAAATTTACCGGTGTAAAAACCGGCCCTTTAAAGTCCATATCATAAAGTTCCCAAGTACTGGTATCAACGTCCATATCCCATCCGTTAGCTCCTCCAGCAGTAAGGACTGCAGACCTGCCCGGTCTCAGGCCGAATGTATTGCTGTTGGTAATACTGCCTCCAAGGCGAAGAATCTGCCCGCTTGCCGCTGTTAAAGTTAAAGTAGATGAAGTACTGTTATTCTTAATATAATATTTCCTGCCCCTGAAATCTGCCGCTGAATTATCCGTAGCAGATTTTGAAGGAAGGGTTAATTTAGAATTTCCGGTTCCTGAAAAGGAAACATGGTAGTCAGTAGGAAGAAGAGGATAGTCACCTGTGATCTCAAGATAATTCCCTTCAACAGATCCTCTTATATCCACTGTGCTGGAAGGCGTTGGTGTATTGATACCTATTTGAGAATAGGCCTGTACCGATAAAAACAGGGCACCTGCCAGGATTATTATTTTTTTATTCATTGTGTGTATTTTGTTTTCAGATTGTAGCAGATCCGAAACCATCTGCCAATTTTTGCCGTTTGCTTTTAATGAAATGGATAATTTTTTTTCTGCCCTGATTCTGTTCTAAACCTGATATCAATTAAAAAAAATCAATTGTTGCGGTATGCAGCAGAATTTTTTTAAATAAAATAGTCATAGAAAACAGATCTGCCTGTTACTTTATATAGACATCGGCTCTTCCTGCAGATCTCATGACTTTCAGGCTGCTTACAGTACCTACTTCTGATTCTCTTTCAAACTGCAGGGAGAATGTATAGCTACCGGGAGCAAGATTGGTCACACTATATTCTGTCTTGAAGTCAAAGGCTGTGGTAGCTCCATTCTTTTTGTTATACCAGCTTTGTGCAGCCGCCAGGGCATATGTTGCAGATGCTGTACCTGTCTGTAAAAGTTTTAAGCGTACTGTACCATAAGAATTGGCAGATCCTGTCACATTTCCATAACCTGTAAACTTCAATAATACTTTAGCACCAGAAGTAGGTACGGTTACGGTAACCGGAGAATCAGTCAAAGTATAATAGGTATCTACCGCAGGTATCGTTTGTGCAGAAGTTCCCGGCTCGTTAGTTGCTAAATCAAAAAGTCCCCATTTAATTTCCTGCAGATCCCATCCATTAGCTCCACCGGCTGTAAGTACAGCAAGTTTCCCCGGTTGCAGAACAATAGTATTGCTATCCACATTCACCCCCCCTGAACGAATAATCTGTCCGGATGCTGCTGTTAATGTTAAAATATTGTTTATACTGTTGTTTTTGATGTAGTATTTTCTTCCCCTGAAATCTGCTGCCGAACCATCAGTAGCAGATTTTGAGGGAAGATTCAGAATTGAATTTGATGTTCCGGTAAAGGAAATATGATAATCATTACCCATAAGGGTTTCTGTTCCGGAAATTTCACGATAGTTCCCTTCAACAGATCCCCTTACATCCAGGGTACTGGAGGGTGTTGGTGTTTTTATTCCAACTTGGGAATAGGCCTGTGCAGATAAAAAAAATGCACCTGCCAGAAATAACAGCTTTGTCTTCATTGTGTGTTTTTGTTTTAAGGTATGGCTGATCTAACAAACCGTTGCAAATTTCTTTATTTTTGCCTTTTTTTACCAAAAAAACACCTATTACTTAGATATGACAGTTATTTAAAACACTTATTATCAACTATTTAAGTCTTACACCATTGTAATCATACAAATACATAAAAATTTATAAAAAAAGAATAGCCGGGAAATATATCTTAAATGTTCAATGAATTTTATGTTTATAATGTACCGATGAATAGCAAGGTATCAAACTGCGTCATTAATGTTTTTCATCCACAGATAAATGTCTTCATCGGAAGGTATATTCAGTTTTTTTCTCAGTCTGTTTTTTCTGGTTTGTATAGACTGAGGCTGCACAAAAGTATAAGCTGCTATATCTTTGGTGGAAAAATTAAGAAACAATAAGGCACAAAATTTTAATTCTGTACTTAACAGCTGAGGTTCAATTTTCAGGAGCTTCGGGAAGAATTCAGGATAAACCTCCTGAAACCGGGTAAGAAATTCAGGATCATTGTTCTTTGCCAGCTGTGTAACTTCTTCGAAGGCAAGGCCTAATTTTTGATTAAGCTCCTGGGTTTCCTGTTCTTTTACATTTAAAATTTTATTTTTGTTTTTTATCTTCCTGTATACAAAAAAGGTAATAATAGCTGTACCTGCGGCTCCTGCAAGTATAATGTATAACAAAAGATTATTTTTATCTTCTAAAGGTTTTTGTTTTTCTTCTACAAGAAGATCAACGGTATCATTCAGGTTTTCCTCATCTATTATCTTTAAACTATCATTAAGTTTATTATAGGTAAGCTCATATTTTTTTTCTTCATCAGCCTGTCCCGTTTGTTCGTATATCCCGGATATTAATCCGTATAGTTCTAAAAGCTTTCTGGAATTCTTTGCTTTGGCAGCAAGTTCTATCGCTTTTTTATAGTTTGCAACAGCAGAATCATATTCTTTTTTTGCACCATGAATCTGCCCCAACAGTTTAAATGTTGTAAATTCATTACTCCCGAATTGTATGGGTACCGATTGAGCCGATTTTACATAAAACTCAGCAGAATCTATTTTATTTTGGTTAAGTTTTGCTTCAGCTAAAAGTAACAGGGTTACTTTTAAACTTGTATTCAAGCCCGGATCCATTTTTTTGGGCTTCTTCACCTCTTCTATAACTCTTTTGCTATAGTAGGAAGCAGAGTCGTAGTCCTTTTTTTCAATATAATTCTTAGCGATCTGAACCAGAAGCATACTCCTTATAGAGTACTTGACGGAATCGGTTTTTAAATCATTTGCCAGTACTAAATTCTTTTTAAGTTTCTTCAATGCTTCATCATACATTTTAATTCCTCTGTAATTGATGCTGTATAATATATTCATAGCAATTTCCTGGTCTTCATCGTTTGCTTTTTTAAACTCAGGTTCCATCATCTTTAAATAGTGATTGCTTTTATTATACCTGTATTGCAGAGAAAAAGCAAGTGCTAAATTATAGTACGCGGCCAGTCTCCCTTTTGCATAATTAATATGTTTAGAATCTTCCAGTATTGAGAGATTCAAGGTAATCATATCATCTGTTTTGCCGTCCATAAGAAGAGCATTTGATCTCTCCAGTTTTTGATCAACAGTTTTTGGGATAATTTTTGGCTGAGCGAACAGCAAAACCGGAAAAAGGAGAATAATAAATTTCATCACACGGAATTATTTATGAATACAATAAACATAATATCAAATTAAAGAAAACTTAACAATACAAAAGATAAAGATACTTTAATATATTAATTAAATAACAGAATATTTTGAAATGAATTACGCTTTATTGGTGATATTTTGCATCCAGATATAAATATCTTCATCAGAAGTAATATTTAATTTTTTTCTCAGTCTGTTTTTTCTGGTTTGTATAGACTGAGGCTGCACAAAAGTATAAGCCGCGATATCCTTGGTAGAAAAATTGAGAAACAGTAAGGCACAAAATTTTAGCTCTGTACTTAACAGCTGAGGTTCAATTTTCAGGAGTTTCGGGAAAAATTCAGGATAAACTTCCTGAAAACGGGCAAGAAATTCAGGGTCATTTTTTTTTGCTAACAATATAACCTCTTCAAAGGCAAAGTTCAGTTTTTGGTTAAGCTCCTGGGCTTCCTGCTCTTTTACATTTAATACTTTATTTTTATTTCTTATCCGTTTATACACAAAAAAGACAATAACAGCCGTTCCCATAATTCCTGCAAGTATAATGTAGAATAAAAGGTTATTTCTATACTCCAGAGGCTTTTGCTTTTCTTCCACAAGAAGGCCAACAGTATCTTTCAGATTATTTTCATCTATTTTTCTTAAGCTGTCATTAAGGGTATTGTATTTAAGCTCATATTTTTTTTGATTACCAGACTGTCCTGTTTTTTCATGTACCGCGGATATTAAACCGTACAGCTCTGCCAGTTTTCTAAAATTCTTAATTTTTGCAGCAAGCTCTATTGCTTTTTCGTAGTCAGTGACAGCAGAATCATAGTGTTTTCTCGCATCGTGGATCTGCCCCGAAAGCTTAAATGCTGCAAATTCATTATTACCCAACTGTATAGGAACAGATTGGGCCGATTTTAGATAAAACTCAGCAGAATCAATTTTATTTTGATGAAGCTTTGCTTCACCCAAAAGCAGTGTTACAATTTTTAAGTTTGTGTTCAGGCCTATGTCCATTTTTTTAGCTCCCTTCAGCTCCTGAATAACGCTCTTTCCATAATGGGTAGCAGAGTCATAATTTTTTTTCTCAATATAATTTCTGGTGATCTGGGTGAGAAGAATACCTTTTAGCGAATATCTGGTGGAATCATTTTTTATATGATCAGCCGGGATCAGATTCTTCTTAAGCTTTTTTATTGCTTCATCATACATCTTAATTCCTCTGTAATTCATACTGTATACAACATTCATGGCAATTTCCTGGCTTTCATCGTCCATATACTTAAACTCGGGTTCCATGAGCTTTAAATAATAATTGCTTTTATTATATTTATACTGCATGGAAAAAGCAAGAGCTAAATTATAATATGCATAGAGTCTTCCTTTTGGATAATCGATACTTTTAGCATCCTTCAGTACAGATAGGTTCAGGGTAATCATGTCATCTGTTTTACCATCAACAAGAAGGAAATTAGACTTTTTCAGTCTTTCATCAATCGCTTTCGGAGTTGTTTTTGGCTGAGCAAACAGCAAAAGCGGGAAAAAGAAAATAAAAAATTTCATCGTGTGTAATTATTGGGAATATAACAAGTATAATGGCAAAGCATTTCCTTTGTCAAAGTAAATTTACAAATTTAACCAGTAAATGCACTTCAATTTATTATTTAAATTATTTGGAGATATTTTTAAAAAAAACACTCTAAATCAAGTTAAATAATTTATATTTTTCAATAAAACATAAATATCTTCATCGGAAAGATATTTGATTTTTTCCGCACCCTGGTTTTCCTGGTTTGTTCAAATTGAGCCTGTATGTAACGGTAGTTATATCTTTGTAGAGAAGTTAAGAAACAGCGTGGCAATTTTTTCCTATGCAAACAGAAAAACCGGAAGCAAAAAATAAGAAATTTCATCATATCATGTTTGTGTTTTGAGGAATAATACTTAGCTATTAAAATAAGTGAGCAATTATTAAGTATTTATAGATCTTAGTTAAGTTGTAACTATTAATTCCGGGCGCAATAATAAAAATTTCGAAAGAAAATTTCTTAAAAAGAGATATTACATAGGTATTACACGCGTTGCATCTTTTAAACTCTCCCTTCTTAAAATACTTTTCTCCTATTCCTAAACAATAACTTCTGGTTCAGTTTACAGAATTCATAACAGAAGGCAACCGGGTAAATTAAAAACTTCTATTATTTTGAATTCGAAATCTATAACGCCAGAGATTCAATAAAAAGAATTAAAAAACCTGAAAATCAAAGAATTAAACAATTGTAATACTTATGTAATATATGATATTTTGTATGAAAAAACTCTTTGCCATAATATTGCAGTGAAAACACAATGATATATTTAAGAAAATGAAAAAATTATTCTCTCTATTAATTATTCCCCCTTCTGCAATTACTTATTCTCAAGTTGGAATTAATACTGTCACCCCTTCTGGATATAGTGAATAATATTAGTCCATTCATTACCCTCAAGAATGATAACTGCAAAAGTATATGAATCATCATTTGAAATTCCGGAACCTCATAATACTTCTTATACTTACATACAATATTTTACTTCAACCTTTATAATTATGCTTTTTAAAAACATTCATATCGGCCAGCTTATACAAACAAGAGTAAAGGAAACAAATTTTTCTATAGAAAGACTTACCAACTTTTTGCATTGCAGCGAAGACGATATACAGAATATGTATAACAGTGAATCCCTGCATGCAGAACTTCTGTTAAAATGGAGTAAACTCCTGCAATATGATTTTTTCAGAATGTATTCCCAGCACCTGTTATTGTATTCTCCTCCATCTTCTCCTGATTATTATAAAAATATAAAACAGCAGAAAACAGAACTTCCCGAATTCAGAAAGAACATTTATACCATAGAAATTATAGAGTTTATTCTGGATTTAGTGAATTCTAAAAAGAAAACAAAACAAGAAGTCGTCAGGGAATACAAAATTCCCAGAACTACACTTTATAAGTGGCTCAAAAAGTATTAACAGTACTTTATGATGTGATTCCTAAATAAATTGAAAATATTCTTAAAAACAAATTTTATATTTTATTACTTCCTTTTAAATTTTAAAGATTCTAAAAACACAAAATGAATCAAAAATATCTCGATACATACAGGGTAACCCTCTACCCTGTATAGAGATATGAAAAACGAAAAAATTCAGATTGTTCTATTTTATTACTTAATAAGAAACCACATTCCCAATAAGCAATATCACCTGAACATAGACATTAAAATTTACAAAAAAAACCATGAAAGCTCTAAAAACAAATCAACCTGCTATGAACAGCAGGTTGATTTTATTTTATAACACGAGCAAGATGCCCGCGCCAACTGGGAGATTTTTGTTAAATATTATAATTATTTATAGTTTTTAAAAAAAATATAATTACCATTCTTTATTCTGTATACGCCAAAACTTTTTGTGTTATGTTTTTTAGAAATTGAATCACCAATTTTTAATGTATCCCCTCTTGTATTTGTAATGGTGATACAATATTCATTACTATAATAAAATTGTAACGATTTGTCTTCATGATTTATTACTTTAATAACCTTAGCCTGAATTCTATTTTTAAAAAAATGATCATTATTTTTGTAAACATACTTATATCCATAAAAATAAACCACTAATATTAAACCTAGTATCATAGGGAAAAAGCGATAATTTTTTGAAATTTTCATCTTATTTAATTGGGGAGAGGTTTATTAACATAGCGGTTGAGTTTCAACTCTATATTTTATTAACAACACATCTGGAATATCATCTATTTCCTAGCTGATTAAGATAGTCATCTTCATTTTTTAAGGCACGCGGCAGAAACTCATTAGCAGCTTCGTAAATGTATTTCCATCCTTCATAATTTAAAATAATATCTTTTTTAACAGAATAAATCTTAAATGATAATTCTTTGTCATCAATAGATATCTCTAAAAATGGCGATAGTTCATCATTCAAAAAAACCTCTAAATAAGGATAATCCGAATTAATATCCCCCACTTCCTCTATTCTGATATTTTCGTTCATATAGTTAATTATTTTAATCTAATAAATACGCCATCTTTTATTCAGCTTGTGAGTATTTCCATTTGGTAAAGTATAGGCAATTTAACCATCGGGGGTGCTTTCCTCCGACTCCCACTTATTTATATTTATCAAAAATAAATCCTAAAATAAAAATAAATAACCATGAAAAAATAACCGTAAAAAAAGTTAAAAAAACGTGTAGCCTTTTTCTATAACCTTCATAGACACCCCATATAGATTTATAATATCTATATTTTTTTTCATATCTTTTAATATTATAAAAAATTAAAAAAAGTCCTATTGAACAAAAAATAATTTTCTCATAAATGGTTACTTTACCTTTAATATCTAAAATAGAGCTAATTGTCATCCATAAATCTAATAATAACATCGATTGTGTAATACCAATAATAAAGAAGCCTGTATTTGCCATCCACTTGTTTTTTTACTAAATCTTTGGTAAAAAGTCGCTAGATGATAATACATCATATCAAAATATTGTAACATAATTATTTTTTATCTTCCTAAAACCATATTTTCAACACCTGCAATAACATAGCCTAATGCGAATGTTTTCTTATTTGATTCAGTAATTATTTCTTATTGTATTTTTTTTATTATCAACAAATTAATGAATATCAGACACCATGAAAAAATAATTGTTGCAATAATTATTAAGCCATTGACCATTTTTTCATTCTTTTTTTCATTGACCCATTTATTTCTTAATACTAAATATTTATTCTTATATTTTCTTTTGTTGTAAAGTATAATTCCGATCGTTACCAATAGAAAAATAGCCCATCCATATTTAAATTTTTCATTTTGAAAAAAAAATTCTTTTATAAATAATAAAACATTAATTATAATCCATGTCTGGACTGCTGAAACACTTATCAATGCGGTCGTAGCATCTGCTCCATCTCTTTTGTAATAGAATTTTGCAACTCTATAATAATGGTAATCAAAAAAATCTTTAATCATAAATTAATTATCAAAATAGCTCAAGAATGATATATTATTTATAAGGGAGAACACCATTACAAATAATTAATTCTTCTTCATATTTTTCGGTAAGACTATTAATAAAATGTTTTTCACAACTTGGAATTACGCCAATTCCTAAGTACACAGCGTTATTTTGAATAAAAATCATTCCTTTGGGATTTTGTAGATTATCTTTATTCTCAAAATAAAAATTATAGTTTCTATCAGGAGCAGCCAAGACGAATAAAAGCATTTCAAAATAATCGTCAGTTTCCAATACTGTGTCTCCGAAAAACTGAGGATATTCAAAAATTTCATCTGCAGTTTTAAAACCTATTAACCAATTTTTCATAAAATCAAAAAT
Source organism: Chryseobacterium endalhagicum (assembly GCF_016745235.1). Taxonomy (GTDB): domain Bacteria; phylum Bacteroidota; class Bacteroidia; order Flavobacteriales; family Weeksellaceae; genus Chryseobacterium; species Chryseobacterium endalhagicum. Next base: position 1,627,192 of record NZ_JAELVM010000001.1, on the reverse strand, counting down.
AATTTCCTTTTCAACTTTATTTCTGTAAATGTATATATCAGTTAATTCCATAGATTGATTGCTTTATATTTTAATAGTAAGGCAACTGATTGCTTACGAGAGGTGGTTTATCATATTCCTCAGTTAATTTATCCACAAGATAGTTTTTATAGTTTTCCGTTGCACCAATTCCTAAATACATTGAATTATTATGAATAAGGATCATACCCTTACGATATTGAGAATTGTTTTTATTTTTAAAATAGAAGTCGTAATCCCTATTGGGTTCAGATAAAATAAACGAAAGCATTTCAAAATAATCATCAGTTTCAAACTCTATGTTTCCAAAATATTCAGGACATCTAAAATATTCATCTTTAGGCTTGAATCCGATTAACCAGTTTTTCATTATGACACAAGCTAGATGCTTGGCCTTTAAAAAAGAGTATTGAATCAATACTCTTTTTTACTCTTAAGTTCTTAATAATTTTTTCTAGGAACCACCATGAACATTAAAATTACAGTTATGATAAATAATATAAGTAATATCAAATATCCCTTATAGCTTTCTTTAAATTCATAGTCTAAAAATCTTTCGTTTTTAATAAATAAATAATACACTAAAGTCATTACAATCGGAATCATTAAGAAAAAAATATACTTATGATGTATATGCAAATAATTGCCCAGGAAAACATTATCAATACTTGAAGTATTCAAATTAATAAAAATTGAAATAACTACAACCAACCAAAATTTCTCTGTTCCCCTATCTTTGTATTTAAATTTATCCAATCTTTTATATAAACAATCTAAATGGAAAACTAAATAATCTATAAATTTAATCATGTAATATTTAGAATATTTTGCGGTGCATACCTACTTATGTAATAGTAGTAATTGTAATAGCAAATATAATCTTCTTTTTCTAAAAATAAAAAAACATTGCAAATGCAATGGTTTCAATCTATTTTATTCAGTAGTATTAGCAAAGACAAATATTATCCTTAATTAAATATTTTTATAATATTTCAATTTACCTTCATTATCTACAAATTTTAAGAACTTTTCTAAAATAGCATCTTTCTTTTTAAAATTGTCTTTTGCTTCATGTAATGTCATGTGATTTACAGAACTAATTTTCAAATCATCTCTGTTTCCATCATCTTCCCAAAAGCACACTTTACAAATTTGATAATTCCCTTCTTCTAAAATTGTTTTATAATTACAACAAGGACATGGAAATAGTTCTTTTGGAGTCCCCATAACATTAATTGACAATTGATACAATTCCTTAACTTTTTCTTCAATATATGATAATTTTATTCCAATATATCTATCTCTTATGTAGTCAAATAATTCTTCTTTATCCAATCCTTCCCCATCAATCAAATTTTTACGATCTTCAGTTCTCATCTTTGAATATTCATCTAATGATAATATATTTATAGCTGAATTTAAATCTAATTTTATCATAATTTTATTTTATTGGCATAATCAATTGCATTTAAAACGAATTTACATGGCCACATTTTTACAGACCATTCCCTCTCGAGACATCTCTTTTCATTTTATATTTGAAATCCTCAAAGCTAGAATTCCAAAAAAAAGGAGGGTGATAAGTATACAAAATCGCTAATTCATCCATAAAAAATCTTATTCTTTCCCCACAATTATCTTCGTAATCATCATCATCATAATTTTTAACAAAATCATTTGCAAATTTCCTAAAGTCTAAATGTGTTAGAAGATATTTATCCTTATATAGATTTATATATTCGAACATTGAAATAATAAAATCTCTATATTCATCCAAGGTCATCTTGGAAATTTTTTTCGGATTTAATTCGATTTCTAATCTTTCTTGAATTTGTTTTATAATTAAGTCTCTTTCTTCCATAAAATATCTTGAACATTTTTACAAACCATTACCTTTCCTCATATCTTTTTTAATTTTATTTTTAAAATCTTCAAAGTTAGAATCAAAAAAATATGGAGCAGGTGTAGAAAAACAGAATATTAATTCATCCATAAAAAATGCTACTCTTTGCCAACAATTATCTTCGTATTTATCATACTCATATTTATGATGAATAACCTTATTAAATTCCATAAAATCTTTTTCACTCAAATGGTATTTGTCTTTGTACAGATTTATGTATTCAAATATTGAAATCAAGAAATCTCCGTATTGTTCCAGAGTCAACTGATATAAAATTTCCGGATTAAATTCAATATACAATTTTTCTAAAATTTTTCTTATAATAACATCTTTTTCTTCCATATCTAATTATTTTACAGGTTCCCAAGCTGGGGCAGTACTGTAAATTAATGCTCTAAATGTTCCCACATTCATAGGGATTGCAGGGCGTATTTGTCCATAGTTTAAAACTGCAGGATTTGGAACAGCCGTTTTCTTTCCCAGCTTAAACCCAAACGATAATAATTTTCCATATCTAAAATTTCAGGAACGCCTGCGCTGTTTCTGGCAAAACTTACCCTTGTATTTCCCAGGTGGTCTTTGTACTGGTAAATATAACCGTTTTCTTAAAAAAAAGACAAAAACCATTGCAAATGCAATGGTTTTTGTTTAATTAAGTGTTACAGGTGAAGACATAAAATAAGGAAAATTTATTTTTTATATTTTCCCCAAAAGTCAAAAATAATTTTACTTAAGTCCTCAAAAGAACATTTTAAATAAACATTATCAATTATAATTGGAGTTCCTAAATCATTAACAGTTTGTTTCAATATGAATTTGGTGATGAAATCTGTATTTTCAATAAAAGGCTCATAATTATATAGCTTAACTCTAATCCTTGGTATTCCTTTATAATTTATAATATCTACTTTTTCAATATTGTTCCATTCTATTTCCTTCTCTTTAGTAAAGCCCAATCCATTATATATTCCTTTTTCACTGATCTCAAAAAAAGCTTTATGGGAAAAAATCAGCTTTATTAAAAAAATAGAAAAATATATTATAGCTATTATTCCCAGAATAGATAGAATTAAAACTAAATATTTTGAAGGTAATAATACAAAAGTATATTTTTCAGGGTTTAGACCTGCAATTACACAACACACGAATAAAATAGTTATTAATATTAACATGCTTACTATTTTAAAGGTCTTTCTTTCTATTTTCATTTTTTTATTTTTCAAAATTATCAAATGCTTGATTTAGATCACGTGCTACTACTTCTCCTATAAGGTATCCTACCAAAGCACCTCCAACTGCACCTACAATAGTGCCTACGATAGGAACTGGAATAGCACTACCTATAGCAGCCCCTGCATACATTCCCGATAAAATGCTCGAAGTTAATTTAGCAGCTGTTACAATCGTATTTCTTCCATTTGTAATACCTTTTGTTTGATAATTACTGTAATCATTAGCTACACCATTTCCTACTTCTATGCCCCCCAATGCTATTTGGGTAACTAAAGCACCTTTACCAATATATTTAGCAACGCTTGTCGTAGCACCTGTAGTAGCATTTCCACCCCAATTATCACTATAATATCCAAAACGAAGCCTTGAATATGTTATTCCATCAAAAGACCTATTTCTGACAGGTGTTGTCCAAAAAGCTATTGAACCACCTTGGTTTTGAGTTTTTTCAAGTACTGAACCAACATCACCAACCCTGTCATTGATAAAATTCAATATATCCAAAGTATCACCATCCATTAAACCTATTGTATGTGCAACTCCTAAATCACCCTCACCATATATGTCATTACCAACCGTATAAGTTGTCTGAGTAGCAGCCCCAGTCCACCAGACAAGATCACCATTACTATTTATACTGGAAAATATGGGTTGCTCTCTATTGGCCCATGCAGCTCTAATTTCGTCGAGTAAATAGTCATTTGAGTTACCTAATGACGACAAAATAGCATAGCTGCTTCCACCTCCAAATCCTCCTGATTCCAGTCCATCAGCATTACCTAAGCCTAGCCAGTTACTATTGACATTGCCGTAATTTACCTCCGTATTAGAGCCATCACCAGCCATTTTCAGTCTATTCATCGGCTTCATCCCATCAGGATCTACAAAGCTTACAGGATTATTAAAGGCATAGTTATAAGGAGAATATCTTCTCATTGTTTCAGCTAATGGATCTATTACACCCCATCTTCCAATATCTGCCATATACATTCTGGCACCGTAATCACTCCAGCCGGATTCTTTTTGAAGCTCCTTGCCATTGTATCCGTAATTATAAGCAGGATTTCCTTCTAATACATTGTAACCTTCATGCTTTAAACCAAATGCATAATAGTTATTTTCTTTAAGAACTTCTGTTTTGCCAGCTATAATCTTAAGATTTACTTGTACGATATTATATTATTATGTTTAGAACCGAAAAGTCCGCTTTACAACTAGTAAAAACGGACTTGTCTTTTATTGTTAAATTACCATATTTTAATTATTCCATGATATTTTTTACTTACAATTTCTAAACTTAATGTATCTTTTAAATGTGGAGTTCTAGAGTACCCCCAGACACCATCAAAACTATCGAGCTTCTTTTCATCAGCTTTTTTAAAATAAATAGCGATTGAATCTTTTAAGCCTCTTTCATAACAAATATTGTAAGGATTATTCGTATTTTTAATTATACGCGTATCATTAAAAGATTTATTACTAACCTTAAAACCTTTCTCAAGATAAGGTTTAAAATAAAAACCTTTCAAATTAGTAGATCCAATAATTCTATAATTTAATTCTTTAACAAAAACTTTTCTTTTTTTAGATTCTTCTATCTTATCTGTTCTTATTCTATCTTCCCACATTTTGTATCCATTCCAACCAACAAAATTTGATACATAAGGAAACAATATTGTTGAAAATACAAAAATTAAAATTGCTAATAAAACAATTATTCCAATTACTCTTTTCATTTACTTTTTATATAAAATTTATTTCCTATATTTTAGTTCAGAGCCAGATGGTAAGTACAAATTAATAACCCCAATAGTTGTTGGTAGAAAAAATCTCCATGCGTTTGGAATTTTTGCAGTTTGAGGACCTCCAGCTCCTCTACTTCTTTTGAGTTCATTGAATGCAGCCATAGGCACTGTTAAACAATCTTGTGCTGTTAAGACATACTTTCTTACACTAGCTGCTTTAGATGCTTTTTCCATCATAGCTTTATCTTCACTTGGACTACTGATAAGCGCTAAATTATTATCATAATTATGTTTATAACCAATATTAATTTTATTCGCCTTTTTTATAGCTTCACCCATACTTATATTCCCCAATGGTGTTCCTATATCTGCTCCAATTGCATCTCCATAAGCTCTTCCTTTTTCACCACCTGTTCCATTAAGTGAGTAATAATACCAACCATCCTTTTCATTTCCAATAATTACAGCTGCATGTCCTAACCCACCAACCGATTTACTATCATTTAAAAAGATAACATCATTCGGATTAACAAGATTACCTATTCCAAATTTTGAAAAGTCAAACTTAGCAAAGCTATATTCATTATTTTTAGGACTCATAAGTTTTCTAAATGCATCTCCTGCAGCTGCTCCCTCATAAACTTCTACATCATCCATATTTATAGATGGTCCACCGCCTGCTGCAATAGCTGTCTCCAACTGATCATAAATTCCTCCACCATTTCCCAAGCCTAGCCAGTTTGGATTGACGTTGCCATAATTCACTTCCGTATTAGATCCATCACCAGCCATCTTTAGTGAATTCATCGGCTTCATCCCATCCGGATCTATAAAACTTACAGGATTATTAAAGGCATAGTTATATGGAGAATATCTTCTCATAGCTTCAGCCAATGGATCTATTACGCCCCATCTGCCAATTTCTGCCATATACATTCTTGCCCCATAATCACTCCAGCCGGATTCTTTTTGAAGTTCTTTCCCATTATATCCATAATTGTAAGCAGGGTTTCCTTCTAAAATATTATAGCCTTCATGCTTTAAACCAAATGCATAATAATTGTTTTCTTCAAGAACTGCTATGCTGCCATCTGGTTTTTTAGTGTAGCTTAAACGTAAATTTCCCAAATGGTCTGTGTAGCTGTAAATATACTTATTATTTTCAAAATTATAATAGCCTTCCCCTGTAGGGACAAATCTTAAGGTGAGAGGAGCAGTTGCTGACAATCCCTGTGTCTCATACTGGAATCCATCAAGGTATTCCGTTGTTTTGGAAGTCTCTGTATTCTGCCTGCCCATCCCATAAGTGTAAATCTTTTTAAGCTTCGTTCCATCTGCCCTGTAGAAATATCTGGTATTCACATTATAGTCCCCATCTGTGGCTCTTGGCACAAAGGTCTTATCAAACTTTACATAATCAGGTTGATTAAAGAAATTATAATCAATCTGCAAAATGCCTTTATCAATATGATCTTTCATATTCCCGTTATCATCATAGGAAATAGGAGTTCCTGAACTGTCAGGATAACCGCTGTAATTCCCTGAGTCATCCGTAACGGTATTAAGCCTGTTTCCCGTGTAGGTATAGGTAAGATTATCAATTAGCTGTGCTCCCAGATCTCCTTTCCCTTTTCTCTGCAGGGAAGTGATATTTCCGTTCAGGTCGTACGTTAAGGTTTCATTAAAGAGCCCGTTTTGCGGAACAGAAGCTCCCGGCTCAGAATAGATTCCTTTTTTAAGCCTGTTCAGGGCATCATACTGGTAATTATACTGTCTTAAAACCTCATCTGTAGCGGTTTTCCATATTACTTCCGTTACATTCCCGTTGTATTTTCCTGTAGTGCCCTGCGTGGTATTCTGAGGATTGAAATACTTCATTTCATACCCGAAAAGCTTTGTTCCCAATGCAGCCGGATCATTAATTTTGGTCAATGCTCCACGGATGTCATACTGATAATCGATGCTTTCAAGCCCGCCGCCTACTTTTTTATTGGAAAGCTGGGAAAGCTCGTTATAGGTATTTTCTGTCAGAAGTTCTACAGGATTGCTGTCTACCTGATGACGGTGCTTTAAAACACGGTTCTGATTGTCAAAATCAAAACTTTGGGTAATCACCTTTTCGGTATCAGTACTGAGTCTCTTGTGATATACCTTCGTCTGTTTGGCCATTCCAACAAAATCCAGTTCTGATTCTGTTCTGGTAATTCCTCCAAGATGATTAATGCTGTACGTGCCTAATGCCCTTCCTTTTTTATCGTAATAGACATAATTTTTGGTCCAGTTATCATCTTCTATATTTTTTACAAGGCTTAGCGTAGGCATCGCCTGGGTATTTACGGAAGCATTCTGGGTATCGGTCATTACAGGCTCTCCCATTATGGTGGAAGGAAAAGCAGGATTGAAGCTGTAAGACGGATACGTGTCGTAGTAATTGATACTTAAAAGCTGCACCAGACTGGCGGGAAGAGCCCTGTTGGTATAAAAGACAGGCATTCCGCTTATGGTAAAGGAGCCGGCAGCCCGTATCTCGAATGTATATGCAGCATTTGTAATACTGGTTTGGAGACTCTGTCTTGTAGCTGTATTATTCGTAAGAGCAGTTAAAATGATTCTTCCAAACTGGTCATATTTAGTCAGTATCCATTGATTTTTGGCTTTAAGATTGGCATCCTGGCTCATCACCAACTGGTCTGCCTTATTGTATATCATATACTCCCAGCCTTTGCCCGGAACTTTTTTCTCTACCAGTCTTCCCAGCCCGTCATAGCGGTACTGGTAACACAGTTGGTCCAGTATCGTCTGATCCGGAGCCGAAGCCCCTACAGCCAACGGAGAAATCACATACACCAGCTGACCATATTCATTGTGGAGATAATAGGTATCTACATTCTGGGTGCCGTCATTTTTTCGTACCAGGATGGTCTGTCCTTTTCCGTTTTTGAATTCCGTGGCTATATTGCCATCCGGATCGGTAACGGAAGTTTTCATCAGCTGGTTGGCCGCATAAGAGCCTGAAAGAGATATGGCGGAATTCGTTCTCGCTTCTGTCCATGTCGTCGTGATCCCATATTTCTTTACTTCATTGGCTGCATTGGTACCGTAAGCCATATTGGAAGGTTTCTGGGACCAATCCGTTCCCACCGGAACCACCTGGTTCACCCTTGTTGTAAACAGGTCGTCAAAGCGTTTTTCGGAATAGATCTTTTCACTTCCGTACCCGGCAGATGCTGCATTCGCAAGCGGGTTGGTATAGATGGCTCCGTTCGCTGTTCCTGACTGAGGAACCGGAAGGTAGCTTTTCGCCTGTCTTCCTTTGGCATCATATTCTATAGGAACCACAACGTCTCTTCCAAGCGGAGTCGCTTTAATGGCCACTGACTGTACGGGTCTCCCCAATCCGTCAAAATACTGCACAGATTCTGATTTTTTAGTACAGTCTCCATCCAGACAGCTTTTGGTATAAATGTAATTCTCTGACGTACTGAGATTCGTTTGAGCGAAAACAGTACTTATTGAAAAGAGAAGAGTGAAGAGTGAAAAATTTCTTTTCATCCTTAGTTTTTCAGTTTTCATGGTTAATTTTTCATTATTTGTGTTCATTTGTTCAGTTTTAATTTTGAGGTTTTGATGCTTGATACCAGCATACTGATAAGCTCATTGATGTATTTGGATAATTCTTCAAAGCGTCCCGTATCGATATAATGGGTACCATGCAGAAGTTCAAGCCAATAACAGGTTTCGTTAGCTTCCTTCAGCGAAATGGACAGCTTGCTGATAAAGTCTGCTCTGCTTTGGGCAAATTCTGCTTCACGGATTAATGCGCCAACAGCTGTTCCGCTGCGTAGCAACTGTTTTGACATGACAAACTCTTTGGATTCGGTTAACCTTTTGTATTGCTCAACGATATGAATACTGAAAGCAAAACTCTTATCTTTCAACACACTTTTACTTTTCATTTTTAGTTCTTCACTTATCACTCTCAATGTTTGTAGTTATACTGGTTCTCCTGCAATACTTTTCCATCGGCGTCTTTTACCTGGATCAATCGGCCCGCTTTATCATAAATATTGACGGTTCTGATGCCATTCGCTGATATAGACTGGGTAACTCCAATTAAAGGATCATAAGTGGTTGCCGTAACCCCGAAATTTTTAAGAGCCGGATCTTTTCTCAGGTTTTCCAGAGCCAGCAATAACGCAGGTTCATTAGCCGGATTTTCACGGTCCGCATTGGATGCATTTATAGCAGCCGTTACTGTGGCAAGGGATGATACCTGGGCATAAGATGCCCCTGAAATCACAGCAATCGGCATGGTCTTATTATATCCCCAAATAGTTGTTGTTGGTACTCCATTCTTCCCGGTAGCCTGTACCAGATTTCCGGTGTTGTCATACACATCCAGCGTAGAAGCGGTAAAAGGGCTTTGGGTCTGTCTGTTATAGCTGATGACAGAACTCGGATACACATTGGAGGAATTGTCGAATTTGGTTTCAGATTTTCCGATGGTTTTACCCGCTTCCTTAACTTCTGTTTCCAGCAGGACTCCCGTCATATTAGCCGCCAGAAGTTTCGTGTGGTTCTTATCCTGGGCATATTGATAGAAAGTTTCAGTCACTGTTCCGTCTGCAGCAGTAGTTTTTGAAGAGGAAGGCTTGTAATTATCCGATCTTACATTATTTTCACTTGAAGTTTGCAGAAAAGAGGCTGCAGATCCGAAAGGATAAGCTATGGAAGTGCTCTTTGTCTTGCTGATAAATGCTGTTTTGGAATAAAATCCTTCATCGGTCTGATAATCCAGATTGTCAGCAATGCCAAAGGTGTATTCGTAATCATCTTTTCCCAGAAGCTGGTTGGTTTCACTATACATTTCCTTTTTCTCCAGGATCCCTGATCTCAAGAGGTTGTAGTAAGGCTGGAAATCAACGGTATTACCATTGACCGTCGTCTGATACGATGGATAATCCTTATCGAGCTTGAAATAATATTTTGCGTATCCATTTCCCGAACCGTCCGTTACTTTTACATTTTTGAACATCACTTTACCGTCACGGGAAGTATAGCCGCTTGAAGTGTTGGAAATGGCAAAATCATCATATTTGTATGAAATTTCCTTCACCGGTGTACTGCTGTTGATATCATTAAACCTTTTGATGGAACGTATTCTGTATGATGCTTGTGAAATTCCGTTCCAATACGGTCCAGGGACTGTTTTAAGTTCCTGCAGATCAAAAAATACCTGTCCGTGTCTTAATGGTACATTGACGGTTACGGTATATTGTCCGGGATAATTATAAAATCTTACATGCCCTCCTTTTTGATTGGTTGTAAGGACTTCACTTCCTCTTTTCAGCGTATAATTAATTCGTTTATTTTCGGGTACCGGAGGTAGTAAAATGGGCTCTCCGGTATTAGGATCAACATCAGTATATGCTTCTGAATAATTCACCCAGAAAGGGATCTTCTTTAAAGGATCACCGGGAATTGTAAAAGAATAAGTGAGTGTTTGATTGGTATTAAACTCAAAAGTAGAGAATGTCTCTTTATTCTGTATACAGGAGTTTACATAGTCCATTGCTAAAGACGCAAGATAAGCCTCAGAATTCATATCTGCATAAATATCTGAGCCTTCGTAGACATACTCTGTCTTCCCTTTTGTTGGATAAATAATTTTGTTGAGGATTCCCGGAGGACTAATGATCCCGCTTCCATAACATGGTAAACTTGCCGGAGTTTCCAAACTAAGAGGATTGTAAAGCATGGCTGTTTCTTCAATAACATTCTGCCCGTCCATTTTCTTTATTTTGTCCAACTGTCTTCTTTTATGGGTAGCGTTTCCAGGATAAGGTGGAATAGGATAAGAATATTCAAAAGCATACTCTGCAACTTTCCCATAAAAATTATTCAGCAGTACTTTTTTAATGCTGTAAGGGTCATTCATGGTTTTCTCCAGGGCCTGGTCGTAGTCATAAACGATCTCAATATTCCCGGATGCGGTATTAATTTTCTGAAGGTGGCAGCTTTTATAAAGCAGCGTGGCATTATCTGTGTCGTATTTGGTTGTTTTCTGATAGGTGAAATTAGCCGTTTCTACCCCATCAGCACCCGTAATGCGGGTAAGGAAAAAAGCTGATTTGTATTCCAGTCCCCAAAGTCCTCTGCTTTCATAAGAACTATCATAGCCTACCGCTGTAGAATAGTCGTTAAAATAATAGGTGCTGCCATCGTCATCGGTGATGGTAAAGGAATCAACAACCAATGTAGCGGTGTTGCTGTCTCTGGTATAAGCTATTTTCACATGGTTCAGAGGGGAAAGATCTACAATTCTGAAGGTGTTCTGTACGGTATCCCTTTCTATTTTAAACTTCCCTGAAAATCCCGGAAGATTATAATAATATTCATCATCAAAAGCATTTTTTTCATAATGAGGATTAGCCGTATTCTGAAATGCTTCATCCAATAAACCTCCGTTGATCTTTCTGGAGATAACTCCACCTTTGAAGATGGACCATCCTGCTCCGGATTCTCCCGCAGGCTCATCCTGAGAAACGTTCAATGGATTATAATTCAGCTGCAACCCAAAGCCTGAACCTCCATATCCTGAAATACTGAGTAATGGTATCGAAATTTCCGGTATGCCTAATGCCAGTGACGGCGGATTATCCGTAAAATCAGCAAGAGAAGTAAGGGAAGGAACCGGATTGGAGCTATCTCCAAAATTAACTCCCTGAAACTGGTGCTGTGCCTGTAAAGTAAGATTTAAGCCTACAAGACTGATAAGGCACATGTATATTTTTTTCATCTTTGTTTTATTTCTTAATTAATTTGGCACTAGCCGTTTTGTTCGTGTCTGTTTTTATCGTCACCAAGTAAGCCCCCTGAATTAAATTCTGGGTATTAATCTTAGTCACTTTATTCTTCGTTTTCAGGCTCTGAAGCTGTCTTCCACCCATGTCATACAACAGGATGTCTGCCTCTTTGAAATCAAAGCCAATTTCCACATAAGCATACTCTGAAACCGGATTCGGATAAATTTTAATGTCTTGTTTTTCAATCAGCTTATTGATTTGACTGTCACCCAACTTTACAATTTTCCAGTTCTCTTTTCCTAATTCTTCTGCACTGGTTCCGGCAAGGATAATAGAACCGTCTCTGTTCAGCTTAATATCTGATAACCGTTCCTCTTTTTTGGCGGATTCTCCTTTGACATGTTTCCTCCACTGCTCATTACCCTCCTGATCCAGATACAGCATCCAAAACTTTTCATCGTCCGACTCAATACGTCCCTCGGCTTGGGTGTAACCTCCCAGTAAAATTCCTTTTGTAAAGTCTTGATTCTTGGCTCTTGAATCCTGGCTCTGAATCACACTTGCTCCCATCAGAATATCGCGGTTCCCAAAATTGTAAGATTTCTGCCAGATTTCTTCGCCTCTTTCGTTAAGTGAAATCAACCACAGATCAGTTCCTTCTTCAATCCCTACCGTTTTGTTTCCTGATTTTTCTGATCTGGATTCTCCTCCAATTAAATATCCTGAGGATGTTAAAGCCAATGTTCTTACGTGATCATCCCCTTTTCCACCGAAATTCTTTTCCCACTCTACTTTTCCTTCTTTGGAAAGCTTTACGATCCAGTAGTCACCTTCGCCGTAGTTATCTGTAGATTTCGGGGTGCGGGATACGGGATACGCGGTAGCACCAGCCGTTTTATCAACGGACCCTGAAGCCCGAACCTCGGAACTCCTCGAATAGATCCCTAGCAATGCTCCTCCATCTTTCGTTGGGATTATTTTCTCCACTTCATCAAGACCTTTTCCACCCAAAATGGTTTCAGAAAGAATTTTTCCGTTCTTGTCAAGTTTAGTGATCAGAACATCTTTGGAACCATAACCACTAGTTCCCTGAGGCTCTCGAAGGGAACTTTGTTTATTTCCGGCCACAACAAATCCAAAATCTGTAGTCTGGATAACAGATCTGGCTTCCTCATCTGAAGAAGTTCCCAGAGTTTTCTGCCAAAGCTCATCCCCAAATTCATTGATTCTGATCAGCCAGATATCCGAGCCTCCTTTTGAATCTTCTTTTTTATCTAAACCTTTTCCTGAGTAGGAAGTTCCTGCAATCAAAAATCCTCCTTCCTGCGTAGCGACAGAAGCGGAAATATAATCATGGTTCTGTCCTGAGAAATATTTTTCCCAAATCCCCTCACCTTGTTGGTTAAGCTTGACTAAATGAAAATCATAGCCATTATTCTGCTTACTTGCTGTTCCCTGAGGCTCTCGAAGGGAACCTGCCTGAATAGAGCTACCAGTTATCAGATACTGCTGATCAATCGTCGTCGTTATCTGGCTTAGAAAATCCTGTGTAGAAGATTTGATGTCCTTCTGCCACAATACTTCCTGAGCAGACAGCCCAAGAAGTGTGCACATCGTCAATGCACTCATGTAGAGTTTTCTCATTTGTTTTTGTTTTTTATTTTTAAAATTCTGCAAATTTAATACTTTTTAACAGATATTAAATTCCCATTAAAAAGATTTAATATGAATTTTATCACGGGAAGATTTAATTCCTTGCTTTAACTGCTAATTTATGACAGCAAAGCGACAGAACATGTCGTATTAAAATGGACGTAAAAATTTATGCTTAAAACAAGATGATGAGATATTGAATCTTATTGGGATAATTAGAAATCCGGGAACAAAAAAAAGAGAAGATGCAATTATTTAAAAAACAATAATTTACAAATTCTCTTTTATTAAAAAGTGACCGCGGAGGGATTCGAACCCCCAACCCTCAGAGCCGAAATCTGATATTCTATCCAGTTGAACTACGCAGCCTGTTTCATAAGCCATGAATACTTCCAATTCATCTGTTGCTATGATTTAAGACTGCGAAAATACTGATTTTTTTACAATTTATAAAGGACTGCAAAGTTTAATTCTAATAATTATTTACAGGACTGCAGAATGATCCGCTGAAAATAATATCCGACAAAAGAAACAGTCTCGGGACAAACATTTAAAGGTCAGATCTTTAATAACAAAATATGTAACATTCAAAATAAAATTCAGACCTATACAGGAAACATAAGATACATTTCACAGATCAAAAAATTATGAGAAATAAAATTTTGTCAGCCCTTCTATTTTTCTGGACAGCCACACTTTTCGCCCAGAATAAGGCCGTTAATGATGAGTATGCCAAAGCAAAAGAAATCGTCAGAGATCTGGATTCCATTGTGTCTCCTAACGGTATTCAGGAAAGTTATCCTGTTATCATAGGAAATATAAAACAGCAGGTATATGTAAGAGGGCAGAATAAAGAAAACCCGGTTATCCTGTTTGTGCATGGCGGTCCGGCTTCGCCTGTAAGTCCGGTGATGTGGATGTTTCAGAGGCCCATTGAAGAATATTTCACGGTGGTCAACTACGATCAGAGAGCAGCGGGAAAGACCTACGCGATTAATGATACCGTTAATTTAGGGAAAACCATCCATATTGATCAGTATGTAAAAGACGTTATTGAGCTCGCGGAGTATATTGAGAAAAAATATAAGAAGAAAAAAGTCATATTGATGGGCCACAGCTGGGGAACTATCGTTTCTATGCATGCGGCTTTGAAAAGACCTGATTTATTTTATTCATATGTTGGGATCGGGCAGATCATCAATACGAAAGATAACGAGCGGTTAAGCGTTGAATATGCTATGAAAGAAGCCATCCGTTTAAAAAATGATACCGCCGTCAAAGAATTGAAATCCATTGCTCCATATCCCGGAAACCAGCCGGTAACAAGAGAAAGAATTATCATTGCCAGAAAATGGCCGCAATACTATGGCGGGCTTACTGCATTCAGGAATGACTCAAGGTATTACTTTCAGGCCCCTCTCCTCTTCTCAGAATATTCGGAAAAGGATCTTGACGCTCTTGGCGGAGGAAGTCTTTTTACGTTGAAAAGGCTCTTACCTGAGTTTTTAAATGTTGATTTTAAAGGCATAAAAAGCTTTCCGATCCCCGTTTTTATGTTTATGGGACGTCATGACTACACCACACCTTCCGAACCCACCACTGCCTGGCTGCGAAATGTAAAAGCACCTGCCAAAAAAGGAATCTGGTTTGAAAATTCCGCTCATCTTATTCCCTGGGAAGAACCCGGAAAAATGCTGGTTACCTTATTAAATGATGTTCTCCCAACGGTCACAGACAAAAAATAAAACACAACAGCTATAAAACAAAAAAACCTTACATCCTGAAAATGTAAGGTTTCTATTTTTATTGAGTTATCCTGAGCTTAGAAAGTAATTTTCACCCCTCCCAGAACCTGTGCTCCCAGGACTTTATAGCCTTTGTACGTCTGGTAATTAGAGTTCAGAAGGTTGTTTCCGATGGCAAAAACACTGAAGTTCTTATGGAATTTATATTCTGCAGAAAGGTTTAGGTCTGCATAGCCTCCTACTTTGTCATTCCTGTTTTCTGTAGACTGATACACCAGATCCGGGTTGGCGACTCCTTCAAGCGCAAAAGAATTGGTTGTCCGGTCACTGGCAAAAATTCCCTGGAATCCTAACAGCAGCTTTTTATCAAGCATTGTATATTTCGCCCCGATACTTGCGTTCACCAAAGGAACATTGTAAATATCTTCGTAATTTTTAAGATCAAATTTTCTGAATCTTACTTCCCCGTCCAAAACCAGGTTTTCAAGCGGGAAATACTGTACACTCCCTTTAATATCGCTTACATTTCCGTCATCATAAACCGCTGAGAATGTATTCGCAAAATTGTAGGCAGAACGGTTCAGCGTAAAGGTGTTATCCAATAGGTTATTTCCCTGGAAGAACATAATATTCTTCATCTTTCCATACCCTGCAGAGAAATCATATTTGAATGTTTCATCAATATCCCCTCTCAAACCTGCATAAAAGTGATACTGGGTCTCAGTAGGTCTTAAAAACTGGTCAGAAAGAATGAATGGATTCGCCTGCAGAAGATCTCCATACGTATTCAGCTTCAGACCTCCGTCTACCCCACCATAGAATTTGAATTCTTTAGCCGCAGCAAACTGGAATTCTGCCTGCGGGAACCAATAGGTTTTATTGTTTTTCACTTCCCCTCCAAGCGGAGTGTTTGAATTTTTAGCATTCAGGAAAGAAAATGTAGATCCTAACATTAAATAGGAATCTCCTTTTCTGAATGTTACTTTAGGATCCAGTGTCGTATTAAAGAAATTGGATGAGTTTTTGTCTGCTATGGCAAATTCCGTTTTCACAGCTTCCAATCCTACTCCCAGATCAGCATTTAAATTGATACCGGATTTTCCGATCTCCACCGCATGCTTGGAAAGATTCGCCAAAATGGACACCTGATTTTCCTGAGCATCAAAATGATCTTTCAGGAACGATGATTTTACCCTTACATCATTTAAAATTTCATTGGAATAAAAATCATAATATCCATTCACTTTGAACTGATTCACTCTCTGCTTCAGATCAACATCCGCAGAAGGTTCCAGCGCATAGATTCCGTAATATCTGTTATTATCAAGTCCGTATTGGGCATTCAGATTGAATTTTCCTTTTTCACCATATGAATTCAGGTAGGCTCCAATTGATGTAGAGCTCTGCTTGGAATCCCATGCATATTCTTTTTTCAGTCCCAGTGTAGAAAGGAAATGGAAATCTGCCCCTACTTCCAGCTTGTTGTCAAGTGTTTTCGAAATATTGGCATCTGCAAGAATTTTCCCGTAATTACCCATTCCGAACTGCAGATAATTATTCTGAGCCGTTCCTTCAAATTTCGGAGTCACATCCTGTCCCTGAATGGTGGAAGTTTTAAAATCCGAAACCGCAGGCACATCCGTAATGGTATATTTTACAGGGTTCTGGGATTTCTCTTCCGGCGGATAATTCTTAATGGTTTCCACAGAGGTTTTCTTCTTCTCGATCTTCTTCACCTCCGGTTCCCGCTTCTTGTTAAGAATCAGCTTTTCCTCCTTGATCTGGGAAAACGCAAACTGCGAAAACCCTAAAAATAATATGGATAATAATTGAATTTTTCTGTTCATGTCTATAATTTGTATTAATGCAAAATGCAGGATATTTCATACCTTACACTTTACATTGTACACTGTACATTTTACTTCTTAATCTGCTTTTTCACCTCTTTTGCTTCTGCTACGATCTCCGGGAAATCTTTATAGTTCTCGATGATCTGGTCGCAGGTATAACTCGCCTGGTAATTATCTTTAAGGCCTACATAGTTCTTAGCCATCAGTACCAGAGCTTTGGCACCCCAATAATCTTCTGATGCATAATTGTTGGCCAGTTTAAAGATCGTCTCATTCGAAGACTTGAACGCCTTTCCTTTATTCTGATAATAAGCTTTTGCATAAAGAGCTTCCGCTGCTACAGAGGTATTGGATGATTTTTCAAGAGAAACGTATGCAGACTGTGCATCCTTGTCTTTGCCTGAGTTCATCAGGCTTCTCGCTTTGATCACTTTCGCAGTTTCAATAACTGCAGCTGAGTTTTTCGTATTGGCAATCACTGCATCAGCCAGTTTTTCAGCCTGGGAGAAGTTTTTCTCACTGGCATAGATCTTCATCAGCTCTACATTGGCATAATTTCTAATGCCGATGTCAGAAGAATTCTTGATGTTTTCAAGATATTTTTTCGCTTCGGCGGTATTACCCTGTGCTACAGAGATCTGGGCCAGACGAGTCTGTGCATCATCCTGGTAATCATTCTGCACAGCGGCTACCTCCTGCAGAACAAGAAGTGCTTTTGTGGCGTTATTCGTCTGATAATAGCTTTCTCCCAACTCGTATTTAGCCTGATAAAGACCTTCTCCGGTAGGATTCTGCGTCAGATATTTTTCGTAGTAAGAAATAGCGTTTTTGTAATCTTTCTTCGTGAAATACTGCTTCCCGGTAGAAAGGTTGATCTCATCGATCTCCGCGGCATCCACATTCACCCCGATATTTCTGGCAAAGTTTTCATATCCGGAAACGTCTCCGTTTTTCGTGAAGATCGGTTTTGCGGCCTGAACAATTTTCGCGGCATACGCTGTATTTTTATACTGCTCTCCTAAAGATTTAAGCTCAGAAAGGGCTTTATCACTCTGGTTCTGATCAATATAATTCTGCGCTCTGTAAATAGAGGCATTCGCAATAAGATCTTTGTCCGAAGAGGTTTTAATTACTTTGGCAAAAGCATCGTTGGAATTGGCAAAATCATCCTGCGCTGCATAAGCCGTTCCCATTTCATACTGGGCATCGTCATAATATTCAGAGGATGGATATTTGGATAAAAGATTTTTTAAATTGTTGATCTTCGCCTGTGTATCACCCTTAAACCCTAAAGCCATCGCTTTCTGGTATAAAGTATAATCTGTGGCATCTTCATTCTTATCATAAATGGCAATCGCCTCGTTCAGGTCGTTATTCGCATAGTGAATATCTGCCAGACGAAGTTCCGCATCATTTTTGAATTCAGGTTTCGGATTGCTCAGGTACTGCTTGAAGTACGTCTGCGCCTGATCGAATTTTTTAGCTTTGAAATAAGCGTAGCCTAAATCATAAGGCAGCTGCTGTTTCTCAGGGAAGGTTTCATTAAGAAGCTTTTCATAGCGGGCAATGGCAGACGGATAATTCCCTTTCTGGTAATACACCTGTCCAAGCCAGTATAAAGCCCTGTTATAAAATTCTTTGTTGATATTAAATCCTAAACTTCTCAGGAAGTACGTTTCCGCCTCATCATAATTTCCTTTGTTGAATTCTTCCGTTCCCAATAAGTAAGAAACCTCCTGATCCACTTTATTGATCTCAGGAGTGGAATTCTGAAGTCTGTCAATCGCGTTCAGGGTCTCTTTATAGTTCCCTGAATACAGATAAGATTTCACAAGAAGTGATCTCATTTCCGGAGCGTTGGCATCATTCTGATTGTCGTTGATATAACTTTGAATTACCCCCGAAGCACTTTCAAACGGGTTTCCGATATCGTAACTCAGTTTTGCGTACTGTTCGTGGGCTAATTTTTTAACTTTGGCATCATAATCCATCTGGTAAGAAGAACGGAAGGCAGAAAGGGCTTCCTGCTTTTTATCTACTGCCAGATAGGCATTTCCCAACTGATAATAAGCATTCTGAGCCAGTGCCGAGTTGCTGTTGACAAGCTGGTTGTAATAAGAAACCGCTTCATCATATTTTTTAAGCTGTGCAGCGACAAATCCCATTTCATAAAGGTCATTTTCAGAAGGATTCTGCTGTACATTCAGATAGTCTTTTAAGTGAGGATAGGCTGAATTATAGTCATTTTTCATGAAATAACTCTCCCCGATGATCTTGTGAACCTCTGCTTTATAGGAATCAGAAATATCTTCGTTCAGAAGCGCGGTTCCTTCCGTAATCGCCTGATCATAATTCTTGTCGTTGTAATACATCTGCACATAGTACGGACGCACCAGTTTCGAGAATTTCGGCTGGTCTTTTACGGAATCAAAATACTGAAATGCCTTATCACTCTGTCTGTTCGAGTAATAAAGGTGGCCCAGCATATAGGCAATATCGCCTTTTTGAGATTCATCTGCTGTTTTGTAAGCTTCTTCCAGGGCATCTGTCGCGCCTTTGGTATCACCCATCATGAATTTGGCATAGCCCAGTTTCAGAATATACTGTGTATTTTCTTCTTTTGAAAGCTGATACTGATTCACTTTTTTCAAGGTTTCCAACGCTTTTTCGAAATCTTTTTTAGCCAGATAGTAATCCGCCAGAGGAAGATTGGCCTGGGCAAAATAAGCAGAATTTGGATACTCTTTCATGAAGGCTGTTAACCCTTCCTCCGCATGATTTTTCTGCAGAATCACCCCGATCACGTTATCAAAAAACTGTGCTGCCTCTTTTCTGGATTTAGACAAGTTCTGATTATAGAAATACTGTCTTGCATATTCGAACTGGGAAGCATTGTATATTTTGGTCTGATAGAGATTTTCTGCGAGATTGAATCTGTAATTTTCTTTCTGTGTAAAGTACTGTGACTGTTGTGCTTCGGAAACTCCGAAATAAAGCACTGCAGCTGAGAGAAGGATTTTTTTTGAATTCATTCTTTTTTTGAATAAAAAAATTAGTCTATATAAGTTAACGAAAATATTAAAAACTTATTGTTTAAGCAAGTTTTAAAAGGTTTAATACTCTAAAATACCTATTGAAGACATTTCACCATTCCATGATAAAAATTGATTACTTTAGCATTTTAAAAACTGAAGTCGTATCAATATAGAATTATCATAGAAATATTTTGAATTAATCCTTTTTCTACAGCAGCTAAAAACATACCATAACATGAAAATTAAGATACTTTTAGCATTAATATTTGTCAATCTGATGCACGCCCAGAAGTTGTACTTCCCAAAAACAGCAGTAGCAGACTCTACGGTTCTGGAGAAACAAATACCATTGCTTGCCACAAAACTGATGGCCCAGCCGCAATTGCAGAAACTCAAAAAAACCAACCGGCTTGCCTTCACAGACAACCTGTACCGCCTGCAGATCCTTGCCGGAGAGTATAAAAAGTCTGTCGCTACCCTATCCGATTACCGGAAAGAATTTGCGGATCACAATATGGCGGGAAATAAATTCATTGTTCATGAATTTTACAGTCTGGCCAAACTGAATGAAGAAAAAGACAAAATTCCTTTTCCTGAAGCGCTTCAAAAAGCATTCAATAAAAAATATGAAAGCCTGTCCGACCAGCTGACCGCCAAAGTAGGTATCGCTGTGGATGGTGACGTTCGGGATTCAAAAAGAATCATGACGGAAGCGCTCAATAAGCAGAAAGATAAGGACAGCATAGATTACGCTTCGGCTCTGGCTTTATGCAAAAGCTACCTGAACTATAAAACCTATTCAAGACTAAAGCCTCAGATCACGCAGCTAGTTGCTGCAAAGGACCAGGAAAAGTTTATCATCGAAACAAAAGATATTAAAACAAAAAACGGAAATACCCTGACCATTACCATTGTCAGAAAAAAGGAAAATACGTCTCCCCTTCCGGTTATTCTTACCAATAATATCTACGCAGGCGAGATTGATCTTTATTTCGGAAAAAGAGCAGCCGTTTACAATTATGTAGGTGCTGTAGTGAATACCCGCGGTAAAAGAACCAGTAATGACGAGAACAATCCCTTCGAGCATGAATCTCAGGATATTTATGAAGTGATCGATTGGGTAAGCAAACAACCCTGGAGCAACGGCAAAGTCGGAATGATCGGCGGAAGTTATCTGGGCTTCAGCCAGTGGGCAGCTGTGAAAAAATTGCATCCGGCCTTAAAGACCATTGTTCCTCAGGTTGCGGTAGGAATCGGCATAGATTATCCCGCACAGAACAATATATTCATGAGCTATATGCTGCAGTGGATCCAGTATGTAACGAACAATAAGCTGACGGATGAAGCTGGTTTCAATAATTTCGCCCAATGGGAATCTGTATTCTCCGAATGGTATAAAAGCGGAAAATCATTCCGGTCTCTGGACACCATAAGCGGTAAACCCAGCAAGATATTTCAGAGATGGCTGGATCATCCGGGATATGATGAATACTGGCAGAAAATGGTTCCTTACAAAGAAGATTTCGCGAACATCAATATTCCTGTTTTAACGACTACGGGATATTATGATGACGACCAGATCGGGGCGATGTCTTATTTTAAATCGCATCATCTGTATAACAAAAATGCTAATCATTATCTGGTCATTGGTCCGTATAATCACGGCGGTGCCCAGAGCTTTGGATTTACTTCCGTTAGCGGAACTACGATAGATCCTGTAGCCAGAATAAGCATTGATGACCTTGCTTTTTCGTGGTTTGATTATACCCTGAAAGACGGTAAAAAACCGGCCCTTTTAAAAGACAGGATTAATTTCCAGGTGATGAGCACCAATACATGGAAACATGCTCCCACTCTTGAAAAAATGCATAACTCAACGGTTAAATTTTATCTTCAGGATCATAAAAACGCACCATCGGTTTTCAAACAGCCTTCAGGCAAAAGCTTTGTGACCCAAACCGTTGATTTCAAAAACCGTGATCAGAAAGAAACCTATCATAAAGTAAGCAAAATTGATAGTGTAAAAACCACAAACTCTGTTTATTTTGAAAGTGAGATTTTGGATAAAGACCTTATCATGAGTGGAAATCCGGGCGGGTTCTTCAATGTTTCGATCAATAAAAAAGATTTTGATACGGAAATGTCTTTGTACCAGATCCAGCCGGATGGCAAGACCTTTTTACTGTCTACCCACATGGTAAGAGCCAGCTATGCAAAAGACAATGAAAAGCGGCAGCTTCTTACGCCTGGGAAAACAGAGCAGATCCCGATCAAAAATTCAATATTCATGAGTAAGAAAATCGTAAAGGGAAGTAAACTGGTTCTGCTTGTGGGTGTCAACAAAAACCCGAACTGGCAGATCAATTACGGTTCAGGAAAGGATGTCAGCGATGAGACGATCAAAGATTCGGGTGAGCCGCTGGAAATAAAATGGTACAACGACAGTTATGTGGAAATACCTATTTATCAAGAATAAAGGCATTTAAATGATCTACTGTCAGTATTTTTAACTAATATTACGATGACGGATAACATCAAAATAAAAAATCATTACATTTGCTTTTTTTCAAACTCAAATAAAATATTGAATGAATCAACTTTTCAGAAGGAAAAACTATTCAGAAACAGATACATCTACTAATCTATTAAGGGTTTTAGGTGTTTGGGATATCGTTTTTTTTGGCATTGCGGCCATTATTGGAGCAGGAAGTTTCAGCAGTTTAGGCGAAGCAGTTTTCAGAGGCGGCCCGGGAGTGATTCTATTATATTTGATTTGTGGCTTTGCGTGTGGTTTCACCGCATTGTGCTACGCTGAATTTGCCAGCAGAATTCCTACCGCCGGTTCAGCATATACATATGCATATGCCAGTTTTGGAGAACTGATCGCGTGGGTCATCGGATGGGCACTGATCATGGAGTATTCTTTCGGGAATATCTATGTGGCTTTTTCGTGGTCCGATTACTTTACCAGCTTTTTAGAACGTCTTGGGATGCATATTCCCGATTATCTTACCTGCAGCTATACCGAAGCCAGAAAAGCTTTTGAAAATGGTTCCGAAAACAAAGAACTGCTCAATGCATGGAACACAGCTCCACTCCTTGGCAGCCTGAAATTCATCGTTGACCTTCCTGCACTGGTGATTAACGGTCTAATTACATGGCTTTGTTACGTAGGAGTAAAAGAGAGTAAAAATTTCAATAATTCACTGGTTATTTTAAAGCTGGCCGTTATTGTCCTGGTTATCCTTGTAGGTTTTGCCTATATTAATACAGACAACTGGACACCGGTTAATCCCGAAACGCAGGTTGCTTCTTTCATGCCAAATGGTTTTGCAGGCGTTATGAGTGCGGTTTCTGGGGTTTTCTTTGCCTATATTGGTTTCGATGCGCTGAGTGTGCTTTCAGAAGAAACAAAAGATCCGCAGAAGACCCTTCCGAAAGGAATGATCATCTCCCTTGTGCTGTGTACATTTATCTATATTGCCCTGACGCTGGTTCTTACCGGAATGGTGGATTACAGAAAATTTGACGGTGTAGGAGATCCGCTTTCATTTATATTTGAAAAAGCCAATGCCAATGTAGCGTGGATGGAACTTGTGGTTTCATTTGTTGCCATCGTTGCGATCACTACCGTGTTATTGGTTTTCCAGATGGGACAGCCGAGAATATGGTACGCCATGAGCCGTGACGGACTGATGCCTCAAAGGTTTCAGAAAGTTCATCCCAAATACAAAACACCTTCTTATGCAACCGTTATTACAGGTATTGCGGTAGGTGTTCCTATCCTGTTTACGGATAAAACATTCATCCTTGATTTTACGAGTATCGGAACCATTTTCGCATTCGTACTGGTCTGTGCCGGAGTTTTGATGCTTCCAGCCAAAGAAAAGATCAAAGGCAGATTCCATCTTCCTTATATTAATGGTAAGATTATATTTCCGGTTATTTTCATCGGCGGACTGATCGCTTTTTATATCTGGCAGCCGGAATTTTTCACGAATCTGATGGATTGGAACGATCCTAAAGAAGGAGAATTCAGAGCCTCTATGTTTGTATTCATCCTGATCAATCTGGTGCTGTGTATCTTCACCTTTATTAAAAACTTCTCTTTAATTCCTTTAATCGGCTTAAGCTCATGTCTGTATCTGCTGACCGGAATGAGTCATGAAAACTGGTTCTGGTTCGGACTTTGGTTCGCGCTGGGTCTGGTGATTTACTTCTGCTATGGCTATAGAAACAGTAAGCTGAGAAATAGCTAAATGGAAAGTGCTACAACGCAAATGAACAGGGCATAATCAGTACCTGTATAAAATATTACATAAAAGGCAAATTTGCGAATCAGCAAATTTGCCTTTTTTCTTTTTAGCCTTTTCGCCTTTTTACTTCACCATCAAATCGGCAGAATTATTGCATAGATCTCAACATAAACTACAAACTAATGCCGCCATGTCAGAAAGAATAAAAAATTACAGAGAATTTTATCAGTTCTATCTTACCGAACACAGTAAAACAGGAACCAGAATCTTTCATTTCATTGGAACTCTTCTGGTATTTGTGGTGATCTGGTATGTGATCAGCTCCGGAAAAGAAAGGTTTCTATGGTATATTCCCATCTTTGGGTATGGATTCGCCTGGTTCAGCCATGCCATCATTGAAAAAAATAAACCGGCCACTTTTAAATATCCGCTATGGTCACTGATTTCAGATTTCAGGCTTTTCTTTGAGCTGCTGATTGGTAAGCAGAAATTCAGGGGAATAGCTCCAAAGCCTAAAGAAGCTGAGGGTTCTGAGAGTCAGCTTTGATTTTAACCATAAAAGGTACATTTAAGCTTTAGAAAGTAAGACTTTTAATCCTTAAATTTTTGAAATAGTAAGGCGATTGAAGTTTTTAAGATTATTAAGATGAGCTTCGCTAAAAAAGTTACTGCTTAAAAAATCTTTAGATTTTTTCTTAACTGTTCTTACCTTCTTTATTGATCTTAATTTTTCAAAAAGCACACAGGTTTTTTTACACTTAAGTTTTTGAAAAAATCTCAGATTTTTAGGAATCTGTTTTTAATAAGTTTAGGATTTCGGCGGCGGCCTCCGGCCGCCGCCGAAATCCTAAACTACAAACCGGAAATAACCCGCTTTAAACTCGAAGACAATTTATTGGTGGCTTCGAGAACCTCTGCCACCAGATACCTGCCCTTCATTAAATATTAGATCAGAAAATCATTAGACTCATTTACTCTAAAACACTCAAACACGCCATCCCGAATCCCGAAAACCCGCAACCCGAATTACTTAAACCTCTTCTTAAAGCTAAACTTCAGTCTGTTCATCAGTCCCGGTTCAATAATATCAATTCCCAATCCGAAATTACTGTCAGCAACCGTATGATGGGCTTCCCTGAACGTTTCAAACTGATCTTTGGGAATCTCCAGATTGACTAAAGGATTGTATTCAATATTCACGGTAACACCATTTTTAGTGATTTTTTTCCGGCTTTTATAATCAAAATACGGATTGGTGACCGTACTTTCCTGGACCGTGTATTTTTCTTCCGTATCGATCTTCTGATCTGTATTCAGGCTGATTTCGTACTTCTCACTGTCGAAATTATGCCAGAAAGGAAGATCTTTATGCATAAAATCCCGGGCGCTTGCTTTGATGACGTTTCGGTCAAAATACATCAAAAACCGGTTGTTTTGCGGATCGGTATAATATGGATTTTCTACTGTGGCGGAATAATGAATTTTGAATTCGTTTAATTTTTTATCATCGCTTACAATATCAATGGCGGCATCTTTGAAAATATTTCTGACGTCCGTTCCGCTTCTGTCATTGGAATAATTAAGTCCGTAAAACAGGAAACTGTTCCAGCTGTCTACAATCTCCCGTTTATTGGTGTTTTTAAAATACCTTCTCATCGAATTGGCGCGGTTTCCCTTGTAGGTGGTCATCAGTTTCAGGCGGCCGGTGGTATTCTGGGCATTGAATTCCACTTTTTCATCGATGCAGTAATACGGAAACTTGTGTGCTTTTCTTTCCTGAAGCACCTGATCCGGTTTTACTTCCAGATAATGCATAAAATAAATGAAGCCGCGGTTTTCTATCAGCCCGAATTCATCACGAACCGTTGCATCCACGAAATATTCCTGACCTTTATAACTGATTTTTACCACCACATGATTAAAGCTTAACAGCGATGGAAGATAATATCTGATATAATAATCCGTATGAAAATTAACGAGAACCACTCTAGAATCTACGCCAATATAATCTAAAATCACTTTCAGCAGAACACATTTTGCCTTACAGTCGCCCTGTTTATTCTCATAGGTTACCGAAGGTTCCTGCGGCTTGTGACCATTCATCTCATCGGCATTGAAAACATAATAAATATGGTTCTGTACATATTCTATGGCAAACTGGAGCTTTTCATCCTGACCGTTTACCGCATCAAGCTTTTCGGCAAGATCAGGCGCAAAATCTTTCAGGGAATAACTGCTGAAAATATCTTCATACATCGGGGCAATATAGTTTGAAAGGTCCTTCCACTGAGCATCCGTCGCAAAATCTATAAACGGGAAAATCTCACGTCCTGCATCTACCGGATTGAGATAATTTTCCTCTTCAATCACAAAACTCTCTCCTTTTTTCAGACTGTGGGTGCTAGGTTCCAGAACGTTGCCCTGTTCATCTCTGAAGAAGGTTTTTTTGTAGGAAACGGTCTGCTCGCGGTCGTTGATAAAAGTAAATTTAAAACTGCCGTATGCCCAGTAATTATCCGGGCTTACCCATACATATTTTGAAAATTCCTTTCTGAGGAAATCACGTTCTGTAAAAGCTTTAAACCTTGAATCTTCCATGATCAGAACATCATAAAGTCTCAGGTCTTTAATAGTAATATTGATCTTTTTGTTGCTGCTCAATATCCCACCGCTGCTCTGGTTCTCACTGTCAAGAACCTTTATTTTCGTATCCGGAATTTTATCAATCAATACGCCGTCTCTCAAAACACTGATCCGGTGAATGCTGTACACTTCATTTTCTTCAACAATCACATCCGAAACAGAAGCCCGTTCCAGATTTCCCGGCTCATTCAGCGTATAGGCCATGCATACATATTCACTGTTTTCTTTATTGCTTGTATAATATTTTTTGTCAAGGAAATAGCAGTAATCCTTTCCTTCATCAATCTGTTTTCTTGAGAATTCAGAATCTTTAATTTTATCAATCAGCTCCTGATCATTGATATTTCCCGCCCAAATTTCAGGTTTTTGAATTTTGTAATTTTCAATTTGAATTGGATTTTCCATATGATATTTTAGTATTTGTGTTCTTTGGTTACATTTTTACAAACGCTCAAATTAAATAATTAAAAACTAAAAAACAATAGAAGAACTACGGCAAAAACTTCGGCACAGTAATTGTGAACTAAGGTTTAAAATAAAGTTTATGAAAATTATAGCAACAATTCTAAAAGGAGCTGTTCCTGCACTAGCCCTATTTGCCATGACACAATGTACCACTGCGGCCAGCGCTTCCGGAGCAGATGAAAAAACGTTCATCGTAGGACCTGAAACTGCTGACTGTACGGGAGTAGCACCAATGAAATGTCTGCAGGTAAAAGAAAAAGCTTCAGAAAGCTGGACGAATTTCTATACGAACATTGAAGGATTTACCTATGAGCCGGGATATGAATATGTTTTAAAAGTTAAAACAGAAAAAATTGCTAATCCGCCAGCTGACGGATCTTCAATAAAATACACTCTGATTAAAGAGGTTTCCAAAACCAAAAAATAATATCTCAAGCTCCTGAAAAATTCGGGAGCTTTTATTTTCTATTCCTCCATACCCTTATGCATATTAACAAAAATTATGTACTCTCGCAGATTCTACAGATAGAGCAGATTAAAAAAAAGTAAAATTTGCATGATCTGATTAATCTGCATGAAATTTCTAAATCATTACATATCATTCCCTTCATCTAAATCAATGAAATTGATTCCATCTTTACTTCCTTTATAAATAGTATAATAATTTTTCTTTGTGTGAAAAAAATTATACCTTTCTATTTTTGCGAATCCAGAGCCAACCAGAGTTTGCTTTAACGCAAAGATTTCATGCCATATCCCCTAGCTTAAAGGTAAACAAAGAGGTGTGGCTGCACCACTGAATAAGCGGACGTTTTATCCACACGCTTCATCGGATCAATTTCAATTGATTCTTGCCTTTGCCTTCCTAAAGTATAAAGTCATAATCTTCAAACTTTGCGTTTGAAAAAACTTTATCTGCTTCAGGAATTTTTATCCTGCTACCCGACAGTTTTCACAATTCAAAATTCACAATTTACAATTCACATCTATTTACCATTCTCTGATTTTTTTCTCCCCATCTTCAGAATTAATTGAATAAGTATAAGCTGAATCATATTATTTTTTTAAATTGCAACAAAATTGCATTAGCAACAAAATTGCAATTTAGAAATTTACCGCTGAATCTAAAATCAACGCAGTATGATTGCTCATGGAGAATAAATTAATAAGAGGAATTACCCATTTTTTTAAAAGAAAACATTACCCGTTTTTCAGGCAGCTGGATACCATGGATTGCGGGCCTGCATGCCTCAAAATGCTTGGAGCATACTATGGAAAAGATTTATCACTGAATGATCTCCGTGAGCTTTGCGACGTGCACAGCCAGGGAACATCCGTTTCTGGGCTAAAATATGCTTCTGAAAATCTGGGCTTTAAAACTTTAGCCGCAGAATTAAGTCTGGAAATCTTGCTGGAAAAAGCCCCTCTGCCCTGCATACTTCACTGGGATCACAATCATTTTGTTGTTTTATGGAACCTTACGGAAACGCACGCCTATGTCGGGAACCCTGCCCTGGGAAAAAATATGCGGTATACAATCAAGGATTTTCTGGAACACTGGAGCACTCCCGGACAGGAAAATAAAGGAATCGCCATTTTTGTGGAACCTACAGAGGTTTTCGACCAGATAACCAATCGGCCGGATCCTGCTGTTAATTTATTTTCATTGCTGAAACGGATTGACGACCGCAAAAATATTTCTCTGGTCATAGCAGCCCTTTTGATCGCAACCCTTCTGACACTGGCAATTCCCTTATTAACCCAAGCCGTGGTTGACCGCGCTGTTTCTCAAAAGGATATTGGAATATTGACGATCATCTGTCTGGGACAGCTTATTTTATTTACCGGAAGAATTTTAACCGATTTTTTCCGCAGCCGGATTCTTTTTAAACTGGGTATGAATATCAGCATTAAACTTATCTATGAATTCGTAGATAAACTGATGCAGCTGAAACTTTCCTTCTTTGAATACAGGAGCAGCGGAGATAACCTGCAACGGATCTACGACAACCAGCGGGTGGAAGAATTTCTTACCAAAAACTGCGTGAATGCAGGACTTTCCATCATAATCCTTCTGGTGAATGGAGGACTGCTCTGCTACTATAACTGGAAACTCTTTGTTCTCTTCCTGGCCGCCAGCACTATCAGTGTACTTTGGACCCATCTTTTTGAAGAGAAAAGAAGACGTCTCGATCAGCGCACATTCAGCCTGCTGGCCAATGCACAACGTCATCAGATAGAAACCTTTGAAGCGATGACTGAAATAAGACTGACAGGCGCAGAACAGGAAAAAAACCAGCTCTGGAAAACCATGCAGGAAGAAACCTATAAAGTGAAAATGGAAAATCTGAAACTGGATCAACGGATTCAGGGCGTCGCTCTTTTCATCAATGAAACCACAGGGGTATTAACGACTTTCCTTACCGCATCCCTGGTCATCAACGGAAATCTGACGCTTGGGGCCATGCTTGCCATCACGTATATGTACGGCGCACTGAATGGAACCGTCAACCAACTCTCCGATTTTATCCGTTCCATGCAGACCGCAAAATTCAGCCTGCAGCGTATTTCGGAAGTAGAATATGAAGAGACAGAAGATGCCCACTCTACCTTGGCTTTACAGAGAGGAAAGTCCGGATCTATTGAGCTGGCCGATGTAAGTTTCCGGTATGGAAAATTATCCCCTGATGTGCTTCACCAGATCTCGCTGACCATTCCTGCCGGAAAAGTAACCGCCATCGTAGGTATGAGCGGAAGCGGAAAAACCACTCTTCTGAAGCTGCTGCTTAAATTCTACCATACAACACGGGGAACGGTCACTTTCTGCGGACAGGATCTGAAACTGATCAGTGCCAAAAGCTTACGCAGACAGTGCGGAGCCGTTATGCAGGATTCTTTCCTTTTTACGGACACCATAGCCGGAAATATCTGGGTAGGAAGCCCGGAAAAAGATCTTTTGCGGGTAATAGATGCCTGTAAAATGGTCAATATGCAGGACTTTATTGAAAGCCTGCCTTTTTCTTATGAAACGCAGATCGGCAGTGAAGGAACAGGTCTGAGCGAAGGCCAGAAACAACGGCTTCTCATCGCCCGGCTGATCTACCGCCAACCCGATTATATATTTCTGGACGAAGCTACCAATTCCCTGGACGCCAATAATGAAAGACTGATTGTAGAAAACCTGAACCTCTTTTTTCAGGGCAGAACGGTCGTTATTGTGGCGCACAGACTGAGCACAGTAGTTCATGCCGATAATATTATCGTGATGGACAAAGGAAAAATTGTTGAACAGGGCAATCACGAAGCTCTAACCCAATCAAGAGGTGCTTATTATCATTTAGTGAAAAATCAACTTGAACTCGGAAAATAAATTACGGAAAATGAACCTGAATATTTTACCTTATATTTTTACACGATTTGCAGCATTGCCCGTACAAAGCCTGAATACATCTGCGATCCAAAACGTTGAAGAACTATTGAATCAGTGGCAGGAAATTACAGATCACGATCAGGCCTGCAATGAAAAGTTATGTGATGAATTGTATGCTTTGATTCAACAATCTTCTGATGATCAGGAGAGAAAACTGCTGCTGAACCTGAAGCGATCCGTATTCAATAAACGTTCGAATGTACAGAATTTAGCGGAAAAAATTCCGTCTGAAACTTTTAATTCCATCAAGAATACATGGGAAGAATGGCTGAATGCAGGCAGAACCTGTAAAGAATTTGAACAGTTATGGGGCAAAGATTTTCAGGAAAAGCAGTGGTTACAAAGGCATACCATTCAGGAGCTGGCCGGAGAATATCCTTTCAAAAACGGAGTTCTTCTTTCCAGCAAAGATCTTTACGAACAGCTTGAAGGTTTCAGGAATGCAGATGTACAATCACTGAACAAAGACAATGAGCGGATGGAATTCAGTGTGCTCCGCTATCTTACCCGGATGGCTTACAAGACCTCTCCTTTCAGTACTTTCACGTATTTAGGGCTTACTGAAATGACTGCTGAAAATGATGTAGAGATCTCAGCTCCGGAAATTCCAACCAGTAAAATACGTCTGAATAATAAGCTTCTTAAACGCATCAAGAAACTCATGGAGCGCCATCCTGATCTTCAGGGCTTACTGTTTGTGAATATCAACAGCAGCATGACGGAAACTAACGGACGTTTCAGCTTTCTCATGAACTGTGTGAATATTGAGGTCTTTCAGGAAATCCAGGCAACAGGAGTGAACCGGTACATTAAAGAAATGATCAGTGGTTCCGAAGAACGTATTTCTCTTGCATCATTTATCGAACATCTTTCCATGCAGATCGATGCAGATTCTTCGGAATTAAAGCATTATGTTTTAAAACTGGTCGATTCAGGATTTCTGGAGCTTACTTTGGAATGTTCTGAAATTGATCCGGATTGGGACAGTCATCTTTTAAAGTTTCTGGCAGAACATAAAAATGGGAACGGATCTACGGAACAGCTCTGTCAGCTTATTGATCATCTTCAGCAGGTAAAAAATGAATTCGGAACCGCAGGAATAGCACAAAGAGAAATTCTTTTAAAAGACAGTTCAGCCCTGTTTGACCGTACCATTTCAGACCTTGAAAATCAGGCCGGAATTATCAAACTCCCGAAAGATGAGATCAAGAACATCCTTGACCATATCCTTGAAAAATATAAAAATGGAGAAGGTTTTGAAAAACTGCCCTATATCCCTGTGGATTATCGTCAGGAAGGATTTATTTACGAAGATGCGTATACCGATCAGGTTCATAAAGTCAGCGAAAGTGCAGTCAATGAATTAGCTACGCATTTATCAGAACTGGCAAACCGCTTATCTGCTTTTGATATCCGGGCCAGGGAGAAAAACAGGATCAAAAACTTTTTTAAATCCACATACAAAAAAGACCAGCCCATTCCTCTTGTCACTTTTTATCATGAATATTACCGCCAAAAAAGTGAAACTGAAACGGAAGAAGAGCAAATCCAACCGGATATCTGGCCGGAATTGTTCTGGAAAGATCTTCAGCAGGAAGCACAGTTTGATGAAATAAAAATTCAAAAGAAAAACCTGAGCCAGCTGCCTTCTTCAGATCAATCCTGCCCGGCAGGTTCTGTGTTTCTTCAGTTTTTTGATCAAAAATCCGGAACGGGAACAAAAGCGGTTGTGAACGGACTGATGCAGGGAATGGGTAAAATGAGCGGCAGGTTCCTTCATTTATTTGATCCTGAAACTGCTGAACTCCATAAAGATTACAACAGACGCTTATTTCCGGACCAACTGCTTATTGAGCTTAATGATGATTCCAGTTTTAACGCCAATATCCATCCGCCTTTACTGGATTTTGAAGTGAAAATGCCGTCTTCCAATACTCAGATGAAAAAATCTCAGCAGATTCCTCTGGACCGGATCGCTGTTGTTTATTATGAAGACCAGGACCGTGTTTCTTTACTGGATACTGTTCTGCAAAAAGAGATCTACGCTTTTGATCTGTGCCTGGAAAGTATTACCAACAGATCGAACCTTTATCAGCTGATGGCTCTTTTCAATCCCTGCACTTATGTCAGTTATCATCCGTTGATTCAGGTTATTGATCTTCATCATTCAAAACAATTCAGCAGTGAAGAGATCAGGATTTTCCCAAGAATTATCTATGAAGACAAACTGGTCCTGCGCCGTAAAGGCTGGCTGATCGATTTCAATATGATTCCACGGCAAAATAACCAGGAAAATGAAGGTATTTATTTTCTGCGTTTTCACCAATGGCTGCTGGAAAAAGAACTTCCTTCTTCGGTCTTTCTTTATCTGCAGTCTTCCTACATTCCTGAAGAGCCTTCACCGGATAAAACTGCCGGAACCAGGGACGATTACAAGCCTCAGTTTATTGATTTTAAACAGCCTTTGCTTTTTGGCCTTTTCATCAAACTCCTCAACAGAGCAGGATCTTTTATCTATCTGGAAGAAGTATTGCCCTCTGTGGATCAAGCTCAGGAAAGAGTCTCTGAACATCTGATCCAATGGTATCATTTTTAAATTATGGAAACAAACTGGAAAACGTATTATTTATACCACAAGGATCATGCAGATACTGTGTTGAAAGGTGTTGTGCATCCGTGTATTGAAAATATTGAAACCGCACTGAAGCGGGAAGTACAGTTTTTCTTTATCCGGTATTTTGAAAACGGTTATCATATCCGGCTTCGGCTTCTTCTGACTGATGAAGAATCGGATGATGTTCTTTCTTTGCTAAAAGATCACATCACAGCTTATGAAAACCTCAGCGGAGACAGTATTACATTAAAAGAAGCTGAATACATTCCGGAAACAGAGCGGTATGGCAATACAAAGACCATGATCTATGCCGAAGAGCAATTTTGCGCATCATCACGGTTTATTTTGCATAATTTGGTTCAGAATAACCCATTAACAGCCTCTGAACGTTATCTTCTTGCTTTAAAAACCCATCTGGTATTTTTTAAAGGATCGGAATTTCCTCAAAGCTCTATTCAGCAATTGTGTGACAAGTTTATACAAAGCTGGCTTCCGGTTCCTTTCTCTGAGAATGCTGATGAGCAGGAACAAGACAGGAAAAATGTTCTGAATGCTTTTCAAAATCAATTTGATCTCTACCGGAATGTACTGACTGAAAATCTTACGGAATTCTGGAACTCACTGGATCAACCGACAGATTCTTTATTTCAGGAGTTTCTCAAAACCAACAAAAAGGTTTTCAAAGGATATTCTCAATCCCGATTATCAGCAGATGCTGTAGACGAGGCTTTGCTCAGTTTTATCCATATGGCCAATAACAGGCTGGGAATAGTGAATGCTGAGGAATCCTATATTCTTTTTTTAATCATGCAAATGATCCCTCTAATCCATAATTATGACAGCAAACCAGAAATTTAACGAGCTACAATCGGGGCTGGATGAAATAAGGGAATTTCTCCTTTCCAAAATGAAACATGGTAAAGACGGTTTCTACTGGGAAACCATTTCCCTTGATAATAAGGGAGTTTTCTCATCCGGTTTCAACCCTTCTTTATGGAACGGAACGGGAGGCATTGCATGGTTTTTCCTGGCATTGTACGAAAACGATGGAAAGGAAAAAGATCTTGAAACCGCTGAAAAAGCTTTCGCTATAATTTATCAGTATTCCATAGATCGTAAAATTGCCAATCCTAGCCTTTATGATGGAATAAGCGGAGTGATTTATCTGGGTTTGGAGCTGTTCCGGGTTACGGGTAAAAGTGTATACCTTGAACAGGTTACCGAAATTTATACGATCTACCGGAAAAAAATAATGGCAGAACAGACGGAGGATCTGCTGATCGGGCTTTCGGGGATTTTAACGGCCGTTTGTATGCTTTATCATTTCACAGAAGATCCGAAAACAGGTAAGGATATTGTGATTTTGGCCACTACCCTTTTGGAAAAATCTTTAGTCGCTGAGTCCGGAATTAAATGGGGCAAAAACCAGCTGTCCATGGATTCTTTATGCGGCTTTTCCCATGGCAATGCAGGAATTGGCTTCTGTCTGCTCCAGCTGGGAAAATATTTTGAAAATGATGAATTGATCTGGCTGGCTGAACAGGCCTTCCGCTATGAAGATATTTATTATGATGCTTCAACCAACAATTGGATGGATCTGAGATGGGAAGCTTCCAAAAATAACCTGCCTGACTTATTTGACTGGAATAAAAAGACTTTCCAGCCGGAAGATTTTGATCTTAATGCATGGGCACACGGAGCCTGTGGCATTGGAAATGCAAGGATTTCAGCTTTTAAGATCACTAGTAATCCGGCGTACAAAAAAGACTGCAAAAAGATATTTGAAAGATGTAAAAATGATATTCAGACAAGAGCTAAACGGAATCACATCCTTTTCAGCGGTTATGGTGGGCTTTCCGATTTTCTGCTGCAGTACCATCAGGTATTTGGAGATCAGGAAGCTTTAGAACTGGCTACAGAAATCACCTTGGAAGGTTTAAGAAAAAGCAGGGAAAACCATCATTCCGGATGGGGCATTCAAAATTCTGAAGACCTCGGACTTATGACAGGTACCGCTGGCATTGGGTTTTCGATATTACAGATGATAAAAGGGAGATCTTTTAATTCTATCCTTCATCCTGAACTTCCGGCATCAAAACAAAGCACGATTCTGAAAGATCTTAAAATCAAAAAGAGATTTTTTGAACGTTATTATCCTCAGACACTTCAGGTTTTAAAGACTTTCGCTCAGTTTCAGGAATCCGTTTATGATTCAAATACGATTGAGGAGTTTGGCCAAAATTTATTAGACATCATCACAAATTTACCGGAAAAAACGTCCAATTATATTTCAGATCTCCATCAGCTGGAAACCTTTAAGATTGAGATCCAGAAGGACCATAAGGGTGCTTTATGCTTTCAAACAAGATTGAATATCCTGAAAAAAGAACTTCAGGAACTGACAGAAAACAACCCATCTGATCTTCATAAAAAACATTTTGTCCGAAATCCGTTTATCTATATTTATGAATCCCGGTTCAACTGGAAAGAGGAAAATCACAAGCATTCTGAAGAAGGTAAATATGAAAATCTCTTCTACAATACTGATGAAGAACTGTTTCACCTTATGCCCGATCCTTTCACTTCTGTGATTCTTCAGTTGTTGGAAACTTCGTTAAGTATTGAGGAATTAGCAGAATATTTCGAGTATTCTAAGGAGGAAAAAGGTTTCGTTGAGGAAAAATTACGGGAACAGATTCAAGAGCTGCTTAAAAATTATTTTGTAAGGATTGTTGAATAGTTTTTTTTGTTTATTTGTCCTTTTGTCTTGAAAACAAAAGGACCAAAAATTCAAGGCTGGAATCTTTCGCTAAAAATCAATGCTGTTCTCTAAAAATTCTAAACTTGCGCGAATTCCATTATGAGTATCGGTTCAAAATGAGTGTCGCGCTTCGAACAGTAGAATTTTTTTAACGTTCACAGCATTGATTTTCTTAACGCTACAGCTTCCTGGGCCAAGATTCCCAGACAGGAACTGATCTACAAATTATTTAATAGTTAAATGTAATTTCTGGAGTAACTGATTTCTCATTAGAATCAGTCAGGCTTCGACTCCGCTCAGCCTGACATCGCTAATACTATGCACAATGTTACCAACTGTCAGGCTGAGCGGAGTCGAAGCCTTTATTCATTATTTTTTCACCAGATTCCCTGACGAATACAAACAAATTAATCCGCTATCATCTGTGAAAATCTACGTACATCCGTGAATTCAAAAAAAACTATTTCACCCGCGGCTTTCCAAACGGATTATAAGATATTCCAACATTGAAATAAAATGAAGGTTTATAATTCGCCTCAAAAATATAATCCCTGATAGATTCCTCTTTATCGAAAGCTCTAGCCTGCGGAACTGCCCTGATTCCCGTCTTTAAAGTTCCGATGAAATTACCGCCCAGATTATGCTCATAGATAGCTCCGGAATTGATTTCCAGCTGCCGGAATTCATACGTTCTGTTGTTCCGGTACGTATAAAAAGAAGTATTGTCCATTTCGGTACCCAGAGAAATCCTGCTGTTGGAGAAAATATCTTTACGCACCATCACTTTTCTGGGAAGAAGGATATCGAGTACCCAACCATTGTTGAATTTATTTTCATAGGTGAAAACCGGAAGAATAGGTACCTGGGAGCTGGGATCAATAATACCTGCAATTCCTATGAGCATTTTTGTTTTTGGCGTGGCTTTTAACACCAATGAGGCAGTCACCATTCCCCGGATTCTTTCAAAATGCTGATCACTTCCATCAGCCGAAACACTGGCGCTGTATATCGCTGTCTTGTTCCATAATTTTGAAAAATAGCTCAGATTTAAAGCTTCGGAATGATAATGATAGTCATTCTTTGTATTATTTCCAGTTAAAAGAGCTTCTTCCGTATCAATAGCGGTATAACGGTAGTTCAGGGCGGTGCTCAGAAGCCAGTTTTTCTTTTTGACAAAATAAATATTGACGCCTGCTTTTACCTGCTGAAAACTTTTAACCTTATGATCAGGCAGCGCATTTCCATGAAGTTTTGATGAAAACTGAAAAGGAGCCGTTTGGGTAAATTCAATATTAAGGTCGCGGTTCTGTGGAAATTTATCGGCAAAAAATGCCCTTACCTTTAGGGGAATACTATCTTTTTTCTGGGCATATACTATATTTTTAAATGGCAGTAATGCCAGTGGAACGAGAGCTCTTCTCAGTGTTTTCATGGTTTTATTTTAAAGGTTTTATGACAGATTGGAAAAAATTGAACACGAATATTTTATCATAGAATATCTCTAAACTGTTTTCGGCAATAAAATCGGTGTGGCGCATCGTGTCAGAAACAGAATCTTCTTCCACAAAGACAAACCAGATTTCCTTAAGGTGGTTCCGTCTTTTAAACTCTTCAAAAGCATTCCAGTCAAATGGTCCCGAATGTTTCAGATCATAAAATAGAATTCCTTTTTTGAATCCGTTTTCATGAATGATATTAATAGGATGTTGGATGTAGCTTAAAATCTTAATTGGAGAACCGTAGCATTCCACAAAATGATGCAGGTCGATCAGCTGTATTACTTTCTCCTCTTGCTGGGATTCTGTCATATAAAAACATTCTAAGGTTATTTCTTCTGTAAGTTCCTGAAAAACGGCTAATTCCATAAGCATTAAAAAAAATTGAACAGGGCAAAGAAAAAGAGAATTAAGCCACAGGAATTTGTTTTTATACCAAACCGCTTCTAATTTATACGAAATCCGGCTGCTTTAGAATTCGTATAAAAAAATACAGGGTTTGTATAATATTATAGCTATTCTTTACGTTATTCTCTATTTTTGTTTTGTATTAAAACGGACAAATACTATGGGAAACGGAACCTCAGGATTTAAGGAAACACTGGTCATGGACTTTCTGGTGGAAGACCGGTACCGGTTCTGGAGGCATTTTACATTTCTTGTTTTCTTTTTTATGCTGATGTATAATGCACGGTTCTGGCATTGGTATTCCGGCGCTTATCAGTATTATGTTCTGTTCTTTGTGTATACGGTCCTGATTGGGATGGTCTACATTAATATATATGTCCTGGTCCCGAAATTTTTCTTTAAAACAAAATACATTACCTATTTGGTTCTGCTCATATTGATGGGGGTCGCAGGGCTGAATATGATAGGATATAGTTTTAAATTTTTCTTCGAAGATTTCAGAGTTGAAAATATCAAAAAAGAAGGGGATAGAGGCAGCATTTATGAAGGTATTCTGATGTGTATTCCCATCATTTTGACCACAACGACAGTAAAACTCCTTCAGAAATGGATCACAGATAACAAAAGGATCACCGAACTCAATAACCTTACCTTGCAGATGGAGCTGAATGAACTCCGCAATCAGAT
This sequence comes from Chryseobacterium endalhagicum, assembly GCF_016745235.1. Taxonomy (GTDB): domain Bacteria; phylum Bacteroidota; class Bacteroidia; order Flavobacteriales; family Weeksellaceae; genus Chryseobacterium; species Chryseobacterium endalhagicum. Next base: position 1,588,444 of record NZ_JAELVM010000001.1, on the reverse strand, counting down.
CAATCCGCATTTCCTGTTCAATATGCTGAATAATGTGAAAGCGCTCACCAGAACAGATCCGGAAAAAGCATCAATGGTGATTGTCAAGCTTTCAGAGTTCCTGAGATATCAGCTGTATGAGAATGGTGAGGAAAAAACATTACTCGTGTCAGAAATAGATTTTCTGTCCAATTTCCTCAACCTTGAAAAGATCAGAAGAGATCATTTTTCTTTTGAAATCAATGCGGATACGGAAAACAGAACGGTAAAAAGTACCTTTATCCCTCCGAATTTATTCACCACTTTTGTAGAAAATGCCGTAAAACACAGTATAGATATCAGCAGTACCGAATCTTATGTTAAAATAAAGGTAAATGTTGATGATAAAATCCTTTATTTCACCTGTACAAACTCCATGAATCCGGGTATGACCATATCTCATACAAATTCCGGCGGATTGGGACTGGCCAATATTAAAAGAAGACTGGAACTCCTGTACGGAGAAACGTTTGAACTGAATATTATTTCCGGCGAAAAAGAATATACCGTTAATTTAAAAATTCCTGTATGAACTGTATTATTGTAGATGATGAGCCCTTGGCAAGAGCAGAAATGCGCTCACTGATCCAGGAAACTTCAAAGGTGGAAATCCTGGGAGAATTTTCCAATGCCCCTTCCGCACTGGATTTTCTTCAAACCAATGATGCCGATCTTATTTTTCTGGACATTGAAATGCCCATGGTTACCGGACTGGAATTTGCCGAAATGCTGCCGAAAAAATCCCTGATTATTTTCACAACCGCCTATTCCCAGTATGCATTAAAAAGCTACGAACTGGAAGCTGTAGATTATCTGCTGAAGCCTATAGATCCTGAAAGACTGGACAAAGCGATAGACAAGGCCATTCTCTATAACGGACTTCTATCCCAAGATACGGTGAAAAATACGGTAGAATCCAATACGGCAGATTTTTTATTCATCAAGGCGGACAGGAGATTTTACAAGATCAGTTTTTCAGACATTAAATTTATAGAAGGACTGAAAGATTATGTAGTGATCCATACCCGCCAGCAGAAGCTTATTACAGCCATGAATCTGAAAACCATCCATCAGAAAATCTGTTGGGAAACCTTTCTCAGGGTAAGCAAATCTTATGTGGTCAATATTGATTTCATCGACTCATTTGATAACCATAATATCTACATTGAGGAAGCCGAAATTCCCATCGGGGAAGTCTACAGATCCGATTTCTTTACAAAATATGCCGGCGGATTTCTGAATTCTGATGGTTAGATCTACTGTTTCTGACCTACAAAGCGGATCACAGAACCTGTTCCGTTGTGAAATAACCCTTCACTGAGCTCTATTTCTTTTTCTTCAAGTTCTATAATTTGGTAGCCGGGAAAATCAGCCTTGATCTCATCAATTGAAAACAACGAGCCTATATCTTTCGGCCCGCCAACCTTCTCATTTTTGGTGACATAGTCAAGATGCTTTTTGCTGAAGGCTTCGAAAATAATCATTCCTCCCTTACGCAGATACTGATCCAGCATCTGATGAATGGATGACTTGATGTCCGCAGGAAAATGTGCATAGATAAGCGCAATCACGTCAAACTGTTCCGTCTGAAAATTCAGGTTTTGAAGCTCACCGATTTGATAATCAATGCTTACATGGTGATGCTCTGCCAGTTTTAAAGCCTTGTTTTTTCCTTCACTGCTGATATCAAAAGCTGAAACTTTCCATCCTTTTGCAGCTGCGAAAACGGCATTTCTTCCTTCACCTTCCGCAGGAAAAAGAACAGAACCCGGATTCAATTTTTCCAGCTGTTCCTTTAAATAATGATTGGGCTCTGTTCCGTAAGCGAATTCTTCCATGCTGTATCTGTCGTTCCATCTGTCGAGCCATGTGTTGTCTGTCATTTCGTGAAAATTTAAGTTGAATTAGGTTATAGTTATTCATTTAGTGATGAATTCAGCTGAAGCCCAAAGATAAAGAGTTTCCACCTTCTTCTTCAAATGGAAAAAACATTGGTCAAAATAGATTTTGTAAATAAATTTAAAAAAGTGAGAAAAAATATTGGCTTAAGACCGGGAGTATTTTAATTAACAGATAACTGTTTTGCTTTTTTAAATGAAATGCCTTTGTTTATCTTTATTAAAATAGTTTACTTCAAAAAACTTTGTCTACCCTTGCGATTATTAAATGCAATGAAAAACTAAGTATGCAGGTTTGTTTAATTATCATTGGCAAGGTTTAAAATAGTTGTAACTTAATACAGTTTCTGATCTTTCTCACAGTAAAAGCTTCGTCTTTTTCCAAGTCCGGTCTGCTTTTTTACAAGTTTCTGACCGCATATCGGGCAAATGGTTTTGGTATGAACCAGCCAGTGTTGTTTTAATGTAAGTTCCCGTTTCCATTTAAGAAAGTCAAAACTGTAATTTCTGGCTTCAGCAATGAGTTCCTTTCGTTTCCCGGGAGGAAGATTTCCCACCAGACTTTCAGGCTGAATTCCTATTCTAAACAGCACTTCATTCTTAATAATATTTCCGACACCCGAAAAGATATCCTGATTCATCAGCGCATCACAAACCATCATCTCAGGTTTGGATTTCAGTTTCTTTTCTGCTTTTTCAGGATTCCACGCATCACTCATAATATCAGCTTCCCAGTCAATCGTTGATAAATACTCAAGATCTACAGCTTTTACGGAACACGTATAGAAATAGAGGCTGCCGGTTTTGAAATGAAGGGATAATTGCAGACTCTTGTCAGGTTTTGTCTGCTCATCAATGCTATATGATCCAAACATGAGTAAATGAATCCGGACCGCCATTGTATCAAAAACAAGATAAGTCTGTTTTCCGAAAGTACGGATTTCCTTAAGTGTTTGGCCGGTCAGGGGCTCCTTATCGAATTTTGCATTTCCTGAAGCCTCAGTCACCGGGTTTCCGGCAAACGGCTGCAGATTTTCCTTCATTAAAAGTATCGATGGTCCTTCAGGCATGGCTTTGCTTTTCAATAAAAGTTCAAATACTATTCCGTAAAAATAAAATTTGGAGTAATTTTGAAAAATGATGAATTTAAACCAGATTTTCACGAATCAGCGTACAGGAAACAATCCGCATACCAAGGCTTCAAGAACTGATTTTCAGAGAGATTTCGACAGAATTATCTTCTCTTCTGCGTTCAGAAGACTGCAAAATAAGACCCAGGTTTTTCCTCTTCCCGGAAGTGTTTTTGTACACAACAGGCTGACGCACTCGCTGGAAGTTTCGTCGGTAGGCAGAAGTTTGGGAAGTATTATCGGAGAATTTATCTTTGATGCCTATAAAAATGACCTTACGGAAGATTCCAAAAACTTCTATCTTCATAATTTAGGAAACGTTATTGCCGCTGCCTGCTTATGTCATGACGTAGGAAATCCCGCTTTCGGACATTCGGGAGAAGATGCCATTGCGAGTTATTTTGAAAGAAATGAAAAAGATCTGAAGCTGAAATTCAATGAAAAGGAATGGGCAGATCTGGTAAATTTTGAAGGAAATGCCAATGCCATAAGAGTTCTGGCACAACAACAGCAAGGAAAAGATAATGGCGGAATCCAGCTTACTTTTTCTACCCTGGCCAGTATTGCAAAATATCCCTGTGAGGCTGTAGCCAAGAAAAAAGGAATTATCCACAGAAAAAAGTTCGGATTTTTCCAGAACGAGAAAGATATTTTCCTGGAAATTGCAAAAGGAACGAATCTTATTCTTGAAAACGAAGAACCTTATATATTCAAAAGACATCCTTTCGTATGGCTCGTAGAAGCTGCGGATGACATCTGCTACAATATTATCGACATGGAAGATGCCCACAGATTGGGAATCGTATCCACTTCAGACTGTGAAAACCTGTTTTTTGAACTGATCAGATCGGAAAGCAGTGATACAGACCGTGTCAAGAACAAACTGGCTTCTATTTCCAACGAAAACGAGAAGATCTCTTACCTGCGCGCAAAAGCGATCAATGCCCTGATCAATAAATCACTTGAGATCTATAAGCATAATTTTGAAAATATTCTTCAGGGAAATCTGGATAACGGCCTTCTTGATATGTATAAATCTGAAAACCGTGCCCTGCAGGACATCGAAGCCTTCTCCATTGAAAAGATCTACAACCATAAAGCGGTGGTGGAAATTGAAAATGCCGGTTACAACGTTATGTACGAACTTCTTGATCATTTCATTCCGTCTATTCTGAAACCGGAGGATGAGAGGAAATCTTATGATAAAAAAGCCCTGAAACTGCTTCCTAGACAATTCGTATATGAAGAGGGAACGGATTATCAGAAAGTGCTTGGCGTAATAGATTTTGTCTCAGGAATGACAGATAACTATGCAACCGATCTTTATAGAAAAATCAAAGGAATTGATATCGGAATGACAGTTTAATTTAAGCAGCATCTGAATTTTTTTAACACAAATACCACCATTACGTCAAATATATTAGTGACATTCGTGAAAAAATATTTGTGAAATTAGTGTTTTCATAAACGCAAAGGTTTTATCATAATACCGCATATTTTGAGTTATGCAAAGCCAAAAATCAATCTTCGATTGATTCGATGAAGCGTGTGCATAAAACGTGTGCTTCATCAATGGCGTAGCCATAAATCTTTGCTCAGCTTGAAGTCAAAAGCTTTTTAAATAAACCTTTGCGTGAAATAAGCATCTGGTTTTAAAGATCTTTTAAACCGCAAATACTTTCACAAATAGCACCATTACGTCAAACATATTAGTGTCATTCGTGAAAAATATTTGTGAAATTAGTGTTTTCATAAACGCAAAGATTTTTTATCATAACACCGCATATTTTGAGTTATGCAAAGCCAAAAATCAATCTTCGATTGATTCGATGAAGCGTGCGCATAAAACGTGTGCTTCATCAATGGCGCAGCCATAAATCTTTGCTCCCCTTGAAGTCAAAAGCCTTTTTAATAAGCCTTTACGTGAAATAAGCATCTTGTTTTAAAGATTTTTTAAATCGCAAATACTTTCACAAATAGCACCATTACTTCAAATATATTAGTGTCATTCGTGAAAAACATTTGTGAAATTAGTGTTTAATAACCGAAGATAGCTTTTATCTTTTTAAAGAAAAAAATTACTGGCAGTTCGGACAAATCCCCGATACCGTCAAATTGATCTTATGAACTTTATAGCTGATAGGTAATTTGATTTTGGGCTCAACATCTTCCACACAAGTCACTGTTTTACACTGTTCGCAGCTGAAATGCAGGTGATCATGATGATGAATTTCCGTCGTACAGGTGTGACATTCGGCATACTTTATCGTACCGTCTATATCTACCACTTTATGAATGATGCCTTCATCCATTAATCTTTCCAATACCCTGTAAGTTGTGACACGGTCGCAGATTCCATCCAATAGAACCTGCAGTTCCGCATGGGACAAAGCGACTCCGGATTCGTGGATAAGCCTTGTGATCTCTTTTCTTGCTATTGTATTTCTCGACTGTTTCATGTTTTCTGAATAAATTTCAATATAATTAATGCCATATTGTTGCAGTAACAAATATAATCTTTATTTTTGAAACAATATTGCATTAAAGAGATTTATAAAATACTAAAAATCAATAATAGTAACGATTATGATCGAGATAGAAAATACAAGTAAATCCTATAATGGGAAACAGGCGGTGAAAAACCTTTCATTATCCGTGAAAGAAGGGGAAATCTATGGTTTGCTTGGTCCGAACGGAGCCGGAAAATCTACAACCCTGAATATGCTGCTGGGCTTCTTACAGCCTGATACAGGAATAACCTCCCTGAATAAGGTAAGCACAAGCACAGATGCAAAAAAAGCAAGGGAAATGACCGGTTATATTCCTGAAAATGTAAATCTCTATCCTTATCTCACCGGTCTTGAAAACCTCTATTATTTCTGTAAGCTCGCAGGAAGGGAGTACAGTAAAGAAGAACTTTCTGATATCCTCACAGAATGCGGACTGCAAAAGGATTCTCACAACAAAAAAACAAGTGCCTACTCAAAAGGAATGAGACAGAAAGTAGGGATTGCCATTGCCTATGCAAAAAAGGCCAAAGTATATCTGCTGGATGAACCTGCAAGCGGGCTGGATCCACTCGCCAGCAATGAGCTTTCAGCATTACTCAAAAAACTCGCGGAAGAAGGAGCGGCGATATTAATGGCTTCCCATGACATTTTCAGGGTCCGGGAAACATGCAGCCGCATCGGGATTCTAAAAAACGGAATATTGGTGAAAGAAATGGATACCTCTGGCGTCACAGCCGCTGAACTGGAGAAAATATACCTGCAGTACATGCAGAGCTGATTTAGATTTTATGATTAACAGTCATGTTTGATCTGCGATAGTTCCATTTTTTGAAATAAGTCAAAAAAAAATTGCGAATATTTATTGCAACAATAGTGCATTATTTAAAATAATGATTACTTTTGCTACAATGTTGCAATAGCGAGATGGGAATAGATTTCAGGATGGGAATGAATCAAATATCAATGAATGACTGATTTTAAGATAATAATTTTAACAGCTAAACATGAATTCCGGGCATTTCAGGAAAATGGTCTGAAAATATTTGTATTGTTTTTTATTCTGATTCTGCTGGGAGTCTGGGGAAGCAATTATGCACAGCTCCATACAGCTTCCGTTAAAAATAATCAGGCTAAACATTCTATTGACAGGGAATGGAAGGAACAGAACAGGAATAACCACAGCGCAGCACATTGGGGAACATTCCTTTTTAAACCCGTAAATTATCTCTCCCTTCTGGAATCCGGAACAGGGATCTATTCAGAAAATTATTATAGAGTGGAAGCGCATAAACGCCCACAATTACATTCATACAGACTGCCGGATCTTCAGGCTTTTATGAGAAGGCCGGACCTTAATACTGCATTTTTTTTTCAGTGGCTGATGCCGTTATTCACTATTGGTTTGGGATTTTCGTCTATCTCGTCCGAACGTGAAAAGGGTTTTCTAAAACTTCTATCCGTTCAGGGCGCTTCACTGGGACATCTGGTTACGGGAAAATTCATAGCGCTTTATCTGGCAGTCCTTTTATTCACGGTTCCTCCTTTTTTGGTCATTTTTGGAGGTTTGCTGTTTGAAAATGAACCTTTAAATCATCTGATCCGGGCATTATGCTGGATCGGTTTATATGTGGTCTATTTTTTTCTTATTTCCGGAGTGGTTCTGCTGATTTCAGCATTTAGCCGTTCATCATGGTCTTCGTTAATGACCTCTATCACCGTGTGGATTCTTTGTGTCCTGCTGATCCCGAAATTCAGCAGTTCAGCAGCTGATGGACAGTATCCGTTACCTTCTTATCATGAATTTGAACATCAGATTAAAACAGGATTTGATAAGGGACTTGGAAACGATGGTCCTTATACCGAGCGATCTGAAATTTACCTTAAAAAACATTTAAACAGATTTCATGCAGACAGCATCAGCCAGCTACCCGAAAAGATAAGATTCGCCCTTGACCTTATCCAGGCTGAAGCGTACGAAAACAAAGTGAGCCGTTTTTACTCAAAAAAGGTGGAAACTAAATTTGAACAGCAGCAGTATTTTATGGAGAATATGAGTGTGATCAATCCGTTTCTTGCGGTACGCCAGCTTTCTATGGCCTTTGCAGGTACGGACGTTTCTCATCATATTGATTTTTTCAACAAAGCTGAATCATACAGAAATAATATTATGGACAGGCTGAACAAAAGGGAACTTGAACTTGCCATTTCTGAAAAAACGAAGCTAAGCAATAAAGACTTTTACAGCAGTCTTCCGGATTTTAAATATGAATATCCTTCCGTAGGGTCTGTGATCAGAAACCATATAACAGCGGTTCTGTCATTGTTGTTTTGGACAGCGGCACTGGTATTTTCCTTTACATTCATTATTAAACGAAACTATTTGACCTATGAAGGATAAGATCATGCTGTTGATATACGAATGGAAACACATTTCCCGGCAGCCGGCTGTATGGGCGCTGTTTTTTTTCTTTTTTATGATCGGAGGCTATGCTGTTTATTCAGGGAATTTACTGACCCAAAAGAAACAGGAAGCCATTGACGAAGCAAAGAAAGAATCCGTTAAAGACTATCAGACTACCCTGAAGGCTTTTACAGATACGGCAAGTCTTGAGAAAAAGCAGCAGGCAGAAAATGCCGGAAATCCTTACGTCATAGATTACAGGTTTCCCCGTATTGCCTATGATCATCCTTATCCGCTGACGGGTCTTGCTGCCGGAATAAAAGATATCACCCCGGTTTCGGAAAAAGTGAATTACTATACGGATTATGCGGCTGTAGACCGGGAAATGACGAATCCTGCCATACTTTTCGAGGGCCGGCTGGATCTTGTGTATGTGAATCTCTATCTAATTCCTTTACTGATCATCGTCTTGGTATATAATATCATCTCTTCCGAAAAAGAAAAAGGAATCAGCCATCTGCTGATCGTTCAGGGGGGTACTTTGAAAAGGGTAATGTCTGGAAAATTACTGATCCGGCTGATCATCATTTTTGTTGCTGCTTTAATCATCAATATTTCAGGAATGCTGCTGTCTCCATCGGGGATGCCTTCGTTCCAGGATGCTTTTCTCTGGTGCTTTTTGCTTTTTTCATACTGTGTTTTGTGGATAGCGCTGTGTTTTGCTATTATTTCCATGGACAGGAACAGCGTATTCAATTTATTCGGATGTATGACATTGTGGATTTTTCTACTATTTCTTCTGCCGTTAGTAATCAATAAAACAGCACAGACAAAATATCCTTCAGACCTGAAACTTCTGGATCTTGAAGAAAAAGACAGACAGATCAGTGATGAGGTATGGGCGATGAAGCCTAAAATGGTTGTCGACAGTTTTTACAGAAACTTTCCCAAATACGCCCCGGTTTATAAACCTTCAGATACTCTTGACAATCAGAATGATGCTTTTTTTGCCGGATATTATTACATCAAACAGAAAAAAATGAAAGCCTTGATCGATTCTTTATGGAAAGGAGATCATAATGCCAATCAGATGGCTTTCAGACTTATAAAATACAATCCTGTTCAGAGTACGGAACATCTTTTCACGCTTTTGGCACGTACAAGCCGGGCAGATTATCAGGAATATAAAAAAGATGTAAAAGACTTTCAGAAAGAATGGCAGACCTGTTTTTTTGACAGGGTTTTCGCTGTAAAGAACGGAAAAAGAACACTGTCCAACTTCTCACCGGATGAGCTTAAAACACTTCCTTCCTTTACCGCCAGGCATCATGAAATAAAGAAGGCAGATTTCATCTATGGAACACTGACTTTGTGGATCATCAGTTTGGGATGCTTTGTCGCAGGGTTGATATTGATCAGAAAATTTAAACAATAAATATTGAAAAAATGAAGAAGAATTACGTCCTTTTGACGGCTGTCCTTTTCGGGACTTTTTCTTTGGTGAATGCTCAGGAGAAAAAGGATTCTCTGTCTGCGGAAAAAATAGATGCAGTGATCCTCACGGCGATGAAGCAGATTAAAACAGACAGTCTTTCCGGGAACCTGAAACGAAATGATAAGCTGCTGGAAATTCCTCAGAATATTGTAAGTATCAAAAGCAGCCTGCTGAATCTTCAGGGAGCTTTTGATGTGCAGGACGCACTTCGGAATGTGAGCGGAATTTATATCGGGGATGCTGCCGGGGCAGGAAATGTTTTTGCCGGGACTTTCAACGCTCAGCTGCGGGGTTTCAGTCCTGTGAGTACTTTCAGAAACGGGCTGCCGTCTTTTGCGGGAGGACTTTCGCAGGAAGATGTTTCCTTAATTGAGCAGGTAGATATCATCAAAGGTCCGGCTGGTTTTGTCAATTCGATGGGAACCGGAGGTGGTTCATTAAATATCAATACCAAAGCACCACGAAATTACAGGGTTGGTGAAGCGAATATTGCTGCCGGAAGTTTTGGATTTTACAGGGCTGCTGTGGATCTGGGAAGCGCCGTGAAGGAGAAAGGGTTTTCTTTCCGTTTCAATGCTGCCTATGAATCCCAGGGCTATTACGCCGAATATGCAAAACGCCGGAAATTTGTTGTAGCTCCTGTTATTCAGTATAATATCAGTAAAAATACGTTCTTACTGGCGGAGTGGAATATGATTGTAGGCAGAGCTTTGCAATCCAGCAATTTTATTCAGTATGAAGCTGAAACCAGAGTTCAAAAGCATCCGTGGAATGCCAATTATCAGGGAGATCCGAATTTACCGACTTCCAAGCTTGATGAACATTACGGAAGATTGGTCTTTAACCATCAGCTGAATGACAAATGGAAAATAGTTTCGCAGTCTTCTGTTAAAAGTACGCCATTGGACCAGTGGAGCCTTCTGGGTGGAACTGCCAGTTACACGCCGCCTATGTTTGACGATGCGGGAAATGCAATCCGTTCAAGTTTCAGAAATAAACAAAAATATCTGACGTATAATACTCAATTGTTTGTCAATGGAAGCTATAATATAAGTCCAAATATCGTTCATACCGTCCTTGTTGGGGCAGATTTTAACAGCAGCAAAAGCAATACGGAACATATCCAGGGCGTTAATGAATTTGTTTTTAACCGGGATCAGCAGAATTACGGAATAGACCGTGACCTGCTCACCCAGCCAGAGGCCGACGATCAGATTGATTATACATCTTCCCGGGACAAAACATTGGGAGCATATGTTTACAATACAGTTAAATTCTGGAACCGTTTATTTGTAGATGCAGGATTCCGTTACAGCAAAAACAGACGGGAAAGGTATCTCAAAGGCCCTTATTCTCCTGAAGGCGATGATAAAATATACAGACATCATGCCTTTAATCCAAGGGTTGGGGTTACGTTTATGATTCAAAAGAATTTTGCCGCTTTTTTCTCTTATGATCAGAGCTTTGACCCAATGGCCGGAACAGATCCGCAGGGGAAAGAATGGAAACCGCTGGAAAGTTACAACACAGAATTGGGATTGAAAAAAGATTGGTTTGAAGGTCTTTTGTCAACTTCTGTGAGTGCTTACAGGATTATCAGGAATAATTCATTCTCACAGAATCCGGCTACAGGCCTTATGACTCAGTTTAATCAGGTAAGAAATCAGGGAATAGAGGTTGATGTAATCGGTTCCATTTACCCGAATATTACACTGACTGCCAATTATTCTTACATTAATTCAGTGTATTCAAAAGATCCTTATGCTTCGCAAATGGTTGGGCAGAGATTTTCAAGTGTTCCGAGGCATCAGCTCAATGCCTGGGTGATGTATAAATTTCAGAAAGGAACACTGAACGGGCTTTCCCTGGCTTTGGGTGAAACTGCTGCAATGGTCCGCGAAACTGATGTTCCCGGTGTCCGTATCCCGGATTTTATAAAGCTGGATGCGAGTATTATGTATCAGTACAAGAAATGGTTTATCCGTGGGATCTTTGATAATCTGACCAATAAAAGATATATCACAGACGGAAATGTACAGCCGAGATACAATTCAGATTGGTCTGCTGTGGTAGGAGAAGCATGGATGTACAAAGAAAGTAATCCTTTCAACTTTAAATTTCAAATAGGGGTGAAATTTTAACATTTAAATGCAACTTTGTTGCAATAAAATTCATATCTTTACAACAAGGGAATGCCGAAAACCTTAAAGAGTAGGCCAAATTAAAAAAATGTTTTATTATGGAAAACAACAAAAAGATGAAGCTAAACATCGAAGATCTTAAGATCGAAAGCTTCGTAACAGCACTAGACAAAGATTTGTCTAAAAAATTACAAGGTGGTTTAGGACTTGCTCAGGCAGGAGATCATGACCACCCAACTCACACTGTAAAAACTCAGGACAGACTTCACGTTTGCGGAACTGTTCAGTGCTAGTTATCGTAAGAGAATTATTAAGGGCTGCTTTATTCGTAAAGCGGCCTTTTTTTGTAAACTTTTTTCCAAAAGATTTCACAGATAATTGTGATATTCGTGAAAAATTTGCGGCATTTGTGTTTAGATTTAGAATTTGGCTAAAGCCATTTGAATATAATTTCTTTGGTAAGCGGGCTAAAGCCCGCTCCTATTGAATTCTGAAATTTGAAATTATTATAATATGCATAAACGGGCTAAAGGCCTTTCGTATTGATGTTTAATGATAAAATCTTTTATCTTTTATCTTTTATCTTTTATCTTTTATCTTTTATCTTTTATCTTTTATCTTTTATCTTTTATCTTTTATCTTTTATCTAAAAATCAATGCGTCCCCATCTTTGAAAACACATTAATAACAATCACCCCGATCACAATAAGGGCAATTCCGATCAGTGCCGGAAGATCAGGAACCTGCTTGAAAGCCACAATCCCGATGAGTGTGATAAAAACAATCCCTACTCCCGACCATATGGCATACGTTATTCCTACAGGGATCTGCCGGAGGGTAAGGCTTAGAAAGTAAAAGGCGGCGGCATAGCCCACAACGGTTACCACAGAAGGTAAAAGCTTTGAAAATTCTTCAGATTTTTTCAGAAATGTAGTGGCAATGATCTCAAATATAATGGCTAAGGCAAGGAATATATAACTGCGTCCCATATGGCTTCTTTTCAACAAAAATAAGGAAAAGCTCTTTCTTACCACTAATAACTGACTGATAAAAAAACTTTATGGCATTCCAGTATCCGATTATTCTGTTTTAATTTCAGGCTTCTTAGTTTCCTTTATATCTGAATCCTACCTGAGCATCTGAGATTAGAAAAAACACATGGAAAAATTATCATCTCGTTAGTCTTTTCAATCATACTCTCTCAAAGTATTTACTATAAGGTATTTTGCGGACAGGAAAAATATTTTCATTGAAAAAGTCTGACAGTATGGGTTTCACCTGTGTCAGTATTTCTATGACATGTGACAAAACTTTCCAATTGATGACATATCATATGACAGCTTTTCCAAAGTGAGTGATAAAATTTCAGGCTCAAAAAATAAGTTTTCTTAACATAATATATTTCTCATTTCGTAAAATCTGACGTTTTAAAACAACCTCAAAACCCGGTATTATGCATCGCATTTCTTATTTTTTGTTTTATCAAGTCCAATATAGAAGCATAAAAACGCTTGTCAATTTTATAAATTTTTACAGATAACATAATAAATATATTAATAATTACATAAAAACATATTAATTTTTTGTAAACATAAAGTTAATAAAAACCTATACATAAACATCATAACATACTGATATACATCATGATTATTTACTTTGGCACATGATTTGAAAACTGTAATATTGCAATTAGAAAATTGATAAAATAAAGTCAAATAATTAAAAATAAAACAAAATGGTAACTTACATTGGTATCGCAACATGTTTAGTAGTGTTCACTTCTTACTTTATGACTGTAAAAAGAGAAGAAAGAAACTAAGTTCTATTACAGGAAACAGCCTATAGAACAACTATATTAATTGTATTGTTTATGTTTTTTAATCTGAATACTCAGATTCCGCTCTTTTACTCCTTTGAGTAAAAGGGCCCGAAAACATAACTTAAAAACTGGACTTCATAGCAAATTTTATATATCCAAATAGTCAAGCCGCGCAATAGCACGGCTTTTCTTGTATTAAATTGAAAAATATATTCTACTGCAAAAACGGATACGTGAAAAAGATAATGTGAATGACATTAAATAAAAAATGAGCCAGAATATTTACAAAGATATTTTGTGACCGCTGGTAGATCCATCCGTACATTCCTCCGGCAACTACCGCATAAGAAACATAGGCCGCTCCGCCCTGCCAGTGCAGCAAACCGAATCCCAAAGCCGCAACAGCCACCGAAATAAAATCCGCATTTCTGATATTCAGAAGAGACAGATGTCTTTGCAGGAATCCCCTGAACAGGACTTCCTCTGCCATACAGACAATGAAAAGGTTATTGATTCCCCAAATAATAAAATAGGAATGGAATTTAAAATCAAATCTTACAAAATGAAATAAAACCGACAGGCTGAGAAGAAGAGCGAGAGTCATTAAAAAAAGCATCCAGGTTTTCTTTATTCCCCGCCATAGATCTGTTCTTAACGGAATAACCAATAACAGCAGAACCAAACCTGCCAGCAGCTTATCCGCATTAAAATACATGGTAAAAGGAACGGCATCTTTGGAAACCCGGATCTTATCAAAATACAAAACATTATTAAATCCGGGAACAATATGCTGATACAGGGCAATACAGGCTGCAAAAATAACAGCAGCCAGACTGTGATAAAGGAAACGGGAATATTGCTCGTTTCTTTCCAGTGATGAATACATCAGAGCCATTCCTCCCAAAATTACAATGATCAAAAGACCTGTCCATTCAATAAACCCTAAAAGAAGACCTATAAGCAGTCCGGAAAAGATCAGTCCGGATTTCATCAAATCTTCTTTTCTAATATATTTTTTAATCATTTCCATCGATCAGATTTAGTTTAAGCAAAAGTAAAATAATTCCCCGTGATCCGGATAATAGAAACAATTGTCAATACTTGAAGAAGCTAAAATGCCATTATTTTACTCATCCTCCTTCCCATCCTCCTTTGCTTTATCGGCCTGACTCTTCTGGCCTACCCGCTTATTCACTTTCAGGCCCTGCTCATCATCCAATAAAGCATTATCTTTGTGTTAGATAAATTTTTTTTTTCAATTGAGTATGAATCTGTATAATCTCATCATTCAGGATAAGGAGGAAGTGACCCTCAACGATGTTTTTCTTGACAGTAATAACAGAGCGCAGCTGGTACAGCTTATCAAAGAGAACACCTACGCTAAAGAATTGCAGGAATACGGGCTTCCGGTGAACAATAAGATCCTTCTGCAGGGCAATTCAGGGTGTGGAAAAACCATGACTGCAAAAGCCGTAGCAAATGCTTTAGGTAAAAACATCCTGATCCTTAACCTGAGTAATATTGTTTCTTCCCGCATCGGAGAGACTTCACAGAATATTAAAATGATCTTTGACAAAGCAGCAAGGGAAAGATCGGTGCTGTTTCTGGACGAGCTGGATCAGATCGGGAAAGCAAGAGGGAGCGATGATAAGGATGTAGGCGAAATGAGGAGGCTGGTGAATACTCTGATCCAGCTGATTGATTATTATCCGGAAAATGCCCTGCTACTCTGTGCTACCAATCATGCAGAGATCATTGATACTGCCTTGTTAAGACGTTTTCAGCTGAAAATCAATTATGAAATGCCTTCTGATGAATTCCTTGATACTTTTTATGATGAGCTTCTGTCCAAATTCCCTGAAGACCTCAGAAATATAGAAAGAAAGTACGCTGTTTCCTTTGCTGAAGCGAAAGACCACACTTTTACAGCCGTAAAATCGGCACTGATTAAAAAACTGGAATCCCGGGAAATCACACAGCCATGAAAGAAAATATCCTCCACAACCTCGAAACCATCCATGCCAGAATACAGAAATCCTGCGAAAAATCCGGCCGGAATCCCAACGAGGTAAAACTTCTGCTGGCTACAAAAACAGTTTCTGCTGAACAGATTAAGACGGCTTTGGAAAACGGAGAATTTTTAATCGCTGAAAATAAAGTTCAGGAGCTGAAAGAAAAATATAACGACCTTACAAATACGCCGCATGACAATCATTTCATCGGGCATCTGCAAACCAATAAAATCAAGGATATTCTAAAATATGATGTTGTTTGTGTACAATCCCTCGACCGTCTGGACCTCGCAGAAAAACTTCATCAAAGGCTTTTATCTGTGGGAAAAACGATGGAGGTTCTGATCCAGGTGAATACTTCCGGTGAAGAAAGCAAGTTCGGAGTACATCCTGATGAAGCTGTAGAACTTACACGGAAAGTTTCTGAATTCAGTACCTTAAAAATCAAAGGTTTAATGACCATCGGGCTTTTCAGTGCCGAAATAGAAAAGGTAAGGCTTTGCTTTAAAATACTGAAGAATCTGCAGCAGGAACTCATCCGTTTAGATATTCCCAACGTTGACATGAAGGAGCTTTCCATGGGTATGAGCGGAGATCTGGAAACCGCTATTGAAGAGGGTTCTACGATTGTGAGAGTGGGAACGGCTGTATTTGGGTCAAGAATTTATCCGGATAGTTTTTATTGGAACGAGGGAGTTTGAGAGTCTGAGGGTTTTAGAGTTTTAGAGTTTTAGAGTTTTAGAGTTTTAGAGTTTGAAAATCGTGATTTAATGGTGCATTGTGATTATTTTCTACCAAAAATTTTGTAAATATGGACATTCATAAGGCAATGGTTATTTGCTGGTAAAAAATATGCAATTAAAAATATATTGATGAAAACAAAATATACTACTCTACTATTAACTTTCTTGTCAATAATAGTTTTATCTCAAAATTCAAACAACAAAGAATTTGATAGAGAAATATTTGAGTATTTATCAAAGACTGTTGAGAAAGATTCTACCATTTTGGAAACTTTCATCCTCAATTCAAAACCATTTTCAAAATGGGACATAAGGCCCTTAGAAGTAAAAAAGGTGAAAGCGCTCGATTCTATTTATACTTCAAGCCAGATTCCAAACTTTATCTGGGGAGCATTTTCATCTCAATACATGATTCCTGAAGAAGAAGCCATGCAAAAACCTAATGTCTTTTTAAATGATGGATTCAAATATAAAAGTAAATGGGAAACCCATCTTAAAAAGAATATTGAAAAGTTTAATACGCTCTCCAGTTCAATTTTACAATCTTCACATAAGATTTTTTTAAATCAAATTACCCTTCAGAGGGTTGATGCTGTTTATAAAGAAAATAATACATATTGGAGCTATGTACTGGACCAAACTTCACCTTATCCTATTTCACCCGATATTTATATTGATAAAAAAGCAAAATTCTCAAATCAGGATATCAAAATATTAGATCTTTTAAAAGAACTGAACATTTATTGTGCAGTGAAAACCTATAAAGGAATATTTTATCTGGCAGATGGATTTACAGATAACTCTTATGGAATTTATTTCAGTCCTAAAAATGAAATGGAGCAAGAGAATCATCTTTTTGAAATAATGAAATCTGATCAAGCGGCACAAAACTACTTTTATTATATAGCTAATTAACAATTGATTATTTCTAAAGTTTATTTCAATAAAAAAACAATGAGAACCCATAACCGGTATTATCTTTTACTTTTATTAATTCCCAATTTTCTTTTGGCGAATGCCGGATCCGGAATGCTTTGGTTCAGTTTCTTACATTTAATCTGGATCAATTTTTTGATCGGAACTTTTGAAAGCAGCATTATTCAGAAAAAATTCAATATTGAAAATAGAAAATGGCTCATTATTGCGGCCAATTACGTTTCGATGTTTGCGGGATATTATTTTATTGCCCCTTATTTCTCTTCAATAAATGGAAACCAAGATTTCTGGGCTATGAAAACCAAGGTCGGAGAATATCAACTTGGAGGTTTCCTTATCGGGTTTCTGTGCAGCTTTCTTGCCACTTTACTCATTGAATTTCCCTTTTACTGGCTCTCTTTAAAGATCAAATATAAAGGCTGGAAGCTGTTTAAACCTTTTCTTACCGCGAATCTTCTGAGCAATATGATTATGTTCCTGATCTATTTTATTATGTTTGCTCTTGTGGCAAAATGGTAAAACAAGTCATTAAAACAATACACAATTCAATTTAACCCGTTAAAAATCACTCATTTAAATTAATTTTTCAACAAAAAGTATTGGAGAATAAAATTTTTTATACATTTGCATAACTGATTATGTAATTGATTATAAAAAAATAGAGAAATGGATTTTTTTAACAAAACAGGGAAAATGGCTTTAGGCAGCCGGCTTCGTTTATTAACCGCAAAAGTTACGGAAGATGCCGCCAAAATTTATGAAATGTACCATGTTGATTTTTCACCTAAATGGTTTCCTGTATTTTTTATCCTTCATCATGACGGAGCCAAAACTATTACTGAAATTGCTGAACAGATCGGTCATTCCCAGCCGTCTGTAACTAAAATAGTCAAAGAAATGGCCAAAGCGGATTTGGTCGAAGACAACATCAAATCACAGGACAAACGCAGAAATGTAGCAGGGCTTACAGAAAAAGGAAGCATCATTGCAAAACAGATGGTAGAAGAGCAATGTGCCGATATAGATGTAGCCATTGACGGAATTATTGCCGAGGCTACACACAATCTTTGGGAAGCCCTTGAAGAATGGGAATTTTTACTGGAACAGAAATCCATGTTTAAACGGGTACAGGAGCAAAAAAAGCTGCGTGAAAGCAAAGATGTACAGATTGTAGAATACCAGCCGGAGCATAAAGAAGCTTTTAAAGCATTAAATGAGGAATGGATTTCCACCTATTTTGAAATGGAAGATGCAGATTACAAAGCACTGGATAATCCTGAAGAATATATCTTGAATAAAGGTGGAAAAATCTTCGTCGCTCTCTATGACAATGAACCTTTAGGAGTTTGTGCATTAATTAAAATGGACGATCCCCATTACGATTATGAAATGGCAAAAATGGCTGTTTCTCCCAAAGCTCAGGGCAAAAAAATGGGCTGGTTACTGGGTCAGGCTGTGATCCAGGCTGCAAAAGAACTGGGAGCCTCAAAAATATATCTGGAAAGCAACACCATCCTGAAACCTGCGATCAACCTGTACCACAAAATGGGATTTGAAAAGGTAGCAGGCCATCAGACTCCTTACAAACGCTGTAATATTCAAATGGAATTAAATTTAAAAGATTAAAAAATGTACGATAAAAAAATAGCCGTTGTCATCAAAGACGATCTACTAAGCTGGCAGAAGCTGAATGTGGTTTCTTTTTTAGCGAGCAGTATTGCCATTCAGTTTCCCGAAACCCATGGAGAAGATTTTATTACCGCGGATAATGTTACATTTCTTCCGTTTTTAAAGCATCCGGTTCTGGTTTACAAAGCAGAAACACAGGAGAAATTACAACGGGCTTTTTTACGTTCGAAAGATCGTGAGCTTGCCATCGGTATTTACACTAATCCCCTATTTGCTACCCGCTCCGGCGAGGAAAATATATTGGAAATAGCAAAACATACTACGGACAATCTGGATCTGGCTGGTATTATCGTTTACGGAGAAAATAAAAAAGTGGACAAAGCTCTGGATGGATTGAAGTTTCACGAATAAAATCATCAATATGTACAATAGAATAGAACAAAGTTTTAGCAGACAAGGACTGATGAAAACCCTGAACGCCCAACTGGCCGCCGTTGAAAAAGGACAGGTAACCATCACCTGTGAATTCTCAGAAGCCCTCACGCAGCAGCATGGCTTTTTTCATGCCGGAGTGGCAACAAGTATTGTAGACAGCGCTTGTGGTTATGCCGCATTAACCATGCTTCCTGAAAATACAGAAGTATTGACTGTTGAGTTCAAAGTCAATTTTATGAAGCCGGCCAAAACAGATAAGCTTATCTGCATCGGTAAGGTTCTGCAGTCAGGAAAAACTCTGACCGTCTGCGAAGGTTATGTTTATGACAGCAAGGAAGAAAAACTGATTGCAAAAATGACCGCCACCATGATTGGAGTAGCTTATTAAACAACGATAAAGGTTGTTATTTATATTGAATGAATATAAAGCACAGGAATAAGGGGCATTATTAATTTTTTTTCCGAAAAAAGACTGGCTAGATGCTAAAATTAAGAGTCTGTTTATTTAATTATAAAAATTTACGTTAAAAAAGTTAATCTTTTCATTTATAATATTTTACAACGGTTTTATGTATAGATTTACCGGACACAAAATACTTTATAATGAAACAAAATAATTTCAGTTCTCTCCGGGAACTATTCCTCTGCTCTGTCCTGAGTATCTTTCTATTGATCAGTTGTTCCAGCACTTCAGCCACCAATGAAAGTGATGCCATAAAAATTACTTTTTTAGTAACCTGCGGCACCATTGCTGCTATTTTTATTATTTTCTATATTTCAAAAAAGCTTAAACGATAGATTCCTGATTTTATCTGGACAAAAGATTCCGTTGCATGAGTAATTGGAGTATGTGAATTTGTACTAAATAATAGCCCTTTTCTTTTGAGAAGGGTTTTGTTGTTTATTATTTTATGGTTTCCCGTAAGGAATTTTGATATTTTTTTGTGATGTTTGTTGGATATTAAAACTATAGGAAAATTTCCATATTAAAAGCAAATTTATATCATTAGTAATTGAATTAAATATTGGTTTTTATTGGATATCTATTTATTTTTAGCAAAAAAATATAATGACCGCATATATACATCTATACAACAAAGTAAAGAAGAATTCAATATCATTTCAGACGAAATTGAAATTATTAGAGACAAAATAAATAAAATAAGAATTGAAAATTACCATGATAAAACCAAGGGACTTTTATTGATGATATATCTAAACAAAAATATTTTTAAACAATATGAAATCAACTATTTGCCTTTCTTTTTTAATAGATAAGCCAGAAATCTCAATAGCATTTTTAGCTTTAATCGTATCAATTATTGGAGTTTTCATTTCCATTTGGACAATAAGATCATCTCAAAAGCACAATAAACTTTCAGTTAAACCAATTGCTTATATTTTGCCTCAAAATTATGAAGATAAAATCTGCATAAATATACAAAACAAGGGGACCGGACCATTAATTGTTAAGAATATAGAGTTTATTGATTTAAAAACTAAAATAAAAACAAAATCTTTAGTCGAACTAATGCCCAATCTTCAAAATTACCATTGGAGTAATTTTAGTTCTGCAAAAGAGTTTGTATTAAGCCCAAATGAAACAAAAATAATGTTGGAACTTAGTGGAGAAATCGATGATAATATTTACATATTGAATCGCGAGTTGATTCGTGAAAAATTATCCAATATTGAAATTTATCTTGAATATACAGGAATATATGAAGATGAAAATATCAACATTAAATATCTTCTTGATTGGTATAGAAGATATTAAAATATATTCTTTCTAACAGTTCTCAATTTAACATTTTAGAATAGATTTCCGCTAGCAAATAGAATATCAACAACTAACTAATTGAAATTCAGAAAAATATTTGATTTAAAATCATATTCTAAATCGATCGTTCAAATAATATTCATAAACCTTTAAATTAACCCAATCCCTTTAATTGCTAAAATGGATTGAGTATATCTAGAAAATTTTCGGTTCTACAAAATTTCCAAACTTTGCGAGATAAAATAAATCATAAAGTTTCACATTTTAAGGTTTTTTTATTAAACATATTCAATAAAAGTAAATAGTATAAAGGATCTTCAATCAGAAATCAGCACAATTATCAAACAACTTCCTATTTATCGCATACAGAATTCTTACTTTAATTGAAGATTCGGTACATTTTTTGCTCATAAATTATTAATAACCAAACAAATACATTTTATGATTAAAAAATTACTTTTGGGCTGTCTGTTTATGACGGCAGTATTATTGTCTTCATGCAGTAAGGATCAAAATACATCATCAGCAAAAGACAGTGAAATATCAATTAAAACAGTTTCAATGGTCACTTTTGGTGCCATGGCTGTTGCACTTCTTGTAGCCTACAGTTATCGAAGAAGGTAAGGAGATAAAAAAAATAACAAGAAAACACCCGCTTAGAATCTAAACGGGTGTTTTATATTTATGGTAAATAATTATTACATATAAGCTTCAATCGGCTCACAAGTACAAACCAGGTTTCTGTCTCCATAAGCTTCATCAACTCTGGATACGGAAGCGAAGAATTTGTGGTCTCTTACCCAGTCTAATGGATATGCTGCCTTTTCTCTGCTGTATGGCTTATCCCATGAATCAGAGATTACCAGCTGTTCCGTGTGAGGCGCGTTTTTAAGAACGTTATTCGCCTGATCTGCTTCTCCGTTAGCAATCTCATCAATTTCTTTTTTGATAGAGATTAATGCTTCTGCAAAACGGTCGATTTCAGACTTGCTTTCAGATTCTGTAGGCTCAATCATTAATGTTCCTGCTACAGGGAAAGAAACAGTAGGTGCATGGAATCCATAGTCCATTAGTCTCTTCGCCACGTCCGCAACTTCAATTCCTAAAGATTTGAACTGACGGAAATCTACGATACACTCGTGAGCCACTCTTCCACTCTCGTTTGAATATAAGATCGGGAAATGCTCAGCCAATATTTCTTTAAGGTAATTCGCATTCATGATCGCGTGTCCTGTTGCTTTTTTCAATCCATCTGTTCCTAACATCTTGATGTAAGAATAAGAAATATTAAGGATCAGACCAGAACCGTAAGGTGCTGCAGAAATACCTTCGATGGCTTCTTTAGCTCCGATTCTGATATTGGCATTGGAAGGAAGGAATGGAACAAGGTGCTTAGCCACACAGATCGGACCTACTCCAGGACCTCCGCCTCCGTGAGGAATAGCAAAAGTTTTGTGCAAGTTCAGGTGACAAACGTCTGCCCCGATGTTTCCAGGACTTGTGAATCCTACCTGAGCGTTCATGTTCGCTCCGTCCATATACACCTGTCCGCCGTGCTCGTGGATCAGACTTGTAATTTCTTTAATGTTTGCATCGAAGAATCCGTAAGTTGACGGATACGTGATCATTACACAAGAAAGGTTTTCAGAATTCTGCTCTGTTTTAGCTTTTAAATCTTCAAAATCAATTTCTCCGTTTTCAAGATTTTTAACCACTACAATTTTCATTCCCGCCATCGCTGCAGAAGCCGGGTTGGTTCCGTGTGCAGACTGAGGGATCAATACTACATTTCTGTGTCCTTCCCCTCTTGAGATGTGATACTCTCTGATCACCATTAATCCTGCATATTCTCCCTGAGCTCCAGAGTTTGGCTGTAGAGAAGTTCCTGCGAAACCTGTGATTTCAGCTAAATCTTTCTCCAATTCTCTGATCATTTCCTGGTAACCTCCAGCCTGATCTACCGGTACAAATGGGTGAACAGCTCCCCAGTTATCCCAGGAAAGGGGCAGCATTTGAGTAGCAGCGTTCAGTTTCATTGTACAAGAACCAAGAGAAATCATTGAATGCGTTAATGATAAATCTTTTCTTTCCAAACGTTTGATGTAACGCATCAATTCCGTTTCAGTGTGGTATTTGTTGAATACCTGCTCCGTAAGAATTTCGTCTTTTCTTAAATTCTCCTCAGGAATGCTGTATCCTTCTTTTATTTCTAGTTTGAAGGTCTGCTTATCTTTGAACTGAGCGAAAGAAGCCATCAGATAATTTAATTTCTCCAATGTTGTACTTTCGTTGATCGCGATACTTACCACCCCTTCTGTGAAATAGTTCAGGTTAAGTCTGTGATCAAGCATCATTCTCATCAATCTTCCTTTCTCATCCTCACTCATCGTGATTTTCACGGTATCGAAGATTGGCTCTTCAACTGTCTGGTATCCTAATGCTTTAAGACCGTTTTTCAAAGCGTTGGCTTTAAAGTGGATCTGGTCAGCGATATAGTTTAATCCTTTTGGCCCGTGATAAACGGCATACATTCCTGCCATTACCGCAAGAAGTACCTGTGCTGTACAGATATTGGAAGTAGCTCTTTCTCTTTTAATGTGCTGTTCTCTGGTCTGAAGCGCCATTCTCAATGCACGTTTTCCGTACATATCCTGAGAAACCCCGATGATTCTTCCCGGAATGTCTCTTTTGTAATCTTCTCTGCAAGAGAAAAATGCAGCGTGAGGACCTCCGTAGCCCAATGGAATACCAAATCTCTGTGAAGTTCCAACGGCACAGTCAGCACCCATGGAAGCAGGAGATTTCAGTTTAACCAAAGCCATCGGATCACAGGCAACAACAACCTGTAAGTCTAATTTTTTGTATTCTACAATATCTTCAGTATAGTCTAAAACAATACCGTTCTTCCCCGGATACTGCAATAAAACTCCGTAATAGGTTCCATCAAACTGGTGGGTTTTATGATCACCTTCTACGATTTCAATACCTAAACCTTCTGCTTTTGTTTTTAAAACTGAAACGGTTTGAGGTAAAACAAGATCGGAAATGAAGAATTTGTTGGCATTCGCTTTTTTCTGATCTTTCGTTCTGTTGTTAAAGAACATGTGCATGGCTTCGGCAGCAGCGGTAGATTCATCCAGAAGAGAAGCATTCGCCAGCTCAAAACCTGTAAGGTCGCACACTACAGTCTGGAAATTAAGAAGAGCTTCCAGCCTTCCCTGTGCAATTTCAGCCTGATAAGGAGTATACGCCGTATACCAGCTAGGATTTTCAAAGATGTTTCTCTGAATAGCGGACGGCAAAAGTGTATTATGGTATCCAAAACCAATGTAGCTCGTATAATCAGTATTCTTCGATGCCAGATCCTTTGAATGGTTCAGCATTTCGTATTCTGAAAGCGGTGCAGAGATCTCAAGATCTTTCTCCAAACGGATAGAGGAAGGAATGGTCTGAGAAATTAGTTCTTCAATACTTGAAACGCCCAATCTTTCCAACATTGCCTGTTTATCGGCTTCATTAAGGGAAATGTGACGGCTCACAAACTGTTCTGTATTCATTTTTATTTATTAGATTTTGTTCGTAAAAAAGATTCGTAAAATTACGATTTTTTAAACGATTGTACAAGCGTTCAAATTTGCCGATACAATAACGAAAAACTTATATTAGTTTTGAAAAAATGACAGATAATTTACTCTCTATTCAGAATTTAATAATCTAAATTTCTAAAGTCAGGAAGTTTGAAGCCCGGAGATGGAGGTTATTGAAGTCCAAAAGAAGAACCGGAGAGTTGATTTTATTAATTTTTAAGTCCGGGAAACTACCGGAATAAGGATCAACATACCTTTTTTAAGGTTTAAACCTTAACAAGGGTTGCAGCAGTAACTTTATTACGTTTCGACTTTCAAGTTTTACCTTAATCAATACTATTTTCAGGGAAAAAGATGAGCCTTAAAAC
Source organism: Chryseobacterium endalhagicum (assembly GCF_016745235.1). Lineage (GTDB taxonomy): Bacteria > Bacteroidota > Bacteroidia > Flavobacteriales > Weeksellaceae > Chryseobacterium > Chryseobacterium endalhagicum. The sequence goes on along the minus strand of NZ_JAELVM010000001.1, from coordinate 1,563,542 downwards.
AGGATTTTCAGGCTGGAAACAACAGTATCAACAAGCAGAAAACAGGCTAACCAACAGGTATCATAACATTTATGAAATTTTATTAATTATATTTATTCTAAATTAATATATTTGCAGCATGAATATGATTGTCCCGTTTAAAGTACCGCCATTGGCTCCTGTATATGCATTCAACAATGAAGATATGTTCTGTGAAAAGAAATCCTGCTGTAAGAAATTCAAAAAAGGAAAAAGATGCAAGAAGTGTCCGGGAAGGAAAAAGATGGCGTAAACTATCCGAAGTTTTTCACTAAAAAATAAATGGCTGCGGCCAAAATAAGAATTCCCCAGATCAGCATCATGATTTTTGGCTGTCCGGATTTGTTGATCCGTGTTCTGGGCTGAGGCTTAAACATTTCCTCTACACTGCTTTTATACTGAGCACCGTCGTTCTCAAAGACTTCAGTAATGGTGATTCCCTGAACAGCCGTTTTATGAAGCAGAGAATTGGTCGCATGAAGCAGCAGCTGGAATTTCCCATCCTTAAATTCTGTGATCTTAAAGATCCTTTCACCAAAAGGTTTTTCGAGCCCGAAAGGCAGTATTTTCACCACATCGGCATTATTCGTCTGCCAGTTAATGATGATCTCCTCCCCTTTTTTTGCATGAATTTTATTCGCCGTAAATGTTTTAATACCTGGCGGAATATTGTACCTGAAACTTTTCTGATGACTTTCTAAATTCTGATCATACGTGCGCCTTCTTCCGGCATCACTCAATATCTCATACGCTTCCTGAATTTCACGAAAACGCCCGGCAAAGAAATCGTCATTATCATTTTTGTCCGGATGGTATTTTAAAGACAGTTTTCTATATGCTTTTTTGATGTCTTCTTCTGAAGCATCCTGAGAAATCCCGAGAAAATAGTAGTAGTCTTTCATTGAACTATGCAAAAATAAGGATTTATTTTTTTCGTTGCTTTCATCGGAGGCAAAATAAAAGCCCTTGTTTTGCTTAATTTCTTTTTATTTTCCATTTGACTGATGAGGAGCGGTGGCTTCGAGGTCCTCAGCCACCTTATTGCAGACGTGGATATCAAATTTTGAATCAATAAATGGTTGAGCTGGCTGGTGGCTTCGAGTGCCTCAGCCACCAGTACTACACATATAAACATCACTTTTTTTTGAGACGTGTAAAACGTGTAATCCGTTGGTGGCTGAGGGCCTCGAAGCCACCATTATTTTGAGATTGCTTCGTCGCTATGCTCCTCGCAATGACTGGAATAAAAAAGTTCCGGCGCGGGAAGCAAAGCTTCCCGCGCCGGAACTAACAATTTCAATTTAGTTTTTACTGATTAAGCTTCTGCTTCTGCAGTATCGTTCTTTTTGCAGCATCTTGAAGTAAATTCCTTTTTGAATTTTCCTTTCAGTTCCTGATACTGCTCTTCGTCCATTTCCCTGATTTTATCTGCAAGGCCGAAAGGCGACTTTTCTTTGATTCCATATTCGTTAAAAATACCTTTCATAAATCTTTTTCTTTGGGCTATTTTTTTGGCAGCCAATGCTACACCCACAACCGCTAATGCTCCAAGAGCTCCTTTTAATGCTGAATTTTTCATTTTTTCAAAATTTTAAATTTTACTACTTCTTGTTTTTTATATAGACGGATGAATTTCAATTTTACTTTACTACTTCTTAAAATTTTAAACTACCCGTTGTTTCTGTTGAAGAATCCGCCCGAACATTTATCTTTCCATACTTCTTTGAACTTTTCACGTTCTTCAGGAGACAGCCCGGCCATTTTTTCTCTCATTTTTCTTTCTTTAAAGTCTCTCATTCCTTTTCCGAAATGGAAACCTCCAAAAAGGATCTTACTTAAAATCAGTATTCCCATTGCCTGCCAGAATGTAATGGTTTTTACACCCAGAATATCGGGAAGAAGGCAATTCCAAAGCCACATTACAATAAATGTAACGACAGCGAGAATAAGCGGCGGACATAATAATAAAAAAATCCAGCCTTTTTTGTGTTTATGATTCATAATTTCTTCTTTACTAACTATTTAAATCTTCGTATAATTTTCTCAGCCTGTTTCTCAAATGCTTTACCGCATAATTCTTCCTGCTGATAATGGTCTTGATATTTTCTCCCTGTTCGTCTGCAATCTGCTGCAGGGTCTTGTCATTCAGTTCGTTTTCTACGTAAACCAGTCTTTGTTTTTCGGGGAGTTCATCCAATGCCTCGAAAAGCTTCTTCCATATTTCGTCCTGGAACATTTTGACTTCAGGGCCTGCGCTTTCATCCAGCAACAGAATATCCTTGATAGAAAAACTGCCGTCTTCATCTTCATACACGAAATCTTCAAGATTTTCTGTTTTCTTTTTGCGGTAACGGTCCGTGATTTTATTTGCTGTTACCCTGTACAGCCAGCCGCCTACATTCACAATCTCCGAAAGATTGGTCAGACTGCTGAACTGAAACCACACTTCCTGCAGAATATCTTCCGCATCTTCGGTGTTTTTCACTTTCGGACGAATATAAGACATCAGCTTTCCTCCGTACTTTGAAACGGTTTGTGAGATGATACTTGCTTTCTCCTCCTGTGGCATTGTTATTTCTTCGACAACCTCCATATTGCTATGACGATCTGTCTTTTGGTTTTACTTTAATAAATTTAAAAAAAATTATTGATTGTGGAATTTTTTGTTGTGGGAGCGGGGTTCGGGGTACGTGATTCGTGATGCGAGTTTTTGTGATTCGGGGTTCTAGGTTCGGGTTTAAGAGTCGGAGTGTTTTAGAGTTAATGAGTCTGAAGAGTTTTTCATTAGTTCCTCATTAATATTTCTGCATCAATAGTCTGAAATCTGAAATCTGAAATCTGATGTCTGAAATCTGATGTCTGATGTCTCACATCTAACTTCTCACATCTAATTTCTAACTTCTATTTCAAAAAAAAACGGGAAGCATTACACTCCCCGTCAATCTTTATTTGTCTTTATTATTTCTTATTGAAATTCTCTGCAAAAAAGCCCAGCATATATTTATACAGTTCTATTCTGCTTGGTTCTTTTTTGAATCCGTGGCCTTCATCATATTTTACCATATACGGAACCTCAACGCCTTTTGCACGCATTCCTTTTACAATCTGATCCGATTCATTGATATTTACTCTAGGGTCATTGGCTCCCTGAACAACAAATAGCGGTTTCTTTATTTTATCGATATGGAATACCGGAGAAACTTCTTTTGCAATTTTAGCTTCTTCAGGATTATCAAGGTCATACCAGATCTGCTTTACCATTTCTTTGTAAGGCTTCCAGTATTCCGGGAAAGATTCAAAGAAGGTGAAGATATTGGAAACGCCTACATAATCAACTCCACAAGCATAAAGATCTGGTGTTTTGATCAATCCCATCAGGGTTGCATAACCTCCGTGGCTTCCACCGTAGATCGCAATTTTATCATTATCGATCCAGCCTTGTTCAATCACATATTTTACTCCGTCTTCCACATCATCCATTGCTTTTCTTCCGATCTGTTTGTAACCTATATGCTGAAATTCTTTTCCATAACCACCGGAAATTCTGAAGTTCACATGCAGCGTGGCATATCCTCTACTCGCAAAAAGCTGATCTTCAGGGTTGAATCCCCATTCGTCTCTGATTCCCTGCGGACCTCCGTGAGGATTAACGATCAAAGGAACTTTTTTACCATCTGCAGCGGCTTTCGGCAAGGTAATATATCCTCTGATGGTCAGTCCGTCCCTGCTTTTGAATTCAATAGGCTTCATTTCAGCCATATCTTCTTCTTTCAGCTGCGGCATCAGGTTGTACAGAAGTTTTAACTGTTTGGATTTCGTATCGTACTCATAGTACGTTCCATATAGCTTATCACTGCCTACTACCACTAATAATTTATCTTCATTATCATCGGAAGATACAACTGAGAATTCCTTGTCTTTGAATTCAGATTTTAATTTATCGTGAACTTCTTTGTAAAATTTACTGACAGGAATAGTTTCACCCTTGGTACCGGTGTAGCTGATATAATCCAGCTCATAGTTTCTGTTTTTACGGGCCGTGCTGATAGAACTTACATCATAAACAGGGTTTGAATACACTTCTTTAATGATTGCATTTTTTTTCAGGTCATACAGAACGATTCTCGCTTTGTCACTGTCCAGATTCGTTACCACATAGGCTTCGTCCTTATTTTTTGAATTATCATTCAGCCCGATAATACTGAAGGTGTTCTTCCAGTCTGTTGATTTAATCAGGTTGAATTTACCCGTTTGTAAATCTTTATAATAGGTTTTCGTAGTCAGTCCGTTTTCAAGGACTGTATAGCCTCTCATGTTCCCGTCTTTGTCAAAAAGATAACCGTCAATAGGATTGTTCACGTCTTTATTTTCATAAAGCTGGGTCATTTCTCCTGTATTGAAGTTTATTTTATACGGTTCAAAGATCTGTTTATTGTTTTTATTGAGGGCCACAATAACAAATTCAGTATCCTTTACGATATCTGCATAGTTTAAGGTTACCCCTTCAAAAGGCGTTAAATCTTTCAGGTTCTTTCCATCAATATCTACCGCATACATATGAGTATTTTCATTCCCGCCTTTGTCCTGCGTGTAGAACAGTCTTTTCTTATCCAGCCAGCCGTAGCCTCCGATCAGATCATCTTTTTCTACAATCGCTTTCGTGATTTTTCCTGTCTTCAATTCTTTTACGTAGACGTGGTTTTTCTTATCCTTGTCTTTTTCCTTGTAGGAAAGATATTGCCCGTCCGGTGAAATTTTAAACTGTGAAGCATTCGGTCTTGCGAAATAATCTTCCACTTTATATTTGAAATTCCCTTTATCAAAAGAGACCATCTTTTCAAGGCTTTCTTTGGAAGAAGGAAGCGTAGGGTCACCCGGCAGTTTTGCCGTTGAAGTCTGTGCATTGATCATAATTGCCGACAGTACGATTTGAGCCGCACCAAAAATTTTTGCATTTAGATTCATATCTTATGTTTTGGATTAAACTATATATAGATTTTAAAAACAATAAAACCTTATACCCAATAAGACACATTGAATTCAAATATGTTACACAATTCATAAAACATTCATTAAAAAATCAGTTTATATAAAAAAAATACTAATTAAAATGATTGAGTTATTCCTTTTTTACTACAAATCATCAATTCAAGTAAATTCCAAAATACCATGTCCAGACGATCAGAATAAGCTGCATCGGAATCCGTTCTTTATAAAGATAATTCATGCCGGGACCTGTATAATCTGCTTTGAAAATATTGATTTTTTTCTTTGAAGAATTGATATTGGCGATGAAAACCAAAACATAAAAAATAATGAGTAAAATAGCTGTCGTTTCCCGTAAAGACGGAATCATCAACCCAATTCCTGCTGCCATTTCAAGAACTCCCGTGAAATAGACCCAAAACATTTTTCCGGGCACAAAATCCGGAATCATCATCGCCATCCCTTTCTGAAATTTGAAATGTGAAAGTCCTGTAAATATAATGAACGCCGCCATTCCCAGGTTTCCCGAAAATAAAAAATCAGGCTTTCCCTGAAATATATAAGTTCCCAGCAGAGCCAGAATAAATACCGCAAAAAGAATGTTTAACAATTTCATACGCTTCTTTTATTTGTCACCTTAGAAAGATAAGGTAAATTTTACAAAAATAAACCTTACAGATCACGAAAATCTATAAGGCTTACTTATTTCTTTTAAAATCCTGAAAAGCTATTGACCTTCCGCAAGGTTTTTTACTATTTCAAGTCCCTGTTTAAATCCTGAATCCATGTCGGCTTCCCAATCTTTTTCTACCTGTACCTCTACATGCAGTTTGGTTTTTCCGTCCAGATCAATAAGGATATATTTTTCGAAAGATCCGCTCCATTCCATGATTTCTTTGCTCTGTGTATCTTCGTTGCCTTCTTTATCTACCATTCCCAGGTGTTTAAAGATAATCTGCTTAGGCTCCTCAAGGCTGTCGATGGTTGATACCATTCCTTCTCCTTCTTTATTAACGAAATAGGTTTTTCCGCCAACTTTCCAGTCGGATTTCATTAAAGATCCTCCAGCGCCGAAAAATTTCGTCCACTCCGTATAAGTATCGGTATTCCATAAAGTGTCCCAGACTTTCTGAGGGGCTGCGTTGATTTCAGTTTCGTAAGATAAGGTTTCCATATTTTAATTTTTTAGTGGTTAATATCATTTATAATTGATTCTCCGACAGGTTTTTCACAATGCCTAAAGCCGTCGGGAATTTTTCTTCAAAAAAGCTCTGAAACTCATCAGGCGTATTGATTTCAATTTTCAATAGCGTGCCCGTTTCTGTTTCCTGCAGAATATAAGCTTCCGTAGCATCGCCCCAGTTCTGCTCTTTTTCCACGCCGCCATAAATTTCTCCAAGATGCAGGAATTTAATTTCTTTATTCGGTATATTTTTCTCTACACGGCTAAACATCCCGTCATTATTCGGATCCAGGAATTTTACAATACTTCCTTCGTCAAATGTTCCCTGATAAAACGAACCTTCCGTAAACGCCGTGGTCCACTGTCTGTACGTAATATCGCTCCAAAGTACATCCCAAACCTTTTCAGGCGGTGTATCGATCTGAATTTCAAAAAATAATTTCTTCATTGCTTTTTTATTAGAGGTTAGATTTTAGAAGTTAGATATTAGTTTTTTTTATTTTAGATATCAGATGTCAGACATCAGATTTCAGATTTCAGATTTCAGATTTCAGATTATAAATTATAAATGATTGATGATAGATGTCAAAAATACTGCTATTCGTCGTTATAACCTCCAGCATCTAACTTCTAACTTCTAACTTCTAACTTCTAACTTCTAATTTCTAACTTCTAATTTCTGATTCTCATCCTCCCACGAAATCCCCGCCATTAATATGAATGACTTCTCCCGTAATATAATCCGCATCTCCGGAAGCCAGGAATACATACGCCGGAGCAACTTCTGACGGCTGTCCCGCACGTTTCAGAGGCGTATCTTTTCCAAAGGTGGAAAGATCATTGAAAGCTTCTTTCACAAGCGGCGTCCAAATGGGGCCGGGAGCAATTCCGTTGACTAATATTTTCTTTTCCGCAAGGTTGGTTGACAAAGATCGGATGAAAGATAAAATGGCTCCTTTCGTAGCTGCATAATCAATCAGGTGATCGCTTCCGCGGTATGCTGTGACCGATGTGGTACAGATGATCCGGCCTCCCGTTTTTATAAAGGGTAAAAAATCCCTTGTAAAAGAAATCATCGAGATGATATTGGTGTTGAATGTTTCCTGAATCTGCTCATCCGAGATCTTTTCAAGACTGTTTTTTGAAGTATGAATTCCGGCATTGTTAACCAGGATATCCAGCTTTTTCCACATTTTCTGTATTTTCTCAATACATCTGGTTCTGAATGCTTTTTTAGTGAGATCACCTTTGATCAGAATACATGCCTGTCCTTCTTTTTCCACCAGTCTTTTTGTTTCTTTCGCGTCATCATCACTTTCTTTATAAATGATGGCAACATCTGCACCTTCTCTGGCAAAATGAACAGCTACAGCCTGCCCTATTCCACTGTCGCCACCTGAAATGACCGCTTTTTTCCCTTCAAGTTTTTTGCTTCCTACATAACCGTTCCGGATAATCTCCGGAAACAGCCCTTCTTTAGGTACTTTTGATTTGGATTGTGACTTGTTCTGTGTTTTCATAAGCAAATCTTTTATCTGAATAGCATCAAACGGTAAGCCGAAAAGGTTTAAGAAGCAAAAGGGCTAAATGTCAAAATCGCGGAAAAAAGCAAATTTCCCTTTACGAATTATACGCTTCTTCCAGATCCTTAATTATAATATTCTTCATTTTCATAATGGCCTGAAGTACTTTTCCTACTTTTTCCTGATCAGGATCATTGATCAGCTGCATGGATTGTTTAGGGAAAATCTGCCAGCTTAATCCATATTTATCCTTCACCCATCCGCACACCTGTTCGCTTCCTCCTTCGGAAGAGAGACCATTCCAGAAATAATCTGTTTCTTCCTGTCCGTCTGTCATGACAACCATTGAAATTCCTTCATTGAAATCAAATGCGTGGTCATAGGAATTATCCATACAGAACAAACTGTAACCATCGATGGTAAAGTGGGCATGCATTACATTCTCGGGATCTTCACCGGATTCTCCGCCGTCTTTATATTTTGAAATATTCCCGATAGCTGAGTCAGGGAAGACTTTTGTATAAAATTCCATGGCTTCTACCGCTTTTCCATTGTTTTGATGAATAAACATCAGGGTAGGAACCAGTTTCTGATCACTGGCTTTCTCCCCTAAAAACAACTGCCAGGTCACTCCATACCGGTCACGTATCCAGCCGTATTTTTTACTCCAGGGATAGGATCCGAGATCCATGAGGGCCGTACCTCCTTCTGACAGCCGATCCCAGTACTTTTGAACCTCATCTTCCGTATCGCAGATCACCATGAATGAAACGGAAGGATTTTTCTCCTGCGGCGGACCGTTAAGCAGCATAATCTTCTGTCCGAAAAGCTCAATATTGATCACCACCTGCGTGTCTACGGTAATTTTCCCGTTGAATATCTCACAATAAAAATCTGCTGATTTTCTCGCGTTTCCATCAAATAAGATGCATGGAAAAATATTGTTGTTCATAATTTAGGATTTTAGGGTTGTTGCTAAAGGGCGAAAAGGCTAAGCGGTAAAACTGTGAATAGCAAATTTGCCCTTTTATCATTACGAATTATACGCTTCCTCAAGTTCCTGTATCACGATCTTCTGCATTTTCATCATCGCCTGAACTACTTTCTGGGCTTTTGACGGGTCTGAATCATTCATCAGTTCAATCAGTCTTTTCGGAACAATCTGCCAGCTCAGCCCGTATCTGTCTTTCAGCCAGCCGCACATGCTTTCTCTGCCGCCGTCTGAAATAAGGGTATTCCAAAGGTGATCCGTTTCTGCCTGATCATCCGTCATGATTACGATAGAAATTCCTTCATTAAAATCAAACTGATGATCATAAGAATTATCCATGCAGTAGAAACTGTAACCATCAATGGTAAATTGAGCATGCTGGATGTTTTCTGCCGGTTCGGAGATAGGATGACCTTCTCCTCCATCGCCGTATCTCAGGATATTTCCAATATTTGAATTGGGGAATGTTGTGGTGTAGAACTCCATCGCTTCCATTGCTTTCCCGTTATTCTGATGGATGAACATCATGGTAGGAACAATTTTCTGCGATTCCGGCTTATCGCCCAGGAACAGCTGCCATGTCACGCCGTATTTATCCTGTACCCAGCCATATTTTTTGCTCCAGGAATAAGAATCCAGAGCCATAAGAGCCATTCCTCCGTCTATCAGTTTGTCCCAGTATTTCTGAACCTCATCTTCGGTACTGCAGATGACCATAAAAGAGATGGAAGGGTTTGTTTTGAAATGAGGTCCGCCATTCAGCAGCATCAGTTTCTGCCCGAACAGTTCAATGTTCATCACAACAGGAGTATCTGCAGTGATCTTTCCGTCAAATACCTGACAATAAAATTCTGCAGCCTGTTTTGATTCTTCATCAAACCAAAGACATGGGAAAATATCTTTATTCATATAGTTACATTTAAGGGGTTGAAATATATTGTATGGATCACTTCGGATGAATAGGTTCCGTAGTGATTGAAGTATCCGGTAATTTCAGGTATTAGTTTTTGAAAGAAATCTCATGTTCTCTCATGTGGTTTTTCAGTTTTTCCATGGCATTCTTTCCAAAGCCATGAAGCTTCATGATTTCTTCTTCAGAATAATGCGAAAGTTTTTCAAGAGAATCTATTTTTTCTCTTTCCAATGATTTTCTTGCCGGCACCGCAATAACGCCGGAAAGGAACTGATTAGTTTTAACCATATGATTAACAGCACAAATGGAGCTTAAACATTTTGCCATTATGACCAGATTTATCATGGCTGACAAGGAGTATTTTAGTGGTTTTCAACATATTTGTGAAAATTGTTGAGAATAGCATACCAGCCTTCTCTCTGCATTTCCACAGAATTTTGTTTTTCGGGATCAAAAATTTCGGTAACCTTAGTGGTATTTTCGTCTATCTGATCAAAAATAACTTCTACTTTACGCCCGTCCTCCAGGTGATATTTGATCGCAGCATTAGGAACTACTTCATCATAAATTCCTTCGAAATCAAAACCGAAGCTTTTATCCTTAGCTTCCATTCTTGTTTTAAATTTCCCACCTACCCTCAGATCATTTTCTGATCTTGGGCATTCCCAGCTTTCGTGGGCAAAATTCCATTTTGTGATATGTTTAGGTTCATTAAAATAATTCCAAACCTTTTCTACAGGAGCTAAAATGGTGATATCTATTTTAATTGGATCCATAGTTTTACTTTTTAATGTTGGGTTAAAAAGGCAGTCCGGGTTGAACTGCCCTGATAATTTAGTTAAATATAAGATTATTTTGAATATTCTTCATTATAGTTCACCATCCAATGAACACCGTATTTGTCCTGGAAGCTTCCGAAATAGTCTCCCCAAAACTGGTCTTCAATAGGCATTTCTACATTTCCGCCTTCTGAAAGCCCTTTGAAAAGTCTGTCGGCTTCATCCCTTGATTCCGGGAAAATGGAAACATAATTATTATTTCCCACAGTAAGCGTCTGCCCGAACCCCGGAACAATATCCGAAGCCATTAAAAGATCATTTCCAATAGGTAAAGCAATGTGCATTACTCTGTTTTTTTCTTCTTCTGATAAGTTTTCAGTTCCCGGAGCATTGCCCATTTTGTGGATTTCCCCATGGAATTCTCCGCCGAAAACAGATTTGTAAAAGGTGAAAGCTTCTTCTGCTTTTCCATCAAAATTCAGGTATGGATTTAATTTTGCCATGATTTCTTGTTTTTAAATTGTTGTTAATTAATGTTTATTTTGTTTTGAATTGTTCCATCCAATTGTTTCAAACGCGAAGGCGCAAATTTTCTTTAAACCAACTGTTTTAAGGCGCAAGGATTTTATCTCCGATAAAGTTGTGTATTACTATTATTGAAATAAAATCAACGACAAACCTTTTTATGTAATCATAATCTTTGCTGAAAATCTTTGATTTTCTTGCGTCTTAAAAAATGTTTTCAATTATATAAAAGCCTTGCGTCTTTGCGTTTATCCAACAACTATTTTGTCCTTATTAAGTAAGACTAATGGTCTAAAAATTTTGTCACTTCGTTTACCGTAAGATTGATCAGGTTATCATCCGTCTTTCCATCAAAATCAGCCATCATGTAAGAACCGTGGGTAGCGGGAAGAATCATCAGCTGAGATTCAGGGACCAGGCGCCACATTTCCACCACATGTTCCGGTTTCATTACGTCTTTATCACCGCTGATGAATAACACAGGAACTTTTATTGAGGTTAAAACCTTTTCGTCCCAGTCTTCAAAAGTCTGCATCCTTTTACTGTCTTTGTCGAACAGGTTTTCAAGCAGTGAAAAATCCGGGTTCAGGTTAAGAAAATTAATTTTAAGCGGTTCCGGCATTGATTCCAGGGTAGCTTCTGCCATACTTTCGAAAAACCCGTCTATCATTCCGTTTCTTTTATAGAATGAGGAGGCTACAATCAGCTTTTCAGTTATTTCAGGGTAAATATGGGCAATCTGCATCACGGTATTTCCACCATTGCTGAATCCCCAGAATGAAGCTTTTTCAATATGAAGTTCTTTCAAAAGGGCAGCCACATCATGGGCATCCTGCTCAAATGTTTCAGGAATATCGCGGTGTTCGGTCATCCCGTGATTTTGCAGATCTATTCCTATCAGTTGAAATTGATTTTCAAGTCTCGCGATGATTTCTTTAAAATCAAACAGGATTGAAGAACCGCCGCCATGAATAAGCACCAGAGGTTTTCCTGAGCCATAAATCTCGTAATACATGCGGATGCCATTGACGCGTTTATACCCTTTTTCTTTTGGCTCCATGATTAATATTTCAGATTTTCATCCATATCATATTTCATTCCCGGATAGCCAAGAATCCTTCTCATCAGGCCTATCTGTCCGCATAAATAGTCTTCGCGGCCCAAACACATTCCTGCAAAATTAAGTTTGGTCTCACGGACAAAAGGGACATTCATCCCGATTTCAAAAATCTCATCCAGTTCTTCATCCGTCACTTCGCCCAGCTTTTGGAATACTTTAGGTGAAATTTCATGAAAATTTTTCTCTAATTCATCCAGGGTCGGATACTGATAGCTTTCATCCAAAGCTTTTCCCTGGAAGAAAAGATCGTTGTGAGGATCTTCATCTTTGAGTCCTAAAACCCCGGCAAGACCGTAGCGCATATTCACAAAGTTTCCTGCCATCCAGACGATATGGTTGGTTTTTCCGTCAATTCTTTTCAATGCATCTTCTTCCGAGATGCCGTCCAAAACATTCAAAAAGCTTTGGGTATGCATCCTGTACGCCGGAATAATGACTTCTATTTTTTTTGATTTTGGTGTGTCCATTTCTTTGATTTTTTAGTTGTTTTAATTGTTCACAGATTTTTTGATCCGGTTATTTTATGGCTCCCGGTTTTCCTAAAATTCTTCTGAGAATTCCCAGCTGCCCGCTGTGATAGAGCTCATGAAGGCAGAATATGGCAATATCATTAATTGATTCAGGGTCAAAACGGTCGATACTGATAAGTTTTGCTTCTAGTTTATCCTGGGATTTTTCGAGGTAAGATTTTAATTCTTCAAAAGTGACCAGTTCGTCTTTCCTATCCAGCGGAATAGCTCCTCGCTGGTAGCACGAGAATTTTTCTCCATCCCAGACAGGTTCTTCACCCAGGGTTTCAAGGAAAGCATTTCTTATATACAGCAAATGCCCAAGAACCCAGTTCATGCAGTTGACATCGCCATTCGGGAAGATCATGGATTCTTCGTTGGTAATGCCTTCGATATTCATTGAAATGACTTTGTAGTTGCTGAATACCTGAACTTTTACGATTTCAATATCGTTTGATTTTGTTTCCATAGTGGTAGGTTTTATTTTCCTGAAAACCCTATATTTTCTATGTTTTTATATTTTAACCACAGATGACGCAGATTTTCACAGATGATTGCGCATACTTGTGTGATTTTTATAGGATTTCAGGTGTGGGAGTGTTTTTCAGGTTTTGAGGCTGAGTTTTGGGAAAGTTTAAAATTCGGAAGGCATTTGGGACATATCCGCGAAAGTGATATTCCAGCCATGCCCATCCAGATCCCAGAAGGAATTCTGATACATCCATCCGTAATCCTGAGGCTCTTCATGCTGTGTGCATCCGTTCTCCAGAGCGGTATTCACTACCTGATCCACTTCTTCACGGCTGTTCAGGCTGATGGCCACAAGAACCCCGCTGGTATCCTTTGCCGGAATTGGCTTATTCGAAAAAGTTTTGAAATAATCTTCTACCAGAAACATGGCGTAGATATTGTCTTCCTTCATCACCACACAGGTAGCTTTATCGTCTGAAAATTGTTCATTAATTTCAAATCCGAGTCTGGTCCAGAATTCTTTTGTTTTCTGAACATCTTTTACAGGAAGGTTGACATAAATTTGATTGGCTTTCATATTGTAATTATTTAAGGTGTTAAACTTTTAACCAAAATTACCAAGCCTGCATGAAAATCAACTTGCCATAAGACAAGATTTAATTTTTCTTTGAATGGGAAACAATTTCTTTACGGATACGGCTTAAAGAAGTGTCTGTAACGCCCAGATAGGAGGCAATCTGCTTCAGCGGGGCAAACTGTACCACCTGCGGTTTCTGCTCTAAAAGATTAAGGTAACGTCTGGTTGCAGACAGGGTAAACATTTCCACGGAACGCTGCTTGTAGGCAAAAAGCTCTTTGGACATCCATGATCTTCCCCACTCCCTGAGATTGGGTATTTTGTGGAACAGTTCCTGGAATGTTTCATAATCGAATCTCCTGCATTCACAGTCTGTAATGCAGACAATATTCTCCTGAGACGGCACTCTCTGAAAAAGCGAAAGTACTTCAATAATGATCTCATTATCGGCAAAAAAATGGGTGGTTACTTCGTTTCCGTTGAAATCGTTGACAAATGAACGGGCCAGACCTTTTTCCAGAATATAATATTCATTGGCTGTTTTTCCTTCTTCAAGAATAATATCTCCTTTCTGGAACGATACTTTTTCATGAGCCTGAAATATTTCATCAAGTTCTTCATCGAGGAAAAAAGGGAAATCATAACAAATCTGTAAGGCTTTGCTGGTCATTGTGTCGGTGTTTTTTAAGGCTTTAAAAATATCATTTTTAATTGAATCAGAAATGAAAAAAATTAAACAAATTGACCAAACACATTGAAAAAGCCGGATTTAAAGACTTGTGAATGATTGTTTTTATTCTTTCTAAATAATTAAACACTTTTGATTCTTTTACCAGAGAATACGTATCTACCCGTGTCAAGGTTTAAAACCTTGACACGGATATTTCGTTTTACATCCAGTTCTTAGCATCATTTCTTAACCCGAACTGAAGCTAAATAAATTATCGGTAGATCAAAATAAAGAAAGCTGAATCGGTTTTGGGGGCTTAGGAGGTTCTGCATCCCCGAAAACAGTTTTTCCTCCGAAACGCCACGAATTCTGCCTTTCCTCTTCTATCACCTGCTGAATGTCGAAATCAGGAATAAAATCTTTTTCGGTGGCTGCTACAATCTGGTGCAGCTTATTTAACGTATTCAGTTTGTCGGAATTACCCAGTTTGGACTTTTCAATTCCTTTCTTAAGGATATTGATGCTTTCATCATAGGTTTTGGTGGGAACCGGGAAAGGATGTCCGTCTTTTCCTCCATGTGCAAAGGAAAATCTGGCAGGATCGGCAAAACGTGAAGGCGCTCCATGGATCACTTCACTTACCAGCGCCAGCGACTGCATTGTTCTTGGACCAACCCCTTCCAACATTAAAAGGTCTTCAAAGTTCTGAGGCTGCTGCTCACGCGTGACATACAAAAGAGCTCCGAGCCGTTTCAAATCAACATCTGAAGCCTGTACATCGTGATGCGCAGGAAGAATCAATCTTGAAAAATCTTTCATGACATCGATAGAATCCGTGTGGGAAATATCCAGAATTCCTTTTCTGTTTTCTGAAGCATCAGCATCAGTCAGATTAAGGATCCTTCCTCTGGAAATGCCGTTAATTCCCGTATGAGGTTCTTCAATAAATGATTTGATATTTCCTGAGTGCCAGTGATAGCGCCGCGCCGTTCCATCCGATTCATGCATTCCCTGCTGTACAACACTCCAGTTTCCATTGTCTGATAAAATAAAATTATGGAGATACAACTGATAGCCATCCTGAATTGCCGTATTATCTACTTTTGCAGAAAGTTTGCTGGCTTTTACCAGTTCATGGCCGTTCAACCCTGTTTTATCGGCAATCTGAATAAGTTCTGCAGGAGTTTCTCTTGAAAATTTTCCTTTTCCACCGCAGATATAAAGACCCAGTGACTGCGAATTGGGATTGATGGAGCGTTTCAAAGCGCCCATTACGGAGGTCGTAATCCCGGAAGAATGCCAGTCCATTCCCATAACCGCTCCAAAACTCTGGAACCAGAACGGATCTGCAAGCCTGCGGAGCACCTCATCTTTCCCGTAATCCATCAGGATCACTTCAATAATGGAAAGCCCGAGGACAGACATACGCTCGTACAGCCAGGGCGGTACCTTTCCGTAGTGTAATGGTAAATCTGCAGTTCCTGAACGTTTCATGATACAAAGGTAGTTATCGTATTATTATTTTTTAATGATTGGGATCATCTGTTTCTTTTGTTAGGTTTTGGCTAAAGCCATTGGGGTTGTTGCTTGTTGCTGTTTTTTAGAATGGGCTAAAGCCCATTCCTATTGAATATATTCATGGTTTGAACAAAATCAGGGTTTGGTTTTCTTTGAGAACGGGCTAAAGCCCATTCCTATTGAATATTTCAGTTGGGAGAACGAATTCAATCTATTTTTTTTTTGTAAATTCTCTGTGAACACCATTTTATTTCCTGAAAATTTATTTTGGCTAAAGCCCTGGATGGTTGTTTTTATGCATGAATGGACTGAAGCCCATTCCTATTGAATATATTTGTGGTTTGAACAAAATCCGGGTTTGGTTTTCTTTGAGAACGGGCTAAAGCCCGTCCCTATTGAATATTAATGAATAGAACAGAATTCAAGGTCTTTATGTTTTTCTTCATCAAATTCTTCGTT
This sequence comes from Chryseobacterium endalhagicum, assembly GCF_016745235.1. GTDB lineage: Bacteria > Bacteroidota > Bacteroidia > Flavobacteriales > Weeksellaceae > Chryseobacterium > Chryseobacterium endalhagicum. The sequence continues at coordinate 1,547,300 of NZ_JAELVM010000001.1, read as the reverse complement.
GAAAATGATTTTATTTCCAAACGGATCATGGACTGTAAATGAAACGGCTCCGTAAAACGCTTTTTCCAATCCTGGGTAGTTATATTTATATTTCTTATCCATCAGTTCTTTGTGATATTCTGCAACACCTTCGCACCAGATAAACACCTTGCTTCCGGGTGTTCCGTCATCGTGATGTTCGCTTAAATGAAGGATAATATTTCCTTTTTTCACTTCCATATAAACGGGGGTATTTTCCTCGAAATGATTCTCCCACTCGATCTCAAAACCCAGCCAGTCTATATAAAACTCTAATGTTTTCCTGTAATCAAAAATCCTCAGGATAGGGATGACTTTTTCTGCTTTCATAGTAAATGGCTTATGGCTTATGGCTTATGGCTTATGGCTTATGGCTTATGGCTTATGGCTTATGGCTTATGCAAAATTATTGATGTTCAAGAATATTAATCAGGTTTCCAAAGGGGTCTTTTACAAAAAACCTGCGTACACCCCATTCTTCGTCTGTGATTCCGTAAGTGATTTCAAAACCTGCCTGCTGTATTTTTTCATAGAGTTCATCCATATGATCCACTTCAATGGACAGCAAAGGAACTTCTGTACCGTTCCCTCCCTGAGTGGCAAAGCTCACCTGAACTTTTGCTTCTTCATTATTTCCGAAAGTTTTGATCCATCCGTGATCCATCAGAATGTCAAGACCCAGAATATCCTTATAAAAAAGGTCTGCTTTTGAAAGGTCATCTGTTTTTATATTGGCTACAATTCTTTTAATCATCTTAAATCGGATTTAGAAATTCTTACGGACAAAAAAGCCCTGCGAAACAAAATCTTCACAAGGCTTTTATAAAAATTTTATTTTCAGATCTTATTTTAAGGCAGTAAGAGCTGCTTCGTAATTAGGCTCATCTGCAATCTCAGAAACCTGCTCTGTATAAACTACTTTATTGTCAGCATCAGTTACGATAACAGCACGGCTTAAAAGTCCTTTCAGCGGAGAATCTGCAATGGTTAATTCATTGTCATCCCCAAAGCTGCTTCTGAAATCTGAAAGTGTTTCTACGTTGTTCAAACCTTCAGCAGCACAGAATCTTCCCAATGCGAAAGGTAAATCTTTAGAAACATTGATCACAACTGTATTATCAAGACTTGAAGCCTCTTCGTTGAACTTTCTGGCTGAAGATGCACACGTAGGTGTATCAATACTTGGGAAAATATTGAATACTTTTTTCTTTCCTTCAAAACTCTCAAGGGTTTTTACGTTCAAACCTGAATCTACCAGAGCAAAATCTTTAATGGTAGTTCCTACTGATGGTAAAGTTCCTATTGTGTTTACAGCGTTTCCTTTTAATGTAATATTCGACATACTTATTTTTTTAGTTTTTCAAATTTACTTAAAATAGAAAGTTTCTGGAGACAAATAAAGGTTAAATAATTCTTAAAACAGACATAAAAAGACTTATCCACATCCAGTGATTTTTATATCGAAGTTTTGTTTATATTCGCTATCCAAAAAATATAAATCATGCGAAAAAAAATTACTTTCCTTCTCTTTGGGGTTCCGGTTTTTGGTTTCGCTCAGTCTGTGATCGGAAATATCAATTCCGGAGCGGTTTCTGACGCCAATTTCGTGCATTCCGTAGGAGAAATTTATGTAATTCCTACGGATCCGGATCAAGCGAATTCCGGGACGATGGGAATGCTGTTCCAAACTGTTTTACAGGTTTTAGGCGTTAAAGAAATTGAAAAAGAACAGATGAAGGTCTATCCCAATCCTACCACCGATTTTGTTCACATTACGCTCAGTTCAAACTCTAAAATTGAGGAAGCTGAGATCTATGATACGGCCGGAAGATTGGTTTTGAAAGCAAAACTGGACAGCGGAAAACTTGATCTGCGCAGCCTGAATTCCGGGATCTATATGATCTCTTTTAAAAACCCTGATATTAAACCTATTAAAATTATTAAAAACCCTTAAAAACATAAAACATGAAAAAACTTTACACATCAATCGGTCTGTTTCTGGCCACCCTCTTAAGCGCCCAGGTTCCACAGGCTTTCACTTATCAGACTATTGCATTTAATGCTTCAGGAGCTCCTATTGCCAACGGAAATGTATCTTTAAAGATCAGCATCCTGGAAAATACGGCTACAGGACCTGTTTTGTATACTGAAATTCACAATAAAACAACCAATGCCAAAGGATTGGTAAACCTTAATATCGGTCAGGGAACCCCTTCAACAGGAGCTTTTGGGGGAATAAACTGGGGCAGCAACACCAAATTTGTGAAAGTGGAGCTTGATCCTCAGGGCGGTTCCAATTATACCAATGTCGGCGTGAACCAGCTGATGAGTGTTCCTTATGCACAGGTGAGTAAAACGGTGGTTACAGGCGCGGGACAGGGCATTACCCTGGTTTCTCCGAATGGAACCAATTATACATTAAGTGTAAATGATTCCGGAACATTGAGCTTACCAACGACTTCAGGCTCCAGCTCCCAATTACCTGCCAATTTATATATGTATGGAAGTTATAATAACTTCACAGCCACCTCCGCAGATCTGATGCGAAATGCAGGAAGCAAAGTAGGCTATAAATACCTGCCCGCCAATTCGCAGATTAAGTTCATTGCGGCGCAGAATGCCAGTGCTCAAAATTACGGTTCAGACAGCCAAAGTAATCTGGTTCTGAACGGAAGCAATTATAATATTTCTTCGAATGGATTTTATAAGATTGAAATCACAAACTTCCCCGGAAATCCTGTAAGAACGTTTAATTTCAGCCCCAGCGTTAGTTTAAACACTACAGGTTCCGGTTCTCCAACAGCTTCTCCGTTAAGCTATAATCCAACAACAGGCAAGTTTTCTTTTAACCTGACTGGTGTAACTTCCTCCAATTTTACGGGATTCACTATTGCTCTTTCTCCCGGAGGATCTACAGGCACTGAAGTTCTGGGAGACAATCTGAGTGACGGAAATTTTGATATCGACGGCACAGCGATTATGATTCCCAATCTCACTTCCACTGCCAAGAATTTTAAAATTGAGTTCAACATCAATTTTGATGCTACCGGAACTTATACCATTACACAAATATAGATTAAAGAGGCAAAAGCCTCTTTTTTTATGCAAAATACCTTCATAAAACAATCATATTTAGTAAATTTGTGAGTCTTAAAAAATCAAATAATAAATAACAGTATAATGTCAGACAAATCAAAAATCTATTACACCCTTACGGATGAGGCTCCAATGTTGGCAACACACTCGTTTTTACCTATTGTAAAAGCTTTTACAAAATCGGCAAACATTGAAATTGCTGTTCCGGATATTTCTTTGGCAGGAAGAATTTTAGCTAATTTTCCTGAGTTTTTGAAAGATGACCAGAAGATTGGTGATGCATTGGCGGAATTGGGTCAATTAGCAACTCAGCCTGATGCAAACATTATCAAATTACCCAATATTTCAGCATCTGCTCCTCAGCTGGATGAAGCGATTGCTGAATTGCAGTCTAAAGGTTTCGCAGTTCCAAATTATCCTGCAGAACCGAAGAATGATGATGAAAAAGCGATCAAAGCTAAATATGCTAAAGTTTTAGGAAGTGCTGTAAACCCTGTGTTGAGAGAAGGAAATTCTGACAGACGTGCTCCGAAAGCTGTTAAAAATTACGCAAAAGCCAATCCTCACAGAATGGGTGACTGGGCTTCTGACAGCAAAACCGATGTAGCTCACATGGATGGAGGAGATTTCTACGGAACGGAGACTTCAACAACGGTAGACAATGCTACAAAATTCAAAATTACATTCAAAGGTAACGACGGTGCTGAAACTTTACTGAAAGATTTCGCAGGTCTTCAGGCCGGAGAAGTAATCGATTCTTCTGTAATGAATTTAAACTCATTGAAAACATTTGTTCAAAAAGCAATTGATGAGGCTAAAAGTAGAAACGTACTTCTTTCCGCTCACCTTAAAGCTACGATGATGAAAATCTCCGATCCTATTATTTTCGGGGCTATCGTGGAAACTTTCTTCAAAGAGGTATTCGCAAAATATGCTGAGACCTTCAAATCTTTAGATATTAATCCAAATAACGGTCTTGCAGATCTTTTCGAAAAAATCAAAGGAAATGCTCAGGAAGCTGAGATCAAGGCTGATATTGAAGCGGCTTTGGCCAACGGACCAAGAGTGGCTATGGTAAATTCTGATAAAGGAATCACCAACTTCCACGTTCCTTCTGACATCATTGTTGATGCATCTATGGCTGCTTTGGTAAGAGGCGGAGGTAAAATGTGGAACAAGGACGGAAACGAAGAAGATACGGTATGCATTATTCCGGACCGTTCTTATGCAGGTTTCTATCAGTCTGTAATTGATGATATGAAAGCGCACGGAAAACTGGATCCCACTACAATGGGCTCTGTTCCGAACGTAGGTTTAATGGCTCAGAAAGCTGAAGAATACGGTTCTCACGACAAAACGTTCCAGGCATCAGCAGAGGGAACGATTGAAGTTCAGGACGAAGCCGGAAACGTTCTTCTTTCTCAGAAAGTAGAAAAAGGTGATATCTTCAGAATGTGTCAGACTAAAGATGCTCCCATCCAGGACTGGGTGAAATTGGCAGTAAACAGATCAAGATTATCTGATACTCCTGCTATTTTCTGGCTGGACAAAGGAAGAGCACACGACAGAGAAATCATTAAAAAAGTTGAAAAATATCTTGCGGATCACGATACAAACGGTCTTGACATCAGAATTCTTGATGTAAAAGATGCGATGACTGAAACGCTGAAAAGAGCAAGAGAAGGAAAAGATACTATTTCTGTTTCAGGAAACGTGTTGAGAGATTATTTAACAGACCTTTTCCCAATTCTTGAATTAGGTACATCTGCAAAAATGCTTTCCATTGTTCCATTGATGAACGGAGGTGGATTATTTGAAACAGGTGCCGGAGGTTCTGCTCCAAAACACGTTGAACAGTTCCTGGAAGAAGGGTATCTGAGATGGGATTCTTTGGGGGAATTCTTAGCACTTCAGGCTTCTTTAGAGCATTTGGCTCAGACGCAGGGAAATACTAAATCTCAGGTTCTTGCTGATGCATTAGATGAAGCTAACGCTAAATTCTTGGCAACCGATAAATCTCCTGCAAGAAAAGTAGGCCAGATCGACAACAGAGGTTCTCACTTCTATTTAGCGATGTACTGGGCAGAAGCTTTAGCTAACCAGACTGCTGATGCAGAATTAGCAGCTCATTTCGCTCCGGTTGCAGCAGCTCTTCAGGAAAGTGAAGCAGTGATTAACGAAGAATTAATCAGCGCTCAGGGTAAACCTCAGAACATTGACGGTTACTACAAAACGGATACGTACAAAACGTATGCAGCGATGAGACCAAGCACGGTATTGAATGAAATCATTGACGGAATTTAATTTCTGTTTGATATAAATAAAAAGCTCCTTTTTTAAGGGGCTTTTTTGTTTGTATTTTCAGGGTGGTCATGCAAAGCCTTCAACAGAAAAGCAAGTAAGAATACAGCTTGATTGTATTAGTTTTTAAAGCTGCTTCAATACATTTAAAAGCATTTGCTTTATTTTCACTGTCCAAGAGTAACTTCCACATTCCCACCTGTATCTCAACCCAGACTGTTAAGGCCCGGTTATAAAAATTTCTATCTTATCTGCCAAACAGGTTTTTTGTATATTCCTGCTTTAAAAAATCATCAATATGAAAATCCTTACTTACATTTTAATCTTATTAAGTTTCGGCAGCAGCTGTTCTGCCCAGCGTTATACATTAATTGAAGCAGTTCATACCACAGACCTTGGAGGAGTAAGAGGATCCCGGACAGAAAATTTCAGCATAACCCTAAAAAAAAATTCAAAAATAGAACCCAGCTATTTATTGGCAGGAACTGTAAAAATTCCCTTGAAAAAGGAAAGTAAAAACAGCCTATTGTATCTGCAGGGAACCTATCAACCGGAATCCCCTGATCATATAACGGTAAATGAAGATGGTAACGCAGAAAATTCAGAACTGAATCAGATATTTGATCTTAACATGGCATATCTGGTCTCTGAGAATCTAAAAAACAAGAAACAGGTAAAACAAAAAATAAACTTTATGACTAAAAATAATGATAAAAAATAAACAAAACTCAAAAAATAAAGGAATAAAAAACTAAACAAACACCATTCTTATTAAAAAATAAGATTTCTCTGAAAATATTTGAAAAATTCATATTTTACGAAAGAAAAAAATGTATATGAATTTAAAATTAATTTTTGGAATAGGATTCACTATTGCCTCATTGTATTTAAATGCACAGGAAGTGCCAAAAAGTACAGGAAGCAAGGGATCAAAAATCAATAAAAAGTATCTGAAGCACATTCAGGACATTACCAGCACCTATCAAAAAAATGTTCAGCTCGCTAAACAAAATCATCAAAAACCACCGGATGAATATTATTTACAGGATTTCATTGCCACGATGGACCCTGAAACCGGAACGGTACACAATAAAAATTATATAGAGCTGGAAAAAAAGGTCGAAAACGGCAAATTCCGGCCTGACAAGAGCTTAAAACTATTCAACGGTGCCGGCGGCGGCCAGGCCAGTAAGAATATTACCAATCTTTGGATAGAAAGAGGTCCGTATGATACAGGAGGAAGAGTAAGGGGCATCATGTTTGACCCGAACGACCCTACCGGCAAAAAAGTATGGGCAGGAGGTGTTTCAGGAGGATTATGGTTTAACAATGATATCACCAATGCCAATTCTGAATGGACACTTGTGGACGCCTTCTGGTCCAATACCACAGTATCATGCATTACTTCGGATCCTAATAATTCCCAGATTTTTTACGTGGGAACCGGAGAAGTGGAAACCGGAGATTTCAGCGGCCTGGGGATCTGGAAAACAACGAACGGCGGCTCCACATGGCAGCAGGTATTTAATACGGAAAGCGGATATGCATCCAATGGGGTAAAGAAAGGAATCTATAACGTCCCTGCCATAAAAGTGGTCAATAATAATGGGGTATCCGAAGTATATGCCGGAGTTTCAGGAACCTATCTCGGAGATGCAGGAACCTTTTCAGGGCTAAATGAAGCCGGATTATATAAATCTACTGACGGCACAAACTTTACCCTGGTAAACAGCCTGCTTTCTACCGCTACAAGAGGATATGATATTCAGGACATAGAAGTAGGTTCCGACAATTCCATCTGGGTATCTACAAGACGGAGCAGTTTCAGCGGTTCTACCTCCGGTGGAAGAATTTTTAAATCTACCGATCATGGGGCTACGTTCACCAATGTATATAATGTAGGGAACAACAGTTCAAGGGTGATGGTAGAAGTTTCCAGCACCAATCCTTTAAAAGCTTATGCATTGATGCAGGGGGCAACAAGTGCAGAACCGGTAAGAATTGTAAAAACTACAGACGGAGGTACCACATGGATCTCTACCAATACCGCAGGATCAGGCATCACACTGCCCAATCCGGTAGATACAGGCCAGCCTGATAATGATTTTACAAGAGGCCAGGCATTCTATGATTTAGTTCTTGAAACCGACCCTGCCAATGATGATCATGTATATGTAGGAGGAATAGATTCTTACAAAAGTACAGATGGAGGTGCAACATGGACGCAATACACCAAATGGTCAAATAATAATGCCCTTAACAATACGAACATTTCTCTGGTACATGCAGACCAGCATGCCCTGGTATTTAACCCCGCCCATCCCAACCAGTTTGTAATGGGCAACGACGGAGGTATTTTCTTTGCTGCAGATAAAACGAATCTAGCTGCAGCTGCTGCTGTACAGGTTAGAAATAGGCGGTTTAATGTAACTCAGTTTTATCACGGTACCTTAAACCCTTCTGCTACCTCTGCAAATGAAGAAATGATTCTGGGTGCCCAGGATAACGGTACAAAAAAACTTTCAGGAGCTGTCTTAGCCAATAATTTCTATACCAGTTCAGAAGTATATGGTGGAGACGGTGCTTATACTGCTTTTGATGACCAGAATAAATACCTTATTGCATCTTATGTTAATAACTACCATATTATTTTTAATGCCCAGGGAGGATATTATCTTCTGGCTACAGCCCAGAGAGATGCCGGACTATTTATAAATCCGCTGGCTGTTGACAGAAATCTGGATATTGCCTACACCAATGCCAATGCATCCAGTGCCACTTCCATTGTATTAAACAGAATAAGCGGGCTGGCCAGTACTCCATTGAACCTGGTAAGATCCCAGATTAACATAGCCACTGTGGCCGCAGGTGAATTTGTAACGGATATTTTCGTTTCCCCTTACACCACCGCAAGCACTACTCTTTTCATTGGTTTGTCTTCAGGGAAATTATATAAGGTTACCAATGCCGATGCTGCTCACGCTACTACTACAATCAATTATAATTTCGGAGGCTATATTTCTGACATCAAACTAGGTGCTTCTGAAAATGAAATTATGGTCACGGTTTCCAATTTCAACAAAACAAGTGTATTTTACAGTACAGACGGTGGAACCACATGGGTTTCCAAAGAAGGGAATCTTCCTGACATTCCTGTAAAAGCTATTTTCATGAATCCTCATGACAATAATGAAGTGATCCTTGGAACTTATTACGGAGTATGGGGAACCTCTAATTTCCAGACCGCTTCACCTACATGGGCGTTATACTCTGACGGTTTAGGCAAATTTAAAGTGAATCACTTTGATTACCGCCCTTCTGATAAAACCATTCTGGCTGTCACTTACGGAAGAGGAGCTTTTACAACCAAGGTTACCAATCCGGTTTTATCTGCAAATGATGTCCAGAATACACTTCTTAAAAACCAGGTATATCCTAATCCTACAAGAGGCCCGGTGCATATAAAGCTTGAAAACGGAAAGGCTTCGGACATTGAAATTTATGATGCATCCGGCAGACTGGTACTCACAAAAAAGAATGTAAAGTCTGACGAAGAATTTAATATTGAAAGCCTGGGTAAGGGCGATTATGTATTGAAGGCCATGCAAAATGGAGCCATCATTCATACTTCTGTGATCGTAAGAAAATAAGAGATAAAATTTAAAAATAAAAACAACAAAGTAATCCCTGTTACTTTGTTGTTTTCTAATATTCAAGATTGATGAAAAAAAACTACATCATCGTGTTATTCCTATCGATAACAGGATTCGCAAATGCACAGGAACATGATAAAAATATTGAAGAAATAGAAATTCACGCCAGAGCAAAAGTTACCAAAGAACGGGAAGAATTTAAAAAGCATGCTCAATCTACAGAAATCATCTCCGAATATGAAATCAACCGCAATAATCCTTCATTCATAGAGCAGAGTCTCAATACCATGGCGGGGGTACAGGTAGAAAAAAGAACCCAGCTCGGAGGCCAGAGAATTATACTGAGAGGATACGGAAACGATCAGAAATTCAATAACTGGGGCATCAAAATATACATGAACAATATGCCTCTTACCGGTGCAGACGGTGTTACTGTTTTAGACGATGTCAATTTTGGCTTAGTCAACCATATAGATGTAATAAAAGGTCCTGCGGCAACGCTGTATGGCGGCGGTTCAGGAGGTGCCGTCCGATTCTACATCAAACCTGAAACCCAAAAAGGAAATTCTGTTTCCGAACAGTTTAATACAGGATCTTTTGGACTGTTTCAAAGCTCTACATCCGCTACAAGTGTGGGGGAAAACCATTCTCTGACAGCTAATTTCAGCCATATTGGAAGTGACGGCTACCGTCCCCACGGAAAAAGCATTAAGAATTTTTACAATATTAACGGAGAATTTAAGCTGAATCAGAATCAAACGGTTACTTTATTGGCCTCCCACGGGAATTCGCTAGAGCAGGTCTCAGGGCAGATTTCCTATGATGACTACTATAAAGGGATTGATAATGGTAATTTTGCCTATATCAGAAGAGGGGCAAAAACCAAGTTCGTTACTTCCAGAGCGGGAATTGGCCATATCTGGAAGATCAATGAATTTTTGAGTAACAATACCACCCTTTTTTACACGGGTACTGCGGGAGACAGGATCGCTGCAGGAGCCTTTGAAACATCTTCTGCCTCAAACTACGGCCTCAGATCGGTATTTGTATTGAACAAAGACTGGAATCATTTCAGGAGCCAGACTGAATTCGGAGTTGAAATACAGCAATCTAATTCAACCATATCCAATTATCGGTTTAAAAGCGTAAATAGTACAGAAGCCCCCATTTTAAGGCCATTGTATGATGGTTCTTACTTCAACAACATCAACAACCAATCCAATTATTTCATCGTTGAAAAACTGACATACAAGCCCTGGGATCTGATGTTTCTCGCCGGAGTCAGCTTCAATCAGATCAGCTACAACAGGAAAGATTTACTGGCCTTACCTGGCTTATTTTTAATAAAAGGTACAGACCTTTATAACAAAGACCTGTCTTTTGACAAGAAGTTCAAGATGGTGGCAACTCCTCATTTTGCGCTGCAGAAAACCTGGAAAAACCAGATCTTTAACTTCAGCTACAGCGAAGGGTATAATGCACCCACTTCTGCCACTTCTTTTACAACCGGTCTTAATACAACCAACGATAATCTTCGTGCAGAAAAGGCTAAAATGTGGGACTTCAGCATTCAGGGACTGATCAGGAATACCTCTATAGATTATCAGTTCTCGTTGTTCAGCATTCATATTAAAGATAAGCTGACCCAATTGAGAGGAACTATAGACAATGCGGAAAGAACCCCATATTCTTATTGGGCAAATACAGGAGATCAAAAGAACAAAGGACTGGAAATGAGCGTTGGTTATTCTTACAAAACTGAAAATCAATTTATTTCAAAAATCCAGCCTTTTGCAAGCTATACCTATAATGATTTTAAATACTCCAGATTCAGCACTTATCTGAAAGAGCATGGCCTTCCGGCAGCCGTCAATGTTTATGACGATAAAAATGTTGCCGGCGTACCTAAAACAAAATTTACTTTAGGACTGGATTTTGACACCAGAATGGGTTTATACTGGCAGAATACCTATAATTTTATGGGAAGTGTTTACACGGATTTTGCCAATTCAAACAAAGTGAGAAGCTTTGGACTGCTCAATTCTAAAATAGGTTATAAACATACTTTTAATAAATTCGATGTTGATGTATTTGTTATTGGAAATAATTTAACCAGTCAGATTAATTATACCTTCCTGTTTTACGGAAACAGCATTAATGATACAGATATGGATAATCAGTATAACAACTCTGCTGTTTATACCGATGTTAATCCCGGTCCCAGCAAAGCTTATTTCTTTACCGGATTCAATGTGAAGTATAGATTTTAATCTTTTTTGATTTAGTTGATCAAATCAATTTTAGAGTTTTACAAGAAGTTAAAAAATCCTCTCATTGTTGAGAGGATTTTTCGAAACTATACCTTAGAAAATTAAATTTATATTTATTGACATTCCCAAATCTTTTAATCCCCGTTACCTGCCACCTACCCCTCCACAATCACTCTTCTGTGCTCTCTTCCCCAATTGATCATTTCCCCAATAATTTTCCCGAATGTCCTGCAGTATTCCGTAGGTTCGTATTCTATTAAAACCGGAGTATCGGGATATACGGTTCTTTTCAGCAGTTTATTCATTTCCATTTCCTTCAGCTCTTTTGAAAGCATTCTGGTGGTAATTCCGGGAATGCTTCTTTCGATTTCGCGGAAGCGTCTGTGTCCGTTACAGATTGAATTGATGACAGGAATTCTCCACTTTCCTCCAATAAAATAGAGGGTATCCTGCAGGGCTCTGAGTTCTTCGGTCTGGTCTCTTTCCATAAGTGCAAAGTTAAGTGATATCATTCATGATACTGGTATACTCTGTTATACTGATTACAAAAGTATACCAATTTGAAATAACTTTGTCAAAAAATTTTACAACAATGAATACATTAAGTAACAAAGTAGCCATCGTAACAGGCGGAAACAGCGGAATAGGATATGCAGCAGCAAAAGAGCTTATTGCTGAAGGTGCCCGGGTGATCATCACAGGAAGAAGAAAAGAGGCTGTAGAAAAGGCAGCCGAAGAACTTGGAGCCATACCTTTTGTGGCAGACCAGTCTGATCTTAGCCACATTGATCTTCTAAGGAGTGAAGTAGAAAAACAGTTTGGAAAAGTGGATATTCTTTTCATTAATGCAGGTATTACAGGAGGTCTGATTTCCATTGAAAATATGAGTGTTCAGAATTTTGATGAAGTCATGAACATCAACTTCCGCGGCGCTTATTTTACCCTGAACAAATTTATTCCGATCCTTAATGACGGTGCATCCGTAGTCTTTCTATCATCAATTGTAGCGTCCACTTACAAGCCCAACAGCTCTGTGTATCAGGCAAGCAAAGCAGCATTAAATTCAATTGCTAAAACTGCAGCTGCTGAACTGGCTCCAAGAAAAATAAGGGTCAATATGATAAGTCCGGGACCTATAAAAACAGAAATCATGAGCAAAGCCGGACTTGATGAAGAAACTTTAAAGGGCCTTGATGACTATCTTATCAGCCAGATTCCTTTAAAAAAATTGGGCACCGCTGAAGAAGTCGCCAAGTTGGTGGTTCATCTGTCTGACCATACTGCTTCAAGTTTTATCACAGGAACCGAAATTATTATTGACGGAGGAATAGGTTTATAAACATTAAAAGAGGGATTAAAGCCAGAAAATGGATGAGGAAAGTTCCCGAATACCCTCATCCATTCTTATTTACGCTCCCCCCTAATCCCTAATCCCTAATCCCTGCTACCTACTATCTGCAACCTACCCCAATACTCTCCCTCCTCAATTTTCCCATTTCCCCCACCACTTTGTCCGCTTCACCCCTTTTTCCGTTTCAAAACAAGGCAGATGATTCTACTTTTGAGCCATAAAAAATAATATAATATGGACTCAGTAAAGAAAAAAAGAGCAGTAAAGCCAATAGCCCTCCTGTTTCTGGCAGCTATGGCTGTATTGATAATTTTACAGTTTTTCAACCCTTCTCCGGAAGGAAAGCCTGTCGCAAAAAAGATTGAAGCCCCCCGTGAAGTTCTCGCCATCCTGGAAAATTCTTGTTTCAACTGCCATTCCAATGAGCAGAACCTGAGCTGGTACGACAAAATAGCACCTATCTCATGGGCGGTAAACAAAGATGTAAAAAGAGCCAAGGAAGTTTTAAACTTTTCAGAATGGAATTATTCTCCGGGAGAACATCAGGGGAAAATGTATGCTGTTTTAAATATGATGCAGAGTGGAAAAATGCCGCTTCATGAGTACACTTTACTTCATCCATCGGCAAAAATTACAAAAAATGATATTGAAACCATCAGAAAATACACGCTTTCATTATCCAGCCAGGCTTCGGCAAAAAAAGAAAATGATCCGCACCAGCCCATAGAAGCAAGCCAAAATAATATTCCAGCCCAATTTCCAGTTTCTCCCAATGGAGTAAAATATACAGACGATTTTAAAAACTGGAAAGTGATCAGTATGAGCACTCTCTTCGATCATTCCATCCGGGTGATTTATGGAAATGATATTGCTGTAAAAGCGGTTGAAACAGAAAATTTTCACCCGTGGCCGGACGGAAGCATTATTGTAAAATCGGTCTGGAAGCAGGAACAATTAGCTGACGGAGAAGTAAGAGCCGGAGCATTTGTTAATGCCCAGTTCATGGTAAAAGATGCCAAAAAATACACCGATACGGAAGGCTGGGGATTTGCCAAGTTTTCAGGGCCGGATCTTCATCCAACAGGAAAAAACGCTTCGTTTGCAAAAGAATCCTGTATTGCCTGCCACCGCCAGCTGGCCGAAAAAACAGGCTATTTATTTGATGTACCTATGAAAGTTAACACTGAAAGACTAATTAAAAACCTTGAGAAATAATGAAAAAAGCACTGTTCATCATCCTGTCAATCTGCAGCTTATTTACCGCCTGTAAAATAGACGAGCCGGATAAAGATTTAAAACGTATTGTTTTTGATCCGGGAAATTTAAAATTTATTTCCACTTCGTTAAATACAAAAAAAGAAACATCATCAGCATTGTATGGAAATCAGGAGGCTTTTCTTTCGCTATCGAATGAAAATCAGCAGCTGAGAAATGGTTCCGTCATTAAACTGGTCACTTGGAAATACCATGACAATCCACAATATATCGGGGGAACCATCACAGGTGATTTATTAAGTATAGAAACACTTCACATAGATAATAACGGAAAAACTTCTTACAAAATCCAAAATACATCAGGAAAAGAACCTGTTCCAATCAGTACAGAGGAGCGGATACACTATATGATGAGTTACAAACCTGTTATGAGACCTTAAAAATATCCTGAAGCTGAAGAATTCAGTTTCAGGATATTTTTGTGAATGGGCAATTTTTGCTGAAGCAAAGTCAATTGTCAATTTTCCAACGAATAAAATTCACAAGCGAAGCGAATTCACAATTCTCCTTTGACATTGAAGAGTTGTGAATGGTCAATTTTTGCTGACGCAAAGTCAATTGTCAATTTTCCAACGAATAAATTCACAAGCGAAGCGAATTCACCATTCACCATTCATCATTCACTATCACTCTTTTCAGTTAAAAAACCCTAATTTCACTTATTAAAATCCACCGTTTCCATGCAGCAGCAAAAAATAAAAATTTCACCGGCCGTGATTTGGATAAGTTCCCTCTTTCTGGGAATTTTATCTTCAGTTCCCCAGCTGGCTTCCCATGAATTCAACTGGAAAGAAGCAGCCGTAAACTCAGCCATTACAGCAGCATTTTCTGTTATCATGTGGTATCTGAACATTTATCTGTTTAATCGTAATGCAGGCGAACGGAGGCAGCATATTTCTTATTCAAGGCTGCTGACTGTACTGGCATTCGGAATGGTAATTATGTTTGGTCTGGCATGGATCCAGCAGCTTATTTTGTCGCATATTAATTTTGGACCTGTCATGCTGATGATCGAGGTTAGAGGTATACTGATCAATCTTGTCTGTTATATGTTCCTGACGCTGTTGCAGAATAATTACGCAGGTCAGCAGGTACAGCTTGAACTGGAAAAAGTTAAAAGTGATAATCTGGGCGCCCAGTATGAATTGCTGAAACAGCAGGTTAATCCTCATTTTCTTTTCAACAGTCTGAATACCTTAAAATCAATGGCAGAAACCAGTGATTCTGAAACGGTGGATTTTATCATTAAGCTTTCCGATTTTTACAGATTTACCCTTGAAAGCAGAAAATTAGACCTCATTAAAGTTCAGGAAGAAATGAACATCATAGAATCTTATGTTTTTCTACAAAAAGCCCGGTTTGGTGAAGGAATTTCATTTTCTAACGAATTAAAATCTGAAGATCTTAAAACCCTTATTCCTCCTTTTACGTTACAGCTTTTGGTAGAAAACTGTATCAAACACAATATTGTATCGCAAAGCAAACCGCTTCACATCAGAATCTACAGTTCTGAAGATAAAATTATTATTGAAAATCCTGTTCAGCGGAAAATCGCGGCAGAAGAATCTTTAGGTGTGGGACTTGACAATATTAAAATGCGTTTCAGCCATCTGCTGGAGCGGGAAATAGAAATTTATTCAGACGAAAAAATATTCCAAATAAAATTACCTTTGATCCATGAATATCATCATCATTGAGGACGAGTTCAGGGCCGCAAAATCCCTGCAGAACCTACTTTCAGATCTAAAGCCTGAATCCAGAATTCTGGGAATTTATGACAGTATTGAAGCCAGCGTAGAAGCTTTATCAAAAGATATAAAGCCGGACCTTATTTTTATGGACATCCAGCTTTCGGATGGACTTTCATTTGAGATTTTCAAATCTGTTGAGATCACCTGCCCCATTATTTTCTGCACTGCTTTTGATCAATATATGCTGGATGCCTTTAAAAGCAAAGGCGTAGATTATATTCTGAAGCCTTTTTCCAGAGAAGATATTTCCGAAGCTCTGAAAAAAGTAGACGGATTAAAAAAATTCTTCAGCAAATCTGAACTTCCTGATCTTGAATCTATTTTGCAGAAAATGAATCAACCCGCAGGGAAAAGCAGTTTTCTGGTTTTTAAGAATCAAAAATATACTACGATTCCTACCGAAAGTATTGCTTATTTTTATATTCATAATGAAATTACTCATCTGGTTACTTTTGACAAAGAGCAGTTTCAGCTTTCCCAGCCTCTGGGACAGGTTGCCGAACAGGTTGCCGGAAAACAGTTTTTCAGGATCAACCGCCAGTATTTGATCAATTTCAAAGCCATAAAAGAGATGGAGCATTATTTTCAGCGTAAAATTCTGGTTAAACTGACTATAGAAACGCCTGAAAAACTCCTGATCAACAAAGAAAAAACACACAGTTTCTTCACCTGGCTGGAAGACCGTTAACATCCCCGGTTTTTCAGACCTGAATATTTTCCGGGTTCGCCCTGCATTTTGTCCGGCTGACCCTTTTTTATCTTCTTTTGCCCCGGAAAGGAATCTACTTTTGAATCAAATTTAAAAGACATGATTCTAAAAAATCTTATATCCGTAGGTGCTTTCACCGCTTTAATGTTTGCTGCTTCTGCATTTGCTCAGAAAGAAGAAATTAAGAAAATAAAACCTGTGTCTCCTTCTGAAAACAAAGGTTTTGCCGTTCTGGAACTTTTCACTTCCGAAGGCTGCTCAAGCTGTCCGCCAGCTGATGAACTGATGGAGCAGATTGAAAAAGAGTACGGAAACCAGCAGGTCTTTATCCTTTCCTATCATGTAGACTACTGGAACCGCCTTGGATGGAAAGACCGGTTCAGCAGTGCTGAAAATTCACAACGCCAGCAATGGTACAGCCGTCTTCTTCAATCACAAACCTATACGCCGCAGCTGGTGGTGAATGGAAAAAAAGAACTTGTGGGTTCTGACAGGAATTCGATAGAAAACGCTCTTCAACATGTTCTGGCTGATCCTAAAAATACACCGGTAAACCTTTCTGCAAAAGAATCTCAGAAAACAATTACGGCCAGTTATAAAACTACAGAAACTGATTCTCAAAGTAAATTATTAATCAGCCTGATTGAAAAGAAATCATCAACGCAGGTGGGTGGAGGCGAAAATGAAGGACATCGGCTGCAGCACTGGCAGATCGTTCATCAGCAGGAGCAGATCTCGCTGAAAGATCATTCTGAAGGAACAGTATATTTCAAACTTCCTGACAATTTTTCTTCTGAAAATTGGGAAATCATCGGGTTTATCCAAAATCTGAAAACCGGGAAGATTTCTGGGGCTTCTAAATCTTTAATTCAATAATAATTGTTGGAAAACGCGAGGGCGAAGATTTTCAGCTAATTATTCAAAGCAAATAAGTGGTATTCACTTTTATCTCTGATAAAATTCCTGCATCCTAAAATGCTACGAAGAAAAAACTTTCGTGTCCTTACGTTTTTCCTACTCTTATTTACTAGAATCAATACAATTTAAAATAATAAAACAATGAAAACAAAAACAACAAGAATCATTTACTGGTCAGGCGCTATTTTTATGTCATTATGGTTTGGAACAAGCGGCTTCTTTGAACTCACTAAAAATCCTGTCGTTTGGGATATCACCCGGCAGCTCGGTTATCCGGCTCATTTTATTTATATCCTTGGTGTTTTTAAGCTGTCAGGAATCATCGTTCTTCTGCTTCCCAACCGTTTGTTAAGACTGAAAGAATGGGTATTTGCCGGAATGTTTTTCGATATTATCTTCGCTTTCTTCTCGAAAATTGCGGTGCTGGGTATTGCGGCCAGCGTAGATGCAGTAATTGCATTCACGGTGCTTTTGGTAACGTACATCATGTTCAGAAAAATGTACTCTCCCGAATTTATATATGGAGAAGCATAGCAGAAACCGGACTGGAAACAGCGAATTAGCAGTTAGAAATTCTGAATCCCGCACACCTTTTGTTTCCGGCTCAGGTAAATTATGATAAAATTTGCAGAAAAGCTCAGTCAGCTGATTCCTGCCTGCTGATCTATACAATAATTGTGTTCCCCCAACCGGTAATAGTTCCTTTTTCATTTTCTACTTTATATTACATGCGTTGGGGATTTTAATGAATAAATCCTCCCGGAAATGAGAGGATTTATTATTAAAACTATGTCGTAGAAAATTTAAGTTGAATCTTGTATTGAAATCTTTATCAATTCATAAAACACTCCGGAATCCATTCGTAGGCAGCGTCTTTTTTCTTTGTAAAACCAAGTCCCGGCCATGGAAGATGGTAAGCAAAAGCTTTGGTTTTAGTTTCTGCCAGCTGCCGGAGAAGCTTTTTACGGGATTCTGTAGCAATATCCAGGTCGGTATCTCCGGAGAATCCCCATTCCGGATGTGGGAAAAGAATAACATCAGAATGAATCAGATCTGCCATATATACCAGCTTCTCATCACCTGAAGAAATAGTCACGGTAGTAAGTCCCGGCGTGTGTCCCGGAGCCAGCTTAAAACTGAAATGCTCATACAGAGGTTTGTCCAGTTCATAAAATTTCAGCTTCGGGCGGATGGTTTTAAGGATATTCTGAATAGGCGGAATCACCTGGTTGAGAAATTCCGGCTGGGTTTTCAGAAAACTGTTTTTAAAATCTTTAATGGAAGCCTGCAGCCAAAAGTCGTGCTCAATTTTTGAAATAAAGAGATTCGCATCAGGAAAAACCAGATTGTTCTGCTTATCTACCACTCCGCCAATATGGTCCGGATGGGCATGAGAAATAAAGACATCGGTAATATCTTTCGGTGAAAAACCTGCTTTTTGGAGACTTTTCAGAAGAAAACCTGTTCTTTCATCAGCGAAAATTCCCATTCCTGCATCCAGTAAGATCAATCTGTTTCTGGTCTTTACAAGCATCAGGTTCATCGCCATATCCACGTAGGTATCCGGCCGGAAATTATCCCTGAGAAGCGTTTTCAGCTGAGGAACATCTGCTCTTGGAGAAAATGTATCTATATTCGTTTCATGAATATATCCGTCGGTAAGGATAAACAGCTCCAGCTCGCCCAGTTTTATCTTTTTAAACGCCGAAAGATCTTCTTCAGGAAGCGATGAAAGTGTTTTCATTCCTGCAAAAGCATCGGAAAACGGAACGAAACTTAATGCTCCGGCCATCAGTCCGTTTTTTAAAAGTTCTCTTCTGTTCATATCAAATGTGTGATTTTATATACTTCCGGTTTCCCTTTTTTGTACATGGAAAACCGGAAATATTTTCATTTTAGTTGTTGACCAGTTTCATAGAACCTTCTGTGTATCTTTCGCCTACGTTAGGATATTTTTTCAGAAGACCATCAATGATTTCCAGATCCGAGGGTGACAGGTCAATATTTACAGCTTCAATATTTTCCTGAAGGTATTTAATACGTTTGGTTCCCGGAATAGGAATAATATCCTCGCCCTGATTCAGTACCCATGCTAAAGCCAGCTGGGTTCCTTTTACGCCTTTTGATTCTGCAAATTCATTGATTTCTCTTGCTAAATTCCTGTTATTTTCCAGATATTCTTCCTGGTAACGCGGCAGTGTCTTTCTGAAATCCTCGTCTCCGAAATTCTGAACTTCATTAATATTGGCAAAAAGTCCTCTCGCCAGCGGAGAATACGGTACCAGTGTAATTCCCAGCTCTCTGATGGTTGGCAGTATATCTTTTTCCACATCTTTGGTAAGGATAGAATATTCTGACTGTAAAGCTGTAATCGGGTGAATTTTATTAGCTTTTCTGATAGATTCTGCAGAAGCTTCTGATAATCCCAGATATTTTACTTTCCCTTCCTTTACCAGTTCTGCCATAGCGCCTACCGTTTCCTCTACGGGAATATTCGGATCTACCCTGTGTGCATAATACAGATCAATGGTATCTATTTTCAGTCTCTGAAGGCTCAGATCTACAGCCTGTCTGATCCATTCCGGTGAGCCGTCAAAATAAGTACCCGGTGCTCCGCTGTGGCTCGGTTTCCCATCTTTAAACCTGAATCCGAATTTGGTGGCAATAAAGATCTTATCGCGGTTGGGAACCAAAACTTTTGAGATCAGCTTTTCATTTTCTCCCGCGGCATACATATCTGCCGTATCCCAGAAGTTCACTCCTAAATCCAATGCTTTATGCAGTGTACTGATGCTTTCCTGTTCATCGGCCGGACCGTAGGCAAAGCTCATTCCCATACATCCCAGACCTACTGCAGATAACTGCTCTCCTGTGTTTCCTAATTTTCTGAATTTCATAATGGTATGTGATTTAAAATTGATACAACAAAATTATAACAGGATGATACGGGATAGGCTATAGAATTCAAACTAAGAATTATAAAATTCAAACAACTGCAGTTCTAACGGCATTGGGAGCCAACCCGGTCTGTTTTTTGAAAAAATTGGTAAAATAAGCTGGCTCTTCAAAGCCCAGTCCATAGGCAATTTCGGAGATATTCCAGTCGGTATGTTTCAGCAGTGCATTCGCTTCCTGAATGATTCTTGAGGTGATCTGCTGGCTTGTGGTTTTCCCGGTCATTTCCTTTACGGAACGGTTCAGAGAATTCACATGGATCGAAAGGCTTCGGGCATAATCATTGGGCGTCTTTAATTTAAGAAAGGCTTCCGGGCTGTCGATAGGAAACTGTCTTTCAAGCAGCTCCATAAACAGTGACGCCACTCTGTGCGATGCATTCTGATAAGGTTCAAAGTTTTCGGCAGGCTGCATTTTCATGGTTTCATGAATCAAAAGATGGAGACAGGCCCGCAGCATATCATACTTGTGGACATATTCTGTCTGAATTTCAGTCGTCATTTTGATAAAAAGATCCGAAATCACCTTCTGCTGTTCATCATCCACAAAGAAAACGGGAGTTCCTCCTATTTTAAAAAGCTGTGAATCCAAAAGGTTTCCAAGGCGGGTACCATTCTGCAGGAACTGATCTGTAAACAAACAAAACCACCCTGTCTGATCCTCATTCTCAGCATCCCAGGAGTATGGAACCACAGGATTTGAAAACAACAATGCAGGACGGTCCACATAGATCCATTTGTCTGCAT
Organism: Chryseobacterium endalhagicum; assembly: GCF_016745235.1. Taxonomy (GTDB): domain Bacteria; phylum Bacteroidota; class Bacteroidia; order Flavobacteriales; family Weeksellaceae; genus Chryseobacterium; species Chryseobacterium endalhagicum. The sequence continues at coordinate 1,526,257 of NZ_JAELVM010000001.1, read as the reverse complement.
AGTGAAGTTTCCCTTTTCCTATGATCAGTGAAATTTTATAATAATCTCTCCGGCTGTAAGGCGTTATGAGCGAACAGCTTTCGCGTGAGAATACATTAAAATGGCCTACTCCGGAAGCAGCATTATCTCCCAGCCGTTCCATTTTGCCGTTTCTCAAATAAAATCCCTGTATTGTTTCTTTAGATTCCATATGGCTAAGTTATAAAATTCAAACCAATAAAAATATTTTTGAAGCCAAAATAAAAGCATGAAGGCTGCGTGGAAGTTATCCTTGTCAAGATTTAAAATCTTGACAAGGATTCAGAGTAACTTTTAAACCTTTCTCTTCCAACAACAGCCTTACAATTTTCGTATTCTAAAATTCAGATTAATAATAAAAAATGGACAGCAAAAATTGCCATCCATCTCAAAATTGAATATATAGTTGATATGTGATTTAATGATGATGCCCGTTTTTCTTATCCATTTTGTAGACTTTGGCTTTCTTTACTTTCACTTTTTTATAATTATTTTTGTTCCGGTTATAAACAGCGACCGGGTTTTGCCCTTTGTAATATTTCTTTTTGAACTTGGTATATTTTTCTCTTCCAAGTATCCTTTCTACTTCATAATAACGGTCTTCTCTCCATCGGTCCGGATGGCTTACGTAAACCCTGTTCCAGGAATCGTAGTCGCGGTATCTGTCATTTAACGCGTTCAGCTGGTTGGTCTGTGCCACCGAAAGCAGAAGATCTGCCGCTACAGTCTGCCAGTTAATATCTGTAATACTTCTTCTGTAATCGTTATAATAATCGGACTGCGCATAGCTTAGGCTGAAAGTTCCGGCCAGCAAAAATGCTATCATTATTTTTTTCATCTTTTTCATTTATTGGTTAAACTGTTTTTGCATAGTCAATTAAAATGCCAAGTTGCCAATACCCCTTCCCAATCTTTGTTAAAAAACAAATAAACCCCTGAAAACATTTGGAATAATGTCTATATTTATAGGTATTATTCAGGTTCCCGTATGGAGATCATCATCATCATAGTGCTTATTTTGCTGAATGGAATATTTTCAATGTCTGAAATGGCTTTGGTATCTTCCAAAACTTTCAGGCTTAAAAGTGAGAAGAAAAAAGGCAGTTCCCGGGCCAAAACAGCTCTTAAACTGGCAGAGGATCCCAGCAGATTTCTCTCAACGGTTCAGATAGGCATTACTTTAATCGGAATTCTCCTCGGTATTTTCTCAGGAGACCGGCTCACCACCGATCTTACCCTCTATATTTCAAAATTTGAATTTTTCAATGAATATGCCAGAGGAATTGCAGCATTCATCATTGTAGCTGTGATCACCTTTCTTTCTATTGTTTTCGGAGAATTAATTCCTAAAAAACTTGGGCTTAAATTTCCGGAGAAAACGGCCATCATCATCGCCAAACCCATGTACTGGATGTCTGTTCTCGCTTCCCCGTTTGTATGGCTCCTGACCGTTACCAATGAAGCTATTCTGAAACTTTTCGGAATCAGGGATGATGAGAAGGAAATGATCACGGAAGAGGAAATTAAATCCATCATTAAAGAAGGAAAAGAAGGCGGAGTTATCGAAGAACAGGAGCATGATGTTTTAAGAAACGCCTTTGAGCTTGGAGACCGGAGAGTAAGTTCCCTTGCGACACACCGATCTAAAATTATTTCGCTGGATGCAGACGACAGTTACGAAATGGTGAAGGAAAAGCTCAAAAACAGTACATTTTCTACCTATCCTGTAACAGACAGGAATAATCTGGATCATATTATCGGGATGGTAAAAATGAGGGATCTCTTTGATCTGGACCATGAAAGTTTCAACCTTCGTGAACATCTCCGGAAAGCTGTTTTTGTGACTGAAAATTCATTCATTTATCCTTTAATGGAAAGCTTTAAGACCAACAGGGTCCACCTTGCTGTTGTTATTGATGAATATGGAACTACAAAAGGGATTATCACCCTCAACGATATTCTGGATGATCTTGTAGGGAATATTCCTGACGGCGCGGGCGGTGAAAAAGACATTATCAGACGGAACGAAAACTCCTGGCTGGTTGAAGGCAAATGTCCGCTCTATCATTTCAAAAAGTATTTTCAGATTGAACTGGATGAAAAGATTGAAAAAAATTTCGTGAGTGTTTCGGGACTTTTTATTTTTGGAAAAGATACTGTTCCCCAAACCGGAGATCAAATATCAATCGAGGACCTGACCCTGGAAATCGTGGACAAAGACGGAAACAGGATTGATAAGATTCTGGTGACGAGAAAAGATGGCGAGGAGTGATGAGTTGTAGAGTTTGAGAGTTTTTGGGTTGGAGAGTTTGGAGTGAGTGGGGAATTAGTTGCTGGTTGACAGTTGCTGGTTAATGTTTTTTGATTCTTGGTTCTAGCCTCTTGATTCTTAATCCTACAACCTAAAATTCACCATTCATTTGCAAAGCAAATTCACCATTGACATCTAAACTCAACCTAAAATTTTATGTCTGCCCTCTGAAATCTCAACATTTACGGGGTATCTTGGTTCTTGATTCTTAATCCTACAACCTAAAATTCACCATTCACTTGCAAAGCAAAATTCACCATTGACATCTAAACTCAATCTCAGCCTCAACCTAAAAATTTCATATCGGCCCTCTGAAGTCTCAACAAAAAATTTCACTAAGTTTCCGGAAAACCTATGTTTTGTATAAGATAAATTTGTAATTTTAAAAGTGATAAGTATAAATCCGCAAGGATTGTGATGCCGCCAGACTACTAAATTGCTTTATGAATTGTATGAAGCAAATGATTTTTAACTCAATCAATTTTAAATATCATGGAAAATATAAAGTTTGAAATATCTCCTTATCAGGATGAACTGCAGTTGTTGATTGATGGGCAGAAAGCAGGTTATATGTCGATAAAAATAGACGGCAGGCTGCTCATCGTTTATTACACTAAAATTATTGAGGAACGTGAAGGTCATGGCTATGCCAAAATGCTTCTTGACGAGCTGGTGCGGTATTCAGAAGAAAAAGATCTTCTGGTAGACCCTGAATGTGATTTTGTACGCCAGCAGTTTGAAAACCATCCGGCAAGATACAAGGATATCTGGCATGCGTAAATCAGTCCTGCCACCAGGCTTTGAACTGATGGTCAGTACCGTTCATATCCAGTTCTTCCCCAATCATCGGGGTAAGAATACAGAGTCCTTTTTCCTTTCCTAAATCGGTCACTTTCTGAAGCGGTTCATTCCATGGATGAAGAGCGAGTGCAAATTTTGAAGAGTGTACGGGAATAATTTTATGTGCCTTAAGGTCGAGCGCAGCCTTGATCACATCTTGAGGAAGGGCATGAATATACCGCCATGCCTCGTCGTACTGCCCATTTTCCAGAACCACATAATCAAAAGGTCCGAATTGATCCCCTATTGTTTTAAAATGGGAGTCATAACCGCTGTCGCCACCCAAAAATATCTTTTTTGTAGGTGTTTCCAAAACATAGGAGGTCCACAGCGTGTCGTTCTGTTTTATTTTTCTACCGGAGAAATGTCTTGCCGGGGTAAAAGTAATTTTCAGATTATTTTTCAAAACCACTTCTGTTCCCCACTCTTCTTCAATCAGTTTTTCTTCCGGATATCCCCATCTTTCGAGGTGTCCTCCGGTTCCTAAAGGCACAATCGCCATTTCAGTTCGATTTCTTATCGATTTTACAGTTGGATAGTCCAGATGGTCAAAATGATCATGGGTGATCACCAGATAATCCAGGTCGGGAATATCTTCGGGTTTAAACAGATCAGAACCTTTGAATGCTTTGTTAAAATATTTAAAGGGCGAACCGTATAAACTCAGCACCGGATCTACGAGAAAGGAAACACCATCCGTCTGAAAATAATACGATGAATGACCAAGCCAGATGAAAACGTCTTTATCTTTCGGAATGTTTTTCAGATCTGTATGAACCGCCGGAATTTCTTTTAATGGCTTTAACAGCGGATTTTTTTTACCCAAAATGAAATCGTAAGTAACTTTTATGGTACTGTAGCCTTCCGCAATAGCCGGCGTGTGGCTGATATTCTGGAACCTGTTGTTTTTATAGAGCTTTGACTGCTTCATCCGTTCCAGCCTTTTGCCTTTGGGAGCTGCTCCGAAAGCAGGAAGATTCATCACGAAAAGATAGAGTGCAACTAAAAAAAGAGCCGTTAAAATCAAATATATCATCTGCATTATTAATAAGCAGCAAAGGTATTGACTTTTGATCTGACATGAAAATGCTGTGAATTTTTAACTTAATTTATAACGCTTTCTGAATAATTTATCATTTATTTAAATCATAATTATCTTAAACTTTTTAACTTAGCCGATTGAAAAAAAATTCAAATACGTTGAAAAATTATTCGATCATACTGCTGGCAGCAGCTCTTTCCTCATGCACCTCCATCAGGAGACACAATGAGCAGAGAACTGCGTGCGTAAGCCCGGATGAGCTTAGGGAGGATATAGATTATGCCTACCAAAAGCTTCAGCAGATGCATCCCCAGCTTTACTGGTATATTTCCAAAAAGGAGCTCGATCATAAGTTTGACAGTCTTAAACAAACGATCGATCAGCCCCTGACTCCGCTTCAGTTTTACTTTAAATTGCAGCCCGTCATCGCGGATATCCGCGAAGGACATCTTTCCCTGAGAATTCCAAGAAAAAAGTTTACGCGGCGAGAAATTAAAACACTTGAGCAGAAAAAGGGAATGTTCAGCCGTTTTGAGTATTATATCAAGGATAACCAGTTATTCATTATTGAAAATAAAGATTCGATAGAGAACATAAAACCGGGAACGGAAGTTCTATCCATCAACAATATTCCTGTATCTGTATATATCAAAAAATACCGGGAACTGATCAGCAGCGATGGTTATAATACTACTTTTCAGTCTTACTTTCTGAAAGATGTGTTTTTTAATTTCTATACCGCAGAAAACGGATTTACAGATACAGCAAATATAGAAACGCTCTACCACGGCGAAAAGAAAACCTATACTTTATACAGAGAAGATAAGTCTAAAAAAGACCTTGCAAAGGATAAGGAACAGGAAAAGCGCACCGTTGAAAAGAAAATCAATGATTATGTGGCCTCCAGCAATTCTTACAACCGGAATTTTAAATTTCTGGACAAAGACAGCACAACAGCATATATCAAAGTACAGAGTTTTTCAAGAGACTATTCGGATAAGTTTTACAAGGAAACTTTCAGCAAAATAAAAAATGCCGGCGCCAAATATCTTGTCATAGACGTCCGGAATAATTACGGCGGATCACTGCATGAGATCAATAATCTGTATTCTTATCTGGCTTCGGAACCGTACGTTCTGATCAAGCCGTCACAGCTTACATCAAGACTTACTCCGCTGAAAACCAATTATTTCAGAAAAAGCAATGCATTTCAGTATGCTTTTAAGAGTCTGGCCTATCCTACTTATGTTTTTGCACAGACGTTCAGCACTTATAAAAAGGATGGAAAGGTCTATTATAAAATGAAAGCCGACAAAGCGACAAAGCCTGATAAAAATGCATTTCAGGGAAAAGTTTTTGTACTGATCAACGGCGGAAGTTTTTCTGCCTCCTCAATTATTACAGCCAAACTGAAATATGACAAACGCGCCACCTTAGTAGGTGAAGAAACAGGAGGTGCGAATGACGGAACCGTTGCCGGATTCTATTCTTACCAGAAACTGCCTCATTCCAAGATCAATCTTCCGATAGGTCTGCTGCTGGTACAGCCCAACATCGATTTTCTGAATACGAAAAAAGGAGTTGCACCGGATGTGACCATCAAAGAAACGATGCAGGATATTATCAACAGAAAGGATCCGCAGCTGGATTGGGTAAAAAAAGAGATTGCCAGAGAACAGGCACATCAATAGTTTATAAGGTTTCGGCGGGCTTTCAGCCCGCCGAAACTCTTCTTATTTCTTTAATTCTTTCAGTAAGTTTTCGATGTGTACAAAGTGTCTCCCATAATAACGGTAAAACCAGAACTTTCCACTCAGATAGAGTACAAAAAGACCTATGACAACGGCACTGATCAGAATCACGGCAATCTTTGCATCACTTATCGGTTCCGGCCAGGGAATAAATTCTATGACGATAATCATTTCACAGACAATAAAAGGAACAAAGCTCAGATAATATGAAAAGTAATACTGTTTATTGAGGTCAAACTGTATTTTCAGATCTTTTAAAGCATCATAGGTATTAAGCATCGGATTGCTTATGTCATTATAAAGCCTGAAAAATTTACTGTAAAAAAAGATCGTTACGAAAAGCATGGAGGCCACCAGCATGGTAATATAAAACTGAAGTTTAAAGGGCTGGCAGAATGCACATACAGCGAATGAAAAAATAAAGATCCCGATCACAGACCAAAATTCCAGACGCATATTCTTTCGGATCTTTTCTAAGGGCAGATTGATCTTATTTGTATGTTCAATACTTATTTCAGGGGTTTGTTCGGAAACATCTTCGTTCCAGACATTTTTTAATTCATCTATATTCATTGCTATTGATTTAAAAATTATGATTTATTTGAGTTTAAGATATCTTTCAGTTTATTTTTGGCCCGGTTCATTTTTACCCTTGCATTGCCTTCGGAAATTCCCATCTGATCTGCAATTTCTTTTCCTGAAAAATCTTCCAGATAATAAAAAATAAACGCTTTGTCAAGGGAATCCAGCTGCTGGACGGCCTTATACATCCTGGCCAGTTTTTCTTCCTTTTCTTCATCATATTCATCCTGAATGACTTTCATTTCGGAAAAATCCTCATTAGAAATAAAACTTCTTCTTTTCTCGGTTTTCAGAAAAATAATGGCGGTGTTGAGGGCTATTCTGTACAGCCAGGTTGAAAACTCACTCTGTCCTCTGAAGTTGGGATAAGCTTTCCAGATCTGATAGGTGATTTCCTGAAAAAGATCATCGCGGTCGTCTTTTTCGGACATGTACATTTTTGAAATCTTGAAAATGATTCCTTTATGCTTTTCCATTTTGTCTAAAAATTCCTGCTCTGCTGATTTCATAGTTTGGGGCTCTATACAGTTAGTTTTAAATGTAAAAATTTGTTACAGAGATTTTTAAAAATAAAAAAATCCGGCAGAATAATTTCTGCCGGACTGCAATTTAACTTTGAAAAACCTAGTCAACAATAATTTTTCTGGACGAAACAGAATTGTCTTCAGATGTTATTTTTAAAAGATAAACCCCTTTTTTCACACCAGGAATGTTGATCTTGTGGGTTCCTTTATTTAGTTTCTGAGCTCCTTTAACCAATCTTCCGGAAACATCATAAAGCTCCACAGACGTATTATCTTTATTATTTTCTATTGTGAATACGCCGTCTTTCACCGGATTTGGATACACATTGAATTCATTCTGTGTGCGTACAGTTTCGTTAGTTGCCAGTACACCGTTTCCAATTCCTACCGCATACCATGCTTTTACATTTTGCTGCTGTTCATTGCTTGATGCTCCATACAAATCTGTAACAGCCTGTTTTGTAAAATTATAGGCATCCATATAGGTTGTGTTCGGGGTCATATAATTGGTTAAGGCTCTGTAAATGATTTTTTCTGCCTTTTCAATGGTAATTCCTGTTACATTAAAAGGATTTCCGATGTCATTGGTTCCGGAACCTCCCTGCGACAGAAGATAAAACCAGTAATTCCCTACTCCGCTGTTGGTGTGTACGCCCCCGTGATCATTATCTGCGGTAGGATTCGCGGTACTTGCCCAGTTTGTCCCATTGTAAGTGTCAGGCTGCGGTCCCGGGTTGGCATTATTCGGATCGGACATGCTTCTCATATGCGGGCTTGGATTTGGATTCAGGAATGAGGCTGTTGGAATTCCTTCACCAATAGTCCAGTTCGGGCTGCTTCCTGAATAAAATTCAATAGCTGTTCCCAGCATATCTGCAATAGATTCGTTAATGGCTCCTGATTCTGATTCATAATTTAATCCTCCCAAACCATTTCTTCCAATGATCAGGTGTGAGTATTCGTGTCCTGCCACATCTATCCCGACTACAGGATTCATCAGGGTAAACAAGCCGCCCAATATTTTCCCGTTTCCATAAAGCATACATACAATTCCTCCGTATAAAGGAGTATCAAGCGCAGCAGCATTGGCTCCTCCGGTAAGTCCTCCAAAATCAAAATTGTAATAGTTATCTATTTTGGCACCGTTTCCATCGTAGCTGTTTCTGTTGTGACGGGCTATATAATAATCATAGGCATTTTTCATTCCCCAATGAACTTCCACTGGTGGTTTTGTATCTGCACCCGTGTAATCTGCCACAGGATTAATGTATTCCTGAACATTGATAATCCCACCGTTTATGGTATCTACATCCAGTGTAGTCCCGTTCATGGTATGGATATTTCTTTCATTATCTTTCAAACGGAACTGCCCATTGTAAGAATCTACAGTAATGGACTGATTACCTTTATAGTACGTTGAGCTAGTAGAAGGGGTATCAACATCATGAACTCTTGAGTTTTTCTTTACCACTGCTCCTGAAACGTTATCTATATAGTAAGTATAAGCTTTTAAAGGCTTCATGGATAAAGCTTCTACCTTAGAAGTGTGATACATTGCCGCCTTTCTTCCGTTATTTACTTTTGTAATAACTTCTTCAATATTGGAAATGGTCACCTTCCCCTTTGCATTGAGATCAGCCAGGATAATAGATTTTATTCTGCCGGAAGTAGGCTGCTGCTTTGGAGAAAGATTAATATCTGAGACAATCTCACCATTTACATACGTTACTTTTCCGTTTTTTTCGTGCACCAGAACCATATCATCCATTACTTTTACCCCTTTATAATAGTGCTCATAAACGAAATGTTTAATTCCCAATTCATCCTTGTTCTGCTTCAGAAGCTTGAATGAATGGTCGGTCCCAGTCCCTAACCATTCACCTAAATGGTTAAAAAGGAAATCTGCTGAAACATTCTGTCCGCTAAAATCTGCACTGAAATTACCCAGAACGGAAGAAACAGCAATTTTCGGCAGTTCTTTCACTGAAATTTCAGATCTCCCTTTGTTTTGGGCCTGCATTACGCTGGCAGGCGTAATTCCAACCGCTAAAGCAAAAACCAGAACGCGGGCTAAAATAGTTATTCTTTTCATATTATATTTTTTTATTTCTCACAGTTAGTAGAAAAAATACAATAATGTTACATCAGTTTTAACAAAAACATAATTAAAAACAATATTTAATATATTATGTTAACATTCAACTGGTTTTCACCAACAAATCGGCAAAATATTTAAGGACGATAAAATGATAAACTCCCGGAATAAAAAAAACCAACAGAAATAATTTCCTGCCAGGTCTCATTGTGTGTTTTTTTAAGTTCTTCCCCAACCACTGTTCATCACAAACAGGGTCTTCGTACGAATAATTTTAATTGATAAACCATCATTCAATAGTTTATCTGTAAATGAACAGTCAGTTAAAAATTTGAATTATCATAAGCTCAAATCGCTCACTAACTTTGTATGTCTCTACTAGTTAGTAGCAAAAAATCAAAAATGTTACACCATTTGGAGAAAAATTTATATAAAACCCACATTCAATTCTGCCATATCCCGTTCAGCACGTCATTTAAGACTGTTTATTTTTTTCATATTTAAAAAATCCGGAAGAAATTTTCTTCCGGATTGTATCTTTTAATTTAATCTGGGTTCGGGGTAAGAAGTTAAGATTAAAGGGCTGGAAGCTGGAAGAGAGAGGCTGGAAGTTACTATTGGATAATATATTAAACAGCTGCCTTTAAATTGGTTGAAGCGGATTCAAAAAATTAATAAAACCGCGGTGTATTTCTGCCATTGGACTTCAATAACTTCCCTCTTCCGGCTTCAAACTTCCTTACCCTATTATACCAACGAAAATGCCCTATCCCGAACTCAGTTTAATTTAAATCTATGTTGAAATAAGAATTGCAAATTCTCAAAATAATCAGTTTAACCTGTCCAAAGCTTCTATCAGAACCTGAATATCTATAAATTTAAGTTTCGCACCGATGATGATGAAAAGCAGGAGAACCAGAGTCAAAAAGACAATGATGAAAATGTACACTGAAACAAACCATATCACTGTATTGATGACATTCCCCTTCAGGCCGAACCTGTTCATGAAAAATTTTTGAGAACGGATAAACCATGCATTCTGTTTTCCTCTTTTTGGCTTTGCTTCAAGCCCGTTCAGTTCATCCACAAGACCCACAACATCTTCTATATAGCGGCCATACATATAATAAATCCAGTATTTTATGATAAACCAAACCAGCATCAGCGTAATGAAAAAACTGATGGCAAAAATGGCAACATTATACTTCATTTCAAAATGAAAGTTGATTTCAATGAGGGACAGCAGAAAAGCCAGCGGAATGTAGGAAATATAATAGGAAATGTAGATTTCTTTCGATATTAATAGTTGTGTTTTAAGGTTAAACAGGTCATAATTGGTATTGATACTGCTTTTAGAAAGCATTTTATACAGCTTAAGAAAGCGGGAATAAAAATAAACAATAAAAGCCAGCGTCAGGATGACGACAAAAGCTGAAATGATTACAATATTGCTGTTTCCGGAAGCGGAAGGAAAGCCAATCAGAAGCATCGGCAGTGTGACGACCATCAGCCAGAATTCTGTCTGCATATTGATCTTCAGCATCTGCAGCGGGGAATGAATTTCACCCTGCTTTTCCATAGAGATTTCGGGCAGATCCTGCCTGTTGTCCTTATCCCAAAGTTCTTTAAAATTTTCTAACTCCATTTGTTTTTGTTTTTAAGTCCTGTTATTCTTTTGCTTTTCGATGATCTCCTTCAATTTTATTTTGGCCCGGTTCATTTTTACCCGGGCATTGACCTCGGTGATTCCTAACTGACGAGCAATTTCCCTGCCGGGAAAATCTTCCAAAAAGAAAAAAATAAGCGCCTTGTCTATAGGGCTGAGCTGATGGATGGCTTCGTACATCAGCTTCATATTTCTGTCATCTGCATCATTGTAGGATTCAAGGGGAACCACAAGATTCTCTATTCCCTGATTCTGAATAAAACTACGTTTTTTTTCACTCCGCAGAAATACAATTGCTGTATTCAGGGCTGTCCGGTAGAGCCAAGTTGAGAAGTCACTTCTTCTCTGGAAATCGCCATATGATTTCCAGGCCTGGTAAATGATCTCCTGATAAAGATCATTTTGATCATCCCGATCGTCCATATACATTTTAGAGATTTTGAAAATAACACCTTTATGTTTTTCAATCTTCTCTAAAAATTCTTTTTCCATTAAAGACATGCTCTAAACTCTACAAGAACAGCAGCAATTTGCTAAAGTACTACTTTTTTAACATAAAACTAAAAACTCCACGGTTGTCAAAATACAAAATCCTCAAAAAATAAAGAAATTTATTGAGGATTATTATTTTATGTTAAGTAAAGTTAAGTACTTAAAAAAGGTAATCTGTACTTAGAAAATTCGAATCGTGATCTCTCACAATTGTATTTAATAATTTTTTATTCGAATCTGTAATTTTTGCCGCTACCAGAGATCTGATGGAGAATGAACGAAGGGCATCAAAAACAGAAAGCGTTCCTTCCGCACTGTCTTTTCTTCCGGTGAACGGAAAAACATCCGGACCACGCTGTGCCTGGCAGTTGATATTCACACGGCTTACCAGATTCACAAACGGATCGATCAGCCTGGAAACCTCCTGAGGATCTTCGCTGAAAATACTCACCTGCATTCCATGCGATGCATTCACCTGATAATCGATAGGCTCTTCGATTTCTTCAAACGGAACCACCGGAATTACCGGCCCAAACTGTTCTTCGTGATACAGTTTCATATCACTGTTAACCGGAAAGACTACAGCTGGAAACACAAAAGATTCTTCTGTAAATCCTCCGTTTTCATTTAAAACTTTCGCACCTTTCGCCAAAGCATCATCAATACATTCTTTCAGATACGGTGGTTTATTAACTTCTGGAAGCGGTGTCACTTTTACATCTTTTTCCCACGGAAGTCCGGGTTTCAATGCAGAAACAGCAGCACTTAATTTTTGGGTAAATTCTTCAGCAATTTCTTTCTGAACAAAGATAAGTTTCAATGCAGTACAGCGCTGCCCGTTGAATGACAATGCTCCCAAAATACATTCGCTCACGGCTACATTCAGATCTGCATTTTTGGTTACGATGGCTGCATTTTTAGCATCAAGACTCAGAATAGCGCGGAGACGGTTTACTTTAGGATGAAGTTTCTTCAGTCCGTTGGCCACTTTGCTGGATCCGATAAAGGCCAGAACATTAACTTTTCCACTTTCCATAATGGGAGTAATGATTTCTGAACCTTTGCCGTAAAGCGTGTTGACAGTTCCTTTCGGGAAGGCTTCTTTAAAAGCATTCAGTAATGGATAATGAGCCAGAACACCATGCTTTGGAAGTTTAAACAAAATGGTATTTCCCATGATCAGTGCGGGAATCAATGTGGTGAAAATCTCATTTAAAGGATAATTAAACGGTCCCATACTCAACACAACGCCCAGCGGCGCTCTTCTGATCTGTGCAATAGTTCCCTCGGCTTCCTGGAAACGGGACGATTCCCTGTCGAGATCTTTCAGAGCATCAATGGTCTGGTTGATATAATCTACAGTCCTGTCGAATTCTTTGGTAGAATCAGCGAGGGTTTTCCCGATCTCCCACATGAGCAGTTTAATCACAAGATCACGCTGCTGGATCATCAGATAAACAAATTTCTGCATACATTGAATGCGCCCTTCTACAGACATAGTCGGCCATTCTCCGAGACCATTATCGTAGGCTTTAACCGAAGCTTCAAGAACTTCCATCGCTTCTTTAGGGCTGATATTCGGGATACTTCCGAGCAGTTTTCTTTCGAGACCGTTTTCTGTAGGAATGCAGACCGGCGAATAAATCTCCTGAACCTCCCCTTTCCATTCTACCAGTTTTCCATTGAGAAGATATACTTTCTGATGAATCTCCTGCACTTTAAATTCTTCCGGAATTTCGTTTTCACTTTTAAAAATATCCTGAAATAACGGTTTATTGACTGAATCCATAAATTTTTATTTTTTGATAATTGAGTGTCATTCTAAAATTAAACAGAATAAAGGTAGCCGTTAAAATTGGTTTTAAAAACAGACGGTTGATAGATTTGCTCTATTTGGCGGGTGTTTGAATTAAAATTAATGTCAGGTACTGAAAAAATGAATAATTTTACTGAAAATAAAATTCATGCTATCAAAATTAATTTACAGCGCGTTGTTTCTTTTCTCTGCATTGGCTTTCGGTCAAAATACCGTATTGATGGGAGGAAAACCGGTCCATACTTACGCCAAACTGCCGGCAGTGAATAAAGCAGCACCAAAGTTTACGCTTACAGACGTTACGATGAAGGATCAGACGCTTGATTCTTACAAAGGAAAATACATGATCCTGAACATTTTTCCAAGTGTAGATACAGGAGTTTGTTCAGCTTCTGTTCATCATTTCAATGAAGACGCAGCGAGTATTCCCAATACGGTTGTTCTTTGTATCTCTAAGGATCTTCCTTTTGCCCAGAAAAGATTTTGTGGTGCTGAGGGAATCAAAAATGTAGTGATGCTTTCAGATTTCCGTTCAGATTTCGGAAAAACGTATGGCGTGGAAATCACGGATTCTGTGATGAAAGGTCTATTAAGCAGAGCTGTGGTGGTGATCGATCCTTCCGGAAAAATCATTTATGAAGAACAGGTTGCTGATATTTCGCAGGAACCGAATTATGAAGCGGCGATTGCAGCTGTGAAAAAATAAGCTTTTGCTTTTGGAATAACTTAAAATGAGCTTCGGCGATCTTCGATCGCCGAAGCTCATTACTTTTTCAGCTTTCCTTTCTTTTTTGTGGTGATGACAATAACACCATTTTGGGCCTGTGAGCCGTAAACTGCAGTGGCAGAAGCACCTTTCAGAACATTCATCGTTTTTATAATATTCGGATCTATTTCCTGAAGGTCCTTAAAACTGATTATTTTTTTATTCACCACAACCAAAGGCTTCTGATCGTCTCTCATGGTAGCATGTGCACCTCCGATCCTAATCGGTGTTCTGTCCTGACGATTCTCCTGCATCTGATTAATAATTAATCCCTGCACTTTCGGCTGGATTTCTTTTGTGTCGCCTTCTTTAGTGTTGTTTAAAGCATTTGCTGGAATTATTGAAACAGCTCCCAACAATTTTTGGTCTTTCTGCTTATTAAATCCATGAAATACAATTTCTCTTATCTCTTCTGTCTTTAAAGTATCCTTGACCGTATTTTGCTGAGCATTTACGGAAACAAACCCTCCTGTTGTCAATATAAAACCGACCGCAAACTTTGTAAATAATGAATTGAGATAAGAATACTGCAGATTTCTGTTCAGCTGAGATTTATAAAAGTTTCCGCAAATATCCTCCGAAGGATCAGAAAAAGCTTCTATTATTTCCCGATCCGAAGCAACGGTAAAATCCCGTACGGTTTTGGAGCAAACGGAACAGAATCTTCCTTTTTCTTCGGGTGTCATGGCTTCCCAATTTTCGTGACATGGTTTTGGTATGGTGATTTTCATAGTCTCTTTTTATATAGAGATGCGGGAATGATAGGAAAGGTTGGAAAGGTTATCTTGAAATACTTATGTTGGAACATTTCAGCCTTGATGAAAATTTTTGATTTTCTTTCGCCTTTAATCTTCACAGAGCTTATAAACCTTGCCTTGCGATCACCCAACAAAGCAGAAAACAGTTTTCTAGTTGGAACAACGCAAAGACGCAAATTTTATGACAAAAACACGTTGTAAGGCGCAAAGATTTTATCTCCGATAAAATTGAGTACCGCCGTCATTGCGAGGAGCGAAGCGACGAAGCAATCTCATCATCGTCTCTGCTGAAAATTTTCGATCTTCTTGTATTTCACCCACTGGATAACCATGTATGATAGAAACTTAAAAAGCTCAAAATAATTATACTATTATTAAAATCTTCATCAATTTCTACAGTATAGATAGTTTTCAAAAACTTTTGTTTGTGATGAAGGCTTACCAATAACTGATCTTCCCAGTTGTATAAATTCAGTGTCTTAGATAGCCACCCTTTATATTGATAGGTATATATTTCAGTAGTTTCTCCATAATAAAATATCCTGCTTTTTGAAGCATCAATTTTTAAAACCAATCTTCCGTATGCATCAAAAATATTCGTGCCCATCCACAAAAATCCAGTGCCTTTAATGGCATATACTTCATCCCCAATTTTTATTCTGTCATTGAGACCACCAATAAATCCAAATAAAAGTTCTCCCATCCGCTCTTCCTTTTCGTTGAGTAGCTGAAGCGAGCCGCTGGATTCGTTTGCTTTAAAAAACTTCATATATTTTATAAACTAAGATTTTTTATCCGGACTCTATTTAATCTGAGTTCGGAACAAGATCCAGCATTTTTAATTTTACCAGAAAATCTGCCGCTGGCGAAGAGCGTCGTTCAGGACCAAATTCAAAACTACAGCTTTCCTTATCCTTGTCAAGGTTTTAAACCTTGACAAGGATAGCCCGCCCCCAACCTATTTAAGCATTAGGAATATCTTCTTTCTGAAAATAAAAACAATCACAGCAGAGAAAAGCAGCGAAAATACGGACAACGCGATTTTCATGATCTCTTCCGTGGATTCATCAACCGGACTGTATAGGGCTTCTTTGCTGTTTGTCATTGATGACAGAGAAATCATTCTTTGTTGTACGATGGGATCTTTAAAACCATAATCTTTTGCCTTTTCATAATCCATGTAGGCTTCGTCCTTAAATTTCATTAAAAAAGCCACATTTCCCAAATCAAATAATAGCTGAGCAACAATTTTGTCTTCAGGCCCTACAAAAGAGATCCGTTCATTTAACTGATAAAAAAGAGATTTTCGAAGCTTATACAATTCCTCTTTAGTTAAATCCGTTTCAGGATTTTTTTTGTTTCCGAAATCCGTCTGAATTAAAGATTCTGAGGTATAATTTTCACTTCCTTTAATTTTTGCTTTCAAAATATTGGCATGGATCCACTCGGAACTGAAGTGGGATCCGGGATTGATTTCGATAGACTTTCCGATCCATTTCAAAGCCTCAACATTGTTACCAGCAAGTTCGTATGCAGTCCCCATATTGGAAGCCGTAGAGTACCTGCCCGGTTCAATAGATTCAATCCTTTTATACAGTTCTATCGCTTCTTTATATTTTTTAAGAATAATCAGGATATAGCCTTTATCCGACAAATAATCCAGATCCTTCGTTCTTTTATACTCTTTTTCCAGACCTTCTAAAGTTTTTTCCAGACCTTCTGGATTGTTAAAACTGTGACCTCTGGGAATAAACCCTTTAAAATCCGTATAAATTTCAGTTCCATCTTTGAGTTTTCTGGTCTCTCCGTTTAAACAGGCCAACGCCGGAGTTGAAAACAAAGAGCAAAACATTAAACTTAAAAAGAGCTTTCTCATAGGCAGTTATCTGAATTTTTTTATTAAAAAATTAGTGATTGGTTATCATGCTAAAAATAAAAAAACTTTGCCACAAATCATCAGGTGACAAAGTCTTTTACAGCTTTATTTTTAGCGGTTATGATAACCGCAGATTATTTTCAGATTCATCAAGGATTTTACCGTCTTTCAGAATTATATATTCCTGGTTTATTTCCTCAGAAAGTCTCTGCAGATCCTGCTGGTCAAACTTTTTTGGAAGATAAAATTTCTCATGTTCGAATAAACCATAATGTATGGGAACCAGTTTTCCGGCGTGCAAAAGATGAGCTGCCGTAAAAGCTTCTTCGAGATCCATTGAAGCAGGAACCGGGCTGTATTCCAAACCAATCACTTCGAAATTCACGACCACTCCATTCACCGGTAAAAATGCATAATCTATGTTTTCATTTTCTTTTCCCAGTTTCCAGAACTGATTATGCCAGATCGTATCTCCTCCATGAAAAATTTTGGTCTGTGGATCTTCTACAATCCACGAGCTCTGGATTTCGCCCACCCCATCCATCGCAAACACAGGTTTGAATGTGATATTATGTTCAGTAAACGTTTCATTTAAATCCAGAACAACCATTTTAACGTCTCCAACATATTTCCTGACAATCTCCTCCAATCCCGAATATACAATCAGCTTACCGTCTTTTTTCAGGCATTTCTCTATGATCTTTTTATCAAAATGATCCAGATGCATATGCGTAAAAAGAATATAATCCGCCCGCAAATCCTCAGAAAAAGTCAGCAGCTTTTCAACCGCATCCCCTAAAACAGGTTTATAGTAAGAAAAATCTTCTACCGCGTCTATCAGTACCGTTTTGCCACCGGAAACAAGCTTTATTCCGGCCCAGTTAAGTTTTTGTATTTCCATATTTTTTTTAACAAAGGAAAAAATTGATGGCGCTGTAAACAATAAACAAAAGATAATTAATGATGTAGATTTCAGATTTTAGATTTCAGATGTCAGATGTCAGATGTCAGATGTCAGATTTCAGACATGAGACCTTTTACAGTACTAAAGTTTCGGGGTACGAACCAGCAACTGTCAACCAGCAACAAACTCCCCACTCACTCCCAACTCCTCAAACTCCAAAACTCTCCTACACAAAAACTCTCAAACTCTCCTACTCTCAAACCCTAAAACTCTCCCACTCTCAAACCCCAATCAAGAAATCCTCTTCCTAATTCTGCTTAAAGAAATAGGCGTAATTCCAATATAGGACGCAAGATATTTCAGGGGAATATGCTTGATATAATGAGGTTTGCTCTTAAGAAGGTATTCGTACAGATCCTGAGGGGTATTTTTGAGGAGAAGCATTTCTCTTTTCATTGCGGCATTCAGTTTTTTACTGAGGTAGTAATTCTGTACAAACCGGCAGTCGGGATTGATGGTAAACATTTCCTTCACCTCATCCAGTTCTATTTCCCAGGCCAAACCTTTATCAATGGATTCAAAAACAGCTTCGGAAGATTTTTCTTTAGAGCTGTCACCCACTACAAAAACATCTCCCGGAAAATAAAAATCCACAGAGATTTCCTGATCCAGATCTGCTATTTCTTTGATGTAAAACTTCCGGACAATGCCCTGCTCAACGAGATACACCTTATTCTCCTGAAATACTTTCTTCCTCGAAAACTCAAGCCTGGCAAATTTCTCCCAGGCAGGATCTTCTCCGTCCATATTCAGATGCGAAAAAAGGGGTTTATTGATGGTGGCCAATGGTGATGGTTTTAAACTGATGTTGATAGGATAAAAATAGTGTATTATTTGTAATTTTTAGCGCCTAATAAAAGGCCAATTATATTTTTTCTGAGTAATATTTTGCATATTTGTACAAAATACGGTTATGCAAAAAGAAAAACTACGCAGCGTAAGAAAAAGAAAAGGCATTACGCAGCAGCAGATCGCAGATATCATTGCAACAGATGTTTCCAACTACAGCAGAAAAGAATCCGGAGATGTAAGAATTTTCAAGGAGGAATGGGATAAAATTGCCCGTTTTCTGGAAATTCCTTTGGAGGAAATTTATGAAGACGATGAAGTTAGACAAATCAATCATTTTGATAACAATTCAAATAGCAATAATATTGGAAATGTAAGTGGTAATTACTACTGCAACGTTCCGGAATTCCTTCTGGAAAGCCAGAGAGAGCTTATAGAGATTCTGAAAAAAGAAAACCTAAGACTGGAAGAAGAACTGAAAAAGTATAAAAAATAAAGATTTCCCACGCTTTATTTGTTTTGAACCATTAAGAGAATTTAAGTGGTTAAGGTTCGTTAAGAAACATCAAAGATGTTTTATAAAGCAGAATGTTTACTATTCTGAACAGCTTAAATACCCTTAATGGTTCCCCACACCGTCATTGCGAGGAGCATAGCGACGAAGCAATCTCAACACATCCCACTTGCTGAAAATCTTGGATTTTCTTGCGCCTTAAATATTCACACAGCTTAAAAGCCTTGCGCCCTTGCGATATTCCAACAGAAAAACTCCTTCAATAATTATCACCCTCAAACCTTATAGGTTTTAAAAACCTATAAGGTTTAGATCAACAGCCAATAAAACATAAACGTCAGCACCATCTGCAAAATCTGCGTGATAAAACATAAAACAAACAAAAAAACTTCTATTTTTTATTGTTGGAACATCGCAAAGACGCAAATTTTATGACAAAAAAACGTTGTAAGGCGCAAAGATTTTATCTCCGATAAAATTGAGTACCGCGTCATTGCGAGGAGTACAGCGACGAAGCAATCTCACTCACCATCCCACTTGCTGAAAATCTTTGATTTTCTTGCGTCTTAAATATTCACACAGCTTATAAAGCCTTGCGTCTTTGCGATTACCCAACAGAAAAATTCCTTCAATAATTATCACCCTCAAACCTTATAGGTTTTAAAAACCTATAAGGTTTAGATCAACAGCCAATAAAACATAAACATCAGCACTATCTGCAAAATCTGCGCGATAAAGCATAAAACAAAAAAACTTCTCTTTTTTATTGTCGGAACATCGCAAAGACGCAAATTTTATGACAAAAACACGTTGTAAGGCGCAAAGATTTTATCTCCGATAAAATTGAGTAACGCCGTCATTACGAGGAGCACAGCGACGAAGCAATCTCACTTACCATCCCACTTGCTGAAAATCTTTGATTTTCTTGCGCCTTAAATATTCACACAGCTTAAAAGCCTTGCGCCCTTGCGATATTCCAACAGAAAAACTCCTTCAATAATTATCACCCTCAAACCTTATAGGTTTAGATCAACAGCCAATAAAACATAATCATCAGCACCATCTGCAAAATCTACGCGATAAAGCATAAAAAAAACTTCCCTTTTTTATTGTTGGAACATCGCAAAGGCGCAAATTTTATGACAAAAACACGTTGTAAGGCGCAAAGATTTTATCTCCGATAAAATTGAGTACCGCCGTCATTGCGAGGAATAAAGCGACGAAGCAATCTCACTCACCATCCCACTTGCTGAAAATCTTTGATTTTCTCGCGCCTTAAATATTCACACAGCTTAAAAGCCTTGCGCCTTTGCGATTTCCCAACAGAAAAATTCCTTCAATAATTATCACCCTCAAACCTTATAGGTTTTAAAAACCTATAAGGTTTAGATCAACAGCCAATAAAAACATAAACATCAGCACCATCTGCAAAATCTGCGCGATAAAGCATAAAACAAAAAAACTTCTCTTTTTTATTGTTGGAACATCGCAAAGACGCAAATGATATGACAAAAACACGTTGTAAGGCGCAAAGATTTTATCTCCGATAAAATTGAATACCGCGTCATTGCGAGGAGCGCAGCGACGAAGCAATCTCACTCACCATCCCACTTGCTGAAAATCTTGGATTTTCTTGCGCCTTAAATATTCACACAGCTTATAAAGCCTTGCGCCCTTGCGATTCCCCAACAGAAAAATTCCTTCAATAATTATCACCCTCAAACCTTATAGGTTTTAAAAACCTATAAGGTTTAGATCAACAGCCAATAAAACATAATCATCAGCACCATCTGCAAAATCTGCGCGATATTTCTTTAATCATTTTCACATTACCATTCGGAGAGATACCACCGTTACCTTTATCCTACAAAAAAACTCAGCGATATGCCGAGTTTTTTATTGATCATCTTTAAGATGGTTTTTCCGGTTTGGGCGGTACTACAGAAGAATTCTTCGCCGCCTTTACCAGCTCATTGTTATCTGTGTACAAAAGTGTCCAGTCCGGAACATCTTTCATCGCCGTCACCAGATTGATATACGATTTCAGGTTCTTTTCCAGATCCCTTCGGATAGATGACGCACTGGCCATTTGGCGGAGGTCACCATTGGCTTTAGCCTGTTCTGCAAACAAAATTTCAAAGGCTTCCTGCTTTGCCTTCATGTCTTCGTAGGCAACATCCAAGGAGAGATTAGCTATTTTTTGTCTGTTATCTGAAATTTCCAGGGTTTCTACCAGCTTCTTCATTTGTGTCGTTTGTGAGGAATAGCTTAAACGGTCCAGATCCAGACCAAAAGTCTTGAATATTCCGTACAGATCTACCGCCAGCTGATAATTGGCCGCTGTGGGCAGCTTCCTGTAGCCATTCAGAAAAGCTTTAAGACTGCTGTACGCAATATCTCTCTCCCGGTCCAAAGCCGCTACATCTTTTCCCTTTCCGCTATAGATCTGCTTGGTATACACTCCGTCGTACTCTGCATAAGAAGTCTGCAAAGCTGCCACAAGAGGATGATTGGTAATTACAGGATATTTCCCGGATTGAGAACTGGAAATAATTCTCTGAGCTAAAGTCGCAAGATCTTTAGTGCTCAGCTTGGTGAGTGAAATTTTCATTTGTTTGTGTTTTTGGTTTCGGATTTAAATATATAAAAATCTTGTAATGTGACAAATAACCTTGAAATAAATCTCAGGAGTTGTGCGTAGATTTCCTGCAAGTTGTGGGAGAGTTGGGGAGGTGTGCGAAGGTTACAAACATATTTGTTCTAAAGTTTCATAGGGCTACGATGGTTTGTTTTGGTAATGGTTGGGAGTTCCGGATAGATTCATAAATCTTAAACAGCAATATTCTGTGGGCTAAAAGACTTTAAATTATGGAAACCCGTAATTTTAAATGAAAGATAACACGTATTTTTTAGCCTATAAATAAATATAAAATTATTATGGCAAATACTTACAGAATAGGGAAAGATGGGGTAAAGATTATTTTTCCATCCACAGGATATACTCATCGAGAGGGTAAGGATGGTAGAATTGTCGCGTTTCCATCCACCGGCTACACTCATCGAGAAGGTAAGAATGGTAGAATCGTTGCTTTTCCATCCACCGGATACACTCATCGGGAAGGTAAAGATGGTAGAATCATTGCTTTTCCATCCACCGGATACACTCATCGAGAAGGTAAAGATGGCAGAATCGTTGCTTTTCCATCCACCGGATACACTCACCGAGAAGGTAAAGATGGCAGAATCGTTGCTTTTCCATCAAATGGATACACTCATCGGGAAGGTAAAGATGGTAGAATTGTCGCTTACCCATCAACAGGATACACTTATAAGGAGAATATAAATGGAAGAATAATTGTTAAAAAAATTTAATTAAATGGATTATAATGATTTAATATCGAATGGTAAAGTAGTTACAAAATCTAAAATTGATGGAGATTTTGAAGGTTTTGATGATGAAAAATTTTTCCCACTATATAATGGGAAATACTGGATTCAAAAGGCCTATAAATACTGGTATCATTATTCATATATGGCTAATATCACTATTTATGAATATAAAAACAACCATTATTTAACTGTTGACGGTCAAAAGCAATTTGTTGAGGTTGAGTTAATTAATGATGTAATTAAAGCAACTATAATAAATGATTTTAATGGATGGTCTGGTGACACTATTTTTGAATTAGATAATGGACAAATTTGGAAACAAAATGAATATGATTATGAATATAATTATTCATACAGACCTGATGCTATAATCTACTCAACTGGCTATAATTTTAGAATTTTTGTAGAGGGCAAAAGTGTTGGGGTTAAACAATTGAAATAATAATTATACAAAAATTTATAAATTGTTAAACGCTTGTAACTTTAAACACAATCAATAATAAAAACTCATCCACATCATGATTTTAACAAATGAGAAACTTCATAAAGAAATTTATGAAAAAATAAGTTCAATGTACGGAATCAAATTTAAAGCACAATTGAAAGATAGCCCAATTGAATTTTATAAGTTTTCGACATTGAATGATATAATTACTGACAAAGAAAGTCACTTAATTATTTTCGCAAATAAAGAGAGTATAAAATTTAGAAATAAATCTGAGTTTCTAAAAGAATTCATGAATTATATTTATTGCAAAATTCTAGAATTAGAAAATCAATTCAATGAACTAAACAATCGAGAATATAATGGTATGAAGTATGACAAAAATAACATATTCATGCAACATGAAGAAATTGGAAATGGACAATATAAATTAAATCAAATTCTAAAAAAAATTGAGACTTTTAAGAATAAAAAACAAGACTAAAATAAAAAACCTGCCCCACAGCAGGTTTTCCAATATTATAAAGTGAATTTAATATTCATAGACATCAATTAATTTAATATTAACCGGAATTTTAAGAGAATCCAATTTCTTTTTAAAATCATAATTGCTCAAATTTTTAAGTACGTAATTTTTATCTGTGTTAAGAATCCAGTAATCCTTTACATCTTTATCCGGAATTTCATATCCGTCCAAACTATCTTTTGGATTTCGCATTTTCAATCCCTGTCTTTCTGCGACAATAAATTCATCGTAAGTATTTACTTTAATAACTTTTGAAGGAATTATTGCATCTTCATCACTCCATCCATCTTCAGGAGCGATAAAAATCATATGACTGGAATTTCTGTATAAATTATAGCGACCTGTCAAACTTTTAGTAAAATCCTGTATTCCCGGACCAAAACCAAATGAAAATCTTTGGCGTTGCAAGGAACCCACGACTAATAAAAGCAAAACTATCCCTAAAAAGAATAGGAATAGTTTTATATTTCTGGTTTTCAATTCAATTTTATTTTAAAAAAGCCCCTCATCCACAAAATTCGGCAACGTCACCTTCAAATTCGGTTCTGCTTCCATCGCTCTTTTAATAGCGAAAACAGCGCCTTCATTTCTGGCCCAGCTTCTTCTGGAAATTCCGTTGTTCACATCCCAGAACAGCATGGATTTTAATCTTCTGTCGGCCTCTGCACTTCCGTCCAGCAGCATTCCGAAACCTCCGTTGATTACTTCGCCCCAGCCTACTCCACCACCGTTGTGGATAGAAACCCAGGTGGCACCACGGAAACTGTCGCCAATGACGTTGTGAATCGCCATATCTGCGGTAAATCTTGAACCGTCGTAGATATTGGAAGTCTCTCTGTAAGGGGAATCCGTACCGGAAACATCGTGATGATCTCTTCCCAGCACAACAGGTCCGATTTCTCCGTTTTTAATGGCATTGTTGAAGGCTTCAGCGATCTTCATTCTTCCCTCTGCATCGGCATAAAGGATTCTCGCCTGAGAACCTACGACCAGTTTATTTTCCTGAGCCCCTTTGATCCACTGGATATTGTCTTTCATCTGCTGTTGGATCTCTTCAGGTGAGTTTTTCACCATTTCTTCCAATACAGCACATGCAATATCATCGGTTTTTTGAAGATCTTCCGGTTTTCCGCTCGCGCATACCCAACGGAACGGCCCGAAACCGTAATCGAAGCACATAGGTCCCATAATATCCTGAACATAGCTCGGATATTTAAATTCTCTTCCTAAGGTTGGATTTTCTGCCATGACATCTGCTCCGGCTCTGGAAGCTTCCAGTAAAAAGGCGTTTCCGTAGTCGAAGAAATAGGTTCCTTTCTGCGTATGTTTGTTGATGGCTGCGGCGTGTCTTCTTAACGTTTCCTGAACTTTTTCTTTGAATAATTCAGGCTCCTCAGCCATCATTCTGTTTGATTCCTCAAAACTCTGTCCGGCAGGATAATAGCCACCCGCCCACGGATTGTGAAGCGACGTCTGATCTGATCCGATATCTATTGTTAAGTTTTTTTCGTCAAATTTCTCCCAAACCTCAACAATATTTCCAAGGTAAGCCAGAGAAACGGTTTCTTTATTTTCCTGAGCTTTTCTTACTCTATCGATCAGCTCCTCTATGTTCTCATAAATCTCGTTCACCCATTTCTGATCGTGACGGATCTTGGTGATCTTAGGATTCACTTCAGCACATACCGTGATGCAGCCTGCAATATTTCCGGCTTTTGGCTGTGCACCGCTCATTCCTCCCAATCCTGAAGTTACGAAAAGTCCTCCTTTCGGTTCTTTTTTGATTTTTCTGAAAGCATTCAGCACGGTGATCGTTGTCCCGTGAACAATTCCCTGCGGACCAATATACATATAACTTCCCGCAGTCATCTGCCCATATTGCGTAACGCCTAAGGCATTGAATTTCTCCCAGTCATCCGGCTTGGAATAATTAGGGATCATCATTCCGTTGGTTACCACTACCCTCGGCGCATCTTTATGAGAAGGAAATAATCCCATCGGATGGCCTGAATACATGGTTAAAGTCTGCTCGTCCGTCATTTCAGACAGATATTTCATCGTTAACAGATACTGAGCCCAGTTTGAGAATACCGCTCCATTACCTCCATACGTAATCAGTTCGTGAGGATGCTGTGCTACGGCATAATCCAGGTTATTCTGGATCATCAGCATAATGGCTTTTGCCTGCTCAGACTTTCCGGGATATTCTTCAATTCCTCTGGCCTTCATTTCATAATCCGGACGGAAACGGTACATATAAATTCTCCCGTATTTCTCCAGTTCTTCCCTGAATTCAGGAAGCAGCTCCGCATGAAACTGAGGTTCGAAATAGCGCAGTGCATTTTTCAGGGCAAGCTTTTTCTCTTCTTCTCCTAAAATTTCTTTACGCTTCGGGGCATGGTTGATATTGGTTTCGTATGGTTTAGGCTGTGGCAGCTGATTGGGAATTCCCTGCTGTATCTGTTCTTGAAATGTCATATTGCTATTTAAGTTCAATGTTTAGAATAAAATGTTTGAAGTTTTAAAGATATTCAAATTAAGAAATATAGGCAAGGGAATTTGATGCGGTGATTTGTTGATGTGGTGATTTGATGATGTGCGGATGTGATGATGTGATGATTTGATGATGTGGGGGAATACCTACTTATTTGTGGGGATAAAAAAACACCCTCATCTTTTCAGATTGAGGATGTTCAAAGTGCTAATAAAAAATCATTTAATCGTTATTCTTAACGAGAAGCCAGCCGGAGTATGTTTTACCGTTTGGAAGGGTAATGACGTACCAGTAGCTGGCAGTAGGAATGGCCCGTCCCGCTAAAGTGCCATCCCATACGATTTGGGTATTTGCATTTTGCTCAAATAATAAGGTCTGATAGCGGTCAAAGATCTTCGCATTGGTCATTTTGCCCCCAAATATCTGAAGATTTCTTATCACCCATTTGTCATTGCGGCCATCTCCGTTGGGTGTAATGGTATTGCTGATCTGTAAAATCAATTCCTGATGGGTTACAATACATTCTTCGTTTTCAAATTTCACATAAAAAGTAATAATCTCTCCCGGTAAACTATTGAATACATTGCTCGTCTGCCACGTTATTCCGTCTATAGAATACAGTATCGGTTTTGATCCCGTCGCAAAGACCGTACAGACTCCTCCATTGATCCCAATAGTCTGGATGACCGGAACCTCAAAATATTTCACTTCCATAGTTCCCGTATAGGAACAGCCATTGTCAGAAGTTACCGTAAGGCTGTAGATACCGGGTATTTTAATTCCTGTAACCGTTGCTGAAGTGGAGATCGTATTTCCACCAGGGTCTTTCCATACATAGCTGATAATCGTATACCCCTGAATATTTGCCGTGTAGGTAAGTGAGCCTTCAGGACAGATGTATTGCGTAGGTATCGTGAAAAACGGAGGCTTTTTTAAAGACAGCCGGATTTCAGCTTTTTCAGAACAAAATCCGGGAACACTCACTTTTACATAGATGGTATTGGGTCCTGTATTCTGATTAAATAAATAGGCGGAAGGATTCGAAATGGCATTGGTTCCTGCATTAAGATCAGCCAGAGAAGAATAGTAAGTAAACGTTCCATTTGCCCCGGTATACATCTGCTGTTCAAACTGGGTTAAATTGACATTTTCAATTCCATCATTTCCTGTATCACACGCATTGTTCAGCTGGAATGGTCCCGGATTCTGAAGGGTCAGCTTGGTTCCGAATACAAAATTGATCACCGCAATATCATCACAGCCCGGTATATTCTGAATTTTCACCCAGATCTGAGTAGGAAAAGGCTGCGCAGAATAATTGGAAGGATTCGGAATTGGGTTCACTCCGTTTTGCGCGTTCTGCTGGGTCAGATAAAAGCTAAAAGTATTCAGTGGATTAGGAATATTAACCATCGAGCCGGTAAAATTCAATAAATTCACTTCATAACTTCCATCTAAGTTTTCATCACAGACACTGATGGTGGTACTGATCGCTTTAGGAGGAAAATAAGTATTGAGCTGAATGGAAGCTACCGAATAACAACCGGTAGTATTGGATTGAAATCTCGCCCAGACCGTTAATGTAGAAACATTTGTAGTGATACTGTTTCCGATCTGGGTGGCCGGATTTCCTGCACTGGCATCCGCAGCAGTCAGATAATACGATATGGTCATTGCTGAAAGCGGCTGGGTATTTTGAGCCGGAATGAACATCTGACTGACAGCATTACTCAGCTGAAAGGTTTCATTTAAATCAAAATTATTGTCGCAGGTATTCAGTACGGCATTATTCAACACGATGGGCGGCAAAAATGTCATTTGTATATTGACTTTTGCCACGGAAAAACATTCGCTGTTATTCAGTTCAATTTTAACATAGACTGTAGCAGTTCCGGTCACCAGAAACTGTCCCGGGGTATTGATCTGATTGGAAAATGTGTTGGTCACAATATCATAATCCAGATAATAGGTGAAGGTGGCGTTTGAACCGCTGTAAATCTGTGGCTCAACCAGAAGTAAATTGTAGTTCTCGGACCCGTCATTGTTATTATCACAGATATTGGTAAGAGAAATATTCAGATTTGAATTGACGCCTGCATTGGCGCTGAGACTGAAATTCACAGGATAAATTTCATGACAGTTGTAAGAGCTTATTTTAACAAAAATCTGCTGGTTTCCTGTAACTGTGAGCGTAGTTATTTCATTCACTCCATTTTGTGCATCAGCTTGGGTTAGGTAAAATGCTGTGGTGGCATTCTGACTCCCTACAATGGCTGCGGAGTACTGAGACAGCTGTATATTTTCGGTACCATCCTGATTTGGATCACAAACCGGTAAATTAGATTTCATGATAACAGGATGCACCAGATTAACGTTAATTGCTCTGATCGTATAACAAAGATCAGACTGTTCAAAACGTACAAAGTAGGTTTTTATAACGAGGCTTCCGTCTGTCGTAATGATTTGATTCGGGCTGATGGGATTCACTCCTGCAGTAGCAGCGGTATAATCATCGTAAAATTCAACCACCGGAACGGTAGGCGGCGCAACAAGCATCCCTGCCGACAACGCAGCAAGATTGATGCTGATATCATCAGTTCCGTTAAAGCAAATGTATTCATTCTTTTCATTGGCCTCAATTTCTGTAAAAGTAACATTCATATTAACGGTAACCACGGCAAAACAGCCATTCGGGATCTGTACTCTTATAAAAACCTGATATACTCCATCCCTTATCGTCGTCAAAGGCGTTCCGGTCCCTGTTACAGCCTGATCATAGGTTTCATATGCTGTAAAAACCGCGCCTGGCTGGGTGGTTATCAGAGGTCCGATATTCAGGACATAATCAAACGGTTCGCTATTGTCTGCATTGATATCACAAATGGTATAAGGAAAATTTATTGGTGAATTAATATTAACCCCGGGCTTAAACTGAAAATGTACCGGTCCTAAAACATAGGTACAGTCAGAGTCCTGAAGTCTTACCCAAAGATTAAGAGCCGTCGTTATGTTCGCCGCGGTCATTGCATTGGTATTATTCTGAGCATCGGCCTGTGTCGGATGATAGGAAATGCCTGTAGTTCCCGGCGGAAAAAGTTCGTTATTGAGCAGGGAAAGGTTATAATTGGGTTCTACATTATCATTATTGGTATCACAAATTTCTACAGTGGTTTTAAGTAAACTTTTGGTTAGAAAATTAAGAGTTAAAGCCGCGGTCCTGAAACATCCGGGAACATTAGGATTCTGAATTCTTACATATAAAACCGTATTGGCAGTAAGGGTGTAAGATGCCGGAAGAGCATTCGTTCCATTCTGAGCATTTTGCAGGGTTGAATGAAAGGTAAAATTAAAATTAGCCGGATTCTGCGAAGTGAGATTGGATTGAAAACTATTTAAATTAACAGTAACAGGTGTATTTCCGCAAAAATTCCGGGTATAATCTTTGGCTGCGGGATAAGAAGGGTCAAAGGTAACCGCAAAATCATCGGTTAAAGTAAGGGTACTGCTTCCGCAAATAGCAAAATTGACATTGGCTGTGTAGGTTTCATTCTGTGCAGGGCAAAGCGTTGTCTGAATTCCTGTTCCTACGGTTTGGCCCTGAGAATCCGTCCATGTAACTTCAGGAACGATATTATTTCCCAGCGGACTGAACTTCCAGCCTTCCTGAGAAGCTTGCCAGACGCCGGTATTTCTCGCAGCAGGAGAATATCCTGCTGTTCCGTCTGCATTCATCACTCCAATGAGGGCATTTTCAAATTTTCTGGTCGGACATGGAGTCAGTTTTTTATCTACAAAAACTTCAATAATATTGGTGGTCTCGTGCAGGACGATCTGTGAAGAGGAGCGGTCTGTACAGCCTGCTACCCTGCCTTCATAAAAACTGACCACAAATTTTCTGTACGGTGCATTTCCAATCGTAGAATAGTATATCTCGGAAGAATCTCCGGAAGAAAAAACAAGGTCGTGATAAACCCCGAAAATAGAATTTTTAGAAAGACCGGGATTAGGATTCTGCCATTGTACATTAGGATAATTGATATTCCCTAGTTGATCAACGTTAAAAGTAATCATCCCGTTGGAACCTATAACAAGAGCCTCAAAATGCTGATTAAAAAAACAAAATTTAAAAGGAAGATCCAGCTTCAATGCAAACAGATCATCATAATCTGCATTCACAGGGGTTCCCTGATTCAGAGCAACCGGTGGATTATAAGGCGTTGAACTTACTTCGTAGCTGGTTGTCTGCTTCAGCACCGGATATTCTACATGAAGAGCCAGACAGCCATTGGCATCGAGATTGTTATTGCAGGTTACATTAAAGCTTTCGTTTCCTGCTGCATCTTTTACTTTTACATCTCCAGGGGTTTGAGAAAAAACAAAAACCACAATAAATAACATTAATAATTGTAGAAGTTTCACCATCTATTGAAAAATTTAAAATAATTAATCACAATACTATGGTAAAACTAATAATTTGTTAAAGCATTTCAATCCGTTAAATTCTGTAACAAATCTAAAGTTAACACAAATAAAAATATAACCAATTGATAAACAATTGGTTAAATATATGGTTGTTAACAAAAAAAAATATTTTTTACAGATACGACTTAAGTACTACCGCATCACATCATCGTTCTCCTCTTCGTGATCATCTGCATTATCACTGCGGCTCCAGTAATTGTTTTCCTCATCCTCAGAGCCTATTTCTTCCATATCGTCGTCATCTTCAGTGCCGGGAATATCAAGTCCTTTATCTATTTTATCATCGTCTTCTTCATTCAGAATAGGATTTCCGTCGCCGTCAAGTGGAATATGCTTTTCCTTGTTGAATATATCTTCACTCGGACTGTAATCCATTTCTTCGAGTTTTCTGTTCTGTTCGTTGGTATTGTCTTCTGGTGCCATAATATTAAGTTTTAAGGTTTATTAATAAGATCAAAAATAATTCCAAGCTGCTAAGAACTCACAGAATATACTTCAGGATTGGCACAATACGGTATTTTTTCGCCTTTAGAGAAGGCTATAATATTTTCAGCTGCTATTTTTGCCATTCCGGTTCTTGCCTCAATCGTTGCAGAACCAATGTGCGGCAGTACACAAACACTCGACAATTCTAAAAGCGGGCTTTCCTTAGACATAGGCTCAGGATTGGTGACATCTAAGCCGGCTCCCCAAATCTGCTTTGAAATCAAGGCTTCATACAGATCTTTTTCATTCTGGAAGCCGCCTCTCGCTGTATTGATGAAAATAGAGTTGTCTTTCATTTTTGCAAAAACCGGTGCATTGAAAAGGTCTTTCTGTTCATGTGTGAAATTCGCATGAATACTGAGAACATCGGATTGGGCAACCAGTTCTTCGAAGGAAACATACGTGGCGTTCAATTCTTTTTCCGCTTCTTCATTTCTGTTTCTGTTGTGATAAATAATGTTCATATCAAAGGCCGCCTTGGACTTTTTAGCCATTTCAAAACCTATTCTTCCCAGTCCCAATATGCCCAAAGTTTTCCCATACAATTCCTGTCCTAAAGCATGCAGCGGATCAAAATCGCCCCAGTTGCCATCCTTTACCTTCTGAAAATTGTAACTCGCTCGCCTCGCCACAGACTGCATCAACAGAAAAGCGACATCAGAAGTAGCTTTGCTGAGCACATCCGGGGTATTGCCCACAGGAATATTCCTGCGGCTGGCTTCCTGAATATCCACATGATCGAAACCTACGGAGTATAAAGCAATCGTTTTTATATTGGGACATTGATCAAAAAAATCTCTGTCGTATTTAAATTCTCCACCCACACTTAAAATGGCGTCATGATTCTGACAATAGATCAGCCATTCTTCATGGGACAGATTTTCATGTTCCGGGATAAAAACTTCCAGCCCCGCTTCTTTCAGCATATTGATTCCTGTTTCCGGAATTCTTCTGTTGACAAATACTTTCATAATTTATGTTGATTTAGTTTTTTGCGTAATCTTTTCCCATAAAAAACCTCACTCCGGTTAAAAAGTGAGGTTCTTTAACTTTAGTATTAAAATTATTGAGATTCATTCTGATTTTTGTCCCAGGCTTCTGAAGCCATCTCCTGAATTTCCTCCCAAACTTCTTTTGCAGATTTCTGTGCATGCGACATGAATCCCTGTTTGGTCGGTTCCTGATTCTTATTTTTCATATCATTCATATAATCCTTCACCTGCTGACCGTAGCTTTCTGCGTGATATCCGGGATTATTATGCAGGTTCTTCTGAATATTACTGAAATCGTGTGAGGATTTAAATCTATTCGTGTCCATAATAATACAATTTAAGTGATTAGGTTCTTGTTTGAATCCAATTACTATTCCGAAGCGGTCTTAATGTTTATTAAAATATTTTTTTTAACCACAAAAGTTTCAAAAGTTTTTTTTAACATTTTAGTAATTTAAGTTCAAAGCTTCATGCAAAAGAAGTTCACATAAGTTCCAGAAAAATCAAAGATTTTTATACAGGATAATATTCATGAAATCCGTGTCATCTGTGAAATCTGCGCGAAATTATAAATCTTAAAATTTAAATCGGAAACAGATATCTTTACATTGTCTACCTTTGATAAGTGAAACGCCTTTGTTTATCTTAAAATATGATCATTTCAAAATCGCCTTGTCTATCCTTGCGATAAAAACTCTGAATCATCTTTGTCACCTGAGAAATCTGCGGGAAATTATAAATCTTAAAATTTGAATCGGAAGCAGATGATATCTTTACATTGTATTCCTTTGATAAGTGAAACGCCTTTGTTTATCTTAAAATATGATCATTTCAAAATCGCTTTGTCTACCCTTGCGATAAAAACTATCTCAGAAATCTGCAGGAGAAAAACATCAACCACAAAAGGCACAAAAGCTTTTAATCTTAAACACTTCAAGCCTTAGTTGCAAGATTATAATCTTGAAAACAATAAGAACACATAAGCAGAAAATCAAAGATTTTCATAAAAAACTTAATTGTACTTCTTCCACCCAAAGTATTTACTTTAAAATAAACTAAAGTGTTAAAAAAAAACTTTTGTGCCTTTTGTGGTAAAATTGCATTAATGATTGGTATTCCCCAGCATCGGAACAAATTTGTACGCCCCAAACTCTTCTTTCTCGAACTGGGTAGGCGTCGTTTTTGTAAACCTGTACAGAATCTGTTCATCTGTAGGTCCCATTGGGATAACGATCTTTCCGCCTACGTTCAGCTGTTTCAGCAATTCTGTAGGCAGCACTGAGGCTCCACAGGTAACAATAATCTTATCAAATGGAGCAAACGTCGGAAGTCCGGCAAAACCATCCCCGAAACTCTGAAATTTTGGATTTAAATGCAGTTCACGGAACTTTTTCTTTGAAAAATCAAAAAGATCCTTCTGTCTTTCCACCGTGTATACCAAAGCTTTCATAGCAATCAGAACGGCAGTCTGGTATCCACAACCGGTTCCTATTTCCAGCACTTTTTCTCCAGGTTTCACCTGCAGCAGCTCAGACTGCTCTGCAACGGTTGATGGGTGGGAAATAGTCTGGTGCGACAAAATAGGAAATGCCCGGTCTTCATAGGCGAAATCTTCGAAAATACTTTCAATAAAAAGGTGTCTCGGAACTTCACTCATTGCCGAAAGTACATTCTCATCCGAGATCCCGATCTTATGTCTTAAATATTCAACGAGGATCTTTCTTTTTCCTTTATGTACAAACGAATCATGCATCATTAGTAAGATAGTAGTTATTAGGTTGTGTGTAGTAGTTTCTACAAAAGTAAAAAAACTATCCATACTTATCAACCTAAATGCAGCAACGTGTTTCCTAATACCTAAAATTCTTATCTTTACAAAAATTAAAAAATCTATGTTAAAAGCAGGTTTGGTAGGTGCCGGACATCTGGGAAAGATCCATTTAAGACTTCTTAACCAGTCAGATAAGTACGAGCTGGTAGGTTTCCACGATAAAGACATTGAAAACGGAAAAAAAATAGAAGCTGAATTCGGGTATAAATATTTTGAAAATTTTGACGAACTTCTCGATCAGATCGATATGCTGGATATTGTAACTCCTACCGTGTATCATTACGATTATGCTTTAAAAGCAATTGAAAAAAAGCTTCATTTTTTCATTGAAAAACCGGTAACCCAAACCCTTGACCAGGCCGAAGAAATCCTTCACAAATGCCAGGAAAACGGCATCAAGGCGCAGGTAGGACATGTTGAAAGATATAATCCTGCTTTTATTGCGACAAAGGAATATATTAAAAATCCGATGTTTATTGAAATCCACAGACTGGCAGAATTCAATCCAAGAGGGACGGATGTTTCTGTTGTTTTGGATTTAATGATCCATGATCTTGATATTTTATTAAGCATGGCGAAATCAAAGGTTAAAAATATTCACGCCAGTGGTGTGTGTGTCGTAAGTAAAACGCCGGATATCGCGAATGCCAGAATAGAATTTGAAAATGGCTGTGTAGCGAACCTTACCACATCCAGAATTTCGATGAAAGCGATGAGAAAGAGCCGTTTCTTCCAGAAAGATGCGTATATCTCCGTAGATTTCCTGGAGAAAAAAGCGGAAGTGATCCGTATGAAAGATGCACCTGAAAACCCTACTCCATTTGATATGATTATTGAAAATGCGGACGGTGAAAAGAATCAGATCCTTTTTGAATATCCGGATATTCAGCCTAATAATGCTATTCTTGATGAATTAAATTCTTTTGCGGATGCGATTACTGACGGTAAAAATGTAGAAGTTTCTTTGGAAGACGGAACTGAAGCTTTAAAAGTTGCCCTTGAAATTGTAAAACTGATCTCTTAAAAGAGCTCCCTATCATACTTTAACAGGCTGTCATTTTATACATGGCGGCCTGTTTTATTTTTAGCCTTATTATTTTACATGGTTGATTTTATTTTTCCGATTTACTGAAAATAATCTGTTTTCGTTACATAATTTTAATTTTTATTCTGGATTTTTTAAATATATTTGTCTTTCTTAAAAACAATTATCCTAAAAATCTCTCCAATAATTTAAATACATCAATCATTATGAAAAGAGTCATTCTAATATCCGCTTTATTATTGTCTCAATTTGGGACATCACAATTATTAAAAACAGACGGACAGAAAATAATTAATGACAAAGGTGAAAACATTCAGCTGCGGGGTCTGGGTCTCGGCGGATGGATGCTGCAGGAAGGATATATGCTGAAAACGGCTGACTTTGCAGGCCCTCAGTACAAGATCAAAGAAAAGATCTCTGAACTGATAGGTGAAAACGGAATGAAGGATTTCTATAAAGCCTATCTTAAAAACGGCATTACCAAACAGGATATCGATTTTCTGGCTAAAGCGGGATTTAATTCTATAAGACTGCCTATGCACTATGATTTGTATACGCTTCCCATTGAAAAAGAACCGGTAAAAGGACAGAATACCTGGCTGGAGGAAGGTTTTAAAATGACAGATGATCTTCTGAACTGGTGTGCTGCCAATAAAATATATTTGATTCTTGATCTTCATGCAGCGCCGGGAGGACAGGGAAATGACGTTAATATTTCCGATAATGACAAAACAAAACCTTCACTTTGGGAAAGCACAGAAAATCAGCAAAAAACAATTGCTCTCTGGAAAAAGCTTGCCGAAAGATATAAAGATGAACCGTGGATCGGCGGCTACGACCTGATCAACGAGCCGAATATCAATTTCACAGGGAAAAACCCGAACGGTACGGATGAAATGTCGAATGCTCCACTATGGAAATTACAGAAAGACATTACGGACGCCATCCGGGAAACAGATAAAAAGCATATTATATTCATTGAAGGAAACGGATGGGGAAATAATTACAATGGACTGATCCCGCTCTGGGACAAAAATCTGGTATTCAGCTTCCATAAATACTGGAATTATAATAATGATGAAACCATCCAGTCTATCCTTGATCTCAGAAAAAAGCATAACATTCCGATCTGGCTTGGTGAAACCGGAGAAAATTCCAATGTGTGGTTTACGGAACTGATCCAGCTTCTGGACAAGCATAATATCGGGTATGCATTCTGGCCTATGAAAAAGATCGATAATATTGCAGGAATCACCAATGTAAAGATCACTCCTGAATATGAAAAGCTTCTGAATTACTGGAAAAACGGAGGTGAAAAACCTTCTCAGGATTTTGCAAAAAAAACATTGATGCAGATCGCGGAGCATTATAAATTCAGCAATGTTGAGATCAAGAATGATGTTATTGATGCCATGTTCAGGCAGGTGACAGATGACTCTACAAAACCGTTTAAAAACCATCAGGTTCCGGGAAGAGTATTCGCATCTGAGTATGATTTAGGAAGAATGGGTGCAGCTTATCTGGATAAAGATTTTATCAACCTTTGGGTAAGCGATCCGAAGAAAAGATCTGAATGGAATTCCGGACAGCAGATGAGAAATGACGGTGTGGATATTTATCGTTGTCATGATGCTGTTACCAATACCTACTACGTAGGAAAAACTGAGGCGGGAGAATGGCTTCAGTATACAGTGAATGTAAAATCCGGGAAAAACCATACGTTCAATATCAGGTATGCAGGCCTTACGGATGCTGATATCACCCTGAAAGATGCTTCGGGAAAACAGCTGGCCAGCATTTCACTTCCTTCCACAGGTGGCGTTGAAAACTGGAAAACAGTTTCGGTAAAAAACATTCCTTTGGAGAAGGGAATACATAAAATCAGGCTGCATTTTGAAAGCGGCGGCTCGAACCTGAATTATTTTGAAATACAGTAATAAATATCTTAAATTGCAAATCCCTTTTAGTATCTGAAAGGGATTTCTTTTAATCTAAATATTTATGAAAAAAATAGGCCTTTTTCTTATTCTGGTTTCGTCACTGGCAATGGCTCAGAAATCAGTCCTGGCTCAAAAAATAAATTCTATTACGGAGGGCAAAAAAGCAACTGTCGGGGTTTCGGTTCTTGGCTTTGAGAATAATTTTACCTATAGCAAAAACGGAGATAAGGAACTTCCCACTTTAAGTGTTTTCAAATTTCATATTGCCTGTGCTTTGCTTGATCTTGTGGATAAAGGAAAATTGTCATTGGATCAGAAACTTTTCTTTAAAAAGGAAGATATGCTGGAAAATACATGGTCGCCGATCCGCGAAAAATACCCTGATGCCAATATTTCACTGTCTTTGGGAGAGGTACTGGATTATACGGTTGCATTAAGCGACAATAACGGCTGTGATCTTTTACTGAAACTTATAGGAGGAACGCAAACCGTTCGGAAATTCATGGATTCGAAAGGTGTAAAAGGCTTTCAGATCAAACGCAACGAGGATGATATGCACAAAAACTGGAAAACCCAGTACGACAACTTCAGCACGCCCAATTCTGCGGTTCAGGTACTGAAAAAATTCTACGACGGAAAACTGCTTTCCAAACAATCTACGGATTATCTGATGAAAATTATGCTGGGAACAAAAACCGGCACCAATAAAATTGTTGAACAGCTTCCTGAAAATACACCCGCAGCTCATAAAACCGGTGCTTCCGGAAAATATGACGACGGACTTACCGTAGCCGAAAATGATATGGGAATTATCACCCTGCCGAACGGAAAACATTACGCCATCGCTGTGTTTGTGAACAATTCTACAGAATCAGATGTGGTGAACTGCAGGATGGTTTCGGATATTTCTAAGGCGGTCTGGGACGATTTTAATAAGTAAAATATTAAGCTTATTTTTAAAGCTGAGAAATTGCTGAGATAAAAATCAAGTTCACCAAACCATTACTATGAAAAAGATCATCATTACAGTATTCCTGTTTTCTTCTGTATTCTTTTTTTCACAGAAGAATCAGAACTATATCCAGGTCAGCTATAGCAGTATCTGCTGTGGAACACCTTCTACACAGCCGTTAATGGATTATGTAAAACGTTTTGAGAAAAAGAATAAGCTCAAATCCTTTGAAATTTTACAGCAGGGCGGACTGGGAAGAGAAGGCGAATTCAATTTATACATCGGAATCGATAAACTCAGTAAAAAGAAAAGGAAAACATTCTTAAAAGGTCTTCAATCTGCTGTGGCTTTACAAAATGAACAGAGAAAAAAGGACAGCGATGGTCACGTGAATTTCGATTCTGCAGTGACTGTTCATGGTTCTGACCTTAAAGACATAAAAAATTTAACTATCTATAAAAAATAAAAGAAAAAATGATCAAAAACATTGTAGTTATTGGAGCTGGAACTATGGGGAACGGTATTGCGCATACTTTTGCACAAAGCGGATTCAAAGTCAATCTGGTAGATGTATCTCAGGATGCGCTGGACAGAGGACTGAAAACAATTACAACAAACCTTGACAGAATCATTGCAAAAGGGAACCTTACGGAAGAACAGAAAGCGGAAACATTAGGAAACATCACTACTTTTACAGCTCTTCAGGATGCTGCAGGAAGTGCAGATCTTATCGTGGAAGCGGCTACTGAAAATCAGGATCTGAAACTGAAAATCTTCGGACAGATGGACGAATTTGCGCCGGCTGACTGTATTCTTGCCACCAATACTTCTTCTATTTCCATCACCAAAATTGCAGCAGCAACGAAAAGAGCTGATAAAGTGATCGGAATGCACTTTATGAATCCTGTTCCTATCATGAAACTGGTAGAAATCATCAAAGGATATTCTACGTCTAAAGAGACTTTCGATGCGATTTATGAAATGAGTAAGACCTTAGGAAAAGTTCCTGTGGAAGTGAACGATTATCCTGGTTTCGTAGCAAACAGAATTCTTATGCCGATGATCAACGAATCTATCGAAACACTTTACAACGGAGTGGCTGGCGTAGAAGAAATCGATACAGTAATGAAGCTTGGAATGGCACATCCGATGGGACCTCTTCAATTGGCAGACTTCATCGGTCTTGATATCTGTCTTGCAATCCTGAATGTAATGTACGACGGTTTCAAGAATCCAAAATATGCTCCAAACCCACTTCTTGTGAACATGGTAATGGCTGGAAAACTGGGTGTAAAGTCAGGGGAAGGTTTCTATGATTATTCGGAAAGTAAAAAAGCTGAAAAAGTTTCAAAAATGTTTTTGAAATAATTTTAAGTCAATAATTTTATTTATCTTTGATTAAAGTTAAAATATTAAAAAAATGAAATTACCAAAGTTTTTATTAGCAGACAATTCGGAATTTCCTGAAGATTTATTCGTAGTTCACACAGAATATCCAAGATTTATCTTAAACGTTGAGGAGGAAGAAGTTGAGTGGTTAGATGATTTGGAAGGTGACGATGAAGAAACTATGGCAGACGAAGCTACAAAAGTGGTAGAGGCTGCATTTAAATGGTGTGATGAAGAGTTGGCGAAATACGACGAAGAAGAGGAAGAATAATAACGACCTAAACATAAAAAAAGGAACTCAGATTGAGTTCCTTTTTTATTTTATTCAGATTTGTTGAATTTCAACAGCAGAAGATTGTCTTTATAAAGCTCCAGTGTAGTTCCGGAAATCACATATTTGTTGGCTTTTCCTACCATATCCAGAAAATTCTGCTCAACGCTCATATTGTTGCACATCATTTTAGTAGATCCCATCTGTCCTGCAGAGAAATCACCCGTAGAAGGATCTATTTTAGCAGTTCCAAAATAGTTGTTGCATCCTCCGTTTCCATTGATCTTTTCACCTTCAATATTAAGGGTTGGAACCTTACCTTTCACATTATCTGCCAATGTCCATTTCGTATTAGCCAGCGCAGGCTGAGCTTTTCCTACTTTTGATGCAGAAGCACTGGACATTGTACCGCACGACGCCAGAATAGCGGCCGCACCTATACTTAAAAAAAGATTTTTCATTTTTTTCTTTTAGAATTACTCAAATTTAAGGAAATTATATTATTTAAACGGGGCGCGGGGGATTTTATTACTTTTTAAGAATTCTAATTTCAGGATTTTCAATTCAATATAAATGATTCCGTGAATGATCTTTTAATTTTATTTTGGCTAAAGCCGATTGATTGGGTTGATTATTTTAAAACGGGCTGAAGCCCGTTTCTATTGAATATCTATCATCAGATTTTTAGTCTCTCGCGGATTTGGCTGATGAAGCAGATTTTTTTAATATTGAAATCAGGGATTATTAGCCGGAACTATGATCTGTGGAATCTGTGAGATCTGCGAGAAACAAAAACGGTTCTTTAATTTGGCTAAAGCCATTGTACAATCGGAATAATTTGAAAGCGGGCTAAAGCCCGCTCCTATTGAATATCTATCATCGGATTTTTAATCTCCCGCGGATTTGGCTGATGAAGCAGATTTTTTTC
This sequence comes from Chryseobacterium endalhagicum, assembly GCF_016745235.1. Taxonomy (GTDB): domain Bacteria; phylum Bacteroidota; class Bacteroidia; order Flavobacteriales; family Weeksellaceae; genus Chryseobacterium; species Chryseobacterium endalhagicum. Next base: position 1,486,282 of record NZ_JAELVM010000001.1, on the reverse strand, counting down.
GTATTGAAATCATGGATTATTAGCCGGAACTCTGATCTGCGGAATCTGTGGGATCTGCGAGAAACAAAAACGGTTCTTTAATTTGGCTAAAGCCATTGTACAATCAGAATCATTTGGAAGCGGGCTAAAGCCCGTTTCTATTGAATATCTATCATCGGATTTTTAGTCTCTCGCAGATCTGGCTGATGAAGCAGATTTTTTTCGTATTGAAATCAGGGAATTATTAACAGGAGCTATGATCTGCGGGATCCGTGAGATCTGCGAGAAACAAAAAACGGTTCTTTAATTTGGCTAAAGCCATTGTACAATCGGAATCATTTGAAAACGGGCTAAAGCCCGCTCCTATTGAATGATTATAGGAATGTTGTCTTTTCGCGCAGATCTGGCTGATTGAGCAGATTTTCTTATGCAGGAATTATATCATGAAATTAACCTTCTGAATCTGCCTGATCTGTTCAATCTGCGTGAAAAAGGAAACAAAAAAACGGGCTAAAGCCCGTTTCAATGATATATTTTTATCTGAATTAAGATCTTAATTCTGCGTTATATTCTTTCTGGAAAGATTTGATCAGAGAATCCATCACTTCGGAAATTTCTTTTTCTTCCAGTGTTTTCTCTTCATTCAGAAGCTCAAAACTCATGGCATAAGACTTTTTCCCTTCCGGAAGGTTTTTCCCTTCATAAACATCGAATAAGTTAATTCCCTTAATGAAAGGAGATTTATTCTTTTTCGCCGTTTCATAAAGATCCTGATAGTTTACGTTTTTATCGATCAACAGGGCAAGGTCTCTTCTGATCTTGTTGAATTTAGGAATATCTTTAAACTTAAGTTCGTTTTTAGAACGTAATTCCTGCGCCAGTTCAAGTTCGATTTCTGCGTAGAAACATTCCTGATCAATATCAAAATCTTTCAGCATTGCAGGAAATACTTTCCCGATTCTTACTAACGTTTTTCCATCTGCCTCATAAGCTAATGAATCTGAGAATCTATCGTCGGTTAAAGCCACTTCTTTATAACTAACAGCCAGTCTTTCCAATAAAACTTTTACATAAGCCTTAAGGTTGTAGAAGCTTACGGCAGATTTAGGCTGTAACCAGTTTTCCGCTACATCTCTTCCTGTCACAAGGATTGCTAATTGCTTTCTTTCCTCGTATTTATCTTTTTTATGGTAAATTTTTCCGAATTCGAAGAACTTGATATCCTGATTCTTTCTGTTGATGTTGTACACCGCATTTTGAAGAAGACCTTCCAATAAAGATTTTCTCATGAACGCAAGATCACCACTTAATGGATTCAGTAATTTTACAGCATCGGTTTCATCTTTTACAGAAGTCAGTGAGTTGTTCATCACTTCATTGAATCCAATACTTTGTAAAGTTCTTGCCCAGTTGTTTTCCAGTTCGTCCTGATCGTTGGCGCTCAGTTTCACCGGTGTAAACGAAATTTTCTGCGGAGCATCGATCTTGTTGTATCCGTAGATTCTTAAGATTTCTTCAATCACATCAATTTCTCTGGTTACATCAGCTCTGTAAGCCGGTACAGAAATTTCAAGTCCGTTCTGAATCTCGTTTAAAACCTGGATTTCCAAAGCTTTTAAGATCTCCTTTACTTTTTCTCTGTGGATTTTTGTTCCTAAAATCTGTTCAATTTTTGAGAATCTGATGATCACATAATTGTCCTCGATTTTCTTTGGATATTCTTCCAACAGATCTCCCACTAATTTTCCGCCAGCAATTTCCTGGATCATTTTAATTGCGTGAGTGATAGCTGTTCTCGTGATATTAGGATCTACTCCTCTTTCGAATCTGAAAGAAGCGTCTGTATTTAAACCATGAAATTTAGCACCTTTTCTTACGGCAACCGGATTGAAGTAAGCACTTTCCAGGAAGATCGTTTTCGTTTCATCAGAAACTCCTGAAGTAGCACCCCCGAAAACTCCGGCAATACACATAGGATTATCTTTTCCGTCTTTGATCATCACCTCAGAACCGTTTAAAGTTCTTTCAACACCATCCAGGGTTGTGAATTTGGTTCCTGTTTTTACCGTTCCCACTTTCACTTTGCTGCCTGTAATCTTGTCTGCATCAAAGGCATGAAGAGGCTGTCCGTATCCGTGAAGGATATAGTTGGTAATATCTACAATATTGTTGATCGGGTTTAAACCGATTGCTTTTAATCTGTCTTTTAACCATGACGGAGATTCAGCTACTTTTACGTCTTCAATCACTGCTCCGATGTATCTTGGGCACAGTTCAGTGTTTTCAACTTCCAAAGTGAAACTGTGAGTACCTTCGCCATTTAAAGCTTCAGAAGATACTTTCTCAAACGTGGATTTCTGCTGATTGGTTGAAAGGAATGCGTGAAGATCCCTGGCAACGCCGTAATGAGACATAGCGTCTGTTCTGTTCGGCGTCAAACCGATTTCAATCACTTCATCATTAGCCAGTTCAAAATAATCTGCAAAGTTCTTCCCTACTTCATATTTGGTTTCATCTAAAACCATGATACCTCCGTGGTCTTCGCTAAGGCCAAGTTCGTCTTCCGCACAGATCATCCCCTGAGAAACTTCGCTTCTGATCTTTGCTTCTTTGATCTCAAAAAAGTTTCCGGTTTTATCATAGATTTTAGTTCCCACAACAGCTACAGGAACAGTCTGCCCTGCTTCTACGTTCGGAGCTCCGCAAACAATATTTAATATTTTTCCGTTTCCTACGTCAACTGTTGTTTTCTTTAACTTGTCTGCATTCGGGTGCTTTTCGCAGGTCAGTACTTTTCCTACAACAATCCCTTCCAGACTTCCTCTTACACTTTCAAATTTTTCTATCCCCTCTACTTCAAGACCTATATCTGTAAGGAATTCTCCGATTCTTTCAGTTTTCAGTTCCGTTTTGATAAAGTCTTTCAGCCAGTTGTTTGATATTTTCATTTGCTCAATCTATTTTTATAGACCAGATGCAGTTTTTTACTCCTTTTATCTGATCATTTTTGTTCTTTTTCAAGGTCAGAAACCTTTTTTATTTTGAAAATTGACAAGAATTTTCCGCGGTACAAATGTCGTGTTTTTTTGAGAAACGGCGAAATTTAGAGCTCACTTTAAGAGAATAAGTTTTAATTTTATGATGTCATGAATAGGTCTGTAAAACGCTTTTTATCCTGCCTTTTTATTTTATTCATTTGAGACTTTCTCAAATATTTGGATTCTATACCCTGTAACGGAAGGATAATATAATTCTAGTTTCCTATCTTTCAATATAAAATGATGATCGCCTCCTATTCCCGGGCATTCATTTGTTTCCAACCTGAAAATGTTATCTGGATTTTTTTTGTAATAGTATTTTCCAACTGATTTCTTTTCCATTGTTTCCTTCCAATTTCCATTGCATAAATTTCCATTGGATGTAAAATGCCCGTTATTTTCTAAAATCAAGACCATGTTACTTTCAACTTTTTCTGGAATTAGAGAAGACCGATTTGCATAAACATCACTGCTATTTATTACACTCGAAAGCTTCCACACCCCGACAGGATTATATAACATTGGTTTACAACCGATTAATAATAAAATTAAGAATATTATTGTTGGAATTCTAGTGTTCATGTATTAGTTTTAAGTTCCATATTTCTAAAAACAATATTAAAGCTATTACAATAAAAAAGGATTTTGATAACTCAAAATCCTTTTCATTAATTATTTTCTTAATTTATTACAATCCGATTACCGGCATTGATAACATTAAAATATTTTCACTTTCTTCAAGACCGTCAAGAGGTTCAATAATTCCCGGTCTGTTCGGTTGAGACATTTTCATCGTGATATCGTCAGAGCTTAAAATCGTAAGCATCTCCGTTAAAAACTTCGAGCTGAAACCGATATTGATATCTTCTCCGTTATAGTCGCAAGGAATCTGCATATCCGCTTTGTTTGCATATTCCGTATCTTCGGCATGAAGGTGAAGAATGTTGGCAGACAGCTTAAATCTCACCTGGTTGGTAGATTTGTTAGACATGATCGATGCTCTTTTGATCGCTCCTAAAAGAAGGTTTCTGTTGATCGTCAGTATATTTGGATTTTCTTTCGGGATTACGGCTGTATAGTTAGGATATTTCCCGTCTATCAGTCTGCAGATCCAGATATGTTTTCCAAAAGTAAATTTAGCCATATTCTCGTTGAAGTCGATGGTCACGTCTTCATTGGAGCTTGCTAAGATATTTTTGAAAATGTTCAGAGGCTTTTTAGGCATGATGAATTCCATAGGCTCGGCGTTCATCAGGTCTGTTCTTTTATATACAACCAATCTGTGAGAATCGGTAGAAACAAAATTCGTTTCGTTCTCACCAAACTGGAACAATACACCTGTCATTACCGGACGAAGAGAATCGTTGCTGGTTGCAAAAAGAGTGTTCGTTAAAGCTTCGGATAAAACTCCGGCCGGCATTGCTACGCTCTGAGACGCGTCAAATTCCGGCAGCTCAGGGTAATCATCAGCATTATCCAGCGCTACTGCGAAATTGTCTTTTTCATCTAAAATCTCAAGCTGGCTTCCGGTTCCTTCTGCATTATCCTTTACCACGAACGTTAAAGGCTGTTCACCATAAGTCTTGATAAAATCCTGAAAAATTTTAGCAGGAACGGCAAATTTACCCGAATCGTCAGACTTTACTTCCAGAGAAGTCACAAGAGTAGTCTCGCCATCAGATGCTGTAATGGTAACGTTATTTCCGTCTAATTCAAAAAGATAGTTTTCTAAAATCGGTCTCGATTGAGAGCTTGATATTACGCCACTTACAGTTTGCAATGCTTTCTGCAGTTCACCACTTGAAATAATAAATTTCATAGATTTAAAAATAAGTTTCTACAAATATAATAAATAGAAACTATAATGAAAAAAATAATCATAGGGAGTTTTTCACAAATATCACTAATCTGTTTTGAGACTTGACTTTATATCCGGATTTTGGCAATGATTAATTTTTTATGTTAAGATTTCCCGCACCCGTTTTTCATTGATGCGTGAATAGTATAATAAAAACAGAACGTCACCGTCCCCTCTTCATCAAAATACAAATCCTATATTTGTCAGAAAATAAACCATGCGAAAACCGCCGATTTATAAAAGTTTCATCAACGCTTTGCGCGGTATTCTTCTGATGGCGAAAACGGAAAGAAATTTCCAGATCGAACTTGCCGCCTTTTTCATTAATCTTTTTCTGATCTTCTATTTTAAACTTTCAACAGTGGATGCAGCTCTTATTCTTATGGCTTCCTTAAGTGTTTTAAGTGCTGAAATTTTTAATACAGCGATAGAAAAAGTATGTGACATCATTCAACCTGATTTCGATAAAAGAATTGGCTTTATTAAAGATATTGCTGCGGGAGCTGTTTTGGTGATGGTAGTGGGATCTGTTATTGTAGGGATTGTGGTTTACTGGAAATATGTTTTTTAGGGATTAGGGATTAGGGATTAGGGATTAGGGATTAGGGATTAAAATTAAACATTGCTATTGGATTAATAATTATGTGTTGAATGAATGTTGAATGGGCTAAAGCCCATCCCTATTGGATATTTTCTGTATGTTAAAAATCTGTGGCATCTGCGAAATCTGTGGGAGAAAAAAAATATTACTGCGGGAATTAATTCATTCATATACATTTAATAAAAAAACGGGCTAAAGCCCGTTGATATTGATAAAAATCGTTTTAAAAGTCCGTGGGAGAGCATTTATTTCCCAACATAAATAAATCCTTTCTTTCCCGATTTGAAAACCGCTTCAATTCTTTTATAATCATCCACTTCATATTCATCTGCCTGAAGAATTTCCTCTTCCGTCACTTCGAAAAGCATTCCTTCCACTTCATCACCGCTGTCTCCAGACAGTTCCAGGATCGGATGGTATTTCTGGTTGCTTTTGCGCAACACTTCTGGATCGGTAATTTCCACCATTTTCATTGTATAACCTGTCAGAATATCTTTCTCCCCTTCCAGAAGTCTTCCGAATGTTTCAATTTGTACCTGCTCTTTCTGCAGGGTTCCGTAAGAAAATAAATGGACCATTATAAATATTTTTCAATGATTGGTATTGCCGTTTCAGCCATGATGCCGTAGCCTTTTTCATTGGGATGAACGCCGTCAGCAGAAAGCAGAATTTCTTTGTCTTCCACTATTGCAGCATAAAAATCAATATAGTGTAAAGCATTTTCAGCGGCTGTATCTTTAAGAATCTGGTTGTATATTAAAACATCTCCGTTGATCCGTAATTTCCCTGTTGCAGATTCTATTCCATCTACTTTTTCGGAAAACGGAAGAATACTCACCAGATAAATATCCCCGGAATAGTGTTTGGCATGCTGAACTGCCGTTTTGATATTATTCCTGAACTGATCAGCACTTACCATCTGACTTCCATTCTTTACGGCAAGATCATTGGCCCCATACCCGATAAAAACAATATTTCCTTCTGCAGAATTTCTGGCAGCCAGTTCGTGAGGCATTCTTTTCAGTAAGCCTTCTGTGGTTTCACCGCCTATTCCAAGATTAAAAAGAATCAGTTCGTTGCTCCCTTCATGAAACTGCTGCAGGGCATATCTTTTCAGGATATCTACCCATCCGCCGAATACTCCGTCGTATTCTCCATAAGTAATGCTGTCGCCGAAGAACAGCCCGTAAATCATTTTTTTCATTTTTTAAATTAGATGTTAGATATTAGAAGTTAGATGTTAGAAATTAGTATTGTTAGGATATCAGTAATACTGTTGACCATCACTCATCACTCATAACTCATCACTTATAACTTATAACTCATCATCCGTCTAATATCACTCCAAAATTAGGGTAATATTTTTGTGTGATTGTATAATTTCAATTAAAATTTCAAAGAGTGTCTGTCCATTTTCGGAGAGTAATTCATCCAGTTTTTGCCGGATCAGTTCTACGTTGTAAGGTCTTCCCTGTTTGATTTTATTTTCATAAAAAATACGGGTTGCTTCCGGGCCGAGATCTTCTCTTGACTTTTGGGATTTTTTCCATGTGATCTCAACTTCATCTTTGTTTTCAAATACTCCGAAACCGCCGTACAGAATATCGTCGAAGCCATCGAGTGTTCCTACTTTCCAGTCTGTATCTTTCATGAATACCAAAGAAGCTTCATCATAGAATCCAGGCAGGTCTGAGAAACGGCTGCCGTTGATGGTGATTGTTTTATTTTGATTTGAGTTCAACATCGTTGCTGTAAGATTTTATTCCGTAAATATAAAAAAAGGCTTTTTTTGTGACTAAATTATCCAATAAAAATTCATATTTCTATCAAGGATTTAACGCAAAGTTTTCATTCTAATACTGCATATTTTGAGGAGGCAAAGAAGGAATCAATTAACATTGATTCGATTAAGCAGACGTATTATTCACTCGCTTCATTGGCGGCGTAGTCGAGCTCTTTGCATTACTTTAAACTCAACATCGTCTAAAGTAAAAACTTTGTCAAAAAAATATAAAACTCAACGCAAAACTTCCATGAATACATACTTGGTTTAACAAAAGCAAAGAATTCTGATATAAAAAATGACCGCCATTCAGTGGCGGTCATTTCTATATTTATTTGAAGTATTCTACTCCGTTTTTGAATATGTTGTGGTAGTTTGCGGTCGGTATGTTCTTCATGAGGCCTTCTGCAAAACGCTCCGGGTGTCCCATTCTTCCGTAAATCTTTCCGCAAGGACTGGTAACCCCTTCAATTCCGAATAATGAATTATTTGGGTTGAATGGCATTCCGTGGGCAATGTTTCCATCAAGATCGATATACTGAGTCGCAATCTGTCCGTTTTCGTACAACTTCTTGATTTCTTCTTCTGAAGCCATGAAACGTCCTTCACCGTGAGAGATAGGAATGGTGAATACCTGATCCTTCATTCCTTTTAACCAAGGACTTTCGTCATTGATCACTTTTACGTTCACCATCTGTGAAATATGTCTTCTGATCGCATTGTGAGCCAATGTCGGAGAATTTTCATCCAGATCTTTAATTCTTCCGTAAGGTAGCAGACCGGATTTAACCAAAGCCTGGAAGCCGTTACAGATTCCGATGATCATTCCATCTCTGTCCAATAATTCGTGAACAGCATTTCTCATCTTTTCGTTTTTAAGAACGTTAACGATGAATTTCGCTGAACCATCCGGCTCATCACCTGCTGAGAAACCTCCTGAGAAGGCAAGGATCTGAGAGGTTCTGATCTCTTCTACCCACGCATCAATGCTTTCATCCAATAACTGGTGACTGATGTTTTTCAACGGAAGACTGCTGATGACAGCTCCTTCTTTATGGAATGCATTCAGGGTTTCGTACTCGCAATTTGTTCCCGGGAATACAGGAGCAAATACTTTCGGCTGAGCAATTCCGTGTTTTTTAATGATGATATTTCTTGGGTTGATTGAGTTTGATTTTTCATCGATTTCAACCGTTAATTTTTCTTTTTCCTGTGTTGGGAAAAGGTTTTCAAATGTTCCCGTGTAGGCAGATTCTAGCTCTGAGATTTGAGATTCAAGGTTATTGATTTTTAAAATACCTGAATCTTTTACTTGACCGATCTGCTGAAGAGAAGCATTGCTCAACTCTTCTTTTGATTCGATGATTAAGCTACCAATATCCTTAGCCAATAAAGCATTCTCCTCAATGGTGATGTCTGCTCCCAATCTGTTTCCAAAGCTCATTTTCGCTAAAGCTACTGCAGCCCCGCCTTCTTTAACGGTTTTCACAGAAACAATTTTCCCGGCTTTGATATTGTCGAAAATAAATCCGAAGATTTCTTTTAAGCTTTCATAGTTAGGAAGTCCGTTTTCCTGAGGAATATGACTGAAGAAATACAGTTTATTCCCGGCATTCTTGAATTCCGGGGAAATAACGTTTTTCTTCTCACCATTAGCACAGGCAAATGAAATCAATGTCGGCGGAACATTCAGATCCTGATACGTACCGCTCATTGAGTCTTTTCCTCCGATTGCTGCAAGACCAAGGTTGATCTGAGCATCGTAAGCTCCCAGAAGTGAAGCTAAAGGTTTCCCCCATTTCTCAGGATTCTGACCCAGTTTTTCGAAATATTCCTGGAACGTTAATCTGATATTTTTATAATCACCTCCCATAGCAGCGATCTTAGCAACGCTTTCCACGACTGCATAAGAAGCTCCCAAGAGTGAATTCTGTTTTGAAATTGCGGTATCAAATCCCCAGCTTGCAAAAGAAACGGTTTCGATATCTTTTGCTCCTAAAATCGGCAGTGTCTGAGCACTTCCTTCCATCAATGTCTGCTGGTATTTTCCTCCAAGCGGCATCGCAACCGTAGTTCCTCCTACAGAAGAGTCGAACATTTCCAACAGTCCTTTTTGGGAAGCTACATTTTTGTCGCTTAATATGGTCATAAAGTTCTCTTTTGTAAAAGCAGGTGTTTCTTCTTTTACTTCCTCAAGATGGGTAATTTTCACCTCCTGAGTTTTGGAACATCCGTTGGTATCTAAGAATTCTCTTGAAAGGTCAACGATTTTATCACCTTTCCAGAACATCTGCATTCTTCCTGAATCGGTCACTTTTGCCACTTCTACAGCGACAATATTTTCTTCCTCACAGAATTTGATGAACTGTTCTTTATCTTTCGGATCTACCACCACAGCCATTCTTTCCTGAGATTCGGAAATAGCAAGCTCGGTTCCATTCAATCCTTCATATTTTAATGGTAAAACATCAAGATTCACTTCTAATGAATCTGCAATTTCACCGATAGCTACGGAAACACCTCCTGCTCCGAAGTCATTTGATTTTTTAATCAACCTCGTTACTTCAGGGTTTCTGAATAATCTCTGAATTTTACGTTCTTCAACGGCATTTCCTTTCTGAACTTCAGAACTCATGGTGTGGATAGAAGTTTCATCCTGTTCTTTTGAACTTCCGCTCGCTCCTCCTACACCGTCACGGCCCGTAGCACCTCCTAAAATAATGATGGAATCTCCATTTTCAGGCTTGTCACGTCTTACCCAGTCTACAGGAACGGCTCCGGTAACGAATCCTACTTCCATTCTCTTGGCTTTGTAGCCTTCGTCGTAGATTTCAGAAACCATAGTCGTAGCTAAGCCGATCTGATTTCCGTAAGATGAATATCCATTGGCAGCCTGTTTCGTGATGGTTTTCTGAGGTAATTTTCCCGGTAACGTTTTATCAACCGGTTCTAAAACATCGGCAGCACCCGTTAATCTCATCGCCTGGAATACAAATGATCTTCCGGACAAAGGATCTCTGATCGCTCCTCCCAAGCAGGTTGAAGCCCCTCCGAAAGGTTCAATTTCCGTAGGGTGATTATGGGTTTCATTTTTGAATAATAAATACCACGGCTCTTTTTTACCGTCGTATTCAGCTTCGATCTGAATCGTACATGCATTAATCTCGTCTGAGATGACAAGGTTCTCCAGATTCCCTGTTTTATGGAAATATTTACCACAAACTGTCGCAAGATCCATTAAAGAGATCGGCTTCAGCTCGCGGCCTAAGAATTTTCTTTTTTCGATATAGTCACTGAAAATAGTATCCAGTGTCTGTTTGAATGCTCCTTCAAACTGAATGTCTGACAATTCTGTTTCAAAAGTGGTATGACGGCAGTGGTCACTCCAATAGGTGTCTAAAACTTTCAGTTCGGTCTCGGTAGGATTTCTCTTTTCTGTTTTAAAGTATTCCTGAATAAATTTCAGGTCGTCCAATCCTAATGCGAAACCGTGATTATTGTAAAAATTCTCAAGCTCAGCATCATTGAAACTGATGAAATTTTCGTGGATCAAAACTTTTGACGGAATTTCGTCTGCCGGAATATCCAGAATGGAAAGATCTTTTTCCTGAGATTCAACCTTATTGATCAGAAGGTCTTTGATTTTTACTAAATCTGCTTCAGAAACGCCTTCAAACTGGATCAGTTTTCCGCTTCTTACTTTAGATTTTTCATTCTCCGTGAGTAACGCGATACACTGCTGTGCAGAATCTGCACGCTGATCGTACTGGCCGGGTAAAAATTCCATTCCGAAATTAATTCCTTTTGCAGGATTTTCTTCATGCAAAATATCAGTAACGGGATCTACGAAAGTGTTGCTTACCACTTTTTCGAATTCACCGTCATTTAATCCAAAAATATCGTAAATATTGTACACTTTTACGCTTTGGACAGACGGAACGACTGCTTTTACTTCATCAAAAATTTTTGGACTTTCAACATCGAAAATTCCTCTTTTTTCTACGAAAATTCTTTTGTTATTAGACATTAGATGTCAGATTTTAAATATTAGATTTATTACTTTCTTTTTACTTTTTTCAGAACCCTATTGGTCCTTTATATTTTACAGCTTCAACGTCAGATTATTGTCATCTGTTCCGTCTGTATTGGAAGCGTTTTTTGATGCATTGATCCAGTCGTCTCCGTTTAGAACCAGTTTAAAGGCATAGGTTTTCTCTTTTTCAAAACCGGATTTCGGAACTTCCAACTCGAAGCGGTTATCTTCTTTCTTCGTTAACTGGTAGTTCTTGTTGTCTGTCTTCCAATCATTGAAAGATCCAGCGACAGAAGCACTATTGATCAGTTTTGAGTTTAAATTCTTTGGATGCGTATAGGTAAATACTACGTTATCTCCTTTCAGATAATATCCTTCAGTTTCCTTTTTGCCCGGTTTTGTCGTCAGATCATTCATTAATCTGGCTACCGAATTATAAAGCGCCGGGAATGTATCCGGACCGCTGACATTTACAATAACGCAAACCCCTGTATTCAGTTCGGGATAAATCGCAAACCATAACTGGTCTCCGAATGCACCTCCGTGCTTATACCCCATTTTTCCATGTTCACTAAGGCCGTAGCTGTCCCAAAAATACCCGTACCAATCTCCTTTACTGTTACTGATGTTTCGTTGAGACTCCTGAACAATTGAGTTTTTTGAATCGAGTTCATATTGTAAGAACTTCACCAGATCTCCCATCGTCGATTTGGTTTTTGCTCCACTTGCACCCCATAAATGACTTATGGATTTTGGCATCAGACGTCCGCTTGCATGATATCCATTCGCTAAGACCTCACCTTTACCCAATTCCAGTTTGGTGTGATCCATTCCTGCTTTTGACAGGATATTTTCTTTAAGCAGCGTTTCATAGCTTTTCCCGTAGATATTTTCCAGCATCAGACCTGTCAGTTCAAGACTTAAGTTGCTGTAATTATATTTGATTCCGGGTAGGGTATCCAGTTTTACTTTTTGAAGATCCTGCTTAAAATGATCTTTTGTATAATTCTCTCCTAATGCATTGTATTGAAAAGGCGTTTCATCTGACATTGTTTTCCGGATTTCGGTGTCATCAGGCAGATTACGCGGCAATGCAGTTCTGTAGGAAATCAGATCTTTAATTTTAATGGGAGTTCCGTTGTATTCCAAATTGGGATATGATCCTTTCAGATATTTACGGATATCGTCATCAAGATTAATTTTATTTTCCAAAACGGCCTGAGCCAGCAATTGTCCGGTAAAAAGCTTGGTCACAGATGCTATTTCAAAATAGGTATTGTCATCTGCTTTATTTCCCTTTCCTTTATCTATTTCCCCGAAGTGTTTTGTATACACTTTTCCGTCTTTCACTATTCCGATGGAAACGGAATAAGCCCCTGATTTTTGGGCGAGCTTTTGAGCATTGGCATCCATAATAGCATACACATCATTCTGCTTTTGCGAAAAACTTTTCACAGAAAGAAAAATAAGCAGAAAAAAGGAAAGACTTTTCACCGTCATAGATTATCTTTTATTTTACAAATTGATCAGAATCATTAAACCTGCATTCTGACAGAAATCTTTTAAAATAAAAAATGCAGCCCAAAAGACTGCATCTGTTTTATACTTTAAGATCAGCCTCCAATCCTATCAGGTCTTTATTCTGATCCAGAATCGGCTGAACTTCATTCGCGATGAATTCTTCCGTTTGGATAGGTGCAAAACCGATAAAGTTTTTAGGATCTAAAACTTCTTTTAATTTTGATTTGTCTAATTTTAAAGAATCGTCGTTTAAGATTCTTTCAATCAGGTCATTTTCCTTACCTTCTTCTTTCACTTTCTTGGAAGCTTCCATAGAGTGAACTCTGATCACTTCGTGAATTTCCTGACGGTCACCGCCGGCTTTCACTTCTTCCATGATGATATATTCCGTAGCCATGAAAGGAAGTTCTTCCATAATATGTTTGTTGATTCTGTTTGGATAAACAACGATTCCATTCATGATGTTGTTCCAGATCAATAGAATAGCATCAACAGCAAGGAAAGCCTGAGGAATTGTTAATCTCTTGTTTGCAGAATCATCCAGAGTTCTTTCAAACCATTGAGTTGAAGCTACCATAGCAGAACTTGTCGTTAAAGACATTACATATTTTGCCAAAGCTCCGATTCTTTCACTTCTCATTGGGTTACGTTTGTAAGCCATTGCTGATGAACCGATCTGGTTTTTCTCGAACGGTTCTTCAATTTCTTTAAGATTTTGAAGAAGACGTAAATCGTTGGTGAATTTATGAGCAGACTGAGCGATATTTCCTAGTAAAGCCACTACTTTAGCATCAATTTTTCTGTCGTACGTCTGACCTGAAACTCCGAATACTTTCTCAAAACCGAATCTTTTTGAAAGTTCTTTATCCAGGTGTTTTACTTTTGAATAATCACCGTTGAAAAGCTCTAAGAAACTTGCAGCAGTTCCGGTAGTTCCTTTTACACCTCTGAAACGAAGTGTTTCTAAGAAGAAATCCAATTCTTCGATGTCAAGAACCAAACTCTGTAACCAAAGAGTTGCTCTTTTTCCAACGGTCGTCAGCTGAGCCGGCTGGAAATGGGTAAATCCTAAAGTAGGAAGATCTTTATACTGAATAGAGAAATCCGCTAAGTTTTTCATCACATTAACCAGCTTTTTCTTTAAGATTAAAAGCCCGTCACGGATCTGAATAAGGTCTGTATTGTCTCCTACAAAAGCTGAAGTAGCTCCCAAATGGATGATTCCTTTTGCTGAAGGCGCCACATCTCCATACGTGTGAACGTGAGCCATTACATCATGACGGAATTTCTTTTCGTATTCTGCTGCTTTATCGTAATCGATGTTTTCAGCATTAGCTTTAAGCTCAGCAATCTGCCCGTCTGTAATATCAAGACCAAGGTCTTTTTCAATTTCAGCAAGAGCAATCCAAAGCTTTCTCCAGGTACGGAATTTGTTGTTATGTGAGAAATTAAACAACATTTCTTCACTGGAATAGCGCTCTTCCAATGGATTTTTGTAGGAATTCATTCTTTCTTTTACTTTTAGATGCACAAAAATACGGATTTTCAGTGAGAGATGAAAATTGTAAAGGCGCTTTTAAATTTTAGTTTAAAAGGACGCGGATTCTATAGCTTCTTTCACGTCTAACAGAGGTTTTCACACCCTATTTTAAAGTATTATTCTAATTTTTCAAAGGGTAGTGATTTTATTTCAAATTATTTTATAAATTCGTAAATATAGCGGAACTCGAAAAGCTGAGAGAGTAGAGAAACCAAATTAAAGCAAACGTATAATGAAAAATCTAAAAAAATTATCAAAGTCAAGTTTAAAAATGATTTCAGGAGGATGGGTTCCTCAACCGGGACAAAGCTGTCCGTCCGGAACATGCCAATATACTGAAAACGGACCATGCAGAAAGTATGACGCTGATAAGTGTTATTAAAAAACAGTTAAACATTCACGCTTTACCCATAAAAATAGCCGTTCGTTTGAACGGCTATTTATGTTTAAAGAAACAATCCGGAGATCGTTGGGAAGCTTATTATGCAAGTCCGCAATCCGATCCTACAGGAATACATTTTTTCACAAATGAGCACCAGAAATAGCCTGGTAAGCACATCGGGATTCCTCCCTGAACGGTTTTCAATTCTTTTTTTGATAATTTTTTAAGATTTTTCATAGTTATAATTTTTGGGGTCGTTCCTACTCTGATAAGCTTTTCGGATTCCGCTGTGATTTGATCTTACTAATATACATTTTTTTTAAATCGAAAATATAATTCTCTCTAAGTTAGGGATAAGATTGTTTATGAATATCCTGTCTGTTAATGCCCTTTCCAACATTTCTTTAAGGTTTAATTAAAAAAATCCACAAAAAAAACCGCTCCACTGAACGGCTTTGTTATATTAAAATCCGGATTTACCGATAAATCACAACATCATCTTTTTTAATCTGGTAACCTGATTTTTTGTAGGGAACCAAAACGTACGTTTCCTTGATATAGCTTCCGCTTTTCCACATTTTGCTTTTTCCTTCTCTGGTAAGGATAATGCTTTTTGCATTTCCATCCGGGATAAAAATTTCCGCTCTTTTCATGTCTTTGCTAAAAATAACGGCTGTCATTGAAGTGGAGCTTTTATCAGTGCTCACTTCTTTTAATTTAATTTTCTGTGCAAAAACTTTTACACAGTCATTTTTGATCTGTGAATACGTATAACCTGCTGAAGCTCTGCAGCCATGAACATCCTTATCTCCTCCTAAAACCGGAGTAGATTGCTGGCAGAAGGCCCAGGAACTGAGAAACATTGCGCCCAAGAGAATAGTTTTTTTCATATTTGAAATATTAATGGTTTTAGTTTAAAAAATAACAACAAGATATTTGGTCTAAGATACAAAAAAACTACTCATTTTTTAGTGATTTATAGCATATTGTTTATTATTGTTGTTGATTTTCCAGACTTCTATGAAATTCTCAGGATCACTGATGGAAATATTAAAGCAAAGAGACCGCCTTAAAAGGCAGCCTCTGTTTTATTTTATAAAATCCGGATTTACTGATAAATCACCACATTATCTTTTTTAAGCTGGTATTCGTTTTTCTTGAAAGGAACCAATACATAATCATCTTTCTTCCATATTTTTCTTCTTCCGATTCTTGTCAGGATCAGGCTTTCTCCGTCTGTATCAGGAATGAAAACTTCCGCTTTCTTCATGTCTTTGCTGAAAATCACAGCTGCCATTGAAGTAGAACTGCCTTTGGGAGCAACTTCGGTTAGTTTGATCTTCT
Organism: Chryseobacterium endalhagicum; assembly: GCF_016745235.1. Lineage (GTDB taxonomy): Bacteria > Bacteroidota > Bacteroidia > Flavobacteriales > Weeksellaceae > Chryseobacterium > Chryseobacterium endalhagicum. The sequence goes on along the minus strand of NZ_JAELVM010000001.1, from coordinate 1,470,203 downwards.
GCTCGAAAACCCTTACACAATCTTTTTTGATCTGCGAGTAGGTATAGCCCGCAGAACCAATACATCCATGAGAATCTCTGTCTCCTCCTACCGTCTGTGCCCATATCAAAGATCCCATAAACATGGCTCCAAGTACAATCATTTTTTTCATAATTATTATTTTAAAGTTACAAGTGTGCTACTAAAAATCATGCCAAAAAAAAAGAAAAAGCCACTCCAAAGAATGGCTTTTCGGTATTATTTCGTCCAGTTGATTTTTGAATGTTTCACCTCATCGGAATTGGTTCCGATCATGATATCAAATTCTCCCGGTTCCCAGTCAAATTTCAGTTCTCCATTGTAGAACTTCAGGTTTTCAGGGTTGATGTCAAAAGTTATCTTTTTAGATTCTCCTTTTTTCAGGAAAACTTTCTGGAATCCTTTCAGTTCTTTCACAGGTCTGGTGATGCTTCCCACCATGTCTCTGATATAGAGCTGCACCACTTCAGCTCCGTCATAGTTCCCGGAATTGGTAACCGTTACTGAAGCCTGAATTGTTTGATTTCCTTTTGGATTTGAATTGGAAACCGTCATATCAGAGTAGCTGAATTTAGAATAGCTCAACCCATATCCGAACGGATACAGCGGTGTATTACATTCATCCATATAATTGGAACGGAATCTTTCGTAAACACATTTATCTACTTTGTCCTGACTTAAAGGACGACCGGTATTTTTTGCATTGTAATAAATAGGAACCTGTCCTAAACTTCTCGGGAAGGTCATTGGAAGCTTTCCTGAAGGGTTTACTTTCCCGAACAAAACATCTGAAATAGCATTTCCTGCTTCGGAACCTGCAAACCAGGCATTAAGAATAGCATCCGGTGTATCTTTTACATTGGTTAATGCCAGCGGGCGCCCTGTGTAAAGTACCATGGCAATCGGCTTTCCAGTTTTTTTCAGTTCGTTTAATAAATCAACCTGAGACTGAGGAATGGTAATTTCCGTTCTTGAAGAGGATTCACCGCTCATTTCCGCAGATTCACCGATGGCAAGAACAATAACGTCTGCTTTATTGGCGATATCAACGGCTTCTTTCAATAATTCTTCTTTGGAACGGTTGTCTCTGTCTGTTTTTTTACCGTGAGCTGCGTAGACATCTTCCAGTTTTGCATCGTAATCAATGTTTGCGCCTTTTGCAGAAAGGAATTTCACTTCTTTTCCGTAATTAGCCTGAAGCCCCTGCATCAAAGAAACTGAAGCGGCATGTTTTGTAGCTACGCTCCATGTTCCGGCCATATTCAGTGAGTTGTTCACCAATGGCCCGATTACCGCTACCGTACCGGATTTTTTTAATGGCAATACCTGTTTTTCGTTTTTCAGCAATACCATAGACTGAGCTGCTGCACTTCTTGCGATATTACGGTTTTCCATGTTGTACACCTCTTTTGCAGCCAGTTTTGCATCTCCGTATTTGTAAGGATCATCGAACAGACCAAGGTCGTATTTAGCTTCAAGAATTCTTCTTGCTGCCATATCGATTTCAGCCTGGGTCACTTTTCCTTCGTCTAAAGATTTTTTCAGGGTAGTTAAAAAACCTTCGCCTACCATATCCATATCTATTCCGGCTTTCAGGGCTAAAGCAGATACCTGCTGAAGATCTCCCATCCCGTGCTCCACCATTTCATTGATTCCAGTATAATCGGTCACTACAAACCCTTTGAAGTTCCACATTTTTCTCAGTACTTCTGTCTGAAGCCACTTGTTTCCGGTTGCCGGAACACCGTCCACTTCATTGAAAGAAGCCATTACAGAAGCCACCCCAGCATCTACTGCGGCTTTATAGGGAGGAAAATATTCATTGAACATTCTTACATGGCTCATATCCACTGTATTGTAATCACGGCCGGCTTCACCAGCTCCGTACAGGGCAAAATGCTTTACGCAGGCTAAAATGGTATTTCCCACGGAAAGATCTTTCCCCTGATACCCGTACACCATGTTCTTGGAAATCTCACTCCCTAAGTACGGATCTTCTCCGGAACCTTCGGAAACCCTTCCCCATCTTGGTTCACGGGAAATATCCACCATAGGCGAAAAAGTCCAGTTAATACCATCTGAAGAAGCTTCTTTCGCAGCTACTCTCGCAGACTGCTGTACAAGATTCATATCCCAGGAAGCGGCCAATCCTAACGGAATCGGGAAAGTGGTTTCGTAACCGTGGATGACATCCATTCCGAAGATCAAAGGAATTTTCAGACGGCTTTTTTCTATAGCGACTTTCTGGACGGCTTTGATCTTTTCAGCTCCTTTTATATTGAATAATCCTCCTACTAATCCCTGCTCCACTTTTTTTCCGATATCTGAGCTTTGCGCCTGTCCGGTGGTAAAATCTCCGGAGGTTGGCAGGTTGAGCTGACCAATCTTTTCATCTAAAGTCATTTTAGACAAAAGATTGTCTACGAAAGCTTTTTTCTTAGCCTGATACTGAGCGGTCTGGTACGCCTGCACGGGCTTCGTTACCATTTCCTGTGCGGAAAACACGGGCGAAAGTGCCAGGGTTGCGATTACAATTAACTTTTTCATAAATCTATCTTCTTAAATTATAGTTCTGTTTTATTGTTTACTTTGGGTACTTTTTGTTGGATAGCGCAAGGGCGCTAGTTTATTCCAAGCTTTATGTTGTAAGACGCAAGGATTTTATCCGAGATAAAATTGATTGTGCCATAGCTCGCGACTTTCTTAAACATTTTTAATTCTTCGTTCTTAATTTTTCACTCTTCACTCTTCACTAAAATCTCACTCTCCTTTTCTCTTAGAAAGCATCCATTCATAGAGTTTCGGGTCGGAATAGGTGGAATCCCAGGAGTTGTGGTTATCATTGGGGAAGATGACCAATTCTGCTGATGGATTTACCGGATGTAATCTCTGATAAAAATTCAAAGCATTTTCAGGGAGTACAATATCATCCATTCCTCCGTGAAAAATTTTCATATTCAAATTTTTATACTGGTCAATATTGGCATACATAGTCATGTCTGTGGGAGCACATACGGACACTACTGAAGCAAACATTTCAGGATGTTCCATCGACAGTTTCAATGTTCCCCATCCTCCCATGGAAAGTCCTGTAAGGTGAATTCTGGAGGCATCAATTTTATATTTCTTCTGAATCTCTTTAATCAGATTATACACCGTGATGGTATCCCACCATGAATCTGCCGGACATTGCGGTGCCAGAATGGCTACAGGCTCCTTGATCAGATTTTTATACGTGAACGGGCTGTGGGCCTTTACCATTTCAAGATTATTTCCTCTTTCTCCGGAACCGTGCAGGAAGACGATCAACGGAACATTTCCTTTGGCCTTTTGCGGGTAATCCAGAATGTAAGACATTTTCTCAGTCCTTTTAATTTCTTTATTTAATTCTCCTTTTATTTCCTGGGCATTGATTTGTAGTGATAATGGCAGGAAAAAAAGAGGAAGGTATTTTAGTTTTAATTTCATATTAATGTATAGGTTTTGGCTAAAGCCGTTTGATGTCTCGTTTTTATTTAAACGGGCTAAAGCCCGTTTCTATTGAATATTAAATCATTAAAAATACATTTCCCTTATTTTTATAAACGGATTAAATTCTTTTCTATTGAATGAAAATCCTGTTGAAGATCATTAAAAACGCTGATTATTGAATTCCATATTTTTCAGACCGGAAGCTTAATTTTTTAAGTCCCTGCTGAATTTCAGGTGCGTTCATGAATAGTTTCCACAGAAATCCTGTTCTGTAGTTTTCAATCATCGGTGCTATGGTTCCCTGGTCTATGGCTAAATATCTTGGGGTAAACCAGTTGTTGTAATTCACTGAAGTGGCATCATAAGGACCTGCTGATCCAATGAATTCAGGTTTTTGGGTGTAAAGGAATCTCAGGAAAGCCATCGATTCTTTTGGGGTGTACGGAAAGCTGCTCAGCGCTGCTGTGGGAGTGATCACGCCATTGTCATTGGTTGGCATATGGGCTGTATATCCTGCACTTCCGTCTTCATTTCTTGTATATCCGGCTGTCAGTCCCCAGTAGTTCGGGCCGTAGCCTTTCCATTGTTTTGGGTTTTCAACGCAGTATTTGTAGTCGATAAGGACCTGATTTTTATTTAATTCGAAATAGTTTTTCACCAGCTTATCCGAAAGTCCCGTAGGATCCAGGCCGATGTAGGAATATTGTGACCAGAAAAGCGGTCCGCCGTATTCTTCGGCGTAATTGTGTTTTACGTACAGAGGAAGTCCGTATTTTGTTTTGTCTGTAAGATAGGTTCCGTTTCGGGTCCAGCCTTTATAATAGGTTTCTGCATCGATGGAATGGGTGGGTGATGAAGCGGCCAGGATGTAGGTGATCAGGCATTCGTTATACCCTTCCAGCGGAAAGTTCATTTCCCACTGATATTCCGGTGACCAGTGCCAGTAAAGGACTTTTTCACCGCCTTTTGTGTACCAGTTCCATTGAATTCCTTTCCAGAGTTCATCACATTTTGAAGCCAGGGCTTTTTCTTCGGCATTTCCGTTTTTAAAATATTCACGGACCATCAGAATTCCTGAAGTAAGAAATGCAGTTTCCACAAGATCTCCGCCATTATCTTTTTTCCCGAAAGGAACTGTTTTTCCTGTTTCTCCATTGATCCAGTGTGACCAGGCGCCTTTATGACGGTCTGCTTTTGCAAGAAAATCCATCATATGAGTGAGTCTTTTCACAGCTTCTTTTCTGGGGATAAATCCTCTTTCCACCCCTACCAGAAGTGTGGCCAATCCAAATCCTGATCCTCCTGTAGTTACTACATGTTTATCATTATCCGGATAGATATTGTCTTCGTGATAGCGCTCTCTTCCCAGCATTGATTTGGGTTCAGCATAATCCCAGAAATATTTTACAGCATCTTTCTGAACTCTGTCCATGAGCTGCTCGTCTGTGATATCACTTTTTACAGCTTCGGTTTGAACAACTTCCTGTTTGGGAGATTGGGAATTTTTGCAAGCGTATGCAAAGAATAGAGAGGTTACAGCAATTGATAATACGGTCCTTTTCATGAAATCTTTTTTACCTGGTTCTGCTAAAAGAAGAGGAGAACTTTCATTCTCCTCTAAAGTTTATGGTTAAATTTTAATATCCTGGGTTTTGGGTAAACAGTCCGTTACTTTGATCCATCGCATCTAAAGGAATCGGGAATAATTCATTCTTTCCAGACTTAAATCCGTAAGGAGCCAATACTGTTGCCGCCTCACCCGTTCTTACAAGGTCTACAAAACGATCCCCTTCTAAAGCCAGTTCTACTCTACGCTCATGCCATATTGCGGCACGCAATCCTGTCTGAGTGGTAGCTGTTGTTCCTAAAAGATCCGCTCTGTCTCTGACTTTATTAAGGTTCAATATTGCAGTGGCTGTATTCCCTAATTCATTGGCTGCTTCTGCATTAATCAGAAGAATTTCTGCAAAACGTAATATTCTGATGTTCTGAATAGATCCATACCCGCAAGCATTGTTATTAAGAGCCTTCGGTACATAGATTTTCTGATTATAGGTAGTCACCGACTGAGGGTCTCCCATTGCAATCAGATCTCCTTCCGGTGTGGTTTCGCCGTTTCTCAGAATAGTTAATTCTTTGCGGATATCTCCTGGCTCAAACGCATTTTCCAACGCTTGAGAAGGGGTAAAGAATCCCCAGCCGAATTGATTTCTTACTCCTTGAACCTCAGCATACTGACTTCCTCCAAACTGTGCTGAACACTGACAGTTCACCTCAAATACAGATTCTGTTCCAAATTCACCAGCTGGTCTGAATAAGTGATTGAAATCCGGATCCAGTCCATAGCCCATGCCCATCACCTGATTAGATGTATCATATGCTTTCTGCCAGTCCTTTTTATAAAGATACACCTTTGAAAGCAGTCCTAGTGCAGCTCCTTTCGTTACTCTTCCAAGATCTGCCGCACCATAGGTCTGTGGAAGAACAGCTGCAGCACTGGTAAGGTCTGAAATAATGAAGTTGTAAACTTCATCTACAGAATTACGCGGAATATTATAATTTGATTGAAGGCCATCAAATATAGGAACACCTCCGTAAATTCTTACAAGATTGAAATAGAAATATGCTCTTAACATTTTAGCTTCTGCAACCAATCTGTTTTTAAGCTCAGTATTCATTTCAATTGCCGGAACTTTGGAAATAACCTGGTTAGCTCTGTTTATAGCCTGCCACTGTCCAATCCAATATCCTCTTACCCCTTCGTTACTAACTGTGTAGGTAAAATTATCATATTCATTAATGAATGATGCATCTCCAGGGTTTGACCCTTTCACAACATCGTCCGCAGGCACACCGAAAACAAACTGGTATGGAAACGCTGAATTTTCCCAGCTTCTCAAAAAGCTATAAATAGCATTTGTTCCATTCATTGCATCCTGTTCTGTAGTAAAGAATGTAGATGCTTCAACTCTTCCCTCTTCTTTTATATCTAAAAAATCATCCTTGCAGCTAGCTAAAAGAGAAACTAATGCGATTGACAAAAATATTTTTTTCATAACTCTTCTAATTAAAATGTTAAACTCATACCGAATGTATAGATTGCCGAGATAGGATAGATATTATTATCAACTCCCATTTGCACTCTGTCCGTATTCATAATTTCAGGAGAGAAACCTTTGTACTTAAAACTAGTCCAAGGGTTCTGTGCACTTAAGTACAATCTTAGTTTAGTGATAGACATCGCACTGGTAAATGCTTTTGGCAGGTTGTATCCGATCTGGATATTTCTGATTCTGATATAGCTTCCGCTTTCCACATAGAAACTGCTTGGCAGGATAATAGCCTGGTCATTGGTAACCATTGAATAGGAATCAGAAGTACCTGCCCCATGCCACCTGTTGTTGTAAAAATCTAAATCCCAGTTTTCGTTTCCGAAACGCTGTTCACGGTTGTAGTTATATATTTTGTTACCGAATACTCCCTGGAAGTCAATGGCAAAATCAAAATCATAAATATTCATATTCACACCGAAGCCATAGGTTCCTTTAGGAATCGGACTTCCCAGGAATGTTTTATCTCTTGTATCAATAATCCCATTTCCATCCAGATCAGCAAATTTAAATGCTCCCGGTCGTGCCTGATTCTGTGTTGGTGATGCATCTACTTCTGCCTGATTCTGGAAAACTCCTGCAACCTGATAGCCATAATAAGAACCAACGGCCTGGCCTTCCTGAAGCCTTACAATAGAGTTACCAAATAAACTTGCACCGGTTTCTAAATAGGAACCACCATATACAGAAGTGATTTTATTTTTCAAGCCTGTAAAATTACCATAAGCTCCAATGCTAATATTATCATTGATTTTAGTATTATAATTTACAGATACTTCAAATCCTTTGTTATTGAAAGAATAAGCATTGGTAACATAATCACGCCAGTTGCTTGCTCCGGAAACCGTTCCCTGGAAAATTCCATATACAACATCTTTGGAATCCTTGCTGAAATAAGTAGCATCTATTTTCAGTTTATTGCTGAACATAGCCATTTCCAAACCTACATCACCACCTGATGTAGTTTCCCATCCAATAGTAGGGTCTATTATTTCGTCAATAGTTTCTGCCGGGTATCCTGTATTTCCATAATAGGCGCCCCCAGCAATACTTGAAACATTTAATGTATATTTTCTTTTTACGTTAGGATTTCCCAGTTTACCATAACTGGCTCTTAATTTTAAGAGATTAAACATATTCTGCTCGCTCATAAAATTTTCTTTAGATATTACCCAGCCTACACTTACTGCTGGAAATATCTTGGTTCTGTCATCCGCAGAGATTTGTGATGTTCCGTCTCTACGGATAGATGCATTCAGGAGGTATTTTCCTTTGTAATCATAATTCAATCTTCCGAAGAATGATTCAATACGGTATTGGTCCTGATCCAGGCTTACATCCGGTCTGTCAACATTATAAATTATTACGTCTGTACCATTGCTTATGCTTAAAGAGCCATTCGTTCCGTCATAACCTACGTTTTGTGCCTGGGCATACGTTTCTGTGTAGGAGTTTCTTGTTCTGGAAAAACCTGCCAGTATTTCTAAATTATGATTTCCTAAACTTTTCTTCCAGGTTAAGGTATTATCCCAAACATAGTTTCTGTCTCTGGAATCTCTTGTAATTAATTTTGTAACTTTCTGGTCTGCAGGAGGAACGTAAGTAAGTGTCGGCGAATATTCGTACTTGCTAGTATTAATATTATCCGATGTATAACTAACCCTTAAAGCAAAATCTTTCAGGAATTTGTATTCTCCCCAGATATTGTTCAGCAATCTTTCCTGTCTGGTCTGCGAGCGGAATAAATCCAACTTGGCTCTTGGGTTAGGAATGGAATATCCATTGAAAAACTGGTAATCTCCAGTTGCAGGATTCATCGTTGAAAATATCGGAGGAGCATTATACGCATCCAGCAATGGATTCTGTGCTGCATCAGTCCTCATTTTTGAAAATGAGAAATTATTTCCGATGGTAATATTGTCCGTAATTTTATAGGTAAGGTTTAGCTTGGTATTTAATCTGTTGAAACCGCTTCCTGAGTTGATTCCTCTTCCAGCAGCCAGATTACCTTCATCCTGCAGATTTCCGATACTTCCGTAATAATTCAGTTTTCCCAAATTACCGGAAACCGAAAAATCATTTGAATTGATAATACTCGTTCTGAAGATTTCTTTAAACCAATTGGTATCTGCCGGAAAGTTGGATCTGCTTAAGAATTTTGTAGGATCCGTTACATTTTCATTTCTCAGCTTTTCATTATATAATTCAATATACTGATCCGTATTAGCCATTTCCGGGATATTGGTTACTTTTTTAAAGCCAAGATAGGAATTAAAGTTAAAAACAGGTTTCTTTCCTCTTCCTGTTTTCGTCTTAATAATTACAGCTCCGTTGGATGCTCTGGCTCCATAAATGGCCAAACTCGAAGGATCTTTAAGAACACTCATGGATTCAATATCCTGAGGATTCAAAAAGGAGATATCATCGGTAATCATTCCATCTACGATAAATACCGTTTTACCGGTAAGTGATCCAACCCCTCTGATGTCTACTCTGGGTGAAGTTCCCGGAGCCCCGGAGTTCAAAATCTGAACACCGGATAACTTTCCCTGTATAGAACTTATTGGATTGGCATTGGGTTTGTCCGCAAGATCTTTTGCTGAAATGGTCCCGATACTACCGGTCACATTTTCCTTTTTCTGAGATCCATATCCTATCAGAACTACCTCCTCGATCTTCTGCTCTTTCACAGTAGTATCTTTTGGAGTAGTCTGTGCATTGACATTCATACCGAAGTATAAAACAGCAATGAGACATGAATACTTTAAATCACGTTGTTTCATATAGTTCAATTTTATTCGTACAATCAAATTTTAATAATGCCTTTGGTGGAGTTATTTAAATTCTCAAAAAAAGACATTAGTCAAAAGTATAAAAAAAAACGAACATTGTTAACATATCTTAAAAATTTAAAAAAAGCAAATAATTTTTAAACAGAAAACGAAATAAATCAGATTCAGATAACAAAATTTCATTATAAATATCAATATACAACAAAATACCGAATTGAAAAAGCGGCGTTTTCAACTGAAAAATCACCAAATCCGTCATGAGAATTTAATATTTTGTTAATAACACATATAGTGTTTACCTTTGGCGCAATATTTGAGAAAATAAGAAAAAAGATCAATGAAAAAATACATCATAGCAGCAGCATTATTAATCGGTACAGGAACTTTGGTTCTTACTACCGTACAATCCTGCCAGACCATGGCTACCTCGGACCTGGGCCTGTCCATCATTAAAAGAGTTTTATTAAACGGTATTGATAAAGGAATGGGCATCTACAGCAACAAAGAAGCCTTCCTTCAGAATAATATGGTGGATAAAGCCCTTCCAAAAGAGCTTAGAGACATCAATTCCACGCTGGAAAAGATCGCTCCTTCCCTCGTGGCTAAAGAGAGAGATTTTATTGCTCAGGCGGCAGCTTATACCGTTAATATCTCAAAACCTATTCTTCAGGGTGCTGTGAACAGCTTAAACGCGCAGGATGTTACCAGAATCATTCAGGGGACTACGGCTACGCAGATCTTAAAGGAAAAGACTTCCCAACAGCTGGTAGCGGCCATTGCCCCGAAGGTGGATGAGAAGCTGAATGAGTACGGTATTGCCAAAACCATCAACACCGCCCTTTCAGGAAATAATCTTCTGGGAAGTCTTCTTGGCGGCAGCAGTAATAATGTGAACACGGGCGGACTGAGCAAACTGGCCTCTGAACAACTGGTCAACGGGCTCTTCAATATCATCGAAGATTACGAGCACCAGAATTCAAAAGCACTGCTGGGACCGCTTGGAAAATAGGAAAATTTTCGCTATATTTATATATAATTTAACATAGGCAGATGGATATATTACAAGGAAATCAACATGCGAACCCGGAGGATTTTTATAACTCTCTGAAGGAAAAACTGGAAGGCCACCATGACTTTCCGGAAGATTATTTATTTAAATTTATCATTCCTACAGACCAGGCAAAACTTACAGAAATTTATAGAGTTTTTGACGGTATTAAATTTACCCTGGGAAACCGCGAAAGCAAAAACGGAAAATACACTGCGTGTAATATTGATGCATTCGTTCTGGATGCAGATCAGGTAGTGAATATTTATAAGGAAGTCGCCAAAATAGAAGGCGTTATTCTATTGTAAGAAAAAAGAAAAAGTCAGCTTCCGCTGACTTTTTTATTGGTATTATTTTTCAATAAAGAATTTTACATTTTCAATGGGTCTTCCCAGCATAGCCACCGATCCTTTGATGAGTATCGGTCTCTGGATCAGGGAAGGATTTTCAGACAGGATTTTGATCCATTCTTCTTCAGAATAATTTTTATCGGCATAGTGTTCCGTGTACAGCTTATCAGCTTTGCGGATCATATGAAATACGCTCTGATTCAGCTTTTTCAATACTGTTTTGATCTCCAGAATGCTCAGCGGATCTTCCATAATGTTGATGATCTCAAAAGGCACCCCATTCTCATCCAGATACTCCAGTACAGCATTGGATTTAGAGCAGTTTCCGTTATGTAAAACCTTAACCATCATAATATAATCTTTTAAAAAATTAAACTCCTTCCCTCAAATTTAGGAAGAAAAGAATTGAAAGCCGTCTTAAATTTTGATAAAAATTTGTTAAAACAAGCCGTTCAGCTCTGCTTCGATCTTTTCAAGGATAAATCCGAAATCTTCAGGCTTTTCCACAAAATCCAGATCATCTACCTCAATCACAAGAAGCTTTCCTTCTGTATAATCGGAGATCCATTTTTCGTATTTCTGGTTCAGTTTTGAAAGGTATTCGATGCTGATGGATGCTTCATACTCTCTTCCTCTTTTGTAGATCTTTTTCACCAGGTTCGGAACATCAGATTTTAAATAAATCAAAAGATCCGGTGCGGAAACAAATGATTTCATCAGGCCGAAAACTGAAATATAGTTATTGAAATCTCTGTCCGAAAGAAGTTTCATATCATTCAGGTTTTCTGCAAAAATGTGGGCATCTTCATAGATGGTACGGTCCTGGATAATATTTTTACCACTTTCCCTGATCTCTTTCACCTGTCTGAATCTGCTTCCCAGAAAGTAAATCTGCAGTGCAAAACTCCATTTGCTCATGTCTGCATAAAAATCTTCAAGATAAGGGTTATGGTCTACATCTTCAAACTGTGCATCCCATCCGTAATGCTTGGCAAGCATCGTGGTTAAAGTTGTTTTTCCGGCTCCAATATTTCCAGTAACAGCAATATGCATTCTCCTAAGTATTTTTTTAAATTAATCTGACTAAACTCCTACATTCTGAACTTTTCCTGCATCCTCCAGCAGCTTTTGTAAAGTATTATCCGGGGCTTTTTCTTCAGGCACCTTTTTATCTCCTTCCCCGTTCTTCACTTCTTCAATTGGCTTTTCAGAAGGTGGTTCCGTGGGTTTTGGCTGAGCTTCCGGCTCTGTCTGAAGTTTAGTTTCCTTTATTTTTTCAAGGCTGTAAAGATAGAGTTTGTTCGCTTTGATTTCAAAATAAGAAAGGATGTTTTTATCCACAATTTGTGCATCCGGATCTCCAAAAATTTTAACCATTCCTTTTTCCGGATCGTACCTGAAAATAGAATTGTCCGCAATCACTACAATCACTTCATTTTCCCTTCTGAATCTTTTCCCGTTTTCAAGCGGTGCTTCAAAGAGTTTTTCAAATTTCAGAGAATACACCCTGATATGTTTTCTGGTTAAAATATAGACTTTATTTTCAAAGACCAGCAGATCCATCAGATCATCAAAACTGGCATCAAAAGGATAAGAATTGATGGTGGTATTATTCCTGAAATTATACTGGATCAGGCGTTTTGTACTGTCATCCAGAAGCCATAGCTGCTGAAGATCTTCCGCATACGCCATTTTGATAAACCCGAATTTCTGCTTGAAATCAATCCGCTGGATTTCATTCATATTCTGGTCCACAAACTTCATTTCCTGGGCATTTTCTGAGAACAACGGAACGCTCAGGGGATTCTGAACCGTCTGCACTTTGTACGGAACGGTGAGCATCAGTTTTCCGAGCTGTTTTCCCAGGGAATCATATTTGGTCAGACTGAAGTCTTTGTTCTTATAGATATACAGATTTCCGTAATCGTCTGCGAGCATATCTTTAGCTTCCTTTAGCTTTAAAGTGTCTAATGGAAGGGATTTCTGGGCTGCAACCGTACAGAAAAAAAAGACGAATAGTATATTAATTAATCTCACAGTCTATTTTGGTAAAGATAACTTTCCTATGGATAACACCGGCAATTTACGCCGTTTTTATTTACACTTAAAATAATTAATTATTTAATCGATAGTTCATAGATTTTTACACTAAAAAAACCTTGCTTAGCATGGTGATTATTAAACACGAGGCTAAACAAGGAAATTGATTTTAATTTCTTAATCTAAGATAAACAAAGGCGTTTCAATTATTTACAAAATACAATGACTCCTTTGAGTTTTTGAAGATGACGTTATTTGATCTGAACTTCATAGATTTTCGGCCAGTTTTTACCGGTTACCAGCATATTGTCGCCTTTGAAAGCAATACCGTTCAATACGTCATCACTTCCTTTGGTATTCTGCCTGGCAATTTCCGTGAAATCAAAGGTTCCCACCACTTCTCCCGTTGCCGGATTGATCTTTAATACCACCGGTTTCTGCCATACGTTGGCATAGATAAATCCGTTGTGATATTCCAGCTCGTTCAGCTGGTCATAAATCTGTGAACTTCCTGCCACAGCGATGTATTTAATGAGTTTTGAAGGATCATTGGCATCAAGGAAATATAAAAGCTTGCTTCCGTCTGATGCAATCAGGCTTTTACCGTCATACGTCAGTCCCCAGCCTTCACCAAGAACATTCGGATAAGCAAATTCTGAAAGAAGTTTCAGAGAGCTTTTGTCATAAACATATCCTTTTTTGCTCTGCCAGGTCAGCTGGTATACTTTATCTCCTACAATTGTACTTCCTTCAGAGAAATCTTCCTGAGCCTGTTTGGTGGAAGCCAGCGGAGTGGTTGTTCCCAGGGTATATTTCAGGATCTGGGAAGAGCCGTTCTGCCCGTCACTTTCGTAAATGGTATTGCCTTCAATCTGGAAGCCCTGTACAAAGTTTTTCGGATCGTGCGGATATTCTGCAATGATCTGGTATGCTATATTTTTTTCAGGATTTTTTGCAAATACGTTGATGGTTGCATCCTGATTTAATACTTTTCCTCCTTTTGTTTTGATATTAAAGGTAACGGCATTGTCGCCTAATGTGAAGAATTTGGGATCAACCGTTAAGCTGGAAGTTTCCTTATCTCCAAAGCTGATGCTGATGCTTTCTGCATTTTCCGTCACCTCTTTCGGCAGCTCAAGTTTATCCCCGAAGTGATAGCCTTTTTCCACCATGGAATTATTATATTCGTTCAGCGTGTTCAGGATCTTTTCATCTTTATTACAAGACGCCAGCATCAGAACGATTGCCAAACCCAGTATGATATTCTTTTTCATTGAATTTCTAAATATTTCCCCAAAAATAGCAAATTTTATTCCGTATTGCCAATATTATCGACAGGTTGACCAAATTGTAATATATAACCGTTGTTGTCATAGATCGCAAACTCCCGCATTTCCCATTCAAAAGTCTCAATTTCATAGCAGATTTTGGCTTTTGTCTTCAGGTCTTCCCATAGCTCATCCACATCATCTATATTAAAGTAAAATGAACCTGTAAAGCCTATTCCATTGGGTTTTTCATAGTCATTCTGCGAAAGCATGATCTGTACATCGTCTTTACGGATGGAAGCCCACTGCCATTCATCATTTCTTCCCATCAAAGTAAAGCCGAGGATCTGCGTATAAAATCCTATAGTATCGTCTAAATGATCCGTCCACAATATGGGACGAAGTGCTGTAAATGTCATATTTTTCCGGATTCAAAAGTGTTTCTGCTGATTTTCATATTGAGTGAAAGCCATAATTCGTTATCAATGCTCACTTCACTCATCACATCCGGATCCATCTCGAAACCTACTTTTCGGTAGCATTCGATCGCTCCGGTATTCCAGTCGTATACATTAAGCTCTGCCGTTTCCCTGTCGAAATGACTGAAACCATATTGCATCAATTCCTGTACAATCTTCTTTCCATAGCCCTTTCCCCGGTTGTTTTCGTCCCAGATGAGGATTCTTCCGAGCAGGAATGTATGTTCTTTTAAAAAGATCTGCGCATGCCCGATGGTGTTTTGTTCTGTTCTGTCAAAAACTTTGAACATAAACCTGTTTTCATGATCCAGATCCTGTTCCAGCTGCTCTTTGGTCAGCGGAAAATGGTAAGCAGGCCCTGCAAACTGAAGAAGCATTCTTTTATCTTTTATTTTGGAGATCAGTTCCTCCTGATCTTTTCGGGTAAAAGGCAGCAGTTCTATCATCGTATTTATTTTTCCAGATATTCTTTTAAACTCTGTCCGATAATTCCATTCCAGCCTTCTGTGAAACTTTCTTTTGAAAAATTTTCACCTAAACCGTCGAACCCTTCTGTATTTTCATGCGTCAGGGTCAGCAGAGTTCCTGTATCTTCTTCCTGCAACTCCCATGTTACTGTGGTTACAGCCTCCGAAAGCTCGGGATAAGCCCAGGTGTGCTTTAATTTCCGGTTAGGAATAATTTCCAGAATCTTACATTGATGGTGGTACTTTTTGGCTTCACCGGGTTCATAGAAATTAAATTCCTTTCCGGTTTCCAACACAAAATCCTGGATATCAAAATACCAGGATTTCATTTCATTTTTATCGGTCAGCGCATTCCAGACTTTTTCAGCCGGAGCGTTGATTTTGTACTGAACAGTGATGGGTGTATTCATAGTTTCAGATTTAATTTTGCAGTTTTAACTGTGGGAGAATCCCGTGATCTTCGCTTCGTCAAAATCCAGCTGCATTTCAATGGTTCTCATCACATGATCATCAAATATTTTCTCCTTTTTCATCCGGTGCAGCTCATTTCTCTGAGCCTGGATGATCTGGCGGAGGACATCTTTATTTTCATTGATTGCATTCACATAATCTCCCGTGGAAGCCATACACTGGGCTTTATCTGCCATCAGCATCATTTCGGTTTCCAGTTTATGTTTCTGATGACGTACCAATGTATTCGTTACAGCAAGCTCGGAAAAATCATTTTCCATTTTGTGCAGTGCAGTTTCTTTAAGCTTACGCATCAGGATGACTTCCTGTTTCTCCTCAGGCAGCTCGCTTCCAGCATCATCTATTTTTAACCACTTCAGGATCGGAGTCAGGAGAAGTCCCTGTCCTACCAGCGTGATCAATATGATGACGAAAGTTACGAATAAAATGATATTACGGTGCGGAAAAGCTTCTCCATTCGGTAAAAATGCAGGAATAGAAAGGGCTGCTGCCAGTGAAACCACGCCTCTCATCGCCGCAAAACTAATAATGAAAGGTTCCCGCCAGTCCGGTTTCGGAATTTTTAATCTTAATTCTTTAGAGCAGAGTCTTGGGAAATACATGACGGCATAACTGTACAGCAATCGGGTGAGAATAATGGCACCACCAATCACTACACTGTAGAAAATTCCTTCTGAAATGGTATAATCTTTCATCGCTGCAACCACTATCGGCAGTTCCAATCCTATGAGGATAAAAATAATGGTATTCATCAGGAATATGAGCACACTCCAGACATTTCCGGACTGTATCCTCGAGGTATGGCTTAAATAACAGTGTGAGTTATAAGACATGAGAAGACCTCCCGCTACTACTGCCAGAACTCCTGAAAAATGGAAATGCTCTGCGCCCACGTACATGATGTAGGGAACGATCAGCGTAATAACGGTATCTATATTCGAATTAGAAGGAATAATTCTTAACAAAGCTCCAAATAAAAGCCCTGTAGCAACACCGATCACTACTCCACCTACAGCCATCATAAAGAAATCCTGAATAGCATCTCTCCAGATAAACTGTCCGGAAATCACCGCAGCTAAAGCAAATTTAAATACAATTAAACTGGATGCATCGTTGATCAGACTTTCGCCTTCCAGAATACTGGTGATCTTTTTAGGAATTTTCATATGCTTCAGCACTGATGTTGCAGCCACTGCATCCGGTGGAGAATTCACGCCTCCCAACAGGAATCCCATCGCAACGGTAAGTCCCGGAATAATGGAAGAGGAAAGATAGGCCACGACCACTGAAGTCAGGAATACAAGCCCGAAAGCCATGGAAAAGATCTGTTTTCTCCACTTATGAAAATCCTGCCATGAGGTAAACCATGCGGCTTCAAACAGAATGGGAGGAAGAAAAATAAGGAATACGAGATCCGGCTCTATTTCAATATGCGGCATTCCCGGAATAAGGCTGATCAGAAGACCGGCAATCACGAGGAAGATGGGATAAGCTACTTTCAGCTTTTGCCCTATCATCACCAATATCATCACAGACAGCAGGACTGCAATGGATATTATAACATAACTGTGAATCATTTTGAGTTGTTTTTTAAGTTGTTTTTTGAGTTTGGTTAAGCTTAAGGTGTTAACTTTCAGATAAACTGAACCTTTTTTATTGTTTATCGCGAGGTATTCATTCTATATTGAACAGCATTCAATTTTGTCGGAGATAAAATATTAGCGTCTTAAAACATATTTTTGTCATATAATTTCCGTCTTTGCGATATTCCAACTATAAAACAGTTTTTTGGCGGCTTGTCTTTATAGAAGATATTTAAACCTTTTGTTGGTTTATCGCGAAGGCGCGAAGGTTTTTAAATATTGGAGTGTTTTTAAGGCGCAAGAAAATCAAAGATTTTCAGCTATGCTTTTTGCTCTCTTACCTTTAGAATTTTTGCTTTTTTAAACCTTATAGGTTTTTGGAAACCTATAAGGTTTGGATTTTTCTCTAAAGAACAGCTCCTTTACCTTTACCTTTACCTTTACCTTTACCTTTACCTTTACCTTTAAAGTACAATATTGTTCTTTGGAGTAATGGCTGGCGGAAGATTGGATTCATCCAGCATATCTCTCATATCAATCTCTATGGTACGGCTGATCTGGGTGATCGGCACGTCATTCGGGCTTCCTTCAAAAGGGTTTACAGAAGCTTCTCCTACACTGTCCAGCGTATGAAAACACCAGGTTACCATCAGTGAAAACGGAATATTAAACCATATGGTCCAGCCTTCCAGAATAGTTCCTTCTCCTAATTTATCCAGCTCTTTCAATAATCCAAACGGCACGAAAAGGATAAACAGCAGCAAAAGATATGTTGTGATGGAAGAGAAATTTCTCGGATACGGAAAATTCTTGATTCTTTCCGCTTTCCCCTGGTTGTCTGTGAACTTCACCAGCTGCTGGTTGATCTGCGTCCACTGAAAATCATTGATCTCACCGCTGGCATAAGCTTCGGACAATTCTTTGCTCTGGCCGGCCATCAGCTGTGTAGCCCTGTTTTTTTTTGTTAAGATATACTGAAGTTCGGTTTCGGAAAGATAGTTTTTCAGCTCATCATCCAGCTTAGTCATTCTCTCCGGGATATCATATTTTTTGGCATATTCGTCATACTGCGCGGTTCCCATATTCTCCCAGGTTCTGGGCTCCCGAAGCTGAAAACGTAGGGCCGTAAGCCATGCATAATGACGGCTGAACATCTCTTTTACTTTTTTCGGGTCTTTATGGGAAAGGGCATCTCTCAGAATATAGCCAAAACTACGGCTGTCGTTGATGATGGCACCATAAATCTGCCTGGCTTCCCAAAGTCTGCTGTAGCTCGCATTGTTTTTAAAACCTACAATAAATGCGACGGCTGTTCCCAAAATAGCGATCGGCTGCCACGGAACGGAAATAAATGTCCAGCCTGAACAGTATAAAACTGTAGGTATTGCCGCCAGTATCGTTAAAACATAGATACTGCGTCTTGTCCATGTGGCGAACTCTAGCGCGCCAAATCTTTTCCCTGAATGCATATGTGTTTATTTGTTTTTTGGTCTGTTGATTCTATTTTCTAAACTAACAGTTTTTTTCTTCATCATGGCATCCGGCAAGGACTGTCAATATTAATTTTTGTTAAATGGAATATTATTATAAAACCCGATCTGGATCTGCCCGCGGTTTCTGTTTTCCTGAATCTGGTTCATATAGCCCGCTTCTATCCGCATATTTTTATTGATCACATATCCCAAAGCTCCGTACACCCTGTTCCTGTCGAAAACCGGACTGTCAAAATGCAGGAAAATCTCATTGTATACCGAAGCATACAGGGATTTCGGAAGCATTTCTTTATGGGTAATCGGTATATTCAGGCCGATCATATAGCGGAACCTCATTCTGAAATCATCCTGCAGAAAACGTTCTTCCAAACGGTATCTGTGCTGCAGATTAAAACGTCCGAACTTCTGCTTGGTAATAAACTGCTGGAAGATCCTGTGTTCTATATTCTCTTTTTTTTCACCATTCACATAAGGCTGGCTTAAAATAAAACCGTAGCCCAGCAAAACATTATTATTGTTTTCGGTAAGGTCATATCCGATTCCGGTACGGATGAGTAACTGTTCCAGGTCTCCTACTGCATCAAAATTCCGGTACTGGATTTCATTGTGCCAGTTCAGCTTTTTGCTGATTTTATTATTCCCGAAATACATATACCAGGCTCCCAGATCATTCTTCTGCGCAAACGCGGTTACAGAACCCAGACTCAATACTGTAAATACCAGCTTCGTAAAGACCTTTCTCATATTATTCAATTACTATTATCTATCGTGCAGAACAAAATTAATAATTTAAATCAATAATTGCAAACAATATAATATTTTAAACTTGAGGCTTTAAGCAGTAAGCTATAGGCTCCAGGTGTGCTGCTGTATGTGTTAATCTGGAATCTGTTCTACAAGTATTTCGTTTCCTTGCCTGTCAAAATAAGTGCAGGTCATTTCGTTGAGATCCATTCTCCAGCCTTCCACTCCGTTTTCCGCACAGTCGCTGCAGAAGGTTATATAATCTGTTCCTCCCTGCTGATGCAGCTTTAATCTTGTTTTAAACTGTTCAAGGTTTAAGTTTTCTGAGATGGTAAAGGGATCGTACTTTCTTCCGCTCTGCGCCGTCTCATTTTCTGTATCAAAGTACTGCGTGTTCCCATCTGCAACGGAAACCGTATAATCTGAAACGCCAAGACTCTTTATGGCCTGGATATATTTTGGAAAATCCGCTCCGCTTTTTACTTTCTGATGTTCTGCTTTGATCTGTTCAATGGTAAATTTCATATCTTTTTGTTTTTTTATGCTTCAGGCAGTAAGCTTTATTACAACACCCTAATCCCTAGTCCCTGATAGCTGCTACCTGCTACCTATCATCTGCAACCTCTCACCCTCCTGCCGCCTACCCCAAATTTAAAAATTTTCGGAATGCAAAAGTAGGATAAAATAAAACCGGCAGATTGATCCGCCGGTTTGTTTTAACTATATTTCGTATTCAAAATATAAATCTTAAGGATGCTGCTGCATTTTAGCAGGATCGTCGTAATTCACCATCCAGTTGATGTCGAATTTATCGGTAAACATTCCGAAATAAGCTCCCCAGAATGTATCTGCCATAGGCATTGTTACCTGCCCGCCAGCTGAAAGACCGTTGAACAGTTTATCCGCTTCTTCTTTAGATTCTGCGTTTACAGAAATAGAGAAATTGTTCCCTGTTTTGAAGTTAGAAGACCATTCTCCGCCTGTATCGCTTCCCATTAATGTTGTTTCTTTTGAAACAGGAAGAGAAACGTGCATGATTTTGTCTTTGTCTTCTTCAGGAGTTTCTTTACCTTCCATTGGAGGTATTTCCCCGAAAGTTCCGATGTAAGGATATTCTCCTCCGAAAACTGATTTATAGAAATCGAATGCTTCTCTGCAGTTTCCATTAAATGTTAAATAAACGTTTACTGATGCCATGATTGTTTTTTATTTGTTAAGTTTTAATGAGTCTTTGTTTAAGGTTTTTCAGATAATTCTTTTAATCTGGAAAGTCCTTTCTGGTAATCTTTTCCTATAGCATCTTCCAGGTTCATAAACAATTTCATTACCGTGAACGGATAAGGTATTTTTGAGGTGAATCCCCAGGTTGCTTTGCTTCCGCTACCCTCAGGAACAATTTTCACATAAGCATCGGCTTCGCTTTTATAAGGGGTTAAAAAAAGAAGCTGAGTATCAATTCTTTTACCCGCTGTATCTACTTTTTTCACTTCCTGACATCCTTTTCCGGCCGCATCTTTCTGACTGTCCCAGCATACTTTTTCTCCGGCCTGTCCGGTTGTTCCGGTCCAGTCTTTTTTCATTCCCGGATCCAGATCATTCCACGGGCTCCATTGGTCCATAGCTTTCAGTGAATTGGTCTGCTGCCAGACTTTTTCAGGGGAAGCATTGATGGATATTGACTTTTCATAGACACAGTCTCCTGAAATAAAAGCAGCCACCAGCATCCATAAAAGAAGGACAGAGGCAAGAACAATAATAATCTTTTTTAATATTTTCATAGGTAATAATTATCTGTGTTGGTCAATCAGGATCATATTTCCGTCCGGATCTTTCAGGAAAATATGCTCAGGTCCTGAAGTGGTTTCATCTGCTTCTTTCTCAAGTTCCACTCCGCTTTCTTTTAGATTTTTCTGAATGACGCGCACATCGTCAAATGATTCCAGATTCTGGGCATTTTCATCCCAACCCGGATTGAAGGTCAGCATATTTCCGTCGAACATCGCCTGAAACAGACCTATCAATGTGCTGCCGTTTTTCATGATCAGATAATTCTGCTCCATGTTTCCGCCCATAGCGGTAAAACCCAGTTTTTCATAAAAATCTTTGGATTTCTGAAGATCTTTTACGCTTAAACTGATTGAAAATACGCCTAATTTCATATGTAGTTTTTATTTTTTTAAGGATGATATGGAATCGCACAGTATCATGGCGATTTCATATTTTATTTGTTTTTTAAAGCCAGTTTACTTCCTGCAAACACCAGCCCCCACACAAGAATTCCCAATACCCAGAACCAGATGGGAGTTGGAAGAGAAGCCATCATGTAAATGGTGATGCATAGAAAAATAACTCCACAGACTGCTGCTGAAGTATGTTTTCCATTGTTTGCCACTTTAGAAGCTGTGAATCCTGACACGAAAGCCGCCAGCGCATAAGCTATGATCACAAAAAACAGCGCCATGAACGGAGCCGTGGCCACATATGCTTTCATAGCCTCCATATCTCCGTTCCCCGCAGCTGCAGGAGGCGGGTACAGGCTGTGTCCTATTTTCTCAATGATGGTAATGCAGATGATTCCTGCAATAAGTCCGGCCGGGACAGCTAATATTCGTCTTAACATGGTTATTGATTTTTTAAACGGGTTTTGAAGTCCAGTGTTCCGTCATAACTTTTCCAATCTCCAATAAATTCTATATACTGTCCTTCTATTTTTTCAGTTTTTCTGTTCCACTTGAAGGTATACACAAATTTGCCTTTGAAGATACCGGAGTGTTTTCCCTTTGCTTCTTCAGCCAGTTCATAGTCTCCGAATACCACTCCTTTTCTTTTGGCATCTCTATATTTTGTGATCGTGATCTTGCCTTCGTATTTCGCATAGCTGTCATCTACCAGAGAGTACCCCGAAACAAAATATTCCTGGTCATTTTTCTTATTCTGTTCGGAAATACTGATCTTCAGTTTCAATGCCTGGCCGCTGTTTCCTATGGTTCCTACGTAAGGTTTACTGTTATTCAGCCAGACCGTAGAGATATCCGGCATCTGTGCCCATGCAAAATTGCAGGCAAGAATGAGAAGTAATAAAAATTTTTTCATACTGTGGTTTTAAACTCCAAATTGCGACAGATGGTGATTAAGATGTTTGGCAAACATATTATTCCACTCCTGTGAATTTAATTTTCCGAAAGAAAATGATTCTTTGCCATCAAAGGCTTCCGGACCCAGCTGCTGTGTTTTCTGGATAAAACCGATCAGTCTTTTTTTCTCTTCGTCGAAATTTTTTCTTCCTGTCACTACAAACTGGGGTGCTGTAGGGGAATCTCTCGGATATGCTTTTTCTCCAACTACTTTTGGTCTTACAAAAGTCTTTAAAATAAATTTTGCAATAGCTCCCGGCTTTTTGTGTTTCTCCGGTTCGTACACCATTTCATAGGATACGCTGCAGTGGGCAAGCATCTGATCAACCGTCATTTTACCCCATAAACCGTGGGTATCTTCTACCAGGTTATTTATCCTATCAATATAGTTTTGAGCATCTTTTGCATCAAATACATTTTCCATATTCTTTCTAATTATCTGAAAGCAAATATATCAGTTTTTTCTTTTGATTTTTACAGGGGGATGAAAAAAGTGGTGACGTGTTTGGGGTGAGGGTTTCTGAATGCGGGGTGCGGGTTTCGGAGTACGAAAGGTGCGAGTTGCGGGGTATGTAAGTTACGCGTTGCTAGTTATTGGTTGCTAGTTAGGGTTTTCAGGATATCAGGGTAGTTATTTGGTAGGTTTGTCATGTTTCCAACACCAAAACCTGTTTTTGTTCTGCGTACCCCGTAACTTTCGCAACCCGTAACCCGAAACCCGTACCCCATAACTACTCTACAACCTTCTCTGCTTCTTCAGAACCTGTATTTCTAAAAATAAACCACAGTTTGATCTTTAAAGCAATCCAGCCCAGGATGGCATAGATGACCAATAGGATGCTTAAATGTTTTAAGAAGGGAAATGTAAGTTCGACGGAACCTTTCTGGATCAATAGGATTTTAAAAGCCTGAAGGAAAGGTGTCAGTGGAATAATGTTCGCAATAAACTGTACAAATGCTGGCATCGCACTTAACGGCCACGTGAATCCGCTGATAATGAATGCAGGTGATGCGATAACCATCAGAATCTGAGTGGCTTTCAAAGCATCCGGAATTAATATGCTGATAAGAACCCCCAAAAATGATGCAGAACCGACAAAAACTGCGGTCAGAAGAATAAAATTGAGTATTCCCTCCGGCATGGGAACGCGGAATATCATGTGCATAAAGTAATAGACTCCAACGATCAGAATGGAGAAAATCCAGATGGGAATCACTTTAATGAGCATGGTGGGAAATGCCCATCTTTTCATCTTGCTGTATTCTTTTACAAAAGATCCTCTTTCAAACTCAGCAGCAAAACTTACTGCCATTGCCAGAAGGATCACCTGCTGAAGAACCACGGCCAGCATGGCGGGCCACATGAAAATCAGATAGTTTCCTGTGGTATTGAAAAGGGTGATGTAATTGGCTTTGAAAGGCTCGTATTGGGTAGCCGCCTTTGTAGCGGGCATTCCAGCTTTCTGCAAGGCTTTGATTGATGCTCCGGCGGAGAACGTTCCTATTGTAAGCTGCAGTGCTTTGGAAGCAAAATTCGCGGTAAGAACGTTTCCGGTATTGACGTATACATTAAGTTCGGGATATTTTTTCTGGAGCATATCTGCTTCAAACCTCGATGGAATAATGACTACTGCGGCGGCTTCATGCCGGATCACTTCATCTTTTATGCTCAAAGGTTCCTGTGCATATTTAATGATGCTGATGCTTTTATTGTCATCCAGCATATCCGTCAGCTGGCTTGACAACGGGGTATTATCCCTGTCGATAACAAGTACGGGTGTATTTTCCACTTTCCCGCTTTTGTAAACGAAACCCAGCAAAGTGGCATAGAATACCGGGGCCAGAAAAAATACGGTCCTCAGGGTGGAATTGCCAATAAAAAGCTTGAATTCACGTTTTAAAAGCCGGAAAAATTCTTTCATAATTATTTCAGGATAACGTTAGCATTCACCAATATTCCTTTGGCCTTATTCATATCTTTCGGCTTCACTTTAATCTCGTAAACGGCATCCTGAAGCTGATAATCGGGGTAAGCCGTTGTAATATCCGCGTATCTGGTCAGCTGCTTAATGTATACCACTGTTCCCTGCAGGTTTTCTTTATTATAAACCACCTGCATATTCACTTCCTGCCCTTTCTTATACTTTGAAATGGCACTTTCAGGAACGGTGAATCTGAAATAGGTGCTTTCCGGAATATATCCGTTGAATAAAGCAAAACCAGCCGTAGCCAGCTCGCCCGTATTGAGGCTGATGGTTTCTATTTCCATATCATTGGTAGCAATGATGTATCTTTCGGAATAGGCCACATTGGCTTCCTGAAGTGCTCCTTTGGCTTGTGAAGTCTGTCCGGCTGCCATTTCCACTTTTTCGACGCGGGTTCCTCTCTGTACATCATCCAGCTCCGCCACTACAGCATCGTACTGGGCTTTTGCCCCCTGAAGTTTTGCATAAACCTCATCGTATGCCTGTGGAGACATCAGACTGTCACGGAACATATTATTGGCTCTTTTGAAAGATTTCTGAGCGAAGTCATACTGTTCTTTCAAACCTTTGTATTTGGCTTTAAGCTGTCTTAACTGATCTGCTGTAGCTCCGTTTTTGGCCATCTGCTCCTGAGCGGTTGCCGCACTTACCGCCCCCTGTGCCTGTGCAATTTTTGCAGAGACTTCCGGAACGTCAAGCAATGCCAGAGTATCGCCTTTTTTCACGTTCTGGCCTTCTGTTACGTATATTTTTAAGATCCTTCCGGTCACCTTCGGGGCAAAAGAAATCACATCCTTTTTGGTTTTTCCTTCGGAATCATTAAGGTTTTCTTTTTTTTCGCTGCAGCTCCCTACGAGAAAAAGAACCGCAAAGACTATGAATATATTTTTATGCATCATTTTTTTGTAAGGATTAATAAAGTTTGGTGATATCAAGCTCCTGGGTAGATCTCATGAGCTCTATTCCCGCTCTCCGTTGGTTAAAAAGGGCATTCTGGTATTCCAGTTCTGCTATTTCCAGGTCATTTTCCGCATCGATGAGCTGTGAGGATTTACTCATTCCGTATCTGAATTCTTTTTCAGCCTGAACGAGAGCATTTTTAGCCAGCTCTTTTTCTTTAGCCTTTAAACTGATCTGAGCGGTTGCTATATCATAATTGGTCTGATTATTCGCCAGATTCAGGGTTAATTTTTTAAGGGCATCCTCTTTTTTATTCTGAAGGACTTCTTTTCCTACTTTTGCTGTTTCTTCAGCATGTTTTCCTTCTTTTCCGTCAAAAATCTCCCATTTAAAGCCTACACCGGCTGTTAATAAAGGAAGGATATTGATATTGGTAGGTCTCCAGTCCAGTTTAGCGCCTTCATAGCCCAAAGCCGGAACTGCAGGAATAACGTTCTCCGAAGTTTTGATGCGGCTTCCGTAAAGGCCAATATAATAAGCAGAAGCCATCAGCTGTACTTTGGGGATCATCCAGGTTCTTTCTGCCTTTATTTTGTAATCTGCTGCCGTAATCCCATGATCAAGGGCACGAACCTCCGCTCTTTCTTCAATGCCTTTCTCCGAAGCCAGAAGTTCTACGGGAGAAAGTACAGGATCAATCAATCTCAAACGTTCTTTATTGATTCCGGTCAGAATGTAAAGCTGGGTAAGAAGAAGTTCTTTTTTGCCTTCGTACTCTACCATTTTAGCATTGAGAGTGGCCTGGGCCAGTTCTATTTTTTTATGATCATAAGGAGTGATGAGACCATATCCTAAAGCTTTATCCGCTGTTTTCCGGTTGATGTCAAGTCTTTTTTTGCTTTCATCGAGCACTTTTTTAGACTGATGAATAAGAGCCAACTGATCATACGCTTTGGAAATATTGGCCACCACGTCATCTTTTGTTTTTTCAAGAAGAATATCTTCGGAGATTTTCTTTTCTTCGATGGCCTTTTTCAGATACTTTACTTTTCCACCGGAATAGAGAAGCATTTTGGCGTCTGCTTTTGCAATTCCTGAAAATCCTGAAACATTAAGATTGTTGTTAAAACTTCCTTCGGGAATATTTATAAAGGGTGCCAGATTAATTTCCGGTGAGGTGAGCCTTGCAGTGGCATTCAGATATCCGGCCTGTCCGCTGAGTTCAAGGGTTGGAAGAAAGATGTCTTTCAGTTTGTGGGCGTCAAGATCGGTGAGTTTGTTCTGTGTGATCTGCATTTTAAGTTCGGAGTCCAGGACCATGGCACTGTCCAGAAGTTCCTTAAAGTCCGGCGCAGACTGTGCCCTGCAGATTGCCGGGAAAGCCAAAAAACTAAACGCAAAAATCAATAAATTGTTTTTCATGGTTTATGTTTATAACAAATATAATGCAAAAATTTGTTAAATCGCCGAAGATAATTCATTATAATAACGAATTTAAAATAAGTTTAAAAAGTGTTTAGTTTTAATCCTCTATTTGTGATGAATATAGCGGATTCGTTTAATTTTAATTTGAGGAATGTTTTAATTGGAGAAAATTGATTATTTCTTTTATCAGGCGTAGTTTCTTTGTTTAATTTATTTTATCGCAAGGGTAGACAAGGCGATTTTGAAATGATCATATTTTAAGATAAACAAAGGCGTTTCACTTATCAAAGGAAGACAATTTAAAGATATCATCTGTTTTCGATTTAAATTTTAAGATTTATAATTTCCCGCAGATTTCTCAGATGCACAGATTTCATGAATACTATTCTGGATAAAAATCTTTGATTTTTTCTGGAACTTATGTGAACTTCTTTTGCATGAAGCTTTAAACTTAAATTACTAAAGTGTTCAAAAAACTTTTGTGCCTTTTGTGGTTGATGTTTTTCTTCTGCAGATTTCACAGATGATCCAGAGTTTTATCACAAGGGTAGACAAGGCGATTTTGAGATGCTTTTTCTTTAAGATAAACAAAGGCGTTTCACTTATCAAAGGAAGACAATGTAAAGATATCATCTGTTTCCGATTTAAATTTTAAGATTTATAATTTCCCGCAGATTTCTCAGATGACACAGATTTCATGAATACTATTCTGGATAAAAATCTTTGATTTTTTCTGGAACTTATGTGAACTTCTTTTGCATGAAGCTTTGAACTTAAATTACTAAAGTGTTAAAAAAACTTTTGTGCCTTTTGTAGTTGATGTTTTTCTTCTGTAGATTTCTCAGATGATTCAAAGTTTTATCGCAAGGATAGACAAGGCGATTTTGAAATGATCATATTTTAAGATAAAAAAAGGCGTTTCACTTATCAAAGGAAAACAATGTAAAGATATCATCTGTTTCCGATTCAAATTTTAAGATTTATAATTTCCCGCAGATTTCTCAGATGGCACAGATCAAAAAGTATCTGAAATTGATCATTCAAAATATGGAACTTTTATCATGTATCTGTTGTAATTCAAAATGCATCAGAAAATCTGTGAGATCTGAGAAATCCGTGGGAAAAATCATCTATTAAAAACAAAAAACTCCCCACAAAAGTGAGGAGTTGGGTATGTAAAGACCATTTTTATTATCTCTGAACTGCAGATTTCATTTTCGCATCAGGGCGTAAAATTCTGTAACGGACTTCAAGGTCTTTCGGTACATAGAATACCAAAGGAAGCTTGCTGTTGTACCTTACGATCTCCGGCTGAAGGGTTACAAATTTCTTCGTTTTCTTCTGATCCGGGCATGCCATTAAGGTTCCTCCCGCTTCACCATTGGATTCTACTTCGTAATAGTTGTAGCCCCATCCCTGAAGGTCCTGGCTTTTCACATTTCCCATCAGGAAATATTTGTTACAGTCTACCATTTTTTCAGTCCCTACAAAAAACTCTACTTTTAAATCGCTTTCATTTTTTGCAACGGGCAGCTGAATGTATACCTGCCTGAATCCGTCTTTAGCTTTCGGGAACATTTCAATCTCCAGCTTCTCAAACTTTTCTGCCTTCTTTTGTGCGAAAGCATTTACACCTGCCAACATGATCAGTCCTGTCATTAAAGTTTTTGAAAATCTCATTTTGTTTGTTTTTAAAATTTCACTGATACTCTCAAAAACCATTCCAAAGTTAAACATTTGTTTAGTTTTATAGAAACTTGCTGTAAAAATTTTACATTCAGAACAAAAAAAGCTGCAGTAAGAAGTTACTACAGCTTTTGTATTTGCTTTTATAAATTAATCTGAAATTGTTACGTTACTTCCTTTTGTATGGGCATTCATCTGCGGTGCATAGTAATTCTGCATGGTAGTGATCCCGTTGGAGAACTTCCCTGCCGCATTGGAAACAAGGTCATATTCAAAGACATATTTCCCTTTTGGCATGTACTGGATATAGAAATTCGTGGAAGCATCTTTCGTAGACTGGTAATAGCCTAAGCTGTTTTTCCACTGGTAACCGGACAGTACATCTGCAGGCTCAAATCCTGCAGCACGCATATCTTTAATGTGAATGAATTCCATAGCTCTGTCTGTATTCAGGATCATTCTTACAGTTACTTTATCACCAACTTTTAAAGGTGTATCCGCAGAAATTTTCTGAAGTTCCTCACCGTTTACCGTTTTCACTTTTTTATAAAGCTCTTTGGTGATCGAGATATAGTTTTCTGAAGATTTGATTTTATCCAGATCCTCATAATACTGCCAGAACAGTCCTCCCTGTACGATTCCAGGACCTGGTTTGGTAATGGTAACTGTTCCTAAGTTTTTGTCTACCAGATCTGTTTTCACGGTTGATTTCACATAACCGGTCGCCTGGGTTTGAGGAGTTAATTCTTTTCCGCCCCAAACAATGGTTGCTTTATCACTTTCGGCGCTGGTCCATGATTTTCCTGAATTCAGAATTGTGAAAATCACTTCTGAGGTTCCTCTTGAGCTTCCCCATGAGTTCACTTCTTTTTGCGTGATCAGCCAGATCTTCATGTCTTCAATGAATTTCTGATCATTGGATTTCAGTTTGTTGAAAGCTTCCAAAGCTCCTGCATGATTCACGACTTTGGACCCGAACCAGCCCCAGTCGTTCAGGTTCTGTTTCCAGTAAACGCCCTGTGTTTTGGTATCGGCAGAGGTTTCTTTCAGGTAGTTCATTAATTTATCTGAAACGTCTTTCAATCCGTAATCATTCGTCAGTAAAGCCATACGGTGAAGCCCGAAGAAGGTAAAATCTGTGATCTTCGCTGTTTTCGCTTTCTGTTTTACCAGAGTTTTCAATGTGGCTCCTTTTCCTTTTAAAGCATATTGTTTTTCCCAGTAGTTTCGGGTATCGAGATAATCGATGGTCCAGTCGTTCCAGATGTTTCCTTTTTTCACATCCCAGTATTTATCAATCTCGTTGTCTACATACTGAACCAGTTTTGTTACCAGCTCCTGCTGTTCTGAACCTTGATATTCTTTTGCATTATCTTTCAGCCAGGTATTGATTTTCCCTAAGTTTTTAAGGATGTAAAGAGAAGTTCCGTAAGAACTTGGATATCCCGGATACCATGAAAAGCCGCCGTCCGGATTCTGTAGTTTCTTAAGATCGTCCCAATCCTGCCTGATCGAATTTCTCATGGTGTTGGCATCAAATAATAGAGCCAGTTTCTGCATCTGTTCGCCTTCATTTTTGCTCTCAAGCACCCAAGGTGTTTCTTCCAGTAAAAGCTGTTTCAGCTCCTGGTTTTTCTCAAGATTTGAATTCAATAATCCTTTATTCTGGTATTCTTCAAACACAGTCTTCATTTTCGGATTGGCTCTGAAAACTTCGGAAGCCAGTACATCGGCAAACCATTTATTGAAGATCACATCGGCAGAATTATTCTGGTCATTTTTCAGACTTGGCAGCGCGAACATAATTTCCCAGATCGGATTGGTGGTCAGTTCCAAAGTATTCGAAACGTTAGTGATCGTTGTAGAACTTGAATTTTTAAGATTATCCAAAACAAAAGTCTTCGTTTCACCTTCTTTCACAAAAACAGGGACTGCATCGGTAACGAGCATTCTGTTCGGAAGTACGGCAACCGCCTGCTGTTCTCCATCTGAATAAGCACCGGCTTTCGCCACCACTTTTAAAATAATGGAAGACACATTATTTGGAACTTTCAGCTTCCATGTCAGGGCGCTATTTCCTTTTTCATTTAAATCAAAATTCTGGGTTCCTGCACTGATCCCGAATTTGGAAGAAATATTTTCATTCGTAAAGGCATCCAGGATCTGAAGTTCAGCAGAACCGCTTAGTTTTTTATCGGTAAGATTGGATAGTTTTGACTGAAGATTCAATTCATCGCCTTCTCTTAAAAATCTCGGATAATTTGGTGTTACAGAGAATTCTTTCTGCGTCACCACCTGTTTTTCCAGTACGGCTGCTCTGGCATCTTTGGTGTGAGCCAGGAACATCAGCTTCCATTTCGTCAGCGCTTCGGGAGAAGTGAATTCGAAGTTTACATTTCCTTCTGCATCTGTTTTCAAGTCGGGATAGAAGAATGCAGTTTCGTTCAGGTTCTGGCGTACGGGAACTTTTTCAAGATCTTCTGCTTTTTCATCAGCACCACCGTTTGCATCAGCTTCCTGCTCCTGTCCTTTTGCTCTTGCTGCCGAAGCTACATCATAACGCATATTAGCTTTTTTTGAATATCCTCCTGTCATGACAACTTCCTCTGCCGAAGATTGTTTTGCAATAGGAGACGGAGGTGATGCCGCCATATTTTCAATCTGTAATCCGGCCACTCTTCCTCCTAATCCATAACTGTAATAATCACCATCAAACCAGTTGAAGTTCGGGATATCTACATAAGCTCCGTTGTAATATTTCAATCTTTTCTGATAATACTGGCGAAGCAGAGACTGTCTGATATCATAAGACGTTACGATAGCATACGGTGCATATAAATTCTGCCAATTGAACGTATTCGCTGCAAACTGATCCAGAGACATATCGTACATATTGGCCAGTACTTCAGCATTTATTTTTTCTTTTTCGCTTCCTGAAACTTTTACCGTCCATTTTTCTTTTGAATTCGGTTCAAGCTTATCTCTGAAGGTAACGGTTTCAATTTTTAAAGGCTGCTCCGTATTTTTTATTTTTAAAGTCACAGACCGGGTCTGCACATCATTGAATGCTGCGATCTGGAACTGAATATTCAGGGCGGGTACTGCTTTATCTTTAGGAACATCCGTGGTGTATTCAAGGACTCCTTTTTTAAGCTGATGTACTTCTGAAACGGTATTTCCTGAACCATCCTGCACAAATACATTCACCAGCGCGTCCGGAATTGCGGAATAGACGTAAATTTTCGCCTTCTCCCCTCTTGCAAACTCTGTTTTAGGCTCAATAACGGTCAGGAAGGTTTTCTGTGAAGGTTTTAAAGAACCTTTATCCCAGATACTGAAATTCTGGGAAGATTTTATGGTGTCTTTTCCTTCGATATTAAACATTTCCAGCTGATAATCGCCTGCATCCAGTTTTCCGAGATCCAGCTGAGCTGCTGACTGCTGCTGTTTCTCAAACAGTACTTTTTCTGCCTTAAGGTTTTGAGGCCTGTCATTTTTATCAAAGAAATCATGCGGGAATTTACTGATGAACTCTTCTTTGGAAAATTTAGGCAGATCCTGAACGTCTTCTGTAAAATTATCTCTGAAGATCCTGTCCGGAACATTCAGTCTGGAAAGCTTTACCGTATAGGATTTTTTAAGATCCTGTTCGTTATAATTCAGGGTTTCCACTTTTAGTTTTACATTTTCGTCACTGAAGGTATTTTTAATTTCTTCGGCTTTAATGTAATGTGAAACTGACGCTACTTTTAAATTCGTATTGGCAGACTGTGTTTCCCCGTTGATATCCGTTACCGAAGCATTGATCTCATAATTATCAATCTGGATGCCTTCCAGCTTTTCATCTTTTTTAAGATCAAGACGGATCACAAATTCTCCTTTCTCATTGGTTTTAGCTTCGCCAAGAACAGAGTTTTCGTTGCTGTTATCATTTGGATACCACCAGAAATATCTCCATCTGATGTTGTGTTTTTTAATCTCGTAATTAACCGTTGTATTGCTTAAAGCTACCCCGGAAAACATAGTCGCTTTTCCTTTCAGCTCGATGGTCTGGCCGTATTTGTATTCCTCTTTTACAGGATCGAAAGTGACTTCAAACTTAGGTCTTTTGTATTCTTCTACCCTGATGTCTTTGTAGCCGTTGGATCCGTCGCCGGTTCTCAAATAGAAAACACCGTTCAGCTGGCCTTTCGGAAGAATGAAGCTTCCGTGGTAAGAGCCAAACTCATTGGTTGTAAAATCCTGGGAAGAAACATCCTGCCCATTGGCATCCTGTAAAGTGATTTTCTGTTTTAAACCTGCCGTTGTGGCTTCAATTTCTTTATCGATCTTTGTATTGATCACTTTGAAATACACGGTTTGTCCCGGTCTGTAAATCCCTCTGTCTGTAAAGATCTGCGCCAGAGTGCGGGTCTGTTTGTTGGGATTATAAGCTTCTGCATTTCCGCTGTTGCCGTACACCTGCATGATCTGGAAATCATTGGTCTTTGGCTGGCGGATCAGGAAGGTTCTGTAGTATTCATTGCTGGCTGTGGACGGGAATTTAAAAATACCGTTCGCATCTGTTTTACCGTCTATTTTGCTTAATGATTTATTGGCAACAAATTCATAGAAAGTAAGACTTTCGTTGGCTGCAGGTTTTCCGTTTTCACTGCTGACCAGTTTCATGGCATTGGAAAGCTGGTTTCTATCGGTTTTAGTCTGATAGATGACACGGTTTCCGGAAACCAGGAAATAAAAATTCTGTCTGGAATTAGAGTCCTTAGCATCAGCTCCGGCCACGGAATACTCTACTACATACACTCCGGAAGGAAGCGGCTTGATCTCCAGTGAAGTGGAATGATTCTGATAGTCTTTGGCATCAGCAAACTGGAAGGTTTCTTTTCTTACCAGATTCTTTTTAACCCTTCCAAAGGTATTGTTGTAAGCGTTCTGAATATACTGCAGCAATGTTGTGAAGTCTTCTTTTACTTCGTAGATATTCAGGGAAAATTCCGTTACATTTTTGTGCTCGGCTACAAAATGGATCGGCAGATTGTTCTGGGTCTGCTGTTCGTATTTAATCGAAAGAAAAGGATTGGTGATCTGGTTTTCTTTGTTTTTGATATTTTCAATGAAAGGAGATTTCGGATACTGTTTTTGGGCCTGATCCGCAATAGCAAGTGCTTCTTTCACCTTCTTTTTATCAATCAGTATATTCATGATATCTTCCATGATGATCACCTTGTAATCTCCTTCTATATCTGATTTCAGCAGGGTTTGAAGCTGTTCAAGCTTATCTTTGCACTGATTGTAATTACAGTTTTCCGTCAGCTTCTCTTTCATAAAATAAAGCTTGGGA
Organism: Chryseobacterium endalhagicum; assembly: GCF_016745235.1. Lineage (GTDB taxonomy): Bacteria > Bacteroidota > Bacteroidia > Flavobacteriales > Weeksellaceae > Chryseobacterium > Chryseobacterium endalhagicum. The sequence continues at coordinate 1,436,398 of NZ_JAELVM010000001.1, read as the reverse complement.
TTTCCGGTGTTCCGGGCGATCAGTTCGTCAAAAACAGCAATGATCTGCATTCTGTTTTCCGTTAATTCATTTTTTGTAAAAAGATTATTTTCAGAAAGAAAACTGATCTTCTTCATGGAATACCATTCAAAAACAGTAGGAAAATAGGCAATATTCTTAACATCCGTAAAGACATCTTTGTACTTCGCCAGGGAAATATTTTTCATTTCCGGTTTCTGCTGATCCAGTTCCTGATAGCTTTTCTTCAGATAATTTTTAAAATCGAGTTTGCTCCAGGTTTCAATCTGGGCCAGGTCCTGCGCATTGATGTTGGTCCGCGATTCTATTTCCCAGGAATGCTGGTTGTAGTAGTCCATAAAGAAACCGTTCAGAAGAACACGGTACACCAGTTTTTCTTCCCCTTTCAGCTTAGCATCTGCTTCCTGAAGCTTTTTGAAAAATTTAGAGGCAGAATCATTCTGCTCATCGTCTTGCGTTTGGTTTACAATGCTGAACTCCGCCTTCAGGGAACGGATAAGCTGGATGGCATTATTTTCTTTCATGGCGTGGTTTTGTATGTCTAAAATAATGGGAAGATTAGATTTATAAGCACCTTTCGCACTGTTTTCAATCACTTTTTTCCATTGGTCGTCGTAGTATTTCTGGGCATGCATCTGGGCAAAAAACCCGAAGCACAGAAACAGCATAATCAGTTTGACATTTTTCATATTGTTATTTTCTTATTTCTATTTTGTCTCCTTTTGTTCTGGCATTCATCTGAGGGGCATAATAATTCTGCATCACCGCAAAACCGCTTGAGAAGCTTCCTGAAGCATTACATACGAGGTCATATTCAAATACATATTTCCCTTTTGGCATATAATAAATAAAGAAGTTCGTAGAAGCATCTTTGGTCACCTGGTAATAGCCCAGATTATTTTTATACTGATACCCGGACAGCACATCTACAGGCTCCAGGCCGGCTGCCCTCATATCTTTCAGGTGTACATACTGCATCGGGCGGTCCGTATCCAGGATCATTCTTACGGTGAGCCTGTCTCCTACCGTCAGCGGGCTGTTTTCTGTAATTTTCAGCAGCTGCTCCCCGTTTTCGGTTTTAATCTTTTTATAATATTCCCTGTTCATCGAAAGATAGGTCTCTGTAGATTTTACATTTTCCAGATCTTCGTAGTACTGCCAGAATAATCCACCTTGTGCAATTCCCGGACCAGATTTTGTAACGGTAACTTCCGCAAGGCTTTGATTGATCTTATCAGATTTAATGATCTGTTTCAGATAGCCCGTCGTTTTGGTCTGCGGCACCACTTCTTTTCCGCCCCAGATCACTTTTGCCTTATCTGCTTCCGGGGTCGTCCATGATTTTCCTGAATTCATCAGGATGTAAATGATCTCTGCCGTAGTTCTGGAATTCCCCCATGAATTTACTTCTTTTTGAGTAGCCAGCCATACTTTGGATTCTTCAATGAAGTCAATATCGTTCGGAGCTACTTTATTCAGAGCTTCTATGGCGCCTGCATGATTCACGGCTTTGCTTTCATACCAGCCCCAGTCGTTCAGGTTCTTTTTCCAGTAAACACCCTGGGTTTCCGAGGATACGGAAGTTTCTTTCAGATAGTTGATCAGCTTTTTAGAGGTATTCTGAAGCCCGTAACTGTCGTAAATAAGTGCCGCCCTGTGGATTCCGAAGAACGTAAGATCCGTTACCCTGAATTTATCTGCCCGGCTGATGATTGTATTTTTCAATGCCGCTCCTTTTCCTTCAATAGGGTATTCTTTTTCCCAATACCTTCTGGCATCGAGATAATCCAACGCGAAATTACTCCACGGATTATCCTCTTCCTGTTTCCAGTATCTTTCCAGCTGCCAGTCTACAAAACCGATCAGGGAGGAAATCATAGCTTTCTGGCCGGATTGGTATTCTGAAATGCCGTCTTTAAGCCATTCGTTCATTTTGCCCAGATTTTTCAGGATGTACAATGAGCAGGTATACGAACTGTCGTAACCCGGAAGCCACGGAAATCCTCCATCCCTGTTCTGGTATTGGCTCAGCAGGTTCCAGTCTTTATGGATTGAATTTTTCATGGCATTCACTTCGAAAAGCCTTGAAATATTATTCATGATCTCGGTTTCAGATTTAGCCTGCAGTACCCATGGGGTTTCTTCCAGCAGAACCTGTTTCAGCTCCTGATTTTTTTCAAGATTGCTTTTCATGAGATCGGCAGTTTTGTATTCATCAAAAACCGCTTTCATTCTTGGATTGGCTTTGAAAATCTCAGTTCCCACCACATCTGAAAACCAGGTATTGAATATTTCATCAGAGGTTATATTTAAATTCTGGCTCAGATCAGGAAGTGCAAAAATAATTTCCCAGACCGGATTGGTTTTAAGCTCCAGCGTATTGCTGAAATTTGAAGCTGTTCTTGAGGTATTATTTTTTAAATTATCCAATGTAAATGTTTTGGTCTGTCCTTCCTTTACAAAAATCGGAACGGTATCCGTGAGCAGCATCCTGTTGGAAAGTACGGCTACCGGAATCTGTTCCCCGTCGGAATAGTTCCCTGCTTTTGCCACCACTTTAATGATGATTGAATATGCTTTATTGAAAGGGGTCTTCATGTTCCAGCTGACCACAGAGTTTCCTGTTCCTCCCACATTAAAATTCTGCACAGATGACGTGATCCCGAATAGTGAGGAGATATCTTCATTGGTTTCCGCATTCAGGATCTGTAAGGAGGCAGCACCAGCCATAGCTTCTTCGGTAAGATTGGATATTCTGGTCTGGAAATTCAGCTCATCCCCTTCTCTTAGGAAACGCGGATAGTTTGGATTGACGGAAAGTTTTTTCTGGGTAACAATATCTTTTTCCAAAACGGCACTTCTCGCGTCTTTGGTATGCGCCAGAAACATCAGCTTCCATTTGGTAAGCGCTTCTGGAGTGGTGAATTCAAAACTCACGCGGCCTTCTTTATCTGTTCTCAGCTGAGGATAGAAAAAGGCTGTTTCATTAAGGTTTTTACGGACCTGTACATCATCCAGATCTTCTTTTTTATCTTCAGACTGTTTCTCTTTCTTGTTATCTGCTAATCTGCTGTCTTCTTCATCTTCAAAGCGTCCTCTTTTTCTGCTTACTTCACTGCTTACTTCCATGGCTACTGAATATTTGGGTTTCGGACAGCCATTGTAGGATTCCAATCCAGGAACTGTAGGACATGCATCGTGCGCATCATCAACGCCATCACCGTCTGTATCTGTGGTAAAACCATATTTAGCCAGCAGATTATAAAAGACATTATCATCAAACCATCTGAACTCCGGGAAGTTAACATCTTTAGTTTTTATGTAATTGATTTTCTTATACCAGTAAAGAGATTCGAAGAAGTTATCTACATTATAATCTTCAATAACACTGTATGGAATGTAGTATTTATCAAATCGGTAGGTATTCGGGACAAATTTGTCGAGAGATTTGTCATACATGGCCGCCAGCACTTCTGCCACTACTTTTTCATTGCTTTTTCCCAGTATTTTAATGCTCCATTTTTCTTTTGAGTTGGGTTCTACTTTATCCCGGAAAGTAGTCATCTCAATTTTTAAAGGTTCTTCATCATTTTTAATATGAATATTGGCAAATTCATTCTGAACATCGTTGTAATGAGCCAGCACAAACTGTACATTGTATTTCACGATTCTTTTATCCTGAGAAACCGGGAAAGTATAAGCTAATACACCGTTGGTCAGCTTCTTTTCTTCACGTTTTCTCTGCCCTTGTCCGTCCTGCCAGTACACATTCACTACGGCATCCGGAATAGCAGAATACACATATAAAGTCACCTGTGAACCTCTCTTCACTTCCTCTTTGGGAGCGGTGATTTTCAGAAACGGAAACTGATCCGGTCCCAGACCGTTTTTATCCCAGATGCCGAAATCCTGCTGGGTTTTTATCGTGTCTTTTCCTTCAATATTGTAAATCAGCAGTCTGTAATCTCCGGCTTTCAGCATTCCAAGATTTAGTTCTTTATCATTCTGTGAACGTTCTGTAACGGTTTTCAGAATTTCCCAGTTTTTGCGGTCTTCCGACTTATCGTATCTGTCGTGTGGGAATTTTGACATAAATTCTTCCCTGGATATGTTCGGAAGATCCTGAATATTATTCTGGAAATTATTTCTCAGAACCCTTTTCGGCTGCTTCAACTGAACCAGTTTTACTTTATAATTCTTCTGTAAAGGAATATCATTGTAATTGAAAGATTTCACCTTGATTTTCACTTCTTCATCTGCCGTTGCTTCATTGATTTCATCAGCGGTGAGATAATGGGAAACCGAAGCTACTTTTACATCTGTTTCTGCAGATTGGGTTTCTCCGTTAATGTCGGTGGCTGAGGTTTTTACTTTATAATTATGAACCTGAATTCCTTCTGTATTTTCGTCTTTCTTCAGATCAATTTTAATGATAAACTCCCCTTTTTCATTCGTTTTTGCCTCTCCTAAGATTGAATTTTCATTGCTGTACTGCTCAACCGGATACCACCAGAAATAGCGCTGGCGGATGTTTTCATTTTTAAGCTCGAAACTGACTTTGGTATTGCTTAAAGGAATCCCCGAAAAGGTAAGAACTTTACCCTTTAGCTCTATAGTTTCACCATATTTGTAATCTTTTTTGATGGTATCAAAGGTGATCTCAAATTTCGGACGCTTATATTCTTCCACAGAGAAGTATTTTGAATCATTGATTTGATGACTGTTATACCTGGCATAGACCTCCATTCTGAATTTTCCGTTCAGTTTATCTTTCGGCAGCACAAAACTTCCATTGTACGACCCGAAGGCATTGGTTTTGAATTTTTGGGTACTTATGATCTGGTTGTTGGCATCATACAACGTTACTTCCTGCTCATTATTGATGATGATATTGTCCCTTCTTTTCTCAAAATCCGGAACAGTAGATACTGCTTTAAAATATACCGTCTGCCCCGGCCTGAATATTTCCCTGTCCAGGAAAAACTGGGTATGAGGATAAGGATAATCTCTGGAACGGGCTTCATAGGCACCTTCCATCATATTGAAATCATTATTCACTGGATCATAGATCAGGTAAGGAGGTATGGAATGGTATTCTGCCTTCTCAGATGGGAATCTTGCAAAATTATCCGTCTGAATAAGCAGCTGGGTCTCGTTCACCGTTGAATAATCTCCAAAACCATATCTCAGCAGTCTGGTATTGGGCATAGGCGTTCCATTTTCCCTTGAAACCAGGATATGGTCTTTCTTTTCGTTGTAAATAACTCTGGAAGAAGTCACAATAAACAGGAATTTTGATACATCTTCGCCGTTGATATATTCACAGATATACAAACCTTTGGGAAGCGCCTTCATTTCCAGGGCTGTGGTATGGTTATTAAAATCTTTTTTAGTGGGAAGTGTGAAAACATCCGTTCTGAAAAGGGTTTTATCTATTTTTTTGTAGTATTCAGCGTAATCAAGATGATTCAGATACTGGAGGTCTTTTTTGAAATTATTAAGTGCGTAAATCTTAATGGTAAACTGATCTGCATTTTTGTGCTGTGCTACAATCTGTATTGGTTTTTCCGGCTGGTTGTGAACTTCGTAAAATAGTTGTACAACGGGAGTCTTGACCTGATTTTCCAGATAAGTGATGTTGCTCAGGAACTTCGATCCGGGATATTCCCGTTTTACTTTATCAATCAGCGCGTTCGCTTCATCAGGTTTTGATCTGAAAAGACTGTTTGCAAAACTATTGACAATTAATATTTTATAATCTCCCTCTACCGGAGAATTTACCAGAGCGATCTGCTTTTCGGTAAACTGGTCATCTTTCTTTATTTTATTCTCGTAAATCAGCTTCTGATGTTGAAAATAAAGCTTTGGATTTTTAATGTTAAAATCAATCAGATTCTGGTATAATGCGAGAACAGCAGCCTGATTATCTGCCAGTTCATCTTTTGTAAATATATCGCTGTTGTTCAGGAATTCTATATTTTTTTTAACTTTCCAGTCGTAGACGGTAGGAAAGAAATCGAAATCACTGTCTTTATCAAAAGCATCTTTATAGATTTCAAGAGGTATTTTTTTAAGCTTTTTATCTATGGCTGAAAGTTCTGCAAACTTCTTCAGGTAGTAGTTTTTGAAATCAAGCTTCGTCCAGGATTCAATCTCCTTTACATCTCCTTTGTCAACATCCGTCCGTTTCTGAATGTCCCATTTCCTTTTTTCATAATAGCCTTCGAAAAACTCAATCTCCAGAACCTTGAATAAAAGCAGGTCATTTTTTTTCAGCTCCTCTTCCGTATTGCTGATCTTTGAAAAGAAAACCGACGCATAATCATTTTTAGGATCATCCTGGGTCTCTTTATAGATCACAAATTCCGCTTTTAGAGATTTAATGATCTCTGCAGCCTTCTTTTCTTTAATGGCTCTTTTCTGAATTTCCAGAATAATGGGAAGGTTTGATTTGAATTCTCCGTTGCGGTAGCCTTCTGCCACTCTCAGCCATTGCTCCTCATAGAAATTCTGAGCTGAGAAAAATATGCTGAAAAAAGTAAAAAATAACAGAACATATTTGGAGATGTTTTTCATAGGTATTAATTTTGATCAATGAATTTCTTAAAAATACTGAAAAAAACTGTTATCGACAGTCAAATTTATGTCTCCATTATGGGAACTTTGTTTGCCGTATTTTTTATGAAAGAACAAAACACCTTCCGATACCCTACTGTACTGCTTATTTTCATTACTTATTTCAGCGGTTATCTTTACACCAAATACCAATACACCAGACATTTTCTGAAAATACTGGCCCTCAATGCAGTTGCCGGAGTGATCTGTGCCTTTCTGATCATTCACAATCATAATGAAATAAGGCTTCTGAAATGGTTTATCATTGTGGTTTTGGGGCTTTTGTACAACAGTTTTTTTCTGGATGTGTATATCCGGAAGATTCCACTGCTAAAGGTGTTTTATGTCGGGTTGGTATGGGCGCTGGTCAACAGCTGGCTGACGCTTCCGGAATTCAGCCTTCCTATTTTCCTGACCAGTTTCTTTTTTATCACCGCACTGGTTCTGCCTTTCGATATCCGGGATATGAACAGTGACACCGTGCAGACTTTTCCCAGGCTGATAGGCGTTCAGAATACCAAATACATTGCCTATCTGATGGTTTTTATCAGTTGTATTATTGCTGATTTTTATCTTAAACCCATGTACGCTTTGGCATTTTTTCTGTCCGGAATCATCACCTATATTTTGATCTATTTCTCTGAAAATAAAAGGGATGATGCTTATTTTTCATTTGGAATAGAAACCTGTTCTGCACTTCCTTTTTTATTTTTACTAATAATGGAGTATTTTTGACAAATGATTATCAAGAAGCTTTCTCTGTACAATTTCAAAAACCATTCTGAAAAGAAGTTCGAATTCTCTCCGCAGATCAACTGTTTTGTAGGAAATAACGGCGCCGGAAAGACGAATATCCTGGATGCCCTCCATTATTTGTCCGTAGGAAAAAGCTTTTTAGGGAATACGGATATCAATAATATCAGAAGAGAAGAAGATTTCTTTACGATTGATGCGGAAATCCAGAATGAAGACAGCGAAGATATCATTAAAATTTCGCAGCCGAAAGAAGCCAAAAAGATCATTAAAAAGAATGATAAGAGCTATGACCGGCTTGCAGACCACATCGGATATCTGCCGAGCGTGATGATCTCTCCTTATGATTCGAATCTGATTTCGGATTCAGGAGAAAGCCGCAGAAGGTTTCTGGATGCCATGATTTCCCAGACAGATTCAGAATATCTTTTTGACCTGATTCAATACCAGAAAACGGTACAGCAAAGAAATGCGCTGTTAAAATATTTTGCTAAAAACAGAACCTGGGACAGAGATTCCCTGGAAATCTATGATGCCCCGATCACCAAATTCGGAACCGGAATTTTTGTCAAAAGAAGAAATTTTGTTGAAAAACTGGGCCCGATTGTTCAGAATTTTTATAGAATTATTTCGGGGGGAAAAGAAACGGTTTCCGTTCAGTATCAGTCTGATTTAAGTGAAGGCTTCGACTCCGCTCAGCCTGACAGCGCTTTTCAGCAGCTTTTAGCAGAAAGTATCGACAGAGACCGCATGCTGACTTACACTTCAAAAGGAATTCACAAAGATGACCTGCTTTTTGAAATGGATCATGTCCTGATCAAAAAAATAGGTTCACAGGGACAGCAAAAGTCTTTCCTTATATCATTAAAGCTTGCTCAGATGAGTCTTGTGAAAGAATTGACCAAAAAGACCCCGATTCTTCTGTTGGATGATATTTTTGATAAACTGGATGATACCCGTGTTTCTCAACTCATAGAACTTGTTAACCAGGAAAATTTCGGGCAGATATTTATTACAGATACGCATCGGGAACGTACTGAGAGCGTGGTGAAAAAGATTAACGAGGAAAGTATTATTTTTGATATATGATGCGGGGTGCGGGTTCCGAGATACGGGGCATGGTAGGATCTGAAGTTTAGATGGAAGTTTGAACTTAGCTGTTTAGGTGATTGGTAAGTTTTATATTTATTAAATTTAGCCTAAACACAAATGATTATGAGCTATCGAAATTTAGATATCTATAAAACCGCTTTTGAATTATTCTTAAAAACACATCAGGCTACTTTTCTACTTCCAAAGTATGAACTATTCGAATTAGGGAGCCAATTGAGGAGATCCGCAGATTCAGTCATTACCAACATTGTGGAAGGATATGGAAGATCTTCCTACAAAAATGAATACCTTCGTTTTCTCATCTACAGTCATGCCAGCAATGATGAAACGATTAATCATCTGGAAAAAATTATAGCCTTATACCCTGATATTGCTTCAGAATTTGAAATATTAAGAAACGAATACAATATATTGGGTGGAAAAATTAATAATTATAAAAAATGGGTCAGAGAGAATTGGAATGGAAAGTGAGTGCGGGTTTCGGGGTGCGAGGTACAGAATTTAAGAAAGAGTCGAAGTAAAATGATAAAAATTTTATAATTTTGCTTCCTTTCAATCTATTTTTACAGCGTGATACCGGTAACACGTAAATTTATTACTATCATAAAATAAATAAAACCAAACCTCACATATCTCACCCCGAAAAATCTGTAACCCGAAACCCGCACCCCGAAACCCGCATCCCGTCTATGAAGAAGAATAAAAAACGTGAATTTCAATCGTCGGAACTTGTAAAATCTTTTGCAAGGATTCATGGTTTTGAGCATAAGCTGCTTGCTTTTGAAATTAAGGATTTCCTTGAAGATTATCTGGACGAAAGTCTTTTCAATGAAATCAGAAGCGTGAATATTGAAGGCAAATGCATTATGATCAAGATCGACTCTCCTATTCTTAAACATGATTTTCAGATGCGGAAAAGTTTTTATCTTAAGAAGTTTCAGGATAAGTTTGGAGAGGATAAATTCAGTGATATACGTATTTTATGAAATTATTTTCATGAAATTAATCTACCATGTTAAATTTAATATTATATTTGAGAACAATATTAAATCACCTAAACATGAAAAAGTCTATTAAAAAATTAAACCGAGAAAATTTAAGACAAATTATGGGTTCCGGAGGAAAGGTATGCTGCCAGACCGTTTGTGCTACAGGGGAATGTAATTACTACACTGTTCTTCCTGCCAGATGCCCGATATTGGAACCTTGCGTATAACAAGACTAAAGTTTCAGTCTTTTTTGATCGGTTGAATATTTGATTTTGATCTATCAGTAAAAAAATAAAAATGCTCCTTCCGGGAGCATTTTCAGTATAGTTATCAATTTATATTTCTTCAGATCTTGTCACCTTGGCTTTAACCGTTTCTTTTTTATGCACTTCCGGTTTGCGGCGTATCGGCAGGAAAAAACTCAACGGACTTCTCATAAAATAGCGGAAAATTTCCCTGTAAATCTCTTTTACTTCTCCGAAATTCACTTTTCTGGAACGGAATGCCAGAAGCATTGAAAGCCCGAAACTTACTGCAAAATTGAAAAATCCTATTAAACCTACCGTAACAAACGATACCCAGAAGGTGTAATAATCTACATCGAACCCTCTTCCGTACAATGCTGCGGCAAAATTACCCGTGGAAAAGGTAATGTGACGGATGTCGATATCAATTCCTAAAAATTTCCCGATAGGACCTGTAACCCCTAAAAATACCCCGAACCAGAAATTGGAGACAATTCCTGCCCAATTCCGTGCATAATAAGAGGAAAATTTCTTTGCCGTTTCTTCGCCCAGAAAATGATTAAGGAACGGGTTCTTGGCGATTCTTTTCGGAATCTGGTAAAATACCGAACTGTTGCCCGTATTCCCGGCAATAATTCCCGAAATAAAAAGAAATACCCCGGCAATACTGGCGTGCAGCAATGCTTTGGAATCGAACATATCGATATCGTGAAAGAGTTTTGTGGCTTTTTCAGTTCCGTAATTATAGTTTAAAAGAACATCCAATCCGTAAATAACGATCAGTGCAGAGGAAAAAGTAATGAATACATTTCCTACAAATGCAATAAACTGACTTCGGAAAAGCCTTGAAACAAAATGGGCAAAATCAATATAGTTCTTTTTGGTATTTTTTTCATCGGAAAGCACCTTGGCCATTGTTGCCGCGGTCATTGCCGGCTGTTTGGTGGCAATGGTGTAGCCCATTAAATAAATCACTACAAAACACATCGCATAGTTCATTGCGTAGATGGCCGCGTGTCCAAATTCACTGGTGGAAAGTCCGCTGTACAGAATTTTAAGAATACTGCAGATTCCGATAATAATTCCTCCGGCACTGGCTTTCCAGAGCATCTTTAAATATTCTTTCTGGGATGATGTGATGTAATGGCTTCCCGCTTCGGCCGTATGATTGGTAATGAGATGGGAAATCATTCTCGTACTGTCATTGATGAGCTCCGAGATATTATTTTTGTGGGATTTGTAGCCTAAAATATTAAAAACCAACTGCTTGGATTTCACCAAAACATCTTCATCATTGTCTATGACCAACAGTTGTACAATTTCATAAATTCTCTGGGTCTGCTGGCGGATTTTCAGAAGTGACTGGTTAATTTTCCCTGAAATACCATATTCTGAGGAATTTTTAAAGGCAATATTCACAAATTCAAGACACTGCTCAACATAAATTTTAATCTGCTTGAACTGACTGCCCTTAGAGCTTAATTGAATTCCCGGATTTGTCTTGAACTCTGCCGCTAAAGCTTCCAGCTCGTTCTGCAATGCCAGAAAAGCATTATCAAAATTCCTGTATTCAGGGACCATTCTTACGACCTCTACTTCCATCGCCATCCCGGTAACGCGCCAGGAAAGGATGTTCATCGAGAATATCAGTTCACTTTTCACTTCTTCTTTCTGAATGAAATCTGAGATTCCCAACATCTGGAAAAACTCATTTAATTCATTTTCGGGAAGGTTGTGAAAATATTCCAGGTCTTTTTTGGGTCTGAAACAAACGTTGTCAATCATGTACCACACCGTTTTTTCATTTTCTACGGGTGGCAGCACTTTGTTCAGTATCCTTTTTTTCAACTCAGGAAAAAAGGCATTTTCTGAAAGAATATTGGCTTCGGTAAGGGAAAGATTGAACGATCTTCCTTTAAAAATCCTGTGGATGTAATGTTTAAAATGGTCAGCAAAATTCGGATTAGATCTGAAAAAATTGAGTACGTCCGTGAAATCTGCCCTTTTTATACTCTCCAAAAACTCTGCAAGAGGCTCAAGAGAGAGGGTTTCATTCTTAAAAGAGAAATATTTTTTAAGAACTGATTCAAAATTTGTGCTGGAAATAAAAAATTTCATTAGTACAAAGATACTATTTCAAACTCACATTCCTCATCTGTCTCATGATCCAATTATGTTTCTTTCTTAAATACGGAGATGGATTTTTAGGATCATATTTCTTTGGATTAGGCAGTACAGCAGCGATCCAGGCGGCATCTGAAGCACTCAGATCTTTGGAAGATTTTCCAAAATAATACTGGGCTGCAGCTTCCACGCCAAATACGCCCTGCCCCATTTCAATAGAGTTCAGGTACCTTTCCAGAATAATATCTTTACTCCACACTTTCTCGATGATAAAGGTATAAACCGCTTCAAGCCCTTTTCTGAACCAGCTTCTCCCCTGCCACAGAAATACATTCTTTGCGGTCTGCTGGGAAATGGTGCTTCCGCCACGGATTTTCTTCCCTTTCTCATTATTTTTCATAGCCTTCTCAATAGCGGTATAATCGAAACCGTTGTGGCTGAAGAATTTCTGGTCTTCGGAAGCGATAACCGCTTTTTTCACATTGTTTCCCATTTCGTCATAGGAAATATAATCCCTGTGCAGTTTTCCGTATTCGAAAAGACCTCCGATCTGCGTGATGGTAATTGGCGGATTTAAAAACCTGCCCCAGATAATGAAAACTACGTTCAGAACAAGAATAATGAAGATAGCCTGTTTAACTTTTTTCCACATAATTTTTCTAAAAAGGAACTGCAAAAATAAACAATTCGCCCGAGTTATTGAAGCTCTTTCATATAAGTCAGCTTATATTCCGGAAGAAGTTCAGGATGGAATATCTTAATGTAATCTTTCAGGATAAGATCTGCGCGTACAGCACCGCTCTCAAAAAAATCATTGGCTTTCCGCTTTTCTTTTCCTGCGATGGTATAGATCTTTCCTTTATTGAATACATCCAGTTTTCCATAGAAAGGATTGGTTCCCAGCATTTCCTTTTTGGAGGTGTGGCTTCCTGCATTTACCCAATACTGTACGCCGGGTGATTTGGAATATACTTCTTCAAAGCTCATCGTCAGAGACTTTTCGTCTTTATTGTCTTTCATGATGTAAGAAGCGTTGGCATCTGTGATATAATTGGCCACAGAGGTTTTTCCGCCCGGCAGGTACCAGACATCACCGTACATTTCATTGGCAAGTACTACAGGCTTTTCTTTGGCAGTTGATGCCAGTTTCTTCAGATCGCTGTAATTTTTTTCAATTTCCCTGTATTTCGCTTCAGCTTCTTTCTCTTTTCCGAAGAATTCTCCGAAAAGCTTGATATAAGCCGTTTTTTCCAGGGGAAGCTGTTCCATATACTCATCAAGGAAAACCACCTGGATTCCGTTATTTTTCAGAAGTTGATAGGCATTGTCAAAGCTTGCGATATAATTGGTGAAAATAGCATCCGGCTTCATGGAAATGATTTTTTCCACATCATATTTCTGTTCGCTTCCTACATTCTGGATCTTTCCTTCTTTTAAAAGGTTTTGAATTTTTTCCGAATAAATATATTCCGGGCTTGAAACCCCGATGATCAGATCTTCAGCACCAAGTTCCGCAATATACCCGGCCATGCTCGCATTTAAAAGGATTACTTTCTTAAACGGCGTCTGATTTTGTTTAAAATTATAGGTGAAATTCCCCGATTTCAGTTCCAAAAGACCGTCATGCTCCTTAAATTGGGTACGGTTTGATACTTGGGTCCAGTCTGAGGACGAAATTTTTTGTTCTCTTTTACAGGAGATTAGCGCTACAACTGTAAATAAAAGTAAAATTCTCTGTTTCATCTTTCAAAGAAAAGAAAAAAGTGCTATATTTGCAAACCCTTAAACAACAAGGTTACAACGGCCTCGTGGCGCAACTGAATAGCGCATCTGATTACGGCTCAGAAGGTTACAGGTTTGAATCCTGTCGAGGTCACTGAAAGAGACAACTATTTGATAGTTGTCTCTCTTTTTTTATACATAAAAATCTCTATATCAAACTTTTACAGCCTGACATTTTATAGTTTGAATTTTTTGATGTGAAATCTCTAGTCTATCTGAAACAGACAGTCTAAAAGTGCTCTATTAGAGATTTCATCGGTATTGAAGCGTAGTTTGAAATCCCATTAAGGTTCTAGTATATTTTTCTCTTTTGGCTTATCATAATTTTTTGATACTAAATATAGTAATTCCAATATAATTTTAGCTTCCTTCTCATTTACCTGAATTCCATTCTTGGCAAGAAGAATAATTGCTTGCTCAACTGAAACATTTTTATCAATGAAATTCATTTTTCTTATTAGTTTTTCTGTTACTTTTTTTTAATAATATTTTTGAAAATGCTTGATTCAAGTCCAAAGAGAGATCTCCTGTTTTATAATCAATATCAACTGGTGGAATAAGACTCACAAGACATCTTTTGTCTGAGGTATCAAACTTGGAAAATTTTTGGAAAATTTCAACTAGTGATTTATTTTCTATTTGATTCTTTCTATCGATAGCTTTTAATTTAAGAGTAATAACACGTGCTTCCTTCCTAAGATTTTTAGTACTAACCAGATATTCTTTTTTTAACTCATTATAATCATCAATCTTCAATATTCCTGCTATAAATAATTTTCTACCTCTAGAAAGAGTTAGTTCTTCCTCCTTTATTCTTCTTTCTAATAGTTTTTGACCGTATAAATAACTTGCTTTCTGTGTCTTTATATTCTGACCTTCCAAAATATCCTTAAATAGTTCAATTGTATTATTTGATAGAATCAATTGCTGAAGCTTATTTTGATAGCAATCATTCAGCAAAACTGCATTTATCCTTGTTCTACAGCGATCATGACAATGATAATATGGGTATTTTTTTGAGCTTCCTTGCGCAATACTCCCACTGAGTTTTCGATCACAAATAGGACAGGTCAAAAAGCCTCTAAGAAAAAACAGCTCTTTTAAATCATCTTTTTTAGAAGTAGTTTTTCTTTTTGTATTAATAACAGACTGAACTTGATAAAATAACGATTCAGATATTAAAGGTTCGTGCAAACCTATTATCATTTGCTCTTCATTAGATTTAAGTTTGACTGATATAAGCCCGCAATAAACTGGATTCCGTAAAATTCTGAAAAAGTGTGACCGTGAACATATCAATCCTTTCTCATTAGCCATTCTCATGATTTCAGAAATTTTATGATCGTTCTGGGCAACTTGATGAAAAGACCACTTTATAATATCCGCTTCAGGTTCTTTAGGGGCAATAGTTTTTTTACCATCCATTAATGTCAAATTAATAAATCCAATAGGCGCTTTATTAGGATGCCTACCCATCAACTTCGCTCTACGAATGCCATTTGCAGTATTTTGAGCCCTCCGAGTATTTTCTGCTTCTGGAACAGCTAAATATACAGCCAACATAACTGTGCTTTCCGGCACAGAGAAATCAATTGGTTGATCAATAGCCATTGCTATCGTTTTATATTTTCTAAGCTTTCCAATCATTTCATATGCATATTCAACATTACGACTAAATCGGTCCCATTTGATAAATAATATGTTCTTTTCTTCTCCCGATGATTTCTTTTTAATTTCTAAAAATAATTCTTTCCACTCTGGTCGGTTGAAATTTTTGGCAGAGTAGTCTTCCCGATAAATTCCTTTGACTTCTATATTGTTATATTTACAATACTTCAATAATCTATCCTCCTGCTCTGGTAGAGAGTAACCTTTTCTTTTTTGTTCGTCTGTACTTACGCGGACATATAAATAGGCTGACTTCATATAATTAATGTATTTATTTGATTTACAAATTAATATTTTTAAGCATATGAAATGATACACAAAAATAGTTTACGTTTTATTAAATAAAAAAAATCACTAGAAAGATTGATAGTAACCGCACTAATTAATGACATTGCTACATATTAATATGACACCCCACATATCAAAAGTATTTTAAGAAACAAAGAAATTTGACTACAATAAATAGATACCTTTCATTCAGGAATAGTTCGGATTTTAGTAAATACTCACCATCTAAAGTTAAACAGTAGATTTGGATACTATAATTTTGGATATTTTAATTTGTCATACTATACAAAATTGCTACCTTAACACAATTAATGTAGTCCTAATGCCTTTTAACCATTCAAATACAGATCACAAACCTCTAGTTCATGAGACTCACTTGCTGATAAATGATTTACAAAAACTTGCCGGACAGGTTGGACTCTTACTATTGGGGCATCATCGTCACATAGCAGCTATTCTAGCAGCTAAGAATGGAACAGCTCCACCTTCGACTAACGTGATGATTGATCGCGCACAAAGGCAACTTACTGCTACTACGGATCCAGAAATATGGAAACGGGACGGCTGGTTGTTTCAGATGATGACATGGATTTCTGTCCGGATGGAATACTCAGGTTTAAATCTAATCTCGCAGGCACCACATACAAATATGGCCCAACATGGCATCGACGGGCTAGCAATTGTTCTGACCTCTACAAAAAGAATTGAAGCATTGATTATAGCCGAAGATAAATATACCGAAAATCCCCGTCCCACTTTGAAGGACAAGGTTTGGCCTGAATTTAAACTGTTTGAAGAGGGTGAATTTGACAGTCAATTAGTTACCCAAATTACTATGCTTTTGGGAAACCTAGATGATGACGAACTTGAAACGATTATAAAAGACGACATTTACAAAAAAGAAAATAGGATTTATCGCGCTGGAATCACACCGCTTTCAACCCATTCTACTCCTAAAAAAACAAAAAGATTATTTAATGGTTATGATGACTGCGTATCAGGAACTAATCAAATTAGACGACAGACACTTACTTTTAGACAAGCAGACATACGGCAATGGATGGTTAACTTTTCTTCCTTGATTTATGATTTTTTAGAAACGCAACGTCCTTAATATGTACAATTCGATAACAGAGGCAGTAATCCAAAATGCACCAGAAATAGATGGCTCCAAAACAGAAGAGCTACCTCAATATTTAACAAAAATTTACGCTAGGATTGTTTCGGTCAGACGAAGAGTCGACGGAAATAGAAAAATTTCTAAAAGGTTACGAAGCGACATAGATGAATTGAGAAAACTTGCTAACAACCTAGAATCTTTTACGGTACTCAATAGAACTTCGAATAACCGTGTTTCCGCAGCTTTTGTTTCCGCAACCGCTCATAATTTGCTTCAATTAATTCGTGATAAAAAAAAATTTTCCCACGATCACGGTTTGGAGGCCCAAAATGTACCAAGTTGGATTTCTTCGATTCTTCTATTTCTGATAGGTGAAAGTCCGGCTGATGCTGCTGAAATAGCAGGAAGGATGAACGGTAAATCATCAAATACAATTCAAAATCAATTAGAAAACGCTATATGTCTTTTAGCAAAGGGGCAACTTGGATCAATGAGAGCGATTAGACCTGTTGTACGAGAATACGCTGATGATGAAGTAAATGCAGAGGCAGAGGATTATCTATGGATCCAATTGCTACGCGGGTTGCAGCAAATGGCTGGAAAATTACTTGGTTTAGACGAATTGGAAACCAACTACTTCCAAGAAGTAATCCAGTTAGCAGTGCACGATCTAACCCTTGCCAATTTCTCTGTCAAAAGTTGTTACTCGGGTGCTTACCATCTTGCTTTATTGCTAGATGTATTGCAGGAACAATTATTAAGCAGAGGAGTCATAAATGTCAATCCACCTACTGGAATTGATCCATTCGACTGGTTTCCCTTTCTTCAAAAACTCGCTGGGTCACGACCTTATTTATGGGAAAACCATTTCGAAGCCGTCCAGACCGGGTTTCTTAATTCTGGAAATTCTGCTGTTCTAACTTTTCCTACCGGAGCAGGTAAAACTACAGTTGCAGAGTTAAAAATTGCTTCCACCGTTATGGAGGGTAGATCTGTTTTATATCTCGTCCCTACCCATGCGCTTGAAGACCAGATCAATCGAGAATTGACAACTTTGTTTGATAATTTGAATAATAATGGGCTAGAAATAGGTGGAGAATTTACTGACTTCGATAATGAAGGACTTGAAACAATTAACGTTATGACTCCCGAACGATGCCTTACATTACTGGCAATGAACCCTGAACATTTTGAAAACATTGGACTGGTTGTTTTTGATGAGTTCCATTTGGTAAATTCCCGTATAGAAAGGCTTGACAAACGTAGCCTAGATGCAATGTATTGTCTTTTACGTCTATTTGTTGAATTACCAAACGCAGATTATCTTTTAATATCAGCTATGGTTGAAAATGGTGAAGAAATCGCTTCTTGGGTAAGTGCTGTAACAGGTCGAAATTGCGAAGCGTTTAATTCAAGCTGGAAACCAACACGACAATTACAGGGTTGTATTATTTATCCTCGTGAGGAATTACAAGAACTTAGAGAAATGGTTTTTAAAGCGCAATCCGAAGCAGTAAAAGGTGGACCGCCAAAAAAACTTAAAGATTTAATCTATGCTACTCCGAATCAAATATATAGTTTACGAAATATATGGGACCCAAAAAGGCCTCATGATTTTTTTGTAAGAAAACTTTTTGATAGAAAAATCAAATTAGAACTAGCCCCGACTTGGGGCATAACTAGCAACAGAAATAAAGTTGCAGCTGAGCTTGCAGCTCATTTTGTTGCTTCAGGTATTAAGACTTTAGTTTTTGTGAACAATCCGATCTATGCGATAAGCACTGCTCGTTATTTAAATGAGCAATTAAAAGAAAGAGTTATGAACCTGGAAAGTTTTGTTACGCAAAATTCCAGACGAATGACAAGCCTCGAACTTGAGTTGGGAAGCTTAGATCATTCATTTTTTAGTTTGGAAAATCAGGTTGCAGCACACCACGGCCTGTTGCTTCCAGTTGAGCGCCAGTTGAACGAATTATTGTTTAAAAACCTAGAAGGAATCCACGTTATTGTTGCGACAGCGACTTTGGCTCAGGGAATCAATTTACCGGCAGAGGTTGTTATTATTGCTGGCGACGACCGTTTTGATGAAGATACTGAAAGTTCAGAAAAATTATTAGCTCATGAGATTTTGAATGCAGCTGGTCGTGCTGGTAGAGCAGGAATGGCTGCACAGGGCGTTGTACTCATAGTGCCGGGACAAATCATCACATTTGAGCAAAGATCAGCAGCACCAAAAAGATGGCAAGATCTGCAACAAAGGGTATTTTCGAAAAGCGACCAATGTTTGACGATTAATGATCCCTTGACAAGATTTCTTGATGAAGTTACCAATAGTGAGGAAAATGAGATTTTACCACAAAACCTAAATAGTTTATTACTTCGATTTCACAACGATGAGACGGAAAAAACATCTATAAAATCTATCTTTAACAATTCTTTTGCTGCTTTTAAAGCTGCCCAAGCTACTGATACGTCCTTCTCTGATAAAGTATTTGAGCTTATTCAAAGGCGCGATAAGATGCAACTTGGTCAACGTTTCAATGACTGGGTAGAGGTCGTAAGTTTAAAAACAGGAATTAACCCCACAATCATTGAGCAATTGGGGAAAAGTCTGGACGAGATAGATTTGGATACTCTATTTGAATTTACTGTCACAGAATGGATAATATGGTTCTTTAATTGGCTTGAAGGTAATGAAGCACGTGTGTTAGAAATGTTTCCAGGTAATGCTGCTCGTGCACAGCTTGCTAGGGCGCTGGGTCTCAAAGTTTCAAAATACGACCAACAGGATGTTATTTCACGAATATCTGAGATTGCTCCAATATTGGAATCTTTTGTTATGGGAGAGAATTATATGGTCATTAATTCTAAAATTCCTGGAAGAGATGAAATTTATCTATCTAAAGCCAGGCACTTTATTCTACGGTTGGTTCCTCAAATTAGCTTTGCAATTGGCGTCGCCTCACTTACATTGAAAGAGTTATTATTCTCTCTAAACTTTGAGCAAGAGGATATACCTTTTATTATAGGAAACCTTCCCACTTTGATTAGGGAGGGCTTAGATTCTGAGGAAAAGCTTCGCTATAAAATGAGATACAAAAGATTATTACGTGTTGAAATACATCAAGCTTTTTAAAGAGATTAAGAATCCTCCGAAGAATTAAAGCAAAATTTTTATACAGTAAACTATGGAACTTTTTTAAATTATTACTTCTTTATCTTGTTAATTTCGATAATTAGATTGTACGTTTCAAGGCTTATTATTTTTATGGACTAAACGTTTGAATTCATTGATTATTGGATTCATGAATGCAAGGTTTTCAAATTTATCTTTTTTTTCAGAAAGCAGTACAGAAACTATATACTCCATATCATCTATCATAGCAGAATCGAAAGCATAAAAGCAATTGGTCAGATCATGACTTGATTTGAAAAAAATAAGTGACTCAGAATTCTTATATTTTATTCTTTCTCTACTTTCCAAATTGAGAATTTCTTTGGTATTTTTGTAAATATACATTTCTCCAACATACATAACGTCAATAATTTCCTCTTTTTCTATACGATTTGCTATTTCATACAGTTTTCTATAGACGGTTGTTTTTATAGAACTATCAAAGGACATTAATTGCATTGTGCTGTCATTGTAAACAATCAAGCATGTTGGCATAAGATTCTTTTGCATTTGAAAGGTTACTAAATGCAACATAATGAAACTCTCAAATAAATCCTTTGAGCCTGGAAACATTTTTTCAAAATTAGAAGATGGTACCTTTCCGTTCTTCACTCCTAGGCTTAATTCCGCCCTTGAGGCTCTCTCGAACATGTTTTTTCTAGTATAAAAAATATAATCATCCGTTAAAAGCATATTTTTCGGAATACGGTAAAACTTCATTTCATCAATCTTTTTTTCAAGTTGGTCGGATAATATGCAACTTTCGTTTACAGCCTCTTTCATTGACTTCATAAACAATTTCATATTACTGATACCTTCAACAAAATTGTCATGCAGTTCTTCAGTTTTCCCCCTTTCAAAAAATGAAAATTCTGCAGAAAACATTACTTCAACTAAATTTAATTTTGTAAAGAACTCACGCATTGAGTCAATCAATGTAGAGAACTCAATATCATCTTCAATTGTAAATGATAATTCTGGTAAAGCCAAATTGTCGGATGGTGTATATACTACTATACGAATTTTCTTCTCTAAATCGAAAGGTTGTTGTTTTAATACCTCATTTCGCTTATCTATAAACCATTTACACGTATCATTAAGTAGATATTTTTGTCTATTTTCTTCATAAGCTTTCATATACTCGGTATGGGCGAGCGACTTTTGAAGCATAAAAGTAACATTCCTATATTCAGAAAAGAAACTGTCCAGATAAGTAATATTGTCAAAAAAATTTGTTTCTTTTTCAAATTTCTCCAAACTACTAAGAGCGCTATATAGTTTATGGTAGGCTGAATATAATAGACCTCTCCCATTATCCTTTGAATCATTATTTTCCATAGTTATTAATAAACTGCTATAATAAAAATTTAGAAATAATTTTTATTTGAAAAATACACATTTATTTTAAATATCTATTTTCGAAAATATTTTTTAAAGCAAGTTCCAACTTTCTAGGTTTATCTACTTATAATTATCCAGTGTATCTCAATCACATCTTTCCCATTAAAATTTAGAGAATTTATTTCACACTAAAACAAATAACAAAAGGAATCAGAATTTTGGCAAATACTGAATTATTAAAATTATAAGAGAAAACTTTGAGAAAACAATTTTAAAAAACTTAGATTTTCAAAATAAAAAAATAAAGTAATCACTACCCGAATACTTACAACAACTTTATAAAGCCCGTAATGAAACCTTACGGATTCCCTTTTCTGACATTTAGATTAAATTCTTATCTTGGATAATTCGAAACATAAAATTCCAATTTAAAAAAGTCAATTCTCTAGTAATGAAAATAAATCCCAACAGCTCTATAAGAAGCGGATATAAATATGAAGATTTATTTACCTTAAAATTATGTGTAGATTGGTTATTAGACCCAAAACTATACGAAAGTATTCGGATTCAGTATAAGCCGGAAGATATTGAAATTACGCATTTTGCGATTGATGACATTGTTGCACAAAGGAAAGACGGAGGAATCGAATACTACCAAATCAAGCATAAACAGAACCCAGAAACTGATTTGTGGGATTTTAACCAATTATTTAATAAAGGGCTATCCAAATGGATGAAATCATACTTCGCACTAAAAGAACCAAATATTTTTTGTAGTCTTATAACTAATGGAAATATTGCCCCTGAAATTGAACAATGCCTGCAAAATGGATATTTGAATCCTTATAAAATTTCAGATGTCAATCCAGAATTTCTTGACAATCTGAAATCAATTTATACAGATCTAAACTTAATTAATATATTCTTTAGAGAGTTTTGCTTTCAATTTAATCAACCAAATAAAAAAGATCTGGAAGAAATTCTGCGAGAAATTTTATACAAACAATTAAAGGTTACTAAAGCCGGAGTTGATAGTCTTCTGCTTTTTATAGCAAATGAAGGAGCTGAAAAGCATCCGAAAACATTTACTTTAAGTGATATAAGATTACATCTATCGTGGGATAACCCCAGACCCTTAAATCAAAACTTTGAAATTCCTACAGACTTTGAGTTCTTCAACAAAAATACTCATCAAGATATTCTAAAGGACCTAACCAGTATAGACGGTGGGATTAAGGTATTTATAGGAAAACCTGGTAGTGGAAAAAGTACTTACTTATCTAAATTATATACATTACTTAAGAAAGAGAATACACTTGTATTTCGCCACCATTATCACTTAAATCCGAAAGACAATTCATATGCTGATCGATTAAACTCGGAACGTGTAATTGAAGGATTAAAAGCTGAATTTAAAAAACAGAAAAATACTGTAATTAAATCGTTAGGTGAACAAAATACTACGTTTACTCAATTAAAGGAGTTTATAGACCAAATTTCAGGTTACTGCAGAAATGAAAATAAATCATTTATTCTAATTATTGATGGATTAGATCATGTAATTCGAGAAGGAAATAGCCAAAGCCAACTTATAGAATTTCTAAATGAAGTTCTATATCCTCAAAAGGGGTATTGGTTAATTTTAGGAACACAAGAAATGGCGACAAACTGTTTTCCTAATATTATTAATCAATATGCACCTCGTAAGCAATGGATTGAAATCAAAGGACTAAAGAGAGAAAGTATAAAAAAGATAGCTATTAAAGCTTTTCCAAAAGACTACAAAATATATGGTACTCATTTTGAGACAATCGTTTCAAAATTATCACAGATTACTAAAGGTAACCCTCTACACTTAAGGTATGTTTTGACCGAAATAAAAAATTTAAAGAAAGGAATTTCGGAATTCGATTTAGACCGTATTCCTCATTATAATACTGAAATTGAAGATTATTATAAGAGCCTATGGCAACAACTTTCTTCATTAGCAAAGACTATTTCATTTGCGTTAACAAGCCTAGATTTTAAACTGCAAGAAGAGCAACTAACTTCTCTAGCATCTAATTTTTGCCAATATCCTTATGAGATTACAGACAGTTTTGCCCAAATTCGTCATTTATTCCGATTTGAGCTATCTGGAATATCAGTGTATCACAACAGTTTCTTTGTATTCATTCACAACCAACCAGAACTCAATGAACAGAAAATATTATTATATAGAATTCTACAAAATTGGTTAAAAGAAAAGCCCCAATACCAACTTTGCTGGTCTGAACTGCCAAAAGTTGAATACTATTTAGGAAATCCAGATATGTTATTGAATATTGATAACTCTTGGATTGTTAATCAATATCTTGACTGTCATAGTGAAACTACTATTGAAAATATCTTGTCTTTAGCAACAAAAGCTGCTTTTGAAACAAATCAATTGGATAAACTTATATACTTCTCAATTGTTGAAAATCTATTTAGTAATAGGTATTATAACTTGGATAAAACACTTGGTAATATATGGGCTATATCTTTTAAAACAAATAAAACCATCACTATACAATATCCCGATTTTAGTGTTTTAACACATTACCAACTTGCTGAGATCGTCATTGCTCTCAAGAAAAAAGGAATAACAAGCGTTATTCCCGAAGAAGCTATAGATCGAATTAATGAGTTATTTACTGAAGCTAATCACGAAATTAATGAAATTGCAAAGTCCTGGATTCAAATAGTTATCAATTATGATACTCCAACTAAAAGAATTTTCAAATTTATCAAACAATTCCGAGGCGATAAGCATGCAGCGCACTTTTTTAAATTTTACTTAGAAAAACTATTTGAACAACTTCAACAACCAATTCGTCATGTTGAGGAAATTTTGAAAACTCAATTACTTGAAGAAGAAAAGGAGGCATTAGCTGAGGTACTAATAGCTTATGATTTACAGAATGTAACTGCAACATGGGCACATCATATTGATACTCTGCTTCCAAAAGAAACACTCTTACAATTATTCTACAAGAGCCTTTTTGGTTACACAAATGGTAATATGGTTGAACTAATACCTTTAGACTCTTTTCCCATAAAAGTGCAATATCACTCTAGTGAATCAGAACCAATATTAGACTTACTCAAACATAATTTATTAGGAGCTTTTATTAATGCCTATATGGATTTAGGTGAATTGCCCAATATGGAAATTATGGATAATGATCCAAACAAAATCTGGGTATCTGAAATGTATATTGCCATTTTAAGTGTTGCAAAATTATTATCTGATAAGGCAAAGAATAAGAGCATTATAGATATTCAACATATTTTAAGTCCTATTGAAGAATTAGATATATTGAAATTTCCCAAAAATTATGATATCTACGAATATAGAAGAATTGGGATACCGTATATCATAGATTTTGTACTTTGGATGTCTTATATAATTAATAAAAAGAATAACCATAATCATGAATTACAATATCAAGAATTAAATTACTTGAAAAATAATAAATGGTACAATAAAGCATCCCTGTTTACCCTTATTAATTCTAAACGGATAAAACCGAACAAAATTGCAGTTCAGCAATTTATAACAACTGAATTACAACAAATACAAAATGAAATTATTCCATTTACTGAAAAATGCGACTATATAACAGATTTAGCGATTTTAGCTACTACATCTGACAATAATGAATTAATAAGACCACTTCTTGAGAGAGCCACAGCTAATATTCTGGCCTATTCACACCATAAATATATGCTTCTTCATGATATTTTGGAAAGTATAGAAGTTTGTATTAATGCAGCATCCAATAAAAGTAAAGATTTTTTAATAAAAATTTTTCCGTACATACATCATATCGAAAAGTTAACAGATGGAGATGAAACCAGGCATTTCATAACTGTATTTTGTAACCTCTTAGCCAAAGTGGATCCTAGAATGCTTTACAACATTTATATGTACAATCTTTCTATCAGAGAATATGATAGAGTAGAAAGTACTTTTGATGATATATTACATACGTTGAATTTTGATGATCCCGTTTCTAAAGCCATTGGTAAGACCGCAGTCAATAACTTGGAAACCTTGAATGAATTGCAGAAAAGTAACACATCAATAAAAGACATAATAAATAATTTGACAAGTAAGTTTGGAATAAATACAGCTACTCATAAACAATTAAAACAAGAGAAACTTGCCAGTAAAATAAACAAGGACCACAGTCATATTAAGCCAGAGGAACTTAAAGAACATCTTGTAGTAAAAATGAATTTCATCAATGGTCGTATTACATATTCTGAGTCATCATTTCTGAATAGTTGGCTTAACACTAGATTAAATTCCTTTCCACAGGAAGAGTATCAAATAATAAAAGTATTAAAGGAAATATTTAACAATAGATTTTCAAACATATCTGCCGAATTATTGGACACTATCTATCCTATTGCTTACAAATATGATAAAGAATTTGCATTCAACTGTATATGTTGGGCACAGTCTAATGGCAGTGGATGGTCTCCTACCTATATGCGTCGTATGAAGGAATCTCAAAAAAGATGGAAAAATGTATTAAAAGACTATCCAGGGCGAGAACAGGAGTTTTATTGCGAAAGTGTAAAAAATACAGGCTTACATTATGGCAAAGAAAAAAATTATAATGTTCCCATTCCCAAAAGTACACAATTTTATGTTGACTGTGGAGATATTTCAAAAGCTGAGAATATAACAAATTCTTACCTCAATCTTTTACCTGAAATATTTCCAAACATAGAATTACCCGTCCCAGACTTTTTCCTCAGTCCAGCAGAGATAACGCCATTTGAAATTTTGTTATCTCGCCTAATGTGGATTAATCCAGTTACCAAGGCTAGCGCAGCTGAAGCAATAGCAGATATATTGAAAAATGATTTTGATGGGCAATATCATGAGATATTTTTTAACTATCTTTTAGTACAATCTCTTGAAAATAGAGCTTGTGAAGGATTATTAATCCTAATTAAGTCCTTACAAAACATAAACTCTCTCACATTTAAATTTTTAAATCAAAATATATTAAACAATTTACTTTCTGTGCGATGTCTAGCAACTGATTTACTCATGCAAAACATCGCTGAAACATTAAAATTAAAACTAAATATTACTAATCCATTATATTTTTACGCTACTTCAGGAAAAACAGAACTAAATAAAGAAGACTTCCAGCACCTTGTAGGGCGAAATCTTCCTTTATGTTATATAGATTATGTAGATTCTCTTAAACAAAAGGCTGGAAATTTTATTGATGTATGGAACGTGTGGTGTACTTCATATGAAGAATATTGCCAAGACTTTGATTTAACATATGATAAAAGCAAAGATGAAGATTACTCGAACAGTCAGTATAATATCATCACTGGTAGAACAACTGTATTTGGAGACATTTTAAAATCAACATTTATGAAATTGGTTGATTTTCTCTATAATTATAACTTGATTGATTCCAATGATCTATGGCATTACACTATCAAAAATTTACCGATTGATTATTCCTTGTGGAAAATAAAATTTACACAATGTCCATCTTGGTGGCCTCAATTAAATATTAAAGACTCTAGAACAATTGAAGAGATTGATGATTATAAAACAGTATTAATAGAATTTCTACAGAAAGATAATGATTCTATTCCGCTTTTTTTTAATGGTAATTTTTCACATGGTGACAATCATTATGATTCAAATGTATATTGCCAACTAAAAGCCTTTGCCTTTGCAACTCCCAAAACCAGTTCATTGCAAATGGACGCAAAACAATTATACAAACATATAGCAATGAGTGGTTTTTGGTATCCTGCTAATGCACATTTTCATAATTATGGAACCTTAGATGGAAAATTGAGATTTCATCAAAATAACCAATCAAATCAGTATGTACCACTGATTAGCGAAATAAGGACATTAGCTAATAATATGTGGCAATACTATCGAATGAAAGATAATATAGTATTGCTATCTCCTATTTTCGATCAAGAAACACGGCTTGATTACAGCTCAGGTATACTTACATTTACAAAGGACCAAAATGAGATAGCATCATTTAACGATTTTCTATTAAATTTTAAAGATACTAGCCGCTATGGTACACCAGCCCCTTATAATAGTTATTTAATTATAGATCGAAAATATTTAAGGAGTTTCTTGAAAAAGAAAAACTTAACTCTATCATTTGTTATAAAACAAAAAATTAGTGTTAAAGACCGCATGAACAGGGATGATTTATATAATTCAACAAATTCTTATAAAATTATACATTTGAATGACTTTTAAAATTTGATAAACCCCCTGGAAAAGAAATAATACCATTATAGTTATATACCCGAAAAAGCAGAGTAACCCAATTTAAGTGACTGCAAGATTCAGCTAATAATTATGAAAATATCTAATAATCTTATGCTGGCAAAAACATCAGGTCAGTAATAATCAGAGAAACATTACGTTCCTGAAGGTTTTTAGTAGGGCAAAACGGGAAAACGACCGATTGGTATTTTACAAAAAAGATATATTTCTTTAATTGATGAAAAATTCGATTATAAATTTGAAAGACAATCAATTCTTAAAGAGTTAGCTGATGAGTAGAAGAGAAGAGTTTTATTTTAAGATACTACCTTCTTGAATAATTTTGCAAAATATTTTTATAGTCATCACCAAAAAAATATATTTACAAAATACCTAATTCATTTAAAATGTCCTTTTTAACTTTACTAAATGGCCTTTTGCTAAAATCAGCTTCTTTAGAATACGTACCGAATACAATTCGATAAATATCGTCATAATCAAAATCTAATTTTTCATATTTTTCCACCAATTCAATAAGATATCTTTGCGAGAAACGATGACGGATATCAAATATATCTTTTAATTCTTCGGAGTGGGCACTGAGGATTTCGTTCAACCTAAATACTTCGGAAGAGTTTTCTATCCTTTGATTTAAAATTGCATCAGAACTGGTTGGCATTAATTTAACACCAAGATGAGCAGAGCCCCCCAATATTGCACTAACGGTATATGGCAAATATTGATATTTATAGTCAGAAATAACATCATCAATATAGGGATGAATATTCTCTGACAACTTAAACTTAGCTGTATGTTTTAAAGTACTGTTACAAGTTTTACAGCTCGGAATTAGATTATAAACAGACAAGGCAAGCAGCGGATAATCATCTTGATCAAAAAAATGATCGAATTCCGGTCTGATGAATTTATCATCCTTTCCCGAACCCTTATCTACTGTTAGTGTATAATTTCTATTACAGTACAGACAGGTGCGAATTTCTAGTTTAGCAGCTAAAGCATATGCATCATATCTATTATTTCCTTTAGCCCTAAAATATTTATAGTTAAAGATTTTTTTTATTTTAGGCTTCAGCGAATTTTTATATGCTCTGTGCCCTAAAAGCAAATCATTTATATTTTTTAAATCTGCTGGCTTAGAGATAAGTATATCCTCAAGTTTGCTTTCAATAAAATCTTTTAACAATCTGTTTAGATTGCTTTCTCTTATCTTACGTAACAGATAGGGTTTTAAGCTATCACGATGCTCTTGGATAATGTTGGGTTTTGAAGATAAATCAAAAAATATCATATGCTTACATTCTCTTTAACCTATTTTGGATTTCTTCTAATTCAATTTGCAAAAGTTTTCTTGCAAGATCAGTTTTCATTTTATCAGAATACATTTGAGCAAGCTTACGTTGTATAATTGGCTCATCTATCTTCTCGATAATAATTCTATGCAGTTCTGAATTAGTTTTGTCATTCTCATCTCTCAGCCAATCGATAGTTTTGTTTATTTTACTATCTGAAAATTCTCCGATCAGCCCATCGCTGATAAAGAATGAGTCTGCAAATAGATCAGAAACATTGGCTCCAAATGTTCTCTTTTTATCTGTAGATATTGAAGTTTTTTGATCTGCAGTTTTATCCAAAAAAATTACATTTTCAAACAAAACATCAGAAAGTGTTAGAGGGTCATGAGTTGAAAAAATTATTTGCAAAGATGGGGCGTTTTTTCCCGTGCTCTCCCACCTTTTCAGCTCAGCATTATATTGTAGCGGCTTTAACTCTGAAAATAAGATAGGTAAAACAATGTGACAGCCAGAACAAATTTTTTCTTCCACAAAGGATGATATCCTAGCTCGGGCTCATCTAAAAGAAGTACAAAATTTTCTTTACAAATTTGCTTATGACGTTTATTTTCTATCACATAAGAATAAAAGGAAGAGAATAGGTCTAAAAGAACCTTTTCACCGTTTGATAATTTTTTATCTGGACTAAAATCAAACAAAATAGCCTCATTTCCCCGATTATAACGACTAAGAATAGTGATTATTTCTTTATAAAAATTATTAAAATCAGAAAATACTTTATATTCTTTTTCAAAATCAAATGATATTGATTCCCCTTCTTTGTATAGAGCAGTCATAAAAGAATAAAACTCTTTTATTTTCGTAAAATCTTCTACATTTTTGATAATCCCCCTTTTTACTGGTGCAAATTCAACACTTCCAAAACTATGAAACTTATCCTCCTTAATAATTCTGATGATCTCATCACTATTGTCTAAAGAGATTTTACCAAGTCTATCCATTAAAATACCATGAAGTAAATCACTCTTTTGAATAATATACTGCCTCAAAAGTTGATCTAAACGTTGTTCAAAATTCTCCGCTTTTAAAAAATCATCAAAATTGTAGGGTGCTCCTAAACCATTTTGTACAAAAACAGCTCCCGCCTGCAAATAGCTTAGTATAAGGACTTCAAGATCTCTAATTGCATTTTTCTGATCATGTATTTTATTGGGTTGATCTTTTGGTTTATAATCTGGGATATCCCAAATCTGCTTCAATTTTTCAGTGAAGCTATCTGCTTTTAGATATCTTACATAGTTTTTATACTCATTGATAACCTCTTCTTTTTTTCTTGTAATATTTTCCTGCGGAACCGTTTCAAGCATTTGGATTGTACGGTTTAGCTCATGAACCAGAGTATCTCCCCTATTAGGGTTTCCAAAATTTGATAAAACATAAGTTTCCATAAAGTAATCTTTAGTAAAATTATGTGCTCGCAGTGTTAGAACTTTATAATTAGGAAAATCTGGATAAGATTCAAGTATTTTTGGTATTAAAGTACTTCCCATCAATAAACCTTGCTGGTGTAAGGATTTCAAATAATATTGTTGAAGTGAAGAATCAAATTTTGATGATGGATTCACTGGTGAGCTTGCTGATTTCAACTCAAAATCAATTATAGGAGAATAATAAAGTATATTAAAAAAATCGTACTTTTTTACAACTTGAATATTTTCTGTTGCAACAATTTCCTTTTCTGTCTGATTGATTATTTTTGTGATCAATTTATCATCAACAATTTCCTCCCATACAAATAACAACCCTTCAGATAATTGGTCAATAGGATAATTGAATTGTCTCATGATGGAAGTTTTTCCAGATCCGTTTTTCCCGACAATCGCCGATACTAAATCTATATCTTTACCATAAAAATTTTGAATAAAAGTTTTATTTTGGCGTATTTCTGTTAAAATAATTGAATTCTCATCTTCTGAAAAAATGTAATCATTATAACCACCAAGCTGCAATGTGGTGCCGATTTCAGTATGGCCGAACAGATGTTCGAGAGATTTTTTCGGAATATAAACTGTTGTAATCATAGAGTATTTATAACCTTAAAAAAGATATGAGAGACAATTTGAAGGTTGGTTATCTTTTTTTCAAATTTACAAATATTCCACTCATTTCGAACAGCCAAATTTGAAATCAAGATACAATTCAGGGTAAATATTGATAAAAAAACTTAATATGTATTTTATTTGCCATTACGGTTTTCCTTACAATAGAGAAAAGACCGTTTTGTATATTTGAATTCTCACATAAAAATTAATTAAACACACAAGATATGGATCATACATGGTTTGAAATGAAGGATCTAAGAAAAAGAAAATTGGATAATTCCGTATGGGTATCACTAAGATCCCAAAAATCTGTTCAAAATGATATAGCCTTTGGAAAAAATGGCTACAAAGAAGACTTTACGGGTCATGGAACTTTAATGATTTCTGTAGATCAAAGAGAAAGTGCTGAACAATTATCATGGAGTGATGTGGGAATAGGTCATTCAGTAGGGTTAAATTTTGTATATGAAAATTATTCACAGTCTGATTTATATGAAGGTGAGAATGTAAAGGGCATTCATTTAGTATTAGACCAGACTTTCGACAATAATTACGATAATCATGAGTGGCATTTGCATCAGGACCTTGTAACAAATTTGGGTTTAAAGAGAGAGGGTGATGTTTGGGTCTGCCCTAGACAGGGTTATACCGAAGTAGCAAAACTGGAAAGAAATGAAGAGAGTGAACCTGTCAATCTGCAAATAAAAAATCAATTTTTAAAAGATTACTTAGCTGCAAGGAATTCTGGCTTGTATGTCACCTCCTTTTTCAGCAGGGATGCAATATTGGAAACTAAGCCCCCACTGCCTTGGGATAAAGATTCCGCACAATCTAAAAATGGTAAAGACATCTGGGAATTTAACATCTTAGAAATACTTGAAGGAGGATTTGCATTTGGAGAAAAAATTGCCATATCCCATGCTAGTAGAACAGATGTTGATGAAAATGATGATGTACCTGATATGACAGCATTTCCTACGAACGAAAATGTGAAATCGGAATATTATGAAAAAAACTTTGCAGGAAAAAAATTATACCGTCTAATAGCGGAACTATGGAAATATGAATGGATCAATCCAGCTGCCACCAGCCCAATTACTTTAGGACATGAGGACAATATAGATTTTTACTATATAGTTGACGTTATCGGTAATAAAGAGACAGGTAATCAATTAAAACAAGGCGGAAAGTGGTTATGGTTCAAACCTGAATTAGCCTCACATATATTATCGATACGTGGGAGTTCTTTAGATTGGTATACAAGGGACACAGGAAAACTTTCCTGTTCACCGTCTTGGAATATACACTTTGGTGTCAATGAGATAGGTTTAATTACTGTTTATGCAAAAGACATCGGGAGGCTACCGTCTTGGCAGCAACAGATTTGGTCAGCGCACAACGTTGCTCCTGAAGGTGGAATTGGCAAAGAGTTGTACGCCTCGCAAGTGAAAGCAGAGCCCGCAAGCACACATGCACCAGAACGATTTCTAAAAAGAGTAATTAATGAAATAAATGAAGCATTTGAAAAACAGTTTAATATAAAGTTTTTTAGAGGACATCACTCTGTCGAAGAAATTATAGCTACAATAAATAGATTCCGAGCAGTTGACGACAAAGGGCTGTTCTCTCTGGCGAAGGATATTGCTAGAATTATAATCGATGATATTGATATAGAATCCCTTCAAAAAATAGCTATTCCCCCAAAGGGTACTAAATGGGGTTCATTAAAAACTCTTGAAAATCTGCTAGCAATAAAAATT
The DNA here is from genome assembly GCF_016745235.1 of Chryseobacterium endalhagicum. Classification (GTDB taxonomy): domain Bacteria; phylum Bacteroidota; class Bacteroidia; order Flavobacteriales; family Weeksellaceae; genus Chryseobacterium; species Chryseobacterium endalhagicum. The sequence goes on along the minus strand of NZ_JAELVM010000001.1, from coordinate 1,403,688 downwards.
CCAAAAGAAAAAGCAAGAGAAATTACCGCGCCTCTTGTTGGAGTCTATGAACTGAGACATGGAGATGCTCATTTACCAAGTAGTGAGATCAATAATGCCTTTGATTTAATTTCAGTTGATAGGACTTCGCCTTCTGTGATCCAGGGTTATCAAATACTCTTCGCTTGTGTAAATAATTTACATATTATCTTAAACATGATCCAAAACTGGATAGATATTGAAGTTGAAAAATAATAGAGTTAACAATATTTTAATGTACCAATTAAGTAGCTTCGAAACATAACAGAGATCAAACCAAAACAAAAAAACATAACAATCAATCACATACATTCAAAACCTTTTCTAAATCCTCAAAAAATTGGCTCGATTTTCCTACCAGCAAGTCATATTATCCATTTTATGTATTATTTAATCTCTTTAATCGGAGCTGAAAATATAGATATTAATTTCCCGGCACTCCCCACAGGTAGCATTTAAAAAGAGAGAAGAAAAATATGGCTTTACCAAGTCTTAATTTCATGTTATAAAACTGTTATCCATTCATATTCAACGACATTTTAAAAGTTAATTCAGTGATTTAAGAATATACAAATCCTGCAAATTGACTATTTGCAGTTTTTTTGTATACCGATTTCGTAATGATTTATTCTGGAAATCACTAATGCGTAAGAAAGTTCAACAATACTTTTTCTTACTTAGCAAGACAAAAACTGAAAATAATAACAGAATCTAACCACTAAAATTTTAAACTCAAATATTTTTATATTATGGACATTAATACTATCGTAACAGCCACAGGAACACTAGTAACAGTAATTCTTACATCTTTGGCAGCACCCTACATTTTAAATTTTCATCTGAAAAGGAAGTTCCAAAAGCTACAGTACATGATCGATGCTTACCCCTTGTTACAAAATCTCCAAACTGACTTTAAGGATAAATTTATCGAGCCAGCCATACAAGAAAATATATTCTTTATAATTTCAGGATTCAGGACAAATTACAAAAGTATTCCTGCCTATAACGAGCTTAAAGATAAACTCGGAAACAATTTCGACTGGCCAATTATAAAAAGTGCTAAAGCACATCTGTCATTTAATGAATTGGGCAAACTCTATGTTAATCTTACTAAGACAACAATATATTTCAAAAAATTTTCGCTATGTTTTGCAGTACTTTTAGCATTGCTTGGTTTTGCGATCTTGGTTTTCTGTAATTATGCCGAACTGAATATGTTTTCAAAATATCTAGTTCTCTATATTTTGGCCGGTATGGCTTTCCTTCTGGCCTATTTCGTGCTAGGAAGCATAACTTCAATCTTAGATGCAGGCGTTATCTCAAAAAGGTTGCAAAATGTTGAGAATGCCAACAACAACAACAACAACAACAACAACAACAACAACAACAACAACAACAACATGTAAATTCGGAAACCAAAATTGATCTAGATTTTATCATTCTGAAAGTGAATCACAATATTCCAACTCTTGTCTCATCTAATATTTTGATCACCAACCAATATTTTATCAATCGTCAAGATATAAAACAATTATTCCAGCAAATCAAACTGACTTATAAGACAAAATCTTCCGGAAATGTGTTTAAAGAACATCTTTTTAAGTTTATGCGTAAAGACAATATTTATATACTACTTATTTTCAACCACATAACTCTAAGACATTTTCTATATCAGTAAAAAAAGAGTTTGGATAGCGTCCTGTCAAGTTCACAAAAAGGATTAAAATTTTACAAATTTTAATCCTTTTTTTTGTTTTGCTAATTCCTTTCCCATCAACAAGATATTATAAATCAATGAGTTGATTTTGGGTGTTTGAAAATCCGTCCCATCAAATATTATTTTTTCAGGTATACCACTTTTATCTGTTCTATTGGCTTTCTATAACATTTCTAAGTATTGGTAACTGCATTAAGAGCTTTGCCCATCTTCTGTTCTAAACCTTCTTTTTATCTGAAGCTATTAAAAGTCAGGATCGTCCAACTCCCCTTTATGCACAAGTTGATAGCTATTTATGAGCACCTATTTATAATACATAGTTTTTTTATCTAATATTAAAAATTACCAAGATATTTCAGGGTAAAAATCGCATCTATTGAATAGTCAAACGCAGATATTGTTTCATTCAACGCAGTTGTTAGTTCTATCAATGTATCATTACCTACATCTTCTAAATTAGTGTCTGTTAAGTATTATAGTGTTACTTGGTCACCATTTAACAAACCTATTTAACAAAAACAACCTAACCCTAAGGATTAAACCAACTATTTATGAAAAAAAATCTAATACTACTGCTTTTTGCAATCGCAAATTTTATACCCCTGATGAATGCTCAATCGCCCCAATGGGTTTTAGGAACTTCCCTTGTTAATTTTCAGAATACCTTAGTACCACAACTTTTGTCCAACCCCTTGGGGCAAGCTTGGTCTGGCATTGGGTCAAATGCCGGTTTTGGTCCCGATGGAGAGCTATTGTTTTACATTCGGGGAAATAGCGTCTACAATAGAAATAATGTTAATGTAGGTTATATTGATATCAATAATCTTGGCAGAGAAGTTTCGGTAGTTAACGTTCCGGGAACGTGCAACGAATTTTACATTATTGCCATGACACAAAGGCCGGTATGTATTAATTGCAGCAATGAGTTGATATATGTAAAAGTAACAGTTAATGGTCTTTCAGTCTCACTTTCTCAGACAGAACATATAGGTCCAAAGGGAGATAAGGCCTTTGCGATATCTAAGTTGAGAAAAAACAAGACCCGTTATTTATTTGTTGTTGGGAATAATGTGGATAAATTTCTTATTGATAGAAATGGAATCTCACATCATGGATTATTACCTGCTTTTGGTACAGATGATCCAACTGATGTAGAATTATTTGAAGATCCGGTAACGGGAAATATGCGATTAGCTTTTGGAGAAGGTACTTCCAACTTAATAGTTCATAACCTAGATTCAGAGGGTAATTACATCAATACTACTTATCCGATTATTCCTGCACCAGGAAAAGTTCATGGAGTTGAATTTGTTGATTATAATAACATTATTATTGCACAGAACAGTTACAATCCGGCATATAAAGGAATTCTTATTATCAATCTGCTATTTCAGTATGCCCATTATATACCAAATTCTGCTGCATATCATAACTCTTATATTGAAAGGGCTGCTGACTGGAAATTTTATGTTTCAAAGGAAAATGGTAGCCAAGGTTATAAACTAGCTTCTATAAATCCTAATGCTATAACCGTAACAGAGGTTCCTAATCTTACTTTACCCAATATGGACATCGCCTATTATGGGACAAGACTTCTTCCGGACCAGATAGATTATGAAAATTATAATCAGGTCAACTACAGGTGGGATCTGGCCGCATTCGACAATGCTGCTGATACCGGAGCTGAACCTTATATACCATCGCCGGGAAATGAAGTTATCTGGGAAAGCAATGATATCTGGAACAGAAAGACAGTGAATGGATTAAGCGTTACTCATCAGAATCCCGGTTATTCTTCTGATCCGTCCAGGTATAATATAATGAGATTCAGAGTAAGAAATATTGGCTGTACAGAATCTACTGAAAGCCGTGTAAGGCTATACTGGACTATGGGTGCCACAGGGGAATCTTGGGACAATAATATAGTTCCTGTGAATCCTCCTTCGCCAACTGCTCTTAATTCATGGGATGGATCAAAGTGTATTATAAACCCACAAACCAGTACCTGCATTCCTGCCGGAGGGGAATTAAAATCAAAAAGTCTGGTTTTCAATAGTAATGCTCCTGATTATGACAGCAGCAATCCTAGCACTCCTGGGTTTATTGTTCCACCTTTACAGCCGGGACAGGAAATCATCATTGATGCGAAGTGGCAGCCGGTAAACCCGTCATTATTTGGAGACCCCAACGTAATCAGCAATCCTATATTATGTTTCCTGGGAAGAATAGTTAACGTCAATGACCCTATGTACAGTGAGCTTCCCGCCAGCACAACCAATATGATGGGAGACAATGTTAAAAATAACAACAATATTGTAACGCGTAATACTTCTTTGGTACCACTTGGAGTATCGGAGGGAACGCACTATCAATATGACAGTTCAATATTTATCGGAAATCCTACTTCAACTCAAACAGACTTTATAGTAAGGTTTGACCGAACTATGGTAAACGATAACAGTTTCAGCAATATAGGTAGAATAAAAATTAAACTGGATGATCGCTTATGGGAGAAATGGACGGCTGCAGGATCAGAAGGAAAAGGAATAGAAATTTTTAATGCTGAAAAACATGAGATTGAGGTTACCAATTTCGACAATGCTCAATTGGCTAACATTTCACTGGAGCCTGGAGAATACAGGGCAATAAAGTTCACTTTTGAACTTAAACAGCCAACAGATCTGATTCAGGATTATCAGTATACCGTTTCACAGGTATCCGCTGAAAAACCGGATCAGCATTATGGAAGTGCATGTGTCTTTAACGTAAAGATCAACCATACACAGGAAACTGGAGAATCTTTTTATGAAGAAATGGCTAAAACAAGTCCTTCTAATACTCATTCAAATTTTAAAGGGATTAGTATAGCGCCAAATCCATCATCCGATTTTGCAAAACTGGATTTTGAATTGTCCCAGAACAATCTTATTAATATACAGGTATTTGATCTGCTTGGGAAAATGGTGAAATCTATCGAAAGTAATAAGAATTTTAACAAAGGGCTGAACAATGTTAATTTTTCAACCTCTGATCTACCAAGTGGCAGCTATTTTGTTATAATAACAGCTCCAGAAGAGAGGATATCTGTTCAATTGGTAATAAAACATTAAATAAATAAGCTTTAAATAAAAAAGGGGGTCTCAATATGAGATACCCCTTTTAAAAATTCATTTATTGCCGGACCTGAAGAACGTACGATGATTAAAGATCTCTTTCCATATACTGTTCTAATGAATTCGTAAGGTGATGTAAGTAACTTGCTTTTCACCAGCCCGATATTTCATTTGGTAAAACGCATGATGGATGTCCCCAAGATTAACCTCGAATAATTCCTCAAAAAAGCTTACTAATTCTTTTTAATCCTACCATTCCATTGGAGACACTGCCGGAAATATGCAGGGCATAGATAAGTTCGATCATTGCATTTTAAATTTCACCTGAAAATCTTTACTCTTAGAAATTATGCGAAAAACTTGTCTACCAAAAGAACCATCGAATTTTGGTATAGTATCTTCCATATTGTTAACACACAAAACAAACATCAATATAAACACTTATTTTTCAAATACATACATATAAAACACCTTCAAGATTTTTTAAAAATTGGTTCGATGCTCCAACCAGCAAGTTCACCAACAGCCAAACGGCGCCATTTTTTTTCCTTAAAAATCAAAACCATCAATTCATTAGATTATATACTGTAAATTAGTTATGTTTCTAAAATTAGTTTGTCCCATTTACTATTTACATACAAAACAATTCTGGAATACCCATCTCAATCATTCTCCCCCATTCTGTTTAAAATTACCCTTCTCAGCCTGGCTTCATTCTCATCACCCCAATACCCTAATGCAGAAATTACCGGAATTAAGGTCTTCCCAAAATCTGTGAGAGAATATTCAACTTTTGGCGGAACAACCGGGTAAATCTTCTTTGTCACGAGCTCGTGCTCTTCCAATTCTTTCAATTGGATATTTAAAACCCGTCTTGAAGCATCCGGAATTTTACGCTGCAATTCACTGGGACGCAGTTGCCCTTCATTGATAAACCATAGCAGACGGATCTTCCATTTTCCGTAAAGGACTTCACCAATAAGGTCGAGACCGCAGTTTAAATTCAAAGGTATTTTTCTCTCATGCATAAACAAATTTAGTCCAATGTACCAAATTGTACAATAGGGGAAAAAATTATCCCTATGCGATTCGGTTTTCCGTTATTGTCTGAAAGCGTGATACTTCGGAAATTTGTATCAAAGAATCAGACAATGCAAAATCAATTTAATTACAACCATGAACTTCAAGGTAAAATTGCCCTGGTAACCGGAGGTACGAAAGGAACCGGAAAAGCAATTGCAGAAAGGCTGTTACAAGCTGGCGCAACGGTTATTATCACCGCAAGAAATGCACCTGAAGAAGAAAACAGCCATCTTCATTTTATTTCAGCTGATTTAAGTGAAGCGGAAGGAGCTCAAAAAGTAATCAGCGAAGTGCTGTCTCATTACGGCAGGCTGGACATTCTTATCAACAATCTTGGCTCTTCATCAACACCCTCAGGCGGCTTTACCGTATTATCTGATGAAGACTGGGAATCAACCCTACGGGCTAATCTGCTTGCTCCTGTTCGGCTGGACAGAGGATTTTTACCACAAATGATAGAGCGAAAAGCAGGGGTTATTATTCACATCGCTTCAATTCAGGGCAAATTGCCTTTGTACGATTCTACTTTGCCGTATGCAGCAGCAAAAGCAGGATTAATCAATTACAGCAAAAGTTTATCTAATGAAGTTACACCGAAGGGTGTTCGTGTGCTGACTGTTTCGCCGGGATGGATAAAAACAACGGCAACAGATGCTTTTTTGGAAAGGATCGCCAAAGGTTCAAATACGTCTGTTGAGGAGGCTCAAAAAAGTGTTATGGATGCACTTGGCGGAATACCTTATGGCAGACCTGCTGAACCGCAGGAAGTCGCTGAATTAGTAGGGTTTCTTGTTTCACCAAGAGCTAATTATTTAACCGGAACTGAATTTGTAATCGATGGCGGCACTGTGCCAACCATTTAATAAACTTAAAATATAATACAATGAATTTACCAAACATTATCTCAGACTTAGTAAAAGCGCAAAATGAATTTAACAGTTCAGCGTATGCAAATTGTTTTACCGAAAATGCAGAGGTATATGATGAAGGCCAAACCCATAACAGAAAAGCTGAAATTGAAAACTGGATTGACAAAGCCAACAAAGAATACCAGGCCACTATGAAACCACTACACTATAATGAAAATGAAAACATCTTATCTGCGGAAGTTTCAGGAAATTTTCCAGGCAGTCCTGTTGTTTTGAAATATCATTTTCAATTATCTGACGGATATATTCAGTCATTGAAAATAACAGGTTAATATTTTAACTGGCAAAATTAGTCAGAGCTGAAGCTTCCGTAGCCGCAGTTTAATTGGGCTCAATCGAACCAAATCATCGATGAAAGAGTTTGAAAATAATCCTGTCTTGGTCACCAACAGCCAAATGGCGTCACTTTAATAGAGGTGGCGTCTTTTTTTTATTCACCAGAACTGTTTTCTACACTTAATTTCTCTACAAATTAATAATTCATTTCAGTTGAACTCGTTCCTCAACACCTTAAAAAAGCTCCCACTATTAGTATAAATTCGTTTTTATCAATTCGCAGCAAAGAGCTATATTTAAAAACAAATTTTATATTAAAAAATTGATCTATACAACACTTTTAAATATTGCTGTTTTTCAGGGAATCGTCTTAGGCGTAGTTATTTTAAAATCTTCCCTGTTCAATAGTAATTCAAATAAGTATTTGGCTTATTTACTATTTGCACTTTCCATGGTTTTACTGAATTATGTTTTTGAAATTGAAGGTGCATTCAGGTCCTATCCTTTGCTACGTTTTCTGGACTATATTGAGTGGATATTTTTACTCCCCGTCTTCATCTTCCTTTTTATAATACACAGGATTGATGATACCGTAAAGAACAGACAAAGAACTTATTGGTATTATATTCCGTTTGCCTATTCCTCTATTTTTACCATTACCTATCATCTTAATGATATTTTAGGAATTTATAAAATCGCAGATTCAGGCATTTTGATCATCAATATACTTAGACTGATTCAGCTTTTATTTGCCTTTATCATCATCCTGTTTCCACCTTTTTACTCTTATTTTATGATAAGACATTTAAAAGATCCGCAAGAGAAAAAATGGGTAATTACGTTATTAACTACGCTCTATTTATTGTTATCTACCTGGCTCATTACCTATATGGCTGGCTTCTTTTTGGGAATAGACATTTCCTCTACCATGAGCGTGCTGGCTTTATCCGCAACATTTATCATTCACTGGACAGCCTATATAGGCATTTACAAATACAAGCTTGCCAAAAACAAAGATGCCGTCTACCATTTTCTAAACAACGATTTGGCTATTGTACATCCCAATCTGCAAATTGCAGAAAACAGTATACCGGAAGAAAATAGCCCTGCAGAAGAATCCAGAGAATCTATAACAGGTGACAATCTTTATTTTCAAAAACTTGAGCTGCTTTGCAAAGAGCAGCACATGTATACCGACAGTACATTAAACAGAGAAAAAGTAGCTGAAAAACTAGGGATAAGTGCTGGATATGTTTCACAAATTGTAAACACAGTAACAGGAGACAACTTTGCCCACTATATCAATCAATATCGGGTGGAAGCCGTGAAGGAAATGATATCAGATCCGGAATATGAAAACTATAATCTGCTGACAATGGGACTGGAAGCCGGCTTTACTTCAAAAACAACTTTTTTTAAAGCCTTTAAAAAAGTGACCGGACAGACCCCCAATGAATATAAAAACACCATCAAATAAGTACCATTTTCTCCATTTTTAAGCTTTTGAAACCCGTCCTAATTTGAATTATTTGAGTTTTGCACTTAAATAATTTAAATTAATTTTTATGAAAAAAATCTTTTCAGTACTCATCCTTTTGTTTGCTTTTTATTCTGTCCATGCTCAAAGTGAAACTGATGCAAATCCTTATCAGAAAAACAATGAAATTAAACTAAATTTATTTGCGCCTTTAATGGGTGCCGTGGAAGCCGGTTATGAACGGTTTCTCAACAAAAATTCTTCAATAGGGATTTCTGCATTCAAGGTATATGAGCATTCAGCAAATGAGGATATGAATTACTATATCTCTCCCTACTACAGATATTATTTTGGGAAAAAATATGCTTCCGGTTTTTTTGTCGAAGGATTTGGAATGCTCACTTCCATTGATGGAAAAAAAATCTATGCAGCAGATCATACAACATTCACTGAAGGTAAAGATGTTTATGATCTTGCATTAGGTGCGGGTTTTGGATGGAAACTGGTTACCAGGAAAGGATTTGTTTTTGAAGCCAATACAGCCTACGGAAGACTTGTTTTCAATGCAGATAAAACAGATCACGATCAGGTTATAAAGCTTGGACTGAGTATGGGCTACCGGTTTTAAAAATCAAATAGACTTTTGTTTTCCACATCATCGATAAAAGTGTTTGTATGAACGTGCGTCAATATCAATGGAACTTACAATAATAATCTTTGAAACAATAAAAAAATCCCGGATTAACGGGATTTTAATTTCTTATATTCAAATTTATTTGATCTCTACAGGAACTGAGATTTTATCCCAATCCATTGTGAATCCATTACTGTTTACTTTATACACTAAGGTTTCCTGTGTTGCTGGTAAAGCTTTTGTTTTTACATCAACCCGTAAAGCATCTTTTGCCTGTTCGTATTTATAAGCACCCCATTGTTTGGGCTCTTTGTTAAAAATCGCAGTCCAGGTTCCGCTTTCTTTAGGAATTAAGAAAAAGCTGTATTTACCTGCAGGCAACGGTTTACCCTGAACGGTAATATTTTTATCCGTTTCGAAAGTCGTGGCATCATTGGCACCCGCACGCCAGACTTTATCATAAGCTTCTAAACCGCCCCAGATGGTACGCCCTTTAACAGAAGGACTGCTATAGGCAATGGTAATGGTTGCATCTTTAATTTTTCCCGTAGCAGTAGCCGCAGGGCTGGCAGGTTTTTTAGTGTCCTGTGCAAAGGCATTCATGGAGATTGTCATTGTCGCAACAAGTACGGCAGCTGATCTAATGATGGTTTTCATAATATTTTTGTTTGTATGTTTACTTTGTTTGTTTACGAATTTACTGCTTTCTTCTTATAAAACAGCAACCCGATTGCTGAAAATAAAATAACGGCCACTGCCCCAATGACATTAAGCCAAAGGAAAGAAACGATATCAAAGTTATAAACGGCAATAACCGCAATTTCTGATAAAATGGCAGAAATAAATACATTAGAACCGGTGATTTTTTTATAGTAAAAAGCGACCAGAAAAATCCCCAGTATCGGGCCGTAGAAAAGAGAACCTAATACATTAACCGCCTCAATAAGAGAACCCATCTGCGTAGCAAACATCGCGACGCCGATTGAGAAGATACCCCAGGCTAAGGTGTGAAGGCGACTGTACTTCAATTCGGTGGCATCATCAGGAATTTCTTTTTTAAATATCAAATGAACATCTTTTAATGAGCAGGCGGCAAGGGAATTCAGCGCTGCGGAAATGGAACCCCAGCTCGCAAGAAAAATGACGGCAAACAGTAAACCGATCATCCCTACAGGCAAGGTATTTTTTACGAAATACAGGAAAATGTAATTCGTATCCGTTTTCTCTGCATTATAATTTGAATGATTGATCGCTTCCTCTACCCTGCCGTGAAGTGCTTTTACCTGGGTTTGTGTATTTTTAAATTCCTGAATTGTTTTTTGAAGTTGTGGAGAATTGTTTTCTCTTAACTTTAAAATTTCTTTCGATTCAGCATTAAATTTTGTTTGCAAATCCTGATGCTCTTTTTCAAAAACCGCAGCCTGTTCAGGTTTTGTTTCCTTTAAATATTGATAAGAGCGTTCGTTAAAATAAATCGGAGCCGGTTTTAAAGAAAAGAAAGCAAAAAGTAAAGCACCAATGAGGAGAATAGCAAACTGCATCGGAATTTTAACCAATCCGTTCAGCAGCAAGCCCATTTTTGCATTGGTATTGTCTTTCGCAGTAATATATCTCCCAACCTGACTCTGGTCTGTCCCAAAGTAAGAAAGGGCCAGAAAAAAACCGCCGATCAGCCCGCTCCAGATATTGTATTTGTCTTTCCAGTCGAATTCTGTGGTGATGACATTGAGCTTTCCGGATTTTCCCGCCAGATACAACGCATCATTAAAGCCAATTCCATTCGGCATATTCTGAATAAGCAGATACCCTGCAAAAGCCATGGTTCCCAGAATAATCAGAAACTGTAATTTTTGGGTGTGGGCGATCGCTTTTGCACCGCCAACATAGGTATAAATCAACAGAATACCACCCGTTAAAACATTGGTTAAATAAATATTCCAGTTTAAAACGCTTGATAAGATGATACTCGGAGCGTAAATACTGATTCCCGTTGATAAGCCTCTGGAAAAAAGAAAAAGCAGTGAAGTGAGTACCCTTGTTTTTTTATCAAAACGGTTTTCCAGATATTCATAGGCAGTATACACATTCAAGCGCTGAAAAATCGGGATGAACGTGATACAGATCACAATCATCGCCAAAGGCAGACCAAAGTAATACTGCACGAAACGCATCCCGTCTGTATACGCCTGACCCGGTGCTGAAAGAAAAGTAATGGCACTGGCCTGCGTAGCCATAATCCCTATCAACACAATGTACCAGGGCATTTTATTATCTGCTTTCAGGTAAGATTCGTTGCTTTTTTGGCCACGACCGATGAATACGCCGTAAACAACCACTGCAACCAATGTAAAAATGAGAACGGTCCAATCTATATTACTCATGCCCAGGATTTAGTAAACCAATAATAAAATGCGATCTGCAATACTAATGCAACGGCTAATAGTATGTACCATGTATTCCAGTTTTTAAGTTGATTGTTCATTAGTTTTTCTGTGCAGATAAAAAGTTAAAAAATAAACGTGCTGCCCCAACATTTCCCGCAGGCAGCTGTCTGAAAAAGGCCAACGGTGTATAAATAAAATTACCCTTTCCATATTTGGCATATAAAGTTGATCCCTGCAGTGGCTCTTCCTCTGTATCGTGCATTTCAAAAAGCGGTTCGTATGCTGCATCCCATTGAGCAGGGAAATAGGCACCGCGCTCCTGTACCCAGCCTTTAAAATCATCCGCAGTAATTTTGTTCGGAAAGTTCAGTAATTTATGATTGGGATTTAAAAATTTAACCGCGGCATTTTCTTCGGTAACCCTCTTATTGGCAATATTGAAATTGTACATTCCCAATTGGTCAACGGTTGTATCCTGGTTGGTGTTATACTGCATCACCAGATTACCTCCGGCTTTTGCATAAGACCATAAAAAAGGCATCCAGCGGCCCAGCTTTTTCTCTGTATTATTGGCACGGACACCCAATACGATGGCATCATATTGCGACAGCTTGTTTAGGCTACCGTTTCCGCCGGATTGATCTATGCTGCCATAAAAATCTTCGTCTTTCAAAACATCTACCTGAATCCCTGACATGCGCAGGAACTCAGGAATGAAATCACCCGCACCTTCTATGTACCCCACTTTTTTAACCTTCACCTGAATATCGCCTTTCATGACGGTTACCGTTGCAGGCGCAAAATATTGCAAAGAGGGTAAATGCGGGTACTGAATTAATACCTGTTTTTTATTATAAGTGACTCCATCTGCAACAAAGTTTGCATCCAGTTGCAAGCGGGATGAATGTATTGCGGCAAGCTTAGTTTTTGGAATAATGTAATCGATGGTAGTATCTTTTCCATTGAGCGAACTTACATCAGCGCCGCCTAACCGTTCTCCGTTATACATCAGGTTTACCTTACCATTGCTGAACTTTTTGGCAGAATTAACCTTAAGATTTAAACTCAAATGTAAATCTTCATTTTCTCTGACCACATAAAGCGGTTGTGTAAATTTCAGTTCCAATGCAGGAACAATACGTAAGGCTTCCACCACATCACCCCGCACCGGGTCTAATTTTTTGAAAGATAAAGGAAGTTTAACCTGAAATTTTTCCGAGCCGATTTTTAAACCAACCCAAACATTCAGTGGGGATTCTGCCTCTGGCAAACCGATTAAAGTATCATTCGGAACAGAGAAAGTGGCTGCGTTCGTGGGAGATTTTGCCAACCAGTAAGGTTCTGTGAGTGCTGCATCTGCAGGAATCTGAATGTCATGCTGAATGGTAATTAAAGAATCTTTTGATAATTTTCTGTTGAAGCTTTCTGACTGACTTAACCATTTTACATCTTCTAAAATGACAGGGTTTTCAGCTCTTGAAATCAGATTTAACCTGAAATTGTAATGATCTCCGGCAACAGCTTCAGCCTGATTGGTAACCACCTCGCCCATAAACCCGGCACAGCTTAAAATAATATGGTCAAGAGATTTAAGTTTATCCTTTTTTAGTTCTGCATCTTTTAGCGCCATGACTTTTTTTCGCAAAGCAAGCAAAGCAGGTAAGCTAAGATCAGGATTATTGAAATTGAAAGCGGAAATAATTTGATCTAATGATTGGTCAATATCAGTATTTCCTTTTGCGGTCCAGGTTTTAGCTACTCCGTCAAAAAGTGTTGTTTTTGCAGGTTCGCCAACAACGTGGCTAAAATATTCAGTTCTGATGCCGGCTACAGACTGTGTTCCTGCACCCTGGCTTTTATGTAAACTTCTGCTTAATCCTGCCAATTCACCGTAGCCCATTCCCAATTGCGCATCATATTGCCCAACGGTAATTTTCAGTTGATTTTCAGCTGTCGTATTGACCCCGCCAAAGCGGAAAGTATTCCACAATACTCGTTTGGGCTGCCATGCATTGACATATTTTAGCTGATCCGGGAAAGCCGTTCTATCGCCTGCCAGCTTAAAAGCTTTTTCCGCCACCGCAGCCGAAGCCGCGTGCTGTCCGTGACCCGCCGCAGCAGTAGGAGGAAAACGACAAATGATAATATCAGGACGGAATTGACGGATAACCCAGACTACATCCGCTGTAATGCTGTCTGCATCCCATTGTTTAAAGGTATCGGTCGTATTTTTAGAGAAGCCGAAATCAATCGCCCGCGTGAAAAACTGTTGGGCGCCATCTAACTTTCTGGCCTCTAAAAGCTCATGCGTCCTGATTAAACCCAATGCAGCACCCTGCTCTGTGCCTAATAAATTCTGCCCGCCATCACCTCTGGTTAAAGACAAATACCCAGTTTCTACATTTTGATCGTTGATTAACCAGGAGAGTAATCCTGTATTTTCATCATCGGGATGCGCCGCAAGGTATAAAACTTTAGGCAGCTGCTTAAGGGTTTTGAGTTCGCGGTAAATTTCAGATGATTTGGAGGGCCGAACCTGCTGGGCCGAACAAAAAACCGTATAAAAGCCAAGAATAAATACAGTGTTTACTTTTTTGAACATTTAAATTTGCTTTGCGGCAAATATAAGTAAATCGTTTCTTTCAACCTTAAAAGAAAAAGCACTTAGTTTCTGTATCGTATATGATTGGTTTATAAGCAAAAACGTAATAAGATTACAGTATTTGTAGTTTTTTGTACAGCAGATCGCGATAACTCAACCCAACAGGAATGTTCTTTTTATTGGTTAATGATACCACATGCTGCTCTACGTAATTGATTTTGTTCAGATTAATAAAAAAAGATTTATGTACCCGGCAAATATAATTCAGGTGTTTTAAATTTTCTTCAATGGTAGTTAATGTGCCATGTATTATTACATTATTAGTTTCGGTGTATAAACAGATGTAATTACGCATTCCTTCAATATAAATTAACTCCGAAGGGTTTATTTTCACCAGCCGTTTTTCACTTTTAACGTAAAAACTCTCATTCTCTTTTTCATTATTTACTGAGGAGATTGCTTGGGTATGCTGTAAATGTATGCGGGCTTTTTCTATGCTTTTAGAAAAACGATCCAGTGAGATGGGTTTTAACAAATAATCGACCGCATTTTGGTTGAATGCGTCCAAAGCATATTGATGGTAAGCTGTGGTATAGATAATGGCAGGCGGATTATTGAAAATCGAGACGAAATCATTACCATTGATTTCAGGCATTTTAATATCTAAGAAAATTAAATCAATATCCTTATTTTTATTTAAATAGCTGATTAATTCAAAAACGTTATTGCACACGCTTTCCAGCTGCAAAATCTCAAATTTTGAAATATGATGAATCAGCACCTCCTGAGCTAGTTTTTCATCATCTACAACCAGACATTTTATTTTTCGCATTATTAAAATTTTATTTCAAGGGTAACTGTAAAAATATTTTCATCCTTTTGTACTGAAAACAAATGTTTTGAAGGATACAGCAGTTTAAGACGTTTACGAATGTTTTCAATGCCAATTCCGCCAAAATCTTTACTTATCGTTTCTTTAAAGCTATTTGTGCATTTAAATAGAAGACGGGTATCGTTACAAGATAAAGTTACGTCAATATAAGAACCATCGATAGTTGAATCGATACCGTGTTTAAAAGCATTTTCTATTAAAGGTAATAAAAGCATCGGTGCGATTTTAACACTTTCTTTTACATCATCGTGTTGAAAAGAAATTGTTGCATTGGCCGGCATTCTCAGTCGTTCAATATCGATATAGGTATGAAGGATATGTATTTCGCTGGCGACAGAAATTTCTTTAGGCTGTGATTCGTACAGCGAATATCTCAGGATATCCGAAAGCTTTAAGATCACATCCGGTGTTTCTTTCGACATTTTAAGAGATAAGGCATATAAACTGTTCAGGACATTAAAAAGAAAATGAGGACTAATTTGAGATTTGAGCAAACTAAGTTCTGCAATTCTTTGCTGGGCAAGCGCAGATTCATTTTTTTTGATTCTTAACAGATATTCCTGTACTGTATAACCAATGGCCATCATTACCGCAATGACGATAATCCCGGGGTAAGCATCAAAATAAGATTGATATTTTTCTAAGACTGTAGGAGCTGAAGAAGTTACAGCCAACGCTGTAAAGTCTTCCAATTCGTTTTTATTAAAATGGTCATACAGACAGCTTAAGTAATACCCTGCTGCACCGATCGAAATGGTTAAAACAATCAATACTTTGATTAGATAATCCTTAACTTTTTTAGTGCTCCTGAATCTGGGAAGAAGTACAAAATTGTTGATCCATGCAGGAATAAAAATCATGATGTTGTATGAAAAAATAGCAAATAAAGGCAGGTTTTTATCATTATTATCGATACTGGCGAATACAATAAGTCCGAAAAAAAATATATTAAGCAACAGCCTAATCAAATTATACACCTGTAGAGATTTCATTCATATTTTGTATAAAAACGTAAAGTTAAATCTTTTCTCTCATAGAATATTTTTTTTACACCAACATGCCTTTTTCAGGGACAAACGAATCGTAAAACATGGGTAAATTTTATGTCCATGCTTTTCTGTTGTTAGTCAAAAAAGAATGATAAAGCAGAGTAAACCTCTCTTTATTTGCATAAAAATAATAATTAACAATGAAAAAAATCTGCTTATTAACGATCTTCTCTGTTTTTGGTTTCTTATCCGGGCAAAATCCTGACATTACAGGTTCCATTGACAGTTTAGTGACCAATTTTCAGCAAAACAATGCCTTTTCCGGCAATATCATGCTCCAAAAAAACGGCGCAACTGTATACAAAGGCGGGTTGAATAAGTTTGCTGATCATTCAGATCAATATAGAATTGGTTCTATTACAAAGGTGTTCACCGCAATTGTTGTTTTTCAGCTGATAGAAGAGGGCAAATTATCTCTGGATTCCAAACTCAGCCAATATTTTCCTATGATTAAAAACGCTGAAATAATTACCATTGGAAATATGCTGAACCATACCAGCGGGATATACAATTATCTGGAATGGGAAGATTATTATGACCAGAAAAGCAGAAATTATACAAGAGAAACTATGCTGAAGCTTGTACAGCAGGGAAAACCAGAATTTAAGCCGGGAAAAGAAAGCATATACAGTAATTCAAATTATTTACTGCTTGGATATATTATAGAAGATATTACCGGAAGCTCCTATAAAGAAAACATCACGGCAAGAATTGTCAATAAGATAGGTCTTAATAATACCTATTGTGAAAGTGATGAAGGGGAATATGGGAAGAGAGCATCCTCTTATAAATTTGACGGTGAAAACTGGGCTAAAGAATCAGAAACCCATCCGGATTTCACATTTTCAGCAGGAAACATGGTTTCTACAACCGAAGATTTATTAAAATTAATGCAGGAGCTTTTTGCAGGAAACCTGGTTTCAAAAAAATCACTGGAAATCATGAAAGATGCAAATTCCCCTTCTATTATGGGCTATGGATTATTTAAAACTCCTTTTTACGGAAAAACAGGTTACGGACATACCGGAAGAATAGATGAATTTCATTCAGGTGTAGCCTATTTTCCTGAGGACAAATTTAGTATTGCCATTCTGGCAAACGGAACGAATGTAAAGCTCAATGATATTGTAGCCGGTGTTGCCTCAAAATACTATCAAAAAAAATATAAAAATCCTGATTTCACGGTGTATCATAGTAAAACGGCTCCTCCTACAGAAATATACAACGGAATTTATAAAGCCAAACTTGCAGGAATCATTACCGTTGGAAAATTCCGTATAACCCAGGCTGGAAAAAACCATCTCTTTATAGCATTGTACGATCCTAAAAAGTTTGGTGAAGAAAGCAGAAAAGCCCTGTTAAAAAGGATCGGTGAAAATGATTTTTATTCTTTTGATACCGGAGCCTATCTTAAATTTTCCCTGGATGAAAAAGGAGAAGTTACCGGTATAAAGCTTACGCAAGGCCAACAGTCCATAAATTGTAAGAAAATGTAATTTTCAGAATATAACACTCTCGCGTAAAGTGTATCCGTTAAAAAAGTCAGGCCTAGATTTTATAATCCGGGCCTTTTAACATTCTTTAAATCAGAAGTCCGGAGAGCATAAAACCCTTCACAGCTGATAATATGGATTCAGGTTTTGAGTTTCGGGGTGCGGGATTCGGGATTTTAGTTGCTGTTTGACAGGTTTAAACTTTGATAAATACTTTTAACCTTAAACTTTAAACCTTAAACTTTGAACTTTAAACTTTAAACTTTGAATCTCAAAACCGCGAAACCCGCACCCCGAAACTCAAAAAATGAATGATATTATCCGTTTTTGAAGCCTTTAAATGATTACATTAGCACTGAATTAAAATGCGCTGAGATTTCTATGAAAAATATATTCTGTGTATTGCTTATTTCAATGGTACAGCCTGTACTGGCACAAACTAAATTAGAAAAAGCACTTACCAATCTTGAGAATAATTACGAGCAGGAGAAAGTTTATTTACTTACCGATAAATCACAATATGCTGCGGGTGACAAAATCTGGTTTAAAAGTTTTGTATTTGACGGATATGGCCGTTCTCCATTATCTACTACCCTATTTGTTGAACTTTACAATTCTGATAAAAAATTAATAGACTGGAAAACGATACTTCTTACCCGCGGTGAAGGCAGCGGAGATTTCCAGCTGAAAGAAGATCTTCCGGAACAGGTTTATTTTGTAAGGGCCTATACTCCTTACATGACGAATTTTAACGAAGATTTTCAGATGGTTAAAACCATTCCGGTGTACAATCCTAAATCCACCGAATCCCTGGTAGTTTCCAAAATTTCTGACTGGTCTGCAAAAGCCTTTCCGGAAGGCGGAACTTTCATCAACGGGGTGCCTGCGAAATTTGCCGTAAGATTATCAGCCACTGCTTCCCTGCCGGAAAACTGGTCCGGAAAGGTCATAGATGCGCAAAATCCCAATGTACCCATAACTACATTCAAGTCTTTTGACAAAAACGTTGCCTCTTTTAAAATAACTCCTGCCTCTGGAAAGAAATATCAGGTTATTATTCAGGATAACGCGGGAAAAAGCAAGACAATAGATCTGCCACAGGCTGCGGACAGCGGTCTGAGTCTGGAAGTTTCCAGCTCTAAAGAAGGGATTAAATACACCTTAAAAGGCGTCAATTTAAAAGAGCAGCTTAAAAATTATAAAATTGTAGGGACTATTAATAACCACATGGCCTACAAAGCCAATATCAACAATTTAACCAATGAAGCTACAAGTCTTATTCCTACAAAAATCAGCAATGGATCTAACGGTATTCTGCAATTAGCCATTTTTGACGGGCAGGACAATCTGGTAGCTCAAAGACTTTGCTTTATAAAGCCCGGAATTTTAAAGATTGAAAAAGCAGAAGTTATCGCTCAGAATATAAAACCAACCCCAAGAGCTTTCAACAGCATTGATCTTTCTCCGGAATCCTATTTTAAAAATTATACTGTTTTGGTAAGTGAGGATAACGGCACTCCCAATCCTGAAGAAGAAAATCTACTGAGCGGACTTTGGTTAACGGGAGATTTTACATCAAAAATAGACAGCCCGGCGCAGTATTTTTCTAAAAACGCCAATACGGAAGCATTGGACGCGCTCCTTATTTCTGAAAAATGGCAAAGATTTGACTGGAATTCCGTGCTTAGCGGATCTGCACCCACAATTAAAACAAATCCCCAACCCTATCTTTCTTACAAGGTAAAGCCTATTAATAACGGTTCCCTGCTGATTAACACGAGTGTAAATTTAATCTTGAAACTGGGTAAAAATGAACCTGTCATTGAGCAATTTAAGACGGATCAAAACGGATATGCCTATTTAAACAACCTAAACTATGATGAACCGCTGGAAGTTTCATTATTTGTTAATTCAGCAGATAATAAATCTAATACGGATAATTTATTCGTCACCGTGGAGCCCTTAGTGAACACTGTATCATTTAATGGCAATTTCCCGGGTACAAAATATACTTTGGTAAAATCCGGTGAAAATAAAACGCTTTCTCCAACGATTTCCAGAGCCATCAACACTCAAAAGAACATCAGGAAAACAGCACAGAATGATATAGAGATTGAAGAAGTAAAAGTAGTAGGGAAAAAGGCAGATCCGAAAGAAGAACTGGACAAACAGCTGTCCACCGGAATGTTCAGCTCTATGAATTCTACCATATTCGATTTTGTGAATGAAGACCAGCATATTGCCGGGTCCAATAATATATTAGACTGGCTGCAGGGAAGAGCTGCCGGTTTAACGTTTCAAAGAAATAATTCAGGCGTTAACGTACCTTATATCCGCGGCCAGCAGGCTAAGCTGTATCTGGATGAAACCCCGAGTGATGCATCTATGATTGCCAACCTTCCTCCCAGCAATATTGCGATGGTAAAAATTCTTAAAGGAGCTGGATTAATAGGCGATGCAGTAGTTATCTACACGATGAAAGGGAATATGAAATCCAAAAGCAGCGACACAAAAACACAGAAGAACAACTCATCTGTCATCAAAGGATATGATCAGCCTTCAGAATTCCCCATTGAAATGCTGGACAACGATGATCCTACAAAGAAAATTGAAAATGACACCCGGGAAACACTGTATTGGAATCCTAATTTATTTGACAGCGATTATGTCCCTCCAAGAATTAAATTCTTTAATAATGACAGCGCAAAACAATATAAAGTACTGATCATAAGTTTCGATGAAGACGACAATCTTCTGTATGATCAGCAGATTATTAAATAATATATTTCTTTGAAGTAAAAGGCCTTTCAGTTTTTCTGAAAGGCCTTTTTGGTTTAAAAGTTATCGCGTATACAAAGTGTATTTTCTTAAACGCAAAGAACTTATTATAACTCTTATGATTTTAAGGGGAGCAAAGGGGGCGATTTCATCGCTGATGAAGCTGTGTGGATATGCGTCCGCTTAGAAAGAATCAATGAAGTTGATTCCATTTTTGCATCCTTAAAATAGTACAATAATTTTGTAAAGCCTTTGCGTAAATGAAATTTTTTTGACGCAAAGATTTATTATGGCTCTTATGATTTTAAGGAGAGCAAAGGGGGCGATTCATCGCTGATGAAGCTGTGTGGATATGCGTCCGCTTATAAAGAATCAATGAAGTTGATTCCATTTTTGCATCCTTAAAATAGTACAATAATTTTGTAAAGCCTTTGCGTAAATAAATTTTTTTTGACGAAGGATTTATTATGACTCTTATGATTTTAAGAGGAGCAAAGGGAGCGATTTCATCGCTGATGAAGAGGATGGATAAAACATACGCTTAATCGAATCAATCTTTGATTGATTCTCTCTTTGCCTCCTAAACTATGCATTGTTGGAATAAACCTTTGCGTTAAATTTAAAAAGTACAGGCAATGGTTTTGTACACCCACCTCTAACTTCTAACTTCTAACTTCTAACTTTTTTCCCTCTCCTTTCCAGAATAATATGTGCTGCATCCAGCATTTTAATCAGATGGATGTACGGATTGACGATATTCCTTTCCGGGACATTATCGTAGATGCCCAGGGATAAATAGACCATCCCGGACATAAAATAATCAAATTCCCGGATGCTGTATTCTCTGAATGCTTTTTTAAAGACCAACAGCGGGTTTTGGTATTCCTTCTCCGAAAGCAAGCCCAGAAATAATGGAGAAACATTTTCCAACGGAGTACCGGCACTCCATTTCTTTTCCTTCAACGTGATGAGATAACCCGCATGAACAAACGACCGCATCGCCTGATGAAACTGAAAAATAACGGACGGATCTTCATTGATCCAGCTATTCTTTTTCACAGCGTAATTCATGATGCTGTTTAACCTTTCTTTAGAGGCTGCCAGGTCGTTGAACTGGAAAAACGTCTCCATTTGCTGTAATGCGGAGCACTTCTTACCTGCCCGAAACCGGGGAGCGAAATGTGTTTTTATCTTTTTCATTGTTTGTATTTTTTTTATAAATGTAAGAAAAGAAATTTAATTACGGTCGATCGACCGTAATTTTTTATTATTTAATTATTTCATTTGTCTCATGACAGATATAAACGAAAAAATTTGTTTATACATTACAAAAAAATGGTTGATACCTTGGCTTCAAGAAGGCAAGTCACAAAATTCTTTTGCAAAAAATCATGGTGTAGAAGAAAGTACCATTAGAAAAATTAAAAGTGAAGAAACTTACAGAATACCAGTCGAAACACTTTTTAGAATATGCGAAGCAAGAAAAATTAGTTTATCTGATTTCTTTAAACTCATAAATGAATAATCCTGACGAGAGTTGGGATTTTTTTTGTGACGAAATTGTCGAAATCTTTAAGAAATTCCGTGAAAATACTGATTGAAAATTTTAAGAGGACTTTTATTTTTGGTGTTTACGGAAAACCGTAATCATTTTCAAGTTATTACATATATTTTAGACTTATTAAAATTTAACACATGTGGGCAGATAATGAAACATCCGAAGATTTATTAGGATTTAAGGTACATGCAGATTTATTAATAGACGTGATTAATGACAAAAACATTTTACCAATTACAATAGGAGTTTTTGGAGATTGGGGAAGTGGAAAATCAAGTGTCTTACAAATAATTAAAAATGAATTCGAGAGTGATGAAAACAAGGAATCACTATGTATATATTTCAATGGTTGGACATTTGAAGGCTATGATGATGCAAAAGCAGCATTATTAAATTCTATTCTTAAAGAAATAGATGGTAATAAAAAATTGTCCGCTGAGGTCAAAGATATCGTTAAAAATAAAGCTAAAAAACTTTGGAAATCTATTGATTGGATGAGAGGAGCAGGTATGTTATTGAAAAATGTTGCTCTTCCTGCTGTTTCAGCTTATTTTACTGGAGGGATTAGTTTAATTCCTTATGCTATTCAAAAAATATCTGAATGGAGCGACGATCCACAGAAAATCATTGAAAAATTACAATCAGATGAAGGTAAAAAATTATATGAATCTTTTTTGAAAGAGAGCAAGGATGAAAGCGAAAAACAAATTAATGCAGTGGCAGAGTTCCGTAATGATTTTTCTGAATTACTAGAATCTACCAACTTCAAAAGACTTATAGTAATTGTTGATGATTTAGATAGATGTACCCCTGAAAGAATTATTGAAAACTTGGAAGCAATAAAGTTATTTTTAAATGTTCCAAAAACAGCATTTATTATTGGTGCTGATCCACGAATAGTGAAACATGCAATAGAGCATAAATATAAAAATAATAAAGAAATAGAAGAAGATAATAATAGAATCGTTATTGATTATTTAGAAAAACTCATTCAATTACCATACTCTTTACCTCGACTTTCTGATTCGGAAGTTGAGACATACATTTCAATGCTTGTTTGTAAAAAAGAATTAGAAGAAACTCAGTTTAACAAAGTTTTGGATGGATTCAAACAATTTAGAGAGAAAAACAAATATTCTTCTTTTGGATTATCAAATTTTGAAAGTATTTTAAGTGCAGATGACTTTCAAAAAGTAAAATCAAACATTATAACAATTCCATCTCTAGTACCTTTAATAACTAGTAGTTTGTATGGCAATCCACGTCAAATTAAGCGATTTTTAAATACCTACACAATTAGAAAGAGATTGGCAAAAGTTGCGTCTATTGAGAACTTTCAGGATGCAATTCTAGCAAAACTCATGATTTTAGAATACTCTGAACCCAAACTTTTTAAGCAACTTTTTATTTGGCAGGCAGATAAAGAGGGAACTCCTGAAGAGATCAGCGAAATTGAAGGCATCTGCAAGGATAAGGATTTAAACAAACTACTGACCGAACTAGCAGACTCAAAATTTAAAGATTGGAATAGACCCAAAATAATAAATTGGCTTCAAGTAGAACCTTCATTACAAAGTGTTGATTTAAGGGATTATTTCTGGATAGCACGGGATAAATTGAATGACTCAATATCAGCTTCAAGTCTGATTCCACCAATTGTAAAGTCACTCTTCAATGAGCTTCAACCCGATCAGATGACATCAACAGTAACAAGGAAAATAATAGAAGATAAGTTTAAGGAATTAAATGATGCTGAAAAAGAAACATTCTTCAATTTATTATCCGCCACTTTAAAGCGTAATCCTATTTCTAAAAGGAATTATGAAATATTCAATGAGTTAATAGAATTAAAAATAGAAAATGCGCCTTATCATTACATAGAATCACTAAAAGTTATAAATGATTTAGATATAGATGCATCTATAGGATTAAGACTAAAAAATTATAAATCACATCCAAATATGGGTGACTTTTTATCTGATTATTTTAAAGATAAGAAGTCTAAAGCAGCAAAAGCATTTAATTTAAAATAATATGGGAACATCTAAATCTTTTTCTGATGTTAAACACTCTATGGTTCCTAACTGGAAAAACTTGAGTTCTTCTTTAACATCAAATTGTAATGGATCAACATTATCTACCGAAAAAAAACAAACAATTATGAACAACTTTGTCTCTTCTTTAGGAGGATCCGCTATAGGAGGACGAGGAGGATCAAAGGTGGGAGGACAAAGTGGTATCAAAACAGCAAAGAAAATTGGAGGCTTTCTCTCAAAATTTGTTAGTTCGAATAATAATATTCGAGAGGCACTTACTTTTATAGGAATTACTAATCTTGATAATAAAAGTGTTAACGATATTATAAATCATCTAATTGAATATTGTTCAACTGATTCAAGTTCAATTGATGATATTGCAGCGAAAGAAGCTACTAGACTATTAATGGAAGAGTTAATAGGTCAAGCAAATTCCATAGATGAAGTAGAAACTCTTTTGTCAGAAAAATTTGAATCTAGTTCTTTAGAAGATATTATAATTGGATATTTTGGAAATTATATCAACGAACTTTTATCAAAATGGTTTTATGAGAACTTAATTAAAAATAAAAATGAAAATGATTGTAACAGTCTTTTTTCACAAATTAAGAGTTTCATCAGGGAAAGAGTTTCAGATATGCATAGAACAAATCCATTACAAAATGTTGATTGGGGATCAAATGATGCCGATACACTAATAAAAAATATTCAACAAGATGTATTAACTGTTTTTGAATAATTATGAAAGTAACAATACAATTCGACCCAGCACAAGAAGGAAAATTTTCTAATATAAAACTTTGTTTCATAGAAAATGGCATAGAAAGAAAGATTCCTTTAACTTTTCTTAAATCTGAAAATGTTTTCGATTTTAATGTAGATTTTACTACACTACGTTTCGATTTTTTTCTAATTTCTACATTAGTATATGGTGTGGATAATTTATTTAATAGAGAAAAATATTCTAATGATGGTTGGACAAGAGATTTAGATGTTGATTTTCCTGTCCATAATCTTAGCACTTGGCAAGGAAAGGAAATAAAACTAAAGAAAATCTTAGATTTTTTAACTGGGGATTATTGGACTATAAATTTTGTCCAGAACTCACATGAGGAATATTATTTCCCACGCCAAAGAAGAAGAAAAATTCCAGTTTACGAGAAAAATTCCATAAAATCAGCAAGTCTTTTTTCAGGAGGTTTAGACTCTTTAATAGGAGTAATTGACGAACTTGAGAAATTAAATCCAAATGAAAGAATTTTATTGGTTTCCCATTTTGATTATAAATCTTCAGGTCCAAATGGAGACCAGAAAAGGTTATTAAATTATCTACAACGAAATTATCCAAATAAATTTTATTGGGTACAATCCAAATTAGCTCTTAGTAGAAAAGATGATAATGGCAATAATATATTTATTGAAAATAATTACAGAAGTCGATCTTTATTTTTTATTGGTTTAGGAATATACTTATCACCAATTAACACTTTAATAATTCCTGAAAACGGAACAATTTCTATTAACTATCCCTTAACCCCTTCTAGGGTTAGCTCTTTGAGTACTAGAACAACGCATCCATTTGTTTTAAATAACTTAAAAGAATTATTATTGGAAATAGGATTACCAATACAGTTAGAAAATCCATATTCATTCTCTACAAAAGGAGAAATGATTGAAAACTGTTCAAACCCAAGAGCTTTGCAGTCAAGTTTTAGTTTATCCGTTTCCTGTGGTAAAAGAGGAAGAAAGCAACATTGGGCTATAAAAACAGGAACTGAGCAATGTGGAAAATGTATGCCTTGTATATACAGAAGGGCTGCTTTAAATAAAATAAATCTAGATAATGAAATCTTTGGGAATGATATCTTACAACAGTCTTCATTAACCAATGATTTACCGGCATTATTTAGCTATTTAAATCGAGACATTTCATTAGAAAAAATGAAAAGAGACATATTAATTAACGGCAATATAGATATTGATAATCTGGAAAATTATGCACAAATGGTTTTAAGGTCAAAAGATGAAGTTCTACAATTATTTAGAGATAAAGGTAATAACTTTACCAAATCTAAATTAGGACTTTTATGATTATAGACACCCATTGTCATATTGATTTATACCAAACCCCAGAAAAGGTATTACAAGAATGTGTAGATACTAATATGATGGTAATTTCAATGACAAATCTGCCTAGCCATTTTGAAATGGGATATCCACATTTTAGAAACTTAAAAAAGATTAGATTAGCTTTAGGAATGCATCCATTATATGCAGAGGTCCATAAAAAAGAATTTGCATTATTCTTAAAAAATCTTTCTATGACATCCTATATAGGAGAAGTTGGGCTAGATTTTTCAAAAGAGGGATATGCCACGAAGAATATACAGATTGAATCTTTTACTAAAATATTGGAAAACATTTCAGGAAAGAAGAAAATTTTAAGTATACATTCAAGAGGTGCAGAAAAAGAAGTTCTTGAACTTTTAAAAAAGTACAATATAAAGTTTGCTATATTTCACTGGTACTCTGGGGCTTTAAAGCTTATTGATGAGATTGTTAATGAAGGATATTATTTCTCAATTAATCCAGCAATGATTAAATCTGAAAAAGGAAGGAAAATTATCGAAAAAATACCTATTACTAATCTATTAACAGAAACAGATGGTCCATTCACTAATATCAATGGAAATATATTAAGGCCTATAGATGTCATTAATGTAAATAAGTATTTTTCAAACGTATGGGGTAAAACCATTTCTGAAGTTGAAAAGATAATTTCATTAAACTTTCGAGAATTATTAAAGAGCATAAAATAATAGAATTTTACTCCCAATTAATTCGATAGTAGGGGTTAAAATCTATTATCCTGTTCCCTGCTCTCCGAAGTCTCCCGACTTTAGATCAAATTTAAAGGAAACAATTTTATTTACCAGCTCAAACTCGGGAGACTTCCACACCACAGCACAATATTTCAAAAATGATTACTATCAATCATTTCTCTTTATCACTTATATCCTATTTTTGCAAAAAAACTAATGGACAAAATAAGTTTTCTGGAAGTTATTGCTGCGATGGCTGTTTTTGTATCGCTGCTGCTTGCCGTATTTTTGTTAACGGTAAAAACAGAAAGAAAACTGGAAAACAGATTATTTGCGGCGTTCCTTATTATTAATGCCATTGATATCAGCGGAATTTTCATGCATCTTTTTGTGGATAGCTATAATCTGAAAGCTTTCAAAATATCTGCTTATTTATTGGTAATGCCTATTTTCTATCTGTATGTGAATGCCGTTTGTTATGCTGATTTCACCTTAAAAAGAAAGCATTTACTGCATCTTATTCCTTTCATTGTGGTCAACTTAATTTTAGTTCCAAAGCTTTATCTGGCAGAAGGGGCTGCAAAAGAAAATTTCTTTACAACCATGTGGCAGTCTCCTGAAATGTTTGTTTATCAGCTCATCGGGGAACTGCAGTTTTTCTTTTATATCGTGGGCGTATTCATGATACTCAAAAAATACAAGAAGATTTATCTTGAAAACTACACCAATCCCAACACCCTGTTATACAAATGGCTGTTTCAGCTTACCATCGTTTTCCTATTCATTCATGTATGTATTATTTTTAAAAATATCATACGGTATACCGCATACAACGATCTGTTTATCTGGCTGCATATTCTGGCAGGAACTTCCTTTTTACTGGCGGCCTGCTGGTTTATCTTAAAGGCATTAAATTATCCTGAGCTTTTTCGCAGAATTGATTCTACCCTGCAATTGACAGAAGATTTTGCAGAAACGCTGGAAGCTGAAAATAAAACCGACGAAACAAAAAGTCTTCAGATCGAACAGCTTAAAAATTTCATGGCTGAAAAAGAACCTTTCCTGGAACCTTCATTAACGATTCAGGAACTGGCGGATCAGGTGAATATTCCGGTTCGTGAGTTGTCTGTATTAATTAACCATCACCTCAATCAGCATTTTTTTGATTTTGTGAATGAATACCGCGTTAAAAAAGCAATGACGATTCTGAAAGATCCCACAAAAAAAGAATATACGGTGCTGGAAATTTTATATGAAGTAGGTTTCAATTCAAAATCCTCTTTTCACACTTCATTTAAAAAATACACGAACCAAACGCCAACAGCCTTCAGAAACAACTGATAACTAACCTATTGTAAAAAATAAAACTTTAGATTGCAGATAATCGGACTCATTAAAATGAGTCCGACTTTTTTATACGGACTTTTTTCAGGATTCTCTACAGCATATTTGCATCAGATGATATCAAATAAAAATTCTGACCATGAAATATGTAACCCTTATTTTATTTTTTGCCTTAGTTGGCTGTAAAAGTGTCCAGCAAATCGACAAACAAAACGTTGAAAATGCCATTACAAAAAATGTGCTTCAGCTATTAGAAGACAAAAGATTTCATTCTGTTTCCGTTGCTGTGCTTAAAGATGGAACATCTACCATAAAACATTTTGGAGAATTAACGATTGGAAAAGGAAACAAGCTCAACGATTCTACGCTTTATGAATTAGCTTCTGTCACGAAAACGTTTACAGGTTATGTGGCTGCTAAAGCCGTACTTGATCAAAAAATAAATTTGGATGATGATATCAGAATTTATCTTAACGAACCTTATCCCAATTTAGAGTTTAAAGGCGAACCTATAAGAATCAAACACCTCATCACGCATACCAGTGGATTTCCAAATTTTCCTATAAAAAGCGAAAATAAAAAGGCCTTCTTTGAAGGATTAAAACTCATCAACATTGAAACGAAGCCCGGAGAAGTCTATTCCTATTCAAACACGGCTCCGGAGCTGACCGCCTATATCCTTGAAAAAGTCTATCAAAAATCTTTTGAAGAACTGGTCACTGAATTTATTTTAAAACCCAATACCATGAACCAAACCAAGTTTACCCTCAATGAAAATGACAGAACCAGACTGGTAAAAGGTTATAATGATAAAAACGAGCTAATGCCTAATTTCAACAGAACCTTATGGGGCGGAATTTCAGGATTGCACTCCACTACTTCGGATTTAGTGAAATATATGAAACTGCAGCTTGACCAGTCCAATCCTGTTGTCCACGAATCTCATAAAAAATTATACAAAGAAGGTTCTGATTTTTGGGAAGGTTATCATTGGTACATCATAGAAAATGGTAATGGATTAATGTACAGACATCACGGCGGTATTTACGGCATGCAGAACTGGTTTGTGATTTATCCTGAACAAAATATAGGGATCTCTATACTGACCAACACCAGCTTTAATGAAACAGGAGAAATCTTAGAAAAAGTAGTGGATAACCTGTATAATGACATACAGCAAACTAAAAAATAGAATGCCGGTTTAATGCTAAATCCGGCAATAAAATATTGTCTAAATCTGCGAAAAAATGATTCAATGTTCCAATCGAAAGTTAATATAAGACAATAATAATCAATCAATTAAAGTGATCTCTTTCGTATTTCCACGACTCCGGCTTTGGTTAATTTAATGGTAGAATATTTTCCACTGGCATCTTTAATAAATTCAACGGTTCGGTTATCATCATCCGACCTGAAGAATTTATGATCCGATTCCGGAAACAGCTCAATATCAAAGTCGTTGTAATAGAGCTTTCCATTGCTTTCAAGAATTTTAATGTCTTCATAATTCCCTTTAAAGAGCTTGTAGAGTGAAGGGTTGTTTTTAACTTTCTGATGATGATACGGCAGTTCAACATCTTTCCCAAAACAGATGGCCGCCAATCCATAGGCAAGCATATAAGCCGGAGACTGGTTATTGGACAGAACGATGACCAGCAAACCATCATCTGTAAAACGGTTGAAGGAAGTCATAGCTCCAAAAAAGCCACCGTCATGGGCTATCAGTTTATGCCCCTGATTATAGAAAGGATTAATCAGAAACCCATACCCAAAATTCTGGTCGTTATAGGAAGTAAACATCAGCTGTTTCATTTTTTCACTTAAAACGGTTGTACCATATAGTGCACTATCCCAGATCGAGAGGTCATTAACGGTTGAATAAATACCATCGTGCCCAATATTGAATGCCCAATTGATGTACGGATTTTTGCTATAATTTTTATCTTTCCTGACATACCTGTCAGACATATTGGCTATCACTTCATCATTCGTCATAACTCCGGTTTCGTGCATTTTCAGGGGATCAAAAATATTTTCTTTGAGATATGCCGGATAGCTATTTCCGCTTACTTTCTCTATGATACGGGCCAGCAGATAGTAACCGATATTACTGTAAGCGGTCTGCTCTCCCGGTGTAAATAAAAGGTCTTTTTTACTAATATAATCCAATACCTGATCCTGGGTTAAAGAAACCTGGTTAAGATAAAGCTCATCAAAATCCATGGCAAGCCCGGACATATGGGCAAGCATCATGTGAAGGGTGATTTGCTCGCCTTTGGGAAAGCCTGGGAAATAGGTATTCAGCTTATCATCAAGTGATATAAGTTTACGTTCCGCCAGTTGGAGAATAGCCGCCGCAGTAAACTGTTTGCTTACAGAAGCTAAACTATATTTTGTATCGGCAGTGGCTTTTACTTTCCATTCATAATTGGCATAACCATAAGCTTGCCGCAGCAGTACAGCATCTTTTCCGGTGATGAGAACAGTACCGCTAAATCCGTTCACGTCAGCCTGAGCCTGCATATAATTTGATAATTTTTCAGAAAGACTCATCCGGTTCTCTGCTAAACTTCCTTTCTCCTTCCCTGTTTTGACTTGTGAAAAACCTTTGAGAGAAAATAAGCTGATTCCTAAAAGAAATATTAATTTTGAGTGGGTCATATGGTTTGGATATGGGAAGAAAGTTATATTGATCATTGAGTCTTTTATTGATTTTTAGCCGTAATCTGAACCTGAGTTTTCAGAGAACCTCTTGTTAAGATAACGGAACTTAGTTTTCCCCCGCTGAAATCAAATTTTAATACGTTCGGATAATCTACAATTTTAAAGGTTCCGTTTTTCAGATACACTAATTCATTATCATTTTTTCCTTTAAGAAAGTCCAAAAGCATGGATTCAACGTAAAGACGGTTATTCTTTTCTACTATTTTGGTTTCCATTCCCTGTCCGTAAAGAAAGTCATCATAGGTTCCTATCAACTGCTTTTTCAAATGTAAGGGTATTTCCTGAATATCTTCATCAGATGTTTTATTCCAGCCCATCAGGCTAAGGATCTTTATTCTCGTATGATTCATCACAGGAAAACGATTGAGTTTTTCGCCATTGGCAAGATACACCATCCCATTCCCGTCTGTCATAGAAGCCAGAACATTGCCGCCCACTCCCGTATTGGAGCCATTACATGAAAACCAGTCATAGTTATTATAACCAAAAGATTTTTGCCATCCGTAACTCCAGCCGCCCACCGCATTTTTCAAAGTGGTTACTTCCGTTACTTTTTTGGCGACCTGATGAGAAATCACCCTGTTGTTTTTATTACGTAAAGCATTTTGTATCTCAATAGAAAGCTTAGCCAGATCTGTAGGGGTAGACCATAATCCGGACGCCCCAACCTGAGGGGTGATGGGTAAACCTGTTTTGATTACTTTCCCGTCTTTATCATGCACAGAAGCCACATTGGTTAGAAATCCCCTTTCATTAGGCTGGATCATTGTGGTATTCTTCAGGCCAAGCGGTGAAAAAATATATTCCTGTGCCAGCTCTGCAATTGGTTTATTCAAAGTATCTTCCAGTGCCATCTGGATAATTACATAGCCCCCACCGCTGTATTCAAAATTGGTTCCCGGAGTGAACAGGAATTCAATTTCTTTATCGTATCTGGGAATCTGTCCTAAAAGGCTTTGCGTTATCGTAGGAATTGTTTCTCCTTCGTAATGATCTTCAAATCCACCCTGAGAAGTACCGGCAGTATGATTAAAAAACTGCTTCCACGTAGGATTGTTGTTTTTAGTAAACTTACTTTTAGGTAAATGCCAACGCTTCAGATATTTGTCTATGGGATCATCCAGATTGATCAATCCCTTTTCCTCAAGAATATGACAAAGAAGTGCCGTAATGGGTTTTGAAATGGATGCCGTAGAGAAAGCGGTATTTTCATCTATCTTTTCTTTAGAATTCATTGATTTTACTCCTGCCTGGCTGGTGTATACAATTTTATAATTTTCAAAAACAACAAGACTGAATCCCGGAAGTTTGTATTGTTCCAATTGCTTGTCAATCCGCAAACTGTCCGTAAGAAAGTTATAATTTCTTTTTGAGTTTACTACATGATTGTTTGTCTGGCAGCTCAGCATGATGAATGCGGCGATTAGTAAATAAAGGGTATTTTTCATGGTATGATTTTTTTGTAGGTTAAAAGTTTTATTGCAATCCTGTTCTGTGTGTTTTTTACAACTATTTTTATTTCAATACTTTATCATAAATGGTATTCAGCAGATCCTGTCTCATTTTTGAATTTCTCTGGTCAAGAAGTATAATGATGCCCCAGTTTTTATTCCTGTTGTAGCAGATGATTGAAGACTGTCCCATAGAATCCCCTGATTTCATATAAATTGTATTGCTCTCATCCGTCACAATATTGAACCCCAGCCCCATTTCTCTTTTTTGATCTTTATACACAATTTTTTCTGTGATAATGGCCGCTTTACCCATTACTGTTTCTTTATTTAAAACTGCTTTTAAAAACGTAACCATATCAGAGGCGCTGGATTTTACCAGTCCTGCAGGAGCGGTAATATTCCATTTGAAAAATTCCTGGATTCCGCCTTCCGGATTGTGGGCTGTTGTTCTGTTTTTCACATTAAAATCCTTTGTTAATGTATTTTTCATGTGCAGTGGCTTTATGATTTTGGCTCTGATAATTTCGTCATAAGTCTTACCATATACTTTCTCTAATATTTGCCCCAGCAATGTATAGCCAATCGTAGAATAGCGGTATTTGCCATAATCCTTCAGTTCACTGCAATTATTGATTATAGCGGCTAATGTTTCTTCCGTTATTTTATGTACAGGCTGTTGTGGATCCTGCGCTATCAATTTTGCAAAATCTATATCAGGCAAACCGGACTGATGCGATGCCAGATCCGAAATTTTAATTTTGTTTCTGAGATTTTCCTGCAGTATATACGCTTTGGGAAGAAATCCGTCTATATAATCATCCAGCTTTATTTTATGATCCGTAACCGCCTGGGCAATTAAATTGGAAGTCAGGATTTTAGTAATTGACGCAATTTCAAACAGGGAATTTTTATCGATTTTACTGTCACTTTCTGCATTCAATTTTCCATGGGCTGTATAATATTCTTCATTATTATTGATAAAGCCAACACTGATCCCCACCTCCGGATTTTTTTTATAATTATCATTGATTATGGAATCAATTTTTTTGGAAATATTCTGTCCAAAAGAAAAGCTGCTTATGAATAACAGGGCTGCTAAAAATTTTGATGAAGTTTTCATTGTATCGTTTTTTTATGTTTAAAAATTATTTCGATACAAAGATGTGGGAGAAAACAAAATCACGCGACCGAATAAAAGTATTCGACCCGATTTGTGCAAAAAAATAAGTACGGATCTTTACAGAAAAGAGTACGGGTAATTACAATTCACTGACTTGCAATTCTTTACGATAATAAGTTGGTGTAGTACCGGTATGTTTTTTAAAAGCAGTATTGAAAGAAGATTTTGAATTAAAACCAACTTCGTACAGGATTTCAAGGATCGTCACCTTACTTTTTGTATCATCTTTCAATATCTCCATAGCAGCCTCGATGCGATAGGTATTAACGAAATCATAGAAATGCTGCCCTAACTGATGATTGATTAAAAGCGACAGATCCCGGACAGGAATTTCAATGTCCCCGGAAATATCCTGAATGGTGAGTGAAGAATTAAGAAAAGGTTTCTTTTCAACCATATATTTTTTTAATTTCAAAAGCTCTTCATTATATTCTTTTTCATCAGCCGCTGATTCTTCACCGCTTTCCTTTTCTGAAACCATCTCAGAAACAAGCTTTAATTTCGAATCAATATTTCTGAAAAGACCCGGATGATTCAATGCCTTGAACAGGTACCAGCAGATAATAAAAAGCTGGGATACCAGAAGCCCTATTTTTATCCATTCGGAAACGTGTGGATAATCGGAAAATTTAAGGATGTTTTTTAAAAGAGCCGCCATATACACAATGGTCAGTACAACGGTAAACTGAAACAGCCAATTATAGGAACTGATATTTTTCCCGGCATAATTTTCAAGATAAAGCCGCTTTGTTTTCCTTAACAGCCTGAAAACAGCGATAATGTATATAACGATCTGAATATGGATCAAAATATGATTGAACTGCAGCTCTATCATGCTTTGACGGTTCTGAATAAAACTAATTTTCGAGGCGGTATCTACACCATAAAAACGGGGCAGTAACATTAAGTTGCCCACCAAAAACGGCAGCAGATGCAGCAGATGCTTCGGCTTAAGTTTAAAATCCGAATAACAAACCGATAATACATACAGATAAAAGACCGGAATCTGCAAAAAAGCGAAGGAACTCCTGAACATCCCCAGATTGGACGGACCATCAAACAGGATGTTAAACCAAGGTTCAAAAACATCTATTGCCGTTACCAATAGAAAAGCAGCAAACAGAGCATTACTTACCCTGTGTTTCGTTTTAACCGTAAGCAGAAAAATTGCAAGAAGCAGCGAAATGAGCAAAGAAATTGTAGTTACAATAATCAACACATTAATTTTATCCATTCCTTAGTTTTCTTTGTTTATGGCTGTTTTATTTTTATTCTTTCATCAGAATTCCAAAAGCCTTTCAAGCTTCAAAACCCAATAGGTGCAAATATAGAAATTTGATTGATGCTGTTTGGTTTTTTTATTGTGAAGTATCTTAGAGAAGGCCTGCCATTAGCCATTTTTAGAATACCTGTTGAAACGTTCTTTAAAATGTGCGAAACGAGAAAACTCAGCTTATCTGAATTTTTCAAACTTATAAATGAATAAATCCTGACGAAAGTTGGGATTTATTTGCCTTTATGGGAAACCATAAGAAAGTAAATCTGTTGTTTTGTATATTTTGAATAACGCTGGTGCGAGCGTCACGCTCGTTACCCATTCTTATACTACAAATTTAAACGAAAATATAATGAATGGTTTTAGAATGCTACATTTCGGACACGAGCAAGATGCTCGCGCCAGCAAGGGGAAACATATAGAATACCTCTTGAAACATTCTTTAAAATGTGTGAAGAGAGAAAATATGTATAATAATTTTGTATATTAGAACAACAAACTAATAACAACGTAAAATGGAAACAAAAAACAACATCGGGGAATGGACAGCTACTGTCAAAAACGAAGGAAAAACTCCGCAAATTAATGTAAATGGTAAATTTCCTACTAATGGAGAAAAACCACTTTATCAATTAATTAAAAATGATCCGCAAGGTATTAACGACTCTGAATTATTGTTAACCTTAATTTTTGGAAATCTAGCAACACCAGAAGGTACAGTTTTTTTCTCTGTCCACTTTAATGAAGCCATTGCCTCTACTGAAAAATACAAAACTGTATTAGTAATAGACGAAAATGGTAGGAACATTGCAAATATTGATGTCATTAATTCTTAAACAAGTTTTGTATTGATTCTTCTGTGATTAATATTTTCTCAGGGTTTAAATAGTACTATGAGATTTAATTTTCAATAAAAAATCCTAACAGAAGTTGGGATTTTTTATTGAAAATTGTGAAGAAAATTTATATAAATAGTAAAGATATTCCAACGCTGGTGCGAGTGTCACGCTCGTTACCCATTCCTACATTAAAAATTTAAATGAAAATTTTGAGCGCTTTTCTTCTCAACTTGTATATTCGGGAAAAACATTCAAAGATTAACAAACCCCCAATACAAAGCCTGTAGACCCCTTTCAAAGGGTCCGGGGTACTTCCCCAACCCTCCGGAGACTCTTCTCAACGACCGAGAGCCCCTTACCCAACCGGTTCTACCCCCTTGGGTAAGGGGGTAGATCCAGTTATAGAACGGGGTCCGGATGCTTACAAAACGGGCTTTAGACCGTTATTCACGGGGTATTACCCTTTATCATACTCCCCTAAGGAGGTTATGAAACGGGGTGCAGGAATATTTCGCGCTCTACTGGTTCTTTTTTCCAACGACAACAAAGTCTGCCGCACCAGTCAACCGTACATCTAACAGCCCGAACAATACTATAAAAAGATTTATATATTTTTTCTTACCACCATAATTTTATCTAACATTGCAAAAAAAACCATGAAAAACTCAAAACTAGTTTTAGCAGCAGCTTTAATGCTGTTCTCCGCTGTGAATGTAACGGCACAAAAAAAGAAATCAGCGGCTCCGTCAAAACGCGGACCTATGGAAATGCCTAAAGATGCTGAAGTTCAGGTCATGGCCGGAGGCGAGAAAGCCATAAGCTATTATTATAAGACCAACGATCGGGTTACCTTTACCTATGATGCCAGCTATAAAAATGCAGATGTATACATTACGGAAGACGGTACCAAAAAATTAATGTACAAAGCCAAACTGGATGGTACAGGTGTTGATACCCAGCTAAAAGCACGAATCTATCATTATAAAATATACAGTTTAGATCGTAAAACCCTTTTATTCACCTACGAAACTGAAACTGCAGTTACCAGCTTAATAAAAATGATCGCCGTATCTCCGGCAAAAACCTCTACCATTCTGGATTTCTCCCAGGCATTCGGACCTGATGAATATACGATAGGTAAAACAGAAACGTTTGAGAAGTTTCCCATTTTCTTATATTATTCAATATTTAATGCGCCGAAAAAGTAGCTGCATTATTTAGACAAGATATATACAATCTCTGAATTCTCCTGACTTTGGAGATTGTCTTTTTATCCTTGGCAAGGTTTAAAACCTTGCCAAGGATAATCAGTACTGCGTATTCTTACCTATCAGGCACAAGCAGGATGTCAACGCCGGCAGAGAATAAGTTTTTATTACCTCCACGAATTCATTTCATAGTTTGAAAAGTTCACTTTCATATCCTCTATCCTGTCTTCAAGGGTTTTGATACCTGTATGTCTGTATTTTTCCTTCTCAGATTCATTAAGGGTATACATAATATCGAATCCCGGGGCTGGTTTGGCAATAGGGACAGACAGTACAATACGGCTGTCCTCTTCATAAATATAATATTGCCATTCTTTTTGTTCGAGTAATTTCTTTTCGTTCATTCTTTAAGTTGATTTTGAATACCTCATTCGGTATTGGTTCAGGATAACTATCTTTTTTACACCGCATAGTAACAGGTCCCTTCTAAAAACAACAGATATCTTCCCGGCTGATATTCTCCATAGGAAAACAGATAGATAGCCTCATTTTTCTTTACATAATGAATTTCCAGTCCCTCTTCAGAGAGATACTTTTCAACCAAGCTGTTAACCAGACTGAACGTGCTTTCTTTCATCATCGTATTAAAACTTCTCTCCCCTATTTCTTTTTTTAATTCCCGTAATGGATGGTTGTAAAAATCCATCAGTTTGAATGTTTGATTTTCAATTGCAAAAACATGTTTGAGAACTTTTTCTTCCTCTCCGTCAAATAATTTCCGTCTGATCATTTCAATGTTTTCCATCATAACAGGATACAATGCTATACCCCAAACGATATCCTGCAGCATTTTCGCATAGTCTGTATTGGCTTCTTCACCAAGAAAATTCCTTACGACCATGATGGCCATTGGATATTTTTTATAGGCTTCATCTTCTGTATAAACTTCATGATCGTCAATGACCGTTTTTTTTATATCCAATAATTGACGGTAAAAAGAAATGTTCATGGAATTATCGGGAAATTGTTCGTATTCTTCTTTGGCCTGCGCTAAAGCTTTTTCAACGATTTCACGGTAGTATTTTTTCGTTAACCGGTCTTCTAAATCTATATAAATTGGGGTGTTCTTATCCATTGAAACTTTGTTTTAGATAGATACATTGGGATCATTTTTTTCTGCTTCATCCATATTATAGGCAATTCTGTTATCCTTGCTTATTAATGTCCTAAAAATATCCCTATATACATTGAATCTGCTTTTGTCATAATGAACCAGTACCGGAAACAACTGACTGGCCTGGTAGTACCTTTGGTTTTCTAAAGCAGTTCGCATGGCCTCTTCTATTTCCCTTAAAAGCGGTCCGCAATCTTTCTTTAATAGAAAATCCGTTAGGTTAGATTCAAAAAACCGGTCACCATACAGAAGTAAAAGTTGTTTGATATAAGGAAATAATTCCTGTTCGCTTTTTCCATTGAACGTTGAAATGTACAATGCATTGGTGATTATGTCATATACATTATCCTGATGATGGAGTCTATGGGGTTCAAAACTTTCTTTTTCGTCCCATTTTTCAGCAATGAAACGGTCAAGAAGTTCAAAACCTTCCGGTATAGACCACGCCAGTAGGATAAGCATAGCCTGATAAGCCATATACCGGTCTTCATGGTGAAGAAGGTGTTTTAATTTTTCAACTCGGTCAAAATCTTTTTTTTCAAGGAGCTGTACTTCGTTTAAACCGTGTCCTTCGTATCCTTCCTCATTATAGTAATACAGGAGTTCATGGAGTTCGTTATTCATTTAATCCGTTTTTATGATTGGACTGAACAGTACAGGGAATATTCTTTTCAATATTTTAAAAATACAAACTTTATTTTTGATATGGAATTTGTTGACAGGTTTCTTAATTTTTCAAACACAAGAAAATTGATAATAGAAAAGACAGGATGACGATACCGGTATGTCTACGATTTGCTTTTGTCAATTATTTTCACTATCTTGTAGTATGAAAAAAAGTGAAAATCAAGGGAGTATAACCCATGCAGGTAGAATGAATGAACGAACAAAAGCGTTGGAAGTTCTTGAAAAAGCCAAGCAAACACAAGGGAAAATTACCTTTCTAAGAAAAGGGGTAGGGAGAAACTTTAAGCCAAAAACTGAGGAGTCGTAAATTGAAATTGATTGAATTGATATCTTCAAAGAGTAGTATGTTGTAGAAGAACTCGAAAATAAGATACTGGAACCCGTAAAAGAAAAACAGATCCGCACCGGCGGGCATAACGCAAATAAGCGGGATAATGTTGATAGGATACTGAATAGGTCAATTGACGATCGTAATGTATTTCTTCAGCGTATGGCAGATGATTGAGAGCGCAAACCAGCGTATAATTGTGCTGCCAAAATAAAACAAAGCCCCTGAATTATCAGGGGTTATTTTATTTTGTGTGATCAGAATCTGGAAAAACAAGTAGTTTTTTATATTATTCTATATTCAGTGCGCCTAAAAGGTAATTTGCATTATTTAAAAAAGATTATACACACTCTTAATTCCCGTGACTTTGGAGATTGTATTTAAAACCAGACAGCATCTCATAGCTAATAAGAACAAAGGCTCAGATTATAAAATCCAAACATTTATTTTTAATTTCTATACCCAGCAGAATAGTTTCCTCTTCTCGGTGATGATGATTAATCCATCTTAAAAAAGAAATACACCACCGCTGCCCACTCCTTCCTAATTCCTTTAGCATAACCAATCGTACTCCGGCTGCTGTTTTCCACCGTTCCATCCTCTTTGATGTAGCCAATCGTTGAGCGGCTGCTGTTTTCTACAGTACCATCTTCTTTAACATAACCTACTGTAGAACGGCTGCTGTTTTCTATGGTACCGTCGCTTTTAATATAGCCGATTGTTGAGCGGCTTTTATTCTCTATTGTTCCGTCCGATTTTATGTAACCGACGGTGGAACGGCTGCTGTTTTCAATGGTTCCATCCGGTTGAATGTAGCCTATCGTGCTTCGGCTTCCCGATTCTATCGTTTGTGCACTTACAATGGAAAGGCTGAATAAAAAGAAACCAATGACTCCTGTTTTTTTCATGATTTTAGAATTGAATGGGTATTAAACATTTTGACTTTTCCTTCCTGGAACAAAGGTACGAGATCTTTCCATACAAGTCCTTTTTTTGGCTTATTGCACTCATTATAATATCCTGGCTATAAACAGATTATCAACTCCGTATAAATACCTAATTCATAATTCTGGTATTTTCACTTAAGAGGGTTTTATTTTATTTCCCTTACTTTGAATTGTCCTTCT
Organism: Chryseobacterium endalhagicum; assembly: GCF_016745235.1. GTDB lineage: Bacteria > Bacteroidota > Bacteroidia > Flavobacteriales > Weeksellaceae > Chryseobacterium > Chryseobacterium endalhagicum. The sequence continues at coordinate 1,363,486 of NZ_JAELVM010000001.1, read as the reverse complement.
GATAAGGCTTCCAACAGTATGAACAGGGCAGATTTTAAGAAGTCTCATCATAGATTTTCAAATGACTATGAATGATGAGTAAAGATCAGGTTTAGAAATGAAGAAGAGTCATTCATTGATATAAAAAATGAGCCCCCATACTCTGTAATAACGCTACTATTTCAAAAACATATTTTTTATAACCTTAAAAACCAATAATTATGGCATCACAAAATCCAGTAATCAATCAAAGTGGAAACGCTAGTATTAAATCAGGTCAGTTTTGTACCTGGAACACAGCAAACGGAACAAACTCCACTATTACTATTGCTAACTCCAGCAGAAGCAACGTACTGAAATTCGCTATTTCAGGAGCACCAGGAAGCGGTATTATTGTAGACGACGCAGGGAATTCAAGATCAGCGTTCGACGGAGTCTATTCTTTAAAACCTAACTCTCCCAACATTGTAGTGACTGCTTTTGGTGATTTTGGAGGCTCTACAGTCACTATCACAAACATCACTAATGTTCAAAATGATGCTGAGGCAACTATTCAGTGCCAAACCAGCTAAGTGCAGCTATAAACTTCACTTTCAGATCCTTTTACTATTTATTCTTGGCCATACCCTGGCAATGGGTCAGGGGCTGGCCAGGTCTAAAGCTGATACCGTATCGCTTTCCCGTTTTGAATATGCACAGAAACTCACCAATAACGGAAGCGATTGTATCTGTTCGATCACCAATACCAGTCAGGCTAATATAGCGATGACCGTTTTGACCGGTGCCCCTGATACCATTCAAATGGACAATGCAGAAACTTTCAATGGTATACATTCTTTAAGGCCCGGCCAGCAGCTCATTACTGTAGGCAACTTTGAAGGCAAGAAAATCACCGTATTAAATCTGTCACTGATGGATGTTGTAATTCTTGTTATGCTATTCTGCCCTGGTTAAGTATTCACATCATTCCATTTTGAGAACCAATACCTATTCTTATGGCACCATCCGAAACAGAGACCCTATTCAGCAATGAAAATTCAGGAAATCCTGCGCTCTATATATGTAATCAGATAGGACAGCACTGGACCGCTTTATTGCTTCCTGATGGATCTGCTTATACCGACCCTACCATCAGCCTGAAAGTGGCTGCACAGCAGCAGGTCTATTTCCTGTTCGCCAAAACAGCCCCCGCTGATGCAAAAACCTTTATTGACACCTATCGGCCTTACCTTTTTAAGTTCCGGCAGAATGTGACAGCCAATCTCACGACAGCATGGCTAACCGACCCTAACAAAACACCCTCTACCCAAAATACAACGGTCCTGAACTTCGCACAATTTGGCCCCACCGCCCCATTTGTGGTAGGACAGCCATTTACTGTAACCATCGGCAGCGGCTTCGGTACGCTCTCTATTCAGAACAATACCGTGATGCAGCTGCAACCGGACGAAGACTCTAATGCCTTACGCCTCACATGGACACCTGGCAACCCCAATATGACCTTTGCCAACAAAGTATTCGGTACCAGCTCTCTGTTCAGAAGCGACATTACCATTCCTTTCAGCGGCCCGGGTACGGGCTCCTTCCGTTTTTTGCTGGGTCTGAATATGAACCTTGACTTTAAAGGATACGGTCTGCAAAACAACTACTACTATGGCGACAGCACAGCACCTTCTTACTTTACTTATCCTATTCTGCAGACAGGCGTTACCAATGATTATCTCATTACCCAAACCGAAATCGATCTGCTTGATGTAGCCAATAATGACGGACTGAATACTTATTTTGCCATCACTGGCCAGATCTACAATGTGAATACCGGTAAAACAAGAGCAGCCAGTCTGCCCAGTTATTATGCGATTAATACCGGCTACCCTATTACCTTATGGCCCGCAGTGGACATGGTGGATTCAGGAGCACCGGTCAATAATCTCTTCCCAACAGACACTAGCGCACGCTTTGTCATATCCCCGCAGGATGCTGCAGGGATCAAATCATTTTACCTGTCGCCCGAGGGAGATTTTTACCTCGACCCGGGCGCATCACAGGCTGCTTTTGCCGATGAAAACGGACAGTACAGCTTACTGCCCGGCCTTTCCGGTACAGAAGTGGTTTCATTTACTCCCTATAAAAACAACGCTGGCAATATCACCGGCGACACCATACGTTTTACTTCAAAACAGGCGGCCTTTGCGGCCAATTTTCCAGGTCAGGAAGTATCCCTGGCCAACCCCGGCACGGATAAACCCGTACTTGACGGCACTTATCTGACGGCATGGGCTAATATCGTAGCCGCCACACCAGGCAATGTGCAGTATGCCTCACAGCCTCAGGGCGCTTCTTTATACGCTAAAGATCATGGCGTGGCATCACCAGGCAATAATATCACAGGATTTCTCGGCTTTTACGAACCTTCCGTAGATATGCCTCAAACCACTGGTTTTGCGGTACCCATGGCACCTTATCTTGGTATCAACCCCGTACCTCCACCCAGTGCTGATGGTATCGGCACGTTTGAATCCAAGGTACTCAGCGCCGAAAGAAAAACATTAATATCGGCTGCTTTCAGTACGCCACACAGCAGTAAAAGCAAGGCCAAAAGAGCCATGGCCAAAACTGCAGCTACAGACTATACAGCCTCGGCCACTCCACAGGGTCTGGTCGCCAATGTGAGCAACGATGGTAACTGGAGTTTACTGAATCTGGCACAAAATACCGTTAACAGCGGTTCGCCTGAATACCTTAACCCGGAGGGACAAACTCCGGCAACACCTCCGCAATACCAGCTCAGCCTCATCAACCTGATGCCTGAAATGCAAAGTGCCTTCCTTACCAACCAGCAATTTCTGGTGGTAACCAATAATCAGTATCTGGGCGATTTATTTTCAACCATGAATACACCCGGCGGGGGCTCAAGCAGCCAACCTGTGTTCAACAATAAAATGTCCATTGAAGACTGGCCGTTTGATCTGAACGTAGGCACCAGCAATACCTACGCCGATTACAATAATGTATTGATCTTTAAATTCTGCAAAGGCTCCATTATCGACCGGGTAAAAAATCCCAAAGAATGGACCCAGGCCAATGCATTTAACATAGATAAAAACAACACCGATTCCGCCGCTGCTTATAATCAGCTGGTCGCGGTATCATCCTGGCTCCAGACCTATCTTGAAGCAGCCGAAGATGCCTACAATGCAGCATTGGCCGATCCTTCTTCCGGTCAGCTGGAATATTATCAGAAGTTTCACGCCATCATCAATGATCCCAATTGGAATGGTATTCTGGCTTTGAAAGCAACGATCGATTTACAGGAATTCCCGCAACAGTTAAAAGGATTGATCAGCGGTATTAACCTTAAAAACTTTTATGCGCATCATTTCGGAATAGAAGTAAACCGGGTAGATGCCAGTGGCGTGATTACCATGGATCCCGTCAGTTCACTGTTTGGGCTGATCAATTATGTTGATCCCGCTTATGCCCAGCAGATATCACAGGGACTGAACCCCAATAAACCGGTACAGCCTGCCGCCGGAGCTACTTACGATTTTAAAGTACTGTTCCTGCAGGTATTATTTGAAAATACCGCTATTAAGGACTTTGCCAGTAAGCTTCAATTGACCATGAATAATCTGTTCTCTGATAAAGTGACCGGAACCAACAATCCATATGGTTCAAATAGCCTGAATACGGTAGTACTGAACGGTACTTATCAGGATCATAACGGTACTCCGGTCTATGTTTTCGACAATAAAGACGATAATTTGTTCTACTTTGACAGTAACCTGCTGGCCAATGTAGAGATCACTAAAATACAGTTCAACACCCTCACGACAGATCCTGCAGCACTGGATATACAATCAAGATTTACGATGTGGGGCTACCTCAACTTTGATACGATGATCGCTCAGGCAACCACCCAAGACGGTTCAGACTATCCGCTGGATGCTTTTTCCTTTGGTATCGCATCGAATGATGGCACCCTGCAACGCGGACTCAATTACAGCAATTTGTATGTAAATATGGCCTTTAATCTCAATACGCCAACAGTGACCACTTATGCTTTTGATGCCTCGCAGATCGCGTTTAACTCATCACAAAGCAATGCCAGACTCAACAGTCTTTATCCCAATTTTGCTTTGCAGATCAATAAACTGCTGAGTGGTAATGATGATTCGGCGCCATCGGGTCAGGGCTATTTAAAACTCTCCTTACCCGGCATCAATGCCACAGGAATTACCGGCGATTGGTATGGTCTGCAGATGACCCTTAATATGGGTTCACCGGGCGAGTTGGCCAGCAGTATGGGTTTTAATGCCAGTCTCCTTATCGCATGGAGTCCAGGTTCTAAAATTGCAGCTCCCGGCTATAATGCTTTTGTGGGGATCAAGCTGCCAGGGACTGCCAGCAATGCCAAGCTGCTGAGTATACAGGGTGTATTGAAACTGGCTATTGATAAACTGAGCCTGCAATATGTGGTGGACCAGCAGTCCTACCTGCTTACCCTGTCCAATATCGCTTTGAAACTGCTGGGTATCCTGAAACTGCCACCGGGCGGTAATACCGACTTCCTTTTGTTCGGTAATCCCAATCCCGGAGCTACAGCCAAAAGTCTGGGCTGGTATGCTGCCTATAACAAGAATGTATAAACCTGTTGCTATAAACCTAAAATCGATGTCTTATGGCCCGTATCTTATATTGGAACATTGAAAAGTTCGGAATCAACAAAATAAATGAACCCAGAGCCAAGCGGAAACGGGATGGAACGCTTACGATCCCTCCACCGCAGGCCGGTTACAGAAGAGAAGTGATCCGTACAACCCTTATCCAGAATACCCCCGATATTTTTGTGGTGGTAGAAACATCTACGGGCACAGGTGCTCCCGGCACGCTGATCACAGCAGGCGGAGAGACGGGCAGCCTGTTCCTGCTTCAACAGTTAAGGGCTTGGTTTCCTGCTCCCAATGACTGGCGGCTTGTTCCTCCACTCAGACTGGGACAGGGTAATGTACAGGAAGGTATTTCCGTTTTTTATAACCATGCCAATGTACAGTTTACAGGTCCATGGGGCTGGCAGGGCGGAGCTAATCCCTCTGATTCAGTAGCCAATATCGGAGCTGGAAATCTTGTCAATTATGGAATCAACTGGATAGGCGCGCTCCCTCTGGGTAATGCACCCGGCGGGAATAACCCGATCAATCCGGGAATACCCTACCGTCACCTGGCGGGTCAATGGCAGTTCCGCGGACCTGCTGTCGGAGGTGTTGCCCCTGTATTGGATTTTCCGAATGCTTTTAACAGAACTCCTTTTTTAACGACATTCTGGGAACCGGCAAACGGAAGGACTATCAAATTACTTTCCTTTCATGCTTCTCCGAAAAAACAACAGTCGGCAGACGGTACCAACCAGCTTTCCTATATTCAGGAAATGACGACCAACCTTGCCGTCAATGAAGTGGGCGTGATCGTCGGAGACTTTAATGTGGATATTTTTAACACCCATTTCGAGCCTATTGCTTATGATCGGTTACTTAATAACCTTCCCGGAGGTGTCGGCTATACGCGCCAGATCAACCCCACGCCGAATGTATGGCCGGACAAAGGCTATGTATGCACCATGATCAGATCGCACAACAGTGCAAGACCGTGGCAGACCAACGGATATCCCGGTTACGAGTATGTGATCCAGGATACTTTCTCGAGTGTGGATAATATACTGACCCGATATGGCGGAGGAACAGCTGTTGGTCCCGCCACGAACATCACCATCGTGAACAGGGTAACCGGCACGACGTATAACCGGGATGCACCGCCTATAGTGGGCGCACCACCGGGAAGCCTGGTATACAATTCTGCTATGGCTTTGAATGCAGGAATGCCTGCGGCAGGATTACCTTCCGCTCTGGCACTTCCACCGGCAGGTCCCGGAGGACATGGCGGTTATGTTAGAGGCAATATAGGGGCTATGACCACTTTTGTTGGCTGGAACAATTACCGACGGGTCAGAAGTACAAGTGACCATATGGGATTAATTGTAGACGTTTAACCGAATAACATTTTATTATGAGCTTATCCAAATTAGCTGCTACCTTCAGGAGCCAGGCCGCTGCCAATAATAACAACATTACTATTAATGCAGCATCTTTTACCGATTCGGACCTGATCCCTCAGGCTGGGCTGGACGATCTTTTGTCCAAAAGCTACAAGCTGCCTGCTGATTCGTTTCTGCTGATCGACATCTCCGGCACTTCTATCCCTGAGCCTGGAGAAACATTAACGATTACCAACGCAACCGCAGCCATACTCAATGTAGAAAAGACTAATACTTCCGTCACCCTGATCGTTACAGCGAATGATGCGGATGAAGTTCAGTTTACCATACAGATCAATCTCTCCAACTGGACATTTGCCACAAGCTGGCAGTATATGACCGGTGGTGTATTTGATAATCTTCCTTACACTTCGCCTTCCTTTATTTTCAGTACAGATGAAGTGGCTGCTTTTAAATGGCAGCAGAAAAATATTTCATTAACGGAAGGACAGAACTTTGCAGCACTTATTACACTGACCAAATGGCTGCAGCCTGTTGTGAATTTCTTTACTTCCTGGACCTCATCTACGCAGCTTGCTCTTGTAGGAAGTATAGATCCTTCGCAGGTCAACAATGAAGATATTGTTTACCCTGATCTGGATCTTTTTGTCAATGTAGATGCCACTCTGATATCCCTGGGATTTCTGAAAGTCAGCAACCCCGGTATTGGGTTTCAGATTAAAACCGAAGAAGAGACCATTCCCACCGAACCGGAAGATGAAGGGGATGCACTGCGCCTTGAGTACGAAACAGATGATGGATTGATGCCAACCGCGGGTGAGACGGAAAAAGTACAGACACCTATACTCTACTTCCGCCTGTTACTGGCGGCCGGTGATGCGATTGTATTGAATTTTAGCGCAGCCGTCGAATCAGGATCCTCTTCTTTCCTGCTGAATGTAGCTTCCGAACCGGATAAACCCCTTACCCCGCTCAGTTTATTTGGACTGATGGCCGGGCAGAATTGGTTTCAGACCATCCCGCCCACTCTACAGCAATACCTCAACAGTATTGCATTCAAAGGATTTAATACCTCTCTAGATTTCAGCAACGGACTGAGTGTAACCAGTGTATCAGCATATATAGGATCGAATGGCGCATGGACGCTTTTCGATAATTTTGTTATTGAACAATTCGATGTGAACTGGGTCATCATTGGTCCGGGAACCACGAATGCACAAAGTTTATATTTCAGCGCAAGAGTCAACTTTTTCCCTACTATATTTGTCGGAGGTTTTGATGTAGAAATCACTTCAGATCTGACACTTTCTGCTGCTTTTACGGGATCGGTTACATTTAACAATTTATTATCAGCCATTACAGGAGGAGCTATCAACATCCCTGAAAATTTATTGTTGGTTGAGTTTACCGCTTTCGGTATCAATATGGATATCAACAGCAAATATTATGAGTTTTATGCCAATGCCAATATTGACATTAATTTCATCACCAATGTTTCGGTAACTGATGGTACTCTTCGGCTTACTTCTTCTTCACCCGCAAGTGGTTCAGGTCCAAGTATATTTACCGCCCAGGTATCGGGATTATTTGCCATTGGCAGCCTGCAGCTCAATACGGATGTGAATTACAATTCATCTGACGGATGGGATTTAAGCCTCGCAATGCCTGAAGGCAGTAATTTAAATCTGGGCGAACTCATTAAACAATTATTCCAGACCATCAGCCTTCCTACCAGCTTCCTTCCTGACAGCTTAAATATTACACAATTCTCGTTGAATGCAACCATTCCAAGCGGAACAGGAAAAAGCAGCTATGAAGTAAAAGGAGGCCTGCAATGGATCTTTAATTTCCCGATTATCGATCAGAAAATCAATATTATTGCTAATCTCTGGCTGAAATATGAAGCCGCAAGCAATGATTCTGCCACCGGAAAATACTCGGGCGGTGTATTGGGCAGTGTCACTCTGGATTACTTCAATGCCACCGTTGGCATCAGCTATAATTTCTCCGAAAACAACCAGCAACTCGCGATTACCTGGGAAGGATTTACTGCCATGTATGACGTGAGCGGACAAAGCCGAACTATTGTTTTCTCCATTAAAAACTGGACCCTGGGCGGATTGATCACTTCTTTCATGAAGATGCTGTTCAACCCTACATTTGAACTCGATGCCCCATGGGATATACTTAACAAAATAAGTCTGGACGGATTCTCGGTGACTTACAACCTCGACACCAAAGATATTAAGGTTACCTATAAACTGCCTAAAACGCTTAACCTTGTATTCATCAATATTAACGGCATCAATCTTACCAAAACCGAAAAAGGAGTATTTATCACCTTCGACGGTAGTTCGGTGGTGCCTTCTATCAACGACAGTAACCTGTTCAAACCTTCCACCGGCGGACAGGACATTCAGAAAATGCCGGAAGTACCGGGACAGGGCAACCAGTATTTTGACCTGCGGCTACTGGCTATGGGTCAGCATGTAGAATTGGTCAATCCAGCCCAATACAATTCCATCAAAGATGTAACCAAGGCCATGCAGGAAGCCTTTACCGAGCCTAAACCGGGCACTGTGCCTATAGGACCGGGTTCTGGCAATACCCTGCTGCAGTTCAATGAGGACAGCAACTGGCTGATCGCCACCAATTTTGGGATACTGAATGCAGGCACCAAGGATAAACCGGTATGGACGCTGGATATGCAGGTTGTGTTTAATGATCCTAACCTGTACGGTCTGCGTATCGCCATGGCTGGAGGAAAAGCCAAGATATTCGAAGGACTCGATTTTGAGATCATGTATAAAAAAATCTCTGACTCTATCGGGGTCTATCAAATAGATCTGACGCTGCCTAATGCTCTGCGCTATCTGCAGTTTGGAGCAGTCAATATCACGCTGCCTTCCATCGGTATTGAAATTTATACCAATGGTGATTTTATGGTGGATATTGGATTCCCTTATAATATGGATTTCTCCCGTTCGTTCACCCTTCAGGCCATTGTGCCGCCGGGTATCCCTGCTATGGGTTCAGGAGGAATATATTTTGGTAAGTTAAGCAGTGCTACGACTAATAAAGTCCCTAAAACCAATTACGGAAACTTTAATCCGGTGATCGTATTTGGGATCGGCTTGCAGGTAGGTGTGGGCTATAGCGTGAATTACGGTATACTCGATGCCGGTTTCAGCATTACCATGTTTGGTATTATTGAAGGCGTGATCGCCGCTTACTATCCTTACAGCGGAGCTTTACAGGAAAGCAATAAGGAACAGGTAGAAACCTCCTATTATTATTACCTGCAGGGTACCATCGGAATTATTGGTAAATTATACGGTTCCATAGACTTCGGGATCATATCGGCCAGTGTCAATATTACCGTTATGGTGTATGCACAGGCTACTTTTGAAGCCTATAACAAAATACCACTGGCTATCGTAGCTTCAGTGGATGTCAGGGTTTCGGCTAAACTGAACCTGGGGATCTTCTCCATTACCATTCACTTTACGTTTACGGCCAAAATCCGCTTTGACCTTACCATTGGGACAGATCAGACTGCCAAAGCGCCTTGGAACAACAATCTTGGAGCGCCACATGCTGCTGCCCGGTTGTCTGCACCTGCGGCGGCTGTACGAATTGCACCAGCCCGCAAGGCAACACCGCTTGATGGTGCTTTGCCTGTTGAATTTGCAACCATTGATGCATTCGACGTGACAGAGGAAATCTGGCCTGATCAAATGGTGATACGCCGTTCACCTCATATGCCTATCAACTACAGTTCTGTATTAGCAGCAACTTCTGCGGACAGTCTGCCTACACTGAATTTGTATTTTGTGCCTCACTTGACCGTGGCAGGACCTGAAAACGGCAACCTGAAAGACCAAGCCGCACAATATGTAGCAACCCTGTTCACCGATGCACCTGATCCATCGGGTGATGGCAGTGGAGCTACGACTTCTTTTGAATATCTATGCGCCGACTTCTTCCGTTGGCTGGTACTAAACTATATTGACCATACCCCATCACAATCTGCCCGTGCAGAAGTAGATACGGAAGGTATTTCAAAAGCGGATCTTGATGCTTTGATCGCCTTCCTGTCCAGCGAAAGCAATCCTTTCCCTATACCAACCAATGATTTGCTCAGCTTCCTGCAAAACAGCTTCCAGGCCGTTAACGTTCAGCTGCTGGAAAACAATCTGACTGCAGCAGCCATCTTCCCTATGTTCTTTGATCTTGAACTGAAGGTACCTGATATCTCATTAGACATCCAGTTCAATACTTATAATATGGCTACGCAGGAATACCTGTCGGCAGTGAAAGAATGGTTCAATGAACTGGCTGTAAAAGTACAGGAAGAGACAGCAACTGCTGCCCGATTTGCAGTATCCGATCCCCAGCAATGGAGTATGTCTACTTTTGTTTTTGAAGATTATTTTGTACTCTTAGGCAAGCAGTTGGCTGGTTATGCATCCGATGCGATGGATAATTTCACCTATCGCCTCAGCAATGGCAACAGCTTATCCGCTATGGTCAACTGGGCTAATGGTATTAGTGTAGACGGAACAAGCAATAAGGTCAATGTACAGGACATTGCTACCGCTAATCAGACTCATCCGCTTACCGGTAATAATCCGGTAGTCATAACAGGGATTATGTATGATATTGCAGATGGCGACACCTTCACTTCTGTGGCGGCTATTTATGCCATTACAGCAACCATGCTGATCACAGAGAATGCAGCTGTGCCAGGATTATTGGCACCTCAAACGCTTACTTATAAAGGAAATTCCTATACTGTAGAGGCTACTGATACGATCAATGCAGTAGCGGCCGGATTAAAAACAACGGTAAGTGATCTTGCCGCTGATACCAGCTTCCAGAATACGGCAGTTCTTATGACGGGCAGCTGGCTGATCATTGGTGCTGCTATCTATACCGCTAAAAACGAAGATACCTTTAATGGCATCTGCACTAATGTCTACAAAAAACTTGACGTGAGTGCCCTGTTAATGCAAAATCAGATGACCCCGGGATTATTCATTGCAGGTAACAGCTTTGAATATAATACGATCCCATACACTATTGTACAGGGTGATACGCTTACCAGCATGGCAGCTGCTATTTCCATATTAGCAAATGCTACGGTTACCCCTCAGGACCTTGCGGGTAATCTACAGGTACAGGCCCTGCAAGTCCAGCCGCTGGGTCAGGTACTGGTGCAACCGTTTATCCATACAACCGTTTCCTTCGGCGATGCTGCTGAGGCCGACACACTGGATACTCTGGCACAACAATATAATACTACGGCAGCCCTGCTGGCCACCAATTATGCCAACCAGCAGCAGGACAAATTCTTCTACGACGGCGAAGGATATACCAATGCCAATATTCCGGGTCTGCAATACCTTACCGTAGGAAGCATTCTGGAATACTTTACCGATAATAATTCTTACGGACAACTGTCTGGTATGGTATCGCGCTATCAATTACACGGTATGCGTCTGCCTACCACTCTTCCGGGTCTTACCCTTTCGGCCGGTTCACCTTGTACCGGTGCCAATTGTGCCCTGTATTCATTGACTGGCCAGGAATTTGCCCTGCCTGCTACGATACCTGCAGACTTCTCGATACAGCTGATCAACAATTCATTAAGCTGGCTGCAGTTCAACGGAAAAACAATGAGGGAAGAAGGTGGCAATACCCTCGATATCACCTTAACATCTGACGATCTTAACCAAATCAGTACCCTGCTTACCTATGCACAGGAAACGGGTATACAGCCGGATGTACTGGAACTTGCCCCTATGCAGCCTTTTAACCTGCAGGCGGTACAATATACCTTCCAGACTACTACGAAATGGCAGACATCAGGAGCGTTGAATTTACCTTACGGATCTCCGGGAGACCAAAGCAATGTATCGCCGCTGATCTGGCAGTTCCCTTCCGGTCTGCTCAACCAGCTGGCACTGCCTAAAGAACAAGGCTCAGCGTTCAGTGTTCAGATAGGACAGTACGATGCCGCCAAAGGGGTGATGGATTACTGGCCATCTTCTTACTACGGATGGAGTACGATGGTAGATATAGAGCTTAAACTTCTGGATACTGATTCTACCGCTTCGGTAAATGCTTACAGCTATGAACTTCTGGGGGCAAGTGAGGCTGATGCAACTATTCTGCAAAGACTGTTGCTGGCATTAGATCCAAAATCAGCTAACAATAACACGGATAAGATCGTTGATATACAATGGCTGTATGAAGGCTCAGACGGATTATTATCTGTTGGCATGGAGCATATGAAAACATTTATTGTACAGGCCAATCTCTCTACTGAAACCAATCCGGATACCGCTACCCTGAAAATGGCAGCAAGAGAGGAAGCTGACGCAGCGCCTACCACAGGTGTACTGAACAGTATCTACGATTTTATCCGCCTGCTTTGGGAGTGCAGCATTACCCGTTCAGGAGGCTATTACCTGATGTACAACGAGACCGAAGGCAACACAGGTTTTCCTTCCAGTGTGTTCGGTAAAGGGGATACGGCTAATGTACGTCTCCTGGTCACTTACAGCAGCCAATACAACAACAAACCAACTGATTATATGACCTGCGCCGTAACAGGCGATAAGATCGATGCGAACTCCTGCGTGGTCTATGCACAAAGCGAAATGCAGAAAGGATTGTCGTACTATGTTAACACTCCTGATGACACGATCGATAGCATTACGGCCCGCTTCAATATACTGCCTGCCGAACTGGTAGAGCTGAATAAAAAAGTAGTCCTCAACACTAAAGCAGATGCAACAAACCCTGCACAATATCCTGTACCTGTTATCACCTTTAACGGACTGGTAGCCGAAGTAGGAACTAACGGTCCCGGCAATTCATTGAGCTCCATTGCGGCCTATTATGCAGTGGATGCAGCGGCTATTCAACAGCTCAATCCGGGTATCAGCGACTGGAATAACCTTCCGCTTTGGCAGCTCATATTGTTACCTCAGGTACAATATACCATCGGTGGTAAAGCAGGTGCTACCTTCGAAACCATTGCTTCCTATTACTTTATAGACATGGCTGCTATGGCCTGGGCTGCAAGGGATGTGGTGAACATCTTTGTGAATCCTACCACGCTTAGCATCAACGATCAGATCCTGCATAAGGTAACCACCGTACAGCAAGGTACTGCCGGTTTCGATCTGAACCGCACGAATCCTAACCCTGATCCGGACAAACAACCTAAAGTAACGGATCCTGATTATGCAGAAGTGTACCTCAACAATATGTACAACCTTCTGAGTTATCAGGTGGTAGAGAACAGTTGGTTTACGGAAAGTATTGTAGGCTTACCAGCAGGACCTGCCAAGCCACAGACACAGGACGATGTACTGGGTAAAACAGACGACAGCAACGGCGACGACGATCTGATATGGTATTACAACCAGGTGGTGCCTATTGCCAAGTTCGCTAAGCCTAATGCTTTTATGACCTATCCGGCCGGCTATCCGCAGGAAGATGGAAACCCTTACCGTGGTATAGGTCATCCGGTGCAGGTACATTTTGACTGGGTAGATTATTACGGCAACCAAACGGTTACTCCATTCAGTGATCCGGAGCTGGATCCTGCCACACCAATCAATAACCCTCCTATTCAGACAGGTTATGTGGATGAGCTGAAAGGACTGAGTAAATGGCCAAGTGTGGAGCTGAGTTATTTGTTTGACCTCGGTACCGATAATGAACCGGAACTGAAGCTGGAATTCAACTTTAATACGCAACGCTATAACGAGCTTCCTGATGTACCGGCAGACCAGCAGCAAGACTGGAAACAGAATGCCGCCAATGATTTACTGACGTACACGAATGTATATTATCAACTGACCCAGTTAAATCCGGTAGATGGTAAGAATACTTTGACTGCGACCCTCAGTACATCGCTTACTCCTGGTAAAGCCACCAATCTGTCCGGAGACCAGTTTAACCAGTTATTACAATTTGTAAAAGATATTTATACGTATTTGTCTGCACGCAGCCAGGGGAATCAGGGTACGGCTCCGGTTATGAACCCGCTCACCAGCCCGGTTAATGCAGCAGATATCGATACCCATTCCATCTTGCAGCTCACTGTGAATCTTGATTTTTACCGAGACCTGAATTATGTGAATACCGACTTTAAAGACAGTACTTTGGTCACCCAGGCTCTTACGCAGGTGAAACCGAAAACGATGTCTACAACTGCACAGGACGGCACTGATCCGCAGTACAGTCTGAATGAGTTTGCTGCCCTGTTTGAAGCTGCCTTTTTAAGTGTTGGTAATTACGAACTGAAGATCGCCATCGGTACGAATGCTTCAACAGCAGGAGGTGCCAATAACCAGGCTGTATTTGTAGTCCGCATGGGCTTAAGATCCGGTCAGGGTATTTACTGGCAAGTCAATCAGGCAGGTACTTATCAGCTGACGGCTGACTCTATTGCACAGCTGACAGCAGACGGCGTGCCGGGCGATGTGACCACTGCGATCAATACGTTGATTGATACTCTGTATGACAGCAGAGATCTGTTTGACACTGCTTTGCAGCAACAACTTACGGAAGAACAATTTAATCAGTACAGAATCAATATCTATACGTACAGTTTGCTGAATGCCGTATTCTATGCGCCTAAGCCATTGGCGACAAGTCTTGTTTCCAAAGCTGGCGTCCCTATATGTGATTATCTGACAGGCCAGGGTCTGGATTGCAGCAAAGGTGAAGTGCAGACGTTTACAGGGATAGATATGGATAACTGGGGCTCACAATCCCTCAATGCCATTGATGTGTTCCTGAGCGCAGATTATGCTATACCCGCTTTCCTTGTGGATCAGTTGAAATCAAATGAAGAAAAAACATGGCTGGATGCACAGGGCATTGATGCCAATACTTACCTTCAAGCCATTACCAATGCTAAGACTAAACTGGCCGGAGCCATTGCTTCGGAAGTGGAGCCTGTACTTACAGCACCATATGTTTCAACTGCATCGGGTGACCATACCAGCCTTGGCAATGCGAAAGATAAATTTGAACAGCAATTGCTCAACCAGCTTGGCAATGCCTACACCGTCAATGCTCTGGTCCAATTTGAAGTAACAGCGGAATCAGACTTTGTGGCATCCGGCAGCTATCAAACACCGCCACGTCTTTATGGTACCCCGGTAATTGGTAATAAAACAGATGGTGAAGCAAAAGAATACAGCATCTCCACCTCCAAGATACAGCTGAATGAAAAGGATGCCACCGATACGGATTCCTTCCTTACCTTCAGCTTTACGACTAAAAATGCGAAGGAATTTACCAGCGTAGATCTGGATATGACCTATGTAGTGACGCATGTGGAATGCGACATCAGTGATGTGGCAGGGATCAACGGCTATCAGGGCTCTAACTGGCTTACTTTTATTATTCCTGCTGATGTTAGCAGTAACAGCAATACGCTTAAAGCGGCCTCTGTTGCTTCATCTCTGCAGCAAAGCTTAGGTAATGTAGATATTCCTGTAGTGCTACGAAACTATCCTACACCGCCTACATTGACCACACAAACAGGCAAAGGAGTATCTGTGGAAGGCGACACCACCAAAACGCGTCTGGCCAAAGCATCCGAATGGGATTTCACCTATTCCTATACCGAAGATCAGGCTGCGCAGGACAAGATATTCTCTGATATTGAGTTCAATATGATTCCGAATCCTTCCGCAAAAATGTTCGGAGCACCTTCCCGCGACCTTTTCAGTGATCTGGCACAGTTCGTCACCGTTTGGCCACAGGTACTGGATGATTTCAACCGTTATCTGAAACTGATTAATGCTCAATCAGACAGCAGTGATACTAATCTGGAGAATGCTTATTATGCATTACAAACCATGGTTACTTTATCCAATAACCTTGCGATTGCCTGGAGCGAATTCAATAGTCTGCTTTTCGGCAACCCTAACAGCAATGGTACTGCCCGAGCCTACGATTTCATCATCCGCCAGACAGATGATACTGATTTCGACAACCGCCTGCTGGTAACCATTGTACCTTCTGTGGATATGTCTGCCAGTGATCTGTTGTTATATCGTGGTACTAAAGCAGTACTGGAAGCAGAACTGCCGCAAACCCCTTACGTGACGATTGATAATTATACAAAAGTGAATGCCACCGATAAGAAAGGGGTGCCTATTCCTAATTCGTATTGGTATCAGGCCGCAGATAAAACCTATCTGTCATGGGAAGAATCCTTCAATATTCCATCGCGTAATGTCAATGTAGATGCACTGAATGTTTTACAGTTCCAGTATGCGTGGGCAGGTCTGTCTATCATACGTAATGAAGACCTCGTGCCTTATAATCCGACAGTGAACGACTTTATTTACCGTACCCCGCTGGTAAGGTTCTCCAATAAGCTGATCCCACTGCTCAGCAGCGACGATACCTTTGATATTGCAAGGATTAATAATGATACAGGACTGAACCTTCCGCTTGCACAGCAACTGGCCAACTTCTTCAGTACTTTCTTTACGTACGATGAACTGGCAGAGCAATTGGTGAAACTCAGCGTCTCATGGAATTATCCTCTGCTGGCCTCATCAGGAGATCTGCTCCCTGCGATAGAACTGCCTGTGTTACTGGCAGCACCGTTCACTTTCGAGATTCCAACGGATTATGAGATTCCTGCCGGAGGATGCCAACCATCTTTCAGCGACTCCGACCCGTTTGTGTGCCGTCTGGCCAATACGCTTAAAACATGGTATAGTCAGCATCAGCCTGTGAACAACGGGGCCTGGCTGCAGATCGATATAGCCGTTTTCTCATCGCTCAGCGAAAGTAAGTTGCCGCTGATAGAGCTTAAAGACGTCATACTCTATTATAAGAATATTACAGATATGAATGCTTAACAAAGCTTTAATTTCAATATATGAAGTATACCAAAAAACCCTTGCTATTGTGAGGGTTTTGGTTTTTATTTAATGATTTTAAAGATGAAATGCTTTTAAACACGAATTTCACGAATAAGTTCACAAATGACACTACTTATGCTATGCAAATAAATTTGTGTAATCAGCGGGATCTGTGGGAGATTTTGACGCAAAGTTCTATTATAACTCTTATGATTTTGAGGGGAGCAAAGGGGGCGATTTCATCGCTGACTAAGCGGACGGATAAAACATACGCTTAATCGAATCAATCTTTGATTGATTCTCTCTTTGCCTCCTAAACTATACGGTATTGAAATAAACCTTTGCGTGAATAAAAATTCTATATGGTTTAGCTACATTTTATCACTTTGGAACTAGAGGGAAATTGGACAGTATGTAAAGTTTTTTAGACGCAAAGGTCTTATTATAACTCTTATAATTTTAAGGGGAGCAAAGAGTGGCGATTTCATCGCTGATTAAGCAGACGGTTAAAAGGTGCGTTTCATCGAATTAATTAAGGATTGATGATTTCTTCGTCTATTGGACAGTAATGTTTAAATAAACTTTTTGAGGCAGAACCAACGCTTGTACTATTGGAGGGATTTTTTTAACAGGATCTTACAAAAGAAAATGCCAAATATTCCGTTTAATTCTTAAATTTGGTCCATGCGAAAGAATTTTTATCTCATCATCATATCATTTTGTCTTAGCAGCTGCTATACGTACCAGGTTAAAAAGCCAGCGGATCCGGCGACCGATAATAAGCAGGACTCTAAAAGGAATGCAGCTCTTGCTAATAATGCTTCTTCTGAGCAAGTGAAAAGTTCAATATCGGAATCTCAAAGTCAGAACTCACAACCAGCACCTGTTCCAATCAATGTTCAGGAGAAACTTGCCTCTAATAAAAAATATAAAATTGATGTTGATGGCAAGAGCTATAAAATCATCGTTGACAAGTGGGAAAGCGACAGTCTGGTGGCCCACCCAATCAGTAATCCTAAGAAAATTCTGAAATTCCATAAGAACCAGATCAATAGTGAGAAAATTGCGGAAAAACGTTTTTCACAACCCATCGCTGATATTATTACGGTGACGGCTTATGCGGGAATTGGAGTTTTAATATGGTCGCTTCTTAAATAATCATTTACCCTTTTCAGTAATTATACGCAGTTGCAGTGCTTGAATTAAACACAAAAAAAAGCCCTCTCTAAGAGAAGGCTGATCACTTAAGCTTTAGATTTCTTTGTCTCATCTGTTGCCTTTGATCTCGGTCTTGGTTTAATCATATTTAGGATTTTATTGCCCACTAAATTGTATGGATCGGCGGCAACAAAAGAAAATCCATCTATTGTCCTTATTATAGTTCCACCTTTGGGATGTGACTCAAATGAACAGATGTGATTAAAATTAACAGAGATAAGCAAATTATTAATTTGTTTAAATTCGATAAGCATGGTTGTAGTTTTTTATGGGTTATTATGATCAAATCTAAAGAAATATTTAATTTTGACAATAGATACTTTAAAAAATCACCCAAAAGTGTAAGACAGATCCAGATAAGCTATTTTCTACATTATTGATAATTCTCCTCTTTATATTCTACCTTCCACGCTATCGTAAGTCTCTGACTCATATTCGATTAGAGTTTCTGGACAAAAGTATGACGCTTGCGCCAACTGAGGACAGCAAACCTCTAACTTAATATACCAAAACCACAATTACAAAATTTCCCGTATCTTGCTACTACCCAACACCTATTTATGAAAATCATCAATTACACCAAAATTTTCAGAGAAGATTGTATTAAAATCTTTAAGAGTAATCAACCTAAATTTTTTGCGAGCGAAGAATTGCCGCTCTTTGAAAGCTTTCTGGATGATGATACTGAAGAGAATTACTTTGTGGTAAAAATTGATGGTCACGTAATAGGATGTGGTGGATTTTTCTTAGATACAAGGGACAATCGTGGAGGATTATCCTGGGGAATGGTTCATGCCGATTACCATGGAAAAGGAATTGGAAAAGCCTTTACCCAATACAGGATCGATTTGTTAAAAAAGACCTATCCTTCTATTCCCTACAAAATTGAAACCTCTCAGCATACCGCTGAATTTTATAAAAAGAATGGGTTTAGAACGGTAGAGATTGTCCCGGACGGATTTAGTAAAGGAATTGATAAATACACGATGATCATGGACGTCATTTAGTCTTACTGTATTACAACCACTCGTCAAATGTGGTTAATAGTTTTACTCTGCAAAAACAAAAATCCCTCAACTCATCGAGGGATTCTAAATATATCAATTACTAAATCCTTTACTTCAATTTCAGAAAGTAAAACTATTACTACTTCTTTACTTCATCAGATTATCTGATCTTTTGTACCAAAATTTCCCTATCAGAAAACCAATCGACGGAAATAGAAAAGAACTGCACATTCCAATCAATAAGAAGGTAAAATCATCATCGAACAATGGAAGATTTAAAAAGCCTAAATAAGTCCAATGCATATTTAGCCAATAATGCATCAGAAAAAAGCCTAATGTCCAATTGTCGCCACCGAATATAGAAGCATTTCCAGTGCCTCCATTTGAAATGATATACCCCAATATTAAAAGCAGATTGACGAAAAATATCCAAAGAACAGACCGGTATTTCATTTGATGTTTCGCATTAAGAAATCCTCCATAAATGGTCATCAATAAGGCTATCATGAAACATATGGTCCGTGAAACAGACAAATTTTCAACACCGGACAAGGCAAAATTCCATCCTAAAGGAATGCATAAAAGATACAGCAGCATTGAATAATTGATTCTCATCGTTTTTATTTGGCTTTAAGTTCTTTACAATAGGAATTTGGTTTTGGATACCTACTCTTACTTCTTTCAATAATACTTAAAAGTTTTTAAATTTTCGGATTTCCGATGAACACTTATTAAAACTTGTATACATCCGGCTATTCTACTCCTGCTGTATCCATTCAAATTTTCCGTCTTTCAAATAGATGATTCCGCCGCCACAGGCTTCTTCCTGATGAATAAAAATCCCGTCATTAGGCAGTTTGATTTTATCGGATTCCTTTACCTCTTCGTCGCTCATGATGTCTCCATTTTCATTGACGTTATTCCAGTAGATTTCACCTTTAGGCGCTTTTTCAAACACGCCG
The DNA here is from genome assembly GCF_016745235.1 of Chryseobacterium endalhagicum. GTDB lineage: Bacteria > Bacteroidota > Bacteroidia > Flavobacteriales > Weeksellaceae > Chryseobacterium > Chryseobacterium endalhagicum. Next base: position 1,343,358 of record NZ_JAELVM010000001.1, on the reverse strand, counting down.
ACCCAGTCTATATCATCAAATCCCTGACCCAAAATCTCTTTTCCCATGCCCAGATATTCCACTTTTTTGTTGCCGAACATAATTTCCAGGCCGTATTTTTTATTGTCTGTGTTTTGAACAATTTTCACCGTGTCCGGTAATTGATCTCCATCCAAATCGCAGGAAATTGAGTTTGGACTGTGTTTTTGTGATAAAACCACGTTGTCCTTTATATTGGGATTTGATTTTGGTGAATGATTTTCCTGCGGTTGGCTGGATGGTTTATGATTGGTGGGTTTTCGGGTTATTTCGTTTTTGGGTTGTTCTTTTTTATCGCTCTGACAACTTATAATGGTGAGGGCGGTAAAAAGGGATAGGGTTAAAAGTTTATTATTGATCATGGTGATGCTGGATCAGCGGCTAATATAGGTCCGGAAAATTCGTACTGAAGATCAGCCTCTGTGAGAAAAGTATTTAAAGAACTGTAAGAATTGTCCTCTATCGTTTCTGCAAGAATTTTACCTTCCTGAGTTAATTTTCCTTCAAGGTCAAAAAGTTTGATCAGAACCCATTTTCCACTGCGTTCCAGCTCTTTTGAACCATATTCGGATTTATATTTAATTTTTCCGCTTTGAAGAATGCCATCCTTTACCACTGCTTTATTGGCGGCTTTTCCTTTGGCATATTGCACAATCTGTGCGGTGAAGCCACTCTCCTGTTCCACCGGCTGGCTGTAGGTGTATGCAACAGCACCGTTTTCATCATAAATCGTAGAATTATAAACGGTCTGATTTGCATTAATCTTTGTTTCCACTTTTAATTTCCCCTCCTCTCTGAAAGATTTTAAGTATATTAAAAGACCATCTTTATACTGCTGTTCAACAAGTTCCTCGTACAAAGCTCCATCATAAGGTATACCCTCTTTATAAGTCACTGCCCCTTTTAACTTTCCGTCCGGATGATAATATCTGATCTCCTGGGGCATCTCATCTTTTATAACCTGTTCGGTAGATAATTTTCCATTTTCATCAAAAAATTTACTCAGGACTAAAGATCCGTTTTTATAAACATCGATAGCCGAGAATCCGGAAAATTCATAATTAAACTGATAATCCTCGCCGTCCTGTGGCTTGTAATACTCAATTTCTTTATCATATAGGTAGGTAAGGTTACCAATCTGCTTACCCGTTTCATCATAGGTTTTCTGATAGCCTCCTTTTTTGTTTTTCTTTTCTTCCTGAAGAATTCCACCGTTTTTGGAGTAGATGGTCGTTTCCGTTACGATTCCGTCTTTGTTCTGTTTTTCAATTTTGGAAACCTTCATCGGGTCCTGATAATACTCTACCAATACTTTATCGCTGGAACTTCCGGAGCTGTTTGATCCGATGTATTTTCCTTTATCGCCATAGTATTTAGTTTCAAACAGTTCTTCTTTGCTGTTGCTGATGGTTTCATAACGGATTCCTTTAATATCTTCATCATATACAACCGATTTGAAACTGTCGGGAGTATCATACGTGGTAATCGTATTGTTATAAGACATTTCTTCCGGGTTTTTATAGTTGTAGATGGTCCCTGTAAAAGTACCGTCTGCTTTATAAACCAAATCCTCCTGCACTCTTCCCTGCTGATCAAAAGTCTTAGCCGGTCCTACCTGGTTACCTCCGGAGAATGTCCCTGTACTCAATACTTTGCCTTCCGCAGTGTACCAGGTGATTTTACCCTCATAGACTTCATTTCCCGGTGTAGCATCAGAAACAAGACCTTCCATCTGAAGTGTTCCGTTCTTATAAAAGTCTCTGATTAAAGTAAGTTTTCCTTTACGTTCTGTTTCCCGGTAATACTGCATTTTGCTCTGAGTGGTTTTCTCCCAGTTTTCATCAAAGTACATTTTTTCCTGTGCATTGGCGTGCATGCTTATGATCAGGGCAAAAACCGCTGATGTAAATAATTTTTTCATATTTTTTTAAACTTTAGATATACGCAAAAGCCTTAAAAACAGTTTATCTGCGCTATTGTAATGTGTTTTATTCCTTAAATTCTTTTCCTGTGAAAATATCAATATAATAACTTTCTTCTTTGTCCGGTCCAATCTGTCTGGTAGCGAATCCGTCTGCCGAAACGGATTTATACATTGTCGTGGTGATCCGTTTTTTATTTTGGGCATCATACAGATACGAGCCATCTTCTTTTCCCATTTTTAAGAAAACTATCATTTTTTGATAGTCAAGTACATTGATGTCATTACATTCTGCCGGAATGATCCATTGCTGTGTTTTGCTGTTCCATAATCCCTTTTTGGAGGGCAGATTATCTTTTCCGGTTTGAATCACAAACAAATTTTCCTGATTGTACACCTTTTTAATCTTTTCTACCTGATAGCCTTTTTCAATAAAAGAAGGTGAAATAATCCGCTCAGATTCCGGCCAGAGTATTTCGCCGATATTTCCGAGGATAAAGAAATCAGGTGCTTCAATGGACTGCAGGAAATTCCCTTTTGTGTCTACATATTTGTAATCGTATTTCCATTGACCGTAATTAAATGCACCCAGAATAAAATAGGGTGTTTTATTGACGGAGGAAATTAAGGTTACCTTGTTGAGAAAGCTAATCTGCTCGTCACTCAGATGGGAAAACGTAATGGGAAATGCCTTGTCGAAAGTAGGATAAGGAAGAATTTCATTCGTTTTTATATCTTTCAACAGATTTGAATTGGCAGGACGCTGCACATATCGGGTTTCGTTCAGTGAATCCAGTAAAATGCTTTTACCATTGGCCTGAATAGTGATTTCTTTGATGGGTTTTAACTCTTTTGTCTTCTTCATTTTTCCATCAAAAGCATAAAAAACAGCATTCCCGTTTTTTTCTGAAACTAAAACTTTGTCATCCGTAAAGGTAAAGTATATCTGATCTGCCATTTCTTTAACCTTATCTCCTTTGATCTCATACAATTTCTCATTCATCACAAAATGGTTCTCGTCTAATGAATTCAAATCCAATGAAATTCCTTCTTCATAATCCTCCACATTGCGTGTTTTGGAAGCTATTTTCTGACCGGTTTGCAGTACCGAGATGGTTACGTCAGAAAAAGTTGCCGTTTTATCAACTCCACTTCCTAAAATATTCCAGTCCCATTTCCAGACTGGCAGTGTTTTTTCATATTCTCTTGATTCCTCAATGAGTGTCAATGTTCCCAGATCGTAGGTTTCATATTTTTTGTCGCTAAAATCTCTGATGAAGTTCCCTTTTACATCTATAATTCCCTGTCTGAAATCTTTATCATAGACAAAGGCATATCCTTTTGGGCTGAACTTCGAGGCGTGAGCAAATTCTTTGTCAATGACGGGTTTAAGATTTTCATCCACGTATCGGAATAGTCCGTTTTTCTGCAAAATGGGGATCATTACTTTAGCCTGTTTTGATACCATCACGGATGCATTTTTATCGGCGGATTTATTAGAACAACCAATTGACAAACTTACCGCTGCTATCATTAAAACTCCCGTTATTCTCATCATAGTTCTGCATTGTCTTTTCCGGACCCATAGAAAAATTTCATCATTGTGTTTTGGTGTCCGAAATAATTATAAACAAAGATCTGTAAAAGCATCACCGCATAAAATCCCTGCTTTCAGCTAATTTGTGCCCTTACCCCCGTTTCGAAATAAAATAATAAAAGAGGAATGGATGGATGAGTTTTACAGATCTTATTTTAATGTGAGCTAGTGTTATAATATTTTTTAGGAATGTCAATGGTGAATTTTGCTTCGCAAGTGAATAGTCAATTGATGGCGGATAGTAAAATTCAAAATCTTCTAAAATCCATACCTTTCGCTACCTCAATCCTAATTTTCTTATCCCGAACTCAGTTTATTTTAAAAATGATTTTAGCAATCAAACTGAATGGCTATTTCTGCTGCTTTTTTAATGATTTTTCCTTTTTTCGCATGGGAAGAGAGATAGAGAATCACCCGCTCCTCTTCATAATCTCTGTTGGCCCCGAAAATAAAATCTGGTTTTCCATCCTTGTCAATATCTCCTATGAAAAGCAGTTCAACAAAAGTATCATTGAATGATTCTTCCTGTAAGAACAGGGTTTCCGGAGCATTATTGGCTGACAGATAAAGCTTATAATCCTTTACATTTTGATAGAGTTCCTCCCCTTCATCCGTGTGTACTTTTTCTGATGAAAGCACTTTTCCTTCTGCCCGCAATGTGTACTCTTCATTTCCAAGGCGAAATTTCAGTTTTTCTGTTGGCCAAATTTTATTCTTTGCAATTTTCACTGTCTTTATTTCACCAGGTGCCAATCGTGAATGGCCTATGAGTAAAAGACTGTTATTTTTAGAATGAATGACTTTTGTAGAATCTCCTGAGCATTCAGAAAACCCTTTTGTGACGGTATAATCAGCTTTACCCAAATAAAATTTTCCTTCCTTTTGATATAAGTCCAGCCAATCCTTTGCAAGTCCGTTGACTTCATTGTCTTTTCCGAAGTCCCGGTACTCTTTAGGGAGAAGAATACTGATAGGTTCCGTTGGTTCTTCAACCGGATTCTGTTTCAGATCCGTTGAATCTTTACTAAGCTGAACCTGTTCCTGAGGAGATACTGTTTTATTTTTTGTTTCCTGCTTTTTATCTTTACAGGAAATCGTCATGAGTAAGGGTAAAAAAATCAAAATTGTTTTCTTCATTGTTTTGCTCTTTATTGATGATAGGCTTCCAACGATGGGACACCTTCCGAATCAAAATTACATTTATTCATCTCCATTTTGATTATACTATTTGTCTTCACAAATACTAAAGGCAAATTTGTGCAAAAAAATCATGATAAAACATCCCTGTTTTCAGCCAATTTGTTCAGTTTGGTCTCATCCCTGAAATTAGCTGAAAACAGGGATTGAAAAAACGCACAGGAATAACGAGTTTTGGCTTTATCTATGAAGGGGCTCATCTATGACGGTATTCACTGTCCTATTATTTAAATTGAATATGAAATATAACCCGTGAGAAACCGTAAAGTAATAACTTTGCCTTCTCTATATCCTGAACAATGCTGATTAATTTTTTTTCCTTTTTACGCTTCCCCATTCTCTTTCTATGTCTTGTCTTAGCGGGTCATTCTGCATCAGCTCAGGAAGTTTCCAACAGTCCGGAACAGCTGTACAAAAAATACAAACCGGGAAGTACCCAGCGAATGATGATGACCGGCAAATATGCACAGGCTCTATTTTTCAATAAACAGCAAGATAAAGCGATTGCCATTTTAAATGAAAATATTGCTTATGCTAAAAAGGAACCGGACGGAAAATATGCGGCCTATTTATACATTATTGCTGCGATCAACTACAGACTGATGGACAATGTTAAAGCCTATGAAAATGCATCCAGACTCGCCCAATTTTATGAAGCAAAAACAAAAGATCAGGAAACAAAAGGCTATGTAGCCTATGGAATTGGCTGGATCCGTGCCCGAAATAATAAAGAAGCCGAGGCGGTCCGCCATTTTTTAAAAGCCCTGTCCTCCTATGAGAAAGCACCCAATTCTGAAAGTTTAAACAATAGAAAAGCATCGGTATACCGGGAATTAAACAGTATTTATGCCGATTGGAATGAGTACCAGCTTCAGGAGAAATACAGTAAGTTATCATTGGAAATTGCCTTACAGCAGAAAGATCCCATGAACTTGTTCGATTCTTATATGGCGATGGGCTATATGTACGAAAAACGCTATGAATCTACCGATAATAAAGCTTTTATCAACCTGGCAGAATCGTATTATCTCAAAGCAATAGAGACGTATAAAACCAATAAGGCGCGTATGCCTATTCCGTCTACCCTTTCTTTTGTAGCGATCAATCTGGCCAATCTGTATTTAAATTATTTCCCTGAATCCTACAGAGACAAAGTGCTGTATTATGCTAATTTAGCTAAAACCCAGGGTACCGCAACAGGAAATCATGACCATGCTGCATCAGCAAATGGTATTCTGGCAGAATTAGCTTTGCAGAATGGTCATCAGGAAGACGCGAAAAACTACTTGATGACGGCATTGGCAGAATCGGAGTATAATAATATCGAAGATCCGCAGGTCAAGCTTTCTATTTTTGAAAATCTCTCCCAACTTTTTCAAAATGAAAATAATTTTAAAGAAGCCATATTTTACCAAAAGAAGTATATAGAAACCTTTAAGCAGGTTTATGATCAGAAAAATACAGCTCTGGGTAAAAGACTGGAAATCCAGTATGAAAGGGAGAAGCAAAAACAGCAGTTGCTCCGTCTGCAATTAGCCTCTGAAAAGCAGGAACAGCGTCTTAAGGAAATGGGCTGGCACAGTCTGCAGCAGGCTCAGAAACTGGAAAATCTGGAGTTAACGAAAGAGAATCAGTTTAGAAAACTGGAATTAACTGAAATTGAAAACAGTAAAAAAGCTCAGGAACTCCGTTTATCACAGCTGGAATCTTCTAATAGAAAACGGGAAGTCGATCTCTATAAAGCGCGGGTGGATTATAAGGAGAAAATCAATACCTTTTATATCGGGTTGATCGCTTCTGTTTCTTTACTGCTCATTTTGCTGTTGTATGCCTATTTTCAGAGGACAAAAGGCATTAAGCAAAAAGAAAAATTACATCTTCTCGAAATGGATAAGGTGATACAGGACTCAAAAATATCCAATCTTACACTGATGCTGGAAGGTCAGGAACAGGAAAGAGGAAGAATAGCCCGGGATCTGCACGATGGCCTCGGAAGTTTACTGTCCGGAACCAAAATGAATCTGTTTTTACTAAAAGATAAATCCAGCGATCACCATCAGCCGCAAATCGAGCGATCCATGGCGCAGATCGATATTGCAGTGGACGAACTTCGCCGTGTTGCGCATAATCTGATGCCGGATCTGTTACTGAAGTATGGCCTTCAGGAAACGCTGATGGAATATGTTTCCCGGATGACTAGTCCGAAACTGGATGTTGATGTTCAGTTTTTACATTATTCAAATCAGCTGCCATTGGAAAGTCAGTTGCTGGTGTACAGAATTGTTCAGGAATTGGTCAATAATGCTGTAAAACATGCCGCCGCAGAACAGATCATTATTCAGTTTATCGAAAATGAATCCGATTATGTGATTATCGTGGAAGATGATGGAGAAGGTTTTGACACCAAGATCCTGAATCACGCTCATTCCGCAGGATTTCATAACATCCGTTCACGCGTTGAGTTCCTGAAAGGCAGTCTGCAGATAGAATCCCAGATCCATATAGGAACCAATATTGAGATTAAATTTCCAAAATAAAAACAAACCATGATTAAAATTGCTATAACCGATGATCACCCATTATTGCTGGAAGGCTTAAAAAATATTCTTTCTCAACAGGAGAACTTTACGGTCGTCGGCTGCTACTCTTCAGCAAGTGAACTTCTTACAGGACTGGAAAACCAGATTATAGATGTTTTATTACTGGATATTAACCTTTCCGATAGTAACAGTATAGATTTAATTAAGCCCATATTAAAAAAATATCCGGCTACCCAGATCATGATGCTGAGTGTGCATAATGAATTTGCCGTCATCAACAGTACCCTGGAAGAAGGCGCTATGGGCTACATCCAGAAAAATGCGCTGGTCACGGAAATCATTTTGGGCATACAGATGATCCTTAAAGGTGAGAAATTCCTCTGCAATCAGACCCAAAAAATTGTAGAAATGAAAACGAATTCCGGATTGAATGCAGTACCGAAATTAACCCGAAGAGAAAAGGAAATCTTACTGGAAGCGTCTTTGGGTCTTACCACCATTCAGATAGCCGATAAGCTGTTTATAAGCCCGCACACGGTAGAAAGTCACCGCAAAAACCTGATCGTTAAATTCAAAACCACCAACTTAAGTACGGCCATAAAATTAGCCATGGAATACGGATTGGTACGTCCATAGTGAAACTAACCTCACTGCTTATCTGTTTTTTATTTTCACGTGAGTCTGGGGCAAAAAGAATTGATTAAAACATTTTTAAAAAGATCTAAGGAAAATCCTGGCGCCTAAGTTTTGGCTAAAGCCTTTTGCAACAGGTATATCCTGTAGGCGGGCTTCAGCCTAATCATGTTCAGAAGAATTTTTCCTCTAGCTTTTTTATTTACTATTTTTTATCACAAAGGAAGACAAAGATTTGTTTTCTTTGAATGCTATTATTAAGATAAACAAAGGCGTAGACTTATCAATGTAAGACAAGGGTAATTTCTATTGTTGTATTTCTTAAAATAAGCGAAGCGGCTTTGTTTTTCTTAAAAAAAAGTATTTAATATAATCTTTGTCTTCCTTTGCGATAAAAAAATCGAAAAAATCGCTACGGTTTTTGATCATATAAAACTTTAAAAGATTCCATTTTTGTTTAGTCATGAGCGGCAAATTTTTCTTCCGACCACCGCTAGCCTGAAGCCCGCCCCTATTGAATACACACGAAACCATTAGGAATATCTGCCAGTCTATCAATATGTTGAGCATGATCACAAGGAAAAAAAGTAATTCCAATTTGTATTTTTTCAGTTTTATCATCTCACTGATATTATCGCGAACTTAATTTATTTTAATCTGGATTAATTAAAAATAACTTTCCGATGTGACCTTTTTTGACTATTTTTACCTGATAATATGTAAATAATATATGAGAAAGATCGTACTCGCCGGAATAATGACTTTAGGAGGATTTCTGACAGCTAACGCGCAGTGTCAGACCGTATCCACAATCACAGAAAATTTTGACACGTGGAAAGATATGAATAAGTGCTGGACGGCTCAGCCGGGAAAAGCAATGCTGTATGCAAGTGACAAAAGAATCATATTTTATTCGATGACGAGCCCTGGAGAAAATATGTATTTAACGACCCCGAAAATCAAGGCCGGAACCTATACACTTACCCTTGATGTTTCGGACAACGGAGGAGAAACTACCCTGGAATTATTCTCAATAGGCAGTACATCTGATGCAAAATCTTATGTTTCAATAGCCAAACCTTCAAAAATAACGGGAGATAAAAAAACATATGAAATTTCTTTCAAAAAGGACAATCATCTGGGATTGAAAGTTCTACTGAATGGCATACATCAGGCGGTTTACGTAGACAATTTCTCTTTGAAACCAAAAAAATAAATCTTTTAAAAGATTACAATAAACCCGGCTGTCTCTTCGATACAGCCGGGTTTATTGTATATCAGAATTTTATAATCTGAAAGGTTCTGCAAACTGATCATGAAAAATTTTGAACAGAATAATTTAAATCCTAAAAAATGATCATTCGAGATAATTTCTTCAAGTGTTCGTGGAAAAACAAGTGAAGTTTTTTTGACGCAAAGATTTTATTTTAGACCGTGTTGAATTTCAAGGAAAGCAAAGGATCTGACTTCGTCAGTGATGAAGCGGACGTATTATCCATTCGCTTAATCGAATCAATCGAAGATTGATTCTCTTCTTTGCATTCCTTAAAATATACAGTCTCAGAATCGAACTTTGCGTCAAAAAAATTAATCATGTATTTGATCGTTAATCACAAAAAAAAGGCGATCTCATGTTTGAAATAACCTTTATTTAATTGTATAGATGGTCAGATTTTAGTTGAGCTTCTGATTTGCTTTTTGGATAAAATCATTCCACTGTTTGTTCAGGTACACAATGGCTTCCTTTTTCTGATCTTTATTCAGCGAAGAATAATTAATGGAATTGAAAACCAGTTTTTTAAGTGCTTTCACATCGAGTTCCCAATACACGAAAGCGACCCAGAAATCGTAACTAAGACCATCATAACCGTAAACCGAAGGATCATCACTGTTAATGGAACACTGAACGCCATTGCTCAGCAAAACTCTCGCAGGGTGATTCCGGAAATCGCTGACATACCCCAGGATCTGATTACTGATCGGGCTTACCTCAACCAGTTTGCCCTGTTTTCTGATCAGCTCCATGGATTTTGGAAAATAAATCAGATTCAGGCCATGCCCGATGCGCTGGTTATTCAAAATGGAAATATCAAGGACGTTTTTATTAAGTACAGAATTACTTTCGCCGGCATGCAGGAAAAGTGGCATGTCTACTTCATACTTTTTAGACAGCTCATTCAGTTTTGTCCAGTTGTTCTGGAAAGAATAAATGCTGTTTCCGGCTGCTTCATCCGCTACAAGGTCGAAACCTGAGATCATATCCGGAAATTCTTTTTTGAGCCCGAAAGCTACTTCAAGCTGTTTATCAATACTTGCGGGATCTAAGAATTTAAAACTTGAATAAATTAATTTCAGCGTAAACTGAGGATTGGACTGATGTACTTCTTTAATCACATCCTGCAGATCCGTGATAGAAGTCTTTAAAGGATATTTTCCATGCTGAAAATCGTAAAGCTCATCAAAAATAAATCTGATTTCCACATGCTGTACATGATCTTTTGCTAAATCCTGAAATCCTTTTAAATAATATTCCTTAAAAAACGGACGGTAAGGCAACAGCAGATTAATTCTTTTAAAACGCTTTTCAAATTCTATCCAGTAATCTGTGTAACTGCATAAATTATCACGTTTCAGAATCAGAAGTTCTTTTAATTTACTTTCAAAACCGGGATCTGAGATCAGCTTTTTATCAAGGCTTACAAATCCCTGCGGAACATTTTCTTTCGCAAAAAACGCCAGCTGCCCGAAGATGAACTGGTCATTATCTTTCTGATCATAAACGTAGCATTCTTTGTATTTTCTTGCTGCAGAAATTATCCAATCTACATTGGTTATCCCTCCGCTGTGGGTATGCAGCAGACCTCCTTTTGGCATCATCTGAAGAACATCAAACAATTTACTGGTTTCTATAAGGGGCTTTAACTCGTTAAATGAACGGCTAAATAAAGGCAGTTTTTGCGTTTCTGTTTCGGCAAGGAACTGCTTCCGCATCTGAAACAGTTTTTTATCCAACGCGGTTTCGGCATCAGATAATTTTATATCGGCATCAAAGGCCAGTGCACTATTTTCCTGTTCCAGCAATTTCCAGTTCTGTTCGTAAGCAGCTTGCCCGGCCACTTTATTCTGGCATCCAAACAATGGAAATCCAAAAAGTAAAATATAAGAAAGGTATTTTTTCATCATAACATCATACTATTGAAATCCGATCCGCCCATTGATTCTGTTTATCAGTTGTTTTCAACAAACAGCTGCGCAGATAAAATCATGATCAAAAATATAATTATTTTTTCTGGTAAAATAGCTTCTGCCCATAAAAAAATGACTGTCCATCCTATATTTTTGCCAAACCGCGCTGAAATTGAACGATATAAATCCTTTTATTACAGAAATCTCTTTGTTTAATTTTAGTTTAAAGAAATTACAGTTAATTCTTTAATCGCAAGGATAGACAAGACGAATTTAAAATGATCTTATTTTAAGATAAACAAAGGCGTTTCACTTATTTTCGAAATACAAAAAAGTATACACTTATTGATCAGCTAATTAAATAACCTGAGTTCAGGATAAGAAGTTAAGATTAAAAAACTGAAAACATGAAACTGGAGGCTGGAAATTACTATTCCAATGTTCCCGATGGAACCTGTTAAAACAATATTCATTTTATTACATTTTTTGTTGATGTAAAATTCTGAATAATGTACTCACCGGACTTATCCAAATCTAACCTCTTCTTAGCCAAAACAAGAAAAGTTATTCACCATGCAAAAATGCTGGATAAGTTAATTTTCGGGCTCTATCAGAGAATTTAGCGTGTTTTTTTCAGACAGAGGAGTATTTTTTGATGATGAAGTTTAAAAACAAAAAATACATCACCATTAAAACCTTTACAATTAAATCAAATTAATTAAAATAAATTATTAAAACTAAACAAATAATACAAATTTTTCAAATTAAAAGCATTAATAGTAAAAAAATCTATATTCGTTTCAATAAAACACAAATATAATATGAATACAAAAAATTTAATTCTTTCTCTTTCAGGATTTATCCTCGGATTTCTTCTGAGTGCCGGAATTATTTTAGTTACAGTTTATTTTACCGGTCTATTAGAAGTAAAAAAAGCTTAAGATGAAAAAAAGCCACTTAAAAAAAGGATTTATTGCAGGATTAATTACAGGTATTATCATTGCATGTTCATTTCTGGGGTATCTTTATTATCTCACTAAAAAATAGAGCACCACCAGTGAAGAATTTTCCATAAAAGATTCATCCCGTGACGGTCAAAAAATTCATCCTGTTTTTTTCTTGTCTAAAATCCACCGCTTACATCTTGCAGAAGGTCTTTCAATGACAAAACGATACAGAAGCCCAGCTAAAAGACATGCTGCCAGACAGGTGAAAAGGCAGAGGTTATCCGACGTTTCCATTCCCAACTGATCAAAAGCAGCCTGCACCCAATGAATAATTCCTTTGTGAGAAAGATAAACAGCATAAGACAAACCTGCCAGCTCCACAGTGATGAAACTTTTCGTCCTGAACAGAAATGATGATCTGGAAACTGCAGCCATCAGAATAAGACCATAACTTAATGCCACACCAGTAAATCCAAAGATAGAAGCCTCTTTAGAAACCTGGTCATTACAGAACCATAATGAAAATCCCAGAAAAATAATTCCAGGAATAAAAATCCTGTTTCCATATGTATGAACCATCTTTTGAAACGGAACAGAACAGTTCATTAAATATCCAATAATCACCCCAACAGCCAGACCATCCAGTCTGGTATGGGTAGGATAATACAGTTTCATATACCATTCCTTCCAAAAATCCGGTGTATCCAGCACAGGAACGACAGCATATTTCCAGGTCAAAAATCTTGCTGTGAGAGAAAACAGGATCAGGAAAGCCGAAAAAAGCATAGTATATTTTAAGACTTTTGCTTTTTGGGCGGTCAGAAGGAGCAAAGGAAGGAGCAGATAAAACTGTTCTTCAATGCACAATGACCAGGCATGGGAAAATGTTCCGCGGTTAATGACATCCAGTCCGTAATTCTGGGTAAAAGTGATGAATTTCCATAACGGAGGCAAAGCTTCCCTTTCCCTGAACGGAGGAAATAAAAAATACACAACAATCGTGAAAAAATAGGGCGGAATAATTCTGAAAAACCGTTTTGTAAAGAAGATTTTTAAATTTATAGTGCCGTTTTTCTCCATTTCTTTAAACAGCTGCCCGGATATGAGAAAACCGCTCAGTACAAAGAACAGATCGACTCCTGTCCAGCCATATTTTCCAATGGTATCAATCCAGGCGGGATGCTCAAAAGCGCGATAATGATACATTAAAACCAATAAAATGGCTAAAGCCCGTAAATGATCCAGGCCGTGAAGTTTTTCAGAAGAATATGGGTCTGCAGACATTATTTTTTCTGCAAATCTTGTAAAACCCATCAAGGTTTTTAAGCTTCAATGACAGAAAACACAGATCCGGATGTAAACGGTACATCATGCTTTTTGAACTGTATTTTCCGTTTTTTGTCACTCATTCTCTTCATTCTGTCAAAAAATCATCGGTTGCAGGCTAAGATTTTCTATTTTTGAGGACTATGAAATCCGGACCGGAAAATAATCTTAAACAAAATATCTTTTTTCAGCTGTTCTTCTGGACCGCCTTATTTTTATTCGGAATCGTAAGAAATTACGGAGAACCGGCAGTAGGAATTTCTTCAGAAATAATTATCTATAATTTCTGTCACTGGATATTTCAGATCGCAGGGGCCAATTTCATTTATTATTTTTTGATCAGGAATTTTTTTGACCGGAAAAAATATGCCGGGTTTTCGCTGTATCTGGTTTTCAGTCTGTATATGATTTCGGTGATGAACAGGATCTTCATTGTTTATCTGGCGGAACCATTTTTCATCAATGTTCCCAAGGACAGTCTCCTTAGTATTTTCACCGATATCAGTTATCTGCTGACCCATTATACTTTTCCCATCATCAGCGGTGCTTTTATTTTTATTTCTGTGATGTTTGTCATCCGGTACAAGGATGAAAAAGAAAATACGGCCAAACTGCAGAAGGAAAAGGCAGAACTGGAGCTGAAATCGCTGAAATCCCAGCTGAAGCCACACTTTCTCTTCAATACGCTGAATAATATCTATTCTCTTTCACTAAGTAATTCGGAAAAAACATCGGAATCGATCAGCAGACTTTCTGATATTCTGGATTATATTTTATACAAAGGTCCTGAAAATAAGGTTTCCATAGCTGAAGAACTCGCTGTGATTAATGATTATATCGCACTGGAAAGCCTGAGATACCATGAAGGAAGGCTAAAAGTTTCCATAACAAACGATTGGGATTCTACGGCTGTTATTCCACCGCTGCTCTATCTTACTCTTGTTGAAAATGCTTTTAAACATGGGTCAGGAAACACAGCAGGTCAAACGGAAATCACCATTCATGTTTCTACAGATGGCCTCTGCTCCGTTTTCCAGATTGAAAATACGTTTGAGGATCATCAAAATGATCATTCGGAAGGAATCGGGCTTAAAAATATAGAAAGCCAGCTCCGCCATCATTACCGGAATGATTTTATCTTCAAAGTTTCAAGGGAAAACAGTAATTTTAAAGTTGAAATAAAAACGCCTGCAGCCTTATGATCAATTGTATCATTGTAGATGACGAGCCTCTGGCAGCCGCACTGCTGGAAAAACATATTTCCAGAATCAGCCATTTAAAACTGACCGGAAAAGCTGAAAACGCCCTGGATGCCTATCAGCTTCTGAAATCCGGATCTGTAGATCTTATGTTTCTGGATATTCAGATGCCTCATCTCACGGGAATTGATTTTCTGAGATCACTTCCGCAGAAACCACCAACGATTTTTACAACGGCTTACCGGGATTTTGCCCTGGAAGGTTTTGAGCTGGAAGCCGTAGATTATCTTTTGAAACCGATCACTTTTGAACGTTTTTTTAAATCTGTAGAACGGGTTTTAAGGACGAGAACTGAATCCACGGAAGAATTTATCATGATCAAAACTGAAGGTATGACCCGGAAAGTTTCAATTCAGGAAATTGTTTATTTTGAAAGTCAGGGAAATGATATTAAGATGGTTCTGACCAGCGGGGAAAACCTGATCTCAAAAAATAAAATAACAGATCTGGAAGCTGTTTTATCCGGAAAAGGATTTATCAGAATCCACCGTTCGTTTATGATCAATACTCATCTGGTGACCGCTTTTAATAATCATGAGGTGGCACTCGGCTCTTATCATATTCCGGTGGGGAGAAGTTATAAAACTGAATTTGATGCTTTTGTGGCGGGGCTTTCGAAGGGTTCGGTTAATCCTTAAATACAGGCTTTCTACTATAATTTAAGTGCGTTTAATGATATAATAAGCCATTTCACCATCTGCTCTTTTCAGATTTTCCAAACGTTTAAAACCTGCTTTTTCCAGAACTTTCTGCGAACCTAGATTATCGAGATCTGTCACGGCTACTACCTCATTCCCATCTGTATTTGAAAAACAATAATTAACAAGGGCACGGCTTACTTTCGTTGCAATTCCTTTGCCCCAGTATTTTTTGCTCAAAGTATATCCAATTTCAATCTGGTTGGGAATGTCAGCAAAGTTTCTGGCCAGACACATTCCAATGAAATCATCAGTTTCAGGATGGAATATCCCGAATCTGCCGAAAGGACCTTTTGCATAATCATCCAAAGCAATGTCAAACATTTCTGCGTATTGCTGTGGTGAGCGGTAAGGAAGATACGTTGTCACCTCTGCATCTTCAAAAAGGTCACAAAACAGATTCTGTTCTGCTGCTAAAAATTGACGGATGATAAAATCCCGGTCCTGATGGAGAATATTCATATTTAATTGATGATAAAGAAAGTAAATGTACAAATTATTGCCGCCAGTAACAATAATGAAACAGGATCCGGCGTTTATATTCCCGGCAGGCTGATAATGAAAAGTCACGGACTTGGAAAATTCTGCGATAGAGAACATTAAATTTATATTAAAAAATGTACATTAAAATAGATATATCATCTGTAAATTAAAGCATTACGTTTATCGGAAAATTCATATCATCAATCCGGTTTTTTATGAAATTTCAGATCCAATATTTTTAAAAAGACAGAAAACCATTCATTTACAAGCATTTGCACATGCAACGGAATGCATAATATCAGCAGGCCAGCCATTATGGATATTAAAAAAAAGTATTACTTTTGCTTGAGATAATAAAATTGTTTTCGAGCATTTTTATTAGTAATTTTAGTACACCAATTTTATAAAACATTAAAATCCCTTCAAATGAGAAAAATAATTCTACTCATTACATGTATGTTCGGTATTTCAGTTTTCTCACAGATTAAAGTGTTGAAAAATGAAAGCCTGGTGGAAATTGGTAAAGATAACTCTGTAGGTTTATATAAGAAAGAAGATAAATTTACCATCAACTACCAGGATCTTAATACGAGCAACCTGAATACGATACGGTCTTTTTCATTCCAGAATCTTGACGGTGATGTTTCCGGCCTTTATAAGCTGATCACTGACGGTTTTGTGACGCTACCCGATGAAAATGTTATCCTGGAACTTCCCAACGATATCATTGAGCTTCATTATGAGAAAAATTATGGCCAGCCTACGATGCAGTTTATCCAGTACATCAATAAGAACCGTAAATATGTAGGAAAGTCACAGTTTTTGAATCAAAAACAGGTGGAGAAGATATTTGGAAAAATCAATGGAAAATCTGCGATGTACGAAAAGCCGTCTACCATTCATCAGATCAATGGGACAAAGGGCGCTTCCAAGCAGGCTTCCAATGCCACCCCAACCTCCGGGAGCAGCAACAAAAACAAAAAATCAAGAAAATAATCGTATTATTTTTCAATATTATACAACTCATTCATCCGAATGAGTTTTTTATTTTTATTTTTGCAGAAAGACATTAAGAATTATGCCGCTTCAGATAATCAATTTGACCAAAAAATTTGGTGAACAGACTGCCTTAAACCAAATCAATATTTCCATCGATAAGAATGAAATCATCGGTCTTCTGGGACCCAACGGAGCCGGGAAATCTACCCTGATGAAGTCTATTGTAGGGGCACTGAAAATTGATCAGGGCGAAATTATTTTTAATGGAATGAATATTTCTGAAAACGAAATTGAAAGCAAGAAGAAAATAGGCTTCCTTCCTGAAAACAATCCGCTGTATATGGAAATGTACATTAAGGAATATCTTCAGTTTGTGGCCAATATCCATAAAATTCCTTCAGCAAGAGTGGATGAAGTGATCGAACTGGTAGGAATCACGCCTGAAAAATCAAAAAAGATAGGACAATTGTCGAAAGGTTACAAGCAAAGAGTGGGACTTGCCCAGGCGATCATTCACCAACCAGACCTGTTAATTCTGGACGAACCCACAAACGGGCTGGATCCTAACCAGATCATTGAGATCAGAAATGTGGTGAAAGAGATCGGACAGCAGAAAACGGTTCTTCTTTCCACGCACATTATGCAGGAAGTGGAAGCTTTGTGCTCACGTGTGATCCTGATCCACAAAGGAAATATTCTCCAGGACTGCCCTATTGATGAGTTTAAAGGCCGATTTGACAGCCTGGAAGAAGCTTTCGCAAGCTATACGGCTGTTTCTTAACTGAGCAGCAAATGGCTTCATATTTGATGGGGTTATATCCAACCAATAACCCACATTAAAATGATCAAAAAGATTTTATCAGGAGCATTCTGCATCAGCCTGTTTACTTTTTCTTATGCCGGTGAAAGACCATCGACCATCACTACAGCCGTTGAAGTACAGCCTTTTCAGCAGATCCCTAAAACCGTGATCATCAAGACCAAAAAGTTCAAGATCAGAATTGACAAACAGCCGAACGGAAAATACCTTTACCAATCCTGGGCTGCCAACGCAAAAATCACATCAAAACCAAGTATGATCATCAGTGATGGTGAACTTATACCTGATGGATCGGGAGGAAATTATTATTTCAGGTTCCTGAATAATGGCTATACCTATGAAGTATGGAGAAACTATCTTACGGATTCGGCTTCCAAAGCACCTTATACTTTAAGTGTAACGGATGATAATGATAAGGAAATTGTCAATCAGGATGGTGTTGTTGTGAAGCAGTAATTCAATACTTTCTTTTCTAGAATTTTTCTGAATTGAAACAAAGACGTGTGGGAAAATAACCTGCCCGGCAGATTCGTATGTCTTACCATATCATTCAATCAAATTTTCTGATTGTAATTTACACTACGAACCCATCTGTCTCAGCTGCGTGAAGAAACCACTTCCCTCATAGCTTTCTGCTGCTGCTTTGTAGCCGATATTGAAAATTTCTTCCAGACGGTCTTTTCTGCGTTCAAAAGTTCCGTAGGAGGACAGTTTCTGAGAAGAAATAAACCAGTCACAGTAATCGAATTTTCCTTTTTCAACTCTGTAGGAAAGAAGGTCGTAGGAACGGGAAACGATGGCTTTAATGGATTTTAAATCTTTAATGTCAATATCATGCGGCGGGGAGACGAAAACACCGATCAGTTTATCGCAGTCTTCCCTGATGATATCTGCGGGAAAATTATTTAGTACACCTCCATCACAGTACATTTCATCCCCAATAATATACGGTGTTGTAACGCCCGGAATAGAGCATGATGCAATAATGGCATCCACTACCTCAAAGTCTTCCTCAAAAATTTTCTGGGTACCGGAAACGAGTTCTGTGGCTACAATTTTCACTTCCTTTTTCAGATCCCCCAGTTTCATATCATGAAAAATAGGTTTAAGATAATTCCTGAAGATTACAGAAGAAACCAATCCCGGCTGATTGAATGTAAAATGTTTCCAGTTGAAAAAATAAACGGAATTGAAAAACTCCAGAATCTCATCCGGCGTTTTCCCGACGGCATAAAGGCAGCCCACGATGGATCCGGCACTGCAGCAGGACAGTACGTCTACATCAATCTTTTTTTCGTTCAAGAATTTTAAAACTCCTGCATGGGCAATCCCTTTGGTACCGCCTCCCGACAAAACCAGTCCTGTTCTCTCAAAATTCATAGAATAAATGTAAGGAATCAGGGCGAGAAAATAAGGTTAAATTTTAGAAATATTTTTTTGGGATTGAGATTAAGGTTAAAGTTGAGATTTATGGATAGGAGGCTGGAAGTTTCTATTGGACGCCAATATTAAGCAGTTACTATTAAATTTGTTGAAGCAATTAAAAAATTAATAAAATTGCCCTGCAACTGTACTTGCGAGCTTAATAACCTCCCTCTTCCATCTTCCTGACCTTAATTATTTCTTTTCATAGCGTTCAAGGATCTTTACCAGATCACTATCTTCAGCCATGATATCGATCATTGATGAAAGATCGGGATAGGCTCCGAATATTTCTTTCAGCTGTGCTTTTACTCCGGGTGCTTTAAAATAGATTTCATTAATACTTTTATTTTTCCGCATCACCAGATAATCTATATTTTTGGTCTCGTAGGTGTAAATAGAACCTTTGTACAGGCTCTTTCTGTACCATTGTGTCTTGTTTCCGCTGTACATTACCTGAAGCAGTCCCGAGTCTTTGGAAAGAACGGATTTTGAAGTAACGAACCTTCTTTTCACTTTCTTAAGATCTTTCATCTCCAGATATTTAATATCATCTTCATTGACTTTGATTTTTTTTCCTGAAGGGTCCAAAACCGTGATCTGCCGGATATAGGTTGCCGGAGAAAACTCGTCATTATCATACAGCCCAATATTCAGGATTTTTGTTTTTATGGTGTCTTTAGAATTTTTCAGGACATATTTTGCAGGAAAGAAAGTTTCTTTAAACATCGTTTCTTTCTGCGAGAACAGAAGATTAAAACAAAGGGAAATCAGTAATACACTAAATTTTTTCATAATTGTAAGGGTAATAAAAAAAGCCCAGAACGAATCTGAGCTTTAAATATAGATATTAATATTCTAGTTATTAATATACTTTTCAAAAATTGCTGAAAAGTCTTTCTGATTGTACTTCTCGTAGCTGTTTTTAGACCAGTTGAACACATATTCATTAACGTTCTGCAGTTCCTGGCTTTTTGAAACATTTTCCTGTTTTCCGGAAGCTACGGTACTGATCGCTTTCTGAAGACTGTCTACAGAAAATCCTAAAAGCGACTGGTTGTGATGTACTTCCTGCTGGATCGCCAAAAGAGCTTTGTAAAGATCCTTTAACTGATCGATCTGGCCTTTGCTTACACTGATCATCAAAGGAACATTTCCGATATGGAATGAGATTTCCACATCAAGATCTATTGTTCCGGCAGTTTGCAGGGCAATATTTGAAAACGGAAACTGATAATATTCGTATCTTCTTAAAATTCTCTTTTTATCCAGAGCGCTTGCTCCGTCGATATGAATCAGTGCTCTGTTGGTAAAGCAGTATTCATCTCTTTTGGATTTGATCAGGAAGAAAATTTTCTCACGGTCTTCGGACAGGATATAATCATCTGAATCTACCTTATCATAATCATGAGCAGGAATAATTTTTCCGATATCTCCAAGGCCTAATGCTTCTGCGGCAAGTTTTTTAAACATCTTTAATAACAGGTATTAGTTCAATGAATATTAGATGTGGATCACTTCACCATAAGCTGCTGCTGCTGCTTCCATAATAGCTTCAGAAACCGTTGGGTGCGGGTGGATAGACTTGATGATCTCATGACCTGTAGTTTCCAGTTTTCTGGCAACCACTGCTTCTGCAACCATATCTGTAACACCTTCTCCAATCATGTGGCATCCTAACCATTCACCGTATTTAGCATCAAAAATAACTTTGACGAAACCGTCTGTATTTCCGTTAGCAGTAGCTTTACCACTTGCAGAAAGCGGGAATTTACCTACTTTGATCTCGTATCCTTTTTCTTTAGCCTGTTTTTCTGTAAGACCTACAGAAGCTACTTCAGGGTGACAGTATGTACATCCAGGGATATTGCCATAGTCGATTTTCTCAACATGCAGTCCTTTGATCTTTTCTACGCAAGTGATTCCTTCTGCTGAAGCAACGTGTGCCAAAGCCTGAGTAGGAATAATATCACCGATTGCATAGTAACCCGGAACTGAAGTTTCGTACCATTCGTTCACCAAAACTCTTCCTTTATCTGTCTGTATGCCTACTTCTTCCAATCCGATGTTTTCGATATTGGCAGCAATACCAACGGCAGAAAGTAAAATATCAGCTTCAAGAGTGATTGTTCCGTTCGCTGTTTTCACAGTAGCTTTCACCCCTTCTCCGCTTGTATCTACGCTTTCTACAGACGCATTGGTCATAATTTCGATGCCTGTCTTTTTAAGAGATTTTTCCAGGTGTTTAGAAATTTCCTCATCTTCTACAGGAACGATGTTTGGCATAAATTCTACAACAGTTACCTTAGTTCCCATTGTGTTATAGAAGTCAGCAAATTCTACCCCGATAGCTCCGGAACCTACAACAATCATAGATTTCGGCTGCTCAGGAAGAGATAATGCCTGTCTGTATCCGATTACTTTCTTACCGTCCTGAGGAAGGTTTGGAAGTTCTCTTGAACGTGCTCCTGTTGCGATAATGATGTTTTCTCCTGAATATTCAGTTACTTTACCGTCTTTATCTGTAACAGACACTTTTTTACCTTTCTGTACGGTAGCTGTACCAAGGATAACGTCTATCTTGTTCTTCTTCATAAGGAATTCAATTCCTTTGCTCATTTTGCTGGCTACCCCACGGCTTCTCTGGATCACGTTTGGAAATTCAAAACTTGCCTCCACTTTATTAAGACCATAGTCTTCAGCGTGGTTGATATAATGAAAAACCTGAGCAGATTTCAATAAAGCTTTAGTAGGAATACATCCCCAGTTCAGGCAGATTCCTCCTAAATTCTCCTTCTCGATAATTGCAGTTTTGAAACCCAATTGTGCTGCTCTGATCGCTGTAACATAACCGCCAGGACCGCTTCCGATGACAATGATATCGTAGTTCATTATTTTAAAAATTTTTATGCGAATTTAAGGAAAAATATTGGATGTTCTATGTTCTGCCATTTCATATTTCACTGAATGCTAACTTCATTTTACCGGCCCATCATTTACGCCACAACAATGCATTCAATTTTTTAACTTTCTTGCCGTACGATATGTTTAAAAAGATTTATCTTTGCAAAATCACAATATAGTGATTTAAGTAATAAAACTAAAAAATAACCATCTGTAAACGAATATTGTATAATTAATTTCACTATTTATATAAAATAAGATCATATGAAAACCAAGAATTTTATTCCGGTATTGGTCCTGTGGGGTTTCTTTTTAAACGCGCAGGTTGGTATTAAAACTAATACTCCTAACAGTACTTTAGCGGTGGCAGGATCTCTGGGAGCTGATTATAAGCAGATCTCAGCAACCACCTATTCTATCACAGCAACAGATCATTACCTAACCTATAACGGAACCGGAAATGCGACCTTCACGCTTCCGGTAATCGGAACAGGTACAACGAGTTACACCGGGAGAATTTATAAGATTAAGAATATTTCCACTTCCGGTATTACCCTTCAGGCTTCGAGTGGAAATACTTTGAGAATTGACAATACTCCGGTTACCTCTTTTGTGATTCCCACGGGAGCTTATGCTGAAGTGGTGAATAACAGCAATACTACAGGAGGAACCTGGGATCTGTCTTTTACAGTGCTTCCCAAGCCGAGTAATGTAGATATTTACGGGGTACAGCTTCTTGTTCCGCCTCATGCCGGCGGTACTGCCCCTGTAGCAGACTGGACCAACCATACCGTAACTGGCTATGATACGGGAACTGGAACGGACGCGTGGTGGGTGATCAGTAAAGCATCAACTACCTATGCTCATACTTCCGCTTATTCCAATGCCAGCCGTATGATGCTGGTCTATGAATATCAGGGCGCTCCTTTCAATGTAACCAATATGTATCCGATCTTAACGGCAGGGAATAACTCCAGTTTTCCGGATGTTTTCACGGCTTCATTTGTGAGTCTTGCCAATGTTTCAGGAAAAACAAGACTTACCGTTTCGGTTTCACGTATTGATTTTATTGGAAATAACACGGTCAGTGGCAATAACAGTAACTGGACGGGAACTTTCCTTCTGAATCTGTTACTGGCGAGAAAATTATATTAAAGTCGAGGCTAAGGTTGAGGCTGAGGTTAAGACTTAGATTAAGATTATCATATAAAAGCCGTTTCATTTGTGTGAAACGGCTTTTATATTTTGTCTGTTTTCCGTTTTTCAACGGATTTGGTATCAATTTTTAAGGTTGAAACCTTACATTTTTTTCAGTAATCTTTTCTGGCTCTGGTATTTTTCATTTAAAGCCTTCATCTGATCCCGCTTCATCTTTTTTGTGGCTAGCGGATGATTAAGAATCAATTTCTTTTCCTGATTGTATCTTTTGTCCAGCTCACGTGATTTGATGCTGATCAGCTCACTTTTCGAAGGATGCGGAGGAGCAGGCGGACGCTTCTGTGCGTTTACACTCATCGATAAGCCTAATAACAATACGGTTGATATAAAAAACTTTCTCATGACTTTTACTTTTTTGAATGATTGAAAAGAATAATGGATTATTAATTCAATTCATTCAGGTTTTGTCCTGAATATTACACATATCGTACCAGAGTTTCTGCTGTTTTCAGTCCAAATCCCTCAAAACACCCTTGTGAAAAGGTTTAAGTTCCCAAAACAAAAAATCTATTCCACCTCAATATTCTGCTTCAGAGGAAGGTTTTTGGAAGAATTTCCCACCATAATTCTGTACGTTCCTTTTTCTACGGTCCAGTTCATCTGCTCATCCAAAAACTGCAGCTCTCTGACCGGAACTTCAATGGTGATCTGTTTCGATTCTCCGGGATTTAAATAGATCTTCCGGAAGCCTTTTAACTCAATAACGGGTCTTGAAACAGAAGCCAGCAGATCTTTCACGTATAACTGAACGACCTCGCTGCCTGCTTTTTTTCCTGTATTTTTAACGGTAACATGAGCCATAAGGGTATCATTTTCCGAATATTTTGTTTTGTTCAAATGAAGCTCTGAAATCTCAAATGTGGTATAGCTCAGTCCAAAACCAAAAGGATACAGAGGTTCTCCGCTCAGGTCATGATAATCATTTCCCCTTCCTGTCGGGTGGTGATTGTAGGTCAGTGGCAGCTGACCTTCTTCCGCCGGGAATGTAATGGGCAGCTTTCCGGAAGGATTTTCCGCTCCGAACAGAATTTTCGCCACTGCATTTCCCCCTTCTTCTCCGGGATACCAAACGTCTAAAACAGCTCCGGCCTTGTCTTTCCAGGCTGTGGTTTTTATCGCTGATCCGCCAATCAAAATTACCGTGACCGGTTTATTCAGTTTTGAAACTTCATGGATGAATTTTTCCTGATTTCCGGGCAGGCTCAGTGAGGAACGGTCTTGGAATTCTCCTTCATGAATTCCTGCTGTAATGATGATATGATCGGCATTTTGTACTGTTTTTAAAGCTTCCTCAAAATCTTTCTGGTAGTTATCGATGTCATAATTCCAGATCAGCCCGATATTAGCTTCTCCTCTGCTTTCACGGAATTCTATCACAAGATCATATGGCTGGTCTCTGATAAAATCAATAGCAGCTGTTTTTGTGGAATAACCTAGTTTTTCCCATTGATCAATGATGAGTTTTCCATTCATATACAGTCTGAAACCATCATTTCCCCGTAATCCAAGCTGGTATTTTCCACTCTCAGGAGCCTTGAGTTTTCCGGTCCAGCGGATGCTGTAGTTGTCAGGCTGCAGCTTTTCAGGGTCCGGCGAATACAAAGTCCATTTGAAATTGATTTCTTCATCCTGCTTTTCAAAAGCCGGATTTCCTTTTAATTCCGTATTGGAAAAATAGCTTCCTTTTAATCCTTTTTTATTTTCAAAAGACAAAAAATTCGCAGGAACCGTTTTAAAATTCTTCAGATCCCACGTAATCCCTTTGGCGTAAAGGATCTCCATATTTTTATCTTTCGTGAAGTTTTTAATGCCTTCCAGAATACTGACTTTATGATTTCCCGGTCCGGAATAACCTCCAAGCCTTGCATCAACAGCATCGGTTCCTATTACTGCTATTTTTTTGATATTGGCTGAAACAGGAAGCGTTTCATTGTTGTTCTGTAATAAAACGATGGATTCAAGCGCAGATTTTTCTGCCAGCGGTTTATGATTGATCTTTTTTAATTCTTTGATTTCCTGATCTGAGACATAAGGATTTTCAAAAAGACCAAGTTCAAATTTTGCCCTTAAAACCCTTGCTACTGCATCATCTATTCTGTCCTTTGAAATCCGTCCATCCAAAAACGGAGGCATAAACAATTGATAATGTTTGTATTCTGTCTGAAATATAACGTCAAGCCCGGCGTTCATGGCCTGAGCGGAGGCGTCATCGTAGTCTTTTGCTGTAAAATGAAGCACATTGGCTCCTCCCACCGCACTTGCATCACTGATCACAAAGCCTTTGAAATTCCAGTCTTTCTTCAGTTTTCCGGTGAGCAGCCAATGATTCGCCGTTGAAGGTCTTCCGTCTAAAAGATTGTAAGAAGTCATCACCGATCTGCTTTTTCCTGATGTAAATGCCTTGTGAAAAGGAACAAGATGAGTTTCTTCAAGATACCTTCTGCTCCAGTGAACAGGATAAGAATCTCGTCCGCCTTCCCCTACATTAGCTAGAAAATGCTTCGGAGTGGTAATGATCCCCATATTTTCAAATGAGCTTACAAAACTGACTCCCATCACAGAGGTTAAAAAGGGATCTTCCCCATACGTTTCCTCTGTCCGTCCCCATCTCACATCGCTGGCCAGATTGACTACGGGCGTCAGAATCTGGCGGATTCCTCTTAATTTTGATTCTTTTGCAATAGCGGAAGAAACCTGCTTCATCAGTTCGGGATTAAAAGTGGCCGCAAGTCCTAATGCCTGTGGAAAAGCAGTCGCACCCTCACGTACCAGACCGTGTAAAGCCTCATCAAAAGGGATAATCGGGATGCCCAACCGGGATTCCTCCATAAAATATTTCTGAATGAAATTGATCTTTTTTGCCAGCTTTTCAGCGTCTTCATCCGCATTGTATTTCAGCAATTGTCCGGCAGCCCCGCCACCCTGGTTGGAAGCGCTTACCTGCAGTCCAAAAATTCCGTGTCTGTACTGATCTTTCGGGACATGATCCAGATCTCCCGGGATCATAAAACACTGCCAGAATTTCTCTTCGGGAGTCATTCTTTTTAACAGATCCTGAACTCTGATTTCAACGGGCTGCTTTGGATCTTTGTACAGCGGTTTTTCTTTCTGGGCATACAGAAAAACGGAACTTAGTGAGAAAGTAATGACCGTAACTTTGATAAAATTCAGCTTCATTATTGAGTCATTTGAATTACGGCTGCATACTTTAATTTTGCCCTTTCTTCCGGCAGTTTTACTTCTATTTTGCTTCCTGACTGCTTCCACTGTACGTTTGAATTCATTCCCAAAACCTTTAATGATCTGGGTTTAAAATTTTCCGGAATTGAAAAGCTGAGCACGGACGGAGCATGATAATCTGCCTTATCATCGATGTGAAAAATATTGAGGGTCTTCCCGTCTTTCGCCTGGGTGTAGTAAAAGTTTCCGTCGTGGTACGGCTCTGCACTTCTGGTTGCAAATACCGCCGACTGGTTTTTATCCATCCATCCGGAAATTTCCTTTAATCTGTCATACACCACGGCATCATAATCACCATTGGGTCCGGGAGCAATATTCATCAGATAATTTCCGCCTCTTGAAATAATTTTAATAAGGGTTTCTATGATTTTCTGAGAGGATTTGTAGTTGTCATTGGGAACATAAGAGAAGGAATCTCCCATTGTGATACAGCTTTCCCAGGGGATAGAAAGTGCATGTTCGGGAACAGCCTGTTCAGGAGTCACATAATTTTCCCATTTTCCCGGAACGGTACGGTCTACCACAATGATTCCCGGCTGGTTTTTTCTGGCCATGGTTCCTATTTTATCCATGTCGATGTCCTGCTCCACTTTAATGGTTCGCTGCCATTCTACAGAGGGATCAATGGTTTTGAAAGGGCGCACCCAGCCTCCATCCAGCCAAAGGATATCAATCTTTCCGTAGTTGGAAGTAATTTCATTGAGCTGATTAAAGGTAAACTTTTTAAAGGAATCCCATCTTTCGGGATATTTCTTCGGATCGTAGTTTACATTTCTGTCTTTAGGCGGAAAATAAGGCCACCAGTAGTTTTCGGAATGCCAGTCCGGTTTTGAAAAGTAGGCTCCTATTTTGAATCCATCTTTTCTGAAAGCATTGAAGATTTCTCTGGTGACATCTGCTCTAGGATTTTTGGAGAAAGGTGTTTTGGCTGAAGTTACTTTATAATCGGTTTCTTTGGTATCAAACATGGAGAAACCGTCGTGGTGCTTGGTGGTAAAAACCACATACTTCATCCCGGCTTTCTTTGCTGCATCCGCCCATTTCTGAGGGTTAAAATCAACAGGATTAAAGGTGGTCTGAAGATTTTCATAATTTTTCACGTATTCCGTATAGGATTTTCCGTGTTCTGGTTTTCTCTGGGTCCAGGATTCATCCTCGGGACAGAGGCTCCAGCTTTCCACAATGCCCCACTGGCTGTAGGTTCCCCAATGCATAAACAGTCCGAATTTAAGATCCTGCCACTGCTCCAGATTCTGAACAACAAGCGGATCATCCGGCTTCTGATACCCGGCAGATACATTATGAGCCTGTGAAAAAAACGTGGAGGAAATGAGAAAAGAGGAAAGGAAAAAGGTCTTTGTTTTCTGTTTAATGAGCATATGAGGTTCGTTTTTGCTAATTTAATCATCCTGCCCTTAATCAGCAAACCTTAATTTTTCAGCAATTGATGTAGAGCTTTATCCAATTCCGGATAGGAAAACTGAAATCCGGTTTTGAGCAGTTTTTCGGGATAAACATTTCTACTTTTCAACAAAAGTTCTGTTTCCGTATTTAAAAATAAAGAAGCTATTTCGAGCTGCCAAACCACTGCATTCAATCCGAACGGGATTTTAAGGTGTTTTCTCATTTCAGTCATCAGTGTTTCATTGGAAACAGGACCGGGAGCTGTGATGTTAATGGGACCATTTATATTTTCATGAGTGATTATCCAGTCAATGGCCCCGCAAAAGTCTTCGATATGGATCCAGCTTACTTTCTGCTGGCCACTACCCTGTCTTCCGCCCAGTCCCAATTTTGTAATCATACGCAGTTTTGGAAAAGCTCCGCCTGTGTTTCCTAAAACAATGGAAGTTCTTAATGCAACTTTTCGCACTTTCTCATCCTGTACTTTGAAAAACTCTTTTTCCCAGCTTTTGCAGATATTCATCGAAAAATCATCACCGATAACGCCGTTTTCCTCTGTATTCATTTGGGTCTCGGAATGTACATATATGGTTGCTGATGCAGCATTGAGCCATACTTTAGGTTTAATGATACACTGATCCACTGCCTGTTGAAGCACGGCTGTACTGTCTGTTCTTGAAGTATATATTTCTTTTTTATTCTTTTCATGATATCTGCAGTCCACAGACTTTCCCGTGAGATTGATCAACACATCAGCTCCTTCAACTTTATTTTTCCATTCTCCCAATGTTTGGGCGTCCCACTTTATTTCATTGTTGCGCTTTGGCTTTCTTGTGAGAATAAAAACCTGCGCACCTTTTTGTGTATAATATTTTTCAAGGCTTTCTCCGAGAAATCCGGTTCCTCCGGCGATGAGTATTTTCATGAGATTTTGTGAGTTATAAATTATAAGTTATGAATGTTGAATGATGAGTATGGAGTGATGATAAATCTGATAGGACTGCATCCTATCTTTTGTTAAAGCGCCACTTTGTGGCTTGGTGGAAGCTTCGCTATTTCAAAAGATACTTCTTTGTTTTCACTTCAATTTCAGAGCCTTCGGCGAGCATGACAGAAACAGGTTTCTGATGGTTCAGGAATTCAAAATCTTTTCCGTACAGGGCTTGAAATTCAATATCCAGCTGGTAATCTTTAACCGGATAATGTTCCCATTTTGGATGGCAGACCTCGTATTCTGAGGTTTTATTTTCTCTTTTGGTGAAGCCAAAATAATGTTCTGTAATGAATTCAAATTCTGTATCTGATTCCATCGGCAGAGCATGGCTGTCCGCAGTGATCTGCATAGAATGCCAGCTTCCGTTTTTCCATGCATATTTCACCGTGAGCTCATCGCCCTTCAATTCAATATGATTATTCATGGGCATTGTTTTATAGTTTTCCTGATAAAATGAATTTGCAACAAAGCTGAGGGCATATTTCGGAACAATTTCCCTGATGAAGACCACTCCTCTTTTCCATACATTTTTTTCTTTCTTTTTCACATAAAATCTGAGGTTCACTTCTTCAAAATTTCTATAAAAAGGAATGGAAAGTCCGAGTAGTTTAGTATTTAAAAACATAAATCCTACAAGGCTTACATAGCATTTTCCCTGATAAAAATCCAGTTCTGTGCCTTCCGGAAGATATTTTGTCAGGACTTCAGGATCTGTTTCGTAGTTGATGATGGCTAATTTCCGCCATTCTGCTTTCAGGAAATTCATTGTGTTGTGGTTTTGGGGTTCGAGTTGCGGGTTGTGAGGTTTCGGGATTCGGGATTCGGGTTAATGTTTAAATGCTAAATAAGATGATAATGAGCAGAGCAGTGATTCTGAAAAGTATCCACGAAATGGTTGGAAGGTAGTTCAGTTTTAAGATTTTACATCTTCTTATATGTTCAAGGAACATGATGAATACAACTATTCCAAAGTAAATGATATTGAAAACAGGGGTAAAATCTGTCATTAAAGCCGGAATTAAAAGTAAAGTTCCAATCAGAGAGACGGTCATCATATTTCCGAGATAATCCCAGATCTTATCTTTTAAATACAGTCTTAAAAACAGGATCTGCCAAAGGATCTGTCCAAAACATACCATTAATTCTCTCATGAAATTATGATTTAAATTCAATCCCAGCTTCCCTGAAAACAGACTGAGAATATAAGCTGAAAAGAAAACAACAAAGGTGATGTAAGCAATTCTGTATTTAAGGTTAAAATCAGGAATACAGGCCGTATCTTTATGATCTTTTGCGGAAGGAATGATCTGTTTCCGGTTGTAAGAAACAAAAGAA
Source organism: Chryseobacterium endalhagicum (assembly GCF_016745235.1). Classification (GTDB taxonomy): domain Bacteria; phylum Bacteroidota; class Bacteroidia; order Flavobacteriales; family Weeksellaceae; genus Chryseobacterium; species Chryseobacterium endalhagicum. The sequence continues at coordinate 1,313,217 of NZ_JAELVM010000001.1, read as the reverse complement.
TAGAGCTTTCTGAAAAACCAGTACAAAGGTTGTGTTCTGGCTATTTTTTCCAGCATCGGAAAGGAGTTTCCAATGATGAGAAGAAGGCTGTCCAGTCCGTAAACCACTGCATTTTTATCATGATCAATTAATGCAATCTCGTTTTTTGCCCGGTTCAGGTCTATCATGGATCTGTTTTCCGGTGAGATTTCTGTAAAGGCTTCCCTTCCGTCATTATCCAGCATTCCGCATTTTGTGAAACCTTTGGAATAGATATCACACATCGGACATTCATTGTCGTAGATCAGGGTGTGGTTTTTTAAGGTTTTCATTTTTGTTATTTTTTTGAATTAAGATATTCTGTATCATCAAAAACATAGAAAAGAGCCAGTATAGGACTATAAAAGAGAGATAGTATCAAAATAGACCCGAAAAAATTAGTAATATCATGATTGTTTTTAAAAATGTAAACGATCAGTAAAGAGATCCAAACAGGTACTATAAAAATTCCGTAAATGATATATCTGATCGACTTTTTACCTTTCTGAAATACTCTTATTACAAAACTTATCAATTGTGGAATTCCTGCGATAAAATAGAAATAGAGAATTCCCATCGAAAGAGCTGCTAAAACTGCTGCACCAAAGAAAAATAACTGGATATAAAAGTCATATTTTGCAAAAGTTTTCATGGTCATTGGTTTTAAAAGGTCAGGAAATCACCTCTCGTTCTTTTGTTGGTGGATCTGAAGGTGAGATACATCCAGATTTTAAAGATGAGTGTTTTCATTTTCGATGAGTTTTTCTTTATTCATAGCATGTTTACGGCCTTTAAGGAACAAAAGGAGATTGAGAAGCATCATCAGTCCAAGGTAGATGGAAAAACCTCCGATCTTTTTGCTTAAAGCCACAACCAGCCTTTCAATGGTTTCAATCTGAAAAAATTCAATGATACAAAGGGCAAATCCAATGTTCAGAAGATAAAAACCGATCTTAAACAGGGAATTGGTTGCCATTGCAATATCTTTTTTCTGGTGGAAAATATCAATCATAAATGTCTTTGAATTTTTGAACAGAAACTGGGATACCAGTACCGTAAGAGCGATTACTATTGGCAGATAGATCATGTACGCTGAGAAATTGTACGTTGCGGTTAGAACTGTTGCGGTCATCGTTGTATTATTTTAGGGTTAATTTATTTCTTAACATATAAAGCGTGACAATGTTCATATAGTGAAGCACACACAGGATCAAAGCGATATATCCGATACGGACTGCAGACACTGCCACAACCTCTTCTATAGAATTTACCCGGTCCCAAAAGGCAAGATTAACAGCGATATACCCAAGATTGAGCAGGTAATAGCAACCGAGAAGTATCCTGTTGATGGTCAGGCACATATCCTGATCATGAATCAGATATTCCAGATAGGATTTACCGGCCTGAAAGCACCTCCTCCCCACATCCACCGTGATATAAGAGCTCACGGCAAGGAAAATCATATATGATACAATATTAAACACCTTATAAATATTATATTTTCAGTAATTTTTGAAAATTAAATTCAAATAAAAAAGGATCTGAATCCTTTCCTACTTCAGCAGATTGGTAATTTTACCTACCAGCCAGTGATCATCGCTTTTAATCGCCAGATCCATAATATTATTGATCTTCCCGGTTACAGAACTGAAATCATCCATCAGCTTGACAAATTCTTTTGCTTCCTGTGAATCATTGTCCTCAATGTTTTTCAGTTCTTCCAAAAAGGAAATAACAGGCTCTATTTCTCTCTTTCTACGTTCTTTCGTAATCTGCTTGAACAGATACCAGACATCTTTTTCCGCTACGAAATATTCTTTCCGGTCTCCTTTGATAAATTCTTTCCTTACAATTCCCCAGTCAATCAAGGCCCGAAGATTCATATTGGCATTTCCTCTTGAAATCTCCAGCTGCTCCATCACCTCATCCGTAGAAAGCGGTTTCCCATTGGCCAGAAGCAATGCATGAACCTGTGCCATCGTACGGTTGATTCCCCAGTTGGTGGCGAAGGTTCCCCATGTTTGGATGTACTTTTCTTTTGCTTCTGAAAGTTTCATTTTGTCTGTCTTTTTAATTTCTATTACAAATGTAATTATATTTTTTGAATTTTCAATAATTTTTGAAAATTAATTTTTGATTTGTTTTCTTTTTGATAGGACGGTGTCATACCCTTTGTTAAATCGTCACGTTGTGACTGGGTATATTTGTGGTTATCTGGTGTTAATTAATTTTAATTTTTTGCACCTTTTTTGGTAGGACGTTATCCTACCCTGGATTAAATCGTCACGTTGTGACTGGGTATATTTGTGGATATCTGGTGGTGATTAATTTTAATTTTTTTGCTTTTTTTGGTAGGACGTTATCCTACCCTGGATTAAATCGTCACGTTGTGACTGGGGAGTTATATGAAATTATCTAAAAACCTAAATAATGTGGTTGATCAGCGGGAGAATTTCCCGAAAAATAAAAAAGAAATTTCCGTGGAAATTTCTTTTTTATTGAGATTATTTTGAAACTGCTTTATAACTCTCAATCAGTCTTATAAACTCAGATCTGTACCCCTCTTCATCATTAGCTTTGCCTTGTTTTGCCAGATTTTCAATTTCAGAGAGATCTTTTTTCCTGATCAGATTCGATTGGCGAAGAACCAATCCGAACCATGCTACAGATGATGCAAACTTAAAGTCAGGACTTGCCGGTGCTTTTGATTTTTCATTTTTTACAGTCTGAACGATTTCCCTGCTCGTATCTGCATCAGGCTTTTTATACCGGAATTTAACGGTTGCCAATTCATCACTGAAGTTCTCAGAAGGCGACGTTTTATTATATTTCAACTGGTTTTCTTCAGGTAAAAACTCAGATTTTACATGGGCAGGAATCACTTCATACAAAGCTGTTACCGTGTGGCCGCTTCCCAGTTCCCCGGCGTCAATTTTATCATTGGTGAAATCTTCATTTCTCAGCTTCCTGTTTTCGTACCCGATCAGGCGGTAGGAGCTTACATATTTAGGATTAAATTCAATCTGAATCTTTACATCTTTCGCGATGGCATAGATGCTTCCGGCAAATTCTTTTCCCAGAAACTTATTGGCTTCCTGAAGATTGTCTATGTAAGCATAATTTCCATTTCCTTTATTGGCAAGTGTTTCAAGCGTATTATCCTTATAATTTCCCATCCCGAATCCCAGACATGTAAGGAAAACCCCCGATTTTCTTTTTTCTTCAATTAAAGTTTTAATGTCTGAAGTGGATGAGGCTCCTACATTAAAATCTCCGTCTGTAGCTATGATGACACGGTTGTTTCCATCTTTTACAAAGTTTTCCTGGGCGAGTTTATAGGCAAGCTCAATTCCTGCTCCACCCGCAGTACTTCCCCCTGCCTGAAGATTGTCCAGCGCTGAGATTATTTTTTCCTTTTCCTTTGCAGAAGTCGGTGAAAGTACCATTCCAGCGCTTCCGGCGTAAACCACAATACCTACTTTATCTTCAGGTCTCAGCTGATCCAGCAGCACTTTGAAAGAGGATTTCAGAAGAGGTAGTTTATTAGGTTCGTTCATAGATCCGGACACATCAACCAGGAATACCAGATTGGATGGCGGAAGCTTGTCCATCGCAACATTTTTCCCCTGAAGACCAATCTTTAAAAGCTTATGATCAGGATTCCACGGTGCATCGCTGTATTCTGTATTGATTGAAAACGGATCATTGTTTTTAGGCTGCGGATAATTATATTTAAAGTAATTGATCATTTCTTCAATCCTTACTGCATTTTTATCAACAGTCTGGCCATTATTGATCATTCTTCTGACATTGGAATAGGCAGCATTATCTACATCAATAGAAAAAGTGGACAGCGGCTGATTTTTGGTCAGTTCAAACGGATTTTCTACAAATGCATCATATCCTTCATTGTCAGAAACAGGATTTTGCTTGTATTGAGCGACTGCTTTCTGTATCTTCTCCATTCTTCTTTTTTCCTTTCTGGAAAGCTTATTCGTATTTACCACAACTACTCCGTTCATGGCACGGCCTCCATATAATGCTGATGCAGCAGCGTCTTTTAATACTTCTACGCTTTTAATCTTTTTGGGATTAAGGCTGTTGAAATAATCACGTTCCACTACCATACCATTAACAACATACAGAGGTTCATTATTCCCATTCAAACTTGCTGCGCCTCTTATAACAATCTGATTATTATTGTTACTATTGTTCAGATAGCCGCTATTAACCATATTTAAGGTATTCTTACTATCCTCTCTACTGCTTCTTTTAATTCCGTAAGCCTGCACCTGAATTCCTGCGGCAGTTCCCTGAAGTGCCTGGCTGGTATTTGAAGCAATATAATTGGACTGCGTACTCACAACAGCACTGCTGCTGGTATAAGCCACTTTCTTTTTAGGAGCAAGTCCTGTTAAAACAACTTCTTCAATATTCTGTTCCCGTAAGGTATCCTTCCGCTGTCCACCCTGTCTTTGTGAAGTCGTGACAACAGTTTGATCCTGTTTTTTGATGAAAGATTCGTCTGTTGAATACTCTGCTTTTCTCGATGCATAGATTTCATCACTTTTATGATCTGCTGCAGAATTTCCAATGACACCCGGAGTTTTGTTATTTTCATAAGCTAGTCCAGACTTATTTTGCAAAGATTTCGGAACTGCAATTTCTTTTTCAATATTAGATTTCACAGTACTGTCTATGGCTTGAATATGATCTTTCGGAAGGTTATCCTTCGTTTTTTCAACAAGAACAGGTTGAACCGGAGCTGTTGTATCTTTTTTATCCAGAAAATAAAATACGCCAAGGCCAATGATTAAACTGGCTGCAATTCCATACGGGAACCAAACCGGAACCGTTTTCTTTTTCTCTTCTTTTTTATCTAATTTCTCTTCAACCTTAGCCCAAACTTCATCAAAACCCGGAAAAACAGCCGGTTCTTCTGAAAGCTTAGAAGCATCATTGAATCTTTTATCTATATCTTGATTATTTTCCATTGCTCTAAAGTTTAAATGTTTTGATTGACCAAAAGTTCCTGTAGTTTTTTCCGTGCAAAATTGAGCTGCGATTTTGAGGTGCCTTCACTGATGGAAAGCATGGATGCAATTTCTTTGTGCGGATAGCCTTCAATCGCAAAAAGATTGAATATGGCTCTGCAGCCTTCGGGAAGGAAATTCAGCAGATTCAGGATGTCTTTTTCAAATGAAATACTTTCTGACAGGTCCTTCGATGTCTCAATAAAATTGTCATCCATGGAAACAAACTGCGCTTTGGCGGCCCTTAATTTCTGAAGGCATTCATTGACTGCAATTTTTCTGGCCCATCCTCCAAAAGTGTTCAGATCTTGAAGCTGGTTGATTTTCGTGAATATTTTGTAGAAAGTATCGGCCAATACTTCTTCAATATCTTCATCATTTTTCAGATAGCGTCGGCATACTGCGTACAGCTTGCCGGCCATTTTCTCGTAGACTTTCCGCTGTGCACTGCGGCTGCTACGCTGGCATTCTATTAGTAATTCTCTTTCCATAGTCAGGCTTTATATTCTTATAGATGCATAAACTTCGGGAGGGGTTGGAAATGGTTTTGTTTTTTTAGCGAAATCGTGATTTTGCATTTCTGCCTTTTCACCTTTTTTCACTTCCAAATTTAACTTTTCCCTTTGTAACAAATCTCTACTATGAACGACTATTCATATAAATAATCTTTTTATAGTAATGAAAAATACCAAAATTGCCTCATTACTTTTTGTTTTGTCTGCAGGAAGTATGATGTTTGCCCAAGATGACTTGATCAACAAATTAAAAAACAATCAATCTCAAAATGCTAATTTTCAGTTCACAACGTTAAAAGACGTGGGAGCTACTTCGGTAAAGAACCAGGGTTCATCCGGGACGTGCTGGAGCTATTCGGGGAATTCTTTCCTTGAATCTGAAATGCAGAGAATGGGCAAAAAGCCTGTAGATCTTGCTGAAATTTTTACGGCAAGAAATTCTTACCATGATAAAGCGAAATTATATGTCCTGAACAGCGGAGCGATCAGCTGGGGAGACGGAGGTGAGCTTCATGATGTGGTGAATATGTACAAAAAATACGGTGCAGTGCCTCAGGATGTGTATACAGGGCTAAAGGATGGACAAACCCTTAATAATTTCAAGGAAATGCAGGGGAAACTAAAACCTGTTTTAGACAGCCTGGTTGCAGCCGGTTCAAAAGGAAAACTTACCGACAACTGGATGGAGTCTGTAGATGCTATTCTTGATGAATATCTTGGAAAGGTTCCTTCCAATTTTACGTATGAAGGAAAAAACTATACGCCTAAAACATTCGCTAAAGAAGTGGTAGGCATCAATCCTGAAGATTATATTGAGATTTCTTCTTATAAAGATTATCCGTACTATCAGAAGTTTGTAGTTCCGATTCCTGATAACTGGAGCCATGATTCTGACTGGAATGTTCCTATGAAGGATTTAACTGCAATTATTGATAATGCCGTAAACAAAGGATATTCTATAGGATGGGCAACGGACGTTTCCGAGCCTTATTTCTCATACAAAAACGGAGTGGCTTATGTTCCGGATATGGATCTGAACCAGATCACCGCCGAAAATAAGCAGACTTTATTTACTGAGCCTAAAAAAGACAAGACCATCACTGAAGATATGCGTCAGAAAGGACTTAACAATCTTTCTACAACTGATGATCACGGGATGCACATCGTAGGACTGGCCAAAGACCAAACCGGTAAGGAATATTATATGGTAAAAAACTCTTGGGGTGTAACCAATGATTTCGAAGGTTATCTTTATGTAACGAAACCTTACGTAGAATATAAATCAACGGCTATCCTGGTTCACAAGAACGCTGTTCCGAAAAGCATTCTTAAGCAGTTGAAGCCTACTAAAAATATCGGTTTATAATTCATCAATCACTGTTACCGTTCATCGCGGTAATTTTAGATATTTAAATCTGTTAAAACCGCGCTCCGATTATCCGGGGCGCGGTTATTTTATTTGTACCGGATTTTCATCTAAAAACATTTCTCTATCTGGTGAAAATATTATATTTTTAATCATCAACAAATTATTACCTATGAAAAATTTAAAAAAATTAGCGAAAGTAGATTTAAAGAAAATTAATGGCGGAGCTGCTCCTGAATGCCCGGAAGGAACAACAGCATGCTATCACCGTCCGCAGAACGGTATTCCAAGTCACTGGACTTGTGAGCCTGGTGTAGGATGTCCTAATTAAGATTTTTATTTTAAAATAATTCACCTAATCATCAACAAATTAAAAAGTATGAAAAATCTAAAAAAGCTAACGAAAGTAGATTTAAAAAAAATCAATGGAGGTAATGCTCCTGAGTGTCCGGAAGGAACAACGGCATGCTTTATCCCGCCTAAAAACGGTTTCCCTTCCCGTTGGAGATGCACTCCTGTTAGTGAGGAATGCCCTGACTAAGAAAAATCAAAACCCGCTTTCAGAAGTTCTGAAAGCGGGTTTCTTTAAATAAATAGGTGAAAATTTATATATAAAAATAAAGAAAAATATAATGGATATGGTGAATGGTCAATTGTCAATCGTCAATTTTGCTTCGCAAGTGAATCGTCAATCCGAGTAATTCCACCACCAAAAAATTGACAGCGAAGCGAATTCACTTTTCACCATTGATTTTAAAATGTCAATGGTCAATTTTGCTCCGCAAGTGAATCGTCAATCCGAGTAATCCACCACCAAAAAATTGACAGCGAAGCGAATTCACTTTTCACTATTCACTTTAAAATGTCAATCGTCAATTTTGCCCCGCAAGTGAATCGTCAATCCAATTAATTCCACCACCAAAAAATTGACAGCAAAGCGAATTCACTATTCACTATTCACTATTCACTTTTATCTATTCACTTTAATACAGTTTCGCCATACTTTCCGCTGAAAAGTCCAAAAGCTCTTCCGTATTTCCGGTTTTTATTTTTTTAACCCACTGAGGATCCTGTAAAAGGGCACGTCCTACAGCTACAAGATCAAATTCTTCGTTATCAAGCCTTCTGATCAGATCTGTCAGATCCGCTTTTTCTGTTCCCTGTCCGGCAAAAGCACTCATGAAATCTCCTTTCAAACCTACAGAACCTACCGTGATGGTTGGTTGTCCGGTGATTTTCTTTGCCCAGCCTGCAAAATTCAGATCAGAACCTTCAAATTCCGGCTCCCAGAAACGACGTTGTGAACAATGGAAAATATCCACACCAGCTTCTTTTAAAGGCAATAACCATTCTTCCATTTCTGCCGGGGTTGAAGCCAGCCTGCTGCTGTAATCCTGCTGCTTCCATTGTGAAAGGCGCAGAATAATGGTGAAATCCTCTCCTACTGCCGCTCTGATGGCTTTAATAACATCAGTCGCGAAACGGCTTCTTTCTTTGATTGTTTTTCCTCCGTATTCATCGGTTCTGGTATTGGTTACTTCCCAGAAAAACTGGTCAATAAGGTAACCGTGTGCTCCGTGAACTTCAACCACATCAAATCCTAAATCTTTTGCTGATTTTGCGGAAGCTACGAACTGTGCAATGGTATCCTGAATATCTTCCAAAGTCATTGTTGAAGCTTTCTCCATATGCGCCAGCGGATAATCTTCAGACATTCTGGTGTCTCCTACATGCCAGATCTGAGGTCCCATTTTGCCGCCATTCTGGTGTACAGCTTCGATTACGTTTTTCCATCCTGCCAATGCTTCGTTGCCATAAAAATCCGGGATATTCTGCATATTTTTTGAAGAGGTTCTGTTGATTACGGTTCCTTCGGAAAGGATCAATCCTACTTCTGCAGCAGCTCTTCTTGCGTAATATTCTGCAATGTTTTGGGTAGGAACTCCGTTATCAGATTGTGCTCTGGTCATAGGAGCCATTACGATTCTATTTTTAAGCTCAAGATTTTTATAAGTGAACGGTTTAAATAATGATTCTGTACTCATTTTTAAATTGGTATTTTATAATTGTTACACAAAGTAACTAATAATAGTTCGTATTTGTATCTTTTGTCAGAAAAAAGTGGTAACTTCGCAGTAACTTACATTAGTAACGTAAAAGTAACGGATGAAGCCATGATGAATACGGGTTTTCTGTAAACCCGGTTCTGCTAAGGATTTCGTCCCGAATAATAAAAAATCTGTCTATGAAAAAGAATGAAATGATGCAGTACAGCTGTCCTTTAGGCAAGGCGATGTCTGCTTTGGGAAGTAAATGGAAACCCATTATCGTTTTAGTGATCAAAGACCGTAAGCTTCGCTTTGGTGAGCTTGCCGTACGCATTCATGTGATTTCCAGAAAGGTTCTGACCGATCAGCTAAGAGAAATGGAAAGTGACGGACTTATTATTCGTGAGGAATTTAAAGAACTGCCACCAAGAGTGGAATACTCGCTTACGGAAAAAGGGCTGGCGCTGCTGCCGATTTTATACCTTCTGGAAGAATGGGAAACGAAATATCATGTGAAAGATTTAGATAAAGAAAAGGATTGCGTTGTATTGGATAAAGGAACTAAAATAGCAGTTAAAGCTTAATTGTTTTTAACTTGTTTCTTCATTTAAGATTATTTGATTTTATTTGAATGCTTTCCGGATAAGCTCCATCTAAATAATTAATAAAACCTTTTTCTATGATTGCCTTAGATCCTGCTTTAGGAATTGAATTCTTATATTTAAAATAAAGAGTATCATTCTTAAAGCTATAAGTTCCTGAATAAATATCCTCATCTACTCTAACTCCCCTAGATATAAATTCAAAGGTTTCATTATCATACATTTTTAAATAAATCCAACCTAATGGAGCCTCTCTATCGGCTAATAAAACGGTTTTTCTTTCAGTTTTATCATTCTTACAACCTATTACAAAGATAAAAAACAGGTATAAAAAAGCAAGTTTTACAGTAACCTTCATTTTTAAATAATTTACATTTACATCCAATAAAAATCACAAGACTTTTAAATCTATAAATATTTCAGCAATACAAGTTAATTATAATTCAATAATATCATCTGATTATAAAAAAACCGCTTCCAAAAAGAAAGCGGCTTAATTTTATCTGAAATCCCAATTAAAATATCGCAGGATATTTCTGAGGGTTTGTTTCATTGAACATGGCGTAGATTCTTTCTACCATATCATCAGAAGATGGCTTGCTGAAGTAATCTCCGTCACTTGCATAAGCAGGTCTGTGATCATTCGCCGCAATGGTTAACGGATCTGAATCCAGGAATCTGAATGCTTTTTGTTTTTCCAGGATCTGCTGAAGGATAAACGCTGAAGTTCCGCCTTCCACATCTTCGTCAATGACAACCAGTCTGTTGGTTTTCTTCACGCTTTCAGCAATTTCACTCGTCAAATCGAAAGGAATTAAAGACTGAACGTCAATAACTTCTGAAGAGATCCCCAGTTTTTCAAGCTGTTCTGCAGCATCCATTACAATTCTCCATGTGGAACCGTAAGTTACCAGGGTAACATCTTTTCCTTCTTTCGTCACTTCAATTTTACCTACAGGAACTGTGAATTCACCTAAGTTATCAGGCTGCTTTTCTTTTAATCTGTATCCGTTCAGGCATTCAACAATCACCGCCGGGTCGTCGCTCTGAAGCATCGTATTATAGAACCCTGCAGCTTTCGTTAAGTTTCTCGGAACCAATACCAGGATACCTTTTGAAAGGTTCAGAATTCCCGCCATTGGAGAACCTGAATGCCACACCCCTTCCAGTCTGTGACCTCTTGTTCTGATGATTACCGGAGCTTTCTGACCTCCTTTTGTTCTGTACTGAACCGTCGCAAGATCATCGCTCATTCCCTGTAAACAGTAAAGAATATAATCCAGGTACTGAATTTCAGCGATAGGTCTTAAACCTCTCATCGCCATCCCGATTCCCTGACCAAGAATAGTCGCTTCACGGATTCCGGTATCTGCTACTCTTACTTCACCATATTTTTCCTGCATTCCTTCCAGTCCCTGGTTTACATCACCGATATTTCCGGCATCTTCACCAAACACTAAAGTTTCAGGATATTTTTCAAAAATTTTGTCGAAATTATTTCTTACCACAACTCTTCCGTCCACTTCCTCAGAACTGTCTGAGAATACCGGCTGAACTTCCTTCACATTTTCAGCTTTCCACTGAGACTGTGAATATAAGTGCGAAGAATAGTTGTCTTTTTCTACTTCAAAAATTTCATTGTACTTCTGCATCAATTGGGTTCTTTCCGCAGAATTTGTTCCTCTTGTCGCCAGTAAAGCCTTTCTCGTAAGGTGGAAAATATCTTTTTTAGCTTTGGAAACCAATTTGTTAAACTGAGCAATATAAGTCTCAATCTCTGCATTCTGACCTTTAAGGTTTTCCACTAAAGGAAGCACAGACTGAACCAGGTCCGTAATGGTTTTCTGGTAACTTTCCCAGGCGTTTTTCTGACCTGCTTTCACGATCTTTTTAGCCTCTTCATCTATCGCATCCAGTTCTTCAGCGGAAGCAATAACCTCTTCTTTTCCTTCGATTTCGATGGAATAATTCAGGATCCATTCCTTGAATTTCACCATTCCGTCAAAATCTGCTTCCCATGAAAGGCGCTCTTCATTTTTATATCTCTCGTGAGATCCGGATGTAGAATGCCCCTGAGGCTGCGTTACTTCAATAACGTGAACCACCACCGGAATACTTTCTGTTCTTGCAAAATGTTCAGCTCTTGCATAAGCATCCAATAAAGAAGGATAATCCCATGCTTTTACCTGAATAATCTCGCAACCCTGATTCTCCCCTTCTTTTCTCTGGAAACCGCTTAACATTTCGGCAATGTCAGCTTTGGCTCTCTGATTTTTTGTAGGAACTGAAATTCCATAACCGTCATCCCAGATAGAAACAATCATAGGAACCTGAAGTGCACACGCAGCATTCAGAGTTTCCCAGAAATGTCCTTCCGCTGTAGACGCATCCCCAATGGTTCCGAATGCAATTTCGTTACCGTCTTTTGAGAACTTTTCAGAACCTTCGAATTTTACACTTTTATACACTTTGGAAGCCTGAGCCAGTCCTAATAATCTTGGCATCTGTCCTGCTGTAGGAGAAATGTCCGAAGAAATATTTTTCTGTGCCGTAAGATCTTTCCAGCTTCCGTCTTCATTTAAACTTCTTGTAGCAAAGTGTCCGTTCATCTGTCTTCCCGCTGATGCAGGCTCTCTTTCCACACTTGTATCTGCATACAGCTGGGCAAAGAAGCTTTCAACCGATAACGCATCTACTGCCAATGCAAAAGTTTGATCCCTGTAATATCCCGAACGGAAGTCTCCATTTCTGAAAACTTTCGCCATGGCCAGCTGAGGAAGCTCCTTACCATCCCCAAAAATTCCGAATTTAGCTTTTCCTGTAAGTACTTCTCTCCTTCCAAGATAAGACATCTCGCGCGATATCTTTCCTAACCTGTAGTCTTCAAGTATCTGATTTTTAAAATCCTGGAAAGAAATTTGCTGTGTTTCAATATAGGTTGTCTGCATAGCTAGATATAAAAGTTTTTATTCTTCAAGTATGGCGCTAATATACAATTTTTAAATTAATTTTAATTTTCAATAATTTTTTTTAAAAATTTGATAATAAAAAAATAGTGTTTTATCTTGTAAAAAATTGTAAATGATGGAAAAAAAATCACCCCATATCCTGAATGCATCGAGTAATCTTTTAGGTTTTTCCCTGATTATCATCACCTCCCTTAAAATCACTAAAATCAGCAGCAATACACATCTGGATGAGTTTGCAGGCTTAGCGTGTCTGTTATTTGCGTGCAGCTGCTTCTTTTCATTTCTTGCCATCAGGACAAAACACGAAAAGCGGGAAACGAAGTTTGAGACTATTGCGGATTATTTATTTTTAACTGCTTTATTTTGTATAGTTCTAGCTGTTATAATTGTTACCGTTAAAATAATTTAATCCATTTCAGTATAATGATCAATAAACAGAAATCTATCAATAAAATACATTGAAAGAAGATATTGATTATTCAAAATGCCTGCAATTTTGATTTCTGACTGTTAACCATGTCAAGGTTTTTAACCTTGACATGGTTAGTCGAGACTCACCCCAATAGGTTTCATACTCCCTAGTCTAAACTACTGACATCATTAAAAAACAAAATACTTTATCTCAATCTTGGTTAAATAAAAAATCGGAACGCAGTAAGCATCCCGATTTCTCTATTTATGATTTCAAATTCTAAAATTTTCGTTCAATGACATAATCCAGTAACAGATGTAATGATTTTTTCGGCTCAGAATCCGGAAACTCATTCAGAATATCTTTGGCTTTCTGCTGAAAATCTTCCATTGTTTTTATGGCATAGTTCATACCACCTGAGCTTTTCACAAATTCGATCAGTTCTTTTACCCGTTTCTGATCATTATTATAACGTTTTATGGTATTGAAATAATACTTTCTGTCTTTTTCACTGGCCGTTTTAAGCGTATGGATCAGCGGAAGGGTCATTTTCTGTTCCTTAATATCGATACCGACAGGTTTTCCGATAACATTGGAGCTTAAATAATCAAAAAGATCGTCCTTGATCTGGAACGCCATTCCGGTGTAAGTTCCGAAATCCATCATCTTTTTGGCAAGAACTTCATCGGCATTATTGGAGAGAACACCAATTTCACAGCAGGCAGCAATTAAAGTGGCTGTTTTCTGACGGATAATTTCATAGTAAACATCTTCCGTAATATCCAGTTTTCTGGCCTTTTCAAGCTGTAAAAGTTCACCTTCGGACATTTCACGGATCGTTCTGGAAATTACCCCCAGAAGATCGTAATCTTTATGATCTGTGGAGAGAAGTACGGATTTCGAAAGCAGGTAATCTCCTACCAGTACTGCAATCTTATTCTTCCACAACGCATTGATGGAAAAGAAATTACGGCGTTTGAAACTTTCATCCACCACATCATCATGTACCAGCGTTGCCGTGTGAATCAGCTCGATCATGGAAGCCCCGCGGTACGTTTTTTCGTTGACGTCACCAATCAGTTTTGCACAGAGGAATACGAACATGGGACGCATCTGCTTTCCTTTGGTAGTAACGATAAAACGGGTTACTTTATCCAATAAAGGCACTTTGCTCTGCATTGATTCATAAAACTTCTGCTCGAAAAGTTTCATTTCCTCGTTGATCGGTCGCTTGATTTCTTCTACGATGTTTGCCAAAATCTATGAATAAAAAATAAATAATTAATAACTCTCACAAAGATAATTTTTTTCAGGCAATTTTAATGCAAAATTAATCTTTGAGTTCTTCTCCGGAAATAAAGTACAATGATGGTTTTGCAGTTCCCAGCCTCGATTTGAATTTTTCTCCTGAAATAAAGATTCCGGCCTCATTTACGGTAACCCCTTCGATTTGCCCGACTGCAAGAGAACTGCCGAGATAATAATGCTTGGGTTTTTCTTTAAAAAAAATGCCGGGTTCTGTTTCTGTAAAAATATTTAAAAAGACTTCTGTTTTCTTTGTATAGCCTACCAGATAAAGCTTTTTATCAAAATAAGCAGCATCCGTTACCACGAAATTGGTTTTGTAGGATTCCGTTTTTTCAGCTCTCTGCTTTTCGGTTATAGTGGGATCAATAATATAATGAGAAGTTGATTTGGATTTCCATTCTTTGGTAAACAGATGGATCTTTCCGTTGAGATAAATCATCGCTTCTGCATCAAAATCATTATCTGTGTATTTAGGGATAAATTCTGTCTGCTCCGGATAATAGAAGGAAATTTTGGTAATAGAATCATTCTTGGGTTCATTGTTATGAAAAGGCAGTTTATAAATCTCAAGATCTCTTCTGGTTCCGCCGTTGTTCCCAAAATCTCCGATGTAAAAATTTTTGCCGTCATTCGTCAGCGCTTCCCAGTCTTTATTTTTAGCATTGATGGTGTACGTATTTTTAATATTTCCGGAAGTTTCATCCAGCTCGAAAAGTTCCGGTGCATTCCCGCTGTCATTGAAAGTATAGAGTTTTCCATTCAAAATACTAAGCCCTGACGTTTCCTGGATCTTATCATCCAGATATCCTACCCTGAATTTTCTTATTTTCAAAAAATCGGTCTGCTGGGAAAACGAAGACTGAAAAATAATAACGGCTGCGAAAAGAAGAAGTTTTTTCATACAGTAAAAATAAGGGTTTATCAGGAATTGGAAAAGACAGATTTTTTTTTGAAACATTAAGATTAATGAAGATGATAAGGATAGTTAAGGGAAAATCTAATTTTTTTTTTAAGTTCTTAAAGCCAAGCTGATCCTTAATAATCTTAAAACCTTAAACCTTCTTAATGGTTAAAATTTCACCTCCCCGGATTACACGGATGATCGTGATATTTGTGAAAAAATTTGTGGCATTTGTGTTTAAATTAATTTGGCTAAAGCCAGATAAATGTAATCCATATTGTAAGCGGGCTAAAGCCCGCTCCTATTGATGTATAAATTGATTCATAAAACCTGCAAATCATTTAGATAGTCAAAGCCGGCAGAATATATCCTTTCACTGGATTCATAATTTGTTCTGTTTTTCAGTCTGCTTCTTCAGATAATCCCGTTGATATTGCCTTACTGTTTTTCCGGTTCCGTCATGCCTCCATCCAGGAGAATTGAATATATAATTGATCCGGTCTGAGATTTTCAATCCTGGCTGCCTGATGTCTTTCCAGATTTTCCTCCATTCATAAAAGAGAACGGTATCCGGCTCATTGTCCGGCATTTTAGGATATATTCCGTATTTTACAGGCACATCCGGGTCTTCTTTTTCAAAGGTCCCGAATATTTTATCCCAGATAATGAGGCACATTCCCATATTCCGGTCCAGATATTTGATATTGCAGGCATGATGTACCCTATGATGTGAAGGAGTCACCAGAATGTATTCCAGGATACCCATGGTTTTCACGGTTTGGGTGTGCACCCATGTTCCATACACCTGCCCTATGGCATAAACTACCATGATATGCCAGGGATTAAAGCCTAAAAACGCCAGAGGAGAAAAATACAGATACCTGTAAAGCGGCTGCAGTACCGGACTTCTGAAACCGGTTGTAAGATTAAAATACTCTGAATTGTGGTGGGTAATATGAACCGCCCAGAATGCCCTGGAATGATGATCTACATAATGCAGCACATAATAGGCAAAATCTGTAATCACAAAGCAGATCAGCCAATACCAGACCGTGAAATCCCAGCTGAAAAGCCTGTGGTTGTAAAAGAAAAACATGACGCCCATGGCAAAAGCCTTCATGATCAGATCCAGACCGAAGTTCATCAAGGCAAGATAAATGCTTGTGGCAACATCCTTTCCGTTGTACAGCTTAGCTTCAGAAACATGGCTGTAGATCATTTCTGCCAAAATAACAGCAGCATGAAACGGAATGGCCCATGCATAGACATTTTCCAGACCGTCTTCGCTCATAAAGAAGTCCATAATTACCAGTTCTTTATGTAAAGGTAGGCGTTTAGAAAAAGTTTAAGAAAAGTTTTGGATTTTTTTAAGGAAATTTTAATCCGTTGTTTTGTTGGCCAGCTGTCCGCATGCAGCATCGATGTCTCCGCCGCGGCTTTTTCTGATCATTACGGTGATTCCGGCATTTTCCAGCTGGCGTACATAGTTTTCTTCCGCCTGCTTATTGCACTGGTCATATTTTCCGTCCCCGATAGGATTGTACTGGATCAGATTCACTTTGGAAGGAACCTGTCTGCAGTATTTAATTAAAGCTTTGATATCTTCATCCCCATCATTGATGCCTTTCCATACGCAGTATTCAAAAGTGATAACAGAGCCTGTTTTTTCGTACCAGTACTGAAGCGACTCCATAATATCTGTCAAAGGAAATTTATCTGAGAAAGGCATGATCTCATTACGCTTGGACTCAATGGCAGAGTGAAGGGAAAGGGCTAATTTCACCCGTAGTTCATCGTCTGCAAGCATTTTGATCATCTTCGGAATTCCGGATGTAGAAACCGTGATTCTTCTTGGTGACATGCCCAGACCTTCCGGCTGGGTAATTTTTCTGATGGCTTCCACCACATTTTTGTAATTCATCATCGGCTCGCCCATGCCCATAAAAACGATATTGGAAAGCGGTCTGTTGAAATACATTTTACTTTGGCTGTCGATCAGGGCGACCTGGTCTACAATCTCGGCGACTTCAAGGTTTCTCATTCTTTTCAGTCTTGCCGTTGCACAGAATTCGCAGTTCAGGGAACATCCTACCTGTGAGGAAACGCAGGCTGTAGTTCTTGTTTCTGTAGGAATAAGAACAGATTCCACCAAAAGCCCGTCATGAAGTTTCACCCCGTTTTTAATGGTTCCGTCTGTACTTTTCTGAAGCTGGTCTACAGAAACCGGATTGATGGTATACTCTTCGGAAATCCTTTCACGGAGCGTTTTCGAAAGATTCGTCATTTCATCAATGGAATGGAGGTTTTTACTCCATAACCAATCGTAAACCTGCTTCGCACGAAAAGGTTTTTCCCCTAAAGTGACGAAGTAGTCTTTAAGCTGGTCTAATGATAATGTACGGATATCTTTCATGATAGGGTATAGGTATTAGGGCTTAGGATTTAGGGAACAAACTAAGCCCTAAATCCTAATTCCTATTTTCTTATTAAAGGATTAGCATAGCGTCACCGTAAGAATAGAATTTATACTTTTCTTTTACGGCTTCTTCATAAGCATGCATGATAAATTCTTTTCCGGCAAACGCAGCAATCATCATCAGTAATGTTGATTTCGGCGTGTGGAAATTCGTGATCATAGAGTTCGCTACTCCGAAATCGTGAGGCGGATAAATGAATTTGTTTGTCCAGCCATTGAATGCAGAAATCTTTTTGTTGGAAGAAACAGAAGTTTCCAGTGCTCTCATGGTAGTGGTACCTACTGCACAAACTCTTCTGTGGCTTTCTACCGCGTTATTGATGATCGCAGCATTTTTCTCATCGATGATGATTTCTTCAGACTCCATTTTGTGCTTGGAAAGATCTTCCACCTCAATCGGGTTGAAAGTTCCCAAACCAACGTGAAGCGTTACTTCAGCAAAATCAATTCCTTTGATTTCAAGCTTCTTCATCAGGTGCTTGGAGAAGTGAAGACCTGCTGTAGGGGCAGCTACTGCTCCTTCTATTTTAGCATAGATCGTCTGGTATCTTTCTGCATCTTCCGGCTCTACTGCTCTTTTGATATATTTTGGAAGCGGAGTTTCACCCAGTTCCTTCAGTTTTGTCCTGAATTCTTCGTAAGAACCGTCGAAAAGGAATCTTAATGTTCTTCCTCTTGAAGTGGTATTGTCGATAACTTCAGCAACCAAAGATTCATCTTCAGTGAAGAATAATTTGTTACCGATTCTGATTTTTCTTGCAGGATCTACAAGAACGTCCCATACTCTGGTTTCTTTATCAAGCTCTCTTAAAAGGAAAACTTCAATTTTAGCGCCCGTTTTTTCCTTATTTCCATAAAGACGTGCAGGGAAAACTTTAGTATTATTGAAAATGAACAGATCTTTCTCATCGAAATAATCCACAACATCTTTAAACAGCTTATGCTCAATAGTTTCTGTTTTTCTGTTAAGAACCATTAGTCTGGCTTCATCTCTGTGCTCAGAAGGATGTTCTGCCAATAATTCGTCAGGAAGATCAAAATTAAAATCTGATGTTTTCATTTTTTTAAATTACGGTTTAAAAATTATTCAAATTACCTATGTAATTTTCGGAGTGCAAATATACGACATTGAAGACCCCTTTGTCAAGTATTATTTAAAATCAAATTTAAAACCGTGATTTTACGGTAATTTATGACGTTAAAAAAGATTATTTTTGAAAATATTTTAAAACTTTTACACTTATGAGCAAATATTCATTGGAAGCTTTTGTGAACGAAACTAAAGAAAATCCACAGCAGAGAGATTATTTTGAACTTGAAACGCCGCATTTATTGGAAATTAATCTAAACAATCAGGCGGTATGGACCAAAAGAGGAAGTATGGTAGGCTATGTAGGAAGCATCAACTTCGAAAGACAGGGCATGCTGGCCGGAGGAATCGGTAATCTGCTGAAGAAAGCCATCAGTGGTGAAGGCACAAAGCTGATGAAAGCGGAAGGAAGTGGAAAACTTTATGTGGCTGATTCCGGAAAAAAAGTACGTATCCTTTATCTGAACAATGAATCTGTATGTGTCAACGGAAACGATGTCCTAGCCCACGAACAGAGTGTAAAAAGCGACATCACCATGCTTAAAAGTGTGGCAGGAATGATGGCCGGCGGTCTTTTCCAGGTAAAACTTACCGGAACCGGACATATTGCCATCACCACACACGGCGAGCCTCTGACTTTAATGGTAACCCCTGAAAACCCGGTATTCACGGATCCTAATGCTACGGTAGCCTGGTCCGGGAACCTTAGCCCTGATCTGAAAACCAATGTTTCTCTAAAAAGTCTTATCGGAAGAGGAAGCGGTGAAGAATTCCAGATGAAATTCTCTGGAAACGGATGGGTACTGATCCAGCCTTACGAAGAAGTATACTACACAGAAAAATAATGCATTAAAAATTGATGATTGTGAAACGGCTGTTCTATTTGGGGCAGCTGTTTTTTTAGGGGCAGGTAAAGGGTAATAGGTAGCAGGTAAAAGGTGGCGGGTAGCAGGTGCCCCAGCTTACAGTATTGTCGGTGAATACACTTACACTCACAATTACTCTCCTACTCTCAAACTCTCAAACTCTCAAACCCTAAAACACTCAAACGCTCCTACTCTAAAACTCCCCAACCCTTCACACCTCGCAACTTTTTAATATATTTAAGGAAAAAATTTTCATGAACAACACCTCTTCACGCAGAACCTTTATAAAAACAGCTGCTCTGGCCAGCTTTGGCGCACTGGTCTTACCCAACTCCCTATTCGCCTATTCCAATGATTTTAAATCAGATAAAAAGGTCCGTGTGGGCTTTATTGGCGTAGGACTCCGGGGACAGGAACATGTAAAACTGCTGGCCAAACGAAATGATGTGGAAATTGTAGCGTTTGCAGATCCGGACAAAAGAATGCTTGCGGCTTCCCAGAAAATCTTAAAAGACAATAATAAATCTACCGCTCAGGAATTTTCGAACGGTGAGTATGACTACAGAAATCTTTTGAAATTAAAAACCATAGACGCGGTGGTAATTGCTACTCCATGGGAATGGCATCTTCCACAGGGTACTGAAGCCATGAGAGCGAAAAAAATCGTGGGTATGGAAGTTTCCGGAGCTATAAAACTGCAGGACTGCTGGGAATTTGTCAAGGTATATGAAGAAACGAAAGTTCCTATTTTCATGATGGAAAATGTATGCTACCGCAGAGACATTATGGCCATTCTGAATATGGTACGCAAAGGAATGTTCGGAGAGCTGGTTCACGGAAGAGGCGGCTATCAGCACGATCTGAGAGGCGTTCTTTTCAATGACGGTGTCACGCCGTACAATTCAGGGGCGGAGTTTGGAGAAAAAGGTTTCAGTGAAGCCCACTGGAGAACGGAACATTATGTGAAACGAAACGGAGAACTCTATCCTACCCACGGATTAGGACCAGTAGCCATGATGATGGATATTAACCGTGGAAACCGCCTGACCAGACTTTCATCATTCTCATCAAAATCCGTCGGACTGCATAAATACATTGTGGAACATCCAAAAGGAGGAGAAAATCATCCCAACGCTAAAGTGAAATTCAACCAGGGAGATATTGTCACCACACAGATTGCTTGTGCCAATGGAGAAACTATTCTTTTAACCCATGATACGAGCTTGCAGAGACCTTATGACCTTGGATTCAGGGTTCAGGGTACCGAAGGATTGTGGCAGGATTTCGGCTGGGGAGATTTCAACCAGGGACATATTTATTTTGAAAAAACAATGAACCATACCCACCGCTGGGAGAATACGGAAAAATGGATGAAAGACTATGATCATCCTATGTGGAAGAAATTTGAGAATACCGCAGCAGGTGCAGGACACGGCGGAATGGATTTCTTCGTCATGAATACTTTTATTGAATGCATCAAACGAAATATAGAATTCCCGATGGATGTCTATGATCTTGCTTTATGGTATTCGATTACGCCACTCAGCGAAGAATCTATTGCCAAAGGCGGTCAGGCCGTAGATATTCCTGATTTTACCAATGGAAAATGGAAAACGCGTAAACCTGTATTCGGAATGACTGATGAGTTCTAAAAAAACACTTCTTATCCTTGCAGGAGGTCTGGGAAGCCGTTATAAAGGACTGAAACAGATAGACGGCATCCTGGATAACGGCTCGCCTATTCTGGAATATTCGGTTTATGATGCCCTGCAAGCGGGTTTTAGTAAGGTTGTTGTTATTGTCAACCAACTTATTCCTCAAAGCTATATTGAAAGATTGAATAATATAGCCATGAAAGCTGGTTTCGAACTTCACTGGGTTTATCAGGAAAAAGATAGCTTTCTGGATGTAAGTTATGACGGCCCCCAACGGCAAAAACCCTGGGGAACCGGGCATGCTGTACTTTGTGCAAAAAATACGATACAGGAACCTTTTGTTATGATCAATGCCGATGATTTTTACGGAAAAGAAGTGTACCGGCTGGCTGCAGAAGAAATTGACCTGCATATTTCAGGGAGTCAGTTTGGAATGGCAGGCTATCCTGTGGGATCCACTTTGAGCGGAAACGGAAATGTAGCGAGAGGAATCTGTACGCTGGATGATGAAAATTACCTGATCAGAATTGTGGAACAGACTTCTATACGCAAGGAAGGAAATTCAATCCTGTATACTGACAATGGAGAGGATGTAGAGATCAGTTCAAATGCTTTGGTCTCTATGAACTTTTTTATTTTTCATCCGGAAATTTTCAAGCCTCTTGAAGTGTATTTTAATGAATTTATACAATCGGACCCGCAACCATCGGAGGAGTTTTATATTCCTTCGGCAGTGCAGAGAATGATTGACGAAAAAAAGATAAAAGTATTGGTGAAAACCTCTCCTTCCCAATGGATGGGAGTAACCTATGCGGATGATAAAAGCAGTATTAAAGACTTTCTGATCACAGAAACCGAAAGAAACAGATACCCCGAAGATTTATGGAATTAAAACAAATCGTTACCGGATTTACCGGGACTGAAAACTGCAGCATCAGCCCTGTTACAGACGGACTGATCAATACGACCTATCTGGTGGAGGATCATGATTCGCAGGAAAAATTTATCCTTCAGAAAATTAACGGCCAGGTTTTTCCGTTTCCGGAGATCATTACGCATAACCATCTTTTGATCAACAGCATGCTGGAACAAGGAGATTACCCTCTGCAGCTGGTGAAACTGAAAGAAAATTTATCGGGGAGCTTCATGACAAAAGATGAGGAAGGAGGATCGTGGAGGATGTTTCATTTTATAGAGGATGCCCAGACTTTATTTAAGATTCCTGATATAAAAACAGCTTATGAATCTGCAAAAGCGGTCGGATGTTTTCTAAATACAGTCAATCCCGAAAATCTTCCGGATATCCAGACCCCGATTCCGGATTTTATTAATTTTGAAAAAAGAATGCAGGATTATCATACTGCTTTACAAAATGCAGACGAATTTCTTCTTAAAAATGCCGGACCGGAAATAAAAATAACGAATGAACTGCTTTTTCTTCCTGAGAAATGGATCGAAATGGAAAAAGAAGGTCTTCTGCCGAAAAGAATCATCCACGGAGATCCTAATGTAAGGAATATCCTTTTTGACAGCACGTCAAAACCTCTGGCTGTCATTGATCTGGATACGGTAACAGTTTCCACCATTCTGTATGATTTTGGAGATATGGCAAGATCGTATACCAATACGCTAGATGAAGATAACGGCTATGCTGATGACAATTTTAATCCTCATATCTACAGAACTATAAAAGATGGATTTTTGCTGTATTTAAAGGAAAAACTGACTTTTGAGGAACTTGAAAATCTTGATTATGCGGCTCAAACTGTGATCTATATTCAGGCTGTACGTTTTCTGACTGATTATCTTAATGGGAGTACTTATTATGCTACCAAACATCCGGAACATAATCTGGACAGAACGAGAAACCAGCTGGAGCTGCTGAAGAGTTTGAGAAGGTATCTGCGGGTTGATTAGCTTTGATTTTATTCTTTTTATACCACGGATTGCGGAGATTTCACAAATGTTTATGTTATAATTTTTCTGCTTTAACTCTGGGAAAGTTTTAAACCACAAAAGAGGCAAAAGTTTTTTAACACTTTAGTTTATTTGAAGTTTAAATGATTGCTGCGAAAGAAGTGCACTTAAGTTTTTTGAAAAATCTAAAGATTTTATTTGATATTTTGAACCATTAAGAATTGTTTAAGGTTTTAAGATTATTAAGGAGAGCTACGCTTTAAGAGCTTAAAAAATCATTTGATTTTCTTGACGATCCTTATCATCTTCATTGATCTTAATGTTTCAAAAAAATATATATACCCATCTTTGATTTCTGCTTGTATGAATTTGCCTTTTCCGGGATTTTTATTTTTTACCACGGATTGCACAGATTTTCACAGATGATTGCTTATTATTTTAAAAAGATATAATAAACTTTAACGTAAACATCAGAGTGATCTGAGAAATCTGCGGGAGACTTATTCTAAAATATTTGTGTCATAATTCTTTGCATTAATTCTGCTTTATTTGTTTAATCTGCGAGAGACTTTTTCAATATTTTTTTGAAGCAAAAGTCATAGTAGATGTTTATGGTTAAAAATTTCACGTCAGGAATTCCAGAATTTTCTTCCATTCTTCTAATTTTTTCTCAAATGAAACGGTATGCAATGGGCTTGTAGAAGGAAGCTGAAATATGGGCAATCTGTAGTTCTTTCCTAACAGTTTCTGAAGGTTTTTATATGATTTTCCTCCATTGCAGAAAATGGCTCTGATATTGGGATGTTCATCCAAAAGTTCAGAGATCCGGTTGGCTTCTTCGTTTTTGATTTCCGAATCCAGGCTTCCTTTTCTTTCACAGGAATCGATGACGTCCCAGACTGCGATGTGATGTTTCTCTATGATATTAAGCCGTTGGGTATAATCATCCGTAAAATCTTCATGGAAAAGGTGAAAGATAATGGTCCAGAATTTATTTTGCGGATGGGCATAATACTGCTGTTTTTCCAATGATTTCACGCCCGGAATTGAACCCAAAATTAAAATTTCGGATTGGGAATCGATGATGGGTGGAAATGAGGAAATTCTGTTTTGCATATTCAAATATATACATTTTGGCTAAAGCTCAATCTTGAAAACATTGAATGGTAATAAAGATGAAAGATAAAACCTAGATCTTTAATAGTATCATTATATTTTTGACCACAGATTCCGCAGATTTTCGCAGATGATTACGTTGGAAAACACGGTAGGTTTTGGCTAAAGCCGTTGAATGTTTGGCATAAAAAAAGCGGGCTAAAGCCCGCTCCTATTGATATTTTAAGGAATAATAAAAATTATTTTCATTATTCATTTTACATTCTAATTATAATGTTTCCTTCAGCCAGTCGAAGAATTCTCTCTGCCATACCAATCCGTTTTGCGGATGAAGTACCCAGTGGTTTTCGTTCGGGAAATAAACGAGCTTAGATTTCAGACCTTTTAATTTAGCTGCCTGGAAAGCTTCCTGCCCCTGCTCGTAAGGTACACGGAAATCTATTCCGCCCTGAACGATCATGATAGGTTTGTTCCATTTTTCTACAAAATTGCTTGGATTGAAGTCTGTGTATGCTTTTGGAAGCGGTTTTTCCCATGGAGAACCTAGATCCCAGTTCGCAAACCAAAGTTCTTCCGTCGTAAGATACCAAGATTTCATATCGAATAAACCATCATGTGCGATGAATGTTTTGAATCTGTTTTCATGGATTCCTGCCAGCATAAATACGCTGTATCCTCCGTAGCTTGCTCCTACAGCTCCTACTCTTTCACCATCCACATAAGGCAATGTTTTCGCGAAATCTGTTGCTGCCAGATAATCTCTCATCGGCTGTCCGCCCCAGTCTTTGGAAATTTCTTCATTCCATTTTGTTCCCCAGCCCGGCATTCCTCTTCTGTTTGGTGCTACGATGATGTATCCGTTGGCTGCCATTAAAGAGAAGTTCCATCTTGTACTGAAATACTGTGTCAGTGCAGATTGCGGACCTCCCTGGCAGTATACCAAAGTAGGGTATTTTTTATTCGGGTCAAAGTTTGGCGGATAGTGGAACCACACGCCCATTTCTTTACCGTCTGATGTTTTTACCATCTTCAGTTCAGATTTTCCTTGTGCCAGTTTAGCATAGGTATCTTTGTTGGCTTCTGTCACCTGCTTCATTTCTCCGTTTTTCAGATTGACAGAGAATAATTCGGTGGCGTGGTTGATATCTGTTCTTCCTACTAAAAGTGAAGTTTTGTTGTCCGTAAATATTTCGTTAACATCAAAATCACCTTTTGTAATCTGCTGTACTTTTGCCGATTTAGTATCTACTGAAAAAAGCTGCTTGGTTCCTCTGAATGCTGCTGTAAAATAGACATTCTTCGAATCCCCGCTCCACAATACATCCCCGGAAACACTTTCATCCCAACCTGCTGTAAGATTCGTTGTTTTTCCTGATTTCCAGTCCATGATCTTTACATCATTTTTATCAGCTTCATACCCGTCTCTGGCCATACTCTGCCAGATCAATGATTTTCCGTCCGGACTGAACTTTGGATTTACGTCATATCCTTTATTGGTTTCTGTTAAATTCTTTGTGATTCCGGAAGCAAGGTCATAAGCGAAGATATCTGTGTTGGTGCTTGTAGAATATTCTTTCCCGCTTTTAGGTTTTGTAACGTATAAAAGCTGAGTAGAATCCGGGCTCCAGATGAAGTCTTCTGCTCCGCCGAAAGGTCTTTGGGGAGAATCCCATGTTTTACCTTCCAAAAGGTCTTTTGCCGATTCTGCTTTGTCTGTGGTATTGACAACAAATACGTGGTTATATTTTCCTTCATTGAAATAATCCCAGTGTCTGTGGTTCAGATCTGTATACACCTGAGCGGTAGTTTTAGGGGTATCGCTGTATTTGTCTTTCCCCATTAGTTTTTCAACCAGAACCTGTTTGCTGAACGCGATTTTTTTACCATCCGGAGAGATCACGATATTATCAGCTTCGCCAATCGTATAAAATTCGGACCATGTTTTTCCGGTATCCTTTGACAGATAGATTTTATCTCCTTCCTGAGCATAGATTCCGTTTTTATCCCACTGAATAAGGGCTTTTTTACCGAAATCTATTTTGGAAGACTGGTTGTTGAGAACATTGAGAAAATAGCTCTCACTTTTTGTTTTTTCTGTTTTCAGATCTACCTGTCCTATTTTATAAATCAGGGAAGCCTGATCCGGCGAAACAGCCTGTACTCCTACTTTTTTCAAAGTCCAAAGAATTTCAGGCGTCATGAGTTGTTGTGCATTCATTAAAAGCGGAGCTGCCAGAGCCAGCAGGCTGTACTTAAGTTTCATATGTTGATATTCATTTTTTTTGAATGTATGGAACCATAGTGGTGGTATACATCCTTTTTATTAATTCAAAGATTTCCAAAGTTAGTACTTAAAATAAAAATGAGCGAAAGAATTAACAATAAAATTCTGTTTGGAGGGCAATCATTCAGGAAATACAGCCCTCTTGTTTCTGCTTCATAAAAGTGAGAAGAGTTTTTAAATAAAAAGTTCCGCCGGCTTTCAGCCGGCGGAACCCATATAATATCTCTTTATTTCAATTAATCTCCGTCCGAAAACATGGAGTTTGCCAGAGAGGTGACAAAGGACAGCAGCACACTAAAGATAAGTGCCCACCAGAAGCCGTCTACCACCATACTGTCTATAAAATAATCTGCAATCAGAATAATCAAAGCATTGATCACCAAAGCAAATAATCCCAACGTAATAATCGTAAGCGGCAGTCCCAAAAGTCCGAGAATAGGCTTAACAAATATATTTAATATCCCCAGTACAATGGCGAAGATAATTGCCGAAGAAAAACCTTCGAAATGTACGCCCGGAAGCACCTTCGTCAGAAGATAGGCAACAATTGCTGTAACAAGCAGCCTGATAATTAAGTTCATATTATTATTTTTTAATGTTTAATGGTGTTTATGGAGCAAAACCTGTTCCATTTATAGTAAAAAACCCTTTCTGGCTCTTCGTTTACAGAATATTTTAAAGTCTGCTATTTTTTTATTTTGTCCTCATCATGGTTACCAGTGAAGTGGCTACATGACTTTCGGAGCCTGTACTCTCATTGATCACGTAAATCTCAGTTCTTACCACGATGATCTGCATTCCGCCTTTTATGACGTAAGACTTTGATATAAGGGCATCCCCAAATGCAGGACGAAGATAATTGACTTTCAGTTCAACGGTTACGACATAGCAGTCATCTTTGTAATGACTGACCGAAGCATATCCCGAAGAAACATCCACCAGTGAAGCAATCATAGCACCATTGAACATTCCTGCTTTACGGGTCATCATTTCCATTTTAGGAATTTTGATGGACACAAAACCGGTATCGACCTCTAATAATTCAGCGTTGTAAAATTTCAATGTTTCGGAGCGGCTGAAACTGTCGGTAATGAGTTTCTTTTTTTCTGGAGTCATGAATAATGAATTAAAATGGAAATACAAAGTACACAAATGTTTTTCAGAAATACCAGAAAATACGGAACAAGTTTGGTATTTATTGTGAGTTTTTGAGGATAAATGTTTTATTCGTGCCTGATATGATGTTTCGTCTATCAATTGCTTTGCGTAATATTTTGTCACGCTGAGCGGAGTCGAAGCGTTTTTTTTAACCACAGATTAAGCGGATTTACACGGATGATGGTGGTGATAGAAAGCTTTTAAAACATTAAGATCAATGAAGATGATAAGGAAAATTAAGAAAAATCAAATGATTTTTTAAGCGGTATTTCTTAAAGTGAAACTAACCTTAATATTCTTAAAAGCTTAATGAACCTTAATGGTTTTTATATGAGTTTTATTAACCAAAAACCTTGCTTCCATTAATTGCCTTTCGTAGTGCTTGCTGTCACGCTGAGCGGAGAAGAAGCGTTTTTTTAACCACGGATTGCACGGATTTACACAGATGATTCTGTTGAAGGAAAGCTTTTTAAATCATTAAGTTTATGTATCTATCAATTGCTTTGCGGAGTATTTTGTCACGCTGAGCGGAGTCGAAGCGTTTTTACTAAGGATTACGCAGATTTACACAGATGATTGTGGTAATGGAAAGCTTTTATTCAACCCAAAAGATTATTTTTGCTGTAAACGGATGATTTTATGACCTGTAAAAAACTTTTCACGCTTCTGAGCTTCCTGCTTTGTTCTGTGTTTTATTCGCAGGCACTGCATCTTTACGGCGGTTCCGATAAGGATCAATATCTGGGTTGTTTAAACTGTGATACGTTCGATAAAAATTCAATCTGGAATTCTTTTGGAGATTATGGAAATGTGCTCAGTTCAAAATCGATCTGGAACAGCTCCGGGAACTATGGAAGTTCCTACAGCACGTATTCTCCGTGGAGTACTTATGCTTCTTATCCGCCGGCAATTTTGGATGAGAACGGTAACTTTTTCGGCTATATGACGTTGAATACCTTTGCTTCCGAAAGATCGGAGCTTGAACTGGCTCAAATACTTTGCAAATACCATGATTCAATCAAAAAAGACCTCAGCGGCTGGTATGATAAATTATTCCGTTAAATCTTAGGAAAGCTGTACCTGAAATTCTTCTGTAATGGTCAGAACTCCTTCTGTCAAAGTTTCCGGATGTGTGCTGAAACCTTTCAGTTTTGAAGTTTTCCCTTTTAAAACAAGATCTAAAAGCTGCTTATCCGAAAGTTTCTTCCCGAAAATATCAAAAGTGATTTTAAAACCGCAATTCTTAAAATCTGAGCAGCCTACTGCCGCTTTTCCTTTAATCAGATGATGTTCTTTACATTTCGGGCACTTGGTTTCCTCCCAGGATTGAAGTTCTTTTTTCTGAGCAGGTTCTCTTTTTTTCTTCTCCTCCACTTTTTCCTCTTCCTGCAGCATGATTACTTTTCCTTTTCCGTCAACCACCTTTTTAGTGAGTTCCGTTACCATCTGGATCAACTCTTCTTTAAACTGATTGGCTTCGTATTCACCGCTTTCAATTTTACGGAGTTTCAGTTCCCATTCTCCCGTTAATTCAGGGCTTTTAAGCAATTCGTCCTCAATGGTATCAATGAGCTGGATCCCGGTCTGGGTAGCAATCAGATTCTTCCTTTTCTTCTCAATATATTTCCTTTTGAAGAGGGTTTCAATGATATTGGCACGGGTAGACGGTCTTCCGATTCCGTTGTTTTTAAGCATTTCACGAAGCTCTTCATCATCCACCTGCTTTCCGGCAGTTTCCATCGCTCTCAGTAAGGTTGCTTCCGTGTATGGTTTTGGAGGCGTAGTTTTCCCCTGGTGGATCATGGGATCATGAGGTCCGGTTTCGCCCACGGTAAATTCCGGAATGGTCTGTTCTTCCTCTTTCTCTTTTTCTTTATCTGCGGATTCTTCCTTCGGTTCTTTTGCATATACAGCTCTCCATCCCGGTTCCAGAACCTGTCTTCCACTCGTTTTGAAAGGAATGGTTCCTACTTTTCCTTCTACCAGAGTATTGGAAATTTTACATTCAGGATAAAAAACAGCAATGAAACGTTTTGCAACCAGATCGTAAATTAATTTTTCTTCTCTGCTTAAATTCTGTGAAGGCGGAACTTCAGTAGGAATAATCGCGTGGTGATCCGTCACTTTTGCATCATCAAAAACAGCCTTGGATTTGGGAATAGGCTCCTGCAGTAAAGGTGCCACCAATTCCTGATAGAAATTCATTCTCTGAAGAATCCCTTCTATTTTCGGATATAAACTTTCGGATAGATAAGTAGTATCAACACGCGGATAAGTCACATGCTTTTTTTCATAAAGGCTTTGAATGTAACCCAGCGTATTGTCCGCAGAAAATCCGTACTTCTTATTGGCTTCCACCTGAAGGCCCGTCAGGTCAAAAAGCCTCGGATTTTTTTCTTTTCCTTCTTTAATTTCAAAGGAAACAATTTCAAACGGATTGACTTTAAGATATTCCAGCCCTTTTTCTGCACGTTCCAGTGTTTTTAAACGGTCAATGGCCGCATTGAAAATCACATCACGGTATTTCGTTTTGAGTTCCCAATATTCTTCTGTCGTAAAAGCATCAATTTCTTTCTGCCGCTGAACCAGCATCGCCAACGTAGGAGTCTGCACCCTTCCAATAGAAAGAACCGCCTTGTTTCCACCAAATTTTTTCGTGAACAACCTTGTAGCATTGATTCCCAGCAGCCAATCTCCAATGGCTCTTGCATTGCCTGCGAGATAGAGATTTTTGTAATCCTCAGCAGGCTTTAAACGGGCAAAACCCTCTTTAATCGCCTCTTCAGTAAGGGATGAGATCCACAGACGCTGAACCGGTTTGTTGCATTTCGCCTTCTGCAAAACCCATCGCTGAATAAGCTCACCCTCCTGCCCGGCATCCCCGCAATTAATCACCTCGTCACATTCCTCTACTAATCTTTCAATGACTTTAAACTGATTTTCAACGCCTTTGTTGGGAATTAATTTAATCCCAAAGCTTTGAGGAATAATCGGCAGCAGAAAAAGATTCCAGGATTTGTACTGGGGCCCGTAATCGTGAGGTTCCTTTAAGGTACAAAGATGCCCGAAGGTCCATGTCACACAATAGCCGTTTCCTTCCATATAGCCCTGTTTAGGCACATTAGCACCCAATACTTTGGCAATATCTCTGGCAACACTGGGTTTTTCGGCAATACAAAGTTTCATGAATATTCGGGATTATTGAAGGGGGACAAAATTCGGGATTTTTTTTGGATTAAGCTAATTTAGTTGTTGCTGGTTTTGTTTTGCTTAAAATGAATTTATATGGAAAAGAGTTTTAAATCAGAGGAAATAATTTAATGCAGTTTGTTGGGGATCGCAAAGACGCAATTTTTTTTCTTTTGTATTGTTTTAAGGCGCAAAGATTTTATCTGCGATAAAATTGAGTACCGCTTGTCATTGCGAGAAGTGCAGCGACGAAACAATTTAACCCTCTGCTGGCGCGAGCGTCCCGCTCGTGCCAGCAGGATTTTATCTGCGATAAAATTATATAACGTTGAGATTACGGGTCACAAAAAATGTTTATTCATCATTATCCTTGCTGAAAATCTTGGATTTTCTTGTGCCTTAAAAAAGCTATTTACTTAAAAATATTGCGTCTTTGCGCTTTCCAACAAAAAGAAATTATGTCTTACCGGGACGATCGCGCTAGCAGAGGAAAACAGCGATAACATGACAAAAAAGCCCCCTTAAAAAAGAGAGCCCTTCACAATATTATGAAACAAGGTTCATTAATCTATTTTATTACATCGTCATCGGAACATCCATCAGCAGGATCTCTGTGCCTTCCGTCGTAGCTTTAATATTCAGCTCTGAAATATCCCAGATTCCAAAGCCATCTCTTTCTTCCAGTTTTTCACCTTCTATTTCGGCGCTTCCTTTCAGAATAAAAGCATACACACCGTTTCCTTTTTTCTTAATCTGATAATGAGACTCGATGGTATTATCGAAATTGCCCAGATGAAACCAGGCATCCTGATGAATCCATACTCCTTCATCGTCAGCATTTGGGGAAAGAATCTGCTGAAATGTATTTTTGCTTTTTGTTTTGTCCAACGTGATCTGGTCATATCGTGGCGTGACATTTCTCTTTTTCGGATATACCCAGATCTGAAGAAATTTCACCAGACTGTCTTTATTTTTATTGAATTCACTGTGCATAATTCCTGTTCCTGCACTCATTGCCTGAATATCTCCGCTTTGGATCACTGCGGTATTTCCCATGCTGTCTTTATGCTCCAGATCGCCTTCCAGCGGAATACTGATGATTTCCATATTATCATGAGGATGGGTTCCGAACCCTCTTCCGGCTTCCACATGATCATCATTGAGAACCCTCAAAACTCCGAAATGCATTCTTTCCGGATTGTGATAGTTGGCAAAACTGAAGGTATGATTGCTCAACAGCCATCCATGATCAGCTCTCCCTCTTGAATCCGCCTTATGAATCACTGAATTGTCTTTAACTTTAGAATCAGGATTGGGTAAATGATTGTATCCGATCGGTTCCAGCGGCTCGATTTCATCAATCTCATTTTTCATGGTATTTCCCAAGGAAGCAGATGCCACAAACATTCCTGTTCCCAGTAAACCTTTCTTTAAAAAATCTTTTCTGTCCATATCTGTAAGTTATTGTTTGATTTTGATAAGACAAATGTAGGACGATAAAAATTCCTGTACATTTAACTAGTTTAATAAATCACTTCCTGCAAAAATGTCGTAACTTAAGTTGAAATTAAAATATCAGCATCATGGTACACACCGCATCATTTTATGAAGACCTGCATTATGAGGAAGGAAATAAGCCTGCTGTGAAGGTGATGATCAAAACAGATCTTGCCAAAGAAATAAGAATACTGTTCCGGAAAAACCAGGAAATGAAAGAACATAAAGCTCCTTATACCATTATCGTCCAGGTGCTGGAAGGCATCATTGATTTTGGAACCGACGGCCAGCGTTATCTATTAAACAAAGGTATGATGATCGTTCTTCCAGCTCATCAAATTCATGATCTTATTGCTCAGGAGGAAAGTATGGTAAGGCTCAGCCTGAACCTGCAGGATCATACTTCGAAGGTGGAAGGAGTGTAAGAAGTTCTGCTAATTCTTACTGATGAACACATATTCTGTTAATCTCTGTTCTCCATATTTTTCAAGCATTTTCTGATCCACTGCCCATTTTAAATCCCTGCTTGCTGTGGGGGCAGAAATATTTTTGAAATGTTGCAGATAATCTTTTCTGCTAAACCTTCTGTTCTTTACTTTTTCGTGAAAAAGCAACAGTCTGTCTGTTGTATTTAAATTGGTATTTTGAGATCTGAGAAGCTGCTGTAGTGTTTCCAATATAAGCGTCAACATAAATTCAATAAAAGGAGTGGAATTTCCTTTTTTATCAGACTCTGAAAGTGTATTATAATATTCCTCCTGATTCTCTTTAATAAGGCTTTCTACAGGCAGATACTCAAATACAGGATACTGCTGCATCAGAATAAGGGTCTGCCATAATCTGCCCATTCTTCCGTTGCCATCCAAAAAAGGATGAATAAATTCAAATTCGTAATGAAAAACACAACTTTTGACCAAAACAAGTTCAGGATCATTCTTAACGTACTTAAACAGATCATTGATCAAACCTTTAACCATCATACCGCCCGGAGCAATATGCTCCACTTTTGAACCTTTCACTATTCCTACATTCGAAGTCCTTAATTTTCCGGCTTTATCAATCAGATCTTTCATCAGTATAGCATGTGCTTTTTCCAGATCCCTGGGACTTGCAGGATTAAATTCGTGCAGACGTGAATATACTTCAATCGCATTCTGTACTTCCCGGATATCTTTTAAAGGCGCAATAATTCTTTTATTATCCAGTAATGCCGTGATCTGCTCTTCAGTAAGGGTATTTCCTTCAATCTCCAATGAAGACTGTATTGTTTTAATACGGTTTTTCCTGCGCAGTTCAGTGGCAGGCTTATAAAGATGATGTGCATTAATTTCCCCAATCTTTTCAGATATGGAAACAATTAATGATAGAATTTTATCTGTAATGGTATACGGCGGTCTCAAAGCTTGATAGTATCATTTGATAGTATCAAAGATATGAAATCATTCTTAATAATATCAGATCATTAATAAAAAAGCCCGGATTTCTCCGGGCCACGCATAGCAAATTTACAAGGATTAAAAAATAGATATGCTAGTTGACGTTCTCAAAATAATGGATCATCCCTACCTCGGGCAGGTGATATTTGTGGTTTGTAAGGTCCGCTTCCCTGTTCCTGCTGTTCTCTAAAAATGAATTGCTGAATAACGCATAAGAAGGCTGTTCCGCAAAATCATTTTTAAGCATCTGATGAGCTTCTACAACTGTTTTGCCGTAAAGCTTTTTAAAACTTCCGATCCTGTACTGTGAAAATTTTCCATAATGCACAATGAATTTCAAAGACATGTCGATGGAAATGCTCAGCTCTTTGTTCAGCTCCTTAATTTTCCGGTTAAAAGCATCCCGCATTTTCCAGAGTATCGTTGAAATATTCTGATAGGAAGGTTTGTCATCGTATCTGTAAAATAAAATGGCGTCGCCTTCAATTTCTGAGATTTCAAAATATCTGTCGTTCATATCGATCAGTGTAGATAGTAGTTGTCTTACAATATATTCTCCTGTATAAAGTTTTGTATTGAACACAAATTCAGTAAACCCGCTGAAATCAGGAATAAGAATAATACCCTCGTGTATATTTGTATTCTTCATAATGTTATAGTTTAAAAACCTGCTTCCCCATCATAGACGAAGCAGGTTCAGTTTTACTTTACTGCCAGCCGCCTCCTACTGCTCTGTACAGGGAAGTGATGGCATTCAGTCTTTGTGCTTTCAGGGAAGCTACATCCAGTTCTGCCTGAAGTTTATTGCTCTGGGCAATGATCACCTCTACATAAGTCGCTGAATTGTATTTAAATAAAACATCAGCTTTCTTTACAGCTTCACCGGATTTTACAGCTAATCCTTCTGCAATTTTCTGCTGTTCTTCAAGCTTCTGGATCTGTACCAATGCATCAGAAACCTCTCCTACCGCTTTCAAGACAGACTGCTTAAAATTAATTTCAGCCTGATCTGCCATTACTTTAGACTGCTCATACTGCGTTTTCAGCTGTTTCCCGTTCAGAATAGGCTGGGCAATCATTCCTGCCGCCATCCCGAAAAGTGATCCGGGAACACTGAACCAGTGGCTGGCCTGGAAAGCATTCAGACCGCCCTGAGCTGTGATGTTCAGGGAAGGATACATGCTTACTTTGGCTACATGGATGGCTGCGGCACTTTTTCTTACTTCAAGTTCCGCGCTTTTAATATCCGGTCTGTAGCTTAATAATTCTGAGGGTATTCCTGCTGAAATCCTGTCCGGCGACTGCACACTGTTGAGGCTTCCGCTTCTTTCAATTTTATCAGGCATTGAACCCGTAAGCAGGCTCAGTGCATTTTCCTGAATGGCAATGGAACTTTCAATGGCAGGAATAGATTTTATGATCTGATCCTTTAAAATTTCCTGCTGCTGTACGGCCAGGGCTGTCGTTAAGCCCAGTTCCTGCTGTTTGGTTAAGAATTTCAGGGTACTGTCAGAATATTCCAGGTTGGATTTTGTGATCTGCAATTGGGTATCCAGCATCAGTAAATTGTAATATCCCTGCACTACAGAAGCTACCAGCTGGGTTTTCACTGCTTTGGCGGCTTCCTGGGTTTTAAGATATTCTACAAGAGCCTGCTCCTTTCTTCCTTTGATCTTCCCCCAAATATCTGCTTCCCAAGAGAAACTTAGCGATGTGGTATAATCTTCCGTATATTTTCTTCCCATGAACTGCCCGGCCATCATTCCGTTCATACTGTTATCAGATGGACGGCTGATGCTGGCATTTCCCAGCGTGGCACTAATGGTGGGAACATTCCCCCACTTGCTCTGGTTATAGGCCAGTGAGGCATATTCTATCTGTTTTAAGGCGACCAGAAAATCGTTGTTCTGTGCCACAGCTTTATCGATCAGTTTTACCAGAACCGGATCTTTAAAAAAGTCCTTATAACTGGTCTTTGCCATATTCTCCTGAGTTTCGGCAGCGATGCTGTCACTTCTGAAGACTTCAGGCATTTTCACTTCCGGCTGCTCATATTTCTGTACTTTGCAGGAAATGGCTGTACCGGAGATCAAGGCAATATAGGCTATATTTTTAATTGAATTCATTTTAATAATCATTTGGTTTAATATTCCCAGTCGGCTTCCGTTATTACTTTTCCGCTCATTCTTTCATGTAAAGCCTGGAAGACCACAAAAAGTACCGGAACCACAAAAATTCCCAAAACAGTTCCGAAGATCATCCCGGAAACCGCCGCAAATCCAATGGAATGGTTTCCTAAAGCTGACGGCCCTACCACAAACAATAAGGGAAGAAGTCCGGTAATAAATGCCAGGGAGGTCATCAAAATGGGACGCAGACGGGCTTTTGCCCCTTCCACCGCAGAAGCGATAAGACTTTTCCCTGCTCTACGGCGCTGTATGGCAAATTCCACAATAAGAATCCCGTTTTTGGCTAATAGACCAATCAACATCACAAGAGCAATCTGAACATAGATATTATTGGACAGATCCGCCATGGTAATTCCCACGAATACGCCTGACAAACCTACAGGAATCGCGATCAGTACAGCGAATGGAAGTACATAACTTTCATACTGCGCGGATAAAAGGAAAAATACAAACACAATACACAATCCGAAGATCATCACCGACTGTGAACCTGCACTTACCTCTTCACGGCTCATTCCTTTGTAGTCATAAGTATATCCCGGAGGAAGTACCTGCTTGCTCACTTCATCAATCGCTGCCATAGCCTGACCTGTACTGAATCCCGGAGCCGGCATTACGGTTAAATTCGAAGAATTAAACAGATTGAAACGGTCTACCACTTCTGCACCTGTTACCTGTTTCAGGCTCACCAATGTATTGACAGGAACCATTTCGCCCGCATTATTTTTAACGAAAATACCGTTCAGCGATTCTTTATCCTGTCTTGTTTCCGGTGTAGACTGTACCAAAACCCTGTAATATTTCCCGAATCTGTTGAAATCCGAAGACTGGATACTTCCGTAATATCCCTGCATCACGCCCAGTACATCAGAAACATTTACCCCAAGCTGTGCGGCTTTCACCTCATCTACAAGAACTTCAAACTGCGGGTACGTTACATCGAATGTTGTAAATGCTACCGCCACTTCAGGTCTCTGCATCAGTGCGCCCATCATTCCGTAAGATATATTTCCTAAATTCTGAAGCTCTCCGTTGGTACGGTCCTGAAGCACAAGCTCCATCCCGCTGGTATTCCCGAAACCGTCTACCGTAGGGGTATTGATCACCAGGAAATTCGCTCTTTTATCCTGGGAAAGCGTTCCCTGAACCTGTCCGATAATATCATTGATGTTGCTTACTTTTCCTCTTTCTTCGGTCTTTTTCAGTTTAACGAAAATAGAAGCCGCTGACGATGACATGGAACCGCTGAATAGATTCAGTCCGTCTACAGAAATTACTTTTTCCACAGCAGGATTCTTCATCAGAAGATCTTCCGTATCGGAAACTACTTTTGTGGTTCTGTCTTTGGAAGCTCCCGGCGCCAGGTTGGCGGTTACAATAATAAAGCTCTGGTCTTCATCAGGGATAAATCCTTTTGGCGTAGTCATAGACATCCATACAAACAATCCACCGAAGCCAAGAATAATGATCAATGCTACCCATTTTCTTTTTAAAAGGAAGAGAATTGATTTCCCATAGCGGAAAGTAAGCTTATTAAAACTTGCATTAAAACCTGCAAAGAAACGCTCCTTAAAATTCATTTTTTCATGGGTTTCCGGATTGTGCTGTTTTAAGAATATCGCACACAATGCCGGGCTCAGCGTCAGTGCATTCACTGCTGAGATCACAATAGCAATCGCTAATGTTAAGGCAAACTGCTGGTAAAATAATCCCGTGGAACCACTCATAAAGGCCACCGGAACGAATACCGCCGACATGATCAGGGTAATGGAAACAATAGCTCCTGTAATTTCACTCATCGCCGACATGGTCGCAGCCCTTGGGTTAAGCTTTTTATGTTCCATTTTAGCATGGACTGCTTCCACGACGACAATGGCGTCATCCACCACGATACCAATGGCCAGTACCAGGGCAAATAACGTCAGGATATTAATAGAAAAACCAAATACATTCATAAAGAAGAACGTTCCCACAATAGACACCGGAACTGCAATAGCAGGAATCAGTGTAGAACGGAAATCCTGCAGGAAGATGTAAACCACAATGAATACAAGGATAAATGCTTCTATCAGGGTATGAATTACCTGCTCGATCGACTGGTCCAGTGCATCTTTTGTGGCATACGGAATTTCATAAGCCATTCCTTCCGGAAAAGACTTCTCCAGCTCTTTCATTCTTTCCTGAAGCGCGATCTGAACTTCGTTCGCGTTTGATCCGGCCATCTGAAAGATCGCCATCGTTACCGACTTTTTCTTATTGAAATTGGAAGAAACATTGTAACTGTATGCTCCAAATTCAACTTTAGCAACATCTTTTAATTTTAAAACGGAACCATCGCTCAATGCCTTGATTGTGATATTTTCATACTGCTCAGGCTCTGTAAATTTTCCTTTGTAACGAAGCACATATTCCATGGCTTCCTTACTTCTTTCCCCGAACCTTCCGGGTGCCGCTTCCAGGTTCTGGGTCTGGATCGCTCTTGAAATATCGGACGGAGTAAGGTTGTATGAGGTCAGTTTATTCGGATCCAGCCATACCCTCATGGAGTAATCCTTGTTTCCGTATACCATGGCATCTCCTACTCCTTTTACCCTTTTCAGTTCCGGTACGATATTGATTTTAGCATAATTTTCAAGGAAAAGATCATCCATTTTCCCGTCCTTGCTGGTCAGTGAAACCATGGCAATCATACTGTTCTGTCTTTTCACCGTTGTGATTCCGGCCTGAATAACTTCAGCAGGAAGCTGGTTAGTCACCTGTGCCACCCTGTTCTGCACGTTGATGGCTGCTTGATCGGGATCTGTTCCAAGCTTAAAAATCACAGTAATACTTAAAGTACCGTCATTACTGGCTGTGGAAGTAATATAATCCATATTTTCCACCCCGTTGATGGCATTTTCCAAAGGCGGCGCTACAGATCTTGCAATCGTTTCCGCATTGGCTCCGGGATAAGCTGCCGTAACCATCACGGTAGGCGGGGCGATATCCGGAAATTTTGTGATCGGCAGACTGACCATACCGACGATACCCAGAATGACAAGCAGCACGGAGATTACCGTGGCGAGTACGGGTCTTTTTATAATAGTTTTTAACATGATTTCTTCTTACGCTTTTTTCTGTTGAGCATTCTTCTTCTGAGCCACTACCGGAGTTCCCGGCTGCAGTCTGTCGAAACCGGTTACGATATATTCGTCACCCGCTTTAAGCCCTTTTGATATGATAAAATTGTCTCCCGCTTTTCCTGTCACTTCTACCGGAAGCATCACGGCTTTTCCGGCTTTGATCGAGAATACAAAGATCTTGTCCTGGATTGTTCTTGTAGAGGCTATCGGAAGCAGAACTACATTGCTGTGAAACTGTTCCATTACAATTTTTCCGGTATTTCCACTTCTCAAAAGATTATCCGGGTTGGGGAATTTTGCTCTTAAAGTGATGGAACCCGTTGTTTTGTTGAACTGTCCTTCCACCGCATCTATTTTTCCTGTCTGTGCATATTTTTCACCTCCCGAAAGCAAAAGGGAAATGGCCGGAGTGTTTTTAATGATCTCGTTGATGCTGCTTCCTGCATTTTGTTTCTGGAAACTGTTAAAATCATTTTCACTCATGCTGAAATAGGTATACACCTCATGAATATCTGATAAAAGCGTGATTGGTTCCTGATTGGAGGGCGTCATTAAACTTCCCAGACGATAATTGAATCTTCCGATAAAACCACTTACCGGAGCTTTAATCGTAGAAAAATTAAGGTTGATTTTTGCCGATTCTATGGAAGATACGGACTGGCTTACCGCACCTCTTGCCGCATTATACGCTGCTTCTGCTTCTTTCACCTGGATATCGGAAACCATTTTGTTTCTTAAAAGCTCTTTTTTTCGGTCTAAATCTATTTTAGAAGTGGAAAGATTGGCCTGTGCCGTGATCAATGCTGCCTGTGCACTTTTCATCTGCTCACGGAAGATTTGGTCTTCTATTTTGAACAGAGGCTGGCCTGCCCGCACATAATCTCCTTCGTCTACGAAGATTTTGCTTAAATATCCGGTCACCTGAGGCCTGATTTCCACATTGGAAACCCCTTCCACAGAGGCTGCGTATTCTCTGGCAACAGAGGCGTCTCCCTGCTCTACTTTAGCTACGGGAAGTTCTGGTGCCTGCTGCTGATAAGCTTGATTTTGATTGCCTTTTCCGCACCCCGCCAAAACGATAAGCGAGAGGAAAAGTATAGTTGATTTTTGGATAAAAAATCTCTGCATAACAATATTCCTTTTAAATTTACCTGGCAAAATTCGGCCGAAAAAAATTCAAGGGAAATATTCAAAAAACCTCTTGTTTTGTCAAAAAGACTCCTGATTATTCAAAACATGAGAAATATCATCAGAAGCCTATTATAGAATACATAAATGAAAGAATTCAGTATTTTAAATCAAAAAACAATGATTATTTAGCAAAAAGACATCATTTTAAAAAATCAATAAGTCATAAAGTATTGATTATCAATACAAATCATCTTTCTTATATTCCAGTGGTGACTTTCCGCTGTGCTTTTTAAAGAATTTGCTGAAAGACGCCTGATCAGAAAAATTCAGCTGTACGGCAACGTTATTGACATTGAGATTGGGATTTTTGAGAAGAAGTCTGGCTTCCACCGCAAGAACCTGATGAATGATATCCCGCGGTGATTTAAAAGTGGTTTTATTGATCACCTTAGTCAGGTATTTACGGCTGATACATAGCTTGTCCGCATAAAACTGTACATTATGCTCATTTTTAAAATGTTCCTGGACGAGAATAAAAAAGCTTGTCGTAAGTTCATCTTCGCGATGGGTCACCTGATGCGGCATTTCTATTTTCTTGAAATAATTATCAATCTCATACATCACCAGAGAAAAGTGATGCCAGATCATTTCATTAAAATAATAATTATCTTTTTCTGCGTTGTTCAGCGCTTTCAGTTCATCAAGATGGAAATTCATTCTTCTGAAAACATCTTCTTCCTTCCTGATAATCACCGTTGGGTCTGATGAAAGACTTTTCATGACATTATTGGATCTGTAGTTGAATCCTGCCTGAGAAATAAACTCCAGGGAAAAGAAAATATATTTGGATCTGTAATCGTCAGAGACCTGTTCAATCCAAAATGTTTCTCCAAACGGACAAAAAATAATATCCCCTTTAGACACTTCATAGCTTGTGTCATCAATCCTGAAACGGATATTACCTTCCTGCACCATAAAAACACAGAAATAATCAGACTGGTAGGGTGCATTAAGCTTTACAGCATATGTAGCTTTATCTATCTCCATCACAACAAATTCCTTAATGCGAAGATCAAATTCCACCTGCTGAAGCAGCTCTTCAAAGGTAAACATGGATATAAATTCCGGTAGTTCGGCGGTGGTGGATTTCTTGCGCATGAAGAATGGATTTGGGTACGAAAGTAGTTTTTTTTGGCGAAAAAGCGAAACGGGCAAAATCGCTTTAATTCACTTCAACAATCAATTCCTTGTCATACCCATTATATTTTTCATCAATATAACCATGCGGATTGCAGATAATTTCGGTTTTACCGATGGTATATCTGCAGGGTGTGTGAATATGTCCATGAATCCAGTACAAAGGCTGATGTTCTGTAATGAAATCCTCCAGATCGGATG
The DNA here is from genome assembly GCF_016745235.1 of Chryseobacterium endalhagicum. Taxonomy (GTDB): domain Bacteria; phylum Bacteroidota; class Bacteroidia; order Flavobacteriales; family Weeksellaceae; genus Chryseobacterium; species Chryseobacterium endalhagicum. The sequence continues at coordinate 1,271,521 of NZ_JAELVM010000001.1, read as the reverse complement.
CATAAGCGGAAGTCACCGGATCTTTTTTATACTGTTCCGGAACAGACTGAATGCTGGGTGCATGATGGGTAACGACAATATTTTGTAAGCCTGCAGAACTTTCCAGACTTTCTTTTAACCAAATCTTTGAAAACTGATGAATTTTAAAAGTATCTATTGTTCTTATTTTTGAATAGGAAGGATCCCGTCTGATCTTTTTATAATCATTCATGAGCGGCTGGCAGATCATTCCGTAGTATAAAGGATCTCCGAAAATAGAAAAATCCGTCCACAGCGTGGCTCCGTGAAAACGAATGCCATCAATATCTACAGATTCATTTTCAAGGACAAAAACCTTTGAATCTACCGCAGCCTCCTTGATTTTATTGAGTGTTTTTGGATAAGAACCTTTATAATATTCATGATTACCGAGAACATAGATAACAGGCTGGTCCTTTATTTTAGATTTAATCCATTCAACTCCTTTGGTCCCGAGATTAATATCTCCGGCCAATACGACAACGTCTGCATGATCAAAAAATAAATCAGCCGATCCGAATTCCTGATGAAGGTCGCTGATGATCTGTATTTTCATTCTGCTAAAATAAAAAGAACCGACGTCATAATGCCGATCCTTTTTCATATAGTTTGTCTATTTTAAATTTATATGTTCTTTTATCTTGAAACAAAATGAACCAAAAATTCAAGGCTGGAATCTTCCGTTAAAAATTATAAATTGACTCTAAAATCCCCAAACTCGTGCGGATTTATCATTTCTGCTACGGTTCGCTATTTTACCCGCACTCAAACAGTGGGAATTTTTTAACGAATCAAATTATAATTTTCTTAACACTACAGCTTCCTAGGCCATCACTACCGGGCTACAATACAAAAGAAAGCAGCTATTTTCAAATATTTACATGAAAGCTTAATCAACGGCAGAGCCGTATTCTTTGCTCTCCTTGAATAGAAAGGAATAATAATTTCTTTGCATTAAAATCATTGATTTATCCATATTTTTTTACGAAACCGCTATTTCCGTCTGCCTGATTTTTAAACTTTTAAAGATAAAATACAAGAGCATTCCAAGAGCCAGCAAAGCATATCCTGCCAGGATAATTAAACTCAAATCTCCAACCGCATATTTTGACGGAAAGATCTGACTCATCAGCGTCATAAATGAAAGTCCGATACCCGCTCCCAGAAAGTAACTGGTAGAGCTTAAACTGGATGCCACACCGTAATGAGAAGGTTCCACATCCTGGATTCCCATCACGGAAAGAGCCGTAAAGCAGAATGTCATTCCTATTCCTGAAATACATGCAGCGCCCAGTAAAACAACAGCCAGTGGATGTCCTGTATACACGGCAATCAGTAAAGATAAAGCACCTGCCAGCATAAAACTCCATCCAAATACACCCATTTGGGAAGAACTCAATCTTTTGGAAATATAAGGCAGAACAAATTTTGCTGCCAATGCTGACATAATACTGAACGGAACAAGCATCAGCCCAGCCGAAGCCGCACTGTGCCCCATATCTTTCTGAAGCATTAGTGAAATAAGAAATAGAAATCCTATAAAGAACGCTCCTAATGTAAGGAAAACGGCATTAGAAATCATTAGAGATCTGTGCTTAAATATCTTCAGATCAATCAGTGGCTGAGCTACAGACTTCAACCTGATGAATACAGCAACCAAAAGCAGAACAGAAAGCACTAGAGAACCGATAATCAGTATTGGATTTTCTTTGATATGAACCAATTCGTGAGTTCCATAGGTAAGGCTTAAAAGGCCCAGAACCAGCAGCATTCCTGAAACGAGATCTGTTTTTTGTCCGGCTTCGCTTTTTTCATCCGCAGGCAGATACTGATAAGCAAAAATGAGCGTGATCAGAAGAATCGGAACATTGATCAGGAAAACCCAGTGCCAGCTTAGATAGGTACTGATAATTCCTCCCACTGAAAGGCCGCTTCCGGAGCCAATTGCAGCAAACGAACTGAAAATTCCGATCGCCCGGTTACGCTCCTGCTCACCTCTGAAAGTATTCGTCACAATGGATAAGGCGGAAGGCATGATCAATGCGGCTCCCAATCCCTGAAGGGCACGGAAGATGGCTAAAACCTCAAAGCTTTGCGAAAGTCCTGCTCCCAAAGATGTCAGCATAAAAATAAGGCCTCCGATAAGGAATATTTTCTTACGCCCAAGCTGATCAGAAAGCTTTCCACCGATAATCAGAAAACCTCCGAAAAACAGTACATATAAAGTCTGAAGCCACTGCACGGTCTCTGCTCCAATATGGAACTGTTCCTGAATAGAAGGAATGGTTAAATTAATAATGGCAATATCCAAAGCCTCTACAAAAGTTCCTACCGATGCTAAAATTAATATTAAATTTTTCCTTGTACTCATGTATTCAAATTTCCTGCAAAATTAGTTTTAAAAGAACATATTTGAAAATTATGTGGTAAATTTGGAACAAATTAATTATTTAAATTAATTTAAAAGAACATATACACTAATACGATTAACAATCACTTTAAAAACAGAACAAATGACTGCAGAACAATATAATCCCGACGAAAAAGACCTGTCTATCCTGCGTCTGCTTCAGAAAGACGCGAAAATGAGCATCCGTGATATCTCAGCCAGGATCAATTTAAGCCCGACGCCTACCCATGAAAGGATCAAACGCATGGAAAAGCTTGGAATCATTAAGGAATACACCGCTGTAGTAGACCGTAAAAAGGTGAATAAAGGCATGATGGTGATCTGTATGATCGCTCTGAATGTCCACAATAAAAAAACAGCTGGAAAATTCATTGAAGAAGTAGGAAAACTGAAAGAGGTCGTGGAATTTTATAACATCAGCGGAGATTTTGATTTTATGCTGAAAATCCTGGCTCCGAATATGGATGAATTCCATGAGTTTTTCGTGAATAAGCTTTCTGAAATTGAAGGCATCGGGCAGACGAAGAGTATTTTTGTGATGAACAGCATTAAGGAGAGTGTGCAGATTTTGTGAGTCTTTTAGGTTGGAGGATGGGAGCTGGAAGAGGGAGGTCGATTTCAGTCTGTGAATTGCTGACTGGTCTTTTCATGTAAATTATTTTTAACCCTAATTTTGTTTTTTTATGCTTGGCAAGGTTTAAAACCTTGCCAAGGATTCCAATTTCAAAACCATTATTAAGATAAGAGTGTCTTAATCCAAATTCAAATTAATTTAATGAAACTTTAAACATTCAATAAAAACGGGATTGATTCCCCTTTCTCCTTCCAGTAACTTCCCGCTCCCATCTTCTATCCTCCTTTCTTTTAAGAATCTTTTAATAGTTTAATTTTTTTATTCTGTTCTGGATTGAGTAAATTGAAGTCACATTTAAAATGATCAATTATGCCCTGGAATCCTGAAGTTTACAATCAATTTAAAAATATCCGTTTTAAACCTTTTTATGATCTTGCGGAGCTTATCACCGAAGAAAAAGAGATGAAAGCCGTAGATCTGGGTTGTGGAACGGGAGAACAGACCGCCATTCTTGCCGAAAAATTTCAAAGTGCTGAATTTACCGGAATCGATTCTTCCCCTGAAATGCTGGAAAAATCCAAAGCTCTGGAACATGAACGTCTTCACTTCCGGATTGCTTCAACAGAAGAAATACTGGATGCCAACGAGAACTGGGATCTGATCTTCAGCAATGCCGCTTTACAATGGTCGGATAATCATGAGGAGCTGTTTCCAAAACTTATCTCTAAACTGAAAATGGGTGGACAACTGGCTGTTCAGATGCCTTACCAGCCGGGAAATACGCTGAATAAAATCCTGTTTGAACTGGCAGATGAAGAGCCTTTCCGTACACAGCTTAAAGAATGGAACCGCCCTTCTGCCGTGCTTACGATTGATGAATATGCGCAGATCCTGTTTGACAACGGGCTTGAAGATCTGAATCTTTCACAGAAAGTGTATCCTATTATTGCCGAAGATCATGAAACGTTATTCAATTTTATTTCCGGATCGGCCCTGATTCCTTATCTGGAGAGGCTTAGCGAGGAACAGCAGCAGACCTTCACCACAGAATTTAAAAAGCGGATCGCCTTAGACTTTCCAAAGCTGCCTGCCATTTATGCCTTCAAAAGAATTCTCCTTTACGGAAGGAAAAAATAAAAAAATCCCTGCTTCACTCTGGAGCAGGGATTGCTAAATACTTCTTTTGTTTTTATTTCCAGTAATTCCAGACAGTTCCGTCAAAAACGGCGAATGTTTTGCTCGCAGTATCATAACAGATCATGCCCGGATACGGATTTTTTACATTCAGATGCGGTGTATCTATTTTAGGAAGAATCATTGCTTTGTCCGGGGATTCCAGAACCAATATTCCTTCTGCACTACCCGGCTGAACACCGATCACCACTCCGTTTCCGGTTTCATCCGAAGCATTAGCGGTGATTGCTGCAGAGCTTCCCGGATCGCTGAGATCTTTCCAGGTATTATTTTCGTAAACCTTTACTTTTTGATCTGAAGTATCGAAAACAAAGGTTCCGTTTGCCGGACTGGCTGTAGGAAGTCCCTGTGTAGCCGGAAGAATTAAACCTTTTGTGTTCGCAGGTACATTATTGAAATCTAAAAGGGTACTGCTTCCGTCAATGACTTCTTTTTCTATCGCTACCTGAGCACTAAAAGTGTTAAAAAAAATCAATGCTGCCGCTATGCTTATATTTCTTATGGAATTCATATTCTTTACAAATTAGGATTAATCATTACAGCTTCTTTCAATACATTTCCATTGGGTCCCGTTGAAAAGCTTTACACAGGAATCCTGGATATCATACACAATCATTCCTTCTTTCGGTTCTGCCACTGCATCGCCCGGCTGAGGAGTCTGGCTGACATGTTGCACTCTGGTGATCACAAAACCCTTGGTCTTTGATTCCAGGGCAAGAAAACCATTTGGAATATTTCCCGGCCAACTGTCCGCTTTCTTCTGTACCGTAATTCCCATTCTGGTAAAGCCATCAGGGGTTCCTGAAACCGGAGGTTTTGTACAATACTCGTCCAATTCATGCACCACTTCATCTGCAAAACCACAGACAGAATTATCATCCGGAAGTCCGGCAGGCCATAAAGCAGGACACGATGCCTGGGTAGCGTTGGGTCCGCAGAAACTTGCATTTCCGGGAGACAATCCCGTTACCGTATTCATGGCAATCGCTACAATCTGGCTGTCATTACTGAGGATAGAAGTTCCGCCGCCGCTTACCTGTGCTTTGGCAATGCAATAGGCTTTTCCCAGAGGCGCCCCCACATAATTTACAAATGGATAGGTGGTGGACTGCTGATTGAATGTTCCACATATTTCCACGACGCTGTACGTTCCCATATCAATCGTAGACATCGATCCGGGATAGGTTCCGAAAAATGAAGGATCTCCCTGTGAAACAGATCCTACAAGGGACAGATAGGCCTTGGTTCCCAGTTTTACCTTTGAACTCTTCTGGCTTCCGAAAGCACCAATCAATATGGCTCCTTCGGACTTCACACTGGCTTTTTCACGGATTTCCAGGTTTCCGGTTACTGTAATCCCTTTTACAGTAAGCGACCCCAACGGTTCAATGATTAAAAGTGCATCCTGAGGAATGGTAATATCATTAGTCAAAGTAAGATTTCCATTAAGACAATAGGTTTCTCCGGGGAGCATTGCCTGACCTGTGTACGCTGTGCATTGCGCATGGGCAATACCGTAAAAAAGAGCCATTAACAAGAATGTGAATTTCTTATTAATGGCGCAAAAATTTAAATTATTCATACGACTTTATAATAAATTATTATTTTTCATATAATTTAGAGGGTTAAAAATAAAATTCATGATTACCTCCAAATGAACAATTTATATACCAAAATTTGATTTTAAGTCTTAATTCAGGCCGCCATTATTTGAATTAAGCGGTCTTAATGGTCGCAACAGAAGGGACTTAAACTGTCGGGAAAAAAAATGATTTTTTATAAAATAAAATCATCCGATTGTAAAATTATGCCCGATTTTTATCATTAATAATAGCTTATCGAATAAAAAAACACACTCATATGATGTATTTTCCAGACCTTTTGTTTTCCGAATTTTATAATCTGGGGTTTACACCGAATTTTTCACAGTATCAGGTTTCAGAACCCTCTACTCTATTTTCTGGTTTAAAGAATAAAGAAGGATAAAAAGTTTTACTCGAAACTTATTTTTAAAATCATCCTGTTTAAACGAATTTCCAGATTATTAGATTTTACAAATAAAGTCCATAGAAATTAAATATAATCCAACACAATCCTTTTATCATTGAATTTCAACAGATAATAATCAAATTAAAATCACTTCAACGTGATTAAATATATTTTTCAATGATAATATTTCATACATTAGTGATAACTAAAACCATTAAACTCAATATTTATGAAAACATCATTATTATCCATGAAAAGTGGCCTGGCAGCTGCTATGGTCCTTTTTACAGGCATTGTTAGTGCCCAGCAGTGGCAGATCACCGGAAATGCGGGAATCACTCCGGCCGATTATGCCGGTACAGTTGACCCACGAGCTTTTTTTCTCAGAACCAACGGCGCATCAGCCAATCCGGGGCAGGCTATCCTTAACGAAGCAGGTTCGTTTATCGTAGATGCAGTGAACAACTCCAATGTTGCGAAAGTCAAGGGAAGCATCGTCACCGGATCGTCAAATATTCTTGGGGGACAAGCCGGAAGTTCTATTGTAAGCGGCTGGGGAAATGACCTCAGTAATGGCGGAGGCGCAAATATTGTGAGCGGACAGGACAATGCTGTTCTGAATAACTCAAGCAAATCTGTAGCTCTGGGCTGGAAAAACATTATCAGAAACCATAACCAATTTGCATTAGGAGTAGGTATTGATCTTAAAGATGTCTATTCCGGCGGATTCGGTATTGATCTTGCCGCTACCGGAAACCGTTCTTTTGTGATCGGATCTGGAACTGGAGGAGCAAAACTGACGAATAATATTCCCTTATCTATTATGTTTGGTTTATCTCCTACCTCCACAATGCTGATCAGGGATAAAAGTGTCGGCATCCTGACGCTTACTCCTACCGCCAATTTTCACACCGTAGGAACGGTAAGACATGAGAACCTGCCTACAGGAAGCGGCCGCGCCCTGGTTGTAGATCCGAGCGGAAATGTAATGGTTTCCAATACACCACTTAATAAAACAGCGTCTTCAGAAGAAATCATAATGCAACTGGAAGACCGCATTAAAAACCTTGAAAACACGGTAGAAGAGCTGAAACAGCTGCTGTTGAATAAGAACGGCCTATCAATGGAAACCTCATCATCAGATATTGCAAAACTGTCTCAGAATGTTCCCAATCCTACGAAAAACGGAACGAATATCAGCTATTATCTTCCCAAAAATGCCAAAACAGCTTCTATTGAGATCTATAATATCTCCGGCCAGCTGGTAAGATCCCTCCCACTTCATGAAAAAGGAAATGGTACAATTACTCTTTCCGCTTCAGATCTGCCATCCGGTACCTACGTTTATAAAATGACGACAGATGGAAAAGTGACGGGGTCTAGAAAAATGATTATCCAGGATTAGATTCTTGATATACTATTTTCAAAGAAACGGCTGAAGGAGGGATTCTTCAGCTGTTTTTTATATGTAGTAAAATATTAATTATTACCACTATCATATTACACATTAGTAAAAGGTAAGTCAACTGCCTGCATATACATCTGCTTATAGGTAGTGGAAGACCTTACTGCTTTTCTGTCAACTAAAGATAAATGTGTATTGCAGTCATCAAACACATCTTCAGAGACATGATCTGTATTTTCCGGTAAGGTAAGCTCCGGCAGATTTTCGGGATAAATAAAATAAGCAGGGATCAACTGGTCATCACTAATGCCAAGCTCGTCATACACTTTACGCAATCTGGTATATCCCGCCAATTGTCTTGCATCTTCCATAGAAGGATTACCATTTCTGTATCTGGGCTTGTACTTAGCGTCAACTACTGCTTTTGTATCCTGACTGTTAATTATAAAATCTAATTCCTGTCTGTTGTATTTATTATGATATTTAACTTCACCTTTTCCCGGGAATTTTTCACGCAACTGCCTGTAAACATATAGCTCAAACAGTTTGCTCATATCTATCCAAAATGGCGGATGGGTACATTTTTCCTTATTTGATTTTCGGGAAATATTGTAATCCTGAAGAGCCAGAATCTGATTACCCAGGTTAACAGCAAGATTATAATTTTTATAAAATGGATTCTTCTCTTTATATTTAAGACTGGTGAAGGATTTATGACTGACCTGCTGAAATCCTCCCATACAATATTTCATGATTGGAGACAGACTGTCTTTAATAGAATGATAAGTATCCAAACTAGAACTTATGCGGCTCATCACATATTTTAAAAACTGATTAACCTCTATATCATATCCAAAATTCTGAAATTTACATGCAGTTTTTGTTAATCTGTTTTTCAACAGATTTTCTCTTATCTGCTGACCGACCATGATTTTACCTTTAATCTTATTATTGAGATTTTCTTCAACATCATAGTAAGATTTTTTAAGACCTTTCTTCATAATACTCTTAGTCACAGAAAGAAACTGGGCTATTAAAAAGGGAGTAAGCACAGGCTGCAGGTGGTTTTCTATTTCAATCCATTCATCATTCAATTTTGTTGTTACCAGGTTATCGAGGTGTTCAAAATTTTCAGGCTCTTTTAATGCTTCAAGCAGCATTTCAATGTAGTTAATCTGCTGGTTCGCGTTATTCAGTTTAGGTTCTATATAAACAGAAAATCCAAACCCGGGAAGACGATCCAAGCCAATAAAATAAGAAGATGAAATGCTACAGGCATACTGATGATCTTCAGTTTCCTTCTTCAGCAATATTTCGATACACCGCCTTTTCTCATGAATGTCAAAATAAATAATTTCCTGCAAAATATCATGATCAAAATATGTCTCCCAGTCTTGAAGTTTCCGGAAAGCTCCTAAATGATCTCTGTTGTAATATTCAAAATGTTCTGAAATATGAAGCATATGGATTACTTAACTGTTGATAAATTCTCTATCATGGCAAGAGCAGATTCTTTCAAAATTCCATCTTTTACATACTCTCTCAGGATGGGTTTTATTTCATATTCCAGACGCATTTCCATATCAGCATCCAATTCTTTCGGTTTTATAAAATAGGAATGACCTAACCATACTTCCTTAGGGTCAAAATCTGAGGACAAATATTCAGAGGGCACTATATTTTCATAGTCCTGATCAACACTATAATTCTGGATAAATAGTTCTGAAACTGAAACAAACAAGTCTACATCAAAGTCATCCTGTAGTTCAGGGCTCAGATTTTTAGGTAAAACATCAACAAAACCAAATCGCCTTCTAATGGCATAATCAATGTGCCCCACACTTCTATCTGCTGTATTCATAGTGCCAATAATATATAAGTTCGGAGGTAATACTAATTTGCTGGACCCTTCTACACTATACATACTGTCAACCTTTTCGCCCCTATATTCTAAAGCATAAATTAACTCTCCCAAAACAGAGGATAAATTTGCACGATTTATTTCATCGATGACCAAAACATAATTTTTAAGCTTTACTTCTCCTTTTTCTTCAGAATACTTTTCATCTTTTATAAATTCCAAAAAGGCTTTCAATACTGCTACATAGTAAGTTGCGTGCTGTCTCGCAGAACCGGAAATATTGGCATTCTTAGAAAGCTCTATACGAATCGTATTACCATCTAAAAAAGCTTGTTTAATATCTTTGAATGGCATTCTATGCTGATATCCTTTCCAAACAGTGCCTATATATAAAAAGGCATCATCTTCCAAATCAACAATGTTGACACTATCAGTAAGCTTAAAATATTTTTCATTATTAAGATCTTCAGCAATTTTTTCCACAAATCTATCAAACTGCAGATCTACCCATTTTTCTTTGGATAATACTGAAATGTCTTTTTTACTATTTAAATAATTATCTAAAGCCGTTTTGGCAAATAACCCCAATGTTTTATTTACATTTTTATATTCTATAAAATTACCTTTACTTTCTGCAACGATACCTCTCACAAAATCTTCATATGTATAACTTGGATGAAACTGCAAGAGCTTAAACTGCGGCTGGCTATCTTCATTGGCAAGTCTATCTGATGAATCATAAAATTCAGAAATATATTTTGCTATAGCCATTTCATATAACTGAACATTACTTAAATCGGTAGTATTCCAATTTTCACCGTTTTTATGATTTTTATAGAAAGAAATTACTCCGTTTATCGTTGGCTTTCTATCTTCTCCTGAAGTAGAAATTAATAACGTATCATTATTAATTTCTTTAATTTCATAATCTCCTCTACCACCAACAGTTTTTATTCTTTGTCCTATTTTTATCAGTTTCTTAATATCATCAGCATTAATGACATCAGGTTTTTCAATTACAGCATCTTTATCGATAAGTGCTTCAGCGATTTCTTTTGCAAGCTTTGTTTTTCCGGTTCCTGGAGGCCCTTGCAGGATAATTTGATTTTTATACTTTAATAAATCAGTTATTTCTTTCATTTTTGTTTCTTTGGTTATTTGCTTTAGCCTATCGTGAATATATTTGTACGAATCTGTATATGGACTATTTAAGATCTGAAGTGTACCCTGCGGCTGAGGAAAATCTTCGTCATCTTCAAACCATTTTAGAATATTAACTTTTCTGAACCAATTATGTCTAAATTGTTGTTCCAGCTCTTTTTCATAAAAGGCAATATCATCCAAAACCCTTACTAATGCCAGTGGTCTTTTACCTTCTCTGACTAAAACTATATCTCCCTGATCCAGACCATCGCCTTCGAAGTTTTTAAAATTTATACATTGATGACTTTCCCATTCTCCCGAGGCTATTAAAGCTGATGAATGTTTTAGTATAGGACGGGAATCATAAAATCCGCCTTTCCTACCGTAAGGTAAACACATTTGTAGATGCCAATATTTCATTCTGGTCTATTAGTTTTATGCATGGCAAGTATACCAAAAATATTTAATTCCTGCTTACGGGAAAACGTAATTTTTCAACAAAAAAACACTCCAGCAAAGGCTACAAGAATACCAAATCCTTAAAAAGCGGCTCTACCCTCTTCAATAAGCCTCCAGAGGCACTTCCGAACGGCCGACAGCCCCTTCATAAAGGGTATCTACCCCCTTGGGTAAGGGGGTAGATAGGCTTGCATAACGGGTTCCGGGGACTTGTAGAGAGGCTTTAGCCGGTTATTCAAGGGGAGCCAGGGGTTTATCCAAGTGTATGAAGCCACTTTAAAGGCATCCTGATGGAGAAAGCAGGGAGAAAACAGCCTGTTTTTTTATCGCAAAGGTTCAATTCTGAACCTGTATATTTTAAGAGGGCAAAGAGGGAATCAATTGCATTGATTCTATGAAGCAGGCGTTTTATCCTTCGGCTTAACCGGTGTAGGTGACTTTTTGCTTTCCTTGTGCTAATTTTATTATGCATCCATAAAAAAGCACGTCTGTAAACGTGCTCTTCATTGGGGTTATTTCTATTCCTGTTATCCTGGCTGGCTGTCAGTATTATTTGCAGGCGGTGGCGGAGTAACAGGAGTTTGTGGAGATGTGACGAAGAACTGTTTCAAATCTTCATAGATCACATTGGTTCCCGGTACATTTTCTTCGGAAAGGAATCTGATATTCCTGTAAAAGCTGATCGCATTATGGTAATTGTCGTGATCAAGTAAAACTTTAGTATCGGATAGCTGCTCATGGAGTGAGTCCAGGCGCTGGAGACGCTGTTCGATTTGTTCTCTGGCTGTATAATCCCTGTCGAATTCTGCTTTATCGAGAAATCCCGGAACGTGCTGTGCATACTGCTCCATATAGTTTTTCGCTTTGTTGACGAAAAGTTTATTCTGCTCTGCAATCCTCCCGTACTGCTGCCGCTGTTCCGGAGTAAGGTTGATGGTTTTTCCTGACAACGCAGTCTGTATTGCCTGCAAAGCCTGATCAATAGCTGCTAATTCTTCACTGGAAAAACTTAAACTGATTAAATTGTCTAATGCCATAATTTTGTGTGTTTTTGGAGGTTAATAATTCCAAATATAGTGAGTACAAGCATTGAAAAAACGCGTCATCAGCAAATTTTTGGTGGGCATTCATCAGATTCTTAAAACTAAATAATGAGGTTTATGTCTCCTTATTTTTTAATGAAAAAATTGATGGTTTAAACATGAAAATGTGAAAAAGGCTTTTACACATTCCAAAAAAAATACTGCCTCCGTAGAAGCAGTATGATATAAGGTATGATTTCTCTTTAGAAAAGAGTATCCGTTATCTTTTGGATTTAAGGCTTTTCACTTCCTGTTTCAGCGCGTCAATCTGCTCCTTCAGGATTTTTATGTATTCCTGCTGGTTTTCTAATATATAATCCGGGATATTACAATAGGTATAATTTGTAGACTGAAAATTTCCAGCATGATCATTAAAAGTTGCCCCATTGTTGTCATTATTCTGCACTAAATCAGAAGCTCTATCTTCTTTAATTTCCTCCACAGGAACATCCAAAGCTTTGGCAAGCTTTTCCCACTCGTCGTCATAGATCCTTACGCCTCCACTTTCCTTACGGGAATAGTTGGAAACATCTGTTGCAATAATGTTTGACATGTATTCCTGAGTGAGGCCTCTTTGCTTTCTTAGATTTCTTAGCTTTTCCATAATGATTTGTATGTGCTTTGCGCAAATATAAAGAAAATTTGGGGTTTAGAAATTACAAAAATTGGATATATGTCATATTATTAAGTACAAATTATTACATCAACTATCACCATCATATTTTCATTAAACCTGCTTCGTAACAGCATAAAATCTCCTTGCTTTTAAAAATAATATTAATTTACAAAATTCAATAAAATCTTAATAATACTTACTAATTGAGTTTTAAATTTTATGTAAAATCTGTAACTTTAACAAATGGACAACCTAACTAAAGAACAAAGAAGGAAGAATATGCAAGCCATAAAGGCTACGGGTACTAAAGCTGAAGTAATTCTAGCTAAATCTTTGTTTGCAAAAGGTTATAGATATCGTAAAAATAATAGATCTGTCTTTGGGAAGCCTGATCTAACTTTCAAAAAAATAAAACTAGCCATATTTGTTGATGGAGAGTTTTGGCATGGAAAAGACTGGGAAATAAGAAAGAAAAAGCTTAAAACGAATCAAGAGTATTGGATTCCTAAAATTGAAAGAAATATGCAGAGAGATAATGAAGTGAATTCAAAATTATCTGAACAGGGGTGGACAATTTTAAGATTTTGGTCAAAAGAGCTTGAAAAGAATTTAAATACATCTATTTTACATATCGAAGATGAAATTAATAAATTAAAAACAAAAAAATAACCATATATGCCAAGCACAGGAGATAGTTTTATAACAACATTAAAACAAGCCCACTTAGAATGGGGGAACCATAGACATACTTTATCTAGAGGAATTGTATATGGTGAGGGATATTTACAAATTCCTGCATTCATTGCCAGAGATTTTGATATTACAAATAGTAATTCACAAAACAACAATATTTATACATGCAGCTCAAGCGACGGCTTTTTAACTAATGTACAATTAAAATCCACTGGTTGCAGCCGTGCAGGAAGCATACATGCTAAGCAATTTCACGGCTCAAGAAATTTAAAACTTTTAGGAAGCTGGTATGCACATATTAATGCCCAAATCGGTGATAAAATTAGAATTGACTTCATAAGCCCTACAGAAATTCTTATTACCAAAATTTAAGGATTTTTCGTACTCTTTTTTGTAAATTGCGCTTTGATTTAGAAAGAAATGAAGCTAGCAAAACAAAATATCAGCGTTGAAGAATTAAATACTAAAACCTATCAAACAATACCATCCAGGATTATTGAAGATGGGGAGGCTGTATTAACTCATTATCTTCATAATATACACAATGGTTTATCTTCTCACTACAAAGAAGATGCTATGCAGGTGATAAAGAACTATGTAGAATACAAGCAGGAGAATAATATATCAATAGTTGAGGAAGAAGCTATTCAGCAATTTTTATTTGAGGTAGAAAATGTTCCTTTTCCTACACCTGAAAATTACTCTTTCAAATTCATTGACTTATTTGCTGGTATAGGCGGTTTTAGAATTGCTATGCAGAACGCTGGAGGGAAATGTATTTACACTAGCGAATGGAATAAGGATGCAAAAATTACTTATAGAGAGAATTTTGGAGAAACGCCTTTTGGAGACATAACAAAAGATGAAGTAAAAAGCAGAATTCCAAATGAAAAGATAGATGTCCTCTGTGCAGGATTTCCCTGTCAGGCCTTTTCTATAGCAGGCTACCAAAAAGGCTTTTCAGACACTAGAGGAACTTTATTTTTTGATATTGAACAGATTATTGAGAAACACAGACCAAGAGTTGTCTTTTTAGAGAATGTAAAAAATTTGGTATCTCATGATAAGGGAAACACTTTCAAAGTAATTATTGAAATTCTAGAAGAAAAACTAGGATATAAAGCATTCTATAAAGTATTAAATTCAATGACACATGGAAATGTTCCACAAAATCGTGAAAGAATTTTTATAGTTGCTCTGGATCCGGATCAGGTTCCTAATTATGAACAGTTTGAATTTCCTAAAGAAATGAAACTTACTAAGACTATTCATGATTTTTTGGAGAAAGGAAAACAAGATGAAAAATTTTATTATCCTGAAACACATCAGTACTATCCGGAACTTAAAAAGATAATGACAAATAAGGATACTGTTTATCAATGGAGACGTGTTTATGTAAGGGAAAATAAAAATAATGTTTGTCCTACTTTAACAGCTAATATGGGAGCTGGTGGCCACAATGTCCCATTAATAAAAGATGACTTTGGTATCAGGAAGCTGACTCCAAAAGAATGTTTTGCTTTTCAAGGTTATCCAATGGAAAATTTTATACTGCCCAACATCGCAAACAGTAAACTATATATGCAGGCAGGAAATTCAGTAACCACAAGTTTAGTTGAAAGAATTAGTAAACAGATTATAAAGGTTTTATAAATGAGCGTATGGGAACAATATTCTGCCGAACAGCGTAGTGAATATATTCAATTTTTACAGGTATATGGAGCATTGTCCAATCTTTTCCGCCAAAAGCAAGGAGACTTTATACCTTATCTTGACTCAAAATTTCAGGAAACTGTTTTTGCTAAAATATTTAATGGTCAGAATGTAGATATAGGTAATACACCACATGATGTATTATCTGTTTTTGGTACAAATAGAATTGGTATTGGAATAAAGACCTGGATGGGTTCTAAACCTACATTTCAAAAGGTAATGCAGCTAAAACGTTATCAAAATGAAATTAATCTTTTTCGTAATAGTCCTGAAGGCCTGGCCCATAAAATTTCAGAGATAAAAAATTTACGAATGCAAAGTGACTATGAGCGGCTTGGTCTTACAGAGAATAGTAATATTTATCATTATGTAACACGGGATGAAGGGAAATTTTTAATTAACGAGTGTGCTTATCCTCTTATAGATACTAACAGTTTAAAAGATTTCTTTTTAACCCCAACAGCATTTTCCTGGTCAGATGGCAACAAAGATTATAAATATACTTTCAGCGATTCTCAAATTTGGCAGAAATTTGATTCTACAAAACATGATACTTTAATTTTAAATCAATTTGATGTAAAGATAATTGAAGATCCCTTTTCATTTTTACTTCAAGCATATCTTGGTCTAGCAGAAAGTACTAAAGAAGATAAAAAAGATATAGTTGAAATATATTTACCATTATATTCTTATCACAGTAAAGAAGTTGAAGAAAAGTCAGGCTTAAATGCTTGGAATGCAGCACCTAAAAATAAAAACTATGATACACTAAGACCATTAAACGAAGTTTACATTCCAATCCCAAGAGAGTTTCACAAAAAGCATCCTAATTTCTTCACTCAAAACATTTTTGATTTTGAAAAATACAGAGATGCTTATGAAGGTGAAAAAAAGAATAAACCCGAAGTCCGTTTTCGGCTCCAGCTTCCAAATGGAAAAAGTATACCTGCGTTAGTTACTCAGGATAATATGAAAAGTTTACAATCCGGCAGTAATACAGAATATGATGAAAATGGAAAAAGGTATGGACAATCAGCATTAGGCCAATGGTTATTAGTTGATGTTTTAGGTTTAAAAGAAAGAAGGCTTGTAACCCGTGAGTGGCTTCAAATAAAAGAAACAGACTCGGTAAGATTATGGCGGAAAAAAGATGATTATTCTACAATCTGCATAGACTTTGCACCCATTGGCGCATTTGAGGCCTTTATGAATAATGATGTAATTCCACAGGATGAAGAATAATGTTATCTCCTTATGAATATTATATTTTTATTAATCGTATTAGTTAATTTAACAATAATTTTTCAAGTTCGATAATATTATTAAACTGAACTAAACCATCAAACCCATAAAATTTTCCTTTTAAGGTTTGTTTTGATCCAAAACCATATTCCTTAACATCTTTCAAATTCTCCCTGACTGTTTCTGCGCTTGCGAAACCGCAGATTTGTAACATTGAGTATTCTGTTGAATAAATAAAAATATAAGGATTATCATTATTAATATCTATTAGTGGTAAATTGAAATCAAACATAATAATATTGATCGTTTTACCACAAATTGAAACTTTAGAATTGTACCTAGCTACATTGATCTTTTCAAGGTCAATTAAATTAAATTTTAAATATTTCTGTAAGGCTGCAATAGGAATTGACTTGCCAAGAAAGTTATCCATAAATGCTTGCCCTTCAAATTTATCTCGCAACTCATTAAGATCTCGAACATTAAGATATTTAACAACTAGATTTTCAAAAGCTACTAATTCTCTCCTAGTCAAATTAACAATAGGAAATTTTTGCTTGTACGGAAGCAAGTACTTGATGTAATCTTTCATAATTATTACAAAATAAAACAAAAAGAAGCAGATTATCTACAATCAATTAAAATCGTTATTAATCTTTTGTTGTCTTAAATAATGAAATATTTTAGCAAATAACCTGATATACATGTTTTCACAACCCCCTCTTTCCCTCCATCCAATACGCCTGTGATCTCAAACACTTCCCATCCACGCCCTTTGCTTTAAGGAATTTCCGGATGACGGACATGGTACTTCCGTTTCCGGTAAGGTAGAAAACCACTTCATTGTTGTAAACGGCTTCTTTCTCTTCTTTCAAAAAGTCGTTGATGGCTTCCATGATGTTTTGTATGTCGTTTTTGGGCGAATGATAACCGTATAATTCCAGATCTTTTAATGCGGAAGAATCTTCCAGCTCGTGAAGACATACAAATGAGGCGTCTCCATCTTCTGCTGCTTCCTTGATGGACAGGGAGCTTCCCAGAGAAGTTTCGTCGCCGATGGAGAAGTGAATAGCTGCATTCGGTTCAAAAAAACGTTTTCCCCGTGGCATCAGTATTTTCGTGGTTTCTCCTGTGGAAAGACTGCCGGCAAAGCTGCTTCCTACAGAATCCGTATCGTGAAGATGAAACAGCACATCGAAAGTTCCTTTGTGTTTATTGAAATTGAATGGCGAATAATTACGGTAATCCCTTTCGTTCACTCTTATTCCTATGGCATACGCCGGTTCAAAAGGAACATCTTCCAGATCGGAAGCAAAACGGACAAGGCGAAGATCATTGGAAACGGGTTCAGTATGGATAACAGTGCATTCTTTAAACTTGGAGGACATGACATTTTCTAAAGTATCATTGATCCATTTAGGTAAGCTTGGCATAAATAATTTTAATGCAAAGGAAGCTTCAAAATGGAAGCCGGCCGATAGCCATTTCAGGGGAATAATTGGACTATTCGCGGTTTAGGATCTCTTCCGGTTTTTGTCGCGGAACTCAGAGGGCGGATAACCTTCCACTTTCGAGAATAAGCGGGAAAAGTAGGTATGATCGCTGTAGCCCAGTTCATACGCAATTTCTTTTACGCTAAGCTGGGTAAAGGATAAAAGTCTTTTGGCCTCTATCAAAATCTCCTGATGAATCCAGTATTGGGCAGATTTTCCGGTCACTTCACGGATCACTTCGGTAAGATAACCGCGGGTAATATTCAAAAGTCCGGCATAGGCAGATGGACTTTTAAGGGTTTTAAATTCTTTCCTTACAAGAATCCTGAACTTTCGGGTCAGTTGGACAGCACGGCTTTCGGTAGAAACTTCAGGGTTGTTTTCCTTCAGAAAAATCAGGGCATACAAACCGGCAAAGGCATTCATCAGGGACTGAACAACAAGAAAACCTTCCTTACCAGCCAGCATTTCTTCGGTACATGACATCTGCAGCATTTCCGCACAGGAACTGAGCTTTTTTGCCGTCATCTGATCAACAACTATAGGCTGTATATCGATCAGTGATTCCTCAAAAACAGATCGCAGGGCATCAGGCAACAGATCTGCTTTCACCGCAATAAACCATCCGCTGACATCATCCATAAGAATTCCTTCATGTACCTGCCCCGGCAGCAGAAAGAAAACCGCAGCATCCCGGGCTTCTATCGTCTTAAAATCGACCATCATTTTCGCATACCCCTTTTCCAGATAGGTAAAAATATAATGATTGTCGCGATGAACGCCTTTATCAAAAAGATTATCTTCTGTGCTGAGGGTCCGTTTCTCGATTCTTTCGATCAGAATTCCGTGATGGGTAATGCTGTTTAGATCGTAGGTGGGAATGGACTGTTTCATTGAAAATGGATGATGATGAGAAATTATTCTAATTTATTTAATCTGATTGCATTATTTATCACAAAGATAAACAAAGGTGATTTCTTTGTGGATGTTTTTAGGATAACCAAAGCCACTTCGTTTATCAAAGTAATACCAAGGGCATGACGAGAATAAGTTTCGCTTGGTTTATCTTAAATCTAAAGCAATGAATCAAAAATCTTATTTTATTTAATCTGAATGCCTTATTTATCACAAAGATAAACAAAGGTGATTTCTTGTGGATGTTTTTAGGATAAACAAAGCCACTTCGTTTATCAAAGTAATACCAAGGAATGGCATGACGGGAATAAGTTTTCGCATTGGTTTATCTTAAATCTAAAGCAAATCAATCAAAAATCTTATTTTATTTAATCTGATTGCCTAATTTATCACAAAGATAGACGAAGGTGATTTCTTGTGGATGTTTTTAGGATAAACAAAGCCACTTCGTTTATCAAAGTAATACCAGGGCATTGGGTGATTAGAATAAGTTTATGCCTTGGCTTATCTTAAAATCCAAAGTGGGTCAATCAAAAAAACTTTGCATGACTTTGCGGTTAAGAAAACTTATTATGAATTCAGGCTATTTCGCCTTTGACAAAGCCATTTTTACCGCTAAATAAGTAAGCACACCCGCCATAAACCACTTCTGAATCTTCACCCAGAAAGGATTGTTTGAAAAAAACGCAGCTACCTTTGCCGCTGTAAGCACGATAATAAAATTCACACTGAAGCTTACAAAAACCTGGACAATCCCCAGCTCAAAGCTCTGCAGTAAAACAGAACCATATTCCGGTTTAATGAACTGCGGAAAAAAAGACAGGTAAAACACCGCTACTTTCGGGTTCAGTGCACTGGTGAGAAAACCGACGGTGAAAAGCTTTTTAGTCCCGTCATGCGGGCTGTTTTTATCTACTTCAAATATATTCTTACTCCTGGGTTTTACAGCCTGGTAGGCCAGAAACAAAAGATAGACTGTTCCCAGTGTTTTCAGAACGGTATACGCTACCGGAACTGCCAGTAATACAGCCGTCAGTCCAAAAGATACCATGATAATGTGAAACATAAATCCGCATACTACCCCAGCCAAAGAAATAAGTCCTGATTTTTTACCCTGAGTGATGGATTTTGAAATCAGATAGATCATATTCGGGCCCGGACTTATTACTAAAACAAGGGCAGCCAGCACAAAAAACAGCAGTTCGTGAAGTGGAATCATCTTTTATTGGTATTTATATGAAACACAGCGGGAAATTCTACCCGTTATAAAGAAATATTAAACAAATATACATCATTTCGAAGTTTTTTATATTTCGAATATTAAAAGGTCCGGGTTTATAAGTTGTAATGTTAAAGCAATTCAATCTGATGATTTTCAAACCATTATTGTAAAATTGAAAGAGAGAAACTATCTGGGTGCGAGCAGCTCTAATGATCATGATCATGAGGCTGTCTCAAAAATAAGATGGTCTTTTTTTGATTGATTTCCACGCAAAGTTTCATTCTAGTACCGTATACCTTGAGGGGCAAAGACGGAATCAATTTACATTGATTCGATTAAGCGAGCGTATTATCCATTCGCTTCATCACGACGCAGTCGAATTCTTTGCTTTCCTTTAAATTTAACTTCGTCTAAAGTAAAATCTTTGCGTCTAATAAAATAACTCCTTTTGCCGTCATCCTCGAAAAAATAATCCCAAAAGAAAAAAGCCCAGCGTTATTGGCAGTTAAAATATAAACCATCCTTTCCATCATTGACGGTTTTTGTCCATCTTAAAAATAGGTCTTAAAGAATAAACAACAAGGGAGATTCTTAGGCGATTTCATAAAAAATACGTTCGCATAGATAATTCCGAACATCTGCAGGCTCATTTTACAATAATTTTGGGCCATACAATAACCCTATGGATATCAAAAATGAAAAGTTAAATTCTGCAGCACAATTGAGCTATACTGTTTATTACCAAAAGATAACAATGAATTATCAGACTGGTAAAGGTATTTTGCTATTTTTGTATTCCCGGAAGAGAGAGTTTTTTACTTTCTCCGGGATAACCACACCAAAACTATGAACCAGAAAACGAGATGCAGACTATTAATTACCCCGGAAAAAAGACTAAAAAGGTCGATCCATATGACCCTACAAGCACCTTCCCATACGGTCAAAACATTCAGCAAGACCTTTTGATCAGCAATATTAAAAGCAAAATATTTCACTCTTAAAAGGGGAAAACATTTTTTTTTCGCAATGACAGTAATATCGTTTGATTTTTTACGTTTGACAGTAAACTAACAACCATTTTCCTAATATTGAAAGTTTCATTATTCTAATTTTCTGTAACATCCATCCCATTAAATAGACTATTTGATAGATTTCTACTCCATTAAAATTTAAACTCAATGCAAAAATTGTTTTTTAAAGCTGCCGCCACAGCTGCTGTACTCTGTTTCAGCTCTATGGCTCTGGCGCAGCAGAAATACTCAGTAAGCGGTACTGTGAAGGATCACAAAAACGGCGAACTGCTGATAGGGGTTACCGTAAAAGTAAGCGAAGACCCTTCTATTTCCGTAGTAGCCAATGAATACGGCTTCTACTCGCTGTCACTTCCTGAAGGAAATTATACGCTGATTGTTTCCTATCCCGGCTATAAGGATTTTGAGCTGCCCGTAAAGGTGGAACAGAATACCAAGCTGGATCTTCCGCTTAATCAGGAGGAAAAAGAGGGTGAAAAGGTTGGAAAAATAGATGAAGTAGTGATTTCAGGGATCAAAAAGGATAAAAACCTTACCGCAGCCCAGATGGGAACTGAAACATTAAGCATTAAAAACATAGAAAAGCTTCCGGTTTTATTCGGGGAAAAGGATGTGATGAAGACGATTCAGCTTTTACCGGGTATCAAAAGCAATGGCGAAGGAAGCAGCGGATTCAGTGTGAGAGGCGGTGCTACCGATCAGAACCTGATCTTACTGGACGAAGCGCCGGTTTACAACGCTTCGCATCTTCTTGGGTTCTTCAGTACCTTCAACAGTGATGCGCTGAAGGATGCCAGCATTATCAAAGGAAACAGCCCCGCCCAATACGGAGGAAGGCTTTCTTCCGTAATGGATGTGAAAATGAAGGACGGAAACAATAAGGATTATAATGTGAACGGAGGCATCGGACTGATCAGCAGCAGGCTGAGCGTGGAAGGCCCTATTCAGAAAGAAAAATCATCATTTATTGTTTCAGGAAGAAGAACGTATGCGGATCTGTTTCTTAAAGGAAGCGACGATTTTAAGGACAGCAAACTGTATTTTTATGACCTGAATTTAAAGGCCAATTACCAGATCAATGAAAGCAACCGTCTTTACCTTTCCGGATATTTTGGAAGAGATGTTTTAGGGCTGGGAGACACTTTCTCTACGGACTGGGGAAACACAACGGCTACTTTAAGATGGAACAGCATTATCAGCAGTAAACTATTCTCCAATACTTCATTAATTTACAGCAATTATAACTACAAGATCAAGCTTGAAAGCAATGACAACACATTCGGTCTGGATTCCCAGATTGAAGACTGGAACTTAAAGCAGGATTTTACATGGTTTGCAGGAAATAAACATTCTGTACGTTTCGGACTGCAGTCTATTTACCACACGATTACTCCGAGCAGTGCCTCCGGTACGAGTGTGAGCAGCTTTCCGAGAAATCCGAGAAAATCATGGGAGAATGCAGTATACATCAATGATGATTTCAAAGCTACTGAAAAGCTTACTGTGAATTATGGTTTAAGGCTTTCTACTTTCAGCATTTTAGGTGGCGACACGTATAATTCTTATGAAAACGGGATTCTGACGGACAGCAGATTTCTGGAAAAAGGAAAATTCGGAAAGACTTATTTTAATCTGGAACCGAGAATTACCGCCAATTACCGGATCAATGAGGTGAGCAGCATCAAGGCAGGTTATTCCCGTAATACTCAAAATTTACACCTCCTGAGCAACAGCAGCAGCGGAAATCCTACCGACCAGTGGATCGGAAGCAGCTACAGCGTAAAACCGGAAATAGCAGATCAGATCAGTGCAGGATACAGCAGAAATTTCAACAACAATAACTATGAATTGAATGCTGAGATCTATTACAAATCCATGCAGAACCAGATCGATTTTAAAAATGGTGCCCAGATCACATTTGATACCGCAGCCGATGTTGAAAGTGAATTGCTGTTCGGAAAAGGAAGAGCCTACGGACTGGAACTGATCGCCAAAAAGAAAAGCGGAAGACTGACCGGATGGATCTCCTATACTTTATCCAAAACAGAGAGAAAAATAAACGGAATCAATGATAATGAATGGTACAACGCGAGAATGGACAAAACCCACGACCTTTCTATCGTCGCCACTTATGCACTGAATAAAAAATGGTCGTTATCCGGATTATTCCTTTACAGTACCGGAAATGCCGTGACCTTCCCTACGGCCAAGTATGAGCTGAACGGTCAGACGATATTCCAGTACAGCAGCAGAAATGCAGACCGTATGCCAGCCTACCACAGAATGGACCTGAGTGCGACTTATGAGCCGGATTCCAAGAAACGTTTCAAAGGTTCGTGGTCATTTGGTATTTACAATATCTACGGCCGTGAAAATGCGTACACCATTACGTTTGAAGACAACCCGAACAATCCGGGAACCACCCGCGCCATGCAGACTTCCCTTTTCCGTTGGGTACCCAACATCACTTATAATTTCAAATTTTAGATCATGAAGAATATTATTTTTATCATATCAGCCCTGTTTCTCCTCAATTCCTGCGAAAAGGAAATCGACCTTGATCTGGATGACAAAAGCGGAAACATCGTCATAGAAGGCAATATCACGAACCAGCCGGGACCGTATATTGTAAGAATCACAAAATCTGTAGCATTTACACAAAATAATCAGTATCCTGCAGTTACAGGTGCCCAGGTCGTTGTAAGCGACAACACAGGCCAGACAGAAACCCTGCAATACGTAGGAGACGGAAAATACATGACAACTGCTTTTACCGGAGTGGCAGGTAGAACCTACACGCTGAAAATACAGGCGGAAGGACAGCAGTACACTGCTCAAAGCACCATGCCTGAAGCGGTACCGTTTGATGGTCTTACGCAGGATTCTTTTTCTTTCGGAGGGGAAACGACCTATACCTTACTGCCTGTTTTCACCGATCCGGCAGTGTTGGGGAACCGTTATCTGTTCAATTTTACGATCAATAATATGTCTAAAAAAACCTTTGAGGTATTTTCCGATAACGTCAACAACGGATTGGTGAACCAAAGACCACTGTTTCTTCCTAATGAGGATGACGAGGATGATCCCACCGACCATAAGGTAGCTCCAGGAGACACGGTTTATGTGGAAATGCAGTCCATCGACAATAATATATTCACCTACTACTCTGCGTTGCTGCAGATCTCAGGGGACGGCGGACCTGGCGGAGGCCTTACACCGACCAATCCTCCAAGCAACATCAATAACGGGGCACTGGGCTATTTTTCAGCGCATACGGTGGAGAGAAAGAGTATTGTAATTCAGTAGAATCTGGCTCGAAGATGGGAGATGGAGGCTGGAAGACATCCGAGTAAATTTTAAAATCCTGGATCGGATTGTCAAGAGAATTTCCCCGGAAGTTTATTAAGATATAAAAATCAGTGAGCCTCTCCTAGAAGTTCTGACTTTGGGATCAATAACTTCCCTCTCCCATCCCCCATCTTCCTTACCTATAATATTAAAGTTCAAAAGAGCTGTTTCAATGATTTGGAACAGCTTTTTTTATTTTCAATCCTTTATTCTTTTCCTTCTGTTTTATATTTTGAAGGTGAGGTATTTTTATATTTCGTAAACAGTTTATTAAAATGGCTGGCGTCTGTGAAATTGAGTTTATCCGCAATCTCATTAATTGTATAATCACTATGTAAAAGGAGCTTTTCCGCTGTTTTCATTTTATACTGAATTACATGCTGCTGGATGGAAAATCCGGTTTGATTTTTCACATAAATGCTTACATAATTGGGCGAAAGTAAAAATTCCCCGGCGATATTTTCTATTTTCATTTTAGTTTCATCCAGGGCGTAAATGCTGATGTAGGTGAGAATCCTGTCGATTTTACTCAGTTCCGTATTCTTCCATGTGGTTGTCTCCGGATCATTGTTCAGATTTCTGCACAATAAGGTGATCATTATGGAAAACAATTCCGTAATGACTTCTTCATGATATTTTTTCTTTGCCGAAAACTCATACAGTAAATGGTGGGCCAGCCGGATAAAATACTTTCTGTCTTCACTGTTTAAAACTGCCGACTCGTACTTTACGGATCTTCCTGTGAGTAATAACTGAATGGTTTCCTTTACATTTTTATTTTTTCCGGGCAGCAGATACGTTGAAATATAATGGTCTGTAAATTTTATATAAATGAATTTTGTCTTTTTGCTGATGGTAAATTCATGCTGATCACTGGGCTGAAGCAGAAACACATCCCCTTTTTTGTAGGAAAAAGTAATGTCGTTCAGGCGGTGCTTCCCTTTACCCGATTCTATCGCGATCAGTTCATAAAAATTGTGGTTGTGATATTCTACATCCCAGACTTCTTTTTCAACAGTGAAGACATTAAAATCCCTGAAATTGATGATACGTTTCATATTTAATATGATTTTTACAAATATATAATAAATACATACATCATTTATTCCGCTGAATTTGAGAAACTTTGCATCAACAAATTATCAGCACATGAAAATATTTCATTTATTACCCGTGATTTTGCTGGGAGCCGTATTAACTTCCTGCCATAATTCCGATGCCGCCAAAGAAAAAGATAAAAGCATCAATACAACAGCATCCAAAAGCCAGTGGGCCAATGGTGCCCAATTGGTTATTTCCGTTTCCATGCAGTTTGAAACCGGAGGCCAGCCTGAGGGAGCAGAAAGCCCGTTTAGCGGAAGCCCTCTGCCCAAAGGACAACCCGATCTGCCTGCAGAAAGCTGGTACCGGTACGGAGCCAATGAAGGTATTTACCGGATGCTGGATCTGTGGAAAAAATACGATATCAAAGTTACCTCTCATGTCGTAGGAACAGCAGCCCAGAAATACCCGGAAGTAGCCAGAGCCATTGCAAAAGGCGGACATGAAATAGCGGCACACGGCATAGCGTGGGACAATCAATGGAATAAAAGCTATGCGGATGAATTAACCTTTGTAAAAGACGGTGTAGACGTGGTAGAAAAAATCACAGGTCAAAAAGCGGTTGGCTACAACTGCAACTGGCTGAGACGCAGCCCGAATACTTTAAAAGTGCTTCAGGAGCTTGGTTTCCTGTATCACATTGATGATCTGAGCCGGGATGAGCCATTCGTCACTAATGTCAATGGAAAAAAATTCGTGGTGATGCCTTACACGCTCCGTAATAATGATATTGTACAGGTGGCCGGAAATCACTGGAGCCCTGATCAGTTTTTATCCCAGTTAAAACATGAATTCGACCAGCTGTATGCCGAAGGAGCTACTAAAAGAAGAATGATGAGCATCAGCTTTCATGACCGTATTGGCGGAACCCCTGCCATGGTACACGCTATGGAAGAATTCATCAAATACACAAGAGAGAAAAGCAACGTAATGTATATGCGGAAAGATGATATCGCCAAAATGGTGATCAACGATCCCAAAACACCTTTAGATAACAGTGAAGAACAGTACAATCAATAATCACAACATTCATAAATCCTTAAAATTAATCCGATGACAAAACTTTTTGAAACTTATACCTTTTCCGGAAATCATTTAAAAAACCGTTTCGTAATGGCTCCTATGACCAGAAGCAGGGCTTCACAGCCAGGCGATATTCCCAATGCTTTGATGGCGGAATACTATGGGCAGCGTGCCTCCGCAGGGCTTATTATCACAGAAGCCACGCAGATATCGTTACAGGGTATGGGCTATGCCAAAACCCCTGGAATCTACTCTGAAGAACAGATTCAGGCCTGGAAGCTGACCACAGAGGCCGTTCATGAAAAAAAGGGAAAGATATTTCTGCAGCTCTGGCATGTGGGAAGGGTTTCTTCATCTCAGGTAAATGGTTTACAGCCCGTGGCACCATCTGCCCTGACCGCGGATAATACCAGTGTTTATATTTTTGACGGCGCACCCAATGGAGATGCCACATTTGTTCCTGTAGAAGCGCCCAGAGCCATGGATCAATCAGACATTGCGCAGGCCATCAGAGAATTTGCGGACGGTGCTAAAAATGCCGTTGCGGCAGGATTCGACGGCGTAGAGGTTCATGGAGCGAACGGCTACCTGATCGATCAGTTTCTCCGCAGCAATTCGAATATCCGGACTGATGAATACGGGGGAAGCAAAGAAAACCGGATCCGTTTTTTAATTGAAGCTACCGAAGCGGTTATTGAAGCAGTCGGCAAAGAAAAAACAGGGGTCCGCCTGTCGCCGTTCATTAAATTTAAAGATATGGATGATCCTGAAATCCTGGAAACCATTATGCTGGCAGCAGAACACTTAAACCGTCTGGATATCGCCTATATCCATCTGTGTGAAGCAGACTGGGATGATGCTCCCGCAGTTCCCCTGAAATTCAGAAAAGAATTGAGGAAAAAATTTAAAAATACCATCATTGCCACCGGAAACAAAACCCCGGAGGAAGGTGAAGAATTATTAGAGAATAATATGGTTGACCTTATCGGCTTTGGCCGAAAATTCCTGACGAATCCTGATTATCCTGATCGGGTACAGCAGAACGCACCGCTTAACGAAATATCAGATCCTCATACCTTATTTGGCGGCGGTGGAGCAAGAGGTTACACGGATTATGCATTTTTCAACACGGAAGAAGTACATCAATAAAAGTATTTCCAGAAGTAAAAATGTATTCAGTCAGTTTAATTAAAATACACAGTATTATGAAAGATTTAAAATTACAAAATACCGCCTACTTCCTGCTGAGAATTTCCATGGGCGTGAATATGCTTGGACATGGACTTGCCCGGATTCCCAAACTCCATGCTTTTGCTGAGGGCATGGCGAAAAATTTTGAGAAAAGCTGGCTGCCGGAACCCTTAATCATGATTTTTGGAACCGTTCTGCCGTTCGCAGAGTTTCTGATCGGATTACTGCTGGTTATTGGGTTTAAAACCAAATGGGCCCTTATCGCCGGAGCTGCTTTGATTGTTGTTTTACTTTTCGGAAGCAGCACGATTGAAAACTGGGAAGCCATGGGGATCCAGATGATTTATGCTCTTTTCTTTTATGTACTGATGATTCAGATCAGGGATGAAAAGCCTGTTCAATAGAAATCTGCCTTATTCTGAATGACTTTCCTGAGATTTCATTTTATTGATCAGAGGATTGGCATACATCGCCAGAAAATACTCTTTGGAAACGGTATCGGATGGGTCGATGCGCATCTCCAGCCTTCTCACAAACAGCTGCTTTTCTTTTTCGGTATACTGATCAGCATAAGTGCCGGTATTGTGAAGCAGATCGTAAGCAATGTATTTGGTTGGCCACAGCTTGTAGTTTTGGATGATGGATTCATCAATGAGCTGTGCGACAGCCTGTAACTGCTTGTTTTTATTTTCAAATTTCACCGCAATATCATCCAGTTCGGCATCAATGACATCTCCGGCATGCAGATGAATGCGTTTCTTTTGGCCTAATACACCACTGAGCATGGTCATAAAGTCCTCGTTCTCGCCTTTGATATATTCTTCATCCCTGTGTTTGGCCAGAAGTTGCGGCATTTTTAAGGAGTCTGTAGGATCATATTCGTAGGAGATGGATACGGGAACTATTTTCAAGGTTTTAAAATAATCCGTCACAGAAAGGTCTCCGGCTGCCATGGCAAGCATTTTCAGAACTCCCTGCTGGGTAGCATCGTTTCCGTCTTTGGTACGTCCTTCACGCTGGGCAATCCAGACGGAACGTTTTTCATGATGCAGAAGCTGTTCAATATATTCCGACATAACCTGGGAACTCTTCAGCTGCTCACGAAGCGATAATCCGCGCTGAACCAAAAAGTTACGGTTCAGTTTAGCCAGATCGTGCAAGAATGTTTTATGAACGAGATTGTCCCCGATGGCTGAAGCGGTCATGATAAGACCACTCTCTAAAAGCACCAGATTGATCAGCGAAGTATCTAAAACAATATCCCTGTGGTTCGAAACGAAAAGGTACGGTGTCTGTTTATCCAGCTTATCAAATCCCGAAGTGGTAAGGCCCTCAGAGCTTTTCGCAAGGATCTGGCGGATGGTGTGGGCGATAAAATTGTGCTGAAAATCGCTTACAGAGTGGATGTTTTTAAACTGTTCCCTCCAGATTTTTTTATCCGTATCGGGGAAAGTAAAGCTCATCAGCGCGTTCATCATCGGATCACGGGCTATTCCAAGTAAGGCTTCATTCACTTCACTGTCATCAAAAAACCTGATCTCATCGAACTTCGACATGCAATTATGTTAGAATTAAACTTTTTGCAAAAGAACAAAAAATTTATTGAGGTCACCCCATACTCTATGTTAAAGTATTATGATAAACCTACCAGTTCAAAAATTTTATTCTTTTATGGATTGGAAAATCTGGAATATGTATAGGAACAGCGTTGCAAAACATATAATTTTTATTCACGTAAAGTTAAATTTTGAAACTGCATATTTTAAGGAATGCAAAGGTAAAAATCAATCTTCGATTGATTCGATGAAGCGTCTGAATATAACGATTGCTTCATCAATGGCGCAGCCATCATTCTTTGCTCACCTTGAACTAAAAAGTTTTTTTCATAGAAATCTTTGCGTTAATGAGTTTTTATTTGGATGAACTTCATTTTTTACTTAGCCTTCATCTTTGGATCTGGGGGAAGTTGGAGCATATAAAGTTTTTTCAGACGCAAAGTTTTCAGCTGAATACTGAATATTTCAGGGTTGCAAAGTGAGGATCAATCCTTGATTGATTTGATTAAGCTGACTGGTCCTGCTGTTTTATCAGTGGTTTTTATTGCTTCTATCTTACTTTTTCCAGCAGGTATAATTTCGCTCCGGAAAAAGCGAGTTTAGGCATTACATTTCCCTCCAGTACCATTGTTTTGTTATTGACATCAATGACTGAGATGTAATTATTGGAGTTGTATTCTATATAATTTTCCTTTTCTTTCGTCAAAGGATTTTTGCCGAATTCCATTGAATATTTCACCCAGTCTTCATCTGCAGAACTGCAATGCACCGGTTTGAATTTAGATTTTTTAGCTTTGAAAACAATCTGGTCAAAACTATCCGTACATTCCGTCGCAAAAGAGCTTTCCGGATTCTGATCCTTTGAAAAATCTTCAAAAGAACCTTTATAAACCCCTACCACTTTCCAGGTTCCGTCCAGACGGTCCTCATCGATCTTTCCTTTTGCTTTGCTTACAGCCCAGCTGATCCCGTTTACGGTTCCTTTTACGGCTTTATAGCCTAAGGTGGCAGCACCTGTTACCACTTTGGCAGCGGTTCTTACCACGCAGGAGTTTAATACTAGAAGGGCTGAGAGGAGGAGGATTGTTTTTTTCATATTGTTTTTTTGTTGATGCGAAGATAGGATTTTTGAAAGATATGTTCTGAAAACTAAATTTCTAAGAATTTTAATTGAACTCCTTCTTCGGTTTTCCATTCTAAAGGGCCACTCGCAGATCTGGCTAATGTTGCAGCTGCTGCTCTGGAAGATGAAGTAAAAATATAATCTTTGGTGAGTTTATAAAAACCGTTTTCCATCTGTAATATCCCTTCTGAAAGCATTTTATGCCGTTCCGTTACAATACCTTCCGGTAATGAGGGCTGCTCTGTCATCATTAAAAGAGAATCTTTGTAGACAATAAATCCTTCAGTGGAAGGACTTCCTTTACTGAATGCACCGGCTCCGTTTTTACAGAACAGAATATGCTGTCTCATTTCATCTTGTTCCACTGTTTCTTCCAGTGATTCAAAAATTCTATGCCCTAATGATGCCGTCAGTACTTTAATATTTGATAAAAATTCGTCAAGTTCTGCCTGTTCTGCCTCCGAAAGTTCAGAACGTGTTGGAATATTCTGATTAATGGCATAACGTCCAGCATTGACCGCCAGCTCATACAAACGGTTTTCTAAATATTTAACACCGGCTTTATTAAGATATTGGTCTTTACTTCCAAAGAATAAAACTTCATTCCAGAAATCCCTGTTAGCAATATGATAAGCAAGACGGTCAGCAATAACTTCTGCTTCACCAATATAGGCCGCATAGTCATTATTTTCATCTTTCCCAATCAAAATATAGACACCCGGTTTTCTAAACTCTGCTCTGGAACTGTATTCCCTGATTTTAATGCGTGGAACTTTGATTCCAATTCCGGTCCAGTTACTGAGTTCTGCTGTAGTAAGGCCGTTGGCGGTACCATCCAAGAGGAATAGGCGTATGGTTTTTCCGAAGGTGGTCATGTTTCTTGAATTATGATTTTAAAGTTTTTATTATATTGATTTTTCTATATTTCATGCTAAACTTATTTCCAGTTTATTTTTTAATTTTTCCCACTCTGGCAAAAGTTTACTAATAAGTGCATAAAAATCTTTAGAATGATTGGGGACTAGAAGATGACAAAGTTCGTGAATAATTACATATTCAATACATGCTTTATTTGCTTTTATGAGTTCTGTATTTAGTAAAATATTCCCATTCGTTGAGCAGCTTCCCCATCTTTTTTTCATGAATTTATGCTTTAATGAAATATTATACTTTTTGAATTGTGGAAACTCATTAAGTATATCTTTTAAAATACCATCGAATACTAATGTTGCCCTTTTTTTATAGTCACCAATAACATATTTTTCAATGTTTTCAGTATCATTGGTTTCCACGATCATTAATCCTTTTGATAGTTTAACGCATGGTTTTCCTTTAGTTGGATTAATCACTAATTTATATTGTCTTCCTAAATACCTGTGAGTCTCTCCGGCAATATATAATCTTTCGGTAGTAAAAGGTTTATACAATTCAAAAGTTCTTTGTTGTTGCAAGATCCATTTTGACTTAGGCTTTACTTTTTCAAGAATATTTTTAACATCAGAATTCTCAGGAGCAGTGATTATAATATTGCCTTCTGGAAATACTCTCAGATCAATGGTCTTCCGGTTAGAATACACAATTTCAGCCTCAATTGTTTTACTACCATATTTATACTGAATTTTGCTCATTTAAATGATCTGTCTTTTGGTAATGGTGTAAATTTCTTCTATGAACGGATCAATTAACTCAAACGGGATTTTCTTATCATCTTCTAATGAAAGACTATAGAAATAGTCATCTAAATCATTAGAAATTTGTTTTTCAAGATCTTTGTTTGATTTCCAGTCAATAATAGGTTTTCCACCTTCATGAATTTTGTTTAGAATGATTTCCTGAACTTCCAGTGCAATTTCAGCATTTCTTTCTTTTTCTGTAAGATAATCTAAAAGTTTGTCATTGATATAGTTGAAATAGGCCGTGCCCAATCGGTTATCAGTTAAAATATCAGGAATATCGTCTTGTTTTCCGCTTTGAAACTTTTCCTCAATTGCTTTCATTTTATTGAGATATTCGGTTTCGTCAATACGGCTTTGTTTGTATTGTTCTATAGTATCTTTGATTAATTCAGAAAGTTTTTTATAAAATACAGGATCATCATCCATTTTAATGGAGATTCCTTTGGACGTTCTTGATGCAATGTGGTCGGCTTTTGCAGCTTTCCCAGTAATTTTTTCTACTTCTTCATCTCTTTGCTGTTTGTTAAAAATGTCAATAGGCTCTGTAATTTTCAACATTTCCCCATCAGTAGTAAGATGTTTGTCTATTAATTTCTGTACCTGAGGCTCATAAGCCTTATAATCAATATCATCAAAATATCTTCTTTTAACATCAATACGAAGTTGGATGAAAAATTTAGCATCTTTTTTATATTTCTCTATGACAGCATCATTTTTAACATCATTGAACTCTATAGTAGACATTGCAAGTTTAAATAATCGTAAGAATTGGGATAATTTTTCATAAAAAAGATGTCTTTTATCTTCCAATCTTAGTTCAACAGCATAGGCTTCGGTGTCATATTTATTCTTAATATTTGTGAAAATATCCCAAACCTCAGAATGAGCCTGTGGCAAATCTTTGATTATATCCTGTACATTCGTTACAGAACCTTTTGCATCATCTTTTTCTATGCCATCCAAACCAGAATAAATTTCGATGGCTTTGTCTAAATTCTCAAGATTACCATAATAATCAATGATTAATCCATAGTCTTTGCCTTCTGCAACACGATTAACGCGGGCAATAGCCTGTAATAAAGTATGGTTTTTAAGGCTTCTTGTTAAATAGAGAACTCTGTTATTCGGAGAATCAAAACCAGTTAAAAGTTTATCTACTACAATAATAACCTCGGGATATTCCTGCTTTTTGAAAGCATTAATAATAGACTTTTCATATTTTTCATGAGTTCCGTACTTATCCATCATAGATTTATAGAACCCTTGAACAAGGTTTTCATTTTCTTCAAATGCATCATCATGGTTTTCTCTGGTATCTGGTGCTGAGATTACAACATCAGAGGTCACTATACCAATTTCATTAAGATACTTTCTATACTGTATTGCAGTTGTTTTATTTGGGGCAACTAATTGTGCTTTAAAACCTGTTCCCTGGGCAAAATCTGCAAAATGTTCAGAAATATCCCACGCTCTGTCATAGATAATCTGATCTGCTTTATTAATGGTATTTTTAGAACTATACTTTCTTTTCAATTCTGCTTTTCCAAATTTTGTTAATGATTCTGCTATTTTATCAAAGAAAGTATCCATAGGTTTTTCATTCACCGTCATTGAATTATGCCTTCCCTCATAAATTAGTGGTCTTACCGCTTTATCTTCTACTGCATCCGCAATAGTATAATCATCAATAATTCCTCCGAATTTATCTGCTGTATTTTTTTCATTTTTCATCAACGGAGTTCCTGTAAAAGCTATAAAACATCCATTTGGAAAGGTTTTTTGCATTTTGACATTAAAAGTATCATACTGGCTTCGATGTCCTTCGTCTATCAAAACAAATATTTCACGGGAAGTAAAACCTTCAGGTTCCTGGTTAACGGCAGCTTTAAACTTATTGATAATGGTTGTGATAACAGCATCTGAAGTACTTTTTATGAGCTCAACCAAATGTTTACCGGTAGCAGCTTCTTTTACCTCAATATTACATTTCTGGAAGGTCTCTGTAATCTGCGTATTTAAATCGACACGGTCAGTAACCAGAATGATCTTTGGGTTTTTGATCTTTTTACTTAAAGCAATCATTTCCGCCAGCATTACCATTGTCAATGACTTACCACTTCCTTGTGTATGCCATATCACGCCTCCTTTACGTTTACCATCACTCCCAATATTTTCAATACGTTTAAGCGTTTTGGTTATCGCAAAATATTGCTGATAACGGGCTACCTTCTTAATTCCGTCATCAAACAAAATATACTTAAACATCAGTTCCAAAAGACGTTCAGGTTTACAAATATTATACAACAATTTATCTTGTTCAGTAAGAATGGTTTCATTTTTCCCAAGTTCGTTGAAATATTGAAGAGTAGAATAATATCTTGTCTTAAAAATAGTTCCATTATGCTCAGGAGAAAGAGGTTGTTGCTTCAGATCAAACAGTTGCTGGTTGTATTGTTCTTCTTCATTTCCATTTATAAACTTTTCTTTCCATACATTCCAGAATTCTTTTGGAGTAGCAGTTGTGGCATATTTTGCTTCATTGACCGCTAATGCTAATGTAAGATTAGAATATAAATATAAATCTCTGATACCATCATCTTTCTGATTTCGTAAATGCTGAGATATAGCTTCTTCTATAGGTGTTTTAATAATATTAGATTTACACTCTATAACCACCATTGGAATACCATTGATAAACAATACAATATCAAGCCTATAAGAATCAGATCTGTTGGTTCTTAGTACAGAGAATTCTTCAGAAATATGAAACACATTATTTTCAGGAGTTTCCCAGTCAATATATTTGAATGAGAAACTTTTCCGATCTCCCTCAATTGCCTGTTCAAAACTTTTTCCTAAAGTAATCAGATCATAAAAATGTTGATTGGCATTAATAAAACCTAAATGAACAGGAAGCTCTTTCAGTTCGTTAATTGCCAATGCAATATTGCTATCTGAAAATTCATGAATATTCCCTTTGTATTCTATTGTATTAATTTTCTTTAACTGTTCCTTTAAAACAGGCGTAAGAATAACATTAGATTTTCTTCCTTCACGGAGAGAAAGAGCTTCATCCGGGGCTAAGTAGGTATAGCCCATTTTTATTAATAACTGGATAGCCGGAATCTGGCTGATGTGATCTTCTGAATATGATGGTGTCATAGTTTGTTATATTTTAATCTTCATTTCCATTTTCAATTTCCTTTCTATCTACATTATCGTAAATATAATGAACTCTCATAGGAATATTCATTGTTCGTAATGTGTTAAGTGTTCGTAATAGACTAATCCTAGAAAACAATGGTAAGCTTTTAGATTTTTTTGCCTTATCATTTTTAGTTATAATTCCATAAGTTACACTATACGTTCCTTTGTCAATGTAATCATTCATTGATACATCGTTGTCAACCAATGTTTTTAGTTTCTGTCTTGCCTCCTCATTATTTCTAAGTAATTGTACTGAATTTACTCCTTGATTAAAAAGATGGCTCAGGCTGGAGGATCTCGTAGAAATTTTAATATGAGCCAATTCTAGATATTCGCTTTCTACATATATCAAATCACATGGTTCTACATTATATTGTCCTCTTGGTGATATATTTTTTTTATCTAGGCACTTAACTACTGTGAAAGCATCCTTAACAGAAATATTATAATGATCTTCTCTTTTTTTCTCGCATTGATGTAGATATCTATGGGTATCTACAAAAATAGGATCAAGTTCAGTGGATAATTTTTGAATAAAATCTGTTTCAATAAAATACCATTCTCCTTCACATAAATGATAGGTTTTACCATCTATTTCGCAGTCAAATAAAAAACTTTTAAATATTGTATAATCTTTAATGTTTCTATCATTATCGTCTAATATTTGTAATTTATGTGTGTAGAATTTCTTTATATCATCAATTTGATCAATTTCTCTGTCTGTTAGATAGTCTCTATACCCTTTAATAAATACATCTGTAAATTCTAAACCAGATCTGCCTGCTCCGGAATACTTAATTTTATAATCAGTGGAATAATCAAATAATTCAGGTATTGCTAGTACTAATTCAACAGGGGCAGGATCTTGATTGAATGCCTGAACTAATTTATCTTCCAATTGACCAATAACTACAGGATCTCTTACCGGAACAATATTTTGCAATTCCGGGAAATTTGTTTTATAGTCTTCTTTTTCGTAGATCTCAATTAGACTTCCACAAAGATCTGATATTTCTTGAGCTTCTAATTTTGATGACACTCTTAAACTATTACCGCCTGTAACTTTTTTAAATAAAGTTTGATATTCTTCCTTTACTGAACCGGTCATCTTTTGAAGAATGGTTTCATCACTTTTAAGATCAAAAAAACTTAATTCGGAATCAACAGGACTTTGTATTCTTTGTCTTTTGGCATTTTCCGGTTGAAGAATATCCGTAGATTTAATTTCTTTAGGGTTAAGTGCATTAAGAGTTGTTCTGATCCCAAAATCGTGTTCATAGCAATTGTCTTTTAGTTGATGGTACGTCGATCCAAAGGTTAAAACTATCCATCGTTCATTTATGGGTAGAAAAACCAGAGCACTTTTCTGTGTTTGTACAAGGGTTTTGCTTATTCCCCAATATCTCTTCCACCAGGGTTCTTTTAAAGGACTGTCCGAAATATACATAATTGAATCCTCAGGAAGATTTGTTCGGTCTTCCGTAATTAACTCCAATGTATGATCATCTTTTAGAGAATTTGATGGGTCATAACTTTCTTTCAATAAATAAATTGAAAATGATCTAGTTTTGCTCATATTAATGTTTTTGTTTTTTGGTTATTATGGTAATGTTTTACTTTTACATAGTTCTTATTTTTCCAGTCAGTAGCTGCTGCATCAATCCCTTTTTCTGCTGTTTTAAGTTTTCTAGCTTTTGTTTGTATTGTTGTAGCTCTTCGTTTGCCGTATTAAGGATTTTTGCAATTTCATTTTGTTCTTCCGAAGCAGGAATTTTTAGAGTTATTTGTTTTAAAGCATTGATTGACAATACAAGTTGAGATGTGCCAATGCTATATTTTCCTAATTTTCTTTTGAAATAATTAAAGTAATATAGAAAAAAATCATCATTCCCATTTTTTATTTTAAAAACAGGGTAATAACCACTGATCAATCCTTTGATAGTAAAATTATTTTTGTTGAATGTAAATAATCCATCATCGCTTCTTGATCTATAAGTGATATAATTGGGAGGTAAAACATTATAATCTACATTTTCTCTATCAATTAATCTACTTCCGGAATAATAATCAGACTGCATCATTAATCCATTTTTGGATGATGTGAAGACTGGAAGTTTGGATTCAGATAAGGGCTTTACATTATATTCATCAATAACGTTTTCTAATTTTGTTTTTGTCCACTGAAAGTTTTTAAATTCTTTCAGTCTCTTTTTTCCAGTCAACAATGAAAATGCTAATACTTTATTCCTTTTTTCTAAAGCCTTAATAATATTATTGTTTTCTTGTATAGCTTTGTCCCATATGGATAGGATTTCAGCTATTTTTTTTTGTTCAGGGAGCTTTGGAACTGGAATTTGAATTTTAGAAAAATCATTTTTAGATAATTCTTGAAAAGTACTCCCTGAGGCTTTTTTAAGAAAAACATGTTCTAAAAATAAAATATTGTAATAAAGATATTCAAAATCTATTTCCTTAAATGGTACAATATTTTTAAAACCTTGATTGGTACACATTTCAATTTTATTTATTACTACCTTCCCTATTGATGCTCTTGTGGAAACAATTATGGAATTTATGGGTAATAATTTTGCTGAGGAAGAACTTAATCCCAGATGTGATATCGCTTTTTCGGTCTTAAAAATATATTTATTACTATTCTTGGTAATATCCGTTGGAGTGCACCAATGAATTTCTCCATTCCAATATTTCGGATTATGAGTTCTTGGTGTACCTCCCGAATAAATTTCTCCAACTTTATTTAGGCTTTTAACCTCCCAGTCAGTTGGAACAATTCCAATGGAGGTATTTTTATACTTCATTTTAGTATCATTCATCATTAAATCAGATTTAGTTCTTTCAAATAATCCTCCATTTCCTTTTCTGTTTCTGCCAATTGGCTTTTCAAAGCAACAATTTCATTATAAACTTCTTTGATATCTACTTCTTCTTCCTCTTCAAAAGTGTCAATATATCTAGGAATATTCAGATTATATTCATTACTCTGAATATCTTTCAAAGTAGCTCGATAAGAGAATTTATCAGTTAAGACTTCACCCTCTTCTGTTGTAATCGGTTTTAAACCTTTAAACTTTTTATATTCTTCTACAATCTTTTGAATATGCTTTTCATTCAGCTTGTTTTGATTCTTTCCATTATCAAAATCATTACTGGCATCAATAAAAAGAACATCTTTATTTTTTCCTTTGGCTTTGTTAAAGATTAAAATAGCCGCAGGAATACCTGTTCCATAAAACAAATTGGCTGGTAAGCCGATAACAGCTTCTAATAGATTCTCGTTAATCAACTGTTCTCTTATTTTCCCTTCACTGCTTCCACGGAACAATACGCCATGAGGAACAATGACTCCTACTTTTCCTTTGTCTTCATAAGTGGTTTCAATCATATGAGAGATAAATGCATAATCTCCTTTACTTTTTGGGGGAACGCCTCTGTGAAAACGGTTAAATTCATCTGCGACAGCTACTTCAGCACCCCATTTGTCAAGAGAAAAAGGAGGATTGGCAACTACAATGTCAAATTTCATTAAAGAGTCTTTTTCTTTTAATTGTGGATGATTTAGTGTGTCTCCCCATTCAATTACAGCATTATCCTGTTCATGGAGGAACATATTCATTCTTGCCAACGCCCAAGTACTTCCATTGTTTTCCTGGCCATATAATGCATAGTTTTTACCGTCAATTTCATTAGCTACCTTGATTAATAAGGAACCGGAGCCACAGGCAGGATCACAGATCCTGTCTCCGGGCTGCGCATTCATAAGTTTTGCCAATAAAGTACTTACTTCTGATGGAGTATAGAATTCTCCAGCTTTTTTTCCTGCCTCTCCAGCAAACTTTGCAATAAGATATTCATAGCTATCCCCAATCACATCATTATCCAATAAATGAGAAGGTTGAAGATCTAATGCATATAAATCCATCAGTAAGTTTTTAAGGATCTGATTTCTTTGTTTTGTAGGCCCAAAAGCGGTTTCAGAGTTAAAAGATATACTACGGAACACCATTGCCAGTTTAGAACGGTTTTCGTCTTCCAGTTTGGTTAATGCAATATCAATTAATTCTCCAATATTGTTTTCGTTTCTGTTATTGTATAGATAATCAAAACTACTTTCCTCCGGAAGTAGAAAGCGTTCTCTTTTCAACTGTCTTTCTACC
The DNA here is from genome assembly GCF_016745235.1 of Chryseobacterium endalhagicum. Classification (GTDB taxonomy): domain Bacteria; phylum Bacteroidota; class Bacteroidia; order Flavobacteriales; family Weeksellaceae; genus Chryseobacterium; species Chryseobacterium endalhagicum. The sequence goes on along the minus strand of NZ_JAELVM010000001.1, from coordinate 1,232,061 downwards.
ATTTTTTCATCGTTGGGGTATTTTAATCTATATTGATTACCCTTTTCTTTCCAAACATCAGAAAGGTATTTTACGAAAAGCAAGGTAAGGATATAGTCTTTATAAGAACCACTTCCCATTACTGGCCTAAGAGAGTCGCAGGCTTTCCATACAATGTTGTTAATTTCTGTTTGTGTAAGTTTATTTTGCATAATTGTTTATATTCCGGTTAGTTGATTAATAGTTTGATTAAATAATAGTTGTTTTTTTTCTTTTAATTCTTCCATTATTTTTATTTGCTCTTTGTGACAGTTGAAAAATTCAATTACTTTTTTTTGTTCTCCTATAGAAATTAAAGGAATTTCAAAATCCAATAATTCTTTCTTCCTAATAGAAGGAATTGAGCTTCCTGCACTTGCACTATAAAAATAGGATAGACTTTTAGGATGGTTCATCATACACAAAAGGTAATCGGGAAGAATAATGGATTGGTTTACTTTAATAATGTAAAAAATAGATGAAGCTATTGCATCTCCTATAATTTGATCATATTTGTAGGCAAAGAATTTTAATCCCTTGCTTACAAATATAATGTCATCTTGTTGTAATAGAAAAGAGGTTTTTACATCATCAGATAAAACATAAGTGTCTATATTGTCAAGATAGTTTCCAGAATCTGAAAAATTTTTAACTTGTAAATACAAAACTCCCTTATCCTGAACGGATTTCAGATAGGGTCCAAAATTGACTGTGCAAAAATCGGTAAGTTTTATTTTTATATTTTTATACATTGTAGAGTTTTTCAAATTTCATATCGCAAAGATTGTAAAAATATTCTAATTAACAAAATATTTTTTTGTAGAATTTTTCAAAAAAAATACTTGCTACAAAAAAACCATCATAATATTGATGGTTTAAGCTATTCATTTACAGTTGATTAATACTATTATTGGTTCTCTATAGATATTTTTATGCACCTCCTCCCCATCCACCTCCTCAACCTCCACACCGGCAAATACACAAACACCACAGACAACACTCCCGCCAGTACACCCACCACCACGGCCATTGCCGTAGCATCCAGCTTGTAATATTCAGACAGGTTGTATTGGGCCAGAAGCAGGGCAGATAATACCAATGAACCGGTAACAACGCCATGCAAAATGCTCAGTTTTGTCATCAGTTTCTTCTTATTCAGCTGGTCATCTACTGTAAACTCAATGGCTTCCTGCTCAGCAGCGATGATTACCCGGTTGATAATGTCAATCGTAAGGACTACAGGCAGAAATATGGCCATGGGCAGGGTAAGTCTCGCCAGGTTTTGCGTGCCTGAGAAGAAATGCGTGTAGCCCAGTTCCTGAAAGCTGGCATAAGCAATAATAAAATTGAAAAATACATTGGGAAGGACATAAAAAATCGTCCGCCTGATTAAAAAGCGTTTGAGGGTAGTTTTTTTGAGTTTTTTAGGCGGCGGTGGTTTGAATTTAAATTTCATGGGACGCGGTCAGGAGTTCAATGGCTTTATCTTTAATTTTAACGGCTTCTTCTCTCGGAAGGAAATATTCATTGGACATGAAGGTAAAATCCATCTGCTGATTATAAGTGGTAGCCACCAGTGTATTCGAATTCAGCCACGGAAATGCAACCGTAGGACTGAAAACCGTTTCCAGTTTAAACTGTTTATAATCACCGGGAATATTGATTTTCCCCATATTCGAAAGCGTTACATCATGTCCTCCCCTACTGGATTTCAGCATCGCGGTCATCCGTTCAACCACCGGGTGCATCTGTTCGCCCATCCACAGGAGTTCGCGGGCTTCCATTTTTTCTATTTTTTCCAGAAGGTCCTTTTTGATCTGTCTCGCGTTATCCAGCATATCCTCCTTTCCTTTTTTTATGGAAAGCTCAACAGTAGGTGCAAAAGCAAATACCTGATCCTGCCCTATCTCCGGAATAAAATGACGGACATCCACCGGACTGATCACCTTCCCTTTAGCCCCGGATCCCTGTAAATCTTTGAAAGCCTGCATAAATGAAGAACAAAGCAGCGCATGAACAGAAGTCCCATGAGCTTTGGACTTTTCAGTGATTTTTGAGGTCATTTCCGGATTCAGTTTCCAGTGGACTGCGTAGTTTTTTCCGAGGTTTCTTTTCTTGCTTTTCCGCTGCATCAGGAAGAAGAATTTGGCCATGATCCGGAACATTCTCGCTTTTCGTTTCTTTTTTTTCATATTGAAGTCCAAAGGCAGGAAATCATCTGCCGAGCTGAACAAATGATAAGGATTCAATGCTAAAGAAGGATCATCCAGCAAAGAAAGAAGCTCTCTCATGAGGTTCACAATGGATGTTCCGTCGCAAATGCAGTGCGGAAGTACCCAAAGAATTTCAGATACATCATGTCCTTTGATCCAGACCAGCCGGGCCAATGGTTCTTTTTCATTTTCAAACAATTTCATCCATTCTCTTTCTGATTCCAGAAGCCAGTCTTCATTAGTTTTTCTCTCCACAATCCGGAGCGGAATAGGTTCTATTTCTTTTTCTTCTGTAAAAAACGGATACTGCTCACTGCTGTTATCAATTCTCACCCTCAGCAGCGGATGTTTCTGCTGGATTTTTGCCAATGCCGTTTTAAAATTCTCTTCAGGGATCTCTCCGTTGATTCTTCCTGTAAACACGCAGTTCACAGGAGTTTGAGCATCAACATACATGATCCTTTCGACCATCATTAAATTTCGTCTCATCATAATACTGCAATAGGGTCCAGTTGTAATTTTACAGTTTCTATCACCTCATCCCGGATAGCCAGTGCCTCCGAATACGGCAGATAGCCTTCACTTCCCATAAAAGAAAAATCCATTTCTCCCCGGAAAGTAGAAGTCACCAGCGTTGTGGTATTGCCCAAAGGACCGATCACGGAGGGACTGAAAATAGTATCCAGCGTAAATTCTTTATACTGATGAGGAATCTGAATACGTCCCAGATTGGAAAACATACAGTCATTGGAAGATTTACCGTGCTTCAGCAGTTTTGTGAAATTTTTCAGGGCATCGTGGGCAGATTCCATCACCATCATGGTAATATAGGGATTCAGTTTCGCAGTTTTACGTTCCACCGCTTCCTGCATAGCGTATAAATTCTCTGCAAAATTTATTTTATAATTCGCAGAAACCACGATCATCAGACCAAATGCAAAAATATGGTCATCCTTGATCTGTGGCGCAAAACGTCTGATATCTACGGGACACGACACCTTATTGAAGGCCGCATTGCCCCTTACTTTTTTAAAAGCATGAAGCACCGCAGCGCTCAGAAAAGTATTGACTGTTACTTCCTGGGATTTGCAATAGGAAATTAACTCACTGCTCGTCTCTTTGTCGAATTTCCAATGAATCAGGTAGTCGTTTTTCCGTTCAATGGCTTTTTTACTGACAGGAATGCATTTAATGGCCGTAGCCGCCAGCCTTCCGATAAATTTAGCCTTTAACTTTTGTCTGCGGTTATTTAAAATTTCAGCCGGAACAACATCCTGAATGCCGAGGATAGGACTTTCCACCCCGATTTCTGCGGACGGATGATCCAGTATCTGTAAAAATTCATACAGGAAAGCCATCGCAGAACCGCCATCACATAAGCAGTGATGGAACACAAACAGCATATCTGAAAGCTCCTCTCCTTTGATCCAGATGAATCTGATCAGAGGTTTTTCTTCATAATTAAACAAAGTCTGCCATTCTTTTGCAGACTCTTCCTGCCAGTCATTCTCTCCTTTCCTCATCACCGTTCTTATCGGTATCGGCAGATGATTCCCCGGTACTTCAAACCAGGGAATATTATTTTCGTCATGAGTGATGATTGCTCTCAGCCAGGGATGTTTAGCCTGAATCTGACCTAAAGCATGCTGAATGTCTTCTTCTTTGAAAATACCGCGCAGCCGGAACGGAATCACTGCATTAAAAGCTTCCGTCCCATCGCCCAGCAGCATACGTTCACCAAATAACAATTTTCTTTTCATAGGCTTATACTGAAGCTAAGGTTGAACATTCCTGCTGTACAAAATGCTCCAGCAGCTCTACCGCTTTTTCATTACCGCCTGCATGGATGAAATTGGATTTTACCTCTTTCGCTGCATTTCTGTATTTCGGGTTTTCCAGCAGTTCAAAAGCAGTTTCCCGAAGAGCTTCCACTCTTAATCTCTTATACCGGATGCTGATCCCGCAACCGGCCTGCTCTATTAATTTCGCAATATGAAAATGATCATAGGCAATAGGAGTAATTAACATTGGCAGCCCGTTATAAAAGGTGTCATTCACCGTATTGAATCCTCCGTGGCAGATCACCATATCCATGTGAGGCATCAGCTGTGACTGCGGAACAAAGCCGCTTACGATAAAATTAGAAGGCCATTCCTCAAAAATTTCCGGCGGAGTGGCTGCAATGACGGTTACAGGCTGATCGGCAAACGCAGCAATAACCTTTTCAAAAAAGGCCTTGCGGATATCTACCAGCAATGTACCCAGGGAGACAAATATTTTCGGTGTCGTAGAGGCTTCCAGTTTTTCCCAGTCAAAAGGGGTATTGTTGGGACGGCCTTTTACCGGACCTACAAATCTCATATGAGGCGGAACTTCTTCAAATCCGGCAAAGGTTTGTGAAGTAAATACCAGATTCAGCTGATGCGAATGAATAAAAATACCCTCATCTGAAATTCCAACTTCTTTTTGAAGGTCTTTGATCAGATTTTGTTGCCATTCCCATATTTTGGGTGCGTTTTTCTCGCTGTCTCCCATTACATCGGGTGGTACAGGCGTCGTCGTTACACACGGAATATGATGTTTGTGGGCAAAAAGTGCGCCTCCGAATGCAATACAGTCGTTCACCAGAACATCGGGTTTCCAGCTGGTCATCAGGCGTTCCAGTCCCGGCATCATCATCTTCGCAAACGGAACATAGGTTTCTTCCAGTGCCAGTTTCATCACTTCAGGTCCTGAACAGGCCGGCCCGTCGTCCTGTCTCTTTAAAATACGCTGGATTTCTTCCTGATACGGAACAAGATCTTCCTCAGGATAAATATAGCTTCCTCCTTCCGGAATGTGCTTGCTGTCTACCGGAGTAATTCCAAACCATTTTACTTCATGGCCACGGGCAATCAGGCTGGCTCCAACGCTTAATGTAGGGCTGATATGTCCAAAGAACGGAGGAACAACGAACAAAAATTTAGACCCTGATTTTACAGGTTCTGAAACAGGAATTAATGCCTTCTCAAGTAAATCAGCTGCCGTTGGCGTTCCACCTGCATCCATAAAGGACTGACGCATCAGTTGAGCCGCCTCTGAATAGGCCGGATTATTCAAAATATTTTGTATAGCATCTTTTAAATGATGCGATTTAAATCTGTTAAAATTCAGACGCTCTCCCGCACCTGTACGCACTACACGTCCTGCCACATGAGACTGATCGTACGCAATCGGAATCACGACCAGCGGAAGACCGTTTGATAAAGTCTCAGATACCGTGTTGTGTCCGCCGTGGCAGACAACCCCGTCCAGATGCGGCAAAAGATCCAGCTGAGGAACCTGCTGATAGACCATAAAGTTTTCCGGCCAGCTGTCGAAAAGCTGCGGATCTGAAACCAGTACAACGGTTAAATCTTCGTCTTTAAAGGCATCAATTACTTTCTGGAAAAAAGCTTTTTTATGATCATGATCGAAAGTGGTTCCGATGCTGACCAGGATTTTTTTCTGTGTGCTGGCGTTCAATCTCTCCCAGTCAAAATCACAGGAGATCCGGCGTTCCATAAGAACAGGCCCTGTAAACTGATAATTTTCCGGAAGATCCATTTCACCAAAGAACTCTTTTGAAGTTAAAACAAGCGTTAACAGATCGGAAGAAGCCAGTGAGCGGTTTTCCGCTATTCCAAGTTCTTTTTGCAGTTCAATGATCTTGTTGACTTCCCATTCATGTACTTTAGGCAGTTCCTCCATCATTTTAACGGCGGCCGGAGCGGTAACGGATGTACTGTAGGGAAGATTGAGTTTTTTCGCAGCGATAGCAGCAGCAAACAACTGATGATCTCCAGTCACCATATCGGGTTGATATTGTTTCAGCAGGGTAACGATCCCGTTGTAGCAATGTCTGTTTAAAGGAATCAATACATCATCGTAAAGAAACTTAATGCTGTCGATTCCGTAGACAACTTTTTTAGAAATAATATCGAGATAGGTTTCGCTTTCTTTTTTTTCTTCGTCGGTCTGGTCGTATTGGATCAGCAGAAGCTCTCCTCCTTCAGGAAGTTTCGTGCTCAGGTTTTCGTCAAGACTGATCCAGGCCACTTTATGCCCTCTCTCCAATAATTCTGCGCCGATGCTTAAGGTTGGATTGACATGCCCTGTCAATGGCGGAACAACAAATACAAATTTAGCCATGATTTTGTGTTAATGATTTTGATAATGATTGAGATAAAAAATGAACAATGCTTTCAGCAATCTGTGCAGGTTCCTGTATGGGAACATTATGATCTCCGGGAATGAGTTCCAGTTCAGACGGAATGATCTGTGTTTTCAGCCATTCACCGGTCGGTTTACAGTTCGATTCCGAGCCGTACAGCAATAGTGTGGGAACTTCCAGTTCCGGTAAATCAGCTTCACTCAGAAAATGTTTTTCCCTGATCATATCTGCTTTAATACTTGTTTTTTCAAACAGGAACTGATACATGCGGTGGTTTTTCTCCATCTGCCTTTTGCCCATCTGCACTTTGGTGGTGTCCGTAAAATTGGCGACATAATGTTCCAGAAACTCTTTGCTGTATTCATCAATAATATTGCGTGCCTTTTCGTCCTGCGGATCCGGAGCTTCAATAACCGTGAGGCTGTTGACACAGTCCGGAGCTTTCAATGCGGTTTTCAACGCGATCAGCCCTCCGAAGCTATACCCTGCAAGATGTACTTTTTCAAGGTCTAAAACATCCATCAAAGCCAGCAGATCGTTTGACATGCTTTCCAGATCATAGCCGTCCGGGAAACGCTCGCTCATGCCGTGACTTTTAAGGTCATACATCACCACATGAAAATGTTTCGCCAGAACCGGGGCAATATTAAAATAATAAATGGAGAGGTTACTGAACATTCCGTGGATAAGCACAACGGTATGTTCAGCACCTTTATTGAGTTCCTGAATATGAACCTGTCTGTTATTTACATGGATTATTGGCATTCGTAGATATAATTGATGATCATACGGAGGTCAAGATTGATCAGTTCATCCAGATCCATAGAAGATAGCCATCCCGTGAAATCGATCTGATCCCCGAAATGGGCCTTGATTTTTTCTGAAAAGGAAACAATTTCAATGCTGTCCATTTCAAGATCTTTGGTGAATGAACTGTCCGGCGTAATGTCCATTTCCTCTACAAATTCCGCTCCTATCACTTCTGTAATAAAACCTTTTAAAAGCGTGAATAATTCCTCGTGATTCAATTTTAATGTGTTGTTTATAGTGTCCATCCTATGATATAATTTTTATGTTTAATAGTTTTTATTTCTGTTTCGTTGATCCATAAGTGATCATCCTGTATACGTTTTACTTCAAACGCTTTGGGATTTCCTTTTAATCCTGTTCCCAGGAACTTTGAATAAGCTTCTTTGGCTACCCAGAATCTGGTGGTCCATTCCGCCTGATCTCTGTCTTTTAAAAGCATTAATTCGTGATCGGTAAAGACCAGATCGTAAAATCCGGAGCTGCGTTCTTCCATGATCTCCATATCAATACCTACCGGACTGCCATGACGGGCAATACCTACGGCTTCTTTTCCTTTGTGGGCCAGAGAAATATGAATATCTTCCGTGACATCACCAATCAGATAAGGCTTTCCGGCCTCATTGGAACGGATTTCAAAAGTGATAGGAAAGCAAGGGTGATTTTTCTTTTCACGGAGAAGATTTCTCACCGCATCTTTCACCGCTACACGGCTTACCATCCAGTCTTTCCGTTTATTGGGCAGCAATTGCTGATGATGTTGCTTTTCAGTGTGATTGAAATAACGCTTCAGGATAAAATCCCATGATGCCACTCGGGTATACGCCTGATGAAAGAAAAATACGTCAGGAGCAATTTCCTCCGAAAGACGGTTATGCAGAGGCGACATGGAAACGTTCCAGAGAGGCTCGTCTATTTCCAGACGGCGGTTTTGCCAGCCTGTAATGGCGCACCATACTTTCCCGTCTCTTTTAAGGATGATATCTGCAATCGCGAATTCTTCATTCAGTTCTGTGAGCATACAGGTACATTCAAAAAGGCCGTCCTGATCCTCCATATCTCCGAAAAATTCAATATCCCTGATCTTTACGGGAAAAGCAATACGGTCTTTCGTCAGGGTAAGCTGCAGCCACAGCCCGAATAGCTGTCCGGCATTGTCCAGCAAAGAACCTTTTCCGCCGTTGCCTTTGATTTTCCCCGTAATTCCTTTGGTTCCCACTGCTGAAACTTCTGTAATTCCCTGATAGAGCTCTCCATGGAACATATGTTTGTCATAGATCTCCTCAGGTGTTCTTTGGATCGGTAAAAGATCACCGACTGACAGGTTGAAAGTACGTGCAGAAGGCTCAGTTGAGCTTAACAAAACTTCTGCATTTACGAAGTTCTCAATATCAAGATAGGCGTGATTCGGTGAGCGCCACTCTCCTTTTACTGTTTTTTCAAAAGGTTTGGCAACATTCATCCACTGGAACACGCTTACATTCATGATTTTATGAACCCTTGTTCCCGGAATTTCTGCCTGTGCAATTTCTGCCAGCTGCTCAAAAATCATGGTCATCGGAATCACAGGTTCCATATCGGAAACAGTGGTCCATCCTTTCGGCTGCCTCAGCAAGCTGTGATCGATGAGATAAGGATGACTGCTCAGATTTACATGCAGATCTTTTGAGAAGTGCGTGCTTACCGGCTTTTTCGGAGCTGCTACAATTGGAGCTGTAGTTTCCGGCCTGTTTTGAAACAGGGTCAGCACTTCTTCCTGCATACGGATCATATCGGTGATATTTTCCTGGAATGCCTGAACAAGCGGATGCCCGGTTTTAGCAACCGTTGCGGAAATGGTATGATGTTTCGGCCCATCGAAAGACTGCGCCAAAGCTTTAATTTCTTTAAAATCACGGACAATAGGTGATCCCAATTGGAGCTTAATTCCTTTTCCTGATGATTTTTTTGAATGATTCTGTATTTCCAGAAAATCTATGGCTGCCGTTTTTCCTTCTACGAAAAGAGCGGCTACCACACGCTGCAGCTGAGCCAGCGCAGACCTGGTGGGAACACTGGAAGCTATCGTGCTGAAAGCTTTCCCTTTCAAAGTATCATCAATAAACCCGATTAATCCTCCTGTCCCGATCTGAATGAAAAACTTCGCTCCTTCGTCATACAGTTTGTCCGTCAGTTCACGGAATCTGACCGGCTGAACCAAATGCTCGGCACTGAGTTTTCTGATGGCTTCCTGATCGGCAGGATAAGGTTCCAAAGTCGTGGCGGACCACAATGGAATTTTGGTCTGCTGAAACTGTGCTTTTTCCATTCCTTCAAGAATCACATCCAGTTTATCCGCAATAAAAGGTGAGTGAAAACCTGACTGGAACGGCAGTATCTGATGAAAGATCTGTTTTGATTTTAATAACGGAACCAATTCATCCAATGCGGCATTACTCCCGCAAAGAATCACCTGATTGGGACAGTTGTCATTGGAAATATATACATTTGAAATAGCGTCAATAAGAGGTTTGACAGCCTCAATACCTGCACCTACAGCAACGAACCTGGAATCTTTTAATTCAAAAGTCTCCGGATTCAGCACATCAATCAATGCTTTAACGGAATTCACTTCTGCCAGCTCTGAGGAATACCCTGCCAGCCATTCTCCCAGGCTGTGTCCTGCGTTCATATCGGGAATAATTCCCAGCTTTTTCAGGGCACCGTCAAGAATGCTGCATTTATTGAAGATTCCTAAGGCATCGGTCAACAAGCCTTCTCCTTCGGTTTCGATAGGTTCAGACAATCCGAAATAGCGGCTTACACTTTCCACTTCCCCTTTCGCCAGGCCATCCAGACCGGGAAATACAAAGGCTACTTTGCCACCGTCTTTCAGTAAAGGCGTGTTCGTGTACCAGATATCCTGTTTATTACGCCATGGATTATCCCTCGCAACAATTTTAATGACTTTTTCTATTCTTTCAGGCGTTGGATCAAATAAAGCGACACGGTAATTCCCTTCTCCCACTTCACATTCATGATTCCGTAAAGCGGAAAGCAGCTCTTCGTGGGTTGGTCTTGCCAGAATCAACACGCGGTCTTTTTTCGGCATATCATAACCTTCAAGAACGACGTGCGCGTTGATTCCTCCAAATCCGAATGCATTGACGGCCGCCACTTTCGGCAGTCCTGTCTTTGACCAGTTTCTGGCTTCCTGCACAGGCTCAAACCGGGTTTGCTGCATATCTGCAATTGGGTTTTCGCAGTATAATGTTGGCGGTAAAGTATCATGATGAAGCGCCAGACAGGTCTTGATCAAACCTGCGATTCCTGCAGCCGGCATGGCGTGTCCTATATTGGATTTAACCGAGCCTATCCCTGCAGACTGGACCATTTCTTCTTTCCCGAAAAACTGAGCTAAGGTCTGAAGTTCCGTCTTGTCGCCAAGCGGCGTTCCTGTTCCATGGGCTTCAAGATAGCCGATCTGCTTTTCATCCAGATCTGCATTGATCCAGGCCTGCTGTAAAGCTTTAAGCTGACCTTTAACGGAAGGACTCATCACGCTGGTTCCGTTTCCGTCGCTACTCACTCCGACTCCTTTGATCACGGCGTAAATTTTATCCTGATCCTGAATTGCATCTTCAAGACGTTTTAAAACCACAAAGCCACAGCCTTCTCCAATCAGTAACCCATCGGCATCACTGCTGAAAGGTTTGATCTGATGCTGATGCGACAGAGCTCCCAGCTGGGCAAAAATGCTCCAGAACGCAGCATTCTGTCCGGTATGTACACCACCCGCGATCACCATATCACAGCGTCCTCTGTTAAGTTCCTGCACAGCGTGGTCTACAGCCAGTAAAGCACTGGCACAAGCGGCATCTACGGTAAAAGCAGCACCTCCCAGATTGAACCTGTTGGCGACCAAAGAGGCTACAAGATTGGGAATTAATCCCATTGCGGTATCCGCTGCGAAACGGCCTTTCCGCTCCTGAAAAGCATGCTTTACCTTTTCGATATCTTCTGAAGATACCTGAGGCAGCAATTCCTGAAGCAATGAAGAGATCTGCTCTCCGGTACGTACTATTTCTATAGCCCGGGTAGCTCCGGGGCCTGTATAATTTCCTTTCCCGATGATGATCCCGGTTTTTTCAAGGGAAACCTGCTTTTTAAATACCCCGGCATCTTCCAGGGCTTTCTGCACCAGATCAAGGGTTAATAAATGATCCGGCTCGGTTCCTTCAACAGCTAATGGTAAAATTCCAAAAGCTGTAGGGTCAAATTCATAATCAGAGATAAACCCGCCGCGTTTACAGTAAAATCTGTCCACGGGATTGGTGGCATCACTGAAGTGCACAGGATCAATCCGGTCCGCCGGAACGGACTGGGTAGAATCTACCTTATTGACAATATTCTGCCAAAAAGTGCTGGCATCCTGCGCGCCGGGAAAGACACAGGATAAGCCAATGACAGCAACATCTGTTTTTTTCATAGTTATTGTATACAGAGATTACCAGTTGCTTCCGGACATGATGAGCACCTGGCTTTCAGTTCCGTATTTTATTTCATTAAGAAAAATTTCTTTCCCCTGATCCAATGGAATTAAGGAAATCCCGCGGCGTTCATACTCTGTTTCCAGTGTGGATGAAACCATTCCGGCACCTTTCCACGGCCCCCAGTTGATGGAAATTACTTTTCCTTTTAATTTTTTGTTTAAAGCTTTCGCATAATCATCCAGTACGGAATTGGCAGCGGCATAATCGGTCTGGCCTTTATTCCCGTAAACTGAAGCAATACTTGAAAACAGAACCACAAACTGACAGTCTGCACGGAGCTGTTCTGCGAGTACACGAAGCGGCTTTACTTTGGTATCAAAAACGCGCTCAAAGGAGCTGGATGTTTTTTGTTTAAATAATTTATCTTCCAAAAGTCCCGCACCATGGATCACTCCGTCTAAACGGCCATAGGTTTCGTAGATATTCTGGATTAAATCCGACAGGCCTTCTTCGTCACAAAGGTCCAGTGACTGGTATACCACCTTGCTTCCCAGCTGCTCCATATCTCGGATGGTACGCAGGATCTGGTTGTTTTTGAAAACACGCACCGTCTCTTTTTCTATTTCGGCAGGAGAAGTGAATGTCCCGGATTTAATCAGATAGCTTCTGATCTCTTCCTTGGTTTTCATAGCTTCTGCTTCTTTCAGACGGGAAACCTCATCTCTGGGATCCGCTGATCTTCCAACCAGAATGTAAGTACAAGGATAGGTTCCGGACATATGCTTCACAAGCTCTGAAGTAATTCCCTGGGCTCCGCCAAGCACCAATACAACAGACTTTTGATCCAGCTGGATATGAGCCTCCTGAAGGCTGGTTGACAATGGTGAAGGGATAATATCCACCCGGTGACGCTGGTCGTTTTTATAAATCACCTCTGACGGTTTATCGGTAGTCAGGATTTCTTTTAAAGCAATCTCTGCAATCTGATCTACTTCCTGAGGGGTATTCAGGCTGATGAGTCTGCAGCTGGTCTGTTCAAACTCACGGGCCAGGCTTTTGAAAAGTCCCGGATGTCCTTTATAATGGCGTAAAAGCGTGGTGTCTTTCAGTTCCTGAACGTGTGCAGGAATGTCTGAGATCAGATAGATCCATTTTGCCTTATCAAGGTCCATTTTTTTAATCAGATCCACATGATCAATGATGCTGTGTTTAACGGCAGATGAGAATAAATCAAGGATGATCAGTCCGTCGAAATCCTTAAGATCCTTTTCGGCATCTACCAACTCTGCAACGGCGCCAAATTTTTCAAGAGCATTTTTGATTGCAAGAGTTTGTCTACTGTTGTCCTGAGTGATGGCAAACCGTTTTCCGTTTAATATTTCAGTATTCTGTCCCGGAGAAACATCCGTCGGGGTCAGGTCAAAACGAAGCCGGGACAGCAGGTTTTGTACAGGCTCGGGAGTATCCGTGTTTCCACTCATCTCATTGATCCACGACGCCAGTCCGTTCAGGGTTTTAATGGCGGCCATTTTCTCCATCACATCGTCTGCCTGATCCAGGTTTTCACCAAACCCGATCTTTGTTTTAAGATCAGCAATAATTTCCATTCTCTTGATGGAATCAATACTTAAATCTGCTTCCAGATCAAGATCCAGTCCCAGCATTTCTTTTGGATAACCGGTTTTTTCACTGACGATATTCAGAATAGCCTGCTGAAGTTCTTCAAGAGTGAATCCTGCTTTCTTTTGTGATTTTGGAGCTGTGATTTCTACTGCTTCAGTTTTTTCAGAAGCCGTGTTTGCTCCCATGCATTCCGTCAGCCATGAAACCAAACCGCTTAAGGTTTTTATTCCTGCCAGCTGTTCCATCACGGTATCTTCATTGCCCTGATCACTAGTGAAAGCTCCCAGTTCGGAACGAAGTGTTCCTATGATTTCCACTCTTTTAATGGAATCAATACTCAGGTCGGCTTCCAGATCCATTTCCATGCCCAGCATTTCGTGAGGATAGCCTGTTTTATCGCTGACCACCTGTAATAATAAGGTTTTAATATCTTTTACAGGAGCCTGCTTTACCGGAATGGCAACCGGTTTTTCCTGAACAGCAGCCTGAACCGGAACAGCTGCTACACGCTCATTTACAGGCGCCGGTACTGCTGAAACATACACAGGTGCAGGGCTGATCTGCGGATTCTGTCCCAAAAAGGAAAGCATCACATCTCTCTGTGCCTGGATAAGCTGTTTCATCGTATTTAAATATTCCTGCAGCATACGTTCAGCAGGCTGATGTTCTGCGGCAGGCGTTTGATGGTTATTCGTAAAATTGTTCATGGCAATAGGATTTAATATAGGCAGTGCTCCGTTAGCTGGCAGCGCGCCTGTAGTTGGATGTGCTGTCTGGCCGTTCACTCGCCAGATCGCAGGGTTTTTCTTATACAGTTCGGGCTGGTCGATATGAATCAGTTTCACATGACGGCCATCGAAAAGTTTTTCAATACTGAAGTTCCGGCCTGTTCCGAGGTATTGGGCCAGCATGCACAGAAAGTGGCTCATTTTATTCCGGCTGCTGTCTTCCACATATAAAGTCAGCTGATCTTTATCTAAACATGAATTCGTCAGTCCTGTTAAAATTTTTCCGGGACCTACCTCGATGAAGATTCTTGCTCCTTCGTTGTACATCGCCTGGATCTCTTCTACATATCTTACAGGCTGTACCAGATGATCCGTCAGTCTTTCCTTGATTTCTGAAGGGGCTGCAGGGTACGTTTCAGCCGTCGTATTGGACCATACCGGAATCTGCATTTCCTGAAATGGAATATCTTTCAGAACGGTTTCGTATAAGCCTTTGGATTTGGCTAATAACGGACTGTGGAATGCGCAGGCTACTTCCAGTTTTTTGGCAGAAATACGTTCCTGTTTTAAAACTTCCATTAAGGTATTGATGGCTTTGGTACTTCCTGCCACCACACACTGCCCGGGAGCATTATAATTCACAGGATAGCAACCCTCTACTTTATCTAAAACAGGCTGTAAAAGCTCTTTTGTTGTGCTTACCGCAACCATTGATCCGGGATCTCCCCCATCCACGGAATCCAAAATGGATTGAGCCCGCTTAATACTTAAATCAACCAGCTGATCTTCCCCAAATACGCCTGCAAAACACAAGGCCGGTAATTCACCATAACTGTGGCCTGCCAGCATATCGGGAACAATATCCAGTGATTTCAGGAATTTAGCTAAAGCCATATCTACAATCCCCAAAAGAGGTTGTGCCAGGCGGGTATCTTTAATGGTTTCTTTCTGTTGTTTTAAAGCAGCTTCATTAAAAACAGCGGAAGGGAAAACTACTTTTTCAAGCTCGGGATAAGAATCGATCAGGTTTCGCATGGAAGGAAAAGCCACGAATAAATCACGGGCCATATTGATCCTCTGGCTGCCCTGTCCCGGGAACAGGAAGGCCACTTTACCCTCTTTTTTATTGACGGTGAAAGTATCTTTGGTTTCAATTCCCAACAGAACCAATTCTATTTTCATCATCAGATCTTCTACTGTATCTCCTACAATGCTCAGCTGAACCGGTTTTTCCGAACCCACAGCCAAACTGTACGCAATATTTTTCAGGGGAATCTCATCATTGGTTTCCAATAAAGATTTAATCTGCCCCAACTGATTTTTAGCTTCTTCATAGGTATCACCGCGGAACACAAATAATTCCGAAGGCCAGGATTGTAATACCGCAGAATCGTCCTGCTTAGGGTGATTGGCAATGACCGTATGAAAATTCGTTCCTCCAAATCCGAAAGCACTGATTCCTGCATACCGGTTCTTTTCACTCCACAATCCGCTTTCTGCATAAAAGGCAAAAGGACTGGTTTGTGTATTATAATAGGTATTAGGCTGCTTTAGGTGCAGTGTAGGAGGTTTTACGCCATGGTATACCGCCAGTGATGCTTTAATAAGCCCGGCCAATCCTGCCGCACATTTGGTATGTCCGATCTGTGTTTTTACTGAGCCTAAGTGAGTCTGGGCCGGTATCGCTCCTGAACGGCTGAATAGATTGGTCAGCGCACTCAGCTCGGTTTTATCGCCCACTACGGTTCCTGTGCCGTGAGCTTCTACCAATCCTACTGCTGCAGGGCTTATTCCTGCCTGGGTATAGGCACGTTCCAATGCGCGCACCTGCCCTATTTTTCTCGGAGCTGTAAGACCTAGCGCTTTACCGTCGCTGGAACCTCCCACTCCTTTGATCACCGAATAAATCCTGTCACCATCGTGCAGAGCATCTTCATATCTTTTCAATACAAGGATGGCAACTCCTTCTCCAAGCGCAATACCATCAGCCTCACCATCGAATGTAGCACAGCGTCCTTTTCTTGAAAGCGCATGGGTACTGGAAAACATCAGATAATCATTGATCCCGTTATGTAAATCTGCTCCACCGGCCAGAACCATATCGGATTTCCCCAATACAAGCTCCTGACAAGCCAGATCAATCGCTGCCAAAGAGGAAGCACAGGCTGCATCTACGGTATAGTTTCTTCCGCCAAGATCCAGGCGGTTCGTAATCCTACCTGCGATGACATTAGCCAAAATACCGGGGAATGAATCTTCTGTGGTGTGTGGAAATGCTTCTTTCACCTCCTCATGAAGTTCCCCGAAAACCTGCTTGTAATAACCCCTGAAACTATAGCTGTTGGCCAGATCATTCCCGCCTTCAGCTCCGATGATTACAGAAACGTTTTCCCTGTTGAAATTTTTCTCACCGTAACCGGCATCTTCCATTGCACGTTTGGCTACCAATAAGGTTAATAACTGCGTAGGTTCAATAGCTGCAAGGGATTGTGGAGGAATTCCAAAGGCTAAAGGATCAAAATCAATTTTCGGAATAAATCCGCCCCATTTGGAATGGGAAACATCCGGTCCGTCTGAATCCGGATGGTAATAAAGTTCTTTATTCCAACGTTCATCGGGAACTTCGGTCACATTGTCTTTTCCTAAGATAATGTTACGCCAGTATTCTTCCAGGTTTTTTGCTCCCGGGAAGATACATTCCATCCCGATAATAGCTACATCCAATGGTTTTTCAACGGATACTGGTTCTTCAGGTAAAGCGGCCTGTTGTATATATTCGTAATTGTCTATGCTTACATTCTGATGAAGTGCCGCAAGGGAGATCACGCGGTTCTGCATGGTGGCTACCTGCCCGATCATGTACATTCCGAGATCCAGCTGCTCGTTTTTAGGAATATTCACCAGCTTATCACCCTGACGGTCAATTCCTTTAGCAGCAATCCTTAAGCGTCCAACATTCAATTTTTCCAATTGTTCCCAGATTTCTTTTTTATCGACTCCGGCAGCGAGAAGCTTGCTTTTTTCAGTCGTAAAATGCCTTGCAAATGCTGTGTTTAAACAACGGGTTTCGTGGCCCGGTGCGGTCTCCAGCAATACGGTATCTTTGGCCTGCATGGCCTGTGCCTGGAATTCCTCCTGAATAGCACCTGTACGTACTGCTTCTTCAGTGTACAGATAGGCTGTTCCGATCAGGACACCAACTTTCACGCCTCTGGCAGCCAGTGGAGCGGCCATAATGGAAACAAATGCCGTTGAAAAAGCATTGTGAATGCCTCCGGCAAAGAATACACTGATATTTTCGGGATGATCTTCTTTTAAAATACGTTCAATCTGCTTTTCCCAAAGAACCATACTTGAAAGCGGACCTACATGACCGCCGCATTCACGGCCTTCAAATATAAAATGGGTTGCTCCTTCTTTCAGGAAAATATCCAGTAATGCAGGAGAAGGGACATGAAGAAAGGTGGTTATTCCCGCTTTTTCGAATATTTTCGCCTGTGCCGGTCTTCCGCCAGCAATAAGCACTACCGGAGGCTTGGCTTCGAGTATGTATGAAGTCTGTTCTTCTCTTAATTCCTGAGGGGCAAAGCCTAAGATACCGACGCCCCATGTTTTTTCGCCGGCCAGCTTTTTAGTCTCCATCACCAGATCTTTCGCCTGCTTTCCTTTAAGCAGAGATAAAGCGACGAAAGGTAAAGCTCCGGCATCCGCTACAGCATTGGCAAATAAAGGAACATCGCTGACACGGGTCATAGGTCCCTGTGCAATGGGATAACGCAATCCAAGCTGCTTCGCCATGATATTATCTTCACTGATCACCTGAAGGGCTTTTGCCTGCTTCAAATGTCCATACATAGCTTCTTTGAATCCGAAAACCATTTTCTTCAGCGTTTTGAAATCTTCATACAGATCTACAGCCAGCGAAATATCCTGACCCATAGGAATATAATTCTTACTCAGGTCAAAACCGGAAAAATACTGTCGCAGCTCTTTACTACTTACATTTTCCGGCAGTACAGGAGAATTGGGTCTTACCAGCACTCTGTGATTGGCTATAATTTTAGTTTCGGTTCCATTCAGTTTTGAGCACAGATCCTTTATCTCCTGAGGAACGGAGCTTTCCGGAAACAGTGATAGCTGGCTGTCCAGAACAACTCCCGCTGCACCAAGCGCCTTTACAGCGGCTGCGGTATGAAGTCCTACGCCTCCCTGCACCCATACAGGCACAGACTTAATTTCTCTGATGACCCGCTGAAACAACACGAATGTGGATTCATAGCCAACCAGTCCGCCGGCTTCGTTTCCTTTTATAATGATCCCCTGTGCTCCCGATTGTTCGGCGAGCCTGGCCTCATCCAGACTGCTTACCTGATAAACAGTAGGCAGATCCGGCATGACATCCATTGAAGTTCCGGACGGAAGGATCGCAAATTTCACCTTTTCCGGAATCTGGAGGGATATAAACTGGTCGTTGGGAAGATAAATTCCGTAAGAAGGAATATCTGTCTGGTTCAGTTGATTCAGGGCTTCCTGAGCTTCTGTTGAATCATGTCCTAAGCTTAAGATTGGAAACGCACCCGCCTGATGCAGTTTAAGCATAAGGCTGACATCCGGCTTTTCAAAAGGCGTTAATCCAATAATGGTTAAGTTTTTCATTGCATTTATGGTATTGAGATAATAACTGGGAAAACTTCATAACTAAATACCCAGCCTTTCGGCCTCATATGTATTTATCAATTATGAGGGAATAAAAATAATAAATTTATATTACATTTTTAACCATAAATAAAATATAATAATAAATTATTAACAATAAATTATTATGAATTTAAATAATATTAAAAATTGCAATATATATTTCCATTATGAGAAAATAAGACGGTACAGTCTATCAGATTCAATTATAAATGATTATAATTAATTAATGTGAAACAAATATAGAAATAAAAACCATAATATATCAAAAATAAGAGAATTATTTTTTTAATATTACAAAATTATAACATACCTACAAAAGCGTATGAATTCTATAAAAAACGACTTTACTGATCTGATACACAAAGTCATCAATTTTCAAAATAAAAACAAAATTTTAAAAAAATCATTGAGATAATTTTCTTAAAACCGGACTATTTACACAAGTAACACGATGACAATAAGAAGGTTAAAAAAATGTAAACAAATGAGTATTCTTAATGATGATTTAATGTAAAAAGAAGAGATCTGTATAATCAGTGTATTCTGTGGGAGAAATTTTCAAGCCCGCAGATTGTACTGATTACACAGATCTTTAGAATTATTTTTATCCTGCAACCCGTTTTCACATTTTGAAATCCTGTATTTCGGAAATAAGTGAAACACCTTTGTTTATCTTAATTTAAAGGAATTAAAATCAAATCTTTGGGATTCTTTGTGTTTAATAATCACAAGGCTAAACAAAGTTCTCTTTTGAAATAAGGAAATTTTTAAGATAAACAAAGGCATTTCATTTAAAAAGGGAAAACAAAAGTATATGTCATGAATTATTCATCAATTACATTTCATTCAAAACGAAACGGAATATTATACTATTGTAAAGGCAGCCAGGAAAGATGAATTTAGAATAAACTCAGGTCATACTGCTTAACAAAATCCAGAATCATGTGATATCCGGCAGAAGAATTCCCATGCTGATCCAAAGCCGGGCTGAAAACACCGATCCCCATTTTCCCGGGAACACTCACGGCAATTCCGCCTCCGACACCGGATTTACTCGGTAAACCCACTGTTCTCGCATATTCTCCACTGAACTCATACATTCCGGCAATAAGCATCTGGGATTGCACCAGCCTGGCAAGCTCTTTATTTTTATAGGTAGCATCGCCGTCAAAACGGACACACTGATTGGCAAAGAAATACCCTATTTTAGCCAGATCTTCAGCGGTAAGCTCTATAGAACACTGTCTGAAATAATTATCCAGCTGGTCTTCATTTCCTGAAATCAGACCGTTATTTTTCATGAGATAAAACATGCCGCGGTTTCGGTGTCCAGTGGATTTTTCAGATTCATAAACAGATTTACTGTAATCTAATGTAGGATTTTTGGTAATGTAACGGACCATATCCAAAATTTTAAGGAATGGTTTTTCGCCGTTTCCTAAAATTAAAGAAGTGGTAAGGATCGCACCTGCATTCATCATAGGATTGAGGGGTTTTCCCGTTGTTTCAAGATTTGAAAAGTGGTTAAAAGGCCTGTCGGTCCCGAAATACCCCATCTTATTAAAGACATCCGCTTCTCCCCTTTCGTTCACAGCAATCATTAATGCGATGATCTTGGAAATACTCTGCATGGTAAATTTCTTATGAACGTCGCCGGAATTAAATATTTTACCGTTTTTAGCAACCACCGAAAAAGCAATCGCTTTGGCGTCCATTTTCCCCAGCTCAGGAATGTAATCTGCTACTTTACCCTCTATATAGTAGGTTCTGTTTTTTTCCAGAATACTTTCAAGAGATTTTTCTGTGATTATTTTGTTTTCTGCCCCTTTCTGGGCATAAGTGATTGTGTTTACCGAAAGAAAAGCTGCAATGAAAATTCCTTTTGCAGACCATAAGAGACTTTGCTTGTTCATCTGAAATGCCGTCGAATACCTATTATCAATATCGAAAGACAAATATACAGGATTTCATCTTTATCTATCCCATGTACAGAAAAAGATCTCCGGATCAAAAACACATGATTGAAAGGACTTCAGAAGGATTAAGTATTTCTACTCAAAACCGTAATTGGTCATTTATACTCTAGAACCGTTTTCTTCTTCTTTGTTACTTTGAAATACGCTATTACAGGCATAATCAGACGTAATAACAACCATAAACTAATACTATTTAACCCATGAAAACTGAAAACTATGATGTCATTGTCATTGGTGGCGGCGCTATAGGACTGGCTACGGCTTACCATCTCGGCAAACGGAAGGCAAAAACACTGGTCCTGGAGCAGTTTACTTTCGTGAATCAATTGGGAAGTTCTGCCGGTGTTTCCCGCCAGTTCCGGATTCCTTATCCGGACGAATATATGGTCCAGATGGCTTTGGACGCCCAGCCGTACTGGGATGCGCTGGAAAAAGAAACCGGAAAATCCCTGCTTGATAAAGTGGGAACACTCTGGTTCGGAGATCCTGAGGTTCATTCCACAGAAGGAAATATTGCCCAGGCCGAACAGGCTTTAAAAGCTCTGAATGTTCCTTATACGACCTTAACGGCAAAAGAAATTGAAGAAAAGTACCATTTCAAAAATTTACCGGAAAATTATACGGGACTTTTCCAGGCGGATGGTGCCAGTATTAATTTTAAAGAAACCATTGAAACGCTTCTGGAACTTTGTGAGAAAGAAGAAACGGTGCAGCTGGAAGAAAATTCGCCTGTCCTTGAAATCAAACAGGAAGGTGAACTTTTTGAAATCACCACTCCCAACGGAATTTATATTGCTAAAAAACTGGCGATCATTCCGGGGCCTTACATCAACAGCGTCATTAATTTACTGGATTTTAAAATAGAAGCTACGTACTGGAATATGTCTTCAGCCTATTTTAAAAAGACCGATCCCAACATTCAATATCCTACCTGGTTTGTATTTCAGAATGCTGAGGGTGAAAACGGAAATCAGTTCTATGGCTTCCCTTCTGTAGACTGGGATCATCCGGAATACATCCGTGTGGCTCCGGATTTTGTGATCAACCCTCTGGAAGAACCTGGTGACAGGACATTAATTCCGAATCCTCAGGAACTGGGCTATACTTCGGAATGGGTGCAGCAGCACATGACCGGGCTGGCAACGGAACCTGAATACACCTCAACATGCCTGATTGCCCTAAGTAAAATTCCCAACAAAGAACTGCTGATTGATTTTGCCCCGAATTATGTTCCCAACCATAAGAACATTGTGGTTTATGCTACCGGATGGGCTGCAAAATTCACTCCGTTTTTAGGGAAAATCATGTCTGATCTTGCTTTGGACGGTCATACAGATTTTGATATTTCCCCATTCCAGCTGGGACGCAAATACTTTAAAGCAATCTAAAATTTAAAACTAAAAAACCATGAATAAAAATACACCATTAAATTCCGGGATGCACCCTGATTTAAAAACAGAAGTAGCCATTATTGGCGCAGGAACTTCCGGATTATATACGGCATACCGCCTTGTAACGGATAAAAAATATAAAGCCAGTGAAGTCCAGATTTTTGATATGAATGATAAACTGGGCGGAAGACTGGAATCTGTCGTGATGCCCGGAATGGATTTCTGGGGCGAACTGGGCGGAATGCGCTATCTGACTTCCCAGGAAATTGTAACCACCCTTATTGAAGGTTATCCGCTTTCGGAAACAGACCCGGCGAAACGTATCCCTGTTCTGAAGGATACCATGACACCGGTTCCTTTCCCTATGGGCGACCCTTCAAAATTATTGATGTATCTCCGTAAAGAACGTTTCAAACAGGATGACTGGGATGAAGCACAGAAAAACGGTCAGAAGCTTCCTACGCGGTATTATCTGAACGATGATGATTTCGGTTTCAGCTCTGATCAGCTTTTCAATAAGGTGATTTACGATGTTTTAATGGCAGATCCATGGGTGGCTTCAACCTATGGAGACAGGATTATCAAGGGTTCTAATCCTTATGATTATACATTTAAACTGACCAGCAGAGACTGGGACGACATCAAGCCAAAGCTGGTTTATAATTTCCCAAATTCTCCTTATGACGGGCGTAAGGTAAATGATCTGGGATTCTGGAATTTACTGAAAGACCAGGTTTCACAGGAAGGTTATGAATTTCTGGCCAATGCCGGAGGATATTATTCCAATACCATCAACTGGAATTCAGCGGAAGCATTTCCTTATATGGTAGGGGATTTTTCTGCGGGAACGATTTATAAAACGATTGAGGAAGGCTACGACAGCATCGCTTATGCGGTAGCGAATTCTTATATGGAACATGACGGAGCCTGCATCTGGTCTGAAAATAAACTGCTTACCTTCACGAAAGAACATTCTTTGATCAACACCCACAAATATGAGCTTACTTTTCTGAATCTGAAAACGAACAAACCATGGAAAGTATACGCCAATACACTGGTTCTCGCCATGCCGAGAAGATCGCTGGAGCTTCTGGACCAGAACAATTTCTTTTTTAACATCAATGAAAATTCTGTTCTGAACGATAACATCCGTTCTGTCATTATGGAACCTGCGTTTAAAATATTAATGGGATTTGAATACCCGTGGTGGAAGGAATTGGGAATCAGTTCCGGACATTCCATTACTGACCTTCCTATGCGCCAGTGTTATTATTTCGGGACAGATCCTCACACCGATAATTCAATGCTGCTGGGAAGTTATGGCGACATGGAAACCGAAACATTCTGGAAAGCACTTTCCGATGATAAAGTTCTGTTTAAAGTAAAAGCCGCCAAATCTGCATCGCTTCAGGAGCTTCATGAACTGGATGATGTTCAGGCTACCCAACTGATGGTGGGCGAACTGATGAATCAGCTTCGTGAACTGCACGGGCCTGACATAACAATCCCTGATCCTTATGTAACGTATTTTAAAGACTGGACAGATGAACCTTTTGGAGCAGGATATCATGCCTGGAAAGCTGGCTTCTCTGTTAAAAATGTCATGCCTTATATGAGGAGACCTGTTGCTGATGAGCAGATCCATATCTGTGGTGAAGCGTATTCCGATCAGCAAGGCTGGGTGGAAGGTGCTTTCTGTGAAGCTGAAAAGATGCTACAGGAGTATTTCGGACTGAAACGCCCGATCTGGCTGAGCCCGGATTATTATCTGGGGTGGTAGATTGAAAAATCATTTATAATATACATAACCGTCTCATTTAAAGATGAGCCGGTTATTATTTTTTAGAATTTAATTAAGAAAAAAGTTGAAAAAGCCTTATATTTGTTTAGTATAATTCCTTTCAAAAAGTATAATGAAAACAACTCTTAAAGAAAAGCAAGCTCTACGTCAACAGATAATGCAGTCTGCTGTGGCTTCTTTTAAGATAGAAGGAATTAAAATCCCAGCTGATTTAGCTGCTAAAACCTTAAAAAAAATCGAAGCTAAGATGGCAAAATCTGCCCGATAAAACCTATCATGGGTTCATAGTTTTTCGCTGCACAGCTTTGTACAGCAAATACATATTGTTCAAATTTTTTTTCATCTACTTTTTCAAACTCCAAAGCATTAAAACCGGCTTTCCGAACCATAAGATTGGCAAGTATACGAGCAGTTCTGCCATTTCCTTCCCTGAAAGGATGTATAAAAAGTAACTCACCATGCACCTTTGCAACATCATTGATAAGAGCTTCTCTATCGTTGTAAACAGAAGGTAATTTTAAAAGGATTTCATTTTCAAACATACTCATTGATTCCGAAAGATATTTTGCGGAAGAAAAATGAAACCCTCCTTTTGAAATATTTACATTCCTATATTTTCCTGCAAAAGTATATAAATGGGATAATGCCAACTTATGAATTTTCAGGATGTATTTTATATTAAATTTCGTTCGACTGTGTAGATTTTCTGTCAGTATAATTTCTGCCTCTAAAAAACCTTCAAATTCTGAAATAGCAATATCCTGTGGATTTTTTAATCCCAATTTATTAGGTAATATTTCAGACTCTTCTCCCGGAATTCTATATTTCATAAAGATAAATTTATTGAACTCATTTATTTTATAGCTTATAAAAATAGAACATTATCTAATAATCCAAAATTCAGACTCTAATACACCATCACCGGACCCACCAACCCCATAGATTGAAGAGGCTGATCTTTCCTTTTCTGATTAGTCCAGTATTGGGCAACGACATTGTCTTTAAGGGTTTTCATATAATTCCCCATTACGGTAACGACTTTAATTTCAATCTCATTCGTTCCTTCCTGGAGTAAATCAGCAATGGAATAAATTCTTTGGCCAAACCATTGTGTTCCGGCATCAATCCCGTTGATACGGACTTCACAAATCCCGAAAACATTTCCCAGATTTAAATGGTTGATCATAGACTTACCTGTTAACTGAAATGTATTCGTATAGAGTACAGTTCCTGCAAAATGAGTGTATCCCGGAAGTTCTTTGAGGTCAGTCAATCTACTCAGTTCCTCATGTTTTACCATTCCATCATAATGCCTGAATTCAACATTCCATTTCCCACCAAGCTCTTTCGCATTATTTCCGGACAAAGGACTTTCTTTCCGGACGACTCCTTTTTTATGATGATCAAAAACAATGAGCTTTGAATCTGCCGGGCCTAAATTGATCTTCAGCCTCCCCAATGTCAGTTCCAGCCTGAAACGATTCCCTGTTACAGCATCCCACAGCCATGCATGTTTGTGTTTGATTATATTCTGATCAAAAGTGATATCCAATACCGTACTGTGTTTGCTGCTGGAATTATTGAATATGAAAATTTCAGTGTCATCTGTCTGATAACGAACCTGTGTAACCCATGTTTTTGGTTCCTGAATTTTCACATACGGCCTGATGTTATATTTTTCCTGAATGGTTCTGTACCAGTTGAGGAAATCTGCCGCCGGCTTATTGAGGAGTATAAACCGGTCAGGATAGGCCTTCATTTTTGTGATCCAGTTCTGTATTTCCTGATCCCTTCTCTGATGCTCATTCCAGCCTGTAGAACGGTCTGGGATTGATTCAATACAAAAGATTCTTCCTCCTCCGCTTACAAATTCGTACAGCTTCTCCGCAGTAGCCGTATCCATGCTATGTATGGCTATTAAAAACAAGGTATGGTACTTCCTTTTTCCATAAGTAAGAAAGCCTTTCTTTATTTCTGAATTCTGAATCACACGCTCGGAAACATAATCGCAGGCATTTCCGTTCTGGTGGATGGATTCCCATATCAAAGCCTGGTAGGCAGGGGAAACCAGAGTCGGGAAAGGCTCATTCTGTGCTCCGTACTCTGACCACTGATCTGCAAAAGGTGCTAAAAGAGCAATATCGGCGAACATCGTGGCCTGTTGCAGTACGGCAGACAGTCTGGCCCGGTAATCTGTATAATGCTTAAAATACGGCCACATGGTGTTTTTTTCATTGAGGTAGCCGCCATAGGTGATCCAGCCGGGAAAAGGAGCTTCCGGCGGTGAATAATTAAATCCATGAAAAACAGGATGAGTAACTCCGGAAATTGTACTCTGATCACCTGCTATTTTAAAAATTTCCAGCGTTTCATTGAAAACCATGTCTGTATTGGTCAGTTCCTCAGAACTGATCAGTTTTTTATCTTTTAAGTGGGCGGCAGAAGACACTATTTTATTGATCATTGTATTTCCGCGGCCTAAATGCCAGGGATACTGCATGAATTTTTCTTCAGTGATATCTTCCCCGATCCCGTATTTAAGCCAGGTCTCACATTCGGGGATATCCAGCTTGAAACTGCCTTCCAGCGGAAAATATCCACGCCCGTAAGCCTGAGCCCTTGATTTAATTTTATGATCTCTGCACCATTGTGCGAAAGTATGTACAAATCTTTCTTCGAATATTTCAGCTTTGGTGAGTTCAAAATCATACCGCATACGGTCGATCATTTTTTTAAACTCCGTTCCCATTTTTACCGGATACAGGATATTAATGCCTGTTGTATTTCCCATGCTTCCGATTTTAAACAGAACAAAAGGCAGGTATGGATAGAGGTCGTAGCTTCTTCTTTTTTTGAATTCACTCATCATATCTCGGCTCCAGTTGGCGCCTTCCGTTTCCAGACTGTCAATAAAAAAAGATCTGATATAGGGTGCCAGCGGTCCTGTTTTCTGCTGAATGGTATCGCTCATCCTGTTGAGATATTTCTTCACCGCAGCGGTATCATAATGATTCAGTACGGGTCCCATTCCGCCGGGAGCTCCCTGAATAACGTTCATAAAGCGATCTATTTTCACCAAACCATACACTGCAAAATCTCCCTTGGGTATTGAAACTTTGATCATTCCGCTTTCAATCTGATCGGACAGGTTGATCACTTCATCCATCCGGTTGAGGGGATCGGGAACCAATTTCACTTCCAGCATTTCCATGGTTCTTCCGGTATATGGATTGGTAACGGCGGGATCGGCTTCTTTGTAAAGATCAAAAAGGGAAAATTCTGTTTTTAACGGCCCTTTCAGTTTTTTCACGGCTATAACGACAACCTGGGAGCATTCTTCTTTGTCAAGAAAATCGCCACCCATGGGAAATCCGGTTCCGACCAGGAGATCGCAGGTGATGTCCAGTGATTTAGCTTCCTGAAGGGTAAATTTTAATAATTCGATCCATTCATCGCTTAACCATTCTACACTGGGTTTTCCCATATCCTCGGTACGTAAGGGAAACGATATCGGATTAATCTCTACGCCTCCGATTCCTGCTTGTTTTAAGATCCTGAGTTCGCGGGCAAGTTCTGCTTTTTCTATTTTATCGCCATTCCACCACCATCGGACAAAAGGCCGGTCTTGGTTTTCCGGATTGGTGAACACCTGAAACAGGGATTTATGCGGCAATGAACTTCCTTCTCTCATCATGGCCTGAACATAAGATGGTAATACATTCATTACCACTAAACCTGATGCGGCGGCTGAGCATTGCTTTAAAAAATCTCTTCTTTTCATGAATGGGTGATAGGGTTATACGTACTGAAAACAAATGTAATGGATTTGTGATAATATGACAATTCTGACAGAATGTTTTGGTGATCTTCTTATAAAAAAGTCCGGTACCTTTCTGATACCGGACTTTTTAACTGAAGTTTCAAATAAGAATGATACAGCTCAAGTCAATCATTCAATATCAGGCGGCTTCTTTATCAGAAAAACTTCATCGCTTCTTCTGTATAATGTTTTTTCAGAAAGGCCAGCTGCCCCAGATGATAACCTTCATGCCATACAAAAAATGATAAATTTCCAAATTTGGTAGGAATACCCATTGGAGTTACCGACTTAGGCTCTTCAGCAAGCTTTTCTTCAGTGACAAGCTCAAGAGCTTCATGGGTGAGAAGAGCAATCTTATTCCATTCCTCTTTAATGTATTCTATCTGGTTAAATACAGAATCTCTGTCATAAGGTTTAAAATTTTTGAACAATTCCGTATAGGGATTTTTTTCATCTGATCTTCCCAAAAGGTTCAATATCTCATATCTTCCCCATACAATATGGTTGGTCAGCCAGCTGACAGGATTATCATACTCACTTAAACGGTCAAGAGTATGCTCATGAGTAATGTTTTCTAAGGCATTGATAAAAAGCCTGTCATTAAGCTTTAAAATATTGGCCAGTCCAATAATAGATGGTATCATAATATGTTTTTTATAGGTTTATTAGTATTGAGCTACTGAACAAAATGATTCAGTATGAGTTTAAGACTTAGTATAATTGAGATAAAGAGTTTTCCTTTTTTATAGAACTGACAAGTTCATCTATTTTCCCGTATCCTGCACCATACAGCATCCCCGCCATACTGATCCGTTTTACCCCGAAGTCAGCAAGTTCATCAACTGATGAAAGCGTGGAAACACCTACCACATTGAGAGGAAGCTCTACAGCCGACACTATTTTTTTAACCGTTTCTGCATCTTTCAGACCGATAACAAAGAGACCGTCTGCACCTGCATCCTTATAAAGTTTTCCTCTGTTGATAGCAATTTCTACCGGATTATCCAGTTTTTGCACAAAGACATCTGTCCGCGCATTGATAAACAGTTTTTGATTGGTTTGAGTAAGATATCCTGTGATCGATTTCAGTTTTTCCAGAAAGATATCTTCTCCCTGGTTATCCTCAAGATTAATTCCTGCAGCTCCTATATCTATAATCTGCTGAATATGTGAATGAAGCATTTCCAGATCATTGGTATAACCACGCTCCAAATCTACAGTAAGGGGAATATTAGTGTTTGCTTTGATGCGTTTTACGATATACAGCAATTCTTCAAAAGGGATCTGCTCACCATCATTATAGCCTAATGAGCTGGCAATGGCTCCACTTGAAGTAGCGATGGCACTGAATCCTGCCTTCTCGATAATCTGTGCGCTTTTTACATTCCAGGCATTGGCGATCAGTAATGGCTGAGCCTGATGGTGTAAGTCATAAAATGTTTGATACTGATTCATAATATGGTATTTAAAAAATGATGTATTGGTTTTGTTTCTTTCAGGTTAAGACCTGGGTTCATAGAGGATAAAAGAATGATTCTTATTGATTCCCAAATGCGGATTCCCGTGGAGAAGTTCTTCAGCTTCTTCCAAATCCCGGGCCTGAAGAATGGAGAAGCCTATTATCTGTGAATTGACAGGTTCAAACCCATCCAAAGTAATATTAAAAGCTCTTCCAAAAATCTGACCCGGATCTGTAAGCTGAGATCCGCATTTTCTCACCCACGCTATCCAGGAATCATTAATCTCTTTCTGCTCCTGAGGTGTTTTTTCTGTTGGATGCTCCATAGCATCGTTCGCAGCTCTGTAGAGTAATAAGTATTTTTTCATTTCAATTTTTCTTTAATCATATGTCAGATAAAATCCGGGAGCCTTTGTTTATAGAGCGCCCGGATTGGTTTGGTTATTAATCGGCAATGGTGCCCATACTCATGTTGACAATTGTTCCGGTCATTCCGCTTGCACGGTCAGATGCGACGAATGCAGCAACCTCAGCCATTTCCTGAAGCAACGGTAAACGTTTGCTATGCGTATTCCTTTCAATAATGCCCTGAAACTGCTCGCGGGTAAGTCCGTTGGCTTTTGCATGAAGACCGTATACTTCTTCCATGGTATCACTGTCTGCCATACCTTCAGGACGAATTCCTACCGCTCTCACTCCTGCAGCTCCCAGTTCTGCTGAAAAATCTCTGATAAGTGCCTCTTCAGCTGCCATAGCCACTGCTACCCCGCCCATATGCGGTATTGCCACACGGGAAGGACTAGAAGTAACGGTCATAATGACCCCTGATCCGTTGGCACTCATGTGTCTTCCGGCTACCCGGGCCGTTAAAAAATTAGACTGCACATGAGATAAAACAGGAGCCATAAAATCATTGACGTCAAGATCTGTCAATGCCACTCCCTGTAATTTTGTATTGCGAAGACCAACCGCATTAAATGAAATATCAATATTCCCTGATTTACTCACCACATCGTTTAAATGTTCTGTGATTTGAGTCTCATTAAGTGCATCAACTTCTGCTACTTCCGCGTAGCCCCCGGCTGCTTTAATTCTTTCAGCGACTGCTTCAACTTTTGATTTGTTGCGGCCTGTTAAGAACACTTTCGCTCCTTCACGGGCAAAAGTTTCTGCAACGGTACTTCCGACTGCTCCGCCGGCTCCATAAATAATGGCAATTTTGTTTTCTAATAACATAATTCTGTTTTTTGGTTTTACTATTAAATGAACAGGACAAAGGTATTGTCTATATTAAACACATAAATGCTGCAAAACAGACAACATAACGTGTTGATTTGGACAAAATATTATATTACCTTTGTAAAAAATTAAGGATGAAACAAGTAACAATCCTGGTTCCTGCAGGAAATGTGAATTTGAGCAGTGTAGTGGGAACATTCGAAATACTGACTGAAGCTAATGAGTACTGGCAAAAAAACGGAAATACTCCAGGTATAGAGGTTCGTATTGCAGGTGTCCTGGCAGAACTGAAACAAAACAGCCGCCTTTATTCGCTTAATCCGGTTGATATCAGCACGGTCAGAAAACATGATCTGGTCATCATCCCTTCCATTTCTGATCCTAAAGGCTTTGCCCAGCTGATCAGCAATAACAAAATACTCATTGACTGGATAAAAACACAATATAAAGATGGTGCAGAAATAGCCAGCATCTGTACCGGAGCATTTCTGCTGGCCGCGACAGGTGTACTGGACAGAAAAACCTGTTCGACCCATTGGCAGGCCGAAAACGATTTCAGGGCACTTTTCCCCAACATCGAGCTTCAGACCGATAAACTTCTTATTGCCGGACAGGGGTTGTATACCAATGGTGGTGCTTTCTCATTCTTAAATCTGGTGCTGATGCTGGTTGAAAAATATTTTGACAGGGAGACCGCCATTTACTGTTCAAAAGTTTTTCAGATCGATATGGGAAGAAATCTCCAATCTCCCTTTGCTATTTTTCAGCCTCAAAAAAATCATGATGATGAGGTAATTATCAGGGCGCAAAGCTATATCGAACAAAATGTCAGCGAAAAGATTTCTTTTGAAAATCTAGCCTCCAAACTTGCAGTAAGCCGCCGGAATTTTGACCGCCGTTTTATTAAAGCAACCGGCAATACACCGGTTGAATATATGCAGCGGGTAAAGATCGAAGCTGCCAAAAGCTCACTGGAAAGAGACCGGAAAGATATCTTTGAAATCATGTGCGATGTAGGTTACAGTGATGAGAGAGCCTTCAGAGATGTATTTAAAAAAATAACGGGTCTCTCGCCTACGGACTACAGAGCCAGATTTAATCAGGAATCTGATTTTATATAGCCTTTAATTTTGGAAGACAGTTTATTTTTAATTCACGCTTATTCTCCGGTCTATTCAGTATTTTTGTATTAAGATTAATGGTTAAGCAGCTTTATTTAAACATATGAACAATACATTTTTCGGCAGCCATCAAATTGGTGTGGTGACTACTTTTTCTGAACTTGTCAATACCGCTTTTGAAGGTAGTATGAATGCTATTTGCTGGGACAGAAAACTGGATGGAGATTTTAAAGAAATTGTTTCGAAACTTCAATTAAGAGAGAACGTTACAGAAGTTTCCATTGAAGATCTGTTAGTCTTACAGCTAACGGAAGAAGGGAACACTGCCAGGGAAATTATTTTGAATGATTTACAGCTCCTGACAGATTTCGGGGCATTGCCTACTCTTAATTTGCTGAAGTATTATGAGCGGGACGATGAGCTGGATTTTATTTCAACAGATGTATATTCCTATCATGTAGACCGTTCGCCTGTTGGCACCAATACTTTTTTATGCACTTATTATGGTGCTGCGAGTGATATTTTGCCCAATGATCAGGCTGTACAAAAAATCCTGATTCCTGAAATCCGCGAAAAACTTAAAGCATTGCACGACGGCCCGGAAGAGGAATTTGAAAGCTTTTTGGAGGAATATTTCTTCGATTTACATTATCAGCCCAAGCCTGATGCTGAACCTGTCAATTTAGGCCAGGGTCATCTTTGGAGAATTGCAGTGGATCATCCCGATCAGAAAGTATTGCCATGCGTTCACCGGGCTCCTGTGGAGAATGATGGGGAATACCGGCTGCTTCTGATCTGCTAGATTAATCTTTAATTAATGTATATCGCTTGTATTCTTATATAATTTTCGCTACATTGATCTCTATTATCATCAACTAACATTTAACTCACATGGCTGATACCGTTATATTATCTGAAGGAGCAGAGTTTGACCACGTTATACAGGAAGTTTCAAAATATATCCGCCTTTATGTAATGGCCTTTGAAAAGGAAGAACGAAGCCTTACCCGCATCGATAAACGTGAAAACATGTATGGCGGAAACGGAACAGTCTACATGATCCAGATGTTCGATCAGAAAGACCTGGCCAATAACCGTCTGGCCGCCTATATGGTTTTACTGGACAAAGGAGATGAATCCGGATTTCACACCCACAATCAAAGAAATGAACAGGAACTGTATGTGGTAGTCCATGGAACCGGCGAATACCGTGAAAGAACAGGAGCTGAGGGACCGGAACGCAGAAAAATGCTACAAAAGGGAGATATTACAGCCATTAATTCTATAGGCTATCATTCTATTGAAAACACAGGAGATGAGCCTTTGATTATGTTTGTGATTACGACTTATAATAGATCATAAAATGTAAGACTTCCCAGCTATTGAAATCAAAATAGAGAGACTCAGGAATGTTTTTCAGAAAAATTTTCTAAGAGGATTGATTACCATAACCAAAACCTGATAAGAATAAATGGACAGTAAAGAACCGACATTCGATATTCCTGAATTTTATGATTTCAGTGGTCTTTGCCAGTACTTAGGGATTGAGCCTTTTCCTTATACAGATATTCATTTTCAAAAAATTGAAAGCAAGGGTGATCATTATAAAGCTCCAGCAAAACCATTTAAACATCGGTTTTATGCTATTTCACTTCTATTGGAAGGAGAAGGTGTTTTTAATTCGGGTTTCTTAAGATCAACTAAGAAAAAAAACGTCATCTACATTAAAACTCCATATCAGATCGTTTCATGGAATTTTGATCCCGAGGTGACAAAAAAATATGCCGTCATATTCACTGAAAATTTTATTAACCGGCATCAGGAACTTGCAAATATTATTTTTGATTTTCCTTTTTTTCAACTCGACAAAGCCATTCCACTTAATGTAAATGAAACAGACGTTGCCCAGCTGACGAATGTATTTGAAAACATCCATCAGCTTTATCAGACCAAGTCAACTGAACAATTTAATCTAATTGCTGCCTATATAAAAATACTGCTGTTACATACCAAACAGATGTATGAAAATTCATTGATTTCAGACAAAGAGTTAGTATCTACCGTCGAAACTGTAAGGGATAGACTGATAGATAATTTCCTGGCACAAGTGAAAAAAGATATTCATTCATTAGAAAGCAGGGATTTTTCTGTAGCTTATTTTGCGGATAAACTTTCTACACACCCGAATCATTTGAGTGCCACACTTAAGAAATATACAGGTAAAACCGCTCAAGAACATATACATACAGCACTTTTAGCAGCCGCTAAAACCTTATTGGTACAAACTGAGTATTCTATTAAGGAAATTGCATATCGCTTATCTTTTAAAGAACCTTCTCATTTTGCTAATTTCTTTAAAAAGTGGGAGAAAATTACACCTTTGCAGTATAGGAAATCTACGCGGCTTTGATTTTTACACTTTTAACTTTAATTCTTACAACACAGGATCAAGTAGCACATCATATCTTTAGTTTATCAAAAACAAAAAGAAATGAACACCATTGTCATTGCAAGCTGGGAGGTCCAGGCCGAACATTTAGAAAATGTTTTAACACTTATTCCCGAACTCCAAAAGCAAACTTTACAGGAAAAAGGAAATGTAAATTATAAGGTATTTCAATCTATCGAAGAGCCATATAAACTTACATTATTTGAAGAATATGTGTCGGAAGAGGCATTTCTTCAACATCTGCAAAACGAACATTACAAACAAATTGTTGTTGAAAAAATACACCCTGTTCTCTCTGTAAGAGTGGGTCATTTCTACACCCCATTGCAATAATTATTTATTTTATAACAATAAAAAATGATAAAAATGAGAAGAAATAAAATTTTAGTTT
The DNA here is from genome assembly GCF_016745235.1 of Chryseobacterium endalhagicum. Taxonomy (GTDB): domain Bacteria; phylum Bacteroidota; class Bacteroidia; order Flavobacteriales; family Weeksellaceae; genus Chryseobacterium; species Chryseobacterium endalhagicum. The sequence continues at coordinate 1,197,663 of NZ_JAELVM010000001.1, read as the reverse complement.
ACACTTCTTCAGCGACAAAAATTCCTCTTAAAGAAGGCGGAACTCATAATGTAGGTATTTTCCTCGGAGAATTGGTTGATCCGATTGAACCACTGATTGAGGCTGGTCATGAAATAGAATTTGTAAGTCCTGACGGCAAAGGCTGTATAATAGATGAAAAATCGTATAATCTCAGCAATTGGGGACTTTCAAAAAAAAGGATGGAGCATGCAAAACGTTATTTTGATACTAAATTACAGGATTTAGGAATAGGCTCTCCACAAAAATTGTCGGATTTATTGAACGACAAAGAAAAATTAAACAGCTATGACGTTCTTTTTATCCCTGGAGGTCATGCCCCAATGACAGATGTTTTACACACTGATTGGCTTGTAAATAATAATTACAATAAAGAAACCGGAAAATTACTATTTCATTTCCACAATAACAACAAAATTACGGCTGCTATTTGCCATGGATCCGCAGCATTAGGATCTGCTCCGTTTGTTAATGACAAATGGATTTATGATGGATATAACATGACATGTGTGAGTATGGCCGCAGAATATATAACAGAGGATATTCCCTTTTTTGGTATTGGTGGACATATGCCCGATTATCCCGTGAAAATTCTTGAAAGACTGGGAGGAATTGTGCACACAAAAATGTTAAGCTTGAGTAACGTTATTAACGATAGAGAACTGATAACAGGACAAGACCCCTATAGTGCAAAAGAACTTGGAGAAAAGCTTTTAGATAAAATTAAAAATTGGAAGTAAAAACCTGGTGAAGAAAGTAAAATATTATTGGTTGGAAAAATAAATTGAAATAAAACAAACCAAATTCATGACAACTTTTACAGACATTCTCATAATCTGCTGTTTAATATATTTTTGGTTTGGTTTGTTTTATTCTATTCTAACTATCTATTTGCCGATACAAAAAGTAAAAATAACTGATAAACAGATATTTATGCTTTCTGAGGGACAATGGGGTAACAGAATCCCACAAACTAATAATATTTATTACAAAGGTAGTGATATTCTAAAAATAACTCATTAATAATTGAAAAGACATTTCAAATCGATCTCAATGTCAGTAAGATCATTTCAGTAAACAATGATATCACTAAAGGATTTCCCGCTGGTTCTATAAATTATACCATCTTGAATAAATCTGGTGATTAGTGATGAATTCCTTAAATTTATAGGAAGTATTGCCATTTCATTTTCAAAAATCCAATAATCTGAATCCCTCCAATTACTCGGATGTATTTTGGTGATCATTGCTGCACTTATCCGCGTATTTTGACCCTCGTCGTTTCTACATGTAAGAAATCCGTCATGTTCACGAAATTCCTGAAATGCATTTTGCTTGGGTAATTAATTCCGGTACCCATCAAACAATCCGTTACATCATCCTTATCTAGAGCCAACATATCAACTGCGGTTTATTGTGGGTACAAATTTTCTATTGTACCATTCTATACCTTTTGATTTAACTAAGATATATCAGCTTAGGAAGCCGGTCAGAAAAGGAATACCCAAATAGATAAGAACACTTTCTGTGACGTCCTTCATTGAAATACTGACATTGAAGTTGGCTAGTCCTAATTTACCGGGCAGTATATTGATAAATAACCATACAAAGAGGCTATAAGTAAAGACAAGTAATGAAATCACTTCTTCCTTACTTTTGATGGTTAGGTTGTAAATTAACAATTTTATTTTAGCCTTACTGAGCCAGTTTAGTGATGGAAATACCTCCGTAGTCTACAATATTATTGGTAGTAGCATTACAGCTGAAACGAACCCTTACTCTGTCTCCGGAATTTAAAAATCCTGTCCAGTATAAAGTATTGCCATTGTCTACAATAGTACCAGCAAGATCAGAATATGTATGTTTTATCATTGTACTCCAGCTTGTTCCTCCATCAGTACTTCTTTCATAATACGCCGCTGTATGCCATGTAGGTGTTGCTGTTCCCGTACTTGTATGTCTATTAGAATTTTGCATGACTATTATGTAGACTCCATCCATACCAGATGGAACTGTAAAAACATTATTCGTCCATGCATTATGAATATCGAGGCCTTCGTTTGTAAACTGACCAATGGCAGCATTAGGAATAAATTGCCCTTGCACATTCTGTGTTCCTGGTGCATTTGCAAGTACAAGTACTTTTGATGTTCCTGCATCTGTTGGCACTCCTTCAACATATCCAAGCACACCATTTGCATCTGCAACTACTGTTCTGGCAGCAGTAAAAGTTTGGTTTTGGGTAGTAGATGCTGTACCTCCAGGGGTTGTATAGATAGCATTTGCAGCACCATTTAGTGGAAGGCTTCTAAACCGGGCAATGCCACTAACATCAAATCTTTCTGTAGGGGTATTACTGCTTATACCCACATTCCCCCCCCCTGTAATAATCATCTTTTCATTCCCCGCAGCACCTCCTCCTGCGCTTGTGATAAATCGAATCGGCGCTGCCGATCCAGAATTTAAATGTGTTCCTATATTAAGTGCAGTAGAAGCACCCAAAGCATACATCTGCGTAGCGCTATTGGTGTCGGAATACAACTGAAATTGACTAGCTCCATTATTTGTTAACCCTATTGAAGCCCTACTTCCACTTCCTGAGCTTTGAACTAATCCACCAGACCCATTATTGAAAGTTGTATTCTGTATGTTTGAAAATCTCAAAAATTTTCCGTCCTGTGTGACAGTCCGATCCGATGTCAGTGTGCCATTGTCTTTATAGATATTTATGTCTGGTGTACTAGACGGCCCCGATCCAGTGAATACCCGCCACACTGATCCATCAAAGTAGTAATAGCCCGCTGCATCTACATTTACTACCTGTCCAGAAAGGGAAGCTGCTGATGCTGTAGCATAGATAATGGCCCCTGTTTGAGCTGTGGTATACGTTTTGGTAGCCAACTCATCACCTGTAAGCCTTGGTGCGAGGATGCCATCTAGGGCAGTAGGTTCTGTTGGTTTTCCCACTACATCAAGTGTGGCTTTTGGAGTTTCAGTATTAATGCCTACTTGAGAGAAGAGAGGCATTGAGAAGCTTAAAGCTCCTAAGAATAAATAAATTTTCATGTTTGATTTGGGTTTTAAGGGTTGATCTATATTGATTGTGTTATTGTTTTTTTTAAAAGAAGGGAAGGTATGATCTCCCTGCTTAATCAAATATTAAAGTCACTTATGAAAGTTGTAGTAAAACCTGAATGAGGGGTAAGGGTTAAAGGTAATAGATTAAGTTCTTTCTCATGATTTATGACGCAAATGTAATTGAAGTTTCCTAGTTGGTGCAAAACAATTATGGAAGCAATATTTAATTTATGCCAAGTAATTTGGTTTAAATTGATAGAAATATATGTGAAGTGTTTTTTATAGTGTAAGTAGTAATTAATCAGATAGTTATTGTTGCAAAAGATTGGAATAAATAATTAAAATATTCTATTAAAAATATGACTTAAAGAGAAAGGAATCTATACATTTGTATTACCAAATGAAATAACTTCAACTTACTAATTTATTTTTCATGAAATTATTTTTCTATGTATTCTCTGTCTTTTTTCTTTTTACCCTAAGTCTGCAATCAGTACAGCAAGAAAATGGATCTGCTTAAGAAATGTTTTCCAGAATTATGAGAACATTTACTCTTTGTAGATGAAATTGAAAAAAATATTAAATTGTATTAAACAGATTTAAGAATTATGTCTAAAAACTTTTATTTTCTATTGTTACTGATTTTCGGAATTTCTTGCTCTAATATTAATAAAGAACAATTGAAAGCGGAATATAGCTTTCGAAAAAAAGAAATCCGCGAACTTAGCCAATTAGAGTTCTCCGGAAATACTCCATTGCTCATTAAAGAGGCGCAAAAAGCGAAGCAAAAAGCAAAAAAAATTGACTATGATTATGGTGTATTCCGCTGCAATATATTTCTGATGTTAGCTTTTAACGGAAGCGGAAAATACAAAGAGGCGACTTTATTAGGTCAAGAAAATGAGGAATTGGTCAAGAATATAAAAGATGAGTTTTTTATTTCTGCAAACTATTCAAATCTAGCATCTTCGTATTCATATTTAGGTCTTCTCGATGAATCTGAAAATTGTTTGAATAGAGCATTAAAACACAGTCTAAAGATTGAAGATAAAGACAAAAGATATTACACGTTGAGTGCAATATATGACGGGTTGGCATATGTTGAAACAATGAAAGGGGAATCTGCTCCCAATTTGGATAAGGTAAAAAAATATTACCTAAAGCAATTATGGGCAATCCAACAATTAAGTGAGACAAATAAGAATATTGCGATGAGAAAAAATGCGCAGTTATCTAATATTTATGTAAACTTAGGAGCTACAAGTTCCCGGCAGAAAAAAACAGAGGAAGCACAGAACTATTTCTATAAAGCTTTAGTGATTTGTAAAAAGTATAAATTTAATAATCCTGTTCCACTTATGGCGCACACTTCAATGGCCAAGCTTTTCCTTAGTCAGAAAAAATATGACAGCAGTATGGTATATGCTCAAAGAGGGATTGTACTTGAAAAAGAAGGTCATTTACCAGAAGTAAGAAGAGATCTTTTTGAAATCTTATATAGAGCTAGCGAAGCAAAAGGTGATAAACAAAATGCTAAGAAATATACCGATTTTTACATGAAACTCAATGACAGTATAATAAATGCTGAAAAAAGAGGGATTAATACTCCTGTAAAAATAATCATAGAGAATAAAGAAAAAGAAAAAACGAATACCGTGAGGAGTATATTTATAGTTTCTGCGGTGATCCTTCTTGTATTCACTTTGACGGGTTGGACATACTGGAGAAGAAAAAGTAAACTCTCCCACAAAAAATATGATGAACTGATCACTAAAATAAGAGAAGAAAACACTCAGAAAGCCGAGCGTAAAGAGTTTCAGAAATTGAGTAACGAGAATGGAAGCAAATCACTTGTAAGCATTACCGATGAGACAGCAAAATCCATTCTACAAAAGCTGGATAAGTTTGAGATGTCAGGTAAATTTCTGAAGAAGAATATCAACTTGCCTTATCTGGCAGGGCAACTGAACACTAATACTACATATCTTTCAGAGATCATTAAAATCCACAGAGAAAAAAGTTTCAATGATTACATAAATGGGTTAAGGATCAGCTATATCACTCATAAGCTCGTAGAAGACCCACGTTACAGGGAATATAAGATTACCTACCTTGCAGAGGAATGTGGCTTTGCTTCCAGCCAGGTCTTTGTAATCCATTTCAAAAAGATAACAGGTTTCACTCCTTCCTATTTTATTGAAAACCTGAAGAAGGATAAAAACATTTGAGCGTTGTCTTTTCAATATATTATGATTGAGTAATTTGTGGGATTCATATAGATCCTTTCAATAATTTTATGTTAAAATGATGGTAGAACTACCAGTTTTAACATAAATCAGCAGTAATGAAAAATGAGGTAAAAAAGCGCCTTGAATGGGTAAACCTCTGGAGCAGGAGCAGAATGGAAAAACGGATTAGCTTGGGTACTGATAGGTGGGCTGACCAGCTCTATGCTGCTAACATTGATTTGATTCCTGTGGTTTATCTGGCTGTAGATACTATAAAAGAAAGAAGTCAGCAAAGAAAAGCCAGTCAGGTTTAAAATATAGTAGGACTAACTATTCCTGTATGATTTTTAAGAACAAATTTGAATCTTGAAAAATAAGTAGCTACAGTATTTTGAATGACATAAAATAAAGCTATTTATTTTCTCATCATATCTATTAAATCATTTGATTCTTCTATTATCCATTGATTGCATCGGATTAAATCATTCATAATGCTCAATTGTTCAGGAGTTAACACAGTGTCTATATTTTTATTTTTGATATTTTCCCATTTACTATTATGTTCTGTTTCTTCAATCCCTTTCGGAGATCCATTGGGAGTAAGTAATTGGATGCTGGGGATTTTCTCTTTCACTAAAGGGTAAATTACATACAAGCCATCATAATCCCAATCACAGGAGTAATAGATGGGTAGTCCTCTTGTATTTGCATAATCCAACTTGGTAACATTTTTACCTCCTGCATACCATAGCTCTATCTGGTTGGCTCTGGCCAATGTAGGACGCTTTAAAAAATCGATATTTTCACAGAGTACTATGCATTGGGGGGCGCTACATTCTAGCACGTATTTGTATTGAAGATCTTTATCATCGGCCAACTCTTCAATTTGCAAAAGTTTCTTTACAGCATTGATTAAAGCTTCTTTTCCTAATAGATATTTTTCATTTTTAAAAAACATAAGTGAGACAATTCTTACCGTTGCCTCTTTTTTAATTATCTGTTCTCTTAGTGGCAATAAATTGCCCGTTTCCATATCTTCTTTTATCCCTATCAATATTTTAATATCCGATTCTTCGAAACGAAGTTGTGGTTTTAACAATTCATTATCTGATAAAAAAGTTTCATAGTGATTGTATTGTTCCAAATAATCTTTTTCGTATATGTCCGTAAAACCATTTAAACAAAAGAGCTTATTGTGTGAGGTATCAAGTACACTAAGAGAATTGATCAGAAAATTGATTTCCCCACTTTTTACCAAAGTATCATTCAGCTTTACCTCACCATTTGCGTATATACTGTTTAAGGCTCTTAACTCAATCCAGTTCATTTCGTAATATTGTTTAGGTATATGTTCAAATCTTCATTACTGTCATTTGTTTTGAAGTAGGAGGCTGAGGGGTAAGAATTGATATTATCCTCCTCTTTTCCTTTGATCAGATGATGTGCATACCATTCGTCCGACAATCCGATATTGAAGGTGTGGGGTGCCATGGTTATAATCTGGTACTTAAATTCTTCTGCAATGGCAGGAAAAGTATTAAAATTAATATTGTCAAGGCTTCCCAATTCTTCCAAAATAATAAATCTTAATCCGTTTCTTTTTTCCTTTTGCACCGCTGAAAGTCTTGCAATACCAAGTAATGCAATGGCTGAGTAGGTCTCTCCTGTACTACCTGGCACCTCTGTTCCGAACTGATCGGTAAGCTTGGCAGATAATTCGAAGTATGTCTTAGGATTGAGCAGTTTATCAATAGGAATCTTGTCTTTGATCTTTGCCAGCTTTTTGAAAAATTCTTCAATAAAATCAACTATAGATTGTCCGAATTGCAATTCTCCCTTGGTAGCCGTATTTCGGACTTCATGGGCGATCTGTTTAATATGGCTTATCTTTATTTCTTTGTTGTCATCAAATTTGAGGTTAAAATAAAATTTGTCACTAATCTTTCGATCGACAAAGAACGCGTTTATTCTTTTTACCTGATCCTCATATTTATCATATCGTTCAGTTGTTTTACTGAATATTTTAACCATATTATCCCGGATACCGTTGGCTATGATGGTTCGGGTCTGGTTGGCTTCATATAAAGCGGTGGTAATGTCGTCGGTGGATTTTATTTTACTACCTAATAAAGCCTCTTCCAAAGCCCTGAATGAAAAATCCCGATCTATAATCGAAAGCTGTACTGCTGGGTTTTTTTCATTGCTGGTTTCCTCAAATGAGTTGGAAACGCCAATAAATGTTGTTTTATAATCTTCCCATGATTTATTGGAATCGGCTTCCAATTCATCAAGGTTCTGAAGAGTAGATATAAAGAATGTTAGGTTTTTCTGAAAATTGTTGTAGTAAGAGCTATTGAGCGTGTTAAACTTAGTTTGTGCTCCTTTCAGATCACTGATAATGATTTGCACATCTTGTTTGCTACGTTCCAGCTCTTTTTCCAGAGACTTTTGTTGATTTTGCTTAGCCCCTTTAAGTTCATAAAATTTATCTTTCTTATCGCTCCACACTTTCCGAAGCTTCAATAACTCTTTTCTAACAAATTGAGGTTCATTATATGTTATATTGAATTGGTTTTTAATTTCCTGTAATTCTTGTTCCTCTGTTGTTTTTTGTGACAGGTATTGGGTTGTTTTTTCATGAATTTGTAGAATACAGGCTACTGCATTTTTTAATTTTTCGATATTGCTATTTTCAACAATAGACAGATCAAAGGAATAATTAAAAAAGGTGGTATCATAAGGCTTTGCATCTGAAATGTTGACCAATGCTTTCAGCTTATTATCAATAACTTCGATTTCTGTAATGAGTTTTTGAATTAATTGTCCTATAGATTTTTCCAGGTTTGTTCTGTTTCCTATTAGTGATGCATCTGGATTAAACTGTATGAACTCGTTTAATGCGCCCATTTTCAGCCAAATACCTTTCTCGGAAGAAGTCGCTTTAAAATCATTAATCAATTCATCTGGATTAATATACCGAGAAGAATCATCCGGGTTAGCAATTTCCGTAATAGGTGTGGTTGCATAATGTAAAACGGTTTGTAACTGTTCATTATTTAATACTGGAAAATTCTTGATATACCAATCTAAAAGCCCATTTTCTTCATTTTTCTGTAATAGCGATAATAGTTTTTCTTTGGTTGCTTTTTCCTTTTTTAAAGATGATCTTAATTCATCTAAAACATCCGATTGTTCTGCTCTAGTTTGAAGAATTTTTTCAAGCGTTTTATACTTATCCAGATAAGGTTTCGCTAATGCAATTTCATTTTTTATATCGTGATTGTTCCTGCTTGAAATATCAATTCTTTGCACATCATTTCCCCAGCTATCAGCTAACTTGGGAAGTATAAACATTTTAAGCTCATCGATGTCTCTACCCAATTTTTCTATGCTGTTGGCTAATTCCTGATAGCGGTTGAACCTATTACAATTTTCATCTGCTTCATTATAACCGTTTATTACAGTTTTTTCTTCCATTGGAAAATTCCGGATAATTTCTGTAAGATCATCAAGTTCGTCTTGCTGAACTTTTATCAAATTATTTCCCTTTGATTCTGCTTCCTGCAATTGTGTTAGTCCTATATGAGCGTTTTGCAATTCCGCCTCTTTAAACAATTTAAACTTTGCTTTATGCGACTGCTCTAATCCTCGTAAGTGGATTAGTCTTTTTTGTTTATTGGATAAATTTTGTATGTCTGTATTCAGGCTTTCATACTCCCGCAAAATTTTTTCAAGTTCCGCTTGCTCTTTTTGAAAGTTGGAGAGAATATCTTCATCTGATTCCTCAAAAAGAAATTCTTTTAAATTTCTTGACGCCTGATTGCCGCTTAAATTTAATGTTTTGGCTTTGGAAAAAGATTGTATCACTTTTGCAAAAGCTTTTAAATTCTTATCCTGATTAAGGTTGAGCGGTAATATGTTTTTGTCATAAAGAAATTTGTAATAGGTATTGACCGATTCATTGTTACTAAAGAAGTTTAACATAAACTTCTTTTTTTCGTAAATAAATTTTGCTAAATTTTGTATATCTAAAATTTCTTTTTCCCCATCATCTTTTTCTTTTATTAGATCTCTGGAGAATATCAGTTCTTCCTTACCAATAGCCAATTCATTTATCTTCAGACTTATATCAGCCTGTTTCGTAATAACAAAAGGAATAATTCGTTTACCCTTCTGACTGTTTATCTGTATTCCAACAGTGATAAATTTTCCGTCATCAACTTCAATATTCAGGAAGCAGTAGGCACATTTAGTCTTATAGGGAAGTGTATTAATTTGTCGTTCTTCTTTTTTCACACCATCAGTCCCAAATTCAATCAGACCTTTGTCATACACAAAAATCATTTGTAGTAAGTCTGCAATAATGGATTTTCCGACGCCATTGGAACCCACAAAATCAGTTCTCGTCGGATGAAAAAGGTAATCGTGTATATAGTGCTTAAGAATACCTACCGTAGATAAGGAGTAAATTCTTGGATAATTCATGCTTCATCATTTTTAAGTTGTTGGCTAAACGATTCAAAACCCTGAAGCTCCTTCTCATACAGCTTGGCTAAACGGTGAATAGCGGGTCTTATTTCAAAAACCAGATCTTCATTCCTTCCCGATTGTTTTTCTACCCAACCCAACTTATCAAAATTTTCCATGGTTTTACTGAACTTTGTATGTACTTCATTCCATTCTTTCTCGTCGTAAGATTCTCTGATATCATTGAACAATATCCGTTTGTACGCATCCTGATGGTCGCTTTCTAATATTTGTGTTTTGATCTCGTTCCAATAGATGATTTTTTCTTCGTCAAAATACTTTTGGTAATACATATCCAAAAGCGTAAGTCCAATAAGTGTTTGTAACTCGGTTAGCTCTTTGTTCCGGCTCGCATCGCCTAGCTTTCCTTTCCCATTTTCTGTGAAATCGAGATAATAATACCGGCTTCTATCAAAAATATCGGCAACGAGATCAATCCGGTACAGGCTGTTATAAAAATTTTTCCACTGCAATTCATAGCTTTCCAATACAGTATATTCTGCGTAATACTTGTGATCGATATGTTTTCCCGACAACAATAGAATATTGATGTCGGCAAAATGCTTTTCAACACTTTCCTCCATCAGAAAAGAATAGTCGTTTATTTCATAATTCTCGTTTTCCATAGGGATAGATTTTGCTGTGATAAGGTGATGATCTTTTGTTCTACATCGATCAAAATATGGATATTCTCCGAAGCGTAAGCTGTTATGCGGGAAGCGACCTGGTAAGCGATAGAGAGATCTTTTTCTTCCTCTATGATCCGGGTCATCAACTCACTTACTAAAAGGGATTTTTGGCTTTCCAAAATATCTTTTGCTTTATCAACCCATTGATTGATGACCTGCTGGCGGTTAATATCCTTTGCTATCTTCTCCTTTTCATCTCGTTCGTATATTTCATCGACCTCAACGTTTATAACAATATTAGGTTTAGGAGGTTCAAATTCGTAATATACTGGATAAAGCATTCGAACAGGCTCATATACCAATTGCTTTAAGGGGAAATTGTTGCTGAACTTAATACCATTGGTTGTATATTCCGAACTTTCCAAAATTGTTCTATGCAGTTTTTTTATTTGTAGCCGAAAAAAGGCTCTGACAGAAAATTGCTCCTGGAGTTCTGTCAGTTTCTCACTGGCGTGGTTAATTTGCCTACGAATAATGTATACCTTACGATCTACTAAATTAAAAAAGTCCCGGATATCTGCATAAATCTCACGCGCCTTTTCCCAATCACTTTTACTTTTTGGTACATTATCTGTATTGAATTTTCCATCGTCTTCCATTTTTCTATAAAACTGATCAACCACATTTTGCAGATCGCCCAGGAATTTATCTTTGGAAATGATAGCTTCTGTGATATCTTCAGCTCTTTCTCCGAACTTTTTAAAGACAATGGTAAATGCTTGTACTAAAGAAGTGGCACTTTGCACATCTTCCCTACGAAGAATATCGTTTAGCTCTTTATATGCCTCTCGTAATTCATCTTCCAAAGCTTCTAAATGGTCATCAATGATTTTCTTCGAGCCCTGGATAAATAATCTGCCAAACTTTCTCGTGAGTTCTTCAATCGTGTTGATCTCATTATGATGTATAGTAAAAGTATCTTGAACGTCTTTTTTGAGTGGGTGGCTCTTATATGAATTTTCTAATTTACCTATTATTAAATCTATTAAATCTTTAGCATACCCTGTCAGGTAGTATTTCCAGGGTTCGTCTGGATGACTTCGCAGGAAGTAATGGAACAGGTTATCTTTAATGTTGTTCCATGGACGGATTGGCTCCCGATTAAATTCATCTTTTATATCTGCCAGGATTTCATTGATTTCTTTTTGCGTAAAGTATTCTTCGATCTCGCGGTTTTTAATTTTCTCATAAAGAGCAATAATCAAATAGCCTCCATTAAATTTTGAAGGAAGTAGGAGATCATATTTGGCATATAATGCTTCTGTGCTCATATTATAAATTGACTCTTTTAGATAATAATTTCTACCTCATCATCGCTAAACCACTCATTACTAATGATATTTTTCTTTAATCCTTCAGGTAAATCTGTGTAACCAACTACTGCTAAGCTTTCTTTAGCTCTACTACAAGCTACATAAAATAATCGCATCGTTCGCTCTATTCCTGTTTCTTTACCTTCATCTATATTTTTTTTGTCTGTGGAAGTTAGTGGTTTTAAACCAAATAATTTATCATAGCTAAACATAAAGCCTTTAGACTCTTCATCATCGATAATAACCATTACGCGTTCAAACTCTAATCCTTTAACACCTTGATGCGTTCCAAATTTCGACTCTTCGTTGATATATTCATTATACTTTATAATCTCGGCAAAATTTGCTTTCAATGCTTCTTCCCAAGCTGTCAAAACCTCATCCTCCTCCGTTGTTTCATCATCTTCAATCTCAACATCTGAATCAACATTAACTCTTTTCAAAACCACTTTTAATACCGGTGGAATTTTAAACAAATTGGTTTCTTGTATTTTTTTGAGTATCTCGAGTAATGTGGGATGATTATCTTCATTCCAGAAAGATAATAATTCGTTGACTTTATTATTTACGATATGCAATAATTGTAATTTATTATCATCATTTTGTAATGTATGCTTATCTATTAAATGAGAATGCTGTTTTACGATATTAGCAATCTCGAATTTATTCTTCTTAATATGAGCCTTATGTAAAGGCAAAACTATTTTCGTAAATAAATTAACCGAAGATGAAGATCCGTCTAACAAACTTGTTTTTAATTTATCAACACCATAAAGAGGCGCGAAAAAGTTGAAGAATCCCATTCTACTTGCAGCCATATGATGCTCTAATGTTAAAGTCATAACTTCAGAATCATTCCCATTCCATTTATCATCTTTTGTTGCTTCATACATTTTCTGACGAATCTGTTCTTCTGTTTCAAACTTATCTTTTGTACGAGCAACAGCAAAGAATCTAGCAATCCCACCTTTATTTTCAATACGGGGGAATTGTTCCTGACCATCTATATCTTCTCTGATTTTATTTATAAGATCAATTATTCTTGATTTCGAACGATGATTCATTTTTTTTGCAGGCTTAACCCATTTTTCTGGTAATCCTATTCCCAAATTTTCTCTTCCGTCTGCATAAATTCTTTGCATTGTGTCTCCAAACAATCCCAACGAAAGTCTTTCTTCATATTGACTTTGAAGTTCAAATAATGCATCGATTAGTTCCTTTTTGGTATCCTGACTTTCGTCTATAAGGATAACAGGGTATCTGCTTATTAGTATTTTTTTGAACAAGTCTTTTGATTTAATAAAATCAGCAGTAATAGAAATTACTTCAGTATGATTTAAAGAATCTTTCGTTAGATTATCCCCATTTGGATTATAAATGAACTTTTGAATCGTTTCCAATGATGCAAGCCTTCTATTTTTGGATTCTATTTTTTTAGCTCTGCCTATAGATGTCTTGTTACTTGTGTCTCTACTTTTGGATTGTTGTCCTTGCAATTCAGCTATTTCAACAACCAAATTGCTCTTTATCCAGGTTTTGATATCAGGCGTAAAACTCTTTATTAATTCCCAACAAAAACTATGAATCGTACTAATATTAAATATTGAACTATATTCCAACCTATGAGTGATTTCATTGGCAGCTGCGTTAGTATATGTTATGATTGCAATTCTTTTATTTCTTAATTTATATTCCTGTCCAAACTCCTCTTTAAAACGAGCCAATACATTTACAAGTGTTCTCGTTTTGCCTGAACCTGCTCCTGCAAAAAGGAAAAAGCTTTGGGGTGATGACGGTTTAATACTTTCATAAATCACATCATCAACTGGAGTATCTATTTCATTAGTATATTCAGCCATTAGATTTATGTTTAGTTTATTAGTCCTTGTTTGTTACTTTTTAATTGTTCTTCAATCCAGTCTAATCCTTCTTTTATATAAGAAGGAGTTTTTACTTTTTTTGGATCTTCAAAATATAAAACGTCTAAAGCAAACTCTGCTTTTTTAGCTTGTTTGTCGTTAATGATTGTGTATGTTTCTTTTACTAACTCTTTTAAATCCTCTTTCTTAGAAGCTTCTACCATTTTTTTCAAAAGACCTGTAGCATTAGTAATAGCTTTAAAACTATGCTTATTCTCAATGACCAATGCATCTTCAAATGTGTAGGGATATACAATGATTTTGTTATCTCCATTTTCAAATTTGATCGGTTTTTGATAAGCTATTCTAATTGGCAAATCTTTTTTTATTTTATCCTCTGAGCTTAAATTCAACAATTCGTCTAACAGTTCTTTTTGCGGATGCCAAGTTTTGAGGGTGTCATTATTGGTTTTATAATTCTTTCCCGATTCAGGCTGACATTTCTTTCCATTGTCATTTGGATTAATGGAATCAATATCAGTAATTACCAAACAGATCAAACCTAATTTTTCAATGAGACATTTTAGTCTGTGCGCATGACTTCCTCCTATTTCTAAAATTGTAACGTAACAATGGTCTAATAATGAATTTTCATTCTTTATAAAGTGTGGTACAAGAATTCGTTCGGCTGGGCCTTCTACTAAAATAACGGCATCGGCAAAAAACAAATCGTTATGTGTTGTATTCAGGTATCGAATCACAAATTTTTCTGTCTCTTTATCTTTTTCGCCAAAAACTGATTTTAGACTAATCACTTCTGATGTAGGAAGAGCTAAAGAATTATTTCTTTTAAAATATCTTAAGCTTTCAAATTTTTGGTGAGCGATGTAACTGGAATGAGTACTAATAACTAATTGTGTTGTAAAGTCTTTTTCTCCACCTAAATTTTTATTGTTTCGCAGTACTTCATAAGCTTTTTTAATGAAAACCTGTTGGACTTGGGCATGTAAGTGAGCTTCTGGTTCTTCAATTAAGACTAGATGTAATGGTTCTATAACTTCATCATCAGTAATTGCATTTTTGCCAATCCTCATCCATTCATCTCTAAACCTTATTAATTTAAAGATGATTGATATAAGATTTTGATATCCTAAGCCATTATACTTTTCTGGCAATGATAAATCTTTGTCGAGGTAATACTTCACTGCTGAATCATGTTGGAGACCATTAGAAGTTGAAACTTTAGTAGATAATTGAATTTGAGGATTTCCAAAGCCAGGGTAATTTAACCCTTCAAGTTCCGAAAGAGATGTCTTAAAGCTTTCTTTTAGATTCTTATCAAAATCATCCTGAGCTTTATTGATTGACTCTAATGCATCTATATCTTTTTCGGTTGGTTCCAATGTTGGATTAAGATGCTTATCATAATAAGCTCTTAATTGTGAAGATAAATTCCTGTTATTATTACTCTCTACGGTTTCAGAATTTGCATCACTGAATCCTCGTTGAGCATTAATAATGTCTATTTTTATTAGCCCCTTCAAAACATCTCCATCTAATGCTATATTATTATCTAACAATTCTTGTTTTTCATCATACTTATCAGGATCAAGCAGATAAGTTTTGATTGTGAAATGAGCATTAAGTTTGCGTTCACAAAAATCCCAAAATGTTTTTGGCCATAGTTTGAAGTCTTTTCCTTTTTCTTGTGATAGCTTGTTTGATTTATTATGAAGAGTTATGAATTCTTTTATTAATTCATCCATATCTTTAGGTTCAAATCGTAGCCTTATGCCTAATAAACCTCCTCTCCAATCCAAGGTAGGAATTATATGACTTACATAATGAAGCTCCGAATTTTCAACTTCAATCCATAAATCCAGTACTGGTAGATATTGTTCTAATAGTTTTGTAGACTTATCTCCTTCTTTCAGTTCATTTGCTTTAATCCAGTTTTCTCCAACTTCGTTTAAACTTTTCCAATGGCAGAGTGTAAAATCCTGGGGTTTGAAACTTTTGGTTTTAAGGAAAATCATCAACGCATCCATAGCAGTTGTTTTACCACTATTATTTGCTCCCACAAAAATTGTTTCTTTTTCAGAAAAATCTATTTTACAAGATTGTAGCTTTCTGAAGTTTTGTAAATGGATACAGTTTATTTTCATTTATTTGTTTTTTACAGCTATACTAAATATATAATAGCCAATCATAGTTATCAGTAATATTTTTAATAGCCAGTTATTTATATTCCTAACGATTCAACTCACTTATAGAATATAAAATTGATTTTGTACAAAATACTTATTCAAGTATCAGTTATAAAATCAAAAAATGGCTATTTAAACAAATATAAGAAAAACAGTATATCAGCAAATTATGGTAAACCGTAATTTGAATAAGGGGCTATTATTAAGAAAATTAATTCAGATCTAAGAAGTCAGCATTATTAAATTGTTACAGATCATTGTCATAATAAATATCTAAGCATAGAGTATCCTTAAAAATCTTCAACCAAGTACTTATTAAGCAAAAGATCAAAATCAATTGACTTTTTATTACTTGGCCTAAGATAATATAAATTAGACTTAAATAGCAGTTTTATAGAGGTGCGGAAATATATATTTTCTGATAATAATACTTTAATCTACCACTATGGTAAAAAAGTGGAAAAAATTACTATATCTTATTATTCAGGTTTTAATCAAAATTTAACTTAATTTTTAATGACGCTTCTCTGGCAACGGAATCTATTATTTTAGCATAAATTTCTGTTGTCTTAAGATTTCTATGACCCAAAAGTTTAGAAATTGTATAAATGGATGTGCCTGATGCAAGTTGTAATGTAGCAAATGTATGTCGAAAGCCATGAAACGTAAAGTATTTGTTGATGCCGGCATTCTTTAGCCATGGTTTGAGAAACTTAATGACATCATCATACTTAATTCCTTCAAAAACTTTTTCATTATTCTCTTTCGGAGATCCCAATATTTCTAATGTTTTATCTGATATGGGGTAGTATTCTGCGTTTCCAGTTTTACTTTGTTTGTATAAAATATAATAACTACCCTTAAAGCCTTGTATTTCACCCCATACAAGCTTTTTAATATCGGAAAAACGAAAACCAGTTAATGCAGAAAATAAGCCAGCTTTCTTAACTAATTGTGATTCACATTTTGCGTCGGCCATACTTTGTAGCTCATTTAAAAAAAGGAAACATCTATGAGTTTCTTCCAATTTTATTCCTTTGACTACATTACTGAAATCTTTGAAAATATATTTATTAATAAAAGCGTTCTTAATAGTATTTCTAAATTTATCAAAATATGATGACGCAGTATTAAGACTGATTTTTCTTTTGTCTTGACCCACTGATGGATTAGACAGCATAAAATTTTTAAATTGTTCACATATAGAACAGTCAAGCTCTTTAAAAGGTAAATTTTTTCCACAAAATTTCTGAAAATACTTTACGGCCATTTGCCAATTGTATGAATCTGGTCGTTTGTTTGCTTCAGCTTGAAAGAATTCTGTAAAATTGGCTATCCTTTTTTTGATTAAAAAATCATAATTTTTATTTTGAATATCTATTAAACGTTCGGCTTTTCTATATTCCACCAATTTCAAAGTTTCAATGTTATGTTGTTTTTCTACATTATTTTTAGGATTCACATAGGTATGTAAATGTAGAAAATACTTTCTCTTAAGGTCTCCTGTTATTGGATGTGCTATGGGAGGATAGATTTCCAAATAATGAGATTCTTGTCCATTACTTATGGGCTTTTGTCTTAGTGTTACCCTTGTCATCGCCGTTTATTTTTATCATTAACAAATAGTTTAAACAGTCAAAAGACATTTTACAATTACAGTTTATTTCGACTTCTAATTCTCTTTGTCTCTTCGAATATTAATCTTAAAAAGATTGTCAATTTCTATTCTACTAATTCTGGTGCTTCTTACTGATAGCTTTATTGATTTTAAACGACCCGAATTAACTAGATCATATATCATTTGCTTACTACATTTCAATAAGCAGGCTGATTCTTTAACGGTTAGAAAAGCAGAGTTATTTATAGTATCTATAGAGGATTCTTTAAAAAGTTGAGTGTCTATGTTACTTTTTTCTATCTTTTTTGTTTTTAACGCTGCTTTATATGCCTTTTTATTACAAGTATGGCTGCAGTATCTTGTGACAGTTGTTTTTGCGATAAATTCCTTGCCACAATATTGGCATATTCTTATGGTTTCAATGTTAGAACTCATATCAATGTTTTTTAACATGAAAGGTTGTTAACTAAATGATTGAGTATGGGATTAACCCATAACATTTCGTAGTGTGTATCCATAATAATAGATACTTATTGCTTGAAAAGTCTCAGATGATTAGTAATTCCCTGATAATATACTCATTCGTAATTTTTTACTAATTCTGTTATTATATACTTCAAGCATCATTTTTACTCTTAAATTCTCTGCCAGGAATAATGTTTGGTCATTATGTTTTTTTTCAAGTTGTGATTGAGGCATGCGATACAGAAAAAGTTTTAAATAAAACTTTCGCTGTGATTTTCCCGTTATTGGATCATAGATAGGAGGATAAGCATCTAAATAAAGCCTAACAGTATTTTTAGCTGCTGGCTTTTTACGTAATTTAATAAGTGTCATAATATTCTGTTTTAGAGTTATCTACAAAAATATTATAAACTCTGTTTAGTTTTAAATTATGTCTTTGAAAAGCCTAATTTGTCCTTTGTTGTCCTTTTGATAAAATGAAATTAACTATATTAATTATTATTTTTAATAACTGTATTGAATAACCTTCGTATAATTTCTTTAGATACATATACAGATTTTCCCTTCTTTACTTTAATTATATTATATATTTTCAATTTATTGTACAGGGAGCTGGCAGATATTTTATATAAATTAATTATTTCATTAATTGTCCAACATTCTTTTGCTTTTGTATCTACATCTCTAAATATAAATGGTTGTATCCCTGTTTTGCTTCCATATAATATCTTTTCAATTTCTTTTTTAAAAACTCTAATTTTTCTTTGATTGAAATTGATATAAGATAACTTCCCTTTTTTTATCATATCATAAATCGTACTTGGAACACAGCCTATAAGATGGGAAGCTTCTTTTACTGTAAGGCAATCAAAGGGAGAGTAAGTTGACATTGTAGGATAACATAAAGTCTGATTTTCTATAGTTGGAAATGAATATTTATTATGTTTCTTATACATTCTTGTTCTACATCTTTGGCTACAAAACCTTGTTACAGTGGTTTTGGCCTCAAATTCTGATCCACAATATTCGCATGTTTTTAATATATGAATATTTGTACTCATTGCTTTTTACTCTATTAGTTGTAATATTTTGAAAACAAATAATTGTAAATGTTTGTATATGAATGCAATAATTTGTCCAAAATCTAAAATAGGCTAACTAAACTCCCTCAAAGAGAATCATAAAAAATGGATGAGAATCTTAGAAATCAAGTTTTGATCGTTATTAATCAATTTACAAAGTAATTAGGCTCATTAAGTACAGTAAATTAACCTTTAAATGCATAAAATAAATTGTTCAAAGTGAAGAATAGACTAATTATTGTTCTTCAATAGATTATTTGAAAAAGCTGGTAAAAATTCTGGAAAATTATATTTAAATAAATAATAATTAGCTTATTTATAATATGATAGTGTTTATTAAGTGCAGTGAATTAACCTGTAAAATCTTGAAGTTTTTAGGTTAGAATTTGGGGACAAAACTGGGGACAAATTCAAATGATTTATAACGTTAATTTCTTTATTTAAAATACGTAAAGCGCTGTAAAATAGCGCTTTACTGGATATTTCCTGAATTTCATTATTTCAACGTAAATCATTGATTTCAAGCGAGTTATACGGGTTATTTGCCGATACAAAACTTCGAAAAAATATTCCCCAGCACCTCATCATTCGTTACTTCACCGGAAATCTCACCAAGATGTTCCAGGGCGTTTCTCAGTTCATAAGCCAGAAGTTCTGTAGAGATCTGGAAGGAAATGGCTTCTTTTACTTTATGGGTAGCATCCAGAGATTTCTGAAGGGCTTCAAAGTGTCTTTGATTGGTAATGATGACGTTGCTTTCCTGGGATTTCAACTGCTCAACATAAGAAGACAGTTCATTTTTAAGATCCTGAATATTTTGGTGTTCTACTGCGGAAATTCTGATAAAATCGAAGTCCTGATCGATTTCTTTTCTGAAAATATCTTCTACTGCTTCATATTTCGGAGGCAGTACTTCATCTATTTTTGTGGCACAGATGATGAGTTTCAGATCGTCTCTCTGAAGGGATCTGATCATCTCAATATCTTCTGAATAGTCTTCTGTAGCTGCATCGGCAAGATATACCAGGATATTGGCATTCTCTACCTTTTCTTTAGCTTTTTTTACTCCGATCGCTTCAATCTCATCAACCGTTTCACGAAGTCCCGCCGTATCAATCAAACGGAATGCGTGGCCTTTGATATGCAGCACCTCTTCAATCGTATCTCTTGTGGTTCCCGCAATATTACTGACAATCGCTCTTTCTTCTTTCAGCAGTGCATTTAGCAGGGTGGATTTCCCCGCGTTCGGTTTTCCGATGATGGCAACGGCTGTTCCGTTTTTAATGGCATTTCCATATTGGAAACTGTCGATAAGAGAATCTAATTTCAGTTCAATTTTATCCAGAAGTCCATTCAGAGCCGTTCTGTCAGCAAATTCCACATCTTCCTCAGCAAAATCCAGTTCAAGTTCAATCAGGGAAACAAAATTCAGAAGATCGGTTCTCAATAATGAAATTTCATTGGTTATTCCACCTTTCAGTTGATTGATGGCTACTTTTCTCGAAGCTTCATTTTCTGACGCAATCACATCCGCAATAGCTTCTGCCTGCGAAAGATCTATTCTTCCGTTAATGAAGGCACGAAGGGTAAATTCCCCGGCCTTAGCCATTCTCGCCCCATTTTTGATCAGGGTTTCCAGAATACGTTTACCGATATGCGGTGAGCCATGAAAAGCGATCTCCACAGAATTTTCTGTCGTAAAGCTTTTCGGAGCCAGGAAAATAGAAAGCATCACCTCATCCACAGCTTCTTCACCGTCCATAAAATAACCATAATGAATGGTGTGGGATTTCTGTTTCTCCAGATTTTTTGCCGGAAAACTCTTCTGGACAACCGGTAAAGCATTGTTCCCGGAAACTCTGATAATCCCTAAAGCCCCTACTCCATTGGCTGTAGCCAGTGCGCAAATCGTATCGTTATTCATGCGGCAAATTTACGCTTTTTCGTGCTAATTTTTATGGATGGTTTTTATACAGATTGTCTATTGCTGTGATTGAACTTTTTAGATTTGTATTCATCTATTGTTGGGATATCGCAAAGGCGCAAGATTTTTATTTACTTCACATAATCTTTTTAAGGCGCAAAGATTTTATCTCTGATAAAATTTAATTCCGATGTCCTTATTAAAACCATCTCGGATTAGTGATCATTTGTGCAAAACATTAGTGTCATTCGTTTAAAAAAAATCTGCCTAATCATTAAGATCTGCGCGAGATCATACTCACAATTATAAGATTGCTTCGCCATTTCATTCCTCGTAATGACGGGTTATTTCTGCCGTTTACCAAGCTCTTTCACCTTTTGAAGCCATTTTTCACGCTGCGCTTCAGTAGAATTTCTTATGATTCCGATATAAGTTACTTTCACAGGCTTGACACCACAGAATTCCAGCGTTGATTTTCTCAGTTGATTAACGCTTGGCCTGCCGTAAAACAACCGGTAATACCATCCAGGCTGATCCAGGGTTGTGATGATATGTGCGGTTTTACCTTTAAGAAGTTTGTCCCACCAGATTGAATTTTCTCTGTAACGATAGGCAAATCCCGGGAGAAAAAGCCGGTCAAGGAAACCTTTCATAGGCGCAGGCATTCCGCCCCACCACACCGGATGAATCCAGACCAGATGATCTGCCCATTGGATGATTTCCCATGCTTTCAAAAGATCCGGTTCCAGCTCCATTCTTTTCTGATATCCAAAATGAAGGACAGGATCAAAATTAAGGTCAGCTATTGTGATTTCTTTTACTTCATTGCCCACCTGTAAGGCTCCATCTTTATAGGCTTTTGCTATTCCAAAGTTGAAGGAATCTTTATTGGGATGACCGTTGATAATGGCTATTTTTTTCATCTTGATGATTTTATATGAATTGTTTCGTATGCTTTAAGCTTTTCCAGTAATGAAAAAGGCTGATGCAGCTGATGGCTGAAATAAATTTTGTTATCATGTATACTTTTCAGCAGTTCTTCCGTATGCAAAACCGCAGAAAGTGCTGTTAATTCCGCCTGTCCTTCAGTACTCTGTAAACTCAACTTTTCAACCCCGTCCTTTGTTTTTACAATGATCTCGAATACACTCTGATCTCCTGTTCCACTGGACCCGAAAATCATTCTCCTTTCTTTCAATGACAGAATATTAAAAAGCCTGATCTTTTGAAATGCACTTAAAAGCCATGTAATGAATTTAGAGTTATAAGTCATCTTAACACTTACAGTAGGTACTTTTTCAATTTGATTTAAAATATATAAATCAGGAACATCAAAATTATAAGCTTGTCTGCTGCCAATTCCAAAAGAAAAATCAAACTTCTCAGAATCCAAAAAATGTTTCACAGAGACCTGCTGATCATCTTCATAGCGGATAAATGGTTTTGCCACATTCTCCGCCATAAAATGGGCTGAACTTTCCCCTGCAAGGTCTTTCACGGAATAATACACAAAAAGCTTTACTTCCTGAATGTCGGAGCTTCCGGCGGCCAGTGTTTTTGCCAATCCATTGACGATGCCTCCCATCCATCCTGAGCTGAATACAATTCGACTCTTAACATTAGTGTTTTTAGCCATATCATAAGCTCGCACAAGATCGGGAGTCGGTTTTGTGATGTCTAAATAATCAATACCGTTTTCTATTGCAAACTGAAGAATATGATCGGATTTGTCATTAACAGAAAGGATAATCAGACTGATTTTTTTATCATCAATTACCTGAAAAGTCGAAGGATTTGTGACGTCAATTTTCAGATGATGGTCCGTTTCCCCTCCTTTTCTGCCGCCGATGAAAACATTTACCTGTGGGTTTCTGGATTTCAGGATCCGTATAATTGTTTTTCCTACAAGACCGTTTCCACCAACGACCAGAATATTATGCTCCATATATTTTTTTTACAAAATTATAGAGCCATGCAATTCATGTGTAGGACAAATGTCTAAAACGGTTAAAAAGATTCCGTCGTTTTTTCTGTATGCCCTTCTAAAATATATTCTGATTTACAGGATAATTTCTTTCCTGATCCTGCTGAGATGTCTTTGTGTAATGCCCAGATAAGAAGCAAGGTATTGCAGGGGAATCTTTTGAACATAATCCGGCTGGGTTTCTACCAGAATTTCATACCGCCGGGCAGCACTGTCACGTTGAAGCTGGAAAAATCTTTTTTCAAGTTCAAGATATTCCTGTTCGGCAATTTTCTTTAAAAATTTGGTCCAGTTCAGATCATCTTTCACCAGCTCATCTGCGGCTTCTTTTTTTAAGATCAAAAGGTCTGCATCAGTGATAGCCTGCATATTTTCCCTGCTCGGACAGTCTGAAATAAATGATGAATACCCCGCCATAAGCTGATTGGGAAATCTGAAACAGTAGGTGATATCTTTTCCTTCATCTGCTATATAATATGAGCGGAAAATTCCGGAAACGATAAAGGCAATCTCTTTACAATTTTCACCTTCCTGTACGAAAAAATCATTTTTATACACTTTCCTGGCTTCAAAAAGCTGTAGAAAATCGCTGATCTCATTTTCGGAGAATATATTAAAGCTTCGGAAATAGTCTTGTATCATCTTTTCAAATTATAAAAATCTGCTTCATCAGCCACATCTGCAGGAAATAAAAAAATTAAACCATTAAGATCCTTTAAGTTTTTAAGAATATTAAGCTGAGCTTTGCTTAAAGAATATAGCTGGAAAAATCTTAGGTTCTCTCAATTACTCTTACTTCTTCCACTTATCTCAATATTTTAAAATCTGTGTCATCTGCAAAATCTGTGGGAGAAAAAACAGTAACCACAAAAGTTTTTTCTTGCTTAT
Source organism: Chryseobacterium endalhagicum (assembly GCF_016745235.1). Taxonomy (GTDB): domain Bacteria; phylum Bacteroidota; class Bacteroidia; order Flavobacteriales; family Weeksellaceae; genus Chryseobacterium; species Chryseobacterium endalhagicum. The sequence goes on along the minus strand of NZ_JAELVM010000001.1, from coordinate 1,173,783 downwards.
TCAAAATCCTGTATGGTTAGTTTTTAGCGAAATTAAACAAATCAGAGCGTAATACAACATTTAAAGTTTCCCTGATATTGTTTTGATCCATTAAGATTCCTGAAGCCAATCCGGCCGCATCCATTAATTCATAAAATTTTTGATAAAAAATAAAACCACTTCAGAACGAAATGGTTTTACCTGCTTTGAATTTACTAAAGTGTATATGAAGTTATGAATGATGTCTTGTTTGTTACTGATGCAAATATAGATCAGTCTGCATTCTCTTCTGTCAGGGGAATCCCTAAAAATATATCCGTAAAAATACGGTGGCAGCAATGAAAAAGCCCCGCAGAGAAATCCGCAGGGCATCAAAAATTTATCTAACAATTATAAATGTTCAAGGTTTGGTTTAAAGTTCAAGGTTTAGAGTTTAAAGTTCAGGGGTTCGTATTTTAGACCCGTTTTCTCAACTATTAATTTTTAACTCTTAACTCTTAACTCTTAACTCTTTAAAGTGGACTTACCAGCTCCAGGAACCACTCCTTAACCTCTCCTTCCAGGTAAGGACCTATTTTTTCCTCACAGGTTCTGTGATAATCGTTCAGCCATGTAATTTCTTCCTGTGAAAGGATTTCTTTTACAATGGTATCTTTAAAGAACGGGCAGAATGTTAAGGTTTCAAATTCATAGAATGTTCCGTGAATTGTTTTTTCCGCTTCTTTTACAGCGATCAGGTTTTCATGACGGATTCCGTATTCTCCTTCCAGATAATATCCCGGTTCGTTGGAACATACCATTCCCGGAAGAAGATCCTGAGGATTCATATCTTTTCTGATGCTTTGAGGACCTTCATGTACATTCATGAAACTTCCCACGCCGTGACCGGTTCCATGATTGAAATCTTTCCCTTCCATCCAAAGCGGAAGTCTTGCGATAGCATCCAGGTGAACTCCTTTGGTTCCTTTCGGGAATTTTACTCTCGATAACCGGATTAATCCCTGAAGAACCAGGGTAGAATTTCTTTTGAATTCATCAGAAACCGTTCCCAATGCAAATGTTCTTGTAATATCGGTAGTTCCTTCCAGATACTGACCTCCTGAATCTACCAGAATGCTGGCATCATTGGTAACTTCTTTGCTGCCTTCGCTTTTTGCTGAATAATGCATGATGGCCCCGTTATCTTTGTAACCAACGATACTGCCGAAACTCTCTCCTACGAAGTTTTCTCCTTCTGCACGGAAACCTCTCAGCTTTTCACCGATAGAATATTCATTCATGGCTTCTTTTCCTGCATTGTGGGTCAGCCAGTAAAGGAATTTTACCATAGCCACACCGTCTCTCACCATAACCGTTCTGAATCCTTCCAGCTCTGTTTCATTTTTCTGAGCTTTCATCAGGTTCCCCGGCACTGCAGCTTTCAGAAACTGGTTGTCTTCTTTTAACGTTTCAAAGATCATCTGGTTGCTGTTCGGAGAAACCAGTACTTTTTCGTTTTTAAATGTTTTCAGGTAGTTATAAAATTCTTCGTAAGGCATCATTTTCACAAAGGAATCATCCATTTGTTTTCTTGCCTCTACTTCCAGCTTTTCAAGATCCGTAAAAAGAACGGCATCGTTTTTAGTGATCACAATATATCCCAGGAATACTGGGTTGCTCTGTACATCGCTTCCTCTTAGGTTCGATGTCCAGGCTACGTCATCCAGACTTGAGATCACGTGAACGGTAGCTTCCTGATCTTCCATTTTCTGGCGGATAGCTCCCAACTTATCAGTAACCGATTTTCCTGCTCTTTCTACAGGCTGGGTATAAATTGGATTTTTAGAAGGGGTTCCTCTGTCTTTCCAGATCTCTTTTAATAACGGAAGATCTTGTAAAACGATATTTTTAGCCTGAAATTTTTGAGTAAGCAGTTCCCAGTTGGCATTTGAAGTTGCTATTGCATTAACGGCCACTTTTCCTTCTGCCGGAATTTCGGAGATGATCCAGTCTATATAATTGGGAGTTCCTTCAATTCCATCTTTAAAAAGGTCAATTCCTGAGTTTTCGAGTTCAAGAGCTGCCTGGGTAAAGTATCTTCCGTCCGTCCAAAGCCCTGCTTTGTTTTTCGTGATTACCACAAAACCGGCAGAACCCAGAAATCCGGAAAGCCATGCCCTTTCCTGCCATTCTTCCGGCAGATACTCACTCATATGCGGATCTGCAGAATATACTATAAATGCATCAACATTATTTTTCTGCATTTCTTCACGAAGTGCAGCAACTTTTTCCTTTGAGGTCATTCTTTTCATTTTTAAACACCGAAAGTTACAAAAAAATTGAGGTTTAAAAATGAATTCCGGAGGGTATTTTAGTTAATGATTTGTTATTTTTTCTTTAGGCAGGGATGTTTTTTGTTTAAGTATTGGAAAAGCTTTTTTTAAGTTGTTGCTTTAAATTTTAAAGTCTCGTTGATTTTGCAGATAGAGCAGATAGGTTTGTGCCTATTATGTTTCGTTATGAACTGTTAAACCTTTGTTTTGGAAATTTTGTTTGCTGGTTTTCGCAAAGGACGCAAATTTTATGACAAAAACACGTTTTATGGCGCAAAGATTTTATCTCCGATAAAATTGAGTACCGCCGTCATTGCGAGAAGCGAAGCGACGAAGCAATCTCATCATCATTGCCATCCTCCTGGCTGAAAATCTTCGATTTTCTTGCGCCTTAAAAACACAATTTAAATAGAGCCTTGCGCCTTTGCGAAAAACCAACAGATATTTTTAAACACGAATAGCACAAATGTTTAGCACGAATGATCACTAATTGAGATTTTCTTATTTATTGTTCACTTATACAAACAGTATTTATATTTCTTGAAATGATTTTATGATTAATTAAAAACAACTCTTAATATTAACCATTATTCCACAAACAGATACCACAAAAACAGAATTATTATCAAAAATATACAAATTTGGAAAGATTATTGTTACTACCTATGGTATGAACGAGCAGAATTATAAAAATCACAGGAAATTTTATCCGCCCCATCATTTCGTATATCTTCCGTTATTAATTCTACTGGAAATTTATGGGATTTACAAAATCTGGGATGATGCTGAACATCAGCTGACATGGATTTTATTTTCTATCGTGATATTTCTCCTGTTCTACCTCGCTGTTATGCTCAGACAGCATTATGCGCTGGGACTCCAAAACCGTATGGTAAGGATAGAATTTAAACAGAGATATTTTGAAATCTTTGGACAAAGGTCTGATGAAGTTGCTGATAAGCTAAGATTCGACCAGATCGCCGCATTAAGATTCGCGTATGATGATGAATTCAGGGATCTTTTGCACAAAGCAATTCACGAAAATATCTCCGGAGACATGATCAAGCAGTCCATCAAAAAATGGCGGCCGGATCACCAGAGAGTCTGAAACACATCAAAATATTATATCATGAGAAAGTTGACCTTATACAGTATGACCATCTTCACATTGTTAACGCTTACGAGCTGTGAAGCAATAGAAACCATTTTTAAGGCAGGAATGTGGTGGGGAATTATTCTAGTCGTTGCAGTGGTAGTCATCCTTTTTCTGATCTTTTCGAAGGGTAAAAACTCTTAACCATTTTCTATGGAGAAGAATACGGACCTGAACATCATTTCCCACCTTAAGCCTTCAAAAATTGTGAAGATTATGAAGGATCCCGAAGCCTCCGCAAAGGCGGTACATCTTGTATATACCACCGATGCGGAAACGGCCGGGATTACGCGCAAGAAAACCGGAAAAAAGTATTCTTATTATAAAGACGGTGAAAAGCTGAAAGATAAAGAGGAAATCACAAGAATCAACAAGCTGGTGATTCCTCCTGCATGGGAAAATGTATGGATCTGTGCACTGGACAACGGCCACCTTCAGGCTACAGGTTTTGATGTAAAAAAAAGAAAACAGTACCGCTACCATCCTTTATGGAGCGCACTCAGAAACCACACCAAATTTTACAGAATGCTTCAGTTCGGGTATGCACTGCCCGATATCAGGCTTCATGTGGAACAGGATCTTGCTTTAAGAAATTTTGAAAAGAGAAAAATCCTGGCCCTCATTGTCAGTCTGATGCAGCGTACCAATATCCGCATCGGCAATAACGCCTATGAGAAGCTGTACGGTTCCTTTGGTTTAACGACTCTGAAAGATAAGCATGTAAAAATCAACGGCCAGAAGATCAGCTTTTCATTTAAGGGAAAGAAAGGCATTATGCACAGTATTGATCTTAAAAGCAGAAGACTTTCGCGGCTTGTCCAGAAATGCAAGGATATTCCGGGAAAAGAACTTTTCCAGTATTTTGATGATGAAGGTAACCGCCATTCTGTGGATTCCGGGATGGTAAATGAGTATATTAAAGAAATCAGCGGTGAAGATTTTACAGCTAAAGATTTCAGAACATGGTCGGGAACCGTGAGCGCTCTGATTGCTTTTAAAGAAATTGGCTACGCAGAAAATAATACCCAATATAAAAAGAAGGTTAAAGAAGCACTGGATATTGTTGCCGAACATCTTGGAAATACCAGCACAGTCTGCAGAAAATACTACGTTCATCCCCTCGTGATCAATCTTTATGAAAACAATACGATCAAAAAATATCTCGATGAGCTGGAACATATTGAAGACAATGATGGAAAAGCCAGCCTTACCCAAGAGGAAAAACTGGTGCTGAAAATTCTGGAAAATGAGAAAATGTAGGAGGGCTGGAAGATGGGAGCACGAAGATGGAAGTTATTGAAGTCCTTCTATAAATTATTCTGTTTCTTTATCTTGAAACAAGCTGTTCAGAGATATCATCTAACTGCTGGAAGAGTTAGTATTTCATTTATTTAAGTATTCTAAACCGTGACCCCTTCACGATAATTCTAAAAAATCAGGCTAATAAAATGCCGGGATCTATCATTTTCTGTTGATTAAAAAAGATATTTTTTAACTATAAGCCTATGACAAATTTCATTGTATAAAGAAGCGTGATTTTTTTTCTTTGCGTTAATTATTGTAAATTTGTATACCAACATATTTATCAATTTTAAAATAATACAACATAATATGTCAAAAGCAATTTCGCAAGTACCATTTGCAGTAAACGAGCCGGTAAATTCTTATGTACCGGGATCTCCAGAAGTTAAAAGCCTTATCGCTACCTACAAAAAGATGTGGGCAGAGAAAACAGAAATTCCAATGGTCATCAATGGAAAAGAAGTGAAAACTGACGAGAAGGTTCAGCTTCAGTCTCCTCAGGATCATGCTCATGATTTCGGGTTTTACTATAAAGGTACCATGCAGCATGTAGATGACGCCATCAACGCGGCTCTGGCAGCTAAAAAAGAATGGAACGAACTGGGCTGGGAACAGCGTGCAGCTATTTTCTTAAAGGCGGCTGATCTTTTGGCCGGACCTTACAGAGACGTGATCAATGCAGCAACAATGATCGGGCAGTCTAAAAATGTACACCAGACTGAAATTGATGCAGCGTGTGAGTTTATCGATTTCTTGAGATTCAACGTAGAATTCATGACGGAAATGTACTCTGAGCAGCCGGTTTCCGACAGCGGAATCTGGAACCGTGTAGAGTACAGACCATTGGAAGGATTCTGTTTTGCAGTAACTCCTTTCAACTTTACAGCGATTTCAGGAAACTTACCTACGTGTATGGCAATGCTTGGAAACGTAGTGGTTTGGAAGCCTTCTGATAAGCAGGTATATTCTGCAAAAGTAATCATGGATGTATTAATCGAAGCGGGTCTTCCTGCGGGGGTTATCAACATGGTTTTCACAGATGGAAAAGAAACTGCTGAGAAAGTATTGGCACACCGTGATTTCGCCGGTCTTCACTTTACAGGGTCTACGAAAGTATTCCAGGGAATGTGGAAAATGATTGGTGATAATATCCACAACTACAGAACGTACCCTAGAATTGTAGGTGAAACCGGAGGAAAAGACTTCGTGATCGCTCACCCTTCTTCTAATGTAGAGGCTGTAGCTACTGCTTTGGTAAGAGGTTCTTTCGAATACCAGGGACAGAAATGTTCTGCAGCTTCAAGAGCATACATACCTAAATCTCTTTGGGCTGATGTGAAGAAAGTAATGGAAACTCAGATCAACTCCATTAAAGTGGGTTCTCCTGAAGATCCGTCTAACTTCGTGAACGCGGTAATCGACAAAAATTCTTTCGAAAAATGTAAAGGATTTATCGACAGAGCAACTGCTTCCGGTGAGGCTGAAATAGCAATCGGTGGAAAAACAGACGATTCTAAAGGATGGTTTGTACACCCAACGGTAATTGAAACTACAAATCCTCATTACGAAAGTATGGTAGAAGAGATCTTCGGCCCTATCCTATCGGTTTATGTATATGAAGATCAGGATTGGAAAGAAACACTGAAACTGGTAGATTCCACTTCTCCGTATTCACTGACAGGTTCTGTTTTTGCACAAGACCGTTACGCAATCAATGAGGCATTCAAAGCTTTAGAAAACGCTTCAGGAAACTTCTATATCAATGACAAACCGACTGGTGCCGTTGTCGGACAGCAGCCTTTCGGTGGCGGTAGAGCTTCCGGAACCAATGACAAAGCTGGTTCTAAAATGAACCTTCTGAGATGGACGTCTGTAAGAAGTATCAAGGAAACTTTTGTTTCTCCTAAAGATTACAAATACCCGTATTTGGGATAAGAGCTGTTGCTGATGAGTAATCGGCAATAAGCAATAAGTAATATTGGCCCTGGAATTTCTTCCGGGGCTTTTTTATGGGTAATAAACAATGGGTAATGAGTAATACCATTGGAGTGGTAAATTCATAACTCATAACTCATAACTTTCTCCATACCTGCCCTCTCCCAACCCCTCCAGTATTTTTATATCCCAATAGTCCAGTCTATTTAGTTAGTAATCCTAACTACATTTGTCATAGCAATAATGCTTAAATAAAATACCATTGAATTATGACTAAATCAATTTTCTATCACGCAGGCTGTCCTGTATGCATCAGTGCAGAACATGACATCGTTAAACTTATCGGATCGGACAATGTAGAGATCATTCATCTTGGAGACAATCCGGAAAGTATTGAGAAAGCGGAAAAACTGGGGGTTAAATCCGTTCCGGCACTGATAACTCCGCAGGGTAATGTGCTCCATATTAATTTCGGAGCTTCCCTTGAAGAGGTTAAAAATTAAAAAGACTGAAACATCAGCTTCTATTCGAACTATTCATTATTAAACATCGGAAAAATGAAGAAAAAATTTTTAACACTTGTGGCCATTGTTTCTTTCGTTGCAGCTTATGCCTGCGACAAATGCCAGCAATATGAAGAGTCAAAAGATTTCAAAATCAAATCGGCACAGGTAACGCACAACAAAAAATACGGAACCCTTGAATTTGAAATCACTGTTGAAGGTCAGGCCGGTAAAACGGTTCCAAAACCTGTGGGTAAACTGGATATGGCTCCTGTGCTGGGGTATCTTTTCCCGACAACGCTTAAACCTGAAGATGTGGGTTTTAATCCTACGGAAGGTATTGTAGCGCTTGCATTAACCTCACATCCGGATTTTGATGACAGCCCGCTCTGGGATGAAAATGCAGACGGAAAGTTTGACAACGACGGGATTGTATGGCATCCTCACTGGGTGGTTCTGTTGGAAGATAAAAGGGTAAAAGGCGGTCTTTCGGTAAAGGAGTACAAAAAAGCAGACAAAGTAACGAAACCTGCGACGGCTCCGGATATGCCTATGTATATGGATTCACCGGGATTTCCGGTAGTTACCCAAAATAATGCGATCCGCGTTTCCGTCCCGGCCTACCGGATCAATAATAAGGTAGCCTTCAATTATGATGCTGTTGCCTGTTATATGGAAGTATCTGCTCCGGAAGGCGGAATGTCGATGGACAAACCAATGCTGGGCGTTTATAATGTATATAGCGTGCTTTCAAAGAACCTTTCCCTGCCCTATAAGGTAAAATAAATACAGGCAGGAACAGCTAACTCTTTTGCATTTTAAACTCATACGTGCTGTTTCTGCCTTCTTATTAATCATAAAAAAAATTTAAAATGAAAATTGCAGTTTGGGATACTTACGTTACTAAAAAAGATGGAACACTAATGCATTTTGACATTCTGGTTCCGGATCATATCAGCGATACAAAAATTATTTTTGAACACGGGCAGGATTATCTGGCTCAAAAGGGACAGCAGGGGCAGGCTCTTACAGCCAAAGAGTGCAGCTTATGCCATATGGAGGAAGCGACTCCTGAAATAAAAAAATCCATAGAATCAAAAGGGTATGACATTATTGAAATGGAAGGCTGTTAATAATTCCTGAGATATAAATATTAAAAAGGCAGGAAGCTGGAAGAAAGGAGGCTGGAAGTTACTATTAGTCAATAATATTAAATAACTGCATTTAATATTATTGAAATCGTTTTTAAAAATTAATGAAAAACCCTATATTTCTATCTTTGGACTTCAACAACTTCCCTCTTCCAGCCTCAAACTTCCTGACCATCCTACTTATGATTACATTTAAATAATTAAACCCATTACGCACAGAACGGACATGACTTCACCCTTTGACCTGAATCACCAGAACAATGAGATCGACAGCAAAATCGTTGTAGCCCTGGAACGCCTTTCCGAAGCCTTCCGGGTATTGCTTTGGAACGAAAGCAAGCTCAACGCTCTAAGTCCTATACAGATACAAATTCTGATCTTCCTGCTCTTTCAACCCGTTGAAAAATGCAGAGTAAGCTACCTGGCCAAAGAATTCAATATGAGCAAGCCGACGATCAGCGACAGTATAAAATCACTTTTAGAGAAAGGCCTGATTCATAAGAAAAGTGATCCGGCAGATTCCAGAAGCTATATCGTAAGTTTAACGGATTCCGGCAGACTGACCGCTATAAAATCATCAGATTTCACCAGATCTGTCGAAAACCCGGTCAGTTCTCTTGATCTTCAACAAAAAGAAATCATGCTGGATGGTCTTTTAAAAATCATTCACGGATTAAACCTGGCAGGAATTATAACGGTCCAGAGAATGTGTTTTACATGTACCCATTACAGAATCAGCGATGAGGGGCATTATTGTAAATTGCTGCAGACGCCTTTGGCTTATAAGGAACTCAGGATGAACTGTCAGGAGCATGAGGCGGTGGAAATCGTGTAAGAAGGAGGGAAGAGGGAAGCTGGAGGATGGAGGTTATTAAGCCCGAAAGTATGACTATAGCATAAACTTTATGAGTTTTCTGCCAGTTTAATTAGATTTTATAGTTTTCTATTAAAACTGATGCCAAATATAACTTCCATCTTCCATCCTCTGGCTTCCCTCCTTACCCTACATTCCTCTTTTCCTAACACCTTTTAACAAACTTTATCTATGTTTTAATATTTCGTACTACCCTTTAGGAATAATTATTGAACTTTCAGAGGTAACACTAAAAAATAAAAATATTATGAAAAAGTTTTTGATAGCAGCCATCGGTTTAGGATTAGTAGTTGTGAGCTGCGGGACCAAAGAATCTTCCATGTCATCCAGTAATTCTGATTCAGCAGCAGTAGATAAAGCCCAAACGGCAACACCTGCTGCCACAGATACGGTAAAGACGGTAACTCCTGCTGATACCGCAAAGATGAAAGTAGATTCTACGGCTACAGTAGTTCCGGCTAAATAAATACAACAACAGTTTAATTAAAAATGGAAAATCCGCAGATGAAAGCTCTGCGGATTTTTTTATACAAAATGTTTCTCAGGTCATTACCTTCAAGGTCAGGAAGTCTGAAGCCCGAAGATGGAAGTTTATAGAAGTCAAAAACAGAAATGCAGTGCGGTTTATTAGTTTTTAATCCCTTCAGCAAATTTAAAAACTGCAGTTTAATATGATCTGACAGTAACTTCCAGCCTCTTTCTTCCAGCTCCCTGCCTTTTAATTATAATTTCATAGGAACCGGTTCTACCGAATATCCAAGACTTTTAAATTTCTCGATCAGCCCGCAGGTATAGGAAAAGTGACCCAGCCCAACTGCCAGGAAAACATTATTTTTTTCGATAAGCTCCGGAAGAATCTCCATCCATTTCCCGTTTCTTTCGGTGATAATAATCTGGTCGCCTTTACTGAGACTTTCGCAGGATTTATCGAATATATATTTGTCTTTCAGTTCCAGATAGTCGTTCTGCATTCCCTTGCATTTTTTATCATTGGAAGCCATTGCTTTTTCATATCGGTTCAATGTTCCTCTGATCACAGCGGTTCCGGATTTAAATTTCGGCCCTCTTGCATCGTCCAGATAATCCTGCTGCATTTTCGAAGTTTCCAGATAAACCAGTTTCTTGCCGTTGTCTTCCCCTACTTTCTGGATATAGCCGTCCAGCATATATTTGTCTGTTCCGTCACATCCGGATTTCCAGATTTTCAGCTGCATCATTTTTACGATTTCATCCCGGCGCAGCTTTTTAATATCGATTCCACTGTTTTTAAAAACATTTTTCAGTCTTGCATAGTCTTCAGCAGACAGTTTTTCTTCCAGGTCATTGGTTTCAGTGCGGCTGTTGAATTCCTCGATGACCTGATTTTTTTTGATCTCCGTTTCTGTAATGACCAGATCACTGGATTTCAGAGAATTGTCGATCACCGGATATTGATTGTAGAACGATTCCCCCGCCATATGCATCGTCCCGAAGAAATAAGAAATATGTTTCCCATTCTTTGAAGCGACTTTCCAGAGATACGTTTCCTGTGAAAAAGTAATCATTGAGAGCAGAATAAACAGGAGGAGCAGAATTTTGTTAACCAGATTTTCCATAATTGATCATGTTTTTTGTTTAACCAAAAATAGAAAGCTGAAAAATCAAAAAATTGTAAAAATGTAAACCTCAGAGAAAAAACCAGTTAATACTTTCATCCTGATAAAACGAAGTATCCTGAAAGAACTTTTTAGGCGTGAAATCTGTCAAGGCTTTAAAATCTTTAATTAAATGAGACTGATCGTAGAAAAAATGATCATAACTGAGCTCAGTGAACGTGATTTTCCTGTCCATGCTATTGATAAGCGTCTCCCTGAAACGCTGGATCTTCCTGAAATCCGAAGGGCTTTTGCAAAGATGCAGATCAAAAAGTTTATTCACTGTTTGCCTGCTTGTTTTATATTCAGCGGCCAGGTCTGCCAGTGATATTTCCGGATCTGCCATCATATGATTTGTTAATCTGTTTAAAAAAGGATGACTGAATCCCACCAGCTTAGATATCCAGTATTCTTCAATCATTTCAATTCTTTTATCAAAATCCGGTTCATGCAGTATGCTTATCATGGACTGCTGATAATCGTCAAAAGGAATAAAACTGTTAAAAAAAGTATCGGTATACTGCTTAAGCGGCTTGCTGAGAAATGCGTTAAGGCCCAGAGGTTTAAAGTAGAATGTAATTTCATTGACTTTCCCTTTTATGGTTACGCTAATCGGCTTTTTATAGTGGCAGATAAGGCTGGAAACAAAATTCCCGGTGGCTTTTCCCGCTACCATCACACTGTTGCTCCCGAATTCCATCTTTATATTTTCACAAACGGAAATAATGCTGTAATTATTCGGAAAGGTAAGGTATCTCGTATCCTCTTCATCCGCATTCCGGCTGAGAAAATAATATCCTTCCATATAAGCGGCCAATGCAGGATTTTTTGGTTTAAATAATTCCAGCTTCATGTTCAGAATAGTTGTAACTTCATAATAAGTAGCATAAAATGTCTATTTATTACATTAAAAACAAATTTCCAATGAGAATATCTTACAAACCGCCCTAAAACTCTCAATATTTCATTATATTTGATTATACTAAACATTAAAATTAACTATTATGAAAAAATTATGGATAGGAGCTATTCTGGGAGTTATGTTTTTAGGAAGCTGTGCCCAGAACAAAGAAAAAAGAGAAGAATTCAAAGACGAGCACAATAAAGAGGCGATGAGAAATAATATGGGAGATTCTGCAGTGGCCAATTCTGAACCGGCGCCGGCTACTCCTGACAGCACCAAGGTAAAAACTGACAGTACAAAAACCAAATAAATAACCTGAGTTCGGGGCTAAGACATTTTTGTTTGTATAATAAGGTCAGGAAGTTTGAAGCCGGAAGAGGGAAGTTATTGAAGTCCGAAGGTAGAAATGCCCTGCGGTTTTATTATTTTTTTAATCCTGTTCAACAAATTGAAGGGTAGATGTTTAATATCATTGTCTAATAGTAACTTCCAGCCTCTCTCTTCCAGCTTCCAGCCTTTTAATCTTAACTTCTTATCCCGAACTCAGGTTAAAATAAAATAACAAATCCGCAGCATAACTGCGGATTTGTACTTAAAAAAACTTGACTGAAAAAAACCGGGCAATCAACCCCGATTGTATTATAAAATCTTTTTCTCCATCGGTATTCTCCGAAATAAAAGATCTGAATCATCAGTATTCCTGAAAGTCATGCTCTCAGAAAGCCTCGGGGGCAGTACCCCCTCAGCTTGGGAACCGTCTTTTGACGGCATCGGGCCATTGACATGCTTTAAAAATTTCCATCCGCACAGAGAAAAAAGCTTCGGGAAACAGCAATATCAAACGGCCTTTTAAAAGGTCTTCGTCTGTTTAATACCAGTTAAAAATTTTCATGGTCAGCGTAAAATATTAAACAAATATTCTACAGCTCTGGTAATTTTTAGGATTAGATTTGAGCGCTGTGCTGCTCTACAGGAATAAAAAGATTAAAATATGAGTGACAAAATGCAGTAAGCTTATTCCCATAAAGCTGGCGCAAAGATATAGATGTGAATACTTTACGTAAAACATTAGGTTATCCGTTTTCGTGAAAATGAAAAGACAGAATAAGGAAAAAGAGCCTGAATCTTAATTGTTTTCACGAAAATGAACATTTTTACCTCCGGGCTTTTCAGAATCAAGGTATTTAATGTAAGCGGAAGGAGAAAAATCGGTCACTGCTTTAAACACTGTGGCAAATTTACTGTGCGAAGAAAAACCACATTCATCGGCAAGAATACTGATCTTATACTGCCTGTATTTTTCATCGTTGATCAGTTTATCTACAATATAATTGATCCGCAGACGGTTGACATATGTTTTCACATCAGTACATTTATGCTGATTGATCACATACGAAAGGTATTTGGTATTGGTATTGAGTTCCGCCGCCAGAAAGGATAGCGACATATTCTTGTTGTTATACAGCTCGCCTTTTTCAAATTCTTCAAGAAGTTCCAGCAGTTTTGCTTCTGTTTCGGACGTCATCAGGGACTCGTTTCTTTTTTTGTCATAGCCTCCGATCCTGTCGTCCACTTCTTCCACAGAAATATTCGCAAAATCGGAATTTTCTCTTTTTAACGGCACGGGCTCACTTCTGGAACTGAGCATCTGCAGCTGGGTTCTGATAATATTTCTGAATTTTGAACGCTGCTTCCTCTGTTTGGCTTTAAACAAAATCACAATCCCGATCAATGTGCCCAGTAATACAATAATAGCTGCATTTTTCACGATACTGATCTGCTTGCTTTTCGGGCTGCGTTTTGTAAGATTTTCAGAATTTTTAGGGGTAAATTCCCGGTTTCGTGCGGTAAGGCTGTCGTAGGCTCTTACATACTTTATCGCGTAAAGAGATGCTTTATAATCATCACCTGTTCCTTCGTAATAATCATTAATATTAGAATAAACTGCTTTTTTCAGCTTGAGGCTTTTAGAGCTGTCTGCTATATTTTCAGCTTTTTTGAGGTATATTTCTGCTTCTTTCCAGTTTTTCTGTTTCAGACGGATACCGCCAATCCCGTTATAAACCAGCCCCAGAACACAGCATTTGGTTTTTACGAGTGATTCTGCTTTCCGGTAATAATTTTCTGAAACCTTATAGTCTTTAAGTTTAAAATACACATCTCCCAGAATCTGGTAAGAAGCTGCTACAGCTCTTCCGTTCTCTGCTATCTGATCTTTTCCAAAAGAATTCAAGGAGTGTTCAATATATTGTACCGCTTCAGTATAATTCCCCTGCTCCATTTCGTAATAAGCCATTTCCTGATTCAAAAGGCCCATTACTTCGCCTCTCTTTTGGGCATCGCTGATTCCTTTTGCCCCCTGCATGCCCTGCAGGATATATTTTCTGGATCTTTCATGAAGACCTACAAGACGGTATTCCTTCGCCAGAAATTCATTCACGCGGGAAAACCATTCCGGATCATCAATCTGTTTCAGCAGAGAATGGGCATTTTCGCCGTAGCATATGGATTTTTTAAATTCGCCGGAAACATGGTATAATTCGGCAGAAAGTAAAAGGCTCTTTACTTTGTCCAGTGGTTTCTGAGCCGCCATATAAAGAGAATCGGCTGTTTTCAGGGATTTGGGAATATCTTTTTGAGCTACCTGAATGGATGTTCTTTCGCAGATCTGGTCAAAGCCATTTTTTTTCTGAGCCCATAAAGGAACCGCAGTTATGAACAAAAACAAAAATTTCAGCAGCCCTCTGGGTATAAAACAATAAATTATTATCCGGATTTTATAATAATTTATCATTTTCATGGGTTGTTTTTTTGTTTTTCACAAAGCTACTAATATTTTATTTTTTATTAAAATATTCCACTATTATTTAATTTTTTTAACTAAAAAACAAATTGTTATTTATTTTAATAACACATATTTAAGAATTTTCACAATAAATAGAATTATTATATATAAAAATTAGATTTAGGTAAATATTTTCAATGCATACCCCACTTACATGTTAACATAATTATTACATTTGTAAGCAATAAAAAGTTTTATGAAAAAATTAGCAATATTTTCTTCCGTATTTATAGGAGTCCTTGCTTTTGCGCAGGGAGTTAAATTTGAAGACAGCAATTTCACGGCTGTTCTTGCCAAAGCAAAAAAAGAGAACAGACTTGTATTTGTAGACGCCTATGCATCATGGTGCGGGCCTTGTAAACTGATGGTAAAAAATATTTTCCCGCTTCAGACTGTGGGAGATTTCTACAATTCTCATTTCGTGAATGCCAAAATAGACATGGAAAAAGGAGAAGGAGTAGGTCTTGCCAAGAAATACAATGTAAAAGTATTCCCTACTTACCTTTTCATCAATGGTGATGGTGAGGAAGTACACAGAACAATAGGCTATGTGGAGGAAAAAGATTTCATCCAGTTTGCCAAAGATGCCGAAGACCCAAGTAAAAGGCTTACTTCATTAAAGAAAAAATTTGAAGGTGGAGAAAAAGATCCTGAGTTTCTAAAAAACCTGGCAGGACTTACCATTTACAACGATGCCGAATTTGCAGGAAAAGTACTGGAACGTTATTTCCAGCAGAAAACTACGATGGATCAGGAAGATGTACAGATGCTTCTTTCAGGGACACAGAGTACGGAAGGTCCTTTGTATAAAATATTCCAGTCTAAGAAAGCTGAAATCACCAAGATTTTTCCGGAAGACAGATATGCAAAATTCGATAAAAATGTAAAAGTAAATACTGTTGTTAAGAAGTCTTATAATCCGGATACAAAATCATGGAACGACAGCTACTTTCTGACAGAGTCTCAAAAATTTCTTACAAAAGATGAATCTGAAAAGGTCTTAAAAAGAGCAAAAGCAGGCAGAGCCCTGAAAGATAAAGACATTCCTACGTACGAAAAACTAACTTTGGAACTCTACAAAGATTATTCTGCGGCAAATTCTGATGAACTGAACTCAGTAGCCTGGAATTTCTTTGAAAATGTAAGCAATAAAGCTTCCCTTGAAAAAGCGGTAGCTTGGGCTCAGGAATCTGTAAAGAAAGATGAGAGCTATGCAAATACAGATACGCTTGCGAACCTTTACAACAAGATAGGAGATAAAAAGAATGCAAAAATCTGGGCAGAAAAGTCTGTTCAGCTGGCTAAAACTGAAGGCCAGGATTCTACAGATACTGAGAAGTTGCTGAAGAGTCTTTAATCCAAAAGGTAAAATAATAAAAAACCCCTGCAGAGCAAAGCTCTGCAGGGGTTTTTTATGCTTATCATTTTTAATCTTAATATAATTATAGATGCTTCGACTTCGTTCAGTATTCGAAGTTTGCAATTAGGCTATTTATGTAAAAGTCTATTAAATGCATTATAATTGTTTATTTGAAATACTTTGAAGCTTGTTTTGTTATCTCACATTATTGCAATATGTTTTATTAAATTCTATATATGTGCAAAAAATTTGACACATATTTTGACACTTTATTTTTATTAAATACATTTGCTTTAAAATAAGCTTATGGCAACGGTCAAATATTATCTGCGCAGTAAAACTAAGGAAAGTATTATTCAAATCCAATTGAGTGTTTCAAAAACGCTTAAAATGCGAAATTCTACAGGACTTATTATCAATTATGCGGATTGGAGTGAAAAGACCTCCCTACCCAAACAGAATAACCCACAGTCAAAAAACCTTACTTCAAGACTAAACGCGTTAAAGACCTTTATTTTAAATGAGTATAATAATGACCTTTCAAGAGGGGCTCTTTTTGATAAGTATTGGCTTAAAGGAAAAATCAATCTGTTTTTTGAAAGAACTCAGGACGAGAAAACAAATGATAATATTGTGGTCAATTATTTATCTACTTACAGGGAACTTAGAAAGCTGGACACCAAAACCACAGAGAAGACCGATAACCAATATTACAATTTACTGGATAAGTTTTCACGTTTTCAAAAGTTTAAGAAAAGAACTTACCTTTTGTCTGATATTGATAAAAAAACAATGTTGGAATTTAACAGCTGGCTTATGACTGAAGGCGGTCTAATGGAATCCACAGCAAGAGGAAATCTTAAAAATCTTAAAACAGTACTTCTTGATGCCAGGGATAACGGAAAGAGCATCCACCACCAGATTAACGGCTTTGTGATTGAAAATAAACCCGCTTTAAAGGTGTTTTTAAATTTTCAGGAACTTGATCAGATAAAAAACACTCTAATGATAGGAGAAGATTTAATCCATGCAAAAGATTGGCTTCTGATCGGCTGCTATACCGGGCAGCGCGTGAGTGATCTTTTAACCATGAATAAAACTAAAATATTTACTAAAACGAATTCAGAAGGGGAAAGCTTCCGGTTTATAGAATTGACACAGATAAAAACGGGAAAGCATGTCACCATTCCTCTGCACGATGAGGTAGAAGAAATACTGCAAAAATATGACGGATGTTTTCCGCCCCTTTTCAGAAGAACAACCCATGACAGTAATGCAGCAGCATTTAATCTGTATCTTAAAAAAGTATGTGAGCTTTCAGGACTTGATACAGTGATGAAAGGGAAAGTTTTTAATGATGAGCTGAAAAGAAATGAGCTAAAGGAAACTGAAAAATATAATCTTGTCAGCAGTCATATATGCCGCAGAAGCTTCGCAACAAATTTTTATGGGGATAAAAGATTTACCACGCCCCAGATTATGGCTATTACCGGACACAGTACAGAGACCACATTTTTATCCTATATCGGGAAAACCTCATCTGATCATGCTATGAATACGGCAAAAACGTTCCGGGAAATCTCCCAGCAGAAAATATCTTGATTCGTTCTTTTCCAATTTACTTGAAAATAGCTGATCTAAATAATTGATATTTATACAATAAGGCATATTAAATAGAAAGAACGATGAAAGTAAAACATAAAAAAGACAATTCTAAACCATAAAATAAAAATGTGTGTATATGACAAAAGATGAGTTTATAAAAAAATATAAAGATTTTCAACTTCCTAATGAAACGCAAGAAATGATTGATAAATCTGTAGATAACGCAAAATCAGTTTTAAATGAATACGAATCGGAATATAAGAAAATTCAGAAATCATTCAAGTTTTATTTTAAAAAAAAGGGATATATTAAGCCTTATGATACGCATGATTTTTTTGACTGGATAGCTGAAAAATATCCTGATGCCAGTTTACCACATATTATTGAAGTAGCGAAAGATCCAAATAGCTACAAGAGATTTCATGAACATAAGAAGAGGTTATGGGATGGTTCTGAAAAAAATGAAGAGAATAAGAAAGAAAGTAACCCAGAAAATTTAATTCATAATGAAAACAGCCGAGTACAAAAACTTGCAAATAGATTTTTTAATGGAGAGTTAGAAAAACTAAAGCTATTGGAATATTTATCCGAAAATTTTGTTGCATCAAATCCCAAATGTACAGATTTAACAAAATACAATCATATTTATAAATACTTCAATGAAAATGAGTCCTTTAATTTAGAGCATAGAGCATATAAAGAATTGATAAAAGAACTATTTGACTATGATTATCAAGCAAGAGAAATTAGAGCAAGAACACAAAAACATTTAAAACTATTAAAAAACCTAACAATCAATTACCGTCAATCATTAAAATAAAAGTTGTCTGTAGTATTGGAATGAAAAAGGAACAACTACGGAATAACTAACGAACAAACCTATTTTTTCTTTGTACTCATAATTTAAAACATTAAAATTGTGAGGCAAATACAATTTATCGGAACAAACCCGACCGATTTAATCACAGAGTTAAAAAACTCTTTAATTCCTGAACTGACGGCGCAGCTTTCAGCGCAATTCCAACCCAAGCAACCAACGGAATATCTAACACGTTCCGAAGTCTGTAAGCTTCTTAAAATAGACCTCAGTACATTACACAGATGGCGCAAGGACAGCCTCATTCCGAGTTACGGATTTGGAAACCGTGTGTATTTCAAGCGTGAAGAGGTAGAACAGATTATTAACCAGAACAAATTGAGTTAATATGGAAACAGTAACAACATACACACGCGGCTGTTATCCCATGTTCTGCATAGTTCACCACGCTGAACAGCAAATGCTTATTACAGTCTATATTAATGATATGAGTGAACAAGGGAACAGTTTAAAAACTGCTCCCAATTGTTCAAATCTCATACTGGTCGAAGCCAGTTTGACACAATAAGTTTATGGTTGATAATACTAAGTTTATAATATATAAACAGGAATTAATAAACAGATTACTGAAACATCCTGATTTTATAGAATGTAGACCTAAAACAAACAACTACGACTCTTTAAAACACAAGGACTTTGGGACAAAGCTTAGTTTGGATTTTCGAAAGGTTATTAAAAAAGGAGTACTTCTTGGATATAGACAATTAGAAATCAATACAAGCCCTCATTATCATTTCAACCAATACAGACACAATGGAAATGATTTCACGCCTGAAAACTGCATTAAAACAATTATTGATATTCTTTCTTATTTAGGAATTGATGCGGTAGAATATAGAGAACTGGAAGTATGCAATATTGAATTTGGGTTAAATATTATTCCTGAAATTGATATTAAAAACCTTATTGATGGCTTATTACTTTATAAAAAAACGCCTTTTAAAATTGGAGATTTCCAGTATTTCAAAAAAACGGATGCAACAACTTATAAACAGATAAAGGCATACGCCAAAGGTTTACAGTTCGTAGAAATTCCAAAGTATGGAATTGATATAAATACATTTCGATTTGAAGTTAAAACCAAACAAGCTAAGAAAATAAAAATGTACGGAATATTAACAGCCGATGATCTGATAACGCCCAAAAACTATCCAAATCTGATGCAGGAAATTATTAATGAGTGGGATCACATTCTTTTAATAAACCAAAGAGCGGATTTTAGCAAGTTAAATTCAGCTGATATGGAATTTGTCCGCAATGCAGAAATATTTGATTTTTGGGGCCGTTTAATCATAGAAAAACACCGTAATACATTTAGCTGTAATAAGGTAAGATACTATAAAATATTGCAAGGGAAAAACAACGTACACCAGCGCATTAAAAATCAAATTATCGATAAGTTATATTCATTTTCAAAATGTGCAGATTCCACACAGCAAACATCGATAAAAAAAGGAAAAGATAGTTTTAGTAAAACACAGTCCCCACTGATAAACTTGGAATCTGCACAATTGAACACTTGCATGGTAACAGGTTTAGATATTTCAATGCAGAGAAAAAACAGTTTTTATTTATGTCTTACGGGTTTGAGATATTACAGGGAAAATGCGCCGGATCAATTTGAATTATTGGAAAGGAAATATTTGACAGAAAAAAGAAAAAGGTTAGAAAGGGATGAAAAACTGTACTACATTGCGCACAATATCCGCAACGCTTATACTAACAAAGTTCACAATCAAAAGAGCTTCGAAAAAAGAAACTACAGCCCGAATCAGTTACAGTTTAATTTTAGAACCTAACAAAAAGTTAACATTTGAATCTAATTTATTCTATTCTTAGTCTGAGTTTGTTAGCTAACTCTTTATTGTTTTTTAAATCTATATACTATACCGAATTGAAAAACATTATTTTTGATGGCATCAGAACCAGACGGACGATTGTAAATATCGGTTAAACCTGCAACATATCTTGCGGTAATTCCTATATTGTCTGTAACGTAATAACCAGCACCAAAACTAATTCCGAAATTAAATGTTTTGAAAAATTCTTTATCGATGTCTATTGTTCTTTTTTCTTGAGCAATTATATTAATCCCAAATTCGGGACCAACTTCTACATATAAATTAGGAATTATGCTATACTGAACCATTATCGGAATTACAATATATCCTAAATTCGTTGTGTATGTCGCTTTTTTTCCGATAAGTAATGGATCGTATCCATCTTCCGTATTAATTAAACTGAAATCATATTCTGTTTTATATCCATATTGACTAAAAAGTAATTCGGGTTGAATGCTGAAAGATTTTGAAATTGGAATATTAACGAATGTACCTGCGTTAAAACCAATTCTTGATTTTTGATTCAAATAGCCAAATGACTTGTCTGTTGCATTTGAAATATTTAAACCACCTTTCAAACCATAGGAAATTGAACCGTTTTGAGAATTACTTGTGTTTTGAGCATTTAAAAATAATGCAAGTTGAATTGCACCTGCAAACAACATTTTTTTCATAATCGTTAATTTGGCACAAATATAACTTTTCACTATGAAACTATTTTACGGGATTCCTTAATAATTTAGGTTTCGAAAATTAGACGTAAATTTAACATATGGGAAGATACGCGACTTTTCCGATAACGATCGAAGACTTAAGATTTTTAGATCTTAAATTTTTATCTAAACATCACTATTTAACACCTAACTCTATACAATCAGGAATTATAACATGGAGTAATAAAACAGGTGATAAAAACAGTATTTCTGTAAATAGTAGTATAGATAATGATAACGGGATTTTAACATTGAATTATATTCTCAACAATGATGAAAAAATAAATTATCAAATAAAACTCATTTCTAAAACCTCCAATTTAGGAAAAGGGCTAGTTTGGTTTTTCATTTGTCCCTTTACGGGGAGATATTGCCGTAAATTACACCTGATCAATGGCTATTTTCAACACAGAACAGCAAATCCTAATTTAATGTATGAAAAACAAATTGAGCCGAAAATATGGAGGGTATGGAATAAGGCATTCGGAGCGGAATTTAACGACCATTTATATTTTGAACTTCACAAAAAATATTTTAAGAGGTTTTATAACGGGAAAATAACAAAACGATACGCCCGGATAAGAAAAAAATTAAATCAGAGAGATGAAGTAGATTTAAAAGAATTGGAGAAGTTATTTTCCTAAGAGTATGCATAATGATTATTACATTCTTGAAAATATTTTTATCTTCGTAGCTATAATTTCAACGAAAACAAAAGCGTAAGCTGTTATTTGGGTCAGAGAAAACCGCTAATTTTCCTCAAGCAAACCTTAAATGACAGACTTGCGCCTGTGTTCCTATACGGGTACGGGCGGGGTCTTTCTGGTCTTTTGGGTTCTTCGCAGTACCTCTAATACAGATTGACTTTTGCTCCGTGCCTTTCTTTATATTATAGTAGAAATATTTGAGATTTATCGCGCCTGCGATCATTCGCGATTAAATGCGACATGCTTTGTCGCACCTCTGTAATAGCTTTGCACTAGAGACAAAATAGAATATTAACAATTAAAAACAACACATGATGAAAAGACTTTGTTTATCGGGGTAAATAGGAAACCTCTATACATTACCGTTAAAATTTACGCCTTTGTTAGCTGAAAATCAGAATATAAACTTTAAATTCGCGCAAAAAATAACAATTATGAAAAAAAATTACTTAAGTGCACTTGTCTTGTGTGTATTTCAGGGTGTGTCAGCTCAGGAAACAAACGTTCTCTGGCAACGTGATATTAAATCCAGTACTCAGGATTTTCTAAGCCAGGTTACCACAACCCTTGACGGACAATACCTCATCACAGGCAGCAGTATCAACCCTTCGACGGGCTCAGGGGCTGGGAAACAAAACAACGGTTATGATTTTCACCTGGTAAAATTAAATCAGCAGGGCGAAGAGGTTTGGGAAAAATATTTCTCAGGACAGAACCATGATTATCTTTCCGCTTCTGTGGCTACCCAGGAAGGAGGATTTCTCATTGCAGGAACCTCCTATTCAGGAAAAGGTTTAGATAAAAAAGAAGATTCCAAAGGAGGCTCGGATATATGGTTGATTAGAATCAATGAATTTGGTGATGAACTCTGGCAGAAAACCCTGGGAACTTCATCTAATGAAGAGGCTCGCGCTGTGGTACAAACTACCGATATGGGTTTCTTTGTAGCTGGTAATATTCAAGGGGCTGCTAAAGGGTATGGCTCTAAGGATGCCCTTATTATTAAACTCGAAAAAAATGTGAAAGAAGTCTCCCAGCTTATTTTAGGCGGAAAAGGTTTAGATGAGGTGGAGAAAATGATTCCAACACGGGACGGAGGTGTTTTGGTTGGGATATATTCCAGAAGTAACCTGGGCGGTTCAAAGAAAACCGAAAACTACGGAGAAGGGGATTTCTGGATCGTAAAGATTTCAAAAGATAATAAAGTAGAATGGGAAAAAAACTTTGGAGGTAAAGCGGATGACCATCTAAGAACGCTTGCATTAACATCCACAGGTTATTTAATCGGTGGAGAATCCAGAAGTACAATTTCCGGCAATAAAACGGTAGAGATCAAAGAAGGTACCGATCTGTGGTTGATTTCTTTAAATGAAAGAGGCGAAGAGATCTGGCAGAAATCCTACAATTTCGGGAACAGGGATATTCTGATGGGAGCAAGTGTGATTCAGAGCCAGGATCGGGGAGCCAAGAACCAAGATTTTACAAAAGGAATTTTACTGGGAGGATATACCCAAGCCGAGGGACGTATTGAGTCTGATGATGAAAAGTTTTGGATGCTGTATCTGGATCATGATGGTAATGAGCAGTGGAGAAAACATGTCAAAGGAGAATCTGCCAAAAAAGAGGAACGGTTATCAGATATTAAGCTGAACAGAGACGGATCTATTATCCTTGCCGGAACCAGCGCAGAAGAATTAGGAAAAGAGAACTGGAAGATTGTAAAGCTGGGTGACAGTCAGATAGGTAAGCTGATTGAAAAACAAGACATTAAAATCTATCCAAATCCGGTTTCAGACTATGCTTATGTAGAAATTGGCTTTGATTTCAAAGAGGCGGACATCCTGTTGTATGACATGGGCGGAAGACAGCTTCAGAGCCTGAAAACTAAGAATAAAGTGACGAAAATAAATACTCAGAATTTAATTCAGGGAGCTTATCTGGTGACGATAAAAACAGACACGAACAAAACGGCTAGTGCCAAATTAATTAAGAAATAAAACAAAGATGAAAAAAATATACATGTGCCTTATCAGTCTTGTAGGCTTAAATCTTACTTTACAGGCACAGCACCAGTTTCAGGGAGTTAATTTTGGAGATAGTTCCAATCCGGTTCCTTCCCTTACTTCTCTTGCTGATTTTACGGATAATCCGCCGTCATTGGCATTGGGTATCCCGGAAATTTCGATACCATTACTCAGCATTTCAGGATATGGAGGTTCAGGTTTTGGCTTGCAATTGAGCTATAATCCATTGAACGTTTCTCAGGATGAGCCTGCGGGAGAATCCGGAGCAGGATGGTCTATTTTCAAAGGCGGGGTGATTTCCAGAAAGATCAACGGAGGTTTATTGGATGAAGCATTTCAGAATACGGCTAATCCTCATTATGAAAAAAATGCTTTTGATGATGAATATTATTATAATCTTCCGGGATTTTCAGGGAAGTTTAAAATAGAAAGAGATACCGTACAAAACACCTTCAGAATTGTAGATCTTTCCCCTTTGAACCATGTGAAAATAGCTTATACCAGAGACAGCAACACCGCTACATTGGTTGTTGATTCCTTTACCATCACCGATGACGATGGCAGCATCTATTATTTTAACGACTATTCTACAGCGGTAGGCTATGATAGTTCTTATGAAAGCAGAGGACTTTGGGGACTGGAATACAAATCAGCTTTTTTCCTTACCCGCATCACGGGTGCTGATGGGGTAGAAGCGGCTAATTTCACCTATCAGAAAACCACCAAATACGACACTGATAATGCCACGCTGCTTTATAAAAGCTGCCATCTTCAGAAAATTAATACCGCATCCGGGAATATTGAGATCGTTTATGACTACGACCAGGCCCTGGAGAAAACCATGAATGACCCTTACAGCATTAAAAAAGTACTGCTGAATAATTTTTATGGGAAAGCTGCAGAGTATGCTTTTGAATATTCTTATCCTATTCCACCTTATCCTGGAAATGCTACCCATAAAAGAAGGCAGCTGGATAAAATAAAGAAAATGGACGGGCAGAATGTTATTGAAGAGACCGCAATGCTTTACAATCCTCTCAGTTTGGAAGCTCCGGCAAGTTCACCATGCTATGGAAGCGGGATCATTAGTCCTCCGGGAATCCTCAACAAAATTATTTATCCAACAAAAGGGACGACAGAGTATGTTTACGAAAGCTCAGATATTTATGCCAATATGAATTCTGAGGCTTATCTTGAAGGTTTAAAAATGGACTACATCAATTCCTGTATTCAGCATAAAGAGACATTTTTTACTTTTGACTTTAAAACAAGAGAGACCTTAACCTATACTTTTACAATCCCTGGTGATCCCTCAAAGAAGATCCCTTTCTGGGTGAATTACGCAGAAATTTACACACCCGATGATCCGGGAACGGGAGAACCTGTTCTCCTACCTCCGGTACCCGAAAATAAACGGATTAATTATACGCTGAAAAGAGGGAGTGAAGTCCTTACAACCAATCAGAAAGGAGGGCATGTAAGGTTTTATAATTATCCCGGACAGTATACCGTCACCGTCAATGTTCCATTAAGGCATGGAGAAGTTTCCTTTGATCTGCAGGAGCTTAAAACAGTTCCCGGCCCTTACCGGAATGCAGGTTCACACGGATCATACAGAATTCGTTCCATTAAAAGGTTTAATGGTATCAACAGCAGCACTCCTATAAAAGAAATTTCATACAAATATGATGATTTTGCCATTTCCAACACTTCAAGCGGCTATACTTCCCGTGACAGTAAAGTGATGTTCAAAAATGTAAAAGTAACGGACGGTTCGGGAAACGGATATGCAAAATATTATTTCAAGCTCGATAAGGATTATCCATCGTATCAGACGACGGTAAATGGTAATACGGTTGAATTCCAGCCTTATTACAACCTTTTGAGATCAGGAATCCTGGAGAAAAAGGAAATGTATAGTGAAACCAACCAACTTCTGGGAAAAGATGATTATCAGTATACATTTGGGATCGCAGACAATCAGGATTATCAGACCGATGAAGGTTTTTATTCCAAAACTGCATTTATCAGCCAGACAAAGAGTACTTCCACAGCTTATCCTTCCGGATCTGCAGCCTCTTTTCTGCAAACTTCAAGTGAAAATAATGTAAGATCGGATAATTACAAACCTTCCTCTTCAAAAACTACTGCTGTAGACGGAACAGTGACGGAAACTTTCTATAGGTATGCCCAGGATAAGAACCACACGAAACTTCTGGCGGCTAATATGACAGGAGTCCTGCTGGAAACAGAAGTTAAGGAAGCGGGTAAAACCATCGGGAAATCTGAAACCAAATTCGACAATTTCTCCAATGTGTATCCGAGTTCTGTCATCAGCTATAACAGGCAGACCCAAAGTCCTTTTCCCGCTTCTACACTGGATGTTTATGACGATAAAGGAAATCTTGTTCAGGTAACCGGGAAGAATGGAGTACCAACAACAACTATTTGGGGATATAATAAGACCATGCCGATTGCTGTGATTTCAGGGGCATCTTATGCCCAGGTATCATCCCTTGCCACAGTGACAGCTGCTATAAATGCATCCAATGCAGACCGTGAAAATCCGGCTAATGAGCCTGCGTTATTGCTGGCTCTGGAAAACCTGAGAAAAGATCCGGCTCTGAAAAATTTCGGGGTTACGGCAACCACTTATGATCCTTTGATAGGCGTTACCCAGTCTATATCAGCCAATGGCATCAGAACCGTCAATATTTATGATAAAGCGGGCCGATTGATCCAGGTAAAAGACACCGATGGAAAAGTATTGCAGGAGAACCAGTATAACTACAAACACTAAAAATCATGAAAAAAATAATTATAGCATTCCATATATTGTTTGTAGCGGGGCTTTCTTTCGCTCAAACGAACCTCAGTACATCAGAAAATTACATTTATACCAAAAACTGTCTGGATGGAGACTGTACTAAAAAATCAGAATCTGTGCAGTATTTTGATGGATTGGGAAGACCCGTACAGTCAGTGGCCATTAAAGCGACTCCGCTTGGAAGAGACGTTGTGGTTCCTATAGAATATGATTCCAAAGGAAGACAGGCCAAAAGCTACCTTCCGGTTCCTCAGCCGGGCACAGCAAACGGAGCGATCTATACCAATCCGCTTGCGAATGCAGCATCTGCCGGGTATGGAAACGAAAAGATCTATTCCGAAAAACGCTTTGACGACCTGTTTACCACAAGGGTGAACCAGGTGGTTCCGGTGGGAACGGATTGGTCCCAGAAACCTTCCAATATGGCTTACGGTACCAACGCATCTGGTGAAGTAAAGAAATATGAGATCACGACGACATGGATAGAAGCGAGAACGAATTCCGCCATATCATTTTCTGGCTCTTATGCTGCCAATCAGCTGATGAAAACTTCCGTGACCGATCCGGATGGCAATATAGCCACGGAATTCAAAAACGGTAAAGGGCAGACCATTCTGGTACGAAAAAATGACGGCACCCAGAATGTAGATACTTATTATCTGCACAATGAATATGGTCAGCTGGTGTATGTGATTCCGCCATTGGCTGTAGGGGCTTCAGCTCCGGATCAGACGACGCTGGACCAGCTGTGTTACCAGTACCGCTATGACGGGCTGGGAAGACTGGTAGAGAAAAAAGTTCCGGGAAAAGGCTGGGAATATATGATATACAATAAGGCAGACCAGTTGGTGATGACCCAGGATGCTAATCTTAAAGCCAAAAATCAATGGATACTGACTAAATATGACCAATTTGGAAGAATCATTTTAACTGCTCTTACGAATAATACAGCTACAAGGCAGAGTCTCCAAACCAGTATTACCAATGATACGTATACATTCGAGATGCGGACTGTTGGCTCCTTTACGATAAGCGGAATGCCTGTCTTTTATACCAACAGGTCTCTTCCGGCCAGTCTGGTACAGCTTTTAAGTCTTAATTACTACGACACGTACCCATCTTACAGTTTCAATCCTGCTTTTCCTTCCACCATAATGGGAGAGCCTGTTCTGACCGATATCCAGAATGCTTCCGTAAATACCCAGGCAATGCCTACGCTAAGCCTTGTAAAAAATATAGAAGATGATAACTGGACCAAAAATTACGTCTACTACGATAAAAAAGGAAGGGCAATAGGAACATACAGCATTAATCATCTTGGAGGAACCACCAGAACAGAATCAGAAATAGATTTTGCTGGAGTGATAAAACAGACGAAGGTGTATCACAAGAGGCTGAGCACTGATACCGAAAAGGTGATTACCCAAAGTTTTGATTTTGACAGCCAGAACCGTATTTTAAAGCACCGTCATCAGGTAGACAGCAATCCTGTAGAACTCCTGGCAGAAAATACCTATAATGAGCTTTCCCAGCTTTCCAATAAAAAAGTAGGCGGCGGGCTTGAAAGCATCGAATATCAGTATGACATTCGTGGGGCACTCATCAAAATTAATGATCCCGCTGCATTGGGAACAAAGCTTTTCGGGTATGAAATGAAGTATTTTAATCCTCAGAATACTACGCAGGGCACTACAGGAAAATACAATGGCAATGTAACGGAAGTAATATGGAAAACCGCTACAGATGAGGTTTTAAGACAGTATAATTACCAGTATGATGCCCTGAACAGGCTTAAAAAAGGAATTTATTCTGAGCCGGGAGCTTCTGTTCCGCAAAACGGGCTCTTTAATGAAACCTTAGCGTACGACCTGAACGGAAATATCACTTCCCTCCAGAGAAACGGGAAAGGAGATTCAGGAGCACAGCTTATTGATAATCTTACCTATACCTACACGGGAAACAGGCTTAATACGGTTGTGGATGACTCAGGGAATTACAGCGGTTATCCAGATAGTTCAGGAACTCCTATTTCCTATGATGATAACGGGAATATGAAAGATCATAAGGACAAAGGTGTTTTACAAATAGATTATAACTTTTATAATCTTCCGGACAAAATAACTTTTGATAAGACTTATCGTGTTCGAAATTTAGTAACAGGAGGCATCACAAATCATAATGTAACGACAAACTATACTTTTAAAGCAGATGGTACAAAATTGCGTAAAGTGTATAAATATGGCGGAGAAATGTTTATTGGCGAGGTTTCTATTTCTACGGATTATCTTGATGGATTTCAATATGAATCTGAAACAGCTACAAGCCCTTTTGTTTTGAAATTCGTTCCTACTGCTGAAGGCTATTACAATTTTGAAAATAATAAGTATATTTACAGCTACACAGACCATCTGGGAAATGTACGTTTAAGCTACTCGAAAAACGCAGCTGGCAGCAAAGAAGTTCTTGAAGAAAATAATTACTATGCATTTGGTTTAAAACATGAAGGCTACAATGTTTTATTAGGAAACCCAGCTTATAATTACGGATACAATGGCAAGGAGCTTCAGAAAGAATCCGGCTGGAGTGATTACGGAGCAAGAATGTATATGGCAGATATTGGCAGATGGGGCGTAATAGATCCATTGGCTGAAACAATGAGAAGATATTCTCCTTATAACTATGCCTTTAATAATCCTGTAAGCTTTATAGATCCGGATGGGATGAAGCCGATGAATAGGCTGAAAATGGCTGGGGATGGATTTGAGAGAACGGATGTAGATTACGGGAATGTGAATCCAAACTGGATAGGTTTAGGTAATGCTGGAGGGCTTGAATCAGGAGGATTTGGAGGAGGAAGCAGCTATGCTATTTTATCGTCATTGGGTAGCTCAAATGACTATCTACTCGACGAAATTAGAGCTGCTTGGGCCGGTAGAGATCAACCTATATTTTCCAGTATAAATAATAATGGTGATCTTGTCTGGTGGACAGGGGCTGCTACTCAGACAACTTATACGGTTGGTAATGACATATATGGTGAGGGTGACTTAGGGCTTGCACATGTGATAGGTCTCTCTAATTCTAATGGACCAGAGATTAGGCAATCTTACCATAACTTTAATCCTTACAAACCTGATAATACACCTGAATGGTATGCATTTGGAGGACGTGCAAACTGGGGATTTGGCGCTGCAGCATTAGGGTTAGAAAAGCTTTCAGGACAAACGAGAGTTACCTCTGTAGGGAAATCTATTAAATTATATCGTATTAATGCCAATGGAAATGTTTTCATTAAAAATCAATATGTTAAAACTGTGGGGCTAAATAAAGTAGGAAATGTGTTAGGTAAAGTGTCCTTTTGGGCAGGCGCTGCAATGGATGCTAAAGGTGCATATAATTATTATTATAACCCAACATCAAGTAATGTGGTACACCCGGCCAAGGCAGGATTAAATACTGCTGTAGGAGCATATGCAACCTGGGTAAATCCGGCTGCTGGTATTATATATTTTGGTGTTGATGCTTTTTATCCAGGAGGTTGGGAAGGCTACGGAAATGACTATCAAAGCATACAGACTCAAAATGCAGCTATTATTCCCGGTTTTATAACAGCGCCTTACGGTTCTCAAAAATTTTAATTATGAATAGTATTAAACTAGGCTATTATTATATCTTTTACAGATTATATAAAATGTCTGAAGCCGCGCCTTCAAAATGGTTAAGTGATTGGAAAGCAAGTATGGCTTTAGGATTATTAGAAATGTGGTTCCTAATATCAATATTGATTTATTATAGAGTTTTTACTAATTCATCTTTAGATATTTTGGGAAACAATATATTTTGGTTTTTGATGGTAATAATGTTAACTCTAATCGATTATTTTGCTTTTCATAACAAAAATCAATGGAAAAATATTGTTGTAGATTTTGATAAACTATCCCCCAAAAAAAATAGAATATATGGTATTATTGCTTGGAGTTTTATTTTACTTATAATTATCAATACAATTTTTTCATACTATTGTTTAGATTTAAAAGCCAGAAGAGATCAAATAGGCCCTTATGCACCAAGCGTTGTAGCTAAGAAAAAATTTGAAGACTCTTTACAAAAAGCTCAACAAATTGAAAATCTTAAAAAAATATATGGTGAAGATAAAAAATAGAGGTAATATTTCAAAAATATTGGTTTTCTTTATTGATCGAACTTAACGAGAAATAATAAATAATAATTTTATAGAATAGAGTGATCATTTGGTCACTCTATTTGTTTTTTTAATAGAAAATTGGAGTCCTTATGCAGTTAAAAGTTTACTCATGCGTAAAATGTGTTGGTGATGATTTTATAAAATATGGCAAAACTAATTATGGAAAGCAACTCTATCAATGCAAGTTCTACAAAGCCATAAGTGTTTTATATTCTTATAATAGCTTATAAAAAGGACATCAATACAAAGGTGATTCAGCTAACTAAAGAAGACATGGGGATAAGAAGTGTTGCGAGAATATTAAAAATTTCAACAACTGCTTTACTTAAAATAATTATTGCAATTGCCAATAATATCGGTCAATCTCTTATTCCATATTATCAAACCTATGAATTAGATGAAATGAGATTTTTCATCGGAGGAAAATCTAATGTAATGTGGCTGGTATATGATATTAATAAAAGTACCCACGAGATTGCTGGTTTTTATATTGGCAGGAGAAATAGCAAAACGTTAAATTCTGTTGTTAAAACTTTGATCACTCCTAAAGCTAAAAAAAATTATCCCGACAAGCTCAGAAATTATCAATATTTGATCTCAAAAGAGATTCATAGTACCAAAAGATATGGAACCAACAGAATAGAAAGGAAAAACCTTAGTATCAGAACTCATGTAAAAAGATTAAATAGGAAAACGATTTGTTTTAGCAGAAATATTTTAATTTTGAATTCTATTTTAAAAATATATTTTTGGATTGAAAGAAAAAATCTTTGAGCTTTTAAAAATTAAGGTTTTGCCACTAGTTGACACAAATATAGGCACTTTTGAAATTTCAAATTTAATAACTATTTGAAAATCAATATATTAAATCAATTACTTCACATACGTTCAGCATGACATTGCTACTACTTCATGCTTTTTGTAAAATGGCATCAACGATCCATTGAAAAATTTACTAATGTACTTCACGAAGCATTTTTAAAACTAAAAAAGCAACAGATCAACAACAGTTTTTGCCGTTTCAACTTTTAGCTCAAATTAATATTCAAAAAGAACACTTCCCCACGTAAATCCGCTTCCGAATGCCGAAAGCAGTACCAGATCTCCTCTATTGATCTTTCCTTCTTCAATAGCTTCACTTAAAGCGATAGGAATAGAGGCTGCTGTAGTATTTCCGTATTTCTGGATATTATTGTGGATCTTCTCATCCGGCAGACCGAATTTCTGCTGTACAAACTGAGCAATCCTAAGATTCGCCTGGTGAGGAATGAACATATCAAGGTCTTCAATGGTTTTTCCTGCTTTATCCAAAGCTTCCTGCATCGTTTCCGGGAATCTTGTTACCGCATGCTTGAATACAAAGTTTCCGTTCATGATCGGATAGACTTCTTTGTCCGTTACGTTTTCCGGTTCTTTTCTCATCCTGTCGCTCCATCCGTATTTGGAACCTGGGAACTGAGTACACAGTTCATCGGCATATTTTCCTTCAGAATGCATATTAACCGCTAAAATATCTCCTGCATTTTCATCTTCTGTTGCAGAAAGTACGATGGCTCCTGCCCCGTCTCCGAAGATGACAGAAACACCTCTTCCTTCATCGGAAAAATCCAGCCCGAAAGAATGGATCTCCGCTCCTACTACCAGAATATTTTTATAAGTCCCGGATTTGATAAAAGCATTGGCAACACTTACCGCATACACAAATCCTGAACACTGATTTCTTACATCCAAGGCACCGATGGTATCACAACCCAGCATATCCTGAAGCAAAACACCGCAGCCCGGGAAATAATAATCCGGAGAAAGCGTCGCAAAAACAATATAATCGATATCCTTAGCTGTCAAACCTGCTTTTTCAAGAGCCTTTTCAGATGCTTTGAATCCTAAATAGGCAGTGGTCTCCTGAGAATCATTTCTGTTTTTTCTGTGTCTTCTTTCTTTGATGCCCGTTCTCTCCGTAATCCACTCGTCATTGGTAGTCATCAGTTTTGCTAAATCATCATTGGTAACAACATTATCTGGAACATAAAATCCGATCCCTTTTATTGTACTTTTAATCATATAGTTTTTTTAATTTTGGCAAAGATAAAATTATTTAACACATAGTTTTTCAAAATATTAGTATTTTTATTATATGCCAATCGATACGATATACAGAGATTCCCAGTGTGAATGGGTAGATGTAGAGTCTCCCACTCCGGAAGACCTGAAATTTCTTCACGAAAGATACGAGATCAACAACCTTCTTCTGGAAGATACGATGGATCCGAACCACCTTCCAAAGTATGAAGAAGACGGCAATGTAAAGTTCTTCCTGCTCCGTGAAAGTACCGAACTGGAAAGGAAAAACCTTAACACCATCAGCGACATCAGCACCAAAATAGGGATCTTTCTGCTTGAAAATACGGTGATCACCATTCACAGGATGAAAACCAGAAGTATTTCCGAAACGAAAAAACAGCTTTCTACCATGCAGACTGAAGTTTCCACTTCAAAAATTGCTTTAATGATTGCCCTGCTGGTGATGAAAAGCTTTGATGATGAATCGATCAGTCTTCTGGAAACCATGGATAATATTGAAAACGAGATTTTCCTTAAAAATACAAACCATACCAATCAGATCAGAAGATTATACAAGCTGAAAAGAAAATCGGGACTGAATTCCCGCGTACTCGTTATTTCCACGGATGCGGTTGATAAATTCAAGCTGCTGAATCTTCAGGATTCCGAGATCGTGGATTTAAAAGATAAGCATAAAGACGTTGTGGCGGATTTTGATCATTTAAATATCCAGATCACCAACCTTATTTCCATGTTTCTTGCTCTTTCAGACCAGAAGGCGAACCAGGTGATGAAAGTGCTGGCTATTTATTCGGTATACTTCTTACCAATTACCTTTATTGCAGGCCTTTACGGGATGAATTTCGACAATATGCCTGAACTGCACCACAAATACGGCTATTTTATTACCGTAGGCGTTATGGCATTGGTGGTGATCTGCACCTTTATTTATGCAAGGCGTAAACAGTGGTAAGAAAAGAGGGAAAACCCTGAAGATCGGGTGAGAATTTGTTTTTAACTTTAAAGAGTATTTAAAACTGGTTCTTTGTTGGTTTTCGCAAAGACGCAAGAAATTAAAAATGTTTATGTTGTTAAGGCGCAAGAAAATCAAAGATTTTCAGCAATTTTTTCATGGGATATGTATGAAAAAAACTTTCGCCATTGTGAACCTTCAGGTGAAGCAATCTCAGATTTACGAAACAATAAAATATTTTAGAGATTGCTTCATTGCATAGCTCCTCGCAATGACGGTATACAATTTTATCTGAGATAAAATCCTAGCGCCTTAAAAACAGTTTAATATAATAAAAACTTTGCGCCGTTGCGTTAACCAACAAAGGCAAAGGCAAAAACAAACACCAAACCAACCATGAAAACTGAAACCCTGAATAAAATTCTTGAGGAAGATGTACTTTCCCGGGAATCTAAAGAAAAGCTCTCCGCACTGCATGAAAATATTTCAGGCAGGGAATTTTCTGATCTGCTGGATGCACAGGGAAACCAATATGTGGAATTTGTTCAGGAAGGAGGCGGTGTCTGGGGAAGTGCGCTGGTGGGTTATCTTTATGGACTGGAAATCTTTGGACTCCGTTTCCTGAAAGTGGCAGGAACCAGTGCGGGAGCCATCAACACGATGCTTATCGCCGCCTGTAAAACGAAAGAGGAAGCTAAAAGTGAAGTGATCAAGGAAATTCTTTTCAGCTGGAATTTTGCAGATTTTATGGACGGAAAAACGTATGTGAAAACAACCATCCATGCGATCCTGAACAATAAGGATTTTTTTAAGATCAATGCCATCATCGCGGCGGTCATTATGGTGATTCTGGTCATTATTCCTTTTGCAGCACAGCCTGAAACAACACTGAGTGCCAAGCTGCTTTTCCTGATTCCATTAATTCCTGTGGTTATTGCTTTTTTCTGTATCAAAAAATTTTACAACGACTTCAGGAAACAGAACAGTGGATTTAATCCCGGAAATACATTTTTAAGCACGATGCAAGACGTTCTGGATGGTTTCGGAATCAAAACGGTGGCTAATCTCAATGAAAAATTCATTCAGAAAGAGCATGGCCTTCATCTTAATTACCGTTATGGAAATTCGCAGGAATATTATAGTATTGCGCTAAAAAGCATTGAAGCCATTAAGGATAAAAATCTGGAGCATATTGATCAGACACGATACAGAATATTCTACGAAAGTGCTGTGAATAATGATTATTACAAAAACAACCCGTTTTACCAGCTCCGCTCGGAATATATTGTGATTACCACCGATATCAATGCCAAAATAAAGGTGGAACTCCCTACGATGGCCAATTTATATTGGTCTGAAGAGGAACTGAAGCACATCAGCCCTGCGGAATTTGTGAGAGCTTCAATGTCGGTACCGTTCTTTTTTGAACCTTTTCAGAAGAGAATCAATAAAGATGACGATTCTGTGAAATATGCCTGGAAGTTCTGGATGAATACGAAACCGGAAGACATCTACCCTGCCGGCCTGTTCATAGACGGCGGAAGTATTTCCAATTTCCCGATCGATATTTTTCATGCCAGCGATGTCTTTTATCCAAGGATGCCGCTTTTCGGGGTACAGCTTACCAGTGATTCCGATCTTCTTTCCGAGAAAGGAAAAACCAGCGAAGAAATTCTCAAAACGCCTTTTTCTTATGCCGGAAATATCATCAGCACTTTAAAAGGCTTTAATGATAAATCATTCCTTACAAAACACAGTTTTTACCGTCTTTACAGCATCCAGACCGTCAACTGCGGAACGAGCAGCTGGCTGAATTTCTTCATGAAAAAAGAGGAAAAAGAGGATCTTTTCAACAGAGGATTCCAGGCAGCTCTGGATTTTCTCAACCAGTTTGACTGGGAGAAATATAAGTATGAAAGGATGATGCTTTCAATGAAGGAGAAAAAAATCCTTAAAGAGGAGGATACGCCTACGGTGGGATAGGGAAATTTATTAAACATTAATTACAACAAAATATAATTTACACAAATGATAGAATTAATTCATGAAAGTCCTTATTTATCATTAATTAAAAAGGAAGACTATATATTAAAAGATTTTTCGATAATTACCGGGATAAATGGATCAGGAAAGACACACTTATTAAATGCAATAGACCAAGGTAATATTATGGTAAGGGGGATAAATCCATCTTCAATAACTTATTATAATTATAATCATTTTAATATTGCATATGAAGGAACCTTAGAAAATGAAGGTCTAAGGTCTAAAGAAGAACAATTCATGAGTAAAAGCTCCGAATTTTACCAAAAATTACAAGATGAGAGACTGAATGTTTTAAATAGTTATAAGGTTTGGAATAATTCATTATTAGTTCCCGAACATATTTTTATAATTGGATTAAATATAGATTCCTTACATTGGACTGATGAAGAATTTGAATCTTTAAAATCTTATGGAAAATCAAATAATCATTTGCACTTAAACCAACAAAAAAACATTTTAGGTGAGTATCTATTACAAAAGAAAAATTCAAATTTCAAGAATTTGATATCGGAATTAAAAGATGCACTAATAAAGCATCATATCTTAATTTCGATGAGAAATATTAATTCAGAATTTCTCTTAAATTTAAATTGGAATGATTCTGAAGTTGATATTTATAATTTACAAAAACAAAAAGAGGACAATTTCAAATTTCAACCCACCATACCAGGTAGTTATTCCACAATGGGATTTAGCTTGAATTTTGTATATTTTGTTATTGCAATCGAATCTAATTTTTTCTTAAGTCAGATTGAAAAACAATATGGATTAATAAAATTAAAGAATTATTTGCTTGAGTTATCAGAGGATATAAAAAGTTATTTTAAAGAAACTGTTTCAAAAGAATATCTTGATCTAGCAATAAAAATCAATGGTGAGGAAAATGTATTCGAGATTATTCAAGTAGGTCATGGTTTTTTAAATTTGCAAGAAATAGCAAATGAAGAAAAAAGTTATCAGCTTTCTAAACTACAGAATAGTTACAATCAATTTCTTTCAACCCAACAAGAAGCAATTCAATATTACACAGAAGAAGAGTTCTTAAAACTTCATGGTCTGTCTCCAATAGATTTACTTAATGAAGTTTTAAATGAATATGATTGCAATGGCTATGAATTTAAAAAGAGTTATATCAATGTAGACATATATAAAGGTAGTACAAACCAAAATGTTTCAATTACATTATATAATAAAGTACATGATTACGTTACAAATTTAGAAGCTCTGTCGTCAGGTGAAAAAACCTTAATTGCATTATCATTCTATTTATATAAGCTTCAACAAAATAAAGCAATAACTAGACTTCTTTTATTAGATGAAATTGATTCTGCGCTTCATCCATTGATGTGCAAAAGACTGTTACATGTATTATATAATATATTTCATCTGAAAATGGGAATTAAAATTATCATTTCTTCACATTCCTCATCAACAGTTGCCCTTGCTCCTGATGAATGTATTTTTTTGATGGATAAATACTCTACTCCAAAAATTTCAAAAGTTTCTAAAGATAAAGCACTAAAAGAGTTAACAGTTGGAGTACCTTCTTTTAGTATAAATCATGAAAATAGAAGACAAGTTTTTGTAGAAAGTGAAAATGATGTTGATTTTTATGAAGGTTTATATAATATTTATAATTCAAATCTAAATTCAGAAATTTCATTAAATTTTATTTCGTCCGGTGATTCCAGAACGGACAAAAACGGTATTCCTGTTTCTAACTGTGACCAAGTAATTAAAATTACAAAAGTATTGAGAATTTATGGAAATAAATCGGTTTGGGGAATCATCGATTGGGATTTAAAAGATACAGTGCCCTCAGAAGAATATGTTAAAGTTCTGGGGTTTAAAGAAAGATATAGCATAGAGAACTATTTACTAGATCCTTTATTGTTATCTATATTACTTTGGCATGAAAGGATTTTAGGTTCAGAGAAATTTGAATTCAATGAAGATAAAAGATATCCTGAAGTCAGTATTTTTGATGAATCACATTTTCAATTAATGATTGATAAAGTTGTATCCGATATAGACAAGAACCGCAAGGACAACAACAATAGCGAATTAATAGAATATCAATTACTTAATAAGTTTTCTTTAAAAATACCTAAATGGTACTGTGAAATTCAAGGACATGAATTAGAAGATTTAATTATTGAAACTTATCCGGAATTAAAAAAAATTAGAAAAAAAGAACCTGATTTAAAAAAAGCAATCATTCATTTAGTAATTGAAGATTTTCCTAATTTAGTTCCTGTAGAATTATTTAATATTTTAGAAAGTCTTCAAAAGGAGTAAATAAGATAAATTTGTCTGTGTGAATACTATGGAATTCACCGGATTTTAAACGTTGATTAATGGCCAGCTGCTTTATTATTTTCAAAGACGGAAGATGTTTTTCCAGAAGATGGACGGGTTATGACTGTATCCTTCGCATCGCGATCATGGAATTATATGATCTTGAAAACGGTCAACCTCTTGCAGAATGGCAGGAGCTTCAGATTCCCCTTGAAGATGAGGATGAGAGTGAAACTGCAGAATCAGGGTATGGCTTTTACAATAAACGGACAGGTCAATGGGTCAACAGAGATCTGGACACCAGAAGTCTTACCGAAGAAAATCAAAAACTGTTCTGGCAGGCCATTGAAAACGGCAGAATCAAAGTGCATGACCCGGAACTGCCGGATTATACTGATTTAAACCCGGAATATTTTGAACTGTTTTATGAAATGTACCGGCTTTCTGAGGATGGAGCTCCCCCGCTGGAGTACTCACATTGGGGAAAGGTAACGGAGTGCGATGAAAAAAATGGTCCTGGATGGTAATGATTTTTTTTGTAGTTTTACGCAATAAGCAATTCATTATCAACCCATAACCATGAAACAATGAAGAAAATTTATATTCTTTTATCAGTAAGCCTATCACTGATCACCTATGCACAGCTATTCACCCAAACCCACAAAATAACGCCTACTGAAAGGAAAATTGCTGATAATTTCGGGTTCAATATACACCTAAGAGACAATGTACTGTTCAGTTCTGCTGCAGGCAATAATTCTGATTCGAACGGAGATAATATTATGAATAAGGCGGGAACATTTTTCATCTTCGAAAAAGAAAATAATACCTGGGCTCAGAAAGCAAAACTTGCTCCTCCTGACCGTGCACCTAATGATGGTTTCGGTGATAAATTCGCAGTAGATGGAGATGATCTGTTTATAAGTGCTCCATATAAAAGCTTTAATGGAAACGGTAATGTAGGCGCGGTATACCTTTATAATAAAAATTCGGCAGGGAGCTGGGTAATGACTCAAAAGATCATGCCGTTAAACACTACAGGCGGCGGTTTCGGAAGCAGCTTATCTGCAGATTCAAAAATACTGGCTGTAGGATCCGCCAATGAAAAGGTATCTGTTTATGAATATAACAGTAATACGCACCAATTTGGATTTACTCAATTTCTGCTACTGCCCAATAATACCAATTCTAACAACGCCTCAGTTTTCGTAAAAGGGGATCTGATTTTTGTCGGCAAAAAAGACCAGGAGATTAATGGTGTTTTCAATGCGGGCCAGGTGAATATTTTTAAAAAGAATTCATCAACCGGTTTCTGGGAAATTATTCAGACCATCAATTCGCCTCTTCCGGGTGAAAGACAATTTGGTATTTACGTTTATGCAAAGGATGACTACCTGGTTGTAACAGCCCATCTGGATGCATTTGTCGCTATTTACAGGTACAGCAGCACATCAAACAGCTATGAACATCTACAGAACATTTCTTACAACTCTCCATTTTTCGGAAGAGCAATCTCCATGGAGAATGATATTCTGGCTATTGCTGCACCGGGTGCAATGAACGGATCTTTGAACAGTGGAAGCGTTCAGATTTACAGAATAAAAGAAAACAGTTTCTGGGCCATGGATCAGGAAATCTATAATTCGGATCCCGCTGCTTTTGACGGGTTTGGTTACGGAGTAAGCATCAATAATGGCAGAATAGCCGTTGGATCTCCTCACCAGGATCTTGACTATGCCGGAAATAACAATATTTCCCAGGCAGGAGCAGCCTATATTTTTAATACCCCGAATAATCTGGCCGTTAGTGAAACCGTTTCCGGAGGTTCTTATAAAATATATCCGAACCCTTTCACAAAAACGGTTTCTGTTCAATTGGAAAAAATCCATGATGATCTGACGGCGGATGTTTTTGACCTGTCCGGGAGAAAATTGTACAGCAAAAATTTTTCAAAGACACAACTCATTGATCTGAATTTAGACTTTTTAGCTGCCGGAACATACCAGATTTCCGTTTCTTCAAAAGATAAAATCCTGATCAGTTCAAAAATAATCAAGAAATAATTTTTGAGATCAAAACAGATTTACAAGGAATCCAGAAATTCCAGATACATCGGAACACTCCTTTCAATCCATTCTTCTGAAGGGTCATTTTCTATTCCGTAGTATACAAAAGGTTCTTTGTAATCTGCTTTGATATAGTCAAACGTGAGTTCGTAAGGACGGAAAAGCTCGTTCATGGTATATTTATACTTGCCAGATGCGCTGTAACCATCTTCATCTATTCCTGCAGTGACTGCCAGTGACATCTTCTTCCCTCCTGCCCTATAACCGCTTTTGCTTCCGTATGCCCAACCGTAAAGAAGGACCTCATCAAACCATTTTTTCAACAAAGGCGGATTGCTGAACCAGTAAAACGGAAACTGGAAGATAATTTTGTCATAAGATTCTATCAGTTGCTGCTCTTTTGCCACATCAATTTTCTCGTCAGGATATATTTCATACAGTGAATGGACTGTATATTTTTCAGGGTATTTCTGCAATTCTTCAATCCATCTTTTATTGATCACCGACTTTTCTATTTCGGGGTGAATAACTATGATTAATGTTTTCATTTGTTTAAATTTCTTCAGCAAAAATAATATACGTAACTTACATTTCAACCCTTAGTACCCAATTGTAT
Organism: Chryseobacterium endalhagicum; assembly: GCF_016745235.1. GTDB lineage: Bacteria > Bacteroidota > Bacteroidia > Flavobacteriales > Weeksellaceae > Chryseobacterium > Chryseobacterium endalhagicum. The sequence continues at coordinate 1,132,973 of NZ_JAELVM010000001.1, read as the reverse complement.
GGTACTATAAAAAATGTAAGTAATGACTAAAATAAAGGAAACATCCACCAATTTTGCGAATAAAAAAGCCCTTTCCGATGAATGTCCGGAAATCTATGCTTCCAACACAATTGGCGGACAGTGGGCACTGGCCATCTGCTGCTATCTGATCAATGGTAAACTGAGATTCGGAGAGCTGAGAAAAAAGCTGAATACCATTACGGAACGGATGCTGACCCTTCAGCTCCGCAGACTGGAGGAAGACCGGATTATCACCAGAACCGTATACGCTGAAGTTCCTCCCCGCGTGGAATATGAACTGACAGAGATCGGCTATAAACTGAAACCCATTATCCTGGAATTTGAAAAATGGGGTAAGGAACATAAGGAGATTATGAAGTCCAAAGAGGTTTCTCAACCGTAAAGATTTAGATTCCTGATTCGGGTTTGGGCTGAAGCCCGATTGGATTTGCCTTTTATTGTTGTTTATTCTTTAAGACTTATTTTTAAGACTGACTCAAACCGTCAATGATGGAAAGAACGGTTTAGATTTTTACCTGCCAATAGTTTTTGTCTTTTTTCTTTAGGGATTATTTTTTAGGTCACTGGCAAAAGGAGTAATTTTATTAGACGCAAAGATTTACTTTAGACGATGTTAAATTTAAAGGAAAGCAAAGAATTCGACTGCGTCGTGATGAAGCGAATGGATAATACGCCCGCTTAATCGAATCAATGTAAATTGATTCCGTCTTTGCCATCTCAGGATATACAGTATGAAAATGAAACTTTGCGTTAAATTTTATAATTTTTTTATTTAGGTGATGCTGAATTTAAAGGAAAGCAAAGATTCAAAATCGAATTTTGAGTTGAAAACTAATAAAATGGCCTTCTCAATTTTGAGACAGCCGCCCATTGATCATATCGAGCCATCTTATAAGAAATCTGTAAACAGCCGGGAACCTATTTTGCCTATTTTTATGTAACTTTAATCCATATCCAACCACAAAAACTAAACTATGAAAAACCTAACCTCTTTAATTACCTTAACAGCTGTTATTCTTTTGGGAATCTCAGTAAAAGGACAGAAAATTTCCGACGGCCAGACTGTTGATGTTAATGGAATGAGTATCACTTTTAATATCTTGAACAAAGAAAGTGTTGAAGCAGGGGGAAAGCCTTATGACCGCTATAAAGTTTCGGCATCCGTAAAAAACAGCTCGGATAAAGCTTACAACATCAGGCTGTCTTCTTTTCCTCAGATTGTGAGCAATACCGGACTTGTGGAATTAGACTGCATCAATGCCACCGGCGCAAAGCTTACCTCCAAAAAGATTCAGCTTAAAATGAAGGCCCAGATGATTAATGTGACATATTCTGCGTATGACAAATCAGGGAAATTTACCACCAGTACCATTCCTGTAACCGGAAGCTATTATTTTGATCCGGGAGATTCCATCAGTGATAATGCCATATTCATTGTGCCACAGGGTGAAAAGCCGGATGTTTCGGTACGGAGCCTGAGATAAATTCTAAGTTCAGCCTTAAATTCTGCAAAGAATCAAATCGCACTTAAGGCTGCACTTAAACTGTCTTCTCGCCCCAATCCCATTTTTACTTTTATTTTTGTTTTGTATACCCTGATGCTTCCCACTGTAAATTTTTCGAGAAGGGAAACTTCTTTGGCGGTAAGATCCAGCTTAAAATATACACAAAGCTGCAGCTCCTGTTCTGTAAGGGAAGGATATTTTCCGGAAAGGTTTTCAATGAACTTTTTATTTTCCTCAGAGCTTTCATCAATAAGATCATTATTTTTTTTATCGATCAGGATAAGGTTATTCATTTTAAGCTGAAGGTTTCTCAATACTTCTTCGGTATCAATGCTTTTGGATTTTTTAATCTTTTTGATATTCTCTAAGAATTCTCTTTCGGTCTCTGTTTTTAAATTGAGATTAAGATGCAGATGATTAATTTTTTCTTTCTGAATCTGCACATCCTTCTCCAGGATTTTTCTCTGTTTTTCAAAAATTATTTTTTCCTTGGTCAGGATTTCATTTTCCTTAATAAAGAGCTCCTTTTCTTTGGCGTGAACTTCAAATTTTCTTTTTTTCATTCTGATCAGAAGAAAGATGATCAATAAAAAAACAGCAATTAAAAGAAATATACTCATCAGAAAAAAGATGTTTTTCTTTTTTTCGTATTCAAATTCCTGATTAGCTGATTTGATGAGATACTGATTGGCAAATTTTAATTTCGTCTCAATTTCCTTTCGGCTGTTTTCGTTATTCTCCCGGTTGAGATGAGTCAGTTTTTTCGAAATACTCATCAGACTTTGGATATCATTTGTTTTTAAATAATAATTCTGAAGAATCGTATTCAGGGTTATTTTATTTTCATTGTCCTTCAGTTCGGGCTCCACCTTCACCAGTGATTTTACGATATGATCGGTTCCTAGCGGGTTAATAAGAATACTGTCGTAAATACCCATCAAGATTCCGGATGCATTGATGGCCATTCCATAGTTTTTATTCCTCAGTGAAAAATCCAGCTCAGAACGTAACAGTGCTTCTGCTTTCTGGTAATCTCCGGCTTTTCTGTAGTAATCGGCAAGACCTCCTTTCATATAATTCAGAAAAATCTTTTCAACATTCCTTAAATCCGGTTTGCCAGAAAGGATTTTAATTGCTTTTTCCGTCTCTTCTATTGCCCGCTTCGGCTGATTCATTTTTTCATAGCACAAGCCAAAGTTATTATGCATAGAAGCAATATACATGATCTCGTGCTGGCTGCTGAAGATTTCAAGTGCCTTTTCAAATAATAAGATAGCTTCTTCATATTTGCCTTCGTTGTACAGTATTCTTCCCTTGAAATGATAAAGATGTTCCAGCGAATACTTTTTTTCGGTTTTTTCACTGACGCGGATAGCATCATTCACATATTTCAGCGCCCATTCGGGTGAACTCTTTTCAAAATAAGCAGAAAGATTATTGTTACAGTTAATGGTAATAAACGGATACCTGCCGTTATTAAGCTTTAAAAGATCATAGCACAGAGGAATCTGCTTTTGTTTATCATTTCCGTAAATAACAACTTCTACCTGCTTGCTGCTAATTAGAAATTTCATGTCTCCGGTCTCCTGATATTTATCCAATTCTCTGGTAAATATTTCCTTCATTTTTTCCGGATCATTTCTTACCTCTATGGTAAGCTCTTTACTTATGGCAAGAAAATAATCATCTTCCTCTTCAGGCTTGCAAGAAGTTATGAAAAACATAAAAAATAACAGATAAGGTATAATTTTTTGCATCCGGTACAATGTTGTATTAACAATTTTACAAATAATTCCTTTAGTATGGTCTATAAATTCCGGTTAATCATGTCCGGCATTTGAATTAATACATTAAAAAAAATAAAATACTGAAAACTAACAACTTATCTTTTTAAAATTAATACTTTTTATTTAAAATCCATAATTTAATTAATACAAATTAATACTTCAATTTATTATTTTCCTTCTCTTGATGGATAACTTTGGCTCCCGGGTATATGCATATAAGAATGATAATGACTGTTCTCATTGATAAAAGATTAACCTTAAAAAAGGCCTGTCCGGAAGAAAAATTTTAATGAAAATAGATTTAAGAAACATCAATATCGGGTATTTAATCAAGTCTGAAGTAGAACATAATGAGATTGAAATCCAGCGTATCTGCGGCTTTTTAAAATGTACTGAACAAGAAGTGGAAGAAATGTACAATCAGACTGAACTGTCCACAGCTCTTCTCCTCAAATGGAGCAAGATTTTGGAATATGACTTTTTCAGGCTTTACTCCCAGCATCTTATCCTTTACGCTCCACAGAAAAAAGTGACTACCTACAAAACAGAAAAGAAAAAGAATATTCTGCCCAGGTTCAGAAAGAACCTTTATACCACGGAAATGATCAGGTTTATCCTTGAAATGCTCAGAACAGGACAGAAAACAAAAGATGAAATTGTGGAAGAATATAAAATTCCAAAAACAACTTTATATAAATGGATTGAAAAATATTAAATCCATTCAAAAACAAATTATATAATATCAAATTAATAATAAATATAAAATACGAATAAAAATAAAATAATAATATTCAATTTAAATGCACAAGTTGGCATAGATAAATTATAATCCCGCACTATTTCAATACAGTCAATTTTATTGATATCTGAATAGAAAATCCAGAAAATAAAAATATTCATAAATATTTTAAAATATGAAACCATCCAGACCAGATTATAAAAAAATTTACGAAGATCTCATCAAAATAAAATTCCCGGATAAAAAGGCTAGATGCATGCCTATTCTTGAAAAAAAGAATCTGTCCGAACTGGATATTATCAATCTGGAAAGCATCATTTTTGGAAAACTCACGGACGAAGCATCTGTTCTAAACAAAAGACACAGGTCTTATGATAAGTCTGCTATTTTTAAAATCCTTAAACATCAGAAAACCTGCAATCTAACCAATACCCAGGTGGCTATACATTACGGCATGAGCAGGAATACGATTGCAGCCTGGAAAAAGAAATTTTTCTGACAATATCAATCCTATACCCTTTTAAAACTTTAAATGATTTAAAAAATAAATACAACATTAATTATGAAAACAATTTTATCTGCCCTCATCTTAACAGGAAGTATTACTCTTCTGCAGGCTCAGACCGGTAATGTAGGAATTAACACTCCGGTTCCCGGATCCACACTTTCTGTAGACGGTTCATTTGCTGCTAATTATGAAACCATCACCACTACAGCCTATAATGCTGCTGAAACTGATTTTTATATTTCGTGGCAGGGAACTGCAGCAGGCACGCTGACGCTTCCCAACTCTACCACAGGGACGGACCGTCATGGAAGACTTTATTATGTAAAAAATCTATCCAATGTCTATACCCTTACTATTGATGGAAACGGTACCGAGCTTATTGATCATACACAAACAATTGTTCTGAGCCCGGGAGAAACTGCACTTCTTGTAAAAACAGATAACAATACGGCTGCCGGAACTACCTACGAACTGGTTTCATTATCCAAATCGGGCTATGCATACGCTGTATCATCTTCAACAGCTGAAACCCATAACCAGGGAGTTACGTACACTTCCAATTTTACCGCCATTGATTACAGTCCAAACGGAGGAGCAGATTTTAATTTAACCACCGACATCTGGACATGTCCGAAGGCAGGAAATTACAGAATAGAATTTATGGAAACAGGGTTTCATACCTCCGCTAATGTAGCAGCTCATAATGCGCTGGGAATCTTAAAAAATAATACGGCACAGTCTACCCAATTTTATACTATGGTGGTTTCAGCAACTTCAGCTTCTCAAAGGTCTTCCGGGTATGATACTGTTGTTCTTAATTTACAGCAGGGCGATCAGATTAAAGGAAACTCTACATTTTGTAATGGCTGTGGGGCAACTTCAATGACATCATCAACACGAAAAATGATCATCACAAGACTTTAAAAAACAACATAAAAAACACATAATATCAACCTTATCTTAATAATTCAAAGGAAATAACACATCCTTCAATAAAAAACCTCATGAACAAAAAAAATTATCGATTGAAATGGATACTCATCAAGTGTCTGTTACTACTATTGTCTTCAAATTACTATTTGCATGCGCAAACCGGTCCCTTCGATGATTGGGACGGTGACGGCATCATTAATCAAAACGATCTTGATGATGATAATGACGGAATACCTGATACCCTAGAAATAAACGCCTGCTCAAATGGCCCAACATCCGGAATATGGACTATTTCAGGATCCACAGCCACTTATAATTTTGGTAATGGCGTTATAGCAAAATTTTCTCAGCCGGTAAATCCTGCTAACCTGTCAACTGCTGCTGAAACCTTCGGAGCTAATAACTTTTGGAGCCCGAATGTTGCAAGTACACGTTGTTTAACCGCTTTATTTAACTGGAACTCTGAGATTCTCATTAAATTTGAAAATGCACTGGGACAGCCTGTTTATGTAAATCAGCCTATCTTACAAGTTGACAGATTGGGAGGAAATAGTACAGGAGGTTATCTCACTACAGCAGTAATTACTTTACAGGACGGAGCTTCATGGAGTAAGCTTACGGGCTCAACAGGAGATTTTTCCACTACATCTACTACTGCAAGAGATGCTAATGGCTGTCATAATTCATCCTGTCCTTCAGCAGGATTCCTCGCCAATTCAGATGGAAATACAACAGCCGTAAATGCTGCAACAAACAATTCCAGAGCAGCGGCGGGTTCTTTACAAATTAACGGAGTTGTAAGCCAAATCAGGCTTACAGTACCTCCCGGTGGCTCTACTGCCGGTCTTGGAGGTGAATTTATGGACTTCATACTCAGTAACATCTGCCCTGTTGCAGATACAGACGGTGACGGTATACCCGATCACTTTGACCTGGACAGTGATGGTGACGGATGCCCGGATGCTACTGAAGGAGCCGGAGGATTTACCAGCTCCAGCCTTGTAGCATCAGTTATTAACGGAGGGAATACCGGAGCTTCTTATAACGGCTATGCAGGGCCTGTTAATCAAAATTTAGGAAATACAGTAAATGCCAATGGCATTCCTACAACTGCCAATAGCGGACAAGGCATAGGAAATTCTCAAATCAGATCCAATGATGATGACGGCGACCTCATAGGAAATTCATGCGATCCGGTTGATAACAGACCTGATACCGATGGAGACGGAATTAAAGACTATCTGGATCTGGATGATGATAATGACGGGATTGCAGACGCTGTAGAAAGCCCTACCTGCTTTTTCAATATAGACGAGATCAGTATTCCTGCCAATGTAAGTACAGAAATCCTTAATACATCAACAATAGCTAATATTAAGGATAATAATACATCTACTACATTTGGATTTTCAAATGGAACCACAAAATCAAACCTCACCGTATTTGAAATAACGCCGGAACATCCTATCATTGGTGAAGCTTTACAAATTATTATGAATACCAATGGGCAATCCAGTTTTACAAATGCTGCCAATTCTCTTATTATGGAAGGCTGGGACGGAGCTTCATGGGTTACACTTATACCTGCATTTAATCCATCAACCGGGACCAATGCTCCTGTCGGAAACGTACAAACATTTACGTTCACTCAAAATCAAAATGCAAAATACAGCATTTTCAGATTAAGAGGGCTGGCTGGAATAGTTACTAATAGTCTTATTCAGGAAATAAAAATTCGCCCCAGAGTCCAGGGGTATATCCAGTCTTCTTATCCTAAACCAAACTGTACCAGAGATACAGATGGAGATGGGGTTTTAAATCATTTAGATTTAGATAGCGACGGAGATGGCTGTTCGGATATTAAAGAAGCAGGCGTGACACCTCTTACGGATGTATTTACTCCAAATACAATCAATAATGTGGGGACAAGTTATGGAATAGCAGATCCTACGGGAGCGCAATTAAATCCGGCAGGTTCAGACGTTAATAATGATGGATTAAATGATAGTGTTGATACAAACTTAGATAGTCAGTCAGATTTTTCATCCAGCAGTTATTTTCAATATGCCATTTCATCCGTACTGAATGTTTGTGCTGATAGTGACAATGATGAGATTGCCGATATTACAGATATTGATGATGATAATGACGGCGTTTTGGATACTACCGAACAACAGGCCATATTATGTGAAAACACTATAAATGCTAATAATAAGGTAACATGGTCCTCTTATACCAGCACTGAAGTAACAGGTAATGCTACAGTTAATGGAAATACCGTAACAGTTAAAGCTACCACTTCAAAAACTTTTAACGGTGGGGCTGGCAGTCATTGGAATTTTGGAGCAGGTACTTATGCTGGATGCCCGGAAACAAATACAGTTACGGCTAATTCAGGTATTGCTCTTTTCACTAATAATTATACTGTCACTATTACATTTAACAAACCCGTTAAAAATCCGATACTTACCACTTCATCATTTAACGGCAGTCAGATTATCTTTCCACAGCCTGTATATGTATCTGGATTGCAAGGAACCGTTCCCGGGGTAAATATAGGAGATTATATTACAACCTACCCGGCTCATGAAAACAAGGCTGCTTTTGTATTTCATGGAGTTTATAATTCCATATCATTTACTGTTCCATCAAATGATAATCAGGCTGCAATCATGTTATTTATATCTGATATTGTTCCTAATGAAGGTCCCTATGTAGTAACTACGGGCTCTCCTTTTGGATATGATGAAACAGATACCGATATAGACGGAATACCTAATCGTCTTGATAACGACAGTGATAACGACGGATGTTCAGATGCTTCTGAAGCAGGAGTAATTACTTACATCTCGGCCAACGGCGGAACCTTCAGTGCAGGAACTCTGAATAATCCCACCGCTACAACCTCTCCGCAGGCCACTGCCGGGAACAACACTCCGGCTGATTACGGAACTAATGGATTCTATACCGTGCTTGAGAATAATGATACGTTAACAGCAACCTATAATGGAACCTATACGTATGCCAATGCCCTTAACGCAGCCGTTGCTTTATGTTCAAATGCCTGTTATCAACCGGCAGTTACTGCGGGAACAGCTTTAACTACACTGTATGGTATTACTGCTTTAGGAAGAGCAGCAGAAAACACCGGAAGCTGGCCGGGAATAAGGAAAGGAGGCTGGATGGCCCTTGAAGCCAAAACTAAAGGATTTGTTCCGAACAGATTGACCATCGAACAGATCAATGCTATTCCTGCAGCAAATCTGGCAGAAGGAATGATGGTGTATAATATTACTTCAGACTGCTTGTATATCAATACAGATGGTACTGCAGCAGGGTGGAAATGCTTCAATACCCAAACCTGTCCTTAATCATATAAACACTTTATAACAGACACAATGAAAACATTTAAAATTCTCATATTTTTATTAGGCGCCTCTGCTGTTTCGGGGCAGATTGCCATAGGAAAATCATCTGTTACCAGCCCTTCAGTCTCAATAGAGTTTGGAGATGCCAATAAAGGGATCATCCTTCCCTGGGTTACCAGCACAGGTGCCGTCACAGGAGCCGTAAACGGAACCATCGCCTATGATCTTTCAGACCATAAAGTAAAAGTAAAGTATAACTCAGGCTGGAAAGATCTTTCAGTAGATACCACAGGAACTACAATAGACCCGCTGACGAATGTAGATGGACTTTCCATGCAGACTCCATTCGATGAACAGCCCGGTGCAAAAGTTACCGTTGGAGCTCCGGGACCCGATCCGGGAATCCTGGTACTGGAAGACACCAGCAAGGCAATGATTTTGCCTAAAGTGTCCAGTCCGCATTTAAACATCATTAATCCTGCTCCGGGTATGATGGCTTATGATACAACAGCGAAACAACTTGCCGTTTTTAACGGAAAAGTGTGGAGTTTTTGGAAACCGTGATGGTGGTTAGTTTTTTCATACACAGTTTTTATTAGTTGGGCCCCGAAAGGGGCTTTTTTATGGTTTAAAATACCCGGTTGCACAATAATCATCCTAAAACTCTCAGACTCCTACAGCCTAAAGCTCACCCGTCCAAAGCGGCTTCTGCTCCAGTACGGTTTTGTACACCGGACAGCTCTCTGCATGAGCACCTTTCAGATAGCCGGTGCTCATTAAAAATTCATTGACGATTTCTCCGCCGGTAAATTTAAAGGTCTTCTTAAAGAGCTTCATCCATTCCTGAAGGGTTTTCGGGTGATGATGTTCCAGCCATTTTTCAAATGACCCAAATTCTTTCTGAAGTGCTGTAATGGTCTTGGCATTTTCAATGGCCGCATTTATTTTCAGGCGGTTCCGGATAATTCCGGGGTCGTTCATCAGCCTTTCCCTGTCTGCTTCCGTATAAGCGGCGATCGCATGGATATCAAAATTGCTGTAAGCCATTCTGAAACTCTCTTCCTTCTTTAAAACCGTTTCCCAGCTCAGTCCTGCCTGGTTGATTTCAAGGATCAGTCTTCCGAAAAGTTCATTGTCATCATGAATCGGAAATCCGTAATAATGATCGTGGTAGTTTTTATGAAGTTCCTTTCTGCTTTCAGGCTTCATTCCTTCTATGGCTAAACAATAACTCATTTGAATAGATTTTCTGTTTTGGTTAAAAACTGTTCCAAAGCTTCTTTAATATCAATTCCTGTGCGGTCTGCCAGTACAATCAGCCACCAGATGTTTTCACCCAGTTTATGCTCCAGTTCTGCGGCAGAATCCTTTTTCAGCCATCTTTTCTGATGGGACATGATATTTCTTCCCACCAGCCCGGCATCCGTAAGATAGGCCAGAGCATCCTCTTCCAGTGTCCATACCGTGCCGTGGTGCTGTCTTTCCAGCTCATGATATTGTTCCCTGATGGCCAGAGAACGCTTTATGATGTCGTCAAAATTATTTTGATCCATTATTTTGTCTTTTTAATTCATATTTGATTATTCTGAACATTTCAGGCATTAAAGATAAGACAGGATTGTGACAACTGTCCGTCAGCAGGATTTTAATTTTAAAAATTTATCGGCGGAAATTTACAGAAACATGATAAATTAGTCCTTTCAAAAATAGCCTATGAAACCATTTCTGTCTTTCCTTTTTGCCTTTCTTTTTATCTCCTTTAATGCCCAGAACATCTATTCCAAAGCTTACGGCAGTCCGAAAAATACGCCTGTGATTTTCATCCATGGCGGACCTAGTGGAAATGCTACCCTGTTTGAAGGAACGACCGCTCAAACACTGGCAGACAAAGGCTTTTACGTTATTGTTTATGACAGACGCGGAGAAGGCAGATCGAAAGATGAAAATGCCTCCATGACCTTTAAAGAAAGCTTTGAAGACCTCAACGGAATCTATAAGACTTATGGAATTACAAAAGCCAATATCATCGCCCACAGTTTCGGAGGAATTATTGGAACCTTATTTACCCGTCAGTTTCCTGAGAAAGTCAATTCATTGACGCTTGCCGGAGCTCTTTTCACACAGCAGGAAACCTATGATCATATTTTAAAAGAGGCTAAAGAAAAATTTAAAAATGATCCTTCAAAACTTAAGGAAATTGCAGAGATTGAAAGCTTAAGCAAAAACTCCGCAGATTACAGGAAAAGATGTTACAATATCGCAGGTGAGATGAAATTCTTTTCCATGCCCTCCCCGACTGATGAGAGCCAACGATTAAGAACGGCATACGAATCCGGTGACTTTTACGCTAACAATATCAGAAACCCGGAATCTCCCCTGAAATTCTATAAAAATGAATCTCAAAACAATCTTGATAATACTGCAGTTTTAAAAGAAATTAAAAAAAGGGGCATCCCTATCTTTGCTGTCTACGGAAAAAATGATGGTATATTTTCGGCTAAACAGCTTAACGACATGAAAAATAGGGTTGGAAAAAATCATTTTAAACTGATTGATAACTGTTCCCATTACTTATTTGTGGATCAGCAGGAGGAATTTCTGAAATTCATCAGTTTAAATCTAAAATAAAATGTAGTTTTGTAATAATGCCAGCATCAAAAATCCATATGAAAAACTATAAAGCCATCGTCCTGATGCTTATACTGGCATTTTCACTGTCCCCGTGTTCCGTAAAAAGAGATGTTCTCGGCATTTTTGATATCCAGCACATCAGCGGTTTAAATAAAGTAAAAATAACAACGGGTGCTGCGTGTGAGCTTTCCAATCAGACCTCATCTTCTAGAACAGCGACTTCAAAATCTGATGTAAAACTTACCAACAAAAGTTTTCATTTCAACTGGAATACATCGCTTAGTTCCCAAACATCAGCATCAACTTTAAACTCCTATTCCGGGAAGACTTCCGGAAACAGTCCGCCGAAATACATTCTGTTTAAAAGACTAAAATTACACATTGCTTAGGCTTTATTTCAAGCAAAATTTTATTCAACAGTCTTTTAATACAAAACCATTTCAATGAAACATACTTCAGACAGCCGGTCTTATGATCTGGCCGGACTTTACACATTATCACTCCGTCTCGTGATCGGATGGACCTATTTTTCAGCATTCTGGCGCCGCCTCATTCTCGAAAACAAACTGGATCCGGATGAAGCCGGATACATCGGAGAAAAATTCAATCATTTCCTGCCCAACGCTTTAGGCATTAAACCCATTATAGAATATCTGGTCACCCATCCGGATGCACTGCAAACCTCCATGATGGTTTTTACGATTGTAGAAGCCGTGGTAGGACTTTTCATTATTTTAGGATTATTTACCCGATTAATGAGCATTGGGATCTTTGGTCTTGCCCTCGGAATTCTGCTGGGTTCCGGATGGATCGGGACCACATGCCTTGATGAATGGCAGATTGGCGTTTTGGGCATTGCAGGCGGATTTGTTCTGTTTCTTACCGGAAGCGGTCCTTTTTCAATGGATCATTATTTCATTAAAAAAAATAAGGGTTTCACGCACAAAAAATGGTTTTTATGGCTGGGTTCGGGTATTCTTCCTTTATCGAAACCGAAAACTTTGGTACTGGCAGGTTCGGTATTGATTTTTGGGCTGACACTGTACACCAACCAGTATTTTCATGGCGGCGTTTGGGGAACCCTCCATAATAAATCTGTAAAACCGAAAATAGAAATTTCCAACGTCTCTCTTACCGGCTCAGATCTCAGATTTGAGGTGTACAGAACACAGGGTGCGGATGTTTACGGCTCTTTCCTGATTGGGATTCATATTCTGGATAAGGAGGGAAATATTCTGAAAGAATTTAATCATAAAGAGCTTTCAGAGTTGCCGAAAGAAAAGATCAGCAATCATTATGTGGCGAAAGTAAAACCGGGGAAACACAGTCTGGTTATTCCGCTGGGTTCAAAGGCTGATCTTAGTTTAAATCTGGCTGATATTTTAGTTCAGAAAGAAAAAATTCACGGGATAAAGCTTGTTGATATCAGCGGTATTGAATGGACCGCAACTATTAATTAACAGAAAATAAGTTTAATTTTTTTTGGTTCAAAAAGTATAATCTCTCGCTGATTGTACAGATTAAGCGGATTTTACTGTAGCGCTTTTTGAACCATTAAGGATTTTGAAGTTTTTAAGAGTATTAAGATGCTTCGTGAACTCCATTCGTAAATTTTCAATTTATGCTCAGCATGACATTTCTAATACTAATCTCTATAATTGAAAACATAATGTTATGACAATGTCGTGCTGAATGAGGTAGAAGCATCTTCAGTAAGAAAGATCAATATTGATTCAATTATTATCACATAAAAAAGCCTCCGGAAATTCCGGAGGCTTTGTATTAATTCAGATAAAATTTAGTGTACACCACTTAAATCTATTTTTTCTTTGCTTTTCCTTTCTTTTATGAAAAGAATGAACGGTATACATACGAGGAATATCACTCCAAGGTAGAGGAAAACATCCATATAGGAAAGTACCGTGGCCTGTTTGGTGACTGACATATCCATCATTTTATAGGCCGCATTCATTGCTGCATCCGGGGTCATTCCTTTGGCGACAAAACTGGCTTTTAAGGCGTTCAGTCGCTGCTGTACCTCAAAGCTGTTTTCGTCGAGGTGAGAGATCAGGTTGAGCCTGTACTTCTGACCTGCATTGGCAATAAATGTGGTAATTGCCGCAATCCCGAATGAACCTCCAAGCTGTCTCATCATTCCTGTAAAGGCTGCTCCCTGGCCAATTTCCTGACCTTTCAGTGTGCTTAATGACAGTGAAGTGATCGGGATGAACAGAAGTCCTAAACCAGCTCCTCTTACAATCAGCATCCAGAAAAAGGCATCCTTACCGGTATCCGGTGTCAGGATTTTATAGCCCCAGAAGCTGTAGACGAAGAAGATGAACAGTCCTAAAGATACCAGAATCTGCTGTTTGGCTCCTTTTGAGAGCAGTCTTCCGATAATCGGCATCATAAAGGCGGTCGTCAGTGCGGCTGGAATCATCAAAGCTCCCGACTGCAGGGCCGTCCACCCTAAAATACTCTGTGTATAAAGCGGAACGATGAATGTAGACCCATACAGCCCAAATCCTAATACAAACGACATCACCGTTCCGATTCTTAAGTTTCCGTTTTTCAGTACCCTGAGTTCCACGATGGGATATTTGAAGGTAAGTTCGCGCCAGAGGAAAAGGATAAATCCTAATATGGCCGATACAGTGAATGTTACTATCATTCCGCTCTCAAACCAGTCTTCCTCATGTCCTCTTTCCAGAATAAACTGTAAAGATCCTACGGTTACCGCCAGTAAAGCAATCCCGATCCAGTCTACATCTGAAACCCTTCGTTTCTCAGCATATTTCGGACTTTTTACAAACTGTAATGTCATCAATGTTGCCGCAATTCCGATGGGAATATTGATGTAGAAAATATACGGCCAGCTGAAATTATCTACAATATATCCTCCCAGCGGCGGACCTAAAGTAGGACCGATAATTACGCCCAGACCATAAATAGCCTGCGCCATACTTCTTTTCTCAATAGGGTAAGATTCTGTAATGATCGTTTGTGAGGTCACCAGAAGTGCTCCCCCGCCTATCCCCTGCATCAGCCGGAAAAATACCAGTTCCCAGATATTGGTGGCATTTCCGCACAGAAAGGAAAATACAGTAAATATAATAATGGAAGCCGCAAAGTAATTTCTACGTCCGAACTGCTGAGACAGCCAGCTCGTCATTGGCACAACGATCACATTACCGATGGCATAAGCCGTGATCACCCAGCCTACTTCAGAAAGTGTGGCTCCAAGATTCCCCTTCATCTCATTCAGGGCAACATTCACAATCGTGGAGTCCACAATTTCAAGCAGAGCACAAAGGATTGCCGTGATCGTGATGATCACTCTCCGGGCTCCGTATTCTACTAATGATTCTTGCATATTTTTTTAGGTTGTGAAAAAGTCAATGGTGAATTTTGCTACGCAGGTGAATGGTGAATTTTAAAACCGCCTGATTAATTAGACAGCGCCAAAATAATTTCACCATTGACAACGAAGTTTAACTGACCTGTTCACAATTTTAAATATTATTTAAGCGATACCTCTGCCTTCACGTTCATCCCTGTTCTCAGTTTTTTTGCAATATTTTTATCAATATTTACAAAATCGATCTTTACAGGAAGTCTCTGCACTACTTTTACGAAGTTACCGCTGGCATTATCCGGAGGCAGGATTGAGAAAGTAGCCCCTGTAGCCGGGGAGAATGAGCTTACCACGCCTTCAAATTCTTTATCTGGGAAAGCATCGATCTCAATTTTCACTTTCTGGCCTTCTACCATTTTATCTACCTGTGTTTCCTTGAAGTTGGCTACAACCCATTTCTGGTCGTTTTTAACCAAAGCAAAAAGCTGTGATCCGGCCTGCAGATACTGTCCTGCCTGAGTAGAAACTTTTCCTACATACCCATCTTCAGGAGCAAGGATTACGGTGTATGATAAATTTAATTTAGCATTTTCCACATCTACTTCTCTCTGTTTTGCTACTGAACCTGCAACACTGATCTGTTGGGAGCTTGCAGCTGTTTGAGAAGATGCAATGGTCGTCTGCTGGGCAATCTGATTTCTCTGATCAACCAAAACCTGAAGCTGTCTGTCTGCCGACTGTTTGGCGGCCAAAGCCTGCTCGTACTGCTGTTCTGTAATGGAATGGTCTTTCACAAGAACAGAATATCTTTTCAGATCCTGTGATGTTTTCCAGACGTTTACTTTAGCTGCTTCTATCTGGGCATTGGCTGTGGTTACCGCTGCCTGGGAAGAACTGATATTTTTTGAAGTCGCAGTCGTGGTGGCTTCTGCATTTGAAATATTGCTTTTAGCTGTAGATAATGCTGCCTGAGCCTGCTCAAGAGCCATCTTCTGGTCTCTGTTATCAAGAATAACCAAAGTATCGCCTTTTTTTACGAACTCGTTATCTTTTACTTTTACTTCTGCTACATATCCGGAAATTTTAGAAATTACCGGCGCCATATTGGATGTGATCTGTGCATCATCCGTTTCCTCATGATACTGACCATAAGTGAAAGCTCTGTATCCGTAGATCCCTCCGCCGATTACTACAGCGGCTAAGATGATCGGAAAAACTAAGCTTTTTTTCTTTTTAGGTTCAAGTTCAACGGTTGGTTTATTATTTTCCATTTTGGTTTGAGTCTGATTATTTAATTGTTAAAGTACCTGTTGTCTGTAATAGTTTTCTGTAAGCTAAAGCGGCGTCTGCTTTTGCATTGATCACGCCAACGTTGGAAGAAATCTGAGCTGCATCTGCATCCAGAAGTTCTGTCATGGTTGCCAGACCGTTGTCGTATTTGTTTTTGGTGATCCTGTAGTTTTCATTCGCCTGTTCAGCAGCTTTTTCATAGACTGCGATTCTCTTTTTAGAGTAATCCGTATTCTGATATTCTCTGTTTACGTCAAGCTTAATATTGTCATTCAGCAATTCGTCGTTGGCTGCCAGCTGTTTTTCTCTTGCCTGAGACTGTCTCAGTGAAGAATTTTCTTTCCAGATATTGGATAAGTTATAAGAAACTCCAACTCCGACATTGACTGCATTGTATACAGTAAGAAATTTTGGAATATCTGCCGCTACATATCCTCCGGTAAAGGCAATGGAAGGAAGATTTTCAGCTTTTGCCGACTTTGTTCCAAGTTCTGCCGCTTTTCTTTGCTGAGCCAAAGCCTGTAAGTCTTTACGGTTTTCTTTAGCCTCATTTACATAATAATCAACTGCTTTTACTTCAGAGCCTTCCTCTATATAATTCTGGTCAACTTCAATTTCCGTAGTCTCGGGAATACCCAGTAACAGATCCATATTGATGTTGGCAATATTATAATTGTTTTTAGCTTCCAGTAATTGCAATTCAATATTTGATGTCTGAAGATTGGCTTTCAATCGGTCATTTCTCGCAATTACTCCGTTGTTTTCCAGTTTAAGAAAAGTCTCATCCCTTTTCTGAGAAGCGGTAAGATTTTCTTCTAAAACTTTGATGGACTGGTTCGCTTTAAATAAATTGTTATAAGCCTGAGCCACGTTGTAAGCAATCGCTATCTTGTCGTTTTCCGTGCTCAGTTTTGAGGCTTCCACCAGATATTTTGCAGACTGGATACCATACTTGATTTTTCCACCGCTGTAAATGGGAACACTAAGATTCACTGATCCATAGGCTACCTGATGTACTTCCGGACCTCCTGCTGCACCGGAACCTGTTGAAATCTTAAGATCAACGGTGGGTTTAGTAGGAAGATACATATAGCTTCCTGAAACTTTCAGCTCGGGAAGCTGTCTGTTTTTGGCTTCCAAAAGATCTGCCGTGGCTTCTTCTATCTTCGCGGCATCAATCTTAAGGTTTTTACTGTTCTGGATTCCCAGCTGTACGGCTTCGTCGAGGGTAAGCTGTTTCTTTTCCTGAGCACTTACGGCTGCCATTCCCATGAAAAGGGATAATGCCACTACCGAGTTATTTATTCTCTTCATAACCTAAAAGGTCTTTTAGTAAGTATTTTATGTGTAAATTAAGTTCTGTGTAATATTTTTCGTCAAAAACTTCATCGTCTTCGGTATCGTTAAGGAACTCTTTGTACATTTCCTTAGCATTGGATGCATAAAATAAAGTTCCGCTCACGGTAGCATGAAGCAGGTAAATAGGTGGGTTTTTGGTAAAAATTCGTTTTTTAAGGCCGCTTTCAAGGACCTGGGAATACATAGAGATAAAGCCCATCTTGGTCTGCTTGAGAAATTCCACGATCTGAGGATTTTCCGTGTGAAGCTGCTCACGCTGCATGATTCTGTAAAAGCATTTGTGATGCCTTACCCTTCCGGAAAACTGGTCAACGATCTTTTCTATCTTCTGCCATTCATTGATATCTGTTCTTTCAAGAATGTCTTTGGCAAAGAACTGGCCCTCGCTCATTCTGTATTCCACTAGTTTTTCGTACAGTTTTTCCTTAGACCCGAAATAGTAGGAAATCATAGAGATGTTCACATTAGCTGCTTTTGAAATTTCCCTGGTGGAAGTTCCTTCAAAGCCTTTTTCAGCAAAAAGCTTCTCCGCAGCAAATAATATATTTTCTTCTTTTGAAACCATATCACTTCTATTTTTTCAGGGGGCAAATGTACACAAGATTTTCAACAAATCAAACGATTGATTGATTTTTTAATCAATTTTTAATATTTCATAACATAACGTATTGAAAATTAAAGATTTTGTAATTGAATAATTGACAGAAAATTAATTTTAGCCTGAGTTTGGGTTAGAAAGGCCGGAAGCTGGAAGAGGGAAATTCGAAGTTTCTGTTGGACGCTGGTATTAAGTAATCAGCTTTAAATTTGTTGAGCAGTTAAAAAATTAATAAAACCATACTATATTTCTATCCTAGACTTCAATAGCTTTCCTTTCTAACTTCTAACTTCTAACTTCTAATATCTAACTTCTTGACTTCATAAAAAAATCCGGCTGTGACGCCGGATCTCCCCTAAATGATAAAAGCAAAAAGCTTTAATTGGTAACAATCATTTTTTTAGAATCAATTAATTTCCCATCAACCTGGAGATTGTAGATATAGGTTCCAGGCGTCAGGGTACTTGCGGAAACACTGATCTGTTTTTCCCCTTTTTTAACAGGAATAGCCTGAAGCTGTCTTCCTGCCAGATCGTAAATTCCGATGGAAACGTTGTCGCCTCCGGCATTAAACCTGATCACCGTTTCCCGGTTAAAAGGATTGGGAACATTCTGTTCAAGGGAAAATGAAGACGCCGAAATTGCTTTTTCCGGTATTGCTTTTGAAGTTTCCGAAGCTCCGTTTATTCTGGCTTCCAACGCGGCCATCTTTTCTTTAAGATCTTTAATTTCTGATTTCTGATCTTTAAGCTCGTTCAGCAGCAATGGAATAAATTCAATATAATTAAGGGCATAGTTTCCCTTTTCATCAATAGATACCAGGTTCGGGAATTCTTTTTCCACTTCCTGGGCTATAAAACCGAAGTGCAGTTTTTCGGTGTCATTTTTTTTGTCACCCTCACTTTTTTTCTTGAAAGTATAAGAATAGGAATTGATATTAAGCAAATCAGGAGAACGGTCTTTTAAGGGCTGAATATTGTCTTTCAATCTTCTATCAGAAGTCGTAATAAATGATGAAGCTTTTACATTAAACATTACATCCAGACCACCTACTACCCAAAGTTCATTATTCCCCTTGGACATCAAATCAACACCGCCAAAGGAATCACCGGTATATGCATTAACAAAATCCAGTTTTGAAACATGCCTGATAGAATTGATTACAGTTCCATTATTAAAATATGGATTGGAATAAAGTTCAATAACCGATGACTTTAAATTTCCCACATTGTCACTGTACAGCATCCGGTTTTCGTTGACAGTATTGGATAAAGAATTAAGCCCGAACACCCCATTGGTTCCTAACCAGTTAATTAAGGTGGAAGATCCGGATAAACCGCTTATCTTTCTGTATATTTCTATGATATTCGTCGGGTTGCCACCTCCCAGCAACTGGTTATGATTGATCTTCAGCGAAGAAACGGAACTGGTATTGATATCCAGCCGTGCAGCAGGTGCGGCATTCCCTATTCCTACATTTCCTGTAGTTGTGGTAGGTGTTGAAGTTCCTGTCCATACATTCTGAGCAGAAACTGAGAAAGTTGCTGCTGACAGTAATAACAGACATAAAGAAGTCTTGATTGGTCTCATAATATATTCTGTTTAATGGTTTTCGTTCTTAAAATGGTTATCAGTATTTACCCGCTGATAAATATACTGAGACCTTCAGCCAGCTCCTAGAACCAATAAGCAAGTGTATACATTTCACCAGTAAATGAAACAATATGAAGATAAGTGTAAAAAATGCTTACTCCTGGATTGCCCATCCCGAATCAAGTGTTTAATTGTAAAGCAAAAAAAATCCGGAACAGTTCCGGATTTGATATTTTGTATTATTTTCTATGAATTTTTGTGAATGTAGCGCGACAGTTTGATGCCCAGATCCGTCCATACAATTTTAGGATTTCCGTTTCTGGTAAGGTGAAGATCCGCCGTATTGATTTCTTCCAGAATACTTTCAATATTGGCTCCGCTGATGAATTTCGAGAATCCGGCCCAGTTGAAACCATCCGCATCGATTTTTTTATACACGAGATTTTCAGATTGGTAGTTCTGAAGCAGGGCAAGCCTGAAAATTTCGGAACAGTAATTCAGGAAGTTTTTCTGTTTTTCCCGGTTCCACCCGGCAATTTCCCTGGCCCAGAAGATGATGCTTTTCAGGAACTGAGGTTTCTTTTTTACCATAAATGCATCCCTCACCCATTGTACAAAAAGCTTTTCAAACTCATCACTTTTATGTTCGGAGTTTAAAATCTTCAGTGCATTATTGAGATCTCCCTGTGCTTCGTGAACAATTTCCCGTACTTTCTCCCCTGAAACCGAAAAGTTTTTCTGAAGATGGCTTTCCAGATCTTCATCGCTGATCCTTGGGACTTCCACAATCTGTGTTCTGGAAAGAATGGTGGGAAGAATATCATTAGCCGTTTCTGCCGTGAGAAGAATAAGCGTTTTTGAAGGGGGTTCTTCTAAAAATTTTAAAAATTTATTGGCCGCAGCAATATTCATTTTATCTGCTCTCCAGACAATCAGGATTTTGGTTCCGCCTTCAAAACTTTTTAAAGCAAATTTCTGGTTCTGATCATCGATCTCATCCGCAGAAATAAAAAGCTGCTTATTTTCAGATTCCAGAAACGCTGTCCAGTCGTCATAGCTCGCATAAGGAGAAGCTAAAACCATCTCCCGGAACTCTTCGAATTTATTTTTGCTTAATGAATTTTTATTGTCGGTAAAAACAGGAAAACTGAAATGCAGGTCCAGGTGGTTCAAATGCTCAACTTTTGAAGCGGCATGCTCATTTTCCCGGCTGAAGACTTCTTTGGCATAAGCCAGTACCATAGGAAAAGTCCCATAGCCTTCTTTTCCTAAAAAAAGCTGTGCATGGCTCACCCTGTTTTCGGCGATACTTTCTCTGAGAAGTTTTTTCAGATTGTCCTGTCCGGCGATGTTCTCCCAATTCATGTTCCAAAGATAAAAAATCTTATGTCAATTCAGAACCTTAAATATGTTAAGTTGTGGGTTTGAGAGTTAGAGAGGTTTTTGACTTGGAGAGTAAATGAGTTTGGAAGTTGGTTTTGTTGCTGGTTGCTTGTTGGTTTGTTGCAGGTTGCAAGTAATTAAGTTAATGACTTATCGTCTGAAATCTGGTGTCTGAGATCTGATATTTAAAATCTTGATTCCTGGCTCTTGATTCTTGATTCTAAAAATTCACCATTCACTTGCACAGCAAAATTCACCATTGACACATTTAATAGGTCCCGTCAATCATTCAATTAGAATAAATCTCAATTTAAATTTTACACAATATAATTTTTAACAATACATTTGTTGAAGGAATTTTTAAGTAAATTACTGATGCTATTTCAGCTTACTTTTTAATCACAAAATAATAAATAATAAATAATGAATAAAGAAACAGAACAGGGAATAAGAGAAATATTCCAGCAGCAGAAAGCTTTCTTCAAAACCAATCAGACGAAAGACATTGAATTCAGGAAAACACAGTTAAGAAAATTCCGTGATGTATTCTCCGGTCATACCGATGCACTTTGCGAAGCTCTGGATATTGATTTGGGGAAAAGCAGAAAAGAAGCGGAATATGTGGAAATTCAGATTGTCCTGAGTGAGCTTGATTATCTTCTGGAAAATATAGACGAATGGGCAAAACCAGTCCCGGTAGAATCTAAGCCGCATCCGTCCGGAGCTGAAGTTGTGAGCAAAATAATCCATGAACCTTATGGAGTCAACTATATTATCGGGCCTTTCAACTATCCGGTTCAATTGACCTTCAGTCCGCTTATCGGCGCTTTGATTGCCGGAAATACAGCTATTATCAAACCTTCGGAAAATACGTCTCATGTGGCTAAAGTTCTTGAAGATATTGTGAAGGACTCCTTTGACGAATCTTATGTAGCCGTGGTTCAGGGAGCTATTGAAGAGAATACTTTACTGCTGAGTCTTCCTTTCGATTATATTTTCTTTACCGGAAGTCCGAATGTTGGAAAAATAGTAATGAAAGCAGCCGCGGAACAGCTGATTCCTTTAACCCTGGAGCTTGGAGGAAAATCTCCAACCATTGTTCATCACGATGCTGACCTGGATAAGGCCGTTGCGAGAATCTCTTACGGAAAATGGATCAATTGCGGCCAGACCTGCGTTGCTCCGGATTACATCTACATCCATGAATCTGTGAAGGATCAATTTCTGGAAAAATTCAAAGCCTATTTAAAAACTACGTATCCGGATGGATCTTTGGGCAAAATAGGAAAAATTATCAATGCCAATCAGATCAAACATCTGGCAGGTTATCTGGAAGCAGCCCCTGAAAAAGTGATTTACGGAGGAAACTACGATCTTGAAACCCGTCATTTTGAGGCTACCCTTATGGACCATGTGAATTGGGACGATCAGGTGATGCAGCAGGAAATTTTCGGACCTATTCTTCCGATTATGACCTACACCGATATTGATGAAGCATTGGAAGAAATCAACAACAGACCAAAACCGCTGGCTTTATATGTTTTCACGGAGAGCCAGGCCTTCGCGGATGATGTTCTGAACCGTACAACGAGTGGTGATGCGGAAATCAACAGTGCTATTATTCATGTAGGTTCTCATTATTTACCGTTTGGCGGTGTAGGCACTTCGGGAATGGGAAAATACCACGGAAAATTCAGTTTTGAGAATTTCAGCCACAGCAGATCTGTGCTTCAGGTGAAATAAACTAGGCTACGAGTAAAAGGATGGATAATGGAAGAGGGAGGCTGGAAGTTACTGAACAGTAAATTTAAAAATAACTAAAACCAAGTAGTATTTCTATTTTTCGACATCTTGAACTTCCCTCTCCGGGCTTCAAGCTTCCCGACCTTAAAAGAAGACTGTTCAAAAACTGCAATGAACGGTCTTTTTTATTTAGCAGAATTGATATTTTTATTTATGAAAAATTGCATTTTCCGTGTAAAGAAAGGCCCTTAACAAACTTTAACCACATATAATTTTTACAATTCATTAATATTTAAGATATTTGCGCATTGTTTTAAAAATAAAGAATGAAAAAAATCTTTGCGGTATCATTCATATCAGTTGGATACTTCCTAAATGCACAGAGTATTAGTAACTCTCCGTATGCAACTTATGGAATTGGAGATGTAAAATATGATAATACGATTGAAACTGCCTCCATGGGTGGTATTTCCACTGCTTTTATCAGTGATTTCACAAGCAGCTTCAATTTCGCAAACCCTGCGAATAACTCTAATTTCGAGCTTACAAGTATCAGACTGGAAGCAACCAACGAAAACAATTACTTCAAAACAAATTACAACGATACGAAGTCTACCAAACATTCTACGTATCTTTCTAATATTGCACTGGCTTTTCCTTTATCTCCAAAGGTGAAAATGGGACTTTCCTATCAGCCTTACAGTTCTAAAACGTACGACATTCAAAATACGGAGAAAAGGTACGAAATGATAGAAAATGTTGAAACATTCACCGGATATTATACCAACCGTTTTAAGGGAAGTGGAACTTTGAACACTGCACAGGCTGCGGTTTCTTACAAAATAGACCAGAATTTCGCCGTAGGTTTGAGAGCCAATCTATATTTTGGAAATCTTTATGATCTGAACGAAATAAAATCCTTTGGTACTGACGGTATCTCCGATGCTGAATACATCAACGGATATGAAACGAAAAACAGCATCAAGAACTTTAACTTCACACTTGGTGGAAGCTACCAGAGCCTGAATCCGCGTACTGACAAAAAATTAACCATCGGAGCTACTGCTACGTTTGGAAATACCAGCAATATGACGACTGATTATGTGAACAGTACCTATTTATATGCTGATGCTGCTGAAAGCTCCAAGATTTTAGAAACGGTTATAGAAAGAAAAAGTACAAGCTCTAAAAACCTTCTTCCACTGCAAGCCTCGTTAGGGGTTGGTTATGGAAGCGAAAACCACTGGTTCCTATCCGGCCAGCTTGACTATAAAAAAGGAGAAGATATTTCTTATTTCGGGAAGTCATTTGATTTCCAGGATACCTACAGAATCTCTGCCGGAGGTTGGTACCTGCCGAATTACAACAACTTCAGAAACTATTTCTCCAGAGTGATCTACCGATACGGAGCATTCTACGAAAGAGGAAACCTGAAAATAGACGGAAACAGCATCAACAAGTTTGGAATCTCTGCAGGAGTAATGCTACCGTTCAAAACAAGCAGCATCACCAGAATGAGTGGTCTTGAACTGGGTGTAGAAGTTGGAAAAAGAGGAACTCTTAACAACAACCTGATCAACCAGAACTACATCAACCTGAGAGTCGGTTTCAATTTTGCTGACAGATGGTTCAGAAAGAACCTTTACAACTAAAATGAATTTTTCAAAAAAAATATCATATAAAAATATAGCATGCCTTTTTAGTTGTGCTATATTTTTTATACTGACATCCTGTGAAGAAGACCTTACCAAGAATAAAGGGAGCAAAAGCAAGAACTTTCCTTCGGAGGTCATCCATAATGCCAATATCATCCAGCGTGATTCCGGGTTTATTTCCTTAAAAGCAAAGGCTAAAATCATTGAAAAATATACACTGATAGACAGTCCTTATATTGTTGCAAGAAAAGGAATCAACATAGAATTCTATGATAAAAAGAAACCCAAAGTTCCCGGTAAGATCAGCGCCAAATATGCCCGTATTTTTGAATATAAAAAATTCTACGAAGCAAAAGGTGACGTAAGGATTACGACTAATGAAGGCCAGCGTTTTGCCATGCAGAGCATCTACTGGGATCAGAAGAAAAAGAGGATCTACACCAAAGATACCGTATACGTTACCATGGAAGACGGCTCTACCCTTGTAGGCGCCAATGGAATGACCGCTAAAGATGATTTCTCCGAATATACTTTCTTCAACAGCTCGGGAGACTTCAGTACAAAAAGACTGGAAGAAAAGAAAACACCACAATAATATGAGGATTCAGGCTATTGGACTCATGTCCGGAACCAGTCTGGACGGTCTGGATATATGCTTTGCCGCTTTTGAAAAGCAGCGCGGCTGGAATTTTGAGATCTTAAAAGCGGAAACAATTCCTTATTCTGAAAGCTGGGAAAACAGGCTTAGACATTCTATCCATTTATCTTCTGAAGAATTACTGGAGCTTCATTCCGAATACGGTTTTTATCTGGGACAGAAAGTTAAGCAGTTCATCAGTGATCATCAACTTGATCATATTGACCTGATCTCTTCTCATGGCCACACGGTTTTTCACCAGCCTCAAAGAAAATTCACCCTTCAAATTGGAGATGGAAGAGCTATCAGAATAGAAACCGGACTACCCGTAATCTATGATTTCAGAAGTCAGGATGTCCTGATGGGAGGAAATGGTGCTCCTTTGGTTCCCATCGGAGACGAGCTGCTTTTCAGCGAATATGATGCATGCCTTAATCTTGGAGGATTTTCTAATATTTCATTAAAAAAGAACAATCAGAGGATCGCTTTTGACATTGCTCCGTTCAATATTGTTCTGAACAGACTCGCTCAAAAATTCAATAAAAGCTTTGATGAAAATGGGGATCTGGCCAGAAAAGGCAATATCAGCGAAGATCTTTTAACCAGACTAAATGCTTTGGATTTTTACAGCCAGTCTCATCCTAAATCATTAGGTATAGAATGGTGTACAGAATTTATTTTCCCTCTCCTGGAAAGTATATCCACAGAAGATGCCATGGCCACTTTTACAGAACATGTGGCACAGCAGATCTCGAATGTTATTAATCAATACAGCTTGCAGAATGTTCTCTGCACCGGCGGAGGCACCTACAATACTTTCCTGATCGAAAAAATCAGGGAGAATACAGAATCAGGGATCATCATTCCGGAAAAGGAAATCATTGATTATAAAGAAGCCCTGATCTTCGGTTTCATGGGTGTTCTAAAGATGAATAATGAAATCAATGTACTGGCTTCTGCTACAGGAAGTACGATGGACCATAGTTCTGGCTTAATCTGCTGATTTCGGAAGGAGATAATGTCAATGGTGAATTGCTTTGCAAGTGAATGGTGAATGAGGGAGCGAGGTTTTAGATATCAGATCTCAGACACCAGATTTCAGACGATAACTCATTAGCTTAATTACAGCAACTCACCAACAACAAAACCAACTTTCAAAGTCACCCCGTATCCCGGAACTCTATAATCCCGTAACCGTACAGCAATAAAAAAGTCCTGAAAATTCAGGACTTCTATTATTTGTAAGCTTCGATCTTATCCGTTAAGGTATTGATAAAGTTCTGAAGTGGTTTTTCTACCATCATTTTGATAAAGGGATTGAATTTTCCGTCAAAAAGCATCTGAACCTCTGTTTGGTTTTCGCTTACAGGATTCAGAGTAGCGGTTAATGAAAAATCAAGACTTGAACTTGCCGACTTCAAAACGGCTTTCTGCTCGTTCACCTCTTCTATTTTCAAAGCGATTTCCGGCATTCCCTGAAGTCCGAATTTGAACCCGTTATCTCTTGTTTCAAATTTCTGAAGACCGTCCGGCATAAAATCTTTATAGTTTTCAGGCGTTTTTAGTATTTCAGACAGTTCTTTAGATGATTTATTGACAATAATTTTTCGTCCTTCTAAATTCATTTTTTATTTTTGTATTTAAATTCTTAATTCTTACAAATGTATAAAGTTTTTGTGAACGAAAAAAAATTATTGGTGTCTAAACATTCTGAGAATCTTGAAAAAGAGCTCAGGTATGAAAGTTTCACAACTTTAGAAATCGCTTTGGATCTTTTAGAGAATACTTCTGTGAAAGAACTGAATGTTTTTGGTGAGAATATTGACGAGATCTGGAGTGAATTTCAAAAGCTTTTCAGGATCATAGAAGCGGCCGGAGGTCTTGTGAGCAATCCTCAGGGTGAGCTTCTTTTCATTAAGAGACTGGGCAAATGGGATCTTCCGAAAGGCAAGATGGAAAAAGGCGAATCCCGTGAGGAATCTGCTGTAAGGGAAATTGAAGAGGAAACCGGTCTGAGGGATGTGGAATTGGTGAAATTCATCAACACCACCTATCATATTTACATCGAAAGAAACGGTGAAAAGATCCTTAAATGCACGCATTGGTTTGAAATGAATTTCGATGGTGAAGACACTTCAAAACCGCAGATAGAAGAAGGAATCACTGAAGTAGCCTGGAAAAACACCGCCCGGATTGAGGATGAAGTTTTCCCAAGCACGTTCCAGAATATCAAACTGATTGTAAAAGATTTCTGGAATTCTAAATAATGATGGAGGAAGGAGGCTGGAAGATATTCAGTCCCGCTTATATCCTGAAGCCGTATAATAATTTCTCTCTCCCGTCTTCAGACATCCTTTTCTTATCAGATCAATTCTATGGATTTTTCAAGAGCAATACCTCTTGACCCTTTTAACAGGATATTTTCAGACTGTATTTTGTTGTTTTGAAGGTATTCTATCAGTTCTGCTGTATGTTCAAAAGATAAGACAGAAGGATTAACAGCTTTAAAGTGCTTTCCTACCGTAATAATCTGGTCAAATGCCAGTTCCAGGGCGAGTTTTAGAATATTCTGATGTTCTTTTTCACTTTCATCACCCAACTCA
The DNA here is from genome assembly GCF_016745235.1 of Chryseobacterium endalhagicum. Classification (GTDB taxonomy): domain Bacteria; phylum Bacteroidota; class Bacteroidia; order Flavobacteriales; family Weeksellaceae; genus Chryseobacterium; species Chryseobacterium endalhagicum. The sequence goes on along the minus strand of NZ_JAELVM010000001.1, from coordinate 1,105,265 downwards.
AGCATATCCCCGATAATAACGGTTTTGCTTCCCCCGAAGGTAACAAAATTTTGCAGCGAAGCAGTCATAGAGCTTGGATTAGCGTTGTAGGTATCCAGTACCAGTGTTCTCCCCTCTTTTTTTACAACCTGCGAACGCATATTGGTCGGCGTATACTTTTCGATGGCATGTCTGATCTGTTCAAAGCTGATCCCGAAGTGAAGACCAAGACTGGCTGCCGCACATAAATTGGTAAAATTATATTCTCCGGTCAGTTTTGAAACGGCTTTTTCGCCCTGAAATTCCAGTCCTACAAAATGTTCTTCTGAAAACAGCCCGAACTGATAATCCGAATCTTCATTTCCAAAAGTAATTTTTGGCGTATAATTTTCCGTTTTTTCTTTCTGAATAGGATCATTTTCATTCACTACGATGGTACGCTGGTGATTTTTCAGATAATCATAAAGCTCGGATTTTCCTTTAATCACGCCTTCAAATCCACCAAAACCTTCCAAATGGGCTTTCCCGAAATTAGTAATATACCCGAAATCCGGCTGTGAAATGGTACATAAAAGTTCTATTTCCTTCTGGTGGTTCGCTCCCATTTCAATGACCGCCATTTCATGTTCAGGTTTAATAGAAAGAATCGTCAGCGGAACTCCGATATGGTTATTTAAATTCCCGTAGGTATACTGCACATTGAATTTCTCTGAAAGAACCGCGTGGATAATTTCTTTGGTCGTCGTTTTCCCGTTACTTCCCGTAAGCCCAATGATTGGAATATTCAGCTGATTTCTGTGGTAAACGGCAAGCTGTTGAAGAAATTCCAGTGTAGACGGAACATAGAAGATATTTTTTTCCTTATTTTCAAATTCCTGCTGTTCTACGATCACGGCCAAAGCTCCGTCATCTGCCGCTTTTTCAGCCAGGGTTGCCGCATTGAAATTATCACCGGAAAAGGCAAAGAAAATATCATTCCTGCCTACTTTTCTGCTGTCGATCGTTACTTTATCTGACTTTAAAAATAAAGGATAAAACTGTTCTATATTCATACTTCAAAAATAAAAAAACCTTCCGGAAATCCGGAAGGTTTTTTATAAGTATTTTGATAATATTATCTTCTAGTTCTGCTCTTATCGCTAGCTCTAGCATCCTGTGCAACACGGAAGCCAATCCATCCGAAAGCTTTCCCCTGGTTTTTGTATCTTCTTTGTCCCGGATCCAACCAATACGCTGTATCCTGCCAAGAACCACCTTTCACCACTCTTACATCATTAGATAATGCTGAAGTTCTGTCTTTGGTATCTTTCAGAAGTTTTACTTTTCCTCCTCCATCTACTACAAATCTGCTCTTAGGAGAGTTGTACATATCATAAGCGGAAGCTGAGTCTGAAGCTCTGTAATATTCTAAAGAAGACTGTCTGTCACCATCTCTGTAGTTTCTGTAGTCAGCGATAGTTTCTCTTTCAAACTGTCCTGGAAGTCCTCTGTATACCAATCTGCCGTCAGCTAATGTGTCATACTTGATGCTTCCTTCGTCGATCATTTTGTAAGTTCCGTCACCGTTTCTTACCACTGCCTGAGGCATATTCCCTCTGTAGTAGTTGAAATCGCTGAAATCTTCATCAATGATAGGTCTGTATACGTCAGCAGTCCATTCAGACACGTTTCCGTACATACCGTAGATTCCAAGATCGTTAGAAGGATATTGTCTTACATCTGCAGTTTGTGCAGATCCGTCATTTTTCCATCCTGAGATTCCTGAATAGTCACCGGTTCCCATTTTGAAGTTTTCAAGGAACATTCCTTTATCTCTTCCCTTAGTACCTCTTAATCTTTCGATTTCAGGTTTTTTCCCTAAGTACTGGTTGTATTCTCTGTTTTTAGCCATACCAAGAGCAGCATATTCCCATTCCACTTCGGTAGGAAGTCTGAACTTCTGAACCATTGAAGAGTTTGGAGCTCTGTTTGCAGAAAGAAGTCTCTGGTTGGTCGTTTTCATACCAGATTTTTGCTGCATTCTTTTCTCGTTGATATATCCCTGCATTTCCGGATCATTCGATTTGAATTTATCCATGTTGAATGCTGTTCCACCCTGGTTATTGGATTCGTTGATATACAAATCTTTAGCAATAACTCCGGCCTGCATCAAAGCTTTTTCATTCGCTCTGTCTGTAAGCCATTCACAATATCTGTTCGCCTGCGTCCAGGAAACCCCTACTACCGGGTAGTAATCGAATTCTGGAGAACGAAGATAAGTTTCATTATAATCGTTTCTAGCAAGTTTGTTGTCCCATAAAAGAGTATCTGGCAGTGCGCCGTTGTAGATCTCCTTAAAGCTAGGGTCACTTGGTGGAAATACGTACTTCAACCATGTAAGGTATTCGCGGTATTCGTAGTTAGTAATTTCTGTTTCTCCGATAAAGAATGAACTTACCTGCATTCTGCGCGGTGTGTTATTCCAATCATGCATAACATCATCTTTCACTAATCCCATTGTAAAAGTTCCACCTTCTACATATACCATTCCTGGCCACCCCTTCTGTTTTTGTTGCTTTCCTGCAAAAAACCAACCTTGTTTTTCGTTTGGTTTCCAACCCGTCTTGCTGACAAATTTTTTAGTACCGCCTCCTTTGCTGGTCCCTGATCCGCCACAGCTGGTTAATGCAAGTGTAGAACTTAATGCTATTAATGAAAACAACTTTAGTTTTTTCATAGTCGATATAAATATTTTCAAAGTACAAAGAAAAAATAAATTATTCAATAAATCAAGTAAACATTTGATTTTTTTGAAAAACGTTAACAAATTAATTTTATTGTATCACAATTTAATTCTAAAATTTTCATTTTATTTGTAATTCAGAAATTTCAATAATAAACATGAAACAAAAAATCACCTTTTTATTACTATTCTCTTTTGTATCAACACTTTGGGCCCAGAGAAAAGCCATAGAATGGGAAGGCTCAAAAATCCAGGATTTTGGTGACACAAAATTAAATCTTCCAAATTTCAAAAATGAAGGTTTTTCGTTCAGCCAAAATAATGTTTTTATCATCACTACACAAAAAATAGGAGAAAAGCAGCTGAAAGTTTCGGATCTTGCCTGGGAAAGTGTTTCCAATAAGGATTTATATGATCTTGACAAGAGCCGTCTGCCTGATTTTGAGGTGGCAGATGTAGCCTATTATACACTGGAGGGCGAAAGGTACGCCAGCATCAGTGTTGCATTATTTAAGAATGTTAAAGGCCGTGTTCAGAGACTTTCTTCTTTCAATATTTCTGAAACAGGCGCTTCGAATAATTTCAGATCCGGGACGGCCAATAAGGTAGGAACTACTGCCAACCCTCTTTCAAGCGGAGGTTTTTATAAAATAAAAGTAGACCGTTCGGGAATATTTAAAATTACAGCCCAGTTTTTAAGAGACAACGGAATCAATCCGGCTTCTGTAAATCCGAAAAATTTCAGAATTTACGGTAACGGAGGGGTTATGCTTCCGGAATACAATCAGGACACGAAATACAGCGCACTTCAGGAAAATGCCATTCAGGTGGTGGGTGAAGAAGACAATGTATGGAATGACGGAGACTATGCCCTGTTTTATGCTCAGGGACCGAACGGATACAATCTTTATGATAATACAAATGGAAACGGTTTCAAAAGAGTAGATACAAGAACCGACCAAAGCAATAACCTGAAAAATATTTATGAAGATTTTTCATATTATTTTATCAACTTCGATAAAGGTCCGGGTAAAAGGGTACAACCGGTAGACGTAAATCTTCCGGCTGGAAATTTAATTACCAGATATGACAATTACCAGGTCGTTAATAACGATCAGAGAAACCTGCTAAAAGTAGGAAGAATATGGGTAGAAGAAGCCCCGTTCAATACAGACAAAGCAGTGACATTCACTACTGCTTCACCTATACAGGGTGGTGATGTTATTAAGTTCAGAACCCGCGTTGCAGGCTACAGGGCACAGCAAAACAGTGTTGAATTTAAGATTAACAACCAAAATCCATCCGTACAGAGCGTTCCCGCCAATACAGCAACCTACGCTTATGATTTTCACCAGCTGAAATATGAAGGAATCATATCCAATCTGAGCGGAAACCAGATTACGTTTAACTACTCCCCTAATATTTCAGTAAATCCTAACGGAACTTTCCACCTGGATTATGTGGAAGTACAGTATAAGGAAAATCTTACGTTCAACGGATCGCAGATGAGTTTCAGGGATTTCTCCATAGCCAGCGGATCCAATGACAGTTATGGTTTCGGGATCTCCAATGCCACCAATATGGAACAGGTATGGGATGTGACTGATATTACCAATGCCAACAGAAGAGTAAACAAGGCGGGTGCCGGAAGCTTTAACTTTGGTTATATTGCGGCTGACCCGAACTTTAATAATGAATTTGTAGCGTTCAGAGCGGATGCAGCTTTCAGTCCTTTATATGTGGAAAGAGTGGCGAACCAGAATCTTTCTGCCCTTCAGAATGTGGATTACCTGATCCTGACCGTTCCTGAAATGATGGGACAGGCTCAAAGACTGGCCAGCTATCACCAGACCAAAAACAATTATACCGTAGAAATTGTAGATCCTACCAAAATTTATAATGAATTCGGAAGCGGAAGCAGGGATCTTACTGCTATAAGAGATTTTATCACAAAACTTAATACGGGAGGAAGACTTAAATATGTATTTATTTTAGGGGATGCCTCTTTTGATTATAAAAACAGAATATCCGGCAATTCCAATATTGTTTCCAGCTACCAGGGAGAGCATTCTGCAGATTTTGTAGGCTCTTTCGTAACGGACGATTATATTGTGATGACACAGCCGCAGACCACCGAGTTCATCGAAAATAATTTACCTGATATTCCGGTAGGAAGAATTCCGGCAGCCAATGCAACGGAAGCGGCAGATATGATGAACAAAACGCTTGCCTATTATAATGCGCTTCCGGGACAGTCTTCTCCTTTCGGGGAATGGAGAATGAAGCTTGATTTTGTAGTGGATGATGATAAGGACGGGGGAAGCCCTTTCCATGAAGTGATGAACAACACTCTGTCTACTATTTTTGAACAGCCGGGCCAGCTGGAACTGAAAGAATATAACGTAAGAAAGCTATACATGGATGCTTTCCCGGCTCAGAGTACTGCAGCAGGACAAAGATATCCACAGGTAACGCAGGCGATCTCCAATGATATCGGAAACAGTCTTTATTTATTCTATTTCGGGCATGGAGGGATCAACGGATGGGCTCAGGAAAGGATATTAACCAGTACGGAGATCCAGAATGCCAATAATTTTTCTAATGTATACAGCAGATTCCCGCTGGTATCAACCATTACCTGTGAATTTACATTATGGGATGAACCGGGGACTTCTTCTGCAGGAGAGCAGTTCATTAAACTGAAACAGGGAGGTGCTGCTGCGATGATTACTTCCAGCCGTGCTATTGGAGTAGATTACGGACGTCTCTTTACAGATACCTATACAAAGAATATTTTCAAACTTGTCAATGATGATTTTGAAACATTAGGATACGCTCATTTAAATGCTAAAAAACAAAAAGGAGCCAATATTGACCACCTGAAGGTAAATTTCCTTGGAGATCCGGCCATGAAACTGAGCAGACCTCAGAGACAGCTGGTTATTGACGGTATTGAATCTCCGGTACCGGGACTTATCAGAGGACTGGATTTTATTAAAGTAAAAGGCCACATCAACAATCCTAACGGAACCGTAAATACAACCTTCAACGGAAGAGTATCCATCCATATTTTTGATAAGAGATTAAACAAAAAGACCCTTAATAATGACGGAGTACTGGCTCCGGTAATGGATTACACAGAAGAAGGAAGTGCTATCGTTAAGGCTTCGGGAACGGCTGTAAACGGTGTGTTCACGGTAGAGTTCTATGTTCCTAAAGACATCAACTATGCTGTAGGACAGGGAAGAATATTAGGCTACGCTGATAATAAAGTCTCAGATGTATTCAATAATCAGGCTGTACAGGTAGGAGACATCAACCCGAACGGAATTAATGATAATGAGCCGCCAAAAGTAAAACTGTATATGAACAATACCAATTTTGCAGACGGTGGAATCACGAATCAGAATCCTATGCTTTTAGCATGTGTAACGGATGATACGGGAATCAACTCTACAGGATCTGGTGTAGGCCACGACATTACAGTGTATCTTGACGGCCAGATTATCAACACGGTTGTTCTGAATGATTTCTTCGCTTCAGGAGAAGGAAACGGATGTCTGAGCCCTAGTCTTGCGGATTATCAGAAGGGGAATGTAACCTACCCTTTCAGAAACCTTGCGATAGGACAACACCAGTTAACATTTAAAGTTTGGGATATAAACAATAATTCGACAACTGCTACGTTAAACTTTGAGGTTAAGGATGAAGCTGACCAGCACCTTGTGATCAACAGACCGCTCAACTGGCCGAATCCGTTTACCAACAAAACCTATGTTCAGTTTGAACACAACTGTGATGATATTTTGGATGTGAATGTTCAGATTTACACCATAACAGGAAAATTAGTGAGAACTTTATCTCAGGCTGTCATCGCAGAACCGTTCCTACAGGGCTTTAGAACGCCACGTCAGGCAATAGAATGGGACGGAAGAGATGATTTTGGGTCAACTGTTGCAAAAGGTACGTATATTTTTAAGATATTTGCAAAAAGTCAAAATCAAGAAAAATGCAAAGGAAGTGCTACAGCTGTAGAAAAAATGGTACTTTTGAAATAATTTAAATAATACATAGATAATAATATTTATAAAAAACTGATAATATATAAAAGACAACATATGAATTTAACTACTAAACTGCTTTTGGGATTTGGTTTAAGTGCTGGTTTTTTAGGCTATTCGCAAGATTTAAGTAAAATAAATCCAGTATTGACCGGAGCTCCTTTTCTAAGAATTGCACCAGATGCAAGAGCTGGAGGTATGGGAGACCAAGGGGTGGTAACTTCACCGGATGCATTTTCACAATTCTGGAATGCGGCAAAATATCCTTTTAGCAGAACAAGTTCTTCCGTAGGTCTTAACTATACTCCTTATATGGGAAAACTGACCAATGATGTATTCCTGTTATATGGTGCGTTCCATAAATTCCTGGGACAGGAAGAAAGATCTACCATCTCTGCCAGTATCTATTATTTCAACATGGGTGAGGTAGACCTTACTCAATTGGTAGGGTCTGAAGTAGCTTCTATGGGTACATCAAAACCTAATGAATTCTCCATCGACGTTGCTTACGGTCTGAAACTTTCTGACTCATACTCAATGGCCGTTACCGGTAGATTCATCCGTTCAGATTTAGCCGGAGGGTTCAACACAGATACTACGCTTAAAGCAGCCAACTCTTTTGCTGTAGACGTTTCTGCATACTATACCTCTCCAAGATTCTCAAGTATCGGAGGTTATGACGGTAAATTCAACGCGGGTCTGGCTATCCAGAACTTAGGTCCGAAACTGGACTATACAGGAAATGAAGAATCCAGATCTTACCTGCCTACCATGGCAAGATTAGGACTTGGATACGATATGTATTTAGATGACATGAACAAAATCGGATTGAGCGTAGAAGGTTCAAAAATCCTTGTTCCGGGATCGGAATATGCAGGAATAGACCCGAATACAAGAAAGCCGATATATGAAATTCCTAACGTAGGAGTAATGGCCGGAATCGGAAAATCTTTCAAAAACAAAAACTCGATCATGATGAGTGGTGCTTTGGAATATTCTTATGACAACGCATTTGCAGTAAGAACAGGTTACTTCCACGAAAGCGAAGAGCAGGGAGCAAGACAGTTCGCAACAGCAGGTATCGGATTGAAATACCGTTCTTTCGGACTTGATATTTCTTATCTGATCAATATGTCAAAAATCAATACAGCTTTGGATAACACCCTTCGTTTTGGTCTTACCTGGAACATTGGTGATGAAACATCGAACGTAGATTATTAAGAACATTATCATATATAAAAAAAGTCTCATGGTTATGAGACTTTTTTTATGATCAATAGTGAAGACTTTTTTGTCAATGGTGAATTTTACTCCGCAAGTCAATTGTCAATAATCCGTTGAAAAATTCACTATTGACGATTCACAATTCACACTTTTGTTGTGAAATGTCAATTTTGCTTCGCAAGTGAATAGTGAATGATAAAGCCAAGATCCAGGAACCAAAATTTTAGATTTCAGACACCAGATTTCAGACGATAACTCATTAACTTAATTAGCAGAAACTAGCAACCTGCAACTGACAAACAGTCCAAAACTCTAAAACCCTCTCACCCTATAACTCTCCGACTCTCGGACTCTCAAAACCTTAACCTCTCCTCTATTGAGTTTTGAACAATTTAATAGTATAATCAAGCAGCTTTCCATTCCCATAATCTCCATGGCCCGGAACCACAATTTTCACATCCGGATATGCCTGCTTTACTTTTTCAACGGTTTCGGACCACGCCGGAACATTGGCATCGCCCAGATAACCTTTCCCGGCTTCAAGTTCTTTTAATAAACAGCCTCCGAACAGTATATTTTCGGCAGGAAAGTAGCCCACCGCATTATCTTTAGTATGTCCTTCTCCAAAGAATTTCGCAGTAACCTCTTCATTACCCACCTTTAAAACTACAGAATCACTGAAGCTGTTTTTAGGAATAACGAAATTATTTTCCTTTGCCAGTTCAGTAGTTCTGGAATAGGCATAAGAAGGAATATTATGATTATGAAACGCCTGCAGCCCGCCAATACTGTCATCATGAAAGTGGGTTGGAATGACGGCATTGATTTTTGCATGAAGGTGGTTATTGATCCACTGTATCAGTTCTTCTGAACTTTTATCATTAATCGGAGTATCAAAAACAATCGTTTCATTATTATTTTTTACAACAAGCCCGTTACAGGGAACGTTGCCAAAGTCGTTCGTCTGTTTATAAGAAGTATGGATAAAAGAATTTTCCGAAATCTGGGTAATAATTAAATTCTCCGATTTATAAATTTCTTTTGCTTTAAATGAGTCTGTTTTTTGCGGACCACAGCTTACGATGGCGAAAGAAAATAAAATGATGAACAGGCTTTTAATCGTGATTTCCATGTGCTTTTTTGTTTTTAATATTCAAATGACAGAAAAGGTAACAAAACAGGATTGATCAGGACATTTTCATTCAATGTCAAAATAAAGCAGTTAATGTTTCCCCGGAAAAACTAAATTAAGAAAAAAGATGCCATGAAAACCTTCAACCATAAAAAATAAATTTTTAAAATTTTAAATGAAGAATTTACCATTTACCTTATTGTTGTGAAATGTCAATTTTGCTACGCAAGTCAATAGTGAATATGATGGCTGGGAAAAATTCACCTTTGACGATTCACAATTCACGGTATTCCTGTCAAATGTCAATTTTGCTGTGCAAGTGAATAGTGAATATTGTGGCTGGAAAAATTCACCATTGACGATTCACCATTCACAGTATTCCTGTCAAATGTCAATTTTGCTGCGCAAGTCAATTGTCAATAATTCCATTGGAAAATTCACCATTCACCTTATTGACCATTCACAAAATCTCAAAATCCTCATTCCTCAATCTCATTGTCTTGTGTCTAATGCTTGATATCTTACATCTGCTATCTAATTACCAATTGACAAATAATAACAGAAATATAATATATAAGTTTGCAAAAGTCTACTTTTTATAAGGCTTTTCTTGTTTCCAATAAGTAATTTTGCAGTATGAACTATTCAGCAGAGCTCAAAAAATTCGTTACCAGCCAATATGTGTATTCTGCAATCAGAATTACGCTGGCAACTGTCCTGCCCTGTTTAGTTCTCGCCCATTTCGGAATTTTGAAAGAATACTTTCTGTTTCCCCTGGGAACCAGTTTTGTAGCCCTTTGCGACCAGCCCGGACCTTTTATCAGAAGAAGAAATGCACTGACCTTTGCTATTTTCTGCTTTGTTTTTGTGGCGCTTATTGCCAGCCTTGTTATGAATTTCAAAGTGCTGGTGATCCTGGAAATTATTGTTTTCGGGATATTTTTCTCCCTGATCGGAGTTTACGGACAAAGACTTGCCGCCGTGGGTTCCTTATCTCTTGTAGTGCTGGCGATTTTTATTGACGGACATCTTACAGGAGGAAATATTTTTAAAAGTCTGCTGATCTTCGCCTCCGGATGCATCTGGTTTCTGCTGATCTTCCTCGTTGTCACTACCATCCAGCCTTATAAACTGGCGGGACAGATGATCGGGGAAAACTATCTTCAGCTTGCCGAATTTTTAAAAATCAAAGCTAATTATTACCAGAAAAATCCTGATTTTGATAAACTGACCACTCAGGTTATTGCGAAGCAGATCGGGATCAAAAACCTTCAGGAAGAAACCAGGGAAACCGTTTTTAAAACAAGAACCATCGTTAACGAATCTACAACAACCAGCCGCCTTCTCATGCTGATGTTCCTGAATTCCATGGATCTTCATGAAAAGCTGATGACCTCGGAAAGTGATTATCAGAAGCTGCAGCAGAGTTTTGAAGACAGCATGATCCTGGTGAATATCCACGATTACCTCAACCTTCTTGCCGAAGAAATCACCAATATCGGAATCGCTCTTCAAAGCGGAACCAGAGCAAGATCCATTTTTGATCTGGATCATGAACTGAAAAACCTGAATTTCCATTATTTTGAGCTCCGCAACAAACAGCTGAACCCGGATAATCTGGAAAATTTCATGATTCTACGCCAGATCCTGATGCGTATCAATGAGATTACAAAGGAAATCAATGAAATCTATAAAGTATTCTCGCAGGATGTAAAACTGGCCAAAAGTCTTTCCACAGGTCTGGATCTGAAAAAGTTCATGCCTAATGAAGAAAAACTGAACTTTAAGGTTTTAAGGAATAATATTTCACTGTCCTCTTCACATTTCAGGCATGCGATAAGAATTACCACGGCTCTTCTTGTGGGGTATCTTTTCTCTATGTTTGATTTCCTCGGATTGGGTCATACCTACTGGATTTTGATCACGATCACTGCGATATTGAAACCGGCCTATTCCATCACCAAGAAACGGAATCTTCTCCGTCTGTACGGAACAATTGCAGGAGCTGTCATCGCCTATGTGATCCTCCATTTTATTCATATTAACGGTATTTTATTTACGGTTTTGCTTCTCAGCATGATCATGTGTTTCAGTTTTCTTAAAGGCAGATATTTCTGGGCGGTCCTCTTTATGACAATTTATGTATTCCTAAGCTTTAACTTTTTAAATCCCGGAAACGTAGATGTTATTTTCAAAGACAGAATCCTGGATACCATTATAGCCGGAATGATCGCTTTTGCCGTATCTTATATTGTTCTGCCGGTCTGGGAACATACCCAGAACCTTGACCTGATGAAAAAATCTGCGGCTGACAACCTGATCTATTTCGAAAGTGTGATTTCCAAATTCCTGAACGGAAATTTTGATATCGAAGATTATAAAGTAAAACGTAAAAATGCCATCATTTCACTGGCCAATCTTTCCGATAACTTCCAGAGAATGATCTCTGAGCCGAAGAACCAACAAAAGAAACTGGAAGTTGTACATCAGTTTGTGGCGACTTCACACCTGGTTACAGCCTATACCGCTTCGCTTTCGCAATACTCCAAGAACAACGAAAAGTATCCTGAAATAGATGCTGAAAGCTGGAGCAGAAAAATTGAAGCAGAAATGCAGCAGACGTCTGTTTTGCTGAACGGAAACGAGATCAACGAGGCTTTAAAAATGGAAAGCCGTTTGGAACCTGAAGATTCGTCCATTGAAGATATGATCCTGAAAAGGAAAACAGAAATCGAGGAAAATGATCTTGTTGACCGGAGAGATCCTGATAAGATTTCGCATTTAACCGAGTTGAAAAACATCCATGATATTCTGGAACTGATCTATGATGTGGCGAAAGAGCAGAGGAAAGTAATCGAAAAATACAAAAGCGAGGCTGATCCTACTCTTCCACAATCGTAAAGCAATAATCGTCAAAAAACTCAACCCTTGCCTTGAACTCATCCGAAAACTGCTCGTCATAAACCCTGCAGCTTATTTTATAAAGATGCTTCAGTTCAAATGGTTTTACCTCGTAGTTTTTCTTCAGTGACCAGTATTTCGAGTGGTGGATCTTGTACATACTCTCCTTCACACTCCAGATAATGGTATAAAAGGCCGGAGCATTATCTTCAGGAATAAATCCTCTTTCATTCTCGTAGGTGAATTTATCGATAACCCTTAAAATCTTCGGATTGAATTTTTCAATATCGATCCCGATTTTGTTTCTGGAAACAGCAATTGCCGCAAATGGAAAGGAATGGGTGATGGAAATTTCCGCATCTTTAGGTGACAGGAACGGTTCCCTTTCTTTATATAAAATCTTGGAGTGAGGCTTTAAACCTTTTAAAAGTTTACGCACCATCAATACCTCCAGGAGTTTTTTAGGATGGTAATCTTTTACCTTTTCGGCATTTTCAGGTTCCAGAAGGTCATTGATATCAAGTTCTTCGCTTTCATCATATTTCCATACAAGGATCGTGGCATTATCATCTGAAAAATCTCGGTAAAGGGGCATCGTTTTTTTATTCGATAAAAGTAGTGAAAAGATGTGGAAGTTGAAAGAGGCCGGAGGATGGAAGCCGGAAGATGGAGGTAATGGCAGACCTCAACAATAAATTCTCTGCAATGATTAGAAAATGATGGAATAGAAAATATAATGTAAAGGATGGAAGATGGAAGCCCGAAGATGGAGGTAATGGCAGTCATCAAAAATAATTCTCCGAATCAATTAGAAAATGATGGAATAGAAAATATAATGTAAAGGCTGGGATGGAAGCCGGAAGATGGAGGTAATGGCAGACCTCAACAATAAATTCTCTGAATCAATTAGAAAATGAAGGAATAGAAAATATCATGAAAGGACGGAAGATGGGAGCCTTAACCTCAATCTTAGCCTTAGCCTCAACCTCAACACCCCCCATCTTCCCTTCCTATTATTTAGACTGATGATTCACATCATTTCTGTGCTCAAGAATCTCAAGATTTTCATCTACAAAATACGCGCTTCCGAATCCGTTCACATAAGAACCTTTTACCGGTTGTAAAGCAATAAGAATAAAATCCTGCATATCAGCAATCACATCCACTACTTTTCCGTGGGTTTCTTTCAGCTTGGTAACAACGGTGTTCCAGATTTCTGAATCTCTTTCGATCCGGGAAGGTGCTGCTTCGATCGTTAAACGTTCACGGGCATAGATCTGTTTGGTAGCAGACTCATCCTCAATAAACATAACTGAAGCTTTTCTTCCGTCGGCAAGATTTTTGGTATGCTTTGCCATGAAAGAAACCAATATATAAAAGGTATTATCTACCTGTACAAAAGGAGCATAGCTGGAATTAGGATTTCCTTCCGCATCTACGGTAGCCAAAATCACACTTTGGGTACGGTCTATCAGTTCTTTAACTTTGGGGGCGACAGGTCTTGCTTTTCTGTTGGCATCTTCCTGAGTATGGGTATGATTCATAGTATAAAATTTTATCTCAGCAAAAGTAGTTATTTATATTAAGACTAAATAACTTTAAATCCTGTATAATCTCATGAAACGGAACCCGATCTGCCGTTTTTTTATCTAAATTATTAATTGTAATTTTGCATTTCGTTATCAACTGAATTTAAATTTATTCATTCATATGAGTACTACAACACAATACGTTCCTTACAAAGTGAAGGACATATCCCTAGCAGAATGGGGAAGAAAAGAAATTACCCTTGCTGAAGCAGAAATGCCAGGTCTGATGTCTATCCGTGAAGAATACGGACCGTCTCAACCCTTAAAAGGAGCAAGAATTGCCGGATGTCTTCACATGACCATCCAGACTGCCGTACTTATCGAGACATTGGTAGCTTTAGGAGCTGAAGTTACATGGTCTTCTTGTAATATTTTCTCTACCCAGGATCACGCTGCTGCTGCTATTGCTGCTGCAGGAATCCCTGTTTATGCATGGAAAGGTCTGAACGAGGAAGATTTTGACTGGTGTATAGAGCAGACATTATTCTTCGGGGAAGACAGAAAACCATTGAACATGATTCTTGATGATGGTGGAGATTTAACGAATATGGTTTTCGATAAATATCCTGAATTCACAAAAGATATCAAAGGACTTTCTGAAGAAACCACTACAGGTGTACACAGACTGTACGAAAGAATGAAAAACGGAACTTTGGTAATGCCTGCCATCAATGTAAACGATTCGGTAACTAAATCTAAATTCGACAACAAATACGGATGTAAGGAATCTGCTGTAGATGCAGTAAGAAGAGCTACAGACGTGATGCTTGCAGGAAAAAGAGTGGTAGTTTGCGGATACGGAGATGTAGGTAAAGGAACTGCTGCTTCTTTCAGAGGAGCGGGTTCTATCGTTACGGTTACAGAAATTGACCCTATTTGTGCGCTTCAGGCTGCAATGGACGGTTACGAAGTAAAAAGACTGGATACTGTGGTAGATAACGCAGATATCGTAATCACGACTACCGGTAACTTCAACATTGTAAGAGGAGAGCATTTCCTTAAAATGAAAGATAAAGCGATCGTTTGTAACATCGGTCACTTCGATAATGAAATCGATATGGCTTGGTTAAACACAAACTACGGTCACACGAAATCTGAAGTGAAGCCTCAGGTAGATATCTACACCATCGAAGGTAAAGAAGTAATTATCCTTGCAGAAGGTAGACTGGTAAACCTTGGATGTGCTACAGGACACCCAAGTTTCGTAATGTCTAACTCGTTCTCTAACCAGACTCTGGCTCAGATCGAATTATGGAACAACTCTGCTGCTTACAAAAATGAAGTATACATGCTTCCAAAGCATCTTGATGAAAAAGTAGCAGCTTTACACCTTAAAAAATTAAGCGTTGAACTGGAAACTCTTTCTCCGGAACAGGCTGATTATATCGGTGTAGATGTAAAAGGGCCATTCAAGCCTGAATACTACAGATACTAAGAGATCAATACAATATGATATTATCCCACTATTTCAAGATAGTGGGATTTTTTTATGCAGAGGTATGGAACATTCCTTATTTTTGCCGGGTAAAAAAATAGCATGAAAAAGTACTTATTTCTGGGACTGATGAGCTCTGTTGTATTCTTTAACAGCTGCAGCAGCAATGATGATAATGATGGCATCAATACTCCTTTCGAACCCAAGGTATTGTTAAGTAAAATCACGATCGTTTACTATGACAACCCGTCCCAGCCACAGACAAGCACACAGACCCTTGAATACAACAACCAGGGTGAACTTATAAAAACAGTGTCACCATCAGGAACTTCCACATTTGAATACAGTAACGGAAAACCTGTAAAAATAAACTATTACAATACCAACCAGACACTGGAATACTATTCTGCTTTTAATTATAACGGAGAACAGCTGGTAAACGTTAAAGCAATCTATGCAAACCCGGATAACAACAGAACGATTACCTATAATTACAATGCCGCCGGACAGATCATCTCTTCCACCCTTTGCCAATCCCCGGACTGTTCCCATCCTATTGTAGACACTTATACTTATAATGGAAACAATATTTCGTCAGAAACTTCAGAGGGAGGATTCATTTTCAATACCAAAACTGTTTTCACTTATGATGACAAACTGAACCCGTACACCCATACCAACAAATATCTAAGAATCACGATGAGAGGAGCTTACGCTATAAGCCAAAACAATTATCTGACAGAAAAGATAAGCCACAAAAGCACTGGCGCCTGGGAACAGACACAAAGCAGAACTTCTACCATACATTACAACAGCTACGGTTTACCTGTTCAGGTTATTTCAAAAGAAGCCAACGGAAGCCTTTCCGCTCAGTATAATTACGAATATATCATTCAATAAAATAGTAAACTCTCCAATCCGGGGAGTTTTTTTATGAGCTGATCCCGCTATCCGCTCATACTCCTCGCCCCAAAGCTTAACCCTTCCCGCTGTGGGGTAACCGCTGCTATCGGGGCTAGAGAGAAGGTGTGGAATTTTGAATGATGAATTTTGAATCACTATTCTTACAGATATTCAAAAGGAACGGACTTTAGTCCGTTTTATCATGAAACAAAATCATCCGGCTTTAGCCAAAACTCAAAATCAAAGAAGAGACCTGTTCCGGGTTCTCCCCATATTTCCGTTCTGACAGGTTTAAATTGATAAGTAGCTGCTGCTATTGGAACTATGGGTAAAATTATGGATTATGACTTTTAGATCATCATCCCTACAGGTATTCAATAGGAACGGACTTTAGTCCGTTTTTATCATAAAACAAGATCATCCGGCTTTAGCCAAAACTTAAGGCCAAATAAGAAATCTGTTCCGGGTTCTCCCCATATTTCCGTTCTGACAGGTTTAAATTGATAAGTAGCTGCTGCTATTGGAACTATGGGTAAAATTATGGATTGTGACTTTTAGATCACCATTCTTACAGATATTCAATAGGAACGGACTTTAGTCCGTTTTATCATAAAACAAAATCATCCGGCTTTAGCCAAAACTTAAGGCCAAATAAGAAATCTATTCCGGGTTTTTCCCATATTTCCCTTTTGTAAGATCTATATTTAGAAAAAATGAATATATTTACCCCTTAAACAAAACATTAATTCATGAAAAAACAAAAAGTATCAAATGCATTCATTGCGGCATCGTGGGTAGCATTAGGCGCAGGGATGGTCGGCTTTATCGTTGGTCTTGCAAGAGCAGAGATGCAGCTGAACGAAAAGGGATACTATTTCACCATCCTTTTGTATGGTCTCTTTGCCGTAGTCTCTCTGCAGAAAGCAGTTCGTGACAGGCTGGAAAATATTCCGGTAACGGATATTTATTATGGGATCTGCTGGTTTGCCACCCTGTCATCTATTGTACTTCTGGCAGTCGGCCTTTGGAATGCCACCATCCTTCCCAGTGAAAAAGGATTTTATGCATTTGCATTTCTTCTGGCGCTTTTCGGAGCCATTTCCGTTCAAAAAAATACCCGGGACAATATGGCCCAGGACTAATAAAAACGCTTCAGATATTGAAGCGTTTTTTTATTAACAGCAATATAATAAGAATACGGGAATAGATTTTTCACTATTTGCGGAGTTTTATTAATTTACATATATTTATTTCCAAAAAACTAATATATGATTAATAAAATTCTATTATTTATTTCAATAACATTATTATTTCAATCAATTAAGGCCCAGGATGAATTTATTACAATCTGGAAACCCAATCTCCAGCCACTGAACTCCGTCACTATAGATGCTCCTGTACAGGCAGGAGTTAATGAAATATGGTTTCCGGGAATTGGTGACAACTACACCATTACGTGGGAAGAAGTAAACTACCCTCAGCATAATGGTACCATGGTGAATGTCAATTCGAATAAACAGGTACTGATTCAGTTCGGAGCTCCTCTGAACCCCATTCCTGCCAATGCCACTTATAAAGTAAAAGTAAGCAACGGAAACGGTCTATTCAAACAGATTCGATTCGGCACCAACGTAGGCAACTCATGGACTCATTACGGAAATATTGATAAGGTTATGGAAATAGTTCAATGGGGAAATATTCCATGGACTTCTATGAAGAGTGCATTTGCAAACTGCCCTTCCCTGCAGCTGACTGCATCCGACTCTCCTGATCTTTCCCTGGCTACTGATGCTTCCTATATGTTCTACAATATCAGACAGTTTGCGGGAAACCCATCAATGGACACCTGGAATACATCGTCCATCATAAATTTTGAATATATGTTTGCCAGTCCTCCTTTTTCATCACAGGATAATTTTGATGCCCCAATAGGCTCCTGGGATACTTCATCTGCCGGGAATTTCAGTTACATGTTTTACAACAACAAAAAATTTAATCAGAATCTGAATAACTGGAATACATCAAATGTTACAAGTATGCAGTATATGTTCGCTGAAACACTTAATTTTAATCAGCCTTTGAACAACTGGAATACTTCGAATGTGACCAATATGACCTTCCTCTTTCATTTCAACCCCAATTTTAATCAGCCGCTCAACAATTGGAATATCTCCAACGCCACTGATATTTCCCATATGTTTCATGGCTGTACCGCATTCAACCAGCCTCTTGATTCATGGAAAACCAGCAAAGTGACTACTATGAATACCATGTTTACAGGAGCGGTCCACTTTAATCAAAGTCTGGAAAGCTGGAATCTTCCATTTCTTATCGATGCGCACACGGTTTTTTATAATTCGGGGATTAACTGTACCAATTACAGCAAAACCCTCTCCGGATGGGCCATGAATACCAATACACCAGATAATATTAATCTGGGCCCGCTGCAACCGCTTACCTATTCTTCGGATGTGGTTGATAAAAGAAATATCCTGATTGCTAAAGGCTGGATTTTCACTTATGATCTGCCTGGAGATTGCCGGGTATTATCTGTTTCAGACTCCCATTTGGAAGAAAGCGGGTCTATCTATCCCAACCCCGTGCATCATAGCATTTTTATCAGGAATATGCCGGAAATCATTTCTTACATCATCCTGGATGCATCAGGCAGAATAGTAATGAAAGACCATATAAAAGGTGATAGCATCAATGTAGAATCTTTACTACCGGGAAATTATATGCTGCAGCTTATTTCAAAGGAAAAAATCCGGTCTTTTAAATTGATCAGGAAATAAAACAAAAATCGCCTTATCTTCTGATAGGGCGATTTTTTTTATTGGTGTGCGTGTTATTTACAGATCAAAATGATTCGGGTGCATGGCTTTGATATCATCCACTGTTCCCAATACTTTATCTTTAAGAGAATCCTGATATTTCTGCAGGTTTTCAGTGATTGCTTCATCCGCACTTCCCAGAATTTTTACCGCTAAAATTCCGGCATTTAAAGCTCCGTTCAATGCTACCGTTGCCACAGGAATTCCACCCGGCATCTGAAGGATAGACAATACTGAATCCCAGCCATCAATAGAATTACTGGACAAAATCGGAACCCCGATTACCGGCAAAGTCGTGCAGCTTGCTACCATTCCCGGAAGGTGTGCCGCGCCTCCGGCTCCTGCAATGATTACTTTAAGGCCTCTTTCCTTGGCCGTTTTCGCGTAGTCAAACATTCTTTCCGGAGTTCTGTGCGCCGAAACTACCGTCAGTTCGTACGGAATATCAAGGCTTTTCAAAAAATTTGCAGCCTGTTCCATAATCGGCAGATCGCTCTGGCTGCCCATAATAATTCCTACCATCTTCAATTTTTATTAGATCCTCAAAGATAAAAAATTTAAGCCAAAAAGGATGGAAGCCGGAAAAGAGAAGCTGGAACTTATTAATTGACAATCCTAACAACCTCTTCATTATCCTCTTTTCATTTTTCACTATTAAATTTTCACTATTCACTATTAATCATCTGTATCTTTAAAAATCCAAACAACTGTACCCATATTTTTCATTTTATAACGGGTATATTTGTTTGTTATACCAAGCATTCACATTGAAAGATTACAAACTTATTTTTGCCGTTCTCACTGTTGCCATTGTGTGGGGAACTACATTTCTGGCTATCCGTGTTGCCGTAGAAACTATTCCTGCATGGTTTGTTGCGGGAATCCGTCAGTTTCTGGCTGCCCTCATCATGCTTCTCGTTCTTCTGTCGAGGAAAGAGTTCAAATGGGTCGGCTGGAAAAATCTGGGCTATCAGGTTGTTTTTGCTTCACTGATGCTGGTTGTTGCCAACGGAATGACCACTGTTGCTGAGGAGACGGTTTCCAGCAGTCTCGCTTCACTCATCAGTGCCTGTTCGCCTATTCTGGTATTTTTAGGAAGTGTGGCGGTAGGTTTGCAGAAGTTCAGTTTCCGGGCTATGGCGGGTGTTTTATTGTGTTTCAGCGGTATTCTTTTTATTTTCTGGGATGGCATTCAGGATCTTGCCAATCCGCAATACAGAACGGGAATGATCTTCCTTTTCTGTGCTATTGCCGGATGGGCTTCCGGAACTATTTTCACCAAAAAGTTTAATATCCAGAGCGGAAATATCACCCTGAATCTTTTCTATCAGTTCCTGTTTGCAGGAGTGGTACAGGTGATTTTTGCATTCCTGTTTTCAGAGAATTATAATTTCGGAAACTGGAGTTTAAAAAGTATTTCGGCGATGCTTTATCTGGCTGTATTTGGATCTGTGGCTGCATTTTTCGCCTTCCATTATGCCTTAACCAAAATTTCACCGGTACAGGTTTCCATATTGGCCTATATCAATACCGTCATTGCCATATTTCTGGGCTGGCTGATCATGGATGAGAAAATTTCCGCTAAATTTATCCTGGCAGCAGTAATGATTATCTGCGGGGTTTTTATTATTAATTACAAGCCGGGAATGTTTAGTAAACAGAAGGTAGAGTAAAAGTAAAAAACTATCCGATTTTTTTTACATATATTCTTTTGTCTTGAAACAAAAGAATCAAAAATTCAAGACCGGGAAACTTCCGCTAAAAATAAATCCTGTTCTCTAAAAATTCTAAAACTTGCGCGAGTTCAATATGGGTTATTCGATTCAGAATAGATCTCGCGCTTCAGACAGTAGAATTTTCTTAACGTTCACAGAATTTATTTTTTTAACGCTCCATTTTCCGAAGTCAGTTCTATCAAAGTTGTAAAAAACAATCTTTTCAGAAAATCTGTGCTAATCCGTGAAAATCTGTGGTAAAAAAATCTACGAGAGAATAAACGATCATAAAATTACCAGTAAAACTAATAAATCAACAGCATTAAATTTTATCTTCGATAAAATCCTCGCGCCTTAAAACAGACAGAAGAAATAAAACCTTCGCCTCCTTTGCGATAACCAACAATTTCCAGAGATTAGTCTCTAAGTTAATCCTTGGTTAAAAAATCTGCATTATCCGTAAAATCTGTACGAGACATATCAGAAAGCATTTTTTTCTCTAAATATTCTTTTGCCTTGAAACAAAAGAATCAAAAATTCAAGACCGGGAAACTTCCGCTAAAAATAAATTCTGCTCTCTAAAAATTCTAAAACTTGCGCGGATGTACTGTTGCTTTTTCATTTCTGTAGATATCCCGCGCTTCGGACAGTAGAATTTTCTTAACGTTCACAGAATTTATTTTCTTAACGCTCCATTTTCCTAAGTCAGTTTTATCACAGTTGTAAAAAACAATCTTTTCAGAAGATCTGTGCTAATCCGTGGAAATCTGTGGTAAAAAAATCTACGAGAGAATAAACTATCATAAAATTACCCGTAAACGTACCAATAAATCAACAGCATTAAATTTTATCTTCGATAAAATCCTTGCGCCCTAAAACAGACAGAAGAAATAAAACCTTCGCCTCCTTTGCGATAACCAGCAATTTCCAGAGATTAGTCTCTAAGTTAATCCTTGGTTAAAAAATCTGCATTATCCGTAAAATCTGCGCGAAACATATCAGAAAGCAATTTTTTTTCTCTAAATATTCTTTTGCCTTGAAACAAAAGAATAAAAAATTCAAGACCTGGAAACTTCCGCTAAAAATAAATTCTGCTCTCTAAAAATTCTAAAACTTGCGCGGATGTACTGTTGCTTTTTCATTTCTGTAGATATCCCGCGCTTCAGACAGTAGAATTTTTTTAACGTTCACAAAATTTATTTTTTTAACGCTCCATTTTCCGAAGTCAGTTCTATCAAAGTTGTAAAAAACAATCTTTTCAGAAAATCTGTGCTAATCCGTGAAAATCTGTGGTAAAAAAATCTACGAGAGAATAAACGATCATAAAATTACCAGTAAAACTAATAAATCAACAGCATTAAATTTTATCTTCGATAAAATCCTCGCGCCTTAAAGCACACAGAAGAAATAAAACCTTCGCGTCCTTTGCGATAACCAACAATTTCCAGAGATTAGTCTCTAAGTTAATCCTTGGTTAAAAAATCTGCATTATCCGTAAAATCTGTGCGAGACATATCAAAAAGCATTTTTTTCTCTAAATATTCTTTTGCCTTGAAACAAAAGAATAAAAAATTCAAGACCGGGAAACTTCCGCTAAAAATAAATCCTGTTCTCTAAAAATTCTAAAACTTGCGCGAGTTCAATATGGGTTATTCGATTCAGAATAGATCTCGCGCTTCAGACAGTAGAATTTTTTTAACGTTCACAGAATTTATTTTTTTAACGCTCCATTTTCCTATGTCGATTTTATCATTGTTGGAACATCAGTCTTTGTAAGATCTGTAAAAATCTGCGAAATCTGCGGGAAATAAAAAAACAATCACAAAAGACCCAAAGAAAACTATTAGCCTTCATCTTAAAACATCTGAACCATTAAGATTTTTTAAGTTTTTAAGAATATTAAGAATGGCTCTTCTTTAAGAACAACACTAAATAAATCTTTAGATTTTTTCTTAACTACTCTTCTCTTCTTCATTGATCTTAATGTTTTTAAAATCTGTCTAATCTGTAGAATCTGCGGGAAAATAAAAACCTTATTTTTTTCCTGTTTAAGCCGATTTGAAGGGCAGTAATTTGATATTTCCCTTATTTTTTCCTATATTGTTTACACCAACACCGACAATATGCTTAAAAACACACTTTTTATCCTTTTCGTAGGTTCCTTTCTCCTGATCAGCTGTGATTATAAGGAAAAAGAAAAAAACCTGACGGAAAGGGAAAAACAATTGCTAGAAAAAGAAAAAACATTTGCAAAAAAAGAAGCTGAATATCAGTCTCTTTTAAAAATGAGAGACAGTATTTTCTCAAAAAAAGATTCTGTTAAGATTGTATTGTGGCCGGAAGAAATTTCCGGATCCTGGAACGGAAAAGTCATCTGTACGGAATCCAACTGCAGTGATTATGTAGTGGGCGACCAAAGAACGGATGTTTGGGAATTCGACAGTGATTCTATCCACCTGTCCACAAAAATCATCAACAATAATAATCTGGTACGCCTGTATTCCGGCAAGTTTGAAAATAACGAGATCAGCCTTAATTTCAAAACAGATTCCACGTCACAGAAAAAAGTAGAAATGAACGTTCTGCTTAATGATATTTCTGATAATAAACTCAAAGGAACAAGAACCATTACAGTCAACAACGGCTGTACTGCTAAGTTTTCCGTTGAATTAGTACGTTCCACCAAATAAAAACACCTATGATTTTACTGAGTATACATAATCTGAGTTTTCCCATTGAAGATCCGGTATTAAAATTCCTGTTGGTACTGGTCATCATCCTTGCCGCTCCCCTTCTTTTGAACAAAATCAAAGTGCCGCATCTGCTGGGGTTGATCATTGCCGGAGCCGTGATCGGTCCGAATGGTTTTAATATCCTGGCAAGAGACAGCAGCATTGTTGTGACGGGAACTACAGGCCTTCTTTACATTATGTTCCTGGCAGGTCTGGAGATCGATATGGGCGATTTTAAAAAGAACAAGTGGAAAAGCCTTACTTTCGGGCTGTACACCTTTATTGTTCCCTTTGTTCTCGGTTATCTCGGTGGCTATTACCTGCTGCATTTCTCTGTACTTACTTCCATCCTTTTTGCCAGTCTTTTTTCTTCACATACACTGATTGCTTATCCTTTGGTGAGTAAATTAGGCATTGCAAAAAATAAAGCCGTCAATATTACAGTCGGTGGAACCATGATTACCGATATTCTGGCGCTTTTGGTCCTTGCCGTGATCGTAGGTATGTCGCAGGGCGATGTAGGTACAGAATTCTGGGTAAAACTTTCCGTTTCCTTTATTGTATTTGCCCTGATCGTCCTGATTGTATTCCCGATTATAGGGCGTTGGTTTTTCAAAAAAGTGGATGATAAGATTTCCCAATATATCTTTGTTCTTGTGATGATCTATCTGGCCGCACTGCTGGCTGAACTGGCAGGTGTGGAGGCTATTATCGGGGCATTCTTTGCCGGATTGGCTTTAAACAGACTTATTCCTCATACTTCATCGCTGATGAACCGTGTAGAATTTGTAGGAAATGCCATCTTTATTCCTTTCTTCCTGATCAGTGTGGGAATGCTTATCGATTTCAAAGTGTTCTTTAAAAGCTGGGAAACGCTGGAAGTAGCAGCCATTATGCTCGTCGCTTCCATTGGAGGAAAATATCTTTCGGCGGTAATGACTCAAAAAACATTCAGGCTTTCCAAAGAGGAAGGAAAACTTATTTTCGGACTCAGCTCAGCTTCCGCAGCGGCAACACTGGCTTCCGTGATGGTAGGATACAATATCATCCTCTCCGAAACAGAAACAGGAGAACCCGTAAGATTGTTGAATGAACACGTTCTGAACGGAAGTATTCTTCTGATCCTTATTTCATGTACAATCTCTTCTTTCATTTCCATGGCAAGTGCCCAAAAGATTGCAGAAAGTGATAATGACGATACGGTTTCCGGCAACAGCCATGAAGAAGAAAACATCCTGCTGGCGATCAATCATGAGGAAACAGTAGACAGAATGGTGAATCTGGGAATCCTGATCAAAGCCCATTCAAATACGGAAAATCTGTTTGCGTTAAATGTAATTAATGAAGATAAAAATGAATCCTCTGTAAAAAATGCTGAAAAACTTCTTCACCTGGCGGCTGATGCTGCTTCCGCTGCTGATGTTAAAATGCAGACTTTAAAAAGGTATGACAATGACGTGATCAACGGCGTTAAAAATGTGATTAAAGAGCAGAAAATTACAGACCTTATCATCGGGCTTGAGGATGAGAAAGGCTTCTCCCCTTCTTTTGTGTACAATCTTTATAACGGATATCTTCAGAATGACGATGCGAATGTGCTGGTTTATCATGCCGCACAACCGCTTTCCACCATCAAAAAATATGCAGTGATGATCCCGGAAAATGCCCACAAAGAAGCCGGATTCTTTCATGCATTGCTGAGGGTATGGAATATTGCGAGAAACTCCGGTGCCACCATCGTTTTTTATGCTCCGGAAAATATCCTGAATATCCTCCAGAGAATTAACAAAAAAGCCAATATAGAAGCTGAATTCATCATTATGAGCACCTGGCAGGATGGTGAAAAAACAGCGGCAGAACTGAAAGAAGATGAAGCTCTGATCGTTCTGATGGCAAAACGCGGGATGCAATCTTATATTCCACGGATGAGGATGATTCCTGAACTGCTGAACCGCTATTTAAGTGACAATAATTATCTGCTGATCTTCCCATTCTCTGAATTTGACGAAAACAGCCCTGAGATACGTTCTGTAGGGAATCACGATGATTTTATGGAAATAGGAAATGTAATCCAGAAGATTTTCAAGTAAAAAGGATTAATTTAAACTGATAAAAAACATCATTGAAAACTAAGACAATTATTCTGCTGGCCGCCATGCTAAGCTTCCAGTGTACGTTTGCTCAGTTTGCAAAAATCGTTGATAAAGACGGCTATGTGAACCTGAGGAAAGAAGCAGATGTGAAAAGTGAGATTGTGGGAAAGATCAATTCGGATGAGATCCTTTATATTTTCAGTCCTGAAGACAGTAAAAGCTGGCTTAATGCTGATTACACCAATAGAAACGGGAAAACCCTTTCAGGATATATTCACAGTTCAAGAATTAAATATATAGAATCCTACGAATCGGTTCCCGCGGTTTCTATGAATGAAAACAAAGTGGTTTTTAACTCAAAAAATATCACTGTCATTATTGAATCTGAACCTTTCAATTACGCACAGAACAAAAAGTATTTTTCTATCACTGACCACAACGGTTATAAAGTTGAAGATAAGTTTAAAGGTCAGCAAATCTGGGGAACGGATGGGACTATTCCGCAGACCCATTATAAATTGATCACTGTGAAAACAGGCGGGAAAACACTTCAAATATCACCAAAAGAAGTTGAGAATCTGTTTAATATCAATACCGAATCTGCTACATGCTATTTTGATTCAGAACATGAAACGCTGTACATCAATATGGTGAATTCGGATGGAGCCGGAGGTTATGCCGTTCTTTTTACAATAGCAAAAGGAGTGTATAAAGGAAAAAACCTCATCATGCCTTTTTAACAGAAAATATTAAAAAAAACATACATGAAAATCAATCCATTACTCATACCGCTGATAGCTTTAGCCTTATTTTCGTGCAAAGAGAAGAAAGAAGCTGTAAAAACAGAAGTTTCACAATCCGCCGTAGCTGACACCGTTGCAGCAATGCCCCCGGAAGAACTGAAAACCGATACAGCAGCGGCAGATGAACCGGAAAATATAAAAACCGAAGAACCCCGCGCAGAACCTGAAGTTGTTTCCGAGGATTTTACCTTCAGCAAATTTCCCTCTGCCCATTATAAATTCGTCAAAAAAGCAAAACTGGATTTTTCCAGTGATGAAGGTGCATACAATTTCAGAACAAGGATTAAGGACGCCTACGAAGCGGGAACACCTAATTTTGCCAGCTATTATATTACCGTTATTTTCGGATGTGGTGCCAGCTGTATTATGGGAATGATGATGGATGTCCGCGACGGAAAAATCTACGGGCTTCCGCTGGGAGAAGAAACCTCCTGCCTGTTTGCCGATGACAGGGCAATTTTCTACCCGGACAGCAGACTGTTTATTGCCAGCATCTGCCGGGAATCCAATGAAGCCGAGAATGTGTATTACCATGCTTTCGTATGGAATGAGGAGAAAAAGGTTTTTGAGAAAGTAAGTGAGAAAGATATTAAATAAATAAGTCGGAAGATTTCTCCTCCGACTTGTAACTGTTTAAATAAGTTTTTTTATAGTACGTACCAACGTCCGCAAGCATTATGACAACCAAAATTATTGTCAGGGTCAAAGTCCGGAGACTGAAGACACGCTGCCTGATTTGGATAATAAGGTCGTCCTGAGCTCCACCATTGGGCACATTCCGGAGTAATTCCGCCTTTTACAGATTTTAAAGCTTCTCTTGAGATTTTTTTTAAGTTTTTCATAATAAATAGTATTTGTTTT
Organism: Chryseobacterium endalhagicum; assembly: GCF_016745235.1. GTDB lineage: Bacteria > Bacteroidota > Bacteroidia > Flavobacteriales > Weeksellaceae > Chryseobacterium > Chryseobacterium endalhagicum. The sequence goes on along the minus strand of NZ_JAELVM010000001.1, from coordinate 1,078,281 downwards.
TTTCCGAATTTTTATATTTTCGGATTTTGCGTTATGAAAATACATGTTTTATTTCAATCTTAAGAGATTTTTTCTGTTAAATTATATAAAAACAAATAAAAACCCATTATTCCCCATTCCATTTAATACTCCGGCAGATATCATAATACATTCTTATAAAATAAAGTTTCATTCTGAAGATGAAAGATGATGCAAAACATGGAGATGGTCAGGCGAAAAACACTTTGATTTCTTTAAGTTCAGAAAATTCATCCATAAAAAAACGGCTGCAATGATTATCGCAGCCGATTATATTTAATCTTATTTATTTTATTCAGCAATTACCCTCACCATACTTTTTACTTTCACCAGCTTTTCCATCAAATCTTCTCTGGAATCAGCCAGTACATTGATATGGCCCATTTTTCTTCCGGGCTTGGTTTCCGTTTTTCCGTAAAGGTGAACGTAGGTTTTCGGAAGTTTCAATACGTCTTCCATGCCTTCATAAATTACTTTTCCTGCATGGCCTTCTGCTCCCACAAGGTTCAGCATCCCACTGAATCCCAATGCATCTGTATCTGCCAATGGTAAATTTTTCACCACGCGGTACATCTGTTCAAACTGGGAATTGGCATTACCTTCCTGACTCTGGTGGCCGGAATTGTGTAATCTTGGAGCGGTTTCATTCACCCAAACCTTTCCTTCTTTGTCAAGGAATAGTTCAATAGCAAAAAGCCCTGGTGAATTTACCGCATTCAGAAATTTCTGAGTAATAGAATCGATCTGGTTCTGAATATCCTCACTTAAAAATACAGGACAGATATTGAAATCAAGCAGGTTCAGTTTTGGATCTGCTACCATTTCCGTTACAGGAAAGGTTTTGGTTTCTCCGCTTTCATTTCTGGCAACGATCACGGAAAGTTCTTTATCGATATCAACCAGGTTCTCAATTACAGAAGCTTCTTTCCATAAATTCTGGTAATCATTTTCAGTTTTAATCACCTGCACTCCTTTTCCGTCATAACCACCGGTATTCATTTTCTGAACAAAAGGCAGCGGCATGATGATCTTTTCATCACTGTTCCATACTACCTGAAATTCAGGACTCGGAATATCGTGTATTTTATAGAATTCCTTCTGAAGGATCTTTTGCTGAATGGTTTTGATAATGGCGGCATTCGGAACTACTTTTATGCCCTGTTTCTCAAGTTCTGCCAAAGCATCTGCATTCACATGTTCTATTTCAATACTTACCACATCCTTGTCTTTCCCAAAATTCAGGACGGTTTCATAGTCATTGAAATTTCCCTGTGTAAAATGTGAGATCGTGTTGCATGGGGCATCAGAAGCCGGATCCAGCGTATAAAATTCGTCGTCGTATTTCAGTGCGCTTTGAATCAGCATTCTTCCCAATTGTCCGCCTCCTAAAATTCCTATTTTCATTCTTACTTTTTATTTTTTCTATTAAATTGATGTACCGGAAGGTTTTTACTGAATTTTATCAATTTTCAGGTAGCCTAATCCCATTGGGTTTTCCTGATTCTCTGCATCAGATTTGGTCAGAATAATGGTATACTTTTCTTTCATTTTTTCCGGCAGGATATCATTCACATTGAAAATATCATCAATGTCAACGCCATGCTTGTCATCCACATGACTTACGGCACCTTCAAACCCCATTGTTGCATAAAATTCGGTAGCTTTTGCTCTTTTGATGATTTCTCCCATTGATTTTCCTACCATCAGATGCTGCTCATGAAATTCCTCAAAAAAACCTTTTTTATAACCGCCCAGATTAAGAAAATAAAGCTGGTCTTCAGGTTTCTGATCTGTTTTTTCAACGATCTTCACTTCATACCCGTCTGCAAATTTCACTTCCTGATGACAGTCTAAATGTATTTTTCCTTCGGCTTCTTTCCAGAAATCCTTTATATCGGGAACGAGATCTTTAAGATTTTCTGCGATCCCGAAAAAAACGTCATGCTGCTCGATATTCCTGCCCTTGGGCGTTGCACCGAGAATGATATAAAATAATTTCAGTTCACTTTTCATACCTGCAAAAATACGTCAAATTTATCTTTTTTAAACGTTTGGCAGACTACCACAATAGTTTTATATTTGTAGCATGTCAGAAATCATCATTCTGTTTCTCGGCGCAGTTTCAGCCGGTCTTTTAGGTTCACTTACAGGTTTGGGAGGAGGAGTTATCATAATCCCTTTATTAACGCTGGGTTTCGGCGTTCCGATGCATTACGCCATTGGTGCTTCATTAATTTCTGTGATCGGTACATCTTCCGGTGCTGCGGTAGCTTTTGTGAAAGAAGGTTTTACCAATATGAGAATAGGCATGTTTCTGGAGATCGGAACTACGGCAGGAGCCATTATGGGAGCTTTGGTTTCCGGAATGCTTAATCCCAATACCATCGGGATTATTTTCGCCAGTATTCTTCTTTTGACCGTTATTTTAAATCTTAAAGGAAAACCGGACCACCAGGAACCTCTGATCAAGGGAAGCCTTGAAGAAAAACTGAAACTCTACGGAACTTTTCCTGACAAAGGCGTTTTAAAAAGCTATTCTGCAAGAAATACGGTTCCGGGATTTTTAATGATGATGTTTGCAGGGGCTATGTCCGGACTTTTAGGAATCGGTTCCGGTGCGCTTAAAGTATTGGCCATGGACAATATGATGAAGCTGCCGTTTAAAGTTTCTACAACGACCAGTAACTTTATGATCGGTGTAACCGCTGTAGCCAGTGCCCTGATCTACTTCCAGAGAGGAGAGATCATTCCGGTGATCGTAGCTCCGGTACTGATCGGTGTAGTGGTAGGAAGTTTCATAGGATCCAAAACGCTGATGGTTTCCAAAACAAAGAAATTAAAAGTATTCTTTGCCATTGTGATTACCATCCTGTCTGTATATATGATGTATAACGGTATTACCAAAAGCTTCAGATAATGAGAAAGAATTTTACAGATGTGGATCTGAACCGTTCGGTAGGAAATCTTCTGAGACTGGGGGTTATTTTATCTGTGATTACGTCATTGATAGGATTTATCAAACTGTTTCTTGAAGGCTTTAAAATGCCTAAAAAATACACCAGCCTTGATATAGGCACCTCATCTGAAAAGGTTTGGGGACATTTCTGGAACTCTTTATGCAAGGGTGAAGGAATGGCTATTATCCAGCTGGGAATTTTGCTGCTGATCTTTACGCCTTTGGTGAGAATTATTTTCGCGCTAATCGGGTATTTAAAAGAAAAAGACTACGTTTATGTAGTCATTTCTTCGATTGTCCTTGTTATTATGGCGATCAGTTTCTTTACAGGGTACGCCCATTAATTTTACATTTCATAAAACTCCAGCGGAAGCTGATCAGGATCCTGGGTAAAGAAAAATTCTTTTCCGGTGAATTCATCAATGCGGATATCTTCGCAGATGAGACCTTTTGCGATGAGTTCTTCCCTTTTAACACCTACGTTTTCCACAGAGAAAGCCAGATGCCTCAAACCGCATGATTCGGGGCGGGAAGGTCTTGGCGGAGGATCAGGAAAGGAAAAAAGCTCAATTACGTAATGGTCTCCGATGGCGAGATCAAGTTTGTAAGACTGTCTTTCTTCGCGATAAACCTCGCGGATGATATTCAGTCCTAAGATGTCGGTATAGAATTTTTTGGATACTTCATAGTCTGAACCAATAATGGCAATGTGATGGATCTTCATTTTATCTTTTACTATTTCTTATACATTTTTCAAAACCGTAGACACAGCCTGAAAAAAATCATTTAAATCTATTTTATCTCTTTACAGTTTTCTTTTCTTCTGGTATCAATGATGTACTGAATTTTCCATTCATTCTGCAGTTTAACCAATTGAAAGCTGTTGGCACCACAATGTGAAAATTTTCCTTTAAAATAAAAGGAATACGGAGTAAATACACTTGCCAGACTGCCGTCTGTATGAACGGCCTCTACAATAATTTTTTCATCGAGATCATCTTTTGAAAATTTGGAAACTGAGGCAGCGAATTCCTGAATATTTTCGTTTTTTACCGTCCCTTCTTTGGTGATGGTCTGGAGAATAGCTCCTTCTGCAAAGGCAGATTTCATCAGTTCAGGATCTGCATTCTTCATCCCTAAAAACAGGTTGCGGATCGGTTTTTCTATATCCTGGTTCTGCTGCCCGAAACAGAAAGTACAGAACAGCACGGCAATAACAGCTAATTTATTCATTTTAATTTTGATTAATCCAATACAATAAAAGTAAGGAAAATATTGAAACCTGCTAAAATTAACAAAGTTTAAAAATGAATCATTTCAATTCTATGAAAAATAAACTATTTTTATCCGTTGATTTGTTATTATGTGGGGAATTTATTTGTTTTTAATTGCGCTTTTGGTCCTGTTAACCATACTTCCAAAGATCCAGCATTCACACTGGATATTCAGAGTTCCGGAATTTGGCAAGATCCAGATTACTTATGCTGTACTGATTACTTTTATTCTGGGTTTGCTGATCGCTGAGCCACAGCATCTGTGGTATTCACAGGGACTTTTACTCCTGCTGTTCGTTCATCACGGGGTTACCCTTATAAAATACACGCCGCTTTATCCGGTGAAAAAGCATCAGCAGAAACATCAGTCTTCTGAAAAGCTGCATTTTATTTCCGCCAATGTCTATCAGTTTAATAAAGAATATAACCGGTTTATTCAACTCATTGAAAAATATCAACCCGAAGTCTTTCTGACCATGGAAAGCAATGGAGACTGGGAAAATGCCATGAAAGTCCTTGAAAAAGACTATCCGTTCCATCATAAAGTAACACTGGAAAACACGTATGGAATGCATTTTTATTCTAAATTAGAGATTAAAAGTGCACAGACACACTATTTCGTGGCAGATGATATTCCAAGTATTGAGGTTCATCTGAAGACAAAAGACGGATTTTCATTTGTATTCTTTGGAGTACACCCGCCACCTCCAAGTCCTACTGAAGAGGAAACCTCAAAAGAAAGGGACGGAGACCTTCTGAGTGCTGCAAAACGTATCAAAGACATCAAAGAACCGGTGATTGTAGTGGGAGATTTTAATAATGTCGCCTGGTCAAAATCCTCTATCTTATTCAGAAAAACCAGCCATTTGATTGATCCCCGGATCGGACATTCTTTTGTCTCAACATTTCACGCCAAATACCGTCTTTTGAGATTTCCTATCGACCTGATGTTCCATAGTGAAGATATTTTCATTAAGGAGCTTAAAACGCTGGAAAATTTTGGATCGGACCACCTTCCGGTGTATTGTGAGTTTTTCATAGACCATCACAATGATGAACAGGAAGATCAGGTGGAAGAAGCCAATTCAGAGGAGAAGGCGGAAGCGGAGGAAATGATACAGGAGGGAAAAGAGGAAGATGGAGAACGTGATGCGATTGTGACTGAAGGATAGTTTTTTTACCGCAGATTTCGCAGATTTTCACAGATGATTGCGTATAGTTTTTTGAAACATTAAGATGCCTTAAAGCGAAGCTCAAACTTAATACTCTTAAAAACTTAAAGAATCTTAATGGTTTAAAATTTTATTTCACGCGGATTGTGCAGATAAAGCAGATTTTTTTAACCACAGATTTCGCGGATTTTCACAGATGATTGTGTATATTTTTTTCAGGTATTAATTTGGAGAAAAAACATTGAATTTATAAGATCGATGGATTAATATGTTTCTCGCAAATTTTGCAGAAAATGAAGATTTAAATAAAGCAATAAAAAAGGCCGTTTCATAAGTTGTGAAACGGCCTTTAAATTATATAATAAGTATATTCTTAGAATAATTCTTTTCTAATAATGTTCTGACTTCTTTCAGGACCTACAGAAACTAAGTATACGTTAATTCCTAGATATTCCTCAATAAACTCGATGTATTTCTGAGCAGTGTCAGGAAGCTCATCATAGCTTCTTGCTTTTGTGATATCTTCGTTCCAACCCGGTAAATCTTTATAGATAGACTCGTAGTTGTATAATTTTTCAGTTGAAGAAGTGAAATAATCGATAATTTTTCCGTCTTCAGTTTTGTAATGAGTTACCACTTTCAGGTTTTCAATCCCTGTAAGAACGTCTAATTTAGTAATTACCAGGTTATTGATTCCGTTGATCATACAAGCATGCTTCAAAGAAACAAGATCTAACCAACCTGTTCTTCTCGGTCTTCCTGTAGTTGCTCCGAATTCACCACCAATCTGTCTGATTTTTTCTCCCAGTTCATTATCCAGTTCAGATGGGAAAGGTCCGTTTCCAACTCTTGTACAGTATGCTTTTGCCACCCCAATCAGGTTTTTAAGCGATGTAGGAGGTACTCCTGCTCCTGAACAAACTCCTCCTGTAGATGGAGAAGATGAAGTTACGTATGGATAAGTACCGAAGTCGATATCAAGCATCAATGCCTGGGCTCCTTCGAATAAAACGTTTTTACCGTCTCTGATGGCTTCGTTCAATTCAACTTCAGTATCAACAATTCTGTCCTGAAGCTGTTTTCCAAGCTCTAAAAATTCGTTGTAGATTTCTTCAACGTCTAAAGTTGGTTTTCCGTAATATTTTTCAAAAAGAGAATTCTTAATTTTTAAGTTTTTCTCGATTTTGTCTCTTAGAATTTCAGGATTCAGCAGGTCAATCATTCTGATTCCTACTCTTGCTATTTTATCTTCATAACAAGGTCCGATTCCTTTTTTAGTAGTCCCGATCTGAGTTCCGCCATGCTCTTCTTCACGGTAAGTATCCAAAAGAATGTGGTAAGGCATGATCACATGCGCTCTTCTGCTGATAAAAATGTGGTCAGTTCTCAAACCTTTGCTCTCGATCTGGCCAACCTCCTTAATGAAAGATTTTGGGTTTACCACTACTCCGTTCGCAATGATACACTTCCCTTTGCACTGCAGTACCCCTGAAGGAAGAAGGTGCAAAACAAATTTCTCTTCACCTACATAAACCGTGTGACCAGCGTTGTCTCCACCCTGGAAACGAACTACATAATCCGATTTAGCCGATAAAACATCCGTGATTTTTCCTTTACCTTCATCTCCATACTGAAGACCTACAACTACGTAAGTTGACATATTTTACTATTATTTTAGATTCATGCAAAATTACTTTTTAAAAATAGGCTGGGCAAATTCTGAGGGGATTTTATTTTTGGGTGGGGTGGAAAATGTAATACTTGATTAATTTTGAATAATGCATATATTTGATAAAGTTATAAGACAAAATTATAAATGGATTCAGAAGATGCTGCTACATATTTACTAGAATTAGATAAGATTTTTGAGCAAAAAAACTGGAAGCAAAAAGAAAACTATGTGGATGTTTTCAATTCTTTAAGTAAATTTTCAGAAAAGATAATAGAGGATAAAAGTGAATACTTATTAATATTAGAATTGTTAAGAGAGTTTCATTGGATATCTCTAAATGATTATTACAATAAATGTAGAGCATTGTTAATTAATTTAATTTCTGATTTAAATCATAGAAATACAAACATTTATGCATTCCCAATTATAAAAGACAAACATCAATTTAAAGTGAAAAGTGGATCATTTGTTTCTTATTTAATGAAGTCACTATTAGAAACTATTCCTAACGGAGAAAAGTTTAAATTTGAAGATATTAATAATTTTATTGATTTAAAAAATTTAAGATTTAAAAAATCCGATGTTTTTATATTGGTTGATGATTTTATAGGAAGTGGTGAAACTCTTCATGCATGCATTAAAGAAGTTAATAGTATAAATACTTTACTTGTTGAGAATCTTAGAATTCTAACTATTGCGATTAGAAAAGATACATTAGATAGAATTAATAAAAAATACAAGGTATATTATAATTTTAATATATTAAAAGGTATAACTGACTATAATGTAGGTGAAGACATTGAAAACAAAAAACAGATCATGAGAAAAATTGAAAATAGAATTTTTTTAAAATTTGAACAATATTCTTTAGGATTCCAAGAATCAGAAAGTTTAATTACATTATTGCGAACTCCGGATAATACATTTCCAATTTTTTGGAATAAATATAAAAAAAACATAGATACGAACCCTCCGTTTCCAAGATATGAAAAAGCTTAATAACACTGATTTGTATCAGCTTTTATACATTTTAAAATTTAATGGGGCTCTAACAAAGTTAGTCCGAAATAATATCAGTTATATTGATATAGTAAATAATATAAAAAACTTAACCACTGAAAATATTCTTAACTATGTTGATCAAAAAATTACTTTAACAGAAAAAGGCGAAAATTTATTTGAAAAATTATCAATTACATATAAATCAAAAAATAAAGATGAATGGATTGTAAAAGAATCAAAATCTAAATTAGAGGAAAAAATAGATATAGATTTTGTATATTTACCTGACCAAAGCAAAATCTTTTTTTAAAAATATGGGGATGTGATGTCACATACCCTGATTTGGGAACATAATTTCAAGCTCAATGAGCTTGTAATAAAGCAAAATCTCCGCTCTGCTACGATATTTGCTTTATTAAAGCTCATTTTTCCGTTTGGGAGCATAGCCTCCCAAACATAAAGGAAATAATTCTAATTATATGAAAGACTTTGAGAGTTATAAAAAAATTTTTAGAGAAAAAGCCCTTAATAGTGCTTATTCGGAAGAAAATATAATAAAATGCTTAAAATATAGTGAAAATTTGGTAAATAATAATTTACCAATAATTTACAATTCATATCATTTGTCTGGATTAGTTGGATATCAACACGATTATTTATCTAGAGCAATTTTATCAACTGAATTTTTTTACAGGCATTTCAAAATTGAAAAAAAAAATGGAAAGAGCCGAAAAATTTCAGAGCCGTTACCTAGTTTAAAAGAGATTCAATATTTTATTCTAAAAGAGATTCTATATAAACAAAAAGTTAGTAAATTTTGTAAAAGTTATATTCCTAAAAAAAAATTCAAAGAGTATTTAAGATTTCATTCAAATGAAAAAGAAGTATTAACATTAGACATAAAAGACTTCTTCCCATCAATAAAATTCAATTTAATTCATAATTATTTCTCCAAAATCGGATATTCAAAAGATGTTGCTTTATATCTTTCTTGTTTATGTACATACACAGACGTAAATGTTGAAAAAAAAAATAATACCTCTATTAGATATTTACCACAAGGAGCACCTACGAGTCCATATCTTTCTAATTTAGTTTTGATTGATTTTGACAATGATGTCGCAAATTATTGTTCTGAAAAAAAACTAAAATATACTCGATATGCTGATGACATGGCATTTTCAGGTGATTTAATTGTAAAGAATGAATTAGTTGAATTTGTGAATGCTCAATTAAAGAAGTATAATTTAGAATTGAATGATGAGAAAATAAACTACATGAAACAAAATGTTCCTCAAATAATTTCTGGAGTAGTTGTTAATAAAAAATTACAGCTTCCTAGGAAGGAAAGAAACGACATAAGAAAAGTGATGTATTTTATTATAAAATATGGAATTGAAAGTCACATAGAAAAAACTCAAGAAACAAGAGAATACTATATTTCATATCTGTTAGGAAGAATACAATATGCATTAAATCTAAATCCTAATGATGCAGAACTAAAAAAATATAAAGATTTTTTAGTTGAACTTAAAAAGAATATTTTAATTCTTTAATTATCGGAAAAGTTCTGTTCTAATCTTTGATAGTTTTTTATTTGCACCTTAAAACTTAATTATATCACATTTAATTATTTATATATTTTTGGTTGTCTTTTGTAATAATTAAGACCTCTAATTATGATTTCACAAAAACCATCCTACTTCTTTCAAACTTCCACTGATCAAACAAAACTCTTTCACACTCTATTCATACCCAGTGAAGCTCCAGTAAAAGCGACTTTACTCATCATCCACGGCATGCAGGAACACAGCGGAAGATATGCAGAAATCGCAGGATATTTTGCGGACCGCGGATTTGCTGTACTCACCTACGACCATCTGGGACATGGAAAATCTGTGAAAGATAAAAAAGACATCGGCTTTTTCCAATTGGATCAACCTGATGAAAAACTGATCTCGGATGCTGAAACCATGGCTGATTATCTTCACCAGCAATATCCGGATATTCCTCATTTTGTTCTTGGTCATTCCATGGGATCATTTGTTACACGATGCCTTCTTCAGAGAGCCAGCAGTCAATTTACCGGAGCTGTTATCGTTGGAACCGGAGGTCCTTTGGCTGGAATCAGTCTCATAAAAGGCTATCTTTCTTTGGCCAATAAAATAGCCCCCAAGCATCCTACCTATCTGAACACGCTTTTTAATAAGGTCAACAACAAACATTTTAAGCAAGACAAGGATTTTGATGATACAAGCTGGCTCAGTATAAATCCAGCCAACAGAAAAGCTTTTACGAAAGATGAGCTCTGCGGAATTCCTTTCAGTAATAATGCTTTCTATGCATTGTTCAGCATTTACAAAAAAGCTACGGCAAGACATTGGGCAGATTCCATTTCAAAGTCTTTCCCTCTCCTGTTTATCAGTGGTCAGAATGATCCGATAGGAGATTTTGGAAAAGGCGTTATGAAAACTGCCGACAATTTAAAACAGGATGGATTTAAAAATATTGATACAAAAATTTATCCTGAAATGCGTCATGAGATCCTTAACGAGGAAATCAGGGAAGAGGTTTTCAATGATATCAGTAATTGGATCATAAAATACATATAATATAAGGTTCTGTGGAATTCAAATTTTACACATAGTTTGTTGGAATCCGCAAAGACGCGAAGTTTTTTATTTTTATTAAGTGATTAGGACGCAAGGATTTTATCTGCGATAAAATTGAGTACCGCTGTCATTGCGAAGAGCACAGTGACGAAGCAATCTCAACCATTCCCCTTGCTGAAAATCTTCGATTTTCTTGCGCCCTAAAAACAGTTTTTATGTTTTAAATCTTGCGTCTTTGCGATAAACCAACAAAAAATATGACTATTTTCAAACCTTATAGGTTTTAAAAACCTATAAGGTTTAGCACAAACTATAAACATCATCGAAATCTGTGGAAGTAAAAAAGCAAAGGATTATTTCATTCCACTCAATACAATTTCCCTATCCACACCAATCTCTCCAAGGAAAATTTCATCATGTGAAATCACCAGCAATGTCCCGTGATAATCTTTAATAGAATTTGTGAGAATTTCTACGTTTTGAAGATCCAGATTATTCGTCGGTTCATCCAGAATAATCATGTCAGGAGCCTTACTGCTGATCGAAAGTCCGCAAAGCAGCAGTCTCAAACGTTCCCCGCCACTCAGAAATCCGCATTTTTTATCCCAGGTTTCCTTGCCGAACAGAAATCTGGACAGCAAAGTCTTCACTTCAGATTCCTGCATGGCATTATCGTTAAACTGCTGAACAAACTCATAAACATTTATTTCCTGCCCAATCAGAGAATATTCCTGGTCTACATAAATTGTATTAAATTCAGACCTCGATATTGTTCCTTCGGACGGATTCAGGCTGCCCATCAGCAGTTTGATCAAAGTTGTTTTTCCGGAACCGTTTGAACCTTTGATGGAAATTCTGTCATCGCTCAGAATTTGAGCACTTATATTCTCCTTCCACAAATTGTTGCTGCCATATCTGAAATTGACATTTTCCACATTGATCAGGATTTTCCCGGTATGCAGATTGGAATCGTTGAAATTCACTTTCATCTGGTCAGCATTTTTCAGTGAAGAACGGAGGTCACGGAGATCACCGGAAATGCCACTTATTTTTTCGGCATGAATTCCTTTCAGTTTGGAGCTGTTTTTCTCAGCATTATTCCTCATCGTATTCATCATAATTCTTGCTACACCGGATTTTTCCTGCTTTTGTTTTCCTCTCGCATCCAGTTTCTGTTTCCGCTCCATGGTTTCCCGTTCTTTTTCCTTTGCTTTTTTCAGGGCGCGTTCTTTAGCATGAATATCGTTCTGAAGTGCTTCCTCTTCTACTTCTTTCTGTTCAGCATAAAAATCATAATTTCCACCGTATGCAGCTATTCCCTGATTGCTTAATTCAAAAATAGTATCGGCGAAATTCAGCAAAGCACGGTCATGGCTTACCATCACCACTTGGGCATCTGTTTTTTCGATCAGGCTGTACAGAAGTTTTCTTCCTTCCAGATCCAGATGATTCGTAGGTTCGTCCAGAATAATAATGTCGGGCTGACTGATTTGAATACCAGCGAGGAAAACTTTTGTTTTTTGACCTCCACTCAGGCTTTCAAGTTTCTGGTTGAGTTCAAGGTCTTCCAGTTTCCAGTAATTCAATGCATTCCGGCATCTTTCTTCAAGATCCCAGTCGTCGTTTAAAGTTTCAAAATAGGCTTCATCCACTTCACCGCTGGTGATTTTTTCAAGCGCCTTCAGTTTTTGATCGATCTTAAGACATTCCGCTATGGTGAGATCATCAAAATTCCCAAACATTTGTGGAACATAGTATACATCACCTTTTATGGTAACATTTCCTTCCAACGGCTGAATTTCCCTGCCCATAATTTTCAGGAGCGTAGATTTTCCGACACCGTTGCTTCCGGCTAATGCAGATTTCGTGTGGGGCTGTAAGGTGAAGTGAATAGAATTGAAAAGGAGATTCCCTCCCGGAAACCCGTAGGATATATTTTGTAATACAATCATAATTTCTTTTTTAAGTAATAATTAAATACCAGTAACACACAGTTACTGTTTAATACAATCGAAAAGAAATTGAATCCTACATGATGATATAATCGGGTTTTGGAAGGACAAAGATAGTAAATTATTAATTATGCATTTTTTTCAGGCAAAAAAAATCAAATTCACAGGTGAAAATTCAGGATAACTTATGATAAAATTCAAACTTTTTAATGATTAGTGAATTTTTTTAATTAAAATCAACCTCTTTAAAAAGGATGATGTATCTAATATTTGTTGCAATTCTTTCATGCAGCAGAAGATTTCAGATCTGAATTATTTCGATACGCCCTTTTAAACAAAGTGTTTATTAAATCCGTAATAAAAGTTGAAAAGATTTTAATCAAAAAAACGTAACTTTGCCGACTACTAAAATTTTTTATGGAAAGCATTAAAGTCCACGACAAAACTTTCGTTCCTTACTTGAAGGAAGACGAAATTCAGGAAATTGTAAAAGAAACAGCTTTAAAGATTTATGAAGACTATAAAGACGAGGTTCCGGTTTTCATCGGGGTGCTGAACGGTGTCATCATGTTCTTCTCAGATCTTTTAAAATATTATCCTGGCGAATGCGAAATTGCTTTCATCCAAATGAGTTCTTATGTAGGAACAGAATCTACAGGAATTGTTTACCAGAAAATGGAACTGACCAAAGACGTGAGAGACCGTCACATCATCCTTGTGGAAGACATTGTAGATACAGGAAATACGGTTGAAAGCTTATTTAAATATTTCAAGGAAACACAGCGTCCGAAATCTGTAAAACTGGCTTCTTTCTTATTGAAACCGGATGTTTACAAAAAGGATTTTAAGCTGGATTATATCGGAAAGGAAATTCCGAACAAATTTGTACTGGGCTACGGACTTGATTATGATGAGTTAGGAAGAAACCTTTCGAATCTGTATCAACTGGAAGAAGGACAAATCAACCATTAAACGCTGTTGGCTATTAGCTGATAGCTTTTAGCCTAAAAAAAGTAAAATAAAGAAATTCATTTAATAATAACTTAAAAACGCTAAAGGCTAAAAGCAGGCTAGACCGCTGGTAAAATCCAGAAGCTGGCTGCCCACCGCCAAAAGCCCTTTAACATTATGATAAACATTGTTCTGTTCGGCCCTCCGGGAAGTGGAAAAGGTACGCAAGCTCAAAACCTGATCGAAAAATTCAATTTAAAGCAGATTTCAACAGGTGACCTTTTCAGATACAACATGAAAAATGATACCGAACTTGGAAAACTGGCTAAGTCTTACATTGATAAAGGAGAATTGGTTCCGGATCAGGTAACAACGGATATGCTGATCGACGAGCTGAAAAAGCCAACGGATACCAACGGATTTATCTTCGACGGCTACCCGAGAACTACCGCACAGACGGAAGCTTTGGAAAAGATCGTAAAAGAGCAACTGAATGACGATATCGACATCTGCCTTTCTTTGGTAGTGGAAGATAAAACGTTAGTGGAAAGACTTCTGAAAAGAGGAGAAACCAGCGGAAGATCTGATGACAGCAATGTAGAGATCATTGAAAACAGAATTAAAGAATATTATACTAAAACAGCAGAAGTAGCTGAACTTTACAAGCAACAGGGAAAATATGTTGAAGTAAACGGAATTGGAGAAATTGACGAAATTTCCCAAAAGCTTTTCGCTGAAGTAGAAAAAATAAAATAATCGGGATACGTGGTGCGGGATTCCAAATGGAGTTCCGTAACCCGCAACCCGCAACACAAACTATATGTCTAACTTTGTAGATTACGTAAAGATCCATTGTAAAAGCGGACACGGAGGCGCAGGTTCTGCCCATCTCCGCCGTGAAAAATATATTCCTAAAGGCGGTCCGGATGGAGGCGACGGAGGTCGTGGCGGACACGTCATCATGAGAGGAAATGCTCAGGAATGGACTTTACTTCCACTTCGATACACCCGTCACATCAAAGCGGACCGTGGTGAAAACGGAGCGAAAAACCAGCTGACCGGTGCTGACGGTTCTGATATTTATATTGATGTTCCTATCGGGACGATCGCTAAAAATGAAGAAGGAGAAATTATCGGCGAAATCCTTGAAGACAAGCAGGAAATCACCCTGATGCAGGGAGGAAAGGGAGGAAAAGGAAATGAGCATTTCAAATCCTCTACCAATCAGACGCCAAGATATGCACAGCCGGGAATGGATGGTGAGGAAGGTTTTGTAGTTTTCGAGCTTAAAATTTTGGCCGATGTAGGTTTAGTTGGTTTTCCAAATGCCGGAAAATCTACACTTCTTGCGTCTGTATCAGCTGCCAAACCTAAGATCGCCAATTACGCATTTACCACCCTGACACCCAATCTGGGTATTGTGGATTACAGAAATTACAAATCATTTGTAATGGCTGATATTCCGGGGATCATTGAAGGTGCAGCGGAAGGAAAAGGTTTAGGACACAGATTCTTAAGACATATTGAAAGAAATTCCATCTTATTATTCTTAATTCCGGCCGACTCTGAAAGCCATTTCCAGGAGTTTAAAATTCTGGAAAATGAATTAACGGAATACAATCCTGAACTTCTGGATAAAGATTTCATCATTTCGATTTCCAAATCCGACCTTCTGGATGATGAGCTGAAAAAAGAAATCTCCGCTGAATTTCCGGAAAACAGAAAACCATTATTCTTCTCCGGTGTTACGGGAGAAGGCCTTGTAGAACTGAAAGACGCCGTCTGGAAAAAACTTCACGGATAGAAAATGATACACTCATTATACAAAATAGCAGCACCCGCTGTTATTTTTGTTTCGTTACTGCTGCCTGCCTCTGCTTATGCTCAGGACAGTGATTCATTCGTGGAAACACCGAGACCGGATGAATCTGCACCTTTAAATAATAAGGCATTTTTCAAGTTTGAATTCAATAAAAGGCTGAAGTATACATTCATTTCCGATAAAACAGGAGATCAGCGTTCAGATAACGAAACCAGTGAGGATATTCAGTATTATGTAAATGATGCGGACTTATCTGTTCTTTCTTTTAATAACAGCCGAAATGGGGTTATTTACAATTTAAAAAGAAATACCAATCCGGTTCTGCCCGTTTTGATCAAGGATGAGAATAAGGAGATCCAGCCTGGAAACTTTGATTATTTCAAAGGTGATATTCCACTTGAGACTGAAATTTCCGAGATTAAGAAAAGAAAAAAAGCAAAAACGGATCAGGTTTTAGAGCTTGTTGAAAAGCGTACTGAAAACAATATGGTTCATTATAAATACCATCTTGTCAACCCAAAAAGAAAAACGAATTTAGGCGTTATTGAACTGGATATTGCTGATAATAACAATGACTTCAATAACAATATCCTTTATGATATGGAACCTTTATTCTTCAAAAATAAAATACTTTTTGACAAAGGGGAAATAAAAAGCTATTCGTATTACAATGCGTCTAAAAAGCGTACAAAATATTATGAATCAAAGGATAGCGAATCTGTATTTTTAAGATTATCATTCAGTAAAGGCTGCTGTGTTTCATCCCTGGAATAATTTCCGTACTGAAGAAACCTTCATTTGGAATAATTATTGAAAGAACCCCGGGAAACCATCCATTATGAAATATATACTAAGCCTTTGTGCATTTATATTTTTATTGTCGTGCACCACACAGAAAGCCGATTCTAAATATACAACTATTGAGTATGAAGCCGGAGCATGCTTTGGATCCTGCCCTATTTTTAAGCTAACGATTGCTCCCGACAGAACAGCCATTCTGGAAGCAGAGCATTTCAACTTCTCCAAAGATTTTTCCAAAGGGGAGTTTTCAAAGCCTCGTGAAGGGACTTTTAAAGCAGTAATCAAGGAAGCAGACTATCAAAAACTCATCGTTCTTCTGAATGATCTTGATGTTAAAAATCTGGAAAATAATTATGGTTCAAAAAACATCAGTGACCTTCCAAGTTCTTATCTGAGAATTGGTTTCACGGACGGAACTTCAAAAAATGTGGAAGACTACGGCAAAAAAGGCAGTGAAAAATTAAGCAAAGCCTATCAGTTTTTTGAGGATCTGAGACATAACCAGCAGTGGACAAAAGTAAACTGATCCGCTTAAAAATATTTGACTACCTTTGCAACCTATAATTCCTTCACATTGAGGGAATTTTATTTTAAATTAAAAAAAACGTTCATTTGAATTTTACAGACCTAAACTTAATAGAACCTATTGCAAAAGCAATCCAGGAACAGGGATATACCAATCCAACACCCATTCAGGAAAAATCTATTCCTGAAATCTTAAAAGGCAGAGACTTTTTAGGATGCGCACAGACAGGAACAGGAAAGACGGCAGCATTTGCGATTCCTATTCTTCAGAATTTATCAAATAATAAGACCAGGAATAATCATATAAAAGCCTTAATCTTAACGCCGACAAGAGAGCTGGCTATTCAGATTGAGGAAAACATCAATGCATACGGAAAATATCTTCCGTTAAAACAGCTCGTTATTTTCGGAGGTGTAAAGCAGGGAAATCAGGAAGCTGCCCTTAGAAAAGGGATCGATATCCTGGTAGCAACCCCCGGAAGACTTCTGGATTTTATCGCTCAGGGAATCATCAGCTTAAAAAACATTGAGATCTTTGTACTTGATGAAGCTGACAGAATGCTGGACATGGGATTCGTGCATGACGTAAAGAGAGTGATCAAACTTCTTCCACAGAGAAGACAGACGTTATTCTTTTCTGCAACCATGCCTTCTGAGATCCAGAAACTGGCAGATTCTATCCTGAATAATCCTGTAAAAGTAGAAGTGACTCCGGTTTCTTCCACTGCAGAAACCATCAAGCAGGCAGTTTACTTTGTAGATAAAGATAATAAGCTGAACCTTCTTTCTCATATTCTGGAGAACGAGATCGCTGATTCTGTCCTGGTATTTTCCAGAACGAAACACGGTGCGGACAAAATTGCCAGAAAACTGCAGAAAGACAATATCTCAGCAGAAGCCATTCACGGGAATAAGTCTCAGAACGCGAGACAGAATGCCCTGAATAATTTTAAGTCCGGAAAAACAAGGATTCTGGTCGCTACAGACATCGCTGCAAGAGGTATTGACATCGATGAACTGAAATATGTGATCAATTTCGAACTTTCCGACGTTTCTGAAACATATGTTCACAGAATCGGAAGAACGGGAAGAGCCGGAGCTGAAGGATCTTCAATTTCTTTTGTAGACAGCCTTGATCTTTTAAATTTAAGAAATACGGAGAAACTGATCGGGAAGAAAATTCCTGTGGTAAAAGATCACCCGTTCCATACTGATAATCTTGTGGCCCAGAAAAGAGATTCCAATAACAAGCCTATGGCAGCCGGTGGCGACAGAAGACCTCCGAGATCTCCAAAACCGCAGAATAACAGCAATAAATCCGCTGGAAGCTCTTCAGGTACAGGATTCAAGAAACCTAAGAATAAGAATTTTACCCGAAAAAAATAAGGGTAAAAATTTGAAAAATAAAGAGGCTGCCTGATTTTCAGACAGCCTCTTTCCGTAAGAATTTAGAATGATATGATATTATTGCTTGATGAATTTTTCAGTAAGCTTTTCTTTTCCGCCATCTACCGTTAAAATATAGGTTCCGGCAGGAATACGTGAAATATCAATTTTATTAACACCGTCTGCAGCATTCTGGCTGATCACCTGCTTTCCGGAAGCATCAAAAACACTCAGCGTCAATGATTTTTCACCTTTGGTTTCAAGACGTACATTGATCTCGTTTTTAGCAGGGTTTGGATACACGGAAATCAGGTTTCCTGTACTGACTTCTGATAATGCTTTAGTCTGAGAAGCTGCCTTAGCTGCCGTATCGGATTTCTTTCCTGTAACAATCAGTGTGTAGTTCTGTGAACCGCCTGTTAATGTTCCTTTATGCTTAATGGTAACCTGATATTGTCCTGCAGGAAGTATTCCGGCATCTACACGTTCAAAATTATCCCTGCTATTATCCTGCTTGGCATTGGCAGAGCGTGATGTAAGAGTCCATGGATACTTTATGCTGCTATTGGAACTGCTCACAATACGAAGGTCAAGATCATTAACCAGTCTCTTTTTTGTACTGTTAAGATCTAAAGAAGATGTTTGCACAGCCCCGGGACGGTCATACCATGAAATGGATGCTGTTATCGGAGTAACACCGTCAGAAGTTATATTAACTGTTTCAGAAGCACCATTCGCTAAACTTTTGTCAGCAATAAGAGCTGTTGTATTACGGTTGTTAATAGTTTCAGCCATTTTTTTCGCATTCAGAAGCCCCCATCCAAAACTGGCATCAGGACCTGTAGATCCTGCATCATCCGCAGTATGGAGGGCAAGACCTTTTAAAGCCGCTCCCAGCATATAATTTCCGGTTACATTTTTGAAATGTTCATTCACCAAAACCAGGGTTCCTGTTACATTGGGAGAAGCCATAGAGGTCCCGGTATAAGTAGTATAATCAGAATCGGAACCAGATAACGTTGAATAAACCAATTCTCCATTCCCTGCAATATCCGGTTTGATACGGAGGTCATCAGTAGGTCCCTGGCTGCTCGATGAATTGATAGTTACAGATGTTAAATTTCCATTGGATGCAATGGTTGCATCATTTGCATTAGCTACTACAATTACATTTTTTGAGGTAGAGTTGTCACTAAGATTGTCAAAAACATAAGAGTTTCCTCCTAAAGGGCTTGTATTGTAACCACTTCCTCCGCTATTTCCTGCTGCTTTACATACGACATAGTAAGGAGCATTAAAAAGAATTTCATCCCATTTAGCGGATTTGTCAACATAAGCTCCAAATACCCATCCTAAACCATTTTGGTATATTAAATCAGGTCTATATCCATAAGAATGATTCGAAATAAGAAGCCCCCCTGAAGCAGCTGCAGACATTTCAGAGTCATCATTATTCCAGTCATATGATTTGATTTTAACCTTAGGAGCCATTCCTTTGGCATTGGCATCTATTCCTGCTGCTGCTATTGTTCCTGCAACGTGGGTAGCATGGGCATCTAATGCTGTAATACCATCACCAATTGTCACGCGGGTCCCAAACTCCTGGTGTGTAGTACGGACAGCCCCACCATCCCAGACATTTGCCTGCATATTTGCACCGGAAAGACTAAGGCCTAAGCTCCCTCCCTGATGCAGATGATTGGCTCTTGTAGACTTCGCGGCTGCTACGTTGTTGTTGGTATAATAAACAGGCTTTCCATCTATTAATTTCATTAGTTCGGACATAGATCCGTCTTTGCCATGGATAATCACTGGAATATTATTTTTCTCCGCAAAATTCAGAGCTTCCTTCTTTTCCTTGATGAATTGCTCTTCACTCTCTTTTGCAATTTTCTGAAGCTCGGAAACATTGGTTCCTTTTACAATTTGTGCCAGTTCTTCACGGGTTTGGGCTTTCATCACGGATACCCCGGCGGCCAGAACGGCGCCTAATAGAATAATCTTTTTTTTCATAAGTTGTTTGGTATTAAGAATGTACAGACCGTATTTCTCACATGAAATACAGGATCTGGATAAAGCTTTATTTTCGATCTTTCCAAAGATATTATTTAAAACGAATCTTCAATTGCCACTCCATTACCATTAACAATAATTATTTTACAAACAAATGAAAATCAAATCATTAGCAATTAAAAAGCTAACAATAAAATTTCTCAATGATGTGAATTTAACACCAAAAACAGATCTTTTTATTAACTGTTCATGATATTAAATTCATCATTTTAAGAAGAATTTTGGGCAAGAAAAATTTTAAGTTTGAGGAAAGACAGAAAAGCAAATATGCTTGATAAAGATTATCAAAAGACTTTCGGGATACCTTAAACCAGAAAAGAACTAACCTGCAGAAAATAAGTATTGAAAGGATGATGAGCTGATAAAACTTTTCAGTTATTAAAAGTTTAAGCGTTATGATTATTGTCGGTCAGCTTATCTGTCCATGTATCAATAGAAAAGCAGTAACCAATAATGCTGAAGGGCAGGCACGCAGCCAGATACGTAGTAGCAAACAGACTGTGTTGAAATCCATATCCAAATGTCAAATACTCTTCCATTGCAAAATAACACATTGAAAAGAATACTATATACGCTGAAAAATAAAATACATCATGAATGCTTTTAACATAGAATGATAAAAATACACTTAGTAAAAGAAAAAAAACCATGACCCATTTATTGCTTTGCCCCTGAAGGATCAGAGGGTTATAATGAATAATATAATCGAGATTTTCAGCCGGTAGAAATACGGATAAAAATAATACAGCTACTGTAACCACAAATGCTCCTGCTGTTTTAATTTTATGATTATTACCAGCAGCTAAGAATGGTTTCAATAAAAAAATAATCAGCGGAATAACGGCCACGCTGCGGGTAAGGCATAAAATCCCAAGGCACATGCCCAGCAAAACCGGTTTTTGAAAATAATCACTTTTAAATTTACTGTGCCAGAAAAGAATGAATGCTGCACAGAAAATGAAAGAGGAGATAAAATCACTTTTGCAGACCGCTTCATACATATAGGATAACGATATACCCAGCATCATTATCGCCGTGAATCTGATGAAATTACTTTTAAATTCTCTCAGAATAGTATAGGAAAACAGCAAAAAAGCAGCCACCTGAAGATAACCTACATTGCCTAAAAGATAGAAAGGAAGAGCCAGCAGCAACTGTCCCGGAAGATAGGAGGATAAATTCCCCATGAAATTCTTTGTATCATAGATATACTTTCCGTGGGTCCAGAACTCCAGTGAAAAGTTAATCGTCTGCCACCGGTCTATATTCACATGATAAGGATCTTTCAGGATGTAGCAGAATGCAATATAGACAATGGTAAAAATGCCTGTAAGCAGATAGACCCATTTTACATTCACCTTTTCCGTCAGCAATGGGTTCTTTCTCAGAAGAAAAATTAAAAGATGTACAGCCGCAAATACAACAACCAAAATGCTGAGTGGCACAAACGACTGCCTGAGACCATATTTTGTCAGGAACAAAAAATTAACCACAAAATAGATCGTAAACATCATTAAACTGCTTACATTGCTATTTTTTGTAATGGTTAAAACTTTATTCATCTGAAATGTTTAGTTTCCAAATATTGTTACTGCATTTTCCGTAGTGATCCTGTCGATTTCCGAAAAATCTTTACCATAGATATCCACCAGCTTTCCGGCCACCAGATCAAGATATGAGCTTTCGTTTCTTTTTCCTCTGTGCGGAACCGGAGCGAGATAAGGAGAATCTGTTTCCAAAACGATTTTATCCAGAGGAATTTCATTCAAAAACTGATCGATCTTTCCGTTTTTAAAGGTGACAACACCTCCGATTCCCAGGATAAAATTCAGATCTATTGCATGTTTTGCCTGTTCCAGATCTCCTGAAAAACAATGGAAAATACCTCTAAGTTTAGGATGCTTTTTTCTTTCCAGCACTTCAAAAGTCTCATCAAAGCTTTCTCTTGTATGAATGACAATAGGAAGATCTTTTTCTATTGCCCAGTCGATCTGCTGCTCAAAAGCCTTCACCTGAATGTCCAGCGTAGTTTTGTCCCAGTATAAATCGATCCCAATCTCTCCTATCGCGGGAAATGTTCTCTGATCAAGGTAATTTTTAACGATTTCCAGTTCGTTTTCCCAAGATTCCGGTTTTACATAACATGGATGAAGTCCCATCATTGAAATAATCTGCCCCGGATAATACGTTTCCAGCTGAAGCATTTTTTCATGGGATTCCGAATCAATAGCGGGAAGGTAAAACTTATTAATGCCTTTATCTAAAGACCTTTGAATGGTTTCTTTTCTGTCTTCATCAAATTCTTCTGCATATAAATGCGTATGTGTATCAATCATTTTCTTAAAATTTTAACAGATCTTCATAAGGATTTTCCAATCCCATCAGCAGACCAAAAGCAGGTTCTGTTTTGATTCCCTGATTTTTAAGTTCTATTATTTTATGTTTAAAATCTTCTCCTTTTTCCTGTAATATCCTGTATTCTGCCAGCATATGGCGGTAAGCATTCTGCTCTGTGGACGGTTTATTCTGTCCGAAAATCTCTATGGGAAATTCATCGAGCATAAAGTTCAGAACAATGCTTTTTTCTCCGTGTACTATTATATTTTCAACCTTTACATCAGTATCACCCGGAATTAATCTGCCCAAGGCAATATCATCTAAAAAGTCTTCTTCAAACCTAAGATCTACTTCACAAATAATATCCAGATCACTGCTTTCAATATCAATTCCAATGGGAATGGTCCCTGCCAGTACCGGAGCATAAGGTTTTAATTTCTCAAAGACTTTATATTTTCTGAGAACTTCATAAGCCCTTTTCTGCTTTTTATTTCCGGCTTTCAGATACTCAATGTTTGTAAAATCAATCATCCAAAAATATTTTATGCCTTACTTTTTCCCGCTGAGCTTCGATTCTTTCGGTCAGTTTTTCTCTGAATTCAATGTACTTCGGATCTTTTTCGTCATCCGTTGTATGTTCGAGTGCTTTGCTGATCTTAAAATTCTCTTTGATAAAACTTTTGGTCTCATCTGAAAAATAAGATTCCCCGAACTTATCAAAAATGTAATTTACAGCCTGGGAAGTAGGATGAATCATATCTTCTTTATAAAAACGGTAATCCCGGAGATCATCCATCAGAATTTCATACACAGGAAGATAGTGGCAGTTTTCCAGCTGTTCTAAAGCTTCATGAACCGCGGTAATCAGTTTGGATTTACTCAGCTGATTTTCTATCATTCCGTCTTTTGTGTGGCGGACCGGAGAAACGGTAAACAGGATCTGTACGTCGTCCCTGCAGATATCTTTCAGGTTTAAAACCGTATTATAGATAGAATCGGTAAGCTCCTGATGGGAAAGCAGCCGTTTTTCAAAAAACTTTTGCGGGATCTTATGACAATTCGCCGCCAGCTTTTTCTTTGGGGTAAATTCATAAATAAATGAAGTTCCGTATGTGATAATCACCCAGCCTGCATCCTGAAGAAACCTGTTTCCAACTTCTATTCCGGCATTGATCACATTCAGGGTCTGGTGAATATATCTTCTGTCAAAGCTGCTGTGATGATCCAGAGAGATGAATTCGTCATTGAAAGTAATCAGCTCATCTTCCGTATAAAATTCGGAATCGTGAAGCCTTTTGACCGCATTGCTGATGGAGAAAGGATTAAAAATAGTTCCAAACGGATTATTCACCGTCTGAAGCTGTCCCTGACCCAGAAGATCCGTCATTTCCGAAGCAAAGCACGATCCTATTGAAAATATTTTATCTTCAACATGGATCTTTTTCTCCGACTTTGGAATGTCTACTTCAGTTCTGAATTTCATAAATTGATATGATGATGTGTTGATGTGTTGATACGGTGATCGTCAATCTGCAAATCAACACATCAGTACATTCTCGCATTAGCTCTCTCTTCTCAACAGGTAATTGGCCAGCTCGGCAAATGGTTTTTTCTTGTCTTCAGGAATATTGATTTTCTCCAAGTAGCTCTGTCCGATTTCGTTGTGCTTCTGAATAAGACGCAATGCTTTTTCGTCTACTTTGGTTCTTCTGAAGATTTTTTCAACGCCGTATACTTTATCGATATTATCGGTTTTCTTGCCATACCAGTGATCCAGCTC
Organism: Chryseobacterium endalhagicum; assembly: GCF_016745235.1. Taxonomy (GTDB): domain Bacteria; phylum Bacteroidota; class Bacteroidia; order Flavobacteriales; family Weeksellaceae; genus Chryseobacterium; species Chryseobacterium endalhagicum. Next base: position 1,053,948 of record NZ_JAELVM010000001.1, on the reverse strand, counting down.
TTTTCTCTCCTCTTCCGTAGCATGTTCTCTGGCCAGAAGGTAAAGGATGGTCTTTTTGTTTTCATAAATATCTCCGGCGTGTTTTTTCCCAAACTGGGCCTGATCTCCGAATACATCCAGATAATCATCCATAATCTGGAAAGCAATACCTATGTGTTTTCCGAAATTGAAAATCGCTTTGGCATCTTTGAAGTTGGCCCTTGCAATAAGCGCTCCTATTTCAAAAGAAGAAGCACTCAGCACTCCCGTTTTATAAGTAATCATTCGAATGTAATCATCGTAGGTTACATTCTCCTGGGTTTCAAAATTAATATCATATTGCTGGCCTTCACACAAAAGAAGTCCGGTATGGGTAAATATCCTGATGCATGCTTTGAAAATTTCAGGTTCAAGATCTTCAAAAAACTTATAGGCTTTCAGCATCAGTCCGTCCCCGGAAAGAATTCCTACATTGATCCCGTGAAGGGTGTGGATGGTAGGTTTATTTCTTCTTAAAGGCGCTTCATCCATAATATCGTCATGGATAAGGGTGAAATTATGGAAGAATTCAATAGCCAGTGCAGGTTTTATAGCCTGTTTAAGATCTCCTCCGAACAGGTCGCAGGCCATCAGTACCATAATAGGACGAAGACGCTTTCCGCCGTGGGAAATGATATAGTTCATCGGATCATAGAGTTCCGCAGGCTTGTCTTTGAAAGTATACTTAGTGATGGCTTCAGCAACAATCTGCTGGTATCTGTCTAAAAATTCCATAAAATCTAATAGTTTGAACAAAAATACAATTTTTCAAGGCTTTATAAAACAAAAAACTTTGCCCCGGAGGACAAAGTTTATATGATGTATGTAAACGTTTAAATTAAGTCAGAAACGTTACTGCAAGATAAGTAATTCCTGCAACAATGGCTGAAATAGGAATCGTCAGTATCCAGGCCCAAAGAAGGCTTACTGTAATTCCCCATCTTACGGCAGAAACTCTCTTCGTTAATCCTACCCCGATGATTGAACCTGTGATAGTATGCGTAGTAGATACAGGAATACCAAAATGGTCAGTAATGAATAAAGTGATTGCTCCTGCAGTCTCAGCACTTACTCCTTCCAGTGAAGTTACTTTTGTAATCTTAGTTCCCATTGTTTTGATGATCTTCCAACCACCACTCATAGTTCCCAGTGCAATAGCAATGAAGGAAACCAAAGGAACCCAGATATAATGCTGTGCAAAATAATCGAAACGGGCTGCAGATTCGATATTAACATAAACAGGATCCTGAAGCATATTAACGTGATAGTAGATCATCGCTGCTCCAATAATACCCATTACTTTCTGTGCATCATTCAAACCATGTCCTAAACTGAACAAAGCTGAAGAAACCAACTGCAGTCTCTTGAATGATTTATCTGCTTTATACGGATTCGATCTTTTGTAAAGATGAACAATAATTAAAGTGATAATGATGGAAATAATCATCCCAATAATCGGAGCCATAAAAATGAACAGGAAGATAGGAATCACTTTGTCAAATTTAACAACACTTTGCTGGGCAACCTGAGAACAGGCTGCTTTAATAGTGTCCCATGCTCCTAAATCAGGTTGAGTAGTTACAACTTCGTGATAATCCATCATAAAAGCGTGCATCAGGGCAGCTCCTAAAAATCCACCGATCAAGGTGTGAGATGATGAGGATGGAATACCAAACCACCATGTTAAAAGATTCCAGGCTATCGCAGCGATAAGACCGGAAAATATGACTTCTAATGTAATAAAGTTTTCATTAACCGTTTTGGCAATCGTATTACCAATTTTAAATTCTCCAATAATATAAGCAGCGATAAAGAAAGCTGCAAAATTCCAAAGAGCCGCCCAAAGTACAGCCTGAAAAGGACTTAAAACCTTGGTAGAAACAATGGTTGCAATGGAGTTGGCCGCATCATGAAAACCATTGATATAGTCGAAAATTAAAGCTAAAGCAATAATAACCGTAAGTAAAATCGGAAATTCCATTTCTGTGAGTTATAATTGTATTAAGCGTATTTAATCATGATGTTCTCAATCGTGTTGGCAACATCTTCTGCTTTGTCAGTTACTATTTCAAGATAATTAAGTACAGATGAAACTTTGATAATGTTAATCGCATCATTGGTTTCAAATAAATCTACCATTGAGTTGGAAAGCAGGTCATCTGCAATGTTCTCAATAGAGTTTACTTTGATACAAGCTTCTTTTACCTGGTCCATATTCTTGAAACCTTTAAGGTTTTTCATCGCATTCTGGATCTCAAGACAAGCTTTGTGGATCAGTAATGAGAAATCTGAATAGGCCTTCATTTCAGGCGATTTGTATAGGAAGATGTATTTTGTAGAAGCGTAGATATAATCCGCGATATCATCAAGACCTGTAGCCAGTGTGTGGATATCCTCACGGTCGAACGGTGTAATGAAGTTTTTTCCTAATTCAACGAAGATCTCATGCGTAAGTTCATCATTTTTGTGTTCGTAGTCGCTCATTCTTTTTAACATGGTGTCGTCATTTAGATCGAAATCTTTGATCCCATTGTTAAAGTCTTCAGACATTGCAACTAGGTTCTCTGTTACTTTTTCGAAAAGCACAAAGAAAATTTTATCTTTCGGTTGAAAAGCGTGGAAAATATTACCAATTCCCATTTTTATGTATTTATAATTTGAGTGCAAATTTCCTAAAAAAGGATTTGCCCTGAAACAATATAACATTAAGTTTTGTTAACATTCGATTAACACCTGATTATCAAATAAAAAAACCGGCCAAAAGCCGGTTTTATATTATATTGAGATGCCTTAGTTTGCCACTTCAGCTCTCATTTCTTTTCCTTTGAATTTCATCGAAGGAATATTGCTCATCACATTTTCCTGGAATGATTTTTCTACTTCAAAGAAAGAGAATTTCTCTAAAATTTCAATATCGCCGATTTCAGCTCTTTTCTTGCTTTTTCCGGCTGTAGCTTTGTTGATAATATCCAAAACATCAAGCTTCTTCAATTGATCTTTTTTCCCTAAATTGAAGAAGAAACGTACCATGTTTTCATCTTTTCTTCTAGGTTTTCCGCCACGTTCTCTACCGTCTCTGCTTCTGCTGTCGCGGTCACCACGATCTCTTCCTCTGTCACGGTCTCTGTCTCTTCTTGAATAGTCATCATCTCTGCTGCTCAGTTTCTGCTCAGCAAGGTCATGCTTATCTTTGTAGTAAAGAGCAAGATCTTTCAATTGGAACTGTAATAACTTATGTACAAGTTCTTCTTTTGTGAACGCACTTAAATCAGGGATTAAGCTGTCGTTGAATTCGAAGATATCTTCTTCGTGCTCTGTAAATAGTTTTTCAAAAACACCTTCAACCTGAGCTTTGATAATATCATCCCCTGTTGGAATAAATTTCTCAACGATATCAATTTTGGTTGCAGATCTGATCTGTTTCAGTTTTCTGCTTTCTTCAGGCTTTATTAAGGCCATTGAAATACCGTCTTTCCCAGCTCTACCGGTTCTTCCACTTCTGTGAACGAATACCTCAGGATCATCTGGTAAAGAATAATGGATAACGTGCGTTAAAGAGTTTACATCCAAACCTCTTGCTGCAACGTCTGTTGCTACAAGGATATCGATGTTCTTCAGTCTGAATTTCTTCATTACCGTGTCTCTCTGCGCCTGTGAAAGATCCCCGTGAAGGGCATCTGCCGCATAACCGTTCTGCATTAAGAAATCAGCAACCTCCTGGGTTTCCATTCTTGTTCTGCAGAAAAGAATAGAATACTGGTTCGGGTTCGCATCAATCAATCGCTTAAGAGCTTCTTTTTTCTGACGGTATCCTACTACGTAATATTCATGCTTAATGTTCTTCTTAACCTCGTTAATAGAACCTACAGAAATACGGTGAGGATTCGTAAGATAATTTTTAGAAATTCTCTCCACTTCTTTATTCATCGTTGCCGAGAATAAGAAAGTCTGCTTCGTATCCGGTGTTTCGCTCAGAATTGTTTCCAACTCATCTTTGAAACCCATAGAAAGCATTTCATCAGCTTCGTCTAAAACTAACCAATGAATAGCAGAAAAATCAAGTGCTTTTCTGTTGATAAGGTCGATTACTCTTCCCGGAGTTCCCACAATAATCTGCGGTTTCTCCTTTAGAGAACGAATCTGATCCATAATACTGCTTCCACCGTAAACCGCTGTGGTTTTGATGTCTCTCATGTACTTGGAATAGTTTTTTATGTCTTTTGAAATCTGAAGACATAATTCCCGTGTCGGACAAAGCACCAATAATTGGATTTTGCGACTCGTTTCGTCAATCATATCCAAAATCGGAAGCGAAAACGCTGCTGTTTTGCCTGTCCCTGTCTGCGCAAGTGCGATCAAATCGCGAATATCTGAAAGAATGAAAGGGATAGTCTGTTTTTGGATTTCTGTCGGGCTTTCGTAACCCAGTTCGCCAACTGCCTTAAGAATATCAGGACTTAAATTGGACTCCGTAAATAAATTCATTAAATATTTTAAAATTTTTGCAAAGATACAATAAATATTTGACTTGTTTTTGAATAAAGTTCTAAATATGTAAAGTTTAATTCAGAATCCTTTAATATATTTTTAATTTTTAAAAAATTAAATCCAAAAAAATGGCCTTCATATTAAAAACATGTTAAACATTATTTTTTTTTATTAAATTGGATTGATTTTTTCAGTATTATTTATGAATTTTCAAAAATAGTGCCATTCAATGTAAATTTTCAGCTCAAAGCAGATCCCGGTTCTTTTTAGTCTGTTTCCAGTACCCATCAGCTTTGGTGGAGTTTCACTAATCTATTCATACTGTATAATTTATGCCTGATTTACGTTCATTTTAAAATTTAAATTATTTTTTCTAGTATCATAAAAATGAACGCTTTTTCATCGAAAATTCTGTCATTAACATTTAATTTTGGTCAGCAAAAGTTTATTTTTTAACTTAGTCAAAACCGTTATGTATTAAAATAAATTTTAACCAACTGATAATTAGCAGTGTATTTTTGTTTTACTTTTTTAAATGAAATGCCTTTGTTTATCTTATTTAAAATTTTCTAATTCAAAAATTTTGTTTTGCCTTGCGATTATTAAACACAAAGAGAGACTAGGAATTCATTTTAATTTCTTTAAGTTATGATAAACAAAGGCGTTTCACTTATTTTTGAAATACAAAACCAAAAAAAAATGCACAACAGGTTTAATTAAATATGATCATATTAAATTTCCGAAACATGAATAGTATAAAGCCCGAAACCCTGAAATTCCTGACAGATCTTGCCCTGAATAACAACCGTGAATGGTTCAATGAAAACAAAGCGGTGTACACAGAATCCCAGGAAAATGTCATTGCTTTCCTCGACAGCCTGATCAAAGAAATGTCCGGATTTGATGAAGAACTGGGTAAAATTGATGGAAAAAAATCACTGTTCAGAATTTACAGGGATACCCGGTTTTCAAAAGACAAATCACCTTATAAAACCAATTTCGGAGCTTCTCTCGGCATGGGCAAAGGAAGTCAGAAAGGCGGCTACTATCTTCATATGGAGCCGGGAAAATCTTTTCTGGCGGGCGGAATCTATATGCCGGAATCATCAGTATTGAAAGAGGTTCGGAAAGAAATTTCGCTCTATGGAGACGATTTTCTTAAGATCATCAACAATAAGGAGTTTAAAAAGCATTTTCCGGAGCTGGATCAGGATGATAAACTGAAAAAAGTTCCTCAGGGATTTGAAAAGGAAGATCCTATGGGAGAATATCTGAAGTTAAAAAATTTCATTGTCGTTTATTCTCTGAAAGACGAGGAAATTCTGGATAAAAATGCGGCGAAGAATCTTACAAAGGTCTTTAAGTTGATGAAACCTTTCAATGATTTCCTGAATACGCCTTTTCAATAAAAAGAATCTGCTTAATCCGTGAGATCTGCGGGAGTTTTTTTCCACCACAGATTTCACGGATTACGCAGATGTTTATGCTTTATTTCATTGAGAAATTGCCTGTTTTTCTTTTCTAGAATATCATAATATCCTTCACGACTCCATTCTTTTGAGATCTGGTTTAACCTCAGGAAACCCTTCAATAATTTCCCAACACACCTATTCAGTAAAAAGAATCTGCTTAATCTGTTAAATCTGCGAGTAAAAATATCTCGCAGATTTAACAGATTAAGCAGATTTTCATATTTTATTTGCAGTAAGAAACTGCTTATTTTTTAGAACTTCATTACATCTTTCACTACCCCATTCTTTTGAGATCTGGTTTAAACTAAGGAAACCTTTCAATAATTTTGAATATGTCTTTTCAGTAATGTCTTTATGAAAAGCTTTATCTAAAAAAATCTGCGTAATCCGTGAAATCTGCGGGAGTTTTTTTTCCACCACAGATTTCACAGATTACACAGATGTTTATGCCTATTTCAGTGAGAAATTGCCTGTTTTTCTTTTTTAGAATATCATAATATCCTTCACTACTCCATTCTTTTGGGTGTGTTGAAGCAATTCGTTTTCGATGAAGGTTTTGATCTGATCTTCTGATCCGTTATTCGGGAACAGCAAATGGACATTGGCTCCTGCATCCAGCGTGAAGAACAGAGGAAGACCGGTTTCTTTACGGAAATCCCAGATTTTATTTATCACTTCCATTGTTCCGGTTTTCATCAGGATAAAAGCTGGCTCACTCATCATCATCATGGCGTGAAGGGTAAGTGCTTCGTGTTCTACCAATGTGATGAAACGTTCCATATCTCCATTTTTCAGAATTTCCTTCATAGGAACAAAGTTCTCTCTTGCTTCCTGGAATCTTCTTTCTGCATAGGGGTTGGTATTCATCAGGCCGTGTCCTACGGTTGAGGAAACACTTTTCTGGCCTTCATGGATCAGTAAAACCCAGTCATTGAAGTTTTTAAATACATCATGAATCTCAGTATCAGGATATTTTACCGCAAACAGATCTGAGCTTCCTTCCACCTCATCCGATATTCCCCAGACTACCAGCCCGTTGTACAAACTTCTGCAGGCACTGCCGCTTCCTAGTCTGGCTAGAAATGATGCTTTTCTCAGGGAAATTTCTTCAGAATCTCTTCCTGAAAACATTTCATCCAGCTTCATCAGACACTTGGCAATGGCTCCGAATCCTGAAGCGGAACTCGCAATCCCTGAACTGTGCGGAAAGGTATTTTCTGTTCTTATGATGTACTTGCCTTTCAAAATCCATGGAAGATACTGTTCAATATTTTTAAAGTATTTTTCAATTTTTTCAGCAAATTTCACTTCTTCATTACCCGACAGAAAAGTCTGCACAGAGAAAGGCTCATCTGCCAGAAACTCCATGGAGGTATTGGTTTTACAGTGATTCAAAGTATAGCTGATGCTTGGATTTGCGGGAATCTGACCGGCATATTTACCCCAGTATTTAATCAGAGCAATATTGGACGGACAGCTTTCTGAAACTGTCTGATTAGTGATCGTAAAATTTTGTTTTCCCAGAAATTCTTGTGTTGTCATAATCTGATTTAAAATAATAAAATTCTTTTTTTAACCACAAAAGGCACAAAAGAATCTTAACACTTTAGTTATTTTTAAGTTTAAATAAAGCTGCATATTCAAAACCACTTGAGTTTCCGAAAATCTTTGATTTTCATCTTATGTGAGCTTTTTATTTTCAAAACATTAATTTTTTTAACTTAAGTTTTTCAATAAAAGCTTTTGTGTCTTTTGTGGTCGATCAAGCTCTATTTCTAATACATTTTCTCTATAATATCCGCATATTTTTTAAGCACCACATTTCTCTTAACCTTCAATGTAGGCGTAATTTCTCCGGTATTGATGTCAAATTCAGCCGGCATCAAAGTGAACTTCTTCACCTTTTCAAAATCTGCCAGATGAACCTGTAATTCTTTAATTTTGTCTTTATATAAAGCAATGATCTTCTCTTCTTTCACTGCGGTTTCCCAATTGGTAAAAGGAATATTATTTTTTTTGATAAAATCCTGCAGAAACTCAAAATTGGGAACGATAAGGGCAGAAACAAACTGTCTTCCTTCCGCCACCAGCATGATCTGCTGGATAAAATTATTATTGGTCAGAAGATTTTCAATCTGCTGCGGTGCCACGTACTTTCCGTTGGATGTTTTCATCAGATCTTTGATCCTGTCTGTGATGATCAGGTTTCCCTTGTCATCAAATTTTCCGGCATCTCCGGTTTTGAACCATCCGTCTTCTGTAAAAACTTTCTGTGTCTCTTCCTGTTTATTGTAGTAACCTTTCATGATCCCGTTTCCTCGGGCCTGGATCTCATCGCTCTCACCGATGCGGATCTCTACACCCGGCAGCGGTTTTCCGCTGGTTCCATGCTCGAAATGGGTCAAAGGGAAAAGGGTCAATGTAGCCGTTGTTTCCGTCAGTCCGTAGCCTACCGTTACATGAATACCCACCGAATCAAAGAATTTTGTGACTTCCGGGGACAGGGAGGCACCTCCACAAGGTAAAAACCATAGTCTGCCACCCATTTTTTCTTTAATTTTGCTGAAAACCAGCATATCTGCAACGGATTCCTTCAGTTTTAATCCAAAAGGAACCGGTTTTTCATTTCGTCTCAGTTCTGCTGTCTGCCAGCCTGTTGCCAGCGCCCAATCGAAGATCTTTTTCTTTATGGATGAACCTTCTTCGGCTTTTTCCAAAACGCCTGCATAAACTTTCTGGAAAAATCTCGGAACGGCGCACATCATGGTCGGTTTCACCTCTTCGAGTGCTTTCGCTATGTTTTTCGGGTCTTCCAGGAAATATACTCTTGCTCCGCCATACAGACAAAGCAGACTCCAGCTTCTTTCAAAAACGTGGGTGAGAGGCAGGAATGCCAGCGAAAGTTCTTCTTCAAAGTTTTTAAATTTAAAAAACTCAAAATGGGAATCGAATGCTTTGATGAAATTTCCATGGGTAAGCATCACACCTTTCGGGGTTCCGGTAGTTCCGGACGTATAAATAAGAGTCGCTGTATCATTATATTCTTTGGGACAGATCTCCAGTTTAGGCGAGGATTTTGCAATGAAATCTTCAAGATAAAAACTGTTGAATTCCTTCTTGATCCAAACCGATTTTTTAGAAACAATAATAGTTTCCAGCGTACTTCCCTCTTTTTGCAGAATTTCAAGACAGGCATCATACTGTTCCTGACTTCCCACGAGAACCGCTTTTGCAGACGAATCATTAAAGATATATTCTGCCTGTTCCGCATTATTGGTAGAATAAATGGGAACCGTGACCGCGCCAATCGCCATAGAGGCGAGGTCAAAAATCATCCATTCGGACGAATTATCTGAATAAATGGCTACTTTATCATATTCCTGAATTCCTTTTTCTTTCAGCGCATTAGCTGTTTTAAAAACGATCTCGCTCAGTTTTTTCCAGCTCAGTTCTTTCCAGGCTTCCTCTTTCTTTTTGAAGCCTATCGCCGATTTTACCGGATGTTTTTCTACATTTTTAAGGATAATTGCTGCTGCAAGATTCATGAATTCAGCTTTTTGTCGTTAATATAATTTTTAAGGTGAAAATCAACGCTATCCTTCACAGGAATAAACTGATAATCAATCTCTTGTTTAATTTTCTGATTGGAAATGGTATTGAGTGCTGATATGGATTCTATATTGGATTTTGTAATGATTCTCAGTTTCGGAATCAGCCAGCCGAAAAGAATATTGGCCAGTCTTCCCAGATTCAGCTGAAATCTGCTTAGAATTTTCGCCTCTTTTAAACCAAGCTGCGATCTGATCTGCTGTCCGAGTTCTGCATATCTCTTATTTTCGGAAATCAGTATAAAACGTTCCCCGAAAGCATTTTTCTCCATCAGTTCAATAGAGATTTTAGCCGCATCTTTTACATCTACATAGCTTGTTCCGCCTGAAAACGTGAAACCATTCTTTTCAAATGTCGGAAAAATATCCCCGCTGCTCTGGCCCCAGTTTCCACTCCCGATAATCATTCCGGGATTCACGATAATGGTGTTCAGGCCTTCTGCAGAAGCTCTCCAGACTTCCATTTCAGCAAGGTGCTTGGAAATAGCATAAGCGGAATGCTCATCTTTGGGATTAAATTCAGAATTTTCATCCAGTTCTCCCTTTTCATTAAAAATATCCAGAACAGCAATGGTGCTGACATGAAGAAATTTTTTCACTCCTGAACCTTCACAGGCAAACAGCAAATTTTCCGTTCCTTTCACATTGGTCCGGTACATTTCTTTTTCGTCATGAGGATGGAAGCTTACTTTTGCGGCACAGTGATATACCTCATCAACGCCTTTTAAAGCATCCTGCAGAGCATTAATATCGTCAAAATCTACATCTATCCATTCAATTTTATTAAAAAAATCATCTGGATTTTCGGTGTAGAAACTGTAAGAATGCCTTACATCGTTTAAATTGCTGCCCGGTCTTTTGGAAGCACGCACGTTTTTCCCCTTTTTCAGAAGTTCCAAAACGATCACCCTTCCCAGGATTCCGGTTGCACCCGTTACAAAAATCATTAATTATTTACTTGATTGCTGACTAAAATAGGATAATATTTCCGATCCGGCAATTCTTCATTTTCTCTAAGGATTGTATGAAAAACTGCTTATGCAAATTTGCGATTTTTAAAGCAGAATTCCACTTAATTTAACCAATATTATCATTTTGACAGTGTTTCTTTGAGCTAATGGAATACGTGATAAATAATTTTAACCACAAAAGGGGCAAAAGTCTCTTTAACACTTAAGTATTTTTTAAAGTTAAATGCTTTGCGCATAGGAAGTACATTTAAGTTTTTAGTAAAACACGAGTTGATAGTTGCATGTTGTTTTGAAACATTAAGATTAATGAAGAGACTAAGATTAGTTAAGAAAAAATCAAGTGATTTTTTTTAAGCTGTCTGTCTTAAAGCGAAGCTATTCTTAATAATCTTAAAAACTTAAAGCTCCTTAATGGTTTTTTGCAGGATATTTTATAACAAAAAAGCCCTTCAGATTAACAAAAGGGCTTTTAAGTATTGAATTAGTTATGATTTTTTAAGCCATAACCATATTGTTTCTTCTCGGAGCTTTGTCGCAGAGAACATCCGCAATACTCTTTGAAATAAGGTTTTCTTCGGTTAAATTATCCAGCCAGAAAAACTCTCCTGCTGCATTGATTTCGATGAAATAATATTCGTCTTCCGGGGAAACAATGATGTCTATTGCTCCGTAATCTACATTATAAACGTCCAGAAGTTCAAGGAGTTTGGCTTCCACATCTGCAGGGAGCTCTGTTCTGACCCATTTGGTAAGCAGGTTTACCCCGTCTTTCCTCCAGTCGACTTTAGCATCTTCGGACTGCTGAGAATCTATTTCGAAAGCATACACATCCTGCCCCACAATGGTAACACGAAGTTCTTTTTTCTTCTCGATTTTTTTCTGGAACTGCATCGGGCAATATACCAGGGAATCCAGCTCTGCCAGCTTGTCTTCGTTAACCACATTGGTAAAGACCACGCTTTCCACACCGTCTTCATAAATGGCAAAACCGGTCTGCATTTTTGCCACAACATTCTGATGTTTAAGGATAAACTGTCTGGCTTCTTCAGGGTTGTTTGTAAGACAGGTTTCAGGAATTTTCAGTCCTAATTTAACGGCAATTTTAAGCTGTTCCTCTTTACTGTCCAGCCTTCTGTAAACGCCCGGTTTTCCCAATGCATAAGCATCTACAGACTCTATAAATCCGAAAAGCGTGTTACGGATCTCGCCCATTGCAGCGCCATAGAATTTCTTATCCATTTCCTCTTTCACCCCGTTTCCGATATTATAGGCTCTTCTGTACCAAACAGCGGCAATATCATCCAGACGGAATCTGGCATCTTTGGTTTCAAGAGTAGTCACCCATTCCCCATCCTGGAAAACTGTGGACAGCTTGTTTTCTATCGGATAAAGATCCACATCGAAACGGATGACCTCGCAGCCGTTCTTTTCTATATATTCTGTTACTTTTTCAATTGAAAAATTATCTTGGGTATGCGTAATGATTAGTATTTTATTCATGGATATTGATTCTTTTTATAAGGTTATCGGCAATTCTTTCGGCAATGGGAAAACCAAGCTCTTTCTGCAGCATTCCCCATTCTCCCTGTGGATTGACTTCAAGGAAATAATAGGCTCCATCTTTTCCCTTGATCATGTCTATGGCTCCCATGTAAAGACCCATTTCTTCCATCATGGATGCGAGGCCGGTTTTTACATGTTCCGGCAGCTCATAGGCTGACCAGGCGTAATCTCCCTGGGCTAGTCTCCAGTCTGCATTTTCACTGTTATTGATCTTTCCGGTAAAAAATTCTCCGGCTATACAGACGATTCTCAATTCATATTCTTTATCGATGTAGGGCTGGAAGATCATTGGGCAGTAGGCAATATCTGAAATATGTTCCAGGGTATCTTCTTCAATGATCATGGTGGAGATCAGGTTTTCACCATTCATGGTCTTTGCGGTAAGGCTGTGAAGTTTGGCCACGGCTTTTCCATTGCAGTATTCATGAAAAAAGGAAATGATCTTCTCTTCATCGTTGGAGAAAAGGGTTTTGGGAATGGTTAAATTATTCTTTTCCGCTATTTTCAGCTGAAGCATTTTGTTTCCATCGATCTTCCGTTCATTTTCAAAAGGATTGATCCACGGAATGTCTTCTAAAACAGTGATCAGGTTATAGCGGAGATTTGCGTATCCGCCCAGGAATACTTTTTTGTAATCTTCATCCAGTTCTTCGGGAACGCTTATTCCCCAGGCTTTTCTGTGCCATACTGCTTTGATATCTTTGGAACGAATGGTATTTCCTGACTCATCAGTCAGTTCAAATGAGTTTTCATTCACACTGATCTTCTGGAGATGGTTCATCCGGTCAGAATTCAATCTGAAATAAGGAATATTTCTGGAGGTAAGATATTCAAAAAAGATATCGATATTATAAAAATCCTTTGAGTGGGTAATGCAGAGAATCATGTGCCGGTTTTTATTAAAAAAGGAAACTTAATGGTAAGTTTCCTTTGATATGATTGTATTAATACGATTTAATATTTCATTTATTAAAACGGTACAGTTGGAGCATCATCGTCCCCGTCTGATGGATACTTCAGTGTATGCATCATATCATCTTTCGGAGAAGTTACCACATCCACAGACGGCTTGGTAATAACATCTCTTTCAGGAATGGTGATGATTCCACTGTCTCCTCCTTTCACAGTCTCAGGATCTTTAAGCTGCTTTTCCAGGAATGACGCAAAAAACGGCTTCTTTTTTGAATTTTTGTCTTTCATAATAATTTAGTTTGGTTTAGAATATGATGGTATTTCCATGTACGGAAATCTATAGAACAGATTCATCACCGTCGGAAGGATACTTCATGGTAACCAAAAGATCCTTGCTTGGTGTCGTTACGTTGTCGAAAACGGGTCTTGTGATATTATCTATAGAAGGTGCTGTAATAATATCGCTGTCCGGAGAGGATATGATTCCTCCTCCCTGAACTTTCTCAGGATCCTGAATTTGCTTTTCCAGGAATGAAGCAAAAAATGGCTTCTTTTTTGAATTTTGGTCTTTCATAATTATTGAGTTTGATTAGTTTTTGTTCTTTGCAATCTTGATTACAAAATTTCCAGGTCTCCGGATTCATCACTGTCAGACGGATATTTCATCGTCACTACCTGATCTCTCAGCGGTGTTGTGGCGTTGTCCAGAAAAGGCGATGTTGTCACCACATCTCTTGCAGGTACAGTAAGTACATCAGTAGTGGGTGTAGTAATCCCTCCTCCCTGAATTTTCTCAGGATCATTAACCTGTTTCTCTAAAAATGAAGCAAAGAATGGTTTTTTTGAGTTTTTCTTTTCCATAAGTTAATATATTTAGTTTTTATGTAAAACTAAAGTACAAAAAATTTCAACGCGTGGGGAAATATTATCTTATTTTAAGAAAATTTTAACTAAACCAATTGAAAGACGGAAATAAATTAACCTAAATCTAAAAATTTCTTGACTACATTCGCGAAATCTACCGGATTTTCAGCCTGAACCCAGTGTCCTGCATTTTTCACCGTTACAATTTCAGCTTTCGGAAACTGCTGTCTGATCCCGTATTCATCCTGTGGAAGGATATAATTTGACTTTTCGCCGGCGATGAATAAAGCCGCTCCTTCAAACACTCCAAATTTTACAGCATTCGAAACAAATTCGTTATATTTTTCCGATAATGTTTTAAGGTTAAACCTCCAGTTCAGCTTTTTGTTGTCATCCCAATATAAGTTCTTGGCCAGAAACTGAATCGTGGACTTTTCAGGAATGTACTGGCTCAAAACCGTTTCTACTTCTCCTCTTGAGCCTACGGTGTTAAAATCAACCGTTTCCAGTGCCTTTATGATTCCCTGATGATGCGGAGGATATGCTTTCGGTGAAATATCTACAACAATCAGTTTATCCACTCTTTCCTGGTACTTCAGAGCAAACTGCATCACCGCTTTTCCTCCCAAAGAATGTCCTAAAACATGGGCTTTCTGAATTCCGTAGTGATCCATATAACGGGCAATATCATCTGCCAGATCATCATGCGACATGCTTTCAGAGTGAAAACTTCTCCCGTGATTTCTGAGGTCGATAAGGTGTACCGGAAGATATTCTCCAAGGTCTTTCCCGAAACTTCCCCAGTTATCGAGCATTCCAAACAGTCCGTGAAATACAAGTAGCGGCGTTGATGTAAGATTTTCGCCAAATATTTTTGAATTTAAGATCTCCATTTTTTTGATTTAGAAGTTAGAGGTTAGAAATTAGGGATTAGGGATTAGGGATTAGGGATTAGGGATAAATTTAAAAGAATCTTTGCCACTAACTTCTAATCTCTAATTTCTAACTTCTTATTTTACCACGCAGCCAGTCTTTTCAAATAAGCCTGCACCGTATTTTCAAGTCCCATATAAAGCGCTTCAGACACCAAAGCATGCCCGATGGAAACTTCAAGCAGATTCGGAATCGTGTCTGCAAAATATTTTAAATTCTCAAGGCTCAGATCATGCCCGGCATTGATTCCCAGACCGAATTCCGTAGCAGCAAGGGCTGTATCGTAATAAGGCTGTATGGCCTGTTCTTTATTGGTAAGGTAATTTTTTGCGTATGCTTCGGTATACAGTTCAATTCTGTCAGCACCGGTTTTAGCAGCATGCTCTACCAGTTCCGGCAGCGGATCAAGGAAAATAGAGGTACGGATTCCTGCATTTTTGAATTCTGAAATAATCTCCGTCAGGAAATCCAGATGCTTTTTGGTATCCCAGCCTGCATTGGAAGTAATAGCGTCATCTGCATCGGGAACCAGCGTTACCTGCTCCGGTTTTACTTCCAGAACCATATCAATAAAAGAGCGGTGGGGATTTCCTTCAATGTTGAATTCAGTGGTAACCAGCGGTTTCAGATCGTAGACATCTTTTCTGGTGATGTGCCTTTCGTCCGGCCTTGGGTGGATGGTAATTCCCTGTCCCCCGAATTCCTGGATCTTCACGGCTGCTTCTGTTACGCTTGGTGTTTCGCCTCCTCTTGCATTCCTTAATGTCGCAATTTTATTAATGTTTACGCTTAATTTTGTCATTTTTTATTGAGATGTTATTTTTTTGAGAAATTAGATATTAGAGGTTAGAAGTTAGTTTTTGGGTGTACTTCTGTAGTACTTATTACAGATAAAAAAACGCCCACATCCTCTAACTTCTAATTTCCAGCTTCTAACTTCTTTTCTTAAACTTTAACGCTTACCTGCATCACCTGAAGATCAAATTCTTTTGAAGCAACAAGCAGGTGGTCGAAAATATCCGCCTGAATCTGTTCAAAATGCTCCCATTTGGAATCATTGGCAAAACAGTATACTTCCAGGGGAAGTCCCTGCGGTGTAATATCCAGCTGACGGACCATTTTGGCTCCGTTCTGATCTATATCAGGGTCATTTTCTATATATTTCTGTGCATAATATCGGAAAACGCCGATATTGGTCAGCTGTCTTCCGTTGATGGTTTTATCATTATGCTCCAGGCTTTGTTTTTCCTTTTCGATCTCCAAAGTTTTTTCTTCAATATAATCAGAGATCAGGTTGATATCTTTTAAACGTTCAATATCTTCAGCATTTAAAAATTTAAAGGAATTGATATTAAAATAAATGGATTTTTTAATTCTTCTGGTATTGGATTCGGACATCACCTGAAGGTTTTTGATTTCTGTTGTCAGCAAATCATAAGTAGGAATAGTGGAGACCGTTTTATCAAAATTGGTGATTTTCGTGGTCAATAGACTGATATCCGTGATATTTCCTTCAATACTGTATTTCGGGATGCTTACCCAGTCTCCTACTTTAAGATTTTTAGACGTGGCGACGTGTATTCCCGTGACAAACCCTAAAATAGTATCTCTGAACACGAGTACCAGCACAGCAGTAATGGCTCCCAGACTCCCTACAATGGTTGTTCCTTTGATCCCGAATATCACACAGATGCCTACGACTGTAAAGACGAATATTCCTAAAATCTTCACGGTTTCGGAGATGGCATTGAGGGCCATGATTTTATAGAAATCCTGTTTTATGGTGAAATAATATCTGAAACCCGTTAATGATCTGTACAGCATTCCGGCAAGGATAAGCACCAAACCTAAATTGATGGTTCTGTTGATAAAAATATTGGTTTTGGGCAGGGCTGTTGCAGGAAATATGGAAGGATGTATGCCTCCAACGACCAAAAGCGCAGCAAAATGAGCAACGGAATTGGAGATCTTCGATTGGTAGACTGACCGGATTATAGGATATTTTTCATCACTTCTAAAAAATCTGAAAACAAAATTAATGGCGAATTTAAATACAAAATCCACTACCAGAAATACAGCACAAAGCAGCGCCAGTTTTACAATAATATGCACTACCCAATCCATTCCGCCGGGCGTCACCTGGCTGATGTAGATGTAAAGCTGATCACTGATTTCCTGTAAAAAACCTTTAGTGTCTTGTATTTCGTCTTTCATTACAGCAAATTTATAAAATTAAGGATGATGATGTTAGTATTTGACAATCAATTTTTAGCCCAAATTTTGAAAACTCTTCCGCAAATCTTCTTTTTTCCTATCTTGCATTGATAATTTTAAAGAATGGATACAACCTTAATTAATATTCTCTGTCTTATTTTACTGTTTCTGGGCATACTGGGAACATTTCTGCCTGTTCTTCCGGGACTTTTATTAAGCATCTGCGGTCTTTTGATCTATAAATTCGGGACCAATGCGGATCTGCCGATGATCTACATCTGGGCATTCGGTATCCTTACCGCTATTTCTGCAGTTCTGAGCTATGTAATCCCTGCGAAAACGAACAGAAAATACGGAGGAACACGCTGGGGAAGCATTGGCTCCATTGTAGGAACCATTGTAGGGATCTTCATTCCTATTCCACTGGGATTCCTGATCGGAATGTTTGCGGGGGTATTTATCGGGGAGCTTCTTCATGACAGCAAGGACATGAAGAAGGCGCTGAGATCTACCAAAGGAGCATTTATCGGTTTCATCTACGGAACAGGTTTCAGCCTTGTGGTAGGTGTGGCAATGTTTTTGGTAGTAGTATTGGATATGCTTGATGTTATTTAGGATGGAAGATGGAAGATAGAGGATGGAAGTTACTACCAGACAATAATATTAAATAGCAGCCTTTAAATGTATTGAAGCGGATTAAAAAATTAATAAAACCGCGGTGTATTTCTGCTTTTGGACTACAATAACCTCCCTCTTCCGGCTTCAAGCTTCCTGACCTAATTATATAAACAAAAATGCCTTATCCCGAACACAAGTTATTTTAAGTTTCATCGCAAATATTAAAAAAGAAATTATGTTTCACAAAGCCATCATATTCAGTGTGGGAATGCTGACCTTAGCGGGATGCAACGCCCAAAAGAAGACGAAAACCACGGAATCTGATTCCGGAGAAATAGTTTCCAATACAAAAGGAACGAAAAATCCTGTACAGAAAGACGGCATCGTTTATTTTAATCAGGGTGAAAATAAATTCCTGAAAGAGTATGAAATGAGCGTCACTTTCAAAGGTATTTCTGAAGACAGCCGCTGTCCTGAGGGAGTGAACTGTATCTGGGCAGGCGTGGCAGTAGCTCAGGTAGAAGTGATGGGAACGTATTCCAGACCTATGGTTTTAGAGCTGGCTACTTCGGACAATGCAGGAAGAAATTACCACGAATCTGAAGTGTACAACGGATATACCATTTCATTGAAAGAAGTATCACCATTTCCAAAATCTGAAGGCGGGGCAAAAGCTCTGGAAGGAAAATACAGAATCGGGATCCAATTCACAAAAGAAGGTTCTGATACTTCCGGTTCTACCAGGAAATAGGCTTCTTTCCTTTTGAGATCAGGTATTCATTGATCTTCGAGAAAGGCTTGCTTCCATAAAAACCTCTGTAAACAGAAAACGGTGACGGGTGCGCCGATTTTAAGATAAAATGCTTAGCCGGATCAATGAGTTCGGCTTTTTTCTGTGCAAAAGCTCCCCAGAGAACAAAGACTACATTTTGTTTTTTATCTGAAATTTCCTTGATGACAAAGTCTGTGAATTTTTCCCAGCCCAGGTCTTTATGTGAATTGGGAGAATGGGCACGGACGGTTAAAGTAGCATTCAGTAACAGTACGCCCTGTTTTCCCCAGTCGTCCAGTTCTTTTGATGTTCTTTCAACTCCCAGATCATCTTTCAGTTCTGTAAAAATGTTTTTCAGGGAAGGCGGTGCCGCTACCTGTTCTGAAACGGAAAAACACAAACCATTAGCCTGGTAATCATTATGATAAGGATCCTGCCCGATGATCACCACTTCAACCTCCTCAAAAGGCGTAATTTCCAGCGCCCTGAATATTTTATTTTTCGGCGGAAAAACCTGGGTTGATGCATATTCCTGCTTTACTTTTTCCCAAAGGGTGGTAAAATATTCGGTGTTCTTTATCGGGGCTAAAACTTCTGTCCAGGTCATGGGGTTGATTTGATAATTTGAAAATGGGTTCATGGGGCAATGCATTCATACTTTGCCATTCACTATACTACAAAAATATTCTTTTATTCCAGTAATACCAAATCTGATGATGGGTTGATGTGATGATGTGATGATTTGATGATTTGATGATATGTTGATGTGGGAATGTGAGGATGTGGGGTTAGGTTTTAAATATTTTTATTCTTTTTTCAATCAGAATGTAGGAAAAATAGGACAGCAGTATTGAAAATCCGATCAGTAGAAAACTATTGAGAAGATAAGAATCAACAAGGATTATTTTTTGTCTCCTCACAATATAATGAATGATATACAGCGAGTATGAAATATTTCCTAAAAAATAAACAACTCTGGTTTCCAGGAATGTTTTGATCAGACTTTTTCTTTCCGAATAAAGGTGCCTGATGATAAGTGCTGATAAAAGAGGTACGAAGAACACTCCACGCCCTGTGTACAGCAGCAGAAAAAATACAGCTGCAACTCCATAAATAAACAGATTATTTTTCCTACACCTCATTTCCGGCAGAAAAGCAATGCCTATTCCCAGAAAATAACAGGATATGGTTCTTATTAAAGAATTCACCCCAAAAACAACATCCAGGTACTGTGCAGATCTGTTTCCGATAAGTGGAGCATCATCCCAGTACATATCCGGCAGATAAGGAAGGATCACCCGTAAAATCAAGCCCGCGGCGACCAGTATCCAGCCGTTAATTCTGTATCTAAGGATCATCCAGAGCAGAAAAGGAAATATCAGGTAGCATATCCATTCCGTACTTAATGACCAATAGACTTCGTTCAGAGAATAATTGGGATTAAAAAAGCACTGTAACAATCCGGCATTGACCAAAAACTCAGACAGCGATACATTGTCTGCAATAAACAAAACAATAAAAATAACGGAGGTAAAATAAACGGGATAAATCCTGTTGACCCTTTTTTTATAGAACCTTTGAACAACTTCAGTACTTAGATTCCTAAACTTATCCGAGTAAGAAACCGTAAGCAGAAAAGCACTGAGGACAAAAAATATATCCACCGCAACATATCCTTTTCCAACCACAGACCGGATCCAATAATTTTCGAAAAAACTGAAATGAAAAACGGTTACCCATAATGCCACAATACCCCGAAGCCCGGTCAATGATTTTATTTCGTTTCTCATATTACCCAATAAAAGTACTGCAGTTCTGATTGATCTGAATAAAAAATCATTTGTTTTTCTTTAAACTGAAAATAATATTATCCGGAAAACCTTCATCCTCCTTCCCTTCTTCCAAAGCAAAATGGTGCTTCAGCAAAAGACCTTTCGAGTTTTCATTGAATTGGCTGGTAATGGCAACAATTTCCTGTAAATGCAGCTCATTAAAACCAAGTTCTAAAACAGCTTTTAAAGCCTCGGACATTATTCCTTTTCTGTGATAATCGGGTAATAATTCATAGCCTACCTCAGCCGTTTTCCGGTCCTCTGAAAAATTCCAGAGACAGATGGTTCCAATAAGATTGGGCTGATCTTTAAAGGCAATTCCAAAATAAACAGTCTGATTATTCTGCGTTCTCTCTTTTATCGTTAAAATAAACTGCAGGGCATCATAATTGTTTTTGGGAGAATTCCTTTGCACAAACTGATTAGTGACTTCGTTGCTGCGAATTCTCAGAATATCCTCAACATGGGTTTCGTTGATGTTTTTTAAAATTAAGCGTTCGGTTTCCAGTTTCATGTTTCAAATTTAATAAAATGAATGCATTGCCCGTTTTCAAATTCTCAAATTATCTCATTTTCAAGTAACATTCACATTTTCTCACTAAATTTGCAGTGTGTATATAAATAAAGAAGATTTAAACGAATTAGAGTTTCCGCAATTGCTCGCGGAAATCTCTCCATTTGCGTATTCTCCGAAAACGAGAGACAAAATTCTTCAACTTCGTCCCATGGAAATTGACGAGGCGGAACTTTCACTGAAAAAAACGTCGGAATATCTTTCGAGTTTTGAAAGTTCAAATGCAATTCCGTTCGATGAGTATGAAGATATCGAAAGTGAGCTGAAATTAATGCTGATTGAGAATTACCGTCTGGAAAACAGTGCTTTCATCAAAATAAAAACGTTAACTGAACAGATAGGAAAACTTCAAAAGTTTTTCCCAACCATGCCCGAAACCTTTCCTCATCTGATAGGTGATGTTTCTGAGCTGGAGTTTAAGAAAGAGATCATTGACAAAGTTGATAAGGTCTTTAACCGTTTCGGGGAAGTAAAAAGTGATGCGTCTCCTGTTTTAAAGGAGCTCAGAGCTGAAATTCAACATGCTAAAAAAGCCATTCAGGAAAATTTCAACCGTGCGCTGTTTAATTACGGACAAAGCGAATTTCTGGATGATATCCGGGAAACAATCATTGAAGATATGAGGGTTTTAGCGGTAAAATCCGGGTTCAAAAAAAGAGTGGCGGGAAGAGTTTTAGGAATTTCCAAAACAGGTTCCATTACCTACATCCAGCCGGACAGCGTTGTAAAGCATTATTTCAAGCTGCGCGAAAATGAAGAGGAAGAGAAAAAAGAGATTGATAAGATTCTCAGAAAACTTACGGCTGAACTGGCAGAATTCCAGCCTCAGCTGTGGAGATACCAGATTTATATTTTTGACCTTGATCTTACCAGAGCGAAAGCAAAATTTGCAGAACTGGTGAACGGAATTCTTCCGAAGATCAACCG
Source organism: Chryseobacterium endalhagicum (assembly GCF_016745235.1). Taxonomy (GTDB): domain Bacteria; phylum Bacteroidota; class Bacteroidia; order Flavobacteriales; family Weeksellaceae; genus Chryseobacterium; species Chryseobacterium endalhagicum. The sequence continues at coordinate 1,032,182 of NZ_JAELVM010000001.1, read as the reverse complement.
TCACAAAACTTTAAAACTGAAAGATGCATTCCATCCGCTGCTGTGGCTGAGAAATAAAGCAGAAAACAAGATTATTCATCCACAGACGCTGTCACTGACTGACCAGAACAGAATTATCTGTATCTCAGGTCCGAATGCAGGCGGAAAATCCATCACCCTGAAAACGGTAGGATTGCTTCAATTGATGATCCAGAGCGGGATTCTGGTGCCGGTTCATCCGAGATCTGAAATGTTTTTCTTTGAAAAAGTCATGACGGATATTGGTGACAACCAATCCATTGAAAATCATCTTTCTACATATTCATCAAGACTTAAGAAAATGGCCGGAATTATCCGTGAGGCTGATGCCAATACCCTGCTTCTTATTGATGAATTCGGGACAGGATCTGATCCGGAACTTGGTGGTGCCCTGGCGGAAAGCTTCATGGAATATTTCTATGATAAGAAAAGTTTTGCCATCATTACCACGCACTATACAAATATCAAACTGGTTATAGAACAGCTTCCGCATGCTGAAAACGCAGCCATGCTTTTCAATGAAGAGACGCTGGAACCTATGTATAAACTGGAAGTGGGACAGGCAGGAAGTTCGTTTACTTTTGAGGTCGCTGAGAAAAACAGAATTCCAAGATTCATTATTCATGCCGCAAAAAAGAAAGTGGAACATGATATTGTAAACCTGGATAAAACGATTGTAAAGCTTCAGCAGGAAAAATTTGAGGTTGAAAAACTGAAAACCGATCTTGCGGAAAGAAAAGAATCCGTGGAAGACAAACGTGACAATCTCCAGAAACTGAATGACCAGCTGCAGCAAAAGCTTTTCAATTTCCAAAAACTGTATGAGGAGGAACACCGTAAACTTCAGTTCGGAAATAAAATTGAAACCTTCATCGACAGTTATGTAAAAGGAAAATCCAGAAAAGATGTGGTCAAAGATTTTGTAAAGATCCTTGAACAGGAAAAATTCAGGAAAATAGGCGCTGATAAAGATGAATCCAAACGTCTTCAGGTGGTTAAAAGAAAGATCACACAGCAGCTTAAAAAGGAAGAAGTGATTGAAAAAATCGCAGAAACCAATGAAAAACTGGAAGAAAAACGTAAAACCGACCGTGCCGTCTGGATGAAAGAAGGCCAGCGTGTCCGTATTCCGGGAAGTACAAGTGTAGGAACCATTGAGAAAATCTCCAAGAATAAAGTGACGGTGAATTACGGGACTTTTAAGACGACGATTAATGCGGATGAGCTGGAGAGGATTTGATTTGGTGATGGGATGATGGGTTGATGTGTTGATTTGATGATGTGGTGGTGATGTGAAAATTGCGGGTTGGATTTTTACTTATGGGTAGATTTTACGACTTTTAACTTTATAAAAAAATAGCGCTGATTTTTTCAGCGCTATTTTGTTTTTTATTTTTTGATGAATTTCAGACGGGTTGGTGTTTCTTTATTTTTAAGTTGAATAAAATAAATTCCTTTGGTAAGGTGGCTTACATTCAAAGTATTTCCAGAGGTCTTTCCCTCTCCTGCTTTCTGTCCCGAAACTGAAAAAATTTCATAGTCGGTGGGTTCAGTAAGTCCTGAAATGTGCAAAACATCGGAAACCGGATTGGGATAGATGCTGATTTCTTTGGTTTTCGCAGATTCATCTACAGCAAGATTCGTGTTCACAAAAGTTACTCCATAGTCTTCCACTTCTCCATACATAAATAATTCGCATGGACCAGCAGGTTCTGTTTCGCTGATGATTACCCTCATCGCTGTTCCGCACTGGGTGATGCTGGCATCAGAAGGAACATTAAATATAAAGGCTTTAGGATTTGTAGAATCTACCGTTGTAGAAACAATCATTTCCGAAGCTTCAAAAATTGCATTCGCATTAAAATCTATCCACGCTTTTACGTAAGATGCCAAAGGTGCTCCTGTCCAGCTGGGTGTTACCGATAAAATATTATTGAGGGACCCCACCCCAAGCTGTATTTGGTAGGTTGGGTTCGGACGGAAATCTGTATGGCTTGTCATCGCTGAAGAACATACCATAGCCGGAAGTCCTGCGGCAGGAGTTACCTTAACGTTTGATAAATACATTGTTCCCAGGCTCGTAGAATAGGATCTGCAATAATTCAGATGGGTATAGAAGGTTAACGGAAAAGATACATCTCCGGATGCATTATCAATCACCTGAACTATTTGTGCCACACAGGGTGTAAGATTATTCAGATCAGCAGAAGTGGTACCGGCAGGAATACTCATCGAGGACCATACCGCAGATGATGGGACCCTCCATCTCACCGTATAACCTGTAGCTCCGGGTATAGGATCCCAGGTGATATGAGCAGAAGTAAAGGTAATATTGGTAGCCGCTAAGTTCGTTGGAACAGTAAAGGCAGATTCTTCGCAAATGTTTTCCATTCTGCTGGCGGCCTGAAATTGTGCTGCTCCTGAAAAAAACAGAAACATAAAAAGTAGATTCTTGATCATATTTATTTTGTTGATGGTTTTCTTATGAAAAAAATAATTCAAATTATTTACGTATTCTTAACACGTAAATAGTACATTTTCAGTTTTTAAAGATAAAAATTTCCTAGTACTTTTGAAAACAGCTACTTTGAGGTTAAATCCCAAGGATGTAGCACCCCGATTCTCATTCAGTCATTGATCCACTTAAAACCGAACTCAGGGTAATGATTTTACGTAGAGTTTTAACCACAAAATTTCGAAAAATATATCCAGGAACACCCAATCCCAGATCTGTCATTAAGATTTTTTCAGACTTTTTAAAGAAGATTAATAATTTTAATCAAATACCATTATATTTTAAGGAGCAAAAAAGCATTTAATTTATATATTTGAGGGATCAAAAAATTTCATCAAATGATTTCCGTAAACAGAGCATTGTACTTGTCCGCTTTCAGTCTTTTTTCCACAGCATTTTTCAAAGGGCAGAATAAAGTTCCTTTTGGAGTGGTAAAGGCTGAGGAAGGCTACGCCAATGTACGTGTCCACAAGGATAACTACAGAAAAATCGTAGATAAGATCAGAATGCGTAAAGGTGATGTATTTGTTTATGTAAAACCTGCTCCGGGAGAAACGGAATGGATCTGGATTAAATACCCTGAAAAACAGGACGACGAAAAGCCGTTTGTAAGGTATGAAAACCTTGAAAAGGAAGGAATGGTGAATAAGGAGCGTATTGCTTACATCGATCAGCTTCCTCAGTTTACCCCTTCCAAATCCAAGAACGGGAAATCACTTATTTTCACCGACAACAGCAATCCTAAAATACCGACAGCACAAAGAACAAAGGTGGTGATTGACGTTTATCCGTCCAACGCCGGCTACAGAAAGCAGGAAAAAGATGCGGACGGAAAGATCCTTACAATCGATAAAATCAAACCCTGGGGAATCAAGGACGGCCTTCCTGAAGGCATGACTGAAATTAAATCCATCCGGGTACAGCAGCCCGGAAGAGGTTCTGTTTTTGTAAGGGAAGCCATTAAAAACATGTTCCAGCCTACCATGGATTTCAACAATGTAGGGGTGACGGCTCTCGATAATGATCATATCTACCTTTATATGATCAACGGCTCCGGTGAAAACAGGTATGTAACGCTTTGGGCGATCAAGGAAGGAAGGGTAATGAGCCAGATTATTTACAATAGTCCGGAATAATTGCCGTTTTTCTCTGTATTATTCTTATTTTTGCCTCTGAAAAAGTTTAACGCTAATTCATCACAGAAACTGGTTCTGCCTACCGCAGATTAAAAGGGAACCGTGTGAAAATCACGGACTGTCGCGCAACTGTAAGTAACTGAAGTCTTTATCAAAAGTCCACTGTGCAGAGCACGGGAAGGAGGTAAAAGATGTTACAAGTCAGGAGACCTGCCTATTTCTTAAACAAAAAACTTTCGCGATTTGAAGTTTATTGATCTGATGGACTACTTCAGGAATTCCTATGGTTCCTGGCCATGTTCTGTTATTTTAATAGTATTTCATTTCGCATTAATTTAATAATGAAATATGACTACAGAAGAAAGAATTGCAGCATCCGAAACCAGAATTTTTAAAGCCGTTTTCCCGAATACTACCAACCACTACGACACCCTTTTCGGAGGTACAGCCATGCAGCTGATGGATGAAGTAGCTTTTATCACAGCAACCCGTTTTGCAAGAAAAAGAGTGGTAACCGTAAGCAGCGATAAAATCGATTTCAAAAAACCTATTCCTGCCGGAACCATTGTGGAGCTTATCGGGAAAGTATCCCACGTCGGAAAAACCAGTATGAAGGTGAATGTAGAAATCTATACCGAACAGATGTATTCTTATGAAAGGGAAAGAGCTATTGTAGGCGACTTCACTTTTGTAGCGATTGATGAGCTCAAGAAGCCGATCAGAATTATGTAATATGAGGTTTCGGGCGGCCTCCGGCCGCCCGAAACCCTTACCTCTTATTTTTCCTTTGAGCCTAAACGCTTTCTGATCGTACTTACAAATTCTTTAGAAACTCCCAGGTACGAAGCAATGTAATACTGCGCTACCCTTTTAGGAATGGTAGGATATACTTTTATAAATTCCAGATACCGCTCCGAGGCAGATTTTGAAATCGTATCTACCAGACGATTTTGCAGGGTAAACAGATTTCTCTGAACCAATGTTCTGAAAACCCTTTCAAATTTCGGGACTTCCTGCAGTAATTTTTCTTTCGTTGAAGGATTCAGCATGAAGATTTCGGAATCTTCCAGTGTTTCTATATTCAGTTTTGAAGGCAGCTGTTCCTGAAATGATGCAATATCACTGATCCACCAGTCTTCTACCGCAAATAATACCGTTACCTCAACCCCTTTATCATCAACGCAGTACATTCTCAGACATCCTTTCTGAATATACCCTTCAAACTTACAGACCTCTCCTTCCCGCAGCAAAACCGTTTTCTTAGGTACAGATTCATGGGTTAAAAGATCGGTGAATCTTTCTTTTTCTTCTTCATTCAGATCAACGAACCGGGTAACATTCTTAATGATATTTTCAAGCATAGGTTAAAAATTTACGGCTGTAAGTGAGGAAAAAGATGGTAAACCTCATTCTTCAGAAGTCCGCTTCCGCCGCCATAATGATCAATCACCTTCACTTCTTTATCCAGATGTTCACAAAAAACTTTAATCTCCTTTTCAAACTGATCTTCCAGACCGGAACTCAGCAGAACGATATCTACCGTATTATCCTGTATGTAATCATAGCTTTCGGTTTCATCCGTTTTAATATCCGCCAGCCAGCCTTCATTATTTTCGATGATGCGCTTTAAGGTGTCCAGTATCTCCTGATTTTTTCCAATCACTAAGAAATTCAGTGTTTTCATTTTTTATCTGTTTTCGTTTTTACATTCATTTGAACATTGATTCAAACTTAAAAGCTGTTCCTTCAATTACAAGTGCTTATTTCCTGTAATTTTCAGTTCATTCAGATCCAGCTGTGATTCTGCTTTCCGGATTTCGCCGTCGCTGAATTGTTTTTCCCGTTTCATTTTAAACAATTCCTTTCGCTGTAATGCGAAGATATCCAACATGATCTCATGATATTCCTTCAGATCATTCTGCCTGTTGGAACACATTTCCAGCGAGCTCAGATGGCTTTGGTGAAGGCTGATATCATTTTCAAGCGTTGTCTTCAGGTTTTCAATCAGGCTGTTGCTGCTTAAACCCGATTCATATTTTTCGTTCAAACGGTTCACGGCCAGATGATCCAGTCTGATCTGAATTCCCGCCTGCTGTTCATGCGAGGGCAAAATAGGATCGAGTTCTTCAATTTTCGTTAATTTAATAATCAAAGGAAGCGTTAATCCCTGGAAAACCAGTGTGACAAAAATAACGACAAAGGTGATGAAGATGATTAAATTCCGCATCGGGAAATCTGTCTGATCATTCATCATCACAGGAATCGATAAAGCCGTTGCGAGAGAAACCACGCCACGCATTCCTGCCCAGCCGATAATCAACGGATTTTTCCATCCGGGACTCGGATCCTGTCTTACTTTTTTGCTCAGCCATCTCGGAATGTGAGCTACAGGATAAATCCATAAAAGACGGACAACAATAACAATTCCGCTGATGATCAAACCATATTTGATTCCTTCCATCACAGAAGTTTCCCCCAATCCATGGATAATATCAGGAAGTTCCAGACCGATCAATACGAAAACCAAAGCATTCATCACGAAAATCAAAGTATTCCAGACCCCTGTCATATTGATTCTTGTGGTTCCCGTTTTAAACATCTCATGAGCCCTGAAAGACATGAACAATCCACCGCTTACCACCGCCATGACTCCTGAAAAGTGAAAATGTTCCGCACTCAAAAACAAAATATAAGGCGTCATTACCGTCAGCGCAGCATCAATGGCAGGCGTTGTAGGAAGAAACTTATGAATAGCGTAGAAAATATGCGCTCCGGCAATTCCTACCACCACTCCCATTCCGGCTACCAGAAAAAACTGTCCTGTGGCTTCCTGCATGGAAAATACACCTGTCATAACTGCGGCCAGGGCAAACCTGAAGACAATCAATGATGAAGCGTCGTTGATCAGACTTTCCCCTTCCAGCATAGCAATGGTTCGTTTTGGGACTTTTAAACCTTTTAAAACGGTTGTTGCCGCAACGGCATCCGGCGGTGAAACAATTCCTCCCAGCAAAAAACCTAAAGCGAGTGTAAAGCCCGGAATTAAAGCCTGTGAAGCAAAAGCCACGACCAGAGAAGTCAGAAATACCAGCCCGAACGCCAATAATCCAATCGTTCTTTTCCACTTCCAGAAATCATTCCATGAAGTATACCAGGCGGCTTCATACAAAAGCGGCGGCAGGAAGATCAGGAAAATAATTTCAGGATCCAGCTTTAACACCGGAACTCCGGGAATAAAACTGATTCCCAGTCCCGCCAGAACCAAAAAGATAGGATAAGCAATTTTAATACGCTGCGCCAGCATGACCAGCATCATGACGATTAAGAGAAGTCCCAGTATTAAAAGGAGTTGTTCGTGCATAGTTTTTTTTATTTAGACATAAGATGTCAGATTTCAGACTTACTATCTTGTATGTTTATTAAATTTTAATTTTAAATTGAGTCGCAGAATCACTCATAACTCATAACTCATAACTCATAACTCATAACTCTCCCTCCTCTTTCAGCCAAACATCATTATACTCTTCCGGATGACGCTTGAACTGTAGGTGCACATAGGGACAAAGCGGAACTATTTTCAAATCATGTTCTCTGGCATAGGAAACCAGCCTGTCGAGTAATATTTTGGCAAAACCTTTCCCTTCATATTCAGGATTAACTTCTGTATGGTAAACGGTTAATTTTTTTCCGATAATAGAAATATCCATTTTTCCGGCCTTGTTATCATCCGAGAAAAGTAATATTTCTCCTCTCACTTTTCCTAAAACTACTTCTGTTCTTTCCATTGTTTCTGGTTTTTTAAATTAATCATTCAAAATTAGTATCTTTTCGAAAAATAGGTGATGATCTATGGTAATTTCGTTTTTTTAGGCGAAACTGCCAAACAGCTAAACCATTACGATGTTAGGCTAAATCGCTATTTTACCCTTTTGCTTTTCATCCTTCCGACTCTTTCCTATATTAAATACGATTCACACGACAAACACAAACAATTGATAATCAACAAAATAAAATTAATCATACATTTTTTATTCAAAAAGTCTACTTTTTTAGTGGACTAATAAAAATATATGCCTTATATTTGCAACCGTATTCAGGAAAAGAAATTACAATGAAACAAGGACATCAACATCAGTTAATAAATAAACAGACCATCAAAACTATGATGATGTATAACTGTATGCCTATGCATCAGAAAACCCGTGGCTGACCTTACTTTTATATGACATATTCCAAAGGCCTTACCACGTTGTAGGGCCTTTTTATTTTAACAAACATCGCACAAAAACATACACAATGAGCAGTTCTAAAAACAGCTGGCTGGTGCCGGTAGCATTCATCAATATTTACGTGATCTGGGGAATAACATTTCTGGCTATATCCTTTGGATTGAAAGGATTTCCTCCCTTCATTCTTTCCGGATTCCGATTTTTAGCGGCCGGACTTCTGATGATAGGCTGGCTTCTGGCCAGGGGTGAAAAAGCAAGCTCTCTGATCAACTGGAAAAAAAATGCCATCACCGGAATACTGATCCTTACCGGAGGAACGGGCCTCGTTGCATGGGGAGAACAGTATGTTTCTGCTTCTGAAGCAGCCATAGCGATTGCTACAGGTCCTTTCTGGTTTATTGCGATTGATAAGAAAAACTGGAAATATTACTTCTCCGATAAATTCATTCCAATTGGGCTGATTATAGGTTTTGCAGGACTGATACTGTTCTTAAACGGGAGTGTCTCCAGCGCATCCCACCAGGCGGTCAACGGGAATCTTAGAATCACAGCATTCATTGTTCTGGCATTAAGTTCGGTAGCATGGGTTCTGGGATCTTTATATTCCAAGAAAAATCCGGCATCGCAATCCACCTTTATGAATATTGCTCAACAGCTGATCACAGCAGGGGTTGCCTCCTTTCTTATTGCAGCATTCCGAAAAGAATGGCATGGTTTTTCATTCTCCAATGTTCCGGCATCTGCGTGGGCCGGCGTGCTGTTCTTAGTGTTCTTCGGATCTATTGTTGCCTATTTATCTTACATATGGCTTCTTTCTGTAAAACCGGCGGCTTTGGTGAGTACGCATACCTATATTAATCCTATAGTAACCGTTTTTGCGGGGTGGATCGTCGCAGGACAAACGATTAACGGAAGTCAGCTGTACGGGCTATCCATCATATTATTAGGTGTACTGCTTACCAATGTGACCAAATATTTCAGGTTATCAAAACGCTCAAAAGTAAAAATAAGAAGACTCAGACGATTTGTCCATAAAACGGTGAGACCGTACCAGCCTATTTAAATTAAAACTATACTTTCAAAATGATAGAAATCAAAAACATTTCAAAAACATTTCATCAAAAGAAGCAGTCTTTCAAAGCACTGGATCAGATCAGTCTCAATATAGAGAAGGGAGACATCGTAGGAATCATAGGATTTTCCGGAGCCGGAAAAAGCACCCTGATCCGAACGGTAAATCTTCTGGAGAGACCTGAAGAAGGCCAGATCATTATCAACGGAAAGGATTTCACCCACTTAAATTCAAAACAATTGGCTGGTGAACGGAAAAAAATAGGAATGATCTTCCAGCATTTCAATCTTCTTTCTTCGAGAACTGTTTTTGATAATGTAGCCCTTCCTTTAGAGCTGGATCATGTGAGCAAGGAGGAGATCCGCAAAAAAGTCAACGAGCTGCTGAAGATTGTAGGATTGGAAGATAAAGCGAATGATTATCCGAAAAGCCTTTCAGGAGGACAGAAACAGAGGGTTGCCATTGCCAGGGCATTAGCCAATGATCCCTACCTTCTTCTCTGTGATGAAGCGACGAGTGCGCTGGATCCGGCTACTACCCAATCGATTCTGCAGCTTTTAAGAGATATTAATCAAAGGCTGGGCATCACCATTCTGCTGATCACCCACGAAATGGAAGTCATCAAAGCAGTCTGCAACCATGTAGCCGTTATAGACAAAGGAAAATTATTAGCAAAAGGAACATTAAGCGAGATCATTTCAGATAAAGAAAATCCTGTGATCCGCCAATTTATAAATTCAGATATCATGACCATACCTCAGGAACTTAATAAAAAACTTCAGAAAGAACCGCAAAACGGTTTGTTTCCGTTGGTAGAAATAGAACTTAATGAAAATATCAGCGTTGAAAAACTTCTTTCAACCCTTTATGACCACTATAAAATCCCTTACAGACTTCTGAAAGCAGATGTTGAATATCTGGGGAATTCAAACTTCGGAAAACTGCTGCTTCAGCTTCAGGGAGAGGCGGAAGACAATCAAAAAGCCATCTATTATTTTAACCAGAATAAAATTCAAAATACAGTAAAAGGATATGCTTAGTGATACGTTTATTTCTCTTTTGGGAAAGGGGCTTTGGGAAACGGTTTATATGACGTTTGTTTCAGGTTTTTTTGGTTTTGTTCTCGGTCTTCCGGTTGGAATTCTATTATTTTTAACAAGAAAAGGCCAGCTGTTGGAAAATACAGCCTATTACAGAATTATCTCTATTCTGGTTAATATTTTCCGTTCTATTCCTTTTATTATTCTGATTGTATGGATGATCCCTTTCACCAGAGTCATCATCGGAACTTCGATCGGGATGAATGCTGCATTGGTTCCCTTAAGCGTCGGAGCTGCTCCGTTCATTGCAAGATTGGTGGAAAACAGCCTTCTGGAAGTTCCTCATGGGCTGATTGAAACAGCAAGGGCGCTGGGAGCATCCCCGTTACAGATTATTCAGAAAGTATTGCTTCCTGAAGCGCTTCCTTCCCTGATCAATAATGCCGCAATCACGTTGATCACTCTGGTAGGTTATTCTGCAATGGGTGGCGCGCTGGGAGCAGGCGGATTGGGACAGATAGGGTATCAGTATGGCTACATCGGTTATGATGCCGTGATTATGAATGCTGTATTAATACTGCTGGTTGCTCTTGTGTTTATCATTCAGTTTGCGGGGGATAGACTGGCGAAGAAATTTGATCATAGGTAACTCCTGACGGTGGCTTCGAGTCCCTCAGCCACCTTAATATCAGCCACCTTTAAGAGTTTTTTAAAATAATAAAATTCCAATGAAAAAAATAAAAATACTAGGCCTTTTAATGGCTGGACTTCTCCTATTTAATGCATGTTCGGGAAAGAAAAATGATCCCAATCATATTGTAGTGGGAATTACTTACGGCCCTGAATTAGAAATTGCCGAGGCTGCCAAAAAAGTAGCAAAGGAAAAATACAATCTTGAAGTTGAACTGATTCCTTTCAATGATTACGTGGTTCCGAATGAAGCTTTAAGTAACGGAGATATTGAAGCCAATGCTTTCCAGCATGTGCCTTATCTGAATGAACAGGCTAAACAGAGAGGCTACAAACTTGCTGTGGTAGGAAATACGTTTGTTTATCCTATTGTAGCCTATTCAAAAAAAATCAGAAATATCAGCCAGCTTCAGAACGGAAGTACGATCGTTATTCCGAATGACCCTACCAATGGCGGACGATCACTCCTACTGCTTCAGAAAAATGGTCTTTTGAAATTAAAAGAAGGAATCGGGTTGCTGCCAAAAGTTACAGACATTATTGGAAACCCGAAGCAATTGAGAATCCTGGAAATTGAAGCTCCACAGCTCCCAAGAGTACTGGATGACAAAGAAGTTGCCATTGCGGTGATCAATAATAATTTTGCCTCACAGGCAGGTTTGAATGCAGAAAAACAGGGCGTTTTCAGTGAAGATAAAGACTCTCCCTACGTCAATGTTATCGTAGCAAGACATGACAATAAAAACTCTGATAAAGTAAAAAACTTTGTAAAAGCTTACCAATCTGCGGAAGTAGTAAAAAAAGCGGAGGAGATCTTCAAAGGCGGCGCGGTGAAGGGATGGGAGGACCCGAAATGATGAGTGATAAGTTATAAGTGATGAGTGATGAGTGTTCCGGATACAAAGTTTCAAGGTTCCGAGGTTTCGAGATACGGGGTTCGGGGTTCGGGGGGTTGCAGAGACAAAATTTCAGAGTAATGGTTTCAAAATACTAAATATGAGTTTTTTAGTTCAGACTGTATAAAATTACAATTTGCTCCACAACTTTTAAACCCGCATCCCGCAACTCGGAACCCGGACCCCGAATCCAAACAAAATTTATTGATTAAAATTTATTTTCTCAATTTGAGATAATAAAAATTTTACTTACTTTTGTTGTTAATCAATAAAAAGGCATTTTATGTTAAAGAAAACCGCCATTGTAAGTTTATTCACTTTTATTGCTGCTTCGTATATGGCTCAGAATCATACTCAACCTGTTTATTTAGATGAATCAAAACCTGTAGAGCAGCGTATTCAGGATGCTCTTTCCAGAATGACCCTGGAAGAAAAAGTGGCTATGCTTCATGCCCAGTCAAAATTCAGTTCACCGGGTGTTCCAAGACTTGGAATTCCTGAATTCTGGACTACAGACGGTCCTCACGGGGTACGTCCTGAAGTGATGTGGGATGAATGGGACCAGGCCGGATGGACGAATGACTCTATCATCGCCTACCCTGCCCTGACGGCTCTTTCTGCAACATGGAACAAAAAAATGTCCTGGAATTACGGAAAAGCTTTAGGAGAGGAAGCCCGGTACCGGAAAAAAGATATTCTTCTGGGACCCGGCGTTAATATCTACAGAACTCCACTGAACGGAAGAAATTTCGAATATATGGGTGAAGACCCTTACCTGACTTCAAAAATGGTGGTTCCTTATATCAAAGGGGTACAGTCTAATGGTGTAGCTACTTCTGTGAAGCATTTTGCTTTAAACAATCAGGAAATGTTCCGCCATACCAGCAATGTGAATGTTGATGACAGGGCTCTTTACGAAATTTATCTTCCTCCTTTCAAAGCCGCTGTGACTGAAGGGGATTCATGGACGATCATGGGTGCCTATGATATGTACAAAAACCAGTATGCCAGCCAGAATCAATATCTTTTGAATGATATTCTGAAAAAAGAATGGAATTATAAAGGGGTTGTTGTTTCCGACTGGGGCGCTGTCAATAATACAGAGCAGGCCATTCATAACGGACTGGATCTGGAATTTGGAAGCTGGACCAACGGTCTTTCTGCAGGAACGAAAAATGCCTATGACAATTATTATTTAGCCAAACCTTATCTGGACCTTATCAAAGCTGGAAAAGTCGGGACACAGGAACTTGATGACAAGGTGACAAGACTGCTTCGTCTGGCATATAAAACCACGATGAACAGGAATAAACCTTTCGGAAATATAGCTTCTGAGGAACATAAAGCTGTGGCAAAAGAAATTGGCGAGGAAGGAATTGTATTGCTTAAAAATCAGGGGAACATTCTTCCTATTGATCTGAATAAAGCAAAAAAGATTGCGGTTATCGGTGAAAATGCCATTAAAATTATGACTGTAGGAGGCGGTTCGTCTTCTTTAAAAGTAAAATATGAAACCCTTCCATTGGATGGTATCAAAGCGAGATTTGGAAAACAGGCTGATGTGCAGTATGCAAGAGGATATGTAGGTGATATCGGAGGAGAATACAACGGGGTAAAATCCGGACAGAATTTAAAGGATGAGCGTTCTGCAGATGAGTTACTGAATGAAGCTGTAACATTAGCCAAAAACTCTGACTACGTTATTTTTGTAGGCGGACTGAATAAATCGGATTTCCAGGACAGCGAAGGCAACGACAGAAAAAGCTATGGACTTCCTTATAACCAGGACCATGTGATCTCTGCATTGGCAAAAGCAAATAAAAATCTTGCTGTAGTTCTTGTTTCGGGAAATGCAGTGGCTATGCCGTGGATCAAAGAGGTTCCGTCTGTTCTTCAGTCATGGTATCTTGGTTCTGAAGCTGGAAATTCTATTGCTTCAGTTCTTGCGGGTGATGCCAATCCATCAGGAAAGCTTCCGTTTACCTTCCCTGTAAAGCTTGAAGATAATTCAGCGCATCAGTTGGGAGAATATCCGGGCCAGAAAGATGAACTGGCAGCCGGAAAAGGAAAAGACCAGAAAAACCCTATTAATATTACGTATAACGAAAGTATTTTTGTGGGCTACCGCTGGCATGATACGAAAAAAATCAAGCCACTATTCAGTTTTGGACATGGTCTGAGCTATACCACTTTTGAATTTGGAAAAGCAAAAGCCGATAAAACGGTAATTTCTGCAGGTGATACCATCACCTTCACGGTCAGTGTAAAAAATACTGGAAAAAAGACCGGTGCTGAAGTCGCACAACTGTACATCAGTGACCTGAAAGCTTCTGTACCCCGTCCTGCCAAGGAATTGAAAGGTTTTGAAAAAGTATATTTAAATCCCGGTGAGCAAAAGGAAGTGAGTTTTACGATCGATAAAACAGCGTTAAGCTATTTTGACGCAGAGAAGCATGAGTGGACTGCTGAGCCGGGAGATTTTGAAGCGCAGATCGGGAATTCTTCGGATGCGATTAAAACTAAGGTGAAGTTTACGCTGAAATAATTTTTGTAAATAATGATAATATAAAAGCAGGTTCGGTGAACCTGCTTTTTCTTTTGAAATTTATTTTAAACACAAAGCTATACAAAGTTTTTTAGTAGCTGAACTTTGATTTTTAAGATAAACAAAAGCGCAAGTGCTTAACAAGGAAATACAAAGAGTTGAAGGTTTCGGGCGGCCTGCGGCCGCCCGGAACTATTCTATTACGACACATTCTCCATTTTGAAAGCGAGCGTATACTTTTGTTTTACTCTTTTAAGTGAAATGCCTTTGTTTATCTTATTTAAAATTTCCTGCTTCAAAAACTTTGTTTACCCTTGCGATTATTAAGCACAAGAAAAAACTAAGAATTCATTTTTATTTCTTTAAAGATAAGATAAACAAAGGCATAAGTGCTTAGCAAGAAAATACAAAGAGTTTAGAGGTTTCGGGCGGCCTCCGGCCGCCCGAAACTATTCTATTACGACACATTTTCCATTTTGAAAGCGAGCGTATATTTTTGTTTTACTTTTTTAAATGAAATGCCTTTGTTTATCTTATTTAAAATTTTCTAATTCAAAAACTTTGTTTGCCCTTGCGATTATTAAACACAAGGAAAAACTAAGAATTCATTTTTATTTCTTTAAAGATAAGATAAACAAAGGCACAAGTGCTTAGCAAGGAAATACAAAGTGTTAAACCTCTATCAGTTTTATCTCACAACCTTCTCCGTATCCAGACTTCTGTTCAGCAGCATTTCAAACGCCTCTCCCATCTCATCTGAAGCTCTTGTAATGGCATTTTCCAGCATATTTCTGATCTGCTTTTCAGTAACACCGGCTTCCGTCCAGCTTTTTCCTGAGGTGTGGGAGTTCAGAATAAACGGCATAATTCTGTCAATAGAGCAGGCAAAAATAGCATCGGGAGTTTTCTCTTCCTCAAATTCAAGCCACAGCTCAAAAAACTCAGTACGCAAAGGTTCATCCAGGATTCCGAAGATCTTCTGGGCTGAAATTTTCTCTCTTTCAAACTTTCCCACCATGGCTTTTTCATCAAAGAGGAAGGTATCTCCGGCTTCTATTTCTACCAGATCGTGAATGGAAAGCATTCTTATCACTCTTAAAAGATCGATATCCGCACGGTTTTTAGCATAGGGAAACAGGATCTGGGCTAGAATAATGATCTGCCATGAATGTTCTGCTGTGTTTTCCCTTCTGGAATCATCGGCATTGTAATTTCTTCTCTGTACGTTTTTCAGGGCATCTACTGCCAGGATAAAATCGATCTCCTTCTGTATCTTCATTTCCTTTTATTTTATTTTTTGGATGATTTTTTAACGATCCATTTGTTGTTAATCTTTTCTTTTACGGTCACTTTTGTTTTTTCATCATTGAAATCACTGATTTTCTCGTAGACCATATCTATTCCTTTATTGGGAATCACCTGATATTCGTAGGTATAATGGAGGGAAGCTCCTGATCTTGCGTAGGTGATCAAACGTTTCCGCTTGGCATCCACATCAAACATTCCCTGATAGGAACTTGCAATATCAGTAAGTTCGGCACTGGGAACAAACTGTTTTCTTGTGGAATTAAAAACATAGACATCAAAGGAAGCACTGCCATAGTTTCCACCGCTGCCATTTCTTATCGCGACATCTTCCGTTCCGTCAAAATTAAAATCTCCAAAAACCACAGGCTGATCATGAATCATTTCGTGGGTTAAGATTACTGTACCGGTATTTGACGGTTTTAATCCTTCTTTAAAATACATGACAAAATCTTCGGAAGCAAGCGTTTGGAGTTTCTCGCCGCTTTTACCGGACAATACAATCTCTGCTTTATTCCGGCAGGCGTCCGTCTGGCATTCTTCAACCGTAATGTCTGCATTGTATTTTTTGGATGCATCATTGATCTTAAAGCGGTATTGCCCGAAACACAGCGGTCCCAGCAGCAGTAAGGCAGATAAAGTCCTGTAAAATATAGAAATATTGGTCATTATTCAGAATATTAATTTGATATTTCAGAAAAGTTCACAACAAAAATACGAAATCAGACTCCGAAATTGAAGTTTTTCAGCCTTATTTTAAGTTAAATTAATTGTCGATCAATTTTGCATTAAAAATTATTTAACTGAAAATCAACACATTAATCATTTTTAATAAAAAAATTCACTACTTTGTATTGCATAATACCATTTTAATTACATATCTTTGTAATGTAAAATAAGAATAGGTTCAACTAGCTAGGAACATTATTCTGAACCCTATAACTAATTAACAAAACTTATTAAAGATGAATACTGAAAATACCAAAGCGCAAATGCGTAAAGGAATTCTGGAATTCTGTATTTTAAGTCTCATCAATCATCGTGAAATGTATGTTTCCGACTTAATAGATGAACTTAAAAAAGGAAAACTGGATGTAGTGGAAGGAACCCTCTATCCTCTCCTTACAAGACTGAAAAATGGCGAGTTCCTTTCCTACAGATGGGAAGAATCTACAGGAGGACCACCAAGAAAATACTACCAGATCACAGAAAAAGGAAAACTTTTCTTGGGCGAACTTCAAAATACATGGGCTGAGCTAACAGATTCAGTAAACCAAATCACTCAAAAAATTTAAAAAACAAAGCTATGAACAAGACACTCTCAATAGGACTCGCAGGTTTTTCTTTTACCATAGAAGAACACGCATATATAAAGCTCAGCGATTACCTGAATGCACTGAGAAGCTCATTGGACGCTTCAGAGGAGGAGGAGGTAATGCATGATATAGAAATCAGAATGGTAGAGATCTTCAGAGATTCTTTAGGAAAACGTGAAGTGATCAACGATACAGACGTAGAAAAAGTAATTGCACAGATCGGGACTCCGGAAAAAATCGAAGAACAGGAAGAGGCTTACTATTCTGAAAAGAACACCAAAAAAACGCATCAGGCAGGTGCTGAATATACAGACAAAAAACAACTGTTCCGTGATCCTGAAAGACAAAAGGTTGCCGGAGTATGTGCAGGTCTTGCCCACTATGTAGGAATGGATATTACTGCTATGAGAGCCATCTGGCTGGGAATATTCGTACTGGGTATCTTCACGGCAGCGATTTCTTCTTCACTGATCGGCCTTCTTTATGTGATTCTTTGGATCGTACTTCCAAAAGCAGAAACAGCTGCAGATTACCTGAAAATGAAGGGAAAGCCTATGAACTTCGACAATCTTAAGAATGAGTCTAATAAATTGGTACAGTTTGCCAATGAATCTACTCAGAGGGTCGGAGAAATGTACAACGAAACCAAGCCTTATATCAACAATGCAGGCAGCGGAGTATGGAATATTTTGAAATACTTTGTAGGAGGAATCTTCGTACTAATGGCTATAGGAAGCATCATCGGTATATTTGTGATCTTCGGATTATTCGGGTTGGATGCAGATTTTCCGGGTGCCAATGAAATGAGATTCTATATGGATGATAACGGTCTGGATAAAGTTTTGGTGGCCATCATGATCATCGGATGTTTAATCCCTACTATCCTATTCAGCTTATTGAGCATCAAGATATTTTCACCAAAAACCAAACTTAGAAATATCGGATGGGTTATCGGAGGACTTTTCCTTCTGTTAATCGGACTTGGAACTTATTTCGGAGTAAGCATGGCGAAAAAAGAAATGTTCTTAAAAGGTCATAAAGAAGATACGGAAGAAGTGGCAATCAATACACAATCAGACAGTATCTACGTAGATGTGAAGCAGGTAACGATTCCTCAGAACTTCAAAGCTTATGACGACGATCTTTATTCTGATAAAGTCTCTGTATTCGAAAAAGACTGGATTCATGTAGACGTAACAAGAAAGGCAGATATCAAAACTCCTTATTTAATTATTAAAAAAGAAGCTAAAGGATACAACCTTCCATTGAATGTAAGCGTTCCTGTAGAAATTGTAAACAACAAAATAATTCTTCCGAACTACGTAAAATATCCTTACGAGCACAGATTCAGAGATTACAGCATCAATTATGAATTGGTAGTTCCAATAAAAACAGTGGTACTTCCTTCAAAACATGACAGAATTGATTTTGACGGAGACCTGAACGGTGACGGGATCAACGATGACGACCAGGATAAAGACGAGAACGGAAAAATCAGAATCGAAAAGAACAAGATTTCTGTAAACGGTTCTACGATTGAATATAACTCTGATGATAAAGACAGCCTTATCATCAACGGGAAAAAAGTTCCAAAAGACCAGGCTGATGTAGTTATTGATTCTATGAAGTCCAGCATCAAAAAGATGAACAAAAATGTAGACATCAAAATCAAGGACGGTAAAGACGAAATTTCCATACAAACTAAATAATTAACTTCAGAGAGTGCAGAAGGTGTGAATGTAGGGCAACCGTTTGAAATTCACACTCTTCTTCTCTCAGAATGAAATAGGGAAAGCGCTACTATTTATTCCATACTTTCTAATCTTTTAAATAAACAGATCATGCATACATCTTTAAAATACTTATTTATAGTACTGTTATTGTCTGTTGGTATCATTTTAAAAGCACAGGAAAAAATTGAGGAAACTACCATTGTCGTAAAAAATGTGAATATTATCACAATGACTTTAGAAAATAAAATCATTAAAAATGCAAATATTCTCATTAAAGGCAAAAAAATAACTGCCATAAACGGAGTAATTCCCGGTTCTGCCAAAATTATTAATGGCAAAGGAAAATGGCTTATTCCCGGCTTAATTGACATGCATATCCATGGGTTTGCGGATATTAACTACGGATCAGCTTATCCTACACAGGGAGCCACATTCCTTGTTGATCATCAAGATGCTATGCTTCCTTATATAGCCAATGGAGTTACTACAATATTTGACCTCAATGCAAGAACAGAAAACTTTGCCCAAAGAAACGAAATCATAAAAGGAAAAGTAATTGGCCCCCGGATAGCTCTGGCCGCATTAATCAACGGTGGAAATGGCTCCGGCAGGATTGCAAATACACCATCCGATGGGCGGCAAACAGTTCGGTTAGCCAAAGCAGAAGGATATGAATTTATTAAAGTATATTCGGATCTTAATATCGAAACCTTCAAAGCAATAACAGAAGAAGCAGGAAAGCAAAATATGAAGGTTTTAGGTCATATTCCTGATGCTTTTAAAGGTAAAACAGAAGAAGCTTTTATTCCTAATTTTAATATGATTGTACATGCCGAAGAATTCGCCAAACAATCTGAAAATTATAGTGATCAGGATATTCAGAAGTTTGTACGGCTTTCAAAAGAAAATGGTACATGGTTCTCACCAACTTTAATTGTAATTGAAAGGATAGCTGACCAGGCCCGCTCCTTAGAAAATATTAAAAAGCTCCAGGGGTTCCGCTATATTCATCCGCTCATGCAGAATAAATGGTTAACATCAAACCAATATCACAATCGTACAAGCCCTGAATTTATAGCTTATCTTGAAAGAATGATACAATTTAACAACCGGCTGGTAAAAGCGTTTAAGGAAGCAGGGATTCCTATTGTTGCCGGTACAGATGCAGGATGCTCCGGTGTTGTTTGGGGATATTCTCTTCATGATGAAATCGAGCTTTTGGTGAAAGCGGGATTAACCCCTCTGGAAGCATTGAATTCTGCTACCAGGATATCCGCAAGCTGGCTGGGCATTGGCGATAAAATAGGCACAGTAGAAGTCGGAAAATATGCAGACCTTATTTTACTGGACGATAATCCTCTCGATAACATACAGAATACAAGAAAAATTTCCGGGGTTTTCTTTGATGGTAAATGGATTGATAAAAGAAAAACCGATAAGATGCTTTCCGATCTGGCCAAACGTAACCTTAAAAATATTAATAAGTACGACTGGAAAAAAAGAAAAGAACTTTAAAAAATAAAGAGTCATCGCTAATAATGAGAATAAGAAATCTGGACAATCGTTTGAAAGTCATACTCTT
Source organism: Chryseobacterium endalhagicum (assembly GCF_016745235.1). Classification (GTDB taxonomy): domain Bacteria; phylum Bacteroidota; class Bacteroidia; order Flavobacteriales; family Weeksellaceae; genus Chryseobacterium; species Chryseobacterium endalhagicum. The sequence goes on along the minus strand of NZ_JAELVM010000001.1, from coordinate 1,012,105 downwards.
CTTCTCTTAGGTGGAATAAAAAAAGAGATTATTTTATTCTTCATGTTAAAAATTTATTATACCTTCGTATAGTTAAAAATTAATTAACCAAATCATTTAAAAACCCTTTAACCATGGTACAAGTTGCACTAGAAATTGTAATGAAGATCGCAGATTTAATCAGCGGTTTGTTTTAAGAGCGATAATATTTCAATATATTTGTAAAGTATAACCAGATTGGTTATACTTTTTTGTTTTTAATCTAAAGATATATGAGAAAACTGATAGGTAAATTAATGTTAAAAATGCTGGGCTGGAAAGTAGTCCTGCAAGGTGATGCCAGTAGCCTTAACCGCTGTATCCTTGTGGTAGCACCCCATACCCATAACATGGAATACCTATTGGGAAATCTTGCGTACTGGTCTTTAGAAAAGCCATTGAAAATCATCATTAAAGATGCCCATACCAAAGCATGGTACGGTAGCGTGGTAAAAGGATTGGGAGGCATCGGGATCGACAGAAGCCAGAAGAATGATCTGGTGAATTTCGTTGCCAAACAGTTTGAAAAAGAAGATTTCAGTCTTGTTATCACACCGGAAGGGACCAGAAGCTGGGTTCCGAAATGGAGAAAAGGATTTTACCACATGGCACTGGCTGCCAAAGTTCCTATTGTTCTTGCTGCCGGAGATTTCAAAAGAAACATTGTATATCTGGGTTATACCATTCCGTATGAAAGAATTGCTTCCGTTCCTTTTTCTGAGATCATGAACGAGATTCAGGATTATTATGTGAAAAACGACATCGTCCCTAAAATTCCTGCCAACTGGAACCCTAATATTATGGGATCCGGAAATGAGGAGGAAACAGAAGCTAGAAGCTAGGAAAAATTACTTTTTCTCATACAATTATTAATCATCACTTATCAATTATAAAAAATGAAAGGGCAAACCAAAGAAGAACTCCTTACCTTCTTAAACAGCTGGGGCGAGGGTGTAACATTAGCAAAGACGCTTGAAATACAGTTCATCGATGTAGATGTAGAAAATGAAACATTAACAGCCACTATGCCTGTACAGCCAAAGGTTCATCAGCCTTTCGGAATCCTGCACGGAGGAGCAAGCTGTGTACTGGCAGAAACTTTAGGGTCAAGCCTGTCTAATCTGTTCATCGACGGGAGTAAATATTACGGGGTAGGAACGAATATCAATTCCAATCACCTTAAAAGTAAAAAAGACGGCATCATAACGGCTACGGCACGTTTCATCAGAAAAGGAAAAACCATGCATGTTTCTGAAATTGAGATCAGGGATGAAAAAGGAGCCCTCATCAATCATACCACGATGACGAATAATATCATCAACAGATAAGTTTTAAACACCATACAATACAAAGCTCAATTTTTTTGAGCTTTTTTTGTATCATAACTGCAACCTTTTTCTTTTCTTGCATCTTATAAGAAAAAAGATTATGAAAAACTTATTTTTACTATTGTTACTTACTTTTCTGATTTCTTGCCAGGATACTGATCCTGATCCCGTGCAAAAAAATGTGGCATCATTTGATGTTTATGTCGCAGGCAGAGAAAATAATAAAGCTTGTTATTGGAAAAATAATGTTAAAGTAGATCTGGTAAATGGCAATAATATAGATCCAAAAAAGATAATTGTTGAAAATAACAATGTGTACGTTTTTGCAGACGGAAGTTTCTGGAAGAATAATACAAAATATGATTTTTCCACATATTTAGGAGCACCTCCTAACAGTACAATACGGATTAGAAATTTTTATGTGATAAATAATGACATCTATATAGTAGGAAATATAAGAGGAACCACTATATATCCCATTGAGCATTGTTACTGGAAAAATGGAGTAAAAAATGTGTTATTCACAGAGACAAACTCTAATACCGGTGGATACCTTACTGATATCACGGTCCATAACAGTGATGTTTATGTTCCTGTCATAAAATATCCGGCTCCTAATAATTCGGAAATTGGTTACTATAAAAATAATAATTATACATCCATTATACAAAATAATTCATTGGCACATGGTATAGAATCTAATACAAACGGTATATTTATGGTTATCCATGATACCAATGCCCATACTTCTTACTATAAAAACCTGCTTACTAATACCAATCATTATCCATCTTCCGGAGGCCGGGTAAATATAGTGCTAGACAATAATGATATCTATTCTTTTTTTGGACAGGCTTATTATAAGAATGGAAATACGATTCCAATAAATAATCCTAACGGATATAATGATATAACAGATTTAAAGGTACTGGCAGGTAATACATATATGATTTGTCAAATGCTTTCTCAGGTAGGTTCGCTTAATATTGCCCAGAAGATTTTCATAAATGGAATAGAAACACAACATATAGTACACACCGCTAATAATGTTCCTTCGGGAAATGCTTTTACCTCTATTTTTGTGGTACAAAACTGATGCAGTTCAACTGGCAAAAAATATATCGTGAAAATTCCCCAAAACTCTTGGGGATTTGCCGTAGATATGTACAGGATATTGGCACGGCTGAAGATATTGTGCAGGATAGCTTCATTACTGCCATACAGAAAAATCATCAGCTTAAAGATGAAAAGACTCTATTTGCATGGCTTAAAAAAATTGTAGTCAATAATGCTTTACAATATCTCCGGAAATCCAGTAAAGAAATTTTCCTTACCAGCGAACTATCAGAAATCTCAGATACCTCTACCGAAATGCTTGCATCCTCTGTAATTGACGAAACAAATCACATTTTAGCTTACAATTTTACAAGAGAAGAACTCTTAAAATCTATAGACAGCCTGCCACCTCATCACAAATCGGTTTTCAACCTATATTATATTGAAAACTATTCACATGCGGAGATTTCAAGCGTATTGAAAATTCCTGTCAACACCTCAAAGTCACATTTAATGAGAGCAAAAAAATTTGTTCAGAATTATTTGACGACTCATTTTATCACCAGTGAAACTCAAAAAAACAAAACTTCGCAGCTTTTAATTTTCCTGGGATTTGGAGGGCTGTTGTGGGCACAGACTTTTAAAAGTAAGTTTTCAGATTTTGCAATTTCACCATCCAAAAATTTTGAAATTCCTTCAGATATTCCGCTTCATACGATCTCATTTTCATCAAACAACTTTTGGAAACAAAAAATTGTTATCGGATCTACTCTCTTCATTATTATCATTGGATCTGTTTTATTATTTAATCCAAAAAGGTCTTTAATGAGAGCACTCCATTCCAAGATCTCAGCTCCTGAATCAAAAGAAAAATATTCCTCAGCCAATGAAACTAAAACAGATCCGGAAGAAGCTTTAAAACATAGCACAATCTCTCAGAAATCAAATTCAGAAACCAGGAAAGATATAAAAACAAATAATTCCTCAACTTTCAAAACAAAAAACTTAGTATCTTCAAAAACTATAATAAAAAAGGATTCTGCTGAGTCCGCTTCTCATAAAGTGATTGTAGTGAAAAAAATTATTCAGAGAGACACTATTTATATTGAGAGATAAACCCATTATGGCTGTAAAAAAATTAATCCTCATCATTTTCTTTCTTATTCTGTATCCGCTTAATGCCCAGAGAAAAAAGACAGATACGCTTTATGTGTACGAGAAAGTCATTGTTTATGATACCGTTTATTTAGAAAAAGCCTTAAAAATAAAACCGGCTGGTATCCATTCCGAACCTTTGGTGATTTCTGATATGAATACGGTTCCTGAGGTACCAAAATTTGAGTATATTACAATCACAGACACAACAAAAGGATTAAAGATTAAAGCACAAAAATTCGAGTTTGGTGCGGAGACCGGAATGGGTTTAAAAAACAGCAGCTGGGCTAAAGAATCATCTGAAAAGAGCCAGCAGACTGGGTTCAATGCAGGAATCTGGATTTCAGGAAGTATTTATAAACGATTTTCGCTGATGCTTTCTGCCCATATTTATTACTGGAATTCTACTTTTAGCCTTGATACCAACAAAGCAGAAACCTGGCTGGACGGATATTATTTTACAGAAGACAGGCAGCCGCTTCTATTCCAAAAATTCAATGATAAACATTTGGAATATGCATTACAGCTGAAATTATTCTACGAATGGAAAAAATTCAGACCTTTTATAGGTATTTTGGCCAATCAGAATGTCTACAAGATGCAGTTTATGGTCCCTGAAAATAATGTTCTGAACAAGCTGGATGATTTTAAGTCCAAAGAAATCAACTTCGGATATTCTTTTGGAATCCAATACCGGATCATGCGCAAATTTCTTCTGTCTTTAGAGTATCAGGAATACAAAATGAGGAATATTTCGTTAAAAAACTCTGCTTTTAATTTTGACATTTTTAAGACTAATAATACCTTTGCTGAAAGGAAAATCAACCTGGGAATTTCCTATACCATTTCCAGCTGGTGATTTTCAAAACCTATCTATAATTAATGATTTATTTCAAACTTCCTTTCGACGAAATAGTATATTCAACTGATCTGCAACAAGACAAAGAATCCGTGAGTTTTCAGTCTTTTGATCTCTTGAGGCAGATTATTTTTGAAGGTAATATCATCAATGCTTCCGCGCAGTTTGAGCACGATACCATTACGAATGAAAATCTGCTGAAAGATGAAAGTCATTTCAAAGAAGAAACCAAAGACGAATATATAGAGACGCTTCATCAGGTCATTGATGTCATTAAAGATCATGACCTTCCTAAACTCGTCTACTCAAGAAGGAAAATATTCACCGGCTTTAACGGAATCGATTGTAAGGAAAGTTTTAAAAAGCTGTGTGCTTCGTATCCCAATGCATTCAGATACATTTTCAATGATGGGCAGAACGCCTGGATGGGTGCTTTTTCAGAGACTTTGGGAAAATTCAATAAAACGACCCATCAGTTTGAAACCATGAGCCTTGCAGGTACACTTCCGGTTCCTGAGGAATGGACTGAAAAAGAAATTGAGGAACAGAAACCTGTAACCTCATACATCAAAGACATTCTCGGGAATTATTCAGAAAATATAGAGCAGTCGGAAACATATGATCATATTTCAGGCAACATCAAGCATCTCCGCACAGATTTTAAAGCTAAAATACAGCCTGAAGACCTCGACAGCCTGATCAATGACCTTCACCCTACTCCGGCGGTATGTGGTATTCCAAAAGACTTCTGCAAAAAGAACATCCAAGAACTTGAAAAATTCCCGCGAGAGTTCTATGCGGGTTATAGTAAAGTGGAAACAGAGGAAAGCGTTATGTATTTTGTGAACCTCAGATGCGCAAGATTATACCGGGATTCTGTACACGTGTTTGCAGGTGGCGGAATCACAGCACAAAGCAATCCGGAAAAAGAATGGACGGAGACGGAACTGAAATCTGAAGCGATTTTAAAAAATCTGGTTTTTTAGGGCGGCGGTGGCTTCGGGAGCCTCCCCAAGACTATTCTTCGTTTTATTTTTAAATTGATACTAAGATTTTATACGCTGCACTGGTGGCTTCGGGAGCCTCAGCCACCCAGTAATATTCGCGCATTATCTGCTTTAGTCAGTTGTAAATAATGCAGGGAAAATGGTTGGTGGCTGAGGCAACCGAAGCCACCATTCACCAACAAAAAAACCTCCTTCACTTGAAAGAGGTTATATATAGAATAATGTGATTCTTAAATTATTTCTTCACTCCGATTCTGCTCCATGTATCCAGTACAAACAGCAAAATAAGACCAAGAACTGCTGAAGCGATTGAAAATACAAACTTCAGGTTATCTTCTGATAAAAGATCCGTCTGCCAGTCCAATGCATAAAGATTGATGGCGATAAAGACGATAAACACAACTAGAAATACTTTATAAAACTTCTGCATGATTCTTAAAAATTAATATAGTTCTGCACCAATTGGGCAAAGTTAGCGGTGAATAATTTTATTGAAATCGCTAAAAGGATAATCCCGAAAACCTTCTGAAGAATAGACAAGGTAGCCTCCCCCATTTTGTTTTCCAGCCACTTCGCTGATTTCAGCACCAAATATACGAAAATTGTATTGAGAACAATTCCTAAAATAATATTAATATCATGAAATTCAGCTCTCAGGGATAAGGTCGTTGTAAGAGTTCCTGCTCCTGCTACCAGAGGAAATGCAATAGGGACAATGGATGCAGCCTTTGCTTCAGTAGTTTTATTGATCTCAATTCCGAGAATCATCTCAAGGGCTATGATAAAAATCACAAAAGCTCCGGCAATCGCAAACGAGTTCACATCTACCCCGATAAGTTTAAGGATTTTATTTCCTACAAAAAGAAAAACAATCATAATGGCTCCTGCAGTAAGGGAGGCCTTTCCCGCTTCAATCTGTCCGAATTTCTGCTGAAGACTTACCACAATAGGAACGGAGCCGATAATATCGATTACGGCAAACAGAACCATAAAGCATGTAAAGATCTCTTTAATAGAGAAATCATTGAATATTTCCATCTCTTTGTAATTAATAATTTCGCAAAAATATGAAAAATAAATGATTATTTGCTAATACGTGAATACAAATTAACAACAGCCTTTAAAAGTTCGTCTATCCCTTCTGCTGATTTTAATGGTGAATATTTCTCTATCTGAATTCTCTGGGATAAATTTCTGTATTCCTCCGCAACTGAAGAACCTTTCTGGGTTTCCAGAAATCCTCTGAAATCCTCTGAAGAAGTCTGATTATACTGCTTTCTCAGATCCAGATCCATCTCTTCCAAAGTATCGAAGAACCGGGTATAATCTCCGTTATCCTTTAAATTTTCAAGATAACTGAAATAATCGTTTATGTCTGTCTTTAATTTTTCTCTGATCTCTCTTTCCGTTTCAGCCACAGAACCAAGAGGTTTCGGAGATGCCGTTTCTCTAACTAGCGCTCGTTTTTTTTGCCAAGTCTTAAATAGAAGATAGACAATAACAAGCCCTATCAGAATTGCAATATTGGTTAAAAGTATATTCCAGTGGAATTTGCTTTTTTCTTTTACTTTAAGGGTAGTCGTTTTCAGAACCGGTGTATCTACCGTTTCTAAAAGCGTGTTCGTGTATTCGTTTACTTTTTCAACCGTTGTACGGGATTCCAGGATCTGGTCATGGGAGAATGCATTCAATGCAAGGGTTTTCTGCCCAAGGTCTACATACTCACGGCTGGCCGGATCAAAGAAAGCAAACTGTTCGGTCTGGATGGAAATGGCACCCGGTTTTTTAGGAACCACCACATAATTGGCGAAGATCTCTCCTTTCATCCCTGTAGTTCCGGGAGCTACGTTGGTCGTGATTTTCGGGCTGAAAACTTCATAATCCGGAGATGAAACAATCTTCGGAAGGTACATATCAGGAAGGTTTCCTTCTCCCGAAACTTTTACAATCACATGAATAGGCTTTTTAACCTCTACTTTTTCCTTTGAAGCATTATATACATTCACGCTGAAATTCCCCACTGCATTTTTAAAGCATTCAGGGGATCCTTCCGGAAGTTTCTTTACATTTAGCTTTACTTTATTGGAAACAATTTTGTTTTTATTGGAATAAGAGCTTACCGATGCAGATACGGACGGAACTTCCACATACCCTGCTTCATTCGGGAATACCATAAATACCGCTACAATCTGGGAAGCCATATTTCCGGCTCCCGTAGGATCAATTTCAGATTTATTAAGGCTTATAGTGTGTACATTGATATTTTCCTGACTCGGAAGACGAACGTCCTTCACTTTTCTGAAGTTGTCCATGCTTTTAGAATATACTCTCAATACAGCTACTGTGGGCTGATCCTGATACACCTCGCGGTCTTCAATTTCCATATTCAGATACACCTCATTGGAAACATTGCTTGCCAGAGATCTTCTGTCAATAATATCCTTGATGTTAACGTCAAAAGGCTCTGTTTTATAGATTCTGTTATTAAGCGTTACCAATACCGAACCGATCTTGATTTTCCCTTTTTTCTTAGGCTCAAGAGCAATTCTGGATACTTTCTGGGTAATAAGCGTGTTGGTAGCTGGATCAATGACCGTATTGGTTACGGATCCGCTTCCAATAATATTGAATTTGGAAAGATCCGGAAGCTGAAAACGGGTCTGCGGTTCAAGGTCTATCCCGTTAAGTTCAAGAACAATGGTAAGATTTACAATATCCTTTCCGTTGTATTCTGCTTTATCAGATTCCATGTAAAGGTTAACCTGTCCGTAAGAAATTACGGATGCAAAAATAAATAATATGTAAATCAGTTTCTGCTGCATCACCAATCTTTTTCGTTGCTCTGCGGCACCGAATAAGAATTCTTGTTTAAGATTTTTCTGGCGGTTTCTTTTTCTTTTTCGCTTACTTTATCTAATATGGCGTTTTCAAGGTTTTTCGGCATTTTCCCTTCATCATTCTGGTTGTCTTTAGGAGTATCTCCTTTGTCACTTTTCCCTTCATTCTGCTGGCCGCTTCCCTGATCCTGCTTTTGATCTTTCTGGTCGCCTTTCTGATCGTCATTTTTATTCTGATCATTTCCGCCGCCGCCTTTTCCTGAGTTATTCTGTTCGTTTTTCTGTTGCTGCTGTTTTTCTTTTTCTTTCAGCTTGGCAATTTCATAATTTTTCCGGGTGGCTTCGTTATAAGGATCCTGTTTCAGGGCCTGCTTATAATAGTCAGCTGCTTTTTCCGGCTGGTTCATCTGCATGTAGGTATTCCCAAGGTTATGAAGAGCCGCAGTTTTATCCGGCAGTGTCTGAGAAAGCTTCTGTGCCTTGTCAAATTCTGCTTTAGCTTCTTCGTATTTCTTGCTTTTATACAATGCATTCCCCAGATTATAGTGAGCTGTAAAATCCTTTTCATTGGTTTTTAAAGCTTCCATGTATTTAGAAGACGCTCCGTCATAGTCTTTACCATTGAATTTCTGATTGCCTTCATAAACCAAAGTTCTGTAGTTTTCCTGCCCAGACATGACGTTTGAGAAGCAGAAAGCAATAAGAAACGATAAAAAAATGATTTTAGTATTCATTAACTGCAAAATTATTCGTTTATATGTTAATAAACAGACTTTTATTTGTTAAAGTTCGGTTAAAGTATTATTTAAATTCTTGATAAACAATAGATAAAAATCTATACATTGAGATCTTTTTTCGGGTTCAATATATAAATTAAAAAGAAAAAGAAAATAGATACAATTAAAAAATATTGATAATAATGATTGGCGTTCTGAGATCTCACCAAAGTCTGTGCAGAGGATGATTTTTTATTCATCGCATCAATGATCTTATCCGGAGCTTCATTGATGTTATTTCCGTCGATATAATCTCCTCCCGTGGATTCCGCCATTTTTTTAAGGGCTTCCGTCTGTCTTTTTGAGATTACCGTTCCGCCATCCATATCGGTCTTGTAGCCCATCAGCTGTCCGAACACATATTCAGGTACGGGTGCTCCCTCATCTGTCCCAATGCCTACGGATGTGATGGATATTCCTTCTTTATTAGCCAGTCTGATGGCAGCATTGTCGTTCCCTTCATTATCCTCGCCGTCACTCAGCAGAATGATTTTCCTTGAACCTTTGTTTACATTTTTAAACTTTTCCGCAGCAGCCTGCATTCCCTTTAAAAAATCAGTTCCCTGAACTTTCATGGAATTGGTTTCCACAGCACTGATATAGGTTTCCGCAGAGCCGTAATCTGTAGTAAGCGGCATAATGGAAACCGCTTCACCCGCAAAAATCACAATTCCGATCTTATCATTCTTCATCTTCTGCATTGTCTGGATCATCAGATTCTTGGCTTCTAAAAGTCGGCTGGGTTCAACGTCTTCCGCATTCATAGAATTGGAAACATCCAGCATAAAGATCACATTGTTCAGTTTCTGGTTGGTTTTCACCTCCTCCGAACCGTTCAACAGATCGATGATGGAAAAGATCAGGAAAAGAGTTCCCAAAAGATATAATGCAGGAAAGAATTTTACAAATCCTGACCTGTTTTCAAATAATTGATCATGAAAGCGGCTGTCTGCAAAAATTTCCCTTCTTTTCTTTTTCCATCTCAGAAAACGGATCAGAAAGAATGAAAGCAGCGGCAACAGCAGCAGCAAAAGTAAATACCAGTAATTTCCCAGGGACCAACTCATCAGCTTAAAAATTTATAGATTACCCATCGCAGCAACGCATCAAAGAACAGCATTCCCAGTGCGATCCAAAGGAAGATTTTAAAATATTCGTCATAATTATACAGCTTGGAAACCTTGATATCAGATTTTTCCAGCTGATTGATCTCGTCATATACTTCCTCCAGGCTGCTGTTGGAAGTCGCTCTGAAGTATCTTCCGCCTGTAAGCTGAGCTACTTCTCTTAACGTATTTTCATCAATAGTCACTGCTGTTTCAGTGAAAATAAGATCTCCGAAAATATCCTGTGAAGTAGGCATCAGGGCAAAACCATTGGTTCCTATCCCGATGGAATATACTTTTATATTGTTGTTCTTGGCCAGTTCTGCAGCAAGCTGCGGCGGGATGGCATTCTGAATATTGCTTACCCCGTCCGTCATCAAAATCACCACCTTACTTTTAGCTTTACTTTTAATAAGATGATTAACGGCTACGGAAAGTCCTTCACCAATAGCTGTTCCGGGTTCAAGACCTGCAGAATTAAGGTTTTTAATTTCGTCTATCACGACCTGATGATCCGAAGTTACCGGCACTTTCGTAAATGCTTCCGCAGCATAGGCCACCACCCCGATCCTGTCGTTCGGGCGTTTCTGGACAAATTTCACGGCAATATCTTTCAATGCGGTGATTCTGTCGGGAGTAAGGTCTTTAGCCAGCATACTCAGGGATACGTCAATGGAAAGCATAATATCAACGCCTTTGGTATCATCCCTGTCCTGGGAAACCGTGAAGGTTCTCGGTCTCGCCATGGCGATAATCAGCGCAGAAAGAATGATGTATTTCGAGACTTTAAGCAAAGCCAGCACAGCAAGAATTCCCCCGCTGTCTGCCATATTCTGGACAGTAGGAACTTTAATTCCCTTCTTTTTCTTTCCTCCTGCATCTTTAACCAGAAGCGGGATGAACAACAGAAAAAGCAGCAGGAACCACGGACTGTAAAATTCAAAATTAAACATCCTTTCTTAAGTTTTCAAATTCTAAATCCTTTGATGATCTTTTCACAAAATCCCGGATATCTGCAAAATCTTTTTCCATAGTCGTCTGATCGGGGAAGGTTTTGGCAAATTTCACCAGGTCTCCCCTTAAAAATACTTCTTCCACTATTTTCTCGTTCTCCTGAGAAATGGTATTGTTCTTTTTCATGACGTCGATAAGGTCGTCCGTAAGCAGAACATCCGCCGGAAGATGGTATTGTTTCGCAATAAATGTTCGCGATATTTCTATTAATTCAACATAGAACGAACGGAAATTCCCGCCTTCGATGTATTTTTTCTTTTTCAGGGAATCCAGTTCTTTTAAGGTCTGGTTGGTAGCCACCACCGGTGAGCTCTTTGATTTCCTGCCCCATTTGATAAACATAATGACTGCAATAATGAGTGCGATAACCGCTAAGGCTGCAAGAATATAAAATTTATACAGTTCCCAGTAATCCTTTGTTTCAAGTTTTACTTCCTTATTGTTCATGATATCATTGATCTGGTCTGCCTTTTGGGCCGTATTGATCACATCAATCTCGTAAGGAATGGTTTTCAGAATTTTCCCGCCTACATTGAATTCCAGCTCAGGAATAGTGAATTTCCCTTCTTCATACACTGAAAATTCAATTTTTCTCTCGTATAAATTCTGGTTCTGTCCGATGCTGTCTTTAATCTCCTCAAAATGGAAAGGCAGCAATTCGTTTTTAGGTGCAGAAACCACCTGCAGCTCATGAACATTATCAATTTTAATAACCAAACGGTTCACTTCACCCAATGCGAGGGTTTTCTTCTCAAGATTGGAAGACAGGATCTGCGAAAAAGCGGTTCCACAGATTAAAAAAGAAAGTATGAATAGTATTTTTTTCAATTTCAAATAATAGAGTTAAGGCCTGGCCTTTGTTATTTAAATTTTACTTCTTCTGAAAATAATTATACAGCATTTTTGAATAATCCGCACCGGTGCTCATATTCATAAAACTGGCCGAGCTGTTGGCAAAATCTTCCTCCAGAGCACGGACTTTCTGCTTCTGGGCTTCGGCAAATGTATATCTCCATCTTGCGCTGGAAGTATTGGCCCAAACCTCTTTTCCTGTTTCGGCATCATATAAAAGAGCATAGCCTACATCAGGAATTTCGTTGTCTTTTTCATCATAAATCCTCATGCCCAGCAGCTGATGCTTTTTGGAAGCCACACGGAGCATTTTTGAATCATAGGTATCTTCAAAATCCGAAAACAGAAAAACCAGAGACTTTCTTTTGAAAATCCCCATCATGTATTCCATTGCCTTATCAACCTTCGATACGGCCGGGACATAATCCGCGGTCAGGATATTGCTGATAATGGAAAGAATATGCTTCCTTCCTTTCTGCGGCGGAATAACTTTATATACTTTATCTGCAAACAGAATCAAACCTACTTTATCATTATTTCCTGCAGCCGAAAATCCGAGACTTGCAGCAATTTCTGCCACATATTCTCTTTTAAGCTGGCCTTTGGTCCCGTAATCCATGGAAGCTGAGATATCTACCAGAATCATCATGGTCAGCTCTCTTTCTTCTTCCATTACTTTCACAAAAGGTTCGCGGAAACGGGCGGTTTTGTTCCAGTCGATTCTTCGGATCTCATCTCCGAACTGGTACGGGCGGACTTCTGAAAAAGTCATCCCCTGCCCTTTAAAAGCACTGTGATACTGCCCCATAAGTGAAGCTTCCGTCTTCTTTCTGGTACGGATTTCTATCTGCTTTACTTTTTTTACAATATCTTTTATTTCCATAGTGTGTTGCGGAGTTCGGGTTGCTGGTTACGAGGTTCGTGTCCGGGTGGCGTGGTGAATTACGCTTCCATCCTCTAACTTCTAATTTCTAATTTCTAACCTCTAACTTCTACTCCCTCATTTCAATTGAAACATTCAGCCATTCGTTATCAAATTTCGGGCTGTATTTCTTATAAAAATTAATAGCCGGCTCATTCCAGTGCAATACCTGGAACACCATGCCGCTGTATGTATTGGATTTTCCGTATTCCAGAGTGGCCTCAAAAAGTAACTTTCCGATCTGTTTTCCTCTCATTTTTTCAGTTACGACAAGATCTTCAAGATACAGTCTTCTTCCTTTCCAGGTTGAAAATCTGTCATAATATAAGGAAATTCCTACAATTTCGTTGTTCAGTTCAGCTACAAAAGCTCCCCATACCGGAGATTTCCCAAAGCCGTCTTCGATAAATTCGTCTAAAGTTAAAGTCACTTCATGAAGTGCTTTTTCATATTCTGCCAGTTCACGGATCAGCTCCAGCATAGGAGCACAGTCTTCCTGAACCGCTTTTCTGATCACTACTTCACTCATTACGGTGCCTGGATTTTTGCTAAAATTCTGCTGACAATCTCTTCTGCGGAAATTTCTTCTGCTTCAGCTTCGAAAGTAAGCCCGATTCTGTGTCTCAACACATCCTGCGCCAGAGCTTTCACATCTTCAGGGATCACAAAAGCTCTTCCCTTCAGAAATGCATACGTTCTGGATGCAATCGCCAGGTTTATGGATGCTCTTGGAGAAGCTCCGAATCCGATATAGTTTTTAAGATCAGAAAGTCCATAATTTTCAGGATAACGCGTCGCAAAAACCATATCCAGGATGTATTTTTCGATCTTTTCATCGAGATAAATCTGATTGATCAGTTCTTTGGCATCCACAATATCCTGCAGAGATATCACCGGTTTGATGACAGGCTGATGGGAAGTGGAAACCATTCTCATCACGGTTCTTTCATCTTCGAAATTAGGATAATCTATTTTGCATTTCAGCATGAAACGGTCACTCTGAGCTTCCGGCAGCAGATAAGTTCCTTCCTGATCAATCGGGTTTTGGGTAGCCAATACCAGAAACGGTTTCGGAAGTTTCATGGTTTCATCACCAATCGTTACCTGTTTTTCCTGCATCACTTCCAGCAAAGCTGACTGTACTTTTGCAGGGGCACGGTTGATCTCATCCGCCAGTACAAAATTGGCAAAAACAGGACCTTTTTTTATAGAAAAATCATTGTCTTTAATATTGAAGATCATGGTTCCCACCACATCTGCAGGAAGCAGATCGGGTGTAAACTGTATCCTGGAGAACTCACCGTGAACGGCTTCAGCCAGGGTTTTGATCGCTAAAGTCTTTGCCAGTCCCGGAACTCCTTCCAGAAGAACGTGTCCGTTCCCCAAAAGGCCTACCAAAAGGCGGTCTATCATATATTCCTGTCCAATGATCACTTTGTTGATTTCCTGCCTCAGAAGGGAAAACAAGTAGTTTTTTTCTTTTACTTTTTCCGTCAACTGGCGGATATCTTCGGCTTGATATGTATCTGACATAACTTTAATTAAAAATAAGTGGTAAATTTCTGATAAATACTGGCATTAATCAACATAATGAATGCCATTTTTGAGTTAAAGTTTGTTAAATATTCCCATATCAATAATGAGTCCGGCTGAATACAACCGGACTTATATTGAATAAAATAATTAAAAGACAGAATGTTGCAGCGATAATCTGCTGTGAATTTTGAGTCAAATATCAATTCTGCTGCGCAGGTGAATTATGAAGTCAATTGTCAATTTTGCTACGCAAGTGAATGGTCAAATGTCAATTCTGCTGTGCAGGTCAATTGTGAATATATGTTCTTATAAAAATTCACTATTGACGATTGACAATTCACCATCTAAAGTTTGGTAATTGTAATGGTAAATACATTTTCCGGCATATCAACCGTTTCTTCGTAAGCTCCAACATTAATGAAATATTCCGTTCCTGCGGTGGTTGTAAAGGTGTATGTTTCAGCTGCACCTCCGCCACCGTTATCCATGGCTTTTACACAGGTAAAACTACCGCATGCGCCACTGTATATATCCATCTGAGGATCGTAAGTGCTTCCGGTAGGCATTGTTATTTTCACTGTAAACTGGCCTCCATCTCCGGTAAACTTAAACCAGGTTCCGTCATTCATTGCATCAGCACATGAGGTAATAAATCCGGCATTGTTGGTTGCAGACATGGCGTCAGTCTGGGTATAGGTATAAGGAAAAGCTGAAGCAGCAAAAGCTCCTGAACATGCGTCATTGGCAGGTACCGGAGGAATTGTTTTGAACATAATATCCGAACAGCCTGAAGATTCGATGCTTCCTGAAACTGAAGAAACCCTGAGGTAATATGTTGTATTGTTATTCAAGGCGGCTGGTGGAGTAAAATTAGTTCCTGTTACCACCTGCTGGTTAACAATATCTGTACCTCCTGCTGTGGTGCCTAAAGAAACTTTATAGGAGTCTGCTCCTGAAGCGGCAAGCCATTTAAAATTCGGGTTTAAAACAATGAAGTCTGCATTGTTCAGCGGATACGTCACAAAAGGACATGCAGGCGTCGGCTTAGGTGCCAATCCCAAAACACTAACCGCTGATTTGTAATCTGCTCTGATTCCTCCCGGAGGCGTTGCAGGGTCCACAACAGCAAGATCCCCTTTATAGAACAAGGTAGAATTTGGAAGGTGATTATATACGCGAAAAGCTTCATCAAAGTTATTGATATCAATACTTGGAGAATTTTCTTTTGCGGCTATGACTAAGTTATCTGTATTATTATAAGCAAACGGTGTTGTAAAAGTAACATCAACTTTCCCGTTGCTCACCGTTACATTTCCTGAAAAAACCTGAGTCAGCTGAGCAGCAGGAACCCAGTCTGTACCGGATGTAAATGCTGTTTTTGTGGTATGCCCGAGATAAACGTTCCAGTTTGAAGATTCGGTAATGGTTGCCGAAGGATCTACATAAAAGGATAAACCTGTAATATTTCCTGCAGCATTGGCATTAAGCTCCTGTTTAAGGTAGATCTGCTGAACATAAGAATAGGAAAAGAAACTGCTTATGGGTGCGGTTCCAACACTTGTACTTGAAGTGTTAATGTGTATTTGGGCGTTAAACACCGATATGATCAATAACAAAGATAGAAGTAGAGTTTTTTTCATAATCAATAAATTCAATGCAGAATGCGTTGCTAATTTAAATATAAAAATTTAACTTTTATAACAAATCTGATGAATTAATTACAGATATTAATGGTTTAAATCAAAAATTAACAAGTAATGTATAAAAATAATCAATTTTGTCATTTTACATTAAAAAAATACACTTTAATTTCAATTAATTTTACATAATCAACAACAAACAAAGGTTTATTTTAAAAATATAATACACAAAATCAAATTAAACCATATATTTTAATATATTTGTATCAAATGCTAGTAATATGTACAAAAAGCTATTTTTTCTGAGTATTCTTTTTGCAGGACTCTTTAAATCACAGACCAACAGGATCGACGTGATTTCACAGGCTGTTTATTATGACGGTTATGCACCCACAGTATCCCATCCTGTTCCTCCTGGTTTAATCCGGCTTTCCAATACCAGATACGCAAGGAAACTTACTGATGCGGAGCTCAACTCTTTTAAAGCAAAAATTGCCATGAGGGTAACTATCGGAGCTTTGTGTGATAACTATGACCGTCTGGGAAGTGTGTTTCTGGCGATGGTTCCCAAAAACCAACCCACTTATACGGTCAATGATGCCGATGTAAAGAGAATCGAAGTAGGCAGGTATATCACTCCGTTTATGAACAAAAACCGTTCACCGCTGGAAGTTCCCTTCACCTATGATTTAAGCAATTTGTACAGCATATTTCATGATACAGCTTTGCGTACCACCCATGATATGTATATGGAACTGGATGTTTTCGGTGTTCCTTATGCTGCACAGAATGAGGTGGCAGGATGCAGCGGCAGAAACGATGTGTTTGCAGGAACCCTGAACTTCTTCTCCACAGATTCAGGAGCAACGGCAACAGATTTCAACACGCTGGCACCTATCTTAACCTATAATAAACTAAATAACTATAACAGCACCGATGTTACGGGAGAAACAGTAAGGATTGTCAGCTTCAATCTGCCTAATGCTGTTACCAATGCCCGTTTCTATGTAATTTCTACTCCTCATGGCGCCAACAGCGGCGGTGAAGAATATGTAAGAAGACAAAATTATACCTATATAGATGATGTACAGATGCTGACGTATACGCCGGGAGGAATTTCATGCGAACCCTTCAGAGTGTATAACACACAGGGTAATGGAATTTACGGTGCCACTCCTAGAACACTTGCGGGATGGACTTCATGGAACAACTGGTGTCCAGGAAATTCTGTTCCTATCAGAGGATTCAGTATGCCAACAATAGCAGCGGGAAATCACACTTTGAAACATACCATACCAACGGCTGTTTTCAACCAGCAGCAGGGAGATGTTTATCTTTCCGTTTATATGCAGGGTAAAAGCAATGCAGCTTTGGGGGTAAAGGATGTAAAAACAGTGGATGTAAGCATTTATCCAAATCCTACGGCTGATTTCGTTAATGTAAAATCGAAGGCAGATGTGGTTTCAATCAGTCTTTTCGGGATCGACGGAAGAAAATTATCCGAAAACTATGGCAAAAACGGAATAGATCTTTCGCCATATACGCCAGGTGTTTACTTTTTAAATATTGTTCTGAAGGATGGAATAACTTTTAAACATAAAATCATTAAAAAGTAAAATTTTAATCTTCTGATCTGAAAACTATACAAGCCCTTTCTTTGATTATTCATAGGAAGGGCTTATTTTGTTATATTTTTTAACACAAAGATTTTCCAGCTCTGCCTCTTAGCTTTAGGGAAAACGAAGAGGCGTGGCTGCACAGCTGAACAAGCAAACATTTTACCCATACGCTTCATCGAATCAATTTCAATTGATTCTTACCTTTGCTTTCCAAGAATATAAAGTATGATCTTAAAATCTTTGCGTTTAACAAAACCCTACCCATCTTTACTGTATATATTATCCTAATTTTCTTTCAAAACTTATTATTTGTTGATATTATTCTTTCTAAAACGCAAAGTTTTTTGAAAAATGTGTTCTACTTTAAGGTTTGCAAAGGAAGGCAGCTGCGCTGCTGATGAAGCTGTATGGATAACCGTCCGCTTAATCAAATCAACTTGTTGATTCTTAGCTTTGCTTTCCTAGAATATAAAGTATGATCTTAAAACTTTGCGTTTAACAAAACCTTACCCATCTTTACTGTATATATTATCCTAATCTTCTTTCAAAACTTATTATTTGTTGATATTATTCTTTCTAAAACGCAAAGTTTTTTGAAAAATGTGTTCTACTTTAAGGTTTGCAAAGGAGGGCAGCTGCGCTGCTGATGAAGGTGTATGGATAACCGTCCGCTTAATCAAATCAACTTGTTGATTTTTCCTATAATATAAAGTATGCTCTTAAAGTTTTGCGTTTAACAAAACCCTCTCCATTTCTACCGCAGTTTCTATCCAGATTTTATTAAAAACTTATTATTCAGGAGAAAATTTTCATTAAAACAGGATAGTAATCTCTTCCGTTTTTAATGCCTTAAAAATTTTTGCTTTAATCCTTCATTCAAAAAATTGTCATTTCCAGTTTATTAAACTATTTTTGGTGATTAAAAATTTTGCAAAATGAATTATCATTTTCAAGCACACAGACAGGTGAGAAAGAACCTTTTAGGCATCCTGCAGAACACTTCCCACGAAGATCTTTTGCTGATTCCCGATGGTTTCAACAATAATATGTACTGGAATATTGCGCATACGGTTGCTACCCAGCAGCTGCTGCATTATTATCTGAGCGGAAATCCGTTCAGAATAGATAAATACTGGATTGAAACCTACAAAAAAGGCACGCTTCCAAACCTGAGTGTACAAAAATCTGAAGTGGAAGACCTTGAGTTCTTACTCACCGAAACTTCAAAGATTTTGATGAAAGATTATGACAGCGACTTCTTTTCGGACTACACTCCATACACCACAAGTTTCGGGATGGATCTGAAAAGCATCCAGGATGCCATCATCTTCAACAATATGCATGAAAGCCTTCATTACGGCTACATCATGGCACAAAAAAGAGCGATATTGGGTGAAAGTGGAAGATAGTGAGTATTTGCTGCGCAAGTCAATGGGCAATTGTGAATAAAAACAGCCTCCAAAAAAATTGACTTACGAAGTATAATTCACCCTTGACCATTCACCATATAATTTATAATACATTTTCAATGAAAGACGATTTTATTTTCGGGCTGCGTCCCGTGATTGAAGCCATAGAAGCAGGAAAAACAATTGACAAGATCTTTGTGCAGAATGCACTTCAGGGTCCTATTTATGCTGAGCTGAAAACCATTTTAGCTAAAAATAAAATTCGTCCCAACTATGTTCCGATTGAAAAACTGAACCGTTTTACCAGAAAAAACCACCAGGGAGTGGTTGCTTTTATTTCTGACGTTCCGTTTCACAGAGTGGAAGATCTTGTTCCTCAGTTATTTGAAGAAGGAAAAACACCTTTTCTACTGATTCTTGACAGACTGACAGATGTGAGAAACTTTGGAGCGATCTGCAGAACCGCAGAATGTGTGGGAGTAGATGCTATTATTCTTCCGGAAAAAGGAGCAGCACCCATCAACTCTGATGCTATTAAAACATCTGCTGGAGCACTTTACAATATTAAAATCTGTAAGGAACCTAATCTTGCCCATGCGGTAGATTTCCTTCAGCAGAGCGGTATTTCTGTATTTGCAGCTACTGAAAAAGCTCAGAAACTGATCTATGATGTGAATTTCACAGAACCTTGCGCAATTGTGATGGGTAATGAAGAAACCGGAATTTCAAAAGAAGTGATGCATCATTCGGATGAAAAAATAAAACTTCCTATTGAGGGAAAAACACAGTCTCTGAATGTTTCTGTAGCCTGCGGAGCCATTTTATATGAAGCCGTAAGACAGAAAATCACAGCAGTTCCGAATCCTTAATCAGCCGGACACGGGTATTTCAGGCTGATGTTTATGGTATCGTTATTGATACAAAGAACAGGAATATCAGTACAATTTAAATTTAAAAAAATTCGAATGAAAAACGTAGCAGCATTAATGCTTATCTCATCTATAGCTTTAGTATCTTGTAAAAAAGAAACAGCAACCATCACTAAAGTAGATCCTAAAACAGGAAAAACAGTTACTGTGGAAGTTCCTGCCGATTCTGTAGCCAAAGTAGCGAAAAACCCTGCCATTAAAGATTCTGCGGGAGTTTTCACTCAGACCTTTAAACTGGAAAAGGGGAAGACGTATCCTCTTACCACGTATCAGAGAGACGTTAAAACCATGGAAGATCCTCAGGGAAAAACCATTACTGCAACAAGTGAGTCTACAGATGAAATGAATTTCGTTGTAAACGATATCAAAGGAAATGTATATGACATGACCCTTAATCTTGTGGCTAAAAGAAATTCACAGAATGCACAGGGCAAAACAGTGGTAGTGGATACCAAATTGGCTATTCCAAAAGAAGATGATCTTAAAATGATCTGGAATATCAACAAAGCGCTTACCGGAAACAAACTTAACATGAAAATGGACACGAAAGGAAATGTGATCTCCATTACAGGTTTTGATGCGGTATATACCAAAGTAACCAATGCGGTAGGAACCCTGATCAAGGATGCCAACCAGAAAGCCAGTGTTGTAGCCAGCCTTAAAGAAACTTTCAATGAGAAAGTACTGAAAGACCAGCTGAATAAGAACTTAACGATTATTCCTAAAAAAGGAGTAAAAATAGGAGAAAAATGGACCATTTCCGAAAATGCGGACGCCAGCGGAACCCTTAAAGTAACTTCAAACTACATTTTGAAAAGCGTAGGAAACGGAGCTGCCGAGATTTCTGTTACCGGAGGAATTCCTAAAAAGACAGAAAAGAAAACCCAGGGGCCTATCACCCACAGTCTGAGCAGCGAGCTTGCACAGAACGGAACCATTAAGTTTGACCAAAGTACAGGATGGATCACCAACCAGAATATTGATGTAAAAACTACACAGATCGAGACTATTTCAGACGGAAAACAATCCCAGTCTATGAAAAGCATCTCCAAGTCTTCTGTGATGGTAAATCCTTCTGCAAAATAATTGAAATAACGGAGTTTTAGAGTGTGTTTGGGAGCTGGAGAGTTGGAGAGTGAGAGCGTTTTAGGGTTAGAGAGTTTTAGTGTTTGATGAATATTATAAATTCACAAATAACCAGCAACTGACAACCAGCAACTCTTAACAGTGAAACACACTTTAAAAAGCTTTTAATTTAAATTAGAAATTATGAAGTACATTCTTGAATTAGTACTCGCAGCCATTATTATTTTCTTTGTGTGGAATATTCTGAAAAGGGTTTTCTTTAAAACTTTTTACA
This sequence comes from Chryseobacterium endalhagicum, assembly GCF_016745235.1. Taxonomy (GTDB): domain Bacteria; phylum Bacteroidota; class Bacteroidia; order Flavobacteriales; family Weeksellaceae; genus Chryseobacterium; species Chryseobacterium endalhagicum. The sequence continues at coordinate 990,682 of NZ_JAELVM010000001.1, read as the reverse complement.
GCTACAGATTCAATAACCATAAGAACAATAACGGGCAGCAGGATCTTCACAATGCAAGCAAGAATAAACAGAACCTCAACTGGGATGCGGAAACAGTTGACTATGAAGAGGTAAAAGAAAGTAACAACAAAAGGTAAAATTCCAAGAAATAAAAGATAATAACCAGCATGGCTAAAAATAAAAACTTAATTTATATTGCAATTTCATTAGTTGTATTTATAGTTTTAGCATTTTTATACTCCACTCCTGTTTTTTCAGGGAAACAACTTTTTCAGCATGATATCGTACAGTACAGAGGAGGCGCAAAAGAACTCCTGGACTACAGAGCCGATACCGGAAATGAAACCTACTGGAGTGATTCCATGTTTGGCGGGATGCCTACTTATCAGATGGGAAGCCAGTTCAAAGGCGACATCATCAAGCAGATAGACAGAAACCTGAATTTCCTGCCAAGACCGGTGAATTATCTGTTCCTGCTGTTTGCAGGATTCTTCTTCCTTGGAATGGTAACCGTCAGAAACTGGAAATACGCTTTACTGGGCGCTACTTTCTTCGGTTTATCCACCTATTTTTATATTATTATTGCGGCCGGCCATAATGGTAAGGTCAATACGATAGAATATTTTGCACCGCTTTTAGCCGGAATTATATTGGTTTATATAAGGAAACAGTATATCTGGGGATTCATTGCCACTACCCTCTTTATGGGGCTTCAGATTGCAGCGAACCACCCGCAGATGACGTATTACCTTTTCCTTGCCTTAGGATTTTTATTCCTGTCCGAGCTGGTAAGAGCGATCCAGAAAAAAATTCCGATGAAGCATTTTCTTATTTCATCAGGAATTATTGCCGCTTCATGCGCAATCGGTGTTGGAATGAACTCTCAAAGGATCATGGCCAATTCCGAATACATCAAAGAAACCGTACGTGGAAAGCAGATTCTGACGAATGACAGCCATACTTCAGGAAAATCAGGAATGGATAAAACCAGCATTCTGATGTGGAGCTATGGAAAACTGGAAACGCTGAACCTTTTCATTCCAAGACTGATGGGTGGCGGAAGCCAGGAACCGGAAGCCAAAGAAATGATGAACAGGGTGCAGGAACTTATCCAGGAAAACGTAGGTTCACAGGCTGAAATGGACAGAATTTCAAAAGGATTCAATGGAGTAACCTATTGGGGAGACCAACCCGGAACATCCGGTCCTGCCTATCAGGGTGCTGTAGTATGTTTCCTTGCGTTATTAGGATTTTTCTTTGCCTGGAAAAAATACCGTTACTGGATTCTGGGCGCTTCCATTCTGACCGTTTTGCTGGCATGGGGAAGCAACTTTATGCCGCTGTCTGATCTCTTCATTGATTATGTTCCTTTTTACAGCAAATTCAGAGCCCCTTCTTCTATATTGGTGGTAGTGGAACTATTATTCCCGTTAATTGCTGTGATCGGGATCTACAGATTCTTTACTGATGAAAAACTGACCGAAGAATACAAAAAGAAAATCCTTATGTATGTAAGCGGAGGAACTTTAGGACTTTTACTGATCCTTCTGCTTTTCGGAAAATCACTGCTTGGTTTTTATACCGATAGCGAAAAGACCTATTTCCCGCCATTCCTGTTGGATTATCTTGCTGAGGAAAGATTTAAATTATTCAGAATTGATGCCATCAAGGCATTGATCTACGTTGGGATAACGGCTGCCGTTCTTTTCATGACCATGAAGAAGAAACTGAGCCAGAATATTGCTCTGATCATCATTGGAGCCGTGAGTTTATTTGATCTTTGGACAGTCAACAAACGTTATCTGAATGATACCAATTATGTAGACAAAGTTTTCGCTGAAAATCCGTTCCAGACGGAAAGCTCAGATCTTCTGGCAGAGAAAGTAGAAGGAAATCCGAACCTGGAATCTATTTTAGCCAATGTAAACGTTAATAAAACCCTTGAAACCCTTGCTGAGAAAGATAAGACGCATTACAGGGTTTTCAATAATATTTTAGGAACATTCAGCGAGACCAATACGTCTTATTTCAAATCGTCCATCGGAGGTTATCATGCCGTAAAACTGAGAAGATATGATGACGTGATCAATGAATATTTCCAGACCATGGATTCTGTGAAAGTACCGAATGTCCTTAACCTTCTTAACGCCAAATACTGGGTAGTGGGAGGACCTGAAAAACCTCAGGCTATGCCGAATCCGAAAGCCAACGGAAATGCATGGTTTGTAAGCGACCTTAAATTCGTGAATACGCCGGATGAAGAAATTAAATCTATCGGGGTAATTGACAGTAAGAAGACAGCGGTTATCGCTTCATCAGACAAGTCATATTTCACTAACAAACCGGTTCAGACAGATTCTGAGGCATTTATTAATTTAACAAAGTATCAGCCTAATGAACTGGAATTTAAATCTCAGTCTAAAACCCCTCAGCTGGCCGTATTTTCTGAAATTTATTACCCTCACGGCTGGAAAATGTTCGTAGATGAAAAAGAGGTTCCTTATATCAAAGCGGATTATCTTCTTCGTGCAGTACATGTTCCTGCAGGAAATCATCACATCAGAATGGTCTTTGAACCAGAAGTGATCCAAAAAGGAAAATGGTTATCCCTCTTCTGCTTCGGATTGTTTATCGCGCTGAGTGCATTCGGGATTTTCTGGATGAATAAGAATAAGAAAAAAGAACAGTTGGCTGAACAGACTGTTTAACGTTTAAAGTTTATTGTTCAAGGTTAATGGAACAAAAAAAAATACTGATCATCACCTATTACTGGCCTCCTGCGGGAGGTCCTGGTGTTCAAAGATGGCTGAAGTTTGCAAAATATCTGCCTGATTCCGGCTGGAATCCCGTGATCTACACCCCTGAAAATCCAAGCTATCCTTTGCTTGATGAAAGTCTTTTAAACGAGGTTCCCCGGAATATAGAAATGGTAAAGACCAAAATATGGGAACCTTACCAGCTGGCAGAAAAGCTGAATAAAAGCAATAAAAAATTCAAAGCAGGACAATTTGATGTCGGTAAAAACCAAAGCTGGAAATCCAGACTTTCCATCTGGGTAAGGGGAAACTTTTTCATTCCTGATGCCAGGGTATTTTGGGTAAAACCTTCCATTAAATTCTTAGAGCAGTACCTGAAAGAAAATAAAATAGATGTGGTGGTGACTTCCGGTCCGCCCCACTCTCTTCACATGATCGGCCTTGGACTTAAAAATAAATTCCCCGACCTGAAATGGATTGCGGACTTCCGTGACCCATGGACCGAGATTTCTTATTACAAACATCTAAAACTCACCAAAAGTTCTGACAGGAAACACCGTCAGCTTGAAAGTGCTGTTTTTAAAAATGCAGATATTACCCTGGCCACCAGCTATACGGATGCAGAAAATTTCAGGAAAGCAGGTGCCAATGCAGTTTGCATTACGAATGGTTTTGATGAAAGTGATGCTTCGGCTCCGCTCAGCATGACAGATGAAACGACGGATGGACCAATCAGCAAATCATCAGATCAGCAAATTAACCAATCTTTCACCCTTAGCTACATCGGGGTCCTGGAGCAGCTCCGGAATCCTGAAAACCTTTGGAAAGTACTGGATGAACTGGTTAGGGAAAATAAAGAATTTGCAGACCACTTTACCCTGAAATTTGCAGGAAGAGTGGATGATAAAATCCTTCAGTCTATTGAAAGTTCAAATCTGAAAAAACATATCCTGAATCTTGGGTATATTTCCCATGATAAAGCCGTGGAAGAAATGACAGGTTCAGATCTTCTGCTCATCACCAACTTCCCGAGCACTTCTTCAAAAGGGATTATTCCTGGGAAAATTTTTGAATATCTGGCAACCGGAAAGCAGATTATTTCTTTCGGTCCCGATGAAGCTGATGTTTCAAGGATTTTAGCCGAGACAAATGCAGGAAAACATTTCAGATATGAAGATGCCAAAGCGGTAAAAGATTTTATTCTGGAAAAATTTGAGTTGTGGAAAGATGGAAGTACTGTTGCCAATACTCAGAATATTGATCAGTTTTCAAGAAGAAATCTGACGAAAAAGCTGGCTGAGATTTTAGGTTAACCTAGAAAATCCTTGTCAGGATTTAGAATCTTGACAAGGATGAAATAAAATAAATGCTTCGTGAACTACGTTCGTAAATTTTCAATTTATGCTCAGCATGACCTCTCTAATACATTATTGTAAAGTTGAGAAAGGGTATGCTGAGCAGAGTCGAAGCATTCTTATTATAATCTGGCTTGATTTAATTTCTTAAATCGTCCATTGATCATTCACAACAGCGATCAAATATTGCTTTCCCTGGAATTCCTCAAAGACAAAACGGATAGTTTTCCAGTCCATTTCACCGTTTTTTCCGGTTCCTTTTATATAGTTTTCCGTGAAATCTTTTCCGGGATATATTTCCTTTAAATTATTCAGTGAGTTTCCACCAGCCTGGAATTTATTCAATGAGTATTGCGATACTGTAAAATCTTTAGAGAAAACCCACTTTCCAAGATAATCATTGATCGTTGTCTTGTATGGATCTCCGGAACCATCCATCGCGCCCCAGGTAAATGCTGTTTTCAAAGGCTGGTTCTTTTCAAAATCAGCTTTGGAAAAATGCAGATCTTCTTTTGGATTCACAAATCCGTACATGGAAAAACTGATTCCTTTTTCGGGATGGATAAATGATGTAAATGTTTTGTAATCTTTATTTTTTAAAGCCAGCAGAATATCATCATTAGCTTTTTTTACAGCCACCTCATCCGTTTTCTTTTTCTGCTCTGCTGCCTCCAAATTTTTTTCCTTCGCCTGAGCCATGGAATCTATGACATTGGGAACCGGTTTTTCAGGATTTTTCTTACAGGCCGTCAACAAAGACAATACCAATATTGGAATGATCAGGTTTTTCATTTTTCAATTTTTTAATGCCAAGGAAACACCAAAACTGGTGCCAATACCATCGTTTCAATAGATCAATTCTGTTGGCCGCTTTATGCTTAATACCGTGGTTTTAAGTAAATTTGTGCTATGGAAATTTTAGACATCCTTATTATCGGAGGCGGGCCTATCGGTCTTAATTGTGCTCTTGAAGCTAAAAAAAATAATCTGACTTATCTGATCATAGAAAAAGGAACTATTGTCAATTCTTTATATCATTATCCTTTATATATGCGCTTTTTCTCTACCGCAGAAAAGCTTGAGATAGATGGCATTCCTTTTATCTCCACCGCTCCTAAGCCCGGACGTCAGGAAGCTCTGGAATATTATCAGGGAATTGCAAGACAAAGGGAAATTAATATCAATCTCTATGAAAAAGTGCTGAAAGTTTCTAAAACAGGAGATATTTTTGATATTGAAACTTCAAAATCAACCTATAAAGCTAAAAATGTTGTGATTTCCACCGGATTCTACGACATCCCCAACCTGATGAACATTCCGGGAGAAGACCTTCCAAAAGTAAAACATTATTATACAGAACCTTATCCTTATGCAAAGCAGAAAGTTGTGGTGGTAGGTTCAAGCAATTCAGCCGTGGATGCAGCCCTTGAAACGTACAGAAAAGGAGCTGATGTAACGATGATCATCCGCCACTCTGAAATTTCAAAAAGTGTGAAATACTGGGTAAAACCGGATATTGAGAACAGAATTGCAGAAGGAAGCATTAAAGCTTATTTCAATTCTGAAATTGCAGAAATCACGGAAAATACCGTTATTTTTAAAGACGAAAACGGACAGTCTGTTGAGATTGAAAATGATTTTGTACTCGCACTGACCGGCTATCTTCCGGACTTCGGGTTTTTAAGAAATTCCGGAATAGAACTGCAAGGCGACTGTCTGAATCCGCTTTATCATCCTGAAACCATGGAAACGAATGTCCCGAATCTGTATCTGGCCGGAGTCGTTTGTGGCGGAAAGGATACACATCTGTGGTTTATAGAAAACTCGCGTATTCATGCGGAGATGATTGTGAGGAATATTGTTGCTGGAATTTAGAATTTAGATTTCAGATAGCAGACGTCAGATTTCAGACTGAATATTCTGCCGCTTAGACGGTTATATTTAACGTTAAAGTTGGAACATCGCGAAGGCGCAAGATAATCTTAAAATAATACGTTTTAAGGCGCAAGGATTTTATCTCCGATAAAATTGATTGAAAATATTTGTCCGGAAAATTCTAGCTTCATTATAAAGATCCGCTTGATCTGCTCAATCTGCGGGAGATTTTTTCATCGCGCAGATTGAGCAGATTTAGATACTGGATTCAGATATGAGATGTCAGATATGGTACCTGGTTTCAGAAAAGAAGTTTTACAGACTTCAATAACCTCCATCTTCAAGCTTCCCTCTTCCATCCAAAACCCCTAAAACTCTCAAACTCTCCAACTCAAAAACCCCTCATCCTCTACTCTCCCGCTTTCTTCTTAAGCATCCACGGAATCACAAAATAAAACCCGGCGGCAATACCTATCGCCAGAAGCCCGGTTCCTATCCAAAGCGTATTGAAGCCTAGCTTATCTGCCGTCATAGTTCCTACATAAGGAGTAATGATAAAGGCAATGGCAATGGCGATCCCGTTCAGTCCCATATAGGCACCTTTATTGTTTTCTCCCGAACGCAGGGCAGTTATAGTTGACATAAACGGAAGAGTCCAGATCTCACCGATGCACAGCAGGGTCATAGAAACCACAAGCGTAAGGATGGAATAATCAAATGCGAGCATAGCGTAAGAAACGCCGCATAATAAAGTTCCAATGAAGAGCGTAAATGCCAGATTGAAATATTTTTCTGCAATCTGTACAAAACCCATCTCCAGCAAAACAATCAGGAAGCCGCTGTAGCCAAGGATATAACCGATACTCTGCTGGCTTAAATGCGCTGTATCCTTATAAAAGATGGTCAGTGTGCTGAATAGCTGGAAAAAGCATATCGCGAACAGCATACAAATGAAACTGTAGATAAGAAATTTTCCGTCACGGTAAGGCGAATTTTCCTTTTTTACCGGAGCTGCTTCTTTTGTTTTCCTTGATTTCAAGGTAGCCAGCTTATTTCTTTTTCTGAAAAACCGGATGTACATTAATCCCGCCAACAAGGCAGCCAGAGCATTCGAGAAAAACAAGAATTCATACGAAATAGCAGATAAGATTCCTCCCAATGCCGGACCTATGGAAAATCCCAGGTTCACCGCCATTCTGTTTAATGAAAAAGCTCTGGTGATATTTTCAGGTCTTGCATATTTAGTGATCGCCACAGAGTTGGCAGGACGGAAGGTTTCACTCACAATACTCTGAATCAGGATAATTGCAGCCAGTCCCACCTCTGTTTTAAAAAGCGGAATCAGACAAAATAACGGTACGCTCAGCAGCAGACTCAGACTCTGGACACGGTATTCTCCGATTTTATCTGTGATCAGTCCTCCCAGCCATGAGCCCAATACAGACCCAATACCAAAAAAGCTCAAAACAATTCCTGAGTTTTCAATACTGAAATGAAGGTGGGCCGTCATGTATACACCCAAAAAAGGGAGCACCATAGAACCCGCACGGTTAATCAGCATAACCAACGCCAACATCCAGCTCTCTTCTGAGAGTCCTTTAAAAGAACCCGTATATACGCTAATAAGTTTCACAATAATTATTTTTTTGGGAGAAAGTGAGTAAAGTACAAAATTAGACAAATTGGCTCAGAAGCCCCTTTAAAAGGAACTTTTTTTATCAATCATTTTAATAGAGACCGGAATATAACCCTTGAAAGGGAATTAATCCGGTCAATTTTCATTTGATTGTAAAATAAAAAAGCAGGACTTATAAAAAGCCCTGCTCCTATATGGATCATGTTTCAAGATTATTCCGGTTTGAAAGAATCTTTCAACGTTACAGTGCGATTGAATACCAGATTGGAATCCGTAGAATCCTGATCTTTCGTAAAGTAGCCTATTCTCTGGAACTGAAGCGGCTCTCCTACTGCCACATCTTTCAGGGCAGGTTCAGCAAATGCTTTGATAGTCGTTACAGATTCCGGATTGATGAAGTTTAAGAAATCCACATCTTTCTCAGCATCAGGCTGCTCTACAGTGAAAAGCTTTTCATAGATTCTTACATCTACCGGGATTGCATGAGCAGCAGATACCCAATGCAGCGTACCTTTTACTTTTCTTAAGCTTTCCTCGGTTCCGCTTCCGGACTTGCTCTTTTCATCGTAGCTGGCATAGATCGTAGTGATCTCACCGTTTTCGTCCTTCTCTACTCTTTCCGCTTTAATGATATAAGCAGATTTTAAACGGACTTCTCCGCCTAATTTAAGTCTGAAGAACTTATTATTAGCCTCTTCTTTGAAATCTTCTCTTTCAATATATAATTCTCTGGAGAAAGGAACTTCTCTTGTTCCCGCATTTTCCTGTTCCGGGTTGTTTTCCGTTTCAAGCCACTCTTCCTTACCTTCAGGATAATTTTCAATGACAAGTTTTACCGGATCTACAACAGCCATCACACGTTTTGCCACTTTGTTCAGGTCTTCACGTACACAGAAATCAAGCAGCTGGATCTCGATAAGGTTCTCTCTTTTCGCCACCCCTACTTTCTCAATAAAGTTCTTGATGGAAGCCGGTGTGAAACCTTTTCTTCTCATTCCGGAAATAGTAGGCATTCTCGGATCATCCCAGCCTGTTACCGCTTTTTCAGCAACAAGTCTCTGAAGCTTTCTTTTGGAAGTGATCATATAAGAAACGTTCATTCTGGCAAATTCTCTCTGCTTAGGCGCTACTTTGGATTCGTCGTAAACCTGCTCCAGATACCAGTTATAAAGTGGTCTGTGGTTTTCAAATTCCAATGAACATAATGAGTGTGACACTTGTTCCAGATAATCGGATTCTCCATGTGCCCAATCGTACATCGGATAAATTTTCCATGCAGTACCTGTTCTGTGGTGAGGTCTTTTAAGGATTCTGTACATCACAGGGTCACGCAAATTCATATTCGGGGAAACCATATCGATCTGAGCACGAAGAGACATAGCCCCTTCTTCAAATTCACCATTCTTCATTCTTTCGAACAGGTCAAGAGATTCTTCTACCGGACGGTTTCTGTACGGTGACTCTATTCCCGGTTCTGCAGGATTTTTTCTCTGCTCTGTGATCACTTCAGACGGCTGCTCATCTACATAAGCTTTTCCTTCTTTGATCATCTGTACGGCCCATTCGTAAAGCTGCTGGAAGTAGTCAGATGCATACAGCTCTTTGTCCCATTTGAAACCTAACCATTCAACGTCTTTCTTGATAGAATCTACGAATTCCTGTTCTTCTTTTTCAGGGTTCGTATCGTCGAAACGAAGGTTTACAGGAGCGTTGTATTTTTCACCCAGACCAAAGTTGATGCAGATGGCTTTTGTGTGGCCAATATGCAGATATCCATTCGGTTCAGGGGGAAAACGGAAACGGATCTGATCTTTTTTCAGACCGTTTGCCATATCATCTTCAATAATTTGCTCAATAAAATTGAGTGATTTTTTTTCTTCTTCCATTAAATTAGCTTTTGTTTTGTACAAAAAAAGTTGCACAAAGTTACGGAAAATTTGGGGCTTACGGAAATGATAATTGAAGAGCTGAAATGATGTTAATTCAATATTTTTCATTAATTTAGATAAAACTAAGTACCATCTCCAAAATTACCGTCTATGGCTGTTTATATCCTAAGCAATCGTAAGATCGTCCGCCATAAGGGCGAAAAAGCAGATTCATTTTCCAATGATGAATACTCTATTCCCAATTTCCGGATCGCAAAATGTGATTTTGACACTTACAAAGAGCCTGCTGCGGCAGCCAAAAAGAAGAAAGATTACACCAACCGCAATATTTTAAACTATAAATTATTCTCCGAACCCGAAAAACAGGGCTATGAAGACGTTCTGGAAGTTCTTCAAAGTGAAAAGGGAATTAAAACATCAACACTGACCGCAAACAACCTCGGCGGTACCCAGAGACTTTTCTATGAACTTTATAAAAATATGTCTTCTACCAAAGACAGAAGTGATGTTCTGATCTTTATCCACGGTTATGCCTATGATTTTGACGATGAATTAAAAGCAATCATTGACCTTAAGAAACTGTTTATTGATAATCCGGCCTCGCCCGTTGAACATATCCTTTTTGTAAGCTGGCCGGCCTCCAGCAGTATTGTTCCTCTTACCTATTTCGATGATAAGGCTTCCAGTATCAATTCCGGATCATCGCTGATGCGCCTGTTTTATTTTTACACCCAGTTTTTAAAGGATATTTTTTCAAACCGCGATCTCGCTCCCTGCAACCAGAGAATACATCTGATGGCGCATTCTATGGGAAACCGGGTTCTTCAAAGTATGCTCTACAGTCTTAAAAGAGAAAACATCCTGCGGGTCATTGACCAGGTGCTGCTTTTAAATGCAGATGTCACGTACAAGGTATTTGAGGATTCGGAAGATTCATTCAATAAGCTTCCGTTGCTGGCCAACCGGGTTTCTATTTATTTAAACAGAAAAGATACCATTCTGGGCATTTCACAATTCACCAAAAATATCCTCACGCCGAGATTAGGGAAAAACGGGCCCGGTGACATTGAAAAGTTCAAAGATATTGTGTCTGTGATTGATTGTACTCTTGCGGAAGATGATGTTCTGAACAGCTTTAAATATGAAGTGGGAAATCATTGGGGATACCTTTCCAGCTCCATGGTACAAAAGGATATTTTCCAGAATTTGTATGGGGTGGATAAGAACTTAATAACAGGCAGATCTAAGAATAACGAATATACTTTTACTATTATTTCTTAACACTATATTAAAAAAAACGCCATGAGATTAATCATATGTTAAACTTTAAACTGCTGTTTAAGTTGGCATGGAGATTGCAATTTTCATTAAACAGAGAAATACCATTATCATGAAAAGAATTAAAAACAAGTTTTCTAATATATTGGATTATATTAAGAAAGCAATTTTTGTAAAAGATGTAATTTAATTCAGAGTATTAACCATTTAAAAGAAAAACTATCCGACCATAAGACTACTTTAAATTGATTAGCGACCTTGAGATATCTTCCAGAAATTCATTTGGAGGATGATTTTATTTTAAATCTTTCACAATCTTTTTCACTAAAAAGAATTTTTATTACATTAAAGCATAAATCCTTTGAAGGTGAAATTTGTTAATTTAAGTTAAATCCTTGCATAATAAAAAAAAGAGATTGATATTTACTGTACCAATCAAACTAAAACTTATTATGAAAAACATGAAAAAACTTAAAAAAGCAGAGTTAAGAGTGATCAAAGGAGGTATCATCCCTATTGGCTGCAACAGCTGGGATCCTAGAAAAAGATGCTGCAGATCATGGGATGATGAGCATATGAACAACCCTGTCTGCCCTGAAATTTAATTGATCTTCTTACGAGGTTTTAAACCAGAGCATTTCATTCTTCAGTTCTAAACTGGATTCGAAATTATTTACAAATAAAGATCCGGTGCCCAAACCCTGCGGCATCGGACTTTTTTTTGTGTAGGTATACTGAGCAATGGCATTCAGACCGATATTGCTTTCCAGTGCAGAAGTGATCCACCATCCGATATTCTGTTCCTCTGCCAGCGAAATCCATTCATCTGAACCTGCAAAACCGCCAACCAATGCTGGTTTTAAAATAATATACTGAGGCTTAATAGTTTCTAAAAGTTTCTTTTTCTCAACAGGATCTGTAATTCCGATCAACTCTTCATCCAAAGCAATTGGTGTAGGTGTTCCAGCGCACAATGCCTCCATATCAGCCCAATTTCCAGCTTTTACTGGCTGTTCAATGGAATGAATATGAAGTTCTGCCAGCTGCTGTAAGACAAGTTCCGCCTCTTCCCTGCTGAATCCGCCATTGGCATCCACACGAAGTTCCAAGGCTTCTTTTGAGAATTTTTCTCTTAATTTCTGGAGAATTTTGTGTTCGGATTCCCAGTTAACACCAATCTTCAGTTTGATGCAGTGAAATCCCTGTTCAAGCTTTTCCCGGATCTGCTCTTCCATATAATGAATATCGCCCATCCAGATGAGTCCATTGATCATAATAGCAGATTTTCCTTCGGTAAATTCGCTTGGAAAATAAAGATCAGCCCCATTTTTAAGATTCAGGAGCGCCTGCTCATAACCAAACCATATGGATGGAAAATCTTTCAATTCTTCTTTTAAATAAGAGAAGTCCAGATCAATATTTTCACAGAGCCATTTCAGCTTTTCTTCATAATCCGGACGATCGTCAAAGCTCAGACCTCTGAAAACAGCGCATTCGCCGATCCCTTTTCGGCCCTGTTCTTCTATTTCGAGAATAAAGGTCTCTTTTTCATTCAAAACGCCGCGAGATGTTCCACTCGGGCGTTTGAATTCTAATAAATATCTGGAATATTTTGCTTTCATTACTTTACACTGTCGATGCGCATAAATTCCTCCGCTTTTTCTACCATGTTGATACTTCCGCAGAAAAACGGAATTCTCTGGTGAAGCTCGGTAGGCTCTACTTCAAGAATTCTTCTGAACCCGTCTGTAGCTTTACCTCCGGCCTGCTCAGCAAGGAACGCCATAGGATTACATTCGTAAAGCAGTCTCAGTTTTCCGTTCGGAGCCTGTGAATAGGAAGGATAAATATAAATACCTCCTTTCAGCATATTTCTATGGAAATCCGCTACTAAAGAACCGATATATCTTGAAGTATAAGGACGGTCGCCTTCTTCCATCTGACAGTATTTCAGGTAGTTTTTAACTCCCTGAGGGAATTTGATGTAGTTTCCTTCGTTAATAGAGTAAATTTTTCCGCTGGCAGGAAATGTCATATTCGGGTGGGAAAGATAGTAGGTTCCTAATGAAGGATCCAATGTAAACCCGTTCACCCCGTTTCCTGTTGTATAAACAATCATGGTGGAAGAACCGTAGATTACGTATCCTGCTGCAATCTGGTTGATTCCTTTCTGAAGGAAATCTTCCAGCTGAACCGGAGTTCCCGGCTCTGTAACTCTTCTGTAAATAGAGAAAATAGTTCCTACGGAAACATTCACATCAATATTGGAAGATCCGTCCAGAGGATCAATCAGTACTACATATTTGCTTAAGTGCCCGTTTTCGCCGCATTTGATGTCAATAAAATCATCATTTTCCTCGGAAGCAATACCACAAACCACCTCTCTCTGAGACAAAGCTGTAATAAAAATCTCATTGGCAATCACATCAAGTTTCTGCTGCTCTTCTCCCTGAATATTCTGATTCCCTGCAGCCCCCGTAATATCTACAATTCCCGCTTTATTTACTTCTCTGTTTACCACTTTTGAAGCCAGTCTTATTGCACTCAGAAGACGGGAAAATTCCCCGGTAGAATACTGAAAATCTTCCTGTTTATCAATAAGAAATTCTCCTAAAGTCTGTAATGGTTGATTTGACATATTTTTCTTTTTACGTTTTCCCCAAATTTCGGAAAATTTATCGGAGAAAGAAAGCTTTTATCATAAAAGACCTTAACCACTGTTTTTCAATATCATACAGAACCAATACTGATCTACACCTGAAATTCCTGCTCTATAATTAATCCCCATTTGATGACAATAAATCAATGAAATTCTGATAATCCGTCTCAAGTCTCAATTTTAATTAAATCTTAATTCCTTCCAAGCGCCAGACTCTTTCATATCTCGTTGTAAATTTATAATTTTGACCTCCGTAAAAAACTCATGTAATTTTTAATCTAACAATTTTATTTTAAACAAATTAATGAAAATTTTCAAGTTTGGTGGAGCATCTGTAAAAGATGCCGAAAGTGTAAAAAATGTGTCCATGGTTTTACAAAGCCAGGGCTTTGCCAAGTGTCTGCTGGTTATTTCAGCGATGGGCAAGACGACTAATGAATTGGAAAAAGTTGTAGAACTTTATTTCAAGAAGGATAACTATCAAACTGAGATTGAAAAGATAAAACGAAAACACATTGAGATTGCGGAAGGTCTGTTTCCTGAGAACCACGCTGTTTTTGCTGAGATCAATGTATTTTTTGATGATATCGATTCTTTCCTGAGAAGAAACAAATCTCCTAACTACAGCTTCGTGTATGATCAGGTAGTAAGCTGCGGAGAAATGATTTCTACGAAGATCTTAAGTGAATATCTGAACGAAATTCAGTTTACCAACCAATGGCTGGATGCGAGAGATTATATCAAAACGGACAGTTCTTACAGGGAAGGTACGGTAGACTGGGCAAAAACAGAGGAATTCATTTCGACCTTAAATCAGGAGATCTGCTATGTAACGCAGGGCTTCATAGGTTCTGACGATAATAATTTCACGGTAACTTTAGGAAGAGAGGGTTCAGATTATTCTGCGGCTATTTTCGCCTACTGCCTGAATGCTGATGCCATGACGATCTGGAAAGATGTGCCGGGCGTGATGACCGGAGATCCGAGAAAATTCAGTGATGTATCTCTTCTTTCCAATATCTCTTATGAGGAAGCTATTGAAATGGCTTATTACGGAGCGAGTGTGATTCACCCGAAAACACTACAGCCTTTACAACAGAAAAACATTCCTTTTTATGTAAAATCTTTTGTAGATCCTACCAAAGAAGGAACTAAAGTTGGGGCTTCTGACAAGAACCAGCATGAAGAATCTTATATTTTAAAGGAAAACCAGGTTCTTTTAAAGATCTCTACGAGAGATTTCTCATTCATTGCAGAAGATCATATGAGCCTTATTTTCGGATATCTTTCCAAATACAAGATCAAGGTATCTCTTATGCAGAATTCTGCTATCTCACTGGCTTTATGTCTGGAAGACAAATTTGACCAGGTGGATGAGCTTAATGAGGAACTTCAAAAAATATTTAAAACCAAAGCCGTTAAAAATGTATCTTTATTCACAGTAAGAAATGCGAAGATGGATCATATTGACCAATTTTACCAGGAAAAAAATGTATTATTGGAACAGATTTCCAAGAATACGGTTCAAATGGTAACACAATAATATTAACTGCGACTAAACACATATGAGTTTAATTTCGAAAAACGATCTTATCACAGCTTCCGGCTTAAGCAAAATCGGGTTCCTCAAAAACCCGGTTGCATCTGCCGTGATGAGCATTGCCAAAATAAATGAAGTTAATAGATTATACGATAAATTAAAGGACAAGGAAGGCAAAGACTTTTTCGACTCATTTGTAAGGGAAAGAAACTTAAGCTATATCGCTTTTGAAGAGGATCTGGCTAAAGTTCCCAAAACAGGACCGTTTATTTTAGTTTCAAACCATCCGCTGGGAGCCATTGACGGCATTTTAATGTGCAAAATCCTTTCGGAGGTACGTCCGGATTTTAAGGTGATGGGAAATTTCCTTTTGGAAAAGATCAAACCTATGGCTCCGTACGTTATTTCCGTGAATCCTTTTGAAAACAGGAAAGATGCTTACAGCAGTACTTCAGGAATGCGTGAGACCCTGAAACACATTCAGGAAGGAGGCTGCGTAGGGATTTTCCCTGCCGGGGAAGTATCCAATAAGAACAATCCTTACGGAGAAATTCTTGACAGAGACTGGGAAAAACCTGCTCTTAAGCTGATCAGAATGGCTAAAGTACCGGTAGTTCCGTTGTATTTCCATGCAAAAAACAGCCGCCTTTTTTACCAGGTGGCCAAGCTTCATCCAAGCTTACAAACCCTGATGCTTCCTGCCGAAATGATGAATGACAGGGAAAAACCTATCAGAATCAGAATTGGAAAGCCTATTACCGTAAAGGCGATGGACGAAATGGAAACCATTGAAGAACTCGGAGAATTTCTGAAACGTAAGGTCTATATGATGAAATCTTACTACGAAAAGAGAAAATCATTAGCCCAAACCATTAATCTTAAAAATTTAACGGTAAAATTCCCGCTTTTAAAGGAAGAAAATATCGTTCAGAATATCATTGACGAAACGCCCAAGGAAGACATCTTAAAAGATATCAGCAGGCTGAAGGGAACGGACAAAATGCTGTTCAGCAACGGAAATTACGAGATTTATTTCACCACTTATGAGGAAATTCCTTCTGTGATGAGAGAAATCGGGCGCCAAAGAGAGCTCACATTCCGTGCTGTAGGTGAAGGAAGCAATCTTCCGTTCGACCTGGATGAATATGACAAGCATTACCACCATCTTTTCCTTTGGGACAGCAGTGCCGAGAAGCTTGCCGGAGCTTACAGAATGGCCCTTGGTAAGGATGTGATGAAGAAATACGGCATCAAAGGATTCTATACAAGCTCTCTGTTTGAGTTTGAGCAGGACATTCACCCGTTCTTCAAGAAAGTGATCGAAATGGGCCGCGCCTATATCTGTGAGGAGTATCAGCAGAAGCCGCTTCCGCTTTTCCTTTTATGGAGAGGAATTGTTCATGTGTGCTTAAGAAATTCCGACCACAAGTTTTTAATGGGAGGTGTAAGTATCTCCAATAAGTTTTCTGAATTTTCCAAGTCGCTGATGATTGAATTCATGCGCTCGAATTACTTTGATTCCGCGGTGGCACAGTACATCACCCCAAGAAATGAATACAAGGTAAAACTGCGCGACAGGGATAAGAATATCTTTTTCGAGGAAATGGAGTCTGATCTGAATAAGCTGGATAAGATTATTGATGATCTTGAACCAGAATTGAGACTGCCTGTTCTGATCAAGAAATACATCAAACAGAACGCTAAAGTAATTGCTTTTAATGTGGATCCGAATTTCAATGATGCGATTGACGGATTGATGTATATCCGGATCAGTGATCTTCCGGAAAGTACGATAAAACCTGTACTTGAAGAGATGAGCGACCAAATCAGAAAGGAACAGGAAAATAATTCAGCTGAAAATCAGTAAGTTTTATTTTTATTGAAAAAAAGTCCCGTTAATACTTGCTTCATATAAGAAAACTTACTACTTTTGCATCACTTTAAAACAACGAAGTAAGTCAACAAAAATATAATGGTTTCTTAGCTCAGTTGGTAGAGCAATGGATTGAAAATCCATGTGTCCCTGGTTCGATTCCTGGAGAAACCACTTGAAAACCTCTAATTTATTTAGAGGTTTTTTTGTTTTTACTAAAGATGCTGTTTAAACACAAGAAACACTAATATTCTCAATCATCTGTGCAAATCTGCGAAATCTGTGGGAGAAAATACTTTTTATATTGCTTTAAAAATTTTAACAATCGCAAGGGTAAACAAAAGTTTTTTGAAATGAAGCTATTTTTATAAAGATAAACAAAGGCATTTCATTTAAAAAAGTAAAACAATACCAAAGCTCAACCAATTCTTTCCTTTTGAAACAGAGTGAAACAAAAGTTCAGGGGGAGAATCTTTGTATTTCGGAAATAAGTGAAACGCCTTTGTTTATCTTACCTGTAAAGAAATTTAATCAATTCTTTGTTTTTCTTTGTGTGAAAAAAAATGAGCAAAAAAGCGTTGGAACACTCTTCATTATAATTCCTTTAATAGTTTTTCAGATTACTTATGTTTAGTAGAAGAATAATTATGTTTTTTTTCAACGCAAAGTTTTCCTGAAGGTTCCTGATGATTTTAAGAAAAGCAAAGATGGTGGCTGCGCCACTGATTAAGCATACGGTTATAGTGTACACTTAGTGGAATCAATCGGAGGTTGATTTTTTTCTTTGCTAAATTTAATGAGCGGAATTACAATAGAACCTTGCGTGATACTTTTGATATTGCTTTAAACATTTTAATAATCGCAAGGATAAACAAAGTTTTTTTGAAATGAAGCTATTTTTATAAAGGTAAACAAAGGCATTTCATTTATAAAAGTAAAACAATACCAAAGCTCAATCAATTCTATCCTTTTGAAACAGAGTGAAACAAAGTTCAGAGGTAGAATCTTTGTATTTCGGAAATAAGTGAAACGCCTTTGTTTATCCTACCTGTAAAGAAATTAAAGCAATTCTTTGTTTTTCTTTGTGTGAAAAAAAATTAAGCAAAAAGCTTTGGAACACTCTTTATTACAATTCCTTTAATAGTTTTTCAGGTTACTTATGCTTAGTAGAAGAATAATTATATTTTTTTAACGCAAAGTTTTCCTGAAGGTTCCTGATGATTTTAAGGAAGACAAAGATGGCGGCTGCGCCACTGATTAAGCATACGGTTATAGTGTACACTTAGTGGAATCAATCGGAGATTGATTTTTTTCTCTACTAAATTTAATGAGCGGAATTACAATAGAACCTTGCGTGATACTTTTGATATTGCTTTAAACATTTTAATAATCGCAAGGATAAACAAAGTTTTTTTGAAATGAAGCTATTTTTATAAAGATAAACAAAGGCATTTCATTTATAAAAGTAAAACAATACCAAAGCTCAACCAATTCTTTTCTGTTGAAACAGAGTGAAACAAAAGTTCAGGGGGGAGAATCTTTGTATTTCGGAAATAAGTGAAACGCCTTTGTTTATCTTACCTGTAAAGAAATTTAATCAATTCTTTGTTTTTCTTTGTGTGAAAAAAATTAAGCAAAAAGCTTTGGAACACTCTTTATTATAATTCCTTTAATAGTTTTTCAGAATTCCAGACCGTTGCAAATTCTTCATTTAAATTGGCAAGAGCGGTTAAATGGATAAGTTCAGCATCATATTTCTCACCATTGATCCCTACCCTGTCAAATGCAGCGGTTGCATCTGAAATGACATATGTTTTATAGCCCAAATTTCCAGCCATCCTTGTCGTGGTTGAAACACAGTGATTGGTGGTTATTCCTATGATCACTAAAGTATCTATCCCCAGACGGTCTATTCTTTCTTTCAAATCGGTTCCGATAAATGCACTGTTTACATTTTTTGTAATCACCGGTTCATCATCCAGCGGCAGAACATGGTCATTAAACTGAAAACCCGGATCAGATTCATGCAGTTTTGATTGTGGATTCACGGAACTGTGCCTGATATGGAAAATGGGTAAATTCAATTCGCGCCATTTTTTTAATATAATGCCGCTAGTCTCTTCTGCATCTTTATTATTCCGTCTTCCGCCCCAATACTTTTCATCTAAAAATCCTTTCTGAATATCTATCAGAAGAAGTGCGGGTTTGCTGTCTCTTAAATTCATCATTTATCCTTTATTTCAATTAAAATAATCTGCTGTATAGAAACTGTTTGTACTCCTCCGTTAAGGATGACTCAAAAAGATCGAACACATGTACGGCACCGGGTATTACCCAAAGTTCCGTTTTAACACCTGCCTGATATAAAAGCTGGGCAAATTCTATAGCTTCATCCCTTAGAGGATCCAGTTCACAGGCCACAATTGTCGTTCTGGGCAAGCCTTTAAAGTCAGAATAATGCGTAAGATCTGAATAGGTTAAACTTTTATCCTTATCATCACCCAGAAAATGAAGCCACGCTGTTTCAGCATATTCTTTATTCCAGAGTGGAGCATCTGTAAATTCGTTCATGGAAGGGGTATTCAGTTTGTTGTGAATCACGGGGTATAATAAGAACTGATGTTTTATGTTTTTAATTCCGTTATCATTGGCCATCTGGGTAACAGAGGCAGCCAGATGGCCGCCCGCACTCGCTCCATATACAGAAATATTGTCCGGATCAATTCCCAGATGTTCTTTTCCGTGCTTAATGGTCCATTGTAAGGCATCAAATCCGTCCAGAACCGGAACCGGAAACTTATATTGCGGGGAAAGCCTGTAATCAACCGAAATAATAGTAGCATTAAGACGGTCTGCCATTTCAAACATCTGATAATCGACCTGCTCCGGCAGACCGAACACATAGCCTCCTCCATGAAAATAAACCACTGTTTTATGAGAGTCAAATTCTTCCGGCTGATAGATATGCAGCCTGATCTGGTGATCATCAGCAGAACTCCTTATAAAAATATCTTTTACCTTGATGTGATCCGGGCCTTTGAAAGGATTATTCTTTGTGAATTCTTCTCTTTCTTTCTGAACAATTTCCGGGTTGTTTAAAAACAGGGCCTGATCAATATCTAACGAAAACGGAAAGTTCTCAATGCTAAATCTCAGATCTTTGTCAATTCTGTTGAAATCCATTGCAGTATTGGTATAATATGTGTTTTTACTCATTTCATTAATCAGTTTCCCGGATAGAAACAGGAAATCTGATTTATTTTGTAAATTTAATTGATGAATTTCGCGCGCCCAAATTCTCAATAAATTGTGTGGAACGAACAAAAATGTTAGTATGAGTATTAAAGAATCATCAACGAATCATGAAAATAAAAAAGGTCTGGAACTGAGCTGTTCAGAAATATATGCGGTAAACCTCATCAGCGGACGCTGGATCCTTTCTATCTGCTACTGCCTCAGAACAGGAAAAATGAGATTTTCGGAGCTCAGAAAAAAAATCCCCAACATCAGTGAAAGAATGCTGACGATGCAGCTCAAGAAAATGGAAGAAGAAAAACTGATCCTAAAAACGGTGTACGCAGAAGTTCCCCCAAGAGTAGAATATGAATTAACGGAAATCGGGAGAAATCTGATCCCTGTTCTGGATCAGTTGGAAATCTGGGGGGAAGATCACAAAAGAATAAAGAAAGCCTTATAACAAAAGGCTTTCTTTATTTTCTTATTCTAATCGGAAAGATTCAGGATCAGACACCGTCAGCAAAACGAATGGCTCTTTCAAGTACTTCATCTTTCTTTTCCAGAATTCCTTTTACAGTGGGTTTTACTTCTATATCAGGAACAATTCCTATCCTCTGTGTTTCCGTTCCGTCAAGGTTATACATCCCTATTCCCGTAAAAATAGTTTTGACATTCCCCGGTAAAACAATGGTATCCGTCACATTACCATCGGCTCCTGATGTCTGACTTCCAATTATCGTGGTCGCAGGACCCGCTCTGAATGCCATAAGGGTCATTTCCGCAAAACTCTGGGTAGTTTCATTGCAGAGAACAATGAGTTTTCCTTTATAATATGCAATGTTATCTTTTCCTATTTTAATATTATTCATATACTGATTGCTTAAATAGCTGAACTGCCCTGGCATCAACACACTTCCTTTCGTCATCCGGCAAAAGTCTTTTGGCTTTTCAAACAGGTATTCTCCAATTTTCATGGTAAACATGGTCTCTTTGGGATAAGTTCTCATATCAATAATGATAGCCTTACTTTTCACAGCCTGCTTCATGATTTCATCCAGATTTTTTACATCAAGTCTTCCCGGATGGATATAAGCAATATTATTGTTTAACATTTTGAACGCCGGCTCATCTTTATTTTCTTCAATCAATGATTTTTCAAAAGGAAGTGCTTTTATTTTGAGATCTTTGATAACTCCCATTCTTTTTACGCTTACATCCATCAGAGAATCGTTCGTTCTTAAAAAACTAACGGCTATTTTTAATAACTGAGCAGGATAATTGGAAGCAGATGCATAAGGCAAACGTTCTTTCAAAATAGCTTCAGCAGGCTTTTTATTCACAGACAGAATTTCATCACCCTGTAAAAGTTCATTTTTATTACCTTTTTGCTCTTCAAGACTTTTTGTGACTACCGGTTTATTTCCTACAAAAACCAGATCTGCTGCCGGCCTCATTGTGCCCATCTTTTTATACAGTACAGGCTCGTACCATACAGAGGTTTCGGCATGTGAATCTTTTATTTTAGCAACCATAAATGCTGCTGCCAGTTTATACTCCACTTCATTTCCAGCGTTCACAAATTCCGGGATTAATTCTTCCAGAGTGGTATCCCAGCTCTGTTCCAGTGTATTTTTATAGGGGTAAAAATATTCTACCATATTCCAATATCTGAACAGGCTTAATAATCTGAAACCGGCATCAGGATATTTGAGCTGTTTATAGGCGGCTTCATTCTGAAAGTACGGAATAGGCATATCTTCTGAATATATTTTCACATAATAATTTTCGCGGCTTCTTTCTGCCTGGGAAATATTGATCAATAGTTTACTAAGATCTTTGTCCAGGGATTTCTTACTGATCCATTTGAAATCCGGTCTGTATCTTACTTCCAGAGAATCTGGTGTATCTGCTTTTTTGGTAGTCTTTCCAAGAGAATTTGCCCAGGTAAGCAATGCGGCATTTCGTTCTGAATCATTTTTAACAGAAAGAATTCCAGGCATCACCTTAAAAAGCTCATAATCCCAATTCAGTGTACCAGAGGAAGCTTTGGGATGATAATACTTTAAAAAGCCCCACACTTTTCCAAGCACTGCAAGATTTTTAATCTGCATCCCGGAAAGTTTCTGAACAGAAACAGAAGAGCCTTTATCAAAGGTATGATCTTCGGGAGGACTAATTTTATTATGGTTCTGGGCAAGGTTTAAAACGCTGCAGAATAATACGGTGGCAAGAAATAATTTTTTCATATCATCATTTTTTTAGATAAACAGTTATATACTGTTGTTATCCAAAATTATCTATTCCCTAACTGTAAAAATTGTAAAATTGTAAACCATCCAGGAAAATCTCCATTTTCAGGATATTTTAAAACGTCTTCATCAAAAACCGAATACCTTCTGATAAACAAACAATTGACAAGAAAAAACCTTTCACCATGAAAGTTTTTAAAAATAAAACATAAAAAAAGTTGCGCAGTATAGGAAAAAGTTCTACTTTTGCACCCACGTTAAACAACGAAACAAATGGTTTCTTAGCTCAGTTGGTAGAGCAATGGATTGAAAATCCATGTGTCCCTGGTTCGATTCCTGGAGAAACCACAGAAGTTAAACGCAATTTAACTTAGTCAATCAAAAAATCCCTTTTAAACAATGTTTGGAAGGGATTTTTGTTTTAGTACTATTTAATAATAGTGTTCTTTCTTTAGAAATTTAAAAATCAAATTTATTTTTGACAGCAAAAAACCTCTATCAGGTTTGATAAAGGTTAATATTATAATGTTAACAGTCTTTTAGTTCAGATGATTAAAATTTGCGCCAGCATGATTCATACTAGTCAGTTTCACTGATGTCTTAAAAGGTTCGTTGTATTGAATTTTAATATCATCAATTATTTTGTTATCGATATTATCATCAAACTTCCTGGCAAACAAATGATTACCTCTCTGAAGAAAGGGCAAATCATATTTAGTGAATGTTTTAGGGCGTAATTTAATGTCTCCGTCAGGAATCCAGATAATGGCTCTCTTGTCATCATTTACTAAAGTGCCATTAAACGATGTATTCATTAAAACTGTTTGAAAAAAAGATTCATCCGCAATTAGTGTATTTAAATAATAATCTTCGAATTTTTTAACCTCAACGCTGCTATTTATAAATTCACAGCAATCTCTTGTTAAAATCATCCATTGCCCGCCGATATAAGGTATTACATCTTTCATGAAACCTCTTTTATGGGTTTTATCAGAAATACTGTCTTCCAATTCTTCAAAATAATTCTCAATCCTATTCATCGTCTCAGGTCTTTTTTTCTCCTGATTGTCAATTTTAATAAAGCTTTTACCATTATTCTTCGATAAAAACTCTTTGATAATTTTTTGTGATTTTAACGGATAATCCTGTCCGCTTAAGTTTATAAAATAATCCCATTTTGCATCCATACTCAATAGGTATTTGATGCCATCCAGTTCGGCCTGAACCATACTATATCCTCCCCAGATAACATTTTCACTGTTAAGGATATGCACATTAGAATATTGCTCCAAAAAGCTTCTTATATCCTTGCCAATTTCCTGGTTAGCTTTTTTGTCAATATGTATAAGATAAAAATTGGTTGATTCATAGATAGCTTTGAAAAGCTTTTTGAATTGATTAGGTAAACGATGCACTAAAATTAAATATGCTACACTCATTGATTTCATTGGAATTTCACCAATGCTATGTCTGCCGCTATCGCCTGCATAAACATCTTTCATTTTATTTTATTTAAAAATTTTTAATGTTTACAACTTATTTTATAAAGTATTAATAGACATTTTTATAAATATACGAAAATTAAATCACTTTTTTTGCAAAATATTAAAATCAACTACTACAATTCATAGAAACAGTAAACCATAAAAAATCTCCGAACATTATTTGATGTCAGGTTGTTAATGAATTTCACGTTTTTCCAATGCACCTTCTCTATAAATTTCAGTATAGATTAATTTTCCTTTTTTTCTTGTGTTCAATATAGGTTCTCCAGTTTCTTCACTGTATTTTTGCTGTAATTTGTAAAATTTCCATTTTCCAACGGGTAAACCATTTTTATATTCTGCTTCCAGATAAGTATAGGAATCTGTAAATTCCGGATATTTTTGCCAATCCATAGACCCATTGGGTTTGGTTTCTATCCATTTTCCTTCCTTATGGTGATTTTTCACCAGGCCCTGTTCTTCATTATTTTTATAAGGACCATCATGGTCATAGTATCCGGCAAATTTTCCGGAGGGCAGAATCTGGTACTGTTGTAAAGGGTTTAATGTAAAAGGATCTTCAGTAAATTCATAATCCTGCAGAGAAATGATATAATTTTTATCTATGTTAAATAATGTGTGGCTGGCAAATCCCATTTCTCCCTGATGATTAAGATAAATTCTCTTCATATCGATAAGTTTACCCTCCTTCGTTGAAACTAAATACATTTTTTCAATAAAGGGCTGGGCATAACGCACGGTATTATAGACCGCCATAAAGTACAGTGAATAATCTCCGTAACACAGAAAATCAGAGGCTATTTTAATGCGGTCATATTTTTCATTCACAGAATTGCTGAATGGCAGAAAGACATCGTATTCTTCAGGAAGTGATACAAGATCTTTTTTAATTGATTTCTCAAATTGCAATGCATTGAGTTCTTTCAGTTTATTTTCATCCTGTATGGCGGAAAGAGCCGAGTCCACGGTTATTCTTTTTGAAATATCTGAATACCCAAAAGGCAGCGTAATACAATCCGCTTTGTTGGTGTTAAAAGAAAACGATCCTTTATCTGTGGAATGCACTTCTGTTTTTACCGCCTTATTTTCTGTCTGAGCCTTACTGTAGCAGGAAAAAAGAAAAAACAGACTGGTGAAAAAAACTATATTTATTTTAAACATATATATCTGATATTTGAGCGAAACCATGGATATGCAAATGATTATTATGTCTCGGAGTGGCTGTATGGATCGTGTTTGGCAACCGGGTATTAGCATTGTCTGCCGCACTGGCATTTGAGGCGTTGGAAAAATTTTCTGACCTCCCTAACAGAAATCCAAAATCAAAGAGAATATTCCGGAGAATTACAGCATTATCATAATCAAAATTCGCAGCGGTAAGGATCGTATTGACTCCATCCTCCTGAGTGGTTAATAAATTCAAATCTCCGGCCTCTCCATTCACGTGTTCTGCGCTGGGATAGCACGATGCATCGGAATAAGAAAAACCCTGAGATACGATATAATGACTGTGTCCCTCCTGTCTGAATTGTGCCAATGACCCCAAGAAACCGGCAAATAAATCCGGCTGAATACTTCTTCTTCTGGTATGCTGAAATCCATAGCGGATGATGACTCCGTTCTGATTATAATTAAATGCTTCAAATATCTGTGGTCCTACCCCTGCATTCGCTAAAATATCCATATTGACCAATTCGACATTTCCCTGTTGATTGGCGTACCATTTATCCGTTGCTCCATCACCGAGGGTTCCGTTAGAATACACCAATAACTGATGTGCATCTATCTGTTCTCCGGCAGCTCTGTTTGCGGTAAAGTCTATTGTTTCCAGCAGATCCCCTCTTTGGGCCAGCGGTGGAATGGCATTAACCCTTCTTTTTCTTGTCAGCGTTTCTTTAGTTCTGGCACAGATCCTGTGTTCATTATCGTTTTGATCGTAATAAAAAAAGACCGCTTCCGTAGAATGGGTATTCAGGACTTTTTGAATCCTTCTTCTTCTCGATGGATTTGTACTGATCTCCTGTAACGTATTGTACGTATTGCTGCCGTGGTGAATGTTGTAGATATTTTTATTAACCACCCTGAATCTGCCTGTATCATCATCTAAGAAAACACCGGCTCCATTTACTTCTTCCTGTCCGTCTTTATAGGCACAAGGGCTATTATCTGATCTTTCTACCGCCACTTCCAGATTGATACTGCCATCCGCCAGTCTTCTGCTCCACTCATCAAAGGTAGCTCTTGAATCAGGTCTGAGTTGCAGCTTAATAATGGCTTTGTTGATATGGTCAGCATCTAAATTACCATAATGATCGTGTCTGCCGGCGCTGTTGTTAAGAGCGTCGAAGTTTCCTACCTGTACGGTAAACATTCTCTGTACTTCATATCGGTCAGGAGATACGAAACGCATGAGCTGTAATGTATCCGTATTTTCTGTCATGGTATTGGCTGAAGGTCTTATTACCGCATCTATGCTCAAGGTCTGCATATTGCTGGTCTCTATGATCAGATACACCGTTTTCCCTAATATGGAATCGTATGGAATATTTTGATTTTGATGATCCTGCTGCACGTGGGCGGAATCAATTTTTGTAAAACTGACTCTTGTTCCGTTATCTGTTGTCACTTTTTTCGCAAAATAAACATCAGTAACGCGCTGTAATGAATCATCGGGAGTATCCGGAGCCAATGGACCATTTAAGGTTTGGGTCTGCCCGGAATCTGTTATTGTAATACGTGTCGCCATTTTAAGATTTTTATTTTTTTGACAGGGAAGATTTTGATATTTCCTGACGAGGATTAACCACGATTTTATTTTCCTTAAACGAGGTAAGGTTCAAGACGTTCAATTTTTCATCCAGCTGGTCCGGCAGCGCTTCAATCCATCCTATGTTTTTATAATTCTTCATGACTTATTTCTTTTATATGATAGATGATTTTCTTCTGATAGTTTTCTCCCAGGGAAAATTCTATGGTCAGTTTATGCTCCAAAACTTCTTTGGTTGTAAAGTCTAATAAAATCTGCCCTTTATATTTATCCAGTTTTGGACAATCGGTTTCACTATGATAAGCGATTTCCTTTCTTTTCATTTCCCCATAAAACATTTCCCAATTTCTATCTGAAGGAATGTTCCCTATATACTGTAGCAGCAATAATTCATCATCACACCGCATGGCCTCCGTTTGTACACGCTCTTCTATATCTATTACGGTATTGGCCATAAAATTACGGTAGCGCACGCTATGACTGACCTGATTTTCCTTTTCATATCTTCCATAAAACCGATGGAGGATCATTCCAAAATGAATATTTTTAAAAAAATCTTTACCCACTAAATGCTCCTTTTGGTAAAATTCTTTTAAAAACCGATAAGAATCTTCTGCAGATTTACCAACATAGGATCTGGAGAGCTTTTCTACCGTTTTTTTTACTTTATCCTGAAGAACGGACAATTCCTGTACGTTTTTTAAACGCCCATATTCATCCGTTATAAGCACTACATCATCATTGATATCTGCAATTCTGGCTAAAAAATCTTTTTCGGACAGAGAGAGCTCTTTATCTCTGTGAACCCGGTCAAAAACTTCAATATGGTATTCAAACCTTTCTTTTTCTAAAAGCTTCAGCGTGACATGAAAATTTTTATTGAGTTCGCTTCTGTGAGTTTTCCCGTTGATGGTGGTATATTCATTATAGGTATAACGATAAAATTTCTTTCCTTCTACAAGGTTTAATTTAATATTTATAGGAAATACCGGTTCCATAATTTTTCACTCATTTTATGATTTGTACCTGCCAATTAAACCATTGTTTTACTTAAAAATTACTTTCCCATCAGAGGAAACCCATTGGCTTTTTTTGTTCCATGATCCGTCACAGCCCTGCTGCATCTGCTTGATTATTTTTGCTTTTTTTATGTCGAGAATGGCACATGTGTAGTTTTCATGCAGGGTACTGTCTTTAGCACTTTCATGCACATATTCTTTGATGATGCCGTCCACTACTACATATTTTGCATTAGGCGACAGTGAGGAAAAGAGCTCGCTTCCGGTCCCTTTAAACTCGCTTCCTTTACCTACTTTTATCTTCTTCTTTTTATGAATGATATGAAGATTGTACCATAACTTCACAGAGCTGTTATAGGAAGCATAATACAGTGATAAAGTATCATTCAGCTTAATAATCGTGTCTTTCTTTACCTTTTTATTTTGTTGTACATCATGATTTCGATGGGAAACCGTGTTTCCACAAGTAATAAAAATGATTAAAATCATTAGGATGGAGGTTATTTTTTTCATCATGATAAGTTTGAGTTTTTTTCCATTTTTTCATAGCGTTTATCCATATCGGTACCTCTTCTTTTATTCCCGTAATCATCAAGAATTTCCTTCTCATAGGTCCCGTGCCTCTCTCCCCATTCGCCAGGGTTTCTTGATATATTTTCTAATTTCTCACCTTCTTTTTTTGTTTTATTTTCTTTAGCTGTAGCAGCATCTTTTTTAGCGAAAAACCGGCCTAATGCAGCCCCGAAATCGTCTTTTACATATCCCGGCCTGTTAATGTGATGATCCAATGCCGTTGCTTTCCCTAATTTTGACTTTAAATAATCAGACAGTTTGTATGAATATCCTGTGGGAACTAAAGGAAGCACTACTTCTTTTAACCTTTTAATAAAATCCACCACTTGTTTTTCCTGAAATGATTTATCAATCACGGCATTTACAATCGGCTGCAGAGGCTTACATTCTACTGTTTTTCCGAATAAAGATTCTTTACAGTTTTCCCTGATTTTATTGGACAATGTATTTCCCGTAATTTTCTCCGCAGCAGGATTTGCCGGATCTTTATAATACAGAATCCCGGAATCTACTGTCCAGCCGCATGATACAAATAACTCCTCATATTTTTCAGGGTACTGAGCTTTAAACTCTTCAACCTGTGTAGTAAACTCTCCTTTTCCGGTATGATCCACGGTTTTCTGCATGGCTCCAGCCGTTAAGATCATCTGTTCACCCGAAAGGTCCCAGTCATAGGATTGAACGGAATCTAATTTACCTTCATTTTCAGACATTCCCACCAAAATAGCTTTTTCTTCAGCCGTAATTTTATTGTCCGCAATCAATGTATCCCAATCGGAATAATTTTCAAGTTTTTTCGATCCCCAGTAAGCAGGTCCATATTTTCCACTGTACCGGGTACAGGTAATGTCATAGTTGCTTCCACAATTACAATATCTGATCTCAAACCTTTCATTGTCTTTATTTAAAAACTCATGCGTCTCATCCGGAAACTTCACTTCATCTTCTGTTCCGGTTACTTCGGCTTTGAAATATAAAAAGGCATTTAAATCGTCTCTTTTATTCAATTTATCGATCAGTTTCTTTAAATCTTCATCACTTTTAGGACGCATTGTGATTTCTTTAGCATACACCAATGTTCCGTTGATCGTGAATTCAATCTTACTTTTCTCCTCTTCTCCATCTAAAAATTTGACAGGATTTTCATAGACGTTTTCCGCATTTGTTAATTTATTTTCATGGATCTCCACAGAGAGTTTTCCGCTGGCTCCCTCACAGTTGGCAACAACCCATACTTTCTTTTTAATAGTAGTGCTGTTTATTCTCTCAAAATCAAAATCCGGACTGCCATCCGCTTTTTTAGCCTGTACTTCTTCTTCCCAGGTAATTTTCACTGATTCTTTTGCGCTTAACCTTACGGAGTCCTCTTTATCGGCCTGGATATTCCTTCTTCCTTTTTTTTCGTACTTCTTTTTTACATCAGATACCAGACCTCCACTTTTCACCGTATATGTTTCTTCCTTTGCTTCCCAGGTCATTTTAGGAACCTGTTTCGCAAAATATATTTTCACCACATTTACTTCATGATCTACCTGATGCGGCATATCATAAACCTTTTGATTGGGGTTTGCGGTGTAATTATCTTTTTCTTGTTCTTCACTCATACCTTTTTATTTTGAGCTGATTATTGGAAATCATTCGAGTTATTATATTTTGTTTCCAGGTCTTTAATAACTTTTGATTTTAATTCCGTGGGTAAATCTTTTAATGTAATATTCAGATTATCATTGATTTTGCATTTGTTATCTTCTCCACAACGATATTTTATATGATACAGATACTTTTTATGGTTGTAAAATATAATGCAGGAGACTTTTGTATCATTATCCCAGTTTCCGCAATACGTAAAGGGGATTAAGACCGCCTGATGCTTATTGATGGTATAGTCAGATATAGTATTTATTTTTAAATTGATTAAACCGGATTGTGCATCGGGATAATTATAAACTATACTATCACTGTAATTTTTACTTTCAACAACTGCACTGATTATGGTTACAGCTCCGTCAAATCTCTCTTTTTCAGCATTACAGGGATTGATTACTTTTACGGTAAGCTTACTGGGTACGTTTCCGTCTTTAAAATTTTTCTGTACAATCAATGAATCCTGATAATACCTTTTCAAACTGTCATGAACAGCCTTCTGCCCGCAAGCAGGAATGAAGAAAAATAATATAAAAATGGTAACTAAGATTTTCATTTTTGTGTAATAAATTGGTGATTCACCATCTTTGTAATTGCTGCTTTCTATTTTTTCCTGAATACGGGTTTAAAAATTATTGTTAATAAAAGCTTTGTAATTTTTAACTATAAAAAATGACACTGCAAAAACTAAAAAGTTAAAAGGTATCGCGCTTAAAATAGCCAAACCACCCCAAGTTAAGCCATAAAACATATCTGAGAATATTTTCACAAAAAAATCATATCCTTGTGGAAAGTAACCCGCATTCATATCAAAAAAGGACCATAAAAGACCCGAAAAAACTAAAGAAGGCACAATCCAGAGTACATAAAAAGTGTAATAGAAGATGCTGCTATGAATAATCTTCTTGTTTCTTGCTAACCATACCATCGTTATCATAAAAAAAACAGCAAATACCATTAGAAATGCATAAGGATAAGTCCAGTGATAGGCCGATCCCAAAGGAGAGCCAACAACTTTATCAACCAGTTTATTCAAAATAAAATACAGTACTGCTACAGCGACATAAAAAATAACACTACATAAAACAGCATATGATAATCTATTCAATTTCTTGAGGGGTAGCATAAAATTCATGATATACATTTAAATATTTTACATCAGTATATAAGTTAAAATCCATTCCTTTCTTATAATCTTTTCTCCAATCTCTATATGATTTATTTTCTATTGTATAATAAGTATCAGCTGTAGCCCCGTATGGATTTACGGATACTCCATTTTTTTTAGGTGACCAATCGCCCAAATATTCATCTGAGGTTATAAAATCAAAACTATCCTTTATATAAACTCCAATTTTTGTGATTTTAACCAGATAATTCTTATTTTTTCGTGTAATTGTCCCAAATGCAATGACTCTAAATTGGCAACTTGCCAAGGCTCCAAATAAATCATCTAATGGCTCCATTGAAAAAATATTTTTGCTGATATTATAGGAAACACTTTGATAATAAAATCTCTCAAATAGTGGCATCATTTCCTGTGCTTTTTGTCCTCCTAATTTAGGCTGTTCTATATTATTAAATGTTTGTATTACATTTCCAGATACTCCGAAACTTATAGTTTCATTATCTTTTTTAGGAAGTTTTAAATTTACACTAGGATTTTTCGTCATCTCTTTAATCCTTTTTTTCAGCAGCTTTATAGCATTTTCCGATTTCCATTTTTGTGTAATAATTGCATCATATTCAGTTTTCATTCTAGGATATGACAACACCCAATCCATGGATAATAAGTCAACTTTAGGATTAATTAACCAAGGTTTATCATTTTCATTACCATTAAACCAAATATCCTGTAACATTTTAGCATTGGTCCATTTTAATGCTCCTTCTATCTTGGGAACAAATTCAACTACATGAATTTTGAGATAATCAGTTTCTTGTGGCAGTTCATAGGTTGTACCTTCAAGTTCAATTTTCGCATATAATTGTAATATGCTTTCTTCTCCTTTTGTAAATAGATCTGCCGTTAGGAGGAAATGAATATTATTTCTTTCAGAGGAAATGATATAATCTTTTTCATATAAATTATCATCATTAATGGGACCTGAATCTGATTCATAGACTATAAATGTGATTTTTTTCCCTATTGCCGCTTTATTCGCTTCGAAGAAAAAGTGTAATTTTTCATCTCCGTAAGGATGCAGCTTTATTTTTTGATTATTTTTATCAACCCAATGCCCTGCAATTATGGCTGGTTTATCATTTCCAATACTGGATTTTATACTCGCAACCTTTGGAATAGGTTTCGCAACAGCAGCATTAAAATCAGGATCACAAGTGATAAAAGATTCTTTTACCAAAACAGTTTGTGTCTGTACCGTAGAAGTTCCCAGATTTTCCCATGGACTTAGTTTTATAACACTCATGCAAGGAGGAGGAGACATGTTTTTGGCAGGCCATTTGGGGTGGCCGCAGGTTCCTTTAAACTGAAGGTTTACCATATTGTTTCCATCACCTTCTGTGGCCCATAACTGGTCCTGAAGATTTATTTCGTTAGAAGTAACTTTCAGATCTCCGGGTGACTGAGCAAAGGGACATTTCAACTTTGCTCCATGCATGACCACTTCTCTTTTTTCTAAAGGAGAATCTTCGTTGGATTTTTTTTGCTTTTCTGTCCGTTTTTCAGAAAGCTTACGATCATGCGCTGAAGTATTCTGATCTTCCATGTGTAAATATTTTGGATTGGATTCAATTGTTGAGACCGGAATCACATTCGTTGGGAACAAATGAAATTTATCTCATCACGCGTCATATATTTAGCCCTTACTTACTTTCACGTCTTTTCCTCCCTGGAACACAGCCAATGACGATCCTCTCAGCTTTAAATCACCTTTAGAGGTCTGTATATCGGCTTCTCCGGAAGTACTTTTAAAGGTATTGCCAGTGCTTTCTGTTTGATCCTTTATAACGGTAACACTTTTGTTTTCAGAGGTTTGAGCATATCTCTTTGTAATAGATTCAGTATGGTCATTTCCAACATTAATGGTGCTGTCCTGTCCAATTTTTGTAGTCATATTCCTTCCTACTGAAATCTGCATATCTTCCCCTGCTGTAAAAGTCATATTTTTTGGCGCAGTAACATGAATATTGCCCTGACCATCCATAAAATAGGTATTTCCGCTCGGATCTTTAATGGTTACACTTTTGTCCGCATCATTCATTAAAACCTTAATCCCGCTTCTCGTCTGTATGGATTTCAAATGATTGTCCACACCTCCACCCAGACCTACCTGCCCATGGAACATTCCCCCCATGGCAAATGGAAAATCGGGATTGTGGTATTCAAATCCTACCATCACCTGATCTCCAATTTCAGGAACTGCTACAAAACCTCTGTTTTGGGTTATAGCATCTGTTCCGCCTGCATCAGGGCTCATCATTCTGATAAAATGGGTCGTATCATTTAACTGCCAGTCAAACCGGACCTGTATTCTTCCCTGATTCAGCGGATCTACATTGGATATCACCGTGGCCACCTGCGGTTCTGCTTTAGGCATTTCAAAATCAGGTTTGGGCATAAAACCGGTTCCTTCAGCAATAGCTTCAAAGCTTCCGGAATAATATCCTCTTGCATCCACTTCGTGGCTCACCTCTGTAATCATAAGCGTTGTGAAATGCGAGGTATCATTGCTGTCCGTCTTTCTCATCGCTAAATCTGCCACACAGCCAATATACAGGAACGGAACCGTTGTATGTCCTGAAACGGTAAAAACCTCTACGGCTTTACTTCCTCTTGCACTCTTTTGGGAATCATCCACATCACGGAACATATTGGCATTGATGGGTGTAGGCGTCAGTGACCGGGTTGTAAAAATAGTGTCATTCAGTTCATAAGCTTTGGAAGATAGTTCTCCCACATGTTCTATCCTGTCATCAACACCAACCATTTTAGTATGGCTGCTGCTGTTATAACCAAAATATTCCGGTTTCGTGTGAACGGCCTTCAGCTCAACATTCACATCCGTGACATTGCTTCCATACACCAATAGAATAGGCTTTTCAGAAGACGGAAGTTTCCCGAAATGAAGGATTTCACCATCATAATAAAACTGTTCTCCGTAGGCTTCTGCAATCCTTGTAAGGTAATTGTAATGCGTTTCGTTGTATTGTGAACTGTAACCGATATAACTTTTGTTCTGCGTATCTATCCTGAAATCAAATTTGTTTGAGCCTAAGGTCTCATTGATAATCCGGTTGGCAATAATATTCGTATTCACCTCCTGGCCGCCTCCGAAACTTTGGGTATGTGGAGCAGAATCCATCAGAATAGTGGGACTTTTTCCTTTTAAGATAATATTTCCCAGACTCATTTTTTCCTGACTGAATGCTACTTTGGTAATGAGGCCCACAAATGTTCTTTCGGGGCTTTCACGTTCAGCATCTTTATATTTAAAAACAACGGTGATTCTTTTTCCTAAAAACTTTTGGGCCTGTTCCAGGTTGTGATTTTGTACTTCACCTAAAGAATCATGAGCCAATACCAGTTCAAAATCATGGTGCTTTCTTGCACTCTGCTGTAAACGAAAGTGTTTAAAGTGATTGACAGCTTTGCCCTCAACCACAATTTCCAGTTTTACCACACGGTTGATCCCCGAAATATGGTTTTCTGAAACTTTATCAGAATTTGAGGTATTTTTCATAGTATTTTGTGTGTTTTTTGATATTATGTCACCTAAGTTAGATAAAAATACCCGGCTAAATATAAAATTTCATTAAATCTTAAAAATTGTAGTAAAACTACGATGCCCTAAAAAAGTTCAATCCAAGTAATTATATATCAACAATATAGAAACGGAGGCTATCTCAACGTGAGACAGCCCCCTTTTTGCTGTATGATTAAAATTTCTAGAGCTTTAAATTATATCCGATCTGTACATAAAAAGGCAGCATAGGTTTCGTTTTAAAATCCTGAGATACCATACTTCCTCCTTTCAGATAAATTTCGTGGTTCCTGAACGTATAACCGCCCTGTACTCCATAATAAAAATTTCCTCCGGTAGAAGGCTCATACCAACCGTTTTTGACATCAGGGTATGTTTCCTTATAATATTCGCTGTGTTTAAAATGGCTCACAATAGCTTTATCAAAGCCTACTTCCACTCCACCAAACCATTTAGGTCTGTAATATCCCACTACTCCGGCCATATCCAACCCGAAATTGGCTATAGCCACATTGTCATTCTCAAACCTTCTGAAAACGCCCTGTACTCTGGTAGAAAACTGGAAATCCCGCACTTTAATCCATCTTACATTCGCTCCGGCTTTTGTTTTGAAATCATCCAGCAGCGTATTTCCGGAGGGAACTGAAAACTCAATACCAACAGTCATTGGAAACAGTTTACTATTCAGTTTATAATGATACCCAAGGCCGAAAACTATTCCATATTCAGCTCCGATATTCGCATTAAGGATATGCCTTTCTTTGCCGGGCGCACTCCAGTTTATCGTTTGGGCATTCATTGTGCTCATTGCCAGCAATAGCAACAACGCTGTTTTATATATCGTATTCTTCATTTGTATTGTATTAAAGGCCATCTATTAGGGTGATGATTTTTGGTTTGGTCTGATTATTCCAGGCATCGGAATTGGTAACAATCCCGTCATGCCCTACTCCGGAAACCTTTACAATGGAAGGATTGTGATAGCTTGATGTGATCTTCTGAGCCCAGGAATCCGGGTAGGCTTTATTTCTTTCACTGTAAAAAAACAGAACTGGCCCGTTGTAATTTTCTATTCCCCTGGAGAAATCTACATGATAATCATCCCCAATATCGAAAAGTGCATCCATAATCACAGCACCGCTTCTCCAGTTCATACTGGGATCAAAATCACCCTCACCTGTAATTTCATTCTTAGACACCATCATGGACATTTTGTAATCTAAAATTTCATGCTGATCTTCTTTTCCTGAAATAAACTGATCCATATAAGTGGCATCGTTAAGCGTCTCACTCCACAGCTTAAAGGATCTGGATTCTTTCACATAATCCTTTACATCGTGCCATTTCAAACCGCCCGGCTCACACAAAATCAATCCCTGTATATCATCAGGATATTTCCCGGCATATCCTGACGCCAGCATGGCTCCCCAGGAATGTCCTAATAGAACCACTTTCTGGGCAGGAGTCTTTCGGTAATGAGCAATAACCGCATGCAGCTCATCATACATCAGATCTACAGCTCCGGCTCCAAGTGAGGTATAAGATTTTTTAGCAAAACGCTGTGAAAGTCCGGAACCTCTCTGATCATAAAAAACAACCCGGTATCCTTTTTCCGTAAGATCTTTCGCTTTGAGAAGATAGCGGTAATCCCCTCCCGGGCCGCCGTGGAGTGCAATAATCAGAGTTCCGTTTTCAGGACCGAAAGCCTCGGCATGAAGCTTCGCACCATTAGCAAATAGGGAAGGCAGGGAAGAATCCTGATCCACAGTTTTAGGAACAAGATTTCCGGGCTCATCAATAGTCCGCCCGTCGGTGCATGAAAATAATAAGGAAAGAATGGTGAAAGCAGTAAAGGCTGCGTTTATTTTTTTAAAGCTGTCATAATTTGAGTTTAAAAATTATGATGCAAAGATTCATCATTCCCAAAAGCGATGCGCTCCATCAGGAAAGTTGAGACATGGAAAAACGAAAACATAAAATACTGATTTAAAATACATTATGAAAGTTGAAACCTATTCCCTGGAAGTTGAAACTTCAGATTATGGCTGTTTCTGATACTCACTTGGAGTAATTCCTGTGTATTTTTTAAAATTTCTGTTGAAAGAAGTTTTGGAATTGAATCCACATTCAAAGGCGATGGAAAGAAGGGTAAATTGTCTGCTCTCCGGTAATGAAATTCTGTTCAGAAATTCTTCAATCCTTTTTTCGTTGATGAGTTCGTAGAAGTTTTTTCCTTCTTTGGAATTGATAACCTGTGACAGGTAATTCGGATGAACGTCAAGCATTGCTGCAAGTTCATTCAAGGTAATATTGGGATTTACAAATGGCTTTTCTTCATTCAGAAGAAGCATCAGTCTTGTATGAATATCATCAATACTTTCCTCAGTTAAAGTAGACTTCTGATATTTTTTTTCAACAAAAGCAATCGGTTCCACCTCACTTTCAAAGACAAAATCCATTTTTTCAGGACTGCTTCCAAAAACCGACATAGGCTGATTAAAAACCTGAACCTGTTTAATTCCAAAATATCCAAGCCATACAATAAATACCGTAACGGCACCATAAATAATATTCACTTGCTCAGTAAAAAGAACAAGCCCCCAGATGACCGTAATCCAGATGATCAGATACAGCAGCCAGTCAAAATTGATTTTCTCGGTATTGGAAAACTGCTGAACCATATTTTTCCTGAACCTGTATAAAGTCCAGAATGAAAGAATCACATACACAATCCCTGAAATGTAGATGGAGTAAAGCTTCACTAGCATTTCCGTTTCATATTCTTTACCCTGATGTCTGAAAATTTCCACCCTCTGTTCAAATGGCGCCAGATAAAATGACAGAAACAGAAGATTACATGCAACAAGCGGAATAAAATGCAGAAGATATTTCCATGAAAAAGATTCCGGAGAAGTCTGTCTTTTGATATAAAGGTATAAAAACGGTCCATACACCAGAGGAAGCGAAAATCCAAAAAATATAAATGATGGATACAGCGTGTACTGATCCGTAAGAAGCATATAATGTCCTGCCAGATTGAGTGCAATCGACACCAGCCAGCCTGCAAGAATAAAATCAGCAGTACTTTTATTTCTTTTTGTGATCAAAAGAAAGGCCAAGAAGAAGGCTAAAAAAACTCCGGACAGGTAGAGCATAAGAAGCTTCGGTATTTATTAAGTGTAATCCGATTAGTGGTGTCACGGCAAAAATAGAGATAATTTTAAAGCAAATTCAAAAGGATTTTGATTTCTTCTATTCCTCAAAATTTTCAAATTATTGACATTGAAAGACTGGAAATAGAATTCTAACTATTTCTAATACAAATAATTATTTTTTTCATTATGCTCTTCCCGGTTTATTCTGTCCACATTTTCGGATGTTTTTAATAAATTAGTCTCTGGATATGCCTTTTAAATGAAAAACGTTTAAATCCGGCTTAAGAACTTGTAATTTATAATTATGAAAAACATTCTTGACGAATATTCCAAATACGGACCGCTGTTTCTGGTAGATGAAGAACATTATGAGGAATTTTGCAGCTATCTCCACGAAACCACCTACAGGAAATCTGATTTTTTCCTGAAAGAAGGGGAAGAATGTCAATACTTAGGGTTTCTGAAAACCGGTTTTATGAGAACATTCTACATCAATGAAGGCGGTGAGGATGTGAATTTCAATTTTCATTTTGATAATTATTTTTTCACCGATTATGAAAGCATTCTCTGCCACACCAAGTCCAAAATGAATATTAAAGCCGTAAAAGATTCCGAAGTGCTGCTGCTCCATAAGGACGACCTCCAGAAGCTTTACAAGAAAGATGCTTACTGGCAGGAATTCGGGAGAAAAATGACGGAAGTAATCTACCTGGGCGCCAAAAAAAGGATTGAAGAACTCTTATACTATTCTCCCGAAAAGCGCTACCATAAACTGCTGACCGAAAATCCGAAAATTTTTCAACTGGTTGCCCAGAAGCACATTGCTAGCTATCTCGGCGTAAAACCACAATCATTAAGCAGAATCCGGAACAGAACTTTAAAACGTTAACTAAAGTGAACATTTTTTAGAAAGTATAGACCTAAATTTGTGATACAAAATGTAAAGAATAAGAAATATGGAAAACAAAAATGTCACAATTATTTTAGTTCACGGAGCTTGGGGAGACGGATCTCACTGGAGACACGTTATTGAAAATCTTCACAGCGAAGGCTATACCGTACGAAGTGTTCAGAACCCTTTGACCTCAATGGAAGAGGATATTCAGAAAACAAAAGATCTGATTGATCTGCAGGAAGGAAAAGTCCTGTTGGTAGGTCATTCTTACGGAGGTGCTGTAATTTCGGGAGCCGGAAATCATGATAAAGTAGCAGGATTGGTTTATATAGCCGCTTTTGCACCGGATAAAGGGGAAAGCCTGGGAGGCATCTTCGGACGCAGAGAGCAGCCTGCCGGTGGAGCCAATATTGTTCCTGATTCAAAAGGATTTTTATGGATTAAATATGATAAGTTCCATGAAAGTTTTGCCCAGGACCTGAATCCTGAAGACTCGGTAGTGATGTCTCTGTCTCAAAAGCCCATCCACGGAAGCATTTTTGCCACTGAAGCCGGAGAGCCTGCATGGAAAACCAAACCAAGCTGGTACCAGGTTTCTGATAATGACAGAATGATCCCGCCTGCAACGGAGAAAGAAATGGCAGAAAGAATGAATCCAAGAAAAATCATTCATCTTGATGCCAGCCACGCATCACTGGCGACTCATCCCAAAGAAATCACTGAGCTGATTAAAGAAGCTGCAGCAGCTGTTTCTTAACAGGTTATCAATTTTCAAATTCATAAAAAAATAAACAGGTTCCGGCCTGTTTATTTTTTTTTAAGGTATTCCGGCAGTCTTAAAGTTCGTTAATATAAGGCCTTCATATCTAAATTCTTAGTCTATAAATCTGAAATTACTTATCTTCGCTTACAAATTTAATTTGAAAATGAAGAAGATCATTACCGGGGCACTTGTTTTCTGTTCTGTCGTAATCATGGCTCAGGAAGCTGCTATACAGTTTCAGGAACTGCCATTCAAAGACATTATCGCAAAGGCAAAGAAAGAGAAAAAATTGGTTTTCCTTGATGCCTATACCACATGGTGCGGCCCCTGTAAAATGATGGAAAGAAATGTATTTACCAAAAAATCCGTCGGAGATTATTTCAACACCAATTTCGTGAACGCCAGATTCGATATGGAAAAAGGCGAAGGAAGGGAAATTGCAGCCAAATTTGGCGTACGCTCCTATCCTACTTATCTTTTCCTGAATGGCGAGGGTGAACTGGTATCTCAAAATACCGGATATATGGAGGAAGGCCTTTTTGTAGCTATGGCACAGGATATCAACTCACCTGGAAATAAAAAGGGTTCTTTGAAAGACCGTTTTGCCAAAGGAGAAAAAGATCCTGAATTC
Organism: Chryseobacterium endalhagicum; assembly: GCF_016745235.1. Classification (GTDB taxonomy): domain Bacteria; phylum Bacteroidota; class Bacteroidia; order Flavobacteriales; family Weeksellaceae; genus Chryseobacterium; species Chryseobacterium endalhagicum. Next base: position 950,659 of record NZ_JAELVM010000001.1, on the reverse strand, counting down.
CTGATCAATATTATGAAGCTAAACTCTTCTTCAGATTATGATTTTGCTAAAAAAGCTTCGGAAAGATATTTTGAAAATAAAAAGAAAACGGAAGAACTTTCCAAAGAAGAAATAGGTTTCCTGCTGTATTTTGTAAAATCAACGGAAGACAGCAACTACAGTACTTTTACGGCAAGGAAAGCTGACATCATCAAATATCTGCCTGAAACCACCTACAGCGAATTTGATAACCAGCTGAAGCTTTCAAAAATCGTGGAGCAGTCCATTGATGATAAAAATAAAAGAATCAACGAGGAGTATTTCATGAAAACGGCTGAACCGTTGGTAGGAAAACAACTTGCACAATCTAAACTCAACCAGACAAAACTCAGTTACTACGAGCAAAATGCCAATTTCCCTGAATTTGAAAAAGCGGCATTAGAATATTACAAAAATTCCGATGCATTCGAACCTAATGAGCTGTTGAGAGCAGCGTGGGTATTCGGTGATCATGTTAAAAATCCTGCATCACTGAAAAAAGCTGCTGAATGGGCTGAAAAATCTGTCATGCGCGGTGAAACACCGGAAAACACATATATTCTTGCAAAGCTTTATTTCCTGACCGGAAACAAGGAAATGGCCAAAAACTATGCTGAAATGTCCAAAAATATGGCCGTTCAGACTGGTAAAGACTCCAAACTCGCAGAAGAACTACTGAAAAAAATACAATAATGCCAAAACACAAATTAATCGCAACATCCATCGCACTCCTTTCAATAGGAACTCTTACAGCCCAGGAACAAGAACAGGAAAAAAGTCTATACATTAAAGGAAATGCACTGCTTGCCACTATAGGCGTCCTGAACGTAGGTTTAGAAAAGCAGATCAGTCAAAAATATACTATACAAGGTGATATTTTCATCTCTCCTTGGAAGTCTTTTGCCGGCCATGAATTTCAATACTATTCCGGTTCTCTTGAAGGCAGATATTATTTTAATGAAGCATTCAGCAAATGGTATATTGGGGCTAATATAGCTGCCTCGGCATTTGTTCTTCAGAAATGGGACTATTGGAATGATACCCCATACATCAATGAGAGAAACGAGGAATTCATCACATCAAATTTATATCAAAAAGGAGTCTCTTTTATTGTAGGAGTTACAGGCGGATACCAGTTTAAAGTATCAGACCGCTGGAATATTGATGTATATGCTTCAATAGGTACTTCCCAGGATTTCTATAAAGGCTATGACCGTGCCAGCGGAAGACGATACGATTCTGCCAAAAAATTTAACAAAAGCGGAGAATTCCTTCCTTACAGAGGAGGTGTCATGATTTCTTACAAATTAAAATAACAGCATGAAACTGTTCGGAAAAAACCATATTATCATTTCAGTCATCACCTTTGTGATCCTTTTTTTAATGAACTACATCGGAAACGACCTGCCCGACAAACTGGAGAGAGCACTTATGACAGCCTTTGCAGGAGTCATCGGTTTATCACTTGGGCTTTTCATCCTTAATAAAGGGAAAAATGATAATAAACCGCCACAGAATTTTGATTGATAAAAATGAATAATCAATAGTCAATTGTGAATTTGGCTTCGCCAGTGAATTTTTTATGATAAACAAATTCACTATTGACTGGCGCAGCCAAATTCACAATTCACTTTAAAAATCAGTCCTGATAAACAATATATTTCGTACGGATTTTCTCAAACTTTTCAAGATCACTCTTCCAGGAAGCTTTAATCTCCTGAACGGATTTTCCTGCTATAATCTGCTTTCTGAATTCATCTGTTCCAGCCAGTTTATCGAAAAATAGATTCTCAAGGAAGAAACCCTGCTTAGGATTTTTATAGCTTTTATAGGATTTGATCAGCCAATCCAGGTTCAGTTCTTTAAGGTCTTGCGGATATGCTGAAAGATCTTCTCCATAGCACAGTTTTCCATTCAGGAACGGGTCTTTGGCTCCGAAATTCGGTTTTGGTGTAAACTGATAAGGAAATCCCTGCGTCCATGGAGATCCGTAAATCTGAAACGGCAGACTGGTACCACGCCCTACAGAAACCTGAGTTCCTTCGAAGAAGCATAAACTAGGGTATAAATTGATTGATTTGTCATTCGGAAGATTGGGAGACGGCTTATCTGAAATAGGATACCGCAGTTTTTTGTGATAATTTTTCATTGGGATCAGGGTATATTTTGCCTGAACTCCATTTTTCAGCCATTTTTCACCATTGACCATTTTCCCGTACTCTCCTATCGTTAGGCCATATACTACCGGAACTTCATGCATGCCCACAAAACTTGACCATTTCTTTTTCAGAACAGGTCCATCTGTGTAACCATCATGCGGGTTCGGACGGTCAAGAACCATAATTTCCACATTATTTTCCGCTCCGGCTTCCATTAAATAAGCCAAAGTGGAAATATAAGTATAGAATCGTACACCGACATCCTGAATATCAAAAACGACAATATCAAGTCCTTTCAGCTGTTCCGCTTTTGGCTTTTTATTGTTTCCGTATAATGAGATAATCGGAATTCCGGTTTTGGTATCTACCCCGTTTTTCACTTTTTCTCCGGCATCTGCATCCCCTCTGAAGCCATGTTCCGGAGCAAATATTGTTTTGATTTTAATATTGTTTTTAACCAGAAAATCTACCACATGGTTTTTATCACTCATCAGTCCGGTTTGGTTGGTAACCACGCCGATTGTTTTATTTTTTAAGAGAGGGAGATACATTTCAGGCTGGTCCGCTCCGGTTTTGAAATCCGGTTTCACTTGAACCTGAGAATAATATTGGTTGAATACTCCCAAAAAAATTAGGCAAATAAGAAGTAAAGTTTTAATTTTGGAATCTAAATTCATAAGCTTGAAATTTCCTTTATATTTCTCTAGAAAAATAGCGTTTTCCAAAGATAACAAAAATAACCTTTCAAGAGTTATCATCTTCATCGGCAGGCTTTCTGTAGCTTTGGGGATCATTGTTTCTTTAATTACCGTGGCTACGGGCTTCGGATCCAAGAAAGCCATTAAGGAGAGACTGGCAGATTTCAGCGGACACATTACGGTACGGTCTACAAGATCAAATTCATCTTATAACACTTCGATCCTGGACAATCAGGGCCTGAATATCCAGAAGATTAAAGAGCTCCCGGACGTGGAAAGTGTTCAGAAATATGCAACTGTAACCGGAATTATGCGTAATGAGCATAATTTTTCAGGGATTATATTTAAAGGGATCGGAAAGGATTTTGACAGCCTGAGATTTAAAAAATTCCTGGTTGCCGGAACTACACCAACAGTAACAGAGAAAGGCTATAATAATGATGTTACCGTTTCACAAAAAATTGCGAATGACCTTCATTTGAAAGTGAATGACAGTATTGTGACTGTATTTTCAAAAGCTGATCAGAAGCCAATTTACCGAAAGTTCAAGGTAATTGGAATTTATAAAACCGATATTAAGATGATTGATGAACAATTCGTTATCGGCGGAATCAATCATGTAAGAAAAATCCAGGAAATGAAACCGGACGAAATTGGCGGTCTGGACATCTTCTTTAAAAACGTGAATGACATCGATAAGGATTTTCCGGAAATTGAAAAGCTGATCGGCTATAAGAACTATGCAGAAAAAGCGACAGAAAAATTCCCACAGATCAATGACTGGATCAGTATTTTCGACACGAATATTGCCCTGATCATTATTATTATGCTTATCGTAGTCGTAATCAATATTATTATGGTGCTTCTGATTCTGATCATTGAAAGAACCAATTCCATCGGGCTGCTGAAAACATTGGGAGCAAGCAATTCACAGATCAGGGCTACTTTCATTAATTATACGCTGATCATTATGATTCCGGGACTTTTGTATGGAAACGCCATTGGTCTGGGCCTTATTCTGCTTCAGAAATTCTTCGGCATCATCAAACTTAATCCCGAAAATTATTATGTAAGCACAGTTCCTGTAGATCTTAATCCGGTGGCCATTATTTCAATTTCATTGGGAATTCTGCTTATTTCCGGACTGGCATTGATTATTCCAAGCTATCTGATCAGCAAGATTTCTCCGGTGAAGGCGATTAAGTATAATTAGAAATTTGAATCGTCAATGGCCAATTGTGAATGATGGAAGACGGTGAATTCTATTTTACCGTTGTTAAAAAATTCACTATTGACAATTCACTATTGACAATTTACTTTTCATAATTCAGCTCCGATAATGGCTGCGGGTAAAAAATTCACTATTAACCTTTCACTTTTCACCTTTATAAATCAATCTTTAAATTACGCAGCTAATTTTTAAAGCCTTATCTTTGCACCGCTTATAAAACATTTATGAAATACGCAAAAAATATTCTTGAAACGATAGGAAATACACCTCTTGTAAAACTCAACAAAGTACTAGGTGAAGACTTTCCTGCATTGGTTTTAGCAAAAGTGGAAACATTCAATCCCGGAAATTCCGTAAAGGACAGAATGGCTCTTAAAATGATAGAAGATGCCGAAAAAGACGGCAGATTAAAACCTGGAGGTACCATTATTGAGGGGACTTCAGGAAATACAGGAATGGGACTGGCTCTTGCAGCCATCATCAAAGGCTACAAATGTATTTTTGTAACCAATTCCAAGCAGTCTAAAGAGAAATGTGATATTCTTAGAGCTGTAGGAGCGGAAGTTATCGTCTGCCCTACGGATGTAAAACCTACAGATCCGCGTTCTTATTATTCAGTTTCCAAAAGACTGGCTAAAGAAACAGAAAACGGCTGGTATGTAAACCAATACGACAATTTATCGAACAGAGCTGCCCATTATGAATCTACCGCTCCGGAGATCTGGGAACAGACGGAAGGTAACCTGACGCATTTTGTAGTAGGTGCCGGAACAGGAGGTACCATTACAGGCTGCGGAACATTTTTCAAGGAAAAAAATCCAGATATTAAAGTGATTGGTGTAGATACTTACGGTTCTATTCTAAAGGAATTCCATGAAACAGGTGAACTGCATTACGATCATGCTTACACTTACATCACGGAAGGCATCGGGGAAGATATTATTCCTGAAAATTATGATATGTCCGTAATTGATCATTTTGAAAAAGTAACGGATAAAGACGGTGCAATCTACGCAAGAAAACTGGCTAAGGAAGAAGGAATTTTCTGCGGATATTCTGCGGGAAGTGCCATTGCTTCTCTGATCCAGATGAAAGATCAGTTCACCAAAGATGATGTGATTGTAGTTCTTCTTCACGACCACGGCTCAAGATATGTAGGAAAAATCTACAATGATGAGTGGATGAAGGAAATGGGCTGGTTAGATTAATCAAAGACAAGAAGTAAATCCTTTTATATAAATAGAAAATCAGAGCTAGTGCTCTGATTTTTTTATTGTTTTATACTTTTCTTTGCTGCCTGTTTGAGCGTGTCATAATCTGATTTACTCATGGATTTTTTCGGGAACATGTAATTATACTTTCCTTCCAGAGAAATAAATTCATCATTAGCATCAAAGTATTTAAAATCTTCCCATTTACTGAGCTCTTCCTGATGATTAAGATTTACATTAAAAATATCATTATTAAATCTGATCTCGTATATTTCAGAATTTTCAAGTGATTTCAGATATTTATTCACTTCTTTTTTCCATCGGGAAACTTTATTGATGCTTAAAGAAAGATAAACGGTACAAAGCAGAAATAAAAAGCTTGCGAAATATAAAATTCCAAACTTTTCCTTGCTTAAATCTCCTTTAAAATAAAACAGGATCAATACAATAAGCCCCATCACTGCAGTAGTTACAGCCTTCCCTTTGGTAGTTGGTGAAAAAAACAGGCTTCCCTGGTTGCCACTGAAATAAATTTCCTCGAAATCCTTTCTGTTTACATTCAATTTGATGATTTTATCGCCATTCATTTCTCAGAAATATTTAGTTTGTTCTTAAAGAGTACAAAACTAAATCAAATATCTTCATAATGATCACTTATGGCAGAAAGTTTATTCATGAGATCACGATTTCTCTGCTTTAAATCCTCCATTTTCCGAAGCATCTCACTGATGACTTCCAAACCGGGAAGATTGATTTCCAGATCGTAATGCCAATTGGTAAATTTTTCAAAAACAGGGAGATCTTCATACAGTAAATACCGGATTTCATTCTCTGTTTCTACTTTCAGCAGTCCCACATCCACCAATTCATCAAAAAAAGTGATCTCTATATCGTATATTTTTACGAGTTCTTCCCTCGATATTCTTTCACTCATGACTAGGAATTTTTAAGTTGTTCAAAAAGTTCTTTCTGCTTATCTGTAAGATTTGTCGGCAGTTTTACTTCATAGGTCACAAAAAGGTCGCCGGACTGGCCTTCTTTTTTATACACCGGGAAACCTTTGCCTTTCAGCCTCACTGTGGTTCCGCTCTGTGTTTCCGGTTTTACTTTCAGGTTCACACTTCCGTTCAGGGTATTTACTTTTACATCACCTCCCAAAACAGCGGTATAAAGATCAATGGATACTTTTGTTTTCAGATCATCGCCGGTTCTTTCAAAATTGGGATCAACGGGAATATTGAATGTGATGTACAGATCTCCGTTCGGTCCTCCGTTGAATCCTGGATTCCCGTGACCTTTCAGTTTGATCTGCTGCCCATCGTATACGCCGGCAGGAATTGTAATTCTTACCTTTTTACCATTGATCTCGAAAGTCTGCGGATGCGTTTCTGCAGCATCTCTTAAATTTAAATTCAATTCGGCATGCACATCCTGCCCTTTAAACTTCCCTGAAGAGCTTCCTCTTGAACTTTTCCCAAAACCTCCTCCGGCACCGCCAAACATACTTTGGAAAAAATCTGAAAAATCCTCTCCTTCGCCGAAATCAGCGCCGGAAAATCCTCCGCCACCGCCATAGTTCTGCTGCTGGTATTGCCGTTGCTGCTGTTGTGCTTTTTCATATTCTTCGCCATGTTTCCAGTTTTCACCGTACTTGTCGTACTTAACCCGGTTTTCGGGATTGCTGAGGACTTCGTTGGCCTCATTCAGTTCTTTGAATTTCTTTTCGGATTCTTTATCGTCCGGATTGAGATCAGGATGTAATTTTCTCGCCTGTTTCCGGTAGGCTTTTTTGATGTCATCCTGCGTTGCGTTTTTATCTACGCCTAAAATTTTATAATAATCTATATAAGCCATAGAAATGAGGTTTACTCAAATTTATGAAATTTATCTCTGAAAATCAACAGGCTGTCTCAAAAATGAAACAGCCTGTTATCTATTAAAAATGCATATAGTTATCTGTGAATTATCTTGTCGTTTGTACCATCTTTATCATAACGGTTGTCAGCAAGTGAATAACTATTTGTAGCTCCATAGTTGCCGGTATAATATTTACCATACGTTCCATTAGTTAAAAAGCCATAATTATATTCCCAATAAGCAGATTTAACTGTACCATCCGATGTTGGATTCCCTAATAACAGGACTCCTGCCGCATGAGGTGACGCCATGGAAGTTCCATTGAGTGTGGTATATGCTCCGTTTAACCAGGTAGATTTCACCTGGTACCCCGGTGCAGCATAATCTACACAGGTTCCATAATTGGAAAAAGTGGCCCAGAAATCTCCGGGAGCCACTGCAGAGATTGTATAAATATTAGCATGATTAACTGCCGCAGGGGAATATAAATTCGCATTGTTATAAGAATTTCCGGCAGCCACTGCTACTTTTATCCCTTTTTGAGCTACTTTTAAAAGAGCATTATCTGTAGCTGTAAGCCTTAAAGGATCTTTGGGACCTAAGCTCATATTAACTACATCACTTACTGAAGCATTAGCATAGACATAATCCAAAGCAGATACTACCCATGAGAAATCTCCAGATCCGTCATTACCAAGAACTTTCAGTGATACAACACTAGCACCTGCTGCTACTCCAACCACTCCTATATTATTATTGATTGCTGCGATAGTTCCTGCGACATGGGTACCGTGCCCATTTCCGTCATCCGGATTGTTATCTCCTGTAAAAGACTTACTTTTCTGTGTATTCACAATAAGATCCGGGTGATCCAGATCAATTCCCGAGTCAATTACCCAGGCCGTTTTCCCGGTACCATTTCCAGCACCTCCTATTCTGGTGATTCCCCATGGAGTTTCCTGTCCGGTAACGGCTTTCGAAACTTCTGCTGACGCCGTTGTTTCCGTTGGCTTTCCTAATGTGATTAAATAATCCTGCTCAATACTTTTAATCCGGCTGTCTTTTTTAAGAAGTGCCACATCTGCATCAGTGAGGTTTTTAGCAACAAAACCTTCCAGCGCATACCCGAAAACACTGGATATCTTCTGGTTGTCGATGCCCAGTTTCAAGCCTTCTGCATTGCTTCTCAACTTGTCCAGCAATACGCTGGTGTTTCTCTCGTAGCTTTCTTTATTACCTCCTGTACTCTTAGAAACATCTAAACCTATAGCAGATAGAGTTCCATCTTTGAAAACCACGATATACTGTCCCTGGATGGGTGTTGAAGTATCAGAAGACACTGATTTTTTTAATTCGGTTGTTTCCTTGGCTTCGTTTAAGTCAGTGGTTCTATCGGTATTACAGCTTACGGCCAGAAGAGCAGCCATCATCAATAACGAAATTCTGTTTTTGTTTTTCATAAATGTATTTGTTTTAAATTTAGATCGGGGCTAATGTATTAATTATAATTCAAATAAAAAACAATTTTATTAAATTATAATCAATATTATTTAAAATTACATGCGTAATAGCTAAAATAACTAACAATTATTAGTTAAAATAATATTATAAAAAACATTGAAATTAGAATAAAATTTCACCAAATAGAGAATAAGCTGTTTGATTTTATATAAATATTTTAAAATCATAAATCTGCCAACACCAGATTCAATATGTGTTTTTACACTAAAAAAATAACCTATCTTTGATAAAAAGCGATACATGAAAGAGGTACTGAAAAACTATTCGGGAATCATATTTTTACTGTTAGGAATCATTATTGGAAGCATTATAGGCATTACAGCTCCCGGTTTTGTGGAATATATTAAGCCTTTGGGGGATATTTTCCTGAATCTTCTCTTTGTGAGTGTGGTGCCACTGGTATTTTTTGCAGTTTCCAATTCTATCGCTTCACTTGAACAGCAGTCTAAGTTTGGAAAGATTATTCTGGTGATGTCTTTTACTTTTCTGTTTTTCATTTTAACAGCCGCTGTTTTTACCATCTGTGCAGTTTACCTGTTTCCGGTTTCAGGAGTTTCCGGCAGTTCGGAAGCTGTTGCTGAGGCTGCTTCTGAAGATAGCTGGGGTAACAGGATCGTCAGTTTTTTTACGGTTGGGGAGTTTACACAGCTTTTTTCAAGACAGAATATGCTGGCTCTGCTTATTTTCGCTTTCATGACTGGATTTGCCGCGAGAAAATCGGGTGAAAAAGGACAGCCGTTCAGGGTTTTTATTGCTTCCGGCTATGAAGTGATGAAGGAATTGCTTTTGCTGATTATGAAAATTGCTCCCATTGGGCTCGGCGCTTATTTTGCCTATCAGGTAGCCACATTGGGACCTCAGCTTTTCGGATTCTATGCCAAGCCGCTGGGACTTTATTATATTGCAGGAATTATTTATTTCTTCATCTTTTTTTCGCTGTATGCTTTTATGGCAGATGGCCGCAGAGGAATCAAAAGTTTCTGGACCAATGCGGTATATCCTACCCTCACTGCGCTGAGTACCTGCAGCAGCTTTGCGACCATGCCCGCCAATCTTCAGGCTGCCACGAAAATCGGGATTCCCAATTCTATAGCGAATCTGGTTATTCCCATCGGAACAACGCTTCATAAGAACGGATCGTCCATGTCATCAATTATTAAAATATATGTGGCTTTCCTGATTATTGGAAAAGATTTTTTTGATCCGGCCAATTTGCTTCTTGCTTTAGGCATTACCGTTTTTGTAAGTATTGTGGCCGGGGGAATTCCCAATGGCGGATATATCGGTGAAATGCTGATGATTTCAGTATACCAGCTGCCACAAGAGGCGATTCCTGCAGTGATCATCATTGGAACGCTGGTGGATCCTCTGGCAACTGTCCTGAATGCGGTTGGAGATATTGTGGCGGCGATGTTTGTGAGCCGGTTTGTGAAGGTCTGACAATATTTCCCGTAGATCCATATTATTTTTAGCCATTAAAATCTTAAAAAGCCCTTAATGGTTCGTTTTTTTATCTCCCGCAGATGGCACGGATTACGCAGATTGTATACTGTAATTTACTCACTTCGTTTTACGGGTTCGAGGTTTTCATATTCTTCCGGCGTGAAAAGCCTGTACTGTACTTTAAATGTTTTGCCTAAGGGAGTTTCCAGTGAAAAACCTCCCGGGCCGAAACCCTCCGTAACATCAAGTGTAAAGTGAGAATATTTCCAGTATTCGAACAGATCCCGGTCTATCCAGAATTCATGTCCGTTTATGGTTCCTATCATGGCATCGTTCATTCTGGGATAGAAACCTCCTTTTTCAAAACATTGCGGCTGGGTGCCTTCGCAGCATCCCCCTGCCTGGTAAAACATCAGGGCACCGTATTTATTTTCCAGCTCGAAAATGACATCCAGGGCCTTTTCTGTAGCGGACAATCTTGATATTTTTGTTTCCATTTTCCTGATTTTTTGTTCTGATTTGCTTCTTTGTTTTGTTAAGCGCAAAGACGCAATTTTTGTTTATCTTCTTTGTGCTTTAAGACGCAAGGATTTTATCAAAGATAAAATTGAATGCTGTTAAAATGCAAGTTCCTTTTTTACCTTTTCGCTGTTTTCTCTTTTCTTACAAAAAACCCGGCAGGTGATTTTGCCGGGCCCATTAACTCATTATAACTTAATTTGAGCAATATCGAGAACGATTCTGCCGCCTATATGTCCTTACATTATTTAATTTCCACATTAAAATTTGTGTGAATGGTGAAATGTCAATTGTGAATCTTACTGTCTGCCGATTATTGACTATTGACTTACGTAGCAAAATTGACAATTCACATTAAAAGTCTTTTCCTTAACACTAACAAAATTCCTGCTTATCCGAACCAGTTCAGATAAAGCCCTCTATTTGTCGCGTGAGGGATGGGAAGGGCGGCGAGGAACGAGCCGGTGCGGAATGAAATGGAGCACCGAAACGAAGTGAAGCCCTGGAACAGCCCGACCGTTTTGCCCCGGCGGAGCCGGGGCAAACGGGCACGCCCTAATATTTAAAATTAAAAGAAACCTAATTTGTTTTTGTTGTAGGAGATCAGCATGTTTTTGGTCTGACGATAATGATCAAGCATCATTTTATGGTTTTCTCTACCGATCCCCGACTGTTTGTAGCCTCCAAACGGAGCTCCCGCCGGATACGAGTGGTACTGATTGACCCAAACTCTTCCTGCCTGAATCTGGCGCGGAACATTATACAGCTGATGGGCATCTCTGGTCCAGACTCCTGCTCCAAGCCCGTAAATAGTATCGTTGGCTATTTTTATTCCTTCCTCCTCATCTTTGAAGGTGGTAAAGGCCAGCACGGGACCGAAGATCTCTTCCTGAAAGATTCTCATCCTGTTGTTCCCTTTAAAAATAGTCGGCTGGATATAGAATCCTTCTTCTAAATCTTCTCCTACATTGTTTATATCTCCGCCGACCAAAACTTCTGCTCCTTCTTCTTTTCCAAGCTGGATATAGGAAAGGATTTTATCTTTCTGAATCTGGGATGCCTGGGCTCCCATCATCACTGTTTTATCAAGTGGATTTCCTACTTTGATGGCTTTCACTCTCTCAATTACTTTTGCAATGAATGCATCCGCTATATCTTCCTGAACCAGCAGTCTGGAAGGACATGTACAGATTTCTCCCTGATTCAGGGCAAAAAGAACGGCTCCTTCAATTGCTTTATCCAGGAATTCATCATCTGCATCCATTACGGAGCTGAAGAAAACGTTTGGAGATTTCCCTCCCAATTCAAGGGTTACAGGAATAATATTCTCCGTGGCATACTGCATTACAAGGCGTCCGGTTGCTGTAGAACCTGTGAAAGCGGCTTTTGATACTTTTGGATTGGTCACTAAAGCGCGCCCCAGTTCTGCTCCGAATCCGTTCACAATATTGATAACGCCTGCCGGTAATAAATCGCCGATGATTTCCATTAAAACCATGATGGAAACCGGAGTACTTTCGGCCGGCTTTAATACAACGCAGTTTCCTGCCGCCAGGGCCGGAGCCAGCTTCCATACTGCCATCAGAATCGGGAAGTTCCATGGAATGATCTGTGCAATAACGCCCAGCGGCTCGTGAACGATCAGGGATACGGTATCTTTATCCAATTCATTATGGGAGCCTTCTTCAGCGCGCACCACAGAGGCAAAATACCTGAAATGGTCTATGGCAAGTGGCAAGTCGGCGGCCAATGTTTCTCTTACGGCCTTTCCATTATCGATGGTTTCAACGATGGCGAGGTATTCCAGATTCTGCTCAATCCTGTCTGCAATTTTGTTTAAAATAATACTTCTTTCGGCGGATGAAGTATTTTTCCAGGTCTGGAATGCTTTGTCGGCAGCATTTACAGCCAGCTCCAGATCTTCTTTGGAAGAATGGGCTACCTGGGTGAAATTTTTTCCGTTAACGGGTGAAACTACATTGAAATACTGTCCGTTCACCGGAGGAGTGAATTTACCGTCAATATAGTTATCATATTTGTTTTTGAATTCAGGCCACTGGAAAGCAGTCTCTGATTTCGGTTCTGTCATCGTGCTCATATTAATATAATTTTAATTTTTTCGTAAAGCCAAATTACATTTACACGGGAAAAAGGGATAGCACAATCGTATAAAAAAACATTAAAATAGTGCAGATGTTCAATTTTATAATTTTATTAACAACAGTGCAGGGCTAAAATTTATATATTTGAGCTATTGGGTTTTACAAAATGTTTAGAAATGAATAACAATAATAAATTTTTATTAAATACTCCCGAATTAAAGAAGGAGAGCCAGTTATTGAGCCTTGTTGAAAACCAGACAAAATTCAGCCTAAACAACTGTGAATTCAATATATACGAAACACACAAAGCGGCTTACGGCGTTAAACTTCATTTTGAAAACATTGCGTTCACAGCCATGTTGAGGGGCAAAAAACATATGAAACTGGATAATAAGACGAATTATTTTGATTATTTTCCGGGTGAAAGTATTTTAGTCGCCCCGGGCGAAACCATGGTCATTGACTTTCCGGAAGCTGATGAAGCTCCTACCCAGTGTATTTCCTTAAGCCTCAATCCTGATTTTATTGAGGATTCTCTGAATTATCTTAATTATAACCTTCCTAAAGCAGATGAGACTTCCCAGTGGAATATCCAGCTGGATGAGTTTTTTCTTTTTAATAACAAATCCTTAGCCTCCGCCACCAACAATATCATGAGGATTGCCATGGATGATAACTCCCAAAAGGATATCATGGCTGATTTTGCACTGAAAGAACTGCTGATACGGCTGATGCAGACCCAAGCCAGAAGCATGGTGGAAAAAAATATTGCCAAGAATAAATCGAGGATTGGTTTTGCTGTGGATTATATCAAAAAAAACCTTCACCAGAAACTTTCTATTGACAGCATTGCAAAACTGGCTTACGTAAGCAAATCCAATTTCTTTAAAATGTTCAAAGACGAGCTGGGAACTTCTCCCAACGATTTTATCCTTCAGGAAAGAATCAACAGGGCAAAGGAATTACTTGCCGGACAAAACAGCATTAAGGAAACCGCCTATCAGACAGGATTTTCAGATACGAATTATTTTACTCGGGTATTTAAGCAGCTGGTGGGTGTGACGCCGAAGAGCTATCAGATGAGGGTTGTGCTTTCTAAGGAGTGTTAAAAATTTAAATCTCAATTTTTAAATACCAATTTTATATATGTATACAAAAAAGCCCCGAAAAACGGGGCTTTTTTATTATTTATTTATCTTCTTAATATCCTGGGAATTGTTTGATATTTGGGTTACTTAGCATTTCTCCTTGTGGAATGGGAAATGCTTTAAACTGATATTTAGTACTATTCAATGTCACACCCGTTTGAGAATTTGTAAAACCTATTCCATTTCTTTTTAGATCCCGATATCTGAATCCTTCCAAAAATAACTCAGCATTTTTCTGAAATAAGATTTCCTCTAACAAAGCTTGTCCTGTACCTGCAAAAACATATCCCGGCACTCTATAAGTTGAAACATGAGTATTTAATTTTGCCAAAGCAGAAGTAGGATTTGTATAATAAAGAGCTTCCAACTGGTTAAAGACTGCCTCAGATTTTCTCATCAGGATAATATCTGTTGCAGGAGTTTTATATTTGGCGACGTCAACAGGTTTAGGGTTATCAGGAAATGCAGATATCGCTGGAGAGCCTACACTGGTTAATGTAAACCAACTATTTTTCCTTACATCACTATTGGAAAGTTTATCATAAAATGCTCTTGTAGCAAAGTTTTGTCTATACCTTCCTCCAGAATACCAAGTTGCTGTAATCCCATCATTAGCTCCTGGAAGATCTTTATCATTAAATTCAAGCTTAAAAATTGTTTCCTTTCCTCCTTCTTCAGTAGCACTGAACATAGTCGGAGCCTCTGTAGCGGTTGAAAGGCTGGAAAAATTACTATTCAATATTTTTTGAGAATAAACATCTGCCTGAGAGTAGTTTTTAACTGCCAGATAATATCTGCTAAATAACATATCTACAGCTGAGTTGTTTATCTGCCTCTTATTGGTATTTAAAATTTTCCCTTCTGCGGTAGTAAGATCGGAAAGAATTTGATTATAAATTTGAGCAACTGTAGACCTTGGAAGCTTAGCATTTACATCCAGTACCAAAGGAAGTGGAACCCCAAGATCTTGATTCCCATTTCCCGAAACTTCGGAAAAGTGAGTTATCAGATCATAATAAGCCATTGCTCTTACAGCATGTGCCTGAGCAAAAAGGCTGACAGGGGTCTCAGATGTATTGGTATCATCCTGAATTTTCCCTTCATAGCTCAAAACAAAGTTTGCATTTGCTATTATGTTATATAAGTTTCCCCATAAACTGGCAAAATTTCCTTGTTGGGTAACATAATATGACAAATCAGTCTGTCTAGTACCTGCAAATCTATTTGAGTTTCTTAAACTCACGAAACTATTATCTGCCAAGAGTTCATTTAAAGTAGGAATCAACGCACCATAAGAATCTGTATTCTGCAATGCATTGTGTAATCCAAGAATTGCAACAGCAAGATTTTTCTCATTGGTGATTCCTTCTTTTAATTCTACATCAACCCGTGGTTTTTCTTCCAGAAAATCATTACTGCAAGAAGTAGATGATACAGTTATAATTAATGATGCAATTATATATTTAATATTTTTCATTTCTATCTTATTTAAATTAAAAATCTATACTAACCCCCAGCATATACTGTCTCAAATTGGGTTGTGTCTGATCATAAACCCCCAAATTAGAAGCGGTATAGGTGAAAGCATTTGAGTTGGATTCCGGATCAAAATAAAGATTCTTATCAAACGCATAAGTCAATAAATTAATCCCTCTTGCGTATATGTAAATACCTTTGACACCATCAATCTTTAAGACATCCTTTGTAAATCTATAACCAAATTCTACATTTCTTAACCGTACATGATCCCCGTCAAATAAATATCTAGTAGAAGCTGAATTAGCAATCTTATTTCCACCATAAACATATTTTGGTTGTGAAGCGTTAGGGTTTTCCGGAGTCCAGGAGTTATATAATGCTGAAGATAACTGGTTCAGATAGCCATACTGCCCACTGGAATCATAAACAAACGCCCATCTGTCATATACCGAATAATTACCTTGATAATTAATCAAGAATGATAATTTGAAATTCTTATAATTCAATTCATTATACCAGCTTCCAATATGAGTAGGCAAAGCATGCTTACCTGTAAAAGATAGTTTAGCTAAACCAGAATTGTTTGTTGTAGCAGTCTTTGAATCATCAGTATACCACAATGGGTCCCCATTTTTAGGATCAACCCCAGCCCAAAGTCTTGTGTAAAACTCTGTAGGATTATGGCCTGGGAAAAAAGCTTTAAAGCCATCGATTGTAGTTGGGTTAGTTTCCCCATTCAAGCTTTTAATTCTGCTGTCGTTATAAGCATAATTAAATTTGGTATTCCAATTGAGGCCCTCACCATTCCCCACTTTAAATCCTAAGGTGGCTTCTAATCCTTTTGAATAAGAATCAGCAATATTTTTTGTTAGAGAATTAAACCCTGTAGATGCAGGATTCAGTACACTAAAAATCTGATCAGTATTGTTATTTTTATACACTTCTACGGTACCATATACAACACCATTTTTACCAAATGTAAAATCTAAACCTATATTGGATTTATCTGATTTTTCCCAATATAATCCTTCAACAGGAGCAACATTAGACACAAAGCCCGCATTAGAAGAAATATATGCCCCTCTGTAAGAATACTGATCATATTTTGGATAAGGACCTACTGCCTGATTACCATTTTCCCCGTAACTGGCTCGCAGTTTCAAGCTTTTAAAAAATCCCGGAAGAATATTTGCTTTACCAAAATCAAAGCTTAGCCCTGCTCCCCAAAAATTACCATTATAACCTGTAAATCCAGAATAACCATCTCTTCTGAAAGAACCTGTAAACGTTAAAAATTTATTGTATGTATAAGAAGCCCTTGTAACATACCCTACCAAACTTCTAAAATCAGCATTCCCGGTAGCTCCTGTTGGATTGGCACCCACATCTGCATATTTTATTCTTGTTCCTGCAGGAAATCCCTGTTTGGATAGAAAATTAAATTCTCTTTCCGTTCTTGTAGCTTCTAAACCTACTGAAACAGAAACATCATGTTTATCCGCAAAGATCTTATTGTAATGCACAAAATTATACCAGTTCCAGGTCAGATAATTGTTAAATTGCCTTCCTAAATATCCATTTCCATTAGCATCTCCATCAAACGTTCCATCTCCAAAATCAGGGTTCCAATAGACCAATTCATTTCCTGATGTATAATCTAGTCCAAAATTGGAAGAGTATCTGAAATTAGGAAGAAACTGATAATCAGCACCAATACTCGTGATAATTTTATTAAAAATACCTTTTTCTAAATTTTCATTTTGAATCCCAATAGGATTAAATTCTTCGCTGATGTAATAGAGTTTTGTATTGTAGGTTCCATCAGGATTATAAAACGATTGTGTAGGAGACATCAATCTGCCTGTAAATACAGGATTGCTAAAAGCTGATCCGTCAGTCGCTCCCGTCTGAACAGACCTTGACAGATTAACCGACATATTCATCTTTAACTTTTCGCTGGCTTTCCAGTCTGCTCTTAAAGCCGCATTATATCTGTCAAATTTAGAATCTCTTGAAATTCCCTCCTGTTGCAGATAACCCAGCGAGGCAAAAATCAAAAGATTTTCTACTCCTCCACTATAGTTTAAATTATACCTGCTGAATGAAGGGTTCGCTCTTCGTACAGCTCGATTCCAGTCATAATCAGAAACACCATCCCAAGCATATTCAGATTTTGCTAAATTATAACCGTTCTGAAGTGTGGTAGCCTGTCCTGCATTAAATAAACTCAAACCAAACAGATTAGTCGATTCACTCGCATTAAGCATTTTAAATTTTTCAAAAGCAATCTCACCTGCTCCTATTTCACTGGTAAAGTTAAGATCTGATCTTCCTTTTTTACCAGATTTTGTAGTGATCACAATAACTCCGTTAGCCCCTCTTGAGCCATATACTGCAGTAGCGACTCCATCTTTTAATACTTCTATATTTTCAATATCAGCAGGATTAATCAGTGATAATGAATTCTGTGATGTCATTAATCCGGAAACATCTCCAGAAGGTATGGGAACCCCATCCAAAATATATAAAGGATTATTCCCAGAAGTTAATGAACCAAGTCCTCTGATTAGTGTAATACTATTTGCTCCAGGCTGCCCGCTGCTGGCTGTTGACATCAACCCGGCAACCTGGCCCTGTAACGCGTTTTCAATAGATACCGCTGAAGGCCTAACAAGTTTATCAGATCCAATTTTAACACTTGAACCTGTCACCTGTTCAGGAGTCTGCCTGATCCCATAAGAACCCGTTATTACTACCTCATCAATTTCTCCCCGAATAGTGTCATTCTTTGCTTTCTGCGCCGAAACAGCATGCCCCATAAAGAACAAAACCCCGGCACTTAATACACGTATTTTTACATTCATATTAACAAATTTTAATATTTAAAAAGCAAATATGTTAATAAAGCTTAACAATATCAAAATATAAATAATTGAATTACAGATAGTTAAAATTAAATTATTTAATTAAAAAGCGAGAAAACAGATTTAATTAAAAGGCATATTTGAAATAATACTATAAAAAAATTCTTATAAATATTATTTATCTGGAATTTTAATCATGAAAAAAAAATCCTGCCGCCTTATGTAAAATCTATAAAACTGAAAATAAAATCAACAGTAAATCAAACTATTAACAAAAAAAGTAAAGACTGTTTATTCCCCAGATTCAGTATAAAATCAAGATGAAGCAGAAAAATTGATCAAAAAACACACAATACAACATATAAAAGAAAAAAGAATCATCAGTTGTCCATATCTTTTTATGATTTTTTAAGAATTAAATTCAGTCTGGCTTCCAAAATAACAGCCAGATCACATCCTTTAAAAGATTCTAATTTATAAAGCATAAATTGGTTTTTCCGGAAGATTGCTTAATTTTAATGGGAAATACAATTATGAAATTTCTACCATTCCTTGCAATTCTGCTTTTTAGTACTTCTCCCAGATTCGATGCCCAGATCCAGGAGAACAGATTTCAGATATCCTCATCTTTGGAGCAGATTCCGTTATGGAATAATGATATGCCTGGTGGTTCAGGACCTCAGGGACCGGAAATAATAACCGCTAAAGGGTCTGTCACCAACATTTCAAAACCACGGTTAATTGTTCACCGCCCATCAAATCCCAACGGAACGGCCATATTACTAATCAGCGGCGGCGGATATGCTCATATTGAAATAGGGAAAGAAAGTACACCTGCAGCCAGCTGGCTTCAATCTGAAGGCGTAACGGCATTTGAACTTATCTATCGCCTCCCGCAGGAAAACTGGAAAAATACCCTTGTCCCTTTTGAAGACGCTCAACGGGCGATGCGTATCATCCGAAGTCTGGCGGACAAATATCAGATCGATACCAATAAAATAGGAATACTCGGGTTTTCTGCAGGAGGTCATTTAGCAGGATTCACTTCAGCCCTGCCTGGCAAAAAAATTTACAAACCTGTTGACACAATAGATTCTTTGTCTGCAAGGCCTGACTTTACCGGACTCATCTACCCCGTTGTTTCCATGCTTCCTCCCAACAATAAAACCCATTCACGAAAAAGTATTCTGGGAAAAAAACCTTCTGTTTCGGAAGAAACTGCATTTTCAGTAGAAAAACTGGTTGATTCTCATATGCCGGTTACGTTTTTAGCACAGGCTATGGATGATCCTATTTCTCCTGTTGATAACAGTCTACTGCTCTATTCAGCGCTAAAACAGGTACAGATAAAAGCTGAAATGCATCTTTTTCAAACCGGAGGTCACGGCTGGGGATTGGGTAAAAAAGGAAGTCCTGTTGCCGCCTGGCCCGAACTTTTCAAAACCTGGATGAAGAATAATGGTTTTTGTAAATAGATATGTAAGGAAGTTTGAAGCTGGGAGATGGAAGTTATTGCCTTCCGAAAGCATAGCTACCATGTAGTTTTATTATTTTTTTTAAATACTTCATTCAATTTTACAGTGAACTTTAAAAATGAATGACCAACATTAACTTCCAGCTTCCCTCTTCCAGCTTCCAGCCAAATCACATTAATTATTTCTCCCCCTGATAATGATAATAACGTGCACCCTTTAAAACAGGATTTTCAGATTCTACCGATACAAGACCAAAGCCTTTATAATTGGTATTGACAGAATTATCCAGCTGCTTTCTGTGCAGTTTTTCATAGGTTTCAAAGTCAATGGCCGTTCTGTTTTTTAAACTTTCAAACAGGTTCCATTTTGAGACTACAGTTTTCCAGTTTTCTGAAACTTTCCCGGCAAAAACCTTAGATTTCGAACCGCTTCCATATCCTAAAAACCCGATTTCGGAACCAGTCAGTTCTTCATTTTCACTGAAAGAAACCTGCAATGCAGAGAGTAAAGCCATAAAGATGGAAGCCGTATACATATTTCCTATTTCAGAAGATGCCCGCTGTGATCTTTCAATTTTGTCATTGATAAAATTCAGGTAATCGTCAGATTTTGCAACTGCTTTTTGCTCATCTGGCGTATTGTAAGAAAGATTGTTCTCAAGGCTATAGATTTCCGTAAAAACTCTTTTTCCGTGAAATGCGTAGGGAAGATGAAAAATAAGGTATTTCCATTCTTCGTAAGGCTTATTTTTCCCGGTAATTTCTTTATAATGCTGATATGCTTCTCTGATTCTGTCCTGATAGCACTGGTTTGAATACTGCCCGTCAAAAACAGGCTCATCGGTAAAGACCTCGATTTTATCAGGAAATGCATCCGGAGCATCTATTAAGTCTTCTTTTTTATAATGTCTTCTCGGCTTAAAAAAGTCAAAAACACTTTCTGTTGCAACACCCCAATTATTTTCAATTTCCAGGAGATCGGGTTTTGATGAGATCAGTAATGCCACTGCGCCGCCGCCCTGCGTATATTCTCCGGAAGAATTCAGCTCGTATTTAGCATAATCGCTGGCGATAACAACTGCTTTTTTATCCGGATTTACTCTGACAAAATCCAGGGAATTATGAAGCGCATCCACCGCACCGATGCAGGCAAACGTCATATCTACCACATCACAGTTCCTGAAACATCTTGCTCCGAAATCCTCTTCCAATACCTGCTCCACCATTTGTAAAGTGTAGGAAGCAGTTGGCTTTGCAGCATCCAGCGCACTTTCTGTTCCCAGATAAATCCTGGCAATATCTTTTGGGTTGAGATCATAATCCTTAATCAGCTTCAGTAGAGCTTCTGCCGCAAAGGTTGCCGTATCTTCATGAACATCAGGAAAGCCCATTTTATGCAGTCCTAGTCCTTTTTCCAGTTTTGCAGGTTCAATTCCTCTTTTTCCCGCCAGATCTTTGATTTCCAAATACAAAGACGGTACATAATAGCCCGCAGCCTCAATTCCAAAAGTCATTTTATTGTCAATTTTTATACGAATTTATAAAATGATGTTTGAATAAGCCATCAGTTATGAACTATAATTTCCTTTTAAGGTTAAAAATCATAAAACTGAGTTTGGATAGGAGGTTAATATTGAATACGGGTTTCGAGTTTCGGGTTTCAGGTTTATAAATCTCGGAACCCGCAACCCGCAACTTACAATTGAGTGAGAACAATCCATTAATCTTATTTTTAAATCCTGCACTGAGATTAAAAAATTATCAGCCCCGACACAGGATATTTCGATTAGTATTATTAAATTGCAGCCAATCATGTATTCTGCAGTAAAAAAAATTATCCGAAAAATACTCCCGCAAAAGTTTCTTTTTGAAAATGAAATGTTTTTCAGAAAGAGTTTATATCCATTCTATAAAGGCAGCAACTGCGAATGTAATATCTGCCACGCCAGGCTTAAACACTTTATAAAACTGGACAATGGCAATCTGCTTTGCCCTGTTTGCGGAAGCCTCCCAAGATCCAGAAGGCTCTTCAAAATTGTAACTGAAACTTATCTGAAAACGGATCTTTCCATATTGGATTTTTCTCCTTCAAGGGCTATTTTCCGGGCATTGAAAAGCAGAAAAGATATCCGATATTTTCCAACGGATTATGAGGACGAATTTTTAGCAGATTATCATTTTGACATTACAAAAATAGATTCGGAATCTGATCAGTTTGATCTGATCATGTGTTATCATGTCCTTGAGCATATTGAAAATGATGCTGCCGCCATGAACGAATTATACAGGGTTCTCAAAAAAGGGGGAACTGCATTGATTCAAACGCCGTTTAAAGCCGGAACCATCTATGAGGATTTTCAGATTAAAACACCTGAGGAACGTTTAAAGCACTTCGGACAGGAAGATCATGTACGGATTTATTCTGTGGAAAGTTTAGTTCAACGGCTACAGAAAGCCGGATTCCAGACGGAAATCAAAGTTTTTGAGCAGGATCAGTATTGGGGCTTTTCGGATCAGGAAACGGTTATCGTTTGTAAAAAATAACAAAATTTTATAGTCCGAATTGTCTTGCAAACAGATTCTGGAAAATATTGAACAGAATAATTCAAATTGTTTAAAAATAATCTTTCGAGATATCTTTTTCTGGTACTATAGGGAAAAGAATGACGTTTTTTGACGTAAAGTTTCATATTATATCTCATCGTTTCAAGGTGGGCAAAGAGGTGTGGCTGCGCCACTGAATAAGCAGACGTTTTATCCATACGCTTCATCGAATCAATTTCAATTGATTCTCTACTTTGCATTCCTACAATATTAAACCATGATATTCAAACTTTGCGTTGAAAAAATTATACCTTATTGAGATTGCAAAGGTAAATCAATCAAAGATTGATTTGACTAAGCGAATGTTTGATTTAGGTAAAGCAAACATTTTATTAATGGAAAACTTTGCAATAAAAATTGATCCTGTTATTTTGATAATTAATCACAAAAAAAAGACTATCTCAAAAGTGAGATAGTCTTTTTAATTAAGTATAATGTCTGTTTAACTATTTGAAATCTTCAATAGCTTTGTTTATCGCATCAATCTGTTTGTTGATACTTGCTGCATTTTGAGGATTCTGTCTCAACAGTTCCATTTTTTTATTTAAACCGTCTTTCAGCATCTGGGAAATCATCATTTTCACCTGAGGGTTATCCCCCATCTCTCCTTTTGCATGGGTGATGATTTTCGTGATATTTTCAGTAGCTTTCAGATTATCCGAGCTCATGATCCAGTTGTATCCTTCTTCCGCAGATTTCCCCAGTTCAGGATTCTGGAATTTAATGAACGGATAAAACGCCACAAGCGGAGTGATATTCGACATTTGAGAAGTTACCTTATTTTTAACTATAATTGGAAGAAGCTGACCCAGCATTTCATCAGAAGCCCCTTCAAGATCAATTTTATCAGCCAGGGTATTGGCTTTCGATGGATCTACAGTTAAAACGGCGTTTAATGAATTGGCTTTTACGGCATTGGAAACCGCATTCACTCCTTTTTCAAAAAGCGGAAGGTATTTCTTGTCTTTGGTTTTTGCCAATGCACCGATAGCAGCAGCCTGAACCAGTGTTCTTGGATCATTGGAAGCCAGTTTTTCTACCTCCGCCCCTAACGCTTTCATTTGTTCAGGATTGGAAAGATCCATTAACTGAAGTGCTTTGATTCTAACCTTAAAATACGGATCTTTGATGGCAGCAGCCAATAATTTTGTCGCTGCAGGATTTTTTCCTACCTGATCTTTAATCGCGGTCAGCGCTCCATATCTGCTTTTAAGTTCTTTGGAATTCGTAAACTGCAACAGGTTCTGCTCCGGAGTTTTCGTATCAGTGATATCTGCCAGTAGAATTCCGTCTGCATTGATGTTCACAAGGTCCGGATTTTTGGAAGCATCAAAATTGAAGGTGTTCTTAGCTTCAGCATTGACCCATACATTATATCTTTTTGGCTTTCCGTTGTCATAAACGTCAATCGCAAGCGGAAATTCAAACGGCTGCTCCTGAGTCTGATTAATCGTTACCGCTACCTGTTTTTTTACAGGCTCGAAAGTAAATGAATAATTGATCTTCGGGTTCCCGCTTCCGAAATACCATTGGTTAAAAAACCAGTTCAGATCTTTTCCGGTAACTTTTTCGAAAGACAGCCTTAGCTCGTGAGCTTCTGCATTTTGGTACTGATATGTTTTCAGATAATCATTCATTCCGGCAAAGAATGCATCATCCCCTAAATAGTTTCTCAGCATATGAAGAATTCCGCCTCCCTTCTGATAGGTTACGAGATCAAAAACATCCTCACGGGAATCATAATTGAATCTTACCAGGTTTTTCTTGAAGTCTGAAGGATTGTGGATGTACATGTTCACGTCCATCATCTGGTGGTAATCTGCGTGGTCTTTACCATACTTATAATCATTCCATAAATACTCGGAATAATTGGCAAAAGATTCATTCACGGTAAGGTTACTCCAGCTTTCTGCCGTTACAAGATCTCCAAACCAGTGGTGGAACAATTCGTGAGCAATAGTATCTTCCCATTTATTTTCATCGATGAGCTGTCCCGGTTTCTGAAGAACATCACTTCCATGAAGAGTTGCCGTCGTATTTTCCATAGCTCCGCTTACATAATCCCTTCCTGAGATCTGTGCATATTTTGCCCACGGATAATCGTAGCCCATCTTTTTGGAGAAAAACTCCATCATTTCAGGGGTGTTTCCGTAGATCTGCCTGGCATAAGGCTCGTATTCTTTTTCAATATAGTAATCTACCGGAATATTCTTCCATTTGTCTTTAACAATAACATAATCGCCGACGCCCATAAAGAACAGGTAAGTGGCATGTCTTTTATCCATCACCCAATGGTCGGTTCTCAGGTTATTTCCTTCTTTCTGGGAATCTTTTAAAATCCCGTTGGAAAGCGTTACATATTTGTCAGGAACCGTCATATAGATCTCCTGAGTGGTCTTTTGATTGGGTTTGTCAATGGTCGGGAACCATGCAGAAGAAGATTCTGTTTCTCCCTGCGTCCAGATCTGCGTAGGCATATCCGGATCCTGGCCCTGTGCATTGATGAAATAAAGCCCTTTGGCATCATTGATAGCCATGCTTCCTTTCTGTTTTACTTCATTAGGACGTGCAGTATATTTGATGTAGACTGTATATTCCTGGTTTTTCTGATAGGTCTTATCCAGACTGATCTTCAGGATATCATCTTTATATTCATATTTTAAAGGGGATCTTTTTCCGTTGTTATCAAGGGCTACTTCATGGATCAGCATGCCTTTCGCATCAAGGGTAAGTTCATTGGTCGGGTAGAAATACGGAGAGGCGGTCAGCCATTCTTCTCCACCCATCTGTTCTTTCTGATAATCGAAATTTACTTTAAGTTTGGTATGTTTAAGCTCCGTTACTTTAGTATGTGTGGCTCTGTACGCCTGCTCACGACCTGAAGTTTCGGTTTGTGCTGATACATTGGCGGAAAAAAAGATTCCGAGTATAGCAATTGATAAAATCGCCTTTTTCATTTGTTAACTTTATTATTTTTTAGAATTATTTTTTGTGATGATATCAAAAATATCATTCACCAAAGTTTCGTAATCGCCTGTTTTAAGCTGCTCTTTGGTTTTAGCAAATGCTTTTTTCAGTTCGCTTTCCGGATTTTCATCATCGATGATCTCGGCCGAAGCGACTCCTTTTAACTGAAGAACGGCATTTCTGAGTGCTTCCAGATCTGCATTGTCTTCGGTATTAATTTTTAAATACTTCATTTTACTGTTTTTTAAAGGTAAAGTTATTCGCTCCCTGTGAAAAATCCATTGTTCCTTTTTCAGCATTGAACTTCATTCTGATCCTGGCTACTTCAAACCTGAATTCAGTTTCAGAAACGGCTTCAAGTGGAAATGCGCCCTGGCCGGTAGCCTGCGCTTTCAGTTTTCCTTCTTCTGAGAATATTTTTATGTCCAGCGGGAAGCCTTCCGCTTTGTAAAGTCCTTCATATTTTTTCAGGAGTTCCTGCGGTACTGAAATTTCTTTAAAATTAGGCATTTTAAAATCTTTACCGGTAACAGTCTCCAGCATTTTAATAGAAATCTCATTATTGTTGTAATCCGATTGGTTGGTAATAAAGCTGACCGCCCCTTTCAGTTCCGGGAAATAGTATAATACAGACTGAAACTGATCGATTCCCCCGTTATGCCCGTAACCTGAATATTTTTCAAACGGCACTTTTGTAATTCCGTAGCCATAATTATCTGTAAATGTTTTCATTTCCTTAAGGCTGTTCTTCGTAATCAGCTTGCCGTTTTCCAGCGCAATGATAAATTTCAGAAGTTCAGTTGGAGTAGAAATAATATTTCCTGCCCCAATCGGAACGCTCATATCCGTTTCCTGCCACGGCTCATACTTCCCATTAGAGTAGGTGTAAGAAAGCGCCTGATTTTTGGAAGGGTCAATTTTTCCACCTACCTGGGTCAGCGTCAATTTTAAAGGAGCTGTAATTTTTTCCTGAATAAGCTTTGCATAGCTTTTTTTATACACTTTTTCCAGAATAAATCCCAGCAGAATGTAGTTGGAATTGCTGTATTCATATTGGGTTCCCGGCTGGAAATCACTTTTGTATTTTTTAATGATTGAAACCAATGAGGCTTCCGTCTGAGGTTTGGTATTGTAAGTCCAGTACTCTTCTTCGTTGGTCAGATTATGAATTCCGGTCCTGTGCTGCAGAAGGTTTCCGATGGTTATTTTATCCGCATTTTCTATTTCAGGAAAAAACAGGGAGAGCTTAGTATCTGTTGAAATTTTTTTCTCCTCAACCGTTTTCATCACCAGAACAGCGGTAAAAGTCTTGGAAATAGAACCGATGCGGTATTGGGTATTCATATTGGCTTTCTGCTGTTTCGCGGCATCAGAAAAACCTGTTGTCTTCAAAAATGTCGGCTGGTCATTCTCTGCAAAAGCAAAGCTTCCCATTACTTTATGGTGTACCGAAAGTGAATCGAGATAATCTGCTAATTTTTGTCTGTTGGAATGCTGGGAAAACATCATACAGGAAATACCTGTTGCTGCCACCAAAAAAACGCGTTTCAGGATCATAGTATCATTTTACAATCAGTAGTAAAACAGGGCAGTTCGTTACAGCTCAACCCGTTAAAATACTAATCATAATCTTACAAAAAAACGCCGTTATTTTCTATTTGGATCAGAATTTTTCCGTTCTCTTTCCAAAGGCTGTCTTTTTTGAGATCATTCAGGATGCTTTACTGTTTCCGGTACTCCAAAAATTCCGGTCAGACTTATTAAACAGCTACAGGAGCTTTAATTCCCGGATGCGGATCGTAGTTTTCCAGGGTAAAATCCTCGAAATTAAAACCAAAAATATCTTTGACCTCAGGATTCAGTTTCATCACCGGAAGCGGTTTTGGTTCTCTGGAAAGCTGTCTGTTCACCTGTTCAAAATGATTATTGTAAATATGAACGTCTCCGAAACTGTGGACATAATCTCCCACTTCCAGATCGCATACCTGCGCTACCATCATCAATAATAATGCATAGCTTGCAATATTGAACGGTACTCCAAGAAAAACATCCGCACTTCTCTGGTACAGTTGCAGCGACAGCTTTCCGTCTGCTACATAAAACTGGAATAAAGCGTGACATGGGGCCAGCGCCATATTGGGAATTTCGGCAGCGTTCCATGCAGAAACAATCAGTCTTCTGGAATCCGGATTTTTTTTGATCTGATCAATGACCTCAGTGATCTGATCCACGATTTTTCCATCCGCTCCCTGCCAGCTTCTCCACTGTGCACCGTAAACAGGACCTAAGTCACCGTTTTCATCTGCCCATTCGTCCCAGATGCTTACGCCGTTGTCATTCAGATATTTGACATTGGTGTCTCCCTTCAAAAACCAAAGCAGTTCGTAGATAATGGATTTCAGGTGTACTTTTTTGGTGGTCACCATAGGAAAGCCTTCAGACAGATCGTACCTCAGCTGATATCCGAAAACACTTCTGGTTCCGGTCCCTGTTCTGTCGGTCTTATCTGTTCCATGGTCTAGGATATGCTGTAAAAGGTCTAGGTAGTTCTGCATTTTTGAAAGCGGGTTTTTATGGTTCAAATTTAGAAAAAACTAACCGATTTTGAGTTATCACAGGTCATAAAAAAACAGCTGTGAAAATTATTTCCACAACTGTTTCATCGTATCATTTACTTATTAAATCCCGCAGGATCCGTTAAAAATCAATGGTTAATTTTTAATAATTTTCTGGGTAATTTTCTCTTTCCCGTTATCCAGTGAAAGGATATACACTCCCGAAAGCAATGATTCAACATTGATAGACTGGGATTTTGTTTCTCCGGACTGAACCACGCTTCCGCGGGCATCCACAAGCTGATATCTGAACTCTGAACCGGATTCGGATTTAATCTTAATGACCTCTTTTACCGGATTCGGATAAACGCTGATGGCTGTGTTACCAGCTGAAGATTCAGCGATCAACGAAGAAACAGCACCTGCAGAAGTTATTTTTAAGGTATAATCTTCAATTTGTCCGTAACTGATTGTTCCGCATGAAGACGAAGGCACTGAATTGTATTTCATGATCACTCTCATTCTTGTGTTTCCTGTAAGAGCAGTACCTGGAATGGTTATGCTGCCGGAAACCGGAGAAGTTGTACCTGCCGTTTTTGTCCATGCCAGTTCTCCCGCATCGGTAAAGTCTCCATCACCGTTATAATCAATATAAACAGCATATCCTTCACTGTATTTTATAGAGGTCCAGTATGGCGTTATTGAGATAGAATAAGCGTTTCCTTTTGTAACATTTCCGATCACAGAAGTGAAATTCTCATACCCTGCCGTACCTGTAGAAGACTGGTTGATATCTGCAAACTTCACATTACTGATGCGCTCGTCTGCTGTAGAATTGGAAGACGCTGAACAATAGGTTGCAGCCGTTCCGGATAGTGTAGTGACATTCACAGTATTGCTTGCTGCGGAAATATTTCCTGCGGCGTCTTTTGCCTTCACAGTGAAGCTGTACGCTGTAGCCGGAGAAAGTCCGGTCACGGAATACGTTGTGGCAGTAGTTGTAGATCCAAGAAGACTTGTCCCTCTGTATACATCATATCCTGTAACAGCTACATTATCCGTAGATCCGCTCCATGACAATGATGTAGAGTTTTGTGTGGTAGAAGATGCAGACAACTGAGGTGCTGTAGGTGCCTGAGTATCTGTTGTAGGAGTTCCGCCGGAATAAGCTGTTCCTAAACCTACCGCATAAAATGCATTCTGGGTAGCTTTATGTTCTGCTGAATCTGCGCCGAAAAGATCTTTTGCAGATTGAATTCCATAAGTCAGGGCATTATTATAATTAGAATTGGATGTCAGATAAGAAGTTTCCAGTCTGTAGACAATTTTTGCTGCTTTTTCAAATCCGATTCCGGTCACATTGAAGCTGTTTCCGATATCATTGGTTCCGGTGCCTCCCATTACCAGAAGATAGAACCAGTAATTCAGCACGCCGCTGTTGTAGTGAACCCCGCAGTTATCGTTAGTATCCGGATTGGGGATACAGGAATTACTGGCATCTTTCCAATAGGTTCCTTTGTAGGTATCCGGCTGTTTAGACAATCCTGAATTGGGATTGCTCATGGATCTTAAATAATTGGGAGATACTTTGGTAATATCTTCACCGATTAAGAAATTCTGCTTCTCCGGTGCGTAGGCATTTTCAACCACGGTTCCCCAGATATCGGAAAGTCCTTCATTCAAGGCTCCTGATTCTCTCTGATAAACGAGATTCGCAGTCTCCTGACATACCGCATGTCCTAATTCGTGGGCGGTTACGTCAAATGCTCCCAGAGGCTTAAAGTTGGTAGCCCCATCCCCATAAACCATTGCGCTTCCGGTCCAGGCTGCGTTTTCCCATGAGTTTCTTACATGAATATAACTGTCAAGAACAGCTCCCTGATTGTCATAACTGTCTCTATTGAATGTATCTTTGAAATAATCGTATGTTTTCTCTACACCCCAATGAACATCCAGCGCCACATCATTTCCTGTTGAGGAATGTTCTGCTGTGGTCCAGTTGTTGTCCGTATCGGTAATATTGTTTTTTGTAAGACTGGTATAGTTGGCGTTATTGTTATTGTAGGTATTGACTCCTCCTCCTCTTGTATTGTCTTTTAATGCATATTTTCCGCTAACAAGGGTCGTTTCAATTGATTTTGTTCCACTGTATTTGGTCTGGGCACTTCCGGCAACAAAAATTGATGCAAAATCCTGTTTGGATTGGTTTTCCGGTCCTGCAGGAGAAATACCGATCATTCCTTTTCCGTGGGAATGTTCTCCCGTATGCTTCATAATCTGGTCATTAAGCAAAACGGCTCCGGATTTGGCATCCACATACACATTGGATCTCAGGAAAGGTTCGGCGGAAAAGATATCAAATTTGTAGGACAGCAGCAATCTGTATTTTCCATTGGCCGCTTCAACCGGCAATAATACCAATTCTCCTTTAGGCTGATAATTAATTTCTCTGCCATACTCCGTGTTTGTCATTAACTCTTTGGCGCCGATATACTTCACGGCGGCCTTAAGTGCGGCAGATTCAGGGACATCGGCCTGGGTATTCAGATCGCTGGTATCATAGAATTCGCCATTCATGCTTACCAGATTGCCTTTTACATAGTGCAGCATGTAATTGGCAAATTCCACTTTAATTCCGTTGTGATACAGCTGGTACTTTTCATCGGAAAAATCACTGAAGAGTTTTGCCGAATTAATTTTAACCATTTTAGATCCCGCCGGAAGGTTTAAGATCTCGGAGAAAAATTTTCCGCTGTCGGATAATGCAAGGTCCCTCGCATTGGTTCCAGGTTTGAATGTAATCATTGATGAATTTCCTTCATCAATTCTTTGCTCAACATATCGTTGAGCCTGCAGGCTGATTCCGCTTACCAAAAGCGGAACAAAAACCATAAGTGTCAATTTGTTTTTCATAAACAATATTATTTTGGTGTGTTATCAATCCAAATATAATAATTGAATTAATACAATCAACAAAAAAATCAAAATATTGTTATGAAATTCACATTTTTTATTAAATATAATTGAAATATAATTAATCAAAATTTACAATTAATATAAAAAAAATTAACTTAAATATTCCAAATTAAGAAAAAATGATCCATCAAAACTCTGACATTAATTTAAATTTTTAACAATAAAAATTTATTCATATTGACACTTAAATTTCCGTTATTTCTTCAAATCCAACCTAAAAATTATCATATTGTTTCAAAAATCCTCTTAATTTTTTAACAATAATTGATCATAAAAGGTGTAAAAATCACTTTTTGATGTTTGACTTGATAAATTTTCACTTCAATTTATTGTTTTCACCCTGATAACTTACCAGATATCGACAATCTTTTGGTGAATATTATTTATAACAAATCCTTCTGCAGATTTTTTACCTGACATCGCTTTCACCAGTGGAGACTCTGCAGAAACAGTCATTATCTTCTGATTGTCTGAAATAATTTCACCTACGGATACCGTAATGTAGAATAAGCCTTTGTCTGTTTTTACTAAAGCGCCTGTCTGTACCTTATCAGATGGTTCGGCGGATATTTTTTGGATCACTGCAAGCTGACTCAAAGATTCGTTAAGCTGCCGCTGAAGATTATTGATCTCCTGCTGGAGCATTTCTCTGCCGGTTTCGTATTTATCGCCCATTGAACTTTTAGTGTCATTACTGGAAGCACGGGTTTCGGCTATAAGATTTTCAAAGTTTTGGATCTTGGTGGTGATTTTTGTTTTTATGATGTCTAGTAATTCCTGTTTGTTCATGTCGTGAAAGTTTTCGTGTGAAAATCTCTTAATTCATCTTGCAAGAGAAGGATAGCCTGCAAAATATACGTTTTGGCTAAAGCCATATACAAATATGCATAAAATGAGCGGACTAAAGTCCGCCCCTGTTGAATATTATCATCGCTGAAAATATTTCAACTTTGTTTCATGACTATTTATTTTTCAAAAACGGCGTAATCTGAAACCTTAAATGTGAAATATTTTCCGCTGTCGAAATCTCTTTTGGTCCTGTCGAAGATATTCCTGAAAGTTCCTGAAAGATTTTCATCTTCAATAGTGAAGTCTACAGGCCCTTTGGACATATTCAGAACTACGAGAACCTCATCTTTTCCGTTCTTTCTTATGTAGGCAAGAATTTTATCATTGGCGGTCGTGTTCAGAAGATAGGTTGATACTTTGGCATCTCCGCCTTTTAATGCCGGGTTGGAAGCTTTTAATTCGAGAAGGGTTTTATAAAATTCAGCCATCTGGAAGGTATTGGTCCACTTGATGACATCTTTTTCAAAGAATTCCAGTCTTTTCATATTGGGAAGCTCCTGGCCCGAGTACAGAAGAGGCACCCCATTCCAGGTTGCGGAGAAAACAGCCATAGGTTTCGTGATCGTACCGTATTTTTCGTATTCGGTGCCGTTCCATGAATTTTCGTCATGATTGGTTGTAAACCATGCTCTCATGGAAGCATCGCCAATATTTGAATATTTCACCAACAGGTCTTTAAGTTCCTGAAGCGGTTCATTTTTTTTATAATAATCGGCGGATTTGTGCATCCATTTCCATGAATAGCTGGCATCAAATACTTTTCCGTATTCCGGGCTTTCCAGTTCATCAAATTCTCCCAGCCAGAACAACGGCTTTATTTTTTCAACTTCGGGACGTGCCTGCTCCCAGAAATCCACTTCTACCCAGGAGGCCAGATCACATCTGAAACCATCAATTCCGGTTTCCTTTACCCAGAATTTCATGGCATCAATCATGGCCAGTCTCATTTCCTGGTTTTTGTAATCCAGCTCAATGATGTCATCCATTCCAGAAGCGATGTGAAATTTCCCATCGGGATCTTTCAGGTAAAACTCCGAATGTGTTTTGGTCCAGATATGGTCCCAGCCCGTGTGATTGGCCACCCAGTCGATAATGACTTTGAAACCCAGTCTGTGGGCTTCATTTACCATATGTTTAAAATCATTCAGGGTTCCGAATTCAGGGTTGACAGAAGTATAATCCGAGGCTGCATAAGGACTTCCAAGGCTTCCTTTTTTATTTTGCCGAGCGATTGGCGTTATGGGCATGAACCAGAGCGTTTTTACGCCCATTTTCTTCAGTCGGGGCATTTCTTTTTCAAATGCTTTAAATGTTCCTTCCTGAGTGTATTGTCTTACATTGACTTCGTATATATTGGTTGTATGCTTCCAGTCTTTCGGCAAATCCATAGTGTTTATTGTATTTTGAGTGGTACAGGAAACAATTCCCAGACCAATTATTGCTAGTAGAATTAATTTCTTCATTCATCTATTTTTAACAAAAGTAAGGAAAAATGAAGTGTGTGAGGGTGAATTGTGAGTAGTTAATCGTGAATTTTGCTAAATGTGAATGGTCAATTGTCAATTTGCTTCGCGAGTGAATGGTGAATCTTTATTTCAGGTTGAGGCAAAGGCAGAGGTTTAGACTGAGATTAAGAAATGTTAATGGTGAATTTTGCTACGTAAGTGAATTGTGAATCGTCAATAATAAATATGCAGCTTTAAAATCACTATTGACTTGCGTAGCAAAATTCACCATTGACATTAAGTTTCAAAGAAAATACCACATGTGAAAAGTAAACCGTGATTGAAAGCATGCTACTTTCAAATTCACCATTCACTTGCGAAGCAAAATTCACCATTGACATTAAGTTTCAAAGAAAATACCACAGGTGAAAAGTAAACCGTGATTGAAAGCATGCTACTTTCAAATTCACCATTCACTTGCGAAGCAAAATTCACTTTTCACATAAAAAAGCCCCGGACAAAAATCCAAGGCCTTATATTGTATTCAGATGCTATCTTTCATCGTCATTGTCTTCCTCATCTTCGAAAACATCATCGTTGTAGTCTTCTTCTTCGTCATCAAAGCTGTCGTCATCTTCATCTTCGAAACTGGTGCTTGATCCAAAGTCATCATCAAAACTGAAATCATCGTCCATTAACGGCATTGCTGATCTCTTTTTGGATCCTCCGGTTCCGCTCTTGCTTGGTGCTTTTAACGGAACATTTCCAAATCTGTATACGGTAATAGGATAAATAACGCCTTTTGTTTCATCGATCACTTCTACAAGCTCGCAGAAAAATTCCCAAAGGTCAAGAAGTCCGTACTGGAACTGTGCTTTGTCACCCGCCTTTTCGAAAGCTTCATCAATGTACACGTCAGACATAATTTCGCCGTCACCATCATCACTCATATCTTCCAGTGGAACGCTTTTAACAATTGTTCCGTCGTCTTCCAACATATTAAAAGTAGAAAGCTCGTCTCCCTGAAGACTGAACGCACTTTTAATTCCCAAATGTAAGTTCCATAGTGACTGTTTTCCCTTTACTTCAATATCACGGAAAATATCCTCTTTCGCATCTAATATTACGCGGATCTTGTAAACCATATCAGTTTCTTAAATTACTTTTTTTGCCCTTAATTATTATGATAAATCTCTGTTGCAAATATATAATAAATGACATGTGACAAAAAAATATTTAGCGATTTTTTAAAATATTTTTTTTTCTTACATTTTACCAAAATTATTTACTTTTTTCAAGCATAAAGCTAAATTTGGTTCCTTCGAGATAGACACTTTCTACGGTGATATTTTCATGGTGTGCTTCAAGGATGTGCTTTACAATGGCCAGCCCAAGGCCTGAACCTCCTTCCCTTCTGCTTCTGCTGGTTTCTACGCGGTAGAACCTTTCAAAGATCCTTGGAAGAATCTCTGTTTTTATTCCCATTCCGTTATCAATAACCTCTATCAGCACTTTATTTTTAAGAACGCTGGTTTTCACCACGACTTTTGCTTCCTGACGGTTGGCATAATGAATGGCATTGGAAATTAAATTAATAAAAACCTGGGAAATCTTCTGTTTGTCTGCATCTACAAATATCTGCGGATGAAGGGTCTGAATCTGAAGCGTGGTATTATGTTTTTCGGCTTCAAATTCCAGAAGTTCAAAAATTTCTTTAATTAAAAGATTAACATCGAATTTTGAAGCGCTGATGCTGATCTCCCCTGCTTCCAGCCTGTTGATCATATCCAGATCGGTAACAATGGCAATAAGCCTTTCCACAGATTTATCAATTCTTTCGAGATATTTATCGCGGATAGTCAGATTATCGACACCGCCATCCCTGAGGGTTTCCACATATCCCTGAATGGAAAACAACGGTGTTTTAAGCTCATGGGAAACGTTTCCGATGTATTCTTTACGGTAGCTTTCCATTTCTTTCATCATATCGATTTCCGTTACCTGCTGCTGGTTGAGATCCGAGAATCTTTCACCCAGTTCTCTGATGGTAATATTTTCGTTATTGTTATGAACAATTTCCTGCGGAAGCATCTGTGAAAGGCCGCGTACCTGTTTTTTTCCGTAGTAGTTGAAGAGAAGCTCAAGAACTACATAATTGATCATAAAAATCAGGATCAGGCAGATGAAAAGACCGATTTTAAAGAATGGGGTCTGGTAATAGATATCCTTCAGTGAATCGAAGATGATCACTAAAAGAAACATCACCAGTGTCAGAAGACACGAGGCGACGAGTGTAAGTCTGTAAAATTTCAATTTTACAAGTTTTTATAGGTTATGTAAAGGTAGGAATTTAAATTATTAAACAATAAGCTTATAACCGATTCCCTTTAATGTCTGGATGGTATTGATTCCCAGTTTTTCTCTTAATCTTCTGATGTGTACGTCAATGGTTCTTTCTCCTACAATTACATCATTGCCCCATACTTTTTCAAGAATTTCTTCTCTTTTGAATACTTTTTCGGTATTGGAAGCCAAAAGGTAAAGCAAATCGAATTCTTTTTTAGGAAGAAGGAACTGCTGTCCGCTTTTTGAAACTCTGAAATTGTCTTTGTCGATTACCAGGTCGCCAATCTCGATAAGCTTCGCGTTGTCTGAAACCTGTGACGTAAGCTGCAGTAAAGCATTTACTTTAGAGATCAGGATTTTCGGTTTGATGAGCTTCACGATATAATCATTAGCTCCAGCCTGGAATCCTGCCAGCTGAGAGAATTCCTCGCTTCTTGCGGAAAGGAAAACGATCAGTGTTTTCTGAAGTTCTTTTACTTTACGAAGTTCCTGGCATGTTTCGATCCCGTCTTTTTCAGGCATCATGACATCTAACAGGATGAGATCAGGGACGATTTCTTTGGCTTTATCTATACCTTCGTTACCGTTTGTGGCTGTATAAATATCGTAGCCTTCTTTTTCCAGGTTGTAAGACAGAATCTCTAAAATATCCAGTTCGTCGTCTATTAAGAGTATTTTCTTTTGGTTCATTTTAAATTTTTACTGAGTCAAAGTTAATAAATTTTAAAGCACAGATGAACAAATGTATTATCGTTCATATAAAGTTAACAATAATCTTCTTTTATTAATGTTTAGTTAAAGAAAAATTAAAATTCACTAAACCACTTACCCGGTTAAACTTTTATTCCTTTGCACCGAAAGAATCTAGTAAACAAAGTAAGTAAGATAATGAAAATTAATAAACTTAGCATTGCGGTCGTATTTTTATCCGGATCCATGTTTTACGCTCAAGAAACGAAGCAGGACACGATCATAAAGGAGAAAAAAATTGATGGCGTAGTAATCCAGGGAAGCAGCAACAAGAAAACTGAAACTGCGGTATTAGGAGAACAAAAAAAAGCGGTTATTCAAAAACAGGCTGTAAGTGCTGAAGAGATTTCCAGAAAAGGGATCTCGAACGTGGAACAAGGACTTACAAAAGTAACGGGGATCACTACAGTAGAAGGAAGAGGACTTTTTGTAAGAGGACTTGAAGAGCGATACAATTATCTATTGATCAACGGTCTTGGTTCACCATCCAACAACCCTTTCCAGAAGATTATTGCTTTAAAGCAGTTCCCGACTGATGTAGTAGGAAAACTGAATATCTATAAAACCTTCAATTCTAACCTTTACGGAGATTTTGCCGGTGCTACGTTTGATATTGAAACACTTACAATCGACAAGCCTTTTACGAAGGTGGAATTCAGTGTGGGCGTGAATACTTTGAGTACGTTCAGGGATAATTTTAAAGTGTCTGAGGGGGCACAGGGTATTAATGGATACTTAGGTTTGAATTCCAGAGACAGAAGACTTCCGAATGAGGTGAGAGATTCAAGGCCTAATACTTATAACTTTAACAAAAGCGAATCCTTAAATTCTTTTAAAGATTCATGGAATGTTGACAATATTAAGTCTCTTCCGAATACAAGTATTGGTTTCACAACTGTGCAAAAGGTAAAAGCAGGTGAAACAGGAAATATCGGATTCCTTTTCTCTTTGAATCAAGGTTCAAAATTCTCATACAGAGAGGGAGCTAATAATCAATATAGAGATAATGGCCAAATTATAGAACTCAGTAATTTACTAGACAAGAAAAGCTATGTTTATGAACTTGAGTCATCAGTATTGTTTGGAACAGCCTATAAGAATAAGGGTACAAATATTAACTTAAATGCTATCTATCTTCAGAATTCTGCAAATATTATTGAAGATTTTACAGGTTTTAAAAATTTCAGTGTTGAAGACAAACGTTTTTTCAGAACTAATCAGCAGGATGTATCCAGATTTTTAAATCTGCAGTTAACAGCTTCTCAAAAACTTGGAGAGCGTCATTTATTTAAAGCAGGAGGGAGTTACGTAATGAATAATTACAGCCAGCCTGACAGAAAAATATTTGAACTTACTTATCCTCAGGATTTCAGAAATGCAGCGTTTTCATATGGAGGAAACAACCTGATAAGACAGTACTTAGATGTTGACGGTAGATTTTATGCTTCTGCTTTCGGAGAATATTCGGTTCTATTGGGCGACAAGGGTGAGAGAAAAGATTATCCAATGCAATTATCAGTAGGATATAATGGATTTACCGATGTAAGAAAAAATTCTTACCGATTTATATTTGGTACTCCAAAAGGCTTAAACACTCCTGTTAATATTGATGTAGACAATATTCAGTCTACTTTAGAAAATTCTATCAATAATGACAGACTATTCTATAAAGAGGATTCCGATGCTTATTCTTATCTATCAAATATATATCAGTTTGTCAATGCGGGATATCTTAATTTTGACTATAAGCCAAATGACAGCTGGGATATTTTAATTGGAGGTAGATTTGAAAACGATATGAGAATCATTCGTTATAATAAACCGGGGGATGCCACCAGACTTAATTTAACGAATAATAAAAATTATTTCCTTCCTTCCCTTTCCATCAAAAAGGCATTAAATAATAAAAACAATTTAAGATTTTCTGTAAGCAAGACTGTTACACGTCCTATTCTTATTGAAACTATGCCTATTGAGTATATCAACCCTGATAATACTACAGTTAGAGGAAATGAAAACATCAGCAACAGCGAAAATTATAATATTGACTTGAAATGGGAATACTTCCCTACAAACAAAGAAATGTTTGCTGTTAACCTTTTTGCAAAGAGAATTGACAATGCTATTGAAAAATCAATTGCTCCATCTGGAAACGCAAGTGGTGTTGTAATTACTTTTTATAACGCAGACAGAGCAACGCTGGCGGGAGTTGAGCTAGAAGGAATTTTAAGTTTAGGTAGAATTTCAGAGTCATTAAATAAATTTACACTAGGTGCCAATGCAACCTTTATGTACACTGATGTAAAGAGAAGTGAAGAGCAATTGAAGACTGAAAGACCCAACCTTCCAGGCTTCACAGATGATCAGCTTCATAAAAGAGGATTACAGGGAGCTGCTCCATATACAATCAACGCAGACCTGAAATATGAATACAAAAACTCTAAAAACCTAAGCAGTACATTATCAGTAGTTTATAATGTTTCAGGATCAAAAATCTATGCTGTAGGAGGTTCAGGAACAGATAACTACTATGAAAAACCATTTCATCAGTTAGATTTTGTATATCAAAATCAAATCACTAAAAACTGGAATGTCAAATTAGGAATTCAAAATATCCTTAACAGTAAATATCGTGTGGAATTGGGAGATAACAGCTATTATCCTGTTAAAACAAACGGTAACTACGCACTTAACAATTATTTCAACGGAGTCAACTTCAACTTTACAGTTGGCTACACTTTCTAAATTCGTAAAAATTAAATCTTAGTATAAAATGAAAAAGAATCTTTTAACTTTATTATCCTTAACTCTAGCAGTGAGTTTAACATTATCTTCATGCTCAATCGAAATAAATGATGGAGATAATGGTAGTGGGACAGTAACTACTCCAGGTACTACGGAAAGTGTACTAAGCGGTAGTGGAACACTTTCTGGCACAATCACAAAAGATATTTTAATTAAAAAAGGTACATATATATTAGATGGGGTTGTAAAGATAACAGGCGGAGCAACAATAACCATTGAGCCAGGTGCAGTTTTTAATGCAGTAACAACTAAATCCAGTAGTTTAGTAATATTACAGGATGGAAAAATAAATGCGGTAGGAACAGCAAGTGAACCTATTGTTTTCACTACTACCAATAAGCAGCCTGGAGATTGGGGAGGAATTACACTATATGGTAACGCACCAATTAAAGCTGTTAACGGATTAGCTCAGGCTCTTTCTGAAGATGGAAACAGCGTTTATTACGGAGGTAATGATGCTAACCATAATTCTGGAACAATGAAATTTGTTCGTGTAGAATATGGTGGTAAAAAGATCAATGACGGTACTTCTGAAACCAATTCTATGACTTTCTATTCTGTAGGAGCAGGAACCACTCTTGAAAATCTTGTTTCTTACAAAGGAACAGATGACGGTTTTGAATTCTTCGGAGGAACAGTAAGTGCTAAAAATATTGTTGCTTACGGAAATTATGATGATTCATTCGACTGGCAGGATGCATGGAGCGGGCAGAATAATACCAACTGGTATGCTTTCCAAACTGCAACAGGAAACTTTGGAATGGAAATCGAAGCTTCTGCAAACGTAGACAACACAGCTCCTAAGATTTCTAACATCACATTAATCAGAGATGCTAATACAAATCCTGAAGTTGCTGGTTCAGTAGAAATTTCAGCAATCCAGTTCAAAAGACAAGGAACAGGTATTTTCTCTAATGTTTATATAAGCGGATACAAAAATACAGGTGGTAAAAATGCTTACGCTGTACTGATTCAGGATGACGCAACCAATACAAGCCAGGTTACCCCAGGAAAAGTAGTAGTATCGCCTATTAACTATGTAAATTCTGACAACCAGGGAGTTTGGGGTTATGCTCAAACTAATGGTGGAAAAACGTTCACCAATGCTGGTACTGTTACTAAAGTATCTCTTACTCCTGGAGCTTGGGCTACAGTAGACGGAGTAAACCTTTTAGCAGGATTACAATAAGTAACTAGTTTCTTCATATCAAATTTTAAAAGCCATCAGGATTTTTTCTGATGGCTTTTTATTTTCATATCAAATTGACAGCTAAAATTTCCAGTCAATATTTTTTGCTTTCCTTTTACAAATCTTTTTCCCTTTCTATTTTTATAAATTTATATCAAAATTCTTCAAGGGTACATACCGCTGCTCACAAAATCTGATAAACTCTTCAGAATTGCCAGGAGGAGGTTCTTCACCGGTTATGCAAGCGTAATCAACATTGAGATATCTTTTCACTTTATAGAACATTAACAGGCTTTCTTTTGAATCCACTTCATTTCCATAAATTGAGGCTCCAAAAATCATTTTTCCATCATCCGTATATTGTAAAGTAATCTGTTTAAGCTCTGAAGTATTATCCAGATTTTCCCAGTAAATAATATAATCAATAGTTGGATTCTGATCTAAATAGCTCAACAGTTCTTTAGTGTTAAAAAAAGTTATTTCAGTATCATCTGAATATTGAGGAACAGGATAATCACAAGCTAATTCTCTGTGCGATGGTGCAAAATCATGGAAAAATTTTTCAATGAGACAGGAACTTCTTTGATTTACCAGATAATACGAATCTATATATTGAGGCATATTTTAAGATTTATTATTTTATCATATGCAAAATATGAACAAATCGTCAATCAGACAAAACTACACCGAAAAAGCCACCGGAAAATCCAATGGCTTTATTCACAAAAAACAAGTATATTAAAAAATATATATTTTAATTAATGCCTCCAGAAAAGGGTTCCCTCATTCATCAGGGCTTTTATCCCAGAGATTCTGGAAACGGCTTCTGCTGAACAGGAAGCGTCAGTAAGTACTATCGATGCTGCATCTCCTGCTTTGGGCCATTGCTGCTTTCCTTCTTCGTCCAGCGGAAGAATCTGTTGGGTGGCAAACTGAAGGGTTCTCGACAGTTCAAATTCTGTTTCGCAGCCGTAAAGCTCAGCAATAAGATTCGCTTTTTGAAGCATATTTCCCGATCCGAAAGTACTCCAGTAATCCTGAACATTGTCATTTCCGATCAGGACATCCACTCCGTATTTTTTCAATACCGGAATCGGCATAATGGTTCCCCTGAAAGGAACTGATGACGCAATTCCTACTTTTCCTTCTGCAAGCCGTTCAGAAATTTGTTCCGTTTCTTTTGGGGAAAGATGAGCTAAAGCAAAAGCATGACTTACAAATGTCTTTCCCTGAAGTTCGGGATTTTCAATGGCTTTATCGATCAGATAATTGATTGTTTTCATCCCGGAATCTCCTGTTTCATGAAGATGGATGTCAATTCCTTTTTGATGGTCTAAGGCTAATTGTACCGTAAAGTCAAGTACTTTTTCAATGCTTCCGTCAATACTGAACGGATCTAGCCCGCCGATGAAACCTACACTTTTCAGCTGTGCCGCTTCCCTCATCAAGGGAATAGTATCTGTATAATACAATCCATGCTGCGGAAAAGCCACAAGTTCAGCTTTGAAAGAATCCTTTTTATTCTCCAATGCCTGTTCAAGATGTTCCAGTGATTTCAATCCCGAAGTAGGATCAATATTAAAGTGCGTTCTTGCAAAATAAGTTCCGTAATGCTGAAGCAGACTGATGAGCTGCTCTGCCCTTTCCACGGATGTTTTTAAGAGTTCGGGAATGATTTCCTGTTCGTAAGCGATCATATCCTTTACCGATCTTCTTTTCGGGGAAAGTGCCTGCCATGGAAGTCCGTACAGGGTTTTGTCCAGATGAACATGCATATCTTTAAAGGCCGGAAGCATCAGAAATCCTTTGGCATCCAGGGCATCTGAAGCAGGATCATTCTTTTTTACGGCTTTAATCTTTCCAGCTTCGATGTCAATACTGAACAGGCCGGTTTTTGTCCTGATCACTTCTTCTTCATCGTATTCAAATCCGGTTTCAAGGCGGACATTTTTGAGTGAATATTTTCCTTTTGCGGTTAATTGATAGGGAAACTGCATGACTTTACTTTTAACAGAACAAAGTTACCCCGCTTTTGTTTCAGAAGCAGTGTATCAATTATGCCATGTCTTGTATGAATTATTCTTTGAACTGAGACGGAGTCATTCCCGTTTGTGCTTTGAAAAATTTAGAAAAACTTGCATGATCATAAAAACCCAGATCGTACACTATATCTTTTACGGACATTTCCGAGACTTTCAAAAGACGTTTCGCTTCCAGCAGAATCCGGTCCTGAATAAGTGATGACGCCGAAGCATTCAGGTTTTTCCTGCAGACAATATTTAAATAGTTAGCAGAAATATTTAGCTTATCCGCGTAAAAAGAAACTGATCTTTCCGTTCTGAAATGCTCGTCAATAAGATGTAGAAATTTAGAAATAATAGGATTGGAATGATACATTTCAAAATCTTTAAAAGCACCTTCCACAGATTTGCTGACCAGCAACCCGATCAGTTCACTCCGCTTCTGAACCACTTCCCAGAATACATGCTCTTCGCCCACTTCTTTCTGAATGGACTGAAATTCGTGACGGAACGTTTCAAAAGCTTCCTGAGAAAGATGAATTACAGGATGATTCTGGTAATAAGAAGCTGAAAACCTCAGCGACGGCAGAAAACTCTCAAACCAATCCCTGCTGATCATCAGCTGATAGCCTATTGTTTCCTTTTCAATGACCCACTGATGGACCTGATCCGGAAAAACAAGATGAATCTGAAAATTTCCCACTTCATATTCTATAAAATCGATGGTATGGCTGCCTTTTCCCTGTTCAAAAAGGTTGATAATAAAAAAATCGTGTTTATGAGGTTCATCAATGGAACGTTCACCATGCAGCTCATTAAACAGCAAATGACAGCCCTGAAGCTGGTTTTCATTGAACTCCTGAATGCCTAAAACCGGAAAATAATCTGTATGATGCCCCACCTGGCTTGATTTTCTCCTAAAATTAGTAAAATTTATGCAGGAAATCTGAACGGATGAAGATATTTTCATATTAAGCAGACTTTGAAACTTATAACGGTGAATTTTCTGTAATCTTCATCT
Source organism: Chryseobacterium endalhagicum (assembly GCF_016745235.1). Taxonomy (GTDB): domain Bacteria; phylum Bacteroidota; class Bacteroidia; order Flavobacteriales; family Weeksellaceae; genus Chryseobacterium; species Chryseobacterium endalhagicum. Next base: position 907,407 of record NZ_JAELVM010000001.1, on the reverse strand, counting down.
CACGCTGATTGCGCAGATTATACAGATTAATAGTTATTAAACTCAGAAATTTTAGACGAATGATGAATATCTGGTGGCTGAGGGCCTCGAAGCCACCAGATATTTCCAATTTTTTAAAGTAAAATTTTAATACACCACATTTCCCTGATGCACCAATGATTCTACCTTAGAAATTCTTGAAACGGCTTCTGCAGAACAGCTGGCATTCATCAGGACAAAATCAGCAGCATCTCCGGATTTGGGCCATTGCTGATTCCCTTTATCATCCAGTGGAAGAATATTCGCAGTCGCCAGTTTCAGGCTTCTTGAGAGTAAAAACTCCGTGGAATAGCCATACAGCTGGGCCATCAGATTCGCTTTCTGAAGAACACTTCCCGTTCCAAAAGTATTCCAGTGATCTACAATACTGTCGTTACCCGTTAATACTGTTACATGATGTTTATATAAAGTTGGAATCGGCATGACCAGGCTTCCGAAAGGGATGGTAGACACAATTCCAATGCGGGCATCAGCCAGTTTTTCAGCAATTTCTTCCTGTTTCGCTTTCTCTAATTTAGCCAAAATAAAGCAATGGCTTAAATAGGTTTTATCTTTCAGGGACGGATTTTCATTGACTTTTTTAATAAGATATTCCACAGTATTCAATCCGGATTCCCCGGTTTCATGAAGGTGAATATCAATTCCTTTTTGATGGTCCAAAGCCAGCTGAACGGTAAAATCTATAGTTTTTTCAATGGATCCATCAATGGTAAAGGGATCTACTCCACCAATAAAATCGATATCCATTTGAGCCGCTTCTTTTAGATACGGCACCGAATCTGTGTAAAATACTCCATGCTGCGGAAAAGCCACAAGCTCAGCTCCAAAACTTTTCTTCCTGTTTTCTAACGCTTTCTGAAGATTTTTTAATGATTCCAGCTTTGAAGTCGGTTCAATATTCACATGACTTCTGGCAAAAGAAGTTCCTTTAGACTGAAGAAGCTCAATCATTTTCTCTGCTTTGAACGTTGAGTTTTTAAGCAATTCAGGAAGCATTTTCTGTTCCAGCGCAATCATTCCTTTCACCCCGCCCGTTCTTTTTCTTACAGCCTGCCATTTGTCGCCGTAAAATGTTTTATCCAAATGAATATGCATATCCTTAAACGCAGGCAGCATCAGCATTCCTTTAGCATCCACAGCCTTCGAATTGGGTTGGTTGGGAGCAATACTTTTGATCTTTCCGTTTTCAATTTCTATATAAAAAAGACCGGTCTTTGTGGCAATCACTTCTCCTTCTTCATATTCAAAACCGGTTTCCAGGCGGACATTTTTTAAAGTCAATTTTCCTTTTGCAGAAGCATTTTGTTCATCAAAAAATGGGGTTGCGGCCATAATATTGGGGATTAAGGTGAGTCCGGCTGCTGCCAGTGCAGAGTTTTTTATAAAATCTTTGCGGGATATTGTGTGGGAAGGGGTCTTCATTTCCAATCTATTTATGACAAAAATATAAAGAAGCGGAATGATCGGGATGTATGGTTTATTACAATATCTGTATGATTTATTGAAAATTTAGATACTGGTGGCTTAGAGGCCCTCAGCCACCAGATATTTGTCATTCGTCTAAAATCTCCGGATTTAGCAACTTATAAATCTGTATAATCCGCGTCATCTGCGGGAGATAAAAAATTGAACCATTAAGATTCATTAAGTTTTTAAGAATATTAAGTTAGGCTTCGCTTTATTTAAGGCTGTGCTGTTTAAAAAATCTTTAGATTTCCTTACCTATTCTTACCTCCTTTATTGCTCTTAATGGTTCAAAAAAACATTTAACGATCCATCCTTTCAATCTATCGGACATAAAAAAGACCGGATTCTAAAACCCGGTCCTGTTATTATTTATTTTTAAATCTTAAGAATAATATTCAAATTTTCTTACGGCTTCCAGTGTCATATCAATTTCTTTATCCTTGATGGCATCACTGATGAAATACGTTTCATATCCGCTTGGCGGAAGATATACCCCATTTTTAAGCATCTGGTGGAAGAAATTATTGAACAAAGGATGGTTGGCCGCTTCCGCTTCATCAAAATTGGAAACTCTGTTGGTATGGAAAAATACAGACATCATGGATCCTTTTCTGTTGATCTTATGGGCAATACTTTTTTCATTTAGAATTTTACCCATCTCAAAATCCAGTGTTTCTGCTGTTTTATTGATCCTGTTGAAAAATTCCGGATCATTTTTGATCAGCTGTAAAGTTTTCAATCCGGCTCTCATTGCCAATGGATTTCCGCTTAATGTTCCAGCCTGATACACACCTCCTTTTGGGGCCAGATGATCCATAATTTCATTTCTTCCTGCAAAAGCTCCTACCGGGAGACCTCCGCCAATAACTTTTCCGTAAGTTACCAGGTCAGCTTTTACATTATACAATTCCTGTGCTCCTCCGAAAGCCAGTCTGAAACCGGTCATCACCTCATCAAAAATCAGTAAAGCTCCGTTTTCGTCACATATCTTTCTAAGGTTCTGAAGGAAATTATTTTCAGGAAGTACACAGCCCATATTTCCGGCAACCGGTTCAATGATCACTGCTGCGATTTCTCCCTGATTATGACGGAACAGGTCTTCTACCTGCTCAAAATCATTATAACGGGCCAGAAGAGTGTCCTTCGCCGTTCCTTCCGTTACTCCCGGAGAATTCGGGTTTCCGAAAGTAGCTGCACCGCTTCCCGCTTTGATCAGAAATGAATCTGAGTGGCCATGGTAGCAGCCTTCAAACTTAACGATCTTATCTCTTTTTGTAAATCCTCTTGCCAGTCTTACAGCACTCATACATGCTTCTGTACCGGAAGAAACCATTCTGATCTGATCTATATTCGGAACGTTTTCTATGATGAATTTTGCAATTTCTGTTTCCAGTTCTGTAGGCGCTCCGAACGAGAAGCCTTTCTCAGCCTGTAATTTCAATTCTTCCAGAACTTCCGGATGGGTGTGCCCTAAAATAGCCGGCCCCCAGGAATTGATATAGTCGATGTAGGTATTATCGTCTGCATCGGTAAGGTAAGCCCCTTTGGCAGATTTCATAAATACAGGAACACCTCCTACCGATTTGAATGCGCGTACCGGGGAATTTACTCCGCCGGGAATGTATTTGTAGGCTTCATCAAACAGAGCCGAACTTCTTTGGTATTTCATATTGTAGTTGAACGCTGAAAGTTCATCATTCGCAGTTATTCAGCAACTGAAAACAAGGAACCTGCAACAAAAAATTAGTTTCGTGGTTTTTTGTCAATTAAATAAATCAGCTGGCCCGGAGAAGGTCTCTGTCCTTCATCCATTCTGTTTTTAGCATATAATTTATTCAATTTGATTCCGAATTTCTGTGCGATATCGTGCATATCTTCACCGGATTCGGCTTTGTACATTGCGGTATTTCCTTCAGAATTCTTAGATTCAAGGAAGACAATATCATTCTTTCTTAAAACATTGTTATCTAATTCATTCCATTTTATCAGTCTGCTTTCGCTTACTTTGAATTTGTCTGCAATGAATTTAACGGTAGTATCTTCCGGAATTACAATATATTTCAGCCCGTCATTCGGGTGGCTTTTGATAAGTATTGAGTTAAGAATTTCAGCTTTCGTTTTGATCCTTTCCACTCTTTTCTGCTGCTGCACATAAGAGGTCTGCTTGTAAGGAACCTCTACTGTAACGGGATCTTTTTTCTTAATTCCCATTTTCGAAGGTTCCAGCTGAGCCATGAACGTCTGGTCATCTTTCAGGTTAGGATACATTTTAAGAACGGCATAGAGTACTTCTTTAGAATTGGTATCGTCGTACTCATACAGTCTGTACTTTTCAATTTTAGTGATCAGAATTGAGGCATAACGAGGATTGGTTGCGTAGCCCGCTTTTTTCAATCCATGTGCCCACGCTTTGTAATCCTTCATATTAAGATTGAAAAGATTGGCGTAGTATTTTCTTGTTGAAAGGAATATGGAATGATCTTCATAAGACTGCCGAGGATCGTCATAAACACGGAAACATTCATTAGGCGCATCATCTGTGTGCTTCATGGTTTTTCCGGTCCAGTCTTCCTTACATTTTATTCCGAAGTGATTTTTACCTTCCTGAGCCAGTCTGCTCTGCCCTCCTCCCGTTTCCAGAAGTCCCTGAGCCAATGTGATGGAAGCCGGAATTTTGTATTTTTCCATTTCTTCTACCGCATATCTAGCGAATTTTTGAATGTACTGGTCTTCAGTAGCCCAAGCCTGAGCTGAGAATTTTGATAAAACTAAAAGGCTTATGAGTAAGAAAAGTCTTTTCATGTTTTTCAATTTTTACTTATATAATTAAATTTCTATTCTGTTTTTCCAAAAGCAGATTTGCTCCTTCAATACCCTGTAATCCTCCGGTATGAAAGCACAGAATCCTGCTGTTCTCAGGAAAATATCCTTCTTCTATAAGTTCGAAAACTTTCTGCATCATCTTTCCTGTATATACCGGTTCCAAAGGAATCCCGTATTTCTCTTTAAAATCATTGATAAAACGGATGTTTTCATCTTTTATTTTACCATAACCTCCAAAACATGAATCTATTAGATTAAAATTCTGTTTCAAAGTTAATTCAGAGATTTTATTCTCCAGTGAAGCATCGTCAACTACTTTAAATCCTATAACTTTCTGATCTTCTTCACAAAATTTTGCAATTCCGGCAACGGTTCCTCCCGTTCCGACTGCGGTGCAAAGATAATCAAAATCTTTTGTTTGGTCATTCAGCATCATTTTCACGCCTTCCACCGCTTCTTCATTGGTTCCTCCTTCAGGGATGATAAGTGCCTCAGGGAACTCGTTCTGCAGAAATTCCGTAAGTTTTTCCTTGTGTCTGTATTCTTCGCGGGTGACAAATTTCAGGTTCATCCCGTTTCTTTTTGCAAAAATTAATGTAGGATTATCCCGCCATTTAGCCGCAAGCTCCTCCCCTCTTATCATTCCCAGCGTAGGAATACCGGACAGGCTTCCAACCGCAGAAACCGCAGCAATATGATTGGAAAATGCTCCTCCGAACGTAATGAGATAAGGGTTTTCCGGATTATTCTCCAGATAATTATTGATGTTGTGAAACAGTTTCCAATATTTATTTCCTGAGATTTGGGGATGAATAAGATCTTCTCTTTTAAGAAAGAGTTTTATGTTTTCAGAAATGGATATTTCCTGAATGGGAATAGGTTCTGCCGGGAGCTTTAACAGCATTATTAGTATTTAACTATTATATGCAAAATTAGTAAAAGATTTGGAATTGATTTTTTTGACGACCGATGAGTAAGGATTTGCAGAGATGATTGCAGGTATTTGCAAAAATATTTTATTTGTAGGAATATTTTTTAACCACGGATGACACAGATTTTCACAGATGATGATGTTAAATGTTTTTGTGATTATTCGTGGAAAAATTTGTGGAATTTAGGTTTAATTTTTAGGTTTTGGCTAAAGCCGGATGAATGCAGATTTATTTATTATAGGCGGGCTAAAGCCCGCCCCTATTGAATATTTGAAATTATTAATTTTGTAATATGCTTTGAATTTTTATGCGTTTTTTCGTGAAAATTTTTATTCACCACGGATTACACAGATTTTCACAGATGATTGCGTTTTTAAGGATGAAGAATATATGTTTTGGCTGAAGCCTTGATGAATATTTAATATTTTAAAAATGGATTAAAGCCCATTCCTATTGAATATTTAATGAAATTGTTTGAATGTTTGAATGTTTGAATGTTTTAATCTTTTAATCTTTTAATCTTTTAATCTTTTAATTTTATATCACAAATACTTCCTGAAACCCCAGAATTTTCTTTTCTTCAGATAATCCAGATTCCGTTCATTTGCATAGGCTTCGCGTTCAAATGAGATTCTTTTGTAGGCAAGGAACCCGTCTTTAAGTTTGAAAAACCAGTAATAATATTCGATGACATAGAAGATGTAAAAGAAAATGATAAGCATTTCAAGCTGCTGTCTTAAGTGGATTTTTTCGTGATTGATAAGTACATTATTTTCCTTATCTTCGGGTTTCCTAATGAAGATAAAGGGAAAAAGAGCAATGCCGTTAATTTTTAATTTTTTTAATGGCTTTTGGCATATAATTATCATACTAACAAATATAAAGTTTTTTGACTTAGAGATTTAACTTATGGCCCATTATGACATCAAAGAAGGTGAAGACTTCTACTACAATGAACAGGGGTACAAGGTTTTTACGGAAAAATTCCATCTGAAAAGAGGATATTGCTGTAAAAGCGGCTGCAGACACTGTCCTTACGGGTACGATAAAAAGACTGATACATTCATTAAAAACGATAAAAAAAATAAATAAAATGAAAAAATATATTTTTATTTTGTTAGCATCGGCTGCATTAGGCCTTACATCGTGCAGTCCATTCCAGGTACGTTCAGATTATGCTGAAACGGCTAATTTCACTACCTACAAAACATATAAAATCAGAATTGACGATCTGAAACTGAATGATATTGATAAAGACAGAGTGTTGAACGAGTTATCAAGACAGCTTCAGAGCAAAGGACTTCAGTCCGGCGAAAATCCTGATCTGATCATCAATGTAAAAGCAAATCACAAAAAAGTAACGGATATTACCAACAACGGTTCTCCTTACGGAATGTGGGGATGGGGCGGTCCTTTCGGATGGGGTGTCGGTATGAGCAGAACATGGACCAGCAATTATAATGAAGGAGCATTGATCGTAGATCTTATTGATTCTAAAACAAACAAGCTGGTTTGGCAGGGCATCGGAAGCGGGATTTCCGTAGATTCTCCGAGATCCAAGCAGAGACAGATTCCTGAGATTATGGCTGAGATTATGAAAAACTATCCTCCTCAGAGAAAATAAGATTTTATTTAAATCAATTTTATATATAATCCGGTGCAATTTTTTTGTACCGGATTTTTTTATGTTTAAGATTTAGAAAAAGCAAACATTTGTTTATTTTGAAACATTAAGTTTAATTCAGGAGATAAGAATAGTTAAGGAAAATCTATAGATTTTTTAAGATATGCATTGCTTAAAGCGAAGCTCAACTTAATAATCTTAAAGACTTAAAATCCCTTAACGGTTTAAAATTTCATTTACAATAAGCTAAATTTAAAAACTTTTATCTTTTATAATACATATCTTTTTAACCACAGATTTCTCAGATCAGCACAGATGTTTGTGTATATTTTTGAACATTTAAATTTATCGGTGGAAAGCTTGAAAACAGTTATGTTCGTTGTAAAACTGCATGCTGTACATTTCAAAATTAACAGTAATGTAATTTCTGTTTCGGGAAAATATAGTATTCTTACATAAATTTTATTAGTATGAAAAAAATTATCTTATGTACTGTGATAGCGGGGCTTGCGAATGCCCAGGCTCCTGCAGGGTATTACAGTTCAGCCAATGGATTGACCGGTGCTGCACTTAAAACGGCATTAAGTTCTATCATTACCAGCGGACATCAGGACAAAGGCTACAGCGGACTCTGGACAGCCTATAAAACGACTGATATTGATAAGAACTATGAAAATGACGGTTCTATCATGGATATCTATTCGGAAAAACCAACAGGTACCGATCCTTACAAATATACTCCGGGAACAAATCAGTGTGGTACATATTCCGTAGAAGGAAACTGCTACAACAGAGAACATATTGTGCCTCAAAGCTTATTCAGTGAATCTTCGCCAATGGTTTCTGATGTTCATTTCATCCGTGCCACTGACGGAAAAGTGAACGGTATGAGAAGCAATTATCCTTTCGGAAAGGTAGGTTCAGCAACATTTACTTCTAAAAACGGATCAAAGCTGGGAAGTTCTTCATCTTCAGGTTATGGCGGAACTGTTTTTGAACCTATCGACGAATTTAAAGGTGATGTAGCCAGAATGATCTTTTATTTTGTAACCCGTTACCAGAGCAAACTTTCTACTTTCTCTTCAGGAAATATGCTTGGAAATTCAGCTTTTCCGGGATTACAGACATGGGAGCTGAATGTTCTTCTGGCTTGGCACAATCAGGATCCTGTTTCTGCTGCTGAAATCGGAAGAAATAATGCCTCTTATACGTATCAGGGGAACAGAAATCCATTCATCGACAATCCGAATTATGTAGCCCAGATCTGGGGTAATGCAGGTCCGGGAACTCCTGATCCAGGAACACCAACTAATCCTGGTACAGACTGCGTGAATGAAACTTTCGAAACCATTCCTTCTGCCAGCGCATCATCTTATACTTCAAGAACATGGACAGGAAGCGGTATTTCATGGACTGCAACTGATTCCAGAACAGATCAAACCATCAACAGCAAAGCGATCACGGTAAGAGACGGTTCTCTAACTTCAGGAAGCTCAGCAAACGGTATCGGATCATTAACTGTAACTACACAGCTTAAGTTCTCAGGAAGCAACGGAACTTTTGATGTAAAAGTAAACGGTACAACAGTAGGAACCATCCCTTACAGTGCTACAGCGGCCACAACAACCATTAATAACATCAATATTTCAGGAAACGTTACGGTAAGCCTTGTAAACAACTCTTCCAGCAACAGAGTAGCGATCGACGACCTTAAATGGACGTGCTATTCATCCGGGACAGCAAAAATGGCTCAAAAATCTTCAATTGAAGCAGCCGCAGTTCAGGAGCTTCAGGTATATCCAAACCCAATTTCCGGTCAGGAAATTTTTGTCAAGGGAGAAACTCAGCATATCCAGAAAGCTGAGATTTTCAATCTTCAGGGTAAATCTCTTCAAACGATCAACAGTCCTTTTAAAAACGGAAACTCTATTAAGATCAGAAATCTTGAGCAGGGCGTTTATATTTTAAAACTGGATCAGTCTACACTGAAATTTATTGTAAAATAAATGATTAAATGTCAGGAAGGCCGGCTCAACTTTGTTGAGCCGGCTTTTTTTATGCAGAGTTTTTTTATTAGACGCAAAGTTTGAAGATCATACTTTATATTTTAGGAATGCAAAGTAGAGAATCAATTGAAATTGATTCGATGAAGCGTGTGGATAAAACGTCCGCATATTCAGTGGCACAGCCACATCTCTTTGTATACCTTGAAATTAGGAGAAATAGTATCAGACTTTGCGTTGAAATTATCTAAAAAAGACAGCCTCACTTTTGAGACAGCCTCTTTTTTAATATATATTTTTACACTTATTTACCGCCTCGAATTATCTTTTTCTTTGATAATCTTTGACCAATCCGTAAACATTTTGGTGATAGTATTTGTATTGATAAGGCTAAAGAAGAACATCCCCGCGAGAATGACCGTCCAGCAATACGCTAATTTAATTCCGTTTCTGTCCGTAATAAAGAAAAGGATCAGCATCGCTATAGAACCCAGGAAAAATGTAAACATCAGGGTATATAAAAGGACATGGATGATGTACATATTAATTTTAAGTTTTCTGAATATCCAGGCGATAACTGCAATGGGAATCATCAGTAACACAGGTACGAGCATGGCTCCAAAAATGGCTGCTTCCGGATAAGCGATGAGATCCTGCTCAAATCCAAAGAATGTATTAAAACTGAACGCCATCATATTGTTTTTCAGGGTTAGGAACTTCCAGTAAGGTTTTGTCTTTGTAACCGAACATTTTCGCAAAAATTACATTGGGAAATTCATGGATGCCGATATTGTAAAGGTTTACACTGTCGTTGAAGAATTCTCTGCGGTCCGCGATCTTATTTTCCAGTTCGGAAATTCTTTTCTGCAGTTCCAGGAAGTTATTATTGGACTTAAGTTCCGGATAGTTTTCAGACACAGCAAAAAATGAGGTAAGTGCTTTTGAGGTTTCATTGGCTAATGCGGTCTTTTTTTCTGAATCTGAGGCATTGCTGTAAGAGGACCTCAACTCCGTAAGACGGGTAAGAATCTCTTTTTCATAGTTCATGAAATGTTTGGCCACGCTGACCAGGTTAGGAATTTCATCTGCTCTCTGTTTCAGAACAACATCGATATTTCCATAGGCTTTTTCTACATTAAATTTAAGCATCACCAATTTGTTGTATAAATTGATTAAAAAGCTGATGACTGCTGCCCCCAGCAATCCGAGTAATATGATGGCGGTTGTCCGGTTCATTATTCTACGAGTATATAGATGATTATTAAAAGGATGATGGAACAAATGAATAAAAATGACCTCAGCAGCGGCTGGTATCTGTTCCACACGGTGATTCCGGAAGCTGAAGTGATTCCCAGGATTTTATAATGATCATCTCTTCTTATAAAAGGAACTCCATTCTCAGCATCTGCATAGCCCACCAGGAGCATTTTCTGGCCGGCCTTCAAAAGGGTTTCCGTATATCTTTTATTGTTGTTGCTGCTCACATTCGTTTCTCCTAACAGGACCAATTCAATTTTATCGGGTTGTACTTCTATGGTTCCCGTTTCGTCCTGCATCTGGAAAACATTACATTGGGTTTCCCTGTGAACGGTGGTATAAGAAAGCCTGCCGTCGGAATCTTTGCTGATATCTTCAATGGTGTAATAATATCCTATGCAGGTTTCGTGATCCACCGGAGAGGTCAGCGGATTTTTCATGATCAGGGTGCCTTCCACTTCTACAAGCCCTTTTGCCAGGGATTTTATTTTTGATGTAGGAAGAGAGTTCTGTAATCTTAAAAACCGTTTAGCAGGAGTGGGACGCATAAAAAGCAAAGCTGCTGCGACCACCAAGGCCAGAGGAACCAGAATAATGATCCGTTCTGCATAGCTGTCATAATTTTTGGAGATCTCATACAGATATTCATGCAGCGGCATTTTTTCTTTGAAGATGATCCATAAAATAAAATAGAGAAAGCAGAACACTATAATTCCCAGAATTATATATCCTGTTTTCGACATTTTCCTGTTGTTCTCCATTCTTAATCCTAAATAGGGTTTATTATTATCAACTCAAAAATACATTTTATTTTAAAATGGTGGTTAATTCTGCTTCGGGAAGTAAAAGTTCCGTGTAATTTTATTGTTTAAACCAGATAAGCATCACACATGAGATATTGAGCAGGCATAGGATGAATGCTCCATACAGGGATAATGTGATTCTTTTTTTTAAAGTACATTCTGTGATATAGCTGGAAATTAAAAGGGCAAAAAATGCTGCAATTCCAGTAAAAATTCCTCCGAAAATAAAAACGATCCAATTAAGTTCCACAGCATTTGCGCTTTCTCTGGATGTCCGGTCGGTAATCTTTATGTATTGTCCGGGAGCAGGCGGATGGTTGCTGGTCATATCCACCGTTTTAATGATTTCTTTCCCCTCTGAATTGGTATATTTTACTTTTGGAAAATAGATGAATTTACTGTCGTATGTGGAATTCCGGAAGTTCTGTGTTTTAGTTGTTTCTTTTTTATAACCAATGACAACGGCTTCATATTTCGTCTCACTGAGCGTTCTGTATCCTTTTTCCCAAAAGAAAGTATATGACAATACCATCGTTAATACATTGATGGAAGCCACCAGCAGAAACACAAAGAAGAGAACAAATATTTTTTCCGGAAGATTTTTTTCTCCTTTTTCAGAACCCTTCTTTTTCAGAATTTTATCAAAGATCCTGTATGCAATATAGCATGAGAATAAAACAACAGCCAGAACAAAGTACCCGAAATAAGTCATATGATTGTTTTAAAGAAAACAGAAGAAAATATACTATTTAACCAGAGTTTGAGATAAGCAGTGAAGATTAAAAGGATGGAGGACGGAAGATGGAGGATGGAAGTTACTCCCAGACAATAATATCAAACAGCTCCTTTTAAATTTGTTTGAAGTGGATTAAAAAGCCTAATAAACACCGCCGTATATTTCTGCCTTTGCACTTCAATAACTTCCCTCTTCCGGCCTCAAACTTCCTGACCAAAATGCCAGGTTATTTAATTTTAATATATTTATTTTCAATACCTTCATATAGAATAGTCAGGGTATCATTTTTAATGGTATACTTACTTTCTGCTTTTTCTCCGGTATCTTTTTCAGTGGTGATGATCTTGTCATTTTGAATTTCAAATCTGGATTCTATGGTATTCTTGTGATTTCCTTCGCCCAAATGCTGGAAAAACTTTCCGTCAGCGGTGAATTCCAGAATAATTTTTTCTATCAGTTTTCCTGTTTTCACATCTTTAAGGGAACCATTCCATTTTCCAATAAGATGAACATCCTCTTTCTTCTGAGAATGGCAGTTCAACATCAAAAAACAACTTATGACCAATAATACATGTTTCATTTACAGCAGTTAAATGATTTCAAATTCGTCTTTTCCTTCAGGAATATAAAATGTCATGGGCAATACCAATTCTTCATCGGTTTCCGGATTTTCCAAACGTATTGCAGGCATCATATCTGTACATTTTAAAGCAGCCAGTTTCCCGTACCCTGAATATTCAACGTAAATATCGTCAAGAAGGGGCTGCGCTCTGTATCCGTCTTTCATATCAGAAATAACACCGCCCATTCTGCTTTCTGCCTGGTTTTTACTTAAGTACATGGCTAAAGCATTATTACCTTCTCTCTTCTGATACTGCTCCATAAATGATTCATAATTGCCGCCATTGATCAGCCTGATGATCTCATTGTATTTTCTGATCAGTTTTTCTTTGACATCGAATTTTGCATCTTTCAGATTGATTCCGTTCTGCCATGCATCCAGCTTGTAAGGAACATCTGCGTTAAATGTGCTTGTATGACCAATAAAAGGAATGTTTTTGTCTGGTTTTTGCGTAAAATATTCATCAAACTGTTTTACGAAAGCATAGTCTCCTGAAGACATATCGTACACATTCACCCGGTATCTCATATAGGAATCGTCATGCATTTCTGTATGCCCGCTCATGGGAAGTCCTTTCACTTCTATGGTCTGCTTTCCGCTTTCAAGGATCAGATGATTCACCGGAAAGTCGGATCTGGTTTGCCCGTCTATACTCAATGAAATCAGTTCCACATCATTAATTTTGATCTGAAAGGAGCACATTACGGCACTAAAATCTATTTCGTAATAAGGTTTCATCTGTTATTTTTTTGGATAAGCAAGATTAAAGCTGTCTAAAATAGAAAAAACGCCTGCATCAGAAGCATTGTCTACTCTGGTGCCTTTCTTTACCACAATCAGTTTTGTATTGGTATACTTGGCGTTATCTTCTGTTAATTCCTGAGTCTGGGTTAAAAATATCCACTTATTTTTTGCAGCGGCATCCCAGAAATAAGCCAGTCCGGTTTTATCCGTTGAACGTTTTTCCGGGGCTCCGTATGTTTTAGTCAGGTAATCAATTACTTTTTTCCCTTCGTCTTCTTTGGCAAGATTAAGGATGAATCCCAGATAGTTATTATTCTGGTAAGAGTTTACCAATACGGAAAGATTATTGTTTGAGTACTCATACCCTTTCGGAACTGAATACGAAGAAAATGATGCAGTTCCCAGTTTATAGTTCTGAACATCTGCCTGCTTGTATGATAATAACCCATAATTGGCTTCTGTTTCCTTCTCCCCTTTCGCAATATTTCCGGGTACTTTTTCGTCAAATTTAAACGTTTCCAGATCGGTTTGTCCGTTGCAGGACACAATAGCCAAAAAACTAAATAATAAGATAAGATTTTTCATTGTATGAGTATTAATCATTTTTAATTAAAGGAATATTCGCACTTATTCCAAAGTAAGATTCCAGTTCTTTTATAACATCAAAAGGAGGAATCACATTTTTATAATCTCCTTTTGCAATTTCATATTTTCCGTTTCTGCTCTCCTGTACTTTATGCTTGTTTTTTGCAATTTTAATCGCAAGGCCTACGCTGATGGTCACCACATACTGGGCATCAAGTCCGTCAAATCCAAGAGCAGGACGGTAGTAAAGTCCTTTATCATCATAATTGATGCCATGTCCGAATGTGATGGAAGCACTTCCCGACGCGGAAGCCTCAAAATAGGCCTCTGCTTTTATAACGGCTAATGAAACCTCTCCCTGGATTTTCACTCCTACTTTCAATTCTATTTTAAGCTTGGTTTTAGAAGATATTTTAAATTCAGAATCTTTCAGTTTCCCGGCTGTATTAAAATTAAAGCTGGATTCCACCTCTATGGTGCTGGAAATGATCAGATCCATGAAGATATCCACTGATGCCTTGAAACCGGCATTATCATTTCCTACGTCAATTCCGGATTTCAGTTTCCCCTGAATTTCCTGATAGAGTCTTGTGACTCCCGGCGCTGCCGTACCTCCGCTTACTGCTCCTGCGATACCGAATACCAACGCTCCCAGCAGATCCACCGTCATTTCCAGGCCAATCAGCGGACTTGCCTTTAATTCTATGGTTCCGTCTGTACCGACGATCATATTGTTGTCTTTCGGGTGCTTTAACAGCCAGTTTCCTGAAAGCTCCAGATTGGGTGGTTTTACGACAAAACTTACCGGAATCCCTTTGGGTGAAATGGAACGTACTTTTCCTTTTGCCTGGTTGGTAATTCCATCTGACATTGCGCCTATGGAAGCAAATGTATCGTATATTTTTTTAAACTTGGTTTCGTATTCGTATTTTAGCTCTTTTTCCTGCTTATCATTGTTCCATTTTGCCTTTAAGCTGAATCCCAATGATGCCTCTTTCTGTTTCCATCTTTTCTCAGCACCCATCTTTCCTGCTTTTTTCTGCAGTTCTTTATGCTCATGCGGATCCATATTCATCCACTTTACACTGAGGTCATTGGTAAGGTTCAGAAAGAAACTTAGGGTCCACTTGATATCCGGGTATACCTTTATCAATACCGTCGTCCGTTTTTCATTGCTGTAATATCTGCAGCTGTGAACATGGAGATGAAACTGGTTAGGCGTAGTAGCTCCCGGTAATATATACTGTATCGGAAGTGCATTGAACTGCGAAAGATCGGAATATACCGAATAATTAAACGATGGCGTCGTAAAGGTCTTTTTGGTATCGCCTGCATCTATCGCCTGGCCTACATCCACTACATAAATTTCTTTTTTATGCTTATGCTTGCTGTCTCTGAAACAAATTTTAGTATCAAATCCTGCAATATCTATGGTCAGGTTTTTCTTGGTGGAAACGCTTGGAGCCACCACTTCATACATAATGGTCTGTGCATCGTGGGCATTAAACACAAAAGAAATATCTACCCTTCTGTTGTTTTCGTAGTCTTTTTCGTCCTTATACTTGATGTTGTCCCTGCCCATTTTGTCATCGGTAGGGTCTACTTCTCCCTTTCCTGTGGAGATAATCCTTCTGGGGTCCAATCCTCCGTCTGCAAAGAATTTCTTAACGATATCGGATCTTTTCTGGGACAGTCCTTTATTATAATTCTGTTTTCCAATGACGCAGGCATAACCGCTCAGATTGATGGTAGAATCTTTGTGCTCAAGAAGGAATTTAAGGACATTGTTCAGGATAGCTTCTCCGTCTTTATCAATGACGGTGGAATCAAATTTATAAAAGATCGTTCTTTGTATATGTTCCTGCTGCTGGCCTGTTTTAAGCTGTTTAACTCCTTTCCCGTTATCAAAAACCAAAGCGGTGGTATTTTCAGGTTTCCCGTCTTTGGTATCGGTTTCTGTAATCTTGATGACTTCAAATTTACAGGGCTCATATCTTACCACGCTCACATCCGGCTTATAGACTTTGGTAGGCGTCTGGTTCTGGCTGACGTTGGCATTGGTGGTCACCACTTTATTTTTCACGTTAAGATAGATGGCGTGAAGATCATCACCGCGGCTGTCTTTAATGTATTTTTTGGAACCGGAATCTTTGACTTTGATGTAAAATTCTTCCACATTCTGAATGTTCTCCACATGGGCCATCCATGAATAGGTATTTTCTATTTTTAAATTGACCTCTCCGTCTATAACCTGTACATTATTGTAGGTGTGGACCAGTTTATCCCCTTTTGCGGTCTGCTGGTTCCAGAGTTCTACGGTCACGGTATTCCCGTTAAGCCCTTCCGTTGTCAGATTAAGATAAACGATATGGCCGTAGGAGATATAATTGGTTTTATTCTGGTTTTTGATGCTGTTCTTGCTTCCTCTCTGAGTCGTCCATTTACTGGTTACAATTTTGGGTTCGCACCAGCCTTTTACGTAAAGGCCTACGTTGTTTTTGGTATCTCTTTTACCGGAAAAACTGGCTTCAATATAGAAATGATAGCTTCCGCAGTATTGCTTGTCAATATTAAATTTATATCCTGTTGTAGACGGAACCTGATAAATGATAATTTTACGGTCGTTGGTCTGTCTCATCCAGATCACCGGTTTCTTTTTATCTTCAGCAGTTGTATCCGGCAGCCATTCTTCTACCTGGAAGGTTACATCCTGGTTCGGCACAATCGTAACTCTCTGACCCGGAACAGACATTTTCGGATAATAATTACCTTTTGTAACCCTTATTTTCTTTACACCTTTTGCCATTTCTTTATCGTTTAGATTGCACTATCCTGCCCGCCGTATTTGGGCTGCTCGTTATACATTTCCTCAGCATCCACCATCGGATTGATCTGCTGCTGTACGTCCGGATCAGCATTTTTAAAATTCTGCGCGCTGCCTTCCGTTCTCTGTCCGTGGTCTATGATTTCAATACACGGTGTTCCGGCGATGGCACAGACTGCCTTGCTGGTTTCCAGGATAATGTATCCGCCGTTGTTGAGCTGTACTTTTTCATAATAGTCCTTCCATTCCGTTACCATGATCTTGCACGGCGGCGGCGGAGTTCCCATTTTTATACAGTTTCCGAAGGTATTTTTTTCGAATGTGGCGGCTCCTATTTCTTTCGTGGTGACGATCAGTTTTTTGGAAGCCTGTTTATCGTTGGCGTATTCTTTCTGATGTGAGAGTACTTTAAGCTTGTCCGGAGCCTGTCCGAACTGGCATTTGCACATAGCACCCTGTACTACAATATGTTTTTCTGCCATGGCTAAAATTCTTTATTTGAAATTACTAATCTGCTTAAATATTCATTCCCGAATTCCAGCCGTACAAAGGAGGAATTCATTTTAAAAGTAACCACTGTTAATGCTCTGGATGTATTTTCATCTGTATCCACGGTGGTCTGGTAGAGCTGTGCATTATACCGGGCAAATTTCTGTTTGCATTCAGATGGCGAGCTGTCATTGAATACCAGGCCATGCGGTAATCCTGAAACCATATCGCTCCCGTAATACTGAATGGCGTAATATTCCAGTCCGTTATTCATGCTGGCGTAGATCATATTGAAATCATCAAAATCCCAGTTGGAATACTTCCCGTTTTTACAGTCTTTACATTCCGGCTGGGTAGGATCTACCTTCAAAAGCTTTGTAAAAGTGTCAGAAGATGCCGGCAGCGCAATAAACTGTTTCTTGCTGAATAAACTCTGGAGATATTTTGAAGCTTTTTTCTGCTTCGGGGTTCCGTCTTCAGTAGCTACTGTGGGAGCATCCGAATAGGTGGTCGCGGCTTCAGCTGATGATGCGTCTGCGGCTTCCGCTCCTGCTGCGGCCTCGGCGGGTTTATAGTTTAAAAGAAATTTTTTAATCTCCTGCTCCACTTTTCCTGTGGATTTGGTGAGTTTTGTATCCACTTCTTTCTTTGACCAGCTGTCTGGAATAATTTGCTCAAGATAAACCGTGACTTTCGTACTTTTTGAAGACACTTTTTTCATGTTTACCGTCCAGATCGCCTGCTGAATAAACTGTTTTGGCTTTGCTCCGCTTTTCAGTGCCAGATCCAGGTAAGGATTTTTAGAAACTCCGTCGTATTTCAGATTATAGAGATCAACAGTCGTTGAGAAATCACTGTCGGATGCTGCAGCTGCTTTAGGCTCATCTTTCGTGAAATCGTTCTGGAAATAAAAAATGGCGTTTTGTAAGGTCTCAATATCTTTCGGTACATTGAACTCTGTTTTCTGCCCGAAATACAGGCCAAAGCTCAATATAAACACCAATATGGATATTTTATGATTCAATTTGATTTTCATTTTGTTAGTTTTTTTATTGATCTGCCAATGCAGCCACTACTACTGATATTTTCTTTTTCTTTTCGAGTTCTATATCACATTCCAGATACATTGATTCTGTCAGCGATGTTTCTCCATTCAGGTAACAGGCTATCCTGAAATTTCCTTCATGGTTCATTAACGGATGGTCTTCAATGATCATTGAAAAAGGTGCTTTATTCATGAAATCATAAGCGGACCTTTCATCGTTCAGTCTTCCTTCTCCTTCTATATTCACTAAATTATATTCATCTTTCAAAGGATCAATTTCGAGCTTTATTTGATATTTCGGCTCCACAGGATTGTTAACTATAGGAAAACTGTCTGCCATCTCCATTTGGTATTCCTTTCCGAAATTCTGATATATTCCGAAGAACAAAGTCCGGATGAAATAATCGTTTTTCAGATAAATATCCATGGCATCGGGTTCTGATATCACCTTTTCTATCTTTAAACAGTATTCATCAACCGTTTCACCCTCAAATTCTTTGTAAAGCTCTTCTTTTACGGCATCCCACCGTTCCATGAAAACCGGAAGATTCTCTACCGCATTGAATTTCCCCTGTTCATCTACGCTGATCTGCAGAGGATACAAAACTTTAGAGGTTTTATAAGCCAGAAGATCTGCTATTTCACTGACTTCTTCTTCGTTCAGATAAAGGACCGAAGTCCTGTCTATTTCAAAAAAATGAAATCTGCTCTCTGTTCTCAGCCAACGCACTGAAGTTTCATATTTCAGCTCATTCTTCCTGTCATTATGCTCAATAATAATCGTCACTCCATACCTGCTGAACGAATTCTCCGGCCGAAAAATCAGGCTGTTTGCCCTCCCGAATTGTACCAGCCTCTTTTTATCCGTTACCGCAGTTCTGGGAAGAAATATTTCCTTCTGGCCTGTAAGCTCAATCAGGATCATATCTTTTACGTTGCAGCAGCTATTGTGAAATATCTTCAAAGCAGCCGTATCCAGGCTGTACAGTTCACTTATGCTTCTTAAGCTTTCCCCTGTCTGAACGGTATGTATATTAAATTTCTGCATAAATAATCCGGCTTCCGTACGCTCTTTTCCTTCTATTTTTATTTAATGTTTCCTATATAAATAGCCGTCAGTGCAAGCACTGACAGGATCAGTATTAAATTGACACCTCTGTACTTTCTGTTTCCTGTAAAAAAAGAAACAATAATTTCTATCAGAAGAAACAGACACCATAAAGCTGCCCAGCAGACATTTAAAACAAAGTCCATAGGAATAGACATTCCGCTGTTTCCTCCTATTGATTGGGTAGAACCGAACCACGAATCCCATTTGTCATAGATATATATCAGTAAAAATCCTGATAATAAAATGCCTGTTCTTATGGCCAGATGTTTCTTCATTCAACCTAAGCTTCATGAATCACTCTTACCCTGTCTGAAGTAGGATCCATTCCGATACCTTCTCTTCTTGCCGACCAGTGCAGGTATTTATTTCTGAGGGTCCTCAGATCATTATGCTCTCTCATTTCCCTCTGATAATCTGCATACTTCTGCTCCGGTATGGAGGCTCCTCCATATGCCGTCTCAATATCTTTAGCTCTCTTAAAAACATATTGCTTTCCATCTCCCATTGCATAAGGTCTCAAGCGGTCTTTCACCCTTACCAGCAGTTCATCTGATGAAATGGAATAGGTTTCGTCGGTAAGTTTTTTTATTTTGAGAGGAACTTTTTCTTCCACCCCATATTCTGCCATAAAATGCAAAGGAATAAAGCTGTATGCCTTTTTCAGAAATTTACGTTCACCCCTTAATGACAGATAAAATCCGGGCGTAATGGTAAGTTCTTCATCTGTATACCATGCCTCATTGATCAGCTGCTGTCTCAATGCCTTTAATTTCGTACTGGTGGTCCAGGATGTTTCCACCTCTTCCCAAACTTCCGGACCATCTTCATAAGCTCCGCCTACATCACAGTGTACACCGGGAAATATTTTCTCAATGCCTACACTTACATTGGTAAGGTCGAAATTTTCTCTGTGTTCGTTTTCGGCTACAAAGTGAATAATGGTCTGTGCCCTTCCGATATCATCCAGCCCAAGTTCTTCCACATCATTGTGGAAATTCGGTTTTGGAGAAAGGTTTTTGGAATAGGACGAAACGGTATCATAAATCCCCAGAAACCTTACCTTCAGTACATCTACTGTAATTCCGGCTTCCTGAAGCTGCAGTCCAAGATGTCCCCATTTCGGAAGTTCTACTGAAGCCACTGTGTTTCCATCGCTGTCCGAATGGGAAGTAGCGGTCATCCCCTGGTATGAGACGGTTGTGGTTTTAGCTTTGTATTTTGACTTTCCTATTTCGTGTAAGAAATTACGGGCGGCCGCAGCACCACGGCTGAAACCGAAGACATCGAAAGTAAGTACCGCAATTTTATCAGCTTTTTTTGAGCTTTTGATATTTTTTACTTTTTTCACGATCTCCTCACAGCCTTTTCTCACTTTCCCGCGGATTCCGGTATCTCCTGTTCCGAAGGCATAGCCCAGCATAGAATCTTCCTGCTTATCTTCCGTCCCGATCCCTTCTATATAAATTCCAAAATTTTTATCGTAATTGTCCCATAAACGCGCTACATTGCTCCAGTCGTTATTATAACTGTTGTTATCGGTAGTTTTCCCACCGTTTTTCTTGTAGTCAGCTGTTTTTGCTCTTCTTTCGGTGGTATTGGTTTTGTTGTTCAAAGTTCCGTCAAAAAACACCCCAAGAGTAATATCTAACACTTCCTCTTTGGTTATTTCCGGTGAATAATCTCCAAATTTATTATTGTGCATGGTTCTTATTTTATTTTTTGATGACAGACCGCCAATGAAAAATCCTTCCGGCGGCTACTTTTATTCTATTTTACGGGAAAGCCTGATCTTTGCTTTTGTAACGGGCAGTTCCTCCTTTTCATTTTTTAATGATAATGATACTCCCGTATTGCCTCCATTCACTTTGATGATGAAATCTATATCCTTTTCTTTTCCAAGTTTCGCAAATAATTCAAAAATTTCTTTTTCATCAAAGGCATCAACCCAGACTGCATACCGGTTTTTGTTCTGATCCCTCCAGTAAAAACCACAGAATTTCGGAACAGCTCTTTTTCTGTAGGTATCTGCTGTAAGGCTTTCTCCGAAAAGGTTTTCCTGTTCTCCGTTGTAATTCGTAAGTCCGAAATCTATCCATTCACTGCCTTCCGGAAGGATTACCGAGGGTTTCCATGGATATCTTTCTCTGTAGATATCATAAACGCCTGCATCGGGATATCCTTCTGTTTCTATTTTAGCCCGGATTTCGGGTTTAAATGTTTCATAGGACGGATCTTTCAGCATTCTGTCTGCAAACCCTTCTTTTAGCATGTATTTGGCATTTTCGTAGGCTTTTTCCTGGGTAATCAGCGTATCATGAGCCTGGAAAACACCAACTTCTTTTTGGTTTCCCGGACCGTTGATCCATAAAACAACACGGCCTTTTGGTGCCAATCCCACAATAAAATTGCTGTATGTTGTTTTTTTGCCGTTATCCTGATCAATAAAACCTTTTTCAAAAAGACCCTTTATCTTTTCTTTATCCAGATCCCATTTTCCTGTATAAAATTTATTTTCCACCAATGAGTACCAGGTAAATTCCAGTTTGCCGGGAAGATCCATCTGTTTGGTTTCCACACTCATGGTTCCTCCTTCAGTTCCCCAGCCGGTATTTGCTGTACCCCAGATGGCATCGAACCCATAGGTGAAATCATCTGCTGTAATGGCTCCCCCGTAAATTTCCATCGGATATTCCTGTGGTGCCGAGACGGTTCCCAGCCAGCTGTATTTTTGCTCCATTTTTTTACTTTGACAATTGATTAACGAGAAACTACCTGCAATAAAAAGAATCAGAATTCTTAATTTACTTGTTTCCATGAGACATTATTTTCTTATTGCTCGCTAAAACAAGATTATTCTTCTGCGCCTCCACGTTTATCTTCTGGGCAATTTTTTCAACCTTTTTGCCAACATTCAGATGATAAGAGTCTGTGACTTTTACCTGTATATTCTTAGCTGTTTTGATGATTGCCATATCAGAAAAGTTTTGATTTTTCAGCACTGTTGAATTCCACAATCTTGCCGCTCTGCATCGTCATATTTTCAAGCTCGCTGAACATGGATATTTCGCCGGCTATTTCGTTGGAGGTTTCAGACTGTCTTTTGAATTCTTTCTCTACCATTTCCGTTCTGGTATCCGAAGTTTCACGGATATCCCCGGTAGCGGTCTGAACGATATCTTTTCCGGCAGTAGAAATAATGCTGTCATTCGCAGAACTGTTGATTCCTTCTCCTGCACTGATCGAAATTTCCTTTCCGGCAGTGATATTGATATTGTCGCCTGCATTCAGGGTGAAATTTTTCGGAGCCTTCATGCTGATATTTCCTGCACCGTCCATGAAATAGATATTTCCGCTTGGATCCATGATCTTTACACTTCCTTCTTCATCATTCATTAAGATCCTGATTCCGCTTCGTGTCTGGATAGATTTCAGATGATTATTCACGCCGCCGCCCAACGCAATTCCTCCATGAAACATTCCTCCCATTACGAAAGGTCTGTCCGGATGGCTGTGAACGAAATTCACCATCACCTGGTCGCCCACTTCGGGAATGGCTACATAACCTCTGTTTTGGGTGATCTGATCTGTTCCACCTGCATCCGGGCTCATCATTCTGATAAAGTGCGTGGTATCGCTGGTCTGCCAGTCAAACTGCACCTGAATTCTGCCCTGTCCTTCCGGATCTGTATTGGATATCACGGTGGCAGTCTGAGGTTCGGCTTTAGGGATTTTGTATTCCGGTCTCGGAAGGAATCCTGTATCTGCGGCTATTCCTACAAAACTTCCGTTGTAATGTCCGATGGTATCAATTTCGTGTTCAGATTCCGTGATCATTATTCTCGTGAAATAAGATGTTTCATTTGAATCCTGCTTTCTCATCTGCACATCGGCAATACATCCAGGATGAAGGAAAGGAACCGTGGTATTTCCTGAGATGGAAAAAACATTGACTGCTTCACTTCCGGAAGCACTTTTCTGTGAATATTCCACATCCAGATGCGTTGAGGCCTTGATTGGAGCGATCTGAAGTGCGGGCGTTTTATAAATACTGTTATTGTGATCGTAAGCTGTTTTTGCCATATCACTTACGTGCTGAATAGGCGTAGAACCTGAAGTCAGCTTTTCATGTCTGTTGCTGTTGTACCCGTAGAACTGTGGTTTGGTATGCACCGCTTTCATTT
Organism: Chryseobacterium endalhagicum; assembly: GCF_016745235.1. Taxonomy (GTDB): domain Bacteria; phylum Bacteroidota; class Bacteroidia; order Flavobacteriales; family Weeksellaceae; genus Chryseobacterium; species Chryseobacterium endalhagicum. The sequence goes on along the minus strand of NZ_JAELVM010000001.1, from coordinate 884,122 downwards.
CCACTTTGATGTCATTGGCACTGCTTCCGTAGGTAAGGGTAATGGGTTTATTCTGAGGCGGCAGTTTCCCGAAATGCAGGACTTCACCGTCATAAAAAAACTGTTCACCGTATGCTTCAGCCATTCTTGCCAGATAGTTGTAATGCGTTTCGTCGTACTGGCTGCTGTAGATGATCTGAGAGAAATTATTGGCATCCACTCTGATATCAAAGCGGCTTTTATCAATTCCCTGTTTAATCACTTCCTCTGCAATGATACCTATGTTTACAGGCTGGCTTCCTCCAAAACTCTGGATATGGGAAGCTCCGTCCAGCAGAATGGTAGGGCTGCATCCGGTAAGCACAATGTTTCCAAGACTCATCTTCTCCTGGCTGAATCCTACTCCGGTAATAATCCCTACAAAGGTTCTCTCCGGACTGTTTTCTATATCTTTATATGAAATGACCGCGGTAAGACGTTTGCCCAGAAATTTATTGGCATCTTCCAGGGAATGGGTCTGCCGGTCTCCCAAAGTATCATGCGCGAGGGTAAGCGTAAATTCATGATGGCGCTGGGAACTTTGCTTCAGTTTAAAATGTTTATAAAATTTGATAATTTTTCCCTCTATAACTAAGGAAAGCTTGACCAAACGATTGATTCCGGTATGATGATTCTCGGACACCCCGTCTGCGTTCTGCGCCGGGCGAAAAGCCGCTCCATTTGATTTTTCAGGTATAGTTGACATATTTTATAAAGTGATTTGTGTTAAATGGTGTATATTATTCATGCAAATGGGAATTTTTGATAAAAAACAAAGATTCCTTACTTTCAATCAGCATTCCTAACAGGTAAAAAAAGACCGTCTTGGAGGGACAGTCTCTTTATATTTTCACTACGCGTGACCTAGCTCAATGGCCAGAATCCATCGTAAAGTGAATTTCCGTATGAAATACTTTCTGCACTTATTACAAAGCTTACCAGCATACTGTTGGTGTCGATAGCATCAAAATCCATTTCATGCTGAATCACATATCCGTTCTCCCATTTCAGGGTAATCAATGTTCCTTCTTCATGAGATTTATTGAATGTAATTTCACCGCTTGTAGGCTTGTATTTACCATTCAATAAGCTTTCCAGGATATCAGATTTTTCCGTTGCTTCCACAGTTACTTTAATCAAAGCATTTGACGGATCGGATGCTACACGTCCTGAAACGTCTGTAGATCTGGATACACTGTAATTAAGCTTTAACAGCTTTTGTCCTTCACCTCCATTGAATTTTAAGATTCCTCTTGAATTTCCTGCCATATTCTTGCATTTTAATCATTAATGATTATACTATTTCGTAAAGTTTGTCTAACAAAGATAACCCCCACGCTCTAATTTAAAAAGTTTTTATTAAAGAGATTCACATTTTGTAGTAATTCTACGACTTTTTTTCAAAGGCTTTAAACAGCTGTTAAAAAATATTGTCTCATTCTGATCTTTTTATTTATTAATGAGCATGCAGATAAAAATGTTTGTAGTAATATGATATGACCATGATAACCAGATTTACAGCTGCCAAAATCATCAGAAGATTACCATACTTTCTTTTTTTATCTATAAAACTCAAAACTAAAATCAGAAAAAACAATAAAAGGGTGTAAACCGCCGGATATAGATGAAAAGCTTCTGAAAACCTGCCTTCAAATACGAGCACAACTGCCCTCTGAGCACCACATCCCAGACATTCTATTCCCAGAAATTTCTTACTGGGACACGTGAGCATAAAGTCTTCTATATCCATCCGGAGCTTATGTTGAAATTTTAGCTCTGGTGTACTGATGCGGGAAGAAGCAGTTCTCCTTCATTTCAAATGATCCCTGAACGGCAATGTATGGATTCCTTAGAATTTCCCTTGCCACAAATATCAGGTCTGCCTCTCCTTTTTGCAGGATTCCTTCCGCCTGCTCAACTTTTGTAATCAATCCAACGGCTCCGGTTTTCACTCCGGCCTCGTTTCTTACCTGTGATGAAAAAGGAACCTGATACCCGTCAAAAACAGAGATTTTCGCCCCATGAATATTGCCACCGCTTGAAACATCCACAAGATCTACCGCATGTTCCTTTAAAATTTTTGCCAGCTCTACACTGTCATTGATATTCCAGCCGTTTTCTGCATATTCGGTTCCGGAAATCCTTACAAACAGGGCTGTATTTTCATCCAGTTCCTCATTTACGGCATCTACAATTTCCACCAGAAAACGGGTTCTGTTTTCAAAGCTTCCTCCATACTCGTCTGTTCTGATATTGGAAAGCGGCGATAAAAACTGGTGGATCAGATATCCGTGCGCCCCGTGAATTTCTATGATATCAAAACCGGCCTTTACAGCTCTTCTGGCTGCTTCCTTGAAATTCTGAACCTGTTCTCTGATTTCATCAACGGTCAGCACATGGGGAATTCTTTCTGAGGGATGATATGGAAGGCCGCTCGGTGCTATGGTTTCCCAGCCTTCTTCAAGCGGGATCTGGAGGTTGTTCCAGGTGGAACCTTTTCTTCCGGCATGAGCCAGCTGGATTCCTATTTTACTTTCTGAACGGGAATGTACGAAATGAACGATTTTTCCAAGTTCTGCCGCCTGCTCATCATTCCAGATCCCCATGCAGTGGTTGGTAATTCTGCCTCGCGGTTCTACCCCGGTGGCCTCTACCATAATGAGTCCGGTTCCACCCTGAGCCCGGCTGCCATAGTGTACGAAATGGAAGTCATTGGCCAGTCCGTTTTCACATGAATACATGCACATGGGCGACATTACCCATCTGTTTTTTAATTCTATATTTCTGAATTTTATTGGAGTATAAAGCATTTTCTTTTTTTGAATTTCAATTTATGGATACATAAAAAAAACATTGTCCAGCTGATGAAAAAGGAGTAATTTTAGCCCCCCTTTTTAGTCTGACTAATATATGAAAAAAGACATACAGATCAGTTACGAGCAGTTTAAAAACAGCAGTGAACTGAACGATATAGAAAAAAAACTATTCGAGCGTGCAAAGCAGGCCCGCGAGAATGCCTATGCCCCCTATTCGAATTTTCTTGTAGGATGTGCCGTTCTGCTGGAAAACGGTGAAATTTATTCCGGGAACAACCAGGAGAATGCTGCCTATCCATCAGGGTTATGTGCAGAAAGAACGACTCTTTTCTGGGTAGCTGCGAATTTTCCGAATGTAAAAGTAAAAAAGATCTTCGTGGTGGGAGGTCCTAAGGAATTCCATGAGAAAAATCCGCCGATTCCGCCATGTGGAGCGTGCAGACAAAGCTTAATAGAATACGAGACCAAGCAGAATGACGATATCGATCTTTATTTTTCAAGTATGAATGATGAAGTGGTGAAGGTGCATTCCATTAAGGATCTGCTGCCGTTTTATTTTGATTCTTCGTTTTTGTAGAGGAAAAAGAGCCAAGAACAAAGAGTAAAGAACCAAGATCATAGATTTATGTCAATTGTCAATTTTGCTTCGCAAGTCAATGGTGAATTTTAATGCTGTATATTTATGGTTGATGATTGACGATTCACTTGCGAAGCAAAATTGACAATTCACCATTCACTTTTAGGTTTTTCATCAATTTTATTTCGCTGACGTGTAGTGAATTTTAATGCTGCACATTTATCGTTGATCATTGACGATTCACTTGCGAAGCAAAATTGACAATTCACCATTCACTTTCAGGTTTTTCATCAATTTTATTTCGCTGACGGGTAGTGAATTTTAATGCTGCACATTTATCGTTGATCATCGACGATTCACTTGCGAAGCAAAATTGACAATTCACCATTCACTTTTAGGTTTTTCATCAATTTTGTTTCGCTGGCGGGTAGTGAATTTTAATCCTGCCCATTTATCGTTGATAATTGACGATTCACTTGCGAAGCAAAATTGACAATTCACCATTCACTTTCAGGTTTTTTATCAATTTTATTTCGCTGACGTGTAGTGAATTTTAATGCTGTATACTTATGGTTGATCATTGACGATTCACTTGCGAAGCAAAATTGACCATTCACTTTTAGGTTTTCATCAATTTTGTTTCGCAGGCAGGTAGTTAATTTAAAGAATAATTTTTCAATTTTATAGTATCCTGTTCATTCGTGATCACTTATACATTTAAAAATTTCTTTGAGAAGCAGAATCCTGCATTCATTATTCACTTTTGTGCCTTTTTGTTCAATACATTTAAAAAGTTATCTTTGCAAAAATTTTGGTTTCCAGCGTATTGGAAATAATAGGGAATTGGGTGGAACTCCCAAGCTGTCCCCGCAACTGTAAATCGCAACACCATTTTCTGTAAAAAGCCACTGTTCATACGGGAAGGCGCAGAAAGCGAAAGTCAGGAGACCTGCCAAAATACTAACTAAAACCTTATTACTTTCGGAGGAAAAGTAAAATAGTATGGATATAAAAAGATCTTTAATACTGCTTTGTGCGTCTTACGGCAGCTTTCTTTTCGGACAGGAGAAGGATATTGACACCATTTATATTTTTGACAACCAGATGAACAGGGTTAAACTTTTTCATCCGGTCCGTACCATTACTCCAAAAGATGTTGAGAAAAATTCAACGAATCTTTCTGAACTTTTACGTTTTCAATCTTCTATTTACATCAAGGAAAATGGCCGCGGCGCTGTTTCTTCACCGTCATTCCGGGGATCAACCGCTCAGCAGACCGCCTTTGTATGGAACGGAATCAATATTAACTCCAGTTTTCTGGGGCAGGGAGATGTGAATAATATTCCGGCTTTCGGGTATGACCAGATTGATGTGAAAGCTGGCGGAGGAAGTGTTGTGTATGGCAGCGGAGCCATCGGAGGAAGTATTCATTTGAATAATATTTTAGATTTCAACAGAGGATTTAAGGCTTCCGTTTTTTCGGAGGCGAGTTCTTTTGATACGTATAATAATTTTGCACAGGCTTCTTTCAGCAATGATGAATTCAGCATCAAGGTTTCAGGAAGTTATTTAACGAGTCAGAATGATTATAAGGTGCCTGAATTTGTGGTAGGAAGTACAGGATTCAACAATATCAACGGAAAGTATTACAATACTTCTGTGAATATCGGAGCTTCTTATAAAATTGCGGATCACCAGACTATTTCATGGCAAAATCAGATTTTTGATGCTTCACAGCATTATCCTATATTTGAAACCAACGGTAATAAAACAAAATACAATGCCCAGACCTTAAGAAGTCTGATCGCCTGGGATGTTAATACCAGTAAGCTTTCCAACAGTTTAAAGGCAGCTTATACGGAAGATAATTTCCAGTATTTCGCGGATCTTAATCAGCCTAAAGCAAGCGGTGCGGAGGGAAAGAATTATATTTTCAAGAATGATTTCAATTATTTCATCACCCCAAAGCTCAACATCAATGCTATCGGGGAATTTCAGGTGAATAAGGGTGAAGGTTATCAGTCCGGGATTGGATCTATCAGCAGAAATGTAGGTTCATTAGCTGGTCTGATCAGATATTTTGTGACTAAAGATCTCCGTTTTGAAGCAGGAATTAAAAAGGATTTTGTAGAGGATATTTCTTCTCCCCTGCTGTATTCTTTTTCCGGGAAATGGAATGCGGCGAAGTGGTATCATGCAGGAATCAGTTTTTCAAGAAACTTCAGATTTCCATCTTTTAATGATCTTTACTGGCAGCCGGGAGGAAACCTGGATCTTCTTTCTGAAACGTCTACGAATATTGATATGAACCATGAGTTCAGCTTCGGAGATTTTAAAATTACACTGAGTCCTTATTATATGGACATTAAAAATATGATCAGCTGGCTTCCCACACCCTACGGATACTGGGCGCCTGTGAATACCTACAAAGTTGAATCTTATGGTCTGGAATCGCAGGCTACATGGAATAAGACATTCGGGAAACATGCTTTCAGGGTGGATGCAGGTTATACTTATTCAAAATCTGTCAATAAGAATACGCAGATGCAGCTGATGTATGTTCCGCTTCATAAAGCTGTGGGAAATATAGAGTATGGATATTCTTTCCTGAAGTTCTATGCCCAGGGGCTTTTCAACGGGCTTACGTATACGAGTACCGATGAGAAAAGATCTACCGCCATTGATTCCTATTTTATTTTAAATACAGGTATTTCCTCTTCTATTTTACAGAAATACACGCTAGGATTTAAGGTGAATAATCTTACCGATACAGTTTATCAGACGGTATCTCTTTACCCGATGCCTAAGAGAAACTACAGTATTTATGCAACAATTAATTTTTAAACTTAATATATTATGAGACTGAACAGATTTCTACATTTTCTTTTTGCTTTCGCGCTTCTTTCAGGCATCGTGTCGTGTAGCAGCGATAATGATAATGATGAGCAGGAAATATTCTACGGCAACGGTTTTTTATTCTCCAATGAGGGGACTTTCGGGAAACCTGAAGGAGACGTAACGTTTGTAACTGCCGACCTGAACCTTAAGCAAAATAATATTTTCGCTTTGAATAACGGCGGAGCCAAATTAGGTGATGTTTTACAGATGATCGCTTTTAACGGCGAAAATGCTTACTTACTGCTGAATAACTCCAACAAGATCCAGATCGTAAACCGTTATAATTTTAAGGCTAACGGTGAAATTACCGCCGAGCTTAATTCGCCCCGTTACATGGCTTTTGCGAACAATAATATTTATGTAACGAATGATAAATACAACGGAGCCAAATATGTAAGTATTTATAAAGCTTCAGACCGTTCTTTCATCAAAAAAATTACTTTCACAGATGCTGCTGAGAGAATTGTGGAAGCCGGAAACAATATCTTTGTACAGAATGCATCATTCGGTTTTGGTAATAAGATCACGTATATCAATACTTCTACCAACGAAGCGCAGCCTCCCATCACTCTACCTGCTGGAAACATCAACAAGATCATCTCCAACAACCAGAATGTTTACGCTATTGCCGCAGAAGCTGCAAATTCTTACATCTATCAGATTTCAAGCACAGGAAGTATTACAAAAACCATTACTTTAACAGGTATTGCCGATGCTAAAAACCTTGAGATTTCAAACGGTAAATTTTATTTCTCTTCCGCCAAGAATGTATACGCTATGGATATGACCGCTACAACGGCTCCTACAGCTCCATTGTTCACGGTTGCGAACAGTGTTGATCAGTATTCTGCTCTATACGGATTCAGTGTCATCAATGATAAAATTTTCACTTCTGATTCCAACGGATTTACACAGGACAGTAAAATTGTGGTGTATTCTACTACAGGAGCAATCATCAGATCATTCACAACCGGTATCGGTTCTAATGCTGTTTACCCAAACTAGACAATTAATACTTCGGTATTATTATATTTTTTTTTCAACATTTGTGTTTTTTTTCAGGCCGCTTCGGAGAAGCGGCCTGATTTTATTTTCAACGAAAATAAAAAGCTTCGGCGGGACTTTGTCCCGCCGAAGCTTTTATACTATAATCATTATTTTAATTACATTTCAATCCCAGTTTCTCCGCTTCAGCGATCACAAACTTTTCAGCTTCTTCCTTATCGTTAAGAATTTCACCTTCCAGAATAGCTTCTTTTACTTTTTCTTTCAGAATTCCAATCTCTTTTCCGGGTTTAAGGTTAAACATCTGCATGATCTCTTCTCCTGTTATTGGCGGCTGGAAATTACGAACCTGATCTTTTTCCTCCACCTCTTTGATTTTCACGGCTACATACTCAAAATTCTTTTTGAAACGGTCCTGTTTTTTGGAGTTTTTCGTAGTAATATCAGCCTTACACAGCGTGAACAGATCTTCCAGATTTTCGCCGGCATCAAATAAAAGCCTTCTCAATGCAGAATCAGACGCATCATCCGTGATCAGCGCAATTGGGCGTGATGAAAGTTTCACCATCTTCTGAACGTACTTCATATCACTTCCTAACGGCTGTTTCAAGCGGTGGAAAAGGGTTTTTACCATTTTTGAACCCAAGAATTCGTGTCCGTGGAAAGTCCATCCCGTTCCTTCTACAAATTTTTTGGTAGGTGCTTTCCCAATATCATGCAACAGCGCAGACCAGCGCAGCCACAAGTTATCTGTATTTTCAGAAATATTGTCAACTACTTCCAGGGTATGGTAAAAATTATCTTTATGGGTCTGTCCTTCTACTTCTTCTACTCCTTTCAGTTCAACGAGTTCAGGAATCACCAGTTTTAAAAGACCCGTTGATTCCATTAATCCCAAACCAACAGAAGGTTTTTTAGACATCATGATTTTATTGAATTCCACCATGATTCTTTCCATGGAAACAATTTTAATTCTTTCCGCTTCCTGTTTGATCGCGTTCAGGGATTTTTCTTCAATCTCAAAGTTTAATGTTGAAGCAAAACGAACGGCTCTCATCATCCTCAACGGATCATCAGAGTAGGTCTGAGCAGGTTCCAAAGGCGTTCTTAAAATTCCTTTTTCCAGATCATCAACCCCGTTGAAAGGGTCAATCAGTTCTCCGAAATTACTTTTATTCAAAGAAATAGCCATTGCATTGATCGTGAAATCTCTTCTCTTCTGGTCGTCTTCCAGCGTTCCACCTTCCACTTCGGGCTTTCTGCTGTTTTCTGTATAGCTTTCCTTTCTTGCTCCTACGAATTCCAGATCAAGGTCTTTATATTTGATCATGGCGGTTCCGTAAGTTTTGAATACAGAAACTTTTAATTTCGGATCAATATCTTTTGCTACGGTTTGAGCCAGCTCAATACCGCTCTGTTCAGTCACAAAATCAATATCAGTAGATGCTGCTCTCTTCATCAGAAGATCACGGACATAACCACCAACAATGTATACCGACTGATTGTTTTTTTCAGCCGCTTCAGCAATGATCTTGAACAGTTTTAAATTTTTATTTTGGGTAAGATTAATTTTCATCGTTAATAAATAGGTCGTCTTTTCTAGCTAAACAGCTTTCCATCACTTATGATGGAGATTCATTATTATTTTCTTCAGCATCAAAAACATGGTTTTCACTGGAAGTTTTCCCTATACAGAATTGTCAGTACAGAACCTCCGGATTCAGACCTGCCGTTGATTTTATCAGTTGAAGAATGCAAAGATAGAAATTAAAAAAAAGAAATCCTGCCGATATGTATGGGCAAGATTTTAAATTGAACGGATTATTGCGGAATTTTATTCGCGCAGAACCTTAATTCTGTTATCGCTCCATATCTTTATCACGGAAGAACCGGAATATTTTGATACTTTATCACGGTCTTCTTCCACCGCATAATCTACCAGCTTAATTATTTCCGGAGAAATATCAGAAAACTTCAACGGACTTTTATCACCACTGAAATTGGCAGAAGTAGAAACCAAAGGCCGGTTCAGCTTCGTGATCAGTTTTTTACAGAAATCTGTTTTTATCAGTCGGATCCCGATGCTTCCGTCTTCAGCAAGCAGTTCCTTCGGCAGTCCGCGGGGATTTTCATAAACAATGGTCACCGGTTTTTCGCTGAGATCAATAATTTCCCAGGCCATTTCGGGAACATCTACCAGGTCCTGAAGTCTCTTTTCAGATTCAACAAGAATAATCATTGATTTGTTTTTTTCCCTTTTTTTGATGTCAAAAATCTTATTGACAGCCTCTATATTGGTAGCATCACATCCTATTCCCCAAATAGTATCTGTAGGATAGAGAATCGTTCCGCCGGATTTTAATATTTCAACAATGTTTTCCATAATTTTCAGGTTTTAAACCTGTGTATAAAGGTAAAAAAACGGGAAGGTTCCGCCAAAAATATGGGGATAAATGTTTTGTTTGGATGGTTATTAGGTTTTGGCTAAAGCCATATTGCAATGGTTTTCATTAAAAAACGGGCTAAAGCCCGTTCCTATTGAATTTCACATTCAATCCGTTTTATTGTTTAAAATATTGCTTTATTCAGTCTGGTAATATACTCAGAAAAATGTTCTATCTCATTTATTCTTTATGATGACAAACATATTCAATAGGAATGGGCTTTAGCCCATTTACAACAAGAGATTTACGACAATGGCTTTAGCCAAAACCTATATAAAATTATTTTTCTCAAGAAATTCCTGATATTCATCTGCAAAACTTCTTTTCTGATGATGTTTCTCCTGATTTTTAATATATTCTCTCACAGCGTCTACTTTCGATTCTGAAACCGAAACGGCGAAATATTCGTCCTGCCATGAAAATTTATCCTGAGTAAGCTGATTTTTATTAATCCAATAAGAAGATTCTCCTTTTAAAAGCTGTACTACCTTTTCTATATTTTGTCCGGAACCTAACGAAATAAGACAGTGACAATGATCCGAGTAACCATTAACCAGATCTAAATAGATTCCTTTTTCTGAAGCATTTTCCTTGATATGTTTCCATAATTTAATCCTTAGCTCAAATGTACTGAGATGAGGAACTCTGTTTTTTGTAGAAAAGACAAGATGAATATAAATTTTTATAAAAGACATTTGTGTTGTTTTAACCAAAAATAATATTTTTTATTTATGTTTTGGCTAAAGCCGCCTCTCGATGGTTTACATTAAAAAAACGGGCTGAAGCCCGTTCCTATTGAATTTTTACATTCAATCCGTTTATTTTTTATTATAAATATTGTTTTATTAAATCTTCCAATAGTAAAACCAGTTCCTATTGAATATTTTCTTACTTTACAATTCATTTAAAGCACAGAGAAGTCTCTATATTCCCCATCTTGGCTCTTGGCTCTTGAGTCTTGGCTCTACACACCTATTTCACCCCCGGCAAATACCTCTCTTTAATAATGCTTAAATGATGATAATTGTGTCCCACAATCAGTTTTCCGATTGTTTCTACGGCCAGTTTATTGCCGTTGGCTATACCTGTATTATTCAGAACACCGGGTTCAAGGGTTTCAATGAGGATCTGTGAAGACTTTCTTACAAGTTTATACTCTTCCAAAAGGGATTCTAATGATCTGTTATTGGCAAAAGAATTCGCTGCATATTCTTCTTCATCAAAACCTGGCAAGCCGGTCTTTTCTCCTCTTGCAAAGGCCAGAATCCTGTACTGGAATATTCTTTCGGTATCTGATAAATGCAGCAAAAGTTCTTTCAGTGTCCATTTTCCGGCTGCATAGGCAAAAAGAGACTGTCCTTCTGTAAGGGCAGCGTATATTTCTACGGTTTTATCTCCTGATGTTTTTAATTCTCCGATCCAGTTCTCAGAAGGAATCTGGTCCAGATATCTTTGTATGTATTTTTGAAAATCAGACATGATTTTTTTGAGTTATAAGTTATGAGCGATAAATGATGAGTGATCAGTGATGAGCAATGAGTAATACCTCCAATGAATTGACAATTGACCTTTAACTATTCACAATTGACCATTCACGATTGACTATTCACAATTAGGCATTGACCATTCCCATTTTTAGTTCTTAGTTCTTCACTTTTAATTTCCCCTGTTCGTCCATTCATAGAAATTCACAGAGTCATAAAGTTCGAAACCGCAGGCGGGATACAGCTGGTTTCCGATGTCATTGCTTTTTCCTGTTTCCAGAAGGACTCCGCAGGCATTGGATGATCTGCACAGCTCTTTGGCTTCTTCAATCAGTTCTTTGGAATAGCCTTTCCCTCTATGGTCTCCATTAACGTAGAGATCGTTCAGCAGCCAGTAGCGCTGCATTCTTGTGGAAGAAAATATCGGATACAACTGGACAAATCCTGTCAGTTTACCCTCTTCTTCTGCCACAAAAATTTCAGAATCTTTGTGCTCTATTCTTTCTCTGAGAAAATTTTCAGCCGCCGGAATATCAGATTCTTTGTGATAAAAAACTCTGTATTGGTCGAATAATTCCGCCAACTGATTTAAATCTTCAAAGGTTGCTTTTCTGGTGTTTTTCATATGTTTTATAAATGATGATCGTAGCTCAATACCCTTTTCATCTTCCACTGCTTATCTTCCTGAATCCACAGAATCGTAAATTTAGCACGGCTGCCCTGATTCCATTTTCCATCTGAAAATTCGAAGAAATCATGTTCTCCTTCTTCTATAAAAGCGTACAGAACGTTATTGTTGTATAAAGGATAGACTTTCATACTGTTCGGCACGAGGTCACGCTTTACTTTGTTACGGTTACCGCAGATATTATTTTTAATGGAAGCAGTAAAAGCGGGTTCACCGGAAGTGATTCCTCCTTTATCATGATAAAACTCTAGGTCTTTGCTGACTATAGATTTATAATGAGAAAGATCACATTTATTAAATCCTATATCAAATATCAAACTGTCCAGCTTTTTGGCCGTTTTATACAGTTCATCGGTAGTTTTTACCTGTGAGTATACAATCTGACTGACAAAACTTAAGATCAAAAAAAATTGAATCTTTCTCATTATATATATTTTAAATGGTTAAGAAAAAGCACGTTCAAGATCTGCGATAAGATCTTCTGCGTCTTCAATTCCAACGCTTAAACGCACAAGATCATCGGTAATTCCCAATTCTTCACGTTTATCGGCAGGAATAGAAGCATGCGTCATTAAAGCCGGGTGATTCGCTAAGGATTCTACGCCTCCTAAAGATTCTGCAAGAGTGAATACTTTTACTCTCTCAAGAAATTTTACTGCATCTTCTTTTTTACCGGATTTAAAAGTGAAAGAAACCATTCCTCCTGCTTCTTTCATCTGAGATTTGGCAAGATCATACTGTGGATGAGATTCCAGTCCCGGATAAATTACTTTATCTACTGCCGGATGGTTTTCAAGATATTTCGCTACAGCCAGCCCGTTATCGGAATGACGCTGCATTCTTAATGCTAACGTTTTGATTCCTCTTAAAACAAGATAAGAATCGTGCGGGCCTAAAATACCGCCGCTTGCAAACTGAATAAAGTGAAGTTTTTCTCCCAGCTCAGCATCTTTGGCGATCAGTGCTCCGGCAATAACATCCGAATGTCCTCCTAAATATTTTGTAGCCGAGTGCATCACGATATCTGCCCCAAGATCAATCGGTCTCTGGATGTAAGGTGTCGCGAAAGTATTGTCTACAGCCACAAGGATATCTTTTCCTTTTGCAATTTCCACAACGGCTTTAATATCTACCAGCTTCATCAGAGGGTTGGTAGGTGTTTCTACCCAAATCAGCTTAGTTTTATCTGTAATAACGTCTGCAATTTTAGAAACATCATCGAAATTCACGAATGTAAATTTCAACTGATATTTTTCAAAAAGTCTTGTGAACATTCTGTACGTTCCTCCGTAAAGGTCGTCTACCGCTACTACCTCATCACCTGGATTCAGTAATTTCAATACACAGTCGATGGCTGCCAGTCCGGAACCGAAAGCAAGTCCTCTCGCTCCGTTTTCAATGCTTGCCAGAGAGTCTTCCAAAGCCTGTCTTGTAGGATTGGCTGCTCTTGAATATTCATATCCGGAATGAACTCCCGGGCTTTTTTGTGCAAATGTAGACGTTAAAAATACAGGAACATTTACAGAACCTGTTGCAGACTCGTGGTGCTGCCCTCCGTGAATTACTTTTGTATTAAAATTCATAATATTTTTATTTTTTATAGGCCTCCCATAAAGAAATCAAGGCTCTTCGAAACGTTGTCAGATTTTCTTTTCACTTCCAGCTTTCCGTCAAAGGCATAAGCCAGAACTTCTATATCTTCAGGAACTTTTTCCGGGATTGTGGTGGTAAAAGAAACCTGATATTCACTGTTCTCATACTTGTCCTTACCGGTTTCCTTCAGTTCTTCAAACTTTCCGTTGATCTTAAGAATGATTTTCTTCAGGGAATCATCTATGTAAGCAATATCCGAGCCGTTTCCTTTAATGAAATCATTCATAGAAGGAACCAGTTCCATGATAGATTCACCTTCCATATCATGCGGATGAAGACTTCCCTTTAACATGGCGGAAGGAATTTCTTTCTCTTTAAACAGAGCAACATCCAATGCCTGGATTTCAGACGGTTTTTCCGTACCGGAAACTTCAGCGGTTTCCTGAGCGGGAAGCTTTTCTGCCTGTACCGTAGAATCTGCTGTTTTGGTTTCCTTTACTTCGGTTTTCTTATCGCACGCGGCCAGTAATACCGCCATACTGATGATGAGAAGTGCTTTTTTCATAATATTTTGTGATTGGTGTGGAGGTTTTCTATACTGACCTGATGGCTGATTTAATAGCAAATTCATCTGCTATCTGCTCCAGCCACTCTGCTACATCCTCTTCTCCGGTAGCTCTCTGGTACGTATTCCCTAAAGATACCAAAATCTGGTGAATGAACATTTTCATCTGATCCACAGGCATTTCTTTGGTCCAAAGATCGATTCTTAAAGCTTCCATGGTTTTATCATCCCACACAGAGATCATCGTCGCTTTTGTTTCTTCCTTTTCCACACCGCCATCCTGAGCGTTCCATGTAATATTTTCAGGAATGTGGTTTTCATCCAACTCTACATCTATTGTAATCTGAGTTTTTCTCATATCAATCTAAAATTTTTCCGCAAAGTTAATACTTCTTCAGCTTATCTAAAATTTCTACGAAGTTATCTTCATCAGGAAATGGTGTATTAAAATTAAAAATTTTACCTTCCGGATCTATAATGATAAATCTTGGAATAGACTGAATTCTGTATTTACTCATAAACTGCTCTGCATCAGCCAGCCAGAACTGGGGAACATTGGATGTTTTGGTCTTCAGATAATTCTGCCATTTGGATTTATCCTGATCAAGGCTTACTGAAATAAACTGGATATTGTCATAGTTCCTGTACTGATGGCTTCTGGTTTCAAATACAGGACGGATCTGTTTACACGGACCACACCATGTTGCCCAAAAATCTATCACTACATATTTTCCTTTATATTTTGAAAGCTGATTCTTTTTGTCCTGAGCATTCAGGAGAACCAGATCCGTAAATACAGAGCCTTTCTGAGACCTGTTGATCTGATCAATTTTCGAATACAGCATTCCTTTATAATCTTTATCTTTTATTTTTCCGATTTCAGCAGCGAAAAGTTTATTTCTCGTAAGGCTGTCCGTCTGCAGTTCGATTGTTTTTGCAAGATGTTTGGCCATCAGCTGGTCTTTGGAAATTCCTTCAGGCATACTGTTGATCTTTACAAACAAAATACTGTCCGGATTGGACGCCTGATCTTTATCTGAAAGCAGTAGATCCAGTTTATACTGAAGATAATTATCGTTTTTGCTTAAAAGCGGTCCTGGCTTTTGGATGTTTTCATTAAGCTCTTTCACAAAAGATGCCGGCGGTGCGAATTTCGGATCGTTCCATGATGTCATTTTCCTGTAATTATTGATCTCATTCAGAAAATCAATCGCCATCAGCTGCCTTCTGTACAGTTTATAGTCTTCTGAAAGTGCATTATTTTCCGAATCTGCAAAAATATTTAAAACCCTCTTATTTTCTTTCCAGTCGGATTCTGCCAGCTCATAAAAACCTTTTGGGTCATTATTAAAACTCTGCTTTTCGAGGCCATAGCTGAATTCAAAGCCAAAAGAACTTTCCGTGTTTTTGTATTCCTGGTCGGCTTTCCGGTTAGATTTCACATAAGAAACCATATTGGCGCTGTTAAGTTTAATCTCAAAATCAAACCAGTCTCCGCTTCCCATAACGATATCGAGTCTTTTATTCCCGAATTCAAGGATATATTCATCAAATGGAAGAGCTTTTGTCGTTACCCAGCTGAATGTATTGTTTTTAACAGCCGCAGCTCCGATCTTTTTGTGAAATTCTTTGGAATAAATACGTACAGAGTCTATTTTAAGATCTGTTTCCAGCTTTCCTTTAATTGCAATACCCGTTCCGTCACTTTTGTAAGCTCTCGGCTTCTGGAACATATAAAGAAACCCTCCTCCGATTATCAGTGAAGCAGCTGAAATGATGATCTGCTTTTTACTTTTAAGAAAAGCATTTTTAAATCCTTTTCTACTGTACCAAAAGTAACCTAAGGCAAGGAAAACGACCATCCAGAACATACTCATGTATTCCGGATAGGAAATAAAGCTGTTCAGGTCTCTCACTTCCGGAGCCTTCCAGAAAGCATATAACGAACTGTATGGATTAAAGAAATAAGACTGCTTCTGAACCAGTGAAGTAATATTGGAAGCAATTCCCAATGCACCGATAAGAAATGACCAGATAAATCCCTGAAATATTACAGAAACACACAGCTGTAGAGCTGCGACTCCTAAAACTGTCACACAGATTTTTACAAAAGTCTGGATCATCCACACCGCATCAAAAGTCAGAAGCTTTGCCGGATCAGGATGAATGTAATAATCTGCCAACGCTACCATGATACTGAAACCAAAATAAGACAATACGGCTATGAATGACAGCAGCAGCAGAATAATATATTTGGAAAAATACAGATTGAACCGGCTCACCGGCTGTGTTTCCATCAGCTGCCAGCCATTGTTTTTATGATCAGTCTGGGCAATTCTGTTGGCAGCAATAATGATGAACAGAAGCAGGATAAAAAACACAAAGGACTTGAGAGACTGTCCTCCTGCAATTGCATCTTCAAAAACAGAGAACGGAAGAAAGCCTTCTTTTACAATCTCAGAGCTGAAGAAACCAGGCACATAGCCTATCAAAGGAATCAGGCCACCTAAAATAATCGCGATATAAGTCAGTCCCAGGCCTTTTGTTTTCAGCCATTCTATATTAACGGCGGTGAATAATTTTTTCATCGGTGTTTAGTTTTTAGTTATTTCCATGAACCAGTCTTCAAGACCTGCACTGTTTTTGATTTCGAAAATTTCAGCATCACTCAGAACCAGCTTTTTAATCAGCGAGGCTATATTCTCCTTGGATTCAGCGGTGATTTCAATTGTTGAAGAATCAATTATTTTAGGTGAATAAGTCTCAGGAATCTGACTGATGAATTCTGAAGCATGATGAAGTCCGATCCTGATATGGTCATACCTGTACAATTCGTTAAGATCTTTGATGCTTCCTGTAAAACGGATTTCACCGTGCGAAATAATGGCAAGATGGGTGATCATTTTTTCAATTTCCTGAAGAAGGTGGCTCGATATAAAAATGGTAACGCCTTCCTCTCTGTTAAGTTTAATCAGAAGTTCACGCATTTCCAGCATCCCGTTCGGATCAAGCCCGTTTACCGGCTCATCAAGGATCAGAAGTTCAGGTTTCCCCAAAAGGGTCATCGCTATGGAAAGCCGCTGTTTCATCCCCAGGGAATATCTTTTCATCTTCATATCCCTGCTTTCCCAGAGATCAACAAGGTGAAGCACTCGCTCACATTCAGATTCAGGGAGATTTCTCAGCCTGGAAATAATCAGAAGGTTTTCCCACCCTGAAAGATGATCATAAAAAGCAGCGGAATCTATCAGGCTTCCGATTTTCTGAAACCCTTCAGGATAAAGTTCTGATAATTTTTTATCAAAGATCCGGATGGCTCCCGATTCATCGGGAATATTGCCGATCAGCATTTTCATTGTAGTAGATTTCCCTGCACCGTTGGCTCCGAGAAAGCCAAAAATACTCCCTTTCGGGACTGAAAGATTAATATTTTTAAGGATAGGTTTGTCCCGGGAAAATTCAAAGTTTAAGTTTTGTATCTGAATAATATTTTCCATATCATGTATTTGATTAAAGCAAAAATACAATTAAAATAGTAATATGCAATACAAAGTAGTATGTTTTTTAAAATTTAATTAAAAAAATAACCTCCAGATTCTTCTGAAGGTTATCATATTATTATAAACACTTAATTATTAAGGTGTTTTAGGCTTATAAACGGCTTCGTTGAAAATTTTCGTTGCATCCAGTTTTAAGAAATCCACGAGTTTGGTTTCAGGTTTCTGTTTGAAATAGGCTTTACAGATCTGCCATCCCGTGAAGATTCCGATCATTGGGGAAGACTCATTATCAATCTCCGTATAGAATTTTGAAAACGGTCCGGGCGAGATAAAACGCTCTACCAGTCTTGGATCATCTCCAAAAATGAGATTGCTTTCTACAAAATAATTCCAGATATTGGCTTCATTCGCTACAGCCCAGTCGTATTGTTTTTTAGTATAATTCATCTTCAGATAATCCGGGGTATCAGGAAGGAAAGCATCCTGCATCATCATGATTTTTCCGTTCAGAATAACTTTGTCTATAAATTTCTGATGATCCGGAGATTCGGTGATAATATTCTCCGCAAAGATCTGTGAAACTTTAGGAACAATATTCTGGGGATTCATCGACTTCTGAAAATACAATTCAAGACCTTTATAATTAGCATTGCCATCTCCCATAAATCCCGTGATATCTATAAAAAGAAGATTCCCCTCCGCATCGTAAAAAATAGGATCCTGAACCATCTGCAGTGCCGATGAGAAAAGATACACCTTAGGACTTTTGAATTTCGGAAAATAATATTTGATGTGAGAAAACAGATCCTGAAGTTCTTTCTGAAGCTTCGTCTGATCTATTTTGGAAGCTGCTTCCTTATAAATCTTAATTTCTTCGGCATCTGCTCTTCTCTTCCCAAAATCAGCATCAGAAACAGTTCCCTGAAACCATGGAAATTTAGTCTTAAACTGGTCCAGAGGAAGAGCCTGATCATAAAATTCTTTGGAAATATCCGTCAGTTCTACTTTTTCTGCCGCATTTTTCACTTCAACTTTCCATTGGTTCTCCGGTTCTTTTTTGCATGAATCCAAAACGAGAACTAAAATAGAAGAAAGGGCAATAATTCTAAAAATCTTCATTATTTTTACATGAAATTTAAGTGTACAAAAGTAAGGATTAAAAACACACCCGATGATGAAAATTAAAATATTTGCAAGTCTTGGGCTTATTATTTTAGGATTATCTCCATTCTGTGCCCAAAAAATTAATTTTAAAGATCAAAACTTTGAAAAAGCTGTGCTTGGAAATTTTGATCTCAATAAAAACGGTTATCTGGAAAAACCGGAAGCAGATCTGGTCACCAATTTATTTCTGGTTCAGAAAGGCATCACCTCAGCAGATGATGTGCATCTTTTCCCGAATGTTAAAATGGTTGTTCTTGATGATAATACCATTCCCAGTGTTTCTGTCTCCGGACTGCCCCAGCTTGAACTGTTTTCCTGTACGGGATGCAAAATTTCTTCTTTTAAGGCAGAAGGTCTGAAAAAAATGACTTCTCTCTACCTTGACAGCAACCTTCTGGAAACTATCTCCCTAAAGGAAACGCCGAGGATTGATCAGTTAACATTATCTTTAAATCAACTCAAAACCATTGATATCACCGCTCTTAAAAACCTGCGAAAACTGAACGTTGAACACAATAAGCTCCAGAAGCTTGATATCTCCGGAAATACCGCCCTGCAGACCCTGAATGTCGGCGGAACTCCCTTGAAGGAATCTGACATTAAGAAAGGAACAAAAACAGATGTAACCATTTTCGGAACTGAGCCATAAATTATTAGTATGAAGATAGAAACCAAAAGACTGATCTTACGGAAGCTTGAAGAAACAGATGTTGAACGTATGTTTCTTCTGGATTCCAATCCGGAAGTGATGAAATACATCGGAGTTCCGGTACTTACAGAACAAAGTGAATCATTGGGCGTGATCCGAATGATTCAGAAACAATATGAAGAAAACGGTACGGGAAGACTTGCCGTGATTGAAAAGGAAACCGGGCTGCTGATCGGCTGGAGCGGGCTGAAGCTGCTTACTGAAGCGATCAACGGCTATAAAAACGTTCTGGATCTCGGCTACCGTTATCTGCCTGAATCATGGGGAAAAGGATATGCCCTTGAAGCGGCAAAAGCCTCTCTGGAACTTGGGTTTCGTGACATGAATGCGGAGATCATTTATGCGCATGCCCATTCCGGGAATGAAGGTTCCAATCATATTTTAAAGAAACTGGGGTTTGAGAAAACCGGAGAATTTACAGAACCTGATGGAATCTGCAACTGGTACGAACTCCCACGTGGAAAATATACACCATAATATGCTGATGATAAGACAGGAAGAGGAAAAGGATCATCAGAAAGTATTCCAGCTTACGGAAGAAGCTTTCAGGAACATGGAACACAGCGATCATCAGGAACATTTTCTTGTGGAGCGGCTGCGGAAGTCGGAAGCTTTTATTCCGGAACTTTCTTTAGTTGCTGAAACTGAAAACGGTGAAATTGCCGGACATATTTTATTCACAAAGCTTCAGATACAGAATGATGCTGAGACTTTTGAATCACTTGCGCTGGCCCCTGTTTCCGTACATCCTGAGTTTCAGAACCGGGGAATCGGAGGACAGCTGATCCTGCGCGGTCACGCCATAGCAAAAGAATTAGGATATAGTTCGGTTATTTTAATCGGCCATGAAAATTATTATCCTAAGTTTGGTTACGAAAAAACCAGTAATTTTGGAATTTCTTTTCCGTTCGACATTCCGGAAATCAATGGAATGGCTGTGGAACTGGTAAAAGACGGATTAAAAAATATAAAGGGTATCGTAAAATACCCTAAAGAATTTGGAATAGACTAAAAAAATAAACAATGCAGACGCAAAAAGTAATAGATCATATCGTAAACTGGTTAAAAGATTACGCTGTAAGAGCTAATGTTAAAGGCTATGTCATAGGAGTTTCCGGAGGTGTGGATTCAGGAGTGGTTTCTACTCTTGCCGCCATGACCGGATTAAAAACCCTTCTTATCGAGATGCCGATCCGTCAGAAACCTGATCAGATAGACCGTGCATGGGAACATATGAACGACCTGAAATCAAAATTTCCCAACGTAGAAGCCATGTCCGTGAATCTGACGCCTGCTTTTGAGGAACTTTATAAAACATTTGATGTAAAGGACGACCTGTTTCCCAATGAAAAACTGGCTTTCGCCAACACGAGATCCCGCCTTAGAATGCTTACCCTGTATTATTACGGACAGCTGAACGGCCTTCTGGTGTGCGGAACAGGAAATAAGGTGGAAGATTTCGGAATCGGGTTTTATACCAAATATGGTGATGGTGGTGTAGATGTCTCTCCTATCGCAGATCTGTACAAAACTGAAGTGTATACGCTGGCAAGAGCATTAAATCTGGTTAAAAACATTCAGGAAGCCATTCCTACAGACGGACTTTGGGATGTGGACAGAACGGATGAACAGCAGATCGGGGCTACCTATCCTGAGTTGGAAAAGATCCAGAAAGAATATGGAAGCAAAACAGCGGATGACTATGAAGGGCGCGATAAAGAGGTATTCTTGATTTTCGACAGAATGCACAAAGCTGCGAGACATAAAATAGATCCTATTCCGGTGTGTGATATTCCGGAGGAATGGAGAGAGGCTTAGTGATGAGTTTTGAATTATAAGTTTTGAGTCTTGAATTTCATGTTTTTTTATTTTATTAAATAAAAATCTACGATTTTTAGAAAACTTAGGTGTACTTGTAAACAGTCTGTTGTAAACTTATTATAACTAAAGTGTGAAAATCTTTTGTGACTTTTGTGGTTGGTTTTATCTCCCACAGATTTCGCTGATTTTCGCAGATGATTGGGGATATTTTTGATATTTCTCCACAGATTCTATAGATGTCGGTGGATATTTTAAATTTTGAATATGAACGGTAAAATAAGATCGGTATTTTTTATTTGTCTGGGGCTTCTCTTCGGGATGTCTGTGATGTATATCTACAATAATTTTATTGCAGATAAAAAAGGAAATACAGAAACGGTGAAAACAGAGACCACGCGGTCGGGAAATCATTCTCAGGATTCTCAAAATACAGTTTCAGGCTCTTCTTCACAACCTATAGATCAATTGACAGACGAGAAAACAGTCATTGATTATGTCAGGCAGAACCACAAACTTCCCGATTACTATATCACAAAAAATGAAGCGAAAAAGCAAGGCTGGAATGCCTCGAAAGGGAATCTTTGTGAAGTACTGCCGGGAAAAGCCATAGGTGGAGACCGTTTTGGAAACAGGGAAAAGAAACTTCCTCAGGGAGAAAACTATTATGAAGCTGATGTGAATTACAACTGCGGAAACCGCAATGCAGACCGTATTATATTTACCCGCAACGGTGATGTTTATCTGACTAAAAACCATTATAAAAGTTTTGAAAAGCAGTAGTTGAACAGGTCATTGCGAGGAGCGCAGCGACGAAGCAATCTTTAATCATAAAATAAACCCTTAAGCATATGAAACCAGGCTTTGTTTACATTATGACCAATAAGAATCATACAACTCTTTATACAGGAGTAACTTCAAACCTGCCCAAGCGTGTACAACAGCATAAAGATGCCTATTACGAACAAAGTTTCACATTAAGATACAAATTATACATCCTTGTATACTGGGAATCTTATCAGGAAATCGGAGATGCTATTTTTAGAGAGAAACAGATCAAAGCAGGTTCAAGACAGAAAAAACTGGATCTTATAAATTCTATGAATCCTGAATGGAGAGATTTAACCGATGACATAGAAAATATAATGGATGTTTTTTGAGATTGCTTCGTCGCTGCGCTCCTCGCAATGACAAAGCTTAGAAAATAAATTAATATTAAATAAAGAATATGAAGACAATATATATCGATTTTACAGACATAGGCGATTATGAAGATTTCTACGCCCAATTAAAGGAAAAAATAACGCTTCCTGAACATTTCGGGGATAATCTTGATGCCCTTTCCGATGTCATCACAGGAGAGCTGGAAATGCCCCTGCACATTGAATTTGTGAATATGACTGTGGACCAGCTTGAGATTTTCGAAGATCTTCTGACCACTCTGGAAGATGCGGAAGACGAAATGGAAGATTTCAGCTTCACCTATTATCTGGAACAATATGAAGATGAAGAATCCGATGATAACTCATAAAAATATTGAATTATAATAATTTACAGAAATATTATTCTCATTAATAGTCGTTTTTTGGAAAAAAAGATTAATATTTGCAGTATACTAATTTTCTCTTCCAAAAACATAAAACTATGAAAAGAATAATATTTTCTAGTATATTCCTATTCTCTATTTTCGGCTTCGTAAACGCACAAATAGGCATGGGAACCAGTAATCCATCTCCTTTGTCTACATTGGATATTACTGCTAAAAATGCTACCGGAACCACTACCAATACAGATGGACTGCTGGTTCCGAGGGTAGACAGACAGAGGGCACAGAGTATGTCTGCAATTCCTGTCTCAACCCTCATTTATGTGAACAATATTGCGACGGGAACATTATCTGGTACCACAGCCAATATTGATGCTGTAGGATACTATTATTTTAATGGAACAGTATGGGTAAAATTGTCTCCTTTACTGAATATTTATAATTCCAACGGAACATTGCCCGGCAACAGAACCGTAACTACAGGCGGAAACGTTTTAAATTTTGCCAATGGGGCTAATAGTGTAAAAGTAATCACCTCTGCAACGGAAGGCTCTTTCATTGCGGCCGGATCATCAAGAGGCAGTCTGTCATTGGCTGGCGGCTCCGGAAACATTGATTATCTGGCAGATAATGCCAATACTGTACAGATCAATGCTTCAGGAAATTCTACCAAGCTTTCAATTGGTCCTAGCAATGCTACACCTCTTGCCTTAAAAACGAACGGAACGGAAAACCTCACCATATTGAGCGGGGGAAATGTAGGTATAGGAACCTCTACACCCAATACAAAACTGGAAATTGCTTCAGGTACGGCTAATTCATCCGGTACAAGAATTACCAATCTGACCTCGGCTTCTCCTATCAGTACAGGCCAGACACTGGGGGTAGATGCAACAGGAAATGTTATTACAGTAGCTAATCCAACAGCAGCCAGTGTAACTACGGCTTCGGTCAACAGTACTACCGGTGCCGCTTTTAATGTAAATGACACCACCATTACCTTGATTCCGGGGACATCTCAGAACATAACCATCCCTACCGGCGGAAAAGCTCTTTTTATCAATTTTATGCTTGGAATAGACTACGGAAATAGTCCGTCAGGAAGTGGTGCATCCTATTATGAAGCGCGGTTATATATTGATGGTGCGGCCACAGATTGTTATATGCGGACCCAGGAATACGGTCCTGGCGGGCTCAGTGCACAGTTTAGCTTCAACACAGTAAAATTTCTTGCTGCAGGAAATCATACAGTGGATGTAAGGATGACAAGAACCTTTAATAACGGTGTGGCTTCGGGCACCAATATGGTCTGTGCTCCGATTTCCATGTCGTTTAATGCTACGTATTTAAATTAATTTTTAATACCAACGGTAGCATTCTATCATTTTCCCAATTAAAAACATTGCTCATGAAAAGAATATATTTCTCTATGATATTGATTATTGCAGGATATTCATCCTTCAATGCTCAGGTGGGTATCAATAATAATGCCCCACTCAGTACGTTAGATATAACAGCCAAAAACCCTACGGGTACTACCACAAACGTAGATGGGATATTGGTTCCAAGAGTAGACAGACAGAGAGCTCAAAGCATGAGCAGCGTTCCTGTTTCTACTATGATTTATGTAAACAGTATCAGTACCGGTACACAAGCCGGAACCGCTGCCAATATAGAAGCACCGGGATATTATTATTACGACGGAGCTTCATGGATAAAATTAAACCCGGCCATTAATATTTATAATTCGGACGGCAGTTTAAATGGTGCCAGAACCGTAACAACAGGAGGAAATTTTTTAAACTTCGTTAATGGAACCAGCAATGCTGGCATAACAACCAGTGCTACAGAAGGAAGATTATCCGCCAATGGCTCTGCAAGAGGTTCATTAAGTCTGGCCGGAGGAACTTCCACGCTGGATGCTTATGCAGACAATGCTAATGTAGCGCAAATCAACTCTTCAGGTAATTCTACGAAACTAAGTATCGGGACCACCAATGCTACTCCTCTTACTCTAAAAACAAACGGAACGGAAAGAATGGCACTTATCAGTAACGGAAATGTTGGAATAGGTACCGTAGCCCCAAACACAGCTCTGGAATTAACTTCCGGAACAGCCAATACGTCAGGTCTGAGATTTACTACCCTTACATCTGCCAGCCCAATAGGAGCAGGCCAGGCATTAGGAGTGGATAGCAGCGGAAACCTGGTAACAGTTGCCAATCCCAGTCCCACCAATGTAAACATATCCTCGGTGAACAGTACAACCGGAGCCAACTTTAATGTTAATGACCTTGCTGCAACTATTGTCTCAGGAACATCTCAGTCCATTACAGTACCCACAGGTGGAAAAGCTTTATTTATCAACTTTATGCTGGGTGTAGATTACACCAATAATCCTGCAGGAGGCGGCCAGGCTTACTACGAGGCACGGCTGTACATAGATGGAGCCGCTACCGATTGCTATATGCGAATCCAGGAAGTTGGTACTGCTGCCAATGCGGCTTTTACCATAAGCACAATCAAATTTCTTACAGCAGGAAATCATACGCTTGATGTGAGAATGCAGAGAACCTTTAATAACTCGACTACATCAGGAGCCAATATGATTTGTACTCCAAGGTCAATGTCATTCAATGCATCTTATCTCAACTAAGTTAAAAAGAAATAAGATGACTGCTCATAATGATCTAAAAACATACCTCATGAAAATATTTCAACTCCCCGCAATATTTCTGGCCGCAAGTACGTCATTTGTGGCTGCACAAACAGGAATTAATAACAATACGCCTGCTTCTACACTGGACATCACTGCGAAAAACCCTACAGGTACCACAACAAATGTAGACGGGTTACTGATTCCGAGACTGGACAGAGAAAGAGCACAAAATATGACCTCGGTTCCTGTTTCAACGATGATCTACGTTAACAGCATTGCAAGTGGTACATTAGCTGGTACTGCCATCAACATAGATGCTGTAGGCTATTATTATTTCAATGGAACAGCGTGGGTAAAAATAGACCCTGCTGTGAATATTTATATTGCAAACGGAACATTAGCAGGACCAAGAACTGTTACAACAAACGGAAATCCCATAAATTTTGTAAACGGAACAAGTAATGTAGGAATTGCAACAGGAACAACCCAGGGAGTAATTTCTGCAGCAGGTTCCTCCAGAGGATCCATCACATTGGCGGGAGGGTCTGCCAATCTGGATATGTACGTAGATAATGCCAATGCAGCACAGATCAACTCTTTTGGAAACTCAACAAAATTAAGCATAGGTACAGCCAATGCTACTCCTTTGGCTCTTAAAGCTAATGGAACAGAAAAACTTACTATGCTGAGCAATGGAAATGTAGGCATTGGAACAGCAGCTCCCAACACAAAGTTTGAGGTAGCCTCCGGAACAGCGAATGTTTCAGGGATCAGGCTAACCAACCTTACCTCGGCTTCTCCTATTGGTACAGGGCAGTCTATAGGCGTAGATGCCACAGGAAATATCATTACTATAGCAAATCCTTCTTCACCCAGTATAAACACCGCTACAGTAAACAGTACTACCGGTGCCGACTATAATGTGAATGACCTCGGTGCTACCACAGTAACAGGAACCTCGCAAGCTATTACCATTCCGGCCGGCGGTAAGGCCTTATTTATTAATTTTATGCTTGGAATAGATTACGTGGGCTCTCCTTCCGGAGGTGGACAGGCCGTATATGAAGCAAGATTATATATTGACGGAGTAGCTACAGACTGCTATCTGCGGACCCAGGAAAGCGGAATTGCCGGAAGCAATACACAATTTACCATCAATACCGTAAAATTCCTTACAGCCGGAAACCACACTTTGGATATACGGATGACCAGAGCTGTAAACAATGGAACAACATCCGGTGTTAACATGCCCTGCAGACCTATTTCAATGTCTTTTAATGCCTCATATATCAACTAAAACGAGTTTGAAAATCAGAGAGTTTCAGGGTTT
Source organism: Chryseobacterium endalhagicum (assembly GCF_016745235.1). GTDB lineage: Bacteria > Bacteroidota > Bacteroidia > Flavobacteriales > Weeksellaceae > Chryseobacterium > Chryseobacterium endalhagicum. The sequence continues at coordinate 857,308 of NZ_JAELVM010000001.1, read as the reverse complement.
CAGGGTGCGGATTTGAGAGCCGGAGAGCTTTGGTTGGCAGTTGCGCTGGTTGCTGATTCGTCGTAATTAAGTTAATGAGCTATCATCTGATGTCTAATATCTTGACTCTTGCCTCTCAAAAATTCACCATTCACTTGCAATGCAAAATTCACCATTGACATTTTCTCAATCTTAGTCTTAATCTCAGTCCACACATTACATACAAAACTCGCAGAAAATTCTGCGAGTTTTTTGGTCAGTCTTCAATGTTTCTAATTTTATTTTTACTGTCTGATAAATTTAAAACTCTGTGAAGTTTCCCCTTTCACGAAAATCTGCAGTATGTAATTTCCCTTTGATAAAGAAGAAACATCAATTCTGCTTTCCACAGCATTATCTGTTTTTATTTTCTGACCGACCATATTGTAAATTTCTACCTTCTCAATCCCTTTGATTCCTTTAATGTAAAGGAAATCTTTTACAGGATTCGGATAAATAGAGCCTGTATTGTTGTTTTTTGTGCTTTCATTGGTAGCAAGCTGTATTTTTGAAAGATCCAGATAAAATGCAACGATCTGGTTGGAGGCATTGGTTCCTACGCCCGCAATTCTTTTTCCGTCCTGTGAAATGGCCAAAGGAAGCGCCATATTCACTCCCTGGGTATTGATTCCCAAACCTACCGCATAATCATTCAGATTGACCCTTCCTCCTGCAGAAGTCCATATAAAGCCTTCTCCAGACATCGGAGGTGCCGCAAATGCTCTGAAAAACCCGATTACTTTCTTACCGTCGGCAGAGATCCCGGTTGCTCCCCCTCTGAAAAAGGCTGAGGAATTTGGATGAGTTATGTAAGTAAGGCCTGTGGTGCTGTTCCATACGTATGGATTGGGCATTGCAGAACCTATGATTGTTGTTCCGTCCTCTGAAACATCTCCCGCTTCACCCACATAGTTACCGTTGGCGTCCGTAATGAAACTTTCCACTCCGTTGATCCATTGGGCTCCGCTTCGGGTTCCGTTATCCTGATCCTGCCAGCCGACAATCACAGATCCGTCTGCATTGATGGCGTTGGCTCTGGAGCTTCTGTTGGGAACTATGCTCCCGAGATCCGTTACTCCGGATGCAGCAGTCCATTTTACGGCGTGTGCGCTTCCTGCAGTGAGCCATCCGAGCCCTACAATAGTGTTTCCATCGGGAGTCATTCCCCAGGTAGAGCTTACGTGTCCGTCCCAGCCGGAAGGGACAAGCCCGCCGTGATTGGTCCATGACGTTGAAGCGGTGTCGTAGGTTGAAATTTCATTAAAACCGGTCGCGGTATTGGTGGTGGAGGAACCTATTTTAGTTCCGTCGGCAGTGATCAGCGTTCTTCCGGCTGCAGGATATCCATTAGAGACAGAACCTATAAGAACCAAACCAGTGAGTTCGTCCCATTTATAGATCTGGCCGGCACTGGTATGCATGCTGACAATTCCACCATCTGAAATACCGCCTACTGTATAATTACCAACTGCCATTACGGTCAGCTGGGCATCAGCTATGGAAAATCCAAACAAAAAGCAAGCATATAAAGCTTTCATTGAAATCTTGTAAATCTTTTTCATAATTACTTAAGTTTAATATTTTGAATTGGCTGAAACAATATTAATATTATATTTACCTTTTTAAAAGAATTTGACTTATATAATTCGTGAAATTCGAAAGAGTATAAAATATAAATCGTTAAAATACAACCACATAACAAAAATCTATTTTGAGGAGAGATTATCAGGAAGCTGTAAGAAAAACCGAAAAAAAATCATTTTTTTGCCAGAATAGTCTGGCCCGAAGCATTCCATTTCTGTTCATTGTTCTATGTTCAGTTTTCATTAAAGGGCAGTCCGGTCCGGATTTCAATATTTTAGCGGACAAAGCTTTTCAGAAATTATATCAGAATCCGGATGACTGCATCAGTTATTCACAGGCACTTCTGATTAGCGATCAAAACCAGGAACACAGGATTGTACTTCAGAATATTATTTCCCAGGCGTATGCTATGAAAGGAGATTATGTGCAGTCCGTTAATATATACAGCCAGAAGGAAGATTCAAAAGAAAAAGAAAACCTCTCCTATTTTTTGCAGACCGCTGGGGATTATAATCTTGCGGACCAGTATCAGAATCTGGATCTGTATGGGCAGTCCCAACGGATCATATCCGGTCTTTTATCTGACCCAAAGCTATTGAAAGGAGATAATCCACGGATCAATGTAATTACGGCAAAACTTTATCAGCTTCAGGCGCTCAATCTCGGAATTAACAGAAATTATGACAAGGCACTTGAAAACCTCAGCAAAAGTGATCAATATCTCGGTTTCAATAACCAGGAAAACCATATCCTTGAAATAGAAAACAGAATATTCAGGGCGTCTTTTTTTATGAGACAGAATAAATTGGAGGAAGCTAAAAATCTCCTCGAATCTACCCTTGTTTTGGCTGAAAAGAATACGGATTACTATTTTCTGCAGGCACTGGCCTACGAAAACCTGTCGCGTTATTATTTTTTAAAAGAAGAATATTCAACCTCTGCAGACATTCTTGAAAAAGGACTTTCAAAAATACAAAACCTTCCTTACAACAGCTTAAAAGCCAAGATCTACGAATCTCTTTCCAAAAATTATTTTGCGCTTCATAACGATGCAAAACACCATGAATACAATAAACTTTATACTGAACTCAGGACAAAGCTGGATTCAAATACGAAAGAAGGCATCCGGTATATTGTAAAACTGGTAGAGACCAACCAGGCCCACAATCTGGAGTTTCAAAATCAGAAACAATTGAAAAAAACAAGTCTGATTGCTGCCTGTTTTTTGGTTTTAATTATCGGACTCATCATTTGTTTTCTGATCCTCAAAAACACGAATAAGGATCTTAAAAAGCAGTTTGATTTCTTTAAAAAACAAAAAATCCAGGAGCAAAAACCACCGGAAAATCTTCAAAGTATCATAAAGGAAACCACTTCTATCAACAAAACTCCCGAAAAAGATCCGAATAGAATATCCAAGGAGAAAGAAGATGAAATCCTCGGAAAACTGGAAGAATGGGAAAAACAGCAGCGCTTCCTTGACAAGAGCATGACCCTTTCTGCACTATCCTCACAAATGGGCGTAAATACAAAATATCTTTCGGAAGTGATTAACAGCACTAAAGGGAAAAATTTTAACGGCTACATCAATGAATTAAGGATCAATCATATTGCGCGGCTTTTAAGAACAGATCCTGCGTTTCTCAATTATAAGGTCAGTTATCTCGCGGAATATTCGGGGTTTTCTTCGCACAGCGCGTTTACAACAGTATTTAAATCGGTTACAGGCATGTCTCCCAACGTTTATATCCAGGAAATCAGTAAAAGCAGAACATTATGAAATTAATCCTAAAAATTATTCCGGCTCTTTTTCTGTGCTTTTCTCTTTGCGTTTCCGGGCAGAAGACTTCTTTTGATTCCCTGATGAAAAAGGCACGCCTTGAAATCTATGACCATCCGGATCATGCTATTAAAATCGGGAAAGACCTTCTGGGAAAAGAAGATGATATTCACAGGAAAATCAGCATTTATCAGTTGCTTTCTACGGCCAATATTGCAAAAAGGGATTTCGACCAGTCGTTACAATATCTTTTAAAAGCCAAAGAAACCGCTGAAAAAACCAATGATCTGAAGATCCGTACCAGTGTTCTGATCTCAGCGGCTATCCAGTACCAGCAGATGGAACTTTTCAGCAAAAGCCTGGAAACCCTTAATGAAGCGGATCAGTATCTGACTAAACTTCCGGATCACCTGCCTGAAAAGCATATTGAAACCGCCAGAAGTTTTGCGATCCGCGGCATGATCTACAAAAGCCAGTCGAATCCTGAAATTGCCCTTGAAAAATTCCTGATTTCGATTCAGAATTTCGAGAAAATACAGCATAAGCAGACAACGTATTCCAATATGAGTGTGGTGTACTACAATATTGGCTACTGCTACCTCAATCTCAATCAACTTGAAAAAGCACATCACGCATTCATGCAGTCTGCGGAATATGCACGAAGGAATAAAGCGAAAAGCCTGGAAGCATTTGCCCTGAAAGGTCTGGCTGAAATGTACAAACAGAAAAAACAGAACGAAGCTGCTTTACAGTTACTGATCAAGGCCGGGGATCTGAGCAAAAATACCGGCGATCTGATCCTCAATGAAGGACTTTACAAGGAAATGTCCGACAATTATCTGGCTTTGGGAAAACCCGATCTTTACCAGAATTACAGCAAGAAACACTTTGAAATGCGTTTTCAAAGGGAGCAGAACGAATTAAGCTCAATCAATCATTCCATCAATAATCACAACAGGGAAACCCTGAAGAAAAGCAGCGAAATGAAAACCCGTTACCTTTATATTACAGGACTTATTGCGGGTGTAAGTACGCTCGTTATTTCGGTTTTGCTTTCTTTAATTTTCAGAATCAGAAAACAGAATTTAAAATACAGGAAGGGGATACAGGAGTTGATTAAGTTATAAGTGATGAGTGATGAATAATAAAAAAGCATTCCTGCCGGAATGCTTTTTTTATTTTTAGGGTTTCTGTTGTATCTTTTTGTTCAATCCATGGGCTGAATATAAGAATGCCGCAGCTTGTTCATACATTTAGTCACAGATAGGTAAATGAGCGATTTCCTTTGTTTTCAGACAAACACTGTCGCAGCACGCATAACCAGCAGGGCATTTCTGATCAGCCGAACATGTAATATTTATACTACTTCCTTTGATCATTCTAAGATCTTTTCTTGATAGTTTCTTCATGATTATATATTTGATTAATATTCCAAATATACAATATTTCCCTATCTATAGAATTAAAATCATTTTAAATATCTGTTTCTCTCATTATATCAAACAAAAAAACATTCCCCGAAAGGAATGTTGATGATCTATGTTATTTCAAATTATCTTCCGATAACTTCTGTGATCGGGTTTCCTACATTTCCACTCGGGAACTGAATTTTCAGTAATGATGAAACGGTAGGTGCAATATCGGTCATATTGTAGGCTTTATTGCTTTCTCCTTTCTGAATTCCCCAGCCCATAAAGATCAATGGAACGTGAGAGTCATAAGAATTCCATACGCTGTGTGTGGTTCCTGTTTTAGAATATGGCGGAAGCATGGAGTCGTGGGAGATCAGCTGGATATCCCCGCTTCTCTGTCTGTTGATTCCATTGATGATTCTCTGCTTGATCGGTTCCGGAATAGTAGCTTCCTGAACTTCATCCACGGATACTGCATATAAAACGGTTGGATCTTTGTGCAATTCTTTAATCGTGAAATCTCTCAAATCATCCAGCTCAATTTTATTATCCTGCATCAGCTTTCTGTCAAAATAAATCTGGTAGTTGTCTACCGCATTGATCAGTTTATCCACTCCGAATTTATCTTTCAGCTTTTGGTTGATATCTTTTTCCATGCCTTCCCCGAAGAATCCTGTAGTAATTTTATGCTCTTTCAGGAATCCTACTGAATGGGCACCGCCGTGGTCAGCAGAAAGGAAAACCGTGTACTCCCCTTTTCCTACTTTAGCATCCAGATAGCTGAAAAACTGGGCAAGGTCCTGATCCAGTCTTAAATACACATCTTCCACTTCAATGGAATTCGGACCGAATTTATGACCTGCATAATCGGTAGAAGCCAGGTTGATGGCTAAAAAGTCAGTGATCTGGTCACCGCCTAGTTTTTCACCTTCTACAGAAGCTTCAGCCAATTTTAATGTCAGCGTATTTCCGAAAGGTGTATAACGGATATTATCTTTTTTAGCCTGATAATCCTGCGCTAAATTGCTGTAAGGGAAAACAGGCGTTTTTGCGCTTCCCAGCAGTCCTTCCCAAGAAGAATTATCCGGTGAGCTTTCAGTATACTGATTGATCGGAAGTAACGTATTCCAACCGTTCGCGACTAATTTGTCCGGAAGATTCTGGGCATTGAACGACTTCAGCCATTGCGGCAGGTCATTCATATACCATGTACTGGTGATGAAGTTTCCTGAACTGTCATCAAACCAGAAAGCTCCGTTCGGTGTATGGCCTGCAGGAAGGATGGATGCACGGTCTTTTAATGAAACTCCTATTACTTTTCCCTGGAAATTGGTAGCCAGTCTTAGTTCGTCGGTTACAGTAGTTGACCAAAGGTTTTTCGGAGAGTGGCTTCCTATTTTCGTGTTGGTTGTTCCTACCGGCTGAACGCTTTCATCGGTAGTACAGTATACATTTTTCCCGGTCTCTTTATCCGTCCAGTCATTTCCGGCAATCCCATGAATGGCAGGTACAGAACCCGTATAGATGCAGGTATGTCCCAAAGCAGTAATGGTAGGCACGTAAGGGATGTGGACGTTATTTAAAGAATATCCTGTATTCAAAAGTCTTTTGAAACCATCGTTTCCGTACTTTCCATAAAAACGGTACAGATAGTCCCACCTCATCTGGTCTACCACCAATCCTACGACTAATTTTGGTCTTTCTAATTGAGAATTTCTGTTCTTCTGAGCATTGATTGTCATTACGGACAAAAGGGCCGCTGCCGCAATTGAAATTTTCCTAAGCATCTGGTAAATTTTTGTTGACGACAAATTTAAGGGTTTTGAAAGTTTTGGAGTGTGAAATTTTATTTAAATTTGACTTATTATCCACTTAAAGCCTTGGAAAGAATTACTGAATTAATAACAATCAAATCAATACGGGAAATTCCAAGTGTTGATTATATATCTAATATTCCGCGCCATAAAAAACTTAAATTAGTTTTTACAAATTCTGTTCAACACTTACGACAAGATTTTGGTAGAGATTTAGAAAAAAAGCTTCCTGCATTTCAAATCGCGGTTCCTGATATAAACCATGAAATATATATTTGTAAACTGATTACAGATAAAGAAATAATTGCCAATCAGTTATTTTTTGAACGCTGTGCGAAGGATTACAGGGAATTGGGATCAAAGTTAATTCATTTATTAATTCAGAAAAAGAAAGTAAAACTAAATCCTGAATTTCCGTTTCTTACTTTTAATAAGCTTAAAGGCAGCAGAAGAATGCACCGCGGGAAAATTGATGGCTGGATTTTTTTTTTTCACGGGTATCACTGTTGTTTTCAAAATATAAAAACAAAACAAGAAATAGAGGTTCCCATTATGTTTGGTATGGAGTTCGGAGATCTTGATCCTTATTTCTTCAGTCTTTATATCAAATCAACCCCGGAATATCAACCATTACCGGTAGATATTTATGAAAATTTTGATGACGGACGCAGAATTCTTGAAGTCATGCTAAAGCTGGATTTATTTGAAAGAATTAATTCCAGTATAGCCAATCACTCAGGAATAGCTGTAAAAGACAGGGATAAAATTCAAATTAATGTACTTGATCCCGAGACTTATTTCGCAGAACCTAAGTCTAAAATAGCCACAATTCTTAAATTCTTAAAATTAAAATTATGATTAAATTCAAATACGTCATTCTTTACGTTGAAGATGTTGAAAAATCAATGAATTTTTATCAGGACACATTCGGGACAACTATAAAGTTTATTACTCCTGAAAAAGATTACGGCGAACTGATTACGGGTGAAACTACCCTATCCTTTGCATCCATAAGTCTGGCCAGCTCCAATATAAAGCAGGGTTTTCTGTCTTCAAAATCAGTGGAAAAACCATTTGGAATTGAATTGGGATTCACAACGGACGATGTGGAAAGTCTTCTGGAAAAAGCGATTAAAAACGGAGCAGTTCTGTACGAGAATATCGCTGTAAAACCTTGGGGGCAAAAGGTGGCTTACATTAAAGATCCTGATCATTATTTAGTAGAAATCTGTACAGAAATTCAGTAAACCAAAATCATATTCCGCATTCTATGGAAATCAGAAAATTAGAAAAACTTACCGGAAATCCTACCGGAAACTGGGGACACAACGGCTATGAAACGGACAGAATATTATCTGTTTCTTTCGTGGAATTTGCCGGTTCTTTTGAATTTGTATTAAAGGAAAAGCAGATTAGCTACACCAAAATCTGGGAGACTGATTCTGATGATATTGAGGAGCTCAACCAGATTATTGAGGAAGGACATTCTTTCGGGTTTTTCGAAAATGATGAACTGATGGGCTGGATCATCTGTGAGCACAGGACATGGAACAACAGCTTCTACATTGAAAATATACTGATCAGTGAAAAATTCAGAAGAAACGGAGCCGGCGCCCAGCTTATCAAAAGCGCGGTAAGGGAAGCCCGGAATTTAAACTGCAGGGTCATTGAACTTGAAACGCAAAATACCAATTTCCCGGCCATTCAGTTTTACAGAAGAATGGGTTTCAGCATTACTGGACTGAATACCCGGTTGTATGAAAACCCTGAAGAAACGGCGGTTTTTATGACACTGGATTTATAAATGAAATACCACTACCCGCAATTCAAAACATATAATCGACAGAAACTATAAAATGTATTGAAATTTTTATTTTGTACCGAATGGTACAATTATATACCTTTGTCCCAGAAAATAATCCCAATGGCAGGAAGACCTAAAATATTTGATGAATGTGAAGCAATAGCAAAAGCAACTGAAGTTTTCAGAGAAAAAGGCTATGATACGGCTTCTGCTGATGAATTGCTGGTTGCCATGGGTATTGGAAAAGGCAGTTTCTATCATGCTTTTAAAGGAGGAAAGCAGGAATTGTATACACGGTCCATCAGTCAGTTTTCAGAGTATTTTTCCAAAAAAATATCGCAGAGTATTGCAGAGGCAGACGATAAAATAGAATTCCTGAGACAGTTTTTCCTCAGCCTGGCTTATGCTTCGGACTGTGATAAAGAACGAGGCTGCTATTTAGGGAATGCTCTGGTTCAGCTTTCTGAAAAAGATCATGAAATCAAGGAAATAACGGCTCAGTTGCTTAGAAATCTGCAGGTTATTTTTGCAGAGACGATCAGGAATGCCCAGAAAATCGGGCAGCTCAAAAGTACTGAAGATCCCGAAATTATGGGATGGCACCTAAGCAATCTGTGGAACGGAATCCATGTAACGAGAAGAATGGAAAGTTCTCCGGAGATCTTAAGAAGCATTATTGAAATGAATCTTAAAATACTGGAATAAAAAAATTTAAACAATTTTGTACCAAATAGTACAAATTAAAATATCGATTAATTTAAATACAAAAAATGTCATGAACATTACCAACAACATCATCCTTATTACTGGCGGAGGTTCAGGAATCGGATTAGAAATTGCAAAGTCACTGAATACATCCAACACCGTCATCATTGCAGGACGGAATAAAGCCAAGCTTGATGCCGCGGCTGAAGGCTTAGAGAATATCTTTACCATTCAGGCTGATATTACGAAAGAAGAGGATGTAAACCGCTTGATTGAAGAGATAAAAGTGAATTTTGGAGGGCTGAATATCCTGATCAACAACGCCGGACATGCCTACGCTTATACCATTTCTGAGACTTCAGATACTTACAGCAAGGCAGTCGCAGAATTTGAAACCAATTATTTCGCGCCAATCCGTCTTACAGAAAAGTTACTCCCTTTACTGAAACAGCAGGAAAATGCCGCGGTGGTGAATGTTTCTTCTATTGTTGCGTTTGCGCCAGGCTCTCATGTTCCTACTTATTCTGATTCTAAAGCAGCCCTGCATTCTTACACCAAAATACTGAGACACGAACTGGCAAAAAACACAGCTGTTAAAGTTTTTGAATTGATGCCCCCTCTTGTCAACACGGACTTTTCAGTAGAAATCGGAGGCAGGGAAAATGGTATTCCGGCTTCTGATGTGGCGGACAGTCTGGTAAAAGCTCTTCAGGAGAACATTTACGAGATCCGCGTAGGAAATACTGAAGTTCTGTACAGCAATTTCTTTGCTCATTCGGAAGGTGCTTTCAGTATGATGAACGCCTAATTTTTTCAGCATACTATTGATTCACTGCGGGAGAAGACTTGTCTTTTCCCGCAGTTTTATTAATAAAACATGAGTGGCTGGAAGCTGGAAGAGGGAGGCCGGAAGTTACTGTTAGACACTAGTATTAAACAGTTGTTTTTTAATTTGTTCAAGAGATTAAAAAAATTAATGAAAACGGCGTATTTCTTCCTTTGGCTTCAATAACTTCCCTCTTCCGGCCTCAAGCTTCCTGGCTCTATTATACAACCGAAAATGTCTTAACCAAAACTCAGATTAATATATATCTTACATTCTGCTTTATTCCTGAATTTTTAAATCAATTCAATTATTAAATCTTTAAATTTTAAACAATACACTATAAATCACATAAACGTGTGTTAAAAATTCTTATATTAGTAATCAACAAATTAAAAATATTAACTGCTATGAAAAATTTAAAGAAACTTTCGAGAAAGCAGCTGGGAATCATCAGCGGAGGCGATACGGCGTATGCATTATGTGATATGGACGGAAACTGTCCTCCAACATTCGGGTCTTACTATTGCAGCGGCGGAACCTGCTACAGATCAGACGGCGGCGGTAATCCGGGAGGAGGCTGCAATGAGCCAATGCGTTTATGCCAGCCATGGGAAACCGGCTGCGGATGTGTTTACTTTTAAAAGAAAATATTGTTAGATAAAAGAAGGGGGCGGTTTTTACCGCTCTTTTTTGTATTACAGATCTATGAATGCTATAAATACAATATATTAGCGCCATGAAATATTTAGAAAAAATTCAAGGATTATTTCCATTAGGTTATATGTACTTAATAATTCTTGGACTTTTAAAGGAAACTCTTCTTTTTTATCCGCTGGGAATTAATATTCTGAAGTATTCTTCTCTTACGGATATTCTGCTTAGTCCTATTTCAGATATGATTTCCAATCCTATCCTGATCCTCATGGTGGTTTCGGTAGTGGTTCTTTTCTTTTTAATTCAGGTTTTGTTTATCAGATACAGCCATACCAACCTGGTTCAGAAAATCATGAAAAGCTACAGAATGAATCCGGATCTTGATAAACGCGAGCTCCGAAAAGTGATGATCCCCGTCTTCGTGATTCTGGCAGGCTTTGAATTATTGGCTCTGTTTGTCGGTTTAGGAATTGGACAAGGTGCAAAAATTAAAAAGAAGTTGGAAACGCAGACATTAACGCAAAACTACATTCTTACTAGCGGCTCCGGAGAAAAATCTCCGGTTTATATGATCGATATTAACAGCATCTACTATTTCTACATTAAAAAAGGTGAAAAACAGATCAGAATAGCTCCTGTAGGAAGCATCGGCAACCTTGAAGTGATCAATAAAAAATAATATGAAAAACAAACCTATAACCGAATACGCTGATACAGAACTGATCAGCAACGAGAAAAAGCTAAAAGTCATGAGTATTATGCTGGGCACATTCATGATCCTGATGTTTTTTGTGATGATCGCCCTGACTCTTAAAAAGGGTTTTACTCCGCTCATCACTGTTCCTATCTGTCTGTTTCCTTTACTGGTCATTAATATCACTACCTGGAAAAAATTCAAAAAAGAAAAAGAAAGAAGAAATCTACCCTGATTTAATTCAACTTCAGTGTAAAATTTACAACAGTTACCAGGATTTATTTCCAAAGTAAAAATACTCAGACCTTATGTTATGTAAGGTCTTTTTTTTGGTCCCAATTCGTTTAAAATATAATTTAAATAATTCAATAAATAATCATTATTAATTAATTTAAATAATCAATAATTTATAATTAGAATATTTTTATCACCAATAATTGAAATACAGTTTATTTTTTATACATTTATCACGAACTAAAACAATAATTATTAATTACTATGAAAAAAACATTCTTGTTTGCTATTGCATGTTTCTTTTTCCTGACATCATGTAATAACGAAAGCATTCCAGCTGCGGCTCAGGACAGCCTGAAAACAGAAGCTATTCAGAATTTCAAACGCGCCATTACCACCGTTAATACTTCTAAAAATCTTCCTCTGAGTGAAGAAAAACAGAATCCTGAGTATCCGTTTCCACAATTAAGCGAAAAAAGAAAAGACATTCTGGTTCCTGCCGCAAAATCCTTAATAAAATCTACGGGAGTAAAAGAGGAAGAGATTGAAAAAGCCACTCAGGGGGATAAAACCAAAATCATCCTGTGGGCCATGGAAATCTTCCACGACAATTACACGAATTCTTCTTTTTAACCTTAAAGCTTTAATTAATACATCCATATGAAAAATATTTCATCATTCCTTTTATTCTTAATCGGAACTTTCGCATATGCCCAAATGGGAAGCATGACCATCTATAATTTTTCAACCCAGAGTGTGAGTTACAACCTGATGGGCACCAATGACAACAGCTTTCCTATGGACTGCCAGCCCATCGTTGAAGGGAATTCTGCAACACCATTAGCTCCATCTTCCACTGTGGTTTATTCTCAATACAACACCAGCCATCTGGTGACCCCTCCTATCAATCAGTGGGCTGTAATTTCGGAAGCTATAGGTATTCCCGGCCAGACCTATAATGTTTCTGCCGGAGTGGCCATCCCGCCTGTCATCACCACTCCTACATCATGGCAATCTCTACGCCTGACTTTTTCAAATGGAGAAACCATCCATCTTGCAAGAGACTGCGGCTATGTTGACAGTCATCACGGTGCTTTTAACGAATCAACAGCAAGCGGTATCACGGCTACGTGGAACTATTTAGGAAATAATGTTGTGGTATTTATCAATTAATACATTTACAGCATCAATCATAAGGCAGACCTGCAACCGGGTCTGCTTTTTTAATTGGAGTCGGATAAAAATTTATTCGTTTTTGAGATTAAAACAATTCAAAACAAAGTAATAAACCAGCCTTTTCAACTGTTATTAGTATATGAAAACAATCCAATTACTTATTTTCTTTTTCATGTCCTTGATCTCTGTTTCAGCCCAAACCATCGGTACTGAGGCCTTTTTTGATACTTCGGACCATGTTAAGATCAAATATAAAATTTCCGGAAAGGGAGAAGCATGCATCTATGTTCCCGGCGGTCCCGGACAGGGATATCCGTCTTTTGAACTTCTGGGCGGAAGCAGTCTGGAGAAAAAAATGAAGATGATTTATATGGATCAGCGGGGATCCGGTGAATCAGGAAAATCGGACAATTATCATCTGGAAGCGATGGTTCAGGATATTGAGGAGCTCAGACAGCATCTGAAGCTGGACAAAGTTTTTCTACTGGCTCATTCTTTCGGAGGAATTATTGCCGTTAATTATGCTAAAAAATATCCTCAGCATATCAAAGGACTTATTCTTGCCAATATTACGCTTCATTTTCTTAACGATGAGACTTTAAAAGAACAGATCGAACACGGAAACAGTCTTCTTGGACAGCAGAACAAAACCGTTATCAAGGACAGTCTTTCCACAGAACTTTCAAAAGTAAGTTCAGCTTTAAGAAAGAAAAGAATCGGGTATAAATTTCTTACCGAGGATATTGAAACCATCAGACAAACGGACAAAATAGATTCTCTTCATCCAAGGATCATCGATTTTGGCATGGCCGTGATCTCAAAGCCTAAAGAGTTCCCGGAATATTACGCCGATCATGCACCGCTCACAAAAGACATTCATGTTCCGGTCCTGATCATCACAGGGAAAAAAGATAAAGCGGTAGGAACGCAGCATTACAAAACATTTCAGTTTCCTGATCAGAAAATTGTTTCCATTGATGGCGGACATCTTTTGTATTATGAGAAAAACAGGGAGTTTGTGGATGCAGTCTGGAAGTTTGTGAGTAAGCGTGAGTAAATTAAATACTTATAGAAAATAAATTTTAAACACCAATTAGCACATTTTTTTATTTTTATGCAGAACAGAAATTTCATCTTTTGTGAAAATACTTGGGGTAATGTTTATCAAACCTAATAAAATTATTAACATATAATCTAAAGACTTCAACCTAAGTACTAACCCGGAAAAGTTTCAACAAAATAAGGGAACATATTTAGATAAAGAGACCAGACATCATCATATAGATTTCCACAATCCTTGTATAAAGAATTTATATATTTGAAAATACTTAAAACAATACTATGAATCAATATCAAACTAATGAAAATCTATCCAAACTTGAAAATAATAAAATCAAACCACAAAATTGGGACAAAATAACAATTTCACTACTTACTCTTTCTGGATTAATAATACTATTCTCCTTTTGTTCACCATATCTTTTTACTCAATTCTCAAGTAATATTGATTTCAATGATACAGGACAAATTGGAGATACTTTAGGAGGAATAATAAACCCTTTCATTGCCTTAAGTGGTGTTATATTGACATTCTTAGCATTTTATATGCAAATTAAGGCCAATCAGATTCAAATTACACAATTCAATTCAACAATAGAAAAGGAAAAGGAATCAAGAATCTTTAATGACAAGTATAATTCTTACAATCACATTTCCTTATTAATAACAGACATCGAATATATTCTTGATGATATTAATAAAAAAATTGAAAAGATCGAAGAATATATCAGGCTTGAAAGTGATGATGATTTGACAACTCATACACTTTTTAGAACACCTTCTATTCAGTACTCAAAAGTTTTAGAGCTTGATAGATTAGAAATATATAAAGGCTTTAATTTTTTTATAGGAATTAATTCAAGAGATAGCTTAATTATCTATAATAAACTATATAATATTTTAAATTTCTTACCAGACTTTTTTAAATCAATATATGACAATTATGAAAATCATTCTAGAAATATATTAGAGATTAAGAATACTATTAGAAATGATTTAAATAACTTATTAGATGAAGCATCTCAAATTATTAATAACTCTTACACTGATCCAAATTCTTCAAATTATTTAAAAAAACCAGAAGTGATAATATGTAATAAATTAATCGAAAGTTATTATTTAATTATCAATGAAAGTTATGATACTAATTTAAATGTAGCTAAAGAAACAGATTTTAATAAATTAAATAAAGTTTTAGAAACATTCATATATGAAGCACTTAAAATACGTAGAGAAGTATTGAATTATGATCGATCAATAGAAAAACTTATGGAAAATTCTTCATTTATTAGGAAGAACATTCATGATGCTAAACAACAAAAAGTATCATTTATCATCTCATTAAAAAATGAATATGATAAATTCACAAACCAACAAGATGGAACTTTAGTTAGTCTAGCAAATGTAAAAGAAAAAATTTCAAATTCTCTTCAAAAAATAGATCTTCACTCGGATCTATAAAAAGCTCAGCGCGGCCTCCGGCCGCGCTGAGCTATATATAAAGTTCAATCTAAATTAAAACTTAAGATCTCCGTTCACCTCTCTTACAGCATTAGCCGCTTCAGCAAACTTCAACTGCTCATCAGCAGTAAGCGTTACGTTAACGATTTTTTCTACTCCGTTAGCTCCGATAATAGCAGGAACTCCTAAGCAGATATCATTTTGTCCGTATTCACCTTCAAGCATTAAAGAACAAGGGATCATTTTTTTCTGGTCGCAAGCGATAGCCTGAACCATTACAGAAACTGCTGCACCTGGAGCATACCAGGCTGAAGTTCCTAATAATTTAGTAAGAGTAGCACCTCCTACTTTAGTTTCTTCGATTACATATTTTTGCTGTTCATCGCTTAAGAACTCAGTGACAGGCACTCCATTTCTTGTCGCTTTGCTCAACAATGGAAGCATTCCTGTATCACTGTGTGCAGCGATTACCATACCGTCTACGTCTGAAATTGGAGCTTCCAAAGCTTCAGCCAATCTGTATTTGAATCTTGCAGAATCCAGTGCACCACCCATTCCGATGATTTTGTGCTTAGGAAGACCTGAAGTTTTGTGTACCAAATAAGCCATAGTATCCATTGGGTTGGAAACTACGATGATAATAACTTCCGGAGAATGTTTTACTAAATTTTGAGTAACATCTTTTACGATACCCGCGTTGATACCGATCAGCTCTTCTCTGGTCATTCCAGGTTTTCTTGGAATCCCTGAAGTGATCACTGCTACATGAGAACCTGCAGTTTTGCTGTAATCTCCCGTTGTTCCGGTAATTTTCGTATCGAATCCGTTAAGCGATGCAGTCTGCATCAAATCCATTGCTTTACCTTCAGCAAATCCTTCTTTAATGTCTACTAAAACTACTTCAGAACAGAAGTTTTTCATTGCGATGTATTCCGCACAGCTTGCTCCTACAGCGCCTGCACCTACTACAGTTACTTTCATATTGTATACTTTTTTTAAAATTATTTATTTGTTCAGTTTAAAAATTGAAACTCCCAAATTTAACAATTCCTGAAAAAATGGGCAATTTTTCAGGAATTTAATTAGGCTTTAATACAATTAATTTAATTCACGTTCAGTAAAAACGTATAGAGTTTTTTAGCTCCCGACAGAACTTCGTTGTAGTTTTCCTCAGTCACTTCAGTATCCAGGACCTCTTTGAAGTTTTTCCACATAGGTCCTGTATTCTCCTGGTAGCACCCGAAGAAATTGAACGTTACGTTGTCAAAGCCTTCTGTTTTGGAAAGCTGTTTTGCAATTACATTTCCACCCAAAGTAGAACCTTCAATCACATACATAGCTCCCAAAGCTTCGTGTTCATTATCAAACTGAAGATCGTGTGAAGCTACCTGATTTTCCAGAGAAAGACTTTTAAGATCCTTTTCAATAAGAGAAAGCTTTTTCCTGTCGTTGAGCTGAAGCTTCTCCGAATATTTATCAGAAAGACTTCCGAATATTTTATCTTCACTGTGAAGAAGCATCAGATAATTCGTATGGATGATCTTTTTGTAATCTTCAAGTGTAAAGGTTTTATTAAAAATTTTTTCAGAATTGAAAAGTTTCTCCGCAGCATCGTGATATTCCGCTGTATTCTGTTTAAGATACTCTGATACCATAAATAAGGTTTTTAAAGTTTCCCAAATTTACGGCTTTTTGAATGTTAAAATGAAACAAGTCCCCTCTTTATTACTCTCATAATCCACATTTCCCCCAAGCCTTTGCATAATTCTGTGGACAATGGACAGTCCTACCCCATTTCCTTTAAATTTTTTAGCATTATCCATCCGGTTGAAAATCTTAAACATCTTATGCTTTTCATCCTGAGGAATTCCTATTCCGTTATCTGAGATTCTATAAACAATATTCCCGTCTGCTTCCTCGCCCCAGATTTCTACCTGAGGTTTATCCTGATGGGATGAATATTTCACCGCGTTATTGATGATATTTAAAAACACCTGATGAAGCATGGTTTTATCCGCCAGAACATCAGGACATTCTTTGATCATAATCTCAGTGTCCGGACTTTCAAAAGTGATCTTTGCGTTTTCCGAAATCTTCAGTAATGTCCGGGAAGTCTGTAAGCGCTCCAGCTCTATTTCACTGTGTTTTGCACGGCTCAGCTGCAGAACATCATGCATCATTTCCGCCATATTGTCGATTTCCTCAACGATAGAGCTCAGTTTACTTTTATTTTTTTCTGTTTTTTCAAAATTGGAAAGCAGCATTTGAGCATTCAGCTTCATCACCGTCAAAGGCGTTCCCAGGTCATGAGAAATTGTGTAGGAAAAACTATCCAGTTCTTCATTCACCTTTCGCAATTCATTGTTCAAAGATTTGATCGCGTTATACTGTTTGTGCGAAGTTTCCAGGATCACATCCCGTACAGCCTGCACTGAACTGACATCTCTGGAATTCCACCTCTTTGAATTTCCTTTAATATTTTCAGTAAAAATCTGGAAAGACGTTCTCGGCGAAACGATATGTTTTTCCTCTCCATTTTGCAGCAGAACCCCGATTTTCTTCTCAGGATTTCCTGCCCAATCGATATGCTCATCAAACTCCCTGCGGAACCAGATCAGCATTTCTTTTTTACTTCTTTCGATAAAATAAATAATAATTCCGGCTGCCGTTTCATCCAATCCGAGCTCCTGCCCGTAATCTTTAAGAAAACTCCGGCTCACATACATGCTTTCTTCTGTATTCTCAAGAGCCCAGTGAGTAATCCGGTCAATAGTTTCCCGGTTCGGAACAGTTCCTGTACTCACCGTTTCACTTTCGGAAATAATCACAAGGCCGTCTGCTGCAGGCAGATTTTTAATCTTCCCTTTATTTTCCACAAGAGAATCGAACAGATGATTATGCTTTAAAAATTCAGCTTTCAACTGAGCCGCTTTTTCGTTCAGCTCCAGGCGGTAATTCAGTTCTTTTTTAGATTTAAATGAGGAATAGGCATTGGAAGCCAAAGCCGTAAAAATTCCGGCCTGCACCCTGTCTTCAAGGTCAATATGTTTCGGCTCCGAGTTCTGGCAGGTCACCAGTCCCCAGAGATGGTCATCAATAATAATAGATATGCTGAAGCTGGAAGATGCTCCGGAATTCTTGATGTACTGCCCATGCACAGGTGACATTCCGCGTGAAGCCACAAAAGTAAGGTCAATATCCTCTTTCTTCCTGCTGATCAGCGGAACCGTTTCAGCATACACATTGCTGAATATTCTTTTTCTTTTTTTCAGATAAAGCTCCCTGGCCTGTCTCGGAATATCGGATTCCGGGTAATGGAGCCCAAGATAGCTGTCCATATGATCACTTCTCCGTTCTGCAATCACTTTTCCGGAACCGTCCATCATAAATTTATACACCATCATCCGGTCATAATTCACAATTTTGGAAAGTGTGCTTAACAGCTGCTCCCAAAGATCATGCTCATTATCAATGACGTAAAAATTATCATATTTATTGGAAATACGCTTATTCGGGTTCTCCTGAACGGCTTCAAATTCAAGGAAAATATGCTTCCCGCATCTGAATACAGAAAAATGATATTCCTTACCATCAAGGAATACTTTGTCAAAATGAGTTTCGTTTTCTCTCTTGGTAAAACTGCTCAAAGAAACATAAAGATCCGAATCCATAACTGGGCGGAAAATTTCAGAAAAGTCCGCAAGCTGCCTGTCGAAAAGCTGTTCCGCATTTCCGATCCTAAACAAATCCGTAATATTCCTGCTGAAAAACGTGATGGAGTGAGATTCTGCGTCAATGCCAATCAGGTATCCAAAACTTTGTAAATACCCAGGAATATGGATGGGCTCCTCATGGCATTCTATAAAATTCATATGTATCTTTGATCTATCAAATATAACGTTTTTTTTAACGACATATTACTTTGTGGTACGAAATCCCGGAAGTCCTTAAAACACCGTTATCCCTGCAATCCGTGACATGAATCTATCTGATTTTCAGCCCTTATACGCTTGCTTTTTCTATACTGATAATGGCTTTTAATTTATAATATACTAAAAATATTCAGGCGGGTCAAGTTTAATTTCCCGATCATGATTCATCACATGAATGTTGGATTAAATCTTAAAACAATTACGTTAATTAAACAAAATTTATTAAATTTATATCACCAAATAATGAATACGGTTAAAAATTGTTGAATTTTTTTGCATTATTTTCAATAAAGTCCTCATTTAAATTCAAATAATATGACTATGAAAAAGTTCCCTTTAATGATCCTCACTACAGCAGTACATTTTGACGTATACAATGTAATGTCGCATGGCCTGAACTACAAACCTGAAACAGGAATAGGTTGTATACCAGATATACAAAAGATTCCCAGAAAGATATTGAAAGAATAAATTTTCTTCAAAATTCAAAGGTTTCCACAATAATACACTCACTTAAACACAAATTCTATGACCCTTTTTTC
The DNA here is from genome assembly GCF_016745235.1 of Chryseobacterium endalhagicum. Classification (GTDB taxonomy): domain Bacteria; phylum Bacteroidota; class Bacteroidia; order Flavobacteriales; family Weeksellaceae; genus Chryseobacterium; species Chryseobacterium endalhagicum. The sequence continues at coordinate 837,613 of NZ_JAELVM010000001.1, read as the reverse complement.
AACAAAAAAGAGAAGCATGCTGTTTTGTGCCCTGCTGGCAGGTTTATCCGTCAGCGCACAGATCCAGGATTCGCTGCAGCACAGCAAACAGGAAGAAGATAATGTAAAATACCCTGTACTCCAGATCAAAGGTCTTTTCCAGGCCCGGTATCTTGTTGGCATGGCCAAAGATGTAGATGTCAACGGACTTCATCATGCCGACGGGTCGGGAACCAGCAATAATTTCATGCTCAAATACATGAGAATCCAGGTTCGGGCCCAGATCAGCAAGCGCACGGAAGTGGTAGCACTGGCCAATCTTGCCGACTTTAAAAACGATCCTAAAAGCAGAGTTCTTGAAAATGCTTACCTGAAATACACTTTCAACCCGAAACTAGCATTTACAGTGGGACAGTTCAGACCCTGGTTCGGGATTGAAGAAACTTATCCTATCGATATTATCAAATCTCTGGACTGGTCCAATCAGTATACAGAATTCGGGAAACTGGGCTGGACAAGCTTTCAGATCGGACTTTCTGCGACAGGACAGCTTAAACTGGGCAATATCCCCTTTCAGTACGCAGTTTCTGTGGTGAACGGCAACGGAAAGAATCAGATCAATGACAACGACAACGGAAAACAGTATTCTACAAGATTGGTTTTTGGTCTGTCCGAAAAATACAATTTCAATGTCGGCCTGAACGGTGGGATCGGGGAAGTTTTAAGTAAAAAAGTATACGCCGTGGGAATCGACCTCAGCTCACTCATCCAGTTTGATCCGAAATGGAGCCTGGATATGCAGCTGGAAGCCAAACAAGCTACTAATCATGTTCTTTACAACACGATGGATCCGGAACTGAGACCTTCCAATCCTGACCAATATCTGATCCGCGGTGCTTATTTCCTTCCGAATCTACGGTACGAGATCAACCATAAAAACCTCAGCGCCTTCGAACTTTCCTGCCGGTACGAATATCTGGACACCAACTTCAGACTGAATTCTAATCCAAGACAGACCATCACGCCGATGTTCGGGCTGGAATTCCTGAAAAATTATGGAGCAAGAATCCAGCTGGGTGTTCAGTTCGACCGATACAAACATCAGGTGGAAAACACATCACAATACAACAACAATCTGTTCATCGTTCAGGTGCAGAGTAGATTTTAACCGCTTAAACAGTATATATTATGAAAGAAATTAATATCAGAAATATTGCGATAACGTTTGCCGTTGCGCTGATCATATGGTTTATCCCCGCTCCGGAAGGTGTAGCGGAGAACGCCTGGCATCTGTTTGCGATTTTTGCAGCAACGATTCTGGGAATCATCCTTAAAGCAGCGCCTATGGGCACCATGTGTATGATGGCCATTGCATTTACAGCGCTTACTCAGGTGGTTGCACCGGGAGATGCCGGAAAATCCATCACAAAAGCACTTTCCGGATTCGGGGATAAAGTGATCTGGCTCATCGGGATTTCATTCTTTATCGCCAGAGGATTTATCAAAACAGGATTAGGAAACCGTATTGCTTTCCTATTCATCAGAATTTTCGGTAAAAGCTCGCTGGGACTGGCTTACGGACTTGGATTAGCCGATGTATGTCTGGCTCCCGCCATCCCGAGTAATACCGCAAGAGGAGGCGGAATTATCTACCCGATCATGAAATCAATGGCCATCAGCTTCGATTCTGTTCCTGAAAAACCGGAAACCCACAGAAAACTGGGCTCTTTCCTTACCCTGAACAGTTATTATATGAACCTCATCGCATCCTCCATCTTTCTTACCGGAACCGCGAGTAACCCGATGTGTCAGAAATTTGCAGCGAATTTAGGAATTAATATTACGTGGATGTCATGGGCCGCCGCCGGATTTGTTCCCGGACTGGTCGCATTTTTCGTGGTTCCGTTGGTTTTATACAAATTATATCCGCCTGAATTGAAAAAAACAGGAGATGCACCGAAAATGGCGGCTCAGAAATTAAAAGAAATGGGACCAATTTCCAGAAACGAATGGTTAATGCTATTGGCTTTCTTTATCCTTTTAGCGCTTTGGATATTCGGAGGAGCATTGTCTATTGATGCTACGACTACAGCTTTCATCGGGCTTACCATGCTGCTTCTTACTTCAGTACTGACATGGGAAGACATCAAAGGTGAAAAGGGAGCCTGGGATACCATCGTATGGTTTGCGGTTCTGGTGATGATGGCCAGTTCTTTAAACGAACTTGGTTTCATTGGCTGGTTCAGCGATCTGATCAAAGTAAAAATAGGCGGATTAAGCTGGCAGGTTGCCTTTCCGGTGATTATTGTGGTGTACTTTTTCAGCCATTATATTTTCGCGAGTGCAACAGCTCATGTGGCCGCTATGTATGCAGCCTTATTGGGCGTTGGTGTTTCTTTGGGAATTCCGCCTATGTTACTGGCTATGATGCTTGGTTTCTTAGGATCAATTTATGGAGTTCTTACCCATTACGGACATGGTCCTGCCCCGGTATTCTACGGCAGCGGTTATGTTGAGCTGAAAGCCTGGTGGCTGAGAGGTCTGGAAATCGGAATTGTTTTACTTATCATCTACATGGTCGTCGGAGGCCTTTGGATGAAAGTTTTAGGATATTATTAATCATTTAAATCAAAAATATGCTGTCAACCTTGTCAAGAAAAATGCTGATGTGCCTTACAGGACTATTCCTGAGCTTCTTTCTGTTGATTCACTTCTTGGGAAATCTCCAGCTGTTTCTTCCGCCGGAACAGGCGCATCTTCAATTCAATGCCTATTCGCATTTTCTGTCCGGAAATATCCTGATCAAAATGGTTTCGTACATTCTGTATGCAAGTATTATCCTGCATGCTCTGGATGGACTGGTGATTACCCTGAAAAATAAAAAATCAGCAGGCCATTATCAGTCGGAAAACCGCGGAAGAGCCAGCAAATGGTATTCCCGGAATATGGGAATCCTCGGTACTCTGATCCTGATCTTCCTGGTGATCCACTTTCAGAATTTCTGGTATGTGTACAAATTCGGAAGCCCGCCGCTGGATGACAACGGAAATAAAGATCTGTACATCCTTGTCGTAACGGTTTTTAAAGAATGGTGGTACGTGGTGATCTACGTTCTTTCAATGGCCGCTTTATGCTATCACCTGATCCACGGAATTCACAGTGCGGCCAGAACGCTCGGATTATTTCACCCCAAGTTTGTGAAATGGTTCAAAACTGCCGGAATCATCTATTCAGTGATCATCAGTATAGGTTTTGCGCTGATGCCCGTTTACGTATTCTTCACTGCCCATTAAACAGAAATGTCATGATTTTAAATTCAAAAATACCTCAAGGCCCGTTGGAACAAAAATGGGACAATTATAAAAAGAAAGCTAAGCTCGTCAATCCTGCCAACCGTAAAAAGCTGGATGTGATTGTCGTAGGAACCGGATTGGCAGGAAGCTCAATTGCTGCTTCTCTGGGTGAAATGGGCTACAACGTAAAATCATTCTGCTTCCAGGACAGCCCGAGGAGGGCGCATTCCGTAGCAGCTCAGGGCGGTGTAAATGCTGCTAAAAATTATAAAAATGACGGTGACAGCGTTTACAGAATGTTTGTGGACACTTTAAAAGGCGGAGATTTCCGTGCCCGTGAAGCCAATGTCTACCGTATGGCGGAATGTTCTTTAAACCTCATCGATCAGGCTGTAGCTCAGGGCGTTCCTTTTGGCCGTGAATATGGCGGATACCTTAATAACCGTTCCTTCGGTGGTGTTCAGGTAAGCCGGACCTTTTACGCAAGAGGACAGACGGGCCAGCAGCTGCTTCTCGGTGCTTATCAGGCATTGATGAGACAGGTTGGAAAAGGAACCGTACAACTGTATTCCAGACATGAAATGCTCGATCTTGTGATGATTGACGGCAAGGCAAGAGGAATTATCGTCAGAAATTTAGATACCGGAGAAATTGAAAAACATGCGGCCCATGCAGTTGTTTTGGCTACCGGAGGTTATGGAAAAATTTACTATCTGTCAACACTGGCTATGGGCTGTAATGGTTCTGCGATCTGGCGGGCTCACAAAAAAGGAGCTTTGATGGCTTCCCCGAGCTGGATTCAGGTACATCCGACTTCTCTTCCGCAGTCAGGAGATTATCAGTCTAAATTAACCCTGATGTCAGAATCATTGCGTAATGACGGCAGAATCTGGGTTCCCACAAAAGCCAATGAAACCAGACTACCCAACGATATTCCCGAAAATGAAAGAGATTATTATCTGGAGCGCAGATATCCTGCTTTTGGAAATCTGGCTCCGAGAGATATTTCGTCCCGTGCTGCCAAAGAAAGAATTGATGCAGGCTTTGGAATAGGACCTTTGAAAAATGCCGTTTATCTTGACTTTTCCAAAGCAATCCGTGAACAGGGAAAGGAAAAGATTCAGGAGAAATACGGAAACCTGTTTGATATGTACCTTAAGATTACAGGATACAATGCTTATAATGAACCGATGATGATTTCACCTTCTGCCCACTTCTCAATGGGTGGACTTTGGGTGGATTATGAACTGATGACTACTGTTCCGGGGCTTTTTGCTTTGGGTGAGGCCAATTTTGCGGATCACGGAGCGAATAGGTTGGGAGCCAATTCTCTGCTCCAGGCCTCTGTAGACGGCTATTTTATCGCACCTTACACCATTGCCAATTATCTGGCTGATGAAATTCATACCGGAAAAATTTCACCGGATGCTCCTGAATTTGAAGCCGCTGAAAATAATGTTAAGCAGCAAATTCAGAAATTTATGAATATAAAGGGAACCAAAACTGTGGATTATTTCCATAAAACCCTGGGAAAACTTTTATATGATTACTGCGGGTTGGCCAGAAATGAAGAAGGTCTCAAATATGCCATCGGAGAAATCAGGAAATTAAAACAGGAATTTTATAGAGATGTACGGGTTTCCGGGCATGGCGACACGATGAATTCAGAACTTGAAAAAGCTGGACGCGTTGCCGATTATTTCGAGATCGGGGAACTGATGTGCTATGATGCTTTAACCCGGAATGAATCCTGCGGGGCCCACTTCCGGGAAGAATTTCAAACCCCGGACGGAGAAGCCCTCAGAAATGATACGGAATATCAGTTTATCTCCGCATGGGCCTGGGCAGGCGAAAACAAGGAACCGGAACTGATCAAGGAACCTTTGATCTTTGAAGAAATACAGCCAACGGTAAGAAGCTACAAATAAAAAACAAAAATTATGGATTTACATCTTAAGATATGGAGACAGAAAGATAAGCAGAGTGAAGGAAAACTGGTCAGTTATGATCTGAAAGAACTGAATCCGCACATGTCTTTCCTGGAAATGCTGGACACCTTAAATGAAAAACTTATTGTTGAAGGCGACGAACCTGTAGAATTTGATCACGACTGCCGTGAAGGGATCTGCGGACAATGTGGAATGATGATCAACGGAATTGCGCACGGACCTTTAAAAAATACAACAACCTGTCAGCTTCACTTACGATCTTTTAAGAACGGTGAAACGATTTTAATAGAACCTTTCCGGGCCGAAGCTTTTCCGGTGAAGAAAGACCTTAAAGTAGACCGTTCGGCTTTTGACAGAATTATTTCTTCCGGAGGATTTGTATCCGTCAATACCGGCCAGGCTCCTGATGCCACGGCCATTGCAGTCACTCATCAAACCGCTGAGGAAGCTTTTGATTCTGCGGCCTGCATCGGATGTGGCGCCTGTGTAGCCACCTGTAAAAACGGAAGTGCTGCCTTATTCACTTCTGCGAAAATTACTCATATGGTTCTTCTTCCTCAGGGTAAAGAGGAAAGAAGCGGACGCGTCCTGAATATGGTTGCTCAAATGGATAAGGAGTTATTCGGGCACTGCTCCAATACCGAAGCCTGTGAAGTAGAATGTCCTCAGGGAATTTCTGTGCTGAATATTGCGAGGATGAACTATGAATACGGAAGAGCGCTGTTTTTCAGGAAAAAATAACTGGAAAAATATCGTTGAATATCCTTGGCAAGGTTTTGAACCTTGCCAAGGATAACTTCCAGCCTAAGGATTGATAATTGCCACCACCCTGGCCGGTGCCGCTGAGCCACCCACAATTTTCAGTGGAAATACACTGACTTTAAATCCGGTTGGTGGAAGTGCACTCAGATTGGTAAGCTGTTCGATGTGTAAATATTCTTTTTCTATGCCTACACGGTGGCCTTCCCAGAAGTATTCAGGGTCGTTGAGTTCTCTTGCTTTTTTGGCCATATATTTTAACGGAAGATCCCATCCCCACTGATCAATTCCCATAACTTTTACCCCCTGATCGATCAGCCATTCGGTGGCTTCTTTACTCATTCCGGTTCCTTTTTCCACAAAATCCGGAGTGCCCATCATTTTATCACGGTCCGTTCTGATGAGAACGATATTTCCCTGCTGAATGGTGATTCCGTTTTTATCCAGATCTTTTTTGATATCATCAATCGTGATGGCTACAAAATCTTCTTTATGGGTACAGTCAATGACAATGCCGTCTCCATAGCACCATTCCAGAGGAATCTGGTCAATCGTTTTCGCTGGTTTTCCCTCTGATAAAGGACCATAATGCCAGGGAGCATCAATATGAGTTGTTGCATGAAGCCCCATATTTTTGATGGAATCATCTGCCCATCCTGTCCAGTTTTTAGGAAAAAGCCTGGATGGAAGATTAATCGCCAGACGGATCAGCCAGTGAGATTTTTTATGGGACTTATGTTTAATTTTCACCCTCATGAACCAGGGATCTCCGGCATTGTACTGAATCGGTTTGGACAGATCGATAATGGTTGTTTTCATCTCACAAAGGAAGCAAAAAGGGGTGAAATACCCAATACGAAAAGAGGACCAATTTAAAAATTAGCCCTCTTTGATTCTTTATACTTATTTAGAATGTCAATGGTGAATTTTGCTTCGCAAGTGAATGGTGAATGGTAGATTCAAGAAACAAGAGCCAGGAACCAAGATTTTTAGACAATAATCTTATTAACTTCATCACTACGAACTAGCAACCAGCAACTGACAACCAGTCCAAAACTCCAAAACTCTCTCACTCTGTAACTCTCCGACTCTCTCACTCTCAAACCCTAACTCAGGTTATTTTTGTTTGATTAAACCTCTTTTTCGAAGTAAAGTCTGTAGTATTTTCCTTTATCATCCTCGCCCATTTCCAGCTTCTGTCTGTCGCCATGGATGTAGATGTGGAAATTTTTATCCAGTTTAATAATGCTTTTGAAATGACGCTGGGTTTTCTTCACCGCAGCTTCGCTGATTGGAAATTCTTCCGCAATATTCACCTGCATATCCTGTTCGTAATCTGTTTTGAAATTCACGAAACTCTCGATCACGTGCTGATCTCCCAATACTTCATTGGCAAAATCGTCCAACTTAAATTCTTCCTTCTCTTTGAAGAAATTGATGGATTTATTTAAGAAATCTGCCTGATCCGCTTTTGAAACTTCAAATTCCTGTGGAAGCTGTTTGGTGATATAATCTTTATAGACCATCAAAGCTTCCTGAGTGTGGAAATACTCATCGTCACGCTGTTTTACTTTCAGAAAATCTTCGAACCAATAGTACATATCACCGTTTTTGTTATTGTCAACCACGGAAAGCACATAGCCCGTTTCTTTGTTGTTATTGTAGATCAAAGCAGCTTTGTCAATTTTAGACAACCCGATTCCCTGGTCTTTTTCAATGTCAAAGGTTTCTTCCTGAGGAGAAATTTTAAGGAAAGATTCTCTCTTTTCCGTTTTAAAGATCCCGATCTTGTCTACTTTGTCCGGACGGTCGCTTTCTTCTTCGAAAAGTACAATAAACAGTTCTCCACCCTGAACTCTTGGGTTTTCAGCGGCTTCAAACAGGTGTTTTGCAATATTCTCAGATTCCCAAAGGAATTTGGCCTTGTCTTCAAAGATCTCGGACACGGAACTGTAGACCGGATTATTGACCAGATAGGTATCACTGTAAAAATTGAAGGTTTCTTCTGATTTGAATGAACCTAAAAAGTAATCTTCAAGCAGTTCTGCCATTCCTTCTTCCAGCTTCAGCTCTTCCTGAGACAGCGTTAAAGATTCACCATTAATTTTATTTCCGACTCTGTGTACTATTATTTTTGAAAACATGTTATCATTTTGAACTGCAAAGATACTGTTTGAAATCACAAATAAAAAATACGTGAAAAGTATATTTGTACGGACTCATTATCTTTGCAGAAAACAGCAGATCATTATTTTTAAGACTGTATCTGCTTTTTTATTAAATTATAGATCAATTATCACCTGCTTGAAAAAAAACATTAAAAATATAAGGTTCGATCAACAGAAAGCGCCTTTCGGATGTGAGGTTCTGGAATTGGAAGAATTGTTTAAAAGACTGGCTACATGGACCTATTTTGGGAAAACAGAACGGATTCACTTCTTTTGTGTTATGATTGTTACCGAAGGAAAAGGGAAACATTTTGTAGATTTTAAGGAATATCAGCTTGAAAAGGGAGACATTTTATTTGTCGCTCCGGGACAGATCCAGCAGTATGAGAACAATCCTCAATTCAAGGGATATCTGCTCATATTTACAGAGTATTTCTTCCGTAAACAGGTAAATGAACTTGCTTTTCTCAACCAATCGTCCATATTTGACATTACCTTACCGAATGCCCTGATAAAGCCTGATGCAGAAACATTTTCCAAAATGATGCAGCTGTTGTTTTTATTGCAGGCTGAATTTTCATGCTCCCACGAATTTTCCAAAGTGGAAAGTTTACAGAAACTGACCAGCCTGTTTCTTATTTATGCTGAGCGTCAAAAACAGAGAGATAACAATGTCGTTTCCAATGATCATTATTTGTCCCAATATTATCACTTCAAGCAATTACTGGAGCAACATTTCTTAAGGGAACGCAGTGTGGAATTTTATGCCTCGCTGATGGCTATCACTCCAAAAACGTTATGCAGAATCACCAGGGCTACTATTCAGAAGTCGGCAAAGGAGTTCATTGACAGCCGTGTTGTCATTGAAATAAAACGGCTTTTACTGTTTGAAAAATTAAGTATAAAAGAGATCGCTTATTCGCTGAATTTTAACGAGCCTACCAATCTTGTGAAATATTTTAAAAAGCATACCGGGGAAACGCCCACTTCCTACAAAGGATAGAAGGTGTCCTTTTTTTACCATTTTTTGTCTGCTTTAAACCTTTCAGGATTCCGGCCAAAAGTACATCTTTGCAACTGATGACACCATCGGAAAAATTATTTCAGATTAAACACGGATGATCCCGGACTCAAACGGGAAGTAAAAAAATTTAAAACTGGCTTTGGTCAGTAATTATAAGCCTGCAGGAAGGTAAAAACGCAAACGGAAGCTGTCTTAATCAGGCAGCTTTGTTGTTTCCTATACACAGCTCTTCTCTCTACTCTACTATGCATCTGATTCATTTTGATAAAAACCTTATCATTTTGACAGGTATTTTCAGATTTTCAAATTTAATAAAATCAACCAAATTACTGATTTTCAATTGATTTAATTCAAATCCATTTTAAAGGAACAGCGTTGGCATCAGGATCTTCAAAACCTATACAATGGACTTAAAGACCCTAAACCGCATCGACAAGTTAAGAAGATTAAAAAGCAGAGGACCGAAAACTCCGAAATGGCTGAAGCCGTACCATCTGCTTTTCGTGGCTTTTCTGACCGTTTTCATCTTTGGAGCCATCATTAAAATTCTAGAACAAAATCATTAAATCATATGAACTATTCAGAAGCTGTTCAGGAAATCACGGAGATTATTCCTGATTTTGAAAGTGACCTTACAAAGGACGCATCCCAAAATTCTTACCTTGTGATCCGCACATTCACGGACCGCATTAAATCGATGGTCCGACAGAATGACCGGAATATTTTATTTAAAAGCCTTTTAAAGATGGACAAAATTTACACCGATGGTGATATTGCTTTAAAAAATGCAGTTGAAGGTGTTTTTATTTATTCTCTGGACAATTTTACAGCTTTTTGCACGGGAGAATACAGGAAAGTGATATTCAGTCATCTGTCAAAAGAGCTGCAGCAAAGCTATTCCAGACAGATTTACAGCCATGGCACCTGATCTTTTCATTACATTTTTCACCTGTTTCATTACAAAAAAATATTCGTTAAAAAATTAAAATCACTTAAAATCAATAGATTATGAAAACAAAAATAAGAAGAATATCTGACTGGAAAACATGGAAAACCACGACTAACAGGCACAATACAGAGGTTTTAGTCACTCATATCGCTGTGATTATCGGTGTTTTTATTTTTGCGGCCATGCTGTAGATTTTGGTACACATTTCGCTGCAAGATAAATACTGAAAAATATTAATTATGATGAAAGTACAAATGCAAACTATTAATCAAAAAATAGCTGTTGAATACTTAAAATTTTTCTATCCACCACTTCGAAATGAAATCACACAGTTATCTGTTCAGGAGAACTTTGCCGGCGTCATTCAGGCTACGATTAACTATCTGAAGAATATGCTGCAGGAATCGAAGATCTATATTATAGCCCATCACATCAAACTGATGGACTGGATCTACAGAAACGGGGATTCTTATGTAAGAACCGTGATCGAAAACCTGTTTGTACGGTCTTTTGAAAGTTTTAAAAAGCATGCTAAAATCCAGCATTGGAGGCTTCTTTACCAGTATATGCCCGAAAGTTTCCAGTTCGTTTATAATGAACAGCAAAAACAGGATGAGATTTTTTTCGGTAAGTAAGAAATAATTTAATTTGTAAATAGGCTCCTCAGGCGTTTTTGTCTGGGGAGTTTTTTTATTTCCATAGCTGAAGATTTTGTTGGAAACCGCAAAGACGCAAGATATTTGAAAATGTTATGTTATTAAGGCGCAAGGATTTTATCTCCGATAAAATTGAAGAACGTTCAGATAAATGCTTCCTAAAATCCTATGTTTTTTAATTGATTAAAATCTGCATGCATTGAAAGATTGTACCGATGATATTTTATCTGCAAAATTTCATTGAATTATATTTCACTACATGGTGTAAAATATATATTTTTGCAAAAAAAATCTTAATGAAATACTTTCCCCTACTTATTTTAATAGCTCTGCCGATGATCTCATGCAGCGAAAATGATGATTCTGTTACTGAAAATCCAAGGCCTGCGGAAAAAGATGTATATGCTTTTGATTATAAAAGCTATGCTGTACAAAGTATTTCAGCGTATAAGGGTCCTTCCGGCCAAAAGACCAGCCCTGCAGAGTCTTACCTCAAGCACTACTGGAGCACTTACCAGGAACCTGCGTGGAAGAAAATAAGTCTTGATCTGAAAAACAATTCCCTACAGCTGATTTCGGGAGGTTCAGCAGATCTTACGTACAGCATGAAGATCGAGAAAGACTCTGTATTTATCAACGAAAACAACGGATTGAGCTTTATCGGGTTGTTTAATAAAAGTGAAGCTTCATTTACTTTAAAAAGATCATTCCGGTACATCAAAAAAATGCCGCGGGAAAATGTAAATGCTCTGACAATTTCCCAGAAAGCTGTTTTTGGAGATACTGGTTATCAGGATATTTTCGGGAATGGTGTTTTCAGTAATCCTTTGGAAATGACTGAAACCGGAGATGATATCATATGGACGAATGTAGATTATTACTATAAGAATTTATAAATTATTTTGACGATGTGTAATCAGATCACTTATTGATTTGAAAACAGCCTCCCCCAACAACTTATTGGGGGAGTTTTTTATGACATTTATCACTATTAAGAGAAGTATTTAAAGTGTAATCAAACACTTATGTTTATTTAACCTTCTGTTAATAATGGTTAACAAAGATTTAATTTAAATATATTTCACTACATCGTGTAAAAAATATACTTTTGGGAACTCAAACTTTAAACATGAAAAGAATCATTTTACCTGTAACATTATTAGTTGCAGCCACTATTACTACTATTTCCTGCAGCCAGGAAATGAATGAAGAAACCCAAACCGTTTCAGATGCCGCCAAAGTATCACAAGGTAAAAATCCTGTGGTCGCTTTGCCTTCAAAGTATTTAAATTATGATGAAATATTTGCAGGAGGAAAAGATGTGACCGGGAGCCAGAAAACGACAACCGTTACTCTGAACAGTGATCAAATGGTGGTAACATCACCTAACAAAACATTTATAGGAGGAGTTTATAATTCTACAACGCTGGACAATCTTTCGTACACGCCCATCTCTTATCCTGTAAAGCCGATCACGGTTTCTTACTCATTCCCATCTGATTTTATTGTGGATACCATTGAAAAGCCTACGCTTTCGAGCATGAGATCTTCTATCTTCAAGGCGATGCAGAGCGCTAATTTCAGCGGTCAGCAGTCTTTAGCTTTTGATTATAACATCAAACAGTTCTCTTATTACAGCGAACTTAAGATTGCATTCGGAGCTAATGTAAATATCGGAAGTATCTTCAGCATCGATATCAGCGGGAGCAACAATAAGGTGAAGAAAAACACAGGGATCTTTGCTAAGTTCACGCAGAAGAATTTCACCATCGATATGGATATTCCGGATAACGGAAATATTTTCAAAAATGAGACTGATCTGAATCTTGCCGCCTCTAAAAACCCGGTGTATATCAACTCTATCACTTACGGAAGACTGGGAATCATCTCTCTGGAATCCGACTATTCTTACAACGAAACCGCTTTTGCTTTAAAAGCTGCTTTGAATGCTAAAATGGTGAACGGTTCCATCAGCATTGACGTTCAGAGTAAAAAAATCCTTGAAGAGTCTGATCTGAAAGTTTACATTCTGGGAGGGATCGGATCTGATGCCGTACAGGTGGTACAGGGTTATACGGGCTTCATTAACTTTATCGTGAATGGAGGTCAGTTTACTGCCAATGCTCCGGGAGTTCCGATTAACTTTACAGCGGCTCATGCAGGAGACAACTCTGTATATTATACAACGTTTACGGTAGAAAAATAATCATGAAAAAACTGAAGTATATAATGGCAGCCATCTCTATGGCTGCTTTATCAAGTTGTGCAAATGACCTGGAGAGGCCTGAAACCCAGGAAATGACCCGTGCACCCCAGGTGGTTAATATCACGTCATTCGGAACATATCCATCTGCCCTTTCCGGCAAAAACAGAAGCATGTCTGCAAAAGGCGGCAATGCGGAAGAATTTACTGAAACCAAAGAGTTTGAATCTTCGGAATCTATCGTTCTTCCTCATTTACAGATGTATATTTTTCCGGGATCTCTTCTGAAGGGAAATTCTATACAGGATATGAATTTTAAGCCAATTACAGCTTCGGTAAAGCCTGTTACGGTTTCTATGTCTATTCCCGCTCTGAATAAGAAAACGGCATTTACAATTGATCAGCCTTCTTTATCCAAAACGAGACAGCTTGTACAGGATTATATTCAGTCTGCGGATTTCACTCAAAACGGAACGCTGAGCTACAGTGTTGAACAATTCACGTCTTATGATGAGCTTAAAGTAGCTTTCGGATCTAATGTGAATACGAGATCACTGTTTGGAAAAAGTTCTTCTACTACGAATATTGAAGAAGGAATGATCGCCAAAAGAACAGGATTTTATGTGAAATTTTATCAGACTTCTTTCACGCTGGATATGGATATTCCTCCGGGATCACTGATCAATGACACAAATCTTGATACCGGCGGTGTGGAGCCTGTGTATGTGAACTCTATTTCTTACGGAAGAATGGGCGTTCTGACCATTGAGACCAATGAGCTGGCAGAAACAGCAAGAACAACCATTAACGAATCTTTCAATAAATTATTCGTAAAAGGGGAAAGCTACCTGACACAGGATGAAAAAAACTTCCTGAACGGTGCGGATTTCAATCTTTATTTAATTGGAGGAAGCGGAGTAACGGCAGCCCAGTCATTCAAAGGGTATGAAGCTTTTGTGAATCATATTTCAAAAGGAACTTTCTCTAAAAGTCAGCCGGGTGTTCCTATTTTCTGCTCCTATTCTTACCTGAAAGACAATTCTCCGGTGAGAACTACCTTTAAGTTTGATATTAAAAATCCTCCGGTATACGTAAAACTGGTGAAAGAAAATGTCACAAGCGGCCGCAACAGAAATGTAGATTTAAAACTGTACTTCTATTCCAGCAAGAGCCAGACGAATACGATTGCCCATCCCGCCATCCGCTTCGTGATCAACAAAATATCAAAAGTAGGACGCAAAAACAGCGGCATGAATGGACCATGGACCTACACTACCACTAACGAGCCTATCATCCTTCAAAATGCCGGAATGAATATTAATATGAGCCTTCCCAATCAGGTATTGTCCCGCGAGAACGGACCTTGTGTGCCAAGGGGTAGATTCGGGTGTGAAGTGGTACCGATCTATACAGAAAATGTGGAATACAGCATTGCTCCAAGCGACAAGTACAATTATCTTGTCATCGATTAATAAGATACTTTACAGATGTATGATCAGATTATAAAATATTTTTTGGGTTTTAATCTGAACAAAAGCTCCCCGGATAATTTCCGGGGAGTTTTTATTATTTAAGTTGGTAAATATTAAAGCGTGTATAAGGATTACTCTTTCTGTCAACTCTGTATAACTGGCGGTGTTTCAATGAATCTTCTACCAGAATTTCAACGGAAAAGCCTTCATTTGGTTTTAGATTTTCTGCTTTCAGATAAATATTACCATCGGTCTCCGGATTTTTGATTTCAACCGGAAAATGATCGGTCCATTTTACTTCACCTCCAAGGTTTTTCACGGAAACTATTTTCCCACTTTTTCCATAATTCCGGAAAATAATTCCGATTGAGGTTCTGCGGAATTCATCTTCTGACCAGAAGTTGGGTTCTTCAAGAATGGGAGAACTCAGTGTGTAGATATTGCTGATTTCATATCTTTTGCCGTTTTTAAAGAAATCTACCGCATTCCTGAGGAGATCATCCATTTCATTAAGGTTTTTTGGAGCAGCGTTCAGAAAATCCTTCTTATCCAGAATATAAGTCTGTGCAGTATCTTTTTGCTGTCGATAAGCTTCTCTCACACTCAGAAAGCTTGCGGTATATGTTTTCGGCTGAATAATCTTTTTACAGATCACTTCGCTTCCATTTACTTTTTCCACTTTCAAAATGACCACTTCGTAATCATGATATCCCAAATCCCTCAAAACGTAAGCCTGATCTGAATTGATATTCTGAATACTGTTTGCATTAAAGCTGTAAATAAAATCCTGAGTCAGTTTATTTTCTTTCTTTGTTTCATAATTTTCAATCATTTTATCTCCAAAGTAATAAAATGCGATATAAGGAATAAAAACCAGTAATACCAGCAGGAGATAAGAAGCTTTGAATCCTGTTCGTTTTTCTTTTACCACATGGGTATTGGATAAGGAATCATGCCATCCTGTTTTCCATAAAAATGATACCGGATTAAAAGGAATACTTCTGCACAGAGTTCTCTGAAAAATATTTGAACCGGACGGATGCTTGGCCAGATAATTAATAACTCTGGATTCTGTAAGGAATTTTGCCGGCGTAGATCCAAAAACGATTTCAAAGAAAGGATAATAGATCATCCTCAGAATAAAAATAAATGCCAGTAAAGCAAATTCATTTTTAAGAAAAACTTTTAAAAAATGACTTTTTGAGGAAGCATCCAAAATAATCATCAATAAAGGGAAAAATACCAAAAGCATAATCAACGTATCAATGATAAAATGGAAAAACCGCTGCCCTTTCGGAGTATCTTTAATCGTAGTTCCCGTTTCTGTAGTAGCTGCCTCCAACGTTTTCGCTTTTTTTATGGTTTTCAATATATAAAAACTAAGGACTACATAAACCAATGAAAGTACTGCATTGATAAAAACAAAATAATGTAGTTTTACTCCGCCTCCGATCTTTAAAATACTTCTTATGATATAAATGATAAAACTGGGAACACTTACCAGATTTGAAATTAAGATGACAGAAAAAGCAAATGCAATGAGCCTTGTGTCTTTCCCTTTTTTGATAAAGAAAATAATGCTGCCTAAAAACAACATGGTAAGAATAAAGAACTCCCATACATCAAAAGCTGTTTTTGTAGTTCCCAACAAAAGATACAATGGTTTGAAGAGCCAGAATATGCTGTCTGATTTCGTTGTTTCCACACCATAAACAGTAGCATTTTTGATTACATAATACGTCTTTACTATGGCAATCATTCCCAATAATGAAAGAAAAAAAGAAGAAAAACCTATGATATAGGATTGTTTTTTTGAGTACATATGATTCATGTGGAGTTATTTATTTTTCGCAAAAATAGAAAAATTTGTTAACTGCTGTTTTTAGTTTTAAAGAAGAACAAAAAACTCCCCGGACAATATATCCAGGGAGCTTTTTATATTTTTCGTGAAAATTATTTTTTTAAATCTGATTTTACATCTTTATAACCATCTGCAACTGCATCTGCACCTTTTACAGCGGTTTTTTCAACACTTTTCGCACCTTTGGTTGCTGTTTTACCAACCCATTTTGTACCTTTCTTAACTCCTTTTCTTGTAGCTGTTGCTCCTTTTTTAGCTTTGTCTCCAACCCATTCTGCACCATTTTTAACTCCTTTTTCTGTAGCTTTTGCCCCTTTTTCAATGGCAGTGCCTACATTTTTTGCTTCCTTTTTTATCGTTTCCTGGGCATGAACGGTTGTTGCAAATAAACCGAACGCTAATAAGGCTAATACATTCTTTTTCATTGTCTTTTTTTTAAGTTATTTGGATAGATATAACATAAAGCAAGCCAAACCTATATGACAAAAAAGATTGATGAAAATAATTTATCGAATTGAAAAAAATGCTTTCTTTATCTCTGCAACAAGCAGCCTATTACTTCAGGACAGTTTCATCCACCGAAATAGGCTGTTCAAGAGCAATCACCGGCTTTTTCTTTCTTACAAGATCCAGTAATTTCTGAACTGAAAACGTCAGAATCATATAAAGCACAATGAGAATCAGCACAACTCCGATCCCGTGCTGTCTGTATCCGAAGATCCCTTTGCCCCAGGAAATCAATATCCACTGGATCATATACATGGATGTCAGGTTTTTGCTGCAGTATTTTAAGATTGTGGTGAATTTATTGTCTTTCATTTTTAAGGTGATTCTGAAAATAATCCACAGGAAAATCAGGGTCCAACCGGCAAAATAAATAACACCTCCGGGTCCCATATGGTAAAAACCATTATAATTATAAGATTCATAAAGAAAAACCAAAGGAGCTCCAACCGCTACAAATACGAGTCCGAAATACAGCATCTTCTTAAATAGTTTTTCACTGTTGTGATTCAGTTCCAGATACCATTTTCCGAAGAACATTCCGATGATGATAAAAGACATCCATGGGAAGACCGGGAAGTAGATATAGGCAGGATAATCATTACTGAAGAAAAGATCGGAAATATAATTAATTACAGGATAATCGATATTAATTCTGCTCAGTTCTCTGGACACTAATGCGATTAACAAACCTATAGCCAGAATACCGTACTTGTTTTTTATATATTCCCTGATAAAACCGACAAACAGTAAAGAAATTCCCGCCAATTGTAAGATATCTCCCAGCATGACCAGATACATATACTGTTGTTCTATCGGGCCGTGCCAACCGTATTTCTGAATAAAATTATCCGGAGCAAAGCCCAAAACTGCGGGCACAATGAACTTCATGAAATTCATAAAAAAAGCAGCCAATAAAAGTAAACCGCCTCGTTTTATAGAGCTCTTCAGACTCTGATGACTGGAAGTCATGAATGTGATCCCCATACAGATCAGGAAAATAGAAGTTCCTCTGCCCAAAAAGACAATAAAGCTTCCGATAACTGATTCTGATTGTGACTGTACATTTGCATAGATGAGCAAAGTGTGAATAATGATCATTCCCACCACACTCATTCCTTTTATCAGGTCAAGTGCTGCAATTCTTTTACTTTGATGTTCCATAGTTTTTTTAAGTTTTAAAAAGGTACAAAACGTAAAGCAGGAGGTTGATTGAGAGGTTCCGGCAACCGTTTTGTAAGGGTAAAAAGTTTATTTTTTTAATCAAATATTTATTTATTCTAAATAAAAACAAATATACAGATTAAAAATAATTGATTTATTTTATTTTATAAAATTTCATACTATTTGATCATAAAAGCAGATATTTATTATTGAAGAATTGTATTTTAACTATACTTTTTTTAGTTCGTTAAAACAATAGAAGGAGCAATATTTTTTGTATTTTAGCGAAGTAAACGTATAAAAATGAGCAGAAGCAGAAGTAATTTAATAAGCAGGATGAGAACAGCTCGCAGAAACAGAGCAAGAAGAGAACTTGCCAGCTTTGCTCTTACTGCATCACGAAATGCCAAGAGATCTTCCATTGCTTTAGACATTCCGTTTGAGATCATTAAAAATGGAGCAGTTTATCAATTCCAAAAAGGAAAAATGATTAAAACAGCTTCATTCAAAAAAATAGAATCTAATAAAAGCGGACTTACTAAAGGAAGTAAAATATGTCTAAAGTAAAAAGATTGAGAATTTTTGCCGGTCCAAATGGATCTGGCAAGTCTACTCTGTTTGAAGCCTTTCAGCAAAAAAATTATAAACCCGGAATTTTCATCAATTCTGATGTAGTAGAAAAAGAGATCCTTGAAAAAGGATTTCTTGATTTATTGCCATACGGTCTTGAACTCACTCAAGATGATCTCATTGATTTTTATCAAAGTCCAAATGCAAAAACCCTTTTGGAAAAATCTCAGGTAACAGGACATACAATTGATATTGAAATAAAAGAAAATATCATAGTAGATAAATCCCGGGATACCCATAGCTACGAAGCCGCTTTAATCACCTCTTTTATAAGAGAAAATCTTCTTAAGAAAGGTATTTCTTACACATTTGAGACAGTAATGAGCCATCCTTCAAAACTCGACGAGATTGTTGAGGCCCAAAAGTATGGATATAAAATCTACCTATACTTCATCTGTCTGGAGGAAGCTACTCTAAATATATCCAGAGTTAATGACCGGATCCGAAAAGGAGGCCATAAGGTAGATCCGGAAAAAATAAAAACCAGGTATTTAAATACGCTTCAAAATCTTTATCCTGCTCTAAAACTTGTAGATCGTGCTTATTTATTTGACAACTCGGATGAAATGCTGATGATTGCTGAAATAGAGAGTGGAGAACTTACTTTGAATGTTGATCAGGAGTTCTTTCCTAACTGGTTCATTGAGTATGTAATTAATAAATAAAACTGACTTGTAATTAAGACTGATTCTGTCCTATATAAATCACTGATTCCTTTTATCTACTATAAAATACAGCAACAAAAAACCGCAGTAAACTCAAGGTTCACTGCGGTTGTATAATGAAGTGTAAGGGTTACTTACAATTACTTATTTTACTTCTTCGAAGTCTGCATCCTGTACATCATCAGCTGCACCTGCATTACCTCCAGGGTTTTGAGCCCCTGCTCCGGCGTCTGCACCCTGAGCTCCTTGTCCTGCTGCATACATTTCTTCTGAAGCGGCCATCCATGCTGCATCTAAAGCTTCTGTTTTAGCTTTTACATCGTCAACATTTTTAGTTTCGAAAGCTGCTTTCAGTTCTGTGTGAGCTGCTTCTACTGCTGCTTTTTTGTCTGCAGAAAGTTTATCACCGAATTCTTTCAGCTGTTTTTCAGTCTGGAAGATCAATCCGTCAGCTTTGTTGAAGATTTCAACTTCTTCTTTTCTCTTGGCATCCGCTGCAGAGTTTTCCTGAGCTTCTTTCTTCATTCTTTCGATTTCTTCGTCAGAAAGACCTGAAGAAGCCTGGATTTTGATCGTTTGTTCTTTTCCTGTTCCTTTATCTTTAGCAGAAACGCTAAGGATACCGTTGGCATCAATATCGAAAGTTACTTCAATCTGAGGAACTCCTCTTGGTGCCGGTGGAATATCTGCAAGATCAAATCTACCGATCTCTTTGTTATCGTTGAACATTGCTCTTTCTCCCTGTCCTACTCTGATACTTACAGCAGGCTGGTTGTCAGAAGCTGTAGAGAATACTTCAGATTTTTTAGTTGGGATCGTTGTGTTCGCATCAATTAATTTAGTGAATACGGAACCCATAGTTTCAATTCCTAAAGAAAGCGGGGTAACGTCAAGAAGCAATACATCTGTAACGTCTCCCGTTAATACTCCACCCTGAATAGCAGCTCCTACAGCTACTACTTCATCCGGGTTAACTCCTTTTGAAGGCTTTTTACCGAAGAATTTTTCTACTTCTTCCTGAATGATCGGGATTCTTGTAGAACCACCTACTAAAAGTACCTCATCGATATCAGAAGTTGATAAACCTGCATCTTTCAATGCTTTTGCTACCGGCTCCATAGATCTTCTTACCAGATCAGAAGCTAACTGCTCGAATTTAGCTTTAGTTAAAGTCTTCACTAAGTGTTTAGGACCTGTAGCTGTAGCCGTGATATAAGGTAGGTTGATTTCAGTTTGAGGAGAAGAAGATAACTCGATTTTTGCTTTTTCAGCAGCTTCTTTTAATCTCTGTAGTGCAATAGCATCAGATTTCAATTCTACGCCTTCTTCAGCTTTGAACTCATCAGCCATCCAGTTGATGATCACATCATCAAAGTCATCACCTCCTAAGTGAGTATCTCCGTTGGTAGACAATACTTCGAATACACCATCTCCCAAATCAAGGATAGAGATATCGAAAGTACCTCCTCCAAGGTCATATACAGCGATCTTCTGATCTTTATGGTTTTTATCCAATCCGTAAGCCAATGCAGCTGCAGTAGGCTCGTTGATGATTCTTTCCACTTTAAGACCCGCGATTTCTCCTGCTTCTTTAGTAGCCTGTCTCTGTGCATCGTTGAAGTAAGCCGGAACAGTGATTACCGCTCTTGTTACTTCCTGACCAAGATAATCTTCAGCAGTTTTCTTCATTTTCTGAAGCGTCATTGCAGAAATTTCCTGTGGTGTATATTCTCTGTCGTCGATTTTTACTTTTACGGTATCATTGGGTCCTGCTACTACTTCATAAGGCACTCTTGAAATTTCTTTAGCATCTTCCTTAAAATGAGTACCGATAAATCTTTTGATAGAGTATACAGTTTTCTTTGGATTCGTTACAGCCTGTCTTTTTGCAGGATCCCCTACTTTTCTTTCACCATCTTCTGTAAATGCTACGATAGAAGGTGTTGTTCTTTTACCTTCTGCATTAGGGATAACAACAGGGTCTTTACCCTCCATTACAGCAACACAAGAGTTGGTTGTTCCTAAGTCAATTCCAATTATTTTACTCATAATATTTATATTTTTTCTAATTTTTATCTATTAATTTACACTCTCAATTTCTCAATATCTGTACCATATCCTTTTTTGTGACAAAATGACAGAATCTAAATTATCCACCGCCCGCAAGACCTTCCAGATTATGTTAAATTGTACTATTCAAGACAGTTTGAACATCGGAAATCTTTAAAAATTAATCAAAGTTTAACTTTGAAAATAGGGATTGGAACTTTCCGAATCCTTATTTTTGATAAAATATAAACTTTAGAATGTCAATACACTTTAATCCGCGAGATATTACTTGGCTGGCCTTTAATGAAAGAGTTTTGCAGGAAGCCATGGACGAAAATGTCCCTTTACATTTAAGAATACGTTTCCTGGGAATCTTTTCCAACAATTTAGATGAATTTTTCAGGGTGCGTGTGGCCGGATTAAAGCGTGCTATGGATTTTAAAGAGAAAGTAATTGCAGAATCATTTTATCAGCCGCCTTCAAAGATCCTTCAGCGGATCAATGAAATCGTGATCAGACAGCAGCAGAATTTCGACAAGACCTGGAAGCACATTCAGTCTGAAATGGCAAGCCTTAAAGTTTCCATTAAAACTTCTAAAAATCTGACTGCTAAACAAAAAGAATTTGTACGCCAGTATTTTGATGAAGTGGTGGAAGCTAATGTAATCCCGATTCTTCTTCACGAAAATACCCCGATGCCTTATTTAAGGGATAAAAGTCTTTATCTGGGCGTGGCGATGAGGAAGAAAGACTGGCAGTATTCCAGCAATTATGCCATCATTGAGATTCCGTCCCGTTTTGTAGGAAGATTTGTCCTGCTGCCTACCGAAGATCCGGAAGAAAAAAATGTAATGCTGCTTGAAGATGTCATTACTTTCAACCTTCCGCATATTTTCTCTTATTTCGGATATGACGAATTTGCGGCCAATGCTTTTAAAGTAACAAAAGATGCCGAACTGGAGCTGGATAATGACATCCGCACCAACTTCGCCGAAAAAATAGAAAAAGGACTTAAAAACAGAAGAAAAGGAAAACCTACCCGTTTTGTTTTTGATAAGGATATGGACAAAGCACTGCTGGAACTTCTTATCCGGAAATTGAATTTAACGAAAAAAGACAGCATCATTCCGGGTGGAAAAATTCACAATTTCAAACATTTTATGGATTTCCCTGATGTTTTTGAAACCTACGCAAGACCGGTAGAAAGAAGTTCTTTTACCCATCAGGCTTTTGAACATGGTGAAAGGGTGACGGATGTGATCTTAAAAGAAGATGTCCTTCTCACTTTCCCTTATCATAAATATAATCCTGTTATTGATCTTCTGCGTGAGGCCGCCATGGATCCCGATGTAAAATCCATACAAATCACGGCCTACCGCCTTGCCAGCAGCTCAAAAATCAGTAATGCTCTTATTTATGCTGCCCGAAACGGTAAGGAAGTTACGGTCATGCTTGAGCTCCAGGCAAGATTCGATGAGGAATCCAACCTGCAGTGGAAAGAAATGTTCGAACCTGAAGGAATTACAGTTCTTGTAGGACTTCCGAATAAAAAAGTACATGCCAAATTGTGTATCATCAAAAAAAGATCACACAATAAAACCATTCAGTATGGTTTTGTAAGTACCGGAAATTTCAATGAAAAAACAGCAAGAATTTACGGCGACCACTTATTAATGACCTCCGACCGTGGCATTATGGCTGATATTAATAAGGTATTCAATGTCCTGAAAAAACCGAAAGAGGATTATCTGACTGTTCTGAAAACCTGTAAAAATTTAATGGTCTGCCCACAGTTCATGCGTGAAAAGATTGTTCACCATATTGATAAGGAAATAGAAGAAGCCAAAGCAGGCAGAAAGGCCGAGATCATCATCAAAGTTAATTCTATGAGTGACCGGTCCCTTATTGAAAAGCTTTATGAGGCAGCCAATGCAGGCGTAGTAACCAAAACTATTGTAAGGGGGATTTATTGTGTAGTGAATCAGAAGGAGTTTAAAGAAAAAATAAAAGCCATAAGTATTGTAGACGAATATCTGGAACATGCCCGGGTAATGTATTTCTACAACAAGGGCGCAGAAGACATGTATATCTCGTCAGCAGACTGGATGACACGAAATCTGGACTACAGAATTGAGGCCGCCGCGAAGATCACAGATAAGGAACTGAAGAAAGAATTGAAAGATATTCTGGACATTCAGTTGAGAGATAACGTAAAAGCTCGTATTTTAGACAAAAAATTGAGCAACGAGTATGTGAGGAATGATAAGAAGGAGTGCCGTTCTCAAATAGAAACCTATAAATATTTAAAAGCTAAAACAAGCAAGAAATGAAGATCGCAGCGATAGACATTGGAAGCAACGCCGCCAGACTTCTGATCAATGAAGTAAAGATCAGTAACAGAAAACCTGAATTTATAAAACTTAATCTTTTAAGAATCCCCCTGAGACTGGGAATGGATGTATTTACCATGGGGATGATTGGTGAGGAAAGGGAAAAAATGGTCATCGATTCGATGAAGATTTTCAGTGACCTTATGAAGATCTATAAGGTGGATCATTACAGAGCCTGTGCCACCAGTGCCATGCGTGATGCCTCCAATGGCCATGACATTATACGTCTGGTGAAGGAGACTTCAGGAATCAATATAGAAATCATTTCCGGGGATGAAGAAGCTACGTTGGTTTATGAGAACCATGTCGCGGAAGGTCTTGACAAAGAATTTGCCTATCTGTATATTGACGTAGGCGGTGGTTCTACGGAACTTACTTTTTACGAAAACGGAAAAATGGTCTATGAAAAATCTTTCAATATCGGAACCATCCGTCTTCTGAACAATCTGGTTTCGCCCCAAAACTGGGATGAGATGAAGGACGAAATTAAAAAGAATATTGTCAGCAAAAAACCTATTGTAGCCATCGGTTCAGGAGGAAATATCAATAAAGTTTTCTCCATGAGTAAAACCAAAGACGGAAAACCGATGACACTTGCTCATCTTAAAAAGGTATATAAAGAATTCAATGAGCTTTCTGTAGAGGAAAGAATGACCAAATACACGCTCAGAGAAGATAGAGCCGATGTTTTGGTTCATGCCTTGAGAATCTTTAACAATGTAATGTCCTGGTCGGATATCAGCAGGATTTTTGTTCCTAAAATCTCTGTAGCCGACGGATTGATTCACAATATTTACAGCCAGCTGCACGAAAAGAAGTAAATTCCTGACACGCTATACTATAAAACCCAGCCATCATTTGACTGGGTTTTGTTTTTCAGTCATTGCGAGCGAAGCGAAGCAATCTCAACAAAAAAATTAAGAGATTTAGGGATTCAGAAATTAAGGGGATTGCTTCGCTTCGCTCGCAATGATATGTAAATCACAGTCTCTCAATATTTTATTTTAAAATATGAAATTTTTACCGTAAATTTAAAGTAAAACCAAAAGTGATACGTCTTACATAGTATTAACAGAAAATAATGAATCCGATCAAAATAATTCTTACAGGAGCAACCGGTATGGTAGGAGAAGGTGTTTTAATGGAATGCCTTGAAAATCCTAATGTTTCCGAAATATTAAGTGTCAGCAGAAAACCTTCGGGAAAAACACATGCCAAGCTCAAAGAATATTTAGTTCCGGATTTTTTATCCATCAATCTGAATGATGAAAATCTGAAAGGCTACGACAGCTGTTTTTTCTGTGCAGGAATCAGCAGTGTAGGAATGAGTGAAGAAGACTATACGAAAATCACTTACGATACAACGCTGCATTTCGCAAAGGCTGTTTTAAATCAAAATCCGGAAATGGTGTTCAACTATGTTTCGGGAGCATCTACCGACAGCACAGAAAGTGGAAAACTGATGTGGGCAAGAGTAAAAGGCCGCACTGAAAATGCTTTGAAAAAACTGGGTTTCAGAAACGCTTTCAATTTCAGACCGGGATTTATGAAACCTGTTGATGGTCAGATTAATGTAAAATGGTTCTTCAAGCCGGTTATTTGGCTGTTTCCTGTTATTTTACCTTCAAAATCATTAACTTTACACGAAGTGGGCCGAGCCATGATTAACGCGGTGCATAAAGGCTATCCTACCTCTACTTTAGAAATTAGGGACATTAAAAACTTAGCCATATGAGAGATATGTTAAAAAGAATCGTTCTTGTTGTTTTTGTACTTCTGGTTCTGATGGCTGTTTCAGGGTTTTTCTATATGCAGAAACATCCAATGGAAGGGAAATCAGCTGTGGAAAAAACATTGAATTTCTCGGGAAAGCAGGTTAAAGGAGCAAAATAACGAAAGACAAAAGGGCGAATTTGTTTATTATCTGCGAATTCCCTTCTGTTGCTTTTCTTCCTAGCATTTTGCCATTTTACCCTTTCGATTCAATCTATTCACATCTCTACCCCATTTGTTACCTGTTTATTAAACATTTATTAAAATTCCATTAAAATACTTGCAGTGTATAAAGTTCATTTTTGCATAAATCTAATGCAAGTAAAAAATGACCAACAATTATCTATTAAAAGGATCTGTTATTGCCGCATTCTTCCTTCAGGGCGGGCTTTTCGGACAGACTTTAATCCATTACTGGAATTTTAACAATAATACATCTGCAGCATCCATTACCACTCCTTCTTCCACCTTAGTGAGCGGATCTCTTGCTGCTGTAGCGGGAGGAACCAGCGAAATAGATTTTGCAGGTGGTACCGGGCAGAATTTCAGTTTGGAAAATTTAAATGCCCGCAACGGAGATCCTTCGGGAACGCATTTAAGATTCAACAATCCGATTGGAGGAGCATTACAGTTTAATCTTCCTACGACAGGATATCAAAATGCGGTTGTAAAATTTACCACCAGAAGATCCGGACAGGGTGCCGGAACTCAGAGCTGGTCTTATTCTACGGATGGAACTACTTTTACTCCGTATCAGACCGTTGCTCCACAGGATGGAAATCCTCAGCTGGTTACCTTCGATTTTTCGGCGGTTGCGGGCGTTTCCAATAATCCCAATTTCAAATTAAAAGTAGAATTTTCCGCAACAGGAGGCGGAACCGGTGGAAATAACCGTTTTGATAATTTTTCTGTAGATGCAACTGCTGCGGGCGGAGCTGATACTACCCCTCCAGCGACCACCTATCTTCCCGCTCACAACACAAATAATGCTTCCACAACAGTAAATCCTTCTATTTCTTTCAATGAAAATGTAAGGCTTACAGACAATTCCGCGATCACCGATTCTAATGCACAAAACCTTGTAGAATTCCGTCTTGGAAATGCTTCAGGTACTCAGGTTCCCTTCACAACGACTTTCATTAATAACAAGATCACTGTAATTCCCGCAGCGACACTTATTCCAGGACAAACATATTATTTCGCTCTTAAGCCCAATATGGTTGAAGATTTAAGTGACAATCCGGTTACAGCAGTTACATCCACAACTTTTACAACAGCCGGAACCACTATTTCTCTGGATAAAAATTTCATTAAGGTGAATGAAAATGCAGGAACTCTGGCTTTCAAGATCAATGTTTCCAATCCTTCGGCAGCCAGTGTGAATCTTGTCGTAAAACCGGCACAGTTCAATACTGCCGACAGCAATGATTTTACATTAGCTAATCAGACCATCAATATCACTCCTTCTACAACGAGTTATACAGTCAATATTCCTATTATTGATGATACACTGGAGGAACAACAGGCAGAATATTTTACAGTAAGCCTTGAAAGTCCAACGGGAGCAACAATTTCCGGAGACCATACGGCGACCGTTTATATTGTAGATAATGATAAGCTTGCACCGGTTCCTTCAGGACAGATCCAGCTGAACTATGTCGGAAGTTTTGACCCTTCAGGAAACAACAACAGTTCTACGGAAATTGTAGTTCATGATCCGGCTACTCAGAAATTATTTACCATCAGCTCCATCACCGATGTTTTTGATATTATTGATTTCAGTACTCCAACTTCCCTGTCTGTAGTCAGAACCGTGAATATGGCACCCTATGGAGGAATCACAAGTATTGCCGTTAAAAACGGGATCATTGCCACCGCTTCTCCGAATGCAGATCCACAGCAGAACGGCTCGGTAGTCTTTTTCGATATTAACGGAAACTTCCTGAAACAGGTGACTGTAGGTGCTCTTCCGGATATGGTGACTTTCAGTCCTGACGGAACAAAGGTAATCACAGCCAATGAAGGCGAACCTAATGATGCTTATACCGTAGATCCTGAAGGAACGGTCAGTATCATTGATATTTCAGGAGGTATCGGAAATCTTACGCAAAGTAACGTCACTACACTTAATTTCAATAATTATGATTCTCAGGTAGCTGCTTTAACGGCTACAGGGCTGAGAAAGGTAAGAACAAACAATACGCTTTCCCAGGATCTGGAACCTGAATATATTACGGTAAGTCCGGACAGCCAGAAAGCATGGATAACCCTTCAGGAAAACAATGCAGTAGCTGAAATTAATTTGGCCACAAAAACCATTTCCGGAGTCTGGGGATTGGGTAAAAAAGATATGAGTCTTCCGGGTAACGGTTTTGATGCTTCGGACAATAATGGTGAGGTACTTATCGCGAACTGGCCTGTGAAAGCTTATTATATTCCGGATGCGGTTCAGAATTACAAAGTGGGAACTACCAATTATATCGTAACGGCTAATGAAGGTGACGAAAAAGATCTTTCAGGCTACAGCGAAAGAACAACGGTAGGGGCTAATACGTATACTTTGGATCCTGTTTTGTTCCCTCAGTCCAGTATTTTAAAAGCATCTTATAATTTAGGCCGATTCAGGGTTTCCAGCGCAACAGGAAATACGGATGCGGATACAGATTTTGAAGAGATTGCAGCCTTGGGAGCACGTTCATTCTCTATCTTTAATGCTGATACCAAACAATTGGTTTACGACAGCGGTGACCGTTTTGAAAGATATATCGCAGCCAAACATCCCCTGATCTTTAATGCAGACAATGAAGCGAACGGTGCCAAAAACAGAAGCCGTGCGAAAGGTCCTGAACCGGAAGGAGTAGCTTTGGCGGCCATCAATGGGCAGACTTACGCATTCATCACTTTGGAAAGAACCGGAGGGGTAATGGTTTATAATATTACAGATCCTAACAATCCTACGTTTACAGACTATAAACATTCCCGTTCCACATCAGCTTACGGCGGCGACAATGGTCCTGAAGGGATTACTTACATCGCTCCGACAAATACAACAAACGGAAAAGGTTATGTCATTGTTGCCAACGAGATCAGCGGAACATTATCGATGTATGAAGTAGCTTCTCCTCCAACATTGGGAACAGGTGAAGTCAAAACGGAGAAAGCAACCTTCAATGTATTCCCTAATCCTGTCACAAAAGGAAATACACTTTATTTCAACAGAGCTCTGGACTATGAACTTTATGACATGTCAGGGAAAATGCTTGGAAAAGAGAAAAATGCTTTAACGATAGATACTTCCAAACTTTCTACAGGAGTTTATCTTGTAAAAACTTCTGAAGGACATGTGAAGAGGGTGATTGTGAAATAGTAGGAAGTTGCGGGATTCGGGATACGGGTTTGAGAGTCGGAGGGTTTGAGCGTTTTGGACGGGTTGTCAGTTGCTGGTTGCTGGCTCATAGTGATGAAGTTAGTAAGATGATTGTCTGAAATCTTGGTTCTTGGCTTTTGTTTCTTGAATTCACCATTCACTTGCGAAGCAAAATTGACCATTGACATTTCTCAATCTCAGCCTTAAACTTAATCTAATGTCTCGTGTCTGAAATCTGACATCTGATATCTTGATACACCAATAGAAATACTTTAAATATATAATTCAGTTGATGAGGCCCCGGGTTTTCCGGGGCTTTTTTGTTTTCATTAATTTCAGTAGTTTTGATCGCTTGCTAATACCTGAAAATAATAAAAAGATGTTTGGATTTGCCTTTGACAGTGAAACGGAACTTGAGATTACAACTTATATTGATGATGTAAAAAATATTGAACACAAAGCAGGTATTATTTACCGTACCCTACGATTTATTCATGTAGACAATGTTCCTAATTTAATATCAGCAATAGAAAATGCCACAAAAAACTATGAAAACAATGGTTACATTTGCCTGCTTGATGATAAAAAATCGATTCTAACCAGAACTTTTATTGGCAATATCAGAGTCATAAAGTCCAAAAAGAATAATATTACTTTATTAGGGCAGGTATGGAGTAATCCTCCAGGCTACCATAAAGCAATGAAGATGAGATTAAATAATGAAATTACCGAAAAGAATATCTGGAAAAATTTCAGGAAAGAAGAATTACAGGGATGGCTTGTCTATACACTTCACACCATGAGAATAGATGAAGTAAAAGAAAATATCAGCATTGAGATCGACGGAAATGAATTTCACAATCTGGATGGCTTCTTCTGTACTTTAGGAGAAGAAGTTAATGGTATTGGAGGATACTTTGGAAGAGGAATTTATGCTTTGTTTGATTGCATGCGTGGTGATTTTGGGGTAAAATCTATATCAGAATTAAAATGGCTGAATCATCAGAGAAGCAAAAAATTATTTAAAACCAAATTTAATGAAATACTTCAGGTTTTTGCAGATTACAATGTAAAAGTTATTCTGGAATAAAAAGGCTCGGGCGGAAAGCTTCGCTTTCCGCCCGAGTCTGAGTCTATCTCAATATGTCAATTATGCTTTCGGAGCCTCAGGCTCAGGATTCATATCATCAAAATTCTTTTTCTCTTTCTTCTCAGGAACCATGATAATTTCCTTCTGAACTTCTTCCGGTCTGCCTTTTAAATATTCCGGTAAATTAAGACCCGCCATATTAAACAGATCGTTCAATGGTGGTACAGTTTTCATCATTCCTGACACGAAATTAGCGGTAGAACCATTTCCGTCCTGTCCGTTTCCGCTGTCCCAAACCGTAATTTTATCGATTTTAATATTTTTAACAGCTTCCACCTGGGTTTTAACCAATTCAGGAAGTTTTTCAATTAACAACAGCTGGAAGGCACTGTTGGTATCGCCACCGGCAGCCTGTACAATTTTATCGTAACCTTCAGCCTGCTTCGTCAGAATTTCATATAGACCTTTTGCTTCGGCTTCCATCTTAGCGAAAATAGCGTCTGCTTCCCCTTTGGCCTGTAGTCTGATTTTCTCAGCTTCTGCCTGCGCATCAATGATGGCTTTCTGTTTTGCAATTTCTGCGTGTACTACAATATTCGCCTGTTGCGTAGAACGTTCTCTTTCTGCTCTTGCCGCTTCTGCCTTTTGTTCAGCAAGGTAAGATTCTTCCAAAGATCGTGCAGCCTGTACTTTTTCTGCGGCCGTTGCAATTCTTAATGCTTCCGCTTCTTTTTCTCTTCTTTCAGCATCTGAGTTTGCAATGGTAATTTTGGCTTCGTTTTCCCCTTTTACAGCGATAGAGTTCGCCAGAGAGGTCGCAATTCTCGATTCCTTTGCAGCTTCTGCCTTACCGATGGATTCGTCCTTCATAGCAGAGGCAATGCTGATCTCTTTATCTTTTTGCGTGATGGCAATTTTTACATCTCTGTCTCTTTGTGTTTCGGCAATCTGTGTATCTTTTTCTCTGTCGGCAATTGCTTTTCCGGTTTCCCCGATTTTCGTTTGCTCGGCAACGCTGATGATGGCTTCGTTAATTGCTTTTGCAGCCGCTTCTTTACCTAAAGCTTCGATATATCCGGACTCATCTCTGATATCCGTAACGTTCACGTTAATCAGTTTTAAACCGATTTTCTTTAATTCTGTATCTACGTTTTTAGAAATATTGTCTAAGAATTTATCTCTGTCTGAGTTGATTTCTTCAATCGTCATGGTAGCAATTACCAAACGAAGTTGCCCGAAAAGGATATCTTTGGAAAGTTCCTGAATCTGCTCCTGGGCCAATCCCAATAATCTTTCCGCTGCATTTCCCATAGAATCCGGTTCTGTAGAAATAGCGATGGTAAATCTACACGGTACATCTACACGGATATTCTGCCGGGATAAGGCATTGGTAAGATTTGCTTCAATAGAGATCGGTTTAAGGTCAAGATAAGCAAAATCCTGAATAACAGGCCATACAAAAGCACCACCACCGTGGATACATTTCGCAGAGCTGCCACCTGTTTTACCGTAAATAACCAAAATTTTATCCGACGGACATCTTTTATACCTGGAAATAAGGGCTAAAAATGTGACGAACAGTACAAGTACAATAACTAATGTTAAAATAAGACTTCCTGGTATTGCCATAAATAGTTTTTATAATGGTTGATAATATTTAAATTTTTGAAACGACAAGGATTTTGTCATAGATGTAAGTCACTCTCACCGAATGTCCGGAAGGAATATTTTCTTTCTCTTCTGTCATCGCCTGAAGTTCGTGGCTGGTTCCATTCACAGAGATCGTGATTTTTCCTTTACCGCTCATATCCGCAGGAATGGTAAGATAAACTTCTCCGCTTCTGCCAATCAGATTTTCCAGCTTGAAGGTATTGTCTTCCGTAAGTTTCATGATCTGAAGGATAAGGATAAAAAATAAAAAGATAAATCCGGCTCCCACAAGCGCAGAAACAAAGATCAGCAGCGATTTGTTTCCTATGGATCCATAGAATGCCACACCGCTCCATCCGAATCCTAAAAGAAAATTGATGAGATTCCTGAAAGAAAATAACTGAAATGGACTGTCAGCATGACTATCTCCGCTAAAATCAGCATGAGATACATCACCATGACTTCCTCCGACAAAAGTAAGGACCGTTTGAATTAAAAAGATAAAGCTGGCTGCTATGGCCGTATACCAGAACCCCTGCTGAAGCGGTTCCAAGTTTTGCAGAAATTCAAACATAAGATGCGTTTTTCACAAATATAATTAAAAAAACTTAATAAAGCTAACAAAAATCACTACAAAACAGTCTGTTAAACCTTCAAATTTTAAGATTAAAAGAGAAAGCAATACAGCCCCATAAAACAAAAAAAAGACAGGCTGAAAAACCTGTCTTTAAAAAATATTTCGTGTAATTTTTTACTCTACATTGATTACTTTTTCAATTTCCGGAGCATGTTGCTTGATGGTATTTTCTACGCCTAATTTTAGGGTTGAGAAATTCAGCGAACATCCGGAACAGTTCCCCAGAAGTTTTACAAAAACCTGGTTATCCTTCACGTCAATAAGCTCGATGTCACCTCCATCCTTATTCAGGAACGGCCTGATGCTTTCCAGAGCTTCCATTACTCTCGTTACTGTATCTTCGTGTGTTATATTTGTTTCCATATTTTTTCAGTTCAATTCGGCTTTTTTCAAACTTAATTGAAAATAATTATTTTTTAGCTTTCGGCGAGCATCCTGCCATAGTCGAAATCTTTACAGCTTCCGTAGGTGGAAGATTTTTGTTTCTTTCTACAAGACTTTCTACCATATTTCTCGCTGTTTCGGTGTAGATTTCTGCAATTTTAGAGCCTTCCTGAAGCGCTGCCGGTCTTCCGACGTCTCCCGCTTCTCTTATACTCTGGATCAAAGGAATCTCTCCCAATACCGGAATTCCCAGATCTTCAGCAAGATACTGAGCTCCCTGCTGACCAAAGATGTAGTATTTGTTATCAGGAAGTTCTGCCGGCGTAAAATACGCCATATTTTCGATTAATCCAAGAACAGGAATGTTAATACTTTCCATCTGGAACATTGCGATTCCTTTTCTTACGTCTGCCAATGCCACGTGCTGAGGGGTACTTACGATCACAGCACCCGTTACAGGCACTTCCTGAATGATCGATAAGTGAATATCTCCGGTGCCCGGAGGAAGGTCGATCAGTAAGAAATCAAGTTCGCCCCACGCTGCATCTCTGATCATCTGGTTCAGTGCTTTTGAAGCCATAGGACCTCTCCACACCACCGCCTGATTGGCTCCTGAAAAATACCCGATAGAAAGCATTTTTACCCCGTAATTTTCTACAGGCTTCATCAGGCTTTTTCCGTTAACTTCTACAGAGATTGGCTTTTCACCTTCCGTATCGAACATGGTTGGAACAGACGGTCCATAGATATCGGCATCCAGCAATCCTACCTTGAACCCCATTTTAGCTAAAGTAACGGCCATATTCGCAGCTACAGTAGATTTTCCTACGCCTCCTTTTCCGGAAGCAATAGCAATAATATTCTGAATTCCCGGAATCTGCTTGCCTTTAATCTGGCTTAGCTGAATCTCACTAGGTTCCGGAGAAACAATTTTAAGTTTTAGCTGGATCTCTTCTCCAAACTCACTGGCAAAAGCCTGCTTCATTGCTGCCTCCAGTTTTTTCTTTTCGTGCATGGCCGGTGAATGGGCGGTCATGTCAATATAAACATCATTACCCATAATTTGAAAATTACTCACCAAATCATCTACTTCTATCTCTTTAAGGAAATCTTGAACCTTTTCTTTCGTCAACATATAAATATAAATTGTTCACAAATTTACGGATTTTTTCGATAATTTAGAATCAATAAAATCTATAACCCGATGTGATAAATAAGATGATAAAAGAGACGTCTTTCATATTTCTTATCTTCATCTTTATCATATCCATTCACCACCATAAAATATCACCTATGAATTCCACCACTTATCCTTCTAAATATGCTTCTCCGAAAGGAATTTTCACCGTCGGAAAAACCCGATTCAAATGGTATGATCTCGCCGAAGATCCAACTGCTGTTTCTGCACAGGACATCCATAATGCCAAAATATGTATTGAAAATGCTGAAGAAAATTTCCAAGAAAAAGAAGATCTCGGATTTGTCATCATGCACAGATGCGGCGAAAAATATCTACTTTTAGTCTGTACCTGGAGAAGCGAAAACGAACTCTGGGAAAGCGTTTATTATGACGGTTCCGGAACCTTTGAAGTCTGGGACAGAAATAAAATTCACCTCCCAACCTACTGCGTCTGGGAAATGGGCATTGTATATCATGAATCCCAGGCCTGGAAAAAATTTCTGGGAACAGACCGAGCGAAATCTCATCAACAAAATTATCTGGATGATGTTTTTGAGGGAGAGGTGTAGGAGGCGAGATTGAGAGATTAAAAAATTGAAAGATTTAAATAATTTAAAGATTGAATACCACATATAAATTCAATAGTAACGGGCTTTAGCCCGTCTTCAAAATATCAAACATTCACCAAGGCTTTAGCCAAAACATAAATCTATCATTTTTCAAACGCAATCATCTGTGAAAATCTGCGAAATCCGTGGTGAATAAAAAATCATAAAACAACAAAACATTGGATTTTAGGATTAAAAGATTCAAGAATTGAAAGATTGAATACCCATATAAATTCAATAGGAACGGGCTAAAGCCCGTTTTCAAAATATCAAATATTCACCAAGGCTTTAGCCAAAACATAGATCAACATTTTTCAAACGCAATCATCTGTGTAAATCTGCGAAATCTGCGGTGAATAAAATTCTAAATCAAAAAAATTTCAATTCCTTCGAACACAAAAAATACAATCATCCCTGAAATCCAAGGTGAAAAAAATTCAAACTACTGAAACCCATTTTTTCAATATATTCGCTGTATAAAATTATGATATGAAAAAAAGGCTGGCAGTTTTCTCACTTTTCATTGCCCAGATCATCTATTCGCAGAATTACTCCCAATATGTAAATCCTTTTATAGGAACCGGCGGCCACGGCCACACCTTTCCCGGGGCTATTGTTCCTTTCGGGATGGTTCAGCTTTCCCCGGATACCAGGATAGACGGCAGTTGGGACGGATGCAGCGGATATCATTATTCAGATTCTGTGATTTATGGTTTTTCCCATACCCACCTGAACGGAACCGGAGTGTCGGATTATGGGGACATTATGCTGATGCCCACGATGGGAAATGCAAGCCTGGATGCCAAAGATTATTCCTCTAAATTTTCGCATAAAAATGAAAAAGCTTCAGCAGGATTTTATTCCGTTAAATTAGATAAAAACAATATTGATGTCCGTCTTACCACAACCAAAAGAGTGGGTTATCATGAATATACTTTTAACAAGTCAGGAACAGCCAATATCATTCTGGACCTCAACCACAGGGACAAACTGCTGGAAGGGGAAGTAAAGATCATTGATGATAAAACCATTGAGGTTTTCAGAAGAAGTGAGGCCTGGGCAACCAATCAGTATATCTATGCCAGAATTGAGTTTTCAAAACCAATGTTTGAAACAAACGCATATGAAGAACATGCCATAGTGCCAAAAGGTACTATACAAAAAAACAACTTTTATTATGGAACTAAAGTAAAAATTGCTTTTTCCAATGAAGTTAAAAAAGGTGAGAAAATTCTTGTAAAAGTCGCCATTTCTCCAACAGGTTATGAGGGAACGGAAAAAAATATGCTTGCAGAAGGAAAATCCAATGATTTTGAATCCATCAAAAAGCAGGCAGAAACCGATTGGAACAAAGAACTCTCAAAAATTGAAGTGAAATCTGATGATAAGGATAAGCTTTCTGTCTTTTACACCGCCTTATATCATGTTTTTACCCAACCGAACATTAATATGGATGTTGACGGAAGATACCGTGGCAGGGACAATAAACTTTACACCACTAATGGTTTCGATTATTATTCTGTGTTCTCACTTTGGGATACCTTCAGGGCTGCTCATCCGCTGATGACTTTAATCGACAGAAAAAGAACGGCAGATTTCATCAATACTTTTATCAAACAATATGAACAGGGCGGAAAACTTCCGGTTTGGGAGCTAGCTTCCAATGAAACGGAATGTATGATCGGCTACCACTCCGTTTCTGTAATTGCAGATGCGATGGCCAAAGGAATCAAAGGGTTTGATTATGAGAAAGCATTTGAAGCCTCTAAAAACTCTGCCATGCAGGATATTTTCGGGTTGAATGCCTACAAACACAACAACTACATCAGCATGGATGATGAATCCGAAAGCGTTTCCAAAACCGTGGAATATGCTTACGATGACTGGTGTATTGCCCAAATGGCTAAGATTTTAGGCAAAAAAGAAGATTATCAGTATTTCATGAAACGATCCCAGAGCTGGAAAAACCTTTATAATCCAAACACTGGCTTTATGCAGCCCAGAAAGAACGGAAACTGGTATGAACCTTTCGATCCAAGGGAAGTCAACAATAATTATACAGAAGGAAATTCATGGCATTATTCCTATTCCGTACAGCAGGATATTCCGGGACTGATCGCTGCTCATGGAGGAAAAGATAAATTTGAACAATTCATTGATGCAATTTTCACGGCACCGGATAAAACGACAGGAAGAGAACAGGCCGACATTACAGGATTGATGGGACAATATGCCCAGGGCAATGAGCCGAGCCATCACATCGCTTATCTGTACAATTATGTAGGAAAACCTGAAAAAACAGATGCTAAAATTAAATACATTCTCGATAATTTCTATAAAAACACACCGGACGGACTCATCGGAAATGAAGACTGCGGCCAGATGAGCGCATGGTATATCCTCAGTTCAATAGGAATTTATTCTGTAACTCCGGGACTTCCGGAATGGCAGACAACAACTCCGTATTTTGATGAGGTTAAAATCCATCTGGAAGACGGTACAACCAAAGTGATCACAAAAAATACCGGCAGCGCTGAACTTCAGAAATTAGGCTTTGAAAACAGCAAGCCTGCAAAGGATTTTAAATATCCACCACTCACTCCAGCCCCGGTTATTGCATCCGACAGGATCTTTGATTTCTCTGCAAAAGTACAGATTACCCCTCTTAATCCGGGTGATAAGGTCTATTATATGACACTGAATGAGAGTGATGCCAACGTGAGAAAAACTTTCACCGCCTATAAAGGTCCTTTCACGATCAGTAAAACCACTCAGGTTCATGCCTACTCGGAAAGAAACGGAGAGAAAAGCTCAATAACGATGGCCAATTTCAGCAGAAGACCGAATTACTGGGATATCACCGTCAATTCAAAAGTGAATCCTCAATATATCGCGAACGGAAAGCTGGCACTTATTGACGGGATCAATGGAGAAGTCAACTGGAGAAAAGGTGAATGGCAGGGTTATCAGGGACAGAATTTCGAAGCGGTTCTTGATCTGAAATCACCTCAGCAGATTACAAAATTATCTTCTACCTACCTTCAGGACAGCAAAGCCTGGATTCTGATGCCAAAAAAAGTGGAATATTACGCCTCCATGAACGGCAAAGATTTTATCCTGCTGAAAAGCATTGACAACACCATTGATGCTAAGGATGAAAAAGCACAGATTAAAGATTTCGAAGCAGAAATTCTGCAGACTGAAGCCCGCTACATCAAGGTAAAAGCTTATTACTACGGGAAACTTCCGGAATGGCACCAGGGAGCTGGCGGTGAGGCGTATATCTTTATTGATGAGATTTCTGTGAAGTAAATTGGGAAAGGAAGCCAGAGGAGGGAAGCTGGAAGTTAATAGAAGTCCGAAGATGACTGAATCACGGTTTATTAACTTTTGAAAATTCATTGGATTAAAAATCTATAAAATGACTATCAGAAGTAGATTGGCAACAATAACTTCCAGCTTCCCTCCTCTTGCTTCCTAACCAAAAAAACACTGCACTTCGAATTTTCCGAAGTGCAGTGTTTTTTTATTGTTGTTTATCAATTTCTTTCCAGTTTATACAATTCCAGAACACCCGGCGAAATTTTCAGATCGGGCCTGAAAAAGGTAATTCCTTTTATGAAATGTTTTTTTAATGAATTTCCATTAGTAATGACAAAATCACCTTCCAGAAATAATGATCTGATTACAACTTTATCGGATAGATCATCAAATACATAATAACACAAATCCATATTGGTATCGGTCTGATCAAGAGGTATAAAAACGTCATATTTTCCGTTCTCAGGATTGGGCATCAGTTGAGTATACAATATTGACTTTACTAAACCCTGATGGCTGTAATGATGAATTCCCGTTCTGTCAACCGCTGTCCGGATTATCTTCGGGCCTGGTTTTTCTTTTATTTTTGTAATCAGAAGCCAGATAAATCCTGCAGCAATGAGTATCGCCAATAGAACTATTAAAACTTTCAGTTCCATCTTAATATTGGAATCCACAGTAAGCCATGCCATCAAGATCGTCATCAGCGGTGTCAGTACGGCGAATATTGAAAAAAAAACTTTAATGGCCAAAGTCAAGCCTTTAGAAATTTTTGAGTCAATGACCGGAAATTGATCTTCGTCTGGTCCCATTTTAATGTTGGATTTTAATTCAATTTTTCAGACCACTGCAGTTCCTGTGGCAGTTCCATATCAGAAAATTCTATATGGATCACTCTTCTTCTCCTTCCGTCCGTTGTTCTGTTTGAACCGTGAAGGGTCAAAGGTTTCATGATCATAACTCCTCCTTTTTTCACATGACAGATTTCTTCAGTTTCCGTATTCCAGTCAATGGTTTCCGGTCTGTAGATTCCTTTGGCGTGAGATCCCGGGACCACTTTAAGCGCCCCGTTATGCTCATCGGTATCATCCAGATGAATCCGGATGGTATAAATATTTTCAAGAACAGGCAGAGGCGGCTGCACCGCAAACTGGTTTTTCTTGGTGGTCCATGGTCCGAAGCCCTGCATTTCCAGTTTTTTATCTACTGAAATCGTCAGATCCTGATGATAGGCCACATACCAGTTTGAAGTTTCCGGTTTGTCAAAATAAATGCTTTTTACCGCAAAATATCTTTCCCCGAAAAGCTCTCTGACAATGGTTTTAACGTTTTCATTAAACACAAGATCTTTAACCTCCGGAACTTCTTTTAAAAACTGTCTTACAGCAAAAAGATCATCAGACTTTCTGAAATTTTCCGTGGAACTATCAGTCTTTTGAATGGTTTCTGCTATCTTTTCAATTTCACGATCCGTAAACACCGAATTGATGACTGCAAAACCTTTTTCCAGAATATCTTTTTGATAAACCTGCAAATCCTGCTCTTTCATCAGTGATTAAACTTCCTGAGGCGTATTTTCAAGCTGGCCTTCCCACTTGGAAACAGCTGAGGTAGCCAGTGCATTTCCTAATACATTCGTCATACTTCTTCCCATATCACAGAAGTGGTCAATCGGAAGAATCAAAGCAATCCCTTCCGGCGGAATTCCGAACATAGAACATGTCGCTACAATGATTACCAGAGAAGCTCTCGGAACCCCTGCAATCCCTTTTGAAGTAAGCATCAGTACAAGAAGCATGGTGATCTGCTGGCCGATTTCCATTTCAATACCGTAGATCTGGGCAATAAAGATAGAAGCAAACGTCATATACATCATACTTCCGTCCAGGTTAAATGAATATCCTAAAGGCAGGATAAAAGATACTACCCTGTTATTACATCCGAATTTCTCAAGCTCTTCCACCAGTTTCGGGAATACAGCTTCTGAACTTGTGGTAGAAAAAGCGATCAGTAATGGAGCTTTAATTCTTCTCAACAGTTCAAAAAGACGGTTTCCAAGGATCAGGTAACCTACTAACAGAAGCACAAGCCAAAGAACGCCTAATGCAAAGAAAAAGTCTCTCAGATAAACAGCGTAGACTTTAAATATCTCAAATCCATTCATCGCTACTACTGCGGCAATGGATCCTAAAACACCAAGAGGAGCAAACCACATAATATACCCTACCATTTTAAGGATGGCATGGGCAATAATATCAAAAAGCTTAACCACCGGCTTCGAATATTCTTCCCCTAAATTGGCAAGAGCAACTCCAAACATAATGGAAAAAACCACAATCTGAAGTACCTCATTGGTCGCAAAAGCTTCAAATAAACTTTTAGGGATCATATGTTTTACGAAATCTTCCAGAGAGAAACCTTTACTGCTTTTCAGAAGATCTTCAGCAGCAGCAGCATCCTGGATAGGCAGTTTGGTCACATGTCCCGGCTCCAGCCAGTTCACCAGCACCAATCCTATAAAAAGAGAAACCAGGGAAGCGGTAATAAACCACAGCATTGCTTTCGTTCCTACTCTCCCGATCATTTTGATATCGCTCATTTTGGCAATTCCCACCACAAGAGTGGTGAAAACCAGCGGCGCGATGATCATCTGTACGAGCCTGATAAATACGGTTCCCAGCAGTTTGATATTTTTGGAAAATGGTTCCGCACTTTCAGGATACTGTACGTGTACCACACCTCCGATTCCTACTCCCAGAAGAAGCGCAACGATAATGGCAATAAAAAG
The DNA here is from genome assembly GCF_016745235.1 of Chryseobacterium endalhagicum. Taxonomy (GTDB): domain Bacteria; phylum Bacteroidota; class Bacteroidia; order Flavobacteriales; family Weeksellaceae; genus Chryseobacterium; species Chryseobacterium endalhagicum. Next base: position 797,100 of record NZ_JAELVM010000001.1, on the reverse strand, counting down.
TTTATTCTGTCCTTTCATATATATAGTTCAATTCGCACAAATATAATAGTTTTTCAATTGGTACACTATTTTGCCCGAATTGGGTTAAGTTTAAATTAAGTTTATAATACATTAAAATTAAATCCCTGATTTTGAAAATATTGTAAAAAATTTAAAAAACATTTGTTGAGTTTTTATTCTTTTGGTACAAATTTTATTATTACATTTGATTGTATTAACAACATTAATAAATATACAACTATGAAAAAAACTATCGCAATGGCTGCATTAGCTGTAGCTATATCTTTTGGAGCGGTTTCTTGTAAAAAGAAAGTTTCTGACGCCGATCTTCAGACTCAGGCTACAACTGTGGTAACTTCTAATCCCAATGCTTCTGTAGAAGTAAAAGAAGGAGTAGCTCACCTAAGCGGAACTTTCGCTGACCAGCAGTCTAAAGATGCCATGATTGCAAAATTAAAAGCGATCACTGGAGTAAAAGAAGTAATGGACATGTCTACTATAGCTGCTCCTGTTACTGCTGCACCAGTGGAAACAACATCTGCTGTAGATCCTGCAGTTCAGAAAAAAGTTCAGGATGCTGTTAAAGATTTCCCTTCTGTAAAAGTAGAGGTTGTAAACGGACAGCTTACGCTTACAGGAAATGTTTCAGGTCTTCAGGCCAGAAAAATCAAAGAATCTGTAGATGCTTTGAAAATCGGAAAGTATAACAATAATTTAGTGGTAAAATAATTTTAAGATGAGCACATTACAAGATAAATATTCAAGTGTAGTTTCAGCTGCACAGTCTGCGGGAATTTCTAACCTTCAGGTTCAGGAGCAGGATGGTATTCTTTATGTTTCAGGAAGTGCTTCCAATACAGCAGCAAAAGATGCCGTATGGAATGCTTTGGGAACTATTGATTCTACCTATTCAGCTTCAGATATCAATATCGACGTGCAGGTAGCCGGATTGGCTGCTGGTGCTGCTTTAACGGTTGCTACTGAAGATTCTAACCTGAACATCAGACAAGAGCCGTCTACTGAGGCTGCTGTAGTAGGAAAAGCTGCAAAAGGTTCATCCGTAACATTGATTGAGCAGACTTCTGATGACTGGTGGAAAGTAAAAACTGACGACGGCCAGGAAGGCTATGCGTATTCAAGATATTTAAGAGCTTAATTATTCCGATAATTAAATCTTCAACAAATATTTACGAAACATCCCCGATCGGGGATGTTTTTTTTATACTTTTACGCCTTAAAAAAACAGCTGTTTCATGAAGAAAATATTATCGATGCTGATGCTGGCATTTACGGTTTTTATCCTGCATGCCCAAAGTCTGCATATCGACGGGAAAGTATCGGATCCTGACAAAAAACCTGTAGAAAACGCTACGGTTTATCTTCTGAAAGAAAAAGACTCCTCCATCATCAATTATACAGCGACCAATAAAGAAGGGAAATTCTCCCTGAAAACAGATGGTCTGAATGAGCCTTCCCTTTTAAAAATAGATGCTGACAAATTACAGTCCTATTCTAAAAAACTGGAAAAAATCAGCCAGTCGCTGACTTTGGGAGATATTGAGCTGGAAAAAAACAAAGTAACGAGCATTGATGAAGTGAAGATCACGGTTTCTCCGGTAAAGATCAAGAAAGACACCATAGAATTCAATGCTTCTTCCATCAAAGTACGTCCTGACAGTAAAATCGAGGAACTTCTGAAACAGATTCCTGGTGTAGAAGTGAATAATGACGGAAAAATTACTGTTAACGGAAAGGAAGTGGATCAGATCATGATCAACGGAAAGCCTTTCTTTGATAAAGACGGCAAAATTGCCCTGCAAAACCTTCCTGCTGATATCATTAAAAACATCCAGTTTACCACCACTAAAACCAAAGAGGAAGAACTGAGCGGAAAAACAGCAAAATCCAATAATACCACCATCAATTTCAATATTGATGAAAAGAAAAATAAAGGACTGATCTCCAGAGTAACACTGGGATACGGTTCAGATAAACGATATGAAGGCAGCGGACTTGTAAGTTATTTTAAAAATGACACCAAAATCAGCCTCCTCGCCTCTTCGAATAATATCAATTCGCAGGGGTTTTCCAATGATGAGGTTTTCGACAGTATGGGAAATGGCCGGAATTCCTGGATGATGCAGGGCGGCTCTGTTTCTACGGTGGGAAATACCACCTATTACAATCAGGGCGGCGGAAATGCTAAAGGAATTCAAAGATCCACTACCATTGGTTTCAACTACAGCGATAAACTGGGAAAAGATGCGGATCTGGATTCGTTCAGCCTGATGCATTCGGATTCCAATATGGAAACAAGGTCGAAAGTTTCCAGAACGACCCTGCTGCCTGAATTTACATTGAAGACAAATTCAGAAACCAACGGGGAAAGCGAAAACAAGCAGTACAGTTTTGATACTTCGGCAAGAATCAATCTGGATTCTCTGACGAGTGTTTATATTTCACCAAGATTCACCCATTCTAAAAGTTTCAGTTTCAACAATTCGAAGTCCACAACATTTAAAGATAATACCCTTCTGAACGAAAGTGATTCTTATACAAGTACAGATTCGGAAAACAATTCATTCAATCCATCCATTTATTTTTCAAAAAAATTCAGAAAAAAGGGACGTTCCATGAATGCAAAAATGAGCGGAACCATCTCTGAGTCCAACAGCGATAATCTTAACCGTTCTCAAACGACATTTTACCAGAGCTCGGACCCGAATGACAACAGAAATCAGCTCGCCAGAAACAAAAGCCAGAACAATATGTACAGCTTCGGAGCGGGATATACGGAGCCGGTTTCCGATTCTGCATCCGTGAGCTTTGAAGTAAATTACAGTTCAAACGCTTCAAGAGATTTCAGAAATGTCAACGATTTTGATACCTCCACCGGGCAGTATTCAGAGTACAATACCGCTCTTTCCAACAGTATGAGGCAGAAAATTAACAAGATCATACCCGAGGTTTCCTTTGAGCTTAACAAGAAGAAATTCAATATGTGGGCATCGGTCAATCTTGATATTTCGGATATGAAAGTGAATTCTGTTTTTAACGGACAAAATTACGGTCTTCAGAAAAATTTTGCGCTTCCGGGATATAACCTGAATGTACAGTATGAGCTTGCTGAAAACAAAAGATTAAGCCTTTTTAATTATGCCGATTTTAATATTCCGGGAGCAGAACAGCTGACGCCTTATGAGGATACTACCAATCCTCTGATCGCGTACACCGGAAATCCGGACCTTAAAAACACATGGACGAACAACACGTATCTGTATTTTAATAATTACAATATGGTGAAGAACATGAGTTATTATTTCAATATCGGTTTTACCTACAGGGATAATGATATTGTGAATTATTCAAAGTATGACAGCTCGGGAAAACAGCTCGTTACGTATGACAATATAAGCGGGAACAAGAGTTTCAATGCCGGAGGTGGTTTCAGCAAAAGCTTTAAGTGGAAAAACAACAAGGTATCGATCAATCCGAGATTCAACATGCAGTACAATTACAATAAAGGATATATCAACGGGCAGCTTTATACCAGCGACTCGTACAGCATGAATCCGGGGATCAATCTTACGTATGAACTTAAGGATAAATTCACCATTAAACCTTCTTACAGACTGGGCTATAATTTTTCAAAATACACGAACTACAGCATCGACAATGTAAACACGGCCAGCCAGGCCCTGAAACTCGAGCTTACCAATTATCTTTTCAAAAGCAGGCTGGTCTTCGGAAATGATTTTGAATACAATACAAATTCCAATATTGCTCCCGGTTTTAAAAGGGATTTCTACTTCTGGAACACGAGTTTAGGATATTCATTCTTCAATAAACAGTTCACGGCAAAAATGAAGATCTACGATGTTCTGAACCAGAATCAAAGTGTGAGAAGAACCATTTCCAATGCGTATTTTGAGGACCGTGAGGATCTTATTCTGAAGCGGTACATCATGTTTTCCATCAGCATGAAGCTTAACAAATTTGCAGGGAAGAAGTTGTAAGAGAACAGCTTTCCTCCCTGAAATTATGATTAAAAAATCTGTCTGATCTGCAAAATCTGCGCGATGAAAACTCACGCAGATTTTGCGGATTACGCTGATGAAAAATTCAACGGCTTATTTACAACACTGTTTTTCCTTGTTTTTCTGCTGAAAGATTGAATATATGTGTATACCGGAGCTATTTTATTTCTAAATTAGCGGTAAATTTTATTTATGAAGATCCATATTTCAATTTTATTTATTTTCTTGTTTATCCTTGGAAGTGCGCAGGCTACGGACCAGAAAGATACATTCGTTAAGGATAATTTCACCAAAAAAGAATTTTATATCCCCATGCGTGACGGGGTAAAACTTTTCACTTCGGTGTATATCCCGAAAGATATTTCCAATAAAAACAAATATCCTTTCCTGATGCAGAGAACCTGCTACAGCATTGCTCCTTACGGGGAGAATGAATACAGAGCCAAACTGGGACCTAACCAGTATCTGATGAAGGATAAGTACATTTTCGTATTCCAGGATGTACGCGGAAGATACATGAGTGAAGGGACTTTCACCAATATGACACCTCAGGTAGACCGTAAAACGAAAAAGGATATCGATGAAAGTACAGATACGTATGACACGATAGAATGGCTTCTGAAAAACATTAAAGACAATAACGGAAAGGCCGGCCAATACGGAACTTCATACCCAGGATTTTACACTGCGGTAGGCATATTGGCGCAACACCCTGCTTTGGTAGCTTCATCGCCTCAGGCTCCAATTTCGGATTTCTGGAATGATGATTTTCTTCACAACGGCAGATTTATGCTTGGCTATTTCAGAACGTTCCCTGTTTTCGGAATCCAGAAAACGAAGCCTGAAAACAAGGCCTGGTATATGGATACCTTCGTAAAACAGACCTCTGAAGACGGTCTTAAGTTTTACAGAGATATGGGAACTTTAAAAGACGGCTATGAAAAGTATTACAAGAATAATTTCTTCATGACCGAGATTATGAACCATCCCAATTATGATGAATACTGGCAGAAAAGAAATCTTCTTCCCTATTTGAAAAATGTAAACCACGCGGTAATGACTGTCGGCGGATGGTTTGATGCAGAAGATCTTTCAGGGCCGTTAAATATTTACAAGACCATAGAAAAAACAAGCCCAAAAGCTAAAAATACAATTGTCATGGGACCTTTCTCTCACGGCGCATGGGCACAGGAACAAGGGAAGCATTTCCATAACCAGATCTATTTCGGGGATAGTATTGCTACGTATTACCAGAAGAATATTGAAACTAAATTTTTCAATCATTATTTGAAAGGAAATACAAAAGAAGATGCGGGACTTCCGGAAGCTTTGATGTATGACACAGGCGCAAAAGAATGGAAAGAATTTGCTTCTTATCCTCCTAAAAATGCTCAGAAAATCAATTTCTATTTAACGGATGGAACTTTAAAAAACTCTGCAGGACAAGGCTTCTCGGAATATTACAGTGACCCGAACAATCCGGTTCTAAGTTCTGATAACCTGAAAGATTTCAATGGTTTTACACCTAAAAATTATATGTCCGAAGATCAGAGATTTGCAGTGGGAAGACCGGATGTTTTAACGTTTACCACAGATGTTTTAACCGAAGACATCAGCTTTGCAGGAGAAATCATGGCTAAACTGAATATCGCCAGCTCTTCCAGCGACGCGGATTTCGCGGTAAAACTGATTGACGTTTATCCTGAAGATTTTAAACCTAAAGAAAAGAAAGACGGTGTGATCTATCCTAATTATCATCAGATGGTAAGAAGTGAGATTATGCCGGCAAGGTTCAGAAATTCCAGAGAAAAGGGAGAAGCGTTGGTTCCAAACCAAAAAACTGCTGTGAATTTCAGACTGCAGGATGTGGTGCACACCTTCAAAAAAGGACACAAGATCCAGATTCAGATCAGCAGCACATGGTGGCCGCTTTTTGCCATCAACCCACAAAAATTCATGGACAATCCAAATTTCGCTACGAAAGAAGATTATACGAAAGCTTTTATCAAAGTGTATAATGACAGTTCTATTGAAGTGGAAGTTCTGAAATAAAATGATGGTGGCTGAGGCTCCCGAAGCCACCAATCGCAAGTATAGATATCTGAAAACATAAAATCCGGTCGCTGAGGTTCTCGAAGCGACCGGATTTTTTTATGATAGGCACTGGTGGCTTCGGGAGCCTCAGCCACCAGTTGTGCAATTTGTCTGAATAAAAAATGGCGACAATACTATTCTTAACATAAAAAAGAGGTTTCCGAAGCCTACTTATTTTTACTCTTCAATTGTTCTGAAAGTAAGATTCACCCGCGGCGTTTTCACTTTGGTGGTTGGCGGCAGTCTGTGCAGCCAGTTTTCCTGCGTGGTTCCCTTCATGATCAGCAGACTTCCCTCTTCCAGGAATATTTCTACCTTTTCTTTGGTTGTTTTATGTTTGAAGAGAAATTTTCTTTCCGCTCCGAACGTCAGGGATGCGATGGCTCCGTGTTTTTTAAGATCCTTTTCCCCGTCGCTGTGGTAGGCCATTCCTTCGCTTCCATCGTGGTACAGATTAAGAAGGCATGAATTATAGGTTTCTCCTGAAACTTCTTCACACTTTTTCTTTAGTTCGAGTAATTCCGGGGTCCAGAACTTAGCCTGCTTTGTCCGTTTTGAATAGGTGTATTCAAAGGGTTTTTCTCCAAACCATGCAACTTTTCTTTTCGTTAAAATTAATTTTCCAAAGATCACGGCCTCATCATTTTCCCACGGGATCTGATTGAGCAGATAATCATAAAAGAAATCTGATCTTTCTTTGTCAAAGACTTTTCCGTAATAGTGGACTGTTCCGTCATTAGGAAGAATATTCAACGGATATTCTGATATTTCTTCAAACAGGCTGTTCATGATTTTTAATTTGTAAAAAGTATAATGTATTGATGACTTTTTAAATGTTTTTTAACCACAAAAGTCGCAAAAGTTTTAGTACACTTAAGTTTTTTAAGTTATTATTAAAATAATGAATAAAGTACACTTAAGCTTTTTTAAAAAATCAAAGATTTTTATCCGGCAATATTGCTTTATATATATTGAGTATTCGCATCAACAGGAACGGGCTTTAGCCCGTTTGTTTATCAATAAAAACATTCAATTGGCTTTAGCCAAAACCTAAACTTGTCTATTTAAAAATAGTAATTTTTTAAAATAAACCGTAATGCTTTTGTAACTTTTGTGGTTGAATAACAGATTAAAGCAGAATAGAATTTTCAGAGTACATACGTGAGCTTTCCCAACCCACCATCATCTGTTTTCTTTCACTTCCCCACTTATAACCACCGATGTTTCCCGTAGACTGAATCACACGGTGACACGGAATAAGAAATGCCACCGGATTGCTACCGATTGCAGTTCCTACCGCTCTGGATGCATTCGGGTTGCCAATTTTTCCGGCTAAATTTCCGTAGGTGGATAGTTTTCCCATGGGAATAGAAAGAAGGCTTTCCCAGACTTTCAGCTGAAAATCGGTTCCTTTAAGATGTAATTTTATTGTGTTGAGTTTCGTCCAGTCCTTATCGAATATGGACAGTGCGTTTTTCTGAATAGCATCCTGCTTTTCAAAAAAAGAAGCATTGGGAAATTTAGCATATAAATTCCCCAGTGCTATTTCTTTATCGTCTTCAAAAGCCATGTAGCAGATCCCTTTTTCTGTAGATGCTGCCATTACATATCCAAAAGGACTTTTGGAAAAACTGTAATTGATATTCAGGCTTTTTCCGCCGTTTTTATATTCCGCCGGAGACATTCCTTCTATGTTCACAAAGAGGTCATGAAGCCTGCTCGTGCTGGAAAGTCCCGTCTCATAAGCGGTATCAAATAAACTCGCTTTTTCTTCCTTCAGTAAATTTTTAGCATGTTCAAGGCTGATGAACTGTAAAAATTTCTTCGGACTTGTTCCTGCCCATTCCGTGAATATTTTCTGAAAATGAGCCGGACTCAGGTGAATATTCTCTGCCACTTCCTCCAAACCTGGCTGAAGCCTGAAATTGCTCTGGATATAATCTATCGCCTTCGCAATTCTGTTATAATCTATCTGACTTTGTGTGGACATAGTATTTCTTTTTTACCTCACAAATTTCCAAAGAATATAGGGCAGAAAAAATCTGATTCTTGCGGAATTTTAGTTATTGTTATAAATATGGTTGTACGCAAGCATTTTGTAATACAGTTTGGCGGCTAAGAAAGCAGTGGGTTTAGCCATCGGCGAATCCATTAATTCTACAATATCAAAAGCTACTACATTGCATTTTTCAAATACTTTTCTCAGTAATTCCAGGGTTGGATACCATTGAAGTCCGCCCGGTTCCGGAGTTCCTGTAGAAGGAGCAATGGATGGATCGAAAGCATCAAGATCAATGGTGATATACACATTTCCTGAAACTTTTTCCAGAACATCATTGATCCAGTTTTCATTTACAGCAATTTCATGAGCAAAAAACACTCTTCCTTCCGGCAGATATTCAGCTTCTTCAGCATCCATAGAACGGATTCCCACCTGAACCAGGTTGTGCTTCTGATTGGCTTCAAAAACCGCACATGCGTGGTTAGAAGTAGATCCATGGAATTCAGGACGTAAATCTGTGTGTGCATCCAGCTGAAGAACAGTAAGGTTTTCAAACTTCTCTCCTACTGCACGGATAGAACCGATAGATACGGAATGCTCACCTCCGAAAAGGGTAAATACTTTCCCTTCATTATTCAGAAGTTCTTTTGTTTTTTGATAAACGGCTTCCGTCATGGCTTCAGGCGTAGAGTTTTCAGAAACGTCTCCGGCAAGATATACCCCGTCAAGGTAAGGTTCAGTTCCTGTTTCAATGTCATAAAGCTCCATGTTTTCGGAAGCATTTAAGAATAATTCAGGGCCTTTGTCAGCTCCTTTTCCCCATGTTGAAGTTCCATCGTAAGGAACGGTTACCAGCATTACTTTAGCGTTTTCCAACGTTGCATTTTCTTCAGGAATTCCTGCGTATGTTCTCATGTTTTATTTAAAAATTTAAATGATTTAAAGATTGAAATATTTACGGCAAAGATACGAAATACTGTTTGAGTTATTAGTTATGAATGATGAGTTATTAGTTTCGGGGCTCGGGATCCGAGTTTGAGAGTTTGAGAGTCGGAGAGTTTTAGGGTTTGAGAGTTTCGGGGTGCGCAATTCGGGTTTGCGAGTAAGAAGATTCGGGAATTATAAATTATTAGGATACGTGATTCTGAGTTGGAAAATTTATGTCAGTAAATCCGGAAGCATTGAATGAACCGGCAAATACCTGGCGGCTTAGGCTCCCGAAGCCACCAGAAGTAATCTCTTCTGTCTGAAATATAAAATCTTGGTTCTTGGCTCTTGATTCTTTAATCCCCAATTCACTATTCACTTGCCCCGCAAAATTCACCATTGCCATTTCTTAACCTCAATCTCAGTCTTAACCTTAAGTCTGATGTCTGATATCTGGAGTCTGATATCTAAAATGTTGATTCTAGTATTCACCATTCACTTGCAAAGCAAAATTCACCATTGACCTTTTAAACCTTCCCTGGTTCCTCTTCCTTGCCCCTTCCTCTTTTAATTCATAACTTATAATTCATAACTCATAACTTTCTCCCTTTAAATATTAAATCCTATTTTTGCAAAAAACAAAATATGTCCTTAAAAGCTGTTCTTTTCGATATGGACGGGGTTATTGTAGATACGGAACCACTGCACAGAAAAGCTTATTTTACTACATTTCACGAGCTGGAAATTGATGTTTCGGAAGAACTGTATACTTCTTTCACCGGAGCCTCTACCAAAAGAGTATTTGAAACATTGATTCAGCAATACGGCTTAACGCAAACCCATGAAACCGCTTCGGGCATCAAAAGATCACACTTCAAGAATTATTTTGATAATGATGAAGACTTTGATCTGATTCCCGGGGTGAGAGAGCTCATTAAGCATTATCATGAAAACGGGATCAAGCTTATTCTTGCTTCTTCCGCAACGATGGTAACGATCAATATGGTTTTCGAAAAATTCGGACTTGAAGAGTATTTCAGCGGGAAGATCAGCGGTGCCGATTTAAAGGAATCCAAACCGCATCCGGAAGTATTTCTTCTGGCCGCAGAAATGGCAGGAGAACCTGTAGAAAACTGCATGGTGATTGAAGATTCCACGAACGGAATTTTAGCCGCACACAGAGCTGAGATATTCTGTGCCGCCTACAGAAGCCCGCACTCAAAAAATCAGGATTATACTTTAGCGGATATCGTGGTTTCGGATTATGCAGAACTGGAACTGGATAAGCTTTCCAAATATTTTTAAATGAAAAAGCTCTCAAAATTTGAGAGCTTTTTTTATTGTATCTGCGGGATTTCTTCATGAGTTAAGCATCTTCATTATTCTTAAACCTTAACAAAAATCTTAATGGTTAAAATTGAAACATTAAGAAAGAATTGAGTTGTTAAGAGTATTAAGATGAGATTGCTTCGTCACTTCGTTCCTCGCAATGACGGTGTCTTTATTTGTAACCCAGGATTTTCAGGATGTCTTCAGGTTCCTGTTTTTCACGGAAAATTTCATACTGAAGGTCACCGTTTTCATCTTTCTGGATCAGAACGTGTCTTGGCTGCGGCATCAGACAGTGATGCACACCGCCATATCCTCCGATTGTTTCCTGATAAGCTCCTGTATGGAAAAATCCGATGTACAGAGGTTTTGTATCACTGAAAACCGGCAGATAGATCGCGTTGGTATGCTGTTCAGAATTATAATAATCATCTGAATCACAAGTTAATCCACCTAAGAATACCCTTTCATAGGTATCTTCCCATCGGTTCAACGGAAGCATGATAAAGTGTCTGGAGATCGCCCAGGTATCAGGAAGTGTGGTCATGAATGAAGAATCAATCATATTCCACTTTTCTCTGTCGTTCTGACGTTTCTGAGAGATAATTTTATAAAGGTTTGCACCGCTTTCTCCTACTGTAAAGCTTCCGAATTCCGTATAAATATTAGGTTCTTCCACTCCTTCTTCTTCACAGAATTTTTTGATCTGAGAAACGATTTCTTCTACCATATACTGATAGTCGTATTCGAAGTTTAAAGACGTTTTAATGGGGAAACCTCCACCAATATTCAGGGAATCTACCTCAGGAGCGATTTTCTTCAGACGCGCGTATACACGAAGACATTTGTATAATTCGTTCCAGTAATAAGCCGTGTCTTTGATCCCGGTATTAATGAAAAAGTGAAGCATTTTCAGTCTTGCATTCGGATGCTCTGCAATTTTCTGGCTGTAATAAGGAATGATATCTCTATATCCGATTCCTAACCTTGAGGTATAAAATTCGAATTTAGGTTCTTCTTCGGAAGCAATTCTGATCCCGATATCGAAAGTGGTATCAATGCTTTCGGTAAGTTTATCCAGCTCACGGTAATTATCCAGGATCGGGGTAATATTTTCAAAACCATTGTTGATCATATCTGAAATTTTCACCAGATAATCATCCGTTTTGAATCCGTTACAGATTACTTCAATATTCTTATCTACCTTACCTTTCTCATAAAGAGATTTTACAATATCCATATCATATGCGGAAGAAGTTTCGATAGAAATATCGTTTTTAAGAGCTTCTTCAAGCACAAAGTTGAAATGGCTGGATTTTGTACAGTAGCAGTAGGTATAATTCTTTTTATATTCGGTTTTCTCAAAAGCTTCCCTGAACCAGCTCTTCGCCTTCTGGATATTTTGAGAAATTCTCGGCAGGTAGCTAATTTTTAGCGGGGTGCCAAATTTTTCAACGACTTCCATTAAAGGAACATCGTGAAATAACAAATTGTTCTCAGAAACATTAAATTCCTCCGTAGGAAAATACAATGTCTGATCAATAAGTTCCGAGTACTTTATTTTCATTTCTTGACAAGTGAATTACGAAATGCAAAATTGCTAAAAAAGTTTGATTTTCGAGCGTTAAATTTATTATAAATTTCAAAAGAAGATCCGTTGAAAACCAGAGCTGATTATCAATTTGTAAACTTCTTAATATATTCTTCCCTCTTATCTTCTGAAATTCCCAGAACCTGTTGAATATAAGTATCCACAGAACCATATTTCTTATTGATTTCATCAAAAGCCGCATCGAGATAGCCAGCTTCCACCCAGCTCAGCTTTTCGAGGACTTTTACATCCATTTTCGGATAGAGGAAATGTAAGTTATCTGCCAGCTTAAGTCTTTTATGAACCAGTTTTTGTCTGTAATTATTGGATAACAGATAATCATTGTAAATGGTTTCCTTATCAAATTTTAAAATACTTAAAATCAAAGCCGTTGTAATTCCTGTCCTGTCTTTTCCAGCGGTGCAGTGATAAAGGACCGGCTGATCGGATTCCAGGATTTCTGTGATGATTTTTCTGATCACCTCAGGATTCTCGGTTACATATTCACGGTAGAAATCAATCATTCTTTTGTCGGCATCAGAGCCGTTTACTTTTCCTTTCAGAACGAGTTTTTTAGCCTGGGTAAGCTGATCTCCCTCATCTTCAAAAGCTGAATATTTTTTATACACCATATCATTGGGAAGCTGATCGGGTTTATCAGCTATTTCTTTAGAATTCCTAAGATCTATAACTTCCTTTATTCCTAATTTTTCCAGTTCCCTAAATGATTTCTTTTTCAGTTTATGAAGATGGCCGCTTCTGTAGAATTTGCCTTCTTTTAAAACCCTTCCATCAGAATTTTTAATATTTCCTACCGTCCGGAAATTATATACTTTTTTAATCTCAACCTGTTTTCCGTTTTCTGTTTTTCCATATTCGGATGTGGAAAAGTTCTGCGTTTTACATGAGAAAATACAGAGGATTGAGATGAGAAAAAGTGATATTTTGATTAGGGGTTTCATTTTTTTGACCACAGATTTCACGGATTTGCACAGATGTTTGCGCTATAGTTTTTGCATTTTGGCTAAAGCCAATTAGATTTTATATTTTTTTTAATGGGCTAAAGCCCATTTCTATTGATATTTCCTATTTTTCTTTACAAATAATTCTTTCCTATAAAAATCAGCAGATCTCCTTTTTCATATTCAATGGAAACCTGATCTTCCACTGCAAAATTCCGGGTCCCGATTCTTGAGGTGATGCTTAGACTTCCGTTTGTCAGAGGCCAGTTCAATCCTGTTGTTGTAATATTTTCAACAGATGGAAAAGGATATAATGAGATCATTTTATTTTTAACTCTGTTCAGTTTAAAATTTTTCGGGACAAAATAATATTCAGAAAAATCATCATAAAATTGTATACTCATTTGATCTTTAAATGCAAACGCTACCGTAAGATTTCCTAAAAAATGATCCTGCTCGCCGCCGCTTCCGCCAAAAACATCAACTTTATTAAAACCTCTTTCTGCAATAAGATCAAGTGCTTTATGAAAATCTGTCCTGTCCTGATCCGGTGTATGAATAAATTTTTCATGATACACGTTTTCATCTGCTCCTGAATGAGAATCAAAATCACCCGAAATAAAATCCAGTTTATCCAAAGGAAAACCCATTGTTTTCAGATAATGAAAGGCACCGTCCGTACAGGCAATCAATTCATAGTTGTGGTAATCAGGAAGCGTTTCCGGAGCATCTCCATTGATAAAAAGCAGTACTTTACCTTTCATTCGGATTCCAGTATTCTTCCGGTTCGTTATTGATTTTTGAAATATATCTTGCTAAAACAAAAAGATAGTCCGAAAGTCTGTTCAGGTATTTGATGAGCTCCGGACGTACTTCTTCCGCTTCATTTAAGAAGACAAGGGAACGTTCCGCCCTTCTGCAGATGGTTCTGGCTGCGTGTAAAAAAGTAGCCGGTTTTCCACCACCCGGTAGAATAAAATACTGAAGCGGTTCCAATTTATCTTCAAAAGCATCCATCCAGTTTTCCAGTTCTTCAATCTCCGTTTCGGAAATAATCAATGGCAGACGGGATTTTCCATTGGCCAGCATTAATTTATCAGCCGGAGTCGCCGCTTCTGAACCTACCGTAAACAGATCAAACTGAATTTTTTTCAGCTGGTTCAAAACCGCTTCATCCTCAATATGACTTTTTGAAATGCCTATGAATGAGTTGAGTTCATCTATATTTCCATAGCTGTCTACTCTGGCACTGGCTTTGGAAACTCTTGTACCGCCGTATAAAGCGGTCTGTCCTTTATCTCCTGTTTTTGTATAAATTTTCATAGTACTAAAATACTTTATTTTGTACAATGTGAAAAGTAAATGGATGAGGATTATATTAGGAAGGTCATCCTGAGCGGAGTCGAAGGATATTTTATCTTTACAATACTGTTATTATTTTACCGCAGGTTGCACAGATTTTCACAGATAATTATGGTTAAAATGATGGATTTAGGTTTTGGCTGAAGTCGGATGGACTATTTTAATTTTTGAATGGGCTAAAGCCCATTCCTATTGAATATTTGGGTGTTAATTTTTTAGATTTTATGTTTTGCCTTTTTGCTATTTTTTTTTGTTTTACCCCAGATTGCGCGGATCTTCACAGATGATTGCGTCTAAAAGGGATTTAGTTAAGCATGATAAAGCACTGCTAATTTTTTTATTTATAGATTAAAAAGTATAATTAACATTTAGCTGGAAAGTTGTTCCGTTAAATCCGAACTGGTTTACCTCCCAAGGATATTTGAACCTTCCTCCAAGATCAGTGACTACATCTCCTTTACTGTCTATTACATCCGGATAAATATTAAATAAATTATTTACGACTCCGGAAACCTTAAGATCTTTGGTGATTTTATATGTTAAAACGATGTCTGTAATCACCTTACCGGAAAATGTCTGATCTTTGGCAGGATCAGCTGCATGTTGCCATGTAACAGAACCAAAATAAGTATTATTAAGGTTAAAGTTAAACTTTGAAAAGTCATACGAAAGACTAAGAATCGTTTTTGTTTTTGGCCTTGCAGAGGTAATTCTGGATTGTTCTTTTCTATCAAAAAAGTTTTCTGAGTAACCGTTTTCAGCCAAAATAGATGGAACGGCAATATTATCTACTATTTTAGTTTCGTTATAATTGAAAGCAGCAATAACTCCCAATCTTCCTTTGCCAATAGCGGAAGTATAATAATTAGCTACAAAATCTACCCCTTCAGTAACTGTATTTACAGCATTCGTGAAAAACTTCAGAGAGGTAATTTTATTATTGTTTAATATTACTTCCACAGGGTTTGTTATATCCGGACTACCCGGAGCACCGGTCTTGTAACCAATATCTCCTGAGAAAAGCACCCGGTCTTTAATTTTTATTCTATAATAATCTGCTGTAATCGTAAGGTTCTTAAAAGGTTTTACGGCAAATCCCCCGGTAATGTTAAAGGCTTTTTCAGCATTTAATTTTTGTACCCCAAGATCAGATCTTACAATTTGAGAGTCATTGTTAAAAGTACCCTGATTAGCTACAGTATTCCCTGTAATTTTGGTTTGAACATTGGAATAGTAAATTTGGTGTAATGAAGGTGCCCGAAATCCTGTAGAAACAGACCCGCGGAAAACTAATTTATCATCCAGCAATTTATATCTTGCATTTCCTTTCCAGGAAACATTATTTCCAAAATCACTAAAGTTTTCATACCTCACAGTTCCTCCAAGTAACAGGTTTTTCGTAACATCCCATTCAGAATTTATATAAGCTCCAATATTCTGACGATTTTTATTGATTTCATTTTGAGGCTGCAGTCCTGGAAATGATTCTGCACCACTTCCTATATAAGACGCCTCCTCTCCTGCCTTTGCCTGATAATTCTCATTACGTACTTCAACGCCAGCTCCTAAAACAAACACACCAAAATTCCGGTTGACATCTATGTTTCCTATAATATTACTAAACTGATGACCACCCGCTTTAAAACGGGTTGGTGAATTTCCACCCAACGATGTATTAATAGTGTTTCCTACAACATAATCTACCGCATTAGAGCCAAAGGCAGCACTCCCATCAAAACTCCATTTTCCAAACATGCCCTTCCACCCGGAGGTTAAATTATAATCATAAACATCTGTTTTAAATTCCGGTTGAAATCCATTATAAGGTTGTCCTGTTGGAGTTAATAAACCAAAATCTGAACTTACCCAATAGGGTGTTCTATACAAACCATAACTGGTTCCATTCCTGTACGTTGTACCACCAAAAGCATAAAACTTGCCTGTTTCACCTGTTGGCAATTCAAAATTTACAAACATATTGGCAACTTTTGTCTCCGGTTGTCCTATAATCATTCCTAAACCAGGATTAGCCTGCGTCCAGGCATTATCAACACCAAAAAGTTCATCTTTTGTAACAGAACCAGCACGGTTGGTTTTATTTTGGGAAGAATATCCCAATGTAAGGTTCAAACTTCCATTTTTTGCCACTCTGATTCCTGTATTAAAATCTGCTCCGATATTAAAGCCGTCTCCTTTTGAAGTAATGCCTGAAAAAAGATTGACTGCACTTTTTCCAACGCTGTTCTTAAGAATAATATTGATCACTCCTGCAATAGCATCAGAGCCATATTGTGCAGATGCACCATCTCTTAAAACCTCTACATTCTGTAAGGCAGCAGATGGAATACTCTTCAGATCCGTACCTACCTCACCTTTTCCCGGTGTATCATTTACGTAAATTAAAGCGCTTTGATTTTTTCTTTTACCATTAACCAAAACTAATGTTCTGGAAGGCCCTAATCCCCTTAAATCTGCCGGATCAAAATGAGCCGTTGCATCAGAAACAGTTTGCTGTGATGAATTAAAAGATGGTACCGAGTACGTCAATGCTTTATCAAAAGTAATTTGTCCTGTGGATTTTAGCTGTGCTGCCGAAATATTATCAATAGGAATTGCTGATGTAATGATGGTTCTGGGCTTAGTTCTACCTGTAGTAACCACGACTTCATCTATATTGTTTTCTTTTACCGTTTCCTGAGCATATACCACAGTACCTGCTCCGCTCAACACTAATACACATATTTTTTTATTGAATGATTTTCTTTTCATACGTTGATAATAATTCAATAAATCTAGTAAAAATATAAATATTAAATACAATAAATAAAAATATATTAAAAATCCCTTTCCCGTCCTATGCAATGAATATTATTATTATTCTATAAAAAATAAGACTTGATTTATAAAACATGAAGTGGCTTATTAATAATCTGAAAAGAAATAGTAATAACTTCCTATTCTGTCTGACAAAATGAATAGCAGAAAGTAGAATAAGATGATTTCATCCGTTCTGAAACGTATTTTTCAACAGAACTGTTTCGCGAATGGTTCTCAATGACTGTGTATAAAAAATGACCGGATAAATCCGGCCACTCACAAATTATTTATTTACCTCTACATATTGTATGATGGTCTGGTTTTTAGGGTTATAGATTATTGTACTGTTGTTGGGAAACCTTTTCAGTCGGTAATATTCTATATTTTTATCGTTTTTGATATCTTCCAGGAAACTGGTATCAAAAGTATTTTCCGGAAGGAATTTAGAAACGAAGGTTATTTTATCAATGATGCTTTGTCCGTCTATTTTACGGGCTGTCTTATCAGATTTACTTTCGTCGGAGGAAGGCTGCTTTTCCAGAAACGGAAGTAAGGCAGCGATATCTGCTTTATATTTAAAGATGTATCCTTCGGAGCCATTAGGAAATTTAAATTTCTTTCCGGTATCTTCGGTTACGACTGGTTTTCCGCCATCGGGAAATACCTCATTAAATTTTACGTCCTGGGAATTCGTTAAGGAATTAATTGATTCGCTGACTGTCTTCTTCACGGTTTCTTCTACCGCCTGCTGGGCTTTCTGCTGAACAGTTTCAGTAGTTTTCTGAACAGTCTGGTCAATTTTCTCTTCGATTTTATTACATGATATTAATAAAAAAACAGGAATAACGGGCAAAATATACTTCTTCATTTCTTGAATTTAATACTGAGATGTTTTTTATTAATGCAATTTACATTTAAACGGGAAACATCCGCATATATTTTAGGAAAGAAAAAATAATTTTTAAACATTAAAAATCCTACTGACAAACTGTTGTCATAATGCTGTCATACCTTTGTATCAACAATAACAAACAAAACAATACAATTATGACAACTACAGCAACAGCCACGAAACAATTCATGTCCACAGATCAATTAATAGAGCACTGGCAAGGGCACAGAAACCTGACAAGAAGAGTGATTGAAGCTTTTCCTGAAAAAGAATTATTTGAGTTTTCAGTAGGCGGAATGAGACCTTTTGCAAAACTGGCAGTAGAGCTTATCAGCATCGCAGGACCTGCATTGAAAGGAATTATTAATAAAAATATGGAAGCTTACGATGAGGAAGGATTCAACCCTAAAACTAAAGAAGAAATTCTGAAGAAGTGGGATGAAGAAACTGAAGTGATCAACCATTATTTCAACCAGATTTCGGAAGAGCGTTTTCAGGAAACTTTCAATTTATTCGGTCAGTATGAATTCCCGGTGTATCAGAATATTCTTTACTTCGTAGATAATGAAATTCACCACAGAGGCCAGGGATATACCTATCTGAGAGCTTTAGGAATTGAACCCCCTTTTTTTTGGGAGAGATTTTAGGATCTTTGATGCCTTTATTCAGACTGAAAATGATGATTCAATCCAGACAAAAAGATGAAACAGCAGAGTCACAATTATTCAAATTATCCATTCATTAAATATAGACACCCGGATTTTGTTGTTTTTGATTTTTGTCTTTCAGTTTAAATAAAATTTTCTTTGTTCAAATTATATAAATTTCCTAAGGAGGCTGTCTAAAAAGTCTCACAATAATAATCCCCGAATCCAAAGGCTTCGGGGATTATTATTGTTGTTTATTCTTTAAGACTTATTTTTAAGACTTACTAAAACCGTCAATGATGGAAAGGAAGATTTAGATTTTTACCTGCCAATGGTCTTTGTCTTTTTTTCTTTAGAGATTATTTTTCGAGGTTGCTGGCAAAAGGAGTTATTTTATTAGACGCAAAGTTTTTACTTTAGACAATGTTAAATTTAAAGGAAAGCAAAGAATTCGACTGCGTCGTAATGAAGCGAATGGACAATACGCTCGCTTAATCGAATCAATGTAAATTGATTCCGTCTTTGCCCCCTCAAGGTATGCGGAATTAGAATGAAACTTTGCGTTAAATTTAATAATTTTTTACCACTCAGAGTTTTTACTTTAGGTGATACTCAATCTAAAGGAAAGTAAAAAATCAAAATCGAACTTTGCGTGGTAAACTAATAAAAAAAGACCGTATCAATTTTGAGAAAGCCCATATTTTTATTCAGGCAGGATACTTTTAAAGAACTTAATGATATTGGCCTTAAGCTTTACAAAGGTTTCCGAAGTACCGAATTCTTTATTATCATATCCGATGGGAAATCCTTTTTCTACATATTCGTTATTTTTATTCAGGGTCAGAGCCTGAAAGTTGTCATTGACTTTCCCCAGATTGTCTGTGTGGATATCCAAAAATTTCACAGCAGCTTTTTTGGAAAAATCCAGCTGGCGGAGATCAATGGTTTTAATTTCTTTTTTCAGATCTGAGCGAAAATACAGATTCATATTTTTTACATCAATAATGGTCTGCCACTCCCCTGCATGGATTGAATTCAAAATATTCCATGCATAATCTACCGGTTTTTTATCGTACTGATAGCTGTTAAGCATATAATAAGCCCGGTTGTAACGGTCTTCCCATTTCCCCTGTTCAGCAAAATCAAATTTCTTCTGTCCGCCTAAAAAATCAAACTGCTGAACATTTTCGAAATCTTTTTTGTACTGATTATTGCATAAAAGCGGCATCGGCATATCTTTATCCGTCAGCACTTTATATTTCCCGTTCAGCAAAGCGATTGTAGCCGTATTTCCTTTCGCATCACTCAGAAAAAAATGACTTCCCGCTGCATTCGGCCACCAGTCTATATTGGGACCTTCATTGAGATGTTCCACTACTTCCTGTACCGATTTGTAATTGTCCAGCTGATATTGAATCCACTGAGCCCAGAACATATTGGCCTGTTTGGGATTGAGGACTTTCGTCGTTTCTTCAAGATAAAGCTCAACCAGAAAAAGACCTTTTTCATTCACACCATAACACGGAAAATCATATCCCAGAAGGTTAAAAGTTACGGATCCGTATTTGGAAGTCCATGCTTTGGCATAGGCTGAATTATCAGTCGTCAGGTTTTCCCAGCTGATATTTCTTTTCTGAATATCCCGCTTATTCACCACAATCATTCCGGGCATTGTTTTCCAGTTTTCATTAAAACCAACTACACAATGGTTCTTTCCTTTCAGCAAAAACACCGAGCAGGCAGAAAGAATACCGGAATATACAAGTCCAATTAATAAAAACCCGCGTAAGAATATAGTTTTCATAATTTTATATTTATTAAAGTAAGGAAGTCTGAGGCTGGATGATGGAAGTTATTCAAATCAAAAAACAGCTACAAGATCTTTTATTATTCTTTAAAAGTTATCTCATCAAATTTGATGATCACCAGAAGTTGCAAGACTAATAGTAACTTCCATCCTCCCTCTTCCAGCTTCCCTCCTATCACTCTTCCAGTTTTCTTGAAATACCTTCAGTTAAATTTTTAATTTTCGTTTTCAAAGATTCCGGTTCCAAAATGGTTGCATAATCTGCAAAAGTGATCAGCCAGCGGGGAAAACCTTCATCAATCCATTCCGTATCAAAGATCATTTCAATTCCATGCTCTGTTTCCTTTTCTTCGATAAATCCGTAATATCTTTTTGAATTAACGATATGTCCTATTATTTTTTTCTCCACCAAAAGCCTTACCCTTGTCTTTTCGCCGTTTGAATACCTTCTGTAATCGTTGATCTGTCCGTATTCCTGGGAAAAAGGATTCTGAGTTTTAAAGATCTGAAGAATTCTGTCAACACGGAACTGCCTGAAATCTTTTCTCAACGTACAGAACGCCATGATATACCAGTAATTGAATTCAAAGAAAACGCCGACCGCTTCTACGGTTCTGTTCGTTACCCGGGAATCCACCGTTTTATATTCAATGTTCAACTGCGTTTTGTCTGCAATGCTTTCCAGAATAGTAGGAATCACATTTTTCACCGTATCTCCTGAATGGGCATGGTGATTATACACATCAATCTGCTTTTCAATATCCCGGATCAGGTTTTTATCCGAATGCCGAAGCACAGAGCGTACCTTTTCCATTGCGGTCTGGTAATGGCTTCCCAAACTTTCGTGGGAAAATTTCTGCATCAGCTTTTCCGCCGTGATAAAACTTAATACTTCCTGTTTCGTAAACATGACAGGCGGAAGCTTATAACCGTCCATCAGCGAATATCCGTTCCCCGCTTCACCTATTATTGGAATTCCGGCATTCTCAAGGGTTTTCACATCACGGTAAATCGTACGGATACTCACATCAAATTTTGCAGCAAGGTCCTGTGCCCTTACCGTGGGTTTCGACTGCAGCTGCGTGAGAATAGCCGTTACCCTGTCCAGTTTTTTAAGATAGTGATCATTCATATTGATATCGCAAATCTATCAATCTTTTTTCGTCTGAAAATATAAATTGGACTGCTTTTTTGATATTTATCGTTTACAAATTGTATTTGGTTGGAGTATGACAGGATTGATTATTGAGAAAAGTTACTTAAATAGATAAAATCTGAAGTTGGAGCCACGCAAAGGCGCAAGTTTTATGGCAAAAATATGGTATAAGGCGCAAAGATTTTATCTCCGATAAAATTGAGTACCGCTGTCATTGCGAGGAGCAAAGCGACGAAGCAATCTCAACCATTCCCCTTGCTGAAAATCTTTGATTTTCTTGCGTCTTAAAAAAGTAATATATTTTAAAAGCCTTTGCGACTTTGCGTATAAAATCTTTTGAAAAAAAGAAAAATTAAGATTAATTATCCTTAAAAGAATTCACCAGTTTATCCAGATTTAAACTTCTGGCAGAAGCATCAAAGATTTCACGGTAAGTCCCGTTAAGCTGAACCAGCTCATCATGAGTTCCGCTTTCCACTACCCTTCCTTTTTTCATCACATAAATAGTATCGGAATCCAGGATCTGTGATAATGAATGCGAAATAATTACCACAGTACGCCCTTCTTTGATGGCATCCAGAGAATTTTTGATCTGCTCTGTAGCAATAGCATCCAGACTGGCGGTGGGTTCATCAAGAAATATAATCGGAGGGTTTTTCAGAAACAGCCTTGCGATGGCAATTCTCTGCTGCTGGCCTCCCGAAAGCTGCGTGGCATCATGCTGGTAACCGTCCGGAAGATCCAGAATCTGATCATGCAGGTAGGCTTTTCTTGAAGCCTCCTGAATTTCTTCAAAACTGGCATTCATATCCCCGTAACGGATGTTGTCTTCAATGCTTCCCTGGAAAATATGGTTTTTCTGCAATACCAGCCCCAGATCATCTCTCAGGAAAGTATTGTCAAACTCATTTAAATTAACATCATCCAGCAGAATTTCTCCTGAATCCGGCAGATAAAATTTACATAAAAGATTGATCACCGTTGATTTTCCGGCACCGCTTAATCCTACGAGTGCTGTAGTTTTTCCGTTCTCTATTTTCATGGAAACATCGTGCAGCGCTTTTGTCCCGTTCGGATAGGTGAAGTCTACATTTTTCAGTTCAAAATTACCTTTGATCTCCTTTTCTACAAAAGTTCCGTTCGGTTCTTTTTCGTCATCTGCGTTAAGGATTTCGAAATATCCTTCAGCGTAGATCATAGCATCATTCATATCGTCATAAATCCTGTGAAGCTGGCGGATGGGCGCAGAAATATTGTTGAACAGCATGATGTGAAGCATAATCGCACCAATGGTCATCTGCTGATCCAGCACCAGATAAACGGTTAAAAGAATGATTAAAACCACTCCAAACTGTTCAATAAAAGTTTTTAAACCGTCGTAAATAAAGTTGGTTTTTCTGGTGAACATCTGGCTTTCCATCAGCTCCATCTGTAAATCATACTGTTTTTTTCCTTCAAATTTTTCGCGGACAAAACTTTTGATCACCATTATGGAATTGATCAGATTAAGCAACCCTGAAGTTTTTCTTTCTCTCTGATTTCTGAGCTGGCGGCGTACTCCACCCAGTTTTTTGGCCTGAAGTGAGCTGATGTAAAAATAGATCGGAACAATGATCGTGGAAACCATTCCCACATACACATTCTGCATGTACATGATGATAAGTGCAATAATGGCATTGGAGAAAAGCGGCAGTATATCGATGAAGAAGTTCTGAACCAGCCTGGTCAGGCTTTCAATACCTCTGTCTATCCTGATCTGCAGTTTTCCGGATTCATGATTTTCATCGTTGAAATAGGCAACTCTGTACATCAGGATCTTGTCGATCGCAGATTGTGCCAGCACAGAACTTACGTTGATCCTTATTTTTTCCCCGTAAAATTTCTGCCCGAAGTTGATAAAAATATTAAGCAGTTCTTTTCCCAGTAAAATAATTGAAATCACGACCAGAATATGAATCCCTTCTGACATTGGATGAGGAAGATGCGTGAGCTTCGTGACCTCATCTACCGTGTATTTTAAAACAATAGGATTGACCTGCGCGGCAAGGGCTCCTAAAAAGGTAAGAAACAGCGTCCCGTAAATCATTAAACGGTAAGGCCTGATAAATGGAACCAGCTGTTTGTAGATTCCAAATAATGTGACTGTTCTGTTAAAAGGTTTTGCCATGAGAATTCGTTAATCAAAAATTAGGCATTTTTAGGGAGAAATCAGAGTTTTTTTCAAATAAATGTTTAAAATCATATTGTTGTATTTTAAATACAACAATTAGAATTCTTTTTGTAGATTTGTCTCATTATTAAACAAAACAAGATGAACTCTAATCAAAAAAAATTAGTCAAATCGACGGTACCGGTTTTACAAACCAATGGAACAGATCTCACAAAACATTTTTATTCAAGAATGTTCAAACACCACCCTGAGCTGAAAAATCTTTTCAATATGAGCAACCAGGCCAGTGGAAAACAGCAGCATGCTCTTGCCGGAGCAGTTCTTGCGTATGCTGAACATATTGAAAACCCTGAGGTTCTGATCAATGTATTAAAATCAATCGGGAATAAGCATGTAAGCCTGAATATTAGTCCGGAACAGTATGATATTGTAGGCCATCATTTAATTTCTTCCATTAAAGAAGTACTGGGAGAAGCAGCATCTGATGATTTAATAGAAGCCTGGACAGAGGCGTATAATGAACTGGCCCAGATCATGATCTCCATTGAAGCAGAGCTTTACCAATCCAATCTAAAAAAAGAAGGCGGATGGAAAGGCTGGAGAACATTCATCATTTCGGAAATTACCGAAGAAAGCAGTGAAGTGAAATCTTTTTATCTGAAGCCAAAAGATCAGGCATCTATTGCTGATTATCTTCCGGGACAGTATCTTTCTGTAAAGTTATTTATTCCCGCTTTAGGACATGAACAGGCCAGACAGTACAGTCTTTCATCCGCTTTCAACCCGGAATATTACAGAATATCTGTTAAAAAAGAAAGTAATGGAAATGTTCCTGAGGGAGTTGTCTCCAATATGCTGCATCATAAAAAAACGGGGGATGAAATATGGGTAAGTGCTCCATCGGGCGTATTTCATGCAGGGGTTGAAAGCAACCAGCCTTTGGTATTGATCAGCGGAGGTATAGGAATTACTCCCCTTCTGAGCATGCTGGAAACCAATAAAAAAAGGCTTCAGGAAAATACCACAGTCTGGCTTCACAGCTGTAGAAATGAAAAAGTTCATGCGTTTAAAGATAATGTTGACCGCCTGAATCAGGACAGTGAATGGCTTACGACTCATGTTTTCTATGAAACTCTATCTCAAAACGGAAACGATTCTGTAAAGGAAGGAAGAATCAATTTGGCGGAACTCAGAGACGAAGTGCTGATTGATGATGCAAAGTATTATATTTGCGGACCGGAAGTCTTTATCAAAGTACAGTATGACTCTCTGATCAAACTCGGGGTTGCACAGGAAGATATTCTATATGAGGAGTTTGGCCCTCAATTGCTTCATTTTAATTAATTACCCAATGAAACTGAACCATTTTACCGATTACAGTCTGCGTGTATTGATCTATTTAAACAAAAAAGGCAGCACAGCATCTTCTTCGCTGGATGAATTGTCTGAACAGCTGAATATATTACGCAATCATCTCATTAAGGTGGTTCAGTTTTTATCCAAAGAAGAGCTTGTCATCACAAAAAGAGGTAAAAACGGCGGCATTTATATTTCAGATAAAGCGCTCAATACAGGACTGGGCAGTCTGATCCATTTGCTGGAACAGGATGACACTCCGGTTATTAACTGTCACTCAAAACCCTGTGTTTTTATGCCGTTTGACTGCCGTCTGAAATTCTTTTTAGACACCGCCTATCAGGCTTTTATAGACAGTATGAATCAGCACCGTTTATCTGATCTGGTCTTTAATAACTGGGAAAATATTTTTGCGGGGCGCCAAAGTCCGGGGAATAATGGGTGATTTTAGACATCAGACATCAGATTTCAGACATCAGACTTAAGGAGGTTAAGACTGAGATTGAGGTTAAGAAATAGCAATGGTGAATTTTGCTGCGCAAGTGAATAGTGAATTGGGGATTAAAGAATCAAGAGCCAAGAGCCAAGAACCAAGATTTTAGATAGAAGAGATTACTTCTGGTGGCTTCGGGAGCCTCAGCCTCCAGGTATTTGCCGGTTCATTCAATGCTTCCGGATTTACTGACATAAATTTTCCAACTCAGAATCACGTATCCTAATAATTTATAATTCCCGAATCTTCTTATTCACAAACCCGAATCCCACACATCGAAACTTTCAAACCCTAAAACTCTCCGACCCTCCTACTCTCCGACTCTCCAACTCTCAAACCCGAATTACCCCTCGTAGAAATAGGTCGTAAGGTAATGCAGTTCAGGTCTGCTGGCCGCTTTGGATTCAGCTTCTGCCTGCTCCAGCGTGTAATGTGATGTAAGTTCTTTTCTTTGGAAAATGAAAGAATTATTGGCATTTTTATCGACCACTTCGTTGAAAATATATTCAATTTCAGAATTAGCCAGCGATGCAAAGCTGATATCTTCGATGCCGTGCATTAGTCTCAAATCATCAAACTGCCCGAAATTCTCATCTGTAAACCCCTGAAACTGTTGTTTTGAGTCAAAATTACCAGCCCAGATGTTATAAATATATTTTTTCTTTTTCGGTTTATCCAAAATACTCTGATAGACGAAGTTTTCACCAAGATAGGCTTCCCTTACCTGCGGATCGTTCGCAAGATCTTCCGGAAGTCCTTCTTTCAGGATATTTCCTTCAAACATAATGTATGTTTTATTGGTGATCGCCAGGGTCTGCTGTACGTTGTGATCGGTAATCAGGATTCCGATATTTTTGTCTACGAGGCTTCTTACAATCTTCTGAATATCTTCTACCGCAATCGGGTCTACCCCTGCGAAAGGCTCATCAAGAAGGATAAAGTTAGGGCTTGTGGCAAGACAGCGGGCAATTTCGGTTCTACGTCTTTCTCCTCCGGAAAGAAGATCTCCTCTGTTTTTACGCACGTGCTGCAGAGAAAATTCTTCGATCAGCTCATCACATTTGATCTGCTGTTCACGCTTTGAGAGTTTGGTAAGCTGTAAAACACCCATGATGTTCTCTTCCACAGACAGCTTTCGGAAGATGGAAGCCTCCTGGGCAAGATACCCTATTCCCTTTTGTGCTCTGCGGTACATCGCATCGCTGGTGATTTCCTGTTTGTCCAGGAAAATTTTCCCGGAAGTAGGCTTAACCAGTCCTACGATCATATAAAACGACGTGGTTTTTCCTGCTCCATTGGGACCCAGCAAACCAACAATTTCTCCCTGTTCTACCTGTACAGAAACGCCTTTTACTACTTTTTTAGGACCGTATTCTTTGATTAAGTTTTCTCCTCGTAAAATCATAGCAGCAAAGATAAAGTTTTTTTGAATTCAAATTTTAGATTATCAATGGGAACCGATTTTTTTTGAATGACAGATTTAAATATCATCCGGAATTGTCTTAACAAAACTCATGTTTTATCTAAAATTAAATATTCGGACGGCTATTTTGTAACTCCATGAAATTTTATCCGACCTATTGAGAAATTCATTCAGTCAACACTAAATATATTAACAATGGAAAATTACGGTTACACAAAAACAGAAGGCACACAGAATCAAAACCAGCAAAACTCTATGAATTACAGATCGGAAAAGAAAATTCCGGCTGCGATTCTGGGAATTCTTGTAGGGTGGCTGGCTTTAAATAAATTTTATCTGGGCTATACAAAAGAAGGAGTAATTCAGCTTGTCCTTAATATCATCACTTTTGGAGCAGCTTCTATTATTCCTTTTATCGAAGGGATCTTATATCTGTTTATGAGTGATAAGCAGTTTGATGATACGTATGTTTATGGAAAGAAGGGATGGCTTTGATGATTTGATGATGTGGTGATATGATGATTTGATGATGGGATGATTTGATGATGAGGTGATTTCGTTGATAGAGACGTCTTCATTTTTATTTTATTTCCCTATTTTTATACACCAAATCAAGAATTAACTTACTATGGAAAATAATCAAGACCTGACGGATCTGCTTGCCCTGGATCTGGGTATTAATATTGTGGACAGACGCCCTTATGCGAAGGAAGTTTTCAAATGGCAGGATATGGATCTTCTTCCCCACTCTTCCACAGACACCCTGCTTTGCGAAATCTTTGAATGGAACGGAAGAAACTGGAGAACCACCGGAAACAACCTCATTGGATACCTGTTTTCGGGTGATGCCCTTAATACGGTGAAGGAACAGCTGATCAATACGCCAAAACATCCTGCTTTAATCCCGGATTTTGAATTCACAAAAGACAGCATGGTGGAATATGGACTATCACTGCCTTCATTATTCAATATCGGGGTGAACGGAAACATCAAAAATGCCAAAAGCTTTTCGGTGCGGGTGAACGGAGTTACGAAATCAAGAATCACCAATATTGATTCTCCAGGAATTGAAATTCTGAAAAACTATTCTCTGTTTACACAAAGCAAATCCAAAACCTACAGAAAAAACATCAAGTTCAATTACCTGAGCACTTCGCTTTTCTATGCTGAAAGTGTGGAGATTTTTCTGGAAAAGGAATCGGGAGTCGGGCTGGATGTCAGTTTTCAGACCCAGAATGTGGAAGTGGATGCCAAAATAGATACGGATACGAAGAAACATTTTGTTTTAAAATATTCTGGAAATCAGGCACCTTTCGCAGCAAAATTCACTAAAGGAAAAGATTTCAACATCATGTGATAAATTTTTATTATTTTAGTTCAACTAACCTATAAAATATTTCACATGAAAAAATTAACGAAAAAAGAATTGAAGAACATCAGTGGAGGGAACATCAGATTTCCTGATGCGAACGGTAACTGCCCAAGAGGATGGTATCTTTGCCCGAAGAATATCTGCATCAATGATAACGGCGGCGAAAATCCTATAACCCCTTCAAGCCCTTATTACACTGCTTGTTTCGGATAAAAATATAACGCTTCAGATTTGATCTGAAGCGTTTTTATAATTAAAAAGAGGCTGTCTAAAAAGCTTCCCAGTAATAATTCCCCAAATCCAAAAGTTTCGGGGATTATTTGTTTTTATTCTTAGACTTTTTTAAGGTTCAACCCAACTGTTAATGATATTGAAGTCCAGTCTAAGTCTTTACCTACAATAGTCTGAACTTTTTCTTTCTGATGTTATTTTTCGAGGCTGCCGGCAAAAGAAATAGTTTTATTTGACGCAAAGTTTGAAGATCATACTTTATATTTTAGAAATGCAAAGTAGAGAATCAATTGAAATTGATTCGATGAAGCGTGTGGATAAAACGTCCGCTTATTCAGTGGCGCAGCCGCAGCTCTCTGCTTACCTTGAAATAGGTGAAATAGTGTGAAACTTTGCGTTGAAATTATTCAAAAAAAGACCGCCTCACTTTTGAGACGGCCTGTTTCTATATATTTTTGATGTCAATTCAAAATTATTGGGGACATGCAAGATGATTGATTGTGCATGGATGCCATACACCAAAACACCACGTTCCGCAAAAATCGTCATCCGGAAGAATGGCACCTCCTTTAATTTTTTTCAACTGTTCTTTGTTGATTTTTTTTAGGTTTTTCATAAAATACATTGTTTTTGATTCTTTATTATTTAATCTTTTAAATAACTTATACTCAAATATAGTTGTATTTATTTATAATACAAACACCAAACCTAAATTTTAACATTTAAATCCCTTCATAAGGATTAATCAACATTATTTGTTCAGAATTATTGCGGCTTCTTTCGCAAAATAAGTGAAGATCATGTCTGCACCGGCTCTTTTGAAGCATGTAAGACTTTCAATGATGGTTTTATCATTATCCAGCCATCCGTTCTGAGCAGCCGCCTTTACCATGGCATATTCTCCACTCACGTTGTAAACTGCTATCGGAAGATCAATCGCTTCACGAACTTTAGAAACGATGTCCAGATAAGGAAGTCCCGGTTTAATCATAATGATATCCGCACCTTCATCAATATCTTTAAATACTTCGTTCAAAGCTTCGCGGGAATTGTGAAAATCCATCTGATAGGTCTTTTTATCTTTCGGAATTTCCAAATTATCTTTTGGAGCACTATCCAGGGCACTTCTGAAAGGTCCGTAAAAAGAGCTTGCATATTTTGCGGAATAACTTAGAATTCCTACGTCTGTAAACCCGCTTTCCTCCAAAGCCTCACGGATAGCCAATACTCTTCCGTCCATCATATCACTTGGTGCCACAATGTCAGCTCCTGCTTCCGCATGCGACACAGACATTCTTGCCAATGCATCATTGGTCGCATCATTCATGATTTTTCCGTTTTCAATAATTCCGTCGTGTCCGTAGATGGAATAAGGATCCAACGCTACATCCGGCATTACAATCATTCCCGGAACCGCATCTTTGATCGCTTTGATCGTCTGCTGCATCAGTCCGTCTCTGTTCCAGGCTTCTTTCCCGGTATTGTCTTTCAAATGTTCTGACACTTTCATGTACAGATTGACCGATTTTACTCCTAAAGAAAATAATTCCTTACATTCTTTCACCGTTAAATCTACGCTCCTCCTGAATATTCCAGGCATTGACGGAATTGCTTCCTGCTGGTTTTCGCCCTCCATTACGAAGATAGGCATTACAAAATCATCCGTTGTAAGAATATTTTCTCTTACTAAACTTCTGATAGATTCATTAACTCTAAGTCTTCTATTTCTTGAATGTATCATTTTGGAATACTTTTTGAATAAGTTTCTACAAATTTACTACAACTTATATAAAAAACTATTGTGTAGAATTGTAGAATTGTTTATTTTTGTTTTAATACATTCGAGAAATTATAATTTGATGAAAAAACTTTTACTTTTATTTCTATTTATAGGCGCTTTCGTTGGGTTTTCCAACAATATGCAAGCACAGCTGAGAGAGCCGGGTTCCCCTTCCCAGAAGTCTGATGACGGTGTATTGGTAGCGTATCCAAATCCAGCAAAAGATTTCCTTCTGATCAAAGCAAAAGATTCTGCTTTAAAGATCAAAAGTGTAACCTTTTATTCTATTTTAGGAACGCAGGTAGCCAACTATTCTGTCAACATGAATTCCGGAGAGATCAACATTGAAAAGTTAAAACCCGGAAAATATCTGATCCGCTATATTTTAAGCGATAACACCCAAAAGGTAACTCAAATCGTAAAACAATAAAATTAAATCCTGATAATCATCAGGATTTTTTCTTTTACACCGGTTCTGCCCTAATAATTCCGTAACTTTCAGAACTTTTTTATACTCATTATAAAAACAATTGAATGCTTAAAGCTGAACATATCAGAAAGACGTATGGCGCCGGAAAGAAAGTAGCATTGGATGATTTCAGCATCCATGTACCTCAAGGCAGTATTTACGGTCTTCTAGGCCCTAACGGAGCCGGAAAAACTTCTTTTATCCGTATCATCAACCAAATTACCCAGGCCGATTCCGGCGATGTATTTATCAATGGAAACAAGCTTAATCCTACCCATATCAGGGATATCGGCTATATGCCCGAAGAACGCGGACTGTATAAAAACATGAGCGTGGGTGACCAGATCCTGTATTTCGGGGAACTGAAAGGAATGAGCAAGAATGATGCTTTGAATGAAGCCAAAAAATGGTTTGAAAAGCTGAACATCGATCAGTGGTGGAAAAAGAAACTTTCGGAACTTTCAAAAGGGATGGCACAGAAAATTCAGTTTGTGGTAACGGTTCTTCACCGTCCGCATCTTCTGATCCTGGATGAGCCTTTCTCAGGTTTTGATCCGGTAAACGCCAACCTGATTAAAGATCAGATCATTGATCTTAAAAACAACGGAACCACAATTATCCTTTCTACCCACAGAATGGAAAGTGTGGAGGAAATGTGTGATTATGTAGCATTGATCAACAATTCTAAAAAGATCATCGACGGAAGAGTCTTTGATGTAAGGGAAAAATTTAAGAAAAATATTTTCGGGGTAACGCTTTCGGAGATCGATGAGGCTAAATTTGAAAATTTCAAAAGCACCCACGATATTTTTAATTTTTCCAACGAAAACAATCTGGTTTCTTTTGATCTTAAAAATGAAAGCGGACAGAATGATATTCTTCTGGACCTGATCAACGTAGGAAAAATAAGGTCATTCGACGAGAAAATCCCGAGCATGAACGAAGTGTTTATTAATGCTGTAAGCAATCATTCCTAATTTTTATGAATAATATTTTTTTAATTACCAAAAGGGAGTTTCTTACGCAGGTTAAGAAAAAATCCTTCATTATACTGACATTGCTCGCTCCTGTTTTACTGATTGGTTTCGGAGCTGTCATCGGTCTTATGTTTAAAGCCAATGAATCTCACAGCATTATTGAGGTTGTGGATAAAAGCGGACTTTTCAGGGACCAGCTGAAATCTGATGACAAACTGAATTACGTCATTGTTTCTGCTGCAGACGAGAAAGCAAAAGTCAATAATCTGAAAGATAATGAATCGCTGGACGGTATCCTTATCCTTCCCGAGCTGAAAGATCAGGATTATACCGCTCTTGAAAACGGAACAAGGCTTATTGTGAATTCCAAGATGGGCTTTGATACGAAGCAGAAAATTGTTTCTGATATCACCGATGTCATTAAAAAGGAAAAAATCAAGCAGTTTGGCATTCAGGAAACGCAGCTGAACAGCCTTGATAAAGGGTTTACTTTAAAAACCATTAATGTTTCTGATAACAATAAGGAAGATTCCGATCTTGCTTTCGGAGTAAAAAGCGGTTTAAGCATCCTTTTAATGTATGTGACATTCATGTTCATCATTATTTACGGAGTAAGGGTAATGAGAAGTGTGCTTGAAGAAAAGAACAACCGTGTTGTGGAGATTATTATTTCATCCGTGAAGCCATTTGAGCTGATGATGGGTAAAATATTAGGGGTAACGCTGGTTGCTCTGACGCAGTTCCTGATCTGGATCTCTATGTCCGTCGTGGGAGCACTGGTTTTAAATACCGGATTTTCATCTTTTCAGAAGAATATTCCCGGAGGCAATGAGGAACTGGCCAGCAAACTTGATATTACACAGATTGCAACACAGGTTTCGCACAGCTTACTGGAACTGAACTTCCCGTTGATTATCTTCGTATTCATAGTGTTTTTCCTTTTGGGATATATTTTCTACAGTTCCATATATGCAGCCATAGGTTCTGCCGTAGATAACGAAACTGAGACGCAGCAGTTCACTTTATTTGCTATTTTGCCGCTTACTTTAGGAATGTACGGAAGTTTTTCATTAATGAACAATCCTGACGGTCCTCTGGGCTTCTGGCTGTCTATTATTCCGTTTACATCGCCTGTTGCCATGATTGCAAGGATACCTTTTGGGGTTCCGGCATGGCAGATTGCGCTGTCCATTACGTTATTATTGGGAACTACTATTTTTATGATATTCCTGGCCGGAAAAATCTACCGCGTTGGTATTTTAATGTATGGCAATAAGGCTACCTTGAAGGAGATCTGGAAGTGGATCAGAGGATAATAAACTAAGGGTTGGGAAGCCCGAAGATGGAGGATGGAGGTGCCGAAACGGATTCCAGTTGTTCTCTTTACACCTTCAATAACTTTTCTTCTATTTTCCGACTTCATCACATCGTATAAAACACAAATCCCGGAAATTAAAATTTCCGGGATTTTTTATATCTGAATAACGAATTATTCTATTTGAAAATGTAGCTTAAGCTAAGGCTGATCACCTGCTCAGACTTACCTTTATCGGTACCTCCTTTGTCTTTAGCAAGATCAGGATAAGTATTTGAAAGGCCTAAGTCGTACTTAAGAGCTACTTCCAGCTGTCTCTTGTAGCTATAGCCTACTCCTAATCCAAGAGCAAAGTTAAAGCTTGCTGCTTTTCCACTCACTCCCGCTGGATATTTAGAGTCTGTAATAACATAATCCGGATCATAATACGGCCTGTCTGCCGGAGCGTTTTTAACGTTCTGACTCATCAGAAAGTTAAATCTTGGTCCTATCATTCCAAAGAATTCTGATTCAGCCTCAGAAAAATATCCTTTGAAATAAACAGGTACACTCAGGTAATTGTTACCGTACACTGCATCATAACCATCTTTTGATTTAGCATCTTTATCTTTTCCGGTTTCTCCAGCACCATAGTACAGAACTTCGGGCTGAATATAGAAC
Source organism: Chryseobacterium endalhagicum (assembly GCF_016745235.1). Taxonomy (GTDB): domain Bacteria; phylum Bacteroidota; class Bacteroidia; order Flavobacteriales; family Weeksellaceae; genus Chryseobacterium; species Chryseobacterium endalhagicum. Next base: position 763,231 of record NZ_JAELVM010000001.1, on the reverse strand, counting down.
TGGTTTGCTTTTCCTACAGGGATTAGAGCCAAAACTCCGCCCTGGAACGCATACCTCGGACCGGAAGGGTTATGAGCATTTCTTACTCTGGAATAGTTACCACCTGCTGTAACACCGAATCTTGTGCTTTTGAAATCAATCTGGGCAAAAGACAAGGTTGAAAGGGTCAATGCTGTGGTTAATAAAAGTTTTTTCATATGTTTTGGTTTGTATTGTGTAATGTTTATCCAAGAACTTTTGCAACAGTAGCACCAATGTCAGCAGGAGAATCTACAACGTTGATTCCGTTTTCTCTCATGATTTCCATTTTAGCCTGAGCAGTATCTTCATCACCACCTACAATAGCTCCGGCGTGTCCCATAGTTCTACCTTTAGGAGCAGTTTGTCCTGCGATAAATCCTACAACCGGCTTAGTAGATCCGCTAGCTTTGTACCATCTTGCAGCTTCAGCTTCTAATCCACCACCAATTTCACCAATCATTACTACCGCTTCAGTTTCAGGATCGTTGATAAACAATTCCAAAGCTTCTCTTGTGGTAGTTCCGATAATTGGGTCACCACCGATACCGATTGCTGTAGAAACACCGAAACCGGCTTTTACTACCTGGTCAGCAGCTTCGTAAGTAAGAGTACCTGATTTTGAAACGATACCTACTTTACCTTTTTTGAAAACGAAACCTGGCATAATACCAATTTTAGCTTCATCAGAAGTAATAATTCCAGGACAGTTCGGACCGATCAGTCTGCAGTCTCTGTCAGCGATATAAGATTTTACTTTTACCATATCTGCTACCGGAATACCTTCAGTAATACATACGATAACTTTGATCCCTGCTTCAGCAGCTTCCATGATCGCGTCAGCAGCGAATGCAGGAGGTACGAAAATGATACTTACGTTAGCTCCGGCTTTTGCCACAGCATCAGCCACTGTATTAAATACAGGCTTCCCTAAGTGCTCAGATCCTCCTTTTCCCGGAGTAACCCCGCCTACTACGTTGGTTCCGTATTCAATCATCTGGCCCGCGTGGAAAGTACCTTCGTTCCCTGTAAATCCTTGTACAATTACTTTAGAATCTTTGTTTACTAAAATTGACATTTTATTGATGTTTTAATTTATTTAAATATTTTATTAATGCTCACAAATTTACTTATTTTTCTTTGATTTTGGACAAAACCAAGTGAATAGTTTATTTGAGATTTCTCAGCTTTACTTCTTTTTTCAGATAGCCTTTGAAATCTTCTGCAAACATCCCGATATAAGTTCCTTTTTTAAGATCTCTGTTCACTCCTGTTTTACCAAGAATCACAGATCCTGCTTCAATTTTATTCCCGGAAGCGATGCCTACCTGCCCCCAAAGCGTTACTTCATCTCCGATGACGCAGCAGCCGGCGATGCCCACCTGTGATGCTATCAGGCATTTTTTACCGATCACGGTATCATGTCCGATCTGGATCTGATTGTCAAGGACTGATCCTTCACCGATGATGGTAGAATCTGTAACTCCCCTGTCGATTGTACAGTTATTTCCGATTTCCACATTATTTTCAATCACCACATTTCCTACGGAGATCAGGCGGTCGAAATTTCCGTTGAGTTTTCTGTAATAAAAGGCATCTCCACCCAGTACCGTTCCGGACTGGATGATCACATTATCACCGATAACGCTTCGGTCACCAATTACCACATTAGGAAAGATCAGGCTGTTTTTCCCGATCTTCACATTGTTTCCAATCACTGCTGAGGAGTGAATTCTTGTTCCCTCGCCTATTTCAGCATCGTGAAGTTCTTCTGTGAAATTATATATTCTCGTAAAGTGAGTATTGATCTTGTTAAAGTCTCTGAAAGGATCATCAGAAACCAATAGCGCTTTCCCTTCCGGGCATTCTACCTTTTTGTCGATCAAAATGATGGTAGCTTCGGAATTTAAAGCTTTATCATAGTATTTGGGGTGATTGACGAAAACAATCTCGCCCTGTTTTACCATGTGGATTTCGTTGGTTCCCAATACTTCAAAGTCTTCCGGGCCAACAAATTCAGCGCCTATTAATTCGGCAATGGTTTTGAGCTTTTGCGGAGAATGGAATCTCATAACAATTTGATTTTCTTATAAAAACAAAATTCGGACTGCTGATGCAAACCGAATTTATGTAAATTTAATTCTTATTTTACTCTTTCTAAGTAGCTTCCGTCTTCTGTGCTTACTTTAATTTTGTCTCCCGGCTCGATGAAAAGAGGAACCATTACTCTGGCACCGGTTTCAACGATTGAGTTTTTAAGAGCATTGGTCGCTGTATTTCCTTTTACTCCCGGATCAGCTTCAATAACTTCAAGATATACAGACTGAGGAAGTTCTGCAGAAAGTGGAGTTTCATCAGCTTCTTTCAGAATGATTGTTACTTCTTCACCCGCTTTCATAAACTGAGCGTTTTCAATCATTTCTTTGTTCAGGTATAACTGAGAGTAGTCATCATTATTCATGAAGTGGAATCCGTTCTCATCATCATAAAGATACTGGAACTTTCTTGTGATTACTTTTACTTCTTCAATTTTGTGCCCTGCAGAGAAAGTATTATCAATCACTTTCCCGTTAGTTACTGATTTAAGTTTTGTTCTTACGAAAGCCGGTCCTTTCCCAGGTTTTACGTGAAGAAACTCTATTACTTTAAAAATATCGTTACTGTACTCAATGCAAAGTCCCTTTCTGATATCGTTACTTGTTGCCATTAATTTATATTACTGTTTTTATTTTGTTTTAAAAATAGGAACTGTTGTAGTTCCCGGAACTCTCTGATTCCCTACCGGATTTGGGTTGATTACCTTACCGGATGGTGAGATAAATGAACCGTTGGTAGAATTATTAAAGTTCATATTATTCTGCTGAAGCTGGTTGACATTATACTGAACGGCCGAATTATTCTGTACCGGATTCATGTATGAGTCACTGTATTTGCTTTTCTGCATGAAATTCCCAACATTCTTTTTAGCAATACTATCATTCTCCTGGGTCTTGACTCTTTCAATAAGAGGTCTGGAAGTCTTTTTCTCAGCTTTTGATGCTGAACTGTTTTTTTCCTGTCCCCAAACTGCTGCTGAAGACAAAACGGCAAGAATTAATAATAAGCTTTTCATATGTTGAGTGTTTATATGTTTTATCGGATTAAGAGTTACTGTCTTTTCCGGTTCCGTAGCCTTTCACAATACCTCTAGGAGAGTTTTGGATAAACTGAAGAATCTCATCTCTTTCCGCAGTAGGAAGCATTTCTTTTTCAATATGCGAAATAGCCTGGGAAACATTCATCTTCATCTGGAAAATAGCTCTGTAGATCTTTTGGATTTCGAAGATCTTCTCATTGGTAAATCCTCTTCTTCTCAATCCTACTGAATTGATCCCTGCATAAGACATAGGCTCTCTTGCTACTTTTACGTAAGGCGGAATATCTTTTCTTACCAGAGTTCCTCCTGAGATCATCACATGCTTACCGATTTTACCAAACTGGTGTACGGCACTAAGCCCTCCCATTACAGTATAATCACCAATTTCCACGTGTCCGGCAATACCACAGCCATTAACGATGATCACATGATCACCGATGACACAATCGTGAGCAATATGTGAAGTCGCCATAATCAGGCAGTTCTTACCTATTTTTGTGAACCCAAGAGCTTTTGTTCCCCTGTTTACGGTAACGCATTCTCTGATGGTGGTTTCGTCGCCGATGATCACCTGGGTATCTTCGCCGTCAAACTTGAGATCCTGAGGAATGGCTGAAATAACTGTTCCGGGGAAAATCCTGCAGTTCTTTCCTATTCTGGCTCCATCCATAATGGTAACATTGGGACCGATCCAGCTTCCTTCTCCAATTTCCACGTCTCCTGCAATTGTAGTAAACGGTTCTACAATAACGTTTTTGCTGATTTTTGCACGTTTATCTACGGCGGCTAATTGATGAATCATTTAATCAACTTTATTTTTTGCGACTTGGGCCATTAGTTCAGCTTCTACAGCTACAGTATCTCCTACATATCCGTACCCCTGCATGTGTACAATTCCTCTTCTGATAGGCTCTATCAATTCAATTTTGAAAATCATAGTATCACCCGGAACTACTTTTCTTTTGAATTTTACTTTATCTATTTTAATGAAGTAGGTGGAATAGTTTTCAGGATCGGGAACACTTGCCAATACAAGAATTCCTCCTGTCTGTGCTAAAGCTTCTACCTGCAGTACGCCCGGCATCACAGGTTCTTTAGGGAAATGTCCTACGAAGAAAGGCTCGTTCATCGTTACATTTTTCAGACCTACTACATGGGAATCTGAAAGCTCAAGAACTTTATCTATTAATAAGAACGGAGGTCTGTGAGGCATAAGCTTCATGATTCCATTGATATCAAAAACCGGTTCTTTGGTTAAATCAAAATCCGGTACGTTTTTTTTCTTTTGCAATTTCCACTGACGGTTTAATTTTTTTGCAAACTGAGTATTCACATAATGTCCAGGTTTGTTTGCAATCACCTTTCCTTTTATTTTTACGCCTGCTAAAGCAAGGTCACCAATTACATCCAGTAATTTATGTCTTGCCGCTTCGTTAGGATAATTCAATGTAAGATTATCCAGAATACCATTCGGTCTGATAGACACATTGTCTTTCCCGAATGCTTTTTTCAGTTTTTCAGTAGTATCAGGAGTAAGATCCTTATCTACATATACAATGGCATTAGAAATATCTCCACCTCTGATCAATCCGTGATCAAGAAGCATTTCCAGTTCATGCAGAAAGCTGAATGTTCTGGCAGAAGAAATTTCGTCTTTAAATTCTGAAATATTTTTAAGGGTAGCGTTCTGAGTTCCCAATACTTTGGTTCCAAAATCTACCATGGTAGTCACTTCGTACGTATCGGAAGGAATGATGGTAATTTCTGATCCTGATGCCGGATCTGCATAGCTCAGTACTTCTTTGATCACCAGGTATTCTCTGGCAATATTCTGTTCTGCTATTCCTACGCTTTCGATAGCTTCAACAAAGAATTTAGAGGATCCATCTAAAATCGGAGGCTCGGAAGCATCCATTTCAAGAATGGCATTATCAATATCACAACCTACTAACGCAGCCAGAAGGTGCTCACAGGTAGTAATTTTTACGCCTAATTTCTCTAATGTGGTTCCTCTTTCTGTAGCTACTACATAATTTACATCAGCTTCTACCTGAGGATGTCCCTCTAGATCTGTCCTTACGAACACAAAACCTGTATTTTCTTTAGCAGGTTTAATGGTAAGTTTTACTTCTTTACCTGTATGAAGGCCAATTCCAGAAAGCGTTACTTCTTCCTGGAGTGTTTTTTGCATATCACTCATTAGTTTTATCTTTTGAGGTATCCTCAAGATTATTTATTCTCTTTACAATTTCAGTAAAATTTCTGAAATGTACATAGTTTCTAAGATAGTCGTTGTAGCTGATAGCCGGAGATCCGTATAAAGTTTCTCTGTCCCCTACGCTGGAATTCACCCCACTCTGAGCCTGAATTTTAACCTGGTTACCGATTTTAATATGGCCAACCACTCCAACCTGTCCGCCAATCTGGTTCCAGTCTCCAATGGTGGTAGATCCTGCAATTCCCGCCTGTGCGGCAATCACGTTGTTCTGTCCGATCTTCACATTGTGAGCAATCTGGATCAGGTTGTCGATCTTCGTTCCTTTCCCGATAATGGTAGAACCAATGGTAGCCCTGTCGATACTGCAGTTGGAACCGATTTCCACATCGTCTTCGATGATCACGTTTCCAAGCTGAGGGATCTTTTTAAATCCTTCCGCAGTCGGCTGGAAACCAAATCCGTCACCTCCTACTACCGTATTGGAATGAATCACGCAGTTATCCCCGATGATACAGTAGTCATAAATCCTGGCACCACTGTCTATTTTACAGTTTTTACCAATCTTTACTCCTTTTCCTATATATACATGCGGATAAATCTGCGAACCTTCTCCGATTTTAGCTTTCTCCGAGACATAGGTAAATGCCCCGATATACGCTTTGTTACCAATCACAGCGGTATCATGAATAGAAGAACCGTTTTCGATTCCCTCTTTTCTGCCCTGCATTTCCTGGTACAAATTCATTAAAATCTGAAATGAAAGGTATGCATCCTTTACGACAATTAAGGTAGGATTATAATTAACTTTATCTATAAGTTTTTCCGAAACAATAATAACGGAGCATTTTGAGGTATCTAAAAAGTGCGAAAATCTGTCCTGTGCTATAAAAGAAAGATGTCCTGATTCACCATTCTCAATTGGTGAAACCCCTGTAATAACCGTGCTTTCGTCGCCTATTATCTGTCCGTCAATAAAACTTGCAATTTGCGAAGCTGTAAATTCCATATTCTGCAAAGATAAGAAATTCTGTAATTCGCAAACATTTTTTGATTTTCGGAACGTGAATTTTAAGATTATTTAAGATATTATCTGAGATATTTCTCTTGGAAAGGTAAGAATATACCTTGCCGTCTTATGCACTACAAGCCCGGACAGCAACTGGTCCTGCGACTCTTCCAGCCGTATTTTCTCGCCGTCTTTCTTCAGAAGGTAAATAGGCTGTTTTTCGGTGTCATAAGGCAGTAATTTTCTTTTAATTTCATGTACAAGCTCCTTTCCATTATCAATTCCAAAAAATTCATTGGTCTTTTTTATCTTTTCCTCAATGAATTCTTTTTCGAAAGGACGGGTAGAAATGATCGTTTTCGGAAGATTTCTCTGGATCACACACCGGCACCAGTAAGACAGAATAAAGTCTTCAGAATTCTGCCAGGATTTCATCGCATGAATTATATCATTATCGTCGAGTTGGGTAAAACGATAAATATCCTCATCAGTTGCCGAACTTTTTGCCCGGTGAAGGAAATATCTGAGGTTTTCGCCCGCAGGCAGATCCATTCCTTCCGACACGAGATACTTTGCTCTCTGTAAGATTTTAACCAGAAGAAACTCTGCAAGTGCCGAAGTTTTATGATAGTATACCTGCCAGTACATAAACATTCTTGCAGCCAGGAAGTTTTCAATGGAGTAAACACCTTTGGCATCAATGACCAGCTCGCCTTCACTGCAGACATTCATCATGGAAATAATCCTCTGTGTATTAATATTTCCTTCTGAAACGCCAGTGAAAAAACTATCTCTGTTTAAATAATCAAGTCTGTCTACATCAAGCTGTGAAGAAATCAGCTGATTGAAAAATTTCCTGTGGTATTTCCCCTGGAACATTTCAATGGCTACGGAAAGTTCTCCGTTGAATTCTTCATTTAACTTATTCATCAATAACAATGAAAGTTTTTCATGGTGCCAGTCATCCATCAGCATATTTTCCAGCGCATGGGAAAACGGTCCGTGCCCTATATCATGCATCAAGATTGCCAGCATAGCGCCTTTTTCTTCTTCTTCAGAGATCTTAATCCCTTTCTGACGCAGCGTTTCCAATGCCGTAAACATAAGATGCATTGCTCCCAGCGCATGATGAAACCTCGTATGCGTGGCACCCGGAAAAATCAGATTCAGAAGACCGGTCTGCCCAATTCTTCTTAACCTCTGAAAGTAAGGATGCTCGATGACGTCAAATAAAATTTCGTGTGGGATTCTGATGAAGCCATGAACGGGATCGTTGATGATCTTTAGCTTGTTCTGCATTGAAACATTTATATTAGTAAACAAAGTTAGGGATTTTAAATTTGAAGGTTCATTAAATTGATGTTAAAGAATTTCAGGCTTTAAAGATTCGTTATGCAGAATATACAAATTTGTTTTTTGGTATTGGTGAGAGTTCCTTAATCTTCCAAATACTGTTTTTTAACCACAGATGGCGCGGATTGACACAGATGATTGCGTTAAAATGTTGCTCCAGGTTTTGGCTAAAACCCTGGTGGAGGGTTGATATTTTGAAGATGGGCTAAAGCCCATACCTATTGAATTGATATGAGTTATTCAATCTTTAAATCCTTCAATTCTTTAATCTTTTAATCATAAAATCTGTATTAATTTTCACAGATGTTTCTTCCTATTCTGTTTTTAAAAATATATCTTTGGTATTGCAAATAACCATCCCATTTTAATGAGAAAAATTTCTCTTTTCATCCTACTTTTATTCAGTTTACATTTTTCCGCGCAGGCTTTATCCGAAACTCAAAAGCTGGCATCGCTGTGCAGAATCTGGGGATTTTTGAAATATTACCATCCCGGTGTGGCAAAAGGAGATTTCGAATGGGACCAGGAGCTTTTAAAAAAAATAGATGAGCTTAATAATATCCGGGATAAAGATCACCTGAATGAATTATACTTTAACTGGATCAATAATCTCGGGAAAGTTGATGAATGTAAAAATTGTTCTAAAGAGAATAAAGAGAAGGTTTACTTCTTAAGAAACTTTGATCCAAGCTGGATTAACGACAAAAATATTTTTAATGAAAAACTCAGCCGCCAGCTTCTTTTTATCCAAAACAACAGGAATCTTGGCAGCAACCATTATTTTGGAACAGGCGGAAGAAAAGTTTATTTTAAAAATGAAAACTCTTATGGTTCAAAATTTACATCAAAACCAATTTCTCTTCTTGAACTTTTCAGATACTGGAACGAGGTAGAATATTTTTTCCCGTACAAATACCAGACAGATCAGAACTGGAATGATGTTTTAACTGAGATGATTCCCAAATTCCTGAGCATTCAAAATGATGAAAGTTATCATCTGACGCTTGCAGAACTGGTGACAAAGGTGGATGATTCCCACGCTTTTCTTTATTCTCCATTGATCAATGCCCATCAGTACGGAAGAAGAAAAGTTCCTGTAGAATATACGTATGCGGAGGGAAAACTCGTGATCACAAAGATCATTAAAAACAGATTGGATGAAGAAATTTCTTTAAAAACAGGCGATGTCATTTATGATGTTAACGGAAGAACCATTCCGCAGATGATCAACAGGTTTGGAAAATATGTTCCGGCCTCCAATTCCTGGGGGAAAATCACCAAAGTGAAAAACCTTTTTCTTTTCAGCAATAATGATTCTGTTACCGTTAAAGTCGAGCGTGACGGGCAGAACATTTCTGTGACCGCCAAAACGTATCTTCTGAAAGATATTATTACAGAAAAGCCTGCAGCAAAACAAAAATGGAATTTTCTCGATGCCAGCCGGAAAATTGGCTACGCGAATATGGGCATTATTGAAAAAAGTGATCTGGACGAAATGTACGGAGATTTAAAATCTGCAGCATCCATTATTTTTGATCTCAGAAATTACCCGAAACAGACCATTATCCCTTTAAGCAGGATGATTCTTCCGGAGAAATCAATTTATTATCAATTTAATTTCCCGGAGACGGATTATTTGAGTAAATTCTATAGCTCAAAAAACAGTATCGGAAGGAAAAATCCGGATTACTATAAAGGGAACGTAATTGTCCTGGTAGACGGGAATACACAGAGCCAGGCAGAGACCACCACGATGATGTTCAAACAGCATCCGAAAGCAAAAGTGATCGGCAGCCATACTTCAGGAGCCAATGGTGACGTTATAAGATTCAAAATAGCAGATCTGGACACGTGCTTTACCGGGCTCGGGGCTTATTATCCGGACGGAAGGGAAACGCAGAGAATCGGGATTGTGCCGGATATTATCATAACACCTACTGTGAAAGGGGTGCAACAGGGAAAAGATGAAGTTCTGGAAAGAGCTTTGGAATATATTAAGACCGGTTTTTAAATAAATTGAATATCAGCAGGAATGGAGCGGATTTCCATTTAACTAATATTTAACTTTTAATCTCTTTAAATTGTGAGAATTTAAAAGGAATTGGTCAACATTTTGATACAATAACCATGTAAAAAATAAATTATGTCGGAAAAGATATTATGGATAGATGATGAAATAGATTTACTCAAACCCCATATCGTATTTTTAGAAAAAAAAGGCTACCAGGTAACCCCGGTCAATAATGTGAATGAAGCTCTGGAACTCATGGATTCGGAGAAATTTGCATTGACGCTTATTGATGAAAATATGCCCGGAATTTCGGGACTGGAAGCTATTCCTATGATTAAGGAGAAGGATAATTCTTTAAAGATCGTGATGGTTACCAAAAGTGAGGAAGAACATATTATGGAAGAAGCGATCGGATCTCAGATTGCGGATTACATCCTTAAGCCTGTAAATCCAAACCAGATTTTATTGTCCTTAAAGAAAAATCTTCAGGAGGATAATCTGGTGGAACAGAAAACTATTCTTCAGTACCAGCAGGAATTCAGAAACCTTTCTATGGAACTTTCTTATTTGAGAACGTATCAGGAATGGGCAGAATATTATAAGAAAATCCTGAGCTGGGAAATTAAATTTGATAAAGTAGCAGATAATGAATTCTCTGATCTTTTGCAGTCGCAGAAAGAAGAAGCGAATATTCAGTTTGCCAAATTCATTGAAAAAAATTACGAAGGCTGGCTTACGGATTCTGAAAAGCCTTTGATGAGCCATACCCTTTTTAAAGAAAAAGTAAAGCCTGAAGTAGAAAAGGAAAAAGTTCTGCTTCTGATGGTAGATAACCTGCGCTATGACCAGTGGAAAGTTATTGAACCGTTATTTACAAAATATTATAATAAGATTTCGGAGGATTATTATTACAGCATTCTTCCTACGGCTACACAATATGCAAGAAATTCATTCTTTGCAGGACTGATGCCGTCTGAAATAGAAAAGCGTTTTCCTGATAAATGGTTCAATGATAATGAGGAAGGAAATAAAAATGAATTTGAGCGTGACTTCCTGGAAGATCAGATGAAAAGAATCGGTTTAGGATCTAAATCTATGAAGTATCTTAAAGTACTGAATGCCGATTTTGAAAGAAAGATCTATGACGATTTCAATCAGCATAAAAATAATGACCTTCTGGTGATTGTCTACAACTTTATCGATATCCTTTCGCACGCTAAAACGGATAACCATATTGTAGACCAGCTGATCCGTGATGATAAAACGTTCAGATCCCTTACCTATAACTGGTTTGAAAATTCATCCATTTTAAAAATCATTAAGTTAGCAGCAGAAAGCGGCTACAAACTTGTGATTACGACAGATCATGGAACGGTTTATGTTAAAAGACCTAGTAAAGTAGTCGGAGACCGTGAAACATCCACGAATATCCGTTACAAGACTGGAAAAAGTTTAACATACGATGACAGCGACGTTTGGGCCATTACCAACCCTGAAAAGCTGTTTCTTCCGAAAGGAAATTTAAGCTCGAAATATATTTTTGCAAAGAATAATATTTTCCTGGCCTATCCAAAGAATTACAATCACTTTGTAAACTATTATAAAGAAACCTACCAGCACGGTGGAATATCATTGGAGGAATGTATTATTCCTATCAGCGTTTTAGAACCCAAATAGTTTTTCATAGTTTATAAATTTGGGCTCAAAAGCGGCAAAAATCTTTCGATTTTTGCCGCTTCTTTTTTACACGCACTTTTAATAGTCTTTCAGAGTTGCTATCTTAGCAGAAAAACAATGTTTATCATCTCACTGACTTATAAAGTATCTCTGGAAGACGTAGAACGTTTCATTCCGGAACATAACCTTTTCCTTGACAAATACTATAGTCTTGGGAATTTTATTACCTCGGGCAGAAAAGAACCCAGAACGGGAGGAGCTATTCTTGCGAACGCAGCTTCTAAACAGGAAATCGAGGAGATTATTAAAGAAGATCCTTTCTATTCCCATCAGATAGCAGATTATGATATCATTGAATTTATTCCGTCAAAATACAACGAACACTTTAAAATATTTATACAGAACTCATGAAGTTAATCACTTATAATGTCAACGGAATCAGGGCTGCCTTTACAAAAGATTTTCTGGGCTGGCTGAAGACCGCTGATCCGGATATCATCTGCATTCAGGAGAGCAAAGCCGGAAACGACCAGATTGATATCGAAAGTCTTGAAAAAGCCGGTTATCATAGTTATTGGCATTCTGCTGTAAGAAAAGGCTACAGCGGGGTCGGAATCGCCTCAAAAATCAAACCGAACCATGTGGAACACGGATGTGGTATTGAAAGCTACGATAATGAAGGCAGGATCATCCGAGCAGATTTTGACGGCTATTCGGTTATTTCCGTTTATGTTCCTTCTGCCAGCAATATTGAAAGGCTTGAATTCAAGATGCAGTTCTGCCATGATTTCCTGGTTTATATCAAGGAGCTGCGTAAAACAATTCCTAACCTTATTATTTCCGGAGATTTTAATATCTGTCATCAGGCCATTGATATTCATGATCCGGTCCGTTTAAAGAATGTTTCCGGCTTTTTGCCGATGGAAAGGGAATGGATGACCAGCTTTATCAACGAATGCGAACTAATAGACAGTTTCCGCTTTTTCAATAATGAGCCTGACAATTATACGTGGTGGAGCTACAGACAAAATTCCAGAGCGAATAACAAAGGCTGGAGACTGGATTATAATTTTGCGACCTATCCTTTAAAAGATAAGCTTTCAAGGGCTGTTATTTTAAAGGAGGCTGTACATTCCGATCATTGTCCCGCCATGGTAGAATTCAATCTGTAAAACCATAAAACACAAAAAGCCAGCTGAATCAGCTGGCTTTTACTTTTAAATCATAAAGTTTAATCGACAATTTCATATTCAACCGGAATGGTACCATGACTGATATCTCCGATTTCATCGAACGCGGCTTTAGAAATATCTAATGCTCTTGATGCATGGAAAGGTCCTCTATCATTAATCCTTACTATAACCTGTTTTCCATTGTTCAGATTGGTAACTTTAATATTAGTCCCAAACGGAAGCGTTCTGTTTGCAGCGGTGAACTTTGAGTTGCTAAAGATCTCTCCGCTTGCTGTTTTTCTACCATTAAATTTATCGTGGTAGTACGATGCATAACTTGTTTTCTTCGCATCTAAGGTATTACCTGTAAAAGAATAAACACCTAAGGTTGAAATCATCATTATGATTACGAGAATGAATCTTTTCATCATCTTGAATTTTATTGGTTTTGACGGAGCAAAAGTATAAGGAATGTTCTAAAGTCCATACTCCATTTGTTAAAAACCGTTAATAAAAACCAAAATGTATGTTAACAAAGCCTGTAAGCTCCTATAAACAGGGGTTTTAGGTAGCACTGTTAAAAAACGTTAAAAAAACAGGCTAAAAGTTAACATAATTAACTTATTCATTAAAAAATAAGAAATTTAAATTATTTAAACAGTTGAAAATCAATCAATTAAATAATTTGTATTTTTTTAGATTTCAACCTATATTCTTTTTTAAATCTAAAAATTTTAAGATCATCAAACCATTAAAGGCTTTTCCTGGAAGTCTTTCAGGCTGTTTTCGGTTAGATTGATACGTGAATATTAACAACGTCCTTTAAGAGTTTCCTGAATGATCGTGTTTTAATAATTCAATTTATATGCCATCAAATCTGTTTTGCCTGTAAACCTTCCGGATCCGTATAATAAAATTAAGATCCAATCATTACCGCTGTAAGCAGTCAATTACTTTTTCTACTTACGATCTATCCTTATATATATTAAAAACAAAAAACCAATGAGCTGGTCATTGGTTTTATTTATATCAATAAGTAATTCTTATTTTAAGTACTCAATTACATAGTCATATGTTCCGGAAGGATAAACAACCGACATACTTGGTGAACCTGTAATTGCATTTCCTGCACTGGTAGCTACTGTATAAGAATACAAGCTTCTGTCATAAACAGTGTTTGTACCTGCCTTATAGATAGTAATACCATACAGAGTTGTCATTCCAGCCGGAGCAGGAATATTTACTGCTGTAGAAGTACCGCTTGCTGTGAATGTACCTTTCAGTGCAAAAAGCTGCTTGTCTACCCCTACCCCAGTGTTGATCAAAGTATTGGTAGTAGTTTCAGCAGTTCCGATTGTTACTTTAGGAGAAGCTCCACCGATTGGAAGCCATCTACCGTTAGTAATATTTCCTGGATTTCCTGGGTTTGAAAAGTAATAGAATCCTGGAATTACCGCAGTGGTTACCCCTTGTCCGGCAAGAGTATTACCAGTCGCGCTGTTATAAACTACCATACCATCAAAGTTGGATAAAGTTACATCATTATCCATTGGTGCAGTATCAAATTGGAAGGTTGTTAAGTTTGTTCTAGGAAAACCTAAACCTCTACCGTAGCTTTGGTTTGCTAATGATTCGAAGTTACTGCCATCAAAAAAATAGTTAGTTCCTTCAAGTGAAGAAGCAAGAGGACCATTTCCAAGAATCTGAGCATTGCTATTAACTCCAAGAATTAATAAAAACAAGCCCACTATATTTACAAAAGTTTTTTTCATTGTATTATGTTTTAATTATTAGTTTCTACCAGAAATCAAATACCAGCTTGTACCGTTACTATAAACTTCTATAGCTGATTGTGATGTTAAGGCTACAAAATTTCGTGGTCTTGTTGTAAGTTCAGTACCTGTAAACTGTATTGCTCCAGCCCCTGAATTTCTAACGTGAATAGTCCTACCGTTAAATTGTGCAGGGTTTCCTAGATTAAGAAAACCTCCAGATGTAAACTCCCAATAATCAAAATTGGTATTTGTCCAGTCATAGGTTTGAGACGCTGCCTGTCCTTCCAGTATTCTGAATGGCGTAGTTGTTACTGTACCACCTCCAAAAGGTTTCCATTCAGGGACAGTATTGTCAAAATAGTAGAATCCTGCTCCGGTAATTTTTGCTTTTCTTGGTCCGGTACCAGTTCCGGAAGTAATGTAGACAATAGCTCCATTCTGAGGGGCACCATAAGTACCGGCAGTATCGTCTTTAGAAGCTAATTCTGCTGCGGTCATACGAGGGACTAGTAAGGCATCAGGTCTGGCATTATCGGTAGTATTGGCTACTACGTCTAAAGTGGCAGAAGGTGTAGTCGTGTTAATCCCTACACGTCCCTGCTGAGCCTTGGAAACTGCCGAAAGGCCAACGAGCATCGTCGCTGTTAATAAAAATTTTTTCATAAGTTTTTAAGATTTAAATTACATTATTTTCCATCAATATTTCCAAAACGGAACATGCATCCCAACTTGTGCTCATCATTCAGGCTTATGTTTTTCAGCTTGATAAAACAGGCAACTGCTTGAAGCATTTGATTTTAAAACATTGCTTATTGCGCAAATTTAAGACATAATTTTCAAATTTATTCATTTTATACAAAAAAAATAAAATACTTTTATATAACAAAAAGTCAACTAATTGAAAACCAATACCATAGTAAATTCATTCGCTTTGATATTCGTGTTAAATTTTACTAATATTTCTAATTATATGCGAAAAATATAAACTACTCTATTTTTGCATAAAAGGTGAGTTATCAGATCAATTCGCCATATAAGTCGAATTCTTCTGCTGATGTTATTTTCACTTCTGCAAACTCTCCGATTGAAATATAGGTTTCATCTGCTGAAACCAGAACTGTATTATCTACATCGGGAGAATCATACTCTGTTCTTCCAATGAAATAGTTCCCTTCTTTTCTGTCAAATACACATCTGAAAACTTTCCCGATCTTCTCCTGGTTCTTTTCCCATGAAATCTGCGACTGCAGCTCCATGATTTCTTCTACTCTGGCTTCTTTTACTTCCTGAGGAATATCATCTTCCAATACGTAAGCACCTGTATTTTCTTCATGAGAATAGGTGAAACATCCTAATCTGTCAAATTTCTGTTCTCTTACCCAGTCTTTCAATTCCTGGAATCTCTCTTCAGTTTCTCCAGGATAACCTACAATCAGAGTAGTTCTGACAGCCATATCCGGCACTTTTTCTCTGAATTTGGCTAATAAAGCATTTGTTTTTTCGTGAGTTGTTCCACGTTTCATGGATTTCAATAAGTCGGAATTGATATGCTGAAGGGGAATATCAATATAATTGCAGACTTTCGGTTCTTCACGGATAATATCGAGTACATCTTCAGGGAAACCGCTTGGGAAAGCATAGTGAAGACGGATCCATTCGATTCCTTCTACTTTCACCAGTTCTTTTAACAATTCTCCAAGTGCACGTTTTTTATACAGATCAAGACCATAGTAAGTAAGGTCCTGAGCAATAAGAATAATCTCTTTGGTTCCTTTTTTGGCCAGTTTTTGCGCTTCCAGAACCAGTTTTTCGATAGGAGTGGAAACGTGCCCACCTCTCATCAACGGGATGGCACAGAAGGAACAAGGCCTGTCACAGCCTTCTGAAATTTTAAGATACGCATAATGTTTAGGCGTGGTGGTTAAGCGCTCTCCTACCAGCTCATGTTTGTAATCTGCACCAAGATGTTTCAGAAGAATAGGAAGATCTCTTGTTCCGAAATACTGATCTACATCAGGAATTTCCCTAATAAGATCCGGCTTATACCTTTCTGAAAGACAACCTGTAACGAAAACTTTCTCAACCTCGCCTCTGTTTTTTGCCTCTACATAATCAAGGATGGTATTGATGGATTCTTCCTTGGCATTATCAATAAATCCGCAGGTATTAATCACCACAATATCTCCGCGGTCTTCGTGAACCACTTCTTTTCCATTGGCTTTCAGCTGGCTCATTAATACTTCGGAATCATATACATTCTTGGAGCATCCAAGCGTAACTACATTGATTTTCTTCTTCCCTACAGATTTTGTGCGCATCGTTTTGATTTTGAGTGTGCAAAGATACAAAATAATAAAAGAGTACCTCTTAAAAAATAAAAACCACTTTAGAAAAGTGGTTTTCAAGGTTTTATTTAGAAATCCCCGTCTTTAAAAGCAGGCGCATTCTGATCTTTTTCTGAAAGTACCATATCTTTTTCATCCATCTTCCAGTCTATCCCAAGGTCAGGATCATTAAATTTTACACTTCCTTCAGATTCTTTATTATAGAAATTATCACATTTATAAGCAAAAACAGCAGTTTCACTTAATACAGAAAAACCGTGTCCGAACCCACGGGGAACATACATCTGGATTTTATTTTCTGCGGTAAGCTCTATTCCGAACCATTTTCCGAAGGTTGGAGAATCTTCTCTGAGATCAACGGCTACATCCCAAACTTTTCCTTCTAAACAGGAAACTAATTTTGCCTGGGCATGATCCCCTTTCTGCAGGTGAATCCCTCTGAGTACACCGAACGAAGATTTTGAAATATTATCCTGAACAAAATGGCCGTTCATTCCTGTAAGCTCTTCAAATTTTTTTTCATTGAATTTTTCGAAGAAGTATCCTCTGTCATCTTCGAATATTGTGGGTTCTATAATGTAACAATCCTTAAGTGGAGTTTCTTTTATTTTCATGGTTATATTTCTATAGATTGTATTCCTTTTTCAGTTTCCATTTTAATCCTAAATAAATTCCGCCAGAAGGGATAAATATAATCAAAATAACAGCCCAAACGGGAAGTTGTGAATGAATTAAAAATATATTAATTAACAGTTGACAAACAGCATACACAGAGCTTACCACTAAATGGGAAATTTTCTTTTCATTAGCCAAAAGCTGGTAAAGATGTCTTCTGTGGGCTTCAAAAATATTTTCTTTCAGCATGATCCTTTCAATGATGGTAAGAACCACCTCCATTCCGTAAATGGAAAGTAAAAGGATGTATTTGTATTCCCCCGTTCTCATGATAAGGAGTGTAATGAGCCCTATTACCCAAAAGCCAATTCCCATACTTCCTACATCACCGGCAAAACATTTCGCTTTTTTTCTGAAATTAAAGAATAAAAAAACAAGACATGCCATGACAGGATATGCTATAAAATTGTTATCGGTAAACTGGATCACCTCTTTGTTGATGTAGGCTAAGGAAGCCAGAGTTACCAGACTGTACACACCCGTCATTCCATTAATACCATCCATAAAGTTATAGGCATTCAGAGTTCCTATTATTAATATGAATAAGATTGGCCATGCCCAGAGGGGCATTAAAGCAAAGGCTCCCGTAAAGTATAAAAGAAGCGCCACGGAAATCAGATGTACGGAAAGGCGGATTTTATTCGATAATGTTTTAACGTCATCTATAAAGCTGATGGTACACAGGGCTAAAAGCCCTACCCCAAAAGACCAGTAATTCTGGACTGCTTCGTTAAGATTCAACAAACAGAATACAATAAATGCCACCGGAAAAATAATTCCGCCACCTCTTAATGTAACCTGCGTGTGGGCACTTCTGTGATTGGGTTTATCTATAATATTGTATTTGTCAGCAATTCTGAAATAGATCAGCTCTGTTAAAAACAAGAGTATAAATATGATTAAATAAATAAAGTTATCCATCAAAAGAGTTTTTAATTAGTGTATCTTACAGAGTAAAACAGTTTGGTAAACATATCTCTGATGACATTGACCTTTGAAACAGGTACTAATTTTAATGCAAAGAGTAATGGCCCGACGATATTCCTGTTAATAACAATTTTAGGTTTCTCCAGATTAAAAAATGAAAGCAGATCCTGCTGTGTATAATCCTTATCATCTTTTACAATTACCAAGGAATTTTCACTTAATTTCAAAGCAGCCGTTACAGTTTTTACCGCCTGGTTTATATTGCATAATGAATATATTCTTTCCTGCTTTGTAAAAAAGGGAACTTTAAAAACCGGCAGAAAAACCCGTTTTCCAAGATCATTTAAATTGGTTTCTGAATATACAGGAGCCAGACGCAGAATATGCAATGTTTTAGGATTTCTCTCCTGAATTATCTTCTCGCACGCCAATTTGCTTTCTCCATATTCTGTAACCGGTATTGGTACATCCTGTACTGAAATAGTCTCTTTATTATTCTTAAAACTATATACAGAAACGGAACTGAGATAAACTACAGTTGAATCTTTACTATCTAAAGAATTGAAAATATTACGAGTCATCTGAATATTAGCATCGCCAACTGATGTGGTGGTTTTATTTTTGCCATGTGCTATTGCCGCAGCATGGATGATGAGATCAAATTTTTTATCATGAAAAAAATCCCTGCAAGCTTTGCCATCTAAAAGATCAAGAGCTGTAAAGTCCTGATGCTTTGAGGATGACGCAATAGCAGTAACTTCAAAATCATCTTTTAAGGCTTTGTAAATCTGAGAACCAATAAATCCGCTCGCTCCCGTTAAAAGAAGTTTAGCTTTCATTTTTCATAATTTGGTTAAATGTAACAAACTTATAATTATTCTCTTTTAATAATTTAATGAGTTTATGCATTTTATTTTCCACACTTTTCCTTCCCTGGCTGAACCTGATTTTTGTTTTAAAATCTGTATTTTCTGGAATTCTGATATTATGATTCTTAGAAAATTCAAATGGATGGATGTAAAAAAAGTAATGCTGGTTTGTTTTAAAGTATTTTTTAAGAAGCATCTTCGTTAATGTCCACGGGAAAATTCTCAGATATCCACCTCCGGATACCGGAAGACTTTTTCCGAATACTTCTACAGTAGATGCCTCAAATTCATAAAAGTCACCTTGTCTGTACACTACAGAGCCTGATTCTTCAAATCCATTAAGATCCATTCTTCCGTACAGATCATGAGCATCAAATTTGATTTTACTGGAATCGAATTTAAATCCAAGTTCTTTCAAAATTTCAAGGCGGTCTCTGTCTAAACTGAAACAAGGCGCTCTATAACCGGTCACCTCAATACCTGTATGTTCTTTGAAGGAACTCATCCCTGTGAGGGTATCTTTTTTAAAATCTTCAAGGCTCAGCTGAAGCGGTCTCTGGTGGGCATAAGAATGCAGGCAGATTTCATGTCCTTTCTGCTGAATAAGTTTAATTTTATCTTTTAAAACTTCCACCAGCTCTCCTACAATAAAAAAAGTGGTTTTAATATCATATTGGTCTAAAATATCCAGATAAATATCCAACCCATCTAAAGTGGACTGACTCTGGTCACATTCTTCTTTTTTAAAATAGTCCAGATGGTACCAGTCTTCCACATCCATACTAAGAACTGCATACTTTTTCATATTAATCTGCCTCCGTTTTTTGTGAAATCCTGAAACTGCTCTACTGTAGGCCAGGTGAAATAACTTCCTTTTTCTGCATAGTTTTCCTGAATATTAAGCGTTGAATTTTGAATCTGGCGAATCGTTTCGCACATTAAATTCCCACCTATTTCCTTGCTTTTCACAATCAGTGAAAACATCGTCTCATTTTCAGAAATTTCTATTTCTTTCTGGTTTAAAATGGCTCCGTTATCAATCTTGGTGTCCATATAATGCACGGTAGCTCCCGTAGTTTTCTCTTTCTTATAAAGCGTCCAGAAGCTGGGCATAACACCGGCATAATACGGAAGAAAAGAACAATGCAGGTTAATACAGCCGTGCTTCGGTATTTTTAATAATGCCTCTTTGAATACAACGGGCGCTGAATAGGATACAATAAGATCGGGCTGCAAGGTTTTCATTTCTTCCAGAAAAGCGGCAGCGTTTGGATTTTTTATTCTTTCAAATTTAATATTATATCTGTCGGAAACAGCTTTTAAGCTTTTGGGAGAAATGGCAAGTTTATGGGATGTTAGGGTATCTACGGTGTTCAGAACTTTTGCAGACACTACCTGCAGTCCCATTTTTATGGTCTGCAATAAACCAAAACCTTTTATAAAGTAGGATTTTTTATTAACCAGGCTATAATCGGAGTCAATATCTATGACCTTCAAAAGCTCTACATTTTCCAGCCGCAGAATTTTTTCAATATTTTTGGGGACGACAAAAGAGTCTTCCTGGGTTATAATAATTATTTTCATCAGGGGTTTTTAATTAGTTTTTAATCAACTGTTAATTAAATCTTTTATGTGCTTATAGTATTTTTCTGTGACTTTTTCTTTGGTGTAATGCTGTTGTACCAGATCAAAGCCTTTTTCTCCCATTTCTTTCAGTTGTTCTCTATTTTCCAATGCTTCTTTTAAAACAGCAAACAATTCTTTACTGACATCATTGGATGAATTTTCAATTAAAAAAGCGGCTCCGGTATTTTCCAGAAGATCATAAAGCGGTGTATTTTTATTACTAATAACCAGCAATGGTTTTTTACAGGCCATAATAGTATACACCTTGGATGGCAATCCGTCTTTTTCAAGCTTTTTATTCATGAAAATAAAATGTAAATCCGCATAATTAATGATATGTGGAATACTTTCTCTGGCCTGATAATCAATCAGGCTGATATTGTTTAAATTATGTTTTTCAATCTCATCCTTCAGCCATGACCTGCATGCTCCATCACCAATCACAAAATAAGTTACAGGCATTTCTTTTGTTTTTTTTGCAACTTCTATCAGCGGTTCCCAATCCTGGGCAAATCCTATATTTCCTGCATACATCACTTTCAGTGTATTATTTTCAGGAAAAATGGATCTGTTGATCACCGGATTACTGATTGGGTGATACAGTTCCGTATCTACAAAATTAGCAATAATTTCAATTTTTTCAGGGTCTTCCATTCTTTGGGCAAGCGTATCTCTGAAATTCTGATCTATCGTAATCAAAGAATCTGAATGTTTGTATACAAACCGTTCCAGCTTTTTGAGCATATTCAGAACAGATTTTGATTTCATTTTTCCCTGATTGACAAAAAAATCCGGATAAATCTCCTGTACGTTATAGATAAATCTGGCATTTTTCAGTTTGGCCAGGGCTATAGATACCAATGCAATCGTAAGCGGCGGTGAAGGGCTGATGATAACATCTACATTCTTAATCCTTAATCCAAGGAAAAATGACAACAGGTGCCAGTATATCATAATAAAACCACGCAAAAGAACACTGTTGTATTTTTTCTGGGGTACATGGTATACTTTTATTCCTCTATAATCGCTGGTATAATAAAGGCCGAGGAATTTTCTTTTAAATTTTGTTTTTACAAGATCCGATTCTACTTTGTTATAATGCGGCATGGTGGAAAGTACTTCCACTTCAAATCCGTTTTTCTTCAGATTGTACGCAATATCATTGTAGAGGTATGCCGTAGATACTGCATCCGGTGCAAAAACGATACTGTGTATTAATACTTTTTTCGACATTGTGTTTTATTTGCTCCAGACTACCCTGTTCACATAATCTGTATAACTTAAAATAATTCTTACTACTTTTTCAGAAACATTCGGCATAGAATAGTCTGATACAGGTCTGTAATTCCGTTCTTTCCCGATTTTCTGCTGTTGCAGCTGCACCATTCCCTGCATAATTCTTTCCGGGGACAATCCTACCATCATCACTGATGCTTCTTCCATAGCTTCCGGTCTTTCATGGGCATCTCTTATGTTTAAAGCCCTGAAATTAAGGATCGAGGATTCTTCAGAAATTGTTCCTGAATCGGAAAGCACTGCATAACTCCTCATCTGAAGTGCATTATAATCATGGAAGCCGAGCGGTTTTAGAAACTGGATTTCCGGTCTTACTTCAATTTGTTTTTTATCAATCATATTTCTTGTTCTGGGATGGGTAGAAACAATGATTGGATATCCAAATTTCTCAGCAAGTGCATTAAGGCTTTCCATTAATCCATTAAAATTCCTATCAGAATTAATATTTTCTTCTCTATGAGATGATACTACAAAATATTTTCCTTCTTCCAGGTTCAGTCTTTTGAGAACATCCGAGCTTTCGATCTGGGGCAGATAATGATTCAGGACTTCAAACATGGGCGAACCTGTTTTGATGATTCTGTCAGCGGGCAGTCCTTCTCTCAGTAAATATTCTCTGGCAATATCAGAATACGTCAGATTAATATCGGAAGTATGATCTACAATTTTACGGTTGGTCTCTTCAGGTACTCTCTGGTCAAAGCATCTGTTTCCTGCTTCCATGTGGAAGATCGGGATCTGTCTTTTTTTAGCAGGAATGGCGCAAAGGCAGGAATTGGTATCTCCGAGCACCAAAAAAGCATCGGGTTTTATTTCCTCCAGAAGGGGATCTATTTTTATTAATATATTGCCTACTGTTTCTGTAGCTGTTTTTCCGGCAGCTTCCAGGAAGTAGTCAGGTTTTCTTAAGCCTAAATCTTCAAAAAAGATCTGATTGAGTTCATAATCATAATTCTGCCCGGTATGGACAATAATATGTTCCACTGCTTCAGACTGATCCAAAGCGGATAATACTCTTGATAATCTAATGATTTCCGGCCGTGTTCCCACGACTGTCATTACTTTTAGTTTCTTCATCATAGCAAAATAATATTATAGATACAGCTACTGCTGCAAAGCTCCAAAATTCCATGTTTTCAAATATATTGTATGAGGTTAAAACCAAAACAAAATATTGAATAAAAAATAAAATATAGGGTAAATTATATATCCTTTCCTTAACATATCTGATTTTAAATTTCCACAGATCTTTAAAGTACAGGCAAAATACAATAAAACCAACGATTCCCATACCCATTAATATTTCTATAAGCATATTGTGGGGGTACAATCCGTCTTCAAACAGGATATTTCCGCCAAGCAAAATATTATTTTTAAATATATCCCAGCCCATTAAAAGATAATGTGACCTTCCATATCCATCTCTATTGAAAATGGCATCATACATCCTATTGACAAATGCAAAGTCAGCAAGAGAGGTTTGTTTTAAACCATAAATTACGATTACAAAAATAAGTATAAAGCATGCTAAAGCGATCCAGTATTTCAGTTTATTAAAGTAGATAAGAAATATCAATACGAGAACAAGTGCAGCCAGCATAGGGCTTCTTGCAGAAGAAATGAACACTGTGAAAATTCCTATCAAAATTCCCAGAATGGGTTTTATCTTTTTCTCTGAGGGCTGGAAGTAATAAAATACGGACAATATCACTAAAGAAAGACCGTAATGACCCACACTGATATAGTAACTGGCAAATATTCCACTTGATCTTTCAAAGCCGTGTGTTACAAAAATAATATACAAGCTGCTGAGACCTATAATGATCAGCAGGAAATTAAATGCCCACCTATTAAGCTTCACCATGATATCTTTTGAAAGACTAATACTCAGAACAGCAATATAAGGAATCATGTTTAAAACAATCATTCTTATGTATATCTGGTATTCATTCTTCATTACCTTAGGCATAAATACACCACTTCGGAAACTATAATTAGCTTTAACCAGATATAAAATCCAGAAAAGAGCAGTAAAAATGATGGTTAGCTTCCTTTTCCTGATATTTTCAAAATTCTGATAAATAAGGTACAGGCTCACCAGAAGCATGGTGATCCTAAATGGAACGGAAAAATATGAATTCTGGGTATTAAAGGGTACAGCCAGTGAATAAACAAATATATATCCAATGGTAAGAAAAAAAACAAACAAAGTTTCAATGTTACCCTTATTTAATGACATCATAATTAAACATTTAGAAAATAGGTATCTGCGTCTTCAGGATTAAAAGGTTCGTTGATCCAAAAAATAGTATATAACTCTTCTTCTCCTATATTTTTGATATTGTGGGTATACCATACGGGCATATCTACATAGGCGGGCTCATTCCCGTCCAGATAAAAGTCCATCACCTCATCTGTATCAATTTTTCTGAGCTGTATCAATGCCTTTCCTTTGATCACCGCAAATCTTTCTATTTTTCTGGTGTGAAAGTGATTTCCACGGGTAATCCCGGGAACAGTAGTGGAAAATGAACATTGTCCCCCGATTCCTAGTCTTATTACTTCCACAAAAGCTCCTCTGGGATCTGTATGCTGCGTGAATTTTACCGGATAATGTTTTTTAATATCAAAATAGCAGCGAAATGTATTGAAAAGGTTCAGGTCAAACTTCGATTTCAATTCCGGGATTTCCCCGTTCTCAAAATATAGTTTTTTGTAATGTTCAAGTTTTGAAAGAACCTCAGAAACTTTATTAACAGAAGTATGCGGCACTTCAAAGAAATCATTGGTTTCAGCATTTTCAATCTGATTGATAATTTCCTGAACAAGCTCGCCAACATAAATGAGTTTCACTTCACCATCATTATCTATAACGGGAGTTTCTCCGTGAGTAAGTTTGTAGCAAAAAGTGGCTACAAAAGAATTATAATTAGGCTTTCCAAACGGTCCGAATACATTTGGAATAATCATCCCGGTGAATTTTCCGCCAGAATTCTGTGCCCAGTTCTTTAAAAGTTCTCTTCCTTCTTTTTTTGATCTGCCATACAAATTATCTTTTTCTTCCTGTGAGGAAGAGGAAAATAAAATATGCGCTTGGGATCCGGTTCTTTCCAATGAAGTGACCAATGAAGTTACCAGATCAATATTATTCTTAAAAATTACTTCAGGATCCGGATGACGGTTCATGGCAGCAAGATGAACGATGACATCACACTGCTTTACAAAATCGTCCAGTTTTTCAGCATCATCAAAAAATTCTTTTTCAAAATCAACTCTCTCAAATTCCTCAGGCTTTAAGCCTAATGTATTGTATAGATGAGAACCGACAAACCCGTTCTGTCCTGTAATTCCTATTCTTTTCATGTCTATAAATTTTCAAAATAATCTATAGGGAATCGATAAATATCATCTGATTCTCCTAAAAAATAATCTCCCATTACCAGTAATCTTGAATTCTCTTCTCTGGCCTGAATTGCACTTACATACCCTTTTGGAACATGAAGAACATTTAGATTTCCGGCATTTAATTCAAACTTTAGAATTTCAGACTGCCTGGAAGGAAGTTCCCAATGATCTATTTTAATTAACCTTATTAAAAAGCTTCCCTGCAATGCAGAGAACCAGCGCTGTTCAATTTTATGCCCTGTCCAGCCTCTTATAAATTCCGTATCTGTATTTTCAATATAGTACATTCTTTTGATTTCAGTAACATTAAAATCATTATTAAAAATAACGTTACCTCTTTCATCTGAATAACTTTTTCCTTCTAAAATTGCAGGTTTATCCATAATACTCAAATTTAATCGGGATACTGCATTAGATCTTCTCCCAAAATTTCTTTTCTTATTAAAGGGAGCTTCAGTAATAATTCTTTCATTCCTTTTACATCCTGCTGTTCAGTATTGTGAGAATGATAATCTTCTATTTTTGATATGTCTTCAACCCCTTCCGAGAAGTATTGCGCATAGTTTAAATCTCTGTTATCTGCAGGAATCCGGTAGAAATCTCCCATATCTTCAGCTTTTAACATTTCTTCCCTTGTGCAGAGGGTTTCATATAGTTTTTCACCATGTCTGGTCCCAATCACTTTAATAGGATTTTCAGCTTTGAACATTTCTTTTAATGCCTGGGCCAAATCACCGATAGTTCCTGCCGGTGCTTTATTAACAAATAAATCTCCGGGATTTCCATGTTCGAATGCAAACAGAACCAGATCCACCGCTTCCTCCAGCGACATCAGAAACCTTGTCATATTAGGATCTGTAATCGTAATAGGATCACCATTTTTGATCTGTTTTATAAATAACGGGATCACTGAACCCCTTGAAGCCATTACATTTCCATATCTGGTAAGACAAACTACTGTTTCTTCTAAGTTTCTGGAAGCAGCCACAGCTACTTTTTCCATCATGGCTTTGGAAATTCCCATGGCATTGATGGGATATGCTGCTTTATCTGTACTTAAGCAGATCACCTTTTTCACTTTATTCTTACCTGCGGCATCAATTACATTTTGTGTTCCTTCCACATTTGTTTTTACAGCCTGCATCGGGAAAAACTCACAAGAGGGCACCTGTTTGAGGGCAGCGGCATGAAATACATAATCGATTCCTCTCATAGCAGGTTCAATACTGTTATAATCCCGTACATCTCCGATATAGAATTTCAATTTATCACTTTTAAACTGATTCCGCATATCATCCTGTTTCTTCTCATCACGGGAAAAAATACGGATTTCCTGAAAGTGGTCTGTATTTATAAATTTTCTTAAAACCGCCGATCCAAATGAGCCTGTTCCTCCGGTAATAAGAAGTTTTTTATTTTTAATAATCATATTGTGTTAATTTAGTTTTTAATTCTCATATTAAATACTTCTTCCCAAACGGCAATATTATATAGTTTCCACTGCATTTCCCTGTTCTTTAGTATTTTTATTTTTTTGGAGTAAAGTTCCTGTATGATTTTAGATTCATTAATTTTTTCCAAAATTGTATCTGAATAGGGCCACCATTCTTCTGTAGGGGCATTAAAACCTATTTTTCTCTTTCTCCAGGTAATTTCGTCCGGAAGTTTGCCTTCCATATTTTTTCTAAGTATATATTTCGACCAGCCTTTATGGATTTTAAAATTATTATTCATAGAAAGACATGTTTCTACAAATTTATAATCTAAAAACGGAAGTCTGCTTTCCACTGAAAAAGCCATAGAATTTTTGTCTTCAAATCTTAGTAATTCCGGAATCTGGGCCCAAAAAATTTCAATTCTCTGCATGCTGAAAATATGAGAATATGATTTTGTAAGATTTTTCATTAAAGTAAAATCAATAGCATTTCTATATTTTGCTTTTAACCCTCTTCCTCTGAATAATATTCTCCATTTCCTCACAGAATATACGCTAAAGTAAAGATAAGTAAGTATTCCTGTCAATATTGAAATATCATAATGACTTCTGATATTTGATAAAAATTTTATATTTTTTAGAAAAGAATGATTCCTCAAATAGGCCGCAGTATACCGGCTGTAACCAAGTAATATCTCGTCGGCTCCCTGGCCATCCAACAATACTTTTATTCCAAG
The DNA here is from genome assembly GCF_016745235.1 of Chryseobacterium endalhagicum. Classification (GTDB taxonomy): domain Bacteria; phylum Bacteroidota; class Bacteroidia; order Flavobacteriales; family Weeksellaceae; genus Chryseobacterium; species Chryseobacterium endalhagicum. Next base: position 735,550 of record NZ_JAELVM010000001.1, on the reverse strand, counting down.
TTTATTGGTTTCGCTCATCAGAAAGTTTTGCATATAAATAGAAAGCCCTCCAAAAGGCTCTTCCTGATGGATAATCACTTTTAATATCTCATCTTCAAAATCCTTTTTATCAGGATAAATAAGGTCCTGATTTAAGTTCAGATGTTCCGAAACTATTTTTGAGTAATAACTTTCATCATTATCAGGATTTCTGGAACCTACAGAAATTACATTAAATTTTTCGTCTCCCTTTTCTGAAAAAATTCCTGATGCTACTGCAGCCAGATAGGAACTGTCTAAACCACCGCTTAATGCTGATCCCATCTTCACATCAGATCTTAGTCTCAGTTTCACAGATCTCTCTAATTCATTTTGAAATAACTGTGATGATTCTTCTAAATTTAATTTTGAAATTTCCTTATGAAAAGGAATATCATAATATCTCTGTATTTCAAATACGTGATTATTAAGGCAGTATATCAGGTTATGAGATCCCGGCAACTTATTAATTCCCTTAAAAAAGGTTTCATGAGTCTGCTCAGTTAAATTAACCGTAATAAACTGAATCATGACCTGAAGATTAACCTCAGTTACTTTCTGGATTTCAAGAATAGGCTTTATTTCTGATGCAAAAATAATTTTCTGATCATCTGAGTAGTAATAAAACGGTTTTACACCAAACCGGTCCCGTGAGCAGAATATTTTATTTTTTTTGGGATCATAAATAGCAAAAGCCCACATCCCATTAAATTTTTCGACACATTTTTCGCCCCAGCAATCATAGGAAGCGATCAGTACTTCTGTATCAGAACTTGTAGAAAAAGTGTAGCCCAGCTGTTCCAGTTCACTTTTTAGCTCTACATAATTATATATGGCTCCGTTGAATGTGAGTACCTGATTTTTTAACAAAAAAGGCTGATTCGCAGAACTGCTTTTATCAATAATGGACAGTCTTCGATGTCCAAATCCAAGATTTTCCCTGATAAAAAAACCTTCAGCATCCGGCCCTCTGTGTGACAGCTTATCTGTCATTTTTTTAAGATCTTCCTGTTTTACAGAAGTTCCGTCTTTATAAATAATTCCTGCAATTCCACACATATATTTATTTCTGTCTTAGCGCCTCTTTTTCATCAAAAGAAGGATAGTTTATTAATACGGCTTTATATACCCCTTTAAATACAAATAAACTACCTGCTGCAACACCTATAATCCCGTGCTTATCTATTACCTGTTTGATATCTGCTAAAGATCCGGCCCCTCCCAGAACGGTAAGTGGCAATGATATTTTTTCTCTGATCTTTTCTATAAGCCCCATATCATATCCCTTCATCACTCCATCCTGGTCTATAGAATTGATAATAATTTCTCCGGCACCCAGCTTCTGTGCCTCTTCAACGAATTTAACAGGATTAATTCCTGTAGCCTTTTTACCATTATGAGTGTACACTTCATAGCCGCCAAAAAGTTTCTTCTTAACATCCAGCACTACAATTACACTTTGTGATCCTACTCTTTCTGCAATTTGTGTTATCAGTTGTGGATTTTGAAGAACAGCTGAAGAAAGTGCAATTTTTTCAATCCCGAGTCCGAAAATTTTCTGCGCCTGTTCAACTGTTTTCACTCCACCTCCATAGCAAAGAGGCATTCTGGACTGGTTGGCAATTCTTTCTATTAAACTATAATTAGGCTCCAGCCCTTTGGCCGTAGCATCAATATCAAATATGGCTAATTCATCAACTTCTTTTTCATTAAAGATCCTCACGGCATTGATTGGGTCTCCCACATATTTGGGATTTTTAAAATTCACCGTTTTGACAAGTCCGTTATCCTGTATTAACAGACTTGGTATAACTCTTGGTCTTAGCATTTGTGTTCAAAATTTAATTGTCTAAAGTTTCGCGAAATTGTGGAGCAGAATCTCTCCGTAATGGTGGCTTTTTTCCGGGTGAAACTGTATTCCGTATTTATTTTCATGATGTGCTGCAGAAGCAAACTCACCTCCATATTCCGTCACAGCCATAATATCTTTTTCATTATGGCATTGGAAATAATAGGTATGAAGAAAATAAAAAATGGCATTATCCTCCAATCCTTTAAATAATTCAATGTCTTTTACAGGTTTTACATCGTTCCAGCCCATGTGTGGAAGCCTGGTCACCTGATTAATTTTTGTTTCATCAAATTTTTTAACGGTGGCATCAATCCATTTTAGCCCGTCCATTTTTCCTTCATCACTGTTATTGGCCATCATCTGCATTCCTACGCAAATTCCTATTACCGGTACTTTTTCATTCAGCACAAGATCATCCAGCTTATCTCTCATTCCTGAATTATTCAGCTGCGTCATTGCATGGTCGAAATGCCCTACACCGGGAAGGATCAGTTTTTTTGCATCTACAAGATCTTCTTTTGTTTTCGCTATTTTCACGGGCACATCCACTCTTTTGTACACATTTACAAAAGCGTTGATATTTCCTACACCGTAATCTATAATTGTTATCATCTGAATAATCTCTTTTCTAAGCCCAGCTTCTGCATTGCCTGGGCACCAAATTTAATAATACCCATTTTATTTTTGTAGTCTTTATAGGTTTTATTTCCGCCCTCAAAGATCTGCTGCAATTCTTCTTTGCTAAGATCTAATTTATTAGCTACATACTCAAACTCTTTCAATAAGAATTCTTCCGAAAGCTCAGGTCTTGAAATCCTATCCAAAGCTTCTTCACGCGTCATCTGCCCGGTAAGAATCAGTGATGAAAAATGGGCTCTTCTTTTTTCATAACCAAATTTTCTCGGTAACCAGTAATCTTCATAAAAACGGGTAAATCTGGACTCATGGTGTTTATGCTGGAACGGTTCCCATCCAAATTTTTCCACCAAAAGAGATTCCGCCTCTTTTTTATTGAAAGGCACCAGATTTAACGGTTTAAAAACTTCCATTCCATAGACATATTTGTAATAGATCTTGTAGGAAAGAATGTCTACTAAAGGAAATGTTTTAAGAGGCTTTTTTCCAAATTTAGAGTGAATATCTTTTACTAATGTGGTATCAATCCCCGGAAACCCTCCCCATTCTTCAGGTTCTCTACAGCATTCTGTAGAAAAATTACTCCCTGTAAGGACATAGTTAATTTTATGTTTTTTGGCGAATTTATAAAGCCCGGAGAAGAAAGCATAGTCCTGTGGCAAATCCTGATCGGAGATCTGAGATTTCAGAAAAGCAACCTGAAGATCTTTCATTTCTTCCCAATTGATCACTTCTGTATAGAGATCGAGGTTCAGACCGTTAATCAGTTTTTCAATATTTCCTACCGCTTTGTCTGTATTCCAGCCTGCATCTACGTGAAAAATCAAAGGACGTATTCCCATAATTTCCTTGGCCACATACGCTGCATATGAGCTGTCTAATCCGCCGCTTAATCCTATTATACAGTCAAAATCTTTATTTTTTGATGTTTTTTTTATTTTATCGGCAATTTTCATCAGCTCATCATAGCCTGTTTGATCAGTATGCCAGTTAGGTTCAATATTTTCTTTATAGTTGGTATAATAGTCACTTTCACCCTTCTCATTAAAAATAATGTTGGGATCTGTAGTATCCATTATTGTTTTTGTACAGATTTGGTACGGTCTATTATTCATTTTTTTCTATTATCTACTGTGTTTATTAATATATTGCCTTTGTGAATCAGCTTCTGGTCATTAAATTTTTTAAATTCCTCAAGATTTCCACTAAATTCTTTCCTTAGATTACTTCCTTCTGCTTTGGAGGTGTAAAAATAAGTATCTGCTCCCCACCAGGTGATGCCGTCTAATCTTTTATTTCCATATTTAATTTTTAAGACAGAATTTAAATAACGGGCCCAAAATTCATCACTCATTGCAAGGAATTGTAATCTTTTGTCAGAGTTATGGAATCTATGCATTACGAAACCTATCACAGGCTTTTTATATTGCTTCCCTATTTTAATTGCCTCTATCGTATTTTCGTTCAAATAATCAAAATTAACCTGATAATCAACAGCCTGATCATCTTTAAATAAATAAAGAGACGGAAAAAGTACATCAGAAGCTTCATAAATAGGTCCTAAATATTTATTTGAAGATAATATCTTAGGATCTTCAAATGTTGTACGTGGCATTCCATAGTGTCCCCATTGAACATTCGGACGCTTACTTTTACAATACTTTATTGAATTTACAAATAAATCAAGGGAACGCTTAAATTCCTTAGAATCCGGGTTAGCTTCAGATAAGGCATTAATATAAGGATCTTCTATATCTATATAGCAAATCCCGGTTGCATTGGGATCCGGAAACGTTTCATTAAGATGAAAATCCAACTTTTTATAATCAATGGAGTATCCTTCCCCAATAATCATCTTATCATCAATATAATGCATTTCCTGCAAATTATTTTTCTTTAGAAAATCATTGAAATCTTTACCATGATTTCCCTGAATAACATAAATATTGACATGAGAAGTATCTTTTTTAGCTTTTAAAACTTCTGCAAAAGATTTTTTCTGATAGCTTCCATCATTTTTTTTCATGCATGAAAAAAACACAATAATACCACTTATCACCAGTAGGGTTTTCAAAAATTTATTAACATTTGTCATAGTCTTCTTAAGATTTATAAATTATTTGCATCACAAGAATTTATTATGGTATCTTCTATTAAAATAATTTTTTCCATTTTATAGCTATCTTTTTTATTCAATTCAAATTTGTAAATTTAAATTGTTTACCTCAATTTTCCATTCTTTCAATTATAATTATTCAAAGATTATAATTGAACTCTATAAACAACTAACACGGAAAATAGTTTTTAAATTATATTGCTAAAATTTTTTTATATAATTTGATATATTTTGAAAAGGATTTACTCTTATCAAACATTAAGACAGCTCTATTCCTGCAGTTTTCGCTGTAAAATTCCTTTGTTTTAAATTCTATTTCATCTATCGCAAAAATTAATTTTTCAATATTTCCTTTTTCCACAATAATTCCTGTATTTATATCAATAGCTTCAGCAGAACCTCCTGATAGAAATGTTATAACTGGCGTACCACAAGCTAATGCTTCTAGATTTGTTGTAGGAAATGTATCTTCTAAAGTAGGATTTACAAAAACATCTGCAGCAGAATATAAATTTGCCAATTCAGAAACATTCTTGGTTCTTTCTAAACCAATAATATTGGAAGGTAAATCTTTAATTTGTTTTTTACTTAAACCTACCAAAACAATTTTTCTATTATCTTTTAATTTTTCCGCAAGTTTTATGAAGTATTTCAATCCTTTTCTTTTGTCCCACGGACTTGCAACCCCAAGAATAATAAATTTACCACTTAAATTATATTTATTTCTTATATCACTTTTCTTAGGGCTAAATGTTTCTAAATCAATACCGTTATGTATTGTTGTAATTTTACTTTCTTTAAGAAAAGATTTTTTCACTTCCCCTTCAAGCCATGTAGAGACAGGAACTATTGTTAAATTGCTAACTGATGTAAATAATTTCTTTTTATCTCTAAAATTTTCTTTTGAACGATCAACACACAAAGACTTTGGATATTCTGATAGCTGTGGACAATCAAAACATTCCTGTTGCCATTTTTGACAGTCTATCATCTCATAATATGCACAATGTCCCGTAAAAGACCAACAATCATGAAAAGTCCAAACTACTTTTGCTTTAACCGAAGACAAATAATTGAATAATATGGAAATATTTATATAATAGCCGTGTAAATGTTGAAGATGAATAATATCTGGATTGACTTCCTTTATTTTTTCAATTAATTGATATGTTGGTTTTTCAGATCCGTATCCATGTTTATCAGTAAGTCTTGTATATACAACATGCCTGTAAACATCCAGCTTATTTCCAATCTTAAATACTTTTGATTTGCTGGGAAGTTCTTCTCTTCCATAAGCTATATAACTTTCCCAATTTTCATTTAAAATATTCTCCCCTATCTGTTCAGCAATTCTTCCTACCGAACCAATATTTACTTCACTACTGATTTGAAAAATTTTCATAGATTTTTTAATAAAAGTTAGCTAAGTGTTTTTTTTGCAATTGTCCTGTAATCCAGATATTCTTTGGCAGTTTTCTCCGCTCCTTTTTTCATTTCTTCAAGCAATTTAGGATCATTAATCAATTTCTGTAAAATATCTGCAAAAAAAGTGGTATTTAAATTTTCTGTATCTACTTTTATCAAATTGTTGTTCCTATTCAGATAGCTCATATCCTGCCCACCAAAATCTCCGGCAATAACAGGAAGGTGCATACCTATAGACTGTTGCCATAATACCGACTGGCTAGACGGAAAAAGGGCAATATCAGAAATCGCCATCAGCTCATATGTTTTTTTTGCATCTACCCAGCCTGTAAAATGGATATTATAGCCTCTAGCCTCTTCCTGCATCTTTTTCTGATACTCCTCATGGTCTTTATCTGCTGTACCAAACACCAACAGATGAACATTTTGAATATTAAGTTTTTTAACAGCTTCTACAGCCAAATGTGTGCGCTTAAGCGTATGAAATTTTCCTCCCGTGATAATAACAATATCTTCCGGAGAGATTCCGAATTGTGCTCTATATTCTGTAATATTTATGTCTTTCTTTACATTCTGACACTCATCATATTCACAACCCAGAGGCAAAATCTCCATGTCTTTTTTAGGAATATCATATAGTTCATTCAAAAACTCTTCACTTCCCGGAACAACCGGATAAATTTTATCTATATATTTAAGATAATAGTGAAGATATCTTTTTCTAATAATCTTATGGAGTATATTGATAGATACCCAATTTTTTCCGGAATTGGTATAATCTGCATGAAAATCCATTATAAATTTCACATTATGCTTCTTTTTATAAGCAACCAGCTCTCCGGTATTAAACTGTATATCATGAATATATAAAAAGTCAGGTTTCTCCTGTTCAAGTATTTTTTTTACATTCTTAAATTTTCTTATCTTATGAAGAATATTCATACTGTAAGGTTCTCTATATATTTTTATACCATCCTGATATTCAACTTTTTCAGGTTTCGAATTGTCATGGATGTCGTTTGTAAAATCGATTAAACTTTCATGGGTTGAAGCTATAATAACAACTTCGTGCCCAAGTTTAACATAGCTTTTTGCCATTAAGTTCTCCTGATACTGAAGACTATTAAAAAAAGCATCACAAATCATTAATATTTTCATACTTCCAATTTTTCGGCTTTAAAATCAATCGAAGCGATCATAACGAGGCTGGAGAAATATATCCACCATATGGTATAACCTAAAGCGGCACTGTTGATAATTCCAATGACAGGTATCGCGAAAACCCCCATCATTAAAATTCGCTTAGAATATCCATTTAATGATGTGTTTTTATTAATTTTTTTCAGTATTAGCCAAAACCAATAAATAAATAAACCAAAGACAATTACTCCATACTGAGCAAAGATCTCTAAAAACAAATTATGCGGATTAGAAATACCATCATACTTTGGTGATCTAAGCATCAATTCTTCAAAACTTCCTGCTCCGCTCCCGAAGCCTCCGGAATCCTTAAGAAAACGGACTCCTTCCTTAAACACTCCTTCCCGCAGCTTACTCGATGTATCTTCAGAGTAATCTACATTAACTCTATAATTATATAACATGTCTAGCGTAGATCTTAATGAAGCCGGTAAATAATTATATAATACAATTACTAGAAAAAACACTCCCACGATTGTTAAAACACTTTTCACTTTAAACCGGATAAAACAAAGCAAATAAAGGGCTACAACCACTAAAGATGTCCTGTTTGTATTGATAAAAATGATAAGTATACCTGCACCTATAAAACTTCCATATATAACTTTCCATATTTTGGAAGGTGTTTCTACTAATGCCCAAAATAAAAATGGAAAGCAAAAACAGATGTAAACACAATAATTGTTGTAGTTTCCAAAGAAAATAGATGCAAACGGAGCGTAAACCCCAAGACCTCCCAACAATCTTTCTTCTTCATCATAAGAAAAATGCTGCATAGTGGAAATTTCATAAAATGCGATAGGTAATGTACATGCAAGTCCCAGAATCCAGGCATTCCTGATTGTTTTTAAACTTTTTTCATCATTTTTCAGAAATACAGGAAAGATAATAAGACTTATCATTCCGAGAAACATGGCAATAATTTCTGAATTTAATCCGACTACGGGATCTACACTCCACAGCAAGGTAATAGTTCCGTAAATAAGCCAAAAAGCGTAAAATTTAATTCCAAATTTAATTTCTCTATTAAACTTGATATCAGACATTTTACTGAATGCCGGTATAAATAACAGAGTACCCAACATGAGAAGTCTGGTAGGCTGCAAAGAACCTCCTACACCTCCTAACCACAATAAAAAAATTATAAAAAAAACTACAATATACATTAATTTCTTGCCTTTAAAATCATCTTAAAATCTGATATGTTGGGAACAATATAATCTAAAATTCTCGTATGTGTCATTTTGCAATAGATTATCAAACTAGAAATGAAAACACAACTAAAAGAAATACTGGAAGCCATGGCTGCACCCTTAAGCCCAAAATGAGGGATAAGTACAAAATTCACAACTACAGTAATCAATAACGCCAAACCGTTAAGATAAATATTAACTTTGGGTTTACCCTGTGAAATAAAATCTGCTGTGATAATTTTTCCAGCTCCGAATAAAATAATTCCCGGAGCCAAAATAAGTAAAATACTTTTTATAACTAAAAATTCTTTCCCAAACAAAAGAGGAATAAAAAAATCACCTAATAAATAAAATCCGCAAAACGCTAGTGTCGTCAGCAATAAAATACTTCTGGTAATGACAGGGATCAATTGTTTTCTCAGATCTCGTCTATTGGGGTCTGAAAACATAGGATAAGTGATAGAGGCCATCGTACTTGGAATCAACCATATGAAATCAATCACAACCAGACACGTAGAGTAAAAACCAACATCTTTAGAACCTAAATAATACCCTATAATAAAAATATTTACTCTATAATTCAAAAAGGTAATTACATTGGAAAGATAAGACATGAAGCCATACCGAAGAATATAGAGTGAAATTTCTTTTTTGAAACTATAAAGATTTTTTAGAATTTTATATTTTAAAATAAGGTAAATAGATAAAGAAACTACAGTAAGGATATAGCCCATCATAAAATAGAAGGCTGTTTCTTTAAGTGATAAGTGGAAAAACCTTGTTGTAATGAAAAGAGCAATCAGAAGCGAAACATTGGGTATTATTGTAAAAAAAGAATAACTTTTAAAACTCATATTCCCAATCAAAATAGAGTACAAAATATTTGCATATAACATACAAACACTGCTTACCACCATAAACATTTTTATGTCCTGCGGGATAATATTAAAATCTGACATGTGCAGATTATAAAAAATGCCATAAAAAATAAAAAAGCTGATGACGGAAATTATGGCTCCCAGTGAAAACGTATTAACTAAAGCGTCTTCTCTTTTATATTTTTTATTTTGCAAAACATATCCTGTAGCTGCATCAATCCCCAATGTTGTAAATGTAGACGCCAGAGAAACTATATTCAGGAATATAGAATAGATTCCATAATCTTCAACAGACAGGTTTTTAATAATGGTTGTTGTTGCAAGAATTGAAATTAAAGCACCGAGACTCCTTCTGAACAATAAAAGAATTATATTTTTAGCCATTTACTACTTTATCATATGCATTGATTATTTTTTTTCCGACTACATCCTCTGAATATCTCTCTTCGCTATATTCAATAATTTTTTTTCTGTCGTATTGATTTTTATTAGCAAGGATATAATGTATCCCTTTTACTAATTCATCTACAGAATTCCGCTCTACCACTATCCCTACGGAATCATTTACAATATATTCCGGACCGCCACACCGGGTTACTACAGATGGCAGACCAAAAGAAAGTGCTTCTATAACAACAACTCCAAAAGTTTCCTGCAAGCTGGCGGAAATATAGAAGTCTGCTTTTCCATATTCTTCCATTGCTCTTTCTCTGGTTAGATTGCCTAAAAAAGTAACATGCTCTGTCAATCCTTTTTTCTTTGTAATTTTTTCCAGATAATCTCTTTCACTTCCTTCGCCACCAATGATAAGTTGAATTTCACTGTTGTCCTTTAGTACTTTTGAAAAAGCTTCCAACAAAAGATCCAATCCTTTGATGGGAACCAGATTGGATAGAGTGAAAAAACTGATCTTTTTCTCCATTCCATTCCTTTGATTAACAGCTATTTTTCCTTTTTCGAAAAAAATGTCTTTTATCGTATTGGGAATCACATTCCATTCTCCATTTATCCTTTCGACTAAAGTATCCGCAAGGCTTTGGCTCACCGCAATATTATAGGATGAAGCAGCTGTAATCGCTTTAAAATCCTGATATTCTCTCTCATATAAACCTAATGCAAAACCGGTAGCATGCTCTGTAATCACAAAAGGAATATTATATTTTTCTTTAATATATTTTGCAAAGAACCCCCCTAAAATTATAGAATGTACATGAATGATATCTGGTTTTCCATGAACAGATATATATTTTTCAAATAAATTATCACATGTATTTAACCATCTTTTTCTATTCCAGTTTTCAATTTTTGGGAAGTGCCAAATTTCCTCGGTATATGTAATTACCCCATTTATATTTTCTTCTCTGGTTTGATTTGGTGAAAAATCAAAATTTTTAAAGGATCTGTATAAAGGGGCAACTACTGCAACTTTATTCATTTTCTGGGCTAATATTTCAGCTTGTTCTTTAAAAAAGATCCCATTGATGAGTTTATGCCTGGATGGGTACCAAGAAGGAATTATCAAAACGTGCTTCATCTCTTTTATGTTTTTATTCTGAAAATTTTCTTGTTTCTATAATTATTCTGAAATATAAACTTTTTGAGCCAATAACTTTTTCTTGTTGAGAGCAATAGATATCTCTTCAGCCGGGCTTCCTATAACCGTCTGACCGTCTTCTACATTTTTCACCACTACTGCAGACAAACCGATAGTAACATCGTTCCCAATCTTTTTCTGGTTAAGAATAGATGAGGAAGGGGCTACCCATGTATTTTCACCAATCTCTACACTTCCTGCCACCATAGCATTGGCAATAATAAGACTGTTTTTCCCTATTTTTACTCCATGTGCTATATGTACAAGATTATCTACCTTTACATTATCCATAAGAACAGTACTTCCCAATACAGCTCTGTCGATGCATGTATTGTTACCTATTTCCACGTGGTTTCCTATGATTACATTTCCTATATGAGGGATAAAAACATACTCCCCAGTCTCGTCTTTTTCATATCCAAACCCAACACCACCAATGGTATTATTTGCTCCGATAATAACATACTCTCCCACAATAGTGTCACTTTTAAGAGTGGTATGATGGTCAATCACTGTATGATCTCCAATAACGCAGTTATCTTCTATAACGACATATTCGCCGATATAAGTATTTTGTCCTATTTTAACATGATCTCCAATAACTGCAGTTTTTGAAATCCCCGTTTTTTTTGCGGGCATAAAAAACTCGGTTAGTGCTTTTTGAAAAGCCAGCCTAGGATTTTCAAATAAGAGATAAGTACAACCATTGTTGATATATTCTTCCGGAAACTCACCACATAAAATAATACCTTTGGAAATGTTTTTAAGCCTATCACTAAACTTAGGAGATACCCACATCACCACATCATCCCTCTGATTATCTACATCCAGCTGAATAGCATTAATCACATTTTTATCAGTATTTCCTATTACCTGTACAGGATTAAGTTTTTCAATGATTTCTGTAAGTGTTGCCATAATTTATTATTTTATTGAAAGTCTGACCACCTCGAAAGTTTCAGCGTACTTTACTCCAAATTGAACTCCTCTGGCTACTGCTAAAGATCTGATAAAATCAGCACTTAAGTAATCTCTGAATCCTTGGGACTTATATTCTTTCAGCGCATCTATTTTCTTACTTATATGTCTCTCTTCCAGAGAAATATAACTTTGCGTATTAAATGAAAGATTATTCCATATCAGTTCATAACTGAAAATAGATTTTGTTTTGAAAGCTCTGATTCCTTCATTTGCAATAGTAGAATGATCTTGGTGAATATCATTAATACTAGGCAGCAGTACAAGATCAATATCCTGGTGTAATCTTTTAAATCTGATCAATTCCTCTAATATTTCCTGTCTTGCGTAATTAAGTTTTCTTACCTGATAGTTGAAAATAATGACATTTTCATCTTTTACACCCAATACTTTAGTTGCTGCTCTTACTTCAGTTTTCAGAATATCTTTTGGAAAACCTTCGGGCACAGATTCTTCAGCCGTGGAAAAGGCCATGTAATAGACTTCTGCCCCATCTTCTATTAATTTTGAAATAAATCCGCCAGCTCCCAATTCACCATCATCTGTGTGCGGCGCCAAAACCAAGACTTTCTTAAAGCTCATAATTTCCGTTTTTTTTCAGTGCATAAATTCTTTCAATAATATCCACCACTTTTAGGCCTTCAAGAGCATTGGTGGTAATTGTGTTTCTCCCTTTCAATACATCAACTACGTTTTCTATGATATAATGATGGTTCGCTGCAGATCCTTTATAGGCTCCATAGTCATTTCCAGGGTTGGTAGGTGCCAGCTCCGGCATCTCATAATCTTTTACATTACATACCTCTACCTTATCCATATACTGGCCTCCGATTTTCACGGCACCGTTTTCTGCAATGATCGTCATAGAACTTTCTAAGTTCTGATTCCAGACTGAAGTAGAATAATTTAAGGATCCCATTCCGCCATTGACAAAATCAAAGCTGATGAAACCTGAATCTTCAAAATCTGTAAGATCTTTATGGTTAAAATCTGCAAATTTCGCCTGAATATTGGTAATATCGCCGAAAAGCCAATACATAATATCTATAAAGTGAGAAAACTGGGTAAACAGCGTTCCCCCATCCAGATCTTTTTTCCCATGCCATGATTCCGGCTTGTAATATCTGTCGTCACGGTTCCAGTAGCAATTCAGCTGAACCATATATATTTTTCCGAGTTTTCCGCTTTCTACCATCTCTTTGATCCAGGCCGAAGGTGGTGAATAACGGTTCTGCATGACAGCAAATACCTGTTTATGCTTGTGAAGTGCCTGAAAAATAAGTTTTTCTGCATCGTGTTTATTAAGGGTCATTGGTTTCTCCACCACCACGTGTTTTCCAGCAGCCACCAGCTCATGAGCCTGCTCAAAATGGAAGCCGTTTGGTGAAGCAATATTGACGATATCGGCCTCAATACCTGACTTTAGAAATTCATCCACAGAGGTAAAAAAAGGAACCTCATAGCTTTCTATTCCCAGTAAGGATTTATCTTTTACGTCAATCAGAGCAACCAGTTCACATTCCGGATTTCTGGAAATCATTTCGGCATGTCTTTTTCCGATATGCCCGCAGCCTACCACCGCAAATCTTATTTTTTCAGACATTTGTATTTTTTTTTAAATTTTCGAAACTTTATTATTTTCTATTGTGTATTTTTCTCCACTTTCTTCACATACGGCAAAGCCTTCATCATTAAAATTAAGACGATGTCCGAATTCACTCATCCATCCCATATGTCTTGCCGGATTCCCTACTACCAGAGCATAATCCGGAACTTCTTTTGTCACTACAGCACCCGCTCCTATGAATGCATACTGCCCTATATTATGACCACACACAATGGTGGCATTGGCGCCAATAGAAGCTCCTTTCCCTACGTGTGTTTTTAAGTATTCATTCTTTCTGTTCACCGCACTCCTGGGATTAATTACATTAGTAAAAACCATTGATGGGCCCAGAAAAACATCATCATCACAGGTAACGCCTTCGTAGATGGATACATTATTCTGAACTTTCACATTTTTCCCTAAAACCACTTTGGGAGAGATCACCACATTCTGACCAATATTACATTTTTCTCCTAAAATACACCCAGGCATAATATGCGAAAAGTGCCAAATTTTACTTCCGGCCCCTATCTCACATCCTTCATCAATAACAGCTGTTTCGTGTGCAAAAAAATCTGACATATCTATATTTTTATGAATTAAAATAATTTTTAACCTCAGAGATGATATAATCCAATACCTCCTGGTCAAATTCTGTATGAACCGGAAGAGAAATCACTTCCGAGCATAGCTGTTCAGTTACCGGAAGACTAAATCCTTCCTCTACATATTGCTGAAAAGCTTCCTGCCTGTAAAGAGGCAGCGGGTAATATATCATGCTTGGGATCTCTTTTTCGGCTAGATATTTTTGCAGCCCGTCTCTTTTCCCGTTTTTTATTTTCAGCGTGTACTGATGAAATACATGGGTTGAGTTTTTTGCTCTTTCGGGAACCTTAATTTTTGAAATACCGGTCAGATTCTGATCATAATAATCTGCCATTTTATTTCTGGCTGCCGAAAACTCATCTAAATGTTTAAGCTTTACTTTCAGGACTGCTGCCTGAATGGTATCAAGTCTGGAATTACATCCTAAAACTTTATGATAATATTTCTTTTCCTGCCCATGGTTGGCAATCATTCTTATTTTTAATGCCATTTCATCATCATTCGTCATCAGGGCGCCTCCGTCTCCGTAGCATCCAAGATTCTTTGAAGGAAAAAATGATGTACACCCGATATGGCCTATCGTCCCGGTTTTTTTTACCGTTCCATCAGAAAAAGTATAATCGGAGCCTATTGCCTGAGCATTATCTTCTATTACAAAAAGGTTGTGTTTCTCTGCAAACTCAAGGATTCTTTCCATATCTGCGCTCTGCCCGTATAAGTGAACGGGAACAATTGCTTTGGTTTTGGATGTAAGGTATTTTTCCAAACCATCTAACTGGATATCAAAGGTATTTTCATCCACATCCACCATAATAGGTTTCAATCCAAGAAGTCCTATTACTTCAGCCGTAGCCACGTATGTAAATGCAGGACAAATTACTTCGTCTCCGGGCTTCAGATCAAGAGCCATCATTGCTATCTGTAATGCATCGGTGCCATTAGCACAGGGAATAACGTGCTTTACATTCAGGTATTTTTCGAAAGCCTGCTGAAATTCTTTTACTGCAGGACCATTGATAAATGCGGTATTATTGAGACAATCCTGGATACCGGCATCTACTTCTGTTTTTATTTTTTCATATTGACCTTTAAGATCAACCATTTGGATTTTCATATCTAGTTTTTGTGTTGAATTTTGTATATCTGGCGGAAATTAATTGTCTATGAGTCCGCTTATTTTATTTCCTATGGCAAGGCATGAAGTGGCGGCTGGAGAAGGGGCATTCCTAACGTGAATAATGTTTCCGTTTTTCACAATATCAAAATCATCAATCAATCCTCCGTTTCTGTCACATGCCTGAGCTCTTACTCCGGAACCTCCGGGAACCAGATCGTTTTCCTGTATTTCAGGCATCAGTTTCTGAAGTGCCCTGGTAAATGCAGATTTGGAAAGGGAACGGTGCATTTCTCCCATTCCTGTTTTTCCATATTTTTTTACAATTTTTCTAAAACCCGGCCACATCAAAGTCTGCATCGTTTCTTCAAAATTAAAGTCAAAAAAACTGTATCCTTCTTTTTTAAAGGCTAAAACAGCATTGGGTCCAGCTTCAATATTACCGTCTATCATTCTGGTAAAGTGCACGCCCAAAAATGGAAAGCTGGGATCCGGAACCGGGTAAATAAGATGTTTTACCAGGTATTTTTTTTCATCCTTTATCTTGTAATATTCTCCTCTGAAAGGAATAATGACCACATCATTTTCACTGTTGGTCATTTTCGTGATTTTATCGGAATGCAAGCCCGCGCAGGAAACCAGTTTTTTAGTCTTAAATTCGGAAGTATTGGTTTTTACAATGATTTCTGAACTTATACTGGTAATCCCTTTAACTTCAGTGTTGAATTTAACCTCTCCCCCAAGTTCTTCAAAAAGTTCTTTGATTTTTCTGGCAATTCCGGGATAATCTATAATTCCGGTCTGTGGAACTTTAATAGCTCTGATTCCTTCACAATGAGGTTCAATTTCCCTGAATTCATCTCTTGAAAGATACTGCAGATTCTGAAGCCCGTTTTCAACACCTCTTTTATAGATATTATCCAGCAAAGGAAGTTCTTCCTGTGACGTGGCTACAATTATTTTACCACAGAGGTCATATTTGATTCCATATTTTTCGGCAAAATTGATCACGGTATTATACCCTTCGATACAGTTTTTTGCCTTGAGGCTTCCGGGCTTGTAATATATTCCACTATGAATCACTCCGCTATTGTGACCGGACTGGTGCAATGCGACATCTTTTTCTTTTTCTAAAACAAGAATCCTGAAACCCGGATTCTTAAGTTTAGCCTGATACGCTGTAGCAAGGCCTACAAGGCCGGCACCTACGATGATGATGTCATAGTTCATACCTGATTACAATCTTGCGTCTACCAAATTTCTGTCTAAACATGCTTTGGTATCAAAAACCACCGCATTTTCTTTCTTCAGGATATTGAGATCCATTTCAAAGAATTCATTGTGAGAAACAGCAATAACCAATGAATCATATTTTTTCCCTTCCTGAAGTGCATCCAGAATATCAACTCCGTACTCGTGTCTTACTTCTTCTTTGCTTGCCCACGGATCGTAAATATCTACATTTACGCCGTAGTCTTTAAGCTCTTTATAAATATCTATCACCTTTGTATTTCGTACATCGGGACAGTTTTCTTTAAAGGTTACTCCTAAAATCAATGCATTTGAATCTTTGATCACGCCGCCTTTTGCAATCAGAAGTTTTACAACTTTAGAGGCTACAAATTTTGCAATTGAATCATTCACACGCCTTCCTGACAAGATAACGTCGGGATGATAGCCCAGCTGTTCGGCTTTATGAGCAAGGTAGTACGGGTCAACTGAAATACAGTGTCCTCCTACCAATCCTGGCTTATATTTCAGGAAATTGTATTTGGTTCCCGCAGCTTCCAGTACATCATTAGTATCAATACCGATTCGGTCAAAAATCAAAGCAAGTTCATTCACAAAAGAGATGTTAACGTCACGTTGCGCATTTTCAATTGCTTTTGAAGCTTCTGCTACTTTCAGACTTGGTGCCTTATGGGTTCCTGCTGTGATTATTTTTTTATATAGCTGATCTACTTCTTCAGCAATTTCTTCAGTAGATCCTGAGGTTACCTTTTTTACGCTGGTAAGTGTGTTTACTTTATCGCCGGGATTGATTCTTTCCGGAGAATAGCCTACAAAAAAGTCTTCATTGAATTTAAGACCTGAATGTTTTTCCAGAACGGGTACACATTCTTCTTCTGTACAGCCGGGAAAAACTGTTGATTCGTAAATCACAATATCACCTTTCTTAATGATCTCTCCAAGCATTTTGGAGGCAGAAAGAAGAGGATTCAAATCCGGAGCGTTGTACTTATCAATAGGGGTTGGAACCGTTACTATAAAAATATTTGCATCACCAATTTCAGACAATTGGCTGGTTGCTTTATATCCTAAAATTCCGTTTGATTCTTTATATTGATTCAGGCCGGTATTAAGCTTTTCAAGATCTGCTTCCAGCGTAATATCTTCTCCTTCATTGAGCTGATTTACACGCTGTACATTAATATCAAAACCTAAAACCGGAAAGTGAGGGGCAAATTCCAGAGATAGAGGCAGGCCAACATATCCCTGACCAATAACAGCTATCTTATATTTTTTCATCATTAACTAAGTTTATTTTTTATTTTTTCAAACCATGTCTGTTCTTTGTGGTTATTATATCCATAACCATATTTATTACTGTATCCAAGATCTTCTTTACTTACATCATTAAGAACGAATCCAACATTTTTAATTTTGTTTGTATCAACATTATTATTGGCAAATTCCATAAGAGCTTTCTCTGTATATCTGGATCTTGATACATAAATTGTAATGTCTGCAAGTTCTGCAATCAGGAAGGTATCCGTTACCAGAAGTAATGGAGCTGTATCCAGGATAATATAATCGTATCTTTCCTTAAGCTCTGTTAAAAGAGTTTCATAACGACCGTTAGAAAGCAGTTCGGTAGGGTTGGGAGGAATCATTCCTGAATAAATAACATCCAAATGTGGATTAAAGGATGAAACATGTATCACATCTTCCAGTTTGGAATTCTCATCATATAAAAATTCAGTAAGCCCTGTAAGTCCTTTTCTAGCCGGATTGTATCTCTGAAGCTGCGGATTTCTGATGTCTGATCCAATGATAATGGCTTTCTTCTTAGGAGTCGCCACCGTTAAAGCTAAATTCACCGATGTAAAGGTTTTTCCTTCTCCTTTTACCGTGGATGTTACAAACACAACTTTACCCTTTTTATCTTTAGGAAGCATGAAATTCATATTGGTAATAAGAATCCTGAATGCTTCAGCCATAGGGGTAATGTCATTCATCTGTACAATATCTGAATCTCCTTTCTCAAGACCCGGTAATTCTGCTATTACAGGTGCATGTACCAGTTTCTCAAGGTCATGTTTAGTTCTTATTTTATCATTCAATAAATCTCTTAAATAAATGATCAGAAAAGGAATAACTAAACCTATAACGAATGCACACAGTAAAACAATCATCTTTTGCGGTGAAACAGGAATAGGAGAAGCAAACGCTTTATCGATAACTTTTGCTTTATCTGCTGTAATAGATTGTGAAATTGCCGCTTCTTCTCTTTTTTGAAGCAATAGCAGATACAAGTTCTCTTTAATTTGCTGTTGCCTTTCAATTCCTCTAAACATTTTTTCTATTGAAGGCAGCTTAGAGATTTTACCTGACACCTTATTCTGTTCGCCCAGGTATTTATTTTTAGCCAGCTCAAGTCCAATCTTATTTTTCTGAAGACTTTGGGTAATAGAATAACGCATTGAATTGATCTGCTTGGTTAAATCAACCACCGTTGGGTTTTCAGGTGTTGCAGATTCAAGAAGTCTGTTTCTATGAAGGACCAACTGATTAAATGCCATGATTCCCGTGGTAGCCTCAGAATTATCAAGTCCGATATTTGATGGTAAAACCTGATAGCGGTCTTGTTTTGAAACATAATTGATCAATGAATTAGTCAGATCAAGCTGAGCATCAAGCTCTAACTGTTTTACATGAGCCTCTGCTGAACTTTCTAAGCTGATTCTAGCTTCAGTACCTATATCAGTAAGCTGATTCTGTGTTTTGAATTTTTCTTTCTGATCTTCTACCTGCCCAAGCTCGAATGAAAGTTTTTTCACTCTGTCTTCAATGAAATCCAAGGTTTTTTTCGATTCAGAGTTTTTGTCCTGAATAGCATCTGTATTATATGCCTGTACCAAAGAATTGAGAATATCCTGAGCTTTTGAAATCAGTGGATAGTTCATTGACAACTGAATAACAGTGGCGTCTTTACTAACAAGGTTTACCCCTACATTTGACTGTAATCTGTTGGTCTTCGATTCTAAAGTTGAATAATAAATATCCAATTCATTTACATTCAGTTTTTTGGTCTGAAAGGAATTGAACTTATCATTTTTTGTAATAATAATATTTGCGTAAGGAAGGCTTATTGTTTTTCCAAAGCCTGAGGTAATATTTTGTTTAAAATCTTTTGAACTTAGTGTAAGTACATCTTTATTTATTGACAAGTGCAAAGGGCTTTTGGGAAGTTCACCATTTTGCTTTTCATTTATAATTCTAACAATAACAGGGGATGATTCCTTATATAATTCAAGGGTTCTGATTCTTCCTTTTACAAAAATATCAGTCTGAAGATTTTGCTTAATGACCACTTCACGCATCAACCTTTTGGATTTAAGAACCTCCATTTCATTTCCAATACTATTGGTCTTCATACCCCCAAATCCTGATAGTTCCTGTAAAACATTTAATCCTTCAGTAGATTGGTTCGCCTTAGAATCTTTAATCAAAACTCTGGTTTGTACACTAAATATAGGTTTTGTAAATTTTAGTATTACAAAAGCAATCATTAATGTAAGGATTACAGAAATAACAAACCAAATCCATTTGCTTAGATAAGGCTTAATAATTTCATTGATGTTGATACTTGAATTGTTTTGTCCTCCCGAAAGTTTTGAGTTTTGTTGGATGTCCATTAATTTTTTTATTTCTTAAATAAACCTACTACCACTGCCAAAGCTGTCACTATAATAGATACGGCTGTTAAATAAAGTCCTGTATTTGGATTCTGTTTTGAAGTAAGATCCTTTGTGTTATTGGAAGCCACTATAATTGCATCTCCCTGCTTCAGATTATAATATGGTGAATTAATCAGATTGGCATCTTGTAGATTTATGCGTCCATGTGAAACCACACCATCTTCTGTTCTTATTACTAATACCTCGTCTCTTTTCCCATATATTGTAAGGTCACCGGCAAGTCCTAAAGCATTTAGAATATTACCCTGTCCGTTTGATATGGTATAATCACCTTGTCTGTTTACTTCACCCAATACGGTTATTTTGAAATTGGCAAGTTTTACATTCACGGTTGGATTAATGACATATTTTACCATTCTTTCTCTCAGTTCATCCTTAAATTCCACCAGGCTTTTGCCTGATGTATTTAGCTTGCCCAGCACCGGAAAATCGATCTCACCACTTGAATCCACAATATAGGTAGGGCCAACTAAAGTAGTTGCTCCCTGATTGGGTGTATTTCCTCCTGCAAAATTATTTGTCTGAATAAATTCTGATGAAGAATAATTTTGATTAAAAGGTTTCACAACATCCATGTCCTTTGCAGTAATAAGTATTATTAGCTGATCACCTGTTTGTATTGTATTTTTTGAATTGACTGAGGAAGCATTAATAGCCACCTGTTCTATATTCTGCATATAGTTCAAATCATTCTTAGCATTGGGATTCACTTTACAGGAAACAAGCAAAGAAATCGATAATATTGCCAATATTTTACCTCTCATTATATTTTAAAATTGTACAAATATACATTTATAATTTATCTATTTATCTAATTGTTCATAGACGGAGTTATTACTCTTAAATTCCGGAACAATTGTTTTTAAAAGCTTCACTACGTTTACCTTGTCCTCCATTACAGAAGCATCTGTAATCAGATTAATAAGAGTATCAATTTCCATAAATTCCATCGTTGGATCTTTCGAAATCATGATCTTTTCATTGTGGGTAGGAAGTGTTTTGGCATTGTCGCTTAACAGTTCTTCGTATAGCTTTTCACCAGGTCTTAGTCCTGTATAAATAATTTTGATATCTATATTAGGTTCAAAGCCTGATAATTTAATCATTCTTCTGGCCAGATCAAGGATTTTCACAGGTTCTCCCATATCAAATACAAAGATCTCCCCGCCGTGCCCCATGGTTCCTGCCTGAAGAACAAGTTCACAGGCTTCCGGGATGGTCATGAAGTATCTTACAATATCCGGATGGGTAATGGTTACCGGTCCTCCGGCTTCAATCTGTCTTTTAAAGTGTGGAATCACAGAACCGTTTGATCCCAGTACATTTCCAAACCTTGTGGTAATAAATTTGGTTGTATTTCCTTCCACGTGCTGTAAAGACTGAACGAATAATTCGGCAGCTCTTTTAGAAGCTCCCATTACATTCGTAGGATTTACGGCTTTATCTGTGGAAATCATCACAAATCTGTTTACTTTATAACGGCTGGATAACAGGGAAATATTCTTTGATCCTAAAACATTGACACGGATGGCCTCATTCGGGTTTTCTTCCACCAGCGGAACATGTTTATATGCCGCCGCATGATACACCATTGAAAAATTATAGGTTTGAAACAAAGGCTCTATTCTATACATATTGGAAACATCTGCCAAAACAAATTTGAACCTGATATGAGGAAATTTCTCCTTCACTTCAAGCTCGATATCATATAGCGGTGTTTCTGCCTGATCCAGAACAACAATCAATGCAGGATTAAATTGCGCCACCTGACGTACAATTTCACTCCCAATAGAGCCTGCACCACCTGTTACCAGTACATTTTTATTATAGTGTCTGCTTTTAACCTCTTCATTTTCAATTTTAATAGGCTTCCTGTTCAGAAGGTCTTCAATCTGAAGATTTCTGATTGCACCACCCAGATCGCTGTCCCTTAATTTTTGAACGGAAGGCGCCTTGAATATATTCAGATCTTTTTCCAAAAATAAATTCACCCACGAATTCATTTCGTCTTTAGACATCATTTCTTTAACGATGATGACACCATCAATAATAAGGTCTTCCTTAGTGGCTTCCTCTATTCTTCTTTTCTCATAAATAGGTTTCCCCAGTAAAGAAGCTCTTTTGGAATCTGTTCTCTGAGTCAGAAAACCTACCACCTGATAAGGAAGGCTGGGATTGTCCAGGATAGCACGGGCTATAGCAATAGACTGCTCATCGATACCCAGTACCAGGATTCTTTTTTTCAGTGTACTTCTTCTGTATTCCCGGACAATATGAAAAAATTCTTTCACATAAAGCCTGAAAAGAAACAGTCCCATGAAAGAAATAATGAAATACAAAATCAGAAACGCCGTTAAGATAAATTTACCTCCGGTAGACCAGAAATAAACCAGATTGACCAATCCAACCACTGCCATGGTGCAAAAGCACGAGATCAGCAGCTTAAAAAGGTCGATAAACGTTGAATGTCTGATAATACCGGCATACGTTTTGAAGAAGTACATAAAAACGGTATTGATCAGGATGATAAAAGCAAAAACTACACTTTTATCTTCATGATAAATAAATTCTTTCTGGGTAATTTTCTCAATGGTATAGGTAGAGAGAAACAAAGACATGGCCAGGATAATAATATCTATTACAAGAATTATCCATCTGGGAAGATATCTTACGTCTGAGAGATTGACAACATTATCACCTCCAAATATTTTTTTTCTAAGTGAGTTGTACATTGTCTGTATATATGTTCATATTTAAAAGGGGCAAAAAACCCGATTTTCATTAAAATTAAAATAAGGTGGATACAAAATTAAAATAAAATTTTATCTACACTTAAATTTAAAACAAAATTTAGTGAATTTTAGTCTGTAAAACCTCTGAAATTCTGTTTCTCGATTCATCTGTTAAATTGGTTCCCGACGGCAGGCACAGTCCTGTGTCAAAAAGTGTACCACATAAATTATTTCCAAAAAACTCATAGCCCTTAAATAGCGGCTGAAGATGCATAGGTTTCCATAGGTATCTGGTTTCTATATTATCCTCTGAGAACTTGGCTCTTAGATTTTCTTTGGGGAAATTATTTTTAAGAATAATGGTGTTCAGCCAATAATTAGAAAAGAAGTCGCTGTTGGGTGCGGAAAACAGTTCAATATTTTCATTATCCTTTACCGCTTCTTGATAAAAATCATGATTTTTTCTTCGCAGCATGATCTTTTCTTCCAGGGTTTCCATCTGCCCTCTTCCGATTCCGGCAGCTACATTATCCATCCTGTAATTATATCCTATTTCTGAATGTCCGTAAAATTCCATTCCATCCTTAGCCTGCGTGGACAAAAAAAGAGCTCTGGTCTTATCTTCGCCTTTTCTGGAAATTAAAGCTCCGCCGCCGCCTGTGGTAATAATCTTGTTACCATTAAAACTGATCACGGAAAGATCTCCAAAAGTGCCACACAGCTGGTCTTTATATTTGCTGCCCAATGCTGCTGCGCTGTCTTCAATAAGAGGAATTTCATATTTTTTTGAGATCTGGACTATTTCTTCCACCATAAACGGCATTCCGTAAGATAGTACTACAATAATTGCTTTAGGCTTTTTTCCTTTTTGAATACAGTATTTAACAGCATCTTCCAACGCTTCCGGACACATATTCCACGTCTGGTTTTCACTGTCTACAAATACAGGAACTGCATTCAGATAAAGGATGGGATTGGCTGTAGCCACAAAGGTAAAGGACTGACAAATCACAAAATCACCCTTTTCTACATTTAGCATTCTGAGTGCTACATGAAGGGCTGCAGTCCCCGAAGATAAAGCGGTAACGTGAGAGTTGCTTCCAAAATAATTTTCTAGGCTGTTCTCAAACTCATCTATATTAGAGCCATATTGTGAAATCCGGTTGGTATCAAGTGCCTGGTGTACATATCTCAGCTCGTTCCCTCCCATATGAGGGGGCGATAGCCAAATCTTTTCTTTTTTCAATTATCTTATGTTTCTCCAAAAGTATCATTTATTTTCTCATATTCAAAACCTCTGCTCATTAAATATTTTATAGTTTTGGATTTTTTTTGATATTCTTTCAAGCCGTTCTGTTTTGAATAATAGTCTTCAAAGATCTTCCGGATCATTTTTTCATAATCATCTTCGTCTATTTCATCAAAACAGCTACTGATCAATTTATCGGAAATCTGTTTCTGCTTCAGATGTATTTTGATCTTATTCCTGCCCCAATGCTTGATATAAAATTTTCCTCTGATGTAACTTCTTGTAAATCTTTCCTCATTCAGATAGTTTTCCTTCAGCAGATACAGAATGATCTCATCCTTTGCTTCATCGATCAGTAAAAATTCACGCATTTTCTGCTCTACTTCTGCATGACAACGGTCCTGATATACACAGTAATTCACCAGTTTCAGTTTAATTTCATCAAAAGTGAAAGATTTCTTCTCCATAATCAGATATGAAAAAGAATGGACAAGATGCCCATTCTTTATTATAATGTTTAAATAAAATTAATAGTTGAATAATGCTCTGCCTTCCATCAGTTCATTCACCTTCTTTCTTACGGAAGAGATCACTTCCTCATTTTTGATATTGTCAACCACTTCAGAGATTAATCCTGCGATGGTATCCATATCATTTTCTTTAAGACCTCTTGTGGTGATCGCTGCAGTTCCCAGTCTGATACCAGAAGTCGTGAATGGTGATTTATCGTCAAACGGAACCATATTTTTGTTACAGGTTATGTCTGCCAATACCAGAGCTTTCTCTGTTTCCTTTCCGTTTACATTCTTATTTCTAAGGTCTACCAGCATTAAGTGGTTGTCCGTTCCTCCGCTTACGATATCAAAACCTCTGTCGATCATTGCTTTTGATAATGCCTGTGCATTGGATCTCACCTGTTTAGCGTATGTTTCGAACTGACCGTCGATGGCTTCAGCAAAAGCTACCGCCTTACCGGCAATAACGTGCTCCAAAGGCCCTCCCTGAATTCCAGGGAAAACAGCTCCATCCAATACCTGGCTCATCATTTTCGTCTCTCCTTTCGGAGTTTTGTGACCGTATGTGTTTTCGAAATCTTTACCCATCATGATCATTCCCCCTCTTGGACCTCTTAACGTCTTGTGAGTGGTAGTCGTCACTACATGACAATGTTCGAATGGAGAGTTTAACAATCCTTTCGCAACCAGACCAGCCGGGTGGGCGATATCTGCCCAAAGCGTTGCCCCTACTTCATCTGCGATCTCTCTGTATTTGGCATAATCAAGATCTCTTGAATACGCCGAGAAACCTGCGATCAGCATTTTTGGTCTTTCTCTTAAAGCCACTTCTCTCATCTGATTGTAATCGATAAGACCCGTTTCTCTTTCAACACCGTAAGAAACCACCTGATACTGGATTCCGGAGAAATTCACTCCTGATCCGTGCGTAAGGTGCCCTCCCATAGAAAGGTCCATCCCCATGATCTTGTCACCAGGTTTCAAAACTGCAAGATAAACGGCAGCATTAGCCTGAGAACCTGAATGTGGCTGTACGTTGACATAATCCACACCGAAAAGTTCTTTTGCTCTGTTGATGGCTAATGTTTCAACCTCATCTACTACTTCACAACCTCCGTAATATCTCTTTCCGGGATATCCTTCAGCATATTTGTTGGTCAGCACACTTCCCATTGCTTTCATTACGTTTTCAGAAACGAAGTTCTCTGACGCAATAAGCTCTAATCCATGGGCTTGTCTTTGTCTTTCTTTTTCAATCAGGTCGAAAATAATGTCCATTTTACTTTTAGTTTTTGAAATTTATCCCCCCAAATGTACGGAATTTCCTGCAAGATTGTGGCATTGAAAAATATGATTTTTAGAATAAAATTTAGCCACTATCCTTTGATTTATCCATCATTAATTGCTTTATTTACTTCTTTTCATAGAATTTTTTCAAGTATAAACTCACCTTAACCAAGAGTATTAATACCGGGACTTCCACCAGAGGGCCAATGACACCTGCAAAAGCCTGCGGCGAATGAATTCCAAAAACAGCAATACTCACCGCAATAGCCAATTCAAAATTATTTCCTGTTGCCGTAAAAGCAATCGACACATTTTTATCGTAAGGAACTTTGAGTAATCTGTTTATTGAAAAGCTGATAAAAAACATCAATATAAAGTAAATGATCAGCGGGACAGCAACTTTTATAACATCCATGGGCAGCTGCAATATTGTATCTCCTTTTAAGCTAAACATTAAGACAATAGTAAACAGCAATGCATATAAAGTAACCGGCGAGATGACAGGGATGAATTTCCGTTCGTACCATTCTTTTCCATGTCGTTTTGTAAGAAAATAACGAGTTAAAAAACCGGCTAAAAAAGGAATTCCCAGATAAATCAGGACACTTTCAGCAACATCTCTTACGGGTACGGAAACCGTAAATTTACCCAATCCCAATTTTTGAGGCAGTACATTGATGAACAGCCATACCAGAAAGCTGTAGGACACTATTTGAAAAATACTATTTAAAGCGATCAGCAAAGCCGCATATTCCCGGTTTCCTTTTGCCAGATCATTCCAGACAATGACCATTGCAATACATCTGGCCAGGCCAATCAGGATCAGTCCTATCATAAAGTCCGGTTCATTTCTGAGAAAAATAACCGCTAAAACAAACATCAAAACAGGTCCTACAATCCAGTTGAGCAGTAATGAAACGGATATTACTTTTTTATCTTTAAAAACCTGCGGCAAAAGACTGTAATCTACCTTTGCAAGCGGCGGGTACATCATCAGGATCAGCCCGGCGGCCAATGGTATATTGGTCGTGCCAAAAGAAAGTGAATGGGTTACCCCGGAGATACCAGGAAAGAAATAGCCCAAACCCACTCCAATGATCATGGCCAGAAAGATCCAAAGTGTTAAGTACCTGTCAAGAAATTTTAATCTGGAATTCATTGTCAGTTATTGATTTTGGAAAAAACATACATCATTTCAGCACCGATTTCCAAACTTCTCTTTTGGTATATTTCTGTCTGCTCAGGGGTTCCGTCTGAAATTTTCGGATCTTCAAATGTAACAGGAATCCGTTTTTCCGCACCCGGAATAAAGGGACAGTTTCCGTCGGCGTGTGAGCAGGTCATAATTGCCGCAAAACCGGTACGCGGATTAAACACATCATCATACTTTTTAGAAAACCCAATGACCGGCAAAGCATTTTCAGAATATTTTACGGCATAGACAGGATTTTCACTTTCATTTAATTTCCAGATATAAAAACCTGCTTTCATTAAAGTCCCGGCAATTTCAGGAAACAGCGCGGTTACTTCTGAACCTCCGGAATAGCAGTGCACATCAGGAATTTTAAAATAAGCAGCAGCTGTTTGTGCCCAGATCTGAGCCAAATGACTTCTCCGGGAATTGTGGGTGCAAATAAAATTAAGAAGGATGGGGACCTGATTCTTTTTTTTCTCGTTTATAAAATCTATTAACGGCTGTAAAAGAAATTTTCTCTCATCACTGATGTCCTGCAGAAGAATTTCCTCTATCTGTTTTGATAATTTAGGATACATTTCGATATGATAAAGATTAATATTAGCAGCAACCCGAGTCTGGCGTACAACAGGAATTCTGACTGCTTTTCAAATCGCTTACATTTATTTTTTGTTTTTCCTGAGGAATTCCGCAGGCTTCCTGAGCCAGACAAGCCGTAAGCCTGTTTTTTAAAACAAAGTTTTTACCATTGAATTCCAGATCATACTTCCCAATGGTCTGATCCTGATACTCCACTTCGATTTCAAAATCACCAATTCCCAGTTTATCTTCGGACAAGCTGATGATATGTAATAATTTTCCGGGTTTCAGACGGTGTTCATAATCGTCTGCATTCCAAAGCTGGAAATTAACCCGTTCTTCTTTTCTGATGGTTCCACCGCAATCGATGAAGTTTTTGGTTACCCTTCCTATTTCTGTTACATGAAAGTTCTCCGGTACGAATCTTCCGTCCTCCAGCTGGAATTCTACATTTTCCAGTGCCGGTAAGATATTTTTAATGTCTGATAATTTCATAAGTCCGTATTTTAATTGTTATAATGCAATATTACGATGAATAATTTCAAAAAATTTTAGCAGCAATTCTGCTTTTTCACTGTGGAGATAATATTTGAGAAGAATGTATTGAGGATTTCAAAAGCTTTTTCATCAATGCAGTAGCAAATGGAATTCCCTTCAATATTCCCTTTGATGAGCCCTGCATTCTTTAATTCTTTAAGATGCTGGGATACGGTAGGCTGCGCCAGGGGAAGCTCATTCACAATGTCTCCACATATGCATTCATTGACTTTAAGAAGATACTGAATGATGGCAATTCTTGCCGGATGCCCTAAAGCTTTGGCAATAACCGCAATCTTATTCTGCTCTTCTGTAAAGAAATCTGTTTTTGTGGCTCCCATAATTTTATTTATATCGCAATATTACGATAATAATTTTTTATGGCAAAATATTTTAAAATAAATCCCTGCTAATTTTTGTCATTATACTCTCTAATTATTCTGTATAAAAGATTAATATTGATAGACTCTTATTTCAAAAAAATAATTATTTGTATTTTAATTCTTAATAAGGCACTATTAATTATGAAAAATTTATTGATTCTTTTTGTATTGATGACAACATCAGTTTATGCCCAAACTCCGCCTGAACCTTATGGGGCAATACCTTCTGAAAGGCAGTTAGCCTGGCACGACATAGAAGTTTACGGCCTGATTCATTTTACACCTACCACCTTCGAAAACAAAGAATGGGGTTTTGGAGATGCCGATCCGAAAATATTTAATCCGGCTGATTTTAATGCTGAACAGATTATAAAAGCAGCAAAAGCCGGTGGATTAAAAGGGATTATCCTGGTAGCCAAACATCACGATGGTTTTGTCCTATGGCCCACAAAAACCACCGAATATAACATCAGCAAAAGTCCTTTCAGAGACGGAAAAGGAAATTTAGTTAAAGAAGTAGAGCAGGCTGTTCGTAAAAACGGTTTAAAATTCGGTGTTTACTGTTCTCCCTGG
Source organism: Chryseobacterium endalhagicum (assembly GCF_016745235.1). Classification (GTDB taxonomy): domain Bacteria; phylum Bacteroidota; class Bacteroidia; order Flavobacteriales; family Weeksellaceae; genus Chryseobacterium; species Chryseobacterium endalhagicum. Next base: position 706,302 of record NZ_JAELVM010000001.1, on the reverse strand, counting down.
GACAGAAACCATCCGCTTTACGGCACGGATCAATATCTGGCTATTTATCAAGCTCAATTACGAGAGCTTTACAGCGATTTCGGGGAGCTTTTTATGAGCTGGCACGATGGAGCCAACGGTGGCGACGGCTACTATGGAGGCACCAAAGAAAAACGCTCTATTGATAATACCACTTATTACGACTGGAAAAATACCTGGGCCATTACACGCAAGATGCAGCCCATGGCGAATATTTTCAGTGATGCCGGTTTAGATATCCGCTGGGTGGGTAATGAAGAAGGATATGCTGCAGAAACCTCCTGGGCTACCTTTACTCCAATGGCGCCAGACGGAAAGAATGAAGCGGTTCCCGGACAGGCCAATTATCCGCAAAGCCCGACAGGTATAAGAAACGGTAAATACTGGATGCCCGCAGAATGCGATGTCCCTTTAAGAAACGGCTGGTTTTATCATGCCAACGAAAAACCGAAAACACCGGAAAAGCTGTTCGATCTTTATTTAAAAAGTGTGGGAAGAGGCGCAGGCCTTGACCTTGGTTTAGCACCTGATACCCGTGGCCAGCTTCATGAAGATGATGTGGAGGCTTTAAAAGCTTTTGGTGATATGGTGAAACATACTTTCGAAAATAATCTGGCGAAAAATGCACAAATCAAAGCCAGCAACAGCCGCGGTAAAAAATATAATGCAGCTGCCCTGCTCGATCATAAAAAAGAAACGTACTGGGCTACCACTGACGATGTACATACAGCAAGTCTTGAGCTAGATTTAAAAGCACCGGTAATCTTCGATATCATCAGCCTTCAGGAATATATTCCCCTGGGACAGCGGATAGAAGCTTACACGGTAGAAATATTTGAAAACAATGCATGGAAAAAAATCTATGACGGAACAAGCATCGGCGCTAAACGTTTGATAAAACTCGATAGTCCGGTAATCACATCGAAGGTGAAAATCAATATTACCCAATCTCCAGTTTGTATAACACTGAGCGAAATTGGGTTGTATAAAAAGACTGAATAACCTGATTTTGGGATATGGTGTTTTTGTTTGTATAATAGAGTCAGGAAATTTGAAGCCGGAAGTGGGAAGTTAATGAAGTACATGGGTAGAAATGCACCTCTGTTTTTATTCGTTTTTTAATCCGCTTCAACAAATTTAAATGCAGCTGTTTTTATTTATGTTTTGGCTAAAGCCTAAGGAGAAATCCTTATTTATTAAGCGGGCTGAAGCCCGCTCCTATTGAATAAAATAATTGACATTATCACAACAGAATATAAAATAACCTGGATTCTGATTAACAAAATTAAGATCCCGAATTCAGGGTAAAATAAGTCCCTGCAGAAATTTTCTGCAGGGACTCCACCATTTAAAATATAATATATGTATGAAATTAAAATTCTTCTTCTGAAAGTTCCTTATTGACGACAGCTCCGGTGAAATTCCCCTGTGCAATCGCCACAGCCACTGACCTCATCATGGTCACATTATCCCCGCATGCAAAAATTCCCGGAATATTGGTTTTCTGCATAAAATCAACTTTGATGAATCCCTGTTCCGTCAGTTCACAGCCGAGATCTCCTGCCGCATTGATATTCTGCTCAAAAGGAATTTTAGCATACAATACTTTTAGAGAAATTTCCTTTCCGGTCCTGAAAATAATTTTCCTGATGCTCCCATTTTCATGTTCTATCCTCTCCACTTCATCTTCTATTAAACTTATATTATTCAGAGCCAATTTATCTTTCTGTTCTTTTGAAAGAACCGATTTTCCATTGGTAAACAGGAACAAATCCTTTGTTAAATTGTAAACCAGCTTGGAAAAGTCATAAGCCATATCGCCGTCTGAAAGAATTCCCGTCACTTCATTTCTTACCTCATAGCCGTGGCAATAAGGGCAATGCAGCACCGAAATTCCCCAACATTCAGCAAATCCGGGAATATCCGGCATCAAATCTTTTACTCCTGAAGCCAGGATCACTTTTTTAGCAGAAAACTTTTCGCCAGCAGCGGTTTCAACTTGGAAGCCTTCATCAGCCTTTTCCAATTTTATCACAGTCCCATCGTGGAACTTTACCGTATTGTATGCAGCGACCTGCTCCCGGGCCAGATCAGAAATTTCCTTTGGCGTTTTTCCGTCATGCGTAATGAAATTGTGGGAATGCGGAGTCTGACTGTTACACGGTTTTCCATTGTCAATGATCAGGGTATTTCTCAATGATCTTCCCAATGCCATTCCAGCAGATAATCCGGAGTAGCTCCCTCCTATGATGATAACGTCGTAGTTTTTCATTTTTTTTGAATAGTTATTCGTTGCGAGTTGGCAGTTGCGAGTTGATAATTGATAATTGATGGTGTGATATATTACTAACCTTTCCCGATTCTAAACTCTTTTGCCTTTTCGCTTTACAAAGATAAAACAAAAATCAATTAAAGCCACAATGTTGCATTAATATTTTCTATCACGATTAATGATAAATAGAAATAGACGCTGAAACAGCCTGTTGTAGGGAAGAATTACGTTGCAAAAAAAAGTTTTTTTGAGTAAAAAGTCGTGTATACATTAATATTCACTTTTCTCTTCATCAATTTCGGCCTGTAATTTCGGTCTTATATCAATTTTCGCCTGCTCGAAGCTGAAGATGGCTGTCCCTTTTTCCCGGGCAAATGGATTAACTACAGAATCTGCGGCTTTAGAACTTACAAAATAAGGGGATGTTTCTTTCAATTCATCCTTGCTTCCGAAAGATTCCTTGACCCGGATCAGGTTGTCATATTTTTTCCGGAGATTGAACCAGTTGATATAATCTGCATTAAAGGACACTGCCTGTATCCCTTTGTTAGAATAATAATTAATGGCTCCGGCCTGTCCGTAATTATCACAAAGCACCAGCGTATTACCGGATGGTGATAACCGGGCGTATTCCTGATCTACTTTGTGAGCAAGCTCTTTCCAGCCCTGCATATCGGCAAAATCCTGAGGCAGCGAATGATCTTTGCCATCTTCCCAGCGAAGCAGTCCCATTTTTTTATAGTTTTCGGGATGACTGATGATATATTCGGGACTTTTATTGGGGAAAGCCACCTGATACAAAGGCAGGAACAGCAATACAGGAATGATGACAAAAACAGGTTTTAATATTTTCTTCCAGCCTTTTTCAAAAACAGAGGCCAGAAAAACAGATCCGGCTGCTATAAAAACGGGATACAGACCAATTGCATAATAATCTTTAGCCTTAAAAAACACAAATAAGCCAATCGTCATTATATAAGTCCAGAATAAAAATCTGATTTTTTCAAAAGGCTTATAGAACAGGAATGCATACAGTCCTGCCATGATCACCAGTACGGAACCGATGAAGAAAAGAATCTGGGATTTAAAGAAATCAAAACGGTCAACATGTACTAGCTGTCTTTCCGTAAGTTCTTTCATATGGTGAATCACCGGGAAATCATTATTGTACTGCCACAGCAGATTGGGAAATATGATGATCAGTGCCACCAATCCTGCTCTGTAAAGATGAGGCTGAAGGAATATTTCCCTTTGTTTTGTCAATATAAGAGCCGGGATCATTCCCAATACGGAAAAAGCGATATTATATTTATTCAGAAAACCTATTCCGAAGATCACCGCCGCTGCATACAACCATTTTATTTTTTCGGAATTAAAATACAGGATCAGGACATAATACATCAGGGTCCAAAGCAGTATTTCCAGAGATGTAGGCTGAAAAAGCATATTGACACGGAGAAGCACGGACAGCAGAATACCGGTTGAAGCCAGAATTTTAGCATATAAACTCCCATGAAGCTCTTCAATGATTTTCCATACCACAGCAATCGTGAGTGCCCCGAATAATGCCGGGAAAAATTTCACCCAAAACACAGATCCGCCTAACATTTTTATGAACAATGCCAGCCATGAGTTCACAGGCGGAACAGAAAGATATCCCCACGCCAGATGATTTCCCTGATCCAGATGCAGATATTCATCTCTGTGAAGTTCGTATTCCGGACCGATCAGGGAATACTGCAGGATGAATTTCAGGATTATAAAGAAAAAGAGAATGAGGTAGTTTTTCTTCATGGTACTTAAAGTCTTTGGTTATCAATTCTTTTAAGACAATTTATTAAAATTATCTATTACATGGGTTTGAATAAGACTAAAAATAAAAAATCCTGAGAAAAATTCCTCAGGATCTTACAGTTAAATATATAGTGATCGTTTACTATTTTTTCTTTTCTTTAAGCTCTTCCTTATCTTTGTCGGAAGGGTTCCAGACTTTCACTTCGGAGTCTTTGGTAAGTCCTGAAAGGATCTGTACATTGATTCCATCGCTGGCCCCAAGTTTTACATAGACTTTTTTGAACTTCCCGTCAGTCTGCTTTACTTCTACAAAAGGTAAGTCTTTACCATTTTTCTTTTCATACTGAATCAGTGATTCATCCAGCAGCAATGCATTTTTTTCAGATTTCAGAACGATTTCTCCGTTGGCAGAAAAACCGGCTCTGATATATTCATTGTTCGGGTTGTTTACATCACCTTCTACAGGGAATTTAATGGTTCCCAGATTGTCTTTTCCTTTAGGAGCGATCATCGTCAGTTTCCCCGGGAACGTTTTATTCTGAAGGGCACCGATTACGATTTTCATATCCATTCCCTGCTTCAGTTTTCCAGCCTGGGCTTCGTCTATTTCTCCCTGGAAAATCAGTGAATTAAGGTCTGCAATAGAACAGATCGTTGTTCCGGCATTGAACGAGTTGGCCTCAATTACCTGGCTTCCTACTTTTACAGGAACTTCAAGAACGGTTCCCGCTGCTTTGGAACGGATCTGTGTGGTTGCCAATCCCTGCAGTTCAGGAGTAGCACCGGTTTTTACAATCTGCAATCTTTTTTGAGCTGTAGCCAGCTGCTGGTTTGCATTTTTAAGAGACTGCTGCTGGGAAAACAGCTGCTGCTGGGAGTTTAAGTACTCCTGCTTGGAAATCACGCCCTGCTTGAACAGTTTTTCCTGCATAGAAAACTGCTTCTGCATATTATCCACATTCATTTTGGCATTGCTGATCTGCAGCTGGGAATTCACTACTTCCTGCTGAGCGTTGTTCACGTCAGCGATGTTAGGGATAATTCTTACGGTGGCAATCAGCTGCCCTGCCGTCACTTTATCTCCTTCATCTACCAGAATTTTATCAATGATTCCTGCAATGTTCGGTTTGATCTCGATCTCTTCTTTCGGAATAATTTTTCCGGTCGCCATCACCTTGTCTTCCATGTTCTGGTAGCTTGGTTTTCTGGTCAGGAAAGCTTCACTCTCTTTAGAATTTGATTTTACGAGATACCCGATCCCGGAGAACAATGCCACTGCAAATAAAAGCCCCAGTACAATATAAATGGCTTTTTTCCAAGTGAATTTCTTTTTCATATATATAGTTTATTTTTACTATTAATTAAATGATTTAAAGATTTAAGAATTCAATCATTAAAAATCCCGTTATCATTTTCAATTTTTAAATTATTTTATTTCCCAATTAACCCATCACCACATCAACCTATCGCCACATCATCACATCAACCCATCATCACATCGCCACATCATCACTCCGATCTCAGCGCCTCAATCGGCCGTATTTTCACCGCACGCTGGGCAGGAATCATTCCGATGATCAGACCGAGCACCACCATTACCGCCATAGCTCCGAATACGTTTCCGTAGTTGACCGTCGGGTTGTAGAAAGGAAACTCATCCTGGTTCTGCGTCACCGCATTTAAAATGATCAGGACAAAAATTCCGCACATAAATCCGAGAATTCCCGAAGACAGCGTAATCACAACACTTTCCAGAAGGATCTGATTTCGTACTTCAGCAGGTTTGGCGCCTAAAGCCCTCCGTATCCCGATTTCCTTCGTTCTCTCTTTTACGGTGATCAGAAGGATATTCGAAATGGCAATCACCCCGGCAAGAATGGTCAGCGTTCCTACAATAATCGTCAGAAGCTGCATTCCGGTAAGGAAGCCCGTCAGTTTTTTAAATTCTTTCCCAAGATTGAAACTTCCGAAGGCATTGGTATCTTCGGGAGAAACTTTATTTTTGGTTTTCAGTACCTGTTTTACGCCTTCTTCCACTCCATTTACGTTGGCATTGGGTTTACTCACAATCGCAAACATATCAATCTGGTCTCCGGCATTATACATTTTGGTATAGGTGGAAAGAGGGATAAATGCAGTTCTGTCGTTTTCAAACCCACCGCCTTTTTTCACTCTGAAAACACCGATTACGTTGAAAAACAATCCTTTTATATTCACCTGTTTTCCAACCGGATTTTCTTTTTTCTTGGCATCAAAAAAGTTCTTGTAGATCTCTTCTCCAATCACTACAACATTCTTATTGCCCATGACATCGGCATCATTGATGTAACGTCCGAAAATAAGTTTCTTTTCAGAAATTTTATTTCCTACAGAATAATCTCCTGTAAGCGAATAGGTTCCGTTTTTACCGTTTCTTGACATGGACTCTCCCGGTGTTCCGGTAAAGCTTCCTCTGGCATTCTGCGGCGAAATATAATCTATGTCACTTACTTTTCTTTTCAGCATTTCCATATCGGATAAGTTCAGGTGAACATCCCGTCCTTTAGGAAATCCGTCATAGGGAATAGAGGTTTTCTGGGCCCAAAGAAAAATAGAGTTGGTTGCAAACCCGGAGAACAGTTTATCAAAACCGTTTTCCATTCCTTTTGCAGCTCCAAGAAGACTCACATACAAAAACATTCCCCAGCCTACGCCAATCATGGTAAGGAACGTCCGAAGCTTATTATTCCTCAGTGAATAATAAATTTCCTGCCAAGTATCTTTTTTAAATATAATATTCACTTCTTTGAGTTATAAGTTTTATTATTTTATAAATGATGATTGATCAGTGATTAATGATACCGTCTTAAAATCATCAAATCTCCGCATCAAAAAATCATCGCATCATCACATCACCAAATCATCATTCCGTTCTCAACGCTTCTATCGGTTTAATCCTCGAAGCCCTGTATGCCGGAACAAATCCCGCAATAAGTCCTGAGCACACCAAAGCAATAAACGCCATAAAGATCGTTCCCCAGCCTACGCTCGGACTTTTGATAAAATATTCTTCAAGACTGTCTCCTATCAGACTAAGCGCAAACACTCCGACCGCTACTCCGACAATACCTGAAACTACCGTTATCACGACACTTTCCTGTACTATCAGTGCTACAATACTTCTTGGTTTTGCCCCGATTGCCTTACGGACACCAATCTCTTTTGTTCTTTCTTTTACGATATACACCATGATGTTACTGATCCCGATAATTCCGGCCAGCAGGGTTCCCAATCCGATAAAACCAACAATCAGGGTAAGTACCGCCATAAACTGAAAGGTTTCATTCATATTCTGGGCATTGTTCCATACACGGACTCCGTTTTCATCGTCAGGCGCAACATTTTTTCTGGCTTTTAATCTGTCTTTAAGCTCATCACCATATTTAATGGCTTCCTGTGGTGTTAATTTTTCATTATAAGCGATATATGCCGTAGATACGGTATCCGAGCCTTTTTTCATCTGCTGAAGAGTCGTGATAGGAACGGTGATATGTCTTTCATCCCAGTCTCCGCCATCATCGGAAAACACGCCTATTACTTTAAACATGGTTCCGTTGATATCCAGATCCTTTCCTACAGGGCTTCCGTTTTTGATCAGGTCACGCTGAACCATTCTTCCGATCACTGCTACATTCTGTTTTTTCGCAAGGTCCATTGGTGAAAGGTAGCGTCCATCCAGCATTTTTCTGTTCTCAATAACCTTTTCTCCGGGTTCCGCCCCGTTGATCTGATAATTGCCGCTTTCTTTTCCATATTTTACCATTAAATTGGTCGTATATCTCGGACTGGCATCGCCTACTTTTTCTTTATCCGTATTGATCAGGAAATCATAATCTTCATTATCCATAATAACGGTTCTGTCAGACTGAAGTCCTTTGTAGGCAAGCGTAGTTTTACCTGTATAGATCGTGATCAGGTTTTGTGCATCTCTTGCAAATCCTTCGGTAAAAGCATTCTGAAGCCCCTTTCCTATTCCGAAAAGAACCACAAAGATAAACAGCCCCAAAGCCACCGTAAACCCCGAAAGCACCGTCCGCAATACATTACTGCGGATAGAACTGAATATTTCCTGCCAACGATCTAGGTCAAACATAGTTTTTATTTTTTACTTGTAAAAAGTCAATTAACTGCATTGTGAATTTTCTTCGAAGTCAATTAACTTCGTTGTCAATCTTGATTGTGTTTTTAAAATTATCTGCAATTTTTATATTCACAAATTGACAATCCACTATTGACAATTTCCAATTATTTTTATCCTTTTTTCAACATTCCGCTTAATAAGATAAATGTTGTTTTTACTAATTTTTCAATGGTTAATAATTCTTCTTTTTTGATATAATTACAATCTATGATCATATCAAAACAGGAATCCAATTCTATCACTGAGCCTCTGGCTATTTCAAAATATCTTTTTCTTTCAGTTTCTGATCTTCTGGAACATCCTTCCGTTATATTCAATACAACTGAAGTTGAGGCTCTCCGTATCTGATCGGTAAGATTAAATCTTTCACTATCAGGAATCAAAGACAAAATTTTATAACATTCAATTCTTAACTGCCTTGCCGATTGATAAACATCAAGTTTATAATGGTTCAGGTTTAAAAACATAATTATTTTCTTTCATTTTCATTGGTGTGTGTATTTTTTAGAACTTAATTAATTTAAAATTGATAATTCAACATTCACAATTGACTTGAAAAAATTCACTTGCGAAGCAAAATTCACCATTACAAAACAATCTGCTTTATAAACTCATCACTTTCAATGATTCCGTCTTTCAGCACAACATTTCTTTTGGTTTGTGCGGCTACATCAGGTTCGTGGGTTACAACGATGATGGTTCGCCCTTCATTATTGATCTCCTGAAGAAGCTTCATAATATCATGCGTCGTTTTGGAATCCAGAGCTCCGGTTGGTTCATCAGCCAGAACCACTTTAGGATCTGTGATCAATGCTCTTGCAATAGCGACCCTTTGTTTTTGTCCCCCGGAAAGCTCGTTCGGAAGGTGGCCGGCCCATTGTCCTAGCCCAACTTTATCCAGATATTCCATGGCTTTCTGGTTACGTTCTTTTCTGGGAACATTCTGGTAGTACAGTGGAAGGGCTACATTTTCCAGCGCAGTTTTGTAACTGATCAGGTTGAAAGACTGAAATATGAAACCCAGGAATTTACTCCTGTATTCCGCAGCCTTCACTTCAGACAAATGCTCAATAGGCACATTGTCCAGCTCATAAGTTCCTGAATCTTTTTCATCCAGAATACCAATGATATTAAGAAGCGTAGATTTTCCGGAACCGGAACTTCCCATAATAGAAACAAACTCGCCCTCGGAAATATTAAGATTAATACCCTTCAGAACGTGAAGCTTGCTTTTCCCTGTATCGTATGACTTATGTAAATCCTGAATTACTAACATTAAGTGATGCTTGTTTTATACCCAATAAGTAGATGATATTTTCAATTTGTTACAAGAACAATAATTTATTCTAAAATTTTATTGTTTAACAAATTATCTCTTTATTTAAAGCTGTTTACATTAAACCGTTTAACTGTAACTTTAATTTTTCATTTATTTTCTACCCATAACCCTGTCTAAGCCATTATCTGTGCTGGTTTCATGTAAATGTGGAAAACTTTTAAGGTTAAAACTCAGCCAATTAGTATTTACCCCTTTCAAAATCAGTTCTTTTTTTCGAACTTTGTCATTAGTTCTTTACAAGAAACCTACACGCACCAATGTGAATATGTTTCTAATGTAAATACCAAACATACAATAAGTTAAGCATTACTTCGAACTTATCCACAGTAATGCACAATATTTAATTTTAAAGATATTTTAATATGGGAATTTTCGATAAAAGAGTAAGTTACAAGCCATTTGAATACCCTGAGGTTCTTCAGTTTGTAGAGGCGATCAACAAATCGTTCTGGGTGCATTCGGAAGTGGATTTTACTGCAGATGTTCAGGATTTTCATTCGCAGTTGGAGCCGCACGAAAAACATGCTGTGAAAAACGCACTTTTAGCGATTGCACAGATCGAGGTGTCTGTAAAGACATTCTGGGGAAACCTATACAACCACTTGCCAAAACCTGAACTGAACGGACTTGGAGCTACTTTTGCAGAATGTGAATTCCGTCATTCCGAAGCTTATTCCAGATTGGTAGAAGTTTTGGGATATAACGAAGAATTTTCAAACGTCATCGAAATTCCTGCCGTGAAAAAGAGAATTGACTTCCTGTCAAACGTTCTGAAACACGCGAATTCCACAACACCCAAAGAATACGTTTCTTCTCTTTTATTATTCAGTATCCTGATTGAAAACGTTTCGCTTTTCTCACAATTTGCGATCATCCTTTCTTTCACAAGATTCAAAGGATACATGAAGAACGTTTCCAATATCATCGCTTGGACTTCCGTTGATGAGCAGATCCACGCCAATGCAGGAATCTACCTGATCAACAAAATCCGTGAGGAACAGCCTGATCTGTTGACAGATTCTGACATCGAAGACATCTACACTCTGGTAGACCAATCCATTGAACTTGAAGGTGAAATCCTTGACTGGATCTTCGAATTGGGAGAATTAAGCGTATTCTCCAGAGAAGACCTTCTGAACTTCATGAAATACCGTGTAGACGACAGTTTAAAGAAAATCAATATGGAAACCCGTTACAACGTTACCCCGGAACAATACCGTCCAATGGTATGGTTCGAAGAAGAGGTTTTCGCGAATTCTATGGATGATTTCTTTGCCAAAAGACCGGTGGATTATACGAAACACGACAAGAGTATTACGGCGAACGATTTGTTTTAAACGGATGTGGATGGGCGCGAGCGAAGCGAGCGTCAAAGCAGATAGTATTAGCAATATCATACTAAGCCTGTCGAAGCATTCCACCTTAATAAAATCACTTCATTCCCCGGAATGATAAAACAATTTAAAGCACAAAATGATTAATGTAATCGTCACCTACACCGTCAACCCTGAATACGTTTCAGAAAACAAAACCCATATCCAAACGTTTCTGGATGATTTCAAAAATCTTGATCAGGAGACATTTGAATATAAGGTCTATGTAAAAGAAGACGGCGTTACCTTTTTGCATTATTCAAATTATATCAATGAAGAGGTTCAGCATGAGGTTTTAAATGTACCGTCTTTTAAAAATTTTCAACGGCTAAGAGACGAAAGCGGACTGAATGGTACGCACAAAGTGGAAATATTACAATCAATATAAAAAGCAACAAAATTCCGGGGCTCCCAATGGCCCCGGAATTCGAAAATATAACATCTATGGAAGAGCAAAATTCAAATATATGGTGGCTCAATGAAGAGTCTGAGCAGATGCTGAACAGAGGCTACCTGCTAAAAGGGGAAACTGTAGACGGAGCCATCGACAGGATTACTACCGCAGCAGCAAAAAAATTATACAAGCCGGAATTACAGCCCGCTTTCAAAGAAATGATCACGAAAGGATGGATCAGCTTCTCATCTCCTGTTTGGGCGAATATGGGAACGCAGAGAGGTCTTCCTATCTCTTGTTTCAATGTACACATCCCGGACAGCATTGAAGGAATTACCCACAAAATGGGTGAAGTGATCATGCAGACGAAGATTGGCGGTGGAACATCTGGATATTTCGGAGAACTTAGAAACAGAGGAACCGCTGTAACGGACAACGGAAAATCTTCAGGAGCAGTTTCGTTCATGAAGTTATTCGATACTGCTATGGATGTAGTTTCTCAGGGAGGCGTAAGAAGAGGTGCCTTTGCCGCTTATTTGGATATTGACCATGGGGATATTGAAGAATTCCTGTCCATTAAAGATATCGGAAGCCCGATCCAGAACTTATTTACAGGAATCTGTGTTCCTGATTACTGGATGCAGGATATGATCGATGGAGATATGGACAAGCGTAAGATCTGGGCAAGAGTTCTTGAAAGCCGCCAGCAGAAAGGTCTTCCGTATATTTTCTTTACCGATAACGTGAACAGAAACAAGCCTCAGGTGTATAAAGATCTGGGAATGCCTGTTAACGCAAGTAACCTTTGCTCTGAAATTATGCTTCCTTCTACAAGAGAAGAATCATTCATCTGCTGCTTGTCTTCCATGAACCTGGAATTATATGATGAGTGGAAAGATACCGATGCTGTAAAGCTTGCCGTTTACTTCCTGGATGCTGTTTTAACCGAGTTTATCGAAAAAACAGAAGGAAATTACTACCTGCAGGGAGCAAGAAATTTCGCAATGCGTCACAGAGCCCTTGGATTGGGAGTTTTAGGATACCATTCTTACTTACAGAAAAATATGATTCCATTTGAAAGTTTTGAGGCGACTCAGTTCAATGCAAGAGCTTTCAGACATATCAAAGAACAGGCAGAGATCGCTTCAAAAGAGCTAGCCAACATCTACGGTGAACCGGAATTACTGAAAGGGTACGGACTGAGAAATACCACCACCATGGCTATTGCTCCTACCACTTCAAGTTCTGCGATCTTAGGACAGACTTCTCCGGGAATTGAGCCGTTTGCTTCCAACTATTATAAAGCCGGTCTTGCAAAAGGAAACTTTATGCGTAAGAACAAATACCTGGCTAAATTATTGGAAGAAAAAGGTCTTGACAACGAGGAAACCTGGAGAACGATCATGCTTAATCATGGTTCTGTACAGCACCTGAAAGAGCTTACCGACGAAGAGAAAGCAGTATTCAAAACATTTAAAGAGATCTCTCCGATGGAAATTATCTCTCAGGCTGCCCAAAGACAGCAATATATCGATCAGGCTCAATCCCTGAACTTACAGATTCCTTCTACAATGCCTGTAAAAGATGTAAATTACCTTTATATTGAAGCATGGAAAAAAGGTGTAAAAACCCTTTATTACCAAAGAAGTTCTTCTGTTTCTAAAGAAATGATGGTCAATTTTGTGACCTGTTCAGCTTGTGAAGCATAACACCTGCAAATAATAAACATCAGTATATTTACTAAGCACGCCTTTTTCGGCGTGCTTTTTTTGTTTAAGAGAAATTTTAAAGGAAATTTTAAACTTTTTTATACCTACCACATTATTTTGCCAGCTCCTATTATCACTGAAAATGCCCGTTATCTATTCCCTAAACAGTGAAAACAAAACATATATCACTGATTATCAAGTAGTATTATAAATTAAAATTTGATACATTTGTAAAAAAATTATTTCAAACTTTACTTTATGAGAAAAATGTTAAGCGGCAATATACTGCTTATATTGCTGTCATGCCCTATCCTAAACACAAATGCACAGGTCAAGATCTCAAACTCATCAGGCGTAATCAATGAAGAAAGCGTTTTACACCTGGAGAGTGCCGCAAACAACAAAGGTTTTTTACTGACAAGAATTGCCCTGCAGGCTGCTGACAACGCAGCTCCGCTTGCTTCCCACACCGCGGGAATGATCGTGTTCAATACAGCGACAGCCGGAACCTCCCCCAATAATGTAACTCCCGGGTTATATTACAATAACGGAGCCCGATGGATTAAAATGACAACCAAAGCTCCACAAACGGGAGATATTAAAAACGGATTTCAAAGTGCCGATCACAACGGCTGGTACCTTCTCAATGGTAGAGCAGTAAGTACATTAGCTGTCAACCCAAGAGCCAGAGCCACCGCCTTAGGATTCAGCACCAATCTTCCGGATGCCTCAGACCGCTATTTGAAAAATACAAACGGACCGGACAGTCCCGGTACCGCCGCAGGGGTAAATTCTTTTACCCTTACCCAGGCCAATCTTCCTAATGTTACTTTTTCAGGAACCACGAATATTACAGGAAATCACTCCCACACATATACGGATAATCCTACCACCGTTGCATCAGTAGCAAGCGGAAATAATAACCCGGTTTCCAATACGGCAAGTGTTGATACCAATACGGACGACTCTGGAGCACATACCCACACCTTATCCTTTTCTTTGGGCGGAACCAGCCAGCCGGTAAACCTGGTACCGAATAATATCATCACCAACGTATTCATTTATTTAGGAACCTGATTATGAAGAAAAATTATGTAAACACACTGATCGGAATTTTATTTTTTTCGATCGTAAAGTCGCAGGTTGGCATAGGAACCCCAAATCCATCCAATTCTGCAGTTTTAGAACTGAACAGCAGCAACAAAGGTTTTTTAATGAATACCATTTCATTAGCATCCACACAGTCTGCAAGCCCGCTTAGTGCACACACGGAAGGAATATGGGTATACAATACCGCCACGGCTGGAACAGCACCCAACAATGTGATTCCGGGACTATATTATAACGACGGAGCCAAATGGGTCCTGATGTCTATCAACAGTGATATTCCAAAAATCGGAGATATTAAATCCAGCATGGTGAATGCCGATCATGAAGGATGGTATCTGATGAACGGAAGAAATACATCTACCCTTCCGGCTTCGGCACAGGCCAGCGCAGCTACGATAGGCCTCACAGCAACCATTCCCAATACAGCGGACAGGATTTTAAAAGGAAAAAATACATCGGAAGCCTTTGCAGCAACAGGAGGAGCAAGCTCATACACTCTTTCCCAGGCCAATCTTCCGAATCTGACGTTCACAGGAAATACAAGTACAGACGGAGCCCATGTCCACACGTACACCAACAGAGGAGTGAATTACTGGAACTTCAATGCCGGAAGTCTTTCAGCAACAAGAACCGTAAATACGGAAACAAGAACCACAGGTACGGCAGGAAATCACACCCATACATTTTCTGTAGCCAGCGGAGGAACCAGCGCCCCTATTGCACAATATCCGAAACACATGGTGGTACAGTACTTCATCTATTTAGGAAAATAAAAAAACTGAAATGAAAAGAATCAATTATATCATACTTCTGCTTGCCGGATTCAACTTTTTGAATGCGCAGGTACTTATTACAGCCGGAACTTCTCCTACTCCTGCTGCCAATGCGCAGGCAGTTCTGGAACTTTATTCCAAAGATCAGAACAAAGGACTTCTGATGCCGAAGGTATCTCTTACAGCAACCAACAATGCAAGTCCGTTTCCCAGCCATATCGCGGGAATGACTGTTTACAATACCAATACAACAACAGCAGCATTAACAGGGGTAACACCCGGATTTTACTACAATAACGGTTCTTCCTGGAGTAAGCTGGAAGTACAGCTACCCAACACGGGAGATATCAAATACAGCAGCACAGCTCCGGATCATGACGGCTGGTACCTGCTTAACGGAAGAGCTATTTCTACCCTTCCTGCATCTGTACAGACCAGAGCCACGGCACTTGGTTTTTCAACAACGCTGCCTGACAGTACAGACAGGTATTTAAAATCCAGGTCAGCATCAGAAACCCTGGGAACAACCGGCGGAAGCAGCACAGTCACGCTTGCCCAGGCTAATCTTCCCAATGTTACCTACAATGCTACCACTGTAAGCAGCGGAATCCACAATCACACCTATAATGACAGAGCCAGCGGTGTAACAGCCAGCGCAGAAGGAGGAAGCTCCAGAACTGTTGTAGACGACGGTTCAAACAGTTCCACCACTTCCAGTACAGGAGCTCATGCCCATACATTTTCTGTTTCTACCGGAGGTTCAAATACCCCGTTAAGCCTTCAGCCAAAATACCTTTCAGCTTATATGTTCGTGTATCTCGGGCAATAAAGCCTAAAAAAAATCAGGACCATGGAGAAATCTGTGGTCCTGTTATTTTTAAAAGTAAGCTGGTCTTGAGAAAAGGATGAATTAAGGAAGAATTAAATTTTAACAAAATTTTAACATTTAAGTTGAAAAAAGTTATTTTCCGTTAATCATCCATTAATACTGAAAATATAAAGGATTCATTCCCTAAACAGTGAATCATAGGTCTGCACCAGACAGTTAAGGTTATTATCTTGAAGTAATTTTTTCTACATTTGTTCAAAATTTACTATATATAACAATTTTATAGTAAAAATATAAATCAATAATTAATTTATTTATTGATAATAATTAACAAAACACAAATAAATTTAAACAAACACAAAACGCATTACTGCAAAAAAAACACACAAAACACACGTAAACAAATCACAGCACGATGAATTTAAACACAGATGAAAATAATCAATTATAATTATCATTAAATAATGCTAATTGTAATACAAAAGAAACAAAACACACATATTTAACAATTAATTTTCTATTGGCAAGAATTTTGTTAATAGAACAAACACACAAAAAAATTATTTCGAAATGTACAGAATTATTACCCTAATTTTGGTAATGGCTTTTTGTCCCATTACCGCACAGGTTGGCATCAACACTTCCACACCTGACCAAAGCTCCGTTTTAGATGTAAACAGTACTTCAAAAGGAGTTCTTCTACCAAGAATAAGTAATCCTTCATCGATCTCGAATCCGGCAACAGGATTGGTTGTTTTCGACACTGCCAAGAAATGTATCAGTCAGAATGTGGGAACTCCTGCAGCACCAGACTGGGCATGTCTATCTCCGTATGTAGCCAAGTTTTTCTACATGCCAAGCGTGGTTTTTGATACTACGACAACGGCTACAGGACAGACAAAAGATTTGTACACCCTGTATAAAAACCAGTTTTCGAATGTACCGGCTAATGCAAGAAGTGCAGCGGCTCCGGCTACGATTCCGTTTTTTCCCAATGCAACAGATCTTCACTATTATGTAACGGGGTATGATACTTCGGTTTTCAAGATCAACAGCATCAGCAACACGGGCGTATTGAATTATGATGTTTTATCTAATGCTACTTCAGCATCTTTTATCAACATCGTATTTGTTGTAAAATAAGCAGTCATGAAAAAGAATTTTAAAGGGCTGTCTCTGATGAGCCTGGTTTTCACACTGCTTACCAATTTCGTGTACGCACAGACTGACAGTACCGAAGTAGCCAGTATTTACGGTTTTTATTCCTATTCAAGTTCTCTGATGAATGCTTCTTCAGCATCGGAACTTTCGATACAGGGAAATGCGTCGCATACCGCTACAGGGGTACAGCTTACTCCCGCAAGTTCAGGACAGTTCGGGGGATTATTTATCAACGGGAGAACTTTTACTTCGGTAAACGGACTGCATGTTGAATTTGAATATGATATGAAAAACGGTACTGCTCTGGGAGGTACTTATGGAGACGGTTTATCCTTCTTCCTTTATGATGGCGCGGTGACAAGCCCTACCATCGGAGCACCGGGTGCAGGTATCGGATATTCTTATAACAGAGCAAAAGATACTTATGCATCGCAAAGAAAAGCAGGTCTTTCAGGGGCTTATCTGGGTATTGCCCTGGATGAATTCGGGAACTTTAAATCCAAGCGTTTCCAGGGGGAATCCAGAATAAACGGAATCTCGGGAGTAACCTGGAGCCAGGCCTCAAGCCATGTGACCTTAAGAGGAGCAAGAGGTGCCGCTATCAACACAACAGGTTTGGGAGCAGGATTTACAGGCTATCCGGTTCTGGTCACCAGATCTACGTTAAGCAATACCGGAGCGGTAGGCAGAGTTCTGCAGACCGACAGAAGCTATGCCGCTACTTCAAACTCGCTTTCCTCTGTATTTGACCTTAGAAACAATACGGGAGATTTCAGAAAGGTATATCTTGATCTGATTCCACATTTTACAAGTCCTACGACTACAGATGGATTTGATATCAAGGTGGATATCCAAACGGCACAAAACGGAACGCCTATCAATATCATCAATTATTATCATTATAAAACGTCAGTTCCTTATACGGAAAATGCCAATCCGCAGACCAGTGATTTCAATGGTTCAGATGTGGAAGGCGGTGCAACATCCCAAACGCTGAATGCAACGGTTCCGGCTGTTTTGAAACTTGGTTTTGCAGCAGCAACTGGAGGTGCTTTTCAACAGCATATCATCCGTAATGTGAAGCTGACCCTTCCATATGCAGCGGTTACCAATAATGATGCGGCTACCACGTGTAAGTTTCAGCCGGTCAATATTCCGGTTTTTAATAATGATATTGCCTACAAAGGCCCAATCAGCATAACGACTCCGCCTACAGCAAGCAATACCAATATTGATTATTCAACGTTCAGTTTTACAAAAACAAACGACACGGATCTTACGCTGTACCGTAAAAAAGTAACACCGCAGGGAACCTGGACTTATAATAAATCTACGGGTATTGTTACATTCAATCCTTCAAGCGGATTCACGGGAACAGCTACGATGAACTACTCTGTAAAAGGAAGAACAGTAAAAGATTCAAACGGAAAAATCACTGAACCTTATGGTGACACGGCTTACCGTTCAGTTCCGGGAACAATTACCGTTACTTTAAAAACGACAGGATGTATCTATTCTGTTATTTCCAACAGAATGGTAACACAAGGCGTAAAGTAACTCCAACACATAAAACATTGAAAGAGACTGTCTCAAAAGGGGCAGTCTTTTTTGTATATTTTCATATCAGAATTTTATGAGCTGATATTTTATTTACGCTTAATTACTGACGAAACTGAGGAGCTTAGTACGTTCGCTTAATCGAATCAATCTTGATTGATTCTCTCTTTGCAGACTTAAAGTATGTAGTATTAAAATGAAATCTTTGCGTCAAGTTTTATAATTTTTTTTTGACGCAAAGATTTCTATTTTAGACGATGTTGAATTTAAAGGAAAGCAAAGAGTTCGACTACGTCGTTGATGAAGCTAGTGGCAGACATTACGCTTAATCATATCGATAATATGACTGGGTATTGATTCGTAAAAAGGCCTACTTCATGCTGAGGCAGCCTTTTTCATTGTATTCAGGCCTTTATTTGTCAATGATTCAGTAAAGAATATCTACTCTGAAAATTGGTTCCGGATCGTTTTATTTTCAAATATTTAATAAAAATTAGAATAAAATACGAAAAAAAATTACTTTTGTAGGATTAAATTCAATTCACAAGCTTTAGAATTAGAATTTTAATACCTAAAAATACAACACAATGAAAAAATTTATTCTTGCCCTCTCGGTAGGCTGTTTCTCTATGGCTTACAGTCAGAATCTCAGTTTTGCTAATTCAAATTTTAAAGCTTTAATCCTAAGCTCCAGTACCAGTAATAATATCGCAAAAAACATCAGTGGGAATCCCATTGCTGTAGATACCAACGGAGATGGGGAAATCCAGCTTTTGGAAGCTCAACAGGTGAAAATTTTAACGGTAAAGGTAAACGGAACAGCCACATACAGCAATATGCCTGATACCATTACCGATGCACTTCTTTTCTCTAATGTGGAGGAACTGTACATCAGCGATGCCAAATCTGCGGTCATCCAATTTTCAAATAATTCAAAAATCAAAAAAGTTCTTTATACAGGATCTGGTCTTTATACGGATAATACAGGAACAACTCAATATGTTCTGCCTGATTTTTCTTTTACTAACTGCTCCGAAATACAGGATATCAGCCAGTTTCTGCCTGCTCTCAATCCTAATTTCAGTACCGCGACTATATTAAGGTTTAATAACTGTCCGCAAATCACCGGAAATGTCGTGATCAATGAGAAAGCCATTAAAGAACTTTATATTGAAAACTGCAGCAATATAACTTCCATCAACACCCATTCATCCTATACGCTGGAAAAACTGCATATTCAAAATATGAGTTCATTGACGAAGATTATTGTGGATGGCAACAGCGGTCCGATCAACAGCCAGGCTTACAATATGAATGTGGATCTTACAGCGACCAACTGCCCTAATCTGGAAGAAGTGACCGCAGATACGGATCATTATTACAGTGCCGGAGGGTTCTTTTCTTCAGCCCAGCTCAGCGGCTGCCCCAATCTTAAAAAAATTAAAGGTCTGAACGCTCCTTCCATTGATTTCAGTACTACCGGACTGGTCAATCTGGAAGAACTCGACTGTTCTTTTTACAACCGGAATATTTACAGTACCACGGCAGGCGTATTCTTCGGAAACCTGACTTCACTCAATCTTTCAGGTTTACCCAAGCTTAAAATTTTAAAGGCATTTAATCAGCCTATCACCAACAATGTCAACTTCAGTGCGGCCACCGCTCTTCAGGAAATTGATATTACAGGTTCATGCGGCTATATGAATACAGTGAATGTGAGCAACCTTCCCAACCTGCATACTTTGAAAACAGACCGGTTTGATTCGCTGGGAGCACAGGGAAATAATGACCTGCAAAAAATCACCGCAAAAAACTGTATTGCTCTGACCAATTTTGTTTTCAGAAACAACAGTGAATTAAAAGAACTTGATCTGCAAAACTGTCCGGGCTTACAAAAACTGTCAATCGGTTTTTCTGCACCGGCAAGCGACGGAATCTTTCCTGAATTGAATAAAATCAACCTTCAGCAATGTACGGGAATGAAAGAAATTACCATACAGTTTACCAAAATCAACGCTTTAAATACAACTGATTGTGTGGCATTAACTTCATTAGATTTATATGGAAATGATTTCCTGCCTTCCATCAATGTCAGCAATAACACAAATCTGGAATACATTGGCCTTCAGGCTATGCCATTGATCTCACAGGTGAATACAGCAGCCAACACAAAGTTAACAAGTGCCTATTTCAACAACTGCCCACAGATTACCCAGCTGAATTTTTCAACTTCTCCTGATTTCAGATATATGACTTTATGGAATATGGCGAATCTTACTTCGGTTAATGCAAGAAACGGCTCTATTGAAGACGGTTTTGATTTTATGAATTACAACAGCAGTTTTTCTGTCTGTGTAGATGATGCCCAGTTAAGTAATCTTCAGGTCATGTATCCTGATATCAACTTTACCACCACGTGTGGAGGCGTTTTAGCTGCAGCCGGAAAAAACAGTATTAATAAGAACAAAATGACCATCGCACCGAATCCGGTTAAAGATTTTATCATGGTAAAGTCTGAGGAAAATATTAAAAATGTGAAAGTTTTCGATGCACAGGGAAGAATTATTTTCAGTCAGGATTTTGATCATGAAGCAGCCAGAATTAATCTTTCAGGACATCCGGCCGGAAATTATATTGTCAAAGTAAAAACTGCAACGGCTGAAATTTCTAAGAAAATTGTGAAGGAGAATTAATGATCATGGAGGGAAGCCGGAGGAGGGAGGCTGGAAGTTATGGAGTTTATCATAAGATCCTGCGGACAATTTATATGAAAAAGAAGAACAGCTGTGCTTTTCACCTCAATATCTTCCCTCTTCAGGCTTCCAGCTTCCCTTCCTTACTCAATCTTATCAAGCCCGATTAAATAATAATTTGAACAGGAAACCATAGAACCATCTATGGTTTTTGTTTTATATTTGTTATACTTATTTAATCCCAAATACGTCAGCTATGAAATTCGGACAAGTAGAAGACCCGTCGAAAATAGATTTCACACTTCCTAAAGATCATTCCAGAACTAAGGAAATTTTAAACCAGAATAAAAAAGGCCTGGAAAACATTTCCATCGGATGTGCAAAATGGAACAAAACCGATCTTAAAGGATTTTATCCGAAAGGAACGAAAGATGAACTGACCTATTACGCCAAACAATTCAATTCTATTGAGCTGAATGCTACTTTTTACGGAATGCCTACACCGGAGCAGGTGGAAGTATGGAAGGAAAAAACACCTGAAGGCTTTAAATTCTTCCCAAAAATCACCAATACGATTTCCCATTTCAGAAGACTGATTGATGTAACGGAACCGGTAACCAATTTCGCTTCTGCTGTGATGAACTTCGATCAGAAGCTGGGAATGGCATTTTTGCAGCTTCACGATAATTTCAAGCCTAAAGATTATGACAGACTGGAAAAATTTGTGAAAGAATGGCCCCGGGAGGTTCCTCTGGCTATTGAGCTCAGAAATACGGAATGGTTTACGGATGAGGACATCTTCAATACAACCTGTGAACTTTTTGAAGCCCACAATATCACCAACATCATTGTAGACACAGCCGGGCGACGAGATATGCTTCATATGCGCCTTACGACTCCGAATGCATTTATCCGCTACGTAGGTGCCAATGCCGAAAGTGATTATGAAAGACTGGACGACTGGATGAAACATTTAACGAAATGGAAAAAAGAAGGGGTACAGAACATCTATTTCTTTGTGCATCAGAACATTGAAAAAGCTTCCCCTCTGCTTTCCGCCTATTTTATTAAAAAAATGAATGAGGAATGGAAAACAGATATTCATATCCCGCAAATGGCTTCTGACAACAACGGAACGCTGTTTTAGACAGGATAAAAAACGGCTGCATTTTCTCATGATCCCCTTAAAACCAATTTAAAAGTGGTTTTTTGTAAAAAAAAATTCGTAATTTAGGGAATATTGTCATTCCTGCGAATGACAGTACTTTAAAATACAAGATGTCATGGAAAAAGAAATTTGCACAATCAGCATTGCGAGCAACTGGCTTGGCGATGAATATACTTTTTACGAAGATCAGAGAATCAAAAGAGTCTATGATAACCACAGCCTCAGTGCCAACCGTACCGAATGGCTGAAACCTCATGAAATCAGTAAACAGAATAAGGATAAGCTGATCAAAAACTGCCCTGAGGAATTCAAGGAACAGGTGATGCATGTCCTGGACTATCCATAATACATAGGTAATAAGTAATGAGCAATAGGTAATTTTATAATATATTACTTATTGCTCATCGCTTATTACTCATTATTTACATCTCTGTTTTTTCTCAGCAGCAGGGCGAGGTTCAGAAAAATAAGCAGAAAATCCAGAGAGATCCAGATTCCCAGTTTTGAATTGTCATAATTGTAGGCATCTACCTGTTTTCTGGCTGTGCCAGAAAGCTTCACACTTTGGTTGATGTAGTTCTGTACTTCTACAATCTGGTCAATATTTTTGTTTGGAACGGCATGCTGGGAGAAATAAACCATATTTTTACCCAGATATCCTATGATCCAGTATTCGTCAGACTGATCCATTTTAAGGTATTCTATCCTGTAATATTCCGGACGGATTTTCCCGATGTGTTTCGGTTCCAGGTTTCCGTTTTTGGCGGTATCTACCTTTATCAGATAAAAATCCAGCGTCTGCGGAAGTTTATTTACCACCTGCAGCCCCACAGAATTATCCACAAAACCTACCGCACTCTTTTTGATAAACCAGTACGTAAAAAAGGATATTGAAAAGATGATCGTAGTGATGCGGAACAGTTTTGCCCATTTTCCCTTCCTTCCCGATTTTATTTTGAAAAAAACCAGAGAAAGCACACAAGCCCAGAAGATCACAAAAATGATAAATACCATACTGCAAAGATACTGATTTAAGATTTTTCAGGAGAAGTCTTAATCAACATTCCACTCTTTGTAGAACTGATCAAGGAATCCCAGCATATAATCATGTCTTTCCTGAGCCAGTTCTTTTCCTTTTTTGGTATTCATCAGGTCTTTTAAAAGGAGGAGTTTTTCGTAGAAATGATTGATGGTTGTGCCGTTGGATTTTTTATATTCATCCTTGGACATATTCAGGCTCGGCTGAATTTCAGGGTCATACATCGGGTTATTTTTAAATCCTCCGAAATTGAATGTTCTTCCGATTCCGATAGCCCCGATGGCGTCAATACGGTCGGCATCCTGCACAATTTTAAGCTCTATCGGCAGTTCAGCAGGTGCTTCTCCTCTGTTTTTAAACGAAATATTTTTAATAATAAATAAGACCTTTTCTATCACATCTTCGCTAACCTGCTGGCTTTCCAGAAATTCCCGCGCAATTTTCGGAGCAATGGTTTCGTCTCCATTATGAAATTTTGGATCTGCAATATCATGCAGCAGTGCGGAAAGTGCTACCACTTCCTGATTACAGTCTTCTGTGGCTGCAATTTTTGCGGAAAGTTTCCAGACTCTTTCAATATGGTACCAGTCATGCCCGGCTTCTGCCCCTTCCAGTTTCTCTTTTACAAATTCTACGGTGTTTTCAATCGTACTTTTCATGTATCTGCCAATTCGTTTAAAATAATATTCCAGAGTTTTTTATTATAACTTCTAAAAAAATTGATGTGCCCGATTTCTTTTTTGTCAGATTCAGAGGTCTTTACCAGCCTGTAGGAAGGTTTAAGATTGGGATAGGTATTGTTTAAAAGGCTTAACACGCCTTTTTCAGTAAGCCATACATCATCTTCTGCCCGGATCACAAACACTTTTTGTGTCAAATTTTTAGAATAGTCAACCATTTTTTCCAACAGCCTGTTGGTGGATTTCCTGTTTAAAATTAAGGTTCTCCAGTCATATGCGCAATTTTTTGGAAGACTTTCTCCGAGGCCAAACCAATTAGCAGGAAAATAGCCTAATAATCCGGTGGTTACCGGCTGAACAATTCCAAATCCTAGATAGGCTTCAATTTTTGTTCTGAATTTCAGATTTCCCACAAATGCATTCTGTGTTCCCACAAAAATAAATTCATCGAACATGGCAGAATCCTCGTTCATTCCAAGGATCAGTGCGCCCACGGAATGGCCCAGACAGTATTTTTTATAGCCTGAAAACTCTGTTTTAATGTATTGGGTAAGTGTTTTATAATCTTTAGAACCCCAGATCCTCATAGAAGCCTTAAAACCTTTCATATTTTTAGGTTTTGAAAGTCCTATTCCCCTGTAATCATATGAAATGACTGTAAACCCATGTTCCGACATGAATTCGGCAAATGAGAAATACACCTGCTGCTTCACTCCGGTCGCGGAATTGATCAGAAGGAGTTTTCCATTGCTGCTTTCGGGCCTGAAAAGGTGGACGGCCAGAGAGCTGTGGTCCTTTGTAATGAGTTCCAGTTTTTCCATCCTGTAAAAAGTAAAAAATCCACTATAAAAGTGGAGATTTTACTTATATTTTTAGGTTAAGTTTCTGTTTTTCGATATGTGGCAAATAGCTTTAAGAAAAGAAATCCGACATTCTCGGAAGTCCCGTCTGCGATCCTTTGCCTCCGGAAACCCTTGAAGAGACTTCATTTCCGAATTTTACACAATCCTCGATGGAATTCCCGTGGCATAGCGCTACAGCAAATCCTGAAGTAAAGGCATCCCCCATTCCCATTTTGTAAACGGTTTCATCTTTGTCATTTCTGTAATACTTCATTTCCGTTCCGTCAAAATAGATCGTGGAATTGGTATCATCTCTTACAAATACCTTGTTAAAGTATTTTTTAAGGATCTCTTCTCTTTTTTCTTCTCCGAAAACGGTGTGTAATTCGCTGCTTTTGGTAACGATAAAGTCTACATTATCAATAATCCCTTCATTGATTCTCATCGCCGGTGAAGCATAAAGACCTACTTTTTTGCCGTATTTCTTAGCTTTTCTGATCGCATACTCTACGACCTCCATCGCTACTTCAAGCTGAACGAGAATAAGATCTACGCTGTGAAAATAGCGGTCCGCATCTTCCACATGCTGAATACTGAGACGTTTATTCGCAGCGGGAACTACCACAATAGCCGCGTTTCCATGGCTGGTGGTTACGTACGCTGTTCCTGTGGATTCTGCATCGGTTTCATGAACGAAACCTACATTTACCCCTTCGCCTACAAGATTTCTCATGATCTGCTGACCAAGAGGATCCATCCCCACACATCCTATAAAATAGACACTGGCTCCCAGCCTTGCGGTTCCCACCGCCTGATTGGCTCCTTTTCCTCCAAAATAACTGTCTGAATTGACGGCTAAAACCGTTTCATTGGACTGGGGAATTTTTTCGGTTTCTAAAACGAGATCAATAGAGGAACTGCCTACTACAATAATTTTGGGTTGTTCTGACGAGAATTTCATTGGTGTTTTTATCTTAGTTTAAATATACTATTTTCAGAAAACTAGGTTTCAAAAATAACTAATTTAATTAACT
Organism: Chryseobacterium endalhagicum; assembly: GCF_016745235.1. Classification (GTDB taxonomy): domain Bacteria; phylum Bacteroidota; class Bacteroidia; order Flavobacteriales; family Weeksellaceae; genus Chryseobacterium; species Chryseobacterium endalhagicum. Next base: position 680,337 of record NZ_JAELVM010000001.1, on the reverse strand, counting down.
TATTTCAATAAATTCTGTAATTATCTTCACCGGCTTGTGATTTTGGTCATAGCCGATATAACTGGCATAAAAACCTTCACCATATCCTGTTTCAAAGGCGAAAATTGTTCCCGGATGTTCGTCTGCCGGCTTCAGGAAGGCATACTGGTCTATAGCTCCTTTCTCATCAAAGAAATAGTCATGGAAAAACTCTTCGTAGATTCCCATGAAATCTGCGCCTTTGCTGTGGTACAATCTTTTTTCCAGCTCGTTGAGGCTGTTTTGGGTATCCACATCCATCAAGCATCCCATCCCGCTTTCTACCGGATATCCGAATATTTCTTCTTCGGCAAGGTCTTTTACGTTCTGCCCTTCAGTAACGGCCATTTTCCATTCCGAAATTTCGGCATTACTGAAAATAATTTCTGCATACGCGACACAGTTGCTTTCTCTTTCTTTATGCAGCAAAACAGAAAAATTCCCTTTCGGAAATTCTGTAGAAAACGGAAGCATATCATTGGTGATCAAAGGATCACATGCCACCAGCTTTCCGCTTGAAAGATAGAGTTTCCCCACTTCGAAGCTTTCCAGTAAAGGGTTTTCTACGAAGTTTCTGGAGAATAGTTTTTTTATGTTTTCTAGGTGTGTCATTTAATTTTAATTAGTCTTCACCACTTAATGTGATGTATACATTTTCACTGCCAACATTCTGCCAAAATAAAATATCGTTCATTTCAGCTTCCTGGCTTTCAATAATTAAAAGCTGATACATTTTAGGGTCATCAGCCATTTCAATATCTTCTACAGAAGTAATTCTGGCAAAAATTGCCAAACTTGAATTTAAAATAATATTTATATAATTATTTTCCTTCACAGTTCCTTCCGACAGATTACCAATCAGATAAAATTCTTTTTTTCTTCTGATGGTAAAACTGCTAATGACCCTAAAAGTTCCAACTTTATCTTTAAATTTCATTACAAACTTTTCAGCTTCTCTTCCAAGATCGCAATCTTATCCTGAGCATCTTTCTGTTTCTGACGCTCTACTTCTACAACTTCAGGCTTGGCATTGGCTACAAATTTTTCATTGGAAAGCTTTTTGTCCACAGAGATCAGGAATCCTTTTAAATATTTTAATTCTTCTTCTGTCTTCTTTTTCTCTTCACCCAGATCTAAATTTTCACTTAGAGGAATAGAAACCTCGTTAGCTCCCACAAGGAATGTAAAGCTAGGCTTCGCAGTTTTTTCTCCGAAATAAATTTCAGCCACATTCGCCAGCTTTCTGATCACCGCTTCGTTGGCAAATTCTGAAGCTCCCGTATATACCTCAACGGCTTCTCTTGGAGAAATTCCTTTGGTCTGACGGTAGTTCCTGATTCCGGAAATAATTTCTTCAGCAGTTTCAAAGTTTTTAATAATCTCTTCATTAAACCCTTCTGCCTTTTTCTGCTGAGCAACAATTAATGCTTCTTCGATACTTCTTTCAGAAATAGTCTGCCATAATTCTTCCGTTAAGAAAGGCATAAACGGATGAAGCAGTTTCATTAATTCTTCAAAGAAATAGATGGTTTTATTATAAACGTCCTTGGAAATTCCTTCTCCGTAATTTGGCTTGATCGCTTCAAGATACCATCCGCAGAAATCGTCCCAGATTAATTTATAGATCAGGTGTAAAGCATCAGAAATTCTGAATTTTTCAAACTGATCATTAATCTCAGCAATTGTTTTATTAAGTTTATTTTCAAACCATTCAATCGTTTGCTGGTCTGCAGTATTGGCTGGTTTGTCCTCATGATTCCACATATTGATCAATCGGAAAGCGTTCCAGATTTTGGTTGCGAAATTTCTTCCCTGCAACATCAGATCTTTATCAAAAAGCAAATCGTTTCCTGCTGCAGAACTCAATAAAATCCCTACACGAACTCCATCCGCTCCAAACTCGGAAATTAATTCCAGAGGATCTGGTGAGTTTCCTAAAGATTTTGACATTTTTCTTCTCTGGCTGTCTCTTACAATACCAGTAAAATAAACATTTTTGAACGGAACTTCTTTTCTGTATTCCAGTCCGGCCATGATCATTCTGGCTACCCAGAAGAAAATAATATCCGGTCCTGTTACCAGGTCAGACGTTGGATAATAATAGTTGATATCTTTATTTTCAGGATCCAAAAGACCATCGAATACAGACATGGGCCACAACCATGATGAGAACCAGGTATCAAGGGCATCTTCGTCCTGCTTCAGGTTGTCATTTGTCAGTTGCTCGTTGCCGGTTTTTTGCTTCGCCAATACTAAAGCTTCTTCGATGGTTTCTGCAACTACAAAATCATTTTCGTCATTTCCATAAAAGAATGCCGGAATCTGCTGTCCCCACCAAAGCTGGCGGGAGATATTCCAGTCGCGGATGTTTTCCATCCAATGCTTATAGGTATTTTTGAATTTTTCAGGATAAAATTTAACCTCATCATTCATCACCACCTCCAAAGCCTGAGGAGCCATTTCAGACATTTTCAGGAACCACTGAACTGAAACCTTAGGCTCAATTACCGCTCCTGTTCTTTCTGAAGTTCCTACTTTATTGACGTAATCTTCTGCTTTCAGTAAAAGATCTTTTTCCTGTAATTCTTTTGCGATCTGCTTTCTTACATCAAACCTGTTCTGTCCTGCGTAATGTAAACCGTGCTCATTAAGATTTCCGTCATCATCTAAAGCATCGATCATTTTCAACTGATGCTTCTGCCCGATCTCGTAGTCATTGGTATCGTGAGCAGGAGTAATTTTCAGCGCTCCCGTTCCGAATTCAATGTCAACATATTCGTCTTCGATAATTGGAACTACCCTGTTTACGATCGGTACAATTACATTTTTACCTTTCAGATGAGCATATCTTTCGTCATTAGGATTAATACATACCGCTGTATCCCCGAAAATGGTCTCGGGACGGGTTGTCGCTACGGAAAGAAATTCTTCCGAACCTTCAATTTTATATTTAAGGAAATATAATTTTCCGTTCTGTTCTTTAAATATTACCTCTTCATCAGAAATATTGGTTTTTGCTTCCGGGTCCCAGTTTACCATTCTGTAGCCTCTGTAGATCAATCCTTTATTATATAGATCTACGAAGCTTTTGATCACCTGCCTGGAAAGCTTTTCTTCCATAGTGAATCGGGTTCTGTCCCAGTCGCATGAGCAACCAAGCTTTTTCAGCTGCTCAAGGATTGTTCCTCCATATTTGTCGGTCCATTCCCAGGCATGTTTTAAGAATTCTTCGCGGGTAATATCTGATTTATTGACCCCTTCAGACTTCAGTTTAGCAACAACTTTGGCTTCAGTGGCAATTGAAGCGTGATCTGTTCCCGGAATCCAGCAGGCATTAAAGCCCTGCATTCTTGCACGGCGGACCAGAACATCCTGAATGGTATTGTTCAACATATGTCCCATGTGTAATATCCCCGTTACGTTTGGAGGAGGAATTACCACAGTATATGGTGGTTTGTCATTCGGCTCTGAGTGGAAATACTTGTTTTCCATCCAGTAGTTGTACCATTTCTGTTCTGTTTCCTGTGGATTATACTTTTCTGAAATCTGCATAAATTCTATTTCTTTGCTTACAATTTGCAAAAATAGTCTAAAGAAAAAAAATTTTAAGTATGAATTAAAATAATTTTTAACTTTGTTTCTCAAAATTTATCTAACAAACATATTAACATTCAAGAATATGAAAAAATTAATTGCAGGAATTGCATTATTTGGAACGTTTGCACTGGCTTCTGCACAGACAATCACTTTTGACAAAACTACTTTTGATTACGGTAACATTAAGCCAAGTGCTGACGGTACAAGATTCTTCACAGTAACTAACACTGGTGACAAGCCTTTGATCCTTTCCAATGTAAAACCTTCTTGCGGATGTACAACTCCTGAGTTCAGCCAGGACCCAATCATGCCAGGGAAATCTGCTAAGATTAAAGTTGGATACAACACGACTCTTAACGGACCTTTCAACAAAATGATCGAGGTTTTCTCTAATGACCCGGCGAACAGCAGAAGCGTAATTTACATTAAAGGTAATGTAGATGCTAACGCTCCTGAACCAAAGCCATTAACCGCTGAGGAGCAGAAAGCAGCAGCAAAAGCTGAAAAGAAAGCAGCTAAACTTGCTAAAAAAGCAGCAGCAAAGTAATCTCTACTTAAAAAATAAAGGAACCGTCTTCGTTTGGAGGCGGTTTTTTTATTTAATTTAGATATTAGAAATTAGAGGTTAGAAGTTAGATGCCAGATCTCAGACGTCAGACATCAGATTTAGAAGTTAATTAGAGGCCCCCCTTAATTTCTGAATTTCTTAATCTCTTAATTTTTTAAAATCTTTAAATTTTTAAATTCTTCAATCATTAAATATTAAAAAAATGGACACCAATTTCTCAGATGACTTCCTGATCAAAGGAAAATTTTCAATTAAAAAAGCTTCAACAGAATATAAAGGAAAACTGACCAAGGAAGAAGGCGGGCAGCTACTAATCGCGGAAAAAGAAAAACTCCGAGAACTGCAGGAAAAGCTTTATGCGGACGGCAGCCAGTCTCTGCTTGTCATTCTTCAAGCTATGGATGCTGCCGGAAAGGACAGTCTGATAGAACATGTTTTCGGAGGCGTGAATCCTCAGGGATGTAATGTGACCAGCTTTAAAACACCAAGTTCCAAGGAATATTCCCACGATTTTTTGTGGAGACATTATCTGGCTCTTCCTCAAAAGGGAATGATCGGGATTTTTAACAGATCGCATTATGAAAGTGTTTTGGTGTGTAAGGTTCATCCGGAATACAACCTCAGCGAGAAAACGTGGTCTTCCGTGAAGGATTTTGATGATAAATTCTGGGAAAACAGATATGAAAGCATCCGGAATTTTGAAAAGCACCTGGCACAGAACGGAACCACCATCGTGAAAATATTTTTAAATGTCTCCAAAGATGAGCAGAAGAAAAGATTATTAGACCGGATCAACGAACAGGAAAAAAACTGGAAATTCTCGGCCGCCGACCTTCCGGAAAGAGCTTTATTCCCGCAATATATGGAAGCTTATGAAACGGCAATCAACGAAACTTCGAAGGATCACGCACCGTGGTATGTGCTTCCGGCAGATAATAAATGGTTTGCAAGAGTAGCTGCTATCCAGATCATTATTGACACTCTGGAAAAGATGGATTTAAAGTACCCTCAATTGGTTGAAAAAGAGAGATCTGAGCTGTCTGAGGCTAAAAAAACACTCGAAAGTGAATAAATCATAACGGTAAAATATTACATAATAGCTAAATACAGGTAAATAAATTTAACTTAAAAGACACCTAAATGTGAATAATTTATTGTTCATATGAGTTTTTTTTATAAATTTATCAAAAATTAATTTTTAATTACCAATCATTAAACTTTAGCTATGAAAAAACATTTATTATTATCAGCAATCGCTGTAATAAGTCTTATTTCCTGCAACAGTGAGGGAAATGCCGTAAATACCGTAGAAAGCATGAAGACTCCGCAAATGGAGAATTTCGATAAAGCTTTCAAGAGTTTGGGTGATCCGCAGAACAGACCTACAGAGGAAGAGAAAAAGAGAAATACATCCGAACTGAGCGACAGAAGAAAAGCACTTCTGGTTCCGGCATCCAAGGAACTTATTCTTTCCTCCGGCGTTACAGAAGCTGAAATGACCAGAAAAACAGGCGGCGATATGAGCCAGATCATCGTTTGGGCCACGCAGATCTACCTGCAGAAAAGTGATGAGATCCGTAAAAACATTAAATCTGATCAATAATCATGAAAAAGTTTTTACTGCTGCTGGGCCTGTGCTCCGTTTCTTCGGCGTATGCTCAGGGAGGAATGCTGATTATTCAGAATTTCACCACAAACTATGATTTCCATGGAACTCTTTATGCCAATAATAATGTAGGGGGCGGATGTTATCCTCTGGTTACCTCCAAAGTTCCCGATGAAATAATAATTCCGGCCGGAGCCACTGCAAAGTATGAAAATTACAGGGATCAGTTCTCTTCTTCCGGCTATCCGGTTTCTACCTGGAACGTTTATCTAGGGGCAGGATCTGCCGCTTCCCCGAGACCATGGAACCATCCCAGCTTACTTCCGGGCGGTGTTATTTCCAATAATACCCGATGGTCAATGTCCAAATTCCAGATGTATCATGCAGGAACTTCTGTTCCGGAGACCTATTTTAACGGGGATATCGGAGAAACAGCTCTTCCATGCAATACAGCCCCTGATGTGATCACAACAGCCTGGGGAAGTGCCAAGTGGTTCACCATCACTGCCGGTACAGACGTTTACACCTACTTAGTCATCCAATAAAACTTATATTACTATGAAAAAGACAGCATTACTTTTATCTGTTCTGGCTGGAGTTCTTTCTTTTGCCCAGTCTTCTCCTTTAATTATACAGAATTATAACACCTTTGATGCGATAGGAAGACTGCGTACGGGTATGCCCGGCGGTGCTCCGGGTCCATATATGTATGCAGCACCCAACGCTCCTTACGGTACTTACACAGTTCCTGCCGGAGCAATGACGCAGTATAATACGTTCAGCACTTCAAATGCAGCAGCTCTTCCGATCACCCTGTGGTATGTTACGGATCCTACCAATCCTGCCAACAGCGGAACTTATCCTCCCGGTCATCCTTTTATTTCATCTGTAATGAATCCTTCCAACGTATGGGGAGGGTTTCATTTCTGGCTGACGGATCCTTCACTCGGCGTTACCGATATGTATGAGCTGGGAGATCCTACTGTATATTCAGGATTCAGCACTTCAGGAACGGGAGTTTTTTCAAGCGCAGACTGGTTCACCATAACCACACCTAGCGGCCCTACTACTTACCTGCAGATCTTTTAAGAAAATGGCAGCTGCCGGACAGCTGCCTGTTTTATTGTTCATCACCGATATGGAAAGCAGCTGTTTTTGCTTTCCCAGGAAGGCTGATGTCTGAACTTAACATCAATTCAAAACCTAAATTTAATAACAATTAATCATGAAAAAACTGATTCTATCGGCTCTACTGGCCGTTGTAACGCTTGCCTCATGCAGCAATGAGAATACTGCTGCCCATACGGTGGAAAGTATGAAAACCCCACAAATGGAAAACTTCGACAAAGCTTTTAAAAGTCTGGGTGATCCTCAAAACCGACCTACAGAAGAGGAGAAAAAAAGAAATACTTCTGAACTGAGCGACCGAAGAAAAGCACTTCTGGTTCCGGCTTCGAAAGAACTGATTATTTCTTCGGGAGTCACTGAAGCTGAACTTACGAGAAAAACCGGCGGTGATATGAGCCAGATCATTGTTTGGGCCACGCAGATTTATCTGCAGAAAAGTGACGAAATCCGTAAAAACATTAAATCTGATCAATAATATGAAAAAGCTTTTAACCATCATAGGATTGCTATCCATATCGTCTGCATTTGCACAGGGAGGTCCGCTTGTTATCAACAATTATACGTCTTATGATTTTCATACGAGAGTGACGGCAGCCAGTCTTACTACGCCGGGCTGTTATTTTTATGTAGCTCTTGAAAACCCGGAACTTGTTATTCCAGGCGGAAATTCCGTAAGCTACAGCAGCTATAATATTCCCGGAACCAACTGGAAAGTATCTCTATCTCCGAATAATGCAACTTCCAGACCCGGAAGTCATGCAAGTCTTGCTTTGAATGGGGTAATTTCCGTGAATACCAAATGGGTGGTTTCTGAATATCAGTTTCATCAGTCCGGAACACCGATGTCTTCAGGAGCTGTAGGCGATACGTCTTACACCTGCAATCCTGTTCCGAACACGTATACCACTCCGGAAGCGGTAGTGGAATGGTTTACGATTACCAGCGGCGGAACTACTTATACCTATTTACAGGCTCTTTAATAATTTAAATTAACATTAATATCCTATTCCCTTATGAAAAAATATTTTTTACTGGCGGCTTTTGCTGCCTTAACCCTGATTTCCTGTAATAATGAAGGCTCTGCCGTGAATACTGTGGAAAGCATGAAAACGCCTCAGATGGAAAATTTTGACAAGGCTTTCAAAAGCCTGGGTGATCCGCAGAACAGACCTACAGAGGAAGAAAAAAAGAGAAATACATCCGAGCTGAGTGACCGAAGAAAAGCGCTTCTCGTACCCGCTTCGAAGGAACTGATTATTTCCACAGGCGTTACTGAAACTGAACTTACGAGAAAAACAGGCGGTGATATGAGCCAGATCATCGTTTGGGCTACACAGATCTATATGCAGAAAAGCGATGAGATCCGTAAAAACATTAAATCCAATTAATAAACACTAAGCATTAAATTAATTATTATATGAAAAAATTAACTGTTATTCTGAGTTTAGTGGCAGGAGTAGTCATTTCTGCGCAATCTTCCACACTTGTCATCAACAACTACAGTGCCTATGATGCCGGGGGAAGATTCATGACGATAGGCTCGGCAGGTATGGGATCTTCGCAGCCGTATATGTACGCGCTTCCCAATCCTCCTTATTTGGTATACACCATTCCGGCGGGAGCTTACACCAAATATGACAAATTCGATAATACCGGAGGCCCCAACCCTATTCCGATTCCCGGATGGAATTATGCAGACCCTTTAAACAGTGCCAATAGCGGAACGTATGTTTACAACCATCCAATAATCACAGCGGTGACTGCTATTGATGAATGGATGGGCTTTGCCTTCAGTCTTACAGATAGCACAGGGTATACTCTTGATACTTTTGAGGTAGGTGACCCGGTACTTTCCGGTAATTTTTTAAGTTCAACGCAAACAGGCACAAACACCGGAGTTACTGCAGACTGGTTTACGATCACAACAGCTGGCGGACAGGTTACTTATTTCCAGATCTATTAATCTATTGCTCATCATTAAAATTAACTATGAAAAAACATGTATTAATAACTGCTTTTGCCATTTTAAGTATGATTTCATGCAGCAATGAAAGTTCTGCCGTAAATACGGTGGAAAGCATGAAAACGCCACAGATGGAAAATTTTGACAAAGCTTTTAAGAGTCTTGGTGATCCTCAGAACAGACCTACTGAAGAGGAGAAAAAAAGAAATACTTCCGAACTGAGCGATAGAAGAAAAGCCCTTCTGGTTCCTGCTTCCAAAGAACTGATCCTTTCAACAGGGGTTACAGAAGCTGAACTGACCAGAAAAACAGGCGGTGACATGAGCCAGATCATCGTTTGGGCCACGCAGATCTATCTGCAGAAAAGCGATGAGATCCGTAAAAACATTAAATCTTAAAAAATGACCATGAAGAAAATATTAACGCTACTTGGTCTGGCCGCTTTTTCCTTTGGATATTCGCAGGGCGGAACCATGATCGTGAACAACTATACTCCGTATGAGTACCGTGGTGCCCTGATCGCTAATAATTTTGCAGGAGGCTGTTATCCGTTTATCTCGACCAATGGTGGAGTTATTATCCCGCCTAATTCCCATACGGGTAATGGTAATGCTTTGATCTATCCCAATTACAGGGATCAGTTTACCACATCGCTGTATCCAATGCCTAGCTGGAATGTGAGCCTTGCCCCCAACAGCCCCACGGTAAGACCCTGGAACCACGGCAGCATGATGCCGGGAGGAACTATTTCCATCAATACAAAATGGTCGGCTTCAAAGTTTGAAATGTATGATCCCGCCACCTCTCAGTATGTTCCGGGATTCAATACCACGGTGAGCCTTGCAGGAAACACATGCTATATTGCTCCTGACTTTTATACCACTCCGAGCGGGGCCAACAGTGCGGAAATTTTTACTATCACTACCAGTACAGGTTTGGTAGAAACTTATTTACAGCTTTATTAAAACCAGATCTTATGGATCAACATACAATTTAACTATGAAAAACTATTTTTTATCGGCTGCAATAGCCGTTTTAACATTGGCATCATGTAATAATGAAGGTTCTGCCGTAAATACAGTGGAAAGCATGAAAACGCCGCAGATGGAAAATTTCGACAAGGCTTTTAAAAGTCTGGGTGATCCTCAGAACAGACCTACAGAAGAGGAGAAAAAAAGAAATACTTCCGAACTGAGTGACCGAAGAAAAGCGCTTCTCGTACCAGCATCGAAAGAACTGATCCTTTCCACAGGCGTTACAGAAGCTGAACTTACGAGAAAAACAGGAGGTGATATGAGCCAGATCATTGTCTGGGCCACACAGATCTACCTGCAGAAAAGTGACGAAATCCGTAAAAATATTAAATCTTAAAATTAATTATCATGAAAAAAATATTAGCATTAATAGGCCTTGCCGCTTTTTCTTTTGGATACTCCCAGGGAACTCTTATTCTGAATAACTATTCTCAATACGACTTTTCGGGATTTCTCATCGCCAACAACCTTGCAGGAGGATGCTATCCTTTTATAAGCTCCAGTCTTCCGGATATGGTAAAAGTTCCTGCCAATTCCCATCAGGGTAACGGTCTGGAATTGAAATACACCAATTACAGGGATCAATTTACTTCTTCTCTGTACCCGGTTACGCAGTGGCATATAAGCACCTCTTCTGCTTTGGGAGTATCAAGACCATGGAACCATGCTTCTCTAATGCCGAACGGAGTTTTTTCCAACAATACCAGATGGGCCACCACAAAATTTGTGATGTACTATCCGGGAACCACCAATCTTGCCCCTGATGATTTTAACGGAGCCATCACAGTGACAGGTAATGCCGGCTGCTATAATGCGTCCGATAATATGACGAGCACTACAGGGAATAACAGTGCGGAGATTTTTACGCTGAGCAGCGGAGGAACTGTCATTACGTACATCCAACTCTATTAATGGTTATTTAATTATGAAAAAAATCTTAGTCCTACTCGGTACGGTGGCCGCTTCTTTTGTGTATTCGCAGGGAATGATCATTGTAAACAATTATTCAAAATTTGATTTTTACGGATTTTTAATTGCTACCAATTCCACAGCAGGATGTTATCCACGGGTTGGAAATGACGGAGTAATTGTAGTACCCGCCGAATCTCATATGGGCAACGGTCTTGAGCTTGTATACAAAGACTATATGGGCCAATTCTCTTCTTCCTTATATCCTACGGCCAACTGGGTAGTGACACAAAGCCCCACATCATCTTCTATCATGGCGTGGAATAATGCCAATCTTTCGCCGGGCAGTACTATTGCTACTACCACGAAATGGTATGCTACCAAATTTGACATGATGGATATGGGAACAACCACACCCAACACTGAAAATTTCCGGGCCAATATGAATATCGCCAACCCATGTGGTACGGGTATCAATGATTATTTTGTTACCCCTTCAGGGAATAACAGTGCGGAAATGTTTACCATTTCAGGCATTACTTATCTACAGCTTTATTAAGCAGAAAAAATCAAACCTAAATTTAAATTAATCATGAAAAAACTTTTTTTAACAGCAATATTTGCCTCCTTAACTTTAGTATCCTGTAATAATGAAGGCTCTGCCGTCAATACAGTGGAAAGTATGAAGACTCCCCAAATGGAAAATTTCGACAAAGCTTTTAAAAGTCTCGGCGATCCTCAGAACAGACCTACAGAAGAGGAGAAAAAAAGAAATACGTCCGAATTAAGTGACCGTAGAAAAGCTCTTCTCGTTCCTGCTTCCAAAGAACTGATTCTTTCCACGGGCGTTACAGAAGCTGAGCTGACCAGAAAAACAGGAGGTGATATGAGCCAGATTATTGTATGGGCCACCCAGATCTATCTACAGAAAAGTGACGAGATTCGTAAAAACATTAAATCTGAGAAATAATATGAAAAAAATTGCAACAGTATTGGCCTTTGCTGCATCAGTGACGGCTTTTGCCCAGGGAAGACTCATCATTAATAATTACTCAGCCTACGATTTCCGCGGTGATGTGATCGCCCACAATATGACATCACCTTGCTATCCAAGGGTAGCAAACAGTACGCTGATCACAGTACCGGCCGATGCTAACATGGGAAACGGAAACCATCTTCAGTATGATAATTTCAGGGATCAGTTTGGCTCATCCTTCTATCCAACGGCTAACTGGACTGTAGTGACCAACCCTAACACCACCAATGTAAGTCCATGGAATGATCCAAGCCTGGTACCCGGAGGAACATTATCAAACACCACGGTATGGAATGTGGCTAAATTTAGTATGGTATATCCGGGAACCACCACTAATGTTATCGGTTTCAGTGCTACTTTAGCTGTACCCCAAAATCCATGTTATGCCTCTCCTGATAATTTCACGACTTCCAACGGTCTGAACAGTGGCGATATATTTACCATAACCAGTGGCGGCGTCAGTACTACCTTTCTTCAGGTTTATTAGTAATAAGATAACTTATCTATAGATCTATTCATAGAAAAAGCGGAGACTGGTCTCCGCTTTTTTTATAATAATCAGTTGTATACTTACATAAAAATCACGAGAAAATCTATAAGCCGGATTTTGTACTCCCGAAGAAGTGCCTGTTATTTATCTACGTTTTACATTGCTGCAAAACTTGAGCTGATTACCCCTCGGCTTTCAGGACGAGCCGCCCCTATTTCCATTGCTGGAAAGAACCGATATACTTATCATTGCACCGCAAAGAGTTTACCTGGTTTCACTACAGCCGAACTGTACCTGCTTTCTGTTGCACTTGTCCTACCCTCACGGGTGACGGATGTTATCCGCTTTGCTGCTCTATGGTGTCCGGACTTTCCTACCCCTGCCGAAACAGGAATCAACAAGCCGATTTTCTCGCGGTTGCAAAGATACGGATTATTTGGCTGATGTGGTGATTGGATAATGTGATGATGTGATAATGGGTTAATGCGATGATTTGGCTGATGTGGTGATTTGATGATGGTGGGGATAATGTACTGAGGTGGCGGGAAATAATTTAGGGAATTGTTGAGAAGGTGATTTTTTTTATATTTTGGCTGAAGCCGGAGAAGGTTTTTTATTTTATGATAATTTTTAAATATTAAATGTTAAATGGGCTAAAGCCCATTCCTATTGAATATTGAATTACTGCAATAAATTCAAATATCATTAATCATCTTTAAATCAACAAATTAGTAATTCATCACATTATCCTCATCATCAAATCAAAGAATCATCCAATCATCACATTATCCTCATCAACAAATCATCACATCAAGAAATCACCGCATTACCAATCCCCACATCAACAAATTAACGCATCATCATATCAACAAATTACCGCATTATTATTATCTTCGTGCCATTATACAGCTATGACTTCCAGAGAAAAAGAATTTGCGCAGCTTATCAAAGATAATCAGGGTCTGATTATTAAAGTTTCGCGCCTTTATACCAACTCTCTTGAAGATGAAGAAGACCTGTTTCAGGAGATCGTACTGCAACTTTGGAGAAGCTACGATTCCTTTAAAGGAAATTCTAAAATTTCTACGTGGATGTACCGTGTAGCCCTTAATACAGCCATTACTCTTTTCAGAAAAAAAAGCAAAAGCCTTCCTACGAACGAGCTGGACATCAACCACAGGGATTTTGTGGAAGATGATGATGATAAGCAGCAGCAGATCTCACTTCTGTATACTGTGATCAAAACACTGCCCAATGTAGAAAGAGCTATAGTAATGATGTATCTTGACGACCTGCCTTATAAGGATATTGCAGAAAACCTCGGGATCACCGAAGTTAATGCCCGCGTGAAAATGAACAGATTAAAGAAAACCCTTAAAGAACAGATGGAAAAATATGCCTGATTTTGATTTAGACAGCTTTAAGAAAACATGGCAGGAGCAACCTGTTCAACCGAAATACGACAGCAATGAGATTCATCAGATGCTGAACAGAAAGTCGCGTAATTATGTGAAATATATTTTCTGGATCAGTGTGGCCGAATTTTTATTTTTTTCCGTTTTGGGATTGTTTTATTTCTTTCAGGATGATGAATCGGACAGCTTCCGTAAAATACTGGAAAAACTGGGCGCACAGAAAACCCCTGAGATTGAAACCAATTTTGATCACGCGTATCTGGCCATAAAAATACTAAGCTTACTTATCACCGCTTATTTTGTTCTTAAATTTTATCAGAATTACCGTAAAATAAAGATCGAGGAAAACCTTAAAGGTCTTATTACTCGGATCATCAAATTCAAAAAGACCGTGAATGCTTTTATCCTGATCAGCATTGCACTGCTGGTGGCTTTCATGTTCGTATTTACGGCGTTTATTTTTTATGTATTGAATTCACAAAACATACAGCCTTCCAATTCCAACCTCATCATCGTTATTGTAGGAATCATTGTGAGCACAATACTTTGTGTGCTTCTGATCTGGCTTTATTACAGACTTGTGTATGGTATTATCATCAGAAAGCTGGATAGAAATTTACAGCAGCTCAGGGAGATTGATTCTTTGGAGAAGTAGGTTTTGATCTGAGATTTCAGACATCAGATATCAGACTGTCCTGCTAGAGTGGTCAATGGTGAATTTTGCTTCGCAGGTCAATGGTGAATTGTTTTTAACTAATAAGATAACCAATGGTCTATTTAAATGATGCAAAGGGTCGGTGATTAATTTGCTGCTTAAATTAGTCTGAAACAGGCATGAGTTCAGGATTTATTCATTAATTTTATCGTACCAAATCTTAAACTATGCCATTATCTTACGTCTATGGAGCTTCCTCAGTTCCATTACTGGGACAAACTATTGGAGGAAATCTGAAAAAGACGGTTGAAAAATACCCTAACCAGGAAGCACTGGTTTGTGTTCATCAGGGTTACAGAGCAACCTATCAGGAATTTTATAATCAGACAACGGCTGTTGCAAAAGCCTTAATTTTTCTGGGAGCCAAAGCGGGCGACAGGATCGGAATATGGTCCTCGAACCGGTATGAATGGGTCCTGCTTCAGTATGCTACGGCCAGAATAGGAACCATTCTGGTCAATATTAATCCGGCCTACAGAACCCACGAGCTTACGTATGTCATCAATCAGTCCGGAATCCGCAATATTTTTTCCTCCTTAAGCTTTAAAACAAGCAATTACAAGGAAATGGTAGAATATGCAAAAGAAGTCTGCCCAAGTCTGGAACATGAAATTTTCTTTGATGACAACTGGGAAGATTTTTTAAATAACGGACAGGATATTTCCGATGATACCCTTCACAGCTTTGAAGAGCACGTACAGTTTGATGATCCTGTAAATATCCAGTATACATCAGGAACTACAGGCTTTCCAAAAGGTGTTACCCTTTCCCATCACAACATTCTGAATAACGGATATTTTATCGGGATCCGTTTAAAATATTCGGAGAAAGACCGCGTGTGTATTCCGGTGCCGTTTTATCACTGCTTTGGAATGGTGATCGGGAATATCTGCTGTACGGCCCACGGCGCATGTATGGTGATTCCCAATGACAGTTTCGATCCTGAACTGACATTAAAAACAGTTTCTGAAGAAAAATGCACCTCTTTATATGGCGTTCCTACGATGTTCATCGCTGAACTGGCAGTTAAGGATTTTGATACCTATGATTTTTCAAATTTAAGAACGGGCGTAATGGCTGGTTCAGTCTGTCCGCCGGAAATTATGAAAAAGGTGGAAAACCTCATGAACATTAAAGAAATGAGCATCTGCTATGGAATGACGGAAACATCTCCTGTTTCAACGCAAACCCTGATCGGGACTACTTTGGAAAAACAGGTCAGTACCGTAGGAACTGTGCAGGATCATCTTGAGATCAAAATTATTGACGAAAACGGAAAGACTCTTCCACGCGGGGAACATGGTGAACTCTGTACGAGAGGCTATTCCGTCATGCTGAAATACTGGAATGACCCTGAAAATACAAAAAAAGTACTGGATGACGCCCGCTGGATGCACACGGGAGATATGGCCGTCATGGACGATGAAGGCTATATCACCATTTCCGGGAGAATTAAAGACCTCATCATCCGTGGCGGGGAAAATATTTCGCCCAAAGAAATTGAAGACTTTCTGTACACCTACCCAAATATTCTGGATGTACAGATCATTGGAATTCCGAGTGAGAAATTCGGAGAGGAAGTGATGGCCTGGGTGAAGGTCCGGAAAGGTTTTGAGGTATCGGAAACTGAGCTTCTGGAATACTGCCAGGGAAGAATTGCCCATTATAAAGTTCCGAAATACTGGAAATTTGTAGATGAATTTCCGATGACGATTTCCGGGAAAATAAGGAAGGTGGAAATGCGGGAGATCTCTATTAAAGAACTGCAGCTGGAAACATTGAAACAGCGTTCATAATTTTTTAAACGCAAAGTTTTTTATTTAGAGTATATTATTTTAAGGAAAGCAAAGATTCCGGCTACGCCGTTGATTAAGGTGCTGGATAAATTGTCCGCTGAATCGAACCAACTTATTGATTCTCTCTTTGCAACCTAAAATATGCAGTATTAAAATGAAATTCTTTGCGTAAAAATAAAAGCATCGCGCGGATTGAACAGATTAAGCAGATTTTTCTCCTTAAAAATACAAAAGCCCAGAATCTCTGGGCTTTTACTTATTTATGAATCACTGATTAAAGTTCTTTTCTTAATCTTGCTACCGGAATATTAAGCTGTTCACGGTATTTGGCGATCGTTCTTCTTGCAATATTATAGCCCTGTTCTTTCAGGATCACAACCAGTGCGTCATCAGTAAGCGGTTTTCTCTTATTTTCTTTCCCGATTACTTCCTGCAGATGGGTTTTGATTTCCTTGGTAGAAACTTCTTCACCATCGTCATTCGTCAGACTGTCAGAGAAAAGATCTTTCAGGTACACGATTCCGTTCGGGGTATCGGCATACTTGCTTTTCACCACCCTTGAAATGGTGGAAATATCAAATCCTGTAATATCTGCAACGTCTTTCAGGATCATTGGTTTCAGCGATTTTTCGTCACCTGTGATAAAATAATCCTTCTGGAACTTCACAATCGCAGTAATGGTTTGAAGCAGGGTATTCTGACGTTGGTTAATGGCGTCAATATACCATTTTGCAGCATCCAGTTTCTGTTTGATGAACAATGCAGCCTGCTTGTGCTCCGAAGAGTTTTTATCGTGGGAATAGGTAGTCAGAATATCCTTATATTCTTCAGAAACTCTTAAAGTCGGTGCATTCTTGCTGTTCAGCATAGGAATTACAAGACCATCTTTCACCTGGATTACAAAATCCGGAATGATTTCCTGGTTAATCGTGATGGTCTGCGTATCAAAATTCCCTCCTACTTTCGGCGAAAGTTTGGAAATCTCTTCCAGCGCGTCTTTAAGATCCTCTTCCTCAATATCATATTTTTGAATGATCTTGTTGTAATGCTTATTGGTAAGTGCATCAAACTGATGTCTCAGGATATTGGCAGCCAGTGAAACAGCTTTATCTGAGCTCACTTTCTTCTCGATCTGAAGCAGCAGACATTCCTGAAGACCTCTTGCTCCCACGCCCGGCGGATCAAGCTTCTGAATATAGTTTTCCAGAATATCCTCAACCTTTTCTTTAGTGGTATAAATTCCCTGCGAGAACGCCAGATCATCCACAATAGCTTTGATCTCTCTTCTCAGGTAACCGTCTGTATCTAAATTTCCGATAACGTATTCAGCAATCCTCTCATCTTCTTCGGTGATGTTCACCAGGTGGATCTGTTCCAAAAGGTAGTCATATAAAGACTGTCCTTCCGTAAGAAGACTTTCGTTATCGAACTCTTCATCATCCGGAGAATAGTTGCTGGAGGCCGTTTTATAGCTGGGTTCGTCATCGTAGATATACTCGTTGACATCAAAATCTGTTTGAATGCTCTCCGTTCCTTCATCCTGATAAGCATCTTCTAGTGAAGAAAATTCATCTTCTTTGGAATCTTCCTTTACAATTTCCAAAGCAGGGTTTTCTTCCAGCTCTCTTTCCAGCTCCTCTTCAAATTCCAATGTATGAAGCTGAATAAGCTTCATCAACTGGATCTGCTGAGGTGCCAGCTTCTGTCCTAGCTTGAGTTGTAAGTGTTGTTTAAGCATATTAGTCTTTGTGTTTTAACATAACATATTCCACGAATTTAATAAATTTATTCGACAAAAGACACATTTAGCATGATTTTTGCATTAACTTATTAACATAATAAACTATTGAAAAATAAAAAAAGCCTTAATTTTTACATTAAGGCTTTTTTTATAGGTCTAGAATTCAGCGCTCTTCGGTGTTCTAGGGAAAGGAATCACATCTCTGATGTTCGTCATTCCTGTTACGAAAAGAACCAGTCTTTCCAACCCTAAACCAAAGCCTGCATGCGGCACAGAACCGAATTTTCGGGTATCCAGGTACCACCAAAGTTCATGCTCATCTACATGCATATCTGCCATTTTCTGTTTTAATACATCTAATCTTGCTTCTCTCTCCGATCCTCCGATGATTTCTCCGATTCCAGGGAAAAGAACGTCCATGGCTGCAACGGTCTTATTATCATCGTTCAGTTTCATGTAGAAAGCTTTGATTTCTTTAGGATAATCAAACAATACTACCGGACATTCAAAATGTTTTTCCACCAGGAATCTTTCATGTTCGGACTGAAGGTCTGCACCCCAGCTCTCTACCGGATACTGGAATTTTCCTTTTTTATTTTCTTTCGAGTTCAGTAAGATCTCAATAGCTTCCGTATAGCTTACACGCTTAAAACGTTTCGCAATTACATTCTGAAGTTTTTCGATAAGACCTTCTTTGGCTCTTTCTTTTTCCGGTTTTGATTTTTGCTCTTCTTCAAAACGCTTGTCCAGGAATTCAAGATCATCTTTACAGTTGTCAAGAACATACTGAATCACATATTTTAAGAAATCTTCCGCAAGGTCGATGTTGTCTTCAAGGTTGTTGAATGCCACTTCCGGCTCTATCATCCAGAATTCGGCAAGGTGTCTTGTGGTGTTTGAATTTTCTGCACGGAAGGTAGGTCCGAATGTATAAATTCTTCCCAATCCCATGGCTGCAGTTTCCCCTTCAAGCTGTCCGGAAACCGTTAAGTTGGTTTTCTTTCCAAAGAAATCCTGTGCAAAATCTATTTCACCATCTTCAGTTCTTGGGATATTGTTCAGGTCAAAGTTGGTAACCCCAAACATTTCTCCTGCTCCTTCTGCATCAGCCCCTGTAATCACCGGAGTGTTGATGTAAAAGAACTGGTTTTTGTTAAAGAATGAATGCACGGCAAAACTTACCGCGTGGCGTACTCTGAAAACAGCTCCGAATAAATTCGTTCTGAATCTTAGATGCGCTTGGTCTCTTAATACTTCCAGTGAATGTTTTTTAGGCTGAAGAATGGTTTTATCCCTGTCTTCTGTAAAGTTGTCACCTAAAATAACAATCTTTTTAGCCACAATTTCTACATTCTGTCCGGCTCCCTGGCTTTCCACCACTTCACCTATCACCTTCAGAGAGGCCGCAGTACTGATTTTGCTGATAATCTCCTCGTCAAAATTTTCAAAATCAACAACTATCTGCAAATTATTGATCGTAGAACCATCATTAAGCGCTATAAAGCGATTCGCACGGAATGTTCTTACCCAACCGTAAACCGTAATGTCATGATGTAATACTTTCTTGTAATCCTGTAGGATTTCCTTAATGGTCTGCTTTTTCATTTGTTGATTATAAATTTTCGTTTAAAAATTAACGTCTGCAAAGTTACAAAAAAACAGCGCAACTTGATGATTACGCTGTGTTTTTAAAAAACCATTTATCAAAATATTCAATCTAAAACTATGCTGTGGATATTATTTAAATGAAGGTGGAGAGTTTAGAAGCTGCTGTTTTGAGCATCCATGGCAAGGTTTAAAACCTTGCCATGGATAGGCCGGGATACTTTACCAGGTTGTAAAAAGGTAATAAAACCGCAGTACAGCTCTGCTTTTAAAATTCCAGTTTCCAACTTCCTTAAGCATTTTCTCTAATTAAAAAACAGTGTTTTCTTGCGCTCTTTTCCGTTCCTGATTCTCCAGGCGTGATAAGAGCTCGGTACATCATATTGCCATTTTGGTAGCAGAATGACAATTAAAATCACATCAATATGAGATATAAACCCCAATCCGACCGTCAGGTAGAATGCCCAGCCTGTCTGCTGAAATCCGATCAGGTAGGTAAAAGCAATGAGCAGGCTCAATCCCCACATTTTTGACAGAAACGCATGCGTGCAGGTCTCTTTCCCGAATTTCCAGATACTGACGATGTAGCAAAGTGCTTCCATGACAAAGATCAACAGGATTCCCTGCCATTCGTTTTTAATCAATCCGGGATTCAAAAGATAGGAGGCAAATCCTAATGAAAGCCAGAACACCAAATCGGTCTGACTGTCCAGTCTTCTTAATTTCTCAGATGAAACACCCGCTTTCCGGGCAATAATTCCATCGAAAATATCCGTTAATAAGCCGAAGTACATTAATCCTAAAATTAAAGTTCCTGCTTCCGTGCCTTTAAAATAAGCTAATAACAGAATCACCGGAGCCAGGATAAATCTGGCTGCAATCAGTAAATAGGGTAAGTGTTTCATGACTTCTTATTTTTAAAATTCCAATTGATCAGGGGAAGCTTCCGTTTCTCATTCTCATTCCAGAAACCAATCTGTATTCCCCGTGAATCTTTACATACATTAATTAAAGCAATCTGAGCACCTCTGCATTTTTGAGCTACATTCGCAAAAGTAGAAACGGCGGCTCCTTTTGTGGTGTGATGAAAATTGTATAACGGTGAAAACGCAACTCCATTGGTAACCGAAGGCGCACTGATATTACTGGCCATATTGATTTCCAGACCATTGGTAACCGTAGGTTCCATATTAATAATAGACAGCTGCAAACCATTAATTTTATTCATTTTGTCCGGTAAAGTCTCAGAATCAATATCATTAATAGCCCAGTTATCAATAGACGGAATACTTACGAGAAGCAATGCGGGAAAGAAAATCCCCAGGCCATTAAATCCCAATCCAACACCATTAACTTTTTTAGGCTGTATCTCATGATCAATCTCATCATAATACTTAATAAGCATCCCATTAACATTTTTCGTTTTTTTGGAAGGTGAAAAGCCAATAAGCCTGGGCTTATCCAATTTATTCAACTTCTCCTGAGCACTGATGACGCTTCCCGTAAAGAGACCGATCATCATTAACAATTTTATTTTCATAACTCATTGTTTTAAAATTATGCTTCAAAATTATCAGTGAAAAACGCAGATCCGAATGCGAAAAAAAATTAAAATAATTAAGTACATTTGTGAAAATCACAAAAAACATGTATCAGGAACTTTTGCTTAAGGAAATCCGCAGGAAAATCGGTGACAAATCTTTGAATGATGAGATCGCCAATATTCTCAATATAAGCTATGATGCAGCCCACAGAAGAACTTCCCTGAAAGCAAAATTCAGTTTTGAAGAAGCTTTGGAACTGGCGAAATATTACCAGATTTCCCTGAATCAGTTTATCACTTCAGACCGGCAGCTCGTGGTTCAGAAAACTTCAGCAGTGAACAATATGGAAGATCTGCAGTCCTTTTTTCAGAATAACCTCAGCATTTTTGAGAATCTGCCGCTTTCTGATGAGATGACGATTTATTATTCTGCGAAAGATATTCCTTTCTTTTATACATTATCTGATACCCTGCTGTCCCGTTTTAAAATTTATGTATGGATGAATCTGTTGAATGCGAAACATGTTCTGCTTCCTTTTCTCCAGTTTTCACCGCCTTATTTTGAATCCAACACCCAGGAACTTAAGAAAAAATATGAAGCACAAAATGTAGTGGAATTATGGAATGACAGAACCATTTCCAGTATTCTGCAGCAGATTCTATTCTATTATGAAACCGGACTTCTGCATAAAAATGAAGCTGAAATTATCCTGAAAGAACTGCAGGAACTGATAGAAAATATTGAACAAAAAACGGAAAGCAATCCAAAATTTCATTTGTACGAAAATGAGCTGATGCATCTTTCCAATGATATTTTTTTCCACCATCCGCAGCAGCCGCTTTTTGCGATCCCTACGAATATGTTCGGCTATATTCTGGTCAACGATGCCAGAACCTGCGGGGAAACCCTGAATTATTTTGAACACCAGATTAAAAATTCAAAATCCCTGAATACTTCCGGAAACCGGGACAGGAAAATATTCTTTAATAAAATGTACAGCCAGATTGAAAATTTAAAACAAAAACTCTGAGATGAAAACCCTTCATAATGGCAAAACTTTTAATTAAAATAGATATATTTAATAAAAATAAACCATGAGGATTCCATTTGTACTGATGCTTTTTGTTTTATCTTCCTGCTACAGTCCCAAAACGGATGTAGAAGAAGATAAACATCCCGAAATCCCTGAATTTCCGGTATTTTCAGATCCGGCAATCCGGTTGGAAAAAGTAATGGAACTTCCCCTTTCACAGAAAGACAACTGCACCTATCTGGTGAAAGACACTTATTTTTTCATCTTTAATTATCCGAGAACAGATTCCCATCAGAACGATACCAACAGACTGTTTATCATGAATAAAGGCAAGCTGGCCATTGTTGAGAAATGGAAAAACATCCCTGCCATTAATAATCTTGCTTTTCTGGATCCTGCCGGTAATCTGTATGCCAATAACCGGAAATATATGACTCCGGATTACCGTTACAAAAAGATTCTTCCATTTTATAATCTGGATGATGTCACGAAAAAATATGAGCACCTTTTTCATGTGGGAGAATCTGAAAAAGACAGTGCACTGCACAAAAAAATTGCTGATGAGCAGACTGCTCTTCAAAAAAACATTCTTGATAAAACTGATCATATCCTGCTGATACCCGGTGACACCAATGGCGGAATTTATGGGTATGCGGCTTACGGTGATAATTACCTGTTCAATCCGGGACAGAAAAACAGCTTCTTCGTTTCTTCAAACCTTCTGGGAACGCTGAAAAAAGATTCTGCGGCATCATCGGGAGACAGCGATCCGCTTTATGTAAAGCTCCGTCCGAAAATAGAGTTATCCTCACGGAAAACTAATTTCTCGACCAGGATCCATAATGAATTTATAGACTCCGTGTCTTTCAAGATCAGGGATAAAATTGTTTCGGGAAACCAATGGTTCAGCACAGGGAACCATTTTGTGGCTTCTTTCGGTTATCATCCGGTCTACATGTATTATTATGATGTACAAATAGGAAATAAAACCGTTTCCACGAAGGAAAACCACACGAAAATACTTGCTTCTGATCCTATCCGGACCCAGGCAGGGAAATATTTTCTGGTAAGTAATTTGAAAGAGGGTAAGTTTCAGATCTATTATCTGAAAAATTGATTATTCGTCTTTTTTAGAGGATACTAAAAAGACATCGATAAGTCCTTCCGGAAGCTGCATTTTGATGAATCTCTCTTCGCGGTTCACCTCCAGTATCCAATCTTTGATGATGGGGATCACTACTTCTTTACCGTCCAGGTTGGTCACGAAATAGTTTTGGGCAGTCTGATCGTTTACAGATCTTATCACGCCGCATTCCTTATCATTTTCATCAAGGATATCGAAACCGATGATCTCATGATAGTAGAACTGCTTTCCTGTAAGTTTTGGAAGGCTGGCAAGCGGTAAATAGACATCTTTTCCTAAAGACTGGTCTACCAGAGCTTCAGAAGAATTTTTAAAAGCAATATTCAGAGCATCATTCTTGCTCCATGCTGATTTGACAATAAAAAATGGAACCAATAATCCGTTGATTTCAACGAATATTGATTCCAATTTATTGTAAAGCTCGGGTTGATCGGTATCCAGTTTAAGGATAACGTTTCCCGCAAGGCCGTGTCTGCGTGTGATTTTTCCTAGTAAATAGCAATCTTCTTTACGCATACAGGGTTATTCTTAAGCTTCAGTGTTTTCTTCAGTTTCAGCAGCAGGAGCTTCTCCTTCTGTAGCTTCAGCAACAACTTCTTCAGCAGGTGCGTTAGCAGCTTCCTCAGCAGCTTTAGCATCAGCATCAGCTTGTGCAGCAGCAGCGATTCTAGCTTCGTTTACTTTAGCTTCAGCTTCTAAAGCAGCTTTCTTAGCGTCAGCCTGAGCTTTAGTTAAACCTTCTACTTTACCTTGTACTTTTTGCTCTTTAGATTCTAACCAAGCATTGAATCTTTTCTCAGCTTCAGCCTCGTCAAAAGCTCCTTTAGCAACACCACCTTGTAAGTGTTTTTTGTAAAGGGCACCTTTGTAAGAAAGGATAGCTCTTGCAGTATCAGTTGGCTGAGCACCGTTGTTTAACCACTTTACAGCAGAGTCAACGTTCAAATCGATAGTTGCAGGGTTAGTAATTGGGTTGTAAGTTCCTAGTTTCTCGATGAATCTACCATCTCTTCTAGCTCTAGAATCTGCAACCACGATGTGGAAGAAAGGCTTACCTTTTTTACCGTGTCTTTGTAATCTGATTTTTACTGACATAATGTTGTGAATTTTACGGGAACTCGTCCCAGTTAAATATTTAAGAGTGCAAAGATAATAAAAAAAACTAATCCTCCATATAATAAATTACTTTCTCCAACATTTAACCTAATATTTTTCTTGTGACCCGGAAAATTACCGGAAAAAAACAGGATATTTGAAACACAAAATTACGAAATGCTTAAGAACTTATTTTTCATCCTTATTATCTTATCTGCCGCAAAAATTCAAGGCCAGACTCAAGAAGAAAAAATCAATACCTTAGTTCATGCCTATACTCATATGGACCGTTTTAACGGAAGTATTCTGGTTGCTGAAAAAGGGAAAATAATTTTCGAAAAAAGCTTTGGAATTCAGGATTTTCAAACCAAAATAAAAAATACCAACCAAAACATATACCGGATCTATTCTACTACAAAAACATTTACGGCTACAACAGCTCTCCTGTTAAATGAAGAAGGAAAATTATCCCTGAATGATAAACTCTCCAAATATTATCCCGATTTTCCTAAAGGAGACAGCATTACCATAGAGAATTTAATTACCCATACTTCGGGAATTCCTAATGATACCGGCCCCGAGAACACCAAAAATGAAGCCGTTTTTATGAAATCTATTTCCCAGCAGCCTTTTGTTTTTTCTCCGGGAAAAGGCTGGGGCTACAGCAATTCCAATTATTATATTTTAGGGTATATCATTACAAAGGTAAGCGGAATGCCGTATCCGAAAGCCATTCAACATTATATTCTGGATCCGTTGGGAATGAAAAATACAGGGTTTGGGTTTAAAGATTTAAAAGATAAAAACAAAACAACCGGCTACGAATATCTGTCTCCCCACAACTCCCGTGAAGCGGTGGTTTACGATTATGACCACCCTCATGCGGCAGGCGCCATGTATTCTACCGTTGAAGATTTATACAAATTCGAACAGGGTATCAAAGCTTATAAAATCCTTAAAAAAGAGACTTTGAAAAAAGCACAGACTCCTTTCAAAACGTACGATTTCGGTTACGGATGGCACCGGCAGATCATAAAAGGAAAAACAACCATTGGTCATGATGGAGCCGGACCTGGTTTTATAAGCCGGTTCCTGACAATTCCTGATGAAGATATTTCTGTTATTGTTTTGAGTAATAACCGGGATAACAGTGTTTTTGAGATCACCGACAAAATCATCGCTATTCTTGCCGGCGAGACGTATGATCTTCCGAAAAAAGTCAACATTGGAACAAAATATGAAAAAGACCTGACAGGTTTATACCAGGCAAAAAACTCTTCTTTCTATATTTTAGCCAATGATAATGTGATGAACTTTAAAGAAACCAATGAAGCAGAAGGTATACTTTTTACAGAAAGCGACACCAAATTTTATATCAACAATCCAGTTGGAGACCGAATCTATTTTGAATTCAAGCCCGATAGTAATGGTAAAAACACAGTCTTAAACATTGTTATTAAGGATAAAATTGTAAAAGAAGCGAAAAAGATTGATGACCATTTTCTTTGGGGAGTGATCGGAAGTGCGACTCCAAACGGCTGGAACGGTCCTGATATCAAACTGGTTCCGGGTGGAAAGAATAAGGATATTTTAGAAGCCAGAAATATTCCGTTGAAATCCGGCCAGATCAAATTCAGAGGAAACAACGAATGGACCCTGGATCTCGGTATTAATGACAATAACCAGCTCGTTCAATACGGCAGAAATATCAATGTGGAAGCCGGAACTTATGACATTATTTTTGATACAACCAATCCGATACGTCCGACGTATCAAGTGATTAAAAAGAAATAAAGAGGCTGTCTAAAAAGTCTCAAAAAAATAATCCCCGAATCCAAAAGCTTCGGGGATTATTTTCTTTAGAGATTATTTTTCGAGGTTGCGGCAAAAGGAGTTGTTTTATTAGACGCAAAGATTTTACTTTAGACGATGTTAAATTTAAAGGAAAGCAAAGAATTCGACTTCGTCGTGATAAAGCGAATGGATAATACGCCCGCTTAATCGAATCAATGTAAATTGATTCCGTCTTTGCCCTCTCAAGGTATACGGTATTAGAATGAAACTTTGCGTGAAAATTAATAAAAAAAGACCCGTCTCAATTTTGAGACAGCCACAAAATACTTAAAGAGCTAATTAAATTAATTAGTATTTCCCATATAAAAAAGCCCAAGACATTTCTGGTTTTCTTCGATGGTCAGAGATTCCTTAAGATGGTTGACAATTGCCGGAGAACTCCAGTAGCAGCCTACATTATTTGCAGTACAGGTAAGGTACATATTCTGAACTGCCATGGAAACTGCTGCAATCTCTTCCCATTCAGGAACCATCCCGCTGAAATTCACAACAATGGATACAACCGCATCTGATGTATTGATTTTAAAACCGATATCCTGGTATTTTTTCTCCAAAAAGGTCTGTTCCGGTTGAGAAGCTTTGTAAATAGCCTGCATTTCTGAAGCTAATTTTGCTTTTTCTTCTCCTTTGAATATTTTGAAACGCCAGGGCTTTGTACGTTTGTGATTGGGAGCAAATGCTGCCGAATTTAGAATTTCGTCAAGAATTTCCTGAGAAATTTCTGTTTCTGCATAATCTTTTGGAAAAATACTTCTTCTCTGCTCTATGATTTCTTTTAAAATTTCTGCTTTATTCATGATGCAAATTTACAACATGAAATTGAATGCGTGACAGAGATTTATGCCTGATTCTTTACATCTAAGTTAAGTTTTTTATACATTTTATAATTCGTGAATAAAAATGTAAGAAACACCATTCCAATTAATAATCTTGAAATCCATAGGCCCAGGCCTTCTTGAACAGGTCCCGGAACCGATAAACCCATCAAACAAACCGTGTAAATAAGACCTGCATTGATCCAGATCCGCCCCGGATCAGGGTAAGATTCTATAGTTATTGTGCGGTTATACCCCAGAACAGGCATCAGCTTATGATGATCCCAGATCAGTAATACAATCACTGCAATCATCATCAGAGAAGTGATTACCCATGTTCCCGTGAAGGAAAGGCTGATCGTAATGATCCAGATGTTACTTAATATCGCTAAAAACATAAGAGCTCCCAAAAGGGCGAACCGCTGCGTCATCAGTAAAATTCCGGCAACAATCTGACAAAGTCCTAAAAAATTCCAGTAAAAACCCGTCCGGTACATCGCTTCAAAGAAATAACCAATCGGAGTATCTGTAGAAATTACGGTAAATCTGTTCCCTAATAATTTGGTAAGACCTGAAGGAAAAAACGCAAATCCCACCAGATACCTTAGGTGAATGATGATCCACTGATTCCGTTTGTTTGTCCTTAGTTTTTGAAATGTCATGGCGTGTTTTGAGTTGGAGGGTTGGAGCGTTTGAGGGTTGGAGAGTAGCTGAGTTTGGCGGTTGCTGGTTACTGGTTGCTGGTTATATAGTTTACAAAATTTGCTGTAAAAGGTCTGATGTCTGATATCTGAGACCTTGATCTAAACCCAAACTTTTACAGTAAATAGCAAATATTTTCGTGCTTGAATCCAGGTTTTGGCTAAAGCCGGATAAATGGCGGAGATTATCTGTTAAACGGGCTAAAGCCCGTTCCTATTGAATGTGATAGGTTGAGTATTGCCATTTTCTTCATATATTGAAATATTCAGCCCTTATTGTTTTTAATATATTTATGAAAATACAGAAATGCAAAAGGTCCTTACCCTCAAGTCTGAAATCTCGTGTCTGATATCTCGTGTCTGAAATCTTACATCTCACATCTTGGTTCTAAAATTCACCATTCACTTGCGAAGCAAAATTCACAATTGCCAATTTCCATCTGAAATCTAAAATCTGATGTCTGACATCTAGCATCTTGGTTCTAAAATTCACCATTCACTTGCAAAGCAAAATTCACAATTGCCAATTTCCGTCTGAAATCTGATATCTGACATTTAGCATCTTGATTCTTGGCTCTTACTTCCAGTCTCCCCTCAAATCACCTCCACAATCTTCTGATGAATATTATTCAATGTAAAAGCATCTCCTGATTTCATCCCCATCATCTTTTTAGCCATAGGGCTTTCCGGGGAAATGGCATAGAAGCGGTCGCCTTCAAAAAAGAATTCTCCTAATGAAACTGAGATATAAAACCTTGCTTTATTGGTGATCACCAGGGAACCCAGCTGTATTTTTCCGGTAGAAGTGTTCAGAACTTTGGACATATTTCTTTTAAGATCATTCAAAGCTCCCAGCTGACGCTGCATCTGGTAGATTTCCTCCTGCATTTCCTCCCTCATACTGTCATATTTGGGCGTCTTTTTGATGTCACGGCTGGCTTCCAGAGTAAACTCGATAAAGTTTTTAAGTTTTTCTATTTTTTCAGAGATTACGGTTTTCACATAGTCTCTTATATCACTTTTCTCAAATACGGTCTTCTCCATACATCTAATCTTTACATAAAGATAATAATTTTTTAAAATACTCTGAATCCGCATTAAGACATTTTTGTTTCCAATCAATTCAATAAACCGGATAGCCGGAATTCAATAAAATTCATAAAAAAGCCTTGCAAAAATACAAGGCTCTTATTCTTTACTTTTCAGCAATTTTTTTCAGGTCTCCGAGTCCTTGGTCAAACATGGTTTTCATGTTCATATCCATCATCGGTTTCATAATTTTCATCATCGAATTCAGTTCATTATCCATAGCCCAGGTTACTTTCGTTCCGTTTCCTTCCGGGATTAATGTAAAAGTAGCTACTGCATCTCCTTCAAACGGCTTGATAAAATGAAGCTTGGTGATCATTTTCTCATTTGGTACCAGCTGGGTAACTGACTGTTCCCCTTCTCCTACTTTATCATTTCCTTTCCAGTGGTAAGAGTCTCCTACTTTGTCACCGGTTCCGGAATAGGTGATCACAATATCTTTGTCTGTTTTGGAAAAAGGATCCCAAACATTATATCCCTTTAGAGAACCTACATGCTGCCATACTTTTTCTTTTGGCGCATTAATCACCACTGATCTTTCAAAATGATTCTTTTTATCAAAAGCAAATATGGCAATAAGGGCATAAAGTGCCACTAAAATAACAACGAAGCCAAGAATTTTTAAGAGTGTTTTCATAGTTTTTATATTATGGGTTATTTTTTTTTGTCAGGCTGCAAAACCCTCATATACAATATGTACGGCCTTTGCAGTTTACCATTGTCAAAATTAATCATTCCACCCTCGTCCACTCTTTTCATATGACAAGATTATTAAAGATAAAGTATTTTTGTCATATGTTGATATCCGGGCATTATTTTTGTGCATTTCAGCTGTGATTCCCGGTGAATCATTAAATTTACTTTACCTAAAAATCAAAAAATGAATATTTTAACAGAAAAATTTACGACACCATACCATGCAGCGCCTTTCAGCGAGATTAAAAATGAAGATTTTCTTCCGGCATTCAGGGAACTGATTAAAAAATCCGAAGAAGAAATCAATGGTATTGTCAGTAATTCTGAAGCACCTACCTTTGAAAATGTCATTGAAGCTTTAGCCTATTCAGGAGAGCAGCTGGATGTGGCTTCCAATATTTTTTTCAATTTAAATTCTGCGGAAACCAGCGATGAAATTCAAAAAATCGCTCAGGAAGTTTCTCCTCTTTTAACGGAATACTCTTCAAAAATTTCTCAAAACGAACCGCTTTTCAATAAGATCAAAAAAGTATACGACGAAAAAGATCAGTATCAACTTAATGAGGAACAGGAAATGCTGCTGAATGAGACCTACAAAGGTTTTGTAAGAAGCGGTGCCCTTCTGAATGCGGAGGATAAAGAGAAATTACAGAAGATCAATATGGATCTGTCGCTGAAATCTCTGCAGTTCGGGCAGAATGTTCTGGCTTCTACGAATGCTTATTTTAAACATATCACCGACAAAAACGACCTGGCTGGAATTCCGGAAGCGATCATTGATCAATACGCCGAAGAAGCTAAAGAAAGAGAGCTGGAAGGCTGGGTGGTTACGTTACAGTACCCGAGCTATATTCCTTTTATGACGTATGCTGAAAACCGTGAACTGAGAAAAGAAATTGCCCTGGCCAGCGGTAAAAAGTCTTTTGACGGCGGGGAATTTGACAATCAGGAATTGATTAAAGAGCTTCTTCAGCTAAAACAGCAGAAAGCTGAATTATTAGGCTATAAAAACTATGCAGATTATGTTCTTGAGGAAAGAATGGCAAAATCTCCGGTGAAGGTTTTTGATTTTTTGAATGAACTTTTAACGAAAGCAAAACCTTATGCAGACCAGGAGATTGATGAACTGAGATCTCTGGCCAAAGCTGACGGAATAGAGGAATTACAGGGCTATGACCACGCATTCTACGCAGAAAAACTTAGAAAGCAGAAATATGATTTCAATGATGAGGAACTGAAGCCTTATTTCCCGCTGGATCAGGTACAGGAGGCGGTTTTTGGATTGGCAGGAAAGCTTTTCGGACTTCGTTTTGTGGAAAGAAATGATATTCCAAAATACCATGAGGATGTGAAAGTATATGAAGTTTTTGAATCAGGAAAAGAATCATCGGAAGAACATTTCAAATCTTTGTTATATGTGGATTATTTCCCGAGAAAAGGCAAAAGAGCCGGAGCTTGGATGACAAGCTACAAGAACCAGTATAAAAAAGATGGTGAAAACTCACGTCCGCATATTTCTATCGTCTGCAATTTCAGCAAACCAACGAAAGATACTCCTAGTTTACTGACGTTTCAGGAAGTGACGACTTTATTCCACGAATTCGGGCATGCGCTCCACGGAATGATGGCTGACACGCAATATCCAAGCCTTTCCGGAACTTCTGTGAAATGGGATTTTGTGGAACTTCCGTCCCAGTTTCTGGAAAATTTCTGCTACGAACCGGAATTCCTGAAAACTTTCGCAAAACATTATAAAACTGGTGAAATACTTCCGGACGAAAAGATTGAAAAAATAGAACAGTCTAAAAACTTCATGGAAGGTTACCAGACGATGAGACAGCTTGGCTTCGGGCTTCTGGATATGAATTACCATACGAAAGTTGAAGAGTTAAAAGCTGAAACGGTGAAGGAGTTTGAAGATAAATACACTAAGGCAACCACCCTTTATCCCGTGAATCCTGAAACGGCAATGAGCCCGAGCTTCTCCCATATTTTCCAGGGCGGGTATTCTGCCGGTTATTATTCCTATAAATGGGCGGAGGTTCTGGATGCAGATGCTTTCCAATATTTTAAAGAGACCGGAATTTTCAATCCTGAGACGGCTGACAAATATAAAATCCTTCTTTCTTCCGGCGGAACCAAAGATCCTATGGAGCTTTACAAAAGTTTCAGGGGAAGTGAACCGAAAGTGGAAAGCTTGTTGAAGCGCGCATTTGGATAATAATCATTGAATTATAATCATTCATCTATACAAAGAACAGTCATTGGCTGTTCTTTTTTTATTCAGTTTTTAAGCTCTTTCAAAATACAGATTTCTGACTTTTCTTTTATGAAAATATGTAAATTAGCCACAAGTTTATGCAACTTCTGAGACCCTAAAACTACCATGAAAAAAAACTTGATTCTCCTTTGTATTGTTATCATTACAACAGGCCTGCTCTATTTACTAGTTCAATATATTAAAATGACTGGTTTTTCTTTTGCGCTGGCTCTTAATTTTATGCTGATGGCATGTGTGCTTACCTTTACCGAAGCTTTGAAAAGTGAATTCAATTCTCCTTATTTTAATGAAAAAACCTGGGAAAAGAAAGGGAAAATATATGAGTCCTTCGGGATCCATTTTTTCAGAAAATTACTGGTCGGGATCGGCTGGGAAAAGCTCAACAAAAAATCCAAACCGGTAGAAAAGAATGTAAAAGCACTCACCTATCTTCATTACCGGACCAAGCAGGATGAGCTCGGGCATCTGATCATTATGCTGATCGTTCTGGGATTTACGGTGTATGTTGCCTTCAGATTTGGAATTCTTCAGTCGCTGTGGCTGATGGTACTTAATATTCTTCTGAATGTTTATCCCATTTTTCTTCAACGGTATAATAGACCAAGATTGGAAAGAGCGATGAATTTAAGTAAACGAA
This sequence comes from Chryseobacterium endalhagicum, assembly GCF_016745235.1. Lineage (GTDB taxonomy): Bacteria > Bacteroidota > Bacteroidia > Flavobacteriales > Weeksellaceae > Chryseobacterium > Chryseobacterium endalhagicum. Next base: position 647,827 of record NZ_JAELVM010000001.1, on the reverse strand, counting down.
GATGAATTGCTTAGTCAAAAACGAAAAACGCAATCATACCATCCGGCCAATAAGATTTTAGATGACATGAACATACAGGAACACATTCAGGCATACATTAACAGCCAGCCCGAACCAAAATCCAACGACATGTGGGAACTGCACCGCATTATTCTGAACATCAGCCCGAAATCCAAACTCTGGTTTCTGGATGGTAAAAACAGTGAGAATAAAACGGTTTCCAATCCCAATATCGGCTACGGATTTCATACGATCCAATATGCTGACGGAACATCGAGAGATTTTTATCAAATCGGTTTAAGTGCCAACACCACCGGAATTTCCGTCTATATTCTTGGGATTGATGATAAGACTTATTTGTCCGAAACTTATGGACAAACAATAGGTAAAGCCAGTGTAACCGGATACTGTATTAAGTTCAAAAAGCTAAAAGACATACAGATTGAAATTCTGGAAGCCGCCATACGGGATGGATTTGAATCCAAGTCATGAAACATACTGGTTTTCAGTACCAAAATATTAAAAAACACGATTAATAATCTCCTTCACTGCAGTTTCATACTATTATGGTTTTCCATTATGAAATTCAGTTTCGATTTCCTAACTTCGCTTTCCGGCCGGAACAGCCCAGCGGCAGTTCCGGCCCTTAAAATACGATTAGCTTTACTGATATGAACGAGATCAAATGCCCTCATTGCCACAAAATTTTTAAAGTAGACGAAGCAGGTTTTGCAGATATTCTTAAACAGGTGAGAGACCACCAGTTTGAAGAAGAACTTCAGAACAGATTACATCTTGCAGAAAGAGAAAAGCAAAATGCCGTACAGCTTGCGGAAGAAAGGTTTAAAAATTCATTACACATTGAACTGACCAGTAAGGATAAAGAAATCAGTGAACTGAAAGCTTCCAGCGAAAACAGACTGACGCAGCAGCAGACAGAATGGGATCGTTTGCTTGCTGAAATGAAAGCCAGACTGGAAAACGCCGAAATCGACAAGAAACTTTCGGTAGCCGAAGCCGTTCAGAAAATTGAAAGGGAAAGAGATGAGAAGGACAGAGAATTAATTCAATTGAAAGCTACCAGCGAACAAAATTTATCTGAAAGATTAAACGAAAAAAACAGTCAGCTCATAGAACTGAGGTCCAGGCTTGAAAATACAGAAATTGAAAAGAAACTTTCGGTTACTGAAGCTGTTCAGAAAATTGAAAAAGAAAGAGATGATCTGGCCAATAATATAAAACTCAAAGAAGCAGAAAAGCAGCTGCTGGAAAAATCCCTGAGTGAAAAATATTCCGCAGAACTGAAGACAAAAGATGACATCATTAAGATGAAAGATGATGAAATAGCGCTCCGAAAGGATATGAAGCTGAAACTTTCCACCAAAATGATCGGCGAAACGCTGGAGCAGCACTGCGAGATAGAATTCAATAAACTCCGGGCTACCGCATTTCAGAAAGCTTATTTTGAAAAAGATAACGATTCCAGATCAGGAAGTAAGGGAGATTATATTTACCGGGAAACGGATGATCTGGGGAACGAAATTATCTCCATCATGTTCGAAATGAAAAATGAAGGTGATGAAACCGAAAAGAAAAAAAGGAACGAAGACTTTTTCAGAGAGCTGGATAAAGACAGAACTGAAAAGAAATGTGAGTATGCAGTGCTTGTGACCCTTTTGGAAGCGGAGAACGAGCTCTATAATGCCGGAATTCTGGATGTCTCTCATAAATACGAAAAAATGTATGTCATCCGTCCGCAGTTTTTCATCCCGATCATCACCCTTCTCCGCAATGCAGCCATGAATTCCATGAAAGCTAAGGCAGAACTGGCTTTGGTGAGAAGCCAGAACGTTGATATTACCAATTTTGAAGAGAACATCGAGACTTTTAAAAAAGGTTTTGCCTACAATTATGATCTGGCCAGCAGAAAATTTAAAACTGCCATTGATGAAATAGACAAAACGATCAACCATCTTCAAAAAACCAAGGACGCGCTTCTTTCTTCTGAAAATAACCTCCGCCTTGCCAATAACAAAGCCGAAGATCTGACCATAAAAAAACTCACGCGGGGAAATCCTACGATGACGGAAAAATTTGATGAACTGAGAAAAAAACCTGAATAAAAACCAACTCATCATGAATTTAGATTTTACAGAAAAATATACTTTAGAAAACGATCTGGTCTTATTACGTCCACTGGAACTTTCAGATTTTGACCATTTGCTGGAATATGCTGAAAACGAACCGGAAATCTGGGCTTTCAATGCAGGCGGTCCGGGTGGAAAAGAAAACCTTGTGAAGTATCTCGACAATGCCATTAAACAACGTGATCTTAAAAGCGAATATCCGTTTATTGTATTTGATAAAGTCAGTCAAAAATATGTGGGCAGCACAAGATTTTACGCTATTTTCCTGAACAATAAAACCCTTGAAATCGGGTATACCTGGTATGGAAAGCAGTATCAGGGAACAGGGATTAATAAAAACTGTAAATATTTACTTTTAGAATTCGCATTTGAACAGCTGGGCATGGAAAGAGTCGGGTTCCGGGCCAACAGTCTGAACAACCGGAGTATTGCAGCCATGAAGAGCATCGGGTGTATTGAGGAAGGAATTTTAAGGAATTTTTCTACGGATGCACAGGGAAACAGAATGGATGCCATTGTTTTGAGCATTATTCGAAATGAATGGTTTGACAGTGTAAAACAGAATTTAAAAAATAAAATCCGGAAATAATACATTACCGGTAATTTTGCCGGATTCATGTAATATCAAATAACGATCTCCACATTGAAGAAAATACTCAGCCTTATTAGCCTGTTCACTCTTTCTATTCATCTGTATTCACAAAACACCTATGTATTTTTCGGATCATTCAACAGGGATAAAACCACGGAAGGACTTTATGTTTACCAGCTGGATACAATCAAAGGAAAACTGTCTAAAGTAACCTCATTGAAAGGAATTTTAAATCCTTCTTTTCTTACCTTATCTCCGGATGGACAGTATATTTTTGCCTGTACCGAAAGCAAAACACCCAATGCCGGAAGCGTCAGCAGCTTTAAATTCGATCCTAAAGACAAAAAGCTCACCTTCATCAACAGTCAGAAAAGCGGTGGCGAAAATCCGGTTTACGTAACGGTTCATAAAAACGGGCAGTGGCTGATTAATGCCAATTACACGGAAGGCAGCGTCTCCGTATATCCGCTTGCTGAAAACGGAACGATACATCCGGCTGTACAGAATTTTCAGTTTTCGGAAGGAAGCATCAATGAACACAGGCAGGACAGGTCGCATATTCATTCTGCTGTTTTTTCACCGGATTTCAGCCAAATATTTTTACCAGATCTGGGCGCAGATAAAATCAGGTCCTATGCATTTGAAAATGATAAAACAGAGCCTCTTCAAACGGCAAACCAGCCATTTATACAATCAACTTTAGGAAGCGGTCCCAGACATTTCACATTCCATCCGAACGGAAAATTTGCTTATTGTATCGAAGAAATGGGCGGCGCCGTGAGTGCATACCGCTATGAAAATTCCAGTTTGAAAAGCATTCAGAGGATTAATACCCATACCGACAAGTACAAAGAAGATTTTGAGAGCTCCGATCTTCATATTTCACCGGACGGCCGTTTTTTGTACGCTACCAATCGCGGCACTGAAAATAATATAGCCATCTTTTCAATTCTTCAGGACGGAACATTAAAAAACATCGGATACCAGCCCACTTACGGCAAGCAGGCAAGGGTATTTGCTATGGATGAAACCGGTAAGTTTTTAATTGTAACCAGCGCAGCGAGCAGAGATGTAGTGGTATTTAAACGGGATCCTGAGACGGGTTTATTAAAGAAAGCAGGCAGGAAAACAAAAATCTACGGTGTTTCTTGTGTGAAAATCCGGAAATATTAATTTTTTTGAAGATCATTGAATATTTGTAATATTTCATCATCTTAAATTCAATAATCCAATGAAGACTAAATCCAAAAAGATTGCAGACTATTTTCTTGTTTTTTTAAAAGCTATTGCTATAGCTGCATTCATCATATTTGTGGCTTATATTGAAAATCCGGTCAGATATTTTTTCTATGCCTTATTTGTGGCTATTCTTGTTAATTTTAAATCTTTACGGAATTTAAGAATTGATTTTAAAAATGTTATCCAGAAATTTTCTATTCGTGCAGGATTAATTTATTTATTTCTGATCACTGTTTTCTCTGTTTCCCCATTTTTAAAAATTCAGGAATTTAAAGCCTCCCATTGGAATTGGACATCCCCGGACGAAATAATTATACACCCAACCGTTTTATGGGATACAGGATATAGACGGAAAGGAAATTCCTATGCTGATGTGATTTATAAATATCAGTACAAAGGAACATCTTATAAAAATTCCGAATCAGAAATCCTGAAAAAACATTATCCTTTCTGGAACTGGAAAGACCGTGATGAGCTGATTCCAGATTTTGCAACAGCTGTTTCGGAAAAAATAAGGGCTAAAGATTATATTCTTTTGATCAACCCTAAGCAGCCTCAACAAAGTAAATTATTTCTTTCTTCGGATTTCCTGTATTTTCAGGGTTCCTTATTTTACGATGCAGTTACAGGATATGCAGCCTTTGGGGTCATTCTTATATGCTGTATTGCCTTTATTTATATCATACCCACCAAGAATAGTTCTCCAAAACATAAAGGTGGAAGAAAAAAGACTACTGTAAAAAAATAACCGGAGAAAAGTACTTCATGATTTTCTAAAAAAGTAACTTTTTGGTTAAAAGCCAAACTAATTATGGAAACCAAAGCAACGCCTAGATCATTTTGAGCCTGCTTCCAAATTATTAGTTATGAAAAAGTTAGCATTTTTATTTCTCATTCTTTTCACCGTTAGTCTTTCAGCCCAGAACAATACAGAAAAGCATAAAAAGGAACTGAGTGAATATTTTACGGCACTCACAAGTTTGAAACACTTCAATGGTAATGTCCTGATTGCTCAAAACGGGAAGATTCTTTTAGACCAAAGCTACGTTATGCCCAACGCTCCTGAAGCGTTACAAATCAATAAGAACAGTGCTTTTATTATTGCATCCGTTTCAAAGGTTTTTGTCAAATATTCCATTCTAAAGCTGGCAGAACAGGGAAAACTTAAACTGTCGGATAAACTCAGTACAGTTATTCCGGATTTCCCTGATGGAGATAAAATTTCTATTGAACATTTATTATATCATCAGTCCGGGCTTCCGAGAGAAATCAAAGACTATGAAAAATATGACAATCTGAGCCTGGAAAAAACCATTGAGCTTGCCAAACAGGAATCTCTTCAGTTTGAGCCGGGAACGAAGACGCTTTATTCAAACGTTGGCTATTTTATTCTTCATTATATCATCGACCGTACTTCTGATCAGGGCTACCAGAAATTTGTGGAAAATGAAATTGTAAAAAAGTATAAATTCAAAAATACAGGCGAGTTCAATAATGCCCAGTTTATTTCCGGTTTTGCATACGGCTTTTCCAATGAAGACGGAAAACCTGTTCCTGTGGCAAAGAGCAGCATCAACAGATTTGAAACGGGGAATTATTACTCTACGATCGGCGATCTTTACACGTTCAGTACAAAACTTTTCTCCGGAAAAAATATCCGGCAAGGTCAGGCTCTCAAAATGTTCGGAAAAGAAAGTCTGTTGGTTCAGGCAGGAGGAAGACCCGGTTACAGAGCGTATTATTATCAGAATTTAAAATCAAAAATCACTTTTATTTTTACGGCTAATTTTGATGATATTCCGATTCAGAAACTGACAGAAGATGTGATTCATATTTTGGAGGATAAGCCGTATACCATTCCACAAAAAATTAATAAAAAACAGGTGACCGTCTCTGATGATATTTTAAAGCAATACACCGGAAAATTTGCCCTCGATGTAGATAATTCGCAGACATTTACAGTGACTTTGGAAGATCATTTCCTCTACATTGCTGATAAAAATGGTGAAAAAACAAAGATCTATCCGGAATCCCAGAATTCTTTTTTTGATAATCCGGAATCCGCAGACGTCTATCAGTTCACCAAACAGAATGATGGAAGATACAGCCTTATCATTATTTCTACCGGGATTACCTTAAAAACAACCCGAACGGAATAAATCTTCTCTATTTCACCCAATTACTATATTGCATAACATAGTAATTAAATAATATTATATCTTTGCATAACAAACAACACCATTATGCAATCAAAGAATATTTTTTTATCCCTGATTTTCTTAGGGTTATCACTTCAAATTACCTCTGCACAGAAGGTTGAGAAAAGGTTAGACAGTCTTATATTAACCGGATTCGGGAATAAAAATGAGCCGGGCGGTGTTTTCCTGGCATCAAAAAAAGGAAAGATCATATACAGGAAAGCATTTGGGAAAGCCAATCTGGAGCTGGATTCCGACATGACTCCTGACCATGTGTTTCAGATCGGTTCCATGACCAAACAGTTTACTGCTGTGGCCATTTTAATGCTGGAGCAGCAGAGAAAATTGAGTGTGAATGATGCAGTTTCAAAATATATCAAAGATTATCCGTCAGGCGGTAAAATCACTATTCATCACCTGCTGACCCATACTTCGGGGATCAAAGACTTTACAAAAATGAAGGCTTTGTCTACAATCGCTCAAAAAGAAATGAAACCTGAAATGATGGTGGATTTTTTCAAAAACGAGCCTGTTGATTTTGCTCCGGGAGAAAAATTCGAATACAATAATTCAGGGTATGTGGTGCTGGGATACATTATTGAACTCGTTTCCGGCCAGACGTATGAAGATTTCATCAAAAAAAATATTTTTGAAAAGGCGGGTATGAATCATTCTTATTATGCTACCGACCGCCAGCTTATTCCCAAAAGAGCATCTGGTTATCACCAGAAAGAGCATGGATTTGTCAACAAAACAGTCATCAGTTTCAGTGTTCCTTTTTCATCCGGTTCCCTGATGTCTACCGTGGATGATCTGCTGAAATGGCAGCAGGCCTTGAATCAGAATATTCTGCTCAATCCCTCCGAAACGAAAAAAGCGTTTCAGAAATATACATTAAATAATGGTGAAGAATTTACCTACGGCTACGGATGGCACCTGAAAGATATCAACGGAACTCCCGACAGAGAGCATGGCGGAAGTATTTTCGGGTTCAAAAGTATGGGCGTTTATATTCCGGACGAAGATATTTACGTTATTGGATTGAGCAACTGTGACTGCCACTCGCCGACAGAGATTACGAGAAATATGGCGAAAATTGTTTTACAGGCAGGAAAAAAATAATCATAGAGATGAAAATTACCACACCCAAAGGATGGATCCTTGAGTTTAAAAAGTGTTCAGAAGGCTGGCAAAGCGAAAAACAACTGACGAATCGTGACGAATCATCCATCATTGAAAATCCCGGTTTTTTGTTTGAGGATTCTTTGTACCGTGGGTATCAGGAATCTGCTGATTTTGAAAAGGACCTGGGACTGTTCATTGATTTTTATATTGATAATCAAGAGTGGATTCTGTCTCAGACGAAAGCAGCTGTAACCCCTATTACAGCACATAATCATGATTTCACAGCCAATGATGAAGTCGATTATATCCTGTTCAACATTGAAATTTTTTATCTTAAACGCTACCAATTCAAAATTAATTTTGTGTTGTTGTACGGATATGTTTATTATGATATTTTTTATGACGTTTTATCACCTGACCAATTTCTTATTACTAAAGTGGAGCGTCTTTTAAACTATTAATCAGTAGGGTAAAAATTATCGCGTAATGCAGGGAAGCACGTGATCAGGTACTTTTGAAATAGAAAACATAACTGCAAATAGGCACAGAATATTAACTGCTAAAGCCATCGAAAAAGCGGTGTGATATTGTTCTGGTGACGGTTTTGTTCCAATAAAATAATAGAAAATACTCCCTACGGCAATAATTCCCACTATAGCTGCCGCCTGCTGAAAAGTATTGTAAACTCCCGAAGCATTTCCGGCGAGCGTTTCCGGTAATCCCGACAGCGCGATATTAGCGAGTGAAGGTATAATAGAACCCACACCAATTCCATGAAAAAAGAGCAGTAAACACAGAACAAAAAACGGGGTTTCAAAGCAAAATACAAGAATCTGCATACTCAGGATCAGTATAATGAAACCTAATCCTATTATTAAAAACTTTCTGCCATATTTTAAGATCAATTTCGCTGAAAACAACGATGCCAGAATAAATCCCAACCCCTGAAAAACAATAATCTCCCCGGAATCCAGCGGCCCGATTTTCAGTCCGTCCTGAAAGAAAATGGAGAGAATATAAAAATAAGAATCCAGCATAATAAAGAAAAAAGAAACTGCCAGAATTCCAAGATTGAAATTTTTATAAGCAAATAAGGTAAAATCAATTAAGTAAGGTTTTCCTTTCCTCAACCTCATCTTCTGGTTTCGAATAAAATACATCAAAATGGCTATTGAAACCATAATCAGGACCATACTTTCGGTCTGAATTCCCTGATGTTCAGAAAGGGTAAGCGCATAGGTAAAACAGAAAAGCCCGGCAGCCAGAACAAAGACACCAAAAAGGTCAAAACCCTTTTTATCAGACAGAATTTTTGACTCCCTTATTATTCGTTCGCTGAAAAATAACGCCAACAGACAAACCGGGATATTGATCAGGAAAATAAGCCGCCAGGATTCTTCCATTACCGTGATGGAAGAAAAATATCCGCCCAGAAACTGTCCCAGAACAGTGCCCGCACCGATGGTGATTCCGTACCAGCCCATGGCTTTTGTCCTTTCCTCGTGCCCGGTAAACAGAATCTGTATCATAGACAGGACCTGCGGAGACATCAATGCCGCACTGATTCCCTGAATAAACCTGGAAATAACAAGCAGAGCTGAACCTGAAGAAATTCCACAAGCGGCAGAACTCAGCATAAAAAAGACCAGCCCTGCCATAAATATTTTCTTCCTTCCGTACAGATCCCCCAGCCTTCCGCCCGTGATCAGGAATGAAGCGAAACCAATGAGGTACGAAGCAATCATCAGCTGCATTTCACCGTTGGAAGCATGAAAATCCTTTTGAATCGACGGGATGGATACATTGATGATGAAAATATCCATAATGGTGAGGAGCTGACCGGATAATATAACGATCAATTTCAGATATTTATAATTCATTTTTATATAGATATATCTATTTTTAAATAAGAAAAAAAATTAAGACAATTGTGCCTCAATCATTTTTTGGATCAGGTCAAAAGAATCTGTATTCTTATTGATGGTAGAAGTCACAACAGCGCCTTCAATTAAAAGAAAAATATTTTCTGTAACTAAATCCACATCAATATCAGAACGGGTTTCTGCATATTCATCAACCATTTTTCTGATCATTTCTTTCTGTTTTGCTTTGTGAAGTTTTACAAAATCCGATACTGAGGGGCTGCTCTCTCCTGTTTCTGCAATAATTTTAATGAAATGACATCCTGCAAATTGAGAAGACTGCTGCAGCTGTTTACGATAACTGATCAAAGAAAAAATCTTTTCTACGGGATCTGAAATTTTAGCGGAATGAGCCTCAAAACCACTGAACCATTCTGTCTCTTCTTTGGCCAGGTATGTCTGAAGAAGATCGTTCTTAGAGGAAAAATGATTGTACAGTGAACCAATTGCAATATCAGCCTCAGCAATAATCTGGTTGATCCCGGTTGAATTGAAACCCTGTCTGTAAAACAGATCTGAAGCCACTCTAATAATTCTTTCCTGTACTTTTTCCTTTTTCATCCTGAAAATTTTTACAAATGTAGATAAAAAATAGATAAGTCTATCTATTTTTGTTTTAAAAACATAAATCTTTTAATTTTATTCTTTCAAAAAACTAAAAGCCATGTTTAAAAACAGCCTTCTGTCATTCTCCTTATTTTTAATGATATCCGTATCTTGCAGTGATTCTAAAAAAGAAATAATGTCCTCATCCAACCCTGTCATTTACTTTGAGATTCCTGTTAATGACATGAAACACGCCGAACAGTTTTATACAAATGTTTTTAATTTCAACTTTGAAAAAGATGATATTGATGGGTATGAAATGTCTTTGTTTCCTTTTGAGGAAAAAAACAGCGGCATTACGGGAGCTTTAGCCAAAGGAGATGTATACAAACCTACAAAAGACGGAGTAATCATCTATTTTAAAACTGAAGATATCAATGAATCTTTAGCAAAAGTGTTAAAGAACGGCGGCGAGATTCTATATCCTAAAAAAATCAATGAAAAGTATGGTTTTGCAGTAGCAGAATTTGAAGATTCGGAAGGAAACAGGATTGCCCTTCATGAAACTCTCAAAAATGATTAATAATTCACAGCATAACATTTTTAATTTTAATCGCTACATATTTCGTATATTTAACTATCCTAACTGAAAAAGATCATACGGTACAAAAGCAATGGCAGAAGAACTTTATTTTATTAAAACCAACCCTAATATTGCGAAAATCAATTTATACAATAAGCTCTGCCGGGAAGAGGAAAACATCATGAATTTTCTTCAGGACGATGCCAAGGTAAGTCTTGAAATTATCAAAAAGAAAATAAAAGATTCTGTAGACCAGCTTTCCAAAGAAGAACTTTCCAGCATTTTCACATGGTTCAGCCATGCCTATCCTTCCGACCGTGAAGAAACCAAAACCCAGCTTTTCATCCATGGAATTGATCTTTTCTATGAAATTCCACAGGAAAGTAATGTAAAATCTTTTCAGGAAATTCTCTCGGATTATGAAAATTATTCCCAACAGAAAATTGATTTCATGGTCAATGCCCAGAATTTCAATCAATTTCTGATCTATGGACTGTTTTTCACGGATATTGCCCTGAAAGAAAAGGGAAGCTGTACGGTACTCTCGCATTATTTAAAAGCAGACCATTCTTCTTTATATTCATTTGCAGAAGAGCAGTTCCGGGCAAAAGGTTCTGAACAGAATAATGATGCGGATCTTCAGCACTATTTCGGGGAACTGTATGATCTGACTAAATTTTATAAGGGTTCTATTATAAAACTGGATCAATAGGGAAATTTTAATCATGCTGCTACGAAAAATAAGAGCTGTTGGTATCCTGATTTTTTCAACATTGGTGATGCTTTGCTGTTCTAAGAGGTATGACCCTTCATTTTTCAAAGGCGAATGGCTTTCTGACTCTTTGGTGACAAAGGAAAATGATCACTGGAGAGAATTTCTCTATTTTGATAATGGCCGTGCCGTACGTACTACCGCTTGGGGCAGACAATATCTTCTCAATAAAAATCTCAGTGTAAAAGGTTTACAATTGTACGACCACGACAAAGCTTTATTCCGTATTAAAGTGGTTGATTCCAATAAAATTATTGTTGAAGGAAAAAATTATTACGGAAGTTTTGTGAGAAATGATCATCCGCTTGATGATATGAAAACAGCACTAGCCATCAATGAAGAAACAGAAAAACAGCGGAAAAAGCTGTTCGGAAAATGGAAAGCTGCCAATTTCAAAATCGTTTCACTACATCCAGAAGATACAATCATTGCCTTATTGCCGGATCAAAGAAAAATGGCAGATGTTCCAACCAGTGAAATTACAGCTTTGAACTTTGAATATCATGAGTTTTCTCTTCATTGTGGCAAACGGGTTATTCCTTTTGAATATTCGGCAGAACCGGATAAAATAAAATTTATTTCAGGAGATGTGCTTTTTTCATTCAAATATTATTTTCGAAACGAAAAACTTGTTTTAGAATATAGGGCATTCAGAAATGTTTTAAACTCTATCACTTTTGAAAAAGTCCGGTAATCCGATTCTCACAAAATAATACACCATACCTCCTGTAAAGTAAGCCACAACATCTAAGAAATCCCCTGTAAAGTTATCCGAAAGCATAGGACAAACAGCTTCAAAAAGCAGCGACAGATAGACAGTTGAAGATAAAATAAATTTAAAATCCGGTTTCCAGCTATAGTTCAGAAGGACATTCATTATGTATTCTATCAGACAGGTATACATCGGAATGGTCATAAAATCCGTCAGGTGGTTGCTGATGACCGGAATAAAGATTCCTTTTTTTCTCAGAAGAAGAATAACAAGCCAGCAGACAAGTCCCAAAATGAACCAGGATGAAACTTTCTTTTTCATCACATATGAAGTATAGCCATAACAAATCCGATGATCACCTGCAGGATTTTTACCAGGGTTTCCTGTACCTCATTTCCTTTAGCTGAGTCCCTATTTTCAGCCGTTTCGTAGTTGAAGATTTTTTTCCCTTCCATCTTTACATACTTTTTTCTGCAAATATACCAAAACTAGAACAAATGTTCTAATTTTGAAATATGATTTAAACTCGCTTATCTTTGGACCATGAAAACCAAGGATAAAATATTATCAAAAGCAATAGAACTGTTCAATGAAAAGGGATACAACAATATTACGACAAGGCATATTGCGGCTGAGCTGAATATCAGTGCGGGAAACCTGCATTATCATTTCAAACATTCAGAGGATATCATTAAGATCCTTTTTTCTGAACTGATCCTTAAAATGGATGTTTTACTCAATGATCTGCAAGCCATAGAAAATAAAACACTGGAGGATCTGTATCATTTTACTTTTTCAACGTATGAAGTTTTTTATGCTTTCCGTTTTATTTTCATGAACTTCTTTGATATTCTAAAAAATATTCCAGCCATAGAATCCCAGTATGAATCGATCAATATCAGCAGAAAAGGAGAATTTCAGGCGATTTTCAAAGGTTTTCAGAAAAACAATATTTTCAGAGACGATGTTCCGGATTTTATCCTGAGAAGTCTGACCACGCAGATATTCATCATCGCAGATAACTGGATTATCCACAACAGCCTAGCTTTTAAACTAAATAAAGAGGAAGCGGTAAAACACTATGCACTGATACAGATGAACCTATTTTATCCGCTGCTTACTGCTGAACAGCAGAAAATTTACGAGAAAAAATATATCGGTGAAGAAGGTTTATCGTCATGATCATCAGAAAAGGTAATTTCAGCGACCTTGCAGCAATGCGCAGACTTTTTACAGATACTATTTCCAGTGTCTGTAAAAATGACTACAACACTGATCAGATCAATGCGTGGAAATCCGGAGCAGACAATGATGAAAGATGGCTAAAGGTGATGGAACATCAGTTGGTGATGGTAGCCGAAATTAAGGGCCAGATCACAGGATTTTGTACTCTGGACCATGGAAATTATATTGATCTTCTGTTTGTACATAAAGATTTTCAGCATCAGGGAATCGCCGGAAAATTATATACCTTTATTGAGCGGGAAGCCAGACATCAAAATCAGAAAGTTCTGACGGCGGATGTCAGCAAAACAGCCAGACCTTTCTTTGAAAAAATGGGTTTCATGGTGATCACGGAGCAGACCGTCAGTGTAAAAGGAACTGATCTCATCAACTATCAAATGCAGAAAGAACTGAATTAAAAAGAATGATCCCATGCAGGAATTACACCCGGAATACCGCCAGCTGAAAATACCGGTTCCCAAAGAATTTGAAAGTGTTTTCACGTATTTCTATTACGCGGTAAACGCTTCTCCACATCCTGTAACCAAAACGCTTCTGCCTTCTTACCAGACCATTATGCTGTTCTGTTTCGGAGACCCTGCTTTTATGACAACGCAGGAAAAGAATACCGTGGAAGTCAACCAATGTATTGTTCTCGGTCCGGTCCGTCAAACCTTTGAATACACGCTTCCCGCAGGAACTTCTATTCTGGTTGCCAATTTTAAGGATGATGCTTTTTACCGCTTCTTCGGAAAAGCTATGGTCGCCAGCAAAGGAACCCACCCCAATGAAATCCTCCAGGACAATTGTTTCACGGAACTCTGGGATGAAATCTCAGCCCTCTCATCTCCGGAAGAAAAAACCGCCCACATTCTTGAATTCTGCAAACCTTATCTTCAGGATCAGGATGAAACCATCCGTCTGCTGAGCAATTTTGAGGACAACGGACTGAATCCCATTAAAACCATTGCAGAACAAACCCGCCAGAGTGAAAGGAACATCCAGCTGAAACAGAAAGAACAGCTGGGGTACTCCTCCAAAGAACTGATCCGCTACACCCGTTTTCTCAAAGCCATTATGATGATTGAGAAAGAGCTGGGTCTTCAGAAAAAAATAGAATGGTTCAGCATTATTGATGAATGCGGCTACTATGATCAGAGCCAGCTTATTCATGATTTTAAACATTTTATCCATCTTTCTCCGACGCAGTATCTGAAATTTCAAAACGATATCTGCCGTTCGGGATCTGCATAACTGTATTTCGTTTTCTTACAATTTTTGTGTCCTCCGCTGCTCTACATTTGTCTTATTAATTTAAATACAAAAGCAATGAGACATTTAATCATTTACGCGCATCCTAATGAAAACAGCCTGAACAACAGCCTTCTCCGCACAGTAGTTGAAACTTTGGAAAAAGATCATCATGAAATAGAAATCAGGGATCTGAACAGAATCGGGTTTAATCCTGTTTTCTCACTGGAAGATATGCAGGGACAGTTTGCAGGAAAGGTTTCTGAGGATGTAAGAACAGAGCAGGATTATATTTCATGGGCAGAACAGGTCACCTTTATTTATCCTATCTGGTGGACGGGAATGCCTGCCATTATGAAAGGTTATATAGACCGGGTTTTCAGTTATGGCTTTGCTTACCGGTATGATCAGGGCGTTCAGAAAGGGCTTTTAAAAGGGAAAAAAGCAGTCGTTATCAATACCCACGGAAAATCACACGAGGAATATGAACGGATGGGAATGGACAAGGCGCTTACCCTTACTTCAGACCACGGAATTTTCCTGTACAGTGGTTTTGAAATTATTCAGCATTTCTTTTTTGACAGGGCTGATAAAGCTTCTCCTGAAGATCTGGAAATCTGGAAAGAACAGATCAGAAATACTTATTCACAGCCGGTTTTTAACCTTTAAAGTATCCAGGATTGCTTTTTTCAAAAACGACTTTAACAAATATGGTTACCCTCATATTTCCGCGCAGATTGAATAAATTACAAGGACTAAAAATAGTGTCCCTCTTATTCATTGGCTTAGGAAGCTGGAGCGTTAAAAAAATTAAAATTTGATCCGTTAAAAAATTCCCACTGTCTGAGTGCGGGTCAAATATTGATTGAAACAGCAACCTTAGATCCGCACGAGTTTTGGGAATTTTAGGAACAGATTTTAATTTTTAGTGAAAGATTCCAGCCTTGAATTTTTGGTTCCTTTTGTTTCAAGACAAAAGAACTTATGAAAGAATTAAGTTATTAAATGTACATTATTTATAACGATTCTTTATTTTGCATACAAAGGATTTATGGCATGGAATTAGCTTCAGAAGCGGTAAGTAAAATTGTTTTGAAACCTTTATTTTAAGCCATTAAGATTGATAATCTGTTAAGAGCAGGAAGTTTTTTTATAAATTCTGACTGGTATGGAACTTTACAGCAGGTCTTAATGGTTTAAATATTGGATCAGTATGAAAAAGCTTTTATATTTGCATAATTCATGAAACATTTAAACAGCATATTGCGTCTTCCTTTTTTCACTGAGTATTATACCCCGGCGAACCGTTCGGGAAGACTTTCTATATCTGTAATTTAACAAAAATAATCTAACGTATATAGAGCCCGGACAGCATTGTCCGGGCTTTTTTTATTTTAAAATTTAATTAATATGATCAGTACATTACAGGAAAACACAGCCATCATTCTACCGGAAAACGGTTTGGAACAGAAAATTAAACAGGCTGAGAACGAAAACAGAAAATTAATTATCAAGCTGGGATTTGATCCTACTGCTCCGGATCTGCATCTGGGGCATGCAGTGGTGCTCAAAAAGCTGAAAGAGTTTCAGGATCTCGGGCATCAGATTGTGATTGTAGTAGGAAGTTTTACGGCAAGAATTGGTGATCCTACCGGAAAAAACAAGGCGAGGAAACCTTTAAGTACCAAAGAGGTAGAGCATAATGCGCAAACGTATATCAATCAGCTTTCGAAAATAATCAATATGGAAAAAACCAGAATTGTTTTTAATTCCGAATGGCTGGACGCTCTGAGTTTTCCGGAAGTGATCCAGCTGATGTCCAAAGTGACCGTAGCCCAGCTGATGCACCGTAATGATTTTAATAAGAGGTTTACAGAAAATACCCCGATTGCCATGCATGAACTGGTATACCCTATTCTTCAGGGTTTCGATTCGGTACAGATTGAATGTGATATTGAAATGGGCGGAACCGATCAGCTCTTCAACTGTACGATGGGAAGACAGCTGCAGGAGGTGCATCAGATGCCGGCCCAGACGGTGATTTGCATGCCGCTTCTGAAAGGTCTTGACGGCAAGGAAAAAATGAGTAAATCTCTGAACAATATTATCGGTCTGACGGATGAGCCGAATGATATGTTCGGAAAAACCATGTCGATCCCTGACAGTCTTATTGATGAATTCATTGATCTGGCTTCTGATTTTTCTACGGAAGAGAAATCCATTTTAAAAGAAAAGATCAACAGTGGGGAAAACCCGATGAATATTAAAAAAGCCGTCGCTAAAAACATCGTTTTACAATACCACGACCAGAAATCCGCTGAACTTGCAGAAGCATTTTTCAGCAATCAGTTTCAGAATAAAAATATTGAGGAAAAAGTCTATGAATCCGTTTCTTTAGACTCAATTCATCATAAGGAAAGCCGGATAACATTAGTGGAACTTTGCAGCCAGCTTAAAAATGATCTCAGCAAATCAGCCATCCGGAGAATGATCCAAAGCGGAGGGATCCAGATTGATACGATAAAGAAAACCGATCCGGATGAAGAGATTCAATTATCCTTACAGACAAAGGTAAAAATCGGGAGAAGAGATTTTTTTGAACTTGTTTAATCTGAGTTCGGGATAAGGCATTTTCGTTTGTATAATAAGGTCAGGAAGTTGGAAGCCGGAAGAGGGAAGTTATTGAAGTCCAAAGATCGAAATCCACCACGGTTTTATTAATTTTTTTAATCTGCGTTTAAAAATGTAAAGACAATTGTTTAATATTATGGCCTGGTAAAACTTCCAGCCTCTCTCATCCATCTTCCAGCCTTTTAGTCTTAATTTCTTATCCCGAACTCAGATCGTTAAATCTTCAGATTCATGAGATAATTTTCAATATATTCGTTTGATTAAATAAAACTGATGAGCTATATTATGGTGGACATTGAATCGGATGGTCCGATTCCCGGAGATTTTTCGATGATCTGTTTCGGAGCCGTCCTTGTGAATGAGGAACTGGATACTACTTTTTACGGAAAGATTAAGCCTATTTCTGAAAAGTTCAACCCGGATGCTTTGGCAGTCTCCGGCTTCAGCAGGGAGGAAACAATGGATTTTGATGATCCCAAAGAAGTGATGCTTGCTTTTGGGGAATGGATTGAGAACAACTCTAAAGGAAGACCCATTTTCATCAGTGATAATAATGGTTTCGACTGGATGTTCATCTGCTGGTATTTTCATCATTTTACAGGTAAAAATCCTTTCGGATACTCGTCAAGAAGGCTTTCTGATCTCTACTGCGGACTGGAAAAAGATACTTTTGCCCAATGGAAACATCTACGCAAGACAGAACACACTCATCATCCTGTAGATGATGCCAGAGGAAACGCGGAAGTTCTGCTGCATATGAAAAATGAAATGGGGCTTAAAATTGGACTCAAATAGCTGATAAATCCATATTTACCAATGAATACAGCCATAACTTTCAGAAAAGCTTCAGAAAACGACATGGATTATCTTCTTGATCTCAGGATAAAAACCATGAATCCGCATTACGCTGACTCTCATCTTCCAACAGACCGGGAAACTACGCTTCAGAGAATTCTTTATCGGTTCGATAAAGCTCATATCATTCTTTTAAATAATGAACCCGCCGGATTATTGAAGATCAACAAAGCCGATGACAGAACAGAGGTTCTACAGCTGCAGATAGATCCCAGCCAGCAGGGAAAAGGACTCGGAAAAACAATTTTATCAGATATTCTGAAGGAAGCTTCCTCAGCAGGAAAACCAGTAGCATTAAGCGTCTTAAAAACCAATAAGGCCCAGCATTTATATATGAGTTTAGGTTTTAAAACCGTAGATGAGGATGAGCATTCTTTTTTTATGGAATTTCAGGGAGGCTTCGAGTACCTCAGCCCCCTTTAGAGGATACTTACTTAAGTATGCAACACATACAGGAGGCTTCGAGTGCCTCAGCCTCCTTTAGAGGATACTTACTTAATTACAGCAACCATCACTGGTATCAAACAGTGATGCTAACAATGACAATTGTGACAACAAAGAACTGGGGGCTGAGGCTCTCGAAGCCCCATTCACCTAAGTTTTTTTTAAAAAAAATCTGTACCATCCGCGAAATCTGCGGGAACTAAAAAACAGCAAGAAGCTTCAGACCTATTGATTGGCCATCGTAACAAAAACCAGTCTCCCTCCTTCTTCAGAAGATAATAGAATTTTCTTTCCATCCGTCAGCTCAACCATAGATCCGGGCAGGATTTCTTTCTGCTCGGTGACATCTTTCATAGTCGTAAGGCTTTGGTTGACAAATACCCATTTCCCTTGATGAAACGTAAAATATCCGACAGGCATTTTATCCTCCATCGTAAGGTTTTCATTTCGAATCACCTTTCTGGAAACATGCCACTTGAATAAATACTGATTGTTATACACCATCAGGCGGTGATTTTCGGGTTTCCATACCTCATCATCAAATTTATAATACAGATCCAGAACAGGGAGTGTTCCTTTGTGTGATGTGCCGCAGAAAGGGCATTTCGGATTGCTGCTGTTATCGAATACATACCACTTTTCCGTACATTCCGGATTGTGGCAGGGCTGAATCAGGTCGGCAGTCTTTAACAATGCAGTTTCCCACTCGTTGGCTGTTGGACGTCTGATAGGATCGTGAAGGCCTTCTACGAAAGCTTTTTTAAAAAGTTCAGAAAGATAAGGTCCTGCTGCCGTGTATGGAATTTTTTGCGGATCGCCCCAGAAAGCATCCCATTTCCTCAGATGATCGGCCCTTACCTGATTGCTCGGATCTGTGGAATGTTCTACGAAAAGGGCTTTTTCACCCATAGAGATCACCTCATCTTTTTCAGAATCCAGATCCCAGATCTTTCCTCCTCTCAACGGATGCCGTCTGAAAAGGTACATATAGATGAGTACAGCCAATGCATGCAGATCAGTCTTTTGATTGGGTAACTGTCTTCCGGGATCCTGCATGCTCAGGTGTTTGGTTTTTAAAACTTCCGGTGCTATAAAATCGGCCGTTCCAATCACTTCCGGCGGGAATAATTTCGGAACCACCAGACCGTCTATATCAATAATACAGGCGGACTTTGTCACCGGATCTATCAGAATATTGTTATAGGAAAGATCCGAGTGCGCCAGCCCCATCTGGTGAAGCTTTTTCACGCCCCTGCTGATATTGATCGTGATCTGGAAATAGCTGAGCCAATCCCCCAGTTCAGAATGATCCAGCCTCAAAGGATACTGCTGATTCCTGAACATCGGTGCAGTGAACCACTTCCCTACTTTATCTTCACCTTTGATATTATCGGACCCGATGTATCCTTTCGCGAAGAAAAATTTATTGTGATAAACAGGAACCACGATTCCTGTCAGTTTTCCTTTTTCTACAATATCATAAGGCCATCTGAAGATTTCGTTCAGAAAATAATCTGCTGAATTTCCATTCTGAATATTCCCGAGATAAGTGGAAACAATTCTCATAACACGTTCTTTCTGCCCGGATTCCAGCGGATTCCGGTAAAAAGCGACCACATATTCCCTGTCCGGCGAAAAATAAACATCTTTCATTCCGCCCCGGATCGGGCTTTCATCTACGTATTCATATGATTTTGCAGTATCCAGGATGGAAACCACTTTTACGGTCTTTTTCATGTTCAATAGATTATGGCAAGTGTTCGGTCGTCATGATTTCCCCGGCTCCAGAAATCGGTCCAGGTCAGAAGCTGCTGATCAATGTGGGTATCGTTGATAAAATCCACTTTCGCACGGTCATCATTATTTCCGGCAAGGTCGTCAAAAAATACTTTCCAGCTTTCTATGTTCTCCAACTGGCTTTCTGTCATGAATTTGGGATCATAAATACCGTCTGTCATCAGGACGAGATAAGAAAAATCATTCACACAGGTGATTCCGAAACGGGAAACAATATCATCATTAAAAATCTCTTTCATGGTGATAAAACGGGTTCCGCCTCCAAATTCACCTACATCCATGCGGTTGAGAAGTCTGACCTCTGAGAAATCCGGGCTGATCAGGTTGATCGGGCAATCTCCCACCCCAAAACTTAGAATCACATATCCGAAGTCAAATTTTTTGGCTAATGCAAAAATCAACGTGGTATGAAGATCTTTGATGGAAAAAGAATGCTCCGCTGCGGTTTGATCCAAAACACGGTAAGCATGTAAAACACCTTCATAAAGGAGTCTTATAACATTCTCTTTTGCTTTGGATTGTATCTCTGATGATGATGAAGCGTAAAGATCTTTACTATTTTTTTCAACAGCATGTAAAATATCTTCGGAACTGAAAAAATTATTCACAGCAACAACTGCCAGTCTGGAACCTTCTCTCGCCATGGGTGCTGAACCGGCTCCATCTGACACAGAAACAATGTTCCAGTTTCCGGGAAGTTCTTTTACCGCGAAATCATCGTCCCTGAATTTTCCTTCATGGGCATGGGAACGTCCTCTTTTAGACGCAACCGTGATTTTTTTGTCTAAAAATCTGCCTTTGTAAGATGTTTCATCAGGCTTATAGAACACAGCATCAGGATCCGCCGGAATATTTTTCCAGAGATCTTTCGGATCTGCATTGACCAGTAAATGTACTTTTTTTATTTCTGTGCTCTTTTCGTCATGGATATGGTAGAATTCAATATCAAGATCGTGAAGGCTGTTTACATACGGTATTCCCGATATTGTATTATTTTCGAAGGTAAGACCTGTCTCCTGAAGATTGGCGACGTTTTTGATCCTTATATTCGGGAAATCATCCAATTCAAAACTGAATTCATAAAATTGTTTGGCACTGGCATTTTTAAGAACGAAGTGAACTTCTTTAAATTCTTCTTTTTCTCTGTAAATAAGTGTTTTTTCCATCGTGCTTTCTGTAACCTCTATTATCCCAGAGTTCTGTTAATATCAAATCCTTCGCTGGAAAATCCGTAGTAATCTGAAGTCCCGCACCACGGGCATTTGTTATAGCCTTCTCCCCGCAGGCAGTGAATTCCTCCGCAAGAGCATGTTGCCAATGCAATAGGATTGGCACAGTGAGGGCATGAAGTACTTCCCTGAAGCTCTTCCACTGAGATTTTAAGGTTATTTTTCTGAGAGGAAGAAAGTCTGAAATAGGCTTTTTCATCAATTTTATAAGCTCCATCCAGTCTGTAATATCTTGTAGACATTCCGGGGATGCTGGATTCTGCAAATGCTTTTTTAAATTTCATTAAATACAGTTTCTCCGTTTCCGAGCATTTCCCGTTCAGCACCACAAAATTATTGTCCGGAAATTTCTGCTCCAGCTCCGGATCTACTTTTTCAAGGATGATAGAATCGATCTTTG
The DNA here is from genome assembly GCF_016745235.1 of Chryseobacterium endalhagicum. Classification (GTDB taxonomy): domain Bacteria; phylum Bacteroidota; class Bacteroidia; order Flavobacteriales; family Weeksellaceae; genus Chryseobacterium; species Chryseobacterium endalhagicum. Next base: position 626,160 of record NZ_JAELVM010000001.1, on the reverse strand, counting down.
AAAGGTTAATTCCTTCCTTATTGGCTTCCGTAACACTCTGGCTGGTGGTTTTAATGGAATCTGTTACCCATTTGAAAAATTCTTTGTAGGAATTTTCATCCGTATTATTGAACAGCAGAACATTGTCAGACAGCGTTCCAAGGAGTTTATAGTTGGTATTTTCGCCTATGGATACGGCAATTGTACTGGATTTTCCATGGTATTTATTATTCCATCTTTCAATAGCTTTCGTAGCATCATCGGTAGGAACACCATCCGTGAAAAGAAAAACGATGGGCTTCCAGTCGCCTTTTCTGTCGTACGTTGTTTTTACAATATCCCGGTCTATACAATCCATTACTTTAATCAACCCCTGAGACAGTGACGTACCGCTTCCAATAGGAATTTTAGGGGGATAAAAACTGATGATATCCTGAAGCGGCGTGATCACTTCAGCTTCTCCCGCAAAACCTATAATGGAAATATACACCGTTTCCAGTGAATACGGATCTTTCTTGAGGTCCCTGATGATATTGGCGATACCTTCCTGTACCTGCTCAATAGGCTCTCCTACCATAGATTCGGAGATATCTACTAAAAAATAAATAGGCAGTCTTCTCATGATTTATAGTAAAGACAAGTGATTTAAATAATAATATTAAGCTCGGAAGGAGGTGGCGGCAATGGAGCGCTCTCTCCGGTTCCCTGCGATTTTCCTCCCATAGTGATAGAAGAACTTACCCACTTGAAAAATGAGGAAAGCGTTATCGCATCAGTGGTATCCAGCTTTACGACGTGGTCGGTAAGTTCCTTTAAAAACTGTTCATCTGCTTTTGGTCCGGCTGCACACCCTACAATAGCTCCGAATTCCAAACCTCTGATCACCGGGATCATCTGTCTGTATTTCTGGATATCTGATGGTTTCCCGTCGGTAAATATAAACAGCAGCGGCCTCCAGTCTTCTTTTTCACCTGAAATTCCTTTGACCAGTTCTTTCTGAACAAGCTCCGAAACCATTTCCAATGCAGCTCCTGTATGGGTAGGACCACTGTCGGGACAGGTAATTTCCATAGGATAAAAACTGGCCAGATCAGTCAGTGGAATGATGTTTTTCACTTCACGGTCAAAAGTAATGACACTCAAATGAAGGCTGTCCATTGCCTGAGGATCTGCACGTAGCATGCTGATCAGCCCGTTAAATCCATTATTCAGTGCCTGGATGGGTTCTCCGTTCATAGAACCTGAAGTATCCAGTAAAAAGTATGCTAATAATCTCCTGCTCATGGTAAGACGATAGTATTTCTGAAGCCGGCAGCGGAAGTTGAAAACTTCCCTGCCGGCTTTTCAGTTTGATAAAAATTCAGGTTTAATTGCTGTATGCGTACTGTTTCAGAATCTCAATAAAATTATCGGTCTGATGTGGTTCTCCTATCGCACGGAACTTCCAGTCTCCATTGTGGCGGTAAGCTTCTGCGAAAACCATGGCACACTTTCCGTTCATGCTGGCATCTCCGGAAAGGCTGTATTTTGTGATTTCTTTTCCTTTGGCATCTACCGCACGGATAAAGGCATTTTCAATCATTCCGAAATGCTGGTTATTCTGTTTTCCCTGGTAAATGGTCACCAGAAACAATATCTTCTGATAGCTTTCGTCCAGCTGATCAAGTTTAACGATGATCTGCTCGTCATCCCCGTCTCCGGCACCGGTTCTGTTATCTCCCGTGAGCCATATATTTCCGCTTGGATGCTGCATGGAATTAAAGAAGACCACATCACCCTGATAAAGTGCAATCTGTCTTCCATCGTTCGTCTGTACCGTTTTTCCAAGGTTGGCTACTTTTCCGTTTCCATCTAAAAGAAACGCTACTGCATCAAGATCGTATTCTGCTTCTTTGCTGAACAGTTTTCCGAAGAAACCGCCCTGTTTTCTCACATCCCATCCTAAACCGATCGTTACTTTTGAAAGGTCGTAAACACTTTCTCCACGGTCATTTTTTCTTAAATCAATGGTTTGACCTTTCTGTAAATTAATTGCCATAGTTATAGTTTTGTGTATTTGAAATAATTATTTAATGATTTGTCCTTTGTAATATTTCTCAAGGAAGAAAGCAAGGTCTGCTCTGTACCCGATTCCTGATGCTTCAAATTTCCAGCTTCCGTTTCTTTTGTACAGTCTTCCGAATTCTACTCCCGTTTCAATGGAGAAATCTTCATCCAGCTCGTATTTTGCAATTTCCTGGTTGGTGCTGTTGTCCACAATTCTGATGTATGAATTTCTTACCTGTCCGAAGTTCTGTTTTCTTCTCTCAAAATCCTCAATGGTTACCACAAAAAGAATTTCTTCTGCTTTGGGATCTACTTTTTCAAGATCTACAATAATGGCTTCATCATCGTCACCATCACTGTTTTTACCATTTGGATCATCTCCTGTGTGCGTTAGTGCACCGTCCGGCGACTGCAGGTTATTATAAAAAACAAAACATTCCTCATTGACTAATTTTCTGTCGGAATCAATCATGATAGCAGAAGCATCCAAGTCGAAATCAAAACCTGTCCCTTCATTCGGGTCCCAGCCCAGCCCTATCGTCATTTTTGTTAATCCTATATCGATCTTTTGTCCTTTCTGTAAATTAATTGCCATAGTGTTTTAGATTATTAATTATTTTTTGTTTAAGATAAATTTGATTTGTGAATTGACCAAATTTATAGATAAAAAAATAAATGGCATATCATGAGCAGGACAAAATACTTGATTTTATGAGGGTTTTAACATAAGGAAAATAAGTTGTGCTTTAAGAAACCAGAAAACCCCCATAGGTTGAGGTTTGTACATATATTTTCAATTTAGTTTTGACATAAAAAAAGCCCAATTAATGTAATACAAACCTGCTCTCCTTTTGTATTTCTAAAATAAGCGAAGCGGCTTTGTTTTTCTTAACAACGCACGCATATCATCACCCTTGTTTATCCTTGCGATTATTAAATCCTAAGAATAAATTTTAATTGTGACCAGATTAAAACTGACATAAAAAAAGGCCCAATTAAAAAATTGGACCTGTATATTTAAAAGCTATATTTATTTTACGCTTTAAATTCTTTATCAGAAACTGCTTTCTCTCTTGCTTTTGCCAGCATAGGAATGGAAATAAGTCCCATGATCAGCATAATGGTGATCTGCAGTGGAAGTGAAATAAAAGAATATGTTAATCCTACTTCTCCACCCAATTCACCACTTTTCCCCATTGAAATGAAAAGTGCCATAAAACCGTATTTCATAGCCAGATTGAAAGCTCCAATCCCGCCACTGGCAGGAATCATCATTCCCAAAGTACCGACAACGACAATGAAAAAGCCATCAGCAACAGTAAAGTTTGAAGTTTCAGGAAGAGCAAAACATACGAGGTAGGCCGCAAAATAATAGGAAACCCATATTCCTATGGTGTAAAGAACAAATTTTCCTTTTTCTTTTAACTTAAATATGGTAGTCAGCCCCTGGAAAATACCGTCAATAAAATTTACGATCTTTCCTAAAAACGGAACAGTTGCCAGCCTTTTTCTGAAAACAAAAAATAAAACGGTTCCTGCTGCAAGAATCAGAAGGATCAACAGTATTTTATTAGGGTTAATATTGACTCCTGAGTTTTCATAAAAAGACAGTATCGCTTCATATTTAAAGATAAGAGTCAGTCCCAGAAATCCCAGCATACAGATAAGATCCACCACCCTTTCCAGGATAATAGTTCCGAACGATTTGTCTACCGGCACTTTTTCCACACCGTATAATGCCGTAGCCCTGGCCACTTCACCACTTCTTGGAATGGTAAGATTCATTAAATATCCGAAAGAAATAGACCATAAAGAATTGGAGGTAGAAATTCCGTGACCCATAGGCTCCAGCATCAGATTCCAGCGCACAGCCCTGAACCAGTAAGCCAGAATACCAAACACGGAAGCAAACAATACCCACAGATAATTGGCTTTCGCTAAAGATGCTTTGATCACCTTAAAATCCAGCCCTTTTAAAGCCAGCCATAAAAAAAAGCCTGCAAAAGCAAGCGATATTACTATTGTGAGTATAGATTTTAAAGGATTCTTCGATTTTTTCTCCATGGATCAGGTTAGAAGGTTTGTTTTTTCATCCGGGAAAACGATCTTCGGCTGGAATACTTTGGCTTCTTCAGGAGTCATCTGTGCATAAGCAATGATGATGATGATATCATCCCTCTGTACTTTTCTGGCAGCAGGCCCGTTCAGGCATACTTCACCTGATTTTCTCTTTCCTTTGATAACGTAGGTATCAAAACGCTCCCCATTGTTCACATTGACAATATAAACCCTTTCTCCCACTACCAAACCGGCAGCTTCTATAAGATCTTCATCGATCGTTATACTCCCAATATAATTAAGGTCTGAGGCCGTAACCCTTACCCTGTGGATCTTAGACTTAAAAACTTCTATTAACATACTGCAAATTTATTAATAAAAATTTATAATTCCGCCTTTTGAAATCATTTTAAAACTCCCACAGACCCAGCTATTTAATTTTATATTACACAAGCTTTCAAGTTATTATTTATAAAATCAGCAAACATATCATTAAAAATATTAAGACTTTACACGAAATTCAGGATTTAATAAATACAGTAAATAATATTATTTTTTTGCTAAAGTCAATAAGGATAAGCATTTGGCATGATTTTAGTGAGCCGTAACGTAGATTTTACGTGAAAAGTGAAATTATCATATTTTAACTGTTTTCATCGAAAAGCAAAAAAATTTTATAAGTTTTAATAAAATAATTGCACAATTAGAAAATAGTATTATATTTGCTATAATTACGAACTAACTTTAATATTAAAAATTATGAACAAGTCTGAATTAATCGACGCAATCGCAAAAGATGCAGGAATCACTAAAGTTGCAGCTAAAGCTGCTTTAGAATCATTCATTGGTAATGTAACTACTACTTTAAAGAAAAAAGACGGAAAAGTTTCTTTAGTAGGTTTCGGTACTTTCTCAGTAGCTGAGAGAGCTGCAAGACAAGGTATTAACCCTGCAACTAAAAAACCAATCAAAATTGCTGCTAAAAAAGTTGCTAAATTCAAAGCTGGAGCTGATTTATCAAATGCAGTTTCTGGTGCTAAGAAAAAATAATCATTCAGATTAAGAAAATTCAAAGGCCGCTTCTCAGGAAGCGGCCTTTTTTATTGGTGGCTTCGGGGGCCTCAGCCACCCACGAGTATTCTAGACAGCAACAGTTTAAGTCAGAGATTGTTTACCAATTGTTGTGATACTATTGTTTTACATTTTAAGTTTTGGCTGAAGCCGTTTTGATGACGCAAAATTGAAAGCGGGCTAAAGCCCGCTCCTATTGAATTTTTTATGATTTATTTTTATACATAGAACGTCAGAACCAACCAGATTTGTATGCTTTGAATCGGAAAAACGGATACAAAGAAAGCTCAGCCACCCAGGAATGATGTCGGCAGTTGATGGAAGGGATTGTTTACCAATTGTCATGATATTGTTATTTTACATTTTAAATTTTGGATGAAGCCCTTATGATGAGGCAAAATTAAAAGCGGGCTAAAGCCCGCTCCTATTGAATTTTTAAATGATTTATTTTTATACATAGAAAATCAGAACCAACCAGATTTGTATGCTTTGAATCGAAAAAAACGGATACAAAGAAAGCGTACTAAAGTCCGCTCCTATTACATTTTTACTGATATTGTTTATACATAAAAATCAGAATCAATCAAATTCGCGTTTTTTGAATTAGAAGACTCTAAAGTTCTGCCATCTCTTCTCTCTTCCTGCACCCACCTTCTAACCTCTAACCTCTAACTTCTAATTATGGCGCCAGCCTCGAAATCTTCCAATCCAGCCCATCCAGCTCATAAATAATCCTGTCATGAAGACGGTTGGGTCTTCCCTGCCAGAATTCAATTTCATATGGTTTTGCGATGTAGCCGCCCCAGTGTGCAGGTCTTGGCACTTCGGTGTTTTCGTATTGTTTTTCGAGTTCTTTTAATTTTTCTTCCAGGAATTCTTTATTCGGGATCACCTGGCTTTGGGGTGAAACTGCAGCTCCCAGCTGGCTTCCTTTCGGTCTTGAGTGGAAATATCCGTCGCTCAGGTTTTCTGCTATTTTTTCAAGGTCTGCTTTAATAATAATCTGCCGTTCCATGTTGGGCCAGAAGAAATGAAGACAGGCTTTATGGTTGTTTTGTATTGCTTTTCCTTTTCGGCTGTTGTAGTTGGTATAGAAAATAAAACCTTCGTAGGTATACTCCTTCAGAAGCACCATTCTAGTCCTTGGGCATCCGTCTTCTTCCAGCGTGGAAACCGCCATGGCATTGGCTTCTGAGACCGCAGGATTCTCGCTGGCATCCAAAAACCAGTCCCTGAATTGTTCAATGGGATTTTGTTTTATCTCACTTTCAATAAGTTGGGATTTCTCATACACTTTTCTTTTGTCGTGCAGGTTTTCCATAAATATTTTTTATTAAATTTGAGTATGAATTACTCATACAAAGGTAAAATATTAATTTCCACACCTGACATTTCCGGCGATATTTTTTCGAGATCGGTGGTGCTGATCATTGAGCATAATGAAAGCGGTGCATTTGGTTTGATATTGAACAAGAAAAACAGCCAGATGAGTAGTAAGTTCAAAAACTTTTTTGATTTCAAAATAGAGGTCTATGACGGCGGTCCTGTAGAAAATGACAAGGTCTTCTTTATCGTTAAGGATAAGAAGGTGACTGAAATTTATTCCGAGATCAACAAGAATTTTTATATCACGGAAGATATTGAAAGCATCATCAGTGCTGTGCTCAATAAAGAGCTGAGCATTCATGATGTAAAGATTTTTTCGGGATATTCGGGATGGTCTGCCGAGCAGCTGGACGATGAAGTACAGCGTAAAATGTGGACGGTAGTTGACGTTTATAATCTGGATTACACGCTTCCCAATGATCAAACCCTTTGGAAATCCATTATGCAGAACCTTGGCGGAGAATATCTGCTTTGGGCCAATTCCCCTGAAGACATTTCTCTTAACTAACTGAATCCCTATCTGATACATTGTAAAAACATTAACAAACTTTAAGATTATGTTAACCAATTTTAAAGAAAGAATTCACGTTATTTGAAAAACCAAAAATCACGACCATGAGAGGAATCAAATTACTTGCTTTATCAGCTTTTTCTGTATCATTTTTATCATTTACACCTATTAATAAAAAATATATCGTGATCGATGCCGGTCACGGTGGTAATGATAACGGAGCAGTTTCAGGAGCAGTTTTCGAAAAAGAGATCACTGTGAATATTGCTAAAGAAATCCAGAAGCTTAATGAAGGCCAGGATCAGTATGAAATAGTTCTTACAAGAGATTCGGACACGTATCCGACGCTTGGAGAAAGAACCGCAATGATCAACAAGCTGAACCCGGAGATGGTGATCTCCCTTCACATGAACAATAATCCTGAAAAGGAAACAGCCAAACAGGGAACTGAAGTGTATATTCAGAACACGGAGAATTCCAAAAAACTGGCTGAAAAAATTTCCAAAAAATTTACAGTCTCTAAAATCGAGGAACGCAATCTCCACATGCTGAGAGAAACAAAAGCGCCTGCGGTACTGGTAGAACTTGGATTCATCAACAATACCAAGGACAGAGAGTATGCAACCAGCGAAAAGGGACGGAAAGAAATCGCACAGAAATTCACAGAAATCATCCGTGAATATTAAATAAGAAACAATTTCTGATTCACTCAGAATAAAACCCGGTAAAGGACTTGGGTACTTTGTTGTTTACCGGGTTTGTCAATTTTTTAAAAGCTTTTCTTCCAGCTTTCTACCATTTCTGTAAAACGGACTTTCTCAAAAGTCTTATTTCTTATTTTACCTACAGAAAATATGCCTTTCTCATCAGAGATCATCAGAATTTCTTCGGCTTTTTGAGATTCAAAAGCAATAATTTCATGCTCCTGAATATCAGCAAGCTTATTTTTGTGCAGAAAAGTCACAAAATTTTCCATCAGGGGCGAAATATATGATCCTTCGGACTGCTTGGGAACCTTGATGATATCTCCTTCCAAAAACAGCAGGTTTCCTGAAGTGGTACGTGCAATTCTTTTATTGGGATTAAGCAGGATCACATCATCCAGGTCATTTTCTTCCGCATAAATACCGCCGTAGATATTTTCCGGACAGTGAACCCTGATATTGCTTAATAAATTAGTATTTACATTAATTTCTTTGGTAAGATCCATTTCCAGCGGTCTCTGATGAACGGCCAGCACATCATCCGATTCCGTTACTTCGTAGAAATAAGAAACTGAAGATTTTGAAACCGTTACCGCATCATTATTTCTGAACACCTGGAAATTGATAATTCCGTTTTTGATTCCTTTACCATCAATAATATCTTTATGAAAAAGGGTCTGGAAAAATTCCAGGGTATAGGAAAGCGGAATATTCATTCTCATTTTTCTCATGGAGGCCATCAGGAAGAAATAGCACTCTTCATCCATGATCAATCCTCCGTTTCTCACGAAGAAAGAAACCTTCACCGCATCTCCCAGAAGAAACGCTCTGTTCTTTACATTTAATCCGTCTGATGTAAAATATTGATTTTCCAATTTTTGATCTGATTTATTTATAAAAAAATAATGAACGATAAATCGTTCATCAGTTTTACCATGTGATAGTGTCCAGCTTATGCCGCACCTAATTTTATTCTAAGGTTTTCTATAAGGTTTTCCCAGTACAATGCGTTCTCTTCTTCATCACCTTCTTCGCAGAAATCTGTAATGTTCAGAGCCAGATCTTCTGTAATATCATCTATTGTGATCGTCATTTCAAAGAAATTTTTAGTCCCCTCATCTTCTTCCCATCTGAAACGTACGAAACCTTCAGGCTTATATCTAATCAAAGTGGCCTTTTCGGCAGGTCCTCCGCCCCAGCTAAAAAAGAAATCATCGCCTTTCTCTGTTACCTCATCCGCAAACCATTCAGATAACCCCTCTGCCGTCGCCAGATATTCATATAAAATCTCTGATAAACAATGCATTGGAAATTCGTAATGGACTTTATGTTTCGCCATATAATCTTTGTTTTTATCGTCCCGCAATATATAAATTAATTTTTTTATTACACTAAAAAGCAATTATTTTTTTAAAGAATCTTCATGATATTTATCACCGGATTTAAATCTATATTGAATATAATTCTTAAGCCGGAAACTGCCATGCAAGGCATAAAAAAATCTCTCCGGAATGGAGAGATTTTAGGGTTATTTTTCATTCAGAACATCGAGGATGATCTGGCATCCCTGTCTGATTTCTTCTTTTGAAATAGTGAGCGGTGGTGATATTCTCATGTATTCGTTTCTGTAAAGCTGCCAGAAGACAATAAGACCCTTTTCCATACATTTTTTAGCGGCTTCAAGGGTATATTCAGGTGTCCCGAGATTTACGGCCAGCATAAGGCCTTTTCCGTTGATATTTTTAATCTTCGGATGTACGAGAAGTTCTCTGAACAGTTTTTCTTTTTCTGCGGTTTCTTCCATCAGCCCGCTTTCCAGAACTTCTTTCAGAGTAGCGTGGCTGGCGGCGGCAATCAGAGGGTTTCCTCCAAAGGTGGTAATATGCCCTAATTTGGGTGAATGGGACAGGGTTTCCATAATTTCTCTGGAACTCATAAAAGCACCTACCGGCACTCCGCCTCCCATTCCTTTACCCATTACCAGAATATCAGGAACAATTCCGAAATGCTCGAAAGAGAATAATTTTCCTGTTCTTCCGAATCCAGGCTGAATTTCATCAAGGATAAGAAGTGCTCCCACTTCTTCACATCTTTTTTTAAGCTTAATCAGATAATTATCTTCCGGAACTAAAAACCCTGCCGCTCCCTGAATGGTTTCGAGGATGACACAGGCGGTTTTGTCTGTAATTTTATCCAGGTCATTTTCATTATTGAATTCAATAAAACTGACCATAGGTAAAAGGGGGCGGAATTCCCTTTTGTGGGTTTCGTTTCCGGACACACTTAATGCACCGTGTGTATTGCCGTGGTATGAATTTTTAAAGGAGACAATTTCCTCTCTTCCGGTATAGCGTTTAGCCAGCTTTAAGCTCCCGTCAATGGCCTCTGCTCCACTATTGACAAGATAAGTGATTTCCAGAGGATCGGGAGTGGCTTCTGCCAGAAGTTTGCACAGGGCTACCGGCTTTTCCTGGGCATATTCTCCGTATACCATGACGTGCAGGTATTTATCCGCCTGTTCTTTGATGGCTTCCACTACCTTCGGATGTGAATGTCCTAAAGTATTGGCAGAAACACCTGCCACAAAATCAAGATATTTCTTCCCATCCGTTCCGTAAATATAGCTTCCTTCTGCTTTTTCAACTTCAAAACCCGCTGCAAATTTTGTGGTCTGTGCCTGATATGTAAAAAAGTCTTTATGCATGTCCATTGTCGCAAAATTTTCAGCAAAGCTAAAAAAGATTCGGCACATGCAGAAATTATCGGCCTTTAATAAAAAAATTACCCTTAATCTCTCAAGGGTAATTTAATATAAATAATAAAAAGTAGAAAGGCTTGTTTACAGTACTTTTTCCACGGTAACAAAGCTGTTATTGGTTACCGTATAGGAAGTAGTTCCCCCAACTTCTGACACAGCTTCCAGCGAGATATACTGCCCCTGTACTGCATACACGGAGAAATCAAGATTGATCTTTCTGTTTGTTCCATCGAAGTTTACTGTATTTTCAAGCAGCTGAAACCGCTGTACATCGTTCACATAAAGTCCGGCGCCCAGCCTGCTGCTGAATGAACCTGCAGGTCCCGTAAAAGTAATGTTCAGATTAATTCTGTATAAACCGGTCTGACGGATGTATAATCTGTTAAGATTGGCTCCCGTTGTCGCTACATTGGTTTTAAGTTTAAGCGGATCGGCAAGGAAATTAGGTTTGTCAATTAAAGAATTGATAGGAAGCAGCACCGCGCCTGTAGTGGTAGAAACAGAGTTAAGCTGAAATCTTGAAATATTGTCAGATTCCACTTCAAAAGCTTTGCTCCAAACCAAACCATTGAAAACCATAGCCTGTCCTGTGCTTTTAACGAACAGCAGCATCCCTTTCAGTTCTTCTATAGCTGTTGCGGGTGCGCTGGCTCCTGTAAACGGCAGCAACGCTTCTGTGTCCACCGCCGGAAGACCAAATCCTTTAACACCGGCAGCTTCGCTTGTATTGGTAATGTATAGCATAACCTGATCATTTCCGCTCGCGTTGGAATCCGGATTGGGAATACTGGTAAAATTAACCTGTGCGCTGTATATATTGATGATCAATACCAGACAGCTGAAGATATATTTTTTCATGAGATTAATAAGCTTTAATTAAACGTGCTGCAAGATATGAACTGGACGCATTGGTATCTGTTCCGTAAGCTGCCAGTGCTCCTCCTGAAATCGCAGTTGAACTGATTGCAGGAACCACTCTGAGTTCGGCTCCGGCAGGAAGAGAAATAGTCTGTGCAAAGCTTGATGTCTTGTTACCCTGTGTATCTACAATGAAAACAATGGAATAATTGGTCTTAGACACTACGGTTTCCCAATCTGAAGCAGGTGTATATTTAACCTGCAGCGTGAGCTTAAATTCAGTAACTCCTGCAACTGCTCCAAAACTTCCTCCTGTAAATACAAGAGCAACCCCCACATCATAAATTCCGGCTGCCTTAACAGTTACGCTGCTTGCATTTTTAAGCAGTAAATTATCTACCAGAACCTGACTTCTGTTATCGGCCGCCAGATAGCCTGGTGATCCTCCTGCAAAGCAGAATCCTATCCCAAATGAAATACACGGAATAGAGATCCCTGAGGAAATTCCCAATCGGGATGCTCTAGGCTGATAAATTCCCTGAATCTGTCTTGAAGGGTTCCAGGCATAGCCGTCATATTTGTAATACTGCTCATCATTCTTATTGTAAATGAGACTTCCTACAAGATTCGGATAATCATCGAATACATCCGGTGCGGAAGCATTATATCTTGGGAATGAGGTATAAATATTTGAATACGGAAGAATCACTCCTTTCACTCCGTCCTGAACTTTCACAATATTCCGGTTGCTGACAATATCGCTACCGATTGTAACCTGTGCCATTAATGCATAATGAAAAATGAGCACCATAAGTAATGTAATCTTTTTCATCTTACTGCATGTTTATTTTTTCAACAATAATCTCCGAAATAGCATTTCCTGTTTTTGACATGGCAAAAAACATGTTATTTCCACCTAATGCTCCTGTACAGATTCCTGTACCAATATCCTGAGTTCCCCCCATCGTAAGTCTCAGTTTATCTCCCGCATTGAAAACGCCTACATAAGTGAATGCAAGAGACTGGCCTACATCAATAGAACCGGGAAGCAGCGTGGTAACAGAAAGCGCTCCTGCTGTAGAACCACTGGTGGTATCATTTACAGGTCTCCAGGTTGGATCTGATGCCGTACTCACCTCAAGGGAAAGTTTCGATCTCAGGTTGATGATCACCCCTATACAAAGAGGTGTACTGATGTCTAAAGCTCCGCTTTTAAAGGAAACTTTGTACAGCCCTCTTGTATTAACATTAATCACATTGCTGGTGGCAGCGGCTAACGAAACATCGGTAGCGATCTCATTAAAACTCGGTGCTGTTGTCGTAAAATTGACATTAGCAGCGGTACATGTCCTGACTGTAAGTGCGCAGGCTAATCCACAGGTTCCACAACTGGTCGTCACCGTTCCTGAACGTATGAAACGGGCCATTTTGTTGTTTTTCATGGTCGTTACGATAGGATCTGAGATTTTCCAGGTCGTCCCGTCATTCTGTACAATGCTTCCGGTTTCTCTGTTGAAAATAATGGAACTTTGGGTACCGTTTCCGGTGGTACCCGTGGCCGAGGCTGGCAGAACTGCTGCTGTGTTGGATCTCGGCATCCTCGCCGCATTGTTATCCAGTTTCACGTGCAGAAGAGCTCTGTTGTCGGGTTGAAAGCCGGTGGCTTTCGCAATCCCAACTTGTGCGTTTACCCTTAAAATGCAAAAAATAAGGGCCAACAGGGAATAGTTGATTTTCATTATTATTTTTTTTATCATTGTTGGTGTAATAAATTTATAAAATATTATAACTCAAATGATATTCTTAACAAAAAATAAATGTTAAATAAAAATTCTGATTAAAAAACTGAGATTTAAAGGGCTTTCACATGTCAGGTAGAGACTGGAATGTGAAAAGAACACTAATTATTTTCAGTTATTTTAAAAAAAATATTATAGTTATCTTAAAAAGAAATCACCATTTCTTATTGAAAGAATGGTGATTTATTATTTTAGATGAAAATTATTCGCTATTATTTTCGTACCCGCTTAGGTTTTTTGGCTTCTTCTTTTGCCTTTTCTTTATCAATGACATCCTGTGCCTGATTGAAAAGTTCATTATCGGCGGTGTACTTTATTTCTTCATTATTAGGACTGTCTACAAGAATATCCTGCCATTTCCGGATCCGGTCTCTGGTGTTCCAGTTGAAATCCGGGAACTTTCTTTTGTCCGGTTCTATTTTACTCATAGGATAGGTATCGGAATTGGCTCCAATGCTGCATGAGATAATCTGCAGGCCTCTTTGCTCAAATAAAGCTCCGATGATTCCACAGGTTGAAAGCGTGATCCCGATTCTCTCAGGCTTTTTGGTTTCCTGATCCACATCATCCACATATACAATCGACTGTGCATTTCCTACGACTCTGGCTTCCTTAATGTCATTATTTTCATAATAGACCGTCATGAACTTTCCTTTCACCTGGTTAAATTCATCTTTAAGGTTTAAGGAGTCTACTTTGCTGATGGCAAAAGCATTTCCAATAACTTTAAGTGAATCTATATTTTCGGTTTTTGTATTAAAATAGGCTTCTACCTTGTCCCCTGTCACCTGCTTTTCGCCGCTCCAAAGAATCGGATTGGTATACATGTGCATGATTCCATCGGTTTCATTGAAGGCAATGGAATCTGCTCTTCCCTGCGCATTGGACTTGAAGATACGCGCCTTTTTATAAGCTCTCAAAAAGCTTTTCTTCACGGTAATGTCCGCTGAATCGGGTCTTTGGTAAGACAGGATTCTTTCTGCAGCAAAATAAATGGAATCTTTTTCCATGATCTTCACCGCATATGGGCTTTGGGTCATCATGGCAGAATCTTTCTTCTGATAAACCTCTCCGTAGCCTCCTTTGATATATCTTCTTTCTATAGGATCGTCAAGAGTAACATTTCCGGTTCCTTTTCCAAAACCAGTAATATTGTTGAAGTACAGGTCATCACCGGTAAGGATTTTATCATTATAAAAGATTTTGGAATTTTTGTTAAGGAAAGCTTCCTTGGTCTCCATTTTATAAGTTCCTCTTTCCGTGTAGATCCTGTTTTTAGGATTAGCCCGGTTGGTGATTGTCGTAGGCCCGAAGAACTCGGCTACCTTTGTATTTTGGTTCTGTTTAATATTGGGTCCTTCAATGATATAATCGGGGCTGTCTATTTTAACATTCCCCACAAAATCAATCATTTTGGTATTCAGGAAATAGGTCGCCGATTTGGTATACATTACATTCTGTGCATCAGAAATTGTTCCTCCGGTATTGAAATAGGCCTGATTGGCCAGCCTGTCATAATACAGGATATCTGTTTTAATGGTCTGTTTCGGATCGGTAAGAACTACATCTTTTCTGGCAACTCCTTTTTGGGTTACACCGCTATACTCCATTTCATGGGCTGTGATTACAGAACCATCGGCATTCTGAAGCTTTGCATTCCCAATTGCCTTTACAAGACTCTGGTCATTATAAATAATCACTTCATCAGCATAGAGAATGGATCCCTGATGCTCTATCTGCACATGCCCCACCAGGTACTGGTTTCCTTCATACTTGGTGTCTTTTTTAAATTCATCGGTATGGATGATTTTCACCTTGTCTTCAGGACGTACAGCTGCAGTAGGTTTCCCTTTGGATTGAATATAAGGATCCATCTGCGTAGTTTTGTTGTCCTGTGCGGAACTTAACGCAGAAATAAAAATTAACAGAAAAAGGATTATTCTCATTGATTAATCATTCTTAGTGCCATAGAAATACAGCGAATGCGAATCAATATTTACGCCAAATGCTTCTTCAATTGCTTCTTTTATTCCCTGGATTCTTGGATCACAGAATTCGATGATTTCTTCTATTTCTTTATCAGAGCCTTTTTTGTAGATCACCAAATGGTCATGCTGCTTATCAAAATAAGACTTTTCATAAGATGAAGAAGTCAATGTTTTTTCTCCAAACTGATGCTTACGGATTAAACCTGCATCAAGGAAAATTTCAATAGTGTTGTAAATGGTTGCTTTTGAGACATGATATTTTTTCTGCATCATAAGAAGGTACAGGTCATCCACATTGAAGTGGTGATCCATACTGTAAATCTCTTCCAATATCGTATATCGTTCAGGTGTGTTTCTAAACCCCTTTTCCAGAAGGTAGTTTCTTAAAACATCCTTGATCAAAGCAATATTTTTTTCTTTTTGTATTGTATCCATCAAAAAAATTATCTACAAATTTATTGATTTTTATTTAAATAGACCTCATACTTGGGTACCTGTACTTTTAGGAATTATGACGGAAGAAGCCAGACTGCTCAATCTTGTTGTCATAAACCGTAAGTTCTGTAATAGGTGCAGATTCCACTTCTACGTTGTGCGAAGACACTCCCCATGCTTTGAAATCATCGCTTCCGATGTACTTCACAAAGTTATAGATATTGAGCGTAATCTTCTGTTTAACAGTTAAAAGTATATCGTTGATATATGTATTATCAATAATCACATATTTCAGATCCGGCGGAATATTATGCGCTCTCAGAGACGGGTGGCTGCTTCGTGAAGGAAGGGTGCCGTCTGCCATAAGATCTTTCAGAACCATATTGAAATAATCATTGATTCTGCGGTCTACTTTAAATCCTAAAAGGAAATTAACCTTAAATACGGTTCCGGGAAGAATTTCGTCCACGGTATATTTGAAAGTATATGGATCTTCCTGGTTTACAATACTTAAAATAAAGTAATGATCCGCTCTTTTCGGCTGTTTTTTGATGATGGAATAGATAATTTTGGATTCTACCTCGTCATTTCTTTTGGCTCTGCTCAGATAAGCAAGATTGGTCGCATATTTCGGAATGGTTTCATCCAGCTTCATATCTTTCAGGATGGAAACGTATTTTTCTATTTTAACGTACTGGATAAAGTTCGCCTTAATTAATCTTCCGTTGTACCATGCATACATACAGACTGCGATGAATCCACCTAATACCATGGTTAACCATCCGCCGTCAACAAATTTGATAACGTTTGCATAGAAGAACCCTGATTCTAAGAATAAATAAACAACGGCAAATCCAAGGATAAAGATCTTATTCACTCTTGTACGGCTCAGCCAGAACAGCAACAGGATGGTTGTCATCAACATGGTGATGGTAATGGTAAGACCATACGCCGCTTCCATCCGCTCTGATTTCTGGAAAAATATAACCACTACGAAACAGAAAGCCATCAGCCCCCAGTTGATTCTTGGAATATACATCTGCCCTTTGATCCCTGAAGGATATTCAATGTGCTGGTTCGGCCAGAAGGAAATAGACATCGCTTCGGAGAACATGGTGAATGATCCTGTAATTACAGCCTGGCTGGCAATAATCGCAGCAGCAGTGGCCAGAATTACCCCCGGAAGAACAGCCCACTGAGGCATGATTCCGAAGAAAGGATTCACCCCGTTGAAAACCTGGTGATAGTTGTCTAAAAGCCATGCTCCCTGTCCAAGGTAGTTCAGAATAAGCATCACTTTAACAAAAATCCAGCTGATTCTGATGTTTTTGGCACCGCAGTGTCCAAGATCTGAATACAGTGCTTCTGCTCCCGTGGTACACAGGAACACCGCTCCCATAATCACGATGGCACTGGAAGAGTGCGTAATGAGGTTATAGGCGTATATTGGATTGAAAGCTTTGAAGATTTCTATATGGTCAACAATATGAATTGAACCGAAGATTCCCAGAACGAGGAACCAGGTCACCATGATGGGTCCGAAAAATTTCCCGATGGAAGCGGTCCCGAACTGCTGTACAACGAAGACCACAAAGAGAATCACAATGGTGATAATAACTACCGGTGTTTCCGGATTGTATATTTTAAGCCCTTCAATAGCAGACATCACGGTTAAGGAGGGCGTGATCACACTATCTGCCACAAGCGTGGAGGCACCGATAATGGCGACCACATAGAGCCATTTTTTCTTGAGCTTTTTTACCAATGAATACAGGGCAAGAATCCCACCTTCCCCTTTGTTATCCGCTCTTAAAGCAATGATCACATATTTAAGGGTGGTCTGAAGGGTCAGCGTCCAGATGATGCAGGACAGTGCTCCTTCAATATATTCATCAAACGGCATTCCGGCACCGTCTTTTCTTGCGTTAACAATCGCCTTCATTACGTAAAGGGGCGAGGTTCCGATATCTCCGAAAACAATCCCAAGAGATACTATAACGCCTACAAATGAGAGTTTCTTAAGGTCAAAGTGATGACCACCCTCTGTAACTTCTGCCATATCAGCCAATTTATTTTTTAAAAGCGCAAATTTATACTAATTTTATGACGTCATGAATTATTCTTCATGAATATAATAAATGAAAAAACTTCCTTTCGGAAGTTTTTCTCTATAATAGTTATTTTACGTACATCGCTTTTTTGATTTCCTCTTTTACTTTTTCAAGCTTAGGGAACCATTCTGCAAATAATGCCGCTGAATACGGAGCAGGTGCATCAGGAGTGGTAATTCTCTTGATAGGTGCATCCAGATAGTCAAAGGCTTTTTGCTGTACCATATAAGTAATTTCAGAAGATACGGAACCAAATGGCCATGCTTCTTCAAGGATTACCAATCTGTTGGTCTTTTTAACGGAAGCTAAAACGGTATCAAAATCAAGAGGACGAACTGTTCTAAGGTCAATCACTTCTACAGAGATTCCTTCTTTAGCCATATCTTCAGCCGCCTGGATGGCCAGCTTCATGATCTTGCCGAAAGAAACCAAAGTAACATCTGTACCTTCTCTTTTAATATCTGCTTTACCTATCGGCAGGTAATATTCTTCTTCAGGAATTTCCATTTTGTCGCCATACATCTGCTCAGATTCCATGAAAATCACCGGGTCGTTATCCTGGATTGCTGTTTTCAATAATCCTTTCGCATCGTAAGGGTTTGAAGGAACCACTACTTTAAGTCCGGGAACGTTTGCAAACCAGTTTTCAAAAGCCTGAGAGTGTGTAGCTCCCAACTGTCCTGCCGAAGCAGTAGGTCCTCTGAAAACGATCGGGCAATTCCACTGTCCACCACTCATCTGACGGATCTTGGCCGCATTATTAATAATCTGATCAATACCTACCAATGAGAAATTGAACGTCATATACTCTACAATTGGTCTGTTACCATTCATCGCAGCCCCTACAGCAATCCCGGTAAAACCAAGCTCAGCAATGGGTGTATCGATTATTCTTTTAGGACCAAATTCATCCAGCATTCCTTTTGAAGCTTTATACGCACCATTGTATTCTGCAACTTCCTCCCCCATTAAAAAGATGGATTCGTCTTTACGCATTTCCTCGCTCATTGCCTGTGCAATTACCTCACGAAAAGTATATTCTGCCATATTTATTTGAAAAATTTAGACTACAAAAATAGTGATTTTTTATTAGTAACATAACAAAAAAGGCATCTCATTGAATGAGGTGCCTTAATATTAATGGAATCAAAAAGGTTTTTCTTTTATGAGTCCGCCTGTTTCGCTGTTTTTAATCCTACATCATAAGTCTTAAAAATAAAAAACGGCATCTCATTTCTGAAATGCCGTCTTAAAATTCTATTTTAAACTTGACTAGTTTACTTTGTCCCAAACCTGAGTTCTTCCTAATATGGAAACTCCCATATATCCTCTTACATTCAGTTTGTCACCACTTTTTGTGATGGTACATTTGTACGTTTTTCCTGTTTTAGGGTCTGTGATGGTTCCTCCTGTAAATTCATCCCCGTCTTTTTTAAGACCTCTGATGATTTCCAGTCCTACAATTGGCTTCCCTTTTCTGTCGTCCTTACATGCTGAACAGTTTGGATCTGCCGGCTTTATAAGCAGCTGGGAAACTTTTCCGTAATACTTTCCGTCTGACTTTTTATAGATCTCAACAACAGACTTCGCCTGCTTCGTTTCGTCATCAATAGTCTTCCACTTACCTTCAATCTGCGCAAATGACAATACACCGAACAGGGAAAGTACAAATGTTAATAATACTTTTTTCATATTTCTTATAGTTTTAATTCTGATATACGTTTTTCGTTACCTATCTATTGATAAAAATATAAATTAAATTCCAAACAGGCAAAAACTTTTATTATACTAAGCATATGATAGGCCAAACTTTCAAGATGCGGGTTTCGGTAGATTTTAGCACTTTATAAAGTTCTGGGTTTCGGGATGCGGGTTTCGAACCAGTAACTCTCAACCAAGCAACTGTCAACCAGCAACAAATTCTCCGCTCATACGCTCTCCAAGCACCTCAAGCTATTTCAGTTTCCTATTAATTACCCTATCCATATAATCCTGATACCATGCTTTTGCGGTCAGCATTTCTTTTTCTATTTCCGGGGTTTTTAGTTTACCCAAAAGGTTATTGGCAAATCCAAGGTCATTTTTTTCATATACTCCGGTGATTTCCTTACCGTCAAAACGGTACATATGGTTTCCGATGATAAACTGCTCTGAACTTCCATCTGAATTCACCACAATGGGCGGATATTTTTTATCGCTTACAAGGCTTCTTCCCCAGCTTCTGATCTGTTTATTGTACCCGATCAGATCTGCCAGGGTTGGATAGATGTCTATCTGCTGTGCCACTTCAGGATTCACGCCTTTAAGGTTGTATGCAGGATTTGGAGAGTACAGAATCAAGGGAACAGCAAAACGGTTCATCGCTTTTTCATATTCACCGTAGGCAATCTGATTGGTATGATCTCCTGTGAAAACGAATATGGTATTGTTAAACCAAGGCTCCTTTTTAGCGGTTTCAAAATATTTTTTGATGGCATAATCCGTGTACTGTATCGGTTCATGCATTTCTATGGTTCCTTTTTTAAATTTCCCTTTATATTTTTCAGGAATTTTAAACGGATGATGCGATGAAGCAGTAAATACCGTGGTCATAAACGGCTGTTTCTGGCCTGTATTTTTTGCGAAATACTGAAGGAAAGGTTCATCCCAGATGGCCCACATTCCGTCAAAATCCTCATCATGATTGAATTCGTTTTTCCCGAAATAATGTTTAAACCCTAATATATTTCCAAATCCAAGGAAGCCCATGGATCCGTTTGGTGCACCGTGATAGAAAGAAGTATCATAGCCCAGATCATTACACACCGAAACAATAGACTGAATTTTCTGATTGGAATACGGTGAACTGGTAAATGCATCGGTAAGACTTGGAATTCCCGCCAGCACGCTGCTCATTCCATGGATAGACTGCCGTCCGTTTGCAAAAGTATTAGGAAAAATCAAACTCTGTCCCGCCAGACTGTCGATGAATGGAGTGTAGGAAACGTAGCCATTGATATTTTTATCTTTATTAAAAGCTCCGGAATATTCCCTGCCGAAAGATTCAACGATAAAAATGACAATATTGGGACGGTTTTCTACTTTCCTGTCATAAAGTTTATAAGGCTGAACATTATCCGTGATAAATTTTTCGTCTACAAAATGAACTTCTTTAAAGTTATTGGTTCCCAGCGTTCTGAAAAATGAAAACGTACTGTTCAAAACAATATTCCCTTGAAGCGGATTAACTACGAAACGGTTGGCATCCACCAAATTGATTGGTCTTGTGCTGTGTTTGAAGTCACCACGGATCCCTCCGACAACCAATACGGCCGTTCCGCAAAGAGTCAATATGGACCAGATGAAGTAAGGGATAAGCTTTTCCGGCTTTCCCGATGTAATTTTCACTTTTTTGTACAGGAAAACCCAAAGTGCCATTAACACAATGAACCAAATCAGTACAAAAGGATGCTGCATAATGGAAACAGTGAAAACCTTAAAAATATTGGATTCATGTTTCGCCACCTGCAATGCGGTGGATGTCAGCCTGGCCTGGGCAAATTTATAATAGACAAAATCACCGAAATTCATGGCATAGGCTATTCCGTTGGTGATGAAATACAGCCAGAACAGAACGGCCTGATAAGCTTTTTTGGTATTGATGACAATTGGAATAAGGCTCAGCAGAATAAATAAAGCATTGACGTATAAGATCGCCGTTGTGTCGAAAGCAATCCCATGAAATGCAATATTGAAATAATCTGAAACGGAATCCACTTTGATGAGTTCCTTATTGAAAAACCAGAACAAAAGTCTGGCAACCTGATAAAAAACGTATGCTAAGAAAATTCTGTATAAAAGAGCCAGAACTTCCTGCTTTCTAAATTCTTTAAAAAATTTCATCCGGCAAATTTACATCAAATTCACATTAATGTATTTTTTCCTTCATAATATTTCAGGATAAAATTTGGAAAAACTGTATTTTTGCGGATATGAATTTCATAAAAAATAATCTTGCCAATTTACTGACGCTTGCCAATTTATTTGCGGGCTGTGTGGGGGCGATACATTTGATTCTGGGAGATTACCAGACTACGGCGATCTGTCTTATTCTTTCTTCCATTTTTGATTTCTTTGACGGGTTTGTAGCCCGCGCTGTAAAATCCAACTCCAATCTGGGACTTCAGCTGGATTCTTTGGCAGATATGGTAAGTTTCGGACTGATTCCGGGTCTTACGATGTACAAAGCGCTGGAGCCGTTCGGAAATGAAATCCTGGGTCTGCATCTTCCTTTTGATGTAAGCTATATCGGGCTTCTGGTGACGGTTTTCTCTTGTCTCAGACTGGCCATCTTTAATCTTGATGAAGAACAGCGTTATTATTTCAAAGGATTAAACACCCCAACCAACACCGTACTGCTCTTTGGACTGTATTATGCGTTCAAAGAAACCGGAAACTTTGGATTTTTATTTGACAATTCATTATTTCTGATTGTATTGACGCTTATTACCTCATGGCTTCTGATCAGCCCGATCAAGATGATGGCCATGAAATTCAAATCGAAAAAGCTGCAGGACAATTATCCGAAAGTTATTTTATTAGGCGGCGGAATTGCTATTCTGATTATATTTCAGATCGTAGGTATTCCGATGCTTGTTATTTATTATATATTAGTATCGCTGGTTTTTCAAAGACAGCTGAAGTAGAGACTAGAAGTTAGAAGCTAGATGTTAGATGTTAGAAATTAGTATATCAACTCATCAGCATATCAGCATATCACCCAATCAGCACATTATCAAATTAACTCATTTTCAAATTAACAACATGAATTTAAAGCTCCATAAACCTCTCTGTATTTTTGATCTTGAAACTACAGGAACGAATATCGGGAAGGACAGAATTGTAGAAATCTGTATTTTAAAAGTCAATCCGGACGCGTCCAGAGAAAGCAAAACATGGCGTGTGAATCCGGAGATGCCTATTCCTGCTGAATCCAGCGCCATCCATGGAATTTATGATGAGGATGTAAAAGATGCGCCTACGTTCAGAGAAATTGCCCCAAAGGTGATGGAAATGCTTGCAGGAAGTGACCTTGGAGGATTCAATTCAAACAGATTTGATGTTCCGCTTCTGGCAGAAGAATTGCTGAGGGTAGAAATAGATTTTGATCTGAGTAAATTCAGACTGGTGGATGCACAGACTATTTTCCACAAAAAGGAACCGAGAAATCTGGGTGCTGCTTATCAGTTCTACTGCGGAAAGGTTCTTGAAAACGCACACTCTGCCGAGGCTGATGTGATGGCTACTTTCGAAGTCCTGGATGCGCAGGTTGGAAAGTATGACGATATTCCGAATGAGATTGCGCCTTTAAGTGAGTTCACTTTCCATAATAAGAATGCTGATCTTGCCGGATTCATCGGATTCAATGATAAAACCGAAGCTGTTTTCAACTTTGGGAAATATAAAGGCCAGGTGGTAAAAGCTGTTTTCCAGAAGGATCTTGGCTATTACGGATGGCTTCAGAATGCGGATTTTCCGCTGTACACCAAAAAGGTATTTACAAAGATCCAACTTTCAGGTAAATTTTAAAAAATGTCGAATCTGACCCGTTTTAAATTCTACGAAACCGCTCTTGAAGCCAACAGGGACAAGCAGATCCTTGCTGACAACGGCGTGAACAGCTTCATCGCCAATGAGCAACTGATCCAGTCGGACTGGCTGCTTTCTCAGGCTGTGGGCGGCATTCAGCTGCAGGTTTTTGAAGATGATCTGGAAAAGGCTAAACAGATCCTGCAGGATTATAATGATAATGAGGCCTATTCTTTGGAAGTAGAACATACCATTAAAGACCCGGCATTTGATTTTGTATGCCCGAAATGTGGCTCCAACCATATTTACAGGGACGACAGGGCTACAAGCTTCTTTGGAATCTCCATTTTGTCGAGCCAGAAGTTTGTATGCTATTATTGCGGAAATGAGTTTACACCCGAATAAAGTTTAGGTTTAAAAATAATAAAGACTGCTTCGTCATTACATTCCCCGCAATGACGGGCTCATCAAACATAAATAATTAAACGTTATGAAAATCATTTGTATAGGAAGAAACTACAGCGAACATGCTAAGGAATTAGGAAACGAAATCCCTGAACAACCGGTTATTTTCATGAAACCCGATACGGCGGTTCTGAAAGGAAATGATTTTTATATTCCGGAATTCTCCAATGATGTTCATTATGAGCTTGAAGTTGTTTTAAAAATTTCAAAAGGAGGAAAATACATTCAGAAAGAAACGGCTCACAAGCATTATGAAGAGATCAGTCTGGGAATAGATTTTACGGCAAGAGATCTTCAGAGCGAACTTAAATCCAAAGGACTTCCCTGGGAACTGGCGAAAGGTTTTGACGGTTCTGCCGTAATGGGAAATTTCTTTAAAAAGGAGAATTATGATCTGGAAGCACTTCAGTTTTCCTTACTTCAAAACAAAGAAAAAGTTCAGGACGGCAATACAAAAGATATGATTTTCAGTTTTGATGATATTATTGCTTTTGCGTCCCAGTACTTCACACTGAGGGTAGGTGATCTTATTTTCACAGGAACTCCGAAAGGGGTAGGACAAGTGCATGAAAATGACATCCTGGAGGCTTATCTGAGAGATGAAAAAATTCTTGACATCCGAATATTATAAGTATTTAACATAAAAATTCCGGCTTTTTTTCTTATCTTTAGGATAACAAAATTAGAGGTCATGATAAATATTGTACTTCCCGTAGATTTTGGGGACAAAACAGAACAGCTTGTAGACGGAGCCGTAAAATTTGCAAAACAGTTGAACGGCAGAATCTTTCTGATTCACGTGGCACCTTCGGATATTGGTTTTGCTATCGGTGATATGGGATATCAATATTTTCCTGAAGTAGAAGCCAATGAGATCAGAGAAGAACTGGTACAGCTGAATAAGATCGAGCAGAGAATTATAGCTAATGATGTAGACTGCGAGCATCTTTTAAAACAGGGAATCGCAAAGGATACGATCCTGGATTATGCAAAGGCTAAGAATGCAGATTATATCGTTATGGGATCACATGGCAGAAGCGGAATTTATGATGTGTTTATTGGAAGCTTAACGAAAGGGCTTACGAAAGATTCACCGGTTCCGGTACTTGTACTTCCCATCCACGACTAGAGAAAATTGAATTTTAATCGTTAATAAAAAAACCGATCAGACCAAAGTCCGATCGGTTTTTTACTATATAACCAATTAATTAACCTTCTTTTTTATAGATCTTAGGATCGTAGTAAGGGTTTTTACCCTCAGTAGGAGAATAATATTCTTTGTCTTTATCACCGCCCAGTGTCACAACCAGTACATAGCACCAGTATACGAATAATACACAGCAAACGATAAATAGAATCCAGTTCAGAACATTTCCAAATGCATCAAAAAAACCGAAGGCCCATTTGAAAACTTTACTTAAGAATAACCAGAAAGACGTCATTATTTTCCTTTTTTAAATTAACTTTGTACAAATTTATAAAAAATGTTTAAATTACTTTCAAAAGAAAGCAATATTTTTTCAATTCCTGTTTATATTGGTTTTCTTCTTTTAGTAGTTATAATATTTAACATACTGAATTTCAATACTTATGAGGCTATTGTTGCCGGAATAACTTTCCTGGGAATTGCTCTGGGTTATTTTTGTTTTCACAGCATTGCCCTGAATTATCAGACGCATCTGCCGTTATTTCTATATACTATTTTTGTTTTCGGCCTGTATCCGGGAAATCTGGACATCGGAATTGCGGTATCCCTGCTTACGAATTCCTTTCTTCTTCTCCTTCTGACAAGTGCCGATGAAGATATCAGGAAGAAGTCCTATGTACTGGTAGGAGCCATTGTGGCCCTGAATTTTATTTTCCTGCCTACCACGTGGCCCATGGCGGTTTTCGTGATTGTTCACGTGATTGCAACGTCTCAAAAAGTAAGTTTGAATCTCTTCAGGTTCCTTTTGGGAATTGTAATGATTGCATTCAGCTATTTTTCCATCATGTTCTTTTTCAGTTTTACAACGTGGAATATTGATTATTTCCCGTTTGGAAAAATGAAGCCGATGACGGATTATATGGATCTCCTTCCTTTGATTCCTGTGCTGCTGATGCTTATTTATGCAGTATACGACCATTTTAAAAATTACAATAAAAAAAGCCCGATAAGCCGGTACAAATATACATTCCTGCTTGTCTTTTCACTGGCCCAGCTGGTGACCATTATTCTGTATATGAATAAAAACTACGAATATTTACTGCTTCTGGCATTTCCATCAAGCATCATTCTCAGCAGGATGATGAGATTTCTGCCTAAATACTGGATGCAGGAGGTAAGCTTATGGCTTATCATTATGAGCTTAATTACTTTTAAAGCAGGTACGTATTTTAATTTATTTTAAAGATTATGATTCAGATAGACGATAAATTGATTTCAGAGGATATTTTTTCCGAAGAATTTGTTTGCAACCTTACGAAATGTAAAGGTGCATGCTGTGTGGAGGGAGATGTAGGTGCTCCTTTAGACGAGGATGAACGTGAAATTTTAGACAGTATTTTTGATAAAATAAAACCTTATCTTACCCCGGAAGGCATCAAAGCCCTGGAAGAGCAAGGTACGTGGACTACGGATCCGCAGGACGGCATGTATGTGACGCCTATGGTAGAAGACCGCGAATGTGCATATGTAACCTTTGATGAGAAAGGAATCACGAAATGCGGTATTGAAAAAGCTTATGAGGACGGCGCCGTAGACTGGCAGAAACCGATCTCGTGCCACCTCTACCCGATCCGCATCACGGAATATTCTACCTTCACAGCCCTGAACTACCACGAATGGAGTGTATGCAGCGATGCGTGTGCTCTTGGAAAAGAACTTCAGGTTCCGATCTATAAGTTTCTGAAAACACCACTTACCAGAAAGTATGGTGAAGAGTTCTACGGTGTTCTGAGTGAAGCCGCCGATGAATGGAAAGCAGCCTATGGCTCTTAAATGATACAACCGCAGACTTTCTGCGTTTTTTTTATTGATTGACCTGTTTTTTTAAATACAAAGCAAGACAAAGAATTAAATAGAATATCTTTTTATTTTTAAGATAAACAAAAGACGTAAACTTATATAAGCAATACCATGTTCTGGCTTTACTTTCTTTCGCTAATTCAGATTTTTGTTTAATAAAAAACATAAGAAGAGATCATCTGCATTATGATTAAAGGACATTTTTTAAAAACATACAGAAGGATTTTAAGAATACAATTTAAATTCGCATTTTTGTAAAAAAACCGGCTATGCAAAAAGAAAAATTACGCGCCATAAGAAAACAGAAAGGCTATACCCAGCAACAGATCGCCGACATCATAGCCACTGATGTATCCAACTACAGCAGAAAAGAAAGCGGCGATGTACGGATTTTCCGAGATGAATGGGAGAAAATTTCCCGTTTTCTGGATCTTCCCATGGAAGAAATTTATGAGGATGACGAAGCGAAGACCATTATCCAGAATCCGGTATTCAATGACAGCCCGGGATCTTATGCTATGGGAAATGTTACCCATTTCAACAATGAAATGAGTCTTGCCATTATAAAGAATCTTCAGGAATATATAGAGCTTCTGAAAGATGAAGTGAAAAGGCTGAAGGAGGGGAAGAAATAAATAAAAAAAACCGCAGACTCATCTGCGGTTTTTCTTTATCGATTAATTATTCTTAAAAATATTATTTCACGACTGCTGCTCCCGTTACTGCCGGTTTTGCATCCGCTTTTTTACTATTTTCCCATCCGTCTTCCGGCATCAGAGTTGCTGTGATTTTCCCTTTGGAAAGGTATTTCTTTGCAACATCCTGAAGGTCTTTTACGGTCAGTGCTTTTACTTTTTCCTGATAGTTCAGGATGTCGTATTTATCACTGCCGTCTAACTGATTTCTGGAAAGAGCGCTCAGCCAGAACATATTATCTTTAAGTTCTGTTTTGTTATCGTTGTACTCCCCTTCTTTGTATTTGTCAAGATCTTTTTGCTCAGGACCTTTGTCAATCAGCTTTTGAAGTTCGGTAACGGCACTTTTTGTAAGCTTTTCAGCGTTTTCAGGTCCGCAAGGGAAACTGATGCTGAAATTGTAAGTACTGTAAGGAATTCTGCTCATATTTCCTCTGGCACCACCACCATAAATACCGCTTTCATCTTCTCTGAGCTTCTCAATAACCTTGATGGTTGCCACTTCTCCAAGTGCTGAAAGAGCAAGGGCTTCTTTTTCATTATAAGGAGTTTCTCCGCTGTAAGAGATGGTCACCATACTCTTAGGATCTTTTCCTTTTTTGTACACCTTTGAATAATCTCCGGTCAGCTGTCTGTAGCCCGTATCTTTAAAGGTTGCTGTTTTTCCTGAGGTAGGAAGACCGCCGATATACTGAAGAACCTGCTCTTTAAGCTTAGCTTCATCTACATTTCCTACGAAATAGAACTGGAAGTTCCCAGCATTGGCAAATTTCTCTTTATAGATATCGTATGCTTTTTTATAATCTGTATTCGCCCAGTCTTTTTCCAGCGGGAATAAGCCTATGAATCTAGGGTTCTTCTGGTTCATAAATTTCGCATGCTCGTTGGAGAAATACGCCTGTGGATTAGACAGCAGGTTATCCAGCATTGCGGATTGTTTTTCTTTATAAGCATTGAATGCTGCAGGATTGTAATTCAGGTCTGTAAAATAAGCATACATAAGCTCCATAGCTGTTCCCAGGTCTTTTTGGGAAGTTCTTCCGGAAACCCCTTCAAAGTAAGGTCCTATCATTGGATTTACGCCTACCTGTTTTCCTGCAAGATAGTTCGTCAGATCAGCTTTCGAAAGTCCGCTTACTCCCGCTTCAGACAATGCTCCGAAAGCAAACTGGGTTTTGATAAAGTCGGCATCAGAGATCAGAGAGTTTCCTCCTAAACTTCTTGCGGAGAAAACAATTTCGTCATCTTTGAAATCTGTTTTTTTGAAAGTAACTTTAGCTCCGTTGCTTAACGTCCAGGTTGTTGTTCCCAGTTTGGCATCAGTTTCAGTCTTGGCGATTTTCCCTTCAGATTTGAAAGGTTTTACTAAATTTTTGATCGCTGCTTTCTCCTCGTAAGGCTTAAGATCAGCTGTTTTTACGGTTTCAAAAGTATTCATAACCATCGCCTCAGTAGGCATAGTCACGTTATCTTTTTTAGGTCCTGTGATCACGATGACACGGCTGTCATCCTTCACCATTTTTTTGATGACCTCATTGGTTTGAGCTAAAGTCACCGTAGGCAGGAAAGATTTGGTATCTTCATATTCCCAAGCTATTCCCGGCATCGGTTCCTGCTCCAGGAAGTTTCTTACGTACTCATCTACCAGCATATCACTTTCCGTTTTATCACGGTTGTTGTAAGATCTTTCAAGGTTGGAAATCATCTGCGCTTTTGCCCTGTCAAGTTCAGACTGCGTAAAGCCAAATCTTTTGGCTCTTTCCACTTCTTCCAATAGAACTTTCAAAGCATTCAGCTGCTTTCCTTCTTTTACCATGGCAAATCCCTGGAAAGCTTCTTTGGTTCTTGCATCAGTACCTCCATGATAAACCGATCCGAATGTAAAAGGCGGATTATTTGAATTAATGAGTTCTCTCAGCCTGTTGTTCAGCATAGTCGTAGAAAGACCTTCCACAATGCTTTGGTTATACTGCTCCACAGTAACATCCGGTTTGTAGGCATCGGCATCTTTCATGATGAACTGAACCATTGAATTGGTAGCATCAGGATCCGTTTCTATGGCCACTAATGTTTCTTTATGATTCGGAAGATCGAATACTTTTCTTTCTTTCGGTTTTGAAGGATTTTTATATTTCCCGAAATTGTCTTTGACCTTTTTTTCAACTTCATCCACATTGATATCTCCAACTACTACGATGGCCATCAGATCCGGCCTGTACCAGTCTTTATGGAATTTTCTGATCACATCCGGTTTGAAGTTCTCCAGGACATCTTTTGTACCAATTGGAAGCCTGTCTGCGTATTGTGATTTGTATAATAGTTTAGGAAGATATTTATCCTGCATTCTTTTATCTGCACCAAGCCCCAGCCTCAGTTCTTCAAGAACTACTCCTCTTTCTTTGTTGATTTGAGCATCAGAAAGTGTAGCGTTAAAAGCCCAGTCTTCCATTACTTTCAGCCCGGCATCAAGATTCCCCGGTTTATCCAAAGGAACCGGAAGCATGTATACGGTTTCATCAAAACCGGTGTATGCATTCAGGTGCTGCCCGAATTTCACCCCGATAGACTGTAGAAAATCTACCAGTTTGTTGTCCGGAAAATTCTTGGTTCCGTTGAAGTTCATATGCTCCATAAAGTGGGCTAAACCTCTCTGGTTTTCGTCTTCAAGAATAGATCCGGCATTGATGGCCAGACGGAAATCTACTTTTTTTTCAGGTAACGTGTTTTTTTTGATGTAGTACTTCATTCCGTTGGAAAGGGTACCTACTCTCACAGAAGGATCCACCGGGATATTCTGTCCGGAAATATTTGAGGCCATGAGGAAAATGACCGCAAATGAGGATAAAACTTTTTTCATATAATTTGATTTTATTTTCTGGCTAAAAGTATCATTTATTCATCAGCTGGAGAAATGGTGAAATTCATATTATAGTTAAATTTGAGTTAAAATTATTGAGTCCATAAAAAAAGCCGGAAAAGATCCGGCTTATATGATGTAAAACAACGTTTTTTTATTTAAAATCTGCATCAGAAACTCCCGAGTTCAAAACCACTTTTGTAGTTTTTATCGTTATTTTCTGGCCTTTTCCTTCAATTTCCACTTCAGATGGGAACTTAATGCCTTCTACCGTTAAATAATTTTTTACAACAACGGTTCCTTCTCCTGCTACAGAGCTGTACAGAAGACCGGTAGCCTGATCAAAGTAGAATTTTCCTTTTTCCGAAGACAGTACGTTATAGTCCTGCGTTCCTATTTTCTCTACGGTCACTTCCTTAAAGCTGGCAGGATTGAAAGCCAGTGCTTCAATGGTAGTTCCTTTTTTAAGTTCAGCAATATTGTCCGCCGGGAAATCAGTTTTCTGTCCTGCTCTTTCAATATATCCTTTTTCACCGTCAAACATCTGGGTCACTTTCTGTCCCATAGCTGTTTGTACAGATTTGAATTTATTGCCCTGTTTCATTGTGCTCATGGTGATATCCATTCCCTGCACATTAAGTGTATTATCCGTCACGGTAGACTTTACAGCTTCTAATTTAGCCTTTCCTCCCAACGCTTTGAAATAGTTATCAACCACCTGGTTTGGCGTCAGTTTAGATTTTACGACTTCCGTCTTCTTTGCGGGAGCTGCGCTGGTCTGTTGAGCTGCGGCCGGAACAGAGAAAAGCACGGCGCAGAAAAACGGAATGATCATTTTTTTCATATCTCTAATAAGTTTAGGATGTAAATATAGGAAATATGACCACAACAAATAAACCAAAGACTACTTATCCACGATACATTATAATACCTGTAAGAATACTTTAAGGTTTTTTAAGAGAATAGGCCCGTGAAAAGATGATGCGAAAGAGAATCACAGGGAGCGAAAATTGGGATTTTACTGAAAGATAGAATTCCTTTTGTGCCTTTGAGTAACCACTCAAATCCGAATAGCCTCCAACTTTCTTACCCTCATTAAAACAAAAAGCTCTTATCCTGCATTCAGGTTAATTAAGTAAAAACTCTTTTAAACCAAACATAAAAAAAGCCTCCGGACAACCGGAGGCTTTCAAATATTTATATCGAAATAAATTATTTCTTAAGTTCTTCTAAAAACTCGTCGTGAGAGATTTTAGTTTCTTTTTTTCCTCCTTTTTCAAGGATTACGTCTTTCAGTTTAGCCATAGCCACTTCAGAAGAAATTTGTCTTACCTGCTCCTGGTCTTTCAACATTTCAACAGCATATTTCTGGATTTCTTCGTCTCCTAAATGGTGAATTCCGTAGATCGCCAACTGGTTTCTTACCAACTGCTCAGCCTGAGCCAATACGTCAGCATAGTCTAACTGGATCTCGTTGTCCGTCATTAATTTACCTTCAATGATCTGGTATCTTAACTGGCTTTTCTCTGCATTAAGGATTTCTTTAGCCTGCTCTTCAGACTGGATATTCTGGTTAGAGAATAATAACCATTTTACAAGGAATTCTTCAGGAAGTTTTACTTCTTCTTTTTCAGTAACCTGCTCCAATACTTTATTCACATAGTGAACATCAGCATTCTGCTGGAAGTACTCATCCAATTCAGATTTTACTTTTTCTTTAAGCTCTTCTTCAGAACTGATTGTTCCTTCTCCGTATACTTTGTCGAATAACTCCTGGTTAAGCTCAGCAAGGTTCAGTGAATAGAAATCTTTTACTTTAACTTCTACTTCAGCGTGGTGCAAATGCTCCACTTCTTCTTTAGAGAATCCTAATTCTTTAGCTAATTCTTCGTCACCAGCAAGAGTTTCCTTAGATACTTTTACAGAACCGTCCATTTTCAAAGCTTTTACCAATTTGAAAGCTTCTTTGTTTTCAGCGGTAATAGTAGCATTCTTTGGGTGATGGTGGTGCTCTCCTTCAGCATCTTCTTCTACAACCTGAGAAATTTCCAAAGCTACATAAGAATCCTTAGTGATTTTATCCTGAGGAACCTGCTCTGCAAAACGCTTCTGCATGTTCTCAATGCTCTTTGTAATTTCTTTGTCAGAAGCTTCTACTTTGTAATGAGGAGCTTCATATTTAGCTAGATCTATTGTGAATTCAGGCTCATATCCAACTTCGAAAGCAACTTCAATTTGAGCAGCATTATAATCCAGTTGGTTTACTGGCTGAGGAACAGGCTGTCCAACTAATCTTAATTTGTTTTCATTAACATAGTTGTTCAATGCGTCAGAAACCTGTTTGTTGATTTCTTCGAATGCAATACCTGCTTCATATTGTTTTTTAACCATACTTAAAGGCACTTTCCCTTTTCTGAAACCAGGAACTTGCGCATTTTTAGCATAATTAATCAACTGCTTGTCTACTTTTTCTTTGTAGTCAGATTTTTCCAATGTCACTGTAAGCAATGCACTTACATCATCATGGTTTTGTGCGGTAACCTTCATTATTGATTAA
The DNA here is from genome assembly GCF_016745235.1 of Chryseobacterium endalhagicum. Classification (GTDB taxonomy): domain Bacteria; phylum Bacteroidota; class Bacteroidia; order Flavobacteriales; family Weeksellaceae; genus Chryseobacterium; species Chryseobacterium endalhagicum. The sequence goes on along the minus strand of NZ_JAELVM010000001.1, from coordinate 593,307 downwards.
AATTTTAGGTTGCAAAAATATGAAATTTTTATGAGAATTACCCACTTAAAATCAATTCTTCATCTTCAAATGTGTATAAATAAAAAACCACTGAAAATTTCAGTGGTTTTATCCTTGTGTATATTTTTAATTACTCAGGTTATAAGTAGCTTCTGCATCTGTTTCTCCTCCCACTACGCTTCCCCAGGCAGTTCCGGATTTGGCTTCATTTACGCTTTCCGGCTCATGAATCAGGATAAGCTTCAGGAATGGAGCAGTTCCTCCAACAGCCTGTGTCACGTCCCATTTTGTTCTCAAACCTACTCTTTTACCATCGTTTCTAAGGTCGCCTCCATCCAGTCTGGTCACCGTGATATTAGATTTTGGAAAATCGAAAATAAGGAAATGCTCATCTTTAGCTTCAATAATTTCCTGCGTTGCATCTTCATTTCCGTTTCTGAATTTGGCTTCCACAGTATAAGATTTCCCGTCTTTCAAAGGAATATTAGGAATTCCCCCTGCTCCGATACTGTAGTTATATTCGATAGCCGTAGATCCCGGAGTATCTTCTTTTACCAGCAAAATAATATTGGTAAGCTCTTCCTGAGGAAGGTCATCCTCTTCCACGGAGCCGTCTCTCTGACATGAAATAACGGCAACTGTGATGAATAAAAATGCTAATAGTCTGAAGATATTTTTAGTGTTGAATAAATTGTTCATTGTAAGAATTTTAAAGTTGTAAAATTGTAATTAAATTTTTCTGAGATCTTTAGAATCTGTATCTAAAGTTTAAAATAAAGTTTCTTCCTGCCTCATCCGCGAAGAACCTCAGACGGTTCAGATAATCTCTGTACGAAGTGTTGAAAAGATTGTTCACGATAAGTCCTGCAGAAAGATTTTTGCTGATATTGATTCCCGTCTGAATATTCCAGAGTGAATACCCGCTTGGCGGTGTACTGAAATCGATCATTTTATCCACCAGCTCGCCATCTACATAAATTTCCAGCGCAGCATTACGGATCGGGAATCTTGTTTGTTTTAAAAAGGTTTGATTTTCAAGGGTAAAATAGAAATTGTTCCATTTTTCTTTTTTGAACTGTAAGGCGTTGGAAAAATTCGGAGGCATCATTAAGATCAGAGGCTCGTTGTTCGTATCATCCTGTCCGTGCACATAAGCTCCTCTTCCCACATAGGTAAGATCATCGGTCAATTTAAGATTGATATCCAGATCTACCCCATACATGGTTGCATCAATCTGCTGGTAAGCCCACTCAGGAAATACCCCTCTGATGGTCCCTTTGATCCCTACAGGAACCTGGTTGATGAAGTTTTTGGTGATGAATAAATAAGGATTCACGGAGATATTCAGTCCTTTTAAAACATTCAGCTTTGAATCTACCGTTAAATTAAACTGATGTCCCTGTTCATTTTTCAGTCCCATATCACCTGTTTCAATCACGCCTGCAGAATGGTGCAGACCGTCTGAAAACAATTCTGCAATATTCGGAGACCTTCCTACTTTTGCATAATTAAATTTCAGATCAAAGTTTGAATTGGGGCGGTATTCCAGCCCTGCATTGAAGGAAACGTTATTATAATTAAGCTGAGGACGCGTCAGAATCCTGTTTTCATCCTTTTTTACATAAAATTGTGGAAAAGTGTCTGCATATAATTTATCCCAGTCGCTTTTGTCGTACCATTTGGTTACGTCATAACGTGTGAAATCATATCTTGCCCCTGCCTCAAAATTAAATTCATGGGAAATTTTGTATTTAAAAACAGAATACACTCCCGCAGAATATTTATCGTAATTAGGAATCAGACGTCTTGCTTTTGTCGCCGGATCTGAATAATTGTTTTGAAAAGCACCGTCAATTCCGGTTTCCAAAGACCATTTTCCCCTTTCAAGGAGATCATTAAAGTTAAACTGGTGCGTCATCAGCTCCAGATCCAGAGAAGGCGTATCTTTCAAATCCCCTCTTCTGATATCATATTCCTGTCTGTGATTAAACTGATAGCTGTATGTGGCTGAAAGCTTTCCAATATTTTCAAATCTTTTAAATGCCGATACTTTAGCGATATGATGCTCAATAACCTGTCTCGGATTATCAATATCATAACTGAATTTCCCTGAATACACGGGCGGATTGGCATTCATTGCCCTGTCATAATCTCCCGTACTGGAAACATGGGAATCCCTTAAAATCCCGATATTCTGATTTGTCAGATAATAATCAAATGAAATTCCTTTTTCATAGCTGTTATTCTGAACCGTAAAGTTGAAGGAGGAAAAATCCATCCCTGTATTCTTCAGATTATAATCAGGGGCACTTTGATCACCCAGTTTTTTGATGCTTCCACCGGACTTCACAGCCCAGCCGTTTTTCCAGACTCTCGCTACATCTGCATCCAGCGCAAGACCTCTTCCATTGGAAATTCCTGTGAGTCCTACAGAACCTTTTATGGTATCTTTTTTAGGGAAAATCTCAGGTTCCAGGACCACGACTCCACCAATGGCATCGCTTCCATACTTCAGGGCAGAAGCTCCTTTGATCACATCGATATGCTGGAAATTATTGATATCAACATTGGGAGCGTGCTCTACCCCCCATTCCTGCTCTGCAAGACGAACGCCATTATTCAAAATAGCAATCCTGCTTCCATACAATCCGTGGATCACAGGTTTTGAGATATTATTTCCTGTTTTCAAAGTGGCCACTCCGGATATTTTCGATAATAAATTTCCAAGATTATCCGTAGAATTTCTCTGGATTTCAGATTTATCAAGGGTTTTAATGATCAGAGATCCATTGGATTTATGGCTCCCGTGAATCGTCACCGTCTCAATATCCTTGATGTGGTGCTCCAGTGTAATGCTTACATGTACATCCTGATCGACTCCTATATTTTCAGTATAATCATCACAATCAGGGTGTTTAGCAATGAGTATATATTTTCCCGCAGGAATTTTATTGAATATAAATTTCCCTTTACTGTCTGTTTTGGCAGTGAATCCACCGATATTCACGACTGCATTTTCCAGCATGGTTTTATCGTGAAAATCCTGAACGGTTCCTTCTACAGTATAGGTTTTCTGTGCATTGATCAACGTCAGCCCGCAAAGGACCAACATCAGACTATATATCAATTTCATTGTAAAATAGATTGATTGCGTACCCTTTCAGGTACATTTTTTCGTAAAAATTTTGTTGAATGGGAATGTGGGTTTTTAGATTTCAGATGTCAGATTTGAGACTTGACTTTGAAGCCATTTCAGGAATAATCAACCTGTAATTCTTAAACTCTAAAACTCTCGAACTCTAAAGCACTCGGACCCGTAAACCCGAAATCTGCATTCCGAAACACGGAACCCGTAACATTACCCAGATATGAACTTTAAACTGAATTAAAGCCCATAGAAAATCTATGATTTATGAAACTGCGGGAGGCCCCCGAAGCTGAAAAGTAAATTTAGTCTGTGACCATATTTTTTCCTGAAGCGCAATGGTCTGCTTTACTTCGTGCGAAAAATGTTCAAAAGTAAAATTGAATTCTTCAGGAATCAGTGTATTTCCTGTGGCTAAGAAATGACAGGCAAGACAGTCACCCGGCTTCTCTTTTGAGGAAGCTTTGGTCATTGTATTTTCAGTCTTTTTAAGATTGAAGCTCTTAAAATAATCGACTGTATCATGATGGTGAAAGCTTTGGGAAAACAGCGCAATGAAGTATATCCCAAACAAAAGTTTGGAGATAAAGTTCTTCAGATTCCTGCTTTCCTTAAAAATCATGTTGGTAAAATTATAAAAATAATTTAAGTTTTATGAAAAAAAACTATCCAATACGTCGGTGAAAGGATTTTTTTGTTACAAAAGGGCATTTTGGATGATAAATGTGGCTTCGGGAGCCTCAGCCACCGGGTATTTGTCATTTCATGAGGTTTTTGCTTTGTTCATCAAAATTTCCGGATTGATAACAGTAACTTATTAATGCTCTCACTCTCAAACTCAAAAACCAGCAACCATTAACCAGCAACAACACTCAAACCCAAATACTCTCAAACCCCGAACCCCGGAACACCTAGTCCAACTGAGTCCCCAAATGCTCCCATTCCTGCAATGCAAGCTCCAGATCTTCCTTCGTTTTGTTGTATTTTTCTAAAGTTTCTTCAGAAGGGTTTTCTTTCGCAAATGAAGCTTCCATTTTTTCAATTTCCGTTTCAAGCTCTGAAATCTTCTCTTCTACTTTCTTTAATTTATTCTGAATATTTTTTTGCTCTTTGCTGACAATCGTTGTTGATTTTTCTTCAACCTTCACCTCTTTCGGAGCCGGTTTTTCTACAACTTTTACGTCTTCACTGTGAAGTTTTGCTTTTTCAGCAGAGATTTCTCTAAGCGTTTCTTTTTGTCGGTATTCAAGATATTCTCCTACGCTTCCCAGGAATTCTTTCATTCTTCCGTCACGGAATTCATAGATTTTATCACAAAGTCCGTCCAGGAATTCCCTGTCGTGAGAAATGACGATTAAAGTTCCCTCAAAATTCTGCAGAGCCAGCTTGATAATTTCCTTAGACTGAATATCAAGGTGGTTGGTAGGCTCATCCATAATCAATGTGTTGAATGGACGAAGTAAAAGTTTACAAAGGGCCAGACGGTTTCTTTCTCCTCCGGAAAGCACTTTGGTTTTCTTCGTTACCGATTCCCCCTGGAAAAGGAAAGATCCTAAAAGGTCTCTTACTCTCGGTCTTGTTTCTTCTGTAGCTGCATCTTCAGCTTCTTCCAGAACGGTTTTATTGGGAGTAAGAACTTCTTCCTGATTCTGGGCAAAGTATCCGATATTCACATTGTGGCCCAGATTCCAGGTTCCTGAATAATCTTTGATATCTCCGGCAAGGATTTTGGCTAAAGTGGTTTTTCCCTGTCCGTTTTGTCCTAAAAGAGCAATTCTGTCTCCTCTCTGAACAATAAAGTCTACATCATCAAAAATCTGTTTCGATCCGTACGCTTTTCCTAAATGATCCGCTTCAAAAATAACTTTTCCGGGAACCATAGACTGTACGAAACGGATATTGAATTTCGAAACGTCTTCATTATCCACTTCAATACGCTCAATTTTATCCAGTTTTTTAATAAGCGACTGTGCAAACGATGCTTTGGTAGCACTGGCACGGAACTTATTGATGTTGTCTTCCATCTGCTTGATCTCCGAATCCTGATTCTTTTTAGCCTGAATCAGTTTTTCGCGGCGTTCTTCACGCATCACCAGGTATTTGGAATAATTGGCTTTATAGTCGTCAACTTTTTTATTATTGATATCGAAGGTTCTGTTACAAACCGCCGTCATAAACTGTTTATCGTGGCTTACCAGAACAATAGCTCCCGGATAATCTTTCAGGAAGTTTTCCAGCCAGATGATGGATTCCATATCCAGGTGGTTGGTAGGCTCATCCAGAAGCATGATGTCATTCTTCTGCAGAAGCAGTTTAGCCAGCTCGATTCTCATTCTCCATCCTCCGGAAAATTCATCGGTAATTTTATGAAAATCATCCGCTTTAAAACCTAAACCGAATAATATTTTTTCCATATCTCCTTCAAGATTGTAGGCGTCATGGTTCATCAGAAGGTCATTCAGCTCGGTCATTTTATTGATCAGATCTGTATAGGCATCACTTTCGTAATCCGTTCTGGTAGCTAACTGATGATTCACTTCTTCCAGTTCGCTTTTCCAGGTATTGATCTGTTCAAAAGCCTGCATGGTTTCATTCCATACCGTTCTTCCTTTCACGAAATCAAGATCCTGCTTCAGGAATCCGATGGTTACATTTCCTTCCGGCACCACGTTTCCTTCGTAGAAATTAATTTCCCCGGAAAGCATTTTCAATAAAGTGGATTTTCCCGCTCCATTTTTCCCTACGAGACCTACTTTATCATCCTTTTTAATGGTGAAATTTGTATTTTGAAACAGATAGTTTCCTGAATGATGTAATCCTAAACCTTGAACCGAAAGCATTTTCTTATATAAAAATTAATGATGAGTAATGAATTTTCGGGTGCAAAAGTACGGAAAAAGAAATGAATAGCGGTACGTGAAAGGGTAAAAGGGTGAAAAGGCGAAAAAAGAAGGGATATCCGTACAGACATCCCTTCCTAACCTAAATTTAAAACTGAAAAGTACTAACATTATAATATCTAATTCTGTTCTGCCGCAAAAGATTTCATCAATATGGTGCGGCTCCAGATATCATTATTCGGAACATTGGTCCCGTAGAGAAAGTCTGCCACGAAGCTGTCTTCCGGAAGATGCAGCTCAGTGAGAAACCGGGTATGGATTCCGCGGTCTACAGAGGTACTGCTGGGTACATTCAGGCCGTTGTTGACCATTTCGGCTTCCATTTCATCAGCTGATTTCTTCATGGTTTCATCGTAATACAGTCCGAAGTTCGCCGAAATATGGGTATACTCTGCAAATCTGGAATAATCATAAAGAGGTTTCAGTTCAGGGGAAAAACTTTTAACGTACGCTGCAAGCTCAGTATAAAAATCTGTCAGAAAAGCATCATCTGTAAATTCCAGCCCTGAATCGGTAAGATCTGTACTGAAAATTCCCGGAACTGCATGATTGGTTTCGTCCCGCATCACTCTTCCGTACACATAAGGAAGGGTATGCAGAATAAGTTTTCTGGAAACATAAGCTTGGGACAACACCACTCCTTTTTCAATCTGAAAATCAGAAAGCAGGGCATCCCAGATTTTATTGCCTTCCGCATCGGTTTTTGCATTCCTGACATCGGAAACGTAGTCCTGCAGATCTTTAACATTAATAAAATCCGTGGAAATATAAACTGAATGAGGAGCCTTCAGATAACCTCCTCCTACATCCGCATGCGCTCCGGGAACAAAAACTTCTTTCCATACCGAGCCGGCTGTTTCAGTTTTCGTATCCTGCATATTTTTTGAATTTTCAAAGAATCCGGTCAGTGGAAAAAAATACCGGCATTCATTCACCGCGCATAGTTGAAGGGCGTTTTCCACTTCCTGCGGCAGATTCATATCGTAGGTATTGAATGGTTTGGATTCTACGGTATCAAAAATCCCCAGAAACCTGATGCTGACATTTACTGCGGGATATTTCGCGGCAAGCTGATTACACAATTCCCTGGCCAGCATGCTTCCCCGGCTGAATCCATACACATAAAAATGATACTGAACATTTCTATCATTTATCGTATTCTCTACAAACTGATCTGCTTTCTGTAGTTTATCATCGGAAGAATAGCCTGTAGCATCGGGAGGATTGGCGCAGGTAGCCATTGCAAAGTTGCTGTCTTCACCGCCGGTAACGGTTCCTATTCCTTCGACGTATATTTTCTGATTTCCGTTGAATAAATTGAATAATTTATAAATATTGGTCGGCGCTCCTTTGTAGCTTTCGTTATTGGCCGAAGGTCTGTCATGTGGGTCTGTCGTTGCATTGATCCCGTTGTTTCCGGTTCCGTCAAAAAAAATTCCGACAGATAGTATTGTCTCGTTTTCCATCGCTGTGTTTTGCTTTAATAATTAAAAATTTTCGCATAACCACTTCATTTTGTGATTCTGCGTAAACTTATTTTTCAAATTAACGGAAGAACGACACGCAATACTAGCGTGAAAAATACCAAATAAAAAATTCCGTATTTCTACGGAATTACATTTTATCAAGAGAATATATATTGTTCACGACGGCATAGATTACAATACCCACCGTATTTTTGGCTCCAATCTTTTCGAGGATGCGCTGGCGGTGGCTTTCCACTGTTCTGGGACTGATGAAGAGTTTTTCCCCGATCTCATTGTTGGTGTATTCCTGGCAGATCAGTTTCACGACATCTTTTTCACGTTCGGAAAGCTCGTCATCCATTTCAAAAAGGGACTTTTTTTTGGAGGAACTGTTCATATAGGTAAACAGCATCTGGTGGTCCTCGGCAGTAAAGAATACTCCATTTTTGTACACCATGGTAATGGCATCGATAAATGTTTTCCGGTCTGAATTTTTCGGAAGAAAAGCAGATACCCCCAGCTTCACCATATAGCCTAAAATAGAGGTTTTGTAGTGGGATGAAAGGATGATAATTCTGAGCTCCGGATATTTTTCTTTAAGGATTTCCACGAGTTCAAAACCGTTCATAGGCTGCATCTGCACGTCTACAAGGGCTAAGTGCGGAAATTCATCTTCGGAAAGGCCTGCCAGTTTTTCAATAAAGTCCGGGCCGTTATTGGAGGTAAGAGATACGGAGATATTCTTTTCGTTGGAAAGCAGCATTTTTACCCCTTCCAGGATCAGCTGTTCATCATCAATTAAGGCTATTTTGATTGAGTGGTTCATTGTTTCTGGGAATTAAAATAATTAAACGGCTTCCTTTATTTGAAGCACTTTTCCACTTGTATGTGGCATTCATGGATTTTATCCTGGATTCGATATTTTTGATCCCCATTCCTTTTTTCACGAGGTCATAATCAAATCCCTGTCCGTTATCAGAAATAATGACTGCCATATGCCGGGGATAATCTTTGATGTAGATCCACAGGTCCGTAGCCGTGGAATGCTTGATCACATTGGTGGTAAATTCCTGAATAATACGGTATAGCTGTACTTCTACAAAGATATCTTTTTTCTCAAAGCCGGGCATTACCTGCATGGAAATATTGATCTTATGGGAAAGGTTCGCGATAAGCTCTTCCACATAGAGGACAAAGCCCACGGATTCAAGGTTTACAGGATATAGGGAATGTGAAATACTCCGCGCCGCATCAATCAGGGAAGACATCTGGCTGTAAATATTTTTTTTAATGACCTCATCACCCTTTGTATCGAGGTTGTTCAGCCATAAGGAAAGGATATTCAGTCTGTTTCCAATGTCATCGTGAATCATGACGGCTATTCTTTTCCTTTCTTCTTCCTGCGCTTTGATGTTTTCAAGGACCAGATTTTTCTGATGCAGAACCTCAGCTTCATGCTGAACATTCTTTTCTTTGATGATCCGGCTGATAAAAGACCTGTAGGCAAGGAGAATAAACGAAACGATAACTGTTATGGTAACAATTATCAGGATAAGCAGGCTAATATTTAAGGTTACTTCTTTAATTTGATGAAGGTATATAAAAATGAGCAGTATAAAATGCTTGACAGAATATTATTCACACTGAGAATAATATAATAATCATTTTCTGACAGATTCGCGAGCTGGTGCTGAATAATAAAAATAAACACCGAAACGGAATAATAGAAAAAAATACAGGCATCCACGAGGAGAAAACGGTTCTGCGCAGAAGTACCTCTGATCTCCCGTATCAGGGCAAATCCTGAAAGACATATGATGATGATATTGGATATCACCTTTACAATATCACTGTTGAAGGGAAAATTAAATACATATTTAGACACCATAAATCCCACGGCTAATAGTCCTGTAATCCCGAGAAAATATTTCGGCAGGTTCAGTTTTCTGATAAAGAGGGCCGTCACCAGAAAAAACTCTCCGGCTATATACAACGGATACAGAAACGAGGTATCATTCAGATTAAAAACATAAGGCAGTGCCAGATTCAGTAATTCAATAAAAAAAAGAAAAGCAATACAGTGAAAATATTGCTTTTCTTTATGATTCAGTATACGGTATTTTGCTGCTCCCAAAAGTATGATGGACAGGAGCAGACCATAGTTGAGGAATAAAATGGCTTTAAAAAAATCTGTCATTCCTGTTTACGCTACGTATTTAAGATCCAAGTTCAGGAATACGGCAGACTGGCGGACATGGTTTCGCCCAGTCATAGGTATTGGAAGTAAAAGTTTCTGTTGTTCCCTGCAATAAAATTTCATGGAAAGAAATAAAGATCAATGTAACCAGCATTCTCTGGTAAATATCATTGTACCTCAAACCGAATGAACATTTCATACTGGCCACTTTCGGATAAGGGTGAACCAGATCTTCTTTTGGAATATAAAATCTTCTGAAAACTCTTTCTCCTTTGAATTCATTGCACTCGCGGAAGAACCATTCCATTCCTTCATTTCTCCATCGCTGAATAGCATCTACAGCAATGTCCTGATCAAGAATAGGCTGTTCGGCAACCGGGAAAGATGTATTGGTATTATCATCTATTTTGGTAAGGTCACTGGAAAGCACCGCGTTTTTAACTACGGTAATTTCTTTTGTTTCCTGAAGCCTGATATCATGTTTAAGGGGTCCCAGAGAGGTATACTGGAATTCTGTAACACTTTTGTCTATGTGCCCCTGTGCATCCAGAGGAAGGAAAATAAGGACCAGCTGCCCTTTATGTACGCCCACTTCAGCGCAAACATCTATATAAGGGTTCTTTTCTGTGATTTTACCGATCTGCTCGGAAGTCAGTTCGAAAATGTAGTTGGTTGGGATAAGGCCAGATACTTTGTTAAAATCTGAAACGCATATACCCCACTCGGCAGCAGCCAGTTTGTAATCGTTTTCGTTCATAATTTCATGGTTTGTTTAGTCGCATAAAATTATATAAACTAATCATCCTGCACAAATAATCGCATCATAAATTTATTATTTGTAAAATAAATTTAATCTTGAATACAAAGAAAAAGTATAAAAAAAATAAAGCCGTTTTGTGACTTATTCTCAAAAATGTGGTACGTACCGGAAGACTCCGTTATTATCTCAAAAACAATTAATAATTCCTTACTGTAATATGATAACAACTCTGCTGCCTTTCTTTGATGTAGTAAATTCTGCCCGCAGCAGCATAATATTTTAAAACTTTTTCCAGTGCAGCCTCCATTTTGGGGTTGTATTTCAGGACATCATTGAACCGGATGTAAGAAATATCGAAGGAATTTCCGTAATTGTGTGAACTGATCCCTAATGATGCGTTTGAATTTACTCTTCTCAGCCTACATTGGTCTTCAAGGGTTCTGGTGATGGATGAAACGGTGAAAGTATGACCTTTTGTTTCCTTGCTGAACCTGGCTCCCATTTTTTCAAGGGTTGTTTTTGCTTTGGACACCATATAAGCCCTGCTGTAATCAAGCTTCTGTACACGATATCCTTTTGCCGTCTTTTTTATTTTGTGGAATTTCCCGCTGTTAATGTATTTCTGTACCGTTTTAGAATCTTTCAGCAGCTTTACGCCAAAGCTTTTCGAAGCATCCAGATGGGGTTTGTACAAAGCCGTAGGTTCCACTTTAAGTACCGATGCCAGATCATAACAGGGAAGTGCTTTTTTTGCTGCCTGCGAATAATAAAAGCTATACATAAAAGGCACAAGGGCCACACAAAAAAACTTTCTCATTAACCATGCTTTAAATTACTAAACGAAAGATAAACAATTATGCCGCAGCATTTAACTTTCCACCTATTGCTATTTAAAAAAAATTCCCAACAAACATCAAACCAAATTGATAAATTATGAATTTTCAGCCAGAGAAAGTTAAAATATTTTTGAATTTTAACTTTTTATTATAGAATTTAAATTTTACATTTGAGATACATTTTTAAATAAACAATATGATAAAAAAACTTTTTGCTGAATTTTTCGGCACATTTTGGCTTGTCTTCGGAGGCTGCGGAAGTGCAGTTTTTGCTGCCGGAGTTCCCGATATCGGAATAGGCCTGCTGGGTGTTTCCCTGGCTTTTGGTCTTACGGTTCTTACGATGGCTTATGCCGTCGGGCATATTTCTGGCGGACATTTCAATCCGGCAGTATCTTTCGGACTTTTGGCAGGTGGGAGATTTCCTGCAAAAGATCTGATTCCTTACGTTGTGGCGCAATGTCTTGGTGCTCTTGCAGCCGCAGGATGTCTGTACATAATCCTTAACGGTGCGGGCGTTGTGGATTTCTCAAAACCGGGAGCCTTTGCAACCAATTTCTACGGAGAAGCGGTCTACAATGGTAAAGCGTTCAGTATGGGAGCTGCATTCCTTGCAGAGTTTCTACTAACGGCTTTCTTCCTGATCGTTATTATGGGAGCAACAGACAAATGGGCTAACGGTAAATTTGCCGGCATCGCCATCGGTCTGGCTCTAACGTTGATTCACCTTATTTCAATTCCTATTACCAATACCTCTGTAAACCCGGCGAGATCTCTATCTCAGGCTGTTTTTACAGGCGGACTTGCCATGTCACAGCTTTGGCTGTTCTGGGCAGCACCTATTGCGGGAGGCGTTGTGGGAGGTTTGATTTACAAATTCCTTCTTCAGAGAGACACAGCAGAAGTTGCTGATTAGTAACAATCACTATAAAAAACATAGGCTGTCAATTTTTTGGCGGCCTATTTTATTATGGGTTGGAGAGTTTTTAGAGTATATGAGTGTAGAGTTTAGTTTCTCGTTACGAGTTGACAGTTGCTGGTTTGAGAACCGTGAATCGGATCTCCCGAAACTTTTTTAACTATTAAACTTGAATCTAAATTCCTAGTTTGCCACGATTTGTCTGAAATCTGATGTCTGACATCTGCTGTCCAAAACTCACCATTCACTTGCGAAACAAAATTGACAATTGACTTATCAAAATCGATAATAGTCTGGAATCTCCAATCTATTTCACCTTCTTAATATCAAAAGGATTCTTAAAGATAAGCTCTTCATGTTTTCCCTTTATTTCCAGTTTACGCTGTAATAAATTCAGAGCCATTTTCCGTATAAAAAGATCTTTGTCATTCAGTTTCCAGTAAGAATCCTCATGAACTCTTTTGGGTTTTCTTATAAGATAAAATTCGGTTTCCCAGGTATCTTCATTATGGTAAAATTCAATAATTCCACAATGTTCAGGAATTACCGTATGCTCTACCATTCCCATCGGCAGCAGAAAACTGAACGCGTTACAGATATAATCACCGCAGGAAATTTTATCATGTTTCAGAAATTTTTCGCCTGTATCTTTATTGAGGTATGATTTTTTAAAATCGTTTTTAAAATCACTTTTCGAAAGCTTGATCTCAATTTCATGACTGAAACCTTCAGAATCTATGAACAGCATATCCGCTTCCCAGTCTGCCTGGAAATAATTCGTCAGTACAATTTCTTTTTCAAAATCGCAGTGGGAATGGATGTAGGCGTGAACAAGTTCTTCTATTTTCAGCATGATTGATTTAGGGATTAGGGATTAGGGATTAGGGATTAAAAGTTAGGATTTTTATTATTCCAGGTATTTTATTTTTTTTAAAGCACATTACAGTTTCATTCTAAAACCATCTCAGACATTCACACTCCGAAACTCAAAAACCCTCCAACCCTAATACTCTCATACTCTACAACTCAGCTTACTAATAAACTGCACCCACGGATATCGGAATGGTCAATTCTTCCCAGCACCTGGAATCGGTCTCCCGAAAGGGTTTTCCCCAGATCCTGTGTGGCAATAAAGGAGCACGAATGGATATTGGCAAGATCAATAATGTTAACCGCTCCGGTTCTTCCTTCCAGTTCATAGGAAAAAGGATCTTCTGCATTGCGGACCATGATCTTCATCCAGTTCGGACATTTATACTCATTATTTCCAAGAGAATAAGCCTGCGAAAGCAGTTCCGTCATTGAATATTCTGAATAGATTTTCTCTGTTTTAAAGCCATCCTGCAAAATTTTAAGCAGTTCATCTTTGGTCATTTCTTCTTTTCTGCCTTTCATGCCGCCAGTTTCAATAACCGTAAGATTTTCAGATCCGGAGATAGTTAAATTCAGGGAATCTACAGTATCAAGAAAATCCAGCAGGGCAAAAGACACTCCGAAAAGAATGACTTTTTTATCTTTAAGATTTTTTAAAAGTTCAAATAAGTCAGCATGGTTGTAAAGAAAATATCCGTTTTCCGGCTTTGCAGATTTTTTCATCAGATAATCCACCATATAAATTAAAGAGGAATTCTGCTTCTCCAGATAGCTTGGAAGAAGGCCCAGGAAAATAAAGTCTTCCGGTTTTCCTATAAACTGCTCAAAACTTCTGTAAATACTTTCTTCGTAGATCTCCGGATCTGCAATGAAATGCTTTGAAAGATTCATCTGGGTAGTTCCCGAACTCTGAAAAAAAAGGCCGGCTGCAGCATTTTTGTTCAGGATCTGATGGTTTTTAAACATTTCTATCGGGAGGAAAGGAATCTTCGCCAGACTGTCTACTTTTTCAGGATCTATTTTCAGATAATCCACGAACTTTCTGTAGATCTCAACATTTTCATATTGATACCGGAAAGTCGCTACCGCTGCATTCAGGAAATCCTGTTCTGTCTGTATGCTGAATATATTTTCCAATTTTTTTTGATTTTTTTTTAAATTATTATCACCTAAAAATGAGATCATTACGTGATCATAATTTATTTTTTCATTATTTTTTTACCGATGAATTATACTTTGGTAAACTTATTGCAATTACCTAACCGGAATATGGATTAAAAACAAGAGTGAGCTTCGGTTCATTCGAAAATTACCTCTCTCTCAGGGGTAGTTTTTTTTTGTCCCATCCTTAAATGTTTTCAGCTCAAAATCCTTTTCAAAAACCCCGTATGTAAAATAGGAGATCCAGTCGCCAAGGTTGATGTATTTTGCCTTTTGCTCAAGCTCCAGCACCATGGGAAGGTGGCGGTGTCCATAGATGAAATAGTCTATATTCTGTGTTCTGAGTTTTTCTTTTGAATAAATGACCAGAAACTCTTTATCCTCACCTAAAAAGGCTTTATCTTCTTCTCCGGAAATCATTTTATTTTTCTGGGAAAGGTATAAGGCAAGCTTCATGGCAATATCCGGATGCACCCATTTGAAAAACCACTGTGCCACAGGATTGGTAAACAGCTTTTTCATTCTTTTGTAGCCTTTATCACCAGGCCCCAGACCGTCGCCATGAGCCAGCAGAAACTGTTTTCCGCCCATTTCGAAATACTGCTTCTGATAAAAAACCGTACATCCAATCTCTTCTTCAAGATAATCCTTCATCCAGAGATCATGGTTTCCTACAAAGAAATAGATGTGGATTCCCCGGTCTTTCAGTTCAGCTATTTTTCCAAGAACACGCACATAGCCTTTGGGAATTACGTGCTTCCATTCGTGCCAGAAATCAAAAAGGTCACCCATTAAAAACAAAACCTGCGCATCTTCTTTGATCTCATCCATCCAGCGGATAAATTTCTCTTCACGCACTTTGCTCTCCTTAGGATTAGGAGCTCCAAAATGCTGATCTGAAGCGAAATACACCTTTTTTCCAGGTTCTAAATTAATAATTGTCTTTAACACCAGTCTGATCTTTTTGTGGATAAATTATGATTACTTATTGTCTTCCGCGAACCACTCTCCATAAGAGTTTTCTGTTTCGTGAAGTTTAAGATAGGCAAGAGAAATCTCAGCCGGAAGTTTAGATTTTATTTTCGCGGCAATAGCGTACAGCATATTTTCGCAGGTAGGCTGAAAGCTGCAGTAAATTACTTTATGCCCTTTATTTTCAAGATCTTCGCCCAGCTCTTTATGCGGGGACAGTGCGTTAACAAGTACTGCATGATCCCAAAGATCCACAATCTCAGATTTTACGATACTTTTAATATCTCCAAAATCAACTACCATCCCGTTTTTGGGATTCTCCAAATCATTAATTGGCCTTCCTTTAACCGTTACAAACAGCTTATAGGAATGTCCGTGCATATTTTTACATTTCCCATCGTAGTTGTACAGCACGTGGGCTGTCTCGAATGTGAAAATTTTTGTAATACGTATCATAATGCAAAGATATGACAAAACATAATTATAAGTTGCGTACTGCGTTTGGAAAAATAAACTGCCGGATTCCTCAATAAAGATTTTATAAAATCAGGTTACCGGTTTAAAATAATCTGAAGATTTTTTCAGCTCTATTTTATCATTTTGAAGCAATAAAATTGATTGATTAAATTAACTAAACTATTAAAACAAACGAATTAAATTCTTTAAATGAAATCAATCATAAAAATTCGTACAAAATCAAGAGTTAAGAAATAAAAATAATTTAAACCAAATTTTACAAACACATTGTTTTACTGTGCATTACATCGATTTAACATGAGTATATTTTAATAAATATCATATATTTGTGAAAAACATAAACAATCACAACAACTAATAAATTGATCATTTAAATCACTGTAAAAATTAAATCAATTGTCTGAAAAACCAGGCAGTTTTATATCAAAAAATTAAAAAAAAATTATGAAAAAAAAATTACTATTTTGTCTGTCATTATTGGCTGCCACGTTGGTTTATGCACAAAATGACGATTGCTCAGGAGCAACATCACTCACTGTAGGCACCGATTTTACTTCAGGAGCCATTACTTCTACCAATATCAGCGCCACTACCGATGGTTCACTTCCGTCCTGTAATGCAGATGCGGTAGAAAACGTGTGGTTCAGCGTAGTTGTTCCTGCAAGTGGGAATCTTAAGATAGAAACCCGCGAGGTCTCAGGATCCTCATTTGATGATTCCGTACTTACGGCTTACAGCGGAAGCTGTGGTTCTTTAACAGAGATTGATTGTAATGATGACGGTAACAATGATTTGTTTTCGATTCTGACATTAACCGGGCAAACTCCCGGAGCCACTCTTTACGTAAGCGTATGGAAATATGATTCCGATACAGATAACGGGGAATTCCAGATTTCAGCATACGACCCTCTACCAGCTACTAATGATAATTGCTCACAGGCTACTCCACTAACAGTAGGAACAGATTTCACGTCAGGAGCAATCACTTCTGCCAATTATGGAGCTACGACAGACGGAACAGTACCTTCATGTTCTTCAGATGCCAGTGAAAATGTATGGTTTAGCGTAGTTGTCCCTGCAAGCGGAAACCTGAAGATAGAAACCCGTGAGGTTGCAGGATCATCATTTGATAATTCGGTACTTACTGCTTACAGCGGAAGTTGTGGTTCTTTAACAGAGGTAGGCTGTAATGATGACGGTAACAATGGTGACTTTTCGACTCTAATATTAACCGGACAAACTCCCGGAGCGACTCTTTACGTAAGCGTATGGAAATATGATTCTGATACAGATAACGGGGAATTCCAGATTTCAGCCTATGAACCGGTACCACCTGCTAATGATAATTGCTCAGGAGCTACTCCATTAACGATAGGAACAGATTTCACTTCAGGAGCAGTTACATCTGTCAATACCGAGGCTATGACAGACGGAACATTACCTTCCTGTAATTCGGATGCTACAGAAAATGTATGGTTTAGTGTTGTGGTTCCACAAAGCGGTAATATCACTATAGAAACCAGGGAAGCAGCAGGTTCTTCATTTGGAGACTCATCACTTTCCGTATATAGCGGGGCCTGTGGCTCTTTAACAGAAATTGGATGTAACGATGACGGCGGTGATGGCTTTTTCTCGCTAATTTCATTAACAGGACAGACTCCAGGCGCTACCTTATACGTAAGTGCATGGAAATATGATTCCAGTGAAGCGAGTGGGGAATTCCAGATTTCTGCTTATGACAGCACAGCTCTTTCTACTCAGGAAGTGGCTGATAAGACAAAAAAGATCAGTGTAGCTCCCAATCCTTTCACGGATGTTGTTACCATTTCAGATGTAGCCGAAGTAAAATCAATCAGTATAATAGACACTTCAGGAAGACTGGTTAAAGTCATTGAAAAACCGTCTGCATCACTGTATCTGGGCGATTTAAAACAAGGCGTTTACTTTATTTCTCTAAAAATGAATAATGGCGATACAAAAACTCTGAAAGCCATCAAAAAATAATCAATTTTTCATTTAACCATACAAAAGGCTGCCGGTGGCAGCCTTTTTTTGATCATTACTTCACCGGAAACGGCAGAACATTATTTACTGATATCTTCCAGCCAGTTCTCATGCAGCCGCTTTACTTTCTTTGTTTCTTTATCAATTAAGATCCAAAGGGTAAGCGAATCCACAACCAGCTGATCATCACAGTAAAATTCCACTTTCCGGGGCTGTCTGATTCCTTCCGGGCTTTTAGGATATGTTTTTACGGTTATACTATCGTTTAGGTACACCTGCTTTTTGTATTGGATGTGATGATCAAGGAGCATCCAGATATCCTCAGGACAATCCGTTTTATGTTTTACTAGCTCCCAGTGCTCAGCCGCCATTTTTTCTACCCAATGCACATACTGTACATTATTCACATGGTTATTCTGGTCTATATGCTTTTCTGTTACCACTATCTTTTTTTCATATACTAAATTCATTCTGCCTGCATTCTATTTACTATCAAATATATGAACTTTTGATTCTGATTATAATGATGGACAGGTTAAAAATGGATTAAATTTTCAGTGATTTTTTAGAAATTATCCCATAAAAAAGATGAAGCAGGCCTGCCCAGCGGCATACTTCATCATCATCATTTGTGTTTTTAGAATCTACTTTTTCCCTCTTGCGCTGATCATCTTTGTGAGGATGTAATTTTCAATATACTGCAGTGGAACATCTTTTTTTCATCTTTACTTTTGTTCGAAATACCTTACTGCTTGTATTATCCGATGATCTTAAATCCTGGGCAATGGTGAGGTACCATTTTTTTTAACCGTTCCCAATGGTCCCGACTTGTTATGTTTTTTTAATTATTATTTTGTTTCATAAATGTGTTTTTAATCCGTAAACTGACACTTTAAATTTTATATCATTTCGTTCTGTTCAAAACTAATACAAATCACAAAAAAAATAAACCAGCCGTAAGAGCAGTTAACACTATATATATTTAACAAGCTAAATATCAACCCATAACAACTAATCAATTAACACATATTTTCCGAACAGATAATACTTTATTAACAGAAAATACAGCATAACAAACCCTATACATCATGTAAAATATAAACCGAAAAGAGGTATATTATAAAAATAACGAACGATCTTCATCTTTTTTCACTATTCCAGTTCTTGCCCTTCCACAAAAAAAGCCTTCCCAGAATTGAGAAGGCTTACATCAAAAAATCTTATTTATATGGAAAATGATTAATGAAACTGTGCTGTTTCTGTAGAATCTTTCATCGCAACTGTGGCCGAAGAACCATTGGTTACTACATTCTGAACCTCATCAAAATACCCTGTTCCTACAAACGACTGGTGTTTTACCGCTCTGAATCCTTTCTGCTGAAGAGCAAATTCACGTTCCTGAAGCTCAGAATAGCCGGCCATTCCTCTTTCTTTATAAGCAAGAGCCAATTCAAACATGGCAGTATTCAGGGCATGGAAACCTGCAAGGGTAATAAACTGGAATTTATAGCCCATTTTTGCCAACTCTTCACGGAAATTGGCCATTTCTTCCACACTCAGCCTTGCCGCCCAGTTGAACGATGGCGAACAGTTATAAGCCAGCATTTTCCCCGGAAACTGAGCATGAATTCCTTCTGCAAATTTTCTGGCCTGTTCCAGATCAGGATTTGAGGTTTCCATCCAGATCAGATCCGCATACGGTGCATAGGAAAGACCGCGGTCAATTCCCTGCTCTACTCCATTGTTCACTACATAAAAGCCTTCGAAAGTTCTTTCTCCCGTCACAAACTTTTTATCTCTTTCGTCAATATCTGAAGTCAGAAGATCTGCCGCATCTGCATCAGTTCTTGCAATAATGATACTTGGAACGCCTAATACATCGGAAGCCAGACGGGCCGCAATCAGTTTATTAATCGCTTCCTGAGTAGGAACCAAAACTTTTCCGCCCAGGTGCCCGCATTTTTTTGCGGAAGAAAGCTGGTCTTCAAAATGAACTCCCGCTGCTCCTGCCTCAATCATCTGCTTCATCAGTTCAAAAGCATTCAGATTGCCTCCGAATCCCGCTTCAGCATCTGCAATAATCGGAACCAGATATTCTTTATCTCCGTTTCCGCTCACCGACTGGATCTGATCTGCTCTCAGTAAAGCATTATTGATCTTTTTCACAACAGAAGGCACTGAATTGGCTGGATATAATGACTGGTCAGGATACATTTCTCCTGAAAGATTTGCATCAGCAGCAACCTGCCATCCGGAAAGATAGATCGCTTCAAGGCCTGCATCCACTTCCTGAACCGCTTGGTTTCCGGTCAATGCACCCAGTCCTGCAACGAAATCCTGGGTATTCAGTTTGTCCCAGAATTTTTTAGACATTTCTGTTGCAATGGTATAATCTATTTTATAAGAACCGCGAAGTTTTAATACTTCCTCAGCGGTATACGTTCTTTTTACTCCGGTCCAGCGTGGATTAGTTAACCAATCGTTTTCCAGAGCCTGGATTTGTTCTTGTCTTGTTTTCATAATATTTTTTTGTTAGGATTTAGTTGAGGTTTGAGTGTTTGAGAGTTGGAGTGTTTTAGACTGTAATATTTAGTTATGAGTTTTGAGTTATGAGTTATGAGTTATGAATTGGAATGTTCAGCTTTCTTTGTTCTTAGCTTTAGCACACTCAAACTCTCCTACACTAAAACTCTCCTACACTCCCACTCTATTCCGCTGTCACTCAATAAAAGGATAGGCTTTTAATGTCAGGAATTCCTCAAATTTCTCTGAGAATACCAGTTCATTGAAAAGTTCTTTGGCAAGGTTGAATTTTCCGTTTTTGAAACGCTGTTCACCTACGTATCTTTCGATGTGATACATTTCTTCGGATTCCCAATGGAGAATCATTTCACGGGTCAATACCTTCTCATTATCCAGTTTAGCTTCATTTTTAAGCCACTGCCACAGCTGAGTTCTTGAAATTTCTGCGGTTGCTGCGTCTTCCATCAGGTTGTAAATGGCTGCTGCTCCGGTTCCCATCAGCCAGCTTTCCAGATACAGAATTCCTACATTAATATTTTTTCTTACTCCTTTTTCTGTAATCTCTCCCTGTGGAACTTCAAGCAAATCTGTTTCTTTAATATGGTATTCAAATTTTTTAACAATCTGATTTTGTCTTGGCATATGCTCATCAAAGACCTCCCTCGCAACAGAAACTAAGGCAGGATGAGCCACCCAGGTTCCATCGTGCCCGTTTTTCACTTCACGCTCCTTGTCTTTTCTTACTTTCTCAAAAGCTGCCTGATTCGCCTCATCATCATTTTTTACAGGAATTTGTGCTGCCATTCCTCCAATCGCGTGAACGTTTCTTTTATGACAAATTTCGATCACTCTTTTTGAATAAGCACTCATAAACGGTGAAGCCATTGTCACCTGATCTCTGTCCGGAACCATGAATTCGGGAAGGTTTCTGAATTTTTTTATAAATGAAAAAATATAATCCCACCGTCCGCAGTTCAGGCCTGCGCTGTGTTCTTTTAATTCAAATAAAATTTCATCAATCTGAAATGAGGCTGTAATTGTTTCGATCAAAACCGTAGCTTTTATGGTTCCGGCTGGAATCCCAATGTACTGCTGGGCAAAAACAAAAACATCATTCCACCAGCGGGCTTCTTTATAATGTTCGAGCTTCGGAAGGTAAAAATAAGGACCGCTTCCGTTTTTCAATAACTGTTCCGCATTCGTAAAAAAGTAAATTCCAAAATCAGTAAGCGATCCGGATGCTTCTTCATCATTGATCTCAATATGCTTTTCAGGAAGATGCAACCCTCTCGGGCGCACCTGAAGAACGGCGGTTTTTTCATTAAGCTGATAAGATTTTCCGTTTTCCGTAGTGAAATCTATCGCACGTCTTACAGCATCCTTCAGATTGATCTGCCCCTGAATACAGTTATCCCATGTCGGCGAACTGCTGTCCTCAAAGTCGGCCATAAAAGTGGATGCTCCAGAATTTAATGCATTGATGATCATTTTACGGTCTACCGGACCAGTGATTTCCACCCTTCTGTCGAGAAGGTCTGCCGGCAGTGACGCACATATCCAGTTTCCTTTTCTCACTTCTTCTGTTTCAGGAAGAAATCCGGGAAGATTTCCCTGGTCGAAAAGCTCCTGGGTATTTTTTCTTTCTTCTAAAAGCGTCAGTCTTTTTTGATTGAAGTTCTGATGAAGCGCGACCAAAAAATCTGTCAGCTCCGGAGTAAAAACCTCCTGAAACTTCTTCTGAGCCTTTATTTCTAATTGGGTTTGAGTTTCCATAACCTGTTGATTTTGAGATTTGATGTTACAAACATAAATAAAAATTTTCACAATCAGCGAACGTTCGCTAAATATTTTAAAAATTTATTATGCGGAAAATCGCAATCAATTATTTATATTTGGGTATGAATTCAGAAAGTGATTTTATTAAAACAGTCTTCGGACTTAAGCTGAAACAGCTGAGACAAAAGAAAAACTGGTCTCTGCAGGATCTTGCCGTGAAGACCGGTTTATCCAAATCTTATTTAAACGAAATTGAAAACGGGAAAAAATATCCAAAGCATGACAAAATCATTCAGCTTTCTGAATCTCTGAACTGTACATTTGATGATCTGGTTTCCACGAAACTGGATAAAAGCTTGGCTCCTTTCAACGAAATCCTGCAGTCGGATTTTTTTAAGGAAATCCCTCTTGATCTCTTTGGAATCAGCAAAAACAATCTGATCAGCATCATCAGTGATGCTCCGAAAAAAGTGACGGCTTTCATCAATGCGCTGATTGAAATTTCCCAAAACTATAATTTAGGAAAAGAGCGTTTCTATTTTGCCGTCCTTCGGTCTTTCCAGGAACTTTATGATAATTATTTCCCTGAAATTGAGGAAAAAGCAGCGGATTTCATCAAAGAAAACGGCTTAGACATCAACAAGGATTTGCGGGCTTCTGTTTTGGAAAGCTTGCTTACGGAAAAGTTTCATTACAATATAAGATCTGAGAATTTTGAACAGTTTGGAAGTCTGGATAATTTACGTTCCCTTTTTATCCCGGAACAGAAACTGCTTCTTTTGAACGAAAAACTTGAAAAAGACCAGAAAACATTTATTCTGGCGAAAGAAATAGGTTTTAATGTTCTGGAACTGAAAATCCGTCCGAATACGTATTCATGGCTGGATTTTGGAAGTTTCGAAGAAATATTGAACAATTTCTATGCTTCTTATTTTGCAGGCGCTTTACTGATCTCAAAGGAACGGACCCTTGAAAAAACAACGAATTTCTTTCTGCAACCTAGCTGGGAGCCCAAAAACTTTGAAGAACTGATTAAAAGCTTTACCGATTCCCCGGAAACCTTTTATTACAGACTGACCAATCTCCTTTCAGCAGAATCAGGAATTAAAGATCTTTTTTATCTGTGCCTGGTTAAGAAAAAGAACTCGGATAAGATCCAGATTCTGAAGGAACTTCACCTGAACCATCAGCAGGCTCCTCATGCCAACGCCATGAATGAACATTACTGCCGAAGATGGATTGCCGTGAAAAACCTGCATCATTTAAAGGAAAACGAAACACTGACCGATGCCCAGATCTCTCACTACAAGGATCAGGGAGTAAGCTACCTCGTGATTTCAACCTCTCAAAAGAACCCTTTCTCAGACGGAAGCAACAGAAGTTACTGCCTTGGAATTTTACTGAATTCCCAAACCATCAAAAAAATAGGGTTTATAAAGTCTCCAACGCTGAAAACAATCAATGTAGGCGTTACGTGTGAATCCTGCAGTATCCCGGATTGTGAAGTACGGCAGGCACCGCCCGTCCGCCTGGATAAAGAACAGTTTAACCTGAGTATGAAAAACGCGATTGAGAAGATCAGGAAGAAGCTGAATAGTGAATAGTGAATAGTGAATAGTGAATAGTGAATAGTGAATAGTGAATAGTGAATAGTGGCAAAATTAAAACTTTCATATCTAACCTCTAATTTCTAACTTCTAATCTCTAATTTAAAAAAAACACCAATGATATTAGATTTATTTTTCCCCAACCGCTGTATCCATTGCAGCCGGATCATAGATGCAGATCTTTTGGTCTGTAGTTTATGTTTTGAACAGATTCATTTTACTCATTTTGATTATCCGGACGAAAACATTGTCAAAGAAAAATGCAAACTGCTTTTCCCCGTGGAAAATACGTACGCACTGATGAAGTTTGAGGAAGATGGTTTGAGCCGGAAAATTATTCATGAACTGAAATACAAAAGCAGGGAAAATGTCGGAAAAACCCTCGCCGGCTGGACTTCAGAACGATTAGATTTCAAAAATGAAAAACCGGATCTCTTAGTCTCTGTTCCACTCCATCCTAAAAAATTAAGAGAAAGAGGCTATAATCAGCTGCATGTATTCACTGAAACGTTATCTCAGTTTTACCATATTCCTTTTGATCATGAAGTGGTTCAAAGAAATCAATATTCAAAAGCACAGGCATTAAAGGATAAGAAACACCGTCTGGAAACGGCAAATCCCTTTTCTCTTTCAAAACCTGTTTCAGGAAAGCACATTCTTTTAATCGACGATGTTTTTACTACGGGAAACACGGTATCCTCCATTGCCTGGGAGATTTTGAATGCGGGGGATAATCGGGTAAGTGTTTTGGTGATGGCTGTGGATGCGTAGTTTGGGTTGGAGGGTATTAGAGTTGGAGAGTTTTAGGGTATGAGAGTTTCGGGTTTCGGGTTTCGGGGTGTGAGTGTATGAGAGTTGGAGGGTTTTAGTGTGAAAGTGTGGAATATGTTGCAAAAATTCACTATTCACTATTCACTATTCTATTCATAATTCATAACCAAATAACAATTCTTTTCCTTAATTTTCCGCCAAACTATTTATCATGAAAAATCTACTTTTACTGCACGGTGCACTGGGTCACAGTGATATTTTCAACCCTTATCTGGAGGAGCTTTCGAAGTATTTTACCATCCATCCGTTTTTATTTTCGGGACATGGAGATACGGAACTGCCGGAAACCGGGGTCAGTATTGAAAAATATACGGAGGAATTAAGAAGTTATTTAGATCAGCAAAACCTGGAAGATGTTTATATTTTCGGACACAGTATGGGAGGCTATGCGGCACTTTGCTGTGCTTTACATACTCCGGAAAGGATACATTCTATTGTCACTTTAGGAACAAAATTCAACTGGAATGAGGAACAGGCCTTAAAAGAAAGCAAAATGCTTGACCCGGAAGCTATCCTTTCAAAAGTTCCGAAATATGCTGAACAGCTGGAAAAGCAGCACGGCTCAAAATGGAAACAGCTCCTGCCTGCCATTGCGGATATGATGGTTTCGCTTGGGAAAAATCCTCCGCTGAATGAAAACAGCCTTCAGGCCATCAGCATTCCTGTACAGATTATGACGGGAGATCAGGATAATATGGTGAGCATAGAGGAAAGTGTGGGCGCCTACCGGAACATCCCGAATGCAAAATTGGCCATACTTCCGGATACCAAGCATCCTATGGAAAAAGTACGGCCGAATTTATTATTTGGTCTGTTGAAAGATTTCTGGAATCTTTAATTTAACAAGATTAAAGGCCAGAAGATGGATGAAGGAGGCTGGAAGTTACTATTGGACAGAAAATATTAAACAGTTACTCTAAATTAATTATTGAAGCTGCTTAAAAATTTCTAAACCATACTGTATTTCTGGGTTTAGACCTCTATAACTTCCCTCTTCCGGCTTCCAACTCCCTGACCATAATTTATAAAAACAAAAATATCTTATCTGAACAGGGATCGTTTATCTCTGAAGTTTTTCGCCGTAACTTAAATCTCCGGCATCCCCAAGTCCCGGTGTGATATATCCTTTTGAAGTCAATCCTTCATCTATGGCTCCTACCCATATTTTTGCATCGGGATAAGCTTTTTCAATGGTTTCAACGCCCTGTCTGGATGCTATGGCCGCAACAATATGCAGCTGGGTTGGAGTTCCGTTGGTCAAAAGATCTTTAATGGCTTCTATCAGAGAAGCTCCGGTTGCCAGCATTGGATCTGCGACGATTAAAGGTCTTCCTTCAATATTCGGGCAGGTAAGATAATCCTGTTTAATAGAGAAATAATCATTGGCATCGTGCTTCCTGTAGGCTGCCACAAAACCGCAGTCTGCTCTGTCAAGATAGCTCAGAATTCCTTCAAACAAAGGCACTCCTGCTCTCAAAATAGTGGTAATTACCGGCTGAACTGCAATTTCCTGAACGGTTATTTTATCTAAAGGCGTCTGAATCTCCACTTCTTTTTTCTCAAGCCCTTTACTGATCTCAAAAGCTGCAATTTCACCAATACGCTCCATATTTCTCCGGAATCTCATTCTGTCATGCTGAATATCTACATTCCTCAATTCATTGATCCATGAGTTTATTAAAGAAAACTGTTTTGAAAGTTCTGTTACCATAGTAAATGTGATAATTTGATAATGTGATGATGTGATGATTTTGAATCGACTACTATTTCTTTGCAGATGAAATTATTTTAGAAAGCAGCTTCTGAATACTCAGCAGCTGTTCTTTTAAAACCGGATTAAAGGTATAGTTTTCAGAATTTTCACACAGCAATAACCAGTACTCTGTTTCTTTAGCTTCCTTATCCGCAATTTTCAATTTATGAATAAAATCAGCTCTGCTTTCAGCACTTTGTGCTTCAAAAATATTAGCTCCGATTGAGGTCCCTGATTTCATAAGCTGGTTTGCAATAACAAACTTCCTATTACTTTCAAGTAGTTCAGTATATTTAATGATGTCCAATGAAAACCTGATACTCAAATCTAAAATTTCATTCTTCCTTTCCATATCTTATTGACATTAGCACATCATCAAATTAACTTATCTGCAAATCATCTTATTTCTGTCTGAAATACACTTCGATAGGAACTCCGGTAAACCCGAATTCTTTTCTCAGCTGGTTTTCAGTAAATCTTTTATAAGGTTCTTTTACATACTGCGGCAGGTTGCAGAAAAATACAAACTGCGGTGACGGCGTTGGAAGCTGTACACAGTATTTAATTTTAATATATTTTCCTTTGTTTGCAGGCGGCGGAGTCTGTTCAAAAATCGGAAGCATCACTTCATTCAGTTTTGAAGTTTTGATTTTCTTTTTACGGTCCTCATATACTTCCATTGCCACTTCTACAGCTTTCAGAATTCTCTGCTTCGTCAATGCGGAAATAAACAAAATTGGAATATCATGGAACTGACCGATCTTATCCTTGATCACTTTCTCGAAATCACGCATGGTGTTGGTCTGCTTGTCTTCTACAAGATCCCACTTGTTCACCAGAATCACAATTCCTTTTCTGTTTTTCTGTGCCAGTCCGAAAATGTTCATATCCTGAGATTCCCATCCTAATGTAGCATCCACCATAACGATCACAACATCCGAATATTCAATAGAACGGATGGATCTCATTACAGAATAAAATTCCAGATCTTCATTTACTTTAGACTTTCTTCTCATTCCGGCAGTATCTACCAGTACAAATTCGTGTCCGAATTTATTATAAAGAGTCTGGATACTGTCTCTTGTGGTCCCTGCAATATCGGTTACAATATTTCTTTCAACATCAAGAAGCGCATTCGTCAAAGTAGATTTCCCTACGTTTGGACGCCCTGCGATAGTAATTTTCGGAAGTCCTTCAAACGGATCTTTGTAATCTGTTGTTGGAAAGTCTTTAACGATATCATCCAAAAGATCTCCTGTTCCTGAACCAGTTGCAGAAGAAAGTGTATAATATTTATCAATACCTAACTGATAGAATTCAGTAGCGGGAAGTTCTTCTTTTGAAGAATCCACTTTATTGATGACAATATAAATAGGTTTGTTTGATCTTCTTAAAAGACGGTAGATCTCGTAGTCGGTATCAGTAAGGCCATCTTCTACATTCATCATAAAAATGATAGATGTAGCTTCATCTACTGCCAGCTGTACCTGCTTGCGGATCTCCTCTTCAAAAATATCATCCGTTCCTACATCATATCCGCCAGTATCAATAACTGTAAAATCTACCCCGTTCCAGTCGGATTTCCCGTAATGACGGTCTCTGGTAACACCAGCCGTAGAATCTACGATAGCTTCCCTTCTTTCCAGTAAACGATTAAAAAGTGTGGATTTTCCTACGTTGGGACGTCCAACGATTGCGACAATATTTGACATAAAAATGTTTAATAAATGAAATTATTAATGGGTATCTCCAACTTTTGGAGCCCAATTTTTTGCAAAGATAAGATTTTATTATTTAGCTGTCGAAAATTGAACTTGGGAAAATTAATTTTTCGCAGGACGATCATTCAATCTATTTCATTAATAATCATCGCATTATAGACAAACACCAGTTTTATTGTTGTTTTACATTCAGAAATTATTTTTGCAATTAAATATTTTTTTATAATTTCGCGCCACCAAAATAAGGCAGACCTATAGTGTAACGGTAGCACTCCGGTTTTTGGTACCGTCAGTCGGGGTTCGAATCCCTGTGGGTCTACAATTCAGCAAAAACCATTTGATTTTTCAAGTGGTTTTTATTTTTTCTGTCAATCATTAAGTTTTAGTTAAATATGATAAGGAGTTTGTATCTGCGCTCAGAATAATAAAGATGTACTGTCTTTTATTTACAAAAACTCAGGAATTAATAAAAAATCAGACAGCAAACAGCTTTTAATCCGCACTTCAAGCATCTCTACACTTTGAAAATTGTTCATATACCCTTGATAATCAATTAACATCTGCCCCAATTCTGCTTTTCCATTACAATAATGTTAAGAATATCTCAGGGAAGTTTCTTCTGATTGTACGTCTTATAAGAAACTCTTAATAACAATTACATTCATTCTTAAACATTAAAATCATGAGAAAATTAACTATTGTACTGGTCATCTTATTCTTCATTACAGCCTGTCACCAACCTGATCATATAGCAGAGGAAAACCCTTCATTTGAGATGCAGAATTCTTCTTCAGAATACATAACCATATCAGGACTTCCCGTTACCAGAGTAAGCAGCGACATTACATCCAATACAACCTGGAGTGGTGTCATTGAAATAGATGGGATCGTGCATGTAACCTATGGAGCTACCCTGACCATCCAACCAGGGACTTTCATCAAAGGAAAACCTGTTATTGGTTATGGTCCAAACGGAGTTTTGGTCATCACTAAAAGCGGAAAGCTTAATGCTGTAGGTACTGAAACACAGCCCATTATTTTCACCAGCTACAATTTACTGGATGGAGACGAGAGTACTCTGCCAAGACCCGGTGATTTCGGAGGAGTCATTCTATTGGGTGATGCTCCAACGAACAAATCATCAACAACGAGGATTGAAGGTTTATCAGATTCTTCTTCCGAATATGGCGGTAGCAATGTAAGTCATAATGCAGGATCAATGAAATACGTAAGAATAGAATTTGCGGGATATGATTTTCTGGGAAGTAATTCAGGAAATGAGATCAATGGTCTGACGCTGGGAGGAGTAGGAACTCATACCACTTTAGATCATATCCAGGTTTCTTACAGCCTGGATGACTCTTTTGAATTCTTTGGCGGAACGGTGAACGCTACCAATCTGATTTCTTTTGCTCCCCAAGATGATAATTTTGATTTTGAAAACGGATATACCGGAACTATCTCCTGCGGATTAGCTCTGGCAGACTATAATTCCGGACATAGTTACCAGAATAGTTCTTCGCCGGACTCCAATGGAATTGAACTGGATAATGACGTAATGGGCTCGGGTAATTTTCCCATGACCCATCCTGTTGTTAATAATCTTACCATTATCGGACAAAACATTAATAGAACAAATATGTATAGCTCATTCTATGAAAATGGCATTCACATCAGAAGAAATGGAAAATTAACTTTAAACAACGCTGTAGTGACCGGGTATCCAGCAGGAATTAAAGCAGAAGGTACCGGCTCCGAACTTTCCTCATCTTCCAGCCCGGGCACCATTAAGGTCCATGGATTTACAACTTCTGTTTCAGGAATGGGTACATCCGGAATTCCTGCTACCAACCTATTGACCGGAACTACAGCTTCATCCTGGGCTATGAGCCAGCCGTTCTTCAACGAAATATCCTGGAATATAAATCCCAGAAACTGCGGCAATTTTAACGGAACCTGGACAAAATATAATTTTTCATGGGTTGAGTAAGAAATTGTATTGTAAAATTATGCCTGTAAATATCCGAGGTTTGCATATCAAAATAACCGTCTGAATCCAGACGGTTATTTCTTTTTTTTCATCAAATGTACTTTAAGTCTTCAAGGATTTATTAAGCTTCCCAACCTATCATAAAAATCCTATCGGAACTTAATTCTGATCAGATTCAAGGCTATATAAAAAATAATTAACAGGAGCAGTAAATAAAAAAATAATTCAAACTTTTTCAGTTTTTTTACTAACCTGTAGTTTTTTACATTTTTTTTCAAATCCTCATCAGAATAATTCTTCATACCTGTAAAATTATTTTTAGCAATATTCTCTTGAATGATGGACCAAAATTAATCAGGACGTTTTTAAAATCAACCATTTGAAGCGTTACTTTTTGTTAACTCCATTTGAATTCAGTATTAAAAGAATGTTAACTACAAAGCCGTAAACAAACTGAATAACAATAACTTATATTTAAAAAAACCTTGTTTTTAAAAAGCATGCTGAAAACCCGGATTCAAGGCACTTAGAAGTAAATAATTAATATTTAAAGTGATAAATGCAGCATAAATTCATCTTTAAAATATTTGCTCTTGAAAATTAACGTCAAAAAAAACATTCAATATTTAAATATTTTTCAGGAAAGTATTAAGGTCTGATTCTTTTCCTATATTCATTTTGGTTTTTATTTTTGTCTTATACACTCTTGCACTTCCTTCGGTGATATTTTCCAGCAACGAGATCTCTTTTGAAGACAGCTCAAGTTTGTAATAAACACAGAATTTAAGTTCATTGTTCGTTAATGAGGGGAAGTTTTCAGAAAGTTTCTGGATAAACTGCTTATTTTCCTGAGAACTTTCACTAATTAAGTCATAGTTCTTTTTATCGATCTGGATCAGGTTGTTAATTTTGAGAAAAAGATCGGTAATGGTCTGCTCCGCATCTATATTTTTCAGCTTTTTCATTTTTCTGATGTTTTCCAGAAATGTCTTTTCAGTTTCTATTTTCAGATTGAGATTCAGGTGCAGGTTGGTGATCTTTTCTTCCTGCCGCTTCATATCATTTTCAAGAATCTTTTTATTTTTCATCAGAATGATTCTTTCTTTTTCCGCCAGCTCCTTTTCTTTTTTGCCGGTATTCCGGATTACATAAATAATAATGCTGAAAATAATAATGACAATGCATACCATCATAAACATCAGCCTGTTCTTTAATTTCTGATCATCCAGTCTATGCTGGTGCTTCTGATCAATACTTTTGATAATAAAATTATTGAGCGTATCTGATATGTACGTCATTTTTTCAACAGAATTCTCATCTTTTTTCTCGTGCAGTACAACCAGATTTTTACATAAAGACTTCACAGACTGCGCGTCATTTATTTTCAGATAGTAAGACTGAATCATTTCATTAATCGTAATTTTATCAGATATGGTCCGGATCTGCGGTTCAACAGAAATACTGTAATCTACAATCTCTTTTAATTTTTCACTTTGCCCGGTTTCATTATACAGCCGATATAACTTCGTGAGGCTATTGACCAGTTCCTGATTAAAATTTCTGCTGTCCCTGTAAAATTTTAGTTCCTGAAGGAGGAGCTTTTCAGATTCGGTATAATTTTTCAGTTTAAAGTAATAAAACCCCATACTCCCTTTAATATTGGCTAAAAAGAAGGTTTCATTTAAATTGAGATCTTTTATATTTTCCAGAATATGAGCTGCCTGCCGGATCTCTTTTAAGGCATGATCTAAACGGCCCATTTTTTCGTAGCACAATGCGAAATTATTATGCATAGAAGAAATATAGATCAGGTTATGCCTGGTTTTATCTAAGTTTTGAAGTGACCTGTTAAAGTATGACAATGCCTCAAGGTATTTTTTATCGTTAAATAATGACCTCCCTTTCAGATGATAAAGATGGGGCAGATAATACTTCTTGCCTGATTCTTCATCAAGTTTAATTGCCTCATCGAGAAACTGCATGGAAAGTTTAGGAGATTTATGTTCAAACTGATGCGCCAGATTGAAATTACATGCAATGGTAATGTAGTCATAATCATTATTATTAAGCATCAACAGTTCATACACGATGGGAATCTGGCTGAGCCCAAATTCATCGTCCTTGTCTTCAGTATCATTATAATCATAAAATAATTCAATATACTTACTGCTGATATGGTATTTACGTTCGCCTGTCTTTTCATATTTTCTCTGTTCCCTTTCCTTCAATTCTTTAATTTTTTCATGCTGGTAAATAAGTCTTGAAACTTCCTCATTGATACGGTTAAAATAATTGTTGGCTTCGTCTTTTTTGGAACGGCACGAAACAATAACCATTAAAAACGTCAAAACAGTTAAAATTTTAATAATTTCATTTTTCATCAATTCATTTTTTAAACAAAATACTCACATATTCAATAAAAATATTTGAAAATAAATACATTAAAATCAAATATTCATTACAATATATATCAAAACAATAATTAATTTCAAAAATAAAGCCGAATTATACAAATCCCTACGTATACAGGTCTGCTTTTTAATAATTAACACATACTGCTTCATAAAAAACTGGATTTCAATTAGTAACAAATAACCGTTAAAATTTAAATCAGACATTCTTTGAACAATTATTCCGGGAATTTATATAACACAAAGCCCCGGCAAAATTTGCCGGGGCTTTTGATCAGTTGTTTTTAACCGATTTATTTCAGATCAAATCTATCCAGATTCATCACTTTAGTCCAAACTCTTACAAAGTCTTTTACGAACTTCTCCTGAGCATCACTGCTTGCATACACTTCTGCAACGGCTCTCAATTCAGAATTGGAACCGAAAACAAGGTCTGCACGGGTTGCCGTCCATTTCGGCTGACCTGTTGAACGATCAGTCCCCATATATGTTTCACGGTCTTCAGAAATAGATTTCCATTGTGTTCCCATATCCAGAAGATTAATAAAGAAATCATTGGTAAGTGCTCCCGGGCGGTTGGTGAATACGCCATGCTTGGATCCGTCGAAATTTGTATCCAATACACGCATTCCACCGATCAATACAGTTAATTCCGGAGCGGTAAGGGTTAAAAGCTGTGCCTTATCAATTAACAATGATTCAGTAGATACGCTGAATTTTCTTTTCAGATAGTTACGGAACCCATCTGCTGCAGGTTCCATAAAGTTCATAGATTCTACATCGGTCTGTTGCTGGGAAGCATCCATTCTTCCGGGATTAAATGGCACTTTAATAGAGTATCCGGCATTCTGGGCTGCTTTTTCTACCGCTGCGCTTCCTGCCAGTACAATAATATCTGCTGCTGAAATTTTCTTGCCTCCAATTTGAGAATCATTAAACTCTTTCTGAATTTTTTCCAGTCCATCCAGAACTTTCTGAAGCTGTGAAGGATTATTTACTTCCCAATCTCTTTGAGGAACCAGTCTTATTCTTGCTCCGTTTGCCCCACCTCTTTTGTCGCTTCCTCTGAATGTAGAAGCAGAAGCCCATGCAGTGGATGCCAGTTCAGAAATACTTAAGCCTGAACTTAATATTTTTTCTTTTAATGCTTCAACATCCTGATCGTTGACCAATTCGTGGTTGACTTCCGGAATAGGATCCTGCCAGATCAGTTCTTCCTGCGGCACATCCGGTCCCAGATATCTTGCTTTAGGTCCCATATCCCTGTGGGTAAGCTTAAACCACGCTCTTGAAAAGGCATCAGCGAAAGCATCAGGGTTTTCATAAAAATGTCTTGATATTTTTTCGTAAACCGGATCCAGTCTCAATGAAAGGTCAGTTGTCAGCATAGTCGGTCTGTGTTTTTTTGCAGGGTCAAAGGCATCTGGAATAATTTCCGCTCCATTTTTCGCAACCCACTGATGAGCTCCGGCAGGGCTTTTGGTAAGCTCCCATTCATTTTCGAACAGGTTCTTAAAGAAATAATTACTCCATTCCGTAGGTGTTTCAGTCCAGGTTACTTCCAGACCGCTGGAAATAGCATCTGCTCCGCTTCCGGATTTATAGCTGCTGTTCCATCCCAATCCCTGAAGTTCAATTCCGGCAGCTTCCGGTTCTTTTCCTACGTGATCGGCAGGTCCTGCACCGTGTGTTTTTCCGAAAGTATGTCCTCCGGCGATCAAGGCTACCGTTTCTTCATCGTTCATGGCCATACGTCCGAAAGTATCTCTGATGTCTTTGGCTGCTGCAACAGGATCCGGATTTCCGTCCGGTCCTTCAGGATTTACATAAATAAGTCCCATTTGTACGGCAGCAAGAGGTTTTTCAAGATTTCTGGAATGAATATCTCCGTCTGCATCGTCATCGGAAGGAAGCACTCCATGTTTTTCTGCTACGCCTTCTGATCCGTGGGCATAACGTAAGTCACCACCCAGCCATGTTTTTTCTGAACCCCAGTAAACATCCATATCCGGCTCCCATACGTCTTCACGTCCTCCTGCATATCCAAATGTTTTAAAGCCCATAGATTCCAACGCAATATTTCCGGTAAGAATTAAAAGGTCTGCCCAGGAAATCTTGTTTCCATATTTCTGTTTGATAGGCCACAATAATCTTCTCGCCTTATCCAGACTTACATTATCCGGCCAGCTGTTCAAGGGTGCAAAACGCTGCTGTCCCGCTCCTGCTCCACCTCTTCCGTCTCCTACACGATAGGTTCCGGCGCTATGCCAGGCCATACGGATAAACAAAGGACCGTAATGTCCAAAATCAGCAGGCCACCAATCCTGAGAATCTGTCATCAAAGCATGAAGATCTCTTTTTACGGCTTCCAGATCGAGGCTTTTAAATGCTTCAGCATAATCAAAATCCTTATCCATAGGATCTGAAAGGGATGAATGCTGGCGCAGGATATCTACTCTCAGCTGTTCCGGCCACCAATCAAGGTTTTTGGTTCCTCCGCCTGCTACGGCTTCTTTTTTCATTGTCCCGTTATGAAAGGGGCATTTACTGATGTCATTCAAATCGTTTTCCATTGTCGTTTAATATTTTTTATGTTGATTAATACAGTTTCTTTTTAAAGACAGGACAAACTTACAAAGCCTAAATAATAAATACAATCTATTAATTTTAATTTAAACCATAGTTAAAAACTATAATTAATTCCATTTTACAAATTCTCTGACAGCATGATCAAAAAAGGTATAATAATGCAATTAAGTTAGTAAAAATTCAGGGACATCTGTATAAAAAGCAAGGCCAAAGATTCATATTTAGAATGATTCAAATGAGCATTCTATGATTTGATAATCAATCTATTCTATTTCATAAATTTTAATTATTTTTATGTTGATTAAGTACAAAATTGATATGAAAAAAATAGTGGTTGTCCTTCTTGTTGCCTTTATCATCATCCAGTTTTTCCCGATTGACAAAACCAACCCAGCTCCTACTCCGGGTATGGATTTCCTGAAAATCAAAAACACGCCGGAACCTATTGCAAAAATTATCCGGGCTTCATGCTATGACTGCCATTCCAATGAAACTGAGTATCCATGGTATTCCAGCATTTCTCCTGCTTCATGGTTGGTTAAAAATCATATTAATGAAGGAAGAAAACATTTAAATTTTTCTACCTTTGCTACGTACGAACCTAAAAGGCAGGCTCATAAACTGGAAGAGTGTATAGAGATGATTGAGAAGAAAGAAATGCCTTTGGAATCCTATTATATAGGACATCAGGATGCTAAACTGACTGATGCACAGCGTAAAGAATTGGTTAAATATTTCAAAAAAGAGAAAGAAGAAACCGAAAGGAAAATGTTATTTTAATATCAACATCATGCTAGAGAGCTGGAAAGACAAATATATTGTATTTTTTGACGGCGAATGCGGCGTCTGTAATTTCTGGGTGCAATGGGTACTGGAACGTGATCATCATAACCGGTTCATGTTTGCCTCCCTGCAATCTGATTTCGGGCAAAAATTTCTGTCTGAAAGAGGTCTGGAAACAAAGGTTTTCAATACACTGTATCTGTGGAAACCGGATCAGTATTACTTGATAAAATCACGAGCTGTTCTGCAGATCGCGAATATTCTGGGCGGTGTTTATAAACTTTCAGCTGCTGCGAAAATAGTGCCTCGTTTTTTAAGCGATATGGCCTACGATCTTGTTTCCAGAAATAGGATGAAAATTGCTAACCAGAAGTGTTATCTTCCGGATAGGGAGCAGAAGAAGAAATTTATTGAGGTTTAATTTTTTAACTGCTTATTTCACGGATTTGCACAGAAAAACGGGCTAAAGCCCGTTCCTATTAATATTATTTTTCTGAATATCAGATCAATACAAAAAAAAGCAAGGTATTATCCTTGCTTTTTCTTTTTTATACTGTTATCATTTTATTGGTTCAGAGACCATATTGAATAACTGTTCGGCGGACACTGGATCTTCACATATTTATCTCCCTGCGTCGTTGGATACCAGCTTGAATGACCTGTAAAATCTTTGATCTGCTGGCTGCTCCAGTTGGTTTCCACCCATCTTTCCTGCCAGTTTGAGGAATTGTTGATATACACCACCAACCCCGGATTTCCGTTGTAGCCGTTACGTCTTGCAATGTATTCATCATTGTCTGTGTAAAGAATTGATGTAGTTCCGGTGGCTTTGTTATTGTGGATCCAGATCAGGTTGTTCAATCTTTCTTTATTCAGCCATTCTTCATAATCGCGGTAAAAAACGGTCGGATAGCCTTCATGGGTGAGAATATAGGCGTAGGCGGGCATTTTGTTGTTGATAATATCGGTGTCGTGATTGGCAACGAAGGTAACTGCTTTGTACGGGTTTCTTTTCCACATCATATCATCATTCAGAACGTTTAAATTTCCGTTGTCAAAAGCCTCATCCATTTTATAATACGCTGCAAAATCGAATACGGAACTGTTGGCATTATTGGCCCACCATTCTAAGGTATTCACATTGGAATCCCACAATTCACCGACGGAAAATCCACCGACATTAGCATTCCATGTATTGACCACCCATGGCCCGAAGCCTTTTACATAATCAAATCTCCAGCCGTCAAACTTCATGACATTTTTGTAGTATTTCCCCACAGAATCATCTCTTCCCCAAAGCCAGTCCTGCACATATGGATTGGCATGACACAGATCCGGAAATCCACCGAAAGCCCCTTCATCATTGTTTCCGTACGAATTTTTGTAAAAATCATTGTAGCTTCTCTGGAATTTTCCGGAAGCAATTCCTGAAAAATCCGTCCAGGTATTGGTTCCTGTAAAAGGATTCGCCTGAGACTGTCCGCCACTGTTATGATTGATGACGATATCTGCATACACCTGCATATTTTCTGCATGGGCTTTTGTGATCAGCCCTTCCAGCTCGGTTCTGGATCCAAAACGGGTTTCTGTACTTCCATTCTGGTTAAAATTTCCGAAATCATAATAGTCTGTAGGATCGTAGCCCATAGAATAGGCACCGTTCTGAGCTTTTGATGCCGGAGGAAGCCATATGGCACTGATTCCGGAGTTTGACCATGCGGTCACCTTGTCTTTAACGGTATTCCACCAGGTTCCTCCTTCGGGAACATCCCAGTAAAAGCCCTGCATAAGAACCCCGCCTCCGGGACCTGATACATATTTTCCTGCTGTAGATGCGTTTCCGGTACTGAACGGCCGGCCGTCATGATTGGTAACGTTTACGGTTTTGGAATGAACTTCTTCTTTCTGAGGACTTGCGGTCTCCATTTCATCCCTGTTCTGGCAGCTGTTAAAAACGGTCAGAACCAGCATCGAAACTAATAAATGTGTTTTTTTCATTTTAGTATTTTAATTATTAACCTAGTAACTAAATTACAATTTTATTAAAACAAATTCTATAAAATGTGAAATATTTTACTTTTCAGGCGGTTAATTCTGTCAAAACCCAAAGAAATTTTTCATTAAAAAATCATAAACTTTTAATATTATCAAAACAATTTTTCTTTTAATCCATATATTTGCATACTATGGAATACAATACCCAAAAAACCCAGCTTCATATGCCGGAATACGGCAGAATCATACAGCAGTTGGTTGAACGCTGCAAAGAACTCCCTACCAAAGAGGAAAGGAGTGAGATGGCTATGGCCATTATCGATTTTATGGGTCAGAGAAACCCTCAGCTCCGTGACGAAGAAAATTATAAACATAAACTTTGGGATCATCTTTTCATTTTAGCAGAATATGATCTTGATGTAGACTCCCCATACCCTTTTCCTACCAGAGAACAGCTGGCAGAAAAACCTAAAAGAATGGAATACCCTAAGCTTCAGGGAGATTTTAAATTTTACGGAAAAAGTATTCTTCAACTGATCGAAAAAGCGATCGAACTGGAACCGGGCGACGAAAAGGAAGCCCTGATCGAGGTAATCGCCAACAATATGAAGAAGTCTTATAATGTTTATAATAAGGAACACGTAACGGATGATGTTATTTTCCGCCACCTGAAGGAACTGTCTGAAAACCGACTGGACCTTACAGGAATAGAGTCGCTTGAAAAGAGCAAGATCTATTATACAAGCAACAGCAATAACCGGAACAACAATAATAACAACACCCGGAACAACAGTAATAACAACAATAAGAACCAGGCGAATAACAACAATAATAAAAGAAGGCATAACAACAACCATAAAAACAGAAAGTAATGAGTGGAACATTTCAGATAAGAGGAGGAAAGAGACTGCACGGGGAAATCACTCCACAAGGGGCTAAAAATGAAGCTTTACAGATTTTATGCGCAGTTTTGTTAACGGATGAAGAGGTAAGAATTAAAAATATTCCGGATATCCACGATGTCAACAGATTGATTGAGATCCTTGGCGATTTCGGGGTAAAGGTAACGAAGAACGGTCAGGGAGACTTTACATTCAAAGCAGACAAAGTTAATTTCGATTATATAAAGTCGGACGAATTTAAAAAAGACGGTGCCAAACTGAGAGGCTCTATCATGCTGATGGGTCCTATGCTTGCCCGTTACGGAGAAGCTTATATGCCGACTCCGGGAGGTGACAAGATCGGAAGGAGAAGACTGGACACTCACTTTCAGGGACTTGTAGAACTTGGTGCTGAATTTAATTATGATGAAGAGGAATATTTTTATTCACTAAAAGCTAAAGAACTCAGAGGAAAATTTATTCTTCTGGAAGAGGCTTCTGTAACCGGAACAGCGAATATCGTTATGGCTGCTGCCTTAGCCAAAGGAAAAACAAGAATTTATAACGCCGCGTGCGAGCCTTATCTTCAGCAATTATGCAAAATGCTGAACAGAATGGGCGCGAATATTTCAGGAATCGGGTCTAACCTTCTTACCATTGAAGGAGTAGAACATCTTCGTGGTACGGAACATACGATGCTTCCGGACATGGTGGAGATCGGATCATGGATCGGTCTTGCTGCTATGACCAAATCTGAGATTACCATTAAAAATGTAAACTGGAGCCAGCTTGGCGTTATTCCAAATACCTTCAGAAAATTAGGAATCGAGCTTGAACAGAGCAATGATGATATTTTTATTCCTGCTCAGGAAAATTACAGAATCCAAAAGTTTATCGACGGATCTATCCTTACGATTTCGGATGCTCCATGGCCTGGATTTACACCGGATTTATTATCAATTATCCTGGTAGTAGCTACTCAGGCGAAAGGAAGTCTTTTGGTTCACCAGAAAATGTTTGAATCCAGATTATTCTTTGTGGATAAACTGATCGATATGGGCGCACAGATTATTCTATGCGATCCGCACAGAGCTACC
Source organism: Chryseobacterium endalhagicum (assembly GCF_016745235.1). Lineage (GTDB taxonomy): Bacteria > Bacteroidota > Bacteroidia > Flavobacteriales > Weeksellaceae > Chryseobacterium > Chryseobacterium endalhagicum. The sequence goes on along the minus strand of NZ_JAELVM010000001.1, from coordinate 553,640 downwards.
GTAATCGGTTTGAATCAGGAAGCTCCTTTGAGAGGAACTACTATGGTTTCCCCGGATATCAGAGCTGGGAATGCACTTCTTATTGCAGCCCTTTCTGCGGAAGGAAAATCGATCATTCACAATATTGAGCAAATCGACAGAGGTTACGAAAATATTGACGGAAGACTGAAAGCGATTGGTGCTGATATTGAAAGAATCTAGAAATATATTTTATTACAATAAAAAAGCGTTCAAATTAATTTTTTGAACGCTTTTTGTTTTTTCAGAATTGTCGGTTACCAGCCGCCGCCTCCACCACCGCCTCCGCCTCCTCCGGAGAATCCACCGCCGCCGGACCCGCTGCTGGAGCTTGATGGTTTGGTAGATGCAGACTGTATGGACTGCGTAAGGCTTGAGTTCAGCGTATTTCCAAAAGCATAATGATTCATTACGCCTCCGTAATACCAGGTGTTGTTATATTCAGCTGATGTTTTTTTCAATAAGTCATCAAATTTCTGTCCCCAGATCTGATCCACTCCCATCACCATGGCAAAAGGAAGAAGGGTCTCAAAAACCTGCGGAGTCATCTGTGGAGGATTGTGAAATTTGAGCTGCTCATTCTCTGCGGCACCCATATACATTTTGAAACCGTCTATCAGAGATTGCTTTCTCAGCTTTTCTTTCGATGGCTGCTTTATTAGGTATTGATATAACACCATCACCGAAAATCCAAGGGCAAGAAAAATATAGCAGACACTAAAATTGACACTTTCAGCACCTGTTCCTTCCTGTGAAATGATTCCTCCTATTCCTAAAGCAATACTTAAGGGAATAGGAACGAGAAAAAGGAGTTTCCAGGATAATTTTTTTGCTAAAAATGCAATTAAAACAAATGCAACAAAAAGAATAATATATAAAAGTACCCCGGCAAGAATTCTTTCGAATTCAGGAAGCAGATTATAGCTTATGAATAATCCGAGCGCATACACTACAGTGATAACAAGCCATGGAAGTACCAGTTTTTTTGTATTATTTCCTTCATTCAAAAAGTCATCATGCTGAAAACTCAGGGTTCCTTTGAAGTTCTGAACTGCTTTTTCAATTTTTGAATTGTACTTTCCATCAAACTTTAAAGAGTTTTTATATTCTGAAAAAAGACTGTTCATCAGGTTGATTTCCTCTTTAGGCAAAGTTTCGTCTGCATCTTTCAGTTTGTTCAGGGTAAAGGTTTTGGTATTGAAGAATCCCAGCAGACCGGAATCTTCACCTTCTATAATTTTAACATATCCTTTCACAGCGAGATTAACAATAGCTGCGGTAAGGTATTTATTCTTAAAACTTTCACTGTTGATATACCCCAGAGAGGCCGGTGAAAAATTTTCCGGAACATTAAACTGCGGATAAACCGTGGGTGTCTGAGGATCTATTCCATATTTCATCCATGTTGAATAGAGATACAGAAGCAGTCCGAGGAAGATGATACATCCGGCGATCAAAATTCCGTACTTTTCAATGAAAGTAGGCGGTGGCGGCGGTATCATGATTCCTTTTTTGAACCCTACAGCAATGGTAAGCCCTTCATTGGCCCGCAGGCCTGAAGCACCCCACTCTATGGAATGATCCGACAGTATTTTCACGGAACAATTCTGGCTGTTGCTTCCATACGCCCCGGTATAACAGGAGTTCTGAATGATCCCGGCACCTTCAGGCAGATTTACTTTTGCAGAAATAGTATCTACGTCGAAATCCCAATAGGTCCCGTTTACATTCCAGTAGAATTCATCATACTTTGGAAAAAAACCGATCTGGTTTTCTGTTTTGTATTTTATTTCGTAGTCATAAGTTCCCGAAGTAAGAATGACATCTTTGCTTCCTGCGTATATTTTTAAATAACCATCTTCTTTTTTTTCATGGTAATTTTCATCCTGCCCGTTTTTTTTCACAGAGATAATGTCATACCGTACTTTCTGATTTTTATTGTTCAGATTTCTGGATAAGGGAAGAGCGCGGAAAATTCCCCTTCTGATATTTTCCCCGAGACTGTATACTTTGATATGCTCAGTAACGGTAATTCCTGAATGGGGATCAACATCAATATCTGAATGAAAGGAAATAATTTTTTCCGATCCGGTAACAGACAGCTGCTCTGACTGCACCGTATCGTTCTGGGCAAAAGCGATGAAAAAAAACTGAAGAAGGAAAAGCTGCAACCACTTTTTCATTCCTAGAATTTTACGGTTGGAACCTCTCTTTCTGCTATATTTTCGAGTTCAAAGAAAGGCGATTTCTCAAACTTGTACATATTGGCGATGATATTACTTGGGAAAGATTCTACCAGTGTATTGTTCTCACGCACTGTTCCGTTGTAATATCTTCTGGATTTCTCCACATCATTTTCTATGGAAGTCAGTTCACTCTGCAACTGTTGAAAATTAGTATTAGCCTTCAGATCAGGATATTGCTCAGCTACAGCAAATAAATTCATCATCGCCTGGTTCAGATTTTTCTCCGCTGCCTCTTTGGCCTGAACGGAATCGGCACCTACCGCCTGGGTTCTGGCACGAATTACACTGTCAAGGGTCTCGCGTTCGTGGGTAGCATAGCCTTTTACCGTTTCTACAAGATTGGGAATCAGATCGTGGCGTTTTTTAAGCATCACATCAATACTGCTCCACGCTTCCTGAACAAGATTCTTCAGTTTGACAAGACGGTTGTAGATGGACACTGCGTAAAGTGCAAATACAACAATTAAAGCAATAATAATAACTATGGTCATAATTTTTGGTTTTTGTATGCTTTAAAAGTAGTGTTTTTTTGAATCTGAACCAGAAATTAATCAATATAGTAGTAGAATTACTGTAAAGGATTTTCCTTTAAACGGCTGTAAATGCATTATCTTATCAAGCGCAAAGCCAGACAAAGAGAATGAAAAATTATTTTTTTAAGATAAACAAAGGCGTTTCACTTATTTTTTGAATGACCATCTCATCATCGAAGATCCGGCATTTTAAACAAAAAAAGTACCCGATATAAAACCGGATACTTTCTTGTAATTAAAACTATATGAATCTCCCCTAAAAATACTTCCGGCAGTTGTATTCCACCATGGTATTTAAAAGTTTATTTTTATTCAGATAGAACTCCAACAGCTGGTAGTCTTCTGAACTTACATTAATATATAACTGTACTGAACCAAAACTGTTTCCGTTCACGTATTCCACGTTGGCTGACAACACCCTGTGGCAGATCCCAAACTGATTGTAGATGGTATTCATCAAATGCTCAAATTTCATTTTGCCATTCAATTCTATTTCCAGTATCAGTTCTTTTTTAGGCAGTCCAATAGTAGTATTGGGTATTATCTGCAGCGTAGGATTAGGTGTAATCATCACTAAACAATTTTTTGGTTAAACATTTTCTAGATCATGGTTGCTTTCTTGCGTTAAATCTTTGACAAAAATATAAAAAATTATTAGTCCACCAAATTAGTGGACTAGTAATTTTGAATTTTAACATTATTTTTTTCCAGACGGGGAAATAATGAGATTTATTCCGGATAATATTTGTGTCTAAAATGGTCTCACGCAGATTGGACTGATTGTGCAGATTTTTTAAAACATTCGATCAAACCACTGCGTAACACCAAAAAGACAGGTTCTGCGTTGATACTTTCAATATGGGTTTAAACATTTTAATAATCGCAAGGATAAACAAAGTTTTTTTGAATTGAAGCTCTTTTAATAAAGATAAACAAAGGCATTTCATTTAAAAAAGCAAAACAAATCATTGTATTTCGGAAATAAGTGAAACGCCTTTGTTTATCTTACTGAAAAGAAAATTAAATCAATTCTTTGTTTTTCTTTGCGTTAATAAATTCTTATTGATGAGATTTTATTTACAGCTCTCCTACTCTTTCCAGTTTATCGGAAGCTGCCAGTCCATTGGGGTTGCATCCCGGTTTTCCTTCCGGTACTTCCAAATTTTTCTTCTTGTAAAATTCAGTCCAGAACTCATTGATCTTTCCTGTCTTTGGATCGATGAATGTCATGGGTTCCAACTTGAAGATATTATGTTCACGAAACGCTCTCTCAATATAATCTGAGCAGTAGTAAGAATTTTCGTCTAGAATATAATTGAAGTTATAAGGTTTCCCAAGCATGGTTTCTGCATTTTTAAGCGCTGCCGGGACAGATTTCTGATATTCAGATTTCAAACGGTAGATCACGACTTTCTGTCCGTCATCAGACTGATCTTTAAGGAAAGAAGCTAAGTCCTGTTTTTGGGAACCTCCTTTTGGTGCGGCATGAAGCACATACCAATGATTGTTTTCTTTTTCTGCTATTCCGATATGATCAAAGGATGCTTCTTTTTGTGTTTGAGTGACATTATTGATCGCTCCGGAAAGTCCGGTTTCTTTCGCCGTTACAAAAAGCAGGTCTCCATTTTTCAAAGGCCCGGCTTGAGGATGTGGTGCACAATATTGCAGCAGAAGCGTTACAGCAAAGAAAAGAACGCAGGTAAATATTTGTACCGCTTTCTTCAGCGGATCTTTATTAACTTTAATCATAATACATTATCATTGAGCGGTCAAATTTACAAATTGTATTCATAACAGGTATGTGAAAATACTTAATTACCTTTGCAGGACAGCAATAAAACCAGATTTCTATGCCCCATATCCTACTCGTTGAAGATGACAAAAGACTTTCGCAGCTGATTGCGAGAGGACTGATGGAACATGATATGGAAGTCAATACCGCTGCTGACGGTGAAACGGCCTTAAAGCTTACTGAGTTGCTGAACTTTGACCTCATCATTACAGATATTATTCTTCCTGTGAAAAACGGTCTGGAATTTTGCAAAGAAATCAAGGCACTAAAACCTGAAATCCCCGTTATTATGCTAACCGCGCTGGGAACTACGGATGACAAACTGGAAGGTTTTGATTCAGGGGCAGATGATTATCTGACCAAGCCTTTTGAAATGCGGGAACTTTTGGCCAGAGTCAAGGTTCTGCTTAAAAGATATTCCACTTACCGTCCAGAAACCTCAACCTTACTGCAATATGAAGATATTGTGATGGATCTGAAGCTGAAAACTGTTACCCGTTCCGGAAACCTGATTAAACTGACTCCCAAAGAATTCAATCTGATGAAATTTCTGCTTGAGAATCCTGAGAGGGTGCTTTCCCGTCATGAGATCGCGGAGAATGTTTGGGATACTCATTTTGATACAGGCACGAATTTCATTGATGTTTACATTAATTATATCAGAAAAAAAATAGACCGTAGCTTTGAGACAAAATTTATACATACCAAAGCAGGTATGGGATTTATTTTAAAGAAGGGTTACGAAGACAGTTCCAATACTTAAAAATTACGGAATGAAAGTTAGAACCAGGCTTACTTTACTGTTTACATTAGTGACTGCAATGCTCATCAGCTTTTATGGGGTTGCGATTTACTATTCTTCAAAGGAAGCCAGGGAAACTTCGTTTTATACAGAACTTAAAAGTGAAGCTGTAGCCAAAGCCAATCTTTTTTTCCAGGGTGATTTGAGTGAAAAGGAAATGCATCAGCTGTACAAAAATAATACGCAGACTTTAAGCGAAGTGCAGGTAGCTATTTATGATTCCGGGTTCAATCTTGTGTATCATGATGATTCAAAAGTAGATTATGTGAAGGAAAATGCTGAAATGCTTTCCAAAATTTTCAAAAGTAAGCAGCTTTTCTTTTTTCTGGATGATTTTCAGGTGGCGGGAATTGTTTATTCTCACAAGGGAAAACAGTATGCCATCACTGCCGCCGCTTATGATCAGTACGGTTATAATTCGATTAATCATTTGCTGACGATCAGTATTATTTCATTCATCATTATACTCGTACTTATTTATCTGGCAGGTCTTTTTCTCTCGAAAAAAGCACTCAGCCCGGCGGTTAAAATGGTAGAACAGATCAAAAGGATCAATGCCGGAAAACTACAGCTGAGACTGGATGAATCTGAAGAGAAAGGAGAATTTCACGAGCTTGAAAAAAGCTTCAATCAGATGCTGGAAAGGCTGGATCATTCCTTCAGTACCCAAAAACATTTTGTTTCCAATATTTCTCACGAACTGAATACACCGCTTGCTGCGATGACTGCTGAGCTGGAACTGGCTCTACAGAAAAATTATACTCAGGAGGAATATCAGAAAATTATTCTGAATGCATTAACGGATGTAAAAAATATGAGCAAACTTTCCGGAAGCTTAATGGATCTTGCCAAAGCCAGCTATGATCCTGCAGAAATAAGTTTCTCTGAGATCAGAATCGATGAAATCCTGATGGATTCTTATGCTAAAATCAGAAAAGAAAATCCGCAGTATACCATCCATCTGAATATTGATCCCGAGATAGACGAGCAGAAACTGATTCACAGAGGAAATCCTTATCTTCTTTTGGTTGCTTTCAACAATCTTATCGATAATGCCTGTAAATATGCTTCAGATGACACCTGCCGTATTGACGTCGCATTGGTCGCTGATCATCTTTCCATCCAATTCATCAATAACGGAATCACCATTTCTGAAAAAGATCACCAGAACATCTTCAAACCTTTCTACAGAGCCGAAAATTCCTTCGATAAAAAAGGATACGGCATTGGTCTTTACCTTACCCAAAAGATCATCGATCTTCATGATGCCCGGATTCAGGTCTCTTCTGGGAAAAACACGACTGGTTTCCAGATTGTTTTTTGAGACATCAGATGCCAGATTTCAGATGCCAGATACCAGATTTCAGACAAAATCGTGGTAAACTAGAAATTCAGATTAACTTATAAAGGTTTCGGGATGCGGGATACGAGTTCCGAACCACCAACTAAATTCCACTTTCATACACTCTCCGACTCTCAAACTCTAAAACACTCCAACTCTAAAACCCTCAAACCCTAATACTCTCCAACTTCTAACCTCTCTAATAGAATTCTAATAACATTCTAAAACATCTCTAACGGCCTGCCACAGCCGTTATTTCTACTTTTGCAGCAAAATAATTCAAACTATGGACACAGATCCTGCCAGTTATTATCAACATTAAGGCTTTTCTGAGCATACTTTTTCCGTGTGCCTGAAAAAGGCCTGCAAAAAAGAAAAAGTTATGAATACATTAGAATTTGGTACACGCTTACTGACCGCTCTTATTTTGGGTGCCTCCATCGGTTTTGAAAGACAGTGGCATCAGAAAAGTGCGGGCCTCAGAACAAATACTCTGGTATGTCTGGGATCGGCAGCATTTGTTTTACTATCCCTCAGAATCGGGGGTGATGCTACGGGAAGAATAGCTTCCTATATTGTGAGCGGCATTGGCTTTCTCGGTGGTGGCGTCATCATGAAGGACGGACTTACCGTACGCGGACTGAATACCGCTGCTACCATCTGGTGTTCTGCCTCTGTAGGCTCACTGGCTGCTTTGGGATTTGTTACCGAGGCAGGAATGACTGCCGGACTTATTATTTTAACGCATACTATATTACGTCCGCTGGGAAAAACATTAGGCTCCAAAACCATCCGCACCAGCACTTCCGAATACCTTATCACGATTAAATGCAGAACGGAAATTGAAAACCATGCAAGAGTTTTACTGATGCAGTCATTCAATTCCACCGATCAGATCTTGCTCAAATCCCTTACCAGCGACGATACAGATACGCCTGAAAACATTATTATTTCCGCCGAAGTGTATTCCGCTTCCCCACAGGATAATATTATAGAAAAGGCAGTGAGCAGACTCACCCTGGAAGATAAAATCACAAGGGTAAGCTGGGAAATCATCGGAACCGAAAGCGATTTATAAACCTAAAAAATCAATGTAAAATGATCCATCTAAACAAAGAACAACGACCTCTAAATATATGCTTTATGAAAATACTGATCTTCTCTCCTGTTCTTGCTCTTATCATTTCCTGCAGTGGTAAAAAAGAAGAACCTCAACCAAAAGAAACCTTCCACATTCAGGGAAACCGTGTTACCATCATGAACAATGATCCTGTCTTAAAAAAAATTACTACAGAAACGGTGACTGAGCAAGAGTCCGGCAACAGCATTACCTCAGCCGGAACCATAGAAACCATTCCTAATAATTATGCGGAAATAGCGAGTCCGTTTTCGGGAAGGGTCATCAGATCCTTTGTCAGTATTGGACAGCACGTCAATGCAGGAAGTCCGGTTTTTGAAATCCTTGCTCCCGGATATTCTTCGGTTCAGAAAGATTATTCCGATGCGTTGAATGATGTGAGACTGGCGGAAAAAAATTACAAACGTCAGCAGGATCTTGTGAAACATGGCGTGGGCATTCAAAAAGAACTGGAAGAGGCAGAAACCGAGTATAAAAACAAAAAGACATCCCTATCCAATGCTTCATCAACATTGAATGCCTATAACAGCAAGAGTTCGGGAGGAACCTACATTATAAAAGCTCCGATCAGCGGAGAAATTATTTCCAACAAAATCGTCACCGGACAGTATTTAAAAGAAGACTCGGAACCGGTGGTGATTATCGCTGAACTTTCAAAAGTATGGATTAGCGGTGCTGTGAAAGAGAAAGACATCCGTTTTATCAGTCCGGGAGATCCTGTATCGGTGAAAGTCAATACCTATCCGGATATGGAGATCACCGGAAAAGTGTATCATATCAGTGAACTGGTAGATGAAGATACCCGAAGTATTAAAGTCCTGATTCAATGTGACAATCCGCAAAGAAAATTAAAACCCGGAATGTACGCAGCCGTTACGTATTCTGCCGGAACAGAAAAAGCAGTGGTGATTCCTTCCGGTGCTCTGATGCAGCAGGGAGACCGTCAGTATGTCTGGATACAATCCGGCAAGCAGGAATTTATAAAACGTATCGTTGTTCCCGGTAATACTTCTGAAAAAACAGTAAGAATCAATTCAGGACTTAAACCGGGAGATATCATCATGACTCAGGGCGGAATTTATATGCTGGATACCCAATAATAACCTTTAAAAGTCAGAAAACTCTCGCATAGCAAACGGCTTCCTGACATTCAATTACTCTTATGAAAAAATTACTCACACTCTCCATACAGAAGAGATGGCTGATGCTTGCCCTCTTCTTACTATTAGGAATTTTCGGATATTATTCATGGACTAAACTCTCCGTGGAAGCCTATCCGGATATTGCAGACACGACATCACAGGTGGTGACCCAGGTTCCCGGACTCGCTGCTGAAGAAATTGAACAACAGATCACCATTCCTCTGGAAAGATCTCTGAACGGTCTTCCGGGAATGCACATTATGAGAAGCAAAAGCACCTTCGGACTGTCTATCATCACGATGGTTTTTGATGATGGTGTAGATGATTACTGGGCAAGACAGCGTATTCAGGAAAGATTATCAGAAGCAGAACTTCCCTATAACGCACAGCCAGGCTTAGATCCATTGACCTCTCCTGTGGGCGAAATCTACCGCTACATCATTGAAGGTAACGGGCAAAGTCTGAGAGAACTTACCGATCTGCAGAATTTTGTCATTATCCCAAGAATCAAACAGGTGACAGGTATTGCGGATGTGACAAATTTTGGCGGAATCACCACCCAGTTTCAGATCGAATTGAATCCTCAAAAACTGGATCAGTATGGATTGTCTCTATCTGAAGTCACAGAAACCATCACGAAAAACAACAGCAACGCTGGAGGAAGTATGCTCCCGAGAGGTGACCTTGCTTATGTGGTACGAGGAATCGGGCTCATCAAAGATTTAAATGACTTGGGGAAAATTGTCATTAAAACAGAAAAAGGAGTTCCTGTATTCCTGAATGATGTAGGAACTTTGAAATATGGCAATCTTGAACGAAAAGGAATTCTAGGGTATACAGACAGAAACCGTAATTATAACGAAAGTACGGGAGGAATTGTATTGCTGTTAAAAGGGCAGAATCCTTCCGTTGTTTTAAAAGATGTTCATCACGCTATTGAGGAACTGAACACCCATACTCTTCCGGCAGGCGTAAAAATTCATGCTTATCTGGACCGTACCGATCTCGTGAATACAACTTTGACTACAGTTACCCATACTTTAACGGAGGGAATTGTTCTGGTCATTATTATCCTGATTGTATTTCTGGGAAGCTGGAGAGGCGCATTACTTGTAGCTATTACGATTCCGCTGTCGTTACTGATTGCATTTATTCTGATGTATTTTACTCATATTCCGGCTAATCTTTTGTCATTAGGTGCGATAGATTTTGGAATTATTGTAGACGGATCCATTGTGATGCTGGAAGTGATTTTAAAAAAGAGAGAAGATCATCCCGAACAGGAACTGCAAGAAAAAACCATCATTCAGAGAGCGACAGAAATTGCAAAACCTATTTTCTTTTCGACTGTCATTATCATCACCGCTTATCTTCCGCTGTTTGCTTTTGAACGCGTCGAGAAAAAACTCTTCACTCCTATGGCTTTTACCATCGGGTACGCATTGTTGGGAGCATTGGCCGCAGCACTGATCTTAATTCCCGGACTGGCTTACGTCATCTATAAAAAACCACAGAAAATTTTTCATAACCGATGGCTTGAAAAAATAAGCAGTCTGTATGGTAAAAGAATCGAAAGAATCATCAAAGCTCCTAAAAAAATGCTGATTCCCGCAGGTGTCATATTGTTTTCCGCAGGTCTCCTTTCTTTTATGGTGGGTAAAGATTTCCTGCCGGAACTGGATGAAGGATCTATCTGGCTTCAGGTACAGCTTCCACCCGGAATTTCATTAGACAAAGCGAAGGAAATGAGTGATTCTTTACGTACCCAGACCATGAAACATTCCGAAGTGACTTATGTGATGGTACAGGCTGGAAGAAATGATGACGGAACAGACCCGTGGACCGCTTCCCATTTTGAAGTTTCTGTCGGAATAAAGCCTTACAAAGAATGGGCATCAGGAAAAACGAAAGCCGATCTGATCAAAGAACTGGCGGATGATTATAAAAATATGCCGGGATTTTCCGTCGGATTTTCCCAACCCATGATTGATGGAGTGATGGATAAAATTTCCGGAGCCCACAGTGAACTGGTGGTAAAAGTATACGGTGATGATTTTGGCGGAACCAGAAAAATTGCCGAACAGATCCTTGCCACTTTAAAAAAGATTCCGGGTTCTGCCGATCTCGCTATCGATCAGGAACCACCCCTTCCTCAGCTCCAAATCATTGCAGACCGGGATAAAATTGCACAGTACGGACTGAATGTCTCCGATGTAGCCGACCTCATCGAAACCGCTCTGGGTGGAAAAGCGATTTCACAAATCTTTATCGGCAATAAAGTCTATGATATTTCGTGCCGGTATGCAGAAGACAGCCGGAATACTCCGGATAAGGTTGGAAATCTTATGCTGACTTCGGCTTCAGGAGCCAAAATCCCGCTTTCACAAGTGGCTGAAATTAAATTAAGCACAGGAGAAAGTACGATTACCAGAGAAATGAATAAGAGACATCTTACGGTTAAGCTGAATTTAAGGGACCGTGATTTATCTTCTTTTTTGAAGGAGGCACAGGATACCATTGAAAAAGATATCCGCTATGATCATCAGAAATACCAGATCAAATGGGGCGGACAGTTTGAAAATAAAAACAGAGCCTACTCCCGTCTGGCCTTCATCGTTCCGCTGGCTTTGGCTGTGATGTTCTTACTGCTTTACGGAGCATTCGGAAGTTTCAGACAGGCACTTGTTCTGATGAGTATTATTCCACTGGCATTATTCGGAGGTATGCTTGCGCTGAATGTACGCGGGATGACTTTGAATGTTTCTTCAGCAGTAGGTTTTATTGCATTGTTTGGTGTGGCGGTACAGAATGGAGTGATTATGGTCTCGCATATCAATACGCTCAGAAAACAGGGACTGAATTTAAAAACATCCGTGATCAAAGGAGCGGAAGACCGTTTCAGACCTGTACTGATGACTGCTTCGGTGGCTGTCATAGGATTATTCCCGGCTTCATTAGCTACAGGAATTGGCTCCGATGTGCAGAGACCTTTAGCTACAGTGATCGTATACGGTCTTATGTTCTCAACACTCCTTACTTTATTTATCCTGCCGGCGATCTATTATCTCGCAGAATATCGTTTTGACCAACCTAAATTAACATCAGATGAAAGCTAAAATCACATTAATTATATCATTAGGCCTGTTATTTCCAATTGCACTGAAAGCCCAGGAAAAGGAAACTTTAAATTTCTCCACTTATCTAAATGAAGTCAGGGAAAAAAATTTAAGCTATGCTGCCCAGAAATACAACGTGAGCATGGCCGAAGCTTCCATCCTGACGGCAAGCATTTTCCCTGATCCTCAGCTTGAAATGGAAACCTCGGATAACGGAGTTTCAAAAAAGATGGGCTACACCATCGGAACTTCATTGAGCTGGACGCTTGAACTTGGCAGAAAAAGAAAAGCCAGGATAGAAACGGCAAAAAATCAGGCTGAATACACCAAACTTCTGCTTCAGGACTTTTTGAGAAACCTCGTAGCCGATGCTTCTCTCGGATATATTGAAGCTTTAAAAACAAAAGCTTTGGTGGACGTTCAGAAAGATTCTTATCTCAGTATGCAGCAGCTTGCCCAATCCGACAGTATCCGGTACAAACTGGGAGCTATTTCTCAAGTCACATCCAAACAAAGCAGACTGGAAGCTTCTTCTTTACTTAATGATCTCTATATGGCAGAAAGCAGCAGCAGACAAGCTTTCTCTGCACTTTCCATATTCTTAGGAAAAGATTTGGAAGAAAAAAGTATCAACGGAGATTTCAAAGCTTTTAACAGAGATTTCAATCCTGATGATCTGGTTACTGAAGCTGTCAGTAACAGAACAGACCTACTCGCCTCAAAACAAAATATAAATACGGCCGCAAGTTTAGTTAAGCTTGAAAAAGCGAACCGTGTCATCGATTTAGGATTAAGCTTAGGTGCAGAGCATCATACATGGGCAACGAATGAAATTGCTCCTTCACCTGCTGTGAATGCTGTAAAACTGGGAACGAGTATTCCTTTGAAGTTTTCGAACCGTAGAAATGCGGATCTGAAAATAGCGGAAATGGGACGCATGCAGGCGGAAACAGAATACAAACAGATTGAAAACAGTGTCCGAACAGAGGTTATGCAGACTTATCAGCAGTATCTTGCAACACAGAAGCAGCTGAAACAGTTTGATAATGGAATGCTTTCAGAGGCGAAAAATGTTCTGGAAGGTATCAGCTACAGCTATCAGCGAGGTGAAAGTTCTATTCTGGAAGTTCTGAATGCGCAGAGAACGTATAATGATATCAGGCTGCGTTATATTGAAACGTTAGCTGAGAACGCGGTTGCGCTTGTGGAACTGGAAAGGAAAACTGGGATTTGGGATATTGATTTCTGAGGTTAATGATTACGTATTTTTTTTAACCTCGGATTTCGCAGATTTACACAGATGATTGTGAATATTTATGTTGAAAAAATTTAACAGGAATGGGGGCTTCGAGAGCCTCAGCCCCCAGAAATATTTGTCTTCAAGAATGATAGTCGTCATGAAATAAGTGAAGGGTCTGTTTCTTTTTTGAAATGGACTCCTTTACTTTTTAAGCTGGCTTTCATAAATACTGATCCAATCTTGTACTGTCATTTTTTGGCTGACCTCAGCGATGAGTTCAAAAGGAATATCATCCATTTTTTTGAAACGGACACAGGATTTTCCCATATCCAGCTTCCGTTTTGAGTGCTTCGGATATTCAGCAACAAACCACTCCAGTAATTTGGGATCTGCATAGATGCCCATATGATAAAGTGCTATAAAATTCTTTTGGGAAGCAAGCCCCATAAAAGGCAATGGCAATCCCGGCGTACAGTGGTAGCCTGCAGGATAGGTTTCCAGGGGAACATCCCACCCTACCATTCCATAACTGACCGCCTCCTGAAAACCTTTCGGAAGATTGTCATTGATCGTATCAAATAGTTTTTTGAATACTTCCTGTCTTTCTTCAGGAATTTTTGAGATATAATCGGCTACAGAGTCGGCTGGAATTTGCATATTCGGTTAAGTTTTTATGATCTTCCAAATTAATAAAATTTACAATACATTCAATGGGACAGAATACAATTTTTATATTTCTTATTCAATCCTAACTTCTAAACAAATGTTTAATAACTTGCACTTACCCCAAGGGATAAACCGGCACTTTCCGGTACAAATCTACAGACACCACCCACACACAGCAATCCTCCGCGCTGTCTTCCGTATGAAGCCTGAACCCTGAAACTGTTTTTTCTGAATACCAGACCGCCGGTGTAATAATGCAATTGTTTTTCTTTATCCGGATTACCATAGTTATAAAGGTCATTGATGAAAACGGACCAGTTCTTTTTAAAATTATATTCAGCCAGACAGGCCGCCCAATTTCCGTGGTAACTGTCTGCCCACTGATGCTGGAGTTCCAGTTTCACAGAGCTTTTTGAAAATTTATAGATATTATCCAGAACTACTGTTTTTGCTTTCACCTCACCTACGGTTTCTTCTGTTCTGTAGGTGTTGTAATACTGGTTGATGAAAACAAAAGCAATCTTCCAGCTGTCCTTAAGCTTAGTTCTTATATCTATGCTCTGATCGGCATAATACTTCTCTCCGAGCTTCAAAAAATCTGTTTTGTAATTATTATTATCATTGATATAATTACGATAGGTTCCTTTGAGCCCATACCAGTTGGAAATATTCAGTGACAGGTCCACACCGTATTTGCCTCCGAGAAATGTTCTTTTCCTGATTTTATAAAAAATATCGAACTGGGAACCTATCTCCCCTGATTTTTTCTGAGGCAGAAAAGAAAGCCTTGGCTGTGCCTGATACACATAGATATTGGCAAGACTGTAATCATACTGTTTTGTAAGGGCCGGTAAATAATCCAGAACCGCATTATGGTAAATATTCCCAATCTGGTCGCGCTGGGAATATAGATTGAAATTTTCCAGCCTCCGGAGATTGGCGATAATTCCAAACCGGTCCGCAGCATATGAAAGATTGAGGTAGTAGGCATTTCCCGAAAAGGTATTATTCGGATCCAAAACGGTAACCTGTTTTATGTTGTCTTTAGTTTTGTACAGGTATTCAAATTCCATGGCAAATTTGGAATACTCCATTTTAAGACGTGAGGCGTACACCTCAACATTTTTTGGAGACAGAGCATTTTCCCTGTTATTCTCATATTTGTTTACATAGCTTAACCCAATAGCAGACCGGAGATTTTTGATTTTCATCAGAGAATCAAGCTTAAGTTCAGCATCCAGGCCGCCAATAAATCCATCGGTAAGTGTAAATCCTGACCTTTGCTTCCCGGCCAGCGCCTTAAGTGTTATAATCTGATCAGGATCAGTATATTTTATTTTTCCGCCAAGCAGGGAATTGGCGATTCCAAGCTGTTTATCTTCCCAGAGACGTAATGCCAAACCACTTCCGAACTGTTCGTAAAAGTGGCCTAAAGTAACATCAATTCCAGCCTTCTCGTTATTATAATTGATGGAATATGTTGCCAGATTGGTTTCTTTAAAAGCCGGAGAATAATTCAGTAAAGCCTTAGGTTCATAAGATTCCAGCTGGGCTCCGAATGTGAAATTTTTTAGTTTATAATTCATATTCAGATAATTATTGGATCTGAACCTGTGCGATGCTTCTGCTTCGGACAATTTTATCTTATCATCATCTATATAGTATTGGGAGTTAGATTCTAAATTTACAGTTAGCTGACAAAAAAATTGAGTACTGAAAAGGAACATCGTACTGATCATTAATTTATTCACCATTTCCAAAAGATTAATTTTTATAACAGTCTTTAATTTTCGCGATCAGCTCGTCCTCGTCACCAGAGGAATATCCTACATGAGAATACACTATTTTTCCTTTATGGAGAAGAACTAAATAAGGAATACTGTTCACATTGAGTGCTCTTTTCAGAGTCTGATTGGAATCCAGGAGTATGGTATAGGGCCATCCTTTGCTTTTAACCACTGTTTTCACTTTTGATGCTGTGCGGGCATCATCTGTAGACACTGCATATATTGTAAACCGGGCCTCCTTCTGCCAGTCTTCGTATTTTTCATTGATGGTATTAAGCTCTTCCATACACGGCAGACACCATGTCGCCCAAAATGTAAGCACAACAGGACTTGAGGAATCTATTTCTGAAACATTTACCTTTTCATTATTGAGATTAATGACGGATACATTGGGTACTTTCTGAGCATAGAAAAAATGGAGGAACAAAACCAGAACCAGGGATAGTATTTTTCTCATCATGTAATATTTTTTTTACAAACATACAGATTAAAAACTAATGATATGTTAATTATTATTATATATTTGCAATAATAAACACAAAGAAAGTATAATTTTATTATAAATTCAATAAAATAATTAAGTAAAATATCAATTGATTTGCCCAATGAATTTGATAACATTTTAGAGAACCGATTTTTAACTGAATATTTTGAAAACAATATGAAAAAAAGCTTAATATTTCTTATCCATGGCATACTTGTTTTTTTCGTTCTGTCGGCGTGCCAGGGCTCAGCAAGTGATGAGGGTAACGCTGAAGTGACCTATCTGACGGTAACTGCTGACGGCGGAAATGAAAAGTTAGTAGGGAAAACATTTGTTTTTAAGGTGAAAGATAATCTTACGAATGATGTGACCTCACAAAGTCTGATTTATATCAACAATCAAATGATTTCGGGAAACACCTTTACTCCTACTGAGAAAGGCAGCTACACCGTAAGAGCTGAATATAGGGATTTACCCATCAACCCCATCTCTGTAAAAGCTGTTGTAAGCAGCGGAATAAGTTTTAAACACAGAATCCTGTACGAAGATTTTACAGGGACGTGGTGCGGCTACTGTACCATAGCGCTGGCAAGACATGACAATCTTGCCCACCAGACCGAAGATTTTGTTTTTATAGGAATCCATGGACCTGCAGGCACCACTGATCCCTGGTCCAATGATACGGGCACGGAAATGGAAACTTTAAAAAACGTTACCGAATGGCCGGCTATGTTTATCAACAGAAATACAGTATGGCCTTATGATTCCAATTATACAGATATGTCTTTACCCTTGGGACAATTGAGCGCTTTCAGTAAAATCGGAATTAAAATGAAAACCTCAGGTTCCGGGAATACTTTTACTACCGAGGCTTCGGTTTTGTTTACTGAGGATTTTACCCATCTTAAAATTGCAGCATTTCTGGTAGAGGACGGGCTGGTGCATCATCAGAAAAATTATATCAGTTCACTTTATGGAGGCAGCAGTTACATTTACAATTACGTCCATCACAACGTTTTACGAAGTAAACTGACCTCTTCCGTTACCGGAGAAAACATTCCCAATACGCAGACGGCTACGTCCAGTGAATACATAAGGGCTTTTCAGTATACGGTTCCGGCAGGTTACAATGCGGATAAACTTAAAATCATTATTATGATTACGGATTCCAACGGCACTGTACTCAATGTAAGAGAAGAGAAAATAAACACCAATAATACTTACGAATTTTTATAACAACCTTAAATTTTTAACAATATGAAAAAAATTTTATTTTTTATGGGTATCCTTGTTTCAGGGATCCATTTTTCCCAGACTTATTACAGTCAGGATTTTAATACGGCTGGGCTCAACAGCTGGGTCGGTACAGACCTTGACGGGGATGGCAAACAGTGGGCCAATTCCAACGTATCCAGTATAAATACGGCTTTAGGAGCCGGATCACTGGTATCCCGTTCATGGACAAGCGCTTCAGGGGGTATAACCCCTAATAATTTAATCACCTCTCCATTGATTAACTTGGGATTGGTCACCGCGAACAATGCTTACCTACAATACGACCTGGTGACGGAACCCGGTTATCCTGCTGAAAAGTATTCAATCTACGTTACTACTTCCAATGTATCAGGAACAATTATAACGTCGACTCCTGTTTACACAGAAACAGTGGCTACAGGAGGCTTTCAAAACAGATCGGTAAACCTTACTGCTTTCATAGGGCAGCAGGTTTATATTTCATTCAGACATTATGAATGTACAGATCAAAACTATTTAATCGTAGATAATATTCAGGTAAAAACTCTTGCTGACAAAGATATTGTCCTGAAAAATGTTTCCCTTACCGAATACGGTCTCATCAGCACTGATTACCAGCTTAAAGCAACGGTAAAAAACGGCGGATCGGAAACTGTTAATAACATCACTCTTAATTGGAATGATGGGACAACAGACCATATTTCCACTATTCCATTATCTTCTCCGCTTAATACAGGCCAGGAAATCACCGTTACCCATCCTGTCGCGATCAATTATTCCTCCGTGACGGAAAAAAATATGGCCGTAACAGTGACTCAGGTAAATGGAGCCACTGATACTACACCTGCTGACAACAGCAAAAATACCATGTTCAGAACTGTAAGCCAGAATTCACCTAAAAAAGTCCTGGTTGAAGAAGGTACCGGAACCTGGTGCGGATGGTGTCCGAGAGGCGCGGTTGCTATGAAATATATGGATACGAATTATCCGAATGATTTTATTGGGATCGGGGTACACAACAACGACCCAATGGCGGTAAGTGAGTACAATACCGGAGCTAATTTCAACGGATATCCGTCTATGAATGTAGATCGGGCTGCTTTAAATAAAAGCGTAACCAATAACGAAATGACCACCCAGGTGAGTACGAGAAAACTTCTCATCACCCCGGCACAGCTGGACGCATCTGCTACATTGGCAGGAAATGCGCTTACCTTTAATGCTTCAGCTACATTCAGAACCGTTATGAACAATGTCAACCTAAGATTCGCCGTGGTCCTGGTGGAAGATGAAGTAAAAGGAACGACTACAAATTATAATCAAAAAAATTATTATGCAGGGGGAAGCAATGGAGCCATGGGAGGATATGAAGCCCTACCCGATCCGGTACCTGCAGCACAAATGACCTATGATCATGTAGGAAGAATGCTGCTGGGAGGATACACAGGACAGGCAGGTTCAGTTCCTACTTCAATTACAGACGGACAGGTTGCCAGCTATACATTTACAGCCAACATTCCGACCACTTATAATTTAAGTAAGGTAAAAGCTGTACTGCTTCTCCTGAATGCCACTACCGGTGAAGTGATCAATACACGCTCTTTCCTGCTTAGTACTTTGGGAACAAGTACCTCTGAAACCAATGACAATTATCTGACTGTATATCCTAATCCAACATCAGAATTTTTCAAGGTACAGGCCAATAAAAATGTAGACATAAAGCTTTATGATGCTTCAGGAAAACTGGTTCTGGAAAAATCAAATGTTTACCCTGACAGCCGGATTTCTGTTGAAAATCTTGCTAAAGGAGTTTATATCATCTCCCTTAAAGAAAAGGATTCCGAAATAAAAACACAAAAAATAATCATTAAATAATCTTTACAGAATGAGGCTGGCCCTTCCGGCCAGACTCATTTCTCAAAAAATCAGCGGGTGTTCACAAAGATTATGATAACCTTAAAATGATACAGGATGGATCCGCAATATTTCTAACCTTAAATTTCAATAGCATGAAAAAAATTTTATTTCTAATGGGTATATTGATTTCAGGAATACATTTTGCACAGACTTATTACAGCCAGGATTTTAATACCACCGGCCTTAATAACTGGACAAGCGTAGATCTGGACGGAGACACCAAGAATTGGGTAAACGAAAACGCTTCTGCGCTAAGCCAAAGTTTCGGAACAGGTTCATTGAAATCAAATATGTATGTGGGAATAACCAATGACCTTATTACCTCCCCAGGTATTAACTTAGGAACTGTAACCGCATCAAATGTGGCATTAGTATATGACTTAGCCACATCAACACTTACTCCGCAATTATCTCACAACAAATATTCCATCTATGTGACCACCTCCAACAATTCAGGAACTATCACAGCATCTACTCCTGTTTTTACAGAAGAGGTTGCACAGGGCGGTGTTCAGCATAGATCCATAAACCTTTCTGCATTTATAGGGCAGAATATTTTTATCTCATTCAGACATTATAATTCTCAGGGCCTGTTTTTGGTTATAGATAATATTGAGGTGAAAACCCTCGCTTCTAGTGACCTTGGATTGACCTCAGTTTCTGTCCCGGAATATGGACTGATTAACACAAATTACCCTCTGAAAGCAACCATAAAAAACAATGGATTTGAAAGTATCAATACTATAACCCTCAACTGGAATGACGGATTGAATGATCACATTTCTACATTTTCCGTCACTCCTCCATTAACCACGGGAAACCAAGCCACGATTACCCATCCCGTAAATCTGAACTATGCTCTGGCAGCAGAAAAAAATATAACCGTTACCATTACACAGGTTAACGGTTCAGCAGACTCTACTCCATCGGACAACGTCCAAAGTACTGTTTTCAGAAGTCTGAGTGAACAATCACCCAAAAAGGTATTAATTGAAGAAGGCACCGGAACCTGGTGCGGCCACTGTCCTCAAGGCCATGTGATCATGCATAAGATGACTGTAGACTATCCCGAGAACTTCATCGGAATAGCCGTACACAATAGTGATCCTATGCAGGTAAGTGAGTATAATGATGCAAGTGCATTTAGTGCATTTCCTATAATGCATGCGGACAGAGTAGACTTACAGAAATTCCTCACCACTACCCAAAATTATATTAATTTCAGAAAAAATATGCTGGTCCCAGCCAGACTGGATGCTTCTTCTTCATTGTCAGGAAACATACTGACCTTTAATGCATCTGCTACATTTAAAACTGTTATCAGTAATGCAAACTTAAGATTATCCGCAATTTTAGTGGAAGACGGCGTAAAAGGTACCACCAACAGTTACGCCCAGAGAAACTATTTTGCAGGAGGTTCACTGGGACCTATGGGAGGCTATGAAAACCTTCCCAACCCGGTTCCCGCTTCACAAATGACTTATGATAATGTTGGCAGAATGCTGATCGGGGGTTACACAGGTGTGGCAGGCTCCATCCCTTCGTCCGTTACAGATGGACAAGTTGTCAATTACACTTTTACAGCTACTATTCCCACTACTTTTAATACAAGTAAACTGAAGGTCGTTTTGCTATTGCTGAATGCTGATACCGGAGCCGTTATAAACGCACGTTCATTCTTACTGGGAACTCTTGGAACAAGCAATTCTGAAACCAATGCCAACTATCTTACTCTATATCCAAACCCAGCTTCAGAATATATTAAGATTCAATCTGACTATAAAACAGATCTGAAAATCTATGAAACTTCCGGAAGAATTGTTTTAGAAAAAAACAATGTAGCACCGGACAGCCCTGTTTCTATAGAACATCTGGCTAAGGGTACCTATCTGGTTTCAATAAAAGAAAAAGATGCCGAACCAAAAACACAAAAATTAATTATTAAATAATCAAAGCTATGAAACAATTCTTTTTTTTACTCTTATTGTATTTTATACCTGATTTCAGCCAGGCACAGCTGGTTTTGGTAAAAGAAAACGGAGCCTCAATTTCCAATGGCCAGGTTCTTACGTACAATACCACCGACGAAAGCACTGCCACACTTCATTATAAAATTAAAAACACCTCTTCATCAGCCGTTAATGTGCGCATTAAAATTCTCAGCATCCAGAATGGAACAGGAAGCGGTTTCCAATTCTGCTACCTGAATACCTGCCTGCCATCTGTAGCTGCCAATGCTGTCTATCCTTCGAATTCCAATCCGGCTATTACGATCAATGCCAACTCGGAAACTCCTTCCAGCGGTTACAACATGTGGAATTCCAATGTCGGCAGCGGAACATTTCCGATAGATTATACGATAAAGTATTATCTGGTAGATGATTTTAATAATGAATACGGAACACCGGTAACCATTACCTACCGGTATAATCCCAATGCAATTTTATCAACTGTAGAAACAGGAAAAGAACAGAAACCATTTGCGGCTGTTCCTGCCACTATTTTTAAAGGAAAGCTGACCATTATTTCAAAAGAAAACATCTCCTATCAAATAAACGACATGGAAGGACGCCAATTGTTGAAAGGAAATTTAAAAAGCGGAAGTGAAGCAGTAGACACTTCAGCATTAAACACGGGAATGTATATTATCACCTTACAGAATCATCATGGGAAAATCATTTCCAAGAAAATCATTAAAAATGACTAACTGATGAAGGTTCCTAAGGAATAAAATTAAAACGGCGGCTATCTGAGATAACCGCCGTTTTTTTATTAATTAAAAAATATGCATTATTTTTTGATCGTTTTCACAGTAGATTGTGAACCATCCTTGAAATAGATCGTCACAAAATATAAACCTGTATTCAGCATACTTAAATCAAGTTCTTTCACTGCTCCTGTAAAGGTTTTCACCACCTTTCCTGAAACATCTCCCACCGTTGCAGATTTCACTTCTCTTGCATCTGAAATATACAGCACGTCTTTGAACGGATTCGGATGAACAGATACTTTCTTCACTCCTTCTTTTACTTCTGAAGTGCTCAGCTGAGAGCTTTCAACGGTAAAATTATCTACATAAAAGTTATAGTCAGGAGCATCGTTCACTGTTCCGTCTGTTCCGTAGAAAGCAAATACCGTATTCGCACTGTTATACCCTGTTAATGTATATGAATACTGAGTAGATGTATTGGAAGGACCATTGGATTGATTCCATGTTTCCAGAACCGTCCATGTACTTCCGCCATCATTGGATACCAAAAGCTGAACAAGATCATCAGAACCCATCGGCGAGCTGGTAGTATTGGCATAAGCCGTTACGCCATAATCAAATTTTACTTTATAAGTACCTCCAGACAGGTCAAAAGGCGGAGTTTTAAGCCATCCAGTTCTGTTTGTTGAATATAAGTTGATCGTTGCAGATCCACCTGATCCCGTTCCTAAGAACCCATCCGATTCCCAATATAAAGTTGTTCCTGTAGGTCCTGTAGCCGGTGTACCTCCGGAAAGGTTCCCACTCCAGCATGTTCCCGGGAAACTGTCGAAATTATTGGTATATGAAGGAACCACGGTACCACATAATGTAGCAAATGTTCCGGCTGCTGACCATCCACTCTGAGAGGTTGCTGTATTACAATTGCTTCTCACCCAGTAATAATACGTTGTGCTTGGTGATAAAGACGGAATGGTAAATGAAGTTCCCGTAACTCCCGGATGATTAGGCGTTGTGGCTGCCGTAGGAGCAGTATTGGTGGTACTGTAATAAATATCATAGCTTGCTGCCTGAACACTACCCGGCAACGCCCACGAAACCTGAGCAGAAGTTGAAGTAAGCGTTCCTACCGGCTGAAGTGTAGGCGCTATACAATCTGTATAAGCATCAGCTGAAAACGCAAAAATGTTAGCGATCCCTGTACCGCTCACTTTTTCAACCTTAACACTCTGAACGGGTTTTGTATGATTGGCTACATCGATACTCAAAGCAGACTGATACAATCTTGGGTTGGTAGAATTCGGTTCCAGAACATTATTGGTCCTGTTGATCCTTCCGATTCCCTGGATAGCATAGCTTGATCCGCTATACCAGTCGGAAATACTTACTCCGGAAAACACCTGCGTGGTATTATCTGTAAAATTAACCGTCACATTCACTGTGCACGGTCCGCTTCCACCTGTAGCAAGCATGTACAGCTTAAAAGCCGGAACAGGCGTAATAAACGTCAGCGTTCCTGAATTACTTCCGGCCGTATTGCTTGCAATTTTCAGGGAATTATTCCCGGAAAGATCAGCAAGCTGGAAACTCAGTCCTGCAGTAGAAGCCACTACAGAATTAATCGTTCCGTTTACGGGAAGCCCGTAATTAAGAGGTGTACTGCTGGAAGTAAGCTGAAAATCTCTGGCTACAAAAGCAAATGACACCCCGTCAACGTCTTCCGTAGTAGATGATAATGCTGTTCCAACACCGTTTGCGATTACATCTGCCGTATATCCGGACTGAACCGGCAGTGTTTGATAATTTTGGGCACCTACAGTGGATGCCGCAAGAAAGGCCATAAGAGGTAAAACCTTCAATGGTAAATTTGTTTTCATAATTA
The DNA here is from genome assembly GCF_016745235.1 of Chryseobacterium endalhagicum. Classification (GTDB taxonomy): domain Bacteria; phylum Bacteroidota; class Bacteroidia; order Flavobacteriales; family Weeksellaceae; genus Chryseobacterium; species Chryseobacterium endalhagicum. The sequence goes on along the minus strand of NZ_JAELVM010000001.1, from coordinate 529,571 downwards.
TTTTTTATTAGCGCTGAAATTTAATAAAAAATACAATACAAAATCAAAATTTTTATGAAATAATCAAATATAAGTTAATAATATTAGCATATCAATATTTTAACTATATATAAAAATTATTGTCTGACCAAATATTTTATTCACATTTTCATGTATTATTTTAACAAATTCAATCATTTTAGCATATACTCAATCCCAAACAGGTCATATTTTCAACAAATTAATCGCCAGTATCGAGCATAAATAAAAAAGATTATGTTGACCATCCAAAGAGCGGGCAACAATCAAATTTAATATGCTGATTTTCAAAACAATTAAAAAGCACTTAAAATGGGCAACAGGTTATTTTATTATTGAGAAATTAAATCTTATTTTTGCCATACAAATTTTTTGAACAATGCCGAATATTTCAAACAGAGCACAGCATATGCCGGCTTCCCCGGTAAGAAAACTGGTTCCTTATGCTTTAAAAGCAAAACAACAGGGAATAAAAGTATATCACCTTAATATCGGGCAGCCTGATATTGAAACCCCGGAAACCGCTTTAAATGCTTTAAAAAACATCGACCTTAAAGTATTGGAGTATGCACTTTCTGAAGGTAATATTGAATACAGAAAAGCTCTTACGGAGTATTATCACACTTTAGGATTTGCAGATCTTACACCGGATAACTTCATCGTTACCAACGGAGGTTCTGAAGCCCTGAACTTTGCAATTTCCACTTTATGTGATGACGGCGACGAGGTGATCATTCCTGAGCCTTATTATGCGAATTATAATGGTTTCACCAGCACATTCAATGTTCATGTAGTGGCGGTTCCGTCTACGATTGACACAGGTTTCGCTCTTCCTCCGATCGAAGAATTTGAGAAAAAAATTACAGACAAGACAAGAGCAATTGTGATCTGCAACCCGGGTAACCCTACCGGATATCTTTACACGCGTGAAGAACTTCAGAAACTTGCTGAAATTGCTTTAAAATATGACATCGTTGTGATCTCTGATGAAGTGTACAGAGAGTACGTTTATGATGGAAAGCAGCAGATTTCCATGCTGGATTTCCCTGAACTGAAGGAAAACTGCATTATCATTGATTCAGAATCGAAGCGTTATTCTATGTGCGGCGTAAGAATCGGATGCATGGTAACCCGTTCTAAAAAAATACACGATGCAGCTATGCTTTTTGCCCAGGCAAGACTGAGCCCGGTTCTTTTGGGCCAGATTGCAGCAACAGCAGCACACCAGAATGACGGAGCGTACATCAGATCGGTTAGAGAAGAATATACGCACAGAAGAAATATTCTGGTAGATCTTCTGAACGCGATTCCGGGTGTAATCTGCCCGAAGCCAAGAGGTGCTTTCTATTGTGTGGCAGAACTTCCAGTGGATGATACTGAGAAATTTGCACAATGGCTTTTGGAAAAATATTCGCTTAATAAGGAAACCATCATGGTAGCTCCGGCGGGAGGTTTCTACAGTGATCCTGAATTAGGAAAAAAACAGGTAAGAATCGCCTACGTTCTGAAAGAAGCAGATCTTAGGAGAAGTGCTGAAATCCTGAAACAGGCGCTGAAAACATACAGAGAAGAATTCAGCCTATAAAAATATACCATGATGCCGGCAATAAAAAATAACGCCCTGAAACTTCTGTTTTCAATGTTTTTGCTGCCGGCATTATTTTCCTGTGACAGAAAAAAGGATCAGACACCTTCTGCTCACAAAAATCCAAACGAAATCACTTTTATCAGCCTTTCTAATATCGGAGGTGATGAGGGAGATTATAAAATCATAAAAGTTACAAAAGACTCCATTCATGCAGAGGTTGGCATTACGGCCCGCCGGACGCATAAAGAATGGGATTCTGCCATCAGTGCCCACACCTGGAAGTACCTTATTTCACCGATCAACATTAAAGATCTTGATGAGATCCAAAGTTCTCCGAGTAAACAGTCTGTAGACGGCATCGACGAAACTTTTCAGATCAGAACCCCGAAAAAGGCTCATATTTACGTTAATTCTTATGCAGACACCCTGCATTACCAACAGCTGAAGCAGTTTAAAGAACAACTCACCCTCATTATTCCAAAAGAATACAGATAAATCATGCAAGAAAATTTTTCCTTACAACCTTATAATACATTCGGTGTTGATGTCAACGCAAAATATTTTATTGAAGTTCAAACCATTGATGAGCTGAAGAAGGCGGTACTTTATTCAAAAGATCATCATCTTTCCGTTTTATTTCTGGGCGGCGGAAGCAATATTCTGCTGACTAAAAATTTCGACGGACTTGCCATTAAGCTCAGCTTAAAAGGAATTTCGGAAGAGGATCTTAGTGAAAATGAGGTTCTGGTTACTGCAAAAGCAGGAGAAAACTGGCATGAGCTCGTATTGTACAGTTTGGAGAAAAATTATGGCGGACTGGAAAACCTTTCACTGATTCCCGGAAATGTGGGGACATCGCCGATGCAGAATATCGGAGCTTACGGAACTGAGATCAAAGATATTTTTGTCAGCTGTACGGTTTTAGACCTTGAAAATCTTGAAATTAAAATTTTCGGCCTTGAGGACTGTCGTTTCGGCTACAGGGATTCTATTTTCAAGCAGGAAGGAAAAGGAAAATACGTTATCCTGGAAGTCAGCTTTAAACTGACGAAGAAAAATCACCACATCAAAACAGAATACGGAGCGATAAAGACGGAACTGGAAAACCTGGGGATTACAAACCCAACCATTCAGGATGTTTCGAAAGCAGTGATCAATATCAGACAGAGCAAACTGCCGGATCCGAATGTCATCGGAAATGCAGGAAGTTTTTTTAAAAATCCAACGATTCCTTTAACTCAGTTTGAAGAATTAAAGCAGAAATTTGAAAATATCCCCGGCTACCCGAACGGAGATGTGGTAAAAGTACCTGCAGGATGGCTGATTGAGCAATGCGGATGGAAAGGAAAGCAAATCGGAAATGCGGCATCGCACAAACTTCAGGCCCTGGTGATCGTCAACGCTACCGGAAATGCTACTGGAAAAGAAATCTTTGATTTTTCTACTGAGATCATCCGTTCAGTTGAAGAAAAGTTCGGAATAACGCTGGAAAGAGAGGTGAATATTATATAAATCACACAGGGTATTATGTAATTTTTTTTCAATTATATTTCTGACTTTTATCAATTATTTTAATTTATTCTAAATAAATAATTAATAGAGTCATAAATTTCAATACTTTTGCGGTCAATTTTATTTAGACAAAATACAAATGACCAGGTTTTTATATTTCGCTTTTTTTTTCATTTTTTCTACCCAGTTCTTGTATGCCCAGGAAGAGAAATCTCCTATCAGCATCAAAGTCTTAAATGAAGATCATAAAGAACTAAGCGGAGTTTCTGTTGTTATTGACCAGATCTCTGCCTCCACAGATAAGGACGGAAATACAAGCATTCCTCTTTCAAAAGGAAAACATACGCTTAAAATTTCATATCCGGAGTACGAGGATAAGGAAATCGCAATTACCGTTACTTCTGCACAAAATATTACCATCAATCTTAAACCTGTCAATAAACTGGAAGAGGTCGTTATATTCTCTAAGGAAAGTAAGGGATTAACCACCAAATCTGTGATAGACAGGCAGGCGATGCAGCATTTACAGCCGTCAAGTTTCACCGATCTGATGGAACTATTACCCGGCGGACTGGCAAAATTTCCTTCTTTAAACGGTGTCAATAAAGCTACCCTGAGAGAAAATACAGGCGGCCATTCGGGTGATAAATACAGCACCTCATCACTGGGTGTTCAGTTTATCGTGGATGACAACATCATTAATTCCAATGCAGATTTGCAGCTTTCAGTGGACCCAAAGCAGTTTTTACAGGCTCCTATGGGCAGAGAAACGGCTTTTTCCGGCGTAGATATGAGAACGATTTCTACGAATGATATTGAAAAAGTGGAAATCATCAGAGGAATTCCTTCTGCATCTTATGGTGACCTGACTTCCGGACTGATCAAAATAGAACGAAAAATAGGACAATCCCCTTTACAGGCGCGCTTCAAAGCGGATGGGTACAGCAAACAGTATTATGTAAGCAAGGGTTTTAAAATTACAGATAAATGGCAGCTGAGTGCAAGTGCGGATTATCTTGATTCCAAATCTGATCCTACGAATGAATTTGAAAATTACCAGCGGATCACAGCTTCTATCCGTTCCAAAAAAATGTCAAATTTATGGGGCAGACCTTTGGAATGGAGATCGAATATTGACTTTTCAACGAATATTGACAAATTAAAATACGATCCGGACAACGGATATCCTTCAACAGATAAATACGAATCTACCAATACGAGAATCAGCCTGACCAACAATTTCATTTATCAGCTGGACAAAGCTTCTTTCTTCAATAAACTGACTTTAAACACGGCTATCCGTCAAGGTTTTGAAAAGATTGAACAGGTAAAACTGATTCAGCTTTCGGGCCCGCGTTCATTCTCTCTGGCTACTGAGCAGGGCGAAAATGTAGGATTTTATCCGAACCTTCGTTATGTGGCGAATTTTTCAACGGAAGGAAGACCTTTGGATATCACCGCATTATTCAAAGCGAATGGCGTAAGAAAAACAGGTGGAATTACCCATAATTATGAAGCCGGACTTGACTGGAGGTATTCAAAAAACAATGGAAAAGGCTTGCAATACGATATGAGAACGCCTCCGTCTGCCTCTGTCAATATAGAGAGACCGAGAGCTTATGATGAGCTTCCGGCGTCCAATCTTTTATCTGCATTTTTCGGTGACCAGATGAGCTATGCGCTTGATCAGCATAAATTTACTTTGTATGCAGGTTTAAGATTATCTAAGAATTTCGGGATCGATGAATCATTTGCCATCAGCAAAAAAGTTTTTACAGAACCGAGATTGAATTTCCAGTACAATCTTCCGCATCTGATGATCAACAATTATCCTTTGAAAACGGACATTACTTTAGGATACGGTCTTTTCTACAAGCAGCCAACACTTCTGATGCTTTACCCGAACAAAGATTACTGGGATTACACCCAGCTGAATTATTATCATAACGATGAGCGCTACCGCTACGTTAATTTCATGACGTATGTTCAGTCGAGAGAAAATAAGGCTATTGAAGCCGCCAAAAGTATTAAAAAGGAAATCCGTCTTGACCTGAGCTACAGAAACCATGAGCTTTTCGTTACGTATTTTAAAGAAGATATGAACAACGGTTTCCGTAATATGGTTCATACAGCAGCTCATTCCTACAAGCAGTATGATGCTACGCAGGTAGATATTACCCAATGGACGCCTAACGGTCCGGATCTTACGAACGTACCTTATGAATTAAAAACAAACCTTGGTGAATATCTGGTTACCGAAAACGGAAGCGAGACTTTAAAACAGGGTATTGAATTCGGGTATACTTCCCCAAGGATCAAAGCGATTAATACAAGGTTTACGTTTACCGGTGCCTGGTTTAAAACGCAGTACAGAAATTCTGTGCCTTTTGCTTTCAAACCAAGTGTATCAATTGGGGTAGGACCATTCCCTTATTACGGAATTTATAAAAATGATGATGGTTATAATAATTCCAACATCAACTACAATTTACTGATCGATACTTATCTTCCAAGCCTGGATCTGATTGTTTCAGCGTCTTTACAGGGAAGCCTTTATGATCACAGAGTCAATGACAGAAGAATCGCTGAGCCTATCTCCTATTATGGAGCAGACGGCATCATCCACCCTTTCACGGATGCCGACAGAGCTGATATCTATAAGCAGTGGCTGGTAAGAAATGTGTCTGTAACCGATAATTTAGACCGTTTAACCACTTTTACGCTTACCGGAAATATTAAAATAACGAAAAGCATCTACAAAGCCTTAAAGACTTCACTGTTTGTGAACAGACTTTTCAATTACAGTGCGCCTTATACTTTCAACAATGTAAAAGTGTACAGAAAAGGACTGAATACCCCGTATTTCGGAATGGAATTAAATTATAATTTTTAATATATATCAAAAGAAAACAACATGAAAAAAAGAGTTATACTATTAAGTTTAGCAGCAATGATGACCGCTACATTTACGGTAACTTCTTGCTCCAGCGATGATGATTTCGGAGTAACAACGGCCCAGAAAGGAGCTTTAACTTTGTCTTTTTCGGGAGATAATATTTCTTCTTACAAAACCATTGATGTAGAGCTGAAAGAAGTAAACACGGGAGCGATCATTAAACAAACCATACAAAACAAAAACATCCATACTTTCGAGGTTCCTTACGGTTCTTATAAAATTACAGTAAACGGGGTGGTTATTTCCAGCAATGATGAGATCGGAGTGGGTGCTTCTGCACAGACTGACATCGCAACATTGATCACCAATCTTGAGATTCCGTTGATTCTTAAAAAATTCCATGAAGACTTTGTGATTGAGGAAGTTTTCTTTACCGGGGTAAAAACCTCTGACGGTAAAAACTACAATTCAAGCCGTTATTTCAAATTAACCAACAATACGAAAAAAGTATTGTACGCTGACAAGCTTATTCTTGGACAGTCGGAATTCCTGACAACGGATGACAAAAACCCTACTCCATACAGCAAAAACCTTTCATTTGCAGTAAAAGCAGTGATGGTTTTACCGGGAGCCGGAACCGAATACCCGGTACAGCCAGGTGACTTCATCGTTATTGCAGACAATGCCATTAATCACCAGGCCAATACAAGTACAGCATATGACCTTCACAACGCAAATTTTGAATTCCCGTCTGTAAACCCTGCATTGGGACAAGTGGACAACCCTTCTGTACCGAATGCAAAGATCATTTATTCACAGATGAACTTCAATATGTTCTTCCTTCACGACCGTGGATTTGAAAGCTATATTATCGCACGTTTCCCTGCCGGAGAAGATGAAAATACATTCCTTACGAATTTCAAATACGATTACACGTACCAGAACAGTGCGGGAGGAGTTACTTCAAAAAGCGCCTATGCTATTCCGAACTCATGGATCATAGATGGAGTGAACAACAGTATTTCAACCAAGTTTGTTCATGTTCTGACTTCAGCAAGTATCGACGGAGGATGGACATCGGTAGGAACCATTGACAAGGACCCAACCCGTTTCGGAAAATCTGTAAGACGTAAAGTAACAGGACAGATGGACAACGGTAAAAACCTTTATATGGATACCAACAATTCATCTAATGACTTCACCAAAGACTCTGAACCAAGTCTGAAAAACGGTATTGTACACTAAAAGTTTAGATTACTTTATTATGCTGCATACAAAAGGATCTTTCTTCTTACTGCTGATCGGGTTTTCGCTGTCGGTAAAAGCTCAGGACAGCCTGAGTCTTTTCAAAACCCTGAACAACCAGTACAGCACAGAAAGAAATTTTAAAAATAATTTTTACTATAATCCGGCAGCTATGTCGGATTATAGTTCTGTTTCCTTCTCGGAATTTAATGCCGGATATCATGACAACAATGAAAAAAGCTACCGCCAGCAATTGGGAAGCGGCAGCAAAGGCTTAACGGTAGAAGCAAAATCTTTCCAAAAACTAAAGCCCAACCGCTATGTCTGGGGAAATGCAAGTTATCAGAACTTAAAAGTCAATTCCGTAAAATGGAATGAAACTTTAGATTATGACCGCGTTGCCCCTTACACTACAGCAGATTCTGTAGGAGGAAAATTAAACCTTGAACGCTATCAGTTTGCCGGTGGTTATCTCCAAAAGCTGAACCGCTGGACCCTTGCCGGACAGGTAAGTTATTCTGCACAGCTTGGATACCGTTCAAGAGATCCGAGAATGAGAAGCACCACTTCTGATCTGAAGATCAATGCCGGACTGAACTACAAGGTTTTCAGAGATTACGAAATCGGTATTTTCGGTGAACTGAATAAATATACCCAGAACAACTCTGTGAACTTCCAGAGCTTATTGGGCAGACCTTACGTCTATCAGATGTCAGGCTTTGGTTTTTCGAACTATCTTTTCAATGGAGGAACATTGCCGAAAAATACGTTTGAAGAATTTTCTTACAAAGGAGGAATTCAGATTTCCGGAAACGGAGGCCGGGATTTTTACCTTCAGGCATCCGCAGGAACGGGTAACAATATGAAAAGTTATAATGACGGTTCCAATAATTTCTTTGATATTTCTGATCTGAAGAATGAAAACCTTGAAATAGAAGGCGCCAAGTTCTTCACGGTTCATGAAAAACACAGATTAGGTTTATTGGTCAACTACAGAGCAGCAAGAAATACCGGCTCCGAATATGGCTATTCCCTGAATACCGTCGCTTTAACCCAGATTTTTAAAAGAGAATCCTTCCGCAGGGAAAATTATGAAACTACCGTAAAAGGTTTCTATCAGTACACCAAAGATAATTTTTCGGTGACAGCAGTTCCTTTTTTCGGACGTGAGGACATCAAAGAAAGAAGATTATTTCCTGATGCCGGGCAGAAATTTGTTTACACTTATTTCGGGATCAATGCAGATGTAAAACAGCAGATCAATGACCGTCAGATGGTGACATTCCAGCCTTATTTTTCCACAAGAAAGGTGAATAAATCTATCAATGCACTGGCAACCACACCAAATGCCGGGGTCAACGAATGGATTCTTCAGGATTTCAATTTCCAGGCGAGTGATATCACCACATTCGGAGCATCATTGAGATATGACTTTAAGCTTGAAAAACTGCCTGCATTCTTTATAAGTGCACAGTATCAATCACAAAAAATTCAGGAAAAAAATAATAATTTTGCAGGAGGAAGTATCGGAATAACATTTTAAGTGATGAAAAGAGGTATATATTGGGTTTTAGGATTGGTTTTATTGGTATTGTGGAGTTTTACGTCTAAAGTAAATCAGGATCTTTCGAATATTCAGGATCCGGGTATTGAGGATATTGTAAAAAGCTACAAAAAAGCCATCACAGACTGGCCGAAACCTGATATCGATTACGGAGTGCAATGGAAAGAATTCGCTCCCATTAAAAATGATACCGCTTTTTTCACCGAGCAGGATAAGCCTGGTGTTATTTTAGGTAAAATGCTCTTCTTTGATCCTAAATTATCCAAATCAAGCCAGGTTTCGTGCAGCTCATGCCACGATCCTGAAATGGGCTGGTCAGACCGGAGACGTGTTGCTTTGGGAAGCGACCATCTTTTAGGAAACAGAAACTCCATCTCCCTGTATAATATTTCAGAACGCCAGTCGTTTTTCTGGGACGGAAGGGCAAAAACCCTGGAAGAGCAGGCTGCCGGACCGCTGGGCGCCCATCACGAAATGGCCATGGATGTAAAAACCCTGCCTGCCAAAATACAGGCCGTGAAAGGGTATAAAGAACTGTTTAAAAAAGCATACGGCACAGATAAAGTGACGTATGACCGGATTGTAAAAGCGATTGCCGATTTCCAGAAAACCATCAAAAGCCAGCCGAGCCGTTTCGACAAATTCCTGGAAGGAAAATACAATGCTTTATCAGACGAAGAAATCTACGGAATGCATATCTTCCGTACCAAAGCCCGCTGCATGAACTGTCATAACGGGCAATATCTTACAGATGAATCTTTCCACAACATTGGGCTTACGTATTACAAAAAGAAATACCAGGATCTGGGATTGTACGACGTTACCAAAAAGCCTGAAGATGTGGGTAAATTCCGTACCCCGCAATTAAGAGATCTGATGCTTACCCAGCCATGGATGCACAACGGACTGTTCAGCGATCTTGAAGGGGTTGTGAATATTTACAACAGCGGAATGCACCAGCTGGACCCCAGCCCTGAAAAAAAGAAGCTGGACCCGATGCACCCTGTTACCGACCCTTTATTAAAGCCTCTGAACTTAACGAAAGAAGAAACCAAAGCGCTCGTTTCTTTCCTGGAATCTCTTTCAGGGACAAAATTTAAAATGAGACGCCCGGAATTCCCGACGGAATAGATTTAACCTGATTCAGACCTTATTTTTGGTTAAATAGTTTTATTTTAGCTAAAAATATCGGGATTATGGCTAAAAAGTATTCAGAAAAGGAATTTAAAAAAATAATCCAGAAACATATCGGTAATATAGATTTTGTCAAAGTTACTCTTGATGATGATTCTGCGATCTATGGTTTTCCGGTAAAATTCTCCGATGATTTTCTCATGATGGAAGAAACTCATGATTTTACATTGGCAGGGACTAAAATTGTTCCCTATCACAGAGTCAGAGGGATCCGCAACAATATATACGATAAAATTTCAAAGGCTATCTATGCAGATGAAAAGCTGATCCGGTTTAATGAAGATATTATTCACAAAACGAATTTAGACAGTCCCGAATCTCTTTTTAAATCCATAAAAAAACAGGATTTTCATTGCGCTGTTGAGAGCACAAAAAATAAAAAATTCTTATTTTCGATTGGTGAAATTTTAGAAGTCAGCAGTAAGTCGGTCCTCATTAACAACTACGATCCGGCAGGCAGAATTGATAAAAAGCCCCGGAAAATTTCTTTTAAAAGTATAGATCTTATTAATTTCAACGACAACTATTCTAAAGTTTTCAGAAAATATCTGAAGTAAAAAAAGTGAAGAGTGAAGAGTTGAGAGTGAATAGTGAAAAATAAAGAGTAAAGAATAAAGAACACCAATATGAAAATAGCTATTTTAGGAGCCGGAAATATGGGCTTATCCTTTTCAAAATCATTTTTAAAATACGAACTGATCAAGCCGGAGCATCTTCACCTGATCACCCGCAGCGAGACTAAAATCTCTAAAATTGCCGAAGATTTCCCGAAATCTAAAATCTCCACTTTCGAAGAAACCCAGGAACTGGATGCCGATCTTATCATAGTAGCCGTAAAACCTCAGGATTTCCAGCATGTGGCTCAGAATTTCAAATTTACACTGAAAGAAAACCAGATGGTTCTTTCCATTATGGCCGGAATTAAAATTGAAAAAATTCAGAAATTATTAAACCACCCTCTTGTTGTAAGAGCCATGCCGAACTCTCCTACCCTTTTGGGAATGGGAATTACCGGTTACACGGCTGCAGACGGTATTTCATTCAGCCAGCTGATCAATGTTGAACGATTACTGAACAGTACGGGAAGATCCGTTTATCTTGAAAATGAAGACCTTCTGGATGGCGTTACGGCACTTTCGGGAAGCGGGCCTGCTTATTTCTATTATATTATCGATGCCATGATCAAGGCCGGCGTAGAAATGGGTATTGAGGAAAATCTTTCTCAGCTTTTCGTGAAGCAGACGATGCTGGGCGCTTATCACCTGATCAACAATTCTGAAAAAAGTCTGGAAGAGCTTATTAAGGACGTGGCTTCCAAGGGCGGAACCACTGAAGCCGCTTTAAAAACATTTGAAGACAAAAACTTCAAAGACATTCTGAAAAGCGGAATTCTTAATGCTGAAAAACGGGCTAAAGAACTAAACGGCTAAATCTTTTTTCTAAAAACTTTCGAAGCAGCCACCCAAGCCAGACTCCAAAAGTATTGAAAATAACATCATCTACTTCAAATATTCCCATGCGGGTAAAATACTGAAGTGCCTCAGCAATGACGATAGCCGAAATAAAGGAATAAAGCAGGGTTTTCAGATTATTTAACCCGGGAAACACCCAGCCCAGAAATCCAAAAGGAATAAACATAATGATATTGCCCAGAACGATAATGACAATATCTTTCCAATCAATACTGTTTTGAATAAATTCTAATGTAGAAAAAATAGGTGCCACAGTGATCAGATGATCTTCATACTGAAATCTGCCCATTCCCAAAAACATGAGGTAGAGCAAAAACAGTGTATACGGTACAATAATAATTTTATAAAATTTCTTTAACATTAGGTGCAAATTTATTCATTTCAAAAACATTAAATTTGTGTGTTAAATTAATTTAATGAAATACGTTTTACTTACGCTCATTTCAGCGATGCTGCTGTCTGTCTCGTGGCCTACTTACGGAGTTCCGTTCTTTATATTTTTTGCCCTTGTTCCTTTATTGATGATGGAACACGGAATCTCAAAATTTTCTGCATACAAAAGAAAAAGCTGGATGGTTTTCGGGCTATCCTACCTTTGTTTTGTGATCTGGAATATTGTAACGACAGGCTGGCTGTACGGCTCAAAAAACCCGGATGGAAGCCATTCTATGATGGCTGTGGTATTTCCGGTCCTTGTGAATTCCTTTTTGTATTCACTGGTTTTCCAATGCTATCACTGGTACAAAAATGCACAGGGAACCTATTGGGGATTGGGATTCCTAGTAGCGATCTGGATGAGTTTTGAAAAATTCCACCTGAACTGGGAACTTACCTGGCCTTGGCTGAATTTAGGAAATGTATTTTCAGATTATCCTAAATTAATACAATGGTATGACACCCTGGGAGCCACGGGCGGAAGCTTCTGGATCCTGGTAATCAATGTTTTAATTTTCTACACCATAAGAACCTGGGAAGCCGGGAGAAAACGAAAAGACCTGATCAGAAATATTTCCATCGTGGCCGGTTTAATTATTCTTCCGATGATTATTTCGTTGGTCAAATACAATAATTTTGATGAAAAGCCTTCCGGACAGGTCAACGTACTGATGCTGCAGCCGGAGCTTGATCCTTACGCTGAAAAGTATTCAAAGGACAGCCTGACCATTGAAAAAGACCTGCTAGCTTTAGCAGAAAACAATTCAAAAGGGAAAATCGATTATTATATGGCTCCGGAAACCGCACTTCCGGGAAGAGGATCCATCTCCGAAACCGCTTTCGAAAAGAGTCTTCTTTTAAATAATATAAAAGAGTTTTTAACCCAACATCCGGGAGCCGTTTTTGCCACCGGAATTTCTTCGCACCGTTTCTATAAAAACCAGGAAGAGAAGCCAAAAGAAGCCTACCAGCTTAATCCTGATCTTTGGGTGGAAAGCTATAATACCGCAATTCAGATTGCGCCGCAGCAGAAGGTTCAGGTCTATCACAAAGGAAAACTCGTTCCGGGTGTGGAAATCTTCCCTTATATGAGTGTTTTAAAACCTCTTCTGGGTGATGCCATGCTTAATCTGGGCGGAACGGTAGCTTCCTTAGGTATTGATAAGGAAAGAAAATCATTCTCTAACCCTTACAATAAAGGAAGAATGGCGCCTATCATCTGTTACGAAAGCATCTACGGAGAATTCACCACCGATTACGTGAAAAAAGGAGCCAACTTCTTCGGTATCATGACCAATGACTCTTGGTGGGGCGTTACAGAAGGCCACAGACAGCTTTTATCTTACGCAAGGCTGAGAGCCATCGAAACCAGAAGAGAAATTGCCCGTGCTGCGAACAGCGGAATCTCTGCCCATATCAATGCCAAAGGAGAAATAGAAGCCGATACTTTCTACGGTGACAAAACCACCTTATTCGCGAAAGTGAATCTTTATGAAACCATGACGTTCTATACCAGAACAGGAGACCTTTTAACAAGATTTTCCTATTTTGCTTTAGGATTTTTACTGTTCTACTTTTTAATTGAAAAATTCAGACATAAGATCAAAAAGGCATAGCAGGTTATTAAACACAAATAACACGAATGATTTTCACAAATAAACACAATCATCTGTGAAAATCTGTGGCATCTGTGGTGAAAAAAAATTCATAACAACAAAGGGAGCTTCGGGTGCCTCACCTCCCTTTAGAGGATACTTACTTCATTACGACGATCATTTTGATGACAAATATTTATGGGGGCTGAGGCTCTCGAAGCCCCCTCCCACTTCAATTCTTTTAACCACAAACAGCACGAATAATCTTCACAAATAAACACAATCATCTGTGAAAATCCGTGGCATCCGTGGGCATAAAAAATCATAACCACAAAAGTCTCAAAAGTTTTTTTTAAATACTTAAGTTATTTTGAAGTTAGAGGCTGTATGAAGAAGAAGTTCACATAAGTTTTAAAAAAATCAAAGATTTTTAGCTGTGGCAATTCTAAGTTTTACTGCTGCACATTTTCAAAACAATATTGATTAGCTGATCATTGTTTTACTTTTTTAAATGAAATGCCTTTGTTTATCTCTATTAAAATTTTCACTTCAAAAACTTTGTTTATCCTTGCGATTATTAAACACAAGGAAAAACAAAGACTTGATTTTTTATTCCTTTAAATTAAGATAAACAAAGGCGTTTCACTTATTTACGAAACACCAGGATTTAAACAAAGCGCACAAAAAATACATTCAACAAAAAGCCAGCTGGACGGCTGGCTTTTCTTACTAATAGAACAATTCAAATTTATTTAATCATTAGTTTCTGAGTGGTTATTTCGTTTTTAATTTTCAGTTTTAGCAGATAAATTCCTTTCGGAAGATGAGACACTTTGATGGACTGGTCATTATTTAAGACAATATTCAGTTTTTTACCATCCATGGCATACATTTCAGCTTCTGAAACCTTATCTCCTTTAATGAATACTTTTTCAGAGGCAGGATTCGGATAAATTGAAATCTTGCTGTTGACCTTTACATCACGGGCTCCCAATGTATTCTGAACAGAAGCGTCAGAGAATACTTTTGCAGCATCTATTGATCTTACGCTCCAGTACACATTCTGAATGGAAGGATCCAGATCCAGGAACCACGAAGGCGTTGTTACAATATATTTTGCGAGATTGGCTGCTCCCGGCGTAGAGCCAACTTTAATTTCATAGCGGAGTGCATTCGTTGGTGTTTTATCATCGGAAGCTCCAATCCATGAGAAGGTAAAGCGGTTTCCGGTTTTTGTGACATTAAGGACTGCAGGAGGTACAGGTTTCAGATTAACTTCCGTAGAAGTATTTTTGAAAATTTTGGTAAGTGAAGGTATGCCCGGATCTGCCCAATCAAATCCGGCCAATAAAACATCCAGACGGTGGTCATTGTCAAAGTCAAGTAGATTCACAAAACCCGGACCTCCTAAAGTATGCAGCCCTGTAGGTATATTTTCAGTAAGATTCTGATTTGCAGGATTATATAAAAAAGTTTTTACAACCGCATTGGTATTTTCATCATTCCCAGAAACAATGAAATCATAGTAGCCGTCATTATTCACATCACCTGCAGCAACAGATGAATCCGCAATTTCCGGAATATTGATTCTCTGTTCGGTCAGGTTTCCTGTTCCATCATTCATCAGTACGGCTAAGTAACCTGTATAATTATCATCCTGGCCTGAGATCACAATATCCTGATAACCGTCCGCATTGAAATCGGCAAAATCTATTTTCCCGCTCGTCAAAGCAGTAAGATCCTGCGAAAGCGTCAATGTTCCTGCCTGGTTCAGATAGACTTTACCCACCGGAACATCACCCTGAGCTACCCCCAGAATAACAAGATCCAGAAGATTGTCATTATTAAGATCCACAAACTTAAAGCTCCCGTTCTGGGTTCCCGGCTGCCAGCCTTTAAAGATTTCAAAATCGGTTCCTGTATTTCTGTAAAAATCAAGATTATTCAGAAACCCTACTCCGTCTACATATTGTGTTCCGTTGATGGCATAATCTGTTTTACCATCATTATTAAAGTCAAAAGCTTCCAGAGATCCGTAGATTTTTCCCGGAAGATCAGCTTCTTTCATGAAACCTGTTCCTGTATTCCGGAATCTGTAGTGCTTATAATTAACGATATCATTATAACTCAGCCCTGTTGAAATAATATCCAGAAGACCGTCATTATTAAAATCCATGAATTTAATATCCCCCAGATGGGTCGCATCTATTCCCAGGTCCGCATAAGGCACCAGAGAAGTTCCGTTATTTTTGTATACTTCATTAAAAGAAGTGTCTGCGCTTCCATCACCATCTGTATCTATAGCTCCGTTGATCACTACATCCTGCTTTCCGTCACCGTCCATATCCGCTGCATGAGCCGATCCGTAGTAGAAATTTTTCATTCCGGTCTGGACTTCTGTGAAATCCTGCGCCATAAGCCCAACAGGAAGCATGGATAAAAGAATACAAATCCTCTTCATTCTATTTTTATTTAGATTAATTAAAAACAAAGGTAAAGCATTCGGATATTCTTTTAAAAGAAAGTCTACATGAAATATATCAGTCACCTGCCTGAGCGTGTTTCGGGATTTCTTTTATTTTAAAATCATGATTATTAATCAGCTAGTTATTTTCAAATATTTTCCAAAAGATTTGTCTATCTAAAAAATTCTTCGTTATTTTGCACTCTCAAATATTATACAAATAAGAACATCGAGATATGTCAAGAATTTGCCAAATAACAGGAAAGCGTGCAATGGTTGGTAACAACGTTTCTCACGCTAATAACAAAACGAAGCGTCGTTTTGAAATTAACTTATTAGAGAAGAAGTTTTACCTTCCGGAGCAGGATAAGCACGTAACACTGAAAGTATCAGCTCATGGATTGAGAGTGATTAACAAGATTGGAATCGAGGAAGCTATTGAAAGAGCTACTAGAAACGGATTGATTAAAAAGAATTAATAAATCATGGCAAAAAAAGGAAACAGAGTTCAAGTAATCCTTGAATGTACAGAGCACAAAGAGAGCGGAATGCCAGGAATGTCTAGATACATTTCTACTAAAAATAAAAAGAACACTACTGAGAGATTGGAATTGAAAAAATTCAATCCTGTTCTTAAGAAAGTTACAGTTCACAAAGAAATCAAGTAATTTATAAAATATAATTTACCATGGCAAAGAAAGTAGTAGCAACCCTACAAAGCGGTCAGTCAAAGAAAATGACTAAAGTTGTGAAAATGGTTAAGTCATCTAAGTCAGGTGCTTACGTTTTCGAAGAAAAAGTAATGAATGCAGACGAAGTAGACGGTTATTTGAAGAAATAATCTCCACTTTATTTACAATATAAAAAACTACTCATATTTTGGGTAGTTTTTTTGTTATCTTTGTTCACCAGATTATTAATCAATTAAATATCCTGTATATGAAAAAGATTCTTATCCTGGTTTTCACAGAATTTTTTCTATTTTCATTCAGTCAGAAAAAGATGAGCCCTATAGCATACAAAAACTCGGCGGAAGTTTTTACCATCAAAGGACTTTCACAATCAACAAGCATTGATTGCGGATCTTCCAAAATGATTCTTCTGTCCGGCCAGGTTCCGCTGGATGCTGCCGGTAATCTCGTAGGAAACGACGTTGAAACGCAGACTGAGCAGGTTTTTAAAAATATTGAAAACATCCTGAAAGAATACGGAGCTACGGGAAAGGATATTATAAAACTGGGAATCTTTATTACTGATATATCCAAAACACCGGACTTTAGAAAAATCCGTGACTTACACATCAACCTTCAAAATCCTCCCGTGAGCAGCCTTGTGGAAGTAAGCCGTCTTTTCAGAGACGATGTCCTTATAGAAGTGGAAGCCACGGCAGTTATAAAAAACAAATAAGAATGAACTATGAGTTGGTTTAAAAATATTTTCAAAAAAGAAGAAAAAGAGACATTAGACAAAGGTCTGGAAAAATCCAGCCAGGGTTTCTTTGAAAAAATGACGAAGGCCGTAGTCGGTAAAAGCAAAGTAGACGATGAAGTACTGGATAACCTTGAGGAAATACTGATTGCATCTGACGTAGGCGCATCCACGACCATCAAAATCATAGAAAGAATTGAAGAACGTGTTGCCCGTGATAAATATGTAGGGGTAGGTGAACTTGATAATATCCTCCGCGAAGAAATCTCAGGATTGCTTCTTGAAAATCCTCATGCAGGTACCGGAAATATTGATGCCAGTAAGAAGCCTTATGTAATCATGGTTGTAGGCGTAAACGGTGTAGGAAAAACAACAACAATCGGTAAACTGGCTCACCAGTTTAAGACTGAAGGCAAAAAGGTAGTTCTGGGAGCAGGAGATACCTTCCGGGCGGCAGCAGTAGACCAGCTGACCATCTGGAGCGAAAGAGTGGGCGTTCCTATCGTTAAGCAGGAAATGGGTTCCGATCCTGCCTCCGTAGCTTTTGATACCGTACAGAGTGCTGTAGCCCAAAATGCAGATGTAGTGATCATTGATACCGCAGGAAGACTTCACAATAAGATCAACCTGATGAACGAACTTTCCAAGATCAAAAGAGTAATGCAGAAGGTAATTCCTGATGCACCTCATGAGATTCTTCTGGTTCTTGACGGTTCTACAGGACAGAATGCATTTGAGCAGGCGAAACAGTTTACAGCCGCTACTGAAGTGAATGCACTTGCCGTAACAAAACTGGACGGAACAGCCAAAGGCGGTGTTGTTATAGGTATATCAGACCAGTTCCAGATTCCGGTAAAATACATAGGTGTAGGCGAGAAAATGCAGGACCTTCAGCTTTTCAATGGTACGGAATTTGTTGACTCATTCTTCAAGAAAAGATGATTCATATCATGTTTTCCCTTAACTTAGCAAAAACATCAATACATATTAACTTAAAAAAATTGCAACTATGGGAATTTTAACATGGATTATATTCGGACTGCTGGCTGGAGCTATCGCAAAAATGATCATGCCTGGTAACCAGGGAGGCGGATGGCTGATCACTATTATTCTGGGAATTATTGGAGCATTCGTAGGCGGTGCTATTGGAGTTTACGTCCTGCACTGGGGAGATGTTACTTCGTTCTGGAATCCAAGAAGCTGGATCCTGGCTATCGGAGGCGCATTGATTGTTCTCTGGATCTACGGAATGGCGACAAAGAAAAGCTAAACTTACAGGTAATTAAAAAAAATAAAATCCCGGATCTGAAATTCAGACCCGGGATTTTCTGTACAATATAATTTAGTTTAGTCGATTTTAATCTGGTAAGGCATTTCCATTTTCACTTCAGACTGCAGTTTTTCATTCGTGATCTGCTGAAGGATTTCATAATTGGATTTTCCTATCTTATTTTTAATGATTCTTGCAGAAATATCCTCTTCATTAAGATCTTTGAAGATCTGTTCAAATGGTGTCATTCTCTTAGGATAAGAAGAAATATGATAAGATTTTAAACCTGCTTTCTGAGCGGCAAATTTTATCGCATCATTCAGTGTTCCCAATTCGTCTACAAGACCAATCTGCTTGGCACGGACACCGCTCCATACTCTTCCTCCTCCTACACTGTCGATCTGCTCGAAAGTCTGTTTTCTGTTTTGAGTTACAAAATGCACAAATCTTTTATACGTTCCTTCTACACTTCTCGTGATCAGGTTTACTCCGTAAGGCGTAACCCCGTTTAAAGGAGAATAATACTGGGAATTGGCATTGGTAGCAACAATATCTGAACGGATCCCGTTTTTGTTCGCTATATCTTTATAATAAGGAATCACTCCGAAAACCCCGATAGATCCTGTAAGCGTATTAGGCTCCGAGTAGATCTTGTCAGCAGCCATTGCGATATAATATCCTCCTGAAGCGGCATAGTCTCCGAAAGAAACCACGAGAGGCTTTTTCTTTTTCAGCTGCTGAAGTTCGAATAAAATTTCATCTGAAGCATTGGCACTTCCTCCCGGCGAATTGATTCTGAAAACCACAGCCTTTACTTTATCATCATTCTGAAGATCTTTGATGTATTTAATGTATTTTTCAGAATAGATCTCGTTGTACCCATCACCATTGTTAATTCCTCCTGAGGCATACAGTACAGCTACCTTCTCCCCTGACTTATCTTCGTCTGCATAAGAACTGATATATCCTGATAATGATACTTTGCTCAGTTTTTCTTTTTCTTTAAGACTCAGTTTTGATTTGATCATCTGATCGTATTCCGTTTTCTGGATCAGTTTGTCAGCCAGTTTATATTTCAGTCCCAATTCAGGAATCATTCCATATAAACTATCTACAACCGTTCTGAACTGTGCAGTATCAATTTTTCTTGACACAGCCATTTTAGTTGAAGTATTTTTCCAGATGTCATTTAAAAGAGTACTTAACTGCTCTTTATTTTCCGGAGAAATATCATTTCTTAAAAAAGGTTCCACCGCAGACTTGAATTTTCCATGTCTGATTACTTCTATACCGATACCATATTTATCAGCAAAATCTTTAAAAAATGCAACTTCCGTAGCCAGACCTTTCAATTCAATCATTCCTGACGGATTAAGGTAATACTGATCCGCTACAGATCCTAAATAATAAGCAGACTGCGAAACGGCATTTCCGTAGGCATATACAAATTTCCCGCTCTTTTTAAAGTCTTCAATAGCACTTCTGATATCATCAATCTGGGTAAGTCCTGCATGCAGATCATCCGCTTCAATACTTATTCCTTTGATGTTATCATCGGTCTTTGCTTTTTTAATCGCTTCCAATACATCATACAGAAGAACGCTTTTGTTTCTGTCACCGATGTTGAACAGTCCCGCTTCTTCTTCAGTGGGGCTGTCTATTATATTAGTTTTTAAATTAATCGTCAGAACAGAGTTCTTTTTCACAGCAACAGATTGGTCATTCCCCATGGAGCTGAAGACAATCATCATAATGAAAAAGACGAAAAATACCGCGCATAATAGGACAATTGCCACTATATTTGCCAGGACGTTTTTAAAGAAACTTCTCATAAATCAATCAATTTTCCAATATGTCGCAGCATAAGGTCGTTTTGTTACTCGGAAGTAACCTCGGAGATCAAAAAAAAAATGTAGAGCACGCTTTACAGAAGATAAATGAAGGTGGAAACCAGATATCACAAACCAGCGATTTTTTGTTAACGGACCCTGTAGAATTTGTCAGTTCTAATATTTTTTGTAATATTGCAGCAGTAATATTCACGCATCTTTCTCCAATTCAACTGCTTGATTTTATTAAAAATATAGAAATTGAGATGGGAAGAATTAATGATTCAAAATCATCTGGAGGCTATAGCGATAGAATAATAGATATTGACATCATTAAGTATAATGATTTGATTTTCAAATCAGAAAGATTAGAAATACCCCATCAAAAGCATTTGTTTGAAAGGGAATTTTCTAGAATATTATTGAAAGATTTTATCTAAATAAAACATAAAACATATATGAAATTAGGTTTATTATTATTGGCCGCACTGCCTATAGCGACTTACGCTCAGGACAGTATCACAGTAAACTCTTCTACTGAGTATCCTAATACTTTTTCTTCAGGTTCTGCTAATGTTCAGCGTTTTGACAACAAAGCCAGACGTTTCAACGACTGGTCTATCTCCGTAGGTGGAGGTGCTGCATTCATGGCGCATTCTGATCTTACGTCTTTTTATGACAAAAAGGTAAACTGGGGATATAATGCTTACGTAAGTATCGATAAGCAGATTTCTCACGTCTTTGGACTGAGCCTTATCTATCAGAGAGGAGAAACTAAGCAGAAAGGAAAACTTGATGGTACTGCAGGTAATCTTGCGGGCGTTGCTACAGCAACAACCAAATATGACCAGCTTGCCTTAATGGGAGATGTTAACTTTTCTAATCTATTAAGAAGAGTTGATAACCATTCTCCTTACAGATGGGCTTTCCATGGGTATGCAGGGATTGGATTCCAGGGATACAATACATCGCTGCACGACGCTAATGAATTCAGATGGAGCGAAACTCCTAAAAGAGTTCCTTTATTTATCAAGCAGGATTTCGATATTAATTCCCTATTCTATCAGTTCGGTGTAGGATTGAAATACAAAGTTTCAAAACTTATCGATATTGAAGCCAGAACCATGTACGTCATCAGTGGTGATGATGAATTTGATGGCGGCGGATGGGCTGAAGCCAACGACTATGATCCTACAACTGCAGGTTCCAAATATAACATGATCAGCGATTCAAGATCTGATAATGCCTGGACGGTAAACTTAGGTCTTACCTTCAAACTGGGAAAACATTTATCTCATTTAACCTGGCATGATCCACTTCAGGAAGCCTACTACAGAACAAGCGTTTTAGAAAATGCATCTCAGGATCTTGTGGTATGTGAAAAAGGTGATGCAGATAATGACGGAGTATGTGATGATTGGGACAGACAGCTTGACACTCCTGCCGGAGCAAGAGTGGATGGTGCTGGTGTTGCTTTGGATATGGATCTTGACGGAGTTATCGATTTATATGACAAATGTGTAACAGTTCCCGGGCCTGTTGAAAACAACGGATGCCCCACTAAATAATACAATGAAAAGCAGTCGAAAGACTGCTTTCTTCAATTGAAGAAAAATTTTTAAAACATAAATACATGATGAAATTAAATTTAGCCGCTGCTGCTTTAGCATTGGCAATTCCTTTCGTGAGCTATGCTCAGGACTCTACGGCTGTTTCCACAGGGGAATACCCGAATACATTTTCTTCCGGTTCTGCAAATGTCTCCCCATTTACCAATCAATCAAAAAGATTTAACGACTGGTCGATCTCAGCTGGTGCCGGTGTACCACTGATTCAGTCTGCAGATTTAACTTCCATCAAGAATGGTAACGGTAAAAACCTTTTCGGATACTCTGCTTATGTAAGTATTGACAAAGCGATTACCCATGCATTCGGTTTGAAATTACAGTACGACAGAGGTGAAACAAGACAGGGATGGTTCAATACCAAAGATGCTGCTCCGGATGCGAAAGCGGTAGGTGCAAGAACTCAGTATGATGCGATCTCTTTATTGGGAGACATCAATTTCTCTAACCTTTTGAGAAGAGTTGACAACCATTCTCCTTACAGATGGGCACTTCACGGGTATGCAGGGATTGGTACCATTGCGTACAGAGCTTACCAGAAAGACATCAAAGGACAAACACTGGCGACTGAGGTTAAACCTTTCAAGCTTGGATCTATGTTCATGCAGGCTGGTGCCGGTTTAAAGTATAAAATCAACAACAGAATTGACCTTGAAGGAAGATTGATGTATGTGGTAACCGGTGATGATGAATTCGATGGAGGCGGTGACAAATACAGTACAATCAACAAACGTGAAGAGCAGGTATCTGACAACTTCTTCAATGCGACTTTAGGTATTTCATTGAAATTAGGAAAACACGAGTCTCACCTAATGTGGCATGATCCGCTTCAGGAAATCTATTACAAACTTGATGTTCTGGCTACCAAAAAGCAGGATATTGAAGTATGCAAAAGAGGAGATCTTGATAAGGATGCCATCTGTGACGATTGGGACAGACAGCTTGATACACCTTTAGGAGCAAGAGTGGATGGTGCCGGTGTAGCTCTTGATACCGACCTTGACGGTGTAATTGATCTTTACGACAAGTGTGTAACGGTTCCGGGACCTGTAGAAAACAACGGATGTCCGGTAGTTAAAAAAGTAGATAACAACCAGACCGCTGTTGAAATAGAACAAAATCTTAAAGATATATACTTCAATTTCAACAAAGCAACCATCAGACCTGAATCTAATGATAAATTAGACCTTGCTGCCAAAATCATTAATGATAAAGGTGGTAACTATCTGTTAACAGGACATACTGATATCAAAGGAAATGCTGCGTACAATCTAAAATTGTCCAGAGAAAGAGCCGCGGCTGTAGTAGCTGCTTTGGAAAACAGAGGCGTAAATCAAAATGTCTTAAAATCCAAAGGGGTAGGTTCTGCGGAAGCAGTAGTTCCAGCCACAGCATCCGATGCTGAAAGATTGGCAGACAGAAAAGTTACGGTACGTTTTGTAGAGAGTTCAGACTGGGATTCTATCAAGAAAAAAGACTTCGAAGATGCGCCTGTAAAGAAATCTATTAAGAAGAAAAAGAAATAATAATTCTTACATCTATATTAACCGAAAAGAACAATTCTTTTCGGTTATTTTTTTTACTACGAAATTTTTTACCTACCTTTATATTATTTTTCAGGTCAAATCTACTTAAGCAATTACATACATTTGAGCTGTTTATAAAAATTATTAAGAATAAATCACTTCAAAAATAAAATCATTTAAATTAACTTAAAAAAATAACACTATGAAATTAAGTTTAGCAATTGTAGCATTAGCGATGGCAATTCCTGCTGTGACCTATGCACAAGACTCTACGGCAGTTTCAAACGGAGAATATCCGAATACCTTTTCTTCCGGTTCTGCTAATGTTTCCCCGTTTACCAATCAATCAAAAAGATTTAACGACTGGTCTATCTCAGCTGGTGCCGGTGTACCGCTGATGCAGTCTGCAGATTTAACTTCCATCAAAAATGGTAACGGTAAAAACCTTTTCGGATACTCTGCTTATGTAAGTATTGACAAAGCGATTACCCATGCATTCGGTTTGAAATTACAGTACGACAGAGGTGAAACAAGACAGGGATGGTTCAATACTAAAGATGCTGCTCCGGATGCGAAAGCGGTAGGTGCAAGAACTCAGTATGATGCGATCTCTTTATTGGGAGACATCAATTTCTCTAACCTTTTGAGAAGAGTTGATAACCATTCTCCTTACAGATGGGCACTTCACGGATATGCAGGTATTGGTACCATTGCGTATAGAGCTTACCAGAAAGACATCAAAGGACAAACACTGGCGACTGAGGTTAAACCATTCAAGCTTGGATCTATGTTCATGCAGGCTGGTGCCGGTTTAAAGTATAAAATCAACAACAGAATTGATCTTGAAGGAAGATTGATGTATGTGGTAACCGGTGATGATGAATTCGATGGAGGCGGTGACAAATACAGCGCGATCAACAGACGTGAAGAGCAGGTATCTGACAACTTCTTCAATGCTACTTTAGGTATTTCATTGAAATTAGGAAAACACGAGTCTCACTTAATGTGGCATGATCCGCTTCAGGAAATCTATTACAAACTTGATGTTCTGGCTAACAAAAACCAGGATATTGAAGTATGTAAAAAAGGAGATGCTGATAATGACGGAGTTTGCGACGATTGGGACAGACAGCTTGACACACCTGCAGGAGCAAGAGTGGATGGTGCTGGTGTAGCTCTTGATACTGACCTTGATGGTGTAATCGATCTTTACGACAAGTGTGTAACGGTTCCGGGACCTGTAGAAAACAACGGATGTCCTACAACCACTACAGGACCTGTAGTAGAAACAGAAACTAAACTTGAAGGAATTGAATTTGATTTAAATTCTGACAGAATTTTACCTTCAAACACTCCAATCCTTAACAACGCTGTCAACTATATCAACTCTTCAACAGGTTCTTATAGTGTAATTGGTGCTACTGATACCAGAGGTACTGATGCTTACAACCAGAAGCTTTCTGAAAGAAGAGCAAATAATGTTAAAAATTATCTGATCAAAAACGGAGTTCAGTCCGGAAAAATCAACGCGGTAGGAAAAGGTGAAAAAGACCTTAAATATCCTGAGTGTGAGCCGGCTACTAAATGTCCTGAATGGAAAAACAGAGCCAACAGAAGAGTATACTTCGAAGCGAAATAATATACTTCTCAGCTAATATATGAAAGCCGTGCATTGCACGGCTTTTTTTGTTGTAATACTTTTATTACTTTTACCTGATGATTTCTGAGCAGGATTTTCAAAAATTAAAGTACGATACCCTAAAATATTTTTGGGGCTATGACAGTTTCAGAGACTCCCAGGAAGAGATTATTAATGCTGTTATTAATGAAAAAGACAGTCTTGTTTTACTTCCTACCGGAGCCGGAAAATCGCTCTGTTACCAGCTTCCCGCTTTAATGAAAGAAGGCACCTGCCTCGTGATATCTCCCCTTCTCGCCCTGATGAAAGATCAGGTCAGCCAGCTTAAACACCGCGGCATTGAAGCAGAATACCTGTCTTCCGAATTGGATGAATATGATGCCGAAGCCGTGTACGACCGCTGTAAAGACGGTCTTACCAAGCTTCTGTATGTATCTCCGGAAAGGATTACCAATAAACAGTTTCTCCAGAATATTGAAGAAATCCAGCTGTCATTTATTGCGGTGGATGAAGCCCACTGTATTTCAGAATGGGGCCAGGATTTCAGGCCGAGCTACCAGAATATTAAAGAATTCAGGAAGAATAATCCAAAGATTCCGTGTCTTGCCCTGACCGCTACTGCAACGCCTAAGGTATTGGAAGAAATTAAATCCAAGCTGGAACTCAAAAAGCCGTTTGTCTTTCAGAAAAGCTTTAAAAGAGAAAATATCCGGATCTTTATGGATGAAGTTTCCGATAAATTCCAGCGTGTTTTTGATATTTTAAAGCATAATAACGATTCAGGAATTGTTTACGTAAGAACAAGAAAAGATGCAGAAATGCTAGCCGAATTCCTTAAAAAGAATCAGGTAAAGAATGTAGATTATTTCCATGCAGGTTTAACCACAAAAGAAAAAAACGCCAGACAGTCATTCTGGAATAACAGCGATAATCAGGTCCTGATTTCAACGAATGCTTTCGGTATGGGGATAGATAAAGACAATGTCCGCTTTGTCATCCACTATTCACCTGCGCCTTCTTTAGAGAACTATTATCAGGAGATCGGAAGAGCCGGAAGAGATGGAAAAGACAGCTATGCATTTCTTCTGTGGAACCAACAGGAACTTCTTAATTTTGATGAAATTTTAAAAAATCAGACTCCCAATAAAGCGGAATTTTTAAAGATCATCACTTACCTCTACTCCATTTTTCAGGTAGCCGAATATGAACTTCCCGAAAAAGTTTTCCAGTTAAATACCCAGGGAATACAAAATTTCACCCGGCTGTCTAAAGCCAAGATCAGCAATGTTCTTAATTTTCTGCACAACCAGGAAATCATTTACCATAACGACAACAAAAGCCTGTCTTCACTTGAACTTCTTTTCAATGCTGAGGAAATAGACCAGCTGCCACAGAAAGACGCTTATTTCATCGAGCTTCTTCTTCGTACGGTATCCGGAATTACCACTCACAAAGTGATGTTCAGCGAACAGCAGGTCAGCAATAAAATCGGGGTCAGTGTTCCGCTGATCAAAGAACGGTTGAAAGAGCTTCAGCAGAAAGATTATCTGGAATATGTAGACGGAGCCCTGTCCAGCATTAAGTTCCTGAAGCCGCGTGACGAGAGAGCCATTCATTCAGCATACTGGAAACTTTTTGAACACATTCAAAAAAATAAGATCCAGAAATGGGAAGAGATTAAGTTTTTTATAGAAAATAATGATTACTGTAAAATGAAACTTATTCTGGCTTATTTTGGAGAAAAGAACACGAAAAACTGTGGCCAGTGTTCAGTCTGTGAAAAAAATAAACAATCTATTTTCGGAAAAAATATTTCCCAGCAGATCATTAATCTGTTGGCTAAAAAACCTTCAACCATTGAAGAACTTTCTGTGCAGCTCAATTATCACTCTAAAAACAACATTTTAGAAAACCTGATCTTCCTCCTGGATTCAGGAAAAATAAAAATGCTGAATTTCAGAACGTACGCGCTGAATCATGAGTAATGAGCAATAGGTAATGAGTAATGGTGAAGGGTGAATTTTGCTTCGCAAGTGAAGGGTGAATTTTAGACAGCAGATGTCAGACATCAGATTTCAGACAAATCGTGGCAAACTAGTAATTTAGATTCAGGTTTAATCGTTAAAAAAGTTTCGGGATATCAGATTTACGGTTCAAACCAGCAACTGTCAACCAGCAACTCTCTCACTTAAATACTCTCCAATTCCAAAATTCCCAAAAACCCTTATCTTTGCACCATGAAATCATTGAAAGTCGTTTTTTTAGGAACTCCGGAATTTGCAAAAACTTCTTTGGAGGCTATCCATCATTCCAATCATGAAGTGGTAGGCGTTGTAACCGTCGCAGATAAAGCCAGCGGCCGCGGACAGAAGATCAATCAGTCACCGGTAAAGGTGTATGCTGCAGAAAATAATATTCCTGTTTTTCAGCCTGAAAAATTGAGAAATCCCGAGTTTTTAGAAGAACTGAGAAAGCTGAATGCCGATGTTTTTGTAGTCGTTGCCTTCAGAATGATGCCGAAAGTTCTTTTTGAAATGCCTGTTTTAGGAACTTTCAACCTTCATGCTTCTCTGCTTCCTGATTACCGAGGTGCCGCTCCTATCAACTACGCAGTGATTAACGGTGAAGAAAAAACAGGGGCAACTACATTTTTCATCAACGAAAAAATTGATGAAGGAAATATTTTACTGCAGGAAGAAATTCCGGTTTTGGAAAATGAAAACGCAGGAAGCCTACACGACAGACTGATGGAAATGGGTTCAAGATTAGTGGTAAAAACCTTAGACGGACTTGCAGAAAATTCAATCATTGAAAAACCTCAGCCTCACGTAGAGCATCCTAAAAATGCCTACAAAATTTTTAAAGAAGACACCAAAATCAACTGGAATGCTCCATCAAAGACAGTGCATCAGTTTATCCTCGGAATGTCGCCCTATCCGGCCGCTTTTACCACTTTAACAATCGGGGAAGAAGAAAAAGGATTAAAAATATTCGGTGGGAAATTTGAACTTTCAGATCATGGAAAAGCCGTGGGAAGTCTGGAAATTTCTAAAAATGATTTTAAAATATACACTCAGGACGGAATGTATTATCCCCTGGAACTGCAGCTGGAAGGAAAGAAAAGAATGAATATCAAAGACTTTTTGAACGGATTCAAAAATTTTGATGAGATCAGTCTGTAGGGATGCGCGGTTCGGGTTCCGGGGTTTCGTGATGCGAGGTACAGGGTTGAGAGTATATGAGTTGGAAGTTTGTTGCTGGTTGCTGGTTTTCAGTTATTAAACAACTCATGACTAACCATACTTTTATCTTCTTTGAGCATTGAAAATCTGAACCGGAAATATTGTATAAACGACAAATATCTGATGACTGAGGTTCTTGAAGCCTCCATTAGTAAACATACACTTTAAGTAAATAAAAAAAGGTTTAGAAAATTTCTAAACCTTTTTTTGTTGAATATATTTTGATAAAATTGACAATAGAATAATTCACAATTGACCATTCACCATTGACAATTATCCTTTCACTTTTACAGCTGAACCAGCTCCGTCACCTCAACATCATATCCGCCAACCTGTGGTTTGATCCCAGGGTTTTGGGTGATTACTTTGAATTTATTGATTCCAAGATTTTTAAGGATCTGGGTTCCGATACCGTAATCTCTATAGTTGTAAGCCAAGGTAGGATGCTGCTCCTGTCCGTCCTGATAGTTCAGGAACTGCTGAAGTTTTCTTAATGTATTTTCAGAGTTTGAAACGTTGTTGATGAAAATAACCGCTCCTTTTCCAGCTTCATTAATCATCCCGGTTACTTTTTCCAGTAATGGCTTTTCACCGTTGTTCAGCCTCGTCAAAACATCAAAATAAGAATCTGAAGACTGCACTCTTACCAGAACAGGCTCATCTACAGTCCATGAACCCTTTGTCAAAGCGAAGTGGATCTGGTCATTCGATGTCTCTCTGAAAGCAAAAAAGTCAAACTCACCATAAGCCGTTTTTACTTTTCTTTCTTCCAGTCTTTCGATAAGGTTTCCTTTTTTCAACTGATAATGGATCAGATCTTCGATAGAAACGATCTTCATATCGTGCTTCTGTGCAAAAACCTGAAGGTCCGGTAAACGTGCCATTGTCCCGTCATCATTCATAATCTCACAGATTACTCCTCCTTCTTTCAGGCCGGCTAAGCATGTAAGATCAATCGCAGCTTCGGTATGTCCTGCTCTTTTTAAAACTCCTCCTTTTCTTGCACGTAGCGGGAAAATGTGTCCCGGTCTCATGAAATCTGTCGGTTTGGATTTTTCATCCATCAAAGCTAAAATTGTTTTGGCTCTGTCTCCGGCAGAAATACCTGTGGAAGTTCCGTTTCCAAGAAGGTCAACAGATACGGTAAAAGCGGTTTCCTTAGGATCGCTGCTTCTGCTTACCATCACTTCCAGCCCAAGCTCGTCGCATCTTTTTTCAGGAAGCGGCATACAGATCAGCCCTCTTCCGTGGAATGCCATAAAATTGATAATTTCCGGCGTCGTCAGTTCCGCGGCACAAAGAAAATCACCTTCGTTTTCTCTGTCCTCATCATCTACTACTATGATTATTTTACCATTTTTAAGGTCTTCAATAGCCTCTGGAATAGTATTCAATTTAATATCAGACATGTTTACTTTTTATTTGTGCAAAGATACTTATAAAAATAAGCATCTGCCAATTAATATGAATGGTTTGTTAGCCTTCGGATAAAGAGTTCGCCGCTGCTCTGAAAATTTCGTAAGATCTCAGTCTTTTCTGATGATCGTAAATATGGGAATTGATAATTAATTCATCCACATTGAATTTTTCCTGAAAATCTTTCAGTTTTTCTTCAATTTCTGCCTGATCTCCAATCAAGGTATACTTTAGTTTCTGAAGCACCATGGATTTTTCCATTGGTGACCAGAAGGCATCCATATCGTCTACAGGCGGTGCAAAAGGTTTTCTGTCATTTCGTATAATATTCAGAAATGCCTGGAATAATGTGGTGGAAATTTTATGAGCTTCTTCGGAAGTCTCTGCTGCCACTCCATTGATACAGGCCATTATATAAGGTTGAGCCAACTGTTCGGACGGCTGAAAATGTTCCCTGTAAATTTTAAACGCCATTTCCATCTGTTCCGGAGCAAAATGTCCCGCAAAAGCATATGGAAGTCCAAGTTCTGCAGCCAGCCAGGCACTGTCTGTACTGGATCCAAGGATATAAATCGGAATATCCAGACCTTCTCCCGGAATAGCGCGAACCAAGGCATCAGCATTATCTTTAGAAAAATACGTCTGTAATTCCAGAATCTGTCTTGGAAACTGTTTGTTGATAATGGCAGGATTTCTTCCCAAAGCCTGGGCAGTAAGGCCATCGGTTCCGGGTGCTCTTCCCACACCAAGATCAATTCTTCCCGGGAAAAGAGATTCCAGGGTTCCGAACTGTTCAGCGATGATCAGGGAACTGTGGTTTGGAAGCATGATTCCTCCGGATCCTACTCTTATTGTTTTCGTTCCGTTGGCGATAAAACCGATCAGAACGGTGGTGGCAGAGCTGGCAATACTTTCCATATTGTGGTGCTCGGCCAGCCAGAATCTTTTATAATTTAAATGTTCAGTATGGTTTGCTAAAGATAAACTGTCCTGAAACGTATCGTGAATGCTCTTTCCCTGCTTTACAGGAGCCAGGTCCAGCACCGATATTTCAAAATTTTTCATATCAGATATTTATTTTTTTAAAGGAGATATGGAATCAATAGTGATTTCATAATCTTAAATTTTAGGTTTCAAAAAACCAAACAAATTTAATCCTTATAAATTGCATTAGTTACTTTTTGTAATTGATAGGATGGATGGTGTAGTTCAGGAAAAAACTATTGGAATAAAACTTATTTATAATCTATTTTATTTATAGCCTAAAATCAATCTGATCAATATTTACATTATATTAGTAAAGATTAAGAAATTTAAAACAATCACATTGAGAACAATTTTATTCATAATCATATCGGGTTTATTATGTTTCGGCTTATCAAGCTGCAAACCTTATACTGAAGATAGCGCTACTTTAATTGAAACAAATAAGTATGTTGTTTATACTTCTAAAGAAAATATTAAAAGGGTATTCCAAAAATCGTTAAAAAGCCAAAAGAATAATATCTCAATGCTTAAAGAAAACACTGATCTTTATAATGAACTACTTAAAAAACAACACGATAAACCCTGGAATATCTACAAAATAACTGATAGTATGAAAATGCTTAACAGATTACAATACCATACTGCTTTCTTATTAGAGACTAATCAAGCTTTTATTTATAACAAAATATCAAATCGGCAAGAAAAAATAATACTTGAAAAATCTGAAAGTTATAGAAAGTTCAAAGTAAACGATACCATCATACTACATGTCATAGATCGATTTTATTAATATTACCTTCCCTTCTCCCTTTTAAAAGTATAATGATTAATCAAAATCCTGATCTCAATGAATTCAAAATCGTCAGAAAGTATGTTCTCACATTCTTTTAATGGAACATCAGGACTTTTATAAAATCCGACCAATTGTCTTATCCATTATCCGAAAGTAAAGCATAAGCATCTCAACATCTTTCATCACCTTAAATTTCAGGCTTGAAAAACGTCAAACCTGACTGCCATCTTTCGTAAGCAGATGATAAATAATCATCATATAAATTCATTTTAATATAAATAATTCACAAATAATAGAAATAAAATAATATATTCGTATTAGAATCACCGAATTGAACACCACAATTAAAAATAGTATTATGAACAAAAAAAACAATCCCGAATTGTATCGGAAAACAAAGGCAAGAGCAATCTTTATGAGTCTTGTTATGGCTGCTACTTTAATGTCCTGTAACAAAAATAATGATGAGTTAAACGCAGAGGCCCAAGCCAATGCTCTCCATCAGGAAAATATTAAAAATGGCCGATTGGGAGGTCAGGATATCACCTACGAAAGGAAAAACGGAATGAATTTTTTCCAGGGGGATATTGTTCTTTCCGACAAACAGCTGGCAGGTGATAATTCAGTTGATAAGGGAGGAGCAAGCTACTCAAGGTGGCCGGGAGGTAAAATTTATTATACTGTTGCCGGCAATATGGGTTCTATCAATGCCAATAAAATAACCTCTGCTGTCAATGAATATAATTCCAAAACCAATACACAATGGATTCCGCGTACCAATCAGACGAATTATGTAGAATTTATTTTCGGAAGTTCATCCGGATCAGATGGTTGGGCGCATATCGGGTATCAGGGCGGAAGGCAGACTATTTCTTTGGATCAGTATATTTCTGTAGCATCAGTCATTCATGAGATGGGACATACGGTGGGACTTTATCACGAACATTCCCGTAAAGACAGAGATCAGTACATCAGTATTCAATGGAATAACATACAGAGCGGGCAGGCTTATAATTTCAATATGTACAATTCCGGAACAGATATAGGTCCTTTCAATATCAACTCTGTGATGATGTATTGGCCCAATTCCTACTCTAAAAACGGCCTGCCTACGATTAAGAGAGCCAACAATACTAATTTCACCTACAACAGGACAGGTTTTACAACGGGAGATATTAATACGATCAATACGATGTATCCTTAGTTCTTAATATTAGAAAATCAATCAGGGAAAGGAATACTATGAATTCTTTTCCCTTTTAAAAGTATAATGATTAATTAAAATCCTGATCTCATTGAACTCAAAATCATTCGGAAGTGCATTCTTCCATTCCGTCAGGGTTTCGTGTGGCTTACTGTAGAATTCAGCTTCAAAGGCTTTGATTTTATCGGAAGTAATCACTCTTGAAATATCCAGCAATCCCTGTTCTGCAAATTTTGCCAGATGCCCGATCACGGTTTCTTTTACCAAACCTCTTTCCAAAGCAATTTCCCCGATGGTTTTCCCTTGTTCAAATAATTGGAATGTCAATACCTGAGACGGAACTTTTGCAATCTTTAAATTGATTTCTTTATCATTTTTTTCATCTAAAAGCTTCGTTTCCAGCAAATGGGCTTCTTTCAGGCTGTTCAGGTATTCTTCGGTATCTTCCAGCCAGTTTCGGAATTCTTCGTTGTACTGTTTCAGGCCTTTCGTTCCTTTAATTTCAGCATAGAATTCCTTCAGCGGGTTGAACACTTTATCCCTGATTTCCGTAAAGAAAAAATTAACGGCTCCTTTGGTTTTGCTTTCAATGTCGGACCATTCTTCTTTGTTTTCGATAAAATTATTAACCTTCTGGGAAATGACCCTTTCCAGTTTTTCAAAAATTTTACCGAGGTTAACCACTTCATGTTTCAGCTGAAGATAAAGCTGATTGGTTTTTACGTGGTCGATATTTTTTGTGGTGATAGAAAGCTTGTTCCATTCCTCCAGCTCATTCAAAAACCACAGGCAGTTGACGGTACGGAGTACTTTTTTGATGCTGTAGTCATATTTTTCACGGTTCAGAATGGCCTCCACATTATCATTGGCAAAGGTATTTCCCTGGAACTGCAGAATCCTGTTGTCCTTAAAAATAACTTCAGGGGTAATTTTAGATTTTAAAACAATTCCTTCGAGCGTACGGCATCTGGATAACGCCACATACACCTGACCAGCCGTAAAACTTTTCCCCGCATCAATGATCACCTTGTCAAACGTTAAACCTTGACTTTTGTGAATGGTAACCGCCCAGGCCAGCTTGATCGGAAACTGTTCGAAGCTTCCCAAAACTTCTTCCTTGATATTTTTTTCAGTGTCCAGGAAGTATTTTTTCTGTTCCCAGACTTCTCTTTTAACTGTAATTTCTCTTTCGCTGCCGTCGAGAACCACTTTGATCTCATTATCGTCTAAAGCTAAAATTTCACCCAGCTTTCCATTGAAATATTTCTTTTCCCCGGTAATATCATTTCTGATGAACATCACCTGCGCTCCAACCTTTAATTCCAAAAACTGCTCGTTCGGGAACTGGTTTTCCTTGAAATCTCCAAACAACTTGGCTTCATAGGTTTTCACGGTCAAATCAATCTCTTCCAGTTTTTGCTGGTTGATTTCGTCCGCCATTTTATTGTGTGAGCACAGATAAACGTAGGAATCAGTTCCTGCCTTAAAATCAGGATCATATCTTTCATTAAGAACATCAAAATTAATATTGGCTACATCGCCGTCACGGATAGCGTTCAGAATATCCAGAAACTTTTCATCGGACTGTCTGTAAACTTTGGTCAGTTCAATCGTCAGAAGCGGAATGTCCTTAACCGCCAGACTGTCGAAAAAGAAAGGAGACTGGTAGCAGATCTTTAAAATATGTTCGTCCCTTACCACCGGCGGAAGCTGATAAAGATCTCCGATGAACAGCATCTGAACCCCGCCAAACCGCTGGTTATTCCTTCTGATAAATCTCAGGGAGAAATCCATCATATCAAGCACATCTGCTCTGAGCATGGAAACCTCATCAATGATAAGAACCTCCACTTCTCTTAAAAGCTTCAGTTTGTCTTTTCTGTATTTGAAATGAGGCATCAGATCGGCAATATTATTCGCCAAACTTCCGTCAATACGGTCTGTAGTCGGTAAAAATGTTCTCAAAGGCAGTCCGAACATGGAATGGATGGTTACCCCACCGGCATTAATAGCGGCAATTCCCGTAGGCGCCACTACAATATACTTTTTCCTTGTCTTCTTTACAAAATCATTAAGGAAGGTGGTTTTTCCGGTTCCGGCTTTTCCCGTAAGAAAAACACTTCTGTTCGTATGCTCTATTAAGTCAAAAAAATGATTGTTCATCGCGTTCCAAAATTACGGAAATGAATTTGATTTTCTTACCTTGGCATAACTTTTGAAAATTCTTTAACAGAAAAGAAATTTATAATGAAAAAATTCTTAATCCATATCCCATTACTTGCCTTATTTACTACACTTTCACTTGTTTCATGTACTTCATCAAAAAACCTTGATACCAATCTTCCAAAAGATATTGCAGAAAGACCGGCAGATGAAGACAGCCAGAAATATGAACAGGCTCAGCTGGATAAGTTAAAAGCATCCATTGAATCTGAATCATCAGGAGAAAAATGTACGAATTCTTCGGAGTGGACATTTGCCCCTATGAGAGCCAAAGCCTGTGGCGGACCTCAGCAATACATTGCCTTTCCAAAGAAAATAGAAACCTCTATATTGCCAAGAATCGAGGAATATACACAGAAAGTAAAGGCATTCAACGAAAAATACAACATCACCTCAGACTGTATGATGGTTATGCCGCCAACCTCCGTTAAATGCATCAAGGAAAAAGCCCAGCTCATCACAGCAGAGCAGTAAAACAAAAAAAATCAAAGCAAAGGTTATATATCCTGTTGAATTATCAACAAAACTCAACTCAGGAAGTTGATACTAAGGATTGAAAAAAGCTCTATCGGTAAGATGGAGCTTTATTTATTTGTATTTGTAGAATCAAGATTTGAGAATCAAGAGCCAAGATACAAGAATCAAGATTTCAGATGACAGACTATTGAGGCCAACGGTTTGATGTCAGTTGTGAATGGTGGCTTCGAGAACCTCAGCCACCGGATATTTGCCGTTTATCTAATACTTCCGGATTTACACTCTTCAACAGTCCGTCTACAGCGCGTATCTCGCATCCCGAAACCAGCAACGGTCAACCAGCAACTCAACTCTCTCTCAAAACGCTCCAATCCTCAGGCTCTCCAACTCAAAACTAGCTTCCCACCTCAAGATTCTCCTTATACCACGAAGAATACTTCACATAATTATCTGCGATCCTGTTCACTTCTCCTTCCAGAAGCTGAGCAGAGATGTCTTTAATTTTCTTTGCCGGAACGCCGCCCCAGACTTCTCCGGATTTGATATGAGTTCCCTGCGTTACTACAGAACCTGCACCTACAATAGAATTTTCTTCTACCAGACAGTCATCCATAACGATGGCACCCATGCCGATCAGTACGTTGTCTTTGATGGTACATCCGTGAACGATTGCATTGTGTCCGATGGAAACGTTATTTCCAATATTTAAAGGGTGTTTCTGATAGGTACAGTGCAGCATAGCATTGTCCTGAACATTCACTTTATCGCCCATCCTGATGTAATGTACATCTCCTCTGATTACTGCATTATACCAGATGCTGCAGTTCTCTCCCATAGTAACGTCACCGATAATGGTTGCCGTTTCTGCTAAAAATGTTCCCTCTCCTATCTGAGGTGTTTTCCCTAAAAGTTCTTTTACAATTGCCATAATTGATAATTTGATAATTTGATAATGAGTTAATTTGAAAATGCAGATTCTGCCGGTCTTCTATAACTTCTGATTTTTTATTTGAATGAAAATAAGCTGATTTGAAAAATAGTCTCCTCTAAAATCTGATATCTGATGTCTGATATCTCACATCCACTCAACTAATTTCTAACTTCTAATCTCTAACTTCTATTTCTAAATGACTGCGATAGCAAAAATCTAACTTCCAACCCTCAACTTCTAATTTCTAATTGCGTATTTTTGTATCTCAAATTTAACGAAAAAATGCGTACGATACTTATAGAACCAACTGAAAACCCGAAAGTGATGAAATTTGTCGCGGATTATAACCTGATCCCGGGCTCTTTAGAGTTGGACAGAAGTTCAGATATTTCAGAAATTCCTTTAGCTCAGGAACTTTTCAACTATCCTTTTGTGGAAAGAATTTTCGTTACGGCTAATTTTGTAGCTGTAGCAAAACAGGACACCGTAGAGTGGGAACATGTGACTGAAAGCCTGAAAAATATTATTGAGGACGAATTGCTTGCCAATCCGAGAATTTACCTTCAGAAGAAGAAGGAAATGTATCAGATCTATGCGGAAATGACGCCTAACCCGAATGCCATGAAATTTGTTTCCAGCAAAATGCTTATTGATGGTTTTGTGGAAGTAAAATCAAGAGAGGCTGCCGAAGGAGTTCCTTTAGCTCAGGCGATCTTCAAGGAATTTGATTTCGCTAAAGAAATTTTTATTTCTGATAACTTTGTTGCTGTAACCAGAGATGATTCTGTGGAATGGCATCAGGTCATGATGGCGGTACGCGGTTTCATCGCGGAATATCTTCAGAGTGGTGGCGAAATTTCAAATCTTGAACCTCAGACTCATGAAAATCCTGTTGAAAAAATCATCAACAGAGAGTATACGGACGACGAACAGAAAATTTCTGACATCTTAAATGAATATGTAGCCCCTGCCGTAGAAAACGATGGTGGAAAAATTTCCCTGATGGAATACGATCAGGAAAATAAAACGGCGAAAATGCTTTTACAGGGAGCATGTTCAGGATGTCCAAGCTCTACAGCCACTTTGAAAAACGGAATTGAAAATATTTTAAAACAATTCGTTCCGGATCTGGTGGAAAGAGTGGAAGCGGTGAATGGGTAATGGTTTTGAGTTGGAGAGTTTTAGGGTCGGAGAGTATATGAGTTCAGAGTTTAGTTCCTGGTTAACAGTTGCTGGTTTCGGGATGCGGAATACGCGCTGGAGACGGACTGTTGAAGAGTGTAAATCCGAAAGCATCAGATGAACGACAAACATCTGGAGGCTGAGGCTCTCGAAGCCACCATCAATACTGTCTGAAATCTGACGTCTGGCATCTGATATCTCAACTCTCCCCTATCAATTGAAATTATAATTAAAAGAATAAAGTTTTGCAGAAAGAATCCCTAAGTTCAAAAAAAGGAATTTTATTAGTCAATCTGGGATCGCCAAGATCAACGGCGGTAAATGATGTAAAGGAATATCTCGATGAATTCCTGATGGATGAAAGAGTAATTGATTACCGCTGGATTTTCCGTGCCTTACTGGTTCAGGGAATTATTCTTAAAACAAGACCGGCAAAATCTGCAGAAGCCTATAAAACAGTGTGGACCGATGAAGGTTCACCCTTAGTGGTCATCACTGAAAAAATCCGGAAAAAACTCCAGAAAATAGTGGATGTTCCTGTAGAAATCGGGATGAGATATGCGCAACCGAGTATTGAGGCAGGAATTCAAAAATTGATGGATCAGGGAGTTTCTGAGATCGTTTTGTTTCCATTATACCCGCAATATGCGATGAGTACTACGGAAACTGTGATCGAAAAAGCAGAGGAAGTAAGAAAAAAGAAGTTCCCGACCGTAAAGATCAATTATATCCAGCCTTTTTACAACAGAGATATTTACATCAACTGTCTGGCCGAAAGTATCAAGGAAAAACTTCCTGAGAATTTTGATGCCCTGCAGTTTTCTTATCACGGTGTTCCGGAAAGACATATTTACAAAACAGATCCTTCAAATACCTGTAAAATTGATGATGCGAACTGTATCAACAGTAATGTCGATACTCACAACGCTTACTGCTACAGACATCAATGCTATAAAACTACGGAAGCTGTTATTGCTAAAATGGGACTTCCCAAAGAAAAAACCATTGTCTCTTTCCAGTCAAGATTAGGAAAAGATAAATGGATAGAGCCGTATACTGACGAAACGCTAGAAACAATTCCTAAAAAAGGAATAAAAAATCTGGCCATTGTATGCCCGGCCTTTGTTTCCGACTGTCTTGAAACCCTGGAAGAAATTTCAGTGGAAGGCAAGGAGCAGTTTCAGCATGGCGGTGGAGAAAATTTCCATTACATTCCTTGTCTGAATGATGAAGACCGATGGATCGAAGTCGTAAAGATCCTCTGCGAAGAAAAACTGAATGACTTTTATCTGGTTTAAAATATAAGGAGCTGTTTTATACAGTTCCTTTTTTTATTGACTTTGATTTTAATTAAACACAAATACCACAAATAATCCGCACAAATAAACACAATCATCTGTGAAAATCTGTGCAATCCGTGGTGAAAAAAATCCAACCACAAAAGAGGCAAAAGTTTTGAACAATTTAGTAATTTTTAAGTTGAATGGTTAATCATAAAAAGTGCACATAAGTTTTGAAAAATCTACGATTTTATTCTGAGAAATTTTGAACCATTAAGGAGGGTTGAAGGTTTTATAATGATTAAGATGAGCCACGCTTTTAGATAGATAAGATAAAATAAAACACAAATACCACAAATAATCCGCACAAATAAACACAATCATCTGTGAAAATCTGTGTAATCCGTGGTGAAAAAAACTCAACCACAAAAGAGGCAAAAGTTTTGAACACTTAAGTAATTTTTAAGTTGAATCTCTTTATGAATAGAAAGTACACCCAAGCTTAAAAAAAATCTACGATTTTTGCTTAACTATTCTTACCTCCTTCACTGATCTTAATGTTTCAAAAAGGATACACCATCATCTTTAAAATTCGCATAATCTGCTTAATCAGCGGGAGATTTATAAAAACAAAGAGGCACCCATTATATGAATGCCTCTTGCTATTTAAATTTTAATGTATAAATTATTTTCCAATCGGAGTTCTGAATTCCCCATACCCCATCAGTCCGTCATAATTACGTCCGAAAGGTGCATAATATAAAAACGCCTGATACAGGTTTTCCGTCTGCCAGAAATTACCGTTAACCTCTCCGAAGTTTAAAGATCCATTGCTTTCTTTTGTAGCCAGGATATAGTTGTAGAACCCTTGTTTCAGGAATATTTTGGCTACGTATTTTTTATTGGCGGCATCGTACTGCATCTGGTTTTCTTTGCTGGGTTTAAAATCATTAAAACCTCCCAATACATAGATTTCTTTATCTACAGGATCAGATTCCAGCGAAAAATACACCCACGAATAATCTGCTTCCCTTTCCGCATTTCTTTCCAGTCCAAGATCATTTCTTCTGTAATACCACGCTCCGTTGACATCCGGCTGATACTGATAATTCAGAGGGAAAGCCCATACCGGATGAAGATAGGTCTGGTTCACCCCGTCTTTCAATTCTGTAGTGCTTACCATATCGGCAGCCATATTCATATTTTTGTTATCGAAATAATAGAATTCGTTATTCCCTGGAAATGTTAAATTCATCTGCTGGAAAAGCAGCTGGTTTCCTAAGGTAGCACTGGGTTTCTGATTATTGATTACCATATTAGGATTGTTATTCTGCATCACATTCAACGTCATGGAATTGACATTGGAAGAAAGATCTCCTGCCTTGGAAGTAGCCTTTACTTCTACTCTCTGATTGATATTCGGTTTTTTGGCATCTGCAATTCTTGATATATTCAAAGCAACGTTTGCTGCATCTTCCACCAGATAAAAACGTCTTTTGAAAAGGGGTTTTTCCGCCGAATCCTTGTAAACGATCAGTTCAAAATTTCCTGAAATCTTAGGCTGCATCTTATCATTCGGGAATGTAAGTTTATAATGCGTATAAGCCTGTATGGTATTAAAAGAATACTCAAATTTATCTAAAAGTCCGTTCAGGCTTCCTGTGGCAATCTCTGTAAAAAACAGGTTGTCATCATTCCAGTTTCTGTCGTAATGTTTAATGGTATATCTGTAGATTTCGCTGGCATTGGTAAGGTCGTCAAAACTTAAAACCAATTG
The DNA here is from genome assembly GCF_016745235.1 of Chryseobacterium endalhagicum. GTDB lineage: Bacteria > Bacteroidota > Bacteroidia > Flavobacteriales > Weeksellaceae > Chryseobacterium > Chryseobacterium endalhagicum. The sequence goes on along the minus strand of NZ_JAELVM010000001.1, from coordinate 488,759 downwards.
TTCACCGAACTTGATGACAGGGGTTTCGTCATTCGTCTGCGGATTAAAAAGCTGGATGCTCTGGATATTCTGTCCGTACACCAGTCCGCCCAAAGAAAGTAAAAGTATTCGCAATGTTTTCATTATGACGAAGATAGCGAAAAATCGGGATTTTCTTAATAATATCGTATTTTTGAAATAAAAAAATATCAGTTATGCTTCAGATCCAAGGCTTCGTATTCAATTTTGCCAGCGAAAACACCTATATCCTTTACAACGACAATAAAAATGCCTGGCTGATAGATCCGGGAAATATGAATGAGCAGGAAACCAAAGCTATTGAAGGCTTTATTTCTGAAAACGGACTGAACATCCGGAAGATCCTTTTGACACACGCTCATATCGATCACGTTCTCGGTCTGCAATGGGCTTTTGACACGTTTAAAGTTCCTGTTCACATGCATCAGGAGGATCAGGAAGTTCTGGATATGCTTCAGGCCAGCGGCATGAGATTCGGGTTCTCTGTAGATCCTGTAAAAGCAGATACCGTATACGTTAATGAAGGTGAAGAGCTTGAACTGGACGGAGAAAAATTTAAGATCTACCACGTGCCGGGACATTCTCCGGGAAGTGTTGTTTACCATAATGAAACCCAGAAATTCATGATCTCGGGGGATGTTCTGTTTGAAGGAAGCATCGGAAGAACCGACCTTTACAAAGGAAATCACGAACAGTTAATCAGCGGTATTACCCATAAATTATTTATTCTCGATGATGAAACCCAGGTTTTCTCAGGACACGGCAATCCTACGACGATTGGTTTTGAGAAGCAGTATAATCCGTTTTTTAAGTAGACCGGAGTGCGAGTTTGAGAGTTTCTGGTTGTTAGTTTCTGGATGCGGGATATGTGTTGAAGTAAATCCGGAAGTATTAGATAAACGGCAAATATCCGGTGGCTGAGGTTCCCGAAGCCACCATTCACTTACAAAGCAAAATTCACAGTTCACAATTGACACCCCAACAAAATCAAAAACCGCCAGAACAAATCCTGACGGTTTTTTTTATGAAGAAAATAAATATAAGTCTAGAAATCTAAAGTGATAGAAGCTCTCGCTGCCGCCCCCATGATGGGTCTTGCCATTCTGAGATTTGTTCCGGCTGCAGTCTGGGATCTTGGATCTCCTTCTGTGATTCCAATGGTGTTAAAGATATTGGTGCCATCCACTGCAAAACGTATCTTTCCTAACTGATAAGACATTCCTGCTCCTACTTCGGTGAATGAAGGCAGAATATTATCATCCGTATTTCCTTCGTTCTGGAAACGTTTTCCGTAATAATTCATGCTTACATATGCTCTCCATTCCTTCGTGATATTTACGGCAGGAGAAATATTGAAATAGAATTTAGGCATTCTTCTTACCGTATTTCCATCAAAGTCGAAAGTAGTTCCATCCGCATTTTTCCCTGTGAAATCCTTGTATTTCGGATTCTGAATGGTTCCGTTGAATGTCACTTCAAGAATATTATTGAATAATCTTGTATAGCCTTCAATCTCTACCCCGAAATTCGTAGTGTTTGCGAATTTATTTTCTGAAGTTCCGTCTGAGAATACATCGGTGAACGAAAGATTCTTAAGTGTGGAATAGAAAGGAATAATTCCGATATCGAAAGTACGTGAGTAATATTTGTATCCCACTTCCAGTTGATTCGTATCAACCGCTTTGATGGCACTCAGATCTGACATATTATTGTAATACGCCTCTTCATTCGGAGATCTGAAACCATGAGAGAAACGTGCGTATACCGCATTATTTCTGTTGATTTTATAGTTGGCAGCCAGGGTATAAGATACTTTGCTGATGTCATAATACCAGTAGGTATATTTATTCCCCAATACGGCCATATTGTCATCTGCTGTAGTAGTATCAAATCCATGGGTACCGTCAGTACTCAACCCCGAATTATTCAGATTTGCTGTTGTGGTGTTTACTCCGTATCCTTTATAGAAATCACGGCTGTAACGCATTCCTCCGTTAACGCTCAATGCATCTGTGATATTATAATCTGCATTTAAGTAAATATCATTAAGACTTCCCTGGATCTGTGAATCCCTGATCAGGAACGACATATCTTTTACGCCATTATAAGTCTGGGAATATCCTGTATCTGAAGGCGCCATAGACGGATTAACCAGATTTAAAAGCTGCGGCCTGTCTGTTGCTGTTGTTAAAATATTGCTCCAGTTCCAGTATTGATGAGACTTCCAGTTGGATTTATAGAAACCTGCCGTTACATTTCCTTTGTCGAATTTATAATTGAACTGTAAATCATTCACGAAATTATTCATCTGCTTGTCAATCGCCCAGAATCCTAGTTTCTGTATATACTGAGGATTTACAACAGCACCGTTACTCACCAGGGAATACTGATAATTGCTCATCCCCAGTCCACCGTCTTTTACAGCACCGGTAGCATAGTCGGAAGCCAGTTTAGGAGCTCCCGCAGGGAACATCCCTGTATATTCCATATTGATATTCGTATATCTCGTCTTGTTCAGGACGCTGAAATTATTTCCAAGATCATACTTGAATTCTGCCCCTAATACATCTACTTTCGGATGGATTCCGTTTTCAAGGTCTCTTTTGAAAAATCCTCCACCCGCCTGTGGAATACTCAACTGGCCAATCGCTCTATAGCTGTAGGTTCCGTAATTGGCATCAAAGCCCGGGAATTCTTTCAGACTGTTTCCGTCCTGCAATAAAGGAATCGGAAGGTAAAATGTATTTCTGTCATCCAGTTTTTTGTAATATACTTTTGCATAGCCTTTATCAAAGACATACTTAAGATTCATTCGGATCTGTCCTCCGTTGTTCGCTTTAAAACCTGTTTTTCTGATTCCGTCATCCGTTCTGTAGAAACCGCCTACATTGAAGAAAAGTTTATCCTGAACCAATGCGCCACCTACGTTAATATCGGTACGCATCAGGCCGTAGGTACTGGTTTCCAGCTTGGCTGTTCCTTTGAAATCATTACCTCCTTCTTTAGTAATAAAGTTGATAAGACCTCCGGGAGAATTATTCGCATAAATAGATCCTGAACCTCCTCTCAAAGCTTCCAGACGGCTCACTGAATTATCTACACGGAAAAAATTATCCGCATTCGCAAACTGAAGCGCCCCGTCTTCAAAAACCGGAAGACCATCTTCCTGAACCTGCACAAACTCGTAGGCTCCCGCAGAAGGTATGCCTCTCGCAAAAAGGTTATTTCCCACTTCACCTCCCGAAGTTTCCACAGCAAAGCCCGGAACTCTCTGCAAAAGGGCTGCAGCACTGATCGGGTTTTGTTTCTGAATTTCTTTGGCTGTAAAAGTGGAAATAGCCGTACTGGATTCTATTTTCTTTTTCGGGCCGGAGTTCCCGGTAATAACGATCTGATCTATAGAAGATGTTTTGATGGAGTCCTGCGGAGTTTCCTGGGCGTACGCATTGTTGAAATAAAGCGTAGCGGTGGCAGCCATTAAAAATATCGATCTTTTTTTCATAGCATATGATTTTTATAGAGTTAGTTTTGTTTTAATTTGAGATAGACCCCGTTTGTCCACCCGAATCCGTCCTGATTCGGATACTCTCCGCCTCCCGCAATGGTTTCAGTGTCTAATGCATTATATTTTTCCATTAATTTTCCGGTGTTGCTGTATACCCTTTCCACATTTCCGCACCAGTTATTTTTTATTTTTTCAGCAAGCTCATCAAAACCGTAGTTTTTCATGGCTTTAAATCCTAACCACTGATAAGGTGCCCAGGCATTCGGAAGATCCCATTGCTGGCCGCTTTTCTTCGTGGTAGTCACCAGACCTCCCTGATAAAGAAACTTTTCCGCAATCTTTTCAGCGACAGATGCTGCCTGTTGAGCGTCTGCCAGTCCTAAAAATAAAGGGTAAAGAGCAGCAATATGTTCAGACGGTGTGTTTTTGTGTTTTTTTAAATGATAATCTTTATAACATTCAGTGTTTTCATCCCAAAAGTAAGTGTTGATCATCTGTCTGCGTCCTGCTGCTCTTTGAGTAAAATAATTTTCTTTTTCTGTCAGATTCTGAAGCGCTGACGATTTTGCCAGAGTTTTTTCCAAGTGCCATAAAAGGCTGTTCAGATCTACTTCTGCAATGTTCAGCGTTTCTATCGTCTGTATATGTTCTCCGTCTGCAAACCATCTGCTGGAAAAGTCCCAGCCGGATTCACAGGCGCTTCTTATGTTTCTGTAAAATTCTTCGCCCGTGTTTTCGCTGTCTTCAATATCAATCAGATAGCTTTCAGGGCGCGGTGCATTTTCTGCATCATAATAACGGTTCAGAACATCTCCGTTCTTTGTTTTTGTTACCCTTTTTACGGTGGAATCGTTGTCCAGCCATTCTTCACCATTCATCCAGAAAGCATATTCCTTTTCCAGTGTCTCATGGTATTTTATGTAAATATTTTCGTCGTGGTTCGTTTCAAAAAGCAGATCCAGCATCAGCGAAAAATACGGTGGCTGCGAACGGCTCAGGAAATGTGTTCTGCTTGCATTCGGAACAAAACCTACATTCTGAATTAAATAGGAACAGTTTTCTATAATGTTTTCCATCATTTCTGTTCTGCCTGAAACCTGCAGTCCAAGCATGATAAAATAGCTGTCCCAGTAGAAAAACTCGTTAAAACGGCCTCCGGGCACGATGTAGGGTTTAGGAAGTTTCAGCAATGTTCCTTTTTCTTCATAAGCCGTACGGGTCAGCTCATCCCAAAGTTTTTCAATATGCTGGTCAATCGGCAGCTGCTCTTCCCTGTGGATAGAAATTTTCGCTCCCAGGAAATCAAAATTTGCCAATACAAAATCCTTCAGATCAAATCCTTCACTTCCCTTCTTTTTTTCATACGCCGCATTGATCTCCGAAACAGGAAACACAGGAACGGCATCAGTCATCATCTTTTGGTCTTCAAAGATTCTGGCTCTCTGAACGTCATCAAAAAGAACCTGGATTTCGTTGATGTAAAGCTGTTTATTCATTATTATTTCTTAGGATTTATTTTTAATTTATTCATGAAAATGGCTGAAATGATCAGCAGTGAAAGCGGTATCAGGGATTGATAAAAAGCCTGCTGCCCGCTGAATTCCTGGAAAACAAAACCCGTGATCATAGAACCTATTGTTCCTCCGATCGCAGAAAAAACCACAATCAGTCCGGACATCGCACTGTGTAAATATTTTGGAATGGATGCCAGGATCACAGAATTAATACTTGGATAAATAGGTGCCAGCAAACCTCCCATCAAAGGAAATAAATACACCACAAGCGGCGCATTGAACCACCCTGTTCCTGCATCAATCTGAATATTGTGGGTTAACGGAAGCACCAGAAGGATACTTGCGGCAAAACCTATTACACAAAAAGAAACTACATAGATCCAGCTGAATTTCTTGGAGAAAAAGCCTGATAAAAACCTTCCCAGCGCAAAAGCTCCCGCTAAAACGGCTCCGGCCTGAATACTCATAGAAGTAGGAAGTTTTAAAATTTCTTTATAAAAAGTCGGCGTCCATGTCTGGAAACTCTGCTCTACCAATACAAAAAGGAAGGCACACAGCAGAAAAAACAATACTTTTTTATAGCTGAATAAGCTGATGCTGTTTTTCAGGTCGCCCAGCAAATCGGTTTTCTCACTTTTAGCTGCGCTTTCATTTAATTTTGAAAAGAATAAAAACAAAAATGATAAGGAAGAAACGGCTCCCAATACCCAATATACATTCAGCCATTGGGTTGATTTCGGATTGTGATCATCGATGAACAAACTGAAAAGTACATTTCCTGCCAGTACACCAATCATGAAAAAGCCTTCAAGAAAGCCCATAAAACTGGAATGTTCTTTATCCGTATCCGTCACAAGCCCAATCGAAGTGAAGACTGAAATCTTTATTAACGCAAAAGAGATTCCTACAATCGCAAACAGTAATTTGAAAAACCAGAAATCATTGGAAAAAGGCATCACAAAACACATGCAGCTTACCAGAAAAAGAGCGACAAGCATAGAGTTTTTGATCCCGATTTTTGGCAGAAATGATGCCAGGATAAATGAACATATGGCAATCGGAAGATCTTTAAAACCTTCAAGAACACTGGCCGAAGATTTTGAAATTCCGAAGTTCTGCTGGACCTGTAAAATAACTGTTCCCACGGAATTCAGAAGAATCGCGAAAACAAAATAATTTAAAAACAGTACAGCCTTAATGTTGAAATTTTTCATGGAGATCATTTCTTGTCGGCTAAGATAGAAGCATTTCGCTTAACATTAATTTAACACAATAAATGAATATTTGAACTATATTAATATAATTAGTATTTTTATTGAATAAATACGATTAATGAGATGAAAGTTAGTTTTGAAAGAATAATCCCCAGTGAAAAAAGCTCCTTCCGAACCCTGCACAACAATTCGCCCATCTGCGAATTCAAATGGGAATATCATTATCATCCGGAAATCGAGCTGGTATGTGTCATTTCCGGGAATGGAACGCGCCACGTAGGCTATCACAAAAGCAATTATACAAATGGTGATCTGGTATTGATCGGGTCTAATATTCCGCACTCCGGTTTTGGGTTAAATTCTACCGATCCTCATGAAGAGATTGTCCTGCAGTTCCGGGAAGAAATCCTTCAGTTTCCTCAGCAGGAAGTGGAAGCCCGGTCTATTAAAAACCTGCTGGAACTTTCAAAATACGGAATTCATTTTCATCATAAGATCAAAAAAGCCATGCTTCCGAAGTTGAAACTCATGCTGGAATCGGAAGGCTACAAAAGATATCTTCTGCTCCTTGAAATCCTGTTCGAGCTTTCTCAATGTAAGGATTATGATCTTTTGAATAAAGAAATTATGCCGTACACCATCATCTCAAAAAATAAAACACGCCTCGAGAATATTTTTACTTACGTAGAACATCATTACGACAAGGAGATCAATATTGAAGACGTCGCCAGGCTCGCCAATCTTACGCTTCCGGCTTTCTGCAATTTCTTTAAAAAAGCGACCCAGATTACATTTACAGAATTTGTGAACCGGTACCGCATCAATAAGGCCTGTCTGCTGATGGCTCAGGATATGAGTATCTCAGAATGCAGTTACAGCTGCGGGTTTAATAATGTGACCTATTTTAACCGGATGTTTAAAAAATATACGGAGAAAACACCTTCTGAGTTTATAAAGAATTTCTCGCACAATAAAGTGAATGTGGATCTGAAGGTTGAAAAAGAGGTGAAAATTACAGCTGGTTTTTAAAAAAAATACACTGTCAACCTGCCACTGTCATGCTGAGCGGAGTCGAATCATCTTTCATATAGATATTGTAAGGAGTTACAGTGTTTTGTTTCCCACTGATCTCACAAATTTCACAGATCATTATTCATAAAAATCTGCGGGATCCGTGCAATCTGCGGGAGATAAAATTATGGACCTGCTTAACTATTATTTTGAAAAATCGCTCTCCATTACAGCTGGATTTAAAAAAAATACACTTTCAACTTGCCATTGTCATGCTGAGCGGAGTCGAAGCATCCTTCATATAGATATTGTAAGGAGTTACAGTGTTTTGTTTCCCACAGATCTCACAAATTTCACAGATCATTATTCATCAAATCTGCGGGATCCGTGAAATCTGCGGGAGATAAAATTATGGACCCGCTTAACTATTATTTTGAAAATCGCTCTCCATTACAGCTGGATTTTAAAAAAAATACACTTTCAACTTGCCACTATCATGCTGAGCGGAGTCGAAGCATCTTTCATATATATTGTAAGAAGCCATAGTGTTTTGTTTCCCACAGATCTCACAAATTTCACAGATCATTATTCATAGAATCCGCGGGATCCGTGCAATCTGCGGGAGATAAAATTATGGACCGGCTTATCTATTATTTTGAAAAATCGCTCACAGATTGACCAAGTGTTTATGCATTAAAACTGCTATTCAAATGCTTCGACTCCGCTCAGCATGACATTGCTAATACTAAAGAGACTGGGATACCATAAAAGATCTGTTTGATCCGCTTAATCTGCGAGAGATTATTTCTGATTATCTTTTTTATCTCACGCGGATTCAGCAGATAAAGCAGATTCATCTGGAAAATAAAAAAGCTGCTCTAAAAAAGAACAGCTGTATTATAACAGGTAAAGCCAAAAACTTTAAACTTTAAACCTTGAACTTTAAACTTTGAATTTTGAACCTTAAATCCTACTCCTTCCACTTGATATTACATCCCATGCTTGGTCTCTGGATTTCTTCCTGAGGTTCACCCAATAAAAGATTTTCAAAAGCAATGATCAAATCTTCTCCGGTAACATCTTTATTGTTTCCTGGTCTTGAATCATCCATCTGCCCTCTGTAGATCAGGTCTAATTTATCATCAAAGAAATAAAAATCCGGCGTGCATGCAGCATCGTAGGCTTTTGCTACCGCCTGGCTTTCGTCATATAAATAAGGAAAATCAAATTTTCTCTCGATCTGGAATTCGATCATTTTTTCCGGAGCATCAGCCGGATATTTTTCTACATTATTGGCGTTAATCGCAATGAATTCAATTCCTTTATCATTATAGTCTTCATATAATTCGTTGATCTTGTCAATCACATGAAGAACAAACGGGCAATGGTTGCACATGAAGATCACCAGTGTTCCTTTTTCTCCTTTGAGTTCATCCAGAGACTGAACTTCATTGGTTTTTGATGGGTTCGGAAGCTCAAAAAAAGGAGCTTTGGTTCCTAGAGCCAGCATATTTGAGGGAGTATTCATATCCTTTATTTTCTTTATCCGCAAAGATAAAGTTTCTTTTAATATAAGCCAATTCAGGAATTTATAAACTTGCGTTAAATGTTAATTAACCTGATTCACAGTAAGAAATTAAGATGGAAGACGGAAGATGGAGGATGGAAGTTACTATGGGACGGTAAGTACTTAACAGTTTCTCCTACATTTATTGAAGCTGTTTTAAAAAATCAATAAAACACCCCTGTATTTATATTTTAGGCTTCAATAACTTCCCTCTTCGAGCTTCTGACTTCCTTTCTTCACGATAAAAAATGAAATGGCTTCTCCCGAACTTATGTTAATTATTAAATATTATTTGGAAGATATCTTAAAAAGTTTGTAGTTTTGCTAACACTGTTAGTAAATAAAAATCATGGGCTTACATGAACGCCGTCAACGAGAAAAAGAATCCATCCGTGCAAATATTTTGCAGGCGGCTTTCGGTTTGGCTAAAACAGAGGGCTGGGCTTCACTTTCGATGCGTAAGATAGCAGATGCTATTGAGTACAGTGCCCCTGTGGTTTATGATTATTTTGAAAACAAAGAAGCCATTTTGTATGAAATTTCCATCAATGGTTTCCACTGTCTTCATATAGAATTATTAAAAGCTCAGAGACAATTTGAAACACCTGAAGAGCAGCTTACGGCCATTGTAGATGCTTACTGGAATTTTGCTTTTAAGAATAAAGAATACTATCAGCTGATGTTTGGTTTGGGAATGCAGTGCAGCGGTAAGGGCCAGATGAAAGAAGAGTTTTCTTCATTCCAGGACCTGATCTATGAGTGTACCTACAACATTATCAAGAAGAACGGAAACAATACAGACAACGCCTGCCATATGTCGCACGCTTTATTTTCTGCGGTACACGGGCTGATCTCTATTATGATGATGAGAAATACAGATATTCCTTCTACAATGAATAAAACGACTTTGGACGAAACGGTTTCTGCTTTTGTTAAGTCTCTGTAAATTTTTTTTGAATCAAAAATTAACACCGTTAGGAAAAATAACATCGGATATCAAGTAATTATTCAATTTAAAAACTAAAAAAAGAAGCCATGGAAGCCATAATCCATCAATTTCCGGAAAACTCTAGCCTTTCACTTAACACTGTTAGATAAATTAACACATAATTAATACACCTCATTATATCAACATACCAACATTAAAAACAGGCAACTATTATGAAAATGACGCGCTGACTCCTTTATTAAAAATTCTGAAATTTTTTTTGAACTATTCATTAACACTGTTAGGAAAAATAACGGAATTTATTAAAAGAACACTATTACTTAAATCTAACACTTCATTAAAAAAATTAAACCAACAATGAAAATACCTGGAAAAATAAGGTTTATTGTACTTATATCAAGTATTATCCTTTTGCAGAACTGTACCCAAGCAGCAGAAGGTTCCAATGCAGCACCGCCTGCTCCGGAACTTCCGGTTTACACCGTGATCACATCTCCAGCGACAACATATCAGGAATTCCCTACCGCACTGGAAGGTAAAAACAATGTAGAGATCAGATCTCAGGTAGACGGATACCTGGACAGGATCTATGTGGAAGAAGGTTCTTACGTAAGAGCCGGACAGCCATTATTTAAAATAGATTCAAGAGCGTATGGCGAGCAGGTGAATATGGCGCAGGCCAATCTTCAGGCTGCCAATGCCAATATTGAAAAAGCCAGAGTGGAAGTAGACAGACTTCAGCCACTGGTAGCCGCGAAAGTGGTTTCTGATGTACAGCTTAAAACAGCCAAAGCCAATTATGCTGCTGCCGTTGCTGCTTCATCACAAGCCAAAGCTTCCGTTGGAAATGCAAGAATCAACGTAGGATTCACCACCATTACAGCGCCGGTAAGCGGATACATCGGCAGAATTCCTTACAAAAAAGGAAGCCTGATTTCAAGAACAGATGTTAATCCATTGACCTTATTATCGGACATCAGCGAGATTTATGCGTATTTCTCTTTAAGCGAACTGGATTTTATTGCGTTTCAGAAGAAATATCCGGGAGCTACTTTAGATGAAAAGCTGAAAAATATGCCGATGGTAGATCTTGTGATCGCAGACAACAGCACTTATCCTGAAAAAGGAAAGATGAGCATTGTAGACGGCCAGTTTGATAAAACAACGGGAGCCATCAGTGTACGTGCTGTTTTCCCTAATGCACAGGGTGCTTTAAGAACCGGAAACACGGGAAGAGTGCGTATGCCTCAGATGCTTTCCAATGCCGTTGTCATTCCACAGGAATCTACATTCGAAATTCAGGATAAAACCTATGTGTACACATTAGGAAAGGACAACAAAGTAACCAGCAAACCGGTTAAAATCTCAGGAAAAACGGAAAGCTATTACTTTATTTCAGAAGGGATTGCTCCCGGAGAGAAAATCGTATACACCGGAATCGGGAGTCTGAAGGATGGTGCTTCTATCAAGCCGAAAGCCATTTCGTCTGACAGCCTGCTGAGAGCCAAGCCTTTGTAAGGACTCTGAATACGAACTATTTATAAGAACGGTTTAAGCTTATCAATTTTAACCACAAAAGTCATAAAAGCGTTTAAAAACTTTGGTTATTTAAGTGGAAATCAAATTGATACAGTTTTAAGCCTATAAAAAAATAAACTTCTTATGTTAAAACAATTTATAGAAAGACCGGTACTTTCAACGGTCATCTCCATCATACTGCTATTGCTGGGCGCCCTGTCGGTTTTCAACCTGCCGATTACGCTGTTCCCGGACATTGCACCGCCAAGTGTTCAGGTAACGGCCTTTTATCCGGGAGCGAACGCAGAAGTGGTAGCAAGATCAGTAGCAACGCCTATTGAAGAGGCTGTAAACGGGGTTGAGAACATGACGTACATGACCTCCAACTCAAGTAACGACGGTACTATGACCCTGAGTGTATTCTTCAAGCAGGGGTCAGATCCGGATAATGCTGCTGTAAACGTTCAGAACCGTGTATCCAAAGCCATGAGCCAGCTTCCTCAGGAGGTAGTTCAGGCCGGGATCTCCACACAGAAAGTACAGAACAGTATGATCATGTTCATGGGATTGTCCAGTGACGACCCTAAACAATATGACGAGCTTTTCCTGCAAAACTACCTTAAAATAAACATCATCCCGCAGATACAGCGTATTCCGGGGGTTGCTCAGGCTCAGGTTTTCGGAACTATGGATTATTCCATGAGAATCTGGCTGAAGCCGGACCGTCTGGCAGCCAATAATCTTTCTCCACAGGAAGTGATGGCAGCCATCAAAGACCATAACTTAGAAGCTGCCCCGGGACGTTTGGGACAGGGAAGTAAGGAAACTTACGAATATATTTTAAAGTATAAAGGTAAATTAAACCAAAACGGAGACTACGAAAATATTGCCATCAAAGCTAATAATGACGGTTCATTCCTGAGATTAAAAGATGTAGCAAGAGTAGAATTCGGTTCCTATACCTATACAGCAGCCAACAGGGTTGACGGAAAACCTGTAGCCGGGTTCGCTATTCTGCAGACTGCCGGTTCCAATGCCAACGACATTCTTACTGAGATTGAAAAGCAGGTGGATCAGTTTTCCACTACCCTTCCGAAAGGGGTGAAACCAATCATCATGTACAATTCCAAGGATTTCCTGGATGCGTCTATTCATCAGGTTGTTGAAACTTTGGTCATTGCATTTATCCTTGTATTTATTGTAGTGTATATTTTCCTTCAGGATTTCAGATCTACATTAATTCCTGCGATTGCGGTTCCGGTGGCCATTATCGGTACCTTCTTCTTCCTGCAGCTGTTTGGTTTCAGCATCAACATGTTGACGCTGTTCGCATTGGTGCTCGCCATTGGTATTGTAGTGGATGACGCCATCGTTGTGGTGGAAGCCGTCCATTCCAAGATGGAGCATACCGGAATGCCGGTAGAACAGGCTACCACAAATTCCATGAGTGAGATCTCCGGGGCCATTATTTCCATCACTCTGGTGATGTGTGCGGTATTTATTCCGGTTGGTTTCATGCAGGGACCTGCTGGCGTTTTCTACAGACAGTTTGCCTTCACATTGGTGATTGCCATTATGATCTCAGCCGTAAACGCATTGACATTGAGTCCTGCATTATGTGCCTTATTCCTGAATGATCCTCAGGGAGAACATGGAGAACACAGTCAGAAAAAAGGTTTTGGAGCGAAGTTTTTCAATGCGTTCAATGTGGCCTTTAATAATATGACGAGAAAATATATCTACAGTCTTAAATTTTTAATTAAAAACAAATGGGTTGCCGTAGGAGGTTTAGCACTCATCATTGCCGCAAGTGTTTTCTTAATTAAAAAAGCTCCTACAGGATTTATTCCAACGGAAGACCAGGGATTTGTTCTGTATGCAGTGAATACGCCTCCGGGAAGTTCCCTTGAAAGAACGAACAGAGCTACACAGCAGATCGATAAGATTGTAAAAAGTGAAAAAGCCATGAACCACCTTTGGGTAGCGGATGGAATGAACTTCATCAGTAATGCCAACGCTTCTCCTTATTCTGCAGGTTTTATTAAACTTAAAGATTATAAAGACCGCGGCGATATGAAGGATCCGGACCAGATTGCAGCCACGCTGACAGGAAAGGTTGCCCAGGTAAAAGATGCCAATGCATTCTTCTTCAACTTCCCTACCGTACAAGGTTTTGGTAACGTTTCCGGTTTTGAATTCATGCTTCAGGATAAAACCAACGGCTCTTTTGAGAAACTGGGAACAACTACTCAGGCCTTCATCGGGGAACTGATGAAACGTCCGGAAATTGCCTTTGCATTTACCACATATGCAGCAGGAAATCCACAGTATACCATTGATGTAGATACGGATAAAGCCAATCAGCTGGGCGTTTCGGTGACAGAACTGATGCAGACCATGCAGATTTATTACGGAAGCAGCTTCGTTTCAGATTTCAACAGATTTGGAAAGTACTACAGGGTAATGGCTCAGGCAGATATTCCTTACCGTACGGATGCCAATTCACTGGAAGGAATTTATGTTAAAAATAATGCAGGCGAAATGGTTCCTGTAAAGACTTTAGTGACTTTGAAAAGGACTTTCGGACCTGAAACCGTAACGAGAAATAACCTGTTCACGGCCGTTACCATTAACGGAACTCCAAAACCTGGTTACAGTACCGGAGATGCCATTAAAGCAGTGGAGGAAGTAGCAGCGAAATCGCTTCCAAGAGGTTTCGGATATGAATGGACCGGGATTACCCGTGAAGAGATCAAAACCGGCGGCCAGACTGCCTTTGTTTTCCTTTTAAGTATATTATTTGTGTATTTCCTTCTGGCAGCACAGTATGAAAGCTATATTCTTCCGTTCGCTGTTATTCTTACAGTTCCTACAGGGATTTTCGGGGTATTTGCTTTCACGGGATTAGCCGGAATTGACAATAATATTTACGTTCAGGTAGGTTTGATTATGCTTGTAGGCCTCCTCGCGAAGAATGCGATTCTGATTGTAGAGTTTGCCGTTCAGAGAAGAAAAGCCGGAAAAACATTGATTGAATCTGCGCTTCAGGCTTCAAGACTGCGTCTGAGACCTATCCTGATGACCTCATTTGCCTTCATCATCGGTATGCTTCCATTGGTTTGGACGCAGGGTGCAGCGGCAAAAGGGAACCACTCTATCGGGATCAGTACTGTAGGAGGGATGTTTACAGGAGTAGTATTCGGGATTTTCATTATTCCGGTTATGTATGTGATCTTCCAGTATCTGCATGAAAAAATGCCGAGCAGAAAAAAGAGAAGACTTCTGAAAAAACAACAGGAGGAACTTTTAACAGCCGCTCATTAATAAATAAAATGATGTACAAAACTTTGAGAATATTTTGAACCACAAAAGTCACAAAAGTTTTTAACACTTAAGCTATTTGAAGTTTTCTATTGGAATAAATAGAAGTTCACATAAGTTAAAAAAAAATCAGAGATTTTTATGCAGAATAATATACATAGAATCTGTGAAAATCTGTGGTCAAATTAAAATAAAGCAAAGCACTCTCCTACTAAAGACACTTTGTATAGCAACTTCTCAAAGTTTTTGTACTCAATTAAAAATTTATTCAAAAAAATTATGAAAAGAATAAAGAATATTTTTCTAACTTTTATATTGGCTGTGGCCTCGGTTTCGTGCGTGTCCAAACTGGCATACACGGAGCCGGACCTGCAGCTTCCGGAAAAGTTCCAGTATACCGCTACTGCTGATACAGCAAGCATCGCCAATCTGGAGTGGAAACAGTTTTTCAGCGATCCTATTCTACAGGGACTGATTGAAAAAGGAATTAAAAATAACTATGATCTTCAGATTGCTTTAAAACAGGTAGCTTCTTCTCAGGAGAAACTGAAACAGGCTAAATTTCTTCAATATCCTGACGTAGGTTTCGCTGTTTCTGCGCAGATTTCAAAACCTTCTGAAAACAGTATGAACGGGAAAAGCTTAAATTCATTTTTAGGCCAGAGCCACGTTGAAGATTATAATGCTGCCTTCAACCTTACATGGGAAGCGGATATCTGGGGGAAAATTAAAAACCAGCAGGAAGTTTCAAGAATGCAGTATCTGCAGACTTATGAAGCGACAAAAGCAGTACAGACACAGGTTGTAGCTGCGATTGCTCAGGGATACTATAATTTACTGATGCTTGACAAACAGATCCAGATCGCCAAATCTAATCTTGAATTAAGCACCAATACCCTTTCCATCACTGAAAAAATGTGGCAAAGCGGTGATACCACTTCTTTGGGAGTTCAGCAGGCTACCGCTCAGAAGCAGTCTACAGAACTTCTGATCACTCAGCTGGAGCAAAATATTGCCATCCAGGAAAATGCTTTAAGTATTCTTGTAGGTGAAAATCCAAATAAAGTTAACAGAACGATTGAAATGTCTGATACATCCCTTCCGCAGAATATTTCCGCAGGACTTCCCGCAGCGATGGTAAGCCGTCGTCCGGATGTCCGTCAGCAGGAACTTGTTCTGTTAGAATCCAATTCAATGGTGGGAATTGCTCAGGCTAATATGTATCCTGCCTTGAAAATTACAGCTAACGGTGGTGTGAATTCTTTCAAATTTGATAACTGGTTTCAGATTCCTGCGTCCCTGTTCGGATCTGTACTGGGAGGAATTACCCAGCCTATTTTCCAGAAAAGACAGTTGAAAACAGATCTGAATGTGGCTAAAATCCAAAGAGAGAAAAACGTTCTGGCTTTCCGTCAGTCCGTATTAAATGCAGTAGGTGAAGTTTCTGATGCCATGGTTTCCAATGAAAGCTTAAAAGTTCAGGAACAAAAAGCAGCAGAACAGGTAACCACCTTGAAAAACGGAATAAAAAGTGCCGAAATGCTTTACAAAGGCGGTATGGCCAATTATCTGGAAGTGATTACAGCTCAGGGAAATTCCCTGCAGGCTGAACTGAATCTTGCTTCCGTAAAAAGACAGAGACTGAGCAGCATTGTAGATCTTTACAGAGCGCTTGGCGGCGGTTGGAAGTAGTAAATTTAATTATATTGTTTTTAGTGCGGTCTCTGATTCAGGGACCGCATTTTTTAATAGAGCTCAGATTTACGGCGTACTTTGTCCAAACTTTTTCTGGACAGCAAACACTGATCCCGCGGCTGCAGAGTTTTTTGTAATAAATATATTGTCAAACTGCGTCTCACTGATTGTCACATTCAATGCATTATTACTCAATACTTTTACCATTTCAGGAACTGTATTGGAATGACCGACGATAACAACAACTTTTCCCTGGTTTTGTGCAAGAATATTGCTAATAAATAATTGGGTTGCAGCAAGAGTAGCAGCCGGCGTATATTCTTTAACAACAATTCCTTTACTCTCTGCCAGCGGCATGGCTGTCTGGCGTGTACGGTTGTATGGTGTGGTATAAATATGATCTATATGAACATTTCCCAGCAAACGTTTCAGTTCGTCCGCTCTCAGCTTACCGGCAGTGGTAAGATCAGGATCTGTTCCTGAATTTTCTTTTTCCGCATGACGCAGCAGAATGCATACCGTTTCTGTACTGCTGATTTCTGAAGGAAGGGGAATGCCTAATGGGTTTTCAGTATTCTGAACATTATTTACGATATTCTCCTTTTGAGTCTCCTGGCTGGAAGCTCTTTCACAGCTTGTGAAGATCATCAGAGGTATCAAACCCGATATAATTAGTTTTTTCATAATTCAATCGATTTAAATGGTTTTTGGAAATTGTCATATTTTCAAGACCAATTTAAATAAAAAAAAACGATAAAACTTTTTATTGAATTTTCTATTGATTCGAAATGGAAATAAATTCAATTAAATGGTCAAAATCTTCCTGTGAATAGCCTAATGGCAGATAATGAATGTCATCCGCTTTTCGGTACCACGTCAGCTGGCGTTTTGCATATCTCCGGCTGTTTTTCTTGATCTCAGAAACCGCAAAATCCAGGTCCCATTCTCCCTCAAAATATTTGAAAAGCTCTGAATAGCCCACGGTTTTCAGTGCAGTAAGATCTTTGAATTTTTCCAGACTTTCCGCTTCCGCGAGCAATCCTTTATCCATCATGATATCTACCCTTCTGTTGATCCGGTCATACAGCTCTTCTCTCGGTGCTTCAATTCCTATCCGGATCACATTGAAATCTCGGGAATCCTGCGAAACGGCGATCTGTTCGGAATATTTTTTATTCGTCTGCCAGATTACATCAATAGCGCGTAAAAGTCTTCTGTGATTGTGGAAATCCACCACTTCAAAATACTCGGGATCAAGTTCCTTTAAGAGGTCCTGGAGCTTTTCTATGCCTTCTTTATCAAAAATATCCTGAAGTTTTTTCTGATTGGCTTCATCGGCCTCAGGCAGATCATTCAGCCCTTCAATAACCGCCTTTTCGTACATCATACTTCCACCGACTAAAATAACGGTGTTGTGATTCATAAAAAGTTCGTTGAGTTTTTTCAGTGCATCTTCCTCATACTGCCCTATGGAATAATATTCCTGAACGGAAAGATTTCCGATAAAATGATGGGGAGCCTCTGCCAGCTCTTCTTCCGAAGGCGATGCGGTACCTATTTTCATTTCTTTAAAAAACTGACGGGAATCGCACGAAACAATTTCCGTCCCGAAATAATTCGCCAGATCAATGGCCAGTCTCGTTTTGCCTATTCCAGTGGGTCCTACAACAGAAATTAAATTTTTCATATGTAGTTTATCTATTGATTTTTTAAGGGTCATATGGAATCTTAAATCTTCATCATTAATTTGTGGTTTCCCAATCACTGCGATTTCACAGTGCTAATTTAAATGTTTATCTTTGTACAACAATAAAAAACTATGATTTTATCAATGACGGGATTCGGCAGGGCCGAAGGTGTTTTTGAAGGGAAAAAGATTTCGATAGATATTAAATCATTGAACAGTAAAAGCTTTGATTTAAATATCAAAGTACCATTGCGGTATAAAGAAAAAGAATTTGAGATCAGAAAAATTCTTAACGACAGAATTATCCGCGGAAAGGTAGACTGCTACATCAATCTGGAGAACCTTGAAGAATCGAACGATGTGAAAATCAACAAGAGTTTAATTGATTCCTATATCAATGAACTTCGCAATATCGCTTCAGACGGTCCGGACTTTGAATACCTGAAAATGGCGGTACGTCTTCCGGATGCCATCACTTCAAGACCCGACGAGCTTACCGAAGGAGAATGGGAATCTCTGGCAGCTATTGTTCACGCAGCTGTAGACCGTTTCATGGAATTCAGAAAAGCGGAAGGCAATATTTTACACGAAGAGCTGGCAAGAAATATCCAGAATATTGATCAGTATCTTTCCGAAGTTATTCCTTTTGAAGAAGAAAGAATCACTGCGGTAAAAGAGCGCTATAAGAAGTCTTTAAAAGAGTTTGAAAATGTAGACGAGACCCGTTTCTACCAGGAAATGGCTTATTTCACGGAGAAACTTGATATTGCAGAAGAAAAAGTACGCCTGACCCAGCATCTTAAATATTATCAGGAAGTAATGGACAATGAAGATTTTAACGGGAAAAAATTAGGTTTTATTTCCCAGGAAATCGGAAGAGAGATCAATACTTTAGGTTCAAAAGCCAATCATGCAGAAATCCAGAAACTGGTGGTCATGATGAAAGATGATTTGGAAAAAATAAAAGAGCAGACGTTAAACGTTTTGTAAAAGTTATAAGTTATCAATGATGAGTTATAAGTTTCTAGCCTCGTTTGCTGATGTATCAAATTAAAATAACTCATCATTCATAACTCATAATTCATAATTATTAATAAATGGATAAAGTTATTATATTTTCAGCACCGTCCGGTAGCGGAAAAACTACATTAGTAAAACATTCACTGGAAACATTTCCTGAACTGGCATTTTCCATCTCTTGTACAACAAGACAGCCCAGAGGAAGTGAAATGCATGCCGTGGACTATCATTTTCTGAGTCCCGATGAATTCAGACAGAAAATAGCGGAAGAGGCTTTTGTAGAATATGAAGAAGTATATACTGACAAATATTACGGTACTTTAAAATCTGAAGTGGAAAAAATCTGGAATCAGGGGAAAGTGGTGATCTTTGATGTGGATGTAAAAGGAGGAATTTCTTTAAAAAAATATTTTGGAGAAAAAGCCCTGTCTATTTTCATTGAACCACCTTCCATAGAAGAATTGGAACGAAGATTGATCTCCAGAAACACGGATGATGCAGAAACCATCAAAACACGAGTAGCAAAGGCAGGAGAAGAAATGACCTTTGCAAAAGAATTTGACAGGATCGTCATTAATACCGATCTTGATGAAGCAAAAAAAGAAATAGAAAGTTTAATAAAAAAGTTTATAGAAGAAGCTAGAAATTAGAAGTTAGTTGTACATTACACTTATTTAAGTAAGTTAATTTCTAACCTCTAACTTCTAATTTCTAACTTCTATAAACAAAAAAAAATTGAGGTTGATATGAGTACCGAAACATTAGAAAAAGCTAAATCTGCCATTCCTGTAAGAGGATTTCTGGATATAAAAGATATAGCGATCCCTCAAGGAGAAGAATTGGTAAAAGCCATTCTGAAACTTAAAGAAGAAAAAAATGCGGTGATTCTTGCCCATTATTACCAGCCTGGAGAAATTCAGGATATTGCAGATTTCCTGGGAGACTCTCTGCAGCTGGCAAGACAGGCTAAAGACACCAACGCAGACATGATTGTATTCTGCGGGGTACATTTCATGGCTGAAGCAGCTAAAATTCTGAACCCAACGAAAAAAGTAGTTCTTCCTGACACCATGGCAGGATGCTCTTTAGCAGACGGATGTTCAGGAGAAGGCCTGAGAAAGATGCGTGAACAGCACCCTAATGCTTTGATCGCCACATACATCAACTGTAACGCAGAAACCAAGGCAGAAAGCGACATCATCGTGACCAGCTCAAATGCTGAAACCGTAATCGAAGCATTACCAACGGACCGACCTATTATTTTCGCACCAGACAAAAACCTGGGAAGATATTTATCTAAGAAAACAGGTCGTGACATGATTCTTTGGGACGGAAGCTGTGTAGTACACGAAGCATTTTCTATGGAAAGAATTGCCCAACAGCTTGCAGACAATCCTGATGCAAAATTAATTGCCCATCCTGAAAGTGAGGAAGCGGTACTGAAATTAGCACACTTCATTGGTTCTACTTCTGCCCTGTTAAATTTTGTGGAAAAAGACGACTGTCAGAAATTCATCATTGCCACTGAGGAAGGAATTCTTCATGAAATGAGAAAACGTGCCCCTCACAAAGAACTTATTCCGGCTCTTGTTTTTGATGAAAGCTGTAACTGTTCAGAGTGTTTCTACATGAAACGCAATACCATGGAAAAATTATACCTGTGTATGAAATATGAACTTCCGGAAATCCTTATCGACGAAGAGCTTCGTTTAAGAGCTCTGAAACCGATTGAAGCTATGCTGGATCTTTCAAAAAGTATAAAGTAACAAAAAAGCACTGTTTTCACAGTGCTTTTTTTATTACATAGGTCCAAAGCAGAAATAATCTACTTTTACCCTTAATTTACAGCATTCAGGCAACGCATGAAAATCATCACATGATCTGGGATATTCCGGTCCTACGCCATACGGTCCGGGAGGACAGTTTTCAAAACAGTTATTTCCTCCGTTAATTGATTTTAAGCTTCCTCTGTCTAATTTCTTTCGATTTTTCATATTTATTTTAATTTGTTTGATAAATATAATACTTTAAACTTATTTTTCAAAAAATATATCACAGAAGACAGAATAAAACTTCATTTACTTATACATAGGAACATAGCAGGTTCCACCGGGTGTTCTCCAGCAGCCCCAGGCACCCCCGCCACGGAAACATACATAGGCAGCTCCACCACATGTTTCAATCTGAAACTCGGTAAATCCGCCACTGATCTTGCTTTTTTCTTCTCTCGAAAGTTTTTTCAAATTTTTCATATTAATTTTATTTGATACTGATCTAAGTTTAATTTATCAGACCATCGGAGGATAGCATGTACCGCCGGGTTTTCTCCAGCAGCCCCAGGCTCCACCACCTCTGAAACATACATAAGCGGCACCTCCGCATGTTTCAATCTGAAACTCGGTAAATCCGCCATTGATCTTACTTTTTTCTTCTCTTGAAAGTTTTTTTAAATTTTTCATAATGATTTTATTTTAATGTGTTTTCTTAAAGGTCTTAAAATTCACCGCCCCCTTCATTAACATGAAAGTCTTCGCAGTTTGCTGCTGAAGGAATACATATTTTTCCTTTTTCGCACCATTTGCGGTTCCTGCCGCAGTATATAGCAACCGGAACATCAATTCCTGCTGCTCCTTTTACTGTTTTCAGTTCTTCTCTCGAAAGCTTTTTAAATTTTTTCATATGATTGTTTTTAGTTTGTTAATTATATCCTGATATACATCTATTTATTCTTCTGTCGGAATTTTTCCACAATAAATTCCCTTTGGAATGCATTTTTGGAAGTATTCACACCAGTAATGCGTATAAATACAAACACATGGAAACGGTCCGCAATCTATACCCGCTCCCGCCACTGTTTTTAATTCTTCTCTTGTTATTTTTTTAAATTTTTTCATGATCTTTAGATTTGATTGTTCATTTTAATTTTTTACACTTACTAATCATATCATTAACAAATATGAACCGTAAACACTTCAAAACAAAGCCAGAATTAGCAGGCGTGACTAATTATTAAGTAAGTGCGTCCTTTTTAGTGATTTCTGTTGTTCACACAAAAAAGGACCCTCTTTTACAGACAGTCCTGATTATTCTGTTTCATAAATAATTTTAATATTTTCACAACAGATTCCTCGTCTTTAATACGATTTCCTAACCCTCAAGAACCGGACAGCTCCCTGGAATCGACGGATCATAAGGGTAAAGGTAAAAACAGACTTTACGGCCTCTCAAATCTGTACACTTGGCACAACCTGTTGGTCCGCAGTCAAGGTCAACAGCACAGCTGTCTCCCATTCCTCCGATAATACTTCTTAAATTTTCTCTGCTTAATTTTTTTGAATTTTTCATAGTAGTTTTAATTTTAAATTAAATTTTGATTGAACATTCACTCGTTATTAGTTCTCTAAATATAAGATTTTTAATCAATTACAGCAAATATTTCTCTTAAAAAGGAAATATATATTATCATGTTAAAAGTTGCCCGTTTCAAAATAATTTGTACATTTGTCACAGTCAACAATGAATTTTCTAAGAAACATATCAGCTATCTCTGCACCGGAATCACTTCTTCCGGACCTTTCTGCTGTTTCTATTTTCATGACTACAACTACAACAACTACCCCATAACGGGGTATATTTTCACATATTATTTCAGTCCCTGTACTCTTTTTTTTTAAAGAGTAAACATTTCATTTTATCCAACTTCAAATAAATAATAGATGAAAATCTTAAAATTCGGTGGTACCTCTGTTGCCAACGCCCGGAATATTCTTCTGGCAGAAAACATTCTTAAAAAAGAATCTTTACAGAGCAGAATAATTGTTGTAGTTTCAGCCCTGCACGGTGTCACAGACCACCTCATCAAAGCCGCAGAACATGCTTCTGTGAAAGATGAAAGTTATATCCCGGTCATCAAAAATCTGGAAGAAAAACACCTGGAACTCGTCAAAGAACTTATCCCTGTTTTAGCACAGAGTTCATGGCTGAGCTTCGTGAAAAAACATTTTAACGATATTGAAGATATCTACAATGGCATCTTTGTATTAGGTGAATTCACAGACAAAATCAGAGACAGGATCACATCATACGGAGAATTCCTTTCCTCCAATATCATTGCCGCCAGATTTCAGCACGAGGGATTGGATTGTCTTTGGATGAATTCCGCTGAGCAGATCAGAACGGACAGTAATTTCACCCATGCAAAAGTAGATTTCGAAGCTACTGATAAGAATCTGCAAAATTTTGCGGCCGATCATATCAATCAGATCATTGTAGCCCCAGGTTTTATTGCCAGGGACCCGCATGGAAATGCCACAACATTAGGCAGAGGCGGCTCAGATTATACCGCAGCCATCATTGCGGCAGCCCTTTCTGCTCAGGAACTTCAGATCTGGACGGATGTGAGCGGTATGATGACTGCCGATCCGAGACTGGCTTCCAATGCCAAGACCATCCCGGAAATCTCGTATCACGAAGCGATGGAACTTTCCCATTTCGGGGCTAAGGTTCTGTATCCGCCATCCATACAGCCTGTGATGGCGAAAAACATTGACCTTAAGATCAAAAACACTTTTGATCCGGATGCCCTGGGCACTTTGGTTTCCCACCGTTTAAAAATTTCGGAGGATGAAAACCAGGAAGCAGCAGCAGGAGTTTCGAATATGAGCCAGATTGCCCTACTTACTTTGGAAGGCAGCGGCATGGTGGGAATTCCCGGAACTTCCGCCAGGCTTTTCCAGTGTCTCAGCTATGAAAAAATAAATGTTATCCTTATTACTCAGGGATCTTCCGAGCACTCCATTACGATAGCCGTTAATGAAAAAGATGTGTATCATGCGGAAAGTGCGGTTAATGCATCATTTGCAGATGATATAAAACTGCAGAGAACAGCACCTGTAAAAATAGAAACCGGACTTTCCATTGTTGCGCTGGTAGGAGAAAATATGAAGAACAGAAGCGGTATCAGCTCCAAAATGTTCGGATGTCTGGGGAACAACGGGATTAATATCAGAGCCATTGCCCAGGGATCTTCGGAAAGAAACATCAGCATTGTAGTTTCAGAAAAAGACACTAAAAAAGCAGTCAACGTTCTGCATGAGGAGTTCTTTGAATCTGAAATCAAACAGGTACATCTTTATCTGTGCGGAACCGGAAATGTGGGCTCAAAACTTGTGGAGCAGATCTTTGAACAGAATGCCTATTTGCGGGAGAATAATCTGATCAATTTAAGAATCGCGGGACTTTCCAACAGCCGTAAAATGCTTTTTTCAGATCAGGGAATCTCTGAAAGCGATTATGAGAACTGGAGTGAAAAAGGGGTCCCTGCCTCTATTCACGAATTTGCGGAAGAAATTATTTCCAGGAATCTCAGGAATTCTGTTTTTATCGATATTACAGCCAGTTCAGAAGTTCCGGTAGTGTACGCAGGTCTTTTAAAAAGGAGTATTAATATTGTAGCCTGCAACAAAATCGCAGCATCTTCTGATTTTGAGATTTATAAAAATTTAAAAAACACAGCCCGTAATCACAGCTGCCGTTTTTATTTTGAAACTAATGTAGGCGCCGGACTTCCCGTCATCGGAACCATTAATGACCTCATCAAAAGCGGAGATAAAATCACTTCTATCCAGGCGGTTTTAAGCGGGACCCTGAATTTTGTTTTTAATAATTACGACGGCAGCAGAACATTTTCGGAAGTGGTGGCTCAGGCACAGAAAGAAGGTTTTACTGAACCGGACCCACGTCTTGATCTTACAGGAACCGATGTAGCCCGCAAAATTTTAATTTTAGCAAGAGAGGCCGGTTATGCACTTCAGTTTGAAGATATTCAGAATGAAAGTTTCCTGCCTTCAGCATGTCTCCACGGAAGTGTAGAAAACTTCTACGAAAAGCTTACCGAATATGAAGATCATTTTAAAAATTTATTGAATGACGCTCAAAAAAACGGCAAAATCTTAAAATACACTGCTGAATTTAAAGACGGAAAAGCTAAAGTAGGCCTTCAGCACGTAGCTCCCGACAGCGATCTGTACCACCTCTACGGCAAAGACAATATCGTCATCTTTAAAACACTGAGATATTCCGAGCAGCCGCTTGTAGTAAAAGGAGCCGGAGCAGGCGCTGAAGTCACTGCCAGTGGTGTTTTCGCAGATATTATACGTTCAGTTTAAATGTAAAATTATGAAAAGAATAAAAATAAAAGTTCCGGCTACCGTTGCCAATATGGTCTGCGGATTTGATATCCTGGGAATGGCTATTCATGAGCCTTATGATGAAATGGAAGTGAAATTAACGGACAGTCCCGAGATTATCATCAAACATGAAGACCACTTCGGGCTTCCGGAAGATCCTTCGAACAATGTAGCAGGTGTTGTGCTTCAGCACATTCAAAAGGATTTAAATCTTACCGCAGGTTTTGAAGTGACGATCCGTAAACATATCAAGCCGGGCAGCGGGCTCGGCTCCAGTGCGGCTAGCGCCGCCGGAGCCGCCTTTGGGGCCAATGTGTTACTGGGAAATATCTTGTCCAAACAGGAGCTCGTTCATTTTGCCATGTTCGGTGAAGAGCTTGCTTCAGGGGTACGCCACGCAGATAATATTGCACCGTGTATTTATGGAGGAATTACCCTTGTGAAATCCACGGCTCCTATTGATATTATTCCATTGAGCACTCCGGATCTGTTTGTGATTGCGGTACATCCGCAGGTGGAAGTCAAAACCTCGGATGCCAGACAGATCTTAAAGAAAAACATCCTGTTTAAAGACGCCATAGAGCAATGGGGAAATATCGCAGGGTTGGTTACGGGAATTCTTAAAAATGACATTCCTTTGATTGGAAGAAGCCTTAACGATGTGATTATAGAACCTGTAAGAAGCATCCTGATTCCAAAATTTGGAGAAATCAAGACAAAAAGTCTAAGGCTTGGCGCACTTGGGGGTGGAATTTCCGGTTCGGGACCTTCCATATTCATGCTGGCGAAAAAAAAGGAAACTGCAGAAAATATTGCCGGGATGATGAAATCTGTTTATGATGATATTGGGATTGAAAGTTTTGTGTATATATCAAAAATAAATCCTGTCGGGATCGAGATCGTTGAAAAAGAGTACTAAAGCCAAATTAACTACAATGAATTATTATAACTTAAAAGATAAAGAGGAAATCGTTAATTTCAGAACAGCTTCCATAAAAAGCCAGGGAAAACAAAAAGGACTGTTTTTCCCTGATTCTGTTCCACAGTTTGATCCGGAGTTTATTGAAAATCTTCATTTGTACTCCAATGAAGAAATCGCTTTCAGATGTATGAAAGATTTTATCGGCGAGGAAATTCCTGAGGAAATTTTAAAGGAAATTGTGGCAGAAACCATCAACTTTGCAATTCCTTTAAAAAAAATCAATGAAAATATTTCTGTTCTGGAGCTTTTCCACGGACCCACTCTAGCTTTTAAAGATGTTGGTGCAAGGTTTATGAGCCGCTGTCTTTCTTACTTTTTAAAAGATGAAGATAAAAAAGTTACGGTTTTGGTGGCCACTTCCGGTGATACGGGAGGAGCCGTGGCGCACGGATTTTATAATGTTCCGGGAATTCATGTGGTGATTCTTTATCCTAAAAACAGAGTCAGCGCAGTGCAGGAAAAACAGCTTACCGCGCTGGGTGGAAATATTTCCGCGCTGGAGGTAGACGGCAATTTCGATGACTGCCAGCATCTCGTAAAGCAGGCTTTCTCTGATGAAAACATTAACTCTGAATTATTTTTAACATCAGCAAACTCTATTAACATTGCAAGATGGCTTCCCCAGCAGATTTATTATTTACTGGCTTTAAAACAGTGGAAACAGCATGAAAATTTGGAACCTGTAATTAGTGTTCCGAGTGGAAATTTCGGGAATATTTGTGCCGGACTTCTAGCTCATTTCCGTGGGCTTCCTGCGGATCATTTCATTGCGGCGTGTAACGAAAATGATGTGGTGCCTGACTATCTGAAAACCCAATTCTATCAGCCTAAAAAAGCTGTAGCGACGTTATCTAATGCAATGGATGTGGGCGATCCCAGCAATTTTACGAGGATTCTGGAACTTTTCGGGCAGCAGTTTGAATCCCTGAAGGAAATGATCTCCGGTTATTCCATTGATGATGATACAACATTGCAGACCATAAAAGAGGTTCATGAAAAACACGGATACATTCTGGAGCCTCACGGCGCGGTGGCATTTGCTTCTCTGGAACAATACCTGAATGAAAATCCAGGCAAAAAAGGGTTCATCCTGGGAACGGCACATCCTGTGAAATTCCCTGAAGCAGTGGAAAAAGCGGGAAATATCAAAATCGGGATTCCTGCAGCTCTGGAGGATCTGATGAAGAAGGAGAAAAAAACTGTAGAAATTCATACCGATTTTGAAGAATTAAAACGATTTTTGCTGAATAAAAATCAGGAACAATGAGCAAGATCTTTCTTGAAGATGTAAAAATATATGCGTATCACGGTGTGCTTCCCGAAGAAAATATCATCGGAACCTATTATATTTTAAATGCAGAACTGCACACGGATCTTTGGAAGGCCGCAGAAACAGATGATCTGAATGATACGATAAGCTATGCTGATATCAACGCAATTATTCATCAGGAAATGGAAATTAAATCCAAATTACTGGAGCATGTGGCAGGAAGAATTATAACCCGGATCCATGAAAATTTTCCACAGATCTCATACATTAAGCTGAAGATTACAAAAACTTCTCCCCCAATGCAGGGCGAAATGAAAGGCGCGAGCATTGAACTGGAGAGAAGCTTCAAACCTGATGAGCATTAGACCTATTATTTACAACCAAAACATAAAGAATTGAAATCCATCAAATTGCTATTTTTATTGAGTTTTGCCTCGTTTTTTGGCCAGACTGCTGTTGATAATCCATCTCCCGTTTATAATTTCCCCAAGATAAAATCCAGTATTACGATGCCGGTAACCATTCCGCTTTCGGAGATCAGTAATATGATCAATGCTTCGGTAAAGGAGCTGGTGTATCAGGACGATTCTTATACGGACAATAATAATGATCAGTTTAAAGTAAAGGTCTGGAAAACCCGTCCCATCCGTCTGGTAGGCGGCACCACCCAGAATCTTCTGATTGAGGTTCCGTTAAAAATATGGGCTGAAAAAGGAATTGGCACATTGGGCGTATATTCCTATCAGAATACCACTTTTGAAACGGTGATGTCTTTTAACACAACGATCAGTTTTAAAAATAACTGGACCATTGCCACTACTACGCAGCCTAACGGTTTCAGATGGGTAGCAAAACCTGTTCTCGATTACGGAAAGATACAGATCCCTATTACCTCGCTGGTAGAAAAGAGTCTCAGGGAACAACAGGAGAAATTTGCCAAAACAATTGATCAGCAAATGGCTACGCAGCTGAACTTCCAAAAGTATGCAGTGATGGCATGGAATGTTTTCTCACAGCCTTTTAATATTTCGGAGGAGTATAATACGTGGCTGAAAATCAGTCCGGCTGGCGTAAATATCACCCCTTTGAAGTTCTATGGAAATGAAATCACCACGAATATCGGGATGGATATTTATTCTGAAACATTTACAGGAAGCAAGCCTGCTGCTACCCCCGCGATAAAATCAGTCAGTAATTTCAATGTGGTTCCTGCTCTGGCGGATAAATTTGTGCTGCAAACCACTGCTAATGTTCCTTTTTCCGAAGCCACGAATATTGCCAGAAATATGTTCATGAACAAGGAATACGATGTAAGGGGCTCTAAAGTAAAGATCAAAGATATCCGGGTTTATGGCGCGGACGGCAGAGTAATCATTGAAGCTGAAACGGAGGGCTACGTGAATGGGAAAGCCATTATTTCAGGGATTCCTGTATATGATGAGACCAAAAAGAAAATTGTCCTGTCTAACACGAAATTCAATTTAAGAACCGCCAATATTCTTCAGAAAACAGCGACCCTTATTTTTAAAGGGAAAATTGTAAAAATGATCGAAGACGAATACGGTATTCCCACCCAGGATCTGGAACTCGCTTCTAAGAAAAGTATAGAAGAAGCTTTTAATAAAGAATATTACAAAGGTTTAAAAATGAACGGAAGGGTTTTCAATCTGAAACCGGGCAGCGTTCTTTTAAACGAATACGGGATTACGGCAGTTATAGAAACCAATGCCTCTTTAAAATTAATGCTTAACGGAATTTAAATTCATTAAAAACTAAAAACTTAATAACCAAAACAAATGAGAAAGTATTTACAGATTGTTGACAGACATCGTGCTTCAAAGGGAACCAGACTGGCTAATTATTTAATTGACCTTGTCGCTTTTTATATTATTTTTTTTATTCTTCTTACCCTGTTGATGATCATCAGCCCCGCTTACAGAGAATGGGTGGCCAATAGCAGCGGCATTGTACAAAGGCTGATGGGAATTATTTCTTACATACTATTTACTTTCTTCGTGGAAGCGGTAACCGGCGGAAGAAGCTTAGGAAAACTGATTACCGGAACAAGAGTAATTATGACGGACGGACAAAAACCTTCTATCGGAAATTATTTTTTAAGGAATATCATAAGAGGTGTAATTCTGATAGATCAGCTGTCATTTTTAAGTGAAAACGGATTTCATGACAGTTGGAGCAATACCCGCGTAATTATGATCAAAGATTATGAAGCTGAAAGACAGCTAAAAAGCGATATAAACAGCATTGGAACAAAAGAAATTATCTAAAAAAGTTTTGTCCATAAAGAATTTTTGCTATATTTGCACACCTCAAAAATGGTAAAAATGGTACTTTGGCCGAGCGGCTAGGCAGTGGTCTGCAACACCATCTACAGCGGTTCGAATCCGCTAGGTACCTCAAAAGCCTTTTCTATATAAAACTGAATTTCAGTGGATTATAGAAAGGCTTTTTTATTTTGTGTCTATTTGGCCCCACAATAATCCCACATTCCGATTTCCTACCCAGGAAAAAACACAGCAATACCATAAACAGTGATATATTCTCATCCGAACAAAAAAATAAAAAACAGATACCACATTACCAAATTTCTCTTTACCATGGCATATTGCTTGATACTGCATACACATATTTGAAATGAGCAATGGAACTAAGTTTAAGTCAGGAAACATTAAACAATAATGAAGTCACTGTAACCCTTGCCCTTTTGCATAAGGATTTACAGGAAATGATGAATTACTGCGTACAGCATCAGTGGAAATTTGAAATGATTAACTCTCACAACCTTCAGCTGCATATTCCAAAGGATTCTGTCCATTTGCTATTCTATTTAGGCCATAAGGTTCTATCGGGTATGAGTATGCCAAAAAATATCGCGTAAGCCTGCCACTTTAAAATGCAACACACCAAATACTATATATACTTTCTATTTTTTAATTCAGTTCGTAAAAGCCTTTCGTCATGAGAGGCTTTTTTAATTTATACTAATTGTTATTAGGATCTGATCCTGAAAAAAGAAAACAAAAAAGCCTCCCGCAACACGAGAGGCTAAAGTGTAAATTTCAGAAATATGAATGTATTTAAAAATTGAAAGATAGGAAGTTCCCGGATTCTAAATTATGACTCAGGTCATAAGTCTTTGTCTTACAATTCCGTTCTTTTTTCATGCAAAAAAAAATCCTCAGATTGCTCTGAGGATAAAAACTAATAACCATGAAAACTCAAATTAAACATGAGTTGCTTCATATATTGAAAAATCGTGCCAAAGTAGTTTTTAATTAAAATACTTTTTCATATTTTTTTTTAAAACACTATTGATCAGACCCTTGGAATATATTTAACCTGAAAAACAAAAAACTTCCCCTGTAAAGAGGAAGCTAAGTATGATCATAAAGTGATGAAAACATATAGTATTCAGGTTTTCATATCAAATGTAAAGCTATGCCCGATTTTAGTCTTATGATCAGGATCATATTTCCAGCTGACGGTTTTATTTATATTTGAGTATCAAACCGTCGTTATTATCATCATTATAGAAATACAGAAGTTTGACATCAACTGAAAATACTTTTTTTAGCCATATACTTTTTTAACTCTCCTCGAAAGGAGAGTTTTTTATTTACAGGATGTATTTAACCTTTTGAAATCAGGAGAACAAAAAAGCCCCCAAAATGGAGGCCTCAAAAACACAAATGATGAAAAAAAAATTTTTATAATTTATAAATAATTATTTATCGTTTAATCTTACCCCAAATTTAATTTGTTTTCAGGCTATTATTTTATGCTTGCAGTCATAAAGTTCATTTTTTCTCCCTCAAATAACACATTTAAAGACTTTCCTTGTTTTTACATTTTATCACAAATAAAAACCTTTAAATAAAAAATATTTAAAAATCAGCCATATAATATGAAAAATTTATCAAATACACTATGATCTATGTTATATTTTTTCAATGTTAAATTACCTAGTTTTATCAAGTATAAAATTTAATTCAATTCAACGTGATAAAATTCTCTATTCTTGTCGCCAATTATAACAATGGCAAATACTTTAGAGATTGCTATAACTCTCTGATCAGCCAGACCTATGAAAACTGGGAGGTGATCATCGTTGATGACGCATCCACAGATGATTCTGTAGAAATCATAGAGACTATTATCCAAAACGACCAGCGTTTCAGGCTGTACCGGAATGCCACGAATCACGGTTGCGGCTACACGAAAAGAGAATGTATGAAGTATGCTGAAGGAGAAATCTGTGCTTATCTTGATCCAGATGATGCTCTTTATGCGGATGCATTGAAAACAATGATAGAAGAATTTTCTAAAAATGATAATGATATCGTCGCAGCATATTCCCAGATGATGCTCTGCAATGAAAACCTGAATCCGGACAAAGTTTTTGCAAGTACCAAACAAATCTACAACAGCAGATATTTTTTCAACTGCCCTACCCAGTTTGCGCATTTTTTCACCTTTAAAAAGGAAACTTATCTGAAAACATCCGGCATTAATCCTAAGCTGAAAAGCGCCGTAGACCAGGATCTTTATCTGAAAATCCTTGAGTACGGTGACGTAAAATACATTAAAGAACCCCTCTATCTGTATCGGCTGCATTCAAATGGAATTTCCCAGCAAAGTTCTAAACAGGGAGCCAAAGAATCTTTTGCCCAGGTGATTCATGAGACGATGAAAAGGCGGGGCATCAAAAAAATAAACAACAGGATTGTGCCGGAATTGTATTCCAACTCCCAGGAAATCTATGAGCTTCTGAATTACCAGACCCAAAAGCTTCACAGGCTCATCAATAAAGTAAAAGTAACATTCAACATTTAACATTCAATATTTAATAAAGGGCTTCTCAGAAATGGGGAGCTTTTTTTGTCTATAAGAAATAAAAACGGCCCCCAAAAAGGAGGCCTAAAAACACAAATGATGAAAAAATCTATTTAGAAAAATCCAAACAGAATCCGTCGGCAATAAATGCCTTATTTTTTTACCGTACTAACTGACAGCTTTATACGTTAAATGTAATGCAAATTTCCACACAAAGTGAATAAAATTACAAATTGTGCTAAATTCATTTAAAAATCCCCATGTTGAGGGATTGATGAATGGATGAAATATTCTCTCACAAAATTATTCCGCCCAGGTTACCGGAATATACACCGTAACATAACCGTCCGCATCTACCTGCGCATCAGATACCGTTCCCGTTACAGATCCATACCCGGTCCAGCCGCCTTGCCCCTGCATAGCAGAAAATGTGTAATCACCAGCCGGAATTCCCTCATAATATCCCGGAAGCGTCTGAAAACCGCCACTGTAGTAGGTATCATAAACCACACCTGTCACCGTATTTTCAGCCAGGAAACTTCCGACATCATGATTTCCTGAAAGCGTTTTGGTTCCATCCAAAGAAATAAGACCGAATCTCAGTTTATAGGTTTTTGTCTTGGAAGCTTCTTTAGACAGATCGGTTTTCGTTTGTGGCTGTACATCCGCCGTTATATCATCATTGGAAGAGCATG
Source organism: Chryseobacterium endalhagicum (assembly GCF_016745235.1). Lineage (GTDB taxonomy): Bacteria > Bacteroidota > Bacteroidia > Flavobacteriales > Weeksellaceae > Chryseobacterium > Chryseobacterium endalhagicum. The sequence continues at coordinate 455,754 of NZ_JAELVM010000001.1, read as the reverse complement.
AAACCGCAACAACCGACAAAGCGGCAAAAGCCATTGCTTTTAAAATTGATATTTTCATATTAAAGTAATTTTGGTATTTCAAAAGTAGCCAATTCATGTGAACTGTATAAAAAGTATTAATTAACTTAAAATTACATTCCCGCACCACCCACAACCCTTTACGGAGTATTCAGGTTTCCAGCAAAAGTGAAGATTTATATAGAAATTCATCATTTTAACACTTCTTAACTTAATTTTGGCTTCATAATTGAAAATACATAGAAAGTTGCCGCCGTTTTGGCTGAGACTCTTTATTAAAATTTGAATTATGAGAAAGATAGTATTAGCAGGTTTTTTATCCGTCATTTTAATGACCGCCTGCAAAAAAGACGACAGGACAGCTGAAAAATCTTTAGAACAGCAAAAACTTGAATTTCAGGCAAGACAGCTTGATATAGAAAAACAAAAGCTGGCCATTGAGAAAGAAAAATTAGTGTACGAGGCACAGAAAAAGGTAGACAGCATTTCTGAAAGTAAAAAATCTCAGGCAGCTGCCGCAGCTAATTCAAAACCTCAGATCATAAGAGAAACGAAAACAATATACAGAGACAGAGGCTCTAATTCCAATTCAGGAGGCGGAACCTATGCTGATAACGGAAACAGCTCTTCACAGGGAACAACCACCCAGAAAAAAGGATGGAGTAAAGCAGCTAAAGGAACTGCTATTGGTGCCGTAGGTGGTGCCGCAGTAGGAGCCATTGTTGCCAAGAAAAACAGAGGTCTTGGAGCCGTGATCGGCGGTGTAGTTGGTGGTGCCACTGGTTATACGATCGGTAGAGCCGGGGACAGAAAAGACGGAAGAGTTCAACCGCGTAATTAATATTTTCACGATAACATTTAAAGATTGCTTATTTTTAAGCAATCTTTTTTTATGATATTAGTCCTGCTCTCTTCGGTTCTCATTCTGTCGGTCCTTGCCGGCTGGGGAAAAATTCTGGAAAGATTTACCGGATCCCTCTTCTCTGGGATTTCAGGAAGTATGATTATGGGAATATTGGGACTCAGCCTGATCTGGACGGCTCTGGCCTTTTTCATTCCTGTTAATATATATGTAGAAATTCCATTCGTTGTTTCCGGACTTTTCTTTTTTTTCAAAGAAAAACTATATCAGGATTTTGGAAGGTTTTCAAAAAAAGACGGCTTTCTGATCGGTACTATTTCTCTGGCTATTGCCTACAGTAGTTCTTTTTATCCTTATATACTGGATCATTTCGGGTACTATGTTCCTACGGTTAAATGGCTTACAGAATATGGTCTGGTGAAAGGGATTTCCAATCTGGATCTTACGCTGGGACAGATGTCGGTATGGCATATTTTCCAGGCAGGATTCTCCGGTTTTTCAGATCCTTTTTTACGGATTAATACCGTTCTTCTTATCATTTATACACTTTATATTTTTGAACGGAAAAGCTGGATCCAGCTGTGCTTTATTCCGGTACTTCTTCTTTTCTCGCAATCACCGAGTCCGGATCTGCCCGTCATTACGCTGTCTTTAATTATTTTAAATGAAATGATAGCAGGAAACAGAAATATCAGTCTGCTTTTTGCGTATTCTGTTTTTATTTTCTCGATAAAGCCTACGATGATCTGGCTTCCGTTATTTGTATTTCTCTGTTCTGTTTTTCTTTTTAAACCGAATTATAAAAATATAGCATTCGGAGTGTGCATTCTTCTTCTTTTTATGATTAAAAACATCTGGACTTTCGGATATCCTGTGTTCCCTGTTGCTGCAGCCGATCTCGGGTTCAACTGGAAACCGAATCCTGAAGTTTTAAAAATATCATCAAAATATGCGATCCTGAAAACGTACGATATGCAGTACACATATGAGGAAATTCAAAAATTTTCAACCTATGATATGGTCATCAACTGGTTGAAGCTACACGGAATCAAATCAAAAATCAATATTCTTTTTATCCTCAGTCTGGCAGCGTTTTTCGTTTTCGCTTGTATTAAAAAAAGCAAGATCATCACATTGGTTTTTATTTCAGTTTTAATTAAAAGCGTATTAGTTTTGGCTTTTTCAGCGCAGTACCGCTTTTTTATTGATGTGTTTTTTGTGATTATTTTCCTCTTGTTTATTCATTTTAGCAAAAGAAACTCACTGATTTTCTTTTCTGTTTTAGGTGTCCTGGTGATTGGAATTTTAACTTTTCCAACTTCCATCCGCCGGATGATCCCAAGTTTCAGACCCGGAAATTTTATGACCGGATTCAAAAAAGAACAGCTGTACAAGCCTTCTGCTTATCATTACAATCAATTTGATACTTTTCAGTCCGGAAACTTAAAGTTCAATATATCAAAAGATTACCCTTTTAATTTCGACACTCCCCTTCCCGCCATTTCATCCGGATATGTACTGGACGACATACAGGCAGAAATTTTTCCTCAGTATATAGATGAAAAAAATCCCGGAAAAGGATTTATCTGGAAAAAACTCACACCGCAGCAAAAAAAGGAGACAGAAGCTATCATCAATAATATCAAAAACACCGATAAATAGAACAAATCCCAAAACTTTATTATCTGAAGAAAAATAGGTAATTTTGTAGTATGTTCAACACATTAGGTAATCTTCTCAGTCTTACAACATTTGGAGAAAGTCACGGCGTGGCTTACGGCGGTATCATCACTAATTTTCCGGCAGGTTTAACGGTAGATTTCGATAAAATTCAATATGAATTGGATCGTAGAAAGCCCGGCCAGTCGGCTATTGTCACTCAAAGAAAAGAAAGCGACACGGTAAAGTTCCTTTCCGGAATCTTTGAAGGAAAAACTACGGGTACCCCAATAGGTTTTATTATAGAAAATGAAAATCAGAAGTCTAAGGACTACGATCATATTGCAGATTCGTACCGTCCCAGTCATGCAGATTTCACGTATGACCAGAAATTCGGGATCAGAGACTATCGCGGAGGAGGAAAATCTTCGGCGAGGGAAACCATCAACTGGGTGGTGGCAGGAGCTTTGGCCAAACAGCTTCTGTCCGGCATCGAAATCAATGCGTACGTTTCTTCCGTAGGTGATATTTTCTGTGAAAAACCTTATCAGGCTCTGGACTTTTCAAAAACGGAAAGCAATGCTGTACGGTGTCCGGATACCGAGACCGCTGAAAAAATGATCGACAGAATTAAAGAAATCAAAAAAGAAGGCAATACAATCGGCGGAACGGTGACCTGCGTCATCAAAAATGTTCCTGTAGGCATAGGAGAACCTATTTTCTCCAAACTTCAGGCTGAACTGGGTAAAGCGATGCTGAATATCAATGCCTGCAAAGGATTTGAATACGGAAGCGGTTTCTGCGGTGCTAAAATGACCGGAAAAGAGCATAATGATGCTTTCAATACGGATTTTACTACTCAATCCAATCTTTCAGGCGGAATCCAGGGTGGAATTTCTAATGGAATGGATATTTATTTCCGTGCAGCGTTCAAACCGGTGGCTACGATTTTAAGACCTCAGGAAAGCGTGGACAAATACGGAAATCCTGTTACTGTGGAAGGAAAAGGACGTCATGATCCATGTGTAGTGCCGAGAGCGGTTCCTATTGTGGAAAGCTTAGCTGCATTTGTACTGGCTGACCTGTTCCTGATCAACAAAACAAGAAACATCAATAATTTTTAATATAAATATTTTTAGTAATGAAAAATTACTGGGATCAGGGTATTTCTTTTGAAGAATATATCCGCATCGGAAGGGAGAGACTAGAAAACCCTTCCAGTCAGCAGGAAACAGAATACAAACAATATTACGAGCTTGGGCTTCAGAGAATGGACAGAACCCTGAAAAAGTATGTCCCGGATGAAGAACAGCTGAAAGAACTGGCTTCGAAGAATTTTGATGGAAAAATCCTCATTATTTCAGAAGCATGGTGCGGGGATGCCAGTGCCACAGTTCCGGCCCTTGTTACTTTTTTCAAAGGCCATAATGAAGTGAAAATTTTCCTTAGAGACAGTGACAAAAGCTTAATTAACCAATTTCTGACCAACGGTACGGAATCTATTCCTAAAGTTATTATTCTGGACAAGGATTTCAATGTGAAAAATTCATGGGGTCCCCGTCCAAAATATGGTTATGAACTATTAATGAAGTATAAAGCAGATCCTGAAGCGTATCCGAAAGACAGCTTCTACAATGACCTGCAGCTGTATTATGCAAAAAACAGAGGCAAAGACTCCGTTCAGGAAATCCTGGAATTATTATAATTTAGATTGAATCCATACGGCAGAAAATAACAGTAAAGATCAACCCATGAAAAAGAATATCATTTATCTTGTCCTTATCATCATTATTGGTGTGGTGGCTTTTGTTCCGGGCGTAAAGGAGTACCTGAGGGACCAGTTTTTCCCGATCGCCACGATTGAAAATGCCGTACATGTAAGTGAGGAAGATTATGACATTGAACTTAAAGGAATCAATGTACCAAGTACGAATCTCAAAGCATTTAAAAACAAACCTGTTTTCCTTAATTTCTGGGGAACCTGGTGCCCGCCGTGCAGAAAAGAATGGCCTACGATCCAAAAGTTATACGATTCAAGAAAAGGAAATGTAGATTTTGTTCTGATTGCCATGAATGATAAGGAAGATGCCGTAAGAGCTTTTTTAAAGGAAAATAATTACACCGTTCCTGTATACATTGCTCAAAGTCCTATTTCTGAAAAAATTCTTCCGAAAGTATTCCCTACTACTTTCCTGATTGATCAGCATGGAAGAATCATCATAAAGGAGGATGCCTACAGAGATTGGAACACAGAGACTGTGCATCAGTTCATTGACAATATCATCAAGTAATTTTTTTAACTAAATTTTATAGTTTATTGGTATAAAATTTGCGAAATTTACTATGTTGAAAAATTTATTAAAACTAAACACAAAATGAAATATTCGAAATTGAATCTTGCAAAAGAAGCCATCAGCCACAAAGGTTTCGTAAAAAAAATCCCTGATATTTTCAGAATGGTTAAATTATGGAGAAAAGGAGTTTATCCTATGAAATCTCTTGATATTATCCTTCCGCTTCTCGGGATCTTATACGTCATCTCTCCCATTGACCTTCTTCCTGAGTTTGCAGTCCCTGTTTTAGGGGTGATGGATGACCTGGCGGTATTATCGCTTACGATTCCAAAACTGATTAAAGAGGTGGATAAATTCTTACTGTGGGAAGCAGAACAGAGGCTGAACGGTACGAAAGTCATTGACGCAGAAATTGTAAAATAATCATTTACAGAAATATTATTAAGCCATCCTGAAATAACTCAGGGTGGTTTTTTATTGACAAATTGCGGATAAATTTTTAAGCCTTATTTCAAATGATTAAATTTGCAGTATCTAATAAAAAAGAATGGAAAGTAAAAAAGAATTTTTCTTAGAATGCTACAAGCTGGGCATCATCAAATTTGGAAGGTTTACCTTGAAAAGCGGCATCGAAAGTCCGTTTTATGTAGACCTGAGACCTTTGGCTTCAGATCCTAAAATCTTAAAAAATCTGGCTAATTATTTATTGGAAATGCTTCCACTGGATAATTTTGATTTAATCTGCGGAGTGCCATATGCTGCACTTCCGATGGCTACTGCAATGTCTTTGGAAAGTTATATTCCATTAATTATTAAAAGAAAGGAAGCAAAAAGCTACGGAACTAAAAAACTGATCGAGGGAATTTATCAGAAAGGCCAGAACTGTCTTTTGGTAGAAGACGTGATCACTTCCGGAAAATCTCTTGTTGAAACTATTGCAGAAGTAGAACAGGAAGACCTTAAAGTAGCTGATATCGTTGTGGTTCTCGACAGAGAGCAGGGCGGAAAACAATTACTGGAAAGTAAAGGTTACAGAGTTCATACGCTTTTCAATATTTCAGAAGTTTGCGGAATCCTTCAGGAAACCGGAGAATTGTCTGATGAAGAAGTAAAGAGAATCCAGGATTTCTTACAGGGGAATCACATCCAGTTTGAAGAAAAAACAAGAAGCTCTTACGAGCAGAAATTAGATCATGCACAGCATTCGGTTTCTAAAAAATTATTGGAAATAGCTCTGGCTAAAAAATCAAACCTGATTGCATCTGCAGATGTTACCACCACACAGGAATTACTTGCTCTTGCTGAAAAAGTGGGTCCTCATGTGATTGCATTGAAAACGCATATCGATATTATTTCAGATTTTGATTACGAAAAAACAATTCTTCCTTTAAAAGCATTAGCTGAAAAGCATCAGTTCTTATTAATGGAAGACAGAAAGTTTGCTGATATCGGCAATACACAGGAGCTTCAGTTTACAAGCGGTGTGTTTAAAATCACAGACTGGGCAGATTTCGTGACGTCTCAGGTGATTGGAGGATTTGAATCCCTGGACTGCTTTAAAAATGTAGGCGTTGTAGCTATTGTAGGAATGTCTTCCAAAGGAGCACTGACAACGGCCAGCTACCGTGAAGAAGCATTAAAAGTAGCTTCCTCCCATCCTAATGTCATAGGAGCGGTATCCCAGAACCAGATTCCTGAAGAACTGCTTCTTTTCACTCCGGGTGTTAACCTTGCCGATTCAGGAGATGGGAAAGGCCAGCAGTACAATACGCCGGATCATGTTTTCAAAATGCTTCACACGGATTTTATCATTGTAGGAAGAGGAATTTATAAATCTGAAGATCCTGAAACCGCGGCTGTGACTTATAAAAATGAGGGCTGGAATGCGTATGTTAATTCTTTGCAAAAAAATACCATCCAAGACTAAAACCCTGTTGAATATATTCAAAATAAGTTTATATTTGGGCTTTATCACAGGATATTGAAAAAGATCACCACTTGCCTAGTTTTGTTTTGGGGAATTATACAGGTTTCCGGACAGAAAGACAGCATCTATATTGAAGCAAAATTATCTGCCGACAGAAAAACGCTGGAGGTTAATCAGGAGATTGTGTACTATAATCATTCTGATAAAGACCTGCATTCGGTGAAACTTCTCAATTGGGTGTCTGCCTATAATAAAAGAGGAACCTCTTTAGTTTACAGAAAACTGGAAGACAGAAGCAGTGATCTGCATTTTGCAAAACAGGAACAGCTTGGTAAGCTTGTTGATCTGCAAATTAAAAATTCAGTGCAGGAGCCTGTCACAGTTCCTTCTACTGCAGACGAGAATCTTTTTCTTCCTCTGGCAGAAGCTTTGAAGCCTGGTAAAAGCATAAAATTAAAGCTTCAGTATAAGATGGACCTTCCCGATAAGAAATTTACGGGGTACGGAACATCCGATCAGCTGACTGCATTAAAATATTTCTTTATTGTTCCGGATCATTTCGATCCGGACAATTTTTCCAAAAGGAACTATCACGATATTGAGGAATCGGTCAATTTCAATACGTACTGGACCGTCAACTTCGATCTTCCTCCCAACAGTTTTATCGAAAGTAATCTGCCGCAAATCCAGATGAATGCATTTCAGGGTTATCTTGATTCTGATCCTGAATTTGTGATCACACAGAACGGTTTACCTTCTATAAAAATCAATCTGGATGGATCAGATACCGAAATCAAATTCGGATATAATCTGAAACCGGAAGAGAAACAGAATCTGGAGTTTTATCTGCCGCTGCATTTAAAATTCATCAAAGAAAAAATAGGATACCTTCCAAAAAATCTCTTTATTTCTGAAAAGTTCAGATCGTCGGAAGATTTTTTTGGGAACAACGATATTTCGTTCTGGAAGTTCAGGTTTCAGCTGTTCACGGATGCTGAAAAAACAGATCTTGATTACTTCGGAATTATTGCAAAAAAAGTTCTTGACGAAGGCATTATTGCTGATAAACAGACGAACCACTGGTTTAAGAACGGTTTAAAATCTTATCTGGAAATTCAATATCTCCAAAAGTTTTATAAAGACACCAAATTATTGGGAGCTTTACCCGAGACGCGTATTTTCGGGGTAAAACCATTGAAACTCTTCCATGCATCTCAGGTGAAACTTATCGACCGCTACGGACTGACTTACCAATATATCATGTCTCAGAATCTTGATCAGAAGATCAGCGAAAAGTTTGCGGTTCTGAGCAACTTCAATGTTATGGCTGTGAGCAGTTTTGAAACGGGAAGCCTCTTCAATTACACGGCTGAAAAAATGGGTTATGATCAGTTCAACGATATTTTGAAAGAGTATATCGTCCAAAATACGGACAAGAAGATCAATCCGGAAGAATTTCTTCAAAAGGTTGCTGAGAAAGAAAAAACCTCAAGCTATCTTTCCAATTTTTTAAAGCAGAAAAACAGGGTTAATTTCAGACTGAAAAATGTCAGAAAAGATGAAGAATCCCTGACGATCAAAATCGGAAAGAATACGGATTCTCCTATTCCGGTGCGTCTTGAAACCCAAACCATGGAAGGCGAAAAAAAATCCTACTGGATAGAAACCGGAGAAAATGAAAGGTTTACCAATTTTGCTCTTCCGGCTTCAGAAGATATTCACAAAGTGACGCTCAACACAGATTATATTTTCCCTGAATCCAAATACCGGGACAATTTCCTGTATGCAAAGGGCCTGTTTTCGAATGCAAAAAAAATAAAATTCAAGCTTATTAAAGATATCCCGAATCCTGAATACAACGAAGTATACATCAGTCCAAGGGTACGTTTTAATAATACGTATGATAAATTCCTTCTGGGAGTGAATCTAAAAAACCAATCTTTGTTTGATCAGAAGTTCCTGTATTCATTTACTCCAACCTATAGTACCGGAACCGGAAAACTGACAGGATCAGGAGCGGTATCCTACTCTTTTCTTCCTGCTGAAAGTATTTTCAGAAGTATAACGTTTGGCGTATCGGGATCTTATTTCCATTATGATTATGGCCTGGCCTATACCAAAACTTCCCTGTTCTCCAATTTCAATTTCAGAAAGAATCCGAGAAGTACGGTAAGCAGAAGTCTTGGATTTTCCTATAATTATTTAGAGAGAGATCTTAGCCCGAGAATGGTGGCCAACAGGGATTACAGCAAATACAATCTCTGGAGCGCAGGATACGGCTACAGTGACAGCCAGATGATCCATGAAAAAAGCTTAAGCCTGAGTACTCAGGGAATGGAAGATTTCAATAAAGTAACGGCGGAAGGTTTTTACAGATGGGAATTTGCGCCAAAACAGAAATTAAGTGTCAGATTATTTGCCGGCTACTTTGTAAGAAATGACACCCGGAACAATACGTTCAACTACGGAATTTCAAGAGTGTCCAATTATTCTTTCTCTTACAATCTTTTGGGGGAAAGTGCCAGCAGCGGACTTTTATCGCAGCAGTTTATCCTTGCCGACGGAGGTTTTAAATCTTTTATTCCCGGATCTGTCAATAAATGGATCACTTCCTTCAATGTGGATTCAAGTGTGTGGAAAATATTCCATGTGTATGCTGATGCCGGAATCTATAAAAACAAAAACCGACCTACAGAATTTATCTGGGACAGCGGAATCAAGGTAAGATTAATTCCGGATTTCCTGGAGATCTACTTCCCTATTCAGTCTTCTTTAGGCTTTGAACCGTCTTTTAAAGATTATGCAAAACGCATCAGATATACTTTGGTGCTTAATCTTGGAGCTGTAATCAATGCTGCCAGAAGAGGATGGTATTAATAGAAGTTAGATGAAAAGGATGGAAGATGGAAGTTACTCCCGGGCATTTATTATTAAACAAAAATATCTTCTCCCCAACTTAAGTTAAATAAAAAAGCAACTGAAAATACAGCTGCTTCTCTTAACATGTTATATTGAAAACTAACTTTTGCCTTTTTTAAACGGATCAGCCATTTGTAATGACTAAATATTTCGTTTTGTATTAAGTAAATATCAAAAACAGTACCACAAAATTTGAAATTATTAAAAAACAGCACCCAAATCAAAAATATTATTTATCAATTCAATATATTGATTCAATTATTTTAAATAAAACAACAGGATTAAAGATAATCACATAAATAAGTTTCGGCCATTTCTTCGAAATGGCCGAAACTTATTTTATATTTTTTACTAGAATTCTATGAGTGGATGTTTATTTGCGCTTAATCGTATCGATATTTCATCACAAAAAAGGCCATCTCACTTTTGAGACGGCTCTTGTATATTGTAAAGAAACTAAAAATTAGTCTTTAAGAATCTTTTGAGATACAGGCTCGTTGTTTACTGTTCCTGTAACGATGTAGTTTCCTTTTGAAAGCCCGGAAACGTCAACAGTACCGTTTTGTTTTACAGAAGCAGATTTCACAACCTGTCCGTACATATTGTAAACTTTCACATCTTTCACATCAGCACCAAACGTAATTTCGTCGCTTTTCACGAAAGTATTTTTTACAAAGTTTAATTTGGTTGTAAAGTTTTCAGAAGTACCTAATGCTCCTGTTGTAGCAGTTCCTGAAATAACTACGTCATCAATACTGAAAGTTCCTCCGGCAGCCTCAGCACCGAAAAAGTAAAATCTTAAAGTTACAGGGCTTGTTACGTTAGAAATAGCTGGAGCTAAAGTATTCCCATTTTGTCCTGAACAGGTTGAACAGTCATTTACAAAATGAAACTCGTTAGTTCCTACCACTTCCAGTTCTGCATTGGCCGGAGCAATTGATGCCGGTAAGTTCGCGGCATAAGAATTAGTACTTGATCTTACCACATAAGATCTTGGGCCTGTTCCTGATCTCTGGCTTCTAAAAGTTACAGAAGATATAGAAAGACTTACCCCTGCATTTGGTGTTACGGTAACCTGAAAATACTTTGCTAAATCCGGAGTAGTCGCAGTAGGAGCCCCACTGTGTGCAAATCTGTTCCCGGTTCCGGTTTGAGTATATCCCGTTGTTGTAAAATTTCCAAGTGAAATATTAGAGATTCCTGTTCCTGCAGCTGCTCCTGTTGTAGAGGGAGGCGTACCTTCAAAATCATAAGTCGCAGTAAAGCTCTGTGCGTTCATCATAGATAGCGATGCTATCCCCAAAATAGTAAAGATTTTTTTCATTATAAAAAGTTTTTTTTTATTTAACAAAGTAAAAGTACAAAAAAACCATCATTATATTTAATTCTCCAACTATATTTAACAATTAGTTAAAATTAACTTTCGAAAACCTTCCTGAAAACCGCATTAACATTGATATTTTTAATTCAATAATAAATCCCTTTTAAAAGACTTATCATGTCTGAAACTGCCAATTACAGAAAGAAATAAATTTATTCAAACGCTTATTGTAGTTGAAAATTTCAACATAGCATGTTGCCATTTCAAAACATTTTTTTCACAAGTCACCTCAAAGATTATAAATTTTATTATTAATAATTTACAGCCAAAAAACAATTGAAATTTTCAGGAATTTATAATATTTACATTAATTTTCTGTTAATAATGCTAAACCCGTTTCCATTAACATTTTTTAGTTATTTTTACGAATTATTTTGAAAGGCTTGCGGAATTTTTTTCTTCTGATCGGTTTGTTTTTCATGGGCATATTTTCGGCCCATGCACAGATTTTTTCATGGAAAAATCCAAATATTCCTCAGGACAGCATTAAAAAGGACAGCATCCTTGCTGCCAGGTTTGAGCAGGACATTTTTGCAAAAGATACCCTTGATTTTGTAAAAACCAACAACAAAATAATTGTAGACGAAGCTGTACTCGCCAGAAATGATAAAAAACGGTTTTTGGGTGAGCTGAACTCTAAAGGTTCCATTATCCGCGGGATCACCTTCGGAAACAATCAGGGACAGTCTGTACAGAGTTCTATGGACCTTCAGATCTCCGGACGCCTTTCAAAAGATGTAACTATTCTAGCCAGTATTTCTGATCATAATTTACCCATTCAGGCTGACGGTTACACGCAGACGCTGGAAGAATTTGACAAGATCTACATGCAGCTTAATATTAAGGATAAATCCATCCTGAGAGCCGGTCACCTTGATCTTGTGGATCCCAAAACCTATTTTGCCAAATTTCAGAGACGAAGTATGGGACTTCAGTTCCAGACCGAATTTGGAAAGGACAATAAAACCTTTGTAGATGTTTCCATGGGCGTGGCGCGAAGTGAATTCCACAGGGTGCGTTTCCAGGGGGTGGAAGGTAACCAGGGACCCTACCGCTTAACCGGTAAAAACGGCGAACAGTTTATCACTTTGATCTCAGGATCTGAACAGGTTTTTATTGACGGTATTCTGATGAAGCGTGGGGAAAACCAGGATTATATTATTAATTACAATACCGGAGAGGTAACCTTTACCAGCTTCCGGCCGATTTTCCAGCAGAATTTCATTACGATTTCCTATAACTACACGAACAGAAATTACTCCAGATATTTATTCACCGGAAAACTGGAACATCAGCGGGAAAAATTTAAAGTAGGATTGAATTGGTTCATGGAAAATGACAACAAAAATGCTCCTCTTTCTTTAAATCTTTCCAAAGAAGATGAACAAATCCTGGCCGATGCCGGAAATAATCCTGATATGATGTACGCTCCTTCCGGAGTAGTTACTGAATATGATGTGAACAAAATTTTATACCGCCTCAACCCTGCTGGAAATTTCTATGAATTTTCCACGGATCAGAATGAAACACTTTATCAGGTTTCTTTTACGTATTTCGGGATCAATAAGGGAGATTATAAAATTACACAGACCACCAATAACGGCCGTGTCTTTGAATATGTAGGAACTAATCAGGGTGATTATAAGGCCGTAAGAAAGCTTCCTTCACCACAAAAATCTCAGGTATACTCCGTGAATTCCGAATTCCTTTTAAAAGAAGGAAAAATAGGGGCAGATTTCTCCCTGAGCAATTATGACCTGAACCTGTTCTCCTCAAAAGATGCCGCCCAAAATATGGGTTATGCATGGCGTATTTTTGGAAACAAGAGCTTTACAAAAAACAGCTGGAAAGGAACTCCTAGCTTCGAATACCAATATATTGACAAGCAGTTTCATATTCTGGACCGTATCAATGATGTAGAATTCTCAAGGGATTTTAACCTGATTCAGGAATTCAGCCAGAGAACGCAAAACAGATTTATTTTCAGCTTTTTAAATAAATGGAATAATAAATCCACCTTAAATTACAGAATCAACTATCTGGATGAGCAGGATGCCTACAAAGGGATCAAAAATGATCTGGATTTCGGATGGATCACCGGGAAATTCTTTACAAAAGGAAACCTCTCCTATCTGAATACCAATGCGACCCTTCAGGATACGAAATTCGTCCGCGGCGGCGTGTCCACAGAGTTTACAGGCAAAAAAGGAAGCTGGGCCGTTGGAGGAAGTATGGAACATAATGAGAAAAAGTATAATGATACGCAGCTCATGGATGTCACCAGTTTCAGCTGGAAAGAACTTTTTGTACAGAAAAAAATCGGGGACAGTACGCGTACCAAATTGCTGGCAAAGGTTTATATGAGGGATAATGACTCGGTGCGTAACAACAGACTGGAAAACATGAACAATATTTTGGGAATCATGGCGGAAAGTCAGCTGATTAAAACGGATAAAACTACTTTAAATGCATTAATTCACTACAGAAAATTCTTCTACCAGAGCGATGCCGCGGATATGACCAGAAATAACGACTTTGTTGTCGGGAACATCCTTTACAACCAGCAGCTGTTCAGAAACGGGATGCGTCTTCAGGCTTTTTATGAGCTTGGAAACGGGCAGGAAGCGCAGAGAGAATTCCAGTATCTTAAAGTTACGGATGGCCAGGGTGTTTATAAATGGACGGATTACAACGGCGACGGTATTCAGCAGCTTGACGAATTTGAAATTGCAGAATATTCCGACCTTGCCCAATACATCAGGATCTACACGAATTCAGTAAGGTATATTCCTTCCAATAAAAATAAAATCCAGCTTGCTTTATTCGTTAATCCAGCCATTGTTTTCAATTCTGAGAATGCATTTTTAAAGCGCTGGAACTTTAATGTTTCCTTAAATTCACAAAATTCATTTTATAAAAAAGATAAGGTTCTGGTTTTAAATCCTTTTGAAAAAAACAGTGATCAGATCCTGAAAAACCAGAATATTTTAACTTCTGTGCAGTTCAATCCTACTGAAAAATCCGGATGGAACGGGAATTACCGATTCATCAGCAATGATAACCTCATCAATGCCAATTTCAGTAACGAGGAACGCCAGCAGACGTCTCATTTTGTCAACATCGGCTATTGGTTTAATAAAGAGTTCAGGGTAGACTGGGAAAATTCAATTCATGAGCTTAAAAACTCGTCCCAGCTTTTTGCCACAAGGGATTACCGCTTAAATAATATTGAGACCAAGCCGAAAGCTACCTATAAATTCACAGATGCCATTCAGGCTGAGCTGTCTTCCGCCTACCGCCAGAAAAAGAGAGTGGATGGAGAAGAATTACTGAAAGCTTTTGATGTTACAGGAACCATTCAATGGGAACGGAAGAAAACTTCAATCCGGGGTAATTTCTCCTTTATCAACAATGATTTTACAGGAAACAATTTCAGCATTGTCGGAAACCAGATGCTGGACGGCCTTAAACCCGGCAAAAACCAGGTATGGAGTGTTTTCATCCAGCAGGCGATCAATTCTTTCCTTCAGCTTAATTTAAATTACGAAGGCAGAAATTCCGGAGAGAGAACCATTCATATTGGAAGTATGCAGGTGAAAGCGAGTTTCTAGTTGAGTTGGAGAGTTTTTGGGTTGGAGAGTGTTAGAGTTGCTGGTTGCTAGTTTCTAGTTGTATATTCCCCATTATCACTCATCACTCATCACTTATCACTCATCACTTATCACTCATCACTTATAACTCATCACTTATCACTCATCACTTATAACTCATCCCTCACTCCTCTATCTTCACCATAGAAATTATCATATCCTCAAATGTTTATAATTTCGTAAATTTGCCGCATGGTAAAAATAGGCAATATAGAACTGCCGGAATTTCCGCTTTTGCTGGCTCCGATGGAAGATGTAAGTGATCCTCCATTCAGACGCCTGTGCAAGATGCATGGCGCGGATCTGATGTATTCAGAATTTATTTCTTCTGAAGGCTTGATCCGTGATGCAATGAAAAGCCGCAAGAAGCTGGATATTTTCGATTATGAAAGACCGGTTGGAATTCAGATCTTTGGTGGTGATGAAGAAGCAATGGCAATGTCTGCAAGAATTGTGGAGACTGTGAATCCGGATCTGGTTGACATTAATTTCGGATGTCCTGTAAAGAAAGTAGTATGTAAAGGAGCAGGCGCAGGAGTTCTGAAAGATATTGATCTTATGGTACGCCTTACCAAAGCTGTGGTAACCTCTACTCATCTTCCTGTAACTGTGAAAACCCGTTTGGGATGGGACAGCACCAGCATTAATATTGATGAAGTGGCGGAACGTTTACAGGAGACGGGTATCAAAGCTTTAACCATACATGCAAGAACCCGCGCGCAAATGTACAAGGGTGAAGCCGATTGGGAACATATTTCAAGAATTAAGCAGAATCCGAACATTGAGATTCCTATTTTTGGAAACGGAGATATCGATTCTCCTGAAAAAGCACTTGAATACAAACAGAAATATGCATGCGACGGAATTATGATCGGCCGTGCAGCCATTGGATATCCATGGATTTTTAATGAGATCAAACATTTTTTCAAAACCGGGGAACATCTTCCTGAACCGGTTATTGCAGACCGCTTACTGGCTGTTCGTCAGCATGCGGAATGGAGTGCAGAATGGAAAGGTGAAAAACTGGGGCTTATTGAAATGAGACAGCATTACAGCAATTATTTCCGTGGCGTTCCTCATTTTAAAGAGTTCAGAAAAAAATTCCTGGAAGTGTATACTTTGGAAGAAATGGATGCTTTAATTAAAGAAACACAGCAGTTCTACGAAGAATATCTGGCACAGCAGGCTTAGAATATCTTTGTACCTGTCTACATAAAAAAACCATCAGAATCCTGATGGTTTTTATGTTTTAATATCCTTCTGATGAGGATCCGTTTTTAATGAGTGCCAGTGCGGAAGAAGTTCCGATTCTTTTCACTCCCATGCTGATCATTTTCTCAGCGTCTTCCGGGGTTCTTACGCCTCCGGCTGCTTTTACAGGAAGTTTCCCTGCGTGATCCAGCATGATCCTGATGCCTTCAAATGTGGCTCCGTTTGGTTTTCCACCTTCGGTTTGATAAAAGCCTGTAGAAGATTTTACAAAAATATGGGGAAAGTCGGTTTCAGAGAAGTTCTCTTCTGCCCAGCTTGCGATATTTTTGGTAAGATCTGCTATCTGTCCGTCTGTGAGTGCAGCAATTTCAATGATCCATTTTACCACTTTATTATGCTTAAGACCAAGCTGCGTGCATTTCACAAATTCTTCTTTTACCAACTCAAGATCTCCTTTGAGATAGGCATTGTAATTAATCACAAAATCCAGTTCATCGGCTCCGTCTTCAATTGCTTTTGAGGCTTCCGCAAGCTTCTCGTCAATCGTATAGGTTCCTTCATGAAAACCTATTACGGTACCTACCGCAACATTTGAATTTCTTTCCTGAATATACTTTTTAATATCAGCTACATAATCCGGACGGATCATCACAGCAAAAATAGCATTGTCTATAGCTTCCTGTGCAAGATCTTTATCTAATTGTAATGTTTCTTCGTTTGAGATTCCTGACTGTGCAGGGGTTTTCAAATAGGTTGAATCCAAATATTGGGCAATGTTCATAATCGTTATACTTTCAGTTGTCTGTAAATACCTTGTTCCAAAGATATGAAAGTTTCGGTTCTTGTTACCCCTTTAAACTTCTGAAGTTTGTTAAGAATCTGCATCAGATGGTCATTATCCTTGCACAGAACTTTCAGGAAGATGGTATAGTTTCCTGTTGTATAATGGGCTTCCACCACCTCGTTCACATCATGCAGAGATTTTACAACGTCCGGATAATGACTGGGCTGGTCCAAAAATACCCCGATATACGAAATAACCTTATACCCGATTTTTTTAGGGTTAAGAAAAGAAATAGAGTTCTCGATAACTCCGGCGTGTTCCAGTTTTTTGATTCTTTGGTGTACAGCTGTTGTGGAAATTCCTACATTTTTTGAAATGTGGGCCAGCGAAGTTTTCGCGTTATCCATAAGCATGTAAATGATCTCTTTGTCAATTGAATCTAAATGATAACTTGTGTTGCTTGAATTTTTCATTTTCTACTTTTTTATTATTTATGTTTTTGTTTCTTTAAATTTTACAAAAACC
Source organism: Chryseobacterium endalhagicum (assembly GCF_016745235.1). GTDB lineage: Bacteria > Bacteroidota > Bacteroidia > Flavobacteriales > Weeksellaceae > Chryseobacterium > Chryseobacterium endalhagicum. The sequence goes on along the minus strand of NZ_JAELVM010000001.1, from coordinate 438,523 downwards.
GGAAAGTGGTCGCTATATCCGCCCAAGTACCGTGTACCGGCATAGGTTCGGAAGGGTCGTCCTTCAAAATTTCTTGCCCGGCTGCTTATTTTTTCAGAATTAAAAATCTGTGCATTCTGAAATACCAGCGTATCATTGCCAAAAAGAGATTCTGACATGATAATCTGATCATAAAGCAGACCTGACTTATAATGAAAAGTAGAATAATTTCTTGTTGAAAACAACTCTAGAAAAGGGTTTACCAAGACCTTCCCATGATCGTTGTCGTAGAGAATTTTTACTAATTTTTCATCATCTGGGTTTTCGTTAAAATCACCACACAATATAACATGTTCCTTTTCGTCATGCACAATTTTCAGGATCCGTGACCGGATCTCATTAAGAATAAAGTCTCTTTTGGGCTCATTAATGTCTTTTTCTCGCTTGGAGGGAAGATGGGCGATAAAAACATTAATAACAGTTCCTTTATATTTAATTTTAGAAAATAGTACGTCTCTGGTTGTGTCGTAATTTTCTGTGTTTTTTTTATTTATAATTTCAAAGAAAAAAGTAATAGTTTCTGAGTCTATAACCTCTACTTTGGATTTATCATACAGCAGGGCAACATCCACTTTTCTTTCATCCATAGAATTGTAATGCACAATTCCGTATTCTGAATTAAAAGGTTCCATTTCTACCAGATCTTCCAGTACTTTCCTTCCGGAAACTTCAGACAGACCTATTAAAAACGGAAGAACGCCGTTTTCCTCCTTCATCAATTGAAAGACGTGTGAAATTTTAAATAGCTTATTTCTGTATCTTTTCTCATCCCAGTTTCTCAGGCCCGATCTCGTAGGATCTAATCTGTGAACAGGTTTAGGATCAGGTAAAAATAAATTTTCGACATTGTAAAAAGAGAACATCTCCATCTGCAAAATTGCTATCTTAAAATTATCACTTTCTTTTCCGTTGTAAATTTATTATTTTTTTTCAAATGTCGTTAATTTATTTATAATATTTTTATATTAATCTTATACAATAAATGTAACTTATGAATAAAAAACATCAACAGAAAAGCTTTTTTATGGTTAAATAATTAACTTTTCGAAGTTTTCAAATCAATTAAAAAAAACAAAAGAGCAGTTATTTTTTTAATTTGAAAGAATAAATCTACAAAAAATCAAACAATAAACTAATATTTTTAATTTATTTAAACTTTTTAATCAACTTTTATTCCACTGTTTTCTCAACTTTACAAAAATGTGAAAAAAAAGCGCAGGATTAGTAGATTTCGCTTATCATTTTTAAAGTAAATCCGGACGTCTCTCTTGTGTGATTCTTACTGCTTCTTCATGACGCCATTCTTCAATTTGGGCAAAATTCCCGCTTAAAAGGATCTTTGGAACCTCTAAACCTTTATAAATTTCAGGCCGTGTATAAATAGGCGGCGACAGAAGATCGTCCTGAAAGCTGTCGGTCAGCGCACTCTGTTCGTCATTTAGAACACCCGGAACCAGCCTTATAATAGAGTCTGCCAGCACACATGCCGCCAGCTCACCTCCCGTAAGAACATAATCCCCGATTGAAATCTCTTTGGTGATATGAAGATCACGAACCCTTTGGTCGATACCTTTGTAATGCCCGCACAAAAAGATCAGGTTATTTTTTATCGAAAGAGAATTGGCAATTTTCTGGTTCAGGGTAACACCGTCCGGCGTCAGATAGATCACCTCATCATAATCTCTTTGAGCCTTCAGTTCGGAAATACATTTATCCAGAGGCTCTATCATCATCACCATTCCTGCTCCGCCTCCATAAGGCTCATCATCTATCTGTCTGTGCTTATTGATGGCCCAGTCTCTCAGGTGGTGGAAATGAACTTCTACGATCCCTTTATCCATAGCTCTTCTTAAAATAGAAGTCTGAAACGGGCTTTCCATCAGTTCCGGAAGCACGCTTATAATATCAATTCTCATTGTACTGTACTGTTTTTCTTATTAGGCGAAATAATTAATCTCAGGGAAGAATCTTTGTTGAAATAGCTCCACATCCAGTTGAAAAAGACGGCCAGCTTATTTCTCACACTCAAAATGAGCATCAGGTGCAGAAACATCCAGAAATACCACGCCAGGAATCCCTGGAACTTGATAAACGGAAGATCTACCACAGCTCTGTGTTTTCCGATGGTTGCCAGTGAACCCTGGTCTTTGTACTCATACTCCACCCAGTCACTCACATTCTTCTTCAGGAAATTTTTCCCTAAATTTTTCGCCTGATTAATGGCTACGTTGGCTACCTGCGGATGTCCCTGCGGATACTTGGGAGTTTCCATATAGGCAATATCCCCAACTGCATAAATATTATCGTAACCTTTTATTTTATTAAATCTATCTACTATATATCTGTTTCTGACTAACTTTTCTTCGGGAAATCCGGCTACTACATTTCCTGTAACTCCGGCTGCCCAGATCACATTATTGGAAGGAATTGATTTCCCGCTTTTCATGTGTACTTTATCGCCATCATATTCCGTAACCACTTCCCCGCTCATGAAAGTAACGCCGAGATCTTTCAAATATTTTTCAGACTGCTCCTGCGCCTCACTGCTCATCACGGCAAGAGGCTTTTCTGTAGAGCTTACCAGAATAATTTTAAGCTGGTCAAAATTCATGTAGGGATAATCTCTCGGAAGAATCTCCTTTTTCATTTCGGCAAAAGCTCCGGCCAGCTCCACACCCGTTGGTCCGCTTCCTACAATAACGATATTCCAGTTCCCGTCATCACTTCTGCTTTTTTCAAGGATCAGTTTTTCAAAGGTCATCAGTACATGATTTCTGATGCCTATCGCCTCCTGGGTATTTTTCATCCCGAAAGCTCTTGATTCAAGATCTTTATTGCCGAAAAAATTCGTTTTACATCCTGTCGCAATGATCAGTTTGTCATAGGTAAATTCAGCTCCGTCTGTGATCACTTTATTGTTCACCGGATCAATTTCTTTAACCTCGGTAAGGCGGAACTGGGTATTTCTGGATTGCTGAAAAATCTTACGGAAAGGGAAAGAAATATTGGAAGGTTCTATCCTCCCGCAGGCCACCTGATAAAAAAGCGGCTGAAACATGTGATGATTCACCCGGTCCAGAACCATTACTTTTTTATTCTTGTTATTCAATGTTTTTGCAAGTTGCAGTCCCGCAAATCCTCCTCCTATAATAATGATTTTTTCGCGTGTTTCCATAATACACAAATTTACTGATTTTATTTAGCATTTAGTAGTGAAATAAGTTAGTTTTGCAAAACTTTATGACACCGAAAAAGTACACCAAAAAAACTGCCAAAAAGGTACACGAAACCCGCCGGAAGAATTATTTTTTCCGCAGAAAAGTGATATTGGCTGTTTTGGTTCTGGCTTTAATAGGAACCGGCTTTTATCTGAAACAGTCGATCAGCTATTATTACGCCCTTTACTTTAATAAATTCAGTCATAAAAAGCTTCATAACAGCGAAATAGAATCGGCAAGAATTCAGAAAATCCTTACCGCTAATCTCGACAAAACTTACGGATTTGATGTCTCTCATTATCAGAACAGGGAAGACATCAAATGGGACAGTCTGAGCATCGGAAATAAAACCATTCCGCTTGAATTTGTCGTGATGCGCGCTACGATGGGAAACCGCAGTGCCGATAAACATTTTGATGAATTCTGGACGAAGGCCCAAAAGCATAATCTCATCCGCGGAGCTTATCATTTTTACCGGGCTGATGAAGATCCTGTCATCCAGGCCAATAATTTTTTAGCGAATGTAAAGCTGGAAAGCGGCGATCTCCCGCCTATTTTAGATATAGAAAAAATTCCCAAGCGGAAAACCAATAAAAAACTGATCGAAGATCTTAAAATATGGTGCAAAATTGTAGAGGAAACTTACGGCGAAAAGCCAATCATCTACACGTACTACCATTATTACAAAGATTTTCTGAAAGGAGAATTCGACGATTATCCGCTCTGGCTGGCCAATTATAATGATGTCCCTTCCCCTACTCCCAATGATCACTGGGATTTCTGGCAGTTTACGGAAAACGGCATCGTTCATGGCATCAACACCAAGGTAGATCTTGATATTTACAATGGAAATTCGTGGTCATTGAAAAGGCTGACGTTGGATTAGAAGGCAGGAAGAGGGAAGCTGGATGATGGAAGTTATGAAATCCTAAATAATGACCTCTCCCGGATTTACAAATTACTCTCCCCTTACCTATTTTACTTTTAAAATTCATTTGATAATTTCATGAAATGACTACTAGAAATTAATAGTCTGCGATATCTCCCAGCCTCCATCTTCCCTCTTCCTTTCCAAAATTATTTCTCCAAAAACTTCACAATATCAGCATTCAGCTCATCTGCTTTCTCGAAGGGAATCATGTGGGATGCATCTTTGTAGATCTTAAGCTCACTATTAGGAATTTGCTTCGCCATCATTTCGGTGTGATCCTGTTTAATAACATCTTTATCTCCTGCAATCACCAATACCGGGCTTTTGATCTTCCCAAGGTCTTTTTTAGTGAGATGCGGCTCATTCAGCATGATTTTCACCAGTCTTTTTTCATCAAATTTCTTTGGATCATTCTGAACCTGAAGCACCAGCAGCTGATTTTTCATGTGGGAAGCAAGCCTTTCATCAACACCTTCAGGAAAAGCATTGGCTCCGATGGCTATGACTTTATTGCAGTTTTCAGGGTATTTCAAAGCGAATTCAAGTCCTGTGATCCCGCCGTCGCTCCAGCCTGCAATATTTATTTTTTTGAATCCCAGTTTGTCTGCAAGGGCTTTTATATCCTCAGCAAACATCGTGTATGTAAAATCTTTTCTGGAAGTATCGGTGCTTTTGCCCTGTCCTCTGGTATCTACAGCAATCACTTTGAACTTTTTGGAAAGAACCGGGATCTGCTGATAAAAATCCTGTATGCTTCCGGAATTTCCGTGAAGAAGAAAAAGCGGATCGCCTTCTCCATACACTTCGTAGTACAGTTTCGTATTTTTTAGCGGGAGATAAGCTCCTGAAGCATCATTCTTTCCGTAGATGGAATTGCCGGATTCTATCTGATACTGCGACATATCGGGAATGAGGCCTTCAAGATCATCTCCTGAAGCCGCTGTTTCATCTTTGATATTCTTTGCACTTTTATCCACTTTCACATCGATATTAATAGCTGGTGCGGCCAGTGAGATCTTTTCCCAATCACTATAAAACTTTCTCAGAAATCCGGTTCTGAAAAGTGCTGCACTGATGGTAATCCTTCCTTCAAATTCTTTCAGAAACTGAATTCCGATAAAGAATTTTCCCTGCACCCAGATATTGTGATCATTTACATCCAGGGTATAGGTTCCGTCTTTGATCATATCCTGCGTAAGTTCTACCGTGATTTCTTCATCCAGAATATTTTTGTCAGGAAAACCATTTTTCTCACTGTAAATACTGTACCGCATCAGCACTGGTCTGTCGGAGGTATAGCTTGCAATATTCAGGTTGATATTTTTGATCTTGGACCTTTTGCTGGCATTAAATTCCAGTGCGGTTTCACCCAGAAAATCTTCTTTTTTGAACTTCGGATTTACAGAATACAGAACACTTTTTGTTTTGGTATTCACGCCCCAGTTTTTATCCACCAGCTTTTTAACTTTAATGCTGACTTCTTTGATATTTTTAGTTTTCTCGTTTAAAAATACCTGCTGTTTATCCTGTTTTCTGAAATTCTGTACGGTTTCAGCATATGGCTCATAACCGGGAACTTCTATTTTGATTTTGCGTGAAGCATCGAACCCGGAAAGATCAATAGAAAAATGGCCTTTATCATCAGAAACTGTTCCGATATTTTCTTTTTCTACACCAATCTTTACGTAAGGTACCGGCTGGTTTTCATTTCTGGACATCACCGTTCCGGAAATGATCTGTGCATTAAAGGAAGAAACTGCTAAAAGAAGCAATAAAGCATTGAGTTTTTTCATAGTATAAGTTTGGTGCAAAATTCTTTATTTTCCCCTTTCCATACTCACAATGCCTTATTAAAATTTAAAACGGTTTAGTTAAATTTATTCTAAAAAATCACCCTTTTGTGACCCTAATTCTAAAAAACTGATAATCTTTTTTTAGAGAATATTCATGACCTCTTTCCAGGAATGGACTCTTTTGTAGTTTTCATTTTCTATCAGCTCGTTGTGCGGCTGGGTAAAAATTAATTTTTCGCCTGCAAAATGATCCAGATTTTTAGGATAATCATCAATCATGACATCCCCGTGAACTACTTTTTTGCTGCCACACAGAACAATCTGCTCCCAGCTGATAAAAGGAAAATGCTCTGCCAGCCAGTCGAATTTTTCTCTTAAGCTGTTGGGGAATTCCATTCCTGCAGAAACGATGTAGAGTTCATATTTGTTGTTAATGTATTCCAATGCTTCACGGCTTCCTTCCATTACCGGAAGTGTTCTGAAAAAACCTACTTCATTAACGTGTTTTTTACCATTGGGAAATGATTCCAATTCAGGAAGCCCTTTTAGATTGCTGATTTCTATTTCTTTTCCTGAATCCCTTTTTTCAAACTGCATAAGCTGATGGTAGACGTCTGCCATTACCCCGTCCATATCTACAATGACTTTTTTCATTTTCTTAAATCTGATTTAGTATTATTTTAAATAAAGCGAAATGCTCTTTCAAATTTACTTAATCTCTTTTCAAAAATCCAGCGCGGAAGTATTAAATAAATCTTAAAAAGGGAGGAATGGAAGCTGGAAGAGGGAGGATGGAAGTTACTTTTGTCGTCAATTTTGATACTTATCTTTAATATTAGACGAATTCGTGTTAAAAAAATTAATAAAACCCTGCAGAAATTCCCGGTAGCTTCCATTTTTAAACTTGCTGACAAATTGAATTCTGTAAAACTTTCTAGTTACATTTTCGTACTTTTGCCGCTCAATATAAAATCAATATCAAACCATTACATTCCAATGAATTACGTTTCTGTCGAAAATCTTACTAAATCTTATGGCATCAAAGTTTTGTTCGAAAACATTTCCTTCCACGTCAATGAAGGTGACAAAATAGCCATTGTTGCCAAAAACGGAAGCGGAAAGTCTACCCTTCTTAAAATATTAATGGGGAAAGAAATTGCAGACAGCGGGACTGTAAATATTAACAAGGACATCCAGGTGGTTTTATTTGACCAGGAAATTGAGTTTGATTCTGATCTGACCATTGATGAATTTATGATGACTCTGGATTCTGCCCCTATTCAGGCGCTTAAAAATTATCACAAATCATTACTTTCTACAGATTATGATTTCATTGAAAAAGCTTTGGCTGAAATGGAAATTCACAAAGCATGGGATCTGGAGAATGATATGAAACAGATTCTTTCTCAGCTGAAAATTACGGATCTGGAGGCCAAAATGGGAACTCTTTCCGGAGGGCAGATCAAACGTGTGGCTTTGGCCAAATTACTGACCGAAACCAGAGCAGAACACCGTCACACTCTCCTGATCATGGATGAGCCTACCAACCACCTTGATGTGGAAATGGTAGAATGGCTGGAAAGTTATCTGAGTAAGGCAAAAATTACATTAATCCTGGTTACTCACGACAGGTATTTCCTGGATGCTGTTTGTGGAATTATCTGGGAAATGGAGGATAAAAACCTGTACTTCCATAACGGTTCTTACGCGACTTATCTTGAAAATAAAATGATTCGTGAAGACAATATGAATTCCACCATCGACAAAGCCAATAATCTTTACAGAAAAGAACTGGAGTGGATGAGAAGACAGCCTAAAGCGAGAACTACAAAATCAAAATCCAGACAGGACGACTTTTACGAAACTGAAAAAATAGCGAAAACCGATACGAGAAAAGAATCTCTGGAACTCGATTTCGAAATGAAAAGGCTTGGAAACAAAATTCTGGAGCTTAGAGATATTTCCAAAAGTTATGGTGATAAATTATTATTGAAAAATTTCAGCTATCAGTTTCAGAGAGGCGAGAAAATAGGAATTGTAGGAAAAAACGGTGCCGGAAAATCTACTTTACTGAACATTATTCAGGGGCTTGAACCCAAAGATTCCGGAGAAATTGAAACCGGAGAAACAATCAAATTCGGATATTTTTCACAAAAAGGACTGAAATATAAAGAAGATGAAAGAGTGATTGATTTCATTAAAGAAATTTCCGAGAATTTTCCTTTAGCTAATGGGAAAACGATCTCCGCATCGCAGTTCCTTAGATTATTCTTATTTGATGATCAGACGCAATATTCACCTATTTCAAAACTTTCGGGTGGTGAAAAAAGAAGACTGCACCTGATGTATATCCTGTATCAGAATCCTAACTTCCTGATCTTTGATGAGCCTACCAACGACCTGGATCTTCCTACACTGACTGTACTGGAAAATTTCTTACTGAATTTCCAGGGAAGTTTGATTATTGTTTCTCACGACAGGTATTTTATGGACAGAATTATCGACCATGTTTTAGCTTTTGAAGGCGAAGGAAAAATCAGAGATTTTACAGGAACTTTCTCAGAATACAGAGAAGCGAAAAGTCGTGAGGATGCATTGGAAAAAAATACAGTATCCAAACCGGAGCCTGTAAAAGAAATTGCTGCGGCAACACCGGAGATTTCTCAACCTGCTGCACCCAAAAGAAAAATGTCTTTCAAGGAACAAAGGGAACTGGAAACCATAGAAAAAGAAATGCCTGAACTTGAGCAAAAGCGTTCCAAAATCATGGATCAGCTCAATAATGAAACAGAATACGAGAAAGTAGCCCAACTTTCCGCAGAACTGGAAACCATTTCTGAAAAGCTGGAGGAATATGAGATGAGATGGCTGGAGCTTCAGGAAATTTAAATGAGTGAAGAATGAAAAGTTAAGAGTGAAAAATTGTGAGTTCCGGAATCCGGTTTATATTGTATACCAAAAATTATGATTTTTCACTCTTAACTCTTAACTCTTAACTCTTAACTTACAAATCCACTATTCTACCTCCTTTTGAGCTTTCCAGTGAGGCATCAATGATCTTCATATTCTGAACCACTTCCCTTCCCTGAGATGGCAGCGCATATCCGAAAACAATATATTCGTAGATCTGCTGATAGTAATCCATATAATTTCCGTGTTCGCTGGCTGTAAGGATTCTTTCTGTTTCTGAGTTTTCATTTAAGACATTTAGAATTCCGTCGGTTCCTTTTAAGGGTTCAGTCCATTCGTTTCCATAAACGGGTAATGCTCCGGCCACCAGTTCGTTTTCCTGATTATCGGTTCTTTCCTGCAGGAAGCTTCCTTTTTCTCCGTGAACGGCATAAGCATAATGAGCTTCTTTCGTGAAAACGGAAGATTTTAGCCTTACTCTCAGATGATCCTTATAATAAAGAAGAATCTCAAAATAATCATTGGCATATTCTTCTCCTTTCATGGAAAATACGTCTGCAAAAAGTTTTTCAGGATACCCAAAATACTGTACCGCCTGATCCACAAGATGGGCACCGAGATCGTGCAGTGAGCCGGAACCTGTCTGCTGCGGATCTTCTTTATGCTGCTTTCCGCTTGGGGTGGTTCGGAATCTGTCGAAACGAATCTCTGCTTCTTTAATATTCCCCAGTTTTCCGTCATTCAGGATTTTATGAACCTGTAAAAAGTCGCGGTCAAATCTTCTGTTCTGATAAACACTTACGAATAAGCCTTTTTCTTCTGCCAGATTCACAAGCTGTTCCGCTTCGGAAACAGTTACTGTAAAGGGTTTTTCAACAATGATATTTTTTCCGGCTTCTAGTGCCATTTTCGCATATTCATAATGGGTCTGCACCGGGGTGTTGATGATGACCAGTTCTATATCTGCATTCTGAAGCATTTCTTCTACGGAGCGGTAAATCGTAGCTTCAGGATATTTCTCTTTAGATTCTTCTTTGCTTCTTTCTACTACAGCAGCCATAAAAAATCCGGGATGTTCTTTCAAAAACGGCGCATGAAAGACTTTTCCGCTCATTCCAAAGGCACAAAGCCCTGCTTTTACCAATTGCATATGTATAATTTTTAAACAAATATATTCAATAATCCTCAGTTTAGCAGTCTGTAAGAAGAACTGGTATTTTTACGACATCTTCAAATGATGATAAAAATCATTTTATTATTTTTATTAATTCTAAATTAAACCCTTCTAAATTCTTATTTTTGCCGCTATTTAAAACTGTTCTACATAAAAATAAGAAATGAAAAAACAACTAGCTTCTTTAGGATTTTTATTGACGGCCATATCTTTAGGTGCCCAGATGAAAAACCTTGAAACCGATACCATCAGGTCTCAAACCATTGAAGACATTAACCTTCACAAAACAGGAAACCCCAACCAGGCAAGAACATTATCTACGAAGTCTGCCCTTACAGTAATGGAAAATCCTCAGGCCATCTCAATCGTAACCCACGAAATTATTGAGCAGCAACAGGCAAAACAGCTGAGCGATGTTCTTCAGAATGTAAACGGTATGTATGTGACATCTTCCAGAGGAAATTCTCAGGACAGTTTTGGAGGCCGTGGTTTTATTTTGGGGAATGATAACATCTTTAAAAACGGATCGAGAATCAACAGTGGTGTTTTTCCTGAAGTAAGCGGTTTGGAAAGAGTTGAGGTATTGAAAGGAGCTAATGCTATGCTTTACGGAAATACTGCAGCAGGAGGAATCATCAATATGATCACCAAAAAACCTAAATTTAATTTCGGGGGAAGCGTGGGTCTTAATGGTGGAAGCTGGAATTCTTACAAACCTACAGTAGATATTTACGGACCTCTGTCCAAAAATATAGCATTCAGAATAAATGGAGCTTATGAATATGCTGAAAGTTTCAGAGATGTTGTAGAATCTGAGAAATATTATTTTAACCCTTCATTCTTATTTAATTTAAGCCCAAAATCACAGTTGATTGTGGAAGCGGATTATCTGAAGAACAATTTTACTCCGGATTTCGGGATAGGATCTTTCACCAATCCGGACAAAAGCTATTCTATGAACAATTTACTTCCAAGAAATGCTTTCCTCGGCACCGACTGGCAGTATCAGAACGTAGAACAATTGTCTACTAATATTACGTTCAACCATCAGTTCAACGAAAAATGGTCTTTGAATGCAACTGCTTCTTATCAAAACTATACAAAGGATTATTTTTCAACGGAAAGAGTACAATGGGAATACGCAGCAGGCAACCGACTGGTCTGGAAAAGACCTTTAAACAGAACTTATAACGAACAAAACTACACTTCGTTCCAAGCTAATATCAATGGTGAGTTTAACACCGGAAATATCAGTCACAAGATTTTAATAGGAGCAGACGGCGATTACGGCCTGGCTGATTCCTACACTTATTATGATCCTACCATCGCTGATCCTAAAAAAGCGGCCTATGGAACTTCTTATCTGTTTGGTACCAACGGAAATCCTAACGGACTTGTTTATCTGGATGATCCGTCTACATGGGCAGGAGGAAGTATGCCAACTTCTGAACGCGCAGCAAGGCTTGAACGCACAAGAATTCCTACTCAGAGAATAGGAGTTTATGCTCAGGATTTCATCAGCATTTCCAAGCAGTTTAAGGTTCTGGCCGGATTGAGATGGTCTTACGTAGAAAACAAAAGCACAAGAAAAGAAAACTTCAGGGACAATACTACTCCTTACGTACCGTTTTCAAGCTCTTCAGATATGGCTATATCACCGAAAGCCGGTATTGTCTATATGCCTAATGATAACCTATCTGTATTTGCAACCTATACCAATTCATTCTCAAATAATGTAGGTTTAGACAGAGAAGATCAATCGCTTAAGCCAACCTATATTGACCAATATGAAATCGGGGCAAAGAAAAATTTATGGAATAATGCCTTGGCAATTAACCTTACGGTATACCAGATTCTTTACAAAAATTATTACCAGGTTGCCTTAAATGATGCCGGATTACAAATAGATCCTAATGGACTTTTAAAAGATTTTGCAGGAAAAATGCGAAGCCGCGGGGTGGAATTGGATATCACAGGAAATCCTAATGAAAACTTATCTATTATAGGTGGTTTCTCATATAATAATTCCGTTTATCTTGATACTCCTGAAAAATTTGGATACGTAGAAGAGCAGAGACTTGTACGAACTCCGGCTACCACTGCCAATGCTTCAGTGTTCTATAAATTCACCCGTTTTGCAAAAGGACTGAAAATAGGTGCCGGAGCGTACTATATCGGTAACCGTATAGCAGGATGGAATGATACAAAAACAGGAAGCAACAGTTTAGCGGCAAGAAATGGAGTAAGCAGAATGTTCGAATTAAAAGATTACACCACAGTAACCGTTTCTGTAGGCTACGAGTGGAAAAAATTCTCTATCCAGGGGAGAGTGGGTAACTTATTCGATGTCGTTAACTATAATGTACACGAAAATTATTCTGTAAACCCTATTACTCCGAGAAACTATTATTTCACTCTGACGTACAAACTTTAGAATTAAAGACCGGAATAATTTCATCAATCAAAGGGAAATTGCATTTTTGCAGTTTCCTTTTTTAAATTAAACAAAACAATATGATATGGATAAGATCAAGGACACAAGAAGTTTTATGAGAATTACGCACCGCTATCTCGGTTATTTTCTGGCAGGAATCATGGCCGTGTATTCACTGAGCGGCATACTGCTCGTTTACAGGGATACGGATTTTCTTAAAAAGGAAAAGAAATATGATAAAACGGTAGCTCTTCACCTTTCAGAAAAAGAATTGGGTAAAGAACTGAAAATTAAAAATTTTGAAGTGGAGAAAACAGAAGGGAATATTCTGTTTTTTAAGCAGGGAACTTATGATGCCGCATCAGGTAAGGCTGTATATTCGAAAAAAGAACTTCCTTTCGTGCTGGACAAGATGGTGAAACTGCACAAATCCCAGTCAAAGGATACATTATCACCTCTGAACACGTTTTTCGGGATCTGTTTATTTTTCTTTGTGATTTCAAGTTTCTGGATGTTTAATCCTAAAACAAAAGCTTTTAAAAGAGGAATCAAATTCACCATTGCAGGGCTTATTATAGCGGTGATTCTCCTTTTCGTTTAAATTACGTTATCATTAAAATAATGACCAAATAATTCACATTTTCATCATACTGAAATTAACACAAATTCTGAGTTTTTATCTTAAATTAAGAAGTCTGGCACATTTCTTGTCTTTTCTTTAATCTACAAATGATAACATTTAATTATTAAAATAATAAATTATGAAAAAACTAATTTTTGCAGGAATATTAGCAGCAACAGGTTTGACTGCAACAGCTAACGCTCAGATTCAAAAAGGTAACTGGCTGGTAGGAAGCAGCCTTTTAACAAGTAATTTCGGTTTAAATACTGGTGGAGGATATAGTATTGCTATTCAGCCTAAAGGTGCTTATTTTATAGAAGACAATGTTGCAGTGGGTGGATATGTTAATTTAGGAATCAGTAAAGTAACTAACGGAAGCCCGACAAGATTTGATTATGCAGTAGGTGGATTAGGCCGTTATTATCTATCCCCGGGAGAAAAAGGAGTTGACAATTTATTGAATCACGGACGTTGGTTCTTTGAAGGTAACGTAGGTATCGGTGGATCGTCCGTTGAAAACGGTAATTCTACAACAGGTCTTGACTTTGGTGTAGGTCCTGGTTACTCTTACTTCATCACTCCGAACATCGGTTTAGAAGGACTTGTTAAGTATCAGGGTCAAACCGGATTTGGTAGCGAAGGTCTGAATTCAAATATTACTTTTAACGTAGGATTCAGTATTTATTTACCGACTTCAAAAGCTAAGGAAGTAGCGAACGATGTAAGAAATTAATCATCTTACTTACCGAATATAAAAAATTGAAATCGCCCCGAAATATTTTTTCGGGGCGATTTTCGTACAAATTAAAACTAAACTATAAAAAATCAAATAAATCATGTATTGGGTTGGGGCGTATATCTCAGATACGGCTTTATTTCTGTCACTCCTTTCGGAAATATCTTCCTGGCATCTTCCGTAGAAATAACCGGAGGCACAATCACATCATCGCCATGTTGCCAGTTGACAGGAGTGGCTACAGTATATGAATCAACCAATTGAAGAGAATCCAGCACCCTGAGGATCTCATTAAAATTTCTTCCCGTAGAAGCAGGATAGGTAATGATAAGCCTTACTTTTTTATCAGGGTCAATAATTAACAGGGAGCGTACAGTAGCGGTTGCAGAGGCATTCGGATGGATAAAATCATACAGCTCCGAAATTTTTCTGTCTTTGTCTGCAATAATAGGAAACTGCACATCCGTATTCTGGGTCTCGTTGATATCCTTAATCCAGCTCTGATGATCTTCTACTCCATCTACACTTAAAGCAATCACTTTGGTTCCTCTTTGATCAAATTCAGATTTCAGTTTTGAGGTATAACCCAGCTCCGTAGTGCATACCGGCGTATAATCTGCAGGATGAGAGAAAAGAATTCCCCAGGAATCACCCAGGAATTCATGAAATTTAATATCACCCAAAGACGTCTCAGCCTTAAAGTCCGGTGCAGTATCTCCTAGTTTAATTGACATAATATTCTGATTTGTTAGTCTACAAATTTAGTAGACTTTTTGAAACTGGCAAAATTTTTGATGAAAATTTATATCTTTAATCAAATTTTTTTTCATGCAGAACATTGAACACAGCTATGTAGACGTTATTTACAGGGTTTTGGAAAGCTGGTATATGAGGTTTGCCGAGCTTACCCCAAAACTTATTGTCGGAATTCTGGTATTTTCCTTTTTCCTTATCTCCAGCAAATATCTTAGTTTAGGGGCCGTAAAATTATTCCACAAATTCTTCCCGAAAAGCAAAAAAGAAGGTTCTCTGGTTACTCTGATAGGCGTTTTCAGATTCCTAATCATGATGATGGGGAGTTTTATTGCCCTTGAAATTATGGGCTTCAGTGGTTTTCTCTGGAAATTTATCGGAAGTTTAGGGGTAGCCGGGGTTATTGCCGGGGTGGCTTTGAAGGATCTGGTATCAAGTATTTTTTCAGGAATGCTGATCGGAATCGATAAGGCTTTTAAAGTCGGCGATTATATTACCATTGGGAATCATTCCGGAACGGTTCAGGAAATAGGATTTTTAACCACAAAAATTATTACGGATGACGGGAAAAAAGCTTACATCCCGAATCAGGTGATTTTCAATGCTCCTTTTTATAATATTACAGCATCACCACAGCGCAGAATTATTTTAAATTTTGAAATTCCTGCTGATGAAGATATTGCGAAAGCCCAGAAAGGAATGCTGGATGTGATTAAAAATCTTGACAATGTAGACCGTCTGGATACTTCAGAAGTTATTTTCACGGATTTAAAGCAGGGTAATTTCAATCTTCAGGCTAAATTCTGGATGAAGGTAGGCGCCAACATCGTTCAGCTGAAAAGCGAGGCTTATCTGAAGATCAAGGAACGTCTGGATGCGGATAATATACAGTTGGTAACGCCTACAAGCATCAGTATTACCAATGGGGAAAGTCTTCCTGCCGAGAATCAGGACAAATAAAATATCAACCGCTTTTCATAAGCGGTTTTTTTATGCTTTAAATTATTTATTCTGGTTGAATTTCAGGCTGTCTTTCTGAGGCATTTTGGCAACGGAATCATTCCGGAGCACAGGCGCGCCCAAAATATAATCGTCATTTTTAGGAATAGAATCTTCTTCAATCTTGGCCTCCCCAATGACAGCATGATCTTTCTCTTTTGGTTTTGCACTGCCTACCAAAAATAGAACCAGAGAAAACGCAGCCAGTGTCATTCTGCTGTTCTGAAAATTCCGGGGAATATATTTTAAAAACCTGCTTTTCAGTTTCTCAGATTTTTCAACGTCTTTATCCAGTTGATAACTAAAAAATCTGCCGCAAATATCTTCATCCCGCTTCTCTTTGAAAACAGATTCAATTTCTTCAGATTTTTTTTCTGTAAAATCAATCACACATTTGCTGCAGACAGAACAAAACTTTCCCTGCTCATGAGAAGCCATTGTTTCCCAGATTTCTGAACAAGGGTTGGGAATATATATTTTTTTCATCAGATTCCATTTTGATTTTTAAATATAAAAAAACCGCTCCAAAAAATGGAACGGTTTCTCAATTTATTTAAAAGTTCAGCTTACGCTAAAACTTCTTTTACTTTGTTTGCAGCTTCTTCCAAAGTAATTGCAGAATGTACAGGAAGACCTGAATCGTCAATTAATTGTTTAGCTTCTACAGCGTTAGTTCCCTGTAATCTTACGATCAATGGAACCGGAAGGCTACCCATTGCTCTGTAAGCGTCTACAACTCCCTGAGCTACTCTGTCACATCTTACGATACCTCCGAAGATGTTGATCAGGATCGCTTTTACGTTAGGATCTCTAAGGATGATTCCGAAAGCAGTCTGTACTCTCTGAGCATCAGCAGTACCTCCTACGTCAAGGAAGTTAGCCGGGTTACCACCGGATAATTTAATGATATCCATTGTTGCCATTGCAAGACCAGCTCCGTTTACCATACAGGCAACATTACCGTCAAGTTTTACGAAGTTAAGACCTGCTTCACCAGCTTCTACATCCATTGGATCTTCTTCTCTTGTATCTCTAAGCTCAGCTAAGTCTTTGTGACGGAACAATGAGTTGTCATCCAAAGTTACTTTAGCATCTACTGCGATAATTTTGTTATCAGAAGTTTTCAACACAGGGTTGATCTCGAAAAGAGAAGCATCAATTCCTGTATAAGCATTGTAAAGAGATGCAATGAATTTTGTGAATTCTTTGAAAGCATTTCCTTCAAGACCTAGGTTGAAAGCAATTTTTCTAGCCTGGAATCCCTGAAGACCTAAAGCAGGATCAATGATTTCTTTGTGGATCAAATGAGGCGTTACTTCAGCTACATGCTCGATATCCATACCTCCTTCAGTAGAATATACGATGGTATTTTTACCTTCAGCTCTGTCTAAAAGAATAGAAACATAAAATTCTTTAGTTTCAGATTCTCCAGGATAATAAACATCTTCTGCAACCAAAACAGAGTGTACTTTTTTACCTTCAGCAGAAGTTTGTGGAGTTACCAACTGCATTCCGATAATGTTTTGAGCGTTTTCTTTAAGTTTATCCATGTTTGGAGAGAACTTTACACCGCCACCTTTACCACGTCCACCTGCGTGAATCTGTGCTTTTACTACCCAAGCCTGAGCTCCGGTTTCAGCAGTCAATTTTTCAGCAGCTGCTACAGCTTCGTCTACGTTATTCGCTACGAAACCACGTTGGATAGCTACTCCATACTTTGATAAAATCTCTTTTGATTGATACTCGTGAAGATTCATATTATTTTTATTATTTTATTTTAAAATTTAAAGGTTGACAAATTTACTAAAAAGACATGGAAGTTCAAGTTTATTGGCTTAAAAATTAAAGTGGAAGAAACTTGATTTTTAACATGTCTGCGAAATTTGCTTTATTCTTCGGACAATTTTTCGGACTGTGAACCGATGAACGGAATTTTCGGAGCCAGGAAATAGCCTGTTAAACTCGCAAAAAGTATAGGAACGAAATACGTAAAACCGGTTAAAGTTCCCAGAATAATGGTTGTACTCATTGGAGTTCTTGTCACACAGGCATTAATGGCAGCCATACAGCTTACGATAGCCAGCGTGGTATCAACCGTAGGAAACAAGTGATGTATAATTAATCCTAACGTAGTTCCCACAAAAAACAGCGGAATGATGAAACCTCCCCTCCATCCTGAAGTTACCGTCACAGCAATGGCTATGATTTTAAAAACAAGGATGACGATTAAAAAGTTCAGGGCAAAATTCCCGTTAATCAGCTCATTAATTTCATGGTGTCCGAAGTATCTGGTAAGCGGAAAATAATAGGCGATAATTCCCAGAATAATTCCTCCCGTCAGTGTTTTTACATAAATCGGAAAAGATCTGTATTCAAAAACTTTTTTGAAAAACTTCACCACGAATATAAAGATCCATCCGAAAATAGTGGCCACTACCCCAAATAAAAAGGCGTAGATAAAATCATACACTCCTGAATAATGATAAGCTTTCAGATCCCATGTTGCTCCAATCCCCAGATGAATGATCAGCGCAAACATCACATAACTGAAACAGCTCGCTACCAAAGCAGGAATAATGGCTTTATAATATTCCACCGCATGCTTGTGATGCAGGATTTCCAGTGAAAAGAGACTTCCTCCAAGCGGTGCTCCAAACAAAGCTGTGAAACCTGAAGCCATCCCCGCAATACTCAAAGAACGCAGTTCCTCTCCTTTAAGCCTGAAAATTTTTCCCAGCCAGGTTCCCGTAGATCCCGTAACCTGAACCAAAGGCGCTTCCGGACCGAGACTTCCTCCCGATGCCACACAAAACAGTGAGGAAAGAATCATGGAAGGATTATTTTTAGGCTCTAATTTTCCTTTGTTAAATCTGATATTATTAACAATCAAATGAATTTCCCCGGGATCTCCGATAAAATGAATGACCAATCCCGCCATCAGACCGCAGATTGCCATAGTAGGAATCACCATCCAGCCCTGAAAAGCACTCAGAAATTCAGTAAAATGTTCCAGTACGATCCAGTAACCGCCCGCAATAGCTCCACCTACAAGACCGGTGAATGCCCACATGAAAAAAGTACGGCTGAATACAAAAGGATTGAATCTTATAGGCTGATCCAGAAGATTGAATGTTTTTATGAGCCTCCTTCTTCTATTGATTTTCATTTGAATTGATTTTAATTACGGCTATAATTCTGTATATTAATTTCTGGCATTGCCGAATATTAATGCCATTACAAAGCTTATGCTTAGAAAACACAAATATCACAAATGAATTCACAAATATCACTACTGAATGACAGCAGCATTTGTGGAATTCGTGAATTCATTTGTGATATTTGTGTTAAAAAATAAAATGCTTCATAGACAGTTGATACACACGAAGCATTTATAATATTGTATTCTTAGATTCTATTTTTAGCAAAGTAAAGAATCAGCATACCCCAGCTCAGGATCATAAACAGACCTCCCAGCGGCGTAACAGGGCCTAAAAATTTCAGATTTACCCCCAGATAATCCTGCAGGCTCAGGAAATAAATACTGAAAGAAAATAACATCGTCCCGGCGATCATAAGAATGGAAGTCCACTTTTCAGACGTTGTTTCAAATTTTAAAATATATCCGATGATCAGCAGAAAGAATGCGGCGTACATCTGGTATCTTACTCCTGTTTCAAAACTTTCCAGCCTTTCTACAGATAATATTTTTTTTAATGCGTGTGCCCCGAAAGCGCCCAGAATAACCGACAGCATCCCATAGGCAGCACCGAAAATTAAAGTAATTGTTTTCATTTTATAATTCTTCTAATTCTAGATTTAAATATTTTTTTGTTTTATAATCCTGCCAGGTGCCGGTGATCTTTTTCCCTTTCATATCAGCCTCTACAAATCCCGTCAGCATCCATTGTCTGGCTTCCTCACTGTAATATTCACTTTCTGTAATCGAAATATGGTTGCCTTTCATCTTACCGTTCCACTCGATCAGTTTTTTATTTTTATCATACCAGTACGAAGCATTAAAGTTGGAATCGTCACCTTGCTCATCATATAAACGGTTAATCAGAACCGTAACCGCATATTTTCCATCAATTTTCCCTTTGTAAAGTTTATTTCTGAAACTGGTAGTATCTACCTGTCCGGAGCCGGATACTAAATTTTTAGCATAAGGACTCCAGTATTTTTCCAGGAATTTATAGGAAAATTCAATCACATGGCTATCCAGCTCATCCAATGCTCTCATGGCATGATTGGCACATCTCGGTGCAATAAACTTCAGCTTATCTTTGGCAAAATAATACTCCATCCCGTCTAAACCATAATCAGTATAGCAGCCTTCATACAGGCCGATCTGCGCCAGCACCTCATCTGAAGGATTTTTCTCTGCTTTTAGTATGGCAAGAAAATCAGCGATCTGTTTCTTTATTTCTTTCTGGATCAAGCCTTTAATAGTTTTGGCGGCATCCGGCTGAAAAAGATCCTGAACATTGATATAATTTCCCGTTCTCAGGTCAAAATTCTTTGCTATAAAAAAATTCTCCGGATAGGCTCCTGAAGCCTCACCCTCCATGGTAATACTCAGAATATTTTCAGGTGATTCCATTTTTTCCCAACTGTAATAATCTACATAATTGGCGTAAGAATTGGTAGCACTAGAAGCCCGTTTAAAAGGATTTCCGCCTGAATTCGGAACATATTCCAGTTCACTTACCTGCAGAAAAGTATTGATCTTATTCTCAACCAAAGGTTTTTCGCTGTAAGAAATCAACGGAAAATAATGGTTTTCAGAGGCAGGCTGCAGGTTATTGATCTTCACATTTTTCTGTTGTGAAAAACTTAACCCTGAAATCAAAAGGAAGAATACTATTTTCTTTTTCATTATTTCGAATGAATATAGATGAGAATCATTTTTGCCACCAGAGTCGAAATTCCCAGGATAATAAAGACATTGGACAGCTTTTTAGAATTTCTGAAACCCGGTGAGGTCGTTTTCTTTAAAAAGATTCCGAAAATGATGAATATTATGGGTAAAATAATCTGCAGCATTATTGACCTCTTAACCTGTTAAATTCAGTGATCACCTCGTGATGGCTCACTGTTTTATCTTTAAAATATGTCACAAAGTGCTGTTTTTCTTCTTCTGTAGCACCCATTTGGTTTAAAATATTCAATAGGTGCATTTTCATATGTCCTTTCTGAATACCTGTAGTGACCAAAGAGCGGATCGCTCCGAAGTTCTGGGCAAGACCGGAAACGGCAAGAATGCTCATCAACCCCTGTGCAGAAGGTTTTCCAAGCAGTGCCAGTGAAAATTTCACTAGCGGATGGAGATTGGTCAAACCTCCAACCACGCCTACAGAAATAGGAAGATCGATCCAGAATCTGAAAATACCGTTATCAATCGTACAGTGTGTCAGTGATCTGTATTGTCCGTCTCTTGCTGCATAGGCATGAGCACAGGCTTCCGTCGCTCTGAAATCATTTCCGGTAGCAATCACTACAGCATCTACCCCATTCATAATTCCTTTATTGTGGGTAGTGGCACGGAAAGGTTCTATTTCCGCAATGGTAACCGCCTGTTTGAATTTTGCGGCAAATTCCTCATTGGAAATTCCACTGTCGTCCTTCAGATCTTCAATTTTACATGAAACCTCAGCTCTGACAAGACAGTCGGGAGTAAAGTTAGAAAGAATATTCATCACAATCTGAAGCGAGTTTTTCTCTTCCTGCGTGAAATCTTCATTCGTAGCTACTTCCTGCTTCATGGTTTTTCCAAACTGCTCAAGACATGAATTGATAAAATTCGCCCCCATGGAATCTACCGTATCAAAACTTGCTTTAAGCTGGAAATAATTTGGCATTTCAGAGGTTTTATCTACCAGTTTGATATCTAAAATCCCTCCGCCACGCTTTCTCATATTGGCTGTGATCTCTTCAGTGGCTTCAAATAATTTCTTCTTTAAATTGAAATTAAAGAAATGAAGAAGTTTGTGAGGCTCTACATTGAATATAAAATGGGTATGGCCCAGTTTTTCATTGTTGATAATAGTTGTTTTAAATCCTCCCTTATCAATCCAGAATTTCGCAGCTTTTGAAGCGGCGGCCACTACCGAACTTTCTTCCACAGCCATCGGAAGTGCAAATAATTTTCCATCGATCAGGAAATTCGGGGCAATTCCGTACGGCATATAGAAATTGGAGATCGTGTTTTCAGAAAACTCCTCATGAAGTTTCTGGAGATCAGCATTTTCGTTCCAGTATTGTTTTAATATATTTTGATATTCTTCGTTTCCTTCCAGGTATTCGTTGACAAGCCAATCGATTTTCCCCTGTTTTGAAAGTTTGGAGAAACCTTCCACCGGTTTATGATTCATATGGTATGTTTATTTATAATGTAGGTAAGCAATAACCGCAGATTTACGATTTCACTCATAAATTTAATATGCGTAAAGATAGTAATTTTGTAAGTGTCAATTGTTGATAACTTCTATTGAAAA
The DNA here is from genome assembly GCF_016745235.1 of Chryseobacterium endalhagicum. GTDB lineage: Bacteria > Bacteroidota > Bacteroidia > Flavobacteriales > Weeksellaceae > Chryseobacterium > Chryseobacterium endalhagicum. Next base: position 416,420 of record NZ_JAELVM010000001.1, on the reverse strand, counting down.
AGATTGATATTTATCAATTTTGGAACTATTTTTGAACCAAATATTGATACAAATTATAACATCGAGCTAAAAATATGAATTTTGAACGCCTGAAAGAAAAACTCGAAATCCTTGCTGATGCAGCGAAATATGATGTTTCCTGCTCATCCAGCGGAGGAACGAGAAAAAATAAAAAAGGAGGTTTGGGAGACAGCTCTGTAAGCGGGATCTGCCATACCTATACGGAAGACGGGCGATGTGTTTCCCTGCTCAAAATTCTACTGACCAATCACTGTATCTACGACTGTGCTTATTGTGTATCGAGAAGTTCTAATGATGTAAAAAGAGCCGCCTTCACCGTGGAGGAAGTGGTGGATCTGACGATTAATTTTTACCGCAGAAATTATATTGAGGGCCTTTTCCTGAGTTCCGGTATTTTTAAAAACGCAGATACTACGATGGAGCGTCTGGTACGGGTGGCAAAAAAATTACGCACCGAAGAAAACTTTAACGGCTATATTCATCTAAAATCTATTCCCGGAGCCAGCGATGAACTGATGCAAGAGGCTGCTTTATATGCAGACAGGCTTTCCGTGAACCTTGAAATTCCTACAGAAAGCGGATTGAAATTACTCGCCCCGGAAAAAAACCGCCAGGATATGCTGAATCCTATGAAATATATCCAGAACGGTATTGCCCAATATAAAGACGAAAAAAAGATTTTCAGAAAAGTTCCGAAATTCGCTCCGGCAGGACAGTCTACACAGATGATCGTGGGCGCAACCAATGAAAACGACCTGCAAATTATAAAAGTAGCCGATCATTTTTATAAAAATTTCAGCCTGAAAAGAGTGTATTATTCCGGTTATGTTCCTGTTTTGGAAGATAAAAGACTGCCCTCTCTCACAACGGAAGTTCCTATGCTTCGTGAGAACCGGTTGTATCAGTCTGACTGGCTGATGAGGTTTTACGGTTTTAAAGCTGAGGAAATCCTCGATCCCGGCATGCCTTTCCTAGATCTGGAAGTTGATCCCAAGCTCAGCTGGGCTTTGAGACATCTTCATCAGTTTCCTATTAATTTACAGACCGCCGATTATCAGATGATTTTAAGAATTCCAGGCATCGGAGTGAAAACAGCACAGAAAATCATTCAAGCCCGGCGTTTTCAGGTTTTGAATATGGATCACTTAAAAAAACTGGGAGCCGCTATTAACCGGGCAAAATATTTTATTGATTTCAATGCAGGAAATGCCTATTTAAAATATCTGACCGATAAAAATTTCAGAAAACTGCTGGTAGGCGGAAGTTCTTCCAAATTTCACAACCAGTTTTCACAGCAGCTGAGTTTGTTTTAAATTGATTGAAAGATTGAAGAATTTAATTATTTAAAAATGTAAAGAATTAAAAGATTCAGAAACTTAGAAATTCAGACCGAAAGTCATTTGCTTAACTGTTGCCCCATCATCACATCAACACATCAACACATCAACACACCATCACATCACCAAATCAACCCATCACCCCATGACCACCCTCCTCTACGACGGAAGTTTCGACGGACTTTTCACCGCAGTATTCGAAGTTTTTGAATACCATTATCAGGATGTGGAAATCGTGAATAAAGAAAGATTTCATCAGGAAAATATTTTTGCAGAAATTCATGAGGTTATTACTCAGAATCATAAAGCAGAACGGGTTTTAAAAAAACTTGAACACAATATCGGCAGACAGGGAATTCATCAGCTTCTGAAAGTATATCTGTCTGAAGATCCTGAACTTGAACATCTTATTTTATCTGCGGTAAGGCAATCTGTACAGCATGCAGACGAAAATATTCTTCAGAATTATGCCGATCCGGATATGCTGAAGATCTCCAAGATCAATAAATCTGTAGGTCGGGAAAGTCACAGAATGACTGCTTTTGTGCGGTTTGAAAAAATGCAGGATGGTGTTTTCTTTGCGAAAATAGATCCTGATTACGATGTTCTTCCGCTGATCCGAAAGCATTTCAACGACCGCTATCGGGACCAAAAGTGGATGATTTACGATTTGAGACGGCATTACGGAATCCTGTACGATCTGGAAAACTGCGAATTCTTTTATCCGGAAGAAAAACTAGACCTTCGCCAATACGAGCAAAAGTTTCACGACGAAGAACAAAACTACCAAACCCTCTGGCAGCGGTATTTTACTAAAACCAATATTGTTGAACGAAAAAATTTAAAACTGCATGTTCAGCATGTTCCAAAAAGGTACTGGAAATATCTGACGGAGAAGAGGTGATTTGATGATGGGTTGATTGGTTGATTGGATGATTTGATGATTTGATGATGAGGTAGCAGTTAAGCTAATGACTTCCAGTCTGAATTTCTGAATTTTTAAATAATTTAAATTCTTAAATCTTTCAATTTATCTTCTTAATCGTCCTCAGCGCCTTTTTAACAATATACTGCGTTTCTTTTGTCGTACTTTCCCGAAGCCATTCATCGCAGATTTCCGTCACGAATTCCGGCTGTGATTTACTGGCATCATTCAGCCAATTCCCGACACTGTCCTGCACATATCTTGAAGAATCTGATCGTAAAGGTTCCAGAATTTCCAGTCCAAGTCCTGGATTTTGTTTTAAAGCATTGATATGCTCACACCAAACGCCCCGTGGTCTGGTAGATTCGCTGGCAAAACGTCTTACATTTTCATCTTTATGTTTCGTCCATGCTGATAAAATCAGGATACTTTCGGTAAGGTTCTTTGAGATATCCGGACGCACCGCCATCCAGCAGATTTCTCTCACCCCGAAATGAGAATCCGAAGCAAACTGCTGTATACTTTGAAGTTTTTCTTTTAAATCAATACCCGAATTTCTTCCAATCGCATACGCTGCCCAGCAACGCACCAGATCCGCCTGATGAGTTGAAAGTTTCAACAAAAATGCCTCATCCTGATTTTGATGAACCAGACTGAGCAATTCAATCCCTATCGCTTCATTAATCGTATTGACGGTCTGCTTTTTCAGTTGGTCCAGTTTTTCTAAAACAGGCTTCAGATAAGCTTTCCGGTCATTCTGCTGCAGTAAATTTTCCAGCAGAATCCTTTGATCTGCTGCCAGCCATTCTGTAAGATTAGCAGTTTCTATTTCTCCCCGGTTCAGCTGTGCTAAAATATCACCGGGAATATCTTTCATGGAGCGTGCTCCTTTTCGCTTTTCGGTCATCGCTGTATTAATGATTAACTTTACAAAAGTCCGAAAGACAATCAAGATAAACAATACCGCATATTTTTACCCCATAGGGATAAAAAAGTCAATGTTATGAAAATAAAGGAACAGGCCGAAGAAAATAAAATCTGCCCACTGGAAGCAGCTGTTAATACCATCAGTGGAAAATGGAAAATTCCTATTGTTTGGCAGATCCATGAAGGGAAGAAACGTCCCAGCGAATTCCTGCGCGGCATTGCAAAAGTAGACCGCAGAGTTTTGAACCAGCATCTTAATGAAATGGTGGAAGACGGCATTTTGGTTAAACAAGTGTTTAATGAATTGCCTCCCAGAGTGGAATATTCCCTAACTGAGCTCGGTGAAAAGCTGGTAAAGATCCTCTGGCATTTGAACGATTGGGGAAAACTTCTGATTCATGAGGATTCAAAAGTTTAATCTTTTCTGATTAATCCTGAATAATAAATTACAACAACACTTGCTTTCTCTTTCTCTCGCTGATTAAGCTGGTAATGCAGATTTTATCCCAAAATAAAACGCAATCATCTGTGCAGATCCGTGCCATCTGTGGTTAAAAAACAACAATTCTCTTCAAATGAAATGTAAAAACTTCAACCACAAAAGTCACAAAAGATGAACATTGAGGTTATTTTGAAGTTAAAAAGATTTGCAAAGAAGAAGTTCACATAAGTTTTTAAAAAATCGATGATTTTTTACCGAATAAGACAAAACAGAAGGGGTTTAAAAAGCCTTCGTATCAAAAAAAACATGATATTTATAGTTCAATAAAACCTCATGAAAAAAACTATTTCCATCTTAACCGCTGTATTGATAATCACTGCATGCAGCCATGACAAAGCCGTATCAGGAAGCAAAACTACCATGGCCGGAGTATCGGTTCCGGAAAACCAGGTTCAGATCAATAAGGATAAAAATACCATTAAAGAACGGTTTCCTGCTCCTGAAGGCTACACCTGGGTTGAAGAAAAACCAGATTCTTTCGAATATTTTATCGAAAATTTTAAACTAAAACCTTATGGCAGCCAGATCTTAAAATACGACGGAACGCCTATTGCAGCGCAGGACCTTCACGAAGCTGTATTTGATATTGATACGGGAACTAAAGACCTCCAGCAATGTGCCGATGCCGCCATCCGTCTGAGAGCAGAATATCTTTTTGCGGCCAAAAGATTTGATGAGATTAAGTTTCATTTTACAAGCGGTGATCTGGTTTCGTGGAATGATTATAAAAAGGGCATCAGGGCTTTTGTTAAAGGAAATTCCGTCAGTTTCAGAAAAACAGCCGATTTTGATGATTCTTACCGGAGTTTCAGGAATTATCTGGATCTGATCTTCAATTATGCCGGAACGATTTCATTGAATAAGGAAACAAAACCTGTGGCCAAAACTTCAGATCTGAAAACGGGTGATATCCTCATTACACCGGGAAGTCCGGGGCATATTGTCTTTATTTCAGGGGTATGCAAAAATAAAGCGGGCGACAAATTATTTTTATTAAGTCAGGGGTTCACTCCGGCGCAATCTATTCATACGCTTTCCAACCCTTTTGATAAAAAAATTTCGCCGTGGTACGGTCTTGATGTAAATGCTGCAGAAACGAAAACAGCGAGGTATTTTTTCAAGCCGACAAATTTTAGAAGCTTTTAATTATTTATATTCAAAACTCTTCTCAACTTACTGCCATTATCTGAACTTGTTTTTGTAAATTTGTGTTCGAAATTTTTTACTTGATGAAAGAGAGTGCTGTAAAAAAAATTGCAGTTCTTACTTCAGGAGGTGACGCTCCGGGTATGAATGCGGCATTAAGAGCGGTAGTAAGGACCGCCAACTATTATAATATCGAATGCTACGGAGTAAGGGAAGGCTATAACGGCCTTATCCACGATGATTTCCTGAAAATGGGTCCCCGTTCCGTAAAAAATATAATCAACCAGGGCGGAACCATTCTAAAGTCTGCCAGATCCGCTGAATTCAGAACTAAGGAAGGCCGTCAGAAAGCTTATGACAACTGCCTAAAACTGGGAATAGACGGATTAGTCTGTATTGGAGGAGACGGAACATTCACCGGGGCAAAAATCTTTAATGAAGAATTCGGAATCAGGGTTATTGGTGTACCGGGAACTATTGACAACGATATTTTCGGAACAGATAATACGATCGGATATGACACCGCACTGAATACTGCAATGGATGCCATTGATAAAATCCGTGATACCGCAACATCTCACAACAGAGTTTTCTTTGTGGAAGTAATGGGCCGCGATGCCGGCTTTATTGCTTTAAACAGTGGATTGGCTACAGGAGCACTGGATATTTTAATTCCAGAGAAAAAAGATAGCATTGATGAGCTTTTCGCGAAATTCAGAAGTGCAGAGAAAACCGGAAAAGCATCCAGTATTGTAGTGGTAGCGGAAGGTGAAAAATTAGCCAACGTTTATGAGCTTGCAGAAAAAACAAAACAGACCTTCCCTGACTATGACATTCGTGTAGCGATTTTGGGACATATGCAGAGAGGAGGTTCTCCAAGCTGTGCAGACCGGGTCTTGGCCAGCAGATTAGGCTACGGTGCAGTCACTGGATTAATGGAAGGAAAAACCAATGTAATGGCAGGAATGCGTTCCAATGATGTGGTTTATACCGCTATTGAAGAAGCCATTAAAAAACACAATGAAATCAATAAAGATCTTTTACTGATTTCCGAAATTTTAGCAATCTAATTATTTTTTATATAATCTAAAACAAAGTATTATGTCAACAATCAAAGTAGGTATCAACGGTTTTGGTAGAATTGGACGTCTTGTTTTCAGAGCAATGACTGAAAGAGATAACATTGAAGTAGTAGGAATCAATGACCTAATCAACGCAGAATACATGGCTTACATGTTAAAATATGATTCTGTACACGGTATTTTCCCGGGAGAAGTTTCTGTAGAAGGTAACGATCTTGTAGTAAACGGAAAAAGAATCAGAGTAACTGCTGAAAGAGACCCTAACAACCTAAAATGGAACGAAGTAGGTGCTGATTATGTAGTAGAATCTACAGGTTTATTCCTTGATAAAGAAAGTGCTGCTGCCCACTTAAACGCTGGTGCAAAAAAAGTAATCCTTTCTGCTCCATCTAAAGACGACACGCCGATGTTCGTAATGGGTGTAAACCACAAAGAACTTACTGACGATATCAAAATTTTATCAAACGCGTCTTGTACCACCAACTGTTTAGCTCCTTTAGCTAAAGTAATCCACGATAACTTCGGGATCGTTGAAGGTCTTATGACTACGGTACACGCTACAACAGCAACTCAGAAAACAGTGGACGGTCCTTCAATGAAAGACTGGAGAGGAGGAAGAGCTGCGCTGAACAACATTATCCCTTCTTCTACAGGTGCTGCTAAAGCGGTAGGAAAAGTAATCCCTTCACTAAACGGAAAATTAACAGGTATGTCTTTCAGAGTACCAACTGTAGACGTTTCTGTAGTAGATTTAACAGTTAGAATTGAAAAGGCTGCTTCTTATGAAGAAATCTGTTCAGTAATTAAAGCTGCTTCTGAAGGCGAATTGAAAGGAATCTTAGGATACACTGAAGATGCAGTGGTTTCTCAGGATTTCGTAGGAGATAAGAGAACTTCTATCTTCGACAAAGATGCTGGTATCATGCTTTCTCCAAACTTTGTAAAACTTGTTTCTTGGTATGACAACGAAATGGGTTACTCAAACAAATTGGTAGACATGCTTGTACACGCTGCTTCTTTATCATAAGTAATGAGCGATAAGCAATGAGTAATATAAAAACCTTCCCGTTGGGAAGGTTTTTTTTTGTTAATTTAACCGTTAAAACTACACTATGCTTGATGAACTTATTGAAAGATATTCTCAATATTCTGATACTGAATTAATGGAAGTCTATTTAAATAAAAATGGATATACAAGTGATGCAAAGGAAGCTTTGGATATTGTTATAGAAAAGAAAGGAGGAATACAATCTTTGAAAGAGCGGTATGATAAAATTATAGAAAAAGAGATAGAAAAGGCGAGAATAAATAACGATGCCGCCCAACTGTATCAAAAAGGGATGACAAAAAATGACATCAATCGCAATTTGACTTCAGAAATATTGTCGCCGGATGAAATACGACAAATTATAGAAACCACCTCTACTAATATAGAGGCTGAAAAAAAAGATTTAGAAATTAAGCCCAGTACGTTTGTTGGAAGTATCTTGGGCGGAATAATCGGTGGAACTATTGGCGGAATACTATGGGAATTACAAATCATATATTCCGGTCACATCTTTTATATCTTCGCTATAGGTTTAGGAATAATTTCTTATGGTTTTATAAAGCTTTTTACAAAACAAAGCAGAAATAATATTGTCGTATTTATAATTACAATATTATCTGTAATTTATGCGTTAATCTTAGGATTTTACATATCATAGATTGGCTATCATGAACCTCATAATAGGAAGAATATGCCTTATAAGTAAAAGAAAAAGCCTCCCAGCAACGAGAGGCTATTAGTTTATCATTTTCAAACAACTAAAAAAGAAAAGAGTAAACTGGTTTTATAACATTCATTTATTAACTTAGAATAAAAACCGCCCGGACAGACGGTCTGTCAATTATTTGATGATCTATATTTTTTTCATGACAGAAAAGAAATAGTAAATCATTAAACAAAACGGGACAGAATAAAATGAGCGTTCATGGTTATTAGTTCCTACAAAGTTTGGAATTTTATCAAAGTAAAAAAATCCCCCTTTTGTGGTATTTTGCAAGTATTTTGGTTATTTTAGCATAAAACTATTATCCATGGAAAATTCGGAAAAAAAACACCCTCTCATTGAGGTCTGGAATACGTACCCTGGTGTCAGAAGAGACAGGAAAATTCTGGATAAGCCACCCATAGAGCGTATCATTGGCGAAATGTTTGCCATAGGTGAATTTTATTATTACGCGCTCAACCTCACCAACAGTACCCTTTCTCATCATCACGAAAATATTCTCAAACTTCATGGGCTCCCTTCCTATCCTGAAAATTTAAAGGAAGTTATAGATCTTACCCATCCTGATGATATTGAATTTGTGATGAAAGCGGAACAGACCCTCATTGACAAAATGACAGAAATAGGTCTGGAACATCAGCTTTATATCAAATGCAGCTACTGCTTCAGAATGAAAACTGCGGAAGGTAATTACGAGCTCTTCCACCACCAGTCCATTATTACCATGGAAGATGAGACCGGTATTCCGATACAGGCCATAAATATTCACACCAACATCCATCATATCACCAAAATAAATCCTTACACCGTTCTTGTTTCCGGGATAGGCCCGAGAAATGATTTTCACCAGGTGAAATTCGATTGTTTTTCGATTCCGGAAAATTTTCCTGAACATTTAACGAAAAGAGAAATGGAAATTCTAGCCCTGATCACGAAAGGGTACTCCGGGCCTGAAATAGCCCAGGCACTGATTCTGTCTGAACATACCGTACGCACACACAGAAAAAACATCCTGCGGAAAACAGATTCCAGAAACAGTAAAGAGCTTGTGAAAAAAGCGTTTGAAAGAGGGCTTATTTAAGATTCCAAGGATGATGATGGAAGAGAGAAGCTGGAAGTTACCAGCGGTATCCAGCACTTCTATTCAGCGCCTGCCTCCAAATTTGTTGAGGCTGATAAATCTCACCAGGGAATTTCGGTTCAAAACTTGTATTTTTATCTGCCATGGAACGAATACCGCAACCCCGTTTTAAAGATTCTCCCCACTTCAGAAGTTTTTGGGAAAAAGGCAATGGAAAACAGCTGATTGATTTTTCAGGTGCCGAAGTGAGCTTTAAAAACTTTGAGCAGTTTTCAGCATTTTTTTATCATGCAGATGAGATTGGTGATGAGGTGGTGAAAGAAGTTTATCTTGTTAAAAAATTTCACGAAGCCTCCAGAGAAATTGAAAACTATATACGGAACGGAGTGGCAGAAGGCGACCATGTTCCGGACAGTGTAAAAAAACTTTTTGCCCAGACCCAGAAGGTTCCGGAATGGTTGGATTACAGCCTGTTGAAAAGCGGCGCAGAGCTCTGTATGCGCTGCAATCTGGACTCTCTGATCTCGCTGAGGGATTACTGCCTGATGGGTGGTTATGACTATTCTTACCTCAATAAACCATTAACAGCTACGGAAGCCTTGAAAAAAGGGGCTGTGAAACGTCTTTCCGAAACACTTGATTTCTGGGTCAACGCTACCCGGTATGATGCTCTGGAAATTCATGCAAAAGGCTATGAATTTGCCATAAAAACAAGACTTATCCATTCTTACGCCAGACTTTCGATTAAGAAACATTACAAGCAGTGGGATACTGAAAATTGGGGCGAGCCTATCAATTCATGGGATATGATGGCCACGTATATCGGTTTCAGTCTCGTTTTTCTTCACAGTCTGCAAAAGCTTGGGAATACGTTTTCTGACGAAGAGGAAAAAGGAATTTTCCACCTCTGGAAATATGTGGGCTACTTATTGGGAATCCCTGAACAGATTCTGCCGGACAACAAAAAACAGGCAACGGAATATTTCTATCTCTGGACTTCTGTGCAGCCGCCTTCGGATAAGGATTCTATTCTGCTTGCTCATTCCCTGCTGAATGAATCTCTGGAAAATCCTATCTTAAAATTCAAATTTCAAAGAAAAAATTTAAGATATCTTCATATCTGCTGTACATGGTTCCTGCTGGATGACGAAGTATGTAAAAGACTTCAGATTCCTGATGTTTCCAACAAAAATTTATTTCCCAAAACAAAAATTTTCATCAACAGAATTTATGATCAGGTGGTAAGCCGTGATGCCCGAATCAAAAAGGGAAATAAAGATCAGATGAAAGTTCTGGAAGACTATCTGAAAATCACGAAAAATTCAAATTTCCATTAAACCCGCATCGGAAAATAAGGTCTTTCGGGAACAAAAATTTATTTTTTATATTCTGAATCATAAAATCATGCATCGTGTTCGTAATGAATACGATCAGCATCAGAATTTTATTGTTTTTTAACTCTAAAAACCTATTTTCGCCCTAAATAATATTAGTTTTTGATGTTTAAATTATGTACTTTTGAGAAATTATTTTAATAGAGATGAGCAACATAGAAGATAAGAAAAAAGCACTGGCACTGGTGCTTGACAAGCTAGATAAAACATACGGAAAAGGAACGGTAATGACGTTGGGAGATGACTCTGTAGACAATACGATAGAGGTAATTCCTTCAGGATCTTTGGGGCTTGACATCGCATTAGGCGTTGGCGGGTACCCGAGAGGAAGAATCATTGAAATATACGGACCTGAATCTTCCGGTAAAACAACGTTAACCCTTCACGCTATTGCTGAAGCTCAGAAAGCCGGCGGTATTGCTGCATTTATTGATGCAGAGCACGCTTTCGACAGAACTTACGCGGCAAAGCTAGGAATTGACCTTGAAAACCTTATTATTTCCCAGCCGGACAATGGTGAGCAGGCACTGGAAATTGCCGATAACCTGATCCGTTCAGGAGCTATTGATATCGTAGTGATTGACTCCGTAGCAGCGCTTACTCCAAAAGCAGAAATTGAAGGTGAAATGGGAGATTCCAAAATGGGTCTTCACGCCAGATTAATGTCTCAGGCGTTAAGAAAATTAACCGCGACTATTTCAAGAACAAAATGTACCGTAATCTTCATCAACCAGTTGAGAGAAAAAATCGGCGTAATGTTCGGAAACCCTGAAACGACAACCGGTGGTAATGCCCTGAAATTCTATGCTTCAGTAAGACTGGATATCAGAAAGGCAAGCGCACCGATTAAAAATGGTGATGAAGCTATCGGAAGCCGTGTGAAAGTGAAGATTGTGAAAAACAAAGTAGCACCTCCGTTCAAGCAGGCAGAATTTGATATTATGTATGGTGAAGGAGTTTCCAAAGTAGGAGAAATTCTTGATACTGCCGTGGATAAAGGAATTGTGAAGAAAAGTGGTTCATGGTTCAGCTACGAAGAGACTAAATTAGGTCAGGGACGTGATGCGGTGAAGGATGTTTTAAGAGACAATCCTGAGCTTGCGGAAGAACTGGAAAACAAGATCAAAGAAGAAATTGCCAGTAAAAAGTAGTAATTTCTAAAGATATATTAACAAACCCGGCGGAGCCTTTGGCTCCGCCGGGTTTTATTTTCCATTAAGGTTTTTCGTCTGTTAACTCAAATCCCCAGTCTTTTCCTTTTTGCGTGGCTGGAACTCCTTTCGTCATCCAGGCCGGAGCTTTAGCCCCTTTAAGGTAATAATCAAAAAACTGCTGTTCGCGGATTTGGATATCTTTTCTGTTCTGACGCTTCACCAGATTATGGTCGTCGCCATTATAGTTCAGAAGCCAGGCCGGTTTTCCGAGACGGCGTAATGCAGTAAACATTTCAATCCCCTGATACCAAGGCACTGCCCCATCTTTGTCATTACTCATAATGGCTACCGGAGTTTTCACTTTATCAATCGTAAAAAGCGGTGAATTTTTAATGTAGAGATCCGGTGCTTCCCATAGATTTTTCCCTAATCTGCTTTGTGATTTTTCATACTGAAACTGGCGGTTCATCCCTGAGCTCCATCGGATTCCTCCGTATGCAGAAGTCATATTCACAACAGGGGCTCCACTCCATGCTGCAGCATACATATCGGTATGGGCAATCAGATAGGCTACCTGATAACCACCCCAGCTTTGCCCCTGGATTCCTATTTTCGAGCCATCTACCCAGGAATTTTGTTTTAACTTTTCAACTCCGGAATTAATGTACTCCATTGCAGATTCTCCGGGAAAGCCGTCGGTGTAAGAAATATCGGGGGTAAAAACCAAATATCCATTGCTCACAAAATAAGAGATATTTAATCTTGAAGGCGTGGGAGCCGGAGCTACATAACGATTCAGATTATCAGAAAGTTTTTCATAGAAATAAACGATCATAGGATATTTTTTGTCCGGATTGAAATCTTCCGGTTTATATAAAACTCCTTCAGACGAATTTCCTTTTGGCGTCGTCCAGTGTATTAATTCGTCTGTTCCCCAATTATAAAAGTTCTGCTGCGGATTGGTATTACTCAGCTTGTCCTGCTTAGAGAAATCTGATGTTGCAAAAATATTTGGAGAATCGGTATAGGACTCTTTAATCAAAATATATTCTTCTGCATTTTTCGCTTTTTGAAGACTTCGGTATCCCCAGACATTTTCCATCTGAACTTTTTCAGGATCAGCATTGGAGTGAATGGATGTCTTAAAAATTCCGTTCGACTTGGATGTATTATCGAAAGCTGACAAATAAACAGGAGATTTCCGGTTTAAGCTTTTAATATCTTTATCTAAACTGTACGTATCAAATGTTATTTTATTTTTCCGTCCGAATCCATTCGTGATATTTCTTGGCTTTTTGGAACCATTCAGGAAAAACTCCCAAAGGTCAAAACGGTCTTTAATAATCACGGATTCATCATTATCTGTCCAGGAGGCGATTCCATAAGGATCTGGAAAATCGGGCATATCAAACTCCTCATCCACAAAGGAAACCGGTAATTCGTTATTGAGTGGAAGGGTTTGTTTTGTTTTCACATTATAACTGAACCACCTGCCTTTTTCCCTGTCAAAAATCACAACAAATCTACCCAGCGGGGATACAGCAACCGCACCGTTCAGATTTTGAATAATTTCTGTTCTTTCGCCCGTATTATTATCAATAAGGAAATAGGTTTTCTTTGTGGAACCTTCCCATTGCGAAGAAACACGGTTGTTCAGACTGGTAATACCCAGCGCAAATCCGGCATTCCCTTCGTTGACCAATCTTAAGGTATCCAAATCTTCTCCATCAATATTTCTGAAAAAATCTGGTTTTTCCGTTTGCATTACAGCTGCATAAGACTTTTTCAGATCATTTTTCAACTCTTTCAGCTGTACTGTTTGCAGATAATCATCTTTATAATTCCAGATATCCACAACAGCATGATCATTGGCAATCATTGCGGTATCTTTTGCAACAGGTTTTGGAGCTACCCCAAAGTAGAGTTGTTTCCCGTTTCTACTGAATATTGGCAGACGGTTTTCGGAAATTACCCAATTCTTTTTCATCTGGGTATGATCATTGGCTACAGTTTCCTTTTTATTATTTTTAAAATTAAAATAATACAGCTGATACAGTTTCACCAAATCATTCTGAGCGGAAGGAGTTCCTACAAATGCCAGCTGATTTCCTTCTTCATCAAAAGACAACTGCGAAAAATCGCCTTCCATTTCCGAAATTTTTTCAACAGCTCCAGATTGTAAATTAACGACCTGTACGGTTTGAAGCGTATATTTCTTTGGCTTTGATTTATCAACAACTTTTTTATCCGCAGATTTATCATCCAACGAATCTTTTTTCTCTTTCCTGGTTTTCTCTTCCGGCTTTTTGGTTACAAAAACAAGCTGTTTCCCATTCTTACTGAATTCATAACGGGCAACATTATCATAGGTTGTGCTTTTTCCGTTCAAAAGATTTCGTACGACCAATTGTAACGGCTTTGCATTTTTATCATCGTCTTTCTTTTCCTCTCCATCTTCTTTATCAGAAGCATCATCCGAGGATTTATCTTTCATATTTTCCAGAAGATAAGCAATATAAGAACCTCCTTTCTCAGGAATTTTAAATCCTTTAACATTAGGAATTTTCTCCGTTTTTCCACTTGAAAAATTAACGATAGCAAGGCTGTCTTTGGTTAGCTTATTCTGTTTAAGCTTTTTATCCTTCACCGCTTTTATATCTTTATACAAAGGGCGTATCTGGAAAACACCAAATCTGGAATCACTCGTAAACTCCATTTTTGTTCCTCGGGGAAACTTCTTCGAATCTTTATTTTTTACTGAATATAAAAAAAGATTGGGGTTTCCTTCCTGAGCATCTACAGAATAGGCAACCCACTTTCCATCATTTGAGATTTTTCTCGCACCTATGTTTTGCCAGCTGTCGTAAACAGAATGGTCTAAAGGCTTTTTCTGCCCATACATAAAACAGGTCATGATGAGCAGAATAAAAACTGTATATTTCAACTTCATTATAAAATAATTTTAAGATTTAAAAATAAGGCATTTCATTGACAAATTTGCAATGCGTTAGGGTTATTTTTACGAAAGATGGAGGCTGGAAGAAAGGAACTAAAGTCAGCCATGATGTTTTAATCTGTCGAAAGTTATGCAAATTCAAGCTCTTTCAAATAAAAGGGTGAAGCAAAACTTCCTGCCTCAAGATTTCTGCTTCCAGCAAAAAAATGTCAAAATGTCACTTTTCATCAAACGGTATTTTTTTTGAGCATTACTAGGAAATTAAAAAAATCTAAAACATTATGACTAAAGGAAATATTAATGTATCTGTGGAAAACATTTTCCCACTTATCAAAAAATTTCTTTACAGTGACCACGAAATATTCTTAAGAGAATTAATCTCCAATGCTACTGATGCAACTTTAAAATTAAAGCATTTAACAAGCATCGGGGAAGCTAAAGTGGAATACGGAAATCCGAAACTTGAAGTAAAGATCGATAAAGAGCAGAAAACATTACGCATTATCGACCAGGGAATTGGGATGACGGGAGAAGAGGTTGAAAAATACATCAACCAGGTTGCTTTTTCCGGAGCTGAAGAATTCCTTGAAAAATATAAAGATTCAGCTAAAGACTCCGGAATTATCGGCCATTTCGGTCTTGGATTCTATTCTGCATTTATGGTGGCTGAAAAAGTGGAAATCCTTACTAAATCTTACAAAGATGAGCCTGCCGTTCGTTGGATCTGCGACGGAAGCCCGGAATTCACATTAGAAGAAACAACGGATAAAACCGACAGAGGAACGGAAATTATTCTTCATATCGCAGAAGATTCTACAGAATTTTTAGAAGAAACAAAGATCCGTGAACTGCTTTCAAAATATAATAAATTCATGCCTGTTCCTATTAAATTCGGAACAAAAACACATACCCTTCCTTTACCGGAAGACGCTCCGGAAGATGCCGTTGCAGAAACTGAGGAAGTGGACAATATCATCAACAACCCAACCCCGGCATGGACGATTGCGCCAAGCGAACTGACCAATGAGGATTATATGAAGTTCTACCATGAGCTTTATCCAATGCAGTTTGAGGAGCCTTTATTCAACATCCACCTGAATGTGGACTACCCTTTCAATCTTACGGGAGTTTTATTTTTCCCGAAGCTGAGCAATAACCTGAATATAGATAAGGATAAGATCCAGCTGTATCAGAACCAGGTATTCGTAACAGATGAAGTGAAAGGTATTGTTCCGGACTTCTTAATGCTTTTAAGAGGGGTAATAGATTCTCCGGATATTCCGCTGAATGTTTCACGTTCTTATCTTCAGGCAGACGGTGCTGTAAAGAAAATTTCTTCTTATATCACTAAAAAGGTTGCAGATAAAATGTCTTCCCTGATCAACGAGAACCGCGAAGATTATGAGAAAAAATGGAACGACATCAAAATTGTCATTGAATACGGAATTATCACGGAGGAGAAATTCGCGGAAAAGGCAGATAAATTCACATTATACCCTACTACAGATGGAAAATATTTCCTGTGGAATGAGTTGATGGAAAAAATCCAGCCTTCACACACAGATAAAGACGGCAATACGGTCATCCTGTATGCAACCAATGCTGATGAACAACACAGCTACATCCAGGCAGCGAATGACAAAGGTTATGACGTTCTGTTATTGGATTCACCGGTGATCTCTCACGTGATTCAGAAGCTGGAAACTTCAAAAGAGAAGATTTCATTTGCAAGAGTGGATGCAGATCACATCAATAACCTGATTAAAAAAGACGAGCCGGTTATTTCAAAATTAAATGAAACGGAAAAAGAATCTTTAAAGAAAGATGTGGAAGAGGCTGTAAAAGATGCAAAATTCACCGTTCAGCTTGAAGATCTAGACAGCAATGATGCTCCTTTTACCATTACACAGCCTGAATTCATGAGAAGAATGAAGGAAATGCAGGCCACCGGCGGAGGCGGTATGTTCGGAATGGGAGGCTTCCCGGAAATGTATAATTTGGTCGTAAACTCAAACAGTGAACTATCAAACCAGATTTTAAAGACAGAAAGTCCTGAAGAAAAGGAAACCCTGATCAAATATGCTCTGGATCTTGCCAAGCTTTCACAGAATCTGCTGAAAGGAAAAGACCTTACGGATTTTATTCAAAGAAGCTATAAGCAGCTGGAGAAATAATCCATCATACAGAAAACTAAGGCTGTTCTCATATTGGGAGCAGCTTTTTTTGTGCATCCGTCATTGCGAGGAGCTATGCGACGAAGCAATCTCTAAAATGCTTTATTGTTTCACAGATCTGAGATTGCTTCACCTAAAGGTTCGCAATGACAGAGAAAAAAATATTGCATAATTTAAATACAATATTGCATTTAAAAACCTTTGCGTCATTGCGTTTAAAACAAAACCCATTTCAATCATTTAAAAGAAAATAATCAACATTTAACAACAAAGACATTAATATTACAAACCATAAAAATTTCCCTTTCCAAATAATTAAGCCTTACTGTACATTTTTTATGTTTTCTATTGTACACATTGTGCTTTTTTTCCATTTTTGTATAAAATGCCGGATATGCAAAAAGAAAAATTACGCGTCATCAGAAAACAAAAAGGCTACACCCAGCAGCAGATTGCGGATATCATCGCAACTGATGTATCCAACTACAGCCGAAAAGAAAGCGGTGATGTAAGGATTGTCAGAGATGAATGGGATAAAATCGCCCGTTTTCTGGATGTTCCCGTGGAAGAAATTTATGAAGATGAAGAAACAAAAGTAATGGTTAATTATGATCATCCGATTTTTAATGATAAGTCTATTTCTGCAGGAGCAATCACGAACCAGAATAATTATGACAATATCCCGGGATCTGTCATCCAGAATCTGCAGGATTATATCGCTCTTTTGAAAGAAGAAAATGCGAAATTAAAAGAAGAACTGAAAGGTCTCAAAAGTAAAAAATAGCCGCAGCTGTAAACGCTGCCCTTTTACTGTATAAGTTTTAAATGTCATCATGCAAAAAACATAGATGGCATTTTTTATTGATAAAATCTAATAAAAATACGATTCCAGACCCAAACCCCACAACCAACACCCCGAATCTGGAATCCCATAAACTCGCAACCCGAATCCCGAAACCCGCATTAAATCTCCTCCAGCGGATCCCAGAACAGTTTCTTAAAGTTCTTTATTCTTAAATTTTCAACGGTAATTCCTTCTGCTTCCAGTCTTTTTTGAAATTCAGGAACGGATAAAACTCCGGAACTGGCTATTACCCGATGAGCGGGAACATCTTCAGGGCATCCGCCCATTGCCTTTCCTACATGACGGGAATGATTGGGATAGCCAACCGCTTTCGCTATGGCGCCATACGTAGAAACACGGCCTTTGGGAATCAGTCTGGATACTTCGTAAACCTGTTGTTTGAAAATCTCATCCATGGTTCTGTAATCTGGTTTTTGATGTTGAAAAATATTTTTCGTAAATAATAAACAGTTTCTGCATCATTTTTGGATTCTAAACCATTCAATGATGTTTCATTTTAAATATAAAGATATGAAAAAATCATTTTTTAAGCTGCTGAATACAGTGAATAAAAAGTTACTCCCGAAACTGAGTGATAAAGATCCGAACAGTCTGACGAAGATTCAAAAGGGAATTCTGGCCTACCGTTATTTTGTGCTGGTGAATTCTCTTGATTGATCAATATGAAAGATAATGATTTGTAGTTTTGGGTTTGTTGGTACACGCAAAGCCGCAAAGGATTTATGATGTATACTTTTTTAAGACGCAAGAAAATCAAAGATTTTCAGCTATTTTTTACATCCTGTCATTGCGAACCTTTAGGTGAAGCAATCTCAGATTTGTAAATAATAATGTGTTTTTAAAGATTGCTTCGTCGCATAGCTCCTCGCAATGACGGTAAAAATCCCTGCGTCCTAAAGAACAATACGAAAGAAAAAACTTTTGCGTCCTTGCGCTTTCCAACACATTTTTAAATAAAAAAACGCTCCAAAATAAATTGAAGCGTTTGATATTGTTATAAGAACAGATTCTTAAGAATTTTCTAAGATGTAAGAGAACATCAATGGTGCACAAATAGTAGCATCACTTTCAACGATGAATTTCGGTGTTGTGATATCCAGTTTACCCCAGGTGATTTTCTCATTTGGAACCGCTCCTGAATAGGAACCATAAGATGTGGTAGAATCTGAAATCTGGCAGAAATAAGACCAGAAAGGAACGTCATGCATTTCCATATCCTGATAAAGCATTGGCACTACACAGATAGGGAAATCTCCTGCAATACCTCCACCGATCTGGAAGAAACCAACTCCTTTTCCAGCTGAATTTTTAGTGTACCAGTCTGCAAGATACATCATATACTCGATTCCTGATTTCATAGTGGTTGCTGTAAGCTCACCTTTGATACAGTAAGAAGCGAAGATATTACCCATGGTAGAATCTTCCCATCCCGGAACTACAATCGGAAGGTTTTTCTCAGCGGCAGCAATCATCCATGAGTTTTCTCTTGGAATTTCGTAATACTGCTCAAGAACTCCTGAAAGAATCATTTTGTACATGAATTCGTGCGGGAAATAACGCTCACCTTTAGCTTCTGCATCTTTCCAGATATCTACAATATGTTTCTGAAGTCTTCTGAATGCCTCTTCTTCAGGAATACATGTATCTGTAACCCTGTTTAAACCTCTTTCCAAAAGATCCCATTCGTCCTGTGCCGTAAGATCTCTGTAGTGAGGAACTCTTTCGTAGTGCGAATGCGCCACAAGGTTCATCAGATCTTCTTCAAGGTTGGCTCCTGTACAAGAGATAAAATCAACTTTTCCCTGACGGATCATTTCTGCAAGTATCTTTCCCAATTCAGCAGTAGACATTGCCCCTGCCAAAGTGATCATCATTTTTCCGCCATCTTTAAGATGTGCAACATACCCCTTAGATGCATCTACCAACGCAGCCGCATTGAAGTGCAGGTAATATTTCTCTATAAATTCAGAAATCGGTTTGCTCATTATTTTAATTTTTGCAAAGATAAAACTTAAAAACGGAATGCAACATGGGAACATAAAGAAACTCGTATCTGAACCTCCTTTTTTAACAAATGATAAAAACGGCTCCAGCCATTCTGGATTATATAAAAAGTACAGCCCGGGAGCTGTACTTTCTTCTAACACTATAGAGTACACAGGGATCACCCGTTCCAGGCTTCCACTTTTAGGATTTCAATCTTTCTTTCGCCGTCTTTAAACGGCCATTCGATGATATCTCCTACTTTATAACCTACTGTGGCAAGAGCAATATCTGATAAAATGGAATGTTTGTTTTTTGCCGGTTTTGCTTTTGCAGAGGCTACAAAAATATATTCATGTTCAAAATTCTGAGTATGATCTTTAATCGTCACTTTTCTGTCAACAGTTACCACATCAGCAGGAAGATTTCTTCTCAGAACCTGTTGGGCTTTCCTCAGTTCTTCAGCGAGCCTTTTCTCTTCGTCTCTACTTACTTTTTTTCTTCTGAGGGTATCTTTTATAGCATCATAAATTCCGGTGGTTACAATAATATGATTGGACATTTTTTTCTTTTTTAATTGATGAATGCAGTGATTCCCGTGATCCGGTGCAGGATTACAGATACAGTCAGGTATTGCTCCCGTGGAAAACTGCAAAAATAATAGGTAAAATTATTCGGAAAATTTCCCCTGTCCAGGATCCTGACAGGGCTTAATTGATAAAGTCCTTGGAACTTTTAAGAAAAGAGTCCGTATGCAAATATAAAAGCGACAGCAAGAGGCCATTGGAACGGCATTCTGCGGATAAAGAAATCATTGCTGTCATAAAAATTGATTAATAATACCTCTAAGATACTCAAAAATTCTAAACATTCAAAATCGTTAAGATTCGGGGTCAAAGGTTCCGGGATTCGGGATTCGGGGTCCGAGTTGTCGAGTTTTGGGGTATTAGGTATGGGGGTTAAGGTTTAATACTTGGGATTAAAAGTATTTTATCAAAGTTGAAAACCAGCAACTAAAAACCCGAACCTCGGAAAACCCGGACCCCGCCTTTAAAACTTAAACTTCCTACTCTCTTTCTTATCAGAAATTTTCTTTTTGGTATCCAGCCGTTTCTGCTTTTGCCCTTTTGAAGGTTTGGTGGCAATTCTTTTCTTGGGAACAATCAAAGCCTTGTCAACGAATTCAAGAATTTTCTCAATCGCTTTATTCTTGTTCATCAGCTGGGTTCTGCTCTCGGAAACCGTCAGGAATAAATAGCCGTCCGCATTGATCCTGTTTTTTAATTTACGCTGAATCAATTCCTTCTGATATTCATTAAAAAATTCAGACTCTGCAACAGACCAAAGGACGGTAACAGAAGTTTCCACTTTATTGACGTTCTGCCCGCCTGCCCCGCTGCTGCGTGAAGTTTTGAAGGTGAGTTCTTTTGAAAAGTCTTTCATATGACAGAGACCAATAGATTAAAGAGTAAAGATAAAAGATTATAAACGTTCGGCTATAATTTTGTGGAGTTCCATACGGTTTACTTTACCATTTGGAGTTCTTGGGATCTTTTCTGTGAAAATAATTTCTTTTGGATGATGGAATTTTTTATCGAACGGTATTGCTGATATTTTATTAGTAATATCTTCCGACTTTTCGCCTTCTACCACCAGTATTAATTTCTGGCCCAGACTTTCGTCTTTTATTCCTATAAACACAGCTTCATTGGGAATTTCTTTTTTTACCAAAACTTCGAGGGTTTCCGGAAAAATTTTCACTCCCCCGGAATTAATGACGTTATCTATACGTCCCAGAAATTTAAACTGCTTTTCATTTTTAATGTCAACTAAATCATTAGTCTGCAGAACCTCAGCATTCACATTCGGGGCAAAAATCTTCAGGCAGCCTCTTTCATCTGTACTGATCGAAACGTTTTCAAAAGCTGTAAAATAATCTTCAGGTTCCGGCATCAGCTTTTTCAGGGCGATATGAGACAGGGTTTCGGACATTCCATAGGTTTCAAAAATACGGTTTGAAGTATTAGAAAGGCGTTGGTTATTGAATATTTTCTGCTTAAGGCTTTCTGAAACTGCGGCTCCTCCAATAATTAAGTTTTTAATTAAATATAACTGTTCCAGCGAATTTTCTACCTGAAGAGGAGTCATTGCACAGAAATCCACTTCTTCATTCAAATCTTTAAGCGGCTGTAAAGACGGTTCGGCAACAATTAATTTTAATTTTCTTTCTGCAGAACGTACGGTCATCATTTTTCCGGCAATATATTCAACCGGAAGGCAGAGCAATGCTTTATCCCCTTCCTGTAAGCCCAGGAAATTACAGGTCATCACCGCAGAATTGATCATCTTTTTTTTCTCAATCGCAAAAATTTTCGGAGTTCCGGTAGAGCCCGAGGTCTGTACTTTTACGGTATCCCCATCAGAAAACCATTCTTCTAAAAAATTTTTGATTTTGTGTTCGAAATCGGTTTGAAAGGATAAATTATTAATATTGAGATTATTGAAGTCTATCAGCATGATTTTGGCCTATAAAATGTGATGTAAATGTAAAAAAAAGTTTAAAAAGTTCTTGTATCTAAAGAAAAAAGCTGTAAATTTGCCTCACCAAAATAAAAACAGACCTATAGTGTAACGGTAGCACTCCGGTTTTTGGTACCGTCAGTCGGGGTTCGAATCCCTGTGGGTCTACAAACCATCCTTTTTCAAGGATGGTTTTTTTGTTTTAAAATCCAAGAAATTTAAATTTAAACTGGATGGCAAAATTATCTTTAAACTGAGGTGTGTTGTAATACCCAACTCTATAGAAGAATCCCAGATTAAACTGCGATGATAAGAAATTATTCCACTCTAATCCCACTTCATTATACAGGTGATCCAGCTTTTTAAAATCGAACTGATGGAATTCCGGATTTTTCATATCCCCGATGGTTCCTCTGTAGATGAGATCAAAACTGGATACATTCTTCCCAAAACTTTTGAAATACCACGGCAGTCTGTGTGTAAGATAAGCACCTACAAACTTATCGTTGTAATATCTTCCGCCCGCCATTGTAGCAAAACCAAGGTATGAGGTAAGATTGAAATTCAATCCTTCTCTTCCATTGCCCAAACCGTTCATTGTAAAATTCTTCCAAACCGGAGCATCACCGGTGATCATACCTCCGTATAATCTTACGCCTGTTACTCCAAGTTTTGTTTTAAAATTATGAACAAACAATGCGTCAAATCTGCTGAAATTAAAAGTTCCTCCAAATGCTTTGTATCCCTGCTCATAATTCAGGTAGAGTTCAGGAAGGTTCTGTTCATAGGTATATTTCCCGCCCGGTGTCATAATATTCTTTGAATTCGGAGAATATTTTAAGGTGATTATGGATGATGCTATATCAAAATTATTTCCCAGACCTTTAAAATTATAATCAAATTTGGATTCTTCCTGGGTTCTTTTGGCAGCAACATTGACGGTTAACGCATTGGTGATATCATTTTCATAGCTCACTTTAAAGCCTTTGTAACCATAAAATACGCCGTTGTTCAATGCAATTCCGGAATTCATTATTTTCATCCTGAAGTTCCATAAGTTTTCAGAAAAACGTCCGGCGGCCATCACATCATTAAAATATTCGACACGGAAGAAAGAATTCTTTTCCAAAGTGGTACGGATATCTACCCCAGCTCCATACTTAAGCTTTTTATCATATATTCCATACGCAAAATAGGCATCCGGAGAAATATACTTATTGAAATTTTCATTCAGTTTTGCCCCGGCCCCAAGCCTTATATGCTCATATTTGTTGTACCCGATCAATCTGGCCAGATCAAAATCAACCATGCCCAGTTTTATTTTTCCCTTAAGAAGCCCGGCAAGTGCTTTCGCTTTCTGATTGAGCTTATATTTACTGCTTAAACTGTCTATTTTGGTATACGTTGCCGTTTCGCGGGCGGTGAGATTTTCGGTACGGTACTGATCAATCAGTTTCCCGTCTGAATTTTTCACACCGATGGTATAACCTTTAAAATCTTCCGGTTTTTCTTCAATCGGCGTTTTGAAATCAAAATAATCTGCAGTGACAAAAGCATAGCTCCCGAATCTTTTCCGGTTCTGCTTATCTGCTTCTTTTTCTTCTTTTGTTTTATTTTTATCCTGCTCATCATCATTGTCAAAACTGGTAGAACCCATTTTCATTTTATAGTTTTCTTTCACAAGAAACCATTTTTCCTGAACGGGCTTCCAAATACTTGTAATACTTCCCTCACTTTTAATTTTGCTGTTGCTTTCAATTTTTTTCAAAGCGTAGGTTTCTTTATCCACATACAGATAGCCGTTGAATTTCCTCTGTTTTACGGATTGTTTGTCACCCACCTGGCGGAAGCGGATGATATAATTCTGGCGTCCTTCAATTTCAATGGAATCCGTCAGAAAAAATCGGTACAAATTCCTGTTTTCTTCACGGATCTCTTTTGGAACCTGATTTCTGTTTGAACGGAAAGCCATCAGTTCATAGATCGGATCTTTGATTCCCGCCACTTTGTTATCTAAAATATTGATTTTTTCGCCATATTTTTTTGAATACAGGTTTTGAGACGCTCTTTCCCACAAAAACATTTTGCTTTCTCCTACCAGCTTCATGAGGTTTACCGACTCTATGGAATCTTTTTTCTCTGTGGCTTTCATAGGCCGCTGCGGCAGTTTTTTAAGGGAATCTATACGGTTGGCGATGTATGCATTATAAGCATTGATACTGTCTTCATCGAAATCCAGTGAAATTTTCTCATAGGATTTGAATGAGTAGGATTCCAAGCTTTTAGGTGAATTCTGGTTGTAATTTTCGTTGACCTTTCTCAGGATTTCCAATGCCCGCGGATCACTTTTATCTTCTAAAACGATGGCCTGAATATTTTTAATATTGGGATCAGATTTGGTTAGAAAAACTTCCATCACCTTGTCAACCACAACATCGTCATCATTGAATCCGCTGGCAGAAACCTGCACTTTTTTGCATTTTGTTTTGAAGTTCAATACTCCAGATGCATCTGTTTTCCCGATTGCTTTATTGTTGCAGGAAACTGTTGCACCGGAAACGGGCAGCTGATCACCGGAATTTTTAACAATAATCTTCGACTGTGAGAAGATGCTGAGATATCCGAACAGTAAAAGCAGGGTCAAACTTTTTTTCATACAATGGTTTTGGTTCATAGGTGTTAGTTTAGTTATTCAAATTTCTTTTTATACGCTTGATACGTCGCAGAAAATGACAGCATGATACATAGGCCGGATTAACTGTGGCAAAAAAAGTGCCGTCATCACCTCATCAGATACCACATTTCTATCAGGTGTGATAAAATCTTACGAAATTAACACTAAATTGAAGATAATTTTATTAAACATATGAAATTATAATAACATCCCGCTAATGGAATAAAATTTGACAACGTAAAAGGATGTGCATTGTAAAAATCACTGTTAATCTTCCAAAACACTATTACAATGAAAAAAGAATTAGAGCGTGAAAAACCACAAAAGAGAAAGAAAATTATATTAGTGACACTGGGAATTTTATGCCTTTTGGGTATTATTTTCCCGTTTCTGCTGAATATTTATCTTAAACATAAGCTCCCGGATCTGATCAATGAGAAAACGCCTTACCAAATTACTCTTGAAGATTTTGATCTGAGTCTTCTGAAGGGAAATATTTCAGCCAATTCCATTAAAATCAGTACAAAACCGACCCAAGATCCGGCTGTAACCCAAATTTCAGGGGATGTAAAAAGTCTGGAAGTAAAAAACTTCGGGATCTGGAATGCTATTTTCAACAAAACTTATAAGGTTGATGATGTTAAGCTTATTGATCCGAATATTCAGGTGGTTTCCGGCCGCTCAAAAAAGAAAAAAGATTCCACGAAAAAGAAAATGAATTTCGCCATTGAGAATATTTTTGTTCAAAACGGGAATATTTCGGTAAAAGGGAATGATAAAAAAGATCTTTTCACAGGAAAGAATATCAATATCAATCTTACAGATATCCGTCAGAGCAAAGATGCCTCCAAAATGCCAGTTGCTTTTAAGGATTTTAAAATTGATGCGCATGATGTTCTGATCACCGCAAATGAATTTTACAGAATTTCCGCTTCTAAAATTGATGCAAAAAACAAGCAGCTTCATGTTTCGGAATTTCATCTGAAACCTATTGAAAGTCCTGCGCTGTACAATGCAAAAAATGTTTTTGATCTAAAGATTAATGAGCTTGCCGCAGATAATTTTACAATTGACCGGGATTCTCTTATCGTGGAAAATGCAACATTCA
This sequence comes from Chryseobacterium endalhagicum, assembly GCF_016745235.1. GTDB lineage: Bacteria > Bacteroidota > Bacteroidia > Flavobacteriales > Weeksellaceae > Chryseobacterium > Chryseobacterium endalhagicum. Next base: position 390,799 of record NZ_JAELVM010000001.1, on the reverse strand, counting down.
GAAAACCTCAGCTGATTGTGACTTCCACCCATAAAAAAACCGTAAAAGAAAATCCTAAAGAGGTTAATCTGAAAATCGGCATCAAAAACCTTGATTTCCAGCAGGGCTCTGTTATCGTTCAGCAGCAGGATAAAACCAAAACGGCTTCCGTGGAAAATTTCCGTGTGAATCTGCAGGATATTGTTTTTGATAAAAATACGGTGAAAGAAAAGATCCCTTTTGCCTTTTCTACGCATAATATTGAGTTTGAAAATATTTATTTTAAAACTGATCCTTTACAGGCGGTAAGCGTTAAAAAAATAAGTTCCAATAATTCTGATATTTTCATCAGTGATGCCCGTTTCAATGGTATCGGGAAAAGTAATACAAAAGATGTTTTCAACATTAAAACAGAGAAGATAGAGATCCTGAACAACACTTCAAAGTTTGTGGGACAGCAGCTGCAGCTTAAACTTGGTGAAATCAATGTGTATGCTCCGGACATCCGTATTACAGCGGCAGCTCATAAAAATAAATCTGCGAAAAAAGCTCAGAACCAGCCACCGGATCTGATGGTAAATCTTGGAGCACTGAATCTTATCAACGGAACATTCAGCCAGGAAAAACAGGGCAGCCAGAAAATGAAAGTCGGGAATTTTAATGTTAAATTAAATTCTGTAACTGCCAATAAGAATACCCTGAAGGAATCCATCCCGTTCCAGGTAAAAAGCCATTTGATTACCGCTAAGACCATCGATGTGGATGCCGGAAAATATTACAAATTAAAGGTAGATCAAATAAAAAATACAGGGAAAACGACCAACATCAGCAATTTTGCTTTTCTTCCCAAGTATTCCAGAAATCAGTTTAACAAAATGATTGCGGTAGAGGAAGATTTGTATACGATAAAGGTGAAATCCATCAACATTGCGGATAAAAACTCGGTGATTGGAGGTAAAACGAGCATCGATCTTGATCATATTATTTTTGACGGTGTAGACTGTAATATTTACCATGATCTTGCACCGCCGGATGATATCGGGGTACGCTATATGTTCAGCAAAAAACTTCGTGATGTAAAGTTTCCGCTTTATGTGAAACAGGTGGATATTAAAAATTCAAAATTAACCTACGAAGAAATTGCAGAAAAAGCACAGATTCCGGGTAAAATTACCTTTGATCATTTCAATGCGAAAATTGCCAACGTAAACAGTGCGAAAATGAAAGGAAAACCCACCTTAATAAAAGTGGATTCTGATTTTAAATTTTTCGGGGATGCTCCAACGGATGTTCACTGGCAGTTTGATGTGGCGAATACCAATGATGATTATGCAATCAACGGAACCATCAAAGATCTTTCTGTGGAAAATGCCAATCTTTTTGTACGTCCTTACCTGAATGTGAGCCTTGACGGGAAGATTGACTATCTGAAATTCGATTATAAAGGAAACAGCAAGAAAATCGGGGGAAATTTCTATTTCAAATACACCGATATGCACGTGAATTTCATGAATAAAAATACAGGTAAAGAGAGAAAACTTCTGACCGCCATTGCTAATATTTTTGTAAAAAATGATTCCAAAGGCGAGCCGGATCATGTAGAGGTCGATAAAGAACGTGATCCCAATAAAAGCTTTTTCAATACTCTATGGCAGGGCATTATGGAGGGGCTGAAAAAATATTTGATTTAAAAAAATTCGAAAAACTTAACTCAAAAGAACATAGCCTTTTATGTATTTTCATCTGGAAAAACAGCCTACTTTTTACGTGAGACCCTTGTCTGTAAAGAAAAAATTTGTAAATTTGCATCACCAAAATAAAACAGACCTATAGTGTAACGGTAACACTCCGGTTTTTGGTACCGTCATTCGGGGTTCGAATCCCTGTGGGTCTACAAACCATCCTTTTTAAGGGTGGTTTTTTTGTTTATAAAGCTTGGGATTCTATCGAAAAACTATAACCTTTTGTATCTGAATGGAATCTTTACAATATCAATCACCTTTTCGCCGCGGTTGTTTTTTCCGGCAGTCCATTTTATTGTATCAGTCGCGCTTATTGCTGCCGCTTTTACTTCGCTGTTAAAGATTTCATCCTTTCCATACGTCGAAATATTCAGAACATTTCCTTCCTGATCTATTTTCAGGATAATCTGGGTATTCAGGGTTTTGGATAAAGACGTTAGTGCTTCCTTATTAAGATTCTGTTCCACTTTTTTCACAAAGGCTTTATTTCCGCCGGGAAACTGTGCCGGAAAAGCTATGGTTGGCGGCGGCGGAACTGAAGGATCCTGCTGCTGGCGGGATTCATACCGGTCTGCAATTTTCGGAGCTGCATTCGTTTTTTTATTTTGGGAGAAAGCCATTGCTGACATGCAGGTAAGACTTAATAGGGCAATTTTTTTCATAGGGAAAAGGGTTTCGGGTTACGAGTTTCGTGGTTCCGGGTTGAGAGCCACAGTATAAATATAGGTTTATAATTTTATATTCCTATTAATCTAAATTTACATTATAAACTAAATGTCACCTGTAATCCAAAACAGGCAACTCATAACCCGTAACCCCGAAACTCGTAACCCGTAACCCGCAACGCGAATCAACTTCCCGCCGGCTGCTGCTGCGTCACACAATGGATCATTCCGCCGTTTTCATATAAGTTTCTCACATCAATTCCGATGACTTTTCTATCCGGATACTGTTCCTGGATTATTTTATTGGCGATCTTATCATTGGGATCTCCGTAATTCGGGACCAGTACAACTTTATTGGCGACATAGAAATTCACGTACGAGCCTTTTTCTTCCAGCTGCTTTCCATAAGCTGTTTTCACTTTGTTTTTTGTGGCCGGAACGTATACCTTTTTATATTCTTTTCCGTCTGCATTGGATGCTGCGTAAAGGGTATTGATATCTTTATCGGTAAGACCCATTTCAAAAAGACCGTCCTCATCCATCGTGATCATGGTATTATGATTGATGAATTTCATAAACCCGTCGATGTGCATATCGGTAACATCCAGCCCGGTAACGCCGTCCAGCCAGATAACCTTGGAAACACCGTAATATTTTTCAAACATTTCTTCTGCTTCCTGCTGGGTGATTCCTTTAGTTCTTGTAGATCTTTTTTTCTGGCTGATCACCGAACTTCTGCAGGCCATCAGAACACCGTTTCCATCAGTTTCTACAGAACCTCCTTCATTTACCATTTCTTCATTAAGATCAATGACCTTAATACCCAAATCTTCTGCGATCCGGGAAGGAATTTCATCACAGTTTTCGGAATCATATTTTCCTCCCCAACCATTGAATCCCCAGTCTTCGATGAGTACACGTCCGTTATTATCTTTCACGAAAATAGGCCCGTTATCCCTGATCCATACATCATCGGTAGGATATACTTTGAAATCAACGTTTTTTAAAGGAATCTGATTCTTCTGTAAAAGTTCAGTGATTCTTTTCTTCTCGGTTTCATCATAAGCGATAATGTGAACTTTTTCTCCCGATTGAAGCTCCCGGGTCATATCGATCCAGGTCTGCTCTATTCTTTTCCGGTATTCCGCACCGTGCTGATGATGGTGGGGCCATTGCAGCCAAGTTCCTTCGTGAGGCGAAGATTCTTCCGGAAAGTGATACGTCTGTGCCATACAAAATGTCATATTGAGTAAGAGAGTGATTGCGAATAATTTATTCATATCATTAAAATTTTTTTCCAATAAATACACCGAAATTGATGTCGGTTTCAAAAGTGCTTCCGGTCTGGGAAATATTGCTTCCTATCCCGAACTGCATCTTTTTTCTGTTTTCCAATCCCAAGCGGATGATCTGGCTGCTGGCCTGATGTTCCTGAAAACTGAAGTCAGATTCTACCATCAGCATACTGTATAAGTTAAGCTTTTCGTTTAATTTGGGAGTATATTCCATCAGGGTATAAAGCCCCAGTCCTGCTTTTCCGGTATCGAAGGAATAGGTAACTGCCGGAAATAAACTGATCCCGAAGTTCCGGGTTTCTTTGATGTAAGCCAGACCTAAAGATGGCATTACGTCTTCATCTGAAATATAAACCCCGGCGGAAGCGCCCCAATTGTTGCCTACATAGTAATTAAGGCTCTGATACACTGAAGGACTCACTTTTCCGGTCTCATACTCATAGGAAGCCGTTCCTGAAACGAAATAATTCCATCTGTTTTTAAAATCTTTATCATAAATTCCCAACACCTCAGCTTCTTTATTTCCGCCATAAGCCTGGATGGTAACCTGAGATTGTGCATAGGATGATATTAATACCATAAAGAGGCATACATTTTTTTTCATTCTGATCCGTTTTCTAAAAATTTTGCGCGATAAATTCCATCAGCCGGACTATTTATCCGGGGCAAAATTAGATCATCAGAAAAACAAAACTTGTCCTAAAAGGACATCCTTAAGAATGCAGCGGAAAATAAATATGGGTGATCATTTCTTCCTTTTCAGACTGCACATGTTCTTCTATAACATCTGAATTATCTAACAAAAGTTCTGGTTTAGTGAGCCAGAAACGGTAAAAGGCCCGGTAGGTTTCTAAAATATTTTCAAAAGATCCGTAATGCGTAAACCGGATGTATTTCCCTCCAAAAATTTCTGTTTTCTGAAATCCTGAAGCTCCTGACACAGGCAGTAGTATAGCCGCTCCATATCTGCAGTGGGAACGGTTGGTGATCAGCGGCTGATCGCGTATAATTCCGTAAGCTGGAAAAGAATCGCCATTCTCCTGTTCAATGCTTGCCCACAAATCATTAATCTCCTGATTGTTGTAATCTTTAGCCTTAATGAAGGTACAGTATACCTGAACAGCATCCTTGTATTTGATCTCATACTGCAGGTCAGGAACCTCATTCTCCAGAAATTCTTTAAAAATCTCCTGCTTCTGACTTCGGGCTTCTGCAGGTGAAATATGATACTGTTTTTTAAACGCTTTTGAAAAGGACTGGATATTGAAATAGCCGACTTCCCAGGCAATATCAGAAATTTTATCCGTGGTGTAGATCAGTTTTTTGTAAGATTTTTCCAGGCGGAGACGCTTTTGAAATCCGGAGATGGTTTCTCTAAAGATCTTAAAAAAAATCCTTTGAAAATTCCGGTAAGAATATTGGGAAAGATGCTCTATTTCATCAGCCGTGATCTCCCTGTCGAAGTTTTCTTCGATATGGTCAACGATCTTCTGAATTTCATTGAAACTGATCTGCACGGCTTTATATTTTGCCAGTGAATAGGCTTATCCACTTCTAAAGATAAAGCATTTAAGTTGATTCCTCAACAAATTAATGAAACAAATGACAGGTCGAATATAACTAAACGGACCGGGAAAAATTTCTATTTAAACTGAGTTCGGGATAAAAAGCTAAGATTAAAAGGTTGGAAGATGGAAGTCACGAATGAGCAGTAAGTATTCAAAGTAGATTTTTTTAAACCTACAGAAAATCCTGGTGTATAAGTTTTGGCTAAAGCCTTTTGCAATGCGTATATGTTGTAAGCGGGCTGAAGCCCGCCCCTATTGAATACATGGAAAACCCTCCGGGAATATCAACCACTGTATCAAGATATTGAACCTTGTCACAAGAAAAAAATCATTCCAATCCGCATTTTTCAGTCTTATCTACCTAAATGTTGTTATCCCGATCTAATGTCTGGCGGTCTTTATTCTTTATTCTTTATTCTTTATTCTTATCCCGAAATCAGGTTATTTATAATTGATTTTATGATTCAGCTCTAAAGGATTATTTTCTTCAAGAATGGATTTCTGCGCGTTCCTGATCATTTCATTCATATCCTGTTCATTTCCCTGAGGATCCGTAAATGTGACCTTTTTGGCAGTTTTGGAATTCCATGGGTCATTGTAATAAGATTTTCCAAGGTTATCATATTTTGACCAATCGATTGTAACGGTTTTCTTTCTTGCGTCAAACCAGTCGCCTCCTTTTTTTATTTGCACTAAATTAAATGAATAGTCATGTTCCGTGTCTTCAATAGAAATAATTAAACCGGGCAATCCATGGAACACATACGGACCGTCATTAAAAGGCAATTCTGTCGTAAACCAGGCGGTCCAGTTTCTGCCGCCATAATTCACTTCTGCTTTTTGTGCTTTATATTTTCCTATTGTTTTTTTCTCTGATGAAATTTTCCAATTTAATGGCTCATCAATAGGAAGAAGATAGTTGGCCCGTAAATACGTAATAATTTTATCTGTTTTATTATTGCTGATATCTTTTTTAATGTAAAACTGATTTTCAACTCCCATTTTATAGCCTCCATGTTTATTAATGAACATCAGAGAATCAGCTTTTTTAGCCATTGATTCCCGAAAAAAAGAAGTATTATTCTCAAAGTCCAAAATCATATGATCCGTAAAAATATCTTCAGGTTTCTCTTTAGCTGATCTGTATTTGGTTTCGTAAATAAAACTAAACTTCTGTGAAAAGCAGAATGTTGACAGTAATAAAAAGAATACTATAAATTTCAATTGGTGTGTTGTTTTCATAAAATGTTAGGTTTAGGCTGAGATTTAGGCTGAGGCTGAGAAACGTCAATGCTCAATGGTCAATTTTGCTTCGCAAGTGAATATACCATACTGAATCCCGAGACCCGAAACTCTCAAACTCGTAACTTTAAAACCCGTACCCCGCAACAGCTTCCTACTTCGCTTTAGGCTTATACAATTTATACATCAAAAACAGGAATGCCAGCCATATCGGAATTAAAATCACCTGAATTTCCATGCCCGTAATACTCATCAATACCAAAATAGTCAGTAAGAATATAATGCAGATGTAATTCGAGATGGGATAAAATATGGAAGGAAATGAAGTCTTCACCCCTGCTCTGTCTTTTTCTCTTCTGAATTTCAAATGGGTGTAGCAGATCATCAGCCAGTTGATAATTAAGGTAGAAACCACCAAAGCCATCAGGTACTCAAATGCTTTTTCCGGAACCAGTTTATTGATGATAATACAGATTCCCGCGAAACATGAAGAAATCAGAATTGCATTGGTAGGAACACTGTTTTTATTCAGCTTCTTTAAAAATTTCGGGGCATTTCCCTGCTGAGCCAATCCGAAAAGCATTCTGCTGTTGCTGTAAACACTGCTGTTGTACACCGATAAAGCCGCCGTTAAAACAATCAGATTAAGGATATTGGCAATTAATACATTGAAATGGATGGTATTTCCAAAAATATTCAGTGAGAAACCGTTCAGATTCTGGAAAACCATTACAAACGGGCTCGTCCCTTCTGTAATTTCTCTCCAGGGGCTTAATGCAAATAAAATAACCAGAGCTCCAACGTAAAAAATCAAAATTCTGTAAATAACCTGATTGGTAGCTTTTGGAATTGTTTTCTCCGGATTTTTTGCTTCTGCAGCTGTTATCCCAATAAGCTCCAGCCCTCCGAAAGAGAACATGATCATTGCCATAGCAGCAAAGAGTCCTGAGAATCCGCCTTCTCCTTTATTAAAGAATCCTTTGGGAAAAAATCCGCCGTCGTTCCACAGATTGGAAATGCTAGCTTTCTCTCCTCCGGTTCCGCTTAACAATAAATAAATCCCGAAAACAATCATCCCGATGATCGCGACCACTTTGATGATGGAAAACCAGAATTCGGTTTCTCCGTAGACTTTCACGGAAGCCAGGTTTAAAGCATTAATGACGATAAAAAAGAATAAACTGGAAACCCAGAGCGGAATTTCCGGCCACCAGAAGTGAATATAATGCCCGATAGCCGTCAGTTCAGCCATACTTACCAGAATGTAAAGAATCCAGTAATTCCAGCCGGAAGCAAAACCTGGAAAATTTCCCCAGTATTTATAGGCAAAATGACTGAAACTTCCTGAAACAGGCTCATGAACCACCATTTCGCCAAGCTGACGCATAATAAAAAAGGCGATAATTCCTGCTAAAGCATATCCAAGAATAACGGATGGCCCGGCTAAAACTGCTGCAGGCCCGATTCCGAGAAACAACCCGGTTCCGATAGCGCCTCCAAGGGCAATTAATTGAATATGTCTGTTGGTTAATCCTCTCACCAGAGACCCGTCATTAGGCTCCGTTTTCTGTTCAGTATTCATACTATAAATTATGCTCTAAATATATAAAACTTTAGAGAAATCACGTTCTACAGAGTCGCAAGAACTTTCAAGAGATTCAGTTTTAAAGGATTAAAAAGTAAAAACGAAGTATTTCTTTATAAATATTCCTCAGGAATTGAAATATTATTCTTTTTCATGTACTCTAAAAGCGACTGATACCGGTCTTCGTTCCCATCATTTCCGCATTTGTGCGAGATGCTGCAGATATCAGAGGGTTTGATTTCCAGAATATCCGAGATCTTCGTAAGAATTTCCAGATTGATCTTCACTTTAGAATTTTCAATATCCGAATAGGCCTTTTGGGAAATGCCCATTTCAAAAGCCATATACTCCTGCGTAAAGTCTTTGCTCCTACGGATTTTCCTGATATTTTGACCACATACTTTCATCGTTTTTGTTTTAGTAGTTTTCGGTATAGTTTAGAAGGATAGCTACTAGCCTTAGACAAAGTTAATAAATACCTTTGGCAAAACATTATACACGTTACATGATATTTATTTTTTCACACAATTCAGAGGTTAATACCATCTGATTTCAGAAGATACATATCACTTCGGTACAACACTATTGGAATTATGGAGACGCAAAAATTCAATTATGACAATAATATTGTCAGAGCATTCCTGTATGCTACTATCGTATTCGGTTTAGTTGGTTTTCTACTGGGACTTTCAGCCGCACTGATGCTTTTCTACCCTGAACTGCCTGAGTTTTTATTCGGGACAGATGATACCACGATTCAGAGTCTGAGAAGCGGAAATATCCAGGGACTGATCAACACTCAGGGTGCCATGGGATTCGGAAGGATCAGAATGCTGCATACGAGTGCCGTTATTTTTGCTTTTGTATGTAATTCCTTCTTCTGTGGTGCCTATTACAGCATGCAGAGACTTTTAAAAACAAGAATGTACAGCGATACGCTTTCATGGATTCATTTCTGGAGCTGGCAGCTGATGATCGTGGCCGTAGTGATCACGTTCTTAATGGGAATCAATACCTCTAAAGAATATGCAGAACACGAATGGCCGATTGACATCCTGATTACCTTCTCATGGGTTATTTTCGGAATCAATATGTTCGGAACCATTGCGAAAAGAAGGGTAAGACACCTTTATGTAGCCATCTGGTTCTATATCGCAACATGGATTGCCGTAGCAATGCTGCATATCTTTAATAATCTTGAAGTTCCCTTATCATTCACAAGCTGGAAATCCTATTCCGTATATGCCGGTGTAAAAGATGCACTTGTACAGTGGTGGTACGGCCACAATGCTGTAGCATTCGTACTCACAACACCGGTACTGGGTCTGATGTACTATTTCATGCCGAAAGCGGCACAGCGTCCTGTATTCTCCTATAAATTATCCATTATTCACTTTTGGTCGCTGATCTTCGTATACCTTTGGGCTGGCCCTCACCACCTTCAATATACGGCGCTTCCGGCATGGGCTCAGGCCGTAGGTACGGGATTCTCTATTATGCTGATCGCTCCGTCATGGGGAGGAATGCTGAACGGACTTCTTACCTTACGAGGAGCCTGGGATAAAGTAAGAGAGAATCCTATCCTTAAATTCTTCGTCGTAGCAATTACCTGTTATGGTATGGCCACTTTCGAAGGACCTTTATTAGCTACAAAATCTTTAAATAAAATCGGGCATTACACCGACTGGGTCATCGGGCACGTACATTTGGGTGCGCTTGGATGGAATGGTTTCATGGCTTTCGGGGTAGTCTATTATCTGATCCCGATCATGTGGAGAACCCCGTTATGGTCTAAAAAATTAGCCAACTGGCACTTCTGGCTGGGAACATTAGGAATTATCTTCTATGCAGTTCCGATGTATATCTCAGGATTCACCCAGGGATTGATGTGGAAACAGTTCAATCCGGACGGAACCCTATTATGGAAAAACTGGCTGGATACGGTAACTGCGATCATTCCTTACTTTAAAATGAGATTCTTAGGAGGTCTTCTTTACCTTTCTGGAGCTATTTTAATGGTAATCAATGTGATTAAAACCGTAAGATCAGGTTCATTCCAGAAAAACGTTCCGGCAGAAGCTCCCGCATTGGCAGATATCGGAACCGCAAGAAAAGAAGGTGAAGGCGTACACCTTTGGCTGGAAAGAACACCAAAACTATTATCTATCCTGGCTTTCATTACCGTAGCCATCGGCGGATTAATAGAAATCGTTCCGACCTTATCATTAAAACAAAGTGTTCCGACGATCACCGCTGTAAAACCCTATACACCGCTTGAACTGGAAGGAAGAGATTTATATGTTCGTGAAGGATGCAACTCCTGCCATTCCCAGATGATCAGACCTTTCCGTGATGAAATCGTGAGGTTTGAAGGAAAAAACGGACAGTATTCCAAAGCGGGAGAATTTATTTATGACCGACCATTCTTATGGGGATCCAAGAGAACCGGACCGGATCTTCACAGAGAAGGAGGCAGAAACCCGGATTCATGGCATTTCAAACATATGTACAACCCGAGAATTACCTCTGCAGGCTCCATTATGCCGCGTTTCCCATGGCTGATCACGAACCAGCTGGACCGTACTCAAATGGTGGCCAAGATGAAACTGATGAAAAATTATTTCGATGTTCCTTATTCCAAGGCGGAAATAGATTCTGCCGGACAATGGGCAGACAACCAGTCCAAGGCGATTGTACAGAGAATTTATTCTGAAGCTACCGATGTGAAAGATCAGATGGAAAAAGAAAAAATGGCAAAAGGAACATCATATGTTCCGCTTGAGCAGAGAGAAATTGTAGCGATGATCGCTTATCTGCAAAGATTGGGTACCGATATTAAAACCACACAGATCCAGACCGCAAGTGCTGAGTAACCTATAAAATTGTACTGCAATGAAAAAGAGAACCCCGATTTCAATATATATCGCAACAACGATAGGCTTAACGATCATGGCGTTTGAAATGTTCGCCGGAGATTCAGGTTATTTTTCCTCGCCGTTTTTCTGGGCGCTTATCCTCATCGCTGTCATTCTTCTCCTGATCATGAACTCAATTGGAGATCTGGTGGAAAATGAGAGTTTCAACAGACTATCAGAGGAGGAAAAGAAAGAGTATTTAGCAGAAAAAAACATTCCGTATTACCAGAAACTTTGGAATTCTGCATTCAAGAAACAGTCTGCTACAGAAGAAAAAGACATCCTTATCGATCATGGTTTTGACGGAATCACAGAGCTTGACAATTCATTGCCGAAATGGTGGATAGGTCTGTTCTGGTTCGGATGTATATTCTGTGTGGTGTATCTGATGGCTTTTGCCTTCACGGAATACGCTCATCCTGAAGCTGAATATGACAAAGAAGTGAAAACCATGCTTGCTTCCATCGAAGAATACGAAAAAAACGCCCCTCAGATCAATCTGGAAAATGCAAAATACAGCGCCGATAATATCGCTGAAGGCCAGGAATTATTTAAAACCAACTGCGTTACCTGCCATGGTGACGGTGGAAAAGGAGGCATCGGGCCGAATCTCACAGATACCCACTGGATCAATATCAAAGAAAAAAGTCTGTTTAAAAATGTCTTCTGGATGCTTGAAAACGGCTCTCCCAATAATCCTACGATGCGTCCTTTCATCAAAGACGGAACCATTACAGGAAGAGATGCTGAGAAAATTGCAGCGTATATCTATCACATCAACCAGGAAACGGCTCCTATCACTCCGGCTCAGGGCGGTGCCGCTGCTCAGGGTGAAGAAGTGAAATGGGAAAACGGAAACAATTAGTTTTAATAGTCTGGAAGTTTGAAGCTGGAAGAGGGAAGTTATTGAGGTCGAAAGGAAGACTTAGAGAACCATTTATTATTTTTTTTAACCAAATCATTAAATTTTAAAACAACAATCAAAATGAGTGGACAATATGAACTTCCAGCCTCCCTCTTCCAGCTTCCAGCCCTTTAAAACTTAACAAAAATTTATTATCTCCATATATTCCTTGCCCCCTTTGAACTAAACCAACATTTGAATTTCATTTTTGCACACCTTTTCAACGTTAAAAATGACCATAAAAGGGGGCTTTTTAAAGAAATAAATCCACGCCCTGGCTGCTGTCATCAACTATTCACTTGACAACTACTCAACTAAATTCCATAATCAGGCAGCCAAGGCAGGATTTTTGCACTTGCATAGGATACCACAACAAAGAGCTAATAAAATAGTATTCTTATCTTTGTTAGAAACCCGATTGCATTTGAAAAGAAAAATCAACAAAAGAAAAATTTTAAAGCGTATTGCAATAACCTTTATTTCGATATTGGTTTTTCTTACCCTCCTGATATTAAGTCTGAGGCTTCCCGCCGTTCAAAATTTCATCAAAGACAAACTGGTTGTCTATCTTGAGAAAAAAATCAAGACCCAGGTAAGCCTGGAACGGGTTTACATAGGATTTCCCAACAGCCTTGTAATGGAAAACCTCTACCTTAAAGGACAGGATGTGGACACGCTTCTGGCCGTTAAAAAACTGGATGTGGGTTTAAATATGCTGAAACTGATCAGCTCTACAGCGGATATCACTTCGGTAGATCTTCAGGGAGCCCGCGCCAATGTGGTACGGAAACCGAACGGAACTTTCAATTTCGATTATATCATCAATGCTTTTGCGACCAGCGACAAAGAGGAAAGTCCTTCCAAGCCTTTTATTATTTCTCTTGATAAGATTAATTTAAAGGATATTGGCGTGACATTCAACGACCAGCAGTCGAGGAATGACATTCAGTTATATTTCAAATCATTTGATACAAGAGTAAAAACTTTTGATCTCAATAAAAATACCTATGCCGTTAATGACATCAACCTTGACGGGCTTAAATTAAAATTAAAGCAGGATCTTCTTGAGGAAGTGTCTAAAAAAGTAGAGAAAAAGGTAGATTCACTGAATGATAAAAAGCCGATGAATATTGGCTTGAGAGGAATCAAACTGACGAATTTCAATATTGATTACGGAGATGACAATACCAAAACTTTTGCTAAAGTTCTTTTCAAAGAATTAAGTACGAAAGTCAATAAACTGGATCTGGAAAATAATGCTTTCAATATTTCCAATGTTTTCCTTTCGGGAGCAGATATTAACGCCAATCTTTATCTTCCTGCGCAAAACGCCAATCCGAAGGACCCAAAAGAACCTGAAGTTTCCAAAGTTTCAGACAAGGATAAAGCGATGAAAGTGATTCTCGGAAAACTGGTGCTGAATGATGTAAAAGCCGTGTACAACAACACCGCAATTGCTCCCACAAAACAGGGAATGGATTTCAACCACATGAATTTTTCTAAAATGAATGTGGAAGTAAGAAATTTCAAAATGGAGAACAATACGTTTGCAGGAACGGTAAATTCAGCAGAAATTAAAGAAGGAAGAGGCCTGGATATCCAGAAATTCAATACAGATTTTGTCTATGAAGAAAAACAGGCTTACCTGAAAGATCTTTATCTGCAGACCCCGAAAACGCTGATCCGTGATGAGGTGATTTTAAATTATGAATCCCTTGATCAGCTGACTTCCAATCCGGGTGCTGTAAAAATTTCAGCCAATATCAAAGATTCCAAAATAGGTTTCGCCGATATCCTGAATATTGTTCCGACTTTACGAAATACGGCTCCATTCAATAAATATCCGAACGCGATTCTGAATGTGAATGCCAATGTTCAGGGAATCGTCAATGATTTACTGATTAAAGATCTTAAAGTTTCAGGCCTTGACCAGTTGAGAGTAGCTGCATCGGGAAGAATCAAAAATGCAATGAAACCTGAAAATCTGTACTATGATCTCAGAATCGGAGAATTTTCAGCAGAAGCTAAAACGGTTTACAATCTGGTTCCGAAAAACACCATTCCATCCAATATTTCCCTGCCTTCCCATTTCAGTATCAAAGGAAGTGCAAAAGGAACAACAAAAGTGGTAAAGGCAGACCTGAACCTCTACTCTACTCTTGGAAACGCGGCTATCGTGGCAGATGTTGATATGAGCAGAAAAAACCGCGAACTGTATGATGTAAAAGCTAATCTTCAGGCCATTCAGGTCGGAAAGATTATCAAGAATAAGGATGTTGGAGCCGTTACTGCTCAGATTTCTGCAAAAGGTGAAAGCTTTGATTTTAAAAATGCAAAAGCAGATCTTAAAGGTCATGTAGCATCAGCTGTTTACAAAGGATACCGCTACCAGAATATGGATCTGACGGGTAAAATTAATAAAGGGGTTTACAATATCGTTCTCAACTCAAAAGATCCGAATGCAAATCTGAATTTAATAGCTTCGGGAGTTTACAGTGAAAAAAATCCTACGGTAAAGATCAATGGTGAAGTGATCAAACTTGATGTGAATAAACTTGGATTCTATGAGAAACCCATGATTATCGCAGGAAAGATCGACGGAGATTTTTCAAGCCTCGATCCGGATGCACTGAACGGCTATTTAAACTTAAAAGATTTCGCGTTTTCAGATACCAAAGAAGTGTATCCTGTGCAGGAAGTGAATCTGAAAGCGTCTTCTACACAGGATTCCACGCAGATCATTTTCAATTCTCAGATTGCTGATGTTTCATTAAAAGGAAAATATAAACTGACCCAGATCTTCGGTGCTTTAACGCAGACAATCAATCAGTATTATCAGTTCCAGAAGCCTGCTAAAGGACAGAAAATTGATCCGGGGCAGTTTTTCACCTTCAATGCCAAGATCAAAAATGATGATCTGATCAGGAAATTTGTTCCGGAGCTGAAAACTTTTGAAACGATCAATTTAGCAGGAAATTATGATGCGGATTCTCAAAAAATTGAAATAGACGGGCAGATTCCGCAATTATTATATGGTGAAAATTCGCTGGAAAATGTAGCTTTAAAAGTGACCAATGAAAATCAGGCGTTACAGTACAGTCTCAACGCCGGTTCTTTAAAAAGTTCCAGTTTTACCCTGAAAAAAATTGCTGTGACCGGAGATGTAGCGGATAATACCATCAATTATAATATTACCACCAAAGACGACAAAGATGCTACGCAGTTCCTCATTGCAGGAAAGGCCAAATCGCTGAATGATATTACAGAAATATCTCTGAACCCGGATGGTTTAAAACTTAATTATTCGGACTGGAATGTTGCTGAAAACAATAAGATCCAGATCAGCAGCAAAGGGATTTTAGCAGATAATTTTGTTTTGTCCAATGGAGGAAGTCAGATCTCACTTCAGTCTGAAACTGAAAGTCCGGCCAGTCCTTTGAATGTTGCCCTGAAAGATTTTAAAATAGAAACCATTACCGAACTGATTAAAAAAGATACGGTTCTGGCCAAAGGAACCATTAACGGAACGGCTCAGCTTCGTAATGTGACAAAAAATATGACCTTCACTTCAGACCTTAACATCACAGATCTGATCGTGTACGGAAATGCGGTTGGAAATCTGGCGGTTAAAGTGAATAATTCTTCACCGAATATTTTAAATGCTGATGTTGCCCTATCCGGCAATGATAACGATGTGAAAATTCTTGGAGACTACAATACTTCTTCAAGCACATTTGATCTGAATATGGCGATCAACAAGCTTCAGATGAAGAGTGTTCAGGGCTTCTCCATGAATGCGATAACAAATACCGAAGGCTATATTTCAGGGAATTTAAAGATCACAGGAAATACAGAAAAACCGAATATTTTAGGTAAAGTAAAATTCAATGATGCAGGGCTGGAAATTGCCAAAACCGGCAGTGATTTCAGAAAACTGAATGATGAAATTGACTTTACGAACCGTGGTATTGAGTTTAATAAATTTAAAATCAACGACAAGGACGGAAATTCTCTTGTGATCAACGGGCAGGTTCTTACGCAGACGTACAGAGATTTCGCATTCAATCTTGATGTGAATGCCAAAGACTTTAAAGTCGTGAATTCAGAAAAATCCAATGACGCGATGATGTATGGGATTCTTGCCATTGATGCAGGACTTCATATCCGCGGAAACCTAGATCTTCCGAAAGTGGACGGCAGACTTTCCGTTTCTGATGATACTGACTTTACTTTTGTCCTTCCTCAATCGAGTCCTTCTGTACAGGAGAGAGACGGAATTGTTGAATTCATTGATCAGGATCAGGTTGTTTTAAACAAAACCGTTAAAGCCGATTCTCTGAAAGCCCAAAGCCGCATCAAAGGAATGGATGTGAGTGTGAATATTGAAGTGAGTAAGGAAGCTAAAATGTCCATTGTGATTGATAAAGCTAACGGAGATTTTGTAAAACTTCAGGGTGAAGCAGAACTGACGGGCGGAATTGATCCTTCAGGAAAAACAACGCTTGTAGGGGTTTATGAAGTGGAAAAAGGTTCTTATGAACTTTCCGTAAGTCTTCTGAAACGTAAATTTGATATCCAGAAAGGAAGTACCATTACGTGGACCGGTGAACCGACTGCCGCGATTATGGACATCACCGCTGTATATAAAACGGAAGCTGCACCTATAGATCTCGTTGAGCAGCAGGTAGCCAACGACGGATCCGGGAATACCATTAATCAATACAAGCAAAGAATCCCTTTCAATACCTTATTAAAAATGAAAGGTGAGCTTCTGAAACCTCAGATCAGTTTTGATATTACTACGGATGATAAAAACAATGCAGTTTCTTCGGAAGTAGTCAGTACTGTTGAGGCAAAACTTACCCAGCTCAGAACTCAGGAGTCAGAAATGAATAAGCAGGTTTTTGCGCTTCTTCTACTGAATCGTTTCATTGGGGAAAATCCTTTTGAATCCGGCGCGGGAATGTCGGCTGAAATGATGGCCAGACAAAGTGTGAGTAAAATTCTTTCGCAACAGCTGAACAATCTTGCCTCAGGTTTGATCAAAGGAGTGGATATAGACTTAGGTCTTGATTCTTCTGAAGATTATTCCACCGGAGAAAAAAATACCCGTACAGATCTGAATGTTGGGGTAAGTAAAAAATTACTGAATGACCGTCTGAAAGTTTCTGTAGGTAGTAATTTTGCCCTGGAAGGGGAAGCCCGTCAAAACGAAAATACGACCAACATTGCAGGAAATGTAACGATAGATTACGCATTGTCTAAAGACGGAAGATATATGCTCCGTGCGTACCGTAAAGATGAATATCAGGTAGCGCTTCAGGGGCAGATCATAGAAACGGGAGTTGGTTTCATTATCACTTTAGACTATGATAAATTCCGTGAGATTTTCCAGAAATCCAAGAAGGAGAGACGTAAAAAAGAAAACAAGAATAACCAGGTGGTAGAATTTAAATAATGAAAAACAGATTGAATATATATTGGAAATATGCGTTCGCGTCGGTATTTGCCGCTGTCAGTCTTTCCTGCAGCAATACAAAATATCTGAAGCAGGGCCAGATGCTTTATACCGGAGCGGAAGTAAAAATCCAGAACGACAGTCTTCCCAAAAAGGAAAAGAACGAGCTTAAAGCTGCGCTGGAGGAAAATCTGGTTCCTAAACCTAATTCTTCTATATTAGGGCTTCGTCCAAAATTGTATTTCTATAATATTGCCAAAGAACCTAAAAAAGATAAAGGTTTCAATTACTGGCTAAAATATAAAGTAGGTGAAAAACCTGTATTATTGGGAGATGTAGACCGTGAATTCAACAGAAAAATCATTGAGAATTATTCTGAAAACAAGGGATATTTCAATGCAAAAGCCACGTATGATACGGTTTCTAAAAATAAAAAAGCACAGGTAATTTACACCTTAAGACCTGGGGCAAGATATTCTGTGAGCAATGTGAAATTTCAGCAGGATTCTTCACTGGTCAATAAAGAAATTCAAAGTCTGGCCAACAAAACGCTGCTTAAATCCGGGAAACCTTTCGATCTTGATGTAATTAAAAATGAAAGAGAGAGGATAGATAACGGCTTAAAAGAAAGAGGATTCTATTATTTCAGTCCGGACAATATTATTGTTCAGGCGGACAGTACGGTAAGCAAAAATCATAAGGTTGAACTTAACGTAAAATTAAAAGAAGATACCCCGGATCTGGCGACTGATCAGTTCAGCATCGACAAGGTGATTGTATTCCCGAATTATAATATTCAGGATGTAAAAAGAGCCAAATACAGCGTTCCTATGAATCCTGATTCGCTTTCCAAATATGCATACGAAGACATTTACGTCATTGATCCCAAGCATAAATTCAAGCCGAAAATCTTCGACAGGGCATTATATTTCAAAAAAGGAGATCTTTATAACCGAACGAATCATAATCTTACGCTTAACCGTCTGATCAGTCTGGGGGTTTTCAAATTTGTGAAGAATGAATTTATTGTTTCGGATTCTTTAAAACATCAGTTTGATGCGTATTATTTACTGACCCCAAGACAAATTCAGTCGCTGAGACTGGAAACTTTGGGAAGAACCAATTCTGCCAACTATGCCGGTAGTGAGCTTAACTTAAACTGGACCCACAGAAACTTTTTCAGAGGAGCCGAACAGTTTAAAGCAGCTGTTTACGGCGCATTTGATTTCCAGATGGGAGGTCAGGAAAATGCACAGAATCTTTTCCGTGCGGGAACCAATGTTCAGCTTTCTATTCCGAGAATTGTGGCTCCTTTCCGTTTCAATTCTTCAAGTGCTTTTGTTCCGAGAACAAATATTACTTTAGGTTATGAGTTTCAAAACCGTACACAGTTTTATACTCTTAATAATTTTACGGCTTCCTTCGGATATGTTTGGAAAGAGAATGCCAGAAAGGAACATGATCTGAAAGTCATTGATATTACACTGGTTTCTCCCGCTAAAGTAACAGAAAAATTTTATGAGCAGGCCACAACGCCGGCAGCACGAAGAGTGGTTGAAAAGCAACTTATTTTCGGGCCTACTTATTCGTACACCTACACCAATACGATGTTGTCTAAGCCCACCACTATTTATTATAAGGGTACATTGGATTTAGCCGGAAACATTACAGGTTTGGTGACCGGAGCCAATGTTGAAAAGGGAAAAGAAAAAAAGATCTTCGGAATTCCTTTCAGCCAATATGCTAAAATAGAAAATGACTTCAGGCTCTATCATAAATTTACAGAGAAAACTTCGCTGGCTACCAGATTTATCGGAGGAATTGCCTATCCATATGGAAATTCAGAATTCATTCCTTTCTCCAAACAGTTTTTCTCGGGAGGAAGTAATAGTATCCGTGCCTTCCGTGCAAGAACTTTAGGTCCCGGAAGCTTTGATCCGCGAACCATTCCACCGGGAACTTTATTGGATCAGGCCGGAGATATTAAACTGGAATTAAATGCAGAATACCGAGCCAATCTTTATAAATTTTTAAATGTGGCAGTCTTCGCAGATGCAGGGAATGTCTGGTTAATCAATGAGGATAAAGACAGACCGGGTGCCAAATTTTCAAAAGATTTTCTGGATGAAATTGCTGTTGGAGCCGGAGTTGGTCTAAGACTTGATTTCTCTATCTTAATTTTGAGGCTGGATCTTGCGATGCCATTGAGAGTTCCTTATTATGAAAAAGGCGACCGATGGGCATTTAACCGGATTAACTTCGGAGATTCACAATGGAGAAAAGATAATTTAGTTTTAAATATAGCCATCGGATATCCTTTCTAATATGATCAATACAATCAAATTTTTCTGGGAGACTTTAAAAGAGACTTTCGACGAATGGAACAATTCTTCCGCATCAAAAGATTCGGCAAGTTTAGCCTATTACGCGATTTTTTCTATCCCGGGACTATTGATTATTATTATCTGGATTGCCGGGAATTTCTTTGGTGAGGAAGCCATCCGTGGAGAAATCAGTAATCAGATCGGCGGATTGATGGGAGCTGATGTGGCCAAAAGTATTGAAGGAATGATTGCCGGAGCTCTTATTGACAAACAGAATATTTTCATGAAAACCGTAGGAATAGGATCTTTGGTTTTTGGTTCCACGACTCTGTTTTTTCAGCTGCAACATACTTTAAATACGCTTTGGGATGTGGAAGCGGCTCCTAAAAAAGCATTAATCAAATTTCTTCTGGACCGCGCAAACTCATTGGGAATGATTCTTATTCTAGGATTCTTACTGATGATCACAATGATTTTATCTTCAATGATCAGCCTGTTCAACAACTGGATCACCAACTATTTTGGTCTTGAGACCTATATGCTGGTAGAGCTCGTGAATTTTGCCATCGGTTTTGGTCTGGTTATGCTCTTGTTTGCACTGATGTTCAAAGTACTTCCTGATGTAAAAATCAGCTGGAAACCTGTATGGAAAGGGGCTTTACTGACTACCATCTTATTCACACTGGGTAAATTTTTACTGAGTCTGTATTTCGGTAATTTCAAACCTACATCTACTTTCGGAGCGGCAGGAACTGTTATTTTAATTATGATGTGGATTAATTATTCCTGTATGCTGATCTTTTTCGGAGCCGAGTTTACGAAAGTGTACAATTACAAAAAAGGTTACAAAGTCGTTCTTTCCAAACATGCAAAATGGAGTGCAGCGAAGATGTACAGAGATAGTGCAAAGAAGAATGAATTGGGAGAGAGTTGAGCGTTTCGGGGTACGTGTTGTGAGATGCGAGATTCTCTTGTATCAATAGATGTTTATCATTAATACATTTTACATTTTACATTTTACATTTTACATTTTACATTTTACATTTTACATTTTACATTTTACACTATAAAAAAAATAGCCTCCCAAAAATTTCAGGAGGCTTTATTTTTACATTCTGTTTACCGTTCCTATTCCCAGTAGTTTTAATGATTTTTGTATTGTTTTTGCCGTTATATCGGATAGATTTAAACGGAATTGTTTTAAATTTTCGTCTTCAAGCTTCACTATCGGAGTGCTTTGATTCTGATAGAATGAGTTGTAAGATTTAACCAGATCATACACATAATTGGCTACTAATGCCGGGCTTAGTGCTTCTGCAGCTTTCTCCACCACATTTTTATAATTGACCAATAATATGATCAGTTCTTTTTCAAATTGATTCGCATCAACAGCAGTGACTTCTTTATACTGATAATCAGCCTTTGCCAATAAAGATTGAATACGTGCATAGGTATATTGAATAAACGGACCTGTATTCCCGTTGAATTCAATACTTTCTTCCGGATTGAACAGCATTTTTTTCTTAGGATCCACTTTCAGCATGAAATATTTCAAAGCACCCATACCGATTATTTCATAAGAAGCTACTTTTTCCTCTTCTGAAAGACCTTCCAATCTTCCTTGTTCTGTCGCTTTTAGTTTTGCCGTCTCATGCATTTCCTCCATCAGGTCATCAGCATCTACCACAGTTCCTTCACGGGATTTCATTTTTCCGTTCGGAAGTTCTACCATTCCATAAGAAAGGTGGAATAGTTGATCTGCCCAAGAATATCCCAGTTTTTTCAAGATTTTAAATAAAACCTGGAAGTGATAATCCTGTTCGTTTCCTACTGTATAAATTAATTTCTGAATGTTATTTTGTTTAAAACGCTCGACAGCTGTTCCCAAATCCTGAGTCATATATACAGAAGTTCCATCTGAACGCAACAATAATTTTTGATCTAAACCTTCATCTGTAAGATCACACCACACAGAACCATCTTCTTTCTGATAAAGAATACCTTTGTCCAGTCCTTCCTGGATAAGATCTTTTCCTAAAATATACGTATTGCTTTCGTATTGAATCTGATCAAAATCAACACCTAATCTTTTGTAAGTTTCACTAAAGCCCTTATAAACCCATGAGTTCATTTCTTTCCACAGATTTCTTACTGTTTCATCGCCACTCTCCCAATCCAAAAGCATTTTTTGAGCTTCTATAATGGATAGAGCTTCTTTTTTGGCCTGATCTTCTGTGGAACCCTTTGCTACAAGTTCTGCAATTTCTGTTTTATAGTTCTTATCAAACTCTACATAATAATTTCCTACAAATTTATCGCCTTTTGTATTCGTTGACTCCGGAGTTTCTCCTTTTCCAAATTTTTCCCAAGCCAGCATTGACTTACAGATATGAATTCCTCTGTCATTGATAATTTGAGATTTGATCACATCATAGCCTGCTTCTTTTAAGATCTGGGCTACAGAAAATCCTAATAAATTATTTCTAACATGTCCAAGGTGAAGTGGTTTATTGGTATTCGGAGAAGAATATTCCACCATTACCGTAGAATTTTTCTTTTCTATAGTATCGAAATCGCTGCTCACAGATCTGAAGTTATCCACAAACAGCTGGTTTTTTACCTTAACATTAAGGAAACCTTTTACTACATTGAAACTTTCGAACAGGTCAGAGTACTCCGTCAAAGCTCCTCCCAATTCAATGCCAATGCTTTCCGGATTTTTTTTCAGCTGTTTTACCAGCGGAAACGTAACGATGGTAAAATCCCCCTCGAATTCAGTTTTGTTTTCCTGAATTTCCAGATTGATTTCTTTCAGCTGATATACGTTCAGAATAACCTCCGAAAGCTTCTTTTCTATAATATCTTTAATATTCATGTGTATCTATTAATTTTTTAAGACTATGGGAAATAGTCTTTTTTCTTCAAAATTTTAAAGTACAAATATACGGAAATAAAAAAACCGCCCGAAGGCGGTTATTTGAATATGAGTAACTATTTTTTAGTTGATATCCCAGAATATTTTTGTTGTCAATCTATCACCACCAATTGCAGCACTGGCAGCAGCATAGTTGGTACCATTCGTTGTAGCTTCAGCCGCAGGATACTGCAACCTAACCGGAACTTTACCATCTGCGTTAGGAATTGCTGTAGCAGGAGCTACTAATTGAGGATAATCTAATCTTCTGAAGAAATTCCAAGAAGTGATTGCCTGATTATACATCGCTACCCAAGCCTGCTCCCCGATAGATTTTTTCCAGTTTGCTGCATTGTACGGATGTGCTGCAATGTATGCAACTGCATCGGAAGCTACTCCCCAATCCGTGAAAGAAGAAGTAATAGCATCAGCGTATAATGTAGCAGGGGCACCTCCAATTCCCCATCTTGCAGCAGCTTCAGCACGATAAAACAATACTTCTGTACTGCTCAGAATCACTCCAGGTGTAGTAGCTGTATATGCGAATGCTCCTGCATTTGAAAAATCCGCAAATTCTCCTGGTGTTCCTATAACCTGACCAATATAGTCTCCATCCACATCTGTATAATATTTGCTGATTCTTGTGTCATTGTTAGTATTCATATAATCAACCAATGTCTTTCCTGCAATAAAATCATCTCTGGAACCAGTTTCCTGGAACATAGGATTTTCGTTTGGAGAGGCCCCAAGATATTGGAACTGGCAATTATCACTGGACAACGTGATCACTCCACCTGCTAAAGCTTGATTTACAGTATTTTGCGCTAAAGATGGATTAACATCTGCCAAAGCGATCCCCAATTTAAGTAATAATGAATTTCCAAATTTTTTCCATTTTCCGATATCTCCTTTATAGTAAATATCTCCATTACCAAACGTACCTGCGCTAGCCGACAGATTATTTATGTCTGCAGTTAATTTGGTAATCAGTGAAGAATAAATATCAGCAGCTTTATCATATTTCGGAAGTGGATAAGCATCTATATTTAATGCTTGGGTATAAGGTATATCACCATAAGTATCTACTAAAACCTGATATGTATAGATTTTCATCATATCAATGATGGCCAGCTGATTTTTCTTTTTACCAGGCCATGTCGTAAGTTCTGAAGGAGTAGGTGTATAGGCATTAATGATCCCTTCTGCCTGATCTAGGTTTTTCAGTACATTCACATAATTGTCAGTCCAGACATTATTGGATACGTTTCTATTTGTAAAGTCATAATTACTTTCATTTACGTAAATAGTTTCCGTCCAGTACTGCATGGTCAGCCTAAAGTTGTTTTCATTCACACTAGGCGTGTTCATATAATCACTAAGCTCCTTTTGTGAATAGGTCAGTAAGGACTCCTGAGTTGTATTGTAAAATGCATGGTCATCCAAATTGACATCATCAGTTGTTGAACATCCTACAAACAAAAGCGCTAATATTGATGTTATTATATATTTTTTCATGTTCTTTAGAAATTAATTTTTACATTAAATGAAATGTTTCTCGTAGCCGGCATCGGACCAGATTGATATCCCTGAAGGTTTCCTGAAGACAATCCAGCTTCCGGATCAGAGTAAGGTAAGTTTTTATGCATGATCCATAAGTTATTACCAATTAAACTTACAGACATTCCCTGTATAAATTTAGAATTGAAAAACTCTTTATTAAATTTATAGGTTATGGCTACCTCTCTTAATTTGATGAAACTTGCATCATACACGTAGGCAGCTCCAGGAAGGTCAGTTCCTAAAACCTGGCTGGATTGTGACCTGTCAAGTCTTATCGTATTCGGAATATATGTTCCCGGATTAGTTGGACTCTCCATCACACCTGGTAAAATCACACCTCCTCCTGTAGCAAGCGTATTTCTGATTGGGTTTCCTAATTCATTAAATCCTACTGAATCAGGATATACCCCTGTTCCATATCCGTAAAACTGGTCAAGAGAATATACTTTTCCTCCTTTTCTCCAGTCAATTAAGAAGCTTAATGATAAGTTTTTGTAATTGATCGTGTTATTCAAACCAGCTGTCCAGTCAGCCTGGAAGCTTCCCTGATTGTATGTAGGAGTATCTGTTACAAGATAGGCACCGTTTTCTCCAACAATACGCTGTCCGTTGGCATCGTATACATAATCGGAAGTCCATATTGAACCGTAATCTCCATTAAGAGGGGCATTAATACTTACTCCTCCCTGTGATCTACCCATTGTAATATTTTCAATACCCGGAGCAAGTGCGGTAACTTTAGTCCATGGATTAGACCAGTTTAAATTAAGATCCCAGGAAAAATTGGTTGTTTTAATAGGCGTTACATTAAGGGATACTTCGAAACCTTTTGTAGTAAGCTCACCTGCATTTTGGGTTTTAGCCAATGCACCGTTAGCAAAAGAAACCGGTAGCGGTAAGATCTGATCAAATGCTTTATTCTGGAACCAAGCTACATCAAAACCTACTCGGTTATTAAACATTCTTGCTTCAATACCCACTTCCACATTCTTAAGTCCCTGTGATTTAAGCTCAAAATTTCTAAGTGTAGTATTGTAAGCATAAATAGGAATATCTCCATAAGAAGGTTGAGAGAAATATCTATTCAATAGTTGGTCTGCATTAGTATCCGATCCTACTTCAGCGTATGCTGCTCTAACCTTACCAAAGTTCAGCCAGTTTGCTTTCACTAAATTAGAGAACACAACACTCGCAGATAATGATGGATACCAGTACACTGCATCATTCGTAGGAAGTGCCGTAGATTGATCTCTTCTGTATGTTCCTTCCAAATAGTAGGTATTTTTGTACCCTAAGGAAATCTGACCAAAAACTCCGTAAACATATTTTGAAACGTCTGAAATTAAAGGTCTAACCGGTGAAGAATTTGAATTGGCAACCGTATAAATTCCAGGAATATAAAGTCCTCCCGAAGTTGACTGCTGATTAGAATAAGTTTTTTGTACGTTAACGTTACCTCCTAACAATACATTAACATTAAAGTCATCGGTAATATTTTTCTTGTAGGTCCCAATAAAGTCATAATTGGTTTCAGAAAACTTGTACTGATTCGTAGCATAACCTGAAGGCTGGTCAACAGTTCCGTTTAATCCAAAATCATTTCCAATGTATGAACCAACTGCTTTTCTGTCTTCCGTAATCATGGTGTAACCATCCCTTCCCATTCTTACCAATAGGTTAATGTCTTTATTTACATCATAGCTTAAGCTGAAGTTTCCTGCAAATCTGTCACGAGAGTCATTCTGATAGTTTTCATATCGCTGAAAATACGGGTTATCCCAGAAAGCAGGTGTAAGATCGGTCTGGCTTCTCATGTTCCATGTATAATTTTTTCTGAAAGAATTATACAGGTGCTGCAGATCTTTTATATCTACGTTGGTAGCCCACCATTGTCTGAAATTCGTCATTATATTATCGTTATATCCCGTACTATTTCGTCCAACGGTTTTTTGAGTAATATAATTGGCGTATAAATTAGCGGTTAATTTATCCGTTATCTTGTAAGATGCATTTCCACTGAAATTATTTTTAGTTAAAGAACTGTTCGGCATTATGTCTGAAGCATCCGTATTTGTATAACTTAGACGATAAGTTGCCTGATCATTTCCTCCATTGAAAGCTAAACTGTTCACATAATTGGTCCCGGTATTGAAGAATTTAATCGGTCCGTTCTTAGCCATCTGCCATGGCGTCCTCTGCCCTTCGGTTGGAGATCCGGGAATAAAAGCACCATACTGCCATACCATAGATCCATCATAAGGCGATCCATAGGAAGCATCATTCCCAAAAGCCACTCTTGGGCTTCCCTGATACAATGCAGTACTAAAACTTCTTCCTGTGTATCCTTGCCCATATTGTGTCTGATATTCCGGGAAGGTTGATTTATCTATTGTAGACATCGTGATAGAAGTAGAAAATTCCATCCCTATTCCTTCCTTATTTTTCTTTCCTCTTTTCGTGGTAATAATAATAGCACCATTCTGAGCTCTGGAACCATATAATGCAGTTGCTGCAGCTCCTTTAAGCACGTTAAGTGTTTCTATGTCATTGGGATTGATATCAGATACAGAACTTCCATAGTCATAACCTCCACCACCAGAAGATTGATTTGCAGTATTGATATTCTTATTCATAATAGGAACACCATCTACCACAAAAAGTGCCTGGTTATCACCTAATAAAGATTTATACCCTCTTGTAACAACGTTGATAGAACCACCAAAGTTGGTACTTTGCTTGATCTCTAATCCAGCTACTTTTCCGGATAGGTTATTTAAGAAGTTGGTTGTAGGGTTTTTATTTACGGCATCCCCTTTCACTTCCTGGGTTGCATAGCCGAGAGATCTTTTTTCTCTTTTAATTCCGAGTGCAGTTACTACTACCCCCTCAATTTCCTTTGTTTTTACAGTATCATTCGTCTGTTGGGCGTTTGCAATTGCAACAGATGAGGACAATACTAAAACAAGCAGACTTGTTGTTAGTTTCTTCATATCAAATTTTAATTTTGTGGACTGTACAAATTTGTAAAACTTTCTTAAAAACACAAAACAAAATCTTAAAAAAATATCAAATGTTCATCATTTCATAAAACAATATTCAAAAAATTTATTAAATTAAGTTAAAAACAAAACAATTAACAAAAACAAAACATTTTTATATTATTTTTTTTCATAAATACACAAATGCTTTTAATTGATATTTTCTATATAGAATATTTAAAAAAAGCGCAATAACAGACTGATAATCAAAACAATTACTCACTTTTCAATGAAAAATAAAAAAACACTCTTCTTAAAAAGCAATGCTATGCATATCATATTTTATACTCACAAAAGCGAGCATTCAATTAATAAAATAAAAAAACCGCCCGAGGGCGGTAAATAAAAATATATTAAAAATCTGTCAAATTTAATTTTGATTCCAGAAAGGTGTATGCTGATTTTTAACAAATATATCTGCAGCAGATATATTAGGAACATTTGCAGCATTCGCAGCATATTCAGAGAATGGATAAATCAATCGGTACGGCTTATTAACTTGTTGAGCCGTAACCGCCAATGGCGTCCATGGATATCCTGTTCTGTTATATTCAATAAACATTTCTGTAGGATTTACATTCGTTAAAGCAATCCACTTCTGAGTCATAATTGCTTCAATCTTCTGTTGTGTAGAACCTGTCCAACCCAGTCCTGGTCTGGCATTAGCCGAAGTAATATAAGCTGTCGTTGTTGCAGCATTTGCACCCAACCAGGCAGCATTAGATTTGATCGCTGATTCAAATTTAGCCTGCGGACTAAATGTAAAAACAGACGGCCATCTAAGTGCAGCTTCAGCCTGCAGGAAGTTACTTTCCGCACTTGACATCAATACTCCACCACGTCCGTTATTAACATCAATTACATCCGTCCAGGTACTGATAGCAGCCGATCCTGCAAAATTACCAATCCCCAGCTTTGAAGTGTTCGTATTACTGATAGGCGCTCCAGGCTGACCAGGAACAGCTCCCTGTCTGATTCCCTTCAATCCTGTAAATGCATTTCCATTATAATCAACAGAGGCTACATTGGTAAATAACCTGCTTCTTCTAGGATCTTTTAATCCTGTAAATTTAGAATAGTTGGCATCATTCAGGATAAGATTACCCTCTAATGCATTTGCCATATGCTCGGAAGCAACAACAAGTCCATAATTCTGAACCTGAGTTCCTGCTGAAGTTCTTGCCCAGTTAAGAATATAAGGATTCATCTGATCGTCAGTAGCAGCACTATATCCAGGATTTACTACAACCTCTTCATCAATAAATGTTGCACTGGCAAGAGTCTGTAATTTCGCATCCCTGTACGCCGCAAGATCACCTGTCACTTTAGACATTCTAACCAGCATTCTTAATTTAATTGTATTGGAGAAAGATGCCCATTTCGTCATAGTTCCGTGGAAAACAATATCTGCAGCTCCCGGATTTTCAGCATTAGCATTCCCCGCTGCAATAATAGCATTCGCTTCTTCCAGGCTTGTAATAAGTGCCTTGTAAATATCTGAATCCTGATCATACTTAGGCGTCATATTATCCCTTCCTTTAAAGGCTTCAGAATAAGGAACATCCCCGTAAAGATCCACAATATACTGCATATAATATGCTTTCATAATTTTTGCGATCGCAATATAATTATCCTGCTTATGATCAGCATTGGGATAGATTTCTATTTGAGCAAAATTAGCTATTCTAGGATATAGCCCCCAAATACCTGTATAAAAAGTATTATCTATTGATCCCAAGTTAAATTCTCTTGAAAATGCACCTCCAAAACTGTATGTGTTTCCAGCCCAGCTGTTCATCATTAAGTTCCCAAACTGCACCATTGTACCTCCTTGCGTTCTGTAAGCCGTACTGATAGCTCCCGGAAGCATAAGATCCGGAGTAATCGACTCTGCCTGTATTGCATTAGGATTATCATTGACATCCAGATACTCATTAGAGCAGGAAGTCGCCGCTATACTTAATGCCACAATGGACAGAGCTGTTAAAAATTTATTCTTTTTCATTTTATTCAATAATTAGAAAGTTACATTTAAGTTGAAGCCAAAGTTTCTGATAGTAGGATATTGTCCTGTAGACGCCAAACCTGCAGCATTTCCGCTGGTTGTAGCTGTTTCCGGATCAGCATAGTTTCTGTTGCTCTTTGCATAAATCGCAATAGGATTTCTTGCATACACTCCTATGGTTAATGAGTTAACAAATGTATTTCTTAATACAGATTTCGGGATATCATAACTCAAAGCAATCTCCCTTATTTTAAAGGCAGTACCGTCAATTACATGCTCCTCACCTACTCTACGGAAATTACCGTTCGTAAAGTATTCATTGGTTCCGAAGTAAGACGCATCATCTCCTACAGGTGTTGTATTTGGTACATACTGTCCGTTTACCAACTGAACTGAGTTAGGAACAACATACCCCTGGTTTCTGTCGAAAGTCGCAGTCTGCTCAAGATGCCCGGCATAAGCAAGTAATTCTTTAGAAAGCGGAACAAAGCTGTTTCCGGTTCTGTAATCTGCAACAGCACTTAATGTAATTCCTTTAAATTTAAATGAAGTACTGAAACCCAGGATATAATCAGGATTTACCTTTCCTAAAACTTCCAAAGTTGAAGTAGTCAGAGGGTTTCCGTTTCTGTCAACAATAATATTTCCATTAGGATCTCTTTGGTACTTAGTTCCTTTGATCATTGGGAAATCTTCTCCCACTACAGCATAAATTCCTACAGTTGGTCTTGAGATCACATTCAATGGAGTCTCGTCAGAACCATCAGCTAAGGAAAGAATCTTTGTTCTGTATGTAGTATAAGATCCTCTTATTTTCCATTCAAAATTTTTGGATTTGATCGGTGTAAAACCTAAATCCAATTCAAACCCCTCATTACGGCTATCCCCGATATTATTAAGAATACCAGTAATTCCCGAAGCAGAAGAAGTAGTCACCAAAGTAATTAAGTTATTGGTATCATTTCTATATACTGACCCATCAAAAGTAATACGGTCATTAAAGAATCCTAACTGTAATCCAGCTTCTTTAGAGTTATAGAATTCCGGTTCAATATCCGGAGCATAGAAGTTAGCCGTAGGTAGCGATGAAGATAAATTACCGAAAGGATATCCTGTTGGGAAAGCACCCACACGGTCAAGACCATACACAGGGATAGTCTGTACGTTACCTACCCTACTGAATGATAAGCTCACTTTAGCATAGTTCAGTACTTTTCCTTTAATATTTTCAAATGCTTTTGTAGGAATAAAGGACGCCCCTACAGAATAATAAGCAAAAGGCTTATTTGAAAAAGGCAACGCATTTCCATCAATATCTCTAGGATTTAAGCTGATAAGAGAACTTTTTTCATATCTGAAGGTAGAATTCAGGAATAAATAATCTTTATAAGCAAGATCCAGGTTGGCAAACCAAGCATAAGATCTCACCTGTGATTTACCATTATCAAGTTTATAGAAAGGATCAGGATTCAAAACATTGGTAATATGATACCATCCTGGAATTTTAAGGTTGGTTCCCCCAACTTGTGTTGTAGAGGACGTATTATCCTGGATATTGTGTCCCACGTTAAGCCTCATATTGATATTATCCGTTAGGTCATAATCAAAGTTCGCCATTAAATCGCCATAATATCTAAATCCAGAACCCACTGATTTATAGTAACTGGAAACAATTGGCTCTCTTGCAAAAGTTCCATCACTTGGAGAATGCCCATCCAGATACGTCCCTGTACCCTGATAAATCCTGTCATAAGCAAATGCATTCAGGTAACTTTCTGCAATGGAAGATATGGATGTTACTGATCCTGCATATGTAAAGGAGATATTCTTATTTAAATTGTACTCAAGATTAATTAATCCTGTAAAAGTTCTGCTCTTATTGTTATATCTCTCATTATCGATAGTCCAATAAGGATTCGTAATATAAATTGAGTGACTGGCATCCGGAAGTGAGTATCTGAACTTTCTGATATCAACGTTCGTAGGCGTTTGTAACAACTGATCATATAATCCTGCAGAAGTTTCTGAAGTACTTAAATCTAAGTAGTTAACGTTACCATCAATTCTGAAGTTCCCTAATTTCTTTCCTGCTTTTAGAATAAAGTTATTTCTTTTAAGCTGGTCATTTTCTACAACGAAATCATTCTGCGTTCTGTTGGCAGATAAAAACACATAAGAATCAGATCCTCCCGCAGAAACAGAAATACCGTTCTGGAATAAAACACCTGTTTTAAAGAAATTAGCTACGTGATCCTTTTTAGGAGAGAATGTTTCTCTAAGAAACTGATTGTTCGCCTGTGGAAGCCCCACATATAAACTTTGTCCTCCCAATACTGAGTTATAAGCCGGGCCCCATGCAGAGTTCTCATAAGGAGTCCAGGTTGTTCCGCCATATTCAGTGGTATCAAAAGCATCTCCAGGCCATCCTTGTCCATACAGTTCCTGGAAATAAGGAAGTTTATAAACAGAAGAAAAATCTACAGAGTTCGTTAATGAAAACTGTAACTTTTCAGATTTTGATCCTCTTTTGGTTGTTACAATCAAAACACCGTTACTCCCTTTTTCACCATACAGAGCTGCTCCCTGCATACCCTTGATAACGTTAACGTTTTCAATAATTTCAGGTGGTAAATTCTGATAAATTGCCAGCGAAGAGATCACACCATCAATAACCACCAATGCCTGGTTGTTTCCTGAAACCGATCTCGGACCTCTTAAAACTACTCTTGCCGTAGAATTCACAGAGGTATTAGTCGTGTTGATCTGAAGTCCGGAAACTTTCCCGGTAAGTGCCAGAACAGGGTTCGGGTTATTTGCCTGAGTAATTTCAGCAGCATTTACTACCTGATTAGAAGATGTAACCGCATCCTGTCTTTTTTTAAGACCAAGTGCACCTGTAACAACAATCTCCCGGATGTCATTAACCTGTAAAGTATCATCTTGCGTATTTTGCGCACTGACCAATCCAAAGGAAGCGGTAAGCACTATCGCTAAAACACTAGTTGTTAATTTCTTCATGTTTAATTGATTATAATTTTTTAATGATTTGCAAATATGTGAAACTTTCTTAAAAATACAAAATTTTACGTTAAATAATTTTAAATTCAATAATAAAACGAAACAATATGACTATATTAATAAAAAGTATTAGTTAAAAAATAAAAAATACTGAAATAAGACACCAAAATATGTTTTATCAATATTACAAATATTTCACAATATATGTGAATTAAATCTACAAAAGTACCATTACCACAGGATAAACTGCATTTTCAATCAATTTGTATTTTTTACTAATTTTACCAATCTATACAAATAATATTCATGGATCTAATGCACAAATGGACAGACCTTTACATCGAAGCGGGATGTGATGAAGTAGGAAGAGGATGCCTGAGCGGGCCTGTAGTAGCCGCAGCTGTCATTCTGGATGACAGTTTTGAGCAAAATCTGGTGAATGACTCCAAGAAATTAACATTCAAGACAAGAATGGAACTGGACAGCTATATCAAAGACAATGTAAAAAATTATGCTATCGCAGAGCTTCCCCCTTCATTCATTGATGAGCACAATATCCTTAATGCGAGTATTCATGCCATGCACCGGGCTTTGGACCAGTTAACGATAATACCGGAACTGATTCTGGTAGACGGAAACAAATTCCATCCTTATAATTACATTCCCCACCAATGCATCATTAAAGGTGATTCAAAGGTTTTGTCTATCGCAGCAGCTTCTATTCTGGCTAAAAACTACAGGGATAAATTAATGATAGAACTCCATGAGGATCATCCTGAATACAGCTGGAACACTAATTTCGGATATGCCACAAAAGCCCATCAGGAAGCTTTAATTAAATTCGGTCCCACAAAACATCACAGACAGTCATTCAGACTGAAATATGATTAAAACTTTATTGATTAATGAATCCGATGATATAAAACTAAAAAAGAGAAGCAGATCTGCTTCTCTTTTTCATTATAAGTGATCTGTTTTTGCTCTTTACTGCAGCCGGAATTCCAGCCAGTTCTATTGGGAAGAAACAGAATAAAACACAGAAAATATTTCGATAAAATTCAATTTAAAAAAATTGGAACAGATATTTTATTTATATTTGGAAGACAACCAAATAAAGAGTTTTCTTAAATTTTCAAGAGAACTGAAAACAATCTTAATATTACACTATGAAAAATCTTACAAAAATCAAAAACGCTAAATTAATTAGCAAAAATCAGTTAAAGCAGATTATGGGTGGACAAATTTGTCCTTGCGATACACCGTGCCCGCACATGAATCAACCTGTTCCAAAGCCTTGTGATTAAAAAACAAAAGAGAAGCAAATTTGCTTCTCTTTTTTATTATAGATTTTCAGAAATCTTATTTCTTTTTCTTTTGGTTCTCCTGCACTTTTTGCTGCTCCTGAGCTTTCTCCATCATCTCTCTCATTCTCTTCTGGAACTTACCTTCAGCTTTCGGCTTTTCTTTATTCGCCTGAATCTGTGCATGGATTTTCTTTTCATCCAGTATCACGTATTTAATGACCAGGATAATCAGAATGTTGATCGCATTGGATACAAAGTAGTACCATGAAAGACCGGATGCTGATGTATTCAGGAAGAACAGGAATGTAATCGGGAAGATATACATCAGAACTTTCATGTTCGGCATTCCTTCCTGCTGAGGCTGCTGCATGTTACCTGAAGTCATTACAGTATAAATTAAGATCACGATCGTACAAGCCAATGCAAAAACACTTAAGTGATCTCCAAGGAATGGAATTTTAAACGGAAGTTTAATCAAATCATCATAAGCCGTCAGATCTTTTGCAAACCAGAATCCTTTTCCTCTCAGATCAATGAAATTCGGAAAGAAACGGAAGAGGGCGTAGAAAATAGGAATCTGAACCAGCGCCGGAAGACATCCCGCCATCTGATTAACACCCGCCTTACGGTAGATTTCCATCGTAGCCTGCTGCTTCTTCATTGGGTCTGCATCTTTAAGCTTTGCATTCACCTCATCAATTTCAGGACGGATCACTTTCATCATGGCACTCAGCTTATGCTGCTTGTACATGATTGGTGACAGGATCAGTTTTACGATAATGGTCATTAAGAAAATTACCCAACCTGCTGTAAGTCCCCATTCTGCAATGATATTATACATCGGCATGAAGAATCCACGGTTCATCCATCCAATGAAAGACCATCCTAACGGAAGAATTTCGTCAAAGTTTTTATCATATGATTTTAACAGAGGTAAGTCAAGCGGCATAAAATACCAGGTAAAATCCTGATTAAGCTCGCTTCCCGTCATCTGTACGAACCCTTCAAAATTAAGTTTCTTCAGATACTCACCTTCTTCAATCGCTTCCTGATTTCCTTTGCTCTGTGTGAAACCGTTTTTAGCTTCAATTACAGAAGAGAAAAACTGCTGTTTTACCCCAATCCAGTTAAGCGTTTCTTTTTCCTCACTCATATCCGTTCTTCCATCATAATCATAATCTTTATAATTATTGAAAGCGTATGAGAATTCCGAGTGAGACTGTTCCTGTGCTCTACCCTTTTCCAGGTTTCTTACACTGTAATCCCAGATAAAGTCCGCTTTGTTATCAGCAGTAACGGCAGATAATCCCTGCGTTCTTACTTTAAAATCAAGGGTATATTTTGGAAGTAATGTATAGACAAACTGAATAACGGCACTGTTATAGTTAGCCGTCATTGTTACGGTATTCCCATTAACAGCCGGTGCAAAAACCAGGTCTTTGGTATTAATGACTTTTCCGGTTTTATCCTTAAACTGAAAACCGTAGTTGGAGTTCTTTTTGTCGATCAGATAAAGCGGAAGATCAGCATTATCTGTTTTATGATTGTATGCTTTATATTCCGAAAGCTGTACTTTGGAAACCTGCCCTCCCAAACTGGAGAATTCAACATTCAGTTCTTTGTTGTTCAAACTGGCTGTCTGAATAGCACCCGGAGTGACATTTGGATTGATATTACTAGCCTGAGTCTGTTTTACAGAATTTTTCACCTGCTCGGTCTTCTGTTGCTGAGCTTTTTCCTGCTCCTCTTTCGCCTGCTTGTTCTGGAAATAGAACATGAATCCGAAAAGAACCAAACACAAAACCGCAAAACTGATCATTTGACTTTTATCGATTCCTTTGTTTTGTTGCATTTTATTTTATATTAAAATTTTAAATTTTATCAAGCATTAAGATAGACTGCTTTTTGAGCTGACAAAAATACTGTTTTTTTATCAAAATCTCTATGCATTACCATGTTACTATATAATAAACTCAAGCTGAGAATAATCAGCCTGAGTTTATGATAAGACGTTTATGGTATATTATTACCTTATTTCTTTTCGCAAGCCTTCACAAAAGCTCTGAAAAGAGGATGCGGCGTTGCTACTGTACTTTTATATTCAGGGTGATACTGCACACCTACATAGAACGGGTGGTCAGGAAGCTCAAGAGCTTCTACAAGACCTGTTTCAGGGTTGATACCCGTTGCAAGGAAGCCGTTCTTTTCAAATTCCTGAAGATAATCACTGTTGAATTCATAACGGTGACGGTGTCTTTCAGAAATATTTTTAGCGCCGTAGATATCATATAGTTTAGAACCATTCTTCAATGAACATTTCCATGCTCCAAGACGCATAGTTCCTCCTTTATCTACCACATTTTTCTGCTCTTCCATAATAGAAATTACAGGATCCGGTGTAGAGGTATCAAATTCCATTGAGTTGGCTTTTGAGTGACCAAGAACGTTTCTTGCAAATTCAATGGTCATAATCTGCATTCCCAGACAAATTCCCAGCATCGGAACTTTATTTTCTCTTGCATATTGGGCCGTAAGAACTTTTCCTTCAATTCCTCTATCGCCAAAACCTGGAGCAATAAGGATTCCGTCTACACCACCTAAAGTCTCTTTAATATTTTCAGCGGTGATGTCTCCACTGTATACCCATCTTACTTTTACTTCAGTTTCAAGACTTGCACCGGCATGTTTGAAAGCTTCAGCAATAGAAATATAAGAATCCTGCAGAGAAATATATTTTCCTACTAAGGCAATTTCTACCGTTCTTTTAGGATTTTTGAATTTTTTAAGGAAGGTTTTCCAGTCTTTCAGATCCGCTTCTTTATCATTTTTAAGATCCAGTTCTTTTAAAACTACATCATCAAAATTCTGCTTCTGAAGATACATTGGAACTTCATAGATTGTTTCCAGATCTTTACATTCAATGACGTTATCCAGAGAAACATTACAGAATTGAGCTAATTTCGCTCGCTGATCTTTTGGAATATTGTGTTCTGTTCTGCACACCAAAACATCCGCCATAATTCCGCTTTCCATCAACTGACGCACGGAATGCTGGGAAGGTTTTGTTTTCAATTCGCCGCTTGAAGCCAGGTAAGGCAGCAGCGTAAGGTGAATCACCATAGAATTTTTCTCACCCAATTCCCATTTCAGCTGGCGTACCGTTTCAATGTATGGAAGAGATTCAATATCTCCTACAGTTCCTCCGATCTCAGTAATGATGATATCGTAGTTCTGCTTGGAAAGCATTTTGATTCTGCGTTTGATCTCGTTGGTGATATGAGGAATTACCTGAACCGTCTTGCCTAAGAAATCTCCTTTTCTTTCTTTTTCGATAACAGTTTGGTAAATTTTTCCTGTCGTAACGTTGTTGTTTTGGGAAGTAGGAGCATCCAGATAACGCTCGTAGTGACCTAAATCCAGATCCGTTTCTGCACCATCTTCGGTTACATAGCATTCTCCGTGTTCATATGGATTCAGTGTTCCCGGGTCGATGTTGATATAAGGATCCAGTTTTTGGATCGTTACGTTAAAACCGCGTGATTTTAACAAAAGTCCCAGAGAAGCAGACACGATTCCTTTTCCCAAAGATGAAGTTACACCTCCTGTCACAAAGATGTACTTTGTATTCTTTTTACTCATTAGATTAGGTTTGTGCAAAGTTATGGGAAAAAGAGATACAAAGCAATTTTTTACATTTTGAAATTGGAAAAACCCTTCCCTGCCAATTATAAATTCTGATTAAAAAAATTATCTATATTTGATATAAACAATCACAAAAAGCGATAACCACCATGATCTCGGTATATAAACTAAAGCCCTGGTTTCAGCAGCTGCTTACCCCGGTTTTATTATTTCTGCACAGGAATAACGTCTCGGCCAATCAAATTACAGTAAGTTCTGTTTTGCTGTCTGTTATCATTGGAGTATTATTCTGGAATGCAGATGTTTCAAAGTGGTTTTTCCTGAGCCTTCCGGTCGGACTTTTGCTTAGAATGGCTTTAAATGCTCTGGATGGAATGATGGCCCGAAAATTCAACCAGACCAGCAGATTGGGCGAAATTTTAAATGAAGTCGGGGATATTGTTTCCGATGTGATTATCTTTTTTCCGCTGCTTAAATTCCAGCCGGAAAGTTTATACCTGATTATTGTTTTCATTATACTAAGCATCATCAATGAATTTGCAGGCCTGATAGGGAAAGCTTTAGGAAAAGAACGCCGCTACGATGGTCCGATGGGTAAAAGCGACCGCGCCCTGGTGTTAGGAATCTATGGTCTGGCAGTATTTTTCGGGGCAGATATTTCAGGAATCTCGAAATATATTTTCGGTACAATCATTCTACTGTTAGCTATCAGCACTTATATCCGCTTAAAGAAATCTCTGAATGAAGCCTGAAGAAAATAAATTTGCAGATGTCCCGCTGCGGGTAAAAACTTGGATCTACATTATCATTGTTTTTGCTGCCGGAATCTCCCATCCGCTGACCATGAAGGTTTTTGTTTCATGGATCGGTTTTCAGTGCTTTTTTGAGTTTTTAAGATTATTCAGGATTAATTCTAATCGTCTGATTCCTTCGTTATTTGTAGGAACCGCACAATTTTTCCTGCTGTATTTTTTCAATATTGAAAATTACTTTTTGTACAGCTCT
This sequence comes from Chryseobacterium endalhagicum, assembly GCF_016745235.1. Classification (GTDB taxonomy): domain Bacteria; phylum Bacteroidota; class Bacteroidia; order Flavobacteriales; family Weeksellaceae; genus Chryseobacterium; species Chryseobacterium endalhagicum. The sequence goes on along the minus strand of NZ_JAELVM010000001.1, from coordinate 352,636 downwards.
GCTTTGTCAGTCCTTGTATTACTCTATTTTATTTTGTTAAAAACATCAGTGAAACAGCTTTATGGATTTATTATAGCTTTATTAGTCTGTCTTTTTGCCTTTCCTCATCTGTCATTTATCCGCGAAACCGCTTCCGGGCTGAATTCCATCATCTTCATTGTGGTCGTCACTGAACTGAATGATGTTTTTCAATACCTGATGGGCAAGTTTTTCGGAAAACATAAAATCACCCCTCAGATAAGCCCCAATAAGACCTTGGAAGGATTTATCGGTGGCGTTTTCCTTACAGTATTATTGAGTAATATTTTAGGTTTCTTTTTACTGGAAACTGATATTTTAGTCAATACCATTTTGGGAATTCTTCTTGGCGTGTCCGGATTTTGTGGTGATGTTTTTATGTCTTATTTAAAAAGAAAAGCCCATATAAAAGATACCGGAACCCTTCTTCCAGGACACGGCGGTCTTCTGGACAGAATGGACAGCCTGATCTTCAATGCTCCCCTATTCTTCTGGATATTTTCCCTTCTTGTAAAAATCTAAGATCATGAGCGAAAAATTTAAAAGAGCAGTTGTATTTTCAGGAGGCGGAACCCGGCTGATGATCTACCTTGGAATGCTGGCCGCTCTGGAAGAACTGAACATGAAACCCGATGTCCTGATAGCTTCATGCGGAGGAGCGTTTGCCGCAACGGTCATCAACGCTTTTCCAGATCATATTTCCCGGAAAGAATATTTGAAATCAGAAGAATATTTCCGCTTTGTATCGGGAACAGTTTTAACCCGGCATAAAAAATTGTCAGGCATTGGTCTTTTCACCTTAAAGAAATTATTTGATCAAAGGAATGCGCCTTTTGCAGAAGATGTTTTCAGCAGATATCTTGTCGAAATGCCACAAGACTTAACCGGAGTTTTTCCATCATTGAAAAATGTTCAGTTTTCACAAGAAATTCCAACGGTCATCATTGGTTCTGAAATTCTTTTTGATCCCAAAGAAGCAGGCCCGAAAAGAAACGGCAGAAAACTGTACCGGAAAGTGATTTTTACAGATCCAAAAACTTCAGAAAAAATCAATCCGGAACAGGTTATAATTTCCTCCAAAAACATGAAAAACAGTGCGGTGGAAGAACATATCAGTATTAAAACAGATATTTCCCTGCTGGAAAGTACCCGGATTTCCGTCTCGGATATGTTTTATGTGGAACCTGTTTTTCTTCAGGGAAAATATTTTGCAGGCGGAGCAATTGATCTTATTCCTGCTGAGCTGGCCCATCATCTTGCAGATGAAATTATTATTGAAAAAAAACAGTCATACAATCCGGTTGAAGAAGCCCTCGTCAGGTCTGTACTGGGCTTCAGTGGGAATGCAAGGCTTGAAGAGATTGAACAATTCCCGGTTGATTTTCAGATTGATACAACTCATATTAAAGAAGATCTGAAAGGACATTATCTTAAAAAAGGAATCAATTGGAAGAAATTTGAGATTGATTTTTCTTTTCCGGAAGCCTACGAACGTTTTGCAGAAGATATGGAAATGCAGTGGCAGTATGGTTTTGATCAGACCATGAAATCTATTCGTGGGTGATTTTATAAAATATGTTTTGGCTGAAGCCAATGGATTTTGTTCTTGTTTTCGGCAAACGGGCTAAAGCCCGTTCCTATTGAATATTTTCCTCATAGTATTGTAATCGATTGTCTTTGGTTTATTTTAACCGCAGATTTCCCAGATTTTCACAGAGGTTTGTGAATAGGTGTAGATACCATTCATATGAAAAACTTTTGCGTCTTTTATGACTGTTTTTAACCATTAAGACCAATGAAGAAAGTAAGAATAATTAAGAAAAATCTAAAGATTTCTTAAGCTATACATCTTAAAGCAACGCTCAGCTTCATATTCTTAAAGCCTTAAGCAGAATCTTAACGGTTCAAAAGATAAAAAATTTTGCTCCTTTTGATGCTCTAAACGGCTCTACTTTCAGTTTTAAAATCTATTTTTACATCAATTGCAAATCACAGCTATCACATGAATGTTTTTATAGCAGGCGGAACTTCCGGTATCGGGTATGCGTTGGCCCGGCATTATCTTGAAAAAGGTGATGTTGTGGGAATCTGCGGAAGAAATCCTGGGAAAGTGATTGAAAACAGCTTTGAAAATTTAAAGATATTCCAGGCTGATGTTTGTGATCTACATTCTGTTAATGCTGCGCTGCAGTCGTTTCTGGCTGGTGATAGAAATCTGGATCTGTTCATCAACTGTGCGGGAAGCTACGCAGAAGATGTAGCCGGGAAAATTTCCTATGAAGAAGCTGAAGAAATGCTCAGTACCAATATTTTGGGAACAGCCAACTGTTTTGAAGCTGCCCGGAAGGCCATGAAAGGACAGAAAAAAGGAAATATTGCAGTCATAGCGTCAGTTTCGGGAATCATGGACTATGAAAATTCCAGTCTTTATACCAAAACAAAACGGTCTGTCATCCAGATGGCAGATGCTTACCGCCGGGCGCTGAAACCGTTTAGAATCTCTGTTACGACCATTGCTCCCGGGTATGTGGATACAGAAAAATTAAGACAGCTGAATCACAATAATCTGGACAAAAAACCATTTTTAACCGATGTTCAGACGGCTGTAGTCATTATTTCAGCAGCTATTGAAAACAAGGAAAAGCTGGTTATTTTCCCAACCAAGATGAAATGGATGATGAAGTCGCTATCCATACTCCCTTCTTTCTTATTAAATATAATCATGTACAGGAAAGCCCGATGGATGAAAGACGACCGGCCATAAAGCAAAAAATCTACGCATGTATTCTCTGCGCGGTTGTATTCATGATTGTTTACAATTCTGCGGCATGGTATACTTCGACTCTGGAAAAGGTCCCTTCCTTTGTCTTTGATTTTGAGAAATACATTCCGTTCCTGCCGTGGACCATTCTTTTCTATATGACGAGCGGTATTTTTTTCTGCTCGGTATTTTTTTTCTGCACAGAGAAAGAGCAGCTTAAAGTTTTAACGAAGAGAATGCTTTTCGTCACTGTTGTGGCAAGCCTGTGTTTTATTGCATTTCCCCTTAAATTTTCTCTATCAAAACCTGAAACTGAGGACACAGTATTTCACTATTCCTATCATTTTTTGAAAATATTTGATTCGCCTTTTAATCAGTCTCCATCGCTTCATATTGCTTATGCTTTTATTTTCTGGACGGTTTTCAGCAGATTAAAAAAAATCCGGATCTTTTTAATGTTCTGGTTACTTTTCCTGGGAATTTCCACGCTGACAACCTATCAGCATCATTGCATCGATATTCTTTCAGGAGCCGTTCTGGCGCACATCAGTTTTATCGTTTTTCCTTACCGCAAAAATAATTTTCATTACAGGAATTTCCATGTTGCAAATTTTTATTTTCTGCTGGGATGGATTTTCTTTTCGGCAGCATTGTTGATGAACCAGTTCTATCATCCTTTCTGGCTTTTATTGCTGTGGCCTGCACTCATGTCTGTGATTATCGGTTATCATTACCAGAGAAATAATGTTTACTTATTAAAAGATAAAGAAGGAAATATTTCATTTTTGAGAAAAGTATTTTACGCGCCTTACCTACTTATCTCCCATATTTTCTGGAGATTTTTAAGAAAGAACAGAAAACCGCTGGAAATTGCACCCCGGATTTATATTTCTTCAAGACCAGGCCGTAAAGATTTACCTTATTTCAAACCCAGCAACCATACTTTTGTCTATGACCTTTCTGCAGAAATAGAGGAAAATAACGAGCTGAAAAACAAAACTTCCTATCACTCTTTCCCCTTTTTGGATATCGGAACTTTTAACATCAGTGAAACCCAAAAACTGGTTGCAGAAATTACTGAAAACTATAAAAAACTTCCTGCCGACGGGAAAATTTTCATCCACTGCACCATGGGCTTTACAAGAAGCACCATAATCGGCATTCTGGTAATGAAAAATACTCTATCTTTACCTATAGATGAAGCCGTAAAAACCATGAAAGGCATTCACAGGAATGCAGTGATTCATCCTTATCTGGAGGATTTTTTGAAAAAAATTGAACTATGAACAGCGGACATTTTAAGAGTTTCGACGGCAGCAGTATTTTCTACCGCGAATGGAATTACCAGCCCCTGCAAAAAAGCATTATTATCATCCACCGAGGACACGAACACTCGGAAAGACTGAATGATATTGCCCAATCGCCACAATTTTCAGGCTACAATATTTTTGCTTTCGACCTTCGTGGTCATGGGCATACGGAGACCAAAACATCATCCGTTTTCATGGATTATGTCCGTGATCTCGATTCTTTTTCTCAATTTTTGAGATCAAAGTATGAAGTAAAAATCTCAGATATTTTTGTCCTGGCGAACAGTATCGGAGGGGTTGTCGCTTCAGCCTGGGCTCATGATTTCGCACCGGATATTGCAGGAATGGCTCTTCTGGCGCCTGCTTTCAGAATTAATCTGATTGTTCCGTTCGCCGGTGAAATGATTGCACTTGGAGCAAAACTGAAAAAAGGGCTGATTATTAAAAGCTATGTAAAGTCCAAAATGCTGACCCACGATCCGGAGCAGCAGAAAGCTTACGATACCGACCCTCTTATTACAAGATCCATAGATGCTGAACTTCTCATTGACCTTGCCAAAGCAGGAAAACGTCTGGTAGAGGATGCCGGAGCTATTGATACGCCTACCCTGATTCTTGCCGCAGAAAAAGATCATGTGGTTTTCAACAAAGACCAGAAAATCTTTTACGATAAACTGGATACTGACCTGAAAAGATATGAAGTACTTCCCGGCTTTTTCCATGGAATTCTTTTTGATACCGGAAAGGAAAAAGTATATGATAAAGTAGCGGATTTTGCAGGAAAATGTTTCAAAAGAACACATAAAACAGCCAATCTCCATCCTGACCGGTTTTCTGTGAAAGAATATGAAGACCTTCAGAATAATGTGGGCAATAACCTGAATTTTAAGTTTCAGAAATTTTCGCTTAAAAATATAGGGAAAATAAGTAACGGTATGGCTATCGGCCTGAAATACGGCTTTGATTCCGGAGCTTCCCTGCATTATGTGTACCAGAACCAGCCGAAAGGGAAGTTAGGTTTTGGGAAAATGATGGATAAAAACTACCTCAACGCCATTGGCTGGAAAGGAATCCGCATCCGTAAAGAGCATCTGATCCAGCTTCTTGAACAAAACATACTTCAGCTTAAACAGGAAGGCAGAGCTGTTAAAATCCTTGATATTGCAGGCGGAACGGGAAATTATTTATTTGATATCAAAGAAAAATATCCTGAAGCTGAGATTGTGATCAATGAATTTGTGAAAGCCAATATCGAAATCGGGGAACAGGTAATTAAGGATAAAAATTATCAGAACATCCGGTTTACCAATTTCGATTGTTTTGATCCTGAAACCTATAAAAAACTCAATTTCGAACCGAATATCACCATTATTTCAGGAATTCTTGAACTGTTTGGGGACAATGAAATGGCGTCCAGAGCGGTGAAAGGAGCCGCTTCTGTTTCAGAAAGAAATTCTTTTGTGGTGTACACGGGTCAACCATGGCATCCGCAACTGAAAATGATAGCTTATGTTTTGAATAACCACCAGAACAAAGACTGGATCATGAGGAGACGTTCGCAGAAGGAACTGGATAAAGTGATGAAGTACAGCGGCGTTCAAAAGGACAATATGCTGATAGATGACTTTGGTATTTTCACGGTTTCTTCGGGTAAAATTAATTCTTAAAATTTTTAATATAATCTCCCGCAGATTTCTCAGATGGCGCAGATGTTCGCGTAATAATTAATCTGCATAATCCGCTCAATCTGCGTGAACCAAAAAAATAAAGTTTTATTTAAAAGAACAATAAAAAAGGTTTCCCAAGTGATTAGGAAACCTTTTTTAAACAAATTATTTATAAATTACTGTTTTACCAGTTCGAAGAATAAACTTACTTCTGCATCCTTAGCCACTCCTGCTCCTGTAGGATCATATTTGATTCCGTAATCTAAACGGTTAACCGTAAATTTTGCCTGGAATCCCATTACTTCTTTTCCCTGCTGGTTTTTAGTTACCCCTCCGAATGTTACCGGAACAGTGATATCTTTTACCGTTTCTTTAATTTTCAGGCTTCCTTTCAAAGTATAATTATTGTTCTTATCTTTTGTGATAGAAGTACTGTGAAAGGTGATCGCCGGATATTTATCCGTATCGAAGAAATCAGGGCTTTTCAGATGTTTGTCTCTCATGTCTACTCCTGTATTGATGGAGTTTACATCCACTGAAAAATCAAAAACGGCATTATCCAGATTAGCACCCTGCGTGCTTACTTTTCCTTTAAAGGCATCAAAACGTCCCTGCACAAAATTAATCCCCATGTGCTTGATGTTAAAGTTGACCGATGAGTGCATAGGATCCGCAGCCCATTCCGTCTGTGCAAAACCAAAAACGCTTAACAGCGTGAATACGAAAGATAAAACGACTTTTTTCATTGTACTATATTTTGATATTTATTTTTTTAATTTGAGTAAAGATAAATGATAAAAACAGACTGGCTCTTGATGTATGTTAGTTTTTAATTTCAGATGCCGTTATTTTAGAATAAATTAAATCAAAAATACATATCAGCAGAAAAATACCTATTGAATTTACATACAGGAAAAGGTCCATAAGATCATTATCTTTTCGGGTGCTAAAATAAGTGAACGGATTCGTTTTAGACCACAACAACATGAGCAGATAAAGGATTTCAAATAACACAGCCACTTTCCAGATGGCCGTATAACTATTCTTAAAAATCAAAATAGTGATTAAACTTACCAGACTGATAATCAGACACCCGATAAATATGGCAAAACCGTGCAGTGTATGACTGGAAGGAGGAAGCCCTATCCACTTTACTGTCTCACCTACTATTCCTGCATTTAAAAAGGTCATAATCCCAAGGATCAGTATACTTTTTAATATTAAATTTTTCATCTCTGAAAATTAATTAAAATTCCGAAAGGAGATTCATTTTTTTTAACTTCGCAGTATGGCAAAACTGAAAACAGCATATTTCTGTCAAAACTGCGGAACCCAGTATTCCCAATGGATGGGTCAGTGTAAAAACTGCGGAGAATGGAACACCCTTGTGGAGGAAGTGGTTGAGAAAACCTCATCTAAAACCCCGCCTTTTTCAAAAACCAAACAGCATGTGATCAACATTATTGAAGTTGAGACCAGTGAAGAACCTAGAATTAAAACGCCTTCCGAAGAACTGAACCGTGTTCTGGGCGGCGGTATTGTGCTTGGATCCGTAACGCTGATCGGCGGCGAACCGGGAATCGGAAAATCTACCCTTTTGCTGCAGCTGGCTTTGAAGATGAAGAAAAAAATCTTTTATGTTTCCGGGGAAGAAAGTGCTTCGCAGATTAAAATGAGAGCCGACCGTCTGACGGATGTTCAGAATCCGAACTGTTTCCTGTTTACAGAAACCTCACTGGAAAAAATCCTTCACGAAGCGAAAAAACTGGAACCGGATTTTATGATCATCGATTCTATCCAGACTTTACAATCTCAGTTAATTGAAAGTTCGCCGGGAACAGTTTCTCAAATTAGAGAATGTTCCAATGAGATCATCAAATACGCGAAAGAAAATAATACACCTGTCTTTCTCGTGGGCCATATCACCAAAGACGGCCAGATCGCCGGACCTAAGGTTCTGGAACATATGGTAGATGTGGTTTTAAACTTTGATGGTGACAGAAACCACCTGTTCAGGCTGCTAAGAGCCAATAAAAACCGTTTCGGATCTACGGCTGAAATCGGAATCTATGAAATGGTTTCCCAGGGATTAAAGGAAATCAAAAATCCGTCTGAAATCCTGATCACTAAGAAATTTGAAGAGCTTTCCGGAAATTCAGTGGCGGTAACGCTGGAAGGAAACCGGCCGATGCTGCTTGAAATCCAGGCTTTGGTAAGTACAGCAGTTTATGGTACTCCACAGAGAAGTTCTACCGGATTTGATGCCAAAAGGCTGAATATGCTTCTGGCCGTTCTGGAAAAGCGTGCAGGTTTTCAGCTGGGCGCGAAAGATGTCTTTTTAAATATCACCGGAGGGATTAAAACGGATGATCCGGCACTGGATCTTGCCGTTGTAGCTTCTATCCTGTCTTCCAATGAAGATATTGCCATTTCCGAACATTTCTGTTTTGCGGGAGAAATTGGACTGAGCGGAGAAATCCGTCCTATTGCGCAGGTAGAACAGAGAATTACTGAAGCAGAAAAATTAGGCTATGAAAAAATATTTGTTTCCAACCTTAATAAAATTCCGAAGAGAAAATTCGGGATCAAGATTGAGGAAGTGAGCAAAATAGAGGATTTCCACGAAAGGATCTTTTAAAACCCTACGGCATGCAGCTTGAAAATATTCAAAAGTTTATTCTTGTTCTGCTTTACGGAGGCTTAACATTGCTTTCGTTCACAGTACTGATCAATCCGATGAGGGTTAACAGAAGAGCAAATTTATTTTTCGGCCTGTTTCTGCTGCTGTGGTCCAGCTATTGGGTGCTGGATGTTTTAAAGTTCTGCGGAATTTCTCCGGATCCCCTGTTTGCCTCGTTGGTGTATGTGATTCAAATCCTCACACCTATCCTTCTGTTTTTCAGCGTAGTATTTTTCATCAATCCGGCTTATCGCTTTAAAAAGAGAGATCTGGTCTGCTTTATTATTCCGGTGATCTACTGGATCCTGTTATTCAATTCAGAAGGACATCCGGTTATTTACAATGCGGTGCTGCTCATCGATGTGGCGCATAATCTGCCCTATATCGCGCTTATTTATTTTAAAATCAGGAAACATCAGAAAAGGATTGAAACCATTTCCTCGAATACGGAAAATATAGACCTGCAATGGCTGATCAAACTGAGCTTTCTCCTTTTTGTGACCATAATTATTACGGTCGGCTACGAGCTGTATAACGCATTTGTCTATAAAATGCACCAGCATGTGGTGATGGATCTGCTGTTTTTATTTATTGTTTACAGTACGGTTTATTATGTTCTCCGTCAAAAAGAGATCTATCCGGTTAACAAAAAGCAGCGTGATGAATTGTTATCTATTGAACTGGAAAGCGAAGAAGAAGAAACGGAAAGAAAAAAACTGATCCCCGATCATGAACTTGATGGTCTAAAATCAAGGCTGAATGCTTTAATGGAAACAGAAAAACCTCATCTGGACGGTGATCTCAATCTGCTTAAGCTTTCGGATATGGTTCAGATCAATGCTCATCAGCTTTCTTATCTTCTTAACAACGGCTTCAATGAAAATTTCTTCTACTTTGTGAATAAATACAGGATAGATCACGCCAAAAAAATGCTTACCGGCGAATCTTACAAAAAACTTTCTATCGTGGGAATCGCCTTTGAATCCGGATTCAATTCCAAGACGGCTTTTAATACAATTTTTAAAAAGATGACGGGGATGACTCCTTCTGAGTACAGGAAGGAAAACGGGGAGTGACGCGATGCGGGTTTCGAGGTACGGGATTCGAGGTTTGAGGTTTGAGTTGCGGAGTCGGGGTTAAAATTTCAAAGAAAGTGGAATACTTGTTGAAAGAACCCGCAGGATTGTTTATTTTTATGTAAAGAAACCTGAATCCATGAAAAACAGAATCCATGAATACTATGATCATCTTGCGGAAACTTACGACGAAAACCGTTTCGAAAATTCCTATGGAAAATATATTGATCAGCAGGAGAAGGTATTTCTAAGTTCTTTTTTCAGGGATAAAAAATATTCGAAAGTCCTGGATCTGGGATGCGGAACGGGACGGCTGCTGGAGTTTGCCACGCACGGAACGGATTTCAGTGAAAAAATGCTGGCTATTGCCGCGAAAAAACATCCGGGGAAAATGACGGCAGCCGGAGAAATTTCAAAGATTCCTTTTGATACGGAATTCGACTGTATCTTCTGTTTTCACGTCATTATGCACCAAACGAAAGAGGAAACACAAAAGTTCCTCACCGAATGTTCTGAAAAATTAAATAATACAGGAGTTTTAATTTTCGACTATCCTACAAAAACCAGAAGAAAAACGGTCTCGCCTCAGGAAGACTGGCATGCGGGCAATAGCTTTACGTCTTCGGAGATCTCAGATTTAACAGCCGATCAGTGGAGCATCAGAAGCACAACGGGTGTTTTGCTGTTCCCTGTTCACAGAATTCCAAAAAGCTTTAGAAAGTTTTTCCTGCCTCTGGATATTCTGCTTTGCCGGAGTTTTCTGAAAAAATGGGCTTCCTATCACATTTTAGTACTGGAAAAGCAATGAAACGGCTATTAAAAAAACTACTCCCCGATCCTTTAAAACTGCAGATCAGATTAATGCAGCGGTATCTTGATGAGCAAAAATCCGGACATTTTTATTCAAATCAATATGCTTCTGAACCCATCGGCGGGCACAGCATTCAGCTTAAACAAATCATCAAAAAAGGAGAATTCAACGAAAATAAAATTCACAATTTAAAAGTGGTGAGTGATAAGGTTCATCAGCTGGTGATCTATCCTGGTGAAGTATTTTCTTTCTGGAAATTAATCGGAAAACCTACTGAAAAGAACAATTTCAGAGAAGGCAGAAATCTGATAAAAAATAATATTTCCAGCGGAGCCGGTGGCGGAATCTGCCAGTTTTCATCCATCATGTATTACGCTGCGCTGCAGGCCGGACTGAAGATCATTGAAAGGTATCCGCATTCCATTGATATTTACAAAGAGGAGGAACGTTTTACGCCTTTGGGTTCGGATTGTACGGTGGTTTATGGTTATAAAGACCTTCAGATCCGTAATCATTTCTCTCATCCTGTTCAATTCCAAAGCTTTGTCAATGATGATGAGCTTCACCTAAGCCTCATTTCTCCGGAGAAACTGGTTTTAAATACGATTGATTTTAAATATTCGGAAACCGGGAATGGAGTTTGGGTAGAGACTTTCGCAGATGGCAGGTTATTATTTAAAAATTTCTATATTCGTTTATGAATTATTTAGCCCATTCTTTTCTCACCTTTTCGGACGGACAGATCGTAGGACAGTTTCTTGAAGATTTCATCCGGAACAAGGACCGCTATTCTTTTCCGAAAGATATTCAGGACGGCATTACAATGCACAGGGCGGTGGATACATTCACAGATTCCCATCCGGCCATCCACGAGGCGAAAAAAGTATTTGCTCCGTTGGTCAGGCTGTATGCAGGGGCTTTTGTAGATGTTTCTATGGATTATTTTGTAGCCACGGACCTTAGCCTTCATTCTTTAGCTGAATGGAAAGCACATTCGCTGCGGGTTTACAGGGTTCTGAACGAGCACAAAGAATGGCTTCCGGAAAATTTCAGAAAAATGCTGGTCAAAATGGAGGAAGACGACTGGCTGTATAATTACCGTGAGGACTGGGGCATTAAATTCAGCATGCGGAATGTTTTGAATAAAGCCAAATATCTGGAGCCTGATATTCCGGTTTTTGAGGCTTTCCTAAATAACAAACCCTTTCTGCAGGAGTGCTATAATGATTTTTTTCCTGATCTTCTTGCTCACGCCAAGGGTGTCAATGCCCTGATCCAGCTCGATCATCAATAAAAAAAACACTTACCGGGAACGTAAGTGTTTCAATGATTTGTGTTGTTAGAATCGATACCTCATTTCGCTGATCTCAGTTTTCTATTCTCATAGAACTGATGTATATTTTTTCTACCCGTAATATATAAGTAGTGATACTTCCTGATTCAAAATGACGCTGCTTTGATTTTTAATAAAAATTATCTTTTAATTAACCGTTAATTACAAATTAACAGATCTCAAACAAAGCTTATCAAATATAACTATTTTTAAATAAAAATCAAATATATTCAAAATTAATTAATTAAAAATTCTTTACACTTGATAAATACACAATATAAAAACAATTGTATTGAGATTTATTTATTAAAACAAGTATTAAAATGGATACAAAATTAAATTATTAATCAATAATTAGTGATTTAATATTTATCCATAATCTGGCTTATTATTTAGCATAGCCGGAGATAGAATTGTATTAAAACTGGTGATAGAGATAGCGGTTGGGATAGGTAAGCTTTTCGCTTTTCCGGTTTTCGTTTACAATCATATGAACAATATTAATCTGGTCATCAAAAAGATTATAAAGAAAACTTACAGCTGCTTCAAGTTTTTTGGGTACAGGTACGGCTTCAGACTCCAGGAAAACATTCACGGATTCACTGTCTTCTTCATAGCCTACATAATTTACTTTTAAAAACCTTCCGTCCGCTTTTAATTTAAAATAGTCTGCACAGTATTTTTCCAGAGCTTCATTCAGCTTAGCTTTATACTTTTCATCATTAAAGTGGAAAGAGCTTCCATATTTCTTCCCCAGTCCGTTTTCAAGATCATCCAGAAAGAACCGGCCAGTAATCTCAAAAGATTTTGATTTCGAATTATAATTGATTTCCACAGAACCTACATGATAAGGATGCTTCGCTTTTGAAAAAGAGAATAAAAAAAATACAGGAAGCAGAAACAGCCATAAATTCTTCATAAGTTCTGACATTTAAAATTTGTTCGAAATTAATCATTATTTTCGTACGCATTATATTTTTACGTTATGATGCAGGATTTTCTCTTTTATTTAAACCTTGGCTGGGAACATATTATTTCTCTGGATGCGCTGGATCATCAGTTGTTTGTTCTGGCCCTGATCGCAGTATATTCTTACACTGACTGGAAAAAAATTCTGGTACTGGTGACGGCTTTCACCATTGGGCATTCCATCACGCTTGCGCTGAGCATTCTTGATGTGTTCCGGGTTCCTTCGGCGTGGGTGGAGTTTTTAATTCCGCTGACGATTGTCATTACTTCTCTGGATAATATCTTGATGAAGAATAAAAAGCAGACTCTGATGCGGGCCAATTATTATCTCGCTCTGATCTTCGGATTGATTCACGGCATGGGTTTCGCCAATACCGCAAGAGTGATGATCGCAAAAAGCCAGAGCATAGCCATTCCGTTATTAGGATTTAATATCGGGCTGGAACTTGGACAGATCGTTATTGTATCGGCTATCCTTATCCTTTTATTTATCTTACTGAGTGTTTTTAAAGTGAATAAAAAAGACTGGGTTCTGTTTGTTTCTTCAGGGGTATTTGCACTGGCTTTAAAAATGACTTTGGAAAGACTTCCGTTTTAACTTTGAAACATTTTCAATTTTTCAACTACTTATTATTATCTTTGATAATTATTAAATCAATTCGGTAATGAAACTAAAAGCATTCCTATTTTCATTTTCTGTATTTGCCTATACAGGTTTCACCGCACAAAATATCCAGAACAACCCTGGAAGTAACCACGGAAACAGATTCGAGCAGCTGGGAACTATTCTCCCGACTCCCAATATCTTCAGAACGGCTTCGGGAGCTCCGGGCCACGGATATTGGCAGAACAAAGCGGATTATGATATTACCGCTTACCTTGATGAGGATAAAAGAAATCTTAAAGGTTCAGAAACCATCACCTACTACAACAATTCTCCGGATGATCTGGACTATATCTGGCTTCAGCTGGACGAAAATGAGCAGTCTACAGTAAAAAATGCAGGCTTCCAGTTTCCTTCCACGCTTCCTGCCGCTACCAGTGATCAGCAGCTTCAGGTAACTGAGCTTCCGGAAAAGGACAACGGCTACGGTGTGAATCTTGAAAAAGTGACGGATGCAGCCGGAAACGCTTTGAAATATACGGTGAACAAGACGATGATGCGTATTGATCTGCCAAAAGTATTAAAGAAAGGAGAAAAACTGGTCTTTAAAATAGACTGGAACTACAATATTCCCAACAGGATCAAAATGGGCGGACGCGGCGGCTATGAAAATTTCGCCGAAGACGGCAATGACCTGTACACGATGACACAATGGTATCCTAGAATGTGCGTATACAGTGATTTCCACGGATGGCAGAACCACCAGTTTACAGGACGTGGTGAATTTGCCCTGGTATTCGGGAACTTTAAAGTTTCAATGAATGTCCCGGCGGATCATATTGTAGGCGGAACCGGAGAGTGTAAAAACTATGAGCAGGTTTTAACTTCTGACCAGATGGCCAGATACAGAAAAGCCGAAAGCGCTGCTGAACCTATTGAAATCGTAACGCTGGATGAAGCCAAGAAAGCAGAGAAAAATCATTCCAAGCAAAGAAAAACATGGAATTTTGAAGCCAATGACGTAAGAGATTTTGCATGGACCTCATCCCGAAAATTTGTCTGGGACGGAATGCGCGTGACCATTCCTGAAAATAACAATAAAGTAATGGCGATGAGTTTCTATCCGAAAGAAGCTTATAATCTTTACAGAAAATATTCAACAAAAGCAGTTGCCCATACGATTAAAACTTATTCTGAATTCACGATTCCCTATCCGTATCCGGTAGCACAGTCTGTAGAAGCAGCCAACGGAATGGAATACCCGATGATCTGTTTCAATTTCGGAAGAACGGAAAAGGACGGAACTTATTCTGAAGGGATCAAAAACGGGATGATCGGGGTTGTTATTCATGAAGTGGGGCACAATTTCTTCCCGATGATCGTCAATTCTGATGAAAGACAGTGGAGCTGGATGGATGAAGGCCTGAATACCTTCACGGAATATCTTACGGAAGAAAAATGGGACAATAAATTTCCTTCCAAAAGAGGTCCGGCATGGACTATTGTTGATTATATGAAGCTGCCAAAAGATCAGCTGGAACCTATTATGAGTAATTCTGAGAATATTGTACAGTTTGGCCCGAACGCTTATTCCAAGCCGGCTACAGGACTTAATATTCTTCGTGAAACAATTATGGGAAGGGAACTTTTCGACAAAGCTTTTAAAACTTATGCCAAAAGATGGGCTTTTAAACATCCTGAACCTGCAGATTTCTTCCGTACCATGGAAGATGCGAGCGGTGAAGACCTTGACTGGTTCTGGAGAGGCTGGTTCTACGGAACAGATCCTGTAGATATTGCCATCGATAAGGTAACTGTAGCAGTTCCGGATCTTAATACGCCTCCAAGGGAAGCCAAAGACATTCAGTACAAAGTGGAAAAACCAATTCAGAATGAATTTGAAGATCTTTCAAAAATCAGAAACAAAGAGGATAAGAATATCACCTTCTCTGTAGATAAGGACAAGGATCTTCAGGATTTCTATTACCGATATGACAGAGGTCAGGAAAAACTGGATGCCAATAAAGATTACACCATAAAAACAGAAGCCGGTATTCCACTGGACGCCAAGGATAAGGAGAAATTCAAAAATCTGACAGGCTACCAGATTGATTTTGTGAACAAAGGCGGACTGGTAATGCCGATCATCCTGGAATTCACCTTTGAAGACGGATCTAAACTGTACGACAAGTCATCTGCACAGATATGGAGACAGAATGAAAAGAAGATTTCCAAGACTTATTATTTTGACAAAAAGATCAAATCAATACAGCTGGATCCGATGCGTGAAACTGCGGACATCGACACTTCCAATAATCTGTGGAGCAGTAGTGGCGCTGGCGGTGAAACTTCAAAATTCCAATTATTCAAACAGAAGCAGGGTGGCGGCGCCGTAAGAGGAGGAGCCAACGGAAAAGTAAATCCGATGCAGGCTGCAGGAAAGAAATCATAAAACTAAAAAGGTTGTTTCATTTAGAGACAACCTTTTTTATTATTATGCAACAGATTAATGATTGGGCGGATGGTATTAAATGGCAGGTGGGCTAAAGCCCACCCCTATTGAATTTTTTATGTATTACGAATAGAATATGAACAATCTGCATGAATATTACACCTAAGGCGGGCTAAAGCCCACCCCATTGAATTTCTAAAATATTGCCTCAAAGAAAAATCTGTGCAATCCGTGTGATCTGCGGGAGATTTTAACTAGGAAAAATCAATTCAGATAAGCCTTTAAAGAATTCTTATACGTTCTTCCCAGCGGAAGCTTCTCCCCGTCTTTAAGATATACATGAGCCGTATCATAAGAGCTGATGTGAGACGACAGAACAATATATGATTTATGAATTCTGATAAATCCCAGGTTTTGAAATTTCTCTTCAAAATTGGACATCCGCTCAAGGATCATATACTTTTTCAGATGGGTCACCAGAATAATATACTCTCCGAAACCCTGTACCCAACGAACATCTTGCAGAAGGACTTTCTGCATCACGTAATTGGATTTGAACATGATAAAGTCTTCTTTCTTTTTATGCTCCGTTGAGTTTTTGAACTGCAGAAAATCTTTTGCTTTGTTAACGGCTTTCCGGAACGTTTCAAAATCTACAGGCTTCACAAGATAATGGACTACATCTAACTCAAACGCTTTTACGGCATATTGGGTTTCCAGAGTGAGAAATATGCACAGCGGTTTGTAAGGAAGCTGATGTAAAAGTTCAATTCCGTTGATATAAGGCATATTGATATCAAGAATCACAAGGTCTACCCTGTTCTCTTTAAGGAATTCCAATGCCTGTTCCGGGTCCTGAAAAACTTTCACCAGATCTACATCTTCCATCTGCCCGCAATACTTCTGGATCAGCTGGAGCGCCGGGTATTCATCATCTACACTTACAATCGTGAGGTTAGCCATTACAGTTTAATTTTTAAAATAGTCAGATAATTGTTCTGTTCCGCAGGTTCTGAAATAAAAGTATATTTTCCTGCATAATTTTTCTCCAGAATATTGATCACCGCTTTATTTCCAAGACCGCTGTCATTCATACTCCCGGCAAGATTTTTTTTCTTTGCTACAGAATTTTCGATTTCAAACAAAAGTTCCTGATCCTGTATTTTATAAACGACATTGATATAACTCTCCGGTTCTATCCCAGCTGCGGAATGCTTCAATGCGTTTTCAAATAAAGTGAGGCACACAGATGGCGGAATATCGATCAGCTCCAGGGTTTCTTCATCCTGAATATCAAACGTAATGTTCAGCACATTGTTATATTTCAGCTGATAGAGCCCGATCAGGGATTGTATGGAAGAAAATTCCTGAGCCATCGTGATTCTTTCCTTATTGGTATCATAAATGACATACTGAAGCAGTTTACTGAGCTGCAATATGGATTCTGAAGTATTTTCGGAAGGCTGAAAACTTTTGGAATAGATATTATTAAGCGTGTTCAGCAGAAAATGGGGATTCATTTTAGATTTAAGCAAGTCTAAGTAGAGCTGGTCTTTTTCTTCACCCAGATCTTTAAAATCCTGCTCGATAAGAAATTTATCTTTTGTAATGCCTAAAAATGAAGCGACCAATATCACAATTCCCTGCGTTGTATACACATTGTACAGGAATTTCGTATTGGAAAGGGTTTCATTAAAATTCATGTTAAAAACGGCCGGTTCCAGCAAAATGCGGAAAAGACTTGAGACCAGAAAACTGATCAGCGCATAGAGAATAAACTCGGGATATTTATTGGAAAGATAGAATTCCGGGACCAGATAAAAATAAACAAGACTGTAAATCCCGACATTAAAAATAATGACGGATAAAACACTCCAGATGAGTTCCGGAACATCCAAAAAGTAGTTTTCGGTAAAAAAAGTGATGATCGCGAAGACCAAAAAGAAGAAAATATGCTGAAACTTCAGCAGAAGCCCCCAATGATATTCCATCAGCCTTTTCAAAACTTTAGGATTAAACAAAATCCTGAAAACCAATAATATAAATACAATATTTATAATTAAAAACATCTGATCAATCCAATTTTCAATCTTTCAAATATACCATCTTTTTCAGGCGATCCTGCAGTTCACTGATAAAAACTGTCATTGATTGAAAAATAAATCCGCGGCTGGTTCTTATAAATATATTTGAAACATCGGGATATTAATTAAACGTTACATGAAAATTAAATTCAAATTAATAATCATTTTACTGCTGGGAATGATCGGCAAAACGGATGCTCAAAGCCGGGACAATTACAATATGTGGTTTCAGTATCTGATGTCTGCAAAGCTGACTGACAAAAGCACACTGACCGCCCTTTCGCAGTACCGTTCTTTCGATCTGGTATATGATACCAGGCTTTTCCTGGTTTCCGCATATGTGGATTATGAAATAGCCAATGAGGTAAAGCCTGCCGCCGGATTCATGTTTCTGGTCCTGGATTCCTATAAATCTGACAATACGAAAAAAGAAAGGTATGAGAAAAGACCCTTCCAGCAGGTGACTTTGGGCGGCAATATCGGAAGAACTTCCGTCTCGCACCGTTTCCGTGTGGAAGAGCGTTTTATCAGCAATCCGGATGAGTTCATCGTCAGGCTCCGATATCTGATTTCGTTGAGAATTCCTTTTAACAGAAAGGGCGAAAAAGAAAAGCTGTACGGCATTCTGAAAAATGAATTAAGGATGAATGTAGTAAAGGAAGACCCGTTTGACAGCAACCGTTTAACCGTCGGATTGGGAATAAAAGTAAGAAAAAACTCCGCGATTGAAGTCGCTTTCATCAATCAGCTGGAGACCGGATCAACGAGTAATTACGGCTACATCGGCTACAGAAACAGTTTCGACTGGAGAAAGAAAAACAAAAATAAATAACTATAAATCAAATCATCTATGCTTACATTCCTTGGATTTCTCATGATCCTGATCTTCATGGTCCTGATCATGAACAAAAAAATGACTCCGCTTACGGCTTTGGTCATCGTACCAGTAACCGTAGCCCTTTTTGCGGGTTTTGGTCCTGAACTGGGAGAAATGATGAAAAACGGGGTCAAAGAAATAGCGCTCACAGGCGTGATGCTGATCTTTGCCATCCTTTATTTCAGTTTAATGATAGACACTGGCCTTTTCGAGCCTTTGGTGAATATAATTTTAAAAGCAGTGGGAGACAATCCCATAAAAACAACGATAGGAACCGCGGTTCTCACGGCATTGGTTTCATTGGACGGCGATGGTTCTTCCACATATTTAATTGTGGTGGCTGCGATGCTTCCGCTTTATAAAAAACAGGGTATGAACCCGTTGATTCTTACCTGTATCATTATGCTGGCAGGACAAATCATGAATATTCTCCCTTGGGGCGGTCCCACAGCAAGAGTTATGAGTTCCCTGAAACTGGGACACACAGAGATTTTTGTGCCTATGATCCCGATTATGGCCATCGGTATTCTGTGGGTGATATTCGTAGCCTATATTTTAGGAAGAAGGGAAAAAATAAGAATTGCAAAACACGGTAAATTCACCAATTATAACACGAATGATATTATCGGAGAGGTAGATCTTAAGCTTAGACGTCCCAAGTTGATCCTGATTAACCTGGCTCTTACCATCACTCTTCTGGTAGTGATGATCCTGGATGTGGTTCCTTTGGGAATTGCCTTTATGATTGCTTTCTGTATTGCATCCATCATCAATTATCCGAAATTAAAAGACCAGCAGAAAATTATTTCCAAACATGCGGGGAATGCTTTATCGGTAGCGGGTATGATTTTCGGTGCGGGAATTTTCACAGGAATCCTTAACGGCTCCGGCATTATGCAGGCGATGGGAAACAGTATGATAGAAATTGTTCCGAAAAGCTGGGGCGGCTATCTGAATATTGTGACGGCTGCTTTCAGTATTCCGTTAACTTTTTTCCTTTCGAATGATGCTTATTATTTTGGAATACTCCCGATTATTGTCGCTACAGGCCATCAGCTGGGTATTTCTCCTGAAATCCTTGGAAGAGCGAGCCTTATCGGGCAGGGTTCACATCTTCTGAGTCCTTTGGTTCCGTCTACTTATTTATTGGTATCGCTGGCTGGTGTGGAGTTTTCAGATCATTTGAAATACACGTTGAAATGGGCACTTGGCTCGTCGATTGTCATGCTGATCGCGGCATTGATTCTGGGTGTTATTTAACCTGGATTTGTTAAAGGGAGGAAAGCTGGAAGAGGGAGGATGGAAGTTTTTATTGGACGTAGCTTTAAAATTAATGGGAAGATTTAAAGATTAATAAACAGGATTTAAAAATCAGTAGAAACCGTCTGGAAGTTGTATTTTCCGCTTCAGGAACCTCCATCTTCCCTCTTCCGTCATCCCTACCCGATTATTATTTTCCAGATGTAAAAAAAACAACAGATCTTTGTACGGAAAGTAGAAGTATATTCAGATGAACCTTTTTGAAACCAAAAAAACATTCACAGGAAGATATTTAAAGAATCTTACCTTATATGTATTTGCTGCCATTCTCGGAGGCGTGCTCACGGGCTATTATGCGCCTGAGGCAAGCATGCAGCTGGGAATTGTAAGCCGGTATTTCTTTATGGTTCTGGAAATGCTCATCCTTCCGATTATCTTTATGGCGATCATGTACGGAATCTGCCAGCTTTCGGGGATCAGGAATGCAAGCAGCATTGTCTGGAAAACTATTCTGTATTTTCTGATCATCAGTTCGGTGGCTATAATTTTAGGATTTATATTCGGGTTTGCTGTAAAACCGGGTGCAGATACTGGAATTGATACCGCGAAGATCAGTAAATCTCTTCCCAAAACCTTTGAAATTGATGATGCAAGCTTGTCCGGCCTTTTATACCTCAACAGGCACGGGATCTTTCTGATTATTTCTATAGCAGCCGGAATTTTCATGAATCTTTCTCCTGGAAGAAAAAAATTTCTCAATCTATTAGAAAGAGGTTTAAAAGTGTTTTACACCGTCATCAAATACCTCTACATTATTCTTCCCGTTATTATTTTCTGTAATATCGCCTACGGAATCGGGGTGTACGGGATCAATACCCTGCTGCCGCTCAGTAAAGTGGTCGCAACGGTTTATCTGGCTGATATTGTTTTTATCTTCGGAATCCTCGGAATTGTTTCTTACCTATTCAAAATTCAGCTGTGGAAATTTTTGCTGAATTTAAAGGAAGAAATTATCCTCGTTATCACCACGTCCTCCTCCAAAACGGCATTCCCGCTGATTTTTGAAAAAATGGAATCTGAAGGCTACAGCAGAAAAATTCTGGGGTTTGTGATTCCTTTGGGCTATAATTTCAATCTTTCCGGAGCGTGTATCTACATTGCTGTGACGAGCTGCTTTCTGATTCAGTTTTACAATATTTCACTGAGCATTAGTGATTATCTGTGGCTTTTTGCGATCATTACCATTACTTCAAAAACGGCATCGGGCGTTCCCGGCTCAGGATTTCTGGCCCTTATTTTTACGTTAAACCGATTTGGAAAGATTCCACTGACAGATATTGCCCTTCTTTACAGTGTGGACCGTTTTATGAATGAGGCGAGATCGGTGACCAACTTTATCAGTATCGCGATTTCCGGGGCTGTGATTTCGAAGATCAATCAGGCTTCAAAGAATCATTTAGCTGATAAATCCAAGACTGAAATGCTGTAAAACACTTCAAATATTATTTTAAAACATTAATACTCAATATTTTTCCGTTCTCTTTCTGCATTTTTTGTAATTTGGTTTCATCCAAACTCAATAGAAAATCATGAAAAATATACTTCTAACGCTCAGTATCTTTCTTTTAGGATTTAATCTGACGTATTCGCAAACTCAATCAGGGACCGAAAAAGATCAGGCTGAACTCCGTAAGGTACTGGATACTTTTATGTCCAGCTTAAAAGCCAAAGACAGCACCAGCCTTTACCGCTTATTTTATGACGGACCGGTAACATGGGTCGGCGTTTATAAAGATAAAACCCAGCAGAAAAGAATTGAGAAAGACCCGAAGTCTTTGGATCATAAATTAGCCGATTATAAATCCTGGTTCAGAAGCACAACCAAAGGATCTGTAAAAGAAGAAAAATTTTCCAATGTGAATATTGATACTGATGGCAGCGTAGCTTCAGTAACCTTTGACTTCAGTTTCTGGGCAGGCGGAAAGAAAGGTTTATGGGGCAAAGAATCCTGGGGACTGGTGAAAATTAAAAATGAATGGAAGATCACCAGCGTGATCTTTTCAATGGAGCAGGAAAGTATTTCTCCCGAACCCAAAAGAGAATAATATTGTTGTAACTTTCTGAAAATGAAGAACACTTATTATTAAAAAAAATCATGAGAACATTTCTTTTCCTTTTATTAATAAGCAGCAGTCATTTGTTTTCACAGAAACTGCTTACCCCAGCCCACAGCAGTATTGATACAAAACTGATCAAAGATGAAACCTCAGAAGCGGTCTGGTATGCTGACAACGCAGGAACAAAAATTGAAATAGGAAGCATCATCACCGAGCTTAAAAATTTAAACAAAACGGATCTCCTGATCAGAACCACCGTAAAGCTAAAACAGGCTCCTGATGCCAAGTGGACGGATTCTACCATCGTAAAAACCGCCAGTTTCGAACCGGTTTATCATTCTTCTTTCAATATGATGAGGGATATGGTGCTCAAATCGGGTAAAACGAAAGTAACCGGATATTATCTCGACAAAAAATCTCAGGAAAAGCACAGTATAGATATTCCGGCAGCGAATTATTTCGACAGCAGCAGTTATCCCATGATGATCCGCTTTTCTCCGCTTAAAGAAAATTATACCGCCGATCTTTCTATTTTCGATTATAACCCGGATGCAAAACAGGGACTGATAAAAGCCTATATCCTGGAAGTAAAGAAAACCGATTACGACGGGAAAAAAGTCTGGGCCGTAAAAACAACAGATGATATCAGAGATAAAACAACATTCGTCACCTACTATATTGATCCCGAAACCCGGAAAATACTTAAACAGGATATGGACCTCGGCGGCAGAAAAATGACACTGGAAACCATTAAATAAAAAAACACTGAAGTTTACTGTAACGGTAAACTTTTTTCTTTTGCAGCACTCAATTTCAATGGTTAAATAATGACACCTTTACGATAAGTCAGTATTAAGGAATTGATTATCAAAACACAAACAGTTAAAATAAATCTACGCAGTGTGTATTATATATACAGAATTATTTTTATCTTTGAGTAACACTTACCCACCGAACCGTCAAAAATCCTGATTGACAATAAATGTTCAGGAACGTACAATCAACAAAATATTAACTATGAAAAATGCTAAATCATTAAGCAGAGCCGCGCAGAAATCCATCATCGGAGGTGCGGCAAGACTGGTTTGCTGCGAACGCGACGATCAGGGAAAATGTACTTTATGGATCGGGCCGGGACAACACTGCCCTTAATTCACCGAATTATTAGAGTTAAATACAAAAGCCGGAATCTTCCGGCTTTACTTTTTTCATTTTTCTGCCAAATTTTCACACTCAAAAATAAAACTCTGCCATTTCAGCCACCAGCATCTGATGGCATACATTTAGAGAATTATATGTAAGAAATAATTAAAAAATAAATATATTATGTCAGTAAACTTTAAACCATTAGCAGACAGAGTTCTTATCGAGCCTATCGCTGCAGAAACTAAAACAGCTTCAGGTATTATTATTCCGGACACTGCGAAGGAAAAGCCGCAGGAAGGCACTGTAGTGGCAGTAGGTCCAGGTAAAAAAGATGAGCCTACAACTGTTCAGGTAGGTGACAAAGTTCTTTATGGTAAATATTCAGGTTCTGAATTAAAATTAGACGGAAAAGATTTCTTAATCGTTAAGGAAGGAGATCTACTTGGAGTAATCGGGTAAGATTTGTAAAAAGTACGGTGTACAAAGTACAACGTATTTTAAGCAACGTTTAATCAAATTATTTAAAATAAAAAAGTACATTTTACATTGTACATCATACAATAATACAGCAAAAAAATGGCAAAAGAAATAAAATTCGATATTGAATCAAGAGACGCTTTAAAGAGAGGGGTTGATGCATTGGCTAATGCAGTAAAAGTAACGTTGGGACCAAAAGGTAGAAACGTAGTGATTGAGAAATCTTTCGGAGCTCCTCATGTAACTAAGGACGGTGTTTCTGTAGCAAAAGAAATCGAACTTGAAGACAGAGTAGAAAATATGGGTGCGCAAATGGTAAAAGAAGTTGCGTCCAAAACCAATGATATCGCAGGAGATGGTACTACTACCGCTACTGTATTGGCACAGGCTATCGTAAGAGAAGGTCTTAAGAACGTAGCTGCAGGTGCTAACCCAATGGATCTGAAGAGAGGTATCGACAAAGCAGTAACTGCTGTGGTTGAAAACCTTAAATCTCAATCCAAAACAGTTGGAGATTCTACAGAAATGGTGAAGCAGGTAGCTTCCGTTTCTGCAAACAACGACGAAACTATCGGATCTCTTATCGCTGAAGCTTTCGGGAAAGTAGGTAAAGAAGGCGTAATCACTGTAGAAGAAGCTAAAGGTATCGATACAACGGTAGACGTTGTAGAAGGTATGCAGTTCGACAGAGGATACCAGTCTCCTTACTTCGTGACGAACCCTGAGAAAATGGTAGCTGAAGTAGAAAACCCTTATATCCTTTTAGTAGAGAAGAAAATTTCTTCTATGAAAGAATTGCTTCCGGTTCTTGAGCCGATTGCACAGGGAGGAAAATCTCTATTGATTATTTCTGAAGAAGTGGAAGGTGAAGCTTTAGCAACTTTAGTGGTAAACAAATTAAGAGGTTCTCTTAAAATTGCTGCGGTTAAAGCTCCGGGATTCGGAGACAGAAGAAAAGCAATGCTGGAAGATATCGCGATCTTAACAGGTGGACAGGTTATTTCTGAAGAGCAGGGTTTCACTATGGAAAACATCTCTCTGGATATGCTTGGAACTGCTGAGAAAGTAACTATTGATAAAGATAACACGACGATCGTAAACGGTGGTGGTGATGAAGCTAAAATCAAAGGAAGAGTAGCTCAGATCAAAGCTCAGATGGAAACGACTACTTCTGACTACGACAGAGAAAAACTACAGGAGAGATTAGCTAAATTAGCTGGTGGTGTTGCCGTACTTTACGTAGGTGCAGCTTCTGAAGTTGAAATGAAGGAGAAAAAAGACAGAGTAGATGATGCCCTTCACGCTACAAGAGCAGCTGTTGAAGAAGGTATCGTTGCAGGAGGTGGTGTTGCTTTAGTAAGAGCAATCTCAGCTTTGGAAAACCTTACAGGAATCAATTCTGACGAAACTACAGGGATCAAAATCGTGAAAAGAGCGATCGAAGAGCCATTGAGACAAATCGTTGCCAACGCAGGTGGTGAAGGTTCTGTAATCGTAGCGAAAGTTGCAGAAGGTACAGGAGACTTCGGATACAATGCTAAAACTGACGAGTATGTGAACATGCTTGAAGCAGGAATCATTGACCCTACGAAAGTAACAAGAGTTGCCCTTGAAAATGCAGCTTCTGTTTCCGGAATGCTTCTTACTACTGAATGTGTGATCACTGAAGTGAAGAGCGCTGAACCTGCTATGCCAATGGGAGGTGGAATGCCGGGAATGATGTAACAGCGTGTCGCTGAGACTATTTAATATACTAACCGTTCTGCTTTTGTGGGGCGGTTTTTTTGTTGAATTATGGTTTCCCGTAAGGAAATATTTTACTAGTATTTTAATTTAGCTTGAAAGTTTGGAAAAATTGAAGCCTTCTACATATGAATTTAGAATTATTAAAATCAGAAGTAACAAAAATCATTGATAATATAAAAAACTATGGGATTTTCAATAAAGAAAATAGTTTTATTGATTATAAACTAAAGCTAAATCACTTCGGAGTAACCGACGAGACAGATATATTTTTAAGAAATTTCTCCAAAGATATCTTATCTTTTGCAAATAACAATGGTGGAATTATTTTAATTGGCTTTGATGAAGATTCTACAACTAAACAAATTAATGATATTGGACTAAATCAAGTCGATATAGATATATTTTCTAAGATAGATCTTAATATAGTCACACAAAAATTTGATTCAATAACTAAATGTACAATCAAAATTGATCTTCAACAATTCCAGATAAGTGCAAGAAAATTTTATTATATCCTTATTGAAAAAAACAATGATGTGACAATTCCAATCAATGACTTTATAGATTACAAATTAAAAAAAGGTGAAATAATTTATAGAGTTTCAGGGAAAAACGAATTAGCTAATGAAAATTCACATAAGCTTAATAGTTTTCTGCAACTAAAAGCAAATGAAAAGAGTAAAGAATTTATGGAGATTTGGTCGAAATTACTTCCTGAAATTTTTGATATTAATCCAAAAGAAATTTTGATGATAAACCCTAAAACAAATAATATTTATGGTTATAATCAAAAAGATAAAAATCTATCAAGCAGTGAAATTGAAATTGACAAATCAGAATCAGGAGTCTTTAATATTATTTTAAATGCTATTTCGGCTGGTGAAATTGGTAAGATATCAGATACCGAAGGTAAACCACTCTATAAAATTGTTGGGGAAATAAAAAGTTCTACACCTAGAGATTATATAACATTATCAACATTAGAATCTGAAATAAAAAAGGATGCAAAATACAATTTTTCAAATCCTCTTTTAAAGCTAGCATTTAAAGAACTTGGCTGGACAAATGTTGAGAATTTTCATATTGATAATCCTAGTGAAGATATTCTTAATAAAGACTTTTCAGATTATATTTGGATAGAAAATACTGATACAATAAAACATAAGAAAAAAGTCGTTTTTTCAAAAGATGCTATTAAACCACTATTAGAAATTATAAATGATATTGGGAATCATATAAAGTTTTTTAAAAGAGAATTATATCCGAAACGGTAATATTGTAGTATAGTCTTCGTTACCTTGTGGTAACGGGGCGAAGAGCATTGAATTAGCTAACTCCAATGGATGATAGAATAACATGAACAATGTAGTAGCGTGACGTTGAGACAATTAAATAACTACTCTACTTTTGTGGTTTTTTTGTTATTTTTATATATTACTTAATGATGAAAATATGAGAAATTTTTTAAAGAATAGTATAGATTATTTATTTGATAAAGCCATAATAATATCTGGCATTTGCGTTGTATTATTATCTGTAGTAGATATCTCGAATTTAAATGATTATACTATAAAAATATTTGGAGTTGAAAAATTCGAATTAGGACGTATTTTTTATTACTTAATTGTTATTTTATCATTGATATTTGGATTTATTGCGGTAATTCATGGGACAGAAGTACAAAAACTTGAAGAAGATAATTTGTCAAAAAGTAATAAAATAAATGATTTAGAATCTAATCTTAATGAGGTTGTAAATGAAACTAATGACTTATTTAATTCTTATTTACGTTTATTAGTAAAGAATTTAGAGTTTACACATAAAGAAAGAATTAGCGTATATAAAGTTTACAATGATAAATTTAAACTTATTGGAAGAACATCAGTAGATCCAATATTAATGGAAATAGGAAGGTCAGAATATCCAATTGATGAAGGATTTATTGGAAAAGGCTGGAGAGAGGGTGAATTTTTCATAGAAAATCTACCTGATTGTACACAAAGAGGAGGAAATAATTATTATTCAGCAATGAACAATATTCATCCAATTCCTCGCGAAGTAGTAGATAATATGAAAATGAAATCAAGAAAT
The DNA here is from genome assembly GCF_016745235.1 of Chryseobacterium endalhagicum. Classification (GTDB taxonomy): domain Bacteria; phylum Bacteroidota; class Bacteroidia; order Flavobacteriales; family Weeksellaceae; genus Chryseobacterium; species Chryseobacterium endalhagicum. Next base: position 325,157 of record NZ_JAELVM010000001.1, on the reverse strand, counting down.
TTTTTTATTTATAGAATTAATGGTTATGATGGAAATCCTCGAGCTGTATTAGTATTTGAAAGCTTAGAACCCACAACTTTTTCGAAGGAGTTTATAGTGGATAAATTAAATGGTGTGAAGCAACCACTAATAATGTTTATTGAAAAAAATAATGGTATAGTAATAACAGAAAACATTTTGGGAGTATGAAAAATTTAGAAAATCTTATAAGATACATTCTATTACATTATCCAAATTTAGTAGAGTTGTCAAAACCGAGATTAGTAAAACTAATTTACTTAATTGATTGGAGATATACAATTGAAAATGGAGAACAATACACAAACATTAAATGGATTTATAATCATTATGGCCCGTATGTTAATGATATAATAGATTTGATGAGAAAAAATCCGATGATTTTTCAAGTGGAAAGCTACAAAAATTCATACGAAGGAATTACAGATAAGTTTTCTTTGGTTGATAAATCAAAAGTTTTAATTGATGAAAAAGTAAAAAAAATTGCAGATAGATTTATTGACTTTACATATTCATTAAAATGGACGGATTTTATAAATTTAGTTTATTCGTCTTATCCAATAAAAAATAATTTAAAATATTCCAGCTTAGATCTGGTAAAATTAGCTAAAGACTTTAATGATAGCCTTTAAATTGATATGTAAAGTCTTACGACTTTGACCCAATAAAATAAAACAACCCATTTAAAAACAAGCTCCGAAGTCTGAAGACTTCGGAGCTTGTTTTATTATTATATTCTAGTTAAGGACAAATCTAGGACTTCTCATCAATTTTAAAGTCCAATAAATCTTTAGGCGATACATTTAGACCTCTAGCCAAATCAATTAATGTAGTAAATGCAAAGTTTCTTTTTCCATTTTCTATATCGCTTACTGTACCTTTAGTAATTTTGGAACTATTTAGAACGACATCATCTTGTGTAAGCCCAGATTTAAGTCTTAAATCTTTGACATGTTCTCCAAATCTTTTTAATATGTCATCTTGTAAAACCTCCATTTATTAGTCCTTTATACAAAGGGCGTAATTTTTTTCACAAATTTTGTTACAAGTTCTTGTAACAAAATGAAAATTTCTTATATTTGGAAAAGATTACTCATTAGAGTAATTTTGCGATACTTCAACGAAATATAGAAGCTATTGCTTAGAATCTTGTAATAGAAAAACTGGTAATTTTTAAGAGACAAGAAGATAAGTAATGAAGCTCACGACCTAGGCGTGGGCTCTCTTATCTGTCTCAAGGTATACCAGTACCCCTATTACAGATATTGTAGAGTCTCATGCCGTTTTTATTTTCATGCCGTTCTGCTTTTCTACAATCATCTTTTCTAAGCCTGCTTTACCACATACAGTATCATGACATGTTACAATGGGGTGTACAATCCATTGCGGCCTTAGGGCTTTCAGAAAAACACAAATTCTTTCATATTATTTTTGGTTTGTTTGGGCAGGAAGTTCAGGCTCATGGTCGGGACTTCCTCCTTTACAGCCAATAAAAAACATGACAAAAAATTAAACCATTAAGGAAAATGAAGATAATAAGATAAGTTAAGCTCCATCAAAGATGGAGTAATCAGCCAGCTTCATCCATAGCTTCAGCTATGATCTTAATGGTTCTTAATCACTTAAAAGATCTTAATGGTTTAAAAAAATACTGTAAAAAAAGAACACATTATTTTCACCACCAAAAAAATACAAACTCATGAAAAAAACCAGAACAGACTTCCAATGCCCGTTTTCGGCCGTTGATAAGAAATACTCCCCAGAACAGCTGATGGAGACCTATTTTCAGTTCAATGACCTGGCTGCCTCTAAAAAAAGATTAAACAGCATTATGAATTATGCTGTAAAAAGAAATAGCTGGATCAGGGAAGATCCGTCCGTCATCTTTCACTTTCGCCAGTCTATGCAGTCGTTTATCCGTGCAGGCTATCTCATCACCCTAAAGAAAAACAAATGGACCGCCAATACTCAGTCGGAAAATATCTCTCCGCTGGTTCTCGGCTTACTTTCTGAGAAGGAATACCAAAACCCTCTGCTGGTCTTTAAAAAAGCATTCAAAGAATACAGCATACAGGAATTTGATTATTTTATGTCCGGGATGGTTTATTTATCACTCGGAATGTATGACAATCTCCCGGAAAGAAATATTGTAAGTCCCTATATTCACCTGACTAAAATGCTGGATGCAGCGTATCTTATTCTTGAAAGGAAAGCGAAGTAATATCATTAGGTTAAGCTACCGTATTTAGTTACAACCATTATTGTTTCCCCCTACCCGAGCCCTCCATTGGTTTCCCGCAATCTGCAGAAGACTTCCGTACAGTTTATTTTATGAGAAACACAGATGTTTTTAACGAAAGTAAAAGTTGTTTTATGACAAATATAGGTGTTTGAGACTCCTGCACGTTGTGATTGATGAGAAACAGGATAACACAAGGCTATGTAACTTCAATAGAAGTATATAGGATTAATACATTTTATATATATTTAATATTTGCACAATGCTTAAATTTATCGAATTCTTAACAGAAATAAAACCAAACACTAAATCTTAACATCATTGAAAACAAAATTATTATTCCTTTTACTTTTGAGCTCATTGTCAATTCATGCACAAACACTTCATTTTAAAAATCTTGCCAATATGTCTGCAGGCAGAGGTGCCACAGCCAGTGTCATCGTGAATGATGATATCTATGTAAGCAATGGGTATCAGGAAAAAGCTAGTGATGCAAAATATGTTGAAAAATATAATATGACCAATAACAGCTGGAGTATTTTCAATTCTACGCTGCTTCCCAAAAGATTTGCTAATTCGGAGACTTACGATAATAAAATTTATATTTTTAACGGTTGGGGAAACAGCCATCTTGAAATTGTAGACCTTGCCAGCAATACAATAACGAAAGGGACTGTTAATCGTTCCTATACAGGAAATTCAGGTTCAGCAATCCATAATGGCAGAATATATGTATTTGGGGGCAGCGGATTAAATGGTGCTGCAACCACCGTATTTTCTAATAAATTCCAATACTATGATATCGCTTCAGATACCTGGAATCCGTTACCCAATATGCCCACAGCCAGAGAAGCAAAAGGCAAAATTGTTAATGATAAACTTTATGTCATTGGTGGTTTTAACGGGACCCCTTCCCGTCTGATCAATGTTTACGACCTCAACACTAATCGTTGGATCGATAAGTACACAATGCCTGTTGGTATATCCGGACACGCATTAGCTGTATCCGGTCATAAGATTTTTATTGTAGGCGGTTTTAATAATCAATCTTTTCTGGCCTATTTTGATACAACAACCCATAAATTACATCAGTTATCATCCAATATGATTCCCAGAAGACACGCCGCAGCGGAAGTATACAACAATAAATTATACATCATCGGCGGAAGTACAACGTCTCTCACCAGCTCAGCCATTAAAAGCATACAAGTGGCAGATATTAGCGAAAGTGTACTTTCTGCAAATGGCAACTAATGAAGATCAAATATCTAAAACAAAGGCCTATACCAATGCATCTGGAGTTTCAGCTCCCAAACTATTTTAAAGAGAATGAATAAATATCTTTCCAGTTTCATAAAGCCTCCGTACTTTGTGCAATAGAATCATTCTTTATAAATATACTCTCAAAACTTCGTTTATTTAATACAACTAACCATCATGTTTAAGACTCCGGACATCCCCACTGACAATCTGTACAAATTCATATCCATCTTTGGATTGGCCATTTTCGCACTAGCTATTTATATTTTCGTAAATAATCAACAATCCTTTGAGAACAGCATTGTAAACAGTAATATAAATCATTCAAAAATTCTTTTGGAAAAATCTCAGAATGATTCGAAAAGAATAATTCTGGACGAGAAAATTGAAATGCTTCGAATAAAAATAAAAATCAATTATGGCATAGAAAATACCTTAAAAATAACTGAACCGGAGTATTCCAAAATAAATAACAAAGAGGATTTTGAACGAGATTATGAAAAACTGAAAGAATTTGAATTGGATAATTTACTATTGGGTGACAAAGCCTTTCACACCGAGAATAATCTGAAGAAAAATCACGAAAATATTAAGGTATATACATTCATCCCTATACTCATATTATTATTGATAGGGTGTGGATTGATGGTTGCTGGATTTTCACTATGGTATAATAAGACACAAAAATATTACGATAAGCAAATCAGACGATAAAAAATTATGTCAAATAAGATGAACCCCGCTGACGCGAGCATCCTGCTCCTGTCCAATTCATTCAAAACAACTCAGTAATTTCAAATAATACAAAACCGCCAGTTCTTAATGGCGGTTTTTTTACGCCAAATTTTTCCGGAATAAAAATTACACAAATGGGTAATTGACCCGGTACAAAACATATTTTACTTTTACAATAAAAGCAGCCTGCAATATTATTGTAAAACTAAAAACCAATTACATATCATGGACAATTTAGAAATCAGCTCTAACCCTTTTGAGCTTCAAACCCAAAACTTCTTACCATCTGAAGACAGATTGCACATTTACGGAAATCATACATTATGCATTACTGATCACAAGGCTTACAAAAAAAGTCTTACAGAAATTTTTGTTAATGCCTCAGAAGGTTTCATTCCTCTTTGGGAGGAAAACGTCACTTTAAACTGGAGGTTTGACAAATCAATGGATACTTTTTTTGCAAAACCTGAGCTGGCTAAAGAAGGAATAAGAAAACTCTTTAGTGATGCAATTTTATCATGGGAAGATGCCTGTCCTGTGAAGTTTTCTGAGAATGATGATCTTTGGGACTTTGAAATTACAGTTTTACCCGACAGGTGTAATGGAAGCAGTTGCGTTTTAGCATCTGCCTTTTTCCCGAAGCAAGGTCAGGACACTTTGGTTATATACCCTAAATTATTTACTCAATCCTATAAAGAACAGGTAGAGACAATTATTCATGAAATGGGTCACATTTTTGGACTTAGGCATTTTTTTGCGCAAATTGAAGAGAAAGAATGGAGAAGTGAAGCTTTCGGAAAAAACGATGATCCCTTCAGTATTATGAATTACGGTGATAAATCAACTTTAACAGTTAGGGACAAATCTGATCTTAAAGAACTATATCGCTTGGTATGGAGTAAGAAAATCACTCAAATAAACAGAACTCCAATAAAACTGTTTAAGCCCTATCATGTGAAACAGTAGAATTATTAAGCATGTAAAATTTTGCAATAACACTAAACCGCTCTTTTTTAAGGGCGGTTTTTATTCAGTAAAATATTATATTGTATAAAATTTCAATACCATCTAATTTTGAAATTAAAGGTAGACCATGGTTGATTTAGATTACGTTCAAAAACTCATTGAAAAAGAAATAGGCCCCGACTTTGAAGTTCGTCAATATTTTGATACAAAAGACATGATCATATTCTTTTGGAAACATAAAACATATGATACTGATGATGAGAGAGGTCATTTGATTGGTTGCAGGCCAGTCATCTACGATAAACTTAAAGATGAGTACAGGGTTATGGGATCTGCAGAATGGTTCAGTGAAGAAATCTGTCAACTTTCCGAAACAGACGAAAGCAAAGAAAGTATACGAGATCACAATTATCTAATGAGTTTATTTGATCAAGGAGAAGAAGAAAAAGAAGATATCGCTTATACAAAATCACTAATTGAAAAAATTAAAACAAATATTCTTCGCCGGAATTATGTAAATACTGATGACGTTGATCGATTATCAATATTAACCGGTCTAAGAAGAATAAATAACGAATGCGATCTGAGTATAAAACCTGAATGGAAATTTGAAAAACACATTGTAATTGTTTCAAACAATAATGTGGCAAAAGAAAAATTAATTGGTATTTGGAAGGAAATTAATTTTAATTATAAAACCTTAAACCAAACAGAGTTGTTATTATTTAAAAACAATAAACTAATAACGGACAATACACAATAATTAATATGAACCCAAGCGAAAAAGAACGCAGAAAGCAGCTCCGGAATGAACTGAGAAAAAAGCAGGACGAAGAATTTGAAAACAGCCTTCCCATGGACAGAAACGTTTTTGAAAAATTGTTTGACGATCTTGATCATCAATTGGGAAAAATGGACTGTGATGATACCAATACATTAACAGCAGCGTTTTTGAAGAAAAATAAAATCCTGAATATGGAACATGTTTTAAGTTGGCTCGCTGAAAACGGAGGATATTGTGACTGTGAGATTTTAGCGAATGTTGAAGAGAAATTTGAACATTAAAATATCTTCAAAGCAAAAAAGAGCACAATCAAAGCTTAATACCAAACACAATTAATATATGAGTAAAGAAATTATTTCAAAAACAATTGGATCTTTGAAACAGGATGAAAGCTTTTCCGATTGGTGGAAAAGTACTGAGATTGAAATTCCGTTCATGGATAATGAAAAGCTAACTATCACATTCATGGACTTTGAACCTGAGCACGATACTGCTTTTATTGAAGAAGCTGATCAGGCGCTGGAAAATTTCCTGAAACTTACCGTTGATGACAGAAACTCAATCTCTGAGCTTGCTTACAAAAACTGCATGGACTTTTTAGAAGCTGTAGGATATGACGAAGATGATGAACCTTTATGGAAGATTAAAAATCCTCAGGAGATCTGGAATTTTGTCCAGCCGACTGAAATTTATGTCTCCAGGCGACAGAGAAGAGATGAAAATATTTACGTTCAAATTGTCTGCGAATGTGACTGGGAGCAGGAACACGGACTTCAGTTTGTTTTCAGACAGGGAAAGCAGTTAACCAGGATAAGCAGCCAGGACGGTCATATAACAGAAGCAGATGCGTACGATACACCTGACAGTGAAGATGAATTACTGTCAAAATTTAATTAGCGGATAACCTTAAAATAGTACATCAATCATCTGAAAACACGTTATGGGATTATTCAATAAGAAAATAATAATTTTGGGAGTTTTGTTCTCCATTTCAATATCTTTTAAAATTGGAGCTCAGGATTTTTTACAAAAACTTGATACAGAATTTTGTAATTGTTTATCTGGAAAAACAAATTACACTGATGAAACATTTAATACTTGTTCTTCTGAAGTAATGTCAAAACTTAAGAAAGATCTTGAAAACTATCATAAAACTATTGGCTATAAAAATAAAGATGATTTTATGAAAGATTTTATGGTCAGGTTAATAAATAATTGTGAGCCTTTCTTTATGCACATGACTGATTTAAAAAAAATAGGGATGGACAAGTTCAGAAATGATTATAAAGAAATAACTATTGATTCTTTAAAAAAGAAATTTAATGATACGAAACTTTTAATTGATTATCAGGAAATGGCAAATTGGTATTTTGCCAATAACAAAACTGAAGAAGCTGAAAAGATGTACAAAGAAATTCTCAGAAATGAACCCGATCAAATGGAAGCTACTTATATGTTAGGATTACTTTATGATGAATTAGGAAAATACCAAGAAGCAAAAGTTTTGTATGATAAAGTATATAACAACACAGGAAATATACAGTATAAGTTATATTCAGAAATGGATTTGAAAAGAACAAAATAAAGTTCGTAAAATGCCTTCTATTTGTATTAACACAATCATCAATCAGTGGACAAGTGAAAATATAAAACTTAGCCCGCCTGCAACTACAGAATCCATTAAAACAACTGAAGAAATTATTGATTTTCAGTTTCCTGATGATTGTAAAGAATTTTATTTAAAAATGGACGGTTTTGCAGATTAGGACTGGACAAAAAATATGTTTTCCATGTGGCCGCTGGCAAGAATTCTGGAAGAATATCATAACGAAAATGATAAGAGCTTCATTGTATTTGCAGACTATTTGATCAATTCACATCATATTGGATTTGTAAAAGGGAAAAAAGGAGTTTTTAAAAATAGCGGTGCGGCAACTGAATTAATCGCAGATACTTTTTCTGAAGCTATATTTCTTATAAATTTGGATGCTGATATTCTGTATTGATATAAATATTTCTAATTTTGAAAATACCAATCAGGGACGAGCGAGACTCCCACCAGCAAAAACTTGAAAAAATAAACATCCACTTTTAATCAACTCTCCTATCCCATCATGAAAAAAGCCTTTGAATTCCTTACCCAGCTACAAAAAAACAACACCCGTGAATGGTTTACCCAGCACAAACCGGAATTTGATTCCATTGTAAAAGACAACAAAGTTTTTTTCACCCAGATTTATAACGAACTTCAGGAATATGATCAGTTAAAAGGCATCCATATTTTCAGGATCTACAGGGATGTCCGCTTTTCCAAGGACCCTACGCCGTATAAAAACAATTTCGGGGTTGGCTATTCCCGCTCAAAACCGATGCTGAGAGGAGGATATTATATTCATCTGGAACCCGGTAACAGTTTTGTAGGCGGCGGATTCTGGGCACCTGATGCCAAAGATTTACTTCGTATCCGTAAAGAATTTGAACTTAATACAACAGAAATTGATAAAATTACTTCTGACCCCACCTTTGTAAAATACTTTGAAGAGCTCAAAGGAGATGGCGTAAAAACAGCGCCCAGAGGTTTTGATAAAGACCATCCTGCCATTGATTTAATCCGGAAGAAACAATTTGTCGTAATGCGCAAATTCACAGATAAGGAAGTTTTCGCGCCAGGTTTCCAAAAAGAAGCCGTGTTAACTTTACTGGCCATGCGCCCTTTCTTTGATTATATGAGTGAAGTGCTGACCACGGATTTAAATGGGGAGGCTTTATATTAATTCTCAAGGTTTTAGTTGACTATCCTTAATAAAACTAACCATGAAAAAAATAATCTTAATAAGTATCACTATTTTAGTTATTATTTTCTTTAACTATCCTGTTTTTGATAGTACAGAAATATCTTATCTGATTATTTTTCTCTGCTTTATTGCTATCGTTTTTTCAATAGCAAAAATCTATTTCCAAAATGATACAGATAATTATGAATCGGTTGAAAAAGAAATGGATCATTTACTTGAAGATGACGGAATATTTCAATTTGCGGATAATGGCTTTTACATTAAACAAAAAAATTCAACTGAATTTGTAAAATGGGAAGAAATTGCTTCAGTATATTCTTACAGCATACCTGTTTTAGATCATACGAGGCAAACCGGTCTGGAAATTATTACCGATAAAAAAAATTATGAGCTTGACAGTAATCTCACACCCGGAATTGAAAAATTAACAGATAAGCTTTACCATCATCTTCCTACCTGGGAATTAAATAACCAGACGATTAAGGTTAATAATTTTGGGCTTAAAAAAACTAAATTGTATGTTCGCGAAGATTATTCTTCTTAAAGTACAGCTAGTATGAAGTAAAAAATCAATAAATTTACAGAACACAACCATCTGATAACCAGATATCAAAATGACCATTCAGCAGCTATATTATTTTGTTAAAGACTGGCGGAAACTGTTTTTCTTTCTGGCCTGCGGTCTTGCTGTATTGATGATGGTGAACATTTATTTAGATTATGTATTTACCCGACTACAAAGCAGTTCTTTTTATTTCTCAGAATCACTTCTTTTTAGTTCTTTCTGGCTTCTGTTTGCACCATTGCTGTGTGTTCAGTTTTATCTGATTCAAAAAACAAAAAAGCTTTCCTCTGGCTTTTTGATCGTTAGTTCAGCTATTGTCGTACATTTGATAGCCTACCCTTTTTTCATATGGTTGCTTTCAAAAACCATGTATGATCACATTTTTCCTTATGAACAGACTTTTAGCTTCGGAATAACAGCTTACCTGATTAAAACCGTACTTATCTACAGTTTGTCTTTTATCATATTTAGCATTTCAAAGAATAAAATACAGACTTATCTACCGGTTTCTGAAGAAACGACAAAACAGAATACCATAACTTCGATGGTGGTATCGGACGTGAATCATAAAAAAATAATCATAGAAGTCTGTGATGTTTTATATTTTTCTGCAAATCCGCCCTACATCAATATTCATCACCGATCCAAAAAATATCTTCACAATGACACTTTAAAATCATTGGAAACACAATTAAACAGTGATCAGTTTGTCCGGATTCACAAATCTCATATGGTGAATATTCATCACATCATTTCTTACCAATCCCGACAAAATGGGGATTATGATATTACACTTTCAGACGATACAGTCCTGAGAGTTAGCCGCAACTATGCAAAAGATTTCAGATCAAAACTGGAAAACCTTCATCTTACCTCAAAATAAACTCATCTTAGCATATTCAATTTGAAAATCAATGATTTATGTGATAAACTTTGCAAAAAGTTTTAAACTATGAAAACATTGATTGTATACATCATAATGCTGATTCCTTGTTTAGGATTCGTAAGCTGCAACGGACAGACCTCCGAAAAAGAAGTAAATACCAAAATGGTCGGCGGTGGCTGCGACGGCTGTGAAATCATGTACGTGGGAATGCCCAAAGAAATTCGTTCCGAAGATACAAGCCCCGGCTGGAATGAAAAAGGTCAGAAATTAATCGTCTCAGGAACTGTATTTCAACGTAACGGAAAAACACCTGCACCCAATGTTATTATCTATTACTGGCAAACCGACAATAACGGTTATTATTCCCCAAAAAAAGGAATGGATAAACGGGCAGAACGTCACGGGCATATCCGCGGATGGGTAAAAACAGATGCGGCAGGAAAATATACGATTAAAACAATACGGCCCGCACCTTATCCTGATCAAACACTTCCTGCACACATTCACCTCTCCGTAAAAGAACCTGATGTTGCCAATGAATATTACACTGATGAAATTAATTTTGAAGATGATCAACTTCTTATTCCCTATTTCAAAAAATATCCTCAGGAAAACCGTGGCGGAAGCGGTATTGTAAATCCTTTGACTAAAGGTAATATTCAGATAACAAAGCACAATATTATTCTTGGCCTTAACATTCCCGGCTATCCTAAAAAATAATCTGAATCCTATTTTTTGTAGTGATCTGAAAATAATATACATTTGCATTTATAATGAAATGAACATTCATTTAATTATAATCAATTGATAATAAGAAATATGCGAAACCGGGATCTTAACAAAGAAAACAATATAAAAGAGAAAGCTATTGAAATCATTGTAAAAGATGGATTGGATGGCTTTACGATCAATAAACTGGCGAAAGCCTGTAATATCTCTGTAGGGACGCCTTATGTGTATTATAAAGATAAAGATGATCTCATCCTGAAACTGGTTATTGAAGAAGGAAACAAAATGGAAGCTGAAATCAATGAGGGGTTCGATCCGGCTTCTGCTTTCGAAGAAGGAATGCGTGTACAATGGACGAACAGATACCAATATGCCCTCAAAAATCCTCTGGTGCTGCCCTTCTTTGAACAGATTAACAATTCTCATTACAGCCAGCTGTTTATTAAAATGTTTAATGAAAAGCCGGGAACGTTTATGAGCGAATTCAAAAACAATCTTTTACATTTTATCTCCAATGCAGTGCAGCGTGGAGAAATTGATGAATTGCCATTTGAAATTTTCTGGTCCATTGCTTTTGCTCCCCTACACAACTTATTGCGCTTTCATCAGCAGGGAAGAAATATCAACGGATTACCTTTTGTTCTGACAGACGAAATGGTATGGGTGACCTTCAACAAAGTCTGCAAAGCACTAAAAAAATAAAGAACAGAATAATCAATACGTACAATGATACACTCATTTTTAATGATCGGCCAATCCAATATGGCAGGTCGCGGGTTTCTTAACCAAGTCCCTCCTATTTATGACGAAAAGATTAAAATGCTGAGAAACGGAAGATGGCAGATGATGACAGAACCGGTTAATGATGACCGTTCCACTTCCGGGATCAGTCTGGCGGCTAGTTTTGCTTCTTCATGGCGTTTATTCCTTAATCAGAAAGATGATATTGCATTAATTCCGTGTGCGGATGGCGGTACAAGTCTGGATGACTGGTCGGTGGAAGGTCCATTATTTCAAAATGCCGTCCTACAGGCAAAAGCTGCACAAAAAATCAGCGTTTTGAGTGGAATTCTGTGGCATCAGGGAGAAAGTGACAGCAACGGAAAAAAGCATCTGACTTATAAAGAAAAGCTCGCTATCATTATAAAAACTTTGAGGGAAGAATTGAATGCTCCGGACCTTCCGGTCATCATTGGAGGATTAGGAGATTTTTTACAGGACGGTATCTACTGTCAGTATTTTAATGAACATCATGAAGTGAATGCAGCACTGATCCAATTTGCAAAAGATCATCATCACTGTTATTTTGTATCTGCTAAAGGCTTAACGGCTAATCCTGACAAGATTCACTTCAATGCTGTTTCCCAGAGAAAATTCGGAATCAGATATTTTAAAGCATTCCAGCAAAAAACTGATATTTTGGAAGCATTACCGGATGAGGATCAGATCATAGAAACGATTCATCAGAAGCCATTGACAAAAAATGAACAATACGAATTACTTCAGTATCAATGGGCGATGGGAACTATAGCTGCAGATGAATTTCAGACTCAGTTAGCAAAACTTACCTGATACGGGATGCGGGGTTGAGAGTCGTAGGGTTAGAGTGTTGGAGAGTTGGAGCGTTTCGGGATGCGTATTTCCGGGGCTTGAAGGACTTGAGTGGCAGGATAGTCAAATAATATTCTTAATATCAGTCTGAAATCTAACATCTTGCCTCTTGGTTCTTGGCTCTTGATTCTTGACTCTTAAATTTACATTTCACTTGCGAAGCAAAATTCACCATTCACCATTCAAAATTCAAAATTCAATCAGTATTTTACTTATTTTTATAACACCAAACTCATAAAAACAAAATATTATCATGAATTTAAAAACATTAATCACGCACACTGTTCAGTACAACCATTGGGTTGTGAGTAAGTATATCGACTGGCTTTCTACAAAGTCCGATGAACAGCTTAATCAGGAGGTTATTTCCAGTTTCCCGACGATCTTAACGACTCTGCACCATATCTGGCAGACCCAGGAATACTGGTGGAGTTATATTGGAGAAAATAGTGATTTTGATTTTGGACGAATCTCAGCTGCCGTGAGCAAAGATGAAATTTTTAACGGCATAAAAGACAATTCAAGGAAGTTAATGGAATATGTGGAAGGCCTGTCTGAAGAAGATCTAGCCCAAAATGTGAAGGTTGAATCTCCATGGTTCCAGTGTGATTTTTCCAAATATGAATACATCCAGCATGTTGTGGTTCACGGAGCTTATCACAGAGGGCAGATTGTTACTATGGGAAGAAATGTAGGGATCACAGATGCTCCTATGACGGATTATAATTTCTGGAATGTCTTCAAAGATTCGGAAGTGAAATCTGAGGCTTAGCAGAAAACTATCGGCCTGTTGAAAATGCTAAACAAAATAAAAAATGACTGATTTCGAAATTTGGGAAAATGAATTAAAAATAATCTGGGATCAATTGGGAACACTTTCCAATGATGCGTTTATTGAGAAAATAAAGGTACACACAAGTAAGATTTCGGATAATCAACCTGCCATCTCAAATTTTGAAAAAGCCTGCGCCTATGATTCAACAGGTTTTGAAAAAAGTGCAGAACCGCTTTACAGATCAGCTTTAGAGTCAGGACTTACAGGATTACGAAGGAGAAGAGCAAGAATACAGCTGGCCAGCACTTTGCGGAATAACGGGAAAATACATGAAAGCATTCAGATTCTCAGGGAAGAAAAAGAAAATTATTCCGATGAACTGGATGATGCCGTCAATGCTTTTCTCGCACTGTCACTTTCTTCTATGGATTGTGATAAGGAGGCTTTATCTTTGGTTCTTCAAGCATTGTCTGCTCATTTGCCGAGGTATAATAAATCGGTATATAATTATTCGAAGAAACTTTTACCATAAAAATCCTTGCATTAATTCATGAAAATATTTTACGTATTATTTATTGCCTTTTCTTTTGTTTGCAGAGGACAGTCGGAAATTAAACCATCGTATATAATTTCTGACAAAAACATTAAGCTTCAAAAGCTTGAGAAGACAGATGATATTTTGTTGTTTTACCTTTCAACGGTACAATACCTGGGAAAAGCACAACCTTTGATAGAATTAAATTATACCGATGATTACGGGTATAACCCAATTCTCAAAAATAATTATGAACGCCCTACGGATATCATGAATAGACGGTACAAGGATGATTACGAAAATGTCAGAATCTTTGTAGATATTAACCAGACAACACCATTGAGCTACACTTTAACTGATTATACAAAAATAACAGAAGAAGAATTTGAAGCTGAATTGGACAGAATAGATGCTGGTCAAAAACCCACCAGAGAAATTCCCAATGTAACAACTTATTATGACGGATTTCCCGTTACCATTTATAATAAAGAAAATAAAGATATTATAATTGGATTTGGAAATCACATCCCCCTGGAACTGGAAGCTCTGGACAAAGACAACAACTGGGTTAAGATCTATGATTACAGAAGATACACATGCGGCACTGGAATTCAATACATTATACTAAAGCCGGAACAGATAATAACTGTTTTTCAGCCAAGGCTAAACGGAAATATCAAAACCCTCTTCAGATACCGTTTGAAAAATGTAATTTCTAATGAATTTGAAGGAAATATCGACGAAAAATATTTCAAAAACTGATGAAGCCGATGTTTTTTGTTTTATTGGGTGTATTCTTACTTTCCTGCGAAAGCGATAAAGAAAGGCTGGCCAAAATCGAAAAAGAATGTTCTGCTAAAACCCAAATTGACGGGTTTAATATTTCTTTCTTCGGATATTTTCCAAAAGAGGCAGATTCTATTCATATCAAAATAAAAAGAGGCGATCAGATCATTAAAGAGTACAGCGATAAAATCCCTGAAACCATTTCCGATTCTTTAAGGCATCTGAGAAATTATTCCTTGAAAAATGATATTCTGCTGACGGATACCGTGTTTGTAAGCATCAAAAACGAACCTGTTAAAAAGATTTATGACTTCAAATATCTTGTCAGGCCTCATTACACGATGATGAATAAAGACTGGGGCTGTGATTTCTATGAACTCAGCATTGACAGTAAAAAAAGCACTGGCGCTTCTGTGGATTTTATGAACAGCAACTGGAAAATCCTTGAAAGAAAAAATTTCAAAGATTATTATCATTTTTGACTGTATTAACCCGTTAAAATACTCCTTGTTTTACTTTTTTAAATGAAATGCCTTTGTTTATCCTTATTAAAGAGCATTTTATTAAAAAACTTGGTCTAGCCTTGCGATTATTAAACCCAAGAAAATACCATAATTTAAAAATGTACTATCCAGTCATTTTACATCAATACATTTTACTTTTTTTACAAATTAGCCCGCTCTCAGATATCCCATTCTGTTTCTTTTTGTAATTTAACACTCCGGAAACGGTTTCCGTCACACCAAACATCACATTATGAAAACCCACGGCTATGTAAAAACAAAGCTTTGTCTCCTGCTATGCTGTATATCGTTTCTGATCAATTCCTGTTCAGAACCGGCGCCTGCATCTCAAATCAAAGATATTTCAGATATCAAAGCTGAAATTGAAGTATTCCAAAGTTTAACAGATGAGAATGACAATACTGTTTCTGTGATCCTGTATGATAAAAAAGGAAAGGAATTCGGAAACGACTCCGTGAAGATATCCGTCAATGGTAAAAAAGCAGAATACCGGATTATGCAGCAGCTTTATTACAGTAAAAACTACGATTACCGCACCGAAGATGTTCCTCCGAAAAACGGCAGTTATGAACTTCAGATTCAGCTGGCTAACGGGAAAAAATTCTTTCTCGGCAATATTCCTTCATTAAAACACAGCAGTTCCAGGAATATCATCTATAAAGAAGAAGCTCCCCTGAACCAGGATTATTCCATACAATGGTCAGGTCTTCAGGATGTCAACGTTCTGTATCTCTCCAGAAGTGTTAAAGTTCATACCAAAGAAGAAAATAATATAGAAACCTTTGTAGAACAGGCTGCAGATACCATAAAGATTGGTCCGGCCGGAAGCTATACCGTAAAAAAAGAAAATTTCTCCAAACCCGGCGAAAGATTGAGCATCATGAGTTTTGAGTTCACGGCAGAGAAAACGGGAACAGTCAATCCTAAGCTCTTAAAAGGAAGCAGCAGTAAAATCAGCGGCTATCATGAGGAACGGGTGAATTTCAAATAATACATTAAACTATTTAACAATATGCAAAACACTAAAATCCAGGAAGAATGGTTCTCAAAAGGGGAACAGTATGCTACAGAAATTAATGAAATGGTAGATTTCGGTGAAAAAAACGGCTGGGAAAACTGGAAAGGTAAAGAACCTGAGGATAAAAGAGCTCATCTTGCTGAAGGCGTTTTTAATCTGTTGAAAGCAGCCAACCAGAACGGAGATGTGGAAAACTTCAGGGTATTTTTTCCACCGGCCCATACGCCTATGATCCCGCTTTTTGAAAACAGATCTCAAAGTATTGAGCAGCTTCAGTTTATTTCAGATCAGAAGATTGTTTTCATGACCGGAACTTCTTATGAAAAAAGACAGGCGTATCTGCTGGATCATGATCAGGTGACTCCACTTGACGAAAATATTCAGGCCGTTGGAAAATCCAGACAGAATAATGTTTTTGCCATAGCAACTCCCGGTAAAATATCAACGTATCAAGGCTGGGAAGGAAAACTCATCAATGAATTTGAATTGAACCAAACAGTAGAATTAGGAATTACAGAACTGATCCCTTTCAATGATGGAAGCAAAGTTCTTCTCGTCACTTCATTCGGAATCTATCTGATCTCCCAAAAAGAAGAAAAGCTGATTCATCCCCTCAATGAAGATAATGAGGAAGACTGGACCCCGGACATTGATATGGAAAACGCTGCCCTTTCCAATGATAATTCCTACATTGTAGTGGGAGATCAAAGCTATGATCACAGGATTTTAGATCCGGAAGGAAATACTTTAGGCTCGATCGGCGCACAGTCCTCATACCCGCATTTTTGCCTGTTCGCTAAAGATGACAGCCAGCTCATCACCAATTCCTGTCATTTCTACAACGGGATCACTATAGGAATCAATTCTGATCAGTTCGTAGGTGCGGATATCGAAGCGTATACAGAAAGTGATGACTATA
Organism: Chryseobacterium endalhagicum; assembly: GCF_016745235.1. Classification (GTDB taxonomy): domain Bacteria; phylum Bacteroidota; class Bacteroidia; order Flavobacteriales; family Weeksellaceae; genus Chryseobacterium; species Chryseobacterium endalhagicum. The sequence goes on along the minus strand of NZ_JAELVM010000001.1, from coordinate 308,012 downwards.
CCATTATTGATGAAGAAATGAGAGTGTACGCAGGCACAGCTGCACAAGATTATTACATTTTGGGCGATGCTTACGGATATATCAAGGCTTTTGACAAAAACGGGAATAAGCTCTGGAGATACTTTTTAGGATCCACCATTTCCGGAATGACCCTTTCGGAGGATGGGGAAACACTTTGGGCCGCCGCACATTCAGGTATTTTACACAAATTAAAATTAAACAAAGGGCTCAGAGATACCCATACCATAGGCAGCGGAAATCATTATGAGGAATTCAGGCTGCTGATCTGGAAAGACGAACCCCAAATATGGAAATGGTAAATTTTATCAGTATAAAACGTTCTGTCTTCAGAACGTTTTTCTGTATTTTTACAGATACTAAACCATGTTATTCTACAATTTATGAGGAAAATAATTCTGGATCTGGCTGTCACTTTAGACGGGTTTATCGAAGGTCCCAATGGAGAAACCGACTGGTGCATCATGGATGGCGATATGAATTTCACAGGATTTCTGGACAGCATCGACACTATTCTGTACGGAAGGGTAAGCTATGATGCCTGGGGAACTTATCAGCCGGAAGACCATGCAGCCCCGGAAGAAACAGAATTCTGGAAAACCATTCACTCAAAAAATAAATATGTTTTTTCAGGACAGCCCAGAAAAGATCCCGGAGCCGTATTTATCAGTTCCGGTATTGCTGGAAAAATAAGTGAAATAAAAGAACAACCGGGAAAAGACATCTGGCTGTACGGCGGAGCAGGTCTTATTAAAACCTTTATTACGCTCGATCTTATTGATGTATACCGGATTTCAGTTCATCCCGTTGCTTTGGGCAGCGGAAAACCTTTGTTTGAAGATCTTAAAGAAAGGCTGAAACTGAAGCTTATCACCACAAATGTATTCAGATCAGGAGTCGTTCAGCTGATCTACGAACCGGAAAATAAATAAACCAAACCACAGAAATAATAAACATGGAAAAATACACACAGTCCTCAGACGGACAGAAAATACATTATCAACAAAACGGCCACGGAAATACTGCCCTGCTGTTTGTACACGGATGGCTCGGCAATGCAGAATGGTGGAATCACCAGTTGGAATATTTCAAAGACCGCTATCAGATTGTACAGATGGATCTTGCAGGACACGGCCAGTCTGACACTTCCAGAAAAAAATGGACCAGTGAATTATATGCAGATGATATCAAAGCAGTAGCCTCTCAGATTGATTCCAAAGAAATTATTCTTGTAGGCCATTCTATGTCAGGAGCATATGTATTGGAGGCTGCTTTAAAAATTTCCAATCTGAAAGCACTTATTCTGATAGACACGGTAAAAGATCTGGATGAAACCTATACAGAAGAACAGGTGGAAGAATTTCTGTTCGTGCATTACCGCAGTGATTTTAAAAATGCAGTTGAAAATATTCTTCCCCAATATCTTTTTGCAGAAAAAACACCGGCCGATGTAAGACAAAAAATCCAGAACGAATTCCTTCAAAATACCTCGGAAACAGCCATTGACCTGCTGGAACCTTTGTATAAAACAGATTTCAGAGAGGCTGCATCCAAAGTGACGGTTCCGGTAAGAGCCATCAATTCTGATAATTCTCCGACTAACATTGAGAATAACAGAAAGTATTTAAAAGATTATAATTATACTGAAATTGCAGGTACAGGCCACTACCCTATGCTTGAAAATCCAGAAGAATTCAACCGGATTCTTGAAAATATTCTTCAGGAACTGAACTCGTCTTCAAATTAATTTCTATGAATAACACCAGAGTCTATGCCATGGCTTTTGCCAGCGTGTATCCGCATTACATTCAGAAAGCCGAAAAGAAAGGCCGTACCAAATCCGAAGTTCATGAAATTATATTCTGGTTAACGGGATATGATGAAAAAAGTCTGGAAGAAATTTTAGAAAACAGAACAGATTTTAAAACATTTTTTGAGCAGGCTCCTCGCATCAATCCCAATGTTTCACTCATCAAAGGCGTCATCTGCGGATATCGTGTGGAAGATATTGAAGAGGAACTGATGAGAAATATCCGGTATCTGGACAAACTTATTGATGAATTGGCGAAAGGAAAAAAGATGGAGAAAATACTGAGAACATAAAAATTCCGATCTATAATTGATATATTAAAACCGCTCATGATGAGCGGTTTTAATATTTTATGAGCATACATATTATTTGATCTGTTCCAGATATCGGCTTATTGAAAAATCAACGGCTTTTTTACCATTTCCAAGGATATAGGTTCCAAAAGCACCAAACACAGAATCGTACCTCAAAGGATCCAGAGATTCTTTTGCGTACTGAATAGCTTCCGGCGGCAAAGGAATATAATTGGGATAACTGTACATAAAAGTCACTGTTTTCCGGTCCGAACTTACCAGCGGCATATCTCCTGTAAGCAGCTGCCCGCCATGATCAGGATTATACAAAACGGCAGCACCATCAAAATGTCCTGCACACAATACCAGCTTCATCCCGTCCCAGAGCTCTTTTTCTCTACCTGTCCAAAACTCAACAGCCTCTCCTTTACGCTGTACCCATTTTTCATCCGAATGATGAATGTAGATAGGCACATCACCAAAAGCTTTACTCCATTCCATCATCGTTGAATAATAATGAGGATGAGAGATCGCAATCGCTTTTATACCTCCTAGTTTTTTGACAATATCAATAGTCGTTGCATCCAGATTTGCAATGCAGTCCCACAATATATTCCCGCCGGGGCTTATCACCAGATGAGCGTGCTGCCCGATTCCAAAACGTGGACTTGTATAAATAGCATACATGTTCGGGGCTACTTTTTCTATAATATTTTTATGCGTTGTATTGATGGCAGCCAGCGAAGTCCATTGCTGACCATCTGCATTCACATATTGTCTTGAATCTTCGCAAACCGGACAATGTTTCTGAGTTGCAGATTCATATTGAACGCCGCAGGTAGCACAAATAGGATGTATTGTATTCATTTCCTGATTTTTGTATAATGAAGCTGTAAAGGATCCCGGAATGGTAAGAGCTAAAGCCGCATACGTATTTTGCTTGATCCATTTTCTTCGGTTAATTTTTGTCATTGTTCTTATTTTTATGTAAAATTATACCGGAAATAAATCCCGTAAAATGGATAAATTGTATCATCTCTTGTACATTTCGACATGAAATCAAAAATTCCCACTTACCCGCTGAATAAGAGTTTTTCAAAATTTGAAGAACACAGCAGAAACATCATTATTGCAGATTTTGATGACCGCTTCAGGATTTTCGACCGCCAGTTCCCTCACCGGCACACTTATTATGAAATATTCTTATTGCAGGACAGCTCAGGTGTTCATCATATTGATTTCGAAGCTTATCCTTTTTCAGGACCTGTGATATTTCTGACTGCTCCGGAACAGGTTCATCAGCTGATCAGGAAAAAAGGCGGGCACGGCTTTGCCATACAGTTTGAAGATGATTTCTTTAATAATGACAATGGAACAGATTCAAGGTTGTACTCTTACTTTCTTTTCGATCATTTTCAGACCCATCCGGTAATTCCTGTCAACGAAGCTGAATGGGATAAATTAAAAACCCTGGTAGATCTTGCTTTGCAGGAATACAAAAACAATCTTTCAGGAACCTCATCTCTGATTTCTGCCTACGTAAAAATCATTCTGATGGAAATTCTCCGTATCCGGAAACAGCATTTTCAGGAGCAGGAAATCCAGACAGGCACACAGCATCAGCATCTTCTGCATTTTAAACGGCTGTTGAATGAGCAGTACACTACTCATCATGAAGTTCAGGATTATGCAGAACAGCTACGGATTACTCCACGGCAGCTGAACAGCCTGGTGAAACAGTTTCTGAACAAGTCTGCATCTCAGGTTATCAAAGAACGTCTTTTGCTTGAAGCCAAGCGTCTTCTGGCTGTTAACAGTTTGAGTATTAAAGAAGCCGGATATGAACTGGGGTTTGAAGATCCTGCTTACTTTTCACGCTTTTTTAAACAGGGAACAGGGATGACTGCCGCAGAATTTAAAAAATCTGTCCAAAATACAGGATAACAGATACATCATCATCCCTGATAATCTTTTTTCATTGATAAATCCTCTCAAAAATCCCTTCCCCAATTCAAAAAACTTCCCGAAATTTGCTGCCTGTGCGTTAAACTATAATCAATGAAATAAAATTTTAAATCAGAACATACAGTAAAACTTAGTGTAAGTTTTCTTCGGGGCAGGGTGAAATTCCCTACCGGCGGTTACAGTCCGCGACTCCTTTCTTCTGAAGGGACTGATTTGGTGAAATTCCAAAACCGACAGTTAAAGTCTGGATGGGAGAAGAAAATGAAACGGTCAGTAAGATTCCTTACGGGCTTATTGTGCCGTATTTCATTTCCATGTACCGAAGACTATTTTAACTTTTAAAAGTAAAATAACATGGAAAAATTATTAGAACAATTTGGAGCGACCTCCACAGAACGTGTAGAACAAGCACTTCTAAAACTACAACAGGGAAAAGGAATTCTTTTAGTAGATGATGAAAACCGCGAAAACGAAGGCGATATCATCTTTCCCGCATCCACTATTACAGAAAAAGACATGGCACTTCTGATCCGCGAATGCAGCGGAATCGTTTGTCTGTGCATTTCGGAAGAGAAAAGCAAACATCTCAATCTGCGTCCCATGGTGGAAACCAACAATTCAAAAAATCAAACCGCATTTACGATTTCAATAGAAGCCAAAGAGGGTGTAGAATCCGGAGTTTCTGCGAAAGACCGTGTCACGACCATCAGAACAGCCGTGTCAGAACATGCAGAAGCTGCTCATATTGCAAGTCCCGGACATGTTTTCCCGCTGATTGCTAAAAAAGGAGGCGTTTTCGAAAGACGCGGCCATACGGAAGGCAGTGTGGATCTTGTGAAAATGGCCAATCTGGGTGATGATGCCGTACTCTGCGAACTGACCAATGAAGACGGCTCTATGGCCAGACTTCCGGAAATCGTGGAGTTTGCCATTCAAAAAGAGATGTGTGTGGTAACTATTGAAGATATTCACGCTTACCGTACCATCATGAGTAACTAAAAAATTTATAGATAACGCACAGAATAGCCGCCCGGGAATACCGGGCGGTTATTTTATTAAAAAGATGTATTGAATTGCAAGCTGAGGATCTGACTTTCCTTATGAAGATTTCTTTAACGCAAAGAAAAAATTGAAACTTCCATATTTGAGTAAGCAAAGAGGAATCAATCTTTGATTGATTTGATTAAGCTAACTGGAAATTTATAGTAAAAATTCGCGCAGATTTTGCAGATCATGCAGATTCTTTAAAGTGCAACCCAATAAATTTCATTACTATTCAAGCTTCATAAGAGTCAACTTGTTGACGAAAACCTTTGTCCTTAAAATCAAAAGCCCTTTTCAGACAACTTTGTGATAAAAACATATTGAATCAATCATCTGTGTTATCAGTGAAATCCGCGGGAACTAAATGAATATCTTTGAAATTTTCTCACGAAAACTTTGAATCATTAATTTAAACCATTAAGAAAAATGAAGTTTTTAAGACCATTAAGAATAGCTTTGCTTTAAGTATAATGCTTATTTCCCTTAACTACTCTTACCTTCTTCACCCTTCTTAATGTTTCAAAAAAATAAATAATCTGCCCAATCCGCTCCATCCGCGTGAGATCATTTAATTTCATATCTGTTCCAAAGTCCTCACATTGTATTACTTTGATAAGTGAAACGCCTTTGTTTACCTTAAAATAAAACCATTTCAAAATCTCCTTGTTTATCATTGCGGTAAAAAAATCATGCTAAAGAAATTGCAGATTTATCATTTAAAAAGTAGCCGCCGGAGCCGTTTCATTATTCAGCTTTCTTTGGATTTCAGTTTTCTTCCCTTTAGAGAAATCAAAACTTACTCCAAGTACAAACATGGATTTGTTGTTCATGATTCTGGTGTGTGTATTATAATCGACCAGGCTTTCCGGAAGACTTTTCGTTTTGTATTCCGAAGGCATGCCGATCCAGTACATGCCTGCAGTAAAGCTCCAGCTCTTCAGTTTGTAGCTGGCAAAGAAATGATTCTGGTTTTCATTGGTATTCAGGAAAGCCCCGTTCAGAGTATAAACAGGCATATTGAACATATACTGCACACTGAACGACTTATATTCCGAAGACACTACAAAATTATTCGCGAGATAATCATTCTTGATCAGTGCGCCTTTACTTGTTTTTAGGGTTTCTGAGGTGGGTGTGAGCACAGCTTTCAAAACCAGTATACTGTTTCCGAATGGTTTGTACGCACCTGTCACCTGCAGGCCGTACCGTTGGGCATCTTTCCCATTCTCATACGTAAGGGCATAGCCTCCGAATGTATTATCCAGAATATAATACTGATTGATCACCCTGTCTGTATACCTGTAAAAAAGGGCAGCATTAAAATCAAAATGCTTATTGTTGAAGGAATAAATTAAATTATTGGAAAAAATCTGCTGCGATTTCAGGAAAGGATTTCCCTTTTGGACAATATTCGGAGCCAGCTGAACCACATTACTGCTGAGCGCACTGCTCCATGGGCTTGAAGGACTATAACTGCTCGTCAGCCTCAGACTCTGGTTATTTTTAAGCTGGTAGCCCAAAATTATTTTAGGGGTAAATGACCATTCATCAAAAGTATTTTCAGCACTTTTATTGTGAATATTCGTCAGTCCCGCACCAATTCTATAGCTGAATTTATCCGCTTTTCCTGAGAATTCCGAATAAAAATACTGCTCCAGATAATTCACTTTATACTGTGAATATCCAGCCAGATTATTCAAGTCATTCGAAATCGCTGTGCTTGAAATCCGGTAGCCTGAAGAAAGTTTACCCGCAGCAAAATCATGCGTATGCGCAAGTTCACCGACGAAATTAGTTTGCTGCGTTTTCAGGATCATTTCATTATTATACACCGGAACTCCGGAAGGAATAATCCATTCTCTGGCAGTTTCGGTTGTATTGGTCTTATAGTGGGAACCTACAACATTCAAACTCAGCTCATCCTTAGTTCCTGCCTTTTTAGAATAATAGAGATCCAGCTTAGGAATAACGTAGCTGGAACCGTTATTTTTAAACATTTCATGCTCTTCTGCAAAACTGTCTTTGGTAAAAATACTTTCACCCGTCCCTTTTGAAAACCTGCTGAAAATATCTGTGGTAAATTTAGCCTGAAAAGCATAGTCATCAGGAACCAGGCGGGTGTAGCGCAAGGCGATGTTCTGGGAAGTATATCCAAAATGATCTTTCCTGTTTTCTTCCGAACGGTAATGCTCCCCGTTTAATCTGTAATCGTAAGTACTGCGGACTTTCCGGTTGTCATAATCGCGGAGATTAAGGGAATATTCCAGTCCGAAATTGTTTTTCCCTTTGGTAAAATTGGCATATGCAGATCCATTGACGAAACCTGTCGTTAATCCGGACATGAGATCCACCCCGAAAACATAGCCCGTTTCAGTAGATCTTGTAATAATATTCACCACCATATCTGCTCTTGAAGCCCATCTGGCCGGGGGAATATCGTAATACTCCACTTTTACCACTTCACCTGGAGGCACACTCCGGATCTGAAGATCTGTGGCTTCTACCCCATTGATCAGGAAAAGAGAAGTTCCGCCTTTCGTGCTTATGATGGTATTTGAAACAGGATCCAGCTGCAATTCGGGAAGGGTCTGCAGCAGGTCTTTGGCATAGCGCGCTTTTTCCAGGGCTTCTTTATCGAAGGTATAAACGGATTTGTCTGCAAACTGTTTCTTACGTTGAGATTTAATGATTACTTCCTGAATCTCTTTGGTATCCGGCTGCGTAATGGTATCATTTTTAATAGCTTGCTGTGAAAACACAAAAACACTGCAAAGAAACATTAAAGAACATATCGTTTTTTTCATGTCAGAAATGGATGGTTTGAAAATAAGACATCCTATATTCATCATGTATTACATAACTGCTCTGGAAAATCAGAGGGAACTAAATAAAATATCAATTAAAAATTTTCTCAGGAAAACTTTGAACCATTGATAAACCATTAAGGATCATTAAGTTTTTAAGAATATTAAGATAAGCCCTGCTTTAAGCACAAAGCTTAAAAAATCTTCAGATTTTCCCTTAACTACTCTTACCTTCTTCATTCTTCTTAATGTTTCAAAAACAGCTAAACAACAATCTGCACAATCCGCTCCATCCGCACGAGATTATAATCTTAAATTTTGAATCTGTCACAAGTCCTTACATTGTATTACTTTGATAAGTGAAACGCCTTTGTTTATCCTAAAAAGAAATACCATTCATTAAAACCTTTGTCTGTCTTTGCGATAAAAACCTATTGAATCAATCATCTGTGTTATCAGTGAAATCCGCGAGAACTAAATAAAATATCAATGAAAAATTTTCTCAGAAAAACTTTGAAACGTTGATAAACCATTAAGAATCATTAAGTTTTTAAGAACATAAAGACGATCCCTGCTTTAAGCACAAAGCTTAAAAAAATCTTCAGATTTTCCCTTAACTACTCTTACCTGCTTCATTCTTCTTAATGTTTCAAAAACAGCTAAACAACAATCTGCACAATCCGCTCCATCCACGTGAAACCAAACCTTTAAATTTTGAATCTGTCACAAGTCCTTACATTGTATTACTTTGATAAGTGAAACGCCTTTGTTTATCCTAAAAAGAAATACCATTTATTAAAACCTTTGTCTGTCTTTGCGATAAAAACCTATTGAATCAATCATCTGTGTTATCAGTGAAATCCGCGAGAACTAAATACAATATCAATGAAAAATTTTCTCAGAAAAACTTTGAAACGTTGATAAACCATTAAGGCTCATTAAGTTTTTAAGAATATTAAGATGAGCCTTGCTTTAAGGATAGTGCTTAAAAAAATCTTCAGATTTTCCATTAACTACTCTTACCTTCTTCATTCTTCTTAATGTTTCAAAAACGGCTAAACAACAATCGGCACAATCCGCTCCACCTGCGCGAGATTATAGTAAAATATTAAACAAATCATTATTTTTAAGTTAAAAATCAAATCATATTGAAATTTCATTAATGATTTGCCCGTTTTTTGCTGATACTTTTTTACACCACAAAATATAGAGTCATGAAAAAGTTACTCATCTTAATTCCTTGTTTCCTGTTCTCACAGACAGATGCGCAGGAAGTCCAGGCTGTTCCCGCCGATAAAATGAATATCATCAAGACCAACGTGACCGCCTATGCATTCAGAAACATCAACCTGTCCTATGAAAGAGCGATCACCCAATGGTTTTCTTTGAATATAGGCTTTGGAACCATGCCCCAGGGAAAAGTCCCTTTTATCAATTCTTTTCTGAAGGAAGAAGATGAAAAAAGATTCCAGAACCTGAAGGTAAAAGCTACTAATTTCACCATTGAGCCCCGTTTTTATATCGGGAAAGGGTATGGAAAAGGATTTTATTTCGCTCCTTATTACCGGTATTCCGATGTTTCTTCCAACAGCTTTGATTTTTACTACGATTATGATGCAATTGACGGAAACACATACCAGATCCCACTTAAAGGCCAGGGAAATACCAGCGGCAACAGCGGCGGCCTGATGGTTGGGGTACAGTTTTTCCTTACCCGAAGCCAGAATCTGGTCCTTGATTTCTGGATTGCAGGTGCCCATTACGGAAGCGGAAAAGGAGATTTCACCATGACCAGCAATTTTACACTGACTCCGGACATGCAGGCACAGCTGAAAAAAGAAATTGAAAATCTGGACCTCCCTTTTGTAGATTATACCGTAGAAACCAATGCCAACGGCGCAAAAGTGAAAGTGGACGGGCCGTGGGCAGGCTTCAGAAGCGGACTTTCGATTGGGTACAGATTCTGATAAATTAAACCAATTTTTATCGTAATACAATAAATAATTATATATTTACAGAAAATAAATATTGTGTTATGAAAATAATTGGAAAACATTCACTGGTATCCTGGATCAAGGTTCCTTTGTCCATTTTTGCCGGTATCTTTTGTATTTCTTCGATCTGGATCTGCAGTCTTGCGTTTTCACATGCCTTTGCAGGAATATCCGGTTCAAATATCTCGGAAAGGATTGACACCATTAATGAAAAAACGTATAACACGCTTCAGGTTCATTACCCTTTTTCCAATATGGTCCTGACGATGAATGATTCCAAAGAAGGCGTGTTGCTCGCACTTCTGAATATTATTTCTTTATCTTTTTCTCTGGTTTGCGCTTCAAAAATTATCAACGGTTTTTCCACAGAGCATATTTTCAGCTCCAGAGTGATTAAAGACTTTAAAATATTAAGTTATGGATTAATTCTTTTGGGCTTCATTACCTTACTCATTGATCTCGCCCTTGATAGTACCCATTTTGATTTCACCCCGCCTTTTCTCAGCATTGGGATTGGCGTTACTTTGCTTATCATTAAGGAAATATGTGTACAGGGAAATGATTTAAAGGAACAAACTGATTTAACCATTTAAGCCATGCCTATTATTTTCAATATTGATGTGATGCTTGCCAAACGCAAAATGCAGTCACAGGAACTTGCCGAAAAAATAGGGATCACCCAGGCCAATTTATCCATCTTAAAAAACGGAAAAGCAAAAGCTGTGAAGGTTTCCACTCTGGAAGCGGTCTGCAAAGCACTGGACTGCCAGCCGGGAGATCTTATCGAATATCAACCCGATCCTTTATAAAACATGAGAATAAAAAAATTCTTAAAGTGGACAGTCATTGTGATTGCTTCCTACTTTATTCTGAGTACGCTGTATTTTGGCTACGATGATATAGACAGTAAAAAGGGAATTTACAATTTCTACTGGTCGGGCATCAACGGTCTCTGGAAAAAGGACAAACCTTTTGGATTCAGGATCAACCAGCCTGTGGAAACATCTTTTGACGGTACGGACGGTCCTTATATTTTTAATGATCAAATGTTTACCGTCAAAAAGGGCAATATATTCCAGGAGAAAAATTTTGACCGTACAGAACTGATCCCGGTTGAAACGGACTGTAAAGAATTTCCGGAATTCAAAGTTTCCCTGAAAAATGAATATCCATTGGAAAATGAGCAGTACGATATGCCGCAAAAGCTTATGGCGATCTCCGATATTGAAGGAAATTTCACCGCATTCTACAGTTTTCTCCTTGCGAATAAGGTTATTGACCGTAATGGTGAATGGATCTTTGACAATGGCCACCTTGTTCTTAACGGAGATTTTGTTGACAGAGGAAACCAGGTTACTCAGGTGCTCTGGCTGATTTATCATCTGGAAGACCAGGCTTTGCAACATGGCGGAAAGGTCCATTTTATCCTGGGAAACCACGAAATTCTGAATCTTTACGGCGATGTTTCTTACAATGATTTTAAATATATCGAAGCGGCTAAAAGAGTGAGTAAACAGAACGGCTGGGAAACTGGACTGAAATATTTGTATTCCGAAAAATCTGAATTAGGAAAATGGCTCCGTTCAAAAAATGTCATTGAAAAAATCGGCAGGAATATCTTTGTTCATGGAGGATTAAACCAAATGCATGCAGAAGGAAAATATTCCATCCATGAAATGAATATGATTTCCAGAAAATATTATGGCCATGGAGAAAAGGTAATGAACGACAGGGAAAAAATTATTTTAAGCTCTACAGACAGTCCGTATTGGGACCGCAGGCTGAACTTTGAATGGAAATACAAATTATTATTCAAGTTGAACGGCCTTGATGTGGAAGAAACCAGCCAGCAGCAGCTTGAAGGCATTCTGAATTATTATGATGCTGACAAAATAGTGATCGGGCATTCGGTTGTAGAGGATATTACACCGGGCTACAATGGAAAAGTGATCAAAATAGATATTAAACATGGGAAAAAGTTCAGAAGCGGGAAAACAAAAGGACTGTTTATTGAAAACAATATCTTTTATGGAACAGATGACCGGGGAAATAAAACAAAACTGAACCTGTGAAAATGATTAGAAATTTATGAATCCTGTTTTAAATAAAACATCCAAAAATACCGTTCTTGATTTTCTGAACGGTTTTTTTATATCTTTAAACCCCGAATAATTCCGGACTAATACTTTTGTATGAAAATTCTGATCATAGAAGACCATAAGGATCTCGCCTCAAACATCACAGATTATCTTAAGAAAGAAGATTACGTCTGTGAAGTTGCTGCTGATGCAAAAGAAGCACTGGAAAAGATCGAGCTTTTTGAATATGACTGTATTCTTCTGGACCTGATGCTTCCTGATGGAAACGGTCTGGACATCCTGAAACACATAAAAAATGATGCTCCCGGATCAAGTGTGATTATTGTTTCTGCCAAAAATTCATTGGATACAAAACTGACAGGACTGGACGACGGCGCCGATGATTATATCACAAAACCGTTTTCGTTACCGGAACTTCACTCCCGGATAAAAGCTGTTCTCAGAAGAAAAACTCCGGAAACCAACCGTATTTTAAGCTTCAACGAAATCCGGATCGATCTGGAATCCAAAGAATGTAAGATCAACGACCGACCGCTGAATCTGACCAAAAAAGAACTGAACCTGCTGATCTATTTTATCAACAATCAGAACAGAATGCTTTCCAAGCAGGCCATCGCAAGCCACCTTTGGGGTGATTACACTTACAGCATTGACAATGTGGACTTCGTCTACCAGCATCTAAAAAACTTACGGAAAAAAGTGATCGATGCGGGTGGAAAAGATTATCTGCAGACCGTTTACGGATTGGGCTATAAATGGATTGACAAATGAATTTAAGCTTTCGTTTTGCCCGGGCATTTACCGTATTGGTATTTTTTGTTCTCATCACAGGTTTTGGGATCCTGTATTTTGCTTTTGAAAGAGCCACGATGCGTTCCGCCATTCTCAAACTTGAGGACCTGAATACTTATGTCACCCATAAACTGGAAAAAGATCCGGATTACGATTACTTAAAATTCCATCACAGGCAGACCCAGGTGAAGATCCTTCCTTCGGATTCTAAAGAGATCAAGGAGAAAATTATTGAAGAAAAATACATCTGGAACAAAAGCATTCAGTCTTATATCAATAAAATTACGGTAACTACGTACCCACTCATTCACCAGAAAAGATATGCCATTACCAGCGTAAGGTATATTACAATTATTGAAGACAGCTTTCTGATGAGCATCATCATGGTGATTGCATGGATCATGGTTTTCCTTATTATTCTCACCATTATTGTGAGTATCCTGGTTTCTAAAAAGATCCTGGAACCTTTTTACCACGCGATTGATGAGATCAAGAAGTTCAGCCTCCGGGACAAGAATTCCATTGATCTTATGGCGACGGAAACTGAAGAATTTCAATCACTCAACAAATTCCTGTTGAAAATGACTGAAAGCTCCAAAAAGGATTACAATTTGCTGGAAGAGCTTTCTGAGAACACTTCTCACGAATTACAGACGCCGCTGGCTTCTATAAAAGGGAAAATAGAACTTCTGATGGACAGTGAGCTTTCAGAGAATCAACTTATTACTCTTTCTCTGATGAATGATGAACTGGACAGGCTTTCCTCTATCAATCAGTCTCTTATTCTTCTGGCAAAACTGGAACATTTTGAAAAAAGTGATTCTCATCTTATCAATTTTTCAGAACTCCTGCATGAAAGACTTCAGTATTTTGAGGATATTTTTGAGATTCAGAATCTTACGGTAACAAAAGATATTCAGGAAAATGTTTTTCTTAATCTGGATACCAATCTGGCCACCATTGTGATCAATAACCTCATCAATAATTCCAAAAGACACAATATAGAAAACGGAAAGATCTCCGTGATCCTTACAGAAAGCTATTTTCAGATTTCAAACACCGGAAATCCGCCCACTATTCCAGCTGAAGATTTATTCAAAAGATTTAAGCGTGGAAACCCCAATCAGAACTCCATCGGGATCGGTTTGGCACTCGTGAAGAAAATTTTGGAGATTTATGAGGCAGAAATCATCTATCAATTTGAGAACAATCTGCATACAATCAGAATTAATTTCACAAAATAAAACCCTGTATTTCAAAAAGATAATACTAAAATTATCAATTCTGTGTAAACTTCAAAATTTCTTCAGAATTTATTTCTTGTTTAGGTGCAAATAAAAGCGCCAATGAAAAAGCTACTCCTTATTTTCAGTGTAACAGCTATGCAGTGTGTATATGGCCAGGATAGCATCAGTATAAAAAAAGATACTGTAAAAGTGTCTTCTGAAAAAAATCCATTAGATATTGGAGAACTCAGGATAAACCTTAATGATAAGGGAGACAAATGGCTGAAATTTGGTATTTCCAGCCAGATATGGCTCCGCAGTATTGATAATAATCCGGGAACAGCGGTCAATGGAGTTCCGCAGAACCAGACGTATGATGCCGGGATCAGAAGAATGAGGCTGATTATCCAAAGCCAGGTGACTCCTTTTTATTCTGTTTTTTTACAGATGGGAATCAATAACCAGAGTTTTAATTCCGGAGGCGGAACGGGAACAGGAAACAACGGAGCAGGAAAAAAATCTCCATTCTTTTTCCATGATGCCTATAATGAACTCGCCATTATTCCCAGAAATGATTTTCAGACCGGAAAACCTAATAAGAACAACCTTTATTTAGGGGCAGGGCTTCACTCCTGGAATGGTGTCAGCAGGCTTACCAACGCGAGCACCACCAAAATGCTTGCAGGTGATATTCCGGTTTTTAATTTTCCAACCATAGAAATGGCCGATCAGTTTGCGAGACAATTGGGAATTTTTGTTCATGGGGAACTGGATCGGATCAATTACCGCTTCAGCGTGAACAAACCTTTTGCCACCAGTCTGAAACCTGCGGTAGGAGGACCAGCCGTTGACAATAACCAAAGCGGAAAACTTTCTTACTCCGGCTATGCTTTCTATCAGTTTTTCAATAAAGAAACGACGGTAACTTCATTTTTACCGGGGAATAATTTAGCGGCCAAAAAAGTTCTGAATCTGGGAGCAGGCTTTTACACCAATAAAGATGCTACCCAAAGCCAGCCCACTGAAAACAATTTTGAATCTCATGATGTCAGTATTTTCGGAGCGGATGTGTATACAGAGCTTCCTTTGGGAAATAAAAACAAAGAGATGGGACTGACCTTATATTCCGTTTTTTACCGTTACAACTATGGTCCGGATTATCTGCGGATCAGCGGCCTTTTGAATCCGGGAACCTCAGATCCTCTGTTTACAGGACAAAGAGCACTGGAAGGAGCCGGAAACAACAGGGTTTTGATGGGAACGGGAAATATATGGTTTTCGCAGATGGGTTTTGTTCTTCCCAAATTCAGCAAGATTTTGAAGGTCCAGCCTTTTTTCAATTACGCGCTTAAAGATATGAAAGCGCTTAACCAAAACGGAAGCTATTATGATATCGGCGCCAATCTTTATCTGTATGGCCAGAATGCAAGAATTGTCGCTCAGTACAGCAGCAGACCGCTCTATGACACGGCATCTCAAAAAGTTTTTGACAGAAAAGGTGAATTTTTACTGTCTTTTCAAATCGTACTTTAAAAAATTTAATATATTACCCATATGAATACTACTCAAATTACAACTGCTCAAAGGATCAAAGCGATCGTAGGCGGTTCGGTAGGAAACCTCGTAGAATGGTACGACTGGTATGCCTATGCTGCTTTTGCCATTTATTTTTCCAACTCATTTTTCCCGGATTCTGATCTGAACGCGCAGCTGATGAACACTGCGGGAATATTTGCCGTGGGCTTTCTGATGCGGCCTATCGGGGGCTGGATCTTCGGAAGTATTGCAGATAAGATCGGGAGAAAAAAAGCGATGACGCTTTCTGTACTGCTGATGTCATTCGGATCTCTGCTGATTGCCCTGACCCCTACTTATAAAACAATCGGAATTTTAGCTCCTGCCCTGCTGCTCATTGCCAGATTATTACAGGGACTGAGCGTTGGAGGTGAGTATGGTGTTTCTGCAACGTACCTCAGCGAGATGGCATCTGAGGATAAAAGAGGATTTTATTCGAGCTTTCAGTATGTAACCCTGATCGGAGGTCAGCTGATTGCATTGGGAATACAGCTGATTCTGCAGAAACTTCTTTTAACGGAAGCCCAGCTTGAAGAATGGGGCTGGAGAATTCCTTTTGTCATCGGAGCACTGCTTTCCGTGATCGCTTTATATTTAAGAGCCAATCTTCACGAAACTGAAGCATTTGAAAATAAAAAAGAGCTTAGCGAAAAGAAAAAAGGAACCGTTACGGAACTTCTGAAGCATCCTAAAGCTCTTCTTACAGTAATCGGACTGACGCTGGGTGGAACTCTAGCTTTTTATACCTACACCACTTATATGCAGAAATTCCTGGTGAATACTGTGCATCTGTCCAAAGAACAGTCTACCCTGATATCATTCATTTCATTATTTATTTTTGCCTGTCTGCAGCCTGTTTTTGGGGCATTATCAGACAGGGTCGGAAGAAGACCATTGCTTTTAGGCTTTGGAATTATGGGAACTTTATTCACAGTTCCCCTTCTTACGGCCTTAAGTACCACCACTTCAATGTGGACAGCCTTCTTTCTGATTATGGCAGCCCTGATCATTGTGAGCGGTTATACTTCCATCAATGCGGTTGTAAAAGCGGAACTTTTCCCTTCTGAGATCAGAGCTCTGGGCGTGGGTCTTCCTTATGCGCTTACGGTGGCTATTTTCGGGGGAACTGCAGAATATGTAGCGCTTTGGTTCAAGCAGGCGGGAACGGAAAGTTATTTCTACTGGTACATCACAGGCTGCATCCTGTTTTCACTGATCGTCTATGCCAGAATGAAGGACACGAAAGAAACGTCCACACTGGATAAAGATTAATGAATATGTATAAAAAACGGGGCGCCGCAGATTCTCTGCGGCGCCCCGTTTTATTTTTAGTGGTAAGCCTTTTTGAATTTCTCAATCATGCTATCCAGATTATGACGCTGGACATACACACTTTTCACATCTTCGTATCTGGGTGACTTATAAAAAACCTCGTGAAAATCCATACTTCCGTTTCCTACTTTTACCACTTTCTGCACATCGATATTCAATTTCTTCAGCTCGTCTTTAAAGACTTCAAATTCATCTTGTATATTGCTCATTTCTATTTTGGAATTTTAGTTTATAAAAAAATCAACTTTACACCATCGCCCCCTTTATGATCCGGGGCCTGATCAAAACTTTTAATAAAATTAGTGAATTTTTCAATATAATCACCATGTAAATACTATTTTTTTATTCAATTTAATGATTTTATACAGATTTTACATTTTTTAGTAAAAATTAAATAACTCCGGATGTAAATAAATGGGTACAAAACATTGCTGAAAAGCCCATGAATTCTGAAAAAAGCAACTAAAATGATCTGTCTTTTAAAGAATTGCATAAAGTTCTCTGATACACTGTTTTACTATCGTTTATTATAGCCATTCAAGGGAAATTTTGTTGAAACAGCACAAAGAATTCAAATATTTTCAGATATTTTGTTTTTAAGACGCAGGAAAATCAAAATTTTCAACCAGATATCTACCCTAAAACCATTAGAAAAAATTAACCGATAATCAATACATTTGAAGAATTAAACAACAAGTAAAAATGAATGATCAGGATAAAAAACACTGGGAAACGGTATATGAAACCAAAAATCCAGACGAGGTAAGCTGGACCCAGGCGAAACCGGAAACATCGCTGGAGCTTATTCACGCTTCCGGACTGGGAAAGGATGCCCGGATTATTGATATCGGCGGTGGAGACAGCCATCTTGTTGATTTTCTTATTGAGGAAGGCTATGAACACATTACCGTTCTTGATATTTCTGCCAAGGCTCTGGAAAAAGCACAAAAAAGATTAGGTGAAAAAGCCGGGAAAATAAAGTGGATTATTTCGGATATTACGGCTTTTGAACCTTCGGAAACTTATGATATCTGGCATGACAGGGCGGCTTTTCATTTTCTGACTACTCCTGAGCAGATTTTAAAATATAAAGAAACAGCAGCAAAAAGTGTCACAAAATTTATGATTCTGGGAACTTTTTCAAAGGACGGCCCGAAAAAATGCAGCGGACTGGATATTCAGCAATATGATGAGGCCTCATTATCCGGAACATTTGAATCTGATTTCAGAAAGATAGAATGTTTTACCCGGGACCACACCACTCCATTCGGAACGGTTCAGAATTTCGTTTTCTGCAGTTTTAAAAAGATGAGTCAGTCAGTTTCAAGTTGATTAGTCCATCTTAATTGGATGAGTTCATGTAAATAATTTTCTATAATTCTAATAAACATTAAAAATTTTTACATTTTAAAACAAACACACATATTTCAAACTATTTAACAAATAAAATGATTTAAAATCAATTAAAAATTGAAAATTAAACACCTATAATCGCATTTCATTTGTTTTTTTATTATTTTTAATCAACCTAAATATAATATGAAAAACTATGAAAAAACTACTATTCTTATTAATGTCCGGAGCTCTGTGCTCCAATTTTTATGCACAGAAGACGGAATTCCAGGAGTGCGGCACCGATGAGCTGATGCGAAAACATTATGAACGGTACCCGGAACAGAAAGCTCAGGACGATGCTTTTAATCTGGAAATATCCAACCTGATCAAAAGCGGAAAATTTTCCAAAACCCTCAACAAAAACCAGGTCTATGAAATTCCTGTTGTAGTGCATGTTGTAGGTGACGGAAGCGCGATTGGAACTACCAATAACAAATCTGATGCAGACATCATTGCATGGGTGAATTACACGAATGGTGTATTCTCAGGAAGTTCATCCAGCGGAATGTCCGGAACCAGCGCCATCCTTCCCGTGAAATTTGTTTTCGCCAAAGTAAATCCAAGCTGCAATCCTACTAACGGAATTAACAGAATCAATGCTTCCCATCTTCCAAAATATGTAAGCGGAGGCGTAAATAATGATAATACGACCAATGCTGTCACTGCCTCTGAGATTACCGCTTTAGGCATGTGGGATACCAGCAAATATTACAATATCTATGTAGTTAAAAAACTGTCTTCCAACTCAGGAACGCTGAACGGTTTTGCCTACTATCCTGGCGGCAGCAATGATTATTCTTTTATGTCTACCAGTGCTTCCGCGGTGAATGCACAGACGCTGGCCCATGAATTCGGGCATGCCCTTGGTTTGCGCCATACCCATGAAGGCTACAGCGATTCTACGGGTGCCTGTCCTACCAATACGGACTGTACGCTGCAGGGAGATCTTGTGTGTGATACCGAGCCTATGAAAAGTCTTTATCATTCATCCGTTCCTTATACGTGTCAAACCGGTCAGATCAACCCTTGCACCAGTGTGGTGTATGCAGGCGGTGAAAGAAATGTAATGGCCTATACCTTCTGTTTCAGAAACCTGTTTACACAAGGTCAGGCTGACAGAGCTACCGCACAGCTTCTGCAATACAGGCAATCATTAATCAATTCCCCTGTGGCCTCTTCAACTACACCAAACAACAGTTCTGTGTTAACTGCAGCCTGTGCTCCTACTTCAATGACTAATCCGGGAGGCTTCAATATCGGGGTAACTTCAGTGAAATTTGCCAGCATTAATAATTATTCATCCAATTACAAACAGGCAGCCAATAATTTCTACGAAAACTTTACAGGAAATTACTGTGCAGGCGTTTCTAAAACAACAATTGCATCCAATACCGCTACAACGCTTACTGTGGCACCGGGAACCAGCAATGCCCATATTATAAAAGCTTACATCGATTATAACAACGACGGCCAGTTCAATGAAACTACGGAGCTTGTGCTTAACCAAAGTAATATCAGCAACGGTTCTGTAGCTACAGCGGCGGTAACACCTCCTGCAGCAGCGGTGAAAAATACTCCGCTAAGAATGAGAGTTATCGGTGAATTCAACGGGACAGCCGTTACCGCATGCTATACTCCGAAATACGGCCAGGTAGAAGATTATTCCGTCATCATTGAAAACAGGGCTTTATTGTCTGCGAAAAATGAAGTGCAGCCGATTGCTACGGTGATTACTAAGAATGAAAATTCAGTGTATGTAAAAAGTGATGTTAAAATTTCATCGCTTCACATTTATGATGCATCGGGAAGACTTCTTACCAGCAGAACAGATATCAAATCATCTGAATTCAGATTTCCGGTGAATGAAAAAAACACCATTTTAACGGTAACGGCTGTGCTGGAAAACGGAAAAGTACTCAACAAGAAATTAAAATTCTAAACATTCATCTTAACAAAACGGGAGCTTCATTTTATGAGGCTCCCGTTTTTTATATGTATGATCTGCTTAAGATTTCTGCTCTTCTTCCAGCTCTACTTCATGTCTCAGCTGAGCTTTATACAAAGTAGCGTAATAACCGTTCTGATCAAGAAGCTCCAGATGTTTTCCTTCTTCTACGATTTTACCATGTTCCATGACAATAATTTTATCAGCTTTTTCAATCGTTGAAAGTCTGTGGGCAATAATGATAGAAGTTCTGTTTTTGGTAATTTTTTCCGTTGCTCTCTGGATCAGCTTTTCACTCTCATGATCGATGGAGGAAGTCGCTTCATCCAGAATCAGGATTTTAGGATCGGATAAATAGGCTCTCAGGAAAGACAATAACTGTCTCTGGCCTAAGGAAATAGAAGAACCTCTTTCGCTGACCACAAAATCATAACCTCCGGGAAGCTGCTCGATAAACTGGTCTACTTCAATTTCTCTTGCTCCCGCTTTTATTTTTTCCAGCGTAATGCTTTCATCTCCAAAAGCAAGGTTTTCAAAAATACTTCCGTGGAACAGGAATACATCCTGCAGTACTACTCCGATGTGGCTTCTCAGATTGTAAAGCTCGTAATCTTTTAAATCAACATCATCAATCACGATCTTTCCGGAATTGATGTCGTAAAGTCTTGTGATCAGGCTGATAATGGTAGATTTCCCGGCACCGGTTGCTCCCACGATCGCTACAGTTTCCCCGGGATTTACTTTAAAGTCTATTCCTTTCAGTACGTCCTGCTTTTCATCGTAGGCAAAATGGACATTTTTAAATTCTATCTTACCATCAAAGTGATCTTTTTTCACGGTTCCGGTATTCGGCATGGCATAGTCTTCATCCATCACACCCAATACCCTTTCAGCACCTACAATCCCTCGCTGGATATTATTGAAACGGTCGGCTATCTGTCTCAACGGACGGATCAGCATTGATATATACTGGATAAATGCAATCACAACACCCGCACTGATGGTGATATACCCTCCATAAAACAGGATAAATCCTATAAATAATGAAGATATAAGTTCTACCACCGGAAAGAACAGGGAGAAGATGAAAACCGTTCTCAATAAAGCTTCTTTCAGCGTAATGTTGATATCATCGAATCTTTTAAACTCAGATTCCTGCCTGTTGAAGACCTGGATGATAGACATTCCCGCCAGTCTTTCCTGAACAAATGAATTCTGATTGGCCGTCCAGCTTCTTTCGTCCCCGAACGCTTTTTTCAGTCTTTTCTGGAAAAACCTTGTAATCATTACCATTAAAGGCAGAATTGCAAGGGTAATATAACTCAGGTGAACGTTCGTACTGAACATCATGATCAGTACAAATATAATTCTCAGAATATCCCCGAAAACCATCAGGAATCCGTCCGTATACACTGTAGCAATAGTTTCCACATCACCTACCGCACGCGTTACCAGCTGCCCGATCGGTGTTTTGTCAAAGAATGAAGTTCTGAAATAGATCAGTTTTGCATACAGTCTCTCGCGGATATCACGGATAACGTTCTGCGAAATATAGTTGGAAAAATAAACCAGAAAAAAGTTTAAAATAGTTTCAGCAAAAACCAAACCCACCAAAATGTAGATATGCTTCATCATCAAGGCTTTATCCTGCAGCTTTGTGATATCATTATCCACCACTTCCATGGTAAGATAAGGCCTGTAGGTAGAAACTATGGACAGTATGACGGAAATTATTAAGGTAAGGATGAACCAGGAACGGAATTTCATTCCGATAAAGAACAGCCGTTTAACAATCCCCCAGGTATCTTGTTTTTTCATTGTACGAATTGAAGAAAGAATATTAAAATTCTATGCAAAAATAAGACTTTATAATTTGACAGCCTTTACAAGTTCATCAAATCGTCATAGAAAATTTCAGATAACCATTATTTACAATATGAATAGCTTAAGGCAGATTTTTCAGCCAGTTCAGAATATATCCTGACACTTCTTCCCAGCCTTTTTCGCCACAGATAAAGTGACTTCTGCCCTCAAATTCTTTAAAATCAACGATACTGTTTTGATCCTTATAGGCTGAAGCTATTTTTCTTGAGAAAGCTGCCGGGAAAATATGATCATTGGAACCCGCAATGAAAAGCAGAGGCTCGTGAGGTTTCTTTAAATCAAGCGCTGCAGAGGATTTTAAAAGCGGATCTCTTGCCAGTTTACGGCTTTCAGGAACGGCAACCGTTTTGTATAACTGATCACTTTCCGCTTTTGAATAATTGTTGAAAAAAGCTTTGTGATACCATTCTTTTGTCCCTAAATACGGACTGTTTCCTTTAAAGAAATTCACCACAGGCCATACTATTTTTACGGTAGAAAAAGGAGCTATCACATTTTTGGGCGGCGCACCGTCAATACTCACTCCGGCTGTGGCTTTTCCCATATCAATCAGTTTCTGAACCATCAGACCTCCGAATGAATGCCCGATAACAATAGGTTTTTCCGGTAAGGTATCAATAAATTTCACCAAGTGGTCTACCGTGTCATCAAAGCCTACATTTTTCAGCTCCGGACGGATATTGAGTTTCAGTTGTTCAGGATCTCCCTCATGTCCCGGATTAGAAGGCGTATGAACCGTGTACCCCTGTGCTTCGAAATAAGTTTTCCATTCTTTCCAGCTTGTATTGTTCACAAATAATCCATGAATCAATACGATCGTTTTTGTTTTCATAATATTTATTGTTTTAAATTATGAGACAAAGTTCCGCAGATAAAATGAGGATAATTTTAACCTTGGTTAAAATCGTACTATTTCCCTGAAATTCTTTTTCTTATCCTGCTCAGAGACGGTCCCTGAACCCCTAAATAAGAGGAAATATGATACAGGGGAACATTATTGAAAATATCGGGATGCTGCCGGATCAGGTCCAGATAACGTTCTTCCGGCGACTTCAGCAGAAATCCTTCAATCCTGCTCATCGTAATATTGAATGCTTCCTGAGCCAAAAGCCGTCCAAACTTTTCCCACCGGTGCGACTGATGATACAGCGAAAGCAGATCGGTGTAGCGGATGTAGATAATGGAAGCATCCGTTAAAGCCTGGGTATGATAATCGCAGGGCATCTGGTTGATGAAACTTTTAAAGGAAACCACGAAACCGTTCGCAGAATAGAGAAAAACATTTTTCTCCTCTCCTGTTTTTTCTTCAATGGTATAGGAACGGAAAACACCGTCAATGATAAAGCCGAAATACGTACAAACCGTCCCGCGGAGGTTGTAGAATTCTCCCTTTTTATAAGTCCTGGGCAGCCAGAAATCTTCTGACAGTTTAAACTCTTCTTCCGAAAGGCCGGCAAACTGATTGAGGGCCAATCCCAGTTTTTCTATTTCAGTCATGGCAGTAGTTTTTAATTTCTATGGCTATTCTGAGGCTTTCTTAGGTTAGCTGATGTAAGTTAGCTGAGGCTCTCGAAGCTAACTTATCCGGTGGCTTCGAGCACCTCCACCTACTTTCAGGTTATAAATTTTATATTATAAAATCTTACAAATCCTTCTCCCCTATTTTTTCAATTTCAATAGAAGGTTTATTGACATGCTCTTTCACGAATTTCTTTTCCAGAAGCTGATAAACGCCATAAACCACCGCAATGGAAATAACCCAGCTGATCAGATTCACAAAAGAAACACCTGCATAATCCACTCCATCCACAGAAGCGGGATCTGTAATTCCTTTATAAATTCCGTAAGAAAAGCCGAATACGAGCTGAGCTCCCAGATACACGACAATAGCCAAAAGCCCGTAGTGCCATTTTGTTTTCCCGAATCTTTCGGCCAGTTGTGCGTAATAACGGTACGCTCCGATAAGAATAAAAATTGATAGCATAATTTGTGTTTTTATTGATTTAAAATTTTACTAAGGATTAAGACCCATTTTCTTTTGATTCAAATTCATAACCTACATCCACAAGATACAACCCATGTCCCGGCGCTGAAGTTCCGGCAGCATTACGGTTTTTATCCTCAATGATCTTTCTCAGCTCTTCAGGCTTTATTTTACCGCTTCCTATTTCTACCATCGTTCCCACAATTGCGCGGACCATATTTCTCAGAAAACGGTTCGCTGAAACCGTAAATTTAAGTTCTGTTCCGTTCTGCTCCCATTCTGCTTTGTACATTTTGCAGATGTTGGTTTTATTATCGGTCTTCAATTTGGCAAAACTTGTAAAATCCTCATATTCAAACAGAATCTTACAGGCTTCATTCATAGGAGCAATATCCAGTTTTCTTTTCCAGTGCTGCCATGCAGATTCCTGGGTGAACGGATTTTTCGCGAGGGAAATATAATATTCGTAGGTTCTGTACGTCGCATCGAAGCGGGCATGAAAATCAGCTCTCACCTGGAATATTCTTTTGACCGCAATATCAGGCGGCAGAAAACTGTTCAGTTTATGAGGAAGATTCACCTCATCTACTGCTTTTTCCGTATCGAAGTGGGCAAATATTTTTTTGGCGTGAACACCCGTGTCCGTCCGTCCGGCACCCGTAGTTTTGATGTCTTCCCTTAAAATGGTGGAAAGCGCTTTTTCAAGTTCTTCCTGCACGGAAATAGCGTCCGGCTGTATCTGATAACCGAAATAATTTTTTCCGTTGTAAGAAAATTCAATAAAGTATCTCAATGTAATAAAGTAACTCCACAAAAATACTTTAATTTAATGAAAAGTCTTTGAGAATATTATATAAAATCCTTATGAAAATCCCTATTTTTGCAAACGTATGAAAAGATGGTACCTATATCCTTTTTCCCTCGGTTATCATTTGGCAACGGGTATCCGAAACACAATGTATGATCTGGGAGTATTTAAGACAACCAAGTTTAAAACTCCGATAATCAATGTCGGAAATCTTTCTGTAGGCGGAAGCGGAAAATCGCCTATGGTGATGTATCTTGCCCAATATCTGTCCAAACATTACAGGACGGGGGTTCTCTCACGCGGTTACGGCAGACTTACAAAAGGTTATGAAGTAACGAATTACGACAGCAATTATAAAATTGTGGGCGATGAGGCCATGCAGCTTTTTGAACGCTTCAAAAACCGTTTCGTCATTGCCGTTTCGGAGGAAAGAGTTCCCGGAGCCAAAAAAGTAATAGAAGATATGGATCTGGATGTTCTGGTTCTGGACGATGCTTTACAGCACAGAGCCATTAAAGCGGGATTCAATATTCTGATGACCGATTTTAATGATCCTTATTTTAAAGACCACCTTCTTCCGGCCGGAGATCTGCGGGAATCCAGAAACGGTTCCAAAAGAGCAGATATCATCATGGTCAGCAAATGTCCTGATGAGCTTACCGAAGAAACCAAACGATACTACATTTCAAGGATAAGACCTTCCCATAACCAGAAAGTATTCTTTTCATCCATCGGTTATGACGAAAATGTGTACGGAAAAGATAAAATGCTTCCGGACAACAACCTGAACTACTACGACATCCTTCTGATCACGGGAATTGCCAATCCGAAGCCTCTTCTTGAGCATCTGGCTAAATTTTCGCAGCGTGTGAAGCATTTAAAATTCAGGGACCATCATAATTTCACCGATGATGATATCAAAAAAATCACGGCGGAATATAAAAAATTAGGGGAATACAAACTGATCCTGACCACGGAGAAAGATTATGTGCGTCTGAAAACTTTTGACTATCTTAGAGAAATTGTTTACTACTGGCCTATCAATGTCATTATTGATAAGAAAGAAGAATTCAATGAAATCATCCTGGATTATGTTAGAAAAAATTAAGCAGACCGCCGATTTTATTAAAAATATCATCAAAGAAGTTCCTGATTTTGCCATTGTTCTGGGATCCGGGCTGGGAAAACTGCAGGATGAGGTAGAAGCCATTCACGTTTTAGAATATCCTGAAATTCCCAATTTTCCACAAACGACCGTTGCAGGACACGGAGGAAAATTAATTTACGGAATCCTGGAAGGAAAAAAGGTTCTGATGATGAGCGGACGTTTCCATTACTACGAAGGCCACTCTATGGAAACCGTGACTTTTCCGATCAGGGTTTTCCATCTGCTGGGTATTAAAAACCTTATTCTTTCCAATGCATGCGGCGGTGTGAACCCTGCGTACAGCGTTGCCGATATCGTTATTTTAAAAGACCATATCAATATGATGCCTGAGCACCCGCTTCGTGGTAAAAATATTGAGTCGTTCGGGCCGCGTTTTGTGGATATGAGCGAACCTTACAACAAAAAAATGATTGAAACCGCGGAAAAAGCAGCGGCTGAAAACCATATTAAAATTCATCAGGGCGTTTATGTTGCCCTGCAGGGACCTACTTTCGAAACTCCGGCAGAATATGGAATGATCAAAGCTATTGGTGGTGATATGGTAGGAATGAGTACCGTTCCTGAAGTCATTGTTGCCAGACATATGAGTATGGATGTTTTCTGTATCTCCGTGATTACAGATCTGGGCGGGCCGGATATTGCCCTCGCCGTTTCCCATGAAGAAGTTCTTAATGCCGCCAATAAAGCCATGCCGAATGTGATTGCTGTGGTAAAAGGTTTGGTTAAAAACTATTCATAGATCTTTATAGAATTTTTCAATTCATAAATTTTTCCTAATTCATAAAAAATCGGTTTCCAATTGCATTTCATTGTTTAGATTTGTATAAATGAAATTGAAAGAATGAAAAAGTTAGCATTAATTCTTACGATAAGTATTTTTGGACTGGGCTATTCACAGCAGCAGCCCAAAGTGCTTAAAACCGGTTTTTCCAAAGAAGCCCTGGTACAGAAGCTGGAGAATGAAGAAGGAAAAAGC
Organism: Chryseobacterium endalhagicum; assembly: GCF_016745235.1. Lineage (GTDB taxonomy): Bacteria > Bacteroidota > Bacteroidia > Flavobacteriales > Weeksellaceae > Chryseobacterium > Chryseobacterium endalhagicum. The sequence continues at coordinate 280,900 of NZ_JAELVM010000001.1, read as the reverse complement.
GTTACTATTCAGCAGATTCTTGATGAGCATAAAGGAAAAGTTCTAGTGATTGATTTCTGGGCCGGATGGTGCAGAGACTGTTTGAAAGCCCTTCCAAAAGCTGAAGAGCTTGAAAGAAACAATCCCAATGTAGATTTTGTCTTCCTTTCCCTTGAAAGATCAAAAGAAGGTTTTGATAAAAGCCTGGACCGGTTCCATATGAAGGACAAGGATAATTACTGGTTTGCATCAGGCTGGAAAAATGATTTCAACAATTATATTGATCTGAACTGGATTCCGAGATATATGGTGGTGGATCAGAAATCTTCTATTGCAAAATACTACGCCATTTCACCGGAGGATCCGGAAATTCAGGAAACCATCAATCATCTTTTACAATAATGATCACCAGAGAAGCTACTGAACAGGATATTGAGATCCTTTTAGAATTTGAACAGGGAATTGTGACTGCGGAAAGGCCATTTAACAGCACGCTCATTGATGGAGAGATCCATTATTATGATCTGCTTCAACTGATCAAATCAGAAGATGCCTTCGTACTGGTTGCAGAAGAAAATAATGAAATCGTAGCCTCCGGTTATGCAAAGATTAAAACACCGGACAATAACTACTCGAATTTTGACCGTTATGCCTATCTGGGTTTTATGTTTGTAAAGCCGGAGCACAGAGGTAAAGGAATCAATAAAGCGGTTCTTGATGAACTGATCAGCTGGGCAGCATCCAAAGATATCTCAGAAATCAGGCTTGATGTGTATTCCGAAAATGAATCTGCAGTTAAAGCTTATGAAAAAGCCGGTTTTGAGTCTCTGCTCGTTACGATGAGAATGAAAATATAAAGTAGTCAGGAAGCCGGAAGTTAGAAGAGGGAAGTTATTATAGCCCGAAAGTTTAGCTATAGTATATTTTTATTATCTTTTTAAACCAGATCAGATAAATGTCAAGGTGACTGCTTAAAATTTATTGGCCAACAGTAACTTCCAGCCTCCATCTCCCATCCTATAAAACCTGGGCTAATAATTTATTTCAAAATAAAGGAATCCATATCTTTGCGGTATGGATTCTTCTTTTCCCACCCGCAAAATTATTCATGTTGATATGGATGCATTTTATGCTTCCGTGGAACAGCATGATGATCCTTCACTTAAGGGGAAACCTATTGCTGTAGGCGGAGAACACCGTGGTGTGGTTTCTGCGGCAAGTTATGAAGCCCGAAAATATGGTGTCCGCTCTGCGATGCCCAGTAAAACGGCAAAGGAAAAATGTCCGCATCTTATTTTTGTGCCGCCCCGTTTTGCACGTTATAAAGAAATATCAAAACAGATCCGTGAAATTTTCCATGAATATACAGATCTTGTGGAGCCTCTTTCCCTGGATGAAGCGTATCTGGATGTTACCGAAAATAAAAAAGATATAGAATCTGCCAATCAGATTGCGAAAGAAATCCGTCAGAAAATATTTGAACAGACCGGATTGACCGCTTCAGCTGGAATTTCCGTGAATAAATTTCTGGCCAAGGTAGCTTCGGACATCAATAAACCGAATGGCCAGAAAACGATCCATCCGGATAGAATTGAAGGATTTTTAGAAGAACTTCCTGTCGAAAAATTTTACGGTGTAGGGAAAGTTACAGCTAACAAAATGTTTAGTTTAGGAATTTATAAAGGAAAAGATTTAAAGAAAAAATCCCTGGAAGAATTGGTCCGGCTTTTTGGGAAATCCGGCGCCTATTATTACAATGTTGTCAGGGGCATTCATAATTCTGAAGTGAAACCTCATCGTATCCAGAAAAGTGTGGCCGTGGAAAGAACTTTTTTTGAGGATCTTTTTGATGACCAGGCAATCAATGAAAAACTGGAGCATCTGAGTCAGGAGCTCCATCAGCGGCTGCAAAAGAATAATATTTCAGGAAGAGCTTTAACTTTAAAAATTAAATATAAAGATTTCTCTCTTTTTACCAGAAGCTTTACAAAAGAAGAATATTTCACTTCTGCCGAACAATATTTCAATACCGGGAAAAAACTCTGGGAGCTCAGACCGTTCGACAAACCTGTACGGCTGTTGGGACTGTCCCTATCCCACCTCAACACAGAGGAAAAAAAGCAGGTTTCAATTCAACTAAAGATTCCGTTCGAAGAGTTTGAAAATCAATAGGTGAAAAAAATTCACTATCTTGTAGGAAACCTACCAAATCACACCCTATGAATGTAACGATGATTCAATTTTTCCACTGGTATTCTGAAGGAGATGGAAAGTTATGGAAAGAAGCAGAAAAGCAGGCGCCCCATCTTGCGGAATTAGGAATCACCTCTGTTTGGTTTCCACCGGCTTACAAAGGGACCAATGGAGGCTACTCAGTAGGGTATGATGCCTATGACCTGTATGATCTTGGAGAGTTTGACCAGAAAGGAATCTTACCTACAAAATATGGGACAAAAAATGATTATCTGAACGCTATTAAAGCTTTAAAAAAACAACAGATGGAAATCATCGTTGATATTGTTCTGGGTCATAAAGCCGGCGGTGATGAGCTGGAAAAATTTAACGCCGTAAAAGTAGACGAAAATAATAGGGAAAAGATCATCTCTGATGTGATTGAAATAGAATCCTACACGAAATTTACCTTTCCCGGAAGAGGAAAAAAGTATTCGGATTTTGAATGGAACTTCAACTGTTTCAGCGGAGTGGATTATGCGGAAGGGATGGATTCCCACATTTTCAAAATACAGTCTGAGTACGGTAATGACTGGGAAGAGATGATCGATGATGAGAAAGGAAATTACGATTATCTCATGTACAACGATATCGAGCACCGTAATCCTTTTGTACGTGAAGAACTGAACAACTGGGCAGAATGGTACTTCAACCTGACAGATTTTGATGGCGTAAGACTGGACGCCTTAAAACATATTTCATTTGATTTTTATAAGGAATGGCTTACGATGCTCCGTTCCAATTCCGGAAAAAATATTTTCGCAGTGGGAGAATATTGGGCGCCGGGACAGCTGAATCTTCTCCAGAAATACATTGAGGTAACAGAAGGCTGTATGAGCCTTTTCGACAGTTCGCTGCAGAATAATTTTCATACTGCTTCCAGGGAAGGCGATTCTTATGACCTCAGAAGAATTTTTGACGAAACACTTACCCAGGCAGATCCCATGCATTCTGTAAGTCTTGTGGAAAACCATGATACCCAGCCCTTGCAGGATCTTGAAGCTCCGGTAGAAGCATGGTTCAAACCTATGGCTTATGCCCTGATCCTTCTTCGTGAAAACGGCTATCCATGTGTGTTTTATCCTGACCTTTATGGTGCCCATTATGTGGATAAAGACCGGGAAGGTAATGACCAGGAAATTTTCCTTGAAAAAGTAGATGGTATAGAAGAACTTCTCAAAGCAAGAAAAGATCATGCCTATGGAATGCAGAGGGATTATTTCGAGGATGCCAACTGTTTGGGCTGGACACGCGAAGGGGATGAAGAACATTCCGGATGTGCTGTAGTTTTAAGCAATAAAGAAGCTTACAGTAAACCTATGGAAATAGGGAAACGCTATGCAGGTCAAAATTTTACAGACCTGCTTAAAAGATCTAAGGAAAAAATATTGATCGATGAAAACGGATGGGGAGATTTCCCGGTTCCGGCAGGAAATGTAAGTGTTTGGATTCCTGAATAAGAGGCTATAGAATACTGAAAATTATAATAAAAAAGCATACATGTTCATGGATCAAGTATGCTTTCTGTTCTTTAGACCAATATTGATCGTTTAGCAGTGAATGTATCTGCAGTTCCAGATATCGCTTGCCCATTCGCAGCAGAAGCCGTCTTCGTTGGAAGTACAGCATACCCTGTCGCGGATAGGTCCTGCTCCTTTTACACTTTTAAGCTCCTTTCTGTCGATTTTTCTCAGCGGCGTTGAAGATGTTGTTTTCATAATGGTATTTTTTATAGTTTAGCTATTAAATATACATAAATTATTACAACAACCGGTGAATTAAAAACACGAAATACGCATTCAAATCTATTTATTGCACCATTTAAATATCTATTGAAGTATTTGTCAATCAGATTGATTTACAAAACAATTTTCTGAAGTTTCAGGATTTCCGGTCTTTCAGAATCATCGGAAATACTTCCGTTTCTGGCAAATTCTGCCCACAATGCCCTTAATTTTTTTCCGTTTTCTTCAATATAAGTCCAGGGAATATTTTTCAACATTTCAGAGGATTTCCAGGCAGATTCATTTCCGAAAATCAAGGGAAGATCTATGCAGTGCGGCGCACCGATCGTGCTGTTATTTGTTCCGGAGTGAATTCTGAACAGGTAAACATTTCCTCCAGCTTGAGCGTAATTTTCCGCGAAGACCTTTGCAGGAGCTCCATAGATAAATTCAGTCGTTTTTTCAACAGTTTTATCCATAATTCTTAATCCTAAGCCTGTTCCGAAATATGTATTCAAAGCTTCTGAAGTTTTGAGATAGAACGCTGTTTCATCATTATTCAAGCCAATCAGGACATCATATTTTCCGGCATTAGCTTTCCATTTTTCTACCGACTCCTCTTCTCTGCACAAAGGTGGAAATCCGTACTGAATTCCAAACGGCATTGCGGCTTTCAATCCATATTTAAAAATAGACGGTACCAACTTCCTGTAATCATCCATCATTTTTAAAACATCAGACTCATCTTTCAGCCTTTCTGTTTTCCACAAAAATTCCTGAGCCATTTTCTGTCTTTTATGGCGTAATCCCAAAGGAGCACTTTGAATAATTAGTCTTTGAAACAGACCTTCCACTCCTTCGGAAATCATCAGATGGGCAATAGCATCGCCACCGGAAGACTGTCCGAAAAGAGTAATATTTTCAGCATCACCTCCGAATTCCCGGATGTAGGTTTTGATCCACTTTAAAGCTTCTATAATATCCAAAAGGCCTAAGTTGGGCGGTCTGTTTCTGTCACCTCCCAGAAACCCGAAAAGTCCGAGCCTGTAGGAAACGGTAACGACTATAATCCGCTGTTCTTTCACCCAATCGCCGGGATCGGAAGTGGGAAGATCTCCACATCCTATTTCATGAGACCCTCCATGAATCCAGACGACAACGGGAAGCTTTTCATTTTCTGTAAAATTTTCGGGACGGATAACGGAAAGATATTGTGTGGATTCTTCCGGATCAAAACTTTCTATATGAGTGGGCCCGATCATTTTTTCCACCAAAGGACTAATGACCTGCGGACAGACGGGTGTTTTATCCGGTAAAATCAACTCTGTGGGAGAAGGCGGTTCTGGAACAGGTTTCCGGAATCTTTCGGAGCGGGCATACCGGATGCTTTTGGCTTTGATGACGCCATTCTCTTTCAATGCAATGATTTTCCCAAAGGAAGTCTGAAAAACATAGGTTGCAGTCTGCGAAACTGTCATTTTAAAAACTTTGAAAATTTTGTATAATAAAATTAATTCAGTTTTTTGAAATGAGAAAATTTAAACACGAATATCACTAATTTTTAACACTAATATTCACAAATGGATTTGGATAAAATTGTGGTATTTGTGAAAATATTTGTGCTATCTGTGTTTTTAAATGGAAAGCTTATAGAACACAAATGACACTAATTTCCTGCACTAATGTCACAAATCATCATGGATAAAAAATTGTAGTATTTGTGAAAATATTTATGCTGTTTGTGTTTTTAAATGGAAAGTTTATTGAACACAAATGACACTAATTTCCTGCACTAATTTCACAAATCATCATAGATAAAATTGTGGTATTTGTGAAAATATTTGTGTTGTTTGTGTTTAAAATAATTAGTTTAAGGTTTTGTATTCGCTTGGAGAAACACCTACTTTAGCTTTGAATAATCTTGTGAAATGCTGCGGATACTTAAATCCAAGATTGTAGGAAATTTCACTGATGGATTTTGCCGGATTCAGGATCTGTTCTTTTGCAGCATCGATCAGTTTGTTATGAATAAATTCCTGTGCGGAAACTCCCAGTTCTTTTTTAATCAGATCTCCGAAATAATTGGCAGAGAGGTTTAGTTTTTCTGCAAAATAATTAACCATAGGAAAACCAATATTTTTGGGATTGTCAGATTTAAAATAATCATCCACCAGGTTTTCAAATTTCCCGATCACACCCTGATTGACATGATCTCTGGTAATAAACTGACGGTCGTAGAAACGCATACAGTAATTTAAAAACAACTCAATATTATTTACAATTAATGATTTGCTGTGCTTATCAATAGACTGTTCAAGCTCAAGTTTGATATTTTTAAAGCATTCGAGAACAATTTCTCTTTCTTTTTCTGAAAGATGCAGCGCTTCATGAACATCATAGGAAAAGAAGCTGTAGTCTTTTATATTTTTACCGAGATTGGTTCCTTTGATCAGATCAGGGTGAAAGATTAAGGCATGGCCCGCCGGCTGAATCCACTTTCCTTTATTGTAAATGCCATACGTTTGACCAGGTGCAATAAAAACCAATGTTCCTTCCTGATAATCATAACTGTTTTTTCCGTAAAACATATCTCCACACATCACATCTTTCAAAAAAACAGTATAAAAACCAAACGTTCTTTTATGCTGACAAATAGGATCAGATTTTGAAAAATCAATTACACTCACCAAAGGATGCAGGGTTTCATGATTGGCCATTTTATTGTATTCCGAGACGCTATTATAAATTTCAACTTCCTGATTTTCCATTGACTGTCTTTTTAATCTTATTCAAAATTACCACTTTCCGGCGGACCTTGTGCAGGGTCTGTAAAATTGGTAAGTATTTCGGTAATCTGTATAAGTTGTGTTTATCTAAAAGTATCGACTTTTGTACTGTTATGGAAACATTCAATACAAACATTTTTCCAAAAGGAGAAAAGGCTCCGGAAGCTTATTTCTCAGGAGGAACAGCCTGGGTCCGGATTTTAAAACCCAACGAAGATGATCTGAACTGTCAGATCGCGAATGTTATTTTTGAGCCGGGCTGCAGAAATAACTGGCATTCTCACGGCGGCGGCCAGATTTTAATCGTAACTTCAGGAACAGGATTTTATCAGGAAAAAGGAAAGCCTGCACAGGTTTTACATGCCGGAGATGTGGTGAATATCCTTCCTGATGTCATCCACTGGCATGGCGCAGGTCCGGATCGTGAATTCACTCATATCGCTATGAATCCCAATACTCAAAACGGAATTATAGAATGGCTGGAGCCTGTAAGTGATGAGGAATACAATAATTTATAAGTAAATGAAACTTAATTAACTTAAATCAAATAAACCAAACCAATGAGCACATTAACAGTAAAAGCCTACGGAGCCGAGTCTACCACGGCAGATCTGAAGGAAATGAACATCGAAAGAAGAGCAACTACTCCCAAAGACGTAGAGATTGAAATTCTATATTGCGGGGTATGCCACTCTGACCTTCATACGGCAAGAAACGACTGGGGCGGATCTTTGTATCCTGTAGTTCCGGGCCATGAGATTGTGGGGAGAATTACCCATGTAGGAAGTGAAGTTTCGAAATTTAAAGTCGGCGATCTTGCAGCCGTAGGATGCATGGTAGATTCATGCGGACACTGCGACAGCTGTAAAGAAGATCTTGAACAATACTGCCTGAACGGATTTACAGGAACTTACAATGGGAAAGACAAGCATTTAGGAGGTCATACTTTCGGAGGATATTCCCAGAAAGTAGTTGTGGATGAACACTTTGTTTTAAGCGTACCGGAAAATCTTGATCTTGCTGCTGTAGCACCGCTTCTTTGCGCCGGTATTACCACATGGTCACCATTGAGACACTGGAACGTAGGACCGAACTCTAAAGTTGCAGTTGTAGGACTAGGAGGATTAGGACATATGGCCATCAAACTGGCAAAAGGTTTGGGAGCTGAAGTGACTTTATTTTCAAGAACTCCGGGAAAAACGGAAGATGCCAAACAACTGGGCGCAGATCACGTTATTATTTCTACCGATGATTCACAAATGGATACGGTGAAGGGGAAATTCGACCTGATTATTGATACGGTTCCTTATGAACATGATATCAATCCTTATATGCAGACCATCAGTCTGAACGGAACTCTGGTTCTTGTAGGGTTCGTAGGGGAATTCCAGAATGCTGAAGTAAGCACCCGCCCTATGATTTTCCAACGCCGTTCTGTAGCAGGATCGTTAATCGGCGGAATTGCTGAAACACAGGAGCTGCTGGATTTCTGCGGAAAACATAATATTGTTTCGGATATTGAACTGATCAAAATGCAGGACATCAACCATGCGTATGAAAGAATGCTTAAAAGTGATGTGAAATACCGTTTTGTGATTGATATGCAATCTTTGTAATACTTCGTATATTTTAACTTAAAGGCTGTCTTCGGGCAGTCTTTTTTGTTTCTTGTTTTTTATGTTTTGGCTAAAGCCAATGGGGGAATTTAAAATTTGGATAATGGAATGCATTTTTAATCTGGGTGAATGGGCTAAAGCCCATTCCTATTGAATATATTGGCCGGATAATGAAATTTTTGTAATAGGGAATTATTGAATCTTTTTTTAATGAATAAGGTTCATTTGAATACGAACGAATGGGCTAAAGCCCATTTCTATTGAATAGATCAGGGTGCAGAAGAAATATTTGTGTAATGTAAATCATGGTGTTTATTATAAAAACATTAAACATTAAACATTAAACATTAAACATTAAACATTAAACATTAAACATTAAACATTAAACATTAAACATTAAACATATAAAAAAATCATTTCTTCCCTTTCATATCAAGGAAAGCCCATTCGGCCATTGCATCAATTACCGGGGCTAATTTGAGGCCTGCCTCACTCAGTTCGTAGGTAACATGCGGGGGAACCACCGGTTTGGCTGTTCTGATAATGAGCCCGTCAGCCTCCAGTTGCTTCAGGTGCTGGATCAGCATTTTTTCTGTGACTTCCGGGATGGCTCTTTTCAATTCACTGTATCTCTTCTCCCCTGTGGAAAGATTAAACAGGATAATGGGTTTCCAAAAACCACCTATTTTTTCCATCACATACATTACGGGACATTGTTCCAGTATGTTTCTTCTGTTCTGCTGAATGGTAGAGCTTTCTTTAATGGCTGTCATAATACATACTTTAGGGTAAGTACTTGTATAAAAGTAAGTACAAATATACCTTTGTAAAAGAAAATAAACAACATTTAATATGAAAATTATTGTAACAGGTTCTTTAGGGAACACAGGAAAACCATTAGCACAGCAGTTAATTGCAGAAGGTCATGATATTACGGTGATCAGCAGCAGTGAAGCAAAGAAAGGTGAAATTGAATCTTTGGGAGCAAAAGCGGCAATCGGTTCTATTACCGATGTTCATTTTTTGGTAAAAACATTTGAAGGTGCAGATGCGGTATTTGCCATGACTCCACCTATTATGGGAGAAAGTAATATTGTTGAAAATACAGTTAACGCAGGGAAAAACTACGCCGAAGCTCTTGAAAAAGCATCTGTAAAAAGAGTGGTCATGCTAAGCAGTGTAGGTGCTGATTCTCCTGTTGAAAACGGGCCGATCAAGGGACTTCATCATATTGAAAAATTATACAATGAGTTGGAAAATACTTCAGTTACTTTTCTGAGAGCTGGTTATTTTTTCACTAATTTCTTCAATGATGTTCCATTAATTAAAAACGCAGGAATCCTCGGTGGGAACTACCCTGACAATGCAAATATTCCAGTGGTACACCCAACTGATATCGCTAAAGCGGCAGCTGAAGAACTGGTAAAAAATACATCAGGAAAAAATATCCGTTATATTGTGAGTGATTCACGTCCGTCTGCAGATTTTGCAAAAGTGTTAGGTTCTGCTATTGGAAATTCAGAGTTACCGTGGGTAGAATTTACCGATGAACAGTCTCTGGATGGAATGGTACAGGCAGGGCTTCCGAAAGAAATGGCAGAGCTTTATGTTGAAATGGGAAGAGGGATGAGAACCGGTGTCGTTCAGAAGGATTTTATAGAGCATGGTTCTGTGGTTGAAAGAGCGACTAAACTGGAGGATTTTGCTAAGGAATTCGCTGCTAAATTTGAAGCTTAACCTGTCTTGCTTATCATTTCACGCAAAGCAAAACAAAGATTTTTTTAAATGATAAAATTTTAAGGCAGACAAAGGCGCTAACGCTTATCAAAGAAATACAATGGCTTTGAGAAATACCTGTCCTTACTATTTTTTGCTTTCTGATTCAGTGGATGGCTATAAAAAGTTTCGGCGGACCTTTGGTCCGCCGAAACTTTTATTTTAAACAATTTTCAGAATTAATTTTATATCATATTTAAAATCAAGCCTTATTTCTCTTTCAACGTTTTCTTCAGAACTTTAATCTTCCCATCAATAGGCTGATCTATTTTTAAGTCTAATATTTTAGCGACCAGGGGATACACATTGACATTGGAAAATTCATTGATAACCAGATTATTCTTGAATTCAGGACCCCAGGCATAGAATGTAGCTTTCATTTCAGGGACAATTCTTGGATTGTAACCATGCTTTCCAATACTGGGTTTCCAGCCTTTTTCTAAAAATATTTTTGGAGCTTTCGGAATCAGAAGGATCTGTCCGATTCTCTGATATTGGTCATCTCTAGTGGCAAAATGTAAATATCCGGGAAGTTTTTTATCGAGATAAACCTCATAATCATCTGTTTTCGTGGCTTTCAGTGCTTTGTAAACAGCTTTAACTTCAGCCGGATTTTTCAGATATACCCTCACAAGCGTTTGGGAATTATAGATATCGAATCTGCTTTTATCCAGAAGCATGGCAGGAACTTCCAGAGGACTTCCGCCATCTACTTTAATCATCCCATGATCAGAAACGAAGACAAAGTTTACATTTTTTAACCCAAGAGCATTGACTTTCTGAACAAGCTCACCAATGGCATTATCAATCAGGTGAACTGCATTCTCTGTTTCCTGGCTATCCGGCCCGAAATGATGCCCGCTCCCATCCACTTCCGGAAAATACAGGGAAATAAAGTGCGGCCTTTTTTCTGCAGGCAGCTTTAACCAGTTGACTACTTTATCTACTTTTTCAGAAGGTTTAAATTTCTCGTGATACGGATAGTAATAAGAAGGTCTCATTCCTCCGGCATCGCTTGCAGAACCTACCCACATCAGGGAAGCAGCAACCATTCCCTGCTTTTCAGCCAACGCCCAAAGTGGTGTTCCTCCATACCAGCTTCCATCTTCAGCATTTTTTTTATCCTTCATGGAATAGGATTCTTTTCTCTTATAATCATAGAAAAAATTATCCACAAGACCATGATGTGACGGATAAAGTCCGGTAATTAAGCTCCAGTGGTTGGGAAAGGTAATACTGGGATAGCTTGGGATCATTCCTTCAGCCTGGACCCCGCCCGATGCTAATTTAAGAAGATTCTCCGCCTTATATTTTTTTGCATAATCATAACGGAAACCATCTGTAGAAATCATGATCACATAAGGTTTAGCCTGTACCTCAGCACTATTGGTACGGCCAGCCACAACTACCTGAGCCGTATCTATATTTGCCTGCTGGGCATACATTGCCAAAGAAAAAAACAGCAGCACAATTTGTATTCCTCGCTTCATTATCAAAATTTTCGACAAAGTTACGGTCTCTACAGTTCCCTGAAAAGTTTATCAGATTAAAAGTATATTAAAAACAGATTAAAAATTTAGTGGTGTCAGGAAGCCTGAAGATGGAAGTTTCTGAACCCGAAAGCATAACTAAAGCACATATCATTAAATTTCACGGTTACGGTAAAAACAAATGACCAACATTAACTTCCAGCCTCCCTCATCCATCTTCCAGCCCTCGGATTATTTAAGATTTTTCTTCATCTCAAACTGTGACACCCAATTTTTAAGGCCTAACGTTCTTTCGAGGAACGCTGAAGTATTCTGCGAACGTTCATCTACATTATTAAAAGACAGAGCCTGCCCTTCACAATCCTTCCCTATTCTGCAGAAAAGCTGTGTCCCGATCCCCTGCTTTCTGTAATTCTTATCAACGGCAATCTGGTACACTTTTTTAGCGGCAGGATTATAAATGGCATATCCTACAAGCATTCCGTTTTTATAAGCACCAAGGATTCTGCAATCTTTTCTGATTCCCTCCAGCACTTCAATCGAGCTCTGCCACGACGGTTCTATATCCCGGAAAGACTGAAACGCTTCCCATTGAAATGTTTCCATTTCCTTCACCTGTATTTCCGAATCTTTTTCTTTAAGATCAATGATTCCATTAAAACATAAAAGTTTACGAATGATTTTGAAGCCTAAATTTTCATAAGCCCTGATGGCAGCATCATTTCCTACAATCACTTCCAGGGTAAGTACATTATCATCCTCTCCGTTCAAAGACAGAACAATATGATCGTACATTTTTCTTACCAATCCCTGTCCCCGGTATTCCTTAATAACTCCCGTTCCTGCATTATAAATAATCCGCTGATGATTTTCCTCTTTTTCCGCACGCAGAATAAAACTCACCAACTTATCGGAATGGAATGCACCAACAGACAGATCCATATCTATTTTCTCTGTTGCGATTTTCGAGGTAAGCTGCTCCAGGGTGAGATGAAAAGGAACAACATAGTCCGAAAAAGATTCATTGAAAACCGATAAAAGTTCTTCTACGCCGGTATTTTTTAAGCTTCTGATTTCCATATATTTATTTTAAACCGTTCAGTTGATAACAAAGATATAAAAACCGTTCAGCCCCTTCACCAACCGTCATGATGAGATTTTTCAGCTTATTAAACAAAAAATGCCTCCGAAAATCAGAGGCATTGTATGAAGATTTATAAAAATTAACTGTAACTTATTCTTTGATCAGTTTTTCAAAAGATAAACTTCCGTCCTGTAAAGTGATCTCAAAATAGTAAATCCCCGGTTTCAGGTCTCTTACATTGATATTCTCTCCATCAGGCTTTACAGATTTCACTTTTCTTCCTGTTGATTCATAGATATCCACAGAATTTATTTTATCTGCATTTTTAAAGCTCACGGTTTCCTTAGCCGGATTCGGGTATAGAAGAATTGTTTTGCTTTCTGCAGCCGCTTCAGTAGTTCCTAATACCGCTCTGCTTAAAACTGCATAGCCTCTGTTAGAGGTTCCGAATCCATGGTTTGCAATGGTGGTGGTAGATCCTTTCGCATAGAAAATATTGATGGAGCTCGTATTATTGGTAAATACGGTATCTCCTGCCCCTCCTGCAAGCGATCTGGTAGCCACAATTGTTCTGGTTCCTCCTGAAGTAGTATTTGAAGTAATAGTCCAGTCTTGTACAGTATCAACGCTAGGAAATACTCCAATTCCGGCAAAAGAGTAATCAAGATTCGTGTTTGCTGTAGAATTGACGTTGTAAATAAATCCGTCCACTCCACTTCCCATTCCTCCGGTGGTTCCAGTTCCTCCAAAACCAACACCTAAATAGGACGTATCCGGCCCCGTAAGGGTCATAGTAACTGTGCTGGCAGTAGTGGTAAGCTTGATGGTCATCCCGGTCGATAAACTTACCGTTCCGGTTGTAAACTGCGCCCATGCCAGATTGGTCAGGGCTAAAGTAAGTGCTAGTAAAACTTTTTTCATTTTAATTTTTTAAGAGGTTGATGATTTCTTTGTTGTTAGTCTGTAAGGCGTATTCAAATGGGGTCATTCCCATAGAATCTTTTTTGGATTTATCTGCTTTGTGTTTCAGCAGCATCTCGATAAGCTCTTTATTCCCGAACTTTACCGCCCAGAAGAGGGGTGTATATCCGGAGACATCGGCAATATTCGGATCGGCATTCTTACTTAATAAATAGGCTGCCAGATCTTTGTTGTATTTCACAGAAAGTCCTGATAAAGCAGTTCCTTCCTGGCTTTTGTAATTGATATCTTTTACGTTATCTATCAAAAACTTAGCCACTTCCACGTTGCCTCTGTAGCATGCCAGGATAAGAGGAGAAAACCCACTCTCATTGGTTTTGTTGATAATATCCGGGTCCTGCTTCATGAGTTCTTTTACCTCGGTCACCGTTCCGTTTCTGGCGATGTCAAAAACAGATCTGGTTTTTTCCTGTGCCGATGCGAGAAAAAAGCTCAGAAAAAGATGGAATATTAAAATTATATTTTTCATTGTTTTACGAGTATATAATTATATTCAACATTCACATTTTCAGCGACCTTTTTCATCACCATTTTAGGAATGGTCACTTTATAGTCTGCAGGTCTGGCGACGAAACCTCCCTGTATAAATATCTTTCCATCTTTGGCGTATAGGGTTGCCGTAGAATTCACTGCTTTTTCAACTCCGTGGAAGTTCAACGTTCCCTGAACGGTATACTTCTGCGGTGAACCTGTAAGTTTGGATTTATCGAAATTTGTAACTTTTCCTTTAAAAGTAGTCTTTGGATATTTTGCCGTTTCTGCATAGCTTTCATTGAAATGTTCTTCCATTAATTTAGTTTTAAAATGAAAGTTTTTCACGGCAGAAACGGAAGCTATTTCTCCGTTGTCAGCATTGAAAACAACAATATTGCTGTCATCTTTTGCATACACATCTTCGAACAGCGGTACGGATGCTTCAAAGGTTACGCTGCCTGTTTTGGAACTGTATTTCTGGGCTGAAGCAAAGCCTGCGAAAAACAGTGTGGCACTTATTAATACTAATCTTTTCATATCAAATATTTTTAATTTTCTACTAGCCCGTCGGCTTTCCATTTTATGAAGGTATTGATCTGTGTCTGGGATAATGATCCGCCCTGAGGCATTTTTCCGAGATCTCCGTTGGGTCTCTGAATTCTGTCCAGAATCCCGTCAATATTATTTTTAACATCATTATAGGTTGTGAGAGGCTTAAAACTCGTTGCAGAATGACAGCCAATACAGTTGTTGTCTACGATGGTTTTCACCTCGGAATTATATTTCACAAGGACTGTAATGGGCGTGTTGTCTGAAATTTCCTCATAGGTCCTGCTGTCACAAGCGGTTAACAAAGCAGCTGATGACAATATATATACGATCTTTTTCATTTTAAAAAACTCTATAAAGATTAAACCCAAAGAAAATCTGACCTTTTCCCCACTTTCCTGTTGCATTGGACAGGTAACCGATATCCGAATTGAGCTGTGAATTGGTGAATAAAAGCTGGAAAACGTGTCCTCCGGTTTCTATATCAACACCTAATGACAATGGATTTTTATAAAAACTATGGTCATCAAAATTCACAAAATACTCTGCGTTGACAGAGATTCTTTTGGAGACTTTATATCTTCCGCCCAATCCTGCCAGAAACTGATTTTTGTCTTCTATTGCCGGATCGTAAAGGTTTTTATGAACGTACGAAGGGGTCAGCTGTAAAGAAAACTTATCATTGAATCTTCTTGAGATTAAAGCCTGGGTAAGATAGGAAAGCCTGTCGCTGAATCTGAGATGGGGATAATTGTCTTTGTCCAGATCTGTATTTAAAGCCAAAACATTGTAGCCCACAATATCCACCGGAACGTTCTCATTTTGTGACAACAGCTTATACTTTACTCCGCCTTCGAATGTTTTGAGGTTGGTTTCTCTCGAAAGACTTACCGAAACTTTATCGGTTACGCCATAGATTACGCCCAGTTTTGTAGAGGCATCATCAAGGCCAAAAAAGTTTTTGAATCCGGTACTTATATCTCCGAAACGGTGGGCAACCACGATATACCACTCGTTTTTAGCCGTAAGCTTGGTGGATTGTCCGGTGACAATCTGCAAGGCTTTAAATGCAGGTTGAGAAACTTCTGTAGTTGTTTTTAGTGTGTCAATATCCTTCAGCAGATCTTCCTGTGCAGAAGCGAGACCTGAAGCGAATACCGACAAAAATAAGAGAGTTTTTGTCATATGCAATATCAATTAAATTATGTTATGACAAACTTATCGAGTTATGAACTCAAAAACGTGTGATAAAAGTCACCGAACAAATTGTTTTTATCAATAATAAATATAAAAGCTTTAAAACATCATATATTAGAAAGGTCTAACATTTTCATTTACAGGGATTTTGATGCCCTCTTTGGTCTGCACGATTTCGCCTTCGTTTTCAACTTTTTTCAACACCCGGCTTATTACTTCTCTGGAAGTCCCTAAATTACTGGCAATTTCACGGTGTGTAATCTTTACAGGATTATTTCCGGTGATAGCAATCTGCTGCCTTATATAGCTCAGAACTCTTTTGTCGAGTCTGTGAAAGACAGCATCATTCACCATATTCATGACGTCTGAGAACCGTCTGTCATATTCATGGTAAAATATCCTGTTTATTTCCGGAAACTTCATGAGCCATTCCTGTATAACGGAAACCGGAATGAGGACCACTTCGGATTCTTCTTCCGCTACGGCGTATACTCTGCTGGTATAGTCTGTAAATATGGACGCGAAGGTCATCAGACAGCTGTCATTGGGTTTTATGTAGTAATAGATGAGTTCCCTGCCGTCGTTAAGGGTAAAAACTTTGATAGACCCTTTAATCAGGAAGGGTACATATTTGTTTTTTTGTCCTTCCCTTACAATCTCTGTTTTTGCTTTTATATCAGTAATAATTGCATTCGCGTACATTTCATTTAAAAAATCATCGCCCAGGAATCCAAATTTATTAAGAATGAATTGATTATTTACCATATCTGCTATATCATTTTCTAAAGCAAATATATAAAATTGCGGTATTGGTCTGCCACAAAAATAATATTCTTTAATAATCTCTATTAAAAACTTAACAATCGATTCATTAATAGGAATATTTTAAACTAAAATTAATGCTTAAACTTAATTTTATCAACAATAACAGTGTTTAGAATTCATGATTATCTGCAAAATCACCATAAAAAATGCCTCAGTAAAAACTGAGGCATCCTTATTTATAATAAGAAAAATCTTATGCTTGTACGTTGTTTCCTCCTAATACGAAAGGCTCAACTTCCTTGATTTCTCCGAACTGCTGCTCATAGTTAGCAATGTTCTGTTGAAGAGCAGATAATACTCTTTTAGCATGAAGTGGAGCAAGAATGATTCTTGATCTTACTTTAGCCTGCTGTACCCCCGGCATTAACTGGATGAAATCTACTACGAATTCAGATGGAGAATGGTTTACTAGAGCTAGGTTTGCATAAACTCCAGCAGCTACCATTTCATTCAATTCGATGTTGATGTTTCCGTCTTGTGGATTTTGATTGTTGTCCATTGTTATAAATTATGTTTTTAAAATTCAAAATTTGAGATTGTGAAAATATAAAAATAAATCCAAATCTCAAATTTCAAATCATTAATTTTAGTTAAGGTCTTCGAATTCTTTCTTAGAACCTACAATTACATTCTGGTATTCTTTAAGACCTGTACCTGCAGGGATTCTGTGTCCTACAATTACATTTTCTTTAAGACCACTCAGGAAGTCTATCTTACCAGCTACCGCTGCTTCGTTTAGAACCTTAGTGGTTTCCTGGAATGATGCTGCAGACATGAATGACTTGGTCTGAAGAGCTGCTCTTGTAATCCCCTGCAATACAGGCGTTGCTGTAGCAGGAAGTGCTTCTCTTACTTCAACTAAAGCCTGATCTTCACGTTTCAGCTTAGAGTTTTCGTCTCTTAATTCTCTTGCAGTAATCATCTGACCTGGCTTGAATTCTTTAGAATCACCAGCTTCCATTACTACTTTAAGACCGAATACTCTGTTGTTTTCCTCAAGGAAATCAAATTTATGCTCTAATGCACCTTCAAGGAACTGAGTATCACCTCCATCTACGATAGATACTTTCGTCATCATCTGTCTTACGATGATTTCGAAGTGCTTATCGTCGATTTTTACCCCTTGCAGACGGTAAACTTCCTGAATCTCATTTACCAGATATTCCTGAACCGCAGTTGGACCTTTGATTCTTAAGATATCGTCCGGAGTGATTGAACCGTCAGAAAGTGGCGAACCAGCTCTTACGAAGTCATTCTCCTGAACAAGGATCTGGTTGGAAAGTTTTACCAGGTAAATTTTTCTTTCACCCGTTTTAGCTTCCACAATAAGTTCACGGTTACCTCTCTTGATTTTTCCGTAAGAAACTACCCCGTCGATTTCAGTAACAACCGCTGGGTTTGAAGGGTTTCTTGCTTCGAATAATTCGGTAACTCTCGGAAGACCTCCGGTGATATCCCCTGCTTTTGCAGATTTTCTTGGGATCTTGATCAAGACTTTACCAGCCTTAATTTTTTCACCATCGTTTACCATTAAGTGGGCTCCTACCGGTAAGTTGTATGCTTTCTGCTCAACTCCTTTGGAATCTACCACCTTCAGGGTAGGTACGGCTTTCTTATTTCTGGATTCAGAGATTACTTTCTCTTCGAATCCTGTTTGTTCGTCAATTTCAAGCTGGAATGAGATACCCTGGATAATGTCTTCGTATTCAACCTTACCTGCAGTTTCTGCAATGATTACCGCGTTATACGGATCCCACTTACAGATTATATCTCCTTTCTTCACTTTATCACCTGGCTTCACTGCTAATTCGGAACCGTAAGGTACGTTAGCAATCATCAATGGTGTTCTGGTTTCGTTATCCGCTACCAATCTGAATTCCGTTGAACGTGAAACAACTACCTCAGCAGTTTTACCGTTTTCATCTTCAGAAGTAATGGTTCTTACTTCGTCCATTTCAACGATACCGTCTCTTCTTGCAACGATAGATGGGTTTTCTGAAACGTTACCTGCAGTACCCCCCTGGTGGAAGGTTCTCAACGTAAGCTGAGTACCTGGTTCCCCAATTGACTGTGCACCGATAACCCCTACAGCTTCACCCATGTGGATCATCTTACCAGTGGCAAGGTTTCTACCGTAACACTTCGCACAGATTCCTTTCTTGGTTTCACAAGTAAGCGGAGAACGAACTTCAACAGCTTCTAATCCTGCTGCTTCAATTCTCTTCGCCAATACTTCATTAATTACCTGATCTGCTTCAGCGATTAGCTCGTCTGATTCCGGATCGTAAATGTTATGAAGAGAAACTCTACCTAAGATTCTTTCGGAGATCTTTTCAACGATCTCGTCATTTTTCTTCAGTGCAGTAACTTCAGTACCTCTAAGCGTTCCACAGTCGTCCTCAGTAACAATAACGTCCTGAGCAACGTCTACCAGTCTTCTTGTAAGGTAACCGGCATCGGCAGTCTTAAGTGCGGTATCCGCAAGACCCTTACGGGCACCGTGGGTAGAGATAAAGTACTCCAGAATCGAAAGACCTTCCTTAAAGTTCGCAAGGATCGGGTTTTCGATGATCTCCGCACCGGTAGAACCAGCTTTTTGCGGTTTCGCCATCAAACCTCTCATCCCTGATAACTGACGGATCTGTTCTTTAGAACCCCTCGCCCCGGAATCAAGCATCATGTATACAGAGTTGAATCCACCTTGGTCAGATTTCATTCTGCTCATGATCATTTCAGTTAATCCAGCGTTGGTGTTTGTCCAAACGTCGATTACCTGGTTATAACGTTCTGTATCGGTGATAAGACCCATGTTATAGTTGGCTCTAATCTCGTCTACAGTTTCAATTGACTGAGCAATCATCTTTTTCTTCTCAACAGGAACTACAATATCCCCAAGTGAGAAGGAAAGACCTCCTTTGAATGCGTTTGAATATCCTAAGTCTTTCATTGCATCCAGGAACTTCACCGTTGTAGGGAAGTCTGTATCAGCAAGAATTCTACCGATAACGTTTCTTAATGATTTCTTAGTAAGAAGTTCATTAATATATCCTGACTGTTTAGGTACAATCTGGTTGAATAAGATTCTACCTACAGAAGTTTCGATCAGTCTTGTTACCAATTCTCCGTCTTCTTTAACCGGTAGTCTACATCTTACTTTAGCATTTAAAGATACTCTACCTTCAGCATAAGCAATTTCCGCTTCTTCAGGAGAATAGAATGCAAGGCCTTCACCTTTTACTTTCATATCTTCTGTAGAGCTCAATTCTTTGGTCATGAAATAAAGACCAAGAACCATGTCCTGAGAAGGTACAGTAATAGGAGAACCGTTTGCCGGGTTCAGGATGTTCTGAGACCCCAGCATTAGTAACTGAGCTTCAAGGATCGCTTCTGGTCCTAACGGTAAGTGTACCGCCATCTGGTCACCATCGAAATCGGCGTTGAATGCTGTTGTTACCAACGGGTGAAGCTGAATCGCTTTACCTTCGATCATCTTCGGCTGGAATGCCTGGATACCCAGTCTGTGAAGGGTAGGTGCTCTGTTCAATAGAACCGGGTGACCTTTCATCACGTTTTCAAGGATATCATATACTACAGGCTCTTTTCTGTCGATGATTCTCTTTGCAGATTTCACAGTTTTTACAATTCCTCTCTCGATCAGTTTTCTGATGATGAACGGTTTGTAAAGTTCTGCTGCCATATCTTTAGGAATACCACATTCGTGAAGCTGTAAGTTTGGACCTACAACAATTACGGAACGCGCAGAGTAATCTACCCTTTTCCCTAGTAAGTTCTGACGGAAACGACCCTGCTTACCTTTCAATGAATCTGAAAGTGATTTCAATGGTCTGTTTGATTCAGATTTTACCGCAGAAGATTTTCTTGTATTATCAAATAATGAATCTACTGATTCCTGAAGCATACGCTTCTCGTTTCTCAAGATTACTTCCGGAGCTTTGATCTCCAATAGTCTTTTCAGACGGTTGTTTCTGATGATCACTCTTCTGTAAAGGTCATTTAAGTCAGAAGTTGCGAAACGTCCTCCATCCAACGGAACCAATGGTCTCAGTTCTGGTGGTATTACAGGAAGCACACGCATAATCATCCACTCCGGTCTGTTGATCATTCTTGTATTGGCCCCTCTTAGTGCTTCTACAACGTTCAATCTTTTAAGAGCTTCAGTTCTTCTCTGCTTGGAACCTTCGTTGTGAGCTTTGTGTCTCAAATCGAAAGACAATGCATCAAGATCGATTCTTTTTAAAAGATCTTCCACAGCTTCAGCACCCATTCTGGCGATGAATTTGTTTGGATCGGAATCATCAAGATACTGGTTTTCCACAGGAAGGGTTTCCATGATATCAAGGTACTCTTCTTCTGTAAGGAATTCCATAGCATCGAAATCGGAACCGTCTAATTTTTTAGCAATACCCTGCTGAATCACCACATATCTTTCGTAGTAGATGATCATGTCTAATTTCTTAGAAGGAATTCCTAAAAGGTAACCGATTTTGTTTGGTAAAGAACGGAAATACCAGATGTGCGCGATAGGAACCACAAGACCAATATGCCCGATTCTTTCTCTACGTACTTTTTTCTCCGTAACCTCTACTCCACAACGGTCACAAACGATCCCCTTGTAACGAATTCTCTTGTATTTACCACAAGCACATTCGTAATCCTTTACAGGACCGAAGATCTTTTCACAGAACAACCCGTCTCTTTCAGGTTTGTGCGTTCTGTAGTTAATAGTTTCCGGCTTTAAAACTTCCCCTCTGGATTCCTGAAGAATGGATTCCGGTGAAGCTAAACCGATGGTTATTTTATTAAATCTACTTGATTTATTTTTATTTGACATTTTAATTTTGATTTAAAGATTTGTAGTTTTCATACCGACAGTTTCCAAACCTGTTCTGCTATGATGAGCTCTATATATAAAGTAGAGTATTGCGAATGGCAACACCGGAACAAAATAATTTGCCCCCTCCCATACTGTAAATTTGAAGCCTATTCTAAACAGGTCTGCTAAACCAATGGGTATAAAGAAAACACTAAAAGCAATCGTTATATTTCTCAACCAATCCACCAGATTATTCTGCTGTAATTTATTCATTACAAAATATAACGTACATATCAGGATTAAAGCACAGATAAGCATTAAAGGAGTTCCCATTATGACCTGAGCACGATGCATGAGATGCGCCGGCTGAAAATAATCATTAATAGAATAGAAATACCCATTCAAACCAATAAAAGTTATTAAACTGGCTGTAAGTATGATCCAACTATTCTTTTTATTATCTTTTCTTAACATAAAGAAATAAATGAAGGGAATAAAGAAGAATATCACTCTGGAAGTAGATATCAGCCCAATTAAAATCCCCATTAAAATACTTTTAAAAACTCCTTGTTCTTTTCTAAAATTCTCATATATGAGAATCATACAAGCTAAAAATCCTAAAGAAAATGCAGTTATATCATGTCCGTTAAAAAACAATTCCCAATATATCAACGCCATCATCAGTATGAACATAAAGCTGTTGGCTATATAGGTTTTATAGTATTTGGATATGAGAAATAACACTATGCATAAATAGAACGGATTTAATAAAAAATAACAATCAGACAATACAAATCCTGAATTCATTAATAACCAGCCTGGACCAGGACTTATAGGTTCTTTTGTAATCAGTTCTGTATCATAAAGCTTTCCTGATCCTTTTAAAGTTTCAACTGCCGTTATTACTGCGTCATCTGCTGTTGAACCATATTTTCCTGATTTTTTTCTTGCGTCTACCATAGGATAAATAAAATAATTAGCTACGGTAATAAAAATCAAAAAATACTTCCAAATAGCGAATTCAAAAATTTTAATATTCTTTTTATAATTAAAAAAAAGGAACAGAATAATATTTGAAACAGTTAAATAGGCTATTAAAACATAGATATTGGAAAACTTAAGTATTGACCTAAAGGAAGGAAACAACAGAATAATATTCATAAAAAGAAATATAAATATTCTACTGTTAAAAAAATCCTTTACGCTGTTCATACTTCCGAATGTCATTCTCAATTTAATGTTCTACTCCTCCAATCTTACGTCTAATCCAAGACCTTGTAGCTCGTGAAGTAATACATTGAATGATTCCGGGATACCTGGTTCAGGCATAGATTCACCTTTTGCAATTGCTTCATAAGTTTTCGCTCTACCAATCACGTCATCCGACTTCACTGTAAGGATCTCTCTCAGGATGTTGGAAGCTCCGAATGCCTCAAGAGCCCAAACCTCCATCTCTCCGAATCTCTGACCACCGAACTGAGCTTTACCTCCTAACGGCTGCTGAGTAATCAGTGAGTAAGGTCCGATAGAACGTGCGTGCATCTTATCATCAACCATGTGTCCCAGTTTCAGCATGTAGATTACCCCTACGGTAGCCGGCTGAGTAAATCTTTCCCCGGTTCCTCCATCATAAAGGTGAGTGTTACCGAATTTAGGAAGACCTGCTTTTTCTGTGTACTCAGTGATCTGATCAAGACTTGCCCCATCGAAGATCGGCGTAGCGAACGTCATTCCCAGTTTCTGACCAGCCCATCCAAGAACTGTTTCATAGATCTGACCGATGTTCATACGGGAAGGTACCCCAAGTGGATTCAATACGATATCTACCGGTGTTCCGTCTTCAAGGAATGGCATATCTTCTTCACGAACGATTCTTGAAACGATACCTTTGTTACCGTGACGTCCTGCCATTTTATCTCCTACGTTCAGTTTACGTTTCTTAGCGATATAAACTTTAGCCAGCTTCATGATACCTGCCGGTAGTTCGTCTCCGATAGAAATAGCGAATTTCTCACGGTTTTTAACTCCCTGGATATCGTTGAACTTGATTTTGTAATTGTGAATTAATTGTTTAACCAATTCATTCTTATCATTATCTACAGTCCAGTCTGCTCCGCTTACGTTTACGTAATCTTCAACTGAAGTCAGTAATTTATGAGTGAATTTCACACCTTTTCCGATGATTTCCTCATCAAGGTCATTGGTAACTCCCTGAGAAGTTTTACCGCCTACCAGTGTATTTAATTTTTCAATTAAAGTATTTCTCAACTCATCAAACTTAGCCTTGTAAGTGTTTTCAATTTCTTCAAGTTTAAGTTTTTCTTCAGTTCTTTTCTTTTTATCTTTAATGTTTCTTGAGAACAATTTTTTGTTGATCACAACACCTCTTAGTGATGAATCTGCTTTCAATGAAGCATCTTTTACATCACCGGCTTTGTCACCAAAGATTGCTCTAAGAAGTTTTTCTTCAGGAGTTGGGTCAGATTCACCTTTTGGAGTGATCTTACCGATCATAATATCTCCAGGCTTCACTTCAGCACCAATTCTGATCATACCGTTCTCGTCAAGATCTTTGGTAGCTTCTTCAGAAACGTTTGGAATATCTGCTGTAAGCTCTTCCATACCTAATTTGGTATCACGAACTTCAAGAGAATATTCATCTACGTGGATTGAAGTAAACCAGTCTTCACGTACAACTTTTTCGTTGATTACGATCGCATCCTCGAAGTTGTATCCTTTCCAAGGCATGAACGCTACTACTAAGTTTCTACCAAGAGCCAATTCTCCGTTTTCTGTAGCATACCCGTCGCAAAGTACCTGTCCTTTCTGTACCGTTTCACCTACTCTTACGTTTGGTCTTAGGGTAATGGTTGTACTCTGGTTGGTTTTTCTGAACTTAGTAAGGTTGTATGTTTTAGTAGCGGACTCGAATTGTACTAAATCTTCGTCGTCGCTTCTTTCATATTTAATCGTGATCTTATCAGCATCTACATATTCTACAAGACCTGTACCTTCAGCATTGATCAAAATTCTTGAATCTTTGGCAACCTGCTGTTCCAGACCTGTACCTACGATTGGAGCCTGTGGCTTCAACAATGGAACGGCCTGACGCATCATGTTGGATCCCATCAATGCACGGTTTGCATCATCATGCTCCAGGAATGGAATTAATGAAGCGGAGATACCGGAGATCTGGTTTGGTGCAACGTCGATAAGATTAACCTGAGACGGCTCTACTACCGGGTAGTCACCATCCAGTCTTGCAATAATTCTGTCTGTTAAGAATTCACCGTTATCGTTCAATTCTACGTTCGCCTGAGCAATTACTTTATCTTCTTCGTCTTCTGCATTCAGATAGATAGGGTCTGCAGTAAGATCGATCTTACTGTCTTCTACTTTTCTGTATGGAGTTTCGATGAATCCTAAGCTGTTGATCTTAGCATAAATCCCTAGAGATGAAATCAAACCGATGTTTGGTCCTTCCGGAGTTTCAATCGGGCAAATTCTTCCGTAGTGGGTATGGTGAACGTCACGAACCTCGAAACCTGCTCTTTCTCTTGATAAACCACCAGGCCCTAGTGCAGAAAGTCTACGCTTGTGCGTGATCTCTGAAAGCGGGTTGGTCTGGTCCATGAACTGAGAAAGCTGGTTGGTACCGAAGAACGAGTTGATTACTGATGTTAATGTCTTAGCATTTACAAGGTCAAGCGGAGTAAAGATTTCGTTATCTCTAACGTTCATTCTTTCCTTGATTGTTCTTGCAATTCTTGAAAGACCTACCCCGAACTGTCCTGCCAATTGCTCACCAACAGTTTTAATTCTTCTGTTTGATAAGTGGTCAATATCATCCACCTCAGCCTTAGAGTTTACAAGCTCAATCAAGTGTCTTACGATGGCAATGATATCTTCTTTGGTAAGAACCTCAGTGGTAGTCGGGATATTAAGACCTAACTTTTTGTTTAGTCTGTAACGTCCTACTTCACCTAAAGAGTATCTCTGCTCAGAGAAGAATAATTTTTCAATGATTCCTCTTGCTGTTTCCTCATCTGGCGGATCTGCATTTCTTAACTGACGGTAGATGTACTCTACTGCCTCTTTTTCAGAGTTGGTAGGGTCTTTCTGTAATGTATTCTGGATGATAGAGAATTCATTGCTGTTTTCTTTGTGAATCAGGATAGATTTCACTCCAGCATCAAGAATAAGATCTAAATGTTCTTTTTCAAGAATAGTTTCTCTGTCCAGGATGATTTCGTTTCTTTCGATAGAAACTACTTCACCTGTATCTTCGTCTACGAAATCCTCGAACCAAGTGTTCAATACTCTCGCAGCCAATGTTCTTCCTTCCACTTTTTTAAGGGCAGCTTTAGAAACTTTCACTTCTTCAGCAAGGTCGAAGATCTGAAGGATATCCTTATCAGATTCGTACCCGATGGCTCTTAAAAGGGTAGTTAATGGTAACTTTTTCTTACGGTCGATATACGCGTACATTACGCTGTTGATATCAGTTGTAAATTCCATCCAAGATCCTTTGAAAGGGATAATTCTTGAATAGTAAAGCTTGGTTCCGTTAGCGTGGTACGTCTGTCCGAAGAATACACCAGGTGAACGGTGAAGCTGCGTAACAATAACTCTCTCTGCACCATTGATGATGAAAGATCCACTAGGCGTCATGTAAGGAACCGGGCCTAAATATACATCCTGAACCACAGTCTGGAAATCCTCGTGCTCAGGGTCTGTACAATACAATTTAAGTCTTGCTTTAAGAGGCACTGAATACGTCAATCCTCTTTCCACACACTCGTCAATTGAATAACGTGGAGAATCTACCAGATAATCAAGAAACTCCAATACAAATTGATTTCTAGAATCAGTAATTGGGAAGTTTTCCTGGAAGGTTCTGTATAAACCTTCGTCTGTTCTGTCTTCTGGAAGGGTATCAAGCTGGAAAAAATCTCTGAAAGACTCTAACTGGATGTCCAGGAAGTCAGGAGTGATAATTTTTCCTTTAGCTGATGAGAAGTTAATTCTCTGATTCCCCCTTGTTGTTGCTGTTGTTTTACTCATAAAACTTTTAAGAAAGGGTTAAAAAATATTTTGATTTATTAAAAAATATCAGAAGAAGACAAAAAGAAAAAAGAGAAAGAGAAAAGAATAAGTGAGAAAATTTTGGCGCAATTATCGGTCTTTATTCTTTGTTCTTTATTCTAAAAAGTCTTTGATCTAACTTCTAACTGCAACACTGGTATATCTTTTCACAGCGTAATGCAAAATATTTTTATTACTTTTGAGGCAGATTAGCCGCAGTATCTATATACAAGAAACCTCTTTCATTAATTTCCATGAAAGAGCTGATTTTCAATATTTTATAGATTTACAAACAATTATTCGCGCCAAAAGAGGGACAAAGGTACAAAATTCTATTCACACAGGCAAATAAAACCTCTTCATTTTGAGATCATTAAACTATAATAGCGTCAGAAAGCCTGAAGCCCGGAGAGGAAAGCTATAAAAGTATAAAGATATCAATACAACCAGATTCTATTATTTTCTTTAAACAGCTTCAACAAATTTAAAGGCCATCATTTTATACAGCATCTAATAGTAACTTCCGTCTTTAAATCATTAAATTCTAACTTCTTAATCCAAACTCTGCATTCAAATAAAAAAGGCTGCCCTTGCGGACAGCCTTTCCTTATAGAAAATATGAAAATTATTTTACAATGATTTTGTAAGATTTCACTGTTGATTTTGTTTCTATCTTCACAATATAAATACCCGTTGGTAAAGAAGCCGTATTGATTTGGGCATTACCTGAGAATTTATCTGTTCTGATCATCTGACCCTGAGCAGAGAACAATGAATATGTTCCGCTCTCTTCAGACTTCACATTAAGGTTTTCACCTGATTTTACCGGGTTCGGATATACTTTGATATCGTTAGCTACCGTAGCAACTTCTGAACCGGTAAGACCTTTAGCAGCATTCATTTGTCCGTTTTTCAACAGAGCAGCGTAAGGTGAAAGTGGAGAACCAGGTGCTCCTCTTCTTACAAGGTCTGTATCTACAACTGCCTGAATACCGTCTTTCTCTTTATCATCAATTCTTGAGATGAATCCTGCTCCGAAATCATCAAGGTTGTCTTTACCGATTGCATAAAGATCAAACTGAGATCCGTCAGAATCAAGATCGATAAAGTCTGGTCTGTCATCTCCGTCAAGATTTCTCAATGGATATTTCAATACTCCTGAATCCGGAGAAGTTTCCAATATATCAGCAATACCGTTTGTTCCTACTGCAACGTTGCTGTCAATAATTCCGTTACGGTCTGCATCAATCTGGCTGATTACTGAATTCGGGATACCTGATTCGAATAAATCTAAAATACCGTCGTTATCAGAATCAAGATCAAGATAACTTGCAATTCCGTCTCCTAATACCTCTACAAGACCTAATACTCCTTCTGTATCATCATCTTCAAATTTCCCGTTTTGGTTAAGATCTTCCAAAGCATCAGGAATTCCATCATTATCAGAATCAAGGTCACAAGCATCCATGATACCGTCTCCGTCTGTATCCAGTGTAGGCGATTTATCATTTACCGCAGTACATCCTTCCGCACAGTCAGGAATACCGTTTCCGTTTAAGTCAATACTGTCGTTACCGTTCGGACACTGATCAAAGCAGTTAGGAACACCGTCATTATCATCATCCTTGCTTGCAAATGCATTATAGATGTTATAATTCTGAGGGAAACGAACCCCTGTACCGCTGTAGAATGTAATTTTCATACGGTTAAATGGTTTCGTCGCTTTTCCTCCTACATAAAACTTATTAGAATCTGTAGTGAAGAAGTTTCCACTGATCAAGCTTCCTGTACTTGTGAAGCTATCCGTCTGAGTATTGTTGTTATAAAGGGTAACTGTAATGTTTTCAAGAACACTCACCCCAATAAGGTTCGCTGCTTTTTCTAATGTAAATCCTGCATAAGTATTGGCAGGAAGTAAAGTATTGCTGCTTACTGTAGCGTATGCAGAGAAAATACTCAAGAATGAAGCTGCAGGAATAGTTGCAGTTGCATAATTGGAAGTATTGCTATCCACAATATTCCCTGGGTTTACCATTTTAGCAAGGATAAGGCCTAAAAATCCGGGACCGGATGTCCAGTTAGTTCCTGTTACCAGGTTACCGGGAATGGCAGAACCGCTTGTCTGAATTTTATCATTACAGTCGCAAGATGTTGGCTCTTCAAATGCATAATATACTTTTAAAGATCCTAAGTTCACCCCTAAAGTTTGGGTTACTTTCAAACGAACCTCGTTAAAAGGTTTAGTAGAAGTAAGGGTTACTTTCTGTTTTCCTGTACCAAAACCTAAAACTTTAATGTTGATCAAGCCACCACCATCTGATAATGTTCTTGAATCCTGAAGCTTACCATATAAATATGTTTCTACCGTAATATTTTTAAGGAATTCTGCGCTTAAAAGCTTTCCTTCATCATCCGGAGAAATTACAAAACCAGTTTTGTTTCCAGCCGGATATACCTGGTTTTTATCCAAAACTCCTACTGAGTAAGACCCAAGAAGACCTGCAGGCAATACGATAGATCCGTAAGAGTTTTTATCTCCATCTCCTATTCTTTCTCTGTTCTGAACATATGAAAGCGGAGCAAGGAAACTGCTGCTTCCGGATACGTTACCGTCTACACCGCTTCCCGCAATAATGTCATCACAGATCCCGTTAGTATCCACAGGAACTTTAGCAGGATCGAAAGCGAATGCATAATATACATTCATTGCACTGAATATAGACAGTACATTGGTTTGGTACAATCTTACCTCGTCAAATTCTCTTGTTGTTCTTAAATGCAGGAAAATTCTGTTTTTACTTCCCCCGAATGCCGGAACAGACAGTAAAGTACTGCTGGTCGTTGATTCCTGAAGAACTCCGTTTTTGTATGTACTGATTCTCAATGAGCTCAATAAATCTACTGTAATGAAGCTCGTTCCAAGGTCTACGTTAAAACCTGTGATATATCCTGCAGGATATGTTGTGTTTTTGTTCTTTACGGAAATTCCGTTTCCACTCAAAAGGGAAGCAAAATTCCCCATGCTTACGCTGTTGTCCAGATTAGCATCCACTACCGGATTCATACTTCCGTTGTAACATGCCAGGCAGATTCCCGAATTATTTACAGGTCTTGCTTCAACCCCCATCCCTCGGATAGGTTCGTAGCCCTGCTGCGCGAATACTGACACTGACATCATTAACACCAGAAATACTGACGCTAATTTCTCGAATAATTTTCTTGTCATTTTTTCTATTTGTTTTTTTATTAAGGTTGTTTTTTTAATTAGTAAAGAGCTTTCCAGTTGGTCCCGTTACAGCCTTCGTGAACTTTGGTTGTAGAATTGTAACGGATAGATCCTTCCATTGCTGCAGTACATGAAGCATTAGCTGCTGAAGCAAAACCTTTCATCTGGATTGCTGCTCCTGCTGCTCCTGCTGTAGCAGCCGGAACCATATTAATCCCTAACACAGTATCTGTTGCATTGGCAGGACTGAAAAAAGCATGCACTTTATTGGCATATACCGATTGATCACCTGCCGCTTTTGCTCCAATTCCTATAGCTACAGAACGGTCCTGGGTTACTTCATTATTGCTTCCCATTGCGAATCCGTTCACGTTGGTAACATTATTAGCCCCGAAAGCAAAACCTCCGTTTGAAGAATCATTGGAATATCCTAATGCAACCGCAACGGAATTACCTGTTTTATTTAATCCTCCAATCGCAAAATTATTGGTAGACAACGTTGAGTTTCCTACCCCAAACGCTTTTCCACCTCCAGCTACTATGTTGGCTGATCCAATTGCAACAGCAGGAAAATTAGCCGCTGAAGCAGTTGCTGTATTTCCTCTACCCAATGCGATGTTGTTTGAAGTAGCGTTAATGGTATTTGTATTTCCCCATGAAAGAGTGGAAGCAGCTTCTCCCCCTCCAGTAAGAGCTCCTGCCTGATCAAGGACGGCATGAACTTTATTGGCTGTGATCACCACAAGATCAGCAGCTCCTTTTGTTCCCAGATAATTCCCGGAAACCGGTGCAGCTGCCAAAACTTCTGTGCTGGTCGCTATTTCACCTGCTGCATTTCCTTTCACCTGCCATTCCGTGCCGGTCTGCTTCTGCCACAACGCTCCGTCAAAATAGTAATATCCGGGAGTTGTAACGTTCACAGTCTGTGCTGACGGCGCGATGTCTGCCAGTGTTACATATACCAGGGCACCAGTCTGGCCTGTACCATATGTTTTTTTATTCAGCTCTGTTTCTGTAAGTCTGGGAGCGATAATCCCATCCATTCTAGTTGTAATTGAAGGAGATCCTACAACATCAAGGGTTGCCTGTCCCTGATTCGTATTAATTCCTACTTGTGCGCTTGCTCCAAAATACAAGGAAAAAGCTGCGAGTGTCAATAATCTGTTTTTCATTTCTAGTGATATTTGTCTTTTTTTGTGTGTGTTTTTTTAAAAGAAATATGAAGGTTCTTTTTCACTCTGGCAATGAGTGGAAAAAATGTGTTTTTTTCGTTGAAATAAATAGATTGTAAGCTTGCTTACCGTAGTTTAAGATAATTTATCCGGAAAATCTATAATAAAATTAAAGCCTTCCAGAATTTGAGTATTATCCAAAGAATGCATACCCGTCTTATGATGTATCTCAATTTCAAGATCTTTATACAATGACTTCATGTATTCCTGACTGAGATATAATTTAGAAGACGTTAAAGCATACAAATAATCCGAACCATTACCTACTTGTGCGTTATTGATATATTTAACCTGTTTAGCTTCCTGGGTATATACTGAGAAAAAAGCCTTCTCTGCGTTTTGTTCTCTATAGATATAAGTTTCCTGGGAAAGTGTACTGGCGGCCGGAACGGATGATTCCGTAGTATTATTTACGATTGTGCTCTCATTGGAATAACCGTAATAATCAGTCCTGTTTTGAAAACAGTGTGTTTCATCGGAACAGCAGGCTGACACAGTAGTTTTCTTTACTGCTGAATAGGTCATACTGATGTTTCCAATCTGCAATGCAGCCAGCATACTGATACAATATGCTACGGCAGAGCCATAGAAGATAAAGTAACTTCTTTTCAAATTATGTGTGTGTTTTTTTTCGGTACAAATATAGTAATTTTTTAATCAAAACAATATTCTAATATTAAATTTTAATATTAAATAAACAATTCTATGAATAATAAATATTTTATTATGTTAAATTTTACGAAATCAACAATTATATTTAAATATGAAATGATTTATATTAAAGATATTCGAATACCAATATCGAATATGCTTGATTTTCAGCTCTGTATGAAAACAAAAAAAGCCCGGACATTACTGTCCGGGCTTCTTATTTTATAGTAAATTGAAATTATTTCAATTCTACTTCAGCACCAGCTTCTTCTAATTGCTTCTTAAGAGCTTCAGCTTCGTCTTTAGAGATACCTTGTTTGATTGGAGCAGGAGCACCATCTACGATATCTTTAGCTTCTTTAAGACCAGCACCAGTTAAATCTTTTACCAATTTAACGATAGCCAATTTAGAAGCACCAGCAGACTTAAGAATTACATCGAATTCAGTCTTTTCTTCAGCAGCTTCACCACCACCTGCAGCAACAACTACAGCAGCAGCAGCTGGCTCAATTCCGTACTCATCCTTAAGGATAGTAGCTAATTCGTTTACGTCTTTTACAGTTAGGTTTACTAGCGTTTCAGCTAAATTTTTTAAATCTGACATTGTTGTAATGTTTTTGTTGATTATTTATTTAATTTTTTGAGAGTAATTATTCAGCAGCTGGCGTTTCGTCAGTGCTTTCTGCAGCAGGAGCTTCTGGAGCCGCCTCAGCAGGAGTTTCTTCTACAGCAGGTGCAGCAGCTTCTTCAGCTTTAGCTTCTACTGTTTCAGGTTTGTTTTGAAGAGCAGAAACAACTCTTTGAATTGGAGACTGAAGTAATCCGATGATTTCACCGATCATTTCTTCTCTAGACTTGATGTTAGCCAATGCATCTAGATTGTTGTCACCAACGTAGAAAGTTTCCTGAAGGTAAGCAGATTTTAAAGCCGGCTTGTCTTCTTTCTTTCTGAATCCTTGGATTAGTTTCGCAGGAGCATTAGCAGTTTCAGCAACCATCAATGCAGAGTTTCCTTTGAAAGTTGGGAACATTTCAGAGAAATCTACTCCGTCAATCTGCTCCATTGCTTTTTGTAAAAGTGTATTTTTTACAACTTTTACTTTAATATTTTGTTTGAAAGCCTGTCTTCTGAAGTCAGATGACTTTGCAGCGTTCAAACCTTCTAGATCTGCTACATAAACTACTTTAGCATCCTGAAGCAAATCTTTGATCTCTTGTATTGCTACAACTTTTTGGTCTTTTGTCATTGTCTTAAGGATTTATATTAGTTAACAGATTTAGTATCAATTGCAATACCAGGGCTCATTGTAGAAGACAAATAGATGCTCTTTACATAAGTTCCTTTAGCAGCAGTAGGCTTCATTTTGATCAAAGTCTGGATCAATTCCTGAGCATTTTCCTTGATTTTAGCAGCATCGAAAGATACTTTACCAATACCAGCGTGGATAATACCGTATTTGTCAACTTTGAAATCAATTTTACCTGCTTTTACTTCAGTTACTGCTTTACCAATTTCCATAGTTACAGTTCCTGATTTAGGGTTTGGCATAAGACCTCTTGGACCTAATACTCTACCTAATGGACCTAATTTACCCATAACAGCCGGCATAGTAACGATAACGTCAACATCTGTCCAACCTTCTTTGATTTTTTGTAAATATTCGTCAAGACCTACATAGTCAGCACCAGCTTCTTTCGCTTCAGCTTCTTTATCCGGTGTTACTAAAGCCAAAACTTTAACATCTTTACCAGTACCGTGAGGAAGAGATACTACACCTCTTACCATTTGGTTTGCTTTTCTTGGATCTACACCCAATCTTACAGCGATATCTACAGAAGCATCAAACTTTGTAGTGTTTACTTCTTTTACAAGAGCAGAACCTTCTTCAAGGTTATAGATTCTT
The DNA here is from genome assembly GCF_016745235.1 of Chryseobacterium endalhagicum. GTDB lineage: Bacteria > Bacteroidota > Bacteroidia > Flavobacteriales > Weeksellaceae > Chryseobacterium > Chryseobacterium endalhagicum. The sequence continues at coordinate 247,255 of NZ_JAELVM010000001.1, read as the reverse complement.
CCTTTTTCTACTTTGCTTAAAGCTTCCTTTTGCTTTTTAGTCAATTTTGCCATTTCTAATAGTTTTAAGCGTTAAAAGTTGGTTTAGTTCCTGTTACTCTTAATCCCATAGATCTAGCAGTACCTGCAACCATAGAAACTGCAGAATCGATTGTAAAGCAGTTAAGGTCAGTCATTTTATCCTCAGCGATTTTCTTCACCTGATCCCAAGATACAGAACCTACTTTGTTTCTGTTTGGTTCTCCGGAACCTCCCTTGATTTTAGCTGCATCCATTAGCTGGATCGCTGCAGGTGGAGTTTTAATAACGAATTCAAAAGATTTGTCTTCGTATACTGTAATTACTACAGGTAAAACTTGCCCTGGCTTATCTTGGGTTCTCCCGTTAAATTGCTTACAAAACTCCATGATGTTCACACCTGCAGAACCCAATGCTGGACCTACTGGTGGAGAAGGGTTAGCTGCGCCACCTTTCACCTGAAGCTTTACCATTTTAAAGACTTTCTTAGCCATTTTTAATTTTTTTAGTTTGAATAATTAATGAGTTTGGAAGCATTTATTATTCAGCAGATTACCGACTCACATACAGTAAATCTACTTTTCGGACTGCAAAATTATGAAATATTTTTGAAATAGCAAATGGAATGTGTTGATTTTTAGAAAGAATTACAAATAATTATTTTTTTTCTACATTTACAAAAAACGAAAATCCATGAAAGTGAAATATTTACTTTTTAGTATTTTTTTAATGCTTTGTTGTCATATCAAAGCGCAGAATGAGTTTATCACGGTATGGAAGCCCAGCAATACAGGTTCTTTACCTACTCAAAGTACGGCAACCCAAATTCTGTTTCCCGGGATAGGAACAGATTATAACATTTACTGGGAAGAAGTTGGCTATCCTGCCCATAACGGAACACTGACTCATGTAACCACCGTTTTGGGGACTCCCCTTTTGATTGAATTTGGAACCCCTCTTAATCCTACAGCCGGTAATGCAACCTATACTTTAAAAATAAATCCGGAAATTGGTAATTTTCACAGGATCTGCTTTTATGGTCCCAGCCCGATGGTAAAGGGTGATCATTATAAAATTATTGATGTAACCCAATGGGGAGATACCAAATGGTCCAGTATGGAAAATGCTTTTTTCTACTGTGAAGAAATGGATGTCACTGCCACAGATATTCCTTTTTTAGATAATGTCACCAATATGTCTGGTATTTTTGGAGGATGCTATAAATTGGTAGGAAATCCAACCATTAATGATTGGGACGTCTCTCACGTGACCAATATGCGTCAAAGTTTCTACTTTGCTAAAGTTTTCAACCAGCCTATCAGCAACTGGGATATTTCCAATGTTACTGACATATCATCGATGTTTGTTTACACTGAACAGTTTAACCAGCCCATAGGAGTCTGGAATACTTCCAATGTTACCAGCATGGCCTGGACCTTTCTTTTCAGCAAGGTATTTAATCAGCCTCTTGCCAACTGGGATACTTCAAAGGTTACCGATATGAGCCAGATGTTTGCTGACACCGAATTATTTAATCAACCCATTGGAAACTGGAATACCTCCAGGGTAAAGGATATGTCCGGCATGTTTTCTTCAACGCTTATGTTTAACCAGCCTCTGGCTACCTGGGACACTTCCAGCGCAACCAATATCAGCTATATGTTTGGTGGTGCTGAAAAATTTAATCAACCCATCGGAAACTGGAATACTTCAATGGTGAAGAATATGTCCGGAACCTTCAGTGAAACCAAAGTTTTTGACCAACCCATTGCCAGCTGGGATACTTCTCAGGTTACTTCTATGTCGTTTATGTTTGGTTTTGCTGAAAAATTTAATCAGCCCATCGGAAACTGGAATACTTCAATGGTAGCCAGTATGCAAAATATGTTTTACCACTCATTCCTTTTTAATCAGCCGATAGGAAGCTGGGACACTTCAAATGTAACCAATATGCAGGGTATGTTTACGGACAACCCTATCTTCAACCAACCTATTGGCACCTGGGATACTTCAGCCGTAACAGATATGCGGTTTATGTTTAAAAATGCTGCCGTTTTCAATCAGGACCTCGGAAGCTTGAATTTATACGCCGTTACACAAATAAATGCTATGCTGGACTCTTCCGGTTTATCATGTACTAAATATAATTCTACATTACAAGGCTGGGCCAACAGTATTTCTACCCCCAATGCTCTATCCTTAGGCGCATCCGGACTGGCCTACTCTAGTCCGCAGGCAGTAACGGCCAGAAATTCTTTGATCAATTTTAAAAACTGGACCATTACGAATGATACCTACGATCCGGAATGTAATGTACTGGCGACTTCGGAAACCAATAAAAATTCAGGACTGAATATTTACCCAAATCCTGTAAAAAACACCCTGTTCTTTTCACAGGAATTAAAAAATATTGAAATTTATTCTATAGACGGAAAGCTTTTAAAAAGAAGTTCAAAAGGAAACCATATTGACCTTCCTGAACTCCTGAAAGGAATTTATATTGTAAAGGCTGATGATGATTCGGGAAATCCACTCTCTAAAAAAATCATCAAGGACTGATACAAAAGAAGCCGTTTCCACTATGGGAGACGGCTTCTTTTGTATTTTCATCAAAATAATTATTTTTAAAACCCTGAAGGTTTATTCACGGTACGGGCTGAACCGTTTGTTCCTCCGAGATCCGTTGTAATATTATTGATATTCTGTTTCGTGATGAGTCTTTTATAAGCCATCAGATAAAGATCTACCGTAAAGTTGTTATAGGTTCTTGCCGGATTGGCAGAAGTAAGAGCGATCAGTCTGCTGTTTGTGAATCTTGCTCTGATGTGCCATGTTCCGTTACTTTTGAATGAAGTTACATCCGGAGATCCCTGTCTGTTATCATTCACTCCGTTATCTCCATAGTCCAGAACTACATTCGTGGTCCCGTCATTCATTTTAAATGAGTAATTATGAACCACCACAAGGAATTTATCTGCATCAATTTTAGTATCATAGTCCGTAATCCCTGCACCTGAAACTCCGGTAAGGGAAAGTTTAAGATAATTAAACAGTCCGCTGCTTTCCAAAGTTGGATCGTACAGCTGAAGCGAATTTTCAGATGTGGCCAAAAAGCTTCCCCCGGTCATTGTAGGTTCTCCCGGATTTCTCAGATATAATGAATTGGTATAGGTACTTCCGTTCACATCAAGGGTTTCTTTGGGGTCAGTGGTTTTGATTCCTACTTTTCCCGACTGGGCATTGATCAGCATTCCCAGAAACAGGATCACTGTGATATACATTTTTCTTTCCATGATCATCATTATTGAAGGCCCAAAGGCGTGTTAGTTGAAACTCCTGAATATCCCGGTGAAGCAGATGCAGAAACAGATCCGTTGAATGTTCCCCAATCTTTTACCAGTGATCTTTCGAATACATTAAGGGTAAGCGTCCAGGTTCCGTTGGCTGAAGAAACAGTTCCTGCACCTTTAAAACTTAAATTAACTGCATGATAGGTCTTCCCTCCGCTTGTCACCTGCGTCACTTCCGTAGAGTATGCTCCGAAAGATTTAGGGGTGGTAGCTGTATTTACCGCAGATATGGCATCTGAAAAAACAGCACCTGTAATCGCTACTACATATTTTCCGGTTTCCAATCCGGTATTCAGATTGATGACCTCGTCCTGGCTTACATTTTTAAGAATGATATTATAGGTATTCACAGGCGCTACATTACGAAGTGAAATATCGAGCATTTTGATTTTTCCAACCGGGCTGGTATCTTTTGAACGGGTCAGAAGAAAGTAATTTCCTCTTGCCGGTGAATTCGCTGTATCTACAAGGTAAGATTCCACTAATGTTTCTCCGGCTACATCTAAAGTTCCCTGTGGATTAGAAGTATTAATTCCAACCTGAGCGTGTGCAGCAAAAAAAGTTCCTGCCACAAGGAATAAGGTGGTTATTTTTTTCATTATGTAATGTTTTTTATTGAATTAACGGAGCCGCAGCTGCACCAGTGGTAGAAGCTCTCAGGTCCTGTGTAGTATTTACTTCTTTTGCGTAAGCTTTATCAAAAACCAGAAGATTAAGCGTCCATACACCCGTTGGGTAAGAACTGTCCGGGGCAAAACCCTGGTAATCTGCCTTCAGTTTCCAGGTTCCACCTGAAGAATAGGCGAAAATCTGAGGCACCGGAGTCAGCCAGTCTGCAGAATAAGTTCTTACAGCCTGTGTAAATCCAAATGATGAGATCACAACAAGAAATTTACTGGAATTAATCTTGGTATCAAACTGGTTTACCCAGTCTTTATCTGAAGGATCACAGGTGATTTTAAACTGAATAAGATTAATGGGTGCCGGAGAATTCGGAACAAAGGAATCATTGTAGGCCGTAATTTTGTTTTCCGGAGCAGGAGACTTGATCACAAAAGTATAGTTTTCATCAGCTCCCAATTTCTCTAAAGGGCTTTTAAAAACCATTCCTGATGTTTTCATAGTCCCGTTCACTGATAATTCTTTTTCAGGGTTAGCAGTATTAATACCCACCTGTGCATTCATGCATGCAGCACTTAATAAAAGTACCATCGAAATAATTCTAGTCATTGGACTTATGTTTTTGTGTGTGTTTTATTAATTCATAAGTTACGGTTACCTGTTTTTCAATAAGCCCGACAAAGCCTCTATACTTCTGCGGTGCAGAGCATAAACATAAAAAAGGTAAAACTTTATGGAATAATCTGCTAGTACTTTACAACAAACATGCCAAATGAAAATAAATTAAAAAATAATTATTTATTACGATGAAAATACACTACATAGTCACAATTAAGTGAAAATAAATCAAAAATAAAACTTTAAATTAAAGAATTCGCAACAAAAAAAGTCTTTATAAAGGCATTCGATAAACGATCTTATTATTGAATAAAAAAAGACCACTGAAACAGTGGTCTTTATATTTATAAGAAAGTATGAATTATACTTTTTCTACCTGCATATAGCTCAACTCCATTGGAGTTTTTCTACCGAAGATCAATACAGAAACTTCGATTTTCTTTTTGTCTTCAAGAATTTTCTCAACCGTTCCGTTGAATCCATTGAAAGGTCCGTCAATTACTTTAACGTTTTCACCTACAATGTATGGGATTTCAACATCACTTGCAAATTCTGAAAGCTCATCCATTCTTCCCAGCATTCTGTTTACTTCAGATTTTCTCATGGGAACAGGATCTCCACCTTTCGTTAAACTTAAGAAAGATATTACTCCCGGAATGTTCTTAATTGCGTGAGGAATTTCTCCCATCAGATCAGCTTCGATCATTAAGTATCCAGGATAGTAAGGCTTCTCTTTAGGAACTTTTTTTCCGTTTCTGATCTGAATAACCTTTTCCATAGGAATAACCACCTGAGTTACGTACTGCTCAAACCCTAGACGTTTGATTTCTGTCTCAATGTAGTTTTTCACTTTATTTTCCTGTCCGCTGATCGCTTTCAGCACATACCATTTCAATTCGCTCATTATGGGAAAACATTTTTTTTAGTTGAACACGTTAATTAGCATTCCTATTATGTTGCTGATTGCTTTTGAAAACAATTCATCAACTCCAAAGGTAAATAATGCCAAAATCACTGTAGCAATAGTTACTACAATAGTGGAGGACTGAAGATCAGACCACTTTGGCCATTCAACTTTATGTCTGAATTCGTTATAAGAACCTTTTAAAAAATCAACAAATGAACTCATAATTAATATTTGCACGGGCACAAGGATTCGAACCCTGATCAACGGTTTTGGAGACCGGTATCCTACCATTGGACGATGCCCGTAGATAAAAAGCTTCCGGAGAGTTTCCTTCCGGAAGCCTTATTTATTTTAAGATGATTAGTCTAAGATTTCAGTAACCTGACCTGAACCAACTGTTCTACCTCCTTCTCTGATCGCAAATCTAAGACCTACGTTAAGAGCGATTGGCTGTAACAATTCTACAGTGATCTCTAAGTTATCACCAGGCATTACCATTTCTACACCTTCTGGTAAGAAGATCTCACCTGTAACGTCAGTAGTTCTTACGTAGAACTGAGGACGGTACTTGTTGTGGAATGGAGTGTGACGTCCACCTTCTTCCTTAGAAAGGATATAAACAGAAGCTTTGAATTTTTTGTGTGGCTTAACAGAATCTTTCTTAGCGATAACCATACCTCTCTTGATGTCAGTTTTTTCAATACCTCTCAACAATAGACCTACGTTATCTCCAGCTTCTCCTCTGTCAAGGATTTTTCTGAACATCTCAACTCCTGTAATAGTAGAAGTTAATTTCTCATCACCCATACCAACGATATCAACTGGATCTCCAGTGTTGATAACACCAGCCTCGATTCTACCAGTTGCTACAGTACCTCTACCTGTAATAGAGAATACGTCTTCGATTGGCATCAAGAATGGCTTGTCAGTATCTCTTGGTGGTTGCTCGATCCAAGTATCAACAGCATCCATCAATTCTTCAACTGATTTGAACCACTTGTCTTCAGTATCAGGAGTAGCAGCAGTAGCAGCAGTAAGAGCTCCTAATGCAGAACCTTGAATTACTGGAGAGTTATCACCGTCAAACTCGTAAGTAGACAATAGATCTCTAAGTTCCATTTCAACAAGCTCTAAAAGCTCAGCATCGTCTACCATGTCAACCTTGTTCATGAAAACAACGATTCTAGGTACGTTTACCTGACGACAAAGTAGGATATGTTCTCTTGTTTGAGGCATTGGTCCGTCAGTTGCAGCACATACTACGATAGCTCCGTCCATCTGAGCAGCACCAGTTACCATGTTCTTTACGTAATCCGCGTGACCTGGACAGTCAACGTGAGCATAGTGTCTTTTTTCAGTTTCGTATTCGATGTGTGCAGTATTGATAGTAATACCTCTTTCTTTTTCTTCTGGAGCAGAGTCAATTGCAGAGAAGTCTTTTTTCTCAGCAAGACCTTTGCTAGCTAATACAGCAGAAATAGCAGCTGTAAGAGTAGTTTTACCATGGTCAACGTGACCAATAGTACCAATGTTCAAGTGTGGTTTGTTACGATTAAACGTTTCCTTTGCCATGATTTAAAATTATTTATTTTATTATTTTCAATTTTTCGGTGTGCAAATATAATGATTTTTTAAATACCAAAACCTTTTTATTTAAAAAAGTTTCAATATTCAAATCAATGAAGCACAAACCTTATATTTCAATGTATTGAGACTGCAAATTTACACATTTTTCTGAATTGAAAAAAATCCTTGTAAACGTTTTTATTCCAAAAAAGAAAGTATCTGATTCGTTCTGAATAATATAGATCCCAAAAATATTTTTTAAACCCTGAAATTCATGCCAAAAAAACCGTTTTAATTGTTTTCTCGTACATAGTATAAACCTCTAAAAATACTATTATGAGAACACTATTACACTTCTTTTTGGTTCTGATGACCGTGACGACTTTTTTTTCGTGCGACGATTCTGATGATCCGATGATGCCGGACAGCAATGTAACCGGGCCAGATCTTATGGCTTACGGGCTTACAGGAATGAATGAACTGGTTTCTTTCAATGCCAATAATCCCAAAACATTTGCAGCTAAAACAGCCATTACAGGCATTACATCCGGTGAAAAATTAATGAGTATAGATTTTAGACCGGCTACCGGAGAATTATACGCCCTGTCAAATGCCAGCAAATTATACATTATCAATACAGCCAGCGCCTCTGCAAGAATGATAAGCACCACGGCTTTCAGTCCTGCCGTTTCCGGATCCATAGCTTCCATTGATTTCAATCCTACGGTAGACAGAATCCGGCTGGTAAGTAATACGGGACAAAATTTAAGACTTCATCCTGAGACCGGAGCTGTGGCAGCTACTGACACCAATATTTCAGGCAGCGGAACTCCAAGCATCAACGGAGTAGCTTACACGAACAGCAAAGCGGGTGCTTCCTCTACTGTTTTATATGATATAGATCCCCTTTCCGGAAAACTATTCAAACAGGATCCTCCGAATAACGGAACTTTGGTGGAAGTAGGAAATCTGGGAGCAACATTTTCAGGACAGGCGGCTTTTGATATTAAATTTGATAACAGCACAGCTTTACTCGCTTTAAACGAAAAATTGCATACTCTGGATCTGAATAACGGTAAAGCCACTTTTATAGGATCATTTCCACAGGCTATTATAGATCTTGCGATTCCAACCGAAGCTGTTGCCTATGCTATTGACAATTCAAATAATCTGCAGATCTTCAATCCGAACAACCCGATGCCGGTTTCAAAAACAGTGGCAGGACTACAGACCGGAGAAAATATTCTGGGTATAGATTTCCGTCCTTTGAATGGCCAGCTGTATGCTTTGGGAAGCTCAAGCAGAATTTATACCATCAATTTGGGAACCGGTGCCGCTACTGCTGTAGGAAGCTCGCCTTTTGCCACTTTACTCGCCGGAACAGATTTCGGATTTGATTTCAATCCAATGGTTGATAAAATACGGGTAGTAAGTAATACCGGACAAAATCTCCGTTTAGATCCTGTTACCGGAGGCATCACAGCAGCAGATACCGCCATCAATCCGGTTACAGCGATGATCAGTGCCGCTGCTTACACCAATAATTTTGCAGGAACTACATCTACTACTCTATTCGTGATCGATCATAATACAGATAAACTGTATCAGCAAACTCCTCCTAATAACGGAACTCTTGTAGAAACAGGTTCTTTAGGAATCAATGTGACCAATGCCAACGGTTTTGATATCGGAAGTGTAAGCCAAAAAGCATATCTGATGGCTACCGTGGGAACTTCTACAAAACTGTATACCGTTAATACCTCATCAGGAGCCGCAACAGCCGTTTCCGATTACCCAAATGCTGTAAAAGCGTTTGCAGTAGGATTAGGATTTTAAAGACTTCATCATAATAATATGGGCCGTCTCAAAAGTGAGACGGCCTTTTTTTGACTAATTTCAACGCAAAACTTTCATGCTATATCTCCTGATTTCAAGGCAAGCAAAGAGGTGTGGCTGCACCACTGAATAAGCGGACGTTTTATCCACACGCTTCATCGAATCAATTTCAATTGATTTTCTACTTTGCATTCCTAAAATATAAAGTATGATCTTCAAACTTTGCGTTTAATAAAATTACTACTTTACCCGCAACCTCGAAAAAATAAGTCTTAAAGAATAAACAACAAAATAATCCCCGAAACTTTTGGATTCGGGGATTATTCCTGGGAAGCTTTTTATACAGCCTCACTGCAGATTTACACAATATTCTAATCTTTGAGACTGCCAGATTAAGAACCCATAATTCTTTTTATTTGACATCAAATTTCCTGAATGACCGGATCAATAAGTACAGCCCCAACAAGAAAGCTCCTACCATCAGGATCAGCGGGGTAGAATTATTTCCAAAAGACACAAAAGAGAAAAGCTCATTAAATATAAAGCCGATCATATTGATATCAAAGAACCAAAGTAGCAATACATACAGAACGGTCACTGCGATGGCAATTCCTCTGTAATTTGGATTAAATATACGGCTAAGCGTTCTTTTCACCTTACTTCTGAAACCCGCGGGAAGCAAATAAGCAGGAATAAAAAGAGTATACAGGCCTATTGAATACATAAATGAGATATTCAGCATCAGAAGCACATTCAGATGGAAAAAAATGGCCAGCAGAAGCATCAACCTGAAAAATTTCGGATAAAGAAAAGATACTATAAAAATGGTTTCAAAAAAGACGGTTAAATAGTCCAGGATTTCCCAGAATATCTTAGAGTGTATCCCATCATAAACATCCGAAAGAAAATCTTTCCATTCCAGGATATATCGGTACTGACTGAAAAAGATCTGTGTGTATTGGGTATCCATACTCAGCCAGCCTCCTAAAATTTTGGAAAACCCGGCGGTAAACATTCCGAAACTAAAAATCAGGCTCATCATAAACATAGGCCATGATTTCGCCGGCTCATCCGTTTCTTTTTCAGGCTCCGGAAAGAAACTGTACCTTCTGTTCCATGGGGAAAATGCCATAATTAAGATCGGCAGGGTATACACAAAATCATGATTTACCTTTCCAAAAGAATAAGCATAATTATTGACCAGCACATACACCACCATATAAAGTATTGCAAATAGCCTTGGCTTAAAGCCTATCAGAATCATCAGCAATGCGAAATACACGATATATCTGCATGCCACAAAAAAGGCTTCTGAAGGAATGAAGTCTATAAAAGACAGCAAGCTGATAGGCGGATGCATTGCACTATTCGGAATAGAATGAATCCAGCTGTTATCTGATACGCCTGTCCATAACAGGAACATAGAGAAAAATATTCGGTAAAAAGCCAGAAACTCATCACTCGGATGGTAACTGGTGAAAGGAAGTTCTTTTAATTTATTCATCATCGTTAGTTTTTAAAATCGGAAACTCAGTACAGTATCACGGACGGCTGTATCATTCATTTTTCTTGTGGTGATATCGAAATCTTTAGTTTCATTGATCACCTCCATGCCTGTTACTTCTTTGTCCGGGAACCTTTCTCTTAGTTTTTCTACGATGAATTTTTTGCTTTCGTTTAAATCTACTTTTTTAATATTCCGGTTAAGGATAGATTTTTTCAGCAGATAAAGTTCTCTTTTATAGAGCGGCAGGCTGTTTATCCTGCTATCCAATATCGGGGATTTCTTAGGAAAAAGTAAATTCTGCATCAGGGTGATCTGTATGGTTCTTGGTATTCTGGCACCCAGATAATCATTTTTGGATAAAATACTGTCTGTCCCATCTTTAAAAATGACATGGGAAGTTGTTTTTGTAAATTTAATGTACTTTCCGTCTTTTATAGGGTATGAGGAAAATCCCGGAAAATTAAAGGATGGGTAGGTCTCTTCGAGATTTAGTTTAAAAATCAGCTGCAACGGGAGCAGAATGATTAGAAAACCAAACAGGAAAAGCACAGATTTCTTGTAGCGTTTCATATTTGTGTTTTAACATTTGTAAATTAATACCTATTAGTAAGAGCCTTTGTAAGGCTGTGTTTTTGAGAATAAAGGGAAACTTTTCTACAAATGTCGGAAAGGTCGGAAGTTCATTCTTTTTTCAATCATTGTGTGTTTTTAATAATCGCCGAATTTAATTATTTTATTGAAATCATACAAAATAAAGCTAAAAAAACTTCGCCCCGGAAAAATCCGGGGCGAAGTCATATAAAACAAGACTAAATTGATCGTAATTTTTTACTTCTGTTAAAAATCCAGAAAATAATCGGGAAAATAAGTAAGGTAAGGACGGTTGCCGTAATAAGCCCCCCGATGATTACAATGGCTAATGGTTTTTGAGATTCCGAGCCAATTCCCGTAGACAAAGCCGCCGGCATAAGTCCTATCGAGGCCATCAATGCCGTCATAATCACAGGACGTGTTCTGGATTTAACGCCGTTTAATATGGCATTATCCAAACTCAGCCCGTTCTTGACATTCTGATGGAATTCCGTGATAAGAATCACCCCATTCTGAATACAGATTCCGAGCAAGGCAATCATTCCCACTCCTGCTGAGATTCCAAAGTTCATTCCCGTAAGATGCAGGGCAATAATCCCCCCGATCAATGCAAAAGGAACATTCGCCAGTACCAGCAAGGAATCTTTCATGTTTCCAAAAAGAATGAACAACAGGAAGAAAATCCCCAGAATACTGACCGGAACCACCTGCGCCAGTCTGTGCGAAGCTCTCTGCTGGTTTTCAAACTGACCTGTCCAGCCAATGGAATACCCATCGGGAAGATCAATATTCGCTACTTTTTTCTGGGCATCGGCAATCGTACTTCCCAAATCCCTGTCACGGATCGAGAATTTAACCCCGATATACCTTTTAATATCGTCCCTGTAAATAAAGGCAGCTCCGTTATCTTTTACAATAGTACTGATCTCTTTCAGCGGAATCTTTGCCCCGTCCTGGGTAGGAACCATCAGTGACGCGATATCATTTTCATCTTTTCTGTATTCCTGGGAGTATCTGAGGCGGATCGGGAATTTTCTTTCCCCGTCAAACATTTCTGAAGCCGTTTTACCCCCGAAAGCCATTTCCAGAACAGACTGCGCATCATCCGGCATGACTCCGTAAGCCGCCATTTTATCCCTGTCCAGCACGACACTTACTTCCGGCTGGCCAATATTTTTAATAATCCCCGGATCTTTTACGCCTTCTACATCTTTGATCTGTTTTAAAACCTGATCGGCCAACTGGTCTAAAGTTTCCAGGTTGTCACCATAGATCTTGATTCCGTTTTCCGCCTTGAAACCGGCTACAGCTTCCGCCACATTATCCGAGATCGGCTGGGAATAATTGAAGGTAATTCCCTGATAGCTTCTGAGTTTTTTATCAATTTCCTCGATCAGTTCTTCATAGCTGATCTTACGTTTCCATTCTTCTTTGGGTTTAAGGTTAACAGCAAACTGTACAAATCCAAAACCGTTGGGATCTGTTCCGTCATTGCTTCGTCCCGTCTGGGCAAGAACATCGGTAACTTCAGGAAAGCTCATAATGTCTTTCTTTAAAAAATCGGCAGTCTTCAGAGATTCTTTCAATGAAGAACTCATCGGCATTTCCGCAGTGATCCAGAGTGAACCTTCATTCAGCTGGGGAAGAAATTCTGTTCCTAAAAATTTTCCGGAGAATAAAGTCACCACCATGAAAGATATGGCAACAATTAAACTCATCCTTTTATGTTTAAAGGTATAGTTGAATCCTTTCAGTACAATTCTGTCCCAAAAATTAACAAACGGGTTATTTTTTTCCTTAACATTTTTATTCAAAAGGATATGGGAAAGCACAGGAACCAGGGTCAAGGTGAATATCAATGCTCCTACAAGCGCAAATCCTAAAGTAAATGCAAGAGGCGAGAACATTTTCCCTTCTACTTTCTGAAATGAGAAAATAGGAATCAGCGAGGTGATGATAATTAATTTTGAAAAGAAAATAGCTTTCCCCAAACCTGTTCCCGTCTGTTTGATCCAGCCTCCTTTGGATAATTTATTGAATTTTTCCGTTCCATATTTGAGGGCTTTGTGGTCGAGCATTACAAAGAGCCCTTCCACCATGACGACGGCTCCGTCAATAATGATCCCGAAGTCCACCGCTCCCAATGAAAGCAGGTTGGCACTCATTCCCGCCAGTTTTAAACATAAAAATGCAAACAATAAAGACAGCGGAATAATGATGGAAACAATGAATGTCGTTCTCCAGTCCGCCATAAAGATAAGGACAATGACTGTCACCAGAATGATTCCTTCAATAAGGTTATGCATTACGGTATGCGTGGTAAAATCCATCAGGTTGTCACGGTCATAGAAAGTCACCATTTTCACATCTTTCGGAAGGATCTTTTCATTCAGTTCTTTGATCTTCGCTTTTACACCTACCAGAACTTCCCGCGGATTTTCTCCTTTCCGCATCACCACGATTCCTTCTACGGTATCTTCATGCTGATTAAGACCGGCCTGCCCTACTCTCGGCATCGAGCTTTCATGAACATCCGCCACATATTTTACCAAAACCGGATTTCCGCTGTCATTCTGAATCGTAATATTTCCAATATCCGCTACCGATTTTACCAGACCAATTCCTCTTACCACATAGGCCTGACCGTTTTTCTCGATAACATCACCTCCGACATTTAAATTACTCTTCGTCACCGCATCATATACCTGTAGGGGTGTAAGATTGTATTTATCCAAAGCCCTCGGATCAATACTTAATTCGAAAACTTTATCCTGGCCTCCGAAAACATTGATGTCGGCTACCCCCGGAACACCTCTCAGCGCACGGTCTATTACCCAGTTTTGCAGGGTGAGCAGTTCTCTGGAATCTTTTGTTTTACTTTCCAGCGTATATCTGAAAATTTCCCCGGTTGGCCCGTAGGGTGGCTGAACTTCCGGATCCACCTCATCAGGAAGGCTTACGGTTCTTAATTGGTTATTCACCTGATTTCTGGCGAAAGTATCATCCACCCCGTCGTCAAAAAGAATTTTAACAATGGAAAGTCCAAACATCGTGGTACTTCTCACACTGGTTTTCTTCTGGACCGGGCTCATGGCCAATTCGATGGGGGTAGTCACAAAACGTTCCACTTCTTCTGCGCTACGGCCATTCCATTGGGTTATAATGACAATCTGGGTATTGGTAACATCGGGGAAAGCTTCAATGGGCATATTTTTGAAACTGATGAACCCCGCAATGGCTAAAATAGCTACCCAGATAAAGGTAAATGCCTTATTCTTTAAGGAGAAAGCAATTATATTTTTAATGAATTTATTCATGATAGATTGATTGGTGACCTAAAAAAGCCGTTGAAAAATTTTTGATTTTTCTTTGAATATTGAACTTTAAATAGTTTTTTGAACCATTAAGGAAATTGAAGAGATTAAGAATAGTTAAGCCATTCGCAGGCGAATCTGAATAAGCTAAACGATTTCTAATTCGGAGCTTAATTTTTTAATTAATCTTAATGGTTTTAAATAGACTTAGCTGTTCAATGAGCGGTAAATCAGCAGCTGGTTATTGGTGATAACCTGTTCCCCGTCAGACAAACCTTCGGAAATGTAAGTAACATCTCCTACCTGCTTTAATATTTTTATTTCTTTAACTTTTATATCGGTTCTGGATTTAAAAACGACCACAAAACTTCTGTTATCATCGAAAATCACTGCTTTTGAAGGCACTGTCAGCGCTGTGCTATTCTCTGAACTGGATACCTTGATGGTCGCTTTACTTTCCGGAATCAGAAGGCCGTTGGCATTATCCAGCACTACTCTGGCCTGCATTGAATTGGTTTCCGGATCAATGATCTTGAATATTTTATCAATCCTTCCGTCGAAAACTTTATCGGGATAAGATAATGTAGAAACCTGTGCTTTCATTCCCAGACTTATTTTTTCAATATCAGCTTCATTCACGTTCATGATGGCCCATACATTGGTGGTATTGGCCACATCAAAAATATTTTCGCTTCTGTCGCTTCTCAGCTGCATATCTTTATTGATGTTCTTCTGAACGACATATCCGCTGATGGGTGCAAGAACACTATAGATATTTCCTTTTTTCACATTGTAAACCGTACTTACAGCTGTCGCTCTCTGCATCTGATCTTGGGCTTTCTGTACCACACTTCTGGCTTCAAGGACTTCTCTTTCTGTATTCAGTTTTCCTTCATACATTTCTTTGGCTACACGCAGGTTGTTTTGGGCAACTACAAGATCAGTCTTGGCATCACTTACATCTTTCTGCACCTCGGCAAGCTCCGTACTTCTGATGGTCGCCAGCACCTGTCCTTTTTTCACATAATCCCCTAATTCAGCATTCACACTTAAAACATTTCCGCCTACCAATGGATATACATCGATGTAGCTGTTTTTATCGGCAGATATTTTTCCGTAAAAACTGTATTGATCTTCTATGTTTTTTTTCTCGGCTTTGGCCAGAGAAATAGAGTTCAGCATCGTATTGCTTAGTTCAAATCCTTTTTTGGCTTGGGGAGCCTTGCTTTCTTCTTTTTTCGTACAAGACAACAGGGATAAGGCTATCAGTACAGGTATTATATATTTTTTCATTGTTTAATAGAAGATTTTCGTTTGTATGAGTTGGTTAAGTTCTTCTGCAGACTGCATGATATCGTTTTTCATATCATAGATCTGGAGAGCCGTTTCGCGGTAGCTATCCATGAAATCTGTAAATTCTATCAGGTTGACATTTCCTTTCCTGAAATTTTTCAGCATGCCTTCGTATACCAGTTCCATATTGTTAAGATCTGTAGTTTTAATCTCTGCAAGCTGATCATATTGTCCCTTCCATGTTTTATAGGCGGCCTGAACTTTAGTCTCGAGGTTCAGTTTCCGATAGTCTGCATTCTTCTGGTTCTGCTGGATGGCATAATTGGCTTTTTCTACATTTCCCTGGTTGGATTTCCATAACGGCAGAGGAATTCCCACCATCAGATTCACTTCATTTTTAAAGGTTCCTCCGTTCTGATCCCATCCGGCGCCTACATTCAGATCCGGAACATTCAGGGATTTCTGCCATTGCGCGTACAGCTTGCTGTTGTCTATTAATTTCAGAAAATACAGGTAATCGGCATTATTTTCCAGCGCTTTTCTCTTCAGTTCCTCTTCATCTCCGAAAGGCTGTGCCGCGAGAATCTCTTTCGCATCAGCATCAGACAGCTGCGGTTCGATCTCATCCTGGATTCCTGTGAGTACTTTTAAATTCTGTTCAAATTCAAGGATGTTTTTATTGATACCTAGTTTGTCGTTATTAAGCTGGATCACGAGGCTCTGAAGTCTTACTTCATCTTTCAGGGAAACGTTTCCTTTAGCCGACTGAACCCGGTAAGCACTTAAAAGATCATTCATATAGCCGAGTTGCTTATTGGTATTATCCAGTTTCAGTTTCTCGTAATACAGATTGAAGTAAGCCGTGTGAAGTTGTGTTCTCAGGTCCACAAGAAGCTGTGAAAACTGAAGCTGGGCCAGTTCTTTATTGGATTTTGCAAAGGCAATTTCATTTTTCTTTTTTCCGCCCATATAGATCAGCTGGGTGATCTCTGCTCCTTTGGCGTGGCCTATATCAAAGGCTTTTTTACCTTCAGGATTGTATGCATTGATCTGTCCGCTCAGCTGTGGAAGTTCCCATATCCTGGCCTGCAGTATATCTGCATCGGCCATATTAATGTTGTATTGTTCTGCCAGAAGCTGAAGATTGTTTTTCTGAAAAGCCTCTTCACAGTCCAAAAGCGACATCTGCTGCTGTCCTGCCATGAATGAGGAAATGGCAATAAACAGCCCTGCAATTTTGTTCATTCTATCTTTTTTATGGTACAAAATTGCCCTTACGCGATTAAAATGCCCTTAAAGGAGCCTTAAAAAAATATTAAATTTGAATTTAAACCATTGAGAATATTGGAAAAACTGGATAATATGGATGATTTTTATAAGATTAATTTAAAATATTCATTATACATTTCAATTCTGGTATTTCGGAAATAAAGTGAAAACGATTTAAGTTGTCCTTGTGTTTAATAATCGCAAGGATAAACAAAGAATTAGGCTGAATGGTATTACATAAGACAGACAAAGCCGCTTCGCTTAGTTTTGAAAATCAACCAGGAAAATAAGGTAAGTTTTAAAAGGTATTAATTTCATCAAGTGGAAATTATAAACCTGATTGTTATTTGTTGAAAATAACACTGAATTTATTGGTGTTCTCAGAAGGAGAAGAGTACACTATATCGGCACCGTGATATTCAAGGATTCTCTTGACGATACGAAGCCCAAGGCCGGAGCCGGAAATATTCTGGGAATTGTTTCCTCTCATAAAAGCTTCAAATAATTTCGACTGTTCTTCCTCAGGAATGGTATTTCCATGGGAAGTCACATCAACGGTAAGATAATGGATGGTTTCAGTGATCAGAATATCCACTTCCGTATCATCAGAATACACCGCTGCATTTTTAAAAAGATTGATAAAGACAATCACCAGCAGAGACTGGATGCCGCTGATGGTTAAAAGACCGTTTTCCGAGGTGTCTTCCGAGATCAGAAAATCCATTTTCAGGGACGGATAACTTTTTTCCACCGCTTCGAAGGCTTCAAAAATAACTTCATCAATCCTAACCTCTTCGTAAATGCTCTGGATATTTTCCTTATCAAATTTGGTAAGCAGTAAAAGAGAGTTGGTAAGATCAGACAATTGGTATACATCCCGCTGGATCTGCTTTAGGGAAGTCAGGGTTTCCGGGGAATGGTTCTCAAACTTGATCAGGTTTTCCAGCTGGAATGCCATTCTTGTAATGGGCGTTCTTATCTCATGGGAAGCACTTGCGGTAAAATCTTTCTGAGACTGGAATACATCATTCAGTCTTACAATCATGGTATTAAAAGATTTGGCCAGGACATTAATCTCGTCATCAGAGTCCTGAACAGGGATCTGTTTTGTAAGTTTATGGGCTGTGACTTCTGAAATTTCAGTATTCAGGTCTTCCAGAGGGCGCAAAAACTGCCCCATAAAATAATAACTGAAAAATCCGATGAGAAGCGTACTCATCACATAGGCTGTGATCAGAAGGTATTTAAGATATTCCAGTTTGGATTTCCCGTTGGTATCCAAAGCACTGGTAAGGATATAGTAATTTTCGCCATTGATGTTACGAAGGGCTGCATAAATTTCCGGAACCGTTTTTTCGGTGTAAATGAGTTTCTTTTCATCCAGTTCTTTAAGCAGGGCATTATCCCAGGTAACGTTCCTGTCTTTGATGGTGCTGTAGATCAGTTCTTTATCTGCATTAAAGATCAATATGGTTTCATTAAGAAGAATATTGTCCGAGTTTTCGTTAAAAAATACAGGAGCTTCTTCTTCAAAATCCTTAGACTTGGAAATAAAATGTGAGGTAAATTCAAGGCGCTGCCTGAACCTTTCTTTAAACTCATCTCTTCTGAAATCATTAAAAGAAAGATAAATCACCGCCATTACCATTGCAAAAAGCAGGGAAAAAGCGATACTGATCGTTAGGGCTATCTTTCTTTTTAAAGACATTTATAATGGGCTTAGGTAATATCCGAATCCGGAACGGGTATGAATGAGCTTCAGTTTAAAATCCTTATCGATCTTTTTCCTCAAAAAGTTGATGTAAACTTCTACTGTATTGGTGTTGGTATTGAAATTATGTTCCCAGACATGTTCGGTGATCTGCTGTTTGGAAACGGTTCTTCCCTGCGCTTCGGCAAGATAAACCAGCAGCTGGAACTCTTTCAGCGTAAGTGCTATTTCATTTCCGGCTCTGTATACTTTCTGCTCCGTTTTGTTGATGATAAGGTCATCTACCCGGATAATATCCTGATCGGAAGAATCCGACGGCGCTTTTCTTCTTAAGAGTGAATTGACTCTAAGCAGCAATTCCTCAAACTGAAAAGGCTTCACCAGATAGTCATCGGCAAGTCGTGTAAATGCATCTTTTTTATCGGAAATATCTCCGTAAGCAGAAATAATGATGATCGGGGTATTTTTATCGAAAGAACGGATGGTCTGGCATACATCCAGACCGTTTATTTTAGGAACATTGATGTCCAGCAGATACAGATCATAGGTATTGTTTTTGATCTGGCGGAGAAAGGTTTCACCGTCATAAATTTTATCACAGGTGAAGTTGTTGGATTCCAGGAACCGGCAAAGTTCCGCAGAAAGAATGAGGTCGTCTTCCAATAAAAGAATATTCATCAAGATCTTATTTTATACGAATTTAACAAAAAAATTATGTTCCTGTGTTATCACTTAGAAGCGGATGAACAGATTTAATTAAATTTTAAGCTGAATTTTCATGCAAAATTTTTTACTGAGCAGATTTTTCACGCAAGGAAAAACAAAGAATTGATTTAATTTCTTTAGGTAAGATAAACAAAGGCGTTTCCCTTATTTCCGAAATACAAGGATTCCAGCCCTGAAATTTTATTCCTCCCTGTTTACATTAAAAAGAAAAGAGCTGGTTGAACTTTGGTATTGTTTTACTTTTTTAAATGAAATGCCTTTGTTTACCTTTATTAAAATAGTTTCATTTCAAAAAACTTTGTTTATCCTTGCGATTATTAAAATGTTTAAAACGACATCAGAGTATCAACCCAAAGACTATTTTTCTTATTCCTTTTCCAGTAATTTACTTGAATTGAGGGCAAAAAAAAAATCCCGAATAATATCCGGGAAATCTGGTGAGCCAACTACGGGACTTGAACCCGTGACCTCTTCCTTACCAAGGAAGCACTCTACCGCTGAGCTAAGTCGGCATTGAACCAAAAAAATCACACTGAGCAGCATGATTTTTCTTGAGCGGAAGACGGGGGTCGAACCCGCGACATTCAGCTTGGAAGGCTGACGCTCTACCAACTGAGCTACTTCCGCAATTTTGTTTCCAAAATTATTGGTAACGCTGTGCAAATCTAGGAAAATTCCTTTAAATACACAAATTTAAATTTAATATAAAATGTGGGGAGAGCAGGATTCGAACCTACGAAGCCGAAGCAACTGAGTTACAGTCAGTCCCATTTAGCCACTCTGGAATCTCCCCTCATGTTTTATATTAAAATTGAGCCTCCAGAGGGATTCGAACCCACGACCCCGAGATTACAAATCACGTGCTCTGGCCAACTGAGCTATGGAGGCAATTTTAAATTGTAGTCTGAAACTTTAGAGAAAATCTACTCTACGTTTTTCAGCAGTGAAAAAAAAATCACCCTCAGACAGAGTGAAACTTTTTGAGCGGAAGACGGGGGTCGAACCCGCGACATTCAGCTTGGAAGGCTGACGCTCTACCAACTGAGCTACTTCCGCAATTTTGTTTCCAAAATTATTGGTAACGCTGTGCAAATCTAGGAAAAATCCTTTAAACACACAAGTTTTAATCTAATATAAAATGTGGGGAGAGCAGGATTCGAACCTACGAAGCCGAAGCAACTGAGTTACAGTCAGTCCCATTTAGCCACTCTGGAATCTCCCCTCATGTTTATATTAAAAAGAGCCTCCAGAGGGATTCGAACCCACGACCCCGAGATTACAAATCACGTGCTCTGGCCAACTGAGCTATGGAGGCAAATATAAAAAAGAATTCAAAAGATCGCTGTTCCCTTTTTGCGAGTGCAAATATAGAACGGATTTTTTGAATTCTCAAACTTTTCTATAACTTTTTTTGACTTTTTTTCCTAAGCCATTTCTTTTTTCTTGATTAATAGCTTTTTAGCGGTATCAACGCAAAGGTCTAAACTTTCTTCAAAAGTTCCGGAAGTCTTTTTTACAACGATATCATCGCCCGGAACGCCTAAAATAAGTTCGGCTGTTTTATTATTCTTATCCGCGTTATTTTCAACTTTCAGGAACACCTTGCACTCATGAATTTTATCATAAAAGGTTTCCAATTTGCTTACTTTTTTGTCAATGTGTGATTCTAATGGTTCGTGTGGAGTTAAACCAATTGATTGAACTGTGATCTTCATAATTCTTCTTTTTTAGATGCTCGAGGGTGAGCCTGATTAAACACTTTTTTCAATTGTTCAATATTAGCATTCGTATAGACTTGAGTACTGGCAAGACTGGAATGCCCTAATATTTTTTTTACTTTGGAGATCTCCGCCCCATTATCCAAAACGTGTGTAGCAAAGCTATGCCGCAGGATGTGAGGACTTCTTTTTTCTTTCGTTGTTACAAGACTAAGGTACTTATTAACTACCACATAAACAAATTTTTCAGAGAGTTTTTTACCCTTTTTATTGACAAAAAAATATGATTTATATTCGGTCTCAGGTTTCCTTACAGCCAGATAACTTTCCAGCAGATGCGACAGGTCCTTGGAGATGGGAATAAAACGTTCTTTATTTCCTTTCCCTATTACCTTCAGCTCGTTTCCGCCTATATTTACATACTCAAACATCAGGCCACAAAGCTCTGCTTTACGCATCCCGGTTTGGTACAGCACTTCGATAATGCATTTTTCGAGGATATCATGCTCCTGGGAAAGAACACGCTCATTAAGGTTCTGCATTTCTTCCTGAGACATAGGAATCTGTTTTTCAGCATAAAACTTAAGGGAGGAAATACTTTCGGCTGGAGAAACTTTAATCTCGCCAATTTTTAAAAGAAATAAATAAAAACTTCTGAGTGTTGATAGTTTTCTGTTGATGCTCCTTTTGGCAATATTATTTTCACTGAGTTCTACGATGAAATTCCGGATCACTTTTTTATCCGCTTTGGAAATGTCCTCGGAACCTTCTGTTTTGGCATAGAAATGTAAAAAATCTGCAAGGTCTTTTTTGTAGCTTGTAACGGTATGAGGCGAATACCTCTTTTCGAACTGTAAATATTCTAAATATTTATCCAACATCACTTAGGGTATAAAAACAAAAATTCACCTCTCAAATATACGAATATTTAAGAAGTGAATTTATATGTGGTTAAGAAAAATCTTAAGCCTGCTCTTCCTTGCTAAGCCCTCTCTGTTTGTGAGCGGCTTTTAGTCTAGCTTGTCTTAAAGTTACAGAAGGCTTAATAAACTGCTGTCTAGATCTTAATTGACGAACTGTACCCGTTTTATCAAATTTTCTTTTATATTTTTTTAAAGCTCTGTCGATGGATTCCCCATCTTTTACTGGAATTATTAACATATTTTACATCTCATTTTGGATTGCAAAGTTAACATTTTTTCATTAATCTGCAAGTCATACCATCTAAAAAATATTTTTCAGGCTATTATCTCATTTTAATAAATTAACAAATCATTAATATTAAACTTAAATTTAACATTAAAAACGTATAATTTTAACTAATAACATGATTTTATTTAAAATATAACGAAAATACTTTATGATAAATTTATTTTAATTAGATTTGCGATGATTAAAACTCTAAAAACCAGACCACTATGAAAACAACGGGAAAGAATTCTCTTTTTGCAATATCTTCTTTTTTTCTCTATTTCTTCCCCACACTCCCCTGATAGTGCTCTATTAACACAAAACATACTTTATTTTCTTCAAATTTTTCTTTATAAAATACCTTTGTTCAATATGGTAAGAAAATTACTCCTCTTATTTTTATTCACCTCCTATACTTTTATTTCTGCTCAGGAAGACTGTAATTCCGCCATTACGGTGTGTGGAAACTCTAATATCAATTATACGCCATCGGGAATTGGAAACATCAACGAAAATGTCGGCGGATGCTTATCCGGGGAACATCATTCCGTATGGTATAAATTCACCATTGCAACCAGCGGAACCCTGACATTTAATCTTGTTCCTACGGGACCTGTGGATTACGACTGGGCCATCTACGGACCTAACGCAAGCTGCACCAACCTGGGAAGCCCGATCCGGTGTAATGCATCAGGAGACCTTACCAGCACGGGAATGAATATGACGAATACCAACACCTCATCACCGGGAGGCTTCAGCGACCCTTACTGCCGTTATATGGATGTGGTTGCGGGACAGACTTATTATTTATATCTGGATAACTGGTCTACTACGGTATATACTTTTAATCTGACATGGGGAGGAACGGCTACTTTTGTTTCCCCTTTTAATAATACATCTTCAGCTCCGAATCCGTTTATACCACCGGGAACACCGGGCCCGAACGCCAATTCACCACGCGAGATCCCAATCTGTGGCACGACTGCCACCTTCGATTTCAGTTCTTTATCTGCTGGAATATTAAACGGAAACCCCAATTTCACCGTTACTTATTTTAACAGTGCCAATAATGCAGCAACCGGAACGAACCCAATCACCTCCCCTGCTACCGTAAATACTACGAATACTTATTATTACAGCATTAACTACCATGACCCGAACAGTCCGGGAAGCACGATCAATGCCTGTAAACAGACCAATGCCATTGTTTTCAGAAACAAAAGTATTACTGCCGCAATAACACCGTCGGCCCTTGTTTTATGTCCGGGAGGAAGTGTAACTTTAACTTCCAATGTGACCACAGGAAACACATGGTCTACGGGAGCCACTACATCATCTATCACGGTAACAGCTCCAGGAACCTATACTTTAACCACAACAAACGGAACCTGTACAAGCGCTCCGGTTTCCACTACTATTACTCAGGATACTGACCCTACTGTCAATATCACCGGGAATTTAGTACTCTGTGAATCGGCCAGTACGCAGCTTACTGCTTCTTCTACCGGAACGGGAAATACTTACACCTGGTCCACAGGAGCCACGGGAAATACAATTTCAGTTACGGCACCGGGAACATATACAGTTACCGTGAAAACACCAGCCAACTGCCAGTATACAAAAACAGCAACGGTAACACAGGGAACTGTCCCTGCTGTTCAGAATTCAAGTTTAAGCCAATGTTCTAATACGGCAACTGCTATTTTCGATCTTACCTCGTCGCAGCCTGCTATCAGCTCAACAGCCAATGTAAGTTTTGATTATTATGTAAATCAGGCAGACGCAGTCGCAGGAAACGGGAATACCATTACGAATCCTGCCGCTTACAGCTCGGGTAATACAACAATCTATGTTCGTGTCAAATCAGCAACCTGCTTTAAAATTACAGAATTACAATTAAATATTACACAATCTGCAACACCTACCATCACAGCATCCTCTCCTACGATATGCTATGGAGGAAATGTTACGCTCACATCGAGCAGTACCACCGGGAATACGTGGTCAACCGGTGCAACAACTCCATCAATCACTATTACAACCGAAGGTACTTATACTTTAACCAACACAAGCGGAAGCTGTACCAGTAGTCCAGTTTCAATCACCATAAATAAGGAGAGTGATCCCAATGTAACGGTGACAGGGAATTTGCTTTTATGTGATTCAGCCAGTACACAACTTACAGCCGCTTCATCGGGAACGGGAAACACCTACACATGGTCTACAGGCGCTACAACACCATCAATCACGGTAACCGCTCCGGGAACTTATACGGTTACGATGAAAACTCCTGCCAACTGTCAGTACACGAAATCTGTCACAGTGACCCAGGGCCTTGTTCCTGCTGTACAGAACTCAAGCTTAAGCCAATGTTCCAATACAGCGACCGCCACTTTTGATCTTACCTCATCACAGCCTAATATCAGTACAACCGCAGCGATAAGTTTTGATTATTATGTGAATCAAGCGGATGCGGTTGCAGGAAATGCGAATACCATTGCAAATCCTACGGCTTATAACTCGGGAAATGCTACGATCTATGTACGGGTAAAATCTGCAACCTGTTTCAAAGTGGCTCAACTGCAGCTTTCCGTGACGCAATATCCTGTACCAACCATCAGTGCATCTTCTACAGCGATCTGCTATGGAGGAAGCGTTACTTTAACTTCAAGCAATACAACAGGGAATACGTGGTCCACAGGCGCAACAACGCAATCTATCACGATTACAACTCCCGGAACGTATACTTTAACAGGATCAAGCGGATTATGCTCAAGCACTCCGGCTTCTATTACAATTGCAGCAGAAAACAATCCCAATCTGCAGGTTTCAGGAAATCTTAGTTTCTGCCAGGGATCTTCAACGGTATTAACCGCCACTTCACAAGGCACAGGAAATACATTTACATGGTCAAATGGCGTGAATGGAGCCACCAACACGATTACCGTACCCGGCACGTATACCGTTACGGCAACAACACCTTCCGGATGCCAGTATCAAAAATCCGTAATCGTTGCGATGGATAATGCAATCACAGTAAACATTGCACCACCTGAGCAGATTACCTGTGTTAATCCACAGGTCACCCTCAACGCAACAGCTTCTATTTATCAGCCTGGAGCTACATTTCTATGGACAGCTGCCAATGGAGGAACTATTGTTTCGGGAGCCAATACTTTAACTCCTACGGTGAATAACGCAGGAACTTACACCCTTACCATCACAAGCGCAACCCCTTCCGGATGCGTGAATCAAGCTTCGGTAACCGTTATAAAAAATACAACACCTCCGACTATTACCGTTTCAGCTCCTAAAACCACCATCTGTCTTGGGGAATCTGTAATCCTTACTGCAACAGGAGCTGCTGCGTATACATGGACCGGACTTACAGGTAATGGAAATACACAAGTGGTTTCACCCACCACAACTACAACGTATACCGTAACAGGAACAGGCTCTAACGGATGCCCTGCTCAAACATCTGCCACGATAACGATCAAAGTGGTTCCTGAAATAGTTTCCACCTTAAAAGATATTGAAATCTGTAAAGGTGATAAATCCATTCTGGATGCCGGAGCCGGACCTAATTACACTTACTTATGGAATACGGGGGCAACAACCCAAACCATCAATATAGAGCTTGCAGGAACCTATTCAGTCACCATAAACAATGGCGTCTGTTCAAAAACGTTTACTGCTACGGTAAAATATATTGTTACTCCGGAAATTCTAAGTATTGACTATAAAGACAATACATTAACCATCAATATCAAAAACAGCGGAAACCTTCCGGCAGAATACTCGATAGACGGAGGAGTAACCTGGCAGTCATCCAACATATTTACCCATGTGCTCAGAAATACACAATATCCTATTAAAGTAAGAAACAGAGGTGCATTATGCGAAACCAATGCAACTTATTACACGTTTTTCATGTCCAATGTGATCACTCCCAATAATGACGGCAGAAATGACGTGATCAATTTCAGCGAAATCAGCAAGTATGGTAATTTCCAGGGTAGTATTTTTGACAAGTACGGAAAAACTATTTTTAAAATCAGTACAAAAACCCCGATATGGAACGGAAGATATCTGGACAGCCCACTTCCTTCCGACACGTATTGGTATAGATTATTCTGGGAAGATAAGATCACCAAAAAACCGGTAGAAATATCCGGATGGATCTTATTAAAAAACAGAGATTAATCAATCTTCACCTGCCGGCAGCTTTTTTTGCCGGCAGTTTTATTATTTCAAGGGTTCAAAATATAATCTCTACAGCATAATTAAAAAAGCAATATGAGATATTAACTGTATTTGAACAAAAAGCATTATCTTTGCCTTCACTTTATTCATGGGGTTGACTGGTTTCGACAGCAAGACCAATGGGTAAGTAAGCATGCAGAGAACCGTAGCGCGATCTCTTTAATCCCTTGCTACAAAATTTTAACTGGCAACGAAGAGTTCGCTCTTGCAGCTTAATATCGAAGTATAGTAGATCAAGCGTTTTCCTGAAGATAGTAAGGAAGCAAGATATTCCACAAATGCTCTGTTCTGCGGCGTTTGATCCTGGGATATAGGAATGCGGGAATAAGGTTTCAGATGCTTTGGCTGGAACTCGAAAATTTCAGAAGATAAGCTGGAAGTTGGGTGTCTGCTCTCTGCCTCCAGTCGAAAACCAATAGTAGAATAAGCATGTAGAAATCTTATGTATTGCTTGTTTGGACGAGGGTTCGAATCCCTCCAACTCCACCAATTTAGCTATAACCGTTTGTTTTTCAGGCGGTTATTTTTATTTTAGTCAGTATTTAGTCAGTAACTATCATTTTTTAACAAATTTTTCTATTTCCCTTAATTTCAGAGAATTTGAATTGTTAGCATTTATCAGCATCTGATAAACTAAGTTTTGCTAAGTTCATTGTCAGGTTTATCAAGTTCTAAAAATTACTTCCTTGAGTCTAGTTGGGACCACAATAGTAAACCGTAATACTCAATTATATAAAGTATTACGGTTTTTGTTTTTTAATTTTTCCCAACATTTTCCCAACCATTCAATGAAACTCTTATAATTTAATATATGTTATTAAATAATTTTACAATGAAATAGCAAGTGTAAATCTAACTTTTAGTTGTTACCTAATAAATTAAAAACTCCTCTAAAATTTTAGAGGAGTTATACTACTATTCTATTGATTACTTAGGTGGGGCATCTCTATCTGAAATTCCACTTACATACCAAAACTCAATTTTTGCAATAATTAAATCTTTATAAAAATTTTCAGAATTTGAATTCCAGAACCAATGATATTGATTTAATATTGTACTGGCCTGTTGAAAATCGAAAGGCTGCTGGAAAGTAATTTCAATATGTGGTTCTACATAAAAGTTCCTCCATATTTTTGTCGAACTTTCAGAGTCATTAATGAACATTAATTTTAAAAATTTATTATTATAAGGCCCCGGATCGTATGCTTTTATAATTAAATTTTGCTGTGCTAGGGCTTGTAAAAAAACAGAAAGTGGTTGACCATAATAGCTAGATTTAGTAGGTATTATATTATTAATCTTAGAAATTGTCTCACTATATAAATTAGGATATTGAGTTAAACTCACTGGCTCAGATGTTTGTGATTTACAAAAAGTAAATAATAAAAAAATGAATAGTGCGATAAATATTTTTGCTTTCATAGTATTTTGATTTAAAATTAAGGACATGGTTCAGCTTTAAAAGCTGTTACTTTTTTTCCACCAGATGCGGGAATGGTGTGTTTAAATGAAACAGATTTAAGTGGTTTCAGTTGTCCACCTGCATCTGTCTTAGCTAAATTAATCCCCACATCATATTTTTCCAATATATATGCATATGCTGATTCCATACCGTCATTTTGATCGCTTCCTGAATACGCCGGAAATTTACCTGACATAAAGCTTTTGTATATTTCATTAAAGTCAGTACCTAAATCACTTTTAGTATTAAAAATTCTTCCTTCATTTGTAGTGTTTTCAGAAATTGGATAATTTTCTAAAAATAACAATGCTTTTTCCTTGTTTGTAATGACAAAAGCATATTTTGTACCATTATGTGCGAAAACAAAAGAACCTAAATATGTAGGATATATTTGAGCCGTATTAATCGTAGCATACAGATCCTTAACAGAAGGAGGTGCAGCGCCATGACTTGGATGGCTATGCGCATCAACAAGAGGATCACCTATTGTTGGATAAATAATGTTTACTGATCCGGGGTTTGAAGGATCATTGTTACTATATGGATCTTGTGCAATAATAGATGATCCGGCATTGACAACAGCCATTCCATATTCTGTAAAACTGTTTTTGGCGTGTGATTCCAAGGCTTTTACTTCACTGGCTATAGTGGATACGTGAATAATATTATTTACATTACTCACTGGTCCTTTTGCTATTTTGCATGGATCTTCTCCAAAAGTATCATCTGGGTTCCCGTTTTCACAAGGATTATGAAGTTTATAAAACGGGCCATTCTCAACGGGTACTCTACAAGGGTCTTTAGGAGGTGGGCCACTGCCCGGGACTCCGCCACCGCCATTGTCAGGATTTCCAGGATTTCCACCACCTGGAACTGAAGGTCCTTCTGGTATATATATTAATACTGTTGTACAAGATGTCATATAACATAAGCCACAGTGATCACAAGAACTCCAAGTCTCATGGTTTTTGCAAGACCAGTAATTACTACAAGATTCAGTAGTAATAATTTTATTTGCTTCATTTCCTGAAATATCTGGAGTTTCAAAGTCTTTTAACTTCATTCTTCCATATCTTAAATTATACTTCTTGCCTTTGAATAAATCTTCTGGAATAGCTGTGAAATATTCATTTCCAAATGTCTGATTATCCATATACATAAAAGTATAAAGGAGCTCTTCGCGAATGTCATGTTCAATTTTTCCATCATAAACAATATTTTGAAGAGTATTGTTATCACAATTATTTATACCAGTCACGGTATTTTTGGAGTCAAAAGAAACAAAAATAATTGAACTCATATTTTCATTATCATGAGAAAGAGGAATTATAAGTCCTGTTTCTGTTTCTTTTGCTATCACCTTCATCTTATCCCATAAAGGCATTCCTTTCTGATCACTCATTGTAGAAAGAAAGTCCTTCTCTTTGTTGTAGTTTTCAAGAATGCTAATATAATCTGGAGCGTCTTTAGAGAATTTTGAAACTTGATGTTTGAAAAAATCTGCATTATTTCGTTGAGATTCACTTTCATTTTTTGCAAAATCTTCACTACGGCATGACCACAGTAAGGCCATGAAGGCTGTTAGAAAAAACAGCCTGAGAATAATTTTTTTTCTCATTTAATTGTTGGTTTTTAGGTGTTAAATATAATTAAATTTTCATTATCACTAATATGTGATATTAAATGAAGCTGTTATGACAATTCTATAAGCTTTGATTTTTGCTAGTAGCTAATTTCCAATGCTTTAAAATCATCTGTTTAGCAATTATACAGGCGATCGGTTAAGTACTTTCATAATAATAATGTTTAAAGTTGTTCCTGTTTCTTTGTCACACACAAAAGTATCATGCAGCAGCGACAAAACATGTCGTATTACATAATATCCAGCCAGTATCTTTGGTAAATTTCTATTATTATAAAATGATGAGAAAATACAGAAAGGTACGGAGCAAAGGTCAATCCGTCAGAGAGGTACCGCTAAGAACCCACAAACCAGAAAGACCCCGCCCGTACCCGTATAGGAACACAGGCGCAAGTCTGTCATTTAAGGTTTGCTTGAGGAAAATTAGCGGTTTTCTCTGACCCAAATAACAGCTTACGCTTTTGTTTTCGTTGAAATTATTGCTACGAAGATAAAAATATTTTCAAGAATGTAATAATCATTATTCATAGTCTTTGGAAAATAATTTCTCCAATTCTTTTAAATCTACTTCATCTCTCTGATTTAATTTTTTTCTTATCCGGGCATACCGTTTAGTTATTTTACCATTATAAAATTTTTTGAAGTATTTTTTATGCAGTTCAAAATATAAATGGTCATTGAATTCTGCTCCGAATGTCTTATTCCATACCCTCCATATTTTCGGCTCAATTTGTTTTTCATACATTAAATTAGGATTTGCTGTTCTGTGTTGAAAATAACCATTGATCAGATGTAATTTACGGCAATATCGACCCGTGAAGGGACAGATAAAAAACCAAACTAAACCTTTTCCTAGATTGGAGGTTTTAGAGGCAAGCTGTATTTGATAATTTATTTTTTCATCGTTGTTGAGAATATAATTCAAGGTCAGGACCCCGGCGTCATTATCTATGATGCTAGACACAGAAATGCTGTTTTTATCCCCTGTTTTATTACTCCATGTTATAACTCCTGATTGTATAGAGTTAGGTGATAAATAGTCATGTTTAGATAAAAATTTAAGATCTAAAAATCTTAAGTCTTCAA
Organism: Chryseobacterium endalhagicum; assembly: GCF_016745235.1. Lineage (GTDB taxonomy): Bacteria > Bacteroidota > Bacteroidia > Flavobacteriales > Weeksellaceae > Chryseobacterium > Chryseobacterium endalhagicum. The sequence goes on along the minus strand of NZ_JAELVM010000001.1, from coordinate 216,564 downwards.
CCGTTAATGGAAAATTTGCGTACCGTCCCATAGAATAAATTTACGTCTAATTTTCGAAACCTAAATTATTAAGGAAAACAGCAAGCGTTTCATTAAATTTTCTTTGCCTAATCCTTTTTAACCTGCATCGGATTTTAATGATTATTCAAAGCTTACCAATTATCACTATTATTATTTGATCCTAATATGTACTCTTTTAATTTACCATTTAAATTATTAAAATAAACCGAAATATCCGACACGTATTTATATCTATTTCTAAATTCGCCATTTGATTTTCTTACAAAATTATATCCGCTTGACTTTGTGGGTTTGGATAAATCCAAATTAGTAAAAGGAGACGAAGAAAACTTAGGAAATAATGCATCTTCTTCTTGAAGTGATATAATTTCAAATTTATATTTATTGTCTTTTAATGATATTTCTATTTCAAATTTAATAGGCCAGAGAATAATCCCTCCAATCGCTGGGCGTCTCATAGCTGTATTACTTACACCTTCAATCCTTATATACTCATTCTCGATCATTCCTTTTATTACTTTGTTAGGAGTATCAAATTCTCTATTTACCCAGTCTATTACTTTTTTATATGCCGCTTCTTTATTAGTGCCATTTATTTCAGTGATAACATATTTTGTTAAGCCATCATCAGTAATAGTAAATTCATTATTTTGTGCCTTTAAAATTGTTGATAAGACGATTAAAAATAGAGTTAAAAAAATTTTCATTTGCTGTATTTTTTCTATTTCACTTAGTCCCAATATGAAAAGTTTATTAATTATAGAAAGCGTGGGACTTAACCATATCTATTTCTTGCGAGGCCCTGGTAAGCCATTAGGTAAATAAATAGGAAAGCCCACGCCTATGGCATGAGCATTCGCATATTTAAATACACCTAATTTTGAATTTACCAGATTCCGCAAGGTATAATAAATGCTAACGCTTTTGTTTCGTTAAAATGTGAATTGCAAATCTAACTAAAGTTTTAGACTTTCAAAAATTTTATTTTTCAATATCAATTCCACGCTCTTTTTTTAATTCTCGATCAAAATCATATATTTCATTGTCAATAAGATTCCCGCTATGTTAAATGAAATGTTAACTTTTGTTAGGTTCGATTTATTTATTTTTATTTTTCATATTATCAATTGCTCGCTGGATTTCCTCTTCATCGTTAAATATTATACGTCCTTTTTTGTCTCGTTCAACAGTACGACCGTACATACATTTACAGCCATATTTATCTCCTGTATTTATATGTGGTAATAAGGGATTTTTTATCATTTCTTGAAGAGGAAATTTCTTATTATTATCAATGCGACAAATAGGATTGTCTTGATTTGCTATTATTATCACTAAATCATTAACTAATGACGATGATGTTTTCGCATAATCTTTTAGTCTTAAATCAAAACCTTTCTTCTGATATTCGTAAACCCCTTTGCCGTCCATTTCATCTATTGAATATCTTGCCATTGTAAAAAACAAATTACTTCGAGTAAAAATATCTTCTGTTTTAATTAATGTAAGATTATTAAGAGCAGACCAAATAAATTCTTTAATTGTTTGTGTATCCTGCCAATTTAGCTTACCTAGCTCATTTTCAAGTTGTACTTGTTCATAACCGTAAATAATTAATGAATTATAATATTTATTTATGATAGCGTAGGATTTTTTGATATTACCAATCTCTTCATTTTGTATCTTAGTTATGTAGTAATTTTTATTATTGATCTTTCTAATAAAGATCTGCTCTCTACAATTCCCGCAAGAAAACTTACTTAAGTTATTATCATTGAACCTAAATTTACAGTTAGGACATTCTAAATTTTTATTGAAATTTAAAAGTTTTTGGTCCATTTTTAATTTATCAAATTTGACATTGATATTTGGACCTCCGAAAACAAAGTTTATCATATAGGTAAGCTAGTTAATACAGATATAAATATATAAATAACTTTCAGAATGTTAACTTTTGTTAGGTTCTAAAATTAAACTGTAGCTGATTCGGGCTGTAGTTTCTTTTTTCAAAACTCTTCTGATTGTGTATTTTGTTTGTGTAGGCATTTCGGATATTGTGCGAAATATAATACAATTGCTCTTCCCATTTCAAAGGTTTTGTTTTTTTGGTTAAATATTGCCTTTCAACCAAGTTATATTTAGCAGGTTCATTTTCTCGGTAATATTTCAAACCAGCAATACATAAAAAAACACTATCCTTTTTCTGCATAGAAATATCTAATCCAGTTACTAAACAAATACGGTAAACTGTGGGTTCCGGCTGTCGGTTGTTTTCCACCTTTACTATAGTTGGAATATGCACACCGATTTTTTGCGGTTTTACTCCATTTGTGGTTTCAGGTTTTATAAGTTTACCCAGTTCTGAAATCGTAGAATTTGCACACTCATTTAATAGTTTCAATTTCTCATCTATTACCGTGTAGATAAGGTTTTGCAGACCGTTTCTTCCTAATAATTTATAATATCTTTTCTTCGACTTTATAAAGGTGTTCCGGTGGTTACTTTCGAGAATTTCCAGCCAAAAATCAGTGTTACAAAATTTAACGCCTTTTTTCGTTCGTTTATCAAATATTAATACGTTTCCCCACTCCGCTAAAATGACATCTGACAACAGTCTGAAAATTGTCGGATCAGTCAAATCTTTTAATGTCTTTATTCCTTTTAAAACTAAATATTTGGATTGACGGGTTTTGCCCTCAAACCGAAATATATTTGGCTCTGCATATTGCGGAAACTGTAGTGTTTTATTGTATGCCTTAACCCCGAAATAATCAGTACCGGCAAAATAACACTGTTCTAACTTCGGGAATTTTACAAATTGTTTCCGGTGGTGAAATCTTAACCATTTAACCAAATCAGAAACATTGTTCGGGGCGGTCACGTTAATTCCAAATTCTAACCCTATGACGTTGCAAAGTTCCGGATCAACTCCGAATTGCATACAAAATTTGTTAATCGTATTAATGCAGTCTGTAACTGTAAAATCGTTAGCGTTGTGCAATCCTGTATTAAATAATTTGTGCAAACTCCCGTCTATCTCTAACCGGTTTTCGTATCGTGTGAAATTTAGGTTTAAATAAGACTTTTTTCCTACTTTTTTTAAAGTGCCGTCAGACTTATTTAAATAGGTATGTTCACTGTGATAAATAAGGTCTGAATGGTTCCAAACCTCATTTATTTGCAGTGTATCAACTATTATTATTTTGATATAATCCAGCATTATTTTTACTATCTTTACGGTTCAAATAGTTACTATTTGTAAGGTTTGAACGCCTAAAGGGAATGCAGTTTTTTTGCGCTCCCTTTTTTATTTAAAATTTCTGAATGATCGAATTTATTATCCTGTGGCGGTCAATTGCTAAATGTGGATAGAATTGTTTGTATACCCTTAAAACCATCGTTTTCTCGTTGTCAGGAACAAATACCACTATTAAAGATTTTACACCTTTTACGGGCAAATCTGAATAGTAGAAATTAGGTATTCCCGTGGGTCGTAATCCAATTAGAGTGCATTTCGTCCAGTTGGACGCATTCCGTATAATCAAAAGGTTTTCGGCTCCCGTTATGGAATTATAACCGTTATTCTTTTGCGTACGGACTAACTCCGGCAATAGGTCAGGGCGGTCTGCAGAATTTAGCTTGTATTGTCTAAATGTTTTTTTAACCTCGTCAAGTATGCACGTTAATTTGTAATGATCCGGTGTGAACGTCTTTTCCATGGCAATAAATATTAATCGTTAATAATCATTGCGTTTTCAATTTCATCCAAACGGTAATAAACCCGGGAACCTAATTTATAAGATTTTAGAATTTTCCGTTTTCTCCATTCGTGAATGGTGGGTTTTGTTACCGCAAACCTTTGGCAAACCTCATCAGCTGACAAATACCTTTTAGGTTCGTTTTCGGTTAGGGTTTTTAGAATGTCGGCAAATAAAGTACTTTTTACTTCGTTTGCAATTTCCCGAATCAGGTCGGCAGGTGTTACACCATAAAAATTAATTGTTTCCATTTTTATAACAGATTTTAATTGTTTCGTTAAATCTGTTACGAAGATGTTGTTAGTAATTAATTAGTAATACTAAATTTTACTTAAATTAAAAAATGCTAACTTTTAATGGTTAGCATGTATATTTTTAATTTTAAGTTTTATTAATTCCCTTTCTGCCTTTTCCAAGTTTTCAGGGTTTTTATAAGGACTATTTTTGTCGTCGTCATCTCTACATGGTTTTAACATCGGATATAAATAAGAATTTAGCGTTTTGCTGTCTATTCCAGTAATTGCAGAAAGTATTTCGGACGTGTGTGAAATTGTATCGGGTTTGGTCTGAATGGTTTTGATATAATTTATTATCCCTAATCTCTCTAACATTATTAATTTTACTTTGTCTGAATTATCGGAAAAATCCACTTCTGGATTATCTTGTACACTATAAATTGGTTTCCGATCAGTTTCCCTAAATGCCTGTTTAGCGTTATCAATTTTCTCGTTTATTAAGAAAATAATGCTCTCTAAAGTAACATTTACAGTTACATGTTTTCCTAACTCATTTCTACAGTTTTCATATTTCTTAAATATATCTGTTAAATTATTTTGCTCTTCCTCATCAAATTTTTTTCCCGCTCTTATTTCTCTGATAATTTGCCCTAATGACAACCCGTGATCATTTACTATGTATGGAGGTAACATATTTGTAAGACCAAGAGTTTTCCCATACATGTTATAATGATTGGCTATCGTCATTAATTCACCACCATACTTAGATAATAGCGTCATATTCTCGTGAGATAAAAGTTCGTATTTTTTTTTATATTCCCTCAAATATTCCAATAATGTGAATTCGGGAAATTTTTCAAATGCATCTAAATAGCAATCTTGAAATTCGGTTAAGGCTTGGTACATAGGTAGTTCCATTACTGAGGTTTGAACGTTTAAACAAATATAATATTAATTAGCGGTTTTAGTTTTTTCAGGTGATTCCGGGGCGGTTCCGGGATGGTTCCAATAATTAAGAATTTCTTTTGATTGGTCGTTAAAATCCTTACCGATATAATTTAAAAATTCCTTTTCGGTTTTATGACCTGTTACTGCCATTATTATAGGTGTCGGAACCTTAATATAATTGTGCGTCGCAAAACTCCGTCTGCAGACGTGGGACGAAATAATTTCACATAACGGGTACTGACCGTAAACAAATCGTTTTGATTTTGGATCGAATTTTTTACCGAAATCCAAACGGTTTATTTCTGCCTTTTTCGCTATGGTTCGTAAATGGTTATTAAATATGGTTTTCGCACTTTCAATATTTGCAGAAAAAACGGGCGGAAATTGTCCGTTCCTTTTCTCAATTATCTTTTTAACCTCATCGTGCATCGGAATTAAAACCCCGTTTTTAGTCTTTTGTTGATGTAGATTAATAAATGTATGTCCGTCGATATTTGTAAACATTTTGGGCGTCATTTGCAGTAAATCGGACGCTCTTTGCCCGGTATAAAATCCGATAATTAACCAATCTTTTGCGGTTTCCAGTTGAGGTTCTAAGAATGTCAATTGCTGTATATCTCGCAGTTCCTTTTCTGTTAAAAAAATGGTCGGGGTTTCTGTGGTGTAACCTTTAATTTCGTCTATGTTTTTACTGACTTCAATATTTAGAGTTTTAGCATGGTTAATAATCGTTTTAGGATATTTAATATAACGTCCTATTGTACCTTTTGCTATTCCCTGCTCATCTAAAAACTGCTCAAATTTATTTGATACGGAAACGTTCCAGTCAGAAACTTTTAACCGTCGATTTCCTGTCTTTACAAATGCATTAATTTTATTGATAATGGTTATTTGTTTTTTCGTAGTGGCATCTGCTATTCGTTTGCCCCTATTTGTCCGAAATGGCAATACATCAGTTTTGTAATATTCTAAATAATTATCCAAATAATCTAACTGTGAAAGTTTTCGCCCACCGTTATAATTGGCTGTTAAAACCTCTTCTAACCAAATACCGTTTATAATTTCGGTTTCGTTTCGTTTCCGGTATTGCTCCAAAATAAAACTTTCAATTTCTTTTAGTTTCAATTTTAGATTGTCAATTTCTTTTAAAGTTTCCTCTGTTCCTGCCTGAATGTTTTTAGGCTTTCCCGTTTTTGGATTCCACTGATCCGGGTTTATTGTTTCTCGGGTTTTTCGTTTAAATGATTCTTTGGCAGAAATTGAAAGACGGGCATAGATGGGTGCATTTTGTCCTTTGGACTGTAGAATAAATTTGATAGTAGCCATATCTGTAAGTTTTGAACAACACAAAGATACAACTTAGTCAGTGGTTAGTCAGTATTTAGTCAGTAATTATTAACCGTATCTTAATTTATTTAACTTTCATAATTTTTAATAAAGTCATAAAACCCTTTATTAACAGTCATTTAATATAATATAGAGCAAAATAAAAAATCGGTATAATTTAAACTGATTAATTATTTATAGTCCCTCCAACTCCACCAAGATTATCACCATCAAAATAAAAACACTGTACAGCTACAGTGTTTTTTTTATTTTTAAGTTGACATCATTTACTCAAAGTACAAGCAGGCTATGATTCATCGTATAAGCAATGAGCTCTGCGGAAGTTTTTGTATCTGTTTTTCTTCTGAGGTTACGTTTATGATTTTCCACTGTATGATAAGAGAGAAAAAGTTTCTCTGCAATTTCCGGACTGTTGAAACCCTGTGCCATAAGCCTCAGGACGTCTTTTTCACGATTGGTAATATGAGGTTTATCGACATCTATTTTAAGCTGATGCTGGTCAATATGTTTGAAATACTGAACTTCATCATCCGTAAAATCCATGATGGAAAGTAGCGGCAGGTTTTGAATAATGAAATGGGAAAGATCGTAAATAAAGACTATAGAAGCTTTTATTTCGAAATTATTAATAATCTGAATCGGAGATTGCAGTAATATCCAGCGATACTCTCCATTCCGGTTAATCATTCTGCCGTAATGATTGAAGGTTACATCGGTTTTTCCTTCCCTTAGAAACTGTAAACGGACATTGGCGGAAAATACAAAGGCAGCCATCAAATACTCTCTGTCTTGCGGATGAAACAGATTAATAAAAAATTCGGTCCCTGAATCCATCCACTCTTCTTTGCTGAAAGGAGTAAATTGTTCAATATTTTCGCTGATCCGTTCTGTTTTCATTCTTGTCCCATTATTAATAAACCACAAATAGGGCCCGATAGCAAAACTTTTAGCATTTTGAATGGAATCATCAAAAAAATCAAAATAATTTTCAGGCAGTTCACCGTTTTTCTCATTAAAATAATCGTTAAACTGCTTTTCATCCATTGGATTAATCCTTTTTTTCATAATATTTTATGGATATTAAATTATACATGCCGATTATTAAATCTATAGCGATAATTATACCAATGAAAACTAATAAGCCATAGCAATTCCTGTCCATATTCCCCTTAGTCTATGACTTTAGAAATAAGGGTTTAAAGTTTTGGTTAATACATGAAAGTTTGCTAAAGTACAAGCAGACTATGGCTCATCGTATAAGCAATCAGTTCTGCGGAAGTCTTAGTATTTGTTTTTTTTCTGAGGTTGCGTTTATGGTTTTCCACCGTATGATAAGAAAGAAAAAGCTTCGCCGCGATTTCCGGGCTATTGAAACCTTGTGCCATAAGCTTAAGAACGTCTTTTTCGCGTTCCGTAATATGAGGCTTTTCCGTATCTATTTTATGCATTTGCTGATCAATATGCTTGAAATACTGAACTTCATTATCTGCAAAATCTATGATGGAAAGCAGCGGCAGACTTTGAATAATAAAATGGGAGAGGTCATAAATAACAACCAATGAAGCTTTTATTGCATAATGACTAATAATCTGAAGAGGAGATTGAAGCAGAATCCAACGATAATCCCCATCCCGGTTGATCATCCTGCCGTAGTAATTAAATCTTAGTTCGGTTTTTCCTTCCCTTAGAAGCTGCATCCGTAAAGTAGCAGAAAATACAAACGCAGCCATGATATGACCTCTATCCTGCGGATGAAACAGATTGATAAAAAATTCAGTATCTGAGTTCATCCATTCTTTTTTGCTGTAAGGGGTAAACTGCTCAATATTTTTACTGATCCGCTCAGTTCTCATTTTGGTATTATTCGTAATAAACCAGAAATAGGGACCTATAGAGAAGCTTTTAGCTTTTTTAATTGCAGCCGAAAAAAAATCAAAATAATCCTCAGGAAGCTCACTGTTATTCGCAAAATAATCATAGAACTGTTTTTCATCTATTGGATTAATCTTTTTTTTCATAACATAACAGATATTAATTTAACGCACGCCAATGATGCCTGTCCGGATACAACAGGAGCATTCGTGAAAAACCTCAAAGAAATAATGAAGCGTTTAAATGGTTATAAGAAATGATTAAAGAAGGAGCGTTTATCTTTAAAAAGACACTGCCCATACTGTAAAGGAATCCGTAAAACACTTACAGATTGTAAATCCTGCATAAAACAAAGCATCGGTATCCAAACAAATTGATAGAAGGAATTAAATCAAACTCTAAAAAATATAGAAAGAATAAAAGAATATACCGATGCAGTGTTAAGTTTAATTGAGAATAGCATAATCATATACCGTATCTTCGGTAAGATATAAATGCAGTTTTAATTTGAATATTCCGAAAAATGATCTTTTCAGGACAAAAACACATTCCTTTGGATGTATTTTCCGTACTTTAAAATCGGTGAAAAAACCATCGAGATCATCCATCTTTTTTCCTACCAGCTGGTCTTCTGATAGGATGATGCTTTGATTTCTATCATAGAAATAATATTTTTTGTTGAAGTAAAATTTTTTATTACCCATGCCAGAAATATTTTTCATTTGTTAAGTTTTGTTTTTCCCTGAATTATTTTTTCCATGCAGCCAAAGTATTCCTGCTTAATTTAAATACTGAGGCTATTTCTGTATTCGTCATTCTGTGTTTTCTTTGATATTCCAATATCTGAGTGATACTTTCATGATCATAAGACCGGTGGTCATTATTTATTTCACCATCATGAAATAAAATACGATTGAGGGCTATAACCTCCAACGAGGATAGCTTTTCCTTTTTCAGGAAATGTTTGCAGCTGGATTTTTTTTCCGGAAACTTTTTCGATATGATGTCTGAAAAAATCCTCACATAATCAGGTTCTTTATTTTCCATGACTCTTTTGTATTTATAAGATAAGTACTCTTACGGTTTATATTTTCCAAGCCATTTGTATAATGTGGTTTTCGGGATTCTGTACTCCTCAATCACCTGAGCTCTGGTTTTTTCCCCGTTTTCTATCTGGCTTAAAATAAAATCAATAATTTCTTTTGTATAAATGTTCTTCCTGAATCTTGGCAGTTCCGATTTTTGTTTTACCTCAGTTTCTCTGACCAATACCGGAGCATATAAAATCAAATGCTGGGTATAAATTCTAAAAAAATCATATTCCAAAAGTTTACTCCATCTCAGGATAAGTTCCGAATCAAGACTTTTTGAAGTATACATAATATTGATTTCATCTTCTGAACACTTAAGAAATTTACAAATACGGAGTATTTCAATTCCGGATTCCAATACTCTTTTCTGAATCATCCCGCCTATATGTATATTTTTAAAATCCATTCATTCTCTATTTTAAGCTGTTGAATATAGAATCGAATATTTCTTATTAGATTACAAGCCTTAAAAAAGACCTGTAATCATAATAAAATATATAAAATGTGTCTTTTATATGATGTAGAACTCAAATAACAGTTATTTAAATTCAAAAATATAAGTAAGCATAGATTGATTTTCCTTTCCGCCTGCATTCCCTCCCAATTCAATAACGCTCGAAATGTCCTCTTTAAACAGATTCACTCCTATTAAAAACTTTCTTCCCGCCCATTTAGCCGGAGAAGTGACCGTTACATAGCAATTCTGCGCCTCTCTGTAGTAAGTAATATTATCACCGTCTATAAATCTTCCCTGATTATTATTTAAACTGATATTACTAGCCAATACAGGATTGTGATAGGCATTACTGTTATAGTTGAACGTAATTCTTTCTCCTGAAACATTATATAGGACGGCTGAATAAGTATCTCCGGTTCTTCTTCCCACATCTATCCGGAACAGATCATTCGAAGCAAAATTTCCATTGGCAGGATAAGCCCCATACAACTGATTATTGGTAGAACTATATTGAGGAGGAGGTATAGAGATTACACTTGCGGTAATCCCGGGGTAGATAGGTTTATACCGTCCAAAAGTCATCGTCCCGAAAGGAAGATTAGGTTCTTCGCTCAGGCATTCCCAGCGGGGAGAACCTGGTGTACCATTATTTACCTGCAGACAATTATCCGTTGTATTATAAATCATCAGACCTGTTGCCGGCTGGGAAATAGAATTTCGGTTGGCCGTAGACATTGTCCCCAATAAAGTTCCTTTATATTGATTGGAGGTATTGGTTGGTGATACATGCAGATTAGCAGAGGCATCAGGTGCTGAAGTGCCTATTCCGACTTGCCCTTTTGATAAAATAATACCCGCTGCTATACCTATTATAGAAGTTAATTTATTCTTTTTCATACATTTATTTTTTGCTATTTAATTCTTATACACACCCATCGGGATGCGGCCGGAGTTCCTTTATTCACTTTTAAACACCTTTTTTCAGTATCATACACCATCAGGCCGTTAGCCGGACTGGGTATATTGCTGATCTGGCTCGTTGTCATAGGGCTTAAAAGAGTTCCCTTATACTGTCCCTTTAAATCTGTTGGAGCCACGGTAAGAATACTTGATGGATGCGGAGTTTCAGTATTAATGGCAACCTGTCCAAAAAAATACGAAGTGCATAATACTGTACCTGTCAAAATCATTATTTTTTTCATCGTTTTTCATTTATATTTGATTACAATTCTTTAAAAAGATCTGTAATTTAATTGAGCAAAATGGTTGTGTTTTTTTTAGCCGAACTGTATCGGAAGTATCTGGGGACAAAGTTAGTAGGCCGGAAAATCAAAACATATAGCAGATATCTGTCATTTTTCATTTTCACTCTTAATATTATGTTAATAAAAAGACATTTTTATTTATTATAATTCACCTGAAAGACAGTGTTAGCAGCAGCCACACATTCAACACATGGTGAAAAATTAAAGAATCAGCAAAAAGAGATTTCGGTAAAAATATTTTTTGCTGCAAGATTAAAAGAATGAAAGATTCCGCTTTATTCCACAAAAAAAGAGAATCTAAATAAATTCTCTTGTAATTGATCAGGATATACAAAAACGGATTGTTTTATAGTGACAGCTTACTTGGCGGCAAGCCATACTGTTTCTTAAAGGCAAATGAAAAGTGGGAAAGATCCTCAAAACCCAGATCAAGATAAATATCAGACGCTTTTCTCCCTTTCTCCAAAAGATACCGGGCCTCCTGAAGTCTTTTTTCAAGGAGCCATTTTCCCGGAGCAGTTTTGAATATTTTATCAAAATCACGTTTAAAAGTAGCCAGACTTCTTCCGGTGAGGTAAGCAAAACGGTCGAGTTTTACATTAAAATGATAATTCCTGAGCATAAATCCCTCAAGATCTATTTTGTACGGATCAGAAATATCGTACAGAATATTTTTCAGCAGCGGATCGTACCCAAATAAAAGAATCAGGGCTTCCTTTTGCTTTAACAGAGCCAGTTCAGGAGATTTATTTTCCAGCAGATCCTGATACTGCAGCAGAGATTCCATAAAGTATTTCAGATGCGGCACATCAGACAGCTCAATATAAGCAGGCGTTTTCACCCGTTCCTGAAGGACAAAATTTTCTTCCGTACTCATCTGTTTCAGCATTTCATCATCAAACCGGATAGACAACGATTTAAATTCTGCTTCTTCACCCGGCTTTTTCAGAAATTTCAGCAACTGATTTTTCCTTACCAGATACACATCGCCGCTGCGAAACACGCTCCTGTGAACACCGTCATTAAGCTCCATTTCTCCCGAAATCACCATAGATAACGAATTGTAAGACGCAAACTGCTCACCTTCACGAAACGTGGTGAAATAACAGGAATAATTGATGTAATTGATACTTTCGGGCATTTTGGTTATATTAAAGTCAAGTCAAAAAAGCTTCTGACTTGACTGTTCAATTTAATATTTTTGTTCGTTTAAATCAAAATGGATTTCGGTTCCAGATATTCTTCCAAACCATACGTACCAAACTCCCTTCCAACCCCCGATTGCTTGAATCCTCCGAACGGTGCCAGCGGATCATGTTTAAAACCATTCACACACACCCTTCCCGCTTCAATCTGAGAGGCCACTTTCAACGCACGGCTTTCATCCGCAGAAGTCACATAAGCAGCCAGACCGTATTCGGTATCATTGGCAATAGCAACAGCGTCTTCTTCATCCTGATAGGTGATAATAGAAAGTACAGGCCCGAAAATCTCCTCCTGTGCAATACGCATATCGTTCCGTACATTGGTGAAAACAGTAGCTTTGACGAAATTCCCATCTTCAAGGCCTTCGGGCTTACCCGTTCCACCGGCTAATAATTCAGCTCCTTCATCTAAACCAAGCTGAATATAGCTCTGCACGCGTTCATACTGCTTTTCGGAAACCATAGGTCCAACGTGGGTATTTTCATCCGCAGGATTTCCTACAACAACCTGAAGAACTGTTTCTTTCACAAGCTGATTCACTTCTTCCAGCTTAGATTGAGGCACCAGCAAACGGGTTGGAGCAATACACGCCTGCCCGCTGTTCATATAAGCCCCGAAAACCGCCTGGGGAATGGCTTTCTTAAAATCTGCGTCTTCCAGAATAATATTAGGCGATTTCCCGCCAAGCTCCAGCGTTACTCTTTTCATGCTGTCTACAGCTCCTTTAGCAATCATTTTTCCTGTATGGGTAGAGCCTGTAAAAGATATTTTAGCAACATCCGGATGACTGACGATTTCATGACCAACTACGCTTCCCAATCCGTTGACTACGTTGAAAACTCCATCCGGCAGACCCGCTTCATGAAAGCATTCTATAATAAGCTGAGTCTGAAGAGCGCTCATTTCACTAGGTTTTACCACAACCGTACATCCGGCAGCAACTGCTGTGGCAAATTTATTACAGATAAAACTGTTGCTGGAATTCCAGGGCGTGATAATACCTACCACTCCTACAGAGGTCATTTGCACAAGGGTCTTTCCCGCTTTTCTTTCAAACCCGAAATGGCGTAACGTTTCTATCATATGTTCAAAAGAGCCCAGCATATTCTGAAAGCTCATGGTACAGAACTGCCGGGTTCCACCATATTCCAGAATCATAGTTTCGATCAGTTCGTTTTCTCTCTTTTCTACAGCTCTTTTTAAATTTCCAAGAATTTCAATACGCTCTTCCACTGTTGTTTTGGAGAATGTTTTAAAAGCTGTTTTAGCAGCAGCAATTGCTTTTTGCGTATCCGTTTTGTCTCCTAAAACCACTTCCCCTATTTTCTCATGATTGGAAGGATTAATAAGATCAAAGATTTCTGTCCCATGCAGTGCTGTAAATTTTCCGTCAATATAAGCGGTGTCTATACGTTTCATATTTTTTTGTTTTAATTGCATGAGACAAAGTTCAGGCAATTTCAGACGAAGTGTTTTGCCAGACAGCTCAATTCAACTTTGTTAAAAAGCTCAGAAAATACACAGCGTATTTCAAAAGAGTATTGATTCAGATTTCAACCGATCATTTATCATAATATCAGATCAACCGATTAAACAGCTCAGAGCGATCAATTTGGATATGATTTATCTGCTCAACATAAATGCCTGAAAATTAAAACACTAAAACTTTTCATGCCAAAATCAGGATAGTCTACCCACAAAAAAGACTAAAAAAATGTTTTATCGTGAAGAATTTTATATATTTGCACCATCTAACAATTAAAAAAATAATTTACTATGTCAGACATTGCATCAAGAGTAAAAGCTATCATCGCTGATAAGCTTGACGTTGAAGAAACAGAAGTAACTCCTGAAGCTAGCTTCACTAACGATTTAGGAGCTGACTCATTGGATACAGTTGAGTTAATCATGGAATTTGAAAAAGAATTCAATATTCAAATCCCTGATGATCAGGCTGAAAAAATTACTACTGTAGGTCACGCTATCGCTTACATCGAAGAAGTAGTAAATAAATAATATTCTTCAACAAAAAAGAAAATTTTAAAAGTTTATGGAATTAAAAAGAGTAGTTGTAACCGGTTTTGGCGCAATAACACCGATTGGAAATAATGCAAAAGAATACTGGGAAAATCTTCTTAAAGGTGAGAGCGGTGCTGCTCCGATTACTCTTTTTGATGCCACAAACTTTAAAACAAAGTTCGCTTGTGAAGTGAAGGGTTTCGATCCGTTGCAGCATTTCGATAAGAAAGAAGCAAAGAAAATGGACCGGAATACGCAGCTTGGGCTTGTAGCCGCAAGAGAAGCGGTAGCACACTCCGGAATTATTGAAGACAATGTGGATAAAAACAGAGTCGGGGTAATCTGGGGTTCAGGAATCGGAGGTTTAGAAACATTCGAAACTGAAGTTTTAGGATGGGCCAATACGGAAATTCCGAGATTCAACCCATTCTTTATTCCTAAAATGATTGCGGATATCACTCCAGGACATATCTCCATAGAGTATGGCTTCCACGGGCCGAATTATACTACGGTATCAGCCTGTGCCTCTTCAGCCAACGCTCTGATAGATTCTAAGATGATTATCCAGCTTGGAAAAGCTGACGTGATTGTATGCGGAGGCTCTGAAGCAGCCGTTACAGCAAGTGGTGTCGGTGGATTTAATGCGATGATGGCACTTTCTACAAGAAATGATGATCCTAAAACCGCTTCAAGACCTTTTGATAAAGACAGAGATGGCTTTGTACTGGGCGAAGGAGCAGGGTGTATCATCCTTGAAGAATACGAGCACGCGGTAAAACGTGGCGCTACCATTTATGCAGAATTGCTGGGTGGCGGTATGAGTGCAGATGCACACCATATGACTGCCCCACATCCTGAAGGCCTTGGCGCTTATCTGGTAATGAAAAACTGTCTGGAAGATGCAGGCTTAACTGCTGATGAAGTAGACCATATCAACATGCATGGTACCTCTACTCCATTAGGAGATATTGCAGAATCCAACGCAATTTCGAAATTATTAGGCGAGCACGCTTTTGACATTCAGATCAATTCTACAAAATCAATGACCGGGCACCTTCTGGGAGCTGCCGGAGTTATTGAAGCTATCGCTGCATTAGGAACTATTATTCATGGTATCGTTCCGCCTACCATCAACCATTTTACTGATGATGAAAACATTGACAGCCGACTGAATTTCACATTCAACGACGCTGTGAAGAAAGATGTAAAAGTAGCCATGAGCAATACTTTTGGATTTGGCGGGCACAACGCCTGCGTTCTATTTAAGAAAATCTAAATTCAATGAATGGAGTTACAGAAATACTTTTCTAAATTCCTTCTCAGACAAAGAAAAAGAAAATTAACGGAGAGAGACTACTTCCTGAGTACCGAATTGAAAAAAATCATCGGTGCAGAGGTTCAGAATGTCGCTCTTTACCGTGAAGCCTTTTCTTTAAAAAGTTCTTCTAAAAATCAAGACAGCAATTATGAACGACTTGAATTTTTGGGAGATTCTGTTTTGGGTACAATTATTTCCTGTCATCTGTTCCAGACCTATCCTCAGGCTAATGAAGGATATCTGACGCAGATGAAATCTAAAATTGTTAATAGGAAGAATCTTAATAAATTAGGTGAAGACCTGAAGCTTATCGATCTTTTGCAGAAGCAGGGATCTGCGGCATTGGGTGAAAACATTTCCGGAAATTTATTTGAGGCACTTATTGGTGCTGTTTATCTGGACTTTCATTATGATACCTGCAAAAGGATCATTCTGGAAAGATTGCTTACGCCTACTGAAATTAACAAGCTTGAAAATAAAATTGTAAGCTACAAAGGTCTTCTGCTTGAATGGAGCCAGAAGAAAAAAGTAAATATAAAATACGAGACCTGCGAAGAAGTCCAGGTCAATAAATCTGTGGTGTTCAGGTGCCATGTCTGGCTGGGAGAAGAGAAGATCGCCAACGCGACGGAAACTTCCAAAAAGAAGGCAGAAGAAAAAGCAGCACAGCGGGCATTTTATATTTTAAACAAAAAAGAAAACATACTTGGAAATTCAAAAACTTTATGATCCGGATGATATAGAATTTGAAGATATTGCCATAGGATTGGTAAGATTAGCAAAAGATGTACCCGCTCATGAGTTTTTCTACAAAATAAATCAAATCAACGGCCTTGCCTTTTCCAGAAAGAAAGATGTGATTATTCACGGGGCTTATTATGATTATTTTTTTCCCAGATTTGAGGCCTACCACAAATCTACCAAGACCTGTTTTACCTTTATTTCCAACAGATCTTCGGAAAGTAAGCAAAAAAAACTACAGACCGAGCTCTTCACAGAAGAAGAAAACATTAAATTTTTATTAAATAATCAGGTAGATGTGGAATATATTCTGCATACATCGGAACAAATTCCTGATTTTTCCGTAATTTTGCTCCCGGAAAATCTTGTGTTTCCGATACAAGATTACACACTGAGTTCTGAAGAAGAACTTTATCAAATTATCCAGTATTATGAATAAGTATTTAAAGAAGACAAAAATTATCGCAACACTAGGGCCAGCTTCGTCATCGAAGGAGGTAATGTTAGGACTTATGAAAGCAGGTGTTGATATTTTCAGAATAAATTTTTCACATGCAGACTACGACTTAGTTCGAAATAATATTGAAATTATCAGAGAGCTTAATCAGGAATTTGGTTATTCTGTGGGGATCTTAGGAGACCTTCAGGGCCCGAAACTGAGAGTGGGTGTTGTAAAAGAAGGTTCTTACCTGAACCCTGGTGATGTTCTTACCTTTACGAATGAGAAAATAGAGGGAGATTCTACCAAGGTTTACATGACTTACCAGCAGTTTCCTCAGGACGTAAAAGTTGGTGAGAAAATCCTTATTGATGACGGAAAACTGATGTTGGAAGTTATTGAAACCAACGAAATAGATACGGTAAAAGCAAAGACGATTCAAGGGGGACCTCTAAGTTCCAAGAAAGGGGTCAACCTGCCGAATACCAATGTATCACTTCCGGCTCTTACCGAAAAAGACGTTCAGGATGCCAATTTCATGCTTGATATGGAGGTAGACTGGATCGCGCTTTCTTTCGTGCGTCACGCACAAGACATTATTGACCTGAAAAAACTGATCGACAGCCATCCGAACGGTAAATTCAAAACACCGATCATTGCTAAGATTGAAAAGCCTGAGGGCGTTAAAAATATTGACGAAATTCTATTGGAATGTGACGGACTGATGGTTGCCCGTGGTGACCTTGGTGTGGAAGTTCCGATGGAAGAAGTTCCTGCTATCCAGAAAAATCTGGTAGAAAAGGCAAGATTCTATTCAAAACCGGTGATTATTGCTACCCAGATGATGGAAACAATGATCAACAGCCTTACCCCAACGAGAGCAGAAGTAAATGACGTTGCCAACTCCGTATTGGATGGCGCCGATGCTGTGATGCTTTCAGGAGAAACTTCTGTAGGAAGATATCCGGTTCAGGTAGTGGAAAACATGGCGAAAATTGTACAAAATATCGAGAAGACCCATTTTTATCAGCATAAAAATGAGCCGATCGAAAAAGATTATAACTGCATCGATGAAAGGTTCATTACGAACAGGGTATGTCTTGCCGCTGTAAGAATTGCTAAAACCACCAACGTTTCTGCTATTGTTACTCTGACGCATTCAGGATATACAGCATTCCAGCTTGCCGCTCACAGACCGAATTCCCACATCATCGTATACAGTGGAAACCGAAGAGTAATCACGATGCTGAACCTTCTTTGGGGAGTTCACGCATATTATTATGACATGAAAAAGTCTACAGATGAGACGATCATTCAGGTAAATATGCTGACTCACAATCACGGGTATATCGAAAGCGGAGATTTTGTTATCAATATCAATGCGACTCCGTCTTATGAAGGAGGGAAAACGAATACGCTGAGACTGACGACAGTATAAGCAATAAGCAATAAGCAATAAGCAATAAGCAATAAGCAATAAGCAATAAGCAATAAGCAATAAGCAAAATTACTTTTTGACAAGCATACAAAAAAATCCCGGAAATGTCTATTTCCGGGATTTTTTATATTTAATAACTGTAAATTACATTAATACATTATACTTTGTACTTTGTACATTTTACATTGTACATCATACAACTTAGTTCCCCACAATCGTTCTTGCCGTCACAAACTCTTTTAAGGCCAATAAAGACAGCTCCGTTCCATATCCTGAAGCCTTGCTTCCACCGAATGGAAAACGCGGATCAGAACTCGTCATTCTGTTGATATTAACCGTTCCTGATTCCAGGTTTTCGATGAAGAATAACTGACGGTCTGTTTTTTTCGTCCAAACGGAATTTGAAAGTCCAAAAGGAATATCATTTGCCATTTGTAAAGCTTCTTCATCATTTTTAGCAATCATGATCATGCCAAGAGGTCCGAAAAGTTCTTCTTTTAAAATAGGATTTCCTTCCTGAACACGGATTAAACCAGGTTTAAATTCATTTTCAGAAATTCTTTCCAGAGGAATAATAATTTCGGCCCCATTTTCCAACGCACGGTTGAACTGGGCTTCCAGCTCATCGGCCAGGTCCGGTCTTGCCATTCCTGCTAATTTGGTTTCCTTATTCAAAGGATCTCCGATTTCGTATGTTTTATATTCTTCAATGAATTTCGGTAAAAATTCATCTTCAATTTTTTCGTCAATAATAAATCTTTTAGCGGCAGTACAGGTTTGTCCGCAATTCTGAAGTCTGGATTTTACGCCTGCTTTTGCTGCTGCATCCAAATCCGCATCATCGAAAATGATGAAAGCATCACTTCCGCCTAATTCCAGTAAAGATTTTTTGATATTTAAACCGGCGATGGAAGCTACTTCTCCACCCGCTTTTCCGCTGCCTGTAAGACTCACTCCTTTTACAGCATCGTGCTCAAGAATTTCCTTTACGGCTTTATGCCCCACTTCCAGGTTCTGGAAAACACCTTCCGGAAAACCGGCCTCCAAAAGAACCTCTACGATAGCATTTCCACTTCCGAAACAGATGGAAGCATGTTTCAGAACTACTGTATTTCCAGCCAGAATCGCAGGAACAGCAAATCTCAAAACCTGCCAGAAAGGAAAATTCCATGGCATTACTCCTAAAATCACACCTTTCGGAACGTAATGAACTTCAGAATAAGAAAATTCAGATTCAATTTTTTCGGGTTTTAAAATATTTTCAGCGTCCGCATAATAATTCATCATTAAAGCACATTTCTCTACCTCAGCAATTGACTCTGAAATAGGTTTATTCATTTCTGCCGTAATGATCCTCCCGAATTTTTTTGAATTATTTTTTAAAATTTCTGCCGCTTTTGCAATCAGCTTCTGTCTTTCTTCAAACGGTACTTTTCTCCATTCTGAAAATGTCTTATCTGCTTTAATAAGCTTATTTTCAATTAACTGTTCCATAATATAATTTCTGTTTTAAATTCAAAAATGAATTTATTAATGCCTTTATTCTAAAAGCATCGTGAAAGTAACAAATTTTGTTCCTTAAAGGGTAAATAAAAGAATGATTTTCTCTATCAAAATAATATAGCCCGCTGTATATTTTGAAAGTAATTTTTAATTATCTGATAACTAGCAGTATCTTTTTGTCTTACTCTTTTAAATGAAATGCCTTTGTTTATCTTTATTAAATTGTTTTTTTAAAAGCCTTTGTTTTGCCTTGCGATTATTAAAACGCAAAGAAAGACAAAAATTGATTTTAATTCTTTAAACTAAGATAAACAAAGGCGTTTCACTTAGTTCCGAAATACAAGAATTCAAAATGCCCGATGGGTTAATATAATTCTATCCTCAGATCATAAACCATTCATTCACAAGACATGCAGCAAGCCTGGCCGTCCTGTCCTGAATATCAAGGGAAGGATTCACTTCTGCTGCATCCAACGCGATCAGCTTTTTACTTTTTAAAATATGCCTGTAAAAATGCATAAAAGGAGTATCTGCAAAAATACCGTTGTATGCTGAAGCTGAAACACCCGGGGCAATTGAAGCATTGAAAACATCCATACAAATGGTGAGATAGACGAAATCCACACTCTCAAGCAGTTCATCTATCCGCTGATAAATTGAAGGAAGATTTTCAAAAAAAAGTTCATCTGCCAGGATATATTTCATCCCGTACTGATGGGCTATATCAAAGAGTTTCAGGGTATTTGAATTTCTCTGAATCCCGACATGCAGTGAATTGATCGGTCCTTCCTGTGCGATCTGCCAGAATCCGGTTCCTGAGCTTGGCCCTACTCCTTCTTCAGGCTGTCTGTTGTCAAAATGGGCATCGATATTAATGATCCCTATTTTCTGTTCCGGAAAGGCTGTTTTAAGGCCTAAATAATGTGCATAAGTCACTTCATGACCTCCGCCCAGAACAATTGATTTTCCTCCTTTCAGAAGTACTTTTGATACTTTTTTAGCAAGATTGTTCTGTGTACTTTCCAGATCACCGTCTTCGCAGGTCACATTTCCGAAATCCAAAAGGGAAAAATCAGGACGGATGACCGGGAAATTTGACATATTTTTGCGGATCACATCAGGGGCATCTTTAGCGCCCTGACGGCCTTTATTCCTTCTTACGCCCTCATCCACAGCAAAACCGTGCAGGACAAAATCATCTGCCTTGATATTATCGTAATGATGTTCTTCTTTAACTCTCTGAAATATTCTGTGGAAAAGAAGTTCTTCTCCGTCTAATCTGCCTTTCCAAGTGTCCTGAAACATAGAATTTAAATTAAATTTTTAATGACATGGTTTTATATGGTAAATCTAAATAATATTGTTAACATATTAAAACGCTCCTGTATTCAATTTCAACAGCATTCCATGACATCCGTCATTCTCTAAAAATGGGCTTTTTCAGGTTATTCTTTCCCCTGATTGGCATTACTGCTGATGAACATTTCATTGCGCTCTTCAGAAACAATTTCCAGAAACCGCTCATAATGCTTGAGGACATCAGAAATCAGTTCGTTCTTTGTAAAATACTGCACATCATACCCTTCTCTTCCATCCCCAAAATAGGATCTTGGATAGTGGGTTTTCTTATCATCCAGATCAGGAAGATTTTCTTCATTGATCATGTATTCAGAAACGGTTTTTACTCTGTTTTCAACACCGTAAATAAAATTATTAACGACTCCCTGGTGGATTTCTATTTCTGTTCTGACAGGACTTTCGTAATGGTTTATTTTCGCCTCAATTCCATTGGCTGCAAATTCCTGCTGCAGATCTGTAAAGGCTTCTTTTGTTTTAACCTGAATAAAATGGTCTACTGAGGAATTATCTTTAAAGGAGACGATATTTTTTAAACGCTCTTTCCAAAATTCCCCAGACCAGGGAACGGTGGAAGCAGAAAAGTTCGTATCATAATATTTCTGGTCAATAATTAATCCCTTCATCAGGCTGACGATAAATAAGAGGACGATGATTGAAAAGGGCAATGCCGTAATTAAAGTCATGCTTTGAAGTGCTTTTAACCCTCCTGCATTCAACAATAAAAGGGAAAGCACGGCAAGTAAAATACCCCAGAATACGATCTGCCATTTCGGAGATTTAGTGGAGTTTTTAGTAGCGATGCTGTTCATGACAAATATTCCCGAATCGGCGGAAGTCACAAAGAAAATAATAATGATGGCAATAACGAAAAACCCAGTCAGGGTTGATAAAGGCATATATTCTAAAAACCGGAACATCAGTGCATCAGGATCGGATGCCAGCTGGCTTAATTTTCCGTTGGCTACATTTAAATCGAACCAGATCGCACTGTTTCCAAACACAGACATCCAGATAAAATTGAATAAGGTAGGAAGGACTAAAACTGCGAGAATAAATTCCCTGATGGTACGTCCTTTTGAAATTCTTGCGATAAACAATCCTACATAAGGCGACCATGAAATCCACCACGCCCAGTATAAAATAGTCCAGTCATAAAACCATGGCAAGGCATTTTTTTCATAAACATGGGTATTGAAAGTAAGATTGAAAAAATTATTGATATAGTTTCCCAATCCATCTGTAAAACTTCCTATCAGATAGACCGTCGGGCCTAATATCAGGACAAAAAGCAATAAGACAATCACACTCATTACATTGATATTGCTTAAAATCTTTACACCTTTATCTACTCCGCTGATCGCTGAAAAAACAGAAAGTGCAATAAGGCTGATCACAATAATCACCTGATTGGTAAAACTGTTTTCCGCGGTGATATGGAGGATATTTAATCCTGAACTGATCTGTACCACCCCAAATCCTAAAGTCGTGGTCAGTCCGAAGAAAGTACAGCATAAGGCAAATACATCAATCGCGTTTCCCCATTTGCCGTTAATCTTATCTTTTAGTAATGGATAAAAACAGCTTCGTAAGGAAAGCGGGAGTCTGTAACGATACGCAAAGTATGATAATGAAAGTCCGACAACTCCGTAAATGGCCCAGGCATGAATTCCCCAGTGAAAAAAGGTATATAACTGTGCCTGCTTGGCTCTGCTTACGTAATGATTATCTGCAAAAACTTCTGAGGAATAATGCTGCATTGGTTCTGCTACACTGAAGTAGATCAGTCCGATTCCCATTCCTGCTGCAAACAGCATTGAAATCCAGGAAAAAAAGGAATATTCCGGTTTGCTGTCGTTAGCGCCCAGCTTTATGTTTGCATATTTACTGAAGAGCAGGTAAACCAGGAAGACCACAAATAAAGTGACTGCCCATACATACACCCAATTCAGATTGACAAATATAAACTGTTTAATCCCGTTTAAGATATTTTCCGTCGGTTTGGGATAAAGAGCCGAAAGAAAACACGTTCCGATAATAAAAATGAGACTTGGAACAGTAACACCTTTATTGAAAGTAGACTTTAGATTTTTAAAATTCATCACCTTTATTTTTTCGTATTTTAATATTGACAGACACCTGGCATAGCCCTGGCTGAAGTACTCAAAGAATAATATGACTGCTTTATTTTCCTTATCAAGGAGTGTACTTAAGAACTATAGAAAGTTACTGTTTTCTTCAAAGATTGAACAGTAACGGGGGCACAATATAAGGAAACTTATATAAAAAAATAAAAATCAAGGCCGGGAATCGGTCTCATCCGCCTGTCCCAGCCCGCTAAAAATCTGCTTTAATTGACGTTATAGCGTTCAAAACTCTGCCAGTATTTATCCTTGTAAATTTCAAGCGAAATTGTATACTGAGGATTTTTTTTGATGATCTGATCCAAAATTTTTGAAGGCTGTCTGAAGTCTTTGCTGGCAAAATAAATGCTTTTGGAACTGTCTGCCGTTTCTCTTCCGATGTACAGATGCCCGTCTTCCGGACTAAGAAGTTCGGCAGCCCGGTCTTCAATATCATTCATTGCATTGTAATCTTTTTCTCCCGGAAAACCATCATTCCTGCTTCCGTCATAAGAAATCTTCAGCACCGAAATCCATGGATACGATGCTTTTGCATTGTACTTCAGCAAAGAAGCATTCACAGTGGCCATAAGCGGCATTCCGTTTTCCAAAGTAGCTTCAAGAAGGGAAAACTGATCTTCCGTTTCGAGCTTCATATCTTTATACTTCTCTGTAAATTCCCTTTCTCGCCAGAGAAGAAATTCTTTTAACTTTTCTATCGGAATAAGTTCCTGTTCAGCTTCATTTTTACCAATCACACTGAAAGTATCAATCTGAGTGGCAAAATTCAGTTCACCGAGGAAATTATCCAGAAAAATACAGATTCCTGTTGTGGCTGCACCTCTGTTTTCCTCGTTCAGATCATTATAGACGAATGCCAGATCTATCTCATCCGGATAGCCTTCTATTTCATTGGAGTAAAAGTAAATATTGTCTTTTGTGAACTCGCAGTCATTCATCCGGATGCCTACGTTTTCAATATCTGTTTCAGGTTTGAGGGCGGTTATCTTCCAGTGGTCCATCTTTGGAGCAGCGGCAACAAGTTCTTCTGCAAAAATAATCTTTTTAACATCACCTTCTACCGTAATGATAAGCTCTGCGGTATGGTCGTCAGACATTCCTGAGAGGAAATAATATCCCTCATTTACTTTTGAAAGTTCAGGAGCCATGATATCGAAAAACTGCGTTTCAATATGTTCTCTGTTTTTAACCACTTCAAAAAAGGCTTTCTCTTTGGTCAAAAACCAATCCCAGAATTCTTTGTAGGTTCTGCTTCCTTTTTCCGGCTGTTTTTTACCCAGAATCTTATCAAAAATCCCCATACTCTAATGAATTTGAGTTCCACCAATATACACATGTTCCGCATTCAGGCTTCCCTGATTGTACAGAACATTCTGGAAATTATCGGTTTTAAAAGTCACAAAATCTGCTTTTTTACCTTTTTCCAGCTTTCCGATATCTTCAAGACCTAAGGCATAGGCAGCACGGAAAGTCATTCCTGCCAATACCTCAGCGGTCGTTAGTTTTTCAAATGTTGCCAAAATAGAAGCCTGGGTAATTAAATTCCCCATCGGTGCAGATCCCGGATTCCAGTCACTGGCAATCGCTACGATCGCTCCGGCATCCAGTAATTTTCTGGCTGGTGTAAATTTTTCACCCAATCCTAAGCTTGCTCCCGGAAGTGCAGTAGCTACAGTATCTGATTGTGCTAAAAACTCAATATCTTCGTCAATGGTTGCTTCCAGATGGTCTGCAGATTTCGCTCCTACTTCCACGGCAATTCTTGAACTTCCCGGAGTAAACTGGTCGGCATGAACCGTAATATCGAAACCTAAGTCTTTAGTTTTAACAAGAAAATCTTTGCTTTCTTCTGGCTGGAATGCAGATTTTTCGATGAATATATCTACACGCTGGGCAAGTCCTTCTTCTTTTACTTTGGGTAAAATTTCGGTCAGGATGTAATTTAAATATTCTGTATTGCTTCCTTCAAAATCTCTTGGCTTCAGGTGTGCGGAAAGACAGGTAGGAACCAGTTTAGCTTTCGTCTGATCCTGTGCTTTTTTAATTATTCTAAGCATTTTCAGCTCGTTTTCCACATCTAAACCGTAACCGCTTTTTATTTCAATCGTTGTAATTCCCAGTGACACCAGAAAATTGATTCTTTCCACTAATGTTTTTAACAATTCCGCTTCTGAAGCATTTCTCGTATGCTGTACAGAACTCCAGATTCCGCCGCCGCTTTCTGCAATTTCAAGATAGGTTTTCCCTGCATTACGCATCGCAAAATCATTGGCACGGTTTCCCCCGAAACAGATATGCGTATGAGCATCTACAAACCCGGGAAGAACAATCTGCTCTCCTTCAATGGTTTCAGTCTCTATATTTTGATTTTCAGATTTCAGGGTTTCGAAATTTCCAACTTCCTGAATTTCTCCGTGATTCACCACAATTCCTCCGTCTGTAATAATATCTATCTGTTCATCGGAAAGTTTTCCTCTTAAAGGAAGATTGGCAAGTGTTATTATCTGCTTGAAAGGGCCTATTAACTTCATTGATCTTAAGCTACCGCTTGTTTATAATTAATTTACTCTCAAAAATACTTAAAATATATTAATCCTCTAAATCCAAGTTAGCCTTTACCTTAACCTCAGCCTCTGTCTCAGCCTTTTCAATCCCTGAATTTTCTCAGTCTAAACCTCAACCTTAGTCTAAATTTGTTATCTTTGAGGTAAATGAAATGAATTAATGCCAGATTTTTTACATCCAGACAGGGAAAACTACTCGCATGAAGAGCTTATGCAGGAGGAGCAGATCCGTCCCCAGAGTTTTAAGGACTTTGCGGGACAGAGAAAAACTTTGGAAAACCTTGAAGTTTTTGTCAGTGCTGCCAAAAAACGGGGGGGTGCTCTTGATCATGTTCTTCTTCATGGTCCGCCGGGTCTTGGTAAAACCACTTTAGCCAATATTATCGCGAATGAACTTGGAGTAGGCTGTAAGATTACTTCCGGTCCTGTTTTGGACAAACCCGGAAGTTTAGCGGGTTTACTAACGAATCTGGAGGAAAATGATGTTCTTTTTATTGATGAAATCCACCGTCTGTCGCCTATTGTGGAAGAGTACCTGTATTCTGCCATGGAGGATTATAAGATAGACATTATGCTGGAAACCGGCCCTAATGCGAGAAGTGTACAGATCGGCCTGAATCCTTTTACTTTGGTAGGTGCTACCACAAGAAGCGGAATGCTGACAAAGCCGATGCTGGCCAGATTTGGAATTCAAAGCAGGCTTGAGTATTATTCGGTTGAGCTTTTATCGATGATTATTCAGAGAAGTGCAAGGGTTTTGGGATGTAAGATTTATGAAGATGCCGCTATAGAAATTGCGAGAAGAAGCCGTGGAACTCCCAGAATTGCGAATGCTCTGCTAAGAAGGGTACGTGATTTCGCTGAGATCAAAGGGAACGGAGAAATTGAGATCAACATCACAAAATATGCATTGAATTCTCTTAATGTGGATGAATTTGGTTTGGATGAAATGGATAATAAAATCATGCGTGTCATGATTGAAAACTTCAAAGGAAAACCGGTAGGAATTTCCGCGCTGGCGACTTCCATTGCTGAAAATCCGGAAACATTGGAAGAAGTTTACGAACCGTTTCTGATTCAGGAAGGATTCATCATCAGAACACCGAGAGGAAGAGAAGTGACCGACAAAGCTTATCAGCATTTAAACATAACCAGACCGAAAAGTCCTGGAGAATTATTTTAACCATCTATGTTTGTTCCAAAGTTATACAGAAGTGAAGATGATGAACTGATGAAAGAAATCATCAGGGAAAATGCATTTGCCTTACTTATTTCTTCGGTTGAAAAAATAAGAGCGACTCATGCGATGATGATGCTTAATGAAGATGATCCTGAGAATATCTATGTGGAAACTCATATTTCCAGAGCCAATCCTCAGGCAAAGACCATTAAGGACGGAGATGAAGTGCTCTGTGATTTTCTGGGAGCTCATGCTTATATTTCGAGCAGCTGGTATGATCATATCAATGTTTCCACATGGAATTATGAAGCGGTACAGATCCACGGAAAAGTGCAGCTGATGAATCATGATGAACTGTACAATCATCTGGAAAAACTAACTGCGAAATATGAAAATTTCCAGAAGTGTCCGATGATGGTCAAAGATATGGGCAGAGAATTTGTGGAAAAAGAAATGAAGGGTGCTTTCGGAATGAAAATATTTCCGACGGAAATATTCATCAAGCAGAAACTTTCTCAGAACAGGAAAGAACATGATTATCTGAATATTATCTCAGAACTTGAACAATCCGATGAGAACGGCAGAAAAGTTGCGGAGAAAATGAAATTAATAAAGAAATAATAATCAAAATATATATGAAGCTATATCCAATACAATGTGGAAAATTTAAACTGGACGGCGGTGCCATGTTTGGAGTCGTCCCAAAGAGTCTGTGGGAAAAAACCAATCCTGCAGACGACAAAAACCTGATTGAACTGGGAACCAGATCCCTGCTTATAGAAGACGGCAAGAAGCTGATCCTTGTGGACTGCGGTCTCGGCAATAAACAAGATGATAAATTCTTCGGGCATTATTCGCTTTGGGGAGATGACAGTCTTGATAAAAATCTAAAGAAATTCGGCTTCGTAAGAGAAGATATTACGGATGTATTCTTTACGCACCTTCACTTTGACCACTGTGGTGGCGCTATTGAATGGAATGACGACAGAACCGGATACAGACCTGCTTTTAAAAATGCACAGTTCTGGACGAATGAGAACCACTGGAAATGGGCTACAGAACCTAATCCACGAGAGAAAGCAAGCTTTTTGAAAGAGAATATCCTTCCAATCCAGGAGAGCGGACAGCTTAACTTTCTGCCGCTTCCTACCACAGGAAATTATGGTTTTGCTCCTGATCTGAAGATGGATGTGATTTTCGTAGACGGACACACGGAAAAACAAATGCTTCCGGTGATCCAGTACCAGGAAAAGACAATTGTGTTTGCAGCGGATCTTATTCCTACTGCGGGACACATCAACCAGGTTTACGTGATGGGATATGATACCAGACCTCTCCTGACTATGGAAGAGAAAGGAAAGTTCCTGAAACAGTGCGTAGATAACGAATATTTACTGTTCTTTGAGCACGATGCCCACAACGAACTGGCGAGTCTTAAAATGACTGAAAAAGGGGTAAGACTGGACGAGATCCACAGCTTTAATGATGTTTTTGGATATTAATTTTGAACTATGGAAGAATTACATTCAGAAACACAGAAAGCAGAACCGGAACCCAAGATCATTGGACTTACCGGGGGAATTGGTTCAGGAAAGACAACCGTAGCCCGATTCATTGAGGAATTCGGATTCCCGGTTTATTATTCCGATGACCGGGCAAAAGCCATCGTGAACGAAAGCGAGGATTTAAAAGTAAGAATCAAAGCATTACTGGGCGATAAGGCCTATGATGAAAATGGTTTGTACGACAGAAAATTTGTCGCCGAAAAAGTATTCAGCAATAAGGAACAGCTTCATGAATTAAATGAAATTATTCATCCGGCGGTAAGGATTGATTTTGAAGAATGGCTTAACAAGCAGACTAAATATTTAGTCTTTAAGGAAACAGCCTTATTATTTGAATTAAAGCTGAATAGGCAATGCTACAAATCGCTTCTGGTGACTGCCGAAGATAATATCAGAGCGAAAAGAGTGATGGACAGGGACGGAAAAACCTACCGTGAAGTAGAAGCCGTCATGGAAAAGCAAATGCCGGAAAAAGATAAGATCAAGCTGGCAGACTGTATTATTCACAACAATACTAACCTGGAGGATCTTAAGGAACAGACCGAACAGATCATCTTCAGTATCGAATAAAATAAACCCCGCCGGAAACAATTCTGACGGGGTTTTTAGAATCCCGGAGTTGGTTACGAATTTATAAAAATGCAAATTCCTATCAGGCAGACATTAAGAATTTAACGCAAAGATGAAATATTTCAAACACAAATTTCACAATAAATTCACGGATAACACTAATCTGATAAGCAAAAAAAATCTGTGTCATTCGTGTGATCTGCGGGAGATTTTAGCGCAAAATTTCTATGAATATATGTTTGATTTAAGGGAAGCAAAGAATTCTGATTTCGTCAGTGATTAAGCGTAAATAAAACATCCGCCCATAAAGTTCTGATATACAAAAAAGACTGTCCTTATAGAACAGTCTTTTCGTTTATTAAAATTTTAAGGTTTATCTTTTGATGAATTTCCCCTGAATGGAATTCCCCTGATCCTGGATATCAATGACATATACTCCACTCACCAGCTGGCTCACATCGATTTTATTATTCAGCAATACTCCGCTTGACACAAGCTTACCAGCGTGATAAAGCTTATAATTGGCTTTACTGCTGATATTCTTAACATTCAAAATTGTGCTTACCGGATTTGGATAGAATAAGAAGTCATTCTGATTAAGCGGGTTAAATACTGCATTTTTAAAGATTCTGACCTTATAATCTTCCACTTCTCCTTCCGCAAAATTCGTACATGCTACAGGAATATCATTTCTTCTCATTGCCACTCTCATAACCACATATTTATCATCAGTCATGCTTACAACAGCATTGGCCGGCACATCAAAGGTTACTTTAACAGGCGTTACCGTGTTAGGGCCAGAAGCCATTATTCTTTCATCAATACCAAATTCTCCGTCCCTGTTGAAATCTATCCACGCCGCAATTCCTTCATTATAGTTCGTACCTGTCCATTTTTTCTCTATGGTAATCTCATTACCGGTAGAACCCTGAACCAGCTCTATCAATGCCTTCGGAGTTTGTGTATAATCCGTATAGACTGATGCTGCTGATGTATTTTCCATCAGAGGTCTGCCGGCCGGTTTTACGGTAACTTTTGCAATATGTTCTCCAGCTGAACTTCCTGACGCCATACCACAGTACTGTACTGTAGGTGTTGTAAAAAAGTACGGAGGTGTAAAGCTGCCAGGTGTCCCGTTACAGATGTTGGCAACCTGAAGCTCATATTTGGTAAGCTCTATCAGCCCTGTTAATGTATACGTGTTATTAGGCGTCTGAATTTCTGTCCAGCTCGGAATTCCCACTTTTCTGTATCTCAGAATATAAGTGGCTCCAGGGAAAGGATCCCATGTGATTTGTGCTGTTGTAGGCAGAAGCTGAAGCATGGTAAGCCCGGAAGGCGGCAATTCACACGTTCTTTCCGTAGTAAATACTTTCGAATTCGAGAACGTTTCAGGAGGGCACTGGCTGGCTACCTGAACTTCATACGTTTTGTTGGGAGCAAGGCCTGGAAGAACATAGGTACTGGCAGGAGGTACCGGAAGATTGACAAAATTCCATGGGATGGTTCCCACTTCTCTCCATCTCAGTCTGTAGGTAAGGTTTGCGGCTACCGGTGACCATGCTATTGATGCGGAATTGGTTGTAATATTATTTACGGTTACATTCGGAGGAGACGGATCACATCTTGTTGTAAATTCATTATGAGAGTAAGGTCCTGTCGTATCATTACATACCAAGGCTACTTCTACTTCGTATAAAGTATTCGGGATTAAATTCGTTAAATTAAGAGCATTTCCGGCTGCCGGAGGGAATGCTACGGGTTGATTTACAGTATTCCATGTTGTTGTTCCTACGGCTCTGTATCTTACTTTATAAGAATCTGCTCCATTATTCAGAGGCCAGGTTACCGAAGCTGAATTATGGGTAATTGCATTGACTGATACTACAGAAGTAGCTGTACTGCATATTTTTGTTGTAAAACCGGGTCCCGGTACCCAGGCACTCTTATCTGTTGCACTGCATGCAGAACGTACCCACCAAAAGTAGGAAGTGTTTACTGATAGTTGATTTACATTAACAGAAACATTATTTGAAGTTCCTGTTGCTGCTGTACCATTATTGGGCGCATTATTTACGGTTGAAAGATAGTATTCATATCCGTTGGCCGGTACCTGAGCGGGTGCTGTCCAGTTCAGGGTTGCGGTGGTAGGTGTTACTGCGGTTGCGGTAGGCCCGGTTGGTGGAAAACAGGCGTTAATCAGGATATTATCTACAGTAGCCGGCGGCTGTGTACCCGCACTGGCATTATTCGTCCATTCAAATACCAAACGCATATTGGCACCTGCAAAAGAACTTATATTCACATTGGTATTGAGATAGGACTGCCAGGTACCCTGTCCGTTATAATCGGTCCCTACTTTTATTCTTCCAGCCGCCGGGGTAATCTGTACTCCTGCTGCAGGTGTATAATTGGCAGGAACAAGCCATATTCTCAGGTAGTCCTGGGCATTCTCTCCTGCAGCCCTCCAATCGAAAGATACGCTGCAAACTGTGGTTCCTGCAGGAATAACGATATCTTTGTGGGCATGAACAACACTGGCAGCAGCTATATTGTAATTATTGGCAGTTGCTGTTGTATTGGAAATATAAATAGCATTAGGTGGATTTCCCGATGCGCTGCCGTAGAACCATTTATTGGTTTGTGTACCATTCACAAAAGTAAAATTACCATTGCTCGCGGTAAAACTTTCGCTATAAGGAAAAGGTGAGGTTGTAGGAATACATGCACCTGTTATAAAACCAATAAGAAAGAGGTATAATAACATGGTTAATAAAGAGTAGTTTTTAGTCATAGCTTTTTCTATATTATATGTTGTAAATTTTCTGATCCTGTTTTAATCTATGAATACGGACAAACCCATTGCTTATCCATCAGCCATCAAATACTATTTCCCAAAGCATTATCTTTTCTCTAACCAAACATATGTATTTTTGAACATCAACATTACGTGAAATAACAAAATCTTCTCAAATTCATTTGATGATTTGCAATAATCTCATCGTTTCTGTTTATAATTTGACAAATATAAACAAAACACACATATAAAATGATTATTAAATAACAAAAACTATTAAATATTAAAAATATAATTTAAAAAAACATTATAACTAAAAAAAATTCATAAAATATAAATTAAAGCGAAAAAAAAATCATACAAAACCCATAATTAAAAAAGCCCTCATTACGAGGGCTTTATCTATTTTTGAAATTTAAATATTATTCTTTAATAAACTTCTTTTGTACCGATTTTCCATTGTCTTCGATATCTATGACATAAACCCCGTTGATCAGTTTACTTACATTGATCTGGTTGTTCAGTAAAATACCTTCACCAATGATCTGCGCTGCCGCATTATAAATCTTGTACTTCGCTCTTTTGCTGATATTTTTCACATACAGCACTGAACTTACCGGGTTAGGATAAATCATAATATCCGTCTGGTTAACCGGGTTGGCAATTCCAGGCTTAGAAATTCTGACAGAGTAATCTTCTACTTCTCCATCTTTAATCTTCATACAATTCACCGGAATTCCGCCTCTCATGAGAGCCACTCTCATCACTACATATTTGTAACTGGTCATGCTTACAAAAGCGTCATTAGGCACAGTAAATGTTCCCGTTACAGGACTTGTAGTGTTTGGTGGTGATGCCAGTACTCTTTCTTCAGGATCAAAATAACCGTTTCTGTTGAAGTCAATCCATACCGCAATACCTTCGTCGTGATTGGTTCCGTTCCATTTTTTCTCAATGGTAATGGTATTCCCTGCAGAACCCTGAACCATTTCAATGAATGTTCCCTGAACTCCTGTATAATCTGTATACGTTGAAGGTCCGGAAGCGTTCTCCATCTTAGGTCTTCCGTTCGGGATAACCGTTACTTTGGAGATATGCTCATTCGCTGAGCTCTCGGAAGTCATCTGGCAGTAGATCACAGTTGGTGTTGTAAAATAATACGGAGGGGTGTAAGTACCCGGCGTACCGTTACAGATATTCACCACCTGCATTTCATATTTCGTGTCTTCTATTAATCCTGTTATTGTATGAGCATTCACAGCCACTGGAATGTTAGTCCAGCTTGGAATCCCTACTTTTCTGTATCTCAGGATATACGTTGCTCCAGGGAAGCCATCCCATACTACTTCAGCCGTTGTAGGAGTAAGCTGGTTGATCGTTAATCCCGGAGGAGCAAGTTCGCATGTTCTTAAGGTGGTAAATACTACAGGATTGGAATACGGATTAGGGTTAGGCTCTCCTGTACACTGGCTGGCCACCTGTACTTCATATTTAGTATATGGATCCAGGTTTGTTAATGGATAGGTGTTGGCAGGCGGAGCCGGTAAGTTTACAGTAGTCCATGCCGCTGCTCCTACTTTTCTCCATCTCATGATATAAGAAGATCCTGCTACCAGTGGCGACCATGTCACGAGTCCTGAATTTGTAGTGATATTGGTCACTGTAATCCCCGGAGGCGTAGGGTCGCATTTTGTCATAAATACTCTGATTGGTGTGAAGTTTCCTACAGAAGTACCACAGTTAGCCGCGATCTGCACTTCGTAGGTAGTGTAAGGCGTCAGGTTATTTAATGTATACGGAACAGCCGTAACGTATACAGAGGTCCATGCTGTAGTTCCCTGTACTCTGTATTGCAACAGATAAGTAAGATTATTCGTTGCACTTGTCCAGTTAATAACCGCTGAATTATGGGTTATTGTTCCAATCGTTGGATTCGTTGGGGTATCTGTACTGCATGGTTTCAGTTTTACCACATAGTCTTCCACTTCACCGTTTATGGCATTCTGACACATCACAGGAGCACTGGAACGTCTCAGCACCACTCTCATTGTCGTAGTCAATGGTCCGTTATAAGCGCCTGCAGGAACAGCAAAATTAGCCGTAACCGGTGTTGTGGTGCTTGATGCTGAAGCCATGATCTGCTCCGATGTTTCAAATGTTCCGTTTCTGTTGAAATCTATCCATGCACTTACTGCATCACTGGCAGTAGCAGCTGTCCATCCTTTTGCTACGGAAATCTGGTTACCTGCTGAACCTATTTCCAGGGTAATAAGGGTAGCCGGTGTGGTATAGCTGGTGTAATTATTCTGTGCAGAGTTATTACTCATTGGTGTAAGGGCAGGATTCACGGAAGTCACAGTTACATTCGAAATGTGGTCGTTAGTTCCTGTACCTGTCATCTGGCAGTACGTAATTGGCGGAGTCGTAAATTGTGTAGAAGGTGAGAATCCTCCCTGAGTTCCATTACATTTTGTAGCTACCTGTACATCATATTGAGTCTGCTCCGTTAAGTTCGGAATCGTGTAGTTATTTCCCGGAGCCGGCACAGGATCTACTGTGGTCCAGGCTGCAGTTCCGGTTTTTCTGTATCTTAAAACGTAGGTTGCATTGGTTGCTGCAATCCACGAAACCGTAGCGGTAGTCGGTGTAAGGTTGGTTACAGTAATATTGGAAGGTGCAGCCGTTGTACACGCAGGCTGATCAATCAGCTTCACTGCATAATCTTCCACTTCCCCATTCGTAAAGTTTCCACACGCAGCCGGGTTCGAAGTATCTCTAAGAACAACACGCATACGGGTTGTAAGAGGTCCTGCATAAGCCGTTGCCGGTACGGTGAATGTTGCCGTTACAGGAGTTACTGTATTGTTGCCTGCATTTAAAATTCTTTCTGTAGTCTCAAAAGTACCGTTTTTGTTAAAATCGATCCATACACTTACCGCTTTACTTGATGTAGCAGCCGGCCAGGATTTAGAGATTGAAAAATTATTGTTAACAGATCCACGTACCAGTGTGATCAGTTTGGCAGCATCGGCAGAATAGTCTGTATAATTCGCAGCAGCCGAGTTGTTGCTCATCGTATAAGAGTTGGTAGCTGCTACCGTTACATTGGAGATATATCCATTATCCGTACTGGTAGAAGTTGCCGCACAATATAACGTTACGAAAGTTGAAACAGGTGAAAAAGTACCTTGTGTTCCTGTACATACATTCGCGATCTGGAATTCATAATGAGTTCCTGCCGCCAGTCCTGTAAGAGTAACGGTATTGGTCGTCGGTGCCGGATTCACTGTAGTCCATGCTGTAGTTCCGGCCACACGGTATTGGAAAACATAGGTTGCATTAAATGATGCATTCCATGTTACGGTTGCCTGTGTCTGTGTAATGGCTGTCACCGTAATTCCTCCAGGAGCATTGGTTGTACAGATTGGAAGCGTATCAATATTTGCAGTACCTATTGCATAGAATACATTATTGATAGCACTTACTCTGATCTTAGCTGTACCTCCTACGGTTAAAGGAAAAGCTGTAAAATCCACAGCCTGGTTTCCGTCATTAGGCGTTGAAGCTGCTACCACATTCCATGTGACACCGTTATCCGTGGTGAAATCTATTTTTACATTGGCTGCATTATAAGGCGCTGCATTGGTATTGACAACATTCCATGTGACGTTGGTAGGACCATTATTATAAACTGTAGTTGGGTTTACTATAAAAGGACCGTTATTTCCTACGATAATCGTCTGTGTGGCAGATTGTGTCTGCTGCTGATTCGCGTTGGGGTTATTATCTCTTGCCGTAACTGTGAATTTGGTTGTTCTTGCTACGGTAGAAACGGCTTCCCAAAGGCTGTTGGCATTATTTAAAACACCTGCCAGTACGGAAGACAGTCTTGGAAAATAGCGGGTAGGACTCGCAGTTGGCGCCACAGATCTGAAAGAAGGACCAGTGGCCGTGTTTCCTAAATTAGCATTATTAATCACTTCATTGGCGATATCCACCTCTTCCCAGTTAAAAGTCATAGGATCATTTTCTGCGTCCGTAGCAGATGCTGTAAGAACGAAGGCTGTTCCCTTAGGAATATTATAAGTAGTAAGGGGTGCAATTACAGGCGGTGTATTCGTAATAGTGGTTTCTATATCACACGTCTTGCTGATCAGGTTGGCCTGAATAGCCGTAATATTCGTCACATTAAAATAAGGATCCGAGTGTGGCTGGACATCTGTAGTAGGTCCGGTAATACCCGCATATCCCATAATACTTGAACCTGAACCGGGTTCTACACTTGTAGGAGATCCCAATTGAGGGGCACTGTATGAAAAACTATGAACACCGCCAAGCTGATGTCCTATTTCATGGGCTACATAATCTATATCAAAATTATCTCCCACCGGTGGATTGCCCCCGGGAGAGGTCCATCCCGAACCTTTATCATTGGAAGTAGGTGATGTATTATCCCGACAGATACATCCTATACATCCGGCATTTCCACCGGCTCCGGGAGGAGAAAACAAATGTCCTATATCATAGTTGGCATTACCTACCCCTGCAGTAATTACATTCTGTACTTGGGAATTCCAGCCTGTGATACCGTTAGCTACTCCATTCTCGGTAGCAGAATAAGGATCCGTGGCTGCATTGGTGTAAATGAGTCCCGGATAATTCTGCAGATTCAGGTGAAGAGCAAAATCTTTTTCATACACTCCGTTGATTCTGGTAATGGTTGCATTCATGGCCGCTAATGCTCCGGCAACCGTACCTCCATGGTATTGGGTATATTCACCACAGACTGAAAGTGCTAATCTCAGCGTTCTGTATTTCTTATCTGAGTTTTTTGAAAAATCACCTGGCTGATTAAAGAAAGCCTTTCCTTTCTGGTGAAGCCCTTCTATCTCATGCTTTGCACTTTCACTTTCTTCAGTGGAACATACGAAACCGGTTTTGTTTTTCCCGCTTTTCGGATGAACCCTGTAAATTGTTTTGCTGGCATTCGCCGGTTCTATAAATTCATAGCCTCCATCCTGCATGATCATCGATTGAAAATCATTAGGCGCAAGACTGAATCTTAAGTATTTGGAAGGATCGTCTATCCCTACTCCAACATAAGAGCCCAGCTGATACTGGTCTGCGAGTTCTTTCACTACAACAGGAAAGCTGTAGACTGCGAATTTCTCAACCTTCCCATCATGTGTAGGAAGAGAAATAATAACAGGTTTTGCATTTTTACCTGTTTCCTCTGCTTTGCTCAGCTGTAGCTTTAGCTGTGAAATATCCAAGGAATAATACCTGTCGGTTTTAGAGCCATCATCTACTCCTTTTGCATTAAACACGGCAGGTGTCCATTGGGCATGGATCATTGCAAACAAACAAAGGAAAAAGAAAGAAATAGATTTTTTTTTCATAACTTTTTCGATATATTGTAATAATTTCACAAATCTAATACATTTTTTAATAATAAGAATATAAACGCATTAATTTATTGAGAACTAAATAAAAAATTACACGATATTGAAAATAATAATTAATTAGCTATTTACTTAATAAAATATCAACACATATTGAATTATTAATTAAAAAAATTCTACAAAATCTTAAATAATAATTACCCCTAACAAAAAAAGCCCTCATTTCTGAGGGCTTTATCTATTTATCAATTTAAAATTTACGATTATTCTTTAATAAATTTCTTTTGAACGGTAATACCGTTGTCTTCGATATCTATTACGTAAACTCCGTTGATCAATTTACTTACATTCACCTGGTTGTTCAGTAAGATACCGTCACCGATAATCTGTCCTGCAGAATTGTAGATCTTGTACTTAGCTTTCTTGCTGATGTTTTTCACATACAATACTGAGCTTACCGGGTTAGGATAAATCATGATATCCGTCTGGTTAAGAGAATTCGGTACTCCCGGCTTAGCGATTCTGATTGAGTAATCTTCTACTTCACCATCATCAAAATTCATACAGTTTACCGGAACACCACCTCTCATCAATGCCACTCTCATTACTACATACTTATGAGTAGTCATACTTACGTAAGCATCTACAGGCACACTGAAAGTTCCTGTAAGAGGAGTTGTTGTATTGGCAGGAGATGTGAACACTCTTTCGTCAATATCAAAATATCCGTTTCTGTTGAAATCAATCCATACGGCAATACCTACAGGATCATTGGTTCCGTTCAGTTTTTTCTCAATCGTAATGGTATTTCCGGCAGATCCCTGAACCATTTCAATGAATGTATCCGGAACTCCTGTATAATCTGTATATTTTGAAGGACCTGAAGTATTTTCCATTTTAGGTCTTCCGTTCGGAACTACAGTTATTTTGGAAATATGCTCTACCGATGTATTGATAGCTCCCATTGCACAATGCATAACCGTAGGCGTTGTGAAATAGTACGGAGGCGTGAATGTTCCCGGCGTACCGTTACAGATATTCACCACCTGCATTTCATATTTCGTTTCTTCTATTAATCCTGTAATGGTATAAGTAGGCGCTGTTAAAGAAACATTCGTCCAACTTGGAATACCTACTTTTCTGTATCTAAGGAGATAAGTAGCTCCAGGGAAACCGTCCCAGATAACTTCTGCTGATGTAGGAGTAAGCTGAGTGATCGTTAATCCCGGAGGAGGAAGTTCACATGTTCTTTCCGTAGTAAATACTTTTGGATTCGAATACGGGTTAAGAGCAGTTTCTCCAACGCATTTGTTAGCAACTCTTACTTCATATTTTGTATATGGATCCAAGTTGGTTAGCAGATGTGTGTTGGTAGGAGGCGCAATGTTCGGAACCTGAGTCCATGTTGGCGCTCCTACTTTTCTCCATTCCAGCGTGTACGTAGAGCTTGCAGCAAGCGGAGCCCAGGTAATCAGTGCTGAGTTGGTTGTAATATTACTTACGGTAACATTCGGAGGTGTAGGGTCGCATCTTGTTACAAATGTTTTGATCGGTGTAAATGTTCCGATTACATCTCCACAAACCGCAGCCACCTGCAGTTCATAAATGGTAGCCGGAGTTAAACCTGTCAGTACAAGCGGAAGGTTACCCAGCAATGCAGAAGCATATACTTCAATCCATGCTCCCGGAGGAGTTGTCTGTGCTCTGTATCTTACAAGGTAAGTTACATTCGTTGCAGCTCCCGTCAGGTTCACCGTAGCTGTATTATGCGTTGGTGTAATGTTAGGCTGGTTTGGAGTAGCATTGCTACATGGTCTGATTTTCACAGCATAATCTTCCACTTCTCCGTTCACTGCATTCTGGCATAATACCGGAGCACTTGTACGTTTCACAACAACTCTCATTGTTGTATTAAACGGTCCTGTATAAGCATTTGCCGGAACTGCAAAATTGTTATTGGTAACCGGAGTAGCCGTATTCGCTGCTGAGTTTATAATCTGTTCTGAAGTTTCGAAAACTCCGTTTCTGTTATAATCTATCCATGCAGATACCGCAACGTTAGCCGTTGCACCAGTCCATCCTTTTGCTACAGAGATCTTGTTATTTGAAGAACCTGCATCAAGGGTGATCAGTGTCTGAGGCGTTGTATAGTTCGTATAGTTCGTCTGTACGGTTGTATTACTCATTACAGGTACTCCAGGATTTGAAGAAGTAACGGTTACATTCGCAATGTGGTCGTTCGTTCCTGTTCCTGTCATCGGACAGTAAGTCAATGGTGGAGTTGTAAATGGTACCGCAGTAGAATATGCTCCAGTACTTGTTCCACATGTAGTAGAAATCTGTACATGATATTGAGTCTGCTCATTAAGTCCCGGAATGGTATAACTTGTTACACCAGCTCCTAAAGTAACAGGTGGAATAGTATACGTTGGTGCTGATGCCAGTTTCCATCTGATGGTATAAATCGCATTGGCAGCTCCCCACCAGTTTACAGTAGCTGTAGTAGCTGTAAGGTTGGATAGCGTAATATTCGTAGGCGGAGCCGTAGTACATGGCGGCTGATCAATAAGCTTCACGGCATAATCTTCCGTTTCTCCCCAGGTGTAAGTTCCACAAGCAGAAGGAGAAGCACTTTCTCTTAATGCAACACGCATACGAGTCGTTAAGTTTCCTGTATAAACACCTCCCGCTGCGTTAGGCACAGCAAAAGTAGCGGTTACCGGAGTGGTTGTGTTACTTGGTGAATTTAATACCTGTTCGGAGGTTTCAAAAATTCCGTTTCTGTTAAAGTCAATCCATACTCCTGTTCCGAATGACCATTGAGTTCCCGGCCATGTCTTATCAATTGTAATCGTGTTATTTCCTAAACCTCTTACCAAAGTAACAAGTCTTGTAGGATCTGTACTGTAATCTGTATAATTACTGAAATCTGAAATGCTGGTCATTGGTGTTGCAGCATTCGGATTCACAGCTACTTTACTGATGAAACCATCAATGGTAGTACTGGTAGAACCTGAATTACAATAGGTGATAGCAGGTGTAGTAAACGGCGTAGGCGTAGAGAAAGGTCCCTGCGTGCCTCCGCAAATGGTAGCTATCTGGAATTCGTACTGTGTAAGTTCAGTAAGGTTGTTTATTGTATACGTACTTGCAAGCGGCGTTGTGATATTCACCGG
This sequence comes from Chryseobacterium endalhagicum, assembly GCF_016745235.1. GTDB lineage: Bacteria > Bacteroidota > Bacteroidia > Flavobacteriales > Weeksellaceae > Chryseobacterium > Chryseobacterium endalhagicum. The sequence continues at coordinate 176,151 of NZ_JAELVM010000001.1, read as the reverse complement.
AATCCAAGGTCCTCCAGGCAGTGTTCTGTACTGAAGTACATACGTTGCTCCTGTAGAAGGAATCCAGTTGATCTGAGCCGTTGTAGGGGTAATATTTGAAACCGTAAGACCTGTTGGCGGCGCAGTAGTACATGGCTGTAAAGCAATTACATTCAATGTGAAATCTACATAATTCCCCCAAGGAGCCGGTCCGCAAGAAGTAATATTTCCTGAGAATGACGTTGCTGTTCTTACTCTGTAGTTTCCTGGCGGCTGTGCTGCAGGTATTACAATAGTTCCGGTTCCGGTTGCTGCATAGGTAGTAGTAGCCAGAATAGTTTCTCCCGGATCATTGAAACTCATATTATTATTCCAGTCTACCCACACATAGTGATAATAAGTACTGGTACCACTGGTAGCCAGATTCACTGTTATTGTGTTAGTAGGAAGTCCTGAAAATACAGTCGCTGTATTATTTACGTAAGCCCCATAAGAAGTGGCTGTGTAATTTAAGTTGGAGATTCCCCCTGTTGTAGTTACCGTTTTCAGGTAATACGTTGATGAGCTACTCCCTGCTGTCGGAGTACAGTAAGCCGTTAAAACCGTAACAGGTCCTGACCACGTACTCTGATCTGTTGCACTACATCTTGATCTCACCCAGACATAATACGTTGTATTAGCAACTAAAGGCGAAAGGGTAACCGTTGTTCCGGTAGTCACTGTTTGTGAAGGTGTAGTTGCAGCCGTTGGCGCTGTAGGAGATGTACTGTAATAGATATCATATCCTGCTGCCGGTGCAGGTGAAGGGGCAACCCAGTTAATCACTGCACTTGTTGGAGTTACCGTACCTGATGCTACTCCGGAAGGAGGGATACATGTAGGAGGCGGCCCAAAAGTCAGTCGGACATTCGGTCTGTTAGAGTTAACTGTACCAGTCCCCGTAGGTGCTGAATTGTCATCCTCTATATACATATGCTGGGATGCAGCATTCGAGTAGGTATAAGAATTACCGGCTGTTGAGCCGGTACCGGTTCCACCGTAGTTGGTTTCAACCAGCACAACAAGGTTCTCCGTACCATTATAGTAAAAAGGACTTTGCAGTGTGAAAGTATTCCATCCTACAGGTATACCGCTTAAATTTCCGGAATACACCAGAGAAGCACCGGTAGTGGCCGTAGCCCAGTTCTGTGCTGTTAAAGTAGTAGTTCCTGCCGGAACAGTTTTTAAATAAATCTTTACAGGAATGTTTGTGGTTGTTGCTACGGTTGCATTCCATGCCACTGTCTGAACGTTTCCACCTGCAGGCAGGTTGATTTCCGTGGCAGTGTAAAGTGATGCATCTCTCTGGAACCCAAAATAAGCACCCAAAGGATACCTCTGAGTACTGGTTCCGGCACCAATAGTAACTGTTTGTGCCTGTGCAAATAGTCCGAAGACCATACAAAGCAATGTAATGAGCATCCGGAACGGCCTGCCCATCTTACAGAGTAAAAATACACTCATATTTTTTCAAATTTAAAATGATAACGATAGTAAGTATAGTGTTTCCTATTATTGTTGGTGTTCAAGTACACTTTTTGAAACACCATTTTATACAGCTAGACTGTATTGAAAAGAGTAGTTTTTAATTCATACGCTAATATTTTTATAATTACACAAATCTAATAATTTTTTCACTACTATCACATCCATTCAAATATTTTTTTGTTAAAATTCTATAATAACTACACATTTATACATTAAAATATAAAATACTACGAAAAATATGAGGATTTTATTTTTTGATTATTTTTGGATCAATCCGGATATGAACTGGTCATTTCTTTTCATCAACTCTAATTACATATCCCTTCTCACAAGGGATGAAACCGTGATGTTCCGTGGCTGGTTTTCCCACTTCCTGCCATCTGACCGGCTGGATTATCAATTTTACACTGCGCTTCATCTGAAATCTTTAGAAAGGTTCAGTATATTATTTACCGTATAATCCTCTATTTCACGTATATAAAACTATTGAATGCGTTTTCAGGCTGATATTTATAAGCCACCATTACTTTCATAATCATGTTTTGATCTGTATAAGAATCAGTTGAATCAATTATTGAAATATTAAATTAACACTACAAATATAACATTTTCATTAACATAAAACGCCTAATTTTATAACTTCAATAATAAACAATAATTATATTAATATTTTTAAGATTTATCAATTGTTCACAAAAAATCCCCAGATGGGGATCTGAGGATTTTTATGAATTGTATACATATTTTATTATTTTCGGTAGAAACATTTTATTCTTACCTGCAAATTGGCTGTATTTTTCATTAAAACTTATAGGCAATATTCCATGCAAATCCCATATTGAATTTACCGGAACTTCTCCCGAATCCAGGGACAATCATAGGGGTAATATCATCCTGCTTGGAAGTATATACCAGATATTTAGGCTGAAGGTTAACATCTATATAAAAATCAGATTCAAAAAGCTGCACTCTTCCCCCCAATGTTCCTTCCAGCCATGCGGAAGTTTGTGATGAAGATGGAAATGCTACGGAAGAAGAACTTCCTCCGAATCCACGGACCGGAACAGCCATATATTCCTGATTATAAAATGCACCGCCTATTTTTCCGCCCACATAAAAGCCGTTGAATTCATTTTCGCGGTCTTTAGCCAGCATATAAAATGCTCCAAGTTTCACAAAAGGCCCGCTCGCTTTTGCATCATACCCATTCTTCTGGTATACATTTTTTTCAAACCCGGCTTCTGCCACGGCGTGAATATTTCCTTTGATTTTAGATGAAATAAAACCCTGGTAAAGCACCCTGTCTGAAAAAAACGAAACACCGGCATTGAGCACATCAAAACCAACCATAAAATTGGGCACATATTTCTCGTGTACTTTTTTAGTTTCTTTCGTTTCTTTTTTCTCCTGAGTGAACCCCAGGATTCCTATCAGGCTAAAAAAGAAGGAAAAGATTAGTCTTGTTTTCATTCTCTATCTGGTTTTGTCCTGCTTCTAATTTCAGCACAGGATTGGATTGTATTAATTCTGAATTTAAATTTTCGTATGTTTTCTTGATTCCGCATCCCGGAGAAACATAGGTGGTCTTGGTGGTATAATTGATTCTGACATGAGATTCTACCCCAGTCTCCAGGATTCTGAAATAAACATCTGTATAGGGAGAATCATCTACTCTGAGCGGAATCAATATGGAGCTGATGTTTTCATATTTACCCAGCTGTACCTTTCCGGAACCATAATCTACTGCTGCAAACAGCAAGGGGACCGGTGTTTCTTTACCGGAGGCCATAGACTTGAATGCGACCTTCATTCTTGGGGTTCCTTCACCGCTCTCACAGATATCATCATCTCCGCCGCAGGACCATATCACAAAAAGGCTGCAGAGTACGATTATAATATGTTTATAATATTTCATATTTTTTTATTTTGGATCCAAAGCTTTCTCTATGGTAAAAATAAGCTCTTCATAATGGTATTTATTCACTTTATTAGAAGATGCTTTTACAGAAAGGTCTTTTTTGATTTCATTTAAATTTCCCCTTACAATAGCAGAAACATCTGATCTGTCCGGTGCTTTTGAATCGACAAGTTTGATCATCTGATCTACATAATTTCTCTGAAGGCCTCTTCCGTACACATCAGGATTATCTTTTTTCATAATGGAATTGTTCAGGTCTGAGAACAGATCCACCAAAGTATAAGTATCCTGCTCCACGGCTTCCATCTGATACATATTCTGCAAAACAACAGGACTTAAAACTCTTGAAAGAACACCATTCTGAATTTCTTCAATTGTTTTCACCGGAGTTTTTCCGGTTTTCTCAAAGATCTCTTTTTTGATCAGCCATTGCGGCGTTGTAAAAATATTTTCTTCTAAAAATCTCATGGCTTCCTGCTGGTCTTTTTTAGCAACAGCTTCATATACGGGTCCGGACTGTTCAGCCGTTTTGGGCGTTTCCATCTGGCCGCCTATATATTTTGAAACATGTCCGGCATATCTTCTGAACTGTGTGATCACCTGGTCATACATTGTTCCAAGATTTTCATAATCTTCGTTTGGAGTTTCTGTCCATTGATAAAGGTTATCTACAATTCTTTTCAGATTTTTGATTCCGTAGGTACTTGCAATCATGGCATTGTCTCCTACCTGCTCACTCTGAGATCTCGGGTCTAAAGGATTGGTTTCTGTTCCGAACCAAAGTCTTTCATTTTTAAGGTTTTTAATGACCCATTTATTCAGATATTCTTTTTCCGCATCTGGAGTTTTATAGTCGTAGAATCTTTTATATCCCCATTCAATCGCCCAGTCATCATAATCTCCGATTCTCGGCATAATTCCTGAGTCACCGATTTTGTCTTCCGGCTGTGCCACATAGTTGAATCTCGCATAATCCATAATGGAAGGCGTATGACCATTTTTTTCAAGCCATTTTTTATCTCTCAGTTTTTCAACCGGCACTGTAGAGCTTGAACCAAAGTTATGTCTTAATCCTAAAGTATGTCCTACTTCGTGGGAAGACACAAAACGGATCAGTTCGCCCATCAGTTTATCATCAAATTTAACTTTTCTTGCTCTTTCATCGTTAGGGGCGGCCTGTACGAAATACCAGTTTCTTAAAAGCATCATCACATTATGATACCAGTTGATATGGCTTTCAAGGATTTCTCCTGTTCTGGGATCTGAAATGGAAGGACCTGATGCATTGGGAACATCTGAAGGCTTATAGACAATAGCCGAGAACCTCGCATCTTCAAGACTCCATTCCGTATCCACTTTTGAATCCGGAACTTTGGCATAGATGGCATTTTTGAAGCCTGCCTTTTCAAAAGCTTTCTGCCAGTCATTCACACCTTGGATCAAATAAGGCACCCATTTTTTCGGGGTGGCCGGATCTATGTAAAAAACAATTGGTTTAGCCGGTTCTACCAGTTCGCCTTTTTTATATCTTTCAAGATCCTGGGGCTTTGGCTCCAGTCTCCATCTTTTCACTAAAGAAATTCTTTTTACCCCTTGAGGATCTACATCAAAATCTGTGTATCCTACGGTAAAATACCCAACTCTCGGATCAAAGTATCTCGCCTGCATTTTATTTTCCGGAAGGAGCACAAATGAGGAATTGATTTCTACGGTATAATTTCCGCTGATCTTAGGCGTATTCGCAGGAGTAGCTCCCGGAAGCGGTCTCCCAAGTGTGCGCGCAAATGTTTTGGTGGTATTGATCTCAATATTCCCCGGGAATGATTTTACAAAATTCACAAAGGACATATCTTTCTGAAAAGCTCCGACTTTGAAGGCATCTTTATACATTACCGAGAAAGAAACGGTTTCGTTATCGGAATTCAGAAGATCCGTGACATCAATTACTGAGGACTTTTTAGCCAATCCATAGGTTTTTACATCAAAGGATTTAATAATAGGCTGCACATTGTTTCTGATCACAGAATTGTACATATCTGAGGTAGAATCTTTCGCATAATCTACGAAAGAAATAGATCTCAGAAGGATTTTATCTTTGGGACCTTTCTCAAATGCAACTACCTGCTGCCCGATCTGGTCTCCTGCATAACCGGTATTTCCGGACCGCATGCCTGCAGCAGCCTTGGTGAGTCTTGTTACCAGAAGAAATTCCTTTTTCAACATATTGTCGGGAATCTCAAAATAATATTTATCTTCAATTTTATGAACCGTGAAAACACCCTGATCTGAAACCGCTTTATCTGTAATAACCTCTTTGTAAGGTTTTATTGCAGGCTTTTTCTTAGGATCGTCCTTTTTTACTTTAGCTGTATCTGTTTTTACTGCTGTAGAATCTTTTTCCTGCCCTTTCAATTGGTTCTGACTCAATGTCAAAACAAATAAAATGAATGCAGCACCCAGGTTTTTCACTCTTTTCATTTAAATTTTCAGATTAATATATTCAAATTTAGGTATTATTTTTTGATCAGTAATGCAATGTTCTCAACGTGGTGAGTTTGCGGGAACATGTCTACCGGAAGGATTTTCACTAAGGTATAATGTTCTTTCATCAAAGCAAGATCTCTCGCCTGCGTCGCTGAATTACAGCTTACATACACTACTTTTTCCGGGGCAAGCTTCAGGATCTGCTCCACTACTTTCTGGTGCATCCCGTCTCTTGGCGGATCGGTAATCAGAACATCTGCTTTCGGGTGATTTTCCAGAAATTCATCATTGAAGACATTCTTCATATCTCCGCAGTAGAATGTGGTATTGGTAAGACCGTTCAATTCGGCATGTTCAATGGCTGCATCGATTGCTTCCTGAACAGATTCGATCCCAATTACCTGCTTGGCATTTCTTGCTACATACTGTGCAATGGTTCCGGTTCCGGTGTAAAGGTCGTATACCACTTCATCTCCTTTCAGATCTGCAAATTCAAGGGTTTTTCTATATAATTCGAGTGCCTGCTTATAATTGGTCTGAAAGAATGATTTAGGGCCGATTTTGAATTTCAGTCCGTCCATTTCCTCCATCAGGAAACCTTCCCCGAAATACACATTGATATTCAGATCATAAATAGAGTCATTCTGCTTTGGATTGATGGCATACACCAATGTTTTGATCTGCGGGAATTTTTCAAGTAAAAACTGGAACAGCTTTTCTCTGTTCTCTTTTTCTTCTCGGTAAAGCTGGAATAATACCATCCACTCTCCTTTGGAGTTCTGTCTCATCATCAGGGTTCTTAAAAAGCCTTCCTGATTTCTTACATCAAAGAAGTCCAATCCCTGTTCCACACCATAGTTTTTCACAGCCAGACGAATGGCATTGGAAGGATCCTCCTGCAGGAAACATTCTTTAAGATCCAGGATTTTGCTCCACATTCCCGGAATATGGAATCCTAGAGCATCTTTGCTTCCGAAATTCTCTTCGGAGCTTATTTCGTATTGGGTAAGCCATCTCGCGTTGGAAAAGGAAAACTCCATTTTATTTCTGTAGAAATACTGTTCTTCTGCCCCTAAAATAGGAACGGTTTCAAAATCATCAATTCCACCGATTCTTTTGATATTGTTGTATACTTCTTCCTGTTTGAATTCAAGCTGCTTTTCGTAGCTCATGTTCTGCCATTTGCATCCGCCGCAGGTCCCGAAATGAACACATTTAGGCTCTACCCTGAATGGAGACTTTTCAACCACTTCCACGGTTTCCGCTTCGTAGTATTTGGATTTGGATTTCTTTACTCTGGCATTCACCACATCTCCCGGAACAGCTCCGGAGATCAATACCGTTTTTCCTTCTTCCGTTCTTCCTATGGCAACGCCTTTTGCACCTGCCCCGAACAGCTTAATATTTTCAAGAATTATATCTTTCTTCTTTCTCATCCGTAAACTCAATTTCTTTAACACACGAATGAAACTCTCCAGTCTCATCCGCCAATTCTATTTTTTCTATTTTCTAATATGCCGGAAAGCATCCGGTTTCAATCTGCAAAAATACAATAAAAAAAACCTTATCCGAAGATAAGGTTTCCCTCTATATTAAAGTTTATTATTTTGTAGGTGCAGGCTGCGGATTGGCAGGCTGGGCTGAAGGATCTACAGTGATTCCCGGCGGCATCATCTGAGGATTAGGCTGTACTCTCGGAGCGGAAAGACCTGTCTGCTTATCCAGAATGGTTACTACTTCCTGCTCGCCAAGGTTTACAAATGATCTGCTGGCAATTTTACCGTCTTTATCCACAATTACAAAGCAAGGAAGTTTGAATCCGTACACTCCGTATTTTTTAGCAATATCAGAATCCAGACCTTTATCTGCATATACATTCGTTCCAGGAATTCCTTTCAGTAATGCACTGCTTGTTTTCACAAACTGATCTTTTGTATCATCTACGTTTACAAAAACGAAGTTCATTTTGGATTTGTAGAAATTTACCACTTCTTTCAATACCGGAACTGTTCCTTCGCTGATGTAAGGATTCCATGATGCATAGAAGAACAGCATGTATGGTTTACCCTTATTTTCTGCAAGCTGGTAAGATTTACCGTCTGCTTTTACCAGTGATGCTTCCGGAGCAGCTTCTCCTACTTTAAGACCGTTTACAGCGATCTGCATTTTTCCAAGATCAGCTTTGATCCCTGCATCTGTAATATCTGTATCAATGATTTTTTTAACTTTCTCCGTATTTTTCGCTGGAGCACCCGGATGGATATCCTGAGCCACTACAAATGCCAAAAGGTAATCTTTAGCGGTCTGCGAAATATCTTTTTTATCTTTCAGGAACTGTGCAAAAATCTCAGAAGTGATCACATCTGTTTTTCCTTTTGTTTTTGCTTCTGCAAATTTCTGGAAATCAGGGCTCAGTTTCACAAGAAGATACTGTCTGTATAATGGAATGGTTTTTACCATCAGATCTTTGTTCTCTTCAAGCTTTGTTTCGTAATCCTTGAAAGCTTTGGAAACTTTAAATGAAGGATTTCCCGACATCTGACGCTGAGTCATTTCATAATTGGCAAGAAGGTTCAGGATGGTTACTTTCACATCATTCTTCTTCCACTCCAGAATCCCTTTGCTAGGATTATTTTTCTGAGCAACATCTTCTACGTTTTTGTTGATATCAGCTTCAATTTTCTGAGCGCCTTTCAGGAATGTTTTTTCATCACCCGACATTAGCTGCTGGATGTTGATTTTACTTCCGTATTCACCCAAAAACTTTTGGCTGGCCTGAAGGAAATCGTTATTTTTCTTAGCATCTCCCGTCACCACGAATTCATTAGGGAAGGTCATTGAGTTTCCGGAAATATTTAATTTCTGTCCGCCTTCCAGGTAAATAAGGTTTTGTTTTCCTGCATAGTTGATTACATACATTCCATCTTTAGGCGCTTCAAAGCTTCCTGTAAAGTTTCCGTTTTTATCTAAACCAATATTTGCAAGCGGAAGAGTTGCTACACCCGAAGCTTCCACAAACTCAATTCTTTCAAGTGGTGAACTTCCGGTAATTTTTCCTTTAACTTCAACTTTTTTTGAACAAGACATCACAAAAGCTGTGATGATAAACAATAAAAGATATTTTTTCATTTCAATTTTTAATATTACGCAAAAATACGTTTTTTACGGCTTGTTGATTAACACTATTTATTTTTTTTGAAAATTTTATAAAAACCTATGAAAAGGGATTTTGAGCCCTTCTGATCATAGATTTTTTCTTTCCAAAAAAACTGATTTCATCAAATATAGAATTATTCGGTAAAAGATCCCTCTATCTTTTTCATACCTTAACAAAATTTAACAGACCGAATGCCAAAATAAAAAAATCGTCTCCATAATGAAGACGATTTTTGTATGTATTTATAATAGGTTTTATCCTCTGTCGGCAAGAGCTGCCATGTATTCTCTGTTCATTCTCGCGATGTTTTCAAGAGAAATTCCTTTCGGACATTCTACTTCACAAGCACCCGTGTTTGAACAGTTTCCGAATCCTTCTTCGTCCATCGCTTTCACCATGTTCAGAACTCTTCGCTTCGCTTCTACTCTACCTTGAGGTAAAAGAGCATACTGAGAAACTTTAGCTCCAACGAATAACATTGCAGAACCGTTTTTACAGGTAGCCACACAAGCTCCACATCCGATACAAGCCGCAGCATCCATTGCTTTGTCTGCATCTTCTTTAGGAACCGGAATTGCATTGGCATCCAGCGTATTTCCTGAAGTGTTTACCGAGATGAAACCACCTGCAGCCATTACTCTGTCAAATGCGCTTCTGTCTACCATTAAGTCTTTAATCACCGGGAAAGCAGCACTTCTCCATGGTTCAATAACGATGGTTTCACCGTCTTTGAACATTCTCATGTGAAGCTGACAAGTAGTAATACCTGTATCAGGACCGTGCGCTCTACCGTTGATGTAAAGGGAACACATACCGCAGATTCCTTCACGACAGTCGTGGTCAAAAGCAATAGGTTCTTTTCCTTCGTTAATGATATTTTCGTTCAGAATATCCAGCATTTCAAGGAATGAGGAATCTGTAGAAACATCTGATATTTTGTAGGTCTCAAACTGACCTTTAGTTTTGCTATTTTTTTGTCTCCAAATTTTTAAGGTAAGATGAAGGCCTTTTTTTGCACTCATAATTATTTATTTATAGGTTGGAGATTATTTGTAACTTCTTGCTTTAACTTCAATGTTTTCGTAGATCAGGTCTTCTTTATGCAGAACTTCTGTGGTGATATCATCACTCTGATATTCCCAGGCTCCAACATATTTGAAGTTAACATCATCTCTTTCTGCTTCCCCTTCCGGAGTAGCATGGTCTTCTCTGAAGTGTCCTCCACAAGATTCGTTTCTGTGTAAAGCATCGATCGCCATCAGTTGTCCTAGTTCGATGAAATCCGCTACTCTGAAAGCTTTTTCAAGTTCAGTATTCATTCCATCTGCATCTCCAGGAACTTTCACATCTGCCCAGAATTCTTTTTTCACCTGAGCAATTTCAGCGATAGCTTCTCTCAAACCTTCAGGAGTTCTTCCCATCCCCACTTTATTCCACATGATGTGTCCTAATTTTTTGTGGAAATAATCTACTGAATGCGTTCCTTTATTATTTAAGAAGAACTGTACTTTATCTTTAATTTCTTTTTCAGCCTGATCAAAATCTGCAGAATTTGTAGGAATTGCTCCCGTTCTGATATCTGCTGAAAGATAATCTGCAATCGTGTAAGGAAGAACGAAATATCCGTCTGCCAAACCTTGCATCAAAGCAGAGGCTCCCAATCTGTTAGCTCCGTGATCTGAGAAGTTAGCTTCACCGATTACGAAACATCCCGGGATAGTAGACTGTAAGTTGTAATCCACCCAAACACCACCCATGGTGTAGTGTACTGCAGGATAAATCTTCATTGGCGTTTTGTAAGGATCATCAGCTGTAATTTTTTCGTACATAACGAATAAGTTACCGTATTTTTCCTCAACCCAGGCTTTTCCTAAATCATAGATCTGCTGATCTGTAGGATTGTGAATATGTTTTTCGATAGCAGCTTCTTTACCTTTTTTGATAATCTCTGTAGAGAAATCCAGGTAAACACCTTCTTTGGTATCATTATTCTCGATTCCGAAACCGGCATCACATCTTTCTTTACCCGCTCTGGACGCAACGTCTCTAGGTACAAGGTTTCCGAATGCAGGATATCTTCTTTCCAAATAATAATCTCTATCTTCTTCTTTAATATTTTCAGGTCTTAATTTACCTTCTCTGATGGCTACAGAATCTTCAATTTTCTTAGGAACCCAGATTCTTCCGGAGTTTCTAAGAGATTCAGACATCAAAGTAAGTTTAGACTGCTGTGTTCCGTGAACCGGAATACAAGTCGGGTGAATCTGTACATAACAAGGATTTGCGAAATACGCTCCTTTTTTGTGGATTTTCCAGGCTGCAGAAACGTTGGATCCCATTGCGTTGGTAGAAAGGAAATATACGTTTCCGTAACCTCCTGAAGCAATAACCACAGCGTGAGCAGAATGTCTTTCAATCTCACCTGTTACCAGGTTTCTTGCGATAATTCCTCTTGCTTTTCCGTCTACAATTACCAATTCCATCATTTCATGACGGTTGTACATTTTAATTCTTCCTTTACCGATCTGACGGCTCATTGAAGAATAGGCACCTAATAATAACTGCTGACCTGTCTGTCCTTTTGCGTAGAATGTTCTTTTAACCTGAACCCCACCAAATGAACGGTTATCTAACTGGCCGCCGTAATCTCTACCGAAAGGAACTCCCTGTGAAACGCACTGGTCGATAATATTGGCAGAAACTTCAGCCAATCTGTAAACGTTGGCCTCTCTCGCTCTGTAATCACCCCCTTTGATGGTGTCATAGAATAATCTGTAGGTAGAGTCACCGTCACCCTGATAATTTTTAGCGGCGTTGATACCCCCTTGAGCTGCAATAGAGTGCGCTCTTCTTGGAGAATCCTGGTAGCAGAATGCTTTTACATTATATCCCTGCTCAGCCAGAGTAGCTGCCGCAGAACCTCCTGCCAAACCTGTACCTACAACAATAATATCAATCTTATCTCTGTTGTTTGGTGCAACAAGGTTCATATGGTCTTTATGATTTTTCCATTTATCCTTTAAAGGACCAGCCGGAATTTTTGAATCTAATTTACTCATAATTGGTATATTGATATTATTGAGTTACGAAGTGAAAAATTGCAATGAAAATAAAACCTGCAGGAATAAGGATAGAATACCATTTTCCAAAAGCTTTAATTACCGGAGTGTATTTCGGGTGTCTCGCTCCGATAGACTGGAATGAAGACTGGAAACCGTGCGCCAGATGCAGTCCAAGCAAAACAAAAGAGATCACATAAAGAGCAACTCTCCAAAGGTCTGCAAACTTCTCATGCAACTCCGGCCAGAAACGTTCTGCGTCAGGAGCAATTCCTTCTACATACTTGTAATTGATTTCATGAAGCCAGAAATCATATAAGTGAAGCGCAAGGAAAGCCAAAACAACAGCTCCGGAAATAATCATATTTCTGGACATCCATGAAGAGTTCACGGAAGGGTTGTTTGAAGCGTACTTTACCGGACGCGCTTTATTGTTCTTAATTTCAAGTACAAATCCCATAATGAAATGGAACAGAACTGCAAAACCAAGAACAGGCTGCATTAAGAACTGCACAAAAGGATTATAGCCCATAAAATCTGATGCGGTGTTGAATGCATCACGGTTCAGGACTGATAACAAATTGGTCGTCAAATGCAGTATAAGAAAGATCAGCAAAAATAGAGCTGATAATGCCATCGCATATTTTCTACCTATCGTAGAACTCGTTAAACCTGCCATATAAGTTTAAATTTGAATTTCCCACAAAATTAAGAAATGTTAACAATATCGAAAAGTGAGAAATCTCACAATTAGCCAGTTTGTAATCTTTCTAAATAAGAATCCAGCACATTATTTACGGGAAAAATGGTAAATCCTTTTTATTTATTTCAAATCATAAATCCGGCCATGATAAACTACTTTTTGTGCCGTTTCAGGAAGCGTTTTTATTTCCATTATTCTGATACGCCGCGAAGAGCAGTACGGACCCGCTATAAACCTGAGCAGCTTCTTTTTATCTGAATTTTCAGCGATCCAGAAACACACCCTATTTCCTTTCTTTACAGACACTATTTTAGCCTTATTAAAATCATGAAAAATGATCTCATCTTTCCGGTTTTCGTAGATATTAAATCCTGTTTTAATCATAAAAAAAGTGATGATCACTAGCGATAATCTCATTGAATTTTTAAAATCAATCTTTAAAAGCAATGGTCTCATCCAATAAACAATCACAAATAGTGAAAATACCTCCACTCCATTCATCGGAATATCTGAAAAAAACAACAGGTCTGCTTCTGCAAACCAGTGAATAAGTTTCAGTAAAATCTGTATTGAGATATCGTAAACCCCATTGATCCATCCGAAATCCATCTGTAACGAAATGAGAATGGCCATCAGGAAGGAAAATACAATGATGAGTTCTGAAAATGGAACAATCAGAATATTGGCAGGAATGGAAACGAGTGAAAACTGATGAAAATAAAAAAGAATCAGCGGAAGGGCCGCTGCCTGCGCCGCAATAGATATAGTGACCGCATTGAAGATCAGCTTTTTAAAATAACCGTTCTGCCTGGGAAAATAGTTCAGAAGAGGCTGATTAAGCCAGAAAATCCCCAAAACCGCAAGAAAACTGAGCCGGAAACCTATATCGAAAATCTGCTGGGTATCTGCAACCAGAATAATCAGGGCAGACAATGAAAGAGAGTGAAGCAAATCCGGCTTTCTCTGCAAAAGCACATAGACAAAATACACCGTCAGCATGATACAAGACCTCATCACTGAGCTTCCAAAACCAATGAGTGCGGCAAACAGCCAGATAAAAACAATGCTGGTAACCACTGCATATTTTCTAAACCTCAACGGACTGAATCTGGTAAGCAGGAAATAAAATATCCCGAAAATCACAACGATATGGGTACCCGAAATAGCCAGAAGATGCACCATTCCTGATTTGTTAAAATCCTCTACGGTTTCCGGATCGGTTTCCGTTCTGTCTGCCAGAATAATTCCTTTTAAAAACTCTCTGGTTTTTGAGGACAGCTCAGCGTTATCGATCTTTTTCAGGATTCCAAACCTGTGCTGCTGAATCCGTTCGTTGAAAGTCAGATCGCTTCTTTCTCCGGAAGAAACTCCTCTGGAAATATAACACTGGTATTCAATATTTTTCCTTCTCAGATAGCGTGCATAATCGAACTGAAAATCATATTCAGGGGATCTGGGTTTGGAAAGATAGGCTTCCCCTTTATAGTAATGCCTGAAATCGAGTTCTTTTTCATCTTTTGGAAGATACAGAACAACATTGAAGCTTTCCTTTCCGGTCTGGACAAAAGCTTCATATTTTTTATTTTTCTCTGTAGAATTTAATTTCTTCGAGATCTTAAAAGTGACTGTTGTATTTTGGGGAACTGATAAGCTGTCCGGAGTAAACGTATTAAAATAATGAAGGATTATTCCCGCTCCAAAAAACAGCAGGCCCAGCAGAACCGCTTTTGTTTTATGTAAAAAATAGGAATGAAAGAAACAGGCAATAATAATCAGCAGACAGATCCCGGCTACAACATGAATCGAAGTTTTATTCAACAATAGCATGTCCTCACAAAAGATTCCGAGGATAAAGCACACAGCCAGAATAAGAAGAGGTTGTTGGCTCAACTGATATTATTTTACGGTCAAAAAAATATCAATTTATTTGAATTTTGAATAACACGGATTTTGCAGGATTGCAGCCATGTCCTTCAGTTTAATGAATAATTAAGCACCTGATTATTTCCTATAAAATTCTATTTACACAAAAAAAAAGCCATCTCAACAGACAGCTTTATATTTGAAAATTATTAACAGAAAAATAGATTTTTATTCTGAATGTACAGTTTATTTGCTTTTTAAAAACCGGTCTGTCAGCATTTTGGTTTCTTTAATGTAAAACCACGGATCTTTTCCATAGTCTTCATATTTGAAATCTCCGGCCTTTTTAGGGATCGCAGGTTCTATCTGCGTGCCTTCATGCCATTCATTAAAAGAAGTGATTCCAATGAAATCCGGATTGACTTTTACCGCCGTATCAAACATTCTTTCATAGTATTTTCCATTCTCCCTGCTTTTAAAATTGGCTTCGTTCCACGGTCTTATTCTGGTATCCGAATAGCCGGGACCTACGCACGGAATGAAAACAAGATGATGTTCTTTTGCATACCGGGAAAGATCATTCCAGTTGGAAGTTGTGCTTCCGAAAACAAAGCCTTCACTTGCAAAATAGGTATAAAAGCCGTCAAAGCCGGAATTTTTAAAAAAATCTGCGTGTTCTTTTTCTACCCACAATCCAATGTAAAGTCCATCCAATTCTGTATTCCGGACCGTATTTTCGCCGTTTTTTGAAAGAAGTTTTGACCATTCTTCAGGAGAGATCTTATAACTGTCGTATACATAATACAACGGTTTTCCATCTTTTTTGTAAAAGGCATGATGATGGGAATAGGTCTTCACAAGATAAGAAAGCTGTTCTTTAAGCTCTGTTATATTTTTATAGAAAGGCTCAATATGAAAAGTGACTTTCAGATTAAACTGATCCGCAATATCCAGGTATTTGTTAATACTTTTATCTACAAAGGAATCTTTCCCGAGCCAGCTTAAAACCACCACTCCCACTCCTGAATCTTTGATCATTTTCATGTGTTTTTTAATGATCTCAGGGTCATTGGAGCTGTAATTTCCCAGGGCGGGATAAAAATTAGCCCCGATATCATCTCCTCCCTGGTGATTTCCCAGATTGTTCCACTTCGGATTGTTCCAGTGGGGTAAAATATCATGGTTCCAGTGGTCATATTTTCCATCTGTTTCAGGATTGGCATACCATCCGTAATAGAAAATCTGAACCTGGTCCCGTGATTTATTCTGGGCAAAGCTTTTCACGGAGATACCCAAGAGTACAATGATGATCAGTAAACGTTTAAAATTCATGGTTAAAAAAAATTACATATTTAAAATCACCTCAGCAGCTTTCTCACTTGCTCCTTTTCCACCAAGTTTTTCTCTTAAAAGGCTGTAATCCTCCAAAACCTGGCTTCTCTTTTCACCGTCAATGATTTTATGAAGTTCTTCTACAAGATTTTTGGTATTCAGGTCCGTCTGGATCAGCTCCTTCACCACTTCCCGGTCCATGATGAGATTCACCAGAGAAATGTATTTGATGTTTTTCACCAGTCTTTTGGCAATAGCATATGAAATTTTACTTCCGCGGTAACAAACCACTTCCGGAATATTAAGCAAAGCTGTTTCTAAGGTTGCCGTTCCTGAAGTTACCAAAGCCGCTTTTGAACATCTCAGCAGATCATATGTTCTGTTCGAAACAAAATGAACATTGTCATCTACATATTTCTGGTAAAACTCTTTCGGAAGACTTGGTGCACCGGCAATCACAAACTGATAGTTTTTAAAATGAGGCCTCACAGAAAGCATAATCTCCAGCATTTTCTCCACTTCCTGTTTTCTGGAACCGGGCAGAAGTGCGATGATCTCTTTTTCGTTGAGTCCGTTTTCTTTTTTAAATCCGTCGATATTGATGTCTTTCAGGCTGGAAATCGCATCCAGCAACGGATGGCCCACAAAATGGGAATGTACACCATGACCTTTGTAAAAATCTTCCTCAAACGGAAGAATCACCATCATTTCATCCACATATTTTTTGATGATCTCTACCCTGCCTTCTTTCCAGGCCCACAGCTGTGGAGAAATATAATACACCACTTTGATGCCCAGTTCTTTTGCAAATCTGGCAATTCTCAGGTTGAAGCCCGGATAATCAATCAGGATGAGAATATCAGGCTTATGATTCTTAATATCTTCCTTACAGAACTTGATGTTATTCAGAATTGTCCTTAGGTTCATTGCCACTTCAAGGAATCCCATAAAAGCAAGGTCCCGGTAATGTTTTACCAGTGTTCCGCCCTGAGCATTCATCAGATCACCGCCCCAGAACCTTATTTCGGCCTGCGGATCTTTCTGTAAAAGGGCTTTCATTAAATTGCTTCCATGCAGATCACCGGAAGCTTCTCCTGCAATAATATAGTATTTCATTTCTTTCGAAATCTTTTTATTGGTTTATAATCACCATAAACACTTCCTCAGATCTCAATGACAGAATGATTTTGAATCATGGGAGGTTTCTATGGTAAGGATAGAGAACAAATTAAGGTTTGCTTGATCTTAATTTGTAAATTTGTCCAAAGATAATGATAAAAATGTCAGAAGAATTTGAAATCCGAAACAAAGTTGCTGAAAGCGGTCTGGTGAATTTTGACCTCTCTACCCTGATTCCTAAAGGGGTAAGAAAGGGTATTGACCTTAAAGATTTTCTTTTCCAGGAAATGATCCTGAAGGAAAAAGATTTCAGAGAAAAGGTAGAAGCAATAGACGTTCACGAATATGAAGACGCTTACATCTATATTTATAATTCTGTAGATACTATTGTTCCGCTGTGGGCATATTTTGTGTTAACCGCTAAACTTACAGACGTTGCTAAAAAAATCGTCTTCGGAAACCGTGAGGATCTTGAAGTGATTCTGATGCATAACGTCATTCAGACCCATGATTTTGAAGAAATGAGAGGCAAAAGAGTCCTGGTAAAAGGCTGCTCAGATAAGGAAATCCCTGAAAATGCCTATATAGAACTTGTTGAACAGCTGAAACCCTTAGTAAAATCATTAATGTTCGGGGAAGCATGTTCCAATGTTCCTATTGTAAAGAATTAATATGAAGAAATATGCATCGGCTGTTTTTCTGTTTCTGATTTTTCTGGTGATTTATTTCGCCGGAAGTTTTACAAGAGTTCCTTTTGCAGACTGTATCGGTTTTGTATTTGAAGCGGAAAAAGGTGAATATATTTCGACAGCTACGGCGACTACCCACTTTCTTTATATCAATACGGTTATTCTCATTAAAAATCTCACAGGTCTTGATGCCATTGAAGCAAGCCGCGTGCTTATTATTCTTTCGGGAGCGGCCACAGTTCCTGTTATTTATCTCACGGTAAAGACTCTTACAAAAACGGAATGGGCGTCTCTTACCGCAGCATTTGTATTTGGGTTTAGTTTTTCTTTCTGGAGAAATGCGGAGATTGTGGAAGTGTATACCTACAATTCCTTTTGGATAAGCCTTTTTTTCTTTTCCATTATTAAAAGTTTTACAGACCATAAAAAAAATTATATTCTTGCAGCCGGTCTTTTTTTAGGAATCAGTCTTTGGGTTCACATTCAGAATATCCTTCTGATTCCGGCTTTTCTGGTGTTTCTTTTTTACTTCAGAAATGAGAAGAAGCATGCGTACAGCTCGTTGCTGATCTTCGGTGTCCTGTTTGTATCCCTGTTTATTCTCAATATGTCTCAGGGATATTCGGTCAATTCCGTTTACAGCTCTGACCGTGGTAACTGGGTAGAGGATTCTTTCAAGAAAACTTCCGTTCAGTATCTCAAAGATTTTTTCCAGTCATTTGCCTACCTGATCTATAATTTCAATGTGTTTACATTCTTCGGGGTAATCGGTGCTGTATTTCTGTATGGATTTAACAGAAAAATGTTTTATGTTTTTCTTGCCGGGTCGGTATGCGTCTATGGGTTTTCAACATTTTATGCTGTTTCGGATAATTATGTTTTCTTCCTTCCTTTCAATAATATTTTTGCCCTGTCCATAGGATATGCGCTTTCTCTTCCAAAATATACTTTTCTTAAAAAATATTCGTGGGCATGCCTTCTTATTCCTCTCGGATATGTGGCAGTGTATAAAGCTGCTTTGTCTACGGAAAAAGGAAAGGAAGTTCATGCGTTCAAAGAGTATAAAGGAGGCCTGAACTATTATATGCTTCCCTGGATGAATGACAACGCCGGAATCCTGGAATTTACGATTGATAAAAAGACCGCTACTGAGCCCGTTTACTGGGTAATCACCAGTGCCAACGATTATATAAAGCTGAAGAAAAGCAAAGGATACACCGAAGAGGAGATCAAAAAACTTTAACAATAATTGTGAAATAAAAAAAATTGTGAATAACTTTTTTTGATAACTTTGATTTACTTAATACTTTAAAATAAACACAAACTATGAGTTTAATTGACCTACTTACAGGTAACACCAGCAATCAGGTTGCTGAACAGGCTGAAAACAAATTCGGAATCAGCAGAAACCAGATTATTGCCCTTTTGGCAGTAGCTGCCCCTCTCGTTATTTCTTACCTTAGAAACAAGTCTCAGGATGCTAAAGAAGCAGAAGCATTAAATAACGCTTTGGATAAAGACCACGACGGAAGCATTCTGGATGATGCAACTCAGGCAGAAGCAAGACAGGCAGAAGGAGGATCTATCCTTGACCACGTTTTTGGAGGTCAGAAAAGCAACGTTGAAAATCAGCTTTCTCAAAATACAGGAATCTCTATTGACAAAATCGGGCCTATTTTAGCAATGCTGGCTCCGGTAATCATGGGATATATCGGTAAGGAAAAACAACAGAACAATGTAGGAGCAGGAGGCCTTGGAGATCTTTTAGGAGGAATTCTTGGTAATGCATCCAACCAGGCTCAGGAGCAGCAGTCTAATCCATTGAATGATATTTTAGGAAGCGTTTTAGGAAACGGCCAGTCACAGGCTGGCGGAAACCCGCTTAACGATATTCTGGGAAGCGTACTTGGAGGCGGCGGTGGCCAGCAACAACAGCAGGGAGGCGGATTAGGAAGCATCCTTGGTAATATTTTAGGAGGTAAATAATTTAATTTTGTATATAAAAAAGGCTGAAGAGTGATCTTCAGCCTTTTTATTTTTAGCTCTTTGCTTTAGTCTCGGATGAACCTGTTGACTTGGAAGATTTTCTCGGTCTTCTTTTACCATAGCTTCCTGAATTGATCTTTCCTCTTCTTGATTTTTTGTCTCCTTTTCCCATAGTTATACTTATTTTTATTGGTTATCACTAAATTAAAAAATATGCATTACATCAAAAAATCCAGGCTGTTAAAATTTTTATAAAAATAAATAAAGAAGGGAAGTCTGAAGCTGGAAGAGGGAAGTTATTCAGCACAAAAAAATAACCTTCGCCCAATTTTAACTATTCATATTCCTCTTTAAAGATTCCTTTCATCAAATTTAACCAACCACCAGCCATTACAAGCCCTTCCAGTAACTTCCATCCTTCATCCTCCCTCTTCCTTTCCCCTCACACTTTCACCGTCTTCCACTTTCCTTTCTTAAACAGAATAAAAGCAACGATGGTAATCAAGGTTTCTGCTGCGGGAATAGAGATGAAAACCCCTTTCGGTCCCATTCCAAAATGTTTTGAAAGAAAATACGCCAGCGGGATCTGAAACAGCCAGAATCCGAAAAAATTCACCCAGGTTGGCGTCCAGGTATCACCTGCTCCATTAAAAGCATTGATCAGCACCATCCCGATTCCGTAGAAAATAAATCCGGTACACATGATGTGCAGGGCATTTTTAGCAAAATCTTTGATTTCCGTTTCCTGGGTAAAAAAGCCTACGAGAAAATCTCCCAGCAGGAAAAATATCAGGCTTACCGCCAGCATAAAGATCACATTATATTTTACCGTCTTCATGACAGACTGTTCTGCTCTCAGCATTTCATTGGCTCCCATATTCTGTCCTACCAGCGTAGACGCGGCATTGCTCAGCCCCCATGCAGGAAGCATAAAGAACATCATCAGCCTCAAAGCGGTCTGGTAACCCGCAGAAGCATTCTCTCCTCCCGTAGTGGCAACCAGCTGTGCCAGAAAGATCCAGCTGCAGGAAGCAATCACAAACTGGAAGATACCGGGTGTTGCAATTTTGACAATACTTTTTATCTGTTTAAAATCTGGGGTAAAATAAGGAAGCGCAATACGGATCTGGGTATCTGCCACCAGAAGATGATACAGCTGGTAAACGACTCCGATACTGCGCCCGATTGTTGTAGCTAAAGCAGCTCCGGTAAGTCCCATCGCAGGAACCGGTCCGAAACCTTTAATCAGAACCGGACAGAGGATGATATTCACAATATTGGCGATCCATAAAGATTTCATGGCAATGGCTGCATTTCCTGCTCCTCTGAAAATTCCGTTGATCAAAAATAAAAGCATAATGATCACGCTGCTTCCCATCATAATCCTGGTAAAGTCTTTTCCATAGGCTGCTGCTTCAGGCTTTGAACCCATCAGAATCAGGATTTCCTCAGCATAAATAACACCGAATAAACTCAGAATGATTGTAATGGTAAATGATACCAGCAAAACCTGCGCAGCACTTCTGGAAGCCTGCTCCGGATTTTTCTCCCCGATTCTCCGTGCCACCAATGCGGTAGCAGCCATACTCATTCCAATCGCGATAGAATACATCACGGAAAGCACAGATTCCGTTAAGCCCACCGTCTGGATGGCGTATCCGCTATCTTTCAGGTGACCTACAAAATACAGGTCCACCAATGCAAAAACAGATTCCATAGCCATTTCCAGCATCATAGGAATGGCAAGGAGAAGTACGGCGCTTCTTATCGTTATTTTGGTATAATCGACCTCTTCGCCGCTGAATGCCTTTTTCAAAAAATCTATATATCTAGCCATTTTCTAATCAATAATTATCTGATTCTCAAAAATACAAATTCAATTCCTATAAAAAATAAGTTACCTATATCAAAAAATTAATTAGATTTGTATATTGTTAAAATGAATCTTATGAAAAAAATAATCTCTACTGCCTTTCTACTTGTCATTTCAGTATCTGCCAATATGCTGTCTGCTCAATCGCTTAGCAAAAGCCAGATGCAGGCTATTCAGTCTGATGACGTTGCTGTATTTAAAAAGAATTTTTCAAAAGCAGATTACAATAAATGTTTTCCGCTTAAAAATGAAACTTTCAGTGCATTAGGCTTCAGCTCATTGTATGGCAGAAATAATATTGTGAAATTTTTATTAGACAATCAGGCAGATGTCAATAAGGAATGTAACGGTAAAACTCCTCTTTCATTAGCTAAATTAGGGAATAAAGAACAAACCGCACAACTATTGATACAAAAAGGTGCTGTAAATAATTAAAAGCCCATCAATAATATACAAAGACTTCCGAAAGGAAGTTTTTTTTGTTTATAAAACCTTCAAAAATCCTATCTTTGCATCCGGAATTTAGGATTGAAAATTTAATGATCAAAAAGCTCAGTCCTATATCTTATACATTGAACCTTAAACAAATAATTATGTTTCGATCACACACGAACGGAGAATTATCTCTGAAAAATCTTAATGAAGTAGTTACACTTTCCGGATGGGTACAGACTATCCGTGATAAAGGATTTATGATTTGGATAGATCTTCGGGATCGTTACGGAATTACTCAGTTGGTTTTCGATCAGGACCGTTCTTCAGCCCAGCTGATGGAAGAGGCTAAAAAACTGGGTCGTGAATTCGTCATTCAGGTTACCGGAAAAGTAATTGAAAGAGTAAGCAAAAACCCGAATATTCCAACCGGAGAAATTGAAATTTTAGTTGAGAAACTAACGGTTCTTAATGAATCCCAGCTTCCACCTTTCACCATTGAAGATGAAACGGACGGCGGTGAGGAATTAAGAATGAAATACCGCTACCTGGATATCAGAAGAAATCCTGTAAAAGAAAAGCTGATCTTCCGTCATAAAATGGCCCAGAAGGTTAGAAATTACCTTTCAGATGAAGGATTTATTGAAGTGGAAACTCCTGTTTTAATTAAATCTACTCCTGAAGGCGCAAGAGACTTCGTGGTTCCAAGCAGAATGAACCCGGGACAGTTTTATGCCCTTCCCCAATCGCCGCAGACGTTCAAGCAGCTTCTGATGGTAGGTGGAATGGATAAATATTTCCAGATCGTGAAATGTTTCCGTGATGAAGACTTAAGAGCGGACAGACAGCCGGAATTTACCCAAATCGACTGTGAAATGGCTTTCGTAGAGCAGGAAGACATTATGAATGTTTTTGAAGGAATGACCAAAACACTGATCAAAGATATTACAGGTCAGGAATTCGGAGCTTTCCCGAGAATGACGTTTGCAGATGCGATGAAAAAATACGGAAACGACAAACCGGATATCCGTTTCGGAATGGAATTCGTGGAACTTAATGAACTGGTAAAAGGAAAAGACTTTAAAATATTTGATGATGCTGAACTGGTTGTCGGCATCAATGTGGAAGGATGTGCTGATTATACAAGAAAGCAGATTGATGAATTGGTTGACTGGGTAAAACGTCCACAGATCGGGGCATCCGGAATGGTTTGGGCTAAATTCCAGAATGACGGTGTGAAAACCTCATCGGTCAACAAATTCTACAACGAAGAAGACCTGGCGAAGATCATTGAAAAATTCGGAGCAAAAGAAGGTGATTTAATGCTGATCTTATCCGGAAACGAAAACAAGGTAAGAGCCCAGCTTTCTGCCTTGAGAATGGAACTTGGAAACCGTTTGGGACTAAGAAAAGGCGATGTATTTGCTCCGCTTTGGGTTGTAGACTTCCCGTTATTGGAATTTGATGAAGAAAGCGGACGTTATCACGCGATGCACCACCCTTTCACGTCTCCCAAGCCTGAAGATATTCACTTACTGGAAACAGATCCGGGGAAAGCAAGAGCTAATGCTTATGATATGGTTCTTAACGGAAACGAGATCGGCGGCGGATCTATCAGAATTTTTGACAAAGATCTTCAATCTAAAATGTTCGATCTTTTAGGATTTACCAAAGAGGAAGCAGAAGCTCAATTCGGATTCCTGATGAATGCCTTTAAATACGGAGCACCGCCTCACGGTGGATTAGCGTTCGGATTTGACCGTCTGGTGGCTATTCTTGACGGAAACGAAGTGATCAGGGATTATATCGCATTCCCTAAAAACAATTCGGGGCGTGATGTAATGATCGACGCGCCGGCATCCATCGCTGAAGCACAGCTGGATGAACTGGAAATACAATTGAACTTAAAAGCATAAACTGAAAGCGGAGATTTTTTCTCCGCTTTTTTATTTGACATCCTATGAAAATTGCAGCAGCACAAATCAATCCTATCAAGGGAGATATTCTGAAAAATATTGAAAAGCACAAAATAATAATCAAAGAAGCAGCAACTGAAAATGTGGATATGATTATTTTTCCTGAACTTTCGATTACCGGCTACGAACCTGAACTGGCAGAAAAGCTCTCCATAGATTATGAAGATCAGGTTTTAGATGTTTTTCAAAAAATGGCAGATGGCCATACCATGAGCATCGTTATTGGAATGCCGACAAAGTCCGGTGATCAGCTATTGATAAGCAGCATTATATTCGAGCCGGGAAAAAAGAGAGGGGTTTATTCAAAACGTCATCTTTTCCCAACAGAAATCAATATTTTTTCAAGTGGAGAAAGCTTTTGCCAGCTGGAATTGCTGCAGAATAAAATATCACTGGCCATCTGTTATGATTTATCTGATCCTGCCCATTCGCAGGAAGCTTATCACACAAGGGCAACTATTTACACGGCAAGTGTTCTCAATTCAGTCAATGGAATTGATGATGACATTATTAAACTATCCAGCATCGCAGAAAAATTTCACATGCATGTTTTGATGGCCAATTTTGTTGGAGAATCCGGAGGTTATGAATGCGCCGGAAAATCTTCCATATGGAGTAAAACAGGAAGTTTACTGGGGCAGCTCAATGGAGAGGATGAAGGAATTCTGATTTTAGACACTGATAATGACCGGATCGAAAAAATTCATATCAACTAATACCTACCAAAACGAAGAAAAATATTCGTCTTTTTTTGTCCAAAACCACAACAATGTTCAATTTAACTCTGTACTCATTAATAATTGGGGGCTCCTTAATTCTTATGTCAAATATTTGTGAAATAATTAAAATTTTAATTTGATAGAATAAAATCACATAAAATAAATTTATTAACGAAAGAAATACGTTATTCAATGAAATAAATAGTAAAACAACTATTATATTATGTTACGTTTAAATACAGGTTTTATTAGTATATTTATAATTCAAATGCAAATATGTTGATAATACCACTATTCATATTTGAAAAACATTACCAATACACCAATATTTAAATGATATGAAAAGCAAACTATTACTATTATCAGGATGCCTTGTTCTGGCCCTGAATTCGTGCAGATCGGACATTGAAAACACCCAGGCTGATTCTACTGATTATTCAACCACTAAGCTGGATAATACAACGATTCACAAATTATTGATTGATGGGGTTTACACGTATGTTAATGAAGTAAACGGCGAATATTTTTACGCAGAGGATATTACTATTTCAGCGGAACAGTTTAACAAATTAAAGATGCAGGCCAATTCTGAATTGTCAACATCTGAGAAGAGTACCATTGTAAGTTCCTTCATTAAGACATGGCCCAATGCAACTGTTTATTATACATTGCCGAGCCAGGGAACCCTGAGCACTCAGAACTACAATACATTCCTTACCAATATCAACAAAGCGTTTGATATGATTTCTTCTCAAACCAGTATGCAGTTTGTTCAGCGTACGAACCAAACAGAATATATCACTTTTACCTATTCTACAGGCAACAGTTCTCCGCTCGGATGGGTAAAAAACAGAGTAAATGGCATTAAAATTTATAATATTACCTATCCGGCCATTATTGCCCACGAAGTGATGCACTCTATGGGAATCATGCACGAGCAGTGCCGTCCGGACAGAGATCAATACATTATTGTAGACGTCACCAAGGCACAGGCAGGAACTCATCATAATTTCAATCTTTATAATGATTATGGAGGACATGGGGCATTTGATTTCGGTTCAGTCATGATGTATCAATCCACAGATTTTGCTATCAACTCAAGCCAGCCTGTCATGACGAAACTGGACGGTTCTACTTTCACCAAGCAAAGAACAGGATTATCTGCCGGTGACTATGCCGGGATCAATCATCTGTACGGACCTGTTAATGCTACTTCTACCATCAACGGAACGTATACACTGACAACCGCTCTGGCAACGGATAAAAATTTAGGTATCTCAGGAACCACCGCTACAGATGGCACCAGCCTAGTACTGAATTCAGCCTCTACAGGAAATAACCAGAGATTTACTTTCACTAAATCAGATCACGGGTATTACATCATCAAATCTTTATTGGATCCTACAAAAGTATTAACCGTAAAAAGCAGCGGTACAGTGAATGGTACAGCGGTAGAGCTAAGAACCAATTCCAGTACAGATGCCCAGAAATGGTTATTGTTCAATCTTGGAAATAATGGATTTGGATTCGCGCCTAAAAATGCACCATCCCTGAGATTAGAAGTAAAAAGTGGTTTAACCGCTAATCTTACGCCTATTGTGATCGGCACCACGGATCAAACGGTTCAGGCATCTACCAAACAGCGTTTTAAACTTACAAAAGTTAATTAACTTAAACTTTTCAATTCAAATATAAAGAGGTTAGGATATCAATTTCCTAACCTCTTTTGTATATTATAAACTTATTTTATTAACTGTTTAATTTCAAAATCTGCTGTCTTCCCGGCCCTGTAGAAAGATAAGTCACGGGAACACCCAGCTCATTATTCAGAAAGAAAAGAAAATCTTTTAATTTTTCAGGGAGTTCAAATGCGTTTTTAAGCGTTGAAATATCTCCTTCCCAGCCTTCCAGTGTTTTCAGAACCGGGCGGGCGTTTTCAGGAAGCGTTCCGGCAGTCATTTCAAGTGTTCCGTCTTCCAGCTCATAATGGGTACAGACAGCCACAGATTTCATTCCGCTTAAAATATCTGCTTTGGTCAGGATAACCTGGGTAACACCGTTGATCATAATGGCATATCTTAAAGCCGGAAGATCCAGCCAGCCAATTCTTCTCGGGCGTCCGGTATTTGAGCCAAATTCGTGTCCTTTATCTCTGATTTCTTCACCTGCCTGATCAAAAAGCTCAGTCGGGAATATTCCGTTTCCTACTCTTGTACAATACGCTTTCGCAATCCCGAATATTTCACCGACTTTTTTAGGAGAAATCCCCAGACCACTGCTCGCTCCGGCAGCCGTAGTCGATGAAGAGGTTACATAAGGATACGTTCCGTGATCGATGTCCAGCATCGCAGCCTGTGATCCTTCTGCCAATACCTTTTTTCCCTCTGATAAGGCTTTATTTAAAAATATTTCCGTTTCTGTACGTTTGAATGTCTTCAGAAAATCTATCGCTTCAAAAAACTCACTGCTGATCTCTTCAAGAGATGGAAGAACCCTGTCTCCTCCCGCAAGAAATCTGTAACCTCTTTCTAAGATATGAATGACCCTGTTTTTAAAATCCGGGGATTCTATATCTCCCACCCTTAGATTCTGTCTTAAAATTTTATTGGAATAAGCCTGTGCAATACCGTTCTTAGTGGTTCCTATCGTAGTATAATCCGGGTTTTCTTCCATAAAAACATCCAGAAGTCTGTGCGTTGGAAGGACAAGATGGGCTTTTTGTGAAATCACAAGATTTTTTTCCGGTTCAAGGCTTCCGTCAAACTTCTGTAAATTTAAAATCTCGTTTCTGAAACTCACAGGATCCAGCACAGTTCCTGTTCCGATGACGTTCTGAACATCTTTCATAAAAATTCCCGAAGGAAGAGATTTAAGTGTAATTCTCTTTCCGTTGCGTTCTATACTGTGCCCTGCATTCGCACCGCCGTTAAAACGGGCCGTGATATCATAATCCTCACTGATCAGATCAATAAATTTTCCTTTTCCTTCATCGCCCCACTGCAGGCCTAAAACAATGTCCATATATTTAAATTTTATGATACAAAGCTATGACCGTTTGAAAATGAGGCCATTGTCATTTGGCAAAAAGAGAGGATATACTTTTATTCAGTTTCGGCTAAAGCCGGTGGAGATTCTGCTTTTATTTTAAAACGGGCTAAAGCCCGTTTCTATTGATATTTTATACAATATTCCTTCTGATACGGCTTAAAGAAGAAGGTGTTATTCCCAGATAAGAAGCCAGCATAGACTGGGGAACACGGTTGGCCAGCCCCGGATAATGGTTTAAAAAATGAATATACCTTGATTTGGCATCCAGATTCAGCATGGTGCTTGCTACCTTCAGTTTATTCTCTGCGACAAAAGCATGGAGTTTCGCGAATAGTACAGGCCAGATGGTAATTTCCTTTTCCAGTTTTTTGAAGTGTTCAAGGTCAATGGCCAATACTGTTCCGTCGGTGACCGCTTCAATATACTCCAGCGAAGGCATCTGATCCGCAAAACCGTAAAAATCCCCGATGAATCTTCCTTCATAGATAAAATAACGGGTAAAATCATCTCCCTGCTTATTGTAATACAGAGACCGGAACACTCCTTCCTTTACAAAAGCAATTTTCCGGCTTACCTTTCCTGCTTCTATAAAATGTTCACCCTTCTCAATAGTGATTTCCTGCAGCCCATCGGCAATCAGCAGCCGTTCCTCAGGGTTGAGTATTCCAAATTTCCGGATGTAATTAAAAAGTTCTTCCATATGATTTTCGTCCGTAAGCGGGGAAATATAAAGGTAGAAAAACGGAATGAAAAACCCATTGCCATTTGGCAACAAAGCCTCTAAAATATACCACATAATCATTTGGCGGCATGTTAATTGATTGATTTTTAAAAACGTAAGACAATGAAAGCAATTTGGAATGGCGCCATTGGATTCGGTTTAGTCAATATCCCCGTAAAAATCTACTCCGCCACAGAAACTACAAAACTGGATCTCGATATGCTCGACAAATCTGATTTTTCTAATATTAAATTTAAAAGAGTCAACGAGAGCACGGGAAAAGAAGTGAAATGGGAAAACATTGTGAAAGGATATCTCATGGACGATAAATACATCGTTCTTGATAAAGAGGATTATGAAGCGGCAAGCCCCGAAAAAACAAAAATACTTTCCATAGACCAATTTGTAAAAGAAGCTGAAGTAGACAGTGTGTATTTTGAAAATCCCTATTATCTGGAGCCTCAGAAAAATGGTGAAAATGCCTACAGACTTCTGCTTAAAGCCTTGCAGGAAACACAAATGGCAGGAATAGGCACATTTGTACTCCGTGAAAGTGAAGCCATCGGGATGATCAGACCTTATAATGATGAGATCCTGGTCCTTAACAGGCTCCGTTTTGATCAGGAGATCAGAGATTATAAAGATTTAAAGATCCCGGCTAAGAAAGCCCCGAAACCGGCAGAAGTAAAAATGGCGGTAAGTCTTATCAAACAGCTTTCCCAGGATTTTGACCCGGTAATGTATAAAGACACGTATTCTGATGCCCTCATGAAAATCATCAAACAGAAAGCAAAAGGTAAGAATATTAAAGCTAAAAAAGCAGAACCTGCCAAAGAGGGTAAAGTGATTGATCTTATGGCTCAGTTAAAAGCCAGTTTACAAAATTCAAAATCTAAATCTGCATCATAATGGCTCTGAAAGATTATAACGAAAAACGGAAGTTCAATGAAACTACAGAACCTGAAGGGAAAACGAAAAAAAGTAAGGACAAACTTATTTTTGTGATTCAGAGGCATGCGGCGTCCAGGCTTCATTATGATTTCCGGCTGGAAATGGATGGTGTTCTGAAAAGCTGGGCCGTTCCGAAAGGTCCTTCTCTTGATCCCAAAGACAAACGTCTGGCCATGATGGTAGAGGATCACCCTTATGATTATAAAGATTTTGAAGGAAACATTCCGGAAGGCAATTACGGAGCCGGACAGGTGGAAGTCTGGGACAGCGGAACCTACGAACCGCTGGAGGAAACCAAAATACCCCCCGAAAAAGAGCTTTTAAAAGAACTTCATGCCGGTTCATTAAAATTCATTTTACATGGAAAAAAACTGAAAGGGGAATTCGCTCTTGTTAAAATGAAAAACAGCGAAGACAATGCGTGGCTGCTCATTAAACATAAAGATGATTTTGCAGAAAGTCCCTATGATGCTGAAGAAAACACATCACCAAAATCTTTGGTAACGAAATTTTTAGAGGAAAAAAAAAGCCTAAAAATAAAGGCAGAAAAGAAGTCATAACTTCGGAAAAGAGATTCAGAAATTTCAATTCTCTAACGAATGAAAAGAAGCTTACCTCATTTATCAGGCCGATGCTGGCCAAATCTTCTGAAAAAGCATTTGATGATGAAGACTGGGTTTTTGAAATAAAATGGGACGGCTACCGGGCCATTGCAGATCTCAGCCATACCCATCCCCTATTCTATTCCCGGAACGGAATTTCATTTTTATCGAAATTTGAAAAGGTCACCAAAGATCTTGAACAGCAGCAGCATAAAATGGTTCTTGACGGAGAAATTGTCGCCTACGATGAACATGGAAAACCTAATTTCCAGCTTTTACAGCAAATTGGTGATAATCCTGACCTGGCTTTAACTTATCAGGTCTTTGATCTCCTCTGGCTGAACGGCCATTCTACAGAAGATCTTTCTCTTCTCCAGCGGAAAGAACTTTTAAAGGAAGCTTTAACAGAAACAGACATCATTAAATACTGCGACCACATTCTCGAAAACGGCCTGGCTTTCTTCAATCAAATGAAAAAGATGAAACTGGAAGGAATGATCGCCAAGAAAGCAGACAGTTTATATATAGAAAACCACAGAAGTCCGGACTGGCTCAAAATAAAATTCACCAATACGGATGAAGCCATTATCTGTGGATTTACGGAACCCAGAGGCTCGAGAAAAAGTTTCGGAGCACTTATTCTGGGGAAATATATTGACGGGCAGCTGATCTACTGCGGACACACAGGAACGGGATTTAATAATGAATCTTTGCAGCAGCTTTACGGAAGGCTTCAAAAGCTGATCATAAAAACGTCGCCTTTTGAAACGGTTCCGAAAACCAATATGCCTGTAACCTGGACGAAACCTGAACTGGTCTGCGAGATCAAATATTCGGAGATTACAAAAGATGGCATTTACCGCCACCCTGTTTTTGTGGCCATCCGGGAAGATAAAGAACCTGAAGAAATTACCATCAGTCCAATCAACGTAAAATCTAAAGAAATGAAATCGAAAACTTCGTCAAAAAAAACTGAGAACACCGAAAAAGAGAAGGAAATAACACTGGATAAGCACAAGGTAAAACTCACGAATCAGGATAAAATTTATTTTCCAAAAGATGAAATTACGAAGGGTGATGTGATTGAATATTATCAGTCCGTTGCTTCTTATATACTGCCTTACCTGAAAAACAGACCTTTATCTCTGAACCGTTTCCCCAACGGAATTGAAGAACAGGGCTTTTACCAGAAAGATGCGGGAGACCATATGCCGGACTGGATTAAAACAACAAAGGTTTATTCTGAATCCAACGATAAATATATAGATTATGTGTACTGTAATGATAAAGCAACTTTGGCTTATCTGAATAATCTGGGCTGCATCGATTTAAACCCGTGGAACAGTGCCCTGCCGGACCTTGAACATCCTGATTATCTGGTACTGGATCTCGATCCGTCCAAGAAAAATTCATTTGATGATGTGATTGAAACTGCCCTTCAGGTGAATGAGGTTTTAAACTCGGTTAAAATTAAAGGATACTGCAAAACTTCGGGAAGTACGGGAATTCACATCTATATTCCGATGGGTGGAAAATATGATTTCGACCAGGTAAAGGATTTTGCCCATATCCTGATGAAACAGGTGAATGAAAAGCTTCCTAAAATTACTACTTTGGAAAGAAGTTTACAGAAAAGGGATGATAAAAAAATCTATCTTGATTATCTTCAAAACAGAACCGGACAGACCTTGGCAAGTGCTTACAGTTTAAGGCCTAAAGAAGGAGCTTCCGTTTCTATGCCTCTGGAGTGGGATGAAGTAAAGCCAGGTTTGAAGCCGACGGATTTTACGATTGATAATGCGTTGGAAATAATCAAGGAAAAGGGAGATTTATTTAAACCTGTTCTTGGAAAGGGAATTGATATGATGAAGGCGTTGGAGCTATTGCAGCATGGTGATTAAAATTCTATTTTTGGAACGGTCAAAAATGATCATAACCACTGATAGCCATGAATGAAATTATTAAGATCGAAATTCCTTTTAATGAAACATTTGAAAGGCAAAACCAAAATTTTTATTTTAAATATGTATGGGGTAAAGCACTAAAAAACTGGTGGAAAATTGTACTTTTTACTTTAGTCTTTTTATTTTTAGGATTCTATCCCATAGAAAATTTTGATAAAAATTTAATTCATTATATATTTAAATATGGCGGCGTTTTTTTCTGCGGATATTGCTTCATTTTATTCAATCACTATTTTGTTTCCAGAAAGAAATTTAAAAAAGAAACAGAAGAGATTATTGCTGAGTTAAAAGCTAAGAACGAAACTTCTTTCATTATTTTAAATGACCACAGCATTGAATTTAAAAATGTATTCAATACTATCTGTTCCGTTTGGGAAAAGGTTTTTTACGTAAGATCAAATGACACTGTTATCATCAATCCAATCAATAATTTATCTTTTATTATTCAAAAATCTGAATTTAAAAATGATGAATTTGAGATCATATTAAACTATCTTCAAAAGTATTCAAAACAACAAAATTAAGGAAGCTTTGCCACTAAACTTTCCGGCAGCACTTTCAAAATCAAATAAATAATCTTCCACTTAAAATTCGGAACGATCGTGAAGGAATTTCCGGCATTAACGATATGTTTTGCCACATAATCCGGCTCCATGATAAGAGATTCATTAAGTTCCAGCCCTGCATTGATCTTGGTTCTTATATAACCGATGACTAAAGCATTCACCTTTATATTTCTTGAAGCCAGTTCCTGTCGAAGACCAGCCAGATATTGCGTAAATGCGGCTTTTGTACTTCCATAGACAAAATTACTTTTCCGCCCTCTCACTCCGGAAAGAGATGAAAGTCCTATAATTCTTTCAAGATTAGTATTATTGGGGTCCATTGCAATAATGTTCAAAATGGAAACTGCTCCCATATAATTCACCTGCATCATCTGGTGTGTCCCTTTAAAATCCCTCAGTGCTTTTTCATTATCAACCAGAAAGCCTGCGGCATATACTGCAATATGTGGCTTTACAGAAAGTTCATCATAAAATTTCTGGTGGGAATCAAAATCTACGGCATCGAAATAAAGAATGGTTACCCTTGAAGGATCAAGATGGTTGTCCTGAACAAATTTTTCAAGAGATGCGGTATCCCGAGAAGCAGCTATTACAGCATATCCTTTTTCAAGATACTGCCTGATGCATTGCTTGGCGACATCTGAATTAGCTCCTAAAATGAGAACGGTTTTTCCTGTGTTTTGATTCATCGCGCAAAGATATTTTATTTGATTTTAATTTTGATTGAAAATGCTTTTAAACACAAATTTCACGAATGAATTCACGGATAGCACTAATTTGAACGCCTAAACTTATTTTAAAACACGTATTTTATAGAAGCAACAACTTGATTTGGCTGAAAAAATCTGTGCAATCGGTGGGATCTGTGGGAGATTTTTTTGACGCAAAGTTTTAAAATAATATGTAATAGTTTTGAGATGAGCAAAGAGATGTGGCTTCGCCACTGATTAAGCGGATGTTTTTATGATGTGGATTTCAGGGTTGGAAGGTTGAGAGTTATTAGTTGCTGGGTGTGAGTTGCGTGTTGGAGGCAGGGTTGAAAAGTGTAAATCCGAAAAATATTGGGTAAATGACAAATATCTGGTGGCTTCGGGAACCTCCGCCACCAGATATTTGCGCAGTAAAATTGACCATTGACCTTTCTTAGCCTCAATCTTAGTCTTAACCTAAGAAAGTCTGATGTCTAAAATCTCACTTCCTGATCTCTATAAAAAATCGGCGCGGTGAACTTCGTTCACCGCGCCGATTGATATTTTCAAACTGAAAAATTATTTCTTTTCAGTATCAATTTCTTTTTTCTCTGCTGTTTTATCAGCAGCTGCTTTTGCTTTATCTCCAAAACGGGCTTCAGTAAATTCTCTTGAAACGGCCGCTTTTTCGAATTTCAGTTTTCCGGATAAAGTTTCAATCACAAATCCATCATCCTGAACCTGAGCAATTCTTCCGTGAAGACCTGAAGTAAGGACTACTCTGGTTCCTACTTTTAAAGTTTCCTGGAAGGTTTTTTCCTGCTTCTGTTTTCTCATCTGTGGTCTGATCATCAGAAAATAAAACCCGACAAACATGACCCCCATCATGATCAACATCATAGAAGAGTTTCCTCCCTGAGCTGCTGCCTGTAAAAAGATTGATAATGTATTCATTATTTTATGGTTGGATGTTCGCTGTGAACGTTAATTTAATAGGAGCTTTATCCACGTTGGCAAATACATCTGCATACTTCTGAACGTTTCCGTCGAAGCTTGAAGAATCAAAATGCAAAGTAATTTTTCCTTTTTTACCAGGAAGGATAGGATCTTTTGTAAAATCAGGAGCTGTACATCCGCATCCAGGCTTTACTTCAGAGATCACTAAAGGATTTTTCCCTGTATTGGTAATTTCGTAGATGTGCTCTACTTTATCTCCTTTTTTGATGTTTCCAAAATCGAAGTTGCTTTCAGATAATGCAACAGATGTTAACGGCTGGTTTGAAACAGGCGCTGCTGTTGTATTGGCTGCCGGAACTGCCGCTGAATCGGTAGTAGGCGCTAAATTCGTGGCACCCGCTGTAGAATCTGTGATATTAGCAGCTTCCGCACCTGCTGCAGCTTGCTGGTTTTCTTTTTTACAAGAAACTAAACCAAGGCCTATAATAGACAAAGCGATAATTGATAACGTCTTTTTCATGTTAAATTCTATTTTGATCTTTACAATATTTATCCAAAATTCCGTTAATGAAGATATTGGAACGGTCTGTTGCAAATACTTTTGCAATTTCAATATATTCATTGATAATAACTCTTGAAGGGGTAAAAGGAAAATTATCCAGTTCTGAAATAGCGGTAGCCAGAATTACTTTATCCATCAGGGAAACTCTTTCCAGATCCCAGTTTTCAAGTCTTTCACTCAGCTTTTTCTCATTAGCTTCCCAATTGTTCAGGGTATCTCTGAGAAGTTTTCCGGCAAAAGCTTTATCCTCTTCATCTTTAATCATTTTAATTAAAGTTCTGCTTTCTTCATCTTCTTTCAGGAAACCAATTGTTTTCTGCACCATAGAGTTGGCAATATGAATATCATCATACCATGAAAGTTCCTTATCACTAAGATATTCCTGGAAATCATCATTTTCAGCGATGTATCTTAAAAATAACTTCCCGATAAACTTCTGATCATCTTCAAAAGAGTATCCGTCTTCTTTCATAAAATCCTGATAACGTTTTCCTGCGGTAATTCTTTGAAAAGTTTTCACCAGTACATCATCATGCATATCCCATTTCAGCTGTTTGTGCTGACCTGTGAAAAACAATCTCTCGGGATTTTCTTCCAGTTTGATCAATACCTGATTATTGATGAATTTTTGATTAGGATTGATATCAGCATCGGTTTTAATGTATTTATTTTTTCCGATCTCGATCTGGGTCTCTGCCAATTCTTTCAGAGCCACCAAAAAGTTAATCTGATAGATATAGAGATTATAGATTTTCTCTATTCCTGAGAACATATTTTTCTCTAAAACATCAAATTTTACAGGATTCTGGTAGTATGAATACACTGTTTGCACTATTTTTTCACGGATTTGTCGTCTTCCTAACATTCAAAGAGCTTTTTATGGGTGCAAAGATACAAAAATTAAAATTGATGAAATTCGTAGTGTGTCTACATTTTTGTAAATTTGTAAAACTTTATGAAAGCGCTAAAAACCTTAAACCCTTATTTTTGGAAGCACAAAATACTCTTGTTTTGGGGGTTGTTATTTATCATTGCCAGTAATTTCTTTAATATATATAAAGTTCAGTTTGTAGGAAAATCTGTGGACGAGCTTACCAAAGGCGGACATTTAGGTTTTAACAAGCAGGTTCTGATCTATGTGGCCATTATTGTGGGCTCATCCCTCCTTACCGGATTTTTTACCTTTATGATGCGGCAGACGATTATTGTGGCCTCAAGAAGGATAGAATACGAACTGAAAAATAAAATTTACAGACATTATCAGGAATTATCCCTTACCGATTATAAGCAGACGACCATTGGAGATCTGATGAACAGGCTGAGTGAAGATGTTGTGGCGGTAAGAATGTATCTTGGCCCGGGCGTGATGTATGTGGTGAATTTGGTGATCCTGCTTTTGATTACCAGTATTTATATGGTGAAAACAGATGCATCCATGACTTTATGGACGCTTCTCCCGCTTCCTGTTTTATCCTATATTATATTTAAGGTAAGTTCGATTATCAATAAGAAATCGAAGATCATGCAGAAGAGCCAGTCTGCGATCTCTACTTTTGTACAGGACAGTTTCTCAGGAATCCGGGTAGTGAAGTTTTTCGCTAAGGAGAACTATATCAAAAAGAACTATGGGATAAAAGTAACTGACTATCAGGACAAAGCTTTGGATTTAGCAAAAACTGAAGCGTACTTCTTTACTATTATTTTATTCGTAATCGGATTATTGAATGTGGCGGTGATTTTAATCGGTGGTCAGAAATATATTGCAGGAGAGCTGAGTGTGGGTAAAATTGCAGATTTCTTCATGTACATCAATATCCTGATCTGGCCGTTCTCCATGGTGGGCTGGGTAACTTCCGTGAACCAGAGAGCCGAGGCTTCAATGCAAAGGATTAATGAATTCCTGGATAAAAAATCAGAGGTCATTAATACGAACTTTGAGACCTATCCTATTAAAGGGGATATTGAATTCAGAAATGTTTCCTACGTCTATCCCAATACGGGAATCAGAGCGCTGGATAACCTGAGTTTCACCATAAAAGCAGGAGAATCCTTAGCGATCATGGGCAAAACGGGAAGCGGAAAATCTACGATTGCCTTACTTCTCTGCAGGCTGATTGATCCTACGGAAGGCGAGATCTTAATTGATGGTAAAAACCTGAAAGATCATAACCTCACGAATTACAGGAATTTCATTGGCTATATTCCTCAGGAAAGCTATTTATTCTCGGATTCCATTGAAAATAATATCGGTTTTGCCATTGATCATCCGTCTCATGAGAAAGTCGTGGAATATGCAAAAATTGCAGACGTCGATAAAAATATTGTTGAATTTAAAGAGCAGTATAAAACACTGGTAGGTGAACGCGGCGTGATGCTTTCAGGGGGTCAGAAACAAAGAATATGCATCGCGAGAGCCTTAATTAAGGACCCGAATATCATTATTTTTGATGATTCTCTGTCTGCTCTGGACACGGAAACCGAGCAGAATATTCTCGAAAATATCGATAGAAAAATCAGCAATGCCACATCCATAATTATCACACACAGAGAGTCTAGCGCTCAAAAAGCGGATAAAATCATCAACCTGACTGAAATTGCCAATTCTGTAACTGCTTAGCCGTTTCGTTCTCAATTGTTAAATAAATCATAAAAAAAATTTTGTGATTAAAAGAATTCTTTTATATTTGTTCTTAACAAGATTAAAAAATATCTAACAATGAGTGAATACAAGGAACGCCATGAAAATGAAATTTTCACTAAGGTGTTAAAAGCAGGGAGAAGAACTTATTTCTTTGATGTGCGCGAGACGAAAGCAGGAGATTATTATCTTACGATTACCGAAAGTAAAAAGAACTTCGGGGAGAATGGGGAAGCTACATTCGAGAAGCACAAAATTTATCTTTACAAAGAGGATTTTAAGAGTTTTCAGGAGATGTTTAATGAATCCACAGATTTCATCATTAACGAAAAGGGTGAGGATGT
This sequence comes from Chryseobacterium endalhagicum, assembly GCF_016745235.1. Classification (GTDB taxonomy): domain Bacteria; phylum Bacteroidota; class Bacteroidia; order Flavobacteriales; family Weeksellaceae; genus Chryseobacterium; species Chryseobacterium endalhagicum. The sequence continues at coordinate 138,293 of NZ_JAELVM010000001.1, read as the reverse complement.
AATATCAGAAAAACACGACAAAGATTTCAAAAGCAAATCATTCACAATTGATTCTGACGACGAAGTTTAAAAAAGAATATCTAAAAACACAAGCATCTGAAAAAGGTGCTTTTTTTGTGGCTTTTTTTGTACAAAGTATGATGTAAAAAGTATAATGTATTTAAAGGGATATTCTTTAGAATTGGTATAAAAAAAGAGTATACTTTCCAAGAAATATACTCTTTATAGGAGGATCATTATTATACGTTAAACAAATTCTCTTTTGATCTGCGTAAGAATGGTTGGGTCCTGTATTTCATCGTCTTTTGCCAGTAATAATACTTTAGACATTACTTCTGCAGACTTCGGGTCATCATCGGCAAAAGGCAGGAACAGTCTTCCCCTGTGCTGGGAGTGAACCGGAAGGATAGACAGATATTTGCCCGGAACCTGATGAACCACCGCACTGCCTAAATGTACACTGTATTCTCCCATTTTACCTTTCACCAATACATGCGAGCCTTCAATACTTACGTTATCCAGTTTAAATAAGCGGGCCGTTTCTTTCATAAGTACTGAACGCATTTCAATGGAAGAATGGCTGGCTTCCGGGTCTACTCCGCCTACGTGAGCTACTGATACGACCAGATCTATATCCCGCATCACCTCTGAAAACAGTCTTGGATTGATATCTTCAAAAGGAATATTTTTATAATCTTTTAATGAATGGAATTCTATGGTTTCCAAAGTCGGACTTTCTACTTCGGCTGGTGAAAACCAATTGGCTGCGGCATACATTTTCACCTGGAAGCCTTCTTTATGATAGACTTTCTGAAGACCTTCTTCGTAATCTACTTTCCAGCCTCGTGTTTTAAGCAAAGCCAATGCCTGTTTCGGTTGAACCTGATGGCCTGCATACCGGCGCGACACTGATTTCTCCTTCAGCTCATCCGGTGTAGGCACATACAATTCCCGGAATATCTGTTTGAATGGCTGGATCAGTTTTTCTGTAAAACAATAGTGCTGATAATCGCTCCAGACGCCATGCTGATGAAGATCTACACAATGGACAATTCTCAGTGTATTGCTATCATTTAATTCCTGAATTTCTCCGTGAGCATTCACCAGATTTCCGTCATGATAGAATCCTGTTTTATCATCATTGGAAATGAAGACGAGCTTTTCCAGATGCTTGACAATAACCGGATGCTCAAAAAGGTTTTTAATTTCTGCAAAAAAGAACTCGTCGCCTCTTATCATGGCTTCTTCCAGTCCTTTTCGGGAGCGGGTCCACTGTTCCCGCATAATCTTGCGGTAGTTTCCTAATTCTACAATCGCTTTGTCTTTCTTGATTTTCGGCGGAATGGATTTCAGCTGCTTATCATCCCTGAACACGACCATTTCGGCTTTTCCATCGTCTTCTATAATCAGACCTGCCGTTACTCCATCAATCGTCACCTGCGTTTCTTTTGATAAAATGGTTTGAATCTGTTTGGTTTCCATCGCCCAGGTCAGTCGGATCGGATCCGGATAGCCTGCATTTCTGGCTAAGTTTTCCAATGCCACCCGAATCGCCAGCGATTCACTCGCCTGTTTCATGGAACCAAATTCCTTACTTTCTTTTTTAAACTGCTGAATGTATTCATAGCGGCTTAAAACATCTTTCTCCGGATTGGCTTTGCTCAATGGCACAAGTCCGTACACACGGAGATAATCCTGATCGCGCTTATCTTTTACTTTAGCTGTTACTTCTTTTATTTTTAAATCACCGGTAAGCGTATCAGAATAAAGTCTTGCCCGGCGGTGTCCGTTTCCATCTGAAATATATTTAGCAGATTCATACAGCATTTCCCAACGGGCTTTTCCCAGTTCTTTGTAAGCTTGTGTAAACCAGTCTTTATCTACTGCCCCATCCTGGAATTCCTGAACATCTACCGATGAATATTTAGCCACTTCACTTTCCAGTTCTGAATTCTGAGCCTGATAGGCGCTGGTTTTGGTATGCGCGTGCATCCACCAGATTGCTGAATCCAGTCCTTTCCAGCCTAAATAAGTACTGATGAGTTTCTGCCATTGCGGCGCATAAACGGCAGCCTGTATCAAACGGAGTTCTGAAATCTTTTCTTTCTTCATCATCTCATTGAATGATTCCTGAGTATCACTTTCCAAAGGATGAGAATTTTTGATCAGGTAAGAGAACAGTTTCTGCTTGGTCATACTTTCGTTGCCATAACTGTAGATATAATTGGCGTACAATGTCGATTTCCCGAGCCCTTTCAACAGCTGCACAAGACGGTTCGTTCCATAGATAGTCTGAAACTCCTGCACAAACTGAGAAACGGCAGTATTCGCATCACCGCGAATAAGTTCTACATCCAGGAATTTATTCTGAATGTCTTCGATGATCGGTTTCAGGAAAGGAAACGTATCGGTATATCTTTCCTGATGGTGGTAAACTGTAGTCGTCTTTGCTCCGGTAAGATCCCTTATGACGGAGTCTGCTGTGAAAATCCCTTCATAAAGCTCGTCTTTTGTAATAACGTTCAGCTCATACGCTTTGCAGAATAAATAGAAATTCGGAACCGAATGTTTTTTATTTTCTTCCAGACCATTGTACTGCATCCAGCGGTAAAGATTCCACTGTTTGACATACTGCTCATCGGTAAGGCCTTTAAACGGAACAGCCTGTAAAAATATATTGAAAAACCCGAGTTGCTGCCAGCCGGTTCCTCCTCCATAGTAATAGTTGTTTTCTTTTGCTTTGTAGTTGATCACGTCATCCGGCAAGTGGGCAAACAGAGTACTGCACGCATCGATCAGGAAATCTGTTTTCTCCTCAAATACAAATTTATATTGTAAAACTTCCAGGATCCTTTTAACGGGATTATCCCAGTAATAGTCACTTTTCAAAGGATTAGGAATAATATCCTTGTGATAGAATACGTAGTTTTCCAGAAAGTCTCTGAACTTTTTACGGTCACAGTTTTCAGCGAACGTCAGCAGGAATAAATCCCGCGGCTGAAGTCCTGAATCTTTATACCACTGTGCCCATACTTCGTGCAGAGGATAATTTTCAGCAATTTGTGCAGAAGTGAAACCTTCCGTATTATTTCTGATATGCCGGAAGGTGTTGCCCATCAATACGGTTATTTTTGACCCATTCCAATCATCTACCTCGTATTCATAGTCTTTATTTTTAAGGAATAATTCATTGAGTTTTTGTAATTCTCCTTTAATCTGACTGATGGATTGCGTAAAACCATACTTATCCTTTTTTGTAGCCTGTGCATACACGGAATCAGTGTTCACTTTAGGCAATTCAAATTTTGAAACGACCGACGGATCATAGAACCCGAATCCATTTTCTGCGGAAAGCACTTTTTGATCATCAGAAGGATTAAGCTGGTCTAAGAGGCTTTGTTCTCTTTCGGACACTTTCGGTTTTTCTGAAAACTGTTTCGTCCAGCTTCCAATCTGGGCAGCCACTCTTTTGTCTTTTTGAAGCTGAAGCATGATATCCAGAGAAGCAGTTCGCTGCTCAATATCTCCTTTTACCATTAATTCTTCAACTAATGGACTCACTACTCCATCTTCCTGCTGTACGACTAATTCTATCAGCTTTTTACGAAGAGTCCCTCCTTTTCTTTTGAACATATCAAAGAAAATCATCAGTTCCTCTTTGTTTAAAGGATTCTGCTGAAGCACGTTGATCCCGGAAGCAACTAAAGATTCTCCTCTGTCTTTTATGATTTTAAAAGCAAATTCTTTCTGAAACGGCGTTACGGCCTGCTTTTTCTTTCCGAAATTATAAGAGTAGGAATAGCAGTAGAAATCTCCTAAAATACCTCTCGACAACTGTTCACGCAATGCAAGGTCAAACTGATCAAAATAAGAAAGAACCAGGTCCAGTTTTTCTTTATCATCACCTACCAAATAAAACATCGACGCGTATAAATTACTTTTACTGAATGTCGCATTGAGCCAGGAGAATATTTTTCCTTCAAATTTCTTTTCCTTTATATCAATCTTTTGGGTAAGCCCGTGCAGTTTTTCAAAGAAATCAGGATAGTCTGGATTATTGATATAGAATTTTGAACCCGTATTGGCGCTTAATAATGTTGATAAAGGCCCGCCTGCAAAAGCCAAAACCTGTACATCACCTTCCAGTACCGCTTTGTAATATAACGGCATCTGGATATACGGATCGAAGGTTTCTCCCGCGAATTTTATGGCCAGACATTTCTTTTCCACATTACCATGGTCATACAGCTGATGCAGATAAGGCACAGCTTTTTCCACATCCCATACAGACTGTACCCAAAGTGCCATATAAACTTCGTTATTGTTCTTGCTTTTTACAGCATCCGGAATCAGTTCAGGATTGTTGAAATACGTATGAGCCAGTGACACAATATTTTTTACCACTGATTCCTTTTCAGCATCCCAACCCAAGCCTGTCCATGTATCTATGGAACGGACAACGGATGAAAAGCGGGTGAGTTTATGCTCTACAATCACATTCGTCATATATTCCAGAGCGCCGATGCTGGTTTCATCCAGAGCTTCCAGAATCGTTTGTCTCAAGCCTTCCTGCCGCTGAGCCGCCAAAAGGAGTTTTTCCACGAGTTCCCAGCAATGTTTCTGCTCACTGTTGAGCAAAGCTTTGATAATGTTTCTGGATACTTTCCCTTCAGGATGTTTATTGAAAATAATATCTTCAATCAGTTGATAAACAGCCGTATTTCCTGTGTCAATGGCTGCAGACCACATGTAGAACTGGTTTAAGCTGTTTGAGATCTGGCTGTCGTAGGTGATCTGCTCTTCCAGGGTCAGGTTATAATATTGCTGTCCCCCGTTGGTATAAGAATAGACACTGGGAAACTGCAAAAGGCCTCCTATCAGATTAACCTGATTAAGAAGCACATATTTTTCGTTGTTTGGTGCACGGAAAGAACGTCTGTAGTAGCCTGTCTGATACATTTTGTAAGGCATTTTATTCCAGGCATGTTTTACCAGATCAGCATGGTCGCCAAAGAAATATACCAGCAGTTTATAATATTCTTTATCTTCCCAGATATCAGGTTTGATGTATTTTTTAAGCTTTTCGGACTGCTCTGAGCCTAAGGTCAATTCCTGATAATAATTGAATTTGCCCATGATCAGTAAACCTAATTCTGCTACTTCCTTTTTCAGTTTGGGTTTTGAAAATAGTTGGGATAATATTCCCTTTTCCGTCTGCTCTTTTAAATCTTTCCGTAAATTTTTATAATAATTTACAATTTTCTTCGATTCTAATTTTTCTGTGATTTCCATTTATTTGAGATTCAGTGTTTTTAATTACCAATAACTTCCTGCTAGAAAGGTAAGCCTGATGAACGTAAATGTATGCTTCAGGCTCAGATCTATCGTTTCGGAAAGATTTTCCAGCTGCCCGTCATTATAAAATACGGCAAACATTCCGTCTTCGAAAGCCTGTACCGCATTTTCCTGTACCTTTTGAAGATTGGCTTTCTTTTCATTATAAATACTTCCGAAGCCTGCTTTACCGGTGTCCGTAAGAATATTCAGATAATTCTCCGAAGGTGTTTTTGCATAATCTGTATCTTCCAGTTCAAATGACCGGGCATTGAATGCTTCCACCTGCTGCTGAACAATTAGTTTAAGTAGCTCCTCCAATGATATTTTGGAATCATCATATCCGATTTCAAGCTTCTGCTCCGAAAGAACAGGATGTTTCTTACCTAATTGCTTTACCGTAACCTTTATTTCCATATGTGAAGTTGATATCAATAAATATAGGAAAATTTTTAACGGATGCTGTTTTAAAACCTTGAAGAAAGATTATGAATTAAGTCACCAATCTGGAAAAATTACATTTTTTTTGACCTGAATGTGGTGTTCCTTGGCAAGGATAGTCCACCCATTTAAAAGGAAGCAAAGATGAAATTAACTTCATTGATTCTGATAAAGAGAAAGTATAGAAATAAAAAAGCACACTTTAAAAAGTGTACTTTTTTTATGAATCATAGTCAAAAACCAGATCATATGATTTGGCAATTCACTGATTTAATTTTTGATATCTTTTATTTTTTAATGACTTTCAATGTCTTAGTCTCATCATTTGAATTGACTTTAACCAAATAAACTCCCAATGCTAAACCGGAAAAATCTAATGTGCCTTCATTAGCATTTATTGTTTTGCTCAACACTTCCTGACCTAACAGATTATACACCGATACCAAAGATATCTTCTGATCAAACGAAACAATAAGCTTGTCACTCACCGGGTTCGGATATGTCTTCAGAGAATTCTTTGACATGGTAAAGTCATCAACACCTAAAGTTGGACAGGCAATAACTGTTGGAACTTTTTTATCCACAGTAGAACCATCACCTAATTGACCATAAAGGTTTAACCCCCATGTGCTGACAGTTCCATCGCTCTTCAAGGCAAAAGTATGTGATATTCCACCTGCAATAGCTTTCCAGTTCGTAAGACTGCCCAGTTGTGCAGGAACGTTGGTGTTCGTAGTCGATCCGTTTCCTAATTGCCCATATTGATTTCTTCCCCATGTCCACAGTGTTCCGTTGGATTTTATAGCAAGGGTATGATTTCCTCCTGAAGCAATGGTCTGCCAGTTAGTGGCTGTTCCGATTTGTGTTGGAATATTTTTATTTGCCGTTGTTCCATCTCCTAATTGTCCGTTAGCATTATATCCCCAGGTCCAAAGTGTTCCGTCTGTTTTCAGTGCAGTGACATGAAGCGTTCCAACACCAAGACTTTGCCAGTTGCTGGCGGTTCCAACTTGAGTAGGTATCAGCCTGTTGGTATTGGTAGCATCTCCGATCGTTCCATAAGTATTGCTGCCCCAGGCCCAAAGTGTTCCGTCTGTTTTTAATGCAATGGTAAAATCCTGTCCGCATTGAACAGCTAACCAATTGGCAGCAGTTCCTATCTGAACCGGCACTAAACTGGTAGTCGTGTTACCGGTACCTAGCTGCCCATAAGGATTAAGCCCCCAGGCCCATAGGGTTCCGTTATTTTTTATAGCTACTGTATGATACATTCCGGTATCAAACGTTTTCCAATCAGCAGCAGTTCCTACTTGTACCGGGGTATGTTGCTCTGTATTTGTCCCATTACCCAATTGACCAGAATTGGCTCCCCAGGCCCAAAGCGTTCCATCTGTTTTCTGAGCAATGGTATGGTTGCTTCCACCGGCAATTTCTTTCCAGTTATTACCCGTTCCTATTTGTTTTGGGGTTGATCTGTTAGTGGTTGTCCCATTTCCTAATTGTCCTGAATAATTATTCCCCCAGGCCCATAATGTTCCGTCTGTCTTTATAGCTACACTATGCAGACTCCCCGCATTCACTTTTTGAAAACAACCTGGCAGACCAGCGTTTGGCGACATTTTCACTAAACCAAGCTGTAATGTTCCCAGCCAGATAGTCCCTGAAGATTGAGTACGGACTGCACTGAAATAGTCATCAGGCAAACCTAAATTTGTATTGGTTGTGGTGTAAGTTGTGCAATCCGTAAAGTTTTGCAAACCTGATCCATTAAACCCAATCCATACTTTGCTGTTACTGTCAACATCCACGGCGTTAGGATTATATCCTGCAAGACAAGAAGTGCTTTGATAGATAAATGTGAGGTTAGTTCCGCTCGTTGTTACTGTAACTAAACTGTCTGAACCTTGCAAATAGATCGTATTGTTGGCAATTCTCAATATTTTTTGAGTTCCCTGCGCTATAAAATCATAATCAGTTCCATTAAATTTATACAATACACCGCCATTGGTAACCCAAACTCCATTATTACTGTCTGTTGCCACAGAATTCAGATCCGTTACAGAGGAATAGTTAGACCATGTTGTACCATTGAATTTTGTAAGACCGGAGTCTGTAGCAATCCAAAGATTATTTTGTCCGTCAACAGCTATATCATTGATTGCATTCGTTGGTAAACCTGAATTGGAGGTTGTATAATTGGTCCATGTCGTTCCGTTATACAGAATAATTCCATTAAGCTGAGAGGCAATCCATTTTCTGCCCAGGCCATCAATTTGAATTTTTATAATTGAATTGGATGCAATACCGGAATTGGCAGTATTGTAATTGGTAAAAGTTGTTCCGTTAAAAGTTGAAACGCCGTTATAAGTGGCAAGCCATAACAATCCATTGGCGTCAGCTTTAATATCAGCAATATAATTGCTCCCTATTTCTGAATTCGAAGTATTGTATGTTTTGTAAGTATACGTTTGTGCCAATGCAGAAATTGAACTGAGGATTAAGAATAAAAAGTAGAGTTTTTTCATGGTTTTTAATAAAATAAATTTCTTCATGTTTAGTTTCATAATGTTTCCTACTCGTTTAGCTTTTCGGTTCCGCTTCGTTTGAATGGTTTCTGAACTCCATATGAAATGAAAATCTTTCAAAATCAATTAACTCATAAAAAAGCGAGCTGTGATTTTAAAAAGTATTTGGTCAATTAAATAATACTGCATCATTACCGGTAGAAGACCCGAAGTTTCTCCCGTATCAGTAAAGATTATATCTCGTTACAAGAAATAATCTAATAAAGGGTGTAAGATTACACCACTTGCACCTGTAAAAAAAATTTGAGGATTTACTTTGGATCCAGGTTGCCGGAAACAATCAGTATTGCTGAATTAACAGAATAAATTCAGGGTGATTTTTCTCATTCTCATGGTTTAATGTTTTTAAGTTAAGGTTATAGTTTTTGCTCGCAACATGTATCGTCATAATGACATTTTTATGTTGTGAACTGCAAAAATATACTTTTCTTACGGAGTATCAAACAGTCAATGAGAATTTACACACCAGATAGTGTTTATTAATTTGGCATTAGAATAGTATAGAAATAAAAAAAGTACACTGTAAAAGTGTACTTTTCTTGGGTGAATGAGGGGTCTCGAACCCCCGACCTTCGGAACCACAATCCGACGCTCTAACCAACTGAGCTACAATCACCGTTTTGTGAGTGCAAATATAGGCAAGATTTTTTAATTACCAAACAATTCCGTCAAAATTTTTCATCGCAATGAGCTTCTCAGACGTAAATCCCTCAGCATAAGTCACTCCCGACAAACGTCCCAAATCCTGAGCACGGTAAGTAAGGCTTTCAAAAAAGTCTTTTGTGGCAATTGGAGTAACAGGTTCATTGGAAGCCGGGTCATAAAACTGGGTTTTGAATGCCATGCATGCCTCAATTTTCTTATCCAGATGTTCTGATATATCTATAACAAATTCCGGTTTGATGTTTTTCCACTGGATGTAATGAAAAATCTGCTTTGGTCTCCACACTTCCTGGTTTTCTCCATCCAATTGGGTTTCAATTTTTCTAAGTCCGGCAAGGAAGCACGCATCCGACACTAATTTCGCTCCTTTTGCATGATCCGGATGTCTGTCATCAATCGCATTGGCCAAGACGATTTCCGGACGGTATTTGCGGATCATTTTTACGATCTCCATCTGGTATTCTTCAGAATTGATCAAAAAACCATCCTTCATGCCTAAGTTTTCTCTGGCAGAAACTCCAAGAATCTTTGCGGCATTTCCTGCTTCTATTTTTCGGGTTTCATCCGTTCCTCTTGTTCCGAGCTCTCCTCTTGTAAGATCTACGATGGCACAGGTTTTTCCCTCCGAAATCATTTTAGCGATTGTTCCGCCGCATCCCAGTTCTACATCGTCAGGATGCGCTCCAAAAGCAAGTATATCTGTTTTCATAAATTCAAAGATAAGCTTTAAAATAAAAACTTCCCAAACATTACGAATGGGAAGTTTTAATATCTATAATTTAAATTTTAAATTACTTATTGATTTCTGCATTTAATTTTACAGCATCCTGGTAAGTAGGATCAAGCTGTAAAGACTTAGCTACATAATCTTTAGCTTTTGCAAGATCAGAATCTTTGTTCATATACGCTACCGCAAAGTAAGCATAAGCCAAAGTCTGTTTGTTAGCTTCCGCATCTGCAGGTTTTACCGTACTGATGAATTTCTCGTACGCTAATTTTGCAGCGTCATTATTTCCTGCCTGTTGGTAAGAATATCCCTGGCTGTAGTAAGCTGGTGCCCAATCCGGAAGAAGTGCACTCATTTTCTGCCATGTAAGAACAGCTCCGTTCCAGTTTTTAACGTCCTGGTAAGCTGTAGCTAATTTAAATAAAGAATCAGAATCCTCTTTGTTAGCAGCTACTTTCTTCTTCAATGCTTCGATCTCAGGAGTTGTAGGTCCTTTTTCCGCTTCAGCCTGAGAAGCACCACCACCTGCAATATTCGCAAGTTCGATATCCCACTTCATGGTTTCATCTTTAGCTGCTTTAGCAATCGCAATTTTCTGCTGTGCTTCTGTAGTTAAAGCTGTCTTTTTAGCCGCATCGGTTTCAGTTTTCGCTAAACCTGCTGCAATAAGTCCCTGAAGACCTTGGTCAGCTGGCTGGATTCTTGTTTTTTCAGCCTGAGATACGAAAGTATCCATATTCTGCTTCGCTTCAGCATAGTTTCCATCTGCATAAGACTGGTAAGCTCTTAACTTGAACTTGATTGGATCTTCAATTTTATCAAAGATTTTATCCAATACCGTTTTAGAGTTTGCATAATCTTCGTTTGTGAAGTATAATTTAGCAATTTCTAACTGTGTATATGGATCTTCATCAGCATATTTTGTATAGTTGATAAGGTCTTGTGTTGCTTTTGCATTCTCCTGATATCTGATATCATATGATGCCAGAGCTTTGTAAGCAGGAGCATAAGTAGCGTCTACACCAATTGCTTTATCGATGCTTTGTTTAGCCTGCTGCCATTGCTGTGCAGCCATCCAAAGCGTAGCCATTCTTGTGTAAACGGATGCTTTATTTTTAGCTAACGGAAGTGCTTTGTCATAAGCAGACATGGCATCACCAGGAACTCTTTTTAATCTGTAGGCATCTCCCAGCGTATAATAATAATGAGCAGGAACTCCTTTTTTCTCAGCTTTTTCAATAGCCTTTGTCAGGAACTGAATCGCTAAATCAGGAGCACTGTTTTTTTCAAATAAGGTTAAAGCTTCTGCTGCTCTGAATAATACTTCAGCATCTTTTTCTCTGGAATCAGTAACAATCTTCTGAATCTCAGCAACAGCGCTTTTATCTCCTTTACCTAATTTTACAGTAGCCAGACCGATTTTGTTAAGGTAGCTTTTGTTATCAGCTGCCAGACCTTTGTTAAAGCTTTCGATGGCTTTAGCATAATCAGGCTCACCCTGCTTCAGGTAAGTATTTCCTAAATAGAAGTAATTTTCTGCTGTAGGTGCCTTCGTAACCATATCGGTAAAATTGGTTTTAGCCTGAGCAAATTTATCACTGTCAATGCTGTTAATACCATCCTGCAGTGTCTGTGCAGAGGCTAAACCGGCAAAAAATACTACGGCTGCTCCAAAAGCAATCTTCTTTACATTCATAATCATTATATCTTTCATTTTATATTTTTCTATCTTTTTGAGCTATATGCTCCACAATTTTTAGACCAAAACACTATTTTTATGAGAGGCATTATACTTTTTAATAATTTTTAACGCATCTGCACCTCTCTTTTAAATATATTATAAGGCTGCAAACCTTCTTTCTGCACGATCATCTGACCCAGCTGCGTACATGAATATCTGATAAATCCGTTTGCAATGTTAAAATTCCCTTCATTGGTTAAAAAGTAAAGGACACGGGTAAACGGATATTTCATCTCGCGCAAACCTTCGTTATCAGCGGTATAAAGTTTTCCGTTAACTTCTACAGGAAGAACTTTAACCATTTCTCTAAGTTTCTCAGAGGTTTTATCATAAGGGCGGCTGAATGTATTCAAACCGATAACTCCAATTTTATCAGGGTATTTACCCAATTCTTCAATGATATTCTGATTTCCCGGAATAATGGAGAATTTTAAATCTTTAGGCTGCTTTTTCAGCCTTTGCGCTACAAAATTCAGGTTGCTTGAATTGGTTCCGTCGAAAATAAAATTCTTGGTATCAGCTTCAAGGCCTTTCTGTATTTCGTCCATAGAAATACTTTCTTTCGGAGAATCTTTAGGAACCACAAAAACAACTGCATCGGCCGCAAATTTAGCAGGAAGAAATTTCAGATCTACCTGTTCTTCATATGCTTTTTTCTCTTCAGGGGTAAGATCTCTGGACATCACCGTTATTCTCGCTTTATCTTTCAACAGATCAAGAAAAGCCAGATCTTCTTTTTGGGTTACGACTTTGATATGAGTTTCAGGATAATTGATCATATATCCGTCCGCCAGTGCCTCAGTAACGCTTTTGAAAGATTCATCGGTAAGTATGGTAAGGTCTCCTTTGTGATACGATGGGGATTTATCCTCTTTTTTCTTGCAGCCTGCAGCAGCGATGCTCATTATAGAAAGCAATGCGATTTTTAAACTATTTCTCATTTCCTGAATCTTTAATCCTTGAAACTGCTCTATAGATTCTAAAAATTCCATAAAGAATAAGCACTGCACCCATTGCATAGGCAATAGCAGGCTCCAAAATCGTAAAGAAGAATTTATAGATAATCACTACAATTCCCAGTACGATATAAAATAATCCTGTAACTAAGGATAACCAATTGAACATCATACAACAAAAATACCAAAAAAAATAAAAAGAGAAGCATATGCTTCTCTTTTTATTTATAATTCGAATAAATAAGTCTTATTCAAAGTTCATCGTGAACGGTACGCTATAGTAAGATCTAACGCTCTCCCCGTTTCTTTTCGCAGGAGTCCATTTTTTCAGTTTCTTCACTACACGAATCGCTTCACTGTTGAAGTCTCCATTTGGAGATTTCTCTTCAATAGTAACTGCAGAAACAGTTCCGTCTCTTTCTACAACGAACTTAAGCTTAGCTTTAAGAGTTCCTTCGCCTCCTTCCATCAGAGAAGTATCAAAATTCTCCCCAAGATATTTTCTCAGTGCTGCCATACCTCCAGGGTATTCTGCAGACTGGTCTACGTCTTTGTAGATCTCATTAGGGTTGTTTGTTTTTACTTCCGCTGTACTGGCTTTGTTACCTGTAGATGGCGGTGGTGGCGGTGGAGTATAAGCCGGAGCTTTCACACCTTCCTGGTTATTCAAACCTGTCGTTGTTTCTAACTGCTTAGAAATTGGCGGCGGTGGTGTTTCAATTTTCGGAGCTTTTACAGGCTCAGGAACCACGTTCTGAATAACCTCAATTTTTTCCTCTTCTTTTGGAGGAGGTGGTGGAGGTGGTTCTTCTTCTTTCGGTTGCTCAATGATTGGGTCTTCTTCAATAATGTTTACCAAATCAGCCTTCACTTCTTGTTTAGGTGGTTCAGTAAGTCTCTTAATTGTAAGATAAATAAAAGGAGACAAAGCCGCAACCAGGAATAATGCCGTTCCAACAATAAAAGATTTTGTCAGAAGTCTCGGATACTGATGTCTAAGATCATAGGCACCATATTCCTTGTTTCTATTTTCAAATACAATCTCATCTAAAGTAAGATTCTGACTGTATACATTTTCATCTGCCATAGATATACAATTTTATGGTTAAATTACTTTGTAGCTGGTGCAGCCGCAGCTCCATTATTCCCAACTTTCTTATCATAAATAGCTTTTTCCCAAGGCTTCACATCGGTTACCCCGTACTGCTCACTTTTGGTAATGGCCATTTCGTCAAGAATATCTACAAAGTTCTTATATACAGCATCGTCAGTAGGCTTGATAATAACAGTGAATTTTGTTTTATCTGCTGCTCCTGCTTTTGCTTTCTCGATTATTTTTCTAATCCCTTCTCTATCGTAGGTAGTCTCGTTAAGAGTCTGATCAGTTAAAGATGAATTATCCTGCTGATGCCAGAAAATCTTATTGTCTTTACCTAATAATAAAGAAATTGAGTTAGAAAGTTTAATTTCTGTTGGAGGTGGTTTCGGCTGATCCTCTTTAGGTTTAGCCGGAAGCCCTAAATCCATTACATTCGGTTTACTAAATGTGGTTGTGAACATAAAGAAGGTAATCAATAGAAAACCCAGGTCCACCATTGGAGTCATATCTACTCTGGTATTCTGCTTCTTGGAACGTACCTTGCCGCCTTTGCCGCCTTTTTCCTGTACTTGTACTTCTGCCATTTCTAAATGATATTATTATGGTTTACCTTCTTGTGATGTAATCAACCAGAATTTAAGAAAATCAATATCTCTTAAACCTTCAAACAGGCTTTTAACTTTAGGATACTCAGTAGTAACGTCACCCTTGATTGCTAATTTGTAATCAGGATTTACGCTCAAACTCTGTTGTACCCAGTCTACTAACTGCTTATTTGTACTATCCATAGGAATCCCTTTAGGACTCTTAAAGCTTTTCTGCTCCTCATCTGACAAATCGAGATAGCCTTTCAGTTGGTTCATAGGAACCCCAATCGCTTGTACTTTTTGAAATGCAGCTTTTTGCTGGTTGGTAAAAGTGATATTATACTTTTGCCCCATTTTTTCTAAAAGCTGTAGTCTCTCTGATGCATTTTCTACAGGCTGGAAATAGAATTTTCCATCCGGAGTAGCGTTGATAGTCATCAAACTTGCATCAGGAAGTAACTTCTCTGATATTGAAGATGGCGGTTTAATCTGCTCCACGTCAGGTTTTTTAAACTGAGTGGTCAATATAAAGAACGTAAGTAGTAGGAAGGCAACGTCACACATTGCCGTCATATCCGTCACTACTCCATGTCTTTTTGGTTTGACTCTCGCCATTGTTTTGAATTATTTTTAATTAAACTTCTATTAATTGGAATGCAAATTCCTTGCTACAAATTCAATTCTTAGTTGAATTCAGCAAAAGACTGCTGGATGCTCATAGCGATCTCGTCGATCTTATAAGTTAATCCGTCAATTTTAGAAGTAAAGTAATTGTAAAGGATAATAGCGATCGCTGAAGTACCAATACCTAATGCCGTGTTGATCAAGGCTTCAGAGATACCTGTAGAAAGTGCAGCAGCATCTGGAGTACCACCACCTGAACCTAATGCAAAGAATGCTTTGATCATCCCGATTACTGTTCCTAAAAGTGCAATTAGGGTAGCAACAGTTCCTAAAGTAGAAAGAATCATCATGTTCTTTTCAAGCATTGGCATTTCAAGAGTAGTAGCCTCTTCGATAGCTTTGTTAAGAGCTACCATTTTCTGCTCTTTATTTAAAGTAGTATCATGAGAAAGAGCTTTGTAAGTAGTAAGACCTTCTTTCACTACGTTACCTACAGAACCTTGTTGTCTGTCACACTCTTCTAAAGCCTCATCAATTTTGTTTTGATTCAACAGGCTTCTTACCTGAACTACGAAGTTGTCTAGGTTTCCTTTCCCAGCAGCTTTACCTAGTACGAAATATCTTTCAAAAGAGAAAACGATTACAGTAATCATGAAAGTAATCAAGATAGGTACGATAACCCCTCCTTTGTAGATAATCCCTAAGAAAGATTCCGGGTGAATGTCTTTTCCTTCAACGCTTGAGAAAGCTACAGACCCACTTCCTAATTTTTCTGCATCCTTAAAGTTACCTGGATTCCCAAGTACGAATAAATAAATACAAACTCCTATAGCGAAAAGAATAGGAATAATAACAGCCGGGTTTAAACCTCCTGCTTTTCTAGCAACTACTTGCTCATCATTTTTTGAAACATTCATTTCCATATTTAACTAAATTATATTGTTTTAAAATTTTACAGGGTGTAAATTAAAGGCAAAATTAATTAAAATGCAAGAGTCTTAAATAAACATTTTGCAATTTTCTGATAAAGAAATTTTAATACGATTTCGATATAATAATTTTTTTTAAATATTTTATTTATTTTTCCCAATTTTAACGTTTAAGTTAGAAATTTAAAAAAATAAGACCCTCATTTTTTTTAATTTGCCAATGT
Organism: Chryseobacterium endalhagicum; assembly: GCF_016745235.1. Classification (GTDB taxonomy): domain Bacteria; phylum Bacteroidota; class Bacteroidia; order Flavobacteriales; family Weeksellaceae; genus Chryseobacterium; species Chryseobacterium endalhagicum. The sequence continues at coordinate 122,383 of NZ_JAELVM010000001.1, read as the reverse complement.
TAACTTTTTTTTAAATTACGATATTCACAATACGGTGATGAACAACGATGATTTTTTTAGGTGTTTTGCCTTCCAAAATCGGTTGCATTTTTTCATCCGAAATCACCAAATCCTCCACTTCCTTGGCTGATAACTGAGCGGAAAGTGAGATTTTGAACTTCATTTTACCGTTTACACTTACCGGATATTCTATTTCGTCTTCTACCAGATATTCCTCGTTCAATACAGGGAATTTCTCGAATTCAACGGATTCCTTATGCCCTAGCAGGCTCCAAAGCTCTTCACAGATGTGTGGCGCATATGGAGAGATGATAACGGCTAATGGTTCTAAAATATTGCGTTTGTTGCATTTTATTTTTTGAAGCTCGTTTACAGCGATCATAAATGAAGATACGGAGGTATTGAATGAGAAATTCTCAATGTCATAAACCACCTTCTTTATTAAGGTATGCAAAACTTTGTATTCTGCTTTTGTAGGTTCTTCGTCAGACACTTCAAAAGTATCTCCGTTGAAATACAGGTTCCAGAATTTCTTAAGGAAACCGTACACTCCGCTTAATCCTTGTGTGTTCCAAGGCTTGGACTGCTCCAATGGACCTAAGAACATTTCATATAATCTTAATCCGTCTGCTCCGTACTCTTCACAGATATCATCAGGATTTACGACATTGTATTTAGACTTGGACATTTTCTCTACTTCACGGTCGGTGATGTATTTTCCGTCCTCTAAAATAAATTCTGCCTCAGCATAGTCCGGTCTCCAGGCTTTGAAGGCTTCGGTATCCAATTCGTCAGAGGTTCCTTTTAATAAGGAAACGTCAACGTGAATTTTTTGCGTCTGATGATCTTTAGCAAGATTTTTAGACACATATTGATTGGTTCCATCAATTCTGTACACAAATGCACTCATCCCCAAAATCATTCCTTGGTTAATCAACTTTTGGAAAGGTTCATCATGGGTAATATAGGCTCTGTCTTTTAAGAACATGTTCCAGAAACGGGAATATAATAAGTGACCGGTTGCGTGCTCGCTTCCTCCGATGTATAGATCTACCTGTCCCCAGTAATCTGCCAGTTCTTTTTTAACAAAAACTTCCTGATCATTCGGATCCATATATCTGAGGAAATACCATGAGCTTCCTGCCCAGCCCGGCATGGTAGACAATTCTAACGGGAAAATGGTTTTATCATCAATAAGATCTGTAGAAACTACTTTCTGATTTTCTTCGTCCCATGCAAATACTTTTGCATTTCCTAGTGGCGGATCTCCGTCTTCCGTCGGTAAATATTTTTCAACTTCAGGAAGTTCAAGCGGTAAAGCAGAAACCGGAAGTGTATAAGGCATTCCTTCCTTATAATATATAGGAACGGGCTCGCCCCAGTAACGCTGTCTTGAGAAAATAGCATCACGCTGTCTGTAGTTCGTGGTTCCGTGGCCAATTCCTTTGTTTTCTATTTCCGCAATTATTTTGGATTTGGCATCATTATAATTCAATCCGTTTAAGAAATCAGAGTTCACGCAAACTGAATCTTTAGAGTCGAAAGATTTTTCCTGAACATCTTCATCGGTATCTACTACCTTTTTAATCGTCAGATTAAATTTCTTTGCAAATCTGTGATCTCTCTCGTCATGTGCAGGAACGGCCATTACAGCTCCTGTTCCATAGCCCATCAATACGTAATCTGAAATATAGATTGGCATTTTTTCACCGCTGAAAGGATTAACAGCATAACTTCCCGTAAAAGCACCGCTCACGTTTTTCACGTCAGCCATTCGGTCTCTTTCGGTTTTTTTGGAAGTTTCTTCTATATAAGTATCTACTTCCACTTTCTGAGCTTCTGTAGTAATAGCTTCCACTAAAGGATTTTCAGGAGCCAGCACCATAAATGTTGCCCCGAAAATTGTGTCAGGTCTTGTGGTAAAAACCTCAACGATCTCGTCATGACCTTCTACCTGGAACTGAACCTGAGCTCCCTGGGATTTTCCGATCCAGTATTCCTGGGCATCTTTAAGAGGCTGCGGCCAATCCAGTGTATTCAATCCCTGCAATAATCTTTCGGAGTAAGCAGAAATTCTCATGCTCCACTGCATCATTTTCTTTTGGAATACCGGGAATCCTCCTCTTTCAGATTTTCCGTCTTTTACCTCATCATTGGCCAATACTGTTCCCAAAGCAGGACACCAGTTTACGGTAGTTTCTGCCCGGTAAGCCAAACGGTAATTTAATAAGATATCTTCTTTATCAATGTCTGAAGCATTTTTCCATTCTTCAGCTGTGAAACTCAATTCGTCGTTTTGATTGGCATTCAATCCTTCTGTTCCCTTTTCTTCAAAATGCTGAATCAAGGTCTGGATAGATTCTGCCTTATCGGTATTTTTATTATACCATGAATGATACAGTTCGATAAAGATCCACTGCGTCCATTTATAATAGGATGCATCAGAAGTTCTCACCTCTCTGCTCCAGTCGAATGAAAAACCGATCTTTTTCAGCTGCTCTTCATACCTGTTGATATTCTCCTCGGTAGTCACTGCCGGATGCTGCCCCGTCTGAATCGCGTACTGTTCAGCAGGAAGCCCGAAGCTGTCATACCCTACCGGGTGAAGGACATTGAAACCCTGATGTCTTTTATATCTTGCATAGATATCGGATGCAATATACCCCAGCGGGTGCCCCACGTGAAGCCCTGCTCCGGATGGGTACGGAAACATATCGAGAACATAAAATTTAGGTTTGTCTGTGTTATTGGAGGTTTTGTAGGTCTGATTGTCCTCCCAGTACTTCTGCCACTTTTTTTCTATCTGCTGATGATCGTAAAACACTTTATTATAGATATTAGATGTTAGATATTAGATGTTGGATTTTTCAACTTCCACTCTAATTTTCACAAAAATAATGATTTTAAAAGAAATGGAAATTTTAATTTTAATTAATTAAAGAATACTCCCTTCAACAAAAAAATCCCATCCGGAGATGAGATCTGTATTTAAGGAATATACTGTAAAATTTATTGAGGAATTCTCCTCATGGTAAATGTTCTTGTTTTATATACAGTCGGATCCTGAGTCTCTTCTCTTATCGCAAGGTTCAAGGTTGTCTCATCGAGGGTAACGACTTTACCATTGACAGGCTCTACAATGCCCTGAAATTTGAGCACTACCGTTTTTGCACTTTTATCATACGTGTAGGTAAAATTCTGATCTGATACGATAATACAATCCGGCGCGGTCCCGATCACACCGTTTTTGGTTCTTTTTCCGCTCGCTTCGGTATTGAATCTCCATCTTCCCTCTTTCTCACAATCGGTATAGGTGATAAGATCTGAAACCGGATCTTCCCCCACTTCTACGGTGGTAACCACTTCTTTCAGCGGCTGCCAGACACCTACAAGGGGATATTCCATGGTAGTATCGCCATCATCATTACATCCTGTAGCTACAAATAATGATAAACCTGCAAATAGTAATGCTAATTTCTTCATAAATAAAATTTTCAAGGGCTAAAATTATAATTTTTTTGATTTATAACACTATTTTTTGTGAAAAATTATTTTGATAATCTATATTTCTGAAAATTTTAAAGCAGGAACCCTTAAAATAACCTTTATTTAACAAATATTGAATCTCTTCCACGCTTCCAATTTTATTAAAAAAACTATTTTTGCAGAAAGAAAAACAAAAATGCAGAGTATAACGAAAAACAATTTTGACTTCATCCGTGTTCTCCTCGCTTTCATTGTCTTTGTAGGACACCTGGGAGCCTTAAGTGACTCTAGCCAGCTTGAATTTTTATCTAATAGTCCCGTAGAAATTGCTGTTTTTTCGTTTTTCATTGTCAGCGGGTTCCTTATTGCAAGGAGCTACGAAAGATCTTCCAGCCTGAAAAGCTATATTAAGAAAAGGATCAACAGGATTGTTCCCGCGTATTTACTGGTTGTATTGCTCTGTGCTGTACTTCTGAGTCTGGTAAGTACGCTTTCTTTTTCCGATTATTTTGGAAATGCACAGGTTTATAAATATTTATTCTGGAATTCCATCTTCATGAACTTCATGGCCCCCTCCCTTCCCGGAGTATTCGGAAACGAAGCAGTGAATGGTGCCTTATGGACCCTTAAAATTGAGATGTGCTTTTATTTTGCAGTTCCGCTAATCTTCTTATTATTTGGAAAAAATAATAAATACAGGAATCTCAGCCTTATTATTCTGTATTTTCTTTCTCTGATATTCCTTAATTATTTTGAAATGGCCGGAAAAATTTCTATTTCCAAACAGCTTCCTGGTTCACTATGCTATTTCATCGGTGGAATGCTGGGTTATTTTTATTTTGACCAGTTTATCAAATATAAAAATACACTCTTCATCATTGCCATCATTACCGTCTGGATTGATCTGATTCTGCATATCAAATTATTTTCGCCTATCATGATCAGTATTATCGTACTGTATATCGCCTATTCATTTAAATTCCTGAATAATTTCGGTAAATACGGAGATTTCACTTACGGTATTTATATATTCCACTTCCCTATCATCAGGGTATTTGCCACACTTGGGCTGTTTGCCAATTTCAATCCTTTTTTCATGAGTTTTATATGCATGCTGGTGGTTATAGGCGTAGGAATTGCATCCTGGCATCTTTATGAGAAAAAATTTTTATAATTTTACCCCAGTAAAAACACACATGAAAGACTTAGTCTCCATCATCACTCCCTGTTACAATTCTGCTGAATTTATCGAAGAAACGATACAGTCTGTTTTAAACCAAACCTATGAAAACTGGGAATGGCTGATCACGGATGACCTTTCCAAAGACAATACGGTAGAAATTATAAGAAGGTATAATGACCCCAGGATAAAACTGCAGGTTCTGGAAAAGAACGGCGGTGCAGGAAATGCCCGGAACAACAGCCTTGAAAGAGCTCAGGGAAGATACATCGCATTTCTGGATTCGGATGACTTCTGGTATCCTGAATACCTGGAAACCATGACAGATTATATGGAGGAGCATCATGCAGAGCTGGTGTATTGCAACTATTCCAGATGTAATGAACAGCTACAGCCTGTTTTAAAGGATTTCCTGGCTGACAAAGTCGTCACCTTCTCAAACCTTCTGAAGACCTGCCGCCTGGCTCCGGTTTCCACCATGTACGATACCAAAAGGGTTGGAAAATTTTTATTCCCTGTAAAAAGCAAGCGTGAGGATCATGTGATGTGGCTGAATCTTTTAAAGGTAATACCAGAGGGAATGCCTATCAACAAGACACTCGCCAAGTACAGAATGCGTGAAAACAGTGTTTCCAGAAAGAAAAAGAATATCATCAAAGATCAGTACCTGGTTTACAAAGACTTTATGGGGTTTTCTACGGTAAAATCTCTTTATTATACAGCCAACTGGGCCATAAACGGTTTTCTGAAATATTCTAAAATTTTTAATTAATGGAGTATTCAAAAGAATTTAAAGCAGCATTAAGTGCCTTTTCCAACATTGAAAAAGACCGTCTTATTTTCAGGCTTCTGAAAAAGGATAAGCTTTTGTCAAAAAAACTGTATTTCGAGCTGATCGATCAGGAAACTACCGATGATAAGCGGAATGCCATGGAAGAACACGTTGCAGAAAAAATTCTTCTGGCTTCAAAGTATATCGGAAATGCCAAATATTTCATGAGTACCGTTCGTACTGTCAGTGCAGACATTACAGAACATGTCAAGATAACCACCGACAAATTCGGGGAAGTTTCGCTCAATCTTCTGCTGGTCAACAGAATTTTAGATCACAATGAAGACCTCAGCAGACAAAGATTCGATAATGTGTACAAGCTTTATATTTATATGATCAACAAAGTATTCAAAGCCCTTGCACTAACGAGAAAGCTGGACGAGGATTACTGGATGGAAATCGATGAAATATTAGAAGAAGTCCGCATTAAAATACTTGAAAATCATTATCTACAGAAACTCTGCATCAATAACGGCCTTGATTTTAACTGGCTTCAGGCTGACCATATTCCTGAAACTATCGAACAGATTATAAAAGATACTAAAAGCCAGGGATTTTTGAGGTAATCTGAGGGAGAAAGACATCAGATTTCAGACATCAGACACGAGACTTTTTTGGGTTAAGACCAGGATTGGGAAATGTCAATCGTCAATTTTGCTGTACAAGTGAAATGTGAATTTTGCCATGCAAGAATGGTGACTTCGGGAACTTCAGTCACCAAGTGTTTACCGTTCATTAAATACTTTCGGATTTACACACTTTTTCAACACGTATCTCGCATCCAGCAACTAATAACCAGCAACTCTAAAACCCCGTAACTCCGAACCCGAATCCCGCAACTCTAAAACTCAAGATATTTTCTGAAGAATCAGTTGAGTCGCATCAGGTTTTTCACTGACAAATTTTTCAGCATTATCCGACATTTCTTTGAGTTCCTCTTCATTATTAAGAAGGAACAGAACAAAGTCTGCAGCAGCATATTCTTCTGTAAAAGATTTTCCTCCGTTGGCTTCAATCAGTCCATCAGCTTCAGGATTTTTTCTGTAATGGTTTCCAAATATGACAGGTACGCCGAATGTAGCTGCCTCCAGAATATTATGCAGTCCCGCATCATGAAAGCCTCCGCCTACAACAGCCACATCTGCATACGAATATAATTTTGATAATAAACCGATGCTGTCAATGATAAGAAGCCGAGGATTCTGTGTTGAAAACTGAGTATTTTGAATTTCACTGTACAATAAGGCATCCGGGAATGTCTGTTTAAGATGTGCCACTCTTTTTAAGTCATGAGGTGCTATGATCAGTCTTAAGTCAGGATTCATACTATAAATAGCGGCGGCAATCTTTTCTTCCGCCTGCCATGAACTTCCGAAAACTACGGTCTGATGATCTCCTATAAAATCTGAAATGAATTCAACATGATTATTTCTTGTTCTCAGCTGTTTTACCCGGTCAAATCTGGTATCTCCGGTTACTGAAGAATTGATCAGCCCGATACTTTTAGCCAGTGCAAAAGAGAATTCCGTTTGATGGAAAAACCAGTCTACATTTTTTTTAAGCTGCTTCACCATCCATTTTCCGTAGGAAGTAAAAAATGCCTGTCTTTCATAAAACAAAGCCGAGATCACATAAATTTTAGCGCCCTGTTCTTTAAGCTCAGCCAGCAAATGATACCAGTAATCATATTTAACCGTAAAAAACAGTTCCGTTTTAAACTGGGCAGCAAATTCTTTTACCGTATTTTTTTTATCGAAAGGAAGGTAGCAGATGACATCAGCAATATGTTTCTTTTTCACCACATTTTCGTAGCCGGAAGGTGAAAAGAAAGTAACAAGGATTTTATGTCCCGGAAATTTCTCTTTCAGCTTTTCCAAAACAGGAAGACCCTGCTCGTATTCACCAAGGCTGGCTGCATGCATCCAGATCACTCTGTCTGATGGCGAAAATGCTGCTTTTACTTTCTCTAAAGATTGTTTTCTTCCTTCAACGCCTTTTTTAGTTTTATCATTAAACAAAGAAAAAACTTTCATTCCGAAAATGAGAAGGCTGACGAATATGCTGTATAGGAAAGACATTTAATTATTTTTTGATTGTATCATTTGAACAGGCCTACTAAAATAAAAACCACCATCAGGCTTCCAATCAGAGACAAGATAGCTGTAGACAAAGGAACTCTGGGCTTCACCGTATCATCAAAGGAATACCTGAACATATAATCCTGACCGTTCATAAAGATAAGCATAACCAGTACGAACAGCCACCTTAAAAAGGTTTCCATGATCAGGAACTGCGCATTTCTGTTCTGCTCTGTAATTTCTACAGGAAAATTGGCGGTTTCGGGGTGTCTCAAAGCATACACGAAGAAAAAATATAAAACAGTTCCCAGAACCGGCGTGATAAAAGAATAGAGTTTACTGCCGAAATTGTCTGCTTTCCCATCAAAATCGAAATGGACAGGAATTCTTGCAGGCAGTGTTTTATAGTGTTTCACAGTAAACCACCAGAAAAAAACAAGCAGTCCGAAATTAAAAATATCAAAGATTAAAAATAAAATATTCTCCATTCAGACTGTATTTATGATTAGAGCAGATTTTTAATCACTCTGAGTTTATGGGTATGTTTATTCATTTCTTTGTTAAAAATCCCCGTGGAATCAAGAATATCAATTCTCACTTTCCCTGAAGCATGAATGATTCTCTGGTTATCCAGCATAATTCCTACGTGAATAATTTTTCCTTCAGGATTTTCAAAGAAAGCTAAATCTCCCGGCTGGCTTTCTTCAACGAAAGTCAGGGGCTCACCTACTTCTGCCTGCTGATAAGTATCTCTCGGCAATTTAATATCATGAATTTTATACACCAGCTGTGTAAAACCTGAGCAGTCTACTGCAAAAAAACTTTTGCCGCCCCACAAATAAGGGACATTAAGGAATTCTTTAGCGGCCAAAGCAATGCTCTCACGAAGATCATGGCTTCTTCTTGAGGCCACGACAGGAAATTCTACCTCAGAACCTATGGAAAGCAAAGTTTTCCCATCCTTCATCAGCACTGAAGAGAAATCTTCGGTCACTACGGTAACTTTTCTTTTGGCCAGATCTTCTTCTGATACAAGCCTTAGCTGTTTGGTGTCTATCCATCCTTCATAGCCGTCATAATGCATTTTTATTCTGGTCCAGTTTTTATTCACTTCCAAAATATCTGCACTTTCTCCAAACAACATTTCCGTAACAATTTCCGCCTTGTCAGAATTCTCTGCGCGGACCGGTGCTACTGTAACGTTACAAATTCCTTTATTCATGTATTAAGATTAAAAGATTAAATAATTTAAAGATTAAAAAATTACAGTCCGTAAAATCTTTTAATATTTTAATCTTTAAATATTTTAATTACTTCCTGCGAAGGAAGTTCACTCCATCACGCAAAGGTAAAATAAGATTTTCAAAATCATCATCTTTTGCGGCTAAATCATTCAGTTCTTTGATGACTTGTGTGGATTTCTGCTTAGGATTTTCTTCCAATACTTTTCCGTACCATAAAACATTGTCAAACATCACTACGGAACCGGATTTTGTTCTTGGTTTGATCAGCCTGAAATATTCTGCATAATTTTCCTTGTCCGCATCTATAAAAACCAGATCGAAAATCTCGTCTGTTTCCTTCAAAAATTCTTTGGCATCCTGAAGTTTAAAATCAATCTGTGCGGCATATTCACTTTCTTCAAAATATTTTTTAGGCAGATAGGCAAGATCTTCATTCACGTCCAGTGTAGTGATTTTTCCGTCTTTGGTTAAACCTGAAGTAAGGCACAAGGTGGCATACCCTGTAAAAGTTCCTATTTCCAGCACATTCTTAGGCTGCAGCATCTGGGAGACCATCGTCAGGAGTCTTCCCTGCTGATATCCGGATATCATATGCGGCTGTGTGGTTTTCTGGTAGGTTTCCCGCCTCAGCTTTTTCAGAATTTCAGGTTCGGAAGAAGCATGGGTTTCCAGGTACCTGTCCATTTCAGGATTTTTTTCTTCAAAAAAACTCATACTTTTTTTTGTTTACACAAATTTAAGCATTTAAAATTTCTTTGGGACACCTTATTTAACCTGAGTTCGGAATAAGAAGTTAAGACTAAAAGTCAGGAAGCTGGAAGATAGAGGCTGGAAGTTACTATTAGACAATGACATTAAACATTTACCTTTAAATCGGTTCAGGCGGATTAAAAAATTAATAAGAACCGCGGGGTATTTCTGCATTTGGACTTCAATAACTTCCCTCTTCAGGCTTCACACTTCCTGACCTTACTATATAAACGAAAATGTCTTAACCCGAACTCAAGTTATTTACCTCAACATTTAACAAAAAAGGAGAGAAATTAATCTCCCCTCACTTACTATATATCTACGTTGTATGTAGAAAGATTCATCAAAGCGCTACACAATACCGTCCCCTTGTGGCACATACCCATCCCGGGCAGCAGTCACTGGTTCTTTGGCAAATGATTTGCGGGTTGCATCTTGAGTCAGCACCTTGTACATTTTTCATTTCTCCTCTTGAAAGTTTTTTTAAATTTTTCATAATAATAATTTTAATTTGGTTTTCCTACTCTAAAAGATTTTCGGATGCCTCTTTTTTATTTCCCACCGAAGGGAATCAAATATAACCATTATTCTATTAACCAGAACATTATACCTTATATTATTTAATAGAAAAACCATTTTCAAATACAAATACCGGAAAAACCCCATGGAAAATACCGGGAAAACACGGGTGTTTTTTCTCATGGTATAGTTATACATTTGCAGAGAACAAGGGGTAAAAACACTAAGAAAAAGGAAATGAATGTAGAGGGAAAACTAATTAACACAGGGAATCAGAAGACCGCTGGGCCAACAGGCAAAGCGGATTCTTCGCAAAAAAAAACTAAAACTCAAATATCCAATTCATTTTTGCAGCGGATCATTTCATTATTGAAAAAAGAAGAACTGATCTGACAAACAAAAAAATCCCGAAGCAATTCGGGATTCTTTATGTATAGGAATGGGTTTCTATTACTTCTTAGGAGCAATATCCATTAATTTCATGAATTCATCCAGCTTAGGCATAATGATGATTTCCGTTCTTCTGTTTTCTGCTCTTCCTGAAACACTCATGTTCGTTGCTTTAGGATTGTACTCGGAACGTCCACCTGCTGTAATTCTTGCCGGATCTACTCCAAACTGTGTCTGAAGCACTTTAGCAATAGCCGTACCTCTCAATGCAGAAAGATCCCAGTTGTCTCTTGGCAGATTGGCAGAGCTTAAAGGAGCATTATCTGTGTTACCTTCGATCAATACAGAATATTTATCGTAATCGTTGATCACTTTCGCTACTTTTCCTAACACTTCCTGAGCGGCAGGTAGAATATTGTAGTCTCCTGTTTTGTACAGCATTTTATCTGAAAGCGAGATCATTACCACTCCTTTCAACACTTTCACCTGTACATCATCGTCTGCTACATTATCAAGAGATCTTTTAAGCTTGTTAGACAGTGCCATGTTCAGACTGTCGTTTTTAGCGTTGTTTGAAATCAGCTGTTTGATATAAGAATTGGAAGCATTAATTTCTCCAACCAGTTTATCGATATTGGCAGAACTTTTCCCTGTATTGGAAAGACATGCATCCAAAGATGATTTCAAAGCATCATGCTGACTTTTCAGAAGGGTATTTTCCCCTGTCAATGCAGAATTTTGAGACTTTAAATCCTGGATTTCTCTTTGTCTTTCGCCAATGTTTTCAATACACTGCTTGTAGTTTGAACTTAAAGCGTCGTATTGTTTTTTGCTGATACAAGATGTCAATCCCAGCGCCATTGCAGAAACTGCTAAAATTTTAATAATCTTCATAAATAATCATTTTTAGACGAATCAAAGTTAGGAAAATTCAATTGAATTATATGGATTATCTTTGCAGGAAAGAAATTCCCAACCTGTCTCTTGGAAAATATTAGTTTTAAAAACCAGCTTGAAAACCTTGTCCGGAACCCGGAAAACCACACCTATCTTCTGGCGGTAAGCGGAGGTGCGGATTCTATGGTTTTAGCCTCTCTGTTTCAGGGTTTGGGAATTGTGTATCAGGTGGCCCATATCAATTATAAACTCAGGGGAGAAGATGCGGATCTTGATCAGAAAACGGTTCAGGACTTTTGTGAGAAAAATCATATCCCGTTTCATCTGTATGAGGTTTCGGAAAAGGATAAAAAGCCGGAAAATTCTATCCAGCTCTGGGCCAGGGAACTCCGCTATCGTTTTTTTAAGGAAATCAGGGAGCGGGAAAAGCTGGAATTTCTCGTTACCGCCCATCATCTGAATGATCAGCTGGAAACATTCATCATCAATCTTTCCAAAGCTTCAGGAATCAACGGGCTTAGCGGCATTCCGGCAGCAAGTAATCAGATTCTCCGTCCGCTTTTGCATTTTTCAAAAGAAGAAATTTATCAGTATGCGGAGAAACACAAGATTGATTTCCGGGAAGATTTGTCCAATAAAAAGAATGATTATTTAAGGAATAAAATCAGAAACGAAATCGTTCCCAGGCTTTTAGAAACGAATGACCATTTTCTGGAAAACTTTAAAAAAAGTTCAGATTACTTAAATCAGACAAAAGATTTTGTCCAAAAGCAGATTGAATCGATAGAAAACAGCATTTCGACGTTTAACTTAGGAGAAAAAATTATATCAAAAGAAAAGCTAAACAAAGAAAGTGATTTTGTAAAATTCGAAATCCTAAAAAAATACGGCTTTAAAAACGAAGAAGAGATTAAAAAAATCTTCTCAGCACAAAGTGGCAGCCAATTCATTTCTAATGATTACCTACTGATTATCAGCAGAAATGAATTACTTTTATCCAAAAAAAATGATCGGAAAGACATTGAAGAAGATATTGTTCTGACAGAAAATTTTGAGTTTTCCAACGATGAAGTCAATATCAGCCTTGAAAACGTGATTGAAAATATTGAGGGAATCAATAACAGCTTTGAATGGCATTTCGATCCGGCAAAACTTCAGTTTCCACTGCGTTTGAGAAAACAGCAGGATGGTGATGAGTTTTATCCCGCAGGTTTTTCAGGCAAAAAGAAAGTTTCTAAGTTTTTTAGGGACGAAAAATTATCTATTTTAGCGAGGCAAAAAATCTGGATCCTGTGTGATGGCAGCAATTCCATACTTGGAGTAGTTCCGTTAAGGCAGGACAGACGATATACAAAGGATGAGAAAACGAAAAGTATTCTCAAAATTTTTAATGAAAAGAACAATGAAATTTAGAAACTGGTTTTTAGTAGTGCTGCTCTTTTTAGCGGCAGGAATTAATGCACAGATCAAGAATCCTGTAAAATTTAAGTTCACCATCAACGATTTGGGGAACAATCAATACGAAGCTGTCTTAAACGCTACCATGGAAAGCGGCTGGCATATTTATTCCAAAGACCTTCCTGAAGACACAGGAATTCCTACTGAATACAAGGTTTCAGGGAAAAATATTGAGCTGATCGGAAAATTCACTGAGGTTGGTAAGAAGCATGAAGAATTCTCGGAGGCTTTTGGCGGAACCATTGTGTATTATTCCAACGCAGCGGGCTTTAAACAGAAATTCAAATTAAAAGATCCCGCAAAACCGGGAGACGTGGTTTCAGAAATCACGTATCAGACTTGTGACGACAGGGTTTGTCTGGCTCCCAATACTTTAGAATTCAATCAAAAAGTAACGCCGAAAGGAGCTGCTGAAGAAACTGCGGAGGAAAAAACCGATGCTGCAAAAGATTCTGTAAAAGCGGTAGAAACTGTAGTTGCAGCGCCTGTAACAGGGGAAACTGCTGTAACGGAAACTTCAAAACTGGACCCGAAACAGCTGAAAATAGCAACGATTGATTTCCAGAAACCTTTGACCGACTGCGGAACGGCATCCACAAAGATTAGCGAAAACTACTGGACGTATTTATTTTTAGGATTTGCCGGAGGTTTAATCGCTCTGCTTACTCCTTGCGTGTTTCCAATGATTCCGTTAACGGTTTCTTTCTTTACAAAAGGAAACAAAAATAAAGCAAAAGGCAAAAGAGATGCTTTGATCTACGGATTTTTCATCCTTCTGATCTTTGTTCTGTTAAGTCTTCCGTTCCACCTTATTGATGGAATTGCCGGAAATATTTTCAATGAAATTTCTACCAGTGTATGGCTGAATATAGCCTTCTTTATCATATTCATCTTCTTTGCAGGAAGTTTCTTCGGATACTACGATATTACATTACCAAGCTCTATTGCCAATAAATCTTCAAAAGCAGAAGAGGCCGGCGGACTTATCGGTATTTTCTTTATGGCATTAACGCTGGTTATTGTTTCTTTCTCATGTACCGGACCAATTCTGGGAGGTTTATTAGGAAGTGCGGTAACGGGATCTTCCAATGTTCCGATGCTGCTTACTTTTGCACTCGCTGGATTCGGATTGGCGTGGGCTATAGTTTTCGGACTGCTGGCTCTATTCCCCCAGGCATTGAAGAGTCTTCCGAAATCCGGAGGCTGGATGAATACTGTGAAAGTGGTTCTTGGTTTCGTAGAATTGGCTTTGGCTTTGAAATTCCTGTCAAAAGCAGATCTGGTATCCAAAACATTCCTGTTGAAAAGAGAACTCTTCATTGCCATTTGGATCATTATCGCTTTAGGGCTGGCTTTATATTTATTCGGAATCATAAGATTTCCGCACGATGATAAAAAACCGAAAATCTCTTTGACGAGAAAGATATTGGGGGTTTTAGGAATAGGTTTCGTGATCTACCTGATTCAGGGATTAATTCCTGCTGAGCGTCCGAAACTTCAGTTACTAAGCGGAATTCTGCCTCCACTGAATGTAAGTTATTTCCACGATGAAAAAGACGGAATTCTGGGCATGCATCCCGAACATGATTTCTTTAAAGCGATTGAACTGGCTAAAAAGGAAGATAAACCGATCCTGATCGACTTCACCGGATACGGTTGTGAAAACTGCCGGAAAATGGAAGAATTCGTATGGAGCGAGCCGGATATCCTTCCGATCCTTCAGAATGATGTAGTCCTGGCATCTTTGTATGTAGATGATAAGGAAGAACTTCCTGAAGATCAGAAAACAAAAATTGATCTTGGAGACGGACAGGTGAAGAAAGTAAAAACAATTGGCGACCGATGGAGCTTATTCCAGCAGGTGAATTTCAACAACAATTCCCAGCCGCATTACGTTCTGATCACACCGGACGGAAAAGTGATCAACACACCGGTATCCGGATATATGCCGAAAGAAGATTTTAAAAAATTCTTAGAGTGCGGAGTTAATTATTATAAAACAGCAAAGTAAGATTAATCTAAATATTATAAAGCCTTATCAATTTATTTTGGTAAGGCTTTTTTGTACACTTATTAGAAGAATATCAACACTTACTAATTGATTTGAGAATAATTTATTTTTTTTGTTAAATTACACCCTGAGTCACTCAATTACAATTACATATGAAATATTTTAAATTTACTTTTTTATTTTCTCTTATCATTTATTCCTTTCTGCCGGCACAGACCTCCCCTGCTATACAATGGCAGAAATCACTGGGTGGAAGCCAGGGAGAGCATGCAAAATCTGTCCAGCAAACCTCAGATGGGGGTTATATTGTTGCCGGATTATCTAATTCTACCGACGGAGATGTGACGGGAAATCATGGAGGTACTGATTACTGGATTGTAAAACTTGATGCCTCAGGAACGATACAATGGCAAAAATCATTGGGTGGAAGTTCTAATGACAACGCCAATTTTATCCAGCAAACCTCTGACGGAGGATATATTATTGCGGGAGAATCTAATTCTAACGACGGAGATGTGACAGGAAATCATGGAAATTCTGATTACTGGATCGTAAAATTAGATGCTTCAGGAACTCTGCAATGGCAAAAATCATTGGGTGGAAGTGCTAATGACAACGCCAATTGTGTCCGGCAAACTACCGACGGCGGCTATATCATTGCCGGTGAATCTTATTCTACCAACGGAGATGTCATAGGAAATCATGGAATTTCCGATTACTGGATTGTAAAATTAGACGCCTTGGGAACGATGCAATGGCAGAAGTCACTGGGCGGAACTTCTTATGAAGGAGCAAATTCAATCCAACAGACTTCTGACGGAGGATATATTATGGCAGGTACAGGTACTTCTACTAATGGAGACATCAGTATAACTTATGGAAGCGGAGATTTTTGGATCGTAAAATTAGATGCCTCAGGAACGATACAATGGGATAAATCATTGATGGGTAATCTTGCTGATACTGCACAGTCTATCCAACAAACATCAGATGGAGGATATATTGTTGCCGGCATGTCTAATTCTACAAACTCTGAAATACCGCTAATGTTTGGAACATCTAATTATTGTGTGGCAAAATTAGATTCTAATGGAAATACAGTATGGCAAAGATATTTTGGGGGCAGCGGTGAAGATCACCCCTATTCTACCCAACAAACTTCTGACGGAGGATATATTGTCGCCGGGGCAACTGGTTCTTTAGACGGTCATATTACAGGAAATCATGGAAGTTTCGATTGCTGGATCTTAAAATTAGATGACACAGGAAACATACAATGGCAGAAACCATTGGGTGGAAGTGATTTTGATGAAGCCTATTCCATTCAGCAGACCGCTGATGGAGGATATATAATCGCAGGTATGATTTTTTCTGCAGACGGAAACATTACAGGTTACCACGGAAACAATGATGCATGGATCGTAAAATTAAGCTCCGCTCAATTAAACACAGCAGAAAACCACCTTATTAATAAGCCCGTTATGTATCCCAATCCGGCAAAAGATATTCTTTATCTGGATCATCTTCCCGCAGAAACGGTTGTAAATATTACTGATGTGTCCGGAAGAAAAGTATTCAGCCAAAAATACAATGAGGAAAAGATCAGCATCTCTATTACCCAAATCCCCAATGGAATGTATCTCATTCAGGTTCAGTACAAAGGAGAAATTATTGTATCGGACAAACTCATTATAAAGAAATAAAATAAAACACTTAAACTTTCATAAAACATTATGAAATTAAGACGCAACAAATTATTTAAATGTTAAATTATAATTGATTTATGCTTTTTTGTATTATTTAAGAAATTTAGGTATAAACTTTGTATGGATTCAACCAAACTACGATCGGGTTTTTACATTTTATCAAATACCGTTTAACATTTAAAAATTTTGAATTATGGCTGAAGTAATTGCACAAGAAAAGCAAGGAGGCAAACAAAAGAAAAAACTAATCAGAGTAGACATGACCCCGATGGTAGATCTGGGATTCCTGCTGATCACCTTCTTTATGTTCACTACCAATTTTACCAAACCCAACGTAATGGATCTGGGACTTCCCGCAAAAGGAACTCCTCCAAGTGGCCCCGTTGTTATGGACCAAAAAAACCAGGTTACGTTTATTTTAGGAAAAGACAACAGGGTATTTTATCACCAGAGCAATGAGAAAGATCTCAATGCCGGGAACCTTAAAGAAACAGATTTCAGTGGAGTAAAAATCTCAAAAATCATTTCTGAAGCCTATAAAAATGCTCCGATCCCGGAAAATTTCACTGTCATTGTAAAACCTACGGATGAAGCCAATTATAAAAATTTTGTAGACATCCTGGATAATATCGCCATTTCCAAAAAAGAAAGGTACGGTATTACCGATATAAAGCCGTGGGAAAAGAAAGTTTACACAGAATTAACCCAATAATATTACAAGGACTGTCTCAAAGGGCAGTCTTTTTTTGTATATTTTTATATTAGAATTTTACATGCGGATGTCTTATTTACGCTTAATCACTGACGAAGTCAGAATTCTTTGCTTTACTTAAAATATGCAGTCTCAGAATCGAACTTTGCGTTAAATCCTTCATTTATATTTCTATCAATCCATTACAAACCTACTCGCAGATCAAAAATATAGAATTATTATACGCAAAAGTTATCTGCCAAACCGTTTTATCTGAGGATAGCAAAGAAGATGGCTCCGCCATTGATGAAGCTAGTGGTTGAAATTACGCTTAATAGGATTACTACTATTTGGATAACAACCACAAAAAGCCATCTCATTTTAGATAAAGCCTATTTTTTTTTATTTAAATTTGAGGATAGAACCTATTTCAGATCTCCTGGAATATTTAACCGTAAATAGATAAGATCATGCTGAATTTTGAAAGAAAAGGAAACGGAAAAGAAACTTTGGTGCTGCTTCACGGCTTTATGGAAAACCTTTCGATATGGAGCGATATGGAACCTCACCTTTCTGAACATTTTTCCCTGTTGAAAATAGATCTTCCCGGCCACGGACAGTCCGAAATTCTAGCCGAAGTTCACACCATGGAACTCATGGCCGATGAAGTGAAAAAAGTTCTGGATCATGAGAAACTGGACAAAGTACATCTGCTGGGACATTCCATGGGAGGCTATACTTCGCTTGCCTTTGCGGAAAAATTCCCTCAGACCCTTAAAAGCCTGACTTTATTCTTCTCGACCTATTTTCCTGATGATGAAGAAAAGAAACAGCAGCGTATTAAGAGTTACAGAATTATCAAAGACGCATTCCCCCACTACGTAAGAGCCGGCATTCCCAATCTTTTCAATCCTGATGAAAGAGATATTCTGGAAGGAAAAATTGAAATTGCCCTTGAAACTGCCCTGTCTACCAATAATCTCGGAGCCCTTGCCTGCGTAAAAGGTATGGTGGAAAGAACAGATAAAAAACACATCATGGAGAATCTGGAAGCCAAAATTCTGGTCCTTGCCGGAAAACATGATAATGCGGTAAAAACAGACCTGATGATCAAACATCTTCCGGACAGGACCAATGTAAAATCCTACATCCTGGACTGCGGACATAACGGACACTGGGAAAAACCTGTGATCTGCGCGGAAATTATCAATACAGAGCTTCTCCATAACCTTCCTAAAAAATTAGTCCTGTAAAAACCTTTAAGACAGGTTTTATCCATCGCATATCAAAATTTCTTGTATCTTAGTGAGGAATAATTATGTCAATGGGTTTATTCTCGTTCAAAAAAAAGAAACCTCCGGTTATCGGCCTTACACTTTCCGGTGGAGGAATGCGTGGAATAGCTCATATTGCTGTTCTGAAAGCGTTGGAAGAATATAATCTCAAACCTCATATTATCTCCGGAACCAGCGCAGGATCTATTGTGGGAGCATTTTATTCTTTTGGAAAATCGCCGGATGAAATGATGGATATTGTGAAAACAACCACTTTTTTTTCGAGGTCTTACCTGAAGCTTTCCAAAAATGGAATTTTCAGCTCTAATTTTATCTTAAAACTATTCAACGACCATTTTCCTGAAAATGATTTTAAGATCTTAAAAATCCCTGTTTATGTTACCGCCACGGAAATGACTCATGGAATCGTGGATTTCTTTTCTGAAGGAGAACTTTTCAGCCCGCTGCTGGCTTCATCAAGTGTCCCGTTCATTCTCCCTCCTGTACGGATAGGCGAAAAAATATATGTAGATGGAGGCGTCCTAGACAATCTCCCCATAGAACCGATTATCGACAAATGTGATTTCCTGATCGCTTCCCACGTGAATTCAATAAGCTACGACGAGCTTAATAAAATGAGCTTAATGAAGGAATTCGACAGGATTCTCCATCTGGCCATTGCCAAATCAGTCTATTCCAAAGTAAAATCCTGTGATATTTTTTTAGATCCTCCGAAAATGACCAAGTTCAGTCTTTTCAGCAAGAAAAACCTGGATACCATGTTTCAGGAAGTATATGATTACACCTGTGAAGAACTTGAAAGCAAGGGGTATGTGAAGGGGTTGGGAGGTCTGAAAGCTAGAGAGAGTTAACGCTTGAGAGTTAGAGTGTTATCTCATATTGAAATAAACACGTCCAATATTTCAGAAACGACTTTCCTTTTTACCTTTTCTCCTTCTTAAATCTCCTCTTCCGTCAATCTTTTCTTAAACGTTTCAATAGTGTCCGCCAGGGATTCATCGGATTTTCCGCCGGCTGCATTGATGTGTCCGCCTCCGTTAAAGTATTTTCTTGAAAACTGGTTCACATCCACATCATCCTTACTTCTGAAAGATATTTTAATGAAATCATCATACAGATCTTCCATAAAGAAAGCTGCCATTTTCACCCCTGCGATGCTCAGCCCGTAATTCACGAAACCTTCCGTATCGCCTTTCTGGAAGCCATATTCCTTCAGTTCGTTTCTGGTCAGGGACAATACGGCAACCTTTCCGTCATTCACCACTTCTATTCTCCCCAAAACAAGGGCAAGAAGATGAAGGCGGGAAACCGTGTTGGTATCCCATGTATTGGAGGTAATCACAGACGGATCTGCTCCTTTTTCTATTAAATTTGCGATAATCCTGTGGGTTGTAGCACTTGTGGAACGGAAACGGAAACCTCCTGTATCCGTCATAATTCCTGTATAAAGACATTCTGCAATATCCTGATTAACCAGAGCCTCATCTTCCAAAGCTTCGATAAAATGATAAATCATCTGGGAGGTGGCAGGAATTACCGTATCCGAATAAACAAAATCGAATGCTTCAGGCTGCTGGTGGTGGTCGATAAGGATTTTCTTAGCTCTCGACTTCGTCAGCCAGTCGCCCAAAATCCCAATTCTTGAAGGAGAATTGAAATCAAGGCAGAAAATCACATCAGCTCCACTGATCATATCAAATGCATACTTTCTTTTGTATTCTCCGATGATCACTTTTTTAGATTCCGGCATCCATTTCAGAAATTTCGGAAAATCATTAGGTACAATTACTTCTGCGGAAATTCCTTTTGCTTTCAGGTAATGTTTCAGTCCCAGACTGGAACCTATAGCATCACCATCCGGATTATAGTGCGTAAGGATAACTATTTTATTTTCAGGCGTAAGCAGCGTATTGATAGCTAAAAGTTCAGCGGGTGTAAACATCGTGTGTTTATTTTTCTTTAAATTTGAGTTTTCAAAGATAGAGCTTTTAAATAAATCATTTCAATATAATTTCTGTCCCCGGATTTCATTTCCAGATACAGCTTATAGGAATGAGGATAAAAAACATTTCAAATAATTTCTAAAAAAAGATAAGTAAAGTTTGTAACTTTTAAAAATTTCTATATCTTTGCAACCTGAAAATTAATAGATTAATTACGATTTAAATATATAGTAATGAGTAAAAGAACATTCCAACCATCAGAAAGAAAAAGAAGAAACAAACACGGTTTCAGAGAAAGAATGTCTACGCCAAACGGGAGAAGAGTTTTGGCAGCAAGAAGAGCTAAAGGCAGAAAGAGTTTAACTGTTAGTGCTGCGCGCGCTAAGAGATAATATCTCGGATTATCATATACAAATCATGCTTGAAAAGTAGCTTTTCAGGCATTTTTTGTTGTTAAAATTTCCCAAAGTTTAGGTTTCTTAAGCTTCTTTTTTCTACTTTTAAGATCTGAAAAATATTTTAGAAATAGTACGATAAAACTGAATTATGCCGCATACAAATATCTCCGGAGATAATATTATAAGCTTACAGCATGCAAAAATTGCACAAAAAAATTTCACTGTTCTTTCTGATGTTAATCTGAACATTAAAAAGGGCAGATTCTGCTACCTTATCGGAAAAACCGGTTCCGGGAAAAGTTCGCTTCTTAAAACACTTTACGGACATATTCCATTGGCATCAGGACATGGTTCTGTGGTAGGATTTGATCTTGCCAAACTAAGACCTTCAGATATTCCCAACCTGAGAAGAAAATTAGGAATTGTATTCCAGGATTTCCAGCTGCTTTCGGACAGAACGGTTGAGAAAAACCTGAAATTCGTTCTTGAAGCAACAGGATGGAGCGATAAAGTAAAAATAGAAGACCGTATCAATGAGGTTTTAGGAAGTGTAAACATGAAGAGTAAAAAGCATAAGATGCCGCATGAGCTTTCCGGAGGTGAGCAGCAGCGTATCGCTATTGCCAGAGCCCTCCTGAACCATCCTGACCTGATCCTGGCCGATGAACCTACAGGAAACCTGGATCCGGAAACATCCAACGAAATTATGACTCTTCTGAAGCAGGTAGCCCTTGAAAACGGAGCCGCTGTAGTAATGGCCACCCATGACTATCACATGATCCAAAACTTCCCTGGAGAAGCAATCAGATGTGAAGACGGAAAAGTTTCCGTACTGGATACAGCTGAGTTATTTGAATAAAATTGAAAGATTGAAGAATTTAAAGATTAAGAGATTCAGAAATTAAAAAGTCCAGAGATTAACCTCACGACATTTCTAACTTCTAATTTCTAACCTCTAACTTCTACTTCTAAAGACATGAAACTCCCTGGTGAGTTCAAGATATTGGTCCGAGTATTGTCTCGGACTTTTTTCTACCACAAAATCAGACGCTTCGGGGATATTTTTTACAGATGAGAATTCCAGAACTAATCTTTTCGTTTTTGAATTTTCAATTCCTTTTATATTAACTTTCCTCTTCAAAAACAAAGTGTTTTCCAAAGCTGTTTTAATAAAATCATCCCCGGCTTCAGCCGGAATAATAACAGACAGAATGCCATGATCAGCCAAAAGTTTTGCAGAAACAGTAATCAACTGTTTAAAATTCAATTCTACAGTCTGACGGGCCAGTTTATCTTTCTCAGAGCCGGATTCCTCAAAATAAGGCGGATTTGAAACAATGAGATCGAATTTTTTTTCTGTCTCAAAATTTTTAAGATCCTGATGAATATTTTTCAGCCTTGCATGGAAAGGAGAATGTTCAAAATTCGTTTTAGTAAGCTGCACTGCGGCTTCATTAATATCCAGTCCCAGGAAAACCGCCTGATCATTTCTCTGCGCAAGCATCAGTGAAATCAACCCGGTTCCGGTACCGATTTCCAGGACTTCTGAGGCCTTCTCCACATCTGCTAAAGCTCCAAGCAAAACCCCATCCGTCCCAACACGGAAAACGTCTTTGGATTGTTGAATTTCAAAGTTTTTAAATGTAAAAGGCTTCACTATAAATTGGTAGGCAGGGTAATCGTAAATGTGGATCCTTTTCCTAGCTCTGACTTCACAGCGATCTCTCCTTTATAGTCCTCGATCATTTTTCTTACCATAGAAAGACCAAGGCCCATTCCGCTGTTTTTCGAAGTAAAATTCGGTTCAAATATTCTTTCGTACATATTATCAGGAATTCCTACTCCATTGTCCTGTACGGAGATCATCACCCTTCTCTGATGCTGTTCCACGTCTACATTGATGATCAGCTTACGTTCATCGCTCTGAGCCTGCTTCGCATTGGTCACAAGATTGGTAATGATCCTGGAAAGGTAGATCCTGTCCATATTGATCATAATATTCGCCTTATTCGAGTGCATAAAAATACTGTCGTCATTGAAAACACGAAGAATATCTTCCACCTCGGTGTTGAGATTGATGACTTCGTTATTTTTTTCGGGAAGTTTTGCAAATTCTGAGAAAGCTGAAGCAACGGTAGCAATCAGATCGATCTGGTCTACCATGGTTTTACTCATCAGTTTTACTCTTTCTCTTATATTCGGATCTTCAGGATCGAATTTTCTTTCAAAGTTCTGGATGGTAAGCTTCATCGGGGTCAACGGGTTCTTAACCTCATGCGCCACCTGTTTTGCCATTTCTCTCCAAGCCTCTTCTGAAGCCTTGAAACGCAGTCTTTCCTTTTGATCCTGAATCTGAAGGATCATCCTGTTATAAGCTCTTGCCAATGCATTAAGCTCATCATTTTTATAGTATCTGATAGGGCGCATTTCATTTTCAAACAAAGTAATACGCGTGATCATATCAGAAAATTTAGTGATATTTTTAGCCAGACTGTTGGAAGTCACCCAGCTGATCCAGATACTGAACAGAATAAGGAAAATATCTACCAGAAGAATATATTTTACATACTGGTGAAGAACATCCAGATAAGCCGATTCATTATGATACAAAGGAATATAAACAATTCCTATAGGTTCCAGTTCATTATTTTCTAAAAGGAGATAAGACGAGGTGCGTCCTGCATCTTTAGTTTTGTCGTACCCTTTGATATCCACTCTGGCATTGGTAGCCAGAATTTTATTCACAATATTAAGGGGAATGGTTTTCTGATCAATAAGACTTTCATCTTTATTGGAAAGAAGATAGTTTCCTTTCAGATCATAGATGACAATATCATGCTGGTTGATATCCGCTATTTCGAAAATTTTATTCCCCAATACCTGCGGAAGATCTTTTGTCTCTACCAGGGTACGGCTCACCGCGTAATCCAGATACCTCATTACGGCAGTAGTTTTCTCCTGCATATCGATAGTACTCTGCTGCATGGAGTTATTTCTCAGGACAAAATAGGGAACCAGTGATGTGGCAACAACACTTAAAAAACATACGAGTAAGAAACCAAAAAATACCCGGTTCCTCAAGCTATATCCTTTGTATTTATTTATCGGCATCCTATTTTTTAATTAACCTAGCAATATACTTACCAATGATGTCAAATTCTAAATTAACTTTATCTCCGATTTTAAGATGCTGCATATTGGTAAATTCCCAGGTGTAAGGAATAATGGCCACGGAAAACTGCGTATCCTCACTTTTCGCTACGGTAAGACTGATTCCGTTCACGGTAATGGAACCTTGTGGAACCGTTACAAAACTACCGTTGTCTTCGTATTTAAAACTAATAAAATAGCTTCCGTCCTTATTTTCGATCCCTATAACTTCTCCGGTTTTGTCCACATGTCCCTGAACGATATGCCCGTCTAATCTTCCATCCATTTTCATGCATCGTTCAAGATTAACCACCGTCCCTACTTCCCAATTTCCGAGATTTGTTTTTTCAAGAGTTTCGTTGATGGCTGTTACCACATACTGATTATCTTTAATCTCAACTACGGTAAGGCAGCAGCCGTTATGAGCAAGGCTTTGGTCTATTTTCAACTCGCTGGTAAAAGGACATGTTAAGGTAAAATCTATGTTACTTCCTTTTTGTTCCATCTTTTCAATAACACCTACTGCTTCAATAATTCCTGTGAACATATTATTTTTTGCTAAATTTGTAAATTATAATGTTCAAAGATAATCAAAATGAGTGCAAAAAACCATAAAGTACGAGTAGGAATTTCAATCGGTGATTTTAACGGCATCGGCCCGGAAATCATCATGAAGTCCCTGACAGACAAAACCATTACGGACTTTTTCACTCCGGTCATCTTTGGCTCGGGCAAGTTATTTACCTTTCAGAAAAATATTTTTAAGCTGAATCTGAACTTCAACTACGTTAACGAAGCTTCACAGGCCCAGCCCGGAAAACTGAATATGGTGAACCTTACCAAGGATAATGTGAACGTAGAACTGGGCGTTCCAACGGAGGAATCTACCAAAATGGCCATCGACTCTCTGGAAATGGCTACAGAAGCTTTAATGAAAGGAGATATTGACGTTCTAGTTACTGCGCCTATCAACAAGGATGAAATGGTAAAAATGGGCTTTAAACATGCCGGACATACAGGCTATTTTGAAGAAAAATTCAGTAAAAAAGGACTGATGTTCCTGGTTACGGAAGATCTTAAAGTAGCGGTTTCCACCCATCATATCCCAATTGCCAGCGTAGCGGAAAATATTTCCAAAGAAAAAATAAAAAAACAGATCAGAGCCCTGAATCAGACCCTGATTGAGGATTTCTGTGTACAAAAACCAAAAATTGCCGTACTGGGACTGAATCCTCATGCAGGCGACGGCGGCGTGATCGGAAAAGAAGAAATTGAAATCATCGAACCGGCTATCAAAGAACTTTCTGACAATGGGATCCTGGCTTTCGGGCCTTATCCGGCAGACAGCTTCTTTCAGCCGAATAAATACAAACATTTTGATGCTGTGCTGGCGATGTACCACGATCAGGGACTGGCACCTTTCAAAACTTTAGCGTATGAAGAAGGCGTAAATTATACCGCCGGACTTCCGTTTATCAGAACCTCTCCGGACCATGGAGTGGCCTATGATATTGCCGGAAAAAACATCGCTGATGAGCAGAGTTTTACCGAAGCAATCTTCACTGCTATTAAAATTTTTAAAAACAGAAGTGAATATAACGATCTGATGAGCAACAGAATGCAGCCGAGAAAAATGGCTGTAGACAATGGAGTGGATGAAGATCTGCCGGATGAAAATGAAGGATAATTCGTTGAAACAAATTTTAAATTAATTTGTTTGGGATTTTATTTGTTATTATAAAAAAATTGCATATTTTTGCACACTCATTTTATGGACAAGTTAAGAAACTATGACGTAAGCTTTTCCGGACTTAAAAACGGAAAGCACGAGTTTAAATTTGAGATAGATAAAACGTTCTTTCAATTATTTGACACTGAACAGGAATTTACAAATCCTAAAATAGTAGCCCATGTTTTCCTTGAAAAGCATACTACTTTCTTAGAATTTGTGATCAAGGTAGACGGGACTGTAGAGCTTATTTGTGATATTACAAATGATGAATTCGATCATCCTGTTGAAAACGAGATCAAGATTTTGGTACATTTTGGTGAAGAATATGACGACAGCAATGAAGACGTCATTACGATACCAGCCTCAGATCACGCCTTCAATGTGGCACAGCTGATCTACGAAAATGTACAGCTTTCTATACCGATGAAAAAAATTTCACCGAATGTAAGCGATGATGATCTGGAAATCCTGAACAAGTTCAGTCCAAAAGATATTGAAGAACCTGAAGAAGAGGAAAAACATGAGAGCGACCCGAGATGGGACGCGCTGAGAAAATTAAAAGACAATAATTAAATAAAATAATTTAAATATGATGAGATGATGAATCTCATCGCTCATCAATTAAAAAAGTTATTCAAAATGGCACATCCTAAGAGAAGACAGTCGTCCACAAGAAGAGATAAGAGAAGAACTCATTATAAAGCAGTAGTTCCTCAATTAGCGAAAGATGCAACAACTGGTGAACTTCACCTTTACCACAGAGCTCACTGGCATGAAGGAAAACTTTACTACAGAGGTAAAGTAGTATTGGAAAAAGAAGTAGCAACTACAGAAGAAAACTAAGAGTCGCTTTTCACTGAAAAAGCCTCATTTTAATACAAAAACCGCTCGATTTTGATAAAATCGAGCGGTTTTTTGTTGTTTTTTATGTTTTTTTGGTATCTTTGGGACAAAATCAAATATCAAATTTATGGACATTAAAGACATACAAAATCTTATCAAGTTTGTATCCAAGGCTGAAGTTTCAGAAGTGAAGTACAAAACTAAAGATTTCGAAATCACTATTAAAACTCCATTAGCAGGCAGCGATGCGGTGTATGCACAGCCGGCGGTTTACCATACAGCGCCTCAGGCAGCAGCTCCGGCTCCGGTTCATGCAGCAGCTCCGGCAGCGGCACCAGCTGAAAAAGCGGAAGCAGCATCTGATGACAGCAAATATGTAGTTATCAAATCTCCAATGATCGGTACTTTCTACAGAAAGCCGTCTCCGGATAAAGATGTATTTGTAAATGTAGGTGACGAGGTTTCCGTAGGAAAAGTAGTTTGCGTAATCGAAGCAATGAAGTTATTCAACCAGATCGATTCTGAAATCAGCGGAAAAATCGTTAAGATTTTAGTAGACGATGCTACTCCGGTAGAATACGATCAGCCTTTATTCTTAGTAGATCCATCTTAATTTAGAAATTAGATGTTAGACATTAGATGTTAGACTTCATTCTGCATTCAAAATAACATTATCTAATTTTCAAGTTATCTAATTTTCAAATTGAAGAAGATGTTCAAAAAAATATTAATAGCCAATCGTGGCGAAATTGCAATGCGTATTTTACGTACGTGCAAAGAAATGGGGATCAAAACCGTTGCGGTATACTCTACTGCAGACAAAGACAGTCTTCACGTAAGATTTGCTGACGAAGCGGTATGTATTGGCCCTCCTATGAGTAAAGACTCATACCTGAAAATTCCTAACATAATAGCTGCTGCGGAAATTACCAATGCCGATGCTATACATCCAGGTTACGGATTCCTTTCTGAAAATGCCAACTTCTCCGGAATCTGCCAGAAGAACAACATCAAGTTCATTGGTGCTTCTCCTGAGCAGATTGAAAAAATGGGGGATAAAGCGAATGCCAAAGCAACCATGAAGGCTGCAGGTGTTCCTTGCGTACCTGGTTCTGACGGGCTGATTGAATCTTATGAGCATGCTGTAAAAGTAGCTGAAGAAACAGGATACCCTGTAATGATCAAAGCTACTGCAGGTGGTGGTGGAAAAGGAATGAGAGCCGTATGGAAAGCTGAAGACCTTAAAGACCACTGGGAATCTGCTATTCAGGAAGCTGTAGCGGCCTTTGGAAACGGAGGTATGTACATGGAAAAACTGATTGAAGAGCCCAGACATATTGAAATTCAGGTTGCCGGTGACCAGTATGGAAAAGCATGCCACCTTTCTGAAAGAGACTGTTCTGTACAGAGAAGAAACCAGAAGCTGACCGAAGAAACGCCTTCTCCGTTCATGACGGACGAGCTTCGTGAGCAAATGGGTGCTGCGGCTGTAAAAGCGGCTGAATTCATTGGCTATGAAGGTGTGGGAACTATTGAATTCCTTGTAGACAAGCACAGAAATTTCTATTTCATGGAAATGAATACAAGAATCCAGGTAGAGCACCCTATTACTGAGCAGGTAATTGATTATGACCTGATCAGAGAACAGATCCTTCTTGCTGCAGGAACTCCTATTTCCGGAATCAATTACTTCCCGAAATTACATTCAATTGAGTGTAGAATCAACGCGGAAGATCCTTATGCAGACTTCAGACCGTCTCCGGGAAAAATCACAGGATTGAATATCCCTGGAGGACACGGAATCCGAGTAGATACGCACGTTTATTCCGGATATACTATTCCTTCCAACTATGACTCAATGATCGCTAAGCTTATCACAACGGCTCAAACCCGTGAAGAAGCGATTGCCAAAATGAGACGTGCCCTGGAAGAATTCTATATTGAGGGAGTGAAGACTACTATTCCTTTCCACAGACAGCTGATGGATAATGAAGATTATCTTGCAGGAAACTATACGACAAAATTCATGGAGGATTTTGTAATGGATAAAAAATATGATAATCACTAAGATTATTTTAAATATAAATTTTAAACTGCCTCTTTTCGAGGCAGTTTTTTTTATGCCCATACCTTCAGATTCCATCCAGTCCCCTATCCATCGGAAGTTAATAATCCCTTAACGAAGGTGTTTATAAGCCGTTGATTACCAGTAAACAAATTACCTAACACTTGTTAGTCGCAGAATTACTACACTTTTTAAAATTTCTTCAATTTTTTTTTTGAGATAATGGAATTACTTCTATTTTTGGTGACATAAGTTAACAAAACACATAGTATTAACAATTAAAATTTACTTATCATGGCAGAAAGAAATTCAAGAGGAATTCTAAAATTCAACAACGGTGAAGGACAAAAGTTATTAAAACTTAACTACAGTGTATCCCGTTCTACAGACGTATCAGGAAGAGTAGCATCTGACCCTTCCAACGCATTGATCAAAATTACAGTAGAGGCTACTGAAAAATCTGACATCCTGGAAAGTCTTCTTAACGGGAAGTACAAGCCTACTGTAGGAGAAATTACATTCAACAAATCTCACGAAGAAGGAACATTAACTACTTTGAAGTGGCAAAACGGATATGTGATTCAGCACGAAGTAGACTTCGATGCAATAGATGAAAACAGTATGCTGATCAGCTTCGTAGTAAGTGCGGAACAAATCGATCTGGGTAATTCTTCTTATTTAGCAGAATGGCCTACATCTTAAGAATATAATTTCTAAATCAAAAAAACAGCAGACAGAATGGTATATCCGATATAAGGGATGCTGTTCTGTCTTTTTTGACTCTAGTCATTTTTCTATGCTTATTTTCTAAAGAAAAAGTAGAGGCACACATATGAGATAAGATTTATATTTTTTCAGTTTACACCAAAACAAATAATAATCATGGAAGAAAACAGCAACTTTTCATTCCGTCCTAATCATAAAACTCCTGCAAATGCTGATAAGATCTCTGTAAACCATATTCCCGGGATCAATCGTGTGGTAAAAATGGACATTGTGATTGAAGGAAAATCAGTCAACCATTTTAAGCATTTCCGCTTACAGCAGAGCGCAAGACGGCATCATCATTTTGAACTGATCCTTGCCCATGACTCTTTGGGAACCGCCCAAAATCATAACCTTGAGGAAGCCCGCCAGTTTTTAGGAAAAAGAATAACCGTTGTCTTTAAATATAAGGACTACGAAAACGAAAGTCCGGAAAGAACTTTTGTAGGCGTCATCACAAAAGCGGCATTCAGCCAGGAAAAAATGAGCCTCGGGAATATTGTACTTAAAGGGCAAAGCCCCACGATCCTTATGGATTCTGCACCTCATACCCAAAGTTTTGGAGGCGCACAGTCCGTGAATACAGGAATTATAGCGGATAAGATCATTAAAGACGCACTCGGTTCTTCAAAATTTGATTTCAGAGTGGATCCGCAAAACAAAAGCTACATCAATTACAGCTCTCAATACAACGAAACACATTATAACTTTCTGGCAAGAACGGCAGAAGCCTATGGTGAACAGTTTTACTATGACGGTGAGACGCTCCATTTTGGAAAACTTCCGCCTTCTGAAAAGCCTGTACGCCTGATTTATGGCAGTAATGTAAGTGACGTTCAGGTAGAACTGAAAGCAGTTCATACCAAACCCGAATATTTTGGATATAACAGCAGCAGCCATACGAAAATGGAAGGCTCTGAAAATAATATCAGGCACCTGGGAGAAATTCCGGCCAAAGCCTATGAACTGAATAACAATATTTTCAAAACCCGCTCACTCTCCCCTGCCCCGGTGAATGCCAATATGTTTATGGATGTTGACGATTCACAGAAAAGTGCGGCTGGCAGTGCAGCTGTGGAAGTTTTTACAGTTTCAGGGAATACAACGGTCCCGTTTTTATATCCGGGCTGCTGCGCAGACATTGAAATGCGTAAGCCAGATACCAGCGAAACCTCTTATTTCACCAAAGTAACCGTTACAGAAGTTACCCATGAAGTGAATGCCCGCGGATATTATACCGGAAGCTTTGAGGCCGTTGCAGAAGGCACAGGATTCATGCCGAAACCGGAATTTATAATTCCTAATGCGCAGCCACAGGTCGCAACAGTTATTTCCAATACAGACCCTATGAACCAGGGACGGATACAGGTACAGTTTGACTGGCAGCGGAATCCGGACACCACCCATTTTATCAGAATGATGAGCCCTGATGCAGGAGGAACCGATGCGATCACGCAGAACAGAGGCTTTGTAGCTATTCCCGAAGTGGGAGATCAGGTGATGGTAGGTTTTGAATACCATCACCCTGACTTTCCTTTTGCCATGGGCGGAATGTTCCATGGGCAGGTAGCACTGGGAGGCGGTCTTAATAATCATATCAAATCCATCCAGACCAGAAGCGGAAACAAGATCATCTTTAATGATCAGGAAGGAAGTATTTTCATAGAAGATCCAAGCGGTAATACGTATTTAATGGATGGAAAAGGAAATATCACAGTGAATGCACCCAAAAATATGACGTTCACCGCAGGAGAAAATGTGCAGATCAATGCAGGACGAAATATTATAGCTTCGGCACAGAGAAACATCAACATTATGGCCGGAGAAGATATTACGGAAACCGCCAATGATGATTATAACCTGACGGCAAGCAATATCATTGAAACTGCAGAAGCCGGAAGAAGTTCGAGAGCAAAAAATATCACGGAGAATATGGAAGCCGGCTCCTACATCAGTACGAAAGACGCAATCAATGTGGAAAGTGCGAAAGAAGTCAATATCAATAGCGGCAAGCAGGTAAAAATGCAGTAACTCAATGAATTTCTTGAAAAAAATTTTCAGGTCTGTTTTAATTCTGGGCATCATCTGGTTTGTTATTCATTCTATTTACATCATTGCCGATGGACTAAAAGATACGAAACAGAACACTGATCTGGCCGTAGTTTTTGGCAACACCGTGAATAAAGACGGAACCTTATCACCAAGATTAAAAGCCCGTCTGGACGAAAGTATTGAATTATACAGAGCTCAGAAGGTAAAAGAAATTCTGGTAAGCGGAGGCTTTGGCAAAGAAGGCTATTGGGAAGGAAACGAAATGAGAAAATATCTGATTGAGAATAAAATTCCTTCTGATAAGATCATTACCGACAATTATGGGGATAATACGGAGAAAACGGTCATTAATTCTATAAAAATTGCTGACAGCCTGCATTATAAAAGTATGATTTCGGTCTCTCAGTATTATCATCAGACCCGGATTAAAAAGTTATTTAAAAAGAATCACTTTGATCAGATAAGCAGTTCAAGTCCTTAGTATTTTGAGATCAGAGATATCTATTCAATTTTTAGAGAATTTTTTGCATTCTATTTATAAAAAGAGATTAAAACTTCAGCAAATAAAAGTATAGCAGAACATCCATTGTAAAACTTTAGAACAACAACCATGGAAGGAGGAAATATCATACGGAATGTCTTTGGCAAATCTTATAAGGAAGCAGAACATATCATGAAAGATGCTTCCAAAGGTGCGTTGGATTTTAAATCTCCGCAGGAAAATACTTTTTATGGGAAAAAGGGTGGGAAGAAGCTGGATGAATATGAGGCTAAGAAAGACAATACTTTACTGGTCACTAAAGTTGAAGGCCCATTTGATGATAACGGCGGAAAAATAAGCAAGCCCAAAGAAGGTGAAAAGTACTGGTTCAAGGCCACATTTAACAGATCTGCGGAAAAAAGAGAGTATAAAAAACTTCTGTGGCAACTGAAAATCGGTAGTACATCTGTTCCTTTCTTTTTTGATTATTCTTCCATTGAAGGAAGTACCCAAACCATACAGGTGAAACTGCCATGCTATAATATGCGGGTGTATGCCTACTTCAAAAACCCGATTGATCAGGTGAGTGTGGAGGTAAGTATCAAGAAACTTACATTTCCTATGTTGATCCTGCAGGGAACCAGAAGAAAAGGAAAAAAAATTATTGTTAAGGACGGAAAAAAAGTCAGCAGTAACGACACAGCAATAGATATGCTTTATGGTGACTATCCGGAAAATAAGGTAGGATTTGATAAACTTAAAGCCGAATTATATTCCGAAAATTATGATGTAGAAAAACAGGATAGTTGGTACAATACCACTTCCCGGGCAGACAATGCTACCAATAATGCTGATTCTACTGTAAAAAAAGTAGAAAACTTCTGTAAAAAATCCAGTGACGATCTTTTTAAAATTTTCAAAAGCGAGATTGAATGGTATTCACAAGGGGAAATAGAAACTGTTGCAAAAAAAATGGTTGACAGAATGCAGGCCAATTCAGGAGGCGAATTTTCAGATAAAACCCTTACAGAAGCTGTTATTCAGCATGAGAAATCACAAGCTTTCATTTCATCAATAAAATCAGTAATAAAGGCTTACCTAACTAAAAATAATGGCGAAATTCAAAATCTGGAAATCACAGATTCTTCAAATGGAATTCTTTATAAAGATCTTGTTGACAGAGGAGTAGACAATCCAAAATTCAGTGATAAATTCAGTGGTTTAGGTATTACAATCAATGATGTCTGGGCTTATCAGGTCTATATAACCCGGTACAAAAAAAACGGACGCAGTTTTGAAATGGGACTGGAATATATTTATTATGATCATTTTGGGTTAGATTATCCCGATATTCAAAAATATGATAAGGATATATTTTACAGTTGGTTTATTTTGCAGCATTTCAGAGGGTATAAACCATTTATTACCAAAATAGATATTGTAGGAGAATTTAAAGGTACATTCTAAAAAATGATTAAATCCATGGGCAAAAAAATTTTTACAATCATAATTCTCGCGCTGGCTGTACTTGCTGGTATTATAATTTATAACAATACAAAAATGAGTGACATCAATATACAACCAATAGATAAAGAATTTAATTCACAGTTGGAATTTGGAATTCAATATTATACAATTTCCGGCTACAGTAATCATGAGCCTGAAAAACTGGCTTTATATATTCACAGTTATCTGGATCAAAACAAAAAAGATATTAAGAACGCAAAAATGATTTTATTTTATGAAGACTCATTTTTCAGCAATTATAAAAAAAATATGCGGGAATCTGCTAGAGATAATGAGTTCGGAGGGATTGAAGGCCATCAGGATAATTTAGTCTGTAAAGTATGGTATGATACATCCGGAAATCACTCTGAAGAACATCTTGTGATTTACAAGGATGGTAAGATGATATTGGATAAAGTAAAATAAGAATCTACATTTCATGCCGGAGAAAATAATTATAGACAACCGCAAATAATAAAAAGTATGGAAGAAAACCGCGTAAAACCTTTTCAGAAATTTTCAGGAACACATAGCTATCATGTGGACAGCTCACTTGAAGTACAGTTTGGTGAAAAAAAAGGCTTTCATTCTTCCTGCAAAATCAATATAGAAGAAACTGAAAATGAAGACCACACAAAAAACTGGCTTATAGAAAAGCTGGAAGACACACCTCTGCCTTCTGAAAACAGTTTTATGGAAATTCTTCATGAGCTGGAACAGAGTTCTTATCCTGTTGAAGTAAAAGTAGACGAAAAGGGAGTTTTTCTTAACGCCTCCAACCATAACAAAAATGTAGAAAACTGGAAGCAGAAAACGGCAGGTATTCAGGAAAAATATCAGAATGCAGACCTGTTCAGAAACCAGTATCTGACGGCTCTTGAAGATGAGAATATCTTTTACAGAAATAAGTTGAAAGAACCCTTCTGGAACCTTCTTCTCTTTGCTCCTTCCTATGTGGATAACGGTGGAAAAACCCACGAATCTTTCACATGGAATATTAAAGGAATCGGAGATATAGAATGTACAGGAACTATTATAGCAGAACAAAGGGATTACGGATTTGATGCTTTTTTCACTTCAGAAACCATACTTCCTGATCCTATAAAAGAGGAAATAGAGAAAAAATATCTGCACCTGGCAGGACAATACAAAGCAGAACTCCATATACAGATGGAATATAACTCCCCGAAAAGACACTATTCAAAAAAGAAGGCAGATTTTGTCCTTTCTGACGGAGACAAGATATTATACAGAGAGACAAGCAGTATTATATAACTTGATGAACACATGACATGGCGAATAAAGGATTAATCATTGTAGAAGGAGCTACCGCGTTCTGCAGCAGTTCTGCAGCCAACAATTCCAAAGGGACTGCCGTTCCGATGGAAGTAAAAAGCCAGAAGAAAAAACTTGGAAAAAATAAATATTTTGCACAAAACAAACCTGTAACTACTTATCTGGACGACAAGGCTGAAAGTTTTGGCGGTGGAAACGGATTTGGCAAATGTAAAGCTCCGGATGGCAAAACTTATGATTGTAAAGACAGATGCAAACTCATATACAAAGACTATTACGAAAATGTAGAGTTTAACAAAAGTATGAAGGTACTGCTTGATGTCTCCACAGCCAAATGTCCCGGATATGGGCTTGAGGGAACTGTTGAATTTGCCACCACAGGACAATCCAACAATGTCTCCCAGATTGATGTGAAGGAAGCAGACGAGTTCTCCGTAGCCAATGCCTCGCCGCAATGGGCAACCTCATCAGGAACTTCCTCCTCTACTTCCGTATCATCCATTTCAATGAATCTTCCGGTACCGGTAGCTAAACCCACCGGAATCTATTATTATATTTCAATGCCTTCTTCGCCCTGGAATTCATTTTTACCTTCTTTTACTGCCGATAACCTCTACCTTCAGGCACAGTTCAAAGGAGATGTTACAAAAATTATCTGGGCCCTTTTCAAAGGAGAAGACACCAAGGACAAGGTTAAAACATTTATAGGTCTGGGAAGTATTTTCAATCAGCCCATGGCAAAGATCTTTGAAAACCTGCCGGAAGGAAAGTACAGAATAGAAGCTTACGGAAAAAAAGCAGGGGATAAAAACTGTGCTATTATCATTGAAGTGGTAAAAGATTTTGTAAAGAAAATAAGTGTTCCGGGAAATTCCACACTGACCAAAATTCCCATTCCTGTATCCATCGAATATAAACTCAATACTGCTGCCGACCAGATGAAAATACTGAACCGTAGTATTTTCAACCCGCTTGGAACCGCGGCTAACTGGAGGATAAAGCAAGGGACAACAGTTTTGTACAACAGCCTGACCGGGACTTCCGCTACTCATATCGTTGAGGTAAACAAAGTTGGAAATACAGCAATGCTTACATTTAAAAATGGAGGAACATATACCGTGGAAGCATTCACAGATGCCAACGACCCAAAACCTGAATCTGTTCAGATAAAAATTGAAAATACGCTGGGTATTATGGGTGTAACCGGTGAACCGGGAATACTCCGCTCAAGCGATATGCTGAAAGTTCAGGCATCCAGATTCAATGTTGCCTATCTTCCCGCAGCAGGTAAAACAGCACACTGGTATCTGAAAAAGGAAGGATCTGGAAGAATTGCAGCCTTTGAAAATTCTGCATCCTTCAAGACACCCCTAATTAATAAAAGAGCAGATGCATTCCTCAGCCAGGATGCCCATTTGTCCACCGGGCAGTATTTAGGAAAATACACATTGGAAGCTTATGCCAATCCCGTGGGGCCAGGAAAGCAGCCCGCATTCTCAGGATCGGACACTTTTAATTTTGAGATTATAAAAAATGTCATTGATAAATTTACACTGCCCGCAGGAAATATTCCCAAGGGAACCAAAGTGAAGTACACTGCCGCCGCAAGAATTGCAACACTGACAGGAAATGAAGCTATAAAAATAGAAGTTCCGCAGAACGTTACCGATAATGGTGATGGCACCCTTACGTTCAACGAGCTGGGTGAATTTACAATCTCCGCTCATTTAACAGGTGATAACACGGACAGTAAAAAAACTGACACCAAAATAAAAGTTTCTGAACCTGCTGTTAAAAGAGCACTCTGGGCCTATGGAACCGGTGTAAAGCGTACGGAAACAGGTTTTGGAGAAGACACTTACGGCTTTATTGAAATTGACGGACTACAAAATCAGGCTTTGAAAGTGAAAATCTGGGTAAAAGGCGAAGGCGATGATTTTTACAAGGAAAAGGAAAAATATATGCTGGAGGAAAAGACTGTAACCCTCAACAGCGAAGGAAAAGCCTCTTTTATGATCAACACCACTGAAGATTACAGGAAAAAACTGGATACCGCTATTCCCAAAACAACTGAAAATCCTACACCAAAGTATCGTCTTGTATTCACCATAGAATTACAGGCATCTACATCTACAGAGGTTGTACTGCCCGCCAGCATTTCAATAGCAGGAACAAAGCCTGTAGTGATAGATGCGGCCACGACTTATCTTGAAGTTCTGGACTCCAATGAAGAACTTGTCATCACTTCAGAACAAAAGATTGTTTCCATCATGTTTTCTACTGAAGATGGAAAAGATATCCAGCGTATGCAGACCTTCTATGGAAAGACCCACAAAATTTGGGTCCATACAGTGAATATGACAGAAGAGACTCTGAAAATAGATGTTTTCAAAGAAGTCCCGAAAGAAAGTCTCAACGAACAAGACCACATCATCTACACCCACGAAAGCAAAGAAAACTTCAAAGATGAAAAAGTAGGAAAAGACGGTCTGTTAGAAGTTTCATTCACAGCCAAAGAAGAATGGAAAACCCCGCCTAAAAATTTCGACTACTATATCGCCCAGGTCTCCCGACAGCTGAAAGACCCCGCAGATCCTGCCAAAAAAATCTGGAAAGCCGAAAAGATACAGGTCACCATCAATAATACCCTTCCCGCCGATCTGGTACGCACCGAAGACATGGAAAAACTGGGAATTAAGGCTTATAAACAAGACGGAACTCCTTTCACCCAGCAAGAAATGCTTGAATTACGAAAACAGTTTATCTTTTATGAAAGCGGATGCCTTAAGGTTTCACAAAAGGAAACACCGGAAGTAATTGATAATGACGTGGTGCCTGTGATGGTGGAAATGGCGGAGGTGAGGAAGCAGAAGACTTGTTATTGTAACAGAGCCTTTACAGAGGCAGAAGTTAGAAGCCTAGTTAAACATATGCGCGGCAAAGAGGAAATTTGGGAGTCTACAACTATGGACCGTGAGAGTTTTGCAGATTTAACATTTGAGTTAAATGCAATGTTTAGTAAATATTCAATTAATAAATGTATCCAAAAAATAGCTTTTTTAGCGAATGTTTATTCTGAAACCAGCTTTTTTAGAACTGCAGGGGAAGAAAAAAGTGATCATGCATCAAGTGGATATAAATATAAAGGGCGTGGGATACAACAACTCACAGGAGATGGCAGCAATCCTGTTGCATATGAAAAATATGATGAAAAAGTGCCTGAAAATATTGTAATTTATCCTGAATTAGTTGCAACCAAGCTTTATCTAGCCGTAGATAGCGGTGGGTGGTTTTGGTCAGAATACAAAAAAATATCTACATTTAAAGAGAAAAAAGATTACTCTCAAGCTGTAAAAGATGCTATGAAATTTAAAAGAGAATACTTTAGTAAAGCACTAGGAAAATCTTTAAATGAAACAGCATTATTAATGGAAGGTGAAGAAGAAAAGTACTATTTTTTGATATGTAAAATATTAAATGGATATTCACCTTCTCATAAATTGGAAGTAAACCCTAATGGATGGGATGATCGCAAAATAGGTTTATCTAATCTTAAAACATGGTTTAAATATGATAAAAATATTTGCAAAGATGGTGGTATTTTACCAAATTTAAGTGGAAGAGCACCGTGGATGGATATAGCTATAGCTGAAGCAAAAATTTATGGTGGAAAAAAAGAAAGTACTATTGATAATAGAATTAGAATCTATCATAAAGATGGTGGTGGTACAGATTCAGGAAGTGGTGTAGCTTGGTGTGCTTCTTTCGTATGTTGGTGTATTGAGCAAAAAGGTTATCCTAGCCCTCATTCTGCTGGTTCAAGAATGTTTCTTACAAGCTCAAATGCCGAAAAATGTGAAGCTTTTTATGGAGTAGTTGCAGTTTTTTCAGATTGTGATTCAACAGGAACAAATATTGATACCAAAGGACATTGTACTTTTGTATTTGGAAAATTATCAGGTAATGAAATGTATGCATGTTTAGGTGGAAATCAAGCAGATATGCTAAAAATGTCACGCTATGATTGTAGTGGAAGCGTTTTTGTTTCGTGGACAGAAAAAAACGGCACAAAACATTATAAAATTTTTAGAGGTTTTTATAAGCCGAAAGGATATATTATAAAAGAGAATGATAAACTTACACCAAGTGATAGTTACTCATCTCCAGATGCAGCAAGTAAAATAGCATTAAATTTAAATATTGAATCAAATGAAAATGGAGAAAGTTCTAGATAAATTATATAAAAAAATAAGTAGCATAATAATACTATGCTGCCTTATTTTAATTAACTGTCAGGAAAAAAATAATAGTATGAATAATTCAAGAAATAACGTTAAGACTCAATTTTCTGAAAATGATTTTAAAGATATTTTAATTAGACAAATAAAAAGTGGAGCAGCATCAGAATATGGAAGTTATGATGATTATTCAGAAAATGACCTTAATGCATTAATAAGTTTTGAAGATTCTCTATTACAATCAAACGGCTATAAGCCATTAGATCAAAAGAGTTTTTCTGATAAAATAAAAAATATATTCGGAAGAACTATTGATTATTCTTCAGCTTTAAACTACTTAAAAATTGACACATATGAACCTTGTAATAAAGATTTAGTTTTTAATGCCCTCTCGGCCGATAACCAGAATATATATGTGTCCAAAAAAAATAAAATTATAACATTTTTTTATCCACTACCTTCAATTATTAATTATCAAAAATTATATCCAAACCTTTCTGAATATGAAAAAAGCCCAATAAACTTGGAAACAAATGATGGTAATCAGACAATAGCACAGTGGAAAGATTTACCTAATCTTATACAAACCCAAAAAAATAATAGTCAGTTTGTTGTAACTCTTAATATGTATCTATTCAATGATAATAAAGCTCACTATAAATGGCTTATTCTTAATGATCAAAATTTCATGATGAATTTAGTAAAATCATTTGGCTACACTGATGATACACAGCTTTTAAAATGGGTTATAGAAAAAACAAAATTTGAAAAAAACAATCCACAGGATTTTGGGAAACTGTTTTGGATCAAAAAGTGTGATGGAACAGTAAAAATACACACTAATACTTTTAAAGTTTTACAACAAATATATACGCCGGATATACAAAATGACATGTCGAATGACAATAGATTTTTACTTAATAACATTCAAAATTACATTGAATATTTTGCAGATAATAAAGAAAGAGGTATTTCAAATGAAAATAAAGTTAAAATACTTGCCAACATAGCCTATTTTACAGAACAGTACAAATATGATAAACGGTTTGTTTCAGGACACGGAGACGGATCCAGAATAATGGGCAGATTACGTTTTTTTCTAAATCAAGATGATATTAAAATCCTGGAGAAAAACAATTATTTCAATCTTCCTAAATTCAAAGAATGGTGGGACAACGCAGACTACGATGAATACTTCGTCGAAGAATGTGAATATAACGGAACATGCGGACCAGACAACAAGCCAATGAATATAACAGAATGGCGAAAGCAGCATCCTAAAAAATAATCCAAAAGCATAGCCCCAAAATGGTTATGCTTTTTTTAAACACAAATAATAATGACCACTATTTCAATTAAAAAATCCCTCCAATCAGTTTTCACGCTGCTGATTCTTTTACTCCTCCCGGTGTCTGTTTCTGCACAGGAACTGGATGAGGTAATTTTAAAGCAAGATCTATTATTCAGAAATCTTCTTAGTAAAAAAGATTACGGCGTGCATGGAGACATAAAAAAATTACGAGTAACACATTCTAATTTTGGTGGCAAGATCACAAAATATTACGAAACTATTTTCTTTTCCAAGGCGGGAATAATAACAAAAAGAGAACTGTATCGGGAGGGAGAAAAAGAAGAAATGGAAACTTCGTATTATCATTACAGCAATAGCAAGCTAGACAGCATAACAAACAATACTCATACAGCGAAGCAGGTTTTTACCTATGATGATCAGAATAAGCTTGTTAAAATGGTCAGTTATGGAAGATATGAAGAAAATAAGGATGAGATAGATGAAGAGGAAACCTTTTATTATAATTCTGAGAATTTCATCATCAAATCCGTTAAATCTACAAACCTGGTGATAGAATGTAAATACAACAAAAATAATCAGATTGTACAGACCAAAAGCTTTTCCACAGACAACCCGAAAGATATTGACGTCACGGAATATCAGTTCCGGACTTTAGCTGATATGCCTGATACCGTCATTACCAAAAGGAATGGAAAAATTCAAAATACACTCCTCAACAAATTTGATGCAAAAGAAAATACGATCGAAACAGCCATCGTTTTTCCGGATAAAACAGGCAGAACAACAAAAAACAGTCTTACCTATGATCATCAGAATAATATTGTATCCAACATTACTTCAAATAATGAAGGAAAAATAAGCGAAAGGATTCAGGAAATTGAATATCAATAATCTTTCGTCAGGAAAGGAAAAGCATGACAAAAGCACCTTTTTAAAATAATACAAAACCCTTCCCGAAAGATATAAAAACTATACCATCATATCAGAAAAGAAATATTTTCTAAAACAGCAGTACATAGCCCGAAAATACACTTTAAATCCCAACGTGTACTGTATTACGTTTTTGTTCAGCCATCTCATTAATAATCCTTAAATTTGCCCAAAACCAAAACATATGTCAACAGCAGCAACAGCAAAAAATTCACAGTATTTTATTGATCTTGAAGAAAAGCACGGAGCACACAATTATCATCCTCTTCCTGTGGTTCTTGACCGCGGAGAAGGCGTATTTGTATGGGATGTGGAAGGCAAAAAATATTATGACTTTCTTTCAGCATATTCTGCTGTGAACCAGGGACACTCCCACCCTAAAATTGTAGGCGCATTGGTAGAACAGGCACAGAAACTGGCCCTTACATCAAGAGCATTTTACAATTCAAACCTGGGCGAATATGAGCAGAAAATCACTACTCTTTTCGGATTTGACAAGGTTCTTCCTATGAACTCCGGAGCAGAAGCTGTAGAAACTGCCGTAAAATTAGCCAGAAAATGGAGCTATGAAGTAAAGGGAATTTCTGAAAACGCAGCCAGGATCATCGTTTGTGAAAATAATTTCCACGGAAGAACAACCACTATTGTTTCTTTTTCAAATGATCCGGATGCTAACCAGAACTACGGTCCTTTCACACCGGGATTCATCAAAATTCCTTACAATGATACTGCAGCACTGGAAGAAGTATTGAACAGAGAAGCCGGAAATATCGCAGCATTTTTAGTGGAGCCTATTCAGGGTGAAGCAGGTGTTTATGTTCCGGACGAAGGTTTCCTTAAAAACGCTTCAGAGCTATGTAAAAAACATAATGTATTATTTATCGCTGATGAGGTTCAGACCGGAATTGCAAGAACTGGACAGCTGATCGCGTGCCACCACGAAAATGTACAGCCGGATATTCTGATCTTAGGAAAAGCACTTTCCGGAGGAATGTATCCAGTATCCGCAGTATTGGCCAATGATAACATTATGAATGTGATCAAGCCGGGGCAGCATGGTTCTACATTCGGAGGAAACCCTATTGCATGTGCTGTGGCAGTAGCCGCTTTAGATGTGGTTGCCGATGAAAAACTGTCTGAAAGAGCAGAACAGCTGGGCCAGCTTTTCAGAGCTGAGATCCAGAAGATTATCGAAAAAAACAGCCTTATCACCAAAGTAAGAGGAAAAGGACTTTTAAACGCCATCCTGATCAATGATACTCCGGAAAGCTCTACAGCATGGAATTTATGCTTACAGCTAAAAGAAAACGGGCTTCTGGCCAAACCTACCCACGGAAATATTATCAGATTGGCACCACCTTTGGTTATTACAGAAGAGCAGCTTTTGGACTGCGTAAAAATCATTGAAAAAACTATCACAGAATTTCGTTAATGAAGTTATCAGTCTGTTATATTGTTTTAAATGGAGAAAGAATCATTGAGAAAAGTATCAATAGTATTCATGAAATAGCTGACGAGATTATTGTCGTTGACTCTTTTTCCACAGACAAAACCGAAGAGATCTGTACCGGATTTCCGAAGGTA
The DNA here is from genome assembly GCF_016745235.1 of Chryseobacterium endalhagicum. Classification (GTDB taxonomy): domain Bacteria; phylum Bacteroidota; class Bacteroidia; order Flavobacteriales; family Weeksellaceae; genus Chryseobacterium; species Chryseobacterium endalhagicum. Next base: position 79,551 of record NZ_JAELVM010000001.1, on the reverse strand, counting down.
AAATTTATCAGTAAAAAATTCCACGGCTTCGGCTGTCAGAAAAACTATACCCTGTCGCAAGCTTCAGGAGAATGGATTCTGTTCCTGGATTCCGATGAAGTTCCGGATGAAATGGCCGTGAATGCGATTAAAGAAATTCTAAAAAGTTCCAATCCTTCCTACAACGTGTATGAGATTCATTTCAACAATATTTTGCTGGAAAAAGTGATCAGATATGGCGGCTGGGGAAGCGTATGGAGAGAAAGATTCTTCAAAAAGGGACACGGAAAGTATTCTGATGATCTGGTTCACGAATGTTTTATAACAGAAGACAGAAAAGGTAAACTGCCCGGAAATATCAATCATTACACCTATAAAAGTATCGCCCATCATATTGAGAAGATCAATAATTACACCCAGCTGATGGCTGAAAAAAAGGTACTGAACGGAAAATCAGTATCCCTTTTTAAGATCATATTTGCTCCTTTTTTCGATTTTATGAAAACTTATTTTTTCAAATTAGGTTTTCTGGATGGCGTTGCAGGGTTTTATATTTCTATAACAGGTGCATTTTATACCTTTCTGAAATATATAAAGATCAACGAGCTCTACAAATTCAAATAGTATTCTTTCAGATTCAAAATAACAGCAGCCGGCCGGATTTATTATTCTCAGCCGGCTGTTTGTTTTAAGACATTTTCCCCTGTAAAATAGGGTAAGGAAGTTTGAGGCTCGAAGAGGGAAGTTATTGAAGTCCAAAGCCAGAAATACTCCGCGGTTTTATTATTTTTTCAATCCGATTTAACAAATTTAAAGAGAAACGTTTAATATTATTGTCTAATAGTAACTTCCAGCCTCTAGCTTCCAGCTTCCTGCCTTTTAATCTTAACTTCTTATCCCAAACTCAGGTTATTTTAATGGTCTTCGTTAAAGCTTTCAGTTGTTGATAGGCTTATTACTTTCTTTTATCCTTTTTCATCTGTTATTCAGCACATATTATTTAGCTTTATACCTGTCAGTCAGATCCTTTAAAGAGAATTTTAATTTTTTTTTAAGCTCATGCATCTGATATTTCATTAATTTTGAAGATTGTAACATTTGTCAATTTACATAGACTCATACAATATTCAGGGTGAATATCCACCCATAAACAAAAACGAAAGAATATATTGAGTATCTGAGATTTTATGCAGGTAAAATCTGCAAAAATTGATGGCTCTCAAATTCAGATAACCATGTTCAGATTTATTAAAAGGTCACTTGGGTTTTCACAATCCGGCAGTGTCCGCATCCTCATGTATCATAAAGTGCTGCCAGAGAAAGAAATCTCCGGTAAAGACTTTCTTACGGTCTCTGCTGAAGCTCTGGAAAAGCAATTTCAGTACATTAAAAGCCATTATAACACCTTATTTTTTAATGATCTCACTACATGCTGCCAGCTCAAACACAAGCTGATTCTTACCTTTGATGACGGTTACCTCAACAACCTTCAGTATCTGGTTCCATTATTGGAAAAATACGGTTTGAAAGCAACAATTTTCATCCCGACCGGAATTATCCAGAATCATGAAGCAGATGCAAACCGTGAGATGATGACCTTTGAAGAAATCCGTTCACTTAATCCTGAATATGTAGAAATTGCCCTGCACAGCCACGCCCACAGAAACTATTCACAGATTTCTCTAGAGGAGGCGGCAGATGACATTCATGAAAACATCCGTATTCTTGAAGAAAAAGCAATTCCTTTTACCAGGGTACTCGCCTACCCTTATGGTAAATTTCCGAAGAAAAGAGAACAGAAAAGAGCATTTTTCTCCCTCCTGGAAAATGCCGGAATCACTTCTGCCGTACGTATTGGCAACAATATCGACTATTATCCGTGGAAAAATAAATTTGAGATCAAAAGGATTGATATCAAAGGCTGCGACAGTTTCGATATCTTTAAATGGAAATTGAGACTCGGGAAGATCAAGCTTTAATTCAGCAGTTCACTGTACAGTTTTTCGTAGGCACCCGCCATTTCCAGATAACCGAATTTCAGCGCTCTTTCCTTCAATTGGGAAGCAAATTCGGCTGATTTTGAGCCATAAGCCTGCATTCCCGATGCATAAACCTGCTGCATGTGTTCTGCTGAAAAATCATCAAAATAAAATGCCAGATTCCCGCCAATTTCGGGAAGACTTGTCAGCCGGCTTAAAAAAACCGGTTTTCCAAAATACATAGCTTCCACAGGGGGAATTCCAAAACCTTCTGCCAATGATGGATGACAGTACGATTCACATTGCTGTAGAAGAAAATATTTTTCGCTGTTATCTACATTTTCCAGAATATGCACCCTGTCTTCCAGTCCTAATGTTTTGATTTTCTCTAAAAACTTCTCTTTGTATGCAGATTTTGCAGAAGAAGTAACCAGCACAAGATGCCTGTCATTTTGAGAAATAAGATCCAGCAGCACTTCCTGATTTTTTTTAGGGAAAAGCACTCCGATATTCAGGATGAATTTTTTTCCGATAAAACTGTAGCTGTTTTTAGAACTGAAATCCGCAGATTCCGGAAAGATAAGTCCGTTGTAAATCACTTCCACTTTCACAGTATCTTTTAAACTGAAAAGTGCTTTGTTTTTTATAAAATCATCTTTTACAAATTCTGAGATACAAACTACCGCATCCGCATTGCCGATGTTTTTCTGAACGAGATTTTTACTTTTACTGACTTTCTTTTCTGAGCTGTTGTCATGCAAAAAATTCAGATCATGAAGGGTAACCACCTTCTTCTGCCCTTTTTTTATGCTGTGAAAATAGTCGGAAAGCTGGTGTGCAGTGTGAATAAGAGCAAACTTACCGGTATTAAAAGGAATTTTCTTTTGCCAGAACTTCCAATCGATGACTGTAAAGTTTTTTTTTGTCTGTGGAATATTTTTTTTCGGACCGTAAAAAGTATAGTTAAAATCAGAGGCTTTTTCGTCCAGACCCTTTATTAATGAAACACATACGTTGGCAATTCCCGACTTCGGGTACTTTAATCTTTCAGCATCAATAAGAATTTTCTTTTGCATTCCGCTCAGGGTTTTCATCAAAAATATAAATTTAATTATGAAATTTTTATTTTTGCAGTATGAAAATTTGTTTAATCAGCTTCGATTTCTGGCATTATGATGAACACATAGTGGAAAAACTGAGTGATAAAGGCATTCAGGCGTGCCATATCAACATCGGAGCCTTTACCCATAAAAATACTGGTGAACGTTTGAAAAACACTTTCAGCAAGATTTTTCTGGGCAAAAACCCCAAATATCACAAAAGACAAAGTTTCATTTTGGAATCTCTGGAAAAAATTGGAAAACAGGATCAGATTCTGGTCATCAATCCTGAAGCGATTGACGAAAGCATCCATAAGAAGATCAGGGAATATGCAGACCGGAATATCGCCTACCTTTATGACAGCATGGCAAGAAACCCTGCCACCCATCTTCTGCACTATTTTGACACTATTTTTTCCTTCGACGATAATGATGTAAAAAATTTCGGATTCGAAAAGATCACGAATTATAATTATCTGGATCATATTCCTGCCGAGAAGCAGCATCCGAAGCTGGATCTGTTCTACATCACTTCTTATGATCAGAAAAGACTTTCAGCTTTAAACCTGCTGATCAACAGGGTATGTGCCATGAAAATAAAATTCGAGGTATATATGGTGGGTAAAAAAGGCTGGAAAAATAAACTGAACCAGATTGTTGACCAGAAAAATATTGAGATTTTAAAGTTCGGAAGAAAAAAAATACCTCATCATGCACTGCCGGATTATTACAAGAATACAAAAGTGATTCTTGATCTGATGCGTGCTGACCAGACCGGCCTGAGCTTCAGGATATTTGAAGCCATGGCGCTGGAAAAGAAAATCATCACGGATAATCCTACCATCAAAACTTACGATTTCTATAATCCCCGTAATATTCTGGTGCTGGATAAGAATTTCCGTAACATCAAAAAAGATTTTTTCCATACTCCATACGAAAAGCTGCCTAAAGAAGTTTATGATAAGTATACCCTTGACCATTGGGTGAACACTGTATTTAAACTGAATTCATGAAAGAAATAAGAAGTGTACTGATCGTTACCCGGGAATACAAATGTTCACGAGGCCCTAAAGTGGGCGGTACAGGCGTTTTCTATAAAAACCTGTGCACGGAACTGGTAAAAAGGGGCATATCCGTACATGTATTTTTAATTTCAAAGTATGCGTTTGATGTGGAGGAAGACGGTGTGAAGATTCATTCAATCAAAGATATTTTCAAAGCCAATCCACTCCTTGAACTGCTAAGGTCTTTTACCGGAAAAATAAAAGCTTTCGAGCAGATTCATTTTAAAACCTATTTATCGGAGAAAAAAATAATTTCTGAAAAAATAAATGCCTGGATCAAAAAGAACGATCTACATTTTGATATTGCAGAAACCCATGACTTCGACGGTTTAGCACTTTCAATTCCTGAAAACATTCCATACGTGATCAGATGTCACGGTTCATGGTCTGTACTGGAAAAATATTTCGGCTACAAAAAAGTTCATAAGGGGAGAATTTTCTGTGAGAAAGAAGCTTTTAAGCAGGCTGAAAATATTATTGCCATTTCCAAATACAATGAAACCATCAATAAAAGCCTGTTTGACATCAAAAATCCAAGGCTGATTTATAACGGTATTGATGAAAAATTCTATAAGCCTGAACCCAGCGCAGAAATTATTCCACAATCTGTTTTCTATTTAGGAAATGTATCTTTTGAAAAAGGTGCAGAGACGCTTATCAGTAATTTTATTGAACTGAAAAAAAACTATCCGGAGGCATCCCTCCATTTCATAGGAAATCCCAACCACTACCCGGCTTATATCGCTGAGAATATTCAGGATTCCCGAACCAGAGATTCGGTTCACTTTTACGGAAATAAAACAGGAAGTGAAATTGTACAGCTGATCAGCAAAGCAGAGGTGGTATGCTTCCCCTCCAAGGGTGAAAATTTTAGCTTATCTTTGCTCGAGGTAATGGCGATGCAGAAACCCGTTGTATGTTCGGCTATAGACTCCTTTAAAGAGATCATAGAAGAACCTGTAAACGGGATGATTGCGGAGGAAGGAAATTTTCACGAAAAGATCAGTCTTATTTTTGAAGATGAGGAGCTGAGAAACAGATTGGCACTGAATGCCCGGAAATTAGTAGAAGCAAAATTCGGGATTGATAAGATGGTGGATGAAACCATAGGCTATTACCGGGAAATTATATAGAAAATACACGCTGTACATCAGGTGAAACGACGACCGAAATTCTTTGGTTATTCCAAGTTTTAGAATATGAATGCGAAGGAACAAATTGAAAATTTAGAAAAGCAGCTTAAGGCACTTAGAAAAAAATATTATATCAAATCCTTTTTCAGAAAAGCAAAAAGGCTTGTAACCGATTTTTTACCGCTGGATTCTATCCCGTCTGAATACTGTACGGAAAGAATCAGGATCAGTGAAAAACAGGAGTCCGAATTGTTTCTGCCTAAAACGTTTGATACGCCTCAGGTTTCTATAAAAACACCTAAAAATCCCATAGAGATTTTTGCGCTTCAAAATGTACTCTGCATTCCCAATTCCACATACTTTTTAGATCTGAAAAAAGAAAAGCTGTTTTACGAGAAATGGCATGATGACGACAGGATTACGTATGTTTACAATACCAATAATCTGATGCAGCATTCGATGACGCTTGCCAAGGTAAAGAATCACAAGAATGTATATTACGATGAAGAAGCTATTTTTCTGGGTGGAACTTTTACCTTCAATTATTATCATTTTCTGGTAGATATCCTTTCCAAGGTTGAATTTTTTCAGCATATTCCTGATGCCAAAAACAAGCTGATCATTGTAGATGAAGACGTACAGAAAGTAGAAAATCTGAAAGACCTGCTGATGTTCTTTCTCAAAGATTACAAAATTCTATTCCTCAACCACGATAAAAACTATTACCAGTTCAAAAAGCTGTGGCATATCACGAGCAACAATTACGCGGTTCCGAATATTATGCCGGGAATGACTTATGAAGCCGGATTTACCAAACTGTCGAAATCATCACTGCAATATCTCAGAAAAACTGCTTTTGACAATCTGGATCTAGCCAAAGTGCATATCCAGCCGGTTAAAAGGATATTTATTTCCCGAAGATCCCAGTACAGAAAATACAATGAGGAAGAAATTTTCGGTCTGGCACAGAAGCATGGATTTGAAGAAGTCTTTTTTGAAGACCTGAATATCCACGAGCAGATCTACCTGATCAACAACGCGGAATACATTATCGGTCCGAGCGGTGCCGCCTGGACGAATGTACTGTTTGCCAATGCAGGTGCTAAAGGTCTCAGCTGGTTCAGTTCCGTATGGGGGAATTTTGCTATTTTTTCTACTTTGGCCAAAGAAGTAGGTTTTGATCTTTTTTTCTATATTTATCCGCAGGATGATGAAGGATTCCACGAAGATTACAGATTGGATCCTGAAACTTTTGATAAGAAGCTGGAGCAGTTATTAAATACATAATTTTCCCTTAGCCCTTAAACACACCGGTACAATATGATGAAAAAAAATAGTAAGAATGATCTATTCTTATCGTCAATATTTTTAATTATAATTTCACTTCCATTAATTTATCTCACGTATACGTTAAGAGATACATTTCTGGATGATTCATACATTACCCTTACCTATTCGAAGCATTTTTTTCAGGAAGGAAAACCGTGGTATAATATCATAGACACCGTTCAGGGAAACGGACAGACCAGTGTGGTATGGATGCTTATTCAAAGCTTTTTTTTTAATTTTGAACCTATCATTAACCCTGTTTACGTCAATAAAGGCATAAGTTTATTATTGATTACGGTGCTCCTCGCCTCATTATTTCAAAGCTTTAAAATACATGAATCCCTCTTCACAAAGATTTTCATACTGGTATTTTCAGTTTTCTTCAGTGTGTGGTCCGCGTTTAATATCTCTCATGGCCTGGAAACTGTTTTTTTCGCCACTGTCTTATTTCTTTTTCTGAAATACAGGAATCACAATATTGCTTATTTTTTAGCCTTTATATTGCCATTTATCCGGCCGGAATCTATTGTATTCACGCTTTTTTTCGTGATTGACACTCAGCTTTTCAGCAAAATATTTTTTAAAAGAGCGCTGTGTGTATTAGCTTCAGTAACACTGTATTTTTTATATACGGCGTATTACTATGACGTACTGATTCCTCTCCCTTTCCTGTTAAAAAACATCAGAGAATTTTCAGCGGCAAAAATCCAGAATTTCATAACAGTTACCATTGTCTTTCTGCCAATCATCATTTATGCGGTGAGGAATTATAAAACTAAATTAGTTTTTTATGCTCCGTTATTCTTTTTTATCATTTACTATTCCTTTTTCATAGACGAGGTTATGAATTTTTTTGACCGTTATAGATTCCCATTGTTTGTATATTACATTTATTTCCTGCGCTATGAAACCTTAGACGTTTTTAAAAATAAAAAATTAAATATCGCCTTATTTGTTTTAAGCATAGCCGGACTTTTCAATTATGGCAGGTATCTGAATTCTCATAGAACTTTTTATATAGATGCCTATTCAAAAGCCATGGTAAACGGCCCCATATACATTGGAAAATACCTGAAGGAAATATCTGTAAAGGAAAATAAGAAGTTTAAAGTCGTTAATTCTGATGCCGGAGCCATTGCTTATTTTTCAGATGGCTACTTATATGATACGTGGGGACTGAATAATGCCACTTTATTACTGACTAAAAAGAAAAAAGACTGGGATGCCTATCTTACTTATCTGAAAAAAACAGATCCGGATTATATTATTCTTATTTCAAAAGATTATCATAAATTTATTTCAAGATTAGATTTTGAAGAAAAGATATACAAATATTTTTCTCTTCAGACTCAAAAGCCTGTTTTAGTAAGGAAATCCACTGAGGAATATTATTATTTCATTTACAGGACACATCCTTAATTTTAAACAGAAAACATTTTCACATCCAATATCAATGAACAACCCGCCTCTTGTAAGCCTTATCATCATTACCATGAACCATGAAAAGTTCATTGAACAGGCGTGCCTTTCCGCAATTTCGCAGACCTATCCCCATTATGAGATTATTCTTTTGGATAATGCTTCGAAGGATAAAACTTTTGAAAATGCAGAACGGGTTCTTGCCAGGTTTGACAAGCCTTATAAAATGATCAGGAATACGGAGAGTTTTGGCGTGGCAAAAAACATCAATATTGCGGTTTCACAGGCTTCGGGAGAATATGTGTCCCTGCTTTCCGGAGACGACTGGTTTACAGAAGACCATCTTTCAGAAAAAGTAGCTTACATCGGAGAAAACCAGGTAGATTTTATCCTTTCTGATGGGTATAAATACTACCAGTCTGAAGATAAAACCACAGATATTTATACGCCCAAAGAAAAAAAACAGATCATAGAAAGCCTTCCCAACTTCTTCCATGAAAATGTTTCGGAAAACAAAACAGCGAATGTAGGAACGTTTGTAAAAAGAGAACTTCTGGTACAGCATCCGTTTGATGAAAATATTAATACTGAAGACTGGGACATGAATTTAAGACTGACTTCCAGAGGGTACAGGATTGGATTCATCGATAAAAAATTATTCCACTACAGGATTCTTTCCACAAGCCTTTCAAGAAACTGGAAGGTGATGCAGGATTCCTATGAAAAAGTGACCCATAAATACCTGGATTATATAAAATCCGACAGGGAACTTTATAAAAAGTACCTCCTGAAGCTCGTTCATTTCAAATACGAGATCCTTTTATCGGAAACAGATTCGGAGTCTGAAAAAGAAAGACTGCACAAGGAATGGAAAAAGGAAAAGTACAGGATCAAGTATAAAAATCCCGTGCTGTTCTTTAAACTGCTGATGCTTAAATAAGACAGGAACTTATCGGTAATTCTAAAGATCTGCTGTCCTCTGATTTTATTAATTTCTTTTAAATATTGAATCAAATCTTACAATAACCGTAAGAAATTATCCGTCTGAGAGTAACTTCCAGCCTCAGGCTTCCGTCTTCCGGCCTTTTAATCTTAATATTCTTAACTCTAACTCGGTTAATTTTAAGTAAATTTGCACAAAATTTTTATTGAAATGGAGAAAGTAAGAGTTCGTTTTGCTCCAAGTCCTACAGGACCTTTGCATTTGGGAGGCGTAAGAACCGCATTATATGATTATCTTTTTGCTAAAAACCAGGGTGGTGAATTTGTACTTCGGATTGAAGATACCGATACGGCGAGATATGTAGAAGGAGCTGAAGATTACATCGAAGAAGCTTTAGAATGGTGCGGAATCATTCCCGATGAAAGTCCTAAGAAAGGAGGAAAATTTGCACCTTACAGACAGTCTGAAAGAAGGGATATCTACGACAGATATACGGAGCAGATCCTGAAAACAGACTATGCCTACATCGCTTTTGATACCTCTGAAGAACTTGATGCCATCCGTGCTGAGTTTGAAGCAAAAGGAGAGGTTTTCTCTTATGACAACAGAACCAGAAACCAGCTGAGAAACAGTCTTGCCCTTTCTGAGGAAGAAGTGCAGAAATTGCTGGATGAAAAAACACCTTATGTGGTGAGATTCAAAATGCCGGTGGACAGAACCCTGAATCTTGAAGACATTATCCGCGGACATTCTTCCGTGAATACCAATACGCTGGACGATAAAGTTTTGGTAAAAAACGACGGAATGCCTACGTACCATTTCGCCAACATCATTGATGACCACGAAATGGAAATTTCCCACGTGATCCGTGGTGAAGAATGGCTGCCGTCTTTAGGCCTGCATACGTTACTGTATGAAGCAATGGGCTGGAAAGCACCGCAGTTTGCCCATCTTTCTTTAATCCTGAAACCTGACGTATCTACCTTAATTAATAAAGATAATATAGACAGTATTACAAAATCTTTTACGGAAGAATTTGTATTGAAAAACAGTCAGTTTTCTTTTGATGAATCCGCAGAGCTTATTAAATCTTTCTTTGCAGAGGTAAAAAGCCCGAGATTCAAATCCATGCTGGGAGAAAATGATAAAGACAACCCGCTGACGGCTTCTGTAAAACAGTTTTTAAAGAAGGGCCTTTCCGGGAAATTAAGCAAAAGAGACGGTGATAAATTCGGATTCCCTGTGTTTCCCTTAAACTTTACGGATCCTAAAACAGGAAATGTTTCAAAAGGCTATAGAGAAAGCGGTTATCTTCCTGAGGCATTTATTAATATGATTTCGCTTTTAGGCTGGTCTCCTGCTGACGATAAAGAAAATCTCACTTTGGAAGAAATGATCAAAGAATTTGATTTACATAAAGTTCATAAAGCCGGAGCCAGATTTAGTAAAGAAAAATCAGAATCACTAAATCATCATTATATCCAATTAAAATCTAATGAAGAATTATTAACTATTCTTAAAAATTTAGATTTAAACTTAAATATTGAGGATGAAAAATTATTAAAAATTATTCATCTGATGAAAGAAAGAGCAACCTTCCCAATTGATATTTACGAAAACGGAAAATTTTTCTTCGAAGCTCCGGTTTCTTATGACGAAAAAGCGTCTAAAAAAGCATGGAATGAAGAAACATCTGCTGTTTTAGGAGAACTGGCAGAAGGCCTTAACACTACAGAATTTGCTTCTGAAACCCTAAAACAGGCCGTTCACGATTTCGCCGAAAACAAAGGGCTGGGAATGGGAAAAGTGATGATGCCGCTGCGTTTGGCCCTGGTAGGAGAACTGAAAGGTCCTGATGTTCCGGATATCATGGAACTGATTGGAAAAGAGGAAAGTATCTCCCGAATAAACAATGCGATCAATAATTTTAAATAGTTTTTCATAATTTTTCATAAATTTGAAAGATTTAATTTACTTCAAGAAATGGAATATTTAAGTTTCGAACTTCCTATAAAAGATCTAATGGATCAACTTCAAACTTGTTCTTTAGTAGGAGAAGAAAGTGGTGTTGATGTAAAATTAGCATGCAGCCAGATTGAGGATAAGATTTTAGAAAAGAAAAAAGAAATCTACGAAAATCTTACCCCTTGGCAGAGAGTACAATTATCCCGTCATCCGGATCGTCCTTATACGATAGACTATATCAACGGAATGGTGGATAAAGGAAGTTTTCTGGAACTTCACGGAGACAGAAATTTCGCAGACGACCCTGCCATGATTGGCGGTTTGGCTACATTGGACGGTCAGAAAGTAATGATCATTGGAACCCAGAAAGGGAGAACCACCAAAGAAAGACAGTACAGAAGATTCGGGATGCCGAATCCTGAAGGATACAGAAAAGCTTTGCGACTGATGAAGCTTGCTGAAAAATTCAACATTCCTGTAGTCACTTTAGTAGATACACCGGGAGCTTATCCTGGTTTGGAAGCTGAAGAAAGAGGTCAGGGTGAAGCTATTGCCCGAAACATTTTCGAAATGGTTCAGCTTAAAACGCCTATTTTCACTTATATCATCGGTGAAGGAGCAAGCGGCGGAGCTTTGGGAATAGGTGTAGGAAACAAAGTATACATGCTTGAAAACACATGGTACACTGTAATTGCACCGGAAAGCTGTTCTTCTATTCTATGGAGAAACTGGGATCACAAGGAAGATGCAGCCAATGCATTGAACCTTACCCCTAAAGATGCTTTAAGAGAAAAATTCATTGACGGTATTATTGAGGAGCCGCTTGGAGGCGCTCAGTACGACCCTGAAACGGCTTATCTGAATCTTAAAAATTCAATTTTACAGAATATCAAAGCCTTTTCAAAATTCTCAGGACAGGAACTTGAAACCCAGAGACAGGAGAAATTCATTGCGATGGGGCAGTTTAAAGGATAAAAATCAAAAACGGTTAAGAAAATTTCTTAACCGTTTTTTTATAGTTTCCTTCTTGTTGTTCTTTTTCTAATCGGCGATATTGAGGGCAATCTCAATGTCCTGTGTTACTTTCTTAATGGAAGAGTATTTGGCATCACACACCATGGTGGTCAGTACATATTCTCCTTTATCGATCAGGATAAAATTTTGTCCTTTGGCAGGAACACTCAGGTTATAATATTTTTTTCCGCTTATTTTTACGATCAGATTACAGTTTGATCTGTTCTTGATATTGATATAAGCTTCATTTTTATTGATGTCATTATTGAAAAGATGGGTAAGCATTGCTGCTGTTTTCTTATTGGCATCACTGGGTTCTGATTTCGCAACACCCGCAGTTTTGGCTGAACTTACCGAAGCATAGCTTGCCAGTCTTTCTTCCTTCAAAGCTTTAATAGCCTCATTCGTTTTATCCGTGTTTTTGGCATTATTGTCAGCAGATGCTTTATTGGAAACCATCACTTTCCCGCTGTTCAGTTCATTATTTTTAACAATATTTTCAATTTTTTCTTTACTGATTGGTTTAATGGTAGGTTTCGCTTCCGGAGAATTATCTGCCATAATCATATCGATCAGTTTTCTTTTAAAATAATCTGTTTTGGCATGTCCCGGATTTTGTTTCAGGAAGCCTGCGATAATTCTGGCCTCTTTTGAAGCCTCGGCATCCTGCTCTGTATAGATGATGACCGTTTCTTTTTCTACAACAGCTTTAGATTTCGATTTCTTCTTTTTTTGGGAAAAACCTAGTGTAAAAATGCATAAAAATATAAGGAGAAAGATTTTTTTCATTAATCAAGCCTTTAAAATAGTATTAAATATATCAATAACGTGAAAAGTCATTTTTTAGTTTATCATTAAAATCATTATCTTTGCACTGCTCTAAAATTAAGCTAAAAATTAATACTAATCTTAAATAAAAAAATAATAGATATTATGTCTTATACACCAGCTGCTGCAGACGTAGCAAAATTAAGAAACCAAACAGGTGCAGGTATGATGGACTGCAAGAAAGCTTTAGTGGAAGCCGAAGGAGACTTCGAAAAAGCAGTAGATATCCTTAGAAAAAAAGGACAGAAAGTAGCTGCAAACAGAGCTGACAGAGAATCTAGTGAAGGTGCAGTAATCGCAAGAGTAAACGAAGATAACACTTTAGGTGTTGTAATTTCTTTGAACTGCGAAACTGATTTCGTTGCTAAAAACGAAGCTTTCATTGAGCTTGCTTACGAACTGGCTGAAATGGCTATCTTCGCTGCAACTAAAGAAGAGCTTTTAGCTACAGATTTCCACGGACTTACTGTTGCTGATAAGTTAATCGAGCAGACAGGAGTTATCGGTGAGAAAATCGAGATCGGAGCATTCGAAAGAATCGAAGGGCCTTTCCTTGGAGCTTACATCCACGCTGGAAACAAAATCGCTGCTATCACTGCACTTTCTGCTAAAGTAGACGGAGCTGACGAAGCTGCTAAAGCTGTTTCTATGCAGGCTGCTGCCATGAACCCTATCGCTCTTGACGAAACTAGAGTTTCTCAGGAAACAATCGATAAAGAATTGGAAATCGAAAGACATAAACTTACTGAAGAAGGTAAGCCTGCAAACATTATCGACAATATCCTGAAAGGTAAAATGCAGAGATTCTACAAAGACAATACTTTGGTACACCAGGATTTCATCAAAGACAGCTCTATTTCTGTAGCTGACTATGTAAAATCTGTAAATGCTGATCTTAAAGTAACAGGATTTGTAAGAGTAAGCCTTGCTTAATCATCTTTCAAAGAACCTATACGGATCCCGGTGAATTTCACCGGGATCTTTTTTTGCTCCATCCGGATATTAAGCCAATCTATGAACCGCGCCTGATATGAAATTACAAGTTTCATATTCCGAATGGCTTTTATTTAGAAATCGTGATTAATTTTTAACTTTTGTTATATTTATTTAATACTATTTCAAATATTATTTTAAATTTGTAGAAATCCTAATTCCACACACATGAAAAGATTTCTACTCAGTTTGGTATTACTTCTTTTATCAGTCAACACCCTCTTTGCACAGAGGGACACCGAGCACTGGATTGCTCCTTATTATGATAGTTATGGAGGATATTCCAACAGGCTTTATATTTCTACGGACTCTACTGTTCCTTTTGAAGTAAAAGTATACAACAATAATTCACCAACTCCCGTTACTACCCTTACGGTAAGCAAAGGAAATCCCCAGACTTATACGGTAGACCCGGATCTTATTTCTGCGACTACGGCAGCCGATGCCTTCCAGATAAGCTCAAAAGGATTATATTTAAAAGGAGACAAGCCGTTCTACTGTAGTTTAAGGCTTGCACAGTCGGTACACGGTGAAATTATTACCAGTAAAGGAAAAGCAGGTACAGGAAAAGAATTCTTTGTAGCTACTGCTCCCAATACGAACACTTCAAGTTTTTATAACTTTACAGCGGGAGTTCTTGCCACTGAAGACAATACTAACGTAACGGTAACCTGGACTAACCCGGTAACTTTTTATGGAGGTACTCCTACCGGAACCACCCATACTTTTACCTTAAATAAAGGAAAATCATTTATTCTGGCCGGACCGGGAAGTGCCTCTGTCAACCAGTCAGGTTTTATGGGGGCTAAAATCGTGGCAGATAAGCCGATTACCCTTACCAACGGAAGCTGTAACGGTAACTTTTCAGCTTCTCCAAGCGGAACAGACCCGAGTCTTGACCAGTCTGTACCTACAGACCGACTTGGGAACACTTTTGCCATGGTAAAAACAAAATCTACCGCTCCCAGTCTGAATATGGAAGGCGGTCTTATCATTGCGACACAAGACAACACAGAAATATTTTTAAATGGCTCTACCACACCTATTCAAACGATCAATGCAGGAGGATGGTACAGAATCAACGAAACAAGCTATGTAGTTCAGCCAGGTGCAGGAACGCATTCCAATATGTTTATTTCTACCTCTAAAAATGTTTATTTATACCAGTTTATCGGAGTAGGCTCAAGTGATGCTACCAATGGATTTAATTATATTCCGCCATTGAACTGTTTCCTTCCAAGAAAAATTGATGAAATTGGAAAAATCAACGAAATGCCAAACATTACGGCTCCAATTTCCTTAAAACTTAATATTTTAACAGAAACAGGAGCAAGTGTTACCGTAAACGGAGTGGCACCAACTGCAGCACAGGGACCTTATCCGCTGACGGGTAATACCCAGTGGCAGACCTATGCTTTAGAGGATGTTACCGGAAATATTACCATCACTTCTACCAAAGCAGTCACTGCCGGGATCAACGGTGGGTACAGTTCTGCCGGATATGGCGGTTACTTTGCCGGATTCTCGTCAATCCCTGTGATCTCGAAAAAAACAGGAGAATGTGCCCCTGGAATTATCCTGGAAGTGGACGACAGCTACGAAGGGTATCAGTGGTTCCTCAATGGAACGGCAATTCCTGGTGCAACAGCCAATACCTATTCACCGGCGACTTCCGGAAACTATACGGTAAAAGTATCAATGGGTACCTGCCCGCCGATTACAACACCGATTTATAAGGTACATACCTGTTTAAAACTGACTACACAGACATTAAATGCATGTTCAACCAAAGTAATTACTCCTGCATTTACTTCTTCTACCCAGACTCCTGTAGCAGGAACAGTGGTGATCATTACACCACCGGCACACGGTACAGCTGTAGTTAACGCAAACGGTACGATTACATATACACCGACTGCCAACTACTACGGTCCGGATCAGATTGTTTATAAATTCTGTGGTAATGCCGCTGAATTCATCGACTGTGAGCAGGTAACATTAAACCTTACTGTGGTACCGTTCGTGGTAAGAGATGCATTAATCAAAGCATGTCAGTATGATGTAGACCCATATGCTTATTTTGATCTTACAAAAGCAGATGTAACCAATTTGCTTACAGTAGTTAAGAAATATTATCCTACACTACCAGACCTTAATGCTGGAACCAATGAAATCACGACTCCTGCAAACTACCCGTCTACCGGAGGATTTGTTTACGTAAAAGTTACAACCACTGAAGGCTGTACAGCTATTGCAAAAATTGAACTGATTGCTCTTCTGATAAAAAAATCTCCAATTCTTGTAGACCAGTATATCTGTGTAGACAGCAAAACCAATCTGGATGCGGGACCTGGATATGAATCTTATCTATGGAGTACAGGCGCTACAACAGCTTCTATCCAGGATGTAGGAGTGGGAGAATATTCTGTAATCCTTGGTAAAAACGGATGTTTCCTAAAACAGACCGTAAGAGTAAGAAAAGCAGAAGATCCGGTAATCACCAAGATTGAAATTACCAATACAACAGCAACAGTAATCGTAAACGGAGGAAAACCACCTTACAAATACGCTGTAGATTCACCAACCAACTGGCAGGATTCCAATACCTTCACAGGATTAACGAGAGGCCAGCATACATTCTACGTAAAAGATGCGTATAACTGTGATCCTACAACAGTAGAAGTAACGGTTCCGAACCTGATCAACGCTATTACTCCTAACGGTGATAATAGAAATGATTTCATTGATTACAGTGAATTAGGGTACAAAGAAAACCTTTCATTCATGATCTATGACCGTTACGGAAATATGGTCTTCACAGGAAATAAATTCAATAATTACAAGTGGGACGGAAGACATTATGATAAAAAGCTTGTCACCGGAACGTATTGGTACCATATCAACTGGACTGAAACCAATAAAGAAAAAACTCCGATCAAATACACAGGATGGATTTTAGTAAAAAACATTGAATAAACCATTCTTAACAATAAATATTTAACCGCGATTTGAAATCGCGGTTTTTTTTTAACCTAAATTCAATATTTTTTAAACATTTTTCAATGACACATTAAATATTCTGCTATTTTTGCGACAATCCTAATTCCCATAAAAATGAAAAAACTTTTACTCAGTTTTCTTTTATTACTCGTTACCATCAACCCGCTTCTTGCCCAAAGAGATACCGAACACTGGTTCGCTCCCATGGCAGCCCGAAGCACCAACATCATCTCACCGCAGCAGGCCCTGTATTTTTCTACAGACTCCACTACTCCATTTCCTGTAGAGATTTTCAGCAACAATACGCTGTTGGGAACAGTAACCGTAAGTAAAGGAAACCCGCAAACATTTACTATTCCGCTTGGAAGCATTATCACAAGCAATACTTCCGAGCTATTCACTCCGGTGAATAAAGGGCTGTACACAAAAGGAACAAAACCTTATTTTGCTACCTTCAGATTTTCCGTAAGCAGCCACGGAGAAATTCTTACTTCTAAAGGAAAAGCAGGAATCGGCAAAAAGTTTTATGCAGTAGTCTCGCCTATTGAAAACCCTGTTGTCGCCCTGAATTTCACGACCGGCATTATGGCTACGGAAGACAATACTCAGGTTACCGTTTCAGATTATTCTGCCGATGTGATCTTTTCGAACGGATGGACAGGTGTGACCAATCCAACCCTGACATTTACTTTAAACAAAGGCCAATCCTACATCGTTGAAGGCGTTGGCGACAAGGCAGGTAATAAAGAAGGTTTTATCGGAGCCAAAATAGAGGCTGATAAACCTATTTCTGTTACCAACGGAAACTTTAACGGTCAGTTTGCGATCATCCCTGCCGGTGGTTTTTATGATGGTGCTGATATTGTCATGGACCAATCTGTACCTACAGACAGACTCGGAAATGAATTCGTTCTTGTAAAAGGAAACGGAGACATCAGCGAAAGAATGGAAGACGCCCTGATCGTTGCCACCGAAGGCGGAACCCAGGTATTCATCAATAACGGGGCAACTCCTGCAATAACGTTGAGTGAAGGGGAAAGCTACAGAGTGAACAAGCTGAACAACACCAATTACATCAACCAGGGTAACGGCCACTACAATATGTACATTAAAACCACCAAAAATGTTTACGTGTATCAGCTGCTGGCAGGTGTAGCTGCAAGTAATGCTACTGTGGGATTCAACTACATTCCCCCATTAAACTGTTATCTTCCGAGAAAGATTGATGAAATAGGCAATATCAACATTCTTCCTCCAACAACCAACAATGTTAAACTTAATATTCTTACAGAGACGGGAGCTGCCGTTACTGTAAATGGTGCTACTCCTCCGGCTGCTCAGGGTCCTTATCCTGTATTGGGAACTTCATCATGGGTATCCTACTCTGTTCCGAATGTTACCGGGAATATGACCATCACTTCATCAAAAGCAGTTACTGCAGGAATCTCCGGAGGGAGCGGTGTGGTAGGCTACGGCGGGTATTTTGCCGGATTCTCCTCAATCCCTGTTATTGCCAAGCAGACGGGAGACTGTATTCCCGGAATTGTGCTGGAGGTAGATGACAGCTTCGATTCTTATCAGTGGTACAGAAACAATACCCCTATTCCGACTGCAATAAGCAATTCCTATATTCCGACACAGTCCGGTGAGTATACGGTAAAGATCACTGTAGGTTCATGCCCGCCGATCACCACTCCCGTGTATAAAGTATTTACGTGTCTTACGGAAACGACAACGAACGCAACGGTATGTGACGGGGTAAAACTTATTGTTCCGACATTTACCAATTCAACACAATCTGTAGTCCCGGGGAGTGTCATAATCGTTACACCTCCTGTCAACGGGAATGCAGTCATTGATCCGGCTACAGGAGTAATCAGCTATGCTCCCGGTTTCAATTATGTAGGCCCGGATTCTTTTGTTTATAAATTCTGTGGAAATAATCCGGATTTTACAGACTGTGAAGAGGTGACATTGAATTTAACCGTATCGGAAAGCCCTATTGTGAACAATGCTTCTTTAAGGGTTTGCTTTCTGGAAGCCAATCCGGCCACAGGTTTATTTAATCTTACCAACGCACCCGTTACTACACAGTTAGGAGTAACCAAAAGGTATTATCCCTCACCTACGGATGCAGATAACAATACCAATGAGATTCTAAACCCTGCAAACTATGAAGCACCCAACGGTGTTGCTTATGTAAAGGTGATCAACGCCAACGGCTGTTACAGAATTGCAGAAGTAACCCTTACCGTTCTTCCTCCGGTGAAATCGGCGGTACTTGTTGACAAGGTGATTTGTATTGAAGATACTACCACCCTCGATGCAGGTCCTGGTTTTAATGGGTATGAATGGAGCACAGGGGCCACTACACAGACCATCAATAATGCGGGTGTGGGAACATATTGGGTGAAGCTTAAAACGGGAGACTGTGTGACTTTACAGACCGTAAAAGTATACGCCTCCGACCAGCCGGTGGTTACCAATATTGACATTTCCAATACTTCGATTACAGTGTCCGTAATAGGCGGAGCTCCTCCGTACCAGTATTCAATTGATAATATTCAGTGGCAGGATTCCAATACATTTACAGATTTGCCGAGAGGAAGCCATACTGTATATGTAAAGGACAACTACAATTGTGATCCTATCAAAGTGGACATTACAATTCCTAACCTGATCAACGCTATCACACCCAATAATGACGGGGTAAATGATGTTCTTGACTACTCATTATTGTCCGGTAAAAAGAATCTGGAATTCTCTATTTTTGACCGCTACGGCAGCAAAATATTCCAGGGTGACAAATCTAACGGGTACAAATGGGACGGCACTGTAGGCGGCAAGAGAGTTCCTACCGGAAACTATTGGTTTGAAATTCACTGGAATGAGCCTTCCGGCAAGCAGGCCCAGATCAATTACACAGGCTGGATCCTCGTTAAAGGCAGAGAATAATCCCTGAAAAATATAACTTTTTTAACCGCGGTTTTAACATCGCGGTTTTTTTATTATTTTTCCAAGGCATTAACACATTTTATTATTAAATTTGTGTTAAACCCAGTTCACTGAATGAAAAAAAATTTATCTTTTTTGTTTATACTTTGTTTTTTCGCCTTTTCCTTTGCCCAATTGGACAGAGAGCACTGGTTTGCTCCGATGGTTGACAGAAGCACGAATCCCAATCACTATCAGAAATTATATTTATCCACCAACAGAACAACCCCTTTCCCGGTAAGCATCTACAACAATAATGTGCTTATTGGAACAGTAAATATCAGTAAAAATAATCCTCAGAAATTTGATGTACTGCGAAAGTACATCATCACGACCAGCCAGCTGGATCTTTTCACGCCTACTACGAAAGGTTTATATCTGAAGGCAGAATTCCCTTTTTATGCTAATTTAAGGTTCTCCGTATTTAATCATGCCGAGATCATCACATCAAAAGGAATACCTTCTACAGGAAAAAATTTTTATGCTGCCCATGCTCCTATTACAGTAAGCAACAGCATTTTAAATTTTATGGCCGGTATCCTGGCTACAGAAGATAATACAACAGTTACTATTACAGGGTATAAGCCTACAGTACAGTTTTCAAACGGAATGACCGGAGCTACAAACCCTACCCTTACGGTTACTCTTAATAAAGGACAATCCTATATTCTTGACGGAGGAGGCACAATTCCCGGAAATTTTACCGGATTTATCGGTGCTAAAATAACGGCCACCAAGCCCGTGAACCTTACCAACGGGAACTTTAACGGTCAGTATGCGGGAAATTTCCCATCAAGCTCTGATATCCTGATGGATCAAGCTGTTCCGGTGGAACGACTAGGCAATGAATTTGCTCTTGTCAAAGGAAACGGAAGTAAGGATTCTCATATGGAAGGGGCTATTGTGATAGCCACGCAGGATAATACCCAGGTTTTTGTCAATAATGAAATTCCTCCGCTGATTACTTTAAATACAGGAGAATATTTTGTTGTTCCTGATACAAAATATGTATTGCAGGGAGCCAATCATTATAACCTTTATCTCAAAACATCCAAAAACGCTTACGTTTACCAGATTCTTGCCGGGGATGCTGTTTCAGGAAGTGAGGTGGCTACCGGGGGATTCAATTTTATTCCTGCACTGAACTGTTATCTTCCCAAACAGATTAATGAGCTGGGAATGATAGATGAAAACTTTGTTCATTCCACGGCTAATCCATCCGGAATCCTGAATATTCCAACAAAACTGAACCTTATTACCCAGCGGGGAGCCAATGTTACCGTAAACGGCGGGGTTCCGGCCGCTACAACGGGGCCATTCAATATGACGGGAACCAATAACTGGGTAACTTATGGTATTCCGAATGTAACGGGAACAATCACTGTTGTCTCCGATAAAGCCATTACTGCAGGAATCACTGCCGGAAGTAACGCAGTGGGATATGGCGGATTTTTTGCCGGTTTTCCTACGCAGCCTGTCATTTTAAGGTCCGGAGGAACCTGTGTTCCGGGTATTGTGCTTACCGTGGACCCGATCATCTATGACAGCTATCAATGGTACGTGAACGGAAATATTATTCCCGGAGCTACTGCATCATCAATAACCCCTACACAATCCGGTTTTTATACCTGCTCGGTAACCATGGGAAGCTGTGCTCCTTTGGTAACGGAAGAATTTAAAGTCCTGAATTGTACAAAACTGAGTACAGCAACCTATACTTTATGTACAACGAAGACCATCACGCCTGCATTCAGTACTTCTGCGCAGACGCCCGTAGCCTCTACAGTATCCATCGTTACTCCTCCTACACTAGGAACAGCGATGATAGATCCTGCGACAGGTGTTATTACCTATAACGTTACCACACCGGGAAGCACCGGAACCGATACTTTCTCTTATACATTCTGTGGGAATGATCCTGTTTTTACGGACTGCGAAACGGTAACCGTTACCATCAATATTCAGGCGCTCACCGTAACGAATGTAACCCTGAATGCCTGTAATATCAACGGGCAGGGAACCTTCAATCTTACGACTGCCAACGTAACAAACAATTCACCGGTAACGATCACTTATTACCCTACTCTGACTGATGCTCAGACAGAAAACCCGGGAGCGCTGATCACTACACCCAATTCTTATACCGCACCAAACGGTACGATCGTATATGCTGTGGTAAAAAATGACATCGGCTGTAAAAGTATTGCCCAGATCACCCTTTCTCTATACAATTTAGCGATTGTTCTGGACAACTATAACGGCGTGTTCTGTGATGATAATATGGACGGAACAGTCACTGTAATACTCCCGAATATAACGGGAATTGTCCTGAACAATCCGGGATATTTTGTGAATGTAAGATACTACGCTTCCCTTGATGATGCCAATGCCGGAAACGCCAATACCCTTCCTAATAACTGGAGCTACACTGCTGCGACCACTATTTACATCCGGGTGGAATCTCCGGACGGCTGTGCAGTGGTTGTAAAACCTTTACAGTTCAGCATAGGAGCCCGTATTCCTTTAATAACAACAGCTGCGGTCGCCACGACCTGTGATGATGATCTTGACGGAATAAAGGCTGTCAATCTTTCACAGTTCATTCCTCAGTTTACACTGGATCCGAACGTGACGTTTACCTTCCACGGAAGTTTGGCGGATGCTCAGAATGACGTTAATGCTCTCGCAGCAACCGTGAATATCACCGGTACCCAGACTTTTTATATCAGATTCGAGAAAAACGGAGTATGTCCTGAGGTAGGATCGGTAAGAATCACAATTAAAACCCCTAAAAAATCAGATAAATTAAAAGACGTGATCATCTGTCCTAAAGCCACCACAACTTTGGATGCAGGTCCCGGATTTGAAAAATATTTATGGAGTACAGGAGCTACTTCGCCTTCCATTACTAATGTTTCTGCGGGAACGTATTGGGTGGAGCTTACATTCAATGGCTGCGTTTACAGACAGTATGTTACGGTTTCGGAATCACCTTTACCAATGATCACAACTATCGAGATCAACGGAAGCACAGTAACCGTAGGGGTAAGCGGCGGTACACCTCCTTACGAATATTCCCTGGATGGAGTGAGCTGGCAGAGCACCAATGTTTTCAACAATGTACCAAGAGGTGCGCATAAAGTTTTTGTAAGAGACTCTAATTTATGTGATGAAGTAAGCAAAGAGTTCGCTATTATTAACCTGATCAATACCATTACCCCGAACGATGACGGTCATAATGATCATATAGATTATTCTGCCCTGATGAGCCATACCAATCTTGAATTCAGGATTTTCGACCGCTACGGTGCAGAAATCTTCAGAGGAAGCCCGCAAAACCGCTACA
Organism: Chryseobacterium endalhagicum; assembly: GCF_016745235.1. Taxonomy (GTDB): domain Bacteria; phylum Bacteroidota; class Bacteroidia; order Flavobacteriales; family Weeksellaceae; genus Chryseobacterium; species Chryseobacterium endalhagicum. The sequence goes on along the minus strand of NZ_JAELVM010000001.1, from coordinate 56,465 downwards.
CTTTTGACGGAAGAATGGGTGGAAGACCTGTACCTACAGCCACCTATTGGTATTTCATCTCCTGGACGGAATATGGTACTTCAACAACGGTTAAATACACTAGCTGGCTCTTAGTAAAACGTTTATAACTCAACATTTTCAGCGTAAATTTCCCTGTATCTTTTTTATTAATGCAAGTTTATAACATTCATTAACAGTTTAATCTTAAAGTTTAATATAACTTTAACCTGTAATCATGATCTAAGCAGGTATAAATTGCTGTATTTCTACGTAATTTTGCCCCAATTATATGAAGAAGCTAATTACCCTTTTTATGCTGGTTTTTCTGGCAAAAGTCAGTGCACAGATTTATTCCGGAGAGGTATTTTTAAGAGATAATTCTATCCTGTACCTTAACCAGGTTTATGTGACCAATCTGAATACCCAGAAAACCGTACTTACTGATTACAACGGCACCTATACTATTCCTGCAGCTCCGGGAGACGTGATCCGTTTTACATCTATCGTCACAGAACGGAAAGATGTAAAGCTTACGCCACAGATGATGCAGCAGAAAAATTTAATTGAGCTGAAAATCGCCTATTATGAAATCCAGGAAATTGTGCTTACCCGGTTTAAGCCTACCGGAAATTTAAGGTATGATGTAAATTCGATAAGAAAAGAAGATAAAGGGCTGGCCATCAAAAAGGTAATCGGGCTTCCGGAACCGAAAGGCGACGGAACTTCGCCTCAGCTTCCTGTGGCCGGATTAAGAGACGGCGGCCTTACTTTCAGTCTGGAGAGTATTTATGATATCCTTTCCGGAGACAGAAAGAAAAAACAGCGTTATATGGCTTATGAAAGGATGAATAATTCGGTTTCCCAGATCAAGAGTTATCTTGGAAAAGATTATTTTACAAGGTTCAAGATTCCTGAAAACCTGATTGATAATTTCCTTCAGTTTGTATATACTTCAGAAAATATTGAAGCGTATGTACTGGCCGGCAATTTTGAAGCGATTAAAGTTCCTATCGAAAAATACCTGCCTATTTATCAGAAAAGACTTAAGACCTCGAATCTTCAGGAGGTTATCAAATAGCTTTATAAAAGTAAGATATTCAAGGAAATGTGGATTATATGATAATTTATAATCCACATTTCTTTTTTTATTTAAAATATGCTTAAATTTAACTTCACAAAGTATCTAAAATAAAAACTAAAGTATTTCGTTGTTATAAATGAAAAACTAATTGGCCAAACACAAATTAAGAGAGAAACACCCAACTTTTACTTAATATTTGTCAATGAAAAAAATTCTTTTACTTTTTGTATCCTTTTTATTTTTCAGTGTGTCTGCCCAGAAAAAAGGGAAAGACTACAGTAATATTTTAAAAAGCAAAAATATCTATGAGATCAACGCATTCCTCAGAGACGCCCATCCTGATGATCCGCGAAGATCTGTTCTGAAGCCCCGCGTCATGGAAATGATGACCCAGTACATTAAAGATGCACATCCGGCCGACCAGAAAGTAAAAGATATGCAGGAAATGCTTGCCCTGCTGAAAAGAAGACCTTCCACAAAGATCAGTTTCGATGAAATGAATGCCATTATCAAACAGAAACAGATTGCAAAATACAAAGCGGAACTTGCCGCCAAACAGTCTACCGTAGTGTATACGCCAAGTACAGCCCAAAATACATTCGTAGTGAATACAGCTGCCAATGCAGCCGTTCCTAATGCCGAAGCTGAAGAATTCAATATGCTGATGACCGTAAATCCTGTGGAGCACAAAAACAGGACGGTAAAAATATTGAACGCATTATTCAATAACGATCCCAACGCTACAGAAACCACAGTTCTCATCAGAAATAATTCCGACTGCAATATCATTGTACGAATGGAAGGCGTAGGAACCACCAAATACAGACTCGCCGTTCCTGCTCATGATGAAAGCTCGATTGTGATTGAGAAAGGGCAGTATCTTTTCACCAGCCTTGTCTGCGGTGCACAGTATGCTTCCCAGAAAACCATTCAAAAAGCCATTATGGTGGCTTTAGGTTCTGCAGCAGCGCAGTAAATCATTTATAAATACAACTCAGTACATGTCTTTTATGATTAAAAGACAAGGTAATCTATGTAAAATTTGCTATTTTTGCGGGATTTTATAAATGACTCGATGGGCAAAAATAAACTAGCAAGATTCGCAGAAAACAAGATTTTACCAAACGTTATCCAACCGACAAGAGAAGATGCGCTGAACGGCTTTCCAATGAAAGGAAAATGGCGAACGGATTTCTTTAAGAATGATCATCCTATCGTATTGGAGCTGGGCTGTGGAAAAGGAGAATACTCTGTGGGACTTGCGAAAACATTTCCTGAAAAAAACTTCATCGGGATTGATATCAAAGGGGCCAGATTCTGGTTTGGAGCTAAAGAAGCGGTAGAAAGCGGCATGAATAACGTGGCTTTCCTGAGAACACAGATTGAGCTGGTGGATCATTTTTTTGCTGAAAACGAAGTAGACGAAATCTGGATCACATTCCCGGATCCACAAATCAAATACAAACGTACGAAACACAGACTGACGCATCCTGACTTTTTGGAGCGGTACAAGAGATTTCTGAAACCGGGTGGAATCATTCACTTAAAAACGGATTCAGAATTCCTGCATGGCTACACATTAGGCTATTTACAGGGTGCCGGTTACGAGATCATTTCCGCCCACCACGATATTTACGGTGCTCCTGAGTATGATCCGAACACTGAACATTTACGAGATATAAAAACCTATTACGAAGAACTTTTCTCAGCAAAAGGAAAAACGATTACTTACATTAAATTCCGGATAAGCTGATGAGACAAAAACACACTGATGAAAAAAAAACTTTTAACGACCCTCCTCTTCATTTCCCTGATTCCGGGTGTTGCCACTGCGCAGAAAAACACTAAGGACATCCTGAAAAGCACAAATATCAGAGAAATTGAAGACTATCTTAAAAATGCACATCCTGATGACCCAAAAAGGAGTGTGCTGAAACCGAAACTTATAGCCCTGAAGAATTCTGAATGGACGAAAGGCTCAAAGAATGCCAAGCCCATGGAGGCGCGGCCCGTGATGACCGATATTCCAAACAGGTTTATGCGGAACTCCGGTTCTGATGATGCAGAAGAGTTTAAGAAACTGATTGCAGAAACATCCGATCAGCATAAAGAAAAAACGGTAAAGCTTCTGAACGCCATGTTCGATGAAGATATTACCCGAAAAGAGGCTGTTCTTCTGTTCAGAAATAATTCCGACTGTAATATTGTCCTTAGAATTGAAGGAAAAGATTTTTACAACCTGGCAGTGCCTGCGCATGGTGAGAATTTTATAGTCCTCAATAAAGGCTCATATACTTTAAACAGCAATGTCTGCGACATCAAATACATCTCTGTAAAAGATATAAAAAAAAGTATATTTGTAGTGATTGATAATCCCGGCAGTCTGCGCTCTGATCCCAGTCAAAATCTTGTAACGGATCAAAAGAAAGACGCTCCGGCAAAATCCAAAAAAAAGAAAAGATCATAAAAATATTGTATGAAAAAACTGTTTGTTTTCTCCGGTATTTCACTTATTCTCATCAGCTGTAATGCAAACTACGGCAGTTATCCTGTAAGAACCACCTATCCTGCTTCCGGTTCCGGGAATACAGCAATGAGTACGGAAAGGGAATATTCGGAGCTAATCAAAACATATAAACCGGAGACGGCAGAGGTTCTGACTGATCTTCTTAATAGTGATTCTCCGGACAACCCCAGAACTTCCATTTCAGTAGAGAACAAATCTCCCTGCAATATGGTGCTTACGGTAAGCGGAAACGGCTTCTTTAAAAAGATCCCCATAGCATCAGGTAAGGTTGGCTATACCATGGTTCAGAAAAACCAGAATTACAGGCTTTCAGGAATGCTGTGTAATTCTTCTTACCAGTCTACGAAATTTATTTCAACTTCATACGCTATCAAGATCAGCAATTAAAATAAAAACCCGCTTGCACAGCGGGTTTTATTATGGAATTAAGTTCCTTTCCTTCTTCATCCAAATAAAAAAACGCTGAACAAAAGTTCAGCGTTTTTCCTATATTAAAGAAAATCTTTAATTATTCAGCATCGAAATCAGCATCTGTTTCAGCAGATACCTTTTCTCCTTCTTCTTTAGATTTTTCTTTATCAGCTTTTCTTTGAGACTGACCTTCTTTGATAGAATCAGAAACAATGTTTAAGATCATATCGATAGATTTAGAAGCATCATCGTTTCCTGGGATAACGAAGTCTACTTTTCTTGGATCAGAGTTTGTATCAACAATACCGAAAACTGGAATACCTAATTTCTTAGCTTCAGTTACAGCGATGTGTTCTCTCATGATATCTACAACGAAGATTGCAGAAGGAAGACGAACCATGTCCGAGATAGAACCTAAGTTTTTCTCAAGGTTAGCTCTTTGTCTGTCTACCTGTAATCTTTCTTTTTTAGATAAAGTTTCGAACGTACCGTCTTTTTTCATTTTGTCGATATGGTTCATTTTCTTTACCGCCTTTCTGATTGTAACGAAGTTCGTTAGCATACCTCCAGGCCATCTTTCTGTAATATAAGGCATATTAAGTTCAGCAGCATGCTTTGCAACTACTTCTTTCGCTTGCTTCTTAGTCGCTACGAAAAGAACTTTTTTACCTGCAGAAGTTAATTTTTCTAAAGCGCTACAAGCTTCATCCAATTTAACTGCTGTTTTATGTAAGTCTACAATGTGAATACCGTTTTTCTCCATAAAAATGTATGGAGCCATATTTGGGTTCCACTTTCTGGTCATGTGACCGAAGTGTACGCCAGCCTCTAAAAGGTCTTTTACATTTGCTTTTGCCATGTTTTCTGTTTTTGTTAGTTTACTTTCCGTTTCTTAAACAATCAACAACTTCTTTAGATGGGAGAAGTGTTTGGATGCTAAACGTAACGGGCAATTGGCGGTTGGCTTTTTGCTTTTGGCAATTGGCTTTTCGCCGAGATTAAGTTTAAAAAAAATTTAATACATTTCTGTAGCCAACAGCCATAAGCCATTCGCCCACAAGAAATCTTAACGTTTTGAGAATTGGAATCTCTTTCTTGCTTTTTTCTGACCTGGCTTCTTTCTTTCCACCATTCTTGCGTCTCTTGTAAGTAAACCAGCAGGCTTCAATGCTAATCTGAACTCAGCGTTGATCTCGCATAAAGCTCTTGAAATACCTAATCTGATAGCCTCTGCCTGACCTGTATTACCACCACCGAAAACATTTACGGTAACGTCATACTGACCAACAGTCTCAGAAAGGATGAACGGCTGGTTTAATTTGTAAACCATCACGTCTGTAGAGAAATAAGTTGCAGCATCTTTACCGTTTACTGTAATAACACCAGAACCTGGCTTCACATAAACTCTAGCTACAGAAGTTTTTCTTCTTCCGATTTTGTGAACTATAGACATAATTAATTATTTAAATTCGTTAACATTAATTGTTTTAGGCTGTTGAGCTTCATGTTTGTGCTCAGTTCCTTCATATAGATAAAGGTTCTTCAATAAAGCAGATCCTAATCTGTTTTTAGGCAACATACCTTTTACAGACTTCTCTAATACTTTTAAAGAATCTTTCTTCTGAAGTTCAGCCGCAGTCATAGACTTCTGTCCACCAGGGTAACCTGTATGCCAGATGTAAGTCTTATCAGCCCACTTATTTCCGGAAAGCGTAATTTTCCCAGCATTCAAAACGATTACGTTATCACCACAATCTACGTGAGGTGTAAAGTTCGTTTTGTGCTTACCTCTCAAAATCTTTGCAACCGTAGAAGCTAGTCTTCCTAACGGCTGTCCTTCAGCGTCTACCACAACCCATTCTTTATTAGCAGTAGCTTTGTTCGCTGAAACAGTTTTGTAACTTAATGTATTCACACGTTTTAGTTAAAGATTAAACATAATTTTCCCCTAAAAGGGTGTGCAAAGGTACAAATAATTTTTGTAACCCAAAAACATATTTTATTTAATCTATATAACTACAGGAATTTTAAGATGTTCTGATAGATTTTAACAAACATTTTAGAGTTGGCACAGTACTTGTAAAATGAATGAGCAATGAAAAAAAAAGTTTCGAGATTCTAAAAACACAGATGACAAAAAAAAGAGTTTGATAGCAAAACTCTTTTTTTTATTAACATCAATTAAAAATTCACCTAAAAAATTACCGATGTGATTATTTAATATGGCGAAATATTTATATTTGCGACCAAACCATATTCCTTATAATCCATGAGCCACGGAAAAATCAGAGAAGATAAAACCTGCCTGAACTGCGGGCATCAGGTTGAAGAACGATACTGTCCCCATTGTGGACAGGAAAATACTGAAAGCCGGCATCCTTTTTACTTCCTGTTCACCCACTTCGTTGAAGACTTCACCCATTATGACGGCCAGTTCTGGGGTACTTTGAAAAATCTGCTGCTTAGCCCGGGAAAACTTACCAATATTTATCTCGAAGGCAAAAGACAGAAATATGTGCCTCCTGTAAAACTGTATATTTTCGTCAGTTTTATTACTTTCTTCATGTTTGCCCTTCTTCCCATGAAAAATGTGGGATTTAGTGATCGTCCCGAAATGGAAGACTCATTGAAAGTAGATTTATTGGAAAAGATGAAATCACCTGGGGTACAGAGAGTATTCGACAGTATAAAGACTCAAAAAAATCTGTCTCAGGAAGATTCTATTATGTTGAAAAACCTGAGCAAACTGTCGGATTCTGCCACTTTAGAAGATATTGAAGAAACACTTGATATGGATAAGGCCATAGATAATGACTTTAGCTTTTCAGGATATAACACAAAAAAATCCTATGATTCAGCCGCTGCAAAGGATCCCTCTTCCCTTGATTTCATGGTGAATCCTTTAGCTCACAAATTTTTCGAGCTTAAAGAAAAAGGAATGACGAAAAAAGAACTTTATAAAAATATGACAGAAAAATCTTTTCATAATTTACCTAAGGCTCTTTTCTTATACCTTCCTCTGTTTGCCTTCTTTTTATGGATTTTCCATAAGAAGAAAAAATGGTGGTATTTCGATCACGGAATTTTCACGCTGCATTACTTCTCATTCCTACTGCTGATCATCCTGTTTATATTTTTATTAGGCAAGCTAACCGGTCTCATCAATCTTGGTGCGCTTAATATACTTTTATATTTTATAATGTCTATTCTGGCCCTGTACAGTATGGCTTACTTCTTTATTGCCCACCACCGTGTTTATCATACGCATGGGATAGTGAGCGTAATCATTGGAGGCACATTGTTTTTCCTCAACTTCTTTGCATTCATGTTTTTACTCACAGGTCTCGCCCTGGTAAGTTTCATGATGCTTCACTAATATCAAATAAGGCTCTTCAAAACGAAGAGCCTTATATTTTTATTTTCTTAATGATTTGCTTCCCCGGAAGCTTGCAATCAGATAGTACGCGACAAAAACGGTAGAAAATTTCAGTATGGACGGGATCGCCAGTTCAAGACTGAAAATCAAAGCGCCAATAAATACAAGAACGCCCATGGCTGCAAAAGATAAGCCCAGCTTTTTAGGCAGTGAAAAGTCCGGTGTATCCAGATAATAAGCCAGTCCCCAGGCAAATCCAAAGGCAACGGCATAATAAAAATCCAGTCCTATATTTTGTGAACTTAAAAAGAAATAATTGATCAGGAAGCTCACTCCTGTTCCCAAAGCGAAATACACCAAAGCTTTTTGCATATCTGTAAAGTATGGTGCAAAAATAGAGAAATTAATTTGAGAATTTGGAAATGGGTTTAATTTGAAAATTAATATTACCCGGCTCCGGCAATCAGAATTAAAGGATCATGGAAACCGGAAGTCACTATTCTTTGTACCATTTTCAAAAGTTTTTGTAAGGTTATCTTACACAAGTGCATTCTGATTTTTCGTTATTTATCATCTTCCCAGCCTTATCTTAAACGAATGATTGTTAAGACGGGGAAAAAACCTCATCTTCAATCTCAACAACCTACTAAAAATCAAATCATTAATGAAAACCAAAAGGTTCTTATTTTATTATTATATTTGAGAATTCAGAAATTTTCTAGATTTTTTATGGAAACCCAAAAATATACTCCAACCAACAAAGTAAGAATCGTAACAGCGGCGTCATTATTTGACGGGCACGATGCTGCGATCAATATCATGCGCCGCGTGATCCAGGGAACAGGATGTGAAGTGATCCACCTTGGCCACGACAAATCAGCAGAGGAAGTGGTGAACACAGCCATTCAGGAAGATGCCAACGCCATTGCCTTAACGTCATATCAGGGCGGCCACAATGAATATTTTAAATATATCTATGACCTTTTAAGAGAAAAGAACTCCCCACAAATCAAAATTTTTGGTGGTGGCGGTGGTGTTATTCTGCCTGAAGAAATTGAAGACATCATGTCTTACGGGATCGACAGGATTTACTCTCCGGATGACGGCCGTGAGCTTGGTTTACAGGGAATGATTGATGATCTGGTTAAAAGATCGGATTTCGCAACCGGTAAGGAAGTTACTGCCAATGATCTGGATTCAATAGATTTTGAAAATTCAACAAGCATTGCAAAAATTATTTCTGCCGTTGAAAACTTTTCAGAGGAAAAACCAGAGCTTGTACAAGCCATTGACGAAAAATCAAAAGATTTAAATATCCCGATCATCGGTATCACAGGTACTGGTGGAGCAGGAAAATCTTCATTAACAGATGAATTGGTAAGACGTTTCATCCGTTCCAATCCTGATAAAAAAATCGCCATTATCTCCATTGACCCTTCCAAAAAGAAAACGGGAGGAGCACTTCTTGGAGACAGAATCCGTATGAACGCGATCAATGATCCGAGAGTTTATATGCGTTCAATGGCGACAAGAGAAAATAACGTTTCCGTTTCTCCGTTCATCCACTCTGCGTTGAATGTCCTGAAACTGGCTCATCCGGATGTGATTATCCTTGAAACTTCGGGAATCGGGCAGTCCGGTTCGGAAGTATCTGATTTTGCAGATGTTTCTATGTATGTGATGACTCCTGAATATGGAGCTTCCACCCAGCTGGAAAAAATCGACATGTTGGATTATGCAGATCTGGTTGCTTTAAATAAATCAGACAAACGTGGAGCTCTTGATGCGCTTCAGGCGGTAAGAAAGCAGTTCCAGAGAAACCATTTGCTGTGGGAACAGCCACTGGATGAAATGCCGGTTTACGCGACCAAAGCTTCCCAGTTCAATGACCACGGGACTACGGAATTATACAACCGGTTAATTTCAAAAGTAAATGATAAGTTTTCGGATTTAAATCTAAAAACTTTCGCTGAACAGGAAATTACGGATGAAGTAACGATTATCCCTCCGAAAAGAGTGCGTTACCTTTCTGAAATTGTGGAAAACAACAGAATATATGATGAAAACATTGAAAAGCAGGCTGAGCTGGCCAGAACAATGTATCATATTGAAGGCGTGAAAAAAATTATTTCCAACGAAGCTTTGGATGCTGAATATCAGAAAGCTGAAAAGGAACTTCAACAGGAAAACATCGACTTCCTGAGAACCTGGGACGACACGAAAAAAGCGTTCCATGAAGAGTTTTATTCTTATTTCGTAAGAGGCAAGGAAATTAAGGTGGAAACCTCAACGGAGTCTTTATCCCACTTAAGAATACCAAAGATTGCTTTACCTAAATATAATGACTGGGGTGACCTGATCAAGTGGAAAGGCCAGGAAAACCTTCCGGGAGGATTCCCTTACACTGCAGGAATTTATCCTTTCAAAAGAACGGGTGAAGATCCAACAAGGATGTTTGCAGGAGAAGGAGGTCCGGAAAGAACGAACAGAAGATTCCATTATGTATCTGCAGAAATGCCTGCAAAACGTTTATCTACGGCATTTGACTCTGTAACCCTTTACGGCCAGGACCCTGCTTTACCACCGGATATTTATGGTAAAATTGGGAATGCTGGGGTTTCCATCGCAACGCTGGATGATGCTAAAAAACTGTATTCCGGATTTGATCTGGTGAATGCATTGACTTCGGTTTCAATGACGATTAACGGGCCTGCTCCAATGCTTCTGGCGTTCTTCATGAATGCAGCTATTGATCAGAATGTTGAGAAATACATTGCTGAAAATGGTTTGGAATCTAAAGTAGAGGCTGTTTTAAAGGCTAAATTTGACGATAAAGGTTTAGAAAGACCTAAATATAACGGTGAACTTCCTCCTTCCAACAATGGTTTAGGATTAAAACTATTGGGAATCACAGGAGATGAAGTTATTCCCGCAGAAGCTTATGCGGAAATTAAGGCTAAGACCATTGCCACAGTTCGAGGAACGGTTCAGGCTGATATTTTAAAAGAAGATCAGGCTCAGAATACCTGTATTTTCTCCACTGAATTTGCTCTAAGGTTAATGGGTGACGTTCAGGAATATTTTATCACAGAAAAAGTAAGAAACTTCTATTCCGTTTCTATTTCAGGGTATCACATTGCGGAAGCGGGTGCCAATCCGGTTTCCCAGCTGGCATTTACGCTGGCCAATGGTTTCACATATGTGGAATATTATTTATCCAGAGGAATGGACATCAATGATTTTGCCCCGAATTTATCGTTCTTCTTCTCCAATGGTATCGACCCTGAATATTCAGTGATCGGCCGTGTAGCAAGAAGAATCTGGGCCAAAGCCATGAAACTGAAATACGGAGCCGACGAAAGAAGCCAGATGCTGAAATACCATATTCAGACTTCAGGGCGTTCTCTTCACGCCCAGGAAATTGATTTCAACGATATCAGAACAACGCTTCAGGCACTTTATGCGATCTATGACAACTGTAATTCCCTTCACACCAATGCGTATGACGAGGCGATTACAACCCCTACCGAGCAGTCTGTAAGAAGAGCCATGGCTATCCAGCTGATCATTAATAAGGAATTAGGTCTTGCTAAAAATGAAAACCCGCTTCAGGGATCATTTATCATTGAAGAATTAACGGATCTTGTGGAAGAAGCTGTATATGGAGAATTCGACAGAATTACAGAAAGAGGCGGTGTTCTTGGAGCTATGGAAACCATGTATCAGCGTTCTAAAATTCAGGAAGAGTCTATGCATTACGAATGGCTGAAACACACCGGAGAATACCCAATCATCGGGGTGAATACTTTCCTTGGAAAAGACGGTTCTCCAACGGTTCGTCCGGGAGAGGTTATCCGTTCTACTGAAGAGGAGAAGCAGGTTCAGATTGAAAACCTTCATAATTTCCAGAAATCCAATGATTCCAGATCTGAAGAGGCTTTGAGACAGCTGCAGTACGCCGCGATCAACCAGCAGAACTTATTCGGAGTGATGATGGATGCTGTGAAATACTGTTCTCTGGGACAGATCACCAATGCTTTGTTTGAAGTGGGTGGCAAGTACAGAAGAAATATGTAACCGCAGCCGGACCGGCAATTTATAAATTAAAACCTCAGGGAAATTTCCCTGAGGTTTTTTGTATCCAAAAATAAAACCCGCAGAACTGATCTGCGGGTTAGTTTATGTATATGACGGAAATTTATTTCTTATTAAAATCTCCCGCAAAAACAGAGGTTAATTTGTCTTCGCTGATGTATTTTCTAAGAACATCATTCACCTGGTTCAATTTCAGGGCTGCAACTTTAGCTTCCAGAGCATCATAATCCTCCAACGGAATACCATACTGCAGCTGGCTGTTCACAAGCCCCACTAAAGTAGCATCGTTTCCAAGATCTGTTTTTCTTGAATTCAGCCAGGAATTCAGGTTGGATTTCAGTTCTTCTTCTGTGAATCCTTCTTTAAGAGCTTTGTTTACTTCCTCTTTTAATGCTTTATTCACAGCATCTTTTTTAGTTGGGTTGAAGAATGCATACCAGCCCCAGGATGCCACCGTATTATCAGAAGGAACACTGATATAGGAACCTGCTCCATAACTGATCCCTTCTTTCTCTCTAAGTCTGATCGGGATTCTTGAGTTAAGGAAACCGCCGCTTCCCAGCATTTCGTTGGCAATAACAAAAGCCGGATAATCAGGGCTGTTTTTGTCCATAGAGAAACTGATCTTTCCTACTGCCGCTCCATTTTCCTTATCAGGAGTCAGATATTCTTTATCCTGTTTTTTGGTGGCGAAAAGTTCAGGCTTAATTTTTTCGTAAGAAGATTTTGAATTCCACTTGGCAAACGTATTTTCCATCAGAGAAGAAGCCGTTTTGGAATCAATATCACCAATCATCGTGCCTACTCCATTATTACTTCCCAGAATCTGGTTATAAAAATCTACCAGCTGCTGTCTTTTAGTGGTTTTATTGGTATCAATCTGTTCTTTGAAAGAAGGCGTATAGAAAATACTTTCCTTAGGATAATTTTCTGTGATCTTTTCAATTTCCGTGAATGCCAAAGCTTGCGGATCATTTAAAGAACCTTCCAGATACGTATTGTATTCATTGATTGTTTTTGCCAGTTCCGCTTCAGGGAAGTTGGATTCCGTTAAAACTTCTTTCATCAGATCCATTACTTTCGGCAGATGCTCTTTGTATGTACTTACATTCGCATATAAAGTCTGTCCGCTGAATGAGAAATTGATGCTTGATTTCCATGTATCCAGCATATCCTGAATCTGCTCTTTTGTATGAGACTTGGTACCTGTTTTCATTACCTGAGCCATCAGAGCCCCGATCTGAGCTTTTCCATTCAGGTCTTTGGTATTACTTACAGGAAAACGGAAACTTCCCAGTATCTTTCCTCCTTTGATTTCCTTTTTGATAACGCCATATTTCATCCCGTTGCTCAATTTTCCTTCGGAAAGATTAGCTTTCAGGTTTTTAATGCTGGCTTCAAAAGGTGCTACGGCTTTTTCCAGAGCTTTCCCTTTGTAATCTTTTGTAAGTGCAGCGATCTGCTCATCAGAAAACTCATTATTCTTAACTCTTACCTCATCTTTTGTAGGAATAAATACTCCCACTGTTCTGTTATTCGTTTTGAAATATTTGTCCGCAACTCTCTGAATATCCGCCAGGGTTAATTTTTCAATACTGTCGCGGTACAGCATTCCCAGCTTATAGCTTCCTGCCCCTACGATTTCTGTTAAGTTAATAGCAAAACCAATTGTATTGTTTTTTGTATTTTCTATTTGCTTTAGAATTTTCGCTTTAGCTCTCTGTACATCCTGCTCTGTAAACTTGATGGCAGAAACCTTATCAAGCTCTGCTCTGAATTCATTTTCCACAGCTTTTACATCTTTATCTGCAGGAACTTCAAGTCCGAAATACATAAATGCAGCATCTCTTACTGTCGGCTGGTAAGAATACACAGAAGCCGCTTTGTGAGAATCAATCATTGATTTGTATAAATAACCGGAAGGGTCAGACGTAAGGATTTCCGATAAAGCATCCAGTACCGCATAATCTTTATCTGCATAGGGAGCTGTATGATACAGGGCTCCAACTATTTTGCTGTCTCCCGAACGCTTCAGCTCAACAAAACGCTCACCATCCTGAGCCGGCTCAACCGTATAAGTCTGGTCTAAAACTCTTGATGGTCTTGGAATCACAGAAAAATACTGAGTAATATATTTTAAAGCCTGATTTTCATCAAATTTACCCGCTACAACCAATGTTGCATTATCCGGCTGATAATGTTTTTCGTAGAATTTTCTAAGGGTTGGTGCCTTTACCCTTTCAATATCTTCTTTACTTCCGATCGTACTGTTTCCGTAGTTGTGCCATAAATAGGCTGTTGACACGATACGCTCCATCAAAACATCTCCCGGCTTATTTTCCCCGATCTCAAATTCATTTCGTACTACAGAAAATTCTTTATCAAGATCAGACTGAAGAATGGTCGCATTGATCATTCTGTCCGCCTCCATTTCCAGAGACCATTTTAAATTTTCATCATTGGAAGGGAAAATTTCATAATAATTCGTTCTGTCGTACCAGGTTGTTCCGTTGGCGTTACCTCCTTTATCAGACAGCTGCTTTTTGATATCACCTAATTTTTTAGTGCTTTTAAACAGCATATGCTCAAGTAAATGCGCCATCCCCTTTTCTCCGTAGCCTTCATGCTTAGAACCTACGTTATAAATGATATTCACTACCATATTGCTTTGTGAAGCATCCGGAATCAAAAGAACTTTCATTCCATTGTTCAGCGTATATTCTTTTACCCCTTCAGTATTGCTCACAAATTTCGGAGCATCTCCTTTCTGAGAAAAAACCGGGTTTACAGCTCCCGTAAAAAACAGGACAGCGGTCCCGATAATAAAATTTTTCATGCGGTTTAATTAATTTTGCTAAATTTAATAAGTTTTCACCATTTTTACATGCAGAATTAGACGATTTAAATCACCAAAAAGTTACATTTCCATCTTAATATCTTAATTTAAACAATACGGTTTATTCAAATGAAGCCAAAAGCCATCTTCAACTGGAGCAGCGGGAAAGATTCTGCCCTTGCCTTATATAAAACTTTAAAAGAGGAAAATCTTGAAATTATTTCACTGCTGACGAGCATCAATGAAGAATTCCAGCGTATTTCCATGCATGGTGTTCATGTTTCATTACTGGAAAAACAAGCTGAAAGTTTAGGGTTGAATTTAATTAAAATGGAAATCCCGAAAGAGCCTTCTATGGAACAGTACCGGGAAATCATGACCCGTACGATGAGCGGAATACAAGCTCAAGGCGTTACCCATTCCATTTTTGGAGATATTTTTCTGGAAGACCTTAGAAAATACCGCGAAGACCAGTTGAAAGCAATTGGAATGGAAGCCGTTTTTCCTCTGTGGAAGCAGAATACAACAGACCTCATCCGTGAATTTCTGGATCTTGGCTTTAAAACGATTGTAACCTGTGTGAATGAAACCTATCTGGACCAAAGTTTTGCAGGAAGGATCATTGACGAGAGCTTCATCAATGATCTTCCGGAGAATGCTGATCCGTGCGGGGAAAACGGGGAATTTCACACGTTTACTTTTGACGGACCAATTTTTAAAGAACCCGTGCCGTTTGAAATCGGGGAAACGGTAAAGAAAACTTATCCCAAACCTAAAAACAGCCCTGAAGATGAAGACGGGGAATATGTCTTCTGGTTCTGCGATCTGATCTTAAAATAACCTGAGTTCGGGATAAGGCATTTTTGTTTTTTTAAGATTGGTCAGGAAGAGGAAAGTTATTGAAGTCCAGAGGTAGAAATATACTGTGGCCTTTATTAATTTTTTTAATCCGGTTCAGTAAATTTAAAGGTAAATGTTTAGTTACTTCCCTCTTCAGGCTTCCAGCTTCCAGCCTTTTAATCTTAACTTCTTATCCCGAACTCAGGTTAAAATAAACAGTATTCTAGTCCTGTAAATCTGTGATTATTTTTTTCATCACCTCAACTATCAGCTCAATATCTTTTTCGCAGGTCTGCCAATTGACAAAAGCGGCTCTTATTCCTTTATGCTGATTATAAAAAGTGGGCGTCATAAAGACTTTTCCCGTATCATTGAGTGCGGCAAGAAATGCATTGACTTTATCCTGCCCGGATTCATCTTTTAAAGTAAAACAAACAGTATTTAATCTTACCGGAGCCAGCAGTTTAAAGTCATTACTTTCTGCAAGTATCTGCCCAAACTTCCTGGCCAGAGATATATTACGGTCTACAATTTCCTGATATCCTTTTCTGCCATACGCCATGAGAGAAAACCATGCGGGAAGCGCTTTTAATCTCCTTGAGTTCTCCGGAAGAAAATTCAGATACCCGAAATTTTCCAGAGGATCGCCCAAATACGGTGCGTTTGAGTTCTGAAAAGTCTCTACCTGTAAAATTTTGTACTGTTCTTTGATAAAAAACACAGCACTTTCATAAGGAACATTGAGCCATTTATGACAGTCAACCGTAATGCTGTCTGCATTTTCCCACCCTGAAACCAGGTGCTTGTAATCATCTGAACAGGCTGCAAAACCTCCGAATGCCGCATCAATATGCCACCAGAATTTATATTTTTCCTTCAATCTGCTGATCTCTTTAAAATCATCAAAATCAACAGTGTTAACAGTTCCTCCGCTTGAAATCAGGAGGAAAGACTCTCCATTAAGTTTGATGATCTGTTCTTCAAGATCTTGTATACTGATGGCTTCACGGTCTTCAGCAGCCGTCTTTATTCTGATCATATTGCCGCTTCCCATTCCTAGAAGGGACAGCGATTTTATGGAGGATGAATGAGGAGTAGCGGTAAGTATTTTGATGGCTGCTGACATCCCATCTTTAGCAATATCCCTTCCCTGCTCTTTTCCCAACCACTGCCGGGCAACAGCCATACAGGTAAAATTGGACATGGTAGCTCCGCTTACAAAACCTCCCAGGAAAGTCTGCGGAAGCCCCAGAAGATCCAGTAAAATTTCAATAGTTTCTATCTCTATATTTGCAGAAATATCGCCTTGCCCGCTTGTAGACTGGGTATTCTGATCATAGACCGTGGCCAGCCAGTCGCCTGCGATGGAAGCAGGAGTAGAGCCGCCGGTTACAAATCCCAGGTACCGGGGACCGGATGATCCTACCATAATAGGTTCAAACCTCTGATTGAATATTTTCAGGGTTTCTTCAGTTCCAAAACCGGATTCCAGAAGATCTCCCTTTTCTGAAACCAAGGTATTATTGACAGAAGTAGGCCTGTCTGCCAGCGTATCAAGATACTCAACGCTTTGTTTTTTGATCATTTCCAGGATATGGTCTATGTTTTCTGAATCCGTCTTCAAATATTCTTTCATGATGATTGGGGTATAAATATCTATTCAAAAATATTAAATACTTTAACACGATATCGCGGCTTAGCATAAATTTTGCTAGTCTTTGAAACTTCAAATGATTTTCTTACATTTAAGTGTGTATCTGCAAGATCATTAATTTTCAATTCAAAATACAACACTGTGATTAAAAAATTTACGTTCCTCTTCCTTTTCTATTGTCTATGTTCATGCACAACAGAAACTCCGGCAACTCCGGCAGCTCCGGTTGACAAAAATGCCATCATCGATTCTACGATTACCGCTTTCCAGAAAACACTGCTGGAACAACAGATCGATTCTGTTTTTAAAAAGTATAACTTCAATGGAAGTATTGCCGTATTTAAGGATTCGCTTCAACTGTACAGGAAAGACCAGGGCTTTTCTGATTTTCAGAAGAAAGTAAAAATCGACAGCAATACAGTTTTTGCGATAGGTTCTGTCAGCAAACAGTTTACCGCTTCCCTTATCCTTCTTCAGATGGAACAGGGAAAACTGAATGTTACGGATAAAGCTTCTAAATTCCTGAAAAATTTTCAGACCAAAGAGTATGAAAACATTACCATTCATCAGCTTTTAAATCATACTTCGGGATTAAATACTTTTGGAGGAAAGCTGATGTTCAGAAGCGGCTCGGATTTTTTCTATTCGAATGACGGGTTTAATGCACTGGGACAAATTGTAGAAACTGTTTCAGGGAAAACCTTTGATGAAAATGCTTTGGAACTGTTCAAAAAAGCGGGCATGAAAAATTCATCCACAGGAAGTGTTTTTGAAGGAAAAGATTTTGCCAGTGCCTATTTGGGTAACACTACAAAATTTGCAGCCGTTCCGAATATGCCGAAACGATTGGCAGGAAAGGATATCGGAACTCCTGCAGGCGGTATTTTGTCCACGATACAGGATCTTCACATCTGGAACAATGCACTTTATGGCGGAAAGATACTCAAACCTGAGACCTTAAAGCAGTTTCTATCCAAAAGTGCAGAAAGACATCATGCGATTCTCGGGAAAATGGGCTACGGCTACGGAATTATGATGAATATCGGAAAGCCTGAAAGTTATTTCCACAGCGGCTACATTAAAGGCTCCCCGTCTCTGAATATTTATTATCCACAGACCAAAACCTCCGTCATTATTTTATCGAATATTGCTGATGAAGAGAAGGGGAAAAGTTCAACCTTCAGGCCTCATGTGGAAGTTAAGAAGATTACAGACCATCTGGAAAATACGCTGTTGCAGCTTAAAACCAAACATTAATTTACTTTGCAGTATGAAAAAAATGTATTTTATTGCTATTTACCCTCCACAGGACATCATTGATGAAGTGAGGGTGTTCAAACAAGATCTTGCTAAGAATTATGACAATTCAAAAGCATTAACCAATGACGCCCACATTACTTTGCTTGCCCCTTTTGACAGAGATCAGGAACTGGAAAGTGATATTCATGCTGCCTTTGAAAAAATAGATACAAACATTCCTCCTTTTGCAATCGTACTGGATGGTTTCGGAAGTTTTCCCCATCCTAAAAATCCGGTCCTCTTTATACATCCCGAACCCAATGAACATTTAAATATTCTTCATGAAAGGATAAGGCAGCCTTTCAGCTTTGGGGTGAAATCTTTTACGCCTCATGTGACCATTGGTTACAGAAATCTTAGTTTTGACAACTATCTGAAAGCCTGGGAAGTTTACAGGGACAAAGAATACAAAACTAAATTCATAGTTGATAAAATCCTGCTTCTCCGCCATGACGGAAGATGGATTCCTATTGCCGAGAAAAAACTCACAGGGAGTATCACGGAAAAATAAATGCAGGATATATAACCCTGCATTTATTTAGCATTTTAAATCAAATCATTTTAGTCTTTAATCACTTTCTGTGAGATAATCATACCTTCATTTTCATATACATTCACAAGATAAGTTCCTGCCGGAAAATTTTGGATATCCACCAATAGCGTTGAACGATCCTTAAGTTCCGTTTTCGCTTTGATCAGCTTTCCGGAAGTATCATAAACATCAGCTCTCACATTTTTTGCAAAGTCCTGTTTTCCCCGGATGAAAAATTCACCGTCGGTAGGGTTTGGATAGATGCTGTATCTTCTTTCTTCGGCCTTAACTTCTGTCATTTTAAGGGCTGTAGATTTATTAAGAGTCCACGTGACATTGGTAAAGTGAAGCGTGCTGTGATTATTCACTTTTAAAAGCGGATTATTATCATTCACCGAAAAGATTAAAGTATTGTTTCCCATATTCAGCTGGGAAGGAGAAATGGTAAGGGTATTGGATGTAGACGAAAATAAAGTTCCGTTCAGTTTCCATGAATTGACTAATGTGTTGGGATTCGGAAGAATTTCATTCACCGTAAAGGTTACGTTTGAATTGGCATTTACTGTGGAAGTATTGGCCGGTGTATAAGAATCTACCGGTGAAACCAAAGAATGTATCTTCTCAATGATGGCCTCCTTACAAACAGAACAAAACTGCTGGTTAAGATATCTCATCTCACAGCTTTGGTGGGGCCTGAACCATGAAGGGCTTTCCGAATAGGGATACACCCCTACACTGTTCAATCCTACCCAGTTTTTCCATTTTACGGTGGTTGGACTTGAAGTCTGGGTTTTATTAGGAGATTCTCCGGAGCCTGCGAACCAGTATTCATCGGCCAGTTTTCCAAATGAATGTCCCAGTTCATGGACTACAATCTCATTGGATGAATTATTAAGAGATGCAAAAGCGTAAGCACCGCCGCATCCTCCATATTCTGTAGAATTTCCCAATACATAAGTAATATCATAGTCAGGAACATTTGCTGCGAGCACCTGGGCTACTTTGTTGGTTGTATTGCTGTAAATACACCGGTGAACCCCGAAGTCAAAAGAAGATCCCAGATAGTTATTCGGATTGGAAACCGGAATCACCGGCTCTGCAACATCAGTAGCTGTTCCGGGATGCTTTACGCCGGAAGCTGTGGAAACTACTTTTACCGCATAGGCATTAAAATAATTTTTATATTCCGTATAGGGGCTTTTTGTAAAAAGATAATTGACGGTAGATTGTGCCGACGAGACGAAAGAAGTCTGCTGTGCCGTCGTAAAACCGTCTCCTAACACTGCTATAATGATGCGTTTATCATTCGTTCCGTTCTGAAGAAGGGGAACAGTCTGAAAAGTCTGTGCCATGCAGCAGCTTCCCACTATAAGGGCCAGTAAAGTTTTTTTCATGATTATAATTTTTGGGTGAATAAAAGTTCCGTTCCGGATTCTGTTACTTTTTCGATTTTTACCATCCGGATCTGTTCGGAATAAACAGAACGAACACTGAATTCCGTATTTTCCAGTGGTATTTTCTTTCTGCTGATTCCTTCTTTTTCATACACCTCCATTTCAGGATGCAAAGGATTTTTCACCAATTGTTTCATCATCTCTTTTCCTCCGGAATCCGAAAGAATGACGATATAGTCTCCGGCTTCAAGCTCGCTTCTGTCAAAAGCAGGGTTAGATTTCAGCCTTCCTTCAGTAATTTTCTTTTCCTGAAGGATAATTCTTTCTTTTCCGGAAACTTCTTTATCAGCCTTGAAAAACAGATAAAGAATTTTCCCTTCTGCCCTGGCTTCAGCTCCGGAAATTTCTTCTCCGGAACTATTTAGCCTGCTGCCTTTTTGAAAACTAAACAGCAAAAACAAGGGAACCATAAAAAAACTGATTACATTTTTCATAAGATTTTTATTTTAAAGTTATAAATATTTCCCGATATATTGAATATTATTATTTAATTTTCAAGCAAGACATTTATGCATTAAAAATGATGGCGAATGGTTAAGTTAAAAGAATAATTATAGTCTTTTTAAATTTTTATTTACATCTAAAAATCATTGATCAGAAAGCAGTATCTAAAATTATCATGAGCTTTAAGACCTCATCTCTTGATTTCTTAATCTCAGATCAGATTATTATCCATCATTCTTTTCCCGGATAAAAAAGTTTAGAAAGTTATATCTTTGAACCATGATTTCAGAGAAGATAATTTTAGGCATCGATCCGGGAACGGCCATTATGGGTTTCGGTATTATTTCCGTGATAAAAGGTAAAATGGAAATGGTCTCCATCCACGAACTGATCCTGAAAAAATACCCTAATCATGAAACCAAACTGAAATATATTTTTGACAAAACCTTAGCACTCATCGATGAATATCATCCCGATGAAGTTGCCCTTGAAGCTCCATTTTACGGAAAAAATGTACAAAGTATGCTTAAACTGGGCCGGGCCCAGGGAGTTGCTATGGCTGCCAGCCTTTACAGAAATATTCCTATCACGGAATACTCACCTAAAAAAATTAAAATGGCCATCACCGGAAACGGAAACGCCAGTAAGGAACAGGTGGCAGGAATGCTTCAGAACCTTTTAAAACTGAAAGAATTTCCTACGAAATATCTTGATGCCTCAGATGGCCTCGCGGTTGCTGTATGTCATCATTTTAATTCCGGAACCATTGCGGATACCAAGTCTTATAGCGGGTGGGATAGTTTCTTGAAGCAGAATCCGGGGAGGGTGAAGTAATTTTTAATGATAAAACCACTGTGATTTAATCCAATATCAATGGAACTTTCTTTGTCTTACCATAAAATATTTTAAAATGATTCTTCAGTAAAGAATCTAAATCAAATGGAGGTCAAATGTTATTTAATTCTAGTGCTTTCAAATTCCATTTCTACCTGAATGGAGATATTCTTTATTTTTATCAAAAGTATAGACACATGAATCTTTTAGATTCAAAATACAGTCCTAAAGATTCACAGAAGATATAAAAAGAGTGGTAGAAAACTCTTTTACATTAAAAAAATAAACAAAGATCTAAGTTACATTTTTTTAACTTATGCAGATTATGAAATAATGTCAGCTATAAGCAGAGCATTTGTTTTCACATTTCTGTTCCGCAATACATCATTATTTAAACATAAATTCACGGCTTAAATTTCAATGCTATCATTTACTTTTTATCATAAAATGACTTAAAGGAAACACTTTTCCAAATAAAATTTAAAAATTTGATAATCAAACAATTAAATAAACGCCACTAATTACTTGGCAAAACATAATACTATCTTTTACATTGGTATGATTTTTAGTACTACATTTGTATAAATTTTCACGAATGAAAACAAACCAACAAACTATAAATCAAACGAATCATAAAATAAACTGGTTCCAGAAGTTTCTGATGGTATGCTCCGGAGGAAACATTCATATTTTGAGAAAGACCCCGAGTGAATGGAATAAATTTTCCGGAATTGGAGGTATTGTATTATTTACGGCAGTATTTGCCACACTTTCTGCGGGCTACGCCATGTATACAGTTTTTGATAACATCTGGACTTCTGTGGGATTCGGGGTTCTTTGGGGATTAATGATCTTCAACTTAGACCGATACATTGTTTCCTCTATTAAAAAGACAGGTACGTGGTGGAATCAGATTCTGATGGCTGTTCCGCGTCTGATTCTGGCTACTTTTCTGGGGATTATCATCTCCAAACCATTGGAGCTCAAAATATTTGAGAAAGAGGTCAATAAGCAGCTGAATACTATTATTCAGAGAAATAAAAAACAGCTTCAGGGTGAAATGAGCGGCAGAATTCTGCAGCAGAGCGGCCCTTTTGAGGCTGAAAAAAAGCAGATTGCTGAAAAGACCATTCAATATCAGAAAGCTTATGATTCTGCAGCAGTAGAACTTGAGAAAGAAATTCTCGGAAAGCAGTCCGGACTGACGAGCGGAAAAGAAGGCTATGGTCCCAATGCAAAACGTAAGCAGGAGCTGAAGGAACAACGCCGCCAGGATCTGGAAAACTTCCAAAAACAAAATGCGCCCAGAGTTGAATATTTAGATAAAGAAATCTCCAAAGTATATACGAATCTGGAGACGGAAAGAAAAACTTCGGATACCTTTGAGGATAAATTCAACGGATTTGCGGCAAGGCTTCAGGCATTGGATGAGCTTGGAAAAAACTCAGCGATCATTGGGCTGGCAGCGGCTTTCATCATGGGACTTTTCATTTGTCTTGAAATATCTCCGGTACTTGTAAAACTGATCTCGCATGTAGGACCTTATGACCACCTTTTAGAAAAGACAGAAAATGATTTCAGGCTTTATTCAAAGGAGAAAATAGAAAAAGGAAATGCACTGACTGATTTCAGAATTGATGATTTTAAGGATAATTTAAAAAATTAGCGTATTTTTCACGCATGATTATTGATAAAGAAGAGATCCAGAAGAAAAAGAAAAAGCTGGACGACTGCAAAGCATTTCTGAAAAAAGAATTCATCGGAATTGATAAGATTATTGATGATTTAATGGAATACATCCAGATCTGGTACCTCATGCCGGAAATCCTGACCCGTCCTGTAGTGATTAATCTATGGGGAATGACGGGTGTGGGCAAAACAGATCTTGTAAGAAAAACCGTCCGGTTTCTGGAATTTCAAAACCGTTTTGTAGAGATAGAACTCAGCAACAGTGATGAAACTTCATGGAGCAAAAGTGTCTCCGATATTTTCCAAAGCAACCGCCTGAATGACGAAAAACCCAGCATTGTACTCTTTGATGAGATCCAGCGTTTCAATACTCTTGATCCCGACGGTACACCGGTTCCGCAAACCAAGTTTACAGATTTCTGGGAACTATTAAGTGACGGACGTTTAAGCAGAAGGGAACGCGATGATCTAGAGCATTATCTGTTCTCCTATCTTTTACGCAAAAAAGAAAATGAACGCCGAAAGCAGGGTGGCGAAACAGAAGTGGAGGAAAATCCATATCTCAATCTCTGGGACGCCAAAGAGCTGAAGAAATACCTCAGTATGGAAGATGATGTGATGAGCATCATCGATATGAAAGAGGAAGATATGATCAAGCTGATCTTAAAAAAACAAAAAGAGAAAAAGATCTACGAGCCTGTAGATTACAGCAAAATGCTGATCATCATCAGCGGGAATCTGGACGAGGCGTTTCAGATGTCCAAGGAAACCAGTGAGGCAGATGTGGATGCAAATATCTACCATGCTTTTACAAAGAAAATCACCGTTGTAGATATTAAAAATGCCCTTTCAAGGAAGTTCCGGCCGGAGCAGGTGGCCAGGTTCGGAAATATCCATCTGATCTATTTTTCGTTAAAGACGGAAGACTTTCAGCAATTGGTACAAAGGGAAATCAATAATCTTAAAAGCAAAACGAAATCAAAATTCGGTGTCAGTTTAAAAATCACTAAGAATATCAACGAGCTGATCTACAGAAACGGCGTTTTTCCGGTTCAGGGTGTACGGCCCGTCTTCAGCAGTGTGGTGGATATTCTGGATACCAACCTCAGCAAATTTCTTTTTGAGGCTATCATCAATGAGGATAAAACCATTGAAATAGATTATCTCGTGAACAGGAAAGCGATTTCCGGAAAAGTGGGGACACGCATCATAGAAATACCATACACCGGACGGATTGACCGTATACGCCAGTCTAATCAGGAGGATGCAGTAGCCAATATAAGCGTTCATGAATGCGGACATGCTGTTTCATATATGCTTTACACCGGATTCGCACCCCTTCAGCTGAAGAGTAAAGTAGCCAGCAGTTATGCGGCAGGATTTACTTTCCCGCATCAGATTCACGATACCAAAGAAAGCTTACTGGACCGGATTAAAATTTATCTTGCGGGAGGAATTGCTGAAGAAATTGTATTCGGGGAAAATAATGCAAGTATCGGAAGAAGCCATGATCGTGAGCAGGCTACGGTTCTTGCCACAGATTACATCAGGAAATATGGTTTTGATGAAGAGTTTCAGGCCAATTACAGTTTTGAGGAATATCCGCACCGCATGAAGCATGATATTACAGATAAAAAAATTGAAAAGCTGATCCAGGACCTCGCGAAAAAGACAAGAGAGGATCTTATCCTTCATCTGGATCTTCTGAAAGATATGAGCATTGAGCTTAGCAAAAAAGGAAGCATGCATCCTAAAGAGATTTACGAAACGGCCAGAAAACATCATCTGGAAGTAAGTATTAAAGAGGAAGGGTATCTTCACATCGCGGATTACCATAAAATGCTGGGCCAATAAAATGTAAGCATAATACAAAACCTAATTTAACCTGAGTTCGGGATAAGAAGTTAAGATTAAAAGGCGGGAAGCGGGAAGCTAGAGGCTGGAAGTTATTATTGGACAATAATATTAAATAACTGCCTTTAAATTTGTTGAAGCGGATTCAAAAAATTAATAAAACCGCGGTGTATTTCTGCCTTTGGACTTCAATAACTTCCCTCTTCCGGCTTCAAACTTCCTTACCCTATTATAAAAACGAAAATGCCTTATCCCGGACTCAGGTTAGTTCATAAACATTCGCCTTTCAGTTAATTCTGAAAGGTTTTTTTAGGAATATTTTTTGCTCGGTATAGGGTATGCCGTCAAGTGTAGTCAACAGTTATATTTATTTTCCTGAGACTGAAGTATTAAGAATTATTTATCAGTCCGGAGCTGTGTATGATTATCTTAAAGTACCGCTGGCTATATCTGAAAAATTCATGGAAGCACGATCTAAAGGACGTTTTCTAAACAGTGTCATCAAGCGTAAATTCAAATTTATCAAGGTCAGTTAATACCATAAAAAATGTCCCCAATATTGGGGACATTCGTTTTTTATATAATCAAAAAATTATTTGATGATCAGTTTAGAAGTTTTGCTTTCTTTTCCGTTGGAAATCTGAACCATATAAACTCCTTTTTCAAGCTGCTGGTTGATTCTGTAGATATCATTTCCTTCATTTGATACAGAAGGACTTGCTACCAATCTTCCTGACATATCAGAAATAGAAACTTTCAGATCTTTACCGTTTTTAGCTTTAATGAATACGTTCTCACCTGTTGCAACAGGATTAGGATAAATCACAAGATCGCTGTTATCAGCTTTCACTTCACTTGTTCCTAAAACAGTAACAAATTTCACCGTGTAATCTTCTGCCTGCCCATATTTCAACTGTCCGCAAGGTGTCATGTTTGTATTCTCGTCATCTACAATTACTCTCATTCTTAATGGGGTGTTAAGTACTGTAGAAGCCGGAGCTGTAAACGTTGTATTGAATGTACCAATTGATGTACTAGCATCTGCTACAATATTATCTCCTGATGCTACCAATTCGCTAGCTTCAAATGTCCCATTGTTGTTAAAATCAATCCAAGCTCTTACTTCATTCTCACTACCAGAAACATTTACCTGAAGATTGTGTGTCTGGCTTACCAGAAGCTGAGTAGAAGTTGCTCTTAAACAGCTTGCTCCTGTGTAGTCTACATAATAACTGGTTGCATTTTGCCAAACTCCAGTACTTGCATTATTAATATTTCCTAATTTAACCAAAGTAGGTCCTACAAAATAATTAGCCAGTGTAGTCAATCCAGTTGGTGTACATGCTGCAATAGGCGTTCCGATAGCTGATGTAGGTGCAGGAGCTGTAGCTCCAAGTGAAGTGCCTAAAGAACCTCTCATTAAAAAGAAATACGTAGCCGCTCTGTCATGCTGCCCATTGGTAAATTTGAAGGCTGTAGGGTTGGTATAGTTCATCATATTATACTGAACTCCCTGATAATTTGCCCCTGTACAATAGTTCATAGCACTGTTGGTAGGCGTCGGGAAATCACTTAGTAAGCTTCTTGATCTTTCTGTATCACAAACCCCATCATCATCTACGCTACAGTCATTAGTAGTTGCAGGACAGTAAGTAGTTAATGTAGTCCCGGCAGGAGGTTGTGCATTCGCATTTCCAAACGTATGAAGAAGTCCCATACTGTGTCCAAATTCATGAGCCAGGGTAATATCATCCTGCAGCGTAACCACAAACGATTTCATAAATGATTCATACGCTGAATCAACATTCTGAGGCAGTCCAGCCCAACCCATAATTCCGTAACCGCCGCCGCCGTCTACTTTATTCATGATATAAATATTAAAGTAGGAAGCTTCCGGCCAGTGAGGAGCAATGGTTTTTACCTGTGCAGTGGTAACACCACCAGTACCCTGGCGGTTCACTCCATTGGCATCATATCCTGGAAGAGTTCCTCCATTATATCTTACAATACCGGTAGTAGCATTACAATTCGGGTCTCTTTTTGCCAATACTAATTTAATCGGCATTGTTGCTGCTGTTCCAAAATCTGCAGGTACGCCCTGAGCCCATTGGTAGGTTCCTGCATACATCTGGTTGCAGTGATCCAGCCATGCCTGAATCTGCTCATCACTTTTATTATAAGCCGTTCCGATTGCAGAACCTGTCGGTACAATTACGTGTACCACAACAGGAATTTCATAAACTCCATTAACCGTTTTAAAACCAGCTCCGTTTTGAGCAGCTCCATTCTTATTACTGCTAAGAATTTTGTTTCTCATTTGACGGATAGCGGCATCGATTTCGCTGTTTTGTCTTTGTAGCGGTCCCTGAATATCATCAAAACCACACATTTTCGGCTGCTGCTGTTGCGCAGACAGCGAAAAAGAAAACAGCAAAGCTCCATAAAGGAAAATTTTCTTCATACTTCAAATATTAAATTTTATATTTTGTAAATATAACCATTTTTACAATTAGCTACACATACACCCTTTATTAGTAGGTAAAACTCATTTTTGTTACAAATATTTTCTATAATTATAAAAAATAACATTGAAATATAGAATATGAGCGCAAATTTTAACCAGCAAGTAACATTAATAAAAATAATAAAAAACATAAAAAAAGGTGAATTATTTCAATAATATTAATTGAATTTTATGATTTAATATAAAATTATGGTATTACAAATTATCCTATTTTTAAATAATTTTTTAATGATACTGTTCACACAAATCAAAAAAAATGTTGAAATTATTTTTTTAAATACGATTAACATTTCATTTCAACGCTGAAATATTTGACATAAAAAAATACCAACACATCAGTATTGGTATTGGTATTTTAAGTTTTAAAACGTTTAAAAAGAATAGTTAGGAGCTTCCTGAGTGATAATTACATCATGCGGGTGGGATTCTTTCAATCCGCTGCCTGTGATCATTACCATTTTCGTGTCTTTTTGTAAAGCTTCAACATCTTTCGCTCCACAATACCCCATACCAGCTCTTAAACCTCCGGTCAACTGGAAGATCACATCTTCTAATTTCCCTTTGTGCGGTACTCTTCCTTCAATTCCTTCCGGAACAAATTTCTTAGCTTCACTCTGGAAATATCTTTCTTTTCCTCCTCTCTTCATTGCGGAAAGACTTCCCATTCCCTGGTAAGATTTGAATTTTCTGCCCTGGAAGATAATTTCCTCTCCCGGTGCTTCGTCTGTTCCTGCCAGTAATGATCCCAGCATCACAGCTCCTGCTCCGCTTGCAATAGCTTTTACAATATCTCCGGAAAGCTTGATTCCACCATCTGCAATCACGGTTACGTTCTTGGATGCAGCATATTCGTAAACATTATAAATAGCGGATAACTGAGGAACTCCTACTCCGGCAACCACTCTTGTTGTACAGATAGAACCTGGTCCTACTCCTACTTTAAGAACATTGGCACCCGCTTCAATAAGGTCCTTTGCCGCTTCAGCCGTTACAATATTTCCTCCTACGATATCTAAATCCGGGTACGTTCTTCTGATTTCTGAAATTTTATCCAGAACTCCTTTAGAATGCCCGTGCGCTGAATCAATAGCCACAATATCAACACCAGCGTTCACCAATGCTGCAATTCTGTCCATGGTATCTTCTCCAACTCCAACACCTGCACCTACGATAAGACGGCCTTTGTGATCTTTATTCGAATTCGGATATTCCAGCTGATTGTCGATATCCTTGATGGTAATTAATCCTACAAGTTTATTGTCTTTATCTACGATCGGAAGCTTTTCAACTCTGCTTTTCAGAAGAATTTCTTTTGCTTTTTCAAGGTTGGTATTTTTATCGGAAGTGATCAGATTTTCTTTGGTCATGATCTCTTCTACCTTCATATCAAGGTTTTCCTGATATTTTACGTCTCTGTTGGTAATAATCCCGATCAGTACATTATCTGCATCTACTACAGGAAGCCCTGAGATTTTATACTTAGCCATTGTTTCTTTAGCCTGAGCCAAAGTATGATCTTTTGAAAGAGTAACAGGATCAGAGATCATTCCGTTTTCTGAACGCTTTACACGGTTTACCTGTGCAGCCTGCTCAGCAATCGTCATGTTTTTGTGGATGAAACCTAAACCTCCCACTCTTGCCAGAGCAATGGCCAGATCTCCTTCAGTAACTGTGTCCATCGCAGCAGAAACTATCGGAACATTCAGCGTAATTTTGTCGGTAAGTCTTGATTTTAATGATACCTGGTTAGGTAAAACTTCTGAATAAGAAGGGACTAGAAGAACGTCATCGAAAGTGATGGCTGTCTCTACAATTTTGTTATGAATAGACATCTTTACTTTCTGTGCAAAATTAGGTTATTTTAGCGAGATATGAAAATCCTTTTTAATAGTTTAAATAAAAATTAATAATCAATAAATTAAATCAAAAAACCGCTCTTATGAAGAACGGCTTATTGTACAAAATAATTTAGTATAGTATGAAACTACTTGATTTAGTTTTTATTTACTGAACAATTTTTCCGTTTTCGTCCAGCTTATCAATATGGGTTTGATTATTTTTATCAACATAAATTTTAAGACGGATGCGCCCGTTGGAATCTTTAAGGAAAAGTCCCACATCTCCGTCACCTGTTTTTCCGGCAAAAAACCGTTCGCGGGTAAGTTTGCCCTCCTGTCCCAGCTTTGCATAAGCCTTTTTGGAGGCCGCAGGATCATTCAGTTTCTTTAAGGAATCTTCAAATTTCATGATTGCTTCCATGGTGAAATTATCCGGTCTGTCCCAAAGTTTAAGGCCATAGGTTCTGTTCTTTTTATCTCCGGTTCCTTCCATATACTGCAATTGCATGATCTGGTCTGTATTTCTCTGGTCTACGGAATACACCATTCCGGAACCGTCTTTATCTGCACCATATACAAGCCCTCCGCATTCGTCTCCCAGTTCATTGAAGAAAATCATTCCGGCTTCTCTTTCTCTGGGCTTTAATTCTTTTTTACTGAACATTCCGGGATGCTGCCGGGTTTTATTGCTGATCACCATTTTCAGGCTTCCATCTTTCTCGATGATATTGATCCGTTCCACATCTATTTCTTCGAAACGCTGACTGGTTTTCTGGTTTTTAAATCCTAAGAAGAAAAAAAGAATGCATACAACGGTAAGGGAAACGGCATAAATTTTTAGAATACGGACTTCTCTGATCAGCTTTTCCATAATATATATCGTGATTGGTGTTGAAAATTATTTGTCAGTAGCGGCATTAATCATTTTTGAAATATCATCTGCCGTAAAACTTCCTCTTACATCCACAAAAACCAGCTCTTTATTAGAATTTACGGTAATCAGCATATTTTTAATGGTTTCCCCGTTTTGTTTCACCCTTACATTAACATTTTCACCATCGTGCTTTATGGTCGCCCATTCCTCAAAATCGTTGTCATTTAAATATCTGGAGAACTCGTTCAGCATATCTTTGCTGCCATTATTGACCGTCATTATCTTTATCTTTGAGACTTTTTTGATCAGGGCAATAACTTCCTCACTTTCACCGTCTTCTCTTAATGCTTTTTTAATAAAAGGTTTTGCTAAAAACACCGGAACATTGAAACTTGCAAAGTTGGCTTCTTTAAAATTGTACCCGGAGTGCTTAACGAAATCCATATTGGGTCTTCCTGATACAATGCACGACTGAAGCATGAACATTGTGAAGATTCCTAAAAAAATGTTTTTTAAAGTTTTCATGGTGATTATTTTTTTAATCCATTGGTTTCAGAGATCCTCCGGATGTTTTGCTGATGTTGGATTCTATTTCAGGTCTTCCTTTATATCTTACCAATCCTCCTGAAGAGGCTTTTACTTTTAACCTGGCGGAAACATTTACAGATAGATTTCCACCGGATGTAGCAGCTGCTTCCAGATGATCCAGTCTCATATTGTCTGCTTTAAGTAGCGCTCCGCTGCTGATGTCTATGATTCCCGAATCTGCTTTTCCTTCAATGGCTCCATTGGATCCGCTTGAAGCTTTTACCATAAGGGTTCCGGCTGTCATTCCGGCTCTGATGTTTGCTCCGGACGAAATTCCAACATCTATTGTATTAGAGATTTTAAAGTCTCCTTTCACATTAGCTCCGGAAGAAGCATCAATCACCAGATCATTTTCTTTGATGGAATTCACCACGCTGAAATTAGCTCCGGAAGTGACTTTAATATTATCCATCCTTGGAGAG
Organism: Chryseobacterium endalhagicum; assembly: GCF_016745235.1. Lineage (GTDB taxonomy): Bacteria > Bacteroidota > Bacteroidia > Flavobacteriales > Weeksellaceae > Chryseobacterium > Chryseobacterium endalhagicum. Next base: position 25,293 of record NZ_JAELVM010000001.1, on the reverse strand, counting down.
GAAATATTAACACTTAAGTTTTTAAATCTCAAGTTCTTGGTTCCTTTATTGTCTACATACACTTTCAAAACCCCATTTTCCACTTTTGTAATGATGTACTGAAGCTTATCTGCATCCGCGATTACTTTTACGCTGGTAGGACTTTCCTGCTTGAATACCACATTGACTCCTGTGCTTACATTAATTCCCGAAAACTCGCCTACATTTCTGGCTTCTCCGTTCAGGTAAGATGAATTATTTTCAGAAGTAAGGCTGTTTCTTGTATTGGTCACCGGGTTGATCTTGGTTTCACTGGAATTAATGATTTTATTCACATCATCCATAGAAAGTTTTCCATCCAGCATGACAAGGATATTTTCTCCTTTTCCACTGTCGATACTCAGCAGAAGATCATCCAGCATCCCATCTTTTACATCAGAAGCAAGAAATTTTATTTTTGCTCCGGAATTATTCACAGCCATGATTTCATTATAGTTCAGATTTTTCAGATACATTGAAACATCTTTGCTTAATCTCGAAAGATTATCCTGAACTTTACGTCCTTCCACAGTACTGTCTTTATCAGAACCTTCTGTGATAAGAATTTTCAGACCGTTGATCTTTGAAAGCAGCGGTTTGATCTGATCCAGCTGGGAATCATCAATGTTAAGACTGCTGAGCATTCCGAACATCGGTTTTGCAATTTTAATGGAAGTAACGCCTTCTACCTCCTGGTAGCGTTCAAAAAGCATATCGAATTTATCTCTCTGGCCATACACCGTAAAGAAATGAGAGAAAGCGAGTGCGAATATTATGAATATTTTTTTCATGAGTCAATTTTTATTTCTTAAGCTGATTACTTTTGCCTGATCAGGTGCATCATCTTTTTTGTTGTTAATAATCGTCGTCTACCACCGTAGGCTGTACTAACTTTTCACTAACGTTATTTGCAAATATCTGGAATGAATATTTAGTCACATTGATGGCTTCATCTACATTATCGATTCTCTTGCCGTTTACAATAACATACGAATCTTTGTAACCTGTAGAATCTTTTGAAGCTTTATTTTTAAATGAAGAATTGTTGACAAATCTTGGCTTGGATTCTTTTTTAAGCCTGCCTCTTTTTGGTAAAATTTCATCCAGAACATCTTTTTCTGCGTATGAATTTTCCTGGAAAACGGAATCTTTTTTAGCTCCGGAAATAGAATCGGTATGATTAACCGCTACCTGTTCCTGATGGTCATTATTTTCCTCAATAAATGTTGATTTCTGTTTTAAAACCTCATCTTTCACCAGTTTTTCTCTTTCTGCAACCCCATTTTGGTAGTTGTTAAAGAAAAAACCAACGCTAAAGAGAAGTACAATTCCTGCCGCCATCCAGAACCATTTCGGGAAGGAAGGTTTGTTCTTTTGGAGCGGGATAATTGGAGCATCGCCGGTTTCAGAATCCGTAACTTCTCCTTCCGCTTTCTGAAGAAAATCTTCAAAACTCCATTCCATCTTTTCTTCCTTTATGTCCTGGAAGATCTCGTCGTATTTATTCTGAAATTGATCTTTGTTCATAGCTCATCAGTTGTGATATTTGTTCTTTTACTTTTTGTCTCGCCCGCATCAGATTTACTCTTACTGCGTTTTCTTCCATCTCCAGCATTTCGGAAATTTCCGAGACTTCATATTCTTCTACATCTTTCAGATGGATCACCATTTTCTGTTTTTCCGGAAGCTGGTTGATAAACCCTATAATATGCTCCTTAAGATTGTTGATATCCATGCTGTACAATTCCGAGCGGTGAAGCTGCAAATCTGCAAATCCCAACTTCACATCATGGTGCTTCAGCCGGTTCAGGCATTCGTTCCGGACGGATTTCAGAGCATAGGATTTCAAATTTCCAAACTGCTCCAGTTCCTCCTTCTTCTGCCAGAATTTCAACATCAGGTCCTGCACCACATCCTCTGCTTCATCACTGCTCATAACGAATCTTTTCGCAAAACGATACATCTCGTCTTTGAGAATAAACACCGTATTCTTGAAAGTTTCCTGGGTCATGAGTTTTGTTTCTATTAGTAAGACAATTAAAATCTTAATTCTATTACACGATCATATAAAAAAAATGATATTTCCGGCAGTCAAATGGTTCAAAATGCTTCTAAAAACCGGCTACAGAAGGATTTAAACGATTTCTATAAAAGTAATTATTTTTTCTCTTTCTTAAATAATAATTTAAAAACATTAGCTTTTGCTTCAATTTTTATTTAAATAAATTAATACAAAGCCAATCTTAATATTCTTAAAAGCTTAAAGCTCCTTAATGGTTTATTCTTTTATTTCCCACAGATGGCACAGATTTTCACAGATGTTTGTGTATTATTTTTTGATCATATTATACTTAAAATATTGAAAAAACAGAATGTTCATTAGCCATAGCCCTCTGTGAAAATCTGTGCCCTCTGTGGGAAAATTAACTTTAGCCTAACACAAAAGCCTCCGAAATGGAGGCTTTCAATATTAATAGGTATCGAAAATATATTTCAGGATTGCTTTGTCGTCATCTGCCAGCGGCACTTTTCTTCTTGCCATAGCTCTTTCTGCGACTTCGTAAGCTTTGTCAAGTTTAAATCTCTCATCATCTTTACCGCCTCCCCATGAGAAGTTTTCCACAAGGTTGGGAGGAAAGCCGGGTTTAAATATATTGGAAGCAACGCCTATAACTGTTCCTGTATTCAACTGGGTGTTGATCGCCGTTTTAGAATGATCTCCCATGATCAGGCCGGCAAACTGAAGTCCGGTATCTTCAAAAGCCTTCGTTCTGTAGCTCCATAGCTTGACGTGGCTGTAATTATTTTTCAGATTGGAAGAATTGGTATCGGCTCCGAAATTACACCACTCACCGATTACAGAATTCCCGACAAAACCTTCATGCCCTTTACTGGAATACCCGAATATGATGATATTATTCACTTCTCCTCCAACTTTACAATGAGGACCGACAGTCGTGGCACCATAAATTTTTGACCCTAAATTAAACTTGGAATCTTCTCCCAGCGCTATAGGACCACGAAGATTACAGCCTTCCATCACCTCAGCATTTTTCCCGACATAGATTTTTCCGGTCATTGTATTGATTGTGGAAAATTCTATCTGAGCGCCTTCTTCAATGAAAAGATCTTTTTTATCTCCTAAAAATCCGTTGGTAGAGGAAAGTTCCTGTGAAACTCTTCCTTCCGTCAGCAGATCAAAATCAAAATCAATGGCAAGATGGTTGTAGGTAAATAAATCTGCCGGTCTTTTGAAGAATGTAAGATTTTCTTTAATATCCGTCATTTTTTCGATCTGATTCAGGGAAAAATCTTTCATATTGATTCTCGCCGCGATCAGTTCATCCTCATACACCAAAGCTTCACCTTGTTTGAGGTCCTTTATCTGCTGAATAACAGTTTCTGTAGGCAGAAAATTGGCAACCAGGAAAAGACTTTCTTTTTCTTCGGGATTTTTAAATTTATCCTGAAGATAATTTTCAGTAAAATAAGATATCTCCGTATTTCCCAGGATCTTCTGCCATCGCTCGGAGAAAGTCAGGATTCCGCAGCGCATAGCCGCAACTGGGCGTGTAAAGGTGAGTGGAAGAAAATCTTCCCAATATTGAGCATCTGAAAATACTAATTGCATTATATAGAAGTTAGATGTTAGAGATTAGAAGTTAGAGTTTGTCTCTAATTTCTGTTCAGAACAAAAATACAAAAGAAAATTAGAAGTTAGAAATTAGAGTTTAGAAGTTAGAGGATGGAGGCCGCCGTATCGATAGTCAATAAATATAATATCTGATATCTTTTTTTCTACAAAAATTTGTCTTGCAACAACACTAGCATCTAATTTCTAACTTCTAATCTCTAAATACAAAAAAAGTCTCCCAAAAATTGGAAGACTTCTGTATGTTGTAAAATCAAAAAATTACTTAGCGAATTTTTTGTATTTGTTCATGAACTTATCAACTCTACCTGCAGTGTCAACTAGTTTCACTTTACCAGTGTAGAAAGGGTGAGAAGTTGAAGAGATTTCCATTTTGATCAATGGGTATTCTTGTCCTTCAAACTCGATAGTATCTTTTGTTTCTGCAGTAGATTTGCAAAGAAACACCTCGTCGTTACTCATATCTTTGAAAACAACAAGTCTATAATTTTCTGGGTGGATTCCTTTTTTCATAATACAATTTTTAAAAAATTAAAGTTTGCTTCCGAAATAGTAATGGTATTTCTCTGCTAATTTTAGGTTGCAAAAGTACAACATTTTTTGGAATATCCAAATACTGAATTCAATATTTTTTATTCATAAGAAATTCAAAGTATTTTCGTTAAATTTGGAATCTATTTAAACTTTAATTTCAATGAAATTCAAACTATTACTGGCTTTTTCTTTCTGGATGCTCCTTATGGCAGTATCATGTAATAAGGACGAGATTACTTTTGATGCTCCTTCACAGCAGTTGCGTTTTTCAGCAGACACGGTATTTTGTGATACGGTTTATCATCAGGTACGTTCTGAAACGTATCTTGTAAAGGTATATAATAATGAAGACAAGGATGTTTTGATTCCAAGAATCAATCTGGAAAAAGGAAGTACATCATTATACAGGATCAATGTAGACGGAAAACCCGGTTATGATTTCAAAGATGTGCCGTTGAGAAAGAAAGACAGCATGTATATTTTCGTTGAAATTGCTCCGGAAGCTACGGGACCGGAAGCTATTGCTGAAGACAAAATTCTTTTCAGCAGCGGTGCAGGACAGCAGCATGTGACATTGTTCTCTGTAGTTCAGGATGCAGAATTCTTCATTGAAACTCCTACCAATCCAAATGTAATTGCCAGCCATACCACATGGGATAAAAACAAAGCAAAAATTATTTATGGTGATCTTACCATTAATCCGAATATAACACTGGATATCCAGCCGGGAACTAAAGTCTATTTCCATAACAACAGCGGAATGAAAGTTTCAACAGGCGCTACTTTAAATATCAACGGAGTCCTGAATGATGAAGTTATTCTTCGCGGCAGCAGAAATGACCTGGATCACGACACTCTTCCTAAAAACTGGAATTCTATCCGCATGGAAGCTAATTCAAACATTAATATGAATTTTGCCAGACTTTTCGGAGGAACCAGAGGATTGGACATGAAGCAGAACACGATCGCCAATATCAATAATTCTTTTATTTACAATTTCTTTGAATACGGAATTTATGCAGTAGGTTCTGCAGTGACCGCTAAAAATTTAGTGATGAACAACTGCGGTGAGTCATGCATCGGGATCTTCAGAGGTGGAAACCACAGCTATACACACGCTACCATTGCCAACTATTCCAAATCAATGGGATCATTCAACAGAAATGGAATAACAGCGACGAATGAATGGAAGAATGCAGCAGGAACCACGGAACAGGGAGCTCTTCAGCGTCTTGACATAAAGAACAGTATTGTGTTTTCAGACAGGGATAATTCTGTGAATTTTGAACAGACTCCGGGACAGCAGTTTGAATTCCTGATTCAGAACTCGCTGCTCAAATATTCCGGTACTTCTGAAGCAGGCTTCAATTTCGATACGAACGTGAATGTAGTACAGAGCATCAAAAACGAAGATCCACAGTTCCTTAATTATTTTGCAGCCAAGATGAACTTAAGGGTAAAACCTGCATCTCCGGCAAAAGGAAAAGGAAACGTAGCCGTAGCAGGAACTGTTCCAATGGATATTGTCAATGTATCAAGAACCACCAGCCCTACTTTGGGAGCTTATCAATAATGGAAATCACACAGCTGCAGCAGCAGGTAGACGAATGGATCAAAACCATCGGCGTCCGCTATTTCAATGAACTGACGAATATGGCCATGCTGACTGAAGAAGTCGGTGAAGTAGCCAGAATTATCGCCAGAAGATATGGCGAACAGAGCGAAAAAGAAAGCGATAAAAGCAAAGACCTGGGAGAAGAACTGGCAGATGTACTGTTTGTCACTTTATGTTTAGCCAACCAAACCGGAGTGAATCTGCAGGATGCTTTCGATAATAAAATGAAGATTAAGACTGACCGTGATAAGGAGCGGCATCAGAATAATGAAAAATTAAAATAAGAGATCAGACATCAGACATCAGATTTCAGATGGCAGACAAGTAACAGTCTGATCTCTGAAGTCTGTCATCTGACTTCTTTAAACTGAAGAAATAATGAAGCTAGAAAAATCAAAATTATCATCAGATAAAACAGTTCAGATCAGCGGTTCGAAAAGTATTTCGAATCGTTTGTTGATTTTGGAAAGTTTGTTTAAAAACATACAGATCGGGAATTTATCCAATTCCCAGGACACACAGCTGCTAAAAAAAGCACTGTCTGAAAATACAGAAACAGTGGACATTCATCACGCGGGAACCGCCATGCGCTTCCTGACTTCCTATTATTCCACTTTTGAAGGGAAAACTACAATACTTACCGGATCTAAAAGAATGAAGGAAAGACCGATCAAAAATCTGGTCACTGCCTTAAGAGATCTGGGAGTAGAGATTGAATATTTAGAAAATGAGGGTTTCCCGCCTTTGAAAATTACAGGAAGGAAGATCACTCAAAAACAGGTGAATGTTCCAGCTAATATATCCAGCCAGTTCATTACTTCCCTCCTTCTTATTGCCGGAAAACTGGAAAACGGACTGGAAATTCATTTAGTGGGAGAAGTTACTTCCAGATCCTATATTGAAATGACGCTGGATATTCTGACAAGGTTCGGAATTAAAAACAGCTTTGAGGGAAATACCATTAAAGTGGAAAACTTTAATGCAGATAAGGAATTGTCAGCAGCAGATTATGAAGTGGAAAGCGACTGGAGCTCTGCCTCCTACTTCTATTCTTTTGCCGCTTTGGGAAGAGAAACTATTCATCTGAAAAGTTTTTATAAAGAATCTACTCAGGGAGACTCCGCAATCGCCAACATCTATGAAAAGTTTTTCGGAATCAGAACAACTTTCACAGAAGATCAGCATCAGCTGACCCTTCAGCCGGAGCCTGATTTTATTTTCCCTGAAAAAATTATTCTGGATATGAATAACTGCCCGGACATTGCTCAAACTCTTTGTGTAACCGCAGCGGCATTAAAAATACCTTTTGAGATTTCCGGACTGGGAACGTTAAGGGTAAAAGAAACCGACAGACTTCAGGCTTTATATAATGAACTGAAAAAACTCGGCACAGAAACAGAAATTACGGATCTTACGATTAAATCTGTAAGTTTTGGAGAACCTGAAGACAATATCTCTATCAGAACGTATCAGGATCACAGGATGGCCATGAGCTTTGCTCCGTTTTGCTTAATCCATGAACTGAATATCGAGGAGGAAGATGTAGTAGAAAAGTCTTACCCGATGTTTTGGAAGGATCTTGCCGGTATACTGATACAGGAATAATCCGGAAAAGGAATATGGTATAGTATTTAAAAGATGAAAAATATTCTTTGCTTTTCCGCTTTAGTTTGTGTTACTGGTTTTCATGCTCAAAACCTGAAGGATTTTTCAGTTCCGGAAGGGTATAAACAAATTGCAGAAGCCCAAGGTGACCTGGATAAAGACGGAAAGGCAGAAACTGTCCTCATTTTCAATACAGATATTAAAAGTAATTTAAATGACCGTGAGGACTTTCCAAGAACATTATTTATCTTGAAAAACATTGACGGAAGGCAGAAAATCTGGCAGGAAAGCAAGACATTCCTTGTTTCCAGCGGAACAGGTTTTTATGCTGAAAGCAATTCACCTCCGGAAATATCCATCAAAAACAACAGCCTAACAATTACCCAGATCTTTAATACCAATTCAAGACATACGCAGACTTACAAACATACATTCAGGTTTCAGAACGGGGATTTTTACCTCATCGGTTCTCATTCCAGATTTGAAGATACCTGTGATTTTAATGATCTGAACGAGATCAATTTTTCTACCGGAAAGGTAATTATTGACTACGAGCGCTCTTCCTGCGACGATGAAGAAAAAGACATTCCGAAGGATTATCACAAAGAATTCACCCATCAGTTTAAAACCTTGATTAAAATGAACAAATTCAGGATTGGGGAAAACAAATTTAAAATCCCCGGTTCAGACAAAGAGATTTATTACTGATAATCAACAACATAATGAGCGGAAATTGAATTTCTCTCATTTCTTTTTATTTTTACTCACATACTTATCCACAGAGTTATCCACAAATTATCCTCGTTATTAATATACAATAACCGTGTCAAGGTTTGAAACCTTGACACGGTTATTCCACCGAATCGTTAACTAACAATTTAGTTTAAACTTCAAATCATTTAAGATGCAAATTAATAACAGACTTCCTGTTTCTTTTTTTACATTTGCTGAAAATACGGTTTGCACTGTGAAGAAATTCAACCGTGACCGTAATAAAATTTAATAGTCTAAAAAATTATATACCATTCAATGACGATTATTATCACTGGAACCTCATCAGGAATAGGTTTTGTACTGGCTGAATATTTTGGAAAGAAAGGTCATCAGGTGTACGGTTTAAGCCGGAAACATACGGAAAGCCAATATTTCAAATCTATCCCTACAGACGTTACCGATAACCAGGCTGTTCAGAATGCCATCGCTGAAGTGTTAAAAACAGAATCCAGAATTGATGTTCTGATCAATAATGCCGGAATGGGAATGGTGGGAGCGGTGGAAGATTCCACCAAGGAAGACATTCTAAAACTTTTCAACCTGAATCTTGTAGGCTCTGTCCAGATGATGAGTGCTGTTCTCCCTAAAATGCGGGAACATAAATTCGGAAAAATCATCAATGTTTCGAGCATCGGAAGTGAAATGGGACTGCCTTTCCGCGGGTTTTATTCGGCCTCAAAATCTGCGCTGGATAAAGTAACGGAGGCTATGAGATATGAAGTTTATCCATGGAATGTCGATGTCTGCTCGCTGCATCTGGGTGACATCAAGACCAATATTGCAGAAAACCGCGTGAGAACAAAGGTTTCCGAGCCTTATAAAAATGTATTCGATAAAGTGTATGCTTTGATGAATTCGCATGTGGGTGACGGAACTGAACCTCTGGAAGTGGCTGCTTATGTAGAAAACCTCCTGAATAAGAATAAATGGAAGGCCCATTATTATTTTGGTAAATTCGGACAGAAAATAGGCGTTCCTCTGAAATGGATTCTTCCTCAGGGAACCTATGAAAATCTGATGAAAAAATATAATAAACTGGACTAAATTCAGTTATTTAAAAAAATTATTAAATCCGGGATTGAACCGTTAAGATGTATTAAGTGAGTTTCGCTTTATTTAAGTTGAGTATAAAAGAAAATTTACATTAATTCTTTAAATATCTGTTAATGGTTTAAGCAAATAGAGAATTGAAGTTATTTCTAAAAATATTTTTTATCCTGTTCTGCGTTTTTGTACAAGCGCAGAAGAAACAGTATTGGCTTATTGATACAGAAACCAATGTCAGGAAAAAAGTAAAAGATTCTCTTTCGGCGGCGAAGTTTCTGGATTCATTGTCGCAAAGCAATTACTTCTTCACTCAGCTGAAGGATGTAAAAGTAAAAGGCGACAGCACGGAAATTTTCTACGACAAAGGAAAAAACTTTAATGAAACCTACGTTGACCTTTCCGATTCTATCGCTTTGAAATTAAAGATCCAGAAAGATTTTTTTACTAAAAATTTAGATTCAACAAAGAAAAGCATCAACAAAAAATACATTGATGACGGGTATGCTTTCAGCCGTCTTAAATCCAGATACAAAGGTCAGAAAAACGGTTACCCGGTCATAGAGCTGGATATCAACAAAAATGACAAACGTACAATAGATAACTTTGTCGTGAAAGGCTATGAAAGGGTTCCCAGAAGGTTTATGAAGAACCTCGAAAAAGAATTTAAAGGAAAAAGCTACGACGATAAAAACCTTTTAGCCATCAGCAAAAATTTCCAGAGCCATGCTTTTGTTACGCTGGAGCGGCCTCCGCAAACATTATTCACCAAAGATTCCACAAGTATTTACTTATTTATGGAAAAGAAAAAGACGAATACTTTTGACGGGGTAATCGGTTTCGGAAACGATAAAACAGAAAAATTTACGCTGAACGGAACACTGAATGTGAATTTCAGGAATATGTTCAATGGCTTTGAAACCGTGAATCTTTACTGGCAGAGGAACCCGGATAAAGGGCAGACTTTTGACCTTCAGACGGATATTCCGTATCTGCTGAAATCCAACGTCGGAATGAATCTGAAAGTCAATATTTTCAGACAGGATTCTACGTTTGCCAATGTAAAATTCCTCCCGGCTTTCTATTATCATGTGAACAGCAGAAATAAGATCGGACTTAGAGGAACCCTGGAATCATCTAGTATCATTGATACGCTGTATGTTCAGGGAAAGGATTACAATAAGAAAGGACTTGGAATCTGGTTTGAAATGACGGAACCTACGGATATTGATCTTTTCCTGTACAAAACAAGAATCAATGCCGGCTATGATTATCTGACCACCACGTATACGAAAGACAATATTAAAGCGAACCAGAACCAGTTCTATTTTTTTGGAGAGCATAATTACCACATTTCTGGCAATCATTTCCTCAATATAAAAGGAGAAGGCGCGATGATGGATTCTAAGGTGGAATTTTCTGCGAATGAATTGTACCGCTTTGGGGGCTGGAATTCCATGCGGGGTTTCAATGAGAAGTCCCTTGCCGCCGATTTTTATTACTATGCCGGCCTGGAATACCGTTATCTCATAGGCAGTCAGGCTTTCTTTGATTTCTTCGGGCAATACGGGCAGCTCAATAATAAATCTTTAAATGTGAAGCCTAAGCTTTACAGTGTAGGCCTCGGGTTCAACTTCTTTATTCCTATTGGTCTGATGAGTTTCCAGCTTTCGAATGGTAATGAATTCGGGAATCCTTTTAAGTTCAATGATATTAAGATCCACTGGGGAATCCTGAGTAGATTCTAGATATTCACTTATTTAATCAAAATTAGCCAGATTTTTTTATCGCAAAGATTTCATGCTATATCTTCTAGATTCAAGGATTGCAAAGAGGTTTGGCCGCGCAACTGAATAAGCGGACATTTTATCCACACGCTTCATCGAATCAATTTCAATTGATTCTCTACTTTGCATTCCTAAAATATTAAACCATGATATTCAAACTTTGCGTTTAAAAAATTACTCCTGTCCTATCTATACTCATCTAGAGGTAACCAGAGTTTGATTTAACGCAAAGTTTCCAGGCTATATCTCCTAATTTCAAGATAAGCAAAGAGGTGTGGCTGCACCACTGAATAAGCGGACATTTTATCCACACGCTTCATCGAATCAATTTCAATTGATTCTCTACTTTGCATTCCTAAAATATTAAACCATGATATTCAAACTTTGCGTTTAAAAAATTACTCCTGCC
>NZ_JAELVM010000001.1:0-13761 GCF_016745235.1 Chryseobacterium endalhagicum | reverse complement strand
CCTGCCCTATCTATACTCATCTAGAGGTAACCAGAGTTTGATTTAACGCAAAGTTTTCAGGCTATATCTCCTAATTTCAAGATAAGCAAAGAGGTGTGGCTACGCCACTGAATAAGCGGACATTTATCCACACGCTTCATCGAATCAATTTCAATTGATTCTCTACTCTGCATTCCTAAAATATTAAACCATGATATTCAAACTTTGCGTTTAAAAATTATACATCAATCTATAGAAAAATCTTTCTTTTGAAGCGTTATAATATATAGTATAATAAACACAAATATTAAACTTCAGAAGCCTTTTCAGTTTTATTATTATGTTAAATGTTTCTGTTAAAAAATATTAAAAAAGTATTTTTATTTTAATACCACATTAAAGTTCAGGTAACAGTACACCGCTAAATTTGTCCTCAAAAAAATGAAGAAGACCTTAGCTACTTTTGCTGTTTTTTTACTCCCCCTTTATCTGACTGCCCAAGAAATTAACATTTCCGGAAATGTAAAATCCGAAAACGGCTCCAGCATATCTGGAGTAAGCATTACCGACAAGAATACCGGAAAAACAGCGGTAACTGATGAAAGCGGTAATTTTACCATCTCCGCTAATCCCAAAGATATCCTCGAATTTTACGCTCCTGATTTTTCACTGTATGCCGTAGAAGTTTCTTCCCAGAGACAATATTCCATTGTTTTAAAAAAGGCTGCGGAGAAACAGATCGAAGGTGTTGTAATTACCGCATTGGGTATCGCCAAAAAGAAAGAAAAAATTGGATATGCCACTCAGGAAGTGGGTACGAAACAGTTTGAAACCATTACCACACCCAGCATTGGAAATTTATTTTCCGGACAGGTGGCTGGCCTGAATGTCTCCAACCCTACCGGAATGCAGCAATCCCCGCAATTTACGCTGAGGGGAAATTCCAATCTTGTTTTTGTAATAGATGGGGTGATTGTGGAGAAAGAAGTATTCCAGAATCTGGATCCTAATAATATTGAAAACATCAACGTTCTGAAAGGAGCTACCGCTTCCGCGCTATACGGTTCCAGAGGCCGGTACGGAGCCGTTTTAATCACTACAAAAAGTGCCAAAAAGAAAGGCTTCTCTGTAGAATTTTCTCAAAACACGATGGTAACGGCAGGCTTTACCAATCTTCCGAAAACCCAGAACGAATATGGAAACGGATCCCACGGAAAGTATGAATTCTGGGACGGAGCTGACGGCGGTGTGAATGATGGAGATATGATCTGGGGACCAAAATTTGTTCCTGGTCTGAAAATTGCCCAGTGGAACAGCCCGATCAGAGATAAGATGACCGGACAGGTGATTCCGTGGTATGGTGCGGTAACGGGAACCGAGTACAATGATAAATCCAGATACGAAAGGGTTCCTATTGACTGGAAGTATCATGATAACCTGGATACCTTTTTAAAACCGGCGATCATCAACAACAACAGTTTCGCGATAAGCTATAAGAACAATAAAGATCTCTACAGACTCTCCGGAAATTTCATGAACTATGACGACAGGGTTCCGGGTGCTTCCCTTCAGCGTTATGGAGTGAATTTCTCTTCTGAAAATCATCTGGGAGAAAAATTAATTTTTGATACTAAATTTAATTTCAATCAAACCTTCACCCCAAATATCCCGAACTACGACTACAATCCAAGCGGCCACATGTATACGATCCTGATCTGGATGGGTGCAGATGTAGACGGAAGAGACCTTAAAAACCATATGTGGATCCCGGGAAGAGAAGGAACCGCACAGGCCAACTGGAATTATGCATGGTACAATAACCCATGGTTCGGAGCTGAATATTATAAGAATAAAAACAGAACGAACGTCATCAATGCCCAAACAGGCCTTGAATATAAAGCCACTGAAGATTTCTCCGTAAAAGGGAAGATATCCATCGTTGAAAACCATAACAAACAGGAAATATTAAGTCCTTATTCTTACTTTAATTACAGTGCTCCGAGAAGCGGCGGTTATCTTCTGAATGATACCAAAACCTGGAACATGAACTCCGATATCCTTGCCACGTACAAGAAGAAGCTCTCTGATAATTTTGATTTTACCATCAATGCCGGAGGATCTACATTTTATTATAAAAACGATGTTGACAACGCTTCTACAGATGGTCTGAAAATACCTGAGCTTTATACCCTGGAAAACTCTACAGGAGCTGTAAAATATTTTGATTACCTTAAAGAAAAGCTGATCTACAGCGCCTATTCAACCATTGATATTGGTTTGTACAATGCTTTTTTCATCAATATTTCGGGACGTAATGACTGGTCTTCCACTCTTCCGAAAGAGAACCGATCTTACTTCTACCCTTCCGCATCGGTAAGTGCCGTGATTTCAAATCTGGTTAAAATGCCGGAAGCCGTCAACCTTTTGAAATTATCCGCTTCCTGGGCAAAAGTAGCTTATGACTTCCAGCCTTATTCAACCAGAAACTATTATCTGAACAGCCAAGGGGCAACTTTTAACGGAAATCCAATGTTCTATTATCCTACTACACTGAATATTGAAAATTCTTTAAAACCGGAACAGACAAAATCTTATGAATTGGGATTAAGCGCAGGGCTATTCAAGAACAGGGTAACGTTAGATGTCACGTATTTCAGAACTCTGGATTACAACAATATCCTGCAGTTCCCGGCTGCTTCGTCATCAGGTTTCACTTCCCAGTATGTAAACGGCAACGAATACACCACGAAAGGTCTTGAAATATCTTTGGGACTGACTCCTGTAAAAACTGCCGATTTCACCTGGAGATCTTTAATCAACTGGAGTACGTACGAACAGAAACTGACTTCAATCTATGATGATATGCCAAACTACAACAACATCAAGCTTGGCGAAAGAATGGACAGCTTTTACGACTATACCTGGAAAAAATCTCCAGACGGAAAAGTCGTTCTGGATGCGAAAACCGGAATGCCGACAAGAGCAGATGCTCCCAGCAATCTGGGACATTTTAATCCGGACTGGACTTTTGGTTTCAACAACACCTTCAAATATAAAAAGTTTACCCTGAATATCGGAATCGACGGAAGCATAGGCGGCGTGATGAGATCGCAGGTGGTAGAAAAAATGTGGTGGGGCGGAAAACATCCGAACTCCACAGCTTACAGGGATCTGGAATATGCCAATCCGGGGACCTACTATTTTGTACCGGACGGTGTCAACTTCGATGCCGCTACGGGAACTTATACCCAACACACAAAACCGATCAGCTTCCAGGACTGGGCGCAGAACTATCCATATCAGGCAAGGGTTACGGAAGATGAGAGCAAATTGTTTGCAAATGTTTTCGACAGGACTTTCATCAAACTGAGATCGGTAGTCCTGGAATATGATTTTTCGTATCTCCTGAATCCGAAAGGAATGATAAAAAATTTCACAGCGAATATTTCAGCTTACAATCTGGCCATGTGGAAAAAATCCAAAAACCTTTATTCCGACCCGGATTATCAGCTAAAGAAAAGGGATGACAATGATATCCAGGATCCTTCCAGCAGATGGATCGGAATAGGATTTAATCTTAAATTTTAATGAATACGTATCTGAACAATGAAAAATATTATAAAAACTCCGGTGAAACTGCAAAAAGGAAAAACAGCAAAATGGTTAAGAAGTTTCAGCATAAAAACTGCTGCATTGGCAGGAATACTGATGCTGGCTTCGTGTGAAACCGACCTTGACAAGATCAATGAAAATCCAAACGACAAAGCCACGGTAGATCCTAAAGTACTGCTGACGTATGTTTCCGACAATGCTTTCCAGGTCAATGGTGACAATATGTACGCCTCAAGAATGATGATCGGGACGGATGGCGAAAATACCTACCAATACATGAAGTGGAATGATGCTTCTTTCGACGTATATACCACAGGTCTTTTGAATACGGTAAAAATGATGCAGGAAGCAGAAAAGATCAACAATAAAAACTATGCTGCCATAGGGAAATTCTACAGGGCTTATTACTTTTTTAATTTAAGTTTAAAACTTGGAAGCATTCCTTACACAGAAGCGGCGAAAGGGGAATCAGGAATTACACAGCCGAAATACGACACTCAGGAAACTGTAATGGCCGGAATTTTATCAGAACTGAAAGAAGCGAATGATCTTATCAATACCAATGACAAAATTGAAGGCGATATCATCTACAACGGCGATGCTTTAAAATGGAAAAAGCTGATCAACTCTTTCCGTTTGAAAATCCTGATCACCATGTCTAAAAAAGCAACCCTGGGAAGCTATAATGTAGCCGCTGAATTTGCGTCTGTTGCCAACAGCCAGTCTTTGATGACTTCCATTTCGGATAACGGGGAGCTTAAATTTGCCGATGCTGCGGACAGCAGATATACAACGTTCAACAGCAGCGGGTATGGGTCCAGCCTGTATATGGCTGATTATTTTATCAATCTGTTTAAAGCCAGACAGGATCCCCGCCTGTTCACTTTTGCAGCCCAGACCACAGGGGCAAAAGAAGCCGGAAAACCTCTTACGGATTTTACTGGATACAACGGAGGAAACCCTACTTCTCCCTATTCTGACAATGCAGCGCTGATCACGGCAAAAAATATTTCCAAGGTGAACGATCGTTTTTATAAAGATCCTACCAATGAGCCGTCTTCCGTCTTAAGCTATTCCGAACTTGAATTTATTCTTGCTGAAGGTGCTGCCAGAGGATGGATCTCCGGATCGGCAAAAACCCATTATGACAACGCCATTAAAGCAAGTTTCAGTTTTTATCAGACGTATGTGAAAAATCCGGGACAATATTTCTCAGGATTTGATGTGAATCAGTATCTGGCCACTCCACTGGTTGTTTACAGTGATGCCGCACCGCTTGAAACCCGTCTGGAAAAGATCATGACGCAGAAATACATGACGATGTTCCACCAGAGCCAATGGACTTCCTACTATGATTACCTGAGAACGGGATATCCAAATTATCCTTTACAGGCTGGTGTTACCGCACCACTCAGATTCAGGTATCCGCAGGCTGAATACAACTACAACAGCAACAACCTGAAAGCGGCTCTGGCAGCTCAGTACGGAGGCAATGACAATATCCGTTCCAAGCCGTGGTGGCTTCAGTAAGACCTAAAATATTTTTATAAAAACAGATAAACCGCAGGAAAATCCAATTAACTTGCGGTTTATTTCTAATTTAGATTGAATCATGAACAGAAGAGAATTTTTAGAAAAATCAAGTCTTTTGCTGGCCGGACTGGGAACTTCAAGTGTTCTTCACCCAGCCATTTTAAAAGCACTGGCCATTGAACCCGCGGCATTGTCCACTTTTTATGATGCGGAACATGTGGTGATCCTGATGCAGGAAAACCGTTCATTCGACCATGCCTTCGGAGCACTGAAAGGTGTGAGAGGCTTTCTGGACAAAAGAGCTTTCGTAAAACAGGACGGCCATTCCGTTTTCTTTCAAAAAGACAATTCCGGAAAATATGCTTCGCCGGCAAGATTAGATCTTAGAAATACAAAGTCTACGTGGATGAGCTCTTTGCCACACTCGTGGTCTGACCAGCAGAAAGCCCTGAATAAAGGAAAATATGACCAGTGGCTTCAGTTTAAGGCTTCAGGAAACAAAGACTATAAAAATATTCCGCTTACCCTGGGCTATTATAACCGGGAAGATCTTCCTTTTTATTACCAGCTGGCGGATGCGTTTACGATATTTGATCAATATTTCTGTTCATCATTAACGGGAACTACTCCAAACAGGCTTTTTCACTGGTCCGGAACACTCAGAGAGCAGCAAAACGGTAAGGTGAAAGCTAATGTTTATAATGAAAATATTGATTATGACAAGGCCAGACAGGCACACTGGAAAAGTTTTCCCGAACTCCTGGAAGAGCAGAATGTTTCATGGAAGATTTATCAGAATGAGATCAGTCTTCCCAAAGGAATGTCCGGCGAACAGGAAGCCTGGCTGAGTAATTTTACCGATAATCCTATTGAATGGTTCTCGAAATTCAACGTTAAATTTTCGAAAGGCTATCATCAGAATATTCCAAAGATCATTGCGTATCTGAAAGAAGAACTCGGTAAAAAACCGGATCAGAAGAAAAAATTTGAAACTTTGATTGCTGAACTTGAAGAGGATCAGGTGAAATATGCTCCTGAAAATTATGCAAAACTTTCACAGCAGGAAAAGAATCTTCACGAAAAAGCATTTACCACCAATGTGAATGATCCTGACTACTGGAATCTGGAAATTGGTAATGACGAAAACGGAGAAAGGCTGGTTGTTCCCAAAGGAGACGTCCTTTTCCAGTTCAGGAAAGATGCAGAGGAGAAAAAACTTCCGCTGGTTTCATGGCTGGTTGCTCCTGAACATTTTTCTGACCATCCGGGATCACCGTGGTATGGTGCCTGGTATATTTCTGAGGTTTTAAATATTCTGACCCAAGATCCTGAAACCTGGAAAAAAACAATTTTCATTATCAATTATGATGAAAACGACGGATATTTTGATCATGTCCTTCCTTTTGCGCCGCCGCTTAATCCAAGCCAGCCGGTTGATCTGAACAGTAAAGATGGAGTGGAATATGTGGATAAATCCCAGGAATATATGTCTGTTCTTCCGCTCAAAGATCATGAGAGAATAGAAGGAACAGTCGGTTTGGGTTACCGGGTTCCGATGATTATTGCGTCACCGTGGACAAAAGGAGGCTTCGTTAATTCTGAAGTTTCGGATCATACTTCCGTGCTGCAGTTTCTGGAGAAATTCATCCTGAAAAAATTCAGTAAGGATGTGAAAGTGAATAATATCAGCGACTGGAGAAGAGCGGTCTGCGGAGATCTTACATCTGCCTTCAATTCTTCCGATACAAAAGCTCCAAAGATGGATTATCTTGATCAGAAAGATTATGCAAAGACCATTAACGCAGCTAAAAGCAAACCCGTTCCGGATCTGAAATGGTACAGCGAAAATGAAATCAGCGACCGTCTTCTTGATATTCAGGAAAGAGGGACTAAACCTTCTAACCCGCTTCCTTACCATTTCCATGTCAATCTGGAGAACGAAAAGATCAGAATGACCAATTTAAAAGAGGCCGGTATTCCTCTGTTGATTTATGACAGGACTCAATTTGACAGCAATAATTATCATTTTTCATATGCTTTGTATGCAAAACAGGAGTTGTCACATCCTGTGAATGCGGGAAAGTATGATCAGGAAGTTTTCGGGCCGAATGGTTTTTTCCGGAAATTCAGTGGAACTCAAGCCTCAGACTTGGAAGTACAGCTGACCAATACCGGTTTGAAAAATGAAGCGGAACTTGTTTTTAAAAATAAAAAAGGAAATGCTTCAGTTGTTCTGGAAGATCTGTATGAAAAAACCAAAAAAACAGTTTCCTTACAGCATTCTGAAGAAAAAATACGGCTTGATCTCAGTAAAAATAAAGGCTGGTATGATATAAAAGTAACATTCAACGACCAAATCTGGCATTTTGCAGGAAGAATAGAAACCGGAAAAGTTTCCATTTCAGATCCGCACTGGATATAATCTGAGAAATCCATCCATTTAAAAAGCCTTGCATAATGATATGCAAGGCTTTTTTATGATTGTAATCATAGCTTAATTCTGTGTTTTTATATAATTTGCATATAAATATTCGTACAAATAATAAAATACTATAATGATATCAATAATAATATTTTAAATACGGAATTTTATTTTTATACTTTATCGAATTTTATTAAATTCACTTAACTAATTTAACAGCATCATGAAAAAATTAAACTTAAGCCTTGCAGTATGCTTCATTACTGCTGCATTTTCCGGCAGCCTGAAAGCGCAGGATACAAATACGGACAATCATACCATTACTATTTCAATTCCTGAGGTTGCACTGGTAGATATTGAACCGGCGGCGACTAAAAACATTACTTTAGGATTTACTGCCCCTACCGAAGCGGGTAATCCTATTACGCCATCAACTTCTAACACTACGCTTTGGCTGAATTACTCATCCATAAAATCTGTAGCTGATCCTACGCGTAATGTATCTGTAAGTATGAATGCTCTGATTCCGGGAATTGATATCCAGGTAACGGCAGCAGCTGCAACAGGCAGTGGCGCGGGAACATTGGGAACACCTTCAGCACAGCTTATTTTAAGTGCCGCAGATCAGACGATTGTTTCAGGAATCGGAAGTGCCTACACCGGAAACGGAGCGAATAACGGACACAACCTAACTTATGCTTTAGCGGCAGGAAGCGGACCTGGAGGAGTAGCTGCCTATGCAGATCTACAGGCAACCGCGACTACTGTAGTCACCGTTACTTATACGATCTCCGACAACTAAGATTTTTAATTTTAAAAATAAAACAAGAAGAAATTGCCTGTCAGTTTCTTCCTGGTTTTATAGTGCCTATAATTTAATTTCAAACTTTACATGATCATGATAAAGCGTATGCTCCTTTTGATGTTTTTAATGCTGCAGTTTAGCTTTCTACAGGCAGGCATCGTCGTACTCAACGGCCTTACCCATTCGTACAAAGTAGAAAACGGAAAAGTATACAAAGGAAAAGTGGCTATAGAAAATACGGGGAGCAAACCTCAGAGCGTAAAACTTTTTTTGCAGGATTTTACTTATGATGCAGACGGTTCCATTCATTATACGGCAATCCGTACCAATGCCAGAACCAATGGGGAATGGATCAAACTTAATACGAATCTGGTCACCTTAAAAGCGAAGGAAAAAACAGAGGTCTTTTATGAGATCACGGTTCCCAGCCAGCCAGCTGATCCCGGAAGTTACTGGAGTGTCATCATTGTGGAGCCTGTAGAAGATATAAAGCCCAGCAATGATCAAGCAGGGGTAAATATCACATCTGTTATCCGCTACGCTATTCAGGTGATCACCGATTATGATACGGAAAAGGCAAAACCTGATCTTAAATTTGAAAGCGTAAAGATTGAAAAGGAAGAAGGAAAGCAAACGGCAAAAATTGCAGTAGCCAACAATGGAAATCTGTACTGCAAGCCTACTGTGTCTCTCGAAATCTATAACCGGAAAACCGGAGAAAGGCTCGGAAGCTATACGAGTATTGCAATGGGACTGCTTCCGCAGACCTCCAAATCATTTCACATTGATATCAGCAAAGTTCCAGCAGATCTGTACAAAGCAGTACTGATTGCCACCGATGAAGATGACAATGCTTTTGCCCTCAATGTGGAATTAGAAGTAAAGAATGATTAAACCCTGGATTTTATATATCGTCCTTTTAACCTTATTCCCGGCACTTATTTTTTCTCAACAAAAGCCAAATCAACTGGCCAGTAAAAAAGATAGTTTAATGCCGGGAATGTCTACTTCTATTTCCTTTGCATTAGAAAATACCACCGCAGAAAGCAGAACATACGATCTTACGGTTACTGCTTCCAATCCGTTGATCACTCCTATTTTAGCGAAGGCGGAATTGACGATTGAACCTCATGAAAAAACGGTTTATCTGGTTCCCATACGTATTGCAGCTGAAGCAGCACAGGGAACCTATTCTGTAGTTCTGAACGGAACCGACCGGAATGATGGAGCCCGTTTTACAAAAACTTCTCAGGTCACTATTTCGGGAAACAGGAAGCTCAGTCTTACTTCATTAAATTCACCGGAGTTTATCCGGGCTGGGGAAACCATTCATGCTTCTTTTCTTCTGAAAAATAATGGAAACGTTACGGAAAAGCTGATCCTGGAGAGTAAAAATGCAGTAGTGGATCATGACGCTTCTATTACATTAGCTCCCAACGAATCAAAAGTGATCAGCATCTACAAAATCACCAATGCAGAACTGGGTCAGAACGAATATCAGAATCTCAATCTTTCCGTTTACTCACCGGATAATCCAAAAGAAAATCAGACGGCTTATGTAAGCACCAAAATTATCTCTGTAAAGCCTGTAGAAGATGACATCTATCACAGACTTCCCGTATCAGCATCACTGACTTTTATTGGAATGAAAAATATGGGTGTTTATGATGACGGATTTCAGGGCGAAATCTATGGAAAGGGAACCTTGGATAAGGAGAATAAAAACCAGATTGAATTTCATGCGGTAACCGCCAATCCGGTGGAGTTTAATTCTTTTACACAGTACGAAGAGTATTTTATTAATTATAAACGGGACAATCTATTTGTTCATCTGGGTGATAAAACGTATTCTGCATCCTATTTAACAGAGTTTGCAAGATATGGCCGCGGGGCAGAGATCCGGTATGACTTTAAAAAATTCAGTTTGGGAGGTTTTTACAACCATCCGAGATTCTTCAGGGATATTAAAGATGAATTCAATGGGTATGCTACTTTTAAAATCAGAAAAGAATCAGAAATTACGGCCGGATATCTTTATAAAATTCCAAGAAAAGGAGAAATGAATTTCGGAAATCTCAGACTGGATTCTGAAGCCCATCTTCCTTACGCTGCGGGAAAATTCAAGATTACAAAAAACATCAGCCTTTCCGGAGAAGCATCATACAGTAAAACTGAGCAGATGGAAGGGAGCGCTTATATGGCACAGGCACAGGCCTCTTTTGAAAAGTTTACCGGAAATGTTCTGTATATGAAGGCCAGCCCGCAATTTGCAGGATATTTTACCAATACGAGTACCTTTAACGGAAATATTCAGTATAAGATTTCAAAAAAAATTAATGTGTTTGGAAATTATATCCGTGATGCCAAGAATTTTCAAAGGGATACTTTATTCTTCGCAGCTCCTTACCGGAATTTTCTTCAGTATGGGGTTCAGTACAAATATATTCCCAGCGGTTTTATCACACTTTATAATGGTTTTCAAAAGTATCAGGACCGTTTGGAACCCAGACAATTTGATTATTATGAGCGGTATTTTAAAGTGAGTATCGATCAGAAGATCGGAATGTTCCAGGTGAATCTTCAGGGACAGTTTGGAAAAACGGATAATTATCTGAGTGGATTTAAAGGAAATTCCAGTTTTTATACCACCAATATTGCTTTTGAAAAGTTTAAAACTTCTTTTAATATGTATGCCAGCTATGCAATCACTTCACGATATCAGCTGCAAAATGACAAACAGTTTTATTACGGGGCCAGGGTCTTCAGCCGTTTTTCTGATAAAACCAGTATGAGTCTTTTTTATCAGAACAATTATATGCCTGAAGAATATTTCAGAGACCGGAATCTTTTTGAGGTTTTATTTCACCAGCAGTTATTTCCGGGCAGCGAACTTGATCTTTCAGGAAGATATTCTCTGCAGCGCGGCCAGCTTGGGGATAAGGATTTTATCTTTTCACTGCGGTATACTTTGCGGATGAATGTGCCCGTACAGAAAACAGCTGAGTATACTTCTTTATCAGGAAACATCAGCAATCTGGGGGTAAAAAAGACGGAAGGAATAAGATTAATGCTGGGAAGCCATTTATCCGTTACCGATAAGGACGGAAACTATCTG
The DNA here is from genome assembly GCF_016745235.1 of Chryseobacterium endalhagicum. GTDB lineage: Bacteria > Bacteroidota > Bacteroidia > Flavobacteriales > Weeksellaceae > Chryseobacterium > Chryseobacterium endalhagicum. The sequence goes on along the minus strand of NZ_JAELVM010000001.1, from coordinate 2,295 downwards.
TTCAAAAATGTGGTTCCGGGGGATTATTTTCTGGAGATCGATCGTTCTACTGCGGAAATTAATGATATCACGAATATTTCTTTACCCGCATCATTGCATCTCAATGGCAAAGAAAATACCTTTAATTTTGGATTAACTACTGCTGCAACGATTAAAGGAAATATTCAGCTTTCTGAAAATGATAAAGAGCAATACAGCTTTGCCCAGTTTCAGCCTAAAACCGAAAAAAAGAAAAGACAGAGCATTATCATCGAAGCAACAAACGGTGAACAGACCTACCGGAAAATAGCATTTATAGGGGAAACTTTTGATTTTACTTATTTGCGTCCGGGAGAATGGAACATTAAACTGTACAGGAATGGTCTGGACAAACGGTATAAAATTGTGACAGATTCTTTTCAGCTTAGTCTTAAGCCCTCGGAAACACAGAATCTAGCCATTCACATTGTAAAACAACAGAGTGAAATTAAATACCAGCAGGAAACGATCAAAATAGGATATAACGAATCAAAAAAGAAAAAATGAAACTGAAGGAATCTATCATATGCCTGATTTTTGGTCTCATACCCGGTACAATATTCTCGCAGACCACCATCCCGATGACACTTCCTGTAGTCACCCTTATGGATATAGAACCTGCAGGAACCTTCACATTGAATTTTACGGCACCTACAGAAGCCGGACAAGCTTTAACAGCTCCTGCTGCCAATACAACAAAATGGGTCAATTATACTTCGGCTATTGCATCTGGAGGACTTACAAGAAGAATTACAGCTTCTATCAATGCGCCCATCGCTGGGGTTAATATACGGGTGCAGGCCGCTGCCGCTTCGGGAGCTGGCGGAGGAACATTAGGAACGTCATCCGGCCTCGTTACCCTGGGGACTACAGCCACCACTATTATTACAGGGATTGGAGGGGCATTTACCGGAACAGGAGCTAATAATGGGCATAGACTTACGATCAGCCTTGCGGTGAATACTTATGCCAACCTTTCAGCCCGTACGAACACTCCTGTTATCATCACTTACACCATCACAGAATAAAATTGAAAATGAAAATCAATAGCCGCCTTCTCAGGAACATATTTTTAAAAAAATATTTATATCTCATTCCTTTAACAATGAGCAGTTACCTGGGAGCTCAAACGCTAAATACCAGTGGAAGCGGCTGGACGGTAAGTGTACCTGCCATTACTGAAGCAGGAAGCAACTATGGGGGAACTTATGCAAGTGCCACCAATGCGATAATATTATCCGGTACACTGCCAGGCTCTTTTCTTAATCTTCTCACCAATGGAGCTGCCAGAATCAGTATGCGCTATAATCCTGTCGTTTGGAACAATGCGCTGCATCTCTATGCAAAAAGAAGTGGTGGAACTGCCACGATTAGCGGGCTTTGTCTTGGTTGTTCCGCAACTGTCAATGGTGGGACAACATATATAGAAATGCTGCAATCACCGGACACAGCATTGTGCACTATCAATTTTTCGGGACTTTTAGGACTGGGTAACAGTGTCGCGTTCTCAGGAATTAATGTACAATTGCAGATAACCGGAGTTTCTGTGGTAATTCCTGCTGCATCGTATAGTGCACAAGTCGTTTTTACAATAGGCCCAAATTAAAAAATCCCTTACAGGACTGCTTATGGCTTATGGCTTATGGCTTATGTAAAGATAAGTGATCAATGATGATTGATAAGTGATCTGTGATGCTGGGTAGTAGTAGTTACAAGGTTCTGCCCCCGCATTACTCATTACCAATTACTAATTACTGATCTATTATGCTTGATAATTGATGATTCATAACTTATCATTGATCATTTATATGGGGTATGGTTTGGATATCTGGTATAGGTATAAAACAAAAAAGTCTCATACAAAACTGTATGAGACTTTTAATAAAAACTGGCGGCGGCCTACTCTCCCGCTTTCGCAGTACCATCGGCGCTGGTGGGCTTAACTTCTGTGTTCGGAATGGGAACAGGTGAGCCCCACCGCTAAAACCACCCTAAAGGCTTTATATAAGAGGTTAGAGGTTAGTAATTAGAGGTTAGTAATTCACTAACTTCTAATATCTAATTTCTAACTTCTATTTTATCGATAAAAACTTTCACAAAGACAAAACCTTGTCTGCGCACAAAAGAACTTGTTATTATTTAAAATATAGCAACCAATAGGCTATAAATCTACGGGTAATTAGTACTACTCGGCTATGCTGTTACCAGCTTTACACCTGTAGCCTATCAACGTCGTCATCTCCAACGACCCTTAAAAGATGTCTCATCTTGAGGCGA
>NZ_JAELVM010000010.1 GCF_016745235.1 Chryseobacterium endalhagicum | reverse complement strand
ACTTTGAGCGGGTCAGGAAAAACATACAATGGAGAGTTTGATCCTGGCTCAGGATGAACGCTAGCGGGAGGCCTAACACATGCAAGCCGAGCGGTAGGTTTCCTTCGGGAGACTGAGAGCGGCGCACGGGTGCGGAACACGTGTGCAACCTGCCTTTATCAGGGGGATAGCCTTTCGAAAGGAAGATTAATACCCCATAATATTTTGAATGGCATCATTTGAAATTGAAAACTCCGGTGGATAAAGATGGGCACGCGCAAGATTAGATAGTTGGTAGGGTAACGGCCTACCAAGTCTACGATCTTTAGGGGGCCTGAGAGGGTGATCCCCCACACTGGTACTGAGACACGGACCAGACTCCTACGGGAGGCAGCAGTGAGGAATATTGGACAATGGGTGAGAGCCTGATCCAGCCATCCCGCGTGAAGGATTAAGGTCCTATGGATTGTAAACTTCTTTTGTATAGGGATAAACCTAGATACGTGTATCTAGCTGAAGGTACTATACGAATAAGCACCGGCTAACTCCGTGCCAGCAGCCGCGGTAATACGGAGGGTGCAAGCGTTATCCGGATTTATTGGGTTTAAAGGGTCCGTAGGCGGATTTGTAAGTCAGTGGTGAAATCTCACAGCTTAACTGTGAAACTGCCATTGATACTGCAAGTCTTGAGTGTTGTTGAAGTAGCTGGAATAAGTAGTGTAGCGGTGAAATGCATAGATATTACTTAGAACACCAATTGCGAAGGCAGGTTACTAAGCAACAACTGACGCTGATGGACGAAAGCGTGGGGAGCGAACAGGATTAGATACCCTGGTAGTCCACGCCGTAAACGATGCTAACTCGTTTTTGGGTTTTCGGATTCAGAGACTAAGCGAAAGTGATAAGTTAGCCACCTGGGGAGTACGGACGCAAGTCTGAAACTCAAAGGAATTGACGGGGGCCCGCACAAGCGGTGGATTATGTGGTTTAATTCGATGATACGCGAGGAACCTTACCAAGGCTTAAATGGGAAATGACAGGTTTAGAAATAGACTTTTCTTCGGACATTTTTCAAGGTGCTGCATGGTTGTCGTCAGCTCGTGCCGTGAGGTGTTAGGTTAAGTCCTGCAACGAGCGCAACCCCTGTCACTAGTTGCCATCATTAAGTTGGGGACTCTAGTGAGACTGCCTACGCAAGTAGAGAGGAAGGTGGGGATGACGTCAAATCATCACGGCCCTTACGCCTTGGGCCACACACGTAATACAATGGCCGGTACAGAGGGCAGCTACACAGCGATGTGATGCGAATCTCGAAAGCCGGTCTCAGTTCGGATTGGAGTCTGCAACTCGACTCTATGAAGCTGGAATCGCTAGTAATCGCGCATCAGCCATGGCGCGGTGAATACGTTCCCGGGCCTTGTACACACCGCCCGTCAAGCCATGGAAGTCTGGGGTACCTGAAGTCGGTGACCGTAACAGGAGCTGCCTAGGGTAAAACAGGTAACTAGGGCTAAGTCGTAACAAGGTAGCCGTACCGGAAGGTGCGGCTGGAACATCTCATTTTAGAGCGTCTT